>NZ_JABSPA010000009.1:49893-189559 GCF_013214175.1 Colwellia sp. | reverse complement strand
AGGTACAATCGCTTAATGCACAAAGGTAAGCATCGAAATGTGGTGGTGACGGCGATTGCTCGGGAGATGATTGCCTACATCTGGGCAATCTCGCGTGAAGTTGTATTGCCTGTTGTTGATGTGAAGTTACGTTTAGCAAGGATGCCTGCATGAGAAATGTTCTAAAAAAAGGTTTTGAGTTAGCGCATGGGATCAAGCATCGGGTGTGGCACAACCACCGACGGCGTTAGGATGGCAATAGCCTAACGGCTATTGGACCACGAACATAGACTGAAGACAGGTGCCACGACGAAATGAGTAAGGTAGGCGCTGCTAGCCAACAGGTTAGTAATCCACGAATATCAGCATGATAACCGACGAAATTACTTGCTTCATTCTATGCGTTAACTCACTTAATTTGAAAAGTGAAAGTAAGGTTCTTAATTAATGAACAAGGATCAGTGTATTTAACTTGACGTGGGGAGTCATACCAACGCCCCAATAAGAGGCTAAAAATTGTTTGCTAAAATGTTGAGGGACGAAAACAGCAAACTGTTTTTAGTCCTGCTTGATTGGCTTGTTAGCACTAAATACTTTGAGTTTTGCTGCCAAATATTGACAATATTTCCCTACACAAAGTAGAACAGAGCCAAGAAGAAATAGCCAAAACCAAATTTTTGAGAAAAAAGATGCTTGTCCTTTTAACGCTTTTTTTCTATCGTCTCTCATACTAATAGCTTTTGCGACTGCACCATATGCATCTTGTCTAATTTCCCAAGCTCGCTCTCGTAATTGATCTGCATCAGTTTCTTTTGGAAGAGTAGCGAGATCACCAAGGGTGCTTAGAACTGAAATATTTACTTCCTCTTGAATTGAATATTGCCATTCAGATGCTTGTTTATCCCACCAACCTGAAAATAAGAACTGCCAGGAAGCGGCAATAATTAATAAAGTTAAACCAATGGATTCAAGTAGCAATCCATTTACTCCTACCTTATGACTCACAGATATCCCCTTTAGTGCTAACGCCCAAATAACAGGCTAAGTAATTGTTGGCTAAAATGTGAAACGAAGTGGAACGCAGCCAACTGTTACGTGTCCTTGTTTATTTTCTTGTTATGTTTACTGACTCTTAACCTGTAGATGAGCAATAATTTTTGGCGTTAACTCTTTAATTAAATTAATAATATCATCGTGTGATAGATTTAATAAAGCCCAACCATCTGTGCCCATAACTTCAATTGATTCGATATCAATTTTTGAGGGTGCTAAACGTTCATCACACCACAAACCTGAAATACGGAAGATTCCTAAATCTGTATTAATACGACTAATATTGAAATCATTCACAAAACCTCAGGTAAACATAACAGCTTATTATGGAGCCGGCTCAGTAATGTCCGTCTCATAATCAAAATTTAATTTACATTAATATCCCACAAATACAAAGCATTAGAAACCACTGTAACCAATTTTTTAATCAAAGATAGGATGTTACTAAGCCCGCGCAGTAATACCTACCATAGAAAACGGTATTAATTACTATGAGATCAATCAAATAGACGTTTATTGATGTTTTTTAAGAGTGTTACTGAGCCGGCTTAGTAACACTCTTAAAATATTCATTAGAAAATATATGGCAAAACATTTATTGCTAATGTCGCCTTAGCGCACCAAGAAGTCATTAGCTATGAACTAATTTTAATAGTCCATTGGTAAAAGTTAAGGTTCACTTTTACCACGAAACAGACATAATTTAGACCTGAGCTTATCTTAATAAATAGTCCGCTTTGCCATTTAAACTCAAGCACTATAGCGGTCCTTGACCTTTTTAAAAAACCCGATGAATTAGAACATTACTTCTATGGCAGTTTCGCCTCCAAAGCGTTATATAAACCTCTAATCAGGAATACAAATTAACAATTCCACTAGATATTGCCATTAAGTCTAATATTGTCTTTTAGTGATGAAGAAGCTCACAACTAGCGTTCTTTATGAATTGGGTTCCCATTTTAAAACCCATTTCATAATCTGCTTGTAAAGCAAGATCACTGCTGCCTAACAATTTACTGGCCAGTGGCTTAGGTGGAGATATTTCAATAATTTTTACGCCCTTAGGTGGTGTTTTTATAAAGTTAAGTGCATCTTTATATGAGTTTTCATGCTCTGTAATAATATCTAGTACTTTAGGGCATTTATTTTTATGACAAAGCCAAGATTTTAATTTATGAGCCCACTGCATTTTTACTTCGTAGTCAGATGGCACGGTTCTAATGGTGACAATTGTTTTAGCGCCTTGAGCATAGGCTTCTTGGATGGGAATAGGTGAAGCAACACCACCGTCTACGTAATGGGTATCACCAATTTTAACCCCTTGCTTATATAAAAAGGGCAAGGCACTTGAAGCTTTCAGAGGAGCAAGCCAGCCATCATTTTTCGGTTCAAAAAACGACGGCGTTAAATCTTGTGCTTTGGTTGCCGAAACTAATAATCGTCGATTTTCCATTTGTGCATTGGCACAGTCAATATTTAACCTATGTGAGGAGCTATCAATTTGATCAAAATACCAGTCTAGGTTGACTATACTTTTACCAATAAGTGGGCGTTTAATATTAAAAAAGTTTGGATGTTTGGATAATTCCATTATTGATTTTTTAGCATAACCAGCTTGCTTAGTAATATAGCTTGATAAGTTTTGCGCCCCCGCTGAAGTACCTATTAACAAATCAAATGGATTGAAGTCATTGAGTAACCAACTATCCAAAATTCCGGCTGTAAATACGCCTCTTTGACCACCACCTTCAGCAACTAATGCCAGTCCTTTGGTAGGGTTAGCTGTTATACATTTTTTGTTGTTCGAAATATCATATTTTTGCATAGAACTCCCAATTAGTGATAACAATTAGTACTTTCAATAGGCAATATAATTAAAAATATTAATGACACTGACTTTTAGCAATTAGCTATAAATATTGTGCTAAACGATATCAATGAATGGAGGTTAAAAAAGGTGTGATGAAGTCTATTTATATTAACAACTAGTGTTTAAATTTAAGTGTAAGTTCTTAGTTGTAACTGCCATTTTACAAATAATTACAACTACATACTCATGACATTTACACATCTTACAGCGCTAAGTAAGCTGTTATTTTAGTGGCGTAGCCTGACAATATTGATCGCCATAATAATTGTTTGAGTAATTACAATTAACTAGCTGTTTGTTATTAGGCTGTAAGTTGAAGATTGATTTGAGGTTGTTGAAAATATATTTCATGTTAATCACCTAGTTTATTACTTGCTTTAGTTAAGATGAAACTATTGTGAACCAAGGTTGTACTTCAGTAAATCCTATAATAGTAAAAATGTAGTTCTATAAAACTAAACTACTGTTAACTTTAACGCTAAGGCTAGCCACATTTTTTGAGTTAGCTGAGAAACCTGAACTACATCAAATTTTTCAAGTAATCAGATTACCTGATTGGTTTGGATATTTTATTGGGCTTGTCGAATTATTGGCAGGGATTGGATTATTAATATCTCGTTTTTCAGTACTGGCAGGTATTTCACCATGTTTAGTGCTGTTTATTGCTCAGTCATTTAATGTCGTTTATGTGAGATTTTTGTAAAGTATTCTTCTTATTGAAGTTAAGCGATAAAAAAGCATAATAAAGCTATTTTCGCGACTAGTTTAGGTTAATATATACTCAGATATTTACCCTCGTCATATAGGTTAAATATCTCGAACAGGCATTCAATATATTTTATCCCTTGATGCTTTCGGCTTAGCTTTTCAATTATTAGGGAAAATATGTTTTACGAAATAATAAAGCCACGTGTCGGCGAAACAGATGCTCTTGGACACATTAATAATACCGTTATTCCACAATGGTTCGAAGGTGCTAGAAACCCAATTTTTCGACTCTTCAGCCCTGACTTTAATTTAAACCTCAATCAATGGGGATTAATTTTAGCTAAAAGTACTATCGAGTTTCATCTGCCACTCTTGTTTGATTATGATGTGCAAATAAAAACCTATATTTCTCGCATTGGCACCAGCTCCCTTGATGTATATCAAGAGGCATGGCAAAACAGTGTTAAGCATGTTACTGGCACTGCGGTGATGGTTCATTACGACTTTATCGCTCGGGAGTCACGCCCTATATCTAAAGATTTCATTCAAAAACTACATGTTCACTTTAGTAACCCTATTTCTGAAACCTTTTATTAAATAGGCTCTGTTGTGCTGTGCTTGGTTACGTTAAATTAAGTTAGCGCTAATTCTTTTGAATAAGCTTCGCTAGCTCGAAGCTTATTTCTTGCCATCAAGCACAGAGCAATATGAGTAGGATTATTACTTAACAATAGAAAAGGCTGGTATAACTTGATTCAGTTTAGCCTAGGAAAATCTTCAAACCTGCTTGCCATGAACTGTATTTTTTACGCGCTAGATGTACTGATAGCTATATTTATAGCCACAACAAATATTGATAGCGAGAGGAAAATCTGAGCCCAAAGAACGGGCTCAGTGGTAGTACTGAAAAACCTACAAGCTTATAAACTTCTAAACTTCTGAAGTTAAGCGTCGTTAGCCTGTTCAACAACGGCTTGAAATAACACATCACAGCCAGCGGCTAAATCAGCTGGGTCAGCATTTTCAGCTTCGTTATGGCTGATACCATTTTCACAAGGTACAAATACCATAGCGGTTGGCGCAACCCGCGAGATATAACAGGCATCGTGACCGGCGCCACTGACAATATCCTGATGGCTATAACCAGACGTTTCTGCCGCTTTACGCACCGAGTCGACACATTTTTTGTTAAAAGGTACCGGTGGTGAATGCCAGATCTGCTCGAACTTCATCTCTAGACCGAGCTCACTGGCAATGCTTTGACTTATCTCACGTAACTCATGGTCCATTCCTGCCAGCACACTATCGTTAGGATGTCGTAAATCAATAGTAAAAAACACTTCTCCTGGGATAACGTTACGAGAATTAGGGAATACTTGCAACAGACCTACTGTCGCACAAGCGTAAGGCGGGTTACTTAGGCCAATACGGTTAACTTGATCAATGATTTTAGCAGCGCCTAGCAAAGCATCTTTTCGACTCAGCATAGGTGTTGGTCCCGCATGAGATTCCTGCCCTGTAAGAGTGACTTCATACCAGCGCTGTCCTTGAGCATCGGTTACTATACCAATGGTTTTCTTTTCATTTTCAAGAATAGGTCCCTGCTCGATATGCGCTTCAAAGAACGCCTTAAACTCACGATTACCACACTCTAATTCACCGTCATAACCAATGCGGGCAAGTTCCTCACCCATAGTTTTACCATCGAGATCGGCACGACTTAGACCATATTCAAGGTCAAACACCCCGGCAAATACCCCAGACGCCACCATCGCTGGTGGAAAACGAGAGCCTTCTTCATTGGTCCACACAGAAGCCTCGATTGGTGCAAGGGTCTCGATATTGTGATCATTTAAACTACGAATCACTTCTAGCCCCGATAATACTCCATAAATACCGTCAAACTTACCGCCCGTCGGCTGGGTATCGAGATGACTACCCATGACCACAGGTGGCAAACTATTATCTTTACCCGCTCGGCGGGCGAAGATATTGCCCATAGCATCAACACGCACAGTACAACCTGCTTGCTTACACCAGTCGACAAACAAATCACGACCTTCTTTATCCAGATCCGTCAATGCTAACCGGCAGACACCACCTTTAGGGGTAGCACCAATTTTGCCCATCTCCATCAAGCTGTCCCACAAACGCTTACCATTGATTTTATTATTTAACATTTGTTATTCTCCATATTTTTCGACCCACAGGAAGACCACTTTTTTTTGTCATAGTAAAATTCACCGCTGATAATTAACTAAACTATTGGCTAAATATTGGCGGTAAGTTTTAACGAAATCATTAGCTGATCAATTTACCGAGCTATCAACGAACTTATTATCGAAAGAGTGGAATAATATGTTTACCGTAGTTCTCGATGATTTTCTCTTCATCACCGCTATCTAAGTAAATGTTAAACTGGGTCGTACCTGCTTCTTCAAGCTCTTTGATCTTAGTAACATGCTGGTCCATGTCACCCAAGACACAGAAGCTCTCCACGATATCTTTAGAAATGAAATCTAGGTATGGATTATCACTTTGACCGTGTTTTGAATAGTCGTAACCTTTACGCTGTTCGATGTAGGCGGTAAGACTTTCAGGCACCAAACCACTGTGTGCACCGTATTTTTCAACGATATCAGCTACATGATTACCGACCATTGCCGGGAACCACTTAGTCGCTTCCACACAATAATCCATGTCACCGACATAAGCCGGTGCCGAAGCAATAACTTCAAACTTAGACATATCACGTCCGGCTTCAACACCAGCCTTAATTGCCTGATCAGCAAACCATTTTACCAATGATGGCTCGGCTATCTGGATAACCACACCATCACCTACCTCACCCGCAGTTTTCAGTGCTTTAGGACCATAAGCACCAATATAGATTGGCAATTCATAACCTTGTGCCCATGGCAATTTTACTGGTTCAGGGCTTTCGCCATATTGAACTTCTTCACCACGGACCATTGCTTTCACCTTAGTGGTGAATTCAGCTACACGGGCCAGGTTGGCGGGTTTTTTACCCATAACTCGCATCGCACTATCGCCACGACCCAAACCAAGATGGAAACGGCCATTACTTTGCAGCGCTAAGCTAGCAAATAAACTCGCCGCCACTGACCAGTCACGTGAGTTTGGATTAGTCACACAAGGACCAAAACTCATTTTAGTGGTGTGTTCCATACACATAGCAATAGCAGGAAAACATTCGCGCCATAAAATGTGTGAATCGTAGAACCAGCAATGAGTAAAACCTGCATCTTCCGCCTGTTTAACCAAACTACGGGCACGTTCAGGGCTTACAAAACCTTTAAAAGTAATACCAAAATCCATTATTCTCTCCTTTGATTAACAAAATTGTTATTGTTCTATTTATTGTTGAAGGTTAAATACCAATAAGTTTCTTCCCACTTGGTATTAAGTACCGGGCGCCCAAATTTTCAGTCCTGCATGAGAAAACGGTACTTTCTTTGAAATATTAAGGCGGATCAGCATAGGCGTAATTGCCTCTACACAACGGGAATTCACCGCCGGACCTACGTTATATGCAGCTACATCCAATCGCTGGATAAGTGCCATGACCAGCTCTTTTGCCGCTAGATCGTTACCACAAACCAAGATATCGCAATTGATCGCCTGGTCGAGTTTGTTGAGGGTATGGGCAGACACATTATGTAGTGCGCCTACCACGGGAATTTCATTACCCAATAGCGCCTGAGCAGCTTCGGTTGCCGAGCCTTCAGCCGGCATAGCCACCGCTTTAGGATTTCCTTCGGCCAGTGGCACCACAATATCCACCAATATTTTATCGGCTAGCAATGGTTTGATAGCCGTTAACGTTGCGTTGTGTGCACTAAATGGCACCGCCAAAATAATCATTTTGTCAGCAGCGTTTACCGCGCCCTCGTTATCCGTACCCGAGATAATACCCAGTGCACCATTTGAGCCGCCAATAATTTGAGTGAGTTCAGTGGCAATTTCGCCAGCGCGGTTTGCATCCCTAGAGCCTATTACTACATCAACACCTGACTTTGCAAAACGTAATGCCAGACCTCGTCCTTGGGGACCAGTACCACCTAAAATAGCTATTTTCATCTAAATAAATCCTCTTTTAATGGTCTAACTAAATCGAGGGCTGAACTCACTTCTGCTTGCCAGCTGACCCCCTTAAAAATAAGCGCCGGTTTTTTAGCGTCTTTTGCCATCAACAAACCAGACGCTGCGGCTAGCTCGTCAGCAAGTGCTGGTGCGGTAACGGCCAATGGTCGGCCAAAAGCATCTTTTTCTCCGGCCAGATCTACCTTGGCAGGCACACCTGCAAGGCCAATGGCGACATTTACCAGTCCCATGCGCCAGGGGCGGCCAAAAGTATCAGTGATCACCACTCCAACTCTGACACCATAGGCGGTTTCTAGACGATCACGTAAGGCGCGGGCACTGGCATCGGGATCAATTGGTAGCAATAATAATGTGTCTTTTTGGTCAATATTGGATTCATCCACCGCCGCATTGGCGCAGACAAACCCTAAATTATGTTCAGTGATAACTATGCCTTCAGATTGCCCAGCATGAGTTACCGCCCGCACCACACTTTTTGACTCACCAAGGATGACCTCGATTTTACGTGGGTCCTTGTTTACTTTAGTTGCCAGCGCCACAGCCTCTGCTGATGGGATAACGTCTTTAAGGGCGACAAAACGGTCTTCCGCTTTAGAGACCACTTTCTGAGCAATAACTAGAATGTCGCCATCTTCAATACACAGCTCAGTTTTATCCATAGCACTAATTAAAATCTGCGCTAAATCATCACCCGGCTGAATATCGCCAATACCGTCGACAGTTTGAATGGTTACGCTGTTTTGCCTAGTTTGCCTATTTTGCATAGTCTGTTTAACTCCTGAGTAACTGGACTTGATAAAAGTGACAACAGTTCGAGATCGCTTGGGGTATCAATATCTAACGCTAATGCAGGTAAGTTCATCACCTGACAAGCTATGCCACGTTCATGTGCCGCATTTTGATGGGCAATACTAGAATCAATACCGTATAAAAACGGAATGACATTGGGCGGCGTGGTTAATAAGGCATTGGTGCCAAGATCATAGGCTGGACACAAAACCACGGATGGCGCTGGACGATGAGTCATTAGTAACCGCTCAAATTCTTTATGGTCGAGTTCGGCAATATCTGCTGGAATTAACAGCTGTGACTGAAAATGATTATTCAGACTCCAACGCGCGGCACTTTCAACGGCCTGTCGTAAACCCAACTTAGTTTCTATCAATACCGAAGCGCCATAGTTACGCGCGATATCAGCAATATACTCAGAGCCAGTCACCACTAGTAAATGGTGCTGAGAAAAATACCGTTTAAAAAATGATAATGTTGTTTTAAACATTGATAGCGCCAATGCCTGCCGCTGCCCGCCACTCAAATGTGGATGTAAACGTGTTTTAGACAAGCGAGGATCTTTCATCGGTATAACAATATTGGTTCTCATCTAGACTTCCAGTACCAGTTGACTGACACCTTTAAGCCCATCTTTCAGCTCCTGCTTAAGCCCAAGCTTAACCCCAAAAAAGGTGCTCATCTCAGCAACGACATTTTCGGCCAATGCAACCTTATCGATACGGTTTGTCATTAGCGTCTGCGCTACCATCACCTTCAGGCCTCGCGCTTCAAGTTGTGATAAATATTGTTGGTCTTTAACATCAATAACCAGACCGTCGATCAAACCCTGATAACAGTCCGCCACCCCCAGTACATCGCAGCTAAAATTCATCGCTGTCATCATTTTGTCAGCAGGCCCTTTAACCGTATGGCCATTAATTATTGGCGACACAGCTACCACTGGCGCTTTGGCGGCTTTGAGTGCTGCTCGCATCCCCGGTATATTTACGATGGGGTTGATACTGACAATAGGATTACTCGGCGCTATGATGATCAAATCGGCCTCGCTAATCGCACTTAGAGCTTCTGGTGTTGGTCGAGCATCTTCAATGCCAGACTGAGCGATATCAAGGATGTCCGGCTGACAACCCTGCTGAACAAAATAACTCTGAAAATCAAGCCAGCCTTCTTCTGTACGAATACGATTTTGGATGACGTCATCGGTGGGTAACAAAATATTAGCGGTTACGCCCAAGCGGTTAGCGATATGTTTGGCGATAACTGATGATCGGATGCCAGATTGTTTCTGTTGAGTACGGTATATATGGGTCGCAAAATCTTTATCGCCCAGAGACATCCAAGTATCACAGCCCAGCCGAGCAAGTGCTGTAAGGGTATTATTAGTTTCGTCTTTTAAGCCCCAGCCTTGCTTAGTATCAATCAGTTCAGCCAGCGTATAAATTAGAGTATCAATATCAGGTGAAACCCACAGCCCGTGAAATGACATATCATCGGCAACATTACCTATCACTGACAGCTCAAAGCTATTTTCACTGCGGTTTTTACTTTGATAACTACTGTGACCTTTACTGAGGTATAACCCTTCAGCCATTTTGGCACCACCGACACCACCGGATAACAGCACTATTTTCATCGGTGCACCACTCATGATAAAGCTCCGGAAACTCTCGGCATTAAAGCATTATCACTAGAGGCTATTTCCATCACAGGGATAGTTTGGCGACAAACTGTGTCTACCAGTTCAAGGGTTGCAGAGCGTTCAAATTTTTCAATGGTTTGATACAAGGTATTACGACGAGCCGCGTGTAAACCGGCTTTTTCAATCATCTTAACCATGTCAGCAGGCACAATCTCTTGACCATTTTTACCGCCAGACGCCCGAGTAATACTTTCATTCATTAAGGTACCACCTATATCGTTGGCGCCTGCCCGTAACATTGCACTGGCGTAATCGGGTCCCAATTTGACCCAAGATGCTTGGATGTTGTCTATCCAGCCATTGAGCATTACCCGTGAAATAGCGTGCATCTTAATATTTTCATCTGCGGTAGGACCGGGACGAACATCAGGCTGGCTTAAATATAGCGGCGATTCATAATGGACAAATCCCAGCGGAACAAACTCAGTGAACCCACCAGTTTGTTGCTGAATAGTACGAATCTTACCAATATGCTCTACCCAGTGTTTTGGGCTATCAACATGGCCATACATAATGGTCGCTGTAGTTGGTAAACCCAGTTTGTGTGCCGTGGTGATGATATCTATCCACTGCTCAGTACTTAGTTTATCTTTGGTCAGCTTTTTACGTATCTCCACATCGAGAATTTCTGCTGCCGTGCCTGGCATTGAGCCGAGGCCATGATCGATTAAATCCTGGATAAAATCTGCGGTAGACATGCGGCTTTTACGTGCGCCGTACCAGATTTCAAAGGGTGAAAAAGCATGGATATGCATATCAGGCACTTGTGCCTTAATTGCTTTTAGAATGTTTCGGTAGTGATCGCCTTTAAGGTCTGGATGTAAACCACCTTGAATACAGACTTCGGTAGCACCACGGTCCCAAGCTTCTTGAGCACGGTTGGCAATTTCATCCATCGACAACAATTCAGCACCCGCTTCGTTTTTACGTTTGGCAAAGCCACAAAACTTACAGCCCATATTGCAAACATTGGTGAAGTTGATGTTTCGAGTAATGACAAAGGTGCCACAATCACCAACGCTGTTTTCCCGTAGCTTATCGGCGGTGGCAATCAAGGCATCGAGATCACGTCCTTGGGTGTCAAATAATATCAAGCCTTCTTGTTCACTGATGTCTTCATCATTAAGTGACTTGTTGAGGATGTCGCTGACTTTTGCAGAAGTTGACCTTAACAAGGCGGTTAACGAAGCATTACTTGGTGTAGCACCCGCTGTAGCATCAGTTGTTTGATTAGAAGACGCATTACCTGTGCCATTACCAATAGCTTGGGGCACCATTGAAATATAATCATTCATCATAACTCTCCTTAAAGCGCCACGTGGTAGATGGTATCAGCGGCTTGGGTTGCTAATTCTCCCACAACACATTGTTGAGCGGCTAAGCCGTCAGCGCGAGCCATACCTTGGAGTCGCTGAGATATTTGCGGACTAAGATATTGTTGTTTGAGATAATCGGGGTAAACCGCAAGACGCTCTTGTAACAGATAACCACAGTCCTGAGTCGCCTTGGCCAGTTGCTCAATTTGCGGCCATGCCCGCTCTGGATTAATAAAGTCTTTAGTTAGCGGAGAAATACCGCCCCAATCGTTAATACCGCTGCCGATATAATCTTTATAGCGTTGCTGTAGATTAGGTGGCGCTTGAATACTAATGCTAGGGTCCAGCATCAAACGTGCGACAGCGAGTGTGCGTAACATGTCCTCAAGATTTGGCTCTGGATGGTCGGCCATAGCCGTGCCCGATTTAGCACAAAAGTTCTGTACAATAACTTCCTGAATGTGGCCATATTTGAGATGAAGATTATTTATCGCCTCAAGACTTTCTACTCGCTCGAGCCAGGTTTCACCAATACCGATTAAAATACCTGTGGTGTAGGGAATATTCTGCTCACCAGCGCTTTTGATGGTGGCTAGACGTAAAGCGGGAACTTTATCTGGACAGGCAAAGTGAGCCTGGCCTTTTTGTAATAATCGTTCACTGACTGTTTCGAGCATCATGCCCATACTAGCGCTGACATTTTTAATCTTTGCCAACTCGTCAGCGGTCATAGTTCCGGCATTAACGTGGGGTAACAAGGTGGTTTCACGCAGTATCAAGGCGCTGATTTCAGCGACATATTCCATCATAGTGGAAAACCCTTGCTCAGCCAGTGCTGATCGAGCTTCGCGATAACGCAGTTCAGGTTTTTCACCTAGGCTCAACAAGACTTCTTTACAACCCATTGCTTGACCCTGACGAATGACGGTCAATACCTGCTCTGGCGTCATGATGGTTGCATTACCCGATCCAGGACGCTGAACGAAAGTGCAGTACTGGCACTCATCACGGCACATATTGGTTAAAGGAATAAAAACCTTTCTTGAATAGGTCATGGTTTTGCCCCAATGCTCATCACGTACAACACAAGCGGCCTTTCTTAGCGCATTCAATTCTTCGCCGCAAACATCGCCCAGTTGACTTGCCTGTGCTGCTGTTAACTTATCCATGTCGGCTCCCAGATTAATTATTATTATTATCATCTTTAGCAGGGCTTATAAAAACATCGTTTATTGTCATTTAATGACCTAAGTTTTACCCTTTGGTAAATTAATATAGTGTTGTTTTTACCAACTGGTCAAGTCTTTTCAACTAAAGAAGTTAAAATATTGTTTAATTTTTGATACAAAATGAGTTGTTTATTGGCCAGAATTCTCCCCCTAATTGTTAAACAGCAAGTGACAACTGGGGGGTATAAATATGAAGGAATACCACAAAGAAGGTAAAACTGAGCGGTGTTAATTTTGATTGGTAGGATTAGCTAACGCATTCACCAACGCATTAAACTAGGTCAGCAATGATGCTCTATTGGATAAAAAGGTAAGTTTAAGCCTTCATCCTTGTTCGATAAGCTCGCATAAAGGTTTGGTCGCTATATTTTGCTAGCAAAAATATAGCGACGGAGCTGCCTCAGGGGATAAAACTAGCAATTGAGTGTTAAAAATGCCATTTAGCCAGCAATGACACACTACGTTCATCCACACCGGCTATGCCAAACTTATTGTTCCAGTAAGCGTACTCAATACCCACATAAACAGGCGCTTTAGTATCAAATACCTTGCCTAGGTTATATTTTAACTGTGAAGTAAAATTCATTTCAGATGCCTGAGTATCTGAAGACGTACTCCAATCAATAAAGCCATCATAAAGGAACTCAGCACTGCCCAGTTTAAAGCCTTTCCCCCAAGTAAGGGTCAACATTTGATCGTTATCCGACAACTGGTTGTTGGCTTGATAAACATTGGCGGTGAAATAATTGAAACCAGGTATATTAAGACTAACCCCTAGACCAACAAGGTAATTATCAAATGACTCACCCATCTCCCAAGTGGTTGCAACATACACATCGCTGATAATGCCAAATGACAGATCGTTACCCGTAACATAGCCCAGGCTCAGGCGCGGCGAAAACTCAGCATAATTTTCCAGGGTGCCGTCATCATATTTGGAACGGTCTAGGAAGAAGAAGGTATCTCCCCACGTATGGCCACTGGCATGTTCTACAGTCAAAAATTGTCGACTACTATCACCCACTTCATATTGATCACTGGTGAGATAGCTGAGGCTGAAATCACTCCATTGCTGCTCGGCGCTAGCCATAGTACTAAATGCCATACTGGCACAAACCGATACCAGCGCCAGTGCCCTTTTATTAAAATTGTTCATAGTGTTTTCCTTGAAAGTTTAAGATGTGTTTTGTTTTTATTGTAAATTTTTCGCACACTTATCCTCAGCGCTATTGTCTTACAAAGTTAATAGTGCAAGGCTCTACATGTGTTGGAGGTATTTCCTATCCAAGACTCACCGGTAAAAATAGTGAGTCCCATGGCAGGGAAATATATTAATCACTATTGACCGCCGTCGGTGTATTCACCTCAGCGTATTTTTTTAGCCCATCAAACATTGGATTAAAGGGTGGGCGATCTACATATTGTCCCGCGCCTCTGACTGCATCCAGTACACCGTTTGCCCAAACAAGTTTACCGCGACTAATGGTATGAGAAGGGATGCCGGTTACCGTCCGTCCTTCGAAAATATTGAAATCGATATTTTGATGATGGGTTTTTGCTGATATCGTTCGAGTTCCCTTAGGATCCCAAATAACCAGATCTGCGTCAGCGCCAACACTGACCGAGCCTTTACGTGGGTAGATATTAAATATCTTAGCGGCATTGGTTGACGTCGCCGCGACAAACTCATTGATAGTCAGTCGGCCAGTATTAACGCCAGCATCCCAAATCACGGCAAGACGGTCCTCGACCCCTGCGGTGCCATTGGGGATCTTGGTGAAATCATCTTTTCCTGCAGCCTTCTGATCTGCGCAGAAACAGCAATGATCCGTTGCTGTGGTCTGCAAGTTACCGCTTTGTAGCCCTTGCCATAAAGCGGCCTGATGATCTTTTGAGCGAAACGGTGGACTCATCACATGAGCCGCAGCAAATTCAGCATCAGGGTTGCGATAAACACTGTCATCTACCAACAGATGTCCTGCAAGTACTTCGCCATAGACCAACTGGCCCTCGTTGCGAGCACGAGTAATCGCCTCTAATGACTCTTTACAGGAAACATGCACCACATAAATAGGCACATTCATCACCTCAGCAATACGGATTGCCCTATTAGCTGCCTCCCCTTCCACCGCGGGTGGTCGTGACATCGGATGTCCTTCAGGGCCAGTAATACCTTTGCTTAACATCTCTTGTTGTAATTGAAAGACTAACTCCCCGTTTTCCGCATGCACTGTTGGAATAGCACCAAGGTCCATTGAGCGACGGAAGCTTTTAATCAATGTTTCATCATCAGCCATGATAGCGTTTTTGTAAGCCATAAAATGTTTGAAGCTGTTAACCCCATAATCATTAACCAGGGTGCCCATATCTTCATGAACAGACTCATCCCACCAAGTAATTGCCACATGGAATGAATAATCCGCTGCCGATTTACTGGCCCAATCCTGCCACTGATGAAAAGCTTCCATCAAAGACTGCCCTGGCGAGGGAATAACAAAATCGATGATGGTTGTTGTACCACCAGCCAAGCCTGCGGCTGTGCCAGTGTAAAAATCATCACTGGCGACCGTGCCCATAAAGGGTAGCTGCATGTGAGTATGAGGGTCTATGCCCCCAGGCATTATGTACTGGCCGGTGGCGTCGATGCATTCGGCACTCTCTGGCACGTCCAAATTATCACCTATGGCTACAATTTTACCTTCATCACAATATACATCTGCAGCAAAAGTCATATCAGCAGTGACAACTGTCCCGCCACGAATAATTATCGACATCGTTATCTCCTAAATAAAATGGTACGAAATGCTAGTAAACCTATAGCTAATAAAGCAGTGGCGAACAGTCAGAAACTGCTGTCGCCACTCTAGTACTAGTGCAAATAAGTACGGTTACAAATAAGTGTAACTAGCTAGTAGTTATGTATTGTCTTGCACGGCTTGTATCTCGTTAGCATCCATTGATGTTTGCTCGATACCAACATGACTTGTAGCTTGTTGCTTGCTGGCAATAAAATACACTAAACCACCCATAATAGAGCCGGTGAACCAACCAAATTGGTAGAACCAAGAGAACATGTCCGTCGTCATCGCAGTAAGTGTTAATGCCACAGGAATTGCAAAAGCTATCAGCCCAGCTTTGTTGAAACCACTGTAGATACCGTCTGACAAATAGAGCTCAGCTAATTCCAGACGTTGTTTTTTGATAATAAAGTAATCGACTATCATGATGCCTGCTATCGGCCCCAACAAACTGGAGTAACCCAATAACCAGCCGGTGTACATGGCTTCAACACTGACATCAGAATCAATCCAACCGAGCTTTTTAAGTAGCTCCCAGCTCATCAGTAATACACCAAACATACCCGTTAGTAATACACCACGTGTTTGGTTAATTTTCTTAGGCGCTATATTTTGAAAGTCGTTGGTCGGTGAAACTATATTGGCTGCAGTATTTGTCGACAAGGTCGCGATGATAATCATCACCATCGCAACCCCAACCCATACTGGACTGTCGATTTTGCCAATAAGGTTAATTGGATCTGAGATAGTTTCTCCAACTAGACTCATAGACGCGGCAGTTAAAACCACACCTAACGAGGCAAAAAAGAACATAGTCGCAGGCAAGCCAATAATTTGGCCAACTATTTGTGATTTCTGTGATTTAACATAACGACTAAAGTCCGGAATATTCAGCGATAAAGTAGCCCAAAAACCCACCATAGCCGTTAAGCCACCAAAGAAGTAACCCCAAAATGACGCACCTTCAGGACGGTTAGCAGGTGTTGCTAGTAATTCAGTCACCGAAATCTGCGGATAGGACCACATCATCAGACCAATACCTACCGTAAGTAGCAGCGGCGCGGCAATCGTTTCAAGGATCTTAATTGATTCTGAGCCCTTGATAACAATAAATAAGTTAATCACTAGGAAAACAAAAAATCCAATAACCTCGCCCGTTCCGCCGAGTGTAGCCCAGGGTTCAAACAGATTAGACATCAAGATATGAATGGCGATGCCGCCAAACAGGGTTTGGATACCAAACCAACCACAAGCGACTAGTGCTCTTATCATACAAGGGATATTGGAGCCTTTGATGCCAAAGGAAGAACGTAATAATACTGGGAAAGGAATGCCGTATTTGGTTCCCGGAAATGCATTAAGCGTCAGCGGGATTAATACAATGATATTTGCGATTAAGATAGTGATCAGAGCTTCGGTTACACTCAAACCGAAATAGGCGGTCAATACACCACCTAGGGTATAAGTTGGTACACAAATGGCCATGCCAACCCACAGCGCAGCAACGTTCCAAGTATTCCAAGTTCTGGCTTTAACAGTCGTTGGGGCTATATCCTCATTGTAGCCTTTACTGTCTCGGACATCTTTGCCCACTTCTAGCTCATAAAATTCGCCAACTTGAACGACTGACGAAGTATTTACATTACTGTTGTCCATCTTAATTCCTCATTGTTACCGCGCAGCTAAAACTAATATCTTAGTTATTTACGGTATTATTATTATATTGAGAACTCGCAATCCCTTGTGAAACACCTAGCTTTAAAACCAAGTAACACATAGCGCAACAACTTGTTATTTATAGCCTTTTACTTATACGCTAGAAATTATCAATGTTAATTTACGATTAAACATTAGCTTTGTAAATTACCGTTGGCAAGCATTATTTTTCCAATTGGTATAATTTTAACGCCGAATAAGTAGCCGAATTTTGACTAAATACAAGGCTGTAAAAATTGGCTACTTTTAGCTAGAAAGGGACTTTCAGAGGAAGTTACTTTGCTTAATAACTGATAGGAAAACAGTTGAAAAAATTATTTAAGCGGCTCTTATCAGTCATCCATGACTGTATTTACCAAGAAAAACTCACTTATGATCGGCGGAACTAGCCTCCGGCAGTCGTGCCGGCTTGTTGTAATTGCTCAAGAAAATTATCCAAGACCAAATTACTGGCAGCGCTTTTTTTAGTGATCGTGGCAAAAGGTGTCAGATAACTCATATGTGCAGGCATGATAGCCCGCATCGCACCTTCTTTAACCCAGCGGTGGGCATAATGATCCGGTAAGTAACCAATATAACGCCCGGTCAGAATCAAAAACGCTACCCCTTCCCTGTCGGTTGCTGATGCCGAAGGTTGCAGATCATGATGTAACGCCTTGATCTCCACTGTTTGCTCATAAGCAGGTAACACCGCGCTATATTGCTTCAACATAGATGGTGACAACTCCCTATCGTGTCGGCAGAACAATTCATGTTCCTGACTGCAATAAAGTGACGAACGCTCCTCATACAGAGGTAAATATTCAAGACCATCATAGTTTTTAAGTACTGGTATCACTCCGGTATGCAAGTGACCATCGAGCACTCCGCTTACTATTTCGTTGGGCGGGATCATCTGAATATTAATCTGCACATCAGGTCCGAGCCTATTGAGCTCTCTGAGCGCAGAAGTGATTCGCATTTGCGGCATAGTCACCAAATTATCGGTAATGCCGATATTGAGTTCACCCTTGAGGTTAAAATGAATGGCATTAATTTGGCTGCGGAATTCATCCAGCGCTGACAATAATTGTCGGGTTGAACGATAGACTTCCTGCCCCTCAGTAGTCAAGGAAAACCCCGCTCGACCCCGTTCACACAAGCGCAATGATAAACGTTTTTCAAGATCAGCAATCGCAATACTTACTGCCGAGCGGCTAATATTGAGCTCCAAAGCGGCCGGCGTAAAACCACTGTGCTGAACTACTGCCATAAATATCCGCAAGGTGCGCAGCTCAGCATCAGCGAGTTTTCCGGACAATGCCGGCGATTTAGTTTTCATGAATACACCCTGTAAAAAACTTCTTTGATAAGTAATTCATTGTTTTGTTATTTATAACAACTTGATTATAAATAACAAATAGCTTTAGGTAAGTAAAGGTTAACCTAAGAGTTAGTACAAAGGTATTTATCACTTGTTGACATGCTAGCACACTGAATTTCAATCGATCAGGCCAGATTATGGGCAGTTAGTCCCACTTTGGCCTAGCGCACAATCAACAATCTAGCTAAGGGAATAATTATGTCAGCCTTTGATATGCAACAATCTGCCGGTCTGAGCCGAGAAGAACTAGAAGCTTACTGGATGCCATATACCGCCAATCGTCAATTTAAGGAAAAACCTAGAATGATTGTCGGTGCTAAAGGCGCCTATTATACCGCCGCTGATGGCCGAAAAATATTTGATGGTTTATCCGGACTTTGGACCTGTGGCGCAGGCCACAACCGTCCCGAAATTGCCGAAGCTGTTTACAAACAACTTGGTCAACTCGATTATGCGCCAGCATTCCAATACGGTCACAAAGGCGCTTTTGAATTGGCAAACCGAATCAAAGAGCTAATGCCTGATGGTTTAGATCATGTTTTTTTCACTGGCTCTGGCTCAGAAAGCGCCGACACTTCATTAAAAATGGCCCGCGCTTACTGGCGTAAAAAGGGCAAAGGCACCAAAACCAAACTTATCGGTCGCAGTAAAGGTTATCACGGGGTCAATTTTGGTGGTTTCAGTCTCGGCGGTATCGGTGCCAACCGTACTCTATATGGTCAAGGTGTTGATTGCGATCACTTGCCACACACTATGTTACCCGAAAATAAATTTATCCGTGGCATGCCCGATAAAGGTGCAGAAAGAGCCGATGATCTGCTTGAACTTATTGCTCTGCATGATGCCTCAAACATTGCCGCCGTGATAGTCGAGCCAATGGCAGGCTCTGCTGGTGTATTACCACCACCTAAAGGTTATCTCAAACGTTTACGTGAGATCTGTGACCAAAATGAAATTTTATTGATTTTTGATGAAGTGATCACCGGTTTTGGCCGCATGGGCTCAAATACCGGTGCAGAGGAGTTCGGTGTAATACCCGATATACTCAATGTCGCCAAACAACTCACTAACGGTGCGGTGCCAATGGGTGCGGTTATTGTCAAAGATGACATTTACCAGACCTTTATGGACAACGGTGGTGCTGACTACATGCTTGAATTGCCACACGGTTATACCTATTCAGGCCACCCCGTTGCCTGTGCCGCCGCGCTAACATCACTGGACATATTGAAAAACGATCAGTTGGTCACCCAAGTCAGGGAAATGAGTCCTATTTTTGAAAATGCCCTGCACTCACTCAAAGGCACTCAATACATTAGCGATATTCGCAACTATGGTCTCGCGGGTGCACTGACTATAGAGTCTGCTCCGGGTGAGCCGCCATTACGTCCTTATCAAATTGCCCAGAAGTGCTGGGAAAAGGGATTTTATGTCCGTTATGGTGGTGACACTATTCAGCTTGGCTTGCCGTTTATTGTTAACCATCAGGAAATTGATGATGTCATCAACGCCGTCGGCGAATCAATTCTCGAATTGAGTTAACAATATAAACTTGCCTATATAAGTACAGCTATATAAGTAAATCAAGCACAAACATATAAGCACAAAACAAAATATACATATTACCCATCTCACAGTAGAGATTATCAATTATTAGCTATGGCTAGGCACCAGTGCCTGTCAAGGGAGAAAAAAATGACTTTAGTAGGACATCTTATCAACGGCGAAATTCGTACCGACGCAAGCCGACAACAGGATATTTTTAATCCATCAACGGGCCAGGTTAGCAAGCAGTTGGCAATCGCTGGCAAAGCGACTGTTGAAGAAGCCATCGCAGCGGCCAATGCCGCCTTCCCCGCTTGGCGGGCAACCCCTGTAGCCAAACGTGCGCGAATTATGTTCCGTTTTAAAGAATTATTGGAGCAACATGCCGATAAAATAATCACCCTCATCGGCGAGGAACACGGAAAAATATCACACGATGCTAAAGGGGAATTACAACGCGGTATCGAAAGTGTTGAATATGCCTGCGGTGCGCCAGAGCTACTCAAGGGTGAACATAGCCGCAATGTCGGTCCATCAATTGACTCTTGGAGTGAGTTCCAGCCATTAGGCGTGGTTGCGGGCATCACTCCGTTTAATTTCCCAGCAATGGTACCTTTATGGATGTACCCGATGGCGATTGTTTGCGGTAATACTTTTATTCTGAAACCATCAGAGCGCGATCCCAGCTCGGTACTTTTTATTGCTCAACTATTAGAAGAAGCCGGATTACCACCAGGGGTGCTCAATGTTGTTAACGGTGACAAAGAAGCGGTAGATACACTACTGCATGCATCTAAAATTCAGGCTGTGAGCTTTGTTGGTTCAACGCCTATTGCCGAATATATTTATGCCACAGCAAGTGCTAACGGCAAACGCTGTCAGGCACTGGGCGGTGCTAAAAACCATGCCATCGTTATGCCAGATGCCGACATGGATAATGCCGTCAATCAACTATTGGGCGCCGCTTTTGGCTCTTCCGGTGAACGCTGTATGGCTTTATCTGTTGCTGTCACTGTTGGTGACGCCGCAGGTGATGCACTGGTTGCGAAAATGAAACAGGCGATGACTAGTCTTAAAGTCGGTACTCATAGCGATAGTAGTAATGATTTTGGTCCGCTGATCAGCAAACAGCATCAGGAAAAAGTTATTGGTTATATAAATAGTGCCGAAGAGCAAGGCGCTAAGATTGTTGTGGATGGTCGCTACCCTGAAGTTACCGGTTTCAGCGAAGGATTTTTTGTTGGTGGCACCTTGATCGACAATGTCACAGCGGAAATGGTCAGTTATAAAGAAGAGATCTTTGGTCCGGTATTACAGGTAGTACGTGTAGACACTATGCAAGAAGCGATGGATCTTATCGATGCCCATGAATATGGTAACGGTACCTGTATATTTACCCGTGACGGAGAAGCAGCCCGCTATTTTTCTGATCATATCCAGGTAGGAATGGTTGGTATCAATGTACCTTTACCGGTACCTGTGGCGTATCACAGCTTCGGTGGCTGGAAACGTTCATTGTTCGGTGACTTACATGCCTATGGCCCAGATTCAGTGCGTTTTTACACTAAACGTAAAACGATTACTCAACGCTGGCCATCGGCAGGTGTTCGAGAAGGCGCCGAGTTCTCCTTCCCTTCATAAGCTAATACTTCGGCATTATCAACGGGATGCCAGCTTGGTATCCTGTTTTTCATCGCTCTGCCCCATTAAGCATTCAAACTTGCTTTGAGCGATAAAAAAGGCCGCAACTGCGGCCTTGTTCAACGGTTCAACTGTTCAACTGTTCAAGTCTAAACGTTAGGCCAATGCCTTTTAGCAGAGTATGGGTGAGGAAATCGCCAGCATTTTTGAAATCACCATCATCAAGTTCAGGCTTACCCAAAGCTATCTGGATCTGAGTAGAAAAGTCGGCATAAGTCTGGGTCGACGCCCAAATGACAAAAAATAGGTGCTGGGGATCAATGTCATCAATTAGCCCTTCGGCGATCCAGCCTTTAACCAGTTTGACATCCGCTTCCAGCGCAGGCTTTAGGTTTTCCTCAAGGTACTGACTAATATGCGGCGCACCATTGATGATTTCATTAGCAAAAACTTTAGAGCCGTTAGGATGGCTCTTGGAGATTTCCAGCTTATCGCGTATGTAATTGGATAGCATAGTAGCCGGATCTGAGCCTGGTTGATTAATCAGGTTAAGTTTTTCTAACCAAAGGTTTAATATATTTTTCAGCACTGTCTGATAGAGCAGCTCTTTGGAAGAAAAATAATACAGCATATTCTGCTTAGACATGCTTGCTTGCTCAGCAATAGACTCTAAGGTGGCGCCATTAAAACCACGTTGCGCAAAGATATGCTCTGCTGCTTCAATAATTTTAACTTCGTGAGCTTCACGGATTCGTGATGGGCGACGGGTCTTGGTAATTGGTTTATCTTCAGGCGTTTTTTGCGACATGATCGGCATTCACTACAGAAATATAAGGCTGAAAACAGCTAGCAATAGCTATTAATGAAGCAACATTATATGCCAATGATAATATTATGTCAGCTTTATCATTGGCATATAATGTTGCTACAGGGTGGCGCTATAGGTAGAACTAATTTTTTACTTAGACATTTTTTAAGGCTGTTGTCGACTAACTATATTACCGACTAAGGAATTGTCGACTAATGGAGTATTCTCGCTTGCTTGTCCCACAGGCTGCCTTGCCAATTCGAAATCGTTCCACTAGCTTCACAGGTATCGCAATGCCATTCAATCATATCAATGGCGCTACACTTGCCTTCAATACTCCCACCACAAGAAAGTTGCTCAGCTCGAGTGTTGCAGTTCAAATCAACATCAATCATTGGCTGCTCGATATTCTCAGAAACCGCTGACACAATCTTACTCAAAAATTTGAAAATTGTTTTTGCTTGTTTGGTAAGTTCTACTACATTACCTGCTTCATCAAGAAAATGTCTAAAATCTGTTTTTAACGCCATATATTTTTCAATCACCAAATGCTAATGCCGCTAACATATAGCACTTAGGCCTTTCAGTACATCAATTTGACCAATTATACATATAGCAAAGCGGACTCAAAGCTTGAAGGATTATTCTCCTTCGTCTAAGCCAGAGCCTGAAGAAAATGTGATTAAACCGCCACGTACGGTTGTTAGCACATTAATGTTTCTAATTTCGTCAGAATCAACCTTCAATGGATTTTTATCGAGAATGACAAAATCTGCAAGTTTACCAACTTCAAGTGAGCCATTAGTTTTCTCCATACCAAACTGATAAGCGGCGTTGGTGGTATATGCTGCCAAAGCCTGCTGAGGCGAAATAGCTTGATTTTTCCCCAGTACTCTGCCGGTTTTCGATGTACGATTGACTGCTATCCACATATTTAACAAGGGATCGATGGGCGAGACCGGCGGATCATTATGCATTGAGGGATTAACTCCGTATTTAAAGGCGTCAGCCATGGCACTTAAGCGCTCAGCTCGTTGTGCACCCAATGTCTTTTCGTAGTGGAGGTCGCCCCAATAATAAACATGTGTGGTAAAAAACGTTGGCGATACATTTAAAACAGCCATTCTCTTAATTTGCTCCTCGGTGGTCACTTGAGCATGAATTATCTGAGGGCGAATATTGCTATCTAATTTTTCTGCTAATGTTTGTTGTGCATATTCAATAGCATTTAAGGCTATATCTACAGCGCCATCACCATTAGCATGAATCGCTGGCCAGTAACCACGTTGGTACATATTTAAAACTTGTTTGTTAAAAAAATCTTGAGTACCTTGTGCCTCGCCTTCGCCCATTTCTTTAGTATGATAACCATCACGAAGGTATGCCGTGCCTCCCTGAAGCGATCCATCTGTCCAAGTTTTAATAAATGGAATTTTTAACAGGTTATTTTCATAACCTTTTAAGTGAGGAACTATTTCGTCAAAATCGGGTGCTGTTGAAAAGTATCCACCAACAACCCTTACCGGAAAGTCTGGCAAACTGGTAGCTTGTTGCAAACCTGCCAACACAGTTCCATTCATTATCCCTAATTCCGACGACGTGGTAATTCCTTTTTCTGCACGCATTAATGCTGCTGACATCGCTGTATCCGGGCTAGGGTTAGGATAGTTTTTTACAGTAAACAATGCAGGTTGACCACTTAGGTAGCCGGTCAACCGTCCATTATCATCTTTTTGATAAAAGCCCCCCCGAGGATTTTCCGTTAACTCGTTTACACCTGCTTGTTTTAACGCTTCGCTATTGGCGAAGCCACCATGACCACTTAAATGAAACACCATAACAGGGGTATTTGGAAACAACTTATCGAGCAGATCACGCGTTGGGCCACGTTGTTCCGCATACAGAGTTTGATCCGCACCAAATGCAATGATCCAGCCCTCTTCATTAATTACGGTATTTTTTATCTTGTTTAAAGCTTCAGCAAGAGTCGGCGTAGAAAAGGGAGAGACATCCGTGATGACACTGGTTGAACTCGACATATAAAGATGATCATGGGTTTCGATAAAACCAGGGACGATTGTTTTCCCGTTAAGGTCATGAAGCCTAGTGTATTTATTGATGGCTCTACGAACCTCAGCTTCTGAGCCAATAGCAATGATGTCATCACCAGAAAACGCCATGGCATTCGCTGAAGGCTGTTGAGCATTCATGGTGACAATATCAGCATTAACTATCAGTGTTACATCTGACAGGTTTGTATCTGTGATTTCATTTGACTGTTTACTGCAAGAAACAACAGTGGCTAGGCAAGTTAAAATTAACGGTAGAAGATAATATTTTTTTATTATCATAATTTATCCTTGTTTCTATTTTTACGTCATATTCAGTGGTTATTACTATGATATTTACATTAATATTGCAGAGTTCAAAGTAATATTAAGTACAAAAACGACAACGTTACTTGGATTCCACCCCGCCATAAACATCGATAGTGAAACCACGTTGTTGACTATAGTTTTTTGGCGTTAATTGAATTTGTTGCTTTAAATAACGAATTAAATGCGGTTGATCGCTAAAACCAAACTGATAGGCGATATCTACCCAATCTATATCACACTCTTTACGTTGATAAAGGTATTCTAAAATAGCCTCAAGTTTATTCATCGATTGGCATTGTTTAAGAGTAAAGCCGGTCACTTTTAAAAAACTACGCTCGACACTACGTTGTGAGCAAAACAACAAGTCAGCTAACTCATTAATAGGTTTATTATTACTTAGCAAAGGAATTATTTTTCTGGTGATTTCGCTATGTGTATCTTCATGGCAATGGGCTAACAAAGGTAAAAACAATTCATCTAATAGTTCAATACAGTTATCAGGATCTTCCTTTGCTTTTACCAGTAATTCATCTGCACTGATGAAAGCAGCACCTTTAAATACGTCAAAATTCATCGCTTTAACTGTGTTTAACAATGCTTGGCTAAAGGCGACACTATTTAATGAATACAACGCCCCCACTTTGAACTTAATTCCTATGCATGCGAGAGACTTAGCATGATCTAATTCAATTGTTTTACTGTAAGGATAAAGCCAATGTGGGCCTTTGCCCTTAAATGTATCGTCTTCTATTTCATATTGATACGTTTGCTTTGCTGAAGACAATATTAGATGTGCTGACGGATCAGGATTTAGTTTAGGACGCTCAAAGCCACCAGCAGATTTCTCAAGAAACCAATAACACTCGATATATTTAGCAACCCCTAGCAATTTAGGTGTTTTTAACCAACGTATCATCAACCCCTCCGATAAATTTTATTTAGGCTACTTTATGCTAACTATCTTGAAAGTATAGTTTTTTAAGCAATATTAAATTCAAACTGCACGATACGGTTAGTTGAGATAAACCCTGCACTGACAATCGCTTTTTGCGCAGCAATATTATCACTTTCAGTGGAGCACATTGATTTCAAACCTTTGCTAGATGCATGTGTTTTTAGCCAATTTAATACTTTTTTGGCAATACCTTGACCACGCATTGATTGAGCAACGATCATACCTAAATCAGCATAATCACTCTGGTGCTCGTCAAACAATCGACACTCCCCTACCGCTAATAATTGCCCTTCTTTGCGGTAACCGAATAGCTCTTTTCGTTTAATTAACTTACCGTAGTAGCCCGTTAGCCATTGCTCAGGGGCACCAATATTGTTTGACGCAAATTTAACGTATTCAGCTAATTGTTGTTCAGTGGCCATTGCCATAACAAAAGAGTGCTTTTGAGTATTACTTACCTTGGGGTCTTGCTTATACATCAATGCATTCACTTTGAATATTGAGGAATTGTCTAGACATAAAGACATATAGTCAGGCTCAGCCGTACTAACAAAGGCACCTTTAACTTGACCTATTACCTTGCTATTTTGTTGTGCAATTAAAGTAAATAATGCTTGAGCAGAAGTGTCACTATTCGTTTCTAAATGAAATTGCAGCAAATAGCCATCGTCATTTATGCAACAAAAACCGACAAGCTCGTTGTTAACATAGAAACCAAAATGTTCCGACATTGGTACAAAACCAAAATGCCACATACCATCCAGTGCTGATGTTGTTTTTTCAAAATATTCTTTTTTTAATTCATTTAATTCGCTGAGTACGGCTATTTTTTTAATTTCTAACATAATTTATTACTCAATATTAACCATTGGAATAGTAACTGCTTATTTACTGATAAGAGTTTTCTCTATTTTTATCATGGTAATTTTAAGTGTTAACTCATACTAATAATTGAATAAATACGACAACATGCCTTATTTCTATCTAGGTAGGGATAAATAACGGAGTGGAATTTAACTATATTAAGTCCGCAGTTTAGCTAGCCAATGAATTTAGCAATTGCATAACCAGCGGTTAATTGCTTTTGACTTAAGGTGAACTGCAAGTCGTTTTGAAACGGCTTGCAGTTCTCTTGAAATCTCGGATTTGTGATAATAGTCAGCCTTTAATAGCGCAACTAGAAAATGTCTGCTTTTAGCGTTCAGTTGAACTAGATAAGGTTTTTTTTAGCTACTAATTTTAGCTACTAACGGTTCAGCAGCTCGGCATTTGTTGGATAATTTTCCAGTAACTCAACCAGTTTTATCGTACCTTCTACCGGCTTAAGACCGGTAAGTGCCCTGCGCAATACTCTTACCTTGTCGAGTTCCTTCGCATTTAGCAGTAATTCTTCACGGCGCGTACTACTTTTAGCAATATCTAACGCGGGAAAAACCCGCTGATTTGCCGCATCACGTGATAAAACCACTTCCATATTACCCGTGCCCTTGAACTCCTCAAATATCACCTGGTCCATCCGGCTGCCAGTATCTACCAGTACGGTCGCTAGAATGGTCAGCGAGCCACCATGTTCAATTTTTCTCGCTGCGCCAAACAGTTTTCGTGGTATTGCCATCGCTCTAGCGTCGAGCCCGCCCGACATGGTACGACCGCTGCCTTTTTGATTGGCGTTATGTACACGAGTGAGCCTGGTCAAAGAGTCAATGACAATCATGACATCGTGCCCTTCGCCAGCTTCCCTGCGAGCAATGTTAAGCAGGTCATTGGCTACACGAACGTGTTGGTCATAGCTTTCATCGGTCGATGAAGCGTATACCTTTGCCGGCACGCTGCGCTTAAAGTCAGTCACTTCTTCTGGACGCTCATCAATGAGTAATGCATAAAGCTTTATCTCTGGATAGGCAGTGCCCACCGACTGACAAATATGTTTTAACAGTGTCGTTTTTCCAGAGCCAGGAGGAGCAACAATCAAACCTCGCTGCCCCAAACCAATGGGTGTGAATAAATCCATCGCTCGGGTGGAGAGCTGCTGTGAACCTAACTCTAAGCGAATACACTGATGCGGATTGATAGCTACGCCATTTAAAAAACGCTTTTGTGGGTCTTCGTGAGGGACAACCTTGACCACTTCATCTACTGGTTTAGCGACTTTTTTTCTTTTCACGTTCAAAGTTAATATTTTTCTTGTCATGATATTGCTTTATAGCTCTAGAGAATTAAGTGTTTTTTTATAATTTTTTTAGTCGTCGAAGGCAGTTAACAACTGAGAATGTTGACCATGTAAGCTTACATGTGACTAAAAGAATGATGATAACGTATTAGAAAATGTATTGATGAGTTTTTTTACGCTAAATCGGCACAAAGTGTACTTAAAAAGTTTGGTACAGACATAGATTAGTGCCAAAAACCAAACCGCTTGGGGGGCATCGACATATATCACTTGGAACGTGATAGCCCAGACGCTCATTTTACCATGGAGCTCTCTTACTACCTAAGAGTTCTCTACAGTCTAAGATTTCGCTATCACAAAATGTTCGAGTTTAAAGATTTGATCTTCAGCAAGGGTTCTACCGACAGGGGTAAAGTACACCGAGTTTAGATCTGCCAACGTTTTATTTTCCTTTATCGAAAAACCATTTTGAGAAAGTCGGCTTTCTATTTCTTCCGCCGTGTAGAATGATATCCAAGGTTCCCCCACTTTAGCAGATAACTGTTTTATTGTTTCTGCTCGCTTCGCCGCTTTTGGGTAACCCTTACCAAAGCAGGCCACAGGATCTTTATCTAGCAGTTTATCGACGTAAGATATAAAAAAAGTTGAACTTGTTTTTTGAGTAAGCGCTGCAATTTCTTTGATTGTTGCAGTGACTGCCTCTTTAGTGATGTACTGCGAGACGCCTTCAAGGGTAAAAACGGTGGACTTGCTTTGATCGAAACCCTCAGCCAAAAGTTGTTCTGCTAGCGACTGATGATTGAAATCAACGCTCACATAAGTGACATTTTCTGAATTAGCTAATTCTTTGGGAAGTTTAGAACGCTTTCTCGCCTGAACTTCTGGCTGATCAACTTCAAATATTTTTAATGAAGACGGAAGTTCAAGGCGATGAGCCCGTGTGTCATATCCCGCCCCCAGAATAACGTATTGCTCTGAGCCACTAGCAGCACTTTCTTTGATCAGATCATCGATGAAACGCGTACGGGAAATTAAGTGTTCGTGAAAACCAGGCGCGAATTTTTGAGTTATCCAGACGCTTAGTTTATGCCCCATCAGCTTGATCAACCCAGCACCTAATACAAACCTATCGGCATAAGGATCATTTATGATGCGTTTATCAGGTTTAGCGAGTGTTTCAATCAAACGTTGTTTGGCCACCCCTTGGGCTGTGCCGTCTTTTCTAAAAATTGAATTACTCATAGGTAGCCTTTTATCGAAAACTAAATTGCCCCGTCCCAATTAACCTCTTTAGTGACAATTATATAAATAACTGTCCACCAAAGTGGTACAAGATCACAGCCAACAGTTATGTGTAAGTTCTTAATGCGCTAGTTAGCTCTGTATTTCTTCAAGATGATTATATAAGTGCATCACATGTGCTATTTCATATTCACTCTTTGTTAATTCACCATATGCAAAATGTGGTGCGAGTTCGCCTTTATAATTCTCAAACTCAATGAGTGATTTTTTTAAATGATCTAATGCCGCATTAGTATCTGAACTTGATTTGATCAAAGCAGAGCCAGGGATAGGTTCACTTAACCCATGAATCATTTTTCCTTTATATTCAAAAATTGAAAACGCTAATGTTCCAATTGTATTCTTGAAAAAGTTAGATTTATGCTGTGGAAATTTGGACATTGAATACTCAACACTTTGTGCGCAATGCATAAATATTTTATATATATCCCATTCTCCAGTTTGTACAAGATTCTTGTTAGATAATAATTCCAACCTTTTTAATGCAGTTGCGATTTTAAGATCTAATCTATTAGCGCCTTCAATTAACAAAGCTGCTCCAGCTCCAACACCAACTAAAGAGCCACCGATAACTAGAGAACGTTTAAAAAATTGTCTCCGATTCATATTCCCTCCATGCAGAGCTAAAGCTTATTATGGAGGCTTCTCAGTAATGCCCGTCCCATAGCTTTTATGTAATTAACATTAATATCCCATATTTTCAAAGCTTTAGAAACTACAAATACTGTGTTTTTTGTTATGACTTGAATATTACTAAGACTTCTCAGCAAGATAAATGGCACTAAACATTAGAAAATAATGGCCATTTTTTATATTTTAACGTCAACAATGCCTACGAAGTAAAATTTCCTATTGCTCAATTCACTATTATTTCTTAGTATGTTCATGACAATAATAATTAAGGAAGAATAATGAACAAAAGTGAATTAGTAGCGAAAATCGCTGAAGGTGCAGATATTACTAAAGCTGCGGCTGGTCGTGCGTTAGATAGTTTAATTGAATCTGTAACCACTGAACTAGCTAGTGGTGGTGATGTCGCATTAGTTGGTTTTGGTACCTACAAAGTAAATGACCGTGCCGCTCGTACTGGTCGTAACCCTCAAACAGGTGCAGAGATCCAAATTTCCGCAGCAAAAGTACCTGCATTTAAAGCGGGTAAAGCATTAAAAGAAGCCGTTAACGGTTAGCCATATCTGGTCACAAATGTGCTTTCATATAAAGTGTTCTATTTGTGACCTACTCTCTTTTACTTTATACAATTAAAAACTGATGCAGAGTCACTAAAACACTTTGTGCCCCATTGCCCCATAAAATTAATTTCAGTCGTACACTCTAAGGCTAAAACGCCCAAAGCCATGTGGAAGTAATAGAATATCTCAGCTTTATGATCGAAAAATGGCCCTTCCTATACGCGAGTATTTATCGTATAAATAAATACCAAGAAAAATTAGTTTAAGAAGCATGTTAATGCTGAATTCAACAAATACCGAAAAGTAATTAATTTTACCTTTAATAGCCAAGAGAATATCTTATGAAGAACTGGGTCAAGCAGAGTGTGCAAAAAATTGAAGCTGACTATAATCGTTCCGCTGATACTCATCTATTAAAAATAGATATTCCTAAAATCCCCTGTATTCATCTATATCTTAAGGATGAAAGTACCCATCCTACTGGCAGCCTTAAACATCGATTGGCCCGTTCACTTTTTTTATATGCCCTTTGTAACGGCAGGATTAAAGAAGATACCACTATTGTAGAGGCATCATCTGGCAGTACAGCGGTATCTGAAGCATATTTTGCACAAATGATCGGCGTACCCTTTATCGCTGTTGTGCCTAAATCGACAGCGAAGAGTAAAATAAATAAAATAGAGTTTTATGGCGGAAAATGTCACTTTGTTGATTCTGCGCCAAAAATGCATGACGAAGCCACTAAGCTTGCAGCAGAAATTAACGGCTATTTTATGGATCAATTTACCTATGCCGAACGAGCGACAGACTGGCGTGGTAATAACAATATTGCCGAGAGTATTTATGCTCAAATGGAAAAGGAGCCTTACCCTATACCCAGCGCTATTGTGATGAGTGCTGGTACTGGAGGCACTTCAGCTACCTTAGGTAGATATATCCTTTATAAAGGCTTTGATACAAAACTTCTGGTAGTTGACCCTGAAAATTCAGTTTTCTACGACAGTTTTATATCAGGTGACCGCACCCTGACAAACAATAAATCAAGCCGTATTGAAGGCATTGGCAGACCTAAAGTTGAACATTCTTTTCAACCTAATGTTATAGATCAAATGATGCAAGTGCCTGACGCCGCAAGTGTTGCAACAATACTATGGCTAGAAAAAATTATTGGTAAAAAAGCAGGCCCCTCAACAGGTACAAATATATGGGGTGCATTGTGTCTTGCCAAAGAGATGGAGGCTAATAATAAACAAGGCTCAATAGTAACCTTGCTGTGTGATAGCGGTGAACGTTATTTAGACTCATATTACGATGAAAATTGGGTTGCTGAGCACATAGGTGACATTCAACCTTACACCGATAAATTGAATGATTGGCTCTCAAAGTAGTAGTGTTTTAATTAATATTTAACGTTACTTACTCTCTCTGTGGGCACGTAGCTATGTACATGAAGGTGCAACCTTATCTTAATGTGTGCCCTTTACGCCAAAAAACGACTCGGCAACCTATAAAAACGTTGATCAGTTTCACTCAACCCTAACACTTATCAGACGCAGTGCATCTAAGCCAGACTAACTGTATAATGCGATACCTCTAAGCCTTTACTATCAAAGCTACATTTAATGCCAAGTACTAACCAAACCAATTTAACAGAGCTCGCTGAGCCAAGCCTCGATCACCAGAGCCCGCACCAGCACTTCAAAATATTTAAGCCCTATGGTTTTTTAAGTCAGTTTGTACCAGAATCACGAAAGAAGAAACATCTACTTGGTGAGCTATTTAACTTCCCCGACAAAACCATGGCGATTGGGCGATTAGATCACGACTCCGAAGGCTTATTGTTACTCACAACCGACGGTATGATGAGCTATAAAGTCAGAGACAAAGGCATAGAAAAAGAGTACTACGTGCAAGTTGATGGAGTAATCACTGCGACCGCAATGTCACAGTTGCAAAATGGTGTTGAGATTGGCATCAATGGCACTAAATATCTAACCCTGCCTTGTAAATCGTTCAAACTAGACGGTGAACCTCAACTGCCCGCTCGTGGTCGTAAAATCCGCGATCCGAAACATGGCCCTACTAGCTGGATCTCTATCACTCTGTGTGAAGGGAAAAATCGTCAGATAAGAAAAATGACCGCTGCTGTGGGCTTTCCCACATTAAGACTGGTAAGAGTTCGCATTGGCGACATCAATATCGATAGCTTGATTGCCGGTGACGTTGTTACGCTAGCTAATTTTGACGCCGCACTTAATCGCTAAGCCCTCCAGCATTAAACCCTTTGTGTTTGAGCACACCAAGCCGCCTAAGTGAGTTAGAAACCTATAACTAAGTAGTCAAATTAACTATGCCACTTCAACACAATGTTTATTTCTTCTTTGTAGGGTTCCGATAACTATACCGAATTCAGATTCGAAGGTGATGACTCTGTACTATTGCACGAGTTCGCGGCCTCGTATCAGCTCAATCCGCCGCTAACATTCGCTATGTTGCCAATTGAACTGAAAATACGACTTTAGTGACGATGAACATCGTTTGGAATATAACTAACAGCTCTAATGGTAATCACTTAATTTTGTTATCAAATAACCCCCAATAAGCTTTAAGGTGCAATGAGGTTGTTAACCAATATGTTTAGTGAGTTACGTCTTCTTAATTTTTTCTAACAACGCTTGTGCGGCTTTTTTTTCAGTAAAATTATTTTTGTAATTCGTTGATATTTGTAACTCGTTAACCGCCTCATCACTGCGCCCTAGGTGATGCAAAGTGTAGCCCAAGTGATACCTAATTGACGGATCGCGACCATTCATCGATTGTGCTTCTCTCAATATTTTCAACGCTTGCTTATATGATTTTTGTTTGGCCAGCACCCAACCATAAGTATCTAAAATAGCGGCAGAACGTGGCTTTAGCTCACTGGCTTGTTGCGCAAATTTTTGCGCCGCATCTAAATCATCTTGCATACTTACATGGGCTAGGTTGTTGAGTACATCGGCTCTATTAGGCAATTTCGCGGTCTTAATTAAAGTAGTATAGTGCTGCTTTGCTTCACTATAACGCTGCTCCAATAATAAAAAATCAGCAAGTATATTTCGATAGTAAAAATTTCTCGGCTGTTTGTTGAGGGCTTCGACGAGTTGCTGCTCAAAAATATCTTTTTTCACACCCTTGATTGCCAAGTTATATGCTTTCGCGAGTGCCATGCCATTATTATTGTTTAGTTTAAAGGCATACAAGTAACTAGCTTGTGCTTTTCCTATTTGCTTATTGACTAGTTGTAAGTCACCTTCGAGCATCAATATTCTTGAATTGGCTTTGTTATCACCTTTGAGAGACGCTATTTTTTTGCTTGCTTGTGCTAAGTCTTGCTCGTAAATACTTAACTTGGCATCGGCATATTTTACCGCGTTTTTATTCGGAGCGATGTTTAACGCTCTGTTAATACTTGCACGCGCCCCAGCTAAGTCATTCGACCGCCTTTGTAAATTAGTGAGGATAATCAGATGTTTGGCATCGTCATACCATAAACCATATAAAATGTTGAATTGTTTCTTTGCTAGCGCTTTATCACCTAACAGTAAATAAATTTCTGCGCGCTTTTTGATGTAATCTGGCGCCAGGTATTCATGGCGAAGTAACCTGTTTAATATTACTAACGCTTGCTCGTATTTACCGGTACTTTTTAGTAGTACCATTAACATTTCTTGCGCGGCTATATTATTAGCATCAATTCTTAGTAATTCATGCAATTGGTAAATTGCGGAGTCAGCGCTACCTAAAATCACCTCTGTTTTGGCCAGCAAATATTTAGCACTGGTGTGATCGGTTTTTTTCTTTATCAAGGTCAACAAAATACTTTTCGCTAATTGTGGTTTACGCATTTCCAGCAAAGCAGATGCCTGATTATACCGAGCGGCAAGGTGGTCTGGTTGCTGTTGTAACAGTTGTGCCAACACTTGTAATGCCTGTTGTGGCTGATCAATCTTGATTAAGGCAGCAGCCATGGCATTTAACAGTTCAACATTATTGGGGTATTCCGTTAACAGTTGGTGGATCAGTAAGCCCGCGGCTCGAGGTTGATTATTTTTAATATAGAGATTGATTAAGTCACTTTCAAAGGCATTGTTACGGTTTTTTTTGTTGGCCTGGGTGAGTAGCGCAATGGCTTGTTCGAAATGATTGCGACTAAACAACATACGTGCTTCAACTAACAATAGTGTTGCTTCATTAGGGTATTGTTCCTTGAGTATCGGCAGCAGTTCTTCACATTTCATTTGCGTGCGGTTTTCTATATACAGATCACAAAGCAAAATAGATAAATTTAAGTCAGTGTGAATGTTTTTTTTGTGCTTATCGAGTATCTCTCGAGCGTAGCCGAGCTGATTTAGTTTTATATAGGCATGGGCTGCAACGGCAACCGCTTGAAAGTTTTCGGGGTTGTAAGAGAGATATTGCACCATTTCCCTGACCGCACTTTCATAGTTTTTCAATAGGTAAGAGGTCAAACCGTTAATAAAGATAATCTCGTTGTTTTCTACCAATGTCAGCTCTGAGACTAAACTTATTTGATTATTAAGATCGTAGAGGATTTGCTTAGCAAACTCTTCCTGATTTGCCGATATTAATAGGTTTGCTTTCAGTAACTTTGCTCTCGGGTCGTGCGGTGATTGGATTAAGACTTGCTCAATTAACGTCAAGGCTTGCTCATTTTCCTTTAGGAGAATAAAAATGGAAGCCAAACTGCGTTTAGCATCTACATAGTCAGGCTGTAAGCTGAGCACTTTTTGAAATGCATCTCGTGCTTTTTCTATGTTATTTTGCTGTTTATATATTTGCCCTTGTAAATGCCAGACGATGTAATTATCACTATCCATTTCAAATGAAATAGCGATTAAATCAATGGCTTTCTGCAACTGTTCAACTTTTATATAATAGCCAACTAAACTATTAACGACATTGGGATTGTTCGGAGATTGCTTTAGGGAAGTCTTAAGCTCTATTAGCTCCTGAACCGGCTGCTTTAACATGCCGTAAGCACGCGCTTTAAGCATGTGCCACTGGGTATTAGTTGCTTGACTCAAGGTGTAGTTATCGCCTAAGTTAAGCACCTGATGAGGTTTTTTTTGGTGCAATAATGCTTCAGCCAAAGGAGACAATATATTCTCGATATCAGCGCCTAAATCTAATGCCTCTTGCAATTCCAGCATTGCCCTTAGGGAGTGACCATCTCGTAAAAGTACTTTACCCATTAAAATTTTACCGGGGATATGATCGGGGTTATCCCCTAGGGTATTTTTTAAGTGGATAAAGCTGGTTGGAAAATCCTTTTCATTATAGCTTTTCAACGCTTTTTCATAATGATCTACACTTTCATTTTGATTTTGATTTTGATTTTGTGCATTGGCGGGGATGTTCGCTAAGCCAATAACCATAGCGAAAAAAATTAAAAATAATAAATCTTTGTTAAACATTAGCATCCCTTAGTTAGTGGAATGAGCAAATAAAATAGCAAGTCTATGATCAGCTTAGAGTCCATTTCAACTTAAAACGACCACTTTATTGTGGCCGTTTAGAAATTTTATTGCGAGCCTATTTATTTACTCATTCGTCTTATGGCGAATAAACCTAAGGCAAATAGCAAGGTTGTTGATGGCTCTGGTATTGTGCTGCCCTTTGCACAACGATTCCAACGATTGTTCGACATTTCCACCCGATTACTAATAAATTGTGCACAACCTTGTGCGTTTGAAAGATGTATTATCGTGCCGCCATCGATAGCGGGATTAAAGAACGAAGGTGCATTAGTACTCAGCAAAGTGCTTCTATCGGGGGTAAAGTCAGTGAAATCCCATAAGCCGATGCCACCCAAAATTGCGTTGTTAACGTTGAATAGTTGGTTTCCGCCGGCGTCAGAGTCAATAAAAAATATTGCGCCCAGTTCATGAATGCTATCCTGTGAATTTAACGTGCCATCACCCAGTAATATCGATGAGTTAGCAAAGTCAAAATGTGTTCCATCTTTCATTCTAAAAATCACCATGGTGTCCAGCATGGTTTGTAATATCCAATCGGTATTATCGAGCAAAAATGCCGCGCCATCCATATGAATATCAATAACCGCAATACCGTCGTTATTCCCCGCCGCATCAATAGCATCTAAATCGGTAATAACCGCCGCTTGGGCAATGGAGCTAAGATCATTGATATCTGTAACATATCCTGAGCCGCCGCCATCTTTAATATTCCGGTTGTCCTTAAAGGTGTTCTCTACAAAGGTTTTACTGAAGGTGGTGTCTGCGGTTAAACCAACAATCCAATCACGTTGCGCGGCTAATTCCGCTAATAACGTGGTCGGGTCGTTAGAGCTTACCCCATCTAAATTGTTTAAATTACCCTGTACGTCATTATCGGGGTTATAACCAGGGTCGTTGGGATCAGTGGGATCGCCATCATCGGCAAAAAAGCTGTTATTATCTGAAGGGTTTGGAAAACAATCGGCTGCGTCTCGATTACAGTGAATACCAAGGGTGGCATTGACATCAGCATTGGATGAAGTGAATTTTGACAGACTACCGGTTAACGCGACATTACCACTGTAATCAATGCCTTCATAAACCGGACGCGCACCGGGCATTAAATCGGCAGAACCCACAGTATCGTTACCGTGGTCAGGGTCGGTATCGTTAAAGCGGTTACCGGATTTACTTGCATTGACGCTATCGTTAGGCACCCAATAACTGGTAAGGTCTAAACCACCGTTGTAGCCATTGATGCCGCCAACTCGCTGTGAGGGACTGCCGACCGTGCTGTTGGAGACCAATTCTTGATCGGCACCAATTTCGACGTTTGACATGTCAAAGGCGGAAAATTCATTGCCTTCAATACCTTCGCCGGTGGCGATAACTAAGTACTTTTGAGTTTCCGTCGTCGTGACGGTGGCAAATGCATTAACGCTTAAACACGAACTCATCAAACTCGTTGCGATTAAAAAGTAAGTGTAGGTTGGGGTCACTTTTTTCTTAAACATGATCACAGTTAATCCTTAATTGGAAAAGAGTAACCGGCCAATAAAACAGTGTCATTGGCCAAAACTCAGATGCAACAATAGCTAACTTTCTCGATACGTATAATATGCAATTTTCATGCGATATTGATAAGCTTATGTAAAGTCACTCTATTGTCTGTTGTGCTTATGTGAATTTTTAGAAAGTGTAAATATTGCTGACACTCTTTATCGCTGAAAAATTGCCAATAATGTCTGATTAGGCTGAGTTTCGGTTACATTTTTAACTTACTCGTTTGGGCTAAAACGCCACCAATTACAAATTTGTGTACGCTTGCCGTGAGATTTTACTTGTTCATTTATTTCATTAATCCATTCAATAAAAACATCTCCAGTGTGCTAATAATCACTCTATTTCGCAAAATCAACGAGCTCCATACATTCACTTTTCTGGTTGTCATATTGCTATTCTTCACCACCAATAAAGAAGTAAGGTGCATCAAATATAGGAATAAACTCTTCAAGTAATTCATAGACAAATTCACGCATTTCAACTTTGGTCATGTTTAAGATCTAACTGACTTGATTGATTGATGATTCACTTCGTCAGTTAACCATTTCGCTGTCAACATCGAATCACATGAAAAACCGAAGTTTTGATTATATTTAACGATATGGGTTACAAGTCGTTTTTGATAAGGAGTGTTCACTGATTAGGCCACTTTAGCACTAGCTAATACTTTGACTTGGTGTACTTCAGGCATAGTCCGTATTTTAACTTCTGGACGTCAAAGCACGCATCACAAATCCTAGAATAATGATTATCAATAATATTTATATTGTACGTATGGCCACCGTTTTAAGCTTAAAACAAGCCATGAGAAGAATGGTAATACAAATAATAATGGTTTTCATTTGTATACATATGTACGAAAATGTATAGTAGTGCAAAAACTCCATTACACAAAAAACATATTAAACATATTAAACATATTAAACATATTAAACATATTAAACATATTAAACATATTAAACATATAAATATTAAGGGTAAACATGAAAATTAAACACGTTTTTGCACTCTCTTCATTAGTTTTGGCCATGGGCTTCCCTGCTTATGCCGAAGAAGTACAGGCTGAAGAAACTGTTGAAAATACCAACAAAGAAATTGAAAAAATACAAATTGTTGGCGTTCGTTCCGATCGAGTAAGTAAAGGTGCCACTGGTTTAACCATGGAGCTTAATGAAACGCCACAATCAATTAGCGTTATCAGCGCTGAGCAAATTAAGAACTTCGCGGTTAATAACATTGATGATGTACTGCAAATGGCGACTGGTATTACCGTAGAGCGCGGTGAAACTAACCGTACCAGATATACCTCTCGTGGTTTTGATATTAAAAGTACGCAAATTGATGGCATTGGCCTACCTAACGGCTGGGGTCTCGTTACTGGCGCCATGGAAAGTTACGGCTATGAAGAGATAGAAGTCATTCGTGGTGCTAATGGTCAATTAACGGGTGTGGGTAATGCTGCAGGTACTATTAACTATGTGCGAAAACGTCCAACAAATGAAAACGAAGCGCAAGTATCTTTAATACTAGGCTCGGATGATCTTCAACGTCTACAAGCAGATGCTTCATTTTTATTAACCGAAAGTGGCAGTTGGGCGGCACGTATTGTTGCTGTTGCACAAGACTCAGGCTCATATCTTGATGGCTTAGAAGATGACCGTACCTATTTCTCGGCTGTAGTTGATGGACAAGTAACAGACAACTCAACACTAACCTTTGGCGCTTCATATCAAGATGCCAATAGTGATGGCGTTATGTGGGGCGGCTTACCACTAGCCTATGCTGACGGCACGCAGGCAGACTTTGATGTTAGCACCAGTCCAACTCAAGACTGGACTATGTGGGACACTCTCAATATCAACGCTTTTATTGAGTATGCTTATACATTCGATAATGATTGGGAAATAAAAACAACTTATAATCGACAAGATTCTGAAGACCAAAGTAAATTATTTTATGTTTATGATCCTCTTGGTGCTTTCGACAGTGAAACTAATCTCGGCTTAATAGGTTTACCAGGACGTTATGACTCTGAATTTAGCGCTGACTTATTTGACTTAACCGCAAAAGGTCAATTCAGCTTATTTGGCCAAGACCATGAATTAATGTTTGGTGCCAGTACCTCTAAAAGCAATGCGATTTCCTTTACCAATGCTTCCATTGCAGCATCACCTTATTTTCCAAATCAGGGTTCTACCGTAACATTCACTCCCGCTTTTCCATATCCGACAAACTCTATTCCTGAGCCTGAATGGCTTGATAAAGCTAAATATTCTGATCTGGATGTAACGCTGACACGCCTATTTGGCTCAACAAAGTTAAATATAAGCGATGATTTATTTATCATAGCCGGATTTAATGCCATTGATTACAGCCGAAAAGGTTATAACTCTGGTGGTGCTGTAGATAATGATGAAAATGAAATTAGCCCTTACCTAGCGGCAACCTATTCGATTACTGATGATATTAATGCTTATGCAAGTTACTCAGATGTGTATCAACCACAAGAACAGTATGATTACGATGGCCATTTCTTAGACCCAAGTAAAGGTGTTAACTACGAGATAGGCGTAAAAACACAATGGTTTGATGATAACTTACTCGCGACCTTTGCTATATTCAGTGCTGAACAAGACAATATAGCCGTTTTTGCCGGTATCAATGACCTAGGAGACTATTATTATGAAGGCACAACAATGGACTCAAAAGGTTTTGAGTTGGAAGTTGTTGGCCACTTAACTGATAACCTCAATGTTACTTTTGCTTACACAAACTTAGATATAGAAGATGAATTAGGTAAAAGTACCAGTGTATGGGAACCAGAAAATCTGGTTAAGTTCTCAATAGATTATACCTTACCGCAATTACCTGAATTAATGATGGGCTTAGGTGGTAAATGGCAATCCAAAACCGAGAATGCTGCTGCAACAGTTAAACAAGACTCATACTTACTTGTTAATGCTTTTGCTCGTTGGAATGTATCAGAGAGTCTCTCAATACAAGCAAATATTAATAATATTACCGATGAAAAATATATCACTAGTTTAAAGAATATTGGCTTTTACGGCGCACCTACTCAAGGAAGTGTTAACGTAACGTATAGCTTCTAAATATAAAAATTAGTCGTTAGCGCACTAAATTAATAGTTTAGTGCGCATTTAAGTCCTTTCACTCTGAACAAGACCATAATTAGGATGTTCAGATAGCTAAAAGAAGTCATTAGGTTTAATGCCTACAATGGCATTTTTGAGGCCTAAATCTGCCCTTCTAATTTAAATACTTTTCTTTATTTGTACCCAAAACTTTACCCAACATTTAGTGTACGATTAAGTGAAAAATCTAAAAAGCAGACAGTAGAATCATCTAATATCCACATAAAATAGAGTATTAAATCTAAGACGCTATCGCCACCAAAGCGAGATATAAACTATAAATAGTCGCCAAAACTACTACAATCCAACCTCCTTTTATATTAATAAAACTAAGCTATTTAATTCGTTATGAGATAAATAATTTCAATCATTTATCTTTTACTTTTACTTTTACTTTTACTAAATTATTTATCAACAGTTTCGATAGCATAGGGCCTATAGACATTAATGAATCAGGGGATAAAATATTGTCATGGGAAAATGGCAATCTAAACTGAACTAAATCACGCACAAATGGTGCCCATGACTTTTCGACATCCCAGCCTTCAGGTAATGTCTTTTCGGCAACAAATAAGTGAACCTTTCCTTGGTATGGTTGTGTGGTTGCATCCGATAATAAACGGACTGTATCATCATAATTTGCGACAATATCAGTAAACATTTTATTTTGTTCAGCTAATGAAACTTCGTCTGATATATCATTTTCCGCGGCAGCTAAAAATTGACGCTTTTCGCGTTCAACTTCTTCTTTTGCTTCGGCTTCAGTCGGTCGCTTCCATTCTTGTCCTTCAGGTGGGTATGTATCAAGTAAGCCAACAAAAGCTACTTGTTCACCTTGGCTTTCTAATTTTGCTGCTAACGCCATAGCAACGGTGCCACCAAACGAATAACCAAGAAAATGATAAGGTCCTTCTGGTTGTACCCGCTTGAGCGCATCATAATAATGTGCAATAGCAGCATCCATATTAGCACTTACTGCAACGGCTCCATTTGGCCGAGGTGATTGCAAACCGATTATTGGATAATCACCTTTAAGGTGCTTAGGGAAACCGGTGTATTGCCATGAAAACCCAGAACCAGGATTGATACATATTAATGGCACACCTTGACCTTGCCTTATCGGCAAAATATGTCCAAAGCCTGCTTTTTCTGGATCGTGCCTTAATGTTTCATCAACCAGCACTTCAGCTAACCCTTCAACCGTTGGTGATACCATTATTTGTCCGACAGATACTGGCAGCCCTAATGTTGACCTTAACTTTGCAGCGAGTTTCATGGCTATCAAAGAGTGTCCACCTAAATTAAAAAAGTTATCTTGTGCAGACAAATTTTCAACATTTAAAAGATTTTCAAATGCGTGTGCAATAATGGTTTCAGCTCCAGCAGAAGGCTTTCTACCCGATAAGTTAGCACTTTGCTCCGGATCCGGTAATGACTTTCTATCGAGTTTACCGTTGGCGCTTAATGGAAAATCACTTATCTCTACCAATACAGCAGGTACCATATGTGGAGGTAATAATAGCGATAGTTCGGCGAGCATATTTTCATGGTTAATTACTGCATTCACATCTTTAATGTAATAACCCACTAGCTGACGGTTATCCCCCAATAGATTACTTGATAGTGTATTGGTCAATATTCTTGCATCAACCGCTACCTGTTTTATCTGTTTAAGTTGCAGTAACGTTTGTTCAATTTCACCAATTTCAACTCTTAATCCACGGATTTTAAGTTGGTCATCGGTTCGTCCTAAATATTCAACGTTCCCACCGGGTAGCCATTTTGCCATATCACCAGTACGATACATTCTTTGTCCATGTTGAAATGGATCAGCAATAAATCGGTCTGCCGTAAGCTCTGCTCTGTTCAAGTAACCATTAGCTAATTGACGGCCAGTTAAATAAAGTTCTCCTACAACACCAACACCAACAGCGCGAAGCTGATGATCCAATATCCGTAATTCTGTATTCCATACAGGTGATCCGATGGGCACTCCTTGTAATTTCGAACCAATGGCTTTTTCTGCAGCATAATAAGTCACATCAACAGCAGCCTCCGTTGGCCCATATAAGTTATGCAACGGTGCGCTGCATAATGATTGGAATTTCTCAGCCAATGCTACAGACAAGGCTTCACCACTACAAAATACTCGCTGAAGTATAGAGTTCATTTGGGGTAAATTCGGCGAGTCCTCTACACAGTCAATAAACACTGCCAACATAGAAGGTACAAAGTGCAATGTTGTTATATTTTCTGAAACAATAAGATCTAATAATTCCTCGGGATCACGGTGCGCCTCAGGTGGTGCCATATATAAAGATGCACCTTGAATTAATGGCCAGAAAAACTCCCATACTGAAACATCGAAACTTGAAGGGGTTTTTTGTAATACAACATCCCTACTCGTTAAGCCATACTCATTTTGCATCCACAATAAACGATTAATGATAGCTTCATGCGATACAACAACGCCTTTGGGCCGCCCAGTAGAGCCTGAAGTATAAATGACATAAGCCGCATCACTTGGCGAGATTTCCTTTTCTATTACTGGGTTATGATTAAAAGCTACGCTTATCTCGTTGTCACCATCATCACTGGTCTTTTCGATTAACGACTCTATCAATATAACGTTAATCGATAACTGGCTAAACTCCCCTTCTGTAAACCGTGAAAAATGCTCTTGAGTGGTTAGCAAAGTATCTACATTCGCGTCAGACAACATCATCGCTAACCTTTCATTTGGGTAGGTACTATCAAGCGGCAAATAAGCTGCGCCTATTTCAATAATAGATTGCAATGCAATACTCAGCTCACAACTTCGAGGAATAGCAACACCTACGATATTGCCTGACGTGCTCACTTTTGACGAGACAATGTGTGGCAGTAAACCCTGTGATACACGCTCAACAATGTTACGCATTTGATGGTATGTGTAGGTCTGTTTTCCATCCTTTAACGCAACGTCTGATGGGGATTTAGTCGCCTGTGTACGTAATAGCTCACGCAAAGAGTAATTTGGTAAGTCGATGTGTGTATCGTTTGCAGTATTGATGACATCAATATCATTTTCAGTTTGCATGATTAACTGGACTAATGTTAGCGATGGATCGTTAACCACTTGTGCAATAAGTTGAATAAAACGTTCAGCTAAACGTTGAGGCTCGGAGACTACGTCTCTATATTCAAATAACACTCGAATTTTTTTTCCAGGTAATACGAGAATTGTTAGCGGATAATGGGTATAGCCCCTATTTTCGACATGCTCAATAGTCACACCTCTAAATGATTGAGTTAACAATGACTCCTGCACAGGGTAATTTTCAACGACAAGTAAGGTATCAAAGAGATTATCAACATTCACAAGACGTTGAATTTCTCCTAATCCCAAACAGTCATGCGACATCAAACTAATTTGTTGCCTTTGCAATTTAATTAACTGTGACAATAAGGTTTCATTGGCATTAAAATTAACACTTACCGGCAGCGTATTACTAAAAAGCCCTACTTGTTCATCAACACCGTTAATGTCAGAAAAACGCCCGGAGACAGGACTACCAAAAACAATATTATCTCGACCCGTCATTGAGCCTAATTGTGCTGCCCACACGCCTTGAATAAGTGTGTTTAAAGTAATTCCATGTTGCTGGCAAAACTGATTTACCTTCCCCGTTAACTCACTATCTAACGACATATGCAGTTCAGCAACGCGTGATGATTTATGCGTTGTCTCTGGGTAAACAATAGTCGGTGTTACGTTTGCTAACGCAGACTTCCATTGTGACTCAGCCTCTTGAGTTGTGCGATTGGCCATTTGATACACAACATCTTGATATGTACTTTCTGAGCCAATATTTAGGCTTTCAATATTATGATAACTATTAAATAGATCACGCAATAGGATAGGAGTCGACCAGCCATCAATAATAAGATGATGAGCAGTGATCACAAGTTCGTATTTAACATCATCCATTCTAATTAAAGTAACAAAAAATAATCGGCCTTCATCGGCGGTATGAATTGCACCTTGTTGACTCACACTAAAGTTTCGATAGGCTTCTGCCATTTCAAAAGAGCGTAATGCTTTTTCTTTTGATGCATTATTCATATGACGAAAATCGCGTTCAATAACAGGGCAATTACAACGAGCGTCTGCCACTGTCATTGACGGTATGAGCTGTAGCGGTTTTCCAGTAAGTTCTACATCAAATTTAGCGGCTAATTGAGGATATTTAAAAATTATTCGGGCGACTGCTTCTTGAAGTTGTGCGGTGTTAACTTCACCATTAAGCGTTAATTTAGTAGTAAAACTATACTGGCTGTCGTCATCTGATACTTGTGTATGGAACAATAAACCCGCTTGTAATGGCAATGTTGGCAAAATAACTGATTGTTCGCCGTAATGTTCAACAAGTAACTTAACTTCATCAGGTGTTGGCATTACTGATTGAGCTTGATATGTACCGTGAGGTGAATAAACATCGAGACTATCGTCTGTACCTAGCTGTTTCATTTGTTTTTCATTAATAGTGCTTGTTGACAATTCTGTCATAGAAATCGCCATCTTACCTGGCGTTCTATCGGTGAAAATATCTTGAGGTTTAAGATCAAATCCTTTTTTCCGCACCGCTATACTAAGCCTCATAGCACTAATGCTATCGCCAGCCATCTTGAAAAAATCATCATCGAGACCAACATTATCTAGTCCTAGTATGGTAGCTATTTCATCACACAGAACAACCTCTTCCCTCGTAGTAGGTACAGTAAAATGTTGACTCACTACTGATGGTTTAGGTAATGATTTTTTATTTATTTTACCGCTCACCGTTAACGGCATTTCGGGCAAAATGGTAATAATAGCGGGTAGCATATAAGCTGGCAACGTTGTTGAAAGCTTATCGTAAATAGACTCAATTACTTGCTCATTGGACAGTGTGGTATTGATCGCTGTGCAATATGCCAATAACCGATTTCCATTTTCTGTTTTATCAAGAATAACCGTGACTTCTTTAGTTACTTCGAGGCATGATAATGCCGACTCAATATCCCCCAACTCAATACGAAAGCCTCTCACTTTAACTTGATTATCGCATCGACCAACAAAAATCAGTTCTCCATCCGTTGACCATCGCACAATGTCGCCAGTAAGATACATCACGTCGCCAACAACAAAAGGGTTAGCGACAAACTTTGTTGCGGTTATTTCAGGTCTATTTAAATATCCTGTCGACATATTATCGCCTGCTAAGTACAACTCGCCATTAACTCCCAAAGGCACTGGTTTTAGGATTTCATCTAGTACATAAACGCTTGTATTTGCAAACGGCTGCCCTATAAAAACATCGGCTGATTGTGCTGTAATTTCCTTACTTGTTGCGTAAACAGTAAATTCTGTTGGCCCATATATATTATGTGCTGATATTGATGAATGCTGTAACGCCTGCCATAAAGAGGGAGGGATAGCTTCTCCACAGATGGTCATTAATGCCGGTTGATGCCGACCAGCCTCACATAATCCAGCTTGCATAAGTTGGGTTGCTAACGACGGCGCTACTGCCAAAGTATTTATTTTGTCTCTGTCGATTAGATCGAGTAGCGCATATACATCCTGTTTTACTACGTCAGTATATAAGTGTAATTTATGTCCTAGCGACATCAATATTATTGGATCCCATGACGTATCAAATGATAATGATCCCGTTAAAGCGACATGGAGTTGTTCATTGACTTCACGACTATTTTTTTCGATGAAATCGTCATTAATACATGAATAAACTTTGTCAGCCAACGCTGCCACTAAATTAATTAATGCGCCATGAGAAACCATAACGCCTTTAGGGCGGCCTGTAGAGCCTGAAGTATAAAACACATAAGCAATATCATGCTTTTCAAAAATATATATATCTTTTGCTAAAGGTGAATCATAACAAGCATTGAGTAATGCTAAGGTTGATTTATCATCCAAAGATAACGTTTCAATGGTGTCAGGTAGGAGGTGCTTTTGCTCTTCCATTATTAATGCTATGCAAGGTATTTTATCTTCACACATCATGGCTAAACGCTCAGGTGGATGATTTAAATCTAAAGGTAAATACACAGCACCAATACTCATAATAGCAAATATTGAAATGATTGATTCCAGGCCTCGAGGTAACGCTACCGCAACTAAATCACCTGGTTTAACATGATGTGATAAAAGCAATCGACTTAATTGATTAACACGACCAGAGAACTGATTAAAACTTAACTGTTGCTCTTCAAATATAATGGCAGTATTACCGCTATGTTCTGCAGCTTGTTTCGCTAAAAGTGTGACAATTGAACTGCCATATTGATGAGTACTGAGCTCACTTCCCATTGACCATTGTGCGAGTTTGCTTGCTTCATTTGGGGTGATGAATGACAACAATGCAATTTTTCTATCTGTTTTACTTTCAGCATCAAGACCATATTGAGTTAACAGGTAAACCAAACGCTGACCATGCAATCGTAACTCAGCTTCAGTATATCGCGATGAGTTAGCTGACAACTCAATAGAAAGTTCACCTTGATGAACGTAAACAGCAAATTCAATATCTTCGATTGGGCCTGTTGCAAGTTGATGAGTATTAGCACTTACTCCTGCAAAATCTAGTGCATAATCAAATAATTTACAGTTTAGCGTTGCACTATATAAACGATGTTGTCCGCCAGCTAACCCTATATCACGTTGAATTTGCTCAGCTTCATATTGTTGATGACGACGTACTTTTTTAATCTCTTTAGCCAATAAACCAACAATATTGTTAAGCGTATGCTCAGGCAATAATGTCACTACCAGCGGCAATACATTAACGGCTGTACCTAAGGTAGTTAATGCTTGAAAGCCCATTCGTCTCATCAACGGGTACCCAATACATATCGTTTCTTGACGAGTTATTTTGGACAAATAAACAAGTATTGCTGCACTCGTAATATCGGCTATAGCAAAGTCAGCGTGTTGTTCTATTTGTTGTAGAACACGATTAGGCAATGAAATTTTATACCGGATGACAGCAGTATTTAAACCATCAGAACTCGTTGATGACCGATATGACATAGATGCTTGAGCAGGTACTTTCTCGCAGTAACTTAACCAAAACTCTTTATCCTTTTCTTTTTTATTCGACATGTCATAAGTTACATATTCAGCAATAACCTGACTGTAAGCAGTAAAAGGACTGTCACCAATCGCTCTCTTTGCTACTAATGCCGAATAAATAACGGCAATACGTTGTGTTAACGCAGTAAAACTAAAGCCATCTAACATCAAGTGATGGTAACGTTGATACCAAAACCATCTTTGCTTGCCATTTTTTGAACTGAGTTTAATAATTTTATGATGATATGAGTGTTCTGTGTCACTCGCTCTTGGTGCTTGCTGAATATCACTGTGCATTAATGATATTGCTTGATCTTCATCAGTAACTGCCATTGAACTGTCAACAAATGAGAGGTCAACAAAAATCGCATCATATGGTTGCTTAAGTAATGGTAACAAAGGGATTGTTTGAATTGCCCCATTGAATTTATTTTCATAAGTACTGTGTACAGTATCCGCTTCGGACAAACCTAACTTAATTGCTTTTTTCAGTGCCGCAACATCTATGTCACCACAAAGCTCGACGTATTGAGCAACGGTAAAGACATTATTTTCTGTTGCTAATTGATCGGCTAACCAAATGCCTAGCTGTGGTCCAACAATGGGAAAACTTTCTACTGTAGAAGGTGAGGTCAAAATAGTATTTGGCACTATAAAATCCTTTAATTAAGTGACGTTAAATTAAGTTATTGCTAGCGTGAAAATGACATATATCCAGCGTTTAAACAGATCTCGATTAAAGATCAGATAAAAACGTAATACAGTTTTCACGTTCATCAGGACCAAAGACAACATGCCAGCCAGCCGGTATATTGGTAAAATGTGGCCATAAACTTTGCTGATCTTTATCGTTCATTAGTACGAAGAATCTATGTTGGTTGTTGTCAAATGGATTTAGGTATTCGCTTTGCATTATTTATCCTTAATGACCGCAATTAGCGGTTCCATGGTTTTAGAAATTATTTATTAATGAAACAGGTATACCTCTTGTTTCTTGAGATAATTTGGCCTTTGGCTTTAGCCATTCTTGAAGGCCTTTTATTAGCCCTTCTCGCCAACAAACCTGATCGTGACCTCCACGATACTCAGTCAATGTAACTTGATGTCCTGAACTAACAAGTGACTGATAAAAATGGTGATTAAGTGCATTTAAGCGCGTTTCTTCACTGCCTATTTGCATCACTATATTGGCGCTCTTGTTAGCAACTTTATGCGTTAATACTTGAGTCGTTAACCAACCATTTTCTCGTTCTTTAGCCACATGTTCATCATTCATCCATTGGCTCATTAGTAATGGCACAGGCCACCAAAATGAACCAGACTGACATATCACATGATTAAACATGTCAGGACGACTTAATCCTGCAAACATTGCAGCTAACCCCCCTAAACTTTGACCAACAACACAATGTTGATGCGGAGAGACTCGTCCATCAAACCAATTATCAATTTTACTAAATAGTTCGTTATTAATTGCTTGCCAGAATAACGGATTACAACCCAAATCAGCTGGTCGTTGTTGTTTTGAAACGTTACCAATAAATACGTAGATGGCGGGTATTAAGCAATGCTCATCGGTTAACATTTGCAATACAGAAAAAAGAGGCATTATCTCTGCCCAGTTTTCGCCGTCTAAAAATAAAACCAATGGTTTGTCAGCAGATGATTCAACATTGCTGCTTTTAGTTTCAAACAACCAAATCGGACGAGAATTTTGTAATAAGGTGCTTGTCCAATTCAAAGTTCGTAACGATTGACATGCCTTATTTGTTGGCGGGGATTGCAATATTTCTGAAGCATCCCATGCTTGCCATGCCTTACTTCGCTTAGCATATGGCAAATATAGCAGTGAACGATTCCCCCCCCAAAAACAATGCTTAGGGCTAAAATTGTTGAAAGAGTCGGCAACAGCTAAAGCTAAAATGTCACGCCACCATCGTCGATGGTTTTCTTTACGATGACGGGTTTCATTATCGGTATTCATTCCCGAATGTTTAAGTAAATGTGACGCAGCTAAGTTATCCACTGTTATCGGAATAAAAAAGTAAGTACCGTGCCAATCAGAAGATATTAATGTCTGCCAATGCCAGACATCTGTGCCAGAAATTCTTGTCATTTCTTGGGGCTTAAGGTGATGATCGGTAAGACAGTTAAGCTCGACATATACCATATGAGTTGAAGAAACGTTCTCATTACCCTCTAGGTCACGCCATAAAAAAGTAACTTGGCACTTTTCCCCAAATTGCTGAACCAATGGGGTGCCTAACGCGCTTATTTTAGACCACCAATCGGCATGCCCAACATTCACTTGTAATAACAAATTATATCCAGTTAAGTTTTTGTTGAAAATATTATATAGGAACAAATATTACATGTAAACAGGAATGATTCTCACTTGCATTGATGGAGTTGATGAATTGTTTATATAGAAAATAGGAAAATTTATTTAGCGTTCATGAATCCACAATAACAAGCCTATATTGACTACATTTGTGTTACTGCTATAGAAAATAAACACTCTGCAGCAACTGCATAAACATCTATACCCATTATTATTCAAAGAGTTATATTTTAGAGGGGGTTAAAACTATTTAGGTAAGGCCTAATTTTAGATATGCTTGTGCCAGTGTTTGGTATTGAAATTTATATCGTTGTATAAATCATTTTTAAGCCTATCAAGAAGGTTGTGATTCATCTCGTTTTTTTGTTGTCTTTACCGATGGTGGTATCCAATTTTTTCGGGATAAAAAACTGGATACCAATGAAGTAGGCTTTAACTATTACTTAATCGCTGCCATGGACGGAGCTACAAAGCGGTCACTGCAAACTGAAATGGCAAGTCACTATCATATAGGTTTTAGTCTATAGAAAATTTAAAAACAAATCGCAAAGTTATAGATTCGGTTCGGCTGTCACTTCAATACGTTCAAATGGCAGTGTCCAAATACTATTGCTCTCCCCTTCATAGGCGCGTTGTCTCGTTTTTTGTGCGCTGTAAAAAAACACGCCTGAAAAAATAAAAGCTGTCATATCAATGATCAGATCAGAAGAACTGCTCGAGTTCCATAAAGCTAAATTAGGTATCAATTTCGCGAGTAAGCTGGTCATAGGTATTGCCAGACAAGCTAATGCTACTAACTGTTGGAGGTGGATTGCCGCCCGCGCCGCACCACGAGTAAAACTATAAAGTAAGGCGGTAAAAAAAACAGTGTAGTAACAAATAATAAAGCTCTTATTAAAAGGCATGTTCGCTAAATATAGCCACTTGCTTGAAAGCATAGTGCTAACTACACCTAGAATTGAGCCTAAGCAAATGCCAATAGTGAGTGATGCCATAAAACGGTTTGACTTACTTTGCTCTGGTTGTTTTTTTCGTCGTTTTTCGAGCCAGAGTAAATTACCGCTGTAGAATATAAACGCCCCCAATAATCCCATAACAAAATACAACCAACGCCCTAAATTACCACCATAACTACCAAAGTGTAGTGAGAAAAAACTAACCACAATAGGTGTGTAATTGTCATTCTTATCGGCTGAAGCGCTGTTGTATTGCACAGAAAAAGTGTAGGGGTTCATGTAAATAATATCACCGGTATTGCTACGCATCATTTCTTTTGGATTAATAATGCTAATAGCAACCATAGGTCTTACAGATGATAAACCTGAAAACTTTAGTGCATCAATTTTATAACCATCAGTCAGTTCATTTACCTGTTTTATATAACTTGATATGGGGGGGAGCTGTTTAACATGGTATTCAATGGCTGATTTTTTACTGGGTTCAAACAGAGGTTTATCGCCATAAATAATACTTAATCCTCCATAAAAAATATCGTGAAAAGCAAACACCACAACGGTCCAAGCGATAATTAAATGAAAAGGTAAACTGATAATACCGACAAGGTTATGGCTGTCTAACCAAAAACGATTTACACCTTTATTTGTTCTTAAAGCAAAGAAGCTTTTTACCAAGGTAGGCAGTAAAAAAATAACACCCGATACGAGCGCTAAAAAATATAAAACAGCGGCAATACCTAAAATCAAGACCCCTATATCTTCATGACCAACTTTGCCTGCAATTCCTGCGGTGCGATGAAGCATATCAATTAATTCTCCCAATTCATTTGTTGGGCTTAATTGAGTCATTAACTCACCATCAGCAGATAAGGTTGCATGATTGATGGTGCTATCTAAATGAATACTACGCCCACCACCTTGTTGATACCACGTCATTGGTGATAATTTTTGATTAAAGTTAAGTGTGAAACCATGTTGGGCTTTATCAAATGTAGATGTCGCTTGTACAATGAGGCGATCAAATTTTTCTATAGGAATAGATGATAAGTGCATACTGGGTGGTGTTGCCCAATATTCAATTTCAGTTTTAAACATGGTTAATGAACCAGCATAAAAACCAATAAAAAGCACCAGACCGCTAATGATGCCAGTCCAAGTATGAATGGATTGATATGTGCGTAGAATATCGCCTCGAATTCTCATTAATACCACCGTAAAAAAAAGAATATAGCGTAGGCAATAATGTTTGCTGAGCCTAAATAAATAATGGCTTTTAGCCCCGTTTTGAATAAATAGCTGAATGTTAAAATCGTTAGCCAAATTGGACTGATCATCCACATATTAAACTGCACCTTTACTGCAGCATCAATACCTCCTGGGCCATACCAAGCAAAGGTGCCTATCAGTGCGTAACTCAATGTTAAACCCAATATTAGCCCCGCTGATGTTTTTAACCACCAATGTGGTTGAATTTTTTCGAGCGCACTTAATCGAGTCAATATTTTTCTCCTTGACGTTTTATTAAAGAAATTAATGGAATAGCAATAAGTACTGACATGGTAGTAAAAATCCAAATAAAAACCGCAGCACTTATCGCTAGCAACTGTAGCCAAATACTTAGTGCTAATAAAAAACACAGATAGGAAGGTATGCGCCAAAGCTTAGCTAAAGGCTTGTGAATAAAGCTCTGATGTTTATTGGTGAGATAAAGAATAAATACGCCTATTAGTGTTATTCCTAATGCGAATAGTTGTAACAGCACAGCTTTCCTGTCTATTAAGGTTAAAAATTTCGTATATATTAGTTTAAATAAAACACACATGCAAATAGAAACAATTATCATTTGTAATCGCATCCTTATTCTAGTAAATTAACGCGCATTCACATTTTCACCAATACCTTGTTCTTGATAGTTATTCAAAAATACCGATCAAAATATTGATTAAACGGGTATCAATTTTTAAATTATTTTACGAAGAAAAAGTAAGGAAACACATGGAAAACACAATACTTAAAGTTAACGCTATTACTGCCGCTTTGCTTAGTACATTAATGGTACCGCAGGTCTTTGCTGCTGAGGCTAACGACGTAAGAGAGCAATTAGAATCAATTGAAGTAATCATGGTATATGGTGAAAAAAGAGAACGCTCTTTGAAAGATACAACTTCGTCGGTCTCGGTTATTACGGAAGAAGCGCTAAAATCACTACAAAATTTAACCGTTTCTGAAGCAATATCTGATATTGCTAACGTGGTGGTTCTTTCTGGCTCTGCTCCAGATATACGTGGGGTCTCAGGAAATGGAGCAGCAGGAGGCTTTAACTCCATAAGTGGTGGCGCTAAGGCGCGTGTATCAACATTAATTGACGGTGTAGTAGAGCCTTTTGTTGCGGATTTGACGGGAGACTCCGGTATTTGGGATATCGAACAAATTGAAGTTTTTCGTGGACCTCAGTCAACCAATAATGGCAGAAATAGCATAGGTGGTGCGTTATATATAAAAACAAAAGATCCAACTTTTTATTGGGAAGGCGCTGCTCGCGTTGGTTATCGCAATAAAAATAATTTTGTCGATACATCAATAATGGCTTCTGGTCCTATCATTGACGATGAATTAGCCTTTAGAGTAGCCGCTCAACGATTAGACGGTGAATCGGTAAATAACGGTTTGGTCTATGAAAACAACCCAATAAACTTTGATCAAAATGAAGTAAAAACTAACCGTTTAAAAACAAAATTATTGTGGAAGCCAGCAAATATCGAAGATTTTTCAGCACTTCTGGCTTATTCAAACAGTAGTGAAAAAGGTGACACCGGACGAAGTTTCTATACAGGCGATAACCCATGGGAATTTGTTCCAATTACACAGCGCTATATGAATACTGAATCAGACAGCATCAGCTTAAAGCTCGATTATAAAATTAATGATTCAATGTCAATCGACCTATTAATGTATCATTTGGATTATAAATTTGGCTTCGATACTTATGAAAAATCTGCCACACGTCAATCACAAGTACGGGTGAATGAAACAGATAAAATGCTTGATGCCAAAATTAATTTTGGTTTGAATAATGACCAATTCAATGGTTTTGTTGGCTTAGCACACTTTGACCGAAAGCAAGACTTGAACAGTCGCGGAGCAACGATATATGACGGCATTGACAGCAGCGATTCGACGGCAATTTATGGTGAATTATATTACGCTTTGACCGATGCTTGGAAGATAATTGTTGGTGGTCGTATTGAAGATGAAACTCAAAAACGTAACTTTAATATGCAATTTAAAGGCACATTACTCGAAGCCCAACTCGATAATAATAAAAGAATAAAGCTACCAAAGTTAGCCTTACAATATGAATTGTCTGACAACACTATGTTATCAGTCAGTGGTCGTCGTGGTTATAATGCAGGTGGCGGTGCTATAACCTTCGTCACTAGTGAGTATTATTATTACGAGCCTGAAACGGTCAATACTTATGAGCTGAGTTCAAGAAGCAGTTTCAATGATGGCAATATTAATGTTAGCGCGAATATTTTTTACAATGACTATAATAACTATCAAGCAACAAGCTCGACCCGAAAAATCATCAATATGGATGATGCTATAACTTATGGTTTAGAGCTTGAAACTTCAGCTATGCTAACTGATAATTTTCAGTTAAATGCTGCTTTAGGTTTACTTAGTACGGAAATTACCGACGCTGGAGAGGAGTTTGCCGACTCAACCGGTAATGAGCTTAACTCTGCACCAAGTTTTACTGCTAAAGTTGGCGGTAGATATTGGCTGACTGAAATGCTTAATGTGGGCGTTTCAGCAAATTACATAGATGAATATTATGGTGATTTTGCTAATACCCAGGAACGTGTTGCTGGCGGCTATTTACTTACACGCATTAATGTTAATTATGAAACTGATAACTGGTTAGTTACTGCTTTTGTTAATAACATTCAAGACCAAGAGGAAGTCACTAGTATTGAACCTGCTAATCGTAGATACCCTACAGGTTATGCTGCTATTGTCGATCCAAGAAATGTTGGCTTATCGGCAACCTATAGCTTTTAATTACTTAACCGTTCGGCTAGCAGCGAGTTTTAGTGCTGGTAGCCGATATTGAAATACAAAGTTTATTCTTCCGTGCATAATGCTTCTTTCACCTTTAGATAGGCAGATTTAGTTATCCGTTTTCTTTATAGGGAGTTTATGGAGTATCATCATTGTTCACATACTCAATACAATACTGAATATCACCTTTTTGTTGCGAAAGATCCGATACCCACAGTAAACCTACCCCATTCGACCTTGGCGTGCCATTGGTAGTTTTGACCGCGAAATCCACGTTATTCAAACGACAAAGTTGTAGTTATTATCAGAGATTCACTATCAATTAGCTGATGATCCTATTTACAACACTCGACTTATATAACGAGAGACAGCTGATAACGAAAAAACCAATAGGACATAACTTGATTCGAGATGCAAAATTTGTCGGGAGTATACCAGGCTAAATATTAACTATATTATTCAATAGTAGTTGGCATGTTACGGTCTTCTTATTAAACTAAAAACTGTTCTAATTGACGCATTTTACGACGTGACTCTACGCCTTCGGCCAACATATCTAGCAAGCGTTCGGTATCACTCCACCCTATACAGGCATCAGTAATCGATTGTCCATAATTTAATGGCGTAGAGCGTAACGAGTGATTTGTGTTTAGTGATTGATTACCACTTCGTAAAAAGCTTTCTGCCATTATTGCCGCAACAGCGCTCGATCCATGGGCGAGTTGTCGACAAAGGTCTTCAACAACACGCAATTGATTTAAATGTAATTTACGACTATTACCATGACTGCAATCAACCATGATTTTTGTACATAAATCACGAGATTTTAACAAGGCTTCTGCGGCAGTTATATCTTGATGATAATAATTTGGCTGTTTTCCACCGCGCATAATTGCGTGACAAGTGGTATTGCCCTTACTCTTAACCGCACACATTCCACCATTGAAATCAGGCATTGGATACAAGTGTGGGTGGGCAGCCGATGTCATCGCATCAGCTGCGATAGTGATGTTTCCATCAGTACCATTTTTAAAACCAATCGGACAGTTCAAACCTGACGCCATCTGCCTATGCACTTGTGATTCAGTTGTTCTAGCACCTATAGCCCCCCAACTCATTAAATCAGATAGATAAAAAAAACTGGTCACATCAAGAAATTCAGTCGCTGTTGATAGCCCTAAATCATTAATATCCACTAGCAGTTTTCTGGCAGTAAATAACCCCGTAATAAGGTCATCGCTCCCATCTAAATAAGGATCGAAAATCAATCCTTTCCAACCAACGGTAGTACGAGGTTTTTCAAAGTAAGTACGCATCACGATATGTAGTTGTTGATTATAATTAGCAGCAATGTTTACTAACTTGTGAGCATATTCTAATGATGCTTCTATATCGTGAATAGAACATGGACCAATAACCACCAGGAGCCTATCATCCTGCCCTTTAAAAATTTGACTTATCGTGTGACGACTTTGAGCAATATGTTGTGCTGTATTTTGAGAACACGGATATTGTCGAATAACTTCTGACAACGAGGGGATATCGATTTTTGCAGATGCGTTCACAACTGATGCGAGTTTTTCCATGTTATTTAACCTCTATTAATAAAAATTGTCTCTCAAATTAAATTTAAGATAGGCAGATTTTGTTATGTAAACTCTTATCACTAATGTTAATTTTATAAGTTCATTTTTAACACTAACCGGTAAAATTAACGTTAGGACGTCCTTGTATCAACAGGCCTTAGACCGTAAAAACACATCAGGCTCTCCGCCTTTAACTAATATGTCTTTACTTATTTTGAAGGTGTTGCTGACTTTATATCGGTGTTGGGTATAAATACCCTATGATTTACCCATCGCCACAATATTATTGGCGAAATAACAGTCAATACAATAGTTAACATTGCAACCCAATCCATACCTACTATTTTGTGGTCCGCTGTTGTTGTTAATACCGCCGCAGATAATAAGCCCGCAGCACCCGATGCAACATTACTCACCGTATTATTAATTGACATAAAAGCAGCACGTTCCGGCGGAGCAGGTAAATGGCTAACGATACTTGCAGTAGCGCTAGTACGAATAGTGCTTACTGTCATCATCAATGCAAAAAGTACAAACAAATGGTGTGTTTGTGGTGTGGATATAAAAATAAGGTAAATGATTAATGCAACAAGCAATGCGCTGACAATATGTAATTGATGACGGATGCCTTTATCAAATAATCTGCCTGAAAATTGCAACATAATGAAACTTGCTAATCCTCCACCAAAATACAGCGCAGACATATGCTCTCGGGGAAATGATAAATTAAACTGAAAATATGCAGAAAAATTACTAATAATAAGAAAGTGTGCAAAAATTTGAATACCAACAACGAGCAGTGCCACTTTTATTTTAAATTGTGACAGCAATTGACGAACTGCAGACGTTTTTTGAGGTGCTTGAGACTGAATATGTTGCGTCATCGATGGAAATATTGCTAGACAAACTACGGCGAGAATAATACCGAGTAAACCAAAAATCCAAAAATTGATTTGCCATGAAAAGTACAATGATACCCATAAGGATAATGGCACCATAATGATAGCAGCGATAGAAAAAGCACTGCCAATAAAAGCCATCACTCTGCCGCGATGAGATGGTGAAGTAACATCAATAACTGCAGCCATCAACACTGATGATGCAGGTCCGGTAAAGCAACCAGATAAAGTAAACAGCACCATTAAGGCAAGTGGTGAGGTAGCGAAACCACAAGCAACCAAGAAAACACCACGCAAAAATAAAAATATAACAAGTACCGATTTACGGTCATATTTATCAAGGTGCCCGGCCAATAACCACGTCATTGCAGCAGAGCCAAACATGGTTCCGCCAATTAAATAGCCGATATGTGCCGGATTAAAGTTAATACTATCAACTAAGTCGGGGCCTAATGGTACCACCATCATGAAGCCACCCAGAGATATTATATTAATTAAAAACGCTAACCTGATCACGAGCTTATTAGGTGTCGATTGTTCTATATTTGGCAAGTTCATATTCTCGTCCTGAGATCATAATGAAATAAATAAACAAGAGATCTTAAGTCATCTCTTGAAAAAACTAGAAAGCAATTGTACACATCAACCAGCCCCTAACACAAATGATAATTATTTTTATTTAGATTGACGTTAGTGTAATTAGCATGCGAACATCTAACCACTTACTTTTACTTGCCAAAATTGATAATTCTATTGTTATACCAATTTCATTCATTAGCTGAGCTATTTTAACCAGTAGAAATGATCACAACATTAGTGAGATTGATATTAATAGTGCTTAGTTACCCAATAGTCACCTACTGGCTAGGCACGAGTTACGGTTGTTTCAAAGTGAGGAGCAATCAATAAATGGAATTTCAGTTTAAAAAGGAACTTCACCATGAAACATTTTTCGGATGCCAGCAATGGGCAATATGGTTCAAATACAGAACAAGAATCAGAGCCTCAATTTATATTCACATCAAATGGTCGTTCATTAAAAGCATCAGGTATTCTCTGTACAATCTCAAGTAAAGGTCTTAACCCAGATAGCTTTATAGAGACTATCAAATCTCGGTTAAATGAACTCAAAATAAACGGCAAAAAAAATCCAATGGTAATTGGCTCTATTCCGTTTGATACCAACGAGGAAACTGAATTCTTTGTACCAAAATTCAGTGAGTTTTCCTCCACGCTAACAACGAATGCTGTGACCAGTGATAATACAACTCAATTAACATCACTTGCTCAAGTGACGGATGAAAGTCATTTTAAAGACGCGGTAAATAAAGCACTTTTATTTTCTGAACATACTCACTTAGATAAAGTTGTTTTATCGAGAGCTATAGACGTGAAAACAACGGTAGCCATTAATGCTACTAACATGGCAACTATTTTATATCAGCAGAACCCCAATGCCTTTGTATTCTCCATTCCACAATCTGACGGCACAACCTTAATTGGCGCAAGTCCCGAATTATTGGTTAAAAAACATAATAACCAGGTAACAAGTAATCCACTGGCAGGTTCAAGAAAACGAACAAACTCATTGGCAGAAAATAATAAAAATCATCATGAATTATGGCAGTGTGAAAAAGACAGATATGAGCATAAACTTGTAGCGGATGCGGTATTTAAACACCTAGATCCCTTTTGCCAAACACTTTATACACCAGAGGCTCCATCAATTATTGAAACACCAACAATGTTGCATCTTTCAACAAAAATTGACGGAACACTAACATCAGATAAGACTTCAGTATTGGAGCTCGTATACGCTTTACATCCTACGCCAGCGGTATGTGGTACACCGCCTGCGTTGGCTAAAGCAACCATACAATACCTTGAAGGATATGATAGAGCTAAATTTGGCGGTGCTGTTGGTTGGATGGATGCAGAGGGCAATGGCGAATGGGTAGTTACTATTCGGTGTGGAGTCATTAAACAAAACAGTATTCGTCTTTATGCTGGGGCGGGCATCGTTAGTGGCTCAGATCCTATTGCTGAATTTGCTGAAACAGAAGCGAAATTTAATACCATGCTTAAGGCGTTAGGGTTAACTTCAATGCAAAAACCGCAGCATCCCACATCACTTAATACGTTACCTAATAAAACCAAGAAAACGGACGTTATGATATGAGCATTCCATTTACGCAATGGCCTGAAGATATCGCCAAGTGTTATGTTGATAAGGGTTATTGGATAAACGAGCCCTTAACAAATATAGTAACCAACCAACTAAAAGTGCATGCTAATAAAGCCGCATTAATTTGCCATGGTAGAACATTTACTTACCGCGATATTGATACATTAAGCAACCAATTGGCCTCTCAGATATTAGCACGAGATTTTCCTAACGACACAACCGCACTAGTACAACTGCCCAACAGTGCTGAGTTTTACATCGTATTTTTTGCGCTATTAAAGTGTGGTATAACGCCCGTTAATGCATTGTTTAACCATGGTTTTCACGAGTTGGTCGCATTCAGTAAACAAATAAAACCTGCACTGGTGATACTATCAACTCAGCATTCACTACTAGATGACTGCAACAAAACTTCGGCGTTATTAGAAAAACTTAGACCGTATTGCATCAATCTGGAAAACACCCTCATTATTGGTAGTACTTCACATGACCTTTCCTCAAAGAGTAATGACGTACTGGCTCCTATGTATTGGCAAAAAAATGGTGCTAAAGTAATATTTGATCGTAACAATAATCTAACCTTAGTTAAGCAAGAATCAGCGGCAGATCACGTTGCTTTTTTTCAGTTATCTGGCGGCAGTACAGGCACACCTAAACTCATACCGAGAACTCACAACGACTATTATTACAGCATCAGGCAAAGTGCACTAGTCTGTGAAATTTCAGCCAACACAGTTTATTTATGTGCACTGCCGGCACCACACAATTTTACTTTGAGCTCGCCCGGATCTTTGGGGGTATTCTATGTCGGAGGAACCGTGATCACTGCCTCGGATCCAAGCCCTACTACCTGCTTCCCTTTGATTTATCGGCATAAGATCACGTTAACATCGTTAGTACCACCTGCGCTGCACCTGTGGTTAGTTGAAATTGGCAACATTAACGATGCGACTAAAACTCACCAAAAGAATATCCAGCTTGACTCTCTTAATACTATCCAAGTGGGCGGTGCAAAGCTTAGTGCCGCCGTTGCTGAAAAAGTTAACAAGATATTAGGTTGCCAGTTACAGCAAGTATTTGGTATGGCCGAAGGTCTGATAAATTACACTCTACATGCTGACGATTCATGGCATATTAACAACACCCAAGGCAAACCAATGTCACCTTGTGATGAAATACAAGTATTGGATGAATCGGGTGTGCCGGTAAATGATGGCGAGGTTGGTGCATTGTGGACAAGAGGTCCTTATACATTTAGAGGATACTACAATTCTCCTATTGCCAACGAACGAGCTTTTGATAGTAATGGATTTTACTGCACCGGTGATCTAGTCAAGCAAACTGCTTCAGGTCACCTCATTGTTATGGGGCGGAATAAAGACCAAATAAACCGAGGCGGAGAAAAGATTGATGCGCAAGAAATTGAAGAGTTATTACTGCACATACCATCAATAGTCGATGTAGCATTGGTCGCAATGCCTGATGACATACTTGGTGAGTGTAGTTGTGCATTTGTCGTGAAGAAGTCTGAAATTAAAGCCAGAGATATTCGCCGTTACCTTAGAGAGCAAGGGGTTGCCAGCTATAAAATGCCCGATCGAATCGCCTTTGTCCATGACTTACCTAAAACAGCCGTTGGCAAAATCGACAAACGTTGCCTACGCCAATCATTTATCACAGAAACTACTTGTTAACAGGATTATTATGTCTATCAAATCTATAGCAGCCTACACATTACCGTCGTCAATTGACCTGCCAATAAACAAAGTCTCTTGGCCGTTTGAAGCAAGTCAGTCGGCATTACTTATTCATGACATGCAGCAATATTTTGTTGAGTTTTATGGCGAAAACAATCATTTAATTAATCAAGTAATAAGCCATATTTCGGCACTTAAAGCTTTTTGTAAATCTCAAGGCATCCCGGTTTTCTATACCGCTCAGCCGAAAGAACAATCTGATGAAGATCGTGCATTATTAAATGATATGTGGGGTAGAGGCTTGCCTCAATACCCTGATAAAAAAGATATTATTGGCGAACTGAAACCTGATACCGATGATATTGTATTAACCAAATGGCGCTACAGTGCATTTCATCGTTCACCACTAGCAGAAATGTTGAAATCACAAGGTCGAGATCAACTTATTATTTGCGGAATTTATGGCCATATTGGCGTAATGCAAACGGCGGTTGATGCTTTTAGCAATAACATCAAGCCCTTCTTGATTGCCGATGCAATTGCTGATTTTAGTTTAGAAGAGCACTTAATGGCACTAAATTATATTGCTAAAAATGCCGGTAGAGTCGTATGCAAAGACGATATTGTTAATGCTGATATGAACGATAAAACTGATACTACAGAATTTTCAAAAAGCTGGTTAAGATCTCAAATTATTCCTTTAATTGAAGATGCTGATGCGATGGAGGACGACGATAACTTAATGGATTTTGGTTTAGATTCCGTTGCTGTCATGACCTTAATGTCTGCATGGCAAAAACAAGGTATTAATGTCACTTTTGTTGAATTAGCTAAATCACCTAGTGTTAATGGCTTTTGGGATATTGTATCAAAAGCAAATTCTTTTGCGTTGGCGTAACGCGCATGAAACCTCAATTACCTTGTCATGATGACTGGCAAAATAAAACGGTATGGGTGACGGGCGCTAACCAAGGCATTGGCGCTGAAACGGCTAATCAATTTCAGCAGCTAGGTGCCCAAGTTATTGGTTTTGATCTACATTTTGACTCACCCAACGATAATATTACTCAAGTCGTGTTAGATATAAGTAATGAAAGTGCCATCAGAAGTATCTGTGAATTATTAATTAAAAAACATGGTGCAGTTGATATATTAGTTAACGTTGCTGGCATATTACACATGGGTAGTATTATGGAGTTAACTGTAGAGCAGTGGACATCGTCATTTAATGTCAATGTATCCGGTGCATTTCACCTTATGCGCCAAGTTATTCCTTTAATGAAGGTCAATAAAAGCGGCGCGATAGTCAGCGTATCTTCAAATGCTAATCACATGCCCCGAATGTCTATGGCCGCGTATAGCGCATCCAAATCTGCACTTACCAATCTCACGTTAGTTGCAGGGATAGAGTTAGCTAAATATGGTATTCGTTGCAATGTTGTTTCTCCTGGTTCAACACAAACCCCAATGCAATGGTCACTTTGGCAGGATGAACACGGCGAAGAAGAGACTATTGAAGGTTTTCCTAAGCAATTCAAACCGGGTATTCCTTTGGGTAAATTAGCCACACCAGCAGACATTGCCAACTCGGTTGTTTTTCTAAGCTCGTCACAAGCCAGTCATATTACCTTGCAAGATATTGTCATTGATGGTGGAGCTACTTTAGGAAAATGATACAAACTCTCATAAATAACATGGACGTAGAAAGATCACCAAGAACAACTTGCATAGACTTAAATTTTCTATCCGTGCGGCGTAATCGTCACTTGATTACCGCAAAATGTCATTTTGACTCAACGCTATTTAATGACACCGACTTTGATTTTCTGGCGATTAGTTTACCTGATTCACTAAAGCAAGCGGTGCCGAAAAGAAAATCAGAGTTTTTAGCAGGTCGTTATTTAGCGAAAATAGCATTACAACACCTTGGCAGGTCATGCCATTATATTGCTATTGGTGAAAACCGAGCCCCAGTATGGCCACAAGGTATTTTAGGTTCAATTTCTCATTCATCCAATATTGCACAATGTGTTATTGCCGAACAACAATATCATCAATATATTGGACTGGATATTGAGCATTGGATAACACAAAACGATGCCAAAGATATAGCGAGTAACATTGTTACAAGCGTTGCCGAATATGCTCCATTAATGCCCTTTCTACCTTTTAATAAAGCACTTACACTCATATTTTCAGCAAAAGAAAGTTTATTTAAAGCTATATATAAAAATGTTGGAAAATATTTCGATTTTTCTGCTGCTCAAGTAACTTCATTTGAGCTAACAGAAAATGAATTAACACTTACTCTTATTCAGGATCTTTCATTTACAATGCAGCGCGGTAAAAAATTTAAATGTAAGTATGAAATAAAGGATGATTCAGTAACAACCCTTATTACTCATTAGTTTCATATGATGATAAGCATTAACGAATAAAGCGGATTTAAAATATGGACTTCAGCTCAGTTATCATTAGAGAGCAATAGGAAACGTCTAATCTATCGCAACAAGTTGCCAATAACCTTATGGCACTAAAGCTCTAATAACGAGATAGTGATAACCGTCACTATTACCTCTTTATTGATCTTTTCAGTAGGAAATTTCAGCTAATTCGTTGAGGTTTGACCATTTATTACCTTTGAATTTTCTCTCCCATAAACAAAGAAAACCCCAATTAACGTAAAGTAATAAGATTTTTCTTGTTCAATTCTGGTTAGCAATTTATTATCTTTGTTACTAATAGTCAGTGAGTTGTGATGAGTTGTGATATCTAAACCGCAAATACTGGTTGTCGATGACAGCCCAGAAATTCGTTTAAGTGCCGCCTTTATTCTAGAAGATCAGGGTTTTGTGGTACTTGAAGCAGAAAATCACCATTATGCCCAAACGATGTTGGCCGACAACAGCGTCGATTTGATTTTGCTGGATATGAACTTTTCCTTAGATACCACTTCAGGCGAAGAAGGCCTGCGCTTTTTAACTTGGCTTAGTAAATCTGATTTTGTTATCCCGGTAATCGCCATGACTGGTTGGTCTAATGTTGATCTAGCGGTCAATGCCATGCGTTTGGGTGCTTGTGATTTTGTCGAAAAACCTTGGAATAACCAAAGATTAATCCAAATTATCCACCAACAACTGAAGTTGGCCGGTCTGCAAGTGCAAAACCAAAAACTTAAACAACAGTTGGAACCGGTTGCCGAGCTAGATTTTACCTGGCGCTCAGCAGCAATGGAAAAGTTATTAGCTCAAATCGACTCAGTGGCAGCAACTGACGCCAGTATTTTATTAACGGGTGACAATGGCACCGGAAAAAGTCATTTAGCTAAACGAATCCATCAACAATCTGATCGTGCCTCCAGCACTTTTATTTCAGTCAATATGGGCGCGATTTCAGAAGCATTATTTGAAAGCGAAATGTTTGGCCATAAAAAAGGCGCATTTACCGACGCAAAAGAAAATCGTATCGGTCGTTTTGAACTTGCCAAAGATGGCACGCTGTTTTTAGATGAAATTGCCAATATTCCCCAGTCACAACAAGCTAAATTACTACGTGTACTGGAATCTGGCGAATATGAAGTATTAGGCTCTAGTCAAACTCAACACGCTAATAGCCGTATTATTAGCGCAACAAATGGCAATATAGCCCAATTGATAGGTGATGGTGCCTTCCGGGAAGATCTTTATTTTCGTCTTAATACCATAGAGCTTAGAGTGCCATCATTGAAAGAAAGGCTTCACGATATAGTTCCCCTGGCAAAACACTTTATTGCCCTGCATGGCAAAAAATACAAACGCGAGGAATTAAGCCTTACACCAGGTGCAATACAAGCGTTGGAAACATATCACTGGCCGGGTAATGTTCGTGAAATGAGCCATTTAATGGAACGCGCTGTTTTGTTGGCCCAGAACAGTAGACTAGGACAAGAAGATTTGCATCTGTCTAATCTTAAACCCAGCAATTATCTGCCTATGATGACGGTAGACCAAGCCGAGCATAAATTGATCGAGCAAGCACTGGTACTAACGAATAATAATGTGCCTAAAGCTGGAATAATGCTGGGGCTGACTAAATCATCGATATACCGCCGATTAGAGAAATATGGTATCAGAACACCGGATCTATGAGTAACATTAAAACCAAAGTCGAAAGACCAGAAATCATAAAAAAAAGATCCGGGAATTATGAAGCTATTTGTCTATAAATCTTTAGAGCAGCTGTTAAAAACTTGTTTTATTGCCACCAGTTTATTGGTAGTCAGTTTGTGGCTGGTTATAGGGCTAGTACAGCAATGGACAGTCGCTAATATTGCCTTAACAAGCGCTGGTTTGCTATTGATCTTGTGGTTATGCTTTTCTTATATTTATAAAAGAACAATTATTGCATTTAAACGCGCCAGTATGCACCTTGAAGCGGTGCACAATGATGACTATTGCCAGTATGCCAAACCTGCTTTTAGCACCGGTAAAGTTAGAGAGTTTCATCGGGATCTCGAAAACTTGAGTTCTCATTTGCAATTACTCAAGTCACGCTACGATCAACATATCTTTTTGGTTTATCGACTCATCGACCAACTGGATAGCCCAATAATGGTATTTGACCAACAACCACAACTTACTTATGCCAATGGTGCTTTTAATGAATTGTTCCCCCAGCCATGGCAGATTTTCAGGCATTCCTCTCCTGAGTTATTAGGGCTTGAATTTGTCGATAATAATTGGCATTTTAAAGAAAATCTGCGTGACAATAAATGGCAAATTAGACACAGCGAATTTATTGATCAGGGAAAAACTCACCAATTAATGGTTTTTGTTAATATTGAGTCGGCATTGAGACAAAGCCAGCTTAATGCTTGGCAGCAGCTTATTCGAGTGCTCGGGCATGAGATTAATAATTCATTAACGCCGGTATCTGCATTAGCTCAGGGACTCAGTTTAAAAGCTCAGGGGAAAAGAGAAAAGCAAGCGTTAACCGTGATTACCGAACGATGTCAACACTTGCAGGACTTTGTCAGCCGATATGCGTCAATTAGCAAGCCATTTCACTTAAATTGCCAGATGCTTTCAGTCATTAATATCGCCAAGCGGATTCAAGGCCTACTCAAAGATATTCCATTGCAGGTAGAATTAAAAACGGAACGTTTTTGGGCAGACCCTGCTTTTATTGAACAAGTTTTGTTAAACATTATTAAAAATGCCGTTGAAGCCTCACAGCCTGGTGGAAAAATAAAACTGACCTTCAGTGAAACTGTTAATTCATCACTGATTGAAGTGGTTGATAGCGGCCATGGTTTTGCTAATTTGGATAACCTCTTTGTGCCTTTGTATTCAACCAAACAAAATGGTCAGGGTATTGGTCTTAGTTTCTGTCGTAATATTATCGAACATCACAAAGGCACCATTAAGCTGGTCAATAATGATAACTCGCCGGGTGTCACTGTATCTATCACCCTGCCTTTAGTTAGCCAAGAAAAACAGTAGTAGCCCGTAGCTAATAAACTGAGCTTTTGCCGTACTCTCATCAAAAAACTTATTATAGAACATCACCAAGGCACTATTAATCTGGTTAATAATACAGATGTACCTGATGTTACGCTTTCAATCTCCCTTCCTTTCTTTAGCCTTAGTTTCATTCTGGGGCGCAGTAGTTCACCAGCGGACTAAACCGACGGTTACAATCATCTTAAAACAACTAACACATTGAATTTACTAGCAAATAAACTTTGGCACGAAATTAGCTACAAGTACTGTTACGATCAGTAAAGTATTTAATCAAGGTGTCTCCTAAATGGATGTAAAAAAAATTAAACCTAAGCAAAACAAATTCAAATCAATGCCGGTTATCGGTGGTTTGGCGATTTGTTTGCTCGCAGCCCTCACCTGGTATGTCAGCGCTAACGCTGGTGGAACATCTGTTAAACGTAACGACTTGCTTTTTGGTACGGTAAAACAAGGTGACTTGCAGGTAGAAATAGAAGGTTATGGTGCTTTACGTTCCGATAAACAATTGCTGATCACTTCATTAACTAGTGCTACGGTTCAGGAAATTGTCCTGAAACCAGGTGCATTGGTAACTCCAAACAGTATTATTGTGCAACTTGCTAACCCTGAGTTGCAACAACTGTTAGATAGTGCAGTTCAGGAACTTTCACAACGTAAAGCCAATTTACGCCAATTAAAATTAAGCCATCAACGTGAGATTCTTAATGAAAGTGGCAGCTTTGCAGAAATGGAAGCAAGCTACGAAACGGCTAAGGTAAGGTTAGAGGCACAGAGCGGCTTGGTTAAATCAGGCATAGTCTCGGTACTTGCCTATAAAGAAAGCCTAGTTCATGAAGCACAGCTTAAAAAGCGCATAAAAATTCACCATCAACGAACAGCTGCACTTAAATTAGTCAATCAAGAAGTCATTAATATTCAGCTTGAACAAATCAAGCAGCAACAGGGACAACTAGATATCGCTCAAAACCGTTTAGATCGTCTTACCGTTAGAGCCGGATTTAGTGGTGTTTTACAACGTTTATCGGTTGAGCTAGGGCAAAGCCTGGCAGCCGGACAGGAAATTGCACTCATCGGCAGTGTCCAAGATCTGATTGCTTTGGTGAGAGTGCCACAGAGCAAGGCGCAACAAATTTTTATCGGCCAAAAGGCTATTGTTGATACCCGCCGTGACAAAATTGTCGGTACTGTTTCACGCATTGACCCTGTGGTAGTAGAAAATACTGTTGAAATTGAAATCGCTTTACCAGATCAATTGCCAGCCAGTGCGCGTCCGCAACTCAGTGTTGACGCCGTGATTATTACTGACATCTTAACCAACATTACCTATATGGAACGTCCGGTTAATGGTAAGGCTAATTCAAACAGCAATTTATTTCGACTCGATGAGTCACATAATACTGCCATGATAATCGCAGTTAAATTTGGTAAAGAGGCGGGTCGCTATATCGAAATCATTGAAGGTGGCAAGGTCAATGACACATTTATTGTCTCGGACTTATCACTGCTGAAAAATTCAGAGCTGACCATAGAAAATTTTTAGGCGCTATCTAGTAGCTAACAATACTTACAAAAAAAATAACTACAAAAACAATAACTAATTACCCCCTTATTTAAGTTAAAGGAATAGGAAAATAAATATGACTGATATAAAAATTGAAATGAAGAATATTGGTAAAGTCTTTGAGACTGATGATGTTGAAACCCATGCACTAAAAAATGTTGATATTGTTATTCGTGCTGGTGAATATGTTTCTATAGCAGGTCCATCTGGCTGTGGTAAATCTACCTTATTGTCTTTATTGGGCTTATTAGATATGCCAAGTTCTGGCTCGTATATCATTGAAGGCCATGATGTTAGCTCACTTTCTCTTGATGAAGCAGCTCGTATTCGTAATGAAAAAATCGGCTTTGTCTTTCAATCATTTAACTTAATTGATGAACTCTCAGTATTTGATAACATCGCCCTACCCTTGCAATATAAAAAGGAATTACCGACAGATGAATTTATCAAAGCAAGAGTCGAAGCCTGTTTGAAAATGGTAGAAATGAGCCATAGAGCCGATCATAAACCTAATCAATTGTCGGGTGGACAGCAACAGCGTATTGCTATTGCCCGTGCCTTAGTTGCCGATCCAGCGATATTATTAGTGGATGAGCCAACCGGTAACCTAGATTCAAAAAGTGGTGACACGGTAATGGCGGTATTAGCTGAGCTCAATAAAAATGGTACCACCATCTGTATGGTTACCCATGATGCACGTTATGCCAATATGGCGAATATCCAACTTAAATTACTCGATGGTCAGATCGTTAAAGACGAACCATTAAAGGTGGCAGTATGAGGACATTCATTCGTCAACATAAACAGGCCTGGGCCAGCTTAAAAAAGAAACCTGGCTTTGTATTAACCGTGTTAATGACCATGGGTATTACCCTAGGGGCCTTATTATGTGCAGTAACGCTCAACTACTTGTTGCTAGTTGAGCCGCTACCTTACCCAGAGCAAGAGCGTCTTTTTGTTGCTGAACATAAACTTATCGGCGCAAAAAATGAAACCAAAGCAGTTGCTTTTACTTATCCGGGATTAGTACATTTATACAAGAGTAAAGAAGCATTCGAGCAAGCTGCAATGCTTAGTTATGGTGGCGATGTCATCATTTCTCACAGCAGTCAGCCGTTGATTAATGCCGCTTATGTTACACCTGAGTTTCATCAAATTTTAGCATCTCCTTTGGCGTTAGGTAGGTTGTTTGAAGCCAGTGAAGCGATTGATACGTATAACCCTGTTGCTATGCTCAGCTATAACACTTGGCAAAATGAGTTTGATGGCAGTGCTGATATCCTTGAACAAAAAATTACCTTAAGCGGAATTAGTTACCGAATTATTGGTGTATTATCTAAGGATTTTATAGAGCCAGAACTCGGTGAAATTGGCCAAAAAACTAACGTATGGATGCCATGGGATTACAACCAAGCAGGAGAAAGGCAAAGAGAAAGTTTCGGTAACATCAGTGGAAACCTTAAATTTGTCGGTTTATTGAAAAAAGGTGTTAGCCCAAGCCAAGCAAAACAACTGTTAACGCCGTTAGTGAGTAATCGTTGGGTAGAAGGTGTTGCTGATACCGATTTTTTCAAAGGCTGGTCAATTGAAATGCGCGTGCGTTCGGTTAAAGAAGCGATTCTCGGACAGAGTGAGTCGATTGCGGTAATGTTGCTAGCAGGTGTTATCGGCTTGGTATTAATCGCTTGTGCTAATATTTCTAATTTGTTTATGGCACGAACCGCAGAAAAACAACGTCAAATGGCGATTCAGGCTGCAATTGGGGCAACTAAAACACACTTATTTAAAGCAATGCTTGCCGAAACTACGTTGTTGATGTTTATGTCGATAGTCCTTGCATTAGTGATTGCCCAGACTGGGTTTTATATTATGCAGCAATATTTAGGCGCAGTATTACCTCGAATTAATGAATTATCACTTAACCCAATTACCTTTGGCTGTGCTGTATTAGTGACTATTGCTTTTGCCTTGTTTTTCGCTAAATTAAGTATCCGCATGATCAATTACCGTGCACTAAATACTACTTTGCAAAGCAGTGGTAAGGGCAGTGGATTACAAGTATCTAAAAAAACTCGCCAAGTATTAATCGCTAGCCAAGTCGCATTAGCTACTGTTTTAGTATTTGCTAATTTTAGTTTGCTAAAAGACGCCATGAAAACCATCAATGCACCAATAGGTTTTGCCACCGAGAATATCTCAACCTTGGTTTTAAATTTTTCATCGACAGACTTTCCAACTCAAGAAGAGTCGATACCTATTATGGCTGAGGTAATGGAAAAACTTGAGGCGTTACCTCAAGTAGAGTCTATTTCTCAAGGACGTTCACCAATAGACGGCTTTAGTATTAGAGCATTAACGAATGTTGCTGATAATGAGAGATATACACCTTACCTTAAAGGTGCGGATCATAGATATTTCAATATGATCGAGCAACCATTAATACAAGGAGATAACTTTACTCTTGTCGATCGCAAAGATGAAAACAATGTGATGATTGTCAACCAAGCATTTGCCAAACAACTAAAAGCTGATGGTGATGTCTTAGGTTTGCAAATATCAATGGGTGGACCTGATCCGTTTAAAATTGTCGGTATTGTTAAAGATATTGCGATACCCGGTGATACTCCTCAGGATCAAAACAGTGACGCTGTAGGCACTGGTGTAGCAAGGGTTTATGTACCTAATGGTCTTGGCGGCCAGTCGTTTATGCTCAAACTTAAACCTGGACAGACTGTTAGTCGTGAGCAACTGGGTAAATTATTAGCCGAAGTTGATTCTAGATACTCTGTCTTTAGTTTTAACGCTTCCTCTGACATTCTTACGCAAAGCTTATTTTCTGAAATAACGACAGCAGTGACTACCGCGATATTGGCTAGTTTGGTATTTTTGTTAGCAGGTATAGGTTTATACGGGATTTTAAGTTACGGCACCCAGCTGAGACGTTTTGAACTAGGTGCCCGTATGGCAATAGGTGCGACCCGCAAACATTTGGTATTTATGATAATTGCTGATAATACCAAGGCGATATTGGCAGGATTTATTGGAAGTATCGTATTGTTTTCCCTTGCTTATATAGGTTTGAGTGAATACATTCAGCCATTCCTTTCTTGGCAAATGGTGCCGATGATAGTGGTGACTTTAGTATTGATCATTCTAGTGACCTTATTTGCCTGTTACTGGCCATTAAGACAATACATTAATCAGCCGGCAATATTTAGCCTGCGAGGTAGCGATTAAGCGTCCTTGTTTTAAGGTAATAACTAAAGTATGAAAAGAAAAGATGGGCATGGCCCATCTTTTTTATATTCAGATGAATGGTATGTCACGATTACATGACGTCATAGGGATGTGACTTATTAGACAATGCAGACGGTACAGGAAGTACCTTATTAGATAATGCAGGAGCAATTATCCTGAGCATATTGTCCTGATGTTAGAGTGTCACCTCATATACTTAATGACTAAGGATATAAATGCATTTCCAATCAATTTAGGTATAATTCCTAACTAAGTAATTTTTATATTTTTTATCCAAAACAATCGCATAACCGAGCGTATCAATGACAACTCCCATCATTAAAATACAGCAACTAAACAAGGTATTTAGCACAGATGACATGCTCACCCATGCTCTGCTAGACATAGACATTGAAATTCAGCAAGGTGAGTATATTTCCATTTCTGGCCCCTCGGGTTGTGGAAAATCCACCTTGTTATCTATTATGGGGCTATTAGATTTCCCCACCACAGGTAGGTATTTTTTCGAAGGTGTAGATGTCACTAAACTCAGCTTGGAACAGGCTGCCGCTATCAGAAATACAAAAATCGGCTTTATCTTTCAGCAATTTAACCTGATAGATGAATTAAGTGTCTATGCCAATATTGCTCTGCCATTACGCTACGCTAAGCATCCAGCTAGTGATAAAAAAATAAAGGAAAAAGTTGACCATTGTTTGGATATTGTTGGTATGACAGCCAAAGCTGGACATAGGCCAACACAACTCTCTGGTGGTCAACAACAATGTATTGCGATTGCTCGCGCCCTCGTCGCTGAACCCTCTATTTTGTTAGTTGATGAACCAACGGGTAATCTGGATTCAAAAAGTAGTGACCAGATCATGGCGACTCTTGAGACGTTAAATAACCAAGGAACCACCCTCTGCGTAGTCACTCACGACATACGCTATGCTGAAATGGCAAAACGTAAAGTCTATCTGCTTGATGGTCAGATATTAGGTCAAACTCGCTTAGATCAACAAGGTCTGTTTTAAGTGTCTGGGCTAACTAAATAACGGGTCACCGTGGAGTTATAAATCCTGAATGGATAATTTGACTTATGCAGGAACAGAATCATCATACAAAATATATCTCTGTTTGTGCCTCATTCCGAGATAGCACTAACCGTCACTATTTAACACAAAGAAGACCCTTTCCTTAATGTAAAAATACTACCTAATAGACTTCTTAATTAACGGAAGTGGACAATCTTTTATTTTTGAACTGAAGCTATCGACCGTTCAGTACCTAAGCTTAAAACATTTGCTAGAACTAGATAAATCATGAAGTTTATAAGGCATTAGCAACAAACTTTATTTTTTCCACTTTCCTTCGCTTGATATAACTTCTCATCAGCGCCCTTTATGAGAACAGAAATATCGAGTTCATTTCGTCTCTGAGTCAAACCTGAGCTTATCGTTATGTTTGAATCCAATTCAGAAAACTCAAGTGCAGCAACCGCTTTACGAACCCTTTCTGCTATATTAAGCGCTACTTGGCCCTGTCGTAAATTTACCATACCTCGGAGTTCGTATGTTGAACCAACGTCCTTTGCTGGTAGTTCATTGGTTGGTTGTAAGGTTAACTTGTCGAGCAAAGTCATTGCTTCTATATAATTACCTGCAAATAAGTGAATGGCTGCACTGCATTGTTCAAAGTCATATAAACAGCAATATTATTATGCTTTTTAGCTAAGGATATGTGATTTTTAAGGTATTGATGTACTGACTTAAACTCTGCTTCAGTATTGGGATCAAAAAAAAGGCATTTAAGTCGATGGTATTTTTGCTGTATTTGATAGGGTTGATTGTCAGCTAGTTTTTCAACTTCTAAAAGAAGTCTGCCCTTTTCTAATCTAGAAAATTTACCACTGAGTATTTCAGTAGTTAAAACATCAATTTGTCCACTAATATTAGCTTGAGCGAAAGCATGTCCGGGTAGGATAAAGAGTAAAGCAGTATAAAAAACGATTAAAATTTTATGTGGTATGTTCAAATTAGCACTGAGGAGGTGTTGTTTAGCTATAACTTAATCATATCAAATGACTAATCGCAAATGATACATTCAATTAGTGTAAATAATAGTTCATAAAAACAGTTTTAAGCTCTTGCTCTGCAAGCTTAAATTTCGGTTCATAACCTAGTAACTCTGTCTTATTTAATATCCTCTTTTAGCGACCAATTGACCTAAGTAGCAACAGATAGCTAACCTCTCCTTTGCGCACCAAGAAACCATTAGTGGTGAACTATTTTTCACTATTCATTGGTTAAAATCTAAGGTTCACTTTTACCATAAAAGAAACGAAATTTATTTGCTTAAATCATTCAAACATAGGTTCACTATCGAAGCAGGTATCAACATTTTAAAAACTGTTCACATTCTGTTTGTCGAACAGTGATAAATAAGTTTTTTCAATAGAAATCTTTATTTTTATCACAACAAAAAGATCAACTTATGAATGTTATTTATAATTATACATTTCACCTAAAACTAAACTATTGTTAGGAATAGTAATTATTTGTGAACTATTTTATCGTTGCGCTCACTTTAAATATTGTCAAAATTTGGACTATTCGAGAACAAGGGTGTGGTTATAATAATGTTGGTTGGTTGGTTGGTTGCTATCAACTACTATTAGAAATTATACCGGAAATCATTTAAGCAAGTGTAATTTATGATACGGCGGTAATACCTTTTTCAGATGCTAAATTGACAGAAGAGGAAGCTCTTTATATTTTTTAATATAGACTGCTTTAGTTCACATTACATTTATCAAAAACAACAAAGGACTTAGTATCATGGGTAAACGGATTCTGGTGGTCGACGATTCTAAAGCAATGCACTACATACTAACAGTCAATTTAGAGTCCTTTGGATACAATGTTGTAGAAGCTGAAGATGGCTTAGATGGGTTATCTAAAGCAAGAAATAATAAATTTGACTTAATTCTTACTGATATAAACATGCCAAATATGAATGGCTACGAACTGATTAAATGTCTTAGAGTTGAAAAAAAATATCAATATATTCCAATATTAGCGATCTCAACAGAGAGTTGCGCTACAGCGAAGAAGCAAGGGAAAGAAGCCGGAGCAACAGGTTGGATAGTTAAACCTTTTGATCCTGACAAGCTTGAAATCACGTTAAAAAGGGTGCTTTAACCTAAGCTTGTTTTTATTTGCAGATTTTCCATTACTGAATGTTAGCTATCAACCATAAAGCTGCTCTAATCCTACAACACTATTTTTTGTCCCCTTTGAGCACAGACTTGCCGTAAAAAACATCTCACTTTGTGCCCCATGCGAGTTAGAAACTATAAATTTAAGGCCCGAATACTTAACCGCTACACTTGTTGTCGATTTGCTCAAGTAGTTTCTCGAGTACGCAGCGGCGCTGCACCAGCCCGACCACTTTGCCTTCCTCAACCACCGGCAGTACCCTGCGATTGTTGTGCAGGAATTTCTCCGCTACATCGACCAGGTTGGTATTGGCACCGATCGATTCGACTTCAGTTGTCATCCGGTCGCGAACTAACTCGCCGATAGTCGAGAAGTAGCCACCCATCAGCGCACCGCGCATACAGTCAGCTTCAGACAGAAAGCCGATTAGAATGTTATCTGCATCAACCACCGGTGCACCGGACATACTGGCGGTTAGCAGCTGGCGCAGGGCGACGATCACCCCGCTATCGGGACGAAATGATAACGGTGAACTGTCCATGATGGTTTCAGCGATGATGGTCTGCATGTTAGGCTCCTGAAGCGGTGGGTCGCTCGTTTGGGTATTGTTGATTGTTATTTGTTGTCGAATGATAGAAAGCAACAGCCGTGCCATCTATTGCATATAAAAATTAACTCTTTTATTACAAAGAGTTAGTTTTTTATACAACAAAAAAAATAACCACTGTCTGGTAATATATAGCGGTTACCGGGTTGAAGGGGTCTTCTTTGCACCGAAATGGTGCTGTCCGCCAAGGCGTGCATGCGGGGGATAAGACAAAACTGCTAGAGGAATGTGATTGTTAAGCAATGTCAGCTGTAGATCAAAACATACTAAAATTTTCAAATACTAATGTCTTCAGTGTGGCATAGTCTATTTGTTTTTGGATGTTGGCCAAACAAAGGGAGCGGGCTTGGTGGAAGTCGTTTCTGCTACTGCTGTTTTCTGGGCGAGTATCCCCCTGATTAATTTCCCCGTTTCTTTATGCTTACTACAAAATGTTTTTAGGTATAAAATTTCAACTCTACTGCGTGCCCAAGGGGTTGTACGCAGAAATTTCAAACTTGATTTAAGACGCGGTTTATTGGTAAAACAACGAATATTAAGCATCTCACCCATCTTATCCCAACCAATTTTCTTCTCCAGTTCGGTGAGAATCTGTTCAAGTTTCACGCCGTGTAGCGGGTCATTACTTTTATTCATAGTCTACCTAAAATCAAAAATAGCATTGTAACAAGTTTCCTAAATATTGACAGGCTTATGCGTTTAACTGACGTAAAAGTGCACCAAAAACTTTATGGAAAAGCTAATATCCTCAGTGAGCTTGAAGCGGACGTTAGGATTAACAAGTTGCTAACTTCCGCTTTGGCACAATTCTGAACATTAGCCACAGCCATACTTATAGTCCTTTAAACCATAGGAGCACTATTATGTATGACATGATTCCATACCCCCAAAAAATCTAGCTGGAATAAAGGAAAACTGGTTGGTCAAAAACGTCCCCTAAAACTTGAGGAAATTTGGTCTATTAGAACAAGGCTTGATTTAGCAAATAATTTACGTGAATTAACAATGTTTAATTTGGCTCTAGACTGTAAATTAAGAGCATGTGATTTAATTAAGCTTAAAGTGATGGATATTGCTCATGGCAAAAAGACTTCACTTTTATGATCACTATCTTAGGGATAGCTGACCTTAAAATAAATTGGTTTGTGTAGTGAGGAGGTAAGGATAAAATTTATACTTACCTCCTCCTTCATTATGCAATCAATTTTTTGATTGGTACTATACCGTCATTGACAAAAGATAATAGGTCCTCTGTTGATAATGCACCTAAACCTAATGAAGTTAAGGTTCTTCCTTCTTTATAAAAATCTCTTTTTAAAATGCCACCACACATCTCTATTAAGCGATGACACTCAGGCACAGCAATATTCAATTTATCACCTAATGATGCTAATAAAACCAATCCCATAGGAACATCTTCTGTAATGTAACGATTATCAAAACTATAGGGACCTGGTGGTGATGATAATTTATAACTTTCAAATACATCTCTTGGGTTTTGCGTGAGATCTTCCTCGTTTCTAAATAAACAGGCCTCTAGATAAGGTATTGCTTCACATCCTAGTGCATTTAATACAGCCATTTTTTCCGCGTCTAATTTCTCTATCATCAACCATGCCATGTCTGTCGAAAGTGCGTCTCTGTACATATATGGAACTTCATCAGGATGGTGTTTTGCACAATACTCGAGCATCGGGTACATAACATACATGCCCACTGTGTGAACAATGATATTGGGATTATGTAGTGCTGATTCGAATATATGTTTTCGAACGTTGTTCATTTCAATGTTATAGGCAGGAAATAAACGGGAGGCAATGGCCATGCCTTCAGTAGTTCTTGAAGCTGGAAAAAATGATAGAGAGTTTCTGACATTTTTAAATAAGACTTTTACTGTACCAGGTGAGACTATTCTTGCATCATTAGGGGTTGATTCACCCTCAGCAAAGATTGGATTATTATCGCAAAATTGATGATAAAACAAACTTCCTGCGTATCCTGGGACTAACATGACCAATTGATCATCCTGAAAATACTTTGCAATCCGTTCAGCTAAAGCTTGATGGTATGTAGTTTGAATGAAAATCATCACAACATCTGCTCCCTCAATCGCTTCTTTGGGATCTCTAGTGATCATTTCCAAGGGTTGGAAAGTTTTTTCGGCATCATCGGCACTGTCGGTAAAATGGCCATTGTTGGTGTTATTGACGCAATATATTCCTTTATTGCTGACCATTGCTTCAAAGTGTTCATCATGTGTAATACGATTTGATGTCTTCAATAGTCTTACTTTATGTCCAGCCTCGGCAGCCATAAACGCACAAGCAGAACCTGCGTTACCAGCTCCAATTATGGTAATTTTCATTATTCTTCCTTTTAATGATTGATCTTATTTCAAAGGATTAAATACTCATCCTTTGAAAGCATAAAACAATAGAAATGTAGAATGTAGAATGTAGAATGTAGAATGTAGAATGTAGAATGTAGAATGTAGAATGTAGAATGTAGAATGTAGAATGCAGATGTGTGTTTAGAGTTAATTATCTAAAACGCTAGTTCAAACAGTACCTAATTCCAATAACTTAACCGATTACTACAGGTAGTAAAATGATCAGTGTGAATTTTGTGGTTGCATTATAGCGTATATTCTTGAAAGATGTCGGAATAGTTGAATTAAAGGCTGTAGAGTTCTGTTACTGACAGGCCCGCAATACCGAGTGATTCTGGTGTGCGTAGCGCCTCTGCTGCATAGTCACGATTCATCAGTACCGACGTGATCTGGATGATGGCATCAATGCTTGGAGTCTCTACGCCGATCTGCTTCGCCAACCCAGACATGAATACAAGACCGTAACCGACATCCTCATTAATATAACGATGATCAAGTTGTGGTTGGGCAGGAATACCCTGAAAACTAGGCGCATTTCGATAAGCTGAACCGTAGTTGTTTTCCCGCATATAGCCCTGATGTATGCCTATTTCCGGATCAGAGAGGATGGTAATACCCAGACGCTCGCCGATGGCAATTCTCTCCCGATCGACAGCCTCAATGAGCCGTCCCACAGAATCGCTCACACCTTCTTCGTAAAACAGAAAATCGCCAGCCCCTTCAATGCGTGCCGCGTTAGTCAATGATACGGCAGGGTGAATAACGGGGTTGGCATTTTGCAAACTGGTCTGGATCACGTTGTGTGCTGGTTCCATTCCCGGATATACATCCACAATCAATTGTAAAATCTCAGCGGTATGTCGGCTAGGCAGGGCCGCCAGAAGATTGCCAGCTTTCAATTTGAGAAATACATGCACTCTACCCGCTTCAAGTAGACGAACGGCATACTGAAGAGTATGGGTTTCCGCAATCAGTACAGAATAATCCTCAAGCTTCAGTCCAGCAGCTTGCTTGAATACTAGAGCACCTGCACAGGAGCCGGGGCTAATAATAACGGTTTGTCCAGGCTTTAGTTTGCCCGCACAGGCTTCACCGAAGGCTAATGTACTAAATGCAGGCCCTATGACATAAATAAGCTCGGCATCTTCCAACGCTTTATCGATGTCATGCCCTGCGTAGGCTACGGGGCTAAACCCAGAAAGTTCTCCTTCTGCATAGATACCGCCTTGCTTGGCTATCGCCTCGATATTACTGGGAAACTCTGGAAAATCAAAAAGCCTGACAGAATGCCCGTGATTGGCGTAATCGAAGGCTGTAACCGAACCACCTGCACCAGCTCCCAATATCGTTATATTCATTAGTTTTCTCCATATGAAATCGATTGAGTACGGGAATATATACGCCAAATTTATCAAGTTCAACAGGCATCAAAGACCTGTTTTAGGCTTGTATGCATTATTTTCAGATTTTACCTTGTATGTTTTATTGTATAACAAGGTCAGTTTAATGCACTCTTAAATGACGAACGCCAAATAAGTCTTTGATTATAGGAATAATAAAGCCCTTATCCTCAAAACCTCATACAAGTATGAGATTTAGGTCAGCTATATGATCGGAAATTTGACCTTTCATACCTGTTACTAACTATGCCCTCTTTGCGCACCAAGAAGTCATTAGCGGTGAACTAATTTTAACTATCTATTGGTTAAAAGTTAAGGCTCACTGTTACCAAAAAGCTTACCTAATTTAGGTGTAAATTTATCATAATAAATAATCCACTTTGCTATCAAGTCGGTGTTCTCGCTATTTATCGGCATGAATTAAACGTGCCATTTTGAGTCGTCTAACTTTATCTAGCAACTCAACTTAAATCGAAGAAGGTAGACGTTCAGTCATACTCTCATTTGAATAACTCCAAGTGAACGTAATTATTCTAAAGGGGGATTTGATCGATAATCAGTTTAAGACTAAAGGTGTGACCGTATAACACCGAAATGACTGGTAGCAATGCTCCAAAACTTACGAACAGAATAATCCATGAGCAAAGCTCATGTATCCATGAAATATAATCAATTTTATTCATGTAACGAACCACGTATAAAATACACTCTGCTTTTAACTTTAGACAATATTTCAGTTGCTTCTCAATTAAGCCTTTAGGCATAAACCCAAAACGGCTGTAAAGACTACTGACTGAGAAAATCAGTAACGAAGATTAGAAAGTATGGAAGGAGCAAGCAATACATTTAGGTTTTATCTCAAGCTTTTACCTCAGAACATAGGATACAGATCACAATGAATAAAGACTTTAAATTTACTATTAAGAGCATTGGTCTCGATGAAAATTATCACCCTTCAGACAATACGCGAATCACTACAAATTTTGCTAATTTGGCCAGAGGAAGCTACCGCCAAGCGAACTTACGCAATGCATTAAAGATGATCGACAATAGTTTTAATGCCCTAGCGCATTGGGATAACCCCAAAGGAGAACGATATTCTGTCGAACTTGAAATAGTTTCCGTTGATATAGATATTGAAGGGGGTGGTAAAGCATTTCCATCGATTGAAGTATTGAAAACAAATATTGTTGATCATAAAACGAACAAACGCATTGAAGGCATTGTTGGCAATAATTTTTCCTCGTATGTGCGAGATTATGATTTTAGCGTATTACTGCAAGCTCATAATAAGGGGCAGGCTCAGTTTAGCATTCCAGATAACTTTGGCGAACTGCATGGAAAAATCTTTCAGTCTTTTGTCAATTCAGATGTTTATAAACAACATTTTAATAAAACACCGGTTATATGTCTCAGTGTTTCGGATACCAAAACCTATCATCGAACTGAAAATCAGCATCCTGTATTGGGCGTTGAATACCAGCCAAATGAATCTTCTTTGACTGAGCAATATTTTAAAAAAATGGGCTTACAGGTTCGTTATTTTATGCCACCAAATAGTGTTGCGCCTTTGGCTTTTTATTTCTTTGGTGATTTACTGAATGATTACACTAGCCTTGAGCTTATAAGTACCATTAGCACAATGGGAACCTTTCAAAAAATTTACCGACCTGAGATTTATAATGCCAATGCTGTTGCAGGAAAATCCTATCAACCAAACTTGAAGAACCTGGATCATTCATTAACTCAAATTGTTTATGATCGAGCAGAGCGTAGCCAGTTGGCTAATCAGCAAGGGAAATTTGCTGAAGAGCACTTCATCAAACCCTATCAAGCTGTTCTTGAACAATGGTCTGCTAGTTACGTTCAATAGCTAGGTTCAAAAACTAGCTTCAATACTTACCTTAAATAAATTATCCAAATTTACGGCATCATCTATTATGAAAACTAATATTCTTAAAACACTATTACCTACTTCAACTGCAGGCAGTTTACCTAAGCCCTCTTGGCTTGCACAACCTGAGACACTTTGGTCACCCTGGAAATTACAAGGTGAGGAATTAATTGCAGGCAAACACGATGCGTTACGTTTGTCATTGCAGGATCAACAACAAGCAGGTATTGATATTGTCAGTGATGGCGAACAAACCCGCCAACACTTTGTCACTACATTTCTTGAGCACCTCAACGGCGTTGATTTTGATAAACGTAAAACCGTTAAAATTCGTGATCGTTATGAGGCAAGTGTACCAACAGTTGTTGGCCCTGTTAGTCGCCAAAAATCAGTGTTTGTTGAAGATGCCAAGTTTTTACGTCAGCAAACCAAGCAACCTATTAAATGGGCTCTGCCTGGTCCCATGACGATGATAGATACGCTTTATGATGATCATTATAAAAGTCGCGAAAAACTCGCCTGGGAATTTGCTAAAATCCTTAATCAAGAAGCCAAAGAGTTAGAAGCGGCTGGTGTTGATATTATCCAATTTGATGAGCCAGCATTTAATGTGTTTTTTGATGAGGTTAATGATTGGGGCATTGCTTGTTTAGAAAGAGCAATTGAAGGGCTTAAGTGTGAAACGGCTGTACATATTTGTTATGGTTATGGCATCAAAGCCAATACAGATTGGAAAAAAACCTTGGGGTCAGAGTGGCGACAATATGAAGAAGCTTTTCCCAAACTGCAAAAATCTAATATCGATATTATCTCACTAGAATGTCACAACTCTCATGTTCCTATGGAGTTACTTGAACTTATTCGCGGTAAAAAAGTGATGGTAGGGGCCATTGACGTAGCATCTGATACCATTGAAACACCTGAGGAAGTAGCAGATACCCTACGAAAAGCACTTAAATTTGTAGATGCCGACAAGCTCTACCCTTCTACCAACTGTGGCATGGCACCTTTATCTCATGAAGTGGCAAGAGGCAAGCTCAATGCTTTAACTGCAGGTGCAGAAATAGTCCGAAGAGAACTCTCGGCCAGTAACTAACCAATATAATAATGCTTAGTAGGGTTAGCCAAGCGCGTAACCCTTAATTGAGGCTAAAAATCATAGGGGGCATACCATTTACTGTTCAACAACAATTAACAGCAATACCCTTAATTGATAGTAAGGTTTTACCGTTATTAAAAATAGAAGTAGTAGTTAATGAATATCATTGAATTTATAACAAATAATATCCCTACCATTTTGGCATTGGTTGCCACAGGTGTATTCGCAGGCATTTTAGCTGGCTTGTTAGGCGTAGGTGGCGGTATCGTAATCGTACCTGTGCTATTTATCTTGTTCCAGAGCTTTGGCGTATCACCAGAGTCTGCGATGTTAGTTGCGACAGCAACCTCACTGGCCACCATAGTACCAACGTCTATTAGTTCAATTCGTTCTCACAATCAAAAAGGTAATGTGGATTTTGACCTGCTCAAGCGTTGGGCTGTATTTATTCTTATGGGGGTATTGGTTGGTAGCTGGTTAGTGACTCGCGTTGAAGGTACTATGCTTACTATGTTGTTTGGGGTGATAGCGGTTTTATCGGCACTTAACATGCTGCTTCGAACGGGGAAATCTGCTCTGTTCCAAAAACTGCCTAATACAACAGGACAAACGGTTATGGGGGCATGCATTGGCTTTTTCAGTTCTATGGTGGGGATCGGCGGCGGCACTATCTCGGTGCCACTACTCACCTTATATAACTACCCCGCTCACAAGGCCATTGGCACAGCTGCGGCAATAGGGTTAATCATTTCGTTGCCGGGTGCGCTAATAATGTTGACATTGGGCAGTACACCAACCGATGCTCCCGCTGGTACATTTGGCTTGGTCAATCTATTTGCCTTCACTTGTATTGTGCCGCTAACGGTATTATTCGCACCTGTAGGGGCATCACTGGCAGCAAAATTAGATGCGGTAAAACTGAAAAAGATCTTTGCCTTCGTCCTACTATTTACTGGCTCACGTATGCTGGTGCAACTTTTCTTATAGGTTTTATTCCTGTTCTAATTGTAAATAAACTTGTTAGATTGATACAATGATATAATTTCATCAAAAAAACGAATGTAGTTCATCATTAAAGCTAAATATAGGAATTAACAGGTGTTAGAGAGGATTCATTTAGAAATACTAACGGCAATAAAAGAGCATGGAACCCTGACTAAAGCTGCTGATTCGTTGCACTTATCCCAATCTGCGTTAAGTCACAGTATCAAAAAATTAGAAGGCCAACTTGCGACTCCGATATGGAAAAAAGACGGTCGAAACTTGCGTCTTACAGCTGCTGGAGAACGCATTCAAACACTGGCTAATAGAGTATTGCCGCAGTTTTTACACACGGAATTATTACTGAATCAGATTGCAAAAGGTGAAATGGGATCGCTACGCATAGGAATGGAGTGCCATCCTTGTTATCAATGGCTACTGAGAGTAATTCAGCCTTATCTAGAGCAGTGGCCAGACATTGATATGGACGTGAAGCAGGAGTTCCAGTTTGGAGCTTTAGGTGCATTACTTAGCTACGAAATAGATGTACTTATTACACCAGACCCGCTCTTTAAACCTAAAATAGACTACATACCCGTTTTTGACTATGAACATAGACTCGTAGTTTCCGCGTCTCACAAACTTGCAAAGCAAAATTTTGTATTACCCGAGCAACTAAGCGAAGAAGTACTATTTACTTACCCTGTTGAGCCCCTGAGGCTCGATATTTTTAGTCAATTTCTTAATCCAGCAAAGTGTTCAGTAAAGAAACACAAATACATTGAAACAACTGAGATCATGTTACAGATGGTCGCCGCGGGTCGAGGTGTTTGTGCCTTGCCGGGCTGGCTAGTAGATGAGTACTCAAAATCAATGCCTATCAAGAGTATTCGTTTTGGAGAGAAAGGTATTAGTAAACAGATCTTTGTCGGTATCCGCAAAACCGACCAGCATCTTGACTACTTCAACGATTTCATTGCTCAAGCTAAAAAAACAAAATGATGAATTGCCCTTACTTTAGGGGTGTTCGAATAAAATTAAACGCCTGCGATACAGAAGAGGATAAACTTGAAGCTTAGCGCACAGAGTTGCTGTAAAACCCACTTCGATTTGTACCCTCTTGACAGTTAGAGCTAACCGTCACTGTTACCACAAAGCGGTCAAAATTATTAGAGGAAGAAAATCAATTTTTATGTCAACTATCTTCAAGGATAGCTGACATTAGAATTAAAGCTCTATCTCGCTTTCGCCCCAAAGTGAGATAGGTGTTTTTTATATCAATCTTTTACTAGGTATTTTCCAGCCCTTATTACATTCTATTTTAAGTTAAAAAATTCATCTAATAATTAGAAATAGAATAGATACCCAGCACTTTTTTCTTTATTGACAAGTCACTTCAAAATATTTTTACTATTAAAGGCAACCCCTAATAATGATACGTTTTGGTTAGTTAGCTGTAGGGGCTTGAACAGTTAACATTCGCTATTCAGCCCCGCTCTGGAGTTTGATAAACTAACGGACATCTCTAGCTGAGTTTTACTCTACCGATTCAATGGTCCAACAATCACCCTTTTCTTTTGTTGTGATCCATTTTCCTTGTAATAGACGGTCGTCTTGACTTAAACGTTGATTTTCAAAAAATTGATTGACCAGATAAACCTTGTCTCCGAATTTTACCGGGCTGCTGTCATTATCAACTTTTTTTATTTGCCATTGTTGTTTTGGCGCTTGTTCACCACGTAAGTAAATATTGTAGTAATAACAATCATGAGAGTCTTTCCACGCACCTAAATAGTTGTATGAGCCTAATCCATCTTCGTCCGAACCAATACGCACCATATCGTTGTGGCTAACGACCTCACGATCATCAGCCTTACTATTTTGGAAAAACAACTCTGCGCTTTGCCCCTTACCAAGGGTCGGAAAGTGTTGATACAACCCTAAATCAAACCCTATACTTTGCAAATCTTTGGGAATAATCTCCAATGCGCTGGTTAGTCCAGTAAGTCTAAACGCACTTAAATAATCGCCATTTTGGTTTTTCAGGCGAAAACGATCGGCGTATTTAACCGGGCTACCCATCGGGCGCTGACGATTCATAAAACCTACACTAGTCGCATCATCACGAGGTGTGTTGCGCGTCACTATATGATCAAAGGTCGGTGCATTAACGGCACGCTGGCCAAACTCTGCGGTTTTATCGCCCAAGTCATACTTATTAAGTAAGGTTCTGATCACTGATGTATGATCAAATGGCACCCCGGTATCAGAACGAAATACGGTACCTTTTTCAATTAATGGAGAAACTAAAATCGCGGGAACACGACCACCAAAACGATCAAAATTAAACTCTTCTTGTAATTTAAAGTCCGGTGTATTGGCGCCCCAGGGTGGAATAGCTGAAGGAGGTTTAATATGATCAAAAGCACCAACCGGCTCATCAAAGGTAATAATTAGTAATGTTTTATCCCAAGACTCTTTATTGGAAATTAAGCTTTCGTATATTGCTTTAACATAATTTTCACCTTCATTAAGATTACATGGCGGATGATAATCATTACCCATAGTAGTAACCAGACGCTCTAAACCTCGATCTACGGTGGTTTTTGAGATTGTCCAGTAGGGCTCAATATAACTATACTTTGGCAATGTCCCAGCACGGGCCATTACATGAAACTCATCTGTTTTAGCAAAGTGGCTGTCTACATTATCGATCTGCTCGTGCAGCTGTGGATATAAACGATAGCTATAACAAGAACTAAGCTTGCCAGAAGATATTTCACTAATATAATCAGTGAAAGGTGATAACCCTTTAATGAGCGTGGTTAGCCCGTTACTAACAGTAGAAGGTAAAAAGGGTAATAAGACTTCTAAATTACTGGCTTTATCGATCAAATTCGATATTTTTTCAGGGATCATGCTGGTTTCCCAAAAAATTTTCCATTCGGGGTGACCATTTTCATTTAACACGTTAAAAATAGTTTTGTTAGTAAAACGATCATCACCAACCCCCATTCCGAGCACATCACCTAACGCTTTGGCTATTTTACTTTTTTCTAAAAATCCATTATCAACCAGCCCATGTGAGCTGCCTGTCAGTGCAAAGGCGCGGTTTGGGTTAGTTTGTGAAGGTACCGAAGAAAACCACTCATCACACACCGCATAATGCTCAGCCAGTTGATTCAAAATGGGTAGCTGACTTGGTGTGTAAGTTTGCATCACCATATTAGCGTTAGCTTTAATTTCTTTATCGCTATAGTTCGCCTTTTTTAGCATTGCGGCATAGTCTTCCATGTAACCTTTTATGGTTGGTTTATCGCCGACATTGACCTCGACCTTACCAAATAACTGCTGGTTAACGTGGTTAAACTCTTCTCCCGGATGAATATCTGGTACGCTCGGACCCATGGTGCCACGAATTGGCGCGGAAGATATATCTAAGTTCACCACACCATTGGTAAAATTATCAAGGTTGATAGACTGCAACCCGTGAAATTCATCACCCTTGGCTACAGAAGGAATATTATGGGCTGGCTGCTTGTCTTGATATAACCAACCCAACATCGTATCAAACGAACGGTTTTCCAACATCAAATGAACAACATGCTCTATTTTTTTGATCGACATTAAAATATTCCTTTTTAATTTATAGTGATTTGGTGAAGCGATACTAAAACTGACGCTACCTGGCAGTTTTTTCTGGAATGAATGCAGGATTATCAGTAACTACTAATTGAGCAGTATTTCCAGCGCCCATAAATCTAATCACAAATGGTAGTTCTTCACCTTTATCAACGGCTGAACGATGCACTTCACCTAAAACAGAAAAGTCGGATGGTATTGGTGGGTAGTCCAGATTTATTTAAAAATATATTGTTATGCCGAGACTCTTCTTATTTAAACAGGCCACCTACGATATTATTAATCAGGACGTTTATCCTAAAATTTAAATAAATTAAAGTGGGTGTCCTTGTTAATTCCTCTTATAACTTATTATTGTTCTGGCAATCACTGAGGAGCAGCAGCGCAGCCATTAGGCAGTTCGCCATTATTTACCACGGGAAAGATAGTGACCATATTCCCCGTACTACTAAAGACTACTCTTCCACACTGTTGATTAGCTGTTCCAATTATTTCCATGAGATTTCCCGTTAGCACGTAATTACCACTGCCTTGTTGTAATACATTAACCCCTTGAGAGTTAAAAATTTCCCTGCACACGCTATCTAGTGCATCAGTATTGCACAGTGAAGGAATAAATTGGTCGGCAGCCACGCCCAGTGTGCAATGACGATCTTTTACATGTTGAAGCACACCTTGAATAGTCGCGCAATCATGCACTACGGGCGGCACTGCTACATTCACCGGTTGTTGTGTCCCAACTGTCGCACAACCCATCATTAGTAATAAGGGTAATAAAGTTAAATATTTCATTTGTGTTCCATCTATATAAAAATATATTGTTATGTCGAGACTCTTCTTATTTAAGCAGGCCACCTACGATATTATTAATCAGGATGCCCACCCTAAAATTTAAATAAATCAAAGTGGGTGTCCTAGTTAACTTTTTATAGGTGTTTTTTAAAACTAGCCACTAATAAGGCTTACTCAGCCGTAACTTTACTATCAGAAAGTACTGCAATGTTACAGCTGAGTAGTGAGACGCCCTTTAATTTCAATACTTGAAATATAGCCACTCTCACATGGCACAGGGCGTTACGGTAAAATTCTCGTTTAGTTACCCAACAGTGTTGCGATATTTTCGTTTGATTTAGTCTGTTTTACCGATGCATCGCCATCGGCTGACTTCATACCTAGAGAGCCGGTTATCATCTCCAACGGGAAGGTGGTAGGGCCTTGGCCGAAGGGGAAGGTACACCCAGGAGCTGCGGTTGTAGCGTTGACCGACCCTGAAACAAGATCTGTTTGTGCGGCAAATAATAATACAGTCTCAAGTGGCTCCATGTTAATTGTACCGCCTGGTTTAAGCTCAAAAGTACAAAACGGTTTGTATTCCCCGCCGACTAGTGCGGATAAACCTACGGTAAGAGGGGGCGTACCATTTGGTCGATTATTCATCAGCGCAATCGATAACGGATCTTTGTTTGCTAGAGTACTAAAATTACCGTACTTATCAACGGCTAGACCTTTACCTAATCCGATTTCAGCTGATGATTTTGAAACATTGAGACTCGTAGTACCCGATACTTCCCGCAACGCACCTATAAAGACTTTGTAGGAAGGGGTATAGTTAACACTTAGTATCCCAAAAACATTGTCGTAAGTTTCTGTAAACCATACGGGTATAGCGCCACTACCCTTGGCTCCCTTATATGCGCATAAAGTGAAATTACCGTCAATTAACTCCTTGAGATTGTTTTTCTGGTCTTCATTCCTCTCAAAATTAAAATTAAAATTAAAGACTGTGTCACCTTTAGCTTTACCTAGTTGCCCAAGCTGCTCTAGAGATTGTCCAATATCTTGATATTTTTCTGCGATACCCATAATTAATTCCTTTTTAAATAATGTTAGACTAAAATTGTTTTAGCCCACTTTACGCTTATTAAAATATTAATTTTTAAACAGACGCGTATTTTACTAAGAGTTAGGGGCCATTAGGGTCAGGTCTTGTTTCTTGCGGTAATGCAAAATGAAAGATCTAAGCCTATAACGCCTAAGTGCAAAAATACTCGGTATTACTTCAAGAAAACAGAAACAAAAAGTCTCAACTTAAAAGCCAATCTCCTTGCTATTCCTCTTCCTCAAAAGCAATGACATTAATATAGAGCTCTTTATTCCTTCACGCAGTATCACCTTGGTATCACTTAGTGTTTTTTATTAACTGATCGCAAAAAACTAGAATATAAAAACAAGTTTTAATCCGTTTCTCTGCTAATAAGTACATCAAAATAAAGTTACTAAAAACTAAACCAGCTAGTGTATGGCTGGTATTACAGCTACATAAGGAAAGGTAATTACTGAAATAAAGTAGGAGAATAAAGCGGGAGTAAGAAAACATAAAAAAAGCTGATAGCCTTTTATAAAATGGCTGTCAGCTTAATTAACCTAAATAAGATAGTTAAGAGAACTAATCAAGTGATCAATTCAGAGGTTGCTAAATAACTCGTCTTAATAAGGACTAGTAGGTGTCATCCCGGTAAATTCAACGGGTTTATAATAAGTCAAACGACTCGCGCTTAAATTATTTTTGATCAGGTTTTGTAATGCCCCTATGGCCGAGCCTACAGGAGCAACAACGGGAACATATTGCCCATTAAAATGTACCTCTAACTGTTTAGCCAACCATTGATTCACTTCAAGCATACCAGTACAACCTAATAAAATAGCTTCTGCGCCATCTTGCTCTATGGCGATTATACTTTGTTCCAGTAGTTTCTGTTTTAATAGTTCAGTATCCTCCAATTGATTTACTGATAGGCCGACTTCACGTACCGATGCAACACTACTTGTTACCCCCATCTGTCTTGCTAGAGTCCATAACATAGGCACAACACTAGGTAAAACGGTAACAATGGAAAAACGACTTGATACCATCATGGCATTGGCTATCGCCGGATAAAATCCACCAACGACAGGTATATCAACAATTTCTTTGAGTACCTCAACCCCTGGCTCGCCAAAGCAATTAACAAAAATGCCATTAAAGCCTTCTTTTTGTGCCTGTTGAGCAATTTCAATAATTCCAAAGGTATCCCAAAACTCTGCAGTTCGGCTTTGAATAAATGGTGTTGCCTGTCCGGGTAGGCTTTTATATGTCACCTCAAAATCTGAACTAATTGCCGCATTTATCTCGGTCTCAAAACCTGGCATAAATGCCTCGGCACTGTCTGCTGCAATAGGGATAATAACCATTATTTTTTGTTTTTCTTGCTGTATTTGTGTCATGAGTAAAACTCCATTTAATTTATCGTGATTTAGTGATTATTTAGCTGATAATTTCTCTGATAACTCATTGATTGATACATAAGGTCCAAAGTAACCAAATTGCGCGCGAAGCTGCTGAAATATTTTGTTGGTGTCTTGCTTTAATCTGTCATTTGCGGGTAATGAAAATAAATAAACCTCCTGTCCAGGAGTTAAATCTTCAACAGACAAACCATGTAAACCACTCAGGCTTTGTTCTGCTATTTCTCTTTCTTGTCCTTCAAAATCAGTCAGAATTTTTTCTTTTAAATCGTCACCTATATTGCCTAAGCAACAAATAAGATCAGGCGCCATGGCTATTGGGTGTGCCACTTGAGTATTCCAGGCAATTAAATTTTCATTTTGGTTAATGATCAGTATTTCATTCAGCTCACTCCCTTCGCCTTGAGTGAATTGTAATAAACCATAATCAAAGCCATCGCCCTTGTTAATTTCTTTTATTCCAACAAAAGTACATTTTTTCCGATTTGAAAATAAGAAGTAAGGCTTGCTTAGGGTTTCTGCTAAATCAGCAACAAGCTCCTGGTTTAATTCATCTTTATCAATTGCATGATGTTGTCTAAGGCATTGCCCTATATATTGAGAAATCGATATTGTTCCTTTGATAAGTGCGGTTTGAGCTGTTTCAGCTGTCATAGCCCATCCGGCAATACTCGCTATACCGTCAAAACTACCTTCTGTCTGCAAAATAGGACGAGTGGTCGCTTCAACAATACGTGCTTGTTTAACAAAGTTTGTTTCATCTTCCAGGTTAATCACAATAGCCCCCTGAACTGGATCTTCTCCTTTGGCAGCATTCAATAGTGCAAAAGGACAAGCAGCGACATTTTCACTAAAGGTCAGACAAGATAAAGTAGGTACAGAGCGGCCAGCACCATCACCATCAACAACAAAAATAGGCGGTTCTTGCTTTAATGCACTTAACATAGCGACAAAAATGTTAGATCCGGTTTCCACAGGGATAGTAAAAGACATTTTTTGAGACGTGGATTTTTCCAGCGCCTTTAAAGCCAAAGTTTCAGAGCCCCGCAAACCAATTTCTTCGAAGCTTTTTGGCGAGCCCATAGCAGCGACAACGCCCCCCCAACTTTCAGCCTCCAACTCAGCTGGTAACCGTAAATCAACAGCAGATTTTTGCTGATTAATTTGTCTGATGAAACTGTATGCCGTTTTAATAGAACCTCCACCGCCACTCGCTAACAGAGTAGAGCCATTGGCAATGTCATACAAATTCTGAGAGTTTAGTTTGTTCATTTTTTATATCTTCCTTAATGTGATTGATTTTTCTAATGAATAAATAAGCTTGCTGTTTGGTTGCTATGTCGGTTGCTTTGTTTAAGGTATCTAAAATAGGTAGTTTAAGTTGATGTTCGGCCAATGCTTTGAAGTAATATAGGTGACTTAAATAGCTCTCCTCCCGGTGTTTAATTGAAAACTGAATGCCCGTTATTGTCACTGACAGTGCTTCTGTAGGCTGTTCATTATCAATTAAAATTTCAGCGGTTAGACAACAATATAAGGAATGCGGCATTTTATCGCCAGACTTGGCTAGCCACTGGTGATAGCCTTCGTTTAACCACAATAATCCCTGTTGCCTGTCACCTTGCTTGGCTATAGACCAACCCAAAAATAATTTAGCCACCCCAATAAAAAACGGGATCGAATGCTGCTCGGCCAACTTAAGTAATTGCGCAGCATACTGCTCAACTTCTTTCACTTCCTGTTGGTGATAATGAAAAAAAGCATAACCTTGCATTGCTATCGCCTCAGTAAAAGGACTATGAATTTTCTGACAAATAGTTTGCATATCACGAAGTCCCTGACGGGCAAGCTCCTCTTCACCTTTTAACGAAGAAGAAAGAACCAAAAATAAATGCGCAACAATCCGAGGATCTTGGCCAAATTCACTGAGATCACGTTGATGAAATGAAGGTAAATATAATGCTAATGCTTGTTTTGCAGACTCTATACTCTCGTTAAAGCGCCCTTGCCAGAATAATGTATTACTTAATGCACTGAGTGAATGAACTTCAGCACACTGATCTTTTTTTCTTCGGCTTAATTTATTGAGTTCTTTGGCTAACTGTAAAGCTTCGTCTAGCTCTAACGCCATCAGTTTTATCAACCATTGATTAAATATGACAGCTCGGATTGACGAGTGATCATGACTCTTCTTACACAAGGCTGAAATAGATAATAAGGTCGTTTTTATTGGCAAGGATGCCCAACCATGACATGCTTTTAATAACGTGAGTTGTACTAAACGTAGTTCAATTTCTTTTAGTGGCTCAAGTACCTTAGATAAAATATTCAAACCATCATGTACACTGGCCAGACCTTTTCTGTAATTGCCTTCGCCTTTTGCCACCAGCGCTGCTTGGTGATAATGATCAACGGCCTCAATCAGCTTGTCCTGTCTATAATAATGATAAGCGACAAGTGAATTTTTCAAATATTGATCGTCTAAATCACTTTGTATCAAGGCGTCAGTAATCGCTTTGTGTAGTTCTTTACGATTACTTTGAGGAATTAATTCAACGACCTTTTCATAAATACTATTGTGACTAAATTTAAACTCAAGCGGATTGACCCTTTGTATTAAATTAGCAAAAGATAATTCATTGAGTAAAACCTCAGCGCCCTCTATCAATTGCTCCATAACCTCGATCAGTACAAGACGACCATAAGTGGCACTGTACCAAAGCATCAACTTTTGCTGTTCTGTTAATGCGCTAATTCGGTATTCAAGCAATTGCAGCAACGAGGAAGGTACTGTTGAATCGCCCGATGTTTTACATAATAACTGCTGAAGAAATAGTGGATTACCAGCGGAAATCTCTACACATTGTTGTCGGTACTCAGTATCCGCTGCAAACCAGGTTTCAGCTAATAAACAAGTATTTACCTCAGATAACGGCGATAATTTAAACACTTTATTCAGCAACGGAAAATCAGTGTTATATGCCGACCAGGCAACCTGTGAAGAAAAAACAATAATGATCGACTTTCCAGATAGTTGCTCAAAAGTCTGCGCAAGAAGTTGCAAACTAAAACGATCACTTACATGTAAATCATCAATACATAACACCGATAGTTTAGCTTTCTGGAATGCTTTACAAATTAGCTTAACTAATCCTTTTTTCTGGTGATGCGACGCATTTAAATATTGTTTATCCAATGTTGATAACGGATATTCATCGAATATTTCTTCAAGCCAAAATAATTCATCATCTAACCATTCACCCTTGTTCCGTAGGTGCGAAAAGTATAACTGTATCTCATTATCAGACAGCGGCTCCTCTAGATTTAACAAACCAAAAATAATTTTGGATATCAAGCTTGATTTGTGTGATGGCTGTTCAGGTATGCACTGAATAAATCCCACTGAATTTTCTTCGTCATAATGCTTACGGGCGAGTTCACAAAACTGTTTACAGAGTTCTGATTTTCCTATGCCGCTATCGCCATAAACATTGAGTATGGATAAACCATCTATTGCAACCTGATCGTCCATCAAGTTGTTAAACAGGTAAAGCTCTTCATCCCGACCAAAAAGGGTTGTTGCATCTAAGCTATTTTTTGTCAGTTGAAAATATTGTTTCTCTATATTCGGAAATAACTCAATAGGCGTAAAAACAAAGTTATTGATTTCTTGTAAGTAACATTCATTATCGACAATAAATATATTTTCTTTGGTGTTCTGCAGTACACAAGCAAGCTCTTCAATATCCTGATCAGTAACTTGAAGAACAGTCCCTTTTGTTAAACCAATGCTTTTCTTGACACACAGGGTGATATTGCACTGCTCAAACTTGCTAGATACGTGTTTGTAGATATAGAGTAAATGATAAAGTACCTGATTATTACTAGCCTGTAAGCCTGACCCTAGTAAATAATGACCAATGACGTCGATTACATTAAAATCTTGCTTGGTTAAATAGCTGGCTATTTCGGTAAGAATTATTTGTTGTTCGTGGGCAGTACAATAATCATATTGCGTCGTGACAAGAAAAGAAAATAGATATATCTCTTTTCTTTTTTCACCAAATAATTCCGCATGTCCGTTGTTTGATATAGAACTTTCTAATAGCGCTTCAACCGTCACGTCAAAGTATAAAGCAAGCTCTCGGGCAACACGGTAACTCACATTTTTTCCTAATTCAGCCCGCTTCAACGTTGCGATCGATACCTGTATCTTTTGGCAATAAAAAACATCACATAAGGCTTCCTGACTTAGTCCACGTTTTGACCTTAGTTCTTTTAGTTTTGAACCCGAAATAAATACTTTACCGTTCACTTTAATATTCCCTTTAAAGTATTAAAATCAACCTTACATTCACGTTTTTGAATTGAAGGGTTAGATCTCATCAGCCATTTAATTAACGTCAGTGTCCATAAATTTAAACTGCACACCGAAATAAATACTTAAAGCCGTGTTCTATTTACGTTCGTTACGCACGGAATAAATAGTAAAATTCGGATTCTAAAGGGATCTATATTTAAGCTATTAACTCAAATATCCCTTAATTTTCCTTACTTAAAGTCGACTTGGTCAGCTTTTGTTCTTTGCTATATAACAGAGCGCTAAAAGACAAAGGTCTTTATTAAAACTATCTCAATAACTCTCAGATAACTCTTTAACATCCATATAAAGTGTTAATGGGCTGCAATTATTAATTACAGAAGTAATCTACAAAGTGAAAATTAAAATATCGTATTCAGTATTGATAAAAATAAAACCTTTTTATCTTGTATAATGCGCTTTATGTAAAGAGTTATAGTTTGATCGCTCCAACGGAGAAGGAAAGCACTCTCCTTCGTTCATATCTGAAGTAATAACCCTTTGCTAATTAAACTAGCAGAATGGTTCTCAATAATATATTACATGCCATTACACGGGGGGGGGGTGAACTCACCATTTGAACTAAAACACAAATTTGGCAGAAAGCTATCTCACTATGTGCCCCCTAAGCGCCATAGAAATTTTAAATTTAAGTCCGCTATATGATCGGAAAGTTGACGTTTGATATTTTGACTAGTCTAATTCCGCTTAGCGCACCAAGAAGTCATTAGCGATGAACTATTTTTCACCATTCATTTGTTAAAGGCTAAGGTTCACTTTTACCACTTTCAAGACGTTAACAATTTAAAAAGTTGGGCATACTTTTAAGCCGCTTTTGATCTGAAGCTGACATTAACGATTAAGTACCCTGTGGAAGAGAACCCCTGGTAGGATTCAACTACAAAAACCGTAAAAAACGCCTATTCACTCATTCTTGTTTAAATAGGTCTTGAGTCCGATTTCCTGCCGTTCAGCACTGTCAGTTTGAGGGCTATTTCAGCAACAACGTCGCTATTCGAATTCATAGTTATATTTGACTAGTACTGCCAAAGTTGTCGGTCAAAGTTAGGAATTATTTTCAACATTGTAACAGTTCAAATTGGAGTAACTTCATTTCTGACTGGCTGAAGCATTAGTAATATCTCACATAAAGTATCCAGTATTAGTCGACCGTTACAATTTAGTTGCTATCGCAGTCTAATTCGGCGAATATGTTGGTCCTACAGCGCATCAGCAAGTAATTTTTCTATGGATAGATTTTTTAAAATAGCCTTGTTCATTCTGGCAGTAACTCAAAGCAACTTCATTTCGGCTAATAGTATGGTCTTATACGACTCACTTGTGCCGTTCGATAAAAATCAAAAAACCAGCACGTTTAGCCAGTTAATTTCACCTCAGCCAACTCAAGTCAAACGGACCGAAAAAACATATACGCTGCTTCAATTTTGGGCGAGTTGGTGTCATAGCTGCGCGGGTTTTATGTACGACTTAGACAAGATCAGTGCAGCGACCCAATCTCCTTATTACGCCATCAGCATAGACGACAAATTCATTGATGCAGAGAATTATTTGACAAAACATCCGCTCTATAAGAAACACAGAAATCGATTCTGGTTTGATCAACAAAGTAAGTTAAAACAGTCTCTAGCTATCACTACAGTGCCAACGGTGGTTATTATTGATCACCAAGGGAAACCCATTTGGCGCACAAGCGGCCATCTTAATAGCGACGACTTGTTTAAACTCAAGCAATTGTTAGCTAATAATAATCTCGGCCAGCTCACCATCGGGGATTGATATGAAGCCCATTTATTTGCTAACGCTACTACTCATCAGTACTGCTAATCTTAGTGCGGCTGAAAAAAACACACCAAATTATTACCAAGATATCAGACCAATCATTGAACAAAACTGTTTGGGGTGTCATTCGTCAAAAGGAATTTCATTTTCTTTCGAGGATCCCGAGCAAGCTTATCTGTATCACGCCGCAATCAATTCTGCAGTGCAACAAAGGCGTATGCCCCCTTGGTTAGCCGAAATCGGTCATCAAATTTATAAGGATGATATCTCTTTGTCGCATCGACAACTCACACAATTTGAACAGTGGGCTGAGGCGGGTTATCCCAAGGGGAATAAACCAGCGAAAACAACAGGGTTCAAACTTGAACAAGACAAGATAACTAACTCTTTTAATGCCGACCTTTCACTGAAAAGTGCACAGCAAGCCTATTTGCCTAAACAAAATCAAAAAGATGACTATCGATGTTTTATCGTCGATTGGCCTGAAACCAAAGATAAATTTGTTACCGGATTTAAAGCCATCCCTGGCAATACAAAAGTAGTTCATCACATCGTTCTTTTTGCTGCAAGACCAGAAGTCACCGACATGTTTAAAGAGTTAGCAGCCGAAGAAGAAGGCATTGGTTATCAATGCTTCGGCGGCGCGGTTCCTGATCGGCTGGGCGATGACGAAACACGACGGTCGTTTGAAAAAAGATATCCTGGAGGAGTAAAAAAGCTCAGTCAAAATAATTATTGGCTAGCTCACTGGGCCCCAGGGATGGACGGTTATCATTTCCCTAAGAATACCGGTGTTCCAATCAAAAAAGGTTCGGCTTTGATTTTGCAGGTCCACTATTATTCGGCTTTTGCTCCAGGAGAAAAAGATCCAGGAAGTCAGCTGAGTTTTACTCTTGCCGACTCGGTAAAAAAACCGGCAATCCATTATCCTTTAACCAACAACGGTTGGCTTAACAGCAAGAACAACCAATCCATGGTAATCAATCCGGGACAACAGAATACTTACGCAGTTAATGTTTCACTGAAACGCATTGCCAACTACACAGCGTGGATAACAGAAACACAAATGGAAAGTGTTAATGCGGTGGAAATTCATTCAGCTAACGTGCATATGCACGCCTTTGGCGCTTCAGGAAGCACGGCACTAGTGTATGAAAATGGCGAAACAGAAACGCTTTTATCGATCCCACGATGGGATATTGATTGGCAAAGAGACTTTACTCTGGCAGAACCAAAGCGTTTTGATAAGAATCGATTTAAACAAATCCAACTGTCTGTCGATTGCACCTTTAAAAATTATAGCGATGAAATAGTTTACGGAGGTTATGGTTCGGATGATGAAATGTGCTTTAACTTTTCCTATATTGCATTAGAACTTAAGGCAAAAGAACTTACGGGTGAAGAACTTATCAAGCAGGTTAAGAGTACCGCAAAATAACAAATTACTTTAGAGACACAAAACAACTCTTGGTTTAGCGCATACAGGATACTTTGGTAGTGGAAAAGTTGATTACTATCTTCGTAGCCCATTGTGGCAAAGTATCAGTACCGGATAACGCCCCTGACCTACAACATTAGCCTTGTATTCCAACTGATATACTTTCGCTATACTGACAGCGATACCAGCGTGTACTAAAATCTGCTATCAGGTCTAACACCAGACTATAATAAATCCTGAGATTTTCGATTCATAACTTCCGCTTTGTGCACCATGATCTTGCCCCATAAAACCTATGGCGTTAACGCCCCCATATCGAGTTATAAACGATAAGTTAGTAACTCGAATCACTTACTTCAATAAATTGTTCCTTATATGACTATTTATTAAAGTGAAGCAAGCGATCCTGATTACTTTTGTGACGGGGTATAATTTTTCGGCTACTAAAATCGAGTTATTAGCAGATGACATAGTTCTCTTAAGATAGCGCTAACTTATGCTTGGTTATGTCATAACACCAATTGTAAACAATGGCGTAAATAATGAAGAATATGATCATGCCGATATCTAGAATTAATGCCGTAATAAAGTCCATATCAAGCATCCACATTATTATCGGTAAAGTAGCAATCAACAGCCCAAGTTCAAATACCGTAGCATGGCCCATACGCATGGGGAAAGAGCGTTCAATTCTATTGGTGCCGAAGTATTTATCAAAAATAATATTGTAAACATAGTTCCAACACATCGCTGTTAGGCTTAATACCACCGCTAATCCTGTTACGCTGCCCATATCAAAGCCACTGAAAAAACTACCTAACGGTATTAATAGGCTTAATGCTATCACTTCAAATAATATACTATGAAAAATACGTTCTTGGGTCGACATACAAATTTCCGCTGAAAACAATTGCCAATCATTATATTTGAAATTAAGATGTATAAAAGTTAGTTACCATCGGTTTTATAGATATGTTAAGTCTACAACAGCTCAAAACTTTTATAGTTTGCGCTGAACTTGGTTCTTTTTCTGCTGCGGCGCGAAAATTAGGAAAGGCACAATCTGTGGTTAGCCAAGCGATTGCCAATTTGGAAGTCGACTTAGGATTGTCCTTGTTTGATCGTAGCACTCGAAAACCGACGTTAACGAAACAGGGCGTAAAGCTATTAGCGCATGCGCAAGCAACATTAATACAATCACAAGAGCTTGAATCTGCTGCAATGGCACTAGCTGCGGGCGATGAAAGTGAGCTTACCTTAGTCATTGACCCGGCGCTGTTACTGCCTAAACTGTACCAGATTTTGCAAGATTTTTGTCTACGCTACCCTGCAACTAACTTAATCCTAAATATCGCTAACAGTGATGACATTGCTGGGATTGTAGAAGCACAGGAAGCTCAGTTTGGCCTAAAATTAATTGATGCTTTGATGCCTACAGGGGTAGAACTAGGCTTGGTTGGTCATTTACCCTTTTTCGTCGTAGTTCATCCCAAGCACCCACTTACGCAACTAGCCACTGTATCTAGAGCAGATTTAGCAAAATATACCCAGTTATTAGTGCGTAGCGCTGAAAAAAAATCGATTTCAATGTTACCCGAAATATCTCCTAAGAAATTCTGGTCTAATGATTTTGAAGCACTAAAGTCCATGGCTGAATATAATTTGGGTTGGTGTTACCTACCTGCTCATATCGCACAACCACCAATAGATAACGCTAGCTTAATTCGCTTACCTGTTAGTTTTGATATAAAAACATGGACGATACCCGTTGATCGAGTCATGGCTATTGAAACGGCGAAAAGTTCCGCGTTGTTGTGGCTAGCTGAAGCTTCTGAAAGCTTATTTGATGACTAGTGGCGATGGCTACTTATTTGATAACGAGTAATGATGGCTAGCAATTTTAGCCACTTAATTTAATGTCAGTGCTAATGCCATGAGCAGAACGATGGCATCACTTATTTTTAAACGCATGACGAACCTGCGAGCAGTAAAATACTTAACCTGAACTCGGTTTAACAAATAGTTAACGATTAAAATAGATTAGCTAAGTTAATCACGCCATCACTAACTTGATACTTGTGCTTAGTTCAAGGCGTAATTTACGCGTCAATAGCTAGTCTATTGCAAGTGAATTCAACGCAGAAGTAAGTAAAAGTAGCTGTTAGAGAAACTGTTGTTAAGCTGAGATCAGGTTACTTACCAATTGACACTCGGCTTACCTTCTTGGCAGACTGGGCATTTACGTCGGTGAATCTCTGCTGTTTTAGCGCCATATATCTCACCACAATCTCCACACACCATTTTGTAAGTTACCTGCTGCTTGTCAGTGGCATCAAGGTTTCTACTGCCTAACACTTTTTGCTGGTTACTATTCTCATATGCTATTTTTGTTGTTTTAGTGGTGCCACTAACAAACACTTCGCTGCTAACATTGTCCTCAGAAGTGGTAGCTATATCGACAACATTATCCTCTGATACATATTGCTGAGGCTCATACTTTGGTCCATTCTGTGGCTCATGACTGGCTTGTTTTTCATCATTCACCGTCCACTTAAAAGGTACTCTATCTTCCTTTTTATTTCGCCATACATTCCAAGCTTTAAAACCACCAAGCCATAAACCAAGCTTGGCTAATTCATTCAATATCGGGATGTTATTGACCTCATTACCAATATCTTTAAATAGTTCATCCCAAGCTGATTGAGTTGATATTGTTTCATCCCAAACAGGGTTATTATTCTCATCCAAACTGTATATGCCATTGTAGCGATAACCATAATCATGGATAAGACCTGGAATTAGCAACAAACCAACCGGACTTAACAAACCCCAAAGTACTTTAGGTATAGAGGCTCCATCAAATTCAAAACCAGCATGAACAGCATATTTTTTACCTTTATATTGATAAATGAATGCTTCTTCTACGCGCCAGCGTCTTACCTGGAAAACAAAAACGAGTATCTTATTAAGCAAGCTTTTTTGGTTGGCGGTTGAGAGAGGGATAGGTCGCAATACGGGCATATCAGCCATGGAAACAAAAGTATTAGCCGTTGATAATTCTTTGCTCTTACCTTGAAGAAGCGCTAAAAGTATAAGGTAAACAATGAAAAGACAGGTAACTATAGTGCCAAAAAAGTTGACTAAGAAATCAAACATTTCGAACTCCATTTCAATCAGGTTATATATTGTTCAATTATTATTTAATTTTCATACTGCGTCTATAGTTAATCACTGATTCTTAATGGCTTTATTTTAACTTCGCTAGGATAAGTTCCTTTCTGTTTACATCCCTGTACAACCGGTATATTTACCGAATAAATTGAAGCTAGCAGTAACATTAATCTTTGCAGAGCATTAGGAGACCTTGGGGGATATAGGAGAACATGCTGATGACTCCTTTGAACTCAAGCTACAAAGCGCTGTTTTTTTGATATAAAAAAGCAGTCACTAGCGGACTGCTTTGGATCCAACAACAGATGGTTGGACTTTAAATTTAAGCTTCACTTCAATCACTGAGCAGAAATGAAGATTACTAATTTTTTATGAGGTTTTGTTTGCCTTGAAGGCAAACTGTGTATAAGCAGAGCTAAAAAAGCAAGCCCCTTACTGCTGATAAACCTCTTAAAACGTTAGTTACTTACTTTGAAGTTTCTTTATGATTGACGACGAATCAGTTAGTGGACTTCTCGGTACATAGCGCATAATACCCATTTTGTGAGGTAACTCATACATATGTTCCATATTGTCTCCCGCCACATGAATATCAATATTATGTAGTAGGTAAAAATTCTCATCATTATTTGGTGTAAGTGGGGCAACAATTACCTCATCGACACCCTTAATGTTTCGAATTATTTCACAGCGTTGTTCACAAGAAATGATTGGAGAACGCTTATAAGATTCAACGTCTTCGTCTGAATGTACGCCTACAATAAGGTAGTCGCCGAACTCTTTTGCTTTTTGTATAACAGATAAATGTCCTACGTGAAATAAATCAAATACGCCACTGGTATATACTCTTGTCATCTTTATTACTCCATACATATCGAACATATAACAAATGCTTTCGCTATATGTTTTATTAAAATCTACCTCGCCGCAAACTCACTATTTGGTGAAATTGCAGCGGATAAAGAAATAGTTCGCTTCCTTAAATGCCTTTATCAGTAGCTGATCGTGCTTATTGACTACTGTATGTGGTAAGGCTGGCAGGTAACTTATGATGCTTATTCATTGACTGATTTTAGCTTTAACGATCATAAGTTATTATTTTTATCTGAATGATATTTAACGGTAAATAGCTTTGTAAAATGTAAGTTTTCTAGATCAGCAACCAGCTATAGGCCAATGTGATAACTAGCGTGTATAGGGCAAGCACATAATACCAACGACCACTGAGTTTTGGTGTTTTTATCGGAGCAACATTGAGTGCAGCTAAACCAAGGATGGTAATATAAAGTACGACAGTGAACGCTGTGGTAGAGATAACACTCTCTAGCAGAAAAACAAAAACAAGAATAATGGCATTATTATCAGAGGCAAGACCTTGATAGCTAGATTTTCCATCTAAACCGTAAACATTAAAATAACTAAGTCGTAAGACGCAAGCGGCAACAATAATAAAAGCACCGGGAAGAAATGCAGGATGATAATTGCCATAGCTCAATAAGATAACTGCGGGACAAATACCAAAACTAACAACATCGATGAGAGAGTCTACTTGTCCACCAATTTGTCCTTGCATTGCCGTTCTGTTTTTCATTTTACGGGCTATTTTTCCATCATTCCAATCAAAGAATACCGCCCAAATTAATCCTATCATTGCGGCAGGGTAAATGCCGATCATGGCAAAATACAGAGCTAATAAGGCTGAAAAAAGTCCGAATAAAGAACAAATATTAGGTAAATCGAAGGCAAGTGATAATATCGAAGGGGGTGTGGTCGACGGATTATTATCTGTTTCTACTGTTGGCATTAATTACTCTCATTGTGAATTAAATGAATTTTTACGGGGTATTTAATCTAAAGAGTGAACAACTTGAGGGTATGGTTATCGATACGAGTTATTTTAATGCGGTTAATTTATTACGGGATAAATTTAGCACATTATGTAACTTTTTCTATAAAACTTTTCACCAAGAGATTATTTGGCATGAATATAGCATATTGGATCGGATCAATCCGATTTATTTCTAATTATCTTTCCACTCGGGTAAATTAAAGTTTATTTCTTAATTACCTCCTTGCCTGACTTAACATCAACTACATGTTTATAATGGGTTTTATTAATAAAGTATAATTGCGAGTAACAATTTACCCTAATAAGGTGTGCTGCTGACCATAAATAACTGATGCTGCTGATTACGCATATTTTGTAGAAAATACGGTATAACCTGAGTTTTAGAAGATTTATCAGTCATTACCGGGTGATAAAAATAAGCATTCCAGCCCTTCTCCTTTCAGAACACACTGCTGTCACATTATTGTCATATTTCATTGGCATACTCCGTATCTATTAATCGTGACTTTATGCACTTTGATAGTAATTCCAAAGGTCATGCATCTAAATATTACTTAGTGAAAGGGATAGACTCGAAAAATGAATATACTACACATCTCAGATATGCACTTTGGCCCTCGTCACTGGCTCGGAAAAAATGACTTATTGTTGGAGAAACTGAACAGTTTTGATACGGATATTGTAATTAACACCGGCGACAATACAACGGATGCGCTCGAAAATGAATTTGAAGCCGCTGGGAATTTTTTGAAGTCAATTGATTGCCAACACATAGTTTCAATTCCCGGAAATCATGACAAGCGAAATATGCGCAGTACCGACTATTTCCGTCAATATATCGACGAGATAGAGGTTATTCGGCCATTAAATCGTGATAAATGTAGAAAGAGAAATATTTATCTAGAAGGAAATACCATTGGTATAAAGGAACACTTTACCGACATCAATTTTCTAAAAAGGATCACCATAAATGGTGAGTGCCTTTTGATAGTATGCCTCGACTCCAATTCCCTTTATGAAGACAATGGTTTTGTCGATAAGGAAATATTGAGAACAATATCTCATGCGATTAGCAAAGAGAGTTACGATAGAATAATCCTGCTAAATCACCACTCCATCTTGGACACGGATTCGGACCCTCTTTTCAACTCCAGAATAGTGGTCGAGTTCGTTAGAGAGCATAATATAGAACATGTTTTCTGTGGCCATACTCATCATTTGTCAATAATGAAATCAACCGACCTCTACCACAAACACTCATTCACTCAATATAAAAATGGCTCGCTATCAAGCGGCAATACTCTCAACGACACAAATATGTTTCTGTATTATAAAAACTTTGGTACCGAAGCAATGGAAATCCATGTAATTAGAGCGATTGTTGACAATGGATGTATGAGCTTTAAAGAAGAAATAATTACCTGCTACTAGGAATTAGGGCTCTGACCAGTTGAAAACACCGCGCATAGCGGCTCTAATCCTAACGACAACAAAGTACAATTCTCCAGTACTTTTGGCTGATAATATCTAAACCCTCTATTAAAGCGGATTAGTGCGATTTAAAGAGGGTTAAATCCTATAGAAGAACAAACCAAGTATATCCTCAAATGATCAGCCAACACTGACTTAGTCTAAAAATCCCTTATCTATTATGAGCTACTGACTTCTCATCCACATCATTCCTTTTGGGCTTATAACCACGATTAACTTCAAGCTATTAATTGCCAGAAAAACTTGAACAAAGAGTCAGATTATACAGTAAAACAATAGCACTAGCCAACCTATTAACCATATATCATGAGTTTATATCGACATAGCTTAATCATACCAACTAAAATAATTAGATTATTATTTGACCATAAGGTCAAGTTGTGACATTTTACTTACCGATGACATGTTAACAAAAAGTAAAGTAATGGATCTTTTTGTTTGGGTTGTAATAGTACTGTCATTTAAAAATGCAAAATTAATAACAACAACAAACGCTAAGGAAAGAGAAATGAAATTGAGAATAATAACACTCTCGTTAACTTTATTTGCTGGCTATACCTATGCAGATACAGTGACAGATGCATGTTTTAACTGCCCGCCATTAAGCACTATTGCTAATGCGGATACTTTTGATGATTCAATCTATTATGCCGGTGCTATTTCAGCAGTGAATGGCAGTCTATCCGCCGAAACCATTAAACAAGAAATCACTTTAGCGATTAGTCAAAATCATAAAAACTTAAGTTATTCTGAAGTATGGACAGCATTAACCAGAACCGACCAAGATCCAGCAAACACCGCCAATGTGAATTTACTTTATAAAGGCATATCGATACCCAAGTTTTCCAATGGTAGCGGATCACAAAGTACCAACCCAGATAACTGGAACCGTGAACATGTTTGGGCAAAAAGCCACGGTTTCCCAAGTTCAAGCCTCGAAGGCTACACAGACATTCATCATTTAAGACCTACTGATATATCGATAAACTCATCTCGAGGCAATTTAGATTTTGATAATAGCGATGCGCCCTTAGCAGAAGCCCCTGCAAATCGTGTTGATGGCGACTCCTTTGAGCCAAGAGATGCGGTCAAAGGTGATGTTGCTCGAATGCTTTTTTACATGGATACCCGCTATGAAGGTTTTGATGCTACACCCGACTTACAGTTAGTTGACCGCATTACCAACGTTGGCGAAGCAGCTTTAGGACGCTTATGTCGTTTAATTGAGTGGCATAATAGCGACCCTGTAGATGCTACAGAAGTCTATCGAAATAACAGCATTTATGAATTTCAAGGTAATCGTAATCCATTCATAGATCATCCTGAATGGGTAGATATTCTTTATAGTGCTGATACTTGTAGTACTGATGGTGGCGGTGGCGACACTGGCGGCGGCGGTGGTGGTGGTGATACTGGCGGTGGCGGCGGAGATACTGGTGGCGGTTCTCCCAATGGTGCAGCACTATTCATTTCTGAATATGTCGAAGGTAGCTCTTATAACAAAGCCATTGAGTTGTTTAACCCCTCTTCTTCTGACATTGATCTTGAAGTAGACAATTACCAATTAGCACGTTTTAGTAATGGTTCAACTTCACCATCAAATATTAATTTAACGGGTGTAGTGGCGGCAAATTCTACCTTCGTTATCGCAGAGCCAAGAGCAGCGGCAGAAATATTAGCTGTGGCTGACTTTTTATCTGGCTCATTAAGCCATAACGGTGATGATGCTTATGTATTATACAAAGACGGCGTTGTTGTCGACTCATTTGGTCGTGTTGGTGAAGATCCAGGCTCTGCTTGGGGTAGTGATACCTCAACAACTAAGGATAATACCCTACGCCGTTTAGCCAGTGTGCAAAGTGGTAACACGGTATTTGATGCTGAATTTGATCCGGCCAATGAATGGCAAGGTGTCGGTAAAGATGTCTTTGATGATTTAGGTTTACATACCTTTACCCCTGCTGAAGTTTTCATATCAGAATACATTGAAGGCAGTAGCTATAACAAAGCACTTGAGCTATTTAATCCATCAGCAGCAGATATTGATTTAGCCGCTGAAGGTTATCAACTTGAACGCTTCAGTAATGGCAGTGTATCAGGTGTTCTCATTGATTTATCCGGTATTTTAGCGGCTGGTGATGTATTTGTTATTGCCGAGCCAAGAGCCAATAGTGATATTTTGGCACAAGCGGATCAACTCAGTGGCAACTTGAGTCACAATGGTGATGATGCTTATGTACTCTATAAAAATGGTGAGATCATCGACTCATTTGGTCGTGTTGGTGAAGATCCGGGCTCTCAATGGGGCAGCAGCGATAACAAAACTAAAGATAATACTTTAGTAAGACAAGCGAGTGTTAACGCCGGAGATGTGGTGATTGATGATGCCTTTGACCCTGCGTTAGAGTGGCAAGGCTTAGGTAAAGATAATACCAGCTCTCTTGGCAGTCATACAGTTAACGACGGACAACCACCTGTTGCGGATATTGGTCAATGTTTTGATGCGGCAACCCTAATCAGTGCGGTACAAGGAAGTGAATTTAGTTCGCCGCTTATTGATGAAATCCATATTGTTGAAGGTATTGTCAGTGCTACATTACCTGACAGTAACGGCTTCTTTCTACAAGAAGAGCAAGCCGACCAAGATAACGATCCTATGACCTCAGAAGGTATTTTTGTCAGCCTTAGTGGTGCTGACTTACCCGCTGAAGGAGACGTTGTTCGCCTACAAGGCAGCGTTGAAGAAAATTATGGTAAAACTCAATTAGTTGCTAATCAAGCACCGCTTATTTGTGGAGCTGATTCAATTGCCGCGACACTAGTCACACTGCCTTTTACTTCTGCAGTTCATCAAGAGTCTTTAGAGGGTATGCTAGTTGCGATTAGTACTGAGCTAACCGTAACAGATAACTATAATTTAGGCCGCTACGGTGAAGTAACCTTATCTAATGGTCGTATCTATGTACCTACTAACTTATATCTGCCTGGCTCGGTCGAACTAACAGAGCTGGCTGCAACTAATAGTTTAAATAAAGTTACCTTGGATGATGGTGTTGGTGGTCAAAACCCTGATGACATTATATTCCCAACAGGCGGTTTAACGGCATTTAATACCTTACGTTTAGGTGACAAAGTCACTGAGTTAACCGGCGTATTAGATTACAGTTACGGTAAATACCGCATTACACCAACCACAGCGCCTAACTTTATCCATGAAAATGAGCGCAATGAATTTCCTCAACTAGCAGAGCAAGGTAATTTACGTGTCGCAAGTTTTAACCTATTGAATTATTTCAATGGCGATGGTTTAGGTGCCGGCTTCCCTACTTCTCGCGGTGCTGATACTGCTGAAGAGTTTACCCGCCAACGCGATAAAGTAATGTCGGCTATTACCAATTTAAACGCTGATATTATCGGTTTGCTTGAAATGGAAAATGATGGCTTTGGTGAAAACAGTGCTATTCAAGACCTAGTCAATGGACTGAATGCGCAAGCACCTGCGGATGTACATTATAGTTTCGTTAACCCAGGCATTGAAGCACTTGGTGGTGATCAGATTAAAGTCGCTATGATCTATAACGACCTAGCCGTGTCAGAAATTGGTACTGCTGCCTACTTACTTGAATTCCCGTTTGAGTATCATAATAGACCGCCGATGACACAAAGCTTTAGAGCCACTGAAACCGGTGAAAAATTAACAATTTCTGTCAATCACTTCCGCTCAAAAGGTTGTTCAAGTAGTGGTGGTGTTGAAAACGAAGATAAGTTAGATGGTCAAGGTTGTTATAACTTACGTCGAGTACAAGCTGCAGAAGCGCTTAGCGCTTGGTTAGCGACCCACCCTACCGGTGTTGTTGATGAAGATGTTTTAATTATTGGTGACTTAAATGCTTATAACAGAGAAGATCCCGTCACTAGTTTACAAACTGCTGGTTTTGTAAATTTAGCCCCTGATAGATTAGGTAATACCGCTTATTCGTATGCCTATGGTGGTGAAATTGGCTCCCTTGACCACATATTAGCTTCAGCCTCTTTAAACAGTAAAGTGGTCGCAGTAAGTGAGTGGCATATTAACGCTGATGAACCATCAATACTTGATTACAACACTGAATATAAAACGGCAGATAAGTTAACCAGTTTATACAGTGACGGACCTTTTAGAGCGTCAGATCATGACCCTGTTATTGTCGAAATTAACGGGGTAACACCAATGATTTCGGTAAGTGAAACATTCGAAGGTTTAAATACTCGCCCCCGCTGGAAGCTCTTTAAGTTTACTGTTCCTGAAAATGCAGTTAGCTTTACCGCAAGCATTACGGGCGGCACAGGAAATGCCGATCTATATGCCCGCAATGGTCGGATTCCTTTCCCTTGGGTAAGTAGCTGTGCGCCGAAATTAGCTGGCAATGAAGAAGTCTGTGAATTTGAAAACCCTAAATCAGGCACCTGGTATATTTGGCTTAGGGCTAAAAGGCAGTACAGTGATGTTACACTTAAATTAGAAGCACTTTACCCTGACCCTTTGTAAGGTTGAGACTAAGTAATATGCTTTAATTAATTTAGAGTGATTGATTCAGAATACTTAATTTAGAGTGACTGATTCAGAGTGATTAATTCACTGTAATTTATTCAAAGGTATAATCACAAGCCAACTGTTTTCAGTTGGCTTTTTTTTGGTCTTTATTTATGTAGGTAGATAGGTTTATGCTGTTAGTTTTTTTGAAAGTGGCTTTAGTAGTATCAAATTAGTTTAATGTTATCATTGCAACATATTTTAGGCAGGATTTAATAAATCCTAATGTTAAACTCTCATTAATCGGTTGGTATAGATGCAAAAAATCAATAACATAGTTAGTTTCCAAGGTATTCTATTCACTCTGGCTATATTTTGGCAAACGAGTTTAACTGCCCAGACAATAACCGAGCATGTTATGGAAAAAACTGCAAATAAAGTTGAAAAAACACAGTTAACTGAGTTTGATGATGTGGAAAATGAAACACTAAAGCAAACGGTAAAGTCTATTCAAATAGAGCTGGTTAAATTAACGGATAATAGTGGTTTAACCTATGTAGGCGGCAAAGTTAATGCCGCAGACCTTGATGTATATTTATCCCAAATGAAGCAAATACTAGGTGATGACTTTACCCTGTATCGACAGTACCAAAGTAACAGAGATCATCACACCTTCCACATGACATTAATTAATCCCTATGAATACCAAACACTAAAAAAACCTGTGGCTATAGGAACAAATTTATCGGTATCATTACGTGGTTTAGCACGAGTAAGTGTTGACGATAAAACTGCATATTTTGTTGTTGCCCAATCTATGCAGGCGAAAAGTTATCGTCAAAGTTTAGTGTTAACTGATAAAGACTTCCATGTAACCCTAGGATTTTATCCTAGCGATGTTTATGGTGTGAATAAGGGAATAGAAACGCTTATTAAATAAAACAGTTAGAATAACTAAAAAATAGATAAGCCTTGGCCATAACGAAGAAGAGAAGCTAATAAAAAACTACCACGTTAAATGTTTATGCGTCATGGCTGAATACATGACAGTTAGGCGCTAGCTTTAATCATTTTGACTTGACTGATTTTCTAAATATTCTTTGGAAACATCTAAACCCGTCACCAGTACACCTATTACCTTTTTCGCTGAATTTTTAATTAAGATGCAGTAAAAAAACTGATAGGTACTTGCGCTAGAATCCCACTTAGTAGGACCAACATAAGCACCATTAATACGGATAGGTTGTTGGAATTTATCTTCGTCTCCCTGCCAATAGTCCGTTGGTTTGGGAAAAACAGCCACTAAGACACCATTTTTATCAAGGACCATCATTTCAGCAATATCAAGCTTAGGGTTTTTAATAAATTCTATTATTTTGGCTGCTAAAGGGTTATGCATCACCGACTTTTGTAGCTTTCTATTTAATTGCCAATTTGCATCTAATTGCATGATATTTATAATACCAACATTTTTCTCGTTTGCTGCCACTATAGCTGATATAACCAAAGGTGATTTAGAAAAATTAATCAGTAGGTCTTTGTGCTGTTTAACTATTGCATCTTTATATTCAGTTTCGGTTTCTACCTGACGAGCAAACAGATCAGGGTTGTATAAGAGAAGTAAAGACAGAGCAATTGAGAGTAGTTTCATTAGCAATAACTTGATTAAAGGGACTCAGTTAAGTTTTGCACAATTAAGCAATTGTACAAGTTTTGCAAGTAACATCTCGGCATGAAAATCACCCAATAACTGCTTTGCAGGACATTCGGCCGTAGAATTGAGCTATGGATATTTACCCTATCTGCAATGCGGTTTTAGTAAGACTGAAACACTCTCTTTATAGTGTTATTAAATTTTTATTAATGCTGGTTAAATTCAACCCTGCTTGTCCGGATCGCTTTGCCAACAATACCACCGTCAACTACAGGATTGATAACAAGAACAACAGACATCAAACCAAAACTCTTAATTCATCAACATATCGCTTATTTTCAAGCTAAATATTGTAAAAACCATGTAAAATCAACAGGTTTACCAGTGTCTGAATTATTTACACAATTGTTCTAGTTTATATTTAAAGCTGGAAAACCATTGCAAAAACCTAATAAATACAGTCAACTGAACTATTGGCATAAATAATGCTAAACAGGGTGATTTTAATATTTTTTAATTATAATGGAAGTAGTGCTTATGAAATTACAGCATATTAAAGCAGTTTTGCTTGGACTCATTTTTTGTGCCGCTAACGCGAGCGCAACGTTAATCACCTTAGAAACACGAGATATCAATAACGATTTCGATAAAAGCGATTTACTTAGCTCTTGGAACAACAGTACCGCTGGTAATGTAAACAGTATTGATTCATTCGAGATGTTTAAATCAGGTAATGATAGCCTTACCATGCTAACTATTGATTTCACTATCAAATATGATGGCCTTTGGAGCTTTGAAAGTGGCTTAGATGCTGGACACGGCGCGGCTTTGTTTGTTGACGGTACACTCGTTGATAACCGTACTGATAATTTATGGTGGGGCTATAACTGGAACCATTCAGACGTTTTTAAAGTAGAAGACATTGCCCTTTCAACGGGTGATCACGTTATTCAACTATTATGGGCTGAAAATTGCTGTAATGGCGCAAGCAGTGTTCGCTTCACCGAAAAAGCAGGTCAAGAAAGACCACTAAGCGTTGCCAACGTGGCAGCAGCAAGTATTCCAGAGCCAACAAGCATTGCACTCTTTGGTCTAGCTGCTTTAGGCTTAATGACTAGACGTAAACTTGCAAAATAATTAAATCGATAACAGTTATTTATTGATGTAAGTTACTAATGTAAGTATTGGTATAAAGAACAAGCCCCGCAATTGCGGGGCTTTTTATTAAAAACAACGGCTATAATATTGCCATTAGATATTAACTAGATATCCCCCCCCTCTTACGCCATCGAGCTTTACTCTGTAATATTTTGATACATCAATAATGTCTTTATTGATTTTGGCACGTTGCCACTGAGCTTAAGCTTTTGTTATCCTAAGGCGAAAATTACACCCGTGCCTATGCGGCTATCTTGCTAGTTACTATCGCCACTATTTTTCACTTTAAAGTATTATTAATACCAATCCGTATAACTCTCTATATTTCCTGAATTGCTACCGATAAATAAAATCACCATAAGGCGACGCTTTTGAGCCAAAAAACACTGACAGAACAAATTAACCGCTTACTTGAAAGATCAGACAAAGTTGAACTTCGCCGCCTGCTTAAACATATGCATGATGCAGACTTTGCTGCTGCTATTGAAGATTTCCCTGCTCCGCTAATTTTACAGTTATTACTGTTATTATCCTTACCAGCACAATGCCATTTATTTGTGTATTTAGATCCACAAAAACAGGCCGATGTCGCCTCATTGATGAGTCGTAATGACTTAGCCGCGCTTTTTTCGAATATGGAGCAAGCCGCTCGCGCCGATTTATACAATCAACTCGATGCACAGCAAAGGCAGGCATTAATGCCCGGTCTTGCCCAAGCCGAGCGCGATGATATTCGTAAACTTGCCAGTTACCCGGAGAAAACTGCTGGCGCTTTAATGACATCAGGCTATGCCACCTTGCGCAGCAACTGGACAGTCAGTAAATCGTTAATAAAATTACGCTTAGAAGCCCCAGACAAAGAAACTATCTATCAAACCTATGTTATCGATGAACAGCGAAGGTTACTGGGCACATTGTCTTTACGAGAGTTAATTCTTGCTGCGCCAGACAGCCTAATTGAAGACATTATGTTATCGGAAGTCATCTCGGTGCAGGTAAGCGATGATCAAGAAAAAATCCCACAAATCATCAGTTATTACGATGTAATCGCCTTGCCTGTGCTCGATGATGAATCAAAACTGGTTGGTATAGTGACTTACGATGATGCCATGGACGCGGCTGAAGAAGAAGCTACAGAAGATGCACAAAAATCCGCCTCAGTAGCCGCACTTGATTCCCCCATGAGTAAAATTAGCCTTTGGGAGTTATACCGCAAGCGTGTTGGTTGGTTGGTCCTACTGGTTTTTGGCGCGCTACTGTCAGGTGCTGGTTTAGCCTTTTTTGAAGATACCATCACCGCTAATATCGCCTTAGTATTTTTTATGCCTCTACTGGTTGGTGCTGGCGGCAATGCCGGCTCACAAGCTGCGGCATTAATGGTACGCTCCCTTGCTACGGGAGACGTTGAGTACAAAGATTGGACTAAAGTACTAAGGAAAGATGCCTTAGTAGCTATGGCGCTTGGCCTAACTATGGCGATGACTGTGTACTTTTTAGGCTTGCTTCGTGGTGGCCCTGAAATAGCCATTATAGTGGCTTTCTCCATGTTTTTCGTGGTCTTTGTCGGTAGTATCATTGGGCTATGTTTACCCTTTATTTTATCGAAGTTAAATTTGGATCCTGCTACAGCTTCTGGGCCATTAGTGACAACAATAGTTGATGCCAGCGGGGTATTAATTTACTTTGGTTTTGCTAGCTTAATACTGAAAATATAAGGTGCAAATATAAACATCAAGAATAAGCTACAGGGAAAACTACAAATTACAGCAATAGCTTGTATCTCTAAGCTGTGCAGCAGTATTTCCTATTTAAAGTATTAGCCTGACATGACATTAAAGTCATGAACAAGAGCAATCATTTATCGGCTGATGGTATTTATTGCTCGGCGGCACTATTGCATTTGCCGTACGCCCGGAGTTCACTTGGCTAAGTTCTTTGCTTATGTAATTAATATTTAAACTCAGAAGTTAAGCTCAATAACCCAGCTTAATAGATAAATTCAATAGTTAAATGAGCTAATGACCCTTGGCATATAACCTTATCAAACGGCAACGTCCTCTTGTTAAGCAAAGCGCTTCAAACAACTTAAACTAAAAACATTCTCATTTAGATAAAAGATAAATTTGGTGCATTTTATCTTTTATTTAGCTGCACTATGGTGCAAAGCCTCTTTCCCCTTATACATAAAACACTAAATAACCAACAATATCATACAGATAAGTTATGGCTTACTTATTGCTAATTATTGTTTACTTAATATTGTTTCTAGAATTTACAGTTAACTAAATCAAGGTTTTGTATGAGTCAATCGTCGTTACAACATAATTTTTTATCTTTTCAGGGCAGAGCCAGAATTCTCCATAGCACTTGGCTGGCTTTTTTCATTACCTTTCTAGTTTGGTTTAGCCATGCGCCACTCATGTCGACCATTAAAGCCAGTATGGGTTTAACCGATATTGAAGCGAAAATATTATTGATTTTAAATGTGGCATTAACCATACCGGCACGTATTGTCACCGGTATGTTAGTTGATAAATACGGTCCGCGTAATTCCTATACGGCGATGTTGGTAGCTACCGCAGTATTATGTTTTTTCTTTGCCTCTGCGCAAAGCTTTGAAACTTTAGCTTTGGCTAAGTTTTTAATGGGCTTTGTTGGTGCTGGTTTCGTCATTGGCATTCGAATGATCAGTGAATGGTACCCAGCCAAACAATTAGGTTTAGCCGAAGGTATATATAAGGGCATGGGTAACGTCGGTTCTGCCGTGGGTGCCGGTAGTTTAGTGTATATCGCCAGTTTATTTGGCGGCGACGACGGCTGGCGTTATGCCATCGCTTCAACAGGCGTATTGGCTTTGTTATATTCAGTATTTTACTATTTTGCTGTAACAGATACGCCAGTAGGCTCTACTTATTTCAAACCGAATAAGTCTGGTGGTCTTGAACTAACCAGTAAACGTGACTTTGTTTTCTGCTTATTATTTAATATTCCTATGGTAGCCGCATTAGTGTTATTAACTTGGCGAGTAACCGATGCTGGTGTGGTTGCTGGTACGGGCGCCGAAGTAGTCGTTGGTGCCGGTTTGATCAGTGACTTTGCCTCTTATGTTATTTATGGTTTGTTACTTGCTTTGATAGCTTACCAATCTTGGAAGTTATATCAGGTGAATAGAGACATGTTGCAATCACCACCGATTGATGAAATTTTACAGTATAAATTCAAACAAGTAGCCATTTTAAGTGTTGGTTATGCGGTAACCTTTGGTGCAGAGCTCTCTGTGATATCTATGCTGGCACAGTACTTTGAAAGCCAATTTTTAGTTGCCGCTGCAGCCGCAGGTGTATTTGGTGCTTGTTTTGCTGCCGTTGATGTACTTTCTTGTCCATCAGGCGGCATGATCAGTGATAAGTTTGGTCGTAAGGTACCTTTGATCTTTTTATTAAGCGGCGCATCATTAGGATTTTTTGTTATGTCATTGATCACGCCAGCATGGCCTCTTGCAGCCGTTGTTGCCACCATGATGATTTGTTCATTTTTCTTAGGCTCGGCAGCGGGCTGTGTTTTTGCGGTAGTGCCCTTGGTTAAGCGTAAATTAACCGGACAAATTGCCGGTACGGTTGGTGCTTATGGTAATGTGGGTGCCGTGGTATTTTTAATGGTATTTTCCTTTGTTTCACCGTCGGTATTTTTTGCGACTATCGGTGCTGGTGTTGCCTTTGCCGTTTGTTGTTCGCTCTTTTTAGATGAGCCAAAAAGTTCTATGGCCGAAGTGATGCCTGATGGCACAGTACAGATGATTGAAGTACATTAAAAACTAGTGATAACTAGTGATACTTAAACATTAATAAAATAATATTATATGGTCGCCTAATTCTTAAAAGTTAAGGTTTCAGATTTGATTTTTAAACCTTAAATCTTAAATTTTAAACTTTAAGGAGTCAGGTGATTTTTCAACCTAGATATAAACAAGGTGAAGCATTTGGCTAGTGAATTAAGCTTTACTGTGGCACAGCGTTCAGTGGCAGGTAAAAAAACTGACAACGAAGATGCCATTGGCATAAGACTTCCTAAAGATTCGTTATTAACCAATAAAGGTGCTGTTGCGGTTATTGCTGACGGTGTCAGTGCTGCAGAGGCGGGTAAAGAAGCCAGCGAAACCTGTGTACATAATTTCTTGTATGACTATTACTCTACCCCCGATAGCTGGAGTGTTAAAAAATCAACCTCACAGGTCTTAACCGCGCTTAATCGTTGGTTATATGGCCAAGGGCAACAATTTAATGATGCTCAAAAAGGTTATGTGAGTACCTTTAGTACCATTATTTTTAAATCACAAACCGCACATGTCTTTCATGTTGGTGATAGCCGTATCTATAGATTTCGCCAAGGTGAATTAGAACAAATCACCCGGGATCACAGTACCTATATTAATGCCAAACAATCCTACTTATCTCGAGCCATGGGTTTAGATGTAAAGCTTGATGTCGACTGTCATAGTCTAGCGGTAGAGCTCGGTGATATTTACTTTTTAAGTACTGACGGTATCCATGACTTCATTAAAAGCAAAAAGTTATCTGCTATTTTAGCTAAGCTTAAACCCGACAGTGATGAGACTCACTTTGAGCAGACCTGCGAGCAATTGATTGCATTAGCGTTAACCAATGGCAGTGGCGATAACTTAAGTTGCCAAATTTTACGACTTGATAGCTTACCGGCACAAACGATTAATGAAGTTGGTCGAAAATTGTCGGAATTACCTTTTCCTCCTTACCTAGAGCCAGACATGATATTGGATGGTTACAAGGTTGAAAAAGTCTTACATGTTAATACTCGCAGTCAAGTGTATGTGGTACGAGATATTGAGAGCGGTGCACGTTATTGTATGAAAACACCGTCGGTAAATTTTGATGATGACTTGGCCTATATCGAACGATTTATTATGGAAAGTTGGATGGGCAGCCGCATCAATAGCCCTCATGTAGTGAAAGTCATTGAGGGTAATAGAGATAAAAATTGGCTCTATTATTTAACCGAATATATCGAAGGAATTACCCTAGAGCAATGGATTAAAGAAAATCCCAAACCTGCGGTGCAAGATGTCGTTTATATTCTTGCTCAAATTGAAAAAGGTCTACGGGCAATGCACAGACGCGAGATTTTGCATCAGGACATCAAGCCGGGCAATATTATGATTGATAACAATGGCGAAGCGAAAATCATTGATTTCGGCTCTTGTTATAGCAAAGGCATAGCTGAAATAGCCACACCGCTTGATGAGCCAGGGATTTTAGGCACTGCCGGTTATTCTGCACCAGAAGTGGTTATCACCGGAAAAAGCACCATACAATCTGAAGTTTTCTCATTAGCTGTGCTCGCCTATGAAATGTTAACGGGTAAAGAACCGTTTTCAGGCAAACTTAATAAATGCAGAACAGTGAAAGCCTACCTTAAAACCAAATATATCCCCTGTTTTGATGAAAACCCCTTGGTGCCTATTTGGATCGACTGTGCCATTAAAAAAGGGCTGCGCTTTAAAGCTGAGCGTCGCCATGAAGACGTATTAGAGTTATTACATGAATTACAAAACCCCAATCCTAAATATAAAAGTAATCACAACGCGGTATTAATGGACAAAAATCCGGTGTTATTTTGGCAAGTTTTTTCAGCCTTTTGGTTTGTCGCTTTTCTTATCTCGCTAGTATTGTAATTTGAAAGGTGTTAACTATGGATCTTCGCAAATTATGAGAATTATTGAATCGTATTTTCTGGGCCGTAGCTAGATTGGGGGTAAATAATTAAAAGTAGTGATAAAATTACAAAAAACCTCAAAAATCGCAAGAAGATAATGGCAACTAAGTGGTAAAAGTGAGCCTTAGCTTTAGCCAATGGATAGTTAAAATTAGTTCACCACTAATTACTTCTTGGTGCGCTTTATAGTCCTTTCAGTCTGAATACCACCATAATTAACGTGTTCAGATCATGTTCCTGCATCATACGAATATTGTGCGCTCAACATTTCAATGATTTCCGCATTGCTTTTGATGTTGTAGGTACGCCTTAGCTCAATAACGAATACTCGGCTGTGAGACGGGTTTAAGCTCTAAGCTGTCGTTGAAATATTAGGTAAGAACGTTAACAATTTAACTTGATTGGTGTCTAGCAAAGTATGGGAAACCCATAGAGGGAGAAATTGATTGGTTAGATGAACAAGTCAAGTCTGTAAAGAAACACATTAAGACGTAAGTCATAAATTTATATATCGGTTTAATCTGTTGATTCATTTTAGAAAACAAGTAACCTGAATTGTTAAACCATTACTGAGAGCATTCCTTATCATGTTACCTTTTAATAAAAAAACACTATTGAATAGCGCTCTTTTTATTTTACTTGGCCAGCCACTCAGCTCGGCATATTGCGGAGATGATTTCCCTGCTCTGCATCTCAATTTAGCTTCATCAGAAAACTATGAATTGGTAAAAGTGATTGATGGGCCGATAAATGGTATTTTTTTCAATGAACAAACAGAACAGATCATTGTTGATTCCAAAAAAATGCTTTGGAAGATAGATCAGCAAGGTATCGTTATCGATAAAATGGTAAAACAACAACACTTCTTTGCATCTGGTTATGCATTTGATTTAAAGAGTTATAACGATTGGGTTTATAGCGGCGATAAATACAATAAAAAGTACCAAAATAGTATAGATGCACGTAGCTATAATTTAACGCAACTCACTGCATTATTTGATACAGCAGAGGTAGTTGAGTTTTCTAGAAAAAGAGATAAAAGTTATGCCCATCTTTACAGTGAAAGTGGCGCGAGACTCGTCGATATAACCGGTCGAAGTGACCTTATTCATAACCGCTGTGAAACCTATGAAAGACGCTTTTCCAACATGAACTGGAAAGATGTTTGTTTTGAAAACTACAAGCGTAACAAAAACCTCGTTATTATTGATGAATCGTTATCCGGTTACAGCTCTTCCTTTGAGTCTGATAACGAAGAGAGTCCATTGCAGCCCATTAAGTTTAAAAGGCAACAATATCATCTCGAAGAAGGAGTACTTGGTCAGGTTGTCAGTTATGTACTTTATCCACTATTAAATGGGCTTCCTGGTGAAATGCCCGCTCGTTATTGGTATGGTGATACCCATTTTCACCTCAAGCACCACGATGAGACCTTAAAATTTAAAGCCTTTACTAACAATAAAAACGACAGGATAAACCACAGTAACCTTTCAATATTCAACACACCTATTTCCAGCCCAGAAAGTATCAAACTGCTTAAAATAAGCTACTTTGATAACCAACATTTAGAATCTGGCACTGAATTAAACGAGCTATATAGTAAAGATGTTGGCTTGTACCTTGTAAGAAAAAAAGGACTAAATCCTGCAGCGATTCATAACAGCAGAAAAGCCAAGTGGAAAGTCAGCTATTCAGGCATGCCCTCGGCCAAAACTGTGTTTGGTTATATTTACTTTACAGGCACAGCCTATTCAGAAAAAGAATTTATACTCGACAGAAACACAATGTCACCCGTTTATGACTTGCCCGATATTATTGCCTTCGAATGGTTTAGCCAAGACAAAAAAGCGCCTTTTCAACTTAAAGTGAGCGATTCAAAAACAGTTACTTTTCAGCAAGAGAACAAAGATACAGAGGTTGGACTCTCTGTTGAATTTGACCAAACAGAGTTAACCGATGCATTTAAGAGGCTATCAGAGCGATCTAACTCAAAAAACAAAGACACGATTATCAACATAATTATCCAGTTTAATCGATTAGGTGAAAATAAAGCGCAATTAAAAGTCATCGTAGAGGCAAACAACCAACAGATTGAATTACAACAGCATAGTTATGGGTTTAGAAGTGTGAAAGGCAAAGGCCAATCATTCACCTATGTAAATCGACTTAAAGTGCTATATAACGAGAGCATTAATAACGGCTCTCTTGATGCCGTTCTTTTGCACATTAATACCTTGGCAATACAGCCAGATTATATTGATAAAAAACTTGAGTACGCAGTGTATACATTAACCTTGCTATTGAACCATTATAATATTCAGGGGGATTTTGAACGCTCAAAACAGGTTGGTTTATATTATGCTGACAATGTTCGACATCTGGTTCCGCAACTGAGTGACGACAGTACAGCCAATATAAATCACTACGTACTGGTTAGTCAGAGCTTAGTCGCCTCAGTAAAGTTAAAAGATTTATCTTATCAGAAAAAAGTGCTACGCATGTTGGGGGAAAGTGTTGATATCAGTACATTAGAAAACTCGTCACTGCTATACAACCTTGCTTGTTATTATGCTGTAAGCAAAAAGAAAGAGGAAATGTTAGCAGCCATTCGCCAAAGCCGTACAATGGGAAAACCTGCAACACAATTTTTAGCAGACAGCGATTTCAAAGATTATTATCTTGATAACGACTTTTTGAAAGCACTTAACCATGATTAAAGGGGTTGAACGTATTATGGTTATTTATGCATAAAAAATTAATTACTTATAAGGTTATGGGGTTGTAAGCTGTATTGGTCTAATTCACCTAATTCTTTAAAAAGATGAATGACTTCTTTGGTGGCTTTTTTGCCTGTCATGAACAAGATAGATTGAACACTCTAAACGGCTTGAATCTCTATTGATGTTAATGTCCGCTATCGTATCTAAGTGAACATAAATAGGCCTAATTTTGAGAGCTAATTTAGGTCAGCAAAGTGGCAACAGTTAACATAAGAGGTAAACCTCATTTACTGACGCGCTTCTCATTATTTATGACACCTCCACACAACCCGTTTAATAAAAAAAGGGTAACTACTATATACTTCAAGTGTTACCCTTTTTTTGATTTTTATAGCTTATGTTATCAAGCTATTTCCTAAGCTAGCTCACAATTACTGTGGCGTAGCTTGGATGTTTAACGTTACGCCTGATGCTGCTGAATAACCATAGATATCAACATACCAAGTACCTTGTGCAGGTGCTGTAAAGTTACAGGTTTCATTGTTGCCATTTTTATATGGACGACAATCATAAGTTGATGAAGTAGATTGCTTACCTTCAGTAACGTATAAATCTGCATCACCACTACCACCAGATAGAGTAACAGTTAGATCGCCATAACCCGCAGCTAAATCAAGGGTATAACGCGTCCACTGTCTTCTTGAAACAGAGATATTGTTAACTGTACTATCGATTGGCTGAACAGCGCCGCCGCCACCAGTACTTGGCTCAGTGTAACTAGCTGTTAAATTAACGCCTGTAAAGTCACTATACGCTTTAATTTTCACATAATAAGTACCGCCAGCGTCGGTACTAGCACATGATTCAACATTACCTGATTTATATGGACGACAGTCATAAACACTATCTGTTGGCTCAGCGCCAAATTTCACATATAAATCCGCATCACCAGTACCACCGGTAGTAGCAAAGTTAATATCAGTAGCACCTACTGGTACTTCCATAGTGAAAACAAGTTCATTGCCGGTAGTTGCTGCTAAGTCAGTTTTAACAACACCATTTTCAAGTACAGTATCGCCCGGTGTTGTACCACCACCGCCGCCACCTGAGCCACTACCGTCACAACCATTGGCTGAAATGTAATCAATGGCATCTTTAGTTTGCGCTAAACCGTAACCAAATTTAACATCACGGCCAGTAGCGCCAAGATCTTGGGCTGTGGCATTAAGTACATTACGAATTTCAACGTTAGTACAAGTAGGGTGATGACTCCACACTAAGGCAGCAACACCGGCAACATGAGGAGATGCCATTGAGGTTCCACTCATTTTACCATAATTGCCCGCACCAATATTTATCGTTGCGTTAGCGCCTAAATTATTTAACATTGCTGCGCCATCTGTATCAGAAACAGTAACACTAGGGATACTAGTTGCGTTTGAGGTACCTAAAGTGCCACCAAAACTACCGGCAACGTTATTATATAAAATGGCACCAACACCGCCGCTGTCTTGACATGCTTTCACTTTATCGTGAAATGAAATGCTGCCACGAGCGATTAAACAAACATTACCACTAGCACCAGAATCAATGGCTTGGCCAGTACCAAAGTTATATAAAGCAGCCGTTGCACTACCTTGGTTTTCCATGGCATTAGCGCTATAACCACTTCCTGCCACAGACACTTCAACCACTGAACCTAGACCTTCAGGGTAAGTAGAATATACATCGACACCTGGACCTGAAATTTCAACTTGGCTATTTTTCTGTGAAAAATCAGCTAAGGCCTTAGCGCTATCAACAGCCGCTACCGACATTACTGAATCGTATGATGCTGGAAAGCTTTCAACATCGGTAGTGCTTGTTGCAACACCGTCGTTACCTGCAGCAGCGATAAGTAATACACCTGCATCATAAGCTGCTTGAATTCCATTTTTCTCACTAATACTTGAACCTGTACCACCTAAACTCATGTTAATAACATCTGAGCCATTGCTGACACATTTGTTAATAGCACTAACTAGGTCAGAAGAATAACCCCAACCTGCTTCATTAAATACTTTAACAATATGTAAATTAGGATCGGTACCAATAACACCTCGAACACCAATGCCATTATTAAGTGCCGCAATAGTACCTGCTACGTGAGTACCATGTGGTCCACCATGGTCAAACCAATTACCTGTTCCGCTATCACTAGTACCATTAATAGTGCCACCTTGTGCACCCATATCTTCATGAGGCAAGTTTAGGCCTGAATCAATGATACAAATTTTCTTACCGCCAGAATTAGCTGATGCAACACTGTCATCAACTTGATCGGCTTGAACCATACCAATACCATAAGGTACACTTTGCGCCATAAAGCGGCGTGGTAAATCTTCTTCTACATATTCAACATTGTCATCATTCGCTAAGCTTATTGCATCGGCTGAAGATAGTTCAGCGCTGATCATGTTCATGTTTGGAAATTCAGCTTTAACTTTAGCGCCTAAACTTTTCAATTTTTTCCTAACTTCAATTAATCGAGCAAAGGCCGTTGGGCTTGCCATATTGCTAAAGCCGGTAACACTATTTGTTGCTGCCGGACTCGCTGATTGACTCATTAACTGAGCGTTAGTTGATTGCTTATATTTAACAATAAATCGTTTTGGTAGAGGTGAACTCGCCACTGCTGATAATAAATTATCTGTGGTTTGCACCCCTACTGGCTCTGCTGCATATAAAGCGGTTGATATTGAAAGCGATAAAACACTTGCGGTAGTTATTATCGCTGTCTTATGCGTCGACATTTTGTGACGTTTGATATTGTTTGACATGAATATTACCTGTACGTTAGTTATAATTATTAGTTTTTGTATACATATTCAGTACTCCTTGATTTTCATCAAAGCCATTCAAACATAGCATTAATACTGCAAATGTTACAAGCATGTTACAGTAATGTTATAAAAATATTTATAATTTGGTTGCGTTGCGTTAGTGTGCTTATATAGAAATGCCAACTAAATTTAAGAAAAATTCTTTAAGGATTACAAATGAGCCAATTTATCGGTGTGTTCGACAACGCTTTATCTGATGAACTTTGCGACCAACTAATGAATGGTCATCAGAGCAGTGATAAAGTAGTAAAAGGTCGTGTTGGCAGTGGTGTAATGACTAACCTAAAAGACAGTCAAGATGTCACTATGGTTGAAAAAGAATGGCAAGCTCTACAGCTTGAAGTCATTAATGCCAGTTACCCCCATGTAAAAGCTTATTTGACTGAGCATTATATGGCGTTAATTTCCGCATTGAACCCTACGGTGAAACATCCTGAAACTGGCTTACCGACCTCGGTAACGAAAGAAAATTTTGTCCACATAGGTAAACCTTATTTAGACCAATTGATCCAATATGTTTTTTGTTACGACAAATTTACCGTGCAGCGCTACGAACAAGGAGTTGGTGGTTATCATTACTGGCACTCAGAAATTTTTCCCCAATTACCACACAATAAGCCTTTACACCGTGTATTAGCTTTTTTGTATTATTTAAACGATGTTGAAGAAGGCGGCGAAACTGAATTTCATTATCAAGAAATAAAGGTAAAACCTAAAAAAGGCTCATTAGTTATTTTCCCTGCCGGTTTTACCCATACCCATAAAGGTCATATTCCTTTGTCTGATGAGAAATATGTGGTTACTTCTTGGTTAATGTATAACAAAGCTGAACAGCTCTATGGTAAAAAAAGTTAGCTGTATTCATTTCAGCACATAAAAGCGGAATCCCGCTGAACTAATCAAAGCAAGCCAGTTGAATGACTGGCGTCTGGCCTCTGCCTCCGTATATAATTAAGCAATTAAATTATTTCAATTTTGCAATTGTCTGCATAGTTATACCAAACAGTTTAATTCTCGCTAAGTGATGAGTAAATTAGTTCAATTGGTATTATTTCAAGGTGAATTTTGTGTCTGAGCATTTTAGTAAAAAACCCAACAAAGCCGGTGGTTTGTCATCATTAACCTCGACCTTAAAACACATTATTCAAAGCCAACAACCGCAGACTAATGTCAAAAACTTATTAAGAGCAAATAAAGATAAAGGCTTTGATTGTCCCGGTTGTGCTTGGGGTGATGAAAAAGAAGGTTTACTGCAGTTTTGTGAAAATGGCGCCAAAGCCATTGCTTGGGAGTCTACCAGTAAAAAAGTCGACGCTGAATTTTTCGCCCAGCATAGTGTCAGCCAGTTACAAAAACAAAGTGATTATTGGTTAGAGTACCAAGGTCGGTTAACACAGCCGATGAAATACAATAAAGACACAGATCATTACCAGCCTATTGACTGGCAAGATGCCTATCAATTGATAGCAGATAAACTCAACAGTTTAGATTCGCCCAATGAAGCAGAGTTTTATACTTCGGGTCGCGCCAGCAATGAAGCCTCGTTCCTCTATCAATTATTTGGCCGACTTTTTGGTACTAATAATTTTCCTGACTGTTCAAATATGTGTCACGAAGCCAGCGGTGTTGCCTTAAATGAAGCCATTGGCATTGGCAAAGGCACGGTAGTATTAGACGACTTTAACCATGCCGATGCTATATTTGTTTTTGGCCAAAATCCAGGTACCAACCATCCGAGGATGATGAATGCCTTGCGTAAGGCCGCACGCGGCGGCTGCAAAATAGTAAGCTTTAACAATTTAAAAGAAGTGGCACTGGAACGTTTTGCTAGCCCGCAAGACCCGATAGAATTATTGACCTCTAAAGCAACGACTATCAGTCATGCTTATTTCACCCCAAAACTCGGCGGTGATATGGCGGCTGTTCGCGGCATGGTCAAAATTATTCTCGCCCGTAACGCCGAGCACATAGCCAACAACGAGCCAGCGATAATCGATAATGATTTTATTACCGAGCACTGCCAAGATTTTGAGCAATATCAGCAAGTAGTTAACGACACATCTTGGCAAGAAATCGAACAACAATCTGGGCTATCGTTTGAGCAGTTAACGCAAGCTGCTGAGGTATTTTTGAACGCAAATAAGGTCATTTGTACCTGGGCAATGGGCATCACTCAACACAAACATTCTGTCGCTACCATTCAAGAAATTGTTAACTTACAATTGTTGTCTGGCAATATTGGCAAACAAGGCGCCGGCTTGTGTCCAGTTCGTGGTCATTCCAATGTGCAAGGTAATCGCACCATGGGCATCAATGAAAAACCAACCGCCGCATTTATCGAGCAACTTTCTCAAGCCGTTAATACGCCATTACCGAAAGAAAAAGGTCATAACGTTTATTATGCGTTAACTGCTTTGCTGAATAAAACCAGTAAGGTATTGATTTGTTTAGGTGGAAACATCGCCCAAGCCGCACCCGATACCAAGCAAACCCATCAAGCGTTAAAGAATACCGAGTTGAATGTGCAAATAAGCACTAAGCTCAACCGTAGCCATTTATGTATAGGTCAAGACGCACTGATCCTGCCCTGTTTAGGCCGTACCGAAATAGATAACCAAGCCACGGGAGAGCAGTTTATTACCGTGGAAGATACTTTTAGCATGGTGCATGCCTCGCAAGGTAACGTTGTGCCCCTAGCAAATACAATGCACTCTGAAACTGCCATTGTCGCCGATATCGCTGAGGCAACCTTAACTAAAGGTAAGACTAACGGCGGAACTAACAGCACCATTAACTGGCAACAGCTAAAAGGAAATTACGACTTTATTCGTGACTTGATTGAACAAGCCATTCCAGGGTTTACCGATTTTAATCTACAGCTTGAACAACCAGGTGGTTTCTATCTTGGTAACAGTGCGGCACAATTAAAATGGCACAATGCGCAAGAAAAAGCTTTGTTTTCTGCTAATTGTCTACCAACAAGTATTATCAATATCTCAAAAGACAAATTAGATGAGCTACAAAACAACAAACAGCCACTTTATACTTTACAATCGTTGCGTTCACACGATCAATACAATACCACCATCTATGGCATGGACGATCGATACCGTGGCGTTAGTAACGCCAGAAATGTATTATTTATCAATAAAAAAGATGCTTTAAAACAGGGTTTTAAAAATAACGATTATGTCGACATTACCTCTATTTGGTCTGATAACCAAGATCGAACGGTAACTAACTTCATGCTCTGTTTTTATGAGATCCCAAGAGGAAATCTAGCGGCATATTACCCAGAAACTAATCCGCTGGTACCACTAGATAGTTTTGGTGATCGCTCTTATACACCAACATCAAAATCAGTGGCGGTGATCATCAACAAAGCAAAAAACCCACCACTGATTTAGCCGTCGTTATTACTTAAGCGCCAGTCACCATGATAGACATTAAAACCTTTAGCACTAACAAAACCAATCAAGGTTAAATCAAATTGCTTGGCCGCTTGTATGGCAAGGTCTGAAGGTGCGCCAACACCGACTAAAACATTAATGCCAGCCATAATCGTTTTTTGTACTATTTCAAAGCTAATGCGGCCACTAACAAGTAATAATCGTAATGGTGCTGATGGCGATAAGTCATCACGGTTACCCTGCGCTAACTTATCTTTAGCTGTACTAGATATGGATGTAGATGTTAATAAGGCGCCGACAACTTTATCGACCGCGTTATGACGACCGATATCTTCATAGATATGCCGTAAAGTTAATTGCTTATTTAACTGTTGCTCAAACTCTCGTTCAATCTTGTTTTTAAATGCTAGATCAACTTCTAACATAAATAAGGCAGCGCCATGTACGCCACCCGTTTTATCAAATAGAGCTTGTTCTCTACGCATTTTACTGGACAATAAAAGTAATGATTGGGCCGCTAAGGCATGTTTATGTTCAGTAAAAGTTAAATTTATCGCTGTTTTTAATTGCAGTGTTTTTAATGAAGTGCTGCCACACAGACCACAGCTCGAATAACTAATAATATACCGCTCTAATGAGGATAAATCTGGGGTAAAACCAGTAATAAACTGTACAAGCCACTCGTTTTGCCAACCTTCTCCAGTAACATCTTCTGAGGCTAACTTTATTGATTCAATATCACTAAGCTGCTTTATCACTCCTTCACTATGTAATAACCCAGTTATTAATAACTTATCGTGTCCTGGAGTACGCATTGTAATAGTGAATACGGTATTTTTCACTACGCCTTGTTCGAGCCAAGATAAAGTGATCTGTAGAGGTTGCTCAACAATAACCACATCCGTTGTGATTTTCCTTATCAGCTTGCCCTGATTTTCTTCTCCAGCTTCAGGTGAAAACATATAACTCACCTTATGGATGGTTTTGGTCGAATATTCAGGGTTTTCAGTCTTTTTCATATGAATTTTATTACTGTTTTAATTGTGCTGTATTAATGAAAGTTTACCGCCTAACGGTAAAACTTCAAAGCTGCAGTTTCATTGTTTAACGACTAATAAGCTAAATATTGTATAGCTTTTAATGCATAGCAATTTATTAAAGCTAAATTAGCATTATTCTAGCCTCAGTAGTTTACTCAGGAACTCTTTGTAAACGTCATCTTCGAAGTCTCTGATCGAAGATCCATTACTATTTAGCCCCTGAATTCAGGACAATAAGCTCAGGACAATAAGCTCAGGAGAATGTGCATCCTGCATTCTCTAATAAAGTACTTCCTGTACCGTCTAATAAGTGCCATCCATGGCACGTCCGATTAAAACACCACGGGGATGACGCTCCGGAGCCAAGTGCATAGGCATGTTATTCTATCGATATTATACTTGGGGCCGTTGAATCTACCGATATTATTGATAAAGTGATTTATTCCAGCTTTTTACCGTTATTGCCTGCTCAAGTAACGCTCCAAGACTTTGGCTTATTCGACAATGCCAGCAGCATATTACCTTTAATAGGAGGCGATAAAGGCTCTAGTTAATAACAAGGTTAAAAGTTAACTACAATTCAACTGATAACTTAATTGAAAACTTAACTAAAAACTTAATTGAAAAGCTAAGTAGATGTTTGTTTTTTCGCTATAATTAGCCCACTTATCGTCACACTTACTCCCAAGGTAAAGTGTGCAGGTTATAACTAAGGATATTATGGACAAGGTCAATGTGCTCATTGTTGGTGCTGGTGTTATTGGCTTAGCCATCGCGGCAAAACTCAGTCAACAGTTCAATGATGTGTTAGTTATTGATAAAAACGCTAGTTTTGGTGAGGAAACCAGTAGCCGTAACAGTGAAGTGATTCATGCCGGTATTTACTATCCGAAAAATAGCCTAAAAGCTAAATTCTGTGTACAAGGTAAAGCCATGCTTTATCAATATTGCCAAGAGCGTCATATCCCAGTAAATAAAATTGGTAAGTTATTGGTTGCCCAAGGTGCAGAAGAAGAAGCTTATCTCAAACATACACTGATCAGCGCTCGAAATAATGGTGTTGATGATCTAACTTGGCTTACTCAAGCAGAGTTACAAGAACTCGAGCCTGAATTACTTGCTAGCGCTGCCCTGCGTTCACCTTCAACAGGTATAATCGACAGCCATGCTTATATGCAAAGCTTATTAGCCCAAGCTGAACAAAATAACGCCATGTTCGTTGCCAAAACTAAACTGATTAGTGCGGTACCAAAAAAAGAGGGTTTTGAGGTCAGCTTAGATAGCCAAGGTGAGCTGCTATCAATACGCTGTAATTATTTAATTAATTGCGCTGGCTTACACAGCGAATCATTAGCCCATACTATCAAGGGCTTAGATAAAGCACTTATTCCCAAGTTACATTGGTGTCGTGGCCATTATTTTTCTTATCAAGGTCAAAGCCCGTTTAAACAGTTAATTTATCCTATTCCTCGGGATAATGGCCTAGGTATTCATGCTTCGTTAGATATGGGCGGACAATTAAAATTTGGCCCTGATACCCAGTATATTGAACATTTAGATTACGATTTTCCTGAGCAACTAAAAACAAAATTTCTTAAGCAGGTATCGCAATATTTCCCGAATATCGATGCCAATAAATTACAACCTGCTTATGCTGGCATTCGGCCAAAACTTCAGGGAAAAGATGACAGTTTTAAAGATTTTGTTATTCAAACCAGTGAAGTACACCAGCTCAAAGGCCTGATCAACTTATTTGGTATTGATTCCCCAGGGCTAACATCTAGCTTAGCTATTGCTAATTATGTTGCTGAGCAGCTAAAAATTGTTTCATAGCGATTGATCTATGATATTGAAAGTCGAGTCCGATTGGAATTATTGCTAATGCTGTATTACTTTTAAAGTATCAACTACTTTTAATTTTTTACTACGTTTGTGCTAAAATCCGCCCTTAGCTGCTCAGATTTTAGTACTTGAGTACAATTACCGGTTTTAAGGATACTTCTTCTATGCGAAAATTAAAGGACACCACACAAAAGGAATTTTATGCTGTCATCGCACTTATATCTTCCACCTTAATCATTCTTGCTTTACTGCTTCTCAATATAGAAAAAATCAAAACAATCAACTTAAACTCAGCAACTATTAACGCGGTTGATGATCGTACCGTATTGGGCAGTTCAATCGCTAATGCTGTTAAAACCAATCAAGGTATTGAATTTTCGTGTCAAGTTACCAAATCTCATCTCAAACAACCTTTTTGTCAGTTAATCATTGATGTACAGGATTTAAGCAAACAAGCGCCCTTCACTGGTTTAGACTTATCCAATTATCAGCAAATTGGTTTATGGATAAAACATAATCATCCCTCACAACCAGGCACCCGTATTGAATTACGTAATTTTAATGCGGATTACTCGGTTCAAGAAGATGAAAAAAGCCTAAAATATAACAGTTTAGAATATTTAGAAGCCTATGTTACTAACCCCATTTGGTTAAAACTAAACGACTTCTCTATCCCGCAATGGTGGAGTAACAGCCATAATTTAACCTTATCTCAGGCGGTACCGACTTTACCAATGTTTATAGCATCGCCATCACACCCAGTACACAGGTACAAGAAGGAAGCTATAAATTAACCATTGAACGTATCGAACTTAAAGGCAAGTATGTTGGCACAACAACCCTGATTGCAATATTAATAGCACTGTGGAGCTTTGCGTTCGGCTATCTAATCCATCGCGCTAATAGCCCGAAGAAGCTAGCAAGCAAGATTCCAGCACAACCGGCACCAGCCATTGCATTTGGCGCTATGAGTTGCTCATTAACTGGCGCACTGAATCGTATTGGTTTGAGAAAATGTTTTGATCAACTTACACCTACGGATTTACAAAATTTAAGCATTATCTTTCTTAATATAGATAATTACCAAGATCTTTCTCCGAATTACGGCCAACCAATGGCGGATAAAATTTTACAGCTGTTTGTCGGTGAAATTAATATCACTTGTCGCTCTAGTGATACGCTAGTTCGCTGGAATACAGAAGAGTTTTTATTGGCTTGCCCTGACACAACACTTGCTCAAGCAGTAGCAGTAGCGGATAAAATTAGAGCGAATATTGTCGACTCAGCTTGGCCAAAGGGAATTCAACTATCTTGTAGTACCGGTGTGGCGCAAATGCATGATGAAGATCTGAATCATTTTGTTGCCCGTGCTAATAAAGCGCTTTATAAAGCAAAAAATACCGGTAGTAATAGAACTGCTGCCGCCTAGCATTGCTTTACTAGGTCAGTGTTTACTTTGTCGGGGTTTTGCCTTTCTGTGCTGATGTTTTTAAGCGCATCAACTAAGTCTGCTTGCCTGCTCATGAAGTTATCTCGTTATGGTTATCTAATCTTTTTTATACAAAATTCGTTAACTAATCATTAAATTACAATTAAGCTAAGGTGATTATAGTTCTCATGCTACACTGATAACTCATAATAAATAGTGAAATTAACGACCTTTCCCCTTGTCGAACTAATTTTATTTTCGCCACTTTCATCCGTTAATCAGCAACCATATTACATGAGCTATACCTCCAGACTTACTCAAGCAGTTATCGACTTAGATGCCCTGATTAAAAACTATCAATATATTGATAGTCTCGCCAGTAAAAGCAATACCATTGCCGTGATTAAAGCCGATGCCTACGGGCATGATGCCAATAAAGTGGCTCAGGCTTTAAGCGCCCAAGTTAATACCTTTGCCGTTGGTTTTATTGATGAGGCTCTAGCCTTACGCAGTGATGGAATTACGAACACTGTACTTATTCTTGAAGGGCCTTTTAAAGAAAGTGACTTTGACTTAGCGCGAAAAAATAATTTTACGTTAATGCTGCACAGTGAGTATCAAATACAGTGGCTGAAGTCTTTTAAACCTGAGTTTTCTGGTGATATATGGCTAAAAGTTGATACTGGTATGAATCGCTTAGGCTTTCACCTTGAGCAAGTCGACCACATAATGGCGCAACTCTCAATCAAACAACGAAAAGATTTAGTACTCTGCTCTCATTTTTCCACAGCTGAGCAAATTGACAATATAAAACCTGTCGAGCAACTGGCAAAATTAAAGCAATTAGTGTCACAGTATCATTGTAAATTTAGCATGGCTAACTCTGCGGGTATTTTAAATTGGCCAGCAAGTCATGGCGATCATACTCGCTTAGGCTTGGCACTTTATGGTGTTTCTCCCATTGGTGACACCCCTTTGAGTCAGCCGCTCATTCCTGTGATGACCTTACAAGCCAATATTATTGCTATACATACAGTAAAAGTGGGTGAAACTGTCGGTTATGGCGATACTTGGCAAGCAAAGCGAGAAACAATTATTGCCACCGTTGCCATTGGTTATGCCGATGGCTACCCACGTAATGCCAAATCGGGCACGCCAGTATTTCTTAAGGGCAAAGTTGCGCCGCTGATCGGTCGTGTGTCAATGGATATGATCACGGTAGATATCACCGACGTAGAAGACATTATCATCGGTGATAGCGTGGAGTTGTGGGGTAAAAATATAAGTATTGATACCGTTGCTCAATACAGCGATACCATTAATTATGAGTTGTTAACTCGCGTGTCAAAGCGAGTACCAAAAGTAGTTGCTGAATAACTTAATCTAGATTATTCAATACCAATATATTTGTGCATCTGTACCGATAAACGCCAGTTATTAGCGATACAAGTTTCAATGGCTAATTCAGTCGCTCGCTGCTTTTGACTAATGGGCTGTAAGTAAATAGCGGTATTTTTTACCTGATGCAGCGCCAATAAAGCTTTTAAGTCATCGACATGTTGCTCTGTAGCAATGGGATGCTTGATTTCATTCGCTCGAGCCATAGCACTGGCTAAAACTTCATAACCACCACGCATATTAACCTTAGGCGAAACTGTTACCCAACACTTTGCTGTGGTGATAATCTCAAAGGTACCCGAGGTTTCAATTTGTGTACTGTAACCTTGTTGCTCAAGTAATTCACACAGTGGTGTTAAATCGACCATGCAAGGCTCTCCGCCTGTAATTACAATGTGTTTTGCTCGAAACTGTTTTTCTTGAAACAATGCTAAAATATCAGCGGCACTAAAGTTAGACCACTGAGAAGTTTCTGATTTTTTAGCTAACATAGTCTCATGACTGACTTCGTCATCAAGGTCAATCTCCCAAGTATGCTTAGTATCACACCACGAACATCCGACAGGACACCCCTGCAGTCTAATGAAAATTGACGGTTGCCCGGTAAAAGATCCCTCTCCTTGAAGCGTTTCAAAAAGCTCATTAATTTTATAATTCATGGGTATTGTGGTTTTCTCTTCTGCATTGTGGTGTGTTTTATTGGCTGCGGTGTTCAATTTATGCTTTAGCCTATTGTTTATTTCAAGTAAAATAATAGGTCATATTTATTATACCTTAGATCAATTAAGAGAGCTTTCAAATGGCTGAAAAAGTTGTTGTTATTTATTCTGGTGGCATGGATTCCTTTACTGTATTAAACCGTGCAAAAAAAGACGGTAAAGAAGTATTTGCTTTATCTTTTGACTATGGTCAGCGTCATGTGAAGGAGTTAGAGTGCGCTAGTACTGTCTGTAATAAACTCGGGGTTAATCATAAAGTCGTTGATATATCTGCGATTAACCAATTACTTGCTGGCTCGTCTCTGACCGATGATATCGATATTCCCGAAGGTCACTATGAAGATGAATCGATGAAATCAACCGTAGTGCCCAATCGTAATATGGTGTTAATTTCTTTAGCTGTTGCTTATGCGGTATCTGTAGGCGCAAGCCGAGTTTATTATGGCGCACACTCAGGCGACCACGCAATTTATCCGGATTGTCGACCTGAATTTGTTGAGAAGATGAATGATGTTTGTAAAATAGCTAATTACGAAAGTGTCGAAATTTTTAGTCCTTATTTGACAGTAAACAAATCAGCCATTCTTACCGATGGTATTTCCATGGGTCTAGATTACAGTGATACTTGGACTTGTTACAATGGACGAGAAAATGCCTGTGGAAAATGTAGTGCCTGCGAAGAGCGCTTAGAAGCTTTCGCAGATAATAATGTTACCGACCCTATCGCTTACGAATAAAACTCTCAGGAAATCATCAATTAGGCATCTAAAAAAGCGAAACTATGACTCAATCAACGTTAGAAACAAGTGTAACAAAAAATGCTTTAGGTCAATCTTATCGGGCTAAGGCGTATCTGTTGCTCGAAAGCCAATCAAATCTAAGTATTGCGGCGAAAAGTATTAACTTTTTCTTGATTGTACTTATCATGACTAATGTTATTGCCACTATCTTTGAGTCAGAGTCATATTACCATGAGCAATATTTGTTTGAGTTCGCTTTAATCGAATTTATCTCTTTATCGATATTTTGCGCCGAATATTTAATACGCGTATGGTGCTGCGTTGAAGCAGAAGAGTATAGCCAATTAGCGAATAGTAAAGCCCGTTTAAAGTATGTTTTTACCCCTATTGCCTTGATCGATCTTATTGCCATTCTACCTTTTATAATCGCGATGTTCTTTAGCATTGATTTACGCTCATTACGTTTAATTAGGGTGTTACGTTTATTAAAGCTAACGCATTATTTTAAAGGCTTTAATATTTTTATTAGCGTTATAACTAAAGAGTTTCAAAGTATTACTGCTGCCATTATGGTGATGGTATTCCTTATTATCATTGCCGCTAGTTTAATGCATACCATTGAAGGGCATGCTCAACCTGAAACCTTTGGTAGCATTTTACGCGCTCTTTGGTGGTCTGTTGTCACTATGACTACCGTAGGTTATGGCGATGTAGTACCTATTACCGTTATTGGTAAAGTGATTGCCACTATTATCATGCTTATTGGTGTCGGACTCGTAGCTCTACCTGCAGGCATGTTAGCGGCAAGATTTGGAGAAGAGCTTAGAGAGCGTAAGGAAAATCTCGATAGTAAGATAAAAGTGGCTTTAACCGATGGCTATATTGACCAAAAAGAGTATCAAGACTTAGCAAACTTGGCGGATAAACTCGAAATCGACCAAGAGGACTTTAAACGTAGTATTGAGCTGTTAAAGCAGGGTAATCACCACGCCAAATGCCCTCATTGCGGGAAATAAGCAATCAAATTGTCAATTCTTCATTCACCGTCAATAATTAACATAATGGTTTTTAATAACTTATCCGTCTATAGATTATTATCTTCCATTGATTTGCTTTTAAGACAAAAAATTTATAACCGCTAGGACGCTTTAGCCCTAGACTTATAGGGTATTCAATGAAAATTTGAGGTTGTCTTATGAGTTCTATTTGGAAGTACCAAGCAAGGCGTTTAAAGCAGATGATTGATGCAAATAATGAAACTCAAGCCCATCTCTATATGGAGCGGTTACTATTATTTCCAATCGATATTCAAGATAAAATAATAGAAGATATTAGTCACCTTCCCCATTGCAATAGTGATGCTGTTGCGACTATTCTTGGGCATTATTCAATATTTGAACTAAAGTAGCTTAGATAGCTACTTTAGTTGCATTACTTACATTAGTCACATTGTGGGATATGGAAATTAGAAAACACTAGCTTGATAATTGCTGTATCCGCAGTTTGGCAATGTTGTCGCGTACTGCGGCAGCTTGTTCAAACTCTAAATTTTGTGCATGATTTTGCATAACTTTTTCAAGCCCCTCTATTTTAGTATCTATTTGCGCAGTAGTTAGTAGAGGCTCTTCTGCTTGCTGGTTAATATGATAATTTGCATTCGCTTCTGCTACCTTATCCAGTGATTTAGCATCACTATAACTGCCAACATCCATAACATCGGTGATAGTACTAGTAACGCCTTTCGGGGTGATGTTGTTATCTAAATTATATTGATGCTGTTTATCTCTGCGTCGATCGGTTTCATCTATAGCACGTTGCATTGAACCCGTAACTCTGCCGGCATATAAAATTGCTCGACCATTGATATTACGTGCTGCGCGGCCAATAGTTTGAATCAAAGAACGCTCAGAGCGTAAAAATCCTTCTTTATCAGCATCTAAAATCGCTACTAAAGAGACTTCCGGCATATCTAAGCCTTCACGAAGTAAGTTGATGCCAACTAAGACATCAAACTTACCCAACCTAAAATCTCGTATAATCTCAACCCGTTCAACGGTATCAACATCTGAATGTAAGTAACGGGTTTTAATACCGTGTTCATCCAAATAATCGGTTAAGTCTTCCGCCATACGTTTAGTTAACGTTGTTGCTAATACTCTTTCATTTAATGGTAAACGTTTATGTATCTCTGATAACAAGTCATCTACTTGTGTCTCAACAGGTCTCACTTCAATTTGTGGATCAAGTAAACCTGTCGGTCTAACCACTTGCTCGGCAATATCACCAGCAGACTTTTCTAATTCATAGTTACTTGGCGTGGCAGAAACATAAATGGTTTGTGGAGAAAGAGCTTCAAATTCATCAAACTTCATTGGTCGGTTATCTAAGGCCGAGGGGAGGCGAAAGCCATATTCCACTAAATTTTCTTTACGGGATCTATCACCTTTATACATAGCGCCAATTTGAGGCACGGTAACATGAGATTCATCAATGATAAGTAAACCATCATCGGGTAAATAATCAAATAATGTTGGTGGAGCATCACCTTGATCTCTACCCGATAAATAGCGAGAATAGTTCTCTATACCCGAGCAATAGCCAAGCTCTGTCATCATTTCAATATCAAATTGGGTTCGTTGAGTAAGACGTTGCTCTTCGACTAACTTATTATTGTCTTTGAGCTGCTGTGATCTGTGTTTAAGCTCAATTTTAATTTTCTCAACGGCTGCGACAATTTTTTCTCTAGGTGTCGCATAGTGTGTTTTAGGATAGACAGTGACACGAGCCAGAGTTCTTTCAACTTGACCCGTTAGTGGATCAAATTGACTAATGCGCTCTATTTCTTCATCAAATAACTCAATGCGTAATGCTAAACGGTCTGACTCAGCGGGAAAAATATCAATCACATCACCGCGCACTCTATAAGTTGCTCGCGCAAAAGCGACATCATTACGCTTATATTGCAGCTCGGCAAGACGGCGTAAAATGTCACGCTGATTAATAATGTCACCTTGGCTAATATGTAACATCATCTTTAAATAAGAGTCAGGATCGCCCAAGCCATATATTGCAGACACAGAAGCAATAATAATCACGTCACGACGCTCTAATAAAGCCTTAGTCGCCGATAAACGCATTTGCTCAATATGTTCATTTACTGACGCGTCTTTTTCAATAAAAGTATCCGTAGTTGGCACATACGCTTCAGGTTGATAATAATCATAATAAGAAACAAAATACTCAACAGCATTATTAGGAAAGAACTCCTTCATCTCACCATAGAGTTGTGCAGCCAAGGTTTTATTCGGTGCTAAAATCATGGTGGGCCGATTAAGTTTTTCCATCACATTAGCAATGGTAAAAGTTTTACCTGAGCCTGTAACACCTAACAGGGTTTGATGGGCTAAGCCCGATTCAATACCTTCTAACAGTTGTTTTATTGCTCTTGGTTGATCACCACTGGGGGTATAATTTGAGCAAAGGGTTAGATTTTTCATACCACTTGCTCCTCTGAGTCAGGCTCAACTTGAGTAAATTGTTTAGTAAATAGTCGATACGAAATCATAGCCATTAATATATTACCTAATAAAGCGCCAGCAAAAAGGCCTGCTAAGCCGTAAATTAAGCTACCTAAATAAGCTAATGGTAAATAACAAACAAATAGTCGTACCACACTCAATCCTAAAGCAATCATAGGTTTATGCAGCGCATTGAAGGATGAATTAGTTAAGATTATAATGCCTTGTAAACCATATCCCAATGGCAGTATCCAAAGGAAGAGTTTAATTAAGTCCGCGACTTCAGCCTCTTTGGCAAAAATACTGGCGATCCAATGCGCGCCAACAGCCAATAAAATATAAATGAGAATTTGCCAGACTAGGATAAACTTTATCGCTACCTTGTAAGCTTCTTCTACCCTATGCAATTGTCCTGCGCCGAAGTTTTGGCTTATGAAAGGCGGTAGCGTCATAGAGAGAGCAAGCACTATCAAACAAGCTATTGATTCAAGTCGTGAACCCACGCCAAAAGCTGCGACAGCGGATTCACCATAGGTGGCTACAATGGCTGTCATTATGGCCGCAGCAATAGGCGTTAGCATATTAGCACCTGCTGCAGGTAAACCAATTTTCAATATATCTCGACAAGAAGAAAGCAACTCTTTTAATGGCAACATACTGGTATGAATAAGATCATGCTTTTTAGTTAATATGTACAAGACAAAGCCTAAGCCAAACAGCCAAGAGATCAGGGTAGCAATTGCCGCCCCTTGTATTCCCATGGCAGGTACTGGACCAAAACCAAAAATAAAAATGGGATCAAGTACTGCGTTAATAAGCCCGGCACTGCCCATAATAATACTTGGTGTTTTAGTATCTCCAGAGGCACGTAAAACAGCATTACCTATCATAGGTCCAATTAAACAAACACTACCTATATACCAAATATCCATATATTGATGGATTAAAGGTAATAAAGATGGCTGGGCGCCAAGTAGGGTAAATAAAGGGTCGGTAATTAAATAGCCGACAAAAGATAAACATGCAACGATAATTGCGGCTAAATACATTGCTGCTGTTGCAGCATTTTTTGCTGATCGGGTATCTTTTTTACCTAAAAATTTAGCGATAACGGCAGAGGTCCCTATTCCCAGGCCAATAGTTAAACTCAGTACGGTGAAGGTAACAGGAAAGGTAAAACTTATTGCAGCCAGGGGTTGCGTGCCGAGAAGACTGACAAAAAATGTATCGACTAAATTGAAGGTCATCAATAACACCATGCCATAAATCATTGGAATGGTCATACGCTTTAGTGTAATAGCTACCGGATCTTCAAGTAGGTTAACTTGCTTGTTATTTTTTGGGGCAATATCTGTTTTGGTCATTTAATTACTATCGTGATTCTAATGGTAAGACAAGGTAAATTATATGCAGCGATGTATTGTAAAAGATTAACGTACTTTTACCTAGCGTAGATTTATTCGTTTAACTTGGGTTTATCCGTAAGTAGCCGCCGATAAGTTACTTATTAAATCTGATGACTATTAAATAAGTCTATAAGCAAAACTTAACAGTAGGGTAAGCAACGTGCTTATGTGAATAAGGAAATACAACAACACACAGATAAAATGCTAGATGGGCTCTTTGTTCAAAATTCAGCCTAAATCATCAATAAAAGGCAAAATCAAATTAAGTTATTGAAAAGGTTGCACTAATTAATTACACCAAAATAGATTGACATCAAGCTAAGCCAAACAAACAGTTATTGTTACGCTAACTTACACTTTAATCCACATAGTTATCCACAGGAATTGTGGGTAACTAAATTTCCCCCCTTTTTACTGTCTAAAAAATTACCATTTCTGAACAAGTGTAAAAATCAGCCTAAAAGTGCTGCAAAAGCCTCTCTTCTGAACACATTTCCAGCAAGCAAATATTTTTTTAGGGTTTTATTGTTTTTGTGTTGACACTTAGGCCACAGGTCTTTAATATTCCGCCCCGTTAGCCACTGAGGTTAACGAGATTCCCCAATAGCTCAGTTGGTAGAGCGATGGACTGTTAATCCATGTGTCACTGGTTCGAGCCCAGTTTGGGGAGCCACATTATAGAGTTAGCGATAATAACCAAATATCGGTAACTGGATTTCTAAGTTTAACTTAGAAACAAGTTTACACTTCAATGATAAACAGAAGTTAAAAGTTTATTCCCCAATAGCTCAGTTGGTAGAGCGATGGACTGTTAATCCATGTGTCACTGGTTCGAGCCCAGTTTGGGGAGCC
>NZ_JABSPA010000009.1:0-49793 GCF_013214175.1 Colwellia sp. | reverse complement strand
ACATTAAAAAAGCCGCGATTATTCGCGGCTTTTTTATGTCTGATGAAAATCTATCGCTCTAGCTTACTTGGTAGAACGATGGACTGTACTCTCTATAATAAATAGCATGTGTCACTGGTTCGAGCCCAGTTTTGGGAGCCACATAAGAACGAAAAAAAGATACATGCCCTGTAGAGCGTTTGTTAGAGCCATAGTTTGTACTCTATTACTCTCAGGTATATGTTACTTGAGCCATTTAATATCAATAGCATTACGCACTATTAAGATATAAAATCTGCCCTTACCGTATTTTTCCCTTAACAATTCTCTTCCAACAAAATACACTTCTTCAATACTTCTTACCTTAACTAACCTTATTTGTCTTAGCAGTAAGTTTATTTGATGAACATAAACAATAAACGCTGTCTCTTTATTATATGACATGCATAAAAAAGCCCTACTAAGTTTATTTGTAGGGCTTTTAGAATAACGTCTAAATTAACTTCTTAATTAAAGTGAATTATTATTTCGCAGTAATCAATTCCTGTTTATTTTCGTAGGTAATCACTATCTTATCTTTTTTAACATCAACTTTAGCCACGCCTCCCTGTGTTAACTCCCCAAAGAGTAACTCATTAGCCAATGTTTTCTTCAAATGCTCTTGAATCAGGCGAGCCATAGGCCTAGCGCCCATAGTCTTGTCATAGCCATGTTCAGCTAACCATAATCTAGCTTGCTTACTTAATTCAAGTGAAACACCTTTATCATCGAGTTGCGCTTGTAATTCAACAATGAACTTATCAACTACTTGTTGAATTACAATGTGATCTAAATGATTAAACCAAACAATGTTATCTAAGCGATTTCTAAACTCAGGTGAAAATATCTTATTAATTTCACTTAATGCATCAAGACTGTGGTCTTGTTGTTTAAAGCCAATAGATTGACGCACTGTTTCCTGTACGCCGGCATTTGTTGTTAACACTAAGATAATATTTCTAAAGTCAGCTTTTCGACCATTATTGTCCGTTAAAGTGCCATGATCCATCACTTGTAAGAGAATGTTGTATACATCCTCATGTGCTTTTTCAATTTCATCAAGCAATACAACAGCATGAGGATGTTTTAAAACAGCATCAGTAAGTAAACCACCCTGTTCATAGCCTACGTACCCAGGAGGTGCGCCGATTAGTCGACTAACCGCGTGCTTCTCCATATATTCCGACATATCGAAACGAAGCAGTTCTACTCCCAATATTTTAGCTAATTGTTGGGTTACTTCCGTCTTACCAACCCCTGTAGGTCCGGCAAAGAGGAAGGAGCCAACTGGCTTTTCTTCACTGCCTAGGCCAGCTCGAGATAAACGAATAACGGATGAAAGTTCACTAATAGCTTGGTCTTGTCCAAAAACAACAAGCTTCAAGTTACGATCAAGGTTTTTAAGATGATCCTTTTCACTGAGTGATACTGATTTCTCAGGGATTCTAGCCATTTTAGCGACAATACTTTCTATATCGGCATTATTAATAACTTTTTTTCGCTTATTAGCCGGAATAAGCTGTTGCCTGGCACCCGCTTCATCAATGACATCAATGGCCTTATCTGGCAGAAACCTTTCGTTAATATATTTAGCCGATAGCTGAGCAGCTGCATGTAGAGCTTTACTGGTATAACGAATACCATGATGGCTTTCATACTTCTCTTTCAGACCGTGCAGTATTTTAGTGGTATCGGCAACGCTAGGCTCGGGAATATCAATTTTTTGGAAACGACGAGCTAATGCACGATCTTTTTCAAAAATACTTTGATATTCTTGATACGTAGTAGAGCCTAAACAGCGTACCTTACCAGCAGAAAGCAGTGGTTTTAGCAGGTTAGATGCATCCATCATACCACCCGAGGCCGCTCCCGCACCTATAATAGTATGGATTTCATCAATAAACAGCACCGCATTTTTATCTTCTTCAAGCTCTTTCAATAAAGATTTAAAACGTTTCTCAAAGTCGCCTCTATACTTAGTACCGGCTAATAAAGCCCCCATATCAAGAGAGTAAATTGTCGCATCGGCTAAAAATTCAGGCACCTGTTTATTCACAATCATATTGGCTAAACCTTCAGCAATGGCAGTTTTACCAACGCCTGCTTCACCAACAAAAAGCGGATTGTTTTTTCTCCGTCTACTCAAAACCTGTAATGTACGTTCAAGTTCCTCATCTCGACCGATTAAAGGGTCAATATTACCTTTGATAGCTTCTTCATTAAGGTTGACAGCAAAATTTTCAATGGTACGCGGTTCATCTTCGCTTTGTTGCTCGCCATCAAGTGTCTGCGGTGCATTGTCATCAACCTTTGCAATGCCGTGAGAGATATAATTAACAATGTCTAAACGACTAATATCTGACTTTTTCAAAATATATGCGGCTTGCGATTCTTGTTCGCTGAAAATAGCGACTAATACATTCGAGCCACTGACTTCATTTTTCCCTGACGATTGCACATGAAAAACAGCCCTTTGCAAAACGCGTTGAAATCCTAACGTTGGCTGAGTTTCACGTTCTTCTTCCCCTATAGGAATCATTGGCGTTGTTTCGCCGATAAAATCTAAGAGGCTTTTGCGAAGTTTAGCTAGGTCAGCACCACACGCTCGAAGCGCTTCAATTGCTGAGGGGTTATCTAATAATGCCAACAGTAAATGTTCTACCGTCATAAATTCGTGGCGAGATTCTTTAGCTTGGCGAAAAGCTAAATTAAGTGATATTTCTAAGTCTTTGTTTAGCATAACTACTCCAACCTTTTCTTTAGGCTTTTGTCATCACACACTTTAATGGGTGCTGATTTTCAAAAGCGTACTGGACAACATGTTCAACTTTTGTTTCTGCTATCTCTGCAGTATATATGCCACAAAGACCTTTTCCCTTATAGTGAATATTTAACATAATATCCGTTGCTTCTTCTTCACTTTTATTAAAAAAATTACATAATACGTCTACAACAAAGTCCATCGGGGTATAGTCATCATTAAGTAAAAAAACATGGTATTTAGCCGGCTCTTCTAGTTGCTCTCTAACTGCCTCTTCAACTATGTTTTGGGTGTCAAATAACTCTTTCCAGTTGCTCATATATTTATCTTAGTCTCTACTTTTTACTTTTGCTGTATCTTTTCATGCAATAAAGTTAAAAAAACGTTAAAAAAAACATGTTTTTACCTTGACTAATTCTATAAATTATCTACGATTCTATAGGTGACTAATATTTAGTCGCTTAGTTTGTTGTCTATGCACTTACTTATTCGGATTTGTTGACTCTTAGACAGAGTTAACAATGGAAAGTAAGTTAAACATAATTGAATACTAAAGGATATAGAAGGAAGTTGAAGTATGGCACACGGTACAGTTAAATGGTTTAATAATGCAAAAGGTTTTGGCTTTATTCGCCCAGATAGTGGCGGGGAAGATATTTTCGCGCACTATTCAACAATCGAAATGGATGGATATCGAACATTAAAAGCCGGACAAGATGTCAATTATGAACTAAATGAAGGCCCTAAAGGTCACCACGCAGCAAGTATTAAGTTAGCTGAAGGCGAAATAGAATAAAAAAGACTTTGCGCTAAAGTAATATAAAAAAACACAGCTTTGGCTGTGTTTTTTTATTCTTCTAAATCCCTCTGCTACATATGTTCAATAATACAATCACCAAACGCTGAACAAGAAACTAAGGTAGCATCATCCATAAGACGCTCAAAATCGTATGTTACGGTTTTCGCTTTGATTGCTCCTGACATCCCCTTAAGAAGCAAATCAGCAGCTTCAAGCCAGCCCATATGTCTTAACATCATTTCTGCTGAAAGAATAACAGACCCTGGGTTTACCTTGTTTTTACCGGCATATTTTGGTGCTGTGCCATGAGTGGCTTCAAACACGGCAACTTCATCGCCTAAATTTGCTCCTGGTGCTATTCCAATACCGCCAACTTGTGCGGCAAGCGCATCAGATAAATAGTCGCCATTTAAGTTTAAGGTGGCAATAACACTATACTCTGCCGGTCGTAATAAGATTTGTTGTAACATGGCATCGGCAATAACATCTTTAATAATGATTTCTTTACCTGTATTAGGGTTTTTGAGCGTGCACCAAGGTCCACCATCAATCAAACTAGCACCAAATTCTTCGCGAGCCAGTTCATAACCCCACTCTTTAAAAGCCCCTTCGGTAAACTTCATAATATTACCTTTGTGAACCAGAGTTACCGAGTCTTTATCATTATCAATTGCGTATTGAATCGCTTGTCTAACCAAGCGTTGACTTCCTTCTTTTGATACCGGTTTTATACCGATGCCACAATTGTCAGTAAAGCGGATGTTACTTGCGCCCATTTCTTCAGTTAGAAACTTAATCATGGCTTTAGCTTTATCACTACCTGCTTGATACTCAATGCCAGCATAAATATCTTCCGTATTTTCTCTAAAGATAACCATATCGACTTCAGCAGGTCTTTTTACTGGGCTTGGTACACCAGTAAACCATTGCACTGGACGTTGGCATACATAAAGATCAAGCATTTGTCGTATAGCGACATTTAGTGAGCTCATACCGCCACCTACGGGTGTTGTCAGTGGCCCTTTGATAGAGACTTTATATTCTTGAAGAATATTTAATGTCTCTTCTGGTAGCCAAGTTTCACTATCATACATTTTAGTCGCTTTTTCACCTGCATAGACTTCTAACCACTCTATTTTTCTATCGCCAGCATACGCCTTAGCAACAGCAGCATTAACAACTTTAAGCATAGGAGGTGTAACATCTACACCTATACCATCACCTTCAATGAAAGGGATTATCGGATTATTGGGTACTGATAATTTACCGTCAATAAAAGTAATTTTATCGCCAGTAGTGGGAATGATGATTTGATTAGTCATAGGACGAGCTCCACATTAAACAAGTATAGAAAAGTTACTCTACTAAACTAATTCAAAAATGCACAAGGCACTAATCACTATTTAGTGATATCCAATATCACTAAAATGAATAAATAACACTTAGACTAAAGTCTAATAAGCATATCATCTAAAAAAAGATAAAAAAAAAGCTAAGTATCTCTACTTAGCTTTTGATTAATACAGCGCTATTGAATAGCACTTTCACTAGCTATTTTGCATTTAAAGCAATTAGTTAGCTTAAAGTAACGCTGATAAAATAGTATTTAATGTTTCGCTAGGACGCATTGCTTTTTCTACAAGCTGAGTCTCAGCGAAGTAATAACCATTAAGGTCAATAGCAGGCCCTTGAGCAGCATTTAATTCAGCAATAATTTTTTCTTCTTGCTTAGTTAGTGCTTGCGCTACACCAGTAAAGTTTTCTTTAAGCTCACTATCTTTTGTTTGCTCTGCAAGGGCTTGTGCCCAGTACATTGCAAGGTAGAAGTGACTACCACGGTTATCTAATTCACCCACTTTACGTGATGGTGACTTATTAGTATCTAAGAACTTGCCTGTAGCTGCATCTAGAGTATCAGCTAATATTTGAGCTTTAGCATTACCTGTCGATACCGCAACATGCTCTAGTGAAGCAGCAAGTGCTAAAAACTCACCTAAAGAATCCCAACGTAAGTGGTTTTCTTTTTCAAACTGTTGAACATGCTTAGGTGCAGAGCCACCAGCGCCCGTTTCAAATAAACCACCACCATTCATTAGTGGTACAATTGAAAGCATTTTAGCACTAGTACCAAGCTCTAAAATTGGGAATAAGTCAGTTAAGTAATCACGTAAAACATTACCGGTAACTGAAATAGCATCTTCACCTTTAGCAACACGGGCAAGGGTATACTCACAAGCTTTTACCGGTTCAAGTATTTGAATATCTAAACCGCTAGTATCGTGATCAGCTAAGTAAGTATTAACTTTTTTGATCATTTGCGCATCATGGCCACGGTTTTCATCTAACCAAAATACCGTAGGAGTTCCAGTTGCTTTAGCACGAGTTACCGCTAATTTAACCCAATCTTGAATAGGTGCATCTTTAACCTGACACATTCTGAAAATATCACCTTCAGCAACATCTTGTTCAAGCAGTGTTTCGCCCTTATCATTAACAACACGAACAACACCAGCACCTGACATGGTGAAAGTTTTATCGTGTGAGCCATATTCCTCGGCTTTTTGCGCCATTAAACCAACATTAGGTACTGTACCCATTGTCGTTGGATCAAAAGCACCGTTTTCACGACAAAAATCTACTACCGCTGAGAATACACCCGCATAGTTACGATCAGGGATCATAAATTTAGTATCTTTTTGCTTACCATCTGGTCCCCACATCATACCTGAAGCACGAAGTGCTGCTGGCATTGACGCATCAATGATGACATCACTTGGTACATGTAAGTTGGTAATGCCTTTATCTGAATCAACCATAGCCATTTCTGGGCGAGTAGCATAAACCGCTTGTAAATCTGCTTCAATTTCTGCTTTTTGCTCCGCAGGTAAACGGGCGATTTTAGCGTAAACATCACCAATACCGTTATCAGCGTCTACACCTAATTGTTCAAAAGTAGCAGCATGCTTAGCAAATACATCTTTATAGAACACTTTCACTGCGTGACCAAACATGATTGGATCTGAAACTTTCATCATGGTTGCTTTTAAGTGCAATGATAATAAGACATCTTCTTCTTTGGCTTTATTGATTTCAGTTTCAAAGAATTCTATCAAGGCAGATTTACTCATCACTGCAGTATCAATAATTTCTTTATCAAGTAAAGGTAACTTTGATTTTAATAAGGTTACATCACCGTTTTGAGCAACAAATTCAATATTTACCTTAGTAGCACCATCAATAGTTACTGATTTTTCACTACCATAAAAATCACCCGATGCCATATGAGCAACATGAGATTTAGTTTGCTTAGACCAAGCGCCCATTGAGTGAGGGTTATTACGTACGTATTGCTTAACAGAAGCAGGAGCACGGCGGTCAGAGTTACCTTCACGTAATACCGGGTTAACCGCTGAGCCTAATACTTTCGCGTAAGTTAACTTAATAGACTGTTCTGCTTCATTTTGTGGTTCAGCAGGATAATTAGGTAAATCATAACCTTTTGCTTGTAATTCTTTAATAGCCGCTTCTAATTGTGGAATAGACGCTGAAACATTTGGCAATTTGATAATATTTGCTTCTGGCGTTTTTGCTAATTCACCTAACTCAGTCAATGCATCATCAACGCGTTGCTCTTGGGTTAAGTATTTTGGAAAGTTAGCTAAGATACGAGCCGCTAATGAAATATCACGTGTTTCAACGTTAATGCCTGAAGAAGCTGTATAAGCTTGAATAATTGGCAATAAAGAATACGTTGCTAAGGCAGGTGCTTCATCGGTAATAGTATAAATGATTTTTGAGTTATCAGTGCTCATTGAGATTCCTACATTAATTAGCTAAATGCTTGAGTGTTCGCATAAAAATTCAATAAAAATTAATTATAATTCACTCAAGCTAAAAATTTATTTTTCGCGCGCATAGTATAGTAATTCAAAGCGTATTAATATAGCCAAGAAAAAAGCCATTCAATTTTTTTAAGGGAATTTAGCGCAATAATGAAGCACAACAAAGGCTATTCAAGACATAAGGCCAATTCACCTCTAAAGGTACGACCAGTAGAGGGAGAGCGAAAAATCGTCCTCTTCAATAAACCTTTCGATGTTTTATGCCAATTTACTGATGAGAATAATCGCCGTACATTAAAAGACTTTATTACTATACCTGGTGTCTATGCGGCGGGACGACTTGATAGAGACAGTGAAGGCTTATTGCTGTTAACCAATGACGGTAAGTTACAACATCAAATAGCCAATCCGGTTAAAAAAACTGAGAAAACCTATTGGGTGCAAGTTGAAGGTGCTCCTACAGAGACAGATTTAGCGAAGTTACGCCAAGGCGTTGAATTAAAAGACGGTATGACTAAACCCGCTAAAGTTGCAATAATACTTGAGCCTAAAGTTTGGCCGCGTATTCCGCCAATAAGAGAACGTGCCAGTATTGCAACCACTTGGCTGGAAATTACCATAACAGAAGGCCGTAATAGGCAAGTTAGACGCATGACAGCAAATATTGGTTTTCCTACCTTGCGCCTCATTAGATATCGCATCGGCAATTGGACCTTAGATGATATTGCTAATGGAGAATATAAAGTTGAGCAATAAGTCCAATACTTCACCTGCTATACATGAGCATGATAGAAACGACCATGGTGCACAGCAATTTAAGCCCAACACCACCGTTGCTGCTGTTATTCATCACCAAGGTAAGTTCTTATTTGTTGAAGAATTAGATAATAACCAAGTGGTTTTTAATCAGCCTGCTGGGCACTTAGAAGAAAGTGAGAGTCTCACTACGGCAATAAAACGAGAAGTACTCGAAGAAACGGGCTTAAACTTAGAGCCAGATTACCTATGCGGCATTTATTATTTTCATCGACCCGACCTACAGCTGTATTTTTTACGTTTTTGTTTTGTCATCGAATTAGAACAGTGGCTGACCGGCCAACCTCAAGACAGTGAAATAATGGCCACCCATTGGCTTACCCTTGAGCAAATAAAAGCAAAAGGTCAGCAATTGCGCAGTTCCATGGTACTGGAGTGCATTGAAGATTACTTAGCGGGTAATAAAATACCCTTGTCACAGCTAAAATCTAATCTTTAATCTATATCCTGCTAGTCGTGCGTGTTATAATTTTGCGCTTCTAATTTCAGTGTAAATACTTAGTGCAATTAATTAACGCACTTAATTTTTAAAGTCTATTGGTCAAACAAACATGTTAACTGCCTCAAAAAATAAAGCCCCTGAAGAAACCAAAGTCATTGTTGGTATGTCAGGTGGTGTCGACTCTTCTGTTTCTGCTTACTTGCTAAAAGAGCAAGGTTATCAAGTAGAAGGTTTGTTCATGAAAAACTGGGAAGAAGATGATACTGAAGAGTATTGTGCTGCTGCCCAGGACTTAGAAGATGCCCAGGCTATTTGTGACAAACTAGGTATTAAATTACACACTATCAATTTTGCTACCGAATATTGGGACAATGTTTTTGAGTATTTCCTTGAGGAATATAAAGCTGGACGTACTCCTAACCCCGATATCATGTGTAATAAAGAAATTAAGTTCAAAGCTTTTTTAGAGTTTGCCTGTGAAGACCTAGGCGCTGATTACATTGCCACCGGACATTATGTGCAACGTGAGTTTCGTGATGATGCTTGGATGATGATACGAGGTCTTGATAATAATAAAGACCAAAGTTACTTTCTTTACACTTTAGACCAAAAGCAATTATCTCAAACCTTATTTCCTGTCGGTCATATTGAAAAGCCTGAAGTACGCGCTATCGCTGAAAAAGCAGGTCTAGTAACTCATAATAAAAAAGACAGTACTGGCATTTGCTTTATTGGAGAGCGTAAGTTCAAAGACTTTCTCGGTCAATACTTACCTGCTAAGCCAGGAATTATTGAATCAGCCGAAGGTGTTGCCGTCGGCCATCACGATGGTCTTATGTATCACACCTTAGGCCAACGAAAAGGCTTACGCATCGGTGGTTTAGCTGATGCCGGTGAAGCGCCTTGGTACGTTGTTGAAAAAGATTTATTACGTAATGTCTTAATTGTTGGTCAAGGTCACAACCACCCTCGCCTTTTCTCTAAAGGTTTAATTGCCAATCAATTGCACTGGGTTGATAGAAAAGCATTAGTTAACAGCATTCAATGCACGGTTAAAACCCGTTATCGCCAAGAAGATGTGGCTTGTACGGTAACGCCTTTAACTAATGACGCAAGTATAAGTAGTGATAAACAAGAATACCAAATTGATTTTAACGAAGCACAAAGCTCAGTTACTCCTGGACAATCAGTAGTGTTTTATCAAGGTGATGTCTGTTTAGGTGGCGGTATTATTGATACCCTCATTCGTTAGTTGTTAACAATTAACATCGTCTAAGCCAATATAAGCCAAAAGCTAGAGAGAAAATGAAAGATCAAACGATTACCTTTGCCGTTATTTGCCAAGTTGCTTATCATGTACAACAAGTATCACGTACAGGCCATATCACTGATGAAGAATTCAGTGTGTTATTACAGAGTATTATAGAAACATCGCCAGAAAATACCTTAGCGGTTTACGGCGGTAAACTCAGTAATATTAAAAAAGGGCTAGAACTGTTAGTCAGCCATTTAGGTAGTGATACAGCAAGCTCAAGCAAACAAAAAGATCCTGAGTTTACCCGTTATATCATTAGTTTAATTAACTTAGAAAGACGTCTTGCTAAACAACCTCAGCAACTCAATGCATTGGGTGAGCGTATCAACGCAACTGAGCGACAACGTGAACATTACGCAATAACAAGCGAGACATTAATTGCCAGTTTCGCCAGTATTTACAGCGATATCATTAGCCCATTAGGTCATAAAATTCAGGTGACTGGCGAACCAAGTATTTTAAAGCAGAATATAAATCAATATAAAATAAGAGCGTTATTATTAGCAGGCATACGTGCTGCGGTATTATGGCGACAAGTAGGCGGTAAAAGACGTCATATATTGTTTAGTCGCAAAAAAATAGTCGATACGGCTAAATCATTACTCAACAGAATTTAGTAGAAACTTTATAAAAAATTAACATGCCTATGTAGTTTACTCCGGAACTCTTTGTAAACGTCATCTTCGAAGTCTCTGATCGAAGATCCATTGCTCTTTATACACTGGATCCCCGATTAAAACATCACGGGGATGACGATCTTGAGCCAAGTGCATAGCCATGAAAATTAATAACAACTTAAGCACTATTTAGCTCTGTCACTTCACCAGTAAGTTACAGAGAATATTAATATAACCTACATATAACCTAGGAAAACATTATGGAACTTTCAGCATTAAGTGCTATATCACCAGTCGATGGTCGTTATGGCAGCAAAGTAAAATCATTACGCCCAATCTTTAGTGAATTTGGCTTAATTAAATACCGTGTTACGGTAGAAGTACGTTGGTTACAAAAACTTGCCGAAACGAGTGCTATTGCCGAAGTTCCAGCATTTTCAGCGCAAGCAAATGCAGCTTTAGATGCAATTGTTACTGACTTCAGCGAAGCAGATGCTTTAAGCATTAAAAAAATTGAAGCAACAACTAACCATGACGTTAAAGCGGTTGAGTATTTCTTAAAAGATAAAATTGCCGATAACGTTGAATTACACGCAGTAACTGAATTTATTCACTTTGCTTGTACCTCTGAAGATATCAACAACTTATCTCATGGTTTAATGTTGAATGACTGTCGTGAGCAAGTATTATTGCCAGAGATGGACAAAATTTTAGCGGCTATCAAAGCGCTTGCGATTGAATACAAAACTATTCCTATGATGTGTCGTACTCACGGACAACCAGCTTCACCTAGTACCTTAGGTAAAGAAATGGCTAACGTGTATGTACGTTTACAACGTCAACGTGAACAAATCGCTAAGGTTGAACTATTAGGTAAAATTAACGGCGCTGTAGGTAACTACAATGCTCACCTTAGTGCTTACCCAGAGGTTGATTGGCATGAATACGCTAATGAATTTGTTACTTCATTAGGTTTATCATTCAACCCATTTACTACACAAATTGAACCGCATGATTACATTGCTGAGCTATTTGATGCTATTGCACGTTTTAATACCATATTAATCGATTTTGATCGTGATATCTGGGGTTACATTGCTATGGGTCACTTCAAGCAAAGAACAATTGCTGGTGAAATTGGTTCATCAACTATGCCACATAAAGTTAACCCTATCGATTTCGAAAATTCAGAAGGTAACTTAGGTATTGCTAATGCATTATTTACTCACTTAGCACAGAAATTACCAATTTCTCGCTGGCAACGTGATTTAACCGACTCAACTGTTTTACGAAACTTAGGTGTTGGTTTTGCTCATGCAATGATCGCTTACGGCGCAACATTAAAAGGTATCAGCAAGCTACAAGTTAATGAAGCCAACTTAGCCGCTGAATTAGACAGCAACTGGGAAGTATTAGCAGAGCCTATTCAAACAGTAATGCGTCGTTACGGTATTGAAAAGCCGTACGAAAAATTAAAAGACCTAACTCGTGGTAAGCGTGTTAACGGTGACTCAATGCGTGCGTTTATTATGACCCTTGAATTACCCGATCATGCTAAAGCACTGTTATGTGAAATGACTCCTGCGAGCTATATTGGCCGTGCAGTTGCGTTTATTGATGAATTAAAATAATCAGTTTTATCATTTGATGACAACCTAAAAAAAGAAGGCTTTGCCTTCTTTTTTTATATCTATTTTCCGAGCTTATGTGCTAAAGAATATTGCTCTATTTCCTGATTAACAAAATCGAAAATAAAAAAACAAAAAAAGACACATCTCTATTGGCAATAGCCGCAGTTATTAACTAGTCTGAATGTACTTCAGGTTTACACCTTTTCTAGTTATATTGGGTCAAATAAATGTCTTACAGTATTAGCCAAGTAAAATGGCAACAAGCTGCACCACTACTAAGAAATATTCGTGAAAAAGTATTTGTCTGTGAAAGACGCATTCCTAGAAAAATTGAATTTGATCAAGGTGATCGTACCGCTTACCACATGCTAGTATGTGACGATAACAACCAAGATCCTATTGCTACAGGCCGTATATCTCCACAAGGGGAAATAAGCCGTATTGCCGTGGTTATGGGCTATAGAAGTAAAGAAATTGATAGCTTTATTATGCAGGGCTTATTTGGTATCGCACGTAAACTCATGCTCAAGGAAGTTTTTATTTCCAGTCCGTTAGATAAAGTAGATTACTTTACTCAACATGACTTTTACCCCATTGGCTCAGTTTATATGGTGGCTGGCATGCCAAAGCAACGTATGGCATGCACGATAACTAAGGCAGCTTGCCATGTAGAAAAGGCTAAGTACTACCTAAGTCATTAACTTACTATTATTTAGCTTGCCACAAAGACTCATCTTCATAAAGTTTATACAAACCATCGGCACGGCCAATTAATAACTGAGCAAAATCGTGTTGCTCGGCATTTTTTGCTTGTAACAGATTTTCTGCTTGCATCTGCCATTTTAGCGAAAAGTGTCTCAAGGCATCACGAGCATTCGGTGCTACCTCAATACTGCTGTGATCGCTAGGTAAATCACCACATAATACCCAAAACTTTTTACCATCCAGTGACGTTAATTTCCATAACGCCAACAAAGGTACTAAATAGCGACTATCTTCGACTTTAACACTATTGGTAACAATGCCTTTTTCCGCTAAATATTTAGTGGCTCTTTGATATTGCTCTTTTATCCACTGCTTTTGTTGCTCTTCTGTCATCTGTACTGCTTTGGTCATTTTAACTCTCTAATAATTCTAATTTATCTTGGGTTAGTCATTTATAGCAGCGCTAAGTTTGTCATTGATTTTGGGCAAGTTGTATCTTTTCGCTTACAGCTTGCACCCTAATATTAAATTCTTAATTTTTCAGTGACTAGCTTGGCTATTTTCTAGGTGCTATCGTTCCTTCACAACATTACAACACATTTAAATTGCCTTTTCTAGCAAGAAAAAATGGAGAGATAACGATGGCTTTATTTGATTTACCTGATTTTGACGATCACGAACAAGTAGTGTATTGCAGTGATGCTGCAAGTGGACTAAAAGCAATTATTGCCGTGCACAGTACCAAACTGGGTGCTGCCGTAGGCGGCTGTAGAATGTGGGATTATGCCAGTGATGAAGAAGCTCTCGTTGATGTATTACGCCTATCGAAAGGCATGACCTATAAAAATGCTTTAGCGGGTTTATCTATGGGTGGTGGTAAATCAGTAATTATTGGTGATGCTAAAACACTTAAATCTGAAGCGCTTTTTAAAGCCTTTGGTGAAGCATTAAATAGTCTAAATGGCCGCTACTTAAGCGCTGAAGATGTCAATATTACCACCAGTGATATCGCTATTGCTAATAGCGTCACCCCGTTTGTCACCGGTACTGAAGGTAAAAGTGGTAACCCGGCGCCTTTTACCGCCCTTGGAACTTTCCTAGGTATCAAAGCATCGGTCAAACATAAACTTAATCGTGATGATTTAACCGGTCTTAAAGTGGCTATTCAAGGCCTAGGCAGTGTTGGCTATCTTTTATGTGAATACCTACATAAAGCTGGGGCAAAGCTTGTTATCACCGATATCAACCAAACGGCCTTAGATATGGCGGCTACTGAGTTTGATGCTAAGGTTGTCGGTTTAGATGAAATTTATGATCAAGACGTTGATATTTATGCCCCTTGTGCATTAGGTGCCACCATCAATGATGAAACCATATCTCGATTGAAAGCCGTAATCGTTGCAGGTTGTGCTAATAACCAACTAGCTGAGCCTCGCCATGATAAAGCACTAGTAGACCGTGGCATATTATATGCGCCCGATTATGTTATTAATGCTGGCGGTATCATCAATGTATCATTTGAAAGTAACTACGATGCTAAGAAATCGACGCTAAAAGTCGAAGAAATTTATCATACCCTATTAGATATTTACACTAAGGCTGATACTCAAAATAGGCCTACTGGTATTATTGCTGATGAAATGGCCCGTGCCATAATTAAAAATGGTGGTAAGTAGTATTTAGCTTATCAAATCTGTAACAAGTAACTGACAAAGCGTTCAAAGCTAAACTATAATTGCTACAAACGCCCTCATAGGGATTAGCAATGAAAGCTTTGATTATTTTGTTGTTGCTTGTTGTAGTTGATTGTTTTGCCGTAACAACGGTGACAACAGCTGGAAAACAAAAGCCTGATGATGCCAGTCACGATTATTTTATTGGCTTACTACGCCTTGTCTTAATCGAAACAGCAGATGAATATGGTTTCTCTGTTTTACAAACTGTCCCCTTCCCTGGCCAAGAAAGAATGCTAAAGTTGTTAGCATTAGGCGCATTTTATGATGTGGTCTGGGCTGGAAATTCAGATACTCGTGAGTCTGAAGTTAATAAAGTACCTTTTCCTTTATTTCGCGGTGGTTTAGGTTGGCGCGGTATGATAATCCGCCAGCAAGACAAAAATAAATTCTCCGCTATTCATTCTGTCAAAGACTTAAGCAAATTAATTGCCTGTCAGGGGCTACACTGGCCTGATGCTGATGTATTAGAGCATGCTGGTCTAGTCAGTTGCCCGTGTAGGTTACTTTGATGCTATGTTACACATGGTAGCGTTAAACCGGTGTGATTATTTGCCCTTAAGTATTTTTGAAGGTAAAGCTGAATTGGCCGTAGTACAAAACAGCTTTCCAAATCTTATCTTTTACCAAGACTTAATTATTCAATACCCACTTACCATGCATTTCTTTGTCAAAAATAATAATAAACAGTTAGCCAAAAGGTTAATTCTAGGCTTACAACGCCTTTATGACTCTGGCGCCTATGATGATTACATGCAAAACCATCAATTAACCCAACATGCTTTTCCACTCACTAAGTTTAAAAAATCAAGAGTGATCAAGTTAACAAACCCTAATAATAAGCAGGCAGAGTTAACCGAACTAGCAAAGTTTGGCTTATCTTGGCCGAGTGATAATTCACCTGAACATAAATAGCAAAAACCCAGCAATTTGCTGGGTTTTATTTTACTACGAACTAAAAAGCTAAGAAATCAGAAGCTAAGAAATCAAAAGCTAAAGAGTGCTAATCGATTAACTGGTATTGCTCACGCAAGATAGTAATAATTTCTGCTTTCGGGTTATCCGATAAGACAATTTTATCACCGGTTATTTTTTCAGCAATACTGATATAAGTCTTTGAAACATCCATAAGTACTGACAAAGGTAGCTTATTATCACGTGCTAATGCTTCACGCTCATTCATCCGGTCTTTATTGAGTAAAATATCAGCATCTGGAAAGTGATTTAACAACAACTGACGGAAACCTTCTTTTGAGTTTTCGACTACATTGCCAGCGCGGTATTGCTCACCATCCCATATACGAGATGAATCTGGTGTGCCCACTTCATCCATATAAATTAGTTTGTCATTGCCCGCTATATCTTTTACGTAACCAAATTCAAACTTAGTATCTACAAAAACTTGGTCAATGTTAGCTAAAGCGGTAGAAATAACATCAAAACCTTCGGTCAGTAGTTTCTCATAAAGCGCGATGTCATCAACTGACTTAAAGTTAAATGCAGAAAAATTATCTTCAATGTTTTTACGGGTAATATTGACATCATCAACGGCAGGAACACCGGGTATACCTTCTAATATCCCCTTGGTAGATGGCGTTTGCAGTAAGCTTGTTAACTTACTGTCTTTTGCTAAGCCTTCAGGCAACTCAATACCACAAAATTCACGCTCACCTTTTACATAACTGCGCCACATAGAACCCGTAATATATTGACGACAAATGGCTTCAATCATTACCGGTTTGGCTTTTTGTACAATCCATACGAATGGGTGAGGAATATCTAAAATATGACTATCAGCTAAACCTTGATCTTTAAATAATTTAAACCAGTGGTTTGAAATAGCATTTAATGCGGCACCTTTACCTGGTACACCACGCATGCCATCTTCACCCGTCCAAATACAATCAAAAGCTGATATCCGATCGCTGATCACCATAATAGCTAAAGCCGTGTCACTCGGTACATCATAGCCTTTTTCTTTAATAAGGCGCTTGCTATCTGTTTCGGTTAACCAATAAACAGAGCGAACTTTACCGCTATGTACAGGGGCATCAGTTCGAATTGGCAGGTCATTATTAACGGCTAAAACTTTATCAGCTAGGTTCATAGTTCATTCTCTTGTATATTCACAGTTGTTTTCAGCCTTTTTGAAAACTTACTGTTTAGTAAGGGGATTGTTTAAGAAAGGATACTGCTTAATTAACGTTACTTTAGGGTTTTCACATTAAATAAGTTTAATTAAGCATTAGATCGATTATTTTATTCTCTTAAAAGTAAAAAGGACGCTATAAAGCGTCCTTTTTTCAAGCTTAACTAAAGTTTAGCTAAGCTTACATTCTGTTACTTAAGCAGCTAAAGAAGCTTGCGCTTTTTCAACTAAGAAAGTGAATGCTGCTTTATCGTATACTGCGATGTCAGCTAGGATCTTACGATCAATTTCAATAGAAGCCTTTTTAAGACCATTAATGAACTTGCTGTAAGATAAACCATTTTGACGAGCTGCTGCGTTAATACGAGCGATCCAAAGCTGACGGAATTGACGTTTACGTTGACGACGATCGCGGTAAGCGTATTGACCTGCTTTAGTTACTGCTTGGAAAGCAACACGATAAACACGGCTACGTGCTCCGTAATAACCTTTAGCTTGCTTTAGAACTTTTTTGTGACGTGCACGAGCTTGTACACCACGTTTTACTCTAGCCATTTTCTATATCTCCTAATTAACCGTGACGTAAAAGTTTTTTAACTGACTTAATGTCAGATGCGGCGATCATGCTTTTAGCACGAAGATGACGCTTAACTTTAGTACGACGCTTAGTCAAGATATGACGAAGGCCAGCTTGTTTGAACTTGTAGCCATTGGCTGTTTTTTTAAAGCGCTTTGCAGCACCTTTATTGGTTTTCATTTTAGGCATGGGATTACTCTCAAAAGTACATCATCTTTTTAAAAAGATGGATGTATGCCAAATATTAAGTAGCGAGGGCGAAAGTAATGTTTTTATTTTCATAAAACCTATTACTTTACTTGCAAGCCTGTACTACCAGCGTAAAGATAAAGTTGGTGAATTCGCTTTTCATTCAAAAAAGAAGTAAAAGCCAATTACTTGTCAAACCAAGTTTTATCTATTTTTAGGTGCTAATACCATCACCATTTGACGCCCTTCCGCTCTACGCGGGAAGAACTCAAGCACGGTAAGCTCTGCTAAATCGTTTTTAACGCGAGTTAACAAGTCTAAACCGAGTTGTTGGTGTGCCATTTCACGACCACGGAAACGTAAAGTCACTTTGACTTTATCACCCCCTTCTAAAAAGCGTTTCAGGTTACGTAATTTCACCTGATAATCGCCTTCATCTGTACCAGGACGGAATTTAATTTCCTTAACCTGTATTTGTTTCTGGTTTTTACGTTGCTCTTTTTGCTCTTTAGCTTTTTCATAGATAAACTTGCCGTAATCCATCACACGACAAACGGGTGGTTTAGCAGTAGGGCTAATTTCAACAAGATCAACACCAGCATCATCTGCTTGGTCCATTGCTTCATCAAATGTAACGATGCCACCTGGCTCTCCGTCAAACTTAATTAAACGAATTTCGTTGCCTGGGATATCTGTAATTAACTCATTTAAACGATGAGCTGGCTCTTTACGCCCGCCTCGTTGTCCACCTTTAATAGCCATGTTCCTCCAAAGAACTCATTTTAGCTTTTTATTTAATTTCTACCTCTTAATGCTTAATTACATAAAAGACAGACTAATTTACTTTTATAGTATCCGTATACGATTTATTGCTAGTTTAACGTTGCCTGACGAGTTTTCACTTCATCAGATAACTTAGCAATAAAGTCATCAACCGACATTTTACCTAAATCTTCACCACTTCGAGATCGTACAGCAATTTCACCTGCTTCCATTTCTTTGTCACCGACAACTAAAAGGTAAGGAACTCTCTTCAAAGTGTGCTCGCGGATTTTAAAGCCTATCTTCTCATTTCTCAAGTCTTGTTTTGCTCTAAAGCCATTTTCTTTGAGTTTTTTAACGATTTCTTTACAATATGGCGCTTGTTTATCGGTAATGTTCATAATTATCGCTTGAGTCGGCGATAACCACGTTGGGAATTTACCTGAATACTCTTCGATTAAAATACCAATAAAGCGTTCTAATGAACCTAAAATAGCTCTGTGGATCATTACCGGAGTATATCTTTCGTTGTCTTCACCAACATAAGTTGCACCTAAACGCTCTGGTAAAGCGAAATCGAGCTGCACTGTACCACATTGCCAAGCACGACCTAAACAATCCATTAAGGTAAATTCAATTTTTGGACCGTAGAATGCACCTTCACCAGGTAAATATTCAAACTCAATATTACTGTCGGTTAAAGCTTGTGCTAAGCCAGCTTCGGCTTTATCCCAAATTTCATCACTACCAATGCGATTTTCAGGGCGTGTTGATAATTTAACAATGATGTCTTCAAAGCCAAATGAACTGTATACATCGTAAACCATCTCGATACATTTTTTAACTTCATCTTGCACTTGAGATTCCATACAGAAAATATGGGCATCATCTTGAGTAAAACCACGTACGCGCATTAAACCATGTAAAGACCCTGATGGCTCATTACGATGACAACAACCAAACTCTGCTATACGTAGTGGTAAATCGCGGTATGATTTTAAACCTTGGTTAAAGATTTGTATATGACCAGGACAGTTCATCGGTTTAATCGCGTATTCACGCTTTTCAGAGGTAGTAGTAAACATACCGTCTTTATACTTATCCCAGTGACCAGACTTTTCCCAAAGACTTCTGTCCATCATCATTGGCGCTTTGACTTCGTCATAATCATATTCGTGTAATTTTTCACGAATAAACTTCTCTAACTCAGTATAGATAGTCCAACCATCATTATGCCAAAACACCATGCCTGGCGCTTCTTCTTGCCAATGGAATAAATCTAACGTTTTACCTATTTTACGGTGATCACGCTTTTCAGCTTCAGCTAAACGCACGATATAAGCTTTTAATTGCTTTTTATCTGCCCATGCTGTGCCGTAGATACGTTGCAACATTTTGTTGTCTGAATCGCCACGCCAATAAGCACCGGCAACTTTCATTAATTTAAAATGATGACAATGGCGCATGCTTGGTACATGAGGACCACGACACATATCAACGTATTCTTCATGATGATATAAAGCAGGCATATCAGTCTTCTCGATGTTTTCATCAAGAATTTGTAATTTGTATGTTTCACCACGTTCGGTGAAGGCGTCATACGCATCTTGCCAAGTGCCAGTTTTCTTAACAACTTGATAAGCTGTACGCGCAAGTTCAGTCATGCGTTTTTCAATTTTAACTAAGTCGTCTTCGGTAATTGACTCATCAAGATCAATGTCATAATAAAAGCCATTGTCAATCGTAGGACCGATAGCCATTTTAACATTTGGGTATAACTGTTTTATTGCATGCCCTAATAAATGTGCACATGAGTGACGAATGATCTCAAGACCTTCACTATCTTTACTGGTGATAAGTTGTAAAGAAGCGTCTTGAGTAATTAATTCACACGCATCAACAAGATTACCGTCGATACGGCCAGCAATGGTTGCCTTAGCAAGACCAGGGCCGATATCAAGGGCAACGTCCATTACAGAAACGCTATTATCAAATGAACGAGTTGAACCATCCGGAAGAGTAATTACAGGCATGTTTTTCCTTATTCAGTGGCGGCGCATACGAAGCGTCGCTTGAATTTTTATATAGTATTTAAATGATTAAGCAATATGCTTATGCTTTTATGTGTTCTTATTGAGCAGCACCTTGCTCAGGATAATGTGCTCAGGATAATTGCTCCTGCATTATCTAATAAGGTACTTCCTGTACCGTCTACGTGTGCTTAGCTAAACTTAAAAATAGCTCCGTTCGTCCTGAACATAAAAAAGAGCCATAAGCTCTTTTTGATAAATTTAATTTTCACCGCCAATTGTAAAAGCCTTACCTTTTTTAAACAAGGCTTTTCAATAAGATTTAAACACTTTTTACTATTCAAAATAGCAAAACAAAAATCCCCCCAGCTTTTGGAAAAAAGTCTGCATAGCACTTTACCAATAAATCAGTGATAGTATTATGAAAGCAATTAACAACTAGCTGGTATTGGTGAAAAGATTACTCTTCCTTACTGCACTTATTTTTTATCTCGCCCAACAATGTGTCAATGCCTCAGAAGCACCATGGAAATTATGGAAAAAGACCAGTACACAAAGTGTCAGTTATCGTGCAGTGACACTCGATGGTCTAGCTGAGCAACAACTTATTGAAATTAAAGCGACAACGACTGTTAATTCAAGTCTCGCCGGCTTCTTATTATTTTTGCAAGATGTCAGTAACACGCAAAATTGGTTGATTAATGCCCGAGAAAGTAAAATCATTCAGCAATACTCAGCCACAGAACATAGCTTTTATATTAAATTAGCCAAAATCTGGCCTTTTAAGCCTCGAATATTAATACTCAGTTCCATTTATTGGCAAAACGATGATCTCAGTGTTGAGATCAACATAACAGATATTGGTGCTATGACTGCAGATAAAGCCAGTCCGTTAGCAGTAAGCAATATTGACGATTATTTAAAAGTAAAAATTCATAATGCTCATTGGAAAATCACACCTCAGCGAATAGCAGGTGATGCCACTGCCAACAGGCAAGCAGATATAGTTATTGAATATAGGTTTATTGCAGATGGTCGCGGGGACATACCAACATGGTTGGCGGATCATTTAGCGCTGAAATCAATTTGGAAAAGTATGCGTAATATTAGACGTCAGTTGCCAGCAGAAAAATGGCAACAACAAGAAATTGAAGGTATTACTGAATTATCAGTAATACCTTCATCTATTGACCTTAAGCAATAGAGCTCAATGAATAGACTTTAACTAATATAGCTTTAGCCTCAAAATATCATTAAGCTTCTTGTTCTGCTGTTATTGAAAGCGCCATTGCTTCGGCAATTTTAATACCGTCAATCGCAGCGGATAATATACCACCCGCATAACCAGCTCCCTCGCCCGCCGGGTACAAGCCTTGAGTGTTAAGGCTTTGCATGGTTACTTTATCGCGAGTAATTTGAATAGGTGATGACGTGCGCGTTTCTACTGCGGTTAAAGTTGCCTCTGCCATTGAAAAGCCATTTATTTTCTTATCAAAAGCAGGTAGCGCTTCTCTAATTGCCGCTATAGCATAATCAGGTAGACTTTCACTTAAATCGCAATAAGTAACACCAGGTTTATACGATGGCGTTACACTACCGTGGTCGCCGCTTTTACGCCCAGCAAGGAAGTCACCAACAAGTTGTACGGGTGCATCATAGTTTCCGCCACCCAATTTATAAGCTTTTTCTTCTAATCTGCGCTGAAAGTCGATACCAGCTAGAACGTAGTCGCGTTCACTGGCAAATTCACTAGTCATGAAATCTTCAGGCTCAATGCCAACAACAATTGCACTATTAGCATTACGTTCATGACGAGAATATTGACTCATACCGTTAGTCACTAAGCGACCTTCTTCAGATGCCGCGGCAACAACAGTGCCACCAGGACACATACAAAAGCTATAAACCGAGCGGCCATTGCTACAGTGATGCACTAATTTATAATCGGCCGAGCCTAATATTTCATTACCGGCATTGTTACCAAAACGTGCTTCATCAATAACTGCTTGCTCATGTTCAATGCGAAAGCCAACAGAAAATGGCTTAGCTTTAATGTAAACACCTTCATCAAATAACATTTCAAAGGTATCACGAGCACTATGGCCAATAGCTAAAGCGATATGATTAGTTTCAATATAATCGCCATTAGAAAGTGTTAAACCCGTTACTTGTTTGTTTTGGTAACCTTCAATACCTTCGGTAGTACATTCATTACCATCAACATCAGTAAAGTGAATCTTATCTACTCGCTGGTTAAAGCGAACTTCACCGCCAAGTTCAAAAATTTCAGCACGCATTTTCTCAACCATAGTAACCAGTTTAAAAGTGCCAATATGAGGTTTGCTTACATAAAGGATTTCTTCCGGTGCACCTGCGGCAACAAACTCATTTAAGACTTTACGACTGTAATGCTTAGGATCTTTAACTTGGCTATAGAGCTTACCATCAGAGAAAGTCCCAGCACCGCCTTCACCAAATTGCACATTAGATTCAGTATTTAATATTTTTTTACGCCAGAAACCAAAAGTATCTTTGGTGCGCTGTCTAACTTCTTGGCCGCGCTCTAGAATAATAGGATTAAAGCCCATTTGAGCTAATACTAACCCAACAAACAAACCACAAGGTCCCATACCGATAACAACAGGACGGTTTTTAAGGTTCTTTGGTGCTTGGCTAACAAATTTATAAGCCATATCTGGCGTTGCTTTTACCTGAGTATCATCACTAAATTTTGCCAGTAACTCTTCATTAATATTGGTTTCTACATCAAGGGTATAAATCAGGAAGATCTTATTTTTCTTGCGTGCATCATAACCACGTTTAAACATTGTAAAATTAACTAATTGATCATTTTTAATTGATAACTTAGTTAAAATGGCTTGTTCAAGTTCGTGCTCTTGGTGGTCAAGGGCGAGTTTAATATTGGTTAAACGAATCATTCTGTAAGATCCAGCATTAGGAAGAGTAATATTTTTCACTATTTTACCTGTACGCTATCATTTTAGAAACAAGAGATTGAAATTGCCCGCAACAAAGGTATGATCTACGCCCTATTAAGATAAATATTAACGATTTTAGATAACACTATGGCATTTGTGGTAACCGATAACTGTATATTATGTAAATACACTGACTGTGTGGCAGTGTGTCCTGCTGATGCATTTTATGAAGGGCCTAATTTTCTCGTGATTAGCCCTGATGATTGTATTGATTGTGACCTATGTCCTGTTGAATGCCCTGCCGGTGCTATTTTTCAAGAAGATGATGTACCCGAAGACCAAAAAGAGTTTATTGAGCTTAATGCTGAATTATCCAAGCACTGGCCCAGAATCACCGAAATAAAGCCTGCTCTAACCGATGCGAAAAAGTGGGATGGAGTAACGGATAAAATCCAATATTTAGACATTGAATCTGATGACTAATTGTCAAAAAACGTCACGTCCAGCTAAGTCACAGTCTGTAGGAAAGCAGCTATACTAAAAAAGGTGTACTAAAAAGGTATAATTACCCTTGGAGACAACTATGTGGCACAGCATTGAACAAGCCATTAGCATTGAAACTGGGAAGCCATTTTATATTTCAACAACGCAAGAAATTTCTCTCGGTGGCACAAAGGCCTCTGCCTTCACTAGCTTACTTGATAATAAAGCGCCGCCATTAAACCTCACTTTTAAAGTTTCTGATGGCCAGCGTTGTTATTTTATAAAAATAAATAACAAAGACTACCTAGAAAACTATCAAGCCGAAGCCTATTCATTAAAACAACTTAACACCTTAGCGAATATTGCCAGTCCAAAGGTAACCACCTTAGGTACTAGCTTAGATAAGAGTTTTTTAGTACTCGATTATATCGACTTCAGTAAAGCGAAACCTATACTTTGGTACCAACTGGGCCAACAACTAGCACAAATGCATTATGAAACTCGTCATGGCCAGTTTGGTTGGCAACATGACAACTACATTGGCAGCACAATTCAGCCGAATCAGTGGAGTAGTAACTGGACAACTTTTTTTGCTGATCAACGCATTGCTTGGCAATTACAATTATTATCAGAGCGCTCCATAGTGCTCGGAAATATTGAACACATAGCCCAAGTTTGTCACGACGCCTTACTTCATCATCAAGTAACACCCTGTTTAGTTCATGGCGACTTATGGCAAGGTAATACTGGTTTTAGTGGTGAACAAGCGATGATTTTTGACCCCGCCTGTTACTACGGTGACCGTGAGGTTGATATTGCCATGACCGAATTATTTGGTCATTTCCCTGACGACTTTTATCATGGCTACCAAGCAGAGTACCCCTTAGATGAAGGCTATGGCCAAAGAAAATTAGTTTATAATTTTTACCATATTCTCAATCACGCTAATATTTTTGGTGGTATCTATATTGACCAAGCCAAAGCCGCATTATCACGAATTATGTCACTACCATTACACTAACAACGTAAGATACGATATAGATCAAAGAACTAGATAATAAGCACTAAAATCACCGGCTATTTTTTGGTAATTTAATTAAAAATAGTCATACTCAATAAAGAAGCATTAAAACCTTTTCCCCCTTTCTTTATGGAGGCTCTATGATCAATAAACTCAGTGAAAAACGCATTACTTGTCCTCACTGTGGCCACCATTTGCATGCAACGTTAGATGCTTCTGCTGGTGATCAAGACTACTACGATGAATGCCCTGCGTGCTGCATGGAAATTCACTACCATTTACACATAGATGAATATAGAAAGACCATTCAATTAACCGTTGATAGTGATGATGAACAAGTATTCTAACCACACCTTTAATAGCCACATGCACTGTTGAGTTAATTGCCGCTATAAAGCAATGCATTCCTTATTTTTTCAACATTTTTTGCCTTGTTTGCTTAAGCTATCTCATCTATTATGCTGTCAGTTTAACGATGCTCGATAATCGTTTCCCCCTCCCCCTTTATTAAAGTTACCGATGACATGAACCTAGCTGACTTCCGCACTCATAGTAAAAGCTTATTAAAACTGACTTACCCCATTTTAATTGCCCAATTAATTCAAAACTTAATGGGTTTTGTCGATATTGTTATGGCTGGACGCGTCAGTGCTACTGACTTAGCCGCAGTGGCCGTGGCCAATAGTATTTGGCTACCACTGATATTGACCATATACGGATTAATTATGGCGCTGGCGGCTATTGTTTCTCAGCTTTCCGGTGCAAAAAAATATACTGATGTGGTAGAGCAAACCTATCAAACCGGGTGGATAGCTTTGCTACTCGGCATATCATTAATAGGCCTGTACTACATACTCACCCCGATAATTGCACCGCTTGTTACGCTAGAAGGCAATCTTGAAGCATTGATGTTTGACTATCTAGGCTTTATTGTCTGGGGCGCACCAGGCTATTGCATATATTTAGTGCTAAGAAACTATTCAGAAGGCCTCTCCTACACTAAACCGACCATGATTATCAGCATTATAGGTTTACTGGTAAATATTCCAGCAAACTATATATTTATCTATGGAAAATTTGGTATGCCAGCGCTTGGCGGTGCCGGCTGTGGCTTAGCAACGGCGTTAGTTTACTGGTCTATGTGTATCAGTATGCTTATTTATTGCTTTTATTCAAAGGTACTCAAACAAGCCAACTTATTTAGTGCCTTTTATTGGCCAGTGTTAGCTGAAATAAAAGCAATTCTTGCCTTAGGCATTCCTATCGCTTTATCACTACTTTTTGAGGTTAGCCTCTTTGCCATTGTCGCTATCATTTTAGTCCCTTTTGGCTCGCAAGTTGTCGCCAGCCACCAAGTTGCCTTAAACTTTACCGGCTTAATTTTTATGGTACCGCTAAGTATTGCCATCGCGACAACCATTAAAGTAGGTTATGCCGTTGGCCATAAGAATTTTAAACAAGCCAGAGACTATACCAAGTATTCAATAATACTTGGCTTAGCACTCGCTTGTTTTACCGCGTTAATAACTGTGCTGTTTAGAACACAAATTGCAGGTATTTATAGTACTGAGGCACCCGTTATAGAATTAGCGGCGAGTTTAATGTTACTTGCTTCTGTGTATCAGTTTTCAGATACCATTCAAGTGATTTCAGCAGGGGCATTACGCGGTTATAAAGACACCAAATCTATTTTATATATTACCTTTGTTTCATATTGGGTCGTTGGTTTATCCGTTGGCTTGATCCTAGGAATAACAGATTGGATTGTCCCTGAAATGGGCCCGTATGGTTTTTGGATAGGATTTATTATTGGCTTAACTACCGCTGCAATATTACTTGCTTGGCGTTTACAGGTCATTCAACAACGCATTAAAAATGACATACAGGCACAAGAAGAGACGAGTCAGGTAGCAACATTTTAGTGGCTTAGCACTATATTTAGCCACTTCGTTGTTTTAATCAGCAAGTAATACTTATTTCTCAATGAATTAGATAAAAGCACTTGCAAGGCGATTGTTCAGGGGCTAACATAGCCCTCGTTGATTTATCAACAGCTGCTCGCTTAGCTCAGTTGGTTAGAGTACTTGCATGACATGCAAGGTGTCACAGGTTCGAGTCCCGTAGCGAGCACCATATTAGGGTTTAATAACCCTCTAAGAAAACCCGTAAAGCCCATAACCAAAGGTTTTACGGGTTTTTTTATGTCCTAAGACATTTAATACCATTCTTTTGAAATCCCTACCTTTAGTAGTACTGTAAGTAGTACCAGTGAAAAATACAATCAAGCGGTACTACTAAAATGGCTAGAGGCGTTACCTACTTGCTAACACTGAAGTAAGCAGGCAAAACCTAAAGATAATATTTACAAGTTAGCTGCGGTGATGAATTTGACACTTAAACCATTTCTAATATCGGCTAGCATCATCCATTAACTGAATCGCTTCCTCGCTAGTAATAACCTGTAAAAATTCACTTGCATTAATAAAGCCCTCACTCTACTTAAGATCAGTATTAAGTTTATTCTTCTATGACAGCTGGAAGTAGCCAATTAACTGTCTATTGAAGTCCAAGACAAGATCATATTTTCCTGGTAGACTATTGTCATGAATGCGATTTTAAAGCCTTATTTGTGAATAACCTTATGAATAATAATTTCAGGGCAAGTATTTTTACTTTTAATACCAGACATCATCTTTGTTCTGGTTTTTTATCAACAATGCCCATAGTTATCTCGTAGTACTATGTGCTATCAGGCCATTAAAGGTCTGTATTAAATGATTACAAAAAAATGATTAAAGCTATTAAAATTATAGACCTTTTCGCCGGCCCCGGCGGACTTGGTGAAGGGTTCTCCAACTGTAAAGAAAATTCACCTTTTGAAATTGGTATGTCTGTCGAGTTTGAAGAAAATGCACATAAGACCCTCACTTTAAGAGCATTTTACAGAAAGCTTACTACTGAATCAGAACTAAGAGATTACAAAGATTACGTTCAAAGCAGAAACTTAACGGAAAAATCCAAAAATCATAAAATAATGCTGTCAAATAATAACGAGAAATGGGATGAAGCAAATAGAGAAACACTGGGCTCGCCTCATGCATTAGGCAACGCTAATAGATGGAAAAAAATAAAAGAGGGCCTTCAGTTAACAGAAGAAGATTATGCTCCAACTCAACAGGAAGCCTCTATTTTTCAAAGAATCAAAGAAATAAAAGATGAACAAGCGGGTAATGGTCCACTAATTGTAATTGGAGGCCCGCCCTGTCAGGCATACTCAGTGAATGGTCGAAATAGAATACAGGCGGAAAAAGGCTATAAACCAGAAAATGACGAAAGATTTTTTCTATACCAGGAATACTTGAAAGTTTTGGACGTTGCAGATCCTGATCTTTTCATTATGGAGAATGTTGAAGGCATTCTCTCGGCAAAATTGGCTACCGGCGAGAAAATATTTGAAAGAATAAAAAATGAACTTGTAAGACCCAACAAGGAAAGCGAAGAACAATACAATATTTTTTCACTAGTAACTGAATACGAGTCTGACGATCTTTTTACCAATGGTCCACAGTACAAAAATGACAAAGCATATGTTATCAATGCGCGTAAATTTGGGGTGCCACAGGGTAGAAAGAGAGTAATCCTACTAGGCCTTAAGAAAAAATACAAAGCACCACAAGCGCCTCTTAAGTCATCTCAAGATTCGGCTCCTTGCATATCAGAACTAATTGACGAAATGCCTAAGATTAGAACAGGTTTGAGTAGAGTATCTAATGAACTTAACAATGAAAATTCTTGGCTTTCAATATGGAAATCAAATAAAGAAAAACTGATGGCTATTCTTCAAGATAAAGGCGAGATTAACAAAGTCGTAACAAGGCTAACTAATATAGCTTTAAATCAAGAGGTTGCAAAGAACGTTAGAATAATTCGACGAGAAAACCCTGAAATTTCGCCACAAGAAATATTAAGCTTTGAGAAAAAGAGACTAGGCTCGGAGGAAGTTAGAGAAATAGCAAAAACACTTAAAATAAGATACCTGAAAGAAATTAGCGAGTCTTTTAAAAAGACGGCTAATCAATTGAAGAAAACTCAGTCATTTAATGCATTTGACAATGGTAAAGGGAATGATTTTTTCATACAACACGACCATACTGCTTTTTCAGATAGTTTTCACTTAACTTACCCCGAACTATCAAATTGGCTTGGTGGCTGTAAAGTCAAACTGGATGGAATTCTAAATCATTGTACGAGGAATAATATGGAGGCAGATTTACAAAGATATATGTTCTCTGCCAGTTGGGCCAAAGCCCACTCCGATTTAAGCTGCCCATCGCCTAGAAGCAGACAATACCCTATAGCTTTGTCCCCTAAGCATCAAAACTGGGAGTCTGGGCATCACGCAGATAGGTTTAGAGTAGTAGAAGCAAATCAAATACCTTTTACAATAACAAGCCATCTACGCAAGGATGGACATGCACAAATACATTACGATGCGGCTCAAAATAGATCATTATCAGTGCGTGAAGCAGCAAGAATCCAAACTTTTCCAGACAGCTATTATTTTGAAGGTAGTCAAGGTTGGCAATTCCAACAAGTAGGTAATGCCGTTCCCGCCTTTTTAGCGAAACAAATTGCAAATTATGTGCTTGATATATTGATAAATAACGGTCTTTATAAAACTAACTAAAAAGCTTATATTCGTTAACCACAGCTTAAGAAGTAACACTACTTCACTACCTTTTGATCGTGAAAAAGTGTTACTTTTTATATTTAATAATTTTAGCGTTAAAATAGTCACCCGTTAAGCAAAATCAAAGCCTTCTTCGTAAGCCCTATCTCTTATCTGGACGGCTAATTTTAATTGCTTATCAGAAGGCATCTTCCCTCTTAGTATCAAAGCAACACAAGCATTAGGAACAGATACGTTCATATGAGTATAGGGATATGTCTGAATGTTAAATGCAGAAATCAGCTCCCACTCTTTAGAGGTGATTTGCATAACAGAGTCTAAAAAAGAAATTGATTTAGATGTTTCATTTACAGCCTGCCTTTCTTTATCCGCTTCATTTATTTGAGATTTATCCAAAACATCCTGTCTATCAATGCCAGCTAAGTCAATTTCCATTTTTTGGTAACGTAGCCAACCTTTTTCAGATTTAGCAAATTCTGATGGATTTGCAATTCCTCCTCTGAAGTTAGAATTGGTAAGATTATTTCTTACTTTCTCAGCTAAATTCACGATAAAACTCAATAAAGATTCTGAAACGGCCTGATTTTGGAAGATTCTAGATAAGTTAATATCCTTATTAACTTTTATCAGATTAAAACGTAAAAGAGATAAAGTATAAGTTACTATCTCAGCTTTGAATCCTTTCTCTAATTTATACCATTCTGAACGTGGAATGGAAAAATCGGAATCTCTAAATAAAATCATTTTTGCGACTAAATCATTATAAAAAGCACCGCCAAAATCGTCAGGATTTTTATCAAATTCCTCAATTATTATGGGTCCTAAAAATTTCAAATTAGCTTGCGCACCTTTTTTAACCAAATATGGTTTCATTCTCCAAGTGTTTTCATACTTAGCCATATCAGTTTTTGTAAACATCTGTTTTTTAGGATATTCAGCTATGAATTTTGTTTGTTTCCTTTTAGATAAAGCTCTTAATTTCGTAGAAAACTGCCCTCTTGCTCTTTCATAAAACCATTTTGAGGGTAAACCACTTTCGCCCGCAGGCATCAGTTGTTTCCTAGAACGTGTTTCTATATTTAAATGAAATGGATGATTGGAAACCAAATCAGATTGTTGGATGGAGTTTTGTGAGTTAGCATAAATTGCAATATTACCTTTTATTACATCTGCAGCTTCTTTCTCGCCAACAACAGTTAATTTCATTTGTATAAATACTTTAGTTAAATCGATGTCACTATATAAATAGTCTCTATCTTTACCTTTTAACTTCCCTTTATCTTTGGGTGAAAAATAAATTGCTGCGGTTGTTTGTCCGCCATTAACGATTTGCATGTTCTCCAATTTTGTGAGAGTCAATTGCCCATTAACAATTTCAGTTTCTATCGAAGTTGCTGTTATAGTTAAACCATTATTATATGCAAAAAAGTTTTCCGGCTCTGTTAACAGCGTTTTTCTCATACCTTTATTCGTTGAAGCCCTAAAATCAAGAAATGTCCGTACGTTACTTTCAAGTAATCGCTGTCCGTACTCATCATAAATAGCACTTAAAAGTGTCCCTGGCATTATTCCCAAATAAGTTTCAACACCATTCGCTAATGTATTGGCTGGTAATGCTTTAATACCACCACCTAATGCTTTTACATCAACAGTAAACTCTTCATAATCAGCATCCGACTGTTCAAGTTCTTTTAATCTTTTTAAATCCCAAATTTCTATTGAGGTATCCTTAGCAAGAATACTATCTATAGAGATTTTCTTAACTGCATCACTTAACAATTGGTCTGTTAATAAGACAACTCTTATCTTTATTGCATCCTTTAAGTACTCCGCAATATCAGTAGCGGCGATATGCCCAGGATCAGTCACTTCAAGGCTTTCAATAAAACTAAGATCTTGAGAATGTTCAAAAAACCTCGTTACTCTTCTACTGATATCATTAATATTTTTATTCGTTAGAGAATCAAGAACATCGGGCTCATTAGTAAAATTCACTATTATCCCACAAATGGTTTTTTCAAGTGCATTCCAACTGTATCCGTCAAGCCTAAGTCCTTTACGTGTATTTCGATATGGACAATATTCCACATTATCTAAAATACCGGCTTCAGCTAGCATCACAGAGACATACTCAAAAAAGCTCTCTTCTGGAAATATTTCATTAGCATCTGCATCTATATTGGCAGAATTAAATAGCTCATTTTTATATTCTAAAAGATCATCCATTTTTAATTACCTCTTCAATTGACTTTTCAGATTCAAATTTATTTACTTCTGAAATAAGTACTTCATATTTAACCTTTGTAATAGCAGTTGGTATGTTTTTACGAGTTAAAGCTGGGAAATCATCTGTGACAGTAAACATAGTTTCAGAAATTATTGATATTGAATTATTAAGCTGTTCGTTATTTGCTTTCCCATAAAATTGGGTCACCTTATTCAAAAAAAGAGTTTCGGTCTCCATATCGTGTTGAATACGTTCAATGCACGATTCATATAACTCTAATAGTGAAAAACCATGACCATCAACAGATGGTGAGCCGACTAAGTGAAGTAAAAATAATGAAGGTGTCACCTTTTCAAGTTGATCAATAGAACTTATATTTATAGATCGAGAATCTCCTGACATACTTGTTTTTATTTCAATAGCGGTAGAGTTTAATGTAATATCTTGCTTCTTTCCTTCGGGTCCAAGCCAAAACCTTACCGCATCTTTTGGTGAATGAAGTTTCATCAAATATTGAGAAAAAACATATAATTCTCCCCAAAAACCTACATATTCAGAGTTTGATAATCCCGTCCTAGCTGGCTTTAAAAAATTAGCCCAGGACTTTATTCTTAACTGGACCTTGCTTAACAATTCATTCCCAGAAAACTTACTACAATTATGTGCAATATCTTTTGCGACTATCGAAAACTTATTTTTTAAATCACCATCTACGTCAATCAAAGTACAACACAGACGTGTATCACCAACAAAACTAGTATCTAAATGAATATCTAATGAAGCTAAATTCTCAAGTACTTTTAAATTAGCTTCACCTCCCTCATGAACAAAGAACATTATTCTTCCGCCATCATCAACTGAGACCCAAAAGCGTTCATCATTCAGATACAATCTTCTCCCTTCAGGATAACAAAGACCATTAAGAGAATCCCAAGGATCATCATTAAAAAACTGACTATACTTATTCGTCGTCATAATCGTCATAATCTGCTATTTCTCTTAATTTGCTTTGAATTTTATTGACTTTATATTCATGTTTAGTTGATTTGTTTAATTCAATAATTTCTTTGCTACTTAAACCTTTTAATTTATCAATTCTAGGGAATGATAGAGTAAACCCTAACGTAGGATTATGACCATGTGCTAATTGGATCTTGGAGTCATTTTCTTTTTTATAAGGAAATGGAGTTACATGGGCCACAGCAAATAAATAAATAATTAATGCCGGAAAGTCTCTTTCTTCAGAGCATAAGTAGTCAAAATTCACTGGCTTTTTTTTCATTGAATCAACAACTAACTGTGGTGACTTTAGAAAAAATCTTTCATCATCGGGATTACCTAGTTGCACACTAGGGATATAATAATTTCCGTCTTTGAAATTCATCCCACGTTTTGGCAAAGTCATCTTTTGACCGGCAAAAACATATTTTTCATTTATAAATGTTTTATCTTCGCTTTCAAGTAAATCTGTCCATCTAGGATTTCGGCTGTCTTTTTGATTAAAAAGACATACTTTGGGCGCTTTAAGCCCCTTACTTCTCATGCTTTTCAAATGCGATATTACAGCACGAGTACCGATATCATCTTCTGGTAAAACAATATCATTAATGAAATCAATTATGTCATTGTACCCAACCTCAGAAAAAATAATGGGTTCGCCACATTCGTTTTTAGAAAGCAATTCATCACGCTTACCACTATCAATTAATTTATTTACAAATGTTTCTGCATAAACAAGATTCTTACTATTTATTTCATTGCTTTCTTTGAATTTAAATCGTCTTTGAATTTGCCCCCAAAGATCTTGCTTAATTATTTCTGATGTTCCTGCACCTATCTTATTTTTGGCTGTTATTATCATCGCACCAGGATGCTCTCTAACCTTCAAACCAAACTCACTTGGCCTATCCCCCCTTCTAGCCATTAAATCTAGCTCTTGATAAAGCTCTCTAATTGAAGAAGATATAAATGAATACCAATCTAAGGAGTCCTGAGGGAGATAGACCCTGCATAAATCTTTATAAGTAGGACGATACCCAAACCAGCGACACATTTGCATCAAGGTATCATATGCTTTTGAGTTTCTGGCAAAGTAAGAAATAGATAAACCTTCTAATGTGAGACCTCTAGAAAGCTTATGCCCGCCTATAACTATTGCAGAGAGTCCATTTTCTTTATGCTGGGAGTAATCTAATTCTCTATTATCTGATTTTTTGTTACTTTGATTGATCGCCCAAGTTTTAATTTTACCCAAAGCGTCCTCAATACAGCTAAAAACTTGGCTGTAGCTTTCAGCTACATTAAATACTTTATTGAAAGTGCATTCGAGATCGAAGATTCTTTGATTATCTCTACATACAACGAATCCATATTTCGAATAAACCTTTATCGCTTCTTCAATCTCACTTCGGTATTCCTCTATAAGGAACTCCAGTTGATTTTGATGGTCTTTTAGATGAGATATATTTACCAACATTGTGTTATGAGCGGTACTCTCACCTCTAATACTTCTGATAGCTACAATTAGAATAAACGATCTGACCGCTTCTTTTAGACTCTCAGGTAAGAAAGGTACATCTTGATTTTTCTTTAATTCAAAAACGGGAAGGTAGTCGTTTATTATTACAGCAGGTGAATATGTGCTTTTTTTATCTTCATTCTCGTCTAATTCTAGAGGGTTACCATCACCAAAAAAGAAATCTTGCCCCATATAATTATCTGGAACAGGAATTTTTATCATAAAATCTTTAGGGAATAAATCATCTTTGTCATTATATGTATTGACATCAGGATCTATGAAAATATTGGCAAATGGTGTAGCGGTATAGCCTATATAAGTATTTCTATTAAATAATGACAATATATTACGAATGCAGTCATTAGTTTTTGTTACTTCTTCTTTTTGATGTTTAGTATTTATAGATGCATAATCAGCTTCGTCATCAATAAGTAAAAGAGGACCATCCAACCTTTTACCTGTATCAGGTGAAAGCATATGCTCATCTTTAATATATTTGTATAATCCTTCTAAAACGCTTGTATGCTTTTTAATTGTAAATATTACAGGATCGGAGCCATTTAGTTTTATACCAAAGCTTTCAGCGGAAGCCTTGTTAAAATCCTTCATGGTTGATGTCCCTGTATGAATTTTATTAGTATTAAAAATACCAACTCCAATAGGCTCAGCAACGGCTTTATTTTTTAAGATTAGGTGCTTAGACTCTCTTCCTAGAACACCTTCATCTACTCTTTCTTGAGTTTGCTTTCTCAAATCATTTAGGTGACCACCTAATACTATGATCGTTTTATAACCACAATCTATTGCTTTGTTAATCAGTCCAAGAAAGTTTTGAGTTTTTCCTGATTGAACATTTCCCATCACAAGGCCTTTCCTAGACCATGTTCCTGGTGTAGTAGGGTCGCCTGAATAATCTAATATAGAATCAATAACCTTTTCATTTTCATTAATAACATCTATAGATCTTGCCTGAGATAACAACATATCTTTATAGGCTTCCCAATGGGACCAATCGATTTTTGATTTTTTATTATGAAACCAAAGAGGTAAATCTGGGTTAGGAAGTTTAATAGCCCCTTCCCCAACTTTGATATTAAACATACTTTCTAGATTAAATTTGAGTAGCTTTAGATCTTCTTTCGTACATTCAAAACTTGGAACACTTCTAAACTCACTAATTATTTCATTAACTTTTACATCAATATATGAAGGCGTAATGGGTACACCTAGCTCTTCCATCATTTTTAATTTTGAAGAGGCCTGCGCAATTAATTTATTAAAAAAAGATCTATTCATTTATTTCTTCCTCAAAAACTCTACTCATGATTGCTTCTAATAAAGCGTCAGTTACACTTTCTTGATCTATATCTCTTGGGGATTCAGACATTTTTTCATAAATATGATTTAACGGTAAGTTTTCAGCTAACTGCCCTAAATACTTAATTAATTGAGATTTTTGTTCTTTCGGTATTACTCTAAAAATGTCTATTAAAAAATCATTTTCTGCTGATATCTGATAACTAATAGTTTTGTCATTTTCATTCTCTTGTATATTCCAATATTTATTAGCCTTATCTTGCTTTCCACGATACGTATACACCCGTTTAGATCTTTTTATTGGATCTGCAAGAAACTTTCGCAGTTCTTTTTTGATTCTTGGCGGTAGTTGTAAACTCGACTTTTTAACATCGGTTGCCCACTCTTGGTCTAGAGAAGATGGTACGTTAACTTCAACTCTAGCTAATGCTCCCAATTGACTAGTTTTAGCCAAACCTAGCCATCCCCCAGCATTAATTAATCTATTTTCTCTATATATATAAAGTCCTTGGTTTTGAACAATACCGTTTGCACCGCCTAATCTTTCGAGTGGGATAGTCTCCATTCTCTTAAAATGAGGTAATACATGCGTATTGATTTCAATATACCCTCCTTTACACCTTAACTTTTCTGATCGCCCTTCTTGATATCCTGGTGATCTAGTCATGAATGGGTCAATACTTTGAAGTTGAGCATTATTAATAGAAAAATTTCTTTTATTTTTACCATCCATAAATTTATGGAAATGCAACGAAATATAATTACCCAACTCACTAAGGTTAGAAGCCATTATTGTTTCATCATCTAAAGAGTGATTTGTCTTATTAAGACAACTCAATTTTTCCCAAATGACTTGAGTTCCGGACTCTTTTTTACTACCAAGAAGTAGTAATGGATGTGCTTTGACTTCATTTTCATCGAGAATTTCTAAACACCATGCATTTTCACTTTCAATACGGTCAATATCCCAAACTGCCGCACAGAGAGGTTCGCCTTCTTTTTTTGAAATAACCGTAAGCTTTCTAGCTTGAGAGAAACTAGCTGTTTTCAGACCTGAACCAAATCGCCCTAAATCACCTCTCTCTCTGTCATCACTTGGGTCTTTACAGCCTATCTTCATATTTTGAATTAACTCTTCAGGGGACATCCCGTCACCATCATCTAGAATAGATATATTCGGCTCTTTAAAGCCAGGTAAAGAGTGAATTTCAATATTTTTTGCATTAGCTGTTATTGAATTATCTAAAATATCAGAAACAGCAGAGGGCATCGTATAACCGATTCTCATTAAAGTTTTGATATGGGATTTAGGGTCTGGTGATGCATCGGCGAAATGGCTCATATTTCACTGCCAAGGATTAGTTTGACTTTATGAAGAGCTATATTTTCTTTGATATCTAAACCATCAGCACTTGCGCTTAATTCACATATATTGATGATAAATGGATTTAAACCAGATCGAGCAAGTTTATGTAAGTAATCTTCAATCTGTAAAGTTTCATCAAAAAATTCATCTAAGGCTTGATTGAACCTTTCTAATGGGTAATTGGGATACTCTAATATAATCAAATTTAGCATAGCCTTTTCTTCAGCCTGTGAAATAATACCATCTTTACCACAAACACAAGCTGCTACTTTAACGATAAAATCTACAATTTCTATTTCCATATAACCCTCTCTATGACATGAACTGTTATCATACCTTTCACGTGATTTTTCCCTGTATTAGTAAGTGAACATAATGTAACAATATGCGATCACCATTCTCGCAATTGCTGCATTTCTTTCAATCGCCCTCTTTGCATCACCAATGCCTCAAACAAATCATCAACTGACGAGTTGTCCGAATTTAACCCCGGCAGGGCAATGTTAGCCTCAGCGAAAAAGCGTTTATAGTTGTTTGCTAGTGAAGCTGATGGCTCTACGGCTGAGGACACATCATCAAGCCAAGCGACTTGCCACCAGTGTTGAATTCTTTCTTTTGCCTGTTTTAGTTTCTGCTCTGTTGGCAATCTATCGCTTTTTTGATTGTTAACTGTGCTATCGGTTGGCAGTAAATTCCATAAATCATTATTAGGCCAACGGGCAAAAGGTAGGCTGTGATCAATGTCATATTTTTGTGTTAATGGTTTGGCCGACCATACACATCGCATGTGTTCTTGCTTTGGCACTTTATTAGATAAGTGTTTCGAGAAATCCTGCCTAAGCTGTTCAAAACGTTTACGCACCTCAACCGTTGTTCGTTTAGGCTCTTCCCAATTTAACGCTTGATGCAATTTATATTGATTTTCAAGTGATTTATATTGGCTATTACCTGCATAACTGGCCATGGCTTTTACCCACTCGCTAACTAATACAGGTTCAATCCAGCATGGGTAACGATTAAACGCTAGCCATGTAGATTCTGGTAATGAAAACTCGCCCCACTGTTCTAGTGTTTGTAAATCAAGGAAGATACTGTCTTTGGCTTTTACGGTTTTACTGTCGACTTCAAAAACAGTTTTATCGCTATTAGACTCTCTATTAGGGAAGGTTATATATCTACACGGTAAATCTCTAATATTTTGAACGGCCGCAGAAAGTGTTTTATGTAGCGCTACAGCATCATCGCCAGTAAACAAATTACCAATACGGTAATCGGCAGCGGTTAAGTGCGTTAACTTATGCCAGCCATTAGCTTTCATAAAACCCATATTGGGGTTTTTATTGGGTGTTTGAAATAACTGGTGAGTATCTATTAAGTCTTTGTATTGGTGACACCAATAAAGTGCGACTAAACCAACCGGTAAAATAACTCTGTCGCCACCTATGCCTGATTCTCGCCTTAGTACTGCACCAGGGTGTCCGTCAGCAATGCGCAGTAAAACTCTTAACAAGGCAAGTTTGTGTGTGGCAGATTTACCGTCATTAATTGCGACATGGCGAATGAATGGAAAAGCGCCTGTGCCATCGTCTGGCATTTGTAATACTAGGGTTTGCCACGAAACGTGAGTTCTACCGAGCTTATCGTCTTCTTTTGGCGTTTCTAACTTGGTGAATAAGCCTACATCGGTGGCTAAGCGTTTTAATTCATCTGCACAAACGGCATGCATTTTACGCTCTTTGCGCTCTTGCTCTGCTTGTTCACTACACGATGAATAACGCAGTGAAATAACCAGTTTGCCGCCCGGTTTAAGTAGGTTAGCCAATTTACGCATTGAAGGTGCGCGGTCACTTAGCGGAATATGCATCCACACGGCGCTTAGTAGGATTAAGTCAAAGCTAACTTCTTGCTTGGTAATAGTGCTTAACGCGGGTAATGAATCTGTAAGCCATTTCACCTTAAGCCCAGTGGTTTGACGTGCGCCAAGCTCTGCTAGTAAGTTGGCTGGCTCAACCGCAATAACCTGAGTATTGTTTTTGTCACCGTGGGAGTTAGCTGCTGATTGGGCAATATATTTGGCATCACGCCCTGATCCGGCACCAATATCTAAAATACGGGCATTGGGGTTTTCTATAATGGCAGGCAATAGTTGATGCCAGCTTTGATGTACCTTATCAAATGACGTTGATAGGTATTGCTGGGCTAATTCAGTGGCATTTTCATTATAAAATTTGGCTGGCAAGCGCGTGATCCTTTCGCGTAGGTATTTTTATTATTCTATTACTTCCATTCTGACACGAAGACAATCTACTACTTGTTGTTCTTTGTCAATAAAACTTGAAATAATTCCCATATAAATCAAAGTTAAAACCATAGTTATGGGCATCCATATTTTAAAAAATAATTAGCGCTAATGTATAGCCTGCTTTCTATTTTTAATAGAGCCTAGCTGGCCACCAAGTGGCTTACTTAATGACTTAAGTGGCGCCTTATTAGATGTAGAAGGTAAATCTTTGCCTAGTACTTCACGCTACGCTATATTTGCTTCTCTGATAACAGGAATGGCCATAGCGGCTTGGCGTACTAATCGATTTAAGTTAGCGTTGCCTAATGTTAAGCAAAACACTTTACATCTTGTTGCAGGAGTATTTATGGGCTTAGGTGCTTCATTGGCAATGGGCGGTAACGATTCACAGCTGTTATTAGCATTACCGGCCTTTTCGCCTGCGGGCTTTGTCGCAGTTAGCTCTATGCTGGTTGGTATTTGGGTTGGATTACTTATCCGCGAACGATATCTAATTAAAGATTATAAAGTTAATATTCAATAGTTAGGGTATTGGGGATGTATTGCAAAAGGAAATAGAATCTTTCACCCGTAGCGGTAAGCAATTAAAATACTCACCACTCCCTCAACAGCTGCATTTATTTTAATCATCCACGCTGCATCAGCAAGGCTTTATATAAATCAACTACTGAAGAGTTATCAGAACTAAATCCCAGAAAAGCCATACTACCTCGTCAGCCTAGTTACACCTCTCCTCCCTTGTCGCTTACCTATAACCTATTACCGCTTACTATGAGCAAAAATAAATCGATCTCTGGGTATCATCACTTTATTGATTTAAATTAACAAAAAACACTTGTAAGTGATAATGATTACCATTAGTATGCGCATCCTTTTTGCAGTTACACCTTTTAACATAACGAAACAAAATGACAAAACACAACTTACTAAGCATGAAAAAAGTGTCTTTAGGCACAGTACTTATCTCCTCACTTGTCAGCCATGCTTCAGCGCAAGAAGTCAATATTGATAATGCCTATGACTCAGAAACAATAGAACACATTGCAGTTGCAGGCCGACCAATGAGTGATATTGACAAACCAGCCACTGCGGCAACAAAAATGGATGTATCCATCAAAGATACCGGCCGCTCTATGATGCAACTTGATGCCAATGACTTGAAAATTCGTGCAATACAAGATATCAGAGAAGCGTTTAATTATGTCGCTGGTTTTAGAGCAAATGGTCCTGCGGATCGTACTTATATTGCTCGTGGTTTTTCAACAAGCATAGACAATGTAATGGTTGATGGTTTACGTTCTTTACAAGGTGGTGAAGGTGGCACTGGCTCTAAATTACCAAGCACATTCAATGCAGAAAACACTACCTTCCTTCGTGGCCCAGAAGCGATTCTTTACGGTGCTGGTGTTGCTGGTGGTTTAATTAATATTACCAGTAAAAAACCTCAAGCAACGGCTAGAACAACCATAGGACTTAATAATCGTAGTTACGTATCAAGCGATACTGGCAACTTTAAACGCAACAATACCAGCTTTAACTTAGACAGCACCGGCCCAATAACAGATGAAAGCGTGCTTTATCGTGTTTTAGCGCAATACACGCCTTCAGGTGATCATTTTCAAGACGGCCGAGAAATTGAAGAATTGTTACTCGATGCTGCCTTAAGCCTCGACATTGGTGAAAACACCACTATATTACCGCGTTTTGAAAGAACCGACCGTAAACGCACTGGTGGTAGTGGTTATGCTGATGGTGTATTTGAGTCAAACTTTGCAACCGGTGAAATTACCACGTATGGCAAACCCATTAATCGTGGTAAGTATTACGGTAGCCCGATAGACCTAGGTGAAAATAAATCAACCAGCACTAGTCTACTTATCAAACATCAGTTAACTGATGATTGGAAACTTGCCGCAAACCTACGCCATAACGAAACCACGTCTAACGCATTAGATTTATACATTTCTGATTCATCGGCATTAGAAAATGAAGTCGGTAAAGATGAAGTAAACCGTAAATGGGTATACTCCGCGGGTGATGATAGCTATAACTTATTTGATATTACCGTTGAAGGAAAAGTCGAAACAGGTAGCATTAAACATCACCTACTTGCTGGTTATAACTATCGCGATATGGATATTAACTTTGCTCGTGCTTTTCAAAGTAGCGAAGATGCTGTTGGCAAAAACCCGATTTCGGCGTCAAATCCAGACAAGCAAATGACGGGTCCTGTCCCTGATGGTTTAGTCGATCAGCCATACAAAGCTCGTACTCAAACTGATACTAATATTTACCTAAAAGACCGTATTAGTTTAGGTAATACCACAGTAGCTGTCGGACTTGCTTATGTTAAACAAGATCAAGAAGAGTTAAGTAAAGGTGAAACCATTGCAACAAGCTTTGACGAAACGCTTTGGGATTTAGGCCTCGTACAAAAAATTAATGACGATATTAATGTATTTGCGACTTATAGCCGCGCCTATGAACCGATTAAAGGTCGTTATATTGTTGAATACGGTCAAGGAAAAACAGACTACAAACCGATTGAAGGCAATAACTACGAGCTAGGTATTAAAGGCGACTTTTTCAACAATAATTTAACCGCTGCCTTAACACTATTCGCCTTAGACCGTACTAACAGTACCAAATGGGAAAGAGGCGAAGATGGCTGGATATTAACGCAACTTTCAGGTAAAAGCTTTGAATCAAAAGGTGTTGAAGTAGATGCAGCAATGTACTTTACGCCAAAATTCAATAGCAGTGTAAGTTATGCCTTTACTGAAGCACATGACACCATAGGTGACGATAAAGGGGTGCAAGCAAACAACACACCAAAACATGCATTATCTTTGTGGAACAACTACTTGCTTGATGAAAATATCAGTTTTTCTTTAGGTTTACGTTATGAATCTGAGCGTAGCGACAATGATTATAAAATGGAAGCTTACCTAGAAGCTGATATTGGTGCCTATTACAAAACCGACGATTGGGATGTTGGCTTGGTAATTAATAATGTCTTTGATAAAAACAGAGTGGAAGCTGGTGCTAACTGGGTTACAGTGCAACCTAATACACCGCGAACAGTCAATGTATCTCTTAACTATCATTTCTAGTTATCACTGCTCTTTATCATTACTAACGATCACTTAACACAATATTAGGTAAATTCTCTCCCTTATAACAGTCACTGTTTTAAGGGAGAGTTCATAAAAATCATGATCACAAAACTACCTCAAGTGCTTTCTGCGCAGCAAATATCGTCTATTATTCAATTGGTTGAGCATGGCAATTTTATTGATGGAAAAAGTACCGCTGGCTGGCATGCCAAAGCAGTAAAAACAAATCGGCAATGGCAAGGCGAGCCAGAATTAAATGAGCAAATTCAACAAGGCATGCAAGGCGCCTTAACGCAGCATCCATTGTTTTCAGGGGCTACTTACGCCAAGTCTATGATGCCATTCATCATTAGTGAATCAACGTTAGGTGGCGGTTACGGAAATCATATTGATGATGCGCTAATGGCAAATGATACTGTGCTACGTACCGATATTTCATGCACTGTTTTTTTAACACCACCTGAAGATTATGAAGGCGGTGAACTTGTGATGAACTTATCGGGTATGGAAATGGCCTTTAAGCTAAACGCGGGCGATGCCATTATCTATCCTAGCACCACATTACATCGGGTAAACCCAGTAACGTCAGGCTCAAGAAAGGTTGCCCTAACTTGGATTGAAAGCCATATTCCGCAAGCGTCACAACGTGAAATGTTATTTGATTTAGACACTGCCCGTAAAGATATTATGGAACACCAGGGTAAAACCGATGCCTTTGATCGTATCACCAAAACACATGCTAATTTATTACGTCAATGGGCTATGACATAACAACATGGCAACAGAAATGGCAATGACTTATAAGTTGAGTTGTTTTTTATCTTCAATATTGCCAAGTATGCAAGGTTATTGTTATCAGAAGAAGTGAGTGATAAAAAACTGAGTTTAACCGATGATATTTTAGGGTCGCTGTTGGCACCGCTAAGTTAATTCGTCATTCCCGAGGTAACTGATCGGGAATCCACATGACATTTTGACACTGGATCCCCGACTAAGAAACCACGGGGATGACGAGATTTCGAGTCATAGCCGAGCTAGCCAAGGCGTTATTATCCGAAGAAGTGAGTGATAAAAAACTGATTTTTTCAATTAAGTTAGTGTCACTATTATTGCCTATGTTTAATCACTAACTGCTTTAATTGCTCAGTGACTCCGGTGCTTTGTTGAAAAGCAAAGACGATCTCCCGCATTAATCGTAAACCTTCAATAGGACGATATACCACTTCTGATTTACTGAGCACTTCTGAATGGGCTGGCACTAATGCACAACCAAGCCCTGCTTGCACTAGCCCGAGAGCATAATCGATGGTTTGTATTTTAGCGCGAATGTCGACACTAAAACCGGCCAAGGTAAGGGTATCGTTTAAGCTACTCCATGCTGTACAAGGTATGCGTTGGATAAAGGGCAACTCATCAAAATCGGCTAGGCGAATGCTATCTTGCAGAGACAATACATGGTTATAAGGTAAAGCCAGTAAATAATCTTCTTGCCACAACAAGATAAATTGCTCACTTTCATGCAACTCTTCTTTAATGATGATACGAGCATCACAGGTTTGGTTTGGAGAGACTAACGTTAATTCCATCAACTCTTGTGAAGCGGTAAAGTCTTTTAACAGAGCACTCATTCTTGCCACCCCCAAACCTTTAGTAACACCTAAATAAAAAGGCTGTTTGAGGCTGTTGTCCTTAAATAAATTTTGGATAGCGTCTGCTTGACCAATGAGTTGCTTAGCTAAAGGAAAAAGCCGATCACCTGTACTGGTTGGTTTGACACCGCGAGCATGTCGAATAAACAAACTCGTCGTTAGTGTCTCTTCCAAGTGAGCAATAGCAGTTGAAATAGAAGGTTGAGCGACAAAACATTTTTTAGCGGCCCCGCTGAAGCTTTGTTCTTGATATACCGCAATAAAATATTTAAGACTACGAATGTCCATGGTTAACCTTTAATCAACTAGCTATAAGAATAAACTATACCAGACAAAGGAAAGATATATTTTAACTTTGGCTTATTTTTATTTACTATCAAAAACAAGCAATCATTCTTTCAGCAATTAAGGTACTTTTTCATGTCTACAGATACTCGCAGTAAACCCGTCTTTAACTGGCAAGATCCATTATTACTCGATTCTTTATTAAGTGAAGAGGAGCGAATGATCAGAGATAGTGCTCACCAATACTGCCAAGAAAAATTAATGCCTCGAATTTTGGAAGCGAATCGCCATGAAATATTCGATGTAGAAATCATGAAAGAGCTTGGTGCTATCGGGTTATTAGGTGCAACCTTGCCTGAAAAATACGGATGTGCCGGCGTTAACTATGTTGTTTACGGCTTAGTAGCTCGTGAAGTAGAGCGTGTCGACAGTGGCTATCGTAGCGCTATGAGTGTGCAGTCTTCTTTAGTTATGCATCCCATTTATGCCTATGGTAGTGAAGAGCAACGCATGAAATATTTACCTAAATTAGCAACCGGTGAATACATTGGTTGTTTTGGCTTAACCGAGCCTAATTCAGGCTCTGATCCTGCCAGTATGTTAACCCGCGCCGAGGTCGTCGAAGGTGGCTATCGTTTAAATGGCACTAAAATGTGGATCACCAATTCCCCTATTGCGGATGTTTTTATTGTTTGGGGTAAATTAGACGGTGTTATTCGTGGTTTTATTTTAGATAAAGGCATGGAAGGTCTTAGCGCTCCTAAAATCGAAGGAAAATTCTCACTACGCGCTTCTATTACCGGTGAAATTGTTATGGATAATGTCTTTGTACCGAGTGAAAACATGCTACCAAACGCCAAAGGTTTATCTGGGCCATTTGGTTGTTTAAACAAGGCTCGTTATGGGATTTCATGGGGAGCTTTAGGCGCGGCAGAATTTTGTTGGCACGCTGCACGTCAATACACACTAGATCGTGAACAATTTGGTAAACCGCTTGCTGGCACTCAGTTAATTCAGAAAAAATTGGCCGATATGCAAACTGAAATAACCACAGGTTTACTTGCTTGTTTACAAGTAGGTCGATTAATGGACGCGGGTAATTTAGCCCCAGAAGCAATATCTTTAGTTAAACGTAATTCCTGTGGTAAAGCACTCGATATTGCTCGTATGGCGCGTGATATGCACGGCGGCAATGGTATCAGTGATGAATTCCATGTGATTCGCCATGTAATGAACCTTGAGGCAGTTAATACTTATGAAGGTACCCATGATGTGCATGCCTTAATATTAGGTCGAGCTCAAACAGGTATTCAAGCGTTCTTTTAACCTCGATTATTGATAAATTAATTTGTTCATTACGCTAGCGGATGTTTACTCATCCGCTGAGTTTTGCTTAGCTTTTTTGTGGAGTTAGAATGTCTAATCGTAATCAATTGGTAAGAGATAATTTTGTAAATTTTGTCCGTAGTGAAAACCTTCCCACGTCTAATATAACCTTAACGCCTGCTGATGTGGGTTTATCTGCTCATGAGGTTGTCGATCTGTTTGAAACTCAAGTCATGAGTCGTCATCTGGATTTACAATCTAGAATAATGCAAAAAAAGGGACAGAGCTTTTATACCATTGGTAGCTCAGGGCATGAAGGAAATGCAGCTTATGCTAAAGCCTTCAAACCTACTGATATGGCCTTTTTACATTATCGTAGTGGCGCTTTTGTTATTCAACGTAGCAAGCAAGTTCCCGGACAAACCCCTATTTACGATATGTTATTGTCGTTTGCTGCTTCAAAAGATGATCCAACGTCTGGTGGCCGACATAAGGTGCTGGGTAGCAAATCATTATCCATTCCTCCGCAAACCAGTACCATAGCCTCACATTTACCTAAAGCGATGGGGGCGGCTTATAGTGTACCTTTGGCTAAAAGGTTAGCATTTGAAGGAAAAATTCCCGAGGATGGCATTATTATTTGTAATTTTGGCGATGCTTCATCTAATCATTCTACTACTCAAGGTGCGCTTAACAGCACGGCTTGGGCTGCTTACCAATCAATTCCTATGCCCATTATTTATATTTGCGAAGATAACGGCATAGGCATATCTACGGCGACACCAGAAGGCTGGATAGCAGCAAACTATCAAAACAGAGCAGGGTTAAATTACCTTTATTGTGATGGCTTAAATCTACTAGATACTTATCAAAAAGCTAAACAAGCAGAAAAATTAGCACGTAATCAAGGTAAACCGGTCTTTTTGCATATGAGAACGGTGCGCATATTAGGGCATGCCGGTTCTGATGCCGAGTTTGTCTATCGCAAAGTAAGCGATATTGAAGCAACGGAATTTCAAGATCCGTTATTACATAGCGCCAGAATTTTGCTTGAAAACAATATTTTAGATAAAGAAGAGATCATTAGCATTTATGAGAATATTGAGGCAAGGATAGCTTTGGTAGCTCAAGTCGCGGCCAGTAAAGCTAAATTAGAAACTGCTGAGCAAGTTAAACAGTGCATTGTTCCGCCAGCATTAGATCGCAAACAAAGCGAGATTCACCGTCAGTTGATAACTGACTCGCAACGCGCACAATTATTTAGCCACGAAAAACATAATATCAACAAGAAGCAACATTTAGCTAAGTTACTGAATTGGGCATTACTCGATTTAATGGCTGAAAATAAAAACATGGTTATGTGTGGCGAAGATATCGCGAAAAAGGGTGGTGTCTATAATGTTACCGCTAAGCTGTGTGAACGCTTTGGTAAAAATCGGGTGATTAATACCTTATTAGATGAACAATCTATATTGGGGTTAGCGATTGGCATGGCGCATAACGGCTTTTTACCTGTACCAGAAATTCAATTTTTAGCGTATGTACATAATGCCGAAGATCAAATTCGTGGTGAAGCCGCGACATTGCCCTTCTTCTCTAATGGCCAATTTACCAATCCTATGGTTATTCGCATTGCCGGTTTAGCTTATCAAAAAGGCTTTGGTGGACATTTTCATAATGATAATTCTTTTGCTGTTTTTCGTGATATCCCAGGTCTCATTCTCGCGTGTCCGTCTAATGGTGCTGATGCCGTTGAAATGATGCGTACCAGCATCAAATTAGCGCGTGAGCAGCAACGATTAGTGGTGTTTTTAGAGCCAATAGCGCTTTACATGACCAAAGATTTACACCAAGCAGAGGATGGTCTTTGGACTTCAGAATATGTTTTACCAGATCAGTCTCAAACATCTGAAACAAATCAAAAAATTAGTGTTTTTGGACAAGGAGAAGAGGTCTGCATTATTTCTTATGGTAATGGCTATTATCTTTCTCGTAAGGCTGAAAAAATATTGCAAGAACAAGGGGTTTTCTGTCGAATTATTGACTTGCGTTGGTTAGCACCTCTGGATGAACAAGGCATTATAGAGCAAGCTAACTTATGCGAAAATGTACTTATTGTCGATGAATGTCGTCAAACAGGTTCAATTAGTGAAGCTTTATTTACCTTATTAGCCGAATCTAAAACAGCTAATCAAACGCTGAAAATAAGCCGTATTACCGCACAGGATAGTTTTATTCCTTTAGGTGGTGCAGCTTATCATGTATTGCCATCGACTCAGCAAATTGTCGATGAAGTACTGGCGTTAGTAGCAGATAAACCAGCACATAAACCAGCGCTAGTATTAGCTAAAGTCGGGAGTACATAATGAGCCAAGTAAAATCAAAAAAAAGAGCGGTAGTTATTTGCCCTGGTCGTGGTACATATAACAAAGAAGAGTTAGGGTATTTACAACGGTTACACCCAGACAAAATTGAACTGGTAAGTCAGATTGATGCATACCGCGAAAAACAGGGGCAAATCAGTATTCATGAACTGGATACCATGGAAAAATACAATATGCGTAAGCATACTGCGGGTGAAAATGCCTCAGCCTTAATATATGCGTGTGCCATGGCTGATTTTCAGTCTATTAACCGTGAAGAATACGACATCGTTGCTGTTACCGGGAATTCAATGGGCTGGTATATAGCCTTAGCGGTCGCTGGTGCTTTAGATTCTCAAGCGGCTATTGAGTTAATTAATACCATGGGCTCAATGATGACTGACGGGGTAATTGGCGGACAAATGCTTTACCCCATAATCGATGAGAATTGGAACCTAGATCAACAAGCTATTGATCTCACTGCACATGCACTATTAGAAGTGAATAAACTCGACGGTTGTGAAGTCTATATCTCGATAAAATTGGGCGGTTACCTTGTTTTTGGCGGAAATAAAACTGGCTTAAAAGCTTTAGAGCAGCAGTTACCTATAGTGCAAGATAGATACCCGATGAACTTGTTTAATCATGCGGCGTTTCATACTCCTCTTTTAACAGACGTATCGTTAAAAGCTCAAAAACTGTTGGCTCCAGACTTATTTAATTCACCTAAAATTCCCCTTGTCGATGGTTTAGGACAGATTTGGCAACCGTATAGTTGTGATGTAAAAGGCTTGTATGATTATACGTTAGGCAAGCAGGTGGTGGCTCCTTATAATTTTACTAAGGCCATCGAAGTTGCGATTAAAGAGTACGCCCCTGATAAACTTATTATATTAGGTCCTGGGGCCACTTTAGGCGGAGCTGTTGCTCAAAGTCTCATTCAGCAAAGTTGGTTAGATATGCACAATAAAAGTGACTTTATTGCATTGCAAAAACATGACCCCTTTATACTGGCAATGGGATTAGCGGAACAGCGTAAACTTGTTCTATAAAGGATTAAAGTAATAGCCATCTAAAATTTGAGGAGGTGTATGAAACACCTCCAATTAGGTGGCTAAATGCAGTATGCCACTACATAAAGCCTAAGAAGATACCCTACGTATTTTACGGTAGAGGGCTTTCATGGTTTTCTTGCTTAACCAACATGATTTTGCCTAACCAAACAAACCAGACAATCTGACCTAAGCCAAATATTTCTGTTAATACCTCAGCAGGATAAATGGTCAAGATACCGGCAAGGCCCATGAATAAGCCAATGAAGTTATCTAAGTTATCTAGTGAAGTTAACTAGGACACTCGCTTATACCCCCCTAAAACAAAACAATAACATAAGCAAAATAACCACTCAAAATAAGCTCAATTGTTGCGAATAAAACCTGAGTTCGTACAGTGTTTACCAAATTTTCAAATAAATAGCAGAAATGCTATTTTTTAGACATGACAAAAAATATCAGGCTTGATGTGGTGTTATTAAATAAGAGGTGATTGGTGCTGAATCGTTACGCAAATAATTTATTACAACAAGTTACATTGGTTCGTCGCTTTAACCCTTTGTGTTCACAATAATCAGTCAATACATCGCTATGTCCCACCGCGCCATGAAAGAGTTTTCTAAAACCTTTGCTTAGTGTCAGCCAGTTTTCAGGGCTTATATTAAGCCGAGTTAGTAAGGTTGGTTGATTTTCTTCAATGTAACCTGCTTTATCTTCACGAAGACAACGCCCTGTCAGTTCAATTAGTTCAAG
>NZ_JABSPA010000008.1 GCF_013214175.1 Colwellia sp. | reverse complement strand
TAAACGTGCCATATACTTCTAACACATTAGCCGTTATCAATCGGCGCTTTAACTTCCACCGATTATCTGGGCAGGTTAACCAGCGATAAAAGCCTGAACGTGAAACCTTCAAAGCACGACACATCAGCACCACAGTGAATCGCTGCTTGAACTCATCAATCAGCGCGTACTTTACTCTTGGTGCTTCGCAAAGTACGCAGTAGCCTTTTTTAGGAATTCATTCTCTTCCTCTAAATCATGAAGCTTACGCTTTAACTGACGTACTTCTTCCGTTTCTTTTTTGGAGTAATCGACACCATGAAGTGAGTTGAATTGTTTATCTGACAGGCGATTAAACTGGCGACGCCAGTTATAGATTTGTTGTGCGCTAATGCCTAGCTCTCTACCAACAGACGCTGCAGTATTGCCTTTTTGCTCAGCTCGACGAACGGCTTCTTTGCGAAACTCTTCAGTATAAGCTTGGGTTTGTTTCTTAGTCATATGTCACCTCATTGTTAGACGTAATCTAACTATAGAAGGTGTCCACTAATTATGGGTAACACTGACTTATAACGCCTCACTAAGAGGCAAATAATAGTTGGTTAAAATAAGCGACGGAGGAGCAAAAACCAACTGTTATTTGTCCTTTTGAGTGCCTTGTTATAAGTAATTTACTCCGACTTAGTTTTACTAGCTATTAGAGTAATTAAAGCCGCGATTAAAAGGCAAAAGGTAATGATTATTGCATATGCCGAAACAGTTTGCGGTAATGCACCAAACTCCTTTATCTCGAAGTGAGTATTACCCATAGCAGTTGCAATACCAGTCCACAAAACAGGTATATTAGCCCAGAATAATAAAGGCAAAAATAGAAGACCAATTTTTGTGATTGCGAGGATTGGCGGTAAATTAAATATAAACGATAATAGTAAAAAACGTCTAATTGAAAAGCTTCTTAGATTCATCCATGACTCCAATACTTTGATTACTTATAACGCTTTGCTAAGGGGCAAATAAGAGTTGGCTATAATGCGCGAAGCGCAGTCAACTTTTATTTGTCCGTTTGAGCAACTTGTTATATGCAGCGGTGGTTAAACCAACCACTGCACGATATTAAGCCACCCGTAATAATAAAACCTGACCGTGAATTTTTACGCTACACGCGAAAGGTAAAACAGAATTAATAGTATTGCCACCTTTGAAAAAGGTATAAAAGGCAATGCTTATTAGTGATAACACCAAACCAGTTTTAGCGAAAAACACTGAACTAAAAAGCACTTCATTTTAAGCTTATTTTTATTAGCATATAACAGTTTATTAAGAGGCAAAATCCCTTCTTTCTACAAGATGAGATTAATCGTCTCTAATTTTATAATACCAAGAGATTACTTTATTGTTCAATTTGAATCAATGACTTAAAAATCAAGGTGAGAGTGGTTGATGTGTGAAAGGCGGAATTATTCCTGCTTTCTTGTAGAAAGGAGGAAATACGGTATACTGTACATGTATACAGTATATGTTTGAGGTTATTATGGCATCTCCATTTTTAAATTATATATCCGAGAAGATGCGTTTAAAGCGTTATGCTAAGAGAACGATTCAAAGCTATGTTTATTGGATCAAAGCTTATATAAACTTTAATGGTCAGCGCCATCCTCTGAGCTGCCATGATAAGGAAGTTGAGCAATTCCTCTCTTATTTAACAAACAAGCTTGATGTTGCACCTAACACGCAAGGTATAGCGCTTAATGCTCTAGTTTTTTTATATAGGGGAATTCTTTTAAAGCCCTTAACTCTTGAGCTCAATTTTAATAAATCTAAACAACATACAAAATTACCTGTGGTCTTAACCCAAGCCGAGGTAACGGCATTATTAACAAAGATAGTGAGTCGTTATGCTTTGCCGTGCCAATTAATGTATGGCAGTGGTTTACGTTTAATGGAGGTAGTCCGTTTAAGGATTCAAGATATTGATTTTGACTTTCACGCGATTCAAATTTGGCAAGGTAAGGGCGGTAAAAACCGTCGTGTTACTTTAGCTAAAGAGTTGTGTGAGTCATTGAAAGTACAAATCGCTATGGTGCAATCAATATATCAGCAAGATCAACTTAACCCAGATTATAAAGGCGTCTGGCTGCCTTATGCCTTAGCAAGAAAGAACCCCCGTGCCAGTAATGATGTGCAGTGGCATTATCTTTTCCCCTCTAACCGGTTAAGTACAGACCCCGAAACAGGTTTTGCGCGTCGACATCATATTGATGAAACAACCCTTAGGAAAGCAGTTAAGGTGGCAGCAAGAAATGGCGGTATAGATAAAAATGTTACTTGTCATACATTACGTCATTCATTTGCCACGCATTTATTACAGCGTGGAGCCGATATTAGAACGGTACAAGAGCAATTAGGTCATACCGATATTCGTACTACGCAAATATACACTCATGTGATTGAACATGGCGCGAATGGTGTACGCAGTCCGTTATCAGATTTGTTTTAGCTCAACAGGGGCTCGAAGGGTAACTTTGACGTTTGAGAATAAAAAATCCGCACTGAAAAGTGCGGATTCTTATTTTTACTTTAGTTTTAACTTTTGCTCTAACTTTTAAATAAGGGGTTAATGAAAGCGTTTAAAACTTTGCATTAACAGACCTCAATTAGGCTTTTTTAGTTTTAATGTAGTCATTAACTAAGTCGGCTAAAATATTAAGTGGTACAGGACCATTTTTTAAAATGACGTCATGAAATTCACGAATATCGAATTTATCACCTAACTCAACCTTGGCATGTTCGCGTAGTTCAATGATTTTGTTCATACCAATTTTATAAGCCGTTGCTTGTGATGGCATAACTACATGGCGCTCTACCATTTTAACAGCATCAGATACCGAGTTTGGAGTATTGCTGGTGTAGTACTCTATACCTTGCTTAAGGGTCCACTTTTGCGTGTGCATACCCGTATCAACAACTAAACGACATGCACGCCATAGTTCCATCGCTAGGCGACCAAAATCAGAATAAGGGTCTTGGTATAAACCAATTTCCTTTGGAATCATCTCTGAATACAATCCCCAACCTTCGGTATGAGCAGTATAACCACCAAATTTACGGAACATTGGAATACCCGTTAGTTCTTGCTTGATAGCTAATTGCATATGATGACCCGGAATACCTTCGTGGTACGCTAAGGCCGCCATTTGATAAACGGGCATAGCTTCCATATCGTAAAGGTTGGCGTAATAAATACCCGGGCGTGAGCCATCTGGAGCAGGGCGCTGATAAAATGCTTTACCCGCAGATTGCTCTCTAAAGGCTTCAACCGCTTTTACTTTTAATGCTGCTTTTGGCTTGGTTAAAAATAAGGTGTCTAAACGGCCTTCCATATCATCGATAAGGGCAACGGCTTCATCGATATAACGTTGTTTTCCTTCTGCAGTTGCAGGGTAGTAAAACTGTTTATCGTTACGCATAAATTCGAAAAATTCATTTAAGTCGCCGTTAAAGCCAACTTTTTTCATGATAACGCGCATTTCATCATGAATACGTGATACTTCACTTAAACCAATGTTATGAATTTGCTCTGAGGTTAAGTCTGTAGTGGTAGTACGTTTTAAAGCATTGTTGTAAAAGGCTTCGCCATCAGGGAATTTCCATGCGCCATCACGGTTGTCAGCTTTTTGCTCAAGCGCTGTTAAGTAAGTTACTAATTGCTCGTAACCTGGTTTTAAGCTGTCAATTAATGCAGTTTTTACTTCAGCAATTAAGACTGATTTTTCTTCATCGCTGATGCTTAGCTTGTTCACTTTACGGGTGAAGTCGGCAAAAATGGTGCTGTTTTCTGCTTGATCAAAGGGGGCGCCAACTAGAATGTTTTTTGAATCTCTAATAACGTGAGGAAAAACGAATTTAGGGGCAATAATGCCTCTTTCTTCACGTAATTTAAGCTGCTCAACAAGTTGTGTTAAAAGCTTTTTCGCGCCATGTACGCGGGCAATGTAATCTTGAGCTTCTTTTACATTACTGATTGAATGTTGGTTAATTAAAAAGGCAGGTATTTGTGAATGTGTACCAAACATTTGATTTACTGGGTAGTTATGAAAGCGCCATTTGTAATCAGCAATATGGTTTTCAAAGTTTTGTATGTATAAGCCATGACTTATTTGCGTTTGTGCATCCAGAGTCGAAACGTCAATTGCTTTTATTAACGCTAGATTTTCTTTGGCAAAGGCAAGCTCTTGTGCAGCATTTTCTTCTGAAAAATCATTCCACTTGTCGTAATCTTTTTTAATACCTAAATAAGTTTGTCTTACCGGGTTACGATCAACGCCTTGTTTGAAAATAGTATCGAATAACTCATTAGCCTGCTCTGAGGCTGTTTGTGTTGTTGTCGCGGTAGTATTTTCAGCAGCAGCAGCAGTGTGTTTATTATTGTCTTGTAGGGCAACTTTTTCTGCAGAGCATGCACTCAATAAAGCGGTTGCGACTGCAACAACTAACAGGGATTTTTTAAAGGTCATACGATTCTCATGTTTCTTATATTAATTGTATTGCCTACAGTGTGCCTTAAGGTGTAGGGCTAATTCAATAAAAGCTCGATAGATTGGTATAAAATCACGACCAATAGGTGACGTGTAAGGTATAAAGCAAGTAAACTTAGTGATAACAATACTTCTAAGCGTAAATGGAAACCTAATTAATGAAATTTACCCTTGGCTTTCGAAAAGTTAAAAATGAAGATATAGACTTTTTACTGTCATTACGTCGAAAAACCATGACTCAGCATTTACTTGCGGCAGGTATTCGTATGACCGACGAACAGCATTTAGTCCAAATCAAAGATCATTATTATGAAAGTCACATTGTTTTAGCGGACCGTAAGCCCATTGGTTTAGTAAAAATGGGCGTAGTTGCTCTTAATAATACCCATAAAAGTTTGCACATTAGGCAGTTACAAATCATGCCTAAATATCAAGGTAAGGGTGTTGGCAGTAAGGTACTTACGGTAGTAAAAAAGCGGGCTTTGCAGTTATGCTTACCGATCACCTTAAATGTTTTATTGAAAAATCCTGCTAGGGGATTGTACTTGCGTCATGGCTTTCAAGTAGAAAAGAAAAATCGCTTGGAATACCAGTTGCGTTGTCCATTAGAAGTGATTGCCGCTTAGCTTAAGTTAGTTAACTTGCTAGCGACAATCATTGCTCTTTAACTCATTAAATGAACTAAGCCTTTAGCTAATATTCCTAGCAAAAGAGCCTAGTAACAGCACCTAGTAAATAAGTCCGTTGCGTTTTACTTTGTTAGCATCAATACGTGAAGGTGTAATTGAGCCGTCAACCAGTGGCGTTGTAGCTATTGCCAACATTTTAATAACTTGCAACATGGATGGTAGATTCAAGCTGTTAATATCATCGGTGACTTGATGATAATGCTGATCTTTGTCTAGCTGAGTACTACTAAAGCTATGTGCTGGAACACCTAGTCGAGCTAAGGTGGCATTATCAGAGCGATAGAATAAGTTTTGTTTAGGGTAAGGGTCGGCATAAACTTTTAAGTTTTGAGGTGCCAATACTTGGTTTAATTGCTCACCTAAATTTGATCTCTCCATACCCGTCATCCAGACAGTACCTTCACCAAAGACCGCAGGTTTACCAATCATCTCAATGTTAATCATGGCGGTAATTTGCTGTGGGTCTACTTGGCTAGAAAAATGACGAGAGCCAAAACCACCAATCTCTTCTGCACTAAAAGCGGCGAACATTAAGGTTCTTTCATTATTGCCCATTTTGGCAAAATGATTGGCTAAATTGATAATGGCGGAAACACCTGAGGCATCATCATCGGCACCATTAAATATTTGATTACCTTGCTGGGCTTTATTGCTAGGTGTTCCATCAACACTCGGTTTAACACCTAAGTGATCATAATGTGCGGAATAAAGTACAATCTCATTTGGCTTACTTTTACCGGGTATAATGCCAACAACATTATTTAAGCGGGTATCAGAAACTTGGGCAGAGCCTTTAACGGTAAAGGTTTTTACTTTACTAATATCTGTTAACGCGATAACAATCACACCGCCTTTTGCCTTTTCACTTTCCGCAGCAGTAACTAGCTTAGTTAAGCCGCGGGCAAAATAACTTTGATAACGCTTGAAGCTCTTTTCATGTTTTGGGTGTAGCAAAACGAGGTGTTGACCACCTTGGTTATTTAATTCACGTAGCGACTTACGTAAATTGTCATTTTCACCAATCTTTACCGTATTGACCGTTTGGCCTTTACTGCCAGAGCTAAGCTGCCATGAAATGTCTGCTTCTGTTGTTGCCATTGCTAATGATTCACTGGCAATAACTTGACCATTAATTTCAACACTAAGTGCAGCCGGGGTTATCTTTTGCACTGAATAATATTGTTTAAAGTTTGGCGCGCTCTGTGCGGGCACTAGGCCAACTTCATTAAAGCGTTTAGCGATAAAGTCAGCTGCTTGGCGGATTTCCAAGCTGAAATTATTTCTGCCTTTAAGGTCGTCACTGGCTAGGTAGGTAACATCTTTAGTCACTTGCCCTAGGGTGATGGTGTTATCTATGTTCGCCTCAACACTTTGCTGGCTATTCTCGCCAGAGCCAAAATCTATATTACTACAGCCTGTTAGCGATAAACTGGCTAGCGAGAGGAGCGTTAGTGATGTTGCTAAGACAACTGGCTTTAAGCGCATTTTAGTATGGGAGCTAGTCATTATTTTTGTCGTTCTTTTAGTCATGAAAGGCGAGTCTCTTACTTGAGTTTTATGGTTTCAACCAATAGGGTTTCTTCACCGGAAGTTAACCACATTTGGCCATCTTGAATACTGCATTGAAAATCCATGTTTCGGCTAAGTAGCTTAACTAAAGCTTCACAGGTACTTGGCTCGAATTGCTCTATGGTTAAGCGTGCAAATTTATTCATGTTTTGCTCAACTTGTGACCACCAAGTTTTCACGCTGGTGCCATAACAATAAAGTTTTACCGCTTTTGCTTGATTACAGGCTTTTTTCAGGCGCTTTTCATCTAGCTGTCCTAGTTCAATCCACAGGCTAATTTCATCACTGTAATTAACTTGCCAAAGTGCGGCTTCGGTTTCATCACTCAAACCTTTTCCAAACCTTAAGTCTTGGTGAGCATTGAGGATAAACGCCATTAAACGCACCATTACTCGTTGTGGCGTTTCAGAAGGGTGTTGGGCGATGGTAAGTTGCAAGCTGTCGTAATAATTACGATCCATATCGGCAAGTTCGATATTGGCTTTGTATATAGTTGCTTTAAGGGCCATGTCTGCTTAGAGGTAATAAATAATGGCGGTATCATAACAGCATGCTGCTGACTTGCCAAAAGAGAGCTAAATAGAAAGTTAAGCGGGAGATAAATGCTGAGCACAATATACTTTTTCAGTCATCTTAGTTACCATTCGCGTCATAATTTTTAACCAATGTCTTTAGAGTCTTTATGCTTTTTTTATCACTGATTTTTGTCGGTGCCTTTTTATTGTTTCAAGTGCAACCCTTAATAGCCAAAGTAATTTTACCTTACTATGGTGGCGGCGCAGCGGTATGGACGGCTTGCTTGCTATTCTTTCAAGCATTTTTATTACTTGGTTACTTCTATGCCCATAAACTCAGCAAAATAAAAGTAGTTAAAACACAGTTTTTACTGCACACCACTTTGCTGCTGGCGAGTTTACTGGTCTTGCCCATTGGCTTATCTCAAAGTATCAGCAGTGAAAATAACCTATTAACAGAGTCACCCCTTGCCTCCATTTTGATCCAGTTGGTACTTGCCGTAGGTTTCCCTTATTTTTTACTGGCAAGTACCGGACCTTTGGTTCAGCGCTGGTTAACTTTTGTTGATAAGGAAAGGCTACCATACAAACTGTACTCCTTGTCTAATTTTTCTTCATTGCTAGCGTTATTGAGTTTTCCTTTTGTCTTTGAGCCTTTACTTACCTCTGCGAACCAATCGCTATTATGGTCCGTTATTTACGCTATTTATGTGATGCTTTTTATCTTGGTGATGAAAAGAGTTTATGGACAGCTTTCCAGTCCAGAACTTGACGTTGTTATGATGACGAGTGAGCTAAATAATAATGACAGTATCAGTAAGGTGTATTTAGCGTTGTGGGCAGGGCTGTCGGGCTTAGGTGTAATATTATTGGTCTCGACAACTAATGCCATGACCCAGAATATCCCGCCGGTACCCTTTTTATGGATACTACCACTTTGCCTGTATTTGCTAACCTTTATCATCAGCTTTCATAGCCCTAAATGGTATGTTCGTTCCTATTGGTTTGCTTTATTCAGTTTGACTGCGGTCTTAGCAATTTTTATGTTTTTCATTGGCTCTCAATTTGACATCATTTCGCAGCTGGTCATTTATTCTTGTATTTTATTTACCGCTTGTATGATCTGCCATGGTGAATTGGCGCGATTAAAACCGGGCGCTAATGGCTTAACCCTATTCTATTTAGTACTGTCATTAGGCGGCTTTTTAGGCAGTGCCTTTGTTGCCTTTGTTGCGCAGAATATATTTGACCAATTCTTAGAATTCCCTCTTGCGGTGTTAATGCTATTTTTACTTTTTGCTTGTTCATGCTGGGTGTTGCGCTGCCAGAATAAATGGTTATTGCCGCTCAGTTTGACCGCTTTTGTTTTACTATCGGTGCTGTTTGTCTATTTCAATCAATTATTTATAAAGAATGACATTCATAGCGAACGTAATTTCTATGGAATTTTAAGTGTTAAAGATATCAAGGTGGGTAATGAAGTTGAACGCCGATTAATTGATGGCAGTACATCTCATGGCACTCAGTCTCAACAAGAAAGTAAGCGTTATACTCCTTTAAGCTATTACCGTAAAGAAACAGGTGTAGCGCTCGCTTTTGCACAAATGCGCCATTATAAACAGTTAACATTAAAATCAGCTAGCTCTGTCAATGTTGGCTTTGTCGGTTTAGGCGCAGGGACGTTGGCAGCCTATGGTAAAAAGGGAGATAACTTTACCTTTTATGAATTAAATCCGGCAGTGATTGAGGCAGCAACAAGCTATTTTACTTACTTAGATGACTCTGCGGCAGATATCAACTTACTGCTTGGTGATGCGCGTGTTTCATTAACGCAAGATACAGTAGGTGAAGCAAGGCCGCTTTTCGATCTGTTAGTCGTCGATGCTTTTTCGGGTGACAGTATTCCACAACATTTATTGACCCAAGAAGCGATCGCTCTTTACTTAAAAAATATGAGTGATTATGGCGTTATTGTCATTCATGTCTCGAACAGTCACTTAAATTTACTACCTTTAATGCGTGGCTTAGCAGCAGATCAACAGATGGCTATCCGATACTTTCATACCAGCGCTCAGCAGGCACATGAGCATGATACTCAATGGGTTTGGTTAAGTAAAAATGAGCAATTGATGAGTGATGTTCTTGTTAGAGCATATCAAAGCGATTGGCCTGATGATGAAGCTAACAAGGTATTATGGACCGATGCACACAGCAGTTTAATGTCAGTATTAAAGTAGCTTTACCCGTTACCATTCAAAGTGCTCAAGCACTCTGTAACATGCATCTTGATTGGTAAAGGGTACAAGTAATAGCAGAGGTACGCAGTAGTATAATAAGTAAGATAAATATTTTTTATTTTACTTATTACTTATGAGCTATTACCAACTGCCGGTGTTTTCCATACTTAACCACGGCTCTAGGGGCGCTAGAGAGCCATTTTTTTGTAATAATTCGATAGCAATACCATCAGGGGAGTTAACAAAGGCCATGTGACCACAACGTGGAGGGCGGTTAATCGTTATGCCTGCGTCTTGTAATTTTTGACATGTTTGATAAATGTCATCAACTTCAAAAGCTAAGTGGCCGAAACTACGTCCGGCAGAGTATTCTTCGGTAGATCCCCAGTTGTAAGTCAGTTCAACTTCAGGGCCGCCAATTTCAGTGGCTAAGTACACTAAGGTAAATTTACCCGCGGCTACTTCAGTTCTTCTAGTCTCAATCAAACCCAGTTTATCGATATAAAAATCAAGGGATTTGTCTAAATCGCTTACGCGTACCATGGTATGTAAAAATTTCATAAGGCTCTCTACTTGCTAAAAGAAGGTTAAGTTAAATTAAGTTGGTCAAGTTGAATAAGGAGGCAGGGCGGCAATGGGGCTTCGACCTTTCAGTTATACTATCACAGTGGTGAGTTGGCATTTTAAATCAAAACCAATAAAATGGCGAAATAACCCCTGCTCTTGCCAGTGACAGTGCTGGTACTTTTACTCTACAATAGGTTTTTTTTAAGATCATTTACATATAAGGAATCAAATATTATTGGTCTTATTTTCTGTTGTTATTGTCATTATCTCGGCAAACAAGTTTGTAGACTAAATAGCATTTTGGTAAAGTGCCCGGTAATAAAATAAAAACGATCTAAGACAAGTAGTTACTACGAAATAATAATGAAAGTTTATATAAAAAATATTAATGTATGGCTACAAGGGCTAGATAATAGCTTATCGCTAACTTCATGGGCGAATAACGAATTAAAGCTAGCAGAAGACTTTATCATTCCCAAGCCTCAGTATTATCCTAAGGGGCAATTAAGACGATTAAGCCCATTTAGTAAGATTGCTCTACATTGTTTGGATATTCCAGCAGCATTAAGCCAAAACTTACCCTTAATATTTGCTTCTCAGCATGGTGATTTAGCCAAAACAATCACGTTAATTAAAGATGCGGCCTTAGGTGAAGACTTATCACCGACCAAATTCGCCTTGTCAGTCCATAACGCCACCTCGGGATTATTTAGCATAGCAACCAATAATACTGCGGCAACTACTACCATAAGCGCCGGAGCTAACACTTTTTTTGAAGGTCTTATTGAAGCTAGCATGCAGTGTCAGCAAACTAATACCCAGGTTATTTATAGTTATTGTGACTTAGATGTACCCGAGGAATATCGACAATTTGAGCAGGAAAAACCCGCTCGTTGCATCACTATGATCCTCTCGAGTAAAAGAGAAAATCATAATTTGGCCGCTATTGATATTGCCTTAAATAACGCTAAAGCAGACAGTGAAAATACCTCGCCAGCAGAGTTGAGCTTCATTCGACATTTTTACAGTAAAAACAATCAAACAATAGCAAGTGGCAACTATTTGATCTCACTGGACTTTAAGTCATGCAGCTAGCGAATTATTATTGGCGTTTGTTTGCCACTGGTCTGTGCTTCGTTAGCTTTGGCTTAGGCGCGCTATTTATTTCTTCGATTATATTTCCGCTACAAACGTTATTTATCAAGGATAAAAGTAAACGCAGTAAAGTTGCGCGCTATACCATACATAAAGCATTTCGATTCTTTGTTGTTATGATGAAGTTCTTTGGTGTGCTCAGCGTCAAATTAGAAAACTTTACCCAGCTGGAAAACTTACGCGAGCATGTGGTTATTGCTAATCACCCGTCACTTATTGATGTCATTCTAATTATTGCCTACTTACCTAATGCCGATTGTGTAGTTAAGTCATCATTATTTACTAATCCCTTTTTACGGGGGGTAGTAAAACGAGTGGGCTATATTGACAATGAAAGCGCTGAGCAACTCTTTATTGATTGCAAAAAAAGCTTGGCTTCGGGCTGTAATATTGTGGTTTTCCCTGAAGGTACCCGTAGCGAAATTGGCCAACCTCTGCACTTTAAAAGAGGGGCTGCGAATATCGCTGTGCGCTGCCAAGCAAATTATCAACCAATATTCATTTCAGTACAGCCAAGTACATTAACTAAAAATAAATCGTGGTATGATGTGCCGGATAAAAAGTTTGTTATCACTTTGACAGCTAAAGCAATCATTGATAACAGTGTGCATTTTGATGAGCAAAACCCCTCTTTAGCCGTGCGTGCATTGACTCGAGCAACACAGCAGTATTTTTGTAAGGAACTAAAACTTAATGACTGATCTTAAAGCAACATTAAAATCATTAATTATTGAAACGCTTGACCTAGAAGATATATCTCCTGAGGACATTGTTGATAGCGAACCATTATTTGGTGAAGGCTTAGGCTTAGACTCGATTGATGCGCTAGAGCTTGGTTTAGCAATTAAGAAAACTTTCGATGTAAAAATTGAAGCCAATTCAGAAAAAACCAAAGAACACTTTTATTCAATTAATAACCTAGTTCTTTTTATCGAACAAAATTAGTACTGAGAAGAGCATGCAAAGTAAAGAAGAAATATTTTCAATGTTAACTGAACTCTTAGTTGATGAGTTTGAAATTCCTGCTGAAGATATCAGTTTAGAAGCTAAATTATATGACGAGTTGGATTTAGATAGCATTGATGCTGTTGATTTAGTTGTTAAGTTACGTGAACTCACCGGTGTAAAAATTGACCCCGAGTCATTTAAACAAGTTCGCACTATAGGCGATATTGTTAATGCCTTAGCTGAGATTTCTTTGGCTGCTTAACGATAAACTATCTATCAAAGTACGTTGGTAAAATCCTTGTGGTAAAAATAATTCTAGCCTTAGTAACGCTCGTTTATCCCTTTGTGGTGTTTTATGGTTTAGCTGAGTTTTCTATCCGCTGGGTTAGCTTTATCCTGTTGCTACTTTTCTCTATTCGTTTATTAATATTAAGAAAAAGTAGCAGCATCAAGAATAATTCTGCGCAAGTATTAGGCCCCAAAGCAAGTAAAGTGATTTCAGTATTGGTATTAAGCTTTTTACTGTGTAGCTTTATTTTTGATATTGAAGTGGGCTTGTTGTTTTATCCCGTTATTATTAATAGCGCTTTGGCTTTGATTTTTTCCTATTCGTTAGTCAATCCTCCACCCATCATTGAGCGTCTTGCACGGCTAACTCAAGCTGATTTGCCAGATCATGCGGTAATTTATACACGTACGGTAACTAAAGTATGGTTAGGTTTTTTCATCCTCAATGGCTTCGTTGCTTGTTATACCGCCTTATTTACTAGTTTACAAACGTGGACTATTTACAATGGCTTCATTGCTTATTGTTTAATGGCGCTGCTCTTTACTGGCGAGTATCTGGTGAGGTTAAGGGTGCAAAAACTTAATGACAATTGATCTTTATACTTTCCCTGTCGACAAGCAGAATAACTTTATTCAGCGCGAAGTGAGTATTTCTGGTCAACAATGGGCAAAAGAATGCATAGCCTTAGCACAACAGATAAATAGTTATAGCGAGGAAAATTGGCTGTTATATCAGGATGATTTTTATCAATTCAGTATAAACTTTTTTGCCCTTTTATTAGCAGATAAAAATATTGTGCTCGCACAAAGTGAACAAGCTGAACGGTTACAACAGGCAGCTAAGTTTGCCGATATCACCATTGGTGACAGGATAATTACTGACAGTGTTAGTGGTGAAAGTAACCAGTCGCAACCTTTAGCACATTTTAGTCCTAATAAAGACTGCTTGGTCCAAGATTCAACGCCAATAGCACTTAATATTAATGCCAACACTACTATCACTTTGTTTACTTCAGGCTCGACCGGTGATGCCAAAGCCATTAAGAAGTATTGGTACCAGCTAGCAAATGAAGTTGAATGTTTAGAGCAGCTGTTTCCTCAGGCGCTTTCTCCTCAACAGCTTACTTCTGAGCAAAGCAGCTGTATTTTGTCGACGGTTACCCATAAACATATTTATGGTTTGTTGTTTAAATTAATTTGGCCAGTATTTACCGATAAACAAATTATTTGTGAAACGATTGAATACCCAGAGCAAATTGAACAGTACAGTCAAAATTTCACTAAACTATTGTTGATTTCAAGTCCAAGTTATTTAGCCCGTACGGCTCAGCAATTTTCAGCGCAAACAATGACAAAGATTCAGCGCGTTTTCTGCTCGGGCGGGGCGTTAAGTGCAAATGTTGCAGATGAAATTTTTAGCAAATACCAGCAAACTATTACTGAAGTTTATGGCAGTACGGAAACCGGCGGTATCGCTTGGCGACAACAAAGTAAAAGTGTCCAATGGCAGTTATTTCCACAACACCAAGTGAGCTTAGCCAAAGATGACACCTTAGTATTAACATCAAATTTTTTGGCTGAAGGTGAGCGTTACAAAACTGATGATAGAGTTGAGCTCAACGGTCGATTTTTTAACTTGCTGGGTCGAGTTGACCGCATTATCAAGTTACATGAAAAAAGGCTGTCCCTTGATGAAATGGAAAGCCAATTAATCAGCCTGGAAAATGTTAATGCTTGTCATTGTTTTGTTTTAGATACCTTGCAAAATAAAAGCGCATTGGTTGCGGTAATAGCCTTAAAAAATAACAATGCGCTACCTAGTGATTTAAGCGAAAAGAAGTTGTTAATCAATAGCTGTAAAAAAGCCTTACTGTCAGTATTTGAACCGTCCTTATTACCAAGGAAGTGGCGTTTTGTTGCGCAGCTGCCTTTTAATAGCCAAGGCAAGCTAGTAAAAACTGAATTAGTAACCCTTTTTAACTCGAGTAATAAGGTTCATCAGTATGACTTAATGAGCATCTGCCTTAATGAATAAAGATGAATGAGCAAATATTAATGAAAAACAATGCCCAAAAACTACTGCCGAGTATTACCGCCATAGAACGAACGAGTGATTCTGTGATATTAGATTTAAAAATAAATGCACAGTTAAGATGTTTCAAAGGTCACTTTGATGATGTTGCCGTGGTGCCAGGTGTGGTGCAATTAGATTGGGCTATTACCTTTGCTCGTGAATATTTAGCTATGTCAGGTGATGTGCTAAATATTAGTGTCTTGAAATTTCAAAAACTACTCTTACCTGAGATGCAAGTACAGCTTGTTATAGAGAAAAAACATTCGGAAAAATTTAGCTTTTGTTATTTCAAAGATGACGATAAGTTTGCTTCAGCGCGCGTGGTATTAGGCTAATGAGTGGTAATACCGATAGTACCAACAGTATTGATAGCAGCACTGTTTGCGCAATTATACCTAGTTTTAATCATAGTGCTAAGTTGGCGCCAATCACGGCCGCATTATTAGCAAAAAATATCGCGGTAATTATTGTTGATGATGCCAGCACGGCAGAGCACAGTACTGTGTTAGTAGAAATTAGCGATGGCGATGATAATATTCACTTAATAAGCCATCAAGTAAACCAAGGCAAAGGCGGCGCGGTTATCACCGGTTTAATGGCTGCGCAAAAGCTGGGTTTTAGCCATGCTTTACAAGTAGATGCGGATGGACAACATGACCTTAATGATATTGAGGCCTTACTAGCATTGTCGGTAAAATATCCGCTGGCGTTAATCAGTGGTAAACCGGTATACGATGACAGTATTCCTAAGGGCCGTTTATGGGGGCGCTCTATCACGCACTTTTGGGTGCATATTGAAACATTGTCCCTGCAAGTAAAAGATACCATGTGTGGCTTTCGAGTTTATCCATTGGCCACTAGTTGTCAGTTAATAAATCAGGTCAGTCTAGGTAAACGCATGGACTTTGATATTGAAATTATGGTGCGTCTTTTTTGGCGCAATGTTGATATAAAGTTTATACCAACCAAAGTGGATTACCCCGAAGATGGCCAATCTCACTTTAGAGCTTTACATGATAATGTACTAATTAGCTGGCTGCATACCCGCTTAGTTATTGGCATGTTGGTACGATTACCCTATTTAGTGATGAGTAGATTGCTAAAATCAAAAGTTAAATCCACGTTCAAGACAGAATCAAAGCCAAAAGCAGAAACACACAAAAACCAAACCGCTAACAAAGTAGAGCAAGGTATTACTCATGACGACAACTAGTCATTGGTCATCAATGGGTGAACGTGGCTCAAAACTTGGTTTAAAAACATTTTTGCTGTTTTATCAATACGGCGGCCGCTATTTAGCCTTGCTTATCTTATACCCTGTTATTTTGTATTTTTTTATCACAGGTAAAACAAGTCGAACGGCGTCACAAAAGTATTTGGCTAAACTGCATCAAGCGGGTTATTTAGCGAAAAAACCTAACCTATGGCTTAGCTTTAAACACTTTTTAGCCATGGGTTTTGCCGCTTTAGATAAAGTGGATGTCTGGTTAGGGAAAATCAGCATGAACTCTATTAATCATATTAACTATGCTATTTTTGAACCCTTACTTGTGGCAAATAAAGGCGCGTTAATCATCGGCTCACACTTAGGTAATCTTGAGGTATGCCGTGCGTTAGCTAACGACAATACCGGTGCCTGTTTTAACGTATTAGTATTTACCGAACATGCCCAGCAATTTAATGAGCTGATTAATAGTTTAAATAGCGACGTTAAAGTAAACCTAATTGAAGTCACTGAAATGGGGCCAGCTCTTGCGATTATGCTGCAAGAAAAAATCAACCAAGGTGAATATGTTGTTATTGCCGGTGATAGAACCTCCACCACGGTGGCTAGCCGCGTTATTTATCATGACTTTTTAGGTGAACAAGCACCATTCTCTCAAGGGCCTTTTATTCTTGCCGGAATATTGCAATGTCCGGTGTTAATGATGTTTTGCTTAAAGGCAGCTTCATCGAGCAAACATGCATATGATTTAATTTTTGAAGAGCTATCTCCGGGTGTGCACTGGCGTAGAAAAACACGTGACCTTGAGTTAAGTAAATTAGTAAAAAAATACGCTGAAACATTAGAGAAATACTGTGCACGTTACCCACTGCAATGGTTTAATTTTTTTGATTTTTGGCAACAAGACAGCATCAATAGCAACAGTATTAATAGCAATAATATTAATACTCAACAAAGTAACAATATTAAGCGAAACCGCTAAGAGTAGTAGGATACCGATATGTTAGAAGAAAATAACACCACAGTTTTTGGCGCAGCAGCATTAACCATTGAAGATATAGTTGCTATAGCTAAAAATGAAAAAAAAGTGGCGCTGTCAAATGACAGTGGCTTTACCCAAAAGATAGATGCCGGTGTTGCTTTTTTAGATGCGTTATTAAAAGAAGATGGCGTGATTTATGGTGTAACAACCGGTTATGGTGAATCATGTACAGTGGAAATTCCGCCAGAATTAGCCAATGAATTACCACTGCATTTAACCCGTTTTCATGGCTGTGGCTTAGGTGATTATTTTTCTCCAGAGCAGGGCAGAGCAATCTTAGCCACTCGATTAGCGTCATTGAGTCGTGGTTACTCAGGTGTTAGTTGGGCGTTGTTAAAACAATTTACTGCGTTTTTAAATAACAATATTATTCCGGTTATTCCTGAAGAAGGTTCGGTTGGTGCCAGTGGTGATTTAACACCACTATCTTATGTTGCAGCTGCCCTTTGTGGTGAGCGTGATGTGTATTACCAAGGTAAAAAAGTTTCGGCCAAAGTGGCGTTAGCTAACGAAAAGCTTAATGCAATTACCCTACGCCCTAAAGAAGGTTTAGCGATAATGAATGGTACGGCGGTAATGACAGCATTAGCATGCCAAGCTTTTGATAGAGCAGCTTATTTAACAAAATTGAGTGCTAGGATCACGGCCTTGAGCAGTTTAGCGTTAAAGGGCAACAGTAATCACTTTGATGACATATTGTTCTCGGTTAAACCTCATCCTGGTCAAGCAGATGTAGCCTCATGGATACAACATGACTTAAATCATCATGAGCATCCACGCAATTCACATAGGTTACAAGACAGGTACTCAATTCGTTGTGCACCGCACGTTATTGGTGTGCTGGCGGACTCATTACCTTGGCTGAGACAGTTTATAGAAAATGAATTGAACAGCGCTAATGACAACCCAATAATTGATGGCATTGGTGAACACGTTTTACATGGTGGTCATTTTTACGGTGGCCATATTGCGATGGCGATGGACAGTATGAAAACCGCTGTTGCCAATATCGCTGATTTACTTGATAGGCAAATGGCCAGTTTAGTGGATGTAAAATACAACAATGGTCTACCGCCGAATCTATCGGCGGCGGGACCAGAGCGACTTGCCATTAACCATGGTTTTAAAGCGGTACAAATAGGTGCTTCAGCCTGGACTGCTGAGGCGTTAAAACTGACCATGCCAGCCAGTGTGTTTTCCCGTTCAACAGAATGTCATAATCAAGATAAAGTCAGTATGGGCACTATTGCGGCGCGAGATTGTTTACGGATTCTACAGCTTACCGAGCAAGTAGTGGCAGCGACACTTTTATCTAGTTATCAAGCGGTTACTTTACGCATTCAACAAAATGAATTAGATCGTGATACGCTAGCGGCACCGATTGCAGAAATGTTGACGGATATTGGTGAGTTTTTTGAATTAGTGACTGAAGATAGACCACTTGAAGGTGTTTTAAGAGCGACGGTGTCATATATCCAAGAGCAGAGATGGTCACTTTATGAGTAAACAAGAGTATGTAACTACCGCTGTTGATATTGAAATTCCGTTTCATGATTGTGATCCGATGAACGTGGTTTGGCATGGTAATTATCCACGCTATTTTGAGGTGGCTCGCTGTCAATTATTACGTTTATTTAATTACGACTATCTAGATATGCAAGCCTCGGGTTATATGTGGCCTATTGTCGATATGAGGTTAAAGTACGTCGGCTCAGCTAAGTTTACTCAAATGATAACGGTTACGGCGACTTTGGTTGAGTATGAAAACAGAATCAAAATTAATTATTTGATCACCGATAAAAATAGCGGCGCAAAGTTAACCAAAGGTTATACCATACAAGCGGCGGTTTCGATGGACACTAATGAGTTGCAATTTGAGTCGCCGGCGATTTTAATTGAAAAATTACAGCCTTTCTTAGCTGCCCATATTAGCAGCGCCACGAGATAAGTAATGATGAATTTTGCCAAGGTGAAAAAAGTGACTACACCAAATACTTTACTATTAAAGCTAATGCCAGCACTAACATCAGCCTTAACGTCAATGACAACGTTAACTGTAATGCTAACGTTAATACTAGCCACACTTTTTACCTCATCAGCAAATACGGCTTCAGCGGCGAATATTGTTATGGAAAAGGCCGATGCTTTACAGCCAGTAAAAGGTTTTTTTTCACAAAGTAAAAATATAAAACCGTTAAAACGTCCTTTTAAGTCACAGGGCAGTTTTGTTTACTGGCCTAATAAAGGCCTACTTTGGCATACACAAAAGCCGATTGACTCAATAAAGTTGTTTGCTAATGACGGTGTTTATAAAGTTAATGGACAAGGTGTTTTGGTAAAAGAGGCACAACTTGATAATGAGTTTTTCTTGGCCTTATTTTCCGCTGATCAAGAAAAATTAACACGATTTTTTATCATTGAATCATTGCCAAATAATGCTGCTGATGGACACTCACTTTGTCTGGCGTTAACACCCCTGAGTGAGACTATGCAAAGCTTGTTTAAAACCATTAATCTTTGCATGAGTGAAGACAATAATGGCGGCAGAATCTCTAGCGTAGAGCCGAAAGCTGTGCCGAAAAGAATGCCGAGTAAAATAGAGCTGATTGAAGCTAACGGTAATAACACTGAAATTAACTTGCAGTTATCAAGTGAGTCAATAAGCGCCAAGGAGTTAGCTTATTTTGACTAAGGGTTTGAATCAGGGTTCTGCTAAGGGCTTAACTGAGAGATCATATTTAGTGTTATGGCTGTTAATGGTCCTAGTTTGTAGTGCTATTTTATTGCTTAAATTCAATAAATCAGAGCAACAATATCATGCTGGTCTGCTGGCTACCCTGGAAATAAACACCCCAAAACATCAAGCAGCCATCAGCCTTGGGCAGAATTATCAAAATAAATTATTAATACTGGTCAGTCATCAACAGCTTGAACAAGCAGTAGCTATGGCGAGCGAAATAAGAGCACGTTTACAACACCAGCCTTGGCTAGAAAATGTCTATAGCAACCCACTTAATTCTAAACAGTTACAACAACTTGTTTCCTATTATGGCGCATCACCATTTAGCTATTTAGCCGACAAACAAAAAGCAATACTGACTTCCGCGTTAACAGACAAACAAACAGACGCTATTTCTGCGCAATATTTTTCCTTGCTGAATCAATGGGCTGATCCCATTGTTAGCCAGTCTTTAGAAAAAGATGCCACCTTAACCTTGGCTTCATTCATAAAAGAGCGCTTATCTATAAGTACTCAAGGAAACAGTCATTGGCAGTTTAACCAACAAGAATTTATGCTTAAGGGCGATGATAAAAACTACATCCCTATTTTTATCAGCATCAAGGCAGAGTTTACCAATATTCGTGATTCAGTTGATATTTATCAAGAGTTACAAAACATCAAAGCGAGCTATACACACTTTGCTACCGAGAATAAAAGTGCTAGTGAAGTATTAATGACAGGCATGATTTTGCACTCAGCCGCAGCAAGCTTGCAGGCGCAGTTTGAAATTAGCAGCTTTGGTCTATTTTCTCTGCTTGGTGTTATCTTAATTATTCTTTTGGCCTTTCGGGCTATCACACCGTTACTTGCTTGCTTAGCTGTTATCGGTAGTGCACTGTTGGTGGGCATAGTTGCCTTAACCTTATGGTTTGAAACCATACATTTACTGGCTTTTGTCTTTGCGGTCAGTATCTTGGGTATTGCCGTTGATTACGGTTTTCATGTTTTGGTTTTGCGCCAACAGACACAAGCATCAGCAGAGAGTATTCGCCGGAAAGTCTTTCTGCCACTTACCATTGCCTTGGTTTCAACCATTGCCGGCTACAGTTTGTTTTTTACCACACCGATTACTTTATTACACCAAGTGGTGGTTTTTGTTGGTTTTGGTTTGGTTGGCGCTTATTTGAGTGCCTTACTGTTATTACCTAGCATTACATTTAAAAGTCGCGGTACTTCCTTTGCGGTATTACCTAAACAAAATTTTGCCTACCTCGTTATCGCCATGGTTATTTTTGCCATTAGCATTTCGGGGTTAAATTTTGATGATCACATTGGTAATTTAAATACTAAATCAACGTTGTTAGTACAAGAAGAGCAAAAGGTCGCCAGGTTAACGGGAGAGAGTGTTTATCCTTATATGGTACTGATTAAAGCGAATAGTCAAGATGAGCTACTTGCAGATGCCCAGCGACTTACTAAAGGTCTACGAGGGCAGGGAACGGTATTAAAAAGCATTGCCGATTGGCAACTTTCTAAATCCGCACAGCAAAATAATATTGACTTAGTCACCGCGAATTGGCGATTAAATAACTATCAGACTATTGCGCCTTATTTCGATGAAAGCGCGATAGCATCGTTAATTAGCCAAGCAAAACCCATAGCAACAATGCCAAGCTTTATTGCACAAAATATGGGCCTAGATATTAAAGAAGTAGCGGGGAAATATTGGACAGCTTTATTATTGAGTGCGCCGGTTTCCGACATGCAAATGCAGTTTATCAGCACCTTTGAAAATGCCAGTTATGTCAATTTACCCCTTGCGCTGTCACAGCAGTTAGCAGAGGTGAGGACAAATGTTTTACAGCTTGCCTTACCGGCAATGTTAGTGATATTAGTCATTTTAAGTCTTTATTTTGGTCTACGGAGTGCCTTCATTATGTTGCTCGTACCGACAGTATCTGCTGGGCTGGCACTGGTCTTTAGTCAACTTTTCCAACCGAGTTTAAATATTTTTAATGTATTGGCTTGTTTACTGATTATTACCTTAGCCATTGATTATGTGGTGTTTTTTAGAAGTCATGGTGTGACAAAAATCATTAGTCACACCATTAGTCTTTCCGCGCTTTCATCAGCGCTAACCTTTGGCGTAATGTCTTTTAGCACTACACCTGCGGTGAGTAGCTTTGGCTTAACCTTATTAATCGGTATTTGCTTAGCTTGGCTGTTAAGTCACTTAACACCATTAACGTTCACTAATAAGAAAGCTAAAAATTAAATTAAACAATAGCTTAGCTAATAAGTAATGTAATAAACAAGATAATAATAAATTTTAATGGCGCTTATCTGAATACGCCATACTAAACGGAAGTAAAAATATGATCCAATTACCTGAACAAGGCGAACTCTCTGCTGTTGCCGCTAAGTCTATGGCGCAACATATCGCCTTTTCACCTTATATTTTTCAAGCAACAGCCGCATTGAAAGATTTAGGTATCCTACAGTTTATCGATAAAAATAGACGTAAAGGTGTTTTGTTAAATGACATTGTTGACGCAGTAAAAGTCAGTGAATACGGTGTGAGTGTTTTATTAGACTTTGCCTTAACTTGTGGCTTAATTACCGTTACTCATGAAGAGAATGAGCCTAAGGGCTTATCACGTTACCGTATAACCAAAGTTGCGTTTTTTCTTTTACATGATGAAATGTCGGTGGTGAACTTTGATTTCACCCAACACTTTGCTTATCAGGGGTTAGCTAACCTTACTGAGTCAATTAAAACCGGTAAACCAGAGGGCTTAAAAATGTTTGGTGATTGGCCAACATTATATCCACATTTACCCGAGCTGCCGGACAAAACAAGAGCGAGTTGGTTTGCCTTTGATCATTTTTATTCTGACCATGCTTTTGATGAAATATTGCCATTGGTTTTTGCTAGCAAACCGAAACATATTGTTGATATTGGTGGTAATACCGGACGTTTTTCGACTAAGTGTTTACAGCATGATAGTGAAGTGCAGGTAACCATTATGGACTTACCGCCGCAGTTGGCCAAAGCACAACAAAATATTGACCAAGCCGGGTTAAGTGAGCGTTTCCATGCATTTCCTTGTGATATGTTAGACCCAAACCAAGTATTAGCTGCGGATGCTGATGTTTATTGGATGAGTCAATTTTTAGATTGTTTCTCTGAGCCGCAAATTCAAGTGATTTTATCGAATATTGCTAAGGGTATTTCAGCTGGACAAAAGGTGTTAATTTTAGAAACTTTTTGGGATGCACAAAAATTTGATGCCGCAGCTTTTAGCTTAAATGCCACCTCACTGTATTTCACCTGTTTTGCTAACGGCAATAGTCGTATGTATGCCGCAGATAAGTTCAAGGCTTTAGTTACAGCGAGCGGTTTAATAATAGAACAACAAATTGATAATATTGGTTTAGGCCATAGTTTATTAGTGTGCAGTAAAGCGGCAAAATAACCATGCAAGTAAGTAAAAAATTATTCGCTAAAGTTAATCAATACATTTTACTGGTCTGTGCTGCTCTTATGGTCAGTGGCTGTGCTATGCACATGGATAATGTTCATCGAGTGAACCTTGATGATGATATTGCTTATATATTGCAACCTATACCTGAGACGTTGGTTAATACGGGCATACAAGCAGTATTTACACTTAAGCAGCAGGGTAAAGAAAGCCAGTTTATGATTCAAGTTGAGATGACATCATCTCGTCTACTCGTTTCGGGTTTTACCATTGAAGGACTATCACTGTTTAGCCTTGATTGGCATACCGAATTGGGCACACTGGTTTATGATAAAAAAATTGCCATTGACCCCTTAAGAGTGCTGGCGGAGTTGCAATTAGTGCTCTGGCCTAGCAGTGATGTTACACAAGGTTTAGAGCAGGGAACACTGAAAGTGCTAAGTGTTAACTATCGCGAGATAAGCTCAAATAATGACGTTATTTATCAAATTAAACAGCAGGATAATATTAGCCAATTAGTGAATGTTAAAGCTGGCTATTCAATTGAGATAAAAGAGTTAGACCGCTGGTCTCTGTCAGAAACAAAGTTAAATGAAAAATCAGATAGAAATGGCTCAGTGAATGAACTAACCGCTGATAACGTGGAGATCACCCCGTGAGCATTTATTTGAATGAGCTTGGCTTAGTCTGTGCACTGGGTACAGATAAGAAAACCGTGTTAACTAATTTTCTTGCCGGTGAGCAAGGCTTTATGAAAGCCGATAGTAGCTTTGGCATTAACACCGTTATTGGCAAAGTGGACGCTAAATTACCTGATTTGACTGTATTTGGTGATTACCAAAATAGTCGTAATAACCAGTTAGCTTTTCTTGCCTTTGAACAGATCTCAGTAAAGCTAAAACAATTAATAGTAACGCTTGGTGATGAAAAAAAGCGATCACTTAATATTGCTGTTGTTATTGGCACTAGCACCTCAGGTATCGCCAGTGGCGAACAATCAATGCAGCAATATTTAGCTAGCGGAGAACATGATAAAAATTATCACTATGCCATGCAAGAGATGGGCGCCACCGCTGAATTTATTGCTAAGTTAGCAAAGGCCAATGCCAGTGTTTATGGTATTTCAACGGCATGTACCTCAAGTGCTAAGGCCTTAATAAGCGGCCAACGTTTGTTAGAAAATGGCTTAGCCGATATTGTTATCGCTGGTGGCGTTGATAGTTTATGCAAAATGACCATCAATGGTTTTAATGCGCTAGCGTCTATTTCTGCATCTCATACGTTGCCATTTCAAGCTCAGCGCTGTGGCATTAATATTGGTGAAGGTGCGGCATTATTTGTTATGAGTCAGTCAGCAGATGATATCGCTCTGACGGGCTTTGGTGAAACCAGTGACGCTCACCATATTTCAGCGCCACATCCAGATGGCGACGGGGCAAGTAAAGCCATGTTAGCAGCCCTAGAAAGTGCTAGTTTATCAGCAAGTGATATTAGCTATATTAATTTACATGGCACAGGCACGGTACAAAATGATGCCATGGAAGCTAAGGCGGTGGCGAAGGTATTTGATAATGTTACACCTACAATACCTTCCACTGCCAGCAAACACTTACATGGTCATTGTTTAGGTGCTGCTGGCGCTATTGAAGCGGGTTTATGCTGGTTATTATTAAGTGATCTTAACAAAGATAATCACTATCCAGTCATGGAAATTATTGGCGATTTAGATACAAATATTGCGCCGATAAATTTAATCACTGGAAAGAGCCCGACAAATAAAATACTTCGACACTGCATGTCTAATTCTTATGCTTTTGGCGGCAATAATGCCAGTTTGATTTTATCCGTTGAGAAAGCGAATTAAAGGCTTTTATTAAAATTATGTATGATATTGAAGCAGTAATAAAACATAGAAAACCGATGCGTTTAGTCGATCAATTAATTTCGTTTGATGAAAGCAGTGCTTGTGTATTGGTAAATATCAATGAAGAAAGTGAGTTTTATCAAGCAGAGCGACGCGGCGTACCGAGTTATATTGGTATTGAATATATGGCGCAGTGTATTGCTGCTCAGGCGGGTGCAAATGAACTCGCTCGCGGTGGCGACATCAGACTTGGTTTTTTATTAGGTACTCGTAAATATAAACCTAATTGTAGCTTTTTTACCTGCGGTGAAACCTTACAGGTAACCGCTACACGACTATTGGCAGATGCTGCGGGTTTATCCGTTTTTGATTGCACCATTGTTGCAAAACACCAGCAAGAAATTATTTTAGCGCGAGCAAAAATCAATGTATATCAGCCAGACAATGCTGCGGACTATGTCAGCTAAGAGTGTCAGCTAAATATTAAGCGGACATACTTAACTGAATCATAGGCAGAATAGCTAAGTAAGTGACAGGAAATATAAATGAATAATACAGTGTTAGTAACAGGCTCTAGTAAGGGCATTGGTAAAGCTATAGCTATTGAGTTAGCAAAGAGTGGTTTTGATATCGTCGTTCATTATAATAGCGATATCAAAGGTGCACAAGAAACCTTAACCCAAGTGAATCTGCACCAGAGTGACGGTAATAGCCGCATTGTCCAGTTTGATATTGCCAATGAAGAGCAAAGTAGGCAGGTTTTAACCAGCGATATTGCAGAGTTTGGTGCTTATTATGGTGTTGTTTGTAATGCTGGTGTACATAGTGATAATGCTTTCCCTTCCATGACGAGTGATGAATGGCATAAAGTGATTCACACTAATTTAGATGGCTTTTATCATGTGGTTCACCCGCTAATTATGCCAATGATCCAGCTGAGAAAAGGTGGCCGTATCGTCGCTATTTCTTCGGTGTCGGGTATTTTAGGTAATCGCGGCCAAGTTAATTATAGTGCTTCAAAAGCAGGCTTAATTGGTGCGGTAAAAGCCTTAGCGTTAGAGCTAGCGAAACGTAAAATTACAGTCAATTGTGTTGCGCCAGGTATTATTAAAACAGAAATGACCGAGGATATGCCTGACGATATGATCAAGCAATTAGTGCCGATGCGCAGAGCAGGTAGTGATTTTGAAGTAGCAGCGACAGTAAATTTTTTATTTTCGTCAGGGGCCAACTACATCACTCGCCAAGTCATAAGCGTTGATGGAGGGTTAAGTTAATGCATCGTGTTGTCGTTACCGGAATGTCAGCAATTACTGCCTTAGGCGATAACTGGCAGGACTTCTCAGCTAAGCTGAAAAAAGGTGAAAATGCCGTTCAATATCATACCTTGTGGGATGGTTATGATGATCTTAATACGCGCTTAGCTGCGCCTATTGTTGATTTTAAAAAACCTAAACATTATACCCGAAAACAATGCCGCTCTATGGGCCGAGTCTCCTTGATGGCAACCACTGCTACTGAGCAGGCATTACAACAAGCAGGCTTGTTAGAAAGTGAGTTATTAACTAACGGTGATATGGGCATAGCATACGGCTCAAGCACTGGCTCTACCGCACCATTTGTTGATTTTGCTAATTTGCTCAGTGAAAAAAGTATGAACGGCATAACCTCGACCAGTTATATCAAAATGATGGCACATACCACAGCAGTCAATGTAGGTGTGTTTTTTGGTGTTAAAGGGCGTGTATATACAACGAGTTCTGCTTGTACGTCTGGCTCGCAAGCATTAGGTTATGCCTACGAAGCGATTAAATACGGTAAACAAACCGCGATGATCGCTGGCGGCGCAGAAGAGCTTTGTGTCACTATAGCGGCAGTCTTTGATACCTTATTTGCAACCAGTACACAGAATGACAAACCGAAAAACAACCCTAAACCTTATGATGTCCAGCGTGATGGTTTAGTGATTGGTGAGGGGGCTTGTAGCTTTATTCTGGAGAGTTATGAATCTGCAAAAGCGCGCGGCGCGACAATTTTTGCAGAACTCGTTGGTTTTGGTACTAACTCAGATGGTCAGCATGTAACTCAGCCGTCAGCTGAAACTATGCAAATTGCTATGGAAATGGCACTAAAAGATGCCGCCATACAAGCAAGTGACATTGGTTATGTTAATGGCCATGGCACGGCAACAGAAAAAGGTGATATTGCTGAAACTCAGGCGACAGAAAAAGCGCTAGGTAAAGATACCGCGATAAGCTCTCTTAAAAGCTACCTGGGTCATACCTTGGGTGCTTGTGGCAGCATTGAAGCTTGGGCAAGTATTAATATGATGAATGATAACTGGTTTGCACCAACAGCCAATTTGACAGATATTGACCCTCAATGTGGCGATTTAAACTATATCCAAGGTGAAGGCCTAAGCAGAAACACAGATTACATTATGACTAACAACTTTGCTTTTGGCGGTATTAATACCTCATTGATTTTTAAAAAATATTAAGACCTCACTGAATTAATAAATATTCTAGTGAGTGAAGGGCTGCTTTTAAATAAATTTAAGGACGAAATATGTTAACAATAAGGCACGCCTTGCAAATACTCGTTTGTTTATTTGCTATCTCTGCTTGTACTCTGCTTGAGTTAGAAAAGCAATCAGAGCAGTTAGAAGACATTGCTTCTATCTCAGGGACTATTGAGACCAGTGGCGTTAAAAAACCAGTTTATGTGGTGCTGCTCAAGCAATATGACACACATTTAGAAGTCTTAAATCAAACCATACTGGATAACAGCAAGCATTATGAGTTTGATTTATTGCCCGGCAATTATATTGTTGGTGCTTACATTGATGAAAATAAAAATCAGCTAAGAGATAAAAGTGAAAAGTTGGTCTTTTATAGTCAAGGTACTAACATCTTTCAAAACATTCACCTTGTTGCCGACCAGCACTACATTGTTGATAGTTTTAGTGTAGATAAAGCGGTTAATCCTAATGGCACTGACAATATAAAAATAAGGCTGCCTAAGGTTAAGGCCAATATAGGTAAGGTTGTCTCATTAACTGATAAAATGTTCGCCCAAGAAAATTCTTCCCTCGGTTTATGGCAGCCACTAACTTTTCTCGATAAATTTGGCGGCGGCTTATTCATGTTACAAGCATATGAGCTAGATAAAACACTCGTAATTTTTGTTCATGGTGCATTAGGTAATCCAACCGAATTTAATCAAATAATTCAAACACTCGACCGTGATAGATATCAGCCATGGGTACTCTATTACCCTAGCGGCATTCAATTAGACTTGGTGAGTGACTATTTTCTAAGTTCACTAAAGCAAATGAAGACAGAGTATGACTTTGTCGATATTCATTTGATTACTCATAGCATGGGCGGGTTAATGTCTCGCTCATTTTTGATGAAGCATCAACAAGAGCAAGCCAAGTTTAATGTTTCCTTGTATATGACAATTAATAGCCCTTTATACGGTATGGATAGTGCCAGGTCAGGAGTGGATTCATCTCCTATTATTATCGCGTCATGTCGTGATTTAGCCACAGACAGTGATTATATTCGAAGAGTTCACCGTTGGCGTATGCCTGATGATACTGCCTATCATTTGGTTTTCTCCTACTTACCAGGAGAAGAGGGCGATGGTGTTGTACCAATGAGCAGCCAACTTTCTTTGTCATTACAAGATGAAGCCACTAAAACCTATGGCTTTGAAGCACAGCATGCGCAGATCTTGAAGCAAGAAGTGTTTGTGCAACGCTTTCATAAAATATTAGCTGAGCACTATGAAAAGCTAAGCCTAAATAAGGCTGACTGAGTATCTGGGTCTATTGATCTTTCGATATTATTTTTACAGCAGTTCGTTTGAAATGTAGGCAAGGCAGAGCGAATGACGTGTAGCTTGCTACATGAATGTGCGATAACACAGTATACGTATCAAAAAAACGCTGTCTATTCAGTTTTTTCTTTAAAATCACACAAGTCTTCAATAATACATGAGCCACATTTAGGTTTACGCGCAACACAAGTATAGCGGCCATGAAGAATGAACCAATGGTGTAAATTAAAAAAGAACTCTGTTTTTCTCGGGGTATGTTTAATGATGTTTTTTTCGGTCTCTTCTACGGTTTTTCCTTTAGCGTAACCAGTGCGGTTAGCGAGTCGTTGAATATGAGTATCAACGGCAATAAAGTAATTACCTTCATCATCTTTTAACCAGCCAAAAGCGGTATTTAACACCACATTGGCGGTTTTACGACCTACACCGGGTAATGCTTCCAGAGCGGCTCTACTTTTTGGTACTACACCACCATGTAAGTCGACTAACATTTGACAGGTTTTAATAGTGTTAGCTGCTTTGGTATTAAATAAACCAATGGTTTTGATATAGCCTTTTAAACCCTCAAGGCCAAGGTCTAAAATAGCTTGTGGTGTATTGGCAATAGGGTAGAGCTTGTCGGTAGCTTTATTCACACCAACATCGGTGGCTTGCGCTGACAGTAATACCGCAATAAGTAGTTCAAATGGGCTAGAAAAATTTAACTCTGTGGTTGGCTCTGGATTATTAGCGCGCAGCCGCGTTAACATCTCTAAGCGTGTTTCTTTATTCATGACTTTGCTCTTCTTTTATATTCAACTCTATTCTATTAATTGATTTGTTGACGATTTTTGCTTAATTGGACAAATTAAGCAAATTGGAAGCTAAGAGTCAAAATTTACCCGTACTCGTTCAATAACTAGGTCTTTATCAACTATTTTTTTAGTTTTTATATGGTTATCAATGGCATTTTTAAGCGCAATTAAAAAGCCCATGGCGATAAAGGCACCAGGTGGCAGAATCGCCAGTAAAAACTGACTATCAAGCTGCATCACTTCAATGCGAAGTACAGTGGCCCAGTCACCTAGTAGTAATTCAGCACCATCAAAGAGTGTGCCTTGTCCCAATATCTCTCTTACTATACCTAATATAATTAAGATAATAGCGAAGCCTAGACCCATCATTAAGCCATCAAAAGCCGATTGTTTAACTGGATTTTTTGAAGCATAAGCTTCAGCTCGACCAATAATGGCGCAGTTAGTAACAATTAACGGTAGGAATATGCCTAAAGATTGGTAAATGCCAAAGGTATAGGCATTCATCAGCAACTGCACACAAGTGACAAAGGCGGCAATGATCAAGACAAAAATAGGTATACGAATTTCTTTAGGTACCCAATGACGGATTGCTGATACGGTAACATTGGAACAAATAAGTACCAGCATAGTTGCCACGCCAAGGCCTATAGCATTCGTTACGGTGGAAGTTACCGCAAGTAACGGGCATAAACCAAGCAGTTGTACTAAACCAGGGTTATTTTTCCATAAACCTTGTATGGCTAATTCTTTATATTCGGCTTTCAGATCAGCTGCGGCTTGTAACTTTTCAGCCGCTGCTTCTTGCTCATCAATGTTATCAGTAACATCAGCTTCTTTACTGTTTTGTGGTGCTATATCATTGTCCATTAGCAGCCTCTTGCTTTATTGGTTTCGCGGTTTGGTTAGCTGTTTGGTTAGCTGTTTGGTTAGCTGTTTGGTCCGATTTTTGGTTCGAACTAGCTGTCGTTGGCGGCGTATCTGTAACTGTCGAGGTAATAAGTACTTCGCCACAAGCGTTGGGGCGAGTTAATAAACTGGTCTTATTCTTGGTAAAGTAATTGAGAGTTTTCTTTACACCTTCAACGACGGCACGTGGGGTAATAGTTGCCCCGGTAAATTGATCAAACATGCCATTATCTTTACTTACCGCCCAACGGCTATCATCTTCTGAAAGTAATTTCTTACCAGTAAAACTGGTGACCCAGTCACTTTTTCTGAGTTCAATTTTATCACCTAAACCCGGGGTTTCTTGGTGTTTTAGTACACGAACACCACTGACACTGCCGTCATTATTGATAGCCATAATAAAATCTATGTTGCCATTGTAGCCTTTTGGCGCGGTACTGGTCATGGCAACGGCTATGACTTTTCCGGATTTTCTAGCGATATAGGCAGTATGGACTTCATTTACGCCCAGCTCAGGGGCACTCATCATAATACAGTCATTGGCGATATCATTGTCATAACGACTTGGCTCAATAATACTATGTAAGGTTCTTAATAAATGTTGCTGTTCTTGTTTTTTTATCCGATCTTTAGTGAGTTCATTGACTAAACCGACAGCGACAGTACAAGCGATGGCAAACAGCGCCAATATTTTCGTATTTTTAGAAACTGCAATGCTTAATGCTGATTTGTCGGTTTTGTCATTGTCTTTAGCTTTATTATGCGCAGAATTTTCTTGTGTGGAGTCAGGTTTATCAGACATTATTTATCTCCCTTAATATGGCCATAAGTACGAGGGCGAGTGTATTGATCTATTAAAGGTGCAGACATATTACAAAGCAAAATAGCAAAAGCAATGCCATCAGGATAGCCACCGGCAGTGCGAATTAAATACACTAATAAACCCGCAAGTAAACCAACGACAATACGACCTTTAGTGCTGGTAGCGCCGGTAACCGGGTCTGTTAAAATAAAAAATGCCCCTAACATGGTCGCACCAGAAAACCAGTGGAACATAGTTGAAGCACTACTGTCTGGGCTAATGCTGTAACCGATAAAAGAGCAGATAAATAAACTGATTAAAAAGCTGACGGGTGTTTGCCAAGCGATGGCTTTTTTAAAGATAAGAAAAATCCCACCTAATAAAAAACCGGCATTTATCCATTCCCAACCTAAAGCAAAGTTGTCACCAAAAACGGGACTTTCAATACTTTCCAGTACGGTTAAACCCAAACCGGTATTTGTTTTAAGAGTATCAAGGGGCGTAGCCATAGTGATACCGTCAATTGTGGTCCGTATTTGCTCAACCGAATAACCCTCAAGGGTAAAGCCGGTTAAAATGGTAGTAAGGGTATTGGTGAAATTTAAATCAACCGCCACTAAACTTAACGGCGGCTGCCATAGAGTCATTTGTAAAGGAAAAGATACTAATAACATCACATAACCTGCCATGGCGGGGTTAAATGGATTATGACCTAGTCCACCATAAAGCTGCTTAACAATAACAATGGCAAACATTGTACCAATAACTGATATCCACCAAGGAGCTAATGCCGGTAAACATATACCGAGCAATAACGCGGTCAAAAAGGCACTACCATCAAATAATTCATGTGATATAGGTTTTTTACGCAGTGACAATACGGTGAATTCACAGACTAGGGCTGTTGCCATAGCTAAGGCAATATGAATTAAATTTCCCCAACCAAAAAAGTACCATTGCGCCAAAACGCCGGGCAGAGCGGCGTAAATAACCAAACGCATTAAATTAGGTGTTTTCGTTTGGTTATGGTTATGTGGTGAACTTGCTATCCAAAATGCCATTATTTATGTCGACTCGTCGGGTTGTTTAGCTGATCGTTTTTATTCGAGTTTGTTTTGTTATGATTCATATATTACACGCTATCTTGGTCATTATTTTTTACGGTGCTGGCAAGCTTGTCTGCTTCTTTACGTTTCTTCTTCGCTTTAGCTCTAGAAATGGCGGCAGCAATTTTTGCTTTTTTATCTGCCGCGGCATTCGTTTTTGTCTCGCTTGGACTTTCAGCCGAAGTATCTTGTAGCAATTGAGCCGACTCTGTATCCACTTTAGCTGAACTGGTTAAATCTGTTGAATCAGCGGGCTCGCTCGCTATAACAGGACTACTAGCTTCAATTGGATCTGCTTGACTTTTGTCAGCGATAATTTCATCAGTGCTAATTTTCTTAGCGTTAATACCATCGGTCTTATCAGCGACAGCATCTTCAGTTTTTAATTGAGCTTGTTGAGCTGATTTTTTTGCCAGCGCTTTACTTTTCGCTTTGGCAATTGCTGCGGTAATTTTAGCCTTTTTATCAGTTAAAATTACCGCTTGTTCAGCCTTTACTTCTTCGCTTAACGTATCTGTATTGACTGCTTCAGTAGCATCAGTTGATTTACTCAGTTTCTTTGCCTTAGCTTTAGTAATAGCGGCGGCTATTTTTGCTTTTTTATCATCACTAGTCGATTGCGGAGCCGTATTCTGCTTTTCTGCTACCGATTTTTCAATCAGGTCCTTATTAGCCTTGGGGCTAGCCGCTGCTTGTTTGAGTTGTCTCTTGGCTTTGGCTCTAGCAATAGCTGCAGCTACTTGATATTTTTGGTCATCTACTGCATCAGCCGTATCGGTTGGCAGTTCATTACTTTTTTGTCCGTCATTTTTAACATCGGTAGCGCTAGCTTGGCTTTGACTTTTTGCTGCTTTCTTGGCTTTTACCCGTGCTAGTGCAGCAGCGACCGCAGATTTTGCGCCTGTCGCTTCAGGGCTGGTTTTATTCATAGCCGCTTTACGTGCTGCTGCCGCTTTTTTATGTTTTTCTTGGCGGGCAATTTTTTCTTTTTCTAAGCGTAATTTACGCGCTTCGAAGCGAACTTTGGCTTTTTCTGCTTTTAAATCTAATTGTTGCTGTTGACGTATCTCGGCTTTAGCAATACGGTAGTAATGCACCAGAGGGATCTGGCTCGGACAAACATAAGCACAAGCGCCACAATCAATACAATCACTTAAATTCAGTTTTTCTAACTGTGAATAATCTTTAGCTTTGGCGCTCCACTGCAGTTCTTGCGGTAATAATTGACTAGGGCAAACATCACTACATTGACCACAACGAATACACTCAACTTCGTTACTTTCTTTTTCAAAGGCACTGGGCATTTCTTTTTTACTGGGCACTAAAATACAGTTACTGGTTTTAACAATAGGTACTAGCTCACTGTTGGCACTAAAGCCCATCATAGGACCGCCCATGATCACAGGCTGTTTTTCATTTTCAATCTCTTGCACACCACATTGCTCAAGCAAGAATTCGATTGGCGTACCGAGTAATGCCCAAACATTTTGAGGTTTTGCTAAGGCTTGTCCTGTGACTGTAACAACACGTCGAATAAGCGGCGTGTCATGTCTTACCGCTTCATTAATAGCAAAACAAGTGGCCACGTTTTGCATAACGATGCCAGCATGGATGGGTAACCGACCTGATGCGACTTCTTGACCGGTTAAAATTTGAATCAGTTGTTTTTCGCCACCAGTAGGGTACTTAGTAGGAACTACACAAACTTTTATTTTTTCAATGTCAACGGTTGCTTGTTGTAGCGCTTTAATAGCCTTGGGTTTGTTATCTTCGATGGCAATAAGAATAAACGCTGGGGATAACAATTTATCGAGAATTTTTATGCCATCGACAATAGCGTTACTTTGCTCCATCATTAACAAGTCATCAGCAGTGATATAGGGCTCACATTCGGCGCCATTGATGATTAAAAAGTTAATGTCAGGTTTAGTATTCGCTTTGATATGGGTTGGAAACCCTGCGCCGCCCATGCCAGCAATACCGGCATCGGCAATTTTTTCAATTATTTCACTGTTAGATAATTGCTCTAAATCGGCACATACTGCTCTTTTTCGCCAGGTATCTTCACCATCAACATCAAGAAATATACATAATTGACTTAAGCCTGAAGGATGAGCAATTACCGACATTTTTATAGCACTAATAGTGCCACTGGTCGGTGCATGAATGGGTACCACCATAGGGTTGCTACTTAACGTTAACGCTTGGCCTTTTAATACCTGATCGCCAATTTTTACCAGCAAATCACCTTCACGGCCAATATGTTGCTGTAATGGAATGATTAACTGTTTCGGTAAAGCAAGTTGCTTGATAGGTTTACTTGCCGTTAGCGTTTTTTGCTCAGGAGGATGAATACCGCCATGAAAATCCCAAAAATGCCCACGAGTGATACGCGCTATAACTGATTCCACCATATTCTCCTAATCCAGTTGTTTCACTGGAATACTGGTTAAATCCCATTGCCAATTATTAATAGTATCTGGCAATTCACGCATTTCAATACAATCTACTGGGCAGGGAGCAACACATAAGTCGCAGCCCGTACATTCATCTATGATAATGGTATGCATTTGTTTTGCTGCGCCAATAATGGCATCAACAGGGCAGGCTTGAATACACTTGGTACAGCCAATACAGTCTTCTTCAATAACAAAGGCAACCTTAGGTCTATTACTTTTTGGTGCATCACCATGGACATGACTTTCATCAAGGGGCAGAACTTCAACCCCCATTAAGTCCGCAATTTTCTTAATGGTGTCTTCACCGCCAGGGGCACATTTGTTGATGGCTTCGCCATCGGCAACAGCTTGTGCATAGGGTTTACAGCCGGGATAGCCACATTGACCACATTGAGTTTGTGGCAACAGGGCATCGAGTTGCTCAACAATTGGATCGGCATCGACTTTAAAGCGAACGGAGGCATAACCCAGGAGTGCTCCAAATACGGCAGCAATGCTACCCAGCACAAGAATGGCAAGGAGAATGTTCATGCTAAATTTTCACCAAACCAGTAAAACCTAGGAAAGCTAATGACATTAAGCCAGCAGTAATCATGGCAATAGCCGTACCTTTAAACGGCCCTGGCACATCAGCATTGGCTAACTTTTCACGCATGGCAGAAAACATCACTAACACTAAAGAAAAGCCTACTGCAGCACCAAAGCCATAAATAATGGACTCGAAGAAGCTGTGCTGTAATCTTAAATTCAGTAAAGCAACACCCAGTACCGCACAATTTGTTGTGATCAGCGGTAAGAAAATACCGAGCAAGCGGTAGAGGCTAGCACTGGTTTTATGCACAACCATCTCAGTAAATTGCACCACGACTGCAATCACCAAAATAAAACTCATGGTTGTCAGGTATTCAAGGTCAAGGGGGACAAGCAGGTAGGTGGTCACTAAATAACTTAGCAGTGAAGCCAAAGTCATAACAAAAACAGTGGCGAACGACATGCCAATAGCTGTTTCAGTACGTGAAGAAACCCCCATAAAAGGGCATAGGCCAAGGAATTGTACTAAAACAAAGTTATTTACAAGTACAGTGCCAACGAGAAGTAACAGGTAATCAGTCATTTACTTTAAAGGTCATTAGGTTATTTATTATAATAATACCGCTATTATCCGTGTTTTTATCCTATATAACAACACATCAGCAGTAGGGGTATTACCCTTTATGCATTTTTCTTTGCGATGTAATAACAATTTGTCTATCTATAAAAAAGCCGAATGCTAGTGACACATTCGGCTTTAAACTCGGTAGTGCTTGTAAATCATTATAGTTGAGTTGGCTTGCCAACGTAATAACCCTGACAGCCGTCAATAAATAATTTTTCTAAAGTATGCTTTTCTTCTTGGCTCTCAACACTTTCTGCGAGGACATTAATGCCAAGTCTATGGGCTAAATCAACCATCAAACGTAAGAAATATTGGTTGTTTTTATCATCATCGATGTCTCGGGTATAAGAGCTATCCATTTTAATAAAGTCAGGGGTTAAATCTCTGAAAAACTTAAAGGAAGTTAAGCCAACACCAAATCGCTCAACGGTAACTCTTGAACCAACGCGATGTAACATGTCTACTAAGCGCTTAGCCGTCTTTATATTTTGTTGTAATCCTAACTCAGATATTTCAAATACTAACCTAGGCGCAGCGCCCGGTTCACGTAGTAACTTACGTTCAAGCCAAATCATAAAATGTTCATCATTTATGCTTCGAGCACTAATATTAATGCCATAGCTACTATCGAGCATATTTTTGCTGGTTATCTCTTTAATTGCTGTTTCGATAATCAGCCGGTCAACTTGGATTATTTTATCAAGCTTTTCTGCCATGGCGATAAAAGTAGCTGTTGGTAGCATGTCACCGTTAGCATTTAGAAAACGCGCTAATATTTCACCATAAACACGGTTGTTACGACCACTTGGCTGAATGGGTTGAATTAACAAGTTAATACGACCACCATCTAAAACGCTATCAATTTCTTGTCGCCAATTTTGACTACCAAAATTAGCGCTGTTATCAGTTAAAATATTGATATCAGTTTGTGAATACCATGAGTTTGATTTTTGTGTCTGAGCAACACTGACACCGGTGTCAGCTAGGGCTAATAATTCACCTAAAGGCTTGGACTTATCAAAGTACACTAAACCGGTGAATGCGACCGAATCTAACTCATTAAGTTGCTGGTAATCATTAAACTTAATGTTTAATTCGCGAGCGTAATCTTCCGCCACTTTTAACTTTTCGTTAATTAATATGGTAGCGAAGTCGGAACTATTTAAACGAAAAAGTTTACCAGTAGGTAGTGTAGTTAAAGCATTTTTGATTATGTCAGCAACTTTAATTATGTAGTTGTCACCTGAGTTATAGCCATGCACTTGATTAATTGTCTGCAGCTCAGAGCAACGGGTAATAAGCAAAACACCAAATTTAACCGGACTTTCTTGTACTATTTGTTTTTCATAAAATTGTACAAAACGGTTACGATTCTCAATGCCGGTTAAACTATCAACGTGTGCTTCCATTTCTAAACTGGTGGTATTCTTGAATTGCTCGGTCATCATAGCTCTGATTTCAGCAATACCTTCTTGTAATGCAGGGATCTCCAATAACTGCTCATTGCTCTGTTCACTAGTGATAAAGTCAGAGTCATTAATTTGCGCTAACTCGTTGCTTATTTGCTTACTAATGATACTAAAAATAACCGACTGTAATTTATAATTAAGCTGTGCTGATATCAAAACAAAAATTGTGGCTAAGGCTATAAGGCCGATAAATAATTGGGTAATTAAATTAATGATTTCAGTGAATGCGAGCTTATATTGAACTTGCAAATTAAGTTTACCGGCGGAGACGGTTTTTCGTTTTGCTAAGACATATTCGTGTGGTGGAATGTGACTGCTCTGAAAATTAAATAAGGTAATGGAATTATTTTTGATAATTAAGGTTTGATAATCAGTGCTGGCAGTTAGTATAGCAGCGAACTTAGTGGCAACTTCTTCAATAGACTCAGCATCGCTAACGAACTGTTGACTAATCGTTTGTATGGTTTGTTGGTGCTCTTGGGTTTTATTAGCTATATAAGCGGTTAATAAAAAAAATGCGATAGCGCCACTTGCTATAATAAATGTTAATGCGAATATTGCATTTTTGATGACTAACTTAGAAAACTTATACATGATGAAATTAAATACTCCGTTTAAATCCTATCAAGAGGGAAAGAGGTACTTCATATACCAATGCAAAATATTTGCATGAAATAACAGCTATATTATAGTGGTAATACTAACATATTGTAAAATATATATTAATTTTAGCTTATGTTTATCATGACGAATACAAACTGATATAGCAAAAGAATATACTTTTCTAATCGATAATGCTTAATGCCCCTTGCGCTTGTTAGCGCACCATTATATAATTTGTCACAATAGAACTTAGTAAGATGTCACTGGATAAACTCACCGATTGTTGTGTTGTTTATATTCTTATTAATATTATTGATAGCTTGGCTATTAATAACCAGATAAAGCAGCGTTTCTTGTTTTATCTAGGGGGAAAACAGTGAAATAAGCCCCTGAATTGGGGTTTTTTTGTTTTTTAACGCGTGTGAAACATGCGATAAAAAATGAAATCAGCAAGATTTCGCTGGGCTATATGCCCTTTTTTTATATCTAAATTTTTATAATATCACTGATGTATTTGCGTCGGGGTAGCATAACAGGAGAAAACGCTTGGCTAAATTTGAGCACAAATTAACTGATTTAATAAGGCCTGCTGTTGAAGAAACGGGCAAAACTTTACTGGGTATTGAATTTATCAGTGCGGGTAATAACTCGGTTTTACGCTTGTTTATTGACCATGAGAATGGCATTAATGTCGATGATTGTGCAGAAGTGAGTCGCCAAGTTGGTGCACTATTAGATGTAGAAGACCCAATTAGTAGTGAATATAATTTAGAAGTTTCATCACCAGGTGTTGATCGTCCTTTATTTGAAATGGCGCACTTTCAAGAAGTTATTGGTGAAATTGTCAACGTAAAATTATCGATGCCTTTAAATGGTCGTCGAAAATTTAAAGGCCCATTAGTGGCGATAGAAAATGACAAATTAATTGTAGAAGTTGATAGCATCGATTACGAACTTGTTATCAGTAACGTCGACAAAGCGAACCTTGTCGCAAAGTTGTAAACGTTAAAAAAATTAAAAATAGTTAACATAAATTAAAGGCTAAGTAGCATGAGTAAGGAAATATTACTGGTTGTTGATGCGGTTTCTAATGAAAAAGCATTACCACGAGAAAGCATTTTTGAAGCAATGGAAACTGCTTTAGAAACAGCTACCAAGAAAAAATACGAAGGTGACATTGAAGTACGTGTTTGTATCGACCGTGTCAGTGGCGAATTTGAAACTTTTCGTCGTTGGTTAATCATTGATGATAAGGGCGAGTTGTTAGAAAACCCTTATGGTGAAATTACACTGGCAGCGGCACAATACGATGAACCTGAATTAAATGCGGGTGATTATGTTGAAGAGCAAATTAAGTCAGTAACATTTGACCGTGTAACCACACAAACAGCTAAACAAGTGATTGTTCAAAAAATCAGAGAAGCTGAACGTGCTTTGATCACTGAAGCTTACCAAGATCAGTTAGGCGAAATTGTTACCGGTGTTGTTAAAAAATCCAGTCGTGATAGCGTCATTATTGATCTAGGTAATAATGCTGAAGCAGTAATCTACCGTGATGATATGTTACCACGCGAAACGTTCCGTCCAGGCGACCGAGTACGTGGTTTATTATATGAAATCAAACCAGAAGCACGTGGCGCACAGTTATTTGTTAGTCGTACCAAGCCTGAAATGTTAATTGAACTTTTCCGCGTTGAAGTGCCAGAAATTGGCGAAGAAATGCTAGAAATTAAAGGGGCCGCTCGCGATCCTGGTTCTCGCGCTAAAATTGCAGTTAAAAGCAATGATAAGCGTATTGACCCTGTTGGTGCTTGTGTTGGTATGCGTGGTTCACGTGTTCAAGCGGTATCGGGTGAGTTAGGCGGTGAACGTGTTGATATCGTTTTATATGATGACAACCCTGCCCAATACGTTATTAATGCTATGTCCCCTGCTGAAGTTGCGTCAATAATTGTTGATGAAGACAAAGGCACCATGGATATTGCTGTAGAAGAAGGCAATTTAGCTATGGCGATTGGCCGTAGTGGTCAAAACATCCGTTTGGCGAGTCAGTTAACTGGCTGGGAATTAAACGTAATGACTGTTGCTGACATGAAAGAAAAGCATCAGGCAGAAAACGATAAAGTATTAAACTTATTTATTGATAAGTTAGATCTTGACGAAGATTTCGCTACATTACTTGCTGAAGAAGGCTTCACTTCATTAGAAGAGATTGCTTATGTACCAGCGGCTGAAATGTTAGAGATTGAAGGCTTAACTGAAGAAATCGTTGAGCAGCTTAGAGAACGTGCTAAAGAAGCGTTAACTACTCAAGCACTAGCGAGTGAAGAGACTTTAGAAGGTGCAGAGCCTGCACAAGATTTACTTGACCTTGAAGGGTTAGAACGTCATTTAGCTTTTGTTTTAGCAAGCCGCGGTGTTCGCACACTCGAAGACTTAGCTGAACAAGGTATAGATGAAATTAGCGATATTGAAGAATTAACTGAAACCAAAGCGGGCGAGCTAATCATGGCTGCACGTAACATTTGTTGGTTTAACGAAGAATAATAACACCGGAGAATATTATAGATGGCAGATATAACTGTAGCAGAACTTGCCAAAGAAATCGGAACACCGGTGGATCGCTTAGTAAGTCAGTTAGCTGACTCAGGCGTGAAAAAATCGGCTACCGATGCTATTTCGCAAGAAGAAAAAGAAGGCTTGTTAGGTTACCTTAAAAAGCAACATGGTGATGATTCGGCAGCAAACCCGAGCAAGCTTACCTTAAACCGTAAAACTAAATCTACTTTGACCATGGGACATGGCTCTAAAGCTAAGTCGGTAAATGTTGAAGTACGTAAAAAACGCACTTATGTAAAACGTAGTGAGTTAGAAGATCAAAAACTAGCTGAAGAAGCTGCTAAAGCAGAAGCAGAAGCAGCAGTGTTAGCAGAAGCTAAGGCTAAATCTGATGCTGAAGCTGCAGCGAAAGAAGCTGACAACGCTAAAGCTGTAGCCGTAGTAAAAGCTGAAGTTGCCGCAGAAAAAAAAGCAGAAGCAAAAGTTGAAGCTGCAGCTAAAGCAAAACAAACTGCTGTTGAAAAAGCTAAAAATGTTGATAACGCACCTGTAAAAGTTGCTGAAACAGAAGAAGCAAAAAAACTACGTTTAGCACAAGAAAAAGAAGTTGCGGACAAAGTTGAAGCAGAAGCGAAAGAAGCCAGTGAAGCAGCTAAGAAATTAGCGGAAGAAAATGAAGGTCGCTGGAAAGAGCAAGAAGCTGAGCGTAAAGCGAAAGAAAAAGAAGTGGTTCATGTTACTTCTTCTAAATACGCACAAGAAGCTGAAGATAAAGTTGATGCTGCCGATGAAACTGCCGGTCGACGTCGTAAGAAGAAAAAACCAGCTGACCGTAATGCCCGTGGTCGTAATGCCCGTGGTCGTAAGCAATTATCGGCACCACAAAGTTTACAACATGGCTTTACTAAGCCTGTTGAAACTAAACTACAAGACATTCGCATTGGTGAAACAATTTCTGTTGCAGAACTTGCTAATAAAATGTCGAAAAAAGGCGCAGAAGTAGTTAAAGCTATGTTTAAAATGGGCGCCATGGCAACCATTAACCAAGTAATCGACCAAGAAACTGCGGCATTAGTGTCAGAAGAAATGGGCTTTAACGTAGTACTTGTTAAAGAAAATGCTTTAGAAGAAGCTGTATTAGCAGATCGTGATAATTCAGGTGAAGCGACAACTCGTGCGCCTGTAGTAACTATCATGGGTCATGTAGATCATGGTAAAACATCACTACTTGATCACATTCGTCAAGCAAAAGTAGCTGACGGTGAAGCCGGTGGTATTACTCAGCATATTGGTGCTTATCACGTAGAAACTGGTCATGGCATGATCACTTTCTTAGATACTCCAGGCCATGCTGCGTTTACAGCTATGCGTTCTCGTGGTGCTAAGGCGACTGATATTGTTGTTATCGTTGTTGCTGCTGATGATGGTGTTATGCCGCAAACAATTGAAGCAATTCAGCATGCTAAAGCATCAGATGCGCCAATTATTATTGCTGTTAACAAAATGGATAAAGAGTCAGCTGATCCAGATCGTGTTAAGAGTGAATTATCACAGCACGATGTACTTTCAGAAGAGTGGGGCGGTGAAGTTCAATTCTGTCACGTATCAGCCAAAACTGGTTTAGGTATTGATGAATTACTTGATGCAATTTTATTGCAATCAGAAGTATTAGAGCTTACTGCGGTAGTAGATACTATGGCAAGTGGTGTTGTGATTGAATCTAAACTAGATAAAGGTCGTGGTCCAGTAGCAACAGTGCTAATTCAAGAAGGTACTATCAAGCAAGGCGATATCGTATTGTGTGGTTTAGAATACGGTCGTGTTCGTGCCATGCGTGATGAAAACGGTAAAACAATCCAGTCAGCTGGACCATCAATTCCGGTAGAAATCATCGGTCTTAGTGGTGTACCAATTTCAGGTGATGAAGCAACTGTTGTTAAAGATGAGAAAAAAGCGCGTGAAGTTGCTTTATTCCGTCAAGGTAAATTCCGTGATGTTAAGCTTGCTCGTCAACAAAAAGCTAAACTTGAAAACATGTTTGCTAGCATGGCATCGGGTGAAATCTCAGAAGTTAACGTGGTATTGAAGTCTGATGTTCAAGGTTCACTTGAAGCGATTAGCGATTCATTATTGAAACTTTCTACCGATGAAGTAAAAGTTAAAATTATTGGCTCAGGTGTTGGTGCTATCACTGAAACTGATGCATCACTTGCTGCAGCGTCGAACGCCATAGTAATTGGTTTTAACGTACGTGCTGATGTTTCTGCTCGTAAAGTGATTGAGTCTGAAAATATTGACTTACGTTACTACAGTGTTATTTACGCACTAATCGATGAAGTTAAACAAGCCATGAGTGGTATGTTAGCGCCAGAATTCAAGCAAGTTATTATTGGTCTTGCTCAAGTTCGTGACGTATTCAAATCACCTAAGATTGGCTCTATTGCCGGTTGTATGGTAACTGAAGGTATTATCAAACGTTCAGCGCCAATTCGTGTATTACGTGAAAACGTAGTTATTTACGAAGGTGAACTTGAATCTTTACGCCGCTTTAAAGACGACGTACAAGAAGTTCGTAACGGTACTGAGTGTGGTATCGGTGTTAAGAACTACAATGATGTTCGTGTCGGCGACCAAATCGAAGTATTCGAAACGATTGAAGTTGAACGTACATTATAACTACCGACTCATTGCTAGTAGGGTCAACTATTGCGTTAGAAGTACTCATTGACATGTGTCAACTCCGTGCTTCTGCCTCATATTTGCACCAACTAGCATCGAACAGATAGTTAAATACTTTTTAAAAAGGGGCTTCTGCCCCTTTTGTGTTGATAATTTATAATTAATTAGCTAACTAATTAATAAACCAAGAAAGCTGCGAATTGTTAGTAACAGCTTCATAGGAGTATACGATGGCTAGAGAATATGCCCGTACTGACCGAGTTGGTCAGCAAATCCAAAAAGAAATTGCCGTTATTTTAATGCGCGAAATTAAAGATCCTCGCTTAAGCATGACCACAGTTTCTGCGGTAGAAGTAACACGAGATTTAGCTTATGCTAAGATTTTCGTGACATTTTTCAACGATAATGCCGATGAAATTAAAGCTTCTTTAGAAGTTTTAGCGGAAGCAGAAGGTTATATACGCTCATTATTAGGTAAACGTTTACGCGCGCGTATTATGCCGCATTTACGTTTTGTTTATGATAGTTCAATGAGCGAAGGTGTTCGCATGAGCGCCTTGGTGGACAGAGCGGTTGCCAGTGATAAAAAACCTGATGACTCATCAGTAGATGATGAAAAAAATAATGATAGTGAGCAAGGCGAGTAAGACATGGCTAAACGGAGAAAAGGCCGTGCGATTAATGGCGTATTGCTATTAGATAAGCCACATGGATTGTCATCAAACCATGCCTTACAAACAGTTAAACGTATTTATTTCGCACAAAAAGCGGGTCATACGGGTGCATTAGACCCTTTGGCAACAGGTATGTTGCCAATTTGTTTAGGCGAGGGCACTAAGTTCTCACAATATTTACTTGATACCGATAAAACCTATCAAGTAACAGCAAAGCTAGGTATCCGTACTACGACCAGTGATGCTGGTGGTGAAGTTGTTAGTGAAAAAGCGGTTGACGTTTCAAGCGAACAGTTAGCGGTAGCTTTAGATAGTTTTCGCGGTACTACCAAACAAGTGCCGTCTATGTATTCTGCGCTAAAACACAAAGGTCAGCCTTTGTATAAGTATGCCAGAGAAGGTATAGAGGTTCCTCGTGAAGCACGTGATATTACCGTTTTCAATCTTGAATTATTACGCTTTGAAGATGATGAAGTTGAATTAAGTATCCATGTATCTAAAGGCACTTATATTCGCACCATCGTTGACGATTTAGGTGAACTACTCGGTTGTGGCGCTCATGTGTCAGCGCTGAGACGCTCCGCTGTAGGTAATTACCCCATTGAAAAAATGGTAACACTGCCAGAACTTGAAGCCTTACTTGAACAAGCTATTGAGCAAGAAATAACGCCGTCGGAATTACTTGACCCATTATTATTACCAATGAATAGCGCAGTAGATGGCATGCATTGTGTTTATGTTGATGATATGTCGGCAAATTTCTTACGTCATGGTAATCCTGTACAAGCTTATAACGCGCCAAGTGAAGGCAGCGTACAGGTTTATATCGGTGAAGATGAAAACGATACTAATGCTGAATTTATCGGTGTTGGTTTTATTGATGATGATGGTTTACTCGCTCCTAAACGTATTGTTGTTATATAAAAGCACTATTGTTTGGTAGTCCTTTACTCGATAGCTTTTATAGGCCAACTAGCCAATCAAGGTTAATTGGCCTATAGGTAGCAGTAATCGCTTGCTTTTTAGTTATTGGCTGCTAAAATACGCGCTCTTTCGTCATCAATGCTGAATTAGTGTTTGGCTTGATGCGTATTTCTAACATTCTTAACTCAATAAAATGAGGGCGGGATTTAACACACTAAGGATTAATTATGTCTTTAAATGCTACAGAAAAAGCTGCAATCGTTGCAGAATATGCTCAATCAGAAGGTGATACTGGTTCTCCAGAAGTTCAAGTTGCTTTGTTAACTGCACAAATCAACCACTTACAAGGTCACTTTAAAGCACACATCCATGATCATCATTCACGTCGTGGTTTATTACGCATGGTTGCACAACGTCGTAAATTACTTGATTACCTTAAGCGTAAGAACGTTGAACGTTATACAGCAGCAATCGCTAAATTAGGTCTACGTCGTTAATAGCAACTTGCTAACGTACGTAACTTATACGAATTAAAAAAAGGAGCCTATTGGCTCCTTTTTTGTGATCTATCGTTAACCGTCTGACTAAATCCTTGTTCTAAGCTCACTAATATAGTGCTCAGTTGACCAGTTAACCTAGCTGTTTGCTATAAATGCATGCTTTACGGTACTAATTACGCTTTGACGCTAGCATTCACCTGCTTACTTAGTATAATGTCGGTGAAAATTTACATGTGTTGTTCTTTGCATAAATTTGAAAGCGGCATAGTTATTTTTTAAACACAAACCAATCCAAACTGTATAATTTTTTGTTCGACTTGGTAGCCATGCTTTTGGCATAAAATATCTAGTGAATAAATAATTGTACAGATTGGTAAATATTATTAATAAAGACAAAATTTAAGGAAATTAATTAGATGTTAAATCCAATTACTAAAAAATTTCAATACGGTAAACATACCGTAACACTTGAAACTGGCGCTATTGCTCGTCAAGCATCTGGTGCTGTAATGGCAAGCATGGATGATACTTGTGTATTAGTTACTGTTGTTGCTAAAAAAGAAGCTAAAGCAGGGCAAGACTTCTTCCCACTAACAATAAACTATCAAGAACGTGCTTACGCTGCGGGTAAAATCCCAGGCAGTTTCTTCAAACGTGAAGGTCGCCCTTCAGAAGAAGAAACATTGATTGCACGTTTAATTGACCGTCCACTTCGCCCATTATTCCCTGAAGGGTTTATTAACGAAGTTCAAGTTATCATCACTGTAATTTCAGTTAACCCTGAAATTGCCCCTGACATCATTTCATTAATTGGTGCTTCTGCGGCGTTAGCTATCTCAGGTGCACCATTTAATGGTCCTGTTGGCGCAGCACGTGTTGGTTATGTCGATGGTCAATACATACTTAACCCACTGCAAGCTGAATTACCAACAAGTCAATTAGACTTAGTGGTATCTGGTACTGATTCGGCAGTATTAATGGTTGAGTCTGAAGCAGATGTACTATCTGAAGAAGTAATGCTTGGCGCAGTAATGTACGGCCATGAGCAAATGCAAGTAGCTGTTTCAGCAATTAAAGAATTTAAAGCTGAAGTAAACACCCCTGTATGGGAATGGACTGCACCAGTTAAAAATGCTGATTTATTAGCAAAAATTGCTGAGTTAAGTGAAGCGAAAGTAAACGAAGCTTACCAAATTACTGAAAAAGCTGTTCGTTATGAAAAAATTAAAGAAATTCGTAACTCTGTAGTTGAAACGTTATTAGCACAAGATGCTGATTTAGACGTGCAAGAAACTAAGGATTTATTCCACGACTTAGAAAAAACTGTTGTACGTGGCCGTATCACCGATGGTCACCCGCGTATTGATGGTCGCGATCCTGAGTCAATTCGTGCTTTAGACGTAATGACAGGTGTTTTACCAAGAACTCACGGCTCTGCTGTATTCACTCGTGGTGAAACTCAAGCATTAGTTACTGCTACGCTTGGTACGCAACGTGATGCACAACGTCTTGATACCTTAATGGGTGATAAAACAGACCCATTCATGCTTCATTACAACTTCCCTCCATACTGTGTAGGTGAAACTGGCTTTGTTGGCAGCCCTAAGCGTCGTGAAATTGGCCATGGCCGTTTAGCGAAACGTGGTATGTTAGCTGTTATGCCATCACTTGAAGAATTCCCGTACGCAGTACGTGTTGTTTCTGAAATCACTGAATCAAATGGTTCATCTTCAATGGCGTCTGTATGTGGTGCTTCATTAGCATTGATGGATGCTGGTGTGCCAATTAAAGCATCTGTAGCTGGTATTGCTATGGGTCTTGTTAAAGAAGGCGAAAAATTCGTTGTTCTTTCTGACATCTTAGGTGATGAAGATCACTTAGGTGACATGGACTTTAAAGTTGCTGGTACTACGGGTGGTATTACTGCGCTTCAAATGGATATTAAAATTGAAGGCATTACCCAAGAAATCATGCAAATTGCTTTAAACCAAGCAAAAGCTGCACGTACTCATATCTTATCTGTTATGGATGAAGCTATCGGTGGTCACAGAGATGATATCTCTGAGTTTGCTCCACGCATTCATACTATGAAAGTTAGCCAAGATAAAATTCGTGACATCATTGGTAAAGGTGGCGCAACTATTCGTCAGCTTACTGAAGAAACTGGTACCACGATTGAAATCGAAGATGACGGTACTGTTAAAATTGCTGCAACTTCAAATGAGCAAGCACAAGATGCAATTAATCGCATTAAAGCATTAACGGCTGAAATTGAAGTAGGTACACTTTACACTGGTAAAGTAGTACGTATCGTTGATTTTGGAGCTTTTGTTAACGTACTTCCAGGTAAAGATGGTTTAGTACACATTTCTCAAATCTCTGAAGAGCGCGTCAATAACGTAAGCGATGTCTTAACAGAAGGTCAAGAAGTGAAAGTTAAAGTACTAGAAGTTGATCGTCAAGGTCGTGTACGTTTAAGCATCAAAGAAGCAATCGAAAAGCCAGTTGCAACAGAAACACCTGCTGCTGAGTAATAGTTGCTGATTAACTACTTAGTTAATACAAAAACTTTTACATTTCATTAAGTAAAAAGGAGCCATAAGGCTCCTTTTTTGTTTATAATGAATTAATTCCTATGGTTAGCTATTTATATAAAAGGCATTTTTGTGCATTCACTTCTCAAGATAACTCTTCTCACGTTGTTGTTAACCAGTACACTACTGACGCAAGGTTGTGCCTCAAGGCAATCGCAGGAAGGAAATGCTCCTTTCGCAATAATGAATAATCTAGTGATTGCTGAGCCTTTGGCAATTAATTTTAAAAGTGAAATTGCCATCGCGCGTTTATCGGAAGTGATAAATAGGGCGCAAATAACTGATGAACAAAGAGCACAACTTTTTTATGATCGTGGTGTCTTGTATGACAGTGTCGGTTTACGCTCACTGGCAAGATTCGATTTCTCCCATGCACTGCAATTAAAACCTAACCTCATTGATGCTTATAACTTTTTAGGCATTCATTACACCCAATTACAAGAATTCTCCCAGGCCTATGAAAAATTTGATTCGGCCTTAGAGTTAGCTCCTGAACATGAATATGCCTATTTAAATCGAGGTATAGCGCTTTATTATGGTTCACGACCTGAGCTAGCAAGCCTTGACTTTAAAGCCTTTCATCAACAGCAACAGGATGATCCATACCGTTTATTGTGGTTGTATTTGACCGAATATGAAATTGATCCACTGGCAGCAAAATACTCATTAAAACAGCGAGCAGAACAGGTTGATGATGCTACGTGGGCGAAACAGGTAATTCAGCTTTATCTAGGGGAAATATCGCAAGGGGAGTTCGTTAACGGTTTAACTAAAAATGTTCGCTCGAATAAAGAATTGACCGAGCGGCTATGTGAAGCCTACTTTTATTTAGGTAAATATAACCAAACTTTAGGCTATCGTGGTAGTGCCGCTAACTTTTTTAAGCTGGCATTAAGTACCAATGTTTATGAATTTGTTGAGCACAGATACGCTAAGCTTGAATTAGATTTAATGCGCACAACAACGGCCACTAAGACTCAACCCTAATAATACTAACTGCTATTGCCACTCAATGCGTTTTAATAAATTCTGCCTTTTTATATTAATGATGAGCTTGATGATATTTTTATCATCAAGCTCATTTTTTTTATCGGACTACCTAACTAAACAGTTGGGTAAAAATAACTACCGCAGTGGTCAACTTAGCTACGGACTAAAACATGACCATATTGCCGCGCTAACAATAAAAGAAAAATCAGCTGGTTTTGACAGCAGGAATTGGTTAGCACTAAACCAGAAGTTAGGTAAAAGCCAAGCAAATACAGCATTAAAGCTTGGTCATTGGTATCAGAAGAAATTCCAGCAAGAATCAAATACAGCATTGATAAACACTGCTGTTATGTGGTTTGAACAAGCTATTCGTTTAGGTTCACAACAAGCCGCTATCGCGCTAGCACAGCTCTATTTTAAAGATGATAAACTTTTAAAAGCACAAACTGTCTTAAGGCAATTGCCAGCAACGCTTAAAAATATTAACTTATCTGAAAATTGGCTAGTATTAAGTTTAAAAATTGCTGTTTCTGAAGGAAATGTGACTTTAGTTAAGCAGTTACTAACGTCTAACAGGTTTAAGCGCTATGGCGATAACCAAGCGCAGCGCCTATTAGCTGACTTAAATAAATATTCGGTAATAACAAATACCGAGGTTTTAAAAAATAAGGTTAGCGGTCAAATTAATTTACCGTTTGAAACTTCATTAACTTGTATCACAAGTTTACAACTTTATGCGACTAATTTGGCTCATTTAAAGCACCTTAATCAGCTGATCAAAACCTTTAAGGAGCAGCAAGTCCTTGCACCTTTTATATGTTTGCCGACGCCACGTTACATTAGCAAGAACCGTATTGATTGTATGGCTCAAGCAGAGCAAGCTATAACATGTGATGAGACACGCTGGCAAAGTGTAGCAAACCAGGTAGGTAGCCGTCACATAGGCTTAATGCTAAAAGAAGGCGGCGCCAACGTACATTTGGGTATTCTTTATTTTGATGTCGAGGATAGTGCCGATGTTTTTAGCCATGAATTAAGTCATTTACTCGGCTTTGTTGATGAATACCCATTAAGTAAAGACCATGAGACATGCCAGGACGTTCAACAAAAAACATTTGCCCATAATATTGCGGTATTAAACAAGTATTATCAAGGTGAGCGAGACCATGTAAGAGCTAGCGTCTTAGCTAGTTTAGCTTGGGCCAGTGAAATAAAAGTGAGTACACCTATTTTACAAGCGGTTGATAACAGTACTAGCAGTAAAAAAATATGGCGTTTAGGCACACCGATAGCTTTTAAAGAGCGAGTAGGTGTCTACCTAGCTGAAAGTTGTCAACAGTCTAGCGTAGTAGCCAATGCAACAGCAAGTCAGCTGTCGCCACATTATTCAGCATTTAAGCCGTTAAATCGGCGCACTCAACTTAGGTATTTCGCCAATGAGTTTCCTGAGGAATACCTTACTTTATTAAAAGCCAAACCGTCGAACTATTTAATGCCGAGTTTTCATTACAACATCGCCTTTGCTTTATACCAACAAGGTAACAATTCAAGAGCTAGATACTGGTTAAGGCAAGCGGCAGAATGGGAAAGTGAGCCGCTTAGAAAGTTGACTATATTATCTGGGGACTTTTAAGACTGTGACTTGCTAGTGTTTGGCTATCTTAAAGGTCAAGGAAGTTTTTTTATTTTTGTCTTAGACAATACTGTCTTAGAAATAACGCTAATGACTTGCTCATTACCTCGTATTTCATGCTTTAAAACAGTCCGTCTGCTGCGACTGACATCTAAATAGATTAAAGAATTTTGTTCTATTGATTTTTTCGCTTTAGCGATCGGCCAATGGCTAAAACTACCTAAGTATTGCACCTCCTGTTCGGCTTTTTTACACCTAAGCTTAAGGTTTTTCTTTGCATCGACACTCACTTCTCGAGCATATTTAGTTTTTTTTTGTTTAGCTAGAACGGTTCTTTTCAATTGAAAAAATCGATATAAACTTGCTTTAAATTGATATAGGTAGGCTAAAAGACTCATTCAAATACCCTTTAATAGGACACTTTATTAGTTATAGTCTAAATCCCTAATTTTTACCTATTATGTAGTTTGTTTTTCTCTCTGCATTAGTCTATGAATCAGGTAAGTTTCACTAAGTACTTAAATCGTTGTAGGAAAATAAGTTATAATGCTTACTTATTTATCTTGGTTTTTCTATACCGCTATTTTCTCTATCAGAGTATTTATGAAAAAATTTGAGCCTTACCACTTTCGAAAGAAATTTCCATTATTACAAAACACCCGCTCGCCTAGGCATGATAAAAACGGCAAACAATCCGCTATAGTGTATTTAGATAATGCCGCGACCACACAAAAACCTCAAAAAGTGATTGATAGTCAACAAGATTATTATTGCCATTATAATGCCAATGTCCATAGAGCTTCACATCAACTGAGTAGTAAAGCTACTTTTGCTTTTGAAAATGCCCGTACGCTAGTACAAGGCTTTATCGGTGCTCACAGCATTAAAGAAATCATTTGGACTAAGGGAGCGACCGAAAGTATTAATATAGTTGTGCAAAGTCTGGCTAGAAATACCTTAAGGCCAGGAGATGAAATAGTACTTTGTGCCAGTGAGCATCACGCCAATATAGTCCCTTGGCAAATCGTTGCACAGCAAACAGGCGCGCTGATCAAAATATTACCTTTAACTAAACAAGGTTATATTGATGTTACTAAGCTAGATAACATCATAACGGATAAAACAAAATTTGTTGCCTGTGCCCATATATCTAATGTATTAGGGCGGATAAACCCTGTTAAGAAAGTCATAGCAAAGGCAAAGTCTGTTGGCGCGATAAGTTTAATTGATGGTGCTCAAGCCGTGGCACATTTAGCTATAGATGTTGAAGCGCTGGACTGTGATTTTTATGTTTTCTCTGCCCACAAAATGTATGGGCCAACAGGTATTGGTGTACTTTATGGTAAAAAAGAGCATTTAGAAGCTATGCCGCCTTATCAGGGGGGAGGGGAAATGATTAAAACAGTGAGTTTTACTCAAGAGACAACCTTTAACTCATTACCTTTTAAGTTTGAAGCAGGTACGCCTAATATTGCCGCTGTCATCGCTTTTGGCGAAAGTATTAACTTTTTAGCGCCATATTTAGCTGATATAAGCAAAGGTTACCAGGTATATGAGCAAGAACTGCTTAACTATTGCTATCAATCGTTAGCTAAAATAGCGCAAGTAAACTTTATTGTTGAAGGAATACCCGATATTGGCGTTATCGCTTTTACGTTAACAGGACATCATAATCACGATGTAGCTACCACACTTGATACTTATGGTGTCGCTATTCGCTCTGGTCATCATTGTGCTATGCCGTTAATGGCTAATTTAAACATTGATGGTTGTTTAAGGGTCTCTCTAGCAGCATATAACACCATGGCTGAAATTGACTATTTTATCGATAGTATAAAAAAATTCTTGCTTGAGCCATGTTTAGAACAAGAAAATCAAGTTGAAAAAGGGCAGTCAACAAGTACACCGACTAACGATATGGCCGATATACTTACCTTATTTGCAAAAACTAAAGGTTGGGATAGCCGGCATAGAGAAATTATGCTGCTAGGTAAAAAATTACCTCGTATGGAAAAAGCGCAACGTAACGATGAAACTATCATCGCTGGGTGTGAAAGTCTTGCTTGGCTGAGTGTCGAACAAGATAGCCAAGGCTTATATTCTTTTATAGCCGACAGTGACGCCAAGATAATTCGTGGCTTATTAGTGGTTGTGTTTGCTGCGCTTAATAATAAAACTGCACAACAAATACACGATACTAATATCAATGAATACTTTGCAAAATTAGGTTTAATGCAGCACTTAAGCCCTTCACGGGGTAATGGTGTATTAGCTATCGTCGATAAAATTAGATTGTTGGCGAATCCATAAAGCTCATCAAGCCTGCACTTATAGCCGGGTAGACTTCATCGTTTGACGCCATTAATCTTAGCTCGATTATTTCTTGTGTTTTTTTAACAGCTTATCAATTGCTCTACCGACTGCGAAAAATGCAAATGTTGCGGTAACATGCGTGGTAGCGCCAAATCCACTGCGGCAATCTAATCGCATACTGTTGTGCTCGTTATTGCTAGTATCTGGTTTTGCCAAACAAATCTCTCCTGCGTTATTATCAGCTGGGTAACGTAGTTGCTCTGTTGAATATACTGCATCAATTGAGAACTTTCGTTTCCCTGCTGTTTTTAAGTCTGCACGGGGAAAATTAAATTCACGGCGTAGTTGATTTTTTACCTTAGCGAGTAAGGGATCTTGATACGTTTTACTCAAGTCAGTTATTTCAATTTTACTTGGATCAACCTGTCCGCCAGCACCACCAATAGTGATAATGGGCAGTTTACTTCCTCGACAAAAAGCAATGAGGCGGGTTTTGATGTCAACAGAGTCAATAGCATCAATGACATAATCATAATCTCTAGTAATTAGAGTTGATAAGTTTTCAACGGTTACGAAGTCTTCAATGATATTAACGTGGCAATCTGGATTGATCTGCTTAATTCGTTCACTCATTACATCAACTTTACTTTGGCCAATAGTATCGGTTAACGCATGTATTTGACGGTTTATATTAGTGGTACAAATGTCATCTAAGTCGATTAACGTAATTTGACCTATGCCATTGCGAGCGAGGGCTTCGGCGACCCAAGAGCCCACTCCACCGATACCAATAACGCAGAAGTGTGCTTGTTTTAATATGTTTGCGCCATGTTCGCCATATAAACGGCTAATACCACCGAATCGTAAAGAGTAGTTAGACATAAGTAATAAAGGGATCTTATTGTGAAAGTGAGAGATTTGAGAATGATATTATAACGGCTAGCTGCAGGGAGTGGAATGGAATTTAGTTGCTTATCTATCAAAAGTGTCTTTATCTCTAGTAATCACCACTAGCGAGTATTTCTTTTGTGAATAGCAAGTATAGACTAAGGTTATGCTTTGTTTGAGGGTTTTCCCAAAAGATAGACACAAAAAAGGCAGCAAATGCTGCCTTTTTAACTTAATAATTTTTAATTAAGTCATTATTTTTTGTTTAATGGTACGAATTCACGGTTAATGTCACCAGTATACTTTTGGCGAGGACGACCGATTTTTTGACCCGGTTGAGATAACATTTCATCCCAGTGAGCAATCCAACCTACTGTTCTAGACATAGCAAAAATCACTGTGAACATGCTTGTCGGGATACCAATGGCTTTAAGAATAATACCTGAGTAGAAATCTACGTTAGGGTATAATTTCTTTTCAATAAAGTACTGGTCTTCAAGTGCTACTTTCTCTAATGCCATAGCAACATCAAGTAGTGGATCGCTAATACCTAGTTCTTTCAATACTTCGTGACATGTTTCGCGCATTACCGTTGCACGAGGGTCGAAGTTTTTATATACACGATGACCAAAGCCCATTAAGCGGAAAGGGTCATTTTTATCTTTCGCTTTAGCAACATACTCATCAACTCTGTCTAACGTGCCTATCTCTTCAAGCATAGTTAAACAGGCTTCATTAGCGCCGCCATGTGCTGGTCCCCATAAAGAAGCGACACCCGCTGCAATACAAGCATAAGGGTTAGCGCCAGATGAACCCGCTAAACGTACGGTAGACGTTGAAGCATTTTGTTCATGATCAGCATGTAAAGTAAAGATTCTATCCATAGCATTCGCTATGATAGGACTTACTATATATTCTTCAGCAGGTACTGAGAACATCATGTGCAGGAAGTTTTCTGCATAAGACAGCTCATTGCGTGGGTAAACAAAAGGTTGCCCAACACTGTATTTATAAGCCATTGCCGAGATAGTTGGCATTTTAGCAATTAATCTATGAGCACTACGTTTACGCTGTGCAGGGTCAGTGATATCTAAGTCACTGTGATAGAAAGATGACATCGCGCCAACAACACCACAAACCATCGCCATAGGATGCGCATCAGGTAAAAAACCTTGGAAGAAGTGGGCTAACTTTTCATGCACCATAGTATGGTTAGTGATGATGCTTTTAAATTCATCATATTGGGATTGGCTTGGTGAATCACCATTCAATAAGATATAACAAACTTCTAAGTAATCAGCTTTTTTTGCTAAATCATCAATGGCATAACCACGATGTTGCAATATACCTTTATCACCATCAATGAACGTAATCGAGGATTCACAAGATGCCGTAGCTAAGAAGCCAGGGTCGTAGGTGAAATAGCCATGGCTACCTAGAGTTCTAATATCAATTACGTCGGTACCAGCAGTACCTTTTAAAATTGAAAACTGTCCAATTTCTTTGCCATCAATACTCAGAGTGGCTTTTAATTCAGCCATAATGTTTTTCCCCTATCAATTATAATTTATTTACATTTACTGACATTCGACTAACTTGCTCAATTCACGTACTAAGCCTAGTGAATAAATAATCAGTTTTGTGACTTTTCTTGGGTTTTTCAAACTGGCGACATTCTACCTCGAAATCAATTTAAAATGTAAGAGTAATTATACTAAAGTTTAATACAGCACAAAAAATCGTTTAAAAACTAACCCATGACAAATCTTAGGGTTTGGTAAAATTGTAATTCACTGTTATCGATTATATAATCCTTATGTTCTGTAGCTTTTTCTATTCGATCGATGATTCATTTTGCTTTAATTTTTTTTGTGTCATATTACAAAATCTAACTAGAATCGTGTAATGAAGTTAGTTAGAATTGTATACGATCGGTACGCTCGTCAAAAATGGGTGTAAAGATACCGTTCACTTTCGGGAATTACTTTTATTTTATTGTTTTACGTTGCAAATGTGACGTTTTGAAATCAACTAGATAAAGGTAGTTCATGAGTAACAATAATAAAAGTTGAAGGCTTTCGAGCTCTTTAGGCAACAATTGTGAAAAAACAACGTCCTGTAAATCTAGATCTAACTACAATTAAAATGCACCCGGCAGCTAATGCCTCAATACTTCACCGTATTTCTGGTGTAATTATGGTATTTGCTATTGGCATTTTATTGTGGACCCTTTCCATCTCTCTTTCTTCTGCAGAAGGATTTAGTCAAATTCAAGGTTACCTTGATGGCTTATTCTTTAGCTTCATTATTTTTGGCTGTCTTTCAGCATTGACTTACCATTTATTAGCCGGCATTCGCCACTTATTTATGGATATGGGTCATTTTGAAGAATTAGCTTCAGGTAATGCCACAGCCAAATTAATCATGATTATTTGGTTAGCAGTATCAGCAGTAATAGGAGTTTGGTTATGGTAAACGTCGTCGCATCAGTAGGCCGAAATGGCGTACATGATTTTATCCTTTTAAGAGCGAGTGCCATCATTCTTGCTCTATATACCTTACTGCTTGCCGGTTTTTTTGTGGTAACACCGAGCGTTACCTTTGAACTATGGCAAGGTTTTTTTGCTTGTACCAGCGTTAAAGTGGCAACAGTCTTAGCACTGTTAGCTTTACTTACTCACGCTAAAATTGGCGTATGGCAAGTATTGTCAGATTACGTTAAACCAGCGTTTTATCGCGGTGCTTTGCAATTTGTATTTTCAGTTATCTTATTAGCCTACCTAGTGTTTGGCTTTTTAACCGTGTGGGGTGTATAAGTGAGCGTTCCAATTCGTGAATTTGACGCCATAGTTATTGGCGCAGGCGGCGCAGGTATGCGCGCTGCATTAGCAATTTCTGAATCAGGCAAATCTTGTGCCTTGATTTCTAAAGTATTTCCAACTCGTTCTCATACAGTATCTGCTCAAGGTGGTATTACCGTTGCTTTAGGTAATGCCCATGAAGATCACTGGGAACAACATATGTACGATACCGTTAAAGGCTCTGATTATATCGGTGACCAAGATGCTATTGAATACATGTGTAAAGTAGGTCCTGAATCTGTCATTGAACTAGAGAAAATGGGTTTGCCTTTTTCTCGTACTGAAGATGGTAAAATTTACCAACGTCCGTTTGGTGGCCAGTCTAAAAACTTTGGTGGTGAGCAAGCTGCACGTACTGCAGCTGCTGCTGACCGTACTGGCCATGCGCTGCTACATTGTTTGTACCAACAAAATGTTAAAAACAAAACTAACGTTTACTCTGAATGGTATGCTTTAGATTTAGTTAAAAATAGTGACGGTGCTGTTGTAGGTACTACCGCTATTTGTATCGAAACCGGTGAAATTGTTTACTTTAAAGCCCGTGCTACTGTACTTGCTACTGGTGGTGCTGGTCGTATCTTCGCCTCAACTACTAACGCTCATATCAATACTGGTGATGGTGTTGGTATGTCACTTCGTGCCGGCATTCAAATGCAAGACATGGAAATGTGGCAGTTCCACCCAACCGGTATCGCGGGTGCGGGTGTATTAGTTACTGAAGGTTGTCGTGGTGAAGGTGGTTATCTACTTAACAAAGACGGCGAACGCTTCATGGAGCGTTACGCGCCAAACGCAAAAGATTTAGCGGGTCGTGATGTTGTTGCTCGTTCAATGATGACAGAGATTCGTGAAGGTCGTGGTTGTGACCATCCTCAATACGGTCCTCACATTAAGTTAAAACTTGATCACTTAGGTCGCGAAACCTTATACAAACGTTTACCCGGTGTTTGTGAATTATCTAAGACCTTTGCTCATGTTGATCCAGCAGAAGAGCCAATTCCAGTCATTCCTACCTGTCATTATCAAATGGGTGGTGTACCGACTAACGTTAATGGTCAAGCGCTTAACATTGGCACTGATGGTAAAGAAACTATCGTTGAAGGTTTATTTGCCGTAGGTGAAATTGCCTGTGTATCTGTGCATGGAGCTAACCGCTTAGGTGGTAACTCATTACTTGATTTAGTGGTATTTGGCCGCGCTGCAGGTAACTTCTTAGGTACTTACTTAAATGAAACTCAATCAGGCACCGATGCCTCTGAGTCTGATTTAGAAGCGTCACTTGCTCGTACTAATCGTTGGGAGTCTTCTACGAAAGGTGAAGACCCAGTACAAATTCGTAAAGATTTACAACAGTGTATGCAAATGAACTTTGGGGTTTTCCGAGAAGGAGAAGCCATGGCTAAAGGCATGACTGAATTAACTGAGCTTCGTGATCGTCTTAAAGTTGCCCGTTTAGATGATAAGTCTTCTGAGTTTAATACTCAACGTATTGAGTGTTTAGAGTTAGATAACTTAATGGAAACGGCATTTTGTTCAGCAAAAGCAGCGAACTTCCGTACGGAATCTCGAGGTGCTCATGCTCGTCAAGATTTCACTGAACGTGATGATGTAAACTGGTTATGTCACTCAGTTTACACGCCTGAAACTGAAGCAATGTCAAAACGTGCTGTTAATATGAAACCTGTTCACCGCGAAGCTTTCCCACCGAAAGCACGTGTTTACTAAGGACTTAATTGTAGGAAATATACGATGAAACAAAATTTTTCGATTTACCGCTACAATCCTGATGTAGACGCTAAGCCATACATGAAAGATTATCAGCTGGAAGTGCCTGAAGGCTCTGATATGATGATTCTTGATGCGCTTATTCTTTTGAAAGAAGAAGACGCAACCTTATCATTCCGTCGTTCATGTCGTGAGGGTGTATGTGGCTCTGACGGTTTAAACATGAATGGTAAAAATGGTTTGGCTTGTATCACGCCATTATCAGAGTTAAAAGCGAAAACTATCGTTTTACGTCCACTACCTGGTTTACCGGTAGTGCGTGACTTGATTATTGATATGACACAATTTTATCAGCAATATGAAAAAATTAAACCATACTTGATCAACGATGCTCAACCCGCTGCGCGTGAAAACATACAATCAATTGAAGAACGTGAAAAATTAGACGGCCTTTATGAGTGTATTTTATGTGCATGTTGTTCAACTTCATGTCCTTCATTTTGGTGGAATCCGGATAAGTTTATCGGTCCAGCAGGTTTGTTGCATGCTTATCGCTTCTTAATTGATAGTCGTGATACTGCTACAGAAGAGCGTTTAGATGATTTACAAGATGCCTATAGCGTATTCCGTTGTCACGGTATTATGAACTGTGTTGATGTTTGTCCAAAAGGATTAAACCCAACCAAAGCTATTGGTCATATTAAATCAATGTTATTAAACCGCGCGGTTTAATAACATTTAAGCTTAGCTAAAGTTACTTTAACTACTGCTTTAGTCTAAGTTTACTTTATTGATTTATATGCAAGAATAAACAGGGTATTATACTTTTCAGTTAAACTGTCCGTTTAGCTTTTAAATGGAATACCCTGTTAAATTAAATATGTTTTTAGCGTAACCGTTTAGGTTTATTTTGAACTTACAATGGTTATAAATTTTAATTGCTTTACCCCCAGCAAAGGAACAAGGCAATGCCAGAAGGTGTAATGAAGGCTTGGCTAGAGTCTTCCCACTTAAACGGTGGCAACATCGTTTATATCGAAGAATTGTACGAATCATACCTAGATAACTCCGCCTCTGTATCAACAGAATGGCAAGAAATCTTCGGTCAACTCCCTAAAGTCGAAGGCAGTGAGGTGGAATACCGCCACAGTGCTATCCGTGAAGAATTTAAAACCTTAGCAAAACAAACCCAAAAACAAGTTGTTGTTTCCGGTGGAGATGCTAAACAGGTAAAAGTATTACAACTTATTAATGCTTTTAGATTCCGCGGTCATCAAAACGCTAATTTAGATCCTTTGGGTTTATGGCAACGCGATAAAGTTCGTGATTTGCAATTATCGCATCATGACTTATCAGAAAACGACTTTGATAAAGAATTTAATTTAGGCTCATTTGCTGTTGGCAAAGAGACCATGAAGTTAGGTGAGTTATTTAAAACCTTAAAAGCTACCTATTGTGGTTCTATTGGCGCTGAATATATGCACATGACCTCAACTGATGAGAAACGTTGGATACAACAACGTCTTGAATCAGTTCAGTCACAAGCTAATTTGAGCGTTGATGAAAAGACCGAAATCTTTAAAGGTTTGATTGCCGCTGATGGTTTAGAGAAATATCTAGGGGCGAAATTCCCAGGTGCAAAACGCTTTTCATTAGAAGGTGGTGATGCACTCGTTCCCATGCTTAAAGAATTAATCACTCGCGCTGGTACTGCTGGCACTAAAGAAGTGGTTATGGGCATGGCACATCGCGGTCGTTTAAATGTATTAGTTAATGTTATGGGTAAAAATCCATCAAAGTTATTTGATGAGTTTGCCGGTAAACATGATGAAATATCAAGCTCGGGTGATGTGAAATACCATCAAGGTTATTCTTCAGATTTTGTTACTCCTGGCGGTAATGTTCATTTAGCCTTAGCGTTTAACCCTTCGCATCTTGAAATTGTTAATCCTGTTGTTATTGGCTCGGTAAGAGCTAGACAAGATAGACGCGGCGGTGTTGAAGGTGACCAAGGTGATTTAGTATTACCTATTACCATTCATGGTGATTCGGCTATTGCCGGTCAAGGTGTGGTGCAAGAAACTTTTAACATGTCGCAAGCGCGTGCATTTAAAGTGGGTGGCACGGTACGTATCGTGGTTAATAACCAAGTTGGCTTTACTACTTCAGTAGCAGAAGATACCCGCTCAGGTGAATACTGTACTGAAATTGCTAAAATGGTACAGGCGCCAATTTTACATGTAAATGGTGATGATCCAGAAGCGGTTATTTTAGTAACCCAAATAGCCCTTGATTACCGTAATGAATTTAAACGTGACGTGGTTATCGATTTAGTTTGTTATCGCCGTCATGGACATAATGAAGCTGATGAGCCAAGTGCTACTCAGCCAATGATGTATAAAATCATTAAAAAGCATCCTACACCACGTCAATTATACGCAGAAAAATTGGCCGCAGAAGGCAGCTTGACGCAAGCAAAAGTTGATGAGCTAACTGCTTATTACCGTAAATTGCTTGATGAAGGTCAGTGTACTGTTGAGCAATGGCGTCCAATGACAGAACATTCTGTTGATTGGACCCCTTATCTTGGTCATGAGTGGGATGATGATTACGATAAAGCAATAGAGCTTGATAAACTAACAGACTTAGCAACGAAAATTGCCACTATTCCAGAAAGTCACCCTGTACATTCGCGTGTTAAGAAGATCTATGATGATCGCATGAGAATGGCTAAAGGTGAAAAATTACTGGATTGGGGCATGGCTGAAAACTTAGCTTATGCAACTATTGTTGATCTTGGTAAACGTGTTCGTATTACCGGCCAAGATTCAGGTCGCGGCACCTTCTTCCATCGTCATGCAGTTTTACATAATCAAGATGATGGCAGTACTTATTCACCATTAGAAAATATCCGTGAAGGTCAAGGTCCATTTGATATTCATGACTCGGTATTGTCAGAAGTATCAGTAGTAGCTTTTGAATATGGCTACACTACGGCTGAGCCAGCTGGTTTAACTATTTGGGAAGCACAATTTGGCGATTTTGCTAACTGTGCGCAAGTGGTTTTTGACCAATTTATTAGTTCAGGTGAACAAAAGTGGGGCCGTTTATGTGGCTTAACTATGTTGTTACCACATGGCTATGAAGGTCAAGGTCCAGAGCATTCATCAGCACGTTTAGAACGTTTCTTACAACTCTGTGCTGATCATAATATGCAAGTTTGTGTACCATCAACACCTGCGCAAGTATTTAATATGTTACGCCGCCAAGTGGTTCGCCCTATGCGTCGTCCATTAGTGGTTATGTCACCTAAGTCATTATTACGTCATCCATTAGCGGTTTCTTCATTAGAAGAAATGGCCACGGGTGTGTTCCATAATGTTATCGGTGAAATAGACGAATTAGATTCCAGTGCAGTTGAGCGTGTAGTGTTCTGTAGCGGTAAAGTATATTACGAGCTATTAGATCAACGCCGTAAAAATGAACTTAATAATGTTGCTATTGTACGTATTGAGCAACTTTACCCATTCCCTGAACAAGAGCTACAAGCGGTATTAAAACAATACCAACATGTGAAGCAATTTGTTTGGTGTCAGGAAGAGCCGCAAAACCAAGGTGCTTGGTATTGTTCACAGCATCATTTTAGAGCTGCTATCCCTGAAGGTACTTATTTGACTTATGCAGGCCGTAAGGCTTCAGCAGCACCTGCTGTTGGGTATATGTCAGTTCATGTGAAAGAACAGCAAGCGCTTATTACCCAAGCGTTAACATTAGATTAACCCTTTAGTGCGCTTACTTGTTTCAACAAGTGAGCGTATAGAAAGTTTGTAAGGAATTATAAAATGACAACCGAAATCAAAGTTCCGGTATTACCAGAATCCGTTGCTGATGCAACAGTGGCAACTTGGCATGTACAAGTTGGTGAAAAATTTACCCGTGATCAAGTCTTAGTAGATATTGAAACAGACAAAGTAGTATTAGAAGTCCCAGCTACTTGTGATGGCGTTATGACTGATATTAGTCAAGTGGATGGCGCGACTGTATTAGGCGACCAAGTAATTGGTACCTATTCAGAAGGCGGCGCAGCGGCTCCAGCACCGGTTGCAGCAGCAAGTGCACCAGTTGCAACCGCAACTAAAGTTATTGATATCGTTGTACCTGTTTTACCTGAATCAGTAGCGGATGCGACTGTTGCTACATGGCATGTAGCCGAAGGTGATACTGTATCAGTTGACCAAAACTTAGTTGATATTGAAACAGATAAAGTAGTACTTGAAGTTGTTGCTCAAGACAATGGCGTAATTGGTAAAATTATCCATGTTGAAGGCGATACTGTTTTAGGCGCACAAAAAATTGGCGAACTTAACGCCGGTGCTACAGCGAATACTACTGCTACTGCGACTGCCGAAGATGCAGTAAGCAGCGATGAAATTGCTAGCCCTTCAGTACGTCGTTTAATGACAGAAAAAGGCTTAACAGCAGCAGATGTTGTTGGTACTGGTAAAGGTGGTCGTATTTCTAAAGAAGACGTTGCTGCAGCAGCCAATAAGCCAGCAGCAGCTCCGGTAGCAAAAGCCGCAGCCCCTGCACCAGCTGTTCAAGATTTAGGTGAGCGTACACAGAAACGTGTACCTATGACACGTTTACGTAAAACAATCGCGACACGCTTATTAGCAGCTAAAAATGAAACGGCCATGTTAACAACTTTTAACGAAGTTAACATGAAGCCAATTATGGAGCTTCGCAAGCAATATAAAGACTTGTTTGAGAAAACCCATGATACCCGTTTAGGATTTATGTCTTTCTACGTGAAAGCGGTAACGGAAGCGCTTAAACGCTACCCAGCAATCAATGCTTCAATTGACGGCGATGATATTGTTTATCATAACTTCTTCGACATTTCTATTGCAGTTTCTACTCCGCGTGGTTTAGTTACTCCAGTATTACGCGACACAGATCAATTAAGCATGGCCGGTATTGAAAATGGTATTCGAGCATTAGCGCTTAAAGGTCGTGATGGTAAGCTTTCAATGGCTGAAATGACTGGCGGTAACTTCACTATCACTAACGGTGGTGTTTTTGGTTCATTGCTTTCAACACCTATCCTCAACTTACCGCAAGCGGCAATCTTAGGTATGCATAAAATCCAAGACCGTCCTATGGCAGTTGATGGAAAAGTTGAAATTCTACCTATGATGTACTTAGCATTATCTTACGATCACCGTTTAGTTGATGGTAAAGAGTCTGTTGGTTTCTTAGTAACAATCAAAGATTTGTTAGAAGACCCTACACGTCTTCTTTTAGATATATAAGTAGATAGTTAACTTGATAGCTAAGTCGTTTTTTAAGTTGTTTTATTAAGAAAACGATAACAAAAAACTTAAGCTATAAAAATTTAGTTCCTCGACTATAGTATTTGCTCTAATGGCTACCGTCATTAGAGCGTTTATACTATAATCGAGATACTTTTCACGGGCAGACTCTCAGTACTTCTTAGAAGTGCAATTGACTGTCATTATTTACAGATAAATGGATAAAACACCATGAATTTGCATGAGTATCAAGCGAAACAATTATTCGCTGAATATGGTTTACCAGTTTCTGAAGGTTTCGCTTGCGATACACCTCAAGAAGCTGCCGAAGCGGCTGATAAAATTGGCGGCGATATGTGGGTTGTTAAAACTCAAGTACACGCAGGCGGACGCGGTAAAGCTGGCGGTGTTAAGCTAGTTAAATCTAAAGAAGAAATCAAAGATTTCGCTCAACACTGGTTAGGTAAGAACTTAGTTACTTATCAAACAGACGCTAATGGTCAGCCAGTAACTAAAATTTTAGTTGAAAGCTGTACTGACATCGCTAACGAGTTATATCTTGGCGCTGTTGTAGATCGTGCTTCACAAAGAGTTGTTTTCATGGCATCTACCGAAGGCGGTGTTGACATTGAGAAGATTGCTGAAGAGACTCCTGAATTAATTCACAAAGCTGAAATTGACCCACTAGTTGGCGCTCAACCTTACCAAGCACGTGAATTAGGTTTTAAACTTGGCTTAAACCCTACGCAAATGAAGCAATTTGTTAAGATCTTTTTAGGTCTTGCAAAAATGTTTGAAGATTGTGATTTCGCACTACTTGAAATTAACCCGTTAGTTATTACTGACGAAGGTAATCTTCACTGTTTAGATGGCAAAATTGGTATCGATGGTAATGCTATCTACCGTCAACCTAAAATGCGTGCTTTCCACGATCCATCTCAAGAAGATGAACGTGAAGCACATGCAGCACAATGGGAGCTAAACTATGTAGCTCTTGATGGTACTGTTGGTTGTATGGTTAACGGTGCAGGCCTAGCAATGGGTACTATGGATATCGTTAACTTACACGGCGGCAAGCCAGCTAACTTCTTGGATGTTGGCGGCGGTGCAAACAAAGAACGTGTTTCTGAAGCATTCAAAATCATTTTATCTGACGAAAACGTTAAAGCTGTTTTAGTTAACATCTTTGGTGGCATCGTTCGTTGTGACATGATTGCTGAAGGTATTATTGGCGCTGTTAAAGAAGTTGGCGTTAAAGTACCTGTTGTTGTACGTCTTGAAGGTACAAATGCTGAATTAGGTCGTGAAGTTCTTAAAAACTCTGGCTTAGACATCATTGCTGCTGAATCATTAACTGATGCTGCAGAAAAAGTTGTAGCCGCTGCGGAGGGAAAATAATGTCTATCTTAATTAACAAAGATACTAAAGTTATCTGTCAAGGTTTTACTGGTGGTCAAGGTACTTTCCACTCAGAGCAAGCGATTGATTACGGTACACAAATGGTTGGTGGCGTAAGCCCAGGTAAAGGCGGTCAAACGCATTTAGGCCTACCAGTATTCAATACAGTTCGTGAAGCAGTAGAAGCAACTGGCGCAACAGCAACAGTTATCTATGTTCCAGCTCCGTTCTGTAAAGATGCAATTTTAGAAGCTATTGATGCTGGCATTGAAATTATCATCACTATTACTGAAGGTATTCCAACTTTAGATATGGTTGATGTTAAAGCTAAGCTTAATCAAACTGGCGTTCGCATGATCGGTCCTAACTGTCCAGGTGTTATCACTCCGGGCGAGACTAAGATTGGTATCATGCCAGGTCACATCCATTTACCAGGTAAAGTTGGCATTGTTTCACGTTCTGGTACGCTTACGTACGAAGCCGTTAAACAAACAACTGATTTCGGTTTCGGCCAATCTACTTGTGTAGGTATTGGTGGTGATCCAATTCCAGGTACTAACTTCATTGACGTATTGGAAATGTTCCAAAACGATCCTCAAACTGAAGCAATCGTAATGATTGGTGAAATTGGTGGTACTGCTGAAGAAGAAGCAGCGGAATACATCAAAGCACATGTTACTAAACCTGTTGTATCTTACATTGCTGGTGTTACTGCACCAGAAGGTAAGCGTATGGGTCACGCTGGCGCGATTATCGCTGGTGGTAAAGGTACTGCTGAAGAGAAATTTAAAGCATTAGAAGCGGCGGGTGTTAAAACTGTTCGTTCTTTAGCTGATATCGGCAAAGCACTTAAAGAGAAAACAGGTTGGTAGGCTAACGCTTACAGCTTGTAAATCTTAATAAAAACCCGCCTTTTCTAATAGAGAAGGCGGGTTTTTTTAAATCTTTATCCGGTCAAGGTTAATGTCATGAGATTTATTCATTTCGTAAAAATCTATTTTATCGTTTACTAGCAACGCTAAGATTGATTTCTTTATATCGGGGTCTATTTCACAGCCAAAATACACTTCTTTGATACTCCCTTTACTTATAGAGTACCTTCCGTTTGAGTCCTCTGAATTTATAAGCCTATATTCTTGCTCGTATGACCAAGATGGGTGTTTAGTAAGTAATGACCTAGTTATGAACTCTTTGGAGGCTACATTTTTAATATCACCTGAATAACTTCCAGCCCTAATCTTATCTTGATGCACCTTATAATCTACATCACCACCAAATATTCCACTCTTTTCAGTTACAATGCAGGCATAGTCGTAACCGATTACTATTCCGGTATGTTTTTTTGAGTAATGTGACCACATTAATATATTGTCATAATACCTTGAAAAACATGCAACACGAGCTTTGCTTATTGTTTCTGATAGGCACTCAAGTTTAAAACTCAGTATTTTTTGCATCAAAGCTTCTGAATTTGCTTTTATATCAATATACGCTTCTTGGGATGTCTGATATTTCTTAAATATGTCGAGTTTAGTTTGTTGGTTATATACAAATACAAAATCGTCCCACTCTTCTTTTGGTGTCCATTGTCGTTCAAATACATCTGGTAGTTCGAATGGATCGTTAAATTCTTTGGGGTCTGAGAACCAAATATATGGATTTATGAGCATTTTGAAAAGTATTTCAGAGATGGGGAGGTAGTAATACAAAGTTTCTGGCACAGCACTATAATATTTTTGTACTTCAACTTCACAATAAAGTGCAGCATCGCAACTTGTGTCTTTAACCTGCTTTAAACTTGATGGCGGGGTAATATACTTGTTCTCTTGGCTTATCTTACAAATTAAATTTTCGACTACATTTTGTATGGAATTTAACCCTTTATGAAAATCAACTGACTCTACTTCACACTGTGGATAATCTATACAGGAAAAAGTGTATTCATTATTTAATATTTGTACCTTGATAGGGTATTTAACAGTATAAGAAAATGACATAAATAGTAAGTTACTAATCTTAAGGGATTTTATGCCCTCAGTATCCTATTTTTTGTTATAACTTTCTAGTGTGATATCAAGGGGTAAGAACAGTTGATTTGATATCAACAATATCAGAGTCAGTTGATATTTATGTCGCGGTGGCGACGACACCCAAAGGGAGACTGCCTCCGGCCTCCCTTCGGAATCCCTCGGAGCTGCTAATCAAGTGTAATCCTACATTAAAAGCAATATTTTCGACGTAACAGCGCTGATGGCACATCCATGTGCCGACATCGCTTTGCTCATCATCCCTGATGAACATACGTGAATATTGCCTTTCATTGCGGCACTTGATTCAAGCAGACTTGTTGCGCGTTGATAGGTTAGGTGATTGTGTTGTTACATCTCCGTTCTTTGAAGCTGTCATTCCCGAAGTTTCTAATCGGGAATCCAGTTCACTATTACTTTGTTACTAGATTAAGTCAGATCGAGGAAGATTGTAGTTAAATTACCGAACAAATCGGAATACTCCAAGATTTCGAAGTTATCACCGAGATAGCCTGGCCTCAGGCTTCGTTAGTTTATTATTGAATGTTCTGCTGAATTTGGGCGAATAGGGTAGAAGGTGACAAATTATATCCCATAGGTAAAGGTAAGGTTATAAGGTTTCTTTATCGTATTTGGTTGATTGAACTTGCTCATATACTGATATGCCAATGGCACGTTTTTGTACGGTTGAACGAGCTTCATTAACAGCTTGAGCATCAAAACTGTTAATCTCAGTGTCTGTTGAGTCAGATGAATCAGTACTGTATAAGTCATTGGCTTTTTCAGTTGACTGAATATAGATGTCGATATTGTTCTTTTTTATATTTGCTTGATAAGCAGATAAACCAATTTGAACAGCGTCATCTTTTATTTGCTGGTTAGATTGTTTAATTTCTTCTACATCAACTGGTGTGCCTGATTTTTTTGCCTCAATAACTTGAGTCGCAGTATTTCTGGTAATCGCCTTTTGCACCAAATTAATAGAGTTTGATGTATTTGAATTAACCGAATTCATTAGAGGACTTCCTTATATTATGAGCCAATAATACTGAGTATAGATGTATTACTTAATTTTTGTTGTGGGCTCTAGGAGTGGAGGGTCGTTTAAATTCCGTATTATCGTGAATAAAATAGGGGAGTACAGTGATTGATCTCCCCTAGCAGTAACCGAAATTCCAAACAGGAAAGTAACACCAAGTAATAATACCTAAGTTAATGGGTAAACTTGATTGCTGTATTACCAGTAACCAAGAACGGTGATTAGATATCATCTATCGTTAATTTATGGCCCATTTTATTTTTCTTAGTCGTGAGGTATTGCTTATTATGGCTGTTATGGCCATCATTCAAAGGTATCCGTTGATTAATATTAATACCAATTTCATCGAGTGCCTGTAATTTAAGTGGATTATTTGTCATTACGTTAACGGTATTTATATTAAAAAATTCAAATATGCCTTTGCAGAAGAAGTAACTACGTTGGTCCGATTCAAAGCCTAAAAGCACATTAGCTTCAACAGTGTCAGCGCCCTTGTCTTGTAAATTGTAGGCTTTTATTTTATTGAGTAAACCAATACCTCGGCCTTCTTGTCGTAGGTATATGAGCAGACCTGAGCCATTATCAGCAATTTTTTTCATTGCAAACTGTAGTTGCGCGCCACAGTCACAGCGTAAACTGGAAAATGCATCACCGGTTAAGCACTCTGAGTGGATGCGAAGTAATACCGGTTCATCTTGTTTCCAATTGCCAAAACTCAATACTACATGTTCTTGGCCAGTGTTTGGTTCATAAAATCCATGCATTTTGAACTGACCAAATTGAGTCGGCAATTTGGTTGATTCTGAATAACGTAATAATGAAAATCGAGCTGTTTGTTTAAGCTCTTCTCTGACCTGCATTAATATTTTACCTAAACAATTCTTACCATGGCCATCACCGCCATCGCCCCAGTAATCATCTTTATGGGAATGCTCCTTAATAGTCCTCTCTTCAGTGGCAACTAAGTAATAGGCAAGTCGTGTATGTTGATTGAACTTTGCGCTGACAATGTCCAACATTCGTTGGTAACGGATATCAAGCCAATCTTCACGGACTTTATCAGAATGTTTTCGGCTAAGGTCGAATGTCTCTTTAGGGGTGGTCGCTTTTTGAATTTGATTAATAATAGCCTTGTCTTTAAATTTACTGGCTTGATAACAATGCTCGCTGCTTTGCCATTCTTGATGTTCAAACGTGATGGGGAAATCTGCGAAATTAGATAAATAGCCGTCGGCATCGAAAGGTTCATAAAACCAAATATCTTTAGTCATGTTATCTTCCTTGTTTTATGTTATTCCATTTAAGTGTAGAAGCTTTACCAAAAAGTGTTAAATCTACCTTCTGAGTAGTTGTATTTCTAATGTGACTACTTCCCATGCAACTATTAACTACAAACGAAGCAAGCTATCTGTTGAGCCTATGGGACTCTCTCAGCTGCTCGAATAAACGGGTTATTGAAACGATAGATAACATGCAGGATGGCTGTGGTATTAACCCAGATATAGTCAATACTATTTTTGACCTCTTCGTCACCACTAAAAGATGTCGAGGGGCCATCGGCTTAAGTTTGCATATTATCTATAATTTAGTGCATCAGTTACTTAAAGGAAAAATAAGACTAAGCACAGCTAAAAATACTCAGTCGAAAGTACAACGAACCTTGTTTATCGTTGAAATCCCATTAGATTTAAGTGCTGAAAAAAGTGAGTCTATCGCTACAGAAATCAGCAATTAACACAGTCTAGGTTAACCTTGTATTTCCGATTCTAGCGTAAGTTGTCAGGTAAATGTGGCGATGAGGATAAGCAGAATAAAAATACAAATTGTTAATTTAGGGGCTAGGGGTCATTAAAAACTTTATTCTGTTTGTTTAGCTACTTCTCTTATCTCTCTACTTTCTTCAATTACCTTCTCGCGCATCTCCGCGAGTTTCTCTAATGCCAGTTGTTTCTCCTCTGGGCTCATATTTTCATTGTTAGCTATCTCTTCCATCATGGCTTCGATCTCTTCAAGCTTATCTCGATCGATTCCTAAGCGTTGATCCAAGATATTTTGCATTATTTCATTAAAGCGATTATCGAAAGTGACATTGTCCTTGCTGCTAGTGCTTTTAGACGTATGTAGAACGTCATTTTTAGCGTCTTCACTTTTAGTTAATAGCGAGTTTGCTGTCTCTGGCCTTACATAAGTAGGTGCGATTTCTTTAATTTCCGTACCTTTCATCATTGCCAAGGCTTTATCCGATAATCTAACTGTGTCTTTTTCACCGGCTATGGCTTGTACGGGAGCTGTGGTGTTTGAAAAATTAACTAAGGTAGTATTGTTAGACTTCGCCAGTGCAACTTGTTGGGCGTAATTGCTGTTGATCATCATAATAGCGGTCCTTTACTTATAACTTTGTGATGCTTGAAATGTTTGAGATCTATTATCTACAAGAACATCACAGAGCATACTTTGTGCCAATATAAAGCTGCCAATAAGAATGATTGGAAACTAGCAATATTTATTGTCAATGATGAGCATGAGGGCGCTTATTAAAAGATTCGGAGATCTATGTTAGCTAATTAGCATTGAGTGAAGCTACAGTGGAGTTGTTTTAACGGTAAAGCGGCAGCTTCTTGCCAAAGTGTTTGCCGTATAAAATACAGAAATAGTCTTGGGTTGCCGAAAGCTATTACTTTTTATACTGTTGAGTTAGTAACAAACCTTCCAATAAATAAATCACCAAGGCAAACATTTTAAGTTTAAGCACTGCGTTAATGCATCATTGTTAATGTATTGTTGTTAACGGTAATGAGAATTGTTATCATCCATGCTTCATAAACAACTTACAGAAGCATAAAATGAAACGATTAATTATTACCCTTGTACTATTCCTAACACTAATGCCGAGTTTACTTGTGGCCAAAGAGCATCAGGTGAAAATGTTAACCGGCGATGCAAGTGGTCAAACTATGATCATGGAGCCAGCCTTTTTGAAAATAGCACTTGGCGATACAGTGCGCTTTATCCCCTCAGATGCTTCTCATAATGCACAATCTCTAGTCAGTCCAAAAGGGGCAAGTGCTTTTAGTACGCCTATGGGTAAAACTGCAGTCGTAGAGTTTAAGCAAGAAGGGGCTTATCTCTATAAGTGTTTACCGCATTTCGCCTTAGGCATGCTTGGTGTAATCCAAGTCGGAAAAGCAGTAAACATAGACGATGTTAAAGCTCAGTGGCAAACATTACAGACTGGCGTGGTGATGAATAAAGATCGGGTAGCAGCGACAATTGCAAAGATTGAGAACTAGCAATTAATCACTGATTAAAGCTATGACCTTTTTGAAAACATCAGTAGCTTCGCTATTTTTAAAGGCGCTACTGATGTTTTTTGTCAATAAACTTGAGTCAAAATATGTAGATATTCAGAGCTACTTGGATATTTTTTGTAAGCTTTGCACTAACCATTGCTTCATTTGCATTTCATTAAGACCGCCAGAGATACGATCGACCTCCTTACCTTGATGAAAAAATGCCAAGGTGGGTAAACTGCGAATATGCACCTTAGCCGCTATCTGTTGCACTTGCTCAGTATTTACTTTAGCAAACAGTATTGTTGGCGAGTCTTGCGCTACTTTACTAAAAATAGGTGCCATGTTTTGGCACGGCCCACACCAGCTAGCCCAAAAATCAACAACTACCGGTAAGTCATTGCGCTCAATAAAGGCGGCAAAAGTGTTGTTAGTGAGTTCAATAGGTTTTGAGGAATAAAGCCCTTGCTGGCACTTGCCACATTTACCCTTACTATGAGCTTTATCATCAGGGATTCGATTGGTAGTAAAACAATTGCTACAAACTAGATTCATATGCTTTCCGGTAACTTTCTTCATTGGTCAATGAGTCGAATATTAACTGATTAGTATGAAACAGTTAATAGTTATCGGTTCAAGGCGCTTTTAATAATCAATATGAGTCAATAGTACCTGCGGTATTGATTTTTAAATCGGCTTATTAGCGCAAAATAACTGAGCTAAATAGTTAGTGTACGTCGGTATATTGTATGCAATAATGTTTTTATCATTAAAACAATAAAGATATCCATATGCATAAATTTTCAATGACACTTGCCGCCGTTGCTATTGCTTCGGTCATTTCAGCTTGTAGTAATAGCCTTCCTACCATAGTCGAACAGCAAGAAAATATTAGCTCAGTAGCGGGGCAAGTCGACGCTAGAGTTGCTCAAGTGTTAGCTACGGATGTTGAGCAATTGTGGAGTCAAGATTTTAACCATTATCAAGCTGGTATGCTTAAAGCGGTTGCCGAAGCCATTTCAATCGAAGCGTTAAAAGGCGAACTAAATAGTGAGAAGTTGGAAAAACTTACTTTCTATTTACGTATTTATAGTAGTTTTGGTACTGATAAAGACTGGTCTGAACATACCGCCGAATCGGTAAACAATGCTTTGACTGATTTGTACAATATGCCGGGATTCTTTGCAGTGAATGCTACTACCGCACGTTTACATGAAAACTACGCTGTGGCTTTATACCGGTTATATTTCTTAGCGCCATTACAGCCTTTTACTGCTGAGCAAGTGAAACCATTAAGTCAGTTAATAAACATTTATGCGAGTGCCGATTTATCCAATACGTCTCTAACAAATGACAAAGAAAATAATAAGGCAATTGATTATGCCTTGTGGGAAGTATTACGTGCGGGCGCTATTTTGCCTTATGAAGCACGTAGAAAAAATGAAAGTGTATTTAGCCAAGCCGTATTGGGCGAGGATGAATTACAGCAGGCGCTAATACAATTTATTACCGCTAAAAATAATACCCTAGCAAATAATGACTGGCCTAAACAACACGCGTTATGGGCATTGGCACAATATTATAATTTATATAATAAAGAATACTGGAATGAATATTATCAGCGCTCAGCCGATGATCAAAAGCGTTTAGATGATGATAAGTTATCACTTGATGTTGAAGCTAAAATGCATACCCTTGATAACAGTGTTTGGACTGCGTTAAATACGGACAAGAAAGTAACACCAGAGCAAAGCAAAACGCTTTTTAGTGTGCCTTATGTGGTAAATACTTTTAGAGGAAAGTCTGAATGTGAAGAGGGTACTCTCGCTGGGCGCTGTATAACACCATCGATTGAGCAAGCTTTGCCTATTAATCATGAGTGTTCAGACCGAATTTATATTCTGACCCAAGCCATGTCTATAGCGCAATTAAATGATTCTTGTCAGAAACTCATTTCTCAAGAAAGTCATTTTCATGACATTTTAGCAACTAATAATGAGCCAGTAGCCAACGATTTTAATGATAAATTACGCGTAGTTATTTTTGATAATCACGCAGAATATAATAAATACGGTCAATTAGTTTTTGATATTAATACCGATAATGGTGGCATGTACATTGAGGGTATTACTCAAGATCCCGATAATATTGCAACTTTTTATTCATTCGAACACTTCTGGGTGAGACCTGAGTTTGCCGTGTGGAACCTTAATCATGAATTTGTCCATTACTTAGACGGTCGCTTCGTAAAATACGACACCTTTAATCACTTTCCTAGCCATATGGTGTGGTGGTCTGAAGGGCTCGCTGAATATGTGGCTAAAGAAGATAATAATCCTAGAGCCTTTAAGCTGGTTAATGATACTGAAGCAAAAGATTGGCCGAGCTTAACGGATGTTTTCAATACTGAATATAAAGATGGTACTGATAGGGTTTATCGTTGGGGCTATTTAGCGGTGCGTTTTATGAATGAACATCATCAAAGCGATTATAGAGAAATGGCCCATTTTTTACAGACAGACTTCTTTGCCGGCTACAAAAAATTATTAGCTGAGTCAGGTGAAAAGTTTAATGATGAATTTAATTTGTGGCTAGTTGAGCATAATGAAAATTATGTCGCTGAAGCAGAAGATAATAACCCACAAAAGCCGCGTCAATTTTATCGCTATACCTATAAAGATTATCTTCAACCTGCGCACTTAACCGAAGATGAATTACATATGCACTGGCAGTATTGGCATGAGAATGCCTTAAAAGCCACGGAGAAAAAAATTGCTCACAAGGCTAATACTCCATAAGTCATTATTAAAGGTCTTATTAGCTAAGTAATTAACGGAATTGCTACCAGAGTAGCGAGCAGAATAACGACAAGAGTAGCGAACGGCATCACTAATGAAATAATGACCGAAGTTACTAACGTCAGTTTAATGACAGGTAACATAGCTTGTCAGTACTTCAGTCAAGGATGAGCAGCAAGTAATTCCAACATTTTAACTGAGCTCACTTAGCGTGAAGCTTAGTTAAAGTGTTCTATTTATTAATTTTAATCGTTACAGGCTGGAATCACATATTGTGAAATACATACTATGAGTTATTACTACAGAGAAACGTTGAAAAGGACTCTCACCTTGCAACAGTTGTTTTGCAAAATGGTAAATTTCAATACTTTATTTAATCACTTTTAAAAAAGCGAATGTAATCAAGCGTAAATCTGACTGCCTTTTGGCACATTTGATGCACTAGTACTGTAGAGAATGAAACGGGCGTAGCCATTTATTAAGTTGAGGGTAGACTATGTTAAATTACAGTATTAGGAAAGATAGACGGGTGATAATGACCGCGGCAATGCTAGAGGCTTATCAGCAATATGTTAAAACAATTATTCAAGAAGATGGCAGGGGTGAGCAAGGTTGTAGACAAAACTCTGAAGCTTTAAACGAGCAGGATGAAAGCCAAGTTTATGAATTAGGTTCTAACTAACCTGAGCTCTGGATAAGCGGCACTTGCTCAACATTCCCCTTTATCCAATTATCAGCGTTAAAACGTAGATAAATGACCCGTTATTCATAAACGTTTTACCTTGATAATCGAATAAATTGAAACATTGATAGAGTATATAGTTACTTAATATTGTGAACTTTACTCTTAACAATCTAAGTTGTTGTTTGTACTTTAACATCAAGTACTCATTATCCAGAGTTCAGGTTAACTAACCTTTCATCTTGACAGTAAAGTAAAAAGGGCTTGGTTTTTTTAGTATATCCACTATGATTAAACGCTATTTTATCTAGTGAACAATGGGTTAGTCGCTCATTGAATAAACGGATATGAAACCAGCACAGTTACCATCTTTATTAGCTAAATTTTTTGTATTAGCAATATTGCCTAATAGCTCTCTCAGTGTAGCAATACAAAATGCCATTACTTTTGCTGATGCACTTAAGTCAGGAAGCGGGCTGTTATCAAGTACTGTCTGGCCGACACTACTTGATCACAGATTTTGTTGAGCGCTAGCCTTTGCTGCTAAAAATAATAACGCTTAACTAATATGGCGCTCTTTTTATGGATGACAGGGGCATTAGCCTCCTTTTGTATCCTTGCTATCGGTGCTCGAGAGCTAAGTGGTGAACTTAGTATTGCTCAATCTCTGGCTATTCGCAGTGCTATTGGCTTAGTGTTCCTATCGTGTGTTTACTTTATTCGTTCACTATTTTTTAAAGATAAGCGTTTAAAGGGAGTACTTAATCAACCGCGTCACCAGGTGGTGAAACTGCATTTCTTTCGTAATGTTTTTCATTTTCTAGCCCAATATGGCTGGTTTTTTGGTATTGGCCTATTACCATTGGCAGAAGTGTTCGCGTTAGAGTTCACTGTGCCTATTTGGACCTTGTTAATTGCCAGCTTTTTTCTTAATGAAAAAGTAACCGCAAATAAACTGATAGCGATATTTCTTGGTACCTTAGGTGTTATTGCTATTGTACAACCAGGTTATGCCTTAATTGATTATGCTGCCATTGTGGTACTGGGCTCAGCCATTTGTTTTGCCATATCACACACCACCACCAAGTCTTTATCAAAAACAGAGTCACCTTTAACTATTTTACTTTTTATGTGCCTTATTCAATTACCTATTGGCTTGGCATTATCATTGTCAGGTTGGATTTGGCCACAAGGTGAGCAGTGGCTTTGGCTGGTCGTTATTGGTCTAAGCGCATTGTCAGCACATTTTTGTTTAGCTAAAGCAATGCAGTATGCTGAAGTCACTACCATTATTACCCTCGACTTTCTCAGACTGCCGTTAATTGCCATGATTGGCGTTATTTTTTATCACGAAGCATTCGAGTTGCCCTTGCTTATTGGCGGTGGTTTGATGCTGATTGGTAATCTAATCGGCATTCGAGATTTAACCAAGAAAAAGACTAAAGCCAAGAACAAATAGACCAAAGAGGGAAATAAAACCTACGCTTTTGCTTTTATTTTGTCTTGTATTACCTAGCCTTATCTTACATCAACATCTAGGAGCAGGCGTTAAGCTAACATCACTGTTTAATCAAATGATTTATTGGTGAATGAAGTGTCAAAGTTCTTGAAGCTGTCTCGTGTATCAGCTGAACAAACGGTCAGTTACGGCTTGGTTTTTTTTGCTAGCTTAGTGATATTCTTTATCTCGCAAGTTATTCAATCTTATCTATCGGCTTACAACCTTAGCCTTATGTATATTTCATTTACGGCTGGTTTTATTTTATTCATTCCTTTAGTTAGCTTAGTTTTACACCCCTTGTTGGTTAACCGAGCGGGGCAAAGAGAAACTTTTCACATCCGCGCTTTACTCGCAAACATAGGGCTAATATGTGTGGTGCAATTTCTATGTTTTCTTATTTGGATAACCGATGCGATCACCTTGTATAGTTTATATGTTGATCAAAACTCCTTTCTTGCCAAAGTATTTGCTATCAAAACACAAGCGCGAGGCGACCTGACTTTTGAATTCTACTGTTTCAACTTTGTCTTAGCCTGGTTGTTTTCGCTGCTATCTATGATTGTTGGTGTCTTACCGTGTTTGATAGCCCGCTTGGATAATTTGGGCCTAGTAGGAGATTTTGTTGCAGCTTTTTCTTTTGCTAAAAGTCAGTTATTGCTGATTAGCTTATATGCCTTACTTATCGTTAGCGCGGTATTATTACCCTTGTTATACGCAAAATACCTTTTTGTAGTGGTTTTTCCTATCGTACTAGTAGTTATTTTTACTCGCTTAAATAAAGACTATTTATTATGGTCAAAATCATAATTACCGGGAATATCCTCGAGAAGTTACTCCGGGACGACGTTAGTTTTGTTGACCTATACTGCTATAATAGTAAGTAGAGATAACACCTATTATTTAACTGTTTTAACTGTTTTAACTGTTTTAACTGTTTAAATAAATTTGGAGGCTAAAATGGTTTCGCCAATCGAAGGTAATAGCTCGGTAGCTCAAGTGCTGCAACAACAGCGCCAACAAGTTGCTAGTCAGCAAGACGAACAGCGCATTAAAGAACAACAAGAGGCGAATCGGCAAGTTCAAGAAAGTAGAGCTGCAGAGTCAAGCCGAAATGATGCCGATGATCGAAAAGGCCGATCAGTAAATTTATCGGTTTAAACTTTGCAAACTTACTCGCGGATTCTGATTTAGTAAGATTTTTTTGTATTGTTGCTAAAGGCACAAATTTTATCGTAAGCAACTAATTACAAACATAAGTGCGCAGTTCTTCGCCTCCGATTCCCATGTTGCCATTGTAGGTGCTCGCTTCACGGTGACAGACACACCTTTTAAAATTTCTGTCGATATTCTTACTGTTTTTAATACTTTACTCGCTGTAATTACCAGGAATTACTGTTAAAATAGCCTTTTTATTTTCTATTCGAGTTTGTTTTGTCTGTTTCGATTGAGTCCGCTATTACATCATTTTCCCATATACAAAAACTTTTTGATTTATTGCCGCAAGCCAAAAAATGTGATGTGGGGCGCTTTATTAAAAGGTTAACTAACCTTAAGAATACAATAACTAAAGAGGCCGGTTCTCTGAATCAGGCTGAATTAGGGCAACTGGCGTTATCAGCCAAGCAAATAAAGCTAGTTGAGCAGTTACAACAACATATTTTAGAATCAATTGCCGATAAAAAACAAAAAATCCGTGATTTACCAAAAATAAGCTACCCCGCTGGTTTACCTATTGCAGATAATGCTAAGCAAATAGCGCAAGCCATTCAAGAAAACCAAGTGGTTATTATTGCCGGCGAAACAGGCTCAGGAAAAACCACGCAAATCCCCAAAATTTGTCTTGAACTTGGTCGTGGTGTTGATGGTCTGATTGGCCATACTCAACCTAGACGTATCGCCGCGAGAACTGTGGCGAACCGAATTGCCGAAGAGTTAGGTACCAAGCTAGGTGACCAGGTAGGTTACAAAGTCCGTTTTAATGATCAAGTCAGTGAACGCAGTTATATAAAATTAATGACTGATGGTATTTTGCTGGCGGAAATGCAAAAAGACCGCTTATTGCGTCAATACGACACTATCATCATCGATGAAGCGCATGAACGTAGTTTAAATATCGATTTTATTTTAGGTTATTTAAAGCAAATATTGGTTAAACGTCCTGATCTCAAGGTTATCATTACCTCGGCGACTATTGACCCGTTACGCTTTGCCAAGCACTTTGCCAGTAAAACCGGCGTGTTGGCACCAGTTATCGAAGTATCAGGCCGGACTTTCCCGGTTGAAATGCGCTACAGACCTTTAAATGATAGACCTGTCGATGACGCGGAAGAGCCCTCAACACAAACTGTTGATATTATTGGTGGTATTTTATCGGCGGTAGATGAACTTAGTGAGTGTGGGCAAGGCGATATTTTGGTGTTTCTTAATGGTGAGCGAGAAATACGTGATACAGCGGCAGCACTTAATAAAGCGAATTTACGCCACACCAATGTTCTGCCGCTGTATGCACGTTTAACCATTAGTGAGCAAAACCAGATATTCAAGCCCCATAGTGGTCGCAACTTAATTTTGGCGACCAATGTTGCCGAAACGAGCTTAACCATACCGGGGATTAAGTACGTGATTGACCCGGGTACCGCGCGTATATCACGGTATAGTTCTCGCACCAAGGTACAACGTTTACCTATTGAACCTGTTTCACAGGCAAGTGCTAATCAACGTGCTGGTCGGTGTGGTAGGGTCTCTGACGGTATCTGTATCCGTTTATATTCAGAGGATGATTATAACAGTAGAGCTGAATTTACCGATCCTGAAATATTACGCACCAACTTAGCCACGGTTATTTTGCAAATGCATGCCTTGGACCTAGGCGACATTGCTAATTTCCCTTTTGTTGAAGCACCGGATAACCGTAATATCACCGATGGTGTACGCTTATTGGAAGAAATTGCCGCGCTTGAGCCTGCAGGTAAGCCAGACAAAGAAAAACTTAACAAATCAGCTAAAGGTAATCTGGTAAGTCCGACTACACAGTTAACAAAATCAGGGCGTTTATTAGCTAAATTTCCGATAGATCCACGTTTGGCTAAAATGGTTATCACCGCCATTGAGTTTGGTTGTATAGAACAAGTACTGATTATAGTGAGTGCGTTAAGTATTCAAGACCCGCGTGAAAGGCCACACGAAAAACAACAGCTTAGCGATGAAAAACACAATCGTTTTAAAAACAAGCATTCTGATTTTGTAAGTTTACTTAATCTTTGGCAGTATATTAGTGAACAGCAAAAAGAATTAAAGCAAAATCAGTTTAGAAAGCTCTGTCAGCGTGAGTTTCTTTCTTATGTGCGCTTGCGTGAATGGCAAGATATCTTTAGCCAATTAAAGATGACACTTAAAGAGCAAAAAATACCGTTAACATCCGTTGATTACCGTTTTACTATGCCGAGTAATCAGCAAGGTCAAGCAGCAAGCTCAGCAGAAGGTAAGGCAAAAGAAGACGAGCAAGACTCCGCATTAACTCCTATCCACCAGGCATTATTATCGGGTTTATTGAGTCATATCGGTCAACAAGATGAAAATCGCGAGTACAAAGGTGCTCGCGGCATGAAATTCTTTATCTTCCCTGGTTCAGCTTTAACTAAAAAATCACCTAAGTGGTTAATGTCAGCTGAATTAGTAGAAACTAGCCGATTATTTGCCCGTATGAATGCCAAGATTGACCCCTTGTGGCTTGAGCCGCTCGCGCCACACCTTGTTAAGCGAAATTACAGTGAGCCGCATTGGGAGAAAAATCAAGGCGCGGTAATGGCCTTTGAGCAAGTGACTTTATATGGCTTAAGTATTGTCAGTAAACGTAAGATTAACTTTAATACGATTGAACCCGTTACTTGCCGTGAGATATTTATTCGCGAAGCACTGGTCAATGGTGACTGTGTTATTAAAGAAAAATTCTTAAGAAAAAATCAGCAGTTAGTCGAAAGCATTGAAGCGTTAGAGCAAAAAGCCCGCCGTAAAGATTTTTTGATTGATGAACAGCACTTGGTTGATTTTTACAGTGATAAATTACCAGATACCATTATTTGCCAACGTAGTTTCCTCGCTTGGTGGAAAAAGGCGAAGCAAGCTAATGAGCAGCTATTAGACTTTAGTAAAGCCTTTTTATTGAATGAATCATCGGCTGAACTCAGTAAAGCTGATTATCCCGATATTTGGCAGCAAGGTAACATCACTTTGCCGCTCAGTTATCATTTTACTCCTGGGGACATTGATGATGGTATTAGCCTTATTGTACCTATTGCCTTATTGAATCAAGTACAAGATGTTGGCTTTGATTGGTTGATTCCAGCACTACGCGAAGAGCTAGCCATTGCCTTGATTAAAGCACTGCCTAAGGCCTTAAGACGTAATTTTGTGCCGGCGCCTAACTATGCCCAAGCGTGTTTAGCGGCAATGCCAAGTGAAAGCGGTAACTTACAAGCCGCGTTAGCGAAACAGTTATTGCGCATGACCGGGGTGCGTTTACCCGAAGAAGCTTGGCAGGATATTTCTCTACCGGTGCATTTAACGATGAATTTTCAAGTGGTAGATGATAAAGGTAAGCTATTAAAACAGGGCAGAGACCTTAATGACCTTAAAGCTGAGCTACAAGGTAAAGTTAAAGCATCGATAAAACAAGTAGCAGATAAAGGCATAGAGCAAGCCGATTTAACCCAGTGGAACTTTGGCAATTTACCAAAAGGTTATGAAAAGAAAGTTGCCAATATCACCATTAAGGCATTTCCAGCCTTAGTTGACCATAAAAGCAGTGTCGCAATTGAGCTTTTTGAACAAGAGCAACATGCACAAGACGCTATGTTAAAAGGTATTAGTCGACTGATTTTGTTGAATATCCCAACACCGGTAAAATATTTACAGGAAAAACTGCCTAATAAAGCCAAACTTGGTTTGTACTTTAATCCTTTTGGCTCAATCAATGAGCTTTTAGAAGACTGTATTCAAGGTGCTTGTTTGTCTTTAGTGCAGCAGTTTGCTCAACAGCAAAATGATGGTCAACTACCTAGAGATGAAAAGCAGTTTTCTCAGTGTAGCGATTATGTCAGGGCTGAAATTGCTGATTGTGTATTAGCGGCTACCATTAAAGTTGAAAGGGCATTAAGTTTACGCCATGAAGTAACTAAAAAAATGAAAGGTAGCGTACCGTTAAATGTCATCCAATCTCATGGTGATATTAAGCAGCAATGTGAAAAGTTAGTGTTCAAAGGCTTTGTTACCTTCTCAGGTTTGAGTAAGCTAGATGATATTGTGCGTTATTTACAAGGCATGTTAAGGCGCTTAGAAAAGCTGCCTATTGACCCTAACCAAGACAGATTAAAACTTATTGATGTCAATAAAGTGCTTGATACCTATCAAGCTATTATCAATAAGCAGCGCAAAGATAAGCCCGTTGAGAATGAGTTACTTAACACCCGTTGGTTAATTGAAGAGTTGAGGGTTTCTTTATTTGCCCAAAACCTGGGTACCGCGTCGCCGATATCGGTAAAACGTATTCTCAATCATTTAAAGGGCTTTTCTTAATCTAAGTAGCCAAGGCAGTGAGGATTAAAGTAATAATTTCAGTTAAGTGCTAGACAAGAATTAGTCAATTATTAGCTAGGTTTTAGTTAATCGTTAGTTATGTGTTAGTTAAGAGGGGTAACAGTTGTACAAATTCGTTACTTTTTTATCAGCACTAGTTGACACTTCTGCCTTTGCTCAGTATAAATAATAGCGTTGTATATAGTCTGCTTTGGAGAGCGAATGAACGGTTTTGATGATAAACGTGATTTTTACCGCATGATGTTAAATAGTGAAGTGACTGTTACTGTTATTGATGACGAAGTAAATAGTCAACTTACTGCTACTTGTCGAGATTTGAGTGCGACGGGTATGGCGTTTGAAATTGAGCACCCATTAGCTATTTCTACCCATGTAAGAGTTAAAGTAGATTCTGCTAGCAGCCAAATACAAGCATTGGATGTTAGTGGCCGAGTGGTTCGTATTGAAGAAGAAAGTAATAATTGTTACCTCATTGGTATTGCCATTGAAGAAGTCGACTAACACCTTATTTAGGTTACCTCGTTGTTACCTCACTGATAGAATCATTGAATGAATAGCGTAGTGGATTTTTTGCTATTTATTTATTTATTCATGAAGATATAAAGCCAGAGATTACTCTGGCTTTATTTTGTCTTGCCTTTAAGCTTTTACTTTCATTACTTGATTGACATCAATAGCCATCACTAATATAAGTGTTTTATCTGAAATTTTTACTATTCAACCTGACAAACTAAACCTTTCAAATAATAACCTTCTGGGTAATTTGATGAAATAGGGTGATCAGCTGCTTGTTGTAATCGTTCGACAAAATAGACATTTCTTTTTGCATCTAATGCGGCATCGGCAACCACTTTTTGAAATAAGCTTGCTTCCATTAAGCCTGAACAAGAAAATGTTAACAAAAGACCACCAGGGTTTAATAACTGCATAGCAATCATGTTGATGTCTTTGTAACCACGACAAGCGCCGGTTAGCTGTGCTTTTGATTCAACAAATTTAGGAGGATCAAGAATAATCATATCAAAGCGACGTTTTTCTTCTCGATAGGAACGCAATAACTTAAATACATCAGCTTTAACAAAAGAAACGTTGGCATCAGCTAGACCGTTCAACTCTAAGTTACGTTTACCCATATCAAGGGCCGCTTGCGATACATCGACATTAATCACTTCTTTGGCATTGTTTGCCGCGCAATGTAATGCAAAAGTACTGGTATAAGAAAAACAATTTAAAATAGTTTTATCTTTGGCAAATTTACCGGCCGTCAAGCGAGAGTCGCGTTGATCGAGATAAAACCCTGTTTTGTGGCCAGTAGCGACATCAACATGAATTTTTATACCGTGTTCTTCAATTACACACTCAGTAGAGTCTTGTGGTTCAGTTAACCAACCCGTTACCGGCTCTAAGCCCTCTTTTTTACGCACATCAACATCAGATCGTTCATAGATATGGCAATCAGGGTAAAGCTCTTTTAAACAACTCACTAGCGTGTAACGATGAAAATCTGCGCCAGCACTAAGTAATTGACAAACTAGAAAATTATCATATTTATCAATAGTAACGCCGGGCAGACCATCAGACTCACCAGCAATTAATCGATAACCAGTTAATTTACCTTGGGCAATAAACCAGTCACGTCTAACTTGTGCCTTTTGTAACTTATTAAAGAAAAAATCCCGATCAATTTCTTGATGCTCGTCAAAGCTCCAGATTCTAATTCTAATTTGAGATTCAGGTGAATATGCACCCTTAGCTAACCAGTTACCTTTACTATCGAATACATCAACGGTATCGCCTAGCATGGGTTTACCTTTGATTTTGTTTATAGCTTTCGAAAAAATCCATGGGTGTTTACGTAATAATGATTTTTCACGACCAACATTTAAAGAAATTCTTGCTGACATAGGTCTATACTTATTTTTAATGAATAAATACCGAGTATTAAACGAGGCTTTATTCGGTGAAAGAGGAATTTGTGCCGATTTTAGACAATGACTGTCTTAGGTGCAAACTTTACTGATAATAATAGTGATTTAATAAGAGAAAAATCTATGAATGTTAGCTATATTGCGCATATTTCAGGTAGGGTACAAGGGGTTTATTTTCGAGCCTCGTCTCAACAGCAAGCCATTGAATATAGTTTAAGTGGCTATGCGCGTAACTTAGCCGATGGCGATGTAGAAGTATTACTTTGTGGTGAACAAATTAATATTGAAAAAATGCTAGTGTGGCTTGCCCATGGGCCAGAGCAAGCCGATGTGACCGGCATACAGCATAAGAAAGTGCCATGGCAAGAACATCCCTTTTTTTCTATTGGCTAAAGTTACTTATCAACAACAACCTTATTTCTAACACTTACATTTTAACAATTAAAGCGCTATGGCTTAACAAAGCTGAAGCGTTTTAATGTTTTTCCCTCTCGCTCTATCGTTTCATCAAACATAGTTAAAGGGCGCAGCCATATATCTTCTTTATTATCTGCTGGGTGGTAAACCACCATATATTCTTCAGTTTCGCTATGCCGACCAATATGAAGTACTTGGTAGAAGTTGCCTTTAAAATGTTGGTAGGTACCTATTTTTAACATTATTTTATCTTATATTTAATTATGGGAGAGGAGCTTTAAAAAGGGTCTTTTAATATTTTATCAATAAACCACTTACCATCACGTTGGACAACCGCTAAGCGTTTAACTTCTTTAAAACGTTTGTCTTGGTAATAGCCATCAAAATAAACGGTGATATTAGCACTACCTTTAAATTGTTCTCGAATTTTAACACCGCTACTATCAGGTTTCATTTCTACTTTGTCGTATGACATATTAAACAGGTGACGGGCAACTGCTTGCGGTGAGCGATAATGAAGAATAAGTCGTGCTAACTTAGGATTACAAACGGAAGCCGCTTTTTCAATATTCTTTTCATTATACAGGGCATCGAAAAATGCTAAGGCAACTATTTCAGGGTTATCAACCGTAGTGATTCTTTTTGAATCATCACTATCACAAGCCGTTAATAAAAAGACTGAGCTTAATAACAAAAAAGATAGAATATTTTTTAAATGGCGCATGATAATTAAGTCAAAAGTAGAAACATTATGCTTAATAATAACGTAATTACTTTGCTAAAGTGAAGTGAAATTTCTTTGACGATGTTTGAAACGAAAAAAGACACCGAAGTGTCTTTAGTCAAAAGTAAATTAATTCAATAATTTTTATTGAACAAGTTCCTTATCGCTAAAGCTCTCGCTAAATAACGCACTTGATAGGTAACGTTCCGCAGAGCTTGGTAAAATGACGACAATATTTTTACCTTTATTTTCAGGACGTTCAGCTATACGCTTGGCAGCAACAACTGCGGCGCCTGATGAAATACCAGCAAGAATGCCTTCTTCTTTCATTAAGCGGTGTGCCATAGCAAAAGAGTCTTCATTAGAAACCAGTTCAACGGCATCAACCATTTCAAGGTCTAAGTTACCAGGAATAAAGCCGGCACCTATACCTTGAATCTTATGAGGACCCGGTGTTAATTCTTCACCAGCAAGTGCTTGACTGATCACTGGCGAGTCAACAGGCTCAACGGCAACCGTAGTAATGGCTTTACCTTTGGTTAGTTTAATATAGCGGCTTGTACCAGTAAGAGTACCACCAGTACCAACACCAGAAACAAAGATATCGATATTACCATCGGTATCATTCCAAATTTCTGGCCCTGTGGTTTCTTCATGTATTTTTGGGTTAGCTGGGTTGTCAAACTGGCCTAATAAGACATATTTTTCTGGATCTGAATCTTTAAGCTCTTGGGCTCTAGCAATTGCGCCACCCATACCCTTAGCACCGTCAGTCAATTCAACTTTTGCACCTAAGGCAATAAGTAATTTACGACGTTCTAAGCTCATTGTGCTTGGCATGGTTAAGGTGATAGCGTAACCACGCGCTGCAGCAACAAACGCTAAGGCGATACCGGTATTGCCACTGGTAGGCTCAACAATTACTTTTCCTGGGCTTAATAAACCTTTTTCTTCGGCATCCCAAACCATGCTAGCGCCAATACGACATTTAACGCTGAAGCTTGGATTTCTCGCTTCTATTTTAGCGTACACATTTGCGCCATTTTCAGCATTAATCACTCGGTTTAGCTTAACTAAAGGAGTATTACCTATGGTTGTGGTGTTGTCTTCGAAAATTTTAGACATATTGAATCCTGTGGAATTAGTTGTATTAACAGCATAAGAGTAGCTTTTTGTTATAAAAAATGAAGTGATATTTTGTTATAACTTATATTGCTATATAGCAAAAAAGTATAGAAAGCTTGTTTTTTGATATTACTTAAATGCTAGTTTATGGTTTTGTTCTCTTTGCTTTTATTTGCAAACTGCCTTGTTGGTCGTACATTGTTAGCTCGCCATTATTCAATTGGAAACGTTTTACCTTGCCTAGGGCTTGCAATAATCGAGACTCTTGCTCCATTAAAGCAGGTAAACACATTTTTCGAGTTACGGCCATTGGGCCTATGTTTACCGAGTTGTGCTCTAGGGTATAGTTCGAGGATATGTTATTACAGGATGCAGAGCCACTTAATCTGTTTTGCTCGTCAAAGTTTAATTGAGCCGTACTTTTAGTGATGACAGCTTTATCCTTAATTGACTCAACGAGCCAACTGCCAGGTAATGATTCCTGTGTTGGCAGGGCCGAAGAGCTATTACAAGCAGTCAGTGTGGTTGCAATCGCAACTAACAACGTAAGTTGTTTAAAATTTCTCATAGAAATACCTTGAATGCGTAGTGATGAGTTCAATGTCAAAACGCGGTTAATTATAATAGTGTCAGTGTTATTCAATTATTTATAAAACTCAAGTGCTTAGTTTGTTAGGTTATGAAAAGCTAAATGAGGAATTTCTTTAAACGTACTATTTTCATGCTAGCAATACTTTATCGGTATTCTTTATCGGTATTCTTTATCGGTATGACTTACTAGGTAATTACTACGGGGGCTAAATACTGGCGGTAATTCAAAGCGTAATTATAGGAATTAAATGAAGTTGTTGGTCAATAAAAATTGTTGGCGTATAATCATTTTTTTGTTGTCCCTGTTACGTATTAAGGAATTGAATTTGCCTTTTACCCTAGTCGATATTTTAGCTTTAGCTGTTTTCGTTGTCGCTTGGTATGGTTATACCGTATTTGCCCGAAAAAAAGCCAAGACCACAGACTGCATCGCCAGATCTTTACATCAACATCGAATTCATTGGATGTATGAAGTGATTTCGCGGGAAATAAGGGTTTCAGAAGCGGCTTTACTCGCCAACTTGGAACGTAATATCGCTTTTTTTGCGTCTAGCACCTTGTTGATCCTTGCCGGTATTTTTACCTTATTCGCAAAAGTCGATACCTTGGCGGTGGTTATTTCTTCATTACCCTTTGCCGCCGATGTTAATCATTTAGCCATACAATTAAAACTCAGCTTATTAGCCTTTATCTTTGTTATTTCATTTTTTCAATTTACTTGGTCGATGCGCCAATACGGATTTTTAAATGTCATGATAGGCGCGACGCCCTTTGATCAGTCGGGCACAAATGAGAATTTATTGGCTTATGCAAAGCAAATGGCGATAGTGCAAGACCAAGCTGCCCATTCTTATAACTACGGCTTGAGGTCGTATTATTTTGCCATAGCAGCGATGTGTTGGTTTTTTCACCCATTTTTATTTGTCTTGATGAGTTTATGGGTCGTTTACACCTTATATACCCGTGAATTTAATTCTAAGGCGGTGAAGGCCATTACAGCTGCCCAGCATTTATTACAGCAAGAGCGTCAATTGAAAAATGAGAAAATGCCAGGTGTCTAAACAATATCAACAGTATTCCATCGAAGATTTTGATAAATTTGACTGTTTAAAGTTATCAAAACGTTTTTATCTGGTGTTACTGTTTGTTTTACGTGGCTATCTAGTTTGGCTTATGTCCGTAACGAATATGAAAGACCGAGTGTCAACCATGCAGTGGGTTTATCCAGACACAAACTTATTCTTTTTAAGCTTGGTGTCAGGCTTAATTGGTTTATTTGTTGTACTTATCATTAGTCTACGTCGGCCTAATGCACCAAACTGGGTAAAAAGCCTATGGCCTTATTGCCGAGCATTGTTGATAGGAGCGTTAATTTTTGACTTTACCATTAACCTTATTGGCTTTATATTCTGGCAATTGACTTCCATGCCATGGTTAATTTGCCAAGGCTTGATTGTCTTTGCTTTAATTACTCTATGCTTTACTAGTAAACGTATGCAAATTAACTTAATCGAATTTCCTCAAACGCTACCAGAAAAATAGTCATCACATTAAACTTAATGCGTGATAGACATTAAATAAAAGGCCCGCAAGTGAATAATATACCCGACAGCTCAGAGGCAGAAAAAGATCATCGCTTAATCATTTTGGATACTGAAACTACTGGTATCAATCCAAGAGAAGGGCACAGAATTGTAGAAATAGGCTGTGTTGAAATGGTCAACCGTCAATTAACAGGCCGAACCTTTCATGCGTATATAAAACCCCTTGATCAACGCGGCAATGTGTTCGAAATGGAACAAGAGGTTATAAATATTCATGGTTTAACCAATGAATTTCTAAATGACAAACCTATTTTCTCTCAGGTAGTTCATGAGTTTATTGATTTTATTCGTGGCGCTGAGCTCGTAATACATAACTCCAAGTTCGATGTTGGCTTTATGGATCATGAATTTTCATTGTTCAACTCCATGAATCGCAGCCAAGACAAAGTACCGATGACTGAAGACATCTGTACTATTACCGATACTCTGAAGGTGTCAAAAGAAAAACTGGGCTCACCCAAGACCTTAGATTACTTAGCACGATTCTACCGAGTAGATAAATTAATCGACCGTACTTATCACGGGGCATTGATTGATGCGCAATTATTGGCCTTTGTCTATATAGAAATGACGCGCTTGCAGTCAACATTAGATTTTTCAGTTGGTGATGGTAGTAATACAGATGTTAATGCCATCAGACGGTTACCATCCACACGGAATAAATTAAAGGTTATTGCTGCTTCGGCCGATGAATTAGATGCACATGCCGATCGTGTTGCCGTAATAGCCAAAAAAGGAGGAGAGCCACTTTGGAAATAACTAAGCATCAGTGTTTTAACGCTAAAAAAATTAAAGTATCAAGCTTGTCTGCTGCTTTACTTTTTATTGTAACTTCATTTAGTGCTGGAGCATTGATTAATAGTGATATAGAAAATAGCAGTAAAGTAGATAAGTTGAGTAAAACGCGCGTTGAATATTATCAAAAGGATAATATAACCAATCAAGTTCCTTATTTTGATAATCGATTTCGTCTTGATGCCAACTTAGATGAAATAACGTTAATTTTTTATCGTAAAAGTGGTAGTAAGCCTATTATTCTTATTAGACCTGACGGTAGTAAAATACGGGTCAATGAATTTGATCATGAAAAAGTGCAATGGTTTGATGACAGCACATTTGACATGATTAAGATAAAAAATCCTATGCCTGGTCCTTGGCAAGCGGTTGGCGATATTTTACCGAATAGCCAAATATTGGTGGTCTCTGATATTAAAATTGCTGTCGACCCCTTACCTGAAATTGCTTTTTCAGGTGAGACTCTTAAAGTAGAAGGTCGTTTATTTAATGGTGACGATGCCATTGTTAGCCCACACTTTAAAAATGTCGTTAAATTAGATATTAATTTTTATAGCACTAATAACTCAGCCTATGAAAATTTTGGCGCCGATGCGATTAAAGTCACCTCCTTTCGTGATGATGGTCATGGTTTAGATGAATACGCTAATGACAATATCTTTACCGGTGAATTTATCTTAGATTTTGCACCAGGCGAATGGCAACCGGTTTACCTGGTCAAACTTCCCATGGCAACGCGAGAGTTAAGGCAAACAACTATCCTCTTACAAAAAACACCCGTTGAAGTGAGTGTGGTTAAATCAGCAGAGTCTGATAAACCTCACCAATTAGTATTAACTATAGACCCCAGTTATGTTGACCCAGATAGTCTTGTTTTTCAGGGGAAGTTTACTTTTCCTGACCGTCAAGTTGAACCCTTTTCAATTATGGAGAGCAATGGTGAGAGTAGGGCAACTACTATTACCAATACAGAGCCGGGTATATATCGAATTAATGTCAGTGCTTTCGGTAAAACAATAACAGGACGAGAATTTCGGTTAGTGGTACCTGAGTTCACTTTTAATGTTGAAGCGGTGAATAATATGATGGCTATCGATGGTGTTGCAGCTAATTCGGAAGAAATGAGTGCTGTAATTGCAACAACAGCTGATTTACTTGTTAAAGCAGAAGAAGAAAATGAGCTGGTTTTATTAGAGCAGCAGCAAGTACAAGCAGAAAAAGAGCAAGAAACTATGTTATTGATTGTCGCTGGCAATGTTTTTATCATCATTATTGCGCTTGTGCTGTTTTTTGCTTTAGGTAGAAAGAAATCAAAAACTAAGTAAACCTAAGACCAATTGGCGTTTAATCTGCCAATAGTGATGGAATATGCTTTGATTTTCATCAGATTGCTCGTCAAATGTGCATGCCGTAAATTTAATTAATAAAGTGGTTGACTGCACCGCGTCATAACCGTATTATCTCGCCGCATTCAACGACATGTTGTTGAAGCAGACGATAGGTTACATAGATTCATTAATTTTAATTTTTGTGACTTATAGCAATATATAGCGGAGTGGTAGTTCAGTTGTTCTAACGCGGAGTGGTAGTTCAGTTGGTTAGAATACCGGCCTGTCACGCCGGGGGTCGCGGGTTCGAGTCCCGTCCACTCCGCCAACTTTGTGCTTTATTTTCTATTCTATTATATAGAAAACTTATTGAATACTTCCTAAAATATCCCCAGTAACTCTCTCAAAATCAAATTAGAAAACCTATTATCTGTATCCATAGCTATATAATTCCTATGTTCACAATGTTTTAAATACAGCAGATTATGCGCTTTAATTAGTATTACTCGTGATTAATAATCTCTTTTTAACTCATTTGTTTAGTCAATTTATTTTAAAATAGCACTCACTATCTATTCCAATTATTAAGTAACTTTTTAACAAAGCTTACTGCTATATATTGTTCAATTTTAACACCTCTCTACTTGTAGTGACTTACACCGGGTTAACAAGTAAATGTTTGCGGTGAATTAGCCTGAATTTTCCCAATAAAATTTTATAACCTCATGCCTGTCAGCAAAAAAGTATAAAAAAGACTTGAATTAGTGGTACGACCAGTGCTTTAATCTAACTATAACATTATAAATAGTTCACTAAATTTGTCGGAGAAAGGTAATGCTAAGTTATAAAGCACCAATAGCAGATATTAAATTTTTGCTTGAAGATGTATTCAATTATTATGATCATTATAAAAAACATGAAGAATTTGAAGAAGCTACTCCGGACTTAGTCGACGCTATCCTGCAAGAGTGCGCAAAATTTTGTGAAAACGAATTACTGCCTTTATATCAAAGTGGTGATAAAGAAGGTTGTACCTTTGATAATGGCAAGGTAACCACCCCAAAAGGCTTCAAAGAAGCTTACCAACAGTACATTGATGGTGGTTGGTCTTCGCTATCACATTCATTAGAACATGGCGGACAAGGCTTACCACCTTCATTAGGTATGGTGCAATCAGAACTGACTGGTACGGCTAACTGGTCTTGGGCTATGTATCCTGGTCTTAGTCATGGTGCAATGAATACAATCACTACGCACGGTAATGATAAGCAAAAAGAGCTGTATTTAACGCGCTTAATCCAAGGTACGTGGACCGGCACCATGTGTTTAACTGAGCCACAATGTGGTACCGATTTAGGGCAAGTTAAAACTAAAGCCGAGCCAAATGGCGATGGTACCTACAACCTCACCGGTACTAAAATATTTATTTCTGCGGGTGATCATGACCTAACAGACAACATTATCCATATTGTACTAGCAAGATTACCCGACGCGCCAAAAGGTACTCGTGGTATTTCATTATTTATTGTGCCAAAAATAAAAGCTGAGCAAGACGGTACGCTAGGTGAAGCAAACAATGTTACTTGTGGTTCAATAGAAGACAAGATGGGCATTAAAGCCTCTGCGACAGCGGTACTTAATTTTGACAATTCAGTTGGCACGCTTATAGGTCCAGAAAATAAAGGTTTAGAATGTATGTTCACCTTTATGAATACCGCACGTATCGGCACAGCGTTACAAGGGGTTTGTTCTTCAGAGTTAGCTTTTCAAAACTCTTTACTTTATGCCAAAGAACGCTTGTCTATGCGCTCACTAACCGGTAAAAAATTCCCAGATCAAGTAGCGGATCCGATTATAGTTCACCCTGATGTACGTAAGATGCTGATGACGCAAAAGGTGATTTCTGAGGGCGGCAGGGCAATGATTTATTACACTGCCAAAATCGTTGACGATATCTCTATGGCAAAAACAGAAGCAGAGCGTCAAGCAGCAGACGATCGTTTAGGCTTTATCACACCTATCTTAAAAGCGTTCTTAACTGAACTTGGCTCTGAAAGTGCTAATCATGGTTTGCAAATTTTTGGTGGCCACGGTTACATTAAAGAATGGGGCATGGAGCAAATAGTACGAGACGCAAGAATCGCGACACTGTATGAAGGCACCACAGGTATACAGGCTCTAGATTTATTAGGTCGTAAAATATTAATGACTCGTGGTAAGTCGCTAAATGATTTCTCTAAGGAAGTACTAAGCTTTTGTAAGAACAAGAGTTTAATTTCTAGTAATCCACATAAACGTCAAATGAATCGTTTTATCTGGCCATTGGGCAAGGCAATTGCTAACTGGCAACAGTATTCAATGCGTTTAGGACTTAAAGCTAAATCGAATCGTGATATTGTCGGCTCAGCATCAGTAGACTTTTTAATGTATTCTGGTTATGTAGTTATGGCTTACTTTTGGGCTCAAATGGCACAATCGGCCTATGAAAAGCTAGCGAGTGATGTTGAAAATCGTGACTTCTACCGTGCAAAAATTAAATCAGCTGAGTTCTATTTCGAGCGCATGTTACCTAGAACTAAGTCTCTAGCTAAAACTATGATGGCAGATCCAAAAACCATAATGCAACTTGATCAAGAGTTAATGTCTTTTCTTTAATTCACCCGTAAGTTAAGAAAAGTATTAATTAATTGTACAAACAAAAAAGCACGGTAACTTTATATAATAGTTACCGTGCTTTTTTATTGATTTTTTTAATTAGTAATTTATTTTAGAGACATAATCCAAGCAATAATCCTGCGTGTTGTCTGTTCAATTAACGCAGTATCAATATTTACTTGCTTGGCAAGCTGGCCATATTGAAGCTGAGAAAAAACTGTGTACATTATTTTAGCATCGAGCTCAGGGCTAACCTTGTTGAAAAATTGACATAGCTGCTGGTAAGGGGCTAACTGAGCTAATTCATGCTCTTGGGCAAGTAAACGTAAAGCAGGTGTTACTTGTATCTCTGTTAACATTAGTTGCTCCACCGCAAGAGATATGGCCTGATGTTTGATATTGTCAATTAAATGTTGAGCAGTCATTTCGCTCAATTGTTGACACAAATCCTCCTTAACAGCTGTTTTCCTAAGTGTTTTCTTCTCTATTTTAGTTATAAGGGTAAAAGCTGCAGCTAAGATGGTATCAGCTCGTGAGATAATACGTTCGGAATTTAATTTAAATGCTTGATGAATAAGCTCTTGGATATCTTTAAAATAATAAGTTGTTAAAGAAAGTTGAAGTTGTGCATGGCTGGCAATCGCACGGTGAGTAGTGCCTTTGATCCCATTGAGCGCTAAAACCTCAATCGCTGCAATCAGAATTCTTTCGCGAGTCCTTTCTCCTTTAGAGCGACGTTTTACTGACAAGCTCTTATGCTGTTCAGTCTGCTCTGGAATAACTATATCTTTTACGGCCATGTTCAGCTCAGTTACATTATTATCATTATATTTACCTTATATTAACATCGTTTCTAGCTGCTGATAATAATTAAAAAATACTTTATTTACCCATGTTAAAATTTAGTGCAAATTGCAACATGGGCGTTAATCGATATTAACCTAGCTTGCAGGCTGAAATGCGGCTAATTCTTTACTATCAAAATCGTCTACAGCAATTGCCCATTGACGGCCAGCTTCTGCAGTCGTTAGTAACTGAGCCTCAGCTTCTGATATGATGCTTTCAGCGAGACCCAGCTCTGCTACCTTATTGAGTTGATAAAAAGGCAATTTTTTATTTAAAGCACGACAGACTTTTTCATGGATTGGTTCACAATTAATTATATCTTCAAGCACTTGCTCTAACTTTCCAAAAATATTATTGCCATCGCGGGTTAAATATTGACCTTGACCTAAGCGAGTACGACTTGCGCAAGGGCTTTGAAGTAATCTTGCTACCTTTTGTGCTATTTCATCACTTGGTTTCTTCAGCCAAGTGCCTAGTGGAAATATAATCACCCGTAATAGTTTTGCTACGACTTTGTTAGGGAAATTATTAATAAGCTCGTCAATTGCATGTTGCATGTTGTAGAGACAATCTTCAACGGCATGCTGAACGAATGGCAGATCAGCACTTTTCCGGCCCTCATCATTATATCGTTTTAACGTAGCGCTCGCTAAGTACAACTCGCTAAGTACATCTCCTAGCCGGGCAGAAATACGTTCTTTTCGTTTTAGCTCAGCACCTAGAACAAGCATAGCGATATCAGAAAGCATGGCGAGGTTGGCGCTAAAGCGAGTCAGTAATTGATAATAGCGGCGTGTTTCATCATTAAATGGACTACCTAAGAAGCGTGCACCGGTAAGTGAGCACCATAAACTACGGCTAATATTACTGATGCTAAAACCTATATGACCAAAAAGTGCATGATCAAAGTCGTTAAGCGCTTCTTCATTATCACTATTATTGGCAGCTTCTAGTTCTGCCAGTACATAGGGGTGGCAACGAATAGCGCCTTGACCGTATATAATCAGACTACGGGTTAAAATGTTCGCGCCTTCTACCGTGACGGCGATGGGAGCACCTTGATAGCCACGAGCTAAATAATTATTTGGTCCCATACAAATACCTTTACCACCATGAATGTCCATGGCATCGATAATGGATGAACGCATCTTCTCGGTAAGGTGGTATTTGGCTATCGCTGAAATCACAGAGGGTTTTTCGCCCAGATCGATGGCTCCCGTTGACATCGTAGTGACGGCGTCCATTAGATAGGCATTTGCGCCAATACGGGCAAGAGGCTCTTCAATACCCTCCATTTTCCCAATAGGCATTTTAAATTGTCGTCTTATACGACTGTAGGCTCCTGTGGCTAAAGCCACGGTTTTAATCCCTCCGGCACTATTTGACGGTAGGGTGATAGCACGACCAACGGATAGGCATTCAACCAACATACGCCAACCTTGTCCGGCCATTTCAGCGCCACCAATGATAAAATCAAGGGGAACAAAAACATCTGTACCTTGGGTAGGTCCATTTTGAAAGGGAACATTTAATGGGAAATGTCTGCGGCCAATGACAATATTCGGTAAGTCAGTTGGAATAAGTGCACAAGTGATACCCAAATCTTTTTTATCCGAAAGCAGTTGCTCAGGGTCTTGTAATTTGAATGCTAAGCCTAGTACGGTTGCAATTGGGGCTAGGGTTATATAGCGTTTGTCCCAGGTTAGTTTCATACCTAAAACATCTTTGCCGTCAAATTGACCATGACAAATAATACCAAAATCGGGAATAGCTCCAGCATCTGAGCCAGCTTCTGGGCTGGTAAGGGCAAAACAAGGGATCTCTTCACCTTTGGCTAAACGGGGTAAGTAATGGTCTTGTTGCGCTTTGGTACCATACTCTTGTAACAATTCACCTGGACCTAATGAGTTAGGCACACCGACAGTACTGGCAAGCACTGAGTTAACGCCGGTGAGTTTTTGCAAAACCCGTGATTGGGCAAAAGCGGAGAACTCTAAACCCCCGTATTGTTTTTTAATGATCATGGCAAAGAATTTATTTTCTTTTAAAAACTGCCATATTTCTGGCGGAAGATCGGCAATTTCATGGGTAATATGCCAATCGTTAACCATGGCGCACACTTGCTCAACCGGTCCATCTAAAAACTCTTGTTCCTGCGTGCTTAACCTTGGGCGAGGGTAATTATGGAGCTTTTTCCAATCAGGGTCACCGCGAAATAAATCAGCATCGAACCATGTGGTGCCAGCATCAATTGCTTCTTGTTCGGTCGAGGACATTTGTGGCATTATTTTTTTGAACAGAGCCAATAAAGGCATACTTATAAATTGTTGGCGAATACTATCAATATTCAGTGGTAGTGCGATTACAGCAAAGAGTAACCAAGAGACAATGCCAATGATGTTGAAAAACGACCCTAATACCATCAGCGTAGCAAAAGCTAAGGTGTAACTGGATAATGATGTTCTTGCATAGCTCATAAACCAAGTAAGCGTAAATGCGACAAATAACCAAATAATAATATCCACAAGGATTCCCTTTTAGTATTTTTTTTGTGAGGTGAGAGAAAAAGTAATTGAATTTAAAATACTTTTTAGTCAATGATATACTCTATTTATAGAATAAATTGATGATTTAGCCAAGCATATTTTACTTTTAAGTGTTTGGCTGTTTTAGGTGGTTAAATATGTTTGAACTCTTAGTTATGTCTCTTTATTCTTTCTTGATTAGCATCAGGATATCTCCCACACCCCAGTAAATACAATTGCTACACGAGCTAAGCAGTTTATACTGTCTCACATAGCCACCCTTGTTTGGGGCTAACTGACACTATGCACTTTACAGATAAAAGTCTTAAGGCTTTAAAGGCTAAAGAAAAGCTCTGTGTGGCTACCGCAAAAAGTGATGTCCGGGACATTGGCAGCTTGCAATTAAAAGTATACCCAACAGGCACTAAAAAATTCCAATTTCAATATTATACTAACGGCCGAAGACGAATAGAAATTGGCCCTTATGGAGCTATTTCGTTGCGGATGCCAGAAAAAAAATTTAGCGCTATCTGAATTAGTGCCATGAGGTGGTAATCCGGCTGCTGATAAGATTCAAATAAAAGTCGAAAAGCAACAAGCCGAGGCACAGAGTTCTTTATTAGAATTTATTGAAGACTTTGTTGTGTTTATTAAAAATAATTGGGCACCAACCACAATCAAACACACTAATAATTCATTAACTAGTAATGTTATCCCCGTGCGACTTTAGGCGAACATGCAAAACGCTAATGGGGGCGGCGGGTATCAGTAAGGAAATGCGAGATATATTGCAGCAACATGATAAATCGGACGTATTTGCGACTCATTATGATAGATATAACTACATAAATGAAAAGCGCGCAGCCCTGAATACGAGGATAGCCATTTTTAATGGAAAAGGTAATAAATAAAAAATCATAACAAATGCAATAACATAGAGAGGCTTAACATGACAGTAGTACTTCATTCAATAGCGCGTAATGCCTTGTAATGTTTTTATTCGTAACAAAGCGTTACAGTTTTCCCTGTTGTATTTGTTTTTTAAAGTGTACCAGGTCAAATGTACTGGTTTTATTTACAGTTAATAATTAAAGGGCTTTGATAAAGCTTGAAAATTATTAACTGTCTTTTTTTATTAACTTTAAATTTTAAGGATTCAATCACAATGGATTTATCTGGTGTGGATAGCAGTAAACTTCAAAGTTCTGAACAACCTTCAACGACAAAAAAAACTGACACAATCGTAACACCTGAACATGGTGGCGGTGGTGTATATGTTCCTCCCAAAGTTAATGATTCAGTGACAATAAGCGCTGAAGCTTCAAAAGCGTTAAATGATGAACAGGTTAAGTCTTATCATGGTGGCGGCGGCGTTTACGTTCCACCAAAGAAAGAGCACAAAGCATAAGCAAGGACTTTAATGAATGTACTTCGATTTACTTAACAACCCAGAGACCGCTCAGCTAATAGACTTTTTAGTAATGTTAGGCTTTATCGGTGTCTTTATTTTAAGTTATAAAAATTGGCGGGTTAATCCATCGGTTTTTATTTGTAGTATTATTCTTTTTGGCTGCTTTGTGGTTGCAAACAATACCTTTGAATATTTCTGGCTGACTGATAATACTCAACCAGACTATAACTTCTATCTACGCTGGCTTGAGTATGATGTATTAGCAATAATTTCTATCATTACCGTTCACTTAGTTACTAGAGTTAAATTACACAAAGCTACATTCGCAATCATGTATTTACTTGCTATTAATACGATTACCTATTTAGCAATGCATATTGATATTATGGTGTTAGAAAACCGAGAAAGTTGGTGGTTATGGACCTGGTATACGCCAAGTACACTATTGGTTGAATTATCAATAATAATAACTTTAGCAACCATATCGATTTTAGAAATTAGAAAGCAGGTTATAGCGGAGTAGGGATATAAAATAGAAAAGATATTTTATCTGAAAGGAAACTGAGTATGTACATGCTCATTCTATTTTGATGTAAACGGGTGGATTTTATCACGGCCACCTAACGAACGTTATTCAGACACGGAAGATAACTTGAACAAGGTAAAGTTATATTATGGTCGCTCAAAGTACGCTTCCCTTAAAGTAAATAATGTACATGATGAAAAAGTTAAACCAATATCCATGAGTGTAAAGTAATTGATTTACTCGAAGCCGTTAAAGCAGGTATTGCCAACCCAGCTATAAGATGTTGTGAAACCATGTTGCGCTTACGCGAAAGTGAAGAAATAGCCACAGAGCTAGGCTTTGTTGGCGTTTTTTACACGCTAACTTGCCCAGCAAGATATTGATACTCATTCAAATAATGGCTTATTTGATAAGCAAGTAATAGATGTAGGTGGTGGTGGTATATTATCTGAATCATTAGCAAAGTTAGGCGCTAAGGTAACGGGTATAGATATGGGTACTGAACCCTTAAATGTTGCTAAACTACACGCTCTATAAACAGGCTTAGCCATTAATTATCAGAAAATTACCGCGAGCCATAATTAGCACCAAACCAATAAAAGTTAACTGTGATTATATGCAGTCACAGTATTGCTGCAATAATAATCTCTCAACATTCAAACCATAGAAAAATTCACTCTTCTTAAGCTCCCGATTTAGTGCAAAAAAAAGACGTTTGTGACATTGGGTATTTAACTAATGGATTGTCTTCATTAAGGTGCTTTGTCGTAAGTTAGCTCTTACGCTGTTAATGCACATACTTGGTTGGCAGTACTATTATCACAAGCCGCTGTTTTCACTATCCAAAATGCAGTGCAGTTAAGTTATCTAATGACTTAAAGCCAATTACAGCTTAATATAAATAAAAGCTAAACGGATTTTTGATCTGTTTAGCTTTTTATTTTCTATAGTGACACTCTTACGGACACTGTGAGGAATTTTAAAGGTTGTCAGTTCGGTTAAGTTACTTGTTTTAAAAGGATTAAATGATTTATGTGTGAACTTCTAGCCATGAGTGCCAATGTACCAACCGATATCTGTTTTAGTTTTAGTGGTTTAATGCAACGTGGTGGTAATACCGGACCGCACAGAGATGGTTGGGGAGTGACGTTTTATGAAGGTAAGGGCTGTCGTAGCTTTAAAGATCCTATGCCAAGTGCACATTCTCCTATTGCTGAGCTGGTTACTAAATACCCGATGAAAAGTGAAGCGGTAGTCTGTCATATTAGACAAGCTAATTCAGGTGAAGTCTGCCTTGAAAATACTCACCCATTTGTTCGACAAATGTGGGGGAAGAATTGGACCTATGCTCATAATGGTCAATTAAAAGATTTTGCTAATGAACTACCGATTGAATTTCACTTACCTATTGGTACAACGGACAGTGAACATGCTTTTTGCTGGATACTTGATCAATTGCACTTAGAGTTTGGTGCTAAGCAAGTTGCAGCTAAAACCTTGTTTTCTTTTGTTGCCTCACTGGCGGCAAAAATCGATAGCCTTGGCGTTGGCAACATTATTATTACCGATGGTGAATACTTGTTCGCTTATTGCTCTAATAATTTACATTGGCTTACCCGTAAAGCTCCTTTTGGCCAAGCCAGTCTTATTGATGCGGAAATGGCGGTGGACTTTAAAAAAGAAACCAATAGCAATGATGTTGTTACCGTTATTGCCACTAAACCACTGACAGATGATGAGACCTGGCATAAAATGGTACCAGGTCAATGGCAGTTATTTTGTTTAGGAGAGCTAGTTGCTGGTGATATCACTAGTGCAGATGTTAATGCCGATTAGTGTAGATATTAGTCCAGATATTAATACAGATAAAGAAAGTGCTTAATAGCTAAAGCTAATAACATGATGCTTTACTGTTGTTTTAGCTAACATCATAAAAACTCCAAGCGATAAAGCGACTGATTTTTTGTCCTTGAGCCATGTTAATGACTTTAACTTGGCTTGCTTGGGCTTTTTTTAAGCTGAGCTTTAGCTTAGATATATGATCTTTTTTCGACACCAGACAAGTAAACCAAAGTACCTGTTTTTGATAAGTCTTACTCTCTTTAATCATATTACCAATGAAAGCTAATTCGCCACCGGGACACCAGAGCTCAGCTTTTTGTCCACCAAAGTTTAGTTGTTTGCTTTGCGCTTTAGCAGGAGTCTTCGCTTTATTCAAATTTTGCCATTTTCGGCTAGTGCCTTGGCTAGCTTCAGCTAAAGAACGATGAAATGGTGGATTACATAGGGTTAAATGATAAAATTCATCCTCAGCAATAATACCATTAAAGATATGATTACTATCTTCTTGTAAACGACAGGTAATCGCTTTAACGAGTGTCTTATCAGCAGAGACTATGTGCTTGGCAACTTTTATGGAAATAGGATCAACATCTGAAGCGACAAAATGCCAACCGTATACTCTTTGCCCTAGCAGGGGATAAATGCAACTTGCTCCTGTGCCTATATCAAGCACCTTCACCTGTTTTTTATCACCTATAAGTGTTTTAGGCGTTGTCGCAAGTAAGTCATGTAGATGGTGAATATAGTCTACTCTTCCTGGGATTGCTGGGCATAGATAGCCCTCAGGTATGTCCCAAAAATTAATTTTATAGTCACTTTTTAATAATGAAAAATTCAGGGCTTTAATAGCCAAAGGATTTGAAAAATCTATAGTGTCTTGATTATTATATTTATTTTTTATAATAAAAGGTGATAATTTAGTATTAGCTTTCACCAATGCTTTAAAATTATAACCCTGTATATGCCGATTGTTTTTATGCAAAGTAGTACCGTTAGAATAAAAGATGATTTGAATAGCGGCTTGCTTAATTACTACTTGGCTTTTGGCCAATTTTAAAATAGCCATTACTGGTAAATTGTACGACCTGTTGGCGTTTTTTACCCAATAGAATAGGACCATCATCCATAAATAAAAAGTTTTTCCAACAACGCTTGAATATCAACCAGTTGGTTTCTATGACATTGTCTCGTGAGCTACAGTAGTAGACTACGGTATTTTGATCCCAGTCCAGATGCTTTTCGATTAGCTCAGGTAGCGCTTCTTCATTGCTGTCCCAAAGACCTTCCCATTTCCCTTGCTCTAACCAGTTGCTCTTATCCGTAGGCCAATCGCCTTTTTTGAAAAAGTCAGGGTGATCTACTTGGCGAGAAATAAAGGTATCCCATACAATATTAGCGCGTTCAATATTCATAGGTTTTATTTTTGCTAGGTCAGATTCTACAATAGGTAAACTTTTATGCTTGAAAATCCAAGCATTTTTTAAACTCTCTAGGGGCAGGTAATTCATTAATATCGCTCAAAAAGGAAAACAAGGTAATTATACCCAGCAATTGCCAAATAAAAAAGCGCTACATAAACTAACAAGTTACTACATGCTTCAATGACAGAATAATACTGCTATTATGCGGTGAATTAATGCTTTAGCTACTTAAGCTTTAATTTGTATAAATCCATACTTTTTATAGTCAGGTACAGCTAAGTGTATAATAAGCGCTTAACTAAAAAGTGTTTAGCCAGTAATACCTTTTGGGTCAAAAGTAAAGGGGTAACACCTCTGAGGTATAGGACATGGGGTTCCATAATTCTGCCATGGCTTCATTTAAAGCGTTTTTACTCATTGTCGCTCGTTTTTTTGCACAGGATAACTATGCGACAACATTCGCGGCGTGATTAAAGTCGCTTTAAATTTTGACCCTGAAAGATCATCAGACTCTAGTTAAAAAAAATGGCCAGTTGATATTTTAACTGGCCATTTTTTTTACTATTTTAAATCTAAAAGTAAAAGGTGGTTGAGTTTTTAAGGACAAACTTTAGCCGATGATAATTAGGAAATATTATCTGGCTGATTTTTTTTAGCAATTCGATAGGCGTCAAAAGCGGCAAGTCCCCAAATAAATAGCATTAAGTACCCCGAAGTAGCAAGCTGAGGGTTATCTATTACTCCTTGGTCCACCAATGCTTGTTGGATTGCCGAAATCTCCATAGAAACTTCCCCTCGCATAATGCTATCGATAACTTGCTGACTCTTAGTAAGAATATCTTTAACAAATCCCAATAGCAGATATGCAAAGCTAGCAATAAAGCCTAGGGCTATCGCATATTTTTTTAATAATAAATGCCCAGCCCCGGGGAAAATCAGTAATGAAAATAAGGTAACTTTGGTTGTTTGTTTCATGTGTGGACTACAGGTAAGCCTTTTAAAGTAAAGACATCATATAATGATAACTTAAGTTAGGCTATACAAAATAACAGCAAGTTTTCTTGCAATGGAAACCAGTTTTGTTTCTTAAGAAACTGTTCTGGTTCAATAATCAAACGATTGTTTTAATTGAAATAAAAATGTATACTCAAAATAATAAAATACATTGAGTTACATTTTCAATAAATTTAATAAACTCAGATGCTTGCGATGTGAATGAAAGTCATTACTACTGGGCATCTTAGCGTAATGATAAGAAGGACTTGGTTTAGCAATAGAAATGTTAAATCTAAGTAACATAAAATTAACGCTTGTTTAATTTATGTTCAAATGGTATTAATTAATAAAATAAAAATAAGGAACGGTTATGCCACAAGCAGCAGTTCGCCAATATAAGGAAGATGAGCATTTGCCAACAGCAGAAGTTGATCAACAGGCAGCATTACCTACGGAATCTGAAGAAGCATTAGCTAGTGTGGATTCTCCGACCGCTGACGATAAACAAGAAGAACCGTATTACCATTATACCGTTGATACTAAGGATCCCGATCCTTGGTTGATAAAGCATAAAAGCAAAATTATTGCTTTAGTTATCTTAGCTGCCGTTGCTGTAGCAGGTAGCATGTTCTATAAAGACAATCTATTAAATCAACAAACACAAGCTATTGTAGCTGCACCGCAATTGAATGATTTTTATTATATCGATTTCCGAGTTATAAAAGATAACCTTCGTCCGGCAGAAAAATTTAGAATGGCGAAAGTTAAAGATATTACTGGTGATGTAGTAACGCTTAACTTTAGTAGCTATTTTTATCTACAAGAGCATGAGTTGAATGAAGCTATTCGTTATGCACAACTGAGATTTGAAAAGTTTTTCCAAGAAAAACGTCATAATTACAAAATTAGTGAATTGCAGGCAATGATCGAGTCGGGTGCTATTGTTTTGGCGCGTCGTCCTGAAGGTAATATGCTTGATGGCAACGTAGTTGTGCCAGATTCGCATTTTGACTCTAGTTCAGTATTCATCCCGGGTAAAAAAGAAAATTTTTCAGGCTTAGAATATTTAAAATTTGCTAATGGCGGTAAGAGATCGGAATTAGCCTTAGAGAAGTTTCAAGAATCCGCAGACTATGGTTTTGCTAAAGGTCAAGTAAACCTTGCGCAAATGTACCTTAACGGCACCGCGGTAGATAAAGATTTACACCAAGCACTTACTTTGTTTCAAAAAGCTGCTTTGCAGGCTTATGAGCCAGCAATATTGAAGTATGCAATAGTTTGTCAACAAGTAGAAAGTTGTGCCATTGCTGATTTCTACCAAGAAGTAGTTAACGCAGGTGTGAATATTGAATTTACTAAACAAGCTAATGTTAGAGCCACTACAAAAGCATTTGAAAAAGCATTAGAAGACGCTAAAAATTAGCAATAGTATTTTGATTATTATTTAATAGTTAGTGACTAAAAAAGGCTTGAATTTATTTAAGCCTTTTTTATGTCTGTTAGAAAACTATTTTTAAAGTAGAAGAACAACGTAGCAAAACAAAGCGAGAATCAAATAAGTTATATGCCTCTATAGTTTACTCAGGAACTCTTTGTAAACTTCATATCGAAGAACTATTGCTATTTAGACCCGGGATTCAGGACAATAAGCTCAGGAGAATGTGCATCCTGCATTCTCTAATAAGTGACATCCATGGCGAGTCCGATTAAAACACCACGGGGATAATGCTCCGGAGCAAAGTGCATAGGCATAATAAGTTATTAAACTATTTTTCATACACTCGGCTAAAGGGCGGTAGAGAATCAAGTAATTGTTTACCATAGCGTTTGGTTACTACCCGTTTATCTAGTAGTGTTATAACACCTTTATCCCTTTCATTTCGTAATAACCGCCCACAAGCTTGAACAAGCTTTTTTGAAGTATCTGGTACTGATAATGTCATAAAAGGATTACCGCCTTTTGCGGTGACATATTCAGCTTGTGCCTGTTCAACAGGCGAGGTTGGTACCGAGAATGGCAACTTAGTAATAATTAAATTATTGAGGTAGTCTCCAGGTAAATCTAGCCCTTCTGAAAAACTCTGGGTACCAAAAATAATACTTTGTTTGTGATTATCACAACGTTTTTTATGCTGCTCTATTATTTGTTGGCGTGATAGCTCTCCTTGCACCATTATTTCAAGTTTGCTGTTCTCTCTTAGGGCTTGTGCGACTTTATTCATTTGCCAATAGGAAGAGAATAGCACTAAGCTAGCACTACCCTGGTCAAGGTACTTAGGTAATTTAGTAATTACTTCATCAGTGAAATCAGCAGCACTGGCCTCATTGTCCATCTTCGCTATGACTAATTGTGCATTGTTCTGGTAATCAAAAGGCGAGTCAACTTGTTGATATTGACTACCGTCATCATTTCTTAAACCGACTTGAAAGCGAAAGTGGTCGAATGAATTTAAGGCACGTAATGTTGCCGAGCACAATACTGCGCCTTCACATTTACTCCACAGCATATTGTCTAGGGTGAAGCCTACTTCGATAGGAGATGCGCTTAATAGGTAATCATGACGTTTACTGGTTAGTTTTTCTAACCAACGTGCCATTGGCGCAGATTTTTCATTATCGGTTTTGGCATACATAGTCCAAAGTGCCGTTAAACTCTCTAAACGTTGTAACAGAAAACCGGCTTCTCCCAGTAGAGGCTCAGCTAGATAGGTTTGGGTATCGCCATCTTTTACCGATTCAATAAGTCCGTTATAGAGTTTATTTAAATGGCTTAATGATTTTTTACTCAGGCTTTGTATATCTTCCGCCCAATTTTTTAATGTTGGTGGAATGATGCCATTTTCAAATCGATATACTTGTTCATCATGCGGAGATTTCTTAGTAAATTTATTACCTTGGGATAGTGAATCATCTGCTTGAAAATAGACATTGGCATTAGCTTCAATAAAGTTAAGGACTTTTTGCATTTCCAACAATAGTTCTTGGCAGTCATCACCTAACTTTAACGCAGGAGAAATAGCACTCTGAGACTTAATTAACTTAGCCATTTTATCGCCGGTTTCACCAAGCTTTGTTAACCATTCAATTGTGCCCTTTAAGGTGATACTGGCACTGGAAAAGTCACGTGTCACCTTTGGCAGGTGATGTGCCTCATCAATGATATAAAAGGTATCCTCAGGAGAAGACAGTATTCTACCGCCGCCTAGCTCTAAGTCAGCCAATAACAAACTATGGTTTATCACTAAAACATGGGCTTGATCCATAGTTTCACGCGCCTTGTGGAAAGGGCAATGACTATGCTCAGATAGGTTTTTTAAACAGCTATGTTTATCACTTTGCACTTGCTGCCAAATATGTTGTGGTAACTGTGTTTTCCATGAATCAATATCGCCAAGCCAACTACCATCGAGTAGTGCCTTGTGCATGGCATTAAGTGTTCTGACCTCTTTGGCATCGGGCTTTTCTGCGAAAGTAAAACCCACTTGAGTGGGCTCATTACCTGAACTGGTGGTTACCGCTTGCGTAAGCTTTTGGCGACATACATAACGTTGTCTGCCTTTGACTAAAGTGAAGTCAAAGTTTAATCCCGCGTGCTCTTTTAAAAAGGGTAAATCCTTGTCGACTAATTGTTCTTGCAAGGCGACGGTAGCCGTTGAAATACAAACCTTTTTATTTCGGGCAAGGGCGAGTGGAATGGTACCTAAACAATAGGCGAGTGATTTACCTGTACCGGTACCGGCTTCAATAGTAATAATTTTTCTATCTTTACTGTATTCACCCGCTAGAGTCTTGGCTATTTCGGCAATAAGGAAAGTTTGTTGTTTACGAGGATTAAAGTGCGTTAAGTTCTCGCCTATGGCTTTATAAGCTTGACGAATAGCTTGTTTTAACTTATCAGATAACATTGTTACTAGTTTCCAAAAAACAGAAGATCGGTTACACTGCTGTATATATTAACAGGTTTACGCGCGTAGCACGAAAAAAATCAAGATAAAATGGCAATTTCTAACACAATCAATATCAATAGTGGTTTCTTACTGACCCGACAAGTGCAAGATAGCGCCAGTGGTTTACAAATAACCCTGTGGCTGAAAAGCAGCACTGGCCCAGTTAAACTACAGGTAAATAATGAGTTAGCTGTTTTTTTTATTGAACATCATCAACTAGACCTAGCGCTTAGTAGCCTGAATGAACAACGCATTCCACTTAAAAAATATCAACAATTATCCTTAAAAACCTTTGCTCAGCAAAAAGTTGCCGGTCTGTATTTCAGTTCTATGCGCAGTTTTTACCGTGCTAGGGATGCCTTAAAAGACCAACAAATAAAATGTTATGAAGATGATATTAGGCCCGATGATAGGTTTTTAATGGAACGCCATATTACCGCGGATATTGATTTTATTGGTAAGGGGGTAGGTGATTATATTGCTGGCAATCAAAACGAGTCAGCTTCTAAAAGTTATCAATTAGTAAAACAAACCCGATGTAAGCGTGCAAAAACACCCGCTGAAGTCAGCCTGAAAATGCTCTCTATAGATATTGAATGCTCTATGCAAGGGGAGCTCTACTCTATTGGTTTGTATGCTCTTAATACTAACTCTTCGGGTACTAAAGAGGAATTTAAGCGGGTATTAATGATTGGTGACGCGCAATCAAACGCTGAAAATTATATTCAATGGCTAACAGATGAAAGACAGTTATTAGTAAAATTTATTGATGAAATTAATGACTTTGATGCCGATATTTTGATTGGCTGGAATGTGATTAATTTTGATTTCTCATTGCTACAAAAACGCTGTGATCTCCATGGTATTAAGTTTGCCATCGGCCGTGATGGTAGTGCGCCTTATTGGCGTAAAAATGCCAATAACCCCGAGCAAAATTTTATTGAAATAGCAGGGCGTGTTGTTCTCGATGGTATTGATTTGCTGAAAAGTGCGACCTATAGTTTTTCCAGTTTTTCCCTTGATAATGTTGCCAAAAATTTACTTGGCCTGGGTAAAAAGGTTGCTGATGTTGACAATAGGGTACAAGAAATCACCGATAATTTTCATCATAACAAAGCAGCACTAGCCGCTTATAACTTAGAAGATTGCCGCTTAGTTTGGCTTATTTTTGAAAAAACACAGTTATTAGCGTTTGCCCAGTTACGCGCACAACTTACCGGCTTAGCTATTGATAGAGTCGGCGGCTCGGTTGCCGCCTTTACCAACCTTTATTTACCTAAACTTCATCGCAGTGGATATATCGCCCCTAATATGGGTGATGGTGACTCGGGTTTAGTGTCGCCTGGCGGTTATGTCATGGATTCCATTCCAGGGCTCTATAAAAATGTGCTTGTTTTGGATTTTAAATCACTATACCCGTCCATAATTCGCACCTTTAAAATTGATCCTATGGGCTTAATTGAGGGGCTTAAAGAGGTTCGTGCGTTCAATTCTGCTCAAGATCAAGTTGGGCAATTAGATCACGATAATCGACACCTTGTTATTCAGGGCTTCGATGGTGCTTATTTTTCTAGAGAGGCACACTTTTTACCTGATATTATCGAGTCTCTTTGGTTAGAGCGAGATAAAGCCAAACTGCAAAAAAATGCCGCCTTATCACAAGCGATAAAAATTATTATGAATAGCTTTTATGGTGTACTAGGCTCTAATGGTTGTCGATTTTTTGATCCTCGGCTATCTGGCTCTATTACCAAGCGCAGCCATGAGATTTTAAAGAAAACCAGCAAGTGGATTTCAGCAAAAGGTCATAAGGTCATCTACGGTGATACTGACTCCATTTTCGTTTATATCGGCGCTGATAAATCAAAGCAGCAGGCTAAGCAGTTAGGTTTGGAGTTACAGGGGTTTATTAATGATAAATGGCAACAGACCCTAAAAGAAGACTTCAAAATTACCAGCCAATTAGACATTGAATTTGAAACGCATTTTACTCAATTTTTAATGCCAAAAATACGTGGCTTTAATACTAGTAAATACGCCGGTAAAGATCAAAAAGCTATCGGAACCAAAAAACGTTATGCCGGTATTGCTAATGGCGTCATGATTTTTAAGGGCCTGGAGACAGTGAGAAGTGATTGGACCGAGTTAAGTAAAGACTTCCAACAAGAGCTTTATCGGTTAGTGTTTAACGATGAACCCATTGATGAGTATATTCTAAAAATAGTCGACGATTTGAGGCATGGGCTCTTTGATGAACGCTTGATCTACCAGAAAAAAATTCGACGTCAGTTAAATGATTATGTTAATACTCCCCCTCATATTAAAGCGGCTTTGATTGCTAATAAAAAGCTTGAAGAGCAGGGCTTGAAGCAAAAATATCAGCATAGAAGTACTATCCGCTATGTTATTACCTTAGATGGTGTACAACCTTTAGAGTTTAAGGACAGCAAACTTGATTATGATTTTTATGTTGAGAAACAACTTAAACCAATAGCAGATGATATTTTACCCTTTATTGGCAAAGACTTTGAATCCATTGCCGGTGATCAGTTGGGTCTTTTTTGAAGGCTATTTAATGGCTGCTATCGCTTTTTATTTTAATTGCATTTAATAAGACATTTATTTTCAATTTATATTAACAATTTCTAGCCAGTAAGCTTTAATCAGGTTATAACTACTTTATAAAGATTTTTAGATGGCTAGATAGCTGAACTGATACCAAACGGATTGATTAACTTACCAACTTAGAACTACGTTAGTGAGCTTAGAACAAGCAAAATGTGTTAAACATAGTTATTCTATATTTCATTCATTTTGTGACGTTATCAGTTTACTAACGAGTTCCCGAAGGACAAGTTTAAAAGGCTTACATGCGGCGTTATTGATTTTGACAAGGGAATAACCATTCTCTTCAATCAATGTCTTGCCTCTAAGCCTTTTAATTCTCGCTAAGTGATCAGTTAATTAGTCCGATTGGTATAATATTTATTCTGCTAAAGCTGAGTTTTTCCAATGGAAGTGATTATGAAACAAGATACTAAAATAGTAAATGCTGGACGAAGTGCTAAATGGACTAAGGGTGTGGTAAACCCTTCAGTTACCCGGGCCTCAACGGTTGTTTTTAATACGGTAGCCGAAATGAATCATGCCGTTGCTAACCGACATAATCAAACCATGGTTTATGGTCGCCGTGGCACCACCACAGCTTTTGCTTTTAGTGATGCTATGACCGAGTTAGAGGGCGGTGCTGGTTGTGCATTATACCCATCGGGTACTGCGGCTATTACCAATGCAATTCTCGCTTTTGTTCAGCAAGGTGATCATATTTTAATGGTTGATAGTGCTTATGAGCCTACCCGTGATTATTGCGATAAAATATTAGCTAAAATAGGGGTTACCACTACCTATTATGATCCTATGTTAGGTGCTGGAATTGAAGCGCTGATCCAAGATAACACCCGTCTTATTTTCTTAGAATCCCCAGGCTCAATTACCATGGAAGTGCAAGACGTGCCTGCCATTAGTGCTGTTGCCCATAAACATGATTGTATTGTTATGCTCGATAATACTTGGAGTGCCGGTATTAACTTTCAACCCTTTGATTATGGCGTTGATGTTAGTGTACAAGCGGCTACTAAATATATTGTCGGTCATTCTGATGTCATGCTTGGCACTGCTACTGCGGTTGAGAAATATTGGCCACAACTACGTGATTACAGTTACCTGATGGGCCAGTGTACTTCTCCTGATGATTTATATCTTGCGCTTCGCGGTATTCGTACCCTTGGGGTTAGGTTAAAGCAACACCAACAAAGTGCACTCACCGTTGCCAATTGGTTAGAGTCGCGACCAGAAGTGGCTAAAATTCTTCATCCTGCTTTTGAGTCTTGTCCTGGTCATGAATTTTTCAAACGAGATTTTAACGGCGCTAATGGCTTGTTCTCTTTTGTACTTAATTGTGGCAATAAAGTGGCATTAACCGCGTTTTTAGATGGTTTAGACCACTTCAAAATGGGTTATTCATGGGGTGGTTTTGAAAGTTTAATTTTGGGTATTAGCAATGTTAATGCTATTCGTAGTGCAACAACGTTTGATTGTGAGTTCCCATTAATTCGCCTTCACATTGGCCTAGAGGATGTTGATGATTTGATCAGTGACCTTGAAGCAGGTTTTGCACGTTTTAATCAAGTACTTGCTAAGAGTTAAGTGTCTTTAAAAGCATTGACTGACAAATAGCTAAAAGGCAGATAAACGCATGACTCATTGCACTTATCTGCCTTTTTGTTTGTACCGTTACATTATCTCTCTTATTATCTTTACTTGCCTAATAAGGTGAAAATCTTCTTAGCGATATCGGTATTATCTAATTGGCCACTAAACTGTTCACTGTGTTTACCAAATGCAAATACCGGCACATCTATTCCTGTATGACCTGACGTGGTCCAGCCAGTATTAGTGCGTTTATCAATGATTGCCAATATTGCTCGGCGATAGAGCTCTTTAAGTTCAGGCGCCTTTTTCTCTGTTTTTTCTGTCGCACTAAGTAACACATATTTTGCTTTGGCTTGCTGATAGCTAGAGTCGACCTTAGTTATTTGCTGGAATTCCTCTGTGTTTAACTCAAAGTTAAGCCACTTATTAATTTCCTTCTGATCTAGCGGGTCTTTGGCGATGATATTTTTAGCTATTGTTGCTGGAGAGTATTTCATGGTTCGTAACACTTCTGGGTCCCAGCGATATTCTTTATTAGCCGCTAAGGTAAAACCCCCAGTGCTGTGATCCGCCGTTAATACCACTAAGGTATCGGGGTTTTTCTCAACGAATACTTCTAAATACTCCATTAATTTAGCTAGGTCGTCCATCTCATGCATGGCTGTGGCAATATTATTATCATGTCCACCCCAATCAATTTGGCTCGCTTCAACGAGCATAAAAAATCCGGCGTCATTTTTAAGTTGTCCGGTAGCTGCTTTTGTCATCATGGCTAGTCGGTGTTTATTACTGTCATCCAGTGCCCACGGCAAGCCAAAGTCAGCAAATAAACCCAAAACCGGTTTATCGTTTGCTAGTCCAGCTAACTGTGAGTAACTATCAATATATTGAAAGCCCGCTTGTTTAAATTCATTAACGATATTGCGATCGTCGCGAATATAGTTGGTCCAGCCGCCGCCAAAGTAGACATCTGCTTTGATACCGTTATCGATATAACTATTAGCTAACTCATCATAATTTCTTCGACTTTCATTGTGCGATAAGTAAGAGGCGGGTGTGGCATGGTTAATACGAGAAGTGACTACTACGCCGGTCCTCTTGCCCTGTTGTTTAGCCCATTCAAGCACGGTCAATAATGGTTTTTTATTTACATCTACACTAATGGCGCCATTATAGCTTTTTACCCCGGTAGCCAGTGCCGTTGCACCGGCGGCAGAGTCAGTAACATAACCTGACACGGGAGCCGGGTAAGTACTGCTAAGGCCTTTTAGATGTCTTTCAAAAACAGTTTTCTCTATTTCAGCTGTTGCTGGGTCATCGTTAAAGTATCGATAAGCAGAGGTATAAGCTGGCCCCATGCCATCGGCAATAACCATAATGATATTTTTTGGTAGGTCTTGTTGACTTACCGGTGAATTTTGCTCGCTATTGGCAGCAATGGCATTATTAGTTGCTAGACCAACACAACTCAGTAAGGCAAATGTCGAGAGCAAGGTGGTTGATAATTTCGGGCTAAACAATTTCGAGTTATACACTTTTGAACTTAACTTTAAGTTAAGTTTCAAATTAAACTTTGAACTAGACATAAGGGTACCAGAGAATGTGAAAAACGCTTAATTCTAAACAGTCACCTTGGTTTTGTCTACTTAATAACAAAGAGCAATAATTCAACAGCATACCCTTTAATAAACATCTTAGTATGTGTGTTAAACCGGTTATATTTCAGCTGAAATGAGCTTAACTACATAAAATAAGCAGTCATTTATCGCGGTATTTTTATTGGTTGTTGCTTTAAAAAGTCTCAGGTTATGCCGGCAAACTAACTGATTTTCACGGGCATAAAAATACTCGTCCAAGACGTTAGCACCACTTTTATCGATAAGTTGTAAATTATCTAAGCCATTACCATCAATCCAGCCTAGCATTTCATCTTGGTGAGCACTGCCAAAATTAAAACACTCAATATTGTCTTTCAAAGTAACGCCACTATAGCCTTCGTCATGTTGCGCGTAAGAGAGTTCTGTTGCTGGTTTTAGTTGCAACCTTAACGGCCGATAAATGACTTCTACCGGTTTTTCTTGGTGGATATAGCCAATATTCTCACAGCTTGCTACTTGGCTAATGCCGGAAAAAGCAATTTCATGGGCTTGTTCGTCTTGGCAACCGCCGCATTCAATAGTAATAAATGGGCAATTAAAATCTTGCTCCATTATCGATCCCATAGTTAAATCAGATAAAATTAGCGTTTGGCAAAAAAGTGAAGCCAGAGATAAGGTTTCCGTGGTCACCACTGAACTGACCGCAAAGGTTGGTCCTGAGCTTGACGAATTATGAAGGTCGATCACCATTTCTGGCTCGACCTCTTTAATCGCCCGTTCAATCAATGATGCTCGCTGACAATAACCTCTTTGACCCTGGAGACATTCAAAAGAGCAGTTTTTACCAAAACAGCGGTTAATATCCATCCCTCCTTTAATATAGCGTCGGCTAAAAAGAGGGCGTGAAGTGGCGGCTTCTACCGAGCAGATAATAAAACGTAAGTTGGTCTCGGGTTGTTCTTGCGGCAAAACTTCAGTTAAATAGCGATGCATGGCAATTAAACCCGAAGGCTCATTACCATGGAGTAGTGTGGTAAATACCCGGAACTTTTCTTGATTTTTCCCCGATACATCAATAACAGTTGGGCCTGTCATCGATAAAAGGAACTGTTCGTAATCCGCATGCAAATCTTGCCATGTTGGATCTTTTAAGTAGTTGATTTCACTAAAATCTATATCCATAGTATTGCCTAGGTTATTTTATGTTTGAGGTAACATCCTTTTAGAATCAATAAGCTTGTCATAGTTGTACCATCTAGGGTGTTGATTAAGGTCAATAAAGTGCAGTAAAGAGGTGATTTATATTTATTTGGCGGTAAACTAGCAGTACATTTGTATAGAACCTTTATAGAGATACTGCTATGAGTGAAGAAACCATTTTTTCAAAAATTATTCGTCAAGAAATTCCCACGCCATTGTTATATCAAGATGAACTCGTTACCGCCTTTAGAGACATTTCTCCGCGAGTCGATAGCCATATTTTAATCGTGCCTAATAAACTCATTGCGACAATTAATGATGTAACTAGCGAAGATGAGTTGACCTTAGGGCGTATGATTACGGTTGCTAAAAAACTGGCCAAGGAAGAGGGTATTGATGAAAGTGGTTATCGTTTAATTATCAATTGTAATAGTGATGGCGGCCAAGAGGTTTATCACATTCATATGCATTTGCTCGGTGGTCAGCATTTAGGGCCAATGTTATCTTGTTAGGTCTATACCCGTTACCATTCAAAGTGCTCGATTTCAGTGGGAATTTAAATGACTTTAGGCAAGGAGAAGGACGTAAACATAGTCACTCTATATTTTTGTTCTTGAACGCCGCTTAAAGTCATTTTAAACCCATCGAAGAAGCGCTTGAGCAACATCACTTCATCGTTACATCAATTTGAAATGGCGCTACATGGATGTAGCTTAGAAGAGAATGCAGGAGCATATTCTCCTGAATAACCATGGCTACATTGATATGCCTTGAATTGAAATTGCTCAAGCACTCTGAAACATGCATCTTGCATGGTAACGGGTATATATCCTGACAGAGTATTATTTACCCACTAGTTAAAATGTTTTGTCGGCCATATGAGATTGGCTCTTAATCGGTGATAGCCTATCTTTGAGCCTAATGGACACGCCTTAGGAACCATGTAGCCAGTGCTAAAATATAAGATGACTTATCGGCTACTTATTATGCTAATTATGCGATAAGTCGCCACTTTACTAAGGTCAAAGGCAATGAAATCATCTAATTATTAGCGCATACTTGCTTATAGCATCCTTTAAATGGTTACTTTTGTGAATTGGAAAGAATTACTAGAAAATAGAAATCGCTTATTTTGGCTAGCACACACCGCAGGCTGGTTTGGCTTTGCATTTGTGCATTATCTTGGCTCATTGCAGCATGATTTGCGTGATATATTTGTGATAATTATCTTTCTTAACGCTTATGCCGGTTGGTTGTTTACTGTACCGCTGCGTTATATTTATCGAAAGGCGTGGAACTTTCCGCCCATTAAAATTGCCCTAGTAGTGATACTTTCATCCTATTTTACCGGCGTATTATGGCAAATAGTTAAAAATATTAATTATTGGGAAATCTATAAACATGGCTATGAGCCAGAGTTTTGGTATATGTATACCCGCTCAACGTTAGGATCTTTTTACATTATTTTAAGTTGGAGTGGTTTATATTTTGGTAGTAAATACTATCAAATGCTGCAAATAGAAAAACAAAATGTATTAAAAGCGAATGCTGTGGCACATCAAGCACAGTTAAAAATGTTGCGCTATCAATTGAATCCTCATTTCTTGTTCAATACCCTAAATGCTATTTCAACGCTTATTTTGGTGGAAGAAAATAAAATCGCTAATTCCATGGTGACTAAACTCAGTGAATTTCTACGCTATTCATTGGATAAAGACCCATTGAAAAAAGTCAGTTTACAAACTGAAATACAAGCTTTACAACTGTACTTGGCGATAGAGCAAGTACGATTTGAAGACAGGTTACAGCTGGACTTTAAAATAAACGATGATTGCCAAGCGGCCTTAGTACCGAGTATGATTTTACAGCCCTTAGCTGAAAATGCGATTAAACATGCCATTGCTGTACAAGAGCAGGGCGGAAAAATTACCATTTCAGTACAGCGCTTTGCCGACGACTTATTAATTTCAGTCGCGGATAACGGACCCGGAGCTGATATTATCAATGGCAATTTACACCGAGAAAGTGGTGTCGGTTTAGTCAATACTCGTGAACGCCTACAAGCTTTATACCATGAAAAATTTTCGTTAGTTGTTTCCCATAACCAACCTTCAGGTGTTAAAGTAAATCTGCGTATGCCATTTGAGCTAAGCTAATAATAGAATTATAAATTGTTCGAATAGGTTAGCGCTGCGCTGTTGTTTACCGGAACTAATTACTTAGGAATTTTTTATGTCACTATCAACCCTTATTGTTGATGATGAACCACTTGCTCGTAGAGGTTTAGCTATACGATTACAAGCTCATGATAATATTAATGTTATTGAGCAGTGTTGTAACGGTAGAGAGGCATTAGAAGCCATACGTGCTTATAAAGTCGATTTGATGTTTCTCGATATTCAAATGCCAGGTCTTAATGGTTTTCAGGTACTTGAAAGTATTATCGAGCAAGGTTTAACCATGCCTGTCGTGGTCTTTGTTACCGCATTTGATCAATACGCATTAAAGGCTTTTGAAGTACATGCATTGGATTATATTTTAAAACCAGCCGACGAAGAAAGACTTGAGCAGACCATTGAAAAAATACAACAATATTTTAAAAACAGTGCTGATAGTGCACATAAATCGAAATTAGTGCGTTTAGTGAGTGATGTTACTGGTAATGATTATCAAAAAATATTAGCAGAATTAGAGAACAATCAAGAATTAACCTTGTCTAGCTATTCCGATGTCTTGGCAATTAAAGATGCTGGTGAAGTGAATCGTGTGCCGGTAAAAGATATTCTTTGGATTGATGCTGCCGGTGATTATATGTGTGTTCACACCTTGGAAACTAAGCAAAATACTTTACGAGAAAACACCTATATTCTTAGAAAAACCATGAAAGAATTAGAAGCGTGTTTAGATCCCAAACAATTTATCCGCAATCATAGATCGACGATAGTGAACAAGAAGGTGATTGAAAAATTTTGCAGCCAAGTCAATGGCGAGTATTTTCTTGTATTGAAAAATGGTAAAGAATTAAAAGTGAGTCGAAGTTATAAAGATAAAGTAAAGCAGGCAGTGAATAGTTAGTCTGTAACAGCACTGAATGTAACAGCATTGAATGGAGCTTCACTTAATGTAGCAAGACATAGCAATAAAAAAGGCTAGATGTTATCAACATCTAGCCTTTTTGTTACTTATTTAGTCTTAGCATTTGCAGCTACTTGCTAAGGTTCTTTTTAGTGACGGTTAATACTTTTAAGGTATTTGATGCACCAACGGTTTCCATGGTATCACCGTGCGTTAAAATTAACTTATCTCCTACGACTAAGTCAATGTGACCACTGACCGCTTTTAATATCTCATTAGATAAATTGTCATTGTTAACATCGGTTGAATCAAATTCAATCGGGTAAACACCACGGTAAATTGCCGTTTTATTCAATGTTTTTGCATGACGAGATAATGAGAAAATTGGTAAGCCAGAGGTAATACGTGACATTATTTTACTGGTTTGACCTGACTCAGTTAAGGCGATAATCGCTTTAACACCGTCTAAATGGTTGGCTGCATACATAGCTGATAAGGCAATTGTTTCAGAGACTTCACTAAAGGTAAGTTCAATTCTATGACTGGAAATATTGACTGAACGATGTTGCTCAGCGCCGAGACAAACATTTGCCATCGCTTTTACAGTTTCAACAGGATATTTACCTGCGGCAGTTTCTGCCGATAACATTACCGCATCCGTACCATCTAATACTGCGTTTGCTACATCCATAACCTCAGCACGTGTTGGCATAGGCTGTTCAATCATGGTTTCCATCATTTGTGTGGCAGTGATAACTACGCGGTTAAGTTGACGAGAGCGGGCAATAATATGTTTTTGCTTACCCACTAGTGCCGCATCACCAATTTCAACACCTAAATCGCCACGAGCTACCATAACAACATCGGAGGCTAAGATAATACCATCAAGAATTTTATCATCATTAACCGCTTCAGCACGTTCAATTTTAGAGACTAAACGGGCATCACAACCGGCTTCTTGGGCAAGTAAGCGTGCTTCGCGCATATCGGCAGCATTACGTGGGAAAGATACGGCTAGAAAATCGACATCAATCTTAGCGGCAAGTTTAATATCTTCTTTATCTTTAGCAGTAAGTGCTGGTGCAGTTAAACCACCACCTTGACGGTTAATGCCTTTATTGTTTGATAAAGGGCCGCCAACGGTTACTTCTGTAAATACGGAAGTGTCAGAGGTGGATAATACTTTTAATTGCACACGGCCGTCATCCAGTAATAAAACATCGCCAGTGCTAACATCTTGTACTAATTTCTTATAATCAATACCGACCTTTTCTTGACAGCCTTGGCCTTTTTCTAAGGTGGCATCTAATTCAAACTTATCACCAATGGCTAATTTAATAGGGCCATTTTTAAAAGTAGAAACACGGATTTTAGGACCTTGTAAATCACCTAAGATACCAACATAAATGCCAAGCTCTTTTGCTATTTCTCTAACATTTTTGGCTCTATCAATGTGATCTTGGGGAATACCATGAGAAAAATTAAGTCTAACTACGTTGACACCGGCAGCTAATACATTTTTTAAAACTTCTCTATCGTCAGTTGCAGGACCTAAGGTAGCAACAATTTTTGTTCTTCTAGGCATGTTAATCCTCTTACGTTTTTGATTACGTTTAAATAGGTTTATCGATGGTAGTACTAATGTTTGAAAGATAGTTTCAAACATTAGCGACTATATATTTAGTCTTTCTTTTTAGTCTTTCTTTTTAGTCTTTTTTCTCAAAGCGTGAGCTTCTTAAGCTATCTTTTACTTTTTTCAAGTTGTCTCTAAATTTGCTACCACGACGTAAAGTAAAGCCGGTGGCTAAAACATCAATTAGGGCGAGTTGAGCGATACGTGATGACATTGGCATATAGAGGTCAGTATCTTCACAGACATCAACGGTAAGCACTATGCTACATTCCTTAGCCAGTGGTGTACCTTTAGTGGTAATGCCAATAACAGTGGCATCGTTTTCTTTTGCTAAATTGGCCACTTCAACCAATGATTTGGTACGACCTGTGTGTGAAATCACAATAACGACATCACCTTGGCGACTATTTATAGCACTCATACGTTGCATTAATATGTCATCAAAATAAACCACTGGCACATTAAAGCGGAAAAACTTATTTTGTGCATCATGGGCAACAATGGCCGAAGCACCTAAACCAAAAAAGGATATTTTGTTGGCTTGGGTTAATAGATCAACCGAACGATTGACATCATTTGCATCTAAGCTTTTACGCGCTAATTCAAGACTGGCCATGGTAGATTCAAAAATCTTGTCGGTATATTCTTCTGCGCTATCATTTTCATCGACATGACGGTTAACGTAAGGCGTACCATTGGCTAAGCTTTGCGCTAGATGTAATTTAAAGTCAGGGTAGCCTTTAGTGTCTAAACGACGACAAAACCGGTTAACGGTAGGCTCACTGATATTGGCTTGTTTGGCAAGTGCAGCAATACTAGAGTGTATAACGGTACTTGGTGACGCTAAAATGACTTCTGCTACTTTACGTTCAGATTTACTGAGCGTGTCTAGTTCGTTAGTGATCTTTTCTAATATATTCATTATGGACTGATCCTAGATCTTGTTTATCTTCATTTCTAAAGTAAGTTTTAAACGTTATTTCAATGATAGCCTGCATCAATAAACAGGCTATTTTGTCTATACTGTAATTTATTTTCTGCTTAAGGAACAGAAAAAATGAAATTTTATTTCATGATGTAGGGTGAAAACAAGTCAAAACAGGCAGGATGGTTACTCTTTAAACTGTACAGTATTTATCTCAATGGCAGTAATATCGCCATTATTACTCATCTCATCTTACATATAAGCCAATTATTCTTTGTGAAAGTTATTTGTGTAGTAAAATTACAAAAAGTTCTTTACTGTCAGCTAAACAAGCGCTAAATTAGGGTTATATGTAGTTTAGTTACAACTAATTATTTTACGGTAAGTTCACTAGCGCCTAGGCTTGAGTGCAGGTTTAAGTAAAATTAAAGCAATAAATTTTATATAAGAGAAATGCTATGAGTAAGTTAAATGGTCAAGCAGCGAGTGAAATCGTCATTTTTGGAGCCTTAGGTGACTTATCACGACGTAAGCTATTACCCGCCCTCTACCAATTGGAAGTCTGTGGTTTAATCAATAAAGATAGCCGTATAGTAGGTGCCGCAAGACAAGAGCATAGTCTTGAAGAATTCAAAAATATTGTTGTTGAAAATTTAAATGATTTTGTTAAAGAAACAATAGATGAGCAAGTTCTGGCCCGTTTCATTAATCGTTTGGTGTATCAACAATTAGATTTTAAAGAGGCTAGCTCATTTAAAAAACTCGCTACGGCCTTAGCTAATGGCAATAGTGCCCGTGTTTATTACTTTTCAACGCCTCCGGCGATTTATGGTGATATTTGCCAGGGCTTAGCGCACGCCAGTTTAATTAACGATGCGGATCGTGTTGTTATGGAAAAGCCAATTGGTCACTCTCTTGAGTCTTCTATTGAAATCAACAATCAAGTTTCACAATACTTTACTGAAAAGCAAACTTACCGTATCGATCATTACTTAGGTAAAGAAACAGTGCTAAACCTATTGGTATTACGCTTTGCTAACTCATTATTTACTAATAATTGGGATCGAAACAGTATCGACCATGTACAGATCACAGTAGCAGAAAGTGTTGGTATTGAAGGACGTTGGGGCTTTTATGACGAAGCAGGGCAAATGCGCGATATGGTACAAAATCACCTATTGCAAATTTTGTCGCTACTGGCCATGGAGCCACCGGCTGACTTAAGTGCAGAAAGTGTTCGCGCCGAGAAACTTAAAGTCGTTAAAGCCTTAAAAGCAATTAACCGAGACAATATTAAAGATAAAGTTGTTCGTGGCCAATACAGTGATGGTTTCTTAGAAGGCAAACCCGTACCTGGTTATTTAAATGAAGAAGGTGCTAATACCAACAGTAATACCGAAACATTTGTTGCGATAAAAGCCGAAATAGATAACTGGCGCTGGAAAGGTGTACCATTTTACCTTCGTACCGGTAAACGTATGCCGAAGAAACACAGTGAAATAGTGGTGCACTTTAAACAACAACCTCATAATATTTTTAAAGACAGTTACAGTGATTTACCCGCCAATAAATTAACCATTCGTTTGCAACCTGATGAAGGGGTTGAATTACAAATGATGAATAAAATTCCTGGTATAGCTTCACAAATGCTAATCCAAGAAAACAAATTAGATTTAAGTTTCTCTGATACCTATGGCGATGAGCGTGTAGTTGATGCTTATGAACGTTTGATGCTAGAAGTGTTAAATGGTAATCAATCATTATTTGTTAGTCGTGACGAGGTGGAAGCCGCTTGGATTTGGGCTGACAGCATCATTGAAGCTTGGAAAACCACCAATGAAACACCTAAACCTTACGCCGCAGGCTCTTGGGGTCCGGTATCTTCTATTTCTCTAATCGCGCGTGATGATCGCCAGTGGGTTGAATAATGCACCAGTTAACAGAGTTCTCAACACGAAATGAATTAGATGTCACTTTGGCACAATCAGTCAGTGAAATCCTTGCACAAGCAATAAAACGTAAAGGTAAAGCAAGTATCGCCGTTTCAGGTGGTTCAACACCAAAAGGCTTTTTTAAGGTGTTATCACAAAGTGATATTGACTGGTCAAAAGTTACAGTCACTTTAGCCGATGAACGTTGGGTGGCAATTGATAGCCAAGACAGTAATACCCGTTTAGTACATGAAAATTTACTACAAAATAATGCTGCAGCAGCGAAATTCTTCCACTTAAAACAAGGTGAAGAGTTTAGTGAGGAAACACTCAAGGATTTAAACATTGCTGCTAAAGCCACTTTATTACCATTGGATGTATTAATTTTAGGTATGGGCGAAGACGGTCATACTGCTTCATTATTCCCGTGTAGCGACGAAATCAATGTTGCTCTTGATGAGACAAACGATGCAGCACTCATGAAAGTGCAACCTAAAACAGCGCCGCATCAACGTATCAGTTTCACTTTTGCTAGCTTAATCACCAGCAAAAATATTTTCCTTCATTCATGTGGAGAAGGAAAGAAGACGGTATTAACACAAGCGTTAAATGGTGATGATGCATTTGAAATACCGATTAGAGCATTTTTACAGCACCCTAGCTTAAACACTCAAATTTTTTGGGCTCCATAACTCACTTGTTAAATAATACCAATAACATTAAGTTCGTGATCTTGTTGTGCATAGGAAAAATAAATCAGGGCAAGGCACTCGATTGAGCAATAGCTGGCTATTGGGAACAACGCTGACATGGAGTGTTTTAACCAGCACAAGTGGGCAATAATTTAATGAAATTGGTATAAGTTAAGTATTAAATAAAATTAAAAGTATATAAGTTGAGAGAGTAAATGAAACAGCAAATAGTAGATATTACCGACAGAATCATAAAACGTAGTGCTAAAACACGTGCTCAATACTTAGCAAAAATTGACGCGGCAAAATCAGACACCGTACATCGTGCTGGTTTGTCATGTGGTAACTTAGCCCACGGCTTTGCTGCTTGTGGCAAAGAAGATAAAACATCGTTACGCGGCATTCAACACTCAGATATCGCTATTGTCACCTCTTACAACGATATGCTTAGTGCTCATCAGCCATATCAGACATACCCTGACATTATCAAAGCTGCAGTTAAAGATGCCGGTGGCGTGGCACAAGTTGCTGCGGGTGTACCTGCAATGTGTGATGGTGTAACCCAAGGTCAACCAGGTATGGATCTTAGCCTGATGAGTCGTGATGTTATCGCAATGGCTACAGCAATTGGTTTGTCACACAATATGTTTGATGGTGCAGTAATGTTAGGCATCTGTGACAAAATTGTCCCGGGTTTGTTGATAGCAAGTATGACATTTGGCCATTTACCTATTGTATTTGTTCCTGCTGGGCCCATGCCTTCAGGTCTTCCAAACAAAGAAAAAGCCCGTGTGCGTCAGCAGCATGCTAAGGGTGAAGTAGATGAGGTAGCGTTACTTGAGGCCGAATCTGCATCCTATCATTCTGCCGGTACTTGTACTTTCTTCGGCACAGCAAACTCTAACCAGTTAGTTGTTGAAGTGATGGGTTTACATTTACCAGGAGCCTCTTTTATTGCACCGAATACACAGCTTCGTGAAGAATTAACCAAAGCTGCTGCTCGTCAGGCGACACGTTTAACCCAGCAATCGGGTAATTATATGCCGATCGGTAAAATGGTCGATGAACGATCAGTAGTTAACGCAATTGTTGCCTTATTAGCAACGGGTGGCTCAACTAACTTGGTCATGCACATCATTGCTTTTGCTAAAGCGGCTGGCATCATTATTAACTTCCAAGACTTTAATGACCTTTCTGAAAGTGTGCCTTTATTAACACGCATTTATCCTAATGGTCATGCTGACATCAATCAATTCCAAGAAGCGGGTGGTATGGCGTTACTGTTCCGTGAACTTATTGAAGGTGGACTTGTATACGAAGATGTAGAAACCATCTGTGGTCGCGGTTTAACTCGATACACTAAGAAGCCTATTCTAGATAATGGCGAGCTTAAGTGGGTTGATTGCGTTGAAAAGTCACTTGATGATGCAATTATTGCCACCGTTGCTAAGCCATTCAGTTCACATGGTGGTTTACGAGTGATGAAAGGTAATTTAGGTGTTTCTGTTATTAAAACGTCATCACTTAGAGAAGGCAGCTTTATCATTAAAGCACCAGCGGTTGTTTTTGAAGATCAACATGAATTACAGGCGGCATTTGACGCTGGAGAACTCGAAAAAGATTTTGTTGCCGTAGTAAGGTTTCAAGGCCCTAAAGCGCGAGGTATGCCTGAGCTTCATAAACTGACACCTCTGTTAGGTGTCTTACAAGATAAAGGCTTTAAAGTTGCGCTTCTTACAGACGGACGTATGTCTGGCGCTTCAGGTAAGGTACCTGCAGCCATTCATTTATGCCCTGAGGCACTTGACGGTGGTTTGATTGCTAAGGTTCAGACAGGCGACATGATTAACCTAAATGGTGAAACAGGTGAGTTAACATTGCTTGTTGATGAGCAGGAATTAGCCAATCGCAAGACGGCAATATTTCAAGTTAATGGTCATCATGAAGGTATGGGGCGTGAGTTATTTGGCTTTATGCGCCGTAATTTAAGTTCAGCTGAAACCGGAGCCTGTTCTTTATTTGATTAGGTTCAGTTAAAGAAAGTACCCCATAATTAATGACCGCATTAACTGCTGCCATTTCAGCAAAAAAGTTTAATACAAGTACTCGCTAAACACACTTTGATAGTGCTTAGCGATAATAATTAAAAAGAATCTAGTGATACTTATCTATAGGGTAAGGATCGCAATGAAAGATAAAGAGGATTTATGACAGTATCAAGAAATTGGAAAATTATGCCAAAGGACCTTTTCAACATGGGACCAATTGTTCCTGTACTCGTAATCAATAATGTTGAAGATGCGCTGCCCATTGCTGAAGCATTATTAGCTGCGGATGTTAAGGTATTAGAAGTGACCTTACGTACACCAGCTGCGCTTGATGTGATTAGTATCATAGCCAAAGAGTTGCCAGAAGCAATCATCGGCTCAGGTACAGTGACCAATCGTCATCAGCTACAACAGTCTTATGATGCTGGCGCTAAATTTGCGATTAGCCCAGGTTTAACTAAGGATTTATTACAAGCGGGTAATGAAGGCAATATTGCGCTAATTCCAGGTATATCTTCAATTTCAGAACTTATGGACGGCGCTGATTATGGTTATGACCACTTGAAATTTTTCCCAGCAGAAGCATCTGGTGGTGTAAATGCTATCAAATCAATTGGTGGACCTTTCCCTGATATTCGTTTTTGCCCAACCGGCGGCATCAATTTAAATAACGTTCGTGACTACTTAGCCTTACCTAATGTTGTTTGTTGTGGTGGTTCATGGTTAGTCTCAAGTGATATCGTTGAGAATAAGACTTGGTCTGAAATTACCAAGTTAGCTAAACAAGCATTAGCGCATGTAAAATAGCCTTGCCATAAATGTAAATGTTTAGCCTTTTCGGTAAACATTTACTGCTTATTAATAATAAAAAAGCCAGTCATTTTAAATAATGACTGGCTTTTTTTGATGTCGTTTTAAGGACTACTCATAATTATATTATTACTAAAGCAGTAACGATTTTATTGGTTGTTTTGTGCCATCTTTAAACGTTCAGCCATTGATAAAGGCTCATCTTTAGCTTTCTTTGTCTCTACTTTTTCTACTTTCTGTTCTTTTTCAATCTTGTCTACTTTATTATCGCCTTTAAAGACCGACTTCATCATATTTTTCATGCCATTGAAGCTGTCTTTAGGAGAGTGATTGGCTTCGTATGTGTCATATAAAAGTGATTTGCTGGCCGGCTTCTCTGTTTTCTTCGCCGCTTTTTTAACTTCTTTCTTATCAGGCGCTTTTACCGGCTCTTGTACTGCAATTGCTGCTTCTTCAACCTGAGTTTCGCGTCTGTGAGGCGTTGCTAATTTCTGTTGAGCCAGTTTGGCTTTGCTTGCATGAGCACTGTCTGCTAATGCTGTACTTGAATAGTCTTGTGGCATCGCTGTACTTTGATTACAAGAGGGCATAAAAATGTCATTAGAGCTCATTCTATGTGCAAAGTCGTCAACAACTTCAGACATTTCTGTTTCTGCAATATGCACCGCGTCTTTAACTTGCGATAGCTTACGGCTTAAACTTTTGTATTTTTTCTCGATGTTATCGATAGCACCTTTAACATCATCATTTAAGTTTTTTGTTAAGTCTTTATAGTCGGCAATTTGTTGTTCAAATTTACCTAAAGATGATTGACTGTGATTAATACTGTCGTCAATTGAGGTTAACTTTGCTTCTAAGCGTTGTTTTTTTGCTAAAAATTTGTCAGATATTGCTTTTGGAATTAATGGCGCTTGTACTGTTGGTGGTAGTACGTCGACAAATTCACTAATACAATTGACCGGTTTCCATTGATTAAAGGAAGGATGCCAGCCATATACATTGGGGTTGCTGGCTAAATAATCTTTTGCTGCGTCTAAGTCTAATGGGGCAGTTACTTCGCCATTATTTGAAAAAAACCATTTTTTCATTGTAAATACTCTTATCTGTTAACTTTAGTTTTTATAATTAAGCTGATGAATTAGTTAGCTGCTAGTTAAAACAACTCAATATTATTAGTAATCAGTTTTAATTACGTTAGCTAGGTTCTTCTGTAGAGAGGCATACTGCTCTTCAATGGTCTTCACTACCACTCTAACTTGTTCCGTTAAATTATGAGCAACTTGGCCAAAATTATCTAAGTCAGTATCTATTTCATATAAAGAGTCGGAAGTAGTTTTAATCGTTTTATCGATACGTTCTAAGGTGGTAATTAATTCTTTTTCTTCGCCAATTAAATCATCAATAAGGTCACTCGGGATCTCTATTGGCGGAGGAGGAGGTGTGATAGTGCTTTCAAATTCATTAATACAACTAACCGGGACCCAATGAGTATAAGAAGGGTGCCAAGCATATAAATCTGGATTTTTAGCAATTAAATCGTTTGACTCTTTTAGCCCTAGAGGACCTGTTACTTCACCATTGTCAGAAAAAAACCATTTTTTCATAATAATTATTACTCTCTTTTTTATCCGTTACCTTACTATTCACTAGGTAACAATTATGACCTATATCATTTATTAACAGCTGGTCTTCTACTATTTAACTATTTAACGTTAGCCTAGACCAACAGTCAAGCTATTTTGTTAATGCTAAGTTATAGTCCTGTATAGCCTTTATAGATTACCATCCATATAGCTTGTAATATAAATGTTATATTTTAATGGCATAATTAATACCATTCAGTATAAAGAAGTGACCACTTAGAATGATATGAGCGACATTAGAACAAATAAAAGTTGTATAGATATAGTTACGTTCTATATCAAACAGGTTTTGTGTCGTTATCATGGTACTCATACATTCCCGAAGGACGATTTTTAAAGGCTTATAATCGGCGTTATTAATTTTGACAAGGGAATAACCATTCTCTTCAATCAATGCCTTGCCTCTAAGCCTTTAAACTATCGCTAAGCGATCACTTTCTTATACAGATTGGTATCACATACCTTTTTGCTTTAATTGAATAATAATTATTGTGATTAAAGTAGCTGAAATTTAGACAAAAAAAAGCCAGTTATAAAGTTTATAACTGGCTTTGTATTTTTCGTAGGTGTTTTGCTAAGGCTTAGTTGCCTGCGCGCTACTACGGTTCACAACATCAGCCGTGATAGCCGTTCTACCTGATGATTGATGAGCTAGTCGCTCGTTATCAGCCATAAAGCTTGTTGGTATGTCTTTAATGGTAGTGATGGTTTCTGTTTTTGTCATTGGCGCCGTTGCACGACCAGAAAGGCGATTTGCTTTCTTCACTTGTCTCGCTAGCTTTTTATCCTTTGGAGCCGATTTTTTAGCTACAGGAGCTGCTTTCTTAGCGGGTTTAACTTTTACCTCAACCTTTTCCTCTGGCGCATTGGTATTGGTATCGGCAGTTTCAGTCGCAATAGCTACCGGAGTAACAACACTTGCCGTTTCTGGCTCAACAGTTTCAGTCGCTTGATTTGTCACCACTGTTTCAACTGTAGTTTCAACAGTAGCTTCGACAACTTCTGTTTTCACTTCAGGTGAAGCTTCTTTAGTCGTAGCAATTTCTTCTTGTTGCTCTAAAGGTAACTCTTGCTGAACTTCAGTCACTGGTTTAGCTTCAATTACTGGCTCAATTACTGGCTCAATTACTGGCTCAATTACTGGCTCAACAACCGCTGCGGTTGAAACTTCTTCGGCTTTCGGCGTATCTATTACTACAGGAGTACTTAACTGTTCTTCAACAGCAGTTACAACGGGCGCAGCATTCACTTGTTCAACGACAGCTTCTTTAACAACTTCTTCAGTAGTTACTTTAACTTCATTTGCAGTAGTCTCTACCGTTTGTTGTTCTGCTGTTTCTGTAACCGCAGCCGCAGGGTAACGCGCTGCTACGGATTCATCGGCAGTTACCGGTTCAGCAGTCAATGCTTGGTTTACTGGTGAAACTTCAGCATTATTTTCAGCACTGTTATTACGACGACGACGCTGCCCATTTGCTCTTAGGTGTCTAGGTGAACGTCTATTGCGTGGTCTGTCTTCATTATTCACTTCGATATTAACTTCGACGTCTACCACTGGCTTGTTAAGCTGTTCATTATCAGTCGCTTTAACGGCTGTTAAAGATTCTGCTGAGTCGGTAGCTTTATCTGCAGACTGAATACGTATTTTTTTACGATTCGTTCTACGTTGACGACGTTCAGTATTTTTCTCTTCTTTAACAACATTATCTTTATCTAGGTTGTCATTTTTACGGGCTTGTCTCTTAGGTTTAGTCTGTTCGTCAGCACGTGCAGGACGAGGACTTCTTGATTCATTAGCACTGTTGCTTGAGTGAGTAGTTGAACTATCACCATTTCGTTCAGTACGTTCAGTACGTTCACTACGGTCATTGCGATTACGGTTGCCACCACGACTGTTACGACGTTTACCTTGTTGACTGTCACGTCTACCTTGAGAACGTCTAGGTTTATCAACAGGGCTGCTTTCTTTAACTTCTTCAACAACTTCTTCAGCAACAAAAAGCTTCTTCAACCAAGCAAAGAAGCCACTAGGTTTCTCTTGCTTTGCTATTGTAGTGTCGTCAGCTTTATCTGCCTTATCACTAGGTCTAGGAGCACGTGTCGGTGCTGTCATCCCTTGAATTAATGGTTCGTCACGCTTCGCTGCAGATTTATCAAACTTAGGCATTTTAGCTTCTTCAAGTTCAGCTTCTTTTACCGGTAATTCATAACTTGCTTCAACGACTGTTTCATCATTCTTAACACGCAGTACTTCGTATTGCGGAGTATCCATATGTGGATTAGGAATGATCAGAACTCTGACATTATGATGTTTTTCAACATGCATAACTGAGCGGCGCTTTTCATTCAATAGATAGGTAGCAACAGGTACAGGTACTTGTGCTTGTACCTGCAAGGTATTGTCTTTAATGGCTTCTTCTTCCATTAAACGTAATACAGATAAAGCTAAAGACTCAACACCACGTACATGACCGGTACCACTACAACGTGGACATACACCTTGGCTAGTTTCACCAATAGATGGACGTAATCGTTGGCGAGACATTTCTAACAAGCCAAAGCGAGATATTTTACCTAATTGGATACGGGCTCTGTCTTGGTGAACAGAATCACGCATTCTATTTTCCACTTCACGCTGGTGACGAACCGGAGTCATATCGATAAAATCAATAACGATTAATCCACCCAAATCACGTAAACGTAATTGACGAGCAATCTCCTCAGCTGCTTCTAAATTGGTATTAAAAGCAGTTTCTTCAATATCACTACCTTTAGTGGCACGCGCAGAGTTGATATCAATAGATGTCATCGCTTCTGTTGGGTCAATAACTATTGAACCGCCAGAAGGTAGACGTACTTCACGCTGAAAAGCCGTTTCAATTTGAGTTTCAATCTGGTAATGAGTAAATAAAGGTACATCACTGGTGTAAAGCTTTATTTTGTTTAAGAAGTCAGGGCGAACCACTTCAATGTGTTTTTTAACACTTTCAAAGGTTTTAGGGCGATCAATTAATACTTCACCAATATCACGACGTAAGTAGTCACGAATAGCACGTAAAATAAGGTTTGTTTCTTGGTGGATTAAGAAAGGGGCAGGGCGACTTTTTCCTGCATCGCTGATTGCTTGCCAATGGTGTAAAAGTACACTGAGATCCCAAGCTAATTCGTCATAATCTTTACCAACACCCGCGGTTCTTACGATTAAGCCCATGCCTTTAGGTAATTCTAACTTACTTAAAGAATCTTTTAATTCGGTACGTTCATCACCTTCGATACGACGTGAGATACCACCTGCACGAGGATTATTTGGCATTAAAACGAGGTAACTACCGGCGAGACTGATAAATGTAGTAAGTGCAGCACCTTTTTGGCCACGTTCTTCTTTATCTATTTGAACGATAACTTCTTGGCCTTCACGCAACACTTCTTTAATGTTTGGGCGGCCTTGAAAGGTATAGCCTTTAGGGAAGTATTCACGTGCAATTTCTTTCATTGGTAAGAAACCATGGCGGTCTGCGCCATAATCAACAAAAGCTGCTTCTAATGAAGGCTCAATACGGGTGATTTTTGCTTTATAAATATTTGATTTTTTTTGTTCGTGACCAGGACTTTCAATATCTAAATCGTAAAGTTTTTGGCCATCTACTAGTGCTACGCGCAATTCTTCTGATTGGGTAGCGTTAATTAACATACGTTTCATAGTTTGTCGGACTCATTTTTAGTCACAACACACCATTTGCTTAGGACACAAAGCAATCTGTTTTTCTGGTAACAGCAATTTGTCAGCCTCACGGTTGTCAGGGTTAACCTGTCATAAAACCAGGTTAAGCTGTTATAAATTCTGATTGTTTTTTCAATATCACTGCCTTAATTGAGCGAGGCAATGTTAATTTGTTTCTTTATGTGCTCAGCTTGTGTGCTGTGCAAAATACCAGCTTATATCGCTTTGGTATTATTTTATAATAATTGCTTTATGGTGCTGGGCTAATAACATCTTAAAATCAAATTGTTAAAACTGTTTATGCTTTTTTGACAATCTACATCGGGTAACTTTCAAAAGCGATAATTACCTGTGTCAGTTTATGCAATAGGCCGTACTATCAGCATGTCTTATTTTTATGATGTTAGCGCCTAAAAGGTACAATTAACAAAAAAAAATGTCGCATACTAATGTGGCCGCAGTTTGCCTCTTACGTCTCTCTTTAAAGCTTCTAGGGTTAAATTGTTACGTCGATTAGCCTAATGTTAGTTTTTTCATATGGCTGCTTAATACGGTGTTAGCGTTAAATATCAACTAATAACCCTTTTATTATCCCACTATCTTTGCTTATTAGCTAATAATAAAGGAAGTTAATTGCATTATTCGCTAAATAAAATGTGTTAAACTGCCGTTATGAAAGAAATAAACACTCAAAAAGCTAATCACGTGAATAAAAATAAATCAAACCATCAACAACGTCCTGTTGTAAAAAAGACACAGCATGCCAAAAAATCTGTTGTAACGAAGATAAAGCATTCAAATAAGCCTGCTATAAAAAAGACACAACAAGCAAATAAACCTGTTGTAAAAAAGATCCAGCATGAAAAAAAACCTGTTGAAGATACTGCGCAAATTAAAAGTGCAGAAGAAGTGGAAAGGCCTAAGGTGCGTTATATCACTATAGATAGTGAAGATGCAGGGCAACGTATCGACAATTTTCTATTAAGAACCCTTAAAGGTGTTCCTAAAAGCCATCTTTATCGCCTTATGCGTAAAGGTGAAATCAGGGTTAATAAAAAACGAATTAAACCGGTTTATAAGTTAGCCATTAATGATGAAGTACGTATTGCTCCCATTAGAGTTTCTGAACAAAAAGATGCTGTTTCTACGGGATTAAGTATTGTTGCTAATTTAGAAAAGCAAATATTGTTTGAAGATGACCGATTAATTGTTATTAATAAACCTTCCGGTATGGCAGTACACGGCGGTAGTGGTTTGAGTTTTGGCTTAATTGAAGCATTACGTGCGTTAAGACCAGAAGCGCGGATGTTAGAATTGGTACATAGATTAGACAGAGATACATCAGGTTGTTTACTTGTCGCTAAAAAACGCTCGGCTTTACGCAGTTTACATGAACAGTTTCGTGATAAAAATGTACAGAAGTTTTATCACGCCTTAGTTAAAGGCCATTGGCCTACTAAACTGACTCGAGTGACTGCAGCACTAAAGAAAAATGATTTGAAATCGGGTGAACGTGTTGTCGTTGTCGACAACCAAAATGGTAAAGAGTCTGAAACACGCTTTAGGGTGTTAGAGCGTTATCGCGGCGCAACCCTAGTAAGGGCTTTCCCAGTAACAGGCAGGACACATCAAATACGTGTTCACTGTCAAACGAGTGGTCATTGCATAGCCATGGATGCTAAGTATGGTCATGAAGAGTTTGATGAGCAAATGAAGAGTAAAGGCTTAAAGAGATTATTCTTACATGCGGCGAGTATTGAATTTACTCACCCTGTAACGGAGCAACGCATGAAAATTGAAGCGCCATTAGAGGCAAGTTTAGAGCGATTGTTATCTAAACTGGTAAAAGAATAAACGCTATGCCTGACCTTATACCTGACCTTATGCCTGAATATAAGCCTAAATATAAATTAGTTATCTTTGATTGGGATGGCACCTTGATGGACTCGGTTGCTCGTATTGTTTCGGCAATGCAAGCCGCTGCACATCATTGTCAATTAGAGATGCCAACAGCAATGCAAGTAAAAGAGATCATTGGCTTAAGTTTACCTATCGCACTGGATATTCTGTTTCCGCATAGCTCCCAATCGCAATTGACCGCGATGCTCAGTCAATATAAATATCAATATGTCGAGGGTGATAATCCGCCAGCCCCTTTATTTGATAATGCACTGTCACTGCTAACTGCGCTTAAGGATAATAATACACTGCTTGCGGTAGCAACAGGTAAAGGGCGGCAAGGTTTACAACGGGTTTTTTGTGAAAGCCAAACTGAGCACTTCTTCCATGCCTCACGCTGTGCCGATGAAGCGCGGTCAAAACCTGATCCGCAAATGGTCTTAAGTCTATTGACAGAACTGAACATTTTACCCGAGCAGGCTGTTATGATTGGTGATACTAGTTATGATATGCAAATGGCGCAAGCAGCGGGAGTTGATAGGATTGGTATCACTTTAGGAGTGCATGATAGAGAGGTATTAAACCGTTATCAACCAAAAGCCATTGTTGACTCTTTGGCAGAGTTGCAGCAGTTATTACTGCCTGCTTAGGGGCCGCTAACGCCTTATGATTTTATGCACGAGTATCTGCAATGACACTTAATATAAAGGCAGTCCCTAAGGGGACTGCCTTTATCATTTCTATACTCTATTAATGAATCTTGTTTTGCTCGGCCAATACATCGATACCCTGTTGTTTTAATAAGGCAACTAGCTTAATTAAGGGTAAACCTATTAAAGTATTTGGATCATCCCCTTCAAGTCGACTAAATAAACATATTCCTAAACCCTCACTTTTAAAGCTACCAGCGCAGTTATAAGGTTGCTCGGCTTGAAGGTAATTAGTGATTTCCTCTAGGCTTAATGGTTTAAAATGCACGATAAAGGGCTCGACTAAAGCCGCCACAGTATCTTTTTTACTGTCATAGACACAAAGCCCCGTATAAAAGGTAATGCTTTTACCGCTAAATTTAGTTAATTGTATAACCGCATTGTCAAAATTATGGGGTTTTCCAATAATTTCTCCTTCACATACAGCTACCTGGTCTGAACCAATAATTAAAGCACTTGGGTACTGTGCGGTAACCGCTTTTGCCTTTTCAATGGCAAGGCGCTCAACTAAAGCCTGTGGTGATTCACCTTGCTGAGCACTTTCATCAATATTAGGTTTTGCGCAGTTAAACGGTAATTGCAGTTTTTCTAAAATGGTTTTACGAAATACAGAGGTAGAGCCTAGCACTAAGGTTTTCATATTGAGCCTTTAAAATGAGAATGATGAGTTGAGCAGGTAAAGTTAACGCAATTGATTATTTGAATGACAAACGTTGTCTAAATAAACAATTATTAAGCAATTATTACTATTATTGGAGCTATCTTGAGCTTTTAAACAAAATAGTGCAATTTTCTTTTGACACTTGCCTATAGGGACTATAATATGCGCGGCTTATGCAGAATCTTAAACTTCCAATAACAATTAGCCCATCCCGTAGTGCACAGCGCAGACTTGTGTGTGAAGGTGCGTTTAAATTGTCAGATATGACTCGATTACTTGCTGAATGCGAAAGCCGAAGCGATGAAGTCAAAGTTAGTGTTAAGTTTGATGTCGATGAACGTGGTTTGACAGTAATGTCAGGTACGAGCTCGACATTAGTTGCATTAACTTGTCAGCGGTGTAACGAAAATTTTGACCATAAACTTAAAGTAGAGTTTACTTTTAGTCCGGCCAAAAATGAGGAAGCCGCTGAAAAAATTCCGTCATATTATGACGTAGTAGAATTAGATGAAAATGGTGAAGTAAACTTACGCGAATTAATAGAAGAAGAGTTCATGCTTATTCTTCCATTAATTCCACGGCATAAAATTCGAGACTGTCCAGCAGATGCTGATTCAGTTTGGGGTGAATTGCCAGAAGAGCTTGAGAAGCCAAATCCATTTGATGTATTAAAACAATTCAAGTAGTTAATAAGCATACAGCCCTTTAACTAATAACCGATTTAGGAGAAACTCATGGCAGTTCAAAAAAGCAAAAAGTCTCGTTCAAGACGTGGCATGCGCCGTTCACATGATGCAGTTACACCAGAAAACTTATCAGTAGATCCAGTATCAGGTGAAACGCATCGTCGTCACCATATAACGGCTGATGGCTTTTACAAAGGCGTTAAAGTAATCGCTGTTTAAGCGATTACTTTGTTATAGTAAAATAGTTTAGGCTTCGCGCTTGAGCTTAGATACTAATCTAACCATCGCGTTAGATGTTATGGGGGGCGACCAAGGCCCCTTTATAACAATTTCTTCAGCAATAATGGCGATAAAGCAACAGCCTAAATTGCACCTCATTCTTTGTGGTGATGAACTAATCATTACAGAAACTCTTGCTCGTCTCCATATTTCTAAAGAAAAATTAACTACTCATAAACAATTAAGTATTTTCGCTACTTCACAAGTCGTCTCTATGACCGATAAACCTATTGTGGCTTTGCGTACTAAAAAAGATTCATCAATGCGTAAAGCGCTTGATCTCGTTCATGACGGGCGTGCACAAGCCTGTGTCAGTGCTGGTAATACCGGTGCACTATTTTCAATGGCACACTTTGTCTTAAAGAACTTACCCGGGGTCGAACGCCCAGCACTTATTTCATCTCTACCTACCCATGATAAAGATAAACATGTCTTTATGCTTGATCTAGGCGCCAATGTCTTTTGTGACTCTCATGTATTATACCAATTTGGTGTTATGGGCTCAGTAATGGCCGAGCAAGTCGATGGCATTACTAAACCGCGCATTGCTTTACTCAACATGGGTGAAGAAGCCATTAAGGGCAGCGATCATATAAAACTTGCCGCACTTGAATTAAAAGAAAATGAAGATATTAACTACGTCGGTTTTATAGAAGGTTGTGATATCTTTTCTAATAAAGCCGATGTCATTGTCTGTGATGGTTTTGTTGGTAATGTTGCTTTAAAGACCTGTGAAGGTGTCGCTCGCTTAGTTTATGAAAAGTCAAAAACGGCCTTTAATGCGAGTTTAGTGGCTAAATTGTTTGGTTCCTTGTTAAAACCTAGCTTTAAAAAGTTGTTTAAAACCATGAACCCCGACCAGTACAATGGCGCAAGTTTGATAGGATTACGTGGTATTGTCGTTAAGAGTCATGGTAATGCCAATATAGGTGCTTTTTTAGCCGCAATTATGGAAGCGGTTAAAGAAGTTGAAAGGCAAGTACCTGAAAAAATCAAAAACTCTTTAGAACACGGTTTTTCTGCTCGATAGTGATTCATAGCTGATTCAGCGTCTCGATAAGTAACAAAATCGACAGCATTAACTTCAATAAAAATAATCAATAATCGTATTTACTAAATAGAACTTAAATAGAGAATCAAGATGCAAAATAAATTAGCATTCGTATTTCCAGGGCAGGGCTCTCAAACTGTTGCCATGCTCAGTGACTTTGTAGAAAATAGTATTGTACAAGCAACCTTTACCGAAGCTTCTAAAGCTTTGGGTTATGACTTGTGGCAATTAGTTGCTCAAGGCCCAGCAGAAAAACTCAACCAGACCAATTTTACCCAACCAGCATTGTTAACTGCTAGTGTTGCCTTATGGCGTGTTTGGCAAGCCGAGTCTGATGTGACTCCCGATGTTATGGCTGGTCACAGTTTAGGCGAATATTCTGCCTTAGTTTGTGCCGGTGTTTTTTCCTTAAGTGAAGCGGTAGTGCTGGTTGAAAAACGTGGTGAATTTATGCAAGCCTGTGTACCTGCAGGTGTTGGCGCTATGGCTGCGGTTATTGGCTTAAGCGACGATGAGACTATTAAAGCCTGTGCCACGGCAAAAGAAACACAAGTGGTTTCTGCGGTGAATTTTAATTCTCCAGGCCAAGTGGTTATCGCCGGTCATAAAGAAGCCGTAGAACGTGCTGGAGTACTATGTAAAGAGGCAGGCGCCAAACGCGTTTTACCGCTACCAGTAAGCGTGCCATCGCACTGTGCTTTAATGACTGATGCTGCCACTAAGTTGGCCGTTGAACTCGATAAAGTGACCTTTAAAGTGCCAGCCATTAATGTGGTCAATAATGTTGATGTAGCTAAAGAAACAGCAAGCGCAGCAATTAAAGCCGCCTTGGTTAAGCAACTATATTCACCGGTTCGTTGGAGCGAAACTATCAGCCAACTTGCCAGTGAAGGTATCGAAAAAGTTGTTGAAGTGGGTCCAGGTAAGGTCTTGCAAGGCTTAAATAAGCGGATTAACAAATCACTAAAAAGTGTGAGCTACAACACTAATGATACTTTGCAACAAGCAAAAGATCTTATTAATAGTTAAGTAAAACAATCGATAATTTTAAATCATTGCTAAGTTATTGTTAAATAGCTGACAGAAACTAGCAAAATATTATTAATGTAAATAACTCGTTAACTCGTTAACTTGTTCTGCAAGTTAGCGTGATAAAATAAAAATAGTAGGTATAAATATGTTTTCATTAGAAGGTAAAGTCGCTTTAGTAACTGGCGCGAGCCGCGGTATTGGTAAAGCGATAGCAACACAATTACAAGCACTTGGTGCAACGGTAATTGGTACAGCGACATCAGAAAATGGCGCAAAGAACATTGCCGAATACTTAACGGAAAATAATGGCAGTGGTATGGGCTTAGTGCTTAACGTGACCAGTGATGATTCGATCAGCGAAATGTTCGCTGCTATTAAAGAAGCACATGGTTCTATTGATATTTTGGTCAATAATGCCGGTATTACCCGTGATAACTTGTTTATGCGTATGAAAAATGACGAGTGGCAAGATATCATTGATACTAACTTAACGTCGGTATTTAAAGTAAGTAAAGCGGCTATTCGTCCTATGATGAAGAAACGCACTGGCCGTATCATCAATATAGGCTCTGTTGTGGGAACTATGGGTAATGCCGGTCAAGTAAACTATGCTGCAGCTAAAGCGGGCTTATTAGGCTTTACTAAAGCCTTGGCACGTGAAGTCGCTTCTCGTGGTATTACTGTTAATACAGTTGCACCAGGCTTTATTGATACTGATATGACAAAAACACTGACTGACGAGCAAAAAGAGGGTATTTTCTCTCAAGTACCGGCAAAACGTTTAGGTAAGCCAGAAGAGATTGCCAGTACGGTAGCTTTCTTAGCTTCTGATGCTGCTGCTTATGTGACGGGTGAAACTATTCACGTCAATGGTGGTATGTATATGGTGTAAGCCTTATTTGTTAAGCCTTACATTGTTTTTTAATAATATTTTTCAATAGTTCAACAGGTTAGACCAGATAAAAAAGTGAATTAGAAGCTTGCATGGTGAGCTGTTGACGAATACACTACACACAATTTGAAAGAATACACTTTTTAGTAAAGGAAAGAAGATGAGTAATATCGAAGAACGCGTAAAAAAAATTACAGTTGAACAACTAGGTGTTAGTGAAGCAGAAGTAAAAATTGATTCATCATTTGTTGATGACTTAGGTGCTGACTCATTAGACACTGTAGAATTAGTTATGGCGTTAGAAGAAGAATTTGATACTGAAATTCCTGACGAAGAAGCTGAAAAGATCACTACAGTGCAAGCAGCAATCGATTACGTTACTGCAAACCAGTAATTGTTAATAAGTTCGATTTTATCGGGCTTATAAAATAATAAAAGCGGTATACTTAATTGTAAGTGACCGCTTTTTTTTTATCTTTAATATGACGATAATACTTAACTTATGGGCTAAATTAAGCCTTAACTTAGGTAATACAATAAATTTTTCGGAGGCCGCTCTGTTATGAGACGTGTAGTAGTTACTGGTATGGGCATGCTTAGCCCTTTAGCCAACACCGCAGAAGAAACCTGGCAAAACCTGTTACTTGGAAAAAGTGGTATAGCTAATATTGACCATTTTGATACCACAGATTATCCAACTAAGTTTGCTGGTTTAATAAAAGGTTTTGATGCGCAAAACTATATGGAACGAAAAGAAGCCAAGAAAATGGATCTTTTCATTCAATACGGTGTTGCTGCTGGTGTGCAAGCTTTTAAAGATTCAGGCCTTGAAATAACCGAGCAAAATGCTCCTCGTATTGGTGTTGCTGTTGGCTCAGGTATTGGCGGTTTAGGATTAATTGAACAAAACCACAATAAGCTGTTAAAAGCCGAAGGTAATCCGCGTAAGTTATCGCCATTTTTTGTCCCCTCAACCATTATTAATATGATTGCCGGGCACATCTCTATTATGTTTGGTCTGCAAGGTCCAAATATTGCTATTACCACAGCCTGTACTAGTGGTGTGCACAATATCGGCCATGCTGCGCGTATGATTGCTTATGGTGATGCCGATGCTATGGTTGCTGGTGGTGCTGAAAAAGCATCTACTACCCTAGGTATGGGCGGCTTTGGTGCTGCACGGGCTTTATCTCGTCGAAATGACGACCCAGAGGCCGCATCGCGTCCTTGGGATAAAGACCGTGATGGCTTTGTCCTTGGTGATGGTGCTGGTGTTATCGTTGTTGAAGAATATGAACATGCTAAAGCACGTGGCGCTAAGATTTATGCAGAGCTGGTTGGTTTTGGCATGAGTGGTGATGCCTACCACATGACATCACCACCTGTAAATGGTGATGGTGCAGCGCGTGCTATGCAAAATGCGATTAATGACGCAAAAATTGATATCAGTAAAATTGGCTATATCAATGCTCATGGTACTTCGACACACGCGGGTGACATTGCCGAAACTAATGCGGTTAAAACCGTATTTGGTAACAGTGCACACAAGGTTATGATGGGCTCTACTAAGTCAATGACTGGACACTTATTAGGTGCAGCTGGCTCTGTTGAAGCTATTTTTAGTATTCAGGCACTGATGCATAACCAAGTGCCGCCAACGATCAATCTAGATAACCCCGATGTGGGTTGTGATTTAGATTATATTGCCGGTGCAGCGCGTGATGTTGAACTTGAATACGTACTTTGTAACTCATTTGGTTTTGGTGGCACGAACGGCTCCCTTATCTTTAAGAAAATTTAGCTTAGTGCCTAATAACTAATACCAATTTCCTGAAAAACAATGAGTAAGCCTGAATGCTAGCCTCACTTTGAGGAAGTCTTCAGGCTTTTTTATGTCATACCAATTACACTAATGAATTGATCAACTTAGAGTTGTATTAGCGAGCTTAGAGCAAACAAAATTACTTAAACATAGTTATTCTATATTTCTTTAATTTTGAGTAGTTATTAGTTTGCTAATAAACTCCCAAAGGGCGAGTTTAAAAGGCCTACATGCATCGTTATTAATTTCGACAAGGGAATAACCATTCTCTTCAATCAATGCCTTGCCTCTAAGCCTTTTAATTCTCGCTAAGTGGTCAATTGATTAATGTACTTGGTATTTATCATTAATGTAGTGACAATCAATGAAATATTGCTCGGTAAATGGTCAACAGCAAACAGATATCCAAGTTACTGATCGCGGTTTAGCATACGGTGATGGACTATTCACCACAGCAAAAATTGTGGATGGCCAAATAGTATTACTCGATAAACATATCGAAAGATTAACGCTAGGTTGCCAGCAATTAAAGTTAACATCGCCAGTAATGGCAAACTTAACGGAACAATTGCAATCGGTTGCTAAAGCTTATCCGCTTGCAGTCTTAAAAGTGATGATTACTGCAGGTAGTGGCGGCAGAGGTTACTCGAGAATAGGGCTAAGCGAAAGCGCCACCAATGTTATTATTATGGTGTCAGATTTCCCAAGTCATTATAGCGCACTTGCCCAGCAAGGAATTAACTTAGGGGATAGTAAACAACAGCTATCGACTAGCCCTATGCTTGCGGGGTTAAAACATCTAAATAGACTCGAGCAAGTGTTATTAAAAGCTGAGCTTGATGATCGTATTGAAGATGACCTAATCGTTACTAATTGCCAAGGGTATGTCATAGAAGCAATCAGCGCTAATTTATTTTACTGGCTAGATGGGCAATTATGCACACCAGATTTATCATCCTCTGGCGTTAATGGTATTATTAGGAAGGCTATTTTAGCCAAATATCCGCATATTAACGTTAGCCAAATTAAGTTAAGCGAGCTTAAACAAGCACAAGGGATGTTTATCTGTAATTCTTTGATGGGCATTATCCCGGTAAAAACGTACAATAATCGCATACTTGCAATGGATGATGTGCAGCGACTGCAAAAGCAAATGACAGGGTTTATCTAAACGACCTTTATCTACTTATCTATCATATTTATTTTTAAAAAGGACAGGGTGTGCTCAAAAAACTAATTCTACTTATTTTGTTAGCATTGCTGAGCGCCGCGGCGACTTTAGCCTACCAATTTGATAAAGCTTTGACTACGCCGCTAGCCATTGCTCAAGATAACTTTTTAACTGTGTCCTCAGGCAGTTCTATTAGTTCTTTTGCTAAGCAATTAGAGCAAAAACAGTGGGTAACTACACGTTTTTGGCTAAGAAACTATGGTCGATTATTTCCACAAAAAGCCAATATTAAAGCGGGTACCTATCTGATAAAAAAAGATTCTACTTTAGCACAATTATTAGTCCAGCTTGTTGAGGGTAAAGAGCATCAGTTTTCAGTTACTTTTATTGAAGGCACTCGCTTTAAAGATGCTTTAGTTATTTTGGCAGAACATCCACAAATTAAACAAAGTGTTAACGGTAAACCCGTTAGTGAAATAGCAGCAAAACTTGGTATTGATTCAGCAAATCCAGAAGGTTGGTTATTTCCAGATACTTATGCCTTCACCGCAGATACTTTAGATTTAACCTTATTAAAACGTGCTTATGCCAATATGCAATCGCAGCTTAATACTGCATGGGAAGCTAGGGCTAAAAATTTACCTTATAAAACGCCTTATCAAGCGTTAATCATGGCTTCAATAATAGAAAAGGAAACCAGTTATATTGCCGAGCAGCCTGTGATCTCAGCAGTTTTTGTCAATCGTTTACGTAAAAGAATGCGTTTGCAAACCGACCCGACGGTTATTTATGGCCTAGGTGAACGTTATCAAGGGGATATCACCCGGGCACATTTACGTGAAAAAACAGCATATAATACTTATAGAATTAATGGCTTACCACCAACACCTATTGCAATGGCTGGTTTATCAGCTCTTAAAGCAACCTTGCACCCTGCAACGAGTGATTATTATTACTTTGTAAGTGGTGGTAACGGTAAACATGTTTTTAGTAAAACACTGGCTGAACATAATCGTGCGGTTAGGGATTACTTGAACAAACAAAAAAGAGCAAATCGGTAAAAGTAGCAGTAAGAGCTGAGTAGATATTACTCACGTGTTTAAAATACACAATTGATTAAATTAAAAAATAACTGACCCAAGGTAAAAGCGAAAATATGTCTACAGGAAAATTTATTGTCATTGAAGGCATGGAAGGTGCGGGTAAATCCTCGGCTATCGCAGTAATAGAAAATATCTTAAAGAAACAAGGTATTGACTATGTTAATACCAGAGAGCCAGGTGGCACACCTTTGGCTGAATCCTTGCGTGATATGGTCAAATCAGTAGATCACCAAGAAAAGCTTACTATTGAAACAGAATTGTTACTTATGTATGCCAGTCGCAGTCAATTGCTTGCCAACAAAATATTGCCAGCCTTAGCGGAAGGCAAATGGGTAATTGGGGATCGCCATGATTTAAGTTCACGTGCATACCAAGGCGGCGGTCGAGGCTTTGACGAAAATATTATGGATACTATCAGTAATATTACTTTAAAAGGCTTTCGCCCTGACATCACTCTCTATTTAGATATAGACCCACATATTGGTTTATCTCGTGCAAAAGCACGAGGTGATTTAGACCGTATTGAATTAGAGCAGATGGAATTTTTTATTCGTGTTCATAATAAATATCGCGAGCTAGCCGCACAGGATACATCTATTGTGACAGTTGATGCAGCACAAACAATGCTAGCCGTGCATCAAGATATAGAACAAGCGGTGATCAAATTTATCGCGCAAGCAGACTTGGATTAGATAGCCCATATGTTACAAATATGCCGCGAAAAGCAAGTGCAATTAAGCCGACAATATCAGCAACAAACCTTGGCTCATGCCATTATCTTGCAAGGTATAGCTGGTGCGGGTAAAGATGCCTTGGCAAAGTGGCTAATTGATTTACTAATATGCCAACAACCATTATCAAGCAGTGATTCTGCTGATGATGGCAACATCAGCAGAGCCTGTGAGCAATGCAAAGCTTGTTTATTAAGAAAAAGTAACAGTTATCCCGATCATTTATTATTAACCAGTGAGAATAAAACCTTAGGGGTTGATGATGTTCGTCGCGGTAATGCTTTCTTAGAAAAAACAGCGCATCTTGGCCGGTTGAAAACAATATTAATTCCTCAAGCGCAAACAATGACGATTGCTGCTGCTAATGCTTTATTAAAGACCTTAGAGGAGCCAAGCGCGAACAGTTATATTGTTTTAATTACCGATGATATTGAGTGTTTATTACCGACCATAATTAGTCGCTGTGCAATATATGCTATCAGACCTATGGTCGGTGAAGCATTATTGGCTCAACTCACAACATCGCTGCATGGTAACTCTCAAATAGCCAATGGCTCTAGTATTAATGACAAGTTAAATGCTAATGCTTTTGTTAATTTATCCCAATTGCCCGAATTAACCGATGAAGATGTTTTCCAAGCGTTTCAAGCCTTTAATCAATGCTTTTTAGATTACTTAAATCATGGTCAAAGTGAAGCTACTTTACTCAACCAGCTTGTGGATAATAAACACGGTTTACGTTGGCTAGAAAAAATAACCTGTAACCTAGTAAGGCAATATTATCTCGTTAATGGCTCAGATAATGACCCTGAACAGCCTACGCAGATTGTTAATCAGAAAATTTCAGTACAGGTGTTGAATCAAATATATCAAGCTATCATCAGTAGTCATAAACTGATAAAGTCTTATACACAAGCTAATCGACAATTCGTCGCTGAACAGCTACTTATGACGATAAATGATATCGTTAGACCATCGACATAGGAGAGCAACTTGGTTCCATTAAACGTAGAGTTTCATTCAGAGCGTGATTTATATCTTGCCTTTATGCCTTTTCTTAAAGAAGGTGGCGTTTTTGTCCGTACACCACGCCAATATGATCTCGGTGATGAAGTTGAATTACACATATTACTGCCAGATGCTTTAGAAGAGTCTGTTGTTCATGGTGAAGTTTGTTGGTTGACCCCCATTGGCGCGCAAAACGGTACTCCTCCTGGTGTTGGTGTTACTTTTGTTAAAGATCCTGAAAAAACTCGCCATCAAATTGAGCAAATAATCGCTCGACATTTAAATTCTTCAGAGCCGACGTTAACTATGTAATACGAAACGGAATAATTACTTAGTTCAATTGGTATAATACGGCTTTCTTGTCACACAATAAATAAGTGACAAAAATTATAACGGCTATTCAAAGCCAAACCTTTTAAAGCACAGGAGCTCCTCGTTGTTTATAGATTCTCATTGCCATTTAGATCGCCTTAATTTATCCCTTTATGATGATAATCTGGATAATGTTATCCAGGCTGCCAAAGCGGCAAAAGTAGATAAATTGCTTTGTGTCAGCGTGACCTTAGCTGATTTTCCTAAAATGGCAGAAAAAACCGCTCATTATGACAATGTATTGCTGACTTGCGGTGCTCATCCTTTAAATCAAGAAGATGAAATTATAACTGAGCAGCTATTAGCCTTAAGTCAAAATGAGCGAGTAATCGCTATTGGTGAAACTGGTTTGGATTACCATTACGCGCCAGAGACTAAAGCGTTGCAGCTTGATTCATTCAAAAAACATATTCACGTTGCCAAGCAATTAAATAAACCGCTCATTATTCATACTCGCGCAGCGCAAGAAGATACTTTAGCGCTACTGCGCAGTGAAGGGGCAGAGCAAGTAGGAGGTATTCTACATTGCTTTACTGAAAGCTGGGATATGGCTGAACAAGCGATAGCATTAGGCTTTTATATTTCTTTTTCAGGTATCGTTACCTTTAAAAATGCCACCGCATTAAGAGAAGTTGCGGCTTTAGTGCCTGATGATAAATTCTTAATCGAAACTGATGCACCTTATCTTGCTCCTGTACCTCACCGAGGTAAAGAAAATCAACCTGCTTATGTGGTCGAAGTCGCCAAACATTTAGCAAGTATTCGTGGCCAATCAGTTGAAGAAATAGCTAAACTTTCTAGTGATAACTTTAATCGACTTTTTAAGCTTTAATCCGCGGTTAAAACTTCCATCTATAGATACCTTGATAAATTTAAGACAAAAAAAGGCCCAAACAAACGTTTGGGCTTAAAGATTGGCTCAAGGGGTTTGAGCCGTGCGCTAATTAACCATTATCTGGTAATTAAGATAAAAACAAAAAACAAAAATAAACTAGGGTGTAAAATCCTGTTTACTAACACCTTAGCAGGAAAAACCTTACTCCCTGCTAAGCTTGTGTAATTAAGTGTAGTGTATGTTTTTTAAATAGCTAATGTTTTGTTGATTATTTATTTAGTTGTTATATTACAGGTGCTTAGGTGGTATTTTGTTGTTTCTGTGCAGGTTTTTAAATGATATTGTTAACAGCTGTAACACCGCTTTATCACACCTTTTACACAGGCTATGCACAGCGTGATTTTGTCTGTTTATTTGCCGGTTTAGGGCCGTAAGTGTTTTGATATTAACTAATGATAAGCGCAGTAAGCGGCTATCATTAGTTACTCGCTATTACTTAGTTTCAGTTAATAAAGCTAAACTTTCTTCAGCAAAACCGACTCCAGCCTCTGTATAAAAGTTAAAAACTTTATCAATGCCGAATTCTTCTAGTTGTAAACGTTCATCATCATAACGGGCGACGGCAGCAATTTTTCCTTGATAATTAGCCGCATTTAATTGGGTAGTAATGCTAATTGCATCTTGTACTGAAGGTAGCGCAAGTAATACTAATTCAATACGTGAAAGATCAATACTCTCCCAAAAGTGAATATCTTCAGCATCACCATAATAAGCTTCAATGCCTTCACTCGTTAACCAGGTTATTTTGTCTTTATCTGCATCTAAACCCCATGCCGGATTAGTACTATGGCTGTTAATGGCTTGATAAGCACCCATGCCAACGCGACCCATGCCGATTATAACAATAGGCCGCTGACAAGGTTGACAGAAACTGTCTTCGTCGAGTTTTTCTTGGCGTTCAAAATAGGATAAAAATCGTCTATGTTTAGCAAAGAGTGTGTGGGCAAAGCGATAAACGATATTCGTTATAATAAAGGAAATGGATACACTTAATGCCATGATCACTAACCAATCATTACTCAGCCAGCCCGCGGTTACGCTTAGCGCGCCAACAATTAAGCCAAATTCACTGAAATTACTTAATGATAAGGCACTGAGAAAGGCACTACGACAACGCATTTTTAATAGACTGAAAATGCCATAAAACAGCGCGAATTTAATCGGTATTAACAATACTAATATACTCGCTAAACCTAGCATTTCTAGTGTTGGTATCGCAGTAAAACCAATGGATAAGAAGAAGCCAATTAAAAAGATATCTTTAAAACTCATTAAGGCTTTATTAATTTCAGAGGCTTTAACATGAGAGGCTAAGAACATACCAACAATAAGCGCACCTAAGTCTCCCTTAATGTTCACCAGTTCGAATAATTCATAGCTACCAAGTGCTAGGAAAAAGCCCATTAAGGGAATGAGTTCACCATGGCCAACATGGCTAATCACTCTATTAATAAGGGGTTTGATTAGAAATAGCCCCAGTAGGGCAAAAGCCCATATTGATGGTGTTTTACCGGTAGCAACAACTAAAAAGACAACGGCAACTATATCTTGAATAACCAGTATACTTACCGCTAATTTTCCGTGGCGGGTACGCATCTCGCCATTTTCTTCTAATAATTTTATCACGCAAACTGTGCTACTAAAGCTTAAGGCAAAAGCGATTAACGCTGCCGTCATAAAATCTAAATCACTGAAATAACTCACTGACATTAGCGCGAGTATTTTAATAAAGCTTATGGTGACCACAATCCAAAGTAAAGTATGTAAAGAGCAACCTAGCCAAACTTCTGTTTTGAATAGGTTTTTCACGTTGAGCTTTAAACCTATGGTAAATAGCATGATGGTAATACCTAAATCACTGAGTACACTCAAGCTTTCATCTGCTTGATAACCAGCGATATTTAAGATAAAACCAGCCGCAAGGAAACCAATAGAGGGAGGAAGTGAGGTGGTTTTTGCTGCCAAGCCGCAGATAAAGGCGAAAAGTATCCAGATAAAGTCCATAGCATTACTCTATTTAAGTTGTTTTACTGAGCGGGAAAGTTCTAGGTGTTTGTAACAAATGCAGGCATAAACCTTGATATCTACATCTTTGCAGAAGTTACTTTATATCGATAAATACCTTGGCAGGTATTCATCGCTATAGAAGATAAGTTTACCTTAAAAACAAACTCTTATACCAATTAAATTAGTAAGTTTGACGGCAATGAATTTATGATAATAAGGTACTTGTGTGAGCAATAGTTGGCTATTAGGGTTGAGAGTAAGCCCGTTATAGTCACTTGAGGCCATTTTAGCCGAGCATTTTGGTCTTTACTTGCCATAGCCCCGTTCTTTATTGGAGCTTGTTCTTTAGCTTACTGAGCTAAATTAGTCGGCTAACCATTTATTAATTTCACTGTACATAAAATCACGGATTATTGGCTGTGCTTTGGCATTTGGATGTAAGTTATCATTAAGCATTAACGAAGTATCAACAGCTATGTCACTCATAAAGTAGGGCATAAGGTAAGCGCCGGTTTGTTTGGCAACCTTACTATAACTGTCGGTAAACATTTGACGATATCTTGGACCTAAGTTAGGCGGGATATGAATCTCCATTAAGGCTACTTTCGCACCATGTTGTTGACTTATGGTGACCAACTGACTTAAATGCTTCTGCAACAATTTTACAGGAAAGCCTCTAATACCATCATTACCACCCAGTTCAATCAATACATGACTCGGTTGGTGTGTTTTAAGCCAAGCATCAATTTTCAATAAGGCGTTATCGGTCGTTTGACCACTTATAGCGGTATTAATTACTGTGATGGCTTGGTTTTTTTCTATATATTTATTTTGTAACAAATGAACCCATGCTTGTGCTTGCTCAAGCCCATAGCCAGCGCTTAAGCTGTCACCAATAAGTAATATTTTGTCGTTTGCATGGCTTGTTAATGACAAGTTTGTCAAAATTAAGATAATAATAGATTTTAGGAAACAGCGTGTCATGTCAGTACTTTCTCAGTTAAATGTTATTCAAGTGTCAGGGCTTACTCAGCGTGTTAACACACTTGAAGGAAGCCTCACTATCCTTAGCGATATAAACTTTTCTGTCAAGTCAGGGGAGTCAGTCGCAATTGTTGGTGCTTCTGGCTCGGGTAAATCAACCTTGCTGAGTTTGTTGGCAGGATTAGATGTGGCAAGTCAGGGTGAGGTTCATCTCGACGGTGATGCCTTAAGTACACTCGATGAAGAAGCACGTGCTCAGTTACGGGCTGAAAAAATTGGTTTTGTCTTTCAATCATTTATGTTGGTGCAAAGTTTAACCGCTCTTGAAAATGTCATGTTACCAGCAGAGCTGGCCGGTGACCATGATGCCAAAGCACAAGCGGTTGAATTATTGGATAAAGTAGGGCTTTCACATCGACTTGGACATTATCCTTCACAATTATCCGGCGGTGAACAACAAAGAGTTGCTATTGCTAGAGCCTTTATTGGCTCGCCTAAAATACTTTTTGCCGATGAGCCTTCAGCAAATCTTGACAGTAAAAATGGTCATTTGATTGAAACACTACTCTTTGATTTAAATAAGCAAAACGGTACTACTTTGGTACTCGTGACACATGATGAACAATTAGCAAAAAAATGCCAGCGCATTATACATATTGAAGGCGGACAACTGGAAAAAATCAGCGAAGGGGTAGCTGCCAATGTGGGTTAAACTGGCCTTTAAGCTATTCTCTCGAGAATTTAGACGTGGTGAACTAACTATTATCTTTGCTGCCATTGCTCTGGCTGTGCTTACCGTATTTAGTTTATCTGCAATTACCGAGCGAATCAGTCTAAATATTGCGCAAAAAAGTAGTGACTTTATTGCCAGCGATCGTCGCTTATCAAGTAATCATGCTTTTGAGCCACAGTTGCTCAAGCAAGCGAGTCAATTTGGTCTGGCAACGGCACAAATGCTTTATTTTGATTCCATGCTCTTTGCCAATGATGAATTAGTTTTAGGCTCAGTGAAGGCGACCACTGCTGCTTATCCTCTGCGCGGAAAAATCACCATCAAGGACAATCTTGCCAGCAAAGCCTATGAAGTCGATACTGGCCCTAAGGCCGGTTCAGTTTGGCTTAGTGAAGGCTTGTTTTATACTCTTAAGGTAAACGTTGGCGATAAGGTTGAGTTGGGCGCTGGTAATTTTAACGTCACTAAAGTGTTAGTAAAAGAGCCTGATGCGCCATTTTTCTCGTTATCGGGTAATAAGCGTGTGCTGTTAAACTATGCCGATATTGTAACTACTCAAGCGGTTCAACCCGGTAGTCGAGTATTCCACCGTCTACTTTTTGCGGGTAATGAACAAGAGTTAAGTGATTATTATGCTTGGCTCAAACCTCAGCTTAAAAGTAACCAAAACTGGCAAGGTCTTAAAGATAGACAATCACCACTGGGCAATAACTTAGACCGTGCCGAACGCTTTCTATTATTGGCCGGATTATTTGGCATAATGTTAGCCGCGGTTGCTATGGCTGTGTCAGCTAAGCGCTATTGTGAGCGACAGTACGACCCCGTTGCCATGATGAAAACACTGGGTGGTAGTCGTAAAGTTATCCGTAATATTTTTCTTTTACACCTTAGTTTGGTGACAACTTTTTCAATCGTTGCCGGTTTAGCGCTAGGCTTTGTCTTGCAAACCATAGGCGCTGATTATTTGGCTACCTTTATGGGCACCGAATTGCCGCAAGCGGGTGTACGTCCTTGGTTATTATCTGCTTTTATCGGTCTTGTTTGTGCATTGATGTTTTCACTTAAACCGCTGTTAGATTTATTTGATATTCCGCCGCTTCGAGTATTGCGCCGTAACTTAGGTGATACCTTAGCAATAAGCCGAATTCATATTGGCCTTTCAATGCTAACTATTTTTGTCTTGATGTGGCTATTTAGTGGTGAGATTGTTACTACCTTAATTTTATTTGCTTCGACTTTAGTTGTCATTGCGGTTTTATTTGCTTTATCACGCTTATTATTTGCTGCAGGTCGTAAACTAGGACTTAGACCAGGATCTAGTTGGTCATTAGCAATAGCCACCTTACAAAAAAGAGCCAATGCCAATGCCATCCAACTGATCAGTTTCGCTTTAGCGATTAAGTTAATGCTATTTTTGGTGGTATTAAAAAACGACATCATTTCAGACTGGCAAATGCAAGTACCTGCAGATGCACCTAATATGTTCATCATCAATATCGCTAAAGAAGAAGTGACGCCAATCAAAAAATTCTTTAAGGACAACAACATTGCCCATGAAGACTTTTATCCCGTATTTAGTGGCCGTGTTGATGCTGTAAATGGCGAAGAATTTGCTCGTCGCGTGTCTAAACAAGAGGGTGAGGAAAAAGATGAAAATGCCAGAGAAGGGGTCAGTAGAGAGCCTAATTTAACTTGGTTAACATCTTTGCCTGAAGGTAATGAAATAACTGAAGGAGAATGGTTTACTGATGGCGGTACTGGTGATGATATTGAAGTATCCGTTTTTGATGGTTGGCAAGAAACTCTTGGCTTAAAAATTGGCGATACCATTACACTTTTGGTCAATGAACAACCAATAGACGCTAAAGTCACAAGTTTCAGGAAAGTCGATTGGGGTAGCCTAAAACCCAATTTCGTTATGATTTTAAGCCCTAATATGGCCGGAAAAGTACCGGTAACCTACTTTAGTGCTGCGAAATTACATGATCGCGATACCAAAGGTATCAGCCAGTTATTACAGCGATACCCAACAATAAGTATGATAGATATCAAGGCACAAATTGAACAGGCGCAAGCAATTATTGCGCAAGTATCCTTAGCTATTGGTTTTGTTTTATCTATTGTCCTCGTCAGTGGTGCTTTAGTACTTATTTCTCAGGTTCAAGCAAGCTTGGCTGAGCGTATGCAAGAAGTGGTGATTTTACGAACTTTAGGCGCTAAAGGTCGGTTGATTAAGTTGGCAACACTTTATGAGTTTATGCTGTTGGGAGGCATTGCCGGCTTAGTTGCCGCAATAGTGAGTGATGTTGCTTTACTGGTTATTCAACAGCAACTCTTTGATATAGCAGGGCGCCTTCATCCTTATATATGGTTGTTAGGGCCGGTAAGTGGTGCATTATTTGTTTCAAGCATTGGTTATCTTATGGTGGCTAATACCATGCGACAAAATACCCAAGGCTTGTTAAGGAAGCTTGGTTAAACACAGATAACGACCCTGCTTATCGCTTGGGTCGTTATGCTCGCACATAGGCTATAGCGGTTATAATTTTTAACCATACAGGCTCTGGAGAATAACCAGTTGATTACTTGAGCTTAAACATAGCTAAGCTAGTGTAACTAAAGTATTTAAGGTATATTGAAATCATAAAAATATAAGGATTAATTTTCATGGTTTCAAGTTCAAATCATAGCTCTATCGTAAAAGCCTTTGTCACGGTAGCCGCTATTTTTATCATTTTTGCCGGTATTAAAACTGCAGCGAATATATTAGTACCGTTTTTACTGTCAGTCTTTATCGCTATCATCTGTAACCCCTTAATCAAAAAAGCCAGTGAATTCAAAATACCGAAAGCAATCTCCATAATTTTTGTTATCGCCGTTATTGTCACTATGGCTGTTTTTTTAACGGGCTTAGTGGGCAGTTCGTTAAATGAACTTTCACAGTATATTCCTCAATATCGAGTGCAACTCAAACAACAATTTGTTTGGTTAACGGACTTTTTTGCCAAACACGATATTCAACTTTCTACCTCTATCGTAACCGAGTACTTTGATCCCGCTGCAGCCATGGGCTTAGCGGCTGAAATGCTATCAAGTTTTGGCTCGGTGATGGCAAATCTATTTTTGATTGTTTTAACTGTGGTGTTTATATTGTTTGAATCATCATCTTTTCCGCATAAGCTGCATTTAGCTTTAGATGATCCACAAATGCGTTTGCAACAAATTGAGCGATTTATCTCTTCAGTAAACCATTATATTGCCATTAAAACCTTGGTTAGCATTGCCACCGGTTGTATTGTTTCGCTGATGTTATGGGCCTTTGGTTTAGACTTCTTTTTACTCTGGGGTGTATTGGCCTTCTTACTTAATTATATTCCTAACATTGGTTCTATTATCGCCTCAGTACCACCGATGACTTTAGCTATTCTACAATTAGGTATTGGTGACGCTGGTGCAATAGGTTTGGGCTTTGTTTTCATTAATATGGTGATGGGCAATATTATTGAACCTAGATATCTAGGTAAAGGTTTAGGTTTATCGACGTTAGTGGTGTTTTTATCACTGATATTTTGGGGCTGGTTATTAGGCACTGTTGGTATGTTATTAAGTGTGCCACTGACCATGATATTAAAGATAGGCTTGGAAAGCTCACCTGAGGGTCGTTGGTTAGCTGTGATGCTAAGTGATGAAGATGAATTAGATGATAAAACTGAACAAGCACTGCTTAGCTAGGATTAAACTTAGCTAGTGTAAGTTTTAGCATGTTAATTTGAATTAATTAACATGCTAAATAAGCATAAAGAAGTTCGGTAAAGTAAGGCTTATGACGCAGTGTTAGTGGTTTTAATTTTACTAAGCGCAGTTATCCGACTTTGGCTTAATAACACATAACAAGTTTTATAGGCGACATCAGCGCCTCTTTCTGGCGATATTGCTAGATATTGCCAGCGACAATCATTTTCTCTATAAGTAATAAAATTACTTTGTGAACGCTTAAACATTCTTAAGGCAGAATATCGGCCATTAACTAAGGCTTTTTCTTCTAAATTAAAAGTATGTAAGTTAACCCAAGTTTGTAATTCCCTATCCACATATGAAATAACGCTATCTAAACACCGAGACATAGCCGCAGAGGATATTTCCTCAGCGGTTTGTTTTTGACATGAGGCAATATCTTTTGCCGCGTTAGCAGGGCTCATCATCAATAAAGGATATAAAAGTGATAAGGTTAGTAGTGTTTTCTTATAGATCATTTTTCGGTTACAAACTCTAATAGTGACAAGTACAAAGTGCGCTAAATAGCAGGTAAACTAGCTAGTAATCTTTAGCGCTAAGTTTAGTTGATAATCTTTTTTTTTATCAAATAATTATGCGGGTAATACTTTTTTATAAGGTTTAACGGTGACTTTTTTATAAACACCAGCGCTGATATAAGGGTCTTGATCCGCCCATGTTTGTGCGGCAGTTAAACTATCAAATTCAGCAACGATTAATGAACCGGTAAAGCCGGCTTCACCTGGGTCTTCACTATCAATAGCTGGGCATGGACCCGCTAATAATAATTTCCCCTGTGCTTGTAAATCTTTTAAACGCTCAATATGTTTATCGCGTACCGATAGGCGTAAGCTAAGTGAGTTTTCAACATCTTCACTGTATATAAGATAAAACATGGCGGGTATTCCTTTAAATAATTGCTTGAGTTAATTTGTTATTAGGGCAGTAGCTTAATTAGAGTGACTACTTTTTATCATCGGTAACTTTATCGTTTTCATCTTCTTCAATAGGTAAATACTTATACAGTAATAAAATAGAAGTAATAGAGAAAACAAACATTAAGCCGGTTAAGCCAAATACCTTAAAGTTTACCCAAGTATCAAGGTCGAAATTAAACGCTACGTAATAATTTAATCCAGCACAAAATAGGAAGAACATTGCCCAAGCAAAGTTTAATCTTGTCCAAATGTTTTTTGGTAGTGATAAAGACTCACCTAAAAACTGTTTAATGATATTCTTTTTGAAAATAATATCACTCACTAATAATGCCGCGGCGAAAAAAGTATTAATAATGGTTACTTTCCATTTGAGAAAGGCATCATTTTGTAAATAAATAGTAAGACCACCAAAAACCACCACCAAACCAAAGATTATCCATTGTTTAGCGGGGATTTTTTCTTTCTTAACTTTATAGTAAATAATTTGCAAACAAGCGGCGACAATTAAGCTACCCGTAGCCCAGTAAATCCCGGCGATTGAATTTACAATGAAAAAGATAATCAGTGGGAAGTATTCAAGAAATAGTTGCATATAAAACCATTGTTAAAAGTGACATTAAGGGAGCAAATAGAGCGATATTAATAATCGTCTGTTAGCAATAAGCCAATTTTAACGAATGCGAGTTTAATAGCCAAGCTTATATTTACATATCATTAAACAATAAAACCTTTATTTCGCCTTAGTCATTGATCCTTATCAATGAACCGGCGTTGTCTAATTGTACTTTTAAAGGGAGCAGAGTAGTTTAGCGTTAAGTTTAATTACCCTAGATAGTATTTCCCATGACAACTGACAAGTTATTTTACCAAGAACAAAACAATGAAGTGTCATTGTTTAATTATGCCTTTGAACATCAGCTGCCCGTATTGATAAAAGGGCCAACAGGGTGTGGTAAAACACGTTTTGTTGCGCATATGGCACAAAAACTTAATAAACCTTTATATACGGTAGCTTGTCATGATGATTTAACTGCTGCAGATCTAGTGGGACGGCATTTAATTGGTCCTAACGGTACTTATTGGCAAGATGGACCACTTACCCGAGCGGTGAGAGAAGGAGGTATTTGTTATTTAGATGAAGTAGTCGAGGCACGTAAAGATACCACAGTGGTATTACACCCTTTAGCGGATGACCGCCGTATACTGCCCTTAGAGCGTACCGGTGAAATACTTGAAGCAGCGCCTGGCTTTATGTTGGTGGTTTCTTATAACCCAGGTTATCAAAACCTACTAAAAGGCATGAAAGCCAGTACTCGGCAACGTTTTGTCGCTTTACGCTTTGAATACCCCTGTGCTGAACTTGAGCAACAAATACTTATTAAAGAAGCCGACGCTGACCCTCATTTAGCCTTTAAACTTGTTGAGCTTGCGGGCGCGTTACGTCGGTTAGAACAAAATGATTTAGATGAAGTCGCTTCAACCCGTTTATTAATTTACGCTGCCCGAATGATCAGCTCTGGTATGGATCCATTAGAAGTGTGCCGTTGCTGTTTAGCTGAGCCATTGACGGATGATCCACAAACAGTGCGAGCTTTAATGGACGTTGCCAGAATCTACTTCGACTAGTTATCAATAAGCTCTCAATAAGCTATCAATAAATTCTCAATCAGTTATCCATAAGTTATCGTTTAATTTTTATGACAAATGCATCATTTACAGCAGCACAAGAAAATAAAAAACTACCGGGTGATTTAGCCATGTGGTTTTTTATCTTGGCAGAGCTTACCGTCTTTGCCATTTTCTTTATTGGCTTTGCCATCAGCGAACAGCAATATCCGGCAATGTTTACTGAGGGTAAGGCACAATTACATCAAAGCTTTGGCTTGATCAATACCATAGCGCTAATTACCAGTAGCTTTTTTGTTGCCTTAGCATTAAGGGCTATGTACAAGGCTCAGTCAAAGCAGGCGGTGTACTTATTATTTACCGCTAAAGCTTTTGCTGTAATTTACATTACGGTCAAAGTTTGGGAGTACCTTTCGTTATTTGAACTCGGTATAACTATTGAAACCAATACTTTTTTTACTTTATATTTTTTAATCACCGCTTTTCATTTAATGCATGTGTTATTGGGTATGGTTATCCTCGCTATCATTGCCCATAGTGTTTGGCATGAACAAACTCAAACTCATAATCTTTCAGGCTTTGAAGCCGGCGCCAGTTATTGGCATATGGTGGACTTATTATGGATTATCTTGTTTCCACTTATTTATGTTATTTAACCATAGTGTATATAGTTCGAATGGAGTTTTCTCTCAAGTGAATAAAGATAAATCAATACAAGACTTCAAAACAAAGAACCTTGCTACCCTCAGTTGGTTATTACTGATTGCCTTAACCATAGTTGCGGTTTTATTAGCAAGTTTTATTGATAATCGAAGTCTATATATCGTGAGCGCGCTAAGCATCGTGGTGATTAAAGGCCAACAAATTGTTGATGTCTTTATGGAGCTTCATCATGCACCTAAATTGTGGCGTTGGCTGTTATTAAGTTACATTATCTTGATACCATTCATTATTGCCGTTATTTATTTAGTTTAATATTGGTAATGCCAAAACAACTAACAGACAATATTTAAAAAATTCTAGTCATTAAAAATAGCTTAGTCATTAAAAATAAAATCAAGGAGAGAAGTGTGATTAATCGAAGCCCTAGCCCAAGCGGTAAGTTTGCGGTAATTTATCAATCTTTATACCTAGCAAATTTACTTCTGCTGCCTGGCGTTTTTTTCTTAGTATTACTTTATTACTTTAAGCAATTTAAGCAGCAAAAAAAAATTAATGGCGAACATGCTAAAAATAGTAGCGGTAATAATGAGGTGTGGCTGAGAAATCTAGGTATAGCTAAAATTCATTTGATACGCAGTATACAATTGTCGGTGTTAGCGGGCCTGTTACTGGCAGTTATACCTTCATTGGTCATTTATTTCTCAGCGGAGCTGCAAACCTCTATTATGGTTGGCTTAGTGTATTTTGTTACTTTGCATGCAGGTTTTGTCTTGCTTGGTATGTTTAATTTAGCGAGAGCAATGGCAAATAAACTGCCTATATTTTAATCCATGTTAGCTTTTTTACCCTATAGTTTGGCTACAATTTAGCTAATGTTTAGTAATAATTTAGTTAACTATTTATTCTTCTAATGGCTATAGGGGCGCATTGTGCAATGACCAGAAGTGAAAACTTTAACCGAATAGGCGGGCGCGCTAGTTTAATTACTATTAACAAAGTTTTTTACGATAAAGTTTATCAACACCCATGGTTAAAGCAGTATTTTCTTAATATTTCACAGCAGCATATTGAAGACCAGCAAGTTGATTTTATGCAAAAAGTCTTGGGCGGCGAAAATCACTACATAGGCAAAGCGCCGCCAATAGCGCATAAACATATGTTTATTCCGGACGAGTTATTTGATGTTAGAAGACAACTACTTTTAGATACTTTTAGAGAAACCAATACCCATCCCGAATTGGTTAATCAGTGGCTGACCCTTGATGAATCTTTTCGTCGAGTCTTGGTTAAAAAATTGCCTACTGAATGTAAACCACGTTTTAATAACGACCCTATTTTAAATTTTCCTAAACCTAAATAACCTCAGCTAGGTTTAATAAATACTCCTACTATGGCTATTTCCCCTCTTTCGGGCTTAATTTCACTCGTAATGAACAAGCTATTGCAAGTGAAATAACCTTCTGTTGACCCACATCACAGCAAGTGAAAATTTTGTTGATACAATCTTACTATTATTTAACTGAATGAAAGAATTAAGGTTATGGAAGAGTGGGTTGGTGGACTTTGGCACAAATATATTACCCGTAAAGCAAACCCTGAGTTTGACGACGAGCGTGTCTATTTTGATCAAGTAAGTAAATCCGTTGCTATGGTTTTTAGAGCCTTAGGTGGTGATGTTGTTAAACGCGTGGAAGCAGCAACAGGGCGTGAATATCTTACCCGTAAAAGCTTCTTGCAAAAAATATCTGGCGACAATCAACTGGTAAGCCTCGCTTGGCAAGATGAAGAGAGTTTACGTTTGCCTGAATCTTTAGCCGTCTTTAATGACAAAACCCTTAATTATGATCTCTATATTTGGTTAGCCGTTTTGGCTGCACATCATGATGGTAATTTCCGTCATTGGGCCAAAGATAACCAAGCGTTAGTAGTAGAGGTACTAGAGAAATTTCCCGCATTACATAAACGATATTGCCGCTTAGCCAAAGCTTTTGTAGCGATGCGTCCGCCGTTAGAAAAGATGCAACAAGTGGAACGAATCATGGAACAAGCCATAAGAGATGCCATATTTACTCCAGGCTCGGTAACGGATTTTCCCGTAGTAAACTTTGCTCCAAAGGCCGTTTACCTATGGCTTTACCCTTCGGCGAACAGTGATGATGTAGTTGCTGCGGAACTTGATGAAGATGAATTATTAACGGATAGTGAAGATAAAGAATCAGAGAAAAAAATAGCAAAGAAATCCCGCAGTGCACGAAAAAAAGCAGAGCGGGTCGATGAACCGGATAGTCGCGGCGGCATGATGATTTTTCGTTTAGAAAGCTTGTTCTCATGGAGTGAATTTTCAAAAATGGACCGTGGCACGGATGACACTGATGAAGATGAAGACGATTATCAAAGTACTATTGATGATCTAGATAAAATCACCTTGACCAAAAAGCAAGAGCATCAAAAAAGTGGTCAAATAAAAATTGATTTAGATTTACCCTCGGCCTCACAAGATGATATTCCACTGGGTGAAGGAATAAAGTTACCTGAGTGGAATTATAAAACTCAAACCTTACAAGCTGATCGCTGTTTACTTCAACCTATGCTGCCACGTGACGCTGCGCCGGCGAAGTTACCCGTTAAACTACAAAAAACAGCCAAAATGATCCAAGCACAATTTGAGCAATTACGCAGTGTCAGATATTGGCTCAAAGCTCAGCCGCAAGGAGAAGAGCTTGATCTCAATGCTTGGCTTGATTTTCATATTGAAAGTAAAACCGCAGCAACCGCCGAAAAGGGTTTGTTTAAATCTTATCGGGGTAATAATCGCGATTTATCTTGTCTATTATTAGCCGACCTATCTATGTCGACTGATTCACACTTAGATAATGACAATCGGGTAATTGACGTAGTGCAAGAAAGTTTGTTGTTATTTGGCGAAGCACTACAGTCAGTCGGAGATCGTTTTGCTATGTACGGTTTTTCTTCGGTAAAACGTAGCCATATTCGCTTTACTATGTTGAAAAACTTTAATGAAAATTATAGTGATCAGGTCAGAGGGCGCATTCAAGCAATTACCCCCGGATTTTATACTCGAATGGGCGCGGCAATTCGTCAAGCAACTAAGGTCATTAGTGAGCAAAAGACCACAGATAAACTTTTACTGATATTAACCGATGGCAAGCCAAATGATATAGATCACTATGAAGGACGATTTGGCATTGAGGATACTCATCAAGCGATAAATGAAGCCAAACGTTTAGGTATTAAACCTTTTTGTATCAGCATAGATGTCGATGCCCAAGAGTACTTACCTTACTTATTTGGCAATGATGGTTTTACCCAGATATTACGACCGGCGCAATTACCATTGCGTTTGCCGCAGTTATATCACCAACTCACCTCACAGTAACCATCAGCTGTGAAATATAAAAGAGGTAAATATGGCTCAATTAACAAAAACATGTTTGTATTGCCAAACAGAAAATAACTGTGATGATGAAAAACAACCATGTCGACACTGCGGCATGGCGCTACCCGAAAAACATCCCAATGATAGAAATAGTAAAGTCAGGTTTTTTGTTAAAGCTTTCTGGCTTATAGCGCTGTTTTGCTTGGTTATGGTCTTCTATTTACCACGTTAATACCCTTGATTTGGCAGGTACAAGGCCAATTTACTCGCTGGTAATTCCTTATAAAGTGTAAGGGAAAGTATTTTTCCTTGCACTTTCAATATTTTATGCTAGCTGCAATGTAGTCTAAAAGCTTTATCTGTATATTTTTCAATCTATATAAAGTATCTATATTTCAGTGTGTTGCATCATTCCATTCTTTTTGAATACACTTTCTTGCATTCCGTTAAATCTGTCATATGCTTTAAGGCACAAAGCAAAATAATAAAAATACGGATATTAAAAAATGATTAAATTCCCCAGTGACTTAACGATTGCTCAGGTGAACGAGTATCAAGCGCTAATCATACCAATAATAGATGGTCAAGATGTGATATCCATTGATGATAGTGACTTAGCACGGATTGATACTATCGGAGTGCAGTTTATCCTTGCCGTTGTTACCTACATCATTGCCCAGGGTAAAGAAATTAAGTGGCAATCAAAATCCAGCATCTTAAAGGAAAGTATTCAACAACTTGGTATCAAAGATGCCATTTTATTGCAATATATCAAGGATTGAAATCTTGGTTTTTCCGATGAGAAATAACGCTAACAACACAAAACTACGATGCATTAAACGATGAGGAAACCAGTATGACTAAAGTGCTAGTTGTTGATGACTCAAACTCAATAAGAGATATGGTCAGTTTTACCTTAAAAAGTGCCGGCTACGAAACCGTCGAGGCTAAAGATGGTCTGGATGGTCTAAATAAGGCTAAAAGCAGTAATTTTGACTTGGTCATTTCCGATGTAAATATGCCCAATATGGATGGCATTAGTTTATGCACTGAGTTACGCAAGTTAGGTGATTTTAAATTTACCCCTATTTTGATGTTAACCACAGAAAGCTCCACTGATATGAAAATGCGCGGTAAATCGGCCGGAGCAACGGGTTGGTTGGTTAAACCTTTTAACCCAGAAAAATTATTAGCCACCATTAAACGAGTGGTTAAGTGACATTGTTAGTATAAAAAACCTGTTTAACCGTTTAGTAACATACTTATCTTAGGTACTTATCATATAAGTACCCTGTCGTGATAATGTCCCGATTTTTGACAAGGAAAGAGTAGGTAATCAGTTATGAGTGTTGATTTATCACAATTTATTCCAAGTTTCTTAGAAGAGAGCTTTGAAGGACTCGAGGTAATGGAGTCTGAATTATTAAATTTGCAAGAGGGGGATAATGAAACAATTCACACAATTTTTAGAGCCGCGCACTCAATTAAAGGCGGGGCAGGAACCTTTGGCTTTGATAACGTCACTGAGTTTACTCATTTAGTAGAAACATTACTTGATGAAATGCGTGATGGCCGACGCGAAATCAGCCCTAAAGATACCGAAATATTGCTTGATTCCATCGATTGTATGCGCTTATTAATAGAAGCCGCACGGGATGATGAAGAGTATGATATTGATAAGGTTGAGAAAACGTCTAAGCGCTTAGCTGAAACTTTGGGTGATGAGCTCTCAACGGACAGTGATAATCAAAGTACAACGAAAGTTGCAGAAAATAATATCTCTGGTTATAACATCAATTTCGTACCAGAGCATAGCTTAGCGAAAACGGGCAATGATCCCATTTTTTTATTCAGTGCTTTAGCAGAGCTAGGTGAGTTAACACTTTGTGCCGATACCAAAGATTTACCCGCTTTAAAGGACATTGATGCTCAAGAGCTTTATTTAAGTTGGCAATTAACGCTTTATACTGAAGTAGATGAAAGCGAGGTCAGAGAAATATTTGAATGGGTTGAAGATGAATGTTTATTAGAATTAGTGCCAATAAAAGCCCCATCAACTACCTCAGCAAGTATCTCAGCAAGTACTTCATCAACCCAGTCATCAAGCTCGCCTTCAAGCACTCTAACAAATAATGAACAGCAAACAGAGCCTGACACCAGCCAAAAACCTACTGAAGATATTGAAGTGCAGGACCCTGAAACAAAACTGGTTATTGACTCTACTGCCGAAGATAACAATATAACCTCTAAAACTAAAACTAAAACTAAAGGAAAAGCTGAGGTTGGTTCCATTAGGGTTGGTGTAGATAAAGTAGATAATTTAATTAATCTAGTGGGCGAATTAGTTATCACTCAGTCTATGTTGTCAGAACTGGGTAACGATTTTGAAATGGACAAAGTTGAACGGCTCACCAGTGGTCTTGAGCAACTATTACAAAATACCAAAGAATTACAAGAAAGTGTCATGCGTATTCGCATGCTACCGATCAGTTTTGCCTTTAATCGCTTTCCTCGCCTTGTTCATGATCTAGCGGTAAAAACCGGTAAGGAAATGGAGTTAGTGATCAAAGGTGAACAAACCGAATTAGATAAAACGGTAATGGAACAAATTGGCGATCCGTTAGTACATTTAGTGAGGAATGCTGCTGACCATGGCATCGAAACAAGTGAAGTTAGACTTGCTAATGGCAAATCAGCAAAAGGTACCATTTCTTTAGATGCCTATCACCAAGGTGGCAATATTGTTATTGAAATTAACGATGATGGCGCCGGTATTAACCGAGAAATTGTATTAGCGAAAGCGGTAGAAAAAGGGCTTGTTGAAGCGAATGCTATCTTAACGGATAGTCAGGTATATGACTTATTATTCGAACCAGGTTTTTCAACCGCGGCAGAAGTCACCGATATCTCCGGCCGTGGTGTTGGCATGGATGTGGTTAAGCGCAATATTCAATCACTTGGTGGCAGAATTCAAGTTAAATCTACCCTAGGTAAAGGCAGCTCATTTAAGGTGCACTTACCGCTAACATTGGCCATTTTAGACGGTCAACTGGTCAAAGTGGGCAGCGAAACCTACATCATCCCACTCATTTCTATTGTTGAATCACTGCAAATTGATAACAAACTTATTAATCGTGTTTCGGGCGATATGGTGCTTTATCGCTTACGTGATGACAATGTGCCAGTGCTACCTATTTATCAACTGTTTAATTTGGCGACAGAATGTACAGAAATAGACAACGCCTTACTGGTTGTTGTTGAAGCTGATGGTCAAAAAATTGGTTTGATGGTTGATGATTTACTGGCTCAACAGCAGGTGGTTATAAAAAGTTTAAAAGATAATTACCAACAGGTCGGAGGTATATCAGGGGCGACAATTCTTGGTGATGGCTCCGTCGCTATGATTCTAGATATACCGGGAATTATCCATATGGCGTTAGCACAAGCCCAACAAGCCCAACGGGTAAAAACTGATGGTAATGCTAGTGTAACAGCGGAGGTTTGTTTATGAATATTCAAGAGATGGCACAAGATATTCCCGCTGAAGGTGAACACGTTGTTGAAGGCGTCGACTTTATCACCAGCGGTGATCAGTATCTAACGTTTATGTTAGCACAAGAGCTATATGCGGTTGATATTTTGTGTGTCGAAGAAATTAGAAGTTGGGAGCAACCAACAAAAATCCCTAATTCGCCAAGTTATATTAAGGGTGTCATTAATATGAGAGGCATTATCGTGCCCATTGTCGATTTACGCCTCAAATTTAGCATTGGTGAAGCGACTTACTTAGAAACAACCGTAGTGATTGTACTTACCTACGAAAGCGAAGAGTCATCACGCACTATTGGTTTTGTTGTTGATGCTGTTTCTGATGTGCTTAATATTGAGAGTACTGATATTAAACCAGCGCCAGCATTTGGCGGCTGTGTGGGTCAACAATATATCGATGGCTTAATAAACAGTGAAAAAAATGTCGTCACCATACTTAATGTTAATCATTTGCAAAAAGTAGAACCGCATAGCCTGCATAGTTAGTAATACCGTAACAATTTTGTTTAAGGAAAGAGCATGACTGATATAGAACAAGAATATCTTACTTTCATACTTAAAGGCGAAGAGTATGGCGTTGACATTCTATGTGTGCAAGAGATTCGTGTCTGGAGCTCAATTACCGAACTTCCGAATAAGCCAAATTATATTAAAGGCGTCATTAATTTACGGGGGGTAATCATTCCTATTATTGATTTGCGTGAACGTTTTGGTCAACCCGCACTTGAATATAATAAACAAACCATCACCATCATTTTACGGCAGCAATCTAAAGCCAGCAGTATGGTAGTTGGCATTATTGTTGATGCAGTGTCAGAGGTTTATAAGTTTAACCGCCAAGCTATACGTAAAGCCCCTGCTTTTGGCAATAATATTGATGGCTGCTTTCTTAAAGGCATGGCGACAGTCGATGACAAGCTAATTATTTTACTCGACAGTGATTCTTTATTAAATGAAGAAGACTTATATCGCACTGTTCATAAGAGTGAAACAAGGTCTGAGCAAGTGACAGCGAACGTAGAGGTTAGCCAAGCGTCAACAACCTCTGCACCAACCTTATCAAGTGCTTAACTAGAAAATTTATAGCCAAGGTAAATCAAAGGTAAACCCAGGTAAAAGAGAGCGACTACACCATCAGCCATTATTAAAATTTAATTAAAATAAATTAAAAATAAATTAAAAATAACCACACAGGAAAATAACTTATGAACCCGAAGCAAATAAGTTTAGTGCAAAAAAGTTGGCAAAAAGTATTACCTATTGCGCCACAAGCCGCAGACATATTTTATACCACTTTGTTTGAAATGGACCCTTCATTAAAAGCATTATTTCCTGATGATATGGCCGAGCAAGGCAAAAAATTAATGGCAATGCTTGATGTTGCGGTTAAGTTACTTGATAACCCGGATAAATTAATTCCTGCAGTGCAAAATTTAGGCGCTAAACATCTTCGCTACGGCGCAGAGCCTGAACATTACGATACGGTTGGCGCTGCGTTACTAAAAACCTTAGCAATAGGTTTAGGTGATGACTTTACCGCCCCCGTTAAAAAGGCTTGGACAGTGGTATACCAAACCTTAGCAACTACTATGATTGCCGCAGCTGATGCCGCCGCAACAACTCAGTCAGCAAAAGGACCTACCATGGAAAAGAATACCGTCAAAAATGAGCAAAGCAACGATTTATCCGTGCAACTGCAAGGGGCACTCGAACAATCAGCGACTGCATTTATGATGATTAATCGAGATTTTGAAGTCACATATGCCAACGAAGCCACTTTAGCTTTACTTAAAAAGCATGAGCAGACCTTTGCAGAAAACTGGCCGGGCTTTGAAGCGAGTAAAGAGGCGCTTATCGGCGCCAATATTGATGGTTTTCATAAAGTTCCATCACATCAACGTAAACTACTCGACGATCCGAGTAACTTACCTTATAAAACCGATATTCAAGTTAAACACTTATCTTTTGAACTCAATGTCAGTGCTATTTTAGATGCCAAGGGTGACTACATAGGTAATGCACTGGAGTGGCAAGAGGTGACGGCGGCCCGAGCGCAAGAAAACAAAACCGTACAGTTACAAGGCGCGATAGACCAATCGGGTACTGCCAATATTATGATTGATAGAGATTTTAATATTACCTACGCTAATGCCGCCACCTTGGCTTTACTGAAAGAACATGAAGCGACCTTTGCTGACAATTGGCCGGGTTTTGTCGCCGACCCTGAAATTATTATTGGCACCAATATTGATAGTTTCCACAAAGTGCCGTCACATCAACGTAAATTACTGTCTGATCCGAATAATTTACCTTATAAAACCGACATTCAAATCAAACATTTATCCTTTGAGCTTAATGTTACCGCTATTATGGATGCAGCTGGCGAGTACATAGGTAATGCGCTGGAATGGCAAGATGTCACCGCAGCGCGAGCACAAGAAAATAAAACAGCCCAGTTACAAGGCGCTATTGACCAATCGGGTACTGCTAATATCATGGTCGATAGAGATTTTAATATTACCTATGCTAACGCGGCCACACTTGCCTTATTAAAAGAACATGAAGCGACCTTTGCCGATAACTGGCCTGGTTTTGTCGCCGACCCCGAGGTGATTATTGGCACTAACATTGACACTTTTCATAAAGTGCCCTCACATCAACGTAAACTACTCGATGACCCGAATAACTTACCTTATAAAACCGATATTCAAATTAAACACTTATCCTTTGAGCTCAATGTTACCGCTATTATGGATGCAGCTGGCGAGTACATAGGTAATGCCCTTGAATGGCAAGATGTCACCGCGGCGCGTGCGGCAGAAAATAAAACCGTGCAGTTACAAGGCGCCATTGATCAATCGGGTACCGCCAATATCATGATTGATAGGGACTTTGTTATTACCTACGCTAATAAAGCTACTTTAGATTTACTGAAAGAACACGAAGCGACCTTTGCCGAAAATTGGCCTGGCTTTAAAGCCGATCCCGAGGTGATTATTGGCACTAACATTGACAGTTTCCATAAGAATCCGGCCCATCAACGTAAATTACTCGATGACCCGAATAACTTACCATATTCGACCGATATTCAGATAAAACACCTAACCTTCCAGCTTAATGTTACCGCCATTTTGGATGCCAGTGGCGAGTACATAGGTAATGCCCTAGAATGGCAAGATGTTACAGCAGCAAGACAAAACGCTGTTGAAGTAGGGCGCTTAACCTCGACCATGGAAGGCATGACTACTAATATAATGATGGCTGATACTCACGGTAATATTGTTTATGCCAACCCAGCAGTAGTAACTATGTTACGTCGTAGAGAAACAACACTACGTTCTGTCTTACCTTCTTTTAATGTCGATACTATGGTCGGTACCAATTTTGATAGCTTCCATAAAAACCCAGCACATCAACAAAATTTATTAGGCAATCCTGCTAATTTACCCTATACCACTGAAATTTCGGTTGCGGGCTTAACCTTTCAACTTATTGCCATGGCTTTACGAGATAGCGATGGGAATCATGTGGGCACAGGGGTGCAATGGGTAGATTTAACTGAAGAAAAAGATGCACAAAGTCAGATAGATAAGTTAATTACCGATGCTATCGCCGGTAAGTTAGATAGCCGTATCACTACCGAGGAGTACCAAGGTTTCATGAAGGAGTTAGGCAATAATATTAATAGTTTGATGGATTCAATTGTTGAGCCTATTAATGATGCTATTCAAGTTGCACAAGCGCTTGCAGAGGGGGATTTAACCCAAAGTATGCGTAGTGATTATGGTGGCGAATTCCTGGCACTGGCTAATGCGATGAATGGCTCCATTGAAAATCTAAGTCAAATGGTTGATGAAATACGTAATGCTTCCACCAATGTTTTTGATTCAGCGCGCGAAATTGCCGCAGGAAATAATGAGTTAAGTCATCGTACCGAATCACAAGCTTCAAGCTTAGAAGAAACGGCTTCTGCCATGGAAGAGTTAACCAGTACGGTGCAACAAAATGCGGAGAATTCAACTGAAGCAAGTAAGTTATCAAAATCTGTGATGGAGAAGGCCAGTAGTGGTGGCGCTGTGGTTCGAAATGCCATTACGGCCATGAGTGATATAAATAAATCCAGTAAAAAGATTGCGGATATCATTAGTGTTATTGATGAAATAGCTTTCCAAACCAATCTACTGGCACTAAATGCTGCGGTTGAAGCGGCAAGAGCTGGTGAACAAGGTCGCGGTTTTGCGGTAGTCGCGGCAGAGGTAAGGAATCTAGCACAACGCTCCGCAGGTGCAGCGAAAGAAATTAAAGGCTTAATTAATGACAGTGTCGAAGCGGTTGGTCAAGGCACTAAGTTAGTTGATGAAACAGGGCAAACCTTTAGTGAATTAGTGACGGCCATAGAAGATGTCAGTAAAATGATTGCCGATATTGATAGTGCCGGTAAAGAGCAATCTGCTGGTATTGGTGAAGTGAGCGCGGCGGTGAGTCAAATGGATGAAATGACTCAACAAAATGCAGCATTGGTTGAAGAGGCATCCGCATCAAGTAAATCGATGGAAGAACAGTCTCAATCATTATTAGATCAAGTTGCCTTTTTCAATAATGGCGATAACGGCCAACAACAACAACAACAACAACCAGCAGAGCAACATCAAAGAAGACCTGCCCCAAGACAAGCAGCACCAAGACAAGCTGCTCCAAGACAAGCGGCGCCAGCAGCGAGGCAGTCAAACTTTAGTCCAGCAAGTCCGGCGCCAACACGCAGAGCCAAACGTCCAAGCACAGCCGTAGATCAAGAATGGGAGGAGTTCTAACAGTTCAAGATAAAACAGTAAAACTAGGAATTTAGAACGAAAATAATGGAGAGGAAATGGGGATGACTGAGCTAAGGAGGAATACTAATCATATGCAAGGTCATCTGCAAGACCGTCGGGCTAATAGAGATCAGGCGATGCAACTGTCTCAAGGCGATTTTAAGTTTATTTGCCAGTTTGTTTATAACAATACCGGTATTGTGCTCAATGATAGTAAAAGGGAGATGTTATACCGACGATTAACTCGCATAATCAGGGAACGAAATCTTAATACTTTCTCTGAATATTGTCAGTTATTAAGAGACCAAGGTGAGCAAGAAAAAGATTATTTTATTAATTCTATAACCACTAATTTAACCAGTTTCTTTCGCGAAAATCATCACTTTGAATATCTAACCAATGAGGAGCTTCCGGCTTTGATGAAAAACAAAGCGGCGGGTGCGAGTGGTAAAAAGGTACTTAGAATTTGGTCCTCTGCAAGTTCCACCGGAGAAGAGCCGTACAGTATAGCCATTACGATACTTGAAGCGCTTAAAAATGAACTAGCTCGCTGGGATGTGAAAATTCTCGCCACTGACATCGATAGTAATGTTTTAGCGAAAGGTAAAGTAGGAATATATGATCTTAATCGTATTGAAGAAATTCCAAAAAAATTAAAACAAAACTATTTTTTTCAGGGGCGTGGGCAAAATAGCGAAAGTGTCAAAGTACATGACAAGCTAAAAAATATGATCACTTTTAAGCAGCTTAATTTATTACATGAATGGCCGATGCAAGGGCCCTTTGATGCTATTTTCTGCCGAAACGTCATTATCTATTTTGATAAAAAAACCCAGCAAGAATTATTCTCCCGTTATTATGAAATGCTTGCCCCAGGAGGTTTACTTTTTCTAGGACACAGTGAGAATTTAGGTAATTATCAACAGTATTTTAGTAGCGTGGGGAGAACCATTTTTAGAAAACCATAGGTATTCACCTAAAGCCAGTTTTAATAAGGAAGTTTTGTGCTACGTAATAATCATCCACAAATATCTGAATATATGGCGCTTTGCTTGCCGGAATTTATGCAGATTAATCATTATTGGGATAAACAACGAGATATGGTTGTTGCCAAAATTTTACCGGGTGAATTTTATATGACCACTGAAAATGTTGCTATAGCAACAACTCTGGGTTCATGTATTTCAGCGTGTATCTGGGATGAGAATAGCCGTATAGGAGGTATGAATCACTTTATGTTACCGATCACCAATAAAGAAGCACATGAAGTTAATTGGGGACAAAGAGACAAAACGGCAGATGCAACCCGTTATGGTAACTTTGCTATGGAACATCTCATTAATACTATTTTAAGGTCAGGTGGTTGTCGAAAAAATTTAAGAGCAAAGCTATTTGGTGGCGCAAAGGTGCTAAATCAAATGTCTGATGTTGGCCAGAAGAACATTGATTTTGCCTTGGCCTATTTAGATCAGGAAGAGATTGTCATTGAAAGTAGTGATATCGGGGATATTTACCCCAGAAAAGTCATTTTTGAACCTTATAGTGGCCGAGTACTTATTAAGCGACTGGATAACTTGCACAATGACACTATTATTCGCCGAGAAAGTAATTATCGCAGTGAAATTAATAAAAAAGAGGTTAGTGGTGATGTTGAACTTTTTTAGTGGTAACTGCAAAGGAGTAAAATTATATGGATATAATTAAAGTACTTATTGTTGATGACTCCGCGGTTATTCGCAACATCATCAAGGAAGCATTAAGCCACAGTTCAAATATTGTAGTTGTTGGCGAGGCTGAAGATGCCTTCGTGGCTAGAGATCTGATCAAAAAATTAAACCCAGATGTATTAACTTTAGATGTAGAAATGCCGAAAATGGATGGTATTACTTTTCTTATTAATTTGATGCGTTTGCGCCCTATGCCCGTCATTATGCTTTCCACACTTACCACTAAAGGGGCAGACATTACTTTACAAGCTCTTGAAATTGGCGCGGTAGATTTCATTGCTAAGCCAACGGTACAAGAGTTACTTGCCACCCAAGCCAGCTTTAGAGAAGTGTTAACGGAGAAAATAACTCAAGCAGTCACTATAGATCAAAAGAATTTTAAATTATCGGATACGTTAACAAGCAATAAAGTTGTTAAAGATAGCCAGAATATTTTATCTTTTAGTGGTAGCAAGCGTGCTAACCACCTTATTGCCATAGGCGCCTCTACAGGGGGAACCGAAGCGATTAAAAAACTTCTTGTTAGTTTACCCAGTAATTCTCCTGCCATTGTTATAACCCAACATATCCCTAAAACCTTTAGTTTACGTTTCGCCCAGCGCTTAAATGACAACTGCCAAGTTGAGGTGCATGAGGCAAGTCATGGCCAAAAAATTAAAGCGGGTCATGTATATATCGCCCCAGGAGATCAACATTTAGAAGTAGTGCATAAAAATGGTGCTTTGTTTTGTACTTTAAGTGATGGTGAAGAGGTTAATCGACATAAACCCGCTGTCGATGTGTTATTTGACTCTGTTTGTGAGTTCGCCGATAACGTACAAGCGGTCTTGTTAACTGGCATGGGGCAAGATGGTGCCCATGGCATGTTACGGCTAAAAGAGCTCGGTTCACGAACCATAATTCAAGATAAAAACTCAAGTCTTATCTGGGGCATGCCTGGCAGGGCCCATGCTATTTCTGCTTATACTATGCAGTCACCTTTACTTGAAATATCGAAACATTTGCTGAGATATGCAAGTTTAAGTAGAACAGAAATGCAAGACGTTTTAGCAAAAAATACTGTTAGGGACGTTTTATGATAAATATAAAAAATGGTTTGTATGCATCGTGCTTTTTATGCCTGCTGTCGCTGGCAAGTTACCTTATTATTGATGATAAAACCTTTTTTATTGTATTCCTATCTAGCTTACTGATTTTGTTGGTGTATTTAGCTGCTAAAATTAATCAGATAATCCGACAAGAAAGTATACCTAAAACTGGCCTGGGCATGTCTGTGGTTGATGAGGAACTTATCCATAGTGTCATTTTTGAATTACAACAATTTATTCACCAAGAAATAAATATCGTTGAACAAGAGTTAGAGCGGACCAAAGAAGTGGTTGCTGATGCGGTAATTGGCATATCGGATAGCTTTAAGCACCTGCAGAGTTTAAGTGAAGAGCAGCAATATATGATCAAAGCACTTATTTCTCATTCGGGCAGTGAAGAAGATGATAAAGGGGCAACATTAGAAAACTTTGTCATCGATTCAAATAAAACCTTAGACGACTTTGTTGGTGTCATTATTAATACCAGCAAACAAAGCCTTGAAACTATGACTTATACCGATGAGATGGTGTCACAATTTGAACGTATATTTAAGTTATTAGCGCAAGTTGAGGGCTTAGCCAGTCAAACCAATTTATTGGCCTTAAATGCAGCTATTGAAGCGGCAAGAGCGGGAGAGGCTGGCCGTGGCTTTGCCGTTGTTGCAAATGAAGTGCGCTCATTGTCTGTCGGCTCCACCGCGCTAAATGAGGATATTCGTACTGAAATAAATAAAGCCAAGGGCATCATTGCCAATCTACGTTCATCTGTTGAAGTAATGGCCTCTGCTGATATGACCTCAACCCTTGAAGCGAAAGAGCAAATGTCGGTCATGATGAGCCATGTGGAGGACGTTAACATTCAGACAGCAAAGAATGTTGAAGAGCTTGCTATTTTATCACCTAAGATTACTCAAGCCGTAAGCCTTGGCATTCGTTCGTTGCAATTTGAAGATATTACGAGGCAGTCACTAGAGTCCTTGCAAATGAATGTCAGCAGTATTCATGAAATCAGTGATGTCTTGGCAACGTTCAATAAAGACACCGATATAGACGTGCACCAACAATTACTTATGCTCAAATCGACTTGTCAAAATGTCTATCAAGCGACAAGAAAAGCAGATGAATCACGCAGTGTATTGCAGCTTAATATGGAAGAAGGCGAAGTAGATTTATTTTAACTTATTTATTTAACCTATGTAATTAACTAACTATAAGGAATGCTTTTATGACCGTTAGCAGTCGAATCTCAGGAGATGGAAAAGAACTTGTTATTGCAATTGATGATCGCTTTGATTTCTCATTGCACCAACTATTTCGTGATGCTTACAGCAGTATAACAACTCAAGATTTAAGCTATGTACTTGATTTAAGCAAAACAGAATATATGGACAGTTCAGCGTTAGGTATGATCTTATTACTTAAAGATCATGTGCAACTTTATGCGGGGCAATTAACGATTTCCAAGCCAAGCGACACGGTAAGGAAAATTCTAGAAATAGCACAATTTCAACGGTTAATGACGATTGAGTAGTTTATTATTTCCTTAAACAGACTAGGGACGAGCTATGCCTAGAATTCAAAAGATTGCTTTAGTTGTTGATGATTCAAAAATGCAATGTAAATTGCTATCGGTATTACTGAAAGAGGAAGATTATCAGGTAATTATTGCCAATGATGGCGCTAGTGGTGTGCAAATGTATATTGAACATCAACCTGACCTTGTCTTAATGGATATTAATATGCCCATTATGGATGGGTTTGAAGCAACTCGAAGAATAAAAAAACTTTCAGGGGAGGGCACACTCGCACCGCTTATTTTTATTACCAGTATGGATAGCGAACAAGCTTTTATCGATAGTGTTGATGCGGGCGGTGATAGTATTTTGGTACGGCCTTTTACCCCTAAGGTTTTTAAGGCAAAAATAAAGGCAATGCAAAGGATTAGTGATTTAGTTGACCAGGTAAAAGGCCTACAACTAGAGCAACAAAATGATGCTGAGCTGGCTGAAAAAATGATGTCAGGGGTGATTGAAGCAAGAAACTTTGCTTTAGATAAAATTGGTACTATTAAAAAGGCGGCCACTATTTTTAGTGGCGATATCCAGCTAACCGCTTTGTGCCCAAATGGGGACATTCATGTTTTACTTGGCGACTTTACTGGTCATGGCTTACGGGCATCAATTGGTGCTATTCCTGTGACTGATACGTTTAGAGCCATGACTAAAAAGGGCTTTTCCATATTAGATATTGTCGCGCAATTAAACCGACAAATGTTTACCTTACTTCCCGGTGATTTGTTTTTTGCCGCTTGTTTCGCCTGCATTTCAGAGCATGAAAAGTCGGCATATATATTTAATGCCGGTTTACCCGATGGTTACTTATTTGATGTTCAGGGGACCATCAAACAGCAATTTGTCTCCACACATCCGCCTTTAGGTATATTACCGCAATTATTAGCCGATGCTCAGGTCGAAGTGGTACAGGTAAAACCTAATGACCGATTAGTTTTTATTACTGATGGCATAGTAGAGGCGAGAAACCCTGCAGGTGACCTTTTTGATTTTCATCGTTTTGAACAAGCGGCTATTGCCGGCATCATTCAGAAGGATCTTGTTAATAATGTTTTGAGCAGCCTTGATGACTTTTGTGAAAATTGTGAGCAAGAAGATGATATTTCTTTAGTCGATGTTCCCTGTAGTGGCTGGCAACAAATAAAGGTGAGCAATAAAGTAACAATTCCTGAAGGTTTCACTGAAGAAGATAACTACTTTGCTTTAGCCGACAACTCATTACCTACTTGGTCATACCACTTACATTTAACGGGAGGGCTACTTAAAAAGGTTAACCCAATTCCGTTAGTTATGAATCAAATTAATGATTTAGAGGGCGCTGGCGAGCACTGGCAAAGTTTATATACTATATTAACAGAACTGTTTATCAATGCGCTTGACCACGGAGTGCTAGGATTAAACTCCTCGCTAAAAAATTCTGCAGAGGGTTTCAGTCAATATTTTAAAGAGCGAGCACACAGGCTAGATCTGTTGGCCAACGAGGATAACAAAGTATCTGAAGATTTTGTCGGTATAGCGCTAAAATATTTCCCGCTTGCACATGGCGGAAAGATGGTCATAAATATTAAAGATAGTGGTCAAGGTTTTGATATATTGGATGTTTTTAAAGATAACAGCATTGCCATGAATGACGGATTAAAGTTAAGTGGTCGTGGGGTAGAATTAGTAAATCAACTTTGTGACACCCTGGATTATCAAGAGCAAGGTACCTTAGTGACAGCCAGCTATATTTGGCACGATTAAGTAGCATAAAAGGAACTGTAAGATGGTGAAGCATAATTTATTAATTATTGATGATGATATTGACTACTTAAATTTATTGGCGGAAAGTTTAGAAGATTCTTTCGAGATAAAATGTGCCAGTAACCTCTTGGTTGCACAAGACTTACTAAAAGAAAATATCCATTTTGATATTGCTTTAGTTGATGAAAATATTGGCAGTGAGAAGGGATCTGATTGGATTAAATCGCAGCAAGGTAATGAAAACGCCCCTACTTCATTTGTACTATATTCCGGTACGGCAACGGAAGAGGCGGTACTTAAGGGGTTAGAGTGTGGTGCGGATGATTTTTTAGCAAAACCCTTTTCTTTATTAGCCCTTAATTCAAAGCTTGATAAGCTGATGGAGTATCAAGCTAAGATCCATGAGTTTGAAGATGAAATCCAATCAAAAAATAATGTTATAAATGTCTCAATGGCGCAAGCGTCAAAATATGGCAGCTGTATGCAATTGACCTCTAAACTCAATCACTGTTTTACTTATGAGAAAATTAGAGATGAGGTTTTTTCTTACTTTAATAGTATGGACTTGCATGGTTGTATTGCTTTTTATCCAATAAATGACAAACCTAGTTTCTATAGTGCACAAAAAGGTATTTGTTCACCCGTTGAAATTGAAGTTATGGAGCTGTTGAAGATTAAACCACGCCTTTATCGCTTTGGCTCAAGAACCATATTCAATCATACCTTGGTTTCCTTATTCATTCTTAATCTTGAAAATGGCACTGTTGATACGGATATATATATTGATGCCTTAGCCTCGGTAATAGAATGTATTGGCGCTAGAATTGCTTTCATTACCTATAAAAACTCACTGGTTAGTGTTCAAGAACAGATAAAGCAAGCGGTGAGTACCACTAAAAAAATGGTGGAAATATCTAAACATCATCAACAAGAAGTGATGAATGAAATAGTGCAAAAAATGGGTACTAGTTTCCATATTTTAGATATGACCCAAGACCAAGAAGATTACCTTACCGACTTAGTCCATGGTGCGCTTAAAAAACATAGTCAAGATGATATAAACTTTCTAGAGGTTACCCAGTTACTCGATCAAGCCTTAAATAGTGTTGATCAACTCCAGCAGTTAAATACGGAGAATGATCAAATTGATAATACTTATGACATTGATGATGAGGATGAACTATTTTGAACTCACAATCACACGATCTAACACACAAGGTATTAACGGGCATTGATGAGGCCTATTGGCAATGGGATCTTGTTAATGAAAGTATTTTCTATTCCGCTCAGTTAATGAAAATATTGGGCTATGAAGATAAAGAACAAATAGGAACAAGTGAAATATGGGAAAGACATCTAGACACTAATACCCTAAATAATGTGCATCTAAACATACAACAACACTTGAAAGGGGCAATTGACCGCATTGATATCACCATCGCGATTATAAACAATCAAGATGATAAATTATGGCTACATGCGGTTGGTAAAGTTGTTGAACGTATTGATGGTCGAGCTAGTTTGATGTTTGGCACTGTAAAAGATGTTACAGAAACAAAGAACATGATAGCGCAATTAAAAAAACAGAATGACAGGTTAAAGCTAGCCGAACGTATCAGTAATTCGGGTCATTGGCGCTTTGATATTAAGTCGCAAACACTTGATTGGTCTGCAGAAGTATTTCGTATTCACGGGCTCACTAATAAAGCCATCGTCCCAACTTTTGAGCAAGCAGTTGATGTACTTTTAGCTAAGGATAGACCCAAATTTCGCACCAGTTTTCACAATGCTATTCACCAACAACAGCCTTTTTATCTCAAAACAGCTTTGAAGCAACCGTCTGGAAAAAAAGTTAAGGTTGAAGTGATTGCTGAAGTAGAGCGTGATAGTAATGGCATTGCACTTGCCGTTTTTGGCGTTTATAAAGACATTACTCGTAGTGAAGAAATATTTGAAAAGTTGAAGCTCTTAGCTATGGTCAACTTTACAATAAAAGTACCTATTTTCTTTATAGATGATAATGATAATGTCGTTTATCAGGATATATCACCTCACCACGACGGGATCAGTGCGGTACTGTTTAATTATATAAACTTTAGCATTACTGAATATATGGAGTTTAAAAAACTCGCCAAAGTACAAGGTCAAATAAAAGAAAACAATGTTAGCTTTGACAAATACACCACGGTTTTTGATTTATCTGTTACTTATGAGGCAGAGGAAGGCATTTATATTTGGATAGTTGAAAATGTGACCGATAAGTTTCGTAAAGAGCAGCAACAAGTGATCTCTAATCGTTTAGCTTTGTTAGGTAATACCTTTGGTAATGTCTCTCATGATATTAATAATGTCTTAGGTGTGGCGCTTGGTGCTATTGAAATGTTAGAGATAAAATTTTCTCGTGGAGAACAAGACATTTCGTCGTATATCGACAGAGTCAAAAATGCCATAGATAAAGGTAAAGATGTCACTGAGCGTTTATTGGCCTTTACCCGTAAACCAACCGTTAAGGTAGTAAGCTTTGATCCCATTCAAGATATTTTCGATAATCAGTATTTATTTAAGCAACTATTGCTAAGTACTATTAAGATCACTTTTAATTTTCAACCAATGCATTGTTTAATTACCTTCCCCCAAGGTGAGTTTATTAATATTTTATTAAATTTAGTGCTTAATGCTCAAGATGCAATTCAAGAAAAAGGTCTTAGTGGCCAAATCGAAATATCGGCAAACTTAATGGATAACAACAGGTTAGAAATTCACGTTAAAGATAGCGGAATAGGTATTGAAAAAGTAAATTTAACTAAGATATTTGATCCATTTTATAGCTCTAAGTCTGTCAATAAAGGCAATGGTATTGGTCTGGCAAATGTATATAGCACCATGTATAAACACAATGGTTTGATTCAAGTGGAAGGAAGTAGTGATCTTGGTGGTGCTCATTTCACTCTGGTGTTCAAATGCAAAGTCTTGAGAGAAAAATATTTGGCTCGTGAGTCTAAGTTAACTTCGCTACGTTATCAAAATACCAATATATTAGTGCTTGATGATGAAGTTAGTATTGCTGAATTTGTTGCATTATTCCTTGATAGTAAAGGGGCAAAGGTTGCCGTTGCCAATAATAAAAAAGAATTGATAGAACAAATCAATTCGGGTATTAACTTTGAGATATTTATTACCGATATGATTTTACCTGACTTATCAGGTAAAGAAGCGGTTAACTTGGTGATGGAAAAATTCCCAGATATTAATGTATTCTCTATTAGTGGCTACATTGCCATCGAAGATAGAAGTTGGGATTACCCTGTACTTAGAAAGCCTTTTAATTCTAAGGAATTAGCTGAATTTCTCGCTATTTAATAGAAAGTAGTAATAAGCTTCTATGTGTACTTTATGAAACATAGATAATAGTTTTTTTGTAGCCAGGTGAATGCTAAATGATTTTAGAGAAAGAATATAGAATACTGGTTGTTGATGATGCTAAAGATACTCAGTTGCTCTTAGAGTTTGATCTTGGTGCTGCCGGTTATCAGGTTACAAGCTGTGATAGTGGTGAAGAGTCATTGGTTCTTTTAGACACTTTAGCAATAGACCTTATTTTACTCGATATGTATATGCCAGGCCTCTCTGGGTTAGAAACGCTCACAAAAATTAAAGTTCAAGTAAAAAGTGCTCAAATTCCGGTAATTATGTTATCAGCCTCAACAGATGAAGACGAAGTCGTTGCATCTTTGGAGCTAGGCGCAGGGGATTATGTTATTAAACCTTATGTTGCTAAAGTGCTACTTGCTCGCATTAGGACAGCCATAAGATTAAAAGAAAAGACCGCTCAACTGGAATACTTAGCTAAAACTGATTTTCTTACCAGCATGAATAATCGCGGTAGTTTTTTTGAACTAAGCAGCAATGCCATAAGCTTAGCTAATAGAGCAGAGCAGCCATTAGTTGTAGCAATGTTTGATATTGATTTATTCAAACAAGTTAATGATAATTTCGGTCATGATGCAGGCGATCAAGTATTACGTGTGTTTGGTCAAAATATGACCGAGGTGTTTCGAGATTATGATATTGTTGGCCGAATTGGCGGTGAAGAATTTGCTGTCTGTTTACCTAACACCGGTAGTGGCGATGCTTATATTGCTTGCGAGAGATTACGGCAACAAGTTGAGCAGCAGAGTATCAACATAACAAACACAGATAGTAAAAATATAAAAATAAATATTACGGTGAGTGTTGGTTTAGTTCTAGCGGACGATGATAATTTAACAATTGATGAATTATTAAAACAAGCGGACAGTGCGTTATATTTTGCCAAAGAAAATGGCCGTAACCAAGTGGTCGATGTGGGTACTCTTATTCACCTTGTTGAAGCCGAAGTAGAAAGTGACCTTATTAGAGCCAGCTTAATCGCTACAGATAATATATTATCTATAGCTGATAGTAATGCTATTGTGGTGAATTATGATGGTATTGATTTTGATATTGGTGTTAACAATGTATTAGGGGATAAGGACCTATTTAAAGAGATTTTAGTGATGTTTTATCAAGATCATCATCTTGATGGACAGAAGTTACAAAGTGCAATACAAAAGCAAGATATTGAGACCGCTAAGCATATTGCACATACATTAAAGGGCGTTGCTTGCTCTGTTGGTGCAATGGATTTATTTGAAGCCACTAAAGCACTTGATATCGCCATAAATGATGATCAGCAAGATGATTTTGTTGGTTTATTTTCCCTGCTTTCCCCTGAGCTCAATCGAGTGATGAAAGGGATAGAGTTACACTTGGATGTTAGCTAGGTTTTAACTAAGCATTCACTAAGCATTAACTTGGTAATAACTAGAGTGGCGCTAGTCGTCTATTGCCAAGGTAATGTTGGTTGTAGGTACTGTAATACAGCAACAAGCTAATCTTAATAGCTTATTTTCACGGGTATCAGAAGAGCTTAGCAGATTGAAGAAAGAAATAGCATTACCCTGATTGTTAGTTAGATGTTAATCATCTATTACCAAGGTAATGTCGGTTACGGGAATACAGCAGCAAGGTAAAATTTCATTTTCACCAACAAACGCTAAAGGCTCTCCTTGAGGGTAGTTAATTTCACCTTCAACTAGTGTGACTCGACAAGCACCACAAAACCCATCCCGGCAATGATAATGTACTTCGATATCGGCAGACTCTAAACAGTCGAGTAAAGTTTCTTCGTTATTTTCAAAAGGAACAACTTTACCCTGAACCATAATTTTAGGCTGCAATTTGATGGTGTCCTTCACGTTTTGAGTGGCATTCCTTACTTTCATACGTATTTAACTAGCCTAAATTAAGGCTAGTATCACCATCAACTTATCACTATAAATCAAAACCGTCAAAATCATCAGCATCAACAGATGAATCAACTTGACCAACTAAATAGCTCGATATTTCAGTCTCTTGAGGTGCAACCTGAACATTATCACTAACCAGGTAAGCATTCATCCAAGGTAACGGGTTACTCTTTATGTCGAAAGGTGCATCATAGCCAATGGCCGTTAAGCGCTGATTTGAAATATACTCGATATATTGATTTAATATTTCAGCATTTAGACCAATCATTGAGCCATCTTTAAATAAATATTGCGCCCATTCCTTTTCTTGCTCAACAACATCTAAGAAAATTTGTAAGCCTTCATCTCGCATCTCTGCACTCACAATTTTCATTTCAGGATCATCTTTTCCTGATTTCCAATTATTTAGAATATGTTGAGTACCGGTCAAGTGCAGTGCTTCATCGCGGGCTATCAGTTTAATTATTTTGGCATTACCTTCAAGTAACTCACGCTCGGCAAAAGCAAATGAACAGGCAAAGCTGACGTAGAACCGGATAGCTTCTAAGGCATTTACCGAGCATACTGCTAGGAATAAACGTTCTTTAAGCTTTCTAGTGCTGACTTCAATGGTTTTGCCCTCAACTTCATAGCTACCTTCACCCTGAGATTGCAATAATTGTGTGGTCAGAATGACATCATCAAAATACTTAGCAATACTTGTTGCACGTTTTAAAATAGCGGGGTTAACGATTATGTCATCGAATACTTCACCAGGGTTGGTGAATAAGTTACGTAAAATATGGGTATATGAGCGAGAATGAATTGTTTCACTAAAGGCCCAAGTTTCTACCCAAGTTTCTACTTCGGGTAAAGACACTAGCGGCAAAAACACCGCGTTAACAGAACGTGCGGCCATTGAATCTAATAAGGTTTGATATTTTAAATTAGAAATAAAAATATGCTTTTCAGAGTCAGTTAGACTCTGCCAGTCTGCTCTGTCTTTAGATACATCAACTTCTTCAGGGCGCCAAAAAAATGAAAGTTGTTTTTCAATTAATTTCTCAAAAGCAATATAACGTTGTTGATCATAGCGAGATATATTGACGTTATTGCCTAAAAACATTGGCTCTAATAAAGCATTATTTGGAGTTTGGTTAAACGTGGTATACGTCATGAATCTTATTCCTTTAGAGTACTACAAGCATTATTCTTAGATTGTTGTAGTAACAAGAGCCCAGTACTATGCTAGGCCCTTTTATTTATTAATTTCAAGGTGAATAGTGATGCTATAAGTTTTTCAAACGCATTAAATCTTACAAGCGCCGCCAGCACAACTATCATCTTCTAGTTCTATATCGTCACTAGCACCATCTCGAGTATTATGATAATACAAGGTTTTAACGCCTAACTTATATGCGGTTAAAATGTCTTTTAGAATTTGTTTGACGGGTACTTTACCGCCTTCAAATTTAGAAGGGTCGTAGTTAGTGTTGGCTGAAATAGCTTGGTCGACAAATTTTTGCATAATGCCGACTAACTCTAAGTAACCTTGGTTATTAGGAATATTCCACAATAACTCATAGTTATCTTTAAGTCTTTCATACTCAGGCACTACTTGTTTCAATACTCCGTCTTTACTAGCTTTAATACTGATTAAACCACGTGGTGGTTCAATACCATTGGTAGCATTTGATATTTGCGATGAAGTTTCTGAGGGCATTAACGCTGAAACAGTAGAGTTTCTTACGCCATGTTTCTTAATGCTTGTTCGTAAACTTTCCCAATCTAAATGTAATGGCTCACCCGTAATATCATCAATAGACTTTTTATAAGTATCAATCGGTAATATACCTTGGCTTAGGCGAGTTTCATGAAATTTAGGACAAGCACCTTGCTCTTTAGCTAATTCATTTGACGCTTTTAATAAATAAAACTGAATGGCTTCAAAGGTACGATGGGTTAAGTTATTCGCGCTGCCATTTGAATAATAAAGACCATTCTTCGCTAGGTAATAAGCATAATTAATAACACCTATACCAAGTGTTCTGCGTGCCATGCTGGCACTTTTTGCAGCAGCAAGGGGGTAATCTTGATAATCTAATAAACAATCTAAGGCGCGAACGGCTAGATCAGCTAACCCTTCTAACTCATCTAATGAATCGATAACGCCTAGGTTAAATGCTGATAGTGTACAAAGTGCCACTTCACCATTTTCATCGTTAATGTCATTCATTGGTTTAGTAGGTAAGGCAATTTCTAAACACAAGTTACTTTGACGAATAGCGGCTTTACTTGGCTCAAACGGACTATGAGTATTACAGTGATCGACGTTTTGCAAATATATACGACCTGTGCTGGCACGTTCTTGAGCAAACAAGGTAAATAACTCTATTGCTTTAATACGTTTTTTACGTATTGAGTCATCGTTCTCATATTGCACATATAAGCGATCAAATTTCTCTTGGTCTTCAAAGAAAGCATCGTATAGTCCAGGAACATCACTTGGGCTAAATAGGGTAATATGGCCACCTTTAATTAAGCGTTGGTACATCAGCTTATTAAATTGCACACCATAGTCTAAATGGCGAACACGGTTTTCTTCTACACCACGGTTATTTTTAAGTACCAGTAAACTTTCAACTTCCAAGTGCCACAATGGATAAAATAATGTAGCTGCACCGCCACGTACACCACCTTGTGAACAACTTTTTACCGCTGTTTGAAAGTGTTTGAAAAAGGGAATACAGCCGGTATGAAATGCTTCACCGTTTCTAATGGTACTGCCTAATGCTCTAATTCGACCAGCATTAACACCAATACCAGCACGTTGAGATACATATTTAACGATGGCGCTTGATGTGGCATTAATTGAGTCTAAGCTATCACCACATTCAATCAGCACACAAGATGAGAATTGACGTGTTGGTGTACGAACACCAGCCATAATCGGTGTTGGCAATGAAATTTTAAAACTTGAAATAGCGTGGTAAAAATCTTCTACATAACGCAAGCGGGTCTTGCTTGGGTATTTAGCAAACAAACAGGCAGCAACTAAAATATAAAGAAATTGAGCACTCTCATATATTTCACCGGTAACTCTATTTTGAACTAGATATTTACCTTCAAGTTGTTTAACTGCCGCATAGCTAAAGTTAAGGTCACGAGTGTGATCCATAAAGCTTGCCATATGCTCAAAGTCATCTTGACTATAATCAGCTAATAAGTGCTGATCATATTTACCCGCTTCAACTAACTTAACTACGTGATCATAAAGGGCTGGCGGCTCAAATTGACCATAGGCTTTTTTACGTAAATGGAACACTGCTAAGCGAGCAGATAAATACTGGTAATCTGGCGTTTCTTCAGAGATCAAGTCAGCAGCCGATTTAATAATAGTCTCATGAATATCTGCAGTTTTTATTCCGTCATAAAACTGAATGTGAGACTTTAATTCTACTTGAGATACGGAGACATTTTCTAACCCTGCTGCTGCCCAAGCGATAACACGGTGAATTTTTTCTAAATCAATGGCTTCTTTCTCACCATTTCGTTTAGTTACAAAGAGGTTGTTATTCATGTAATTCCTGCAAAGAGAGTATTGTTATTGTTTATTTATCGTCCCTAATAAAAAGGGTCTAAAACTTCCCTAATAAAAAACCCACACTCGTCTTAGCAATCAGTGCCTAAAACGTAGTATTAAAAAATAACAACTGAGCATCGAATGCACAATATCTAGGGTTTTTTATAATTCCAAACACAAGATAATGAGGTTTGACCACTTTTGCAAGCGATAAAATAAGTTGATCTTTACCTTTTTAATGACCCGAAATCTAGGGTTAGTGTTGACTAACCTAGCAAGACTTTTTCATTTTGGAATTTGCTAAAAGCAACGATTATTTTCGTTATTTTACTTTCAACTGAATTATATAAATTATTTTTAATGAAAATCTCTGGTCGCTATAGTGATTTAATCTAAGTTGCAAAAATACCAGTTATTACAGTTACTTAGCGATAGTAGGCTAGGGTAGTTTAATGTTTGAACAACTTGGCTATTAATACAACACACTTATTCCTCAACCTGAGCACACAAAGTGTGTTTACTCAATATTATTTAGTGCTAACAATTAAAGCTTACGACAACATAAGATATAATTAACATCAAGCGAGTCTATCAACTTGTGATTTTCTGTTAGCGGGTTGTAGTGAATGCCACTAGCATCAATGCACTTTAATTCATGAGACTCAGCCCAGCCAATGAGTTGTGAAGGGCGAATAAACTTATCATGATCATGGGTACCGTCAGGGACGAGTTTGAAGACCTTTTCTGCTGCAACTATGGCCAGCAAGTAAGATTTTATACTTTTATTTAGGGTGGAAAAGAATATCAAACCACCCGATTTAACTAATGCAGCACACGCTTGAATGACAGATTCAGGGTCTGGTACATGTTCAAGCATTTCCATGCAGGTAACCACATCAAACTGGCCATTAGATTCTTGCGCTTTCTCTTCTGCGGTAATTTTCTGGTAATTAATGGCTAAGCCTGTTTCTAGGGCGTGTAGTTTAGCAACATTTAAAGGTTCAATACCCATATCTATTCCCGTTACCTTAGCACCCAACTTTGCTAATGATTCAGATAATATACCACCACCACAGCCTACATCTATTACTTGCTTATCAAGTAAACCATTACTTGAATGTGTGTCAAACTCTTGCTGGGCAATATGTTGACATATAAATTGCACTCTTAATGGGTTGATTTGATGTAACGGTTTAAAGTCACCACTGAGATCCCACCATTGGCTGGCAATCTTTTCAAATTTTGCGATTTCTTCTTCATTTACGTTAAGAGGTTTGGCTGACATATCTTTTTATACTTAAAGTTAATTATCAATGATTAGATTCTAAACGAAAGTTATTTTTAAACAAAGGGTATAGATCAAATTGAGGCTTATTAGGTGCTTTTTTAGGCGGTTCATTACCCCTCAAAAAAGCTTTAAATAAAGCGGTATGGCATCAAACATTTTTATGCTAGTATGCTGCGTTGATCACTATTATTAGTATCTATTAGATAACAATAAAAATCTTTAAAATACCGTTTATACAATACTGGAAAGTAGCCTTGCTATATAAGTAGTATTGTTAAGCAAAAGAATTAGTTAAGGGATACCATCGATTTATGTCCGATCTGGCCAAACAAATAGTTCCAGTAAATATTGAAGATGAACTAAAAACCTCCTATTTAGATTATGCTATGAGCGTAATAGTTGGGCGCGCATTGCCTGATGTTCGTGATGGTTTAAAGCCTGTACATCGCAGGGTTTTATTTGCCATGGATGTCTTAGGCAATGATTGGAATAAAGCCTACAAGAAATCAGCCCGTGTGGTTGGTGATGTAATCGGTAAATATCACCCTCATGGTGATACAGCTGTTTACGATACCATCGTTCGTATGGCGCAACCATTCTCATTACGTTACATGCTGATAGACGGCCAAGGTAACTTTGGTTCTGTTGATGGTGATAGTGCAGCAGCAATGCGTTATACCGAAATTCGCATGTCTAAAATTGCCCATTCTATTCTCGCCGATTTAGATAAAGAAACCGTTGATTTTGTGCCTAACTATGATGGTACAGAACATATTCCAGTAGTTATGCCAACGCGTGTACCTAACTTATTAGTGAATGGTACCTCGGGTATTGCTGTTGGTATGGCAACCAATATTCCTCCGCATAATTTAACTGAAGTCATTAATGCTTGTTTAGCGCTTATTGAAAACAGTGAATTAACGTTTGAAGAAATATTAGAACATATCCCAGGACCTGACTTTCCAACAGCAGGTATTATTAGCGGTCGTGCAGGTATTGAAGAAGCGTACCGAACGGGTCGCGGTAAAATAAAAATTCGTGCACGTGCAAGTATTGATGTACATGAAACCACGGGTAAAGAAACAATAATAGTCCACGAACTACCTTATCAAGTAAACAAAGCACGCTTAATTGAAAAAATGGCTGAGCTTGTTAAAGACAAACGTCTTGAAGGTATTTCTGCGCTACGTGATGAGTCTGATAAAGATGGCATGCGTATGGTTATTGAGATCAAGCGCGGTGAAGTGGGTGAAGTTGTTTTAAATAACTTATACAAACTGACACAAATGCAGGTTTCTTTTGGTTTAAATATGGTGGCATTAACCAATGGCCAACCTAAAATATTTAATATCAAAGAGATGTTAGAAGCTTTTGTATTACATCGCCGTGAAGTTGTAACCCGCAGAACTATTTTCGAACTGAAAAAAGCGCGCGAACGTGCTCATATTTTAGAAGGTTTATCGATTGCCTTAGTCAATATTGACCCGATCATTGAATTGATTAAAGCTTCGAACAACCGAAAAGAATCAGAAGAAAAACTAATTGCTCAAGGTTGGTCATTAGGTACTGTTGCCAACATGCTTAGCGAAGCAGGTAATGATGCCGCACGTCCTGAATGGTTAGAGCCAGAATACGGTATTCGTGATGGTTTATATTACTTAACCGCAGAGCAAGCAAAAGCCATTGTGGACTTACAGTTATACAAACTATCTGGCATGGAACACGATAAAATTCTAAGCGAGTACAAAGCGTTATTAGACCTTATCGCAGAATTATTGCATATCTTAGTTACACCTGCTCGTTTAATGGAAGTTATTTGTGAAGAGCTTATTGCTATTCGTGATGAGTTTGGTGATGAGCGTCGAACTGAAATTACTAATGCTTCGCATGACTTATCTTTAGAAGATTTAATTACCGAAGAAGATGTTGTCGTGACCTTATCACATGAAGGTTATGTTAAATATCAAGTGTTAAGTGATTACGAAGCTCAGCGTCGTGGTGGTAAAGGTAAAGCAGCGACTAAGATGAAAGAAGAAGATTTCATCGAACGTTTATTAGTGGCTAATACCCATGACACTATATTATGTTTCTCAGACCGCGGTAAATTATACTGGTTGAAAGTGTACCAACTACCATTAGCTAGTCGTACTGCTCGTGGTCGACCTATCGTTAATATTTTACCATTAGAAAGCGATGAGCGTATCACGGCAATATTACCAGTACGTGAATATGCTGATGATAAGTATATTGTTATGGCAACAGCCTCTGGTACGGTGAAGAAAACGCGTTTAGATGCATACTCTAACCAGCGAGCTAACGGCATCATAGCTTTAAACCTTCGCGACGATGATACCTTAATTGGTGTTGATATCACCGATGGCAATAACGATATAATGTTGTTCTCTGATGCCGGTAAAGTAGTGCGTTTTAATGAGAAAGTACGTGATAGTGAAACAGGTGAAATCAAGCTTGATCCAGAAACAGGCGAACAACGATGGGCATTAAAACCTATTGGTCGTACCGGTACTGGTGTTCGTGGTATGAAGCTTGACGGTGAGCAAAAAGTTGTTTCGCTTATTGTTCCTAAAAATGATGGCCCTATCTTAACCATTACTGAAAATGGTTTTGGTAAGCGAACTGACTTAGCTGAATATCCAGCTAAGAGTAGAGCAACCAAAGGTGTTGTTTCTATCAAGGTTAGCGAACGTAATGGTAAAGTCGTTGGCGCGGTGCAAGTTGAAGAACTTGATGAGATCATGCTAATTACTGATAACGGTACTTTAGTACGTACTCGCGTTAATGAGGTTAGTGTTATCGGTCGTAATACTCAAGGGGTACGACTAATTCGTACTGCTGATGATGAGCATGTAGTTGCACTACAACGTATTGATGAAATTGAGGAGCCAGAACAACTTGAAGAAGTTGCCGAGGGTGACGAAATAGTTGAAACGAGTAGTGAGCATAATCCCGAGCATAGTGCTCAACAGGATGATGCGGATAGCACACAAGACGACACTCAAGAGTAGTTGTTGAATTAATACTTAAAAGGGCGGCTAATAACCGCCTTTTTTAATGTGATTTTATTAATAAAAATACTATTTTAGATAATATTTTTGAAAATAGTAGTTAAGCGATTAGGAAAGATTATGTCTGAAGTTTTTAATTTTTGCGCTGGCCCGGCCATGTTACCTACAGCGGTAATGGCAAAAGCACAACAAGAGTTTACTAATTGGCAAGATACCGGAAGCTCTGTGATGGAGCTTAGTCACCGCAGTGGTATTTACATGACCATGGCTAAAAAAGCAGAAACTGACTTACGTGAGCTAATGTCTATTCCTGATAATTATCAAGTACTATTTTGTCATGGCGGTGGACGAGGTCAATTTTCTGCTGTCCCGCTTAACTTATTACCTCAGGGTAAGTCTGCTGATTACATTGTCTCTGGCTCTTGGTCAAAAGCTGCGGTTGCTGAAGCAAAAAACTTTGGTGACATAAATGTTATTAACATTAATCAAGACACAAAGGGTAACTCCAGCCTTTTAGCTAGCTCAGAATGGCCACTTAATCCTGATGCCGCTTATGTACATTATTGTCCAAATGAAACGGTTAATGGTCTCGAAATAAATACCATTCCAGAAACCAATGGCGTGCCTATAGTTGCTGATATGTCATCTACTATTTTATCCCATGAAATAGATGTTAGTAAATTTGGCTTGATCTACGCCGGCGCACAAAAAAATATCGGCCCGTCTGGTTTAACCATTGTTATTGTTCGAGAAGACTTACTTGGTCATGCTCAAGTCGCCACGCCTTGTATTATGAATTATAAAACCGCTGCAGATAATGACTCTATGTATAACACCCCGCCAACGTATGCTTGGTATCTTGCCGGTCTAGTTTTTGAGTGGCTCAAAGATATGGGCGGTGTTAAGGAAATTGCTAAAGTAAATCAGGTGAAAGCTGAGCTACTGTATCAAGCGATTGATAATAGCGAACTATACCTTAATCACATTGAAAGTCAGTATCGTAGTAAAATGAATATTCCCTTTTGGTTAAAAGATGACAGCTTAAATGAGAAATTTTTAACTGAATCTGAAGCTGCGGGTTTAACGGCACTTAAAGGCCATAGAATTGTTGGTGGTATGCGTGCAAGTATATATAACGCTATGCCACTTGCAGGTGTACAAGCACTCATTGAGTTTATGCAACAATTTGAAAAGAGGAATCGTTAAAGTGGAGCAATTAACATTAAAGCCAATAAATAAAATTAATGGAGAGATTTTTTTACCTGGCTCTAAGAGTTTATCTAATCGTGCATTATTAATTGCGGCTTTAGCTAATGGGACAACTAAAATTACTAATTTATTAGTGAGTGATGACATTAACCATATGTTAAACGCGTTAAAAATTCTTGGTATTAAATATACGTTAAGTGATTGTGGCACAGAATGTACTGTTGTTGGCAATAATGGTTTTTTTAAAACTAAAGAGCCATTGGAGCTATTCCTAGGCAATGCGGGAACCGCGATGCGCCCGTTGTGTGCAGCACTTGCCGCGAGTGAAGGTGAATATATCTTAACTGGCGAAGCAAGAATGAAAGAGCGCCCAATAGGTCATTTAGTTGATGCTTTAGCGCAGCTTGGCAGCGATATAGAATACTTGGAAAATAAAGATTACCCGCCGATAAAAATAAAAGGTGAAACCTTAGTTGGCAATAGTATTACCATTGATGGTTCTATCTCGAGTCAATTTTTAACGGCAATATTAATGATTACCCCTTTATTAGGGACTGATACTACAATCGAAATTGATGGTGAATTAGTTTCCAAACCCTATATTGATATTACCCTTGATATTATGCGTAGATTTGGTGTCAATGTTCAAAATAATGACTATAAATCTTTCAATGTTAGCAGTAATCAATCATATCAAGCACTAGAAAAATATATGGTGGAAGGAGATGCATCTTCTGCATCATATTTCTTAGCTGCTGGTGCTATCAAAGGTGGCGAAGTTACCGTGCATGGTGTCGGTAAACTCAGTGTTCAGGGTGATAAGCATTTTGCTGATGTACTTGAAAAAATGGGCGCAGAAATTCATTGGCATGATGAGTCGATCACAGTTATCGGAAAACCGTTAACCGCAGTTGATATGGACATGAATCATATCCCTGATGCCGCAATGACTATTGCAACTACGGCTCTATTTGCGACGGGTACAACAACCATTCGAAATATCTATAACTGGCGAGTTAAAGAAACGGATCGACTATTCGCCATGGCTACGGAACTTAGAAAAGTAGGGGCTGAGGTGGTTGAAGGTAAAGATTATATTTCAATTACGCCACCTAAATCACTAAAACATGCTGAAATTGATACCTATGACGATCATAGAATAGCAATGTGTTTCTCTCTCGTTGCACTAAGTGATACGCCTGTAACCATTAATGATCCTAAATGTACGGCTAAAACATTTCCTGATTATTTTGATAAGTTAGCGCAAGTCTCTTGTTAATTTTTACTGTTAAATAGTTACAGGATATGATTTTTACGGGATTTTACACTGTAAATCCCGTATAATTTCGCCGATTTTCGATGTTAGGATAAAAATTTATGCAGGAAAGCACTCCAGTAATTACTATAGACGGCCCAAGTGGCGCAGGTAAAGGAACCGTTGCTAGGGTAGTCGCGGATCAGTTAGGTTGGCACTTGTTAGATAGCGGTGCTATTTATCGCGTGCTAGCGGTGGCAATTCAGCACCATCAGCTTTCATTAGATGATGAAGAGCCGCTTGTCCCTATGGCCGCTCATTTAGATGTTCAATTTGAAATTAATAGTCAAGGTGAAGCGAAAGTTATTTTAGAAGGTGAGAACGTTACCGATATCATCCGTACGGAAGAAATTGGTGAGTTAGCTTCACAAGTAGCCGCATTCCCACGAGTTAGAGAAGCCTTATTACGTAGACAACGCGCATTCAGTGTCAGTCCTGGTTTAATTGCTGATGGTCGAGACATGGGCACTGTTGTTTTCCCGCAAGCCGAAGTAAAAATATTTTTAACTGCCAGCGCAGAAGAACGCGCACAAAGACGATTTAATCAGTTGAAAGAAAAGGGGATAGATGTTAATATCGGTCGCCTTTTGAATGACATACGTCAACGAGATGAGCGAGATCAAAACCGCAAGGTAGCTCCACTTATCCCGGCAGAGGGTGCGTTAACTATTGATTCTACTGAGCTTTCCATTACGGAAGTGGTCAATGAAATCCTTATGTTTGCCAATGGCAAGTTAACGTAAAGCAAACGGAATACACACACCTTTAAGTTAGCTAAATCACTAATACCTGCTAGCCTTAAAGAACTTTTATTTGAAAGCCTACTGTATGGATGCACTGGGCATACTTAACCACCCCATGAAACATTGACGTTGACTGGATTAATAGCTGAGTTATTACAAGTTATGATGGAAAATTTTGCAGAACTTTTTGAAGAAAGTTTAAAAGAAATCGAAACACGCCCTGGTTCAATTATCAAGGGTACAATCGTAGCCATTAACAAAGACAATGTTATTGTTGATGCTGGCCTTAAATCTGAGAGTGTTATCTCAATTGATCAATTTAAAAACGCTGCTGGTGAACTTGAAGTAGTTGTTGGTGATGAGATTGACGTAGCTCTAGATGCAACTGATGATGGTTTCGGTGAAACTATTTTATCTCGTGAAAAAGCTAAACGTCACGAAGCATGGCAAGTGCTTGAAAAAGCCTACGAAGAAAAAGAAACTGTTATCGGTGTTATCAACGGTAAAGTTAAAGGTGGTTTCACTGTTGAAGTTAGCAATATCCGTGCTTTCTTACCAGGTTCATTAGTAGATGTTCGTCCAGTACGTGACACTGCTCACCTTGAAGGTAAAGATTTAGAATTCAAAGTTATTAAGCTTGATCAAAAGCGTAATAACGTAGTTGTTTCACGTCGTGCTGTAATTGAAGCTGAAGGCAGTGCAGAACGTGATGAATTACTTGAATCATTAGCCGAAGGCCAAGAAGTTAAAGGTATCGTTAAGAACCTTACTGACTACGGCGCATTCGTTGATTTAGGCGGCATTGATGGTTTATTACATATCACTGATATGGCTTGGAAACGTGTTAAGCACCCAAGTGAAATCGTAAATGTTGGCGATGAAATTCAAGTTAAAGTATTGAAATTCGACCGTGAGCGTACTCGTGTATCTCTAGGTATGAAGCAGTTAGGCGAAGATCCATGGGTAGCAATTGCTAACCGTTACCCAGAAGGTTCTAAACTTTCTGGTCGCGTAACTAACTTAACTGACTACGGTTGTTTTGTTGAAATCCAAGAAGGCGTTGAAGGTTTAGTTCACGTTTCTGAAATGGATTGGACTAACAAAAACATCCACCCATCTAAAGTTGTTAACTTAGGTGACTCTGTTGAAGTTCTAGTACTAGAAATTGACGAAGAACGTCGTCGTATTTCTTTAGGTCTTAAACAGTGTATTGCTAACCCTTGGGAAGAGTTTGCTAAAAACTTCAACAAAGGCGACAAAGTATCAGGTAAGATCAAGTCAATTACTGACTTTGGTATCTTCATCGGTCTTGACGGCGGCATTGACGGTTTAGTTCACTTATCTGATATTTCATGGGCTGGTGGCGAAGAAGCCGTTCGTGATTATAAGAAAGGCGACGAAATCGATGCAATCGTTCTTCAAGTTGACCCAGAACGTGAGCGTATCTCGTTAGGCGTTAAACAAGCTGAAGACGACCCGTTCAATATGTATCTGACAGATAAGAAAAAAGGTGCTATTGTTACTGGTAAGGTAACTGCAGTTGATGCTAAAGGCGCAACTATTGAGTTAGCTGAAAGTGTTGAAGGTTACCTACGTGTTGGCGACATTTCTGTAGACCGTATCGAAGATGCATCTGCAGTATTAAAAGTTGGTGACGACGTTGAAGCTAAGTTTATGGGTGTGGATCGTAAGAACCGTACTATTAGCTTATCTATCAAAGCAAAAGATCAAGCTGATGAACGTGAAGCAATGGATAACCTAAATCAAGTTGAAGAAACTGGTTTAAGTGCTATGGCTGCAGCGTTTAAAAACGCTAAAAACTAATATTCCTTAACCGGAAATAGTTTTACTTTGCAATGGTGCTGTAATTATTACAGCAAGTGAAAAGAGTATTTATCACTATCGTGGTGATACTCTTTTCTTATTTTAAACGCCATCGGCGGAGCCAACTTTTACGATTAGTAAAGTTGCGCGGTGCTAGGTAAATACTGAGGGTCGAGCATGACTAAGTCAGAACTTATTGAAAAATTAGCCGATAAATTAAGTCATTTATCCGCGAAAGACGTGGAAAAATCGATTAAAGAAATCTTAGAATTAATGGCGCAATCTTTATCAAAAGGTGAGCGTATTGAAATTCGAGGTTTTGGTAGTTTTTCATTGCATTATCGCGCACCTAGAGTTGGAAGAAATCCAAAAACGGGTGAGTCTGTTGAGTTAAGTGGAAAATACGTTCCTCACTTTAAGCCTGGTAAAGAGTTACGTGAAAGAGTTAATCTTTCAGTAGCATAAATTGCAAAGCTAACTAAAAAATTAGATAATAAACGGCATGTTAACCATGTCGTTTTTTTTTGGCAAAATTTAATAAGGCAGAATAAAGTGCGATTATATATAACACTCTTTTTTATTTTAGTTTTACTCGCGCTAGCATTTATTTTTGGTAGCCAAAACCATCAGTTACTGACTTTAAATTACTTAATTGCACGCACAGAATTAACTGTAGCTGCCGCGGTGAGTTTATTTACCGGTCTAGGTTTTTTATTAGGTTTATTGGTGACTATTGCTTGGCGTATTGTACGAAAAAGTAAAAAAGCACTGGCGAAAAACAAATCTCAAGAAGCATAGTGTTATTTGATTTAACACTGCACTTTCTTAATTTTCTATACACATGTCTCAAGAGCTCTAATGATTGAACTACTTTTTTTATTATTACCCGTTGCCATGGCTTATGGCTGGTTTATGGGCCGTAATAGCATTAAACAAAACCAACAAACGGCAAAACAAGACCTATCAATAAAATACTCAACGGGTTTAAATTACTTGCTATCTAACCAGCAAGATAAAGCCATTGATTCACTGCTTGATGCGCTAAAAGTTGAGGATGATAGTGTTGAAGCTCATTTTGCTATGGCAAATTTATTTCGTAAACGTGGCGAGTTAGACCGTGCCTTAAAAGTACATGAGCACCTAGTTAGGCTTAATCACCTACCGACTAAAGATAAACAACAAGCTGTGTTTGAGTTAGGCAAAGATTTTTTGAGTGCGGGTTTATATGATCGCGCGGAAACTATGTTTACCAAGTTATTAAAGTCGAAAGATTATGGCTTAAAATCGTTATCGTATTTATTGAAAATATTTCAATCAACAAAAGATTGGCAGTATGGCATAAATAGAAAAAAATTAGTCGTAAAGCATAATGATAAACGCTTACTGCATACCTTAGCTAACTTTTACTGTGAATTAGCGACTACCGCTTTTGAACAAGATGAATTCATTGAAGTCATTGAGTTATTAGAGCAAGCACTTTTACTCGATCCTAATTCATGTCGTGCTAATTGGCTTATGGCCAAAATTTATGAAAATCATCAGCAATGTGAATTAGCTGCTAAATGTTATCAAGCTATTTACCATCAAGATAATGAGTTTTTTCCTGATGTGATTGAACCCATGTTAGCTTGTTATACGCGATTGGATGCCTTAGAAGAATTCTATAGCTTTATTAAAAAGGTTTATGATGAAACTGCCAGCTCTGGCGCGTTAATTTGTTACCTGAGCTACGTAGAGCAAAAGCACAGCAACAAAAAAGCCTTAGAATTTATCTTATCGGCGTTAAAGCGTAGGCCAACTATCCGTGGCTTTGAACATTTTGTTAATATGCAAATGACACAAACAGATGATGTTAACAATGCTAGTTTAGATTTAATTAAAGAGTTAATTGGTGAGTATTTAAAAATCAAACACAGATATAGTTGCCGGAGTTGTGGTTTTAATAGCCAAATTCATTATTGGTCATGCCCATCATGTCATGAGTGGGAACAACTCAAGCCCATCCGAGGCCTCGAAGGGGAATAATAATCCCTTTCTTTGTTGTAAAACACAAGAGCTTCATCGAAGGTACTCACTGACTATCGTCAGCTCCGTGCTTTCTCTTTGCTCTTGTACTTTACAACGTTGAAACGAATCATTATTAGTTTTAATAACTAGCTTGAATTTAAGTTAGCTACTAATACTAAACTTATTGTCATTCCCGAACTTTCCATGTGAAGAGATATCGGGAATCTATTGTTTTTAAGAATAGGAATTTCCATGAACGATCCAAAAGTAGTAGTCGCCTTAGACTTTGATAAAAAACAAGATGCATTATCTTTTGTAGATAAGATAAACCCCGCTGATGCTCGTTTGAAAGTGGGCAAGGAAATGTTTACGTATTTTGGCCCTGAATTTGTTAAAACGCTTACAGGGAAGGGCTTTGATGTTTTTCTTGATCTTAAATTTCATGATATCCCAAACACGGTAGCAAAAGCCGTCACGGCTGCTGCCGATTTAGGTGTTTGGATGGTGAATGTTCATGCAAGCGGCGGTAGTCAAATGATGACTAAAGCTAAACAGGCATTAGATAATTACGGCAAAGATGCACCGTTATTAATAGCTGTTACTGTACTAACGAGTATGAATGAAGCCGACTTACGTGGTTTAGGCATTAATAAGACACCGGCTGAGCAAGTTAACTTCTTAGCTAATTTAACAAAGCAAAGTGGTTTAGACGGTGTAGTTTGTTCCGCATGGGAAGCGGAGCAATTAAAACTGAATTTAGGCAAAGAGTTTAAATTGATTACTCCGGGCATAAGACCTGCGGGCTCAGCACAAGATGATCAACAGCGTATCATGACACCAAGCCAAGCAATAGATGTTGGCGTAGACTATTTGGTGATCGGTCGCCCAATTACTAAAGCAGATGATCCTCAACTGGTTTTACAACAAATCAATGCATCTATTCGTTAAACACTAGTGAGTTAGTATTGTTAGCACGAAATAAAGGCATAAAAAAAGCTAGGTCAATGACCTAGCTTTTTTATTTACACCATTTTTTATTATAAAGTGCAATTATTTTTCATATTGGTGAATAAAGGCAACTAAGTCTAGTACTTTGTTTGAGTAGCCAATTTCATTGTCATACCAAGAAACCACTTTTACGAAAGTATCTGTTAGTGAGATACCTGCTGTAGCATCAAACACAGAAGTACAGGTTTCACCGATAAAGTCATTAGAAACAACAGCATCTTCAGTGTAATCTAAAATACCTTTTAATTCGCCTTCAGCGGCAGCGCTCATTGCTTGACAAATTTCAGCGTAAGTTGCTGGTTTTTTTAAGTTAACCGTTAAATCAACCACTGATACATCAGGGGTTGGTACACGGAATGCCATACCGGTTAATTTACCATTTAATTCTGGTATAACTTTACCAACAGCTTTGGCTGCACCCGTTGATGAAGGAATAATATTTTGCCCTGCACCACGACCACCACGCCAATCTTTAGCTGAAGGGCTATCAACTGTTTTTTGCGTTGCTGTTGTTGCATGAATTGTAGTCATCAAGCCATCTTGAATGCCCCAATTATCATTGAGTACTTTAGCAATAGGGGCTAAACAGTTAGTTGTACATGAAGCATTTGAAACAATATCTTCGCCGTCATACTTATCTAAGTTAACGCCGCAAACAAACATAGGTGTGTCATCTTTAGAAGGCGCGCTTAATACAACTTGCTTAGCACCGGCAGTGATGTGTTTACGTGCTGTCTCATCAGTTAGGAATAAACCGGTAGACTCAACTACCACATCTACTTCAATATCATTCCATTTTAAATCTTCAGGGTTACGTTCAGCTGTTACTCGAATAACTTTATCATTAACAACTAACTGTCCGTCAATTACATCAACAGTGCCTTTAAAGCGACCGTGTGTTGAATCATATTTCAACATATAGGCCATGTACTCAATGTCCATTAAATCGTTAATACCAACAACTTCAATGTCATTACGCTCAGCAGCAGCTCTAAATACAAAACGGCCAATACGGCCAAAACCATTAATACCAACTCTAATTTTCATGGTGAACCTCTCAAATTCAATATGTAGTAAAATTACACCATTTTGAGATTATTACAAGATAAAGATAGCTATTATGACTAAATATTTCACAATTCACTCGTTGTTTTGTTTTAATTACCAAATTACTCATTTATAGCTTAATTAATTGCGCATTTTGTACAATACTTTTGAAATAGCGTGATAGAATGCGCAAAATTTTGAATAATAGCAGTGAGCCTAGTCTCTCGACCTTATTTGACAGAGGATAAATATTTATGACACAAGATAAAATTTTGTGTGACATTGGCTTTATTGGCCTTGGTGTTATGGGTAAAAACCTAGTACTTAATTTAGCTGATAATGGTTTTAATATTGCAGCATTTGATTTAAGTGATGAAAAAGTTCAAGCGGTAATTGCTCAAGACGAAGTAGAGAATACTACCGGCACGCCACGTGTGTACGGTTGTTCTTCTTATACTGAGTTATTGTCGCAACTTAAAGCACCTCACTTAATTGTCTTAAGTGTCCCTGCGGGAGCGCCTGTTGACCAAGTATGTGAAAATCTTATTGGTGCCGGTATTCAGCCAGACGATATTATTATTGATACCGGTAACAGCTTGTGGCTTGATACGGTAGCTAGAGAAGAAAAGTACAAGAGTAATTTCTTGTTGTTTTCTTCCGCCGTTTCAGGAGGCGAGGTTGGTGCACGTTTTGGCCCATCATTAATGCCAAGTGGCTCACCTTATGCTTGGGCTCGCGTTAAACCTATCTGGGAAGCTATTGCTGCTAAAGTCGATGCAAAAACGGGTAAACCTCTCGACCGTACCGAGCCAGGGCAAGTGATCACTGAAGGTGAGCCTTGCGCTGCTTATATTGGTCCCGCGGGAGCTGGCCATTACGTTAAAATGGTGCACAACGGCATAGAATATGCGGATATGCAAATCATCTGTGAAGCCTACCATGTGTTAAAGTCTGGTTTAAATTTAAGTGGCGATGAAATTGCTGATATTTTTGCTAAATGGAATGATGGCCCATTAGATAGTTACTTAATGGAAATATCTGTAGAAGTATTACGTCATAAATCATCGGATACTGATACACCGCTGGTTGAATTGATTTTAGATAAAGCTGGGCAAAAAGGCACTGGCCTTTGGACTGCAATGAGCAGTTTAGAAGTAGGGTGTCCAGCACCGACCATTGCTCAAGCCGTTTACGCGCGTTCTATTTCTTCATTTAAAGAACTCAGAACTGAAGCATCATTATTGCTTATTGGTCCGCAACAAGCACCTTTGACTGCAGCGGAGCAGGAAGAAGTTATTGAGCAATTACATGATGCTATGTATTGCGCTAAAATTTGTGCTTATGCTCAAGGTTTTCAGTTGATGAAACTTGCAGCTAAAGAACATGGTTGGACGCTAGATTTTGCCAGCATTGCTAAAATTTGGCGTGCAGGTTGTATCATTCGAGCGGCATTTTTGCAGTCAATAATGAATGCTTATCAGCAGAATGAGAATTTAGATAACTTATTACTTGATGCGTATTTTGTTAAGGAACTTAATGACCGTCAACTAAATTGGCGTAAAGCTATTTGCTCTGCAACTATGCAAGGTGTACCGATTGGCGCTTTGTCTTCTTCACTTGCTTATTACGATTCAATGCGCAGTGAAACATTGCCCGCTAATTTGTTGCAAGCCCAACGAGACTTCTTTGGTGCCCATACTTTTGAGCGTATTGATAAAGCCTCAGGTAAAAAATATCATGTGCAATGGTCAACCAAGGAAAGAGAAACTATCCTTGTAGCTAGTTAAGTTGCGAGTTAATTCTCTAGTAAAGAGTTACTAGCTAACCTTGGACAGTTAATATTTTAAAGGTAGGGTTTAAATTATGAAAAATAATGATGATTATAAAAATAAACTAAGTGAAGATGCCTTTAAAGTTTGTCGGTTAGCGGCTACGGAACAACCTTTTAGTGGCATTTATAATGATCACTGGCAGCAAGGTACATATCATTGTGCCTGCTGTGAGCAATCTTTATTTACCAGTGAAAGTAAGTTTGATGCAGGTTGTGGTTGGCCGAGCTTTTTTGCTAATATTGCCAGCCAAGTTGCTTTCATTACTGACGACTCTCACGGAATGCAGCGGGTAGAGATTCAGTGTCAAAACTGTCAATCTCATCTCGGTCATGTATTTGATGATGGTCCAAAACCTACGGGTAAACGCTATTGCGTTAACTCACTGAGTTTAAACTTCCAAGCTAAGTAAACACCTTCTAAAGCCTTTCATTATGAAAGATTGAAAGGCTTTAACTTCCCCTTTATACCAAGCATTTAATTTTGACTAAGAATCGGGTTAATAACTCGGGCTAACAAATTGTCCCGCTTCAATTTTCGCTAAAGTAGCCTTCGCGACTTTATCTAGAAAGTCTGCATCTAATGTGTTTACTTGCTGATAACTACTCAGACTAGTCTCAATCATTTCATTGGGTTTATCTTGTAAAAGCTGATATATGCGTAACCAAATATATGCTTGCTTATATTGTCTTTTCTTAGTGAAGATTGTGACAAGTGTTTGTACTATTTCAGTAGAGAGTTCAGTTCCTGGTTGGTGAAGCTCTAGAGCACGGTATAACAAACCTAAGGTTTTCTTACTGTCTCGTTTTATATAATACGTCGCTAAATGAAGCTGCGCGGTTGAATTTTCAAGAATCGGCGTTCCCTCTAGTTTTAAAAACTCCTGTAAAGCCAATTCGTTAGAGTTTCTTGACCAGTGATAATAAAGCAGGTGAGGGTGCTTAGAATTAACACTTTTCTCGGCCAATAGTGATAAGTTAACTTTAGCTTTTAATAAATTATTTTTTCTCAGCGTAGTTTTTTCTTTTAATTTAATGTGTTGGATCTGAGATGCCAGCGACATACATTTAATATAGCCTTCGTAAGCTACAAGTAGAGTGTATTTATCGGCATCAAGATTATTATTTTTGACATTAATTCGCGCTAATGCGACTTCTATTCGTTGAGTTTTACACCAGCTGTCGTGACCAAATTCATTACATATTTCTTCATTTTCATTACACAGTTGCACCAAATTAACACTGTCATTACAGCCATTAAGAGATAGCACTAGGATGATAGGCCAGCACTTGGCTACAGTGAAATGTTTTAGCAACTTTAGCTCTCGAAAATTAATCATAAAAATACCAAAAAGATTTTTGTAACCAGTAGAGAAATATTTCATACTGAATTACAATACGCCTCTGAATATATACCTAACTAGCTATTATCGACCCTAGCACACTATGATAATAGCCTATTGTTTAATTGACTGAAATAAAAGGTTTAAGTAATGACTTCTCATCTTGAGGAAAAATATCAAGCAAGCTGGCAAGAGCGTCAAACGTTCGCAGAAAATATGCAACCCATTATTGGACAGCTGTATCGCAACAAGGGCATTGAAATTTCAGTGTACGGACGTCAGTTATTAAACGCGTCTCCTATTGATATTATTAAAGCGCATAAGTCTGTTGCTCTACATGAAGAGAGTAAATTACGTTTACGTGAAAGCTTCCCTTTTATTGAAGCAATTAATAAAATGGACTTAGCACCAGCTCGCATCGATTTAGGTAAGCTTGCTTATAACTATTTATACCTTGGTAAAGCCAATGATCTATCCATTGAACAATATTTAGATAAAGAACTTACGGTAGAAAGCCGCGAAAATTCAGATCAAAAAAGCCAAGACGTAGTCCTTTATGGTTTTGGTCGTATTGGTCGTCTTTTAGCACGTCTATTAATCGAACGTGCCGGCCCAAATGCGAAGTTAAACCTTCGCGCTATCGTTTTACGTCCAAGTAAAGGCGGCGATGATCTAGAAAAACGTGCAAGTTTACTACGTCGTGATTCAGTTCATGGTGCTTTTAATGGCAGCATTACTATCGATAAAGAAAATAACGTAATTAAAGCCAACGGTGCTTTTATCAAAGTTATTTATGCAAAATCTCCAGCAGAAGTTGATTACACTGAATATGGTATCAATAACGCTTTAGTTGTTGATAACACAGGTATCTGGACTGATGAAGATGGTTTAGGCCAACATCTTAAATCTAAAGGTGTTGCTAAAGTCTTACTAACAGCCCCAGCTAAAGGCGATATCAAAAACATCGTTTATGGTGTTAACCACGATATGATTTTAGCTTCAGATAAAATGATCTCTGCGGCTAGTTGTACGACTAACGCCATTACACCAGTATTAAAAGCGATTAACGATGAATACGGTATTCGCAATGGTCATGTGGAAACTATCCATTCATATACAAATGATCAAAACCTAATTGATAATTACCATCCAGCGCCTCGTCGTGGTCGTAGTGCACCATTAAATATGGTTATCAGTACTACGGGTGCAGCAAAAGCAGTTGCTAAAGCATTACCTGAGCTTAAAGGTTTATTAACAGGCAACGCAATTCGTGTTCCTACGCCAAATGTTTCAATGGCTATCATGAACTTGAACCTTAAAAAATCAACTGATAAAGAAGCGTTAAATGATTATTTACGTAATATGTCATTAAACTCACCTTTACAAAATCAAATTGATTACACAGCATCTAGCGAAATCGTTTCTAGCGATTTAGTTGGTTCACGTTATGCCGGTGTTGTTGATTCACAAGCAACAATTGTTGATGGTGATCGTGCAGTATTATACGTTTGGTATGACAATGAATTTGGTTATAGCTGTCAAGTTGTGCAAGTGATGCTTGAAATGTCTGGAATTACGGTTCCGTCATTACCGCTAAAATAATAACTAGCGAAAGCTAAGTTAATAAAAAGGCGCATATTATTAATATAATATGCGCCTTTTTTTATCATCAAAACTCGTTTTAGTACTTATTCAACAATTAGTGCTTAAGTAATTAATGGGTTTGCCGATATAGATATATTGATAACTAACATATTGAGAGTAGGGCTATGTCTATCAGCTTAAATCAAAATACTTCTGTTGCAGCACAATCAACATCGGGTGCTGAATTACTTACTGCTGCTCTGGCTAAAAACAACCAAGTAGCGGAAGGAAAAATGGCGTTACAGCTCATTCAATCGGCAAGTATAAATAGTGTTCAAGCACCTACGGGTAACAGTGGCTTTAACGTGAATATTAAAGTATAAAAATTAACTTGTTGTATATTTTGTATTTAAGACAATATTACCAGTCTTAAATACAACGAGCAGGTTTTGGTAAACCCGCATATTTTGTCGCTTGCTTAGCGGGACCTTCAGGAAACAACTTATACAAATAACGACTGCTAGCCTTAGCTTCGCCAAACTCAGCTTTCATCGCTTTGGTTAATGCCCTGATAGCAGGAGAGGTGTTATAGGTGAGGTAAAACTGTCTGACAAAATCAATCACTTCCCAATGGGCATCTGTCAGCACAAAATCATCATGCTCTGCCATAACAAGCGCTAAGTCTTTCTGCCATAAAAGATGGTCAAGTAAATAACCTTGCTTATCTGTTGGAATAATTTTGTTTTGAAAAGTTAGTGCTATTGCCATGTGATCACTTTTTTATGGGTAAAGGTTAATTCAACAACATCGCTAATTTCAATAGCCTTGACCGCAGTTATGATTTCAATAGCTCTCGCTTGGGCATGACTGACAACTACATTGATATTAACTGAGCCATCAACTCGTTTGATTAAGCTATCCATCAACGGATGTTTAAGGTTATAGCAACCATCGTCCATTAATACTACAGAGTCTTGATGATCTAGCACGCTTAAACACTGGGCAAAGTCATTACTAGCAAAAGCCGATTGCCGAACTAAATGTAAAGTACTCATGTTTGTTTCCTTAAATAAAAATAAATATAAAGCCTTAAAACTCTAAAACCTTAGCACATGCTGATGACGGTTAAGTGCTGCGCTAAACTCAATGCTAGATAATACTTTTACCTCATCAATATGAAAATTTTCATCAAGTTGACGATTGCTTAATGATTGCTGACAAACATAAATATCTTCAATATCATAAAATTCAAAAGCCGAAAATGTTTTTAAATAATCTTTAATAGCAAGTAAGCTGCCATCTTGATCAGCAATTAACTGATAAACGCCATCACCTTGAAAAAAAAGCGAAACCTTTTGCTCAAATGAGCCAAATATTAATGCAATATCCAGGGCATCTTTCCCATGGGTGCTACTAAAAGGCGCTTTACTGTTAATAATGGCTAGGCCATTTGCTTGTGCGGATGAAGAGCTTTGTTGTTCTATTGAGATCATTAAAACTGTACCAAGCGTGAAGCTTTTGTTGTTAGTTCAACTAACTCACCTAAACCTGAGACAGTGAAAGCGTTATTTATTTTGTCATTGTCTATCGCATCACAAGCTATACCACGCTTTTCTGCAGCGGTAATGCAAATATGCAGGGGTAACTGATATTGCTGCTGTAGTCGTTGCCAGTGCGCAATAGCTTGGTATTCATCACTAGCAATACTAATGTCTTCATTGGCATGCATCACGCCATCTTGGTAAAAGAACACACCAATAACATTAATGCCAGCCACTAATGCCGCCTCGACATAAGTTAACGCGGTAATTGTTAAGTGGCTATAAGGGGGAGTAGTTATTACTACAGCAAGAGTTTTCACAACACATCCAAACTATAAATAGATAGAAACGGCAATATAAGGGTAAAGAAGAGTAAAAAAAACCCCGCAATTGCGAGGCTCTTTGTTTGTAAAAGAGTATAAATGATTATAACTCTTTTTAAGACAAGTTTTTTAGTGTTAACTAATCATCGTTGCCTAATACACCTAATAACATAAGTAAGTGTACAAAAATGTTATAGATACTTAAGTATAATGAAATAGTTGCGCGAATATAGTTACGTTCGCCACCATTAATAATACGGCTAGTATCAAATAAGATTAAGCCAGACATAATCATAATGATTGCTGCACTGATAGCTAAAGAAAGCGCTGGAATTTGAAAGAAGATATTAGCAACCATTGCTACTAACGCCACAATCATACCTACCATTAAGAAGCCGCCCATAAATGAGAAGTCTTTTTTACTGGTTAGTGCATAACCTGAAAGTGCAAAAAATATTAATGCTGTGCCGCCAAGAGCTTGCATAATTAACGCGCCGCCACCAGGCATTGCCGCGTAAGCACTTAACATTGGCCCTAAAGAAGCGCCCATTAAACCGGTAAAAGCAAAAATCCAATAGATGCCGCTGGCTGAATCAGCTTTTTTGTTAACAACAAACATTAAACCAAAAGCCACTAACGTCATAACAAGCGCAGCACCGGATGGTAGGTTCATTGCCATTGAAATGCCTGCTGTTACGGCACTAAACGCTAGTGTCATAGATAACAACATGTAAGTATTTTTCAATACTTTATTAATTTCTATCGCCGAACTGTGGCTCGCCGTTTGAAAACCCATATTAGATTGCATAAAACTTCCTTAAGAATTTAATTCTAGTTATATAGATAAGGTCATTTTAGATAAGTTCAAGTTTTTACTCTTATTTAACTGAATAACTGACTTACACTAACTTAATTCCTTATGACATATTATGGCATGGTGATTTTTAAAATACTACGCTTTGCTTTGTTTAAAAGTGGCAATATTATGTTTTATTTTGTAACAAGGGATAATGCCATTTACCAATTCATTGTTTAACCTGCTAACCCAGAGGTAAGCTAGTTAACATTGCCGCCACTTTAGACCTAGAGCTTGGTAACTGTCTATAATCTCTTGTTTTCTTGTACAGTCATTACTATGGTCATTAATCAACCCCGAGGCTTATAGTGGGTAATCATTATTAAATGGTCTAAACAACTGCTTTTCTAAAACATTTATTTAAATGGTCGTTTATCAATCCTGTTGCTTGTAGGTGCGAATACAGGGTAGTTGAACCAAGAAACTTAAACCCACGCTTCTTCATGTCCTTAGCTAATTGGTCACTGATAGGTGAAGTAGCAACGTAGTCTTCGATTGAATTAACACTGTTTACAATGGTTTTATTATCAACGTAAGACCAGATGAACTTACAAAAGCTACCGTATTGATTCTGTATTTCAATAAACCGTTTAGCGTTGTTGATAGCTGCTTCTATCTTAAGTCGGTTACGGATTATTGAGGCATCTAGCATTAAACGTTCTACATCATCACTAGTGAACTTGGATACCTTGGTCACATCAAAGTTAGCAAATAAATTACGATAACCGTCACGCTTCTTAAGTATTGTGTACCAACTTAAACCTGCTTGTGCAGATTCTAATACAAGGAATTCAAACATTACTTTATCATCGTGAACAGGTACACCCCATTCATCATCGTGATAAGCAACGTAGTCAGGTTTAGTAGTATCTAGCCAAGGGCAGCGTTCACACATTGTTATTTACCTTTTCTGGCTAGTCGATTGATAGCACTGCTTAACTCAGCATCATCTTTCAATGCAGAATCTAATCTTTCTGAGAATTGAAACAAAACCAATTTAATGTCGTGAGCATTCTCTAAGCATTCTTCGTCAGTATGGTTGTGAAGACCTTCACTTAACGCTTGGTAGAGAAGTTTCAGTGGGTCATAACCACTTATTTTTAAACCATCTGGTAAAGCAGTTTTAATCTTGTCTACAGCTTTGGTGAATTGAGTCTCAGCTTTAGCATCTGTTAATTCTTGGATTAAGACTTCGTTACCAGTAGTTAGGTTTAATACCTTGATAATCTCATCAAAGATTTTGTCTTTTTGTGAATCTATCACTCTGCGGTAGTAAGAGAATGCACCAATTCCCATACCTTGGTTTTCACTAATTGAACCTTTGAAGAACAGATTTCTTTCCTTGCCAATAAGCTTAGATGCTTTTTTAGGGATAGCCTTACCGTGGCGTGGTTGTTGACCTACTTTTTGTATTTTGAAGATAGTGTTATTGTCTGCATCTCCACTCACTGAGGGGGTAATCTCAAGGTAAAACTCATAACTCTTTTGTTCACAATTGCAGCATCTATAAGCTAATCTGTGTATTGCTGTGTTTGCTAGTATTAGGTGCTGTTCTGAAGTGGTTAGAATCTCGAAGTAAGTATAGTTATTACAGCCATCAGAGCCACAGTATAGGCTCGGCTTTAATGTGCCTGACACTCTAGTGGTTTTGAATGGTGCTGGCGTGTACCCTGCAGGGGTAAAGCTTGATGTCTGTTGCTTTACAGTGTCGTCACAAAGAAAACCTGAAACCTCAACAGGTGTGTATAAAGGTACATCATCTAACAACTGGTTAAAGGTAACTTGACTCATGGGTAATCCTACTTAGTAAATACTATTAGCTGTACGCTATCACATTACTTTCTAACTTGGGGGGTAATCTTTCAGTAAACAAGGTGTTAGTTGCTCTTTGTCAAAGCCTTATTTTCTAATTACTCAGGTTGGCTTCTATTTAAATAGACCCCATCATCCATACAGGAAAATCCCTGCGCAAGGGTAATGGTACTTAGTCCGTATAAGGTATTTGTCTAACTTTCCGTAGCATTTTTGAAATCCAATTAACCTTTACCTTGAATGATGTGTCCATTATAACCACGCCCTTAGAATACATCTGTATCAGTTACAAAACTGTACATTATACTCGTAGAGTGGACTTAAAATGAACTGTATACTTTGGGTCATTGATTAGTGGACAGTTAGGCAGGTAAGAATGAAGTGCATTTATGCAAGAACATCAACAGAAGAACAGAACGTAGAGCAACAGGTAGCTGAGCTTAAAAAGCACTATGGCGATACTGACATGGTGTTCACTGATAAGCGTAGTGGTAAGGACATGGATAGACCAGCCTTTAATAGTATGGTTGATAACTTGAAATCTGGTGATACTGTTATCTGTTATGACATTTCACGTTTAGGCCGTAAGGTTCAGCATGTATTAGACTTTGCAGACTACTGTAAGGACAATGGCATTAAGTTATTCATTCATGCTTTAGGTGGTGTAGATGTTACCAGTAGTTCAGGTAAGATGATTTTGACTACCTTAGCTGGCGTAGCTGAAATGATGCGTGTTGAAATGCTTGAAAAGCAGAGGATTGGTATTGCTACTGCTAAAGCTGATGGTAAGTATACTGGTCGTAAACAGTCACCTGAAACAGTTAGAAAGTTTAAGGAAGTGAATGAGCTTATAGAGGCTGGTAAGTCTGCTAGTCGTGCTTTGGAATTGATTGGCTTAAGTCGTGGTCAGTTCTACAAGATGAAAAAAGCAGGTTCATAGAATTCATCTGGGGATTTTTTGGAAAGTGCTATTAGCTTAGTGCTTTTCTTGTATGGCATGTAAAGTAAAACATCATTCAACTATAGTAAAGCACAGTAAAACGCAATCCACCTTGGTCACTATTAAATCAAAGTTCTTTGTTTATAAGGGGTGTGGCTGGCTATCGTCTAGAAAAGAGGTGTTTGTAAAACGCAGTTTAAGTAAATACAACTAAACGCGGGATAACCATGACAAGTCGATTAGTCCAGCTATACCCCCGTACCATAAGTGATTGAATTTAATTGGTAATGCTATCTGTGTGGGGTATAAGCGATCTCATGGGGTAGTCGCTTAGGTTGATAACCAGTAACCGTCCTTGGTAAGTGATTTTGGTGAAGGTGGTAGAGTCTTCTGTCACTAGCTGGTTATCCATTTAGTTAGGGGGTTGTGGTGGTAAGGTTACACTGAAAATGTAAAAGTCAGGTTTTTGTACCACCTTAAGTCCAATGTGAATAAGACCTGTAGAGGGATAGTTACCATTATTTGACAATAGTAACCTCTTTTACAAACACTTTTTCAGAACTCGTCACTCTCGACAAACTTACTGTTTTTATGGAGCCTGTCAGGGTTAAAGCTAGTCCAAGCATTTACTATAAAAGTATAAAGCCGTTGACCTATAGCAGCACTCTCAAAAGTATTGATTAATGTGTCACGTAACAGTCCACTTGATTCCAAGTCCAGCAACGCTTCTTTACTAAAGTTCTTGTCACGCATGGTCACATAGTTAAACCTATCGTCATTGGTGGATAAGAAGTAATAAAGTGATAACTGTTTATCGCAAAACTCTTTTACTTTATGGTGCGTAGACCACAACCTAACCTCATCACATTCGTCTGGTGATAGTGTTGCTGGTGCTTTAGTGTGTATGGTGTTCATTGTAGAGGCTCCTTTTAAGATTCTATTAAAAATGGTGTCACTGTCATCATCCTGAAAGACTTCTATACCTAATCTGGTAGCTTCCATTATTGCGATAGTGATTAAAGTGTACTCCTGCTCAGTTATACTGAATGAAGTAGCTATTGGTTTTTTGTTCACAGGTAGTAAGTTGTGTTCCTGTTGAAACTTCAAGACCTCTGCACCATACCGAGTAATAAGCATTTTCTTAGCTTGCTTGATGGTTAGGGTAGAGTTGGATTTCACATAATAGCCAGTGTTGAATACAGTATTCTTGAACTGATTATTTAATGTGGATGGTGCTATCACTAGGTTTCTAGTGGTCAGTTCGCCTACGCACCCTACAGAACCTTTTAACGGGTATAGGTGGCAAAGGTGAAGCGATAACTTAGAAGCCCATTCATCACTAATGTGACAGTAAGAGCTTTGGCTATAGCGTCTTCTGGCTTTCCATAGTAGGTAGAGTTCACTTAACGAGGAATGAGTAACACCGCTAGACATAACTTTGAAGGTACCACTTTGACTAATGCGGTGAACCAGCCACTTTCCAAAAGATGATTTGGGGAAGTTGGTTATCAACGTATTCTTTCGTGTGGTATCACGACAAGCAGGACATTCGGTGAACTTGCTAGAAGAGGTTTTGAAGTTTACATGGCATACACAGCAAACGACCGTATTAAGTATACGAGCCATAAGTTATGGTTTACCTTTTACATTATTATAGTTTGGTTACTGGAAAGCAGGACACTTGCAACAACACAGGGATGGAAGTAATAAATCCGTTAGGCGCTTTAATAAATCACTTAACATAGCTTATCACATAAGTCAATAAAAAGATAGTGGATTTAATCTATCAATAAGGCGTTATCAATCGGTTTTACTTATGAGTTAGACAGGGTAGTAATAACATTTAACCAGTATTACAAGACTATGTTCAAGGTATTATGTGGTTAAGGTGATGTTATTTATGGTTTTTATTTGTTGTTTTTTTGCGTGAAAGTGCCATTCTATAAGGGGTTAGTGAGATTCGGTGTAGTATTTGGCTATTTATTTTATGAATAAGGGTGAAAGGAAGGTCACGGTTTAGGTTTTAACACTTGTTTCACCAGCTAAATAAGCTGGATAACATCCCTGTAAAGCATTCTAGCGTCAGAGTTAGTAAGATTTACAGCCAAGTACAATAGTTCAGTGAATGATTTATTAATCGTGTCTTGTAAGCCGATACACCATTCTTCTTAAAGCCTTTTAGTACTTCATACTTGTATTGAACATCATCAAAGTTAACAGCTAATGTGCCATCTTTATGGCTAGTTATTTCATAATTACATTTAATCAGTGTTGAACTAAGTAGTGCTTCATCGTTTAGGAGTTCTTGTTCACCAGTGGTTATAAAGTCAGGGGCTAGGGTGGTTTCTACGGTTAATGTGTGGCGTTGTTTAATCTGCTTTTCAAGTTCACTTTCAATGTCTGTCAAGCGCTTCTGTAGACGTTGTGACGGTGTTTCAATAAGAATGTCCAGCACTTTGTTAACCTTGGCTTCAAGGGCTGTTATAAGACCATCTAGAGCCTGTAATTCACTATCATTATCTGTCTGTTGCTGGCGTTCAAGTAATAGATACTTCCAGTTATCACTACACTGTTCATGTATGTATTCAAAGACCTTGTAAGCAATGCTACGGCTATTATCACAAGACTCCTTCCTTCGCGTTCTTTTGTTACATCTGCTGTTGGTGTAGCCACGTTTAAAGTCTGTGGCAAAGGTCAGATTAGTACCACATTCACATTTAGCAATACCGCTAAAGAATAATGCCCTTGGTGTCACTACTGGGGTAAATGAACGTTTCTTAAGTTCTTCTTGGACTTGGTAGAATAAAGTAGGTGAAATAGCTTTTGGAAACACTTCTGCTTCATTCCATAAGCCTATAACCATTTCATTAGCTAAAGTTTTTTTAACTGTTTTAGCGGTGATAGCAGGTAACAAACCAGATTCATCAAAGCGTAATCGTTCAGCGATACGGGTTTGACCTAAACCGCTTAAGTAATCTGTGAACATTTGCTCTAGTAGTGGTTGGCATTCGGGTTTAAGTTCACCAGCTTTATCTAGCCAGAATGGAAAGCCGAAAATAGGGCGTATACCATGTTCCTTGGCGTTCTTCTTCTTGATGTTCCAGCTTGCTTTGATACGTTTAGATAGCTTTTCACTGTAGTCATGGGCTTGCTGTATTTTACCAGAAAAGGTGTATAGAGCACCACCATTAAGGGCGTGTACATTATAGGTCATACCGTCTTCTAGTGTGACTATGCTTATACCAGCATTTATAATGCCTGTTAAGATGTGAATCATTTGTGATGTGTCAGTTCTACCCAGTCTATCTATAGCTTCGACTAGTAACACCGTACCAACTGGATAAACGTCGGCTTTAACGGCTTCAAGGAATAAACCCAAGTCACCATTCAACTGTTTACCGTGATAAGCGCTTAAAGCCAAATCTTGATAAGACTGTGAGTGTAGTTTTAGGTGTGGGTTTGCTATCAGGTGGTCGTTTAAAAGTTCTTGCTGGCGTTCAATGGACGAACCATGCTGTTGCTTGCTGGAGCTAAATCTAAGGTAAGATACTGCTAATGTAATTTAATGGAATGCTGCTTGTAGGGCTTATGGAGCCTAGTGTACCACCATTATACAATGTGGGTCTATAGCCTTGAAGGTGAGCATAGATAGTGGTTGAACCGACAAATTTGAAGCCCCGTTTTTTTAAATCCTTACTTAATTAATCTGAAATAGGGGAGGTAGCAGGATAATCACTAAGCTGATTTAGATTACTGACCTGTACCTTGTTATCAACAAATGCCCAAATATACTTTATAAAGCTACCAAACTCCTTTTGTATGGCAATAAAACACTTCGCATTATTAACGGTTGCGGCAATTTTACCTTTGTGACGAATAATACTAGCGTCGAGTACCAAGCGTTCTTCATCAGCAGAAGTATATTGAGCGACCTTATCAACATCAAAGTTTGCAAAGGCTTTTCTATAGCCATCACGTCGCTTTAAAATGGTATACCAACTTAACCCTGCTTGAGCGGATTCAAGTACTAGGTATTCGAACATCTTATTATCTTCAAGAACAGGCACGCCCCATTCTTCATCATGGTATTTAACATAGTCTAATTTCGTGGTGTCTAACCAAGGACAACGGCAGGTATGTTCAACTGTCATTAGGTAAATCCTTCTTTATATTATTTAAAGTGCTGAAAAACAAAGCAAACTGGCTATTATTTAGTAAACTAAGCAAAAAGAAGCGTAAATATTAAAATAGTGCTTTACAACTTATTAGAGAGACTTTAGTATTCGCCTCGTTCTCAAGCAAGCATTGTTTTAACCGCTTATTTGTTAACTTCAGGTGAGATGGCTGAGTGGTCGAAAGCACCGGTCTTGAAAACCGGCAAGGGTTTGTAGCCCTTCTAGAGTTCAAATCTCTATCTCACCGCCACATTCAGAAAAGGCGCTAATCGAAAGGTTAGCGCCTTTTTGCATTTAAAACGGTTAAAAATCGGCAAAGCGTTTGTAGCGCAATACCTAGGACGTAGAGTTCAAGTCTCTATTTCACCGCCACATTCAGAAAAGCCCGTTAGTCGAAAGATTAACGGGCTTTTTGTTTTATGGTATATGAAATAGGCAAAGGGTTTGTAGCGTCACACCTACAGTAGAGTTCAAACCTATATTTCACCGCCACATTTAGAAAAGGCGCTAATCGAAAGATTAGCGCCTTTTTGCATTTCGAACATTTACAACCGTCAAAGGTTTGTAGCGCAATACCTACGATAGAGTTCAAATCTCTATTTCACAGCCACATATAAAAAAGGCATTAATCAAAAGATTAGCGCAATCTTTATTTGTTCGTTATGAAAGTGTGGTGATGGCTAATAATTTGTATTATCAGTTGTTCAATCACAAACTTTCACTAATAGCCATCAATCTATATCAAATGAATAATAGAGATCACTCGATTGTTCAATGCCACTGACGATTTCTAACCATAATCGATTAAGTAAAAATAACCTTACCGTTAATTCATTAATAGGCTCATAGACGCCAATACCATATTTCAAATAGACTCGATTACCAATATAACCACTAATGGTTGCTTGTGTAGAGTCGCCTTCGCCTTCAGTGTCTACAGCAATATTATTAATGAGCGGTATCCTCTCTAGTTGATCAAATAAGCCTACGCTATTGGTTACGCCAAAACCAATCAGCATACTTGCGGCTGCGGAGCTACTGCCGCCGCCAGAATCTAAGCCTCGCCCTCGAGCTAAATAAGATAACATTTCAGGCGATTCCATCGTTGGTGTAGAGAATAGTTGCATGTCTAAATTTTCAGCTAAACCTGTTATTTGCAGTCCAACTTCAATATCTTCCGCTTTAATATGTCTACTTGCGCGCAAATTAAAATAAGGATTAGTGAGCGGGCCGTTAAAGGTTAATTCCCCTTTATCGATAGTTAGCTTTTGTCCATAGGCTTGGTAAGTACCATTTTCTGATTGAATAATACCAAAAAGTTGTAGCGGCTGTTTTTGCTGCTGAGTTACCTGTAATTGGCCAAATAAATTACTTTCTAAACCTTGTCCTGAGACGATAAATTCTTTGGCGATATTGATACTGACATCAGTTTTGATCGCTAAGCTAGACTTTTCCTTAAATACCTCTTTACCTTGAACATCAATAATAATGACATCATCACTCAGATCGACACTGCCTTGTGGCAGTTTTTCAATATTATAACTCCCCGCTAGCACATTGAGCATGCCAGTAATTGTCAGTGTTTTTTCTTCCAAGGAAAAATTTAACCTTGGTGATATTTTCATTACTAACTGTGGCGGAAATACTAGCGGTAGTTGTTTGGCGTAAAGGTCGATATCCATGGTGAGATCATCTTGCCATGCCAGCTGACCATTAAGCATTGCCTTGTTATCTTTTATCGAAAAACCGCCGATGATTTTTGCCTGATTATTCTCTATTTGCAGCTCAGCGTTAATATGTTCAAGTTTATTGGGGTTTTGGCTTAATAATAACTCGCCATTATCGAGTGTTAAACTACCGTTTATTAATGGCGTTTTTACCGTACCCTTAACGGTTAACAGGGCGCTTACTAGGCCTTGTAAGTTAACGACGTTACTTATTAATCCTTGAAAGGGTTGTAAATTAAATTGATTCAGTTCTATTTGAACATCAATAGGAAAGTCATCAATAAAGTTAACTTTTGAGTTGATGTTAATAAGCGCTTGTTCTTGTGAGTCATGTAGCTGAAGTTTACAGGTTAATTGCCCTTCGTTTATGTTGAAGGTAAATTCCCCATGGCGCCATTCGCTAACTTGTTGTTCATTGTACTCATCAATTACTTTTACATTACCTGATGACAAAGAAAATTTTGCCTGGGCCGATATTGCTTGAGTAGGTGACCATTGTGCTTGTATCTCACCTGAAATCCTACTCTGTAGTTGCACATCTTTGGGTAAAACCACTGCATCAAATAGCGATAAATCCATGTTTAACCCGAGTGTTATATTACCGGATTGACCAATAATGGCATCGTTAGGCAAACAGATATCAAGACCAGTGCCTTGCCAGCAATGTTTACTTATGAATAATTGCTGTTTATCGACATTAAAATTCAATGAAAAAGCGTTATTATTACGCCAAGTTTCTTGCTGATAAGTTAAAGCTGTCTCTTCAATAGTACTTTGCCATTGATTCAGCGCTTCATGCCATTGACTGGTGAATTTCAACTTGCCAGCAAGGTCGCCTTGCCAATCAAGTTGTAATTTCTGCTGATTAATGTCACCCGAAACATTAAGAATAATATTTTGCATACTCAACTCGTCACTTTTATTGGTGATGTCTAGCTGTGCATTTTTTAAGGTTAACTGGACTTTGTGATTGTTAAAGGGCTGATAACTAGCTGTTACCTCAAGAGATGGGCTATAAAATTTCTGCCATTGCAGGTTATTCAATTTACTATTAAGTGTTATGACTGGGTCTTCTTTACTGCCTTTAATGGTAAAGTCACTGGTGAAAGAGCCATTTACCTCTTTATACCAATGAGCCATGTCAGCAATAAATAATTGACCGTTAACATGCCAGTTATCACCATTGAATGTTTGTAGGGTTAATTGGTCCTGATCAAAAATAACTAACAGTTTGCCTTGCGCTAAATCACCGGATGAAAAGTAGCCTGATTGATTTAAAGCGATGTCACCTTGAATAATGAGCGCTGAATCATTGATGGTGCCAGAGACATCTGTATCGTTTACCGAGAGCGACCATTGTGATGCAGACCAAGAGCCAGTACTGGCAATTTTCCCTGAAAGTCGACCGTTGATAACGTTCGGTAATATATCTTCAATAAAGTGGGTTTGGCTTGCGGTGTTAATGTCAGAGTTTTTTTCAGCGATGGTGCTGATATTAGTGCTGTTATTGTTGATGTTAGTCTCTTCAGGAAATACTAAAGCCTTAAGATCAATTTTTGGCAAAGTAAAACCGGTGGAATTCGCCGATAATTGCCAACTTGTTAACTTCGACTGAAAATTAATATTGCCATGTACTGATATTTGGCTATCAGAGCCTTGTTCGTTAAAGGCTAACTCTTTAAGTGTAATTAAACCTTGTTGATGTTTAGCTGATAAGTGCAATTTTGCATTTTTATAGCCGTAACTATTAAGCTGACTCGTTAAATTAATCGTTTGTTCAACTAAATCACCTACCACTTTTAAATACAGTGATGAAGGTTTGCCATATTGTGCTAAAGATAAGGGCAGGGGCAATTTATCGGCAGATAACTGTAGCTTAAATGGGAGCTGCGGGTGCGTTAAGTTGATTTGCCCTTGACTGGTTAAAATAACGCTGCCTTTACTGGCAATATTTACACTTAAGTTATCAAAAGCGCCTTGCAGTGATAGCTCAATAATTGAGTCAGACGCTTGTGGCCAATGTGATATCTTATCTAGTTGGGCAACCAACTTTGCCTTAATTTTATAAGGCGGTATGAGCTCAGTCTTTAGTGTTGACTGCTTTATTTCAAAGTCTGTAGTTGTAGTTTTAAAGTCCGTGATATTAACGTCACGTTTAACCCAAGTACCGCTAAGGTGGCTCTGTTGATAAGGCCATTGCATATCACTTTTGAGGATACTACTTCGTGTGTTGTTGTTGTTGTTGTTGTTGTTGTTGTTGTACAGTGTTTGATGATCGATTATGCGTAACTTATCAATGAACAATTGTTGAATATTTAACGATATGGGTAAATGGACTTTTGGTAGTGTACTAAAAGCAGCATATATTGAATTTGTGCTAGCTTTTCCATTATTATTTAGTTGACTGTTTTTGCTCTTGCTCTTTTCCGCGCTAATGCTTTTACTGTTGCTATTTTTGTCGAGCACTATGGTTAATTTGTCGGCATTTGGCTGCAAGATAGTAAATTGACTTGCCTTAATGTCTACTTGCGCGGTGAACTGCTCAATATCTATTACTGTTTGGTTAATGACTAAATGGCTGTTGTTAAAGGCAACGGCTTTCGCCTCAATAGCAAAGGGCATAACAAACAGGCTATCATGATTTATAGCAGCAGGGTTTACTGTAGCTTTGTCTTCCGAATTTTCCTCTTTGTTTTCGTTGAGATAAGTAAATGAAAAACGGGCCACTTGTAATGATTCAATACACAGTTTTTTCTGCCAACTACAAGAAAAATCAATCTTGGCGGCTAAGTCTGTCACCTTAAGGTCTAAGGTTGCTAAGTTAAGATGAAAAGAGTTAAGTTCAATATCTCTTATTAATGAGCCAGCCTTGTAATCAGCATTAAAGCCGTCAATGTTGTTCAGTAAGCTAATGGTTAATTGGCTACCGATGGGCGTGGTCAGTAAAACAGTGAATAAACAAAAGAGTAAGGTTAGCCACTTCATCACTTTATAAGTAAACTTATAAGTGATCTTATAAGTTCTATTTCGCCAGGTCATAGTTCGGCGCCAATGCTGATATGCAGTCGCCAACCATTATCTTTATTATCATGGTCATTAATGCCGTAGGCAACATCAACCTTTATCGCGCCTACCGGTGAAATATAGTGCAAACCTGTACCAAAAGAGTAAACCGGCTCAAACTCACCTTTATTGGCAGCACTACCACCGTCAGAAAATAAGGCGACACGCCATTTGTTGTTCAAGTAATATTGATACTCTATGCTCGCTACCATTAGCCGAGTACTGCCGATAACAATAGGTTCACCTTGCTCTGGATCAGATGATGACGGAATCGTTGACCCGATAGATTGATAAGCAAAACCCCTAATACTCTGATCGCCACCCGCATAAAAACGCAAAGAAGGTGCTAAATCTACATCCCTATCAACATAAATTGCGCCAAATTCGGCGCGGGTAACCAGTCTGTGCTTAGCTTTCAAAGTGGTAATATAATTCCAGCGAGCATGAATCCTAAAGAAACTATTATCTGAGCCTGCTTTTAAATGAGCCCCTTCTATATTGTATGTTTGGCGAAAACCTTCACTTGGATCTAAGGGCGATCCCGAGCGTTTTGTTTTTGACCAAGTGATGCCAGGAATAAGATAACTGGCACCATCTTCAGACCAATCAATATTCGGTATATTCTCATCAAGGTCATACTGCCATACCTCTTTATGATAACGAGTATAAACTTGTCTTTGCCAGTTATTGTAACTTACTAACCTACCGATTTGAGTTGTGAAGAATTGAGTTTTCTGCTCGGCATAGTCCTCATTTTCAATGCTAATTTTAAATTGCAGCAAATCACTGACAGGATGGCTCAAAGGAATACTATAAATGAACTTTCCTGTTGGATTTATTGTCGAATATTCAAATTTAGTTTCTTGAAAGTGTCCATATTTGTTGATTAAAGGCGTACGCCAAGCAGCGGAAAGTCGAAATTCGGTATCGGTAGCATAACCAATACCAAAATCGAATTGATGACTTTTAGCTGGGGTTAGTGAAACATTAATCGGAATGGTATATTTATCATTAACTTTATCTTCAATCATCTCACCGGGCAAAGCAATTATACTGCCAAAATACTGAGTTGATTGCAGTTGATGCTGTAGTTCATGAAAAGTGCTGGTACTGTAATACTCATCTTTTTTAAAGGGGATTAAGCTTGATAATAATTCAGGCTGCAAATCGAAATCATTAAAAGTAACGTCACCAAATTGATAACGTGGTCCACTTTTATAGTGCAAGGTAATATCAGCGTATTGATATTGCTCTTTTATCGCTATTTTACTTTCGGTTAATTCACCATTGAAATAACCCCGTTGTAGGGCTAATGAAAGCAGGTCAGACTTTAACTCTTCATATTTGCCATGATGGAGGTTTTGTCCGTGCTTAATATCATGATTATTAAGTAATGCTTGAAAGGCGATATCGTTACTGGCTTCACCCTCAAGGGTAATGCGTACTTTATCTATTAAAGTTGCCGTATTTAGGCTGATGTTCAGTATAAGTTGCCATGAATCTTTATTCGTTTTTTTGCTATTAACTTTTTCTGAGGTGACATTCGTAATAATATCTGCTTGATAATAGCCAAGGGCTTGCAGTGCTTGTTGGGTGTTATCTTTGGCGCTATAAATAAAAGCAGAACGCGCTAAGTCAGTACTGGGTAGGGTGCCTAAATGAGCAAGTATATTGTTGTGAACAATTTTTGGCAGTTGGCCATTGAGTTTGACAATTAAATTATTGGCGAACACTGGCTGACTTAAAACAAAAATGATAAAGCCGCTTGTTAATATTCTAAGATTTAACATTATGCGCTAAGCCAATAATAAGTGGTTATCATAATTCTAACGTCGCGACCTATAACTAAATGATTACTAATCGATAACTAAACTATTAATTAAATTATACTTTTACTTATTATCGCACGAATACAAATATAAAAGCGACTACTGATATGTAAGTAATAGTCCTCAGTATTTCATTTTATTAGTTATGTTTTATAGGCTTATCAATTTAAAGACACTTCTCAAGTACCGAGATAACTATTGTTGTTATACCGTCTTGTCGGATAAAACGACCAATAAAAGTTATGCACACAATGTAATTACCAATTCACACATAAAATCACCTAAGGATCGAATATACTTATTTGTATCAAGCCAGCCATTTATTTACTTTTACTGTAGGAATAAAGATGAAACGAATATTTCTTTTTTTAATGACCAATATAGCTATCATGTTGGTGTTAAGTATCACCCTGAGTTTGTTAGGTGTTGATAGTATACTGGCCGAAAACGGCTCAGACTTAGATGTTCAGTCGTTAGTGATACTTTCAGGTGTCATTGGTTTTGGTGGTTCATTTATTTCACTGTTGATTTCAAAATGGATGGCAAAACGGATGACCGGTGCCGTGGTCATTAAAGAGCCGATGATTAATATTGAAAAATGGCTAATGACTACGGTTGAAAGACAAGCAAAAATAGTAGGCATAAAAATGCCCGAAGTAGCAATATTTCCCTCAGGTGAAATGAATGCCTTTGCCACGGGAGCTAGTAAAAATAATGCTCTAGTAGCTGTATCACAAGGTTTACTGGATAATATGGCTCAAGGTGAAATTGAAGCGGTACTTGGCCATGAAATGAGTCATGTTGCTAACGGCGACATGGTGACTTTGACGCTTATTCAAGGGGTGGTAAATACCTTTGTAGTGTTTTTATCACGACTTGTCGGTCATATTGTTGACCGAGTGATATTGAAAAACGACCGTGGCCACGGCATTGGCTACTTTGTTACCGTGATGATTTCACAAGTGGTGTTATCTATACTTGCTAGTACTATCGTCATGTACTTTTCAAGAAAACGTGAGTTTATCGCCGATACGGGGGGCGCTGATTTAGCTGGACATCAAAATATGATAAACGCCTTAAAACGCTTAGCTCAAAAAGAGCCTGAGGCGCTACCAGAACAGATGGCAGCATTTGGCATAAGCGAAAAAACCAAACAAGGTTTAAGGCAGTTATGGTCTTCACATCCACCTATTGAAGCGAGAATTGCAGCATTAGAAATTAGTGCTAACGCTAAAAATAAGTAGTGACTTATACTTACAATAGGGGAAGCGAAATACTCCCTTTATAGTGAATTTATTAATAAACATACGCTTTAGGGAGTAATAATGAAAACTATAATAACGGCTTCATTCCTAGGATTAACATTATTCAGCTCTGCGACTGTTTTAGCTGATGTATTGGTTTTAAAAGACGGCCAATCATTAACAGGTACTCTCGTTTCAAGAAATGCGGATAAACTTGTCTTTGAAATTGCTGGCCAACAGCTATCTTTTGATACCGATAAAGTACAAAGCATTAGCTTTGATGATATAGCCCCCGCAGTTAAACAAGATAAAATCCAAATGACTAAAGATAAAAGCACTGTTGTTATCAGTAAAGTTGGTGGCGTTGCGCCTATAGGCACTCGGATCGTTGTGAGAACCAATACCGCTATAAATAGTAAAAAGCATAAAGCCGGTCATAAGTTTACCGTACGTCTTGAAGCTGACTTAGTCAGTAATGATGTTGTCATTGCATCGCGCGGTAGTACTGTTTATGGGGTAATCACTCAAGCAAAGCAGTCAGGTCGTTTGTTAGGTAAAACCAGCTTGATGTTAACCATGACAGATATCATGCTTAATAATCAGATGAAGCCCATCCAAACTTCAGCTATTAAAGCGTTAACAGAAGGCACAGGGAAAAGCACGGTAAGTAGAACTGCGCGCTTAGCCGCAATTGGTGGCTTAGCTAATGGCTCGGATGGTGCAAAAAATATGGCTAAAGTAGGGGTAGGGGTATCATTACTTACCAGTGGTAATTCCATTAATATCCCGGCAGGCACTTTATTAGAGTTTCAGCTTACTCAGCCACTTTCTACCGTAAAGTAAAAAATAGCGGTTGTTCTTGTTGCTGTTAAATACAAACCAGGCTAGCTGTGCTGGTTTTTGAAACAACTTGATCATTAAATCCTCGAACAAACTGTTTTGTTGAGTTTATTGAACTATTTTTGCATTTAACACTTTACAAGTAGGGCGACAGTACTTAGAATGCGCCCACTTTCAAGGAATAGCAAAAATCTTTTCTTGTAAGTAACTTGGTGAGATGGCTGAGTGGTCGAAAGCACCGGTCTTGAAAACCGGCAAGGGTTTGTAGCCCTTCTAGAGTTCAAATCTCTATCTCACCGCCACATTCTAAGAAACCGCAACTTTAACGAGTCGCGGTTTTTTTTCGCCTCGAATTGTATCATAGATACAGAGCATGGGTTTGTAGCGCATTACCTACAACGTAGAGTTCAAGTCTATATCTCACCGCCACATTTAGAAAAACCCGTTAATCGAAAGATTAACGGGTTTTTTGCTTTCTGGTGTTTAAGAATACTAAAGGGTTTGTAGTGCAACACCTTTAACCGAGTTCTAACCATTACCTCTTGCCACATTTAAAAGGCGGCACAATGTGCAGCCTTTTCTCGTTTAAGGCACTTGCGAATACTTTCCGTATATATTTATGATTAAAATCAGTTTTTGAAAAATTAGTTGTAAGGTTTTGTCTCTTTAAAGACGCTATTAACCCAAGAAAGTATTGATTATTTATTGATGAATTCGTTGGTATTAAAGTTCATGCCTCAGAGTATGTTCCGAAACGTTCGTGTTTAGGTATTATTAAACTTTTTTTTGTGATTACTGAGCCAAATAAAATTAGTTAATTAGCATAATAATCGATAGGGTTAATCACTAATTGAATCTTTTTATCTTCATGTCATGATGTCACCCTTTAATTGTCCTTTATAGTTAACCTTTCTATATATCAGTCAACATTTCGGAATAACAAAACTATAAGTGTGTTTATTCTTTACAAAGTTCACTTTGTGCGATAGTTTAAAGTAATAAACAATGGCTGAATTTTAATGACAAAAAATCAAATAAGAAGTCATTAACGTTAGCTACACAAGGTAAAGGCAGTTTAATGAATTTTATGGGCATGGGTCTTTGTATGATTATCAAAGAAAACCACAGGAGATCAGAAGGTACTTTATTAACAGTTTTGTTGTTTTTGACATTAACTGTTGGCTGTAGTGATCTAAATAACTCAGAACAAAAAGGCACACCAGACAAGCCGTTAAACGTACTCTTTATCTTAACGGATGATCAAGCACCTGATACGGTTTCTGCTTTTGGCAATAACAATATAAATACCCCAAGTCTTGATAGCTTGGCTAAGCAAGGTATGCGTTTTAGTTATGTTTTTAACCAAGGAGCATGGTCCGGCGCAGTTTGTTTACCAAGCAGGCAGATGATTAATACCGGCCGTCATTTATACCGTACTGGTTTAGATGCCCGTGGCGTAAATGACGCTAGCTTTGTCGCTAAACATGCCACCTTTGGCGAAACCTTTAAAAAGTCAGGTTATGACACCTTTCAAACCGGTAAGTGGCATTTATCTATGGATGTTTGGCGTCGTAGTTTTACTCACGGTAAAGCCATTCATAAAAATGGTATGTCTCGTCACGAAAAGGGTGGTCATTGGCATGCTGAGTTTACCGACTTTGATAGCTCAAAATCGGGTGATAACGCTTTTACTGACTACAAAGGCGGTAAACATACCAGTGAAGTTGTCGCCGATGCCGCGGTTGATTTTCTTGCCAAGCGAGACGGTAGCAGTAAACCGTTTATGATGTATGTGGGTTTTCTAGCGCCACATGATCCACTACACGCCCCAGATGAATATTTAGCGCGTTATCCTGCCGATAAAATGCAATTACCGGAAAACTTCAAAAAATTCCATCCATTTGATCAAGGTGATTATTATCTTCGTGATGAAGTGTTAGCTGGTTTTCCTCGTTCACCGAAAGAAATCAAAGGCAAAATCAGTAAATATTACGCCATGATAGAGCATACTGATGCACAAATTGGCCGAATATTAAAACAACTTGAAGACTCAGGTCAGGCTGAAAATACCGTTGTTATTTATACTTCAGATCACGGATTAGCCATGGGGCGTCATGGTTTGATGGGTAAACAAAACCAGTACGACCACAGCATTCGTGCTCCCTTTATTGTTAAAGGGCCAAATATCCCCGCAGGAAAAACTGCAGCCGGCATGTTTTATTTAAACAGTGTTTATCCAACAGCGGTAGAGCTTGCTGGATTAACTATTCCAGCATCAGTTGATGCACCGAGTATTGTGCCGCTAATTAACGGTGAAAAAGAAATCGTTTATGACACGGTTTACGGTGCTTATCGTCATTTTCAACGTATGGTACGCAGTCAAGATTACAAACTTATTTACTATCCCATGATCAAACGCACGCAGTTATTTGATATGCAAGCAGACCCCTTAGAAATGCATGATTTAAGTACTCAGCCCGAGCAGGCCGAGCGTATTGAAAATATGATGGCGGAATTAGCCCGTTGGCAGAAAATAGTTGAGGATCCGCTAGATTTATCGGCACCTGAAGCCAGTTACGCGGCATTTTTACAATTAACTTGGGATTAACTTGTCATGACTTTTAACATTAACCTAGCCATGAAACCGAGCAATACTTTTACCAATACTATTATTAAAAAAGTCACCAATAAAATTACCATGCAAAAGAATGCCGCCCAAGTGATTTTAGCTAAACCGCTACAATTAGCGGCAATATTTCCACTGTTATGCCTAAGCTTATTTGCCAGCGAAGTTGCCGCCATTCAAACAGGAGAGGGGGAGATTGCCGCTAGCAAGGCTGTCGCTAAACAACCTAATATTGTCTTTATTATGTCTGACGACCATGCGGCCAATGCCATATCAAGTTATCAGGGCCGTTTATCATCGGTTTTTAAAACCCCTAACATTGATAGATTAGCAACCAATGGTGTACGTTTTAATGGTATGTACGCCAATAACTCAATTTGTACACCCAGTCGCGCGGCAATTTTAACGGGCCAATATAGTCATACAAATGGTGTTAAAACACTTGCGGACTCGTTTGACCGCAAAAAAGACAATGTTGCTAAGCAGCTACAATTGGCAGGTTATCAAACGGCCATTGTTGGTAAGTGGCATTTAAAAACTCAGCCATCAGGTTTTAATTATTACAATGTCTTGCCCAATCAGGGCGAATATTTTGCTGCCAAATTCAAAGAAAGTGGCCATAAATGGCAAAATGGTAGAAAAGGCGGAGTAGTTCATCCTGGTTATGTTACCGATGTAATTACCGATGTTAGCCTAAACTGGTTAAACAAACGTCAGCAAGATAAGCCATTTATGTTAATGATTCACCACAAAGCACCGCATGGTTTATGGCAGCCAGCTAAACGTCATGAAAACTTTTTGGCAAATGTGAAAATCCCTGAGCCAGACAGCTTATATAATCGTGGTAAACATGGCCCAACCGATGCGGTAATTATTGATGGTAAAGCGGGCCAACAGTTTGGCTCGTCGGTATCACGTCGCATGGAAGGTCGTGGCTTGGTAACACGTATGTTAGATAAAGACTGGCCAACAGGCCCGCTTGAACTTGATAGTTACGATTGGAATACTGTGGTATCTGCCGCTTATCAAAAATATTTAAAAGACTATTTACGTACCATCAAAGCGGTTGATGAGAATGTTGGTCGCGTATTAGATTATCTTGATGCTAATGGCTTAACAGAAAACACTATAGTTATTTATACTTCTGATCAAGGCATGATGTTAGGTGAGCACGATTATTATGATAAACGCTGGATTTATGAAGAGTCTATTCAAATGCCATTTTTAGTGCAATACCCTAAAAAAATGTTACCTAAAAGAAGCTATTCAGAAAAAACAACTGGAAAATCATCAGCAGGCAGAGTAAGTAATGAGCTATTTTTAAATATAGATATAGCACCAACCTTGCTTGATTTAGCCGGCGTAAACAAACCAGTCGCTATGCAGGGACAAAGCTTTAAAGCTGCCCTGGCACAGCCTGAAACTACCAACGGCAGGGATGCTATCTATTACCGTTATTGGTTACATATGGCGCACCATACTATTCCTGCGCATTATGGTATTCGTACTAAAACCCATAAATTAGCTTTCTTTTATGGTTTACCGCTTGATGCCAATGGTGCAATGCCGGCCGCTACGCCGCCATACTGGGAACTTTACGATTTAGTCAACGATCCTAAAGAGATGAATAATCTGTATCCGAATAAAGCAAGCTCGGCGATAAAAGCGCAATTGAAGCAAGCGTTGAGTCAGTTGAAAAAAGAAATTGGTGATACCGATGAACAATACCCAAGCCTTATGGCGGTTAAAGCTTTGCATTGGAATCAATAAGTAATGTTGCTATTAAATAAATTAAAAATGAATAAACTGACGGTATTTCTCATCGTTGTGCTTGGTGCGGCCTTAATTACACCGGCCATAGCGACAGAATACTTTGTTGCTATCAATGGCAGCGACGGCAATAAAGGTAGTATTGAAAAACCACTGAAAACTATTCAAGCGGCTGCAGATAAAATGAGCCCAGGCGATATTACTTTTATTCGAGCGGGTAACTACTTTGAGCAAGTTACCTTGTCCCGGGTAAAGGGCACTAAAGATAAGCCTTTCACATTTAAAGCCTATCAAGATGAAAAAATCACCCTAGATGGCACTATTGCCATTAAACAAAAATGGCAAAAACACAGTGGTAATATTTACAAAACGGCATTAAAACAGCCTATTTGGCAGTTATTTGTTGGTGATAAAAGCATGACTTCGGCGCGCTGGCCCAACGGCAATTGGTACGATGGCTCAGTTTGGGATAAAAGTAAGTCGATGATGTGGCCTGAAAAGGGCAGAGGAAAACTAGGTACATACTTCAATGAAGAATTATCGCACTTTGATTTTGATTTAACTGACGGCATCATCGTAGTTAATTCAGGCTCTTTTAAAACCTATCAAACAAAAATTACTAAACACCAAAAAGGTGATGATCACTTCTCTTATAATACCAAAGGGGTGAAATCACATTTTAGTTTTAAAAAATCAGGTGTTAGTCGTCATGGTTACTTTCTTGAAGGTAAGTTAGGGCTGCTCGACGAAGAAAATGAGTGGTTTTTTGATAACAAAACTAAGCAATTATACTTGTGGGCAGAAAATGGCGTTAATCCTGAAACGTTAAACATACGCGGTAAAGTGCAAAGTTACGCTGTTAATATCAAACATTCCAAATACATCAACTTACAGGGCATTAATTTTTTCGCCACCACCTTTAACATTAATCGCAGTAGCTTTATTAAGGTGGAAGATAGCGAGCTAATGTATCCGTCTTATTCTAAACGAATGTTAGGGGATAACTCCCCGATTGAAGTCACTAAAATGGTGGTTAAAAAGGAACATAGCCTTGCCAATAACCAATTAAAAAATTGTACAATTGCTTATACCGATGGTCCAGCCCTTGAGATGAACGGCACGGGTAATCGTGTAGAAAATTGTTATATGCATGATATTGACTATAGCTGTACCTATAAAGGCGGCTATACCTTGAATATGGTTAATGCCAAGGAATTGATTTTTCGACGTAACACCATTCATACAACCGGCTGCTCTGAGTTATTTAAAGCCGGGGTGAGAAATCGCATTGAGTTAAATGACTTATCTGATTCTGGTTATTTGCAAAATGATGGTTCAATGATCCAAGTAAGTGTTAAGCAGCAGCCAAACAGTATTGTACGTTACAACTGGGTTCATAACAGTGTTAAGCAAGGTATTCGTTTTGATAATAAAAACACCCCTAATGCACCCTATGGCAACAGTGGCAATGTATTCAATAATGTTGCTTGGAATACTGAACGTATCTATTTTAAAGGTGATAATCATTTCATCTTTAACAACTTAAGTTTTGATAATCATAAAAATGATTTAATTATCAGTAGTAATAAAGCCATTCAAGGTCACAATCACCAAACCATTACCCGCAACAATATTAGTAATAAATTCTCCGGTCATCGAACTAAACCACGTAGTAAATACTCAGTTCCTGGCATTGTGGATCATAACTGGGATGGCGTGACTTTAGGTTTAGATGTTCGATCACAATTACGCGACGTTGATAACTTAGATTTTAGGCCTAAGGCTGATTCTATGTTGGTTGATGCTGGTGCGAGGATTAAAGGCAAGACTAATTATTATCTTGGTAAGGCTCCTGATATTGGCCCTTATGAGTTTGGCGCATTAGATTACTGGATCCCTGGCTTTCAAGCCCAACAAGCTTCTAAACCCGTACCGCCGATTTCAGCGATTAAAGTAAAGCTGGACGCTGATTTAATGTGGTTAAACGCTTATAAATCGACAAAGCATCAGGTTTATTTTGGTAAAGATAAAAAGGCTGTTGAGCTAGCTAATACTCAGTCTTCACAATACCAGGGGGAGTTTAGCCATAATATTTTTACCCCGGAAAAGTTGGAAGCAGGCAAAAGCTATTATTGGCGCGTTGATGCACTTCTTGAAAGGAAAGTTGCCGGTAAAGCTAAAGGCAAAGTGCAAAATAAGATAGTTAAAGGTGATGTTTGGTCGTTTACGGTCGAGCAGTAATAAAGTAAGTCAAACAATAACAATAATTGTCAGCAACACACTAATACCAGTATTAACCGTGTTGAGAATTTTAAGTCGATAGAAGTAATTGGAAGTATTATGATAAATAAACTATTTTCCCCACATTCATTGCTAGTTGCCGTATGTACTAGTGCTGTGCTTACCGGGTGTAATCAAACGTCTGAGCAGAGCGAACAAACAGTAAAACAAGCAACAAGCAGTCTTGAGTTTTATGTTTCACCGCAAGGTCAGCAAGATGGCTTGGGTACTGAAGCTGTACCCTTTAAAACCATTGCTGGCGCTAGAAATGCTATTCGTCAGTTAGATGCAACGCAGCGCCAACAAGATATTACTGTATGGCTTCGTGGCGGTACTTATACCTTAAACGAAACCTTAGTGTTAAATCGTCAAGATGGTGGTCAAGGTGAATACTTTGTAAATTATCGTGCTTACGGCGATGAAACACCTGTTATCTCTAGTGGTAAAGCGGTTGTTGGCTGGAGCAAGCTAGCAACTGAGCTCGATGGTTTACCTGAAGTAGCGATAGATAACGTTTGGGTTGCCGATGTAACCCGTGCAGAATTCGGTCGTTTTACCGCAATGTTTACTGGTGACAAACGTTTACCACGCGCTCGTAGCGCACGTTTTGATGGCGTGAAACCAACTGGTTATGAAATTGCCGATTCACGTAATGTGATGCACAAAAAAGATCGTCACCTGTTAAAAGAAATCCGTTATGTTGAAGGTGCGCCAATACGTGCTTGGAAAAACCTTGATGATATAGAAGTGTTTTTTAATCCTGTTCCTTGGGCTTTAAATTTTATTCCTCTTGCATCAATTGACCTTGATAAGCAGTTACTAACACTTAAATATGAAGCTAATGCACCTGCTTTTTCTCAAAACGGCCCGTGGGCGGTTATTGAAAATGCAGTTGACTTTATCGATGAAGCCGGTGAGTGGGCGCATAACAGCCTAACGGGTAAATTGTATTACTGGCCACATGATAATGCCAAACCTAGCAACATCACTATTCCACAATTGATGGAGTTAGTACGTGTTGAAGGTGATATTAACTATGATGCTGTCGCCGATATTCCGGTTAAGAACATCAGTTTTGAAGGTATTACTTTTACTCAAGCTAAGCGTTCGGTTTGGTCTGAAGATCATAAAGGCTGGGGTATTCAACACGATTGGGATACCTTTGATTATGGTAATGCCATGTTGCGTTTTCGTGGTGCTGAAAACATGAAAGTGAGCAATAGTCACTTTACCAACTCAGCAGGGTCAGCTATTCGTTTAGATTTACATGCTCAAAACATTACTATTGAAAATAACCTAATTGATTATGTTGGTCATATGGGGGTTTTACTGGCAGGTTACGGTCCAGGCACTAAAGATGTAAACCACCACAATACGATTAGCAATAACATCATTCATCATGTTGGTGAAATAATCTGGCACGGTCATGCTGTTTTTGTATGGCAAAGTGGTGACAATATTATTTCGAATAACTGGATCCATCACGTGCCGCGTAAAGCGGTAGGTATTGCTGGTCCACGTGTACAAATATTGATGAAGAAAAATGAAGACTTTGATGAAGCCGCTAAAACGATTCGCTGGAATGAAATTGATTTAGCTGTTGAATACACTGATGATACTCAAGCGCACTTTATGCCTTATTTACATGGTAAAAATAACATCATTGAAAACAACAAGGTCACTAAAACCTTATTGCAATTGCATGATGGCGCATCTATTAATATTTCAGGGGCCGGTGAAGGTAATATAATCCGTCATAACTATATTTATGATGTTGATTATATCGGCGCTCGTACAGATGATTGGCAACGTGGCACCATTACTACACAAAATATCTTTGAAAATGCCGGTACCGGTATTGTTCATAAAGACTATAACCATATCACTAACAACATCTTTATTAATACCGATGGTGAAGCTATTCGTATGAGAGCTTTTCCTCGTCAATACTTTAAGCCTGAATCAGTAATTGAGCACAATATCTTTACCGAAGCGAGAAGACCGCCATATGGCTCTCGTAACTTGTGGAATACTACAGAGTTTTTTGCTACTAAACGCGGTACTAAAGCAATTCCTTATGAATATTTACTCGATTACAATACCTATGCTTTTGCTGGCGCTGATAAGTTTTTAAATAAACATCAGAAAAATGGTGTTGAGACACACTCTGTTGCTACATCACAGCAACAGTTTGTTGATTTAGCTAATAAAGACTATAGGTTAGTAGCTGGGGCGGCCGCACTAAAAACTGGCTTTAAACCCTTTGATGTCAGCATGGACTCTTTTGGTGTCAGTAAAGATTTCCCTAAGCGTTTATTAAAGTTGGATCGTGACACCATGCAGTGGGGTGGTGAAACTATCCTTCACGGCGGTATGGAAGGTGTGCAAAAAAATGTGCACTAACTGTAAGTTCGTTTAAGAAACAAAAAGGTAAGCATTACTGCTTACCTTTTTTATGTCTTTTCTGTGTGGGGCGTTTGCTTTGGTTGGGAATTAGCAACAAGGCCTCTACTTTGACTGGCTTTGTTGAGCTTGGGCCTTTATTTGTTTAAATCTTCCTTGTGCTTTCATTTGCTCAAGGGCTCTTACTAAGGCAGGTAATAAATGCTGATGCTTATTATGGATATATGCATAAATATCCGTTTTATCAAGGCGTTTTATTTCCTTGATGCCGCTGAGTTGGTCGCTTGAGTTAATAAGGGAATTTCCAAAGTGACTTTCAGATATGACAATATCAACTTTATTTGACGCTAGCATACGAAAAGCCTGCTTATCAGTATTCACCTTATAGATACCATACTGAGCGCCAACATTACTAAGATATGAATCGACATTTTTTCGGCCTCGATAATACGCTAAGGCATAATGGTTAAGATCATCCCAGTTATCTACAATAACATTTTCTTTGGCAAATATTGCTAAGTAAACGGATAATAGCTTATGGTCTATTTTGATTAGGTTGTTATATTTATCCTGGGTTATTTCATGAAAGCCAGCAACACGATGAAGCTCTCCGTCTAACATGCCAGAGTTTGAAATTTGTAAGGCACGCAAACTCGGTAAATACACGGCGTTAAACTCAACGTTTTGCTGGGCAAAAGCTTCAGTCAATATAGGAATAATAACTCTAGCTTGATAGCCATCAAGTGGTGCGCCACTGGCAAAAGTGACTACATTGACGGCTAGGGAAGTAGGGCTGGTGGATATTGCCAGCATGCCAAGACAGTGAGTTAACCATTTAACTAGTTTCATCTGACTCTGATCAAATTAAGGTGGGCAATATTGATTATAGTTTGTTATTGCTCGCTAGCAATGTTGCCAAAGAGTCTTATATTTGACAACATTGCTAGTTTTAATCGTAACCACGAAGGTCTATTTTCTATTTAAAGTCACTATTTAAAAAGTTATTTATGGTAGCTATTTATAGTAACTAAGACACTTTTCTACTTCGTTTTTAGAACCTAATATTACCTCAACACGTTGATGAATATCGGTAGGCTGTATTTCCATAATCCTGCTATTACCACTAACACTCATACCGCCTGCTTGTTCAACTAAAAAGCTCATAGGGTTGGCTTCATACATCAAGCGCAGCTTATTGGGTTGCGATGCATTTTTACTATCACTTGGGTAGGCAAAAATTCCGCCACGGGTTAGCACTCGATGTACATCACCGACCATGGCACCTAACCAACGCATATTAAAAGGTTTAGCTCTAGGGCCATTTTCCCCGGCTATTAAATCGTCAATGTAGTGCTGCATAGGTGCTTGCCAGTAACTCTGATTAGCCATATTAATGGCAAACTCGTTGGTGTCTTCGGCAATACTTACATTACGCTCAACCAATAAAAAACCGCCATGGGTTCTATCTAACACATAAAAATGTGTGCCTTTACCCGTTGTCATCACTAACATAGTGGCAGGGCCATATAAAACATAACCAGCGCACACTTGTTGTGTACCTGGCTGCATAAATATACTGGTGTCATAGGCAGCGCAATCTTGCGGGGCGCGGTGGATAGAAAATATAGTGCCTATTAAGCCATTTACTTCAATATTTGAGCTACCATCGAGGGGGTCAAAAGACACCAGGAATTTACCATCGGGGTTGCCAACCACTGAGGTGTCTTCTTCTTCAGAAGAAATAGCTTTTACATAACCGGATTCGAGCAAGACATCTTTAATAAGTTCATTGGCCACCACATCAAGTTCTTTTTGAATATCTCCTTGAATATTTTAATCTAAAGTTGAACCCATTAAGCCACTTAAATGGGCTTGGCCAACACGAAAAGATATTTCTTTAGTTGCTGCCAATAGGGTTTTTATTAATGAAATTAAATCATGAGAAACATTATCTTGCCGTAATGCTGGGGCTAATCTTTGCATGTTTTTTGCCTTATTTAGTCTTGGTGTCATTTTGCTAATCGCTAGGTAAGTCGTTAGTGGACTTTAAATCTAATTACGAATACCGCGTGTTTAGTATATATAATAAACCCATTTGAGTAATGGTGTTTTTTATAAATATGAATTAGATCGAACTTATAATATTACAAAGTCTTGTTTAATCGAGGTTAGTTACTAATTAAATATTTGTTGTTACTGTCTTTCAAGCAAAAATCTATGACAATTATTGGAAGCATTGTTGACATATTAGAAAGGTGACGGTAGTGTTTAGTATATATAAAGTCCATCTTGTTTTGTTTTAATGATTGCCAATATCTAGTTAATAAGTGAGGGTAAAATGAGAAGATCTAGTTCGATACTTAGGAAACACCGCGCATCTGAAAAAGTATATGTACCTTTAAATGCCCGTGATAATCATTATGTTATTGCAGAAATGCCATTAACGGATGAACTCATTGATTTAGTAGGGGAGGTTGTTGATCTAACACAAGAGCAGCCTTACCAAAAATTTTATCAAAAACTGGCAAAAATAGCTTTTGATATTGTTGAAGAGTGCAATATAGAACATGCAAACTTTGTTGCTAACAATCGTTTAGTGCGAGTAAGGAATAGCGATGAACAGCAGGTATTACATACTGATAAACAATCATTCTTTTTCTATAGTCCGATGCATAACAGTACATTTAAAGGCTACTTTGACGGCGCGGTTCGTTCTAATAAAGTGAAATTCTTGTTTTTGGCTACCGGTGCAAGTCTTCGTGAAAATGCAGCAGGCTTTCATCAAAAAGTGCTTAAAGCAGTGAACATACTTTCACAGAAAATAGGGCTGAAAGCTGGCGCATTAAAAGTACGTGATCATCAACACATTACTTATGATATTTTTTCGAGAGAAAAAGGTAATAAAGAAAGTATCAGTCATACTTTTCGTGAAATATCGACACGTTACCAGCACCAAAACGTTATGGTTGATGGTGACTTCACCGCAGTGACTTATGCTGTTGTCAGTCTTCCTATGACCAGGCGACTGCTAAAGGATACTGAAATAGATTACGACTCAGATATGCCCTTTGAACAGTTATATACAAAAATATCCCAAGCTTTTACTCAGGCAAATAAAAAATATCAACTTAACCAAACGGCCATGATAGCCAATGGTTTATCACCGATAGTACGGTTTGATGAAAGTGCTAGTACCATTATTAATGGCGATATTATTTCTCTTGGTTATAACCCACATCGCAGGAACAGAGATATTAGTATGCAATGGCAAGGAGGTAAACTGGTTGATACAATCCGGTTAGTATTTTTTGCTACTGATTTTGATGAAACCCATAAAACTTATGGCAAGTTTGTTAATCAGGTTACTAAAGCTGTGGGCGCTATTGCTGATGAGTTAAACTGGAAAAAAGACCATGACTATATGTTGATGCGCTTTAATCAGCAATTGGTTCGTCGTGTATAGCTAGTTAATATAGCCACAAAACACAGTGTGTCTTTTATAGATAAAGATCAAATTAAATTGCTTGTTAATTTAAATGCACTTATGATGTAGTTATTGATAGATATTAGCAGATCGAGTATTCACTTGGTTTGTTAAAAGGCCAACAAAACAGGGCTTTATGCGAGAGTAAATAATATGAATGAAATAGCAGCTACAGCTAAAAAAATGCCTAAAATAATTTTTGGTACCAGTAGTTTAGGCAACCTTTTTGTCGAGCTAGACAGCGAAGTTAAAAAACAATTAGTTCAAGCTGCAGTTGAAGGCAGCCCAGACATGCCATTATTTGATAGTGCAGGTAAATACGGTGCAGGTTTAGCTTTAGAGTCGCTGGCTGCCGGATTAAAAGCACTCAATGTTGATCCAGATACGGTAAGAATTAGTAATAAACTTGGCTGGAAGCGCGTACCGTTAACAAGCGAAGAGCCGACTTTTGAACCGGGTGCATGGATAAACTTAAAGCATGATGCCGTACAAGATATTTCTTATCAGGGCATTCTTGATTGCTATCAGCAGGGCAATGATTTGCTTGGTGATTATGAAGCAAAAATAGTTTCAATTCATGATCCCGATGAATACCTTGCCGGGGCTGAAGATGAAGCTGATTTGGCAAAACGTAAACAAGATATCCTTGACGCGTATAAAGCGCTGATGGAATTACGTGATGCCGGTAAGGTTGAGTCTGTTGGTGTTGGCGCGAAAGATGTGAGTGTTATTGATTTTATTAGTGATCATATTCAATTAGATTGGGCCATGTTTGCTTGCTCAATTACGCCTTATACACACAGGCCATCAACATTAGCTTTATTAAAAAAACTCGGTAAACAAGGTGTTAGCGTGATTAACTCTGCGGTATTTAATGCCGGTTTCTTAATTGGTAGTGATAATTTTGATTACAAAACCATTACCCGTGAGAGTCATGAGGCTGAGTTTAATTGGCGTGATCAGTTCAATGCTTTATGTGATGATTTTAACGTTAAACCAGCGGAAGTCTGTGTGCAGTTTTCCTTTTTGTTTGATGAAATAGTCTCGGTTGCTTTAAACTCAAGTTCACCTAAGCGGGTAAGGAGCAATGTCTCTTTGGTTGAAGCACAAATTCCCAATACCTTCTGGCAAGCAATGAAAGATAAAGGCCTCATTTCTATATAAGCAGCTAAATAAACCTCTATATAAGATTAATTATATAAGGTTTTACCCGATCTAGAATTCTTAAAGTCAGCAAGTCATTTTTAATGGTGGCTTGTTGACTACCATTTATGCATAAATAATTCATTACTTGTATATCTTCAATACTTGCTTAATATGTCCCTAATAAGTCAACAGTTCATAACTATCCGTTAATTTTAACTTAATTTAGCTAAGCTAAACGCTGCTTAATTAGGTAAACCCCGCAACTGTTAGCTAAGCTTTAGTAAGTTCTATTATGCACATCTTTAGCAAGAGCACTTTTAAGTTATATTTTTAATTTTATAGTGATACAATGTGTTTTTTATAGTCAAAGGTCACAATTTGGTTGTGATTGAAAGGACAGTTAAAACTATGTCAAAAGCCAACTTATTTAAATCAATCGCCAAAGGTGTTGTTACCGGTAGTGATGTTCATCGCTTATATGCCATTGCTAAAACAAACAAATGTGCATTTCCTGCGGTTAATGTTAGTAGCAGTTCTACCTTAAACTCAGCCTTAGCTGCGGCAAAATCTGCCAGTATGCCCATTATCATTCAATTCTCAAATGGCGGCGCAGCTGCCTTTATTGGTAAGAGTTCAGGTCTATCACCTATTGAAGCAGCTATAGCGGGTGCAATCGCTGGCGCTAAATATGTTCATCAAGTTGCCAAACATTATGATGTGCATGTGGTCTTACATACTGATCATGCCAATCGTAAATTGCTGCCTTGGATTGATGGCTTGCTCACCGAAGGTGAAGCATACTTTCAACAAACGGGTAAACCTCTTTTTAGTTCTCATATGATAGATCTCTCTGAAGAGCCTATTGAAGATAATATTGCCACTTGCGCGAATTACTTAACGCGATTAAAAGCAATTGAAATGTCACTGGAAATTGAACTGGGTTGTACTGGTGGCGAAGAGGATGGTGTTGATAATTCTCACCTTGATAACAGTGCTTTATACACGCAGCCAGAAGATGTTGCTTTTGCCTATGAAACACTAAACCGTATTAGTCCATATTTCACTATTGCAGCATCATTTGGCAATGTTCATGGCGTGTATCAGCCGGGTAATGTGCACTTAACGCCAATTATCTTGCAGCAGTCTCAGCAATTTGTCAGTGATAAATATCAGCTAGCAGCGAATAGCCTTGATTTTGTTTTTCACGGTGGCTCAGGCTCCACCGCAGCTGAGATCAGTGAAGCTATAGATTACGGTGTGGTTAAAATGAACATAGATACCGACACCCAATGGGCGTATTGGCAAGGTGTTAGTCATTTTAATAACAAGTTTAATGGCTATCTACAGAGCCAAATTGGTAGCCCTGAAGGGCAGGATAAACCAAATAAAAAATACTACGATCCCAGAAAGTGGAGTCATGCTGCAGAAATTTCTATGACTGATAGGATCATGCAAGCTTATCAAGAGTTGCAGTGTATCTAATATAAGCTCATACCGAGCAGCTTTAGTAAACAAATGTCACATTCTAGCTTAAGCTGCTGTTATCTTTGCTTTTTATGAAGGGAAATACGGAATTAGCTGTTTCTATCACCCCTTATTTATTCTTTCCTCCCTTGATATACCACTGCAGCTGCTCCAAACAAGCAGACTTATCCTTATACTTTAAAAGTTAACAGGTTAAAAGTTTTTTAAGTATCCATGTGTAAGTTGGTGTTTATTATATATAGCTTGTTTGTAGTGTTTAACTTGTTGCATAACCATAAGTAATTGTTATTTAGGACTTATCGTGTTTAATTGTTGGTGTTGCTCTTTCTTGTTGGGTGTTTATTTTTAATAAAGGTCAATTTAGTTCTTTACATTCCTTTACAAAAGCCATACATTTATTTGCAGTCGTATGGTTACAAAATCATCTGAAATAGATGACTGATATTTTAAGCTAAGTAGAATAATGGCAAGTTTTGCAACGGCGACTGAAATGCTAAGAAACATAAAACAATAAAAATATATTTATTTGGCGACAACATCCAAACTAAGTAATACGGGCTTTACGTTCGTCCTGGGGAACAACATGTTAAAAGAATTTAAGAAATCTAAAATTGCTAGCTTTGTCTGCATGGCACTTACAGCATCAGTAGCTAGCAACGCCTTTGCTGAAGAGACTGAAAAGAAAAACAAATTAAAAGAAATTGAAGTTATCGAAGTTACTGGTGTTCGCTCAAGTTTAAATTCGGCATTAAATGCCAAGAAGAACTCAGAAACTATTTCGGACTCCATTATTGCTGAAGAAATCGGCAAGTCATCAGATGAGAATATTGCCCAAGCGTTATCTCGTATCGCAGGTGTTTCATTAGATAGGAACGGTGGTGATAGCCAAACTATTACCGTGCGCGGTGTACAAGCATCTTTAAATGATATCAAACTTAACGGCGTATCGATGACCAGTAATACCGATAGCCAGGCTGTTGATTTAAGCTTGTTTTCTGCCGATATTTTAAGTCGCATTGACGTGGTTAAATCTCCAGCAGCTAATCAAGAAGAAGGTTCACTGGGTGCATCTATTAATTTGTATACCCGTGCACCGCTATCATCAAACAAAAACGTTAACGTTTTCTCGGTTGAAGCACGTTATAACGAATTAGCAGAAGAAACCACACCAAGGTTCTCATACACAGGGCTCTATCAATTTAGTGATAGCATCGGTATCGCTGGTTCATTATTTCACGATAAACAAAGTGTGCGTAAAGAACAGTTTTCTACCAATGGCTGGCGTTTAAACAGTGATAGTACCAATAATAAAGCCTTTACTGGTGCAACTAACGCGTTAACGGGCGAAACATTACCTGATAATACTGCAGCTATGATGCCTGATGCAGCACTAGCGCGAGTTAACCTTGATGATAAACTCAAACAGGGTGGTACTTTTACTTTTCAAATGCGCCCAGGCGATGCCACCGATATTCGATTTGATGCCTCGTTTTCTCGTCAAGAAATTGATCATCTACATTCACAAACTCGCTTAAATAATTTAGACCGCGCATCAGGAAAAGTCCTTGCTGATGTCAGTATTATTCCGGGTGATGCTTCAACAGCGAGCACAGTCACTAGTGCTTTTTCAAAGAAACCAGGCACACAGGCACAAAATGGTCAGTGGGCCAATACTACCGATAGTTTAATAACGGGTTTAGAAATTGAACATGCTATTGGTGATTACTGGTTAGTTAAAGGTCGTGTTGGTTATTCTGATACCTCGCAAGAGTGGAGTGATAGCTATAAAGTTAACTGGTGGTCTAAAGCTGCTACTAGCTCATCAAATGAACCTAACGACTGGTGCGGTGTTGATTACGCCCATGGCCCTCAAGGGGATTATTTACCAGAATTTAGTTACTGTACTAACTGGAATAATGAAGATGCAAGTTATTGGCAAATGGGTCAAGCGCGAGTACAAATGCGTGAAGTAGACGACTCTAAAGCCGGTTATTACTTTGATGTAAGTCGCAGTTTCGATAGTGATTTAATTACCTCAGTAGAGTTTGGTGTTAAATACACTGATCGCACTAAAGCGGTTATTGCCGATGAAGCAGTTAAAAAGTGGACTCAATTTGAAGACGGTAAGACTAAAATATTTGCTGATCAAGTTGACGGCGTGTTAGATAGTAGTATTACTGGCGGCCATTTCTTAGACGGTATCGCACCAGTAGGTATGCCAACTACGTGGTTATCACCAGATGTTAATGCCAGTATTGCACTTGCTTTTCCTAATGGCACTGAAGGTCAGTTTGAGTCTAGCCCTCTGAAATCTTGGCAAGTACATGAGAAAACCTATGGCGCTTATGTACAAGCTAATTTTGAATTATTAACTGGCGATATTACCGGTAACTTTGGTGTACGCTACGCTCATACTGAAATTGAAGGTAATAGTCATTCAGGTTATGAATACCCAGATGATATTATGTTTGTTGTTGATGGGTTAAGTGTTCCGGCAAGTGATTATGATGCGCCTGTATCGGTAACAGACACAAAAGATTATGGTGAGTTTTTACCAAGCTTTACAGTTAATTATTTACTTACTGAGAATATCGTTTTACGTACCAGTGCTGCCCGAGTAATGGCACGTCCAAGTATTGATGACTTAAACCCAAATTTCCGCCTTAAGTCATCAAATTTGAATGAAACCCCTGAGGCTAAGGGCGGTAATACCCAGTTAGAACCCTTTTTAGCGGACCAATTCGACTTTTCTGCCGAGTGGTACTTTGAAGAAGGCGCATTGTTATCTGCGGCATTTTTCTATAAAGATTTTAAAAGTTTTAGTTATGATTCATCGGTTTTTAAAGAGTTTACTAACCCAATAGATGGTAACTGTATTGTCGATCGTTCAGCTTTACCTCCAGAAGAGCAACTAACCGCTATGGACCCTTGTGCGAAGGTACAATATCGCACTTCAGTTAATGGCGCATCAGCTGATATTCAGGGTATGGAGCTGGCCTATCAGCAACATTATGATTTCTTGCCGGGTTTATTAAAACATTTAGGTACTTCAATTAACTATACCTATGCAGATAGTGAAGCCATAGTTGACCCTGAAGATGAAACTAACCCTTATAATGGCCTGCCATTTGTCAATACCTCTAAGCATTCAGCTAATGCAACAGTGTATTGGGAAAATGAAGATATGAGTTTCCGTTTTGCTTATGCCTACAGAACTAAAGCCTTGGTTGATGTAACAAGTGGCAATAGCAGTAAAATCCGTGATGATCGTGGTACGTTAGATTTCACCGCTAACTTTGACATTACCAAAGCGTTAAAGCTGAGCTTCTCTGCGACTAACTTAACCAAAAGCTACGACAGAATTTTCAATGTCTTAACAGCGCCAGAAGACTCAGGTTTAACTAAGGAGTTTACCGGTGACTTAAGCAGTGTTAATGATAGCCGTGTCGATGAAATTTATAACTATGGCAGAAGCTACCGCTTATCTATGCGTTATACCTTTTAACTTGCATGAGTTAATTGAATTGGTCACTTCCATGCAAACTTAATGTTAATCCACTTAAATGGTCAGTTTTACTGGCCATTTTTTTACTTAAATATCTGTTAAATACATCAAGTCACGTCAATTTCATTAAGATATTAGTACTACATTCATCTTTAGCTATATTTGAAATCACGCCACCTGATTGGTGTTTTACAAAAGATAAAGTGCATATTTGCTGCTGTTTTATTAAGGGCAAGTACCTAGGTGCTTTTTATGCTCATTAAGGATTTTTAAATTATGCGGTCTCGTTTACCTAAGTTTCCAAAGCTATCTAAGCAGGTAGTACTTACAAGTTTAATTTCTGCATTTGTGTTAACAGGCTGCAATCCGCAGCAAATAAATGCAGAGACACCTAAACCTCTTAGCCAAGCACAAACTCAGCTTTATGAAAGCTCTCAACAACAAAAGCAAACGAAGCAGGCTATTGCCAAGTGGCAAGCGATGCGTTTTGGTTTATTTATACATTTCGGAGCATATGCTGATCTTGCTGGTGTATGGCAGGGCAAAGAGATTGAAAAGCTCGGTGAGCAAATTCAGCGTCATGCTGATATTTCTCAAGAAGATTACCAAGAAGTCGTAAAAAAATTCAATCCAAGTAACTTTGATGCAGATGCCATTGTTTTACTGGCTAAACAAGCGGGCATGCGTTACATCGTATTAACCACTAAGCATCATGATGGTTTTGCCATGTTTGATACTAAGCATACCGATTTTGATATTGTTGATTACACCCCTTATAAAAAAGATTTATTAAAAGAGCTAAGCGAGGCCACCAAACGTCATGGTTTAAAACTGGGTTTATATTACTCAACCCCGGATTGGCATTTTAATGGACCAAACCCTGAGCGTAACCCAACTGACGGCAAGATCAGTGTCTTTTCTAAAGTATCAAAAGCCAATGAAGACTTTCAAGTGGCGCAGCTTGAAGAGCTAATGACTAATTATGGCGACATTGTAGAAGTGTTTTTTGATATGGGCGAGCCAACGCTTGCGCAAAGTAAACGCTTTCGAGACGTGGTGAAAAAGTACCAACCCAATGCCTTAATTAATGGTCGGTTGATGAATAATCAAGGTGACTTTTTAACTATGCCAGACAACCATGTGCCAGACTCTCCGATTACCGATTACCCGTGGGAAACACCAGGCACCTTTTATCATACCTGGGGTTATAAATCGTGGGTGAAAGGTTTACCACTTGAAGAGCAAGTTTCGGTACAAGTTAGAAAACTTTCGGATATCGCCAGTATGGGCGGTAACTTCTTATTAAACATCGGACCAAAAGGTGATGGTAGCATTCTAGCTTATGAAAAAGATGTTTTAGTCGGCGTTGGTAAATGGGTGGATAAAAACAGAGAAGCTATTTTTGAAACCGGTTTAAACCCATTCCTTAAATTGGATTGGGGACAAGTATCGACAAAAGAAGGTGCTTTGTACTTACATATTCACAACTGGCCTGCAGATAATCAATTAACATTACCGGGCTTAGAAAATAGCGTGCAGCAAGTTACGCCATTAAGCTATTCCTATAGTAATGGCAATAATAAATTATTAGTTAAGCGAAAAAATGGCGATACCATTATTGACTTATCTGGTGTCAAAAAAGATCTTAACTTAACCATCTTAAAGCTAGATTACAGTGGCGATTTATCAATTGTGCCTCGACATAGCAAAACCGATGAAAATGGTGTTATCAGCTTAGTAGGCGAGCAAGCAACTAAAGAGGGCAAGTTTGGTAAGCAAAGTTATCGCTCGATGTTAAAAGACTTCTCTCGTAGCTGGTATGTTGATGTGCCAAAAGTAGGTAGCTACCAAGTGAATATCAGCTATAAAATGCGTTATAAAGATAAAGACTTTATTTTTGTCAATGCTAGCAATGAGCTTGCCTTTAAGCTAAAAGGCCAAGGACAAAAAGTCGAAAAACTACAGTCATTTGATGGTAATGAGCAAAAGCTTACTGTAAATAAAGTAGTGAGTAAAAGCGCAGGGGACTTTGTGCAAAGTAGTGTTGGCGTATTGAACTTTACCGAGACGGGTATTCAGAAAGTTATTTTAAAGCAAGGACAAGTATTTGAGCTTAAAGCCAGCACCAAGGAATTTAAAGCACAAGACCAGCGCTATCGTGCTATGAACATTGATATTGAGTCGATAGAGTTAATACCAGAAAAGTAGCAGGAATCTTTCCTTTTATGTGCACTTTATATTGTCTTGTAAAGTGTTCACTGAAAGTATTAGTTTAAATACTCTGAAAGTATGAAGGCATGACATGAGTACAATAGCTAGTTTTAAGATGTTGTATAATTTTTTCTCTCACATTATGATTGTGATGAACGATAATTATATAAAAAGGAACATAATTATGACAACAGTTTATCTTCATGGACATGGTAGTTGGAAACCATCAATGGGCTACACAAAAATACCTGCAAATTGTTCACTAACCTTTTATACCCACTTTGCCAAATTACTTAATGCAACAATGGTAAAACAAATTATGGCAGGTACCTACACGAAAACAGAATCAGAACATAGCGCATTTAAGACTGTCCCTAATTTACAGATGTCATCTCTCACTCAAGGACAGGTCAATAACGCTTATAGCTGGGGGGGAGGAGTTTCTCCCTATATATTACATACTCTGCCCGTAGCTCCCAAAACACGTCGTTCATTAAGTGATGTCATGGCTGATTGCACAGCTGCTTACGGAAATAAATTGGATTTTCATTGGCTTTGCTGCCAATCGTTGGGATTGTCTCAAGTGGGCGGGCGAGAATTTGGTTTAAACGCATCAGATCGCACAGCTCAGGCAGGACATAATGGGCAATATCTTTTTAAATGGAAAGATGTCAACGGCATTCAACAACAAAAATGGGTCAATAGTAATCATTCTATGCATCAGTAGTTTATTTCAAACAAACTGAATGTAAGTTTTATAGGATGTTACCTCAAGAACAATAGAACAGGGTGGCTGAGACTAGTCAGTTAATGGTATCACTGCCCCCTTTAATCTCCGTTTGTTATCCTAAGCAAGCGGTTGATTTTTATTTGGGTTTATCGATAAAAACCTAATCCAAGCTGTTCACATTTCTGTAATAGTTAATGTCTGCTCTGTGGTACTTACCGCCCTTAGCATCTAATTTTAAAAAATTAGTAAACTTCAAATGAAGTAGCCCTTTTGTTAAGGGCAACTTGGTGCGCATTCCGGACGTTAGCCTTTAATTTTTTGCCTTATATTTTCTAATGAATATTTTATGTCATGTTACTGAGCCGGCTCAGTAACACTCCTAAAAAACACCAATAAACGTCTATTTAATTGATCTTAGTGTAATTTATAGCCTTTTCTATGATGGGTATTACTGAGCGGGCTTAGTAACATCCTATCTTTTATTAAATAATTGGTTGCAGTGGTTTCTAATTCTTTGAATTTGTGGGACATTAATGTAAATTAAATTTTAATTATGGAACGGACATT
>NZ_JABSPA010000007.1 GCF_013214175.1 Colwellia sp. | reverse complement strand
CACATATATTATGGCTCTGGTTTGTAAAACTAACCCACGGTCAGAGGCTAGCACCTCGTGGGGAGTCATTGTGTCTATGTGTCACATCTAACACGGAGAGTAGTTTGAAAAATCCTACAGGGACAAAAAATAATCATCGTGGCACTTTTTTAATGAATGGTGGTTTAACCCATGTGAGGTATGATCACAAAAGTCGTCCATCCAAAATTGATATTAAATGCCCAAATTGTAGTTCTTTAGCAATTGCTAAAGATGAAGAAGTAGGTGACTCTTTATTTGTCGGTGATATGTCATCAAGCTTTAAAGGCTCACCATTTTCAATTACATGCACATCATGTATGTACCGCAAAAAGAGGTTAGCGTATGAAGAGCTAACTGAACCTTACTTTCAGTTTGAAGGGCGCGGTGAGATTCTTTGGGCATGGAATCGTGAACATTTAGATATGATTTATAAATATTTAAATGGCGTACCGATCAAGGAACATGACTATGAGTTTTATCACACATATATTCATGGTGATTGGAAAAAATATAAAACAACTTATTTAAAAACAATTAGTAAAGGTTTAAGTGACACATAATAAACAAGTCATTAAAGCAGGACAAAAAACAGTTGGTTTTTGCTCGTGCCTCGCTTATTTTAACCCACTATTTTATTGCCTCTTAATGAGGCGTTGGTAAAGGATTATCGTGAATTATTCTAGGATAGTGTTATTTTCAATAAGTATTTACTTTTTATTGGTACTAGCATCAACAATTGCCACATTAGCAGTTGGGGCTGGTGATGCGACTCAAAACACTTCTTTTCTTGTTACACTAGAGATTTTAGGTTTCATCATATCTTTGCTCGTGTATGTATATCTTGCTTATAAGCAAGCAGCTAAAACCTATCAACATGCTTTTTACGCTTTTCTCCTTTTCTGGATTATTAATTTAGGTTCTAGTTGGTTAATGAATATCTTTCTAGACATACCTCTTTTGGCACTAGCGTTCTTATTTCCTTTTTTACTTAGTGTAATTGCGGTTTTATTGGGTACAGTTCTAGGCATTCAGTTACGCCAGAAATTAAGTAATGGAATGGTCCAACTATAAGTCATTCAAAAGGACAAAAAACAGTTGGTTTTTTCTCCTTCGTCGCTTATTTTAACCAACTATTATTTGCCTCTTAGTGAGGCTATATTTTTCTCAAGGATTGTGAAATTTGAAACTTTTGGTGATCATACTAGGTATTGTTACTTCTGTATTTCTAAATGGTGAATGGTTAACTATTCAAAATGAAAGTTGGGTTTTATTATTTGTCGACTTTACTAACTTAGTATTCGGTCATGACGGTTTAAGCAGAAATATAGAAACAGTCCTCTTAATTATTTGGTTACAGTTACCCCTTATTTTTGTTTTTACATTAATGTGCGCGTTTCTAGTAAATAAACTACAAAATCAACGGTATTATATATATTCCTTTTTAGGCACAACAATTTTAGTTTTCTTCATACTACCTAGTTTACCTATTTTAAGCTCTTTGCTACCTAAGTTAGGCGGTATGCGTTATTTCAATGTATTTACCAATATGTTTTTATATCTGGTATTGTTTGTAAGTATCAGTTTTGTAATACAAAAATATAACAAGAAAATCAACAAGGACACGTAACAGTTGGCTACGTTTCGCTTCGCTACACATTTTAGCCAACCATTACTTAGCCTGTTATTTAGGCGTTATCGATACAAAATCTAATCCAAAGCGTTATTTTGTGCCTTTAATCTAATGTCCGCAATGTGGTAAAAGTGAGCCTTAGATTTTAACCAATGAATAGTGACAAAAAGTTTACCGCTAATGACTTCTTGGTGCGCATTCCAGACGTTATACTTTAAATCTTTGCCATATATTTTCTAATGCTTACTTCTATATTGCATTGATTCGTTTCAGTAACAAAAAATAAAGGCGTTAGCGTTTTAAATTAAAGAGTTTTACGATAGGGTGTAAAATAATCGAGTAGATGGGGATTACTGAGACATTTACATAATATACTGTTTACTGTTATGAGGATCGCAATTAGCTACTATGGCAAATAAAAAAATCAGGGCATATGCCAAGAGTGACTCAGACAACTTCATTAAAGATGAGCGTGGACGAACAAAGTTTTTCTATATTTGGCAAGTTCTGAAACTAAAAGAAAACGATATATTCGAATTTAATAAGTTAACTTTCTTTAGTACTCAAATAGACGAAAGTAAGCGTGCTCGAATGACGCCTGTCATTAAAGGTTTCTTTAGATATATTGAAAATTCAAATGGAGGAGTCGTTTCTGGAGATGGAGAATCTTTATCTCATTCTATTGCGATACTTGTGTTATCTGAATTGGATTCGATTAATTTTGTTTTTGGAAAAGTTGAATCAACGTTTCACTTTTCCGAAATCAAGACAGAAGATCTGAAAATTAGATTTGAAAATGGTCGATTCTATTTCCCTGATCTAGTAGGTTTCTTCTCCAATAACAGTGAGTATAGTGAAAAATGGGGAGGGAAAGTAGCAATCGAGGTTAAAGTTACTCATGGTTGTGAGCCTGAAAAAACGCAAGATTTCTTGAACCATAACATTCCTATCATTGAAATATACATAACTGAAAAGCTTAGATTCCAAAAGGAGTTGAGTAAGCAACCTTTTGATGAAAATGATTTAGAGCGCTACTATAATTTTTTAACCGGAATCTTTAGCAAAAAAGTATACGGTAAGGTGTTAGTTGATCCTTCCTCTGAATCGTACAATAAAAAATTAATTTCTTATGAACAACAGAAGAATATTAAAACAAAAAAATTACTCGCTAGTGAAGCAGAAAAATCTGACTTGTTAAATCAAAAATTAATTATTAGTAATGATGGTATTCGTAAATACAAAGATACCTTAGATGCCAAAAATATTAAGCTCAAAGAATACGAAGTAACACTTAAAAATTTAGATAATCGCACTTTGTTACAGAAGTTCTTTGATGTGTTTAAATAATCTCATAACAAGTTCCTTAAACGGAAAATTGATAGTGGGCCATCGTTTCGCAATTATAGCCAACCATTTTTATCCGCTTAACGAGGCGTTGGTACATTATTGAGTTCAGGAAATACAGATGGGCGAAAAAATTTCAGAAATCGAATATGCACACTATACGAGTAGATTTGGCCCAAATATGTTTTATGGGCTAATTGAAGTGATAGAAAGCAATATTAAAGACTATAACAATTTGGTATGCCACGATTATCCCGAAGGAAATGTTAGTTCAACAAAAAAGGACTACATAGACGCAACAGTTTTTGAAATTGCGGTAAGTATGTCTTATACCAACCTGCATTCTTTCTTTGTTGAAGAATATAATTTTTACGTTGAAGGTAAAAAACCAAAGCATTTGAAGACTGTAATTTCTAAGCTTATTGAATGTCACGGTATAGAAGTTCAAGATCAAAGTAAATTCTTAAGAGGTTTAGAGTTACTTAGAAGACTTAGAAACAGAATCTGCCATGATATAGGCCGTGTAGAAAGTGATATGGGCGACTTTGGTGGGGATTCAGATTTTGACCTAAAAAAGGAGTGCGATAAATTTTTTGGGGCTGAGTTTTTTTACAACGAAAAGTCCTATTTTACCAGCTCTCCTGAAAATTCAGTTAGGTTAGTAAAGTACTTTTCAAACTTTGTTGTTAAATATTGTGATGCTGTCGTTGATAAAAAGAGCTCTTTAAGAGAGTGTACAAGTGTCAGCGCATAAAATTCCTAACACATGCAATCTGACCTCCGGCACTGTTACTTTTTGTACAAAACAAAACAAAACAAAACAAAACAAAACAAAAAACGCCAGTAGCCTCCGGCAGTTGATGTGGGCGTTATCTATACAAAATCTAATGCAAATCAACTTATTCCTTACATAGCTTAATGTCCGTTTTGTGGTAACAGTGAGCCTTAGCTGGTAATCAAATGACCAACTAAAAACAGGACACTGCTAAGGACTTCTTGGTGCTACAGCTGCCTTAAGCTAAACCCATTTAAACATAAATTACAAAGCAAAAAAAAGCTGGTGAATAAATTCTCCAGCTTTAATACTTTTATGTTGGTTAAGAAATAATATTTACCTTATTTTTTTAACTTTCTTCTACCTAACGAGATTAAACCTAATAAAGCTAATAAGCCTGCAGAGAATGAACCACCGCCACTTGCTCTAACTTGTGAATCTGCAACTGGAATATTAAAGGTTACTGCATTTGCTGCACCTTTGTCATCAGTCAACTCAACAGTAATGTTATTGTCACCAATATTGGCTTTAAGTGGCGTACCAGATAACTGACCCGTTTCACTTACTTTTAACCAGTGTGGTCCACCTACTTTAGTAACTGTGAAACTGTCACCATCAGCATCAGTGATTAGTTCAGCAAGACTTGCAGAATAAGCTTCATTTCGTGAAGCTGCGGCTAATTCCACTGCTGCAAGTTTCGGTGCATTGTTAAATGCTACTGAGACTTTAACTTCAGTTTGAGCTGTTTGCGCTTTGTTATCCATAAAGCTAATCGTGGCAGTGTAATCACCACTCGCGACTTTAGATAAGTTTGCTGAAAGAGCGCCAGTCTCATCAACGGTTAACCAAGCAGGACCTTCATCTTTAGCAAAGGTCAATGTGCTTATATCTGCACCACCAACATGCGTAGTTAGGTCAGCTGTTAAAATAACATTACTGCCTTCGTTAACATTAGTTGCGGGCAATTCAATGCTGTCAGCACTCCATTCAATCACAGTATAAGATTCAGCTAAAACACCTGGATCTTCAATGATGCCATTTTCAGTGCCATCAGCATCATAAATATCGCCATCTTTAATGGTTAATTGAATACAGTTATCGTTCTCTTGTAAGCCTAAACCATGGTCATAAAGTGCATCATTTGGGGCAGGGCAATTACCATTCTCATCTTTAGCTGCAGAGGCTATGGTGTTGTCTGCATCACTAATAAAGGTTACCCAGCCACCTTTTGGTGTGTATTTACGGTACTCAGTCTCTTTGGTGATAATAATATTTTTAGGTAATGGATAAACAACCGGAACAGCAGCACCACTAGCTAAACCATTAACGGTAAAGTTAAATAAACTAGTACCTTCAACGGGTAAAAAACCTGAATCTGAGGTATCTAAATCACTATAACGAATTGCTAAGTCTTCAGAAGTAATAATGGCTGAGTCAGCTGAAATACCTTTAGCATTTGCAACAGTACCAAGAGAAAGTGTCAAGCCGGGTAAAGTTTGTAGAGGCTTTTGTTCTGCTGATAGCGGTAACTGCGTTGTATCTGGGTTGCCATCCAGGTAATCAACAATGCCGTCGCCATCAGTATCGTTAAAACCTTCATCAGTATCTAGGATACCATCACCATCAGTATCTTCACCGGCCACTAGTTCAGGAAAAACTTCTTTGATTATTCTGATATTTGCAGCAAGTAAAGTAGCGAATTTTTCTGATGTATTATCTTCAATTGCACTCACATTTAAGGCGTAATCACCAGACAGCTCTTTCGGAGAAAATACAAAGTCTTTAGCTGTTGCGCCTAAATCAACACTCGTTTCTGGCCAAGTAACAGTATGTAAATCTTCATCATTAAAATCGAAAACATCGACAGTTACCGTTACGTCACCTTTAGCTGCATCAATAGAAGGAATGGCTACCACATTAGCAGCACTAATCGTTGCTATAGTTACACCGCCTTGCGTTAAGGTTAACGTTAAACTTGGAGGTAAATTACCATCAAATGTGGTGACAGTAACGGTTTCATTATTTGCTTGCACGTTAGATACGGCAGTTAGTGTTAAAACGGCTGTTTGTGTACCTTGTGCATCATTAGCAAGGGTAATAGCAACACTTTGTCCATCAGCATAATTATCAGCTGCAAAGGTTAATGTACCGTTAGTATCACTAGTGGCATCACCAGCAATGGTATAACCAATACTGGCTGGGTAACTTACTGCAGGGCCTGACAAAGCCACACTCGCACTAGCTGTTTCACCAGGTGGTAGCTCTAATGTCACAGGCTGAGTTAATACAACCAGTGGCGTAATATTAACCGTAACTTCTTTGGTGGCTTGGTTACCGGCGATGTCGGTTGCTTGTAAAGTTACCGTATGAGCACCTGAAATAAAGCTGCTGTTGCCAATAATTGTCGCAGTAATCGCGCCATCGGTATCATCGGTAGCAGTAATATTTACTAAAGAGCTAATATCTGTATTTGTACCCGTGGCATTTATTTCAATTGGGGCAATGTCGGTAAATACTGGTGGTGTTGTATCGCTGGCAGGGGCAAGTTTAGTAGTAATTAATAAGTGGGGTCTAACATTCGCAGTATTCACAAATTTACCGCCAACATATTTTCTATCAACAAGTTCTGTTTTTTCTTCCATATCAATGTTGAAGGTATAAGTGCCTGCGCCAGAGACAGCTGAAGTAATATCAAACTCAGGAGTATCACCGGGTTGAATTGGAAAATTAGACTCGTCAGCAGGTAAAAAGGATGTTGTGGTTGCTTCTATCTCAGCACCTGGAATTCTGTTCCCAACTACAAAAGGGTAGGTATCTTCATTAACTACAGCTTCATCCCACACTACATCAGGTTCGGTAACCTCAGAAATATAAGTATCAGGTATTGCTTTACCGCCACCAGGCACTTTAAGTTTTAATATAACCTTATCAATAACTTCACCGACAGGTAAGGTGGGAATAACAAATTGAACGAATGCTGAAAAGTGCTTATCAATTTTTATTGATGATTTACCACCGTGGACACTTTTTTTGTCAACGCTTGGTAAAGGAAGAATTACCCAAGTATCTTGTACACTACCAATAGGTGCTAATTCGGTAGCCATAGCGCCTTGTTGAGATAGGCCTGTTAAAATAGCCGCAGCCACCAGTGATTTGTAATGCATTTTCTTCATGTTGTTCCCCAATTCATTAGTAATTTCACGCAGTTTACTTTGGTGAAAAATTTAAATTCTTTAGGCAGCTAAGTTAATTATAACACTGCCGTAAACTTCTTTTTATTATTAGGAGGCTAACTTTCGTTAACTTTATACTTTTGTTTTTTGCTACTTGATTATATTTGCATGAGGTGTTTTTTGTAAATAAAGTTCAAAATCAGGTTAACCATAAACAAAACAACTGTCAATAACAAAGCTGGCGTAAATTTACATAATCTTTACGTATCTTTACAAGTTCCTTGTATTTTAAAGCTTTATTATTAGTATGTTTTTATGCATGTATCGGGAATGCTTCTGTTTAAAGTAAATAATAACCTTTAAATGGCTGTGTATTTGGCAGGGGGTAATAATGAAAATAGAAAAAGCCAGTAAAATACTGGCTTTTTCTTATTCTGCAGAGAGCTTCTTGCTAGCATATTATAAGCAGCGTTAGTTAATTTTAAATACCATCGCCATACTCTCTATTTGGTTTGCAGGTACTGTGATCTGCAAACCTTTATCAGTTAGTGTCCATGTTAACGTTTCATCAGCGCCTAATGCCGTTACTTTTGAAATATTGGTGGTATTTGGTAACTTACCTTTAGCAAATGCGGTTAACGTTATTTTTTTATTAGACTCAGGTGAGCCTAATATGATGGCATAAATGCTATCGCCTTTGCTGGTATAGCGAACATCTTGGTTAGTATATTTAACCTTGGCAAATTCTCTATGGTTTTTAAAGTGGCCTACTGGCTCTTTGGTTGGTCCTTCCCCAAAAGTATACCAAGGGCGGGTTGCAAATATTGCTTCACCGTATTTATCTAACCAAGCGCCCATTTTTAAAAGTACCGCTTGTTGATTTTCAGGGATTATGCCATCGGATTTTGGTGAAACATTTAACAGCATGGTGCCGTTTTTACTGACCACATCAATAAGTACATGCAAAACATCTTTTGCTTTTTTTACACGTAAGTTTTCAGTGTATGACCAACTGCCTTTACTGATGGTTTCATCGGTCATCCACGGTTGAGCGCCGATGTGATTCTTGCGCGACTTTTCTAAGTCATCAACACTAAACGACAAGGGTAAATCGTTTTGCTTGCGGATAATCACCACTTCTTTATTTAACTTTTTCGCTTCATTTAAATAATAAGCAACAAACTTTTTTCGGTATTGCTCGGGTACTAAATGTAACCAAGAATCAAACCAAATAATGTCGGGCTGATAGTTATCGATAACTTCTTTTAACTTACCAAACCAAATTTTCTCATTCCACTCTTCTTCCACGATATTGCCATACAGTAAAGCAAGCTCTGGATCGGTACTGGCTGGTGGTGTGTTTTCATAATAAGGGTAGTGAGTGCCGCCAAATCGTTCACCAGGCTTGTTTTCTTTTTTGTTAGTTATGGAATTGTAACGTTGTAAGTTTTTTGAATGGTGAAAGGTGGTAATAAACTTCATACCTTGTGCGGTAATCGCCTCTTTTAGCTCGCCAGTCACATCAACTTTTGGGCCTCTGTCCATTGAGTTCCAGGGTGTTATTTCACTGTCCCACATGGCAAAACCGTCATGATGCTCAGTCACTGGACCGGCAAATTTAGCGCCGGCTTTTTTAAATAATTTTGCCCAGGCTACCGCATCGAAATATTCACCTTTAAATAGGGGGACAAAATCATGGTAGCCAAAGTCATTTAATTCACCATAAGTCTCTATATGATGTTTATACTCTTTACGATTTTTAAAGTGCATGTTTCTTGGATACCATTCACTGCCAAATGCTGGTACTGAATAGACGCCCCAATGCAGATAAATGCCGAGTTTAGCATCTTGATACCACTGTGGTGCCGCTTCATGTTTTGCTAAAGAGTCCCAGCTTTGTTCATAACTAGGCGGTAAGTCAGGGCTATTTATTTGTTGTACTTTAGTGGTTGCTGAACACGATAGCATTGTGCAGCATAACAGAGTGCTTGTTATTGTTTTTATTTGGTTTTTCATATTTCACCTGAGTAAAAATAGGGGGGGGTGTAAGGCAGTTCACGCCATTTATATAGCGCTACCATTTGTGCAAAAACACACTTTAATCGGTTATTATAGGTAAAAAACATAACTTATTTAAGGTTGAAAAACTAGACCAGATAGGATGAATAATGATAAATAAATGCGATGGGCCAATTAATTGTTACTGGTTGGGCGAAATTTGAGCAGAAAGCCTATGCAACCAGAAAAATTAAGAGGTATGCAATAAGCAGCTCGAGAATGACTAAAGCATAATTAAACCATCATTAAGGTAAGGCTAGGTAACTGATTGATTTAACTGAACCTCTAATGTTCTATGTAATCTATTTGGTAAGTCACCCATAGTCTTATGGTGTGTTTTATATTTAAAAAGCACTTTTTAAAGGTGTTTTTATTTGTTAAGTTAACAGTGTTTACATTAAAACTATTATTCTTAAAAACATTATTAACAGGTGTACCATGGCTAAGATTACAACATTATTACTAAGCGCATTATTATTTATTTCAACCGCAGTTTTTGCTGTTTCTACATCAGATAAAGCAGTGAGTAGCGCTAAGAAAAAAACCGCTGACTTTGTTCAGGTTGTCGAGTTAAATGCAGGTGAAGAAGCGCAAGTTTATAAAGTATTGTTAGCCAAAGAACAAAATACTTTAGCTGCAATGACAGATTATAAAGGTGATAAACAGGCCTTTAAGGCGGCAACTAAACCTTTTAATAAAAATAGTAATCGTCAAATAAAAGATATAATTGGCAAGGATAAAATGCAAACTATGAATCAATACTATAAAGCGCAAAGAGCTGCTGATAAAAATTAACTGATCATTATTTATCGATAACCCGAATAACTAATAAAAACCTAGCTTATTAAGTAAGCTAGGTTTTTTTATGTTTGTTTACTCATTTTATCTGTTTTAAAGCATTACATAGTTAATGACATAGTAAGTTTTGTAGACATTAACTTTACAATAACTCACAACTGATTATTATATATAGGAGTCACTTTGTGTTTTTTGTTAATAATTACCATCAGCAAAAAACAATCGTAATAGTTAAACCGAGGTAGATATGATAATCAATAAGAATGCCGCTAATAATAAAGAAAGCGGTCGACATAAGAACCCAGTCAATAAATATACTTTCACTGAATACGGTAAAGCTGTTATCTGTGCTGCACTTTTCTTTTCTACGCCGTCATCGGCCGGTGAGTTATTTGTTGCTAGTAACGGTGTCGATAACCTAACCAGCAATGATGGCTCTATTCTCCAACCTTGGGCATCATTAAACTTTGCCTTAACTCAGGTAACAGCTGGCGATAGTATTAATATTCGCAAAGGTAGTTACCATGAGAAAATCACTCAAGGCAGCATTAGTGGTACAGCACTTAATCCTATTATTATCCAGTCTTATAACGGTGAAAAAGTCACCTTTGATGGCACAGTTGCAGTGAGTACAATTGCGACTGGCAGCTGGGTTCAACATGCTGGTGACATCTATAAGTTACAGCTCAACGAGCCAACATGGCAGTTGTTTGTTAATGACGAAATGATGGTGAATGCTCGTTGGCCCAATGCCCGTTTTGATGATGACAGTGTTTACAGCCGAGCTGTCTGGGCTAAAGGCCTTGATGCCAGCACTACTAATGGTCATATAGATACCGATCCAAGTGTTCATAACTTAGCGGCTGAAAATATCGATGTTACTGGTGCTGTTGTTATTGCTAATACTCGCCATTTTGACACTTACACCCGTGAAGTTACTGCCCATAGCGCTGGCAGTAATGCTTTTGATCATGGCACTACAACGTTTTTTTGGGGTAGTAAAAGTTATTATTTCTTGCAAGGGGCGCTAAGCCTACTCGATCAAGATAAAGAATGGCATATCGATGCAGGTAACAATATGGCTTATCTTTGGGCGCCAAATGGCGGTATACCTACCGGTGACATTCGTGCCCGTACGCAACAATTTGTTATTGATGCCAATAACTGGAACTATGTAACTATTAAAGGTTTGGATTTCTTTGCAACTACCATAGAGCTGACCTCGAGTGAGTCAATCACCATCGAAGATTGTAACTTTAATTACAGTGGTGTTTCTAAGCGCGCTTTAGGTGAATTTAACGCTAAAGCCTCAATGTTGCGTTTAACCAATGGCGCAGGGCAGGGTAACTTTGTTTTGCACAATATTTCCATAACAAACTCTGACTCGCAAGCTTTTCTAATAAAAGGTGATAACAGCCTAGTAGAAAACTCTTTGTTTGAAAACATAGATTGGGCAGCAACAGAAGCATACTCGCCCAGTGCGAGTATTGTTTTTCATGGTAATAATACTCTGCTTAGTCGAAATACCATTCGTAATGCGGGTACTTCAGAAACTATTGCTACAGCACTTAATGGCTCAGGTACTAACAGCAGTATTACCGCACAATACAATGACATTTATCATACTGGATATGCGCAAAGTGATGGCGCACAACTACAAATCCGCATTGATGCCCAAGATGGTACAGTAGTTCACCATAATTGGCTGCACGATACACCTAAATATGGCTTTCGTTTTGATGCGCCCATCCCGCCACCGTCATGGGGTAAAAATGGCTTTTCACATCATAACGTAGTGTGGAACAGTAGTGGTGCAAACCCTAAAGGTATAGATGACAGGCATTATAATAATCTATTATTTGATAACACTAATATTGATTTAATCGTCTTAGATGATATTGCTGATAATGGCGATAAAAGTAATGAATTCACTAAAACCATTAACAATGCTTCGGACTCTATTTCAGGGCACCGTATCAGTGAACTTGCTATTCCCGGTATTGTGACGAGTAATTTTAATGGTGTTAACGAAACCACAGTGTTAAAAACCTTGTTACGTGACCCAACGAACCACGATTTCCGACCTGTAGCTGGCTCTAGTTTAATAGATGCAGGTGAAGTAATTAGCGACGCCGACTTTAGTCACCCTACCCAAGGTGGAGCACCCGATATTGGTAGCTACGAGGCAGGAAATGACAACTATTGGATCCCGGGTCGTCAGTTAAACTCAGCCACATATCCCATTCCATTTGATGCAGGTAGCACTACAAAAACAGATGCTGATTTAATGTGGCGTCATAGTTATACCGCAATGTCTTATGATGTCTATTTTGGCACGAGTGCAGATTCATTAACCGCAAAAGGTAAGCAAACTAATAATATTTTTTCTCCTGGTATTTTAACTGTTGGCGAAACCTATTACTGGCGAGTTGATGCTGTTACTCCAAGTGGCACAATAACCGGTGATGAATGGAGCTTTACCGTTGAGGCCTCGCCAGTATTTACTTCGTTTAATCCAGTTGCTGATGCTTATGTTGATGATAATGCTCCAGATAGCAATAAGGGTAATGACTCTGTAATTCGCCTTGTAACTCCACTAGCCGCAGGAGGTGCTTATGAACAGCGCTTTGGTTTCTTGAAGTTTGATGTTGATGTGCCGGGGACTATTATATCGGCCAAACTTAAGCTTTATAATGAAGGTACTAAAAGTCGTGGTGTTAATGTTCATAGTGTCAGTGATACCCGTTGGGATGAGGCTAGCATCACTTGGAATAATCAACCTGTTATCGGGGCTGCTATTGTCAGCGCAGATGTTCTGGAAAACAGTTGGCAAGAATTTGATTTAACAGGGCAGGTTACTAGCAACGGATTGTTATCTTTAGCTTTAAAACGTGATGCCAATGATTCGCGTCGAGAGCTGGTATCTAAAGAAGGTGGTAATAAACCTGAGCTGATCATTGAATATAAAGTGCCTGTTGCTAATGTTAATAGCGCGCCAGCATTTACTGATGCGAGCTTTAGTAAGGTAAACGGTACTGAAGCAGCCGCATATTCTGCCTCTCTTGCTGATGATGCCAGTGATATGGATGGAGACTTAATCACTTTTGTTATAGTTTCAGGACCCGAGTGGTTGCAAGTTTCTGCTGAAGGAAGCTTGTCTGGGGTACCTGCGTCAACAGATATTGGAGAAAATAGCTTTGTTGTTAAAGTGACTGACAGTAAAGGCGCTTCGGCAACAGCCACCTTGACTATTACCGTAGCAGCTAGCGAAGTTGACACAGGCACTGATGACGGAACGGGCTCAGGCACTGATGATGGAACGGGCGTAAGCACAGACGATGACAGTGCTAGTGAATCTTCAGGTGGTAGTATTTATTACTTAGCTGGTTTGTTGTTGCTTATGTGTGTATACCGTCGTCGTATTTATTAACCAACTTATTGGGCTTGGCATAATCGATATTTAAAATTGTATAGAGTTTTAGATCTTTAGTGTTTTAACAACTAGAAGGCCAGGCTAGTGATAGTCTGGCCTTTTTACTTTTATGGCACGGGTAGTTATAGCTTATTAAAGTTGTTGCTAGGCTAAGGAATATCGCTATAAAAATTAATTTAAGCGAATAAAAAAGCCATGCACTAAATTAGTGTATGACTTGTTAATAGTATTTTCTCAGTTAAGGGAAGTTACGTAACTTAAATCGCTTAGCTCAAGAAAAGATTAAGTATATATAGCTTAAGCTATTTAACGCCTTTACCCGCAGCTAACGGCTTTCTTCTATAAGCAAAACAGCAAAGGCAAGTGAAAACATTGCCATGCTTGTTGGCTCTGAAACAGTAGCATCAACCTTTGTTCCTGCAAAATTTTCCCGCTGACGGTAGTGTGGAATTATCAAACTAATAAAGGTCAGCTGCAAATCGATGGTGCAAGTATTCAACTTTGACCAAAAGCAGCTGATGGCTAAATCAATCGCTATACCTGACTTATTGATAATAGTTAGTTGTTTTTGTCTAATGCGAGATAAAAACAACAATTATTATCAATACATTCATATTTATGATGTTACTATTAATAAACAACAGTAAGTTTAGATAAATTGTTTTTATAATACATAGGATATGATAATGCAAAGTCACCTGATTCAAACCACTACTAACAATATCTTAAAGTCGATTTCAGAGTTTGATGATGTTAATGCCATCATATTAAAAGACAATACCTTAGCTAAAAAGCTAAATGTTAGTCGTACTACCATTAGAACGTCATTAAAGGAACTTGAGAAAAAAGGTGTTATTGAAATTAATGATAATCACAAGGTTGTCGTGCGCGCTCCTGTTGAAACTGATTATTTTGATACCAGTGATGGTGTCTCTTCAAAAGAAGAAATTATTGAAAAGTACTTTTTAGACCTAATCAATCATGGAAAATTGTTGCCTGGTGATAAGTTTTCTGAATTAGAGCTAGCTAAGTCTTCGGGCTGTAATACCATTACGGTTAGAGAATTTTTGATTAAGTTTTCACGCTTTGGTTTGATCGAGAAAAAGCCTAGAGCTAAATGGAAAATGGTCAAGTTTGATGAAAAATTCGCTCTGGAGTTAGTTGAGTTCAGGCGTATTCTAGAAATGAGTTCGATAACTAAATTAATGGCTATGCCTACTGATGATGACGTATGGCAAGAGCTAGCAGAACTTCTTGATAGGCATGTTGAAGTATTAGCGGAGGTAGAAAACCGTTATACCGAATTGAGTGAACTAGATCGTAAATTTCACTTTATTGTACAACGGGCCTCGGGTAACCGATTTTTCATGCAATTTTTTGATGTGGTATCACTCATCTGTCATTACCACTACCAGTGGAATAAAGGCGATGAATTAGAGCGAAACAAAGTTGCTTTAGAAGAACATGTTGCCATTATTACCCAATTGTTAGCACATAATACTTCGGGTGTTTTAACTGCCATGGAAACTCACCTAAATACCGCCAAGAAAACACTACTACGTTCAGCTCATGGCTTAGAATAAATATTTTCAACAATATATTTTTAATGGTATATAGGTAAATAAAAAGGGCGTTCGCCCTTTTTTTGTGTCAGTCTAAAAAGACACAACGAATATAGTTCAACCCGCTAAGGTTTAACTGGGCTATTTGTTATTAGATTTACCCAGTAACCAATATTGAATATGCTTAATGTAGAGCAAATAATTAAGGTGGATGATCGAGTGATTACAGAAAACCCTACAGACTTTATTAAAAATTCCAATATTGGCATCCATACTGTTTCACCTGAAGGCATAATTAACTATGCTAACCAGCATGAATTAAATATATTGGGCTACACAGAAGAAGAATATGTTGGTCATCATGTGTCTGAGTTTCAATTCGACAAGTCATGCTTAGATCTAATGATGAATAAGCTGGCGAAATTAGAAGCTTTTACTAACTTTCCAGCCATGGTATATGGTAAGAAAAAAATAAAATATATCTTATATAATTCAAGTGTTTATGAAGCTGACGGTGAATTCATTCATACCCGATGTTTTGGTAACGAAATATCCGAAAATGTTTATCATGCCTGTGTACTTGAATATAAGAGATTACTTATCAATAGGACGGACTAGTTATTATCGTCTGCTACAAAAAAGCCCCTAGAGGGCTTTTTTTTCAAATAAAGAAAATGCTAGAGGGGGCATTAGCTGACCTAATCACAAATATGATAGGGCAGCACTCATATTTAAAGAATTAAATAAAACATGATCTACTACAGCTTAACCGCCAAGCTTCTTATCACCAAGATAGCTCTCATCGTAGCGTTTATAATCTTGATGATTATATAAATGCTTTTCGATGATTTTTGGTTTCGCTAATGATTTTAACACACGCTTACCTGACTTTGTCTGCCAGTGATCATGTTCACGTGTTAGTGGTGGCAAGTTCTTTAAAATATCATCAAACTTTGCTCGTGCTTTAGCATGCTCAGGTTTACCGTCTACTAACTCATAGCCAAAACCAAAGCGATTCTCACCTGTGTAATAAAAACGGCCACGGGGCATACTCATTATTGGATTGACTACTTCAAGCATGTAGCTTTTGGTACGTAATAATTGTGAGGTTGCCGCATAACCATAAATCCACTGACGGTGTTCATCCGTTTCGCCTTGGTAAAAAGGTACGAGACTTTTACCGTTAAATGTATGGCCTTTAGGAACAAAGTCCCATGCGTTTGCGTAATCAATTAGGGTAGGGGCAATATCAGAAAAATCTGATAACTCGTCAGTAAGGCCGCGTTTTTTGATACCTGCACCGGCGACAATTTGAACGACATGAGAGCCACGTTCTACACCACGCGTTTTAGCGGTTACCGCTGTGCCATTGTCAGATAAGAAAATAATAACCGTGTTATCCGCAATGCCTAGCTCATCAATTTTGTTAACAACTTCACCGACTTTTAAATCAAGGTATTCAATTAGAGAGACAAATCTTGCTTGGTTTTCACCTGGGATTTTGTCTTTTTTCTTGATACGACCTTGTCCTAAAAGACCTGGCTTACCTCTAAGTGGGTTAGTTGGCATACCGGTACGAGTGCCATGAGGCGCAACAGTTGGCCAGTAAGCTAAAAACGGTTTGCCCGCTTTTACATTTTTTTCCATAAATTCCATAATGAAATCAGCTTCAATATCAAGGCTGAAATCTAAAGGCTTGGTATCAAGTAACTTGCCATTTTTTACATAACCTGGGTGCCAGTAGCGAGAGGTGGTTTTTTTGTCTTCCATTAAACCAGTAAACTTAGGCGAGCCTTTAAGCTTAGCTATTTCATTTGGGCCTTCCCATAACGCATGCTCATCAAAAGCGAGTACGTCTTCATAAGGCATTTGCATGCCAGCATGCCATTTACCGGTAATGCCGGTAGCGTAGCCAGCATCTTTTAAAATACGACTAAAAGGCACGTTGTCGCTGTACACTTTTTTACGGGCATTGCCGAGCCAGATTTCGTTGGTATAAACGCCGGTAGTTTGGGCGTACCGCCCGGTCATAATTTCAACACGAGAAGAGCCACATTTTGCCGTAGCATAAGTGGTTTTAAACTGTATGCCACGCGCGGCTAGTTTATCTATATTGGGCGTATTAGCAGCGCCTTCATGGCCATAAGCACTAAACATATCAGGGCTAACATCATCAGCTAAAATAAGTAATATGTTAGGACGTTCATCGCTTGCGTGAGCGGCAATTGCTGACAGGCTCAGCACTAAAGCGCTAATGCCTGTTAAGGTTTTCTTTAGAAAATACATCTTGATTCCTTTATCTGACTCTCTTATTAACGTATAAAAAACTAATCGTTATTCGATATTATTTATTCGTGATTTTTATTCGATTGTACCTGGAAATCTAACCGCTACTGTTTCCACACTTGTGATTTTACTGTCACAGGTTTATCCCAACTTAATGCTTGTCTTTTACGGTATTTAGGATCGTTATCACGTTTAGGTTGCGCTTGGGCAACTTTAATTAATGCTGCTTTTGCGGCAATAATTTGTGGGTCATTACTGTTGATTAAGTTAATTTTTTCTTCAGGATCCGTTTGCAAGTCAACCAGTTTTTTATAAGTTAGTGGTTGTGTGGCATTAACAAATAGTTTGTATCGTTTATCGCGAATTACTCGGTCTCTAAAGACAAACTTGTTTTCAATACCTTGCTCTGACACTTGTGCTTCATTCATGCCACCCATAGAAAGTATAGAGCTACGTGAGCCGTCTTTTTGCTTGTTAAGAATATAGGGCGCGAAAGACTTGCCATCGAGTTGGTAATCGCTTGGGATTTTGGCATCAGCTAAGTCGGCAAAGGTTGGTAAAATATCAGTAAAATCGATTAAGGTATCACTAACTACACCTGTTGGTATTAGTCCTGGTGCACTGATGATAAAGGGTGAGTTAATACCATTTTCTGTGGTTTTTTGTTTACCACCGCGTACTTTACGACCATTAAGTGTGCCCACTAGGCTCTTATTGGTACCGTTGTCAGTTGTCCAAATAATAATAGTATTTTCACGTTCACCCATCTCTTCAAGACGTGTGATCATTTTAGCTAAAATATAATCAGCATACTCAACCATGGCTTTATGCTTGTCGAGCTTAGAGCCAAGCTTGCCTGCGAGCTCTGGTTTATGCGGGGTGCTTGTATAAGGCGCATGGGGTAAGTTCATGGCAAAATAAGCAAACCAAGGTTGCTCTTTATTTTCTTTAATAAAGTTTAATAAAAACTCTGAAAAAATATCTTCGCCAAATTCACCTGGATAAGTTTTGCTACCTTTTTTGGTGTGGATGTAAGGGTCCCAATAACGCTCGGCACTGGCAGGTACACCCGCTTCATAACCTGTCCACATGGCATAATCATCAAAACCGTGTTTGGTCATGGCTTCAGGCTCGATACGAAAATCGTTAACCTGCCATTTGCCCGCAGCCGCCGTTGCATATCCTGCACCTTTCATTATTCTTGCAACACTTTGGTTCTGCTGCCAATCTAAATAACCTTGGCCCCAGCGAGGTGAGTCCCAGTGGTTTACCCAACCATTGCGATAAGGATATTGGCCAGTGATTAAAGAAACACGCGACGGCGTACATTGTGGATGTGACCAAACATTATCAAAACGAATGCCTTGCTTTGCAAGTTCATCAATATTAGGCGTAGATATATCTTCAGCGCCATAAGCACTGATCCACTCTTTGCCTAAATCATCGGCCAGAATAAAAAGTATATTTGGTTTGTTGGGGGTCGTTGTTGCCTTGTTAGCGTTCTCTTGTGGATTAGCTTGTGCATTAACGCTTGATGAGAGTATCAATGAAGTGCAAATGCCTAATGAAATAATCAACTTGCTTTTGAAAGGGACCATTACCTTACCTTAATCATGTATAATATAGTGTGCATTATTTATAAAGTACATTATTGATTTGTGTGCATTTTGTCAATAGATGTTATTGAACTATACTTTTTGTTTGTCTCAAATTAGATGCTTGTAACTGATTTATATGGGTATTGTCTATTTTGTGGGTTATGTAAAGTAGTGTAAAGCTTGCTGGCAGTATTGCAGAAAAGTTAGATATTATGGCAGGAGAAGTCATTTGCTAGTAAAAATAGTGAAGATAAAAAAAAGAGAGTGCAATAGCACTCCCTTATATATGTTTAATCTCTTTAGAAAGCTTTAAGGCATTTAGAGCCTTTATTTTATAGGGCCGTTGCCAGTGAGCGGGAGCTAATTTATGGTTGCTCAGTAAGTTTAAATATCTCTTCCATCGGTAACCATTTTTCGCCATCTTTTGCCCATGGCAGTGCTTGTTGAAATTGCCACATCAAGGTTTCCCATCGTTGTACTTCTGGGCAAGATGCATCGGCTTTGGCTTTCGCTGCGCCGTCAAATGAATCATCAACATCCATAATCATAAATAAACGATTGTTGATTAAATAAATTTCCATCTGGACAATGCCGGCATCACGGATGCTCTTAGCAACAGCAGGGAAGCCGTTACCAGGCTGATGGTAATGTTTATATTTTTCGATTAACTCAGGGTTATCTTTTAAATCTGTCGCTAAACAATGGCGTGTGGTTTTCATATATTTTCCTTAGTCGCTTCCTTAGTAAAATAGTGAAGCTGTCTTTTTAGAGCAATAACAACTGCAGTTGTCATCTTCGAACCCTCTAACTGTCATCTTCGAAGTGTCCTGTCGAAGATCCATGGATTAAAAGGCTCGAAATATAAGCCTAAAAACTGGATTCTCGACTAGACACCTCGAGAATGACGAATTGACTTACCTAGTTCTTAACCTACATTGGATAATCTAGTAATTGCTGAGAAAATACCGCTTCATCAACAATGGCACCTTTATGCTGAATGATACATGCAGATACCTTAGCGGCAAACTTTGCTGACTGCTCAGCAGATCTTCCTAATAATCTTGCACTCAGGTAGGCACCATTAAAAGCATCACCAGCCGAGGTGGTATCAACGACATTTTTAACTGGGTCAACATCAATATAGCTGCGGATACCGTCAACACTTAATAACATGCCTTGAGAGCCATTTTTAATAATGATTTCACTAATAGCAAATTGCTCTAGAAAACCGGCAACATCTTCAGCGTTTTTGGCATTGTACAACACCATATGATCATCAACACCGGGTAGGGCAATATCTGCTAGTTCAAACGCTGTGGCGTAAGCGGCTCTGGTTTCATTGAGCGTACTCCATAACATTGGTCGGTAGTTAGGATCGAAGATGATTTTAGTACCCGATGCTTTAAGTTGAAAGATAAAGCGCCATAACTTCTGTCTATCACCTTCAGATAAAATGGCAATGGAAATGCCGGAAAAAAAGAAACTATCAACATTTTCCAGCGCTGAGTTATCTAAATCATCACTAAGAAACCTAACCACTTGTTTAGCCGCTGAGGTTTCACGCCAATAACTGAAGCTACGTTCACCTTCACTGTCGACATTAATTAAGTACAAGCCCATTTGTGCACTAGTCGATTTATAGACCAAGCTGCTATCAAGTGACTCTTTTTCCATCATGGCGAGCATTTCATTGCTATTTTCATCATTGCCAATAGCGGTTAAAAACTTAACATTGGCTTGCTCTTTAACGCAACGTTTGATGTAAATACCGGTATTGAATACATCACCGGCAAAGCTCTTTTTATAAAGATTATCTTCTCCAGTACAGCCGACACCACGGCCGAACTCGACCATGCATTCGCCCATTACTATGATGTTGCTCGTGCATTTGTTTACGACGGTGCTCATGCGCATCTATCCAAGTTATTAATCGCGTCAATAGCTTGTTTGCTTAAAAGTGTGATAGCAGCCCAATCTTTTTTAGCGATAAGATCTTTAGGTACCATCCAAGAGCCACCTACAGCAAAAATGCTCTTGTTGGAAAAATACTCAGCCATATTGTCAAGGCTTACACCACCGGTTGGGCAAAATTTTACCTGACTAAAAACACTCGATAATGCCTTAATGGTTTTTGCACCACCATATTGTGCAGCGGGGAAAAACTTCACTTCTGTAATGCCCAATTCTAATGCTTGAGTAATTTCAGAAGGGCTTACTACGCCGGGTAACATAGGCAAGCCAGTCTCAAGCATCGCAGTTGCTAAGGTTTTAGTAAATGAAGGACTTACTAAAAATTGAGCCCCGGCAGCGACTGAATCTGTTACTTGTTGTGGCGTGGTTAAGGTACCAACACCCACTGTCATCTCAGGTACTTGCTCACTGACGGCTTTAATACAATCAAGTGCAACTGGCGAGCGTAAAACGATTTCAGCACAAGTAATACCACCCTTGTATAAAGCGCGACTGACATTCACAGCGTCCTCAACACTTTCCATGTGTAATACCGGTAAAATAGGGCTGTTTTTAACTAATGCTGCAAAACTTGGATTTAACATAATTTCTCTACAATGTTGTTGATTTGACGAGCTTCACCAATGCGTAATGCAGATAAACTGTCAGCTAGTTGTGTTTTCAAAGCGCTATTATTTTTCAAATCTTGGCCGAAAACTGATTCAATACTTAAGAAGGCGGCAACCACCTCGCTGCTGTCATTACTAAGCAATGCTGGCATGCTGGCAAATTCTGCCGCTAGGGGATCAATAATCTCTCTGTTGTCTTTTAAAGCACGACAAATAAATTCAAACCAACAAGCAAGTGATAAAGATAGCAGTTTAGTTGAGCGACCTAAGGCCAAATTATCTTCTATGATTGGCAATATGCGCATTTGTACTTTTTGCGAGCCATCCCATGCTATTTGCGCCAATAAGTGACGGATCTCAGGGTTTAAAAAGCGTTCTATAATTTCTTTACTGTAGCTTTCTACATCAAGTTCTTTTGGTGGTACAAATGAGCCAATGACTTCTTCATTGGCAAGCTGACAAATAAACTGATAAAAAGCATCGTCACTGGTGACATCAAAAACAGTTTCAAAACCAGCAAGTGAGCCTGCATAGGCTAAGGTTGAATGTAAACAGTTAAGTAAACGTAATTTAGCTTTTTCAAAACCTTCAACATCAGAAGTAAACACTACGCCAACTTTATCCCAAGCAGGGCGTTCGCCGTTCCAGTTATCTTCAATCACCCATTGGGTGAACTGTTCACGTTGAATTGGCCATTCATCACGGGCACCAATAGCATTTGAGACACTATCAACGGTGTAATCTTCCGTTTTAGGGGTGATGCTATCTACCATGGCATTAGGGAAAGCAACGTTAACTTCAATCCAAGTGGCCAAACCGGCATCTAATTGCGTGGCGTAATCGATTACAGCTTGACGCAACTTATCGCCATTGCCAGAAACGTTATCGCAACTTAGTACGTTAAAGGCAGCAATACCGTTAATTTTTCGTTGTCCTAAGGCTTGGGTTATATAACCAATAGCACTGATAGGTTGACTACGATTGCTTAAATCGTGAACAATATCACCGTGTTGTAAATCAAGTCGACCATCAGCTCCAAGGCAATAGCCTTTTTCAGTGATGGTTAACGTTACTAATTTTGTCGTTGGCGCAGTTAAACGAGCCATCACTTGTGCAGGTTGCTCACTGGCAACGAGTACTTCTTTAATCGAGCCAATGATTTGATAATTAATTTCTTTATCTAAAATGGCTAGGGTATATAAGTTATCTTGTTTAGCCAATACATCACGCGCGGTAGCACTTCTTAGTGAAACGCCACAAATGCCCCAGTTGCCGCCGACTAAGTTCATGGCATTTTCTGTATATACCGCTTGATGAGCACGGTGAAATGCGCCAGGTCCTAAATGGACAATACCTATTTCGGTATTTTCTCTATCGTATTGAGGAGTGATTATTTTCGAGCCATTAGCGGCTGAGTTCTCAGCTACATTTTTTACAGTTTTGTTTGTTAATTTTATACTAGATTCTTTATTAGGTTCTTTATTAGATAAGTTCATAATTATTTATCGGCTTAGCCCTTACAGGGTAACGCCGCCTTTCCAAATTGAAATTTCTTTAAATTGATTAAGCTCGTTTTTAGTGGCTTTACCTGAGGCTATCTCGAGTAATAAATCAAAAAATTCTTGCGTACATTCATCTTGAGTTTTATCAAGACGTAGCAGTTGCCCGGCATCGAAATCAATCCAATGTTTTTTACGTGTTGCTAAGTTGCTATTTGAAGAAATCTTCACTGTCGGAACAGGTACGCCTAAAGGAGTACCTCTACCGGTAGTAAATAGCACCATATTGGCGCCACTTGCAGCTAAGGCAGTACAAGATACGGCATCATTGCCAGGGCCTTGCAATAAGGTTATGCCATTTTTAGCGGTAGCTTTTTCGCCATATTTGATGACATCTTGTACCGGTGCATTACCACCTTTTTGAATGGCGCCAAGCGACTTATCTTCTAAAGTAGTTAAACCGCCGGCTTTATTGCCTGGTGATGGATTTTCATAAACCGGTTGTTTGTTTGCGATGAAATATTGTTTAAAACCATTAACAAGTTTTACTATGTCGTTATAAACGCCTTCGTTAGCCGCGTTATTCATCAATACTTGCTCAGCGCCGAACATTTCCGGTGTTTCTGTTAAAATAACGGTCGCGCCATAAGCGGCCATTTTTTCACTGATACGGCCTAATAAAGGGTTAGCCGTTAAACCACTTAAACCATCAGAGCCACCACATTTCATCGCCAGTGTTAGTTTCGAAACAGGGCATGCAATGCGTTTATCATTAGCCATGGTGGCTAATAATTTTTCAATATGAGCCATACCTTCAGCTTCTTCATCATCTACTTCTTGGGCGTTGAAGTAAGATATACGTTCGCTCATTTCGCTTGGTAAATCAGCAACCAGGGCTGATAATTGGTTGTTTTCACAGCCTAAACCTAAAAACAACACGGCACCGGCATTGGGGTTACTTGCAAGTGATGCCAGTAGTTGTTTAGTTTGCGCTAAGTCATCGCCTAATTGTGAACAGCCAAAAGGATGGGTAACGGCGAGAAAATCATCGGCCAGTTCACTAAATTGTGCTTTACACTGGCGTACTAATGATTGTGCTAGGCTGTTAACACAGCCGACACTGTTGATTATCCATAATTCATTACGAATACCGACCAAACCATTGGCACGTGGGTAGCCCATAAAAGTTGGCATTTCTTCACTAACATTAGCCAGAACATGATTCGCTGGTTGGTAAGAAAATTTATCGTCATCACTTAGTAAAGTTTTTAAGTTGTGACTATGTACCCAATCACCAGCTTGAATAGCAGATGTTAGATAGCCAATTGAATAACCATATTTGATGATTTGTTCATTTTCCTGTTGATCGCTTAACGCAATTTTGTGACCACGACCTATATCTTCATTCAAGGTGATATTTTGATTGTTTACCGAAATAACCGAGCCTTTAGCTAAGTCCTCAAGCGCCACGGCAACAGTATCTTTACTATGGACTTGAATAAAGCTTCTTACTTCTGGTTGTTCTATGCTCATGATTTTGTACTCTTTACTTAGTTCTCAACACTTTATTATTTTCAAATAATTAGGTGTTTTCTAACGGACTAATCAACTAGCTTTTAGTGCAAGCGCACTGTTCATAACGCTTACTACTTTTGGCTTTTAGAAACAGCTGTTTAATATGTCTTGGTAATTTGGGCTTGGACGTTATAAGTGCTGTTAAAGCTGATAAAAACGCTGGGCATTTTCACCCATAATCAACTTGCTAGCTTGCGGGCTTTGTTCACTGACAAAATCAACAACCAGCTGTTTTACTTGTTGGTACTCGGCTGCCACTAAACAAACTGGCCAGTCTGAGCCAAACATAATTCTTTGTTGGCCAAATAAATCCCAAATCGTTTTCATATAAGGCTGCAGGTCAGCACGGGTCCAAGCTTGCCAGTCCGCTTCGGTGACCATGCCTGAAAGCTTGCAATAACAGTTTTTATTGTGCGCTAGTACCGCCATACCTTGTTGCCAGATATCAAAGTCATTTCTTGATTTGATGTTAGGTTTAGCAATGTGGTCGATAACCACGTGTAAATTTGGTACTTGCTCGAGCATTTCTGCTGCGGCAGGTAATTGTGAGGCTAAAATTAATAAATCGTAACGATAACCTCTATCGGCGAGCATTTTTAAACCACGAATAAAGTCAGGGTTTTGCATAAAAGTAGGGTCAGTTTCACCTTGGAGAACATGGCGAAAGCCTACTAATTTCTTGTATTTAGCAAGTTCATCTAATTGTTGTGCTAGCGTATCGCTTTGTAGATCTATCCAGCCAACAACGCCTTTAATGAGATCTGTTTGCTCAGCAAGCGTTAATAACCACAAGGTTTCTTCCATAGACTGGCGTGCTTGTATGGCAACACTCGTGGAAAAGCCATTTTGATAAAGCGTCTTTTCAAGATCTTTAATAAGAAAATCTTTCTTCAAAACAGCCATAGAATCATCAATCCAGTCATATTCAACGGGATCATAATTCCATAAATGGTGGTGGGCATCGATATACATACAGACCTCTGAGAGCTTCTTATACGCTTGAAACAAGTTGAGATTAATAATGTTAATTAATCTCAACTTGTTTAAGCTAAATTCAATGAGTGTTAACTAATTTCAGTTAATTTTAGTTAATTTCAATAACTGCTTTAACAACACCTGAGTCAGGTTTTACCCACTCAGGAAATATCGTAGGGAAGTCATCAAAGCTGGTTTTGTGAGTTACCATAGCTGTTGATTTTGCCGTGCCGTTACTTAAACAAGCAACTACGTGTTCAAAATCTTCTTTAGTGGCATTACGACTGCCTTTCAGGGTAGTTTCACGTTTGTGGAACTCAGGATCATTAAAGCTAATATCTGCTTTAACAACACTAACAAATACCAAAGTACCGCCATGTGCTAACCAACCGAAGGTCGACTGCATTGCGCCTGGATTACCAGTACAGTCAATAATCACTGTGGGGAAATCGCCATCAGTAAGCGCTGCAAGTTGTGCTTTTACATCGCCTTTACAATCAACTGTAGCATCAATGTTTAATTCACGTTTTGCAAAGGCTAAGCGATCTTCGTTTACATCAGCAACAAAGACTTTAGCACCGGCAACTTTAGCAAATTGAGCAGCGCCTAAACCAATAGGGCCAGCGCCTAATACCAATACGGTATCGTTTTTAGATACTTCACCACGGCGAACCGAGTGAGCGCCAATGGCTAAACATTCAACTATAGCCAATTGATCAAAAGGTACACCTTCAGTGATCACTACATGCGATGCAGGTAAACATAAGTATTCACACATACCACCGTCACGATGCACACCAATTACTTCAATATCAGTACAGCAGTTAGTTTTACCAGCGCGACAAGCAACACATTTGCCACATTCTAAATAAGGAATAACATAAGCGGCTTTGCCAAGAGGTAAATCAACACCTTCACCTAGCGCTTCAATTTCACCTGAAAGCTCATGACCAAGTACACGTGGGTAGGTAAAAAATGGTTGATTACCACCGTAGGCATGGATATCAGTACCACAAACGCCAATAGCGCGAATTTTAAGTAATACTTCACCAGCTTTAGGTTGTGGCTTTTTACTTTCTAAAAAATTAAGCTCACCGGGTTGTTGGCAAACGATTGACTTCATCATAGTTTATTCCTTTTGGCAGCTACAAATATCAGTATGCTCATAGCTTTAGTAAATCATCATAGTGTCTTTTAATGATAATGTACACCTTAACTTGATTTAAGGAAAGTGTTATTTATGTTTTTAAATGACGTAAGAGTTACTTAAAGCGTTAACTCATAAGGTGGTTGGCTTTTTAGCTGTGTCTATCTGTTTGATTTTTTGAGTTTTGTTTTCTTTAGTCACGGTTGTAACTGGAGAGGGTAAGTGTTGTTTAGTGTATTTTATATGTAAATGACATGGGGGCTGGTGAATTGCTATCTTATCTAGCGGCTGTTTTTTATTACTGTGGCCTTTAAGCCTTTGCTCATCACATAAAAATTTGGCAGTAACAAGGCATCTTTTAATTGTACGGCTTTAGCAGTTAATAAAATGCGGATAATTTTCTCTTGCTCAAAGCCCTTAAATTGTTCTTTTGGGTATAGACGGTGCAACTCACCATTTATTTTTTCAATAGCGAAATTGTGGCTTTCGGCCTTTATTATTAAGTTTTTCTGACTGAAGTATATTTCCCAGCCCTGTTTATTAAATGCCATAGGCATGGTGAGTGATAGCTGAAAGAGATAACATTTATCTAGTGATTTATCATTTAAGCAACCACAGTTTGTCTTTACCTCAATTAGCTCATAGTTAACTTTAAGATTGTCAGTGAGTTGTTGGATATCACTTTGTTGTATGTCCTTGTTTATCACGTCGCAGCCAGTGACAATAACTAACAATAGGATAATGAGACTATAGATACTAACTGGTATTTTTTTCATTTCTTTGCCTTAATTAAATGATTGAATATCAAGCGCAGCCTAATTTACCTAAGGATAATATGCTTGTTGGTTTTTTTGCCCAATGATTAAGCTGTTCTTGCCAGTGAGGTCGAATTAAAATCATTTTAGGAAGATAAATTTCGGTTAAAAGCAGCAGTGTTAATTTGTTAAAACTTCTGAAAAAAAACTCTCCTTTGACCAGCCATGAGATCCCTATAAAGTAAGTGCCTCCTTCATTTATAAGTTTTATTCCGATAAGTTCGCACTCTTCATGGGCTACTTGCATTAGCAGAGAATAAAGATCAAATTGAATCGTCTTATTATCCATAATTAATAAATACCAAGGGGGATTAAACACGGCTCACTTAGTGAACCTTGATTATTCTGTCTGGTATAACTCCTGCTAAAACCATTTCGGTAACGTACATTTAGTTTGTATTTTTTAAGCCTATAAAAATATAGGTAAATCCTGATTTAATCAGTGATTTATTATAGTAGGGCTTTCCCTATATCTACCTTCCTTATTCCCCACGGTTTTATACCGGATACGCCGATAGCACCATTGTTCATTAAGGTTCAAACTGATTGCAATTCGTTGATTAACAGGTTTGGAAATAGAAGGGTGAGCGTATGAATGTGAAAAATATAAAATTGGCAGGTGTAGGGAGAATGGCATTACTCTCTTTCATTATCATACCTGCATTGTCTGGTTGTCTTACCGGTGAACCACAAGTGACAAACGCTGCCAGTGAAGGATTAACAGAAGTGAGTGATGTTGAAAATACAGCGAAAAACACCCGTCCTAATATTCTATTTATTATGTCTGATGATCACTCTGAACGTGCCATAAGTGCTTATGGAAGTAAGCTCATTAATACCCCTAATATTGATCGCATTGCTAATGAAGGCGTACTTTTCAAAAACTCTTTTGTTGCTAACTCAATTTGTGGTCCATCACGTGCAGTAATGCTCACAGGCAAGCACAGCCACATTAATGGTTTTACCGATAACCACAGTTCTTTTGATGGTACTCAACCGACCTATCCACAGTATCTACAAAAATCAGGTTATCAAACCGCCGTAGTAGGCAAGTGGCATTTGAACTCTGAACCTGTTGGTTTTGATTATTGGGAAATTTTACGTGGTCAAGGCCATTACTACTCTCCTGTGTTTGTAACCAACAAACCAAATGAAATCACGGTTACCAAGGACATTAAAAATAAACATGGCAGGGTAATAAAAACTGAGTATGAAAATACCTATCTTGGTGCTTATGCCACGATAAAAACCGGCGACTTAGCCTTAGACTTTTTGCAGAACAGAGATAAATCAAAGCCGTTTGCCATGATTTACAACCATAAAGCGCCACACCGAAACTGGATGCCTAACGTTGATGATTTGGGCGTTATTGATACCTCAGATCTACAGGTACCCGATAATTTCTTTGATGATTATAAAAACCGACCAGCGGCTCAATTGCAAGAGTTAGAAATAAATGACATGTACTTATCCTATGACTTGAAGTTAAGCGAAGCCGATTATGCTGGTGACTTAGCCGATATATCCTTGGGTTGGGGCCATCAGTGGCAAGCTTTATATGGCCGAATGACACCAAGCCAAAAAAAGAAATGGGATGCTTATTATCAAGAATTAAACAAAGAGTACCAAAATGTCAAAGGCGATGCTAAAGCCTTATTAGTATGGAAGTACCGTCGATATATGCATGATTATTTAAGTTCAATTTATTCCATGGATAAAGATATTGGTAGAGTTTTAGATTATTTAGATGCACAAGGTTTAGCAGAAAACACCATAGTGGTTTACACCTCAGATCAAGGCTTTTATATCGGCGAACACGGTTGGTTTGATAAACGTTTTATGTACGAAGAAAGTATGAGAACACCTTTGGTTATACGCTACCCAGCAAAAATTAAAGCCAAGCAAGTTATTACTGAAATGGTACAAAACCTTGACTACGCGCCGACATTTCTAGACTTTGCTGGCATAGATATCCCTGCAGACATTCAAGGTGTTTCATTAAAAGATAGACTCGTTGAGCAAAAGCCGATTGACCGTGACTCACTTTATTATCACTACTATGAAGGCATAGAAAAAGAGCACAAAGTGGCTAAACAAGAAGGCATAAGAACGGATACTCACAAATTGATTCACTTTAAAGATGTGGGTGTTGATCACTTTGAACTGTACGACATTGCTGCAGACCCAAGTGAAATGCATAACTTATATGGGACTGAGGCGATAAGTAAAATTCAAAGTGATTTACACAGACAGTTGGTGAAAGTTAAAGAAAAGTATCAAGTACCATTTACCAAAATATAAGAGAAAACTATTTAAAGTTACCTATAGAAGAAGAGAACTTAAAAAGAGCGTTGAAAAGCACAGCATGATGGTCGGTATAACTTCCATCACAAGGTTTAGGCATTATTTGCCTCTTATGCTCTAGTATCACCTGACTGACATTGACTTGGTACTAGGGCTTTTTTATTAGAGCTGTTGGCTCAGCAGATAACGGATGAAGGGGAAGGTAATGCTGGAGCAGTGGTTGTCAAAACCCCGGTTAATTATTGCCTTAATGCAGTTCTCTGCGTTGGCAATAACATCGGCATCCGCCAAACCCATTATTACTTTTACTACCCATGTTGAGCCTCAAAGCACGGCATATAAATTTACTAATTTATTGCTTACCGAAGCCTTTAGCCGCATAGGGTATAAATTTTCAATGAAAACCCTGCCGGGTAAAAGGTCACTACATGAAGCAAATAAAGGCGTTTTTGATGGCGAGGCGCATCGTTTTTCCGGTTTAAATGATAATAATGAATTTCCAAACCTTATTAGGGTGCCAGAAATTCAACAAGTTATACAAAACGCTATGTTTTCAAAGCGAGTAAAAAACATAGCGATGCCTTGGCAAGCGTTAGCAAAGTACAGCGTTACAGTACCAAGAGGATCAGTATGGTTAACAGCAATGGCAAAACAATATGCAAAAGACGTTCAAGAGTTATCAAGCCCGGTGAAAATGCTTAATTTTGTTAAACACGGCAGAGCTGATATAGCACTGATGTCTATAGAGGCCGCAGAATTATTGACCTCTAAAGAGTTCCAAGAAAGTGGTGTTAAGCAAATAGGTCCCGTGCTTTCGACTTTAGCCATTTACACCTATCTTCATAAAAAGCATAAAAAATTAGTGCCTAAGCTTGCTTTTGCCTTACATCAAATGAAGCTTGATGGTAGTTACCAACGTCTTATAAAGCAAAGCAAAAAATCAGGCGAATAAATTACAGTATGAATTTTAAAGAATCACTGAAGTATTGGTGCCTCCCAGCCAATATTAGATGAGACGAGACGTCTCTATGTGGTGTTAAGGGGGAGGAAACTCCCCCTCTTTTTATGTTCAGGATGAACGGTATGTCGCGGTGTCATGGATGGCAAGGAGCGTATATGTTCAGAGCAAGCAGTAAGTTGTTCAAATTTATTGGGGGCAATGAAAATATAATTAAGAAACTAACTAATAAATATAATGCAGGTATCAATATGAAAAAATACTTTTGGCTAATGAGAAAATTGCTTGTTGCAGCCCTATTGCTGCTACCACTTAGTACTTGGGCTGTCACAGGAGCAGAGCAGTTACCTGTGCGTAGTTTTGCTATTGGTTCGCCAACACCAGACAAGTTAGATGACTTTCTACGTTTTATTGATGAAGACTTATCAAAAACCGCCGTTAATCAGTTATTTCTTCGCATTAATTATAATTATCAATTTAAATCACATCCTGAACTGGCTGATAAAAATGCACTTAGCGAGCAGCAAGTCAAAAGCTTAGTTAACACAGCAGCTAAGTACAATATTGAAATTATCCCTATTATTAATTTGTTAGGACACCAATCTTGGAAGCAAGACAATATCCGCTCATTGCTTACCGTTTACCCAGAGTTTGAAGAGCCGCCGGGTAAAAAACTACTTGATAAAGACTTTTACACCCGTGCTTATTGTCCTAATCACCCCGAAGTTCATGACGTAGTGTTTGCGCTTGTTGATGAGTTGGTTGAAGCTTTTGGTGCAAAAGGTGTGCATGTAGGTATGGATGAGGTATTTATTCTCGGTGAGGAGGGCTGTTCGCGTTGTAAAGGTAAAGATAAAGCCGAACTTTTTGCCAGTGAAGTAAACCGTATTCAGGCACATTTAGCTAAAAACAAAATTGCCATGTATATCTGGGGGGATAGATTACTCGATGGTAATATCACCGGCATAGGCAAATGGGCAGCCTCAAAAAATGATACTTATAGAGCAATCGATTTAATTTCTAAAGAGGTCATTATATGTGATTGGCAATATAAGTTTGCCCCACCAACACCAGGTTATTTTGCCGTGAAAGGTTTTAATGTTATTAGTGCTTCATATCAAGTACCGAGTGTCGCAAAGTTCCAGCTTAACAATATGATAGGTATGCGGGCTAACAGCCGAGATACCATTAAAAATCGCTTACAAGGCATCATGCATACTTACTGGGGCAGTTTTGAGAGTTTTTATCAATGTTATCAGGGCAAAGCATGTGAGAATGAGGTTAAGGCAGGTGCAGTGAAAACATTTATTAGTATCTATCCTAAAGAGAAAAGTTAATGCTTGATTGTCAGTTTAGTTATCAGTTCATCTAAAAAGTGTTGAGATTGAAGGCAGCTTTTGGCACAAAGATTAGGCCAATAAGTGTTCCAACCACGTTTTGTCAGTTACCTTGTCATTAGAGCTGAATTATTAAAAGCTGTCACTAATAAAGCTGAAATATAGATGAATTGTCTATATTTTCAGCATGTTCAATATAATCGTACTCCATCGGGGCTTGAGGACATTATTAAAACGTTATTCACAGAGTTATCCACAATAAATGTGGAAAGCCTTCGCTAAGTCACTGTTCAACCAGTGAACCGTGTTTGATTAAAAAATAAGCGGACAGTTGATTTTTTATTGAATTATTTAATATTTTCTTGAATAAACAGTGAAGTGTACTAGAATTTACCAATTGATTTTCTGCTTACTTTAGCTTTCCTTATTTCAAAAATCTTTTCCACAGCCTCTAGCCACGCTCTCAACCACCTGTTTTATTACCGGTTAAGCTCTTTGCTTTAATATGGTTTGAAATAGTGGCCATAAATTTAAATGGAAAGTTGAGTTCATAGCGGAATACGTACCAGTAATTGAACGCCTTGGTTTTTTTTGCTGTCTACTGTTAACTCCCCACCTAAAGCTAAAGCGCGTTCACGCATGCCTTGCAAACCGTACGAACCTTCTTTGGTTGACCAACCCAGCTTTAATCCTTGGCCATTGTCAGAAATAAGCAGTAGTAGCTCTTTGCCTTGAAAGGTCAGAATTATTTCTACTTGACTGGCTTTGGCATGTTTGGCGATATTGGTTAAAGACTCTTGGGTAATGCGAAACAGTGCTATTGATGCTTCTTCGCCAAGTTCTATTTGCGTTTCATGGGCGGTAACGTGACAATTAACCTCATGTCTAGATTTGAACTCATGGGCTAGCCATTCTATGGCGGCAACTAGACCTAAGTCCTCTAAAATACTGGGTCGTAGGTCGGTCATTATTTGTTTTGACGTTTGTGAAGCGCTTTTAACAAGTTGACTAAGCTCTTTCGATTTATCAATGCGCTGCTGCTCATCGTTACAGCTGCGTAGGCGTCTTATACCTATGGAGAGTGCTGTTAATGTATGGCCTAGCTCATCATGTATTTCTCTGGCTAGTTTGGCTTTTTCTTCTTCGCGTACTTGTTGCATGTGCCGAGCGAGGTTACGTAATTCAGTTGTTCTTTCGACTACTTTTTCCGCTAGTTGGCGGTTCCAATAGGTGAATAGGGCAATAATTAGCGTGACAATAATGGCCACTACCAGTAAAGATTGAATAACGAGTTTAATATCAAGTTTCTTTTCAATTTGAATGTTAATCCACTTATCAAAGATTAAGCGTTTTTCTCGCTCAGAAATGTCGCTAATAGCTTTTTCAATGATGGGAATTAGTGGTGCCATGCTTTTAGATGCTGCGAACATGATCTCATAGTCATAAGGGGTGGTTGCTAATATTTTTAGACCGGTAATACCTAACTTACGCTGGTGATACTCTGCTGAAAAAACATTGTGAATGAAAACATCGGTCTCATTATGATCCAGTGCTTGTAGTCCTTCAATGGTTGATTCGATAAAGGTGACTTCGACATGAGGATGATTTTTTGCTAAAAATGAATGCGCGAAGGAGCCATATTGCACCGCTACTCGTTCGTTTTGCAGAGAGTCTAGTCCTTGAATAATTGCGGCATTTTGCCTGCCAAGTAGCACGACTGGCATCTTGATAATAGCCTTACTAAAGTTAACGTCCTTTTGCAGGTTGGTCGTTTTTGGCAAGTATGAAGAAAAATCTATTTCCCCCGACCTAAGCGCGTTAGCTAAGGCCATAAACTTAGGGAAACGAAAGGTTGACCGTATTTCTATGCCTAACTTCTCACTGATTATTTTTAGGTAGTCAGAGGTTAATCCTTGGTGCTGACCGTAGTCATCAGTATATTCAAAGGGTTTGTGTCTCTTACCGCCGACCATACCGTGTATTATCACTTTATGTTGGCTGAGCCACTGTTGTTCTTGGGGGGTTAACCAGTTTTTTCGCCATTGCTTTGCCGTATCACTGGCTTCTTTTACCGGTTTACTCGCTTGGCAATTATTACAGTAAATAAAGCTACCGATGAACAGCAAGCTTAAAAGAAAAAGCAGCGGGGCTGATTTTATCATGGTCTAACCTACTGCTTAGTTAATCAAATCGTGACGATTGGCATATAAAACAATTTCGGCATTATTGCTAAAGCTCATTTTTTGTAAAATACGGGCACGATGGGTGGTAATGGTTTTAGCGCTAACGTTGAGTTTATCGGCAATAATATTTGGCCCAGAGCCTACGGCTAGTTCTAAAAATACTTGGTATTCACGGTCTGAAAGGGTTTCGTGTAAACAATCCATTTTATCATTTTGCACGCCTCGGCTAACATGGTTGGCTAATAGCTCGGCTACTTCTGCGCTTAAATAACGTTTGCCTTTAGCTGCAATTTTTACCGCCTTTAGAATTTCTTCATCATCAGCATCTTTTGACAAATAACCTGCTGCACCACCGTGAATAAGCCTTACCGCGTATTGAGATTCAGGGTAGGTACTTAAAATAAGCACAGGTAATTTTACTTTATCGGCTTTAATTAATTTGAGCAGCTCAACACCACTTCTATCGGGTAAACGAATGTCTAGTAGTACCAAGTCCCAGTCTTGTTGGCGGATCATTTTTAAGGCCGAAGCAGCGTCTGCGGCTTCACTTATGTCAACGGGAAAATCTGCCTCTTGCAGTATTTGTCTAATGCCTGCTCTGACAACAGAATGGTCATCAACTAATAATATTCTCAACATATCTACTACTCCAACTTGATACAACAAATAAGTTTTTATTGGCCTATTTACAGGTTTAGCTAGTAAGTGCCACTTAAGGTGTGTACTTTGCCTCTAATAGACACTTTTTTGGGGTTGATAGAAACTAGCATATATAACTTAGTTTATTATATACAGGCTTGTAAATAATTATCTTTGTATTGTAAATTATTTATCTCCTTATTTTTAATGGGGTGTAGGGTAATCCCTATAGCGTGTTACTAAAAACCTTACTGCTTGATGCCGGATACGCCGATAGAAAGAGTTTTATTCAAAGCGCATTGTATAAACAGAAATCAAAAGAACGCATTAAGAAGTTCAACTTACGATTTCGAAAGGAAGGCCAAATGGAGTTTGATGCAAAAGGTAGTAATAAGCCAAGATCGACAATGTTGATTTATGGATATTACCTTGCGTAAGTACAGTTATGTACGAGGTTTTCAACAAACAAAACATGCTTGGGAATAATACTAATATGAATAATAATATAATAAATTGTAGAAAAAATAGAGTCGCTTCAGCAGTAACTATTGCGTTAATGCCAATTGTCTTAAGTGCAAGTTTAACGGCTAGTTTTAGTGCTTTTTCTGCTGAAACTAGTGACGAAACTTCAATAGCAAAAAAGAAAAATAAAGAAATTGAAGTGATCGAAGTCACCAGTTATCGAGATAGTATCACCAGTTCTTTAAATGCCAAACGTAATGCCAACTCAGTGGTTGATTCAATTACTGCAGATGATATTGGCAGTTTCCCTGACTCTAATGTTGCTGAGTCATTACAACGTATTCCTGGTATCTCTATTACTCGCAGTTTAAGCGGAGATGGTGAAAGTGTCAGTATTCGCGGTTTCGGGCCAGGAAAAAACTTATCTTTAGTTAATGGTCAACAGCTTAGTAGTAGCTCATTTAACTTAGAAAATTCACTGAGCCGAGGATTTAACTATGGTCTGCTACCTTCAACCATAGTGCAACGTGCAGAAGTGCATAAATCTACCGAGGCTTATCTGCCTGAAGGTGGTGTTGGTGGTACGATAAATATTGTTACCCGTAAACCTTTAGCTCAAAATAAAGAACTGCTTGTGGTCGCTTCAGGCTCTGCTAGTTACAATACCCTATCAGAAGATACTGCACCAAAAGCCTCGGCATTAGTTAGTTGGAAACTGAATGATAAATTTGGCGCTTTAGTCAGTCTTGATTACTCAAATGTTGATACTAGGCGTGATGCAGTAGAAGTATTAAATTATAAAAAACAAAGTTTTGTTACCGCAGATGGCAGTGAGTACAACGATGTTTTAGTGCCCGGTGCTGTTGGTTCTGCTAACTTTAATCAAAACCGTGAACGCAAAACGGCCATGGTTAGTTTGCAGTATCAGCCAAGTGATACTATCGATATGAACTTTAATTACCTGACCAGCAATATGGAAGGTGATAACTTAAATACTAACCTGATCTCATTAAATCATGCCGGTTATTACAAACACGGCAAGCCAGGCACTGTGCTTGATGCAACACTGAATGAAACAACCAATACCATTACTAGTATTGATTATGCAGCACCTAAAAATGGTCGCGCTGGTTGGGCGTCAGCAATTCGCCGTGATGCCAAGTTAGCAAGTGAATCTTTTCAATATGATATTAAATGGTTAGGCGATAATTTAACCTTAAAAGCTGCTCTCGGTACTTCTAATTCTGCTGGTGGTGCTGGCGTTATTAAAAGCTCTAAAATTGCTTTGAGTGGTCCAACGACGGTGAGTATTGATGATGGCATTGGTTATGTACAATATCCGGATGTTAATACTGATGATTTAGGTAGCGCTACTGCCTGGGCTCATGGTTATGCAAGAAAAACCAGTGACAATGACAATAGTTATATTGCTTTAGATGGCGAGTATTATTTAGATGATAACTTTATAACTTCAGTTATGTTTGGTGTGCGTTATAGCGAAGCAACACAAGAGCAAAGGCACATTATTGCCAGTAATGATTACCATAAAGATACCGCTGCCCATGACAGCCTACGTGGTCCTGCGAGTAATATTGGTGTGCTTAGCTCAACACCGGATGATTTTCTTAGTGGCCTTGGCGGTAACGCTATATCCAGTTATCAATTTATAGACCCTAGTTTGCTCGATGGTTACGGTATTGTTTATACCGAACGTGCCCATCAAGGTAACTCTTATGATGTTACTGAGGAAATAGCATCGGTTTATGCACAAGCAAACTTTGAACATGATTTTGATAACATGCTACTTCGAGGTAACTTTGGTTTACGTTACAGTGACCAAAATACTGAAACATTTAACTTTTCAACTGATTTGAATTGGAAAAATGCCGACGATTTAGAAAAAATTAATAACTTTGATTTTGACTTTGTTCAAACAGGTGAATCAAGCGAGATACTGCCCAGCGTTAACTTAATCTTAGATTTACAAAACGATTGGGTAGTACGTGGTGCCTATTCAACGGTAATTTCTCGCCCAGCTTATGTGCAATTGGCCCAGCAACTATCGGTAAAAGATATTAAGGAAGAAGATCAAATTGATGGTGGCGCTACCCGTACCGCCAAAAAAGGTAATGCTGACTTAGAAGCCTTTGAGGCCGATAAATATGACCTCTCTACTGAGTGGTATTACAGTGAAGGTTCAAGTGTCAGTATCGGTCTTTTTTATTATGATATTAAAACCTTTGTTACCACCGAAGAATCGCTAGAAGATTTATTGGGTGATGGTGACTTATGGATTGTTACCCAACCTGTAAATAAAGACGGTGGCTCTGTTAAAGGTGTTGAAGTTGCGCTTTCTCATCAATTTACAAGTTTACCGGCACCGTTTGATGGCTTAGGTATTCAAGCAAACTATACTTATGTTGATAGCGACACCGAAGAAACCAACCCGTTAACCGGTGAGAAATTACCTTTAGCTGGCTTGTCTGAATCAACCTATAACGCAGTACTTTTCTATAGTACAGACCAATGGGATGCGCGTTTATCGTATAACTATCGCGATGCGTATTATGAACAAATTCAATTTACCTACCCTCGATTTAATGACTCAATTGCTCGTTTAACAGCGAAAGTTAAATATAGCTTTGATAGTGGTTTAAGTTTGTATCTGCAAGGTACTAACTTAACGGACCAACAAAACAAGCGTTATATTGGTGATGAATCTCGTCCATACCAAACAAGTGAAGTAGGGCGTAATGTTGTTGCCGGTTTTGACTTTGTCTTTTAGGTAGAACCATTCAGTTTCAATTGGTATAAGCCATTGATTAAATTTAATCAATGGCTTTTTAGGTTGTTGGTTAGTAATACTAAGACAAGGTAGAAGCTATGAGAGTAACTATGATGGATGTTGCACAGTTAGCTGAAGTTTCATCTAAAACTGTATCTCGGGTCATTAATAAAGAACAATATGTTTGCCCATTCAAAAAAGAAAGAGTGTGGCAAGCAATAAAAGAATTAAATTACCACCCCAGTGTGACCGCGCGTCAACTGTGTGGTGCTCCCTCATCAATAGGCTTTGTTTATGATAATCCCAATAGTCATTACATTATTGAATGTCAAAAGGGTATCTTAGAGATATGTTTGCAAGAGGGCTTGGAGTTATTTATTCGTCCTTGCCAAGCCTCTTCGAACACGATCTGTGATGACATTATCGCTATGGTTCGGCGAAGTCAGATGGCGGGTTTAGTGTTAACGCCACCTTTGTCCGAAATGCCAACGTTATTGACCAGGCTTGATGAAGAAAATATTTGTTACATTAAGATAATTTCAGGTAAAGGCTGTGATGATGATCGCACCATTTGCATAAATGATTTTAAAGCTGCAGCTGATCTTACCCAATACTTAATTGATTTAGGTCATAAAGATATTGCCTTTATCCAGGGAGATAAAGCTCATGGTTCGGCATTTCAAAGATTTGCTGGTTATTTAGCAAAACTTAATAAAAATAAAATATGTCCTAATGAAGATTTTATTTTAGATGGAATATTTTCATTTGAATCTGGTGTCGAAGGGGCTTTTCAGTTATTAACGGGTGAGAATAAACCCACGGCTATATTTGCTTGTAACGACGAAATTGCTGCTGGGTGCTTGTTTACCGCAGGTTTTATGGGTATATCAGTACCAGAGCAGCTGTCTATTGTTGGCTTTGAAGATAGCCCTTTTTCACGACAAACTCTACCAGGCTTGACTACCGCGAAGCAGTCAACTGAGCTAGTGGCAAAAACTGCGACACAATTATTAATTTCCCTAATCCGAAAAAATACTAAACCTCAATCTCGAGTATTTACCCCTGAGTTGGTTGTTAGGGATTCTGCTTGCCCAGTTAACTGAATTATTAGTTAGCACTTTTATCATTTATTAACTTTAAAAGTGCGAAATTCAAGCTTGCTTAAATCATTCGTTTTAGTATGCAGAGAAGCAATGAGTATTGTTGTTATGAAAAACGGGTAAGTACTAGTCAGCAGATAAGGAATTCCCTATATAGAGCAGAGTCTTACTGTGATTCAATAATAACGATGCGCGAGCAATTTTAATATTGCTTTCACGAAAACTACTGGTAAGGTTAAAAATATATGCAAATCTCTTATAAAGCATTCATTGTTTTACTGTTAAGTCTATTGATGCTCTCTAGCTGTGATGATTATGGTAACAACAAAAAAAACATTAATAGTAATCAGAATAAGCTTTCAACAGTAACAACATCTACGGCTAAGCTAAGCAGCGTAGATTACAGCAATATCATTCCCCTTCCTGTGGAAGCACAACAAGGCACTGGTTATTTTGTTTTAGCTAATACCAAGCAAATATTCATTAGTGCTAGCCAACCTAAGTTAATTGCCGTTGCGAATCAGCTAACAACAGCAATATCGAGCGTTGTTGAACAGTCAATTGAAATTAATGTTATCAGCGGACAGAAGCTGCTTGATATAAATTTATCAAAATTTTCTGTTGAAAAAAATCAAATTTTTTTATTGGTAGATAGTGAATTAGCCGGTGGCCCAGAAGCTTATTCAATGGTTATTGAAGAACAGTTAATAAGTATTGTCGGTGGCTCTGAGGCAGGTGTATTTCGAGGAATTCAAACCCTGAAACAGCTTTTACCCTTGGCAGATGATAATAAACTAGCGGTTCTTCAAACCGGTATTATTAATGACTACCCTCGTTTTGAGCATCGCGGTTTTATGTTAGATGTAGCAAGACATTTTTATACTGTAGATGAAGTGAAACAAGTAATTGATTACCTTGCCGCTTATAAATATAACGTCTTTCATTTTCACTTAACTGACGACCAAGGCTGGCGCATTGAAATTCCAAGTTGGCCAAAACTGACCGAAGTTGGCAGTAACTCTGCGGTTGGTCAACAAAGCTGTGAAAATTGTTTTTATAGCTTAGATGAATACCAAGAAATTGTTCAATATGCTGATGAACGTTTTATTACCTTAATTCCTGAAATTGATGTACCCGGTCATGTTAAAGCCGCGCTTGCTGCTTATCCTGATGAGCTTTATTGCGATGGCGATAAACCCGATTGGCCTTATACCGGCGTTGAAGTGCGTATTAGCTCGTTGTGTTTTTCTAATCCTAAAATTTATGACTTCTTTGAAGATGTTGTTAGCGAAGTTGCTAAAAGAACGACCGGACAATATATCCATGTTGGCGGTGATGAAACCCCTAAATGGGTTAAACATCAAGACTATGCTGACTTTATGTTAAAAGCCAGTGACATTATTAGCAAACATGGCAAAACTCTGATTGGCTGGACTAATGATCTAGGCAGTGTTGATGGCTTAAGTAGCGATGTAGTAGGTCAACATTGGAATAACAAAAATCACTGCTGTGAAAACACCGTAAATATGGCTAAAAGTGGTAACAAAATTGTTATGTCACCCGCCAATAAAACGTACTTAGATCTTAAATACGATAAAGACGCGCCAATTGGTTTGCATTGGGCAGGGTACAACAGTATTGAAAACTCTTACAACTGGGATCCTGAGTTGATGATTGAGGGACTTACCGCTAAAAATATTATTGGTGTTGAAGCGGCTCTTTGGGGAGAAACCATTAAATCAATGAGTGATGCGCAATACATGATATTCCCGCGCTTATTATCCTTAGCTGAAGTTGCTTGGTCACCACAAGAGCAACGCTCATGGTCAGCTTTTAGTAAACGATTAGCACAGCAACTTGATACTTTGGAGCAACAAGGTATTAATTATCGACCACTTGCCAAAGAAGGTTTATTAAGCAAGCAGGCTAAATCAAGGAATTAGTTCAAGCAGTAAATAAGGACAAATTAGTAAGAAAATTTGTCCTTATTTGTCAGTTTGTCATTGTCCTGCTCGTTATTGCTGTCAACCTCATCGAAAATTCGGCGTTATCGGCCATTACCACAACGTCGGTTGGTTTTGTGTCAGCAGCAGAGGCATTCATCTTGCTAACCTTTAATTTTCTTAGTTTTAAAATCAGAGATACGTCCCTTTATAAAATAAGAGAGTATAGGTTTTTTAACTTGAGTAATAACATTGCCTAATACAACACAGAGTAAACCTAAGGTTGAATATACTGTCCATTGGTAACTTTCAAATATACTTGAGATCATTAAAGCGACTATGGGTGTGATCACCAATAAGTAGGCCGCCTTATTTGCTCCTATTCTATCAACCAATATTAAATAAACGGTAAAACCAATAACAGATGCTGGTATAGCTAAATAGGCAAGGCTGGCTAAATAACGTGTGTTTAATGCAATTTCAAAACTTAAGTCTTTAAATAATATAATGATTAATAAGGTAATACAGCCATAAATCATAGCGTAACTTGTTGCAGTAAAGGGTTGGATTTTGTTTTTACTATTACGAATACTGATCATATTGCCAATTGAAAAGCACCAAGTACCAGCCAACGCATAAAACAAACCTAAAAATACTTCTTGAGACCAATCTGTTTGTAATAAATCACCCGCAAATAAGCTAGCAATACCCGTTAAACCTACCACTACCCCCAGCCAAAAATTATTATTGGTGGTAGTACCATATAAAAACCGGCCGTGAATGGCGTTAAAAATAGGTGCCGTAGCCATAATAACCGCCGTTAAACCACTGGCAATATAAGCGGTAGAGCTATAAAAAAATAAAAAATTACAACAAAATAAACAGCAGCCTTGTAGTGCAAAGTACTTTTGATCTTTAATACTCACCGATTGTAATTTATTAAATACTTTTCCGATCACAAACATCACTACAGCAGCAAAGATGAATCGATATAAAATAGAAACCTCCATGGCTACACTGCCTTGTTGCCACTTTATAGCAATCCAGGAAAACCCCCAGACAAAAATCATTAAAGCATATAAAAATGCAGTCATTTTTCACTCACTCAAACCAACATAAAGAATTCATTATTGACTTTAATACACAACATTTCTGTCATCATCTTTAGTAAACTAACACGATATTGCGGTTATTGTTGCTAGACTACTTGAGCCCTTTATTGTTAACAGTTAGTGTTAAGGTATGAACGCTATAATTGAAAATCATATCAACAAAAAGCCAATCACCTTTGAGCTTTCAAAAAAAACCTGTGTCAGGCAAAAGTCTTTAAGCCATGGTTTAACATGGGCGCATTACCGCAACAATAACGAACACTTATCTTATGTAAATAATAAGCAGCATACGTTAAGCATGTATTTAACGGGCGGTTACAATACATTTAGAACCGATATTAAGGCGAATAAAGGTGCACCAGGAAAATTCTGTTTAATGCCTAAAGGCGCTGATAGTCAATGGCAAGTTGGGGATACGCAGGAGTTTATGCACCTGTATTTTGATGATACCTATATCAAGCGATTAGCATTAAGAGTATTTGATATAGATCCCAGAACAATTGACTTGCCAGAACTTACCTTTACCGAAGATTTAGGGTTAGAAGCATTATTTCGCCATAACATGGCAAGGGCTAATTGGCATACCAATGATTTGCAATTAGCTCTTGAGCAAGTCACAGATACCATTTTAATTTCTATGCTGCAGCGCATGGGCAATAAACAATTAAAATCGCCATTAAAAGGCGGCTTATCTCCTAAAATTTGCGTTCTTGTTTGTGACTTTATACAGGCGAATTATCAAAGACAAATATACTTAGATGAATTAGCTGATTTAGCCCAATTGAGTGAATACCATTTTTGCAGAATGTTCAAAGAAAGTCTGGCACAAACACCACAAGAATATCTGACTAATGTCCGCATTGAACACGTTAAACATGCGTTAAGTTATTCTGAATTAAAATTGGCTGATATTGCCCTTAAAGTTGGTTTTTCAAACCAAAGTCATATGGGCCGTTATTTCAAAAAGCTCATAGGTGTATCCCCGAGAGAATTTCGCAGACAAGCATAATGCTTATTTACATAAGCAGGTCAGCTTTGGGCTCAGGTTATTGAATCGCTAAAGATAATGTTTTATGTAGATAGTTAGGGCAACTATCCTGGCACAGGGAGTAGTGTTTCTGTATGGCGTGAACTAAGACGATTACGCGCTAAGTTCATGGATAAAAAAGATACACTGTTAGAGCAAGCAAGGTTTGCGGCTGATAACAGCGATTGGCAAGGTTACACGCTTGCGATGGGCGGACTTCACATCATACAAAAAGATAGACCAATTCAATTGCATTACGACTTGAATATTAATGAGCAAATAGGCGAATGCTTACAAAGTTACTATGACGGTGAGCTGATACTCAAAGTTAAAGGGTTATGGTTCATGGGTAAAGCTCTCGTGACTCGTCATTACCAATGGAAAATAGAAAAATCATAATAGTCTTAAGCTAAAGCCCAAAGTCACCCAAATTTAGGCTTTAGCCTCATTTAATCGTAAAACTGCAAACATGAACAACTCAAGCACACCTCAAAAGAGCCTTTAGCTAGAAATTAGGCTTTAGATCAAAGTAAAACAATCACATGTCCGTATTCTTATCTTTAGTTAGTCGACTGCCAGAATGGCAAAGATGCTTTTACTTGGAGTTCTGTAAATAACTGTACTAGAGAAACACATAACATCAATTGACTTTTTTACTTAGATTACATGCACTTGAATTAATGGCTTAATTATTGATATGTCATACACAAAAAACACACTGATAGCTTTAATTGAAAACAATAATAAAATTCAGTCAACAACTCTTGATGACAATGATCTGACACATATTCTTGAAGCTTTAAATTCTATTATGGAAGTCGGTGAAATATTCTCAAGCAGTGACAGTGAGATTGGTTTTTATTGGAATGAGATTGTTTCGGAAGTTATAGCTGTTATACACGCCTCTATATCTGGATACAATCGGTTAGCGCTCTCTGGTCTTCGAAATATTATAGAGCTAGCATGCCACTCATTCTATTTTTTCGATCACAAAATTGAGTTTAATATAACTAAAAATGAAGATTCTAAAGCAAGTAAGTATGTTAGTGCTTTAATTAGAGATGACTCATTTTATATGACAAAATATATTACATCTTTTAATAATGGTTCTGAAAAATTAAAAAAAAGAAAGACTCTATCAGCTCATTTTTATCTTCTGAATATTCAACATTATGTGATGTAGTTCATGGAAGAAATAAAACTTTATTTAAAAAAGAATCGTTAGAAATATCTTACAAAAAGTTTGAATTTAAACAATTCGAAAAACATTATCTCAACATTATGAGTACGATAGCGATAATGTACATCTTAAGGTTTAATGATAAATCTAGCTCGGAAATTAATAAATTAGCCTCAAAAACACAATTATTAAAGGAATTATAATGAAGGAATCATTAGGTGATTATTTATTAGATCGGACAGAAAGCCTGACTGAAGACTTAATAACAAAGTACTTCATACAGCGTAATGACGATAAAATAACAAGGCTGTTAGATTCAGAACAATACCTATTGGAAGGAAGCAGAGGTGTTGGCAAGACAATGCTGATGAAAGCAGCAATGCTACAGTCAACTAAAGAGTTCGGAAAAAATAGTATTTTGCCTGTCTGGATAAGTTTTGAAGAATCTATTCGAATAGAAAGAATTACTGTAGTCGATAACTCCATAGATCCTTTTTTACAATGGACGATGGGGAAGATTCTTTCTGAAACTTTGAAAAAATTACAAGAACTAAAACCAGATTGCATTCCAAAGCTAAATAAGAGGCTTGAAGCTATTTTTGGCTCGACTATTGAGACAGATATAGAGAAGTACTCCTCTTTATTGAACGAATATATTAAGGTTTTAGAAAAAGCAGAAATTGAAACAAGCCAGGATCTAAAAGACAAAATACCATCAACGGAACTCACTAATATATTAGATAATCCACAGAACTTTAAAGAGTTTTTGCAAAATCTAATTACTGATTTCAACTTAAGTCGAATTGTATTCTTATTTGATGAAGCAGCTCATGTATTTTCTCACTCGCAACAGGAAAAGTTTTTTACATTTTTCAAGCAAAGTGGGACATCCATACTTTTTTGAATAAATAACGCCTTTTTACTATGGTTAAATAACAACCAAAGAAAGAGGTTTTATTATGACCCAGTCACGCAGTAAGCAAGTGTCTTTAGAAGATACCCGTTATTATCACTTAATTTCACGTTGTGTTCGCCGTGCCTACCTTTGCGGTGAAGATGCTTATACCAAACAAAGCTATGAACACCGTCGGCAATGGATGGTTGATCGTATTCGTTTTTTAACGTCCATTTTTGCGATTGATGTGGCTGCCTATGCTGTGATGTCGAATCATTATCATCTGGTTGTTTATGTTGATGAAAGTGAAGCTATGGCATGGAGTGATGAAGAGGTATGCGAGCGTTGGCAAAAACTTTACCATAACCACCCACTCGTTGAGCGTTTACAAAAAGGACAAAGTAGTTGCAAAGCTGAGATTGATAAGGCAAACGAGATTATTAATAAATGGCGTATGCGTTTAGCTGATTTATCGTGGTTAATGCGCAACTTGAATGAATATATCGCCCGCAAAGCTAATCAAGAAGATAATTGCAAAGGCAGGTTTTGGGAGGGGCGCTTTAAATCTCAAGCATTACTCGATGAAAAAGCAGTATTAGCCTGTATGGCCTATGTCGATTTAAATCCCATTAGAGCAAAAATGGCTGATTCAGTACAAAGTGCGCAATATACCTCTATCTTTGAGCGTATTCACGACAAAGCCAGCTTTATTGATAATAAAGCGCAGTTACCCTTTATTATTAAGCCTTTACTTGGTTTTATCGGTAATGAACATCAGCAATCACCAAAAGGAATTTCATTTTCATTGTTAGATTACTTAACCTTGGTAGAAGAGACGGTAAAAATAATCAGGGAAGATAAACGAGGGCACTTGAGTTATCGAACATTCCCACTATTACAGCAATTAGGGTTAAACAGTGAGGACTGGCTACAACTCGCACAACACTTTGGCAAACAATATCATCAAGCGGTCGGCACGGTAACTGAACTACCAACCTTTGCTGCTCACACAAATAAGCGATGGATAAGCGGTCACCGACAGCAGGCTGACATCTTCCAATAAGGAAACTATCATCAAAATTTAACATCAAAGCGATTTATCGTTAGCTTTTATGTGGCTAAAATTTAAGTTGTTCTGGTATTTTGAAGGGATTTTTCGCAACAAAGTGATAATCTAAGGATGTTAATTAGTTAGCCGATTTTTAAATAGTCATTTTTGCTGTTATCGCGATGACAATTTAGCCGTTTTAAAGCATGGATGTCCCACTTTCGTTAATGAACTCAGGCAGTAAAACTAGCCAGATAGAGTTAGGGCTAATCCACACCAAGCAGAACAAATGTATTGTTGAGGCATTTGTCTTGATAAATAGTAAGCACATTTGTGGCATTTACTAACACTGTTGAGTCAATTTAAAAAATAGATATTTACTTCTGCGTAATAAATTTTAAAATATCCCTGTACAAAATGACTGCTTTTTATACATGGTTAAAATTGCTTACTAAGATTACATAGAAGTAATCAACATGATTTTTTTTAGAAAATATTGGGTTGATATGTGTTTTTTTAATTTATTGAGCCATATAAAGGAATCAAGTGCTATAAGTAAATGTATCGGAATAACTCCCCATCAAAAACCTAATATACTTGGACTTGTTACATACATTTTAAAATTAATGAATATATATCGCTTGCTTTGAAAGAGGAGCCATCTGCGTTCCTCAACAATTATTGTCCATTATTAGATCGTTAGATTAAATGATGAAATAAAACGGAATTTAAATTAGCTAGAAGCTAAGAATAACAGGAGGTAAAATGTATGCAGACTGAAGGTAGACAAATAAAAGCAGCTTTAGGGATAAACGAAGAGCGTTATCAAGGTTTGCTAAATACCCTTGAAGCCGGCATTGTTGTGCATGCACCGGATACTTCTATTATTATGAATAATCTCAAAGCATCAGAACTTCTTGGTCTACATAATGGACATATGTTGGGTAAAGATGCTCGCGATTCTGCATGGGAATTTATAGATTTAGATAATAACACTTTATCACCCGAAGATTTCCCTGTAAATAGAGTGTTAACCAGTAAGAAAGCAGTTAAAAATCAAGAGTTAGGCATTTATAGGCCAATGTTCAAGGATGTCGTTTGGGTTACAGTCAATGGGTTTCCTATATTCAGTAGTACAGGTGACTTTTATGAAATAGTAATCAGTTTCGTCGACATCACCGCTCGAAAACTGGCCGAGATTGAGTTGAAGAGCCTAGGAGACATCCTTGAGGAAATGGTCGAAGTACGCACAACTGAACTCATTGCACGCAATAAGGCGAAAAATTTCGACAATGATTTTATCAATAAAGTGCGGAATTGTGTGCTCGAAAATATAGGTATCATTGGACTTGATATAGACACGCTAGCAGTCAAATTATTTATGAGTCGTTCTACCATACAACGTAAAATAAAACGAGAAAGCGGATTAACGGCAGCACAATTTGTTAGAACCATACGTCTTGAAAAAGCACATCATTATATTCAAAGTAAAACTCATCGTACTCTAGCGGAAACAGCCTATGCAGTCGGCTTTAAACATGCGGGCTATTTTTCCAAGGTATATAAGAAATATTGTGCAGAAAAAGTTACATCCTCTAACTCTTTGCAACTAGAGAAGACAAAATAAACTTCCCATAAGAATTAATTTTTGTTCTGTTACAAATACGATTGTGGAGTCGAAGCTTAAATAGTCATTAGTCTCATTTCTAACGTTCGACAATTATGTTCAGCTATTTTAATGCTGCGGAGTCTAATTGCTCATTATTACCCGATACTTTAGCTGTATAGCTAATTCCTTACGTCTTGAAATTAATGTACATAGTTCTTTAGGGAAATGCCAAGAAGACGCCAGATAATAACCTAAAATAGCATGATTCGGTTGATTTACTTGTTCCTCGAGTTCAAAATAGTTGGCCTTCATTAATGTTTTTTTATAGTTTTCAAATTTGATTGCTAACAAAGGGATACAGCAGTTTACAAATAAACCACTGGCAATTAACCTATCCATGGGTATTGTATTTTTTACTTTATTATCAGTAAATGTCATATCATTAGCCACATCAAGTGAGTCATCATCAAAACACTCTAAGGAAACGAATGCTTCATCTTGAATGGATGATTTCAATATTAACGCCGCTATTAGTCCATTAACGGCCCTTAACCCAATCACTTTAATAGCCTGTTTAATATCATAAATGTTCCCATTAATTCCATAGAAAGGTGAATTTGTTATTTTTAAGATCGCAGAAGAAATACCTGCATCAGCTGAAATCAGATCTGCAATATTATTGATATATGGCTTTTCTTTTTCTAAGCATAATTGGATATAAGTCAAAATTTGTGGTTTTAAGGAGGCTTGAAAACTAGATACGATTGGAGTTGTTTTGTGATTATCTAAATCATACATATACATTCCCCTAGACTTTAGCGTTTCATTATTTGCCAAATTGCTCGTTGCAACTTTTAGGACTCAGTTGAAATGTTTTTCTCTTGTAGCTAAAAACTAGTATTCGATGAATACCAATCGTACTATCCTGATAAATAAACGCCATATATGACAAAGGTAATAACACTAATCATTATTGCTTTTATCTTTGAATTGAATCCGTGAAATAAAAAACTACATCATCAACCCAATATCTTCTATAAATACTCATACTCATACTCATACTCATGAACAAAGTGTGATATTAGTTCGCACTTTAAATTTTTTTCTACTGAGGAAGTGTAGATTTTAGGAAATATATGTAAAGACTTAAGCTGTAGATTGACTCCTCATTGCTCGTAAATGCCACATATGTGCTTACGGCTTGGGCTAAGCAATATTAGCACCGAAAATGTCTACTTTTATTAGATACGTTAAGATAAATAACCTGCTTACAGGGCCACTTCCTAAATAAATAAATAAATAAATAAATAAATTCAGTTCATTGATATTTAGAGTATCCACATAGCGAGACAATAAGTAATTGCAAAGTTTTCCAGAATCGATTTATGATGGAATTCGTGTAATGTTTGAAAAAGACTATTTAATCAGCTAATTGTTTGCTTACCTCTTCGATATCTAGCAAGTTATTCATAAAAACCACAACTAATGAGGGATCAAAAGATTTATTTGATTGGTCTTTAATATAATGCACTGCTTCATCAAATGGCCATGCAACTTTATAGGGTCTATTTGATGTTAATGCATCAAAAACATCTGCAATGGCCGTAATTCTTCCTTCTATTGGGATTGACTCCTCCTGCAATTTATTTGGATAACCAGAGCCATCCCAACATTCGTGATGACTCATTGCGATAGATTTAGCCATTTGAATCAATGGTGAATCATGTTCCCCTATTATTAAATTCGCATAAGAAGTATGCTTGTTCATAATCTTTCTTTCTTGTTCATTAAGCTTCCCAGGTTTTAACAATATATTATCAGGTATACCAATTTTCCCTATATCGTGTAACGGTGCTGTAAGTTCTATCATTTTTGCAATATTTGATGGCAAACCATAACCATCTGCTATTATTCGAGCAAACTTCCCGACTCTAATTACATGCTTACCTGTTTCATTATCTTTCAGTTCTCCTGCTCTTGCTAAACTAGACAACAAACCTTTAATTGATTGATTTAGTTCAATTGTTCTCTGTTGTATCTTTTTTTCGAGTTGCTCATTAGACCTTTTATGTAGGATATAACTTTTTCGAATTTTGAGTAAGTTTTTGACACGTAATTCAACTTCAATCTGGTCTATAGGTTTATTCAGAAAATCGTTAGCACCATGGGTTAGCGCCCTATTCCTAGTTAATTTTCCAGCAAGACCTGTTATTATTATCACGGGTAATTGATCCGGTTTGTATGTTTTTCTTACACTTTCCATTACTTCAAAACCATTTATGTGCGGCATTTCTAAATCTAGTAACATTAAATCGATAGATTGCTCTACTAATGTTGGTTTGATTTTCCTAGGATCCGTAAGAGTTATAACATTAGCTCCCACTTCATCTTCCACTAACTTCGTCAATATTAATGCATTAGCTATAGAGTCATCGCAAATTAATACATTCATATTTGAAAAATCATTCATTTAGTTCTCATCCTTAATAACATATAAATAAAATTCTTCTGGGAGTAAACAATTGGCATTAATGAGGGTTAATTTACATTTTCAAATATAAAGGATAATTATTAACCGAGCAGGTGTTGCACAAAACCATCATCTCCCGAAAAACTAAGCTTATGTCGTTAAAACTAAGATGCCATTATTTGAATGAATCTGACTCACCTTTATAAAAGGATGAATCATGTTTGCTAATTTGAAACATAATAAACTCAACATCTCCTAATATTTTTGGTTGTTTTTTACTTATATCATTCAATTGTTGACTGAGCTGGGCGGCTAAATTCAGACAATAGGTCACAAATACTGTGGTGTTTAGTGATGAAGAGGTGTTTCTGGTATTTGGGTAATAATTTACCCTAGGAATAGAGTAAATCGACTATCAAATATCATAGCTACTTATTTCCCTACATAAATAACAGGGAAAACCTATTTTTTAGTTCTAGCTTAATGGCAAATTTTATAACTAATAATAGTCGTCTAAGTACGCTTAACATAAATAGAGTTAGCAAATATTTATTTGTTAACTTGCTGGAGAAAGTTGAATGGTGAAATACTGTCAGGTGCTCGTGGCTTTGTCATTGCCTGGTTTATCGGGATGTAGTAATTACGAAGGTGGTAATCGAGTACCTGGCGTCGTTAAGTGGCCAGCAGGCATTACCGCCAATATTACCAATACTGCGCCAGTGATGATTGAAGACATTTACAGCACAGTACTAAGTGTTGCGGGTGTCAATGTAGAGCAACGAGATGATATTGACGGCATGGATTGGTCGAAATTTTTTTCGAGTAAACAAGTACCAGAAATTTTTACCAATAGATCGCAGTTTTTCGCTATGCCTTATCAGTTTGAGGGCACATTTTATAATGGTGCTGATTTCATTGAAGGAGGCGTAGAGCCTGCCATTTCGGTGATTAGTGACAAGTGGAAATTGATTTATTTCTTCACTGATGAGCGATTTGAGCTGTATAACTTGGCTGACGATCGAGCAGAACAAGTAAACTTAATTAATCAGCAACCAGTACAAGCACAACGTTTAGTGACTTTGTTAGATAGCAAAATGAAGCAACATAACTTTGAGGATATTATGCCTAAGCGCAGTAATAATGCTCATAACATTGGTTATATTTCTCTTGCTGTGTAGGTTGGGTATTATTATCGAATATGATTACTTGATATTGATGCAGTTATGGAGGTTTATTTGTGGAATATACTGTATTTTTTATATAAAATGGTCACGTTTTTCATCTGAAAAAACAAGGTACTACGCTTTTCATCATAATTGTTCTTAGCTAGTTCTTATCTAATTTGTATTTAAGGGAATAATAACAACCAATCATGAAAGTTTATACCGCACGGCAGGCGATACTAAATCGTAAGGAAAATGTTGTAGCTTACGAGCTGCTGTACAGGGGCGGCCCTGAGAATGTTTTTCCAAATATAGATCCACATAAAGCAACATCAAAATTAGTCATGCGAACTCACCTCAGTCAAGGGTTAGCCGTTGTTACTTCTGGAAAACCAGCATTAATCAATTTTTCAGAAGAGTCTATTTTAACTGGCTTACCATTAATATTGCCGCCAAAAGAAGTCATGATAGAAATACTCGAAACAGTTACCCCATCTGATGAGGTCTATCAAGCATGTCTAACCTTGTACCACCAAGGTTACCATTTAGCTTTAGATGATTTCGTCTACAAGCCAGAGTGGAATCGCTTTCTCAAGTTAGTAAAACTGATAAAATTTGATATTCAAGCAACACCCCTTGATGAAATAGCGCCGTTAATTAATAAATTAAAAAAGAGAAAGAACTTAAAGATTCTAGCCGAAAAAATTGAAACGAAAGCGGAATTTTTACAGGCAAAGAAATTAGGTTTTCATTTTTTTCAAGGCTATTATTTTTGCAAACCTGAAATGTCGGAAAATCAAGAAATAGATTCAAGCCATGTTGTTTTGGTTAATTTAATGCAAGAATGTTTAAGAATGCAGCTAAATATTAATAACCTCACCGATTTATTTTCACGTGATGTCGGTTTGAGTTTTAAACTATTTAAGTATATTAATTCTGGCATTTTACCTTTAACTCAGAAGGTAACCTCGATTAAGAATGCGCTGGTCTATTTAGGTGAGGTTGAAACTAAGAAACTAATATTACTACTTAGTGCTGGGATTTTAGCAAAAGATAAACCTCAAGAGTTAATTCGTATCGCTATTATCAGAGCTAAGTTTTGTGAATTAATGACAGAAAAGACTATGCCTGAACTTGCGGATGCTGGCTTTATGGTCGGACTGTTTTCATTATTAGGAGCAATACTTGACGCACCTCTTGAAAAAATACTGGCCACTTTACCTCTTGCTCCGGAAGTTGTTTCGGCGCTTACTCATGACAGACCATCTTCGTTAAAATATATTCTTAATGCGGTTAGTTGTTATGAGCAAGGTAGTTGGTATAACACTAAGCGGAATGCCGAAATGGTGCGAGTGAATTATGATGAAGTTAGCGGTTTTTATCAAAGTGCGCTAGTGTGGGCGAATAAATATGATAGCTGTTAACAACAATTAATCATACTAGGTCAATCAATGTAAATTTACTTACCCCTGCTGCTATAGTGTCTACCTTTAAGGTGATGAAGTAATGTATAAGTTAGTCAGTGTAATGTCCAATTCATTAAAGATCTCAGTATATTCTTTAGGAAAACTAGTCGGTATATAGTTCCTAACGACCTTACTATTGCCGCTTTCTGCGACCAATATAAAACCTTGCCACTTTTGCGTAGCAACCTGAGTAACCAAGGCAGGCTCCTCTTGATAATTTTGTTGCCAGTAATAGTTGAGGTCTTCAGGTTTAATATTGATGGCATGCCAGTGCTGTTTTGAGTCAATATCTAATTTAAAGGGGTAGGCAGCATAGAGTGTTTTTTGTTTAGAGTTACCGTGATTTTCACCATAAAACATCAAGGTGAAATTTGCCTGAACTAATAAGATTACTTTATAATTATAGGTGTTTTTCAACCAGGTATTTTGTTTACTAAGCGTCTCTAAACTAGAGGTGATAATACTTTTTTCAGGCGACAGCTTAATCTTAAAGTGTAATTGATTTAGTTGTTCAACACTAAGGTTAAGGTTAAGGTTATCAAGTGATACTTCAAAGCCATTACTGTGTTGCTGTTCCCAGTTAATTAACTTCTTAACTAAGGTGAGTTCATATAGAGCTTTACCTGGGGAAGAGGCGAGTCGTTTGTAAAGCTGGTATTTATGTGCGGCTTGATTTAGCTCTGCATAAACACCGAGCTTTTCCCTAATGTGATTCCAACTGCTAATCTTACTAGCTTCAACGAAGGTCTTATCAGCCGCCGTTATTCTTTCTGCTTTACTGAAGAATGATATGCATAATGCCAGCAATACTAAGCTTGGTAATTTCATTTGGGAGGATAATTTTTCTATGACTTAATAAAAGTTATCCTACGTTTTCTTGTGCTTTGCTACAATAAGTTATCGCTTATTCTACTGCTATGCCCATATTGTCTTGCCAAGCTTGCAACTCTGTCATTAAACGTTGGGTTACTTTAGGTTTTTTATCCGCGATATTATTGGTCTCGCCAATATCTTTATTAACATTATAAAGTTCAATATTGCCTGAGTCGTACCAGTTTATTAACTTATGTTTTCCATCGTTGATAACCGTACCGCTAGGTGTGCCACAAACTCTAGCTAGATTGCCTTGTGTTCTAAAATGCCAGAACATTGCTGGGCGAGGTGTTTGGCTTTTATTAAGCAAGGTATTGGCGTAACTTTGCCCATCTATATGTTGTGATGCTTGTTCAGGTAATGATGCTAAATTTAATAAAGTAGGGTAGTGATCAGTGCCAGCAACAGAATGGTTGCTGGCAGAGTTAGGGGCAATTTTTCCTGGCCACTTCACTACAAGCGGTACCCGAATACCACCTTCGTATAACCAACACTTACCTGCCTTTAATGGTAAGTTTGACGTTGCTTTGCCGCCATAGGCGGTTGTTTTTGTGCTTTCGCCACCATTATCCGAGGTAAATACAATAATAGTATTATCGCTAAGATTTAAGGCATCGAGCTGTTTAACTATATTGCCTAAACTGTCATCTATGCTTTTAATCATGCCGGCATAAGTGGCATTATCTTGATGCATTTTTTGTTTTGCTGGACCTAACGCTTTATATGCGGGGCCGATAAACTCATGTTTATCTATACGCTGTTGGGCTTGTTGTTTATCAATTTCTTTTGACTCTATTGGTACATGTACCGCGTAATGTGACAGGTATAAAAAGAATGGTTTGTCTTGGTTTTTTCTAATAAAGGCGTTTGCTTTTTCGGTGAGTGAATCGGTTAGGTAGTCACCCTTCTTATCGACTAAGTCTAAGCCTGGAACTTTTCTGTCGTTGTCATTATCACCGTAAGGATAAAAATAATGGGCTGGAGCGCCTTTATCGTGGCCACCTACATTAATATCAAAACCTTGGTTTTCAGGGTAAGCACCTGGTTTACCTAAGTGCCATTTTCCGGCAAAAAAGGTCGAGTAACCTTGTTCTTTAAACGCTTCAGCCATGGTTTTTTCGTTTGGCGGCATGGTACCAAACTGTTTGCTTTTTTTGATGCGTGCCGGGTATTTACCTGTCATCAGAGCAAAACGTGAACCAATGCATAAAGGGTGAGCTGCATAAGCGCCAGTAAAAGACATACCTTCTTTGGCTAGAGCATCAATATTGGGCGTTTGATAAATTTTTGAGCCGTTGCTGGCAGTATCCGCCCAACCTAAATCATCAACTAAGAAAAACACTACGTTGGGTTTCTCTTGGGCGTTTGCGGAGATTGACTGACCAAACAAGCAAAGCGTTAAAAGCATGAGCTTTAAACTTGAGAATAACGGTACTTTCATTGTGCTTCCTACTGATAAGAAATAAATATTAATCAAACTATGATGTCAGGTAACAATTTGGCTGGCTATCAGGAAATCCTCATATTGCTGTAAGTAATAAATTGATCGGTAACTTGTAAGGATAAGTATGTGCTTTAAATAACTGAGCCAAGTAGATCGGGTAAGCTGCTTTTGAAGGTATTAAGAGATAATAAAAGGGTGGAGAAGAAATAGACAAGTAATGGGGAGAAATATGAACAGAATTCTGAATTGCAACTCTGTTCATTTTAAAATTATTTTTTAGCAGGAAGTCTTGCTACACCTGAATCTATTGCTGCTTTGGCCACAGCGCTAGCAACACGATCACATAACCTTGGGTCCATCGGTTTTGGAATGATATAACCTCTACCAAATGTTAGGCTTTCTTCACCACTTGCCGCTAATACTTCTGCAGGCACTGGCTCTTTTGCAATTGCACTAATGGCATAGACGGCAGCAATTTTCATTTCATCGTTAATGGTACTGGCTCTAACATCTAATGCACCCCGGAAAATAAACGGGAAACACAAAACATTGTTTACTTGGTTTGGATAATCAGAGCGACCTGTCGCCATAATTAAGTCATCGCGCACTGAATGAGCAAGCTCGGGCTTTATTTCTGGATCTGGATTTGAACAAGCAAATACAATTGGTTTGGCTGCCATAGTTTTTAGCAATTCAGGGTTAAGCAGATTAGGGCCTGAAACACCAATAAAGATATCAGCGCCATCGATAACGTCAGCTAAGGTGCGTAAATCAGTATTGTTAGCAAATAACTTTTTATATTCATTTAAATCATCTCGGCGAGTATGAATAACACCTTTGGTATCTAACATGTAGATTTTTTCTCGCTGAGCGCCACATTTAATCAGTAGCTCCATGCAAGCAATGGCAGCAGCACCAGCACCTAAACAAACAATTTTAGCTTGCTTGAGTTCTTTACCTTGTACTTCTAAGGCGTTGATAAGGCCAGCAGCGGTAACTATGGCGGTACCATGTTGGTCGTCATGAAATACTGGAATATTACAGCGCTCTATTAGGGCTTTTTCAATAACAAAACACTCAGGCGCTTTAATATCTTCAAGGTTAATGCCACCAAAACTATCAGCTATGTTAGCCACAGTGTTAATAAATTCTTCTACGGTCTTATGTGTTACTTCAATGTCGAAGGAGTCGATGTTGGCAAAGCGTTTAAAGAGCAGCGCTTTACCTTCCATCACGGGTTTTGAAGCCATAGGCCCAAGATTGCCTAAACCTAATACCGCGGTGCCGTTAGTGATTACGGCTACGGTATTACCTTTACCTGTATATTTATAAACGGCATCTGGGTCTTTGGCAATTTCACGACAAGGCTCAGCAACACCAGGGCTGTAGGCAAGCGATAAATCATGACTTGTTTCAGCGGGTTTGGTGATGGCAATAGCAATTTTCCCAGGGGTAGGGTAAGCATGGTAATCAAGCGCCTGTTGAGTAATATCTTTCATGTTAATGTCCATAAGTTGAATTATTAAGTTGGTAAATTATTGAATGCAGTGTTCTTGAAAGTAAGCTTGATACCTACAGGTAACCTTTTGTATGAATACATCAAGATATTCTCATGCAAAAGGGCACAGTTATCCTAGGTTAGCAGCCATGTGGCTGTTAGCCGTTCTCTTATCAGTGGTAAAGTCGGAAGTTAGCCTTGCCGTAGCTCAATAAGCTTAAGGCTGAGGTTAGGAAAAAAATGCTTACCCAGCAATGGTTGGGCCATAAGGGTAAGCACAGGTAAATTGTCAGCTCTGCCCAGCCATAGACTGGGAAATGTTCAGCTTCTTGTTTTGCTAGTGTTCAGCTTAATGTACGACTAATGCTCAGTGAATACCGTTTGCTTAATACCAATATTGTCTTTTTGAAAGCCTGGTCTAATTTTACCGGTAAATGGCTGATAGCTGTTGGCTGGATCATCATTGGTTAATGGATCGCCTACTTCAGCTTTCAATTCTTCCAATTTAGCCGTTAATTTTTTAATAATGATATCACTACCTGCTTGTTTTGAAATGTCGTGCATTTCACCTGGATCACTCATTAAATCAAACAAGACATTACGTTTAAGTAACGGGTAATAAACTAACTTGTATCTGTGGCTACGTGCCATACGTTGGAAGTGACGGTAACTACCGTAGATATAATCATTCATTACTGTTTTTTCACCGCGAACAATCGGCATTATACTTGGACCTTGTACAGAATCTGGTGTATCAATACCGGCAAGTTCTGTTGTGGTGGCGAAAATACTGTTTAAGTAAAACATGCCTTTAGCACGAGTATTGGCAGGAATACCATCACCGACCATAATAAACGGTGCGCGAATACTGTGGTCATAAACATTTTGCTTGCCAGCAAGACCATGTTTACCAACAGCTAAACCGTGATCAGAGGTGAAAATGATATAAGTGTTATTAGCATATGGTGATTTTTCTAAGCTATCAAGAATCCGACCAATTTGAGTGTCCATGTGTTCAACCATGGCGTAGTACTCACCAATAAACTCTTTGGTTTGTTTTTCAGTACGAGGAAAGGTCATTAGTGCTTCATCACGAATATTGTAATCACCGGCATCTATTTCAGGCATAGGTACAAAGCTTGCTGGTAAAATCATGCTCTCGGCAGGGTATTTATCAACATAAGATTGTGGCGATTGTCGTGGGTCATGCGGGGCTGTAAAAGCCACATACATCAAAAAGGGGCTGTCGTTTCTTTTTTCTTTTGTTTCGAGATAGCTAATTGCTGCATCGGCAAAGGCTTCACTGGTGTGTTGATTCTTTTGTTTTTTAGCCCATTTAATATTTTCGCCAAAATCAGTTAACCAAGGCTGCCATTGACCACCTTTGCTAATAGGAGCCATACCACCTTCGTGCACTGCGCGACCAATATTAAAAGAGCGTTTTAAGGCGTCGTTGCCAACATGCCATTTACCTGTGATAAAGGTTTCGTAACCTGCAGCTCTAAACGTTTCGCCCATTAAAGGGTGCGTTGTTTTGTTGGACTTGGGAGAAAAGCCAGTCATATGTAAATTACGGCCGGTATTAATCATTTGACGACTTGGCGCACAAACAGCGCCAGACCATGAACCCTGATTAAATACGTGAGTAAATGCCATACCACTGTGCGCTAATCTATCTATGTTTGGCGTATTGATAGCATCATTACCTAACGCATTAATGGTATCGATTGATTGATCATCAGTAATAATGAGCAATATATTAGGGCGCTCACTTTGTGCTGAAGCTGCTTTTTGTTCTGAGTGAGAGGGTAGAACAGCTAAAGAGCTGGTAGCGCACAATAATAAAAATAGTGATTTTATTGATTTAACGGCATTGCTCATAATAAACCTTATTGTAGTTATTTAGTTGTTATGATTATTATAAATAAAAAACACAGCTGCGCAATAGCTAAGTTTAACTTTATTAGTATAAATAAAAAAGAGCAGACTAAGCTGCTCTTTTTAATGATTTTTTAGTTAACTTTATAATTAATAAAACATACTTTTTATGAAAACTATGTCTTATGAAAACTATGTCTTATGAAGGTTATATCTTATAAAAGTTATGCTTTATGGATATTATGCGCTCTGTAACCGTAAATCGCGATAACAATAAAACAAACCAATGGTAATACAAATGAAGTTTGTACTGCTGGAATGCCAGCAACAAGTGAAGCGCTATCTATCATGCTACCTTGTAATGGTGGCATCAAAGCACCACCAACAATGGCCATAACTAAACCTGCTGAAGCTAAACTTGCATCGTTACCGGTATCTTTAAGCGCAATGCCATAGATAGTTGGGAACATTAATGACATACAAGCCGATGTAGCAATTAGACAATAAAGACCTGTCATGCCACCAATAAATATAGTACCAAACGATAAGGTAATACCACCAATCGCTAATAATAGTAATAGTTGTCCAGGGCGAATTTTAGCGAGTAAGAAAGTACAAATAAAGCGGCTTGCTAGGAAGATACCCATAGCAAACATATTATATTGTTGCGCCTCTGCAGCAGTTAAACCCACTGATGTCATACCGTAATGAATGATGAAGGTCCAAGACATGATTTGTGCCCCAACATAAAAAGCTTGAGCGATAACACCTTCACGATATCTTGCGTTCGATAATAAACGCACGAACGTTGCTTTTAATACTTTCGCCGTTAAAGGCTCATCGTGAGTAATGGTGTCAGGTAGTTTTCGGAATAAAAACACTACAAATAATAAGGCTACTACTGAAGCTATAGCTATATAAGGGCCACGAACAGTGATTAAATCAGCAGCTTGCATGGCTTGGTGTGCCATAGGCTCAGCAATAGAGAAATCAGCTAATGCTTGGGTTAATTTACCATCGACCACTGAAGGTAATAAATCGACATACTCAGGGTGTGCGGCTTTTTCAGCAGCGCGAAATTCTTCAACCTTAAGTTCACTTAAAATATAGTTAGAGGCAACAAACATACCGCCAAGTGAGCCAATAGGGTTAAATGCTTGCGCTAGATTTAAACGCTGTGTTGATGTTTCTGGAGAGCCCATAGAAAGAATGTATGGGTTAGCTGTGGTTTCTAATAAAGCTAGACCACAGGTTAAAACACATAAAGCCAGTAAAAAGAAGTTAAATTGTGCTGTCATACTGGCGGGTAAAAACAGTAAAGCGCCAATAGCATAAAGTGCTAAGCCTAATAATATTCCTGCTTTATAAGAGAAGCGGCGAATAAAAATAGCGGCTGGTATTGCCATAATGCCGTAGCCTAAGTAGAAGGCAAACTGCACCATTGAACTTTGTGCGTTACTAATAAGAAAGATATCTTTAAAAGCTTTGACTAACGGGTTAGTTATATCGTTAGCAAATCCCCATAACGGAAAAAGAGCGGCGACTAATATAAACGGGAGTATATATTCTTTAGCGATTATTGGTGTTTTAGCAACGCTTGATTGATTAATATCATCACCTGCTGTTTCGACTGCTGTTGTCATGTTGGCCTCTTAAGCTTTAGTTTATCACTTTATATTGTTTTTACAGTGCAAGGTTGCGCTGTATATTGCTTTTAGTGATTATTATATGTAATGTACATAAAGTACTTGCTTATCACCGTAGTGTCAATTGATAGCTGTTGATTATTAATAATAAGGACATTAAAAGTTATATTGCACTCAGAGGTAATTCAATAGATAGTTATTTAAATTGGCTTGTATAAAGTAAAGCTGTGTAAAGTTAGTGTGTTTTATAAATAAACAACTCTATATTGAAATGATGTTAACTCTATTTTTGTTACACACCTAAGGTGAGCTATGTCTGAAAACTCAATGTCATCAACAGTTATTAGTCCGGAAAATATTGCCGTTAATCGTTTTGGTTATGGCGCCCGTGGTGATGAACTCGCTCACGCCAAAGTGGATCCTAAAAAGTGGCTGTCATCTCAATTACAAGTCATCGAGTTTAGTGATAAGCAGCCCAGTTCAGATGATATTTTTGTCGCCCATGCTAAGTTTCAAAAGCAGAAAAAATTAATGAAACAGCAACAAAAACAAGCACAGGACAGCCAAGCCCAAGTAGTAGATAAAAATAAAATCAAAATGATTAAAAATAGCGCCCGTAAAACGTATGTGAAAATGAGTGCAGCTTCTTTAAAGCAAGCTATCACTTCAGATCATAGTGTCAGTTGGCGGTTACTTGATTTTTTCTCTAACCATTTCAGTGTCAGTACTAGTGGACGATTAATGGTAGGTTTATCGCCAACCCTAGAAAGAGAGGCTATAGCGCCTAACTTGCTGGGTAACTTTGCGGATATGTTACTGGCAGTAGAGCAACATCCCGCTATGCTTGTTTACCTTAATAATGAAAAGTCTTTTGGTGCTAATTCTCGTATGGCAAAAAAACGCAAGGTTGGTTTAAATGAAAACCTTGCCAGAGAAATTATGGAGTTACACACCTTAGGTGTAGATGGTGGTTATAGCCAGACTGATGTTATTGAGTTGGCCAAAGGCATTACCGGTTGGAGTGTTATAAGGCCTAAAAAAGAACACGGTACGGGTTTTGTTTTTCGCGCTTATGGCCATGAACCCGGTGCAAGAACATTACTGGGTAAAAAATATGCTCAGCGCGGCATAATACAAGGTCAGCAGATGTTACGTGATTTAGCCATGCATCCAAGCACGGCAAAGTATGTTTGTAGTAAAATAGCTCACCATTTTGTTAGTGAAAAACCACCAAAATCTCTGCTCAATAAAATGCAAAAAACTTGGCTTAACAACCAAGGTAATATCAAACAAGTGATGTTGACCCTGTTTGATGCTGAGGAAGCTTGGCTGGCAAGCCCACAGAAATTTAAAACGCCAAGAGAATTTGTTATTTCAACTTATCGGGCAATTGCACCGAATAGAATCAATGACAGGGCATTATTAAACTCATTGAATAACCTTGGTCAAATGCCTTTTAATGCTGGCTCTCCAGCCGGTTTTAGTGATGATGAAAGTGATTGGTTAGGCGCCAGTGCATTAATGGCAAGAGTAGAGTGGTCAAGCTTGGTCTCAACGCAAGTCAAAAGGATAAATGCTGAGCAAGTGATGGCTACGGCTTTAGGCAGTAGTATTAGCCAGAACACTTATCAAATGGTGATTAGAGCTGAAAGCCGTCAACAGGCAAGTACTTTGTTATTAATGAGCCCTGAGTTTCAAAGGAGATAATGATGATCGATAATAAAAAATCAAAAAATGACCCGTTAGCATCATCTTTTAGGTCAGCGTTAACATCAAAGTTAGAAAAGGCTGATACATTATCTCGACGCAAATTTATTAAAATGGCGGGTGCGGGTTTAGCGGTTTTATCTTTTCCGATGAGTCCAGCGTTTGCTTTCGAAGCAGGGAGCAAAGTAAAGAGTAACTTTAAGCATAAGCCTAAAATTGTTTGGGTAGTATTACGTGGTGCATTAGATTCACTACACACCATAGTGCCAACATTTGATGCGCAATATGCTCAGTTACGTCCTAAGCTATCAGCTAGTTTTAAAGGCCCATTGTTACCCTTAGAAAAAGGCTTTGCTTTACATCCATCATTAATAAACTTGCATCAGTGGTATCAGGAAAAGTCACTGCTGCCTATTGTTGCTGTTTCATCAGGCTACCCCAGACGCTCGCATTTTGATGGTCAAGATTTTTTAGAAAGTGGTAAAGATGAAATTGATCATGACAGTGGTTGGTTGGCTAGAGCTATAGCTGTTAAAAATAAAAGTGCCTTAGCGGTTGCTCGCTCAACACCCATTAGTTTGCGTAGCCCTTTTGCTAATTCTGAGCAAGTTAATACTTGGTATCCATCAAAGTTTAAAAGTGCAGATGAAGATATTTACGCCGCGTTAAATAAACTCTATCAAGATGATGAAGCATTAAAAGAAAAGCTAAACAGTGCCTTAGCAATAAAAGGTCTTGTTGATGATAATGGTCAGCATAAACAAAAAGGTAAGTTTAATGATTTAGCCAAATCATGTGCAAAATTGATGACAGCAGAGCAAGGTGTTGATTGCGCTATGTTAGAGCTAGGTGGTTGGGATACTCATAATAATCAGAGTGCACGTTTGGCGCGAAAATTAACTGAGCTTGATAGCGGCTTGGCTGAACTTAAAGCGGGCCTTGGTGATGAGTGGCAAAATACTGTGGTGATTATTGGTACTGAGTTTGGTCGAACAGCCAAAGAAAATGGCACAGGTGGCACCGATCATGGCACTGCCAGCGCTTTATTTCTTGCTGGTGGTGCGGTTAATGGTGGTAAAGTGAAAGGGCATTGGCCAGGATTAAAGCCCGATGAATTATTTCAGCAACGTGATTTAATGCCAACCTCTAATAGTTTTTCTTGGTTTGCGAGTGTGTTATCGCAACATTGGCAACTGTCTGAGCAAGAGTTGCAGCAAGTTTTTCCCCATATAAAATCGTATAGCGAAGTATTAATTAAAAGTTAATGGAATAAATTGAGTTGTTTAACATTAGTAAATGGCTGAATCGTTTAGCTTTATGATTTTTAGTCTCTAAGTATTATCTCTAGCCTCTTGTGACTAACACATGGGCTAGGGGATTTTTTAGTTTGTTTTTAAGTTTTTGAATTAAGTCATTATGGTAAAGGTATTGTGAAGTTTATTTATTGTTTGTCCCTTATTGTTGCAAGTTTTTTTGCTAGTTCTTTTATACAAGCAGCTGATAGTGTGGGGCATGACTTTCAAAAAGATCAGCCTATCTCGAACCAGCAATGCCTTTCCTGTCATCAGCAAACACATGATAAGTGGCAACAATCTGATCACGCAAAAGCTATGGCTATTGCCGATAAGAATTCAGTATTAGCCAATTTCGATAATGTAGATGTTAAGCACTACGGTCAAAAAGCGCATTTCTATATTAAGGATGAACGTTATCAGGTAAGGATTGCTTACGATGATAATGTTAATAATTATCAGATAAAATATACCTTTGGTCATTATCCTTTGCAGCAATATTTAGTAGAAACTGAACAGGGTAGACTGCAAGTATTGCCTTTTGCTTGGGACAGCCGAACAAAAGCCGATGGTGGTCAACGTTGGTATCATAACTATAGCCATGAAGAAATTCGTCCAGAAGATAGATTACATTGGCGCCAACCCTTACAAAATTGGAATGGCATGTGTGCAGACTGTCACTCAGATGGCCTAAAAAGAAATTATGATAGTGATAAAAATCAATTTGATACGATATTCGATAATATCAATGTCGGCTGTTTGTCTTGTCATGGTGATATGTCAGAACATGCTGAGCATAATAAGTCTAACAAGCGCAATGTTGCAAATGATGTTACCTCAATAAAACACCCAACAGGGCAGTGGTTAAGAGCGGTAGGAGATAAAACTGCTACATGGCAGGGAGTAAAACGTGATAACAGTTTTATGGATAACTGCTTTGCTTGTCATGCATTGCGCGCACCACTAACCGATGGTTTTAAACCTAACACGCCATTTTTACAACAATTTATGCCACAACTACCTACGGCACCTAATTACCATGCCGATGGACAAATCAAGGAAGAAGTCTATGTCTATGGCTCTTTTTTACAGAGCAAAATGTATGGTAAAGGCGTCAATTGTATAGATTGTCATGATAAACATACGATGAAATTGAAAATCGAAGGCAATGGCTTATGTTTGCAATGTCATGGCGGTGAAGTGTATAACGTAAAATCTCACCACCAACATCAGGAATCATCAGCTGGCGCACAGTGTGCTAATTGTCATATGCCAACTACACGTTATATGGGTGTAGATGACAGACGAGATCATAGTTTTAAAATTCCAAGACCAGATTTATCTACCCAGTTTAATACACCTAACGCTTGCATAAAATGTCATGACAATAAAAGCAATCAATGGGCAAGTGCCAATCTAGAAAAGTGGCATGGTAAGCCTAAAGCATTAGCAAAAAGTAAACCGTTTTTAATGGCGTTAAATAACGGCCAAGCTATTAACCTTGAAGATCATTTAAGTATTATTGCTGATAGCAAACTTGATGTCATTAGTCGAGCTAGTGCATTGCAAATGCTGAGTTTCACTACCCAAATGGTCACCATTGAAATTTTGAAACCCTATTTAACCCATCAAGAAGATTTAATTAGACTAAGTGCTGCCACTACGGCGTTATTGTTAACACCAAAGATAAGGGTTTTACACCTTAGTCCATTACTAACCGATAAATTCAAAGCTATACGAGTTGCAGCGGCAAGAAGCCTAGTTACTAGTAGAATCGCCGTAGAGTACCAACAAGCGTTTAATAGTGCTTTTAATGAGTTGCTTAGTAGTAATGACTTAACTAGCTGGCGCGGAGAAGGCAGAGCAAATCAGGGGTTATTAGCGTTAGAAACCAATCAAATATCAACAGCCGAGCAAGCATTTTTAGGGGCTATTACTGTAGAACCCTATTTTGATACGGGTTATATAAATTTAGCGGATTTATATCGCACGCAACAACGTTCAGCAGAAGTTGCTAGTGTGTTAGCCAAGGGCATGAAAAACTTACCAAACTCAGGCGCGTTAAAATACGCTTATGGTTTGCATTTAGTCAGAGTACAGCAGCACAGCAAAGCGTTGGGGTTTTTTGAACAAGCGACCATAGTTGAGCCACAATCACCGCAGTATTTATATGCCTATATTTTATCTCTTGATGGTCAGGGTGAAACAGTAAAAGCAGTCAATAAATTACAAAAACGGATAGGCAAGTATAGCGATAACCAGCAACTGAAAGAGCTGGGGTTGTATTTGGCACAAAAGAGTCAAAACAGGAAAATGTATGATTGGTTTATGGGTATTAAATAACTTAGTAGTAAGTGTTATAGATAAATAAAATGCAACAGGCTATGTATTGTTTGTTTGCTAATTCAGATGTAAATTTTAAATGACTGGTACATTTATAAAAGGCAATAATCTCTCGATTAGCGTCTTTTTGCCTTTAATAACTTGAAAAAGGGCAAAGGTTTTGTTGCGAAATATCTTCCCAGTAAAGTGAAAATCTGTCTCCCAGCCACAGACTAACAAACTGCAACTTAACCAAATGAGTGTAGTTCTAAACCTGCATCAGAACCCAAGCTACTATATTCGCTCAAAAATAAGGTTAATATAAGTACAATATCCTATAGACAAAGTATTTTATTGATGTAATCTAAAATTACAACTTAATTTTAATAAGAATAAATATGCAAAGATTAAAAGAATCTCAAGAAGCGTTAACTCTTATTTACAATACTTATAATGCAGTCGCAACTAAGCCTTTAACACCATTAAAAGTTAATGATGCAGAGGCATTAAAAAAATTACTTAATGCAGTGATGAACCGAGAATCGGTATCACATGTACAAAATAAAAAATCGCTTAAAGAAAGTACTGAACTTCGTAGCGCTTTAGCCGATGTTCTATTGTTACTTGATAACTGTGATATTAAAGAAATTAAAGCGAATATGAAAAAAGCTACTGCTGCAGCCGTATAAATAGCAGAATAAGTTATCGTTAGGCTATGTAAGACAAAGCCCGTCTAATAATATAAATAACTTAGCCACAGCTACATTAAGAAAAGCCCATTACCAAAGTAATGGGCTTTTTACTTTTCTAAGTTTGGTACTAAATCTCTGTAGCGTAATTTATTGCTCACTTGTGCTGATTAAAATACCCCAAGATTACATTGCTATCAATCCCAATAGCCAGCCATTGGTCAATCGGGCGCCTTGCTTAGATTTATTTTCTTGTGCACAACAAGATCACAAACTTAATCAAAATGGTATAATATCGGCATTAGTCTGCTATTGCCCTATAAAGCGCGGCTATAACAGCGTAGGATCAAATTACTTTAGATAAAAATTAGCTTTGCACTTATATCAATGAGTATTAGGTGCACTAATACCAACTTAATCAAAATGGTATACATAAATATATGCAACTAACAGCAAAAGCATCACTTACTAACGCTCTACTTATCTCTATTTGTACACCGGAGTTTAAAGGTGATGAGGCAACAGAATCACTGGCAGAGCTTGCACGTCTGGTGACTACACTAGGCTTTAAAGTGGTCGGCACTCAGTCGCAAAAGCAGAGTTCGACTAAAAAAGTTAATGTACTGGGTTTAGGAAAACTGGCAGAAATAGCACACCTCACCGGTAACAAAGGTGAAGTTGCCGTCGAAGCAGAAGAAGGCGATGACATAGTTGAAGGCACAGTTGAAGAAATAATCGATGAAACGTCATTTGCGGAGCTCCCGTCAGAGAACTTACCCTTTGCCTGTGCTGATGTGGTGGTATTTGATTGCGATTTAAGCCCATCTCAGCTACGTAATGTCGAGAATCAATTAGGCGTAGAAGTATTTGACCGTACCGGCATTATTATTGAAATATTTAGTCGCCATGCCCGTACTAAAACAGCAAAATTACAAGTTGAAATTGCGCGCTTAAATTATGTAGCGCCACGACTGCGTGAAACATCATGTGGTGATAAAGAGCGTCAAATGGGTAAAGGCGCTGGTGAAACAACACTAGAGCTAAACCGCCGTAAAGTACGTGACCAATTAGCAGAGCTCAAGCGCGAATTGGTGAGTGTTCAAAATGAAATGAAAGGCAGAAGAACACAACGTTCTGAGCTTTTTTGTGTCGCTTTGGTTGGTTATACCAATGCGGGTAAGTCATCATTGATGCGATCGATTACCGGTAGTGATGTCGAAGGTGAAAACAAACTTTTTGCCACCCTTGATACTACAGTACGCGCCTTGTTTCCAATAACTCAGCCTAGAATACTGGTATCTGATACAGTTGGTTTTATTAAAAAATTACCACACGACTTAGTCGCCTCGTTTCATTCCACTCTAGCAGAGGCACAGGATGCATCATTATTGTTATATGTAGTAGATGCTTCAGATCCTTCTTTTCGTGCGCAACTTGATGTAGTGCACGGAGTACTGGAAGAAGTCGGTGTTGAGGACAGTAAAAAATTACTGATACTGAACAAATCAGATTTACTAAGTTCTGAACAACAACAAGCACTGATGGAAGAATTTCCTGAAGCCATGATGACATCTGCTCGTAATCCGGCTGATGTAAAAAAATTGCATAAATATATCGTTGGCATTGCACAGGACGAGATGATCGAAGAAGAGATTATTGTCCCTTACACGGCTAACGGTATCATCGGTGAAATTCGCTCAAGAATGAGTGTCACCAAGGAAGAGTATGAAAGTGACCATATCAAACTTACGGTTAGGTCAAATGCGATTGATTTAGCAAGATTGAAAAAGCGGATGCTGAGTTCATAAAATAGTGGGAATTAAGCTGCCGTAGGCGTTTTAATAGAGTCAGATGAATTTAGATAAAGCTCATCTGACTCTGACTAACATCAGCTAAAACTAACTCATGCCGATATTACCTAGTAAACTGTACTGGAAAAGGGTAACCGGTTTTCATTGATAGCTGCTAGGTGATTTTTAGCTAACTCTTAACGATAAAACGCTGTAACAGTACCTTTCATCTTCATCATAAGCGGTTGACCGCGACGGTCTAATGCTTTTTTAGACGGCACTTTTACCCAACCTTCACTGATGCAATATTCTTCAACATCGAAACGCTCTTTGCCGTTAAGGGTAATGCCAATTTCGTGCTCGAAAACTTCTTCATCGTGGTGAGGGCTACGAGGATTACCTGAAAGGTGATCCGGTAAAGTTGGTTTTGATGTAGTGTCGTTCATGTTCGTGACCTGTAGTAAATAAATTATGCGCTATTGTAGGCAATATAGGACTGCCTCTCAATAGCTGCGGTAATAAATCTTGCTAAAACACTGCGACAACGGCACATCTTATGTGCATCACCATACAGGTTAAACTTGCAGATTCAATTTACGCATTATTTAAATAAAAACAGCTAATTAAAACGATTGTTTGATTTTGCTGTTTTTACTGGCATTTATTGGTGTTATTATTTCCTGCAGAAATGTTCTGAAATTAAAGACTGGTAACGAACAGCTTGCGTCTTTTCTTCAGAGCAAATAAATCATAAGTTAATTTACAATGATAATATCAATGACCTTTTACTTAAGATCTCTTGGTATAGCATGTCATTTCATAGATTATCATCAGGCTCTCAATAGGTAGTAACAACATGTTTAAAAGTACTGAAAATTACATTGCATCAGACGAGCTTCGTTTAGCCGTTAATGCCGCAATCACCCTTGAAAAACCTTTATTAATTAAAGGCGAGCCCGGCACAGGTAAAACACAATTAGCGGAAGAATTAGCTAAATCACTCAATTGTAAGTTGTACCAATGGCACATCAAATCGACTACAAAAGCGCAACAAGGTTTATACGAATACGATGCGGTATCACGCTTGCGTGACAGTCAACTTGGTGATGAAAAGGTAAACGATATTGGCAACTATATTATTAAAGGTAAGTTATGGCAGGCGTTCGAAGAAGAAGAACGCTGTATATTGCTCATTGATGAAATAGATAAAGCTGATATTGAGTTTCCAAACGATTTATTGCAAGAGCTCGATAAAATGGAATTCTTTGTTTATGAAACCCAACAGGTTATTAAAGCAAAACAAAGACCGATCATCATTATTACTTCAAATAATGAAAAAGAATTACCTGATGCATTTTTAAGACGCTGTTTTTTCCACTACATTAAGTTCCCAACAAAAACTGAAATGCAGCAAATTATCGACGTTCACCATCCCCATGTTAAACAAGATCTTTTAAAACAGACATTAGACGTGTTCTTTGAGTTAAGAGAATTAAAGGGCATGAAGAAAAAACCGTCAACGTCAGAGTTAATTGATTGGTTAAAACTGTTGATGGCTGATGATATTGCGCAAGAGGTATTAATGGATAATAAATCCGACATTATTCCACTATTTGGCGCCTTATTGAAAAATGAGCAAGACGTTTCGTTAATAGAAAGGCTCGCCTTTATGAGCCGCAGAAACAGGTAATATAGCTGTGTTTATTGATTTTTTTCTAGCACTAAAAAAGCACAAAGTACCGTGTAGCTTACGTGAGCTATTAGATTTAATAGCAGTGTTAAAGCAAGGGGTAATTTTTGCTGATGTCGATGAATTTTATAACCTTGCCAAAATAGTCATGGTTAAAGACGAAATTCATTATGATAAATACGATCGTGCCTTTGCTGAATATTTTAAAGGTATCGAACAAATTGATATCTTTGACAAGCTTCTACCGGAAGATTGGTTAAGAAAAGAGTTTGAAAAGCAATTAAGCATCGAAGAAAAAGAAAAGCTCAAAGCGCTAGGCGGTCTTGATGAGTTAATGAAGACGCTAAAAGAGCGACTTGAAGAGCAGAAAAAACGCCATGCTGGCGGCAGTAAATGGGTTGGTACCGGTGGTACATCACCGTTTGGTGCTTATGGTTACAACCCTGAAGGTATTAGAGTAGGGCAAGATAAAAACCGCAACAACAGCGCAGTAAAAATTTGGGATAAACGAGAGTTTAAAAACTTCGACCAAGACCGCGAACTAGGCTCGAGAAACGTCAAGCTAGCACTGAAAAAGTTACGTAAATTTGCTCGTACTGGTGCCAGTGAAAAGCTGGATATCAATACTACTATAAGCGCAACGGCAAAAAATGGCGGTATGCTCGACGTACACATGGAGCCAGAACGCCATAACGCAGTAAAAGTGCTGATGTTCTTTGATATTGGCGGCTCTATGGATGAATACATTCATACCTGCGAAGAGCTGTTTTCAGCGGCGCACAGTGAGTTTAAACATTTAGAATTCTTTTATTTTCATAACTGCGTCTATGAAAAGGTTTGGCGAGACAACCAAAGACGCCGTACCGAAACTATCGATATTGAAGAAATCATCAGAACCTTTGGCTCAGATTATAAAGTGATTTTTGTTGGTGATGCCACTATGGGGCCATACGAAATTACCTATCCAGGCGGCAGTGTTGAACATTGGAATGAAAAGCCAGGCTCGGATTATATGAATAGAATAACAAGCCATTTTAGTAAAATAGCCTGGTTAAACCCGCAGCCTGAAGCGCAATGGTCTTATTATCATTCAATAGGACTGATCAATGAGTTAATTGACAGTAAAATGTTTCCGTTAACGGTTGATGGCATAGGACGAGCAATTAAAGAGTTAAGCTAATTTGATTTGCCGTTCATTAGTTGTCGTGTCGTTAAATAATGGCTAGCTTTTCTTAAGTTAAACTAGTTAAGTCAAATTAGTTAAGTTAAAGAAGCTCAGGTGAAGCTAAGCCAAGTCTTGCTATAACCGCGCGATGTACGTGAGTTAAGGGTAATACATTCATAAGTCAGCCTAGGTATGGAAAGGTATATGAGATTTTTTAGAGTTCTGAGTATACTCTGCGTTGTATTATTTATCAGCGCTTGTTCTAATAATGACTGGCGCACAGCAAGTAGGCAGCCTGCCGGTATCGCAACGACGCCAAATGAAGACAACAGAGCAATCATTGAATTCTATGCTGCGGATGCTTTTAGCTGGCGTGGCTGGTTTGCTGTTCATCCTTGGATCGCAATTAAAGAAGAAAATGCCACGGAATATAGGGTCTATGAGGTTATAGGTTGGCAAGTCAGACAAGGATTACCTGCCATTAGGCAATATCAAACCTTAACACCTGATAGATACTGGTATGGCTCAAAACCTGAGTTATTACTGTCTATTAAAGGAGATAAAGCCGCAATGCTAATTCCAAAAATTCAAAAGGCTATCGCCCTTTATCCTTGGGCAAATGAGTATAGTGTTTTTCCAGGTCCTAATAGTAATACCTTCGTCGCTTGGATCGGTCTGCAAGTACCAGAGCTTGGATTAGAGCTACCCTTTAGCGCCATTGGCAGTGGTTACGCTGATTAACTGTGGTATGACAAAAGCTGGGGGAACTCCAAGCAGTGATCATAGGATGTTGTTAACTATAATGACCTAACATTTTACGCCATCACAGGCACAAGAAAAACCGATTACTGACAGTTTTTATACTTTTTGTTTTTGACATCATAGTCATAAATATTGCCGATTTTATCAATTTTAAAATGACAACAATCGTCAAATACCAGCTTAAGTAAACCTCTACTTTTTTGCACGCGGGATTTAAGAGTTGAGTAGCTTCATCATTTAGAATTGGTAGTTGAATTCAATACGGTGATCTCCGTCGCTAAAGCTAACGTGTTCATTCCAATTTGAAAAGTATCGTAGATTAAAACGAGGGGTGAACTGATAAGAGACAGCAACTTCATGGGTTAATATTTGACTATCCCCAGCATAATTTTCATTTTGGTATTTATCGCTACCGGTCAAGGTAGTTAACCATAACGGGTTATAGTTGACCCAAAGTTTATCGGTTAAGGTAAATTTTCCATAAAAACCAACAGCTGCAAAGGTGCCAGGTAATTTAAGGCCGTCTTCGCTATCGTTGGCAGCAGTTAAACCGACACCAGCAAGTGGATAAAGCTGGGCAAAGCCCCATTTGGGTAAAGCCTGAATAAGGCTATAGGATAAATCGACCGTTTCTTTGTCTATGTTAAAATTAGCATCGATTTGGCTGCCACGACCATTAGTCATATCAACTTCAAAGTTCCGATAGCGAATTGAATCCAATGAATTGTCTACCGTTTCGTACAATGGTTCATCATTGTCTCGGATACCAAGTGAATCTCCCGATAACCCCTTAAATTCAAAAATATTCATTCCCATCGTAGTGGCACTGCCAGTGTCATAGGATTGTCCTATTTTGAAGTTAATGCCTTTGTCTGTGATGCCAGCTCCTGCTTGGGTATAAACAGCCATAGGGTCGGACATGTCTTGATATTCTTTTTCTTGTGCTTGAACACTGCCATTCATAGCAGCTAGTGTGAAACCAAGGGCGATAAGGTTTTTGCGAAAGTTCATAATAATTTCCATCCATGTGCGTAATTGTGAGATGAAGTTTATCGTCAACGTGCCGTCCAGGCTGTGTACTTTGTTATTATTAATGTGTACTTTTCTTAGGGTGATGTGTCTTAGGAATGAAGCTAGCCATGGCCGTCTATTAACTTTGTCTGGTGCGCTAAGAAGGCAGGTTCGCCGGTTATTTAACAATGTTGAATCATGACTTAAAAGCTCACAAGGAATTATTGTTGGCCAAGGTGACTGGTTAGGCGCAGTGAGTATTGGTGACTTTGATTCGTCTATGGCTATTTAGCGCGATGCCATTTTGGTTGGTGACCAGAACGATTTCTATCCCATACCGTTTTAATTGCCCTTGATTTAACTTGATCAGCGAAGGCGAGGAAATATTTTTAGCTTGCTCTATATCACTAAAAATTGGCACGTAATGGCTCAAAATATCAGATGATTTATTCATTTGACGTGATTTTAATGAGGCACTTTTTGTTATTCGAATAGCGGCTTTACGGGCAATATTATTAAGAATGTCGACTTGAACTTCTATTTCGCTTTGGTACTCATGCCAAAAGTTTGTTAGGGAATAAAAAAACCATGACAACGAATGTAAACCACAGTTGATAACATTGTTTATTAGTCAATTTTAGCATGGCAATGATGCTCCGTTATAGTGGGGATTGACCCGCCCTGATGCATAGACACTAGCAAGAATAGCCAATTAAAATATAGATCAATTTGTCGGTAAAAAACTATGGTTCAAACCCAGAGGCTATAAATATAGCAAGGGGAATCATCATTCCGTTCACGGTGTAAGGAAAAATGCTGCCAATAACGGTTTGCAGAAATATGGACTTGCCAGCAATCACTGAAAGTTTGTTAGGGGGCGGTCACTTGAGTTTCATCATATCCAATAGTTAAAACATGTTTAAGAAGGTGCTTTCAGAAGCTGCAACGATCAATAGCAGTCCCCAGACCCACAAATAAAGAGTATCGATATTTTTTTTAATAGTATGCATAATTTCATTCCATATTTGTTGTTCGTTATTATGGAGTCATTGTATTAGCGATGAGCCAGTTAATATGTGTTTAAAGGTCAACTGAATGTGTACTCTTTTAGCAATAATGCCTTATTGACTACAGACTCTTTGAATTTATGATTAAGTGAACACAGTAATGAATATAACTTCGACTAAGTCTTTATGAAATATAACAATAAGCATTCAGCTATGTTAAATTACTCATTCGCAGCAATGATCATTTCTCACCAAGGCTTGGCATGAATCTTAAAAATATTTTCCATTACAGTACTTATTTTTTGGCATCTATAACCCTAGCTTTAGGTGCTGTAGTATTAGTGGGTTGGTATACTCACAACGCGAATTTTATTCAAATAAGTCCTGCTTTTGTGCCAATGCAATACAATACCGCGTTAGGTTTTTTTCTGTCAGGACTGGCGTTAATTGCTCTGTGTCAGCAAAAGAAATCTTGGCAACAGGGCATAGGATTAGCGGTGCTATGTATCGGTTTATTTACTTTAATTGAATATGTTTTCAAGCTTGATTTAGGTATAGATCAAGTGTTTATGGCGCATTATATTGACGTGAACACCTCACAGCCCGGTAGAATGGCGCCGAATACCGCGATTTGCTTTGCGCTAACGGGCTTCACCCTTTTAATGTCATGCTTTGGTTGGCAAGATAGAAAATATGTTGCTTTAGTCGGTACCTTGGGGGCAGTTATTAGTTCTTTGGGTGTGGTAGCCTTTGGCGGTTATTTAATTGGCATTGACACAGCATACGGTTGGGGCGAGCTGACCAAAATGGCCGTACATACTGCTCTGGGTTTTATAGTGATAGGTTTATGCTTTTTTAGCTATTCCTTGGCACAGCATTTAATTTATTTTCAGAAAAAAATTCCACCTAACTGGTTATCTTGGACCTTAGCTATTTTTGGTTTAACCCTGTCGCTAACGATTTGGCAAGCTATGTCTAGTTTCGAAGCACAGCAATTAGCAGCTTTAGGTGATTCACATGGCCGCTCTGTTGCTGATAGTTTATTGGTATTTGGAATTTTTGCGACTTTAGCGGGTGTCTTGGCCTTACGTACCAGCATTTTGAATAATTATTCCGAACTGAATGAGCAAGAACAGTTTTCGCCTCATTTAGCACCTTGGACTGTGATTGTTTTAGGCATAATCTTAGCCAGCTCAGTGCAGCAGTTATTACAAAACAATTTTAAAATAAACACCCGGCTAAAGTTTGAAGCCAGCGCGCAACAGTTTAGTCAAATTATTAGCCAAGGCTTGACTTCATATAGCGATACTTTAAGCAATATCCGTACTACTTATCAAGCGTCAAATGCTATTGACCATGAAGAATTCACCGTTATTGCCCAGCATTATTTAGCACAATCCCCTGGTATACTATCAATACAGTGGCTGCCCTTTATTGACCAAAACTCCCGTGCTGAATTTGAACAACAAGCCAGTGCTTTGTATCAACAGACGGTATTGATAAAATCGGTTGACGAGCAAGGGAAACAGCAGGTTTCAACCGAGCAAGATTACTACTTCCCAGTGTATTATTTACAACCTTATTTGCTTAATCATGCCGCGTTAGGGTTAGATATTCATAGCAGTGTTAGTAGGCGTTCGGTTTTAATTAATGCGTTTGAATCAAGCCAGGTGAGTGCGAGCAAACGGCTTAATTTAGTGCAAAATATAGATGATGGCTATGGACTTATTTTAGCTGTACCTATTAATTCATCAGGAACTAAACCTGGACAAAATCATGATATAACTCAGTTAGAAGGTTTTATTTTACTAGTACTTAATATTGGTGCTATGACTGAAGGTTTGGTCGATAGTTATCATCAACATGCCGGCTTGAACTTTTCTTTGCAAGATAACTCAGCGCCTGATAATGAGCGGTTTCTATATCAAAGTAATGAAATTGAGCTGACATTAGAGCAAGAGCAACAAGCATTGACTCACAATACTCGTTTGACATTTGCCGACCGTGACTGGCAAATTAATATTACCGCTGCCGATAGTAAGCGATACCCGCAAAGTTCGTTAGCGTCTTCCATTCCACCTTTTACCATTATGATTGTAGCTATTAGCTTAGCTATTATTTTACGTCATGCCGGTAAACGTGAAAGTGAGCGTAAAGCAGCTTCGAAGGCATTAGCTTTGGCAAAAGATACCGCAGAGCGAGCTACTCAGGCGAAATCTGACTTTTTGGCAAATATGTCTCATGAAATACGTACACCAATGAATGCCATTATTGGTATGTCACATTTGGCCATGCAAACTGGCTTAAATAACAAACAACGCAATTACATTGAAAAAGTACATCGTTCTGCGGCGTCTTTATTAGGAATAATTAATGACATTTTAGACTTTTCAAAAATAGAAGCGGGCGAGTTAACTACTGAACAGATTGATTTTCGTTTAGAAGATGTTTTTGATGATTTGGCTAATTTGGTTGGGTTAAAGGCGGAAGAAAAAGGTTTGGAATTAATGTATGACCTGCCGCTGGACTTGCCACGAGCCTTGATTGGCGACCCCATGCGTTTAGGACAAATATTAATTAATTTGGGTAATAATGCGGTTAAATTTACCGACAAAGGCGAAGTGGTTATTGCGGTAAAAGTGCTGCAGCAAGATGAACAGTCGTTAACATTACAATTTACCGTCCGAGATACAGGTATCGGCATTGCCACTGAACATCAAGCCAATCTATTTAAATCTTTTAGCCAAGCAGATTCTTCTACTTCAAGGAGATATGGTGGCTCTGGTTTAGGTTTAACCATCAGCAAGAAGTTGTCTGAACTTATGGGTGGAGAAATTTGGTTTAACAGTATCGAAGGTGTTGGCAGCGAGTTTCATTTTACTATTAAGTTAGGCATTCAATCAGCAGAAGGGGAGCAAAGTAGCCCATACTTTAGCGCTTTGGCGAAAAACACCGACAAATTAAAAAACATGCGTGCTTTGTTAGTAGATGATAATGCCAGCGCTAGGGACATTTTGTCTAACATTATCTCGGGCTTTGGCTTGCAAGTGGAGCAAACAGATAATGGCGCCGACGCTCTAGTGATGTTGCAACAAGCGGATAATACCTTGCCCTATGATTTAGTCTTTATGGACTGGAAAATGCCGACTTTAGATGGCGTCGCTACCATTAGCCAAATGCAGGAAAATACCAGTTTACAACATTTACCTACCGTGATTATGGTCACAGCGTTTGGTAAAGAGCAGCTGAGCCAAGCGGCCAAAGATATTAACATCAGTAGTTATTTAACTAAGCCCGTCACACCTTCTAGCTTATTTAATGCTATTTTGAAAACTACGGGGCAAGAGGTAGCAATAGAATCACGGTTAGCAAGTAAAAGTGAAAATATTGAAGCCGCAATCAAGAAACTACAAGGCGCAAAAATATTGCTAGTAGAAGATAATGAAATTAACCAAGAATTGGCTAGTGAGTTATTAAATAGCAATGGTATTGCCACGCGAGTGGCCAATAATGGCGCTGAAGCTCTGCAGTGGCTTGAACAAGAACACTTCGATGGCGTATTAATGGATTGCCAAATGCCAGTTATGGATGGTTATCAGGCGACAATAAAAATCCGTACTATGGAGAAGTGGCAAAACTTGCCTATTTTAGCCATGACCGCTAATGCTATGGCCGGCGATAAAGATAAGGTTCTGGCCGTGGGCATGAATGATCATATTGCTAAACCTATAGAGGTACATAAACTCTTTACCACCATGGCACGTTGGATAAGTCCTGTGCGGTTAGTTGATAGTCAAATTGTAGCCACTACTCAGCCTCAAGCAGCAGAACATCCTGAGTTAATCGATATAAATGTTGAGGCTGGCTTACGTACCTGTCAGGGCAATAGGCTGCTCTATAAAAAATTACTAACTAAATTCTATAATAGAGAACAGCAATTTGTTGAAAATTTCCAGCAAGCCTTAGTCAGTGAAGATAGCCAAGCCGCTTGTCGTTATGCCCATACCTTAAAAGGTGTCGCGGGTAGTTTAGGTGCCAGTCAGGTGCAATCAGCGGCAGCAGCGCTAGAAATAGCCTGCCAAACATCTCATGTAATGACGGAAATAAAGCCAGAGTTTGAGCAAGTTACACAAGCGTTATTTCAGGTATTAGCGGGCATTGCTACTATGCTTGAAAATGGCACTATTACAGAAGTCACCGCGGAAAATCAAACTGAGGCACCTGCGAAAGTTAAATTATCATCAGCCGATATTGCTGTCAAAATTAAGCAGTTAAATAATCTACTACTAGATTGCGATACCGAAGCTTTAGACTTAGTAACTGAGTTGCAGCAATATGACTTGCCTGAAGACTTAGTCAAAGTCTTGTTAGGTGTTGCTAGCTACGTCGATGAGTTTGATTTTGAGCAAGCGCAAACGTTGTTGGCTAAGTCAGTATAAGCCAACAGCACAGTAAAAATTAGCCAGCGTATTGACTTGAAAATCATAACGCAAACAAGGAAATAGTTATGAACCATCAAGAAGCGAAAGATTTATTGTTAACTCTTTTGCCCGAAGAGCAATTAAACTTGATTAAGATCGAAGTGTTTCGTCTTTCTTGGCAGGGAAAAGGTTATAACATTATTGCTGAAGAAAGCGGTTATGATCATGATTATGTAAGAAAATCGGGCTCTAGTTTGTGGAAGGCGTTAAGTGATGCCTTAGCAACCAATGTGACAAAGCGTAATTTCAGACCCTTATTAGAAACACGGTTAACGGAAAGTTCTTTGCAACGACCGTATGAGCTGGAATACCCCGGTGGTGCTTTGCCTTTTAGCTCACCATTTTATCTCGAGCGCAGCGGCGAAGAAGCGCGTGCTTATAATGAAATTAAACAACCAGGCAGTGTGCTACGCATTAAAGGCCCGCGTAAAATGGGTAAAAGTTCATTAATGCTTAGGGTATTAGATCAAGCTGAAAGCGAAGGTTACCAGATAGTTAAAATTGATCTATTACAAGCTGACAGGAAAATATTGTCTAACTTAGACTTATTACTGCAATGGTTGTGTTTACAAATTAGTACGCAACTTAATATCGCACCAGCGATGGACGATTATTGGAACCCCTTGATGGGCAGTAAACTCAGTTGTAGTAATTATTTACAACAGCATATTTTAGCGCAACTGGACCGGCCATTAGTGTTAGTTATTAATGAGTTAAATTTGATTTTTGACCATCAAGAAGTGAGTCAAGATTTCTTGCCTTTGTTACGCTCCTGGTTTGAGGAAGCTAAACACAATGCAATGATGCAAAAATTGCGGCAGGTATTGGTGTATTCCACCGAAGTGTACGTGCAACTTGACTTAAACTTATCACCTTTTAATGTTGGCTTAGCCATAGAGTTACAGGCCTTTGAAGACCAACAAATTGCCCAATTGGCAAAAAGTTATGGATTTAACTGGCAGGCCGATGGTATGGCTGCTAACCCTGTCACCTATTTACGAAGCACAGTCTCCGGTCATCCTTATTTAACACAACTGGCCTTATATTCGCTGGCCAGCAGTCAGGGCTTTATGGAAAGTCCGATGAATTCACTGAAAGATATTATTAAGACCGCTGCCGAGCCAAAAGGCATTTATAATGAATTTTTACAGCAACTATTGGCTGACTTAACGGCTAATTTGACCGCGGTAAGTGGTTTTAGAAAATTGCATGGCAGTAAGGGCGATGTCTTAAGTAGTATTGAAAGTTATCAATTAGAGCGCTTAGGTTTAGCCACCATAGTTAATGGTAAAACCTTAGCCTGCAATCAACTGGCAGCGAAATTTTTACTGAAGCAACTTTAGGTTATTTTTCCCATGACAGTAACAAGCAATTATCAAGTAGGAGGCAGTATAGCGGCCGATTCTACCCGTTATATTCAAAGAGAAGCGGATATAGCCTTGTTGTCTGCCTTGAAAAATAGAGAATTATGTTATGTCTTTAATTCTCGACAAATGGGTAAATCGTCATTGTTGCTGAAAATTAAATCACAACTTCAGCAAGAAAATTATCGCTGCTGTTTTGTCGATATGAGTCGTATTGGCAGTGTTAATATCACACTAGAACAATGGTATGGCGGCATAGTAGCCGAAATATGGCGTGGTTTTTCTTATGCCCCAGGTAATGCTGTTTTTCAATGGTGGAGCACATTAGGCGATATTTCCCCGGCGCAAAAACTGGCGGCGCTGCTCGATAAAATTATTGACGATAGTGAAGCTGGGCAGGAGTTTGTCATTTTTTTTGATGAAGTTGATAGCGTATTGAGTTTGCCTTTTTCTGCAGATGATTTTTTCTCGGTGATTCGTGCTTGTTATAATCAGCGTGCCAACCAGGCTAAAATGAAACGTCTACAGTTTGCGCTTTTTGGCGTTGCTTTACCTTCAGATTTAATGTCTGACCCACAACGTTCCCCCTTTAATATTGGTCGCGCCATTGCTTTACAAGGTTTTAAATTAGAAAAGTCACTGGCACTTGCTGTCGGGTTAAATGTTGCCCATCTTGATAGTAAGAAACTGTTAGCACAAGTTTTGGCCTGGAGCTGTGGTCAGCCGTTTTTAACACAGAAAATATGTCAACTTATTGCAGATAATAAAGACAATGCGTTGAGCCTAAATGAGCAAGACTGGTTGGCTGAGCTATTGACGGAAAAAATTATCGATGATTGGGTGCGCAAAGATAATCCCGAGCATTTACGCACCATCCGTGACCGCCTGTTGTTAGATGAAAATCAAGCGACATTTAATCTAGATATTTATCAGCAATTACTGTCCAGTGCTGATGAGTTGCTGATGGTCGATGAAAATATCGACTACAGCCGATTATTATTGACTGGCCTAATCAATATAGAGCAGGGACAAATTACCGTTCGCGCTAAAGTCTATCGGCAAGTATTTAATAACAGTTGGTTAGAACAGGCTATCGCTAATCGCCGTCCCTACGGTGAGAAATTAGCCTTGTGGCAGGTTGGGGAAGATAGTCGTTGGTTATTGGCCGGCGAGGAACTAAATAGTACAAATCACTGGGCAAAAGGTAAACATTTACCTGAACTTGACCATAGTTTTATTGCCGCTAGTCAAAGTCAGGAAAACCAACAAGTACAAGCTTGGAATCAAAAATTACAAGCTGAAATTCAACAACGGCAACAGGTCGAAGATGAATTAAAGCAAACTTTAGTGCTGCTTGAACAAGCAAAGGCCGAAGCCGAGCATGCAAACTTGGCCAAAACTAACTTTCTTGCCCGGGTAAGTCATGAAGTAAGAACGCCGATAAATAGCATTCTGGGTCTAAGTTATTTGGCTCTACAGCCAGATAACGCCAAAAAACAGCAAGATTATTTAAGCAAAATTCACCATGCCAGCACATATATGTTGGCTGTGGTGAACGATATTGTCGATATTGGTAAACTAGAGCGTAAAGAGCTGGTACTGAATCAACAAGCTTTTTTACTCACTGATGTTTTCGATAATATTAACGACCTGCTTGGAGCCAGATTACGCGATAAAAATTTACACTTGCGCAGTAATATTGCTGAAACGGGTTTGCCCATGCTTATGGGCGATGCCATGAGATTGCAGCAATTATTAATAAACTTAATTACCAATGCGATTAAACATACCGAGCAAGGCACTATCACTATTGCGGTTAATGCCAGCAATTCAGATCAAGAGCAGCTTAGTTTGACTTTTTTGGTTAGCGATACTGGTAATGGTGTAACCAATAAAGCTGTAGCGGGCCGGGTATCAAAACATGCTGATAGTGTTATTGCCGTTGGCTTAGGTTTAAGCCTGTGTTGTCAACTAGCGGAGTTAATGGCTGATGAAGCCGACAGCAGTGCTGGGCTTCAGGTAAAAAGTAGCCCAACAACAGGTTGTCAATTCAGCTTTACCTGCTGTTTTACTTTAGCAATTGATGCCAAACAATATATTGAGAAAACGCCCAACAGTAAGCCGTTCTTAGCTCAAGTTACAGCTACTGTCGGTGCCCAGTGTGCTAACAAACGCATTTTAGTCGTTGAAGATGATGATATTAATCAGCAAATTATGCAGGAGTTGCTTAGGCCGCTAGCTTTATCAGTAGAAATTGCCGTAAATGGCAAGCAAGCCATAAAGAGTTTAACGGAGCAACGTTTTGATTTGGTGTTAATGGACATAGAAATGCCCATTATGGATGGCATCACCGCAATTAAACAAATACGCAAACTTGCCAATCAGGAGCCTGAGGTCTATGCCAATTTGGTTAACTTGCCTGTCATCGCTATGACGGCACATGCTTTAATTGACGATCAACAGCGCTTTATCGACTTAGGTTTTAATGAATATTTAGCTAAACCTATAGATCCCATCGCCTTAACTCAGCGATTAATTCATTGGTTAGCTCATGCTGAGCAATCTCATCAGCATAAGACACCAGCGGTTAAAGATCGCATTATTTTAGTGGATAATCTAACGGATAATTTACGCTTGCTGTCGTCAAATTTAAAAAGTCACTACAGTATTCTCGCCACTACTAGTATTGAAAAAGCACTAGTTATCGCGCAAAAGTCACCATCGCCTGCAGCGATATTGGTCAGTGAGTCTTTTACCAAGCAAGCAGAAACCAGTGCCTTAGCTTTATATCGTCAGCTTCAACAGCTGGCGATATCTTTAAATATTCCTATGCTAGTTATTGTAGAACAAGCATGCACGCCATCCATAGAGACGGGTATTGATAAATCAGTATCTACAGAGCAGTTACGATTATTATTGGCGACAGAGTAATAACTAACCTGCGCAACTAAAAAACACTAGCAAGTAACACAATTAATCAACGGTGTAGAAAGTACACATTGGTCAGATTAAAACACACATACCTTAGAACACTTACTGGCTATTATAGCGATATCAACTAAACGAATTGCTCGCTATTTGATATATTTTCCTCCTTAGTGTTTTTGATAACACATTTTGCCGAGTACCTTAACGGGTACTCGGTTTTTTTGTTCTGCCGCTACCACCCCTCGGTAAATGCCAAGTATTCTGGTTACACACTTTACTTTGCTCTTTGTACACATTCAAAAGTCTTTAGTTCTCGTAAACTTGTTAGCAAGTTAAAGCAAACCGTTGTAGAAAACGTGATAACTCAACAACTAAACTAAACAAAAAAAAGAAGGAACTACCATGAAAATCAACACCGAAAAAACATTATTTAACAAACGATTAAAGCCAACGGTATTAGCAAGCTTATCTGTTGCGGCTATGACGCTATTGCCAAGCCTGAGCGCGACAGCAGCAACTAAAGCTAATTTAATTCATGATGCTGAACAAAATATTTTGCAAGAACAGTTCGGAGAAAAATGGGCCAAACAAGATGTAGGTTTGCAAAAGAAACTCGATGCTCTTTATAAGAAACACGGTAAACGACCAAATATCGTACACATAATGTGGGATGACACTAGCTTTGGCGAAGTCGGTATTAAAGCGTTCAATAAAATTCGTGGCTTTGATACCCCCAATATAAATCAGATGGGTGAAGAAGGGATTGTTTTTACTCGTTTCTATTCTGAGCCATCATGTACACCAACACGTGCAGCTGCCTTAACGGGCCGATTAGCCGTGCGAAGTGGTATGCATACAGTTTCTTTCCCGCCAGAAGGTGGTGGACTGCCAGCAGAAGAAGTAACCATAGCTGAGGTGCTGTCTGAAGCAGGTTATAGCACATCATTTGTTGGTAAAGGTCATATGGGCGACATCGAAGAAAGTTATCTGCACAATCAAGGCTTTGATGAAGCGCAATTCTCTATGTATAACCAGTTCCCTGCTATTATGTGGCATAAAACCGGGCAAGATGCGAATGGTACTATTGGTTACGGTCCCGATATGCATGAAAAGAAGTACTTAGTTGATGCCACTTGGCGTCCAGATGGCTACATTATGGATATTGAAGGCAAAAAAGGCGGTAAAGCGCGTGAAACATTGCCTGCTACTTATGATGATACCTTAGCTAACTATCGAAAACTCATTGATATACATCAAGCAAAAGCTGTAGATTATATTAAACGTAAAGCAAAAGCTGACAAGCCATTTTATTTAGCCTATTGGCCTAATGTTTATGACCTTAACCGCGATGGTCAAGTAACTACTACCAGTAATAGCTCGGCGTTTGCGCAAAACATGGAACGTTTAGATCGTCATATTGGTGAAATTTTTGCTGAATTAGAGAAACAAGGCATTGCTGAAAATACCCTAGTTGTTGCTATGGCTGATAATGGCCCTATGGAAGAGTTAAATGGTGCTATGTACCAAAATGTCTTTAATGGCGGCAAAGGTAGTTATAAAGAAGGCGGTATTCGAGTTTCAGCATTCGCTAAATGGCCAGGCACGATTGAAAAAGGTCAATATGTCGGTGACATGATCACCGTACATGATTTATATACTACTTTTGCCCGCATAGGTGATGCGATGGAGTATATTCCAACAGACAGAATAATTGATGGTATTGACCAAACTGCGGTATTTTTAGAAGGTGACGGTAACAGTCGTCGTGATTATTATCATGTTTATACTGGCCCCTTGCTTGCTGCAACCATTAAGCAACAATACAAGCGTGTTTGGGTTGGTGACCGTCCAGGTTTAGTTAAAAATAACTTCTTCGACTTATATCAAGATCCTCGTGAAATGCGTGGCATGATGGCTCAATTCCTATGGGCATGGGGACCTTTTGATATGGTGAAAATGCGTCATGAGAATATGAATGCGAAATATCCATTCACTTCGACTCGTCATGGTATTCCTTTTGAAGGTATTACAAACTTAAGACCTGAGAGTAAGGTTTATCAAGAAACAGTAAGAAGAACTTTTGCTAAAGTAAAATAGTGCTATTGATTAAAACGGTAATGAAAGGCGAGTTTAATAACTCGCCTTTTTGCATCTACTGAAACGCTGAATTCTAAATAATACTGTTTGGTATGATACTGAACTAAAGAGAATGTAATTAAAGAGGTGATAAGTTGTCGCCTCTTATTATTTTATCCCTTGTACGAGCTAATCAGAAAAACGACTCATCATAACCATTAGTTATCGCTTCACTTAAATTACAACACACATTGGTAACACTTTTGTACACATCAATAAATACAGTGTTCGCTAAACTAGTCCGTAAGTTAACACTAAGATGTTGAACGAAACAAATAAACAAAACACATCAAAAAAAACTAAATTTAATTATACCTAGGTATATATGGAGATAACGATGAAAAAGTTAATGAATAGTTCGGTACTGGCTTTAACACTACTTGTTTCAGCTAATGCTTTAGCTGATGTTTTAGTACTAAAAGATGGTCAAACCTTAAATGGCACCTTAGTTTCTCGTGATGCTAATAATTTAGTATTTGATATTGCCGGCCAACAATTAAGTTTTCCATCAGCCCAAGTTAAAAGTATTAGTTTTGGCGATGAGGTCACCGTGCCAACGGCCAATGCTAGTGCGAAGGCTAGTCAGGCGCAAGTCAGTGACGAAGTAATACCAGGGCAGGTAACAGTGCCTGCAGGTACTCGAGTTATGGTGAAAATGTCAACCGCAGTAGACAGTAAAAAACACAGCACAGGGCATCGATTTACCGCTAGATTAGAAGCCGACTTAATGGCTAATAATGTTGTGGTAGCGCCTCGAGGCAGTACCATTTATGGCATAGTTTCCGAAGCTAAACAATCAGGACGAGCTAGAGGCAATTCAAGTTTAGAGCTGACCTTTACCGATATCATGATCAATAACCAGATGAAACCTATTCTAACATCTGCTGTGAAAGCAGTTACCGAGAGCACAGGTAAAGCGACAGTGGGTAGAACAGCAAGGCTTGCCGCTGTCGGTGGTTTAGCAAATGGCTCTAAGGGTGCTAAAAATGCTGCGAAAGTTGGCCTTGGGGCTTCTTTACTTACCAGCGGAAACTCTATCAATATACCCGCAGGTACTTTATTAGAATTTCAATTGGCAGCGCCTTTAGCGAGCTAATTTAACGCATGCATCACGCCAATGAGTAATATCTTATTGGTAATTCAGCCTGTTTTCTTAAAGTAGCTAGCAGGCTACCAATAATTATTAGTTAAATGGAAAAGTAATGAAAAAATTAATTTTAGTTCTATTAAGTTCTTTTACTCTCTTGGCATGTTCTGCCGTACCTAAAGATATCAATATCGCAGCAGAAACGGACCCCAAGGTTAACCTTAGCGGCTACAAGACTTTTGCCTGGTTGGGTGATGCCACCATTATCTATGATGAAATAGGTCGCTGGGAAAGTCCGGGCTTTGATGCCGATAGTGAAGCCAGATTCAACATAGATAAAGAATTAAGAGCTAAGGGCTTTACAGAAAAATCAGACAATCCCGATATGCTAATCACTTTTATTGCCGGCGTTGATATGGACAATATTGAATTGATTATAAACGAGGAAACTCAGCTCAAAACGTTAGAAAACATCCCTAAAGGAGCCTTAGTTGTCGCCATTTTTGATGCCAGCACTGGTCAGTCTATCTGGGTTGGTATGGCTGAAGCAGATTTACAACAAGATGTCGGAAGTCAGGTAGCGAAAGAAAGATTGTATTTTGCGGTTAATGAAATGTTCAAGAAGATGAAAATATAAAACGATTAGTTCACAAAATACAATTTAAAAACTTATTTATTACCTTATATATAACAAGGAAGCATGATGAAAAAAATAATTTTACCTTTAGTATTCTTAAGTAGCTCAGTATTTGCCACACAGTCATCAACCGATAATCAGTACGGTGAAATCGAATTATTGTTGGCGGAAGCGGCGAGTAAATTAATTTACCTTAATAATGATTGTAATAAGCCTATAGATCCGCAGAAATTTAAAGAATTGGCAAAAATTAAGGCCTTTAGTGAAGGTCATATGACCATCGAAGGTATTAGCTGGGAGAACACCAAACGTAAAGCCAACAAAATGTATGGTGCTCTTAAAATAGAGGCGCCTTTAGGTGAGTATTGCCATGAATTTAGAGAAGATATCAGAGGTCATTATAAATTCCTTAAAGACACAAGTGCTTAAACGTTGAACGTTAGTCCTCAAGCCGCTAATCGAAAGTTTAGCGGCTTTTTTCATTATTTATCATTAATCATTCGTCTTTTTGACAGAACAATCGACTTATGGATAAACAAATTAACTGGAAATACATATGATCTTTTCAGAGTTCAAAGTCAATTTTTTCTCGACCGATATAGTAAGAGACGTGCCGAACAAGCTCAATTATGAGTTGTTTAATTTGAAAATAAACTATGACGTTACTGGCTCCAATACTGGCGAAAAAGAACTGACAATATTAATTGATGGCAGAGTTCATCAATGATTTTTTGCTAGCAGAGGTGCTTGTTAAGAAATAACCTCAAAATACCGACGATGCTTGAAAATAACAGGGTAAGCCAGTATCGCGTTACCTTCTCTTTGTTGTTTTACTTCTCTGTAGGCCTGTAATACCTGAAGATTCTAAGGAAATGAGTAAGTATAGGCTCAATAGGTAAATATCATAAAGAGAGCATTAAATTGTTGGAAACAGCGTATCTAATGAGGTTTTTTAGTTTGCTTTAATCGCCATTGAGCATGGCCTAAAATCGAAATACATAAGGTCAATTACCATAAACCATCAGTATATTTCTGAATTGTTAGCGGTACTCAATATGTTATTCGCAAGTGACAATACCACCTGAGAATAACAATTTTTTAAGTATGTTTTGCTAACTAAACTCGGCTATTTATTCAGTAATCTACTCGGGTAGTAAGCTGATAAAAAAGCTCATTTCCAAGGCTTTTTCTCTTAAACTTTTAAAACGACCTGATGCGCCGCCATGGCCCGCTTCCATATCAGTTTTAAATACCAGTAAGTTATCATCGGTTTTAAATTCTCGAATTTTTGCTACCCATTTCATTGGTTCAAAGTACTGCACTTGTGAATCATGTAATCCGGTAGTGACCAGTATATTGGGGTAGTGCTGCGCAGTGATATTATCAATAGGCGAATAAGCTAAAATATCTTGATAAGCCTCAGCTTCATTTGGGTTACCCCATTCGTCATATTCATTCGTGGTTAGCGGTATGGTTTCATCGAGCATAGTCGTTAATACATCTAAAAATGGCACATGCGCGCCAATGCCTAAATATAACTCTGGTGCTTGGTTTACTACCGCGCCCATTAATAAGCCACCAGCACTGCCGCCAGAAGCGAATATTTTATCTTTAGCACCATAACCTTGGGCAACTAATGCCTTGGTGACATCTATAAAGTCATTAAAGGTATTTTGTTTATGCTCTTTTTTACCTGTTTCGTACCACTCTCTACCTAACATTTCTGAGCCACGAATATGAGCGATAACGTAAACAAAACCTCGGTTGAGTAAACTTAACGTTGTACTTGAAAAATCAGGGTCTATAGTAATGCCATAAGCGCCATAACCGTATTGCAGTAGTGGGTTAGTACCATCCTTTTTAAACTTATCGCTGCGATAAACAATGGAAACTGGTACTTCTACGCCATCTCTGGCGGTAATAAATAAGCGCTCTGATTGATAATCGTCTTTGTTAAAGTCACCTAATACTTTTTGCTCTTTAAGCAGCTTGCGCTCACCGGTGGCTAAGTCAAACTCAAATAAAGAGCCAGGCGTGGTTAAGCTTGAGTAATATAATCTTGCCGTGGTGCTGGACGGCTCTGGATTATCACCAAGACAAGCAAAGTAACAGGGATCATCAAATGATAAGGGATACTGATGGCCAGAGTTTCTACCTCTTGTGGTGTGAACAATAAAACGAATTTGGCCATGTTCACGTTCGGTAATAACGATAAAGTTATGAAATAACTCAATACCCTCGAGTAGCACATCTTTTCTATGTGGGATCACTTCTTGCCAGTTACTTATATCATTAACTTTATCAACTGCAACTTTCATTAGTCGAAAGTTTTTAGCTTGATAGTTGCTGACAATAAAAAAGTGTTCGCCCATTTTATCAGCGTGATATTCATGTTCTTCTTGATAGGGTAGTAGCTCAATAAATTCACCCTCAGGGTCATCGGCACCGAGCACTAGGTAATGTGTTGATTCAGTGGCGTGTAAACAAATATAAATTTGTGAGTCATCTCTGCTCTTATCTAAGCTCATGTAGAAGCTGTGATCGTCTTCTTCATAAACAAGGACATCATCAGCTTGTGGCGTTCCTAGTTTATGACGATAAACTTGTGTACCTAACAAGGTTTCTAGATCTTTTTTTACATAAAATACCGTTTGATTATCACTTGCCCAAACAATTTGGCCTTCAGTTTCAAGCAGCACATCCGCTAAGTAAGTATCTTGATCGTTAGACGTTGTGTTTATCTTACTTAAGTCTTTAAAATTTATGGTGTAAATTCGGCGGCTGTCAGTATCTTCTGATATTGACATTAATTCATCATTAGGACTTATTGATAAATCTCCTAAGTCATAAAATTCATGGTCTTTAGCGCGCGCATTAACATCTAACAACAAGGTTTTATTGCCTCCCTCAAAACTTGTCGCGCGAAAATAATTTGAATACTCTTGCTCGCCATTAATTTCGCTGTGATACCAATATTTACCATCTTTTGCTGGCACAGTATTATCGTCTTTAACGATGCGTGCTTTAAGCTCTTCAAACAGTGAGTCTTGCAGCGGTTTTTGTTCGGCCAACTTAGCATCAGCATAACTGTTTTCATCATTTAGGTGTGCCAATATCACTTCATTGCTACGCTGGTCATCACGCATCCAATAATAATTATCTACCCGTTTATGATCATGCATCTGCATTTCATGGGGAATTTTTTTAGCTATGGGAGCAGTGATTTTTTTGTCTGATTCTTGTTTAAGTGAAGGCTTAGATGAAGACGTAGGTAAAGATGTTGGCACTAAGTGCTCCTAGATAAATGATGTAGTTCTAAATTAAGGGAATAAAAATCTCGATGGGTAATTCTATCGAGATTTTATCAATTTAGTTAGTTAATTATTGAAATATTTTTAAAATATTCTGGGTAAGTTTGTGTGTTAATTTTCATTAATATCTGCCTTGTTATAGCGCTTAATTGACATGATTCGATGTTACTATTTTCCAGCATTCGCCAATTTCTACTTGTTCATTTGAGCTTACTTGGGATTATTTAAGTTCATTGGCCTTTCGGTAGCGACCTTGATAGTCAAAAATTCTGTTTCTAATGCGCCAGTAATATTTTTGTTTTCTGGCAATGACAAAGTCAGGACAAGGTAATACGTTAGCTAGCTTTAATGCTTGTTGCAGGTTATCGACTTCGAGTGACTCAGTTGAGCCCAGTTGAACACCAATTTTAATACTAAGGCGTTTAGAAAAAATATCATTGAACGCTTTAACTTGATTTGGTTTAGAAAAATCAAAAGATTCATTGAGTTCAGTACCTTCTTCATCATGGTAAGTGATTTTTAACTTGCCAGCTCCAGTATCAGCTGCTTTGTCATTCCCTTTTTCAGGGACCTCTTCTAAACTCATTCCGGCACAGCGAATAATTTTTGAATCTTTAAGTTGTAGTGCCTTTTTTAACATGTCATCTGGGTCAACTAATACCTCAAAGCAGTGCAAACAGGTTCGAGCGGCAATATCATTTTCACCACTACAGTGAGGACATTCTTTAAAGACAAAGCGATAGTCACATTGACGCTCTTTTGACTGATCTTCACTGGGTTCAGCTACGAGGCCTTGGCAACGTCGACCGTAATGCTCAACTAAATAACCGTCATCATCACAGATGCCCCAAAATATATTGGGAAATTCACAACTTGGGCAAACAACTTGTACCGGCTGGCTTTTGTCATTCGGTTTTTTCTCACCCACTTCAGGGTGATAGAGGTCAAAATCATTGCCGGTATAATCAATCACCAAGCAATCTTTTTTGTTATCACTCAAACGCAGGCCACGACCGATTATTTGCTGATAGAGACTAACCGATTGTGTTGGCCGTAATATCGCGATCATATCGACATGAGGCGCATCAAAACCAGTGGTTAATACCGATACATTAACCAGGTATTTAATCTCTTTTTGTTTAAATGCCTTAATTAAGTTATCGCGCTCAGTGCTATCTGTGGCGCCGGTAATTAACGCGCTCTGTTTAGTGGGTAAGTAACTAAAAACTTCTTTGGCATGATCAACCGTTGCTGCAAATATCATAATGCCTTGACGTTTTTCCCCTAACTCAATGACCTGTTCAATAATGCCTTGGGTCACCCGGTGATTTTTAGTTAATAGATGATTAATATCCGTGGGACTATATTCGCCAGAGGAATTCTCTCGAAGACTACTAAAATCATAGTGTTCGATAGTGGCATCCACTAAATTGGGCTCGGTTAGGTACTGGCGTTTGATCAAGTAGCGCAGCGGTAATTCATAAATACAGTGTTTAAAGGGCCGTTCTTGTTCACTACGCATGAAACCACGATAATGCTTTTGATAAATCCAGCCCATGCCTAAACGATAGGGAGTTGCGGTTAAACCCAATAATTTAACCTCAGGATTAACCTGCATCAATTTCTCAATGATTTGCTGATACTGGTTAGTGCTTGCGGTTTCATGTGATTGCTCTTTTAACTCGTCTTTCAATTCAGCTTTTGATGTGTATTTTACTTTGTCTTTTAACCTGTCTTTTGCCTTGCCTTTTGACAGCTCAGGGCTGGCCAGGTTAACCCTATGACATTCATCAATTATAATTAATGAATAGGGCTCAGAAAAATCATTTAGATTTCGCGCCGCCGATTGTATGCTGGCGAATGTGACTTGGTGTTGAGTTTCTTTAAGTTTTAAACCTGCTGAATAAATACCCGCCGTTACACCATATGTTTCGTATTTTTGATGATTCTGCTCTACTAATTCTTTAACGTGAGTCAGCACGAGTATTTTTCGTTTTGCTAAGCGAGCAAGCTCAGCAATCACTAAACTTTTACCAGAACCGGTAGGTAAAACAATCACCGCAGATTCATTGGTTTTTCGAAAGTGTTTGAGCACCGCAGTAACGGCTTCTTGTTGGTAATCTCTAAGTTGAAAAACTGCCACGCAGTACTGCTGCCTATAGTGAAAGGAAAGAGCCATAATAGCAAAAGAGTGGCTAAGTCTAAAACTTAAAGAGAGAGTATTGTGTTTCTTTAAGATGATTTATCCATGTATGCCTATTAATTCTTTGTTGAATCTACTAGTAAACCACTCATGCACCCAGCCCAAGACGCCCTACAGGGAAAGAATGAACCAATATCCTATACTAACAATATGACTTAATTGGTTTTTTATATTTTTATGTGAGTTTTTAGCGCGGATATGCATTAAGGATGCAATATGAAACCAGATGAAGAATACGTTCTTGCGGCTTTAGCGTCTAAATTCGGTGGCAAGTATATCGACGGTGAAGACCCGCCGGACGGTTATTTACTACTAAATAACCGCAAGATTGCCGTGGAAGTTACCAAACTGGTCGAGCACATCAATGAAAATGGTAAACGGCGATCAAGGTTGGCCGATGATGTGCCAATCTCGAATATCGTTGCACAATTGAATGAAGAAATAGGCAACCTAATTCCTAACAACCGATGGATTCATCTGGTTATTCCGAGCCCAATTAAGGGCATCAATGAATTTAAAAAAGAGCTGACCCGTATAATTATCAATATGATCACCACCAAGACCTATGAAGCAGTGATAGACATTTTAGGATATGTGGTAGCAATCAATTTATATAAGTGTCAACAGCCGCCAAAGATAAAAGTGGTGCAAGCAATAGCCACTCAATTCGCTTCGACAAATATTGATGAAAACACGCTATTCCTGTTAGAAAATAGGATCAGTATTAAGAATAAAATATGCAATGCAAATGGCGAAATAGATGAATATTGGTTAGCACTCTTCAATACTTATTGCATGGCAGACATTGATTCATATCGGGGAGCTTATGAATCGCTACAACTAGATCATAACTTTAGTAAAATCTACATAATTGATGGCTATCGACGTGTTTATAAATTGTGCTGACGCCAGATAAAGTTTAATGAAACAACTAGGACAGCCATTGTTATCTTAGCTCAGATAATCATACTATTTATCACTGCTAATAGAGCTCGATAACCATGGGTTTTGTATTAGCAGGGCGCCTTACTAGTGAAAATATTTTATGCAAAACATTAAATCATCTATACATTAAACCCTCGTTACTCAATATTAATAGTTTTCAATAACTCGGCTTTAAACCATTGCGCGGCTTCACCATGTTTTGCTCTTGGTGACTCTAACAAGAGCAAGTCTAACATTTGCTCTTTTTCAATATCAAACTCATACACTGAAGTGAATTTATCAGAAAAGTCTTCGGCATTTAGCATGAAACTTGGTGCGATCAATAAACAATCACTTTGTTCCAATAATGAGGTAATTATACTCAAATGACTGCTTTGGCAAACAACTTTGGGACTAAAGTTAAATAGCCTTAAAATTCTCTCGGCGGGATTTTCAAAGCCTTTCTTTTCTTCAGAGCTAACTTGATAAGCGACAAATTTAAAGTCTTTGAAGTCAGTTAATGTATTGATAGCTTTAGTTTTTATTAATGGGTGATATTTTCTTGCAAAGATATTGGGTCGAAATTGGCCAAGTGATGTACAACCAAATTGAGGGCTTTTAGGTGTAGTTATATGAATAGCGAAGTCGTAAGTTCCTTTTTCAAGTGAAGGAAATGGGTCTGTTTCACTGGGTAAGTCGATAATACAAACATTGGGGGCTATTTTGTTAAGCTTTAATACTAATGGCATTAATATTGAGTGACACAAAATAGAAGGTATAGAAATTGAAAATGTTTGTGCACATGTCGAGGCATCAAAAGCGCTAGGCAATAACAAACTATCAACTTGATTTAAAATACTGGGTAATTTTCGCTCTAATTCAATGGCTTTCTCACTTGGAATGAGCCCAGAAGAGCAACGATGGAACAAGGGATCATCAAATAAAATTCTTAATCTATTCAGTGTTTTACTCATTGCTGGTTGGGTAACAAATAATGCCTCAGCAGCTCTACTGACACTCCTTTCATTTAACAAAACACTCAAAGCAATCAGTAAGTTCAAATCTATTTTTGTCAATTTTTGCTCTAAATTATTCATTTTAATTTCCCGCTGTCGCCAGTATATAACTCTAACTATTATAATCCGGAGCTATACCCATCAGAAATATATCCGGCAGAAATATAACTGCTAGTTATGTAGTTTATGAATATATGTCATTAGAATTCATATTTCAGTAAATGTAAAATAATTTCATCAATACAAATAAGCACAATAAATCCGATAGCTATCGGAGATCACATGAAACAATTCATCCTTATTTCTTTATGTTTATTATTTTTAGCCGGCTGTACAACAACCTATACCGCCAATACAGACTGTGATGAACAATACGATTTTCAAGCCGTACAATCTTACTTTGTTAGCGGTGATGCAGAGCATAAAAACCCTATGATTAGTGATATTGATAGAAACCGTTTAAATGATGCCATTGATAATGAATTTAACTTGCAAGGACTCATTGCCACGGACAAAGAAAATGCTGACGTACTCATTAGTTATTTTGTGGTAACAAAAGACAAAATGAAAGTAAGAGCTTCAGGTCACAGTCCTTACTATGGCTACAATTCAAGGTATGGACATACCTATGGATATAGTTACGGCGCAAGCAATATAAGCACTAAAAACTATACCGAAGGTACTTTTGTTATCGATATTGTTGATAACAAAACCAAGGAAACTGTATGGAGAAGCACACTAGTAAAGCCGATTAAATACTACAAAAATTCCGCACAAAGGGAGCAGGCGGTAACCGAATTAGTGAATACCATGTTTGCTGATATGCAAAAGTAATAAGAAAGTTGCTGAGCAATACAATTTGAGCAGCGTTATAAAAATTTAAAGGTACAACAATGAAACTTCAAACGTTATTTATCGTTAGCTTAATGGCTATATTCTCTACTAGTGCAATGGCTGACACTATCGTGTTAATGGATGAGCAAAAATTAAAGGGCAAAGTTATCTCAATCGATAATAAATATGCACTATTTGAACTTGGTGGACAACAGCTTAAACTTGAGCGAACAAAAATAAAAAGTATCAACTTTGAGCACGGGTCTGTTGAAAAGCTAGCTGTTGTTAAAACACCAACGACACCAAAGAGCCTTGCGGGTGTAGTTATTCCCGCATCTACCCCTTTGATGGTAAGAATGACCTCAACAGTTAATTCATCAAAACACAAGGTTGGCTATAAGTTCACCGCACGGTTAGAGGCGGCAATTGTCATTGATAATGAAATTATAATTCCACGAAGAACAATTGTTTATGGTGTTATAAGTGAGTCTAAGAAATCTTCAAGGCTGATAGGAAACTCAAATATGAGCATTAAATTTACTGCACTGATGATTAATGATCAATTGGTACCCATTAGAGCAAGTGATATTAAGTCGGTGAGCGAAAGCACAACAAAAGATACCGTTGCTAGAACGGCAAGGTTTGCTGCTATAGGAGGCTTAGCTAATGGCTCAGAAGGTGCTGGAAATATGGCAAAAGTTGGTTTAGGTGTATCACTTTTAACCGGTGGCAGCTCAGTAAATATTCCTTCCGGCACTCTGTTAGAGTTTGCACTGATAGCACCAATAAACTTCTAAAGTGATAGGTGAGTAATGTTAAAGAATTACTGTAGTGGCAACCATAACTACTTAACTAACTGAATATTAGCGGTTTAAACGGCACTTACTCGGTGAACAGCTTTCAGTAGCAAAAAAGCACGAGAAAAGGCACTGGCTTCGCTATAGGCTAACATAAGAGATATTTGTCTAAGCGGGACATCTTTTGGTACTAACAAACGTTTCGCTACATTCATTCTCACTTCACATCCCAACGTTATCGAAGCGGCCGCATAGGTGAAGCTGACGATAAAACAGGGGAAAGGGTATGTGCATACATTACTGTTAAAGATCCACAGACAGACGTTAATATCATGAGTTATTGCCGAGAACACTTAACCGCTTACAAGGTACCTAAAAGAGTGGTTTTTGTTAAGGTCTTACCTAAATCTACGGTAGGAAAAATTTTGCGCAGAGAATTAAGGGCACAAGTGAATAATTGATAAGGGCAATGACTTTATATGAGTAAAGCTTGTCGATGATAAATTCTGTCAGCTTACGGTCAGGGGGACACTATAACGTTACTGCTTAGATCAATAGTTTTTTAAAATAGACTGAGTTGTAACAAGGTTAAAAATCATTTGAAGACTGAAAAGATAAAAGAGAGAGCCAATAAATTAACTATAAAATAAATATAAATTATTGCTTATATAGGATTTTTTGCTTGAAGAAAGCATCTATAATGTAAAAATCGGATCTGGATTGTTGCTCGCTGAAATAGCTGCAACCTATATTCAATTTATATTAAATGAGAGTTTCCCTATGAAAAAAGTGTTCGTTGGTATTTTATTGTTATCTTTATTTAGTCAAGTGAGCTTTGCGGAGGACGAAGTTAAAAAGTTACCGCCATTAGATCCTGACTATATGGGCGTTCATGGTATGGTTTTGGTCAATCAGGGTTCTAGCATTTATGCATCCCATTTGCCGCTTTATAAAAAGCCTCATAACGTGCAACTACTGTATAAATTAGATAATAATGATTTAGCGGTATTACAAACGGTCAGAGATAGTGAATTCATTACTATTAAGCCTAAGCCATTCAATTTACAACGTTTAATGCGTGGCGAGAAAATGGTGATACAGGCTGATTTATATGCAGGGCATTTTGAGCGTGGTGGCATGTTAGTGTATAAAAATATTGAATTGTCTTTTGATAAACAACTATATGTTCGTACTTTTGATGACATTAAGCCTTCAAGTAAGAGACAAGAGTATGACGTTGTTTCATTAAAGCAAAACTATAAAATCTATATTCATAGGATTCAGCAGGCACCTAGCTTTGACCATATATTGGCTATTGATTTAGAAGCCGGTTGTTTAGGTCGATTTAACACCTCATCACCAGTACCAAAAGAAATAGAGCTTCAATATAAGTTTTTAAATTGTGGCACGATAAAGCCTTTATATTTTGAAACTGAAGATTTTCAGTAGTTAGTAGCTTTGGCATAGCGAATAAATAGCGCGACGGCGCGCAATTTTAATAAGTAGCTTAGCACTGACAAAAACGCTTTGTTAGTGCTGAGTCATTCAGTCTGCAGGCCTTGGGTAAAAGGCTTAGTGCAACATTACTCAAAGCCGCAGTGCTATTTTTTGTTTTGCCTTATAAACCAAGTGATGCCATAAAGTCATCGTCAGCGTCACCGTCATCTTCTTTTACTATAGGCTCTTCCGCATTTTCGGCATCAGTCATTTCCTTCGCTGAGCGTTCTAAAATCTCATCAGGGTCAATAGTTTCAGCGGCTTCAAAATCATGTAACTGAATAAATTCAGTTTTATCCATGGCAAATTCCAGATAAAAGATCTTGTTGGTTGCTGTTGAAAATGTGACTCTGCGCATTTGTGGCCTGTCCATGGCGGTATCAACAGAAATTTGCACTAATTTAGTGATAGCCATCATTTTGGGCTGGCTTTGGGTAATATGGGTTTGTAGTTGCTCCCTTACTTTAAAGGTAAAATCACCAACCAATTGGTTCATCAATTCGCCTAAAACATTAGCTACATCGTCAGACATATGGCTGTTTGAAATTTCCGATTCAGGCATGCCCATATTGCGCATATAATCCTGATAAATTTCCAAAGCAGCATCAGCGGTAAAGTTGGTAACAACTAAGCCATTAAATCCACCGTCAAACAGAACAAAACTAGAAACGTCTGGCCTTAGGCACGTTTTGGTGATTTTTTGCACCATAGCTGAGTAGCTAATAGTATTACCACTGGCTTTTGTTAGTACTTCACAAACCGATTCACACAGAGTAATAAGCACTTGGTCCGTGCTGATTATTTTACTTTTTTTAGTTTTACTCACTACGTATCATTCCTTAGATTTGAAATTGTTATTAAACCTACAATGATGTAATTCTAGCAGATTTCGTGCCGACGTTAACATAAATCATCTAATACAGTTTTGTAGCGAAAATCTCTAGGCATAAGAATCCGTGTGATAAGTATAATCATGATGTTTTTTCAATGGCACTTATTAGAATTTAGATCCGTTTTTTATAAAAAAAACCATATTTGTGGGTACTAGTTCAAAGAGCTTATCGATCCTCAAGCTTTCACCGAAGTGATTTCTAAGGTATTTTAGTACTTACAATAAGATGCGTAATATATATATAAGATTGCAAGGTGTGTGGCTGTTTTAGTTAGCTGGTTTTTATGTTTGATTTTCCATAATAGACAAGCCTATTAACGAAAACCTACTAATTTGGTAGGTGTCTTTTTCTCATAAAACAGTGTTCATTGACGAATGTGGTAAGCTAACTAAGCCTTTACGAAGAAAGGTAGACGTTTTCAATCTATGGACGTATTTATTTTTCCTGTTACTTGCCAAATCAAAAATAGAGTTAAATTCAAAAGGATGAGATATTTTTATGACATCACCTGTACATAATGAAACTAACTTTATGCAAGCAGTTATTAATGCTGCGCCAACACCCATCTTTTATAAAGATGCTGAAGGTCGATACCTAGGTTGCAATAAAGCATTTGAGGAATATATTGGCTTAAGACGAGACCAATTCATTGGCAAAAGTGTCTTCGAACTTTTTGATGATGACCTAGCTAGAGCTTACTTCGAAGCAGACAAAGCACTGTTTGATAGTAAAGGCACTCAAATTTATGAGTCTAGGGTTAGCTATGCTGATGGCTCAATACATGATGTTATGTTTCATAAAGCTTACTTTCACACTGAAGATGAGGGTATCGAAGGTATTGTCGGCTCAATACTTGATATTACCGAGAGAAAAAAAGCCGAAAGGTCTCTCAAGAAACTCGCATTAACTGATAGCTTGACGGGGTTAGATAATAGATATTCGTTGATGAAGAGTTTAGAACATTCATTGTTGCGTCAGCACAGAGAAAACTCCACATTGGCATTCATGATGTTAGATCTCGATGGATTTAAACAGGTTAACGATAGCTATGGCCATCCTACCGGTGATGCTTTATTAATAGAAGTCGGCAAAAAGTTAAAAAAATATTTTCGAGCAAGCGATATAATCGCTAGAGTAGGTGGTGATGAATTTTCTGTAATATTAGAGTCTATTTCTTTTACTGAGTCTCTAATACCACTAGCAAATAAAATTATAGCCGTCTTTAGTGAGCCTTTTATTATTGATAACAAAAAGCTCACTATCGGCATTAGCATAGGTATTGCGGTATCATCTGCTAGCGGATGTTCATCTGAAGAAATAATCAAACAAGCCGATGCAGCACTCTACCAAGTAAAAGAGAATGGTAAAGGCAGTTATCAGTTGGCAGTAGTTAATTAGGAAAATAATCTGCAAAATAAGACTAATTAAAAAGGTCTTTTGAAAATAGACGTTATTTTAAATGCCTATGCACATTGCAGAAGGAAGGAGCTAAGTCAAAGTTATCTAGGGTTTGATTTTTAGCGAAGCTAGTGAACAAGAAACATATCAACGGCGTAATCACATATCTCTTCAACATTGGCAACGTAAGTATAAATTCCATCAATAAGTAATTTAGCAATGCCATGCACAGTGCCCCAAAGCACACCGGCGTTAATATCTTTTGGTATTGCTATTTGGAAAACTCATGGCGATAAGTTAGGTGATTTAATCGGTTATGCTGACAAAATGATGTATCAGCAAAAGCAAGGTAAGTGATATGTTTGAGGGCTTTGCATTATAAGGGGGAGATCAATCGATCTTAGTCATTTATTGTTCTTCTGAGTACGTTGGCTAGCACCGCACAGCCACATCAATAATAGGTTGCTAAGCTCTTGCTACTTTCCATATTTAGCATTGTAAATGGGGCTACCAAGGCGGTAAACGAGCGTTATCGATAGCAAATTGAATCCCAAGTAATAGAGCTTATGAGTTGATGTCCGCTGTGTGGATTCACCTAACTAATTTGGCAATAAACTGCATGCTTTTACGTTAATAAATTAGCGAATACTCAATCAATACCTATAATTAGCCTTACTCCAGCGACAAAGGATTTCAGAGAGTATGACTAATCTAAGTAAAAGCAATGTTCTGATTGTTGACGACGTTGCCAGCCAGCGAAATATACTTCAGCACATACTTTCTCCTTTAGACATCACAATCATCCAAGCATCATCCGGAAAAGAAGCGCTTGGTAAAGTTCTTAATTATGACTTCGCCGTCATTTTAATGGATATCGAAATGCCAGGCATGAAAGGTTATGAAGTTGTTAGCCTTATTCATAACAATCAAAAGTTTAAACATATTCCTATTGTTATGGTCACAAGCAAAGATAACGACAGTGAGGCACTTTATAAATCATATGATGCAGGTGCAGTTGATTTTGTTACAAAGCCGGTTAACGACACTATACTCACCAAGAAGGTCGCCCAGTTTATTGCTTTGGATGAACACCGCCGGATTGCGGAGGACTCTACTGCACGATTAAACATATTACTCAATAACGTCAGTGAAGGGATTTTAGGAATAGATTTGGATGGCAAGATTACCTTCGCTAATCCTAAGGCTTTAGAGTTATTAGCAATTGATTCTGAAAAGTTCTCAACCAAACTACAAGACTTCTTAGTACTGCATAACCAAGATACTACAAGCCCTCCGGACGGCAAAGACTCTAATGGTGAGTTGATTGAATTACTGTCTACAAATTTTCATAACGCGACTAGTATAGGAAGAGTAAGCTTAAAAGGCCGTGGCGACTGGCAATCACTGACGGGCAATATATTTCATTCAGATTACTCTTGTGAGATCACCAGAAAGCTTAATGGGGAAATTGATGGCGCGGTATTAACATTTAAAGACACCACACATGAGAAAGAAACTGAAGCAAAGTTATTACACTTAGCCAACTTTGATTATTTAACGAATATTTCTAACCGCGCTTTTTTTTATGAGGCTTTGCAAAAATCAATCATCTACGCAAAAAAATCCAATACTTCACTGGCAGTGATGTGTCTCGATATTGACCATTTCAAATTTATTAATGACCAATACGGACACGATATTGGAGACCTATTACTGCAAATCATTAGTAAAAAATTGTCCGATACCTTAAATGAAGATGATCTCATCTCACGTATGGGCGGCGATGAATTTGCCATTATTTTACAAGAAGTTCCAACAAAAATATATGTTAAAAACATAGCAAAAAAAATTCTAAATTCCGTGTCCGAACCTCTCGAACTTAATAGTATAAAAATAGAAGTCAGTACCAGTATAGGTATTGCCTTCTTTGAGCCTGATTCGATGAATATGGATGATCTCTTAAAAGCGGCAGATACTGCCATGTATGAGGCAAAATCAGAAGGACGTAATCACTTTCAATTTTTTGCCATAGAAATGCAGGATAAAGCAGAGAAACATCAACGTGTTCAAATGCTGCTTTCCAAAGCCATCTTAAATAATGAATTAACGGTACTATATCAGCCTAAAATCTCATTGTTAAAGAAAAAAATGGTTGGTTGTGAAGCGTTAATACGCTGGTCTAGTGAAGAAGGAGACATGATCTCCCCAGATATATTTATACCGATAGCCGAACAGAGTGGGCAAATCATTGAACTTGGGAATTGGATTTTGAATAACGTTTGTCAGCAAATATCACACTGGCAAACACTGCCTTATTTTAAAGGTATGGTGACTGCCATTAATGTATCTGTTCGCCAATTAGGGACAAGTGAATTTAGACAAAACCTTGTTAAAGCGATGAATACACATGGTATAAAACCTGAAAATATAGAAATAGAAGTAACTGAAACCGCAACCTTTGATGACCATAAAGTATTTTTCTCTGAGCTCGATAAAATTCATGCACTCGGTGTTAAGATCTCTATTGATGATTTTGGTACCGGCCACTCATCACTTGATTACCTAAGGAAAATGCCGGTAGATATCATCAAAATCGACCGTAGCTTTATTAAAGATATAGGTAAGGATGAAGAAGATGAAGAGCTTATTCGTACTATATTGGCAATTTCAAGAACCATGTCTATCCAAGTCATTGCAGAAGGTGTAGAAACGGTAGAACAATTGTTGTTTTTACAGAAAAATCAAGTTGATAATATACAAGGTTATTATTTTTCTAAACCGATTCAGGCACAAGCGATAAGTGACGCACTAACTAGTAATGAAAGCTCCTTTAAAGAACAATTTGGGCGCTTTGAAAGTCACAAGGCAATGACTGTGAAGTTTAAACGACATACTCTAGTGATGTGACGGTCAGCTAATTTTACGATATAGACCAACACTTACTCGAATTAGAGATTACAGAAGGAACATTAATGAGTAGTGTAGATGGAGAAGTAGAAGATGAAAATCAACTTCAATTTCTATTAGACAACGGTTTTGACCAAATACAAGGTTATTATTTTAGCAAACTTATCCTTATCGATGACTTTGAGCAATACGTACTAACTAAAAACAAATAGCCTAAATCTTTGTTTGTGTTAAGCACTCGACTAGTAATCTCAAGGCTAAACTGATTCGTTGCTAGTGCACTAAAAACATATCAACGGCGTAATCACATATCTCTTCAACATGAGCTACATCAGTATAAATGCCATCAATAAGTAATTTAGCAATGCCATGCACAGTGCCCCAAAGCACTTGCGATGCGCGCAGGGCACTTTCTTCACCACTGTGATTGAGTAGTTTAAGTTGCTGCCACTCTCGGGTCATATTTACCTGATATTGAAAACAAGGGTAGGCGGCATCACGTAATTCTGATGTGCTGTTTTCTTGTTTCCAAATAGTACGGCCAAACATTAATTCGTAAAGATCTGGATTAGCCTTGGCAAAGTTTACATATTCATGGATAAAACTTGAGAACTTTTCTTTTGTTGAAGGTCCATCAGCATTAAAACTGCTTTTATTCATTTGATGTAGTTGCCTAAAACCTGATTCAGCAATACCACAGAGCAGAGCGTTTTTATCTTTAAAATGGTGATAAGGCGCAGTTCTTGAAACACCTACGCGGGCTGCTAATTTACGCAATGACAACTCTTCAATACCGCCTTCTTTGAGCATTTCCCCAGCAACGGTAAGTAAAGTCGTTCTTAAATCACCGTGGTGATACTTTGATTTTTCAGGAATATTTTTCATAAAGGCTAATTTAGCAAGCTATTGTTTATTAATCAATCTTGACACCGTCATATTTAGTCGCTATTTTAATTAACAATAAACTAGACAGTGTCTAAATTGATTCCTGAGTACATTGTCTAAATTAAATATCTGATAAATACAAAGAGAGTGAGTTATGTCCGAACTTAATACTGAAGCCAAAGAAAATATTGAAACTACAGGCAACACCCAGTTTTCAAAATTGTTAGCACCACTTGATCTTGGTTTTACTACCCTAAAGAATCGAATTTTAATGGGCTCAATGCATACCGGCCTTGAAGAGCACCCAGACGGCACAAGACGCATGGCAGCATATTTTGGTGAACGTGCTAAAGGCGGTTGTGGATTGATGGTTACCGGTGGTTACGGCCCAAGTAAACGCGGAGCGACTCACCCTAATACTCAAATAATGACCAGCGCAGAGGATATTGCCAAACATAGAGTTATTACCGATGAAGTACATAAATATGACAGTAAGATTTGTCTGCAAATACTTCATACCGGTCGTTACGCTTTTAATCACAAGCTTATTGCGCCGTCGGCTATTCAAGCACCTATCAATCCATATAAACCCGAAGCGGTAACGGTTGAAATGATTGAAGAAGAAATTCAATCTTTTGTTGATCTAGCCCTTAAAGCACAACAAGCAAATTATGACGGTGTTGAGGTAATGGGCTCAGAGGGTTATTTCATTAATCAATTTACCGCCTTAAGAACCAATCAACGTGATGATGAATGGGGTGGCTCGTTTGAAAATCGCATTAAATTTGGTGTTGAAGTGGTGCGCCGTATTCGCCAAGCGGTTGGTGAACATTTCATTATTATCTTTCGTCTTTCAATGATGGATCTTGTTGAAGGCGGCAGTAGTTTTGAAGAAGTGGTTAAGTTCGGTCAAGCCATTGAAAAAGCAGGAACAACTATTATCAACACCGGTATTGGTTGGCATGAAGCGCGTATTCCTACTATTCAAACCAAGGTGCCGCGCGCAGCATTTACTTGGGTAACTGCTAAATACAGAGAACATTTCAGTATTCCAGTAATCACCTCAAACCGAATTAATACCCCTGAAGTAGCCGAAGAAGTATTACAGCGTGGCGATGCAGATATGATTTCAATGGCCAGACCATTTCTTGCTGATGCTGAATTTGTTAACAAAGCGGCAACAGGGCGTAGTGATGAAATTAATACTTGTATTGGTTGTAACCAAGCCTGTCTTGATCACGTTTTTAACGGTGAAATGGCAAGTTGTTTAGTTAATCCTCGTGCTTGTTTTGAAACTGAAATAAATATTGTTCCAACAAAAACCATTAAGAAAATTGCCGTAGTTGGCGCAGGCCCGGCTGGATTGTCAGCCGCTACTGCGCTGGCTGAAGCTGGCCATGAGGTAACACTTTTTGATGGAGCAAGTGAAGTAGGTGGACAATTTAATATCGCCAAACAAGTACCAGGTAAAGAAGAGTTCAGTGAAACCATACGCTACTTCTCTCGCCAATTAGAGTTAACGGGCGTCACCGTAAAGTTAAATACTCGGGTTACCGCAAATGAGTTAAACAGCAGTGATTTTGATGAAATAGTCATAGCCACAGGTATTAACCCGCGTATGCCGCCCATTGAAGGCATTGAACATAGTAAGGTTTTAAATTATATCGATGTGCTTAAGCACAAAAAAGCGGTGGGCAAAAAAGTTGCTGTTATTGGCGCAGGTGGTATTGGTTTTGATGTATCTGAATACTTGGTACATTCTGGCACTGCAACCAGCCAGAATATTCCTGCCTACATGAAAGAATGGGGCGTTGATATGACGTTAACAGCTCGTGCCGGTATTGAAGGGGTAAAAGCCGAAGTCACTGCTCCAGCACGAGATGTTTACTTACTTCAGCGTAAAGACACTAAGGTGGGCGCCGGCTTGGGCAAAACGACCGGTTGGATACATAGAGCGGGTCTGAAAAACAAACAAGTTAAAATGCTGTCATCATGTGTTTATCATAAAATTGACGATGCTGGCCTGCATCTTTCTATTGCTGGTGAAAGACAAGTATTAGCCGTGGATAATATCATTATCTGTGCCGGTCAAGATCCTGCAAGAGAGTTGATTGAAGGGCTAAATAAACCCTACCATTTGATTGGTGGTGCTGATGTTGCCGCTGAGCTCGATGCAAAACGCGCGATTAAACAAGGGCTAGAAATTGCTACAATGCTTTAACGTTTAAGTTAATAAAAGTACAAATAAAAATGCCAGCATTAGATGCTGGCTTTTTTGTATTCAAGGATAATTAGCCGATTGTCTTAGCAATAATCGCTTGCACTTTATCTGTTGGAATTGGGTAGAAAATACCAGCGGGATCACTTGCTATCGCTTGAGTAATTCGCTCTGCATCAGTTGCTTGAACATTCCATTTTGCAAAGGTACTGTGACAAGCTAATTCTTGCTGTAAGCCATTAACTCTCGCTATTACTGCCTCTAATGCTTGCTCATTGCTTTCGTTTTCAGCAACCCTTAAGTTCAATGCTAATGCTAACCTATGGGCATTGGGTAAATAGAAATCAGCTAGCACTTCTAAACAAATAGGTAATAACACAGCGTTGGCGTCGCCATGTGGAATATGGAATAAAGCACCAAAAGCGTGAGAACAGTTATGTATAGGTGCCGCATTTAACGCTGCCATCATACCATTTATAGCCATTGAACTGGCTTCTAACATGGCCGTACGCGCCGCGGTATCTTGGCCATTGGTAACTACAATAGGCAGATTCTTTTCAATTAATTGTGCTGCGGTAATAGTATGCGCATCAGAAAAATGATTAGCCATAGGTGAAGCAATACCCTCAAGCGCATGAGTAAGCGCATCCATGCCTGTAGATGCAGTTAAAAACGCGGGCAAACCTTTGCTCAAATTTGGGTCAAGTACGGCAATATCAGGTTCAATATAAGGCACGATAAGTGCGCCCTTAATACCTGACTCTTCGTTATAAAGTACGGCAATGTTTGACACCTCAGCGCCTGTTCCTGCTGTTGTTGGTACACCGATATGAGGAATATTCATCGGTTTAGCCTGTGGCTCAACTTCAAATTTCGCCCCAGCTTGTACCGCATCTTTGATATCAAGCAGTTTATGGTGCAATGCGTATTTAACACCTTTAGATGCATCTAATACACTACCACCGCCGACGGCTAATATAGCATCAGCGGCAACTTCTCGAGCAAATTTAAGCGCACCATTTACCGTAGCACAGGCAGCATCAGGAGCAATGTCCGTATATGTACCGACTAGCTGTGCGCCTTTGCCTAATTGACCATAGGCAAATACTTGTTCAATTTGTGAGACTATGCCCACATCTTTTAAGCCTTGGTCACTTAACAAGACAACACGTTTTGCGCCTAAACTTTCAAATAACGCAGGAAGACGAATAATAGCCCCCGGAGCTGAGTGAACAGCGGTACGCATCTTGTAATGGGTATAACCTGTTTTAGACATAATAAACCTCTTTAAAACTATAATTTTGAATTAGATAATTGAATGAAAACTTAACTGGACTTAACTGGACTTAACTCGCTAAAGTTAAGTAAATTTAACTAAGCTAATGTTTTATGAACAAATTTATGGAAGGTTTTTTTCTCTTTATCGTGTTCAAATGAGGTAGTAATCGTTTTTGTTTCTAAATACGAAGTTAAACTGTACTTACCAAATTCACGGCCGTAACCACTTTGTTTGTAACCACCAAACGCGCCATCGGTACGCATCATATGCCAATCATTAATCCAAATAGAACCGGCACGTAATTTTTGTGCAATGCCTTGTGCTTGAACGACATCTTCTGACCATATACCTGCGGATAAACCGTAGATATTGTCATTTGCAATTTCAATGGCTTGCTCTGTTGTTGAGAATTTAATGATCGAAAGTACCGGACCAAAAATTTCTTCTTGTGCTACTTTCATATTGTTAGTGACATTGGTGATAATGGTTGGTTGTATATAAAATCCTTCTTCACAGCCAGCTACTTCCACACGTTCGCCACCACAGGCAATTGTTGCCCCTTGCTCTCTGGCTGATTCGATATAATCTAATACACTTTGACAATGAGCCGCGGTTGTCATTGGACCCATAGCGACGCCAGGGTCCATTGGATCGCCAATCACCATATCATTTGACAACGCAATCAGTTGGTCAACTAATTCATCATGAATGCTTTCATGCACAAGTAAACGTGTACCTGACTCACATGCTTGACCTGAATTTAAATACACACCAAATAAAGCGCCGTAAGCGGTACGTTCTAAATCTGCATCTGGCATTACTATGGCAGCACCTTTACCACCCAGCTCTAAGGTGACACGTTTAAGGGTTTTTGCCGCCATTTGTTGTACCGCAATGCCAACACGCGTAGAGCCAGTAAACGAAATTTTATCGACATCTTGGTGTTCGCATAACGCTTCACCAATTCGTTGACCTGGGCCGGTAACTACGTTGACTACGCCATCAGGTAATACAGTAGAGATAATTTCGATGAAACGAAGGGTAGAAGTAGGGGTTGTTGTCGCGGGCTTAACAACCACGGTATTACCGGCAGCTAATGCTGGCGCTACTTTCATAGCAAGCAATAATAATGGGAAGTTCCAAGCGGTAATTAAGCCACAAACACCAATTGGCTCTTTGCGAACTTGTGAATGCAGTGGCTCAGGTAATGGCGTTAAGGGTAAGTTTTCAACGAACTGAAAAGTTTTAATTTCTTCAGCCAGTTTCATAAATAAATCAGCAACGGCTGGGATATCTAAGCCCTTGATACGACTGATAGTACCACCAGAACATGCTACTTCGAGCGCAGCGAGTTCGTGGGCATTGGCAATAATTAGATTGGCAATTTTATATAGAACTTTAGAACGCTCATCAGGCGTGGTGTTTGGCCAATCACCTTGATCGAAACAAGTTCTTGCCGCAGCAACCGCTTTATCTACATCAACTTCACAACCATTAGCAACTTCGGCTATCACTTTGCCATTTGCAGGGTTGATAACCTCAATATATTGCTCGTGAGTAGGATGGGTGAGTGCACCGTTAATAAATAGCGGGTAACGAGTTAATTTATATTCTGACATCATTTATGACTCTCTGACTGACATTATGATTATGGCCTTTCGGCCGACATTCAATTCAGTGGCAGATGTTAGTTAGCGACTATTTCTGCTACTTGAATATGATGAAACTAACTTATATCATTTGAAATAGAGTTGATTTCCTCTTAACGAAATTCTGTTATCTTTTTGCGAAAATTTATTTAATTACTTAACTAGCTACCTATGCCAAAAAATAAAAACGCCAAATATGAAAAACAATAAAAAAACGCCTAAACACCAAGGTACTATTTCCACTTGGGGAAAAATAATTGTTGCTGCTATTGAAGATATGAATGGTGATGTTGAGTTTTTATTAACTAGCGTCGGGTTAAAGCTAGAAGATATTAATAAAGTTGACTCGAGAATTGCTGATATCCAGTTACGTGAGTTATATCAAGTGTGTAGTAATGAGCTAGGTATTGAGAGTTTCGGGTTATATCTAGGGCGTTATATCAAAACCTTCACTTTTCAATCCCTAGGTTTTGCACTTATGGTCAGTAAAGATATTCATGACTTTCTAATACGTATTGAAAACTATGGTTCTGTGATCAGCAACTCTGCTTATGCAAAATTACATCTGGTTGAATCTAAACAGCGTTTTACTGTGAATATTTATAAGGATCAAGAAGGTAAACCTTTGATCCCTCCAGCAGCGATTGAAGCTTTTTTTGTTGGTTTGTTGAATATCTTAAAGGAGCTAACCAACCAAGATTTGGCGGATGTAAAAGTCTATTTACCGATAGAAACCCCCACTAATCAACAAGTGTATCAAGACAGTTTCGCTTGCCAAGTGCAGTTTAATGCTGCGCAATTCGCCATAGAATTTGATCAACAAACCTTAGAGATTCCTATTATTTCAGCCAATCACGTCTTAGCTGAGCACCAAGATAAATTGGTAGAAATGTATCTAAGTAAAATTTCTAGCAACCTAGAGCAACAGGTGTATTATCGCGTGGTGAAATTACTCAATGCCGGCAACCTTTCACTTGACTCACTTGCTGAGGATATGCACTTAAGTACTCGTAACTTACAATTAAAACTTAAAGAGCATGATACAAGCTTTCAAGTATTGCGTGATAAAGCCCTGCAAAATGAAGCGCAATTATTATTAGGCAATAGCAACTATGGCATAACTGAAATTGCTTACATGTTGGAGTTTGCTAATGGCGCAGGTTTTACCCGAGCATTTAAGCGTTGGACAGGTTTGTCACCGGCAGAGTTTAGAAAAAATAATCAAGCAGATAATTAATCAGGCAACTAAGTTATCTTCTCTGCTGGCAAGATAAATGCTGATTTTTAAAACAACTTGTTCGTTAAATATTCGAACAAAGGGTTTGGATGAAATTATTTAACTATTTTTACATTTAACGCTTTACAAGTAGTGCGATAGTACTTAATATCCGCCTCGTTCTCAAGCAAGCATTGTTTCAACAGCTTATTTGTTAACTTCAGGTGAGATGGCTGAGTGGTCGAAAGCACCGGTCTTGAAAACCGGCAAGGGTTTGTAGCCCTTCTAGAGTTCAAATCTCTATCTCACCGCCACATTCTAAGAAACCGCTAATCGAAAGATAAGCGGTTTTTTTTCGCCTAGAATTTAGTGATTAATACAGATAGCGGGTTTGTAGCACATCTCCTTTAACAGAGTTCGAATCTATAACTCATTACCACATTTAGAAAAGGTGCTAATCGAAAGGTTAGCGCCTTTTTGCACTTTAACGTTTACAAAAGGAAAAGGTTGTAGAGCAACTCCTACAGTAGAGTTAAAATCTTGATTCACACCCCACATACTAAGAACCGGCAACTTTAACGAGTCGTGGCTTTCTTCGTCTTAAATTTAATGATTAAAATAAACCGAGTGGTATAGCACAATATTGTTTTTTAATTGGTGCGCATTTGATTTTTAATTAACACTAACCTAACATAAATCTAACATTTGTTGGCTAATCTAAAATTAACCCACAAATGTTACGGTGGCACATTAGGATGTTGTGCTTAGAGTAGGTAATAAGCGTAAACCAAATGGACAAGGAAGACAGTAATATGGAATTTAAGATCCACCCATCGATAGGAATTTCTCGTTTAGGTAACAGTCCTGAGCAATTTTGTTTATCTCCAGAAAAGATAGGTCAACTACCTTTTGAAGCAGACCAAAATGGCAATAAACAGGGGCCGATTATTTCGTTCAAAGATGACGCAGGACGCGTTAGAAGGCAAGGGCAGGTATTTAAAGTATTTTTAGATAATGGTAAAGAAGTTACTTTAGATACCCCTAATATTAAAGCCATGGAATGGTCTGTACATTTAGCCAACAAAAAAGCGACTTGGTACCAGTACAGTGAACTACAAGGTAACTTACTTTATGGTTCACAAAATAGTTATAGTAATCAAAATGTCCCTTTTAGAAACCCTGATGTTGACGGTGAAAGAGCACGCCAAAATCTAATCGTTGACCCAGGACCACGGACTATTGGTGGCCCATTGCAATCAGTTGGTTTTGAACAAGGTAGCGCTCCAGATGGTTATCCTGTTTCTTATCCACCGAAAACAGTAAAATATGGCACGCCAGTGCTTACCTTAGGTGATTTATATACTGATAATTTAGGGCGATTAATTGTAGTGGGCGGTTATGGACATGCTGGTGGTAATGAACCATTAACCAGTTACGGTGGTTCTAATACTTGGCACGACGATATTTCCGATGGTCCAGTTTATTGTACTGTTTCTTTTAAAGACAACATACCAGATGTTCAACTTCAAGCTTGGGTAGTGGTAGGTTCGCCTGACTTTGCACCTGAAATTGTTAATATTTCTACCTTAGACGATAGTGCTTTTGATGTTGGTATTAGAGAGTTCAATTTAGTACCTGACCTTTGCTTTGATAATGTTTTTAATGAAAGGTATCAAGCAAATTATCAGCGTGACATTTTACCTATTGTTGAACGTATTGGCCGATATCAATGGGTATCTAACGTACAATCTATGTCGGCATTTAGTACTAATGCGTTTGATTATGCAGACAATAGTGAAACTAACAAAGCCAATCGAGAAAGCTACTTTTCATATTTCAGAGAGCCTGACGATAAAGCTGATGCATCAGCCGAGCAACCTCAGCAAACGCTATTTAAAGACAAATTCCCTATGATGCCATTAAATTCGGGCAGCAATTCGGTAAGTAATCAAAATATTGTTAAATTCCTAGCACTTAACCAAACACAACAATTTTTATTAGGTCAATGGGCGAAAGGTTGCTTTGTTAACGATGAAAATTTCATACCGTATCCTATTAACCCGCTTGACCAAGGTAGTATAGGCAACTGTGTTGGTTTGCCTATGTGTCCGGGAATAGAGGTTACCTGGAGCGTGCAAAATAAGAATATTTATTCTGCACCTTATATTATTTCAGACCAAAAGGGTGCTGGCGGTTACGACACCACTGGATTAACGCCATCGCGTGATGAATGTGAAGGTGGTGGCTGTGAGCCTGGAGACTTGACCAAACGTATGGCCTGTCCTTGGCAAGCTGATTTTTTCCAATGCACAGTGCAAACGGTTAACTTTACTGTACCAGAAGTTAATAAAAGCAGTGATGGTGAAGGAGGTTTATCGCCATTACCACCAACCTATTATGCTTACTGGTGGCCGCCACAAAGTCCTTGGGATGTACTTACGGGTGAAGTAACAGAGGAAGGGCAGGCTGCTGCTCATGTGCCAGCAGGCCAGCAAATGAATTATGCTCGGGGCATTAATACTTTTGTACAAATGGTAGAGCATTGGTCGGCACTAGCCTTCATTCGTGATAACAACAATGAACACACCGATTATCCGTATTTTACTGAAACTGAACGGAATAATGAGCTCTTTAGTTATCAGGAAGTTGGCGTAGGAAGCATCAGTGGTAACAAGGATGATAACGAAACCACTATTCCTGTCTTTTACATCGAGCAGAATAAGAAACACATTAAACGGAAAAGTACCCGGGCAGCAAGAATGGTTAAAGGTCTTGAAACACGCAATTTCAAAGAAATTAAAATTGCAAAAGACGGTTTAGGTGTTCCACGTTCAGGCACGCGTGTACGTCGATAAGATGATGTCATTAAAAATTGAAACTGATGTAACTATACTAGGAGCAGGCCCCTCTGGGGCTTGTGCAGCACTCAGTTTATTAAACAATTCCACATTAAATATCACCCTAGTAGAACAATCCGATTTTTCCCAACAACGTGTTGGTGAACATGTTTCGGACAGCCTTTTTAACTTTCTAGACTTTTTAAACATTGAACCTGAATCTTTGGGGGAGGGTTGCTTTATTCCAACCTATGGTAGTACTGCTTATTGGGGATCAAATCGACCTGGGTTCAGAAATTCAGTATTTACTACGCAAGAATCCACCTATCAGTTAAACCGAGAGCTATTTGATTTAGGTTTAATTGAAACAGCCGTTGAACGCGGTGCACGAGTTTTACCTCGTACCCATTGTCTGGCAACTAATCAACTACCCGACGGTACTTGGCAGTTGATACTTTCACATCCTCATCAGGGTGAATTTGAAATCCATAGTCGCTTTATTGTTGATGCTACTGGTCGCAAAGCAAGCATTACAAGAGGGATCGGCGGGCTAAGCGATAAAACAGATGATTTAATGGGCGTTGGACGCTTCTTTCAATTAGCCAAGGGTCATAAAAAGACTCAAGAATATATTATAGAAAGTTGTGAGCATGGTTGGTGGTATGGTGCATTGTTACCCAATCATACTTATGTGGTCACTTTTTATTCTGATGTAGATATCATTGCAAAACTACGATTAAATCAGCAGGAAGGTTGGAATAAGTTATTAAGTGAAAGCAAGCACATCAAACATTGTGTCAATAATTGTAAAGTAACGGCTCCACATCCATGGTCACGCCCAGCATTTAGCCAAATAACTATGGCTGATAATGTTAACAACTTCTTAGCGATTGGTGATGCTGCCTGTGCTTTTGATCCTATCTCATCAATGGGTATAGGTTTTGCGTTTTCTTCAGCTTGCCATGGTGCAAATGCGATAATTGCGCAGTTGAATCCTAATAATTCTGATCCCAAAAGTAATCAGGCAATAAAACAGTATAATTTGGATTTGAAAAGTCAGTTCGATAATTACCGTTTACTCAAACAGAAATTTTATCAACAAGAGCTTCGTTGGCCTCAGGCACCTTTTTGGCAGCGAAGAGCCTTCAACAGCAGTGATGTTGAAGAATTGGCGCTTGATAATAGCATGACGTAATTTTATATGGACTAGATAAAGTAAAAATCTTGTTGCGAACGTAACGAGGTTTTTACTTTTTATATTTTTGGAACCTCTAATATAGTTTTTTCGAAATGCCTAAAATATGCATTGGCTATTTTGGAAAATATTCAAATACGAGTTCAGAATAAAACCAGTGCCCATACTCGTCCCATTTTTCCCGCCACATTATAAGAAACCGCAACTTTAACGGGTCGCGGTTTTTTTTCCTTGAGTTTAGCCTCGAATTTAGTTTTGAATTTGAGGCTTTCAATGGTAACGGGAAGTAGAAGTATTAATATATAATATTCGGCATATGCACTCATCATTAATTATTTAACGCGGAATTCACATGAATTTAGAACAAGCTTTATTGGATATAGGTAATGCACAAGACAACGAATTGCCTATTACAGGTCTCGAAGTGGTTAAAGCAAATTGGTCGGAATTTTATCCTGAATTAGAACGGGTGATAGATCAATTTATCGCAGATGATACCTCGTTAACCGACGAGCAGCAGGCCATTTTATTTTTTGGTACTTTATTATTAGCGGAATTAAAATATTCTCCAGCGTTAGAAAAGTGTTTGCAGTTATTTGCACGTAACGATACGTTTTTAACAGCTCTTGAAGCGGTGTTTGGTGATGCACTTACTGAATTAACTCCGACCTTATTTTATAATGTGGTCGATGGTAATACACAAGCATTGTGTAATTATATTGTTGATGGTCATCAAGCTATGTATTGCAAAGCATCGGCTATGGAAGCTGTATTTGCTCAGTACGAAACGGGTATTATTGATGAATTCGTATTAAGTGCACATGTAACTCGATGGATAACTGTATTTTCGGCTTTACCGAGTTCAACCAATAGCTTTTTAATTAGCGCATTAGCCGATTCTTGCATTGAATATCAACTTGATGACTTTAAACCTCAGTTTATTGACCTATGTGACAACGATTTAGGTGATAAAGGTTTATTTGATGAAGAACGCTTTAAACAGTGTGAAGTAAAAGCATGGCATAGGGCAGGTACGCCTAAGTTGATTGAGTCTGGCATGATTCAAACCGAATTTAATGTTGTTGATACCTTAAGTGCTTGGGCTGATGATGATTCTGACTCAGAAGGTGAAGAACTCGACAATATCTCAAGTGAAGACTTTGATGACTTTGCTTCGTTAATGGGGGAAGGCGGTTTATTGGCTAATATCCTGTACGACGAAAATACAATTTTAGAGAACAGTGTACCCGTTAGTTCATTACCTACGGCTGGCCGCAACGATCCTTGTCCGTGTGGCAGTGGCAAGAAATATAAGAAGTGTTGTTTACGTTAGGCACGTAAGCAGGCGTAGCCAATTAAGTTTTTATCAGTGAGCCGTAACTACTCTTTAAAAGTACTATAAAGCAGAAACAGAAACGAGAATGAATAATGATAAAAAAGAAAAATAAAATGTTAAAAACAATCCAAGGTTTATGTCTTGTTTTATCTACGCTTATCTTTGCTACAAACCTTATGGCTGCTGATAAAACATTACTAAATACGGATAAAAAATTAGAAGAGTTAATTGCCCAGCACTGGGATTACTCGTTAAAAGAAAGTCCTTTATCAGCAACATCTGAAGGTATTACCAAATATAATCATTTACTCGATCGTGTATCAAAAGTTGATAATGATAGGCGACTTGCAGAAGAAAAAAAATTACTTGGTCAATTAGTCAAAATAGATCCTGAGCAACTATCCGCCTCGAACCGTATAAATCATCAACTATTTAAGTGGGTGATTGAAGGTTCAATAGAAGCTTATCAACTTAATTTGTCACGTATTCCACTCAATACTTTCTATAGCTTTTTTTTACAAGTATTAAGTATGAGTAACGGCTTACCGATGAATACAACAAAAGATTACAACGATTACATAGCAAGAATCAACGAGATACCGCGCTATTTTAATGAAAATATAGCCAACATGCGTGAAGGTATTCATTCCAATTTTACCCTGCCAAAGATTGTTGTTGAAGGCATTCTTCCTACGGTACAAGCGCAAATATATGACAAGCCCACTGATAGCAGCATTTACAAACCTTTTTTGAAAATGAGCACCAGGATCTCAGACAAAGAGCAAGAACAGCTTAGAGAGTCGGCCAAGAAAGCTATTTCACAATCAGCCATACCCGCCTTTAGAGAATTCGCCGAGTTCTTTGGTGGAGATTATTTGCAGGCAGCAACAGTAACCCTTGGTGCAGAACAAATGAGTAACGGCAAAGCGTACTATGCTCATCAAATTAAAAAATATACCACATTACCAAATATTACGGCTAAAGAGATACACCAAACAGGCCTGAGTGAAGTAAAACGCATCCGAGCAGAAATGCTTGAAATAATCAAAGAAACCAAATTTGACGGATCATTTGAAGAATTTACCCAGTTCCTGAGAACAGATCCTCAATTTTACGCCAAAACACCAAAAGACTTGCTAAAAGAAGCATCGTATATTGCTAAACGCATTGACTATATTATGCCTGAGTTTTTTAAAACCCTACCTCGCACCCCTTATGGTGTTGTTGCTGTGCCAAAAGAAATAGCACCTAATTATACTACCGCTTCCTATAATTCAGCACTTGTAGGTGGAACGCGTGGCGGTGCTTATTGGCTCAACACTTATCAATTAGACCAACGACCGCTGTATGAACTTACTGCTTTAACATTACATGAATCAGTACCTGGACATCATCATCAATCGGCTATATCAAGTGAATTGAAAAATGTGCCTAAATTTCGCTTAGGCTTATATTTCAGTGCCTATGGTGAAGGGTGGGGCTTATATTCTGAGAAGTTAGGTGTTGAAATGGGATTATATGATACTCCTTATGATAATTTTGGCCGATTAAGCTACGAAATGTGGCGAGCTTGTCGCTTAGTGATTGATACCGGAATACACGCAATGAAATGGGATCGACAACAAGGAATCGATTTCTTATCAAGTAATACCTCATTATCATCAGCGAATGTTAGAGCAGAAGTAGACCGTTATATATCATGGCCTGGTCAGGCACTTTCATACAAATTAGGTGAATTACACATTTGGAAGTTAAGACAAAAGGCTGAAAAATCATTAGGCGAACAATTTGATTTACGTGAGTTTCATGATGTTTTATTGAGTAATGGGGCATTACCATTGGCTATGGTTGAGGCTGAAATAGATCGATACATTACTTTAAACAAAAAATAGCAAAGTGAAATATTTCAAAATGGCTTAAGGGATCATAATAAACCGCATCGTTAACACGTTGCGGTTTTTCTTCGTCTGAATGTGTAGGAGTAAAACTTATTTAGCTTCAATATTTTTAGGTTACCAACATCAGGTTTGGCGATCACGTTCAATAATCCCCCCGAAAAATAATCAAAAGCGGAACAAAGCATAGCAATGAAAATATTTTTACTAACCCATGAGCGTGAATTGCGCAGAGGAACCAATACCGGCGCTCTTGCTTTAGATCATGCTAATGAAATTGTTGAACGTATACTGTGGGAAAGAAAAAAGCCTAATAAAGACCTTATCAGGTTAATAGAAAATTATGAGGCGGTATTATTATATTCGAAGGGCGATTCGTCATCGGCACTGTCATCGGAAATAATAACGACAACGGAAACATCACCGTCTCTATCTCCGGCAGTACCATCGACAAGAATTGAAGAATATGAAAACATCATTATTATTGATAGCACATGGCAGGAAGCCAAAAAAATCTTCAATCACAGCCCTTATTTAAAAGAGGCTGCCCAATTCACCCTGAAAACGACAAATGATTCTTTATATAAACTTAGGGCCAATCAACCTAAAGGTGGCCTATGCACCATCGAATGTATAATCGAAGTCTTAAGACTTAAAGGGCAAGAAGAAATGGCAGCAGAATTAGCAATGAAATTTCAACAATTTAATGGCTAAAACTTAACAAACAAAAGCACAAATACAAACATAAACAATATTGCTGAATAAGCTCAGCAATCAAAGTATAATTGCGGCAATATTTTCTAAGGTTTCAGGCAGTAAAATCGAGCATGGCAGAGCAAAAAAGTAACCCCGAACTAACCATCACACAAGTTCCCCTAATTGAAGGCAATATTCCTGTTTCAACTTTTCCTGATTTAGTAAAGCCAGAGTCGCTAATACCTGAGCCAACAAAGTCAGATTCAATGAACAAGGGTACACTGGTTACTCAAGCTATTACTCATCAAAGCAGTAACGTAATAGATAAAGCTTCGCCTAAAATTGTCCTTGCTACGCTTAACGCACGATTTTTTCATACCAGTTTTGGTTTACGTTATCTTTACGCTAACTTAAAAGAGTTACAGCAATATTGTGAAATAAAAGAGTTTATTATCCAAACTCGCGCCCTTGATATCGTAGAACAAATATTAGCATCGAAACCCGACATTGTCGGTTTTGGTGTTTATATCTGGAACATCGTTGAAACAACGGCTGTTGTTAACTTATTAAAAGTGATCGCACCAGAAATTAAAGTTGTGCTAGGTGGCCCAGAAGTCAGTTATGAAACGGAACACCAAGCTATTGTCGCTTGTGCTGATTATGTCTTGACCGGCCCAGCAGATGTAAGTTTTTATCAACTGTGTAAAGATATACTCAATAACACACCACCGGATAAAAAGATTCTCAGTTCAAAGCCCGTCGCATTAGAAGACATAGCTTTACCTTATGAGTATTATACCGATGAAGATTTAAAGCACCGTCTGCTCTACGTTGAAGCATCGCGTGGTTGTCCCTTTAAATGTGAATTTTGCTTATCGTCTTTAGACAAAACATCCACGCCATTTGAGTTAACAGTATTTCTTGAACAAATGGAAATTCTCTATCAACGTGGTGCAAGAAACTTTAAGTTTATCGATAGAACATTTAATTTAAATATCAATACCACCATGCAAATTATGCAGTTTTTCTTAGATAGGATGACTGACGATCTCTATTTGCATTTTGAAGTGGTACCCGACCATCTACCAAGAAAGTTAAAAGCGGTATTGGCTCAGTTTCCTGAGGGAAGTTTACAATTCGAAATAGGTATTCAAACCTTTAATGTTGAAGTACAAAAGAATATTAGCCGCAAACAAAATAACGCCAAATCAAAAGAGAATTTAATCTGGCTAAAAGATAATACCAATGCCCATATTCATGCGGACCTTATTTTTGGTTTACCCGGCGAAACCTTTGAAACATTTAAAGATAGCTTCAACCAACTGTATCATTGTCGTCCTCATGAAATTCAAATGGGGATTTTGAAACGCTTAAAGGGTAGCCCGATAATAAGGCACACCGAAGCGTTTGACTTGCGGTTTAATCCTTTGCCACCCTTTGATATTTTAAGTACGGACAGAGTTAGTTTTACTACTATGCAGCGTATTAACCGCTTTGCACGTTACTGGGACATGATTGGTAATTCAGGGCGTTTTAAACACGCATTACCGCATATGTTGTCTGATGAGCCATTTGATGATTTTATGGCAATTACCGAGTGGATTTTTAACAAAACAGGCCAAATACATAAAATTAACCTGAAGAAATTATTTGAGCTGATTTCTCAAGCAGTAGAAGCGCTATTCCCTGAAAAACATCAAGTTGTTATTGAAAAAATTGAAATTGACTATAACGCCGCGAAATTGAAAAGCTTGTTTAGTGGACTCAATCTGTATGCAGTTGCTCAGGTGAAAACGTTAAGTAAAAATAAAGCATTAAAGCGCCAGCAACAACATATGAGCTAAGCGAAATTTAATTAAGTCTACTTCGTGGTTACGTTAATTCTATTGCTCTCGACACACACACTAAAAATCGCAACTTTAACGAGTCGCGATTTTTTTAGTTTTGAATCAACCGCAATATTGTCTAACAAATACTAACGATCTACACTTAAAGTAACTTTTAAATGAGAATCCTCTACTATGCCGACACTTACTGAGCGACTTAGAAAATACAAAAATTCTTTTGCCAAGTCAGTTTCTGCGGAAGTACTTGAAATTTTAAGTCGGAATATTTCTCTGCTGCAAAAGCATCAAGTGAGGGCTACTAAACTCAGTGTCGGTAGTTCAATTGAAGATGGCCTGATTTATGGAAGTAAAGGTAATGAGGTTGAATTAGATAGTTTATTGTCACAAGCACCACTAATTATTACTTTTGTTAGAGGAGCCTGGTGCCCTTATTGTATGTTAGAACTACAACAATGGAATAAATTTATTAAATCGATTCCTCAGCCGATAAATTTTATCGCCGTGTCTGGTGAATTATCTACTCTGTCGGACCAGGCTATAGAAGATAACAAGCTTGGTTTTCCTATCTGGGAGGATAAAAATTATCGCTTAGCAAGTAAATTTGGACTCACCTATCAAGTAGACCCTGAGATGAAAGCACTCATGTTAAAGTGGGGCATCGACCTCTCACTGCGAACATTTAGTGGTGATTTTGTTCTGCCAATTCCAGCCACCTATATTATTGATAAGAACCATGAAATTCGATACGCATTTTTAGAAGAGGATTACACTGAACGAGCAGAGCCACAAGACGTGTATGATGAATATAAAAAACTCATTTAATCAAAAGGATGAGTACTCAATATCGCTTATCATCATCCTAAAAGTGTAATTGATAACCGCTATCTCGACATGTTTTATAAAGCCGCGACTGTTACAAGTCGCGGTTTTTTGTCTTTAGTCACTTTAAAAATGCTGAAATAGCTTAATGAAGCTCTTTTTATATCTATCGGAGCTTTCCTGTGACCATCAATAAACTGCCGTTCTAAGTTAATAGCTTTACTTAAACGCTAAGACTAACGCTAACGCTAACGCAACGGCTAAGCAGGTTATTGTAATCGTCCAGTGACAAGTTACAACGGAGAACTAGGAAAATATCACAATAACCATTAACACCCGTAAATAGTTTTGTTTTACCATAACTGCTATTAATAATAGCCGTTAAAGAGAATAGAGAATCGATGCGAATTAGACATATTGAAGTATTTAACGCTATTTACAGCATAGGCTCAGTCTCGGGTGCTGCACGGTATTTAAATATTACCCAACCAACGGCCAGTAAAGTGTTAAAAAATGCTGAGCACTACCTTGGTTATCTCCTGTTTATTCGTGTCGATGGTAAACTGATTGCCACACCCGAAGCCGAAATTCTCTATAAAAAAACCGCTGAAATTAATAGCCAGCTTATTGAATTAAGACAACTGTCTGAAAACCTTAAAAAGACTGGCACCGGAAAAATTAAAATTGCTGCTATACCTGCCATAGGTATAGAGTTTTTACCGCGCGCAATGCAAGCATATCAACAACTACATGCTGATGTGCAATTTGAGATTCAGCTCTACCAAAGCCAAGACGTAGTGAAAGCCTTGTTTGCACACGAAAAAGATATCGGTATTATCTTCGCTGGCGAGTCTTATCCAGGCACAACACAATCCAAATTAACCCAAGGACAATGTGTTTGTGTCTGCGCGGAAGATATTTTTACCGATAAAGTCACAGTCACAATGGCAGATATCGCCGATCAAAAAATAATCAGTATGGAAAATAGTGGTCCGCTTGAGCAGTTATTTCACCATGAACTGGCCAATGAAACTCTGGCAAATAATTCAGCCAATATAACCGCGCAAACCTATTTAGTAGCCAAAAACCTGGCGGCTTTAGGCTCTGGTGTGGCGATTATGGATGAGTTCTCTGCGCGTACTAGCTCTTATGGCGCTGTAGCTATCAAACCCGTAGTACCACCACTTCACTATCAAGTGATAGCGGTAACCTTAGAGCAAACGTCATTATCTGTAGATGCCGAGCGCTTTGTTCGTTTTCTCGCTAAATTTTTAAGTGAACAAACCATAGCGGCACAAAGGTCTATTGACTGTGCTTAATGCCTGAGGGCTTAATAGCTGGTGTCTTAATCCATAGGGCCTTTAATACCAGCTAACTTGAGTCCAGTCAGTAAGTGCTTCGGCAATATAAGCCTGCCATAGAGCTGGCCTTCAGTGGATATTTGCTAATTTTACTGAAAGGGGTCGTTATATAAGAGAGGGTAAGTTTGTCTAGGTGCGGTACAAAACTTTAATAATATGCCAGCCGAATTTAGTTTTGATTAAATGTGGCGTTAGAATTTCACCATTAAAGGCAACTTTATCAAATTGAGGCACCATAGTGCCTTTAGCAAACTCACCTAAATTGCCGCCTTTTTTACCTGTGGGGCAGGTGGAATGTTTCTTGGCTAACGTTTGAAACTTTGCGCCTTTCTCTAGCTGTTTAAGTAAATCTTCAGCCTGTTCTTTATGCTTCACTAAGATGTGAAGTGCTGCTGCGGTACGAGCCATATGCCAACTTCTTTGTTATAACTATATGTGTGTATTTTACCCTGTTAAGCAATGGATTACAGCAAAAGGTTAATTGTCCTGTGCAAAATAACGGGGATTACTGCCCTCTATTCGTATAATTCTTTGGTAATTGTTTCTGGCAATATTTTCTTGTACGGGTCTCTGGCATTGTTTTCTGGCAATAAACTCAGGCCATAGCTTTTTGGCATAGCAACCATGATTCTTTTCATAACCCTGTTTAACCACAAGTAACATAAGATATCCATATTGAATTAATCAGCTGTTTACTCGTGGGTATGTATTATGAAATTTAGTCCTCCTTATCTATTATATCTTGGTGATGCCAACAAGCCTTTGGCGATAAAGACCTCTAGAGGTATTGCACAATGGCGACCGGAACTTTGTTTAGGTGAATACGCACATGCTGGAAATCCATTAACCTTATATTTAGCCAGATTAACGCCCAAAGAAGCTAAGAGTTTAGGGGCTAAAACCTTTGTTGTTGGCTTGGCCAACAGTGGCGGTATTATTGAACAAAGCTGGATTGATGACATTGTTGACGCCCTTGAGCAAGGCTTAGACGTTGCCTGTGGCTTGCACCAGAAATTAGCTGATATTCCTCGTATTTATGCGGCGGCAAAGTTACATGGCGGACAACTGTTTGACCTACGCCATCAAATTCCAGATATCCCGGTTGGTACTGGCAGTAAACGCAGTGGAAAACGTATTTTAACAGTGGGTACTGACTGCTCTGTTGGCAAAATGTACACCTCTTTAGCCATAGAGCGGGAAATGCACTTACAAGGCTTTGATGTCAGCTTTAAAGCAACGGGCCAAAGCGGCTTACTACTTGCCAATAATGGTATTTGTATCGACGCTGTGGTTGCTGATTTTATTTCCGGTGCTGTAGAGTTAATTTCCCATGCGGCGGATGATAATCACTGGGATATTATTGAAGGCCAAGGCTCTATGTTCAATCCATCCTGTGCCGGCGTTAGTATGGGCTTGCTACATGGTGCGCAAGCCGATTATTTGGTCATGTGTCATGAAGCCGGGCGTAATAATATTAAAGACATCCCAGACTATAATGTTCCTGATTTGGCTAGCTGTATTGAACTTAACCTTAGTGTTGCCCGTTTAACGAACCCTAAGGTGAAACTTGCCGGAATTTCACTTAACTGTCGCGTGGTGGGTGAAGAGCAGGGTAGAGCCTTGATTAAAGCACTTGAACAAGAATTTAATGTGCCTTGTTTTGATCCCTTAATAACGGGCTGCGAAAAATTTGTCGCTCAGTTAAAAACCACTGATCTTGGGTAAGCTACTATGAGTAACCTTAGCCTGATGATAAGGCGAGAAATATGGCCGCTGGCAAAACCTTTTGTTATTGCTCGTGGTAGTCGTAGTGAAACTGAAGTGGTACAAGTCACTATTGCTCAGGGTGTCTTATTCGGTCTTGGTGAATGTGTACCAACGCCGCGTTTTGGTGAAAGTGTTAGTGGCGTTATCGATGCTATTGAGTCTATACGTGACAAACTGATAACCTTTAGCGGTGAGCTAAGTCAATGCCGTCAGCAGTTGCAACATTGGCTCCCCGCTGGCGCGGCTAGAAATGCTCTTGATTGTGCTCTGTGGGATTTAGCTGCTAAAGCCGAGCAAACAAGTGTTGCTCAACAATTGAGTTTAATCGAGCCAAAAAATATCACCACAGTACAAACCATCAGTATCGACAGCCCGGAAAATATGGGCAAAGCTGCAGCCTTGCTTAAAAACTTGCCGCTGTTAAAAATAAAATTGAATGAAGAATTGGTACTTGAGCGATTAAATGCGGTGCATGAAAATGCTCCCAAGGCCAAGTTACTGATTGATGCCAATGAAAGTTGGAATATCGTACTGCTTGAACACGTGGCTAAATCGATAAAACATTTACCCATTGTTTTAATAGAGCAACCTCTCAAAGCTAATCAAGATGAAATATTAAAAGGTAAAAGTTTTTCAGTGCCTATTGGCGCCGATGAATCATGCCACACTTGTAGCGATATACCTTATCTCGCCCAGCGTTATGATGTTATTAACATTAAACTGGATAAATGTGGCGGATTAACCGAAGGCGTACAAATGGCCAAGTTGGCAAAAAGTAATGGCTTGCAAGTTATGGTTGGCTGTATGGTAGGTACTTCGTTGTCTATGGCGCCAGGCTTAATTTTGGCGACTCAAGCAAGTTATGTTGATTTAGATGCACCTCTGCTCATTAAGGTAGATAGACCTTTCGGTTTACAGATAAATAACGGTAATATAAAAAATTTACCCGTTGAACTTTGGGGTCACCCTTAAAGTCATAACAAGTTATTACTTATCAGGGTCTGTTGATCTTTCAGGGTTAAAATTTATTCAATTTAAAATGGGCTTAATCGCGGCTCGAGCTTTGTATCATAGTTATTCTATTAAAAAATCGAGCAACAAGGAGTAAGTTCGTTTTAAATGAACCCAAAGGGCAGCACTTGTTTGAAATTTATACGGCGTTATCGTATGTTCATGTAGCTCGCTACACTTCACATGCTCTGCTCTGCCTTGCCTAAATATCAAACATGTTGCTGTAAAAGTAATCTCGAAAGTTCAACAGACCCTAATGTTCGAATAAAAAATATAATAAAAAAGTAAATGAAAACAATAATTAAAGGAAATACATTTTGTCAAAATACAACATATCACTTTCAGTTTCGTTAGCGGCAATCATGATGATGTCATCAACAGCAGCTTTAGCACAAGCGACTGAAAGACCTTTTGCCATCGCTATCCATGGTGGCGCCGGTACTATCAAAAAAGAAAAATTTACCCCTGAACGAGAAAAAGCTTACCGCGCAAAATTAGCCGAAGCCGTTGAAGCGGGTTACTCGGTACTGGATAAAGGCGGAGCAAGCCTTGATGCGGTAACAGCAGCTATTAATGTTTTAGAAAACTCGCCATTTTTTAATGCCGGCAAAGGCGCTGTTTATACCCATAACGAGACCCATGAAATGGACGCCTCAATTATGGATGGTAAAAATCGTCAAGCAGGCGCTGTTGCGGGTGTTAAGCACATTGAAAATCCGATTGATTTAGCTAGGTTGGTAATGGAAGAGTCAGTTCATGTGATGTTAAGTGGCGATGGCGCGGAAGAGTTTGCCACTCAGCAGGGAGTTGCCTTGGTTGATAATACAATTTTTGATACTGAAGGCCGTTATAAATCACTGTTGCGCGCTAAAGCTAAAATGAAAAAATCCGAAGATGAATTAAAAGATTATCAAGCTGCTCACCAAGCGTTAGCGACTGAATATAAGGTAGGTACCGTGGGTGCTGTTGCCTTAGATAAAATGGGTAATATTGCTGCCGGCACCAGTACGGGCGGCATGACCAATAAACGCTTTGGCCGAATTGGTGATTCACCGGTTATCGGCGCTGGTACTTTTGCTGAAAATGAATCATGTGCAGTGTCTGCAACCGGTCATGGTGAGTACTTTATTCGCTATAATGTTGCTGCCGATATTTGTGCGCGAGTTAAGTATCAAGGCAAATCAATTGAACAAGCTGGAAATGAAGTCATTCATGATGTCTTGATGCCGGTAGGCGGCACGGGTGGTGTTATCATTATTGATACTAAAGGTAATATCAGCCTACCTTTTAATACTAAAGGCATGTATCGAGCAACTAAATCCAATGGTTCACCCACCTATGTTGGCATTTTTAAAGATGATTAATAGATCATTAATTTGGATATAAATCGTAGATATAACAGACAGGTTGTTAACTGATAAAATATAGTTATTGCAGGCTCTGTAACCAAGCCAGTGTCGCTGGCTTGGTAAAATATTAAACATGATAACTATAGAGGCGAATTTTGAGTACAGAGATTGATGAACCTTTATAAACTAAACTTACTATTTGTTAGTTCTAGTCTAATGGTGGCTCTAGTTCGCTTACCCCTTTACTGATGTAGTAGCGAATTCTTCCGTCCTCAAGCCAAGAAGTTTTCACTGCACGGTCCCATTGATTTTCACTGCCGCCGAGTCTCATTAATTTGTCCCGAAGTTCACTTCTTTGTGTATCCCAATCCGCTACATTGCCAGATATATGTTGAAAATCAATTTTACATAAGCTGCCGCGACACTCAAGGTCATCAACCGCTATAGCAGGGAATCTATTCACCCCCTTCTCAGCATCAAACAAAACTGAATCATTAATATCATTGGTCATTTTACTGGACCATTCAGCGTCATATTCGTCATTTTCAAAGGCGCCTGGGAAGTCTCGTATCTTCATGAAATATCCATAAGCTTTATCACGTGTTTCTATAAATTCTTTTTCTATCTCAAGCATTCTCTCATAGCTCATAGGCATATTATTTTGCTGAGCTAAAGGTGAATTATTACTTTTAAGGGGAGTTTCAGTCGCGTGTTGAGATGAAGTGGGTACCGGGCTTTCAGCGTTAATTTCACTTGATATTTTATCGCATAGCTTGCTCTCATGAAATGTAGTCGTTTTACTTTGATTTTCTGGTTTAACTGCTAAAGAAGTCTCAGTTGTTGAAGAGTAAAAATAAAACAATGTTAACAGTAGAATAAAATTTAAAATTATTGAAGAGGTTAGCTTTATTTTCTGATCCATATTTTAATGTTCCTTTTAAATATATAAATAAGCTAAGAAATCACAATTTATATTTCTCAGCTTATACATAGGGGTTTTTTACCTTTCAGCTTCGCCTGAAGGGCCCGTTTCTTCCTGCACGTCCCCCCAAATATTAACGCATCTTCCTCCAGCATCACAAGCCGAAATTGCCGCTAATAAACTTGAGCCGAAAACGCAGCCTCCCGTACAGGTTACGGTAGTTACACCATTTACGGTATCATTATTGATACCAAGGGCAATATCAGCCTATCTTTTTATACTAAAGGCATGTACCGAGCCACTCAGTCTAATAGTTCATACTGGTAATCAATTGTTAGTCGCTTCTTGCTCTGTTCAAGGTAACAGAATATAATGCGGCTCTTTAGAAGTATACTCTGGTTAGTAATTGGTTTTGTTGACATAAACTGTCATAACTAATTCGACATTGTGCTTTTAAGTTATTGATTTTTCAGTTGTTGGTGTTGAACTTTAACAGCGGTAGGTTTTTGTAATCCTGTTAGCTATCACCTCTCGATCGCACCGACAAAATCAAACAAGCCGTTAGCTGAAAAGTTAGTGGCTTTTTTCATAAATAAAGAAAGTAATTACTGCTTATAAAGTGATTATGTATTGTAAATAATTAAGGATCTGCGCTTGACCATTATGGACATGAATAAATATTCAAATAAGACCAACAATATTAAAACTATTGCTTTAGCCGTATCACTCGCGATCTCTGCATTATTACCTAGCCAATCTTTTGCTCAAGGCTTTACTGAAGACTCTGTTCAAGAAATTTCTCCAGATAAGAAGAATCCAGAGTCTAAACCACAAATTGCTGAGACAAAACAGCAGACTGAAAATGAACTTGTGCTTACCCCTGAAATTACCGTTGATAATCTTGATGAAATTTATCGAGAAATGGCGACCAATACTCTCTGGGAAAATTCAACACAACCCACTGACTTTTATGATTCACCTTTTCAAGTGTCGATTTTTTCAGACGCTAACGGTGAAGACAGTGACAGACTTTGGTCACAAACCAACTCGATTTTTGCCTACGGCTTTGGTGTTATCGGTTTAATTGCTTTATTACCAGAAGATATTTCTAACTGGGATAAAGAAGAAGGTATTTTCAGTAAATGGTCTGACAACGTCAAAGGTGGCCCGGTATGGGATCGAGACACCGGTATGTTAAACCTTATTGGTCATCCATATTTTGGTGGTGTTTATTATCAAGTAGCGCGTAAATCAGGGTACCGTCAATGGGACGCCTTTATGTACGCAACGATCATGTCGACTTTCTACTGGGAATATGGCATTGAAGCCTTCGCAGAAGTACCTTCTATTCAAGATTTAGTTATTACTCCGGTACTCGGCTGGGCATACGGTGAGTGGGCTTTTAATACTGAAATGGATATTAGAGAAGGGGGGAGCACTGTTTGGGGTTCAAGCATGCTAGGTAGCACCGCATTATTCTTTCTAGACCCTGTTGATAGTATGAGTGTTGGCATTAATAATATGTTTGGTAAAGAAATTATCAAAGCCGGTACAGGTTTTGTTAGCTTTAACGAAATCCCCTATGGTGATAGCGGTCAAACAGATACGCAAATAAACTTTAATATATCCTTACAAATTGGTGATGGTGGTAGTTATACACCAAGCACAATGAAAAGATCTTCATATCAAAAAGATCCTATTGATACGGGTATCATAGGTGTTAGTTATGGTGTGGGTCATACTACGCTAGATAGTTTATGGGAAATTGAAGGTGATAAAACCACTGAGTACAGTCTAGGTTTATATTTTACCCGTCAATTTTCAAGTCGAGTCACTTACTCTAAAGGTAAATTTACTGACGGTTTGAGCCCGATAGAAATTAACTATGAAAACTATAGTTTAGATAGTCAATTTTACTTTAATAGTGAAAACGACTTTAGACCTTACCTCACCACAGGTTTTGGCGAAACACTATGGAAAAGGGAAATCGATACTAAAAGATTCCAAGTGAATGCGGGTGCTGGTGTACATTACAAGTTAAATAGTAATTTTGCTTTGCAATTAGACTGGCGCTTTTACCATAGTACCAATGCCAATACTTCCGATCACAATACCAGTTTACGCTTAGTTTATTTATTAGGTAACGGTGAGCGCTAACGCTGTTAATAGCATTAGTTAATCATTAAAGAAGAGCATAAACAGTCAGAGACAAAACTGCATAAATTGTAATCAAATATGAATAGCTACTTAAGCAAGTAGCTAGTTTATCTTGTTTGTAATAGGCTGAGATCATTCCTAGCATTACTTGTGTAGTGGAGTGATCATGAAAAATCGATTTTATAGCCTATTATTCTGTTTACCTCTGTTACTTGCATGTCAAAGTAATCAAAACTTCCAAGCTACTCAAAACGGCCCTCAGGTAAATTTATACCTAGACAGTCATTTCTATCCCGAAAACCCCATTGTAATTGAAACAGAGCAAGAAATTTTTCAATTGGATGATGACATGCGCGCTATGGTGCAAGCTAAGTTAATGAATAATCTTCCTGCGCAGAAAAAAGCCATTATATTGCTTGAACACTTGTTTGATGAAGAGAATATAGCCATAAGTTACTCTGGAAATGCCAATGTTACTGCTAGTCAGGCATATCAAAGTAAAATAGCAAACTGCATGTCACTCACGATAATGGCCTATGCCTTGGCTGAAGAAGCCGGCATGAATGTTAGTTTTCAAGAGGTCGATGTGCCCGAATATTGGGTACGCAATGGTCAATATAATCTAATAGCAGGCCATGTAAATCTTTTGGTAAAGGAAGATAAAGGTATTAGTCGATATGTGATCTGGGGGGATAAAACCACCAGAATAGACTTTGACCCCTTTGTCGCTAAAAAGCACTTTCCATCACATGCGATTAAAAAGCACACCTTGCTGGCTATGTTTTATAACAATAAAGGTGCTGAGGCTATGGTAAATAATAATTACTCCATTGCCTATCAATACCTTAAAAAGGCTTCACAAACCGATAATCAATTTGCCTCAGCTTGGGGTAACTTAGGTATTTTATATAAGTTAAACGGCCATTATACTATGGCAGAAAATGCCTACCGTCATGCTATTAGTCTAGATAGTAAGAATTATACCTCATTGGGCAATCTCGCTTTATTACTTCATAAACAAGGGCGTGTTAGTGAAGCGCAGCCGATAGAGGAATTCATTTATAGAGCTAGGGTAAAAAACCCTTACTATCATGCCTTATTAGCTAATGAAGCCTATTTTAATCAGCTATATCCACAAGCAATAAAACATTACAAAAAAGCAATTCAACTTAATGACGAGCAGCATGAATTTTACTTTGGTCTGGCTAAAACCTATTACCAGCAAAACAAACTGCCGCTCGCTAAAAAAGCAATGAATAAAGCGGTAGCTCTAACCAGAGCAAAAGACACACAAAGACAATATATTGCTAAACTTAACTTTCTCCTATACCAAGGTTCTACAGACCATGACACAAGGCACTAGCAACCATTGTTAACATATTGAGAACCTTATTGAGAGTATTTGATAATAAAAAAGTTAATGTATTAATTGTACTGATCGGATTACTAAGCACACCTATTAGCTGGGGTGCTGCAAAGCTATCACCTTCATCGGCAATGGCGCATGAAGATAGCTTAATGATACTTGAACACTTACGGGTTTTATCTTCGGATGAATTTTCCGGGCGTAAATTTGCTAGCCAAGGCAGTTTGCACAGTCAGTCTTATCTTGTCTCTACGCTTAAAGCACTTGATATAGCGGGATTTAACCATCAATATCGCCACCATTTCGAGCAATGGGGATTTTTTCAATCAAAGCAGGGCACAAATATCATTGCCTACATACCTGGTACTCACCATGTTGATGAATATATTGTGCTAAGCGCTCACTATGATCATCTAGGTAATAAGGGTAATAAAGTCTATAACGGTGCTGATGATAATGCTTCCGGTACTGCAGCTTTATTGCACTACGCTAAACGGTTAAGTCAAACCCCTTTAAAGCATAGTGTTATCTTACTTTTTACTGATGGCGAAGAAGTTAACCTATTGGGCGCTAAAGCCTTTATTACCGAGCAGGAAAAATTACTCAGTAAATTTAAACTTAACATTAACTTAGATATGATTGCTGGTAGCAAACACACCAAGAGATTGCGCTTTATTAGTAAGGATCTGGATAAGGTGCTTACCTCGGCAAACCTTAGCGAATTCACTAAATTACAAAGGCACTTTAAAGCTCATTCCAAAGCGCAATTAACGGCTGGCTTTAAAAGCCATAGGCGGAGAAGTTTAAGCTTTAATAGAACAAATTGGCGCATGGCAAGCGATCATGGCATCTTCAGTAAGGCAGGCATTCCTTTTATATATTTTGGTGTCGGTACACATAAAAATTATCACAGTGAATTTGATGATTACGCTAATATTAATCAAGGTCTATTTTTATCCGCGACCGAGGTGATTTTTCAACAACTTATCTATTTAGATAACGCTATGTCAGCCAGTCCACTTGCTGATGAGGTGATTATTGGAAAGGTAAAATTGAAAAGGTGATAGTGATGAGGTCATGGTTCAAGTAGCAATAGCTAAGCCTAACCGCCGTATTATCGAATATGTGGAAAACACCAAAGCCAATCATAAGTGGTTTATCTCCTTAGCTCTTTCATTAACTTCTGCACTTACTCTATGGCAAAAATATTAAGCCGAACAAGCCATTTTTCTGACTTAAAACAAACTTAGCAGAAATTGCCAGCATAGTGATATAAATCATACTGATAACTGTCGTTAAAATTGTTATTATCTACCACACATTTAAACAGTTCAAATAAGCTATCTATCGACATTTGTTGCAGATAGCGCTCATTTATAATGGAAAGATAAAGGCAAATGAACAATAAAAAAACAATCGTAGTTAAGAGCAGCCATAGTTGGAATTTACTGTTCTTTGCTTGGATATTAGCTACCAGTGGCACCTTAATTAGCTTATTTTTTAGCGAAATAGTACAACTACCGGTCTGTGTATTATGTTGGTATCAACGTATTGCCCTTTACCCCTTAGTTATAATGCTGCCGTTAGCACTATTTCCTTTTGATATTAAGGTAATTCGCTATGTAAGCCCGTTAGTTATTTTTGGTTGGTTGGTGGCGTTATTTCATGTGCTAGTGGTTGCTGGATTAATTCCTGAATCAGCACAACCTTGTGTACAAGGAGTGCCTTGCTCTGAAGTACAATTTAGCATACTTGGCTTTATAAACATTCCAATGATGGCATTATTCACTTTCAGCCTTATAGGCTTTTTACTTTATTTATCTAAAAAACAATTTACCCAGGACACTTATTAGGAATCATCATGAACAATAAAACTCTTTTTATTAGCGTTACCGCCTTTATTGGCATTATTTTTATTGCGGCAGTGGCTATGTACAAAAGCCAACTACCATCAACAATAGCTAGCGATCTCCTACCAGCATTGGATCGTATTTCCGCACCAACAAAAGGCGGTAAAAATGCCAAGGTAACCATAGTAGAGTTCTTTGACCCTGCCTGTGGTACTTGTAGCCAGTTTTACCCGTTACTCAATAACTTAGTTAAAAAATACCAGGGTAAAGTGAAAGTTGTTATGCGTTATGCGCCGTTACACCAAGGCTCTGAAGATGTAGTTAAAATGCTTGAAGCAGCACATATGCAAGGCAAGTTTTGGCCAGCAGTTGAGTTGTTATTTGCCAATCAAGCGCGCTGGGTTGAACATCATGTATCAAATCCAAAAAGTGCTTTAGCGGGCATAAAAACCCTTGAGCTAGACCATGAACAACTTGATAACGATTGGCAAAGCAGTAAAGTGGCTAAAATTATTGCCCAAGATAAGCAAGACGGACAAATCTTAAAAGTACGTGCGACACCACAGTTTTTTGTCAATGGTAAGCCATTGCTTGTCTTTGGTTATGATCAGCTGGTCAACTTAGTTGAAGAAGCTATCGCGGAAGTTTATTAATAAAATTTCCGCTGTTATTTTTACTTCCTTATGCAGAGATTACGGCAAACTCGGCAACTAAATATGACAGGAATTCTTCGCTCACTTTAGACAGACTTTTGTTTTCAAGATACAAGGCGTTGACAGGAAAGCTTAATGGCGGATTAAAAGAGGCAATGGCGGTTTTGTCTGATAAATTACCTTCGGCGGTAAATCTATCGACTACACAAATACCGGCACCTTGGGCGACTAACCTGGCGGCGATAAAATAGGTTTGTACTTTTATTAGCGATTCTAGGGTGATGTTATCTTGCATCATTCTAGTCCAGAGTAGCTCGCCCAAAGGGCCACTGTCGCCAATATCAATGTATTCAAACTCTTGAAGTTGGTTTAGACTTAACTCTGTCGGGTCATCCGGAAAACTCGCTTTGGGGTAAACAATAACCAATTCTGATTGGGCCAACTCAATGGAGATTACGCCAGGCATGATATTTGGCGCAAACAAAATGGCTAGGTCGCATTTATGCTCTAACAAGGTTTGCATGACCGCATCGTTATGAACGGTTTGTACGTTAAAGTTTACCTGAGGATGTTTTTGGTGATATTTTGCGATGGCACTTGGCATAACATCGAAACCTAAAGCGGGACTGCCAGCTAAGCTAATTTGACCGTACTCAGATTTTTTAATGTTCTCTGCGGTATTCTTGATAGAACGCATTTGTTGGTATATTTTGTCTACTTCATCAAAAAGCATTTCTGCCTCATCGGTTGGGATCAAACGACCTTTAACCCGTTTAAATAAGTCAAAACCGAGTTGCATTTCCGCGTGAGATAACACTTTGCTGACCGATGGTTGGGAAACGTGCAAAATTTTAGCCGCATTCGTTATTGAGCCCGTGGTGTAAATGGCGTGAAAAATCTCAATATGTCGTAAGCGCATTTTTCTCTCCTAAGTGAGTGTATCAATAGTTACTTTAAGCAAAAAAGTAAACGGTGAGTGTCCATAAACAGCCAGCAAGCGTTGCCGCAAATGTCGCCGGTACTAACTGAGATTTAACATGGTCCATTAAATCACAACCAGTGGTCATGGCACTCAATATGGTGGTATCTGATATCGGTGAACATTGATCGCCAAAGACGCTACCATTAAGCACTGTAGCAAAACAAACCATCATAAATAGCTCGGGATTAGCCAGCCCTTGAGATTGGCAAACAGCCCAAGCTAAAGGCATAGCTAATGGAAACGCGATTGCATAGGTACCCCAACTGGTACCGGTAGAAAAAGCGATAACCATAGTAATTAACTGCAATATAAGCGGTAACAGCCAAAAGGGCAGTTGTTCACCAAGTAATGACACTAAATACAAGCCGCCGCCAATTTCTTTACTGATACTACCAATAATCACCGCGAGCATTAATATCACTGAAGCAAGCACCACGCCTTTTAAACCATTTCCAAAGCCGTCAACAACATCAGTTAAGGTCATGCCTTTGATTAAGGCAATGCCAGCAGACAAGAGTAAAGCTGCGCCAAAAGCCCAATTGATTTTAGGTGAGCCTAAATAGATAAAAGTGCTAACAGCAATAGCTATCAGGGTGACCAAAGGTAGGATGAATTCTAAGACATGGGAGTTATATCCCGACGGCACATTACAAGCTTGTAACTCTTTAGCACTTAATGGTCTTGCACCAGGAGCATCTAATTGACCTGTTTTTTGGGCTCTTTGTTGAGCATGACGAATTCTTTTACCGGAAAAAGTGGTGATATTTAAACATAATAATAAGGTGCCTATTACGGCGATAATGCCATAAAAACTAAAAGGGATACTGTTAAAAAAGAAGCTTATTCGGTCTGCTTCTGTCGCCAAAAAGGCTACTCCAGGAACAAAAATTAACGCTTGCACATAGGCAGGCCAAGCATTAAAAGCGATAACTAAGGCAATAGGAGAGGCGGTTGAGTCAACGATATAACTCATTTCTTCGTGGCTGACATTGGCTTTATCAGCTAATGGCCTAACTGTGGTACCTACTAAAACGGTACTCATAGTGCCGCCTTGGAAAAATAAGATGCCTAGCAGCCAGGAAATAAGCTTGGCTGAACGTGGGCCTTTAACAAAGTGCTCGGTCATATAATTAGCAAAAGCTTGGGCTGCACCGGTTTTAGACCAAATCCCTAATAAGCCGCCTAATAACCATAGATACAGTAATAACAGCCCAGCCGTACCTTCTTTAGCTAAATTGGGAATGATCACCGCATCGGTTAAATCGTATTGACCTAACATTATAGAGCCTACTACGATGCCAGAAAAAAGTGAGCTTAACGGCTCTCGAGTCAGCAGGCATAAAGCAATGGTGATAAAAGCAGGCAACAATGACCACAGGCCAAAGTGAAAGGCGGGTTTAAGCAGTGTTAATTGCTGGTCGTCCTTTTCTACCCACTGCTGTGTCAATAGTGGCGGGTGACTTAGCTCATTTGTGCTTGAATCTATGTTTAGGTTTAGGTTTAGGTTTAAGTTTTCTTGTTTTAGCGGTGATTGATGGTAGGGCACCACATCTTTGATGATGACTTCTTTGCCCTTATATATATAAGCATTTTCACCTGAGTCTGTTTGGTAAGTATCATAGAGGTAGGATTGCTCTAACCAGGTTTTATCAACAGTGTTATTTACATAGATAGCGAAAAATAATCCTAGGCTAATAATAACCAGGGCTAGACTATTATTTTTACTCATGAATGACCACCCCTAGTGATCAAGGTGCATATGTTTTGGGCACGGGCGTTATAGTAGGTTATAGCATGGCTATTAAAGCTTTGATATTGTTTAGTCATTGGCAAAGCCCTTGGCAATGTGGCTCAATTTAAAAGGATAAGAATATATAATTATCAGTAAACTTAGTTCTCAGTAAACATGGTTATCAGTAAAACAAGCTGATAGATATTCTTAGTTCTAAGCTATAACCTTAGGTTATAACTTAGTTAATAGGGTCAAGTTAACTTGATACAGCCGACATGTATACAATTTTATCTTTTAAGATGAGCACTGCAAACAATACTAAAGCGTAACTTAAGATGTAACTTAGGTACAAGTTAGGTACAAGTTAAGGTGTAACAAAAGGCAGGCTTAAATACAGTTGAATAACCAGGGCATTGGTAATATCTATAAAGAATGCGCCCACTAAAGGTACTACTAAGAATGCTTGTGGGGATGGACCATGTCGAGCAACCAGAGATTCCATATTAGCGACCGCCGTAGGCGTAGCCCCCAAACCAAAACCACAGTGACCGCCAGCAATAATGGCAGCATTATAATTTTTTCCCATGATCCTAAAAGTGATGAAATAAGCAAACATCATCAACATAATGGTTTGCACTAAAATAATGAGGATCATAGGCAGGGCTAAGTTTGCTAACTCCCATACTTTTAAAGACATTAGCGCTAAAGCTAAAAAGATAGATAAGGCCATGGTGCCCCATAAATCAATACAAGCTCTGCTGATGGTGTAACGTTTAGATAGTTCAGTTAAATTTGTCGCTAATACACCAAATAATAGTGGCATCAAAAAAGCGGGTAAAATGACATCATTACTTTTTAACTCTAAGTACACCACGTGGCCAACCGTCATGCATAATAAAATAATAAAGAGGGTTTCCATCATTTTTTTCGGGGTTACTAAATCGTGATCTTCCGGGTTGAAGGTTATCGTATCATCAAGCTCTTCATGATAACTATCAGCTTTTAGATTATAGCGTTTAATCAATCGTTTACTTACCGGACCACCAACCAAACCACCTAAAACTAAACCTAAGGTAGCAGCCGCCATAGCCAGTTCAAATACAGTGGAAGGCATATTGTATTCACTAATAAATAAATCGGCATAAGTAGCGCCATTACCATGACCGCCAGAAAGAGTGACTGAGCCGCCAATTAAACCCATTAATGGGTCCATGCCAGCACCTATGGCTAATGAAACACCAACCGCGTTTTGGACCAGTAGATATAAGGTTGCCACCCCTAAGAACAAGATAACCTTTGGGCCACCTTTGACTAATAACGAGTAACTTGCGCCAAGGCCAACCGTGGTAAAAAACACCGTCATTAACGGGTTTTTAAATCCCATTTCAAAATTAAAGTGAATATCAAAAAAGCTATGTGCTATGGCGGCTAATATTGAAAAGAGTATACCGCCAACAACGGGCTCTGGAATGTTATTGTTGCGTAAGAGGGCTACTTTGCTATTACAATAATAACCTGAAAATAGAATAATTAATGCAACCACTAATGTTTCTAAGATACCGACATTGATGTCCATGATTAAACTCACTTTATTGTTATGTGGCGCTATTCAAAGGGCACTCATTAACTGTGTATTAAAAAGTGCTTTGATTTAGGCTGTTTTAGTATGAGGTTTGCTACTGGCTATGTGTTGTTAGCTAAGTTGAAAAGCTTTACATTTTGTTTAAAACATCTTCAAGAGATTCTGCTGCGCGAATGCATGTCATTGATAAATCGTTATCTGCACCGCTAATGGTGTAGACAGCTACACGAGGCAGGCTGTTGTAATCAAAGTGATTACTAAAGTAATAGCCGCCGGTATCGTGCACCATGACATAGTCATTGAGCTTTAACTTGGGTAACTGTTGATTACTGCAGATTAGATCACCGGCAAAACAACAAGGTCCTGCAACATCTGTGGTGACAACTTCTGAGTTTTGTGGGGTTTTTTCTATGCCTTCAACGGTATAACCTGTGACTCTAATTGGCCATGATTTAGGTAAGAATGCCGTACGGGTGAGGATTTGTGCTCCGGCATGGGTAGTAGCAATATGACGGCCGCCAGAATTTTTGGTGTATTCCACACGTGTAATAATAACGCCATTTTTCGCAACAATGGCACGGCCAAATTCGGTTTTAACCTGGTACTTACCGGTAAACAATAAGGGTACTTCGGCTTTTAATAAGTCTGCGTAATCTTTAAAGCTTGGTTTTACCACTTCCGAGCTGAAATTAACCGGTAAGCCTCCACCAATATCAATACGTGTTATTTGCTGACTACCATTAACAGCGTTTATTTCTTCGGCCAGCTCAGTAATCACGTTAATACCATGAGCCATTAAAGTGAGTTCGCAGCCTTGTGAGCCCGTGTGAGTATGAATACTTGTTAACCAAGGGCGTGCCTTATAAATATTAATAAGGGTATTACGGTTATCATTATCCAGTAGGGCATAACCAAATTTTGACGTTGCTGTTGCTGTACTTGTTGAGCCTATTTTACCGGCGCCAATTTGTGGGTTAACACGAAAGCCAATGACAGATTTACTGTCAGGATATTCAAGCATTAGTGCATCAATGCGAGCAAGCTCTTGTAAGTTATCAATGTTAAGGGCTATGCCACTTTTTATACAGGTGCGTAAGTCCTGTAGTGTTTTTGCAGGAGAATCAAAGATAATGTTCTGTGCAGAAAAACCTGCGGTAAGGGCAATTAATAATTCCCCAGGGCTGGCAACTTCAGCGCCCATACCATATTCCCGTAAAGGCTTTAATACCTTGACTAAGGCATTAGCTTTTACCGCAAAGGTGTGGAAGAAATTAGCGGGGAAAGCGGCATAAGCATCAGCAACCGTTTTTTTCAAACCGTCTAAATCCATGACACCAATAGCGGTTAAATCATTATCGATAGCGTGTTCGTTGATAGCTTTTTTTATTATGTTTTGTTTTCTGTTCATATTGGTATCTTATTGAATTAAGGAAACATGACACTGTTGCAATAACAGATGATTCTTCTTCGATACCTTTAAGATAATGTAACAATATGAAAATGGGTATTAGTTAATCTTTGCTAGGTAATAACTTAGGGTTATGTGCTCTAGTTGAAAGCGCTTATAAGAAAATCACGCGAAGTAACTACAACGTTTGGTTATACCTTGGTCAACAAAATGAATTTGCCTGGAAATCAGCCACTGGCTAGGCTTTTGTTTATAGCCAGTGGATAAATCAACTGGCTATAGCATCTTTCTCCCTGAAGGGAAGGACTCTTATAATACCAATTAAGGCAATTTATCGTGACTGTCGCTACTGATTTAGAATTATGTCGTTATATTAATGAAAGCTACCTTGAGGCAGATATAACTGCTTTTGAACGTTTTTCTCAGCAAATTTTTAACAGCTTACTCAGTGTTGATTTACAAATGCTATCAACCTCACAGCGTTATCAAACCGCTTTAACATTATGGCAATCCTTTGCTGATCGTAACAGCAATGAAAATAAAGTTGTCATCGAGAATAGACAACAACAACAAGGTGTGTTGGTTGCAGGCTCAGTCATTCATATTATTACCGATGACAAAGCCTTTATTGTTGATTCTATTTCGGCGTTATTAAAAGCACAGGGTTATAAAATCAATGTGTTTTTACATCCGGTTGTTAATCGATCTCATATTTTCAAAGGTACCAGTAAAGCAGTAGATGCTGTTCAAGACGAGTCCATTTTATACATAGAGCTCGCTAATCAACTAGAGCCAATAGTGGTTGGCGAACTCGTTGAAACTACCCAACAATTATTGGCTGATATCGCTAGAGTAACGCAAGATTGGCCGTTAATGATGGTCAAAACTAAAGATATTAGCCATAAGCCAGCTGATTTAGTTGATAATGAACCTGAAACATTCCTAGCTTGGCTTTGCCAGCAACACTTTGTTTTTATGGGTTATAATACTATAAAAACAAATGAAAAAGGTAACGCGGAACCAGCCAGAGACTGTTTGGGCACCTTTCATGATGATGTCGCGATTAAGACTGAGGCTTTAACACTTTCATCGGTAGAATTTAGCCGATTTATTGCAGACAGCAAGCCATTGATGGTCAGTAAGTCATTAGTGAAATCAACTATTCATCGCCATGATTACCTTGATTTAGTCAGTGTTAAGGAATTTTCTCAGCAGGGTGATTTAATTGCTGTTCATCAGTTCTCGGGATTATTCACGCAAGTTGCTAATAATTTACAACCCAATAAAATCCCTTTTTTACAGGCTAAGTTAGCGCAAGTTTTACAACAGCTGTGCTTGAAAGTAGATAGTCACGACTATCGTAATTTCACCCATATTCTCGCGGTGTTACCCAAAAGAGAGTTATATGAAAGTAGCGTTGCGCAACTGCTTGTTTTAGCGAAGAGCATTCATAACCTTAATGTAAGAAGTAAATCAGGCGTTTTTATTAGGGATAATGATTTAAATGAACAAGTGTCAGTACTGGTATTTGTTTCTAAAGACGCATTTTGTACCGATTTACGCGATGAAATTGAAAGTGAGTTAGCCAGGGCTTATCAAGGTGAAATCTTATCTCGTCGTTCAATGCTTAATGATAACTACCTGGCGCAATGGCATTTTATTGTTAAAAAAGGTGATTGCCTTAAACATGAAGTCAATATCAGCACCTTGATAGCAAGTATTGAGTCTAAAACACAAAGTTGGAATGAGAATTTAACTACGCTGATCTCGCAATTATGGCAGGGCCAACAAGCAAACTTGTTAGTTAAGAAATATAGCAATGCTTTTTCAAAAACCTATAGAGAGCACTTTTCTGCTAAACAAGCCATCAGGGCAATAAAGAACATTGAGTGTTTAACTACTGACAATGTCTATCAGTTTCAAGTTTACCGCTCAGCACAAAGTAAAAGTGAGCTTACCTTAAATATATATACTTTAGAGCAAAGCATTGCTTTAAGTGATTCTATTCCTATTTTAGAGCAGTTTGGTTTCAGACCTGTCGATGAATTTAGCTTTCATGTCAGCTGTTCAAATAATAATACTAGTATCAGTACTCGTAGCAAAGTTTATAGTTATACCCTTGAGTATGCTAATGAAGATACCGATATTGATGCATTAAAAGTTAATCTTGAGTACGCATTGGCGCAAGTGTGGGACGGTAGTATTGAAAGTGATGGCTATAACAAGTTATTACTTAGTGCAGATCTTAGTATCAGGCAAATTGTTATTATTCGCGCCTACGGTAAATACCTACGTCAATTAGGTTTAGGTTATTCAGAAGAGTACTTCCAACAAGCGTTGCTTCAATACCCTGAGATTGTCCATGGTCTAATTCACTTATTCGAAGCACGCTTTGCCTTAACTGATGATTCAATTGATCAACGTAATGCCATGACTGAGGTTATCAAAGCTGAGTTATTAGAAAGCCTCAGCATAGTGACAAAAATGGACCACGACAGAATTCTTCGTAACTTTATCGCTGCCATTTCGGCAACCATAAGAACCAATTTCTATCAAGTTTCCCCAATGGGAGAGCATAAGCATTACTGTAGCTTTAAAATTCGCAGTGGTGAAATTGATGATGCGCCGCAGCCTAGACCTTATGTTGAAACATTTGTTTACTCGCCGCAAGTTGAAGGGGTGCATTTAAGGTTTGGTCCTGTTTCTCGTGGTGGTTTACGTTGGTCTGATAGACAAGAAGACTTTAGAACTGAAATTTTAGGCTTAGTTAAAGCCCAACAGGTTAAAAATGTTGTCATTGTGCCACAAGGCGCTAAAGGCGGCTTTGTCCCTAAGCAACTGCCCGTTAACGGCTCACGCGAAAGTGTGCTTAACGAAGGTATTAGCTGTTATAAGGTGTTTATCTCAGCGTTATTAGACCTAACCGACAATAATACCGCTAACGGCATAGTTAAGCCGAAAGATGTGGTTTGTTTTGATGGTGATGATAGTTATTTAGTTGTCGCTGCAGATAAAGGCACGGCAACCTTTTCCGATATTGCAAATGCACTCGCTAACGATTATGGCTTTTGGCTAGGGGATGCATTTGCCTCGGGTGGCAGTGTTGGCTATGACCATAAAAAAATGGGTATTACCGCCAAAGGTGCTTGGGTGTCAGTGCAGCGACATTTTAACGAGATGGATATTGATGTACAACAAGATGAAATCAGTGTTATTGGTATAGGTGATATGTCTGGCGATGTCTTTGGTAATGGCATGTTGTCTTCAAAAGCGATAAATCTAGTAGCGGCTTTTGACCACCGAGATATATTTATCGACCCAACACCGGATAGCGCCTTGAGTTATGGAGAGCGCAGTAGACTTTATCAGCTCGATCGCTCTTCATGGCAAAATTATAACAAAGCCTTAATTTCTGCCGGAGGTGGTGTTTTCAGTCGCTCAGTTAAACACATTGCCTTAACAGCACAAATTAAACAGTTACTTAATATAGATAGTAAGGTTGAACGACTGTCCCCAAATGACTTGATTCGTCATGTTTTACTCTGTCAGGCTGATTTACTCTGGTTTGGCGGTATAGGTACTTATGTTAAAGCCAGCAGTGAAATTAATACCGAAGTAGGGGACAAGGCTAATGACTTGTTACGTATTAATGGCAATGAATTACGCTGTAAAGTCATTGGCGAAGGCGGTAATTTAGGTTGTAGTCAACTGGCCCGAATAGAGTTTGCTAAAGGCGGCGGTAAAATTAATACCGATGCGGTTGATAACTCCGCTGGCGTTAATTGTTCAGACGCTGAAGTAAATATTAAAATATTACTCAATGGCTTAGTTGATAAAAAAAGTATGACTAAAGCACAGCGTGATGTCTTATTAGCATCGATGACCGACGAAGTTGGCGCTATGGTATTGCGCAATAATTATTATCAAGCGCAAGCGTTAAGCATTGATGAAGCGAATAGCCAATCTCATTTTGATAGTTTTACCCGGTTAAGCCAATACTTGGTGAATAGCATCGGTTTAAACCGTGAATTAGAGTACTTACCCGATGATGAAGAGTTGCAAGCGCGTATTGTTGCTCAACAAGGGCTCACTCGTCCAGAATTAGCTGTGTTGATGGCTTATTCAAAAATGGATGTCCACGATGCCTTATTAAAAGAACAGCAATTAATAACCGATAGCTACTTCGAAAAGTACCTATTATTGGCGTTTCCTGCCATCTTGGCTAAGGAATACCAAGGGGAGATTATTAATCACCCCTTGGCCAAACAAATTATTGCCACCAGTGTCGCCAATGAAATTTTCAACCGTGGCGGTATACATGCGGTAAGAGAGCAGACAGGCGCAACGATCGCCGAAATTGTCAAAGCGTTTATTATTGCCAAAGAAGTGTTTTCTCTAGATGATATTTGGCGTCAAATAGAAGCGCTACAAGGGTCTGTTTCAGCACAGATACAAATTAAGATGATGATAGAAGTGCAGCGTTTTTATCGTCTGATGGCTATTTGGTTTATTAACCACGCCAATGCAGATGAGAGTATCGCTAGCATAGTACAGCGCTTTTCACCTGGGTTACATACCTTACAGCAGCTTAATGGTGACGACATTAGCCTACCATTCTCACCGGTTGATGAATCACTCTATCAACTGGAGAGCGAGGGTGAAGCGCAAGCTTTGGTTGATAAAATCCATCAGTTAAAAGTTTCTAGCGTGGTTTTCTGCGACATTGTCAAAACTGCGTTTGAGCTCAAGTTAACGGTGACTGAAATTTTGCCTTGTTACAGTCAAATGAGTAACTTGCTTGGCCTTGCCTGGTTAATAGAGCAAACAGAGCGAGTGCCGACGAAAGATCATTGGTCGAGGTTAGCGCGCTTTAGTTTATTGCTTGATTTACTCGAAATCCGCGAAAAGCTGGTGGTTAATGTAATTAACAGTAACCAAGATATGCCGACTGATATCGCTATTGAGCTGTGGTCAAAAGACAAGTGCTCAGCGTTAAATAGAATAAACAGCGTGCTTGATGATTTAAAGAACAGCGGTAAAGTGCACATAGATAAACTCTATTTTGCTAACCGTCAATTAAGGACTTTACTTACTTAAGTGAGCGCTTAACTGACCGCTTAATTTGGAATTTTTCAACTATTATCTATCACTTGCTTGTTTAAGCAGTGATAGATATTGCCTAGTCTGCTATGGTGTTCTTAGTACTTTTTAATAGTTAAGTTCAATAGCGTTTAAATACGCATCCTCTGTTTATTAAATCCCCTATAAATTTATTTTGTTGATGCTATTTTAGGCTAAAGCAGGCCTTGTTACGCCGAGAACCAAACCTAGGATCACGTCGAGATAAAGTCAGGCTATAACCCAAGGTTATAGGGCAGCAATAAAGCGTTAATTGTTAACTTTGTAATTTAAGTTCATGGTTAAGGTGAATAAAACGTAACTAAATGATCGGGTAGCTAATAACCTGACAATTATAAAACAAGCTAAATTACAACGGTGGATGTCATGAGAGATAAATCAATATTTAAGTCTAAACTGTCACATTTGAGTTTATGCGTGCTAACAGCACTAAGTTCTCAAGTTGCCTTTGCTGCAGAAAAAGCAGAAGTTAAAGAGGAAGAAATCGAAAGGATTTCTGTTGTCGGTTCAAATATTAAACGTGCTGCGGATGTGAGTACTTTACCCATAACCGTAATGTCGGCATCTGACATTGAAAATTCCGCGGCAGTATCCGGTGATGAATTACTTCGCTCTATCCCACAAATGGGCTCAGTTAACTTTGGTGAAACAACTGGTTCTTCTAATGTCAATGATGCACGTGGAGATGTAGGCTCATTTAACCTTCGAGGTTTAGGCGCGGGTAATACGTTGGTATTGCTTAATGGCCGCCGCATGGTTAATCATCCAGGTACTCAATCTAAGTCAGGCGCTAATAAAGTTCCGGTCAATACGGTTAACTCAAATACTTTACCTGTTTCAGGCTTGCGTTCATTAGAGGTTTTACGTGATGGCGCTGCTGCAATTTATGGCTCTGACGCTATTGCGGGAGTGGTTAACTATGCACTTGATAGTGAGTATGTTGGTAGTAAGGTAAGTCTTAGATACGGTGAATCACAAGGCACGCCGCTAAATGAAACAACCTTTAGCTACTTAGGTGGTTTAGAACTTAACGAAGGCCGTTCAAATTTAGTTGGCTCGGTTACTATTTACAACCGAAATGGCATGATGGCAACTGAACGTCCTTATTCAGCAAGTCATGATAGACGTCAATACCCTGGTTTACCGGAAGAATTTGTTGGTGATAGTCAATTAGATAACCGCAGCAGCGATACCCCTTGGGGTGAGTTTAGTAGTTCTTCTTACGGAACATTTCATCTTCAACCAGAAAGTATGGGCGATTGTGATGCCGGTGGTGCAGGTGGAGCTTCTGCTGCGCTTGGTTTAGATGGTGTTTGTGTTGTTGGAGAAAGTGTTTCCGGTTCAGCTGGCTCTAAACCAGGTGGTGATGTGAAATTTGATCGTGGTACTACACGTCCATTATCTTCAGATGCACAAAGAATTAATTTTTACACACATTTCACCCATCAAGTTAATGATGATGTCGAATTTTTTGCAGAAGGTATTTATTACCAAGCGGAACTTACCAATCAGTCAGAGCAAAATCACAACGGTAGTAAACATCGATTTAATATAGCGGCAGATGCCTTTTATAACCCTTTTGACGAAAAAGTTACTTTACGAAAATATCGACCTACTGATATTGGACCAAGAACTGTTACCGTTGATGATACCAGTTACCGAGTATTAGCCGGTTTTAAAGGTTACATGGGCGAATGGGATTGGGAAAGTGCAGCATTTTATAGTGCAGCTGAAACGAATGATGCCAGTACACGTATTGATATAAATGCTTTTGAAAAAGCAGTGAACAGTACCGATGAAAGTACCGCCTACAATGTCTTTGGTGGTGGTGATATTAACAATCCAAATACGATTGGAACTAGATCATTAGTGTCGACATCAATTACTGACCAGTTTCTAATTAAAGCTCACACTGATTCAACCACGAGTTTAGCGTCAATCGATTTCAAGGCTTCTAATAGCGAGATTTTCGAAATGCCTGCTGGCGATGCTGGCCTTGCGCTAGGTGTTGAATACCGCTATGAAGATTATACCAGTGACCGTTCTAAGTATGTAGATGGTAGTTTGCCTTTTACCGACTATAAAGGTGTGGTTAATGAAAGTTCATTATATGGCAGTAGTGCAACAACGGACGCTAGCGCTAGCCGTAGTGTTACTTCCGTTTTTGCTGAGCTTATCTTGCCATTAATCGACAGTGGTGATCAATATGCTGAAGTGCAACTTGCTGCACGTTATGAAAATTTTTCTGACGGTGGTGATGCATTAAAACCTAAAGTCGCATTATTTTACAAACCGACAAATTGGCTTAGCATGAGAGCATCGTATGCGGGTGGTTTTAAAGTACCTGGCCTACAACAAAGTTCTGAAGAAGCAAGCATGCCACGTCGTAGCTCTAAGTATGATCCGGTATTAGATGACACTTATGCTGTAATTGATAATCGTCAAGGTAACTCTAATCTAGTACCAGAAGACAGTGTTAACACCTCTCTTGGACTTATATTTGAGCCACTTGAAAATTTAACATTTACTGTAGATTATTGGAATATAGAGCAAGAAAATTTGGTTTTTCTTGCACCTTATGAAACCGTTTTAGCACACGATTATGTTTTACGTGTAGATGGTGGTGCTGGTAATCCTAACGTGATTCGTGATGAAGATTTAGTCGCTAGCCAAGTAAATAATCGATATATCAATGCCTCAAGCCAAGAGTTGTCTGGTCTTGATTTCGGTGTGGTGTATGACTTTGAAACGTCATTTGGTGACTTTGAATTTAACGTAAATGCCGCCTATTTAACTAAATATGAAACATCAGTTGATAGTCTTTCTGCTACCGTACTTGAAGCGCAAAAAGATTTAGTTAAATATCCAAACCTTGAAGACGTAGAAGTTGCCGGTGTAGGTGACCTAATCAAACAAGATGGCAATCCTGAATGGCGAGCTAAAAGTTCACTTAACTGGAGATTCAACGGTTGGGGCGCTGGTGTTAGCTTAAATTATGTTAGTGAGTTTGTTGATACTAGTACAAACGCGACAGTTGACGATGAAAAAGTATTTTTACCTATAGATAGTTTTACTACTGTTGATGTATATGGTTCATACAAGGTTTCAAATGATACTATGTTAGATGGATCTTATATCAGAATAGGTGTTCGAAATATCGGTGATGAAGAGCCACCAGTAGCAGATAATTACTGGCATGGTTACTCAGGTGATTATCATTCAAACCGTGGTCGTTACTTATACATGAACTTGAGCAAAACTTTTTAGGTCATACCTTTGAGGTAATACCTTTTGGTATAAAACCTCAATCAGATATACGTAAGCGATAGACGTTATGGCTCGGTTAACAAGTGTTAGCCGAGCCATATTCATTTTAACCAACTAATAGTTTGAAAATTATGATTAAATTATTGAAAACTTCTCCGTTGTTATTACCTTTATTCTTGTTTGCATGTTCATCTGCTCATGTTATTGAAAAAGAAAGCCCTGCGGTTGCAACAACTAAAGAGCAATCAGCAGAAAAATCGGTACAATCTGCTGATAAGACACTCCTTGCAATAGTCAGCAAGCAAGTTAACCGTGAAAACATTGTCAATCAATCTTGTGATGTCGGTCCGGTAACATTAACCGCCAAATTTGCTGCAGGTCGCATGGATGAATGTAAACGCGTGGCTGAAAATGAATTTGAAATCATTCTAGTCCCTGAAAACACCCCGATAAACTCAAGCCCTTGGTACGCCTTTAAAGTACAGGCTGAGCAAAATACTGACATTAAAATTACCATGAGAGTTCGTGGTGATGAACACCGTTATCCACCGAAAATTAGCCGTGATGGGAAAACCTGGCAGCTGCAAGACTACAAGATTCGGGGCAAGCGCTTAATCATGAAGATAACAGCAACAACTAAGCCTATCACTATCGCCGCGCAAGAAATCATTAATAATGAATACTATGTAGATTGGGCCAAACAATTAACCGAGCAAAATACTTTTACTCACAGCATTTTAGGACAATCAACACAAGGGCGTCCTATTTATAAAATAGAGAGTCGAAATAAAAATGCTAATGAGTGGGTGGTTATTTTAGGCCGTCAACATCCACCTGAAGTTACCGGCGCACTAGCCCTTTTCCCGTTTGTCGAAACACTTTTATCAAGCAGCGAACTCAGTAATTATTTTCTAAGAAAGTATAACGTTTTAGTTATTCCCAACATTAACCCTGATGGTGTAGAGGCAGGCAATTGGCGAAGTAATGCTAATGGCTTAGATTTAAACCGCGACTGGGTAGATTTCAGCCAAGTTGAAACTAGCCTGATAAACGATTATTTGCAGGAATTGGTTAGCCAGGGGCAGAAAATACGTTTTGCGGTAGATTTCCACTCAACCAAAAGTGATATTTTTTACACCATGCCCGTTGATTACGGTGTTGAAAAAGCATATTTTGTCAGGAATTGGTTAGCTGAGCTTGACCGTCAAATGCCTAATTTTGACGTCGTGCTGAGACCCGGTAATAACCCTGACTTGGGTGTTTCAAAACAGTACTTCTCTGATAAATTTGGTGTTCATGCTATTACCTATGAAATGGGTGACAATACCGATCGCACCAAGATAAAGCGCATTGCTTTTAAGTCAGCTAACATACTGATGATTAATATGTTATCAAACGTTGATCACGATAAACAATAGGACCTATTATGAGTATATTTGATGTAAAATTTCTTGCTATGAAAGTGAATGCTAAAAAGTCACTTAATAAAAAAACAATCGCCATGGCAGTAAGTTTAGCGTTATTAGCGGCTTGCTCTGACGAAAGTGCCGTTCAAGGTGAAGTGTTAAGTAAAACGCCAAGTGAGTTACCGGGGAAGTTGGCAAGTAAAGTTGATCTGTTAATTACTAACGGCACGGTTTACACCGGTGAAAGTAATCAAGCTCAACATCTCGATGTCGCTATTTGCCAGAAAATTATTTGTGGTTTATATCCGAGTGGTGATCATACTATAAAAGCGACCAAAACAATTGATGCCACAGGTAAAATTGTTAGCCCTGGTTTTATTGACCCACATACTCATTCTTTGTCTGAGCTGTTAAGTAAAGATAAAAACCATAACTTAAATTACTTAACCCAAGGTGTTACTACCGTTATTAATGGTAATGATGGCGGCGGACCGGTAGATATTACCGCAATGTCTGAAAAGCTAACTACTAATGGCATAGGCACAAATACCGCGTTATTAGTCGGTCATGGCAGTTTAAGAGAACAAGTTATGGGTCGTGCTGAGCGTTATTCAACGCCAGCAGAGCTCAGTGAAATGTCGGCATTATTAACCAAAGCAATGCAAGCCGGCGCTATTGGTTTATCAACCGGCTTATATTATGTGCCGGGTAGTTATGCCAATACTGACGAAGTGATCAACTTAGCGAAAATAGCCAGTCACTATGGCGGCATTTATGACACCCATTTACGTGATGAAAGTACCTTTAATATAGGGTTTACCGCCGCACTTGATGAAGCTATTAATATTGCTGATAAAGCTGATATCCACTTACATTTAGCCCACATCAAAGCGCTTGGCGTTGATGTTTGGGGACAAAGTGAGCAAGCAATTGCTAAAATTGAACAAGCTCAGAATAATGGCACCTCAATATCAGCCGATCAATACCCATGGTTAGCATCAGGAACCAAACTGCGTAGTGCGGTGATGCCACAATGGGTAATGGCCGATTCTACAGAGGATTTTCATCAACGTTTAAAACAAGCTGATTTAGCTGAACAACTCGCTAAAGAAGTTACTGAGAATATCCGTAGAAGAGGTGGTCCAGACTCACTGTATATTACTGAGTTCACTGATACAGACTTAGTGGGTTTAAATCTATTACAAATAGCAGAATTGAAAAATCTATCTGTAATTGATACTGCCATAACATTAATACTGGAAGGAGATGTAAGAGTCGCGTCTTTTAATATGTCACCAAAAGACGTTGAACGTTTTATGGTACAACCTTGGGTGGTTACTTCATCTGATGGGACTAATGGTCATCCGAGAAAGTACGCGAGTTTTCCTAGAAAGTACCAGACTTATGTGGTTGAGAAAAAATTACTCACTATCGCTGACTTTATTAATAGAAGCTCGTCACAAACTGCCAAGATACTCGGTTTAACCGAACGTGGCATGTTAAAGGTGGGCTACAAGGCCGATGTCATTGTTTTTGATCAACAAGACTTTGCCCCTAAGGCAACTTTTAGTCAGTGGAATAAATACTCTGTCGGCGTAGAGCAGGTGATTGTTAACGGTATTTTGGTTATTGAAAATGAGAAATTCAACAATACCTTAGCCGGAGAGTTTATTCAGTAAGCTCACTCGTTAATATTGCTGTTATTGACGTTCGTTTTTCAAAAAACGAACGTCATATTCGCTCCCACCCCATCCATTATTGACATCATGATACCCATCAAGAAAAATTCAATCGGCTTTTCTGCTGTTATTAATAAATTAAGCGCCACTTTTGTTTATTGGAATACTTTTCTCCAACATGCTGACATCATCAAGTAACCTTTCCCCGAGTCAGCACTCGATGCCTTATTTATATAAATGGCCATGACAAAAAACTAAAGCTATACCCAAAAAGACTAAATCAATACCAAAGTAAATTTATCAATAGCTTAATGGCTAAATGCATCTATGCTGATTACTGGTGCATTTAGTTTCCTTTCTTCCCCTTGTCTTACAATGTTGAGAATATCAAATATGTTTGGCTTAGAATTCTTAGATAATAATACCGCGATTTTTCTAGCATTAACTACTGACTACAATTACTTCGTTGTTTTTGCTTCTTATATTGTTGCTTGGATAGGTGCTTATGCGGGTTTATCTACCATTCCCTCAATGCGTTATGCTGAATCTGTTACCGCTAAGCGCTTGTGGCATGTTGGTGGCTCTTTAGCCATGGGCAGCGCGATATGGTCGATGCACTTTGTCGGTATGCTAGCGCTATCATTACCTGTAGCCGTTCATCATCATCTTGGGCTAACAGCGCTGTCTGTTCTGCCCGCTATTGTGGCCAGTTATATCGCGCTATTATTTATTGAACGGGACAATTACACTACTTGGCACCTTATCGGGGCTGGTATTATCTTAGGCGCTGGCATTGGTATCATGCATTATATGGGCATGGAGGCAATGTATGGCAATTTCACTCTAGTGTACCAACCCTGGTTTTTCCTACTTTCTATTGTTGTCGCTGTGGTGTTAGCCATTATTGCGCTTTATGCCGGGAAGTTTAATGTAGATGCTGAAAGAGAACAAAATTATCAATTGCTACGTTCAGCTGCTTTAGTTGGTGCCGCCATTACCGGTATGCATTACATGGGTATGCAAGCATCGTATTTTTTGGCGATTGACCATATCAGCCACACCGAAGCTAATACTTCACACTCAATGATGACGGTTATATTGATTGCCAGCACACTATTTTTATCTACGTTAGCTGTGGTGTCTAACATCATCAACAAAATGTTTATCAAGCTTTTGCTAGCCAAAGTTGAAGCAGAAGCTTCAACTCAGGCAAAAGCCGAATTTTTAGCGAGTATGAGTCATGAAATTCGTACGCCGATGAATGGTGTTTTAGGCATGCTAGATTTATTGATCAAATCAAATCTCGATGAAAATCAAATGTATAAGGCAAAAATAGCGCGTTCAAGCGCTAAGTCATTATTAGCTTTGCTGAATGATATATTGGATTTTTCTAAAGTGGACGCGGGTAAACTAGATTTAGAAGTATTGCATTTTGATTTGCGCAGTTTGTTAATTGAATTTGCCGAATCGGTTGCCTTACAGGCTGAAATTAAAGGCTTAGAGTTCATTCTTGATATTACTCGCATTGAACATTCAATGGTTAAAGGCGATCCCGTTCGCATTAGACAAGTCATCTCAAACTTGGTTTCAAACGCGATAAAATTTACCGAAACTGGTGAGATTATAGTTAGGGCTGAGTTGGTAGAAGATGACAATTTAGATTTGATTTTTAATTGCTCAGTGGAGGATAGCGGCATAGGCATTCCGAAAAAATCCATTAAAAACTTATTTCAATTATTTACCCAAGTTGATTCATCCACTACACGAAAATATGGCGGTACAGGACTTGGCTTATCCATTTCTAAACAATTATGCGAATTGATGCAAGGTTCAATCTCGGTCACCAGTATATTGAACAAGGGCAGTTGTTTTAGCTTTAACATTACCTTATTAAAAAGTAGTCAGTCGAAACAGGTAGTTCCTCATATAGATGTCAGCAAGTTATCGTTATTAGTCATTGATGATAATGCCACAAATAGGGAAGTATTACGGGGACAATTGGAACATTGGGGCTGCTGTGTCGAAGAAGCGGACAGTGCTGCTGCCGCGTTTTTAAAACTGGAGAGCTATTTTGACAATAAAAGCGACCTCTTTGATGTGATTTTTGTTGATATGCAGATGCCAGATATGGATGGTGCCACCTTTGCGCGGAAAATAAGACAGGATAAGCGTTTTAATGCACTGCCTATGGTCATGATGACGTCGATGTCGACACAAGGTGATACAAAGTATTTTACCGATCTAGGCTTTAATGCCTACTTCTCAAAACCCGTTACCGGCTCAGATATTTTAGATGCGTTAGCGATAATAAAGTCTCCTGCCAGTGATATCGACTTATCTCAACCAATAATCACCCATCAATATTTGGCTTCATTTTCTCATGAAAATAGTGAGTTAGACAAACGTGAATTAGATGAAAATAGTAACTCAAGTGAAAGTAATATTGCAATCGATGAAATTGATGTGCCGTGTCAAAATTTCTCCAGCAAGATCAAGGTCTTGTTGGTAGACGATAATCGTATTAATACTGTAGTCGCAACTCACATGCTTAACGAGATTGGCCTCAATGTTACCGTGGCGAAGAATGGCCAAGAAGCCTTAGATACATTAGCTAACGCTTGCCCAGATAAGCCCTTTACTTTGGTGTTAATGGATTGCCAAATGCCCATTATGGATGGTTATCAAGCAACCAGAGGAATTCGTTCCGGCGAAGCGGGTCATCAGTATAAAGACATTCCAATTATTGCCATGACCGCTAATGCTATGGTCGGGGATGATGCTAAGTGTTTTGCTGCGGGTATGAGTGACTACTTAACTAAGCCAATAGATATGGACATATTATCTGATACGCTTAATAAGTGGCTTAAAACTAATTAGTGGCATCCTTATGGTAACCAGCACTATCGCTATTGTAAAAAATAACTGTCAGGGTCAACACTCGGTATAAACACTAAGTACCAGCATTAGTTATAACCTAATACATAGCTATAATTTGATTCGTCGAAATCAAAGTATCTTATTAAAGGCGAAGTTTCAGGGCTAGCAGTACTCTCTATTGCATCGTTATTATTTATGTTATTTGTAATAGCGTTAGTAACAGAGTCATTATCAGAACTAGCAACTGAGTTTTTCTCTATATTCCCCGGACAGTCACCTGCGGAGCTATTATTGCACTTTGTTACTTTCCCTTGAGCAGCGTCTGTACTAGCCATAATCATCACCTTGTTAAAACGTTATTTATCACCTTGGATAGCCATAATGTAATTTTATGTTTAAAAATGAAATGACTTAAGTTTTGTTCATCCATAGCGCAAGGTTATAGGCTGATGGACACGGTATTTCTAGCCTAATAAATGGCTTTTGCTGAGTATTTAGATAGCTAACTCTTATTGAGCTAACTTATATTAACTTAGCTTATTTTAAATACTTGCTTGAAAATATTGCTCAATAAATTGACCTTACTTACTTCACGGGGTGAGCTTTTTGTCACCAAGGATAAATTAAATTGATAGGTATGACTACTGGGTTTAATAATACGGATCTGACCTTGGTTTAATTCTTCTTGAATATAGCTTTGCGGCATATAGCCAAGGTAACGGCCTGATAAGATCATGGTTTTACGGGTATCAAATTGGTATGACTTAGCCGATAAATTAAGTTTCATTAATTGCTCTTTACCATCGTTATCTATATCGATACCGGGATGAATGGCAGCGACTTCTGCTAAATCTTGCTCCGAAATTGAGCTATCAACTTGACTAAAGAAAGGGTGGTCTTTGGCGCAACATAGAAAAATAGGCTCGTTTGACAGAGCGGTGTAACTTAACCCCTCTATCTGTTGGTAACTTGGAAATAGGCCAATATGGGCTTTATCTTTTAATAATTGCTTTTCAATAGTGGAAATTGAGTCACCGTCTAAGACAATATGTAAGTTAGGTGAGTCATCGTGTAGTTGTTGAATAACTTGCGCTAATTTTTGTTGTTTGAATGAGTCTAGTTGATCGGCGCACAAGATCACTAACTCACCACTAAGCTCTTTACCTAAGGAGCCCACCAGTAAAGAAAAGTCATTGAGTGAGTCAAATAACTCGATTATTGCCCGGTAAACCGCTTGCCCATCTTCGGTTAGGGAAAAGCCACCTCGGCCACGACGACATAAAGTTAGCTTCATCCGTGTCTCTAAGTTAGACATATGCACACTGATGGTTGAACGGGTAATACCTAGTGCTAGCTCTGCAGCAGAAAAACCACCGTATTCAACCACAGAGCTGAAAATTCTCAGTAACCTTAGGTCATACTCAGTTACTGGCTTGGGAATAATTGAGGTGTTTTTCATAAGTAATATTCTTTATAAGTTTGGTCTAGTCCAAACAATAGGTTTAATGTTTTATATTTAACCTGAGTTTGTTATGGGTTTCAATAGGGGCATATACTCAAACCACAGATAATTATTAAGGATCTCGTTATGTACGGCCTAGCAGATAAACAATTATTGAAAAACTTTTCTTATATAAACGGTAGTTGGCATAGCAGTGCTACTGAATTTTCCGTCACCAATCCAGTGAATGGCGCAGAGATTATCAAGGTCAGCAATGCTGGCGTGGTTGAAACTAAGCTGGCAGTTAAAGCCGCTAAAGATGCCTTAGCTATGTGGTCGGCAAAATCGGCTAACCAAAGAGCTACTTTATTACGTAACTGGTTTGATCTGATGATGGAAAATCAAGACGATTTAGGCCGAATTCTAACCTTGGAGCAAGGAAAACCTTTAGCTGAAGCTAAGGGCGAAGTTGCTTACGGAGCCTCTTTTATTGAGTGGTTTGCTGAAGAAGGTAAACGTGTTTATGGCGATATTATCCCTGGGCCATCAAACGACAAACGCATTATAGTGATTAAACAGCCAGTTGGCGTTGTTGCCTCTATTACTCCATGGAATTTTCCTAATGCCATGATTGCCCGTAAAGCGGCGGCGGCATTAGCTGCAGGTTGTACTTTTGTTGTACGGCCAGCAAAACAAACACCTCTTTCTGCGCTTGCCATGGCTGAACTTGCTGAAAGAGCAGGTATTCCTGCAGGTGTGTTTAATGTTGTTGTGGGTGAAGATGCTCGCGGCATGGGTGAAGTGTTAACTCAACATCCTGACATCTCAAAATTCACCTTTACCGGCTCAACGCCAGTGGGCAAAACATTACTGAGCCAATGTGCTACGTCAGTTAAAAAAGTATCAATGGAATTAGGTGGTAATGCACCTTTTATTGTTTTTGATGACGCCGATATTGATGCCGCAGTGCAGGGCGCTATGGCGTCTAAATATCGCAATGCCGGACAAACTTGTGTCTGTACCAACCGTATTTTTGTACAACAAGCTGTACTTGAACAATTTACTGAAAAATTCGCCCAAGCGGTCAGTGAATTAATCCTAGGTGATGGTTTAGTTGAGGGTGTAACTATAGGCCCGATGATTTCGGCGCAAGCGGTGAGTGATGTTGACAGCTTAGTGAGCAAGTCAATTGCCGCTGGCGCGACATTAATCTGCGGTGGTAAAAAAGATCCCGCGGGAGATAATTTCTACCAAGCTACTATTTTAACAAATGTGACTAATGATATGCCTATTGCGGCCAATGAAATATTTGGCCCGGTATCACCGATTATTGCCTTTGACACTGAAGCAGAAGTTATTGCTATGGCAAACGATACAGAATATGGCTTGGCCGCATATTTTTATTCTCGAGATATTGGCCGAATTTGGCGAGTAGCGGAAGGATTGGAGTTCGGTATGGTTGGTATAAACGAAGGTCTTATTTCCAATGCCGCAGCACCGTTTGGTGGCGTCAAACAATCAGGTAATGGCCGTGAAGGCTCAAAGTATGGTTTAGATGATTATCTAGAAATCAAATATTTATGTATGGGCGGCCTAGATAAGTAACTAAGAATTGAGTAAAAATTACAAAAACCAGCGCCATTAAGTGATGATGTTAATGACACTGGCCCATTGATTGATTGAGAGAAAAATTGAACTAGGTAAATAAAATGACAAATTTAGAATTACAAAAAAGAAAGACACAGGTAATTGCCCGCGGACAAGGCAATATGTACCCAGTGTATGTGGAGCGTGCACAAAACTCAGAGATTTGGGATGTTGAAGGTAAACGTTATATTGATTTTGGTACTGGCATTGCCGTGTGTAATACCGGCCATAGTCACCCAAAAGTTGTTGCTGCGGTAAAAGCACAACTGGATAAATTTAGTCATACTTGTGTAATGGTTAACCCTTATGAAGTAGCGGTTGAACTAGCGGAAAAATTAGTGGCTATTGCGCCAGGTGATTCAGAGAAAAAAGCAATTTTTGTTTCTACTGGCGCCGAAGCCGTGGAAAACTGCGTTAAAATAGCGCGCGCTCATACCGGGCGTCGTGGTGTTATTGCATTTAACGGTGGTTTTCATGGTCGAACCAATTTAACCATGGCGTTAACGGGTAAAATCACCCCTTATAAAAACTTATTTGGGCCTTTTCCTGGTGATATCTTCCACGCACCTTTCCCTATTGCTTGTCACGGCATTACCGTTGCACAATCCATTAAAGCGATAGAAAACCTCTTTAAAGTCGATATAGCGCCAACGGATGTTGCCGCCATTATTGTTGAACCTATCCAAGGCGAAGGTGGTTTCTATCAAGCGCCAAGTGAGTTTTTACAAGCGTTACGCCAACTTTGTGATAAGCACGGTATAGTTTTAATTGCCGATGAAATTCAAACCGGTTTTGCCCGTACCGGTAAAATGTTTAACTTTGAATATGCTAACGTAGAGCCAGATTTGATTACTATGGCGAAAGGCATTGCTGGTGGTTTCCCAATTGCAGCTGTTGTCGGGAAAGCTAACATTATGGATGCACCTTTACCGGGTGGTTTAGGCGGCACTTATGGCGGCTCTCCTATTGCCTGTGTAGCAGCTTTGGCGGTACTTGAAATTATTGAAGAAGAAAATTTGATAGAGCGCTCTAATCAAATTGGTGCATTATTTAACGAGCAGTTGTCACAATTACAAAATAAATTCCCCAATCTGATTCTAGATGTCAGAAACAAGGGCGCTATGATTGCCATAGAGCTTATTTGTGATGGTGATGTTGAACAGCCAAATACCGAGCTAACCCAAGCCATTATTGCCAATGCCGCTAAGTATGGCTTGGTACTATTAGCCTGTGGATTTTATGGTAATGTTATTCGTTTCTTACCAGCATTAACCATCAGTGATGATCTAGTGCATGAAGGTCTTAATGTATTTACCCGCTTATTTACTGATGTAGTTGCTGATATTGCCTAATAGCAGCTGAGCATTACCGAGTATCTGCTGAGTAGCGACTTAACTGTTTATTTATATCAGCTGAGTAATTGAGCCAAAATGTTTAGTTACTCAGTTTCTGCATTCAAACCATACCCTCAGGTTATACATAGCCAATAGATAAGAATACATCTATTTGTATTTGATGGCATTTGATTGTTTATACTCGTTAATATTCGGCAATACTCGATAAGTCATTGCTTAATTGGCCCCTTTATTTAGTAAAAAACTTGGAATAACTATGCGACAATTTATAACAATAATAATTATCTTAGCCGCTTTTGCTTTTCAGGCAAATGTTAATGCAAATCAAACAGTTAATATAACTGGTCGTTTGCTTGATGAATCACAAAATCCGCTCAGTGATGTAATAATCACCCTAAACAATAAAACGGTAACGAGTAATAAACAGGGCCGCTTTGTACTACCTGTTGAACGTTCAAGCACTGAACAAGCTATTTACCAACTCAGCTTTGTAAAAAAATACTATTATAAAAACATTCAAACTTTCAGTCATTACGAGTTGTTTTCACTGCAAACTAAAAAGAATCATGGTGTTATTGCCGATATGACCCTAGTTGCCAAAAAAGCTAAGCGTGTAATGCTAGCTTTTGGTGGTGATGTGATGATGGACCGACGTTATTATAAACCTTACTTTGGTGACTCTATTTTAATTCACCCAGAAACACGGTTAAAAGATAGCAAAGCTGTGGTAGAAAATATTAAACCCTATATGAGTATCGCTGATTACGCAGCGGTAAATTTAGAAACACAAATCGCCGATAAAAAACCCGGTGAACGTGCGCCTAAGTCAGTTACCTTTTATTCTCGACCTGAAATTCTTGACGCTTTAGCGTGGGCTGGCGTTGATTATGTCAGTTTGGGAAATAACCATACCTATGATTATTTAGAGCCTGGAATGCAGTCAACCTTAGCATTCCTGCAGCAAAGCCAATTAGGTTTTTCTGGTGCTGGAATGAATGAAGAACAAGCGTTAAAAGCACATCGCGATACCATTAATAATACTGAATTTTCTATGCTGGGTTATGTTGGCTGGGAAGGACGCTCTGAGCCAACACAAACCGCTAATCATCAACATGGCGGCGCTGCTTATGGTTCAATGGCTAACATTGTTAACTCAGTACAAAAAGAAGTCGCTAAAGATAGAATCACCATAGTGCAATATCATGGCAGCCAAGAATACGCCAACAGTCCAACCGGCGTTACCGAGCAACGATTAAAATCAGCACTAGTTAATGGCGCCGCGCTTGCCATTGCACATCACCCTCATGTTACTCAGGGCTTAGAATTATATGACAATAAGTTAATTGCTTACTCGATGGGTAATTTCATTTTTGATCAAAACTTTACTGCTACCCAACACAGTTTTATCTTGTATGTTTGGTTAGATGAAGGAAAATTCCATCGTGCGGAAATAGTACCTTTATATGTTAAAGGCTATAAACCAACCCCAGCCACAGGCGTCAATCGTTATACGGTGATGAAGCGATTAACAGAGCTTTCTAGGGTACGAAATACTCATATTCGTCAATCCGGTGGTCATGGTGTAATCACGCCAATAACTGCCTCAGTAACAGTTAAGGCTGTGAACACTAAAGCCGCTAATAACAAGTCAGCACACAAGTCTGTAAAAAAGACTGAAGTACAGCATAAGTTAACTTTCGCTCAGGGCAGTAACATAGCGAGTTTGTATCATTTACCTTGGCACCAACAAATAAGTGAAATATCTTTACTAAACAAGCAAGTAAAGTATCGTCTAGGGAAAAACTTAATCAATGGTAGTGACTTTGAAAGCTACTCAACCTTTAATAGCCCTGAACGTGGTTTGTTTTTTGACCGAAGTATCATGAGTTTAAATAATTATGGTGCTAGCGGTAATACCAGTATGTCTTTAGCACTGAATGACCAACAAACTACCACCTTTGGTGTGAAGAGCTTTTGGCGGGTATATTCTGCCAGTAGACCTATGACCATTAAAGTAAATTATCAAAGCAAAAATACCGTTAAATTACACTATTATTGGCAAGGTAGAAAAAGCAGACAAAAATTATTTGATGCTTTTAAAAACAGTCCTAAAAACTTAATAAAAACCGTCGACCTAGAAGGAACAGATAAATGGCAAAGTGTCGAGGTTGACTTTAATTCACCAAGAATTGGTTATAAAAGTTATCGCATTATGGTTGAAGCTGAACTTGTCGATGGCAGTACAGCCCAGTTAGCTATTGATGATTTTGCAGTGATCGAATGGCACAGCGCTTTTACCAATAGCTCAAAGCCACCATTCTTTACTCTTGATAGTCGCCAACCAGCTTATTTAGGTTTATCTAATACTAGTGAAACGGCTAAAGCCAGCTCCCAAGGGGTTGTTGTTAGTACAAAGTAAGTTCGACAGTTCAGTAGCCCGGCACCACGCTGGGCTTTTTAATGCATGGATTAAATTACTGGCTTAGAGTAACTCAATTATCTACTCAGCAACACCAATGGAACTAACACCTTTTGTGTTATATCTACAAACAACTTCCAACATCACAACTTTGCACGAAAGGCATTGATTCAAATTACATATTAGTACGTTAAATGTTGATCTATATCAAATAAAGGCGCCTAATGCGGAGTTTCCAACTATCTAAATTTGATTATCTTAAATTGACTGACTAATGTCATGCAAGCTTTCAAGTTACTTTACCGATTCACTTTTATGGATATATATTAATGCATAATACTTCAGCCAATGAAACAACCTTTCCTGACTCAGAGCAACTAGTCTCTATTACCGACCTTGAGGGCAGGATCACCTATGCCAATGAGGCATTTTGTCATATTGCCGGCTACACCTCGGCTGAGTTAGTGGGCCAACATCATAATATTGTCCGTCACAGGGATATGCCCAAGGCAGCATTTTCCGATTTATGGCAAAAACTAAAGCAGGGGGATTCTTGGCGAGGAATGGTTAAAAATCGTACTAAAAACGGCGGGTTTTATTGGGTTGATGCTTATGTAACCCCACTCTATGAAAATAATAAAGTTGTCGGCTATCAGTCAGTAAGAACTAGCCCATCGCAGAGTCAAAAGCAAAAAGCTCAGCAATTATATGACGGGTTAAATAATGGCAAATCTGACCGAGACTTTAATGCCAACACGGCTTTAAAACGTATCATTGCTGCAACTGTCATCCTGCTTGCTTGTCTAGCAAATTGGCAGTATTCAGCGCCGATAATGTCTACGGCTATTTTATTGACCACTATAGGGCTAATTTTTATCATTTTTACCGAGGAGCTATTGGTTTTTCCAAAGCTTGCGGCTAGGACCAAAACAGAACTTGATAGCCCATCTCGACTTATATTTTCAGGCAAAGGCTTAACCAGTATATTTAATTACCCGCAAGAATTATATAAAGCAAGAATAGGCACTATTTTAGGACGTAGTAGAGATTCAGGACAAAACTTAGTAAAAGTTGCTGCGGAACTTGAACAAGCTGCTAGTCATATGCTTGCAGGTATACATGAAGAAAACTCACATCTAGTACAACTTGCCACGGCCATCACAGAAATGAGTGCAACCATAGATGAAGTTAGCTTAAATACCACAAACACCCATGACAAAATGGTCAATATTCAAGAAGAATGTCTGCAGAATATTGAAATTACGCAAGTCACTCAAACTAAGATCGTTAACTTAGCAAATGAGGTTGGCGTTGTTGCTGAGAGTGCTCTTGATTTAGTAAAAGATGTCGATAAAATTTCAACCATCATGGCTGAAATACAAGGCATTGCCGATCAAACCAATCTACTGGCTTTAAATGCGGCTATAGAAGCGGCGAGAGCGGGAGAGCAAGGTCGTGGTTTTGCCGTGGTCGCCGATGAAGTTCGAACCCTAGCAAGTAGAACCCAAGGTGCTACCGTACAAATTCAAACCTCGGTGCAAGCATTACAAACAACCTTACAACAATGGAGTCAGGTAATGTTGACAAGTAAAGCCAACGCTGAGGAATGCTCACAAGATACGGTAAAAATAACGGCAGCAATGGAGAATGTTATTACTAATGTAAACCTAGTGAGTGATATGACAGCTCAAATAGCTACCGCAACAGAAGAACAAAGTGTTGTTGCGAATCAAATTAATCAAAGCGTGCATACCATAGACGATATTTCGCAAAGTAATGCTGCCTTAGCTGAACAGGTGAATAACTGTGGTATTGAAGTAAATAAAAGTGCCGAGTTAATCGATGGTTTAAGTACTACATTTAAATAATCAATAGCTCCGGAGGTAGTGCTGACTTTTAGTAGATAAAATCCCAAAGCAGCACGTTCTCTAACCCTTGTTAATTTAGCCGTACCGGATTACGCACCGATGACGTACGGGTGAATAAACAAGGGTGTTCTACATCATTTTCTGTTACGTCCTTAAGGACGAAATTTAACGCAATCCGCTGAATTTTCCTCTGTTCACCACCTTAGCCATGATGTTTAAATATTCCCATGGCTTGAAATTATCCCACATCGCACCAAGATATTAAGTAAGCTCACCCTATAAGGATGTTTATGTTACCTATTTTGTTACCTTTGTTTATTGCTATCGCCATCATTGGCTCTTTAATGGCAAAACCGTATTGGCGTGAATATAAGCGCGGTCAAGTAAGAAGTTTACCGTTTAAAAAACAATGGCGTAAAATAATCCAGCAAAGAATGCCATATTTTAGGCAAATGCCTACGGATTTACAGCTGCAGTTAAAGCAACATATACAAGTCTTTATCGCTGAGAAAAATTTTATCGGTTGTAATGGCGTTAAAATTACCGATGAGATAAAAATTACCATAGCGGCGCAAGCATGTTTATTGCTGCTTAATAGAAAAACTGATTATTATCCTAAACTAAAAACTATTTTAGTTTATCCCAGTGCGTTTGTTAAAGAGCAAAGCCAATTAAACCATGATGGTACTCAATACACCAAAAGAGTGGCTTTATCCGGTGAGTCTTGGGATTTTGGCAAGATAGTCTTATCGTGGCAAGACAGCGTACATGGCGCAGAATTACCTAACGATGGCCACAATGTGGTTATTCATGAGTTTGCCCATCAACTTGATCAAGAAAATGGTAAAGCGAATGGCGCGCCTATTTTAGGAAAAGGGCAAAGTTATCAATGCTGGTCTGAGGTATTTAGCCAACAATTTGACGAACTTAGAAAGCAAGCCGCAGCTGGCACACCGTCAATATTTGATTATTATGGTGCCACCGAGCCCGCTGAGTTTTTTGCCGTGGTCAGTGAGGTGTTTTTCGAAAAGTCTCAACAGTTCTCTCAACAACACCCTGAATTGTATGGTCAACTAACCAGCTATTATAAAGTTGACCCCATTCATTGGTAATAACTTGAATATAATAGGGTATATGTACCATTTAAGAGGTTTAATCTATAAAAATCATAATTTTAAAGTTATAATATATGCACTAAAAACATTAATGTTATCAACGATAGCAGTAAGTAGACTTATTTCGCTTAATAAGTCTACTTTATCAGGGATAGATTTATTATATGGATGTCCACCAAATATCATTTGCCAAGATCACTGTCTTGCGTAATGATCTTGCCGAAATAGTTGTCGATAATGGCGTCGATATTAACGTTAAAATGGTTGATGAAATCCATCATTGTTTACTGTCAATTTTTAGTCACACATTTTCACTACTCATTAATAAAACTAACTCCTACTCAACCCAACTCGATGCTCTGATGAAGTTTGGTACCTTGGCAGCAATAAATAAAATAGCGGTTTTTGCCCCCAATAAAATGGCCAGAATGAGCGCTGATTTTTCAGCGACTATCCCAAGCTCTAAAGCTTTAAATATTGAAGTGTTCATTGACCGTAATGACGCGCTTTTATGGTTGCACTAAGGGCTATATCACCCAAACGATACCCGGTAGCGGCGTATCATTATGGCAGGAGGAATAAGAGTAAGCTCTGTCAGCTTGAAGATATAATGGCGAATTGACTGCACACTGTATTTATATACAGCCACATCGGGGTGTGTGATATTTGAGCATTACGGGACATTAAAATAAATCTAAACCAGGAATCGCGGCCTCGTTAGGCTGTAAACAATGATATAAATAGATTGCTAGGCCAGCATCCCCGGTCCACAAAGTGTACCTTCCTTGGCCATAGTGTATGCGATCTTGTTGGCATTGTTTAATTGCATGCATGGCAAATTTTCTTGCTCTATCGAGCCAAATTGAATCCCCCGTCCTTTTATATAAATATAAAAACGCATAGCCGTTGCCGGCAGTGCCGTGGCAAATATTAGCGCCTTTGCTTAGTGGTCCGGCTTGCCAAACTAACTCTGCAGTTGTTGCTAATAAGTTATCCAGCTCTGTTGTATTTGACGATGCAGTTTTAGGGGCTCTTGCCATAGCAGTAACTATGCCTGCTGCGCCATGACACCACTGTACCAAGAGTTTATCAATATTTGGCTTGGTACATAGTGGCCAATTCTTTAGCTTTTTCTCGGTTTTAGCAGAGATAAGAAGTGTTGAAACTGTGCGATGAAGAATTTCCTTAATTGAAATGTCTGCTATTAAATCGGCACCTTGTAGCAGGATATTAGCATTACCTACTATGCCATGACAGGCACCATAATAGTGTCGCTTAGGGCCAAACACTTGACTTTGCCACAGCCATTCGCCGCTAGATTTATCTTGCTGCCAATTAGCTAGCAGCGATCTTGCCCCTTTAATGAACATTACCTTCCAGCAGGATTTTCCTGTTTTTTGATACAGAGCAAAGGCAGCATGCATCATGCCACTTTGTCCTGACGTTATTTCATGAAAAGGTAGCGCTAGTGTAGCTTCCATACACTTTAAAAGTTTTTTTGATACTTCATCATTATCAGGATCTGCTAATAGTCTAGGCATCAAAATACCGATTTCTCCTAGTTGTAAGCCAGGCTCGATTGCTACGTCTGGGTTTTGCAAAAATGATGAATACACCTGGACGAGTAAATGCGATAAGTCAGTCACTTGATAGCCGTAATTTTTTAAGATCTGTAAAGCATGAATAGTTCCTGCCGAGCCAGCATAAGCAGCCCATTTAGGCCCGATTTTAGCATAACCCTCCGCATCAAGTGGGTGTGTAGGCCAACTAGCATTGGCTAATAAAGATCGTTCAATATCATCAATAATTGTTAATATTTCTTGTTGAACGGTATGACTATGCCAAGGTGTTTTAGTGAGGGGCTGGTGACGCTTTGGTTCAAATAGCATAATTACTTCTTCCTATTAACTTATCTATGCCAGTCTTAATCTAAGCCATAACTTAAGCAATAAAAAAAGCCTGAAGACATACTTTGATATTTCTATTATTTATCATCAGTATACATTTACACCAAGACTGTGTTTATATACAGTGTACGTGCAATTATGCATTAAAATAGCTATTAAGGATAATTATTATGATAAAACTCTCAGTAAGTATTGACGTATCAGACTTAAAACAAGCCGAAAGTTTTTATATTGAAGCGCTTGGTTGTAAAAAAATTCGTGATCAAGGAGCTAAAATGGTGGTACTTGCCGTAGATAATTGCGATATCTATTTACTAGAAAAGTCAGCTGGCTCTAAGCCCCTACCAACAGAAAGTGATGTTAACCGCGACTATGGGCGTCATTGGACACCCATTCATTTAGATTTTCTCTGTGAAAATGTCGATGAACTGGTTGAGAGAATAGTGAAATTAGGCGGTGCTCATGAAGGAGGCGAGAGCGGTGACTGGGGCTCTATTGCTCATTGTGTAGACCCTTTTGGCAATGGCTTTTGTGTCATTAATGAGTAAATTTGCTAATAAGTAATCGAGTAAGCATCAAAGTAAATATTATAGAAAGTAAACTACAGAGGCATGTTCAATTATGGCTAGGTGTAAAATATACTGACTGAATTTAGTTCACCAATCAATTCAAGATCATCAACCTCCAGCTAAGCCACTATTTAGCTAGATATAATTGACAATCCTCACTAATATTCAATCCACACGCTCAACATAGCAATATAGTTAAAATAAGAACTTGAAATTTAAGGGCTTTAGGGTAAGTTATTAACTATGCAAGTAGATGGTATAACTAATACCAATTCCACTAAGTTATTGCCCATTTGTGCTGGTTAAAATAGCCCAAGACTACGTTACTCTCAATCCCAATAGCCAGCTATTGGTCAATCGAGCGCCTTGTCCTGAAATATTTTTCCTAAGCACAACAAGATCACAAACTTAATGGAAATGGTATAACACATGTTTAGGGGTTATTATGAACAACTCTGATATTACTAGTTCACAAGAAATACTACTGAAAGTAAGTAAGATTATTGAAACTGAGTGTGCGCAAGATGCAAGTGCCTTACTGGTCGATGGTTTCGTTTTGCTGGGTGTTGGCAACAGTTTTTTTGCCGATACCGAAAATCGTTTTGTTTATACAATGGGTTTTCCGAAACCCATTGAAGAGCTGAGTCACTGGGCTAGCTCTAATTTTTAATGATTATTTTTTGAAAGGTGTAGATATAAGCTGTTTTAGGCTCGTATTTTTGATCAATAATTATTGCCCTCGAACGCGGACTTACCGTCCTAAAAAACTTTATATAAACAAGCTATATAAAAATATTTTGTCCTGATACGAAGGAATGTAAAATGGAATTAGGTAAATTTTCAGTAAGTTTATCAGTGAGTGACATCGAAGCGTCAAAATGTTTTTATCATAAAATGGGCTTCGAGGTAGTTGGCGGAGAACAATCGCAAAACTGGTTAATCGTTAAAAACGGTGCACATACTATCGGTTTATTTCAGGGTATGTTTAGCGGCAATATCATGACTTTCAATCCTGGTTGGGATAAAGATTGTAAAACACTTGAATCCTTTACTGACATTAGAGCGCTATTAAAAGAGTTTCAGGCGCAAGGTATCGACATAATTGAACAATCTATTACTGGTGAAAGTGGTCCTGCAAGTCTCTCTATTAAAGACCCCGATGGCAATGCAATTCTCATAGACCAGCATGTGTAAACATGCCATAGCAAATTAATAAATTTAGTTGAAAATTCAGTTTAAAAATTAAACAGGTAACAAAAAAGTGGAACAAGATTTTAAAGCGATTATCGAAAAAATAGGTGAAGACCCACAACGTGAAGGTTTAGTCGATACACCTAAACGCGCAGCAAAAGCGCTAAAATTCTTAACTCAAGGCTATGACCAGGATTTAAATACTGTCATTAACGGCGCCTTATTCAGCTCAGATTGTGATTCTATGGTTGTTGTTAACAACATTGAATTATATTCGTTATGTGAACACCACATGCTTCCTTTTACTGGCCTCTGCCACATTGGTTATATCCCAAACGGAAAAGTATTAGGCTTATCTAAATTGGCTCGTATTGTTGATATGTACGCACGCCGTTTGCAAATTCAGGAAAATCTAACACAGCAAATTGCCGAAGCTATCATGGCGGTTACTGATGCCAAAGGTGTTGGTGTGGTTATGTCAGCATCACATTTATGTATGCGTATGCGCGGTGTTGAAAAACAGAACTCCCAAATGAAAACTTCATGTATGCTCGGTTCATTCTTGAAATGCAAAGACACTCGTGCGGAATTTTTACAGTTGATTAGAGATTAATGAATAGTAATTCTTGGGTATTAGTCACTGGTGGGGCAAAGCGCATTGGCGCGTTTATCAACCAAAAGTTTGCCAAAAGCGGTAAGAATATCGTCTTACATTACCATCAATCTGAAAGCGCCGCCTTAGCCTTAAAAGTGCAATTAGAAGCACACAATATCAAGGTGGTTTTATGGCAAGCTGATTTAGCTGACCCGGCTAGCATTGAGCAACGCTTTCGCGAGTTACTAACGCAGGTTACTCATATTGAATTGTTGATAAATAATGCCTCTGTGTTTGAGCAAGGCTCATTACTTGAAACTTCTTTAGAGCAAATTCAAAACAATTTGAATATTCACCTGACTAGCCCTTGGTTATTAATTCAGGCCATGACAAATCAAAAGATAAAACAGCGTAAACCTTGTCAAATCATTAATATTTCAGATGCGAATTTAGCACACCTTTACACCAGTAAAGCTGCCTATTTTATCTCGAAAAAAGCCCAAGAAACATTAACTGAATTGGCGGCTATCGAATGTGCACCTAATGTCAGAGTGAATGCCATAGCTCCGGGTTTTGTTTTAGAAGCTACGAGTGTAGCTAGTACAGAGGAAAATACTCAAGTAAGTAGCCAAACCAAATCTCAATTAGACACTCGATTAGATAATAAAGAAATCAATATTTTACAACGCCAAGTGCCGTTAGCTGATTTATATTCAGCAATAGAATTTTTATCAAATAATCATTCTATTACCGGACAAACACTGCAAATAGACGGAGGGAGTCACTTACAATGTCCATCATATATGTTGAACAACTAGAAATTTATACCATTCTCGGTATCACAGCAGAAGAACGTGAGAACAAACAAAAACTCATCATTGATTATTGGATTGACGCCGATATATCTAAGGCTATGATGTCTGATGATATCGCGGATTGTGTGAATTACCGCACCGTCAACAAAGAGATCTTGTCTGTGGTATTAAACTCCAGTTATAACACCATTGAACGATTATTAGGCATACTACTAGAGTTGATTCTATCCTTTGAAGGGGTCTTACACGCCAAGTTGAAAATTGCCAAACCAGGAGCCTTACGTTACGCAAAAAGTGTTTCGGTTACTGCGGAACGTTCCGCTTAATGCCATTTTATATTGTCGCGGCTGGCTCAAATATTGAGGCTGAAAAGCATATTCAACAAGCGTTTGAGCAACTTAAAAGAATGGATTGTCAGGTGAGTATCGCTACATTACTACACACCAAAGCGGTGGGATTTACCGAGCAGGCCGACTTTATTAATACCGCCTTTTCATTTGATTGTGCGCTTAATGCCACTGACTTGAAAGTCGAGTTGAAAAATATTGAAGCACAGTTGGGACGCGTACGGACCAGTAATAAAAATGGCCCGCGCACCATAGACTTAGACATTGTAAAAATAGACCACAATATTATTGATGATGATTATTACCAATACGACTTTGTTAAAAAATCAGTAGATGAACTGGTTGAGAGGCAGGCGATAAAAAATGGTGGTAATAAACTCGACGGTAATTAACTACGCAGCTTTAACTGCATTATAATTTTTGGTTTTAAACTTATTTCATTAAATACAAAGATGTAAGATATGTGAAATTTATGTAAACATGCTACGTGCTTAACGTTATAATTAAGCAACTAAGATAATTAGGCTTTGAAATGAAGAAGACTTACATAGCGCGACAAGCTGTTTTTGATAGGAATCTCGATACCATTGGCTATGAATTGTTTTTCAGAGATACTGCAGAAAATAAGTTCCCCGAAGTTGATCAAGATATTGCTAGCTCTAAGCTTATCATTCAAAACCATATACAAAGCGACATTCAAACCTTATGCATGGGGAAATTGGCCTTTATCAATTTTACCGAAAGTAATTTAATCCATAAGTTTCCATTAATGTTTGATAAAGACTTAATTGTTATTGAACTAGTAGGTCATAAAAAACCATCGGCAAACTTAGTTAAAATTGTCAGTTATTATCACAAACATGGCTATAAAATAGCGTTAACGGAATATGATTTAGCCATTCATTGGGATGTGCTATTTCCTTATATCGATATAGTTAAAGTTAATATAGAAAAAATAAATACCAAACGCTTGATTCCAGCAGTTGCCCGAATGAAAACCTTCGACATCAGTATTGTTGCAGAACGAGTGGAAACAAGAAACCAACAGCAAACACTCGCTGAAGTCGGTTTTAATTATTTTCAAGGCTATTTTTATCACAAAACTGAAATGATTGAGGGGCAGACCTTAACAACAGTAAAGACCATGATGATGCAGTTGCTGAGCGAAACATCTAAAAGCGTGCTCGATTTTGGCAAAGTATCACAAATTATTAGCCAAGACGTTAACCTAACCATAGGTTTATTGAAAATGGTTAATAACGTTTCAACAGGCGCCAATGTTGAAATAAACTCTTTAAGACAAGCCGCAACTTATTTAGGTGAAGAAAAGTTAAGGCAGTTAGTTGCTATTTTAGCCTTATCAAACCTAACTTCAGAAAGAGCTGATGAAGTCTGTAAACAAGCCTTGATTACAGGCAGGATGATGGAAACCTTGAGTACTAAAAATCACTTTGTTTCAGTCAAAGAATTTGCCTTTATTACCGGCTTACTGAGTTCTATTGAAGTTATTCTCTCCATGCCAGTTGCCGAAATTCTTAAAACGATGCCATTGGCTAGTCCTATTGAAAAAGCATTAATAGCGAATGATGGTGTATTAGGTGAGTTATTAAATTTAACTACGGCATTTATTTCAGACAATAATGAGAATATTCTTCAACTTATTACTAAGCAGGGTCTTAGTAAAGAGATTATCCAGCAAGAATTTCTTAATGCCTGTAAATGGTGCCAAACATTAGAATTAAACAGCTAATTATTTACCCAGCTAATAGCTAGGTTAGCAACTAACTACAATTATAAGTTTGACCCCATGCTCTTGGCACAGGATAATGCCGTTTTCGTTTTACCGGTAATAATAATGCTCAAGTATTTTCGTGTCATCAGTATTTTAGAAGGCTTATCTTTCTTAATTTTATTAAGCGTTACCCTTGGCTTTGTCAGCCGAGATTACGTGTCTCTATTAGGTATGAGCCACGGTGTATTATTCATGCTTTACCTTTTGTTATCTTTGATAGTTGCTAATAAGCAGCAGTGGTCATTACTCACTTGGTTGTCTTTATTTATTGCCTCAATTGTTCCTTTTGCTTTTATTGGCGTAGAAGTATTTCTCAGTAGAGTTTTGGGGCATCAAAAATTAGCTGAGGCATAGCACCGAGAAGAATGTTTCATTGCTATAAATTTTAAAGCCCTTTAAGGGCTTTTTTTATGTTCAAATTTACAGAATGATAAATATTGCTCAAGTTAAAATAAGTAGCATACTGACCTTAGTCATACATCTCTGGGTAGATTAGAGCAAGGAACAAAAGTTACTAATAAGCTAATAACGTTAGTATTCACCTATAATTATCTTTATGAGTTTGTTAGTTAACTATAGGGGCAGTTATGCACAAAGTAGCCATCATTCAAGAGGCACCTTATGTTCTTGATAAGATACGTACCATTAAAAAAGCGGCAGAGTTGATTAACTCAGTAGCTGCACAAGGCGCTAAACTCATTGTTTTCCCGGAAGCATTTATTCCAGGATATCCTGCTTGGATATGGCGACTCAGACCAGGTGGCGATTGGACTACCAATGAAGAGCTACATGTTAGGTTACTTAAAAATTCGGTTGATCTATCTTCTGATGACCTCAAACCAATGCTCGAAGCGGCCAAAGATAATGATGTGACTGTAGTTTGTGGTATTAACGAGCGTGATAACCTTAATAGCCAAGCAACAATTTTCAACGCAGTGATAACCATTAACGGCCAAGGTAAAATCATTAATAATCATCGTAAACTTATGCCAACGAATCCTGAACGCATGGTTTGGGGTATGGGCGATGGCCACGGCTTAAATGTACTTGATACCCCCGTCGGAAAAATTGGCAGCCTAATATGCTGGGAAAGCTACATGCCTTTAGCAAGGTATTCGTTATATGCTCAAGGCTTGGAAATATATATTGCACCAACCTATGACAGTGGTGAAGCATGGGTTGGCACTATGCAGCATATTGCCAGAGAAGCTAAGTGTTGGGTTTTATCATGTGGTGTTGCCTTAGAAAGAAAAGATCTCCCCAAGGACTTTCCTAAACTTGATGAACTTTATCCCATAGATGAAGAATGGATTAATCCAGGAGGCTCATTGATTGTATCTCCTAGTGGCGAAATCATCTCAGGGCCATTATCAAAAGAAAAAGGTTATCTCATCGCAGACATCGATGTTGAATTAGCCGCGAGTTCAAAGCGAGCTTTAGACGTTGCCGGTCACTACGCAAGACCAGATATTTTTACTCTACAAGTTGATAAATCGAGGCAATCATCAACGTATTTTAAAAATAATAGTTAATCATAGTTGTTGTCAATGTAGGCACTACTTTGAATAGCTAAAGCGTCAAAACCTTGTGTAATGAACAACGAGTATAAATTCTATATAGCTAAGTTTTAATATAAAATAGCTTAAGATAATTAATACCCTGAAGATGGGCGAAGTAAGGAATAGTGTGTGATTTCAAAGAAGGTAAGAGAGCTATTTGTCTCATTAATGGAAGCAGGGGCTGATGCTGAGGTTTCATATGATGTTGAAACTGAACAATACTGTGGTTATTTCAATAGTGCCGTGGTTGATAAATATATTGAATTGGGCGCACTAGAGCTTGTAGAAGAAGCCGGTGATGCTATAACCATTTTGATTAACAACCGCGATGATTTCTTAAGCTCTTTTGCTGCAGGAATTAGAGAGGCTAAACTTGGTAACGATCAATCTTATGCCGATTACAACGCCAATCCATTTGCCTTTTCCGTAGGTTTTGAGCATTTCCATAAAATAGCCAAGAAAAAAAGACCTGACCTCGACTATATCTGCCATGGTTTTGAAAATACTGAAACAGGTTTAACACACCAACAATAGTGCCGAAGGTTGCAGTTATAATAAGTAAAATTAAATCGTTAGTTTACTAAAACAGGTAAAATTACCGCACGATAAGCATCAATAATGTGTTGAACATCCACGTTAACATTGTTGGTCTTTGTTTGTTGATTATCTTGCTTATTGCTTTGCTGCAAACCCTTTTGCATACGTTGATAATGATTAAGGGTTTTATTTAAGTATTTATCTGCTATTTCAGCTTGGCTTAATGATACTTTTCTTGAATGCTCTTTTGAGTTTTTTATTGAAAGGCCGCTTGAATCTATAGTTAATTGTGTCCTTGGGTCTGACAACCAAATTTTATCGCCAACCGGATTTATTTTACTATTTACTCTACTTTCCGCTGCGCTGCTTGATGACACCAACAATACTTCATAAAAGCGTTGGTTTTCTTCCACCAACACTTCATCTATCAAGCTAAAATCTAACTCGATTAACTTACTACGTAATGAGAATTGGTGATGAACAGGGCACAGTAAGAAATCAATCGCTAAGCTTTTATGCTGCTGATTGATAGCCTCAATAAACTTAATCATCAAGTCTCCGCCAATCCCGGCAATAATAACCAGATGTTTTCCATCGTATTGATCTAATGGCAGCTTTGCCACATCTAAACAGTGGGTTTGCCAGTTTTTTGCAATGACTGTATTTAATGAACTTGAATAAAAACGCTGTAGTTTATTTTCTAGTTCAGCCATTAGCTCGGGCACGATATCAACAAAATGGATGTCGCTATCTTTGTTTCTAGCTGTGTTACTCACTATATTGACGGGCATATCCGAAGAAGTGTCAGAAATAGTAGCCTCAACTTGCCTATTTAATAAAGCGCAGCCAAGCAAGCCATGATCACAACAACAATCCCAAATATGGCCATATTCTTCTGAAGTCGCCATTTTTTCTATTTGCTGTAATCGCTTACCTAATTTAAGGCTATGTTTAGCGCTTTTCTTTAGGCTTGATTTCATGTTGGAACTTGCGCTGTCTTTCAAGAGGAATGCTTCGATGGTTATAAACATCGTCATTGTATAGCGATGTTCTTTAACCAACAAGCAGTTCAACTATGAAAAATAATGAGCGGCTAATACCAGTAGGGCATATTTGTACTTTTTAACTTCCTACGTAGAGACTTGTAAAACACTTTAGAACTGCTTATTACCACTTTTAGCTCTTAAAGCAGACGATTGAAGCAATATCACTTTGGTGATAAATACGACTAAAGACTAGACATAGAAAACTCAATAATAAGAAAGTAAGCCTAAATATAAATATCTATTTCAAAAATTTATCAGCTACGCCAATAAAACCATAATAATTGGATGCCTGTACAAAAGCCTAAAGGAGCTTTTTTACTTTTATCATTGCATATTGTTACAAGTTGTTACAATATGTGTTTTATTTTTGATGAGGTATGCTAATGGAGCAAATAAAAACAGGTACGTGGAAGTCAAATGCACTTTTCATGTCAGTATTCTTGTTGTTAACCTATGTTTTATTACTTGCTTCAATGGCAAAAAATAGCAATAAATTAGTGACTCAAAATAGCTTTATAACAGTTGATAAAGCTGAGCTGGTTACCTTAAGTCATTTTGACAAGTTGATAACAACAGTACTGTTAAATCCGCAAGGCTATTTATATCGAGATGAAGTTTTTATTATCTCAGGGCAACAGCATAATAAAGTTAACATACACTCATTTGAAGAGCATTTATTTGCCTCATTCATTGATATGGCTATCCCTTTTGCTGCGTTATTTCTTATCGCACTGACCACCATTGTAATTAATGCATTTTATTACCGTAACAAAGTGAGTAAAGAGATTGCACCGCTTTGTCGTAAAGTTGACAGTATTATCAGCAGCTATCAATTAAGTAACAATAACCATCAAAGCGCAGCGAATATAAATGGTTTAAATCACTCTTTAGATTTTTTACAGCAGATTAGCCATGAATACCAAGTGAAGGCAGAGGAACATAGCTTCTGTGACAAGCTAACTCACCTCGTTGACCGATATCACTTTTTAGAACATATAAATAAGCAGTTAACATTAACAGCTGCAGCAGGAACAAAGAGTGGTTTACTCTTTATTGATCTCGATGGCTTTAAGTCGGTAAATGACTCTTACGGTCACTCCTTTGGCGATGAAGTGTTAATCCAAGTAGCAGAGCGATTAAGGTCTATAGTACGTCGAAAAAACCTTAGTTTTAAGCAAGATAATAATGCCCTTGAATATAACTTATCGCGTTTAGGTGGCGATGAATTTACATTATTTATTCAACATTTAGAGGATCCGGAGCACTCCATCAGTGTAGCAATTGACATACTACAAGAATTAGAAAGAGACTTTATTTTAGGCAATAAAACCATAAAAATTAGTGCTAGTATAGGTATTGCAATATACCCGGATAGTGCTGCGACCCCACACGCTTTAATACAAATGGCTGATGTCGCTATGTATCGCGCTAAAACGGAAGGTCGGGGCGTTTATCGTATTTATTCCCCTGAAATGGGCGCTAAATTACGCCGTTATCATTATTTGCTTGATGAAATGCGTCAGGCGCTAGACTCATCTAATTTCTTCTTAACTTTTCAGCCAATAATTGAAATTAACGATTATGGAATTAGTTACTTTGAAGCTTTAGTACGATGGCAACATCCTGCTGAAGGGACTATTGGACCCGATGAATTTATTCCAATTGCAGAAGACTCTAATCTAATACTCGAGTTAGGGGATTGGATCCTTGATGAAGCTTGTCGTCAAATGGCGGCTTGGTATAACGCAGGAATGAAAAAGGTGCGAATTTCAGTTAACGTTTCACCTATTCAGCTAAAACATAAATCTTTGTATGATTGGATCACAGCGAGCCTTGCTAAATCGGGCTTGCCGGCACATTCATTAATGTTAGAAATTACTGAAAGCTGCTTTATTGAAGCATCAGATAAGTTGTTCAATGAGCTAGAAAAACTGCGTTCTGATGGAGTAATGATTGCTATTGATGACTTTGGTACTGGTTTTAGTTCATTATCTGTCTTAGCTAATTTACCTGTAGATGTATTAAAAATTGATAAGTTGTTTGTTACCGAGGCGATACATAATATTAAATATCATAAAATATTGCACTCGATTGTGGATATGGCTTTAAAACTTGAATTAAAAGTAGTTGCTGAAGGTATTGAGCATAAAGAGCAACTCGAGCTGTTAAGGACCTTAGGTGTTAAAAAGATTCAAGGTTACCTGATTAGTAGACCACAACGTTCTAATTATGTGGGAGATAAAATATTTGAACATGGTATAAATCATATGGCGCAAACAGGAACAAGCCGCTGGCCACCACAAATTAATGAATATTAAATCCATCTAATAGCTACAAATTCTTAAATATACCAGCCAAATGCTATCATTTGGCTGGCTTTTCACCTTAATAAATTACTCACCTTTATCCATTTCAATGAAGATAAACAAATCCGCGGCTTAAATTTAGCCTTAATTGACCCCAAACAAGTAAACAATGCGATAAAAAAACTGCCCACTAGTTAAATAAGTAAAGATTCTGGCTATCTAGCTATAAAAATTTGTTTAACATTGCCTCCATTGGAACATTTTATAGCGCATAAGCTTGCATATTAATCATGCTGTTTAACTAAGTCGGTCATTTATCGAACTATTTTGATCAAACAAAACTTTTAATATTGAATAAACACCCATTTAAGGTGTAACGAGATGCGTACGATTACAAGTAGTGTCGCTAGCTGAATTTTATAATGGTACTAAGGTACAACTAAGCTACAGCTTAGTTTTTTAACACAATGCTTACACATGTATCACACACAATAAATATTTATCTCACAGTCTGTTAACGAACTTTAACTTTTTTAAGTTTTGGTCTCTGTATATTAAGCACCAGTTGAACGGCAGAGGTATGTCCCTCCGCTCTACTATTATTTACTCACTAGCTAAGTTTGTTGTATTGGTTTTATAAAAATTAATCACTTAGCTCAAAATGTTTATGGAGATTTACATGAAAAAGATTCTTTCTATTACTTTAGCCGTTAGTGCAGCGCTTTCTACTTCTGCAATGGCCTCAGTTGGCGGTAACGGTATTTTCGGTGATGTAGCTTTTATTAATGACAAAGGCACCAACACTTCTGCAGCCATTTCACAAAATGATGTTAACGAAACCGTTATTGGCGCAACACACAGAATGGAAAACGGTGTATTCATCGGCGGAGAAACAACTTACGATTGGAACAGCGCAACTTCAGGTCATAAAGCAACAACAGTTGGTGCTGGTTACCGCTTCAACATTTCAGAAAATTTTTACATCATGCCACAAGCAAGTTACACATTCCGTGACCACGCCAGTGATTACAGCTATGGTTTAGACCCATTTGCCAGTATCCAAATGGACGATGGAACAAATTGGAACGCAGGTACTGACTACAATGTCGGCGATACTTGGTCAGTAGGTTTTCAATCGGCTTACCATTTAGACAACGGACTGTTTTTTGCGGCACGTTATACTTATGAAAAAAGTGATGATGATTTTAGTATCGGAAGTATTGTTACCAGTCCAATATCTGATAGTTCAATGAACCCAGTTATAGAAACAGCTCCTCAAGCCGGATTTAATGCTAATGTCGGTAATCATGAAATGGAATTAACTGTCGGTTACAAACTTGATAATGTTGCATTATTATCAGCTAGCTGGAAACAAACTAAGTTTAGTGATGTCTCGGGTTACAGCAACTCATACCCGGTTCCCGAGCAGCTCATGGTTCCTGTAAATACAAGCTCAACAAAGTTTAAAGGTAAGTCAGACGATTTCGAAGTACGTGCGGCATACTTAGGTTTTGAAAACGCCATGCCATTTGTAAGTTTTACCCGTGTTGGTGATCACACCATCAAATCAAATGCCATGCCAAGCAACTTAGTCGGTAGCTCGGAGAATGTTTTAGAAGTAGGTTTCTCTTACAACTTCTAAGTCATTCCTAGGTAAGACTTAGCAAATGCTAAATTTAAAAAGCAGCTCATTGAGCTGCTTTTTAGTGGGTGTCTGTTTAATTATTCATTTTATGGGGCCATTTTGTTTTATTGTTTTATTGTTTTAACTCACTTAAGTAAATATTTAATATTATTGTATTTTTACTGTCATATTGTTAATTTAATCTCATATTGGCTCGATCAACAATTAAAGGATTTGATGTGAATATACAAAAAAATGTAATAAAAAAGGTATTAACCACGACTTGCTTCAGCTGCCTTATGAGTGCAACAGCACTTGCCGACAGTGATATATATCTGACAAATAACTCCAACCAGACCATGTCGATTCAAGTGAACCATAGCGGTTCAGATATACTTGAGGAAGGCGTAGAATGGCAACAACATATCCAGACTCTCAAACCATGGGAAACAAAAATGCTATTAAGTTTTAATCGCTGGGAAGGGGTTAACTCGGGTGATACTTATCAGTTCGAAACTGTTGTGACTAATGAAAATGGCGAGTCACTGTCGTTGTTACAACAAGTAAAAGGATATTGGTATAAATCAACACTTGATCATAGTGCGAGTACCAATGATGTTTCTTTGAATTGGAGCAATGATCGTGAGATTCACCGTCATCAATCGCGCTATAACAGTAGCAGCAATAATACTGAAATTGCCTTTAAAGCGAGTGAAACTAAACGTTATGATGATATTTATTACAGCATCACACCGAAAAAGATTGATGAGCAGCCAGTAGCAGACGCAAACACTCTCAAAATTATGTCATATAACGTATGGGCTCTGCCAGTAATTGCAAAACACATCGATGACCGTTTTCAGGAAATACCGAAACATTTAATAGGCTATGATGTCTTAATGCTACAAGAGGTATTTGCTTCTGGGCGTGATGCATTTTTACGTGAGCTTGCTAAAGAATATCCATACCAAACCAAGATGCTAGATTCTCCTGGGGCTAATATTTATGACGGTGGTGTCATAATCGTAAGTCGCTATCCAATTGTTAATGAAGGACAATACGTTTACCCTGATTGTTCTGGTACCGACTGTTTTGCAGACAAAGGTCTGAATTATGCTGAAATTATTAAAAATGGTAAGGCTTACCACCTATTAGCAACGCACACGGCATCATTTGATACAGATACCGCCCGAGATTATCGTCAACGTCAATTCCGTCAGATGCGTGACTTTGCCCAAGCGCAGAATATCCCCGCCAGCGATACTGTGGTTTATGGAGGTGATTTTAATGTCAACAAACGTAAATTCCCAACTGACTATCAACAGATGTTTGCCAACCTTAGCGCTGATGAACCTCAATATGCGGGTTATACAGAATCAACGTTCGATCCGCGTATCAATTCTTTTGCCGGAAATGCGTTATCGGGTGGTGAAAATATTGAATATCTTGATTATGTTGTGGTGAGTAATGAGTTTGCCAAACGCAACGAAAACATTAACACAGTCAAAATACCCCGTAGCACGGTTGCTAGTTTATGGAAGCATTGGAATTTGTCCGATCATTTCCCGGTTAAAGCGGTGATCCGTTAATGCGAGTGACATTACTACTAATAAGCGTTGCCATTCTTGGCAGCGTTTATTTTTTTATTACCGATGAAAAAATAATGAGCTCAGCTAAGCCGGAAAAAACGATCTCTCAATTATCTAAAAATGCTGAGGCAACAGGACAACCGACAATAACGTCGAATCAAACAAACCCACAGGTAGACATTAATCAGGAGTTCCCCAAACAGAAAAACCTGTTAGCAGATGGACAAGGTCAAAAGATAATGACGGCGCTAACAACATTCTGGCAGCAATGTCGTCGCTATGATAACTGTGAGCAATTGCTAATACAGCAGCAATTATTACTTAATCAAGAACGTTATCTGCTTTTACTGAACTTTCCTGATAACCAACAGGAACAACAGCGCTTAATGGGGGAGTTATTAATCAGTAAGGACACTAGCTTGGCGGATAAAATAGCGAATGTTCAAGCGATTAGAACACAAGTGTGGGGTAAAGATGCCAAGTTATTTTTCGAGCTGGAAGATGCCTATTATGATTACCGCTTATCGTTAACTGAGCCGGATAATCGCTTTAACCAAACTCACAATGCCGATGACTTTATTGAGCAATATAACCAATTGTTACAAGAACACAGCGCTGACTTAGACAGCTTTTCATTAAACACTGATATAGCCAAATATGAAGCGGCGTTGCAGTTAATCCCTGAAAATATGACTGAAGAGCAAAGCGCTAACATCAAGGCTCAATTAGCGAGTAAATACCTCACTGCCAATGAGCAACAATCCATAACCAGCAGAGGAGAACAAGTTAATCAGCAAACACAGGAAATAACGAACTACCAACAGGGATTAAGTCAACTTGAGACAACACTAACTCATGAACGTGCAACTTCAAAGAAAATGATGAATGAGCAAGATTGGCAAGTTTATAAAACTGAGCGCTTCTATCAATTTCGTCTTAAATTCTTTAACTCTTAGTGATAATCAGAAGTGTATTTCATCTACGTTTTGGTAAATTTAGCTAAAAGATTCCTACAGGTCAATCCTTGCAGATAATAGCTTGCGATGTTTTACATGCTATTGGTACATCGTATGGTGTAGAAATTCTCAAGGACGCCCCGCATTGGTTAGCAAAATAAGGGAAGTCAGGTTGTTGATTCACTTAGAAATGTACCCGGAGGTGTGCAACTTGGCACCGAAGCTAGCAGCGTACCAAACAAACTAGGCTCAGCAAATTTTGATCTGGGTATTATTGCGGGAACTCGGAGTATAAATTTGGTACTTTCTACAATGATGCCGAAAGTAGATGACGGTAAGGGATCCGTCGAAAACAGCAAGTTTGATGGCATGAGAGATCATATATGTTTACCAGTGACACATCCGTTCATGATGAAAAACAATAAGGTAATCAAGCAAGTGTTTCATTATCTTAATCATGATCAATTTAATCGCTAGGATATTTGGTTCCAAAGTAATTGATTCCGGAGAGTGCTGCCACTTGTTTAGGATCGGAGTTTATGAGCATACAGGCGAAACGTTGAATAAATAAAAGTGCAAATTAGAACATAAAAACTTCAGCTAACTTGCACTTTGTTACCATATATTATTACAGTAGCTATTTACTCGTATAGTATTGAAAATAACGTTACATTGCATTTATAGTTACATCAACTTGCATCATTTTTTCGAGGGGATGGCCACAAAAATTATTTAAAGGGTTATGATTTATTATTCATAGTTTTTTTCAAAAACTCGATTAGCCATTTTACTTTTAATGGCACGTTTTCTTTGTATGCGTGGACATAATAGATGTTATCCGTTTTCCCTTTTAAGTGCTCTAAAACATGTTGTATTTTTCCTTCATAAATATGTTTTTTTACAAAAATATCAGGTAACAAAGCGATTCCTAATCCAAGTGAAACCAAATCAAGTGCAACATTTGCACTGTTTACTTCAAATTTTGGTTTTAAACAAATATCAAACTGCGTATTGTTATTATCTTGAAAATGATGGATTAGGTTTGTTGTCTGCCAACTAGTGGCTATAAATGGATGCTCTTCGATATTATTAAGAGTTACTTTTTTTTCCAACGAAGATAAATAGCTACTTGATGCCACTAATATTTCACGATGTTCACCTATCTTACCGGCTTTTAACTCGCTGTCCTGTAGTACTCCCACACGAATAGCAATATCGATGCCTCTTTTTATAATATCTAAATTACCATCATCCACAATAAGCCGTGGTTCGACCTGTGGGAATTGTTTGTTTAACAGTTTAATTGCGGGTAAAACAAGGGGCTGTGCTAATGCCTGAGGTACGGTAATACTCAAACTACCTGTAGGTTGCTGTTTGATATTATTAATTTCATCAATCGTAATATCTAGCAAGGTTTTTAATTCCTCGCTTCGTTCTAATAATTTGTGCCCTACACTCGTTAAGCTTAATGCTCTGGTTGAACGAGTTAATAGCTGCACACCAAGATGTTGCTCTAGACGAGTGACGTATTGACTAATAGCCGACTTTGTTAAATCTAATTTCTCAGCAGCGGCAGTAAAACTGCCTTGTCTTATAACTTCCCTGAACACCATTAATAAGTGAAATAGGTTTTTTTGTTTAATTTTCATAAACAATAAGTTAACAAAAGTGATGTTTATTAGCAAATAACTTAACTATAAACTTAGCGTACAGTTCATTTAACGAGAAGATAAAACAATTATGACGATAAGTACTACTAAGGCAGAAGTATTAAATGCCAGTAAAAAATGGATAGAAGCATTCAATAGAGGAGATATTAGATATTGCTCTGAACAATATTTGGAGCAGGCCGTCATGGACGCCAGACCTATGGGGCAATATACAGGCCGTACTGAAATTTATGATTTCTGGCTAAATTTTGTCAGTAGTACTGGTGCAACTAACCTCAGCTACACGGAAATTCATATTGAAGTGTTAGATAAAGACAGCGCTAAATTATCTGCCAAGTGGTCAATGAATGTCGGTAAGGGGTTTATCAGTAAAGAGTTCTGGGTCAAAAAAGAGGGGACTTGGTGTTTCGCTGAAGATGACTTTACCGTTGAAGAGCAATTTTAATATTTTAAGGATTGAGTTAATGAGAAAACAGATATCAATAGCATTCTGCAGCCTGATAATTACTTTAATAAGTTGTTTACCAGTTAATGCAAAAACAAATAATTCAACCAATAGAGATCATGCAATGATTACATCAGAAAAAGAAACGTATTTATTAGTCCACTTAGCTTGGTTAGGTGCGTGGCAATGGGAAGGCGTTGTTTCAATTCTAAAAGAAAAAGGCCATCAAGTTTTCGCTCCTGATTTACCTGGCCACGGTAGTGACAAAACATCCCCAGCTGAAATAACAATGGATTCTTATGTCAAAACATTAACTGATATTTTAGATCAGCAAGACCAGCCAGTTATTCTTGTTGGTCACAGCTTTAATGGTATCACTGTCAGTCGTGCAGCAGAATTAAGGCCAAACAAAGTAAAAGGTATTGTCTATCTAAGCGCCTTTTTATTGCCAAAAGGTGGTTCGTTTATTAAGGCGGTACAAGGTGTGAAAGGCTCTATCGCAGTAGATAACTTTTTTCTTTCAGAAGATAAATCTTATGCATTGGTTAAAGAAGATGAAATTCAAAATGCTTTTGCGCATGATATCTCTCAAGAAGCGTTTGCCGCAGCTAAACCTAATATAGTGCCAGAGCCAGCAGCACCTTTAATGTATGAGCTTGAAATTACAGATGATAATTTTGGTCAGTTACCCAAGTACTATATTGAATGTACACAAGATAGAGCAATACCAATTTCAGTTCAGCGTGCTATGTATAGCGGAAAAGTTAACAAAAGATATAGTATTGATAGTAGTCATACCCCTAATTTTTCACAGCCAGCCAAGTTAGCCTCAATTTTACTTTCTATTGCAAAAGAAGTAACAAAATTATAAAAAGCTAAATTATGGGTCCATTGGGCCCATATTTTTATTTATCACTTTTATTTGAAACGGCAAATTACCACTAACTCATTCATTATAATATAGGAGTCTTAAATGAATAAAATCTGGAATCCAAACAGCGTACATACCCCCAAAGCAGACTATAAGCACTGTGCTTTGATAGAAAAAGGCAGTCAAATCCTCAATATTGCCGGTCAATTAGGCATCAATCCAAGTGGGGAATTATTGACTAGTGTCGAAGATCAAATTGTTCAAGCCTGGGAAAATGTTCAGGCTGTGCTAGTTGCTAACGATATGAGTCTAAAAGATCTAGTTAGCGTAAGACTTTATCTAACGGATAGAGAACATCTATCCGATTATTCAAAAGCTAAACAAAGACTCTTTGATATCAGTGGATTACCAACAACATTGATTTTTGTTACTGGGTTATTTAATCCTTTGTGGAAGGTAGAGATCGAAGCGCAGGCTGCAAATTTAAATTAGCTTGCAGCTAAAATTAAAACATATGTAACTAATTCATAAGGAACAATATAGTTGACATAAAAATGGAGTTTGTTGATCTAATTATTAAGACCGCTTTGAGGTATTTAGCGACATTTTAGTGATATTATTCACGAAATAAATTTGCAAATAAAACAGTTACAAATAAAACTTAGCACTGGCCACAATTACATGCAAGTCATTGTATTTACTTGGTTAGTTTGTTTTTGTGCAAGTCATTTTTAGGGCGTTTTTTTTAGAAGGAGCGAAAGTTTGTACTGCTTGTGGACATTACACTCAAGAGTTGAAAAACTATACTTTAAGTTCCAAAGCAGCTGAATAACCAAGAATAGTAGTAGGGCATTTTAAACAGGATTTAAAGTATTTATTTTCTAGTTATTGAAGTTTTTTGGTTGTTTAATCAACAGTTTAGCGATATTTCAGATTGTTTAAATGATACATTAATCCGCTGTACCCCCATGTTATAAAGGCTTGTACGTCAGTTTGTTTAAATATCAAACTGACGCTACGTGAATTCTGATAAACATCGGCTGTCATTACTGGTAAATAATCACGTATAACGCTGTTTTGGTTACCATCTTTGAACGATTTATAAACTACAGGGTAGAGCGGTTAATCAACTTTTCTGCGTTTTCCACTTTCCGCACGCTTCTTGTTTTCACTTTGCACATAAACTGTATCGGTAGTTGCCATGCTGGCATGACCAAGATCTTCTGAAATATCTTTAAGAGGGCGCCCACGTTCAATTTCCATACTGGCACCAGTGTGTCTTAACCAATGGGCAGAGGCTTCTTTCAATTTTTGCGCTTTGTTTTCACCTTCAGATCTACGCATATTTTCATGGGCGAGATCGAAAACACTTTGCACTATGCGGCGTAAGTGCCGGGAGGTCATGCCGCCTTGGCCACGTACTTTTTCAACAAGTACCGAATTTTCATTTCTTGATGGCAAACCCAATAAACGACGGGAAGCACGATAACGTTCTAAAAAAGGTAAAAAATCGATTGGCACGGTAATATCACGAATTTTACGGCTTTTACCAAATATTTTAAGCCACCAGTTTTCATCATCATCTTGCCAAAAGTGTCCCATAGTTGGTGACCAATTAGGTCGTTCTGATAATTCTGAAATTCTTAAAAATAGAGTTTTCAATGACGCAATTACGAATAGGTTTCGTTCAAAGTTAGGATCTTCATCAGCCATTTCAACAGCAGTATCTAAAACATATTGCCATTGGCTAGCGGTTAAACGTTTTATTTCTTTAACTTGTGAATCGATTATAAAGTGGCGGCAATCTTTTTTAGCGATTTGTGCAGGGTTACCAATACAAAAATCTTCAGCCATTAAATAGTTATAAAACACGATAAGTGCGGTGAACATTGATGAAAGTGTTTGTTGTGATGGACGGTATTTTTTCTTATCTAACACATATTCAGATTTTTGACTTTTAGGTGCTTGAATCTTAAATGGAAACCAAAGTTCATTAGCTGCTGAATAACCATTAGTTATTTTGAAGCGTTCTTGATTAGATGTGCCAATCCAAGTAACTGGTGGCTGCCAACAAAAGTCAGCATATTCAAGTAAGTCAGATTTACGTAATTGGTCGATTGGTTTTTTCTTTTCAATAAAGGACCATAAAAGAAAACGTTCAACGTCATTTCTAAATCTGTCATAAGTGTGGGTAGATTTATTTCTACCTATATAGGTGAGGAATATTTTTCCCCAGTTAAATTGTTCAAGCCACCAAGGTTCATTATCTGAAAATATTTTATCTAGCTGAGGATAATCCTCAAGATCGAAATCACATAAATCTATGTATGGTGGATATAAAGGAACAGGTTTAGTTAAGGAGCTAATTAAGGTAGCGGTCGAATCTTTAGATGATGACATTTATTTGAATACCAGATTTTAAATTCTAATGAGGAAACGTAGGCTAAAGCCAGTATATTACACTACACCCACTATGTCCAATACTGAAGAGTATCGGACATAGTGAGCTTGTATATCTGTAGGGTGGTTATCCCTGTCGTTAATTGTTAATCCAAATTAAGCACTGGATCGGATCCAGTCTTCACTGGGAATTTATCTTGTTGAATTGTTTAGTCTATTTAGTGTTTTAGCTTACTGACATTTTACCGTTTGCAAGTTAACAACTAGATCCTATTTTGCGTAACGCTACGTGCGTTAAATTTATTTTTGCGACTATTTCCCTGCAGATTTTACGTAGCGTTATTAAAAACTATTTATACTTTGAGACAATTAAAGAATAGAAAGGATGCTGGTGAATACCTTGTTCATCTAAGGCTAGCCATTCATTGATTAAGCCTTCTATATCGTCTGGAGCAAATTCGAAAGCTTTATTAAACTCCGACTCCAAAATCGAACTAAACTTTTCTCGTATACCTCGAAGACGTTTGCTATCTAAATTTAGATCCTGGCTATGCTTACTTGCTAGTCTAACGTCAATTCCTAAAGCTCCGCATGCCTGTTCGTCAACTGATATAGAACCATCTGACTCATTAAATTTAAAAATAGAAAGGTCATTAGATAATAACTCAGGAGAAATAAAATTATTTTCTACTGGTTTATCTTCTTTACGTTGACCACAGGTTAATGCAGATTTGTTTTTTTTATTAGCGCCAGTTCTTTCAGTATGATCAACCTCTTCAGTTTTTCTCGCTGTACCGCCTAAACAACCTGGAAAAAGGTTCAACCATTCAATTGCTCTATTAGGTACACCATCGCCAAATTCTGAATTATCATTACCTAATTTAGGATGAAAATGTTCAATTTGGTAGTCAAGTTTTGGTATCAGTTTATGTTCACAATAAATACATAAACCACCTGTTTTTATAAAAGCGGCCCGTTTAACTGAGTTATTAACATCACTATTAGCTTTCAACTCGTTCCAAGTTGCTAAAGGGTTTTCAGAGGTAAAATCAATGAGCTCCCTAGGTTCATCTACATTATATAAAGGCATATTTTACTGCTTATTTCTTGATTTCATCCATTTTACTCGCTTAATAGCAAGATCTGCTTCATCGAGTTTTGGCTCAGTAGAATCTGTTAGTTCATTGAGCCGTTTCCTTAATTCTAGGGCATCTTCGCCCTCGCCTTTACCATCTTCAATTAAGGCAAAGTATCTAGCTTGTAACTCAGAAACTATAGTTATTGGCCTAGCTTCAACACCTAACACTTGTAAGAGAACTCTGTTACTTTCACCACCAAAAGGAGAAGATACAAGTTCAGCCTGTTCAAATGTGCTTGAAACAATACGAATTGCTTCACCTTTTACTGTTGTTAATATTTGTGGACTATGTGTTGTGACAATGAACTGTATATTTTTAAATAAGTTAGTTAAATCGGTGAGTACTTTTTGTTGCCACCTTGGATGAAGATGTAGCTCAATTTCATCTATCAAAACTATACCACTAATATTTAATGGATTTTCACTTTTAGGATTAAGCAAGTATGCTCTTCTAACTAGATCAATGGTTAAAGCCACCATATTTCTATAGCCTTCACTCAACTGCTCTAAACTCAGTGAAATCGTTTTGTCTTCTTCATTTTTCCAAGATACAACAACATCATTTGTGTTTTTATTAAAAGAAACGTTTTCGGTTCTCACTACAATTGCTTTAACAGTAGCCTGAATTAATTGTTTAGCTGGATGAATTAACTTGTGATTCTTTTGTTCATCACGCAATTTTAGTTCATCAACTTCAATCTTGGAGAACCAATTTTTTATAACGTTATAATTAATTTTAGCGTCTAAAGCAGAGTCATAGCCGTCACCACGAGTTTCTTTTTCAAATGGATTTATAAGTACTTTACCTGTATTGGCAGATAGTGTCCTATTTGTTCCGTAATAAGCAATTAGAGGATATTCTTCATCTAGCTCTACTATCTGTCTAGCATAATCAGAAAGTGCCGCTGTACCTACCTTCGCAATACTACTTTTATTCGCTCCTTTTGTAGCTAAGTCCCAACTTAAACTTGATACTGTGTCTATAGAAACCTGTGCGGAATCAGCAACACCTTTAGAACTGACATGAATACAAGACGATCATGTGCCTCTCTCTTTTCAGCTTTTGCTATTCCAATATATACGACTTTTAAAGGAATGATTGGAGGATTGATACCAAACTCACGTAAGAATGATAAATCACAAAAGAAACATTCATTTTTATGGCCAGGAACATTGAACTCAAACGAATCAGGTGTCAGTCCGTAAGTATAAGCCCTAACTTGATTAAAGGGTAAGATCGGAGTATTAAACTCAACATTGTGATTTGTTATTTCACCTTCATTTAACTCGACTTTAATCGTAGCTGAAAATTGTCGATCTGATATTTTTTTTACGGAATCAGGAATAATCTCAAACCTAGTATGATTAACTAGGAAGTAAATTTTAAATTTGCCAAATTCTCCCTTTAAAAATAAACGATGATCTTCACTTAATTGAATTGTTCTAACACCGTCTATCAAGCCGGCTTCTTGATCCATATATTCAATATATTCCGGCTCTACAATAGTACCTGGACCTGAATCATTCTGCATAGTTTTCCCCTTATCGAGATTTTCATACGCTTATTGCTATTGCTTAAATCTTCGCTCTCGATGATGAGCCAAGTAATCTTGATGCTGCTTAGCGAGTAAAACATTCATATCAGAATGAGTCTAGGCGCTCTTCATTATCAGTAAATCTTGACTCTAGGGATAAAAAAGCACTTTTTTCGTTAACTCCTTTAATGCTGTCAAAAATTTGTAAATCGTAGCTTACATTAAAACCAATAGCCTCTTCAATGATTGGGAAAGCCCTATTTACTGCTCGTTTAAGTAAAAACTTGTCGATTTTCTCATTAAGAAAGTGTCTTGACAGTAGATGCATAAAAAAAGATGGAATCAAAATGATGTACCAATCGATAAATATAATATTTATAACTTTACCTAAAGAAAATCCTAAAACAAAAAATGATAATGTTATGTCTAAACCGTATGTGCTTCTTATTATGCTCTTTTTGAGTTTTTTATATTTTGCAATCGTTTCTCTTGACACTTTTTGTTGATGAGATGAGATAGATTTACTAATATTTAATAGTTTTTGTCTAAGTTCAAATGATGCTTGTAATGTTTCTTTAGCCTGTTCTACTGTGTCGTCCAACGTATCAAATTTCTTTTCGTTACCACCCATTACCTTGGAACTAAGCTTGTCTGATAAATCATTGAACTTTATGATTTTCTCTTCGTGGATAATGCTGGCTTGCTCTAATTCGTTTACTGTATTTGACACCTGCTGAACTTCATTGCTTGAGTTTATTAACTCGCTAATTACTTCCTCAAATATAATCCATAAATCTTTTGTGTTTTCACAGGCTTCAGCTTTCTCCAAAATAGCCTTTCCATAATCAATATGCTTGGTAAAGACTTTTAATTTTTCATCGCTATTTAGGTTTTGTGTAGTCCACATGTCCTGTAACAAATCACTATGATTTTTTTTACACATACAATTTCCCTTCGTAATTATTTTGTGGTCGAACACTCAATATCTAATAAAGTTATAAATAGCCGAATGCACAATAAATATTTGTAGTGAACTAACCTAAGTAAAGGTACTTTTTTTATGAAGATTGTTTTCTTGAAGCAAAATATTCAGCCCCTTCTTTGATGAATTCTCTAAAATTACTTTCTTCTACGGTGTTGTGTTGGCCATCATATGCATCATACTTACCTCTAAGACCGTTATAAACTGATGCTTCACAAAAAAACACAAATGAACCGTTCATAAACCGGTTAATAGGTCTTGCTAATGTTGGCAAAGCCTTTCCCTTGTATTCACCATAATCCCAACAACTTTACTCAACATAAATGCCAGGTTCAATTTCTGTCACCTCTTGAGAGATCCCTTTAAATTCGTGTGCACCTTTAATCTCAAGCGGAGAGATGTTATCTGCTTCTAATCTAAAATAATTCCAGGAGGGCTCTAAACCAAAAGATTCATATGTTAATTTTTTAGGTTTGAGTAGCTCGGCTGCTTTTTCAGATACATGTAAAGCTAACATACCGCTTTCTTTAGCCTTGGATGCGCCGAGTAAATTATGTCCACCGCCTGTAGGATAAAACATATGGCTGAGGCCTTTGACTTGCGCTATTTCATTGAGAACACCAATAATGGAGTCTATATCGGTCCAAGTTGCATTTTCAGGACTACCTAAAGGAAATAGTATTTGTTGAATCTCAAACCATTCAGTAACATTTCTTTTTTGGAAGTCATCGTTTAATTCAAACCATTCCCTCAACTGAATTATAAATTGTCCAATTGTCGGTCGTGCTGCTGAGTCATTATCAGTAGCTTGCGATAACAGTTCATCAAGTTTCGTCAAGTAAAGATTCTTATGATAGTTTTTTAACCCCAAAACACTATTTGCAATATATTGTCCATCAAAACCTCTTTCTTCCCCGGTTAGAGCAATCCAAATAGTTTTGGCGAATGAATATACATCTGCTTTAAGACCATCAGCCGAGTCAGCATACCTGCGCATTTCTGGGGCCATTGTAAATTTAGCTCCAACATCTCGCCTTTCAGGTGTTATATTTTCTCTTTTTGGGTATTTAACAAGCCCGAAATCAGTAAAATACAGGCGTTCTTCATACAACAGGATATTAGATGGTTTTATGTCTCTATGTGAAATATTCTTGTTGTGTAATGCTTCTAATGTTTTAGCTAGCGGGAGGAACCCAGCAACGATATCTAATGCACTTTTATCTTTCTGGTATTTATCGAAGTCTTCCGCAACATCCATTACAAACCAAGGAAATTCAAGCTTTGTATTTTCAGGCAAATGCGATTCTAAAAGGCTCATAACTCCGTCAATATTTAATTTTGATAGAATGTGTACCTCAGCTTTAAACCTTTTATAGGAAATAGTATCGATATTTTTAAGTATTTTCATAGCAAAATAATCATGCTCTTCATTTGATACTTTCCATACATCTCCATTACCACCTGCACCAAGCCTAGTTAGCAGTCGATATTTCCCGAATTTTGCGCCTTTTTGAATTTTAGTTCTTTTCATATTTTATTGCCTAAATTGCTTTTCACGATGGTAAGCCAAGTAATCTTGGTGTTGCTTGGCAAGCAATACATTCATATCTGAGTGTATTCCAAGTGCGTTGTATTCTTCTAGGTGATCGGATATCAATATTCGCCCCCGATCATCGAAACTGATATAACCTAAATCAAAGGCTTTATCGATGTTGGCCAGAAGCAGTAGACCATTGAATGGATCTAATCGCTCTTCATTATCTGATTTAGACCATGGCTTGATATGCGATGCGATAAGAAACGAGTAGTTTTGAAACTTAGTTACTGCGCAGCCCTGCCAATGGTTAATCAAATCTTCTCTAAATCGTCCCTGCCCAACACGAGTATTTACCATGAGGGCTTTTTGCGTATCAGGGATGGTTTTATCTAGGATGATTTCATCAATATCGTGCTGTACTTCGGCTTGTGTGATGTCGGATAAAAAGGCTTTATAGCTGTTAATGGCTGCGCTATACATGCCATTGCCACGTTTATCTTTTTCTACAAACTCCCGCACTTCATAGGTTCTACTGACGATATTTTCGTATTCCACAAACGAACCAACGGTAAGTAAACTTTGCTTGGTAACACCTGCATCGCTTAACCAATTAGGGATAGAGTTTTTCAGCGCACCGACATAATTCTTAATCGTTTTATCAGACTTACCTATGGATTTAGCCCAGCGGCCATATTGATCTTCAAGCGTATCTAGGTTTGCTGTTAACGCATTTCTCAGTATCGGCGCTGTACTTGGGCTTTTTAGGTAATCAAATAGCGCTTCATCAAGGTATGCAAAATTAACAAGCTTTCGCAAATTAGCGTCTGTCGCTGATTTGATTGAATCAAACGCTGGTTTGTTTTCACTTGATACGTCTAAATGCCAAAGCCTTGAAGACTTTAAATGATAAAACGGTAAGAACGGACTATCTGCATCATTGCCTTGCTTTAATCGCATGAAATGCCAACTGAAGCGCTTTTTTAGTGTTTCATCATAGTAAATGCGGTTATCTTGAATATGACCTTGCTCAATCAAGTCCATGACAGCAAACATCATACAAACCTTATGTGGCTTAGCCCTACCAGATGATTTGTCAGGTCTGATACTTTGAAGTTTGTCATTATAGAATGCTAGTGTCATTAGTTAAAACCTTGAATCGTTTTCACAAGGTATACCATCGTTGTCACCGTCCATTTTTGTATTAGGACAATGTTTGGTAAAGAACTCAGCTTCTGCACGAGATGTCATTTGGCTACAATGCTGTCGTCCATCACAGGTAAACTGCTGTGTAGGAGTAATCTTTGTTGGAATTGGCGTTGGTGTAAATTGTGTTTGCGGCGTTTGGTTGCTATGGCCTAAATCAACGCGTTGAAACGTGAATGCAGCTATTGCGACAATAACGGCAGCATAGATAAATTTATTGCCTGAGCGTGGTTTATAACTTTTTGATACTTTAAACGGAGAATGGGCTTTTACACCTTCGATACGAGCATTGGTCGCTCTGGATTTGCCTTTATGCTGCTCAATATCAAAGTGAATGTAATCGCCTTGTTTAGGCTTTCGGCTCATATACTTGAGCGCAGAGATATGAATAAAGGTATCGCTACTTAATTCTGAAGACTTTATAAAACCAAAACCTTTGGCATTATCCCACTTCGTTAACTGACCTCGGTACATCACAATCCTTGTTTCACTTTTAATAACGAAATAGTACCAAGGAACAATAATAAAATCTAAGACTTACGGGTAAAAACTACCGTTTCCCAAAAAACATCGATACGATTCAGTTGGTCAGTGTCGTTATCTGTGTGAAGTAATGTAAGCCCATGAGTATTAGCTTCATTAATTAAGCGAGTAGCGTTTACATCAAAGGCCTTCCTACCATCTTTGAAATCACCATGGCGTATGCTAATAATGAGCACGCCATTGTCAGATAATAAACAGCGGATACGTTTTAAACTTTGGCTTTGTTGCTCTATCGTTAGGTGCATCCATACGGCGCTAATAAGAATTAAATCGAAGGTTTCAGAAGCTAACGTTGATAATTCAGGTAAAATATCTCTCTTCCAACGTACTTTATCCCCAGTTAGCTGTACACCTCTATCCATAAGGCTTTTTGCTGGCTCTATCGCGGTAACGCATAACCCTTTATCGCTCAATGCTAATGCATCACGGCCACTACCAGCACCAATATCGAGAGCAGATTGGTAATGACTTAATGTCAGTTTAGATAGCCAGGATTGGTGAACGTTTTCAAATGAAATGGACTGGTATTGCTCAAATAACGTTGCCGTATTTTCTTCATAAAACGAGATATTTTGATTCTTGGTAAGGTTTTCCACTGACTACTCTCGTTTATATTTCGTAGTAAATTTAATAAGCGCTTTGGCTCATAGTAAGGATAAAGTTGATGACTGTAAACTCAGTAAGCTGGTTATTATATGTGATAGGAATTTAGTACCTACACTGATAATATCTACGTTATAAAGCAACCAACCAAATACGTTGTAGTCTTATGAATATTTTGTTCCTTTGCACCGCCAACATTCAACGCTCTCGAACCGCTGAAGATCACTTTAGTGAAAACTATTGTAAGCAGCATGGTACAACAGTTTGCACTACAGATTTATTAGATTGGGCTGATAGAGTTTTTGTTATGGAGCCCATGCATATAGAAAGGATTGAAGATAATGCTGGTAAACACTATTTAGACGAGGTTGAGCATCTAGAGATTGAAGACATTTATCAATATATGCAGTCTGATTTAGTCGAAAGACTCGATACTCACAAAAGGCTTCAATTTTTAAAGTATAAAGAATAATACCAGTTACGACATATCGCCTGTTGCCAAGCGGTCCAGTAAATCAAACACCTTTTCTTTTCCTACATCTGTAGTAACTAATTCAATCGCGGCTTTACCTTGGAAGAATGCTCTCTTGCTATTTAACCACTGGAACACCACGTCATCTGTTTTAAAGATATCTAATAAGCGATTATAAATATCTTCTGGTACATCAATATGGTGCTTTTCCATAAATGAATCTGCTTACCAAGGCCAAACTCTGCGTTATCACCGTTTGAAACCGATAGCTTTTCAATCACTTGTGCCGGTAATTCTATGAACAACTTACCATCTAACTCCCTAATTTGGCCTTTCAGTTTGTTTTTCATAAGTTGTCCTATGATTAATTGGTTATAACTAATCATAGGACAAACCACCAGTACTGTAAATACACACAGCTCAATGAGTGATGCTAGATAGTTTTGCTAGATATAGCTTTGAACGAGGCGAAAGTTTAACGTTAGCTTTAGGGGCCTTTATTTTTTTTGTCAGCTCATTTGCAAAAGTTATATCCATTTCAAATATGAATCGTGTAGCTTCTATTTCCTTTTTTGGAGTTGAAGACCAGCCTTTACGATTCCAATCATCTAGAAGTTTGTCTTTGGGGACAATTAAGTGTAAATGCTTAATTGCTCTAGTTATTGCAACATAAAATAGTCGTCTCTCCTCTTTAAGTTCATCATGACCTTTTGAATTCAAAGATGCTAACTCTTTCATTACTGATGGTTCGGTGTTTGATCCAGGGTATGCTTTATCTTCTAAACCAATAAGAATAACATTATCCCATTCCAACCCTTTAGAACCGTGCATGGTCGTTAGGTGGTAACGCACGTCACTTTCTAGATGTTCTTTTGGAGTGATTAAGATAGCCAATAAATCACTAATAGTAATATCAAAGGTATTCAAAATCTGCTGCATAAGACTAATACCGCGTATTTGGTCGTTTGATTCTCTGCGCAGAATTGATGACTCACTAATATTTGAAAATAAGTCTTTATCATTAATGAATTTGTACGCATCTGAAGCATCATCTTCAGCTTTAAATGACTTGTTAATCTCTTTGAGCGAATTGAAAATTTTGTAGTTAAGTCTATGTTTTAAGTCGATAGAATCTTCAATTATTTTATAAAATTGGGCTTTATCTTTTGTAATGGCCTCAGTTAACTCATTGAGCATACCTTTTGGTAATCTAAAGCCGAGTTGTTTTAGAAAGCTTTTTATTAGAGACTGAAAATTCCTAACAGGATTTACCCTATTAAAATCACCATCGACAGCTAAACACATTAGTAACGTAAATAATGTAACTTCAGGTCGGGAAACAAGTTTCTGTTGAGATGTCTTTACGCTATAAGGCAAGTTTAGTAGCTGAAGGACAATTTCTGGCTCTATAAGGTCTGCATTAGATCTTGCAATAATAGCAGTAGAATCAGTTGTAGAAGTTTTTTCACAATGCTGTAGGATTTTTAATAGATTTACTCCTTGGTGAATTGATACCTCTGTGTCAGCATTGTTAGGATGGCTTATACAAAAACTACCATTTTGATCCTTGTTTTTACTAATAACAGAGTTAGCCACATAGGCCAATTGGTGCCCATATCTAAAGGTACATGATAGGTTGTAAACTTTGCTTTCTTTAAAGTCTCTTTCAAATATTCCTTCAATAAAATCAGGACGACTGCCTCGCCATTCATAAATGCACTGGTTAACATCTCCGACAACCATCACACTTGTTCGTTCCTGAGTTATACCCTTTATTAATTCATTCTGTATGTAATTAACATCTTGATATTCATCAACAATGACTTGGCTAAATATTGGTGTTGAAAATTGATTAGAACGAAGTAATTGAACAGCTTCAATCAATGAATCATCAAAGGTTCTAAGGTTATATTGCTCTAATAATTCACAGTATTTTCTATATGAACGCTTATTGCTTGCATCGACATCTTTGTAGTTAGGGTCATTTTCTAAATCATCAGGCGTTAATTCTTCTAAGCGCCAGTTTGAAATATTTAACTCTAACTTCTCGATATCATTATTATCAACGTAACTACCTTCCATTTTATTTCCGAATAAGTAGCATTCTCTTAATAAACCTTGGTATTGAAAATCTTCTGGCCTTATAAGCGTTTTCCGTCTTATTAATTTAGATTTTTGTGCTTGGTCAATTAACTTAAGAGCATAACTGTTGAATGTTCTCACCTCTGGTGAGTATGCTAAGTTATATTTACTAATTGCAATGTTTAGTTTTTCTTGAAAGCTGATTTGTGCAGCCTTGTTGTACATTAGGATGAGTATGCTTTGAGGAGGAACACCTTTCGTGAGCAAGTTGGTTACTCGCATTATTAAAGTAGTTGTTTTACCACTACCAGGTACGGCTTTAACTAGTGCATGACCATAGAAATGATCTACTATCTTTTTTTGTTCTTTTGTTAACTTCTTACTCATGCTTCTACTACTTTATAATACTTACAGACCTTAGATTCTGTATAAGGCACACTAGTGTATTTTATTGCGCAACTAACTTGTCCATCGTCCCAACCTGAAGCATTAATACACTTTAAGCAATTGGAATAGATATTTTTTGGGTCCATTTCCTTCACTAAATTGATGATTTTTTCTGTCTTAGTACGCTTATCTAGATTAATCGACCAACAATTGTTAAGCGAAAGATCTTCTTCTGATAAATGATTAAACGATTTTACAAGTTTGTTTAAGCGCCCACTGGCACTCAAGGTCCAAGTTTCAAACTTGTTAGAGATTAAACTACAGTTTTGGTGACACTCTTGAACTGATTTTTCTTTTGCACTGAAGTTATATAATGAGATATTAATATCATTTGTTGAAAAGTCAGATTCTTGAATGTATTTAATATCATTTTCATCATTAACTGATATTTCTATGATAGGGATACCAGAAGCTATTTTTTCTTCTGTGCATTCATGCGTAACAAAAATTTCGATATAGCATTTGCTGCCATTATCTGAATTAGACAACATGACATCCGGGGTGAAGCCAGTGCTCTTATCGTATAGTTCTAAAAAGGCTTCATTAAACAAATTCCTAAGGTTGTATTTTGCTTCAACCAAATTTGTACAGCTAATGCTGTCATCATTTAAAAACGATTTCTTTTTACTCTGGCAAGTTATAGCTCTTTCTAGCATAAGAACTATAAGGTCGGTAGATTCATTAAATCTATTATAAAAAGCGTTTTTTGCTGCATTGTGAAGATAACTCTCGTAACTACAGATAGCATTGTTATGACGAAAATGATGCACGTTAACTTTACCTTTAACCGCAACCATTTCTTCACAGCAACCAGGGCAAGTGTATGAGTTATGCTTTATAACATTTGATATGTGGGTCAACACACCTGAACAATCATTTGCATAGGCGTATTGAGCAGAAGAAACTACCATTAACTACTCTTCCATGAACAATGTATTTCTATAGAAGTTAATCTTTTCATTAAACACGGATTTTATCAACGGTAATAGTTACTAAAATCGCTAATTAAGAAAGAGTCTTCACCAAGAAAAACTTCAATTAAAACAAAATAGTCAGTTGTATTTATATCAACTGCCCCCATACCTATTATTAGCTCGTTCTCACTGCGAGCATGAAAATCAGTTAAAAACCTTTCCCCAATAAATAAGGCGAACATTCTTATGGGGAAAAATTTTATAACAAACTTAAAGAACACTCTTCTATACGCATTTAAAAGCTATGCAGCTTTCAGATTGATAGGACGAGTGACCGAAATGCTAATGGGAGCTGAAGATATTAATCATCTTTATATTTCATTAGGAATTTGGTGCTTTTACTTAATAGCCAAACGGAGGCCTTTATCGATTAGCAACATTAAACAGAAAAATATAAAACCAACCGACAAAAACAGTAGTTTTAAAAAGTAAGGAAGATATATAGAAGCAATTGGAAAGTAAAATTTATTTTAACGACTTATATTAAGTCACTATTTTTAAACATTAAATTCAGGATTTATTTATTTGATTGTAATAATTAAATAAACTGATTTTTATGGGAAAGGTTATAGCCTTTTCCGACGGCAGAGCGAGTATTAGTGTAGTTTACAAACTTTGTTATAAGTGAGGATAAACTTTAATTGAATAATAAACTTTACGTTACAAAGCGTAACGGGAATAAAGAAACAATAGACCTTGAAAAAATTCACAGAGTCATTGCATGGGCTGCTGAGGGGCTCGATCAAGTTTCCGTATCACAAGTTGAATTAAAGCAACATATACAATTTTATGATGGGTTAAAGGATTTTACTTCACCCGTAGGAATAATATCATCATTAAGTCGCTTTTTTAGATACAAAAAACTACCTAGTCGATTGTTAGTTGTTATTAAAGCCGTAAAAGACTACTTGTTCAATATTGGACGTAAAACCGAACATGTAGATATTTCAATTACATATCAAAAACTACTACAATTGCGTCTCCAATGCAGATCTCCTCCCTTGGAGTACTAAGTGAATTTGATCTCCTTTTGACAACCTCCAATGATTCCCCCCCTTTTAAACTTACCAATTTAACCTAGACATTATTAGCATTTGTATATATTGTATTTATATACCTGCGATTTCTCGCAGCCCTAGCTATGTATGAATTTCTTAGCCTGGAGTTGAAGATCTAGTCGTTAACTTGCAAACGCTATGAAGATCTAGCTGTTAGCTTGGAAATCCTAGAAAATGATCTTTGCAAAATCCACGTAACCTCTTGAATATAAAAAGCACAAGATCTAGTTCTTAACTTGGATTAACATAATCAGATGAAGTAAAGTTTATTAATGGCATCCGATCACCATTTAATTATACCAATCTATTGATACCAAAAAACCAATTAACTTTCTCCAGGTAAAAACAAATAAGTACTAAAGTAAGTTACCGGCTTAATGCCAGGATAAAACTTTGCTAGCATTTAGTTTAGCTAGGAACAATCACTGATTTCTATTTTGGTACCATTTAGCTTTCATCAACTTGGCGTTCGTACTTGGCCAATTAATTATCAAGGTACCAAAACAAAAAATACCTCCGTGTAGAAAAGTACAATATTGGTTAGACATAATAAACTCCAATTAAGTTTTTTTTGTTTAGAAGTTACGCAAAGCTATAACTTTGCCTAACTTCTATTACTTTTGACGACTCTGAGTTATGTAATAACTTATTTTTTTATTATTGGGTTGATACAGCAACATTATTTTTTTCTTCTGAACACCTTTCAATCATCTTATTTTGCAAGAATTAATAAGTGGATTAATCGTTCGTTTTTTAATAAATGTCTGCATAAGATGATTGCCATAAACTATTACGTTCACTTCTCATAAGAGTCATTTCTCCAGATGCATCTATTTTCCCTTGAATTCATTAGCTAGCTTCTGAAGTCTTTGAACATCATTATGGCCAACATCAATACTCATAACCTGAGTTTATTGAAAACCGTTACCATCTAAAAATGGATTGGTAAAAATATTTTATGGTTAAACTTTGATGGATCATTTCGCCATGGCTCTGACTTAATAACGTGCATTATGTAAACTGCTTAAAAAACATTATGTATTTATGTTTTTATTCTTATCAATTTTATGAAACTAAACGTAAAACTTTCGGCTGTCTATACCAACTAGGCGCTGACAAAACTGAAACTTCAATTACTTTTCGTTGGATTAAAACCGGAGGCATTCGAGTAACATCAAATGGCGAAGTAATATCTAATCCAATTTTATTTAAACGTGATTTATGTCTAAGCCATTGAGAGCGACCAAATTGGCTGTGAAGTGATTGCTATATACAAGTGCCCTACTTTTCCACGGCCATACTTTGGCTAGATAAGCCTCTAAGAAAGTGTTTAACATTTCCTTTACTAACATCATGATTTTTAGTCCAATCAGATACTGTAATTACAGCCCCATTCGGTCATCACACGCACTTTTTTACCATCAGGAGATTATCCAAATCAAACATTTTACACTTAGGAACTGGGAAAGAGATCTTACAGAGCCAAAATCGAGAAAAGCGACTCTTTTGAGTTTGTTAGAAAAGTAAGTATTTTTATGCAATAAGTTACACACACGGAGTTATTAGTGAGTATGCCGGAATTTATTGATGATGAAGATGTTTTTTTAAGGATGCTTGCTAAGGTATCTAACCACCCTTTTGATATTTTCAATGTAGAAAATGACAATGCTTCATTATTTTTTATCAATATATGAAAGCGGTAAAATTAAGTTTGATAGCAAAGAAGAAGTAATCCGGATGTCCGGACTTAGTTCGGGTGTCACTAGTACCCGAACTAAAAAAAGCACCGATCGGTGCTTTAATATCTCAGTATATCTATCCCAAGTTATCAGATGAAATACCATTCGGGTTTGAGACAGGCGTATCAACGCCATTTATACGTCTAATATGATAACCATCATATTCACCTTTTTTAATGGCTCTAACAAAACCTTTGTCTGTCATTTCTTTCTTGGTTTTTGTGTCTTTAAAACGAAGGTTGCGACCCGTTTCATTTTCTTTAATCGTTTTGACGCGGATAGTTTTTTTAGCTTTTGATGTAACTTTTTTCATAATATAAGTCCTATTGAGGATTAGTTTTCATTGAAATAATGGAACTTATAAACTAGAATTTGCATTGTTAATTACGGTCTAGTTATAAGTCTTTTGTTTATTCAAATAGAAACAGCTAACACCTAAAAAGAAGAACTTTTGAGTACTATTGGCGTAGTATTTGAGGGTTCTTTTTTTTATCTGAATTCTTTGTTTGAACAGGACAATTATACCACACTAAAATCATGTGAAAACTATTTGCGTCAATTTAAGGTACTTTAGGAGGTTTAATTTGGTTGAGCAAACAAATGCACTAAAATTAGATAAAATCGCTAGGAAAGACCCGTGGGCACCTGTATAATCCGCCGCACAAGAAATGAGCTTGTTTGACATAGCTATTCTAGTCATCTGTTGACTTAAATACAGTGTGATAAATCCATAACTTTCGTGATTCGCACCTCCTCTTCCTCGTCATTTGCTCAAATTAAGCTAAAAATAATATATGATGCACAAATGCTAATTAAAATACTTTCTGACGAACCTGAATTTCAAGAACGAATTAATTTACTCCGGTTAAAATATAAAACAGGTGAAAATTCCAAAGCAGCTAAAGCCGCACTAAATGAGTTTTATGAATTAGAAATTGAATGTGAAATATTGCGCGGACAAAATGAATAAATGTCAGATGAGATTGAAAGACTAAGAGAATTACTTAGCCATGTTTCAAAACAGAAGTACCACAAGCGATACCATACACGTCCCAAAAGCCCACAATAAAACTCAAATGGTATATTAAACCTGCTATGAAGAGTATCGGACATAGCGACCTTTATATCTGTAGGGTGGCTGTTGCTGCCATAACAGTTGTTTGCTGATTAAGGGTTTAACTTGATGTGGGGAGACATAACAACGTTTCAATAAGCGGTAATTTATAGTTGGATAAATTCTTCAAATAGTGAAAACAGCCAACTATATTTTTCTTGTTTAACAACTCGTATATCGGTCTTTCCATGCAGGTTCTTGAAAGCTTTCTACCGTTGAAAATATACTAATTTACATAGATTAAATCGAAAATAGTGTGTCCATATAATCCAAAACCAAAAAACTCTTTAACAAAAAGGACATATTTTAAACTACTGTCAAATTTTGCAAAACCAAGGTTAGGATCAAAAAAAACAAAGTTATTTTCACGCTTATTTGTAATAACTGCGCAAGCGTGACCTTTAACTTTAATAAAGGATCGTCCAGAGGGGCTCTTAAGGGAACTTTTAGCCATACCTTCAGGTGTTTGACATTTTATTAGCGTCGAATTTCTTGACATAGATACCTTTGATATAGATTGATCAAATCCTGTCATGCCTTCGCTGTAATTGCCACCAAATTGTGCTATTCGCTCAGCATAAACAAGTACACCTTTTTCCAAATGTGTATTTTTGTCATCCATTAAATTCTTTGAGTCAGGTATACTATCAAGCCCTAAAAAAGCTATTGATAGCCCTGCACAAACTCCGTCTTGAGCTTTAAGCCCCGTTTGCATACTAGCCCATCTCATACTCAGTCCGGCTCCTTGATCAAACTTTCTTGCTTTACCGCCATGACTTTTTACCAAATCTTGGAACTGTTTGAAACTACTCATAATAACTCTCCTTTAAGTGTTTTTTGAATATTGATAGCTCATATCACATAACGCCTTGTTAATAGGCAAAAAATTGTTGGCTAAGATAATCGACAATCGAGAAAAAGCCAACTGTTTTTTGTGATTTATTAACAAATTTTTAACTTTAGTCTATGTATGTTTTTTCGATGAACATATTTGATATTGCTAAATACGTTCATCTTCTACTTTTATATCTACTTCTTTGCAAAGAATTGCCGGTTACCTTACTTGTGTTATTTATATGTAAACCCACGATGGAATTAATATTTTAAATCCACCTTTTTAAGGCTTCATTATTGTTAATCCTTGGCAAGTCAAAAAAAACTGGTTAAGGTGTGAACGGTCAAATAACTGGACGGACAACATGAGCATCAAAGAAAAGTTACAACGACAAGTGCAATTTTTTCATCCTGAAAAGAAATATTCGTTTCTACGCGGCGGGTATTCAAGCTCCGCCCATGCTGCTCTGTTTGGCCTGCGAGAACAATTTTATAACTCCATGAAAGAAACTTTTTCCAACCGGGTTAACGACGCAGCCAAAGCATTATGCGCTGACAGTGACTACGTTCGGGCGATAAAATGCTTGCCACTTAAGACACAAGCTAAGATTGTAGTACTCGGCGATAGTTTAACCGACGATAGCCAATCATGGTTTTCGATTATCGAACGCTCTTTCGGCATTATCAGACCCGAAGACAATATCCGATTTATCAATCTTGCCGTATCAGGCGACACCACTACCCAGTTACTGGGGTCGGTGATCCCCGCAGCTCAATTGAAGGCTGATTTGTATTTTAGCTTTAGCGGCACTAATGATGCTCGAATTCAAGGGGGCAGTCGTTACAAACCCTGCACCAGTATTGATGAGGTTGAACGCAATCTCGCCAGTGTGATCGACTTTTCCAAACACCAAACCCATGCCCCTTGGGTTTGGCTAACACCGGTTGGCGTCGATCCTGCACGTGTCGAAAAGCATGATTTCTTTAAACCATTGATGGCCAGTTGGTGTAACGTTCACATCAACAAAGTAGCAGATATTGTTAACCGTAAGGCTGAAAATGTGATTGATTTGCGTTCACACTTCACAGATTTGGATAACAGCCATCTACTAGATAATGACGGCCTACACTGGTCCATTGACGGCCATCAACTAGCAGCTAAAATTATTATTGGACAATTGGTCAACATATTAAGCTGATAACTTTTTATTATAATTACCAACACGGAGTCATTTTCCTGATTGAAAATAAAGCGCTACCCTCAGCAATAACCCTGCTTTTTTTACCACCAATATGAGCATGTATATTGGACGAAAAAAAGTATAAACCTCTATAAAATTAATTTTTTAAATTATTTTCCCCATTGTTTAATTTATCAGTAAATGTAAAATAAATGCAGCATAAATGTAACATAAATGTTAATACCGATCAATTTTGTAACCTTAAGGTTAATAATAAGCCATTATCTTGTTAAAAAAAGTACAACGTAATGCTTGTTTTATTAGTTTTTCTCCAATATGCTGGTCAGACCAACATCAACGGCAAGGCAGCTAACGATATAAATTTTAGCAGCTTTTGACATAAGTGAAATTTGAGAAAAGGTGAAATTATGTTGTTCTCTCTTAGCGATTTATGCGTAAAATTACAACAGCAACGCTGGGGCGGACAGATTAATTTCTGTCCATCTGGTCAAGCCTTAACGCATGAAACGATGACCGCACATCAAGACTGGTTGGAGCAAAATATCCAATTTTCTTTTGGTGAAAAAATCATTGTGGTATCAACCCCTACACCTGAAACAGTTTCTACACTTTTGTGGTTGTGGCACAAAGGTGCGGTTGTCGTGCCAGTCAAACATGACATGCAAATGGACGCGATTCAAAAAATTGCTGATGATTGCTATGCGCATGCCGTGATCAAAGATCAAGACATCACTGAACTTGAGCCTTCACCGCAACCCCCGTTACTGTTTAGAGAAAACAGCACACGTCAGGTCTGCGGCACCGATCTGGCCTTGTTGATTTATACTTCCGGCAGTACTGGGAATCCCAAGGGGATCATGTTGAGCCATAACAATGTGATCACCGCGATTAATTCGATTGCCACTTATCTGAAAATCGACAGCGACGAGCATATTTTAGGCCTTTCTCCATTGTCATTTGATTATGGTCTGTACCAGCTACTGTTCAGTTTAGCGTTTGATTGCAAAGTCACCTTGTTTGAAGAAAATTTCCACCCAGTCAAAGTCATCAAAGCGCTCGATGAGCATAAAATTACCCTGCTGCCCGTGGTTCCGGCCATGGCCATTTCACTGTCTAGAGTCATCAGAGCGTTAAAATTCAAGTTGCCGCATCTACGTAAAATGACCAACACCGGCGGTCACCTTGGCGAAACCGTGATTGACGATCTTGTGAGTTTAATCCCGCAGTTAGACGTTTATGCCATGTACGGTTTGACTGAATGTAAACGTGCCTTGTATCTGCCACCTGATAAAACCCACAAAAAGCGAGGCTCTGTCGGTATTGCTATCCCCGGCCTCGAAGCCAAACTGTTTATCAGTGTTCAATGCGATGATGGCTTGCATTACCAGGAAGTACGTATCGGCGAAGTCGGTGAATTATTCGTTCGCGGCGCAACCGTAATGCAAGGTTATTACGGTAAAGCTAATGCTGGTGCGAATTTAATCTCCGGTAACTACCGTGACGATAATTGGCTGGCCACAAACGACTTATTTACTCAGGACGAAGATAGTTATTTCTACTTCAAAGGTCGTACCAAAGAGCTGATCAAACAAGCTGGTTTCTGTATTTATCCCACCGAAAGCGAAGCATTGATTGAGAAAAATACACTGGTACATCTGGCCGCCATCATTCAATCAAAAGACAAGTTCGGTGATGAAATAGCTTGTTTGTGTGTGCAGTTACATGACGACACCAAAGAAAATGAAGACGCTTTTAAAGACTGGCTTAAAGCCAACACCGATCCGGATTACCGCCCGCGTGAAGTGCGCTTTACCAATCAAATGCAACTGACCGCCAACACCAAGGTCGACAAAAAGTCCCTTGTGGCCAAATTAGCGCTGGAGAATTGAAGTGCAACAAATTATGCAAATGCTGGAACAAAATCCAGCACAAATTTCGACGCCCTGTTATTTTTACAGCATCAGCCGGCTGAAGAAGAATTTCGATTCGTTAAAAGCAGCCCTGGGCACACAGGTGATCCTTTCAGTCAAAGCCAACAGCAATACTGATTTATTGGTCCGCTGCACCAATTTTATGAATGACGGTTTTGAGGTAGCTTCAATCACTGAACTACAAACCATTGTCGGTGGCGATCGTATTCGTTACGTCAATAACCCTTCTGCCGACAAAAAGTTTTTTCGCGCAGCTATTTCGGGTAAAGCGCGGTTGATTATAGACAGTATTGATCAGCTTAACATTGTTGCCGAACTTGCCGAAAGGCGCCCTCCAATCGGGATTATCCTGCGACTTAACCCGGTAGTGTTAAAACAGTTTAATGACGCCCATCCCAAAGTTCGCCCGGATCAATTCGGCATGGACTGGGATACAACCTGTACTGCCATAGAGTTTTGTAAAGCGAAAAACTTACCGTTAATGGGGCTTCATTTATTTAAAGGCTCATACAGTTTTGAACGCAGCGCTATGGCTACCATAGATTCGGTCAAAGTTATCATTGCTGAAATGGAAAAACGCTACGGCCTGCCCTTGTCGTTTGCCAACCTTGGCGGCGGATTCAGTGAGCGCTGGCAAGATGCCAAATTTGATTACGCCGCTTACCGCGAAAAATTGGCTGAACTTCCGCAACACATAACCCTGGCACACGAGTCAGGACGTGGCCTGATGGCAAGTATCGGTAATTTTGCTGTACGGGTTCGTTATGTCAAACAAATTGAAAACGAATACTACGTTATTTGTGACGGGGGTATTGCACAAAACTTTCTGTTGGCACAAACCGAAAATACATTGCGTCGGCTAAGAACCCCAGCATTGTGGCAATCAAAGCCAAGCGAAAAAAAAGCCACATGTAAATTTGTCGGCAGTTCGTGCAGCAAAGACGATGTCATCGGCAAACAGTCCGCAGACCATATTTTGCCGCAACCGGGAGATATCTGCATTTTCGATCATTGTGGTGCTTATAACGCTAGCTATACCGTTGCGCCGTTTTTGCAATTGCCCGCTGCCACTACTTACATTGTTGAATAGGTGATCCCATGACCCAAGTACATAATATTTTTGGCCGCTGTATTACTTCATTTCTGGCCTTAAGCGGTGAAGTGCCTCCGCAGGTTGAGCGTTTAGTCAATGATGCCGTGATCAGGTTGATGGACAGTGACATGATCATCGAAGACACCTTTGCACCAATGGCCGAATTGCAAGAGCCACGGGTGCAGCAACCATTAGAAAGTTTTGAGCAAACGGTATTTATCGACGAATTGACCGACAAAGTAAAAAGCGAAGGATTCGGCCCGTATTTTCATCAAATCATAGGTTTGTTCGGTTCGATCATGCTCGGTTTATGTGCCAGTGATGAACAACGTCAACTGGTCGATGAATGGCTGGAGCAAGGCCACTTCGGCAACTTTATGATGACCGATACCGGTGGTTCTACGCTATCTCAGTGGAAATCTACCTTGACCACGGCTGATGATGGGCAGATCACCTTGAACGTTGATAAAAAGTGGGTGATCGAAGGACAAAACGTCGGTTTCGCCATGGTGGTTTGCCAGCAAAAAGGTCGACCTTTCCCAATGACTGTATTGTTGTCACCGGAGAAATCACAAGCATTGCAACAAACGGCCTGTGGCGGTAGTTTCCTCGATGGTAAATTACAATTGGGTGATGTTAAAGGTGAATCGCTGGTCAACAAAAGTGAGTTTCTTTCCAAAGGGGGCCTTGGCAGTGTTAACCGTTTTTTAACCATGGTTCGACCCCGCTTCGTTAAGTCGTTAATGCATCACCTGTTATGGTTAGAAGACCAGAACCGTCTGACCCTTGATGATGAGGATCGCAGTGCAATTGACTTTATGATCAACACAGCCAATTGGTGTACTGCTCAGGACAAATTCTCAATCCACTCGGTTGACCGTGTACTGGCATTAAAATTCACCAGCAACGAGTTGTTGCAATCACTGGTGGTCAAAGGTGCGGTCAATGACATTAACGATCAACGTGACTTACTCGGCTTTACCAAAATGGAAGGCAGTTCATATCGCTGTCTGTTTGAAATTTACAGTAAATTTAAACGGGCCAGACGATGAGCACAGATGTAAACCACCAAAAAGTATCAGGCTTGGTGGTTAAAGGCATCGCATTTACACCCTTACCTCAGCCATTATTTGACCAGCTTCGCCCTATTGAAGAGGTGATGTCTCTGTTAGTGCAATCGCTGGGTCCACAGGTCAACCAACTGATTGAGCAAACTGGGATCCCGGCCACCGAGTTTGAGCGACATTTTTTATGCTCAACCATGATTGAATTACCATTCACCACCCAGTCGGTCAAATGGCCGGACATTGCCGCCCAACTACAAGAATATGGTGTTCACCAACCGGATACTTTCGTCAATGCGTATGAATGTGCCTCATGGGGTTATTCGTTACGCCATTATATGAAGCAGGCTGAACTGGAGCAACGCCAAGCCAAATACATGATTTTCAGTATCATAGATGCCAACGTCTATGATTTTGAATTCTGGCGTTATAACGAACACTGGCAGCACTCTGGTTTTGGTATCACTACCGTAATCCTCGAAGTTGAATCCCCTTTGACGGACGAAATTACTATCGGCTCGGCAGTCACCCACAATGGCGTCGCCGAATTCGCGACCGTAGTACGTCGTACTATGATGAAAAAAGCCGGTGCCGTGGTTGCCTTGCCGTTTTTTCCGGTTAATGTGCAAATCATGTTTGAAAAATTATTGCGTGGTCAGCCGCGCCTGCCTGACTTACACGCCAAGCACGGTCACTGCTTCGGTGCCGATCCTTGGTTATCATTACTGACTCATGGTCTGAACAACAAAATTGAACAACCACAACGCTTTATGGCTTGCTCGGTGGCATTAAACGGTTATTACGCCATTGCTGAACTGATGCTCACGCCGGATACCATTTTAATCATGAATAAGGAGTGGTCGCGTGGCTAAAAAATTACAAAAATACTGCGGTACACTCAAGCGCATGCCGTTTGCCCACAAGCCTTCAATTGCCGAGGCACAGATGTTGCCATTGACTACCGACAGCGATTTTGCGGTATTTGCCAACTTCACGAGTTCACCCTATCCGGTATTGCTTAATGTCCGAGAACATTACCAAATTTTATCCGACCTGGTCGCCGAAGCCCAGCTGTGCTGGCCTGGGATCACCATACTGGTCAGACTATCAATGCCGGGCGGTATGCGTATACCGGCCAACCTATTGGCAGACAATATTCTCTTACTCGAAGATTTAGCATCCGAAGAGCAAAAACTAGTTACCTTGATAAAGCCACTGCTGGTGATCGAAGATCGTTTCACCCGCATTGAGATAGATAATAATGACAACAGCGTCAGCTTAAGGTTGTACAGCGATGATGGTTTACCGACTGATGCCTTGCAGCCTTTGATCGCCTGTCTGCATCAACGCGGTGTAACTGACTAATGAGTGCTCCACTGGTTATTTCACGATACTGGGCAAGAGACGCAGCCAATCCAAACATGGCAATTGAAGAATTGAAGCTTCGACTAAATGCGCTGGATGAATTACCAAGTCATGTCACTTTGGTCAGTGCCGGAGAGGTTTTTGTGCTGCTTGATCCCCTAGTGATTGAATTTCATCAGTGGTTGAGCGATCACTGTCAAGTGACTTTTATCAGTGCCGCCTGCACCAGTTTGCATGCGGGTATTTTAGATTTTTATCACAGCGATTTTTCCGCCACCGTGGTGATCTCACTTGACCTGAACAAATTGTTCCAACAGAGCTGCCTAAATTCTCTGGGCATAGGCAACGATAATACACAAGACGGTCTGGACGTCGTCCCGGGCGTTGGCTTTATTGCATTGAAACGTTCGGTGGTAGGCAAACAGCTTGCACCGGATGAGCTGGTTGTAGAAAAATGCCAATTGCTTAGCCAGCAACCCGGCATGACAGGCACGCAGATACTTATCCGTCAGCTTTATCAAGAGCTGAAATATTTACCTGATCATGTTTTACCGGTTTCATTTGATATTTGTGCAAACTGGGCGAAATCGCTGTTACGAGGCCTCGACAACCAGTTGGCAGTCAATCAGCAAACAGTCAACTGGTTAGCCAGTATCGAAAGTTGTCAACGCCATTATTTAAGTTTGAAACCTTTGTTTGAACTGCAGCTTTATAGACAAAAACTAAAACAAAACAGCTTGTTATTATTTACCCTCGGAGGCGGAGGCCGAGTCGGCATGTTGCAATTGGGTAAAAATAGTGAAGCCCCGATTAAACTACCTGAAGCCAGTTTTGATCATCAGTGCTTGGTTAATGATATCGACGGTTATGAATTAGCGCTGAGCTTGCTCCAGGGCGATAAATCAGCGTATTACCAACAAATAAGAACCACGCTGAAATACCCCCATTCCCGCTACCGTGGTAAAGAGAACCATTATTTCAAATGGCAAACACACCCTAGTATCGAACAAACGATAATCAAGCAAGCGATAAGAAAAAAAATAACAGGAGCAAATGCATGATAAACAGTCAATCTATAATGCCGAAATATGACGTCGCTATTATCGGCGCCGGTTGGTCAGGCCTTGCCTTGGCGCGCCAGCTAAAAAGAAATAACCGTGATATCCGAATTATTCAACTTGAAGTCAGTACCGAATTTAAAGCCAAAATCGGCGAAGCCACCGTTGAAAATACTGGTCATTATTTTTTAAAAAAACTGGGTTTAGCCAATTATTTGTACCGTAACCAGTTGCCTAAAAATGCACTGCGCTTTTTCTTTGACAATGAAGACCACAGCCTGCCGATTGAGCAGATGAGTGAACAGGGAACCACGTATATTCCCCCCCACCCTGCTTTTCAGCTAGATCGCGCCAGTTTTGAATCGGCTCTGACCGATATGAACCGCGAAGATGACATTACCGTTTTGCAAGGTGCCAAAGTGACCGGTTTTGAACTGGATCACCACAATGAGCACACCGTTAAATTCAACTACCAGAATGAAGCCCATCAAATTCGCTGCAAGTGGCTGGTTGATGCCAGTGGCCGTGCCGGGGTAGTCGCCAGGCGAATGAAGAGTTACAGCCGTGAAAACGTACCGAGCCATAGTTCTGCGTGGGGCCGTTTCAGCGGTGTTAAAGATTTTGATAGTGTCGGCACCCAGAAATGGCGTGACGGGGCTTCAAGCCGTTTCTTGTCAACGAATCATTTTAGTGGCCACGGTTACTGGATCTGGTTCATCCCGCTTAAAAATGGCCTAACCAGCATAGGTATTGTCTGTGACAAAACCAAGGTCAATAATCCGCCGATGAAGCAGGCAGATTTTATTGCCAAACTCAAAGAACATACTGCCATTGCCGATTTGATAGAAGATGCCAAAATAGAAGACTTTGAAGCATGGGGCCAGTTGGCTTATCGTGGTAAGGGCATAGTCAATCGCGAGCGTTGGGGGGCCACCGGGTTTGCTGCAATGTTCTTGGATCCCCTGTTAAGTGGCGGCGGTGATGTCATTGCTATGGCTAACGACAACCTCACCAAACTGATCCTCGCCGATCTGGGCAATCCAGACAGAGAAGCTGCGCAAATGGCGCTGGATGAAGCTGTGCCTTATGCCAATGAAGTGGTCGATTATTATTATCAGTTTCTTTATGCCCAATTGATGAACCTGTATCCGGTGCTCGAATGTGCTGAATTGTGTTCACCAGTGATGGCTTACATTAATGCCACCTACTTTATTACCAGTGCCTGGGATTACATGGCGGGCAATTTTTCAGATTATGATCATTTTTCCAAAAATGACTTTATCCGTCGTGGCAATTACGGCCTTGAAATGCTGATGCAGCGCCAGATCCTCGAAGCGCTGGCAATATTACAAAACGAAAATCGCGCTTTTGTGCGTAATAACGAAGGCTTCTTTGAGACAGGTGCCGACCTGTACAAATATTATATTTATCAGATGGGTGAAAAAGGTAAAGACGGTTACCGCATTGACTTGCGAGTGAAATTGTTTACCGAGTGTTTTGCCATTGTGACGGGTTCCAAGTTAGGGTTACCCAAATTTGGTCGCCGACGTATCGTGCAAAATGCCTTGAATCTGCCAATGATTCTGCAAAAACCAACATTCGGTCGTGACCAGCTACCGGAATTGCTGATTACCATGAGTCATAACCTCACCCAGGAATTGCAGCAAACCACAGAGCACACGGTTTTGGTCAAAATCACTGAAGCATCGTTTCGCGATGAAATGGTAGAAGTGACGATAGTCGACAATACAGCCGATGCCGACCAATTGAAGAAAATAAAGAAAACCGCCAACGGTATCTGGATGCATCAACAGGAATACATTGAGCAAACTAGCTTCGTATCAGTATTCCTGCAATATGCTAGACAGCAACCGCTGGATATCATGGATCCGAGCCACCCGGTTAGACTCGAAGCCAGCGAAATGTGCGAAGCCTGATGAATACGCTTATGATCCAGGCCAGAGACGGTGCAAAACTAGCTTGTCATCGCTACTGCCCAGAAGAGGGGCTCGACACTTATGCCCGCCTACTGTTTCTACATGGCGGTAGCTTTAACAGCCGTCGTTATGCCAACATCGCCAAAGCCTGTGTAAAAAGCGGCTTTGAGGTGATACTTTGCGATTGGCGTGGTCATGGTAACTCAGAAGGTACGCCGGGCACTTGCGATTATGTTGGACAACTTGAAGATGACATCAGTGACACTATCAGTTGGTTTGAACAAAGACAGCCGCTACCGCTGATCCTCGGAGGGCATTCATCAGGTTCGGTGGTGTGTCTGCGTTATATTGAGAAATATGGCCAGGACAAGCTTTCAGGTTGTTATTTTATCGCCCCTGCGATCAGTAACACCCTAGAGCCGTTGCGTTTTGATGCCCCCGGCAGCAAGAAAAGCTTTATGATGAATTACTGGCGTAAGAAACCCAGTTATCATCCAGCACCGGAAAGTAGCCTCAAGCACATTCCCAAAATGAATAATCGCAAGTTTTTGCTGGCTCTGGTATTGCCTTTTTTACGTCATCGCACGGTAATGCGTTTTCCCGGTTCAGCCAAAATGGCAGCACTTGAAGGCCGGGTGCTCAACTATTCGTTTAACCTAATGGCCTCGGTATCAATAGCCAAATACAGCAAAGCTTTCCGTCAGATCAAGGTACCCATCGCCTTAATCTGCGGTGAATCAGATGAAATCCTACATCCTTCATTTTTACCCACAGTTGCGCAATGGCATTTACCACCAACGCTGGATAAAGAAGTGTATATGCTGCCCAAGCTCAATCATATGTCAGTGCTCAGCGGTGCCGCTCGGGTTCTGCCGCAATGGTTGGCTCAGCGTTGGGTAAAATCAGCAGTGCCTCAAGCACAAGAAGAACACTTGGTGGAGCAAGTAGGATGAGTAAATATAACAAGCAAGGTTGTTTGTTCCGCCTGCTGTTAACCGATCAGCAATTGCCTAATCAACAAGAGCTGCAAGGCTTTGAACAAGAGCAGTGTTACATCAACGGTTATCTGACCAATGAACAGGCCATCTGTGCCCAACTCAAAATTGAAAGCGGCAATCAACAAGCCTTGCTTAATGCTGCACTCAAACGTTGGGGCGACAAGGTGAATAAACACCTTTGCGGCGATTATGTATTAGTTTGGCTTAATGGAGAACAACTGCTGGTGACCAGTAGTGCTCGTGCCAGCTTTACCTTGTACTATCAACAGCATAATGGTCTTGCTCTGGCTACCGATTTAAGTCATTTAAGTCATCAGGTTGAGGGGACACTCAATCAGGAGCAATTGTTACAGGCACTGACTCTGGGCCCGCTTGCAGGAAAATATACCTGCTTTGATCATATCAGCCAATTGCAAAGTGGCGAAACCCTGATCTGGCAATTGCAACAAACTATCAAACTGAGCCATCAGGCCAGGTTGTCTCATGCCGAACAATTGATACTGGCACAAGACAATAATCAGCCGACTGCCGAACCGATAGCCATCCGAGTTACTGACGACATTGACTTAACAGAGCTGTTCAACCAGATGCCATCGTTGGCTCATCGCCTCGGTGAACCGGTCATGGATGTGACGCTGGCCCATTTTGACAACATAGTGCAAGCCAGTGAAGCCAACAGCCTACTGCTTGACGACAGCTGGCTCACTGCCCGAAATATGATTGATGAACGATCGTTTTACCAGGGCTACAGCTGGTGCAAAGGCATTTTAAAACCTCCGTTGTTAAAACAGCGCGACCAGCTGAAAAAATTCCAGCAGCAGTTGACTACCACTTTTGAAGCGGCGCAGAACGAACAGCGCGAATCCTTGTCGTTCAGTCAATGGCTTGATCTGCATTATGTTATACCCGCCTGGTGCCAAATATTGCAGCGTATTTGCCAACATCACGGTAAAACGTTGATCAATCCATATATAGGATCTAAACAGCTCATGAACCTGGTGATGCAGGCTGACAATCAACCTACAGCCTATTTTTCATTACAACAAGTTAGTCTGGCCAATATCTATGATGCCATGCAGCGTTTGTTTCATGTTGGAGAACCCGACACCCTCAAGCTGTTCAACCTAAATCCGGCGATTACCGCCCGTTTGGTCAGACGCCAAACAGACCTCCCTCGCCGGGTCGAACAATTATCCGTGATACTGCTGACCTTTGATTATTTGGCTCGATTTCATCCGGGCCGCTTAAATTGATTTAGCTATAAATATAACGATATTAAAAAATAACTAAAAAACGTCTAAAGACATTAACTTAAAAAAGTAGAGAATATTATGATAGAACTAGGTCAAACATTACCAGAACTAAAAGCACAGATCGCAGAAATGCTTAATAAAGACGACGTTGATGTTGATGCCCCCTTAGGTGAATTGGGTGTTGATTCATTGAATATTGTTGAAGTGATTCTTATTGTTGAGCAGCTGTACCCCGATGTCACCGACCCGGATGCCCTGACTTTCGACGAACACACCACCTTGTCACAAATGGACGAGCAATTGGTAGAGTCTTCAGTAGAAGTCTGACCCCCTGTATCGCCCGTAAAGACTGCTGTTAACTTGAACAGCATTGGCGGGCGGCTAACCATGTAATGGCTTATTTTAGGCTACACATTTTGAGGCTAAATATGAAAAAACTGTTGGTTTTACTTTCAATAAACTTGCTGATCGGCAATATTATCGCGTGGTTTATGGGCGCGGCACCGATTGATTTCAAGATGGTGCCTTATTCACAGCAAGAGCAAAAGCTCGTCACAGAACTCAAAGCCGAGCTGGTACAAAACCCTAATGACAGTACCTTGCAAACCCAACTCGGTTCAATGTATTCATTGCATAATCAAATTGATGAAGCCGGGCAATTGTTAACAGGATCTTTCGCATCCGAACAGGATGCACTTACCTTAGCATGGTTAAGCGGCAACCAGGCCAAGCAGGCTGGTGCCATGTTCGACCCTTTAATGGGACTGTGGAAGCTTTATCATCTGTATTCGGCCTGCGCCGAAATGGATCGGGCTGTGACCATGGAGCCAGATAACTTTGAAATTCGCATGGTACGGTTGGCTACGTTTGCTCCCACCGCCCTGCTCAACTGCAGTCTCGACACCGCCTTTATCGACGAAGCTTGGTTCAAACAATATTTTGCTAACCAGGGTGCCTTCGCGCCACTGGAATTAAAACTGCAATTCAAACTGACCATGAGCATTGCCTACGCCAATGCTGGTGGCAGCGACAACCAACAAAAGGCCGCCCACTACATGACAGAATATCAGCAGCTGTCCCAAGGGACTAAGCAACCGCCGCTTGTTTTACACCAACTGGCTGCTGCCAACAAACTGCTGACGGAGGGTTCGTGATGGCTGTGGTCAAATTAAAGGGCGTATCCCGCTATTTCCCGGTAGGAAATAAACCTATCACTGCTCTCGACAAAGTGGATTTAACCCTTGAAAGAGGTGAGTTCGTTGTACTCAGAGGAGCCAGTGGCAGCGGTAAAAGTACCCTGCTCAACCTAATCGGTGCGATGGATGATCCTAACGAGGGTGAAGTGTTTATCCACGGCAAGGCGTTAAGCTCACTGTCGGACAAACAAAAATCACAATTACGCAGCCATTACATTGGCTTTATTTTTCAGTCGTTTAATCTTATTCCGGTATTAACCGCGTTGGAAAACGTGCAATACCCGCTGTCACTGCAAAGAATTGCTAATAATGAAGCTAAAGACCGCGCCGCCCAGGCACTAGCTCAGGTGGGTCTGGCGGATTTTATCCATCGACGTCCTAACCAATTGTCAGGTGGGCAAATGCAACGGGTCGCAATTGCCCGCGCACTGGTCACCAAACCCGATATCATTCTGGCGGATGAACCTACCGCCAATCTTGATTCCGAAACATCAAAGCAAATCATGGATCTGCTTGGCTCTCTCAATCGCGAAACTGGCGTAACTTTTTTATTTGCCACTCATCACGATTTCGTGTTGAGCCGAGCATCGAGAATATTGGAATTAAAGGACGGTCACATCGTCAAAGACGAGCAATTACAAAACTTAAACCTGGTAGATCAAATCGCCTCTGGAGAGAAAGTTGGATAATAAATTTAAAAATATCGGCGTATTATTGCTGACGATCGCACTTGGCGGCTGTTCAGAATCGGCCGCACAACACCAAAAAAGTGAAACCATAACTGTGGTTACAAGCAGGACGTTAAACTCTGCCGACTTTATCAAACCGACTACTGTTCCTACAACGAATACCGAGCGTGAGGCATTATTGAATTCGCTCAACATTAATGCCGACAGCTCTATCGATAAACGTCGTTTAGCATTGTTTGTCCGATACACTTATTTTGCGAATAGCCAAGATCGTCAGCTGAAAACCCTTGAGCAACTAGTTGAAGAGATCGCCGTGATGCGAAAAACCCGTCCGGACGATCATGAACTGACCGCGTTGCATGGCAGTGCGACCTGTCTGCAAGCTGTATTTTTCCTGAATAATCTTGGTAGAACTAACTTGTTGTCGAAAAAAGGCAGTCGTTATCTTGATCGTGCCGTGAAAAACGAACCCAACCACTTAGGTGTACGTTTGTATCGCGGTATTACCTATGCCGAAATGCCTGCATTTTTGGGTAAAGGCCGCCAGGCAGTGGAAGATTTTAGCCTTATCAAAAATGCCGCCGCCCCCGAAACCGATGACAAGTTTGCTGCAATGGTCGACTATTACTACGCCATGGCATTGATTAAAGATCAGCAAAAAAACAATGGCCGAAAACTACTTACTTCCCTGATCGGCAAAAACATTGTGCCCTGGTCTGAACGGGCAGCAGCACTAATAAAAGAGAAGGGCTAAAGACATGTTAAGGTTAAAACTGGCTTTATTGAACGTATTGCGTAACGGTCGGCGCAGTTTTATCACCTTGTTGGCGATCCAGTTTGGGGTGATCAGCCTTATTCTTATGGGCGGCTTCTTTGCCTCCATGTACGAAGGTATGCGTGAAGGCGTGATCCGCTCGCAGCTCGGTCATATCCAAATTTATCAGCAAGGCTTTAATCAGTTTGGTAGTCAACAACCAGAAGAATATCTGATTGATGCCGAAGTTCTGCAAAAAGTCACCAAATTGGTTGAAGAACTTGAACAGGTTGAACTGGTTACGCCAAGATTGAACTTTACTGGCCTATTAACTGACGGCAGCAGATCGTTGGCCGTGGTCGTTGAAGGCATCAACCCGGAAAAAGAAGCGCTGTTAAGCTCTGCTGTCAAATTAACCGCTGGTGAAGATCTGTTTGAAGAAGACACTGACGGTGCGTTAATTGGTGACGGCCTGTTTAAATCGTTAAACCTTTCTGTCGGCGCATCGCTGACTCTGATGGCGACGACGGCAGATGGAAGTTTTGACGCCCGAGATGTAACTGCCATTGGCGCAATATCCACTGGCACCCGTGAAGTAGATAACCGCTTTATGCGAATGAACCTGCAACACGCACAAGAATTAATGTATACCGAAGGTGTTACCCGTCTGGTGGTGTTGCTTAACGACACAAAACACACCGACGAAGTCATGGCTTTGTTATCCGAAGTGTTCCAAGAGCAAGGACTGGCACTGGAACTGCGCAGTTGGAACGATCTGGCCGATTACTACCACGAAGTAGTTAACCTGTTTGACGGAATTTTCTTCGTCGTACAGATAATTGTTTTGGCTATAGTCTTGCTAGGTATCGTTAACACCATGGTCATGGCTGTTATGGAACGCACGCAAGAGATCGGCACCATTCGCGCCATCGGCGGCACCCGTGGCGAAGTAATGGGCCTGTTTATCAGCGAAGCCTTTATTCTGGGTTTAATTGGCAGTGTGCTGGGTGTCATTTTTTCGATATTGCTGGCACAGGGAATTACCGCCGCAAGCATTATGATGCCGACTCCTCCGGGCAGCTCCCAAAATTATCCTATCCGCATATTTACCGAAGCAGATTTACTTTGGAAAAACGGCCTGTTCGGTCTGTTGATCGCCGTCATATCCAGCATCTATCCGGCGGTGAAAGCGTCACGTATGGTGATCACCAAAGCCTTAAGGTTTGCCTAATTGGAGTTATAAAAATGAATGCATTAATGAAAGTATCACTACCTCTGGGGCTAATTTTTGTTACCTTTTTTACTCAGGCAGACACAGTCAACGGCCAGAACACGGATAGCGTGAAAACAGCCGTTGTCGTTAAAGATAAAGACAAAGCTTCAGTAAAAATCCCTGACGCTCAACAACTGCTGGAATTTATCGATAGTCTGCGTGGTTACAAAGACCAGAGTTTTACCTTTGAATTGTCGAACATCAGCTTCAAAAATAACAAACAAAAGAATCGCAACAAACTGGCGGTAAAAGTGCTGAATGATGCTTCACTAATAGAGTTTACCGCTCCGGCCCGTTCTAAAGGCCGAAAAATTTTGAAGCAAGCGCAAAACATGTGGATCCGCTTCCCTGGTACTCGCAACGTATTACGGATTTCACCAGCCCAGCGTTTATTGGGCGAAGCGAGCAACGGAGATGTTACCGGCACTAACTTCTCACTTGATTACACCGCCACCTATGAAGGCACTGAAATGCTCGACGACAAGCGAGTGTTTAAACTAAACCTGAGGGCCAAGCACGACAAAACAACTTATAAGCATGTGGTGTTTTTCCTTGATAGTAAAAGCCACCTCCCCCTGCGCAGTAATTTTTATGCCCGCTCCGGCAAGCTGGCTAAACAAGCCTATTACACCAAATTTAAAGAATTTGACGGCGACTTGAAACTACACCGTATGAAGCTGGTTAATCCGATCATTGAAGGCAGTTATACCTGGATGATGTTTGACAACTATCAAAAGCAAGATCTGAACGCCGCCATCTTTCACAAAGATGCACTGTCGAGATAACGGAGGTAGATGATGTTACGAATCTGGCTACTACTCGCCTTATTATCCAGCCCATTAGCTCTGTCTAACAACTCCAACATAAGTGATGATCCGTTTGCTGACGACCCGTTTGAAAATGATGTAAGGGAAGTTAATAATAACCTTAATAACCGGATAGAGCTAAAAGGCTATTATCAGGATAACAACCTTCGCAGTGATCACCCATTTAACCCGGGAAAAGACCTGTTTTCCGATGCCGTCAAACTTATATCACTGGATGGTCAGTTAGAAAATGACTGGCAAAATCAGTGGAAAACCCGCGCCAGAATTTATCTCCGCTATTTGGACGATGGTAAAAAAAATGCTGGCGACAGCTACTTGCTTGAGGGACTGGCACAATGGCAAAGTAAAGATCGCAACCTGATAATTGAGCTGGGTCGCAGCAAACCACAGTGGAGTAACGGCTATAACTACGACATTGCCAACATGCTGCAACCCCAGCGCAGCTTACCTTATATCGATCAAGACAACCCGCTGCAAAGCAAAGGTTGGGACATGGTATCCGGGCAGTATTTTAATGGCCCATGGTCGTTTTCCGGTTACCTAGTAGCGAGCGAGAGTCCTTATGTTGATGCTAATACCGAAGCAGTATTACGACTGGGTTATCAACAAAACGACTCATTTTCATTATTATTGCACAAAGTCGAAGGACATAATCTGTCATTCGGTGCCACTTACAGTAGCTTATTGACCGACTCAATCACCTTTCGGGCAGAGTGGACCCGTCACAGCTATCGACAAATGCTCAGCACCTTGCAAATCAAGCAACAGTCCAATTACCAGCGATTAGTTCTTGGTTCCACCTATACAGCAGATTCGGGTTGGACGTTGACTGGCGAGTATTTTTACAACGAACACGGTGCCAATAAACAAGAATGGGAAGACCTGACTGTCGATGCCGCAGCCAGTGCCGAACGATTGCGCCAAAATCAGTCGACCAATCCAGCTGCTGACTACGAAAATACCTATGCAGGCCTGGATTTAATGAGCCAAGGCTGGGTACGTGAACGTTATTTTTCATTAATGTTTATGTCAATGGAAAGCGAAGACCTATGGCAATTACGGCTCAGTTCACAGATAAGTCTGGATGATGGCAGCCAATTGCATCGGATTGAGCTGCTCAAATCCTTTAGTGACAATTTTTCAGCTCGACTGCAGTGGCAAAATTTTAATGGCTGCGACTTGTGTGAATATGGCTTGAACCCCAGCAAAAACAATGTCCGTCTGACAGGCAGTTGGTTGTTTTAGCCTTGTTTTACTAAGCATAAATACCAAAAGAACAAAAAACAAAGAGAGATATCATGGATTTTAACAATAACTACCGAGTTGACTTGCGAGAACTTAACTTCCTGTTGTGGGAGCAATTCGACATCGAAAACAACTTGCTCGACCCGACAGTAAATGCCGAGTACAACAAAGAATTTATCCAGCAACTCTTATTTCATGCTCGCGATTTTGCTTATAACGAGCTAGGCCCCAATTACCAACGAGCCGATCGCGAAGGGTGTAAACTGCTTGACGATGGCACGGTAAAATTGCCCTCAAAATATCAGGAGATCTGGAAAAAATACACTGAAGCCGAATGGGGTCGGTTAAGCTCGCCACAGCACTATGACGGCTTGTCATCACCATATATTGTCGCTCAAATGATTTACGAAGTATTCCAAGGGGCTGACCCGTCATTTATGATCTACCCAGGATTTTGCGCCCCTGCAATGTATCTTATTGAAAGGTTTGCTACAGCGGAGGTAAAACAGCGTTTCAGCCATAAACTGGCCACCAACGAGTGGACCGCCTGTTTATGCATGACAGAACCGCAAGCCGGCAGTGATGTGGGTGCGATCACCACTAAAGCCATCCCGCAGGATGACGGCAGCTATCATATTGAAGGTGGCAAGATATTTATCTCGGGTGGTATGCACGAATTAACCGACAACATCGTCTACATGTTGCTGGCTCGGGTAGAGGGCGCGCGTCCGGGCACCACTGGATTATCTTGTTTTATCGTACCACGCTTTGATTTGCAGGATGATGGTTCTTTAGTAGACAACCATGTTCGCTGTGTTCGACTTGAAGATAAAATGGGGGTCCACGGCTGCGCTACCGCTCAACTGAGTTTTGGCGACAACGGTCCATGTAAAGCCTTCTTATTAGGCGAACGGGAAAATATCGGTCTACGACAACTATCAACCATGATGCACATGGCACGGATCTCAACAGGCATCTACGCATTAGGTTTGGCTGGACGGGCTTACATGAGTGCCGCCGAATACGCCGAAAATCGTGTTCAGGGCAGCAGCTTTAAAGAAGCATTTAACCCCAGGGCGAAAAAAGTCTCCATCATGGCCCACGTAGACGTGCGCCGTATGCTGCTTGAAATGAAATCCAAGGTAGAAGGCTGCCGGGCACTGATCCACAAGCTGACTTTCCATCAAAGCTGGGTCACCAACCTGCAGGCACTGGAAACACTTCACCAAGAAAAATCAGAAGAATATCAGACACTGAGTAAACACCACGAATCGCTGGTACATCTACTGACACCCATAGTCAAAGCCTATACCTCAGACCAGGCATGGCGAATCGCGGAATTGGCAATACAAGTCTACGGTGGACACGGTTACGTCAAAGACCATCCTGTAGAGCAGGTAGCGAGAGACGTGAAGATTCTGTCAATATGGGAAGGCACCTCGTTTATCCAATCGGCTGACTTGATTAAAGACAAATTGGCGATGGGCCGCAGCTCAAAGCTGTTGGTAGTCTATCAAGATCAGGTTAAAGCAAGCATTGCTCGTAACCGCGACGCTGGTATCTTGTTAGCCGAAACTGATGCATTGGAAGAGTCTCTGCTAATATTTGTCAAGACTCATGCTCTTATGGGCACTTGGGTAAAAGAACGTAAACTGGAGCTTATTTTTTCTATTTCAACCCGTTTCCTCGAAATGATGGCGGAAGTAACATTGTCATGGTTATTGCTGGATGGTGCGGTCATTGCAGTGCAGAAACTGAAAAACCTCGAAGACCCACAAGACGAAGCCTTCTATAAAGGTAAAATCGCTAGTGCTCAATTCTACGTGAACAACATCCTGCCAGGTGTTAAGTCGAAAGCCGAAATTATTGCCAAAGAAGATACTTCCGCGCTTGATGCTACCAGCGATATATTTTTGCAGCGAACTGACTTGTACGGTTAACAGTGTTTTCAGATTTTTCTAGGAGATATTTTCTAGTAATAAATAGCCTATAACTGCCAGTTTGTACTGCTCTGACAGAATTCATTACAAGTTTTAGGAAGTTCCACTGGCGTATGGGTTAATGCTGATGCTTGCCCTGTGGTGATACAAGATATTTTATACCGGGCAGCAGATCGTACCAAAACACCAAACACTTTTGTAGCTGATCATTTTAAAAATAGCAAAATCTAAATGTATGGTGTTTTTAGTTAGGCTCTTAATTCGCCTCTTAATTCGATAACTACATCACTATAACTGTAGTTATCAGTAGTGCCAGTAACTGCAGCACCTTTCATTTTTATATTCAGCGCCTTTTGTTGGGCACTGGTTAATTTACAGTAGCAACTAAATACTAACTCTATCCATTCTTTTGGTGTAATAACTTGTGACTTTGCCAACCAAATATTTTGGAACTCTTGGTAAAAGCTTAACGCTGAAACTGCGCAGTTATTGATGATCACACGTTCAAACAACAGCTCAGTTTGTTCTTCAAAAAAATCTTCTTTGGCGGCAATTCTCTCAATTGGCTTAAAACTGACTTCACTGGTAGTTCTGGCTTTTATTGGTGTCACTACTGCTTGTTTGCGTAATGACTGCACTAAAACCAGTAAATCTTGTTCAATATCAGTTTGCTTAGTATCGACATAACTGCGCAATGGCATTGCCGGTGAATATTTCAGTTGCTCCGGTAAATCTGGTAACTCATAGAGTTTTTCATCAAGATCAAATTCAGGATGTTTACGTAAAAAACGCGCCATATTTCGTAATTGACTGGCCTGTTTTTCATCTCGACGTAAGCGAAATAAACTAATACGCATGTTATCAATAATCAAACGCAGCTTAGGTAAGATTTGGTTATACCAATAAACAAAGCTCGATATTTTACGCGCAAACTCATTAGGACAAAGCCAATCTAACCACTGATAACAGTCATGTGGGTCAATTTTTTGCAGTTCATTTAACAGTTTTTGTGCATGCGATAAGTAACGTTCGTTTTGACGTATTTTGTTAGACAAGCTACTGACGAAACCAAATTGGCTAACAATAGCAAAGTGCATATTCTCCAAATTATTGTTTAGACTATCTTTTGTTTCATAAAGTAAATCATCGAGCTGATCTAAATAATACTCGGCATCTTCTTGCTCTTTGGCTATAGTCGCTAATTGATAATCTTTTACCACTTCTTCAATAGCTTCAATGACTTTACCCATGTCGGTAAGTTGACGATAGCTAGTTTGCTTGCGCATTAATCGGTTTAACATGCGCTTAAGATCTGTGGTTACTCGATATTCACCAGGAGAATCATCCGGTCTGATCAAGCCAGATTTATGCAACAAATTTATGGTGTTGGCGTCTTGTTCATCACTCGCGATTGAGCCAAAAACATAGGCACTGGCGAGTAAGTCATTGTAGGCACCAATTTGTCTGAGTAAAGTTGCGACTTGTGAAGAATCAAATCCTGCCATTAGAGCTCTCTATTAAAATTATCATTTAAAATAACAGCTCATCTTGTTGGCTTTTCTCTTGCTCAGGTAAAGTTACCAGTTCAGCATCGTTTAAAAATTCTATCAACAAATAAATTAAATCAAAGCGTGCGGTGGCATAATATCTACTGCTGCCAGAATTTTTACGAACAAAATAATGCATTTCTTCCAGCTTTTGAAATACCATGACTAATTGCTCACGGGTTTCCGTTTTATTGGTTTTGAAAGGCTTGATTGAAGTTAAGCGCCGTAATTGTTCACTCAAGGTTTGATCATGTTCAAAGGGTTCGAATAATTCATTGATATTCAAAACTGATTTAGCGCGAATAGGTAAATCCGCTTGTGTCGCCGTTAGCAGTAAATCTAAAAACTCCACCAGCGGTCTAAAAGTGCTACGCATCTCACTAAATAAAATACTGAGTTCGTGCTCGTTACTTTCATCAACCTGATTAAAAGTACAGTAATAGGCATCTGCGCTATCAAGATAGGTAAGTTTTCGATCTAAATTAGCTAAGAAGTCATTCACTTTATCGCTATGGCTTTCCGCTTTTAAATACAAATATTCGGCTTCATAAGCCGTTTGACAAATAACCGTACCACAAAGTAGTTTTTGAATACTTTCTTTAAACATTGCTTACTTCCTTTGCACTGACTTCTTGTGTACTTGCCTCAGTACTTCCCTTTACTTTTATCTCTGTACTTTCATCAGTACTCGTCGACACTTTATTACGTTGCGCGAGTAATTCATCTAAGCGAGATTGTGGAATTTCAGCATGATAAATCTTATTGTCTTTTAATTTATAATGACGGTTATACAAGGATAAAATATGACGGTCTGTTGATGGAGACGCTGATAACATACTAATATTGTTGTCATTAAACATTTGTAATAACAGGTCAATATTTTCTGCCGCGAGTTCACCGAGTTCATCAACAGGCAAAATTATTTGGCTGGCATGTTTACTGTCACCACGCAGCATGGCCAAAAGGCCAGCAAATAAAGACAACATAGCTAAGTAAGACAAGCCGGTTGAACTAACCTTTTTCAGTTGTTTTGCATTACGCGCATATTTTATTTGGCCTTTTTCAACAATGGTAAATTCTAAATCGAACAAATTATTGTGGGCTAAGACAAAACCTTCGTTAGGTAAATAACTGGCTAACTTTTGCATAGCGAAAACTAATTCGTCAGGAACATCGCCAAGGCCATCTCGCAATTGATCTTTATGTAATTCAAAAACTTCGGCAAACTTTTGTAATGGCCCCCAGTAATCGAGCTCTTCTTGCTTCATTACCGTAGTCACATTGATATCGGCTAACGCTTCAAAATGCGCTAAGGCCGTAACCTTAGTTGATAAACGTTTGCCGATTTCTTTTATCCGACGACCAAAGTTTTCTATATGCTGATAAAACTCGTTGATCATGGTGGCGTTAACGGTAACTAATTGATAAGTACTTTGCTGTTTTTGCTCGGCACTATTTAATAATTCGCTAATCGGCTCACGGTATTTAAACAGCGCTTGTGCACCAGAGTAATTATCGTTTTCAAGCAACAGGTTTTGCCAGTTTTCATAAAGCTCACTGCCAGAGTGGTCTTTTCTAAATCGTTCACTGAAGGTATTTAACTGACTAGCCAAACGTTTTTCAATGGCTTTGAATTGTTGGTAAAAATCATGACAAAAGCTAACGGTTAAGTCGGCTTGGTTTGTCGGCTCTTGCTCTGAAAGTTCGCACTCTATGGCAGACATTTCACACAAACGTTTATTATCATTAAGCTGTACTAATAAATCATCGGTGGCTTGTTTTTCTAGATTATTTTTCTTAATTAACAGTTTTAATTCATTAATTTCAGATGATAGCGCTATGCTAGTGTCTTCATTATTTGACTCTAGGTTACGCTTAGTAATTTTTCTGTTTTGGTTTTCTTCAGCCAAGGCATCACGATGACAATAACGTTCATTGATAAAACTGTGATAGTCGCGCGCCTTTTGGGCAAACACCGAACATTGTTGTAAGTCTTGCTCTAGTGTAATGCGCTTCGCAATGCGTTTGTCTACTTCACCTTCCGGATCGAGGTGTTCAATATCGCTGGCTTGTTGTTTTTTAAGATCTGCAGTACGTTGCTTGGCATTAATCTTTAAAGCGCTAAGTTGCTCAGCTAATTCCGTCAACTGAATGTCTCTATCACTTTCAACAATCATAGACTTTTCTAACTTGTCATTAGTCAGTTCATGCAATTGCTCGCTTTTATCTTCTTCAAAGCTAAGCTGCTTTTTTTGAAGGGCTTTAATTTGCTGATTGAAACTTTGTACTTGTGTCTCGACTGTTTGGCGGTGTGCTTTAATAGCCAGTTGTTTTTTAATCACTAGGCTTTCTTGCTGTGTTTGCAATTGACCCAAGGTTAACTTTTTCTGGCTTAAGTTTTGTGTCTGTTCGCTGACATTAATTTTAAGCTGATTAAGCTCTTTGATGATTAATTTTAAATGCTCATCAAGCTGGCTAATTTTATCTGTTTGCGCTTGTAACTTAGTCTCGATAACTTGGCGTTTTTCGCGCAGCTGAGCTTCGTCTAAAAATAATGAATCGTCACAAGGCAGTTGCTGTAAATCCAGTGATAAACCATAAAGGCTTGTGGATGAACTTTGATTTTCTTGCCACTGTGGATTTAAATCAGTACGCGATAATTGTTCGGTAGTCAGTAAACGGCCAATATCATTTTGCCAATTACCGGCTCGCGGCTCGTTAATTAGGTAATGGTGTAAAGAGCCAGCTTCTGGCAGCAGTTGTAATTCAACTTGTTGATAATCTTGGCGCAATTGTTCTAGGTAACGACTCGCGTCACTGCGCTGAACTAATTGTTTATCTTGTTGTTTTTCTAATTTATATTGTTGTTTTTGTAACTCTGACTCTTGCTGAAGTAGTTGATTATAACTTTGCTGAGCCTGAGTTAACGCTTGCATGTTATCGTCAATATTAGTAATTAATTCTGGCGATATTACTGGCTGGGCAAGTTGTTGTTTGGCACTATCTAATTGATAGTGTATTTGCTGCTGATCTTTTTGCAGCTTAAGCTCTTCTCTATGTAATTGAGCATTAAGAGCGTGTTCTTGTTGATGAAATACTTCATTAATATGAGATAGCTGTTCATTTGACGTGCGCGTAATAAGTGCAGATTTTTCGTTATTACTACTGATGGCTTTAAGCTTTTCTACTTCTATTTTTTGAATTAGCTTATCAAATTTTTGCCCTATTTTAGTGATGTTACCTTCAAAGGCATCAATAACGGCAATCACTTCATTCAGCTCAGCTTGAATTTGTGGTGCTTGCTCGGCCTTTATTTGATAACTACTGGCATCATCGTCTTCATAGTTAAGTTTGTCTTCATCAAGTAAGTCTATTTTACTTAAGTCGGCATCAATCTTAGCGTTTAAATCAAATAAAGCTTTTTGATATTGCTCTGTGGCATTGGCTAACTCGGTATCGAGTTTGTTACGTGTTTGAATACTACTTTTCTTCAGCTCTTCTCTGTCTTGCTGTTTTATTTCTAGACGCTGTTGATGCGCGATTACTTCCGCGTGCAGATGTTGTAACTTGTTTAATAAACTGGTGAAGGCACTAAAGTCATTTTGCCAAACAGATATTTTATCGGCTACTTTTTTAATAGCGCGACTGGCCTGGATATCCGCAAGCCAATTGGTAATATCGGCTTTATTTAAACTGAGTTGTTCTTTTTCATCACTGGTATCTCTGGCAAGATGATCACTGGCAATAGCCACTAACATGCGTTTGACGGCTTCAAAATCTAGGTTTTTTTCTATCGTGCCGTTAATCACTTTATCAATGTGTGGGCAGGCTTGCTCACTAAAAGAAAAACGATTTTGCAGTAATCTAATTTCTTTGTGTTTACGGCCACTGCGTAGATTTTGAATCACTTGGCGGTATTTATCTATACCGAGAAACTTTGAACATTCTGCATTAATACTACGGTAGTTTTTTTCTATTTCGTTGATGGTAAAAGACTTCGCCTTGCCACCTTGTTTATTGGCGATATAGTGCTTTGGTTCGTAAGCAGCATCAATAAATTTAAAGTGCACTCCTCGACCATCACTGGTGGCTAACACCTGGCACTTTTGTCCAAAGGGTCTTTGGTATTCGTACACTAAAATACTGGACTCACGTGGTAGGTAGAAATCGGCAAAGTTTTTTGCTTGATCTACCTTGCTAACAATATCACTCGGTCGCATGCCATAAAAAAGTGGCAACAGTCGCATTAATGAGGTTTTGCCTGCACCGTTGGTGCCTTCAAGTTGAGTGTGGCCGGTTAGATCAAGTTCGTTTACTTGACCCTGCCAAAAACTGTCGATAATAATAATGCGTAGCAGCGAATAGCCGTGTTCAGGCATAGTGTGACCTTAGGGGAATTAAATGATTTTAAGTAAAGTTAATCGAGGGGTTGCAGTTTTAATACTAACGCTGGGTCAATTTTTACACCGAACCAGTTAATGCGCCAGTCTAAATGAGGTCCGGTTGCTCTGCCGCTTTTACCCACTGCCGCTACTACCTGCCCTTGTTTAACTTGGTCGCCTTGTTTTACATAAGAATTACTTAAATGTAAAAAGGTTGAGCTGACGCCCTGGCCATGATCAATTATCATGGTACCACCAGAATAAAACATATCGGGAACCCAAAGTAATACCGTACCTGATGCCGGAGCTTTCACCGGATCGCCAGTTTTACCGGCGTAATCTAAACCAAAATGAGGGTTTTTAGGCACGCCATTATATACTCGCTGACTGCCATAAACACCGGTAATGGTACCTTTGATTGGCGCAATAAATCCTTGAGCAAAATAACCCAGTTCACTTGAAATTTTTCGAGCCGCTTTTACCTGTTTGCTGTCTTGTTGCGCTCTAGCAACAGACTTAGGGTTTGGCTGCATAATGCTTTTTTTAATGCCTTCAATACGCTGGATATTATACTCGCGTATTGAAGGTATTAAGGTTTTTGTTACCCGATCACCATTAACCGCAGTAATCACTAATTGGTATCTTTGTTTATCATCACGAGAAAACCCAAAGGTGTAATCACCGTTTCTAGAAACGGTAATTACCTTGCCATTTAAGGTGACGGTATTGTTCGGTAATGTCTTACCAACAATTAATCCGCCTTGTTTAATTTCACCGCTTAACTCGAACTTTTGGCTAGTGTTATGAAAAGCACTCGCAGAAAAGCTCGCAGCAAATGCCAAAGCAACTAAGGACTTGTTTAGAGAGCTACCCATTTACAATTGCGCCTTTAGCAACGCCTTCATAAGCAACAACTTGCACGGTATTGTTTACGAGTTCAGGATGACCAGCTTTTATTTGTCTTAAAATAAAGTCGGCCAGTAGTTCCACGGTTGAATCACAATCAACAACTTCTAATATTTTTTTATCAACGGCGATATCAAATCGACCTTGTGGCGCATGGTAACTAAAATATTGGTGATCGGGAGTCAAATTGTTCATTGCATGAGCAGATAACTCAATATCATCAACAGATATTCTATCGGCCTCGCTGGCAATATAGATATCTTTCCAACGTTGACACCACTGCGCTTCTAACTGAGCATCCCTTTTATCATCAACATAAATCTTAATTTTTGATCTATGACCATGAGCAATACGTTGGCAATTACCATCGTGTAACTTCAAGCCATGAGTATAATGATAATAATCGCTCGGAATGACTTCCGGACGTAGTACCAATGTTAATCCTTGCACATTATCCGGCAGTTGCGCCAAGATAATAGCGGTTAAGTGTTTAGTCACCGCAGCTACTGTGATGGTTAAACAGTCTATAGAAGCAAAAGCGCACGCTGGAGATTGCAAATAGTAATTTGCCACATCGCTATTGAAGTCAATGGTTTGATGACCTTCGTTATGTGGTGAATCGGCCAACGTTAATGCTGGCTCTTGTATCGCCAATACCAATTTATGATCAACGGCATCATCAATAATGGCTTTAATTTGCTTTTTAACTACGGCAAAATCCAGCACCATGCTTTGGTCGTTTAACGATCCATCGAGTAATACGTCAACAATCCAGCTCTCACCTACAATTCCGCGCTGTTTACACAGGTATGAAAAATCAATAACGGTAAGATCATCTACAAATAATTGCATTTTTTTCCTTTTTTAACTTTTGGCTCTCAACTTAAATTGGTTTAACTCTTTTGTGAGTATTATCTACTTTAAACCTTAAGATAATACTCACTTAACTTAATGAGTTAGTCTGCTACAGTCCACAAAACATCTTCACCTGCGCGAACAGGTACTACAACATCATCACCAAAAGTCATGGTTGCTGGTACTTGCCAAGTTTTTTTAACTAGGGTTATTTTATCTGTATTTACTGGTAATTGATAAAAATTTGCGCCATTAATGCTAGCAAATGCTTCTAACTTGTCTAAAGCATTTTCTTGTTCAAATACTTCCGCATACAATTCGATTGCCGCAAAAGATGAATAAACACCGGCACAACCACAAGCTGACTCTTTAGCATATTGTGCGTGTGGCGCAGAATCAGTACCTAAGAAGAATTTTTTACTACCACTTGTTGCCGCAGCTCTTAATGCTTGTTGGTGAATATTGCGTTTTAAAATAGGTAAACAGTAATAATGTGGTTTGATACCACCAACTAACATGTGGTTACGGTTATACAGCAAATGATGCGCGGTAATAGTAGCGGCAACATTATCACCAGCGGCTGTAACAAAGTCCACCGCATTTTTAGTGGTGATATGCTCTAACACTATTTTAAGATTCGGGTAGTTAGCAACTAACGGCTGTAAAATGGTATCAATGAAAACCTGCTCTCTATCGAAAATATCGATTTCAGCATCGGTCACTTCACCATGAACCAATAACGGCATTTCAACTGATTGCATGGCAGCGAAAACTTCCATTAGGTTGGCAACATCCGTGACACCTGATGAAGAGTTAGTCGTTGCACCAGCGGGATATAATTTTGCCGCATAAACTAAACCTGACTCTTTCGCTTCAATAATTTCTGCTGCTGTAGTTTTATCTGTTAAATATAACGTCATTAGTGGTTTGAAATGTGCATTTGGCACTTCTGCCATAATGCGCTCATGATAACTTTGTGCTATCGCGGCATTCGTTACTGGCGGTACTAAATTTGGCATTACAATCGCTCGGCCGATATAACGACTAATGTCTGCTACGGTATTTTTTAATACTACGCCGTCACGTAAATGCACATGCCAATCATCAGGACGGGCGATGGTTAATGTGCTAATTGCAGCATCCGTTGAGGCACTGTTTGAGCTATTGCTTTGATTTGTCATCTTCGTTTTCCAAATTTTTATGATTTTAATCAGTCACTGTATATATAAAGTAAGTAACTGTTTTATAATTGTATATTTTGTATGGTAGCGCTTAAAGCTAGGGTAACGCGTTACTTTATAGTTATGCGTTACCATGAATTATCTGTATTTACTCTTCTGGGGTTTGTTCGCCCTCAACTTTTTCACCTTCAAGCAGTGCCATTAATTGCTCTTTCAAATTAGGCGGCACTTTGAATATGGTTAACGAGTCATTATGTGGATTATACACTACGTCTTCGCCAAAATGACTACGCTCGAAACTTAAGCTTATGCCATTACCATAGCCTGAATATTTGGTGATTTTGTTAACCACTGCTTGCTCGTGTGGAAACGACTCTTCAATAGGATACGACTGTGTTTGGCAGAACTGGTAAAAGTCTTGCTCTGCACCTGCACTTTCAATAACTTTACCAATTTCTTGCAGTGATACATCTTGAGAACTGGCTTTTTGCTCTTTACAGTAGCTCAGTAAATCTTTGCGTGTTTTTTGCTTTTCTGCTGGGTCGAGTTGATTTACCGCAACATAATCTTCAACCGCTTGTACCAATGTTTGGGTTTGTTCTTTGGCGTTTAAACCTTCTTCACAGCCTAAAAAATCTAAGAAGAAGTCTGATACCTTGCGACCTGCTCTGCCCTTAATAAACGAGATATAACGATTACCTTGGTCATTTTCTTTGTAATCGAATAAATCAATACGGGCTGCCAGTTGTATTTTATTGGTATCTAGATGCTGCGCCGCTGAAATATTTAACTCACCATCAACACTGTAATGCTCAGACACCGGGATAACTGCTACTAATAAGTAACGGCCACCCATGTATTCATAATGACAGATAACAAAATAGCCGGTCTCTTCTATGTCATATTTTTCAATTTCATTTTTTAGTACATTGGCTGCTTGCGTACTAAAATCATAAAAACTTTGCTGTTCGGTTAAGTAGCTTTCCATTAAATCAACAAAGCGCGCGGCATCACCTTCACTCGGCATTGCTGAAAAACTGCCGTAAGCTTTATTACCTTTGGCATTATAAATGGTGTGTAAACCATCAACAAAGTTAGTCGTTTTGGCACTTTCTTGGGTGAAATCAGCAATCTCTGGCCCTAGGCGTAAGACAACTTCACCAGTATCTTCTTTCTTAGACAAAAAATGTAGTGCAATGTTTTGAATTATTATGCTCATATGATTTTTATGTTCTGCTTTAAATGTTGATGTTTTATATCTGCTATATATTAAATGGTGCAGGCATTTGATAAACTAGATAAATTAAATTTATCATTAACGAAAACTATTATTATGCCTATTGTATCTAAATATTCGAACGAACGTGTAGAAAAAATTATCCAAGATTTACTTGAGGTACTTATTAAAGAAGAAGCAACACCTGATTTAGGTCTAATGTGTTTAGGTAATGCGGTAACTCACGTGCTTAGCCAAGTACCTGAAAGCAAACGTAGTGCTGTTGTCGACAACTTTACCCGCGCATTAAAAAAATCTGTTTAAGCCCTTATTCAGTTTAAATACTTACTAGTTCAATTTCTCTGCAAAAAGAAGAATAATAATCAATGGTTTCTTTTGATACAAAAAGCTATAGCAAAAAACTATTACACTTGATCAGTTGGAGCCATTGGTTCACATTTTTCAATATTTTAGCAGCAATCGCACTATCCTCTTACTATTTATTTAGTGATCCCGCACCGACAACACTCTTTGGCCAAGTTTACTTAATAACAACTTGGGTGAGTCATATTGCCTTTTTGACCTTTATAAGTTTTGTTTTGGTGTTGTTTCCTTTAACGCTCGTTTTCCCTAATACAAAGTTCATTAGAACCAGTGGCTCTATCATTTTTGCCCTGGGTTTATTATTACTGATGCTCGATGCCTTTATCTATAGTCGCTTGGGTTATCACTTAAACGCCTCTTCAAGTTCACAAATCATTAGCTTGCTACAAGAAATTGCCAAAGAAAACAGCCTGTTTTTCACTATAGGTGGCGCACTGGCTATCGTTATTTTAGGTTTTGAGTTTATTGTTAGTAATTATGCTTGGAAGCACTTAAGGCAATTACAAAAAACGGTCTTTGCTCGCTTTGTTATTTTTGCTTTAGTTTTATCATTCTTCTTTAGTCATTTAAGCCATATTTGGGCTGATGCGAATCTTGATTATGATATTTTACGCCAAGACACAGTATTACCTTTATCTTATCCGGCCACCGCTAAAACGCTGTTAACTAAATATGGCTTATTTAATATTGACGATTATATCGAGCGTAAAAATAGCCCTTTATCGTTTAGTCACGCTATTCCTAGTTACCCGACTATTACTGCAGAGCTTTGCCCGAGTGAAGTAGCCAATACAACGCCGGCTAACTCGGTATTTTTAATTCTAACAGAGCAACAAGTCTCTATTAGTCAGCTAAATCAATTTAGCCATAGAGCCAATGCTATTAGCTTACATTTAACCAACAATATTGATACCGGTTTAAATGACGATGCTTGGTTTAACTTACTTTATTCTTTACCTAGTATTTATCAACAAGATATTTTAAAGCAAGGTGTTAAACCACTATTGTTTCAGCGTATTGACCAACAAGCCTTAGCAACAAGTTTAACGGTTATTTCTGATGAATTTACCGCTAATTCTGCGCTAGAAGATACAGAAGCTAGTTCCGATGAAAACACCCCCATCAACGAACCTCGTTGGTTTGAAGCGCTGTTTAGTAAAAAAACTGAACTGATCAATGTTTCAAGTTTACTCTTTGCTGAGAAGTTAAATAATAAAGCCCCTGGTTTGCATATTATCTACTTTAAAAATAGCCATATAACTAAGGCCAATAAAGCAGTAAAAAACAATAACCAATATCAATTTGAGCTATTTGTTGATGCTTTACTATTGGCACAGAAACAAAAAGCACAAAAAGATATCATTTGGATTAGCTCTATCGGCAATCAAAGTAATGAAACGCGTTTAAACACTAAACCCGCATTATTTATATATCCGCAAGAAACTAGCGTAAGCCATAAAGATGTGAGCTTTAATACCAGTAATATGGACTTACAGCCAACCTTAATGACCCAATGGTTAGGTTGTAAAATTAACTACAGTAATGGCAGTGACTTACCGTCATTGAATAAAGACAGAGTGATTGCCAATACCACCGATAAAGGCATTATTATCTTTAATAAAGATAAATCAGTGTTTGTTGACCAAAATGGCAATTTTCAAAGTTACTCAAGACAATTTGAATCACCAATAACGGTAAGCTCAGATTTCCCGTTAATGATTGATGGGGTACATTTTATTAAGAAGTTTACTCAGCAAGAACAACAGTAAACGTCATTTAGCTAAACAAAGTTGAGAGAAATCGCCCAATATCGAGTAATAGTTAGCCGGTTAAACAGTTAGGGCTAACTATTCAGTAATTTATCATTGCAATAGCTCGATAAATCATTAATATACAGGCGGTAAACTCGTTATCCCTAGAGTTTACATTGTCGGGGTATAGCGCAGCTTGGTAGCGCGCGCGTCTGGGGGACGTGAGGTCGCAAGTTCGAATCTTGCTACTCCGACCATATTACTACTATCAAGGCCCTGTTATGCAGGGCTTTTTTGTATCTACAGTTTAGCGAAAAGAGTAAAAAACAATTCACTACTTACTATGTCTAACACATGTCTAACAGTGAGCTAATTACTTTTCACTGATTAATTTATACACAGGTTAACCAATTTGTTGTTTGACCTGTTAGCTAACTTAATTAATGACACTACTTTTCTCCTAACCACTCCCTTTTCAAGTAAAGTAATCAACATTAATCACATAAAATACATAACGTTTGTTATGAAAAAAATAGTAATTAATTTAGGTTTATTGCTCAGTGATAATTGTTTTGTGGTGAAATTGAGCAAGTTAGGCATACGAAAATAGTTAGGATTTAAAAACTGCGTTTACTATGCAGCTTAAAACTCTAACTCTTGGTAGCGCATTAGGCGAAGATGATTGTGATTAAATACGCTATATCAAATTAATACTTCCAAGTGCTTAATCTAGATATCACCCGTCTGTTAGTTTTACCGGAAATTCAATGATGAATTCGGTTCCTTTTCCCACTTCACTACGGCAGGATATTTTACCTTTGAGATTGCATGTTATTAAATTGTACACTAAATACATGCCTAAACCGCTTCCGCCACACCCGCGCTTAGTTGTATAAAAAGGTTCAAAAATCATCGAGATATTAGCGATAGGGATACCCACGCCATTATCGCTATAATGTATTGTGGCTGTACTTGCTTCACTTTTAATTTCTATTCTGATTTCTCCCTGTTTATCACTATCAAATGCATGAATTATAGAGTTCATCACCAGGTTAGTGATGACTTGATAAATCGGACCTGGAAAAGCTTCAACAGTTAACGATCTATCACCTATCACATTTATTTTATGTGAATATTGCTTCGTTTCAGGTCTAAGACTAGTAATCACTTCACTTATATAGTCATGCAAGTTAAATTTTCGAGGCATTTCACTAGAGACATCAACAGCAACTAATTTAAAACTACTAATAAGATCTGAAGCTCGCATTAAGTTTACCAATAACATTCGAGTTGTTTCAGACGCTGTATCAACGAAATTTACAAAGTCCTTTTTACGGATGTTTTGACTTTCATAGGCAGTATTCAATACAGTAATTTTTTCATCTAAATAACTAGCAGCGGTAACACATATGCCTATAGGCGTGTTCAGTTCATGGGCAATACCTGCAACGAGTCGCCCAAGTAAGGCCATTTTTTCTGACTCTACCAATAAACCTTGTGCGCTTTGTAAATCTTCGATTGAAGACTGCAACTCAAATGTTCTTTTTTTAACCTTATCTTCAAGCTCTTCTTGATACTTTAATAAAACAGCTTCTGCTTCTACACGAAATGAAATGTCACTTATCGAAATTGTCTTTATCGTTTCTGTAGCAAGCTCTAATCTGGAAATTTTAGCTTCTATAGGAAACTCTTCACCGCTTTTTTTGAGCGCGGTTAATGACTCTGTATTCAGAGATAAATTACTCTCTCTTGTGCCTTCCTCGAAATAATCCACTATAATTGCATGTTGTTTTCGATAAGCTTGCGGAATTAATAGTGAAACATTTTCCCCCATTACATTTTTAGTATCAAAACCAAACATTTGTTCGGCTGCTTTATTAAATAATACTATTTTTTGTGAACTATCAATGGCAATAATAGCGGTTGCGGTTACATCTAATAAAGCAGCAATGCGTTTCTCGCTATCGGTCAAAAGAGCAACTTTATGTTTTAACTCCGCTGCCTGTCGCTTATTTTCATCTAACGCACTGGCGAAATGGCTTACTGCATTGTTTAATTCCTGCATATATTCGTCATTCTGTTCTGGTAAGCTGTTTATGTCATTTCCTTTCGAAAGACTAAGTAGCGCTTGGTTAATATTTCCTAACGAGTTTGCTAGGTTTCGGGAAAAATATAATGCAGAAATCAGCATCAGCGATATCAAGAAGATCGCCACCACGTTCAGTGCATTGTTTTGCCCTAGTGATATTTCAATTAAAGTGGAAGCGGAAGTCATTGCTTCAATGTGAGTACTTGATAAAGTTAATAACAGTCTGTTTAAATCTTGTAACACTTTGCCTGCTAATAATAATTCTTGCTCGGCGCGATTAACGTCAACACTGGATAACTCAATCGCACCAATAACTGCCGTTTTGTATAATATAAAAGCTGCTTTTATTTTCCGTAAATGCTCTATTTGATGCAATCCACCTCCAGAACTTCCGTTCCCTATACCAACTAAAAACTTTTGTTCGATTTCATGCAGGTTATTTAATATTTTCCGGCCTTCAAGGTAAACCTGCTCTTCGTCTTGATGTTTTTGCGCTGATAATAATAATAGGGTTAGTTGAGTATATTCGTCACCTAAAAGCAAAGAGCTTTGACTAACTCTTGTTATCAGTGGTAGGTTACTTTCGCTTAGGCGCTGCAGGACCGCACTATGTTCACGAATAATGGCATCGCTCGTTATATATAAGAGTATTGCTAATATTATGCCTATGATAGGTGCTATCAAAAACCGGCTGCGCAGTGAGAGGTAAGAAAATAACTTCATAAGTTAACCACTATTATTGTATTAATTAGGCCATTCATTTGGTTTGATCATGCCTAAAAATAGTAATTTACCCTGTTGTTTTTTAAAAACAACAATCACACCTTCTGGTTTAGGCCAAATGCCTAAACCGTCACGTAAATTTGATGTATGACCTACAAAAACTGCATTAGAATTTTCTGTAGAAGCTTGATACATCATTTGTTTAAGTTGTTCACCCAAGCGTTGCGATTCTTCAAGATTCTTACTAATAGAGAATTGTAACTTGGACTCAACGGTGAATTTTCCAAAGGTTATATCGGCAGTATGTTTCGCCCGACAATAAGGGCTAGATAAAACATCACCTATTGGTATTTTTAATTCACGAATAGCATTAGCAATTAGTTCCAATTGCTCACGTCCTGAATTGGATAGGTTTCTCTGCCGCGTACAGTCGCTAAAGTCCTGAGTATTATCTTTTTGTTCATGGTTGGTCATTCCATGGCGCATATAAATAATATAGCCGCCCGTTTGCAAACCATTGATAAGATCTACCGTAGATAAATTGAATTGAGTTTCTGTTGTCTTGGCTTGCTGAGCAGAGTTTAATTGTTCTGCCTGAGTAGTTGAATTAGTTAAATATGCATGAGTAATAATAACTGCGATGCTTAATATTAATGAAGATAAATTGAATCTCATACCAAGCCTCAATAAAAGCTATTGTATTCATGGTAATTATTATAGTTAAAACGATCGAAATGACAAAATTATCTTCAATGTGGATAGGGGGTTGAGCCTTTAAAATAGACCGTTTATGTATCGACTTTCTTATTATAAAAAACCAGATTAACAATCTATATCACTCAAACGGGAATTCATAAGAGTAACAGGCATATGGAATAAACGTTATTCCATATGATTTTTTCATTTAAGGCATGATGTACCTATTAACCGCGCTGGCGAAGAATGAGCAATCGCTGGCCCAAGAATTAAACCCTGATCCCGCCATCAAAATAGCAGCTTAATCAAAATAATGAAAAAATTAATAACAGCAGTATTACTAACAACAGCACTTTCTTTCAATGTATTAGCAAGTGAACAGTGTAGCGATGAAGATAAAAAAATAGTAGCCATGCAAGAGAAAAGCCTATATCACGGAGGGGGCAGAACAAGTTCAATAATGGCTTACGCTAGGATAACCATAGGCTCTACAGGTATGATTTATGGTGTTATTAATTCAGCGACAGGTATAGGTTTACTTAGTTTCGTGGTGTTTTTGGGAGGCGCTCTAGATATTTATATTAATAGTGAAAACGATGAAATAATCGAAAAATTAACTAAAAGCCTTTGTGCTTGATGTTTTTGTTGCTAAGTAAAAGGATAGTTCAACGTTTTATGTATACGTTTGATGTGATTTCAAACTCCCTTATAACATTACAGAAAGATTAGTTAGCTTAGCAATAAACGCCTACATACTTAGGTTTAACTATTACCACTGCGCTTGCTTCACTATTGGCGCACACAGCGCCATAAGCCATTGCACCTTTGCGGAGCTTCTTCTGGTGGCTTTACAAATCATAGCCACATCCGTTGGCGTATTTTTCTTTTGTGGATCATTTGCAAGGCCATAGGTGAAGTGATCATCCATTAACTGCCTCGACAGATATTGGTTATCTATGATGATACCCGGCTTTATCTCGGCATCCATCAATTGATAGATCCCGCTATATGCGTTGAAATCATCGATAATAGTTTTGACAAACTCCCCTTGGCGATTGCCAATAAATTGACCACTTACCGACATAAGCTTCGTTTGGTATAAACTCTGCGGTCTGTCTTTGAGTACGTGTACAGCTAAATCTACCTGCTCTTCGAGTAACAAGGCTTCACTGTGTAAGTTCCACTCTCGCAGTTCGATAACCGCCGGCGTTTGTTGTCTAATATTTGCTATCAATGTCTTACCAATGGGGATAATAAGTGGTGCAGCCAGGTGAATGGTTATTTTATCAAGTGTTAATGGATCAAAAGACTCCGGCTCAAGGGCACTATGCATCAACGCTAACGCCTCTTTCACCTTTGGCGCAATATTGTTTGCGTAGCTTGTTGGCTCTAATCCCGCAGACGTACGTACGAATAATGGCTCGCCAAGGTCTTCTGTTAATTTTGCTAGTACCTTAGAGACATAAGATTGTGAGCGGTTAAGTTTTAAAGCGGCTTTTTGAGTCGACCCCGCATGATAAAGCGTAATAAACACAGATAAAGAATTAAGGTCGAGTTGCTTCATAAATAAACAGGCATTCCAATAGCTAGAAAAGTGGTGGTTGGCGCCCTTTTATACCCTGTTTTTATGGGAAATTAAATAGCCCAATCAAGAAAACACACCGTGTATACAAAAGTTGCGCCAGCTCTCTTATATAACTTAACAGCCCACTTTGATTTATTAAAACTTTCATTTACTCTGATAAGACTCATTCAATCACTTTATTAATTAAGTATTTAATCAGGCTTCTTTAAAAAGAAGCCTATACTTTCAAGAGTTAATAAATACCAACAGCTTAAATTAAAAAGTATATTTTTGAATAGCATAAGGAAATTGCCATGAAAACAGCTTATCTACTCGCTATAATTCCCGTGAGTTTATTAATTACCGGTTGTGATGATACCGAAAGTGAACTGTGTCGTTATTACGTTCAAAACGATTTAGACAAAGGTAAGTTTGAGTCAGCTATTGCCCGTCTTGCTGATGAAAGTTGCCAACAAACCTATCCTACAAACGAGTATTTGGTGGATGTAAGTAGTGCTTATTTAGGCAAGTCAGGTTTGACGCTACCCGTTATTTTGCGGGCCATGATTGAAGATGAAACCGCTACCGAAGCACTTACTTTTGAAAGTTTTGTTGCTGAAATTACCGAATCAGCGACACCAACTGCACTATCAGACTTAGATATTTCGCGTACTTCACTCGATGAATATCTTGAAACTAATAGTTGTAAATCAATTGAATTCCCTACGTCGGCACAAAAAACTGTATGTTTGATCACCGGTTTTATTGATGTGTTAAAAACCACTATGGCCATTGATGCACTTACCGGTGGCAATGTTGCTGCATGGGCTGCTAATGAAAGTGGCGATAACCCTTCGATGCTTCGCTCAAGTTGCGCACTTAAATATAGCTATGAGCATAAAACTGATAACAACTTCTCAACGCCATATAACAATTGTGAAACGGGTGTAACCGTTGATAACAGCGAAGCAGTGACTTTTATTGCAAGTAACGGTAGTGAAAAAACATATAACTATTTAACCATCAGTTATCAAGGTGAACCGGAGTATTTTCTAGAGTCAACTATTCTTGGTAGTACCATATTTACTAAAAACTACTGTGAAGTTGACTATGCCATTTGTACTGATACTGACCTAAATACCTGTTATTCCTGCCCTCTAAGTCAAAGCGAAAAAGACCTTAATGTTAAAGATTATTTATTAGATGCATTAAACAGTGGCTTTGACAATATTGAAGCAGTAATTAAAAACTCTGGTCAAGATAGTGAAATAGATATTCAACAGTCCATTGATGATTTTAAATTAGAAATAAAAAGTGAAGGCTGTTCAGCAGTACCAGAGGGTGAAGATTGTTTCACTATGGATGACATTATTAATTATTTAAATAAAAAGTAAGGAATTTCATAATGAAAAAATGGATCGTGCCAGTACTAGCTGGACTTACATTAGCGCCTTTATCAAATGCAGCTGATCTCGCTTATCTATACAAGGATATGCGCATTATGGGAATGGGTGGTGCAAACATAGCATCAGGTGGTTACAGCAGTTCGGTATTTTCTAATCCGGCAGGTATTGCCAATTTACCAACCGATCATGGCTTTATTGTCGAGCTTCTTGGTATCAATGTCGCCGCCAGCTCTGATGCTAGCGATATTGTAAGCGACTTAGGTGATGCTATAGACAGTGATAATGAAGATGAAATCATTGATGTTTTGGAAAAATATTCAGGTCAACGTACCCACCTTGATGTCGCTAACTATAGTTCAGTAAGCAAAAACCATGGTAACTATGCTTGGACTGTTGGTTTATTAGCCGCTACGGATGTTAACTTAACCCCACATGCCAACAATATAGATAGCATTCTAGAAGTACAAAGCCGTGGCTATGGTGGAATAACAGCTGCATATTCATATACTTTTAAGAAAGTAGGTAATGGAAATATACACGTTGGCTTAGGTGCAAAATACCTTTTCCAGAAATCTTTTGAAGGTAAACTAACCCCTGGTGATCTATTAAATGGTGATGATATAGGTGATGAACTTCGCGATAGAATGGAAAGTGATAGCGATGGTTACTCGATTGACTTAGGAGTGATTTATCAGTTTATTTATATGAAAGATCTCAACCCTGCTATTGGTTTAAGTATTATGAATATAGGTAACCTAGAATTTGACGATAGCTATGGAGGACAACCGACAACGGTCAATATTGGAGCCTCAATTGAGCCAACTATCCCTTTCATCAAAAAAACACGTATTGCGCTAGATTATGTTGATTTGTTTAATGCTAATAAATACCGTATCTATAATTTAGATAAAAGCGGTAAAGTAAGTTATAGCGATTACAAAGATAGTGATTTTATTAAACGTCTACGTTTTGGTATCTCAGGCTTAATCTATGAGAACAGTTGGTCGTCTTTAGAAGTTGCCACAGGTGTTTATCAAGGAGGCTTAACCGCAGGTATCGACTTTACTGCTTCAGTGTTCCGACTCGGTTTCGCTACCTATGAAGAAGAAACGGGCCCTGAGTATGGTGATGAATCAGACAGACGTTATTCGATAAACCTTAGTATCGCATGGTAAAAAATTTCTACGCCTTTTACCTCTATCTAACCGCCTGACTAATAGGACCCTAGTTAAAATAAGAAAGCTCTTGATGAACAGGAGCTTTTTTATGGTTGCCATTTAACAAATGTTGTTGAAGTTTTTTTCTGTTACTGAGCAGATAATTATCCTCAATGTATTTGGTCTATACTTCCAAAGAGTTAGCGTTACCTATTTGGCCTATGTATGCATGAATTAATATCTGATAAATTACTTTATCAAGACAATAAATATGCCGCAGGCAAACGGCAGGAAAAATATTACCCTCAGTTACCCCTGGAATCAGAGATTAAAAGCCAAAGAGTTTTGCCCAAGGAGATCTACCCAGACAAAGATGTGATGGCTATCTTTAATGCGATACTTAATCTCGATCACCCCATTAGATGAAGTCCTTTAAAGAACGCGGTTTTCAATTTATATACAACAATACCTGGCTGTTGTTAATTTTACTTTTTATCAGCAGCAGCAGTATCATTGTCTGGTACATGGCAAAACAACAAAGTGCCTTAGTTGAATCCATAAGTATTAAAAATGCCGAATTATATCTTGGCGCAATTACCGAATTTCGTACCATCTATACCTCTGAAGTAGTTAATCGACTTAAAACCAGTAACATTTCCATTGTGCACGATTATCACGGACGCGCTGACGCTATTCCATTACCGGCAACGTTAAGCATGTTGCTGGCAAAACGAATTGGCCAACGCAATGTTGGTACTAAAGTCAGACTATACAGTCCGTTTCCTTTTCCTTGGCGTAAAGCCGACAGTGGCTTACAAGATGATTTTGGTCAATCGGCATGGGAATTCTTTCAAAAGTACCCTGACTCACCCTATTTCTCCTTTGATGTCATCGGAGAAAGTCGAGTACTACGTTATGCGGTTGCCGATCAAATGCGACCAGATTGTGTTGAATGTCATAACAGTCATCCAGATACACCAAAGTCAGACTGGAAAATTGGCGATGTACGCGGCATTTTGGACGTTACTCTGCCTATAGGTGAATTTGAGCAACAAGCACAAGCTAACCTCATGGGTTTTACTTGGCTGATATTAGGTGCTTCCCTAGTTGGTTTATTTACCCTGTTGCTGTTAATTGGTCGGCTCAAATTTAACTACCAGCAATCTCAAGAGAAATTAAATATTGAGATAGGACAAGGTAAACTGGCTCAAATTAAGATGTTAGAGTTTAACGAAGAGTTACAGCACACACTGTTAGAGCTTAAACATACGCAAGACTCATTAGTCGAGCAAGAAACTATGGCAGCACTCGGTAGCATGGTTGCTGGCGTAGCTCATGAAATTAATACCCCAATTGGTATTTGTGTCACTGCCGCTTCTATATTTGAAGAAGAAACTCAAGACATTATCTTGCAAGCTGAAAAAGGAAAGTTAAGTAAACTAGTGTTTGAATCTTATACTAAGAAGTCGTTAGACAGTGTTCAAATAATGGCTTATAACCTGCAAAGAGCCTGTGATTTAATTGATAACTTTAAGCAAGTTGCCGTGGACCAAACCAGTCATGAACGTCGTATATTTAATGTTAATACTTACCTTAAAGCGATTGTAAACTCCCTTACACCTCAAACCCAAGGTCAGGTTAAGCATGTATTGATTGATTGCTCTGAGGTATTAGAGCTAGATAGTTTTCCTGGTGCCTTATCGCAAGTGATCACTAATTTAATCACCAATTCAGTCAAATATGGTTTTGATGGCATTACCAATGGTGTTATCTCTATTAAAGTTGAGGTGAGCGCGGATTATATGACTATTCGTTATCAGGATGATGGCAAAGGCATTCCAGAGAAGTTGCACAAAAAAATATTTGAACCCTTCTATACCACAGGTCGAGATAGCGGTGGCAGTGGTTTGGGTCTGCACATTATTTACAATATAATTGTTCAGCTGTTTAAAGGAACAATTATTTGTCATGATTGTCAGGGTAACGGCGTGGTATTTGAAATAATGTTGCCATTCAATGAGTCATTAAAACTTACTGCGGCAAATAGTAATTAATAGCTTTTGTACTCTATCGCGATAGAATGCGCCAGTAATCTAGCCCTGGCGCAAAGTTATTTGCATGCAACTTACATAGCGATCAATTTTGGTTGACCGGCACGTCTCTCGCTATATCTGTCTAGTAAAAATTCACTTTGATCTCTGGTTAAATAAGTGAAACGCATTAACTCTTCCATCACATCAACAATACGTTCTCTATAAGAGGACGCTTTCATTATGCCCTCTTCAGTAAACTCGTTATAAGCTTTTGCTACCGATGATTGGTTCGGAATTGTTAACATTCTCATCCAACGGCCTAATATTCTCATATTGTTGATTGCATTAAAGCTTTGTGATCCCCCGGTGATTTGCATAACGGCTAAGACTTTGCCTTGCGTTGGCCTAACTGCACCCATTGACAAAGGTATCCAGTCTACTTGGGTCTTCATTACGCCGGACATATTGCCGTGTATCTCCGGTGACGACCAAACTTGTGCTTCAGACCATTGCACTAATTCTCTCAGCTCTATTACCTTAGGATGATCTGCAGAGTCATTGTTATCAAATAATGGCAGCCCTCTAGGATTAAAAAACTTAACTTCAGCGCCCATTGTTGTCAAAATACGCCCAGCTTCTTCAGCGGTTAATCGACTAAAAGAAGTTTCTCGCAAAGAGCCATATAACATTAATATTCTTGGTTTATGCATACTGACATTATTAGCGGTAGGCTTTAGGTTAAATTGTTCGTTTTGTAAGAAGTTCATAACATTCTCTAATTAGTTCATTTACCCATAAGACGGTTCACATAACTAAAAGACGAAAAACAAATGATAAAACATTAACAATAAGTATTTAACTCGGTTTCTTCGCCTTTTCAGTTTATCGTTAGACTAAGATATACTCGTTCCCCTAAGGTGCAATTGAACGAGTATCGAAGTAGAGTTACAGAAATACCTCACTGAGGTATTTAAACAATTAAAGCCTTGGGTGAGAGCCGGAGATTATCAGTAAAATGAACATAGAAGATATATGGAAAGAATACAGTACTGCTTTAAAACGGTTTTTACATGCGAAGATTTCTAATGAAGCCGATGTAGACGATTTATTACAAGATATTTTGATAAAAACCTATAACAATTTAGCTGCAGTAAAAACACAAAAGAGTGTGAAGTCTTGGTTATTTCAGATAGCTAATAACACCATTATTGACTATTACCGCAAGAAAGGTCGTGTTCAAGATGCCAATGTTGAGAGAAACTGGGCAGAGGACGATGTTCAGGAGATCACCATTGACTTATCAAACTGTATCTCACCCTTTATTAATGCACTACCAGAAGAAAATGCGAACTTACTAACCGCTATTGATGTTAATAATCAATCACAAAAAGAATATGCTGAGCAGTTAGGGATAAGCTACTCAACGCTAAAATCGCGGGTGCAAAAGAGTCGCGGTTTACTTAAAAAGGTATTTGATGATTGTTGCCATTTTAAAATTGATAAAATCGGTAATGTATATGATTATGAAGTTAAAACAAAGAAATATGATAGTTGCGACTAACTGTTCTGTACTTTTTTTTTGACGGTGTCATATAAAGCTACACCGCCAAAAAACCATCTCAATAAACAGCTGAGCCTATCTCAACAACGTGACTAAATCATTGGGCATAGGTGCTTCAATGGTTAGTCGATCACCTTTTGGCCGAGTAATTGATAGACGCTGTGCATGTAGCCCCATACGAGGACCATCAGTACCATAACGTGGGTCACCGACAACGGGATAACCTAACCAAGATAAATGGGCTCGTATCTGATGTTGACGGCCGGTATCGAGTCTAACTTCGAGTAAAGAGCGTTTATTAACGCTGCGCAAAGTACTGAAATGGGTAATGGCAGTTTTAGCGTCATCATGGGTACCAACATGCATCTTGTATTGCTTGTCATCTAACCTAAGCGGTTGATTGATAGTGCCACTGTTAGGCTGTGGAATGCCTTCAACCACAGCCAGATAAACCTTATCGGCCTCTGCCCACTTGGCGTTAATCGCCTCACGCATTTCTCGTGAAGTCGCAAACATTAAAACCCCTGAGGTATCTCGGTCGAGTCGGTGTACTGGCCACAACTTAACTCCCTTATTGGCCTTTGACAGCTGATTACGTAACATCGCCAGCGCAGTCAGTTTATTCTCTTTGGCCGTGGCTACAGACAACAAGCCCGCTGGTTTATTAATGACAATTAGGTCGCGGTCACTAAACAATATTTCCAATTTTGCACTAGCCGGCTTACCTTTACTGGCGTCAAAACGTTTCCCCTGTGCCATTACCTCAACATCATCACCAGCATGTAGTGGATGATCATGTTTAACAACAGACTCACCGTTTACTATTACGTAACCAAGTTGTAGTCGCTGTTTAATCTTCTTTTTAGACCAGCCTTGTAACTTGGCATTTAGAAAAATTAACAGGCTACCGGCCTCTTTCACTCGTAATTTGTCTGACATTATTGGTATTTCCTCATAACAATGGTGTTATTAACCGCTAATAAGCGTGGCGGCTAGCACTATTTTAGATATTGCCACGCAGTTTACCTATGAATAGACTGACTAGCTAGATTAGCAGCCGCTTTAGCGTTTTTTATTTATCTTATTACTGTTAATATGTCGCTTTGATAAAAGTTCGCCCAAGCACTGCCTCTCTCGCAAGTCTGCATATTCAGTGTTTCGGTCTACATCAGCATTTAAGGGTTAAATAGTGGACGCTTTTACAGCCAAGCAAACCGAACATACCGAAGGACGATCTCACCCTTGGACTTCGATGATTACGGACGAAAGCAGTATTTATATGGACTTCAAGAAAAATCCAAAATTGATACGTACTGCACTAGAAGACTTTCAGCCCTTTAATAAATGGCCCTTTGCCGATACTTTTTATTCTCTGGTCGAATGGCTGAACAGCCCGGCGTCATTACTTGAAAGCAATGACTGTACTTTTAATGCCTTAGAAGATAACCCTGATGAGCAATATCCCTATGCTAAGAAGTGTAGTGCCCGCTTAATGATATTGTTCCGTGATATTGAAGAGAATTGTCAGCAGCGCAGTATCGACTGGCTAATGCAAAATATACTGCAAAACGTTGCCAGTACCAAACTAGGTTTTCGAGCGGGCGCTATTTGTTTATCTCAATCGGCTACTTGTTACCTCGCACTAGGTGATAAAGAAGATACCGGCGGCATGGGTCAGCAAGTAGTACTAACATTCTTTGCTTACGGAAAAAATGAGCGTCGTTGTTATGAACACATGCAACAAGTTATAAGCCATGCACACCAGTGTTTAAAAGCCGTCAATAAAAAGCTTAAAAATGGTGAGCTGGAGGCAATATATAGTTAAGGAACAAAGGCCGCATTAAAGTGAATGGTAAGACAAAATGATTGCTATCATTAGGTGTGCTTGTTTAGCGCTTTAGCAATATAAACAGTGAATACCAATGAATAAATAGTTACGCGTTACACTGTGACTTATTAACACTTTACTGTTACTTAAAGTAAAGTGTTAATAAATGTATTTTTGGAGCCTGAAATCGCTTGTTTTAGCTGTTGGTAACAAACCCTTAGTTGCTAAAGACACTTAACGACAAAACAATGCCAATAAAAAAGCCCATAGTAATTAACTACGGGCTTTTTTATTCGCACTCATTAATAAAAATGTTTGCGACTAATCTTCATTAACTAAAGTGATTTTACTCGCATACATCTGTAAAAAATAATGAATACGGTTAGATCGCCTTTTCGATAACATCACTCTAATATTGCCAGCAAGCAATGCCTCACTGCGCTTTATCTTAATTAATGGCACAAAAGGTTTGTTATCAATGCTGATGGTAGTCATATGATTGCATACAGCTTTTATTCTTGCTTGTTCAATATCCAATGATCAAATCCTGGTAGGAGTTATTTAGGCATATGATAGCGGGCAAAAAAATCAGAACTGCTATAAGTTGTTCTATAAATGTGTTTAATTGTTTTTAGTTACTAAATAAAGCGCAATAGCAACAATGGGTTAACGCTCTATTTACACCAGATTTTGCCACCAATGATTTTAAATGCGGGTGTGCCTCGAATTAAGCAGTCTCGGGCAAAAACTTTGTCACATTTAGGGCAAGTGCAAGGCGTTTCAGTATAATCTTGACTGATCCGCTCTTTAAAACATTTCAGTAAAGCGCCCTTACCTCCTTTTCGATATTTGAACAGCAAGAAGTTACAGCCCTTGCAATAGATATCAACAGTTTTGCTCGGGCCTTTTTTATTGGGTTTTGCCATAAAGTGCTCTTATCAGCTTATGCCTTGACTGATAAACCATGCTTGCGTTAAGGAATATTTTATCAGTCGTATTGATTCACTATTTTTTAGCAATACCTAGAGCGCCTAAAGTCTTCGCCATATCTTCAGCGGCTGTTTTAGGACTAATATCGTCATCTATTTTCAATATTTTACCTTCTTTAGATATATAAAAAGTCACGCGACTAGCAACTCTAAACATATTTAGTACTTGATACGCCTTTGCTGCTGCTTTAGTCGGATCACTTAACATAGGGAAATCGGCACCGGTTTTCTCAGCAAAGGCGCGATTATCATCAATTGGGTCAACACTTGCCATGACATAGCTAACATCATACTCGCGAATAAGGTGGCCTTGCTCGGTTAACGATTTACATTCAATAGTACAGCCACGTGTGTTAGCCATAGGATACCAAGCTAAGACTACCGCTTGTTTACCTTGGTAGTCGCTTAGCTGATAAATGTCGCCTGTGGTTGCCTGTAAGCTAAAATTTGGCGCGGTATCACCGACCTTTAGCTCAGTAGCAAAAGCAGAAAAACCAACGACGCTGACTAGACTACAAAGAATTCGAAGAGATTTTTTCATATTAATTTTCATGTTAGTACTCTTTATTGAATGGGGAAAATAAGAATTAATGACAGTGTATTGTGTTCATAACTTGATTAACAGTAATTAGCTGACGTTCTTAAAAAGATGACGATAATGGAAGCCTTGGACAAAATCACATTTAAGCTGCTGCGCAAGGCGCAAGTCATCCGCAGTTTCAACCCCTTCAAGTATTATTTTTTTATTGGTACTGTGCGCGTAATCGATAATAGATTTAACCAGTAACATGAAATTGCGATTGTGTTTATTTTTTATGACAAACTTATCAAGCTTAATGTAGTTAACAAGTTGGATAACAGAGGTCGATATCATGGATTGTGGATTACACACATCATCTATAGCGGTAGGGATATTGTTTTTAGCTAGGTTATCAATCATAGCCAAACTCATGATGGCATCATTAATTTCTGAGTTTTCTATTAACTCAACCACCACATTCGATTTTTGAAATTCTTTAAACAATTTTAAAAAGGGATTGCTTTGACCAATAACTCCACAGGAGAAATAAGAGTCCTGATCTAAATTAACAAAAATATCATGACCATTAACGGCATAAGATAATTGTAATTTTTTTTGTTGGTATTCAATTTGGAACAAACTTAATGGGCTGGTATGTAGAGACTCATAAACGAGGTCGGGCCGAATAGACTTGTTATCAGCGGTATAGAATCTTGCCAGAGATTCATAAGCAAAAACTTCTTGGCTTTTGCAACTTATTATTGGCTGGTATTCAACACCAAAACGTTTATTTTCGAGCAGATCAATTAAACACTCAGCGTTGAGTAATTTCTTATCTTTCATTAATTACAGCTGATAATTACTTAGTCAGCTATTCCTACAACATATATGGAAAGTACATTGTAAATAAGAATCATTATCACGTAAAGGAGTGTTTAACGAATTACGTTTGTTTGCCATTTATTTGCGCGTTATCACCTAAATATGAGTAACATTTGACCTTAAATAATAAAGATTCAAGCTTTCTCTATCTATGCTGACTGTCTTACTGCAATCTTTATTGTTGAAGGTGATGATGCTTGTGGCAATGCTTGCCAGTTAACTTCAATGATTTTCCTTTGCTCAAGAATGAATATTCACCTATGAATGATTTACCATGAAAAATCACGGTGAATATTCAGCCACTATTGTTCATGCAATGCTAGCTGTATATCAGCAGTTTTCTATTAATATATCATTTTTGGCTGTAAAATTTATAACCCTAGCCACATACAATTAATCGTTATTCAAGTCCTCAGTAGTTAACCACTAGTGCAGGAAAATTATTGTTAAAAATATCAACAAAACTTTCATTTAATATTTAATATTTCTCATTATCAAATCGCTGTAATCATAGTAAACATTTACCTACAGAAAGACTCTAGGGTTATCAGAGTTATCATTAACGGAGTTGATTAGAGTTACCAGGGTTATAGTTAGCTATAGCAAAGAGTTATAGGGGTTATCACACTGTTGCTATTTTGGGTTATCAGAGTTATGGTTATTAATTGAGCTTTTTAGTGGTGTAGGGAGTTAACAATGAAGTATGCGGTGGTGTTTACCCAGGTCGATAAAAGTACAGCTTATCAAGTGTCTGTACCTGATCTTCCGGGCTGTCAAATTACTGAAAAAACAATTGATTTAGGCATGGACGAAGTGACTAAAGCAATACAGTCACATCTTGCTATTTTGGCGGAATACGGTGAAAAGGTTCCGAATGCTCAAGGTTTAGAGCACCATAGAAAAATCTATATATTGGAAAACCCACATACCTTTGCACAAGCTTTTTGGGCAATAGTCAGTATTGATATTATCCCCTACCTTGGTAAGAGCCATAAAATAAACGTTACCCTGCCGGAATTATTGATTGCACAAATTGATAACAAGGTAAGTAAGTCTTCGGAATATAAAACCCGTTCAGGATTTATTGCCAGTGCTTGCGTGGCAGAATTAGAAAAATAGTTAAATTAATAGTTAGATAAACTGAGCTCAGCTTATTTAAGTAACGGTGCTAAATTTATTTTCCGGGCAGCAAGATTAATTTTTTCATCGAAGCTTATCTCATTACCCTGGCTATCGACATCATTAAAATAATCGAACTGGGCAATTTTCGGCATAGGTAAAAGCTGCTCTAACTCAGTGACATTTTCTGCCAAATTATCCATTGGCTCACTTGCTGCACAATTGGCAATCCATGCAATACAATGTAGACCATCAGCTTTAATCGTTTCATAGGTTAACAAAGCATGATTCAAACAACCCAACTTCATATTAACAATGAGAATAACTTCTAGCTCAGCTGCTTTAACAAAGTCCGATAAAAATTGGTAAGCTGGTTTTTGACCATCAGCAGTAAGTGTATTGTTAGGACTATTACTTTTATTATTACTAGTACTAATAGCAGTATTAATATTTAACGACATTGATTCAGCTGACAAAGGAGCAAGCGATGATGGACCAAGCGGCAAGCGCCAACCACCAGCGCCCTCCACCAAAGTGACATCAGCATTCAATGATTTTACTGCTAGGTAATGATGATTAATATCAGCAACATTGATTTTTTGATTTTGTTTTTTAGCTGCTATGTGCGGCGCGATCGGCTCGGCAAAGGCAATCGGATTAATATCAATAATGCTTTGTCCGCAGTTTGCAAATTCACTGAGTAACTTAGCATCTTCATTAATAAGTTGACCCTCGACTAATTCACAACCGGCGGCAACGGGTTTGAAGGCCGCGACTTTGCTTGGCTTATTCACACAAACATTAGTATCGCCAGCCACAAACTGAGTTGAAACTTGACAGTTAGTTTTTGTAGGAGCTTGAGTTAACGCCTTAATTAATGCGCAGCTGACAAAAGTTTTACCGGCATCGGTATCTGTCGCGGTGATAAAAAATTGTTTCATACTGTTTTTGTTATACCTTAACTCACTATTTAATCGCACTGTGCATTAAATTGGTAAGTTGTTTTTTAAAATTGAGGAGTTGCTTGGTCTGTCTTTTAACAATAACGTTTAGCAATTTGTTTAGTCATGATTTAGCAATAATTTTTAACAATGAGTTTAAGTACCGACTTAGGCGATGACCTTATAAAACTAACGCCTTAGTGTTAGTTTTATAAGAACTAAGGCGAGTAAACATAGAATACACTTGCTAACTTTTTAGCTGTTTATCATTTAGTTATTTAACTTAACAACCAAGCCGGAAAATAAACGATAAGTTGCTGGGTATATACCACTTGGCTCAAGAAAGTCTTGGTAATGCTCGGTCATTTTAAACCACTTATCTTTACCCGACAGGCCTCTGTTTTTTTTCTGAGCCAGATGATTAGCCCCTAAGCCTTTTAACTCTCGCGCTAAATGAATAACGTTTTGATATTCCAAAATGATGTCTTGGCATTTTTGTTCGACTAATTTACCGTTTTCATTATTAAATAAAGTATTTAGCTCAGTGACGGTTTTAAAATCAATAACATGTTGATCATCATCAACCTGTTTCCACGAAGATTTCAACTCATGTAATGTGCCATCAACTAAAGTGGTAAAAATAAGTAAACCACCCGGTTTCAATACCCTTAACATTTCAGTAATCGCTTCATCGAGTGGCTCAAACCATTGGATGACTAAATTTGAGTAAATAAAGTCAATACTGTTATCTTGTAGCGGAATATTATGAGCATCGGCTTCGAGCCAGAGGATTTTTTCATTACGATGTTCTTTGGCAAATTTAAGCATCTCAGTTGAGATATCTAAACCGATAACTTGCTCATAAGTACCAGCTAATAAATCAGTAAAAAAACCTGTTCCTGAGCCAAGATCTAATACCGTTAGATCATTGCGATTAGGTAACCAAGGCATTAAATGTTTACCAGAAAATCGTTGTAATCTTGCTGATACATCATAGGATTTACTGGCAGAGCCAAAACTTTTAGCGATTTTAACTCTGTTTTCGTTATCTTGTTCTGTTTGAACCATTAAGCTATAGCCTTATTAATACATTCCGCTAAATACTTGATATCTTGGCTGTTATGGTACGCACAAATGGTAACGCGTAACCTCGAGCTATTAACTGCCACTGTCGGTGGTCTTATTGCTGTTAACCAAACACCATCTTTTTTAAGTTGTTCACTTATCTTAAGAGCTTTTTTCTCATCGCCAATTATTATTGCATGAATTGAAGATTGTGTACTGACTAAATCAACTTCTGGCGCCAACAAATCACTAAACAGTTTGCTTAATTCTACTATTTTTTCACGGCGCCAATGCTCGCTTTGAATAAGCTCTATGCTTTTTCTGGTTGCCCAAGCCATAGCGGGTGAAATTGCGGTAGAGTAAATATAGTGCCGAGAAAAGTTAACTAAATACTCATGTAAGTCTTCATCACAAGCTAAAAATGCGCCACTGGTTGCTATCGCCTTACCAAAAGTTGCCATGGTAATATCAATATTAGCAATACTGTTACTACCCTGACCTTTATTACCAATAACACCAATACTGTGAGCGTCATCTAAATAAAGCCAAGCATCTTGTGATTTTGCTAGCTGAGCAAGTTGCAACACTTTTGCTTGGCAACCATCCATACTAAACACACCTTCCGAGGCAATCAATTTATTGTTAGCGGTGTCTGCACTTTGCTCGGTACTGCTGAGTAATTTAGTTAGTTGCTCAATATTATTATGGTTAAAGCGTTTTACTTTTGCTTTGCTTTGATAAGCACCATCTATCATTGACGCATGACTTAGCTTATCAAGATAAAAGTGACTTTGCTCATTTTTTCCTAACGCGTGAAATAATGCTAAGTTAGCAGTAAAACCACTGGAAAAAAGCATACATTTGGGTTTGTTTAACCACTGGCAAATATCATCTTCTAGAGCTTGATGGGCATAATGATAACCCGTAACTAAACTAGAACTGCTAGAACAAGTACCAAACTTATCTACACCATCTTGTAGTGCTTTATTGATTTGAGAATGATTATTTAGACCTAAATAATCATTCGAGGAAAAATTTAAGTATGACTTACCCTTAATAACAATTTCATTGCCTTGGCTTGCCGTACTAGTACAAACCAATTGTCGGTAGCGAGACTTAGCTTTTTGCTCATCAATGTCAGTGCGAATAAAATCAAAGCTCATCTAATTATTTCTACCTAGACAGTGAATTTTTACTATTGAGATCACATAGTGGGAGTAATATTATATCGCTAGCAAGATTAATGCCTAGCGATATCAATATTTTTTTTACCGATTTGTTTAAAGCGGTTTGTTTAAACCGATGCGTTATAGAATAAGTCGCTATTTTGCTGATCAACAATCGCGGTGTTAAGAATTTTATCTGACGCAGCACTATCGTCAACAATAGTTTCGGTATTGATACCTAACTTTTCAAACAAAGCAATATCTTGATTTGTTTCAGGGTTTTCTGCGGTCAGTAACTTACAACCATAAAATATTGAGTTAGCGCCAGCAAGGAAACACATGGCTTGCATCTGTTCATTCATAGCAGTACGGCCGGCTGATAATCTTACATGGCTTTTAGGCATCATAATTCTAGCCACGGCAATACAACGGATAAAATCAAAACTGTCTAAATCATCAACATTTTCTAACGGTGTACCTTCAACTTTTACTAACATATTAATAGGCACACTTTCTGGTTGTGGGCTTAAGTTAGCAAGTTGTATTAATAAAGAGGCACGGTCGTTAGCTTTTTCACCTAATCCAACAATGCCACCACTACAAACTTTCATACCAGCACTGCGGACATTGCCTAAAGTATCGAGTCTATCTTGAAAAGTACGGGTAGTGATTATCTGATTATAATGCTCAGGTGAAGTATCTAGATTATGGTTATAGTAATCTAAACCGGCATCATTTAGTCGGTCGGCTTGCTCGACAGATAACATACCTAAAGTCATGCAAGTTTCCATACCAAGTGCTTTAACACTTTTAACCATTTCAAGCACATAAGGCATGTCACGTTCTTTCGGATTACGCCATGCAGCGCCCATACAAAAACGGGTTGAGCCCATTTCTTTAGCTTTTTGTGCCGCTTCTAATACCTTTTCAACGGCTAATAAGCTTTCTTTTTCTAAGTCGGTTTTATTACGTGCGCTTTGTGAGCAGTATTTACAATCTTCTGGACAAGCACCGGTTTTAATCGATAATAAAGTACTTACTTGTACTTCATTAGGATTAAAGTTTTCTCTGTGTATTGTTTGTGCTTTAAACATTAAGTCACTAAAAGGCATAGCAAATAATGCATTTACTTCTTTTAAATTCCAATTATGTCGAACAATAGAATTTAGTGACTGTGTTTGTGGTGATAACTGTGGTGTTACTTGCGGTGCTACCTTCAGTGTGGATACTGCTTCGGACATATTTAAAACTCAATTGCATCTAGTTAACTTAACGGGTAGTCTAGCCAGCCTAAGCCTGATGTCAACGATTAAGAAGATCTTTAGTTAACAAATGAACAATAAATCAACACCTCTGACTCCGTCCGAACAAAAATCACTCCTTCGCCTTGATAAAGAAAACGTTTGGCATCCATACACTTCAATGTCTGAGCCACTACCAAGCTATTTAGTTGATAGTGCTGAAGGGGTAAGCATCAATTTAGCTAGCGGTGAACATCTCATTGATGGCATGTCTTCATGGTGGTCTGTTTTACATGGTTATAATCACCCTAAGTTAAATGCCGCATTGCAGCAGCAGGCAGCAAAAATGTCTCATGTGATGTTTGGCGGTTTAACTCATATAAGTGCCATTACCTTATGTGAAAAGTTGATTCATTTAACGCCCGAAGGATTAGACAAGGTGTTTTTGTCTGATTCTGGCTCGGTAAGTGTTGAAGTCGCCATGAAAATGGCGTTGCAATATCAACATGCCAAAGCTGAAAAAGGCCAACACAATTTAACTAAGACTAAGCTATTAACAGTTAGAAATGGTTATCACGGTGATACCTTCGCCGCGATGTCTGTGTGCGACCCTATTACGGGTATGCATCAGATATTTGAGCAGGTATTAATGCAGCATTACTTTGCGCCAGCGCCAAAAGTTAAATTTGGTGAGGCATGGGACAGCAATGATGTCATTGAACTCTCCGCTTTATTTGCCAAGCATCATAATGAGTTAGCCGCCTTTATTATTGAACCCATAGTTCAAGGTACAGGAGGCATGCGTTTTTATCATCCTGAGTATTTAAAAGCCTGTCGTGACTTATGTGATCAGTATGATGTTTTACTGATTGTTGATGAAATAGCGACTGGTTTTGGCCGTACCGGTAAGTTATTTGCCTGTGAATGGGCTGGTATTAGTCCGGATATCATGTGTTTAGGCAAAACCTTAACCGGTGGTTATATCACCTTAGCAGCAACCCTATGTACCACACATATTGCCCAGACCATTAGCGAAGGCGCTGCTGGTTGTTTTATGCATGGTCCGACGTTTATGGGTAATGCCCTCGCCTGCGCCGTTGCCAATGCGAGTATTGATTTATTATTAGAAAATGATTGGCAAGCACAAGTACAAGGGATTGAAAACACTCTCGTTAACCAGCTTAAACCTTTGAATAATCACTCAAGGGTGAAAGATGTGCGAGTGCTGGGCAGTATTGGCGCCATTGAATGTCGGCAAAGTGTTAATGTCGCGCAGATTCAAAAACGCTTTGTTGAATTAGGAGTATGGATCAGACCATTTGGCACCTTAATCTATATCATTCCTCCTCTTATCATTACTACTGAGCAGTTAACAACATTAGTGCATGCCATAACAACTGTGTTAGATGAAGACGAATGCTTTAGTTAGGTTTTACTTAGCTTTTTGTTAAGCTTGAATTAGGGAACTCTAGTTCAAGCTTAACTGAAATAGCTTAAGTCTTAACCGCATATTCAATGTGTCTTAACTAATATATACACTAACCAAGTTAAGTTAACGGTTAGTAAGAAAATCAAGCTGTAGTTGGTGTTGTCACTTCGGCGTCGTCGCCGATATTTATCTGTCATAAGCGCTAAATAACTGCCCAGAGCACTTAGCCATAACAACATATATAGATAACCCGTTAAAGGCGTTAACCAAAACTGGCGGATTTCAACACCGTAGTAACGTAACACGCCGTAATCATGATCAGGCGCAGCATAATAAGACAGTATTAACGCGATTAAAAAAAGTAACCAACTTATCAGCGCCAAAGCAATTTGTGTATAACGCCATAAATCCGGAGATTTTCTCCTGTCAATACGAGGCTCACTGTTACTTTTACCATCACCTGCTGTTGTCATAATTTGATTTTCGTCCATTTAAGTGCTTTTTATTGTTAATTAGCATTATTTGTTATTATTCTGTGCAATTAAGCATTGCATTTATACCTTGTCACGGTAACATATCACCCCATTTTCAGCATAATACCAATTAGTTAAAATTTTCCCCTCACTAAGCGTGAATGGTTAATAACTCAAGCAACTTGGTATAAAGCAATTATCAATCAATTTCATAAGAATAAGAGGTCATTAAATGTCGGTTATAGCAATTACTGATGTATTAGCAGGGAAATTCCCTGTTAATGAAAGCATTACCGTCCACGGCTGGATTCGAACACGTCGTGATTCGAAAGCTGGTATTTCATTTTTAGCCATACATGACGGTTCATGTTTTGATGCTATTCAAGCCATTGTGCCTAGTGAACTCGACAATTATGACAGCGAAGTGCTTAAACTTACCACTGGCTGCTCAGTTAAAGTAACCGGTATTTTGGTTGAATCTCCTGGTAAAGGACAAGCTTTTGAAATTCAAGCAACATCGGTAGAAGTATTGGGCTTTGTTGAAGACCCTGATACCTACCCAATGGCTGCTAAGCGTCACAGTATTGAGTTTTTACGTGAACAAGCACATTTACGTCCCCGCACTAACATTGGCGGCGCGGTAACTCGTGTCCGTAACTGTTTAGCTCAAGCTATCCATAGATTCTTGCACAGCAAAGGTTATTTCTGGATCAGCACACCACTTATCACCGGTAGTGATTGTGAAGGCGCTGGCGAGATGTTCCGTGTAAGTACTTTAGACATGGAAAACTTACCACGTAACGATGAAGGCAAAGTAGATTACAACCAAGACTTCTTTGGTAAAGAGACCTTTTTAACGGTATCTGGCCAGTTAAACGTAGAGACTTATTGTAACGCGTTATCTAAGGTATATACTTTTGGCCCGACGTTTAGAGCAGAAAACTCTAATACTACCCGTCACTTAGCTGAATTTTGGATGATTGAGCCTGAAATCGCTTTTGCAGATTTATCAGACGCAGCTGATTTAGCTGAAGAAATGCTTAAGTATGTCTTTAAAGCGGTACTTGAAGAACGCGCTGATGATATGGCCTTCTTCCAACAACGTGTAGATAAGACAGTACTTGATCGTTTAAATTCTGTCATCAAGACTGACTTTGTTCGTTTAGATTACACTGACGCTATCACTATTTTAGAGAACTGCGGTAAGAAATTTGAAAACCCTGTTGCCTGGGGCGTAGATTTAAACTCTGAACATGAACGTTATTTAGCTGAAGAGCACTTTAACGGTCCAGTCATTTTACAAAACTACCCGAAAGATATTAAGTCTTTCTACATGCGTTTAAATGATGATGGCAAAACTGTTGCTGCAATGGATATTCTTGCACCAGGTATTGGTGAAATCATTGGTGGCAGCCAACGTGAAGAACGTCTTGACGTATTAGATAGCCGTTTAGAAGAAATGGGCTTAGATATATCTGATTACGGTTGGTATAGAGACTTACGTCGTTACGGCACTGTACCTCACGCTGGTTTTGGTTTAGGTTTTGAGCGTTTAGTTGCGTATGCTACCGGTATGCAAAACGTACGTGACGTAATTCCATTCCCAAGAACACCAAATAACGCTGCGTTCTAACGTTACTTTTCGTATTGAACTATAGAAAAAGGCGACTTAATGTCGCCTTTTTTATTGCTTGGTTTTAAGTGTATCAGTCTAATATTAATCAGGCACTTTACCCATTATACGTTAACTTTTTAAGTCCAATAGGTTACGTTGTTTTGGAAGTCTTTAGCTGGTTTACTATGTGGCACTTTAGTTGGTGTGCCTATATATAAGAAGCCTGCTATATCATTGCCCTCAGCAATTCCCAATCCTGCTTTCACTGTTTCATTGTAAGCTAAGTCACCAGTACGCCACATAGCGCCATAGCCTAATGAAAATGCAGCCATTTGTATTGCTTGTGCACAACAACCTGCGGCAACTAGCTGCTCTTGTTGAGGCACTTTATTATGCTCTACATATTGCGTAGAGATAACAATCATCATTGGTGCTCTAAAAGGCATTTTCGCTACTTTCGCTATTTTTTCATTGAAGGCATGTTCATCTATACGAGTACCTTCAATTAACCCAGCCATACTAGATAAGTCTTCGGTTGTTGCTTCAACATAAAGATCACTCAAGCGCTGTAAGCCTTGGCCTGTAATAACATGAAAATGCCAAGGTTTTAAACCCGCATGATCGGGTACTCGCATGCCGGCAGATAGTAATGTCGTCAAGTCAGCTTCACTAGGAGCGGGATCTGTTAACAACGGTGTTGATTGTCGTTGTAATAATAATTCAATAGCGTCCATAAAATCCTTTAACCATATTAATAACAAGAGGTATCATCGAAGTTTATCTACAACTTTGCTCTTATGCACGCTTATCTTTGATTAAATGGCGGAAATAGCATTCATTAAACCGAATTAAGTATAAATACCGCTAAGCCATTATTTATGCTTGACTTAATTTAACTCTGCCGCCACTATAAAAAGTAACTTAACTGTACATTAATAACGTACGTTAACACGCTAGATTAGCAACAAGATAACTTCAGTTTTCTTAATAACTTACTATAAAGAAAAGCAATGCCAAGCAACTTACTCGCCATGATCAGTATTCGAAACCCTAAAACAATAGCAATTAGCTATCTGTTTATGGTCAATCGACTGTGGCTCGTTAAGCGCCAGTTAAATTGGCCAGTCCCTGCGGAGCATTGAAAAGATTATTAAGAAAATAATTAATTAGTTCACTTTTAAAGCCGCAGAAATCATCTCTTGCGGCTTTTTTGTTTCTACACCCCTACCGACAAAAAACCGCAATTTTCTGCCTAAGCTTTAGCCCTACTTCATTTAAAAGAAGCATTAACCAAAATATTTAAAAAAGCATTTATAACAAGCAAAGGAGAGAGAAATGTCAGTGTCAATTGCCTACTTGGCGGTACTATTAATATGGTCTACCACCCCATTGGGTATAGTGTGGAGTTCAGAGAGCATTAATCCTAGTCTAGCGGTATTACTTAGAATGCTTATTGCCCTAGTACTTGGCGCCTTAGTAATTAAAGTTCGTAAAATAAATCTCCCTTGGCATAAACAGGCATTAACTTTATACAGCTATTCGGCGTTAGGAATTTTTGGCGGCATGCTTTGCACGTACCTAGCAGCGCCCTACCTATCGTCAGGCATTATTTCTTTGGTCTTTGGCTTGTCTCCCGTTATTTCTGCGTTATTAGCGAAGAAAATTTTAGCCGAGCCTAATATCAGTGGTGTACGTAAATTTTCTATGATTATTTCATTGTGTGGTTTAGCCGTAGTTTGCTCTGATAATTTCACTTTGGCTGACGATGGTATTTATGGCGTAGTGTTTATTTTATTGGCGGTGTTTTTCTTTAGTTTAAGTGGTGTATTGGTTAAAAGTGTTTCAATAGCTATTCACCCACTAGCTACCACAGTAGGCGCGCTAACGGTTGCCACACCTATGTTTTTAGTGAGCTGGTTGTTACTCGATGGCACAGTCCCTGTTGAAACATGGCAAGTGAAGTCTATATGGGCAACGCTATATTTAGGTGTATTTGGTTCATTGATTGGTTTCTATGCGTACTTTACTGTATTACAAAAATTATCGGCCAGTAGTGTTACCTTGATAACCCTAGTTACACCGGTAATTGCCTTGAGTCTGGGCGCAGTGTTAAACGGTGAGGTAATTAATGATAAATTGATATTAGGTGCTTTTATGGTGTTATTTGGCTTAGCTATTTATCATTTTGGTCATTTAGTTCCTAGCATCAAAAAGAAGAGTGTCAGTCGTTAACTATCAAGCACTGTACTAAAATACAGTACCCCGAAGGAATATAAAGCTGAACAGTGTTTTATACTGTTCAGCTTTTTTGTTTTGAGTAAAGTTCTAAGGCATAAATACAGTTATCTAAAGCGCTGTTCCTCAATTAAAAATCGTTGCGCTATATAGTGATCTACACTGGTATAACGCCCTGCACCAATAAAAAATAGCGCTAGCAACATAATAAAGTAGGTTGTTGAAAACTCGATACCATTATTTAGCACAACAATATTACCCTTCTCAAAAAGCCAATCAGTATTGCCATTTTCGGCCAACAGCTCGCGCATTTTTTCAAGTCGCGTTGCTGTTTGTTCACTATTCTCCAAACTCGCTTGTGCACTTTCAACACCAAGCCAAGTGAGAACTTTCGCTGGGCTAATATCACTATTAGTTGGTGTGATAGCAAACCAACCATTATCGGCATGAACTGACGTAGCCGCGATTATCATGGTAAACATTAGCGGAATACTAATTAAGCGTGTTAACGCGCCAATTAATAACAACCAACCACCAAAAAACTCAACCAGAATCACTAAATTGGCTAGCAAAGCTGGGAACGGCAATCCTAAACCCCAATCACTGTTTCCAAACCAAGCAATAATATTGGGATCCGCCAAAAAGGCACTGAAACCGGTTACCTCTTCATTGAGTAATTGTGTTTTGCTAAAACCCGCCATGATAAAGACTGGCGCAAGGTAGAGCCTTATTAATAATGCAGGAATGCCATCAAAATGTTTAAGTCCGCTTAAAAAGCTTTGGTAGTAATGTTGTAATAGTTGCATGCTGGCTGTCTTATATAAAGAAATAATACGATTAATAATAAGAACGCTTTAATCACTAAAGACTTTCATCTTTACCATTATTTAGCAATAAACAGCCGCACTCACCTGAGATGCCATAAATAGTTACAATCTAGCGAAGGCCATATGTTAAGTTTTGGTAAACATTAAGGTAGTATAGAGTTGAGAACTTTTAATTTAATCAATTTAAGATATATATATGAATAATAATCCAAGCATTATAAAACGGATCTTTTCTTCGCTATGGCGTGTGTTAACCCTTACGCGCTCAGTGGTGGTAAACCTAGTATTCTTTATACTGTTATTCGGCTTCATTGCCGTTATATCAAGTGGCGATGAACAAATACAAGTACCAGAGAAAACAGCTTTAGTGCTTAACCTAGTAGGTGACGTAGTCGAGCAAAAGCGTGAAGTTGATCCTATGGAAGCTTTCTTATCGGAAGCCATGGAGCAAAAAGATGATAACCCAGAAGTTTTACTGAGCGATATCCTTGACGTTATCGGTAAAGCGAAAAACGATGATCGGGTAGAAATATTAGTTTTACAACTACAAGGCTTAAACCGCACTGGTTTAACTAAGTTGCAAGATATTGCTTATGCGCTAGAAGATTTTAAAAGCACAGGCAAACAAATTATTGCTTTTGGCGATCAATTCTCGCAAGACCAATATTACCTAGCAAGTACCGCCAACAATATTTGGTTAAACCCACAAGGCTTTATGTTACTTGAGGGTTACGGTCGCTATAAAATGTACTTTAAGTCGGCATTAGAAAAACTTGCCATTAACCAACACATTTTCCGTGTCGGTACCTTTAAATCTGCAGTTGAACCCTTTATCCGTGATGACATGTCTGATGCGGCCAAAGAAGCTAATAAACTTTGGTTGACTGATTTATGGCAGCAATATAAAGAAGATGTTGCTAAGCGACGTGATTTTGGCGTAGAAAACTTTGATGAAAATATCGACACGCTAGTGGCTAAGTTTAGCGCAGCTGACAGTAGTTTTGCCCAATATGCTCTTAAAAATAACTGGGTTGACCAACTTAAAACACGCCAGGAAATGCGCGCTGAGCTTATTGATTTAGTGGGTAAAAATAAAAAAGGTAATAGCTACAGCCATATCGGTTACCAAGATTATATCGCAGCAACCAGTTCTTCGTTAGATGAAAGCGTAGAGCTTGCTGACAGCGCTAATGATAAAGTAGCCATTATTGTTGCCAAAGGTACTATTTTAGATGGTTCACAAAAACCAGGTACTATTGGCGGCGACAGTACTGCTGAATTACTGCGTAAAGCGCGTAATAATGATGATGTTAAAGCGGTAGTGCTACGCGTCGATAGCCCAGGTGGCAGCGCCTATGCTTCAGAAATTATCCGCCAAGAAGTTGAATTATTGAAAAAGGCTGGTAAGCCAGTAGTTGCTTCAATGGGCACTTATGCTGCCTCGGGTGGTTATTGGATTTCAGCGCCTGCAGATAAAATTTATGCAGCGCCGTCAACCATTACCGGCTCCATTGGTATTTTTGGCATGATGATGACATTTGAAGATTCATTAAGCAAAATGGGTATCCATACTGATGGTGTTGGCACTACCGATATTGCAGGTTTTGGTCCTACTCAAGCGCTATCTCCAGGTATGGCTAACTTATTCCAATTATCGATAAATAAAGGCTACCAAGAGTTTATTCAATTAGTTGCTGACAATCGAGATATGACAGTTGAAGAAGTGGATGCCATTGCTCAAGGTCGTGTATGGTCGGGTAAAAAAGCTAAAGAACTTGGTTTAGTTGATGAACTAGGTAACTTAACTGACGCTGTTGTTGCCGCTGCAAACCTTGCTAATCTTGAGAAATATGACACCCTGTTAATTGAAAAACAGCCATCTTCGCGTAATAAAATGATGCAGCTGTTAATAGGTAAATCATCGTCATTGATTAGTATGTTTACGGCTAGCCAAGAACATAGCGCTATTGATTTAGCCACCAATGCGGTAAGTAATAAGCCGTTATCACAGTTCATTTCATTAATGAAAGCTGAGTTAACGCAAATGAACCAGTTTAATGACCCACAAGGTCGCTATACTTTATGTGTCGCCTGTAGTGCAAACTAAGCAATAGAGTTAAAAGCTTTTGATTTGAAGAGGTAGTTATGCAAATAACTACCTCTTTTTTTATGTCTGAGCTAACAAGAATAACCAATATATAGCGGAAACATTATCCCTGCCCCCAACCTATTCCGTAATGATTTGTCATTGTTTAGCCCGTGCTATAGCAAGTATCCTGCTTGCTAAGATATAATATAATTAGTTTCTAAAATCTAAAACATAGCATTAAGAATTATGATGAAAAAAAGAATTTATGTTGCCTACACAGGCGGTACTATCGGTATGATGCAAAGCACCCAAGGTTTTGTGCCAGCTAAGGGCCATCTTACTGAATCAATCAATGCACTGCCTGAATTTCATCGCAGTGAAATGCCTGATTTTACCATCAGTGAATATCAGCCGTTAATTGACTCTTCAAATATGACACCCAGTGATTGGCAACGTATTGCCGATGATATTAAAGCCAATTATGATGATTACGATGGTTTTGTTGTATTACATGGCACCGATACCATGGCTTATACCAGTTCAGCATTATCGTTTATGTTCGAAAATTTAAGCAAGCCCGTTATAGTTACTGGTTCACAAATACCCTTTAGCCAGCTACGTTCTGATGGCCAAGTTAATGTACTAAATTCACTATATATTGCCGCCAATTACCCCATCAGCGAAGTGGGTCTATTTTTTAATAATAAACTCTACCGTGGTAATCGCTGTATAAAAGCTTATGCCGACGGCTTTAACGCCTTTGACTCGCCTAATATGCCGGTACTACTTGAAGCAGGTATTAATATTCAACTAGTCGCAGGAAAAATAGCTGAGCCGGTAGCAAACGTTGAGCCACTACAACTGTCAAAAATCACCCCTCAGCCCGTCGGTGTCGTGCATTTATACCCAGGTATTAGTAGTGCTGTGATTGAAAATGCTATTCAGCAACCAGTGAAAGCGCTTATTTTACGTAGTTATGGCGTCGGTAATGCCCCGCAGGATAAAGCCTTATTGTCTTGTTTAAGAAAAGCGAAAGAGCAAGGTATAGTCGTGGTGAACTGTAGCCAATGTATTAAAGGCACGGTTAATATGTCGGGTTATGCTACAGGTAATGCCCTGAGTGAAGTCGGCGTGATCAGTGGTCATGACATGACCCTAGAGGCAACGTTAACTAAGCTGCATTATTTATTAAGCAAAAACTTAAGTTACCAAGAGATGTGTGAAAAAATGCAGCAAAGTTTACGTGGTGAGCTTAGTTAAGCATTGATGATATAAAGATCAAAAAAAACACCAGTTTTCAGTAGTCAGAGCTTACTGAAAATTGGTGTTTCTCTACTTTTATATCTTAATCGAGCTTAGCTGTTGCTCTGCTCATCATGCAATTCAATATTTAACTCTAATACGTTTAAATCACCATCTTTATTATCAAGTTTTATCGAAAAACTTTCATCCGATACTTGAATGTATTTACGCAATACCACCAGAATATCTTCGGTTAGTTGCGGTAAATAATCTGGCTGCTTATTGCGACTATTACGTTCATGAGCCACGATAATTTGCAGACGTTCTTTCGCCCTAGAAGCCGTGGTGACCTGCTTTTCTTTTTTGCGTAAAAAGTAATCCAGTAATGCCATGTTACCCTCCAAACATACGACTAAATATGCCCTTTTTCTCGGCAACTAAGAACCTAAAATCAATGGTTTCACCTAAAAGGCGATCAATCACATCTTGGTAGGCTTGACCGGCATCACTTTCGGTATCTAAAATAACTGGTTCGCCAGCATTTGATGCCTTAAGCACAGCTTGCGACTCAGGAATAACACCTAATAGCGGTATGGAAAGAATATCTTCAACATCTTCGACACTCAGCATTTCACCTTCAGCGACACGTTTAGGTGAATAACGGGTCAATAGTAAATGCTCTTTTATTGGCTCTAAGCCAAGTTCTGCTCTACGTGAGCGACTTGCTAACATGCCGATAATACGGTCAGAATCACGTACTGAGGATACTTCGGGGTTGGTGGTGATAATAGCTTCATCAGCATAATAAAGAGCCATCATAGCGCCAGCTTCAATACCCGCTGGTGAATCACAAATGATAAAGTCATAGATCTTGCCGAGGTCTTCGAGCACCTTGCCGACATTTTCTTTATTTAACGCATCTTTATCGCGTGTTTGTGAGGCAGGTAAAATAGATAAGCTACTAACGCGTTTATCTTTAATTAATGCCTGATTCAGAGTAGCTTCACCATTAATCACATTGACAAAATCGTATACCACACGGCGTTCACAGCCCATAATAAGGTCAAGATTTCTCAGGCCAATATCAAAATCAATTAAGACTACTTTATGTCCCTTTAACGCTAAACCAAGACCAATTGCAGCGCTTGAGGTCGTTTTACCAACACCGCCCTTTCCTGATGTAACCACTATTATTCGTGCCATAGACCGAATATCCTTTATAAGTTAAAAATTAAATGAGTTTTGATGAGGTAAGTTCGTTATCAGTCAACTGAATATATACCGGCGAGGCCCAATGCTCTTCCATTGACTCACTAAGCCAATAATTACCATTAATAGAGACCAATTCAGCCTCAAGTTTTTGACAATATATTTGTGCTTTATGATGGCCGGTTGCACCGGCAATGGCTCGACCACGTAATGAGCCATAGACATGAATATTGCCATCGGCAATAACTTCAGCGCCCGCAGACACTGAACCAATCACCACTAGGTTTTGATCTTTAGCATAAACTTGCTGACCAGAGCGAATTTGACCTCGGTGTATCTTATCTGTATATAAATCACGTTGCGGTGTAGCAACAACTTCTTTAGATTTTGCTGCTACCGCCCCTTCAACAAGCACTGCTTTTTTAGCGCTATTAGCTTTCGCCATATTGATAAATGAAAAACCACATTCACGAATAAGCTGACGTTGCTCCTTAGAGATAGCGCCAGTAAAGCCGACAAAGGTAAAATTGAATTCTTCAATTAATGTTTTTATTCCCTGATAATCAATGTCGTCATTGAGCTTATCAATACTCACGACTATAGGTACAAGGTAAAAAAAGTCCGGTGCTTGTGCTACTTTTTTGGCTAAATCAGCACGAACATCCGCTAATATTGCAGTTTTTAAATGTAAAACTGACAGGGTAAAGCTTGACCCTTTAAATTCAATGCTGGCAGCAGCCATAAAGTATGGTTTCCTAAATAAGACAACTCTTGGTACTTAGAAATAATGCATATAGAGATCAGTATTTCCGCTCTCTTAACTCTCAAGTAGCCAGAGCAACGAAAGCAGTAATACTTAAAAGTGACTCTAGTTATAACGCGTTTTTTAACGTTGAAATTAAAGCATCTTGTCCAAGTTGATAACTTTCTATTTTATTATTCGCCATTAATAGTGAATGACTTAAATTAATGGCTGCAACCAATAAAGCGCGTTCGCTGTTAGCGTTACCCGCTTGCTTCTTGATATCTTTACACATAGCAGCAAGGTTACTAGCAGCTTGATTTAAATCCTCTGTTTGTTCAGCTGAGCAAGTGAACTGATGTTGCTTGCCCATAATTTCAATGCTGATGCTTTTAGAGTCTTCCTTAATCATTAATCAACCTCTTTATGCGCTTTGCAATTTACCTAACAAGTTTGATAAAACATCGTTGGTTTGCTTTTGCTTTTCTTCACCGTCAAGTGCTTCAAGTTGCAAGGTTTCATTTTCATCAGTAAGCAAAGTATTTGTCTGCTCAAGTTCAGCTATTTGGGTTTTTAGCTGGATATTTTTTGCAATGATGTCTTCAATCAGTTGTTCGAGTTGAGGGAGAGTATTTTCTAACATAAGGCGCTCTTGATAACTGTAGTTAATATAAGGCAGCAAATTTAATCTAAAGTGAGGCAGAATGCTACCTTTAAGCACGATTATCGGCTTAATTTATGTAACAAATTTGAACATTAACGGGGATTAGTTAATTACGTTCAAAAAACGTACCTTTATGATAAAAATTATACAGTTAAACTTTGCTTAAAGTGAATGGTTTTCAACGAGGGATTTTATTGATATTACCACTTTGCCAGCAGTGACTACCGTAAAAGAGATATAACTAAAGAGAAGCGTATACATTTGACATGACAAAATACAGAGAGATTGCACTTAAGACAGGCATTTATTTAAGCAACTGCTACGGACAAATTTCGCAGTAAAATGAGCTGCAGCGGCTTAAATAAACTGATTGATTGACTGAAAAACAGTCGATCAATGAAGTGTTGTTAGCCACAACACTTTTTGTATTTTTTGCCACTGCCACATAAACAAGGATCATTACGGTTCGGGGTTTTGTCGAATCGAGTAGTAGTCGGCTTGTTTAGTGTCGAGTTAAGTTCATTGATATTTTCTTCAACAGCGCTATGCACGCTAATATCAGCAAACAGTCCATTTTCGGCAACTAACGCTGCTACTTCTAGTTTTCTTTCCTCACTGTTAACCACTAGCGTTAATGGTTTTTTTTCACTACCAAGCTTAACAGCACGTTTAGTGTTATAACCTGTGGTTACATGGTTATGTCTAGTGTGAATGCGTCCTTTGTAATAAAGATCGTGCATGATGGTCTCCGCTAATTTAAATACTTGGTTTTAGCGCGGCAGTATAACGTAAAGTGGTAAATAGTCGACTGTTGAATTGACTGTCTGGCTTTTATTTTGTTTTTTAATAAAATATGGCATGTTTTTAATACGTAATGTCTAATGTCTAGTGGTGGAGGAAGGCAAATTCCCCCTGTAAACGGTTAGCTATAGAAGATCAAGCCATCATCGTTTTAACTTTAACTACTAAAATTAGCAACAATGATACAATAACAGTGTCTATATCTACTCACTAGTGAACTATGAAAGATTGTAATCAATGCGGGAAATGTTGTATCAAATATGGCGGTGGCGATCTTGCTGCCACTCAAGAAGAAATAGACCTATGGGAAATATTTAACCCCGACATCTTCGAATTCGTTAAAAACAACGAGATATGGTTCGACCCTAAATCCGGCTTAAGACTACAAAGCTGTCCTTTTCTCGATATTGCTCCGAAAAAAAAACCAACTGATGCCAACTTATATACCTGCAGTATCTACTTAGATAGACCTGAGGATTGCCGTCATTACCCAAGTCTGATTGCTGAAATGATTCGAGACGAATGTGAAATGATTGAAGTCATAGACCTAGAAAACCACAAGAAAGCGCAAATTAAGTTAGATGTATTGATGCAAGATAGTCGACCGCCAAGTGGCTCTTAGTGAATAGACTATACCTACTCAGGCTGAAGCCAAAAACTCAGCTAAGGGTAGCTGTTATTCTAAGTAACAGCAGCTTAGCTTGTCGCTAGTATTATTAGATAATTGCTACACCAGCCACTTCTACTACAGTTTTGGCGTCAGCTCGTTCAATAACTTTTAATAATGTGGTTTGAATAGTCTCATCTTTTCGTGCATCAGCCTTACTAGTAAACTTCTGCTCTTGCACTGTAGCACCTTCTTCAGCGGTGTAACCAACAACGACTTCGGTCGCACAATTAGCAGAGGCACCAAAATAAGCCAGTGATATTTGTGGATAACCTTGAAAGCCCTTTTTAACTCTTTTTGCTATACGTTTTGTTGATTTATCTAAATTCATAATAGGTATCCAGAAGAAGTTTAACGAATGATATGAACTTCACACTCGGCATATATTGGCCATAGTGAAGTTGATAATAAGCTGCAAATAAAGTGACTTTACATGCCCTTAATTAAAACTGTTTTAGTATTCACGCAATTGTTGCTTATGACAAGTAAAATTAGCTTAAATGTTTAGTGAAACAGGCTGTTAGCTGTCTGTTATTCATTCTTATACTAATTACTTACTTATGCCTTAACTAAGTTTAATTAAAACATAGGTAAGCATTAACGATGCATTAGTGATTGCTTAACTAAAACTTAGTTATGGTTTAATTTATGCATCTCATTTAATACTAGGTTTGCTAATCCCTAAGGGGCTTACCATTAGGAGGCTGATATGCGTAATCAATTCACTTTATCAATTAAAACAGTGGTCATGACTTTAGCTCTTTTAAGTATTTCAATAATAGCGAATGGCAGCTTTTATTATTTTATATTACTTTAATGTCGATGAAATATGAGTTTGTTAGCTTTCGAGGCTGGTAATCCCCCAATAAGCATTATTTTTTTCATTTAACAGCCAACCTTTATTGATTAGCGATTTTCTAATATAACGGTTCATAAAGCCATGACCGAACAATACAATCTTGTCTTGGCTTTGGGCAATTTCAATTAATTTGTCGGCAGCAATCTCGGCTCTTTCCTTCGCTTCTTTAAAAGATTCAAATGGCCCTTTATAGCCAAGCATCCAAAGAAATCTTGAGAGGTAAACCCAATGCCAAGCTTTCAATTGTAATGGCAATTTATATCTAGGTATTGCCATTTCACGATAAATTTTATCAATCTGCTCAGGTGATTTGCTAAGGTAAATATTTGCTGAGTGTATAGCTCTATTCAAATCACTTGATACGACATAATAAGATTGATAGCTATCATTGATATTATCAGGGCGGCTATGCTGAGCAACATCGGAAGAGTTATACCGCCTGATCCATTTAATATACTCAAAAGCACCAAATTTCGGGTTATCTGCAGATGTTGGTTTTCCATGCCGAATTAAGATTATCTTCATTGAATACCTACCTGATTCCCGTTAAGGGGTTTTGTATCTTTAATTACTTGAATATATGCTCAATATGGGGAATTTGTATTCTCCAAACGAAACAGTGATGGACTGTGTTTCTTTGCCTTTGAAGTTTAATTTATACTGTAGCGGGCTTTTTCGGCTACCGTCAGCAAAGAGCGCCATTAAATGATCTTGCTCTAAATCGCGGTTGCCCGAGGATAAATTTGTTAGGGTTATAACGCTCCAGCGTTCACCCATTTCATTGCTCATTAGCACATAGTTAACTATTTCAAAGTCACCCGATTTCGGTTTAATATTATTATCATTAGGAAAAGACAAATTAATATTATTTGCTACTGAGCGGTCGACGTTTAATACTTCCGTATCTTCGGCTTGAATAGCTGACGAAAATACCATTAACGCTAAAACTATATATTTTTTCACTCTAACTTCTCCTGAAATAAAGCGCCCAGTTTAACGGACAAAAATTGTTAATTCACCTGTTAAGAAACGAAAACGGCCAATTTAGCTGACTCAGTATTACTTTAGATAAAGTATTAAATGTGCATACTAGCAAAGGATAACTGTCCGACATATAACCCGCTTGTTCCTGTATTACGCCTTATTTGACCATTTTTCTTTATGGATAAGTCGATTTATATCTTCTCTAGGCAACCAACCAAACTCTTCCAACTCAGGCTTTTCATTAAATTTTGAAACATAACCTAAACATAAATAGCCGATTATTTCTATGTTACTAGGTATATTCAAGGTGTCTCGTAATACATCATCATGGATGATACTGACCCAGCCTAAACCAATATTTTCAGCTCTTGCCGCTAACCACATATTTTGAATGGCACACACTGTACTGTAAAGGTCCATTTCATGCTTGATAGTACGGCCTATAACGACCGGACCATTTCTTTCTCTATCACAAGTAACACATATACCTAAGGGTGCTTCGAGAATACCTTCTAACTTGAAGCTTTTATATTCTTCCCTTTTATCTTCAGAAAATTGCTGAGCTGATTCAATACTGGCTGACTCATAACCTCTTTTAAGCGCCTTTTTAGTGTTTTCTTCAGTAACCAAGACAAAATCCCAAGGCTGCATAAAGCCAACACTTGGCGCATGATGGCCAGCTTGAAGAATTCGTGCCAATACATCATCCGGTATTGGTGTAGGTAAAAAGTCTTTTCGTACATCTCTACGTGAAAAAATCACTTTATAGAGCGCATCTCTTTCTGCATTATTAATATTCATATTCGCCTCAAAATTATTGGCGTCATTGTAATATTAATGATGTAGTTATTACCAACCTTTTGATAAGCCCATAATACGACTCAAGCAATGTTCCCCCCGCAAGGTAGCAAGTAGAGCAATACTATTTAATTAAACCCAAGATTTCTTTAAACTCTGTCGCTCGACAATCTTTAACTAACTCGAATAAACACATTTCCAAGCTTGTAGTATCGATGCCATGATTGAGTAGTTTATTGATGGCGAGGGTTTTATTATCGAGGGAGCGTGACGAAATGCAATCGCCAACCAACTGAACATCGTAGCCTAATTCTTTTAGATTCAGTGCGCTCTGGTATACACAAATATGCGCTTCGATGCCACAAACAAGCCAGCTATCAACATTTTCTGCCTGCACAGCTCCAATAAACTTAGGCTCTAGACAAGCATCAAAGGTAAATTTAGCGATAGGTTGGTAGTTAGCAAGTATCGCCGCCAAGTTCTCAACAGTAGGGCCAAGTTTTTCTGGATTTTGTTCAAGCCATATTATCGGCAAGCTAAGTGCTTGAACACCTTTAATCAATTTTTCACAATTGGCAATCAACACATCACTATCATGGACTAAGCGAGCCAGCTTTCCTTGTATATCTATAACAATAAGACCGGTATTTTGTTTATCTAACATAAGCGCTCTCCTAAGTCTTTTTAGCAACTACTTTTTTTAAAACCAAAAATATCACTAATAAATATACGCCTGTAGCAACATGCTTCAAGACAACTTTAATAGGCGCTTGCGCCTCAAAGGCAAGAAAACCATCGGTAATTGGCATCACCAAACCAAACAGAGCACTCCACATTAGAATTAAATAATTGCGCGTATATAAAAGGTAACCGAGAATTAACGTGATGAATAACGTACGAGAGCCATATATTTTCACCCAGTCAGCATCCATATTTGAAAAGAGCTCTGTTCCTCTTAAACTAGCAAAGATTGTCGGATCAAAATAAGCAAAAAGGCCATAAACCCCCTGTAACAACACCATAAGTAAAACTAAGATAAAGCCTGTTTTTTCTACACCAGTCATTTTATTGAGCATAAACTATCCATTTGGTCATAATAAAGGGCATAAATAGGCCTATTAAATAATGAGATACAAAAACAGTATTTTGTTCGTAATGTAACTTTCAGTTATATTGATTTTCAATATAACTGAAAGTCATCGTATGGGTTTGTTTTTAAAGATTCAAGCAGATTGCTTAAGTTTTACACCGGTTTATTAAAGACTTAACCGTAGAAAAGATGGTATTCGTTGAGACTCGCACGTTTTTCCCTGCCCTTGATTGCTAACAATAGACAGTAATTAATACGGTTATTATTCTTTTAGTCTTGCTAGTTAACTCTACAAACGCTCTATCAAGCTAGTTCTATTTTTGTCATTAAACTGCTTAAGTTTCTCAAAAACACCCTTAGCATCTTTAATCCAAATGTCTAAAAGAGGTTTGATATGGTCAAACGTCACTACTTCATTAAAACCTGATATTTCTCCCGCTTTACCTTGTTTAACGCTACCACCAATAAAATCACCGTCCATGCTGTCGGTTGCTTTAAATTCCATATAAATATCAACATTCTCATATCTATATCCTGCAGCCGCTTTACCTAGCGCGATCAACGAGCCAACAGGAATAAGCTCTCTAATCTTAACGTCGCCCGGACTGATTTTGATAGCGGAAATTCGAGGGGTCAATCTCAAGGCGCCTGCTTGGGGTTTTTCAACAACTTCTAAAGATAAGGCAGCCACTTCAGCAAGATTTTCGTTGATATAGGCTTTTGTCTTGGCAAATAATTCTGCAGATATCTGCTCAGAATGAACTTCAGCGGGGTAAAACTCAACCGGGTCGATAATAATTTTACTGTAAAATCCAGACAGCACTCGGTCACTGGCGTAACGAAATGACTTTAGACCATCATCAGTTTCAATTCTTTCAAACTTTGAATAGTCTCCGATAAATCCAATATACAAGGGCTCAAGCTTTTCATGATTGGTAAATGAACAAGCACTCAACAGAATACACAATGTAATTAATAGTCTTATTTTCATATGGTTAACCAAACTTTTAAACATAAATTTAGTATAGTAGCTATCAAATAAAGTATTGTTAACACTGCCTTAATAAATAGATTTATTTACATGCCTGAACTTGTATTAACTTGCCTGAGGTTTGAAGGCGTTCTCCCGGTCCATTTCTTAAAGGCAGCTCTAAAATTTGAGACATCATTAAAACCAATAGCACAGCCAATATCTTCAATGGTTAATTGTGTCTCAGTGATTAATTTTTTAGCCGCGCTACAACGTAATTCTTTCACTATGCCGGTAAAACTGGTGCCCTGCTCCGATAGTTTTCTACGCAGCGTTCTTGGCGTTAGATATAATTCACTCGCTAGATTTTCAGCACACAGTTCCTTGTGCATATTCTCGGCTATCCATTGATTTATGGTGATTAGAAAGTCATTTTTTAACGCCACTGACTTTAATACCAGATCACATTGGCTAAGTAATAGCGGCATAGCAAAAGGATTACTACTTGGTGTATCCAATGACCATTTGTCATTATTAAAAACAAATTCACTATGGCGATTACCGTAACTTATTGGACAGCGAAAAAAGTCTTCATAGTCTTGATGATGTTTAGGTTTGTCAAAACTAAACCTTAAAGCATCAAACGAAAAGTTGTCATTATTTAAACAATCCCTCACCAAAGACAACACAATTACACACTGTAGCTCTATATTGAATTCTTCTAGATCACTGGCAAACAACAGATCTTCAAATCGAAAACACGATTGCCCTGACTTTTCATCATCGTGCAGCGACATATCGACGGTTTTAGTGACCAAATTATGATAACGAATAGCAAACTCTAACGTTGAACGTATGCCCTTACAGCATAATAACGTGCAACCATATAAACCGTAATCCTGAGGTTTTATCGAGGCACCCAATAATAAACTAATACTGGGTAATTGCAGTGCTAAAACATTGCGATAAAAGGTGATTATTTGTTCTTTATGGATTTTGTATTCACGGTCTTTTAAGCCATGCGGTTCAATACCTGTGTCTTTATACAAACTTGATACATCAATACCGTCTTTAGCTAAGGTGGTCGAAATAAAGTTAAGTTTATGTGCAAATACTTGACCAGAAAAGTTAGCAGGTAAACTGTCTTTTAAAAACATATCGTTATTCAACTTGTTGCTAGTTGTCACCAGTTAACCATCAAATAGACCGTTTTACACCCCAAATTGACCGCATTTAACCTTATTTTCACTATAACTCCTCTTTATATTATTAATAGAAACAGTAAATAATAATTATAATAAAAAAGTGAGATAACATGAAAAACATGGCATTAAAAAGCATATTCACCCTGAGTGCATGTGCTTTAGCAATTAACGCTGCGAGCGCACAAGAGCAAGTTGTATTAGAAGTTATTGAAGTAACAGCACAAAAAAGATCGGAAAATGCACAAGATACACCAATATCAATGAACGTACTTAGTGCCGATGAAATAAAAGAAAAAAGCATCGAAAAAATTGATGACTTACAATATTCCGTACCCAATTTACATATGACAGAAACAGGTATCAGTACACAAATGTTCATCCGTGGTATTGGCACGGGTAATAACCAAGGCTTTGAACAATCTGTAGGTCAGTATATCGATGGTATTCATTATGGCCGACAACAACTACTGCGCATGCCCTTTCTCGATTTAGAAAGGATTGAAGTGTTAAAAGGCCCGCAATCAATCATGTTTGGTAAAAACTCTGTTGCCGGTGCCCTTAATTTATCTTCTGCTAAACCAACACAAGACACCGAGATTCACCTTGGCTTGCAGTATCAACCGACCATTGGTGCTACAGAAGTCACCGGCATGATATCTGGAGCATTAACGGAAACCTTGTCAGCAAGGCTAGCCGTTAGAGACTATTCAGAAGATGGCTATATTGAAAATACCTATAAAGACCGAAATGAGACAATTCGTGACGAAAGCGCCGTACGTTTAAGTTTATTGTGGGAGCCAAGCGACACCATGAACTTCCTTTTTAAAGTCGAGCGAGATGACTTTGATGGTACCGGAAGACAGATAGAAGTAATTCAAGATGAACCAGCGCTTGCCGGGTATCCTATTCCTGGTGCAACATTCAGCGAAATATTAGCTATTTTAGGTCACCCTGAGGCAATAACTGAAAGTGAGTTGAATTATCAGCGCCAAGCCGACGCAGAAGAAAGTAATAGCAACAGCTTAAATAATGCCACCTTAACTGCTAACTTCGCATTAGGTGATTACACCCTCACCTCGGTTTCTGGCTTCGTTTCATACGATTTTGTTGAAAGCTGTGATTGTGACTATACCGCGGCGCCTATCTTCTCAGTATTTATTGATGAAGAGTATCAGCAGTTCAGTCAAGAAATTAGATTAGTTTCGCCGGTTGGAGAAAAATTTGATTGGCTAGGTGGGCTATTTTATCAAACCAGTGAACTCGCCTTTGATGACAATATCATCATACCGACCAACAGTGTTTTAGGTTTAGTATCGGGTGGTGCTCTCGCGCCTATGACCGGACAAGCTGCGGGTCGAAACTACCAGTTAGATACCGATATGTGGTCTGCCTTTTTTCAAGGTCGTTATCATTTCACTGAAGACTTAACCCTTACTTTGGGCGCACGCTTTACCAGCGAAGAGAAAACATCTTCTCGAGTAATGAATATTACCGATATTAGCACCGGCGATATTACCCAAGATCCCATGGCGCCGGCTTTATTTGATGCAGTGTTTGGTATTCAAAGTGAACAAAGCCCTTTATCACCGCAAGGCCATAACTTAACAGGTACACGTGATGAAAACTCTTTTACTCCGCTCATTAATATAAGCTATAAAATTGATGATAAAATTATGGCTTACGCTTCTGCCACCACTGGCTTTAAAGCGGGTGGTTTTGACGCCAGAGCCAATAACGTTAATTCATGGGAGTTTGAAGAAGAAGAAGCAACGGCTTACGAACTGGGGTTAAAGTCATTAATACTCGATGATACTTTAGAAATCAACCTAGCTTTTTACCGCACCGAATATGACAACTTACAAGTCAGTCAATTTGACGGCGTGCTTGGTTTTAATGTTGGTAATGCCAAAGAAACCGTGGTGCAAGGTGTTGAAATTGACGGTCGCTGGATATTGCTCGATGGTTTATCTATGCAATATGGTATCGCTTATTTAGACCATGAATATATCGACTTCACTAATGGTAACTGTCATAGCCGACAAGTGCCTGACGGCGATATGGGTGCAGATGGTAACCAACTTTGTGATTACACCGGCAAGTCTGGACAATTTACCCCGAAAATTACCGCCAGCATTGGCTTTGACTATTTCACTGATATTTCATTCTTAGGCTTCGAATATTTCAGAACCACACTCGGTCTGTACCACTCAGCAAAACAGAATGTTGATGTAAACTTAAATCCACTTTATGAAGTTGACAGTTACAACAAGGTAGATATGCGTATTGCCCTGGAGAGTGAAAAGTGGAACATTGCGCTGTTTGGTAAAAACATGACCAATGCAGAAGTATTGACCTATGTCGGTAATAACCCTTTGTCGGGTAGTACCTTTGGCACTGATACTTTTTATGGCTTTGTTGACCGTCCAGCGGTATATGGCATACAACTAGATTATAACTTTTAGTTGTTGTAGTTGTATTTGTTGATGCTATTAACTGCTGGTAATCGCGGCAGATAGTTACTGATCGGCTGCTTAGCTTTTTGTACAGAAAGCTTTTACAGCTACAGCATGATCAAGCAGCATAACCTGACCTTACGTGGACCCTCATTATGATGATGAGGATCCTCTATAAATTTTACGTTTTAGGTTATAGCTATCTCAATGCCATTGGATGATTGCTGTTTAATTGCAGTAAATCCCATAAATTACCGTAAAGATCTTCAAATACTGCCACAGTGCCGTAGTCTTGCTCTTTCGGCTCTCTGATAAATTTAATACCATCAGCTATCATACGATTATAATCACGCCAAAAATCGTCGGTATTTAAGAAAAGGAATACCCGGCCGCCAGCTTGATTGCCAACAAAGTCATTTTGCTCAGGCTTAGATGCACGCGCTAATAATAGAGTGACACCATTAGAGCCTGGTGGTGAAACTACAACCCAACGTTTATCTTGTTCTGCTTGGTAGGTGTCTTCAATAAGCTCAAACTTGAGTTTATTGACATAAAAATCAATAGCCTCATCATATTCTTTAACGACTATAGCTATGTGCACTATCGATTGTTTCAATTTTAAGTCCCTTTTTTTTAAGCTGAATTAATTCAGCGTTATAACGCCTCTTAACAGGCGGTAAAATGTTGGCTAAAGTGTGAGCTATAAAACGCAGTAAAAGTCAGCAACACTGAGACTTAATAGCAGCTGATACCGTTATAAAATAAATTTTAGTCAGGCAAAGTTCCGCCTTGGTAAACTCGCTAGCACGAACCAAATCAGTTACCTCACCTACAGCTAATATCCTTTTAGATTTAATTAACGCGAGTTCCTCTGATATTAAATAGCTAAAACCAGCAGAGTCTATGACGTAATCATCATCACTAAAAATTAATTCATCACACTGCGAGATGAGCTCCTGCTCAGAGGCTAAATATATAAGCTCATCATCACCTTCCAGTTTTAAAATACATGGCCAAGATATAATAATAACTACTCCAACAAACATAATATTAAATAAAAAAGCGCCCAATAATTGGCTGGTAATCGTTGCTAAAATGTTGAGGTACGAGCGCAAGGCAACTGTAATTATCCAGTTTGAGTACCAGGTAAGCTAAGATGTTAGCCAATAGAGGTATTGTTTAATGAATAATTCCATACTTTATAAAAGTAGAAAGCATAGCCTAGACCAAAGGTTATTATTGAAATAATAATCCAGAGTATTACATGGCCAATATTTCCAAACATATCTGTATTACAGCTCATTCGTCTAGAGACACCTTGATCGTCAATTAAGACTGACCGATTAATTATAAATTTAGAAAATGAGTACGCGAAAAAAAATGCTCCAATGCCAAAAGTAATTAAAATGATAATAAACCAAAATATTAAATGACCTAAAATATCTAATGTACCTACATCTGCTTGAATTCTCATTTATGCTCCTTGCATAGTGTTGTTGTTTTACTGATTTATTTCTCTTGGCTTATTTGTCTTGGTTTATTTGCATGTCCGGTGAACATTGCTCAACAACGGCCAACCCTAAGTCTATATGAGCAACTAGATAGCCATATTCTCTTTTAGATAATTGACCATCTTGGTATTCATTTTTGGCAAGTTCATGATCCCAGAACTTACCACAAGGAGCAGCAGGAATAGAAGTATCAATTTTTAACAAATACTTTTGCTCATTTCCTAACTTGTGCCCTTTTCTTACCACACTTTTTGCGCAAAGACTTAAGGCATACTCAACGGCAAACTTATCTACGCTTGGTAAGCCGACAAACTCTACATCACAAGCTAAAACAAGATGGCCTGAGTCGTCTGTGTAGTACAACTTTCCAGCTGTACATGCAGATAACAAACAAACGGTTGCAAGAGAGGCTAAAAATTGAAGATTCAAAGACTATTCCTTGTTCAGCAAACTAGCCATACACGGCTAAGTAACCTTGGTTAAATTAGGATGAATTTTAAGTAGTTTTATCAAAGATATTAGCACTTTATCAGGCACAGAATAATCAGACTGTTTAATACTATACGTGAACTATAACCATTCTGAATTTAGAAAATGATTATTCAAAAGGTATTGAAAACTCGACCATACCTCTACCACTAGCAGGTAGTATATTTAATGCATGTCACTGAAGACCTGTTTAATAGATGTCATGTAATAAGTGGCTATGAGCATAATGCGCTGTAGGTCGTCATTAGTTAATTGAGCCTGACTTCGACATAATTCACTCACTTCTTGAATGACAAAGGAGTAGTTAGCCTTATCTACTTCTTGTTGCTTACGTTCAATTTCTATTAGTGCCAAAAAAGCAGTAAGTTCATGATTAGCTAAAGGTGTTAAGTTTTTATTCGTAAATAAATAAGCTTCAATAGGGGTTAAATTTTGTTGATTACGTTGGCATAGACCATCGCGCAATGCTTCATTACTTCCAAATAACATCATAGATCGTACATAGTTAAATGGCGGATGGATGCTACTGACTGATTGATTGTTGGTAAATAAATAATGTAAAACATTACACTTCTGGTGATCTATTTTACTGAAGTTCCCTTCTATTTGTAATGCGGGGGTGAAAAAACTTAAGGTATTGTTAGTTTTTATTTTTGGGATAAGCCCAATGGAAAAGCCTTTATTTTCTATAAAACTAGTTGCTAGCTGTTGATAAAAATCGAATGATTTTATTTGTCCTTGTTGAAACATAAAACCTAACTGAACGATGTTCTCAGATCCATTTGAATCTAAGTAATGTTGAAGCAAAGCTTTAAGGTCATTTTTAGTCAATAAATTGATCAGTGTCTGTAAATGTTTCTGCATTGTTTAGTCTAGTTATATGTTTGTCATTATTGAGCTATAAAAGTATTTCAAATGAATTATTAATGCACCAAGCCACTTTACAAAAAACTATCTCTTTTACCTGTTATTGGTAAATAAAACTAAGGTAAACATTGTTGCTATTACCCTACATTTTTGGTTGCAATGAAGGGACAACTAATGCCACCAAGTAGTTTTTAACGATGACCTGTTTTTAGTTGGTCATGATTACGAGCTAAGACTCACTTTTACCACAAAGAATACATTAGCACTAACGGGCTAAAACTGATTTCGGATTAGTTTTTATATCGATAACGCCCCATTAAGAGGCTAAATTTAGTTGCCTAAAATGTTGAGGAACGAAACAGCAAACTATTTTTTGTCCTGCTTTAATGGTTTGTTAAGTTACTAATACTCCAAACAATAAACACCTGATTCACTAGCCCATTGTTTGATTTTCGGTATGATTTTATCATCTTGAATGTAAAATATATTCGTATAATCCCAGCTTTCAAAATATACAGCAGAAAATTCGGGTAAAACTAACCTGCAAAATTTATCTGAGGAGTCATTATCACCAGCAGGATGTAAATAGTTATCCATAGATTCTTGACAGCTGAACTTTCTAAAAGACGGGCAACAACGATCCCATTTACCTTTAAACTTAAAATTCAAGATTTCAGTATTTTTAGACATAATCTTTGCAAAATCATGCAATAACCTGTTTCGGCGCAACTGCTCATTTTTATCAGGGCGATCATTTTGAAACTCTTCAAGAGTTAACCAGTGGTCAAAAACAGTTATTTCCACTTTCTTATAGTGAGGAGTCTCATCTAAACAATAAATTTTGAATAGATCAGGAAATTTAGCATTTAGCTCTATTTGCTTGTTTTTACTTAAATTTATAAAATTACGCACATATTTCCCTAGTAACTTAACGCCCTGTTAAGGGGCGAAATCTAGTTGGCTAAAATGTTGAGGAACGAAAACAGCCAAATGTATTTTGTCCGGCTTGAACAGCTCGTTATATACCGTAGTTTGCATCAACCAGTTTACCTACCGTGATATTATTTATGGCTTCCTGTTTATCAAGCCAAGCTGTAATAGAGTCACGATCGTCTTCAGTTGCAGAAGTATAACGATGATCTGAACAGATAAAAGCACTAAATAATTTAGTGTCTCCGCCACCTCCCATAGAAAGTTCACGGCTTTCAACAAAATCTACCAACTGGCTTAATAATGAATCAAACTCATCTGATTTTTTTGCATTTAATGTACATGAGAACTCAAAACCTAAAATAGCAAATTCATCTAAATATAGTTTTTTCCGTAATCTACGACTCTTGATACTGTGCATGATTTTCCTTAGGTATATAACACCCGCTTAAACGGGTAAAAATTGTGGTGACCTTTTTGCGTGTCTTTGCAAAAAATGTGACATAGTTTTGAAGCGCTTGTTAGGTGCAAAGCTCGAATAGCTCATGAACAATACCTGATGGATCTTTAAAGGCTGAATAACGCCCCCACCGGTTTTGGTTTGGTGTTTCATGAACAAAAATTACACCTTGCGATTTTAGTTGATTAATTTTGCTATCTAAATCATCAACCGTGAACAATAACGTAGAATTAGCATTATAACCATGTGAATATTGAATTGAATCCATTGTCCCTTGAAACATAATTACTTCATGGTCGCCAGCTTTTAGCTTTATGCAATCAGAATGCTCTTCAACTAAATCTAGGCCTAAAGATTTTGTATAAAACTGAAGTGATTCTTGAAGGTTGTTAACAACTAATAAAGTTGATGGGTTTTTCATGCGTGACTTCCTTTTGCACTGGTGTTACCCATAAAAAGTAGACACTGGTTATGCGCCAATGCGCTCATATTCAGCCGGACTGACATAGCCCAACGCTGAATGCCTACGTAATCGGTTATAAAAAACCTCAATATATTCAAATATACCCGATCTAGCTTCATCAATCGAGCGGTATTGTTCAGCGTAAATTAGCTCTACTTTCAAGCGACTATAGAAAGATTCCATCACCGCATTATCCCAACAGTTACCACGTCGACTCATGCTCACCACACCACCCTTACTGCGTATTAAGTCTTGATATTTAATTGCGCGATACTGAACTCCACGGTCTGAGTGAATGAGCAAGCCAGGCGCTATATTCCGACGGTTAAACGCCATGTTGAGCGCATCAGTGTTTAATTGCTCAGTCATCGTTAAATCTAACGACCAGCCAATAATGCTACGAGAGAACAAGTCCATGACCGTGGCCAAATACAGCCATTTGTCTTTCACCCAAATATACGTGATGTCCGTTACCCACTTTTGGTTAGGATTATCCACA
>NZ_JABSPA010000006.1 GCF_013214175.1 Colwellia sp. | reverse complement strand
ACTCAGAAGTGAAACGCAGTTGCGCCGATGGTAGTGTGGGAGTTCCCATGTGAGAGTAGGACATTGCTAAACTTCTAATTTGTGCGTAAGCACACGAGAAGCCCGATTCGAAAGAGTCGGGCTTTTTTCTGTCTGATATAAAATTATTTTTGTCTAGCGACCATAACGCTGTGGCCGCCTACTCCCATTCACCTTCTATGCCGCAGCGCTTCAAAAGTGTAACGCAGTTGCGGCGGATGCAATAAGCGTGTGGGAGATCTTCTCTTTATGTGAGAGTAGGACATTGCTAAACTTCTAATTTGTGCGTAAGCACACGAGAAGCCCGTTACGAAAGTAACGGGCTTTTTGCTGTCTGGCTTAAATTAAAATCGATTCGTTATCTGCATAAGGTAAACGCAGTTACTCCGATGGTCGTGTGCTTATGTTGCAGGTAAGTCCATGTGCAATCGTTTATCTCTTTGTGTGGAAGTAGGGCATTGCTAGGTTTACATTAAGAGAAACCCGTAAATTCAGTGATGTTTTTTACTTATTTATCTACACATTCAATAATCTATTGCCTTGACTGCTGGGCACAACCCACAGATAGTTCCTTTATGCTTAAGGGGTAATGCTACCGATATTATGATCATATATTGTCATGGAAATGTACCTCAATATGAAGCATTACTTGAGGTGAGTACTTGCACTATTCATCGCAAGCAGCAAAGTAGCCAAACATGTCTGTATTAGTAATCAACAGACTCACCGAGTAGGTTAAAAGGATAGGGAACTCCTTCTTGTTTGATGATTTCTTTACCTAACTTCCATGAGCCGGGAACTGATAAATGGCTTTGGTCAAAATAGAGTGCTTCACCTCTGCTATTATATGCCGAGCAATTATTGTTTCGGCACAAGTAACTGTTAGCGTCAAAGTACTCAACGAAACTGTTTTCTTTGGCAAAGCCCTCTAGCTCTAAATTTATGTTAGCTATTTTTTTATTCAGCGAGGTACTTGGTTTATAACATTGCATCAAGGGAAAGCTCAGTGATCTTGCCATACAATTTATATTGTAGGATCTAATTATCGGCACTTTTCCTAAGATGATCACGTGTTTGTTTTTACCGGTTAAATGAATAACTGTATGATAAAAGTCTGTTAGAAAGTCAGATGATTTTGATTGATAATTTAGCCAAGAAGCAGAAATTATTAACACTTGATAGTCAGCTAGCTTTGTCCATAATAATTTTAAAGAATCACGACAGCTAGCATAGTACTTAATCTCCATGTATTTTCTTATCTTTTGCCTGATAGGGGGACAGGAATTAATTTGAATATTTCGAAATAAGAAACCCTGTTCTAGTGCAAAAGCACCTATCATACCAACATAATGCGCTGCATTAGAGTCTCCTAGTAACAAAACTTCTGGCTCTTCAGTAGTTATATAGGCATTAGCTTGACTATCTATACGGCTAGTTTGACCAATAATACAATTGGTATCCGTAATGTTTTTAGCTTTAATACGGCTTTTTTGGCAAATATATTTATAAGAAAAAGAGGGTTTTACATCGGATAATGCGGCTTGAAGTGTGACTTGATAATTCGATGAAAATTGCCTTAAACCAAAACCATTAATTTGATAAGCAACTACTGCTACTAAGGTAATGCAAGTTGCCGGTATTAAATATTGGCGAGTAATAACTTTGTTGAAGTTGCCTTTAGTATAGCGAAAAGGCTGTTCAATATAGTGATAACTCAACCAGGCAAGTAATAGGGTTAAAGTAAATAATGCGATGTTGGTCATCAAGTTTTGTTCAAATAGGCCATAGCGAAAAAAAGCAATAATAGGCCAGTGCCAAAGATAAGCCGAGTATGAAATGAGCCCGATAAACACCATAGGTTTTAAGGTCAAAAACCGAGTTATAATGTTACTTTGATATTGTCCAGAGAAGACCATACAGGCGGTACCTACGGTTGGTATTAGAGCAATAAAACCAGGGAAAACACTCTCTTCTGAGATAATGATTAAAGATAAAATTACCAACAACAGGCCAACCAAAGATATAAGGCTTAGTGTGGCGGTTGATAGTTCACAGCAACTTCCTTTATGAATGATATAAGCGATAATCGCGCCGACAAGTAATTCACCCGCTCGGGTTGGTAACATGTAATATACTAAGGATGCGTCACTGGCATAAAAATACTGTGCGGCAAAAAAGGATATAAAGGCCGTCAGTACTAACAGCCATAAAAACAGCTTGCTGTGCCTAACAGGATAAAAAATCAAAAGTATTACTGGCCAAACTAGATAAAACTGCTCTTCAACCGCTAATGACCAAAAATGTAGTAATGGCTTCTCATCCATGGCAGCAGCGAAATAGCTTGTGTCTTGTGACAAATAAAAGTGAATGTTGACCATTGAGAGTAATGACCAGATAACCGACTCTGACACTGCTTTAGCATCTTTGGGTAATAGCAGCAGTTGCGAAACTATCAAGACAAATAGTAAAACAGCTAACATTGCTGGGGCTATTCGTTTGATCCTGCGACGATAAAACTCTGTAATTGAAAACTGCCCTTGAGCCATTTTTTCATAGATATACAGTGAAATAAGGTAACCGGAAAGAACAAAGAAAATATCTACACCAACAAAACCACCAGGCAGAATGTTTTTATCAAGGTGAAAGATAATGACGGAAAGCACAGCTATGGCTCTTAAACCATCAATGTCAGCTCGGTATTTATTCGTCTGATTATTCATTACAACCTCTTTATTACTCGCCGATATAACTTGTTGGCATAGCATTACTTTGTTTCTTAATATTTAATTTGTGGTTGTTTTTCTGTATTTGGCTATAGATGCTCAATAGTAAATAATTGAGTATCTTTTAGAAAATGTAAAACATTCTGCCATGACCAAGGGCTCACTGGACGGTATTTAGCGCTGTTATAAGCATTGCTGCTTTGGCCCATTTTAGGACAGATTGATAATGTCATTAGTCCCTAGTTCAGCTGATAGCAGCGAAAGATAAAATTTTAATTTTTTTTCAGGTACATCATGAAAATTCCAAGCCAAATTTAGGTTTTATATGTAAATAAGCAAAGAGTATTCCGTTTTATTTGTACCGCTTTATTAGCCGCTTAGTTAACGTTGTTAGCGGGGGGTTGCATAATGCAAAGCAATGCCGTTCTATTTCTTAAATTGCTAGTAATTCGGCTGTTTTTGTAATCGACATCTTATTTCAGATAAGTTAACTTGGTGGTCATACCAGAAGTTATTAATAATAAAAGCAGATCATCTATGACTAACCAGAACATCGATAAAAGCATTGAACTGCAGATAAGCGATAATATTGCCTACGTCAGCTTCAATAGAGCTAAAAAGCATAATGCTCTAGATATGGCGATGTTTTATGCCATCCGCGAGACTATTAATGATTTGCGGCGTAATCGCTCGATAAGAGCTGTTATTGTTACAGGCAAGGGGGAAGATTTTTGTTCTGGCTTAGATATTAAAGCTGTGATGAAGTCGGCAAAGGCGCCATTACAACTGTTGTTCAAGTGGTTACCTTGGCATGCGAATCTAGCGCAGTACGTTTCGGTTGGTTGGAGAAAGATACCGGCACCAGTGATCATGGTTATTCATGGTCGTTGTTGGGGAGGAGGATTGCAGATAGCACTAGGCGGTGACTTCCGTATTGCTTCGCCTGATGCTTCAATTGCTGTTATGGAAGCTCGTTGGGGCTTAATACCTGATATGGGCGGAACTCTGGCATTAAGGGAGTTGTTATCATTAGATAATGCCAAAGAGCTCGCTATGACTGGGGAAACTATCAGTGGTGAGCAAGCACTTAACTATGGTTTAGTTACTCATGTAGATGCCAATCCCTCTGAAAAAGCATTACAACTAGCCAGAGCCATTTGCCACCAGTCACCCGATGCCGTAGCTGCAACCAAAAAACTCTATAATAAAAGTTGGTGGAGTAAACCTGGTTTTGCACTTGCGAGAGAGTCTTATTATCAAATTAAAATTTTATTGGGTAGGAACAGAAAAATTAAAAGCTATAATCAACTTCACCAAGATGAAAAGCCAAGGGAGTTTGTTAACAGACAAAATTGGTAGTCAGTAGTCCTACCATCATCATTAACCTCAAGCATTAATGCAACTTAACTCCAGCTTGAGTCTAACGCTACTTTTCTGAGTACTTCACTATTCGACAGTGTCCGTATGCTGTCCAGCGGACACTAACGGACAGGTAGAGTGTCCGTTCGGACACTCTGTTATTTTCACGTAAATATTATCCCTTTAATTACAATTAGTTATAAGTATTCATGTTTTGGCATTGAATCTGCAACACTAGGTTATCAAAAGTTAACTTAGAAGAATTACATGATTGCAGGAACAAGTGGACAGGATGAAGTAATTGTTAATCCTAAGAAAATTCCAGTAAAGAAAATATTACTGAGCTTAACGGTTTTATGTGGCCTTTCTTATCTTACTTTACCAACCCTGTCTCAGTGGTACTCTTCAATTCCGACTATTGACAGTAACACCGTTAACATAAACACAGTGATTCGAGGAGACCTTATCCGTGATGTGGTGGTTTCTGGTAAAGCTGTTGCGGCCAATGCTCCACAACTTTATAGCACTGAAATTGGTAAAATAACGCTGCTAGCCAAACCAGGGGAAGCGGTGCAAGAAAGCCAAATTGTTGCTCGCTTGGTTAGCCCGGAATTAGACGCCCTAATCAAACAGCAACAAACGACCCTTGAGCAATTAAGCATTAACGCCAACCGCGGTGTCTTAGCAGATAAAGAGGCGCAGCTTGACCTTGAAAGTAACATGAATACCGCGCAATCTAGCTTAAATGTTGCTAAGCGCGAATTTCAACGGGCAGAAATATCTTACGCTAAACAAATTATTAGTGAAGTGGATTGGCTAAAAAGCCAGGACGCGGTAACTGATGCCACCCGTTTATTTGAACATGCGCAGAAAAGAGTGTCATTTGCCAAAGAGCGTTTACATTTCGAACAGCAGCATAGAGTGTTTTTGGTCAAAAAAGAGCAGCTGATCCTTGATGAATTATCGCGTCGTTATAATGCATTAGCCATTAAGGCACCGGTAAGTGGCGTGGTAGGTAACTGGCTGGTAGCGCAGAAAAATACCATTGCAGCTAACACCGCGATTATGACCATTGTCGACTTATCTGAGTACGAAGCAGAGTTAAGTGTACCTGAGTTCTACGCTGATGATTTAGGTCTAGGTCTGGAAGTCGCAATGAAAATTTCTGGAGTTTCAATACGCGGTGAAATTATAGCAATTTCACCGGAAGTTAAAGGCAATCAAGTCACCGTGCGAGCGAAGATTATAAATTCAAAGAAAATTCAATTAAGACAGAACCAACGTATTAACGCCCGCATTGAATTCGAGAAAAAAGAAAATGTGCTTATGGTTAAACGTGGTGCCTTTATAGGCTCATTTGGTGGCAAGTTTATCTTTAAAATTGTTGAAGACAGTTATGCCAACAAAATAGCGATTACCACGGGGGCAAGTAGCGTTGAATATATCGAAATTACTTCCGGTATAACAGCTGGCCAGCAAGTGATTACTTCAGACTATGACGATTTTAATAAAGCCGAACAAATTTACCTAGGTGGTTAAATAACTTGGGGGGTGATCAAGCCTCCCTAAAATAAACACTAATTTACTAGACATACAAACTATCAAACAAATAAATAAGCCAAGGCTTAGTGGCGCATGTTTAGCCTAAGGCAACATGTAAGAGCTTAATACAAAAGGAAAGTACTATGCTTAAAATGAACAACATCTCTAGAATTTATCAAAGCGATACCATTCAAACACACGCACTACGAGACTTCTCATTAAATGTAAAAGCAGGGGAGTTTGTCGCGGTAACAGGGCCTTCAGGTTCGGGTAAATCTACTTTTCTGAATGTCGCCGGCTTATTAGATAACTTTGACCGCGGCCAATATGAATTAGATGGTGTTAGCGTACAAGGTCTAAAAGATGACGAACTATCACGCTTAAGAAACGAAAAAATTGGTTTCATTTTTCAAAACTATAACCTTATTCCTGATTACAGCATTTTTGACAATGTTGACATGCCGCTGCGTTACCGTGGTTTTAGTGCCAGTGAGCGTAAGCGCCGAGTTGAAGAGGCGCTAGAAAAAGTAGGTTTAGCTTCAAGACTTAAATATCTACCAAGCCAACTATCAGGTGGACAACAACAACGTGTTGCTATTGCTAGAGCGCTAGCGGGAGAACCGAAAATCTTATTAGCCGATGAACCAACAGGTAATCTCGATTCATTAATGGCGCGACAAGTGATGGAAATATTACATGATCTTAACAAAGGCGGCGCTACCATTATTATGGTAACGCACGATCCTGACCAAGCCCGTGAAGTGAGTCGAAATGTGCAGGTTATTGATGGCCAACTCGCTGACTTTAGAATATACGCTCCGCTAGATAGATCTACAGGCAAAACGGTAAGTGCAGCAGTAAAAGAGGAAATGGCTGATGCGTAGCAATAGCATGTTTGCTTATAACTTATCATTAGCAATGCAAAGCTTTAAGCGCGCGCCGACATTGTATTTCTTAATTATGCTTACCTTGTCTATCGGTGTAGGAGTGCTTTGTGCAAACCTGGCTTTGGTAAACTCTATGGCGAGCGACCCTATACCAGAAAAAAGTGACAAACTCATTCACATCAGTATGAATACTTGGCCAGGGGATCAGCCGCCAGATGAACCAATGCATATCTTGCGTTACCGCGATGCCATGAAAATTGCGGAATCAGATATTCCTAAACGCAGTGCAGTATTTTATGCCTCGGGTGTTTATGCACGAGATGTTGACTCAACAAGCATGAAACGCTTTGATTCAACAGTAAGAGCAACAACACCTGGCTTTTTTAAATTAACTAATGCGCCCTTTGCTTATGGCTCGGCCTTTGAAAAAAGTCGTGGCATGGAAGTAGTTATTGGTGATGACTTAAATCAAAAAATATTTGCCGGTAAAAATAGCGTAGGTAAAACCTTAGAACTTGATGGAGAGCTGTTAACCATTGTTGGTGTATTAAAACCATGGGTATTAAGACCTTTGTTTTATCATGTTACTGAAGGACGAGCTTTTAACTTAACCGACGATATATATGCACCACTTGAAACAGCAATAGACTTAGGTTGGTCGATACATGCCAGAAGCTCTTCTGCGGATAATTATTCAGGTGTTGAAGATACTCGTGATAAAAACGCTTATTACTTACAAGCTTGGGTTGAACTAGACGATATACACCAGCGCTCTGCAATGCAATCTTACCTTGATAATTACAGTCAACAACTTAAAGATGCCGGAGAGCACCCTCTTGCGACAAGAAATGAACTGCACAATGTTAATGAGTGGCTAACGGAAAAAAAGGTGGTTGACCAAAAGGTACTAGCCTTCACCATAGCTTCAGTACTGTTCTTAGCTGTCTGCATTTTCAATGCCAGTAGCTTATTACTATCACGCTTTCATGCGGCAAAATTTGAGGTTGGCTTACGTCGAGCGCTTGGGGCAAGCAATCGTCAAATGTTGATGCAAGGCTTAACTGAAAGTGTGTTATTAGGCTTATTCACCGGGGCGATAGCATTAGTATTGAGTTGGTTGTTTCTTAAATTATCAGTACAGTTTTTACCACGTTTAGCCAATATTGCTGTGTTAGAGCCTAAGTTACTTGTGTTAGGTATGTTATTGGCATTAGTTACTTCAATTGCGAGTGCGTTATACCCACTATATCGCGCCAATCGTTACACCATTTCAGCTGAACTTAAATAGCTAGTTAGTAAGGGATACTCATGAATATTAAAGCACTACTTAAATCCTTATTGTTAAGAAAATTTACCACGGGATTATTAATCTTACAATTAGCTATAACCTTAGGTTTGTTAATCAATAGCGCTATTTTAGCGTTAGATACTAATGAAAAATTGGCACAAAAAACCGGCCTTGATGCCGAAAATATCTTGATTGTATCCTTACAACCAACGTCGGGAAATTATCGTGACCTAGACTATTTCCGTTCTATCGTGAGTGAAGACCTGCAAACACTGCACAAATTACCGGGCGTTGAAAGTGTTTCGCTTGTTAATCAGTTACCTATTAATAGACGAGGCATGTTAGGTAATGTTTATGACTTAGATGATCCAGAGAGTGTGCGTAAAGATAAATACCTACAAGACGTGAAAATTTTTCTCACCAATGAGGAGCTTGGGAAAACGTTAGCATTAGCATTAGTGGAGGGCCGATTTCTAACTAAAGATGATGAACTTGATTTTGGCAGTGAGAAAAATGGCAATGTACTTATTACTGAGTCATTAAAAAAAGCGCTATATGGCGAGGGTTCAGCGCTCGGGCAAGAGACTAATAATGGCCGTGTGGTTGGCGTCGTTAAAGATATAATGCTCGACCCTACCATTCCAATTGATAAGCAATATGGGGTTTTTGGTAATCGTGTGATGGAATATGTATTTACTGGGCGAAATTACTTACTAAAAGTGACCGCTGGCCACATAGACAAGGTACGTAACCAAGTCAGCGATACTATATTAGCCGTACAGCCTGAACGTGATATATACAGAGTTATCACCATGGCTGAACACCTGCAGCGTTTTTATCGCCATGACAAAGGCTTAGCACAATTGTTCTTAATGTTATGTGGCTTAATGATCTTTGTTACCGCTATCAGTAGTTATGCTTACTCACAATTTCATATCTCACGGCAGAAGAAGTTCATTGGTATTAGACGTGCGTTGGGAGCACGTAAAAAAGATATTCTTTTATATGTGCTAACAGAAAACTGGTTGGTATATAGCATTGGCTGTGTCTTAGGTTTGGGTATGGCTTTAGCATTCAATATTTTGTTGAGTCAGTATATTAGCTTGAGTAAACCAGATATGATGTTGTTTTTATTAGCAAGTGCAGTCATTTTTGTTGCCGGTACATTAGCAACTCTGATCCCCGCGATAAAGACCAGTAATATTCCACCGGTAATTGCTACGAGAACGGTGTAGGCGTGATTTTAATCGCGCAGTTTTTGTAAAAATTCTCGTAAGAAAGGCGCGAATAAATTCCTAAGTGATGCGCGAACAAGTTCCCGCCTACAGAATTAATGCAAAAGGAACAGAATGACACAAATATTAATCGTTGATGATAACCCTGATATCCTGGAAGCGCTTGAGTTGTTATTGAGTTTGCACGGGTATAGGGTATTAACTGCTGAAAATGAGAAACAAGCATTAATGGCGGTAGCTCATCAAAGTGTTGATCTAGTTATTCAAGATATGAACTTCGCCCAAGGCATCACTTCCGGTAAAGAAGGTAAATCACTCTTTAAAGCCTTAAAAGCGCTAAATAATGATTTACCTATCATCTTAATCACCGCGTGGACACAATTAGAAACCGCAATTTCATTGGTGAAAGGTGGCGCAACTGACTACCTACAAAAACCGTGGGACGATAATAAGCTACTTGAACTGGTCGCCCAATATAGTCAAAAATCTCAAACAAAGCTTAAAGACAAAAATAGCATTGAGAACAACAAAAACTCAGCAGAAGATTTTATTTATAAAAGCCAAGCAATGTACACGCTAATAGCACAGGCAGGCAAAGTTGCTGACGCTACGGTAAATGTATTAATTACCGGCGCTAATGGTGCAGGTAAAGAAAAGCTGGCTGATTATATTCACCAACAATCGCCACGTTTTAATAATGCCTTTATCAAAGTGAACATGGGTGCCTTACCCCATGAGCTGATGGAAGCAGAGTTGTTTGGCGCGGAGAAGGGCGCTTTCACTGGTGCGAATCAAGCGCGTATTGGGCGTTTCGAAGCAGCAGATGGCGGCACGTTATTCTTAGATGAAATCGCCAACTTACCCTTGTCGGGTCAGATGAAATTACTGCGTGTATTGCAAACCGGTGAATTTGAACGTTTAGGCTCTAGCACAACCATAAAGGTTGATGTCAGAGTATTGAGTGCCACCAATGCCGACTTAACGTTAGCGGTGCAACAAGGTACCTTTCGGCAAGATCTCTATTATCGTTTAAACGTTATCGAGTTGCATTTACCCGAACTAGCACAGCGGCAAGCGGATATTGTGCCGTTAGCTGAGTACTTTATTGGTAGTGACTACTCACTTAACGATGAAGCTAAGCATGCATTAACAAACCATGCTTGGCTGGGCAATGTACGTGAATTAGAAAATGCTTGTAAACGTGCGTTAGTTTTTGCCAACAATAACATGCTAGCGCCGAGTGATTTTCAGCTAGCATCAAGTTTAGTAACTTCAACGACCAATGAAAAAGAGCACATCGAACAGGTATTGATTAAACATAATGGCGTAATCAAACATAGTGCAGCCGAGCTAGGTTTAAGTCGACAAGCGTTATACCGCCGTATAGAAAAATATCAGATAGATGTCGAGTCGCAATGTTAGCCCTTATTTTAGGTACTACTTTAGTTGAACCGCTATGTTAATTATCCAATTGATCCTGCTCAATATTGTCTTTATCGCTAGTTTCATACTGTTATTGCCTAGTGAACCTGGATTATTTTCATTAACCTCAATATTATTGATTACCTTAGCTGCACTATGCTATCGCTATGATCAGAAAAACAGTCAACAAAACCAGCAAACCATACAGTCGTTATTACATGGCTTACGTAATTTACAAGACGGTGATTTCTCTATTAGCTTGGCCGTTCCTAAAGAAAACAAAGCTAACAAAGCAAATAAAAACCAAGCCGAAGTATTGACGCTGTTCAATCAAGTGACGGATAAGTTAAGACAAGAAAAACAATCTATCTATCAACGAGAATTACTACTCGATAAAGTGGTGAATGCCTCCGATGTTGTCACGGTATTAGTGAACCACAGAGATACCATTATCTTCGCTAATCGCGCCGCTGAGTACTTTTTTAAGCAAAAGAGTATGTTGGGTTTGTCTTGGGCAATTCTATTAGCAGAGAAGCTGCCTGAACTCATTCCGCATCATGATAAAGACAATGCCATTATTCAGTTACTGCTAAATGATAATAATGTTAATGATGATCTGGTTAAGGCTACAGCTAAAACCGAGCAAAGCTGGCACCTATCTCGTCATCATTTGAAATTGCACGGCAGTCGGCATCAATTAACCTTACTCAAACCCTTAACCCAAGCCATGCATCAGCAAGAGTTACAAACGTGGAAAAAGGTCATACGCGTTATTAACCACGAACTGAATAACTCAATCGCACCCATAAGCTCTATGTGTCATAGCGGTAATATCCTAGCAAAGCGTTTAAATGAGCCACAACTAATACGAGTGTTTGCCACTATCTCTAAGCGGATAAATAAGTTAGCTGAATTTATTCAAAGTTACAGTCAGCTAGCGCGATTATCGAGACCACAAAAACAAAACTTTGATGTAATCAAAACCTTAAAGCAATTACAAGAGTTGTATCATTTTAGCCTTAGTTGCCAAGAGACGAGTTTAATGTTTTCAGGTGATGAGAGCCAAATTGAACAGTTATTAATAAACCTACTGAAAAATTCCCAACAAGCATGCCCAGATAAAAGCAGCGTCGTACATGTAGCAAGTCAACAGGGTACATTAGCTATTACAGTGAGAGATTTTGGAGCAGGTATGCCAGTAGAAGTACTGACGAAAGCCTTCTTGCCTTATTATTCAACTAAAGCAGATGGCAGTGGCATAGGTTTAAGTATTTGCCGGGAAATTAGTGATGGCCATCAAGGTCAAATTACCTTAAACAACCATCCCCAAGGTGGCTTGCAAGTAGAAGTGCATTTACCGCTAAATTAGTGCCAAATAGCTCAGCGGTAAATAAGATTAAGATGAAAAGCATTGCTGTGTTCTGAACTAGCTTTAAAATTTTTAGTCTTATAGTGATATCTCTAAAACTACTCTTTAAATATTGTTTTAATAATATATGCTTCTAAATTATTAGCGATATGCTTCTCTAGCCTTGGAGTTAACATCGACTCTTGTTGGGCTGATATTTTAAAAGGGAAAAGTAATTGTTGCGTGGTGTTTTCTCCATCACTAACACTAATATGGATATTACCCCTTAGCCAAAACCAACCACCTTGAGATAATACCGGTTGTTGTTCTACTTTTCCCAGTAAGACTATTGGAGAAGTTTGAGATAAGTTCACACCTAAATTAGCGGCAGATGCACTTAACTGTTTACTTAGAAAACTGTCATCACTACTTATTTTGAAGCTAAGCTTGGCTAATGAACTTTTGATTAAATTTGCGATGTCGGCACTGGTGGTTTGAGATATTATGCCTTTATTTGCCACTAGCACTAAGTTCCTATTATCATTTTCACGCTGCTGCTGGGCAGTATGAGCTTGCTCAAGTGCCTTTAAGGCCTTAAAGAAATTAGGCGCTTCATTCTTCGCATACGACAAGTTACCTGACACTTTACGATCAAGTTGTCTGATTGATTCTCTAAATATTTTAGCTGCCGGTAACTTTTCCATTACTGCGACTGCATAACTTTGCCCTTGTGGCTCTTGATATGTTTCTTTTATAACGGCGCCTTTTAATTGCTGGTTCGCTGTTGCTGAAATAAAGCGCGTTACTTCATTGTGAGTTTTACCTTGCTCAGTAGAGAAGTAGCTTTTATCTATTTGTTCTTCGGATATTGAAACTGAAAATATACGCGATAAATTTGCTAAGGCTATTTGCTTTGCTTGTTCAACATCACGCCCCTGGCCAACAGCTGCTAGGTATTGGCTTTGTGGGTAAACCTTTGCTGGTTGAGTGAGCCATTGTGGTGGTTGATTTTGTGTTGAGCTACAAGCAGCAATACTTAATACCATTAAAATACTTAAAAGTTTTTTCATTTTTTATCCTTGTGCTGTTTATGCGATTAATATCATTACGTTAAAAGCTCGCTATATGTATTTTATTTGTCAAGCTAGAGAGAAGAACTACCGCGTTCTTATTCGTTGAATTATTTATTTTTGCTATATTCGTTCTGGTCTTTTTCATTGTCGTAGGACTTACTTTCAAGATATTTTCATGCAATGCTCTTGATTTAGCAGTCATACTCTCTGTTATATGATTTCTTGAAATAGCTTCTTCGAGACTTTCTTCAGCGGAAAGCTGGTTGTCAGAAGTACTATTGTCAGTAGTAGTATTATTAGTAAGAGTGCTTTCAAGGGGGTATATCTCTATCTCTTGAACTTGCTCTATTTGCTGACCGTTAGCTGCATCGATAAACTGTTGGCCGTATCTGCTGGATAATTGTAATGTCGCAGTTGTTTCATAACTGATGGCAATTTGAATTGAAGAGGGCAATAGGCTCCAGTGACGAAGATCAGCAACTTCAGACATAATAGTCAAAATATTTGCGAAAGCGCCAAGTACATTATCTTTTTTATTTAGTTCTTTAACTGTTTGGAATTTAGCGCCTGCTCTAGCAAGTGCCATAGCCGATATAGCTGGCATTCTTGCTTGTAGATCCTCTCTGGCTCGTTTTTCAATAGATTCTATACTTTGAGTAACTATTTCACCCTCTTCCGAATGAATGTAAAAAGGATATTCAACATAGTTATTTCGAGGGAACTTTGGTAGTGCTACTGATAAGTAGACATCATCTATATCCCACCAAAGTGTAGATTTAGCTTGCTGCATTTGTGTGACAACACCGTCAAAAGCAAAAACAAACTGTTTATTGGTATAGTGCTTAGATAAACCTCGACTAAATTGTTTTTGGTAATCTTTTGATTCATCTGCGAGGCCAACACGCGAAGTTAAGTCAATAAGGCTTTGTTGCAAGGGGGCGGGTATTGTTTCTTTTCGTGTTGTTAAAATATTAAATGCCATTCGATAACTGATGAGTGAGCTATCATATTCGTCATTTAATTCATAAATGACGCCTGCTAGGTAGCGAACAAAGGCTAACTGCCCTTGGGTTTGATCAGTTTCAGCTAATTTATTCATTTGCACGTCAGCTTGTAATACCTCAACCCTAGCGCCGTTGAGATCATTATTTAATAGGTAAGCCATTGCCATCATACCATGTACTAATACTTGGTCTGTCGGCCAACCCGAATAGTTTCTAAAGGTTTCATTGACGGTAGCAGAGGCTAAATTTTCAGATATTGATATCGCTTGTAAAGAAGTCATGGTCTGCTTGGCTTTTTCAAAATTAGTTATCGCATTTTGATAGTCACCACTGACAAGTTGTAAGTAACCTAAGTTAAGCTCGTGCTGTGCACTACTTCGCTTATCAACTTTTATTGCTTCGAGTTTAGTTAATGCAGTTTCAATGGGTAGATTATGTCTGAGTTGATTAGCAACCTCAGACACATCTCTATTATTTGCAGCGCATCCAGATAAAATAAAGCAAAATAAAGCCAATAAAAATATTGAAGGTTTTACTGTCGTCACTATGGCTACATTACCCAATGAATACTCCTTGTTAGTCGAGTGTTTTTAATAGCGAAGTTTAGAGTTTTCTACTAACTTTTTAATTTTTTCTTGTCCTACCCATACTTTCCTATTATCAGCCAAACTAATCAGTGTTAAATCGACTTGATAATAACGTAGTTGCGTTGAGGCGTTTGCATCGATAATGGTGTTTATTTGCCCTGTAAGCATGTAATCAGCACCTATTTCTTGACCTGCGGCATTACGAGTTGCTTCGGTTGAGTTAAGGTCTTGATCTTTACGTTCGTCTCTTATATCTCCTCGCTGTTTGGCTGACGCGACGAATTCAACCATGCCTGAGTTGATAAGCTCTCTTTCAATATCACTAACAAATGTATTGGTATTAATGTGCTCGTGAGTTAGGTTCTTAATACTACCCACTATTACCGTAGGTGGTTTTCCATGTTTGCTGACATGGCGATTTATCCAAGGGCGATTAAGTACGTCGCTCACCATAGTTTCAGCTGTCATGCGTGAATCAGAATCATTCCATGCGCCACTTAAATCTATGGTTTCTGATGCATCTATTCGTTGAACTTTTGTACCACTACAAGCTGATAATATTACTACGCTTAAAATTATTGCTAAAAGCTTCATTCGTTATTCTCCTTAGTGAAGCGTTCAAAGTTTGCTTCTAAATTTTTCTCTGTATATTGCTTAAATGATTGGTTAATTTTGTCAGCGTTACTTATTGATGCTTCAAGTGTGTTTAAATTTAACTCGGCGAAAGAGTAAACCAAACCTGAATCTATATCTCGCCAACTACCTATAATTACGGCACCAGATAAAGCGGCTTTAGTTGATGACTTAATCGTTTTTTCAACCGACATATCAAAGCCTTCACCGTTACTTGCTGAGTAATCTGCTAGTGTTGAGTCGATGAAAGTTGACATGATTCTAGCAACTTCTGCTCTTGCCCTGTTATCTGCCGTGGATTTTTGTAAAGATAGATCACCCATGGCAGGTGCTGAGCCAACTCCGTGAATTAATTGACCATTTTCATTGCTAACTGCGTTGGTTCCGTTATTTACCCAAGCAGGAGCGTCTTTTAACCCCATATCTGACTCAATATCAGTACTAGATTTTTTACTTGAACAGCCAGTAGCGACCAATAAAACCGCAACCAATAAAAGTATATTCCTCATGTTGAACTCCATATCCTAAAGTGAAAATTGATAAAACTGTAACAGCATTAACTGATAAGTGGTATTTTTTTAGCTTTATAAAGCGTAATCAAGCAGTTGCTCAGTTTAACTCGTAATGATTAATGTAAACAAAGCGTAATTTGTAGCTTGAACTGCTTATTTTAAGCGTAGATAAGTCAATTAGAACCTTGTTTATGGTGGGTAGCAAGCAGCTAACTGTATAAAAAGTGTAATATTTTGCAATAAAATGATTACTGTTAAGGCTGATCTAGAATAAGTCAGCAATTTTTAAAGGCCGATACACTGCTATAAAATTTATTCTATTGCAGTGAGTAACCCATGTTGATGTCATTACAACAAGCAAGAATTAGTGCGAAAGTTGCTTTTTTTATGCTATTTATCTTTGCGCCATTATTAAACATTTTTCGCTTTGACTTAACTTTGGGTCACTTTATTATTTTTGGTCAGGCATGGACCATCAGCATTGATTCAATTTTGTATGGCGGTGGCGATAGCATTGATGCCGCTATTAAAATATTTAGCCGTGTGCTGCTTCCTGGTTTTGCCTTTGTTGCGATATCAGCGCTGTTGATCTGGAAGTTTGGTCGTATTTACTGTGGTTGGCTTTGTCCGCATTTTTCTGTGGTGGAGTTGGTTAATGATTTAATGATGAAACAATTAAATAGGGTGACGGTTTGGGAAAAGGCCAGTATTGCCAATAAACAAGTTCTGCCGAGAGTTATAGTCGCCATTCCTGCCATTGCCATGGCCTTTATTTGGGCGGTGGCGCTGGCGAGTTATATGTTGCCACCCATACCCTTGTTACAAGACTTAGTGACATTTAATTTAGCTTTTGGTCCAAGTCTTTTTATTAGTGTTGCCACTGTTGTTTTTAGTATCGACTTTATTTTTGCTCGCCATATTTTTTGTAAATACGGCTGTGCTTTAGGTTTATTTCAAAGTCTTATTTGGATGGCCAATAACAAGGCCATGGTAATTAAGTTTGATCGCGGCCGTGCCAAAGCATGCCGAGACTGTATTCATTATCATAAATATAAACCTTGCGACCAAGCATGCCCGATGCGTTTGCCTACACAAAACATGAAACGGGCGAAGTTCACTTGTACCCAATGTGTGCAATGTGTCTCTGCCTGTAATGAGGTACAAAAGCATAACCCTGATGGAGGTTTGTTAACTTGGGTTAGTGGTGATGCCGCCGTAGAAGTCGATAGACCCGCAAGTAAATTCAAAGCGGATGAAATTGAAACTAAAATTGAAATTAAAGAAGTGAACTAAGTTGTCATTGCCGTGGCTGCTTAGGTGCTAATTCAGGAGCCATTATCCTGATGTATATTTTCCTGAATCCAGACCTTTATAACTGGATCTTCGACAAGAGAACTCGAAGATGACGACCTTCTACATGTACCTTACTTGATAATGCCGGAGCCATTATCCAGATGCATACTCTCCTGAATCCTGACCTTTAGAGCTGGATATTCGACAAGAGAACTCGAAGATGACGAACTCCTACAAGTACCTTACTAGATAATGCAGGAATAATTATCCTGATGCTCATTCTGCGGAGCACTCTCCTGAATATATAGGCAACTACCATATTAAAAAACGACTAATAACCCTAGAGAATTTAATGGTATTTCACGGTCATAACCTTGTTAAGTATAGGGTTATATCGTTTTTATTAGTGCAAATGGCCCGAACAAAAACACTGTTTTTTGATATAGCGCAAAGTTGTTTGTAATTATGAAATGATTTATTACAATTTTTTGAAAACTTGATTTCCATCAAGTTACTTAGCTGACAACCTAGCTATTATTCCTTTGCTTTTTAAACCTTACGCATGAACTATTTCATTAAGGAAACACCATGTCAGAGAGCTTTACTAAAGGCATGGCAAGGAATATTTATTACGGTGGAAGTGTATTCTTCTTCTTAATATTCTTAGCTTTGACTTTTCACACTGTAAAAGAAATGCCGAAACGTGATAACCGACATAACATTACCGAAGCGGTTGAACGCGGTAAACATTTGTGGGAAAAAAACAATTGTATCGGTTGTCATACCTTGATTGGTGAAGGAGCATACTTTGCTCCTGAACTAGGTAATGTCTATATTCGCCGTGGCGGTGAAGCCGGCTTCAAACCATTCTTAAATGGTTGGATGAATGCTCAGCCGTTAAATATTCCAGGCCGTCGTCAAATGCCTAACTTCCACTTAAATGACCAAGAAATTGATGATTTAGCTGAGTTCCTTAAATGGACATCAGAGCTAGATACCAATAACTGGCCACCAAACATCGAGGGGTAGGGCGTGAATACTTTAAAATATCAATCACAAGCCGTAGCAAAACCTTATTTTATTTTTGCAATGATCTTGTTCGTTGGCCAAATACTTTTTGGTCTTGTTATGGGCTTACAATATGTTGTTGGTGACTTTTTATCGGGCATAATCCCTTTTAATGTCGCTCGTATGGTGCATACTAACCTACTGATAATTTGGATACTCTTTGGCTTTATGGGCTCTGCTTATTATTTAGTGCCCGAGGAATCTGAAACTGAACTCTATAGTCCTAAACTCGCGATTATCCTGTTTTGGATCTTCGTTGTTGCCAGTGTTGCAACTATCCTTGGTTACTTATTAGTACCGTATTCAACTTTAGCGGATATTACCTTTAATGAATTATGGCCAACCATGGGACGTGAGTTTCTTGAGCAGCCTACCATTACTAAAATCGGTATTGTTATTGTTTGTTTAGGTTTCTTATTTAACTTAGGCATGACCATGTTAAAAGGCCGTAAAACGGCGATAAACATGGTGCTTTTTACTGGTTTAGTAGGCCTAGCGGTATTCTTCTTATTCGCTTTTTATAATCCAACTAACTTAGCCTTAGATAAATTGTTCTGGTGGTTTGTTATTCATCTATGGGTAGAAGGTGTATGGGAATTAATCATGGGCGCAATTTTGGCTTATGTATTGATCAAAGTTACCGGTGTTGACCGTGAAGTAATCGAAAAATGGTTATATGTGATCATTGCGATGGCACTTATCTCGGGTATCTTAGGTACGGGTCATCACTTCTACTGGTTAATGACGCCTACATACTGGCAGTGGGTTGGTTCTATCTTCTCTGCTCTTGAACCACTACCTTTCTTCGCTATGGTGTTGTATGCCTTTAATATGGTTAACCGTCGTCGTCGTGAACATCCAAACAAAGCTGCTACTTTATGGGCTTTAGGTACTGCGGTAATGTCATTTTTAGGTGCTGGTGTATGGGGTTTCTTACATACCTTATCGTTTGTAAACTATTATACTCATGGTTCACAAATTACTGCAGCACATGGTCACATGGCTTTCTACGGCGCTTACGCTATGATCGTTATGACAATTATCTCTTATGCAATGCCGAAACTTCGTGGTATTGGTGAAGCAAATTGTAATAAAGCACAAGTTGTTGAAATGTGGGGCTTCTGGTTAATGACAGTCGCTATGGTATTTATCACATTATTCTTAACGGGTGCCGGTATCTTACAAGTATGGTTACAACGTTTACCTGAGTCTGGTGAAGCATTAAGCTTTATGGTCACTCAAGATAAGCTTGCTATTTTCTACTGGTTACGTGAAATTGCTGGGGTTATCTTCCTACTAGGTTTGATCTCTTATTTAACTAGCTTCTTTATCACAGAGAAAAAAGCACAAGCTTAATTTATCCTATTTTTAATTACTTCTTTTCAAACGGAGTAAATGCAAATAGGTGTTAATTCAGCAATAAGTAGAGCCGAGATGCTAGCATCTCGGCTTTTTTTAGTTAAAAAAACGCTGGTTAAAATTGTCTATACTGATATAACGTTCTTGAATTTATTAGCAGCTTGGCTGTTAAACGGATGAAGTAAGGGCATACAGATGGTATTAAAAGTTACTCATAAAGTAATCATAGGTTTTGCCATTATTTTGCTACTACTATTATTTTCTAGTATTAGTTCAGTAGGAATTTTAAGTGATATTAAAATTGCTACGGCGAAGGTAGATAACTTTGCTCTGCCATTGCAAGGTTATGCGAATAATGTGCAAAAGCAATTGCTTAAGCAGGCCAAGCTGGAAGCGTTAATTGTTACTCAGTCAACGGTAAGTGCCATTGAAACAATTGAGCAAAACTTTGCTCAACAAAATTTACTGTTAATCAAAAACAGCCAGTTAATAACAAAAATGCTGGTTAGCTTTCCAGCCATGGATAATTTAAGTCATTTCACTACAACTTATAATGCCTATACCCAGTCTGTTGCGCTTATGTTTACTTATAAAAAAGCACAATTAACTGAAACCATACAACTTAACGAGCAGCAGAAAGCCCTCTATAACATTTTAGATGAAGCCAGTGCTATTTTAGGTGATTTATCATTTTTAGAAGATACGCAAAACCAGCGGCAGATCGAGCGTATTATAGGTTCAGCTAGCCAAATAGAGGGTTACTTGTTTAATTTAACCGATGCGACTAAGGCGATACTAACCATTAATAGTATTGAAGAAGTCACCATGTCTCAGCAAGATATTGATTTTGGTTTAGATAATATTACTCAGTTATTAACTTTTTTAAGCCGCCTAGGTGAAGATTATGATACCGGTGGTTTAATAGATCAGTTTATTGACGAGTTTACGCGTTCAAAGTCTATGCTGCGTAGTGATAATAATATATTTACCTTAAAAGTATCACAACTCGAACATAGAGACTTGTTTAATAAAGCTTATAAAAATTCCGATCAACATATCAATGATGCTAGCGACGATATTGATATTTTTTTACAAGTACTAGATAAAAACTTAGCACAACTGCAAGCGGATATATTTGACAATGTTGAGCAAGGTAATATTGAAACGCTAGTTGTTTTTATTGTCTTGTTTATTGTTGGTGCGGGTATTGCGGCCATTACTATACGGACCATGATAGGACCCTTAACAGGCATTAATAAAGTGTTGGCGCAAATAGCCAAAGGTGATTTGTCGCGCCAGTTAACTGTTCGATCAGATGATGAGTATGGTGAGCTTTCAAAAAATGTTAATTTAGTGGTTGCCGATTTAACGGCATTAATAACCAATATTTCTAATTATACTCATTCACTTAATAATGCCGCTGAACAATCCAGTAATAAAACCGCGCAAGTGACTTCTGCTTTATCTTTGCAACAGCAAACAATAATGCAAGCAACAGCACAAACAGATGACTTGGAGTTGAGTGCTGAAAATATTTTGAAAAAAGCGACCAATGCCGAACAAAAAATGACTGATGCCTTGGCGCAAAGTAATAAACTTGAAAATATAGCCAAGCTTACCAATGAACGCATGAAAAATTTGACTACAATGCTTGATAATACTTCAGAGGTTATGGCGGTTTTACAACAAAAGTCCCTCGATATTAGCGGTATATTAGATGCTATTAGCAGTATTTCAGCACAGACTAATTTGTTGGCATTAAATGCGGCGATAGAAGCCGCAAGGGCAGGGGAGTCTGGTCGAGGTTTTGCCGTGGTTGCTGATGAGGTACGTCTACTGGCTAGCAGAACACAGGAATCAGCCAATGAAATTCAAGTGTTGATTGAGTCGTTACAAGGGCAAACTAAAAAAGCAGTAGCGGATATTATTCAAGGAGAAAATGAAGCGAACAACTGCCAAGAACATACGGTTGAGCTTTTGGCCATATTGTCCTTAATCCATCAAGCGATAGAAGAAATGCATATCATGAGCCAGGATATATCGCAGTCAGCTACCCAGCAAAATGGCTTAAGTAATGATATAAAACAGAGTATTGATGCGGTTGTTGATTTAGGCCAGAAAAGTAGTGATTTGTCATCCTCAACATTGAATTATAGTAAGCAGGTAGCTGAATTAGCCACTAAGTTAGATGCCGCTATTGGTACCTTCAAAGTTTCTTAGTAACCGTGATTTTTAGAAAAACAAAGCCGCTATTTACAGGTAACTCTTTTTAAGCCGGTATTTTTCAAGTCTATTTTTTAAAGTATGTAGATAAGGTTAAAAAATGTAATTCAATGCATTTGAACCTATTTCCTCTTCGCTTTAACGAAAACAGTTTTATCCTTTCTATACTAGCTGTTACTTTCAAACTAACTTTATTCAAGTTCACTTAATTTAGCTCATTAAATTTAAGCAAACTTAACCTGATGAGGATTTAATTATCTCTATTTCAAATATACAAACATTGCTAAATAAGGGTAAAAGCTTATTGGTCCCGGTAATGGTCATGCTCAGCTTATCATTAAGCCCAGTACTATCAGCAAATGCGGCTAGCCAGTCTAGTGAACAAAACAGTGGTCATGAACGTAAGTTGGCTATTGATGAGAAGAACACCACTAAACACAGCACTAAGGTCAATGGTAAAAAATTTAAATATACCGCAACTACTGGGACACAACCGGTATGGGATAAAGACGGTAATCCAACAGCGAGTTTGTTTTATACCTATTACCAACGCAGTGATGTAAAAGATACCGCAAAACGTCCATTGGTGATTTCTTTTAATGGTGGCCCTGGCTCTGCTTCTGTATGGATGCATGTAGCTTATACCGGTCCTAGAGTATTGAATGTCGATAATGAAGGTTATCCGTTACAGCCTTATGGCGTGAAAACTAATCCTTATTCAATTTTAGATGTCGCTGATATCGTTTTTGTTAATCCTGTTAATACCGGCTATTCACGCGTATTGCCAGATAAAGACGGTAAAATGCCAACTAAAGAGCAACAAAAGAAAATGTTCTTTGGTGTTAACGCGGATATTAAATATTTGGCCGAATGGGTAAATACTTTTGTTAGTCGTAATAACCGCTGGCGCTCACCTAAATATTTAATTGGTGAAAGCTATGGCACCACACGTGTTGCTGGTTTAGCTAAAGAATTACAGTCACGTCAGTGGATGTACGTTAACGGTGTGATTCTAGTTTCACCAACCGATATTGGTATTAAACGTGATGGTCCGGTAAAAGCGGCGAACAGACTGCCTTATTTTTCCGCAGCTGCTTGGTATCATAAAGCGCTAACGCCTGAGTTGCAGAAAAAACCTCTAACTGCGTTACTGGCCGAAGTTGAACAGTTTACTGTTGGTGAATATCTGCCGGCGTTAGCAAAAGGTGGATTTATCTCAGTACAAGAGAAGCAGGATATCGCTGAACAAGTAGCGAAATATTCCGGCTTATCAGTGAGCGCCGTTGTTAATAATAACTTAGATGTTGATAATAACTTTTTCTGGAAAGAGTTATTACGCGACAGAAAACAAACTATTGGTCGTTTAGATTCTCGTTATTTAGGCATTGATAAAAAAGTTGCAGGTTCACGCCCTGATTATAACGCTGAGTTAAGCTCATGGTTACATAGTTTTACCCCGGCAATTAACTATTATTTACGCGAAGAGTTAGCTTATAAAACAGACATTAAATACAATATGTTTGGTAATGTTCATCCGTGGGATCGCACCGGTAATAAAACCGGCGAAGGACTTCGTTCTGCCATGGCACAAAACCCTTACCTACAAGTGATGATTCAATCAGGTTACTTTGATGGCGCTACTAATTACTTTGATGCTAAATATACATTATGGCAACTAGACCCAAGTGGTTTGATGAAAGACAGGTTGTCATTTAAAGGTTATGAAAGTGGTCATATGATGTATTTACGCCATGAAGATTTACGACAATCAAATCAAGATATTCGTGACTTCATCAAAAAAAGTTTACCGGCTAAAGGCCAAGCAGCTAAGTATTAATGAATTGTCGATAAATTAATCTATTGGTTAGTAATTAGTTAAATGAAAAGCTTAGTCAATAATTTGGCTAAGCTTTTTTGTTGTCTGCGCCTTCTATAAAAGTGCAGGAGAGGCCAATAGATTATATATTGATTTCTTTTTAGTCGAAATCGCTGTATAATGCGCGCAAAATTATAGCCCTATTTCGGTAATCCGCTGGAATAGCGATTAACGATAGTAACAGCGAGTAAAGCCTGTGTTAGATAAATTAAGAAATGTGGCAATCATTGCCCACGTTGACCACGGAAAAACCACTTTAGTTGATAAATTACTTGAGCAATCAGGTACTTTAGATGCGCGTGCTGGCCATGACGAACGTGTTATGGATTCAAACGATATTGAAAAAGAACGTGGTATTACTATTTTAGCTAAAAATACCGCTGTTAACTGGGGCGACTACCGTGTAAACATCGTAGATACTCCTGGCCATGCTGATTTTGGTGGTGAAGTAGAGCGTGTTATGTCAATGGTTGATTCAGTACTATTGATTGTTGATGCACAAGAAGGCCCTATGCCACAAACGCGTTTTGTTACGCAAAAAGCGTTTGCTCAAGGTTTAAGACCTATCTTAGTTATCAACAAAGTTGATAAGCCTGGTTCTCGTCCTGATTGGGTTATGGATCAAGTTTTCGAATTGTTCGATAACTTAGGTGCTACTGATGAACAACTTGACTTTAAAGTTGTTTACGCTTCAGCAATCAACGGTTGGGCTTCTTTAGAAGAAGGCGTTGTTGGTACTGATATGACACCTTTATTTGATACTATTATCTCTGAAGTACCGGCACCAGATGCCGATCCTGAAGGCGCATTCCAAATGCAAATTTCTCAACTTGATTACAGCTCATACTTAGGTGTAATCGGTGTTGGTCGTATTAAGCGTGGTAGTGTTAAGCCAAATCAACAAGTAACTATACAGCTAGCTAGTGGCGGTATACATAACGCTAAAGTAGGTAAAGTATTTGGTTACTTAGGCCTAGAACGTCATGATATTGAAGAAGGTTTTGCTGGTGATATCATTGCGGTTACCGGTTTAGGTGAATTGAAAATTTCAGATACCGTTTGTTGTCCTAAAGAAGTAGAAGGCCTGCCTGCGTTATCTATTGATGAACCAACCATCAACATGACTTTCCAAGTAAATACTTCACCATTCTGTGGTAAAGAAGGTAAGTTCGTAACTTCGCGCAACATTAAAGAGCGTTTAGAAAAAGAGTTAGTACACAACGTAGCATTACGTGTTGAGCAGTTACCTGATCCTGATAAATTTAAAGTGTCAGGCCGTGGTGAGCTTCACTTAGGTATCTTAATTGAAAACATGCGTCGTGAAGGTTTTGAGTTAGCTGTTTCGCGTCCAGAAGTTATTGAACGTATGGTTGATGGTGTATTACAAGAACCTTATGAAACAGTAACTATTGATGTTGAAGAGCAACATCAAGGTTCGATCATGGAAAAAATGGGTATCCGTAAAGCTGAATTAACTGACATGGCACCTGATGGGACTGGTCGTATTCGCATGGATTTCATTATGCCAAGTCGTGGTTTAATTGGTTTCCAAACTGAATTTATGACGTTAACGTCAGGCTCTGGTTTGATTTACCATTCATTCTTCGAATATGGTCCTCATAAAGGTGGTGAAATTGGCCAACGTAAAAATGGTGTAATGGTTGCTAACGCAACTGGTAAAGCGCTTACTAACGCTATCTTCAACTTACAGTCACGTGGCCGTATGATGATTGGGCACGGTATTGATGTATATGAAGGTCAAGTTATTGGTATTCATAGCCGCGATAACGATTTAACTGTTAATGCACTTAAAGGCAAGCAGTTAACTAACGTTCGTTCTTCAGGTACTGATGAAGCACAAACATTAACGCCACCTATCTTAATGTCTTTAGAGCAAGCTTTAGAGTTTATTGATAATGATGAGTTGGTAGAAGTAACACCTCTGAATATTCGTATTCGTAAAAAATCCTTAAAAGAAAATGAACGTAAACGCGAAGGTAGAGGCAGTAAGTAATTACTGACCACCTTAGTAACGTTTAAAAAAAACGCCTATCACGAAAGTGATAGGCGTTTTTTATTATCTAAAGATAATACAGGATGTACGGGTGTCACGAAGACAGGATGTCTAGGAGTGAGCAAATACGTTAAGCACAGGATGTACGGGTATTGCTGTGCTATGACGTTATATGGATGTAATTTATTAGACAATACAATGTGGCAAGGATGCCACTTAATAGATAAATCAGACGGTACAGGACGTACCTTATGAAGATAATGCAGACGTGGCATGGATGCCACTTATTAGAGAATGCAGGGCGCACATTCTCCTGAGCAATTGTTCTGATGTATAGGAGGGTAAATCCCCCGCTGTGAGACATATCTGCAATTGCTGTCAGTGTTGTCGACAAAGAAGCTAGCTATTGTCATTAAGTCACTGTTTTATGGCACCAAACAGTTAAGTGGTAATAAGATATTAATATCTTGTTACTTCTACTTTAAAAATAAAGCAGCAGAGTTGTTTATTTGTAACTAGGCTTAAAGTTATCAAGCAGCAGCAAACCCCTGCTTTATTTGCCAACAAAAGGAATTGTATTATGTCCCCAGCACAATTAAAAAAACTTCAAGAGCTAAGTCAAATTTTCAGTCAAGGTAAAGCTAACCCAAAACAAATCCAACAGCTATCCGCTTTATTGGCGGAAATTAATCGTTATGATGAAACAGAGCCAACAGCTGAAAATGAGCATGTTAGCTTTATTTCCGCGCCGCGTTTTGGTTGATAAGTTAGGTATAAAAAACCCAGCTCATTAAGTGTTATTTTTATAGGTTGCGGCATCTATAATTGACCATAAATGGAATATTCCGGCGATAACCGCTGGAATCACCATCCACCATAGTGCATAACCCCCAACACAGACAATGGCAAAAATTATTGCTGCCATTAGCCTACCTTGTACCAGTTGCCCTAAACCAGGGAAAAATACATTACAAATAGCGGAAATTACATTTCCCGCCGAACCTTGAATGGCCATCAATTACTCCGTTTTTATTTTATCAATACCAGTATCATACTGGCTAATTCATTAACGCTATCTTAATATATGCAACAAATATGACAAATCGGTAAATTGTTAACAAATATGAGTGCATTCAAGCAAACAAGTATTGGCGAGTATTGGCATAAACATAAAGGGCTGCTATTTTATTTTAGCCGACGTGTTAAACGTGAACAAATCCAAGTAGTCGCGGGTTATCTATCTTATGTTTGTTTGATGTCATTAGTACCGCTAATAGTCGTTATGTTATCGGTAATGACAGCTTTCCCGCTATTTGCAGAGCTGCAACAGACCGTTGAACAATTTGTTTATCAAAACTTTGTCCCTGCAGCAGGCGATGTGGTACAAGAATATTTAACCGGCTTTGTCGCCAATGCTTCAAAAATGTCGGCTGTCGCTATATCATTCTTGTTTGTCGCAGCACTGTTATTGATTTCTTCAATAGATAATACCTTTAATAAAATTTGGCGAGTAACAGATAAACGCCGGACGATAACCTCATTCGCCATGTATTGGATGGTATTAACGTTAGGACCAATATTGGTTGGTGCTAGTATTGCCTTATCTTCTTATATAGTGTCGATAGTCGCGGTTGATCAGTATGATATTTTAGGCTTGTTTGATGTTTTTTTACGACTACTGCCATTACTTTCCTCCATTATTGCCTTTGTTATTCTCTACATGGCAGTGCCTAATAAAGCGGTACCTTTTAAGTACGCAATATCGGGCGCATTTGTGGCAGGGGTGTTATTCGAATTTGCGAAAAAAGCTTTTGCCCTATATATTGCAGCATTTCCTTCTTACCAAGTAATCTATGGTGCATTAGCAACTATTCCTATTATTTTTTTATGGGTCTATGTTTCTTGGCTTATTGTCTTGGTGGGAGCCATGATAACTGTATCTTTACAAGAGTACCCTTTGTTGAAAGAGCAAGGGTTGAAAGATCAAGGTCTAAAAGACCAAGCGTTAAAAGAACAAATACCTAAAGAAGAAAACCTACCACCAACAAATGAAGAGCAAATGAAATGATAGCTTTGCTACAGCGTGTCAGTCAAGCAAGCGTTACTGTTGATAACCAAGTCATTGGCGAGATTAGTCATGGCTTATTAGTGTTTCTTGCTATTGAACCAGAAGATAATGAAGCTAAGGCTAAACGTTTAGCACAGCGTGTTGCAGGTTATCGTATTTTTGGCGATGAAAATGACAAAATGAATTTAAATGTCAAACAAGCAGGTGGCGATATCTTAGTGGTATCTCAATTTACCCTAGCTGCAGATACTAATTCAGGCTTGCGACCTAGCTTTTCTACCGTAGCAAACCCTGAGTTGAGCAATACCTTATACCAGTATTTTGTTGGGCAATTACGTCAAGAAGGCTTTAAAGTGCCTACAGGGGAGTTTGCCGCTGATATGAAAGTAGCACTGCTAAACGATGGCCCCGTGACTTTTACCCTGACAATCTGAATATGGGATTTAATCTTTTATCCGATAAAGCGGTAAATGATGTACTGTTTGTTTTTTAGCTAATTAGGCTATCACTTTTGTATAAGTGGTGTTATAATCTCGCGCCCGTTAAGTTTGAGTTATGACTTTTATGTCTAAATTCTAACCGAAGCGGGGGTCTTTCAAAAGGCAGTGACGGGTCAAATTTCTGGCCTTGAATTATAATTTATCTTTTGTTTTTGTTGATATTTATCTCAACTTAAAAAAGATGACAATGGAGCAAAAATCAATGATCCAAATGCAATCACAGCTGAATGTTGCTGATAACAGTGGCGCTAAGCGTGTTCAATGTATAAAGGTTCTTGGTGGCTCGCACCGTCGCTATGCACGCATTGGTGATATCATCAAAGTTGCCGTAAAGGAAGCAAGTCCTCGCGGTAAAGTAAAAAAAGGTGATGTTGTTACTGCGGTAGTGGTGCGCACTAAGAAAGGTGTTCGTCGTACAGATGGTTCTGCTATCCGTTTTGACGAAAACGCGGCTGTAATTTTGAATGCAAACTTACAACCAATTGGTACTCGTATTTTCGGGCCTGTGACACGTGAACTTCGTAATGAAAAATTTATGAAGATCGTATCATTAGCACCTGAAGTACTATAAGGAGTCACGATAATGGCATCTAAGATTCGTCGTGATGATGAAGTAATTATACTTGCGGGCAAAGACAAGGGTAAGACTGGTAAAGTCACTAAAGTTCTTGTTGAAAGCGGCAAAGTATTCGTAGAAGGTATTAACTTAATCAAGAAACACACTAAGCCTGTACCTCAGTTACAGCAGCCTGGTGGGATTATTGAAAAAGAAGCACCTTTACAAGTTTCCAACGTAGCGATTGTTAACCCAGCAACGGGCAAAGCAGATCGTGTTGGTTTTAGAATTGAAAACGACAAAAAAGTTCGTTTTTTCAAGTCTAACAACGAAATAATATAATTGGAGTAAACGATGGCGAAACTGCATGATTTATATAAAGATACAGTTGTAGCGGAATTGCAAAAGCAATTTGGTTATAAAAGTGTCATGCAAGTCCCTCGGATTGAAAAGATCACCCTTAATATGGGCGTTGGTGAGGCTATTTCTGATAAGAAAGTTTTAGAACACGCCACAAATGATCTTACTGCAATCTCAGGGCAAAAGCCGCTAACGACAGTAGCACGCAAATCAGTTGCGGGCTTCAAGATTCGTGAAGGCTACCCTATTGGTACAAAAGTAACTCTACGCGGCGAACGTATGTGGGAATTTTTAGAGCGTTTTATCTCTATTTCTATTCCTCGTATCCGTGACTTCCGTGGCTTAAATCCTAAGTCATTCGATGGTCGTGGTAACTACAGCATGGGCGTTCGTGAGCAGATCATCTTCCCTGAAATCGAATACGATAAAATCGATAAGATTCGTGGTTTAGATGTCACTATTACTACTAGCGCGAAAAATAATGAAGAAGGACTAGCTTTATTGTCCGCCTTCAATTTCCCGTTCCAGAAGAAGGTGTAGAGTTATGGCTAAAACGTCAATGAAAGCTCGTGAAGCTAAAAGAACCAAGTTAGTAGCACAATATGCTGAAAAGCGTGCTGCACTAAAAGCAATCATCTCTGGTACTGATTCTTCTGATGAAGAACGCTGGGATGCTGTATTGAAACTTCAAAGTTTACCTCGTGATTCGAGCAGTAGTCGTCAACGTAATCGTTGTGCTATTACTGGCCGTCCACATGGATTCTTACGCAAATTTGGTTTAAGCCGTATTAAATTACGCGAAACTATGATGCGTGGTGAAGTTCCAGGTCTTAAGAAAGCTAGTTGGTAATTCACGGGAGTAAATGGTTATGATGACTGATCCTATCGCGGACATGTTTACACGCATCCGCAACGGTCAATCTGCAGCAAAAGTTGCAGTTACAATGCCATCTTCAAAAGTTAAAGTTGCAATTGCTACTTTACTTAAAGAAGAAGGTTATATTTCAGAGTTTTCAGTATCAGGCGAAGTTAAGCCTGAACTTGCTGTTACATTGAAATATTTTGAAGGTAAAGAAGTAATTGAAGTGATCAAACGTGTTTCACGTCCTGGTCTTCGTATATACAAAAGCTGTGATGAACTTCCTAAAGTTCTTGCTGGCATGGGTATTGCGATCATTTCGACTTCTAAAGGTTTGATGACGGATCGTGCCGCTCGCTCTGCGGGTATCGGCGGTGAAGTTCTTGGTTTCGTAGAGTAAGGAGAATAATATGTCTCGTGTTGCTAAAGCACATGTCGTTGTTCCTGCTGGCGTTACCATTACGTTATCAGGTCAAGACATTACAGTTAAAGGTCCAATAGGCGAATTATCTCGCACGATCCATAGTGACGTTGTTGTTTCTCAAGAAGAAAACAACATCATTACTAATATCGTTGCTGATGTTAAAGGCGCTTGGGCTCAAGCCGGTACTACACGTGCTTTAATCAATAATATGGTTGAAGGTGTTAGTAAAGGTTTTGAAAAGAAATTAGTTTTACAAGGTGTTGGTTACCGTGCCAAAGCTGCTGGTAAGTCTTTAGACTTATCTTTAGGTTTTTCACACCCAATCAAACATACAATTCCTGAAGGAATTACTTGTGAAACTCCTAGCCAAACTGAAATCATACTGAAAGGTTGTGATAAGCATTTAGTTGGTCAAACCGCTGCGAACATTCGTGCATACCGTAAACCTGAGCCTTATAAAGGTAAAGGTGTTCGTTACGCTGATGAAAACGTTCGTCGTAAAGAAGCTAAGAAGAAGTAGGGTAATACTATGGATAAGAGAACATCTCGTTTGCGCCGCGCTAAACGCGCTCGTGCAAAAATTAGCGAGTTGGGTGCGAATCGTTTAGTTGTATTCCGTACTCCTCGTCACATTTACGCTCAATTGATCGCTCCTACGGGTTCTGAAGTAATCGCATCTGCGTCTACTTTAGACAAAGAAGTTGCAGCTTTAATTGAAAAAACAGGTAATGTTGCAGCAGCAACTGCAGTAGGTAAAGCAATCGCTGAACGTGCTGTAGCAAAAGGTATCTCTAAGATAGCTTTTGATCGCTCTGGTTTCCTTTACCATGGTCGCGTAAAAGCGTTAGCAGAAGCAGCTCGCGAAGCTGGTCTTCAATTCTAAGGGTTTATAATGGCTAATCATAAGCAAGAAAACTCACAACAAAGCGATATGGCTGAAAAGTTAATCGCCGTTAACCGCGTTTCAAAAGTGGTTAAAGGTGGTCGTATTTTCAGTTTTACTGCACTAACAGTAGTTGGTGACGGTAATGGTCGTGTTGGTTTTGGTTACGGTAAAGCACGTGAAGTGCCTGCTGCAATCCAAAAAGCAATGGAAAAAGCACACCGTAACATAGTAACTATTGACTTGAAGGGTACTACTCTTCAACATGTTATTACTGGCAAGCATTCAGGCTCTAAAGTTTTCATGAAACCAGCCTCTGACGGTACAGGTATCATCGCCGGTGGCGCGATGCGTGCAGTACTTGAAGTTGCAGGCGTTCAGAACGTATTGTCAAAAGCATACGGTTCTACTAACCCAATTAACGTAGTTCGCGCTACTGTTTCAGCTTTAGTGAATATGCATTCACCAAAAGATATGGCAGCTAAACGTGGCAAAAGCGTTAAAGAAATTTTGGGGTAATTGAGCATGTCTAAAACAGTTAAAGTAACTCAAATAAAAAGTTCTATCGGTCGTTTACCGAAGCATAGAGCTACATTAAAAGGCCTTGGTCTACGTCGTATCAATCATACAGTTGAGTTAGAAGATACTCCATCTGTACGTGGTATGATCAACAAGGTTTACTATATGGTTAAGGTGGAGGATTAATTATGCATTTAAATACTTTATCCCCTGCACCGGGATCTCACAAAGCTAAAAAGCGCTGTGGTCGTGGTATTGGTTCAGGCATCGGTAAAACTGGTGGTCGTGGTCACAAAGGTCAGAAGTCTCGTTCTGGCGGTAGTGTTCGTCCAGGTTTTGAAGGTGGTCAAATGCCATTAAAACAACGTTTACCTAAATTTGGTTTTACTTCACGTAAGTCTTTAGTTCGCGCTGAAGTTCGTTTACATGAATTAAACCTTATCAAAGGCGATGTTGTTGATATTCATGCACTTAAAGACGCTGGTCTAATTACACGTAATATCGTAGCTGTTAAAGTTATGTTATCTGGCGAAATTACTCGTCCAATTACATTACGTGGCATTGCAGTAACTAAAGGCGCACAAGCAGCTATTGAAGCTGCTGGTGGCAAAATCGAGGAATAATACATAATGGCTACACCAGGAATGGCTACTTCACAAGGTAGTAAAGGCGCAGGCGGTTTGTCTGAGTTGAAACAAAGATTATGGTTCGTATTCGTCGCCTTAGTTGTGCTTCGTTTAGGGTCTTTTGTGCCAATCCCTGGTATTGACGCCGCTGTATTAGCTCAGTTCTTTGAACAACAAAAGGGCACCATTGTAGAGATGTTTAACATGTTCTCCGGTGGTGCACTTGAGCGAGCCTCAGTATTGGCACTTGGTATTATGCCGTACATCTCAGCTTCTATTATTATGCAATTGCTTACTGTGGTTCATCCCGCAATGGCAGAGCTTAAGAAAGAAGGTGAAGCTGGACGTCGTAAAATCAGCCAATACACACGCTACGGCACTTTAGTTCTAGCAACAGTACAATCGATAGCGATTGCCAGAAGTTTACCGGATATGATGCAAGGGCTTGTTATAAACGCAGGTTTTAGTTTCTATTTCACCGCAGTAGTTAGTTTGATCACGGGTACCATGTTTCTAATGTGGTTAGGTGAGCAAATTACTGAACGTGGTATCGGTAATGGTATTTCGATTATTATTTTCGCAGGTATTGTTGCTGGCATGCCATCTGCAGTTGGTCAAACAGCTGAAATGGCGCGTCAAGGTGAATTGCACTTATTAGTATTGTTGCTAATCGGCGTTGTGGTATTTGCAGTAACTTTCTTAGTAGTATTTGTAGAACGTGGTCAACGACGCATTGTTGTTAACTACGCTAAACGTCAGCAAGGCCGTAAGGTGTTTGCTGCACAAAGTACACATCTACCGTTGAAAGTGAATATGGCTGGTGTTATACCGCCAATCTTTGCCTCAAGCTTAATCTTGTTCCCAGGCACGCTTGCGAGCTGGTTTGGTCAAGGTGACGGCCCGGTAGCTGATTTCTTACAAGGTGTTTCAGGAGCTATGTCTCCAGGACAACCTTTGTATGTAATGATGTTAGCGGCAGCAATTATATTTTTCTGTTTCTTTTACACGGCTCTTGTTTTCAATCCGCGTGAAACAGCAGATAACTTGAAAAAGTCAGGTGCGTTCATTCCAGGGATTCGTCCAGGTGAACAAACATCCAAATATATTGATAAAGTAATGACACGTTTAACCCTATGTGGTGCGGCGTATATTACCTTTGTCTGTTTGGTTCCACAGTTTATGATCATGGCGTGGGACGTACAGTTCTACTTCGGCGGTACATCATTATTGATTATCGTGGTTGTGATTATGGACTTTATGGCACAAGTACAAACTCATATGATGTCTCATCAATATGACAATGTACTTAAGAAAGCAAACTTAAAAGGTTACGGTCGTTAGACCGAACTGATTTAGTTAACGGAGTATAAAATGAAAGTACGTGCATCCGTAAAAAAGATTTGTCGTAATTGTAAAGTGGTAAAACGTAAAGGCGTGATTCGCGTTCTTTGCATTGAACCAAAGCACAAACAAAGACAAGGTTAAGATTAGTTTTTAATCAAAAATCTTTTAGAAGTGGCATTATGTAGAATATTCTGTATAATGCCGCTTCGATTTGCAGAAAAATAGAATGGTTGGGTATCCTAACGGGCTTTCCAACCAAAGTAATTTAAATTAATAATAGGAGATGTGATTAGTGGCCCGTATCGCTGGCATTAACATCCCTGATCGTAAGCATGCAGTAATCGCCATTACTGCGATTTACGGTATTGGAGCTACACGTGCGAAAGCAATTTGTGCAGCTACTGGTATCGCTGAATCAACAAAGATCAGTGAACTGGACGAAGCAAAAATTGATTTGCTACGTGCAGAAGTGGATAAATTTACCGTTGAAGGTGATTTACGCCGTGAAGTTTCAATGAACATTAAACGTCTTATGGATTTAGGTTGTTACCGTGGCATTCGCCATCGTCGCAGTCTTCCTCTACGTGGTCAACGCACTAAAACAAATGCGCGTACCCGTAAAGGTCCTCGTAAGCCAATTAAGAAGTAAGAGGAACTAGACAATGGCTAAAACACCAGTTCGTACGCGTAAACGCGTAAAAAAACAAGTTGCTGATGGCATGGCTCATATCCATGCTTCTTTCAACAACACAATCGTGACTCTTACAGACCGTCAAGGTAATGCTTTATCTTGGGCGACTGCCGGTGGTTCAGGTTTCCGTGGTTCACGTAAATCAACTCCGTTCGCTGCGCAAGTAGCTGCAGACCGCGCTGGCGCTGTTGCAAAAGAGTTTGGTTTGAAGAATATTGAAGTGTTCGTAAAAGGTCCAGGTCCAGGTCGTGAATCTGCTATCCGTGCCTTAAATGCTGCTGGTTTTAAAATCACCAACATTACTGACGTAACACCTATTCCTCATAATGGTTGTCGTCCTCCTAAGAAACGTCGCGTTTAATCGCACTTTTTAGGATAGTTGGAGAAAGAAAATGGCTAGATATTTAGGTCCTAAGTTAAAACTTTGTCGCCGCGAAGGAACAGATTTGTTCCTTAAAAGTGGTGTTAGAGCAATTGACACTAAATGTAAAATCGAAACAATACCAGGTCAACATGGCGCCCGTCGCGGTCGTTTATCAGACTATGGTGTTCAACTTCGTGAAAAACAAAAAGTTCGTCGTATTTTCGGCGTGCTTGAAAAACAATTCAGTAATTACTACAAAGAAGCGGCACGTCAAAAAGGCAACACAGGTGAAAACTTGTTACAGCTTTTAGAAACTCGTTTAGATAACGTAGTTTACCGTATGGGTTATGCAAGCACTCGTGCTGAAGCCCGTCAATTAGTTAGCCATAAGGCTATCGTGGTAAATGGCGTAGTAGTTAATATTCCATCTTTCACTGTTAAAGCTGAAGATACTGTTTCTGTTCGTGAGAAGTCTAAAACTCAAGCGCGTATCATCGCTGCTTTAGAATTAGCTGATCAACGTGAGAAACCACTTTGGGTTGAAGTAGATACTAAGAAGCTTGAAGGCGTTTTCAAACGTGTTCCAGATCGTGCTGACTTATCTGCCGAAATTAATGAACAGTTGATTGTTGAACTTTACTCTAAGTAGAGTTGCACTTTAAGAGAGGACATATATGCAGGGTTCTGTAACCGAATTCCTTAGACCACGCATGGTTGGTATTGAAAATATCAACCCTCGTCGCGCTAAAGTAACTTTAGAGCCACTAGAACGTGGTTTTGGTCACACTTTAGGTAATGCGTTACGTCGCATTCTTCTATCTTCAATGCCGGGTTGTGCCGTAACTGAAGTTGAGATTGATGGCGTTTTACATGAGTACAGTAGTAAAGAAGGTGTTCAAGAGGACATCATCGAAATATTGTTAAACCTTAAAGGGCTAGCTGTTATTTTAGAAGGCAAAGATGAAGCCGTTCTAACTTTAACAAAGTCTGGTGAAGGCCCTGTAACGGCAGCTGATATTCAACATGACGGTGATGTAACTATTACTAATCCGGAACATGTTATCTGCACCCTAACAGGTGAAGGTGCTATCAGTATGCGCATTAAAATTGAAATGGGTCGTGGTTACGTACCTGCTTCAGTTCGTCGCGATGCCGAGGAAGAAGATCGTGCTATAGGCCGTTTGTTGGTTGACGCCTCATTCAGCCCTGTAGTCAGAATTGCTTATGATGTTGAGTCTGCACGTGTTGAACAACGTACCGATTTAGATAAATTAATTTTGGATATGGAAACCAATGGTACATTGGATCCAGAAGAAGCTATCCGTCGTGCTTCAACAATTCTTGCTGAACAGCTTGATGCGTTTGTAGAACTTCGTGATATCAAAGAAGTTGAACAAGTGGAAGAAAAACCATTATTCGACCCAATCTTGCTTCGTCCTGTTGATGATCTTGAATTAACTGTTCGTTCAGCTAACTGTTTAAAAGCAGAAGCAATTCAATACATTGGTGATTTAGTACAACGTGCTGAAGTTGAACTTCTGAAAACGCCTAATTTAGGTAAGAAGTCTCTAACTGAAATCAAAGACGTGTTAGCGTCGCGTGGTTTGTCTCTAGGCATGCGTCTAGAAAACTGGCCACCTGAAAGCATTGTTGACAACGACTAGTTCGATCATCATTTTTTTAATAGTTTGAGAGAAGGATTAACTTATGCGTCATCGTCAAAGCGGTCGCCAGTTAAACCGTAATAGCAGTCATCGTAAAGCGATGTTCCGCAATATGGCAAGCTCTTTAGTTAAGCACGGCGTTATTAAAACGACTGTAGCTAAAGCTAAAGAACTACGTATGGTAGTAGAGCCATTGATTACATTGGCTAAGATCGACAGTGTTGCAAATCGCCGTTTGGCATTTGCTCGTACACAAGATAAAGAAGTAGTAGGTATTTTATTCAACGAACTTGGTGCTCGTTACCAAGAACGTCCAGGTGGTTACACTCGCATTTTAAAATGTGGTTTCCGTACTGGTGATAAAGCGCCTATGGCTTATATTGAATTAGTAGACCGCCCAGTAGTAGAAGATGCTCCTGAAGTAGTTGAAGAATCAGCAGAAGCATAATTTAGTTTACTAAATTATACTTATAAAAACGGAGCTTAGGCTCCGTTTTTTATTGCCTTAAATGTAGGTGATTCCATAAATAATGACGCTTTCGTCGTTAAACAGGTCGCTTTCCTTGACCTAAACGTTAATTCACCGTATAAAATATCTATTGTACTTTAGATTACTCTTGAGCCCTTATGTCATCACGAAATCCAATAATTGCTGTTACCGGCTCATCGGGAGCGGGCACCTCTACTACTACTGCCTCTTTTGAACATATTTTTAGAACGCTTGGCATTACTTCGGTAAATGTTGAAGGTGATAGTTTTCATCGCTTCTCCCGCCAAGAAATGGATATGGAAAAGAGAAAGGCAAAAGAAGTAGGAAATAATATTAGTTATTTTGGTGATTTGGCTAATGATTTTACCGCACTGGAAAAGCTCTTTCGTGACTATGGCGAAACGGGCAAAGGTAAAATTAGGCGCTATTTGCATACTTTTGATGAAGCTGTACCTTTCAATCAAATGCCTGGTACTTTTACACCATGGGAAGAATTCGGAGACAGTACTGACTTATTGTACTACGAGGGACTTCATGGTGGCGTGGTCACTAAAGATAACGATGTTGCTAAACATGTCGATCTGCTCATTGGTATGGTACCGATTGTCAATCTAGAGTGGATCCAGAAAATAATTAGGGACACCAATAAGCGTGGCCACAGTAGAGAAGCCGTCACCGCGAGTATAGTCCGCAGTATGGAAGATTACATCTCTTTTATTACCCCGCAGTTTTCCCGTACTCATATTAACTTTCAGCGTGTGCCAACGGTGGATACTTCAAACCCCTTTAGTGCTAAAGCAATTCCAAGCTTAGATGAAAGCTTTGTGGTTATTCGTTTTCGTGAAGTGAAGAATGTTGATTTTCAATATTACCTTCGTATGATCGACGGTTCATTTATGTCACGTATTAATACCCTTGTGGTTCCAGGTGGCAAGATGGGTTTAGCAATGGAGCTTATACTTACGCCGCTAATAAGAGATTTGATAGAGCGTAAAACTCAAGCCAATAAGCAACTTGATTGGATGAGTGATTTGTAGAGTCTATAACAGTTGCTTTCTATGGTTATTAACACTTATTTAGTCAGTGAGTCAAATAGCTGTTAAATTTAATCACTTTATTAAAAAGCCCTTAGACAATTATTTGTCTAAGGGCTTTTTAATATAAAGATGTTAATTTTCATAGCAGGAAGGTTTTCAATCAATTTATCCCATTGCTTTGCCGATAAAAAGTTCATTAAGCTCAAATGCTAGCTGTTGTTTGATTCGTTCTTCATCAAAAGCTGTGATGTGATTATTAGCTAGGTTGAAAACATGTTGCTTTAAGTCAATAGAATGTCTTGCTAACTTACAATGAAATAAGTTATTTGCTGCCATCACACTGTCTTTGACCTGGTACCTATCAAGGGTATCATTAGCTAAATGATCACTAATCTGCATGATGTCATGGTCACTGAAGCACTTTTTTCCCTGTTGATCGCGAGTCATACCTCGAATACGATAATCTATATCAACAACATCAGCTGAGAAAGCCTCAATAACATAATCCAAGACCTTCAAGGGAGAAATGACACCACAGGTTGATAGCTCGATATCGGCTCTGAAAATGGCGATATTGTCTTGGGCTGTTTCTTCGGGGTAGGTGTGAATACACAAGTGGCTTTTATCTAAATGAGCGACTAAAGATTCAGGCTTTGCCTCTTCTGACATCATCAAAGTTACACTCGCTCCTTGAGGGGTGTAATCTTGGCTGGCAATATTTAACACATTACCACCGATGGCATGGCAAATCTTAGTCAGTAATTCCTCAAGACGGCTACCGTTATAAGTCTCATTGATGTAAGTATGATAATCAGTAACAGCTTGGGTAGCCACTAAATAATGTACCCGGTATAACGAAAAGCTTAAACTCTTCGTTAAATTATTAAAGCCATACAGGGCAATTTTAGTGTCAGTTTGCATAAAGAAAAGTTAAGTAGCCGCAATAATTTCAAAATCGTGAGTAATGTCTACTTTCGCATTAAGCATTAACGCCACGGAGCAATATTTGTCAGCAGATAAACTTACCGCTCGTTCTACGTGTTTCGCAGCAACATCAGTACCAGTAATAACAAAGTGTAGATGTATCTTTTCAAACAGCGCAGGTACGCTATCGACACGAGTACCGTCGATTTCTACATGACAAGCAGTGATTTTTTGTCGCGCTTTTTGTAAAATGCTCACAACGTCTACTGAAGAACAACCGCCCAGAGAAATTAGCACACCTTCCATCGGGCTAGGAGCTAGGTTGCCACCATTAGCGTCTAAAACCATAGTATGACCACTTTCCGAGGTGCCCATGAATAACTCTTCGCCTAACCATTTTACTTGTGCTTTCATTGTGGACTCTATTTTTAATTAATGATTATAAATAATATATAGAGGGATTCTATCTAAGTTGAAGCGCCATCACCAGTTGTAATGTGTAATAGAGTTTATATACCCATACCATTCAAAGTGCAGGATATCAGTGGGAATTAAAAATGTGTTTAGGAGAGGAGAGTAATTTAAGAATAGTTATTCTATGCTTTGATTATTTAACGCTGTATAAAGTCATTTTAAACCCATCGAAGAAGCGCTTGAACCACATCACTTCATCGTTGCTGTGGCTTATAATGGAATAACCATTATTTCTTCACAGCGCCTTGAATTGAAGTAGTTTAAGCACTCTGAAACATGCATCTTGATTAGTAACGGGTATAGATGGGAGCAGTACTGTTTAGTAAGGCTAATTCAAAAGATGAATTAACCCTTAGCAGGGTTAATCTTTGTGGATAACGCTATCAAATAGATTTTTGATTAAGCCGGCAAATTCACGAATAAAAGCTAATTGCTCAGTATTAACTGGGTTGTTGATAACACCAGATAGAATCTCTTCTAAGTCATAGACGATGGCATCAACTTCGCGAATAATGGCATTACGTTGATTAAACGTCAGGTTTGGATTTTGACTACAAACGCTAATTATTTGCTCACAAAGCTCTACTTCAATGGCTGACATCACAGTTTCACTAGCTTTTTCTGGTGCTTTGGCATTTTCAAATAAACTAAGATGTTCGGTAAGGTACTCAATAATTTGAATATAACCGTCAGTGTCTGTAACCATAATTGCTTTACTTACCTTTGCTTATGAATAGTACTTTTGTTTGAGTATAGCAGTTAGTGTAGCGTTTTTAGCTAGGGAGAATCAATAGCCCTTCTTTGGTAATGATTTAAGGGCTATATAGCAGAGAACTTATAAGGCATGAGCTTATGACAGTGTAGTTGGCACCACCATTAATACTGCGCGCTGACCATTACCGACCTTAGCATTAGGAAAGACAATACTCTCACCAGGCTGTGTAGTTCGATACTCTTCACCGGTATCAGTTGATAATAAAGTATCAACCGGGTAATCGGTAAAGTTACTGGCTGAGTCATCAATAAATAACTTGAAATTATTGCTAACTTTAGTGATATCACCAAGTGCGGTATATAAATTAAAGTCTTTATTATCAAAGCTATTTAATAACAGGTCTTCATCACAAATAAGAGCGGTTAGCTTTTCTGTCATGGCCGAGAAGTTAGCCATATTATTTTCACCAAAAGGTCTTACTTTACCTAATTCTACGGTAAATGCATGGGCTGAAAAATTAGCACTACTGTAATAGGAGAATGTGCCAGTTGGGCCATGACCAAATAAAATAGTGTTAACGCCACAAGCAGCCATAAAGCTTAGCTGTTCTTTGTCCCAAGGCTTATCACCTTGGTAAGGGTAAATAGCAAACTTTTCATGTTTGGAGTTACGAATAGCAGTATGTAGATCATAGTGATAGTTAGTTACATCACTATCACTTGAATCTGTGCCAGCATTAAAGAAATCACTAACATAAGTTTCTAGTTTTTCAGCACGATCTTTTTCAAAACAAGGTGCAATATCTTGATGTTTACCACAAAACAAGCGGTTTAAGTTTTCAGTTTGAAAGCGCTTGGCAATATTCATCGCTACAGGGTTACCCATGATGAATAAAGTTCGGTGCTTCACTTGAATATTTTGTGCAACAATATCACTTATGAGTTGTTGGACAATTTCAATCGGGGCAGTTTCATTACCATGAATTGCCGAAGAAATGACAATACTCTTACTAGGCTTAACCGATGTAGTTGAATTTTCAGGCTCAACTAACAAGATACCAGTGTCGAGTATACTCACTTTAGCTTTCTTGACGTTGAAGCTAAGCTGGTTATCTCGACCAGTTTGGGTAAAACCTTGCTCAAACTGGCGTGTTAATGAAATAAAGTCGCCTTGCTTAAGAAACTCTTCATAAGCTTGGCTAAAATCATTACCAGTAATATCGGTAAGTTTTTTTGAAGTAAGAGTATTGTCGTTTTGCATTTAGAATTTTAAACCAGGTGTTAATGTTTCAGGTAAGCTAACTTTTTCCGCTTCAACTGAAGCGATTGGGTAGGCACAATAATCAGCTGCATAAAACGCGCTGGCTCTGTGGTTACCACTAGCGCCAATACCACCAAATGGTGCTGCGCTGCTAGCGCCAGTAATAGGCTTGTTCCAGTTAACAATACCAGCACGAATACGGGTAAAGAAGTGGTTGTATGACTCTTCGCTGTCAGATAACAAACCAGCAGATAAACCAAAACCAGTGTTATTAGCTTCATCAATAGCTTTATCGAAATCAGTATAACGATAAACTTTCACTAGTGGACCGAAGTACTCTTCATCTGGAATATCAGCAATAATGTCACTTACATCGATTATGCCCGGTGAAACAAAACCAGTGCCCGCTTCTAAGTGTTTAAGTTCAACAATTGATGTTGCACCTAAGGCTAATAATTTATCTTGTGCAGCTACTAAGCTAAGTGCCGCTTTTTCAGAGATCATAGAGCCCATAAATGGCTGCTCTTCATCATCAAAATAACCAATGGTTAAGTTTTTAGTTACTTCGATAAGACGAGCTAATATTGCATCACCTTGTTCATTGGCTTCAATGAATAAACGTCGTGCACAAGTACAACGTTGGCCCGTAGTTACAAAGGCAGATTGCACAATATCATGCACAACAGCATCAATATCGCTAACGTCTTTAACAACAAGTGGATTATTGCCACCCATCTCTAATGCAAGAATTTTACCTGGCTGACCAGCAAACTGTTCATGTAACAAATGACCAGTAGTTGAGCTACCAGTGAAAAATAAACCATCAATAAGTTTATGGCTCGCTAGGGCTTTACCTGTTTCTACTTCACCTTGAACTAGGTTAATTACACCGTTAGGTAAACCAGCCTTTTCCCAAAGTTTTAACATCTCTTCAGCTACACGCGGCGTTAATTCACTTGGCTTAAATACAATAGTATTACCGGCGATTAATGCTGGCACTATATGGCCATTAGGTAAATGACCTGGGAAGTTATAAGGGCCAAAAATAGCTACCACACCATGAGGCTTATGACGTATAAATGCTTTAGCGCCAGGCATAGGGTTTTCAACCGTACCAGTACGTTCGTTGTAAGCTTTAAGTGAAATAGCTATTTTAGCTACCATAGCACCGGCTTCACCAGTAGTTTCCCACTTTGGCTTACCTGTTTCTAAGGCAATTGTTGTTGCTAAGGCATCTTTGTTTTCAGCTAATAATTCAGCAAATTTAGTTACCACAGCTACACGTTCTTCTAAGCTAATATTTGCCCAGCTTTCAAATGCTTGACGAGCGCTTAATACCGCTTCGTTTACTTGCTCAGCACTGGCTGTTTTACCTTGCCAAATAACTTCATTACGAGCGGGGTTAGATGAACTAACATCATGACCTAAGCCTGCTTGCCATTGACCATTAATAAATTGAACTGGATTTGTGTGAGACATGGTATTTCCTTCTCATTGATAGTGGTGACAGAGAGTGTCGCTGTCACCATTAGTAATTTGATCAGTGGCTAGTGCTAGCCACGCTAAATCGTGAAGTTGTTCTGCTAAGCAAATAGCCTAGGTGTTAACTTGGTATTCGTTAGGTATTAGCTAGGAGCTAGTTTGCTACCAAGCGCACCCAATCACCTTCACCGATCATTAACGCATCAGCCACTTCTTGGCTAATCACTACTTGATTAGCGGTGTCACGTAATGAAAGTGGTGCTTGTGTTGCTCTAAAACCATCAACTTTGCTATTACAGATAATGTAATTATCGGTAGATTGCACTTCGCCGATGATCACTTGGCAACGCTTACTGTGGTTTACTGTTCTGATATTGTTAACATGAGACTCAACCGTTGGGCCACCATCAAAAATATCAACATAACCACGTCGGGCAAAACCTTCAGCTTCTAATAAGCGCAACGCTGGTACTGTTTTCGGGTGTACCTTGTCGATTACTGCTTGCGCTTCTTTGCTGAGCAAATTAACGTAAATTGGATACTTAGGCATCAATTCAGCAATAAATACTTTTTTACCTATGCCAGTTAAGTAATCGGCGGTCGGAAAGTCCATTGAGAAAAAGTGCTCTTCAAGCCACTGCCAAAATGGTGAGCTGCCATTTTCATCTGATATACCGCGCATTTCAGCAATGATGGTGTCAGAAAAACGCTCTTTGTGTTCAGCGATAAAAAGAAAACGGAAACGCGATAAAAAGCGGCCATTATTATTTTTACGATGGCTATCACTTAAAAATAACGTACAAATTTCGCTGGCGCCGGTGTAGTCATTACACAAAGACAGAGTTTCAACGGTATTGTATATATTTAGTTCACGTGAACTGTGGACAACTTTACCTAGGTGATAGTGATAAAAGGCATCATCTAAACCTACAGCTGCTTCAATGCCACTAGTACCTACTACTTCACCGGTTTCGGTATCTTCCATTACAAAAAGATAGCCTTCGTTGCCAGCTTCTTTAACATCTTTGGCAAACGACTCTTCAGCGTGGTGGATACGTTGTTGCAGTAATTGTTCATTCACAGGGAGTGAAGTAAAGCCGTGACCTGAGTCAACCGCAATTTGGTATAGAGATTTCAGGTCACTTTTTTTAATCGGACGTACAATGATCATAATTGCTCTCGATGAAAGGGGGAGGCTACTTGTTTAAATCGATGTGGCTCAAACAAGTAGCTATTAGCACTGACTAGGCTAGTTTAGATTTAGTTAAACTCTAAACTAAGCTAGCAATAGCTTTTTCAAAGCGCGCTAGACCAAGGGTAATATCTTCATTAGGAATAACTAGTGAAGGTGCAAAGCGAACAATGTTTGCGCCGGCAACTAATACCATAACGCCTTCATCCATAGCTGCATTTAAAAATGCTTTTGCTTTACCTTGGTGCTTTTCATTTAAAACCGCGCCAATTAATAAACCTTTACCACGAATTTCAGAGAAAACATCATATTTAGCATTGATTGCATTTAAACCATCAACATAAAGTTTAGCTTTGCTTTTGATACCAGCATAAACTTCATCAGTGTTTACTGTATCTAGTACTGCTTCCGCAACAGCACAAGCTAATGGGTTGCCGCCATAAGTACTGCCGTGAGTACCTATTTTAAGGTGCTTAGCAATATCAGTAGTTGTTAGCATAGCACCAATAGGGAAACCGCCACCTAGGCCTTTAGCAGAAGTTAAGATATCAGGAGTAACACCTAAATCCATGTATGCGTATAAGTGACCTAAACGGCCAACACCTGTTTGCACTTCATCAAAAATTAATAATGCATTGTGTTGATCACATAAAGCACGAACACCTTTAATGAATTCATCAGTTGGTGAAATAATTCCGCCTTCACCTTGTAATGGTTCAATCATAACAGCACAAGTTTTATCAGAGATTAATGCTTTTAAGCTATCTAAGTTATTGTACTCAGCATGATCTATATCACCTGGTTTTGGACCAAAGCCATCAGAATAGGCCGCTTGACCACCAACAGTAACGGTAAAGAAAGTACGGCCATGGAAGCCTTGCTTAAAAGCAATGATTTGTGTTTTATCAGCGCCATGTACGTCTAATGCCCAACGACGAGCTAGTTTAAGTGCTGCTTCATTAGCTTCGGCACCTGAGTTACAAAAGTAAACTTTTTCACCAAAAGTACTATCAACTAATTTTTTTGCTAAACGTAATGCTGGTTCATTGGTTTGAACATTTGATAAATGCCAAATCTTTTCGCCTTGCTCTTTTAAAGCACCAACTAAAGCTGGGTGACAGTGACCTAAAGAACTAACAGCAATACCGCCGGCAAAATCTACATATTCTTTGTCTTGTTGATCCCACACTCGAGAACCTTGACCGCGTACAGGAATAATCGCTGAAGGTGCATAGTTTGGCACCATCACATCATCAAATAAACCGCGTTCAACCGAAAAATGTTCTGACATTATAAAAATCCTCATTCATTGTGGGTAATGTTTTTTTAATCTTACTGCATTATCTAAATATTGCTTAATGAATAGCTTAATTTAGTGAAAAATATTAACAGCGCGTTAAAAATAGAGCGATAGTATGACAGAAAACAGTCGACTTGTCTTGCTGTGCTACTCTGCAGCCCAGACAAAACAACGGTTTAGCTAATTTTATTCAGAAATTGTGAATATTTATAGGGTCGAATTGTTTTGTTGAAATAAGGGGGTAAGTGAGGAGGTAAGCGCTTGCACGTTGAAAAGCGCTTAAGGTGATTTTTTAATAATTAATCAGAAAAAATCAGTGAAAAAGTAGAAAATTAGCAGGATATTAACTGAAGTTGAGCTTAATGTGGTCAATATCGCTCTTTTTCAATAAGGTTATTTCAGCTGGCGTTAACTTAACTACGCTAAGTAATGCTTTACTCTCATCACTGTTTATTAACTGTTCTTTGGCTAAGGCACGAAAGGCAACATAAGCTTTGGCTTTAGCAACAACTTGAGCGATAGGATGCATTTTTTCTATGGTATCAGCGTAGGCTAGATCAAAAATGGGCTCGGTTATGCCCATACGTCTAAAACTCATTATCTCAATTAAATCAGCAGATAATTGTGAACTGCGCATAGTCAGTTGTTCTAGCAGTAGCTCCTCACTGGCTTCAATTTTTGATAAAACATTGTGTAAGCGTTTGTCTTTACTTTCAAATGCTTCACGTACTTCTTTTTTATACATCTCGCTAAACGTAGTTAAATAACAACGGGTAACGGCAAACCTACCTATATTAGACAGCATACCCGTAGTAAAGGCAGTAAACTCATCTAGACCTTGTTCTTTGGCTAACGCGCGTGCGGCTAGGGCAATAGCTAAACTATCATTCCATAGCTTTCGCTTCATCAGACCATAGGGCGCCGTACTGGTTGGTAACCAATGTTTAAGGGTAAAGGTTGGCATCACCAATTTTAAATTGTCTAAGCCAATATAACTCAAAGCTAGCTTAGCATCGGTAACTTGCACGTCAGCACGTTTACGATACTGTGGCTTATTAACTAAATTTATTAAATCGGTAGCTAACCAAGATAAAGAGGCAGCAAGATCTTTGATTTGATTAACGGAAGCGGCGCGAGCAGATAAAATATCGAGAATAGCAGGGCAGGCATCTTCAATACCTAGCACATGATGGTAAAGGTGCTCTTTATTGTCAAAGTCACTATTAATTTTTGTACGAACACGGCTAAAGAAGCTTTGTTTGATTTGTTTACGAAAATGCTCTTCACCATGCTTGGCAATAATTTTTTCTTGTTGCGCTTGTACTTCTACAGATAACAACTCTCGGCGGCGATTTTCTTGTTCGCTACCTTGATGGTCAACCATAGTGATTTTACCACTTTGCTTTTCCGCAAAATCTTTACAAATAGAGAGGCTGATCGCGCGTTGATATATAGTGGCGACAGTTTGATTGTGTTCAAAAATTTGCATAGCGGTTTTATTGCTTACCTTTTTATTGCTACCCAAGTACAAAACTGAGCATTAAATTTAATCTAGCGCCTAAACGAGTAAAGCACTACTCTATCTGGCTTTAATCTAAATAGCTCCTGTTATTAGCTTATCGGGTAATTTTTAAATTGCTTGATAAAATTTGCTAATAAACTTTGTCCCTGCTCAGTGAGAATTGATTCTGGATGAAACTGTACGCTACTAATAGGCAGGCTTTTATGCTCCAGCGCCATAATTTCATCAACCTCACCTTGTTTATTTACGCTCCATGCCGTTATCGTCAGTTCGCTTGGTAAAGATTGTTTGCTTACTATTAATGAATGATAACGAGTAACTTCTAACGGAAGATTTAAGTTGTTAAACAAACCTTGCTGATTATGGCGAATCTTTGAGGTTTTACCGTGCATCACTTGCTTAGCTTTTTTAACGTTAGCGCCAAAGTGCTGGGCAATACATTGATGACCTAAGCAGACACCTAACAAGGGTATTTTACCGGAGAAATGTTCAACCACAGCCAGAGAGATTCCGGCAGAGTCCGGATCGCCAGGACCAGGGGATATAACAATATATTGAGGCTTTAATTGCTCAATTTCTTTCAGGCTAATTTCATCATTCCTATAAACAACCACTTCTTGACCTAGCGCTTGAAAATAGTGCACTAAATTAAAAGTAAATGAGTCGTAATTGTCGATCATTAATAACAAAAAGTTTCGCCTAACAGCCAGTAAAATTCGCGGCTATTCTAATGCTTTTATTAGGGTGGGGCAATGTAATGGCAGGATAAAGTAACAGGATAAGTGATGGGATAAAACAGGAGGGTAAAACGGCTGGCTAAAAAATAAGAAACCAGCATGTGCTGGTTTCTGGTTTCATTGAGCTATCTTATTAATTTCTAACGTTTAAATTGTAAAGCATTAGAACTTAGCCGTTAGTTGTACCCATACTTTGTTAGTGTCAGTTGGAGATACACCGTCATCACCTTCGCCATAATTAGCCGCTTTTACTAATACACCGTAGTTTTTGTTAATTTGATAAGTGGCTACTAAGTTAAGCTCGCTACCAAAATCAATACTATCTACGTCTGATGAAAAATCATGGTATGTTGCTGCCCATTTAACCCCTGAAACTTTACCTTTAGCGGTTATATAGACATCTTGTAAGCCTTCACCTGGAGTGCCTAAAAACTTATCAGCCCAGCCGTTAAATGCGTGTTTAGTGGCAAGCGGGGTGTTAAAACCAACACCGTTATCGCTACCTAATAACTCATAACCACCTATTAAAGTTACCGGACCAAAGTTATAACCCGCTTCGGCATTCATATACATTGCTGAATAACTAGTAGGGTTGTCACCATTATCACTTTGACTCGCTAAACTAGCATTCACTAAAAACTTACCAAATTTACCGTTATATAATGCGCCTAGAGTACTGCTAGAGTTAGCTACAGCGGTATCGTAATCTAGAATATAAGCAAAACCAGATATTTTATGGGCTTTATTGATATTATAATTTGCATTTACTAAGTGGAAGTCACCTTTTACATTGTTGGCAGTAATGTCATTTATGTTTTGAATGTAGCTGTAATCTACAGAGAAAGCATCCGCTTTGTATTGAGCACGTACACCATCATAAGTTTGCTCATTTTGACGCCAGCCTACACCACCAACAAAACGTTGATTGTTATGTAAAATTCGTTGGCGACCAACAACGGCGCTAAAGCCATCATTTGCATACTTGATATAAGCTTGGTTTACGTCTGTACCTTGTGGATCGGCAACTACTGGGTATTGAGTTTGACCATTTTGGGTGTTGTTATAGTCATCAACTAAAGCATCCACTTTATCCACTTCTATAGCCATAGAGAAATTGCTGTAGCTGCCAGTTTTGACAGTGATACGACTCTTTAATGTTGCTGCAGAGGCATCTTTATCTTTACCGTCTTGATCTACGCCTTCATAACGGGCACGTAATTCAACTTTTACCGTGCTATCACTAAGCGCTTCGGTAATGCCCTTGCCATGTTCAGTTTCAACGGCAAAGGCGGCAGGGGCCACTAAAATCGCGGTCGTGATTAACGATAAGGTAAACTTGTTTACTGCTGTTTTCATAATAATATCCTAAGATCATGTTTTATAAGTGGGTTAGTTAGCTTCGCTATTATTATTATTATTTTGGGTATTGGTAACTGATGGGATAATTTTTGCATCGCATCGAGTTGAATAGTTTGATTTAAATCAAGTTGTTAATATATTGTTTTGAATAGGATTACTAACTTGATTTGCATCAAGCTTTGCTACAACTTTAGTCTAGGTTAGCGTGTTTGCTACTTTATTGGCGTTATTATTGATTAATATAAAAAAAAGCCAAGATAAGTGTTACAGATAAAGCTTCAAGCTAGGGTAAAATAGCAGTTAGTATCTTAGATACGTCATGTTCAACAAACAACAAAAAACAAACAATAAGTAATAAGTAATAAGTAATAAGGAATGAAAATGAAACGTGTTGTTTTATATACCACAGATAAGTGTCCACATTGCCAAACAGCAAAACGCTACCTTGAACAGCAAGGTATTGCTTTTAGGTTATGTAATATTAAAACTGCCAAGGGGCAAAAAGAGTTTGCCGCAACTGGTCTACGTGGCGTACCTGTATTGAAGGTTGGTGACCAACTACTTAAGGGTTTTTCGGTTAAGACTTTTACCGAACTTTATAATAGCTAAAAGTTAGCGGCGCTACCTTAAATTAGCTGACTCTCTAAAAATACTCTCTCAAAAATCACCTTACCTTAGCCCTAACCAATTGCACCAGATGAACTCAGTGGATGATTTTTCTGCACGCTCTTGGTGCGAACTGCTACCGATAAAAAATAGAATTTAAACTAACTAGCTAATAAGTATCATTATTTTATTGTGGCATATGAATTGTATTATCAGGTTATTAGTCATAAAAAGAACGATAACTAGGGGTAAGCATGAAACTAATTAGCGCAATCATTAAACCATTCAAACTAGACGATGTCAGAGAAGCCATTTCTGAAATCGGAGTTGAGGGCATCACAGTCAGTGAGGTCAAGGGTTTTGGCCGTCAAAAGGGTCATACCGAATTATATCGCGGTGCCGAGTACCAAGTAGACTTTTTACCTAAAGTGAAGTTGGAAATTGCAGTTAATGATGATCTGGTTGAGCGTTTAGTGGAAACCATAACTAAAGCCGCTTACACCGGTAAAATTGGTGACGGTAAGATTTTTGTTTTTAACCTAGAGCATGCTATCCGTATTCGTACGGGCGAGCAAGACTCTGAAGCACTTTAAGGGAGAGAGATAATGGAACAAAATATTTTTCAATTACAATACGCTTTAGATACCTTTTACTTTCTTATGTGTGGTGCCTTGGTTATGTGGATGGCTGCAGGTTTCTCTATGTTAGAAGCTGGCTTAGTACGTGCTAAAAACACTACTGAAATCCTAACCAAAAACGTCGCGCTATATGCTATTGCCTGCATTATGTACCTTATTGTTGGTTATGATATTATGTATGGCGGTGGTGTTTTCTTAAATGGCATTGGTCTTGATGGTGCGAGTGATGCTGATGCATTGGTTAGTACTGTGCTAGCAGAGTCTGCAGAAGCTGGATTTGATGGTGGCGCTGTTTATTCCAATGCAGCTGATTTCTTCTTCCAAGTAGTATTCGTTGCAACCGCTATGTCGATTGTTTCAGGTGCTGTTGCTGAGCGGATGAAACTGTGGGCTTTCTTAGCTTTTACTGTGGTATTAACCGGCTTTATCTATCCTATGCAAGGTAGCTGGACTTGGAACGGTGAAGCTGTCTTTGGTTTATATACTTTAGGTGACTTAGGATTCTCTGACTTTGCTGGCTCTGGTATTGTTCATATGGCTGGCGCTTCAGCGGCATTAGCCGGTGTTTTATTGCTTGGTGCTCGTAAAGGTAAATACGGTAAAGACGGTAAAGTGAATGCCATTCCTGGCGCTAACTTGCCTATGGCAACCTTAGGTACTTTCATTTTATGGATGGGTTGGTTTGGTTTTAATGGTGGTTCAGTATTAAAACTTGCCGATATTAATAGTGCTAACTCAGTGGCTATGGTGTTCTTAAATACTAATGCCGCCGCTGCTGCCGGTGCAATTTCAGCCTTAGTTTTTGCTAAAATATTATTTAAGAAAGCCGATTTAACCATGACCTTAAACGGTGCTTTGGCTGGATTAGTGGCTATCACTGCTGAGCCATCAACGCCATCACCATTACAAGCGACACTCTTTGGCGCCATTGCTGGTGTAATCGTGGTGCTTTCAATCTTAGCTTTAGATAAAATTAAAATTGATGATCCCGTAGGTGCTATTTCAGTACATGGCGTTGTTGGCTTCTTTGGTTTGTTGATTGTACCAATTACTAATTCATCAGCTAGTTTTAGCGGTCAGCTGATTGGCGCGGCAACCATTTTTGTTTGGGTCTTTGGTACTAGCTTTATTGTCTGGTTTGCCCTGAAGAAAATCATCGGTATTCGTGTTAGTGCTGAAGAAGAGTACGAAGGTGTTGATATCTCTGACTGTGGTATGGAAGCTTATCCAGAATTCACTAGAGGTTAGGGGACTTAGGCATTAATGTCTTAGTTACAAAAGCTTAAGCACTAAAAAAAGCAGCTATCGTTAGACGATACGCTGCTTTTTAATATATGGGCTTCTGTACCGTCATTCCCGAGTTCACTTGTCGGGAATCTAGGTTTTATCGAATGTTTACGCCTGAATATTTACTAATGTTCGCGGCTAAAGCCTGCTCCTACATAGAGAAGAGACGTCTTCTCATGGTTAGCAAGGTAAGCATAGCAAGAGCAAACCAAGTGATTGAACCACCGCTATCTTCTTGAGCATCAGGTAAATATTTAGCAGGGTCGCTTGGGAAAGCATCAGATATGTCTATCACACCATCACCATCACTATCAGGCTCTTTTGATTTCAATGGGATTAAATCACCATCCGTCACCTCAGAGTTATCAAAAATACCTACATACTCAATAACAACAAAGTTCTCCATGCCAGGTGTGCTCATATCGCCACATTGTTGACTTTCAGCCATGACCATAGGGATACCCTCTAAATCACCAGCGTTACATAGTTTTAGTTGCGCTATTTTGTCTACTATATCCATACCTTCAATAACTTGACCAAATACGGTAAAACCACCGTTTTGTCGGTCTAAATTATCGCTATTATCTTTTAAGTTAAAAAACCACTGGTTAGTAGCACTATGAACATTGCTGCCCTTTTTCGCCATGGCAATGGTGCCTTTAACATTAGAATAAACAGGCTCGTTTTTTACTGGCGCGCTTGCTACTAGTGGCGTTAATGGCCACTCACCAGTAAATTTATAACCACCGCCTTGCACAACAAAATCGGTAGCAACTCTATGCACAACCGAGTTAGTGTAATGCCCACTATCAATATAATTGAGGAAGTTAGCTACTGTTGCAGGTGTAGTACTATCAAATAAGTTAACTTTAATCAGTTGTTCACTTAGTGAGGTTTTAATTTCAACAATAGTCGCGCTAGCAGTGTTAGTAAAACTTAAACTGGCAGTGGCTATGCTGATAAGGGCTAGCGCTTTTCTAGCGTTTATTTTTGTTGTTTTGTTGGTTTTTTGTGTAAACATAGACAGCCTAATTATGCAGTTAAGGGTTATAAATCGTTTCTTATAGTAAAGGCTGTGATCAATGTTAACAAGTAGCTGTAGCACTTTAGTAACAATACCAAGTTATAAGTAAACTAAGCCATATTCGAAAAGTACTCGGCTTTTCCTTGTTTTGCACTAAAGAACGATTACAATAGCGCCAATTTTAATCACTACCTCTTCGATATCTTAGGAATCCCAATGAAAAAATTGTTTTTAGTAAGTGTTTTATTACTTGCATTATCACTGTCTAGTTATGCTCAAGCTAATGTTAAAGTTGGTGTGGCGCTAGATATGGACTTAAGTCTTGTTGCACAGATAGATAGCTATAACATCGTTTTGGGTGATAGTGGTTTCGCCGTAGATTATTTAGTGAAAACCGGTGGTTTTAATAATGAAACGCCATTATCTTGGTATCTTGCTGGCGGTGGTTGGGCTGGTTGGAACCATGGCTATGGTGTACGTGTGCCAGTGGGTGTTTCTTGGTATTTTGCCAAAGGTTGGGATTTATACGGCCAAGTACAGCCAGTAGCAAATTTTGATGATAAATTTAAATTTAGTGTTGATGGTGCTATCGGTGTGCGTTTTTCATTTTAATTAGTTAATTCAGCAAGCTAATTAACACGTTAGTTTGCTAAATTTATAAAAAGAGCTTTAAAGCTCTTTTTTTATGCCAAATCAATAATGCTGAATTTTATTTAAAATACACTAATGGCTATTAAATGAAACAGAGTGCTTAGTTATGCGTTGGCGTTATTTTATTCTTTTACTGGTGATTATCTTGTTAATAGTTGCTGGGCTTATTTATCAGCATCAAGATAAAGTTAGCTTAGTTAAAACTCCACCGATAGCGCTGGCGCAATGGTATAAACCTGAAAATAAGCGACAAGTTTGGCTGCATAATATGTTTAAACTCAGGCGTGAAATGCAGGCAGTAGAGTTTTATGCGCAACAGCAAGAGGCAGAGCTTTTACATAAGTGGGTAGGGCAACTTAATGAGCATTACCTTAAAGTGGCTGACATGGTGCCTGCATGGCAAAAGAAATTGTCACTGCAAACCATGGCTGAGTTAAAATTAGCCAGTGATAAAAAAGATTTTTCCGCTGTGTTAGTTCAGCATAAAACCTTGCAACAAAGTTGTGATGCTTGCCATGAAGATTACCAAGCGATTACCGCTTTAACTTATCGAACAGCGGACTTTCGCGGTATAAAAATCACAGAGAAAATAAGCTTTACCGAGCATATGAACAGCTTAACTAAGCAAGTGAATCAGATAAAAATATCGGCGCAAGATGGTAACAAATACTTAGCTCTAGCAACTTTAGTTGAGCTTAATCAAGGTATGGTGACACTCGGTGAAACTTGTGTGGATTGCCATAAAAAAGACCGCAAAACTTATCCAAGCGAAGCGATGAAGAGTACGCTAAGTAGTTTACAAGTATCATTAGAGTTAGGTACGGCTAAGCAGCAAGGACGTGATCTGGGAACCCTAGCGGTTTTGGCCTGTGCCCGTTGTCATGGAACCCATAGACTTGCCTATGGTATGAAAAAGAAATTAATCAATAAACAAAGCTTGGCTGATTTAATTAAACATTAATAAAGGCCAACTTATGCTTACCATGTCAACAAAAGTAATCAAGGTGCCTATTCATGGTTAAGCAGTTTTTTATTGAGTTTAATTCAGCTAATAAAGTTGATGGGCGATGCCTAGCTTGCCATCACCACTTGGTTTCTGCCTTGGTCTTTTGCTTGATATAAAGCCATATCGGCACTGTTAAAGAGTTGATTAAAACTATCTTGTTGCTCCGTTAACTCGGCAATGCCAAAGCTTGCGGTAATTTGTAATGACTGCCCTTGGATAGTCATTACTTTATGCTCGATAGCATGTCTAATACGTTCAGCTATTTCATATGCCTGAGTTGCAGACTCTTCGGGTAAAATCAGTAAAAATTCCTCACCACCTATGCGACCTAGAATATCATGAGATCTAACGTATTCATTGGCTGTTGAGGCAAGCTCTTTTAATGCGATATCACCACCGGCATGACCAAAGTTATCATTAACTCGTTTGAAATGATCTACGTCGAATATGACGACAGAAAATGCTTGCTTGGCTTTTATCGCTTGCAATAACATCTTCTCGGCATAAATAAAGCTATACCTACGGTTTGCTAGTTCAGTTAAGGTATCAGTGTTAGCTATTTTTTGAAGAGCTTTACTATTAAGTATTTGTCGATAAATAAAATAGCAGAGTACTAACACACATAATAAAATAATTATGATGATCATATTTTGTAATTGCTGTTGTTGTATCGAATTCTCTAGAGCCGCTTTATTTAAAGCCTTATCTTGCTCTAATAACTTGTTGGTCAAAATAGCTTGGTCAGTATCAAAGATGACTTTATATTTTGAACGTATAGTTTCACGTTCAGCGTTGTAATAATCTTTTTGTAAGGCTCTTGCTTGTTTTTGCTTGAAATATGCAGTTTGAAAGTCTCTTTGGATAACCGCAACTTGTGCCTGTAAATCGAATAGCTGTACATACCAACTAAGCGCATTCTGCATACCTAAAGGTTTAAGTATTGCTTCAGTTCTAGCTAAAATATCAATTGCAGCTGGTATGTTGTTATCACTCAGTGCAAGTTTGGCTTCTAATACAATGGCGCCAATTTCTGCCGACGGATTTTCATAAAGGGGATGTTGCTCTTGATATTTATGCCAAAAAACACGGGCTTTATCGTGTTGTTGAGAGTGATGGTAAGTATTCGCTAAACCTAAATAAGCTAAGTAGATGTATTCTTTTTTATTGGTTTGTTTTGTTATTTCGATAACTCTTAGATAGGTTATTTCGGCTTTTTGGTAATCTTTTTTTCGTAGGTAAATTTTGGCTAATACATTTTGTATAAATAACTCATCAAAATAATATTGATGCTTGTTAAAGTAATCACTTGCTTCTTTTGCTAGCTTAATTGCATTGATGTCGTCAAAGGTAAGTGAATAGGCATTAGCCATTTCAGCTTTCAAATAAGCTAAGCCTAACTCATCCCCAATTTGTTCAAGTTGTAAGTAAGCTTGATGATAAAACTTTAGGGCTTGAGTATCTTTATGATTAATAGAATATGAGTAAGCCATGTAAGAATAACTATCTGCGAGCAGTCTAGAGTTTTCATTTTCTTTGGCATATTTCGCTGCGAGTGAGTACCTTTCCATTGCCTGCTCTGATCTACCCAGCTCATCCATGATACCGCCCTGAGTTAATAACAAAGAAATACCAACATCAGTTGTTAAGTCTACTTTCAAGGCATAAGCTTGGTCTAGATACCCCTGACTTATATTATAGTGCCCTAATATATAGTTATGTTGAGCCATCTTGCTAAACAATGAGGCTTTATCAATATCAGTCATTTTTTGCTTATGTTCATTCAGTAGACTTTTAGAAAAGGCTAGTGCTAATGCCGGATCTTTCTTATTTAATTCATCAATTTTATTAAGGGGGACTTGCATCCAAGTAGAAGGGGAATCAAGCGTGTAGCTATGGCTGTTTAAGCTAAAGCACATAAAAAAAACACTTACGATAATAGTAAAAATCAGGGTGTTTTTTTCTGCTATATTGCAAACATTAACCTTTTTTTTCATATAGCTAGCTCTCGGATGGATTTATTAACCATTATATTACTAAAAGTTTTTACATATAAACAGTCTACCTGTATTAATTGTAGTCACTTTTACCAAGGAATTCGTTTTAGCTGAAATCAATGTTTATAGCTAAGCTTGCAACGAGCTTAGTAATAGTGAAAAAAGTAATGTAATGGACATAAACTCTATAAGTAATGACATAGAGGTTTGATTAGTTAATGAAACATTTTTGTTTGATCAAGGTCAAGATTAGTTACATTGTTTTACTATTGATTTTTTCTGGCTAATGCTACCATCTAAACAATAGTAATTATCATTATCCCTTAGGTTAACATCTGTGGATTAATGAACTTTTTTTTGGACTTCTAGCATGACTCTCGCAGACCTTCCCCTGAATAAGCCTGCTAAAATTAGCGCTTTACCTAAAGATGAAGCAATCGCTGCGCAACTGATTGAACAAGGCTTTACTCTTCGTTCCCATGTGTCATTAGCGCATAAGGCACCCTTTAATGGCCCAATGGCCTTTCGCTTACACAATACTAAAATTTGTATTCAGCGTTCCGTCGCAAAGCAAATTGGCGTTAGTCTTTAATTAGTAAAGTAATCGATAAGTTAAGAAAAAAATTGATTACAAAGATAATTCATTTATACCCCGCAACCTCAAAAGAATCTTGCCGTGACACAATCAAAACATTTCGCCCTGGTTGGTTTTGCCAACTCAGGTAAAAGCACTTTATTTAACCTGTTATTATCCGCTAGCGAAAACAAAAAAAAGCAAAGTAAGCAAAAAGTTGGCAATTGGTCAGGTGTTACCGTAGCCGCTAAAAAAACCAGTTTTAGTTTAGGGCAGCAGAGCGCTTATTTATCAGACTTACCCGGTTTAAGTTCACTAGAAAAACATGCCGAGCAAGGTAAAGATCTGACTATTTCGCAATCCTTTTTACAAGATAATGATATTGATTGCTTAGTGAACGTTGTTGATATTAACCAGCTTAGCCGGCAACTTTATTTAACTAGTCAGCTACTCGAATTGGGTGTACCTATGATAGTGGTACTCAATAAAGTCGATCGAAAAAAACATTTACACATTGATATTGCGCCATTAGCTGCAGAATTAGGTTGTCCTGTTATTGCCATAAGTGCCCAAAGTAAAAATGCCTTAGTAGAAGTGCAGCAGGCACTGGCTCAAATGACAAATGAGCTATCCGCTAGCCATCAAAAAATCGTTAATAGTGTTAGCCATCAAAAAATCGTTAATAGTGTTAGCTGCCAAAAAGAGCGAGAAATAAAGCAGCCACCAGCGCAGCAACAAAAGCAAAGCGTAAAAGCAATGCAAGCGCGTTATGATTATATTACCGATATGCTGGCCCGTGTTAGCAGTGTTGAGGCGACCAATGCTGCCTACGCCAATCCTGCATGTGCCAACAAGTCGATGTCAGATAAAATTGATAGCGTAGTTTTACACCCCTTAACGGGCATACCGGTATTTCTCGGCGTGATGTACTTACTCTTTATGTTTGCCATTAATGTAGGTAGTGCCTTTATCGATTTTTTCGATATTCTTAGTGGCACCTTATTTGTCGATTACCCATTACATTTTCTTGCACCGTTAGACTTACCGCAGTGGTTACTTACTATCGTTGAGGGCTTTGGCAGTGGTTTGCAAACAGTAGCGACCTTTATACCTGTTATCGCCTGTTTGTTTATCGGCTTATCAATTTTAGAAAGCTCAGGTTATTTAGCACGGGCCGCTTTTGTAGTGGACAGCGTTATGCAAAAAATTGGTTTACCCGGTAAAGCCTTTGTGCCGTTGATTGTTGGTTTTGGCTGTACGGTACCTGCGGTCATGTCAGCAAGAATTCTTGATAGTGAGCGAGAGCGCATTACTACGGTAATGATGTCTCCCTTTATGTCATGTGGGGCTAGGTTGCCTGTTTATGCGCTATTTGCCGCGGCCTTTTTTCCTGATAATGGTCAAAACCTAGTGTTTTTATTGTATTTAGTTGGTATTGCCGCCGCGATCTTTACCGGCTTCTTATTAAAGAAAACCGTGTTGTCAGGCACTAGTTCTTTAAATATTATGGAATTACCTAATTATGAACTGCCCAAACTTGGCGATTTAAGTCAACGTGTCTGGCAGCGTACTAGAGGCTTCGTTACCGGCGCTGGTAAAACCATAGTGATAGTTGTGTGTTTATTAAACTTCTTTAACTCTATTGATACCAGTGGTCAATTTGGTAATCAAGACAGTGAAAACTCTATATTGAGCCAAGGAGCAAAAGTCGTGATGCCGCTGTTGGCGCCTATGGGGGTGCAAGAAGATAATTGGCAAGCAGGCGTCGGCATTATTACCGGAATATTTGCCAAAGAAGTATTAGTAGCAACTTTTAATAACTTATATTCCCCCCATGCCTCAGGGGAAGCAGCAGAGCCTTCATTAGTGCAAAGCTGGCAAGATGCGACTGATAGCATCAAAGAAAATTTACTCGGTCTTTCCCCCGATGATCCTTTGGGGATTAGCGTAGGTGAGATTAGTGACTTAAGCCTTGCCGCCCAAGAGCAAGGTGTTGAACTAACTACCTATCAACGAATGCAATTAGCATTTGTCAGCCAGTTAGGCGCTTTTAGTTATTTATTGTTTATCTTACTTTATACGCCTTGTGTTGCTGCTATGGGAGCAATCAAAAATGAAGTGGGTAGTCGCTGGGCCGGATTTGCAGGTATTTGGAGTTTTACTTTTGCTTATTTAGTGGCAACATTATGTTATCAAATTGGTAATTTCATGGTCGCGCCGTTAAGTGCCAGCATAACGATTGCGATTGCCTTATTAACCTTTGTTATGATTTATTTTTGGCTTAAACATAAAGGTAAACGGGTATTAACGATCCCGGTAAAAGTTAGTTATTCCTAGTAAGTAGCTATAACCCGCTATTTCTCAGCATTAGCTGAGAGTTACTGCTTTAATGGCAAATTCATTAATATCACTCATACTTATTCTGTTGATTATATTGCGCTGCTATCAGCGCGATATTAGTTTGATTGGAGGCATTGTTATGATGATTGCAAGATGGTGTATTGATGCAAAATTTGGCCACAAGCCAGAAGTGGTTGAAGCGCTTACTCAATGGTTTGATGAAGTCGGTTCACAAATCGGTTGGACTAAAGAGAATTCACGTATTTTAGTGGGCTCTGTCGGTGCATTAGAATCGAGTATTATTTCAGAGGTGACTATTAAGAATTTAACTGAGCTCAATGATGCTTGGCAAAAACTGGCTGATATAGATGCCCATAAAGAATGGAGTAAAACCTTAGAGCCTCATGTAGTTTCAGGTACACCCAAGTGGGAAATATATCGTATTATTGACTAAATCCCTGAGTAACATTCTTAGTGAATTAGCAAGTAAATTTAACCTGTTATTGATAAGCCGAGTTTTATCAATAACAAGTTAATCTAACAGCTTAAAAGACATGAATAAGCACAGTTCAGTGCTGATTGATTTTCCGGTGCATGCTTAATGCCTTATGGCTTAAGGGTCGGTAGTGATAATGAAAAGCTACTACCATTGCCTAGTTCACTTTTAACCATCAGCTCAGAGTTAAGTACTTGAGATAATTTCTGACTAATCGCTAAACCTAAGCCAGTATGCTGAATATTATCTTCTATGGCGTTACTCGCTCTATATCTGGCATCAAATATATAGGCGATATCCTCTTTACTGATGCCACTACCATTATCGGTAACACTGACTTTAACTTGTGTCCTTAGCTGTGCGACTGTCACCACTATTTCACCGCCAAGATCAGTATGTCTGATGGCATTTTCTAATAAGTTGGTCATGATGCGCTCTAATTTAGCGATGTCAGAGTAAACAATATATTGGCAAGGTTGCGGTTTTAAAATTAATGAAATCTTTTTATCTGCGGATTTTAGGGTAAATTTAGCCAAAATGTCATGTAAAAGCTCACCAATGGCAAAGGTTTCTAAATTGACCGTCACTTGACCATTTTCTAGATGGGCCAGTTCAAAAATTTGATCTATCAGCCGTTTTAACTGAGATACATTGCGCTGCACTGTCGCTAAATAATCTTGTCGCTCGGCGCTAGATAAGTCATCACCCTTAATCGCTAAAGTCTCAATATAGCCTTGCATGGTCGCTAATGGCGTGCGCAGATCATGAGACAAGTGCGCTAATAACTCTCGGCGGATTCTGTCATTTTCAGTTAGTAAAGAAAATTGCTGGTTAATCTGGATAACCATATCGTTAAAAGTAGCGCCGAGAAAGTGTACTTCATTATGGTCAATGCCATGGTTTGCCGCTGAACCCCATTGCTTGAGCTGAATCTTACTTTGGTCAAATTGCACCGCTTTAAGCGCTTGCATTTGTTTTGCTAATTCTTTTACCGGTTGAGTAAAATAATGAAATACCGCCAATAAAACCAGTAGTAGTAATAATAAGCTGGCGAGTACAAAGGCGCCGTATTTTTGTAAGTCTTTACCGGCTTGAACTTGGCTAAAAATCGAATCATAAATTTCGCCGCCAATAATAATATACAAATAACCCTGGAGCAGTTCACCTTGATAAACCGGCGAGACCGAAAATATTTTTTGCTTGTTGATGCCTCGAGGATCATCAGCAAAAACCGGCATTTTTTTCGGGTTGGCAATTAGTTGCTTTAAGGGGGCTAGGGCAACAGACTTGCGCTTTATTTTAGTTGCCTCGGCTGAATAAGTTAAAATATTACCTTGGGCATCAAGAAAGTAAAATTCAAAAGCAGGGCCGAGTAGCATTAGGGTGTGAAACAGGTTTTCTAGCGCGGGTTTATCATAAACTCCGTCTTGTAATAGCGGGTTATCATGGGCTAAATGTTCAGCTAAGTGTAAGTGCAACTTTTGTTCAGCTTGATACTTAGACTGCTGAACCAGTGAGTTACTCCAATAAACCAGTAAGGATGCCATAACCATAAAAGATGCACAGAGTATTAATGCTAAGCGTTGATAAAGTGATATTTTCATCTAAAGAAAGCTCCTGGTATTATTGCTAGCAGTATTTTTACTACCAATATCAATAATAATCATAATTAATTAACACGCCATTGGTGGCATTACCCCGGCAGAATTAAGTTTATAACCAACTCCCCAGACGGTTTGAATTATTTGAGGCTCATTACAGTTTTCCTCAAGCTTGCTTCTCAGGCGATTAATATGAGAATTCACCGTATGTTCATAACCATTGTGATGATAGCCCCAGACACCATCGAGTAATTGCGCCCGTGAAAACACCTGATCAGGGTGCTGGCAGAAAAAATCTATTAACTCAAACTCGGTCGCGGTTAAATTGATGGCTTTATTTTTATAAGTGACTTGGTGATATCTATGGTCAATATGAAGCTGGCCAATACGTACCCCTTGCTCTTGCTGATTCGACTCTTTTTGCGTTGACTTTTCCTTAAGATGACTATTATATTGGTCAGCATTTTTGGCGTGAATTGCATGTACCCGACGTAACTGACTCCTAACACGGGCCTGTAACTCTCTAATGCTAAAAGGCTTAGTCATGTAATCATCGGCCCCTAGCTCAAGACCCAATACTCGATCAATTTCAGAGGTTTTAGAGGTCAGCATAATAATGGACTGCAATGGCTTCGCTTGCCTAACTTGCCGACAAATATCTAGCCCACTAATACCTGGCAACATCACATCAAGTAAAATAAGTTGGTATTCTTGCGTTAAGGCTTGCTGTAATGCTGGCTCTCCTTGGGTGCAAATATCACAGTGCAGGTCTAACTCGGATAAATGCACTTTAATAAGCTTGGCAATATCAATTTCGTCTTCAATGATTAAAATTTTATCTTTCATATATAGGCCAATGAGTGCGCCGAGCTGCTCATTGGCCTAGCGCACTACTTCGTTCGAGTAATGGTTAATTTAACTGCAGGGTTATCAAAACGATGCGCCTGAGTTAAAACTGAGCTAGATAAACCATCATCTTTGCTAACTACACCGGAATGATAGCCGACTAGGTCGATATCATTGCGAGCGGCGTCAAAACCTACGCCACCGTCAGCGGGACCCGGAATGGTACCGACCGCTTCGTTGTTTAGCTCGGTACCTGAATCATAGACATTTAATCGCCATGACTTTTCCTGATTAACCGTTAATGTTGATATATCTACACCAGTAAGACCCGAGAAAGCATCATTTGTATTCACCAACATGGTGACAACCGTTAAATACTTTGCCATAGCCTCAGTGGTACTGATAGCCAAAGTGACGCTAGAGCCCGGTGGTACTGGCCCGTCACTACTGGTAGTTGCCAGATTCTCTGCAAGTGCAATGAAGTCAGTATTATCTCCACCTTCGGCCAATTTCTCTAAGGCGACTGAAGCTGCTTGGCCAACTTGCCACATTTTAGTATCGCCATGTAGTGCTACCGCGATAGGTGATAAAGGTTGACCATAGGTTAAGTTAGTTAATGTTAATGAATAACTATATTCCATCGGCGGTTCAACCGGGGGAGTATAAGTATTATCACTGTCATTGTAGCTATCTCCACAGGCGGCTAAGCCAAAACTAAGTAAGCTAGCAATAACTAATTGAGAGGATAGTTTTTTAGTGATTTTAGGTTGAGCGTTAAAGGTTAACATGATGTACCCCTATAGCACGGTAATGGTGAGTTTAGCGACAGGATTTAACCAACGTTGTACACTATTGTTTATATCACTTTTGCCAGCAGACATATCATCATCACCTAGGCTACCGCGGTGAATATGAATTTTGTCATTCGCTTCCATATCTGTAACGCCAGTGCCGTTCATGCCTATACTGGCATCAAGTGGTGGTGGTACTGGCATGCCTGCCTCTCCTGGTGCGCCGCTGCCGCGAACTTCATCATTGGCTTCAGTGCCGGCGTCATAGGCATTTAAAAAAACCGTATAAGTACCGGCTTCTTCAGGTATTTCCCAACTATCTAAGCCAACAAAACCATCATTAGAAGGTAAAATCATTGCGGCAAGTGATAAGTGGGTATTGGCGCTATCATTGGTTAAAGTGAAGCTTGCAGACATTGCCGGTGCTAATAATCCGCCTGCAGGGTTCTCATTAATATTCGCGTCGGCATTGGTTAACATACTTACTAAGCCTGAAATATCACCACCTTCAGCCATTGTCTGTAGCTCAGTCGTAGCCATAGTACTGAGCATAAAGAGTCGGTTTTCATTGCTATGGGCAGCGGTCACCACTGGGGTGAAATGCAAACCCTGAGTTAAATTAGTGACAGTAATGGATAATTCTTGGGCCATTGTTGTTGAGCTGGCAAAAGCGAGTGCTAGTACACTTAGTGCTGTTTTAATTGGCGATTTCTTGATTACTTTCATGATCATTCCTTGGTAGTTAGACTTATGTTGTTAACACTTATCTTGTTATAACGTACGTTGTTAATGCTTTTGTCGTTAGAACAGACTTCGTTAGCGTAAGGAAAGTATGTCGGAGAATTATCGCTTGCAGATCACGCTTTTATCACTTATTAAAGAAAAATTAATCACAGAAGTATCACAGTTATGTAATTGAATGTTGGTGATTGCTAGCGAATTGTAGCCTTGGAGAGGGCTTAATTAATAGGGATGGCAGGTAAATTAGGATTGAACTGTTAGGCGAATACTGATTTGCTTATTACTTTGCTTGCCAGTTGTTGATAGCGGGGAAAGGGCAAGCAAAGTAAAGAGTTAAGCAACTTACTGGGCGAGTTTTACTAACTCAGGCTCAGCTTCACACACTAGAGTAAATAATTGCACTTGGCTGATAGCACGGTCTAAATTATGGTTTTCACGGCTTACTTGGAAATAGTTATCGCCATTTAAATGATCGGTTAAAAAACGTGTCCCAATAATAAAGGGTAGTAATTTGGCACCAACAATTAAACTTTCTTTTTCAAGTGCCGTCATTTTATCGCCAAAAGCATTTTGATAATTTTGAATAAGTGCTTCAAAGATATCAAGCTTGAGAATCATTTTATCTGTACTGGTATCGTCTTCGGCAAGATTACTACAACAGGTTCTGACCATATCGCCAAAGTCATGCATTAATAAGCCAGGCATACAGGTATCAAGGTCAATGACTGCGCAGGGTTTGTCACCGGTAGTAAATAATAAGTTGTTTATCTTAGTGTCGTTGTGGGTGACATGCAGGGGTAATTTTTTACTAATATTGACCACATGTTCAATAAAGCTTTGTTGGTCAAAGCAAAATTTTACTAAAGCTTGGCAGCCCGCTAAACGATCCTGATGATTATTTTCTACCGCTTCTTTAAGCTGGTTCATACGAAAACTAATGTCATGGAAGTCTTCGATAATGACAGCGATGTCATTTGCAGGAAAGTCACTCAACGCACAACTGAATTGCGCGAAGGCTGTTGCAACAAGTGCTGCTTGCTGCACAGATTCAACTTCATCGAGGGTATAAGAACCACTAATAAACTCCATTAAACGCCAGTAGTTAGCACCTATTTTAATGCAGGTTTCACCTGTTTTGCTCAATACTTGACTTGGTACCCTTAACGGATAATTACCACTATTTTTTTGTGCTAATAAGTGCAAGTTGATTTTTTGCGCGTTACAGCTTAATTCAACGGTTTTAGGGAATATATCGTGATTAATTTGCTGCAAGACAAATTCAAAATCAGGGGTCGTCAATTTATAAGTATTATTAATATGACCGTTACCTAAAGAAGTTATTTCAACTTTAGAAAAGTCATAATCATAATTGTTTAGAACGGTATCTATATCCATTTTCAGTGATCTTGCTTTGTTATCCATTGCTTTTAATACTTATTTTTTAGTGACTATTTTGTTAGCAATGTGATTATTCTAGTAAGTGCTTACTAGCCTGGTTTTGCTAATACTTTAATATCTGGCAAACGAAGCTTAGCTAAATCAAGCTTAGATAAACAAAGGCGTGACAAATGAGCGCACGATTTTACTATTTTTTACCAAATAGTGCAGTAACTTTCTTATCGACTTGTTCGCTGTCTTGTGAGTAAGTTAAACCAAACCAATTGTCGTCAGTGCTTAGTACTTTTACTCTCTTTTTTTGTTGATGGTTTTTTTGTTGGATTTGCTCCATTACTACAGCGGGTAAGTAACATTCTTGATTAACGCTAAGTTGCTTAGCTTCTATTGCACAGAGTAAACGAGTCAGTGCTTGCTCTAGTGCCAAAAAAACATCAGGGGTGAAAAACCAGCAGTTCATTGAAATTAAACTCTTTGCCGTTAGCTCTATATCTCGCTGATTTTCGCTGAGAATACCCTTGATAGTTTGACCATCCGATTGTATTTGTTCACATTCTTCAATAGCGGTTAAATAGTTTTGTCCATCGAGTTGACATAGACCTCGATTAACACCACCAAAGTCTGACAAGGTATTGCGTAATTGATAAGCCACCATCAAATAATCTTTCGGTGTTTTATTTGCTTGTTGTAATAATAAACTAAAGGCTTGCTTGCCATAGAAGTCATCAGCGTTAATCACGGCAAAACTTTCTTTGATAAGATGACGACAACACCAAAGCGCATGTGCTGTGCCAAGTGGTTTGCTGCGCTGTGTCGGTAGAGTACATGCAGGCGGCAAGTCAGCAAAGCTCTGCACAGCAAAAGCATATTCAATATTTTCTGGCCGTCGCGGGATAACTTGTCGTCTTAATAGTGGCTCTAACTCTGGGCGGATGACAAAAACTACCCGTTTAAAGCCGGCATTAACGGCATTGATTAAGTTGTACTCCATCAGCGTTAGTTGCTGGGGACCAAACTCAGCCAGTTGTTTATTACCACCAAAGCGAGAGCCTAATCCCGCGGCTAAAATAACAAGACTAGTCATTTAACTAACAACCTTAAGTGGTTTAGCGTGTTGCCAAATTCCGCGAGTAAAATCAGGGATATCTTTGGAATTACTACGGTCAGCTACCGACTGGGCACTTAACGGCGTGATAACAGACCATGCAGCAGCATCATAGACATCTTGATCTAATGGCTGAGCATTGCGTAAGCAGTAAACCATGCGCCAAAGCATTAAGAAGTCCATACCGCCATGACCACCATTGCGTTCTGCTTCTGCGCCCATTTGTAGCCACAATGGATGATCGTAATTATCTTGCCATTTAGCCATGTCATGATCCCAGCGGTGGAAACTTGTCGGGCTTGGTTTACGACCTTGTTGATCATTTTTCTGCCATTGTTTTACTGCCAATTCATATTGCTGTTGATACTGGGCTTTAATATTGTTCGGGACATTTTCTAGCGCAATTCTATTTGGGAAACCGGCAAAGGTACCATTAGTGCCTTGAATATAGTTATGGCGTGAATAAGGGCGTGGGCTGGTGGTGTCATGTTGCACCATTATCGTCCGGCCCTTGATGGTTTTAATTATGCTGGTATTCATATCTCCGGCAATATAGTTCAACTGATTTCGTTGATGGTCTGCTGGAAATTCTTTAGCAGCATAAGCTTGTCTTCCCAGTGCCGGCGAGCTAGTTGAGGTTAAATAATCGAAACGATCACCTCGGTTAATATTCATATATTGAGCAATAGGACCTAAACCATGGGTAGGGTATAAGTTTGCATTAGTTTTCGCATGCCAGGCGGTTCGCCAAGAGCCAGTTTTCTCGGTAATCTCTTTCATTTGCCAGCGTAATTCATGAATGTATGCCGCTTCACCATGTAATAAGTCGCCGAATAACCCTTGGCGCACCATATTTAATACCATGAGTTCATCACGGCCATAGCAGACGTTTTCCATCATCATGCAATTTTTCTGGGTACGTTCAGCAGTATCCACTAGCTGCCAGCATTCCTCTATCGTAGTCGCTGCAGGTACTTCAACAAAAGCATGTTTACCACTTTCCATGGTCTCAACACACATTGGAGTGTGCCAGCGCCAGGGCGTAGAAATGATGACGATATCGATATCATTACGCTCAAGCATTTTTTTATAAGCTAACTCTGAGCCGGTATAGTTATCAGGTTTGGCGAAGCCTTTATTTACCACAGTGGCAATAGACTCATTTAACACGCGTTCATTGGTGTCGCAAATGGCCTTTATTTCAACGCCATCAATATGGCAATAATGTTTAACATGGCCAGAGCCTCGTTCACCTACACCAATAAAACCGATACGGACAACATCCATTTTCGGAACCACTAAGCCCATCACTGATTTACCTTGTGCTGAGGGGGTAATTATTGGGCCATTCGGCATTGTTGTACAAGCTGTAGTTACACTAGTAGCGACACCTGCGGCAGTTATAGCAGCAAAGGATTTTAAAAATTGACGGCGATCTTGGCTCATAGACTTGTCTCTGACTTAATTTATGAATTACCGTATAAGATTACGGTGATTAAAATGATGATTGTTTGATTTTATACGATTTATTTGTCGATGTAGCAAGGGGTTACTAATCATTACAAAGCAAGCATGGCTGAACTGGCGAGATATATTGACAACGTCAGTCAATAGTAAGGAGTGTTAGTAGGGAATGAGCGGTTGAAAGCTATTAACTATTCAGCGTCTTTGTGGTGGATAGGGAATTTCAAAATAAATTCAGTACCTTGTTCAGGTTCACTTTTGCAGGTGATTTTCCCTGCTAAGCTTTGATTAACAAGGTTATAAACAATGTACATACCTAAGCCACTATTGCCAGAGCCACGCTGAGTGGTAAAGAAGGGTTCGAAAATCATCTGACTAACGGATTCTTCCATGCCCAGACCATCATCAGCATAAGTTAGTAAAACATTGCTGTTATTTTCTTTGATGGTTATTTTGATTTTACCTTGTTCACCCTCTTGATAAGCATGGACAATTGAATTCATTATCAGGTTAGTAATAATTTGTGAGATACCGCCCGGAATGGTGTGTAATTCAATCGCTTCATCACCGCTTATCTCCACAGAGTGATGAGCATTATTAATTGCCGGTGATAGGCTATTAATAACCTTTTTAATATAACTGACCAAGTTGATATTACGTTTTCTTTCACTGGTTTGATCAACGGCAACCAACTTAAAGTTGGTAATTTGTTCAGCGGCTCTATCTAAATTAGTTAAAATAATATCAATAGATTGTGGTGCACATTCAACAAAGTCTGCTAGATCTCTTCGACGAATTTCACCTCGCTCAAAATTACTTTTTAGCTGTTGCAGTTTTTCTTGTAAAAAAGAAGCACCGGTAATGCTAATACCGATTGGGGTGTTAAGTTCGTGGGCGACACCTGCCACTAAACGCCCCAAAGAAGCCATCTTTTCAGACTCGACCAACTGATTCTGTGTTGCCATTAAACTTTCAATCGAATCTTGTAACTCTTGGGTACGCTCTTTCACTAGCTCTTCCAAGTGTTCTTTATGTACTCTCAGCTCTGCTTCGGCTTTCGCGCGTACTTTACAAGCATGGTCTAATCGCTGTTTTTCTTTATGTAATTCCAAAAATACCGCTACCTTGCTGCGGACGACATCTTCATTGATCGGTTTTATTAAGTAATCTACTGCGCCGCTGGCATAACCTTTAAACTCAAACATTTCGTCACGGGCAAATGCGGTGATAAATATAACAGGAATGTGGCTGGTTTTTGGGTGCTCCAATATTAAGGAGGCCGTTTCGAAGCCATCCATACAAGGCATTTGTACATCCATCAATATCAGGGCAAAGTCATGTTTATGGGCAACAGCAAGTGCCTGTTGTCCAGAAAGAGCTTTAACAATATCAACATTTAGCGAAGCCAAGGTTCGCTCATAAACGCGTAAATTGTTCGGTTCATCATCGACAATGAGTATTTTTGGCAATGTATCTAAGCCCATGTTATTCCTTGTCTCCTTGGATGAGTTGGCACAAAAATTCGGCAATATCATCTAAGGGTAATATATGATCAACCGCATTTAAGCTAATGGCTGATTTTGGCATGAAATCTACTTCGGCTGTTTTTGGCTCTTGTACCAGTGTTAGGCCAGCACGGTCTTTAATCGTCTTAAGCCCGATGCTGCCATCACTGCTTGCACCTGTAAGTATAAGACCAATTAATTGATTTTTGTAGCAAGCACTAGCACTGTCAAAGAGCACGTCAATTGAGGGTAGCGCAAAGTTGACGGGAGGTTCAAGACTCAAAGAAAACACTTTAGTTTTTTCAATAAGTAAGTGGTATTTTGCTGGCGCAATGTAAATATTCCCCTGCTTTATTTCTGCGCCTATCATGGCTTCGGTAACAGACATAGCGCAATCTTTTTGAAAATAACTGATCAGAAAGTCATTGTGACTGGCGCCGTCAAAGACTACTTCTCCTCTATGTTGCAGGACAATAATGGCAAGCGGAAAGCTTTTGGGTAGTTTAGGCAGTATGTTATGAAGCGCATTCAGGCCACCAGCAGATACTCCGATCACTAAAGCTTGATAAGAAGAGCTGCTCTTAACGGGCATTATAAATGAACTGCTTTTAGATAATTATTCATAGCTGATTTTTTGATAAATACGCTGATCTTTAGCAATAGTTTCAAAGTTGTTTTTTTGGTTGCTAAATTCGAGCGATTCTTTATCTCCTAATAATAGATAGCCGCGATGCAATAGACTTTGATTAAATAGTGATAAGACATTGTTCTGTAGCTTTTTATCAAAATAGATAAGTACGTTACGACAAATGATTAAATGCATTTGAGCAAAACATTGGTCTTTTATCAGGTTATGGTGGGCAAAGGTAATATGCTCTTTAAGATCATTATGTATTTTGGCATAACCATGTTTAGCTTGATAATAATCAGCGAAAGAGGCTTTGCCGCCAGCCAGTTGGTAATTATGAGTATACTCGGTGATCTTTTCTGCTTTATAAATGCCTTGCTCTGCTACTTTTAATGATTGATTGTTAAAGTCTGTTGCATATATTTGGCAGCGATGCAGTAAACCTTCCTCTTTTAGCATGATGGCTAATGAATAGACTTCTTCCCCTGTGGCGCAACCAGCATGCCAAATATTTATCCGTGAGTAGGTTTTTAATTGGGTAAAAACTTTATTTCTGAGTTCTTTAAATACCCTAGGGTCCCTAAACATTTCGGTCACTGTTACGGACATCTCCTTAAGGAATAGTTCAAAAAACTCTGGCTGGTGTAATACTTTTGGGATCATTTCGGCAATGTTGTTTAGTTGCGACTTTTTAAGGCAGTTGTTTATACGGCGAATGAGTGAAGCTTGTGCATAATGACTAAAGTCATAGTCATAACGAAACTCTATTGCTTGTAGCAGCAGCTTAATCTCTAGTGCCATGACCTCGTCTTCATCAGGACGGAGGCTATAAACTTGGGGCTTTACTTGAGGGGTTGGCGTCAAGAGCTGTTCCTTATTATCGAGTCAAAGTCGGTAAAGTAAAATCGGCTATCAGTCTTTTTTAAATAACCAAATTCGCAAAATGGAAACCAATTTGTCAAAATCTATTGGTTTAGTTAAATACTCAGATGCACCAGATTTTAATGCTAACTCCCTATCTTCAGGCATCGTTTTCGCAGTTAGCGCTATGATAGGAATTTTTTTATAATTGTTCATGGTGCGGATAATTTGGGTAGCTTCATTGCCATCCATTATTGGCATCATAGTATCCATTAAAACAAGTTCAAAATCGTTTTGCTCTCTGAGGATCTCCACAGCTTCTTTACCGTTGTTGGCCATTTCAACATCACAACCTATATCAATTAACTTTTTCGACAAGGCGTAGGTATTACGCATATCATCATCAGTTAATAAAATTTTACGTCCTTGCAAAATGGCATCTTCGTCATGTAACAGTCGCATGGACTTTTTATCTTTCGCCGTCGTTATCTTGCCGAACTTCTCTTCAATGTCGAATAAGAATAGTGATATATCATCAAGTAAGCGCTCAGGAGAACCACTGCCTTTTATCACTACGGTAGAAGAGTATTTATCGAGCTCCGCTTGCTCTTGGTCAGTAACTTCTTTGCCGGTATAGACAATCACCGGAGGTAATACTGCTAGCTTGCCAGCATTAACTTGTTTTAATAGCTCGATGCCAGTCATATCAGGTAAACCTAAATCTAAAATAACACAGTCATATTTACCGGTTAAAATTTCGGCATAGCCATCTTCACCGGTAGCAACACAAGTGGTTTTTAAGCCGATATTTTCCAATAATCGTTTGGTAGCTTTACTATGGTGCGGATTATCTTCAATAATTAATACTTGGCTAATTTTGGCTTTCGATAAGTTTTCAATTTCAACTAATACCTGGTGCAACTGTTCACTGCTAACGGGTTTGGTTTGCAAACCAATAGCGCCTCCTGCTAGTGCTTCACTGCGATTTTCACTATGAGCTGATATAATTTCGACTGGAATATGTTGGGTTTTTAAGCTGGATTTTAATTGCTCTAATACTTGGTGGCCATCAATATCGGGTAGCATAAGATCAAGAATAATACCATTGGGCTGATGATGTTGTGCTAAATAGATACCCGAACGCCCATCACCCGCGACTAGGCATTTGTAGCCACTTTTTCTGGCGTAATCACGTAGTATTTTCGCAAAGATCTTGTCATCATCAATAACTAGCAGCGTTTTATCGCCAGCGATAATATTGAATCTATCGTCATCAATAAAAATATTTAGCTCTAAATCTATTTCTCTATCAATACTCGCTAATTCAGAGGTATTAGCTTGGTGAGCTGCAGGGGCGTTAGCAACTGCTTGCTGAGGTAATGTGCTTGCTGCGCTATTTTTACTCTCGAGGCTGGCTATTGCCTCGCTTTCACTTTTACTGGCTGAGCTAGCGACCTCATCCGAGGATAGTGGTAAAAATAGCGTAAAGGTACTGCCTTTATATCTTGTGCTGGTCAGTTGTATTTCCCCGCCCAGTAAATGGCTTAATTCTCTCGCTATGGTTAAACCTAAACCGGTACCGCCATATTTTCGGCTAGTTGAGCCATCTTCTTGTTGAAAGGCTTCAAAAATGGCTTGTAGTTTATCTTCCGCAATACCTACGCCAGTATCAGTAATTGCTATAGCCAAGCTTTTTGTTACGTTTAAGTGCGGGTGTCTAAAGTGAGTGTTTTCAGCTGGCAGGGTAAAGCTTATTTTTACTTCACCCATTTCGGTAAATTTAACCGCATTAGAAAGTAAGTTTCGTAAAATTTGCTCAAGGCGTTGACTGTCTGTGACTATGTTCGCAGGTACATTTTTGTCTATGTTAGCGGACAGTTGAATGTTTCTCTCTTTTGCCAGTGGGTTAAAGAGTTGCAATAACTTTTCTTTGATTTGACTAAGTTGTACTTTTTCCAGATGAATATTCAATTTTCCCGCTTCTACTTTTGATAAGTCGAGAATATCGTTAATCAGGTGCAGCAGGCTTTGGCCACCATCATAGATAATATGGGCATCTTCAACTTCCGTTTCATCTAAGTGACCACTGGCATTGTCAGCTAAGCCCTTAGCCAAGAGTAATAAGCTATTAAGTGGTGTTCTTAATTCATGACTCATATTGGCTAAAAACTCTGACTTGTATTTACTAGCTATAGTCAGCTCTTTGGCTTTTATCACCAACTCTTGCTCTGAGGCCGCAATCTTATCTCTTTGCGCTTGTAAATCTTTTTGTCTTTGACCTAACTCTTCATTAGATACTTGCAGTTCCTCACTTTGTTGCCTTAACTCCTCTTCTGAAGCTTTTAATTGCTGGGTTTGTTCAACTAAGTTTTCATTGGCACTTTTTAATTCTTCTTGTTGGGTTTGTAATTCCTCAGCCTGTAGCTGGGTTTCGTGTAATAGTTGTTTGGTTCTCTGCTGATTGAATAGGTTGTTAATGACTATGCCGAGACTTTGAGCGACTTGCGTTAATGTTAGCTGTTGTTCCTCGGTAAAAGCGTGGAAGGAAGCCAGCTCAATAACCGCCATGAGTTTTGTTTCAAAAAGTACCGGTAACAGTATTAAGTTAAGTGGCGTTTGTTCACCTAAGGCTGAATTTATTTGAATATAATCACCCGGCACCTTAGTTAGTAGAATAACTTTTCTCTCTTTCGCGCACTGGCCAACCAAGCCTTCGCCGATATTGATAGTAGCGGCAATATTTTTTCTAGAGTGGAAAGCGTAACTGCCAACTAGCGATAAGCTATTACTATCTTGTTGTTCCTTAATATATATCACGCCATGTCCTGCTTGGCAGGCGTTGGCTAAACTGGTGATGATGTCATCACTCAATTTGCTCAGATCTGTGATGCCCAGAGTCAGTTCGTTAATTTCAGCTAATTGATGCTGGCGCTCATTTTGTTTAGATAGCTGGTCGTTATTTTTCTGTAAGTCGGCTTCAAATATTTTCTCTTGGGAGATATCTCTAATAAAGCCAGTGAAAACCTTTTTTTGAGCATCTTGTTTGGTGACTTCGCCAACAGACAGCGCAATAGGGAATATAGCGCCATCTTTTTTCAGTGCTTTAACCTCTCGGCCACTACCAATCACTTTTTTTATACCGCTCGTTTTATAGTTACTTAGATAACTATCATGCTCGGCCGTATATGGCATGGGCATTAACATTTTAATATTTTGCCCTATGATTTCTTCTCGACGATAATGAAATAAACGCATAGTCGAAGTATTGCAAGAAAGGATAGTACCTAGCTCATCTATGGTTAAAATAGCATCCAAACTGGTATTAACTATGCCCTCATTAAGGGCGATCTTTTCCGCCAAGCTAGCATTTTGTTCAATAATTTGCGCTTTCATATTATGTAAAGCATGGCCTAGCTTGTCTTGCGCACTTTTAGGGTGAATTTCCTGGCTAAAATCCCCTGATGCGATAGCTTCTGCCTGTTGAGCCGCTTCGGCAATGGATTGTATGGTGCTATTAATTGAGACTGATAACTCGCCGAGTTCATCATTGCTGATTTGTGTTACTTGTTGGCTCAAATCCCCGGTTGCTACTTGCTTGGCGAGTTCTTTTAATCGGGTAATAGGCAAACTGATAAGCCGAGCAATAATAAAGGATCCTAATGTAGCTAGAATAGTGCCAATAATGATCAATAAAATAATCTGTTCAATAGCTGACTTTTCGTGTGCTTCGGCAGCGGAAAGTGATTCTTGGGTAAAATCTTCGATTTGTTGTAGTAACTGCTCAAGCTCGTGGTCTATCTCATCTTCTTCTAATTCAATGTCGTGGATAAGCTGTTCCAGCTCCGCCAGCTCCGCCAGCAAGCTACCTTGTTGAAGCTGAGTTATATTCTCGGTGAAGTGCTGCTCAGTTGAGGTGGTAGTAGCATTGGCTTGGGGAACTGAGCCCTTGAATGCTAGACCTTTAAGTTTTGCATTGAGTAGGCCAATGATTTTCATGGCATGTTTTTGGTAACTTTTGTGCTCAGTGCTGATATTTATGATTTGTTTTAATACGTATTGAAATTCTTGTCTGTCTGTCTCGTAAGGCGTGATCTCTATGTCATCATTTACCTTAGACTCTACCAGAACCAATTCTTGTTTAACTTGCTCACCGTAGCTGAGAAACTTTGCTTTTGCCATGGCGTACTCTTGTACGGTCAACGCTGATTGAAATGTTTGTGTACCTAAGCGTAATAAACGCTCTAAATATAGCGCTTGTTCAAGTTGATGGGCTTCTATACTGGTTATGCTACGTATTAACGGCATATCAATTTCAGCAATCTCTTCAACCTCTTCGCCAATCAACTTCATTTGATTTAAAGCATAGAGGCCAATCATTAACATTAAGGTAATGTTAATGAAGGCATTAAGGATGAGTTTTTTCTTTATGGTGAACTGAAAACCAGATTTATCGGTAGAATTATTATGCATAACTTTTGTCTATCTTTGCTGATTAATCGCTATCTACAAAGCATAGTAAAGTATGATGAAAACCCTAATTCTCATCTGTTTTTTGTCATTATTTTAACTTGGTTTTAGTGTTTTAGCATTTTATTTGGGAAAGGTTAAAGTAAAGCATGCACCGGATAGTTGCTTGCTATTGCTGGCATTAATACTGCCTTGATGCCAATCCATCACTTTACTGCAGATGGCCAAGCCTAGACCAAAGTGACCTTGCTCTCTTGATCTATCGGCATCAAGTTTGACAAAGGGAGTAAATATGATGGCGAGTTTATCATCGGCAATACCCTTGCCATCATCTTCCACGGTAATGGTCAGGTGCTGATTAGTATTGTCAATGGTCAGTAATACTTGGGTATTGGCGTAGCCTATAGCGTTGCTAATAAGGTTCACTAAGGCGCGATAGCTCCAGTGATAATCTAATAGGTAATCTAAGCTTTCATCGCCAGTTAAACCGACAGTAATCTTTCTTTGTTCCGCTAATACTTGGCAATCATTAATAGCAGAGGTAAGTAAGGCATAAACATTAGTTTGCTGCTTTTTTAAATTTAACCCTTGGCGCTCCATCGAGGCATAGTCAAGAAAGGCACTGGTCATTTCCTCCATATTAGTTAATTCATTATCCATACGGGATAGGTAGTTATTTTTCTTTTCAACTGATTTACTGTCTAAGGCCGCTTCTATGCCAAAGCGTAAACAAGCCATTGGTGTGCGAATATCATGAGATAAACTGCGGGCGAGAATCTTATTATCAGCGACAAGTTTTTCAATTTTACTGGCCATGGTATTAAAACTTTGCTCTAACACTTTTATATAGGATAAGCGGCTGCTGGCGATACGCACATCAAGCTGTCCTGAGCCAATTTTAGCGGCAGCATTATTAAGTAGGTATAACCGTCTTGTTAAGGGAATTAACCATAAAATCAATATGCCACATATGCTCACGTAGAGTATTAAGGTTAAAAGAAAATTAATGTTTTCGTTATCTGCTGCTGCTACGGGTAGCTCAAGGCGTAAGAGGAACTCAGGATGATTGCTAATGCTTTTTAATAAGTATTGATTGCTGCTTGAGGCAAGTAGTAAACCTCCTGATTGGGTTAATTGTGCAATCAGGGAGCTAGGCAGGGCTATTTTTTTACTCGACGCTAAGCGGGCTTTTATTTGGTAATGCTGTTGGAATTGTTTAACTCGTGCGTTTAACTGGCTACCGTTAATAGCGCTAAGATCGCTGGCAAGACCGTTGAGAAGCTGTCGGTAGACTATGGTAGTTTGCGTTTCGGTGATTTTGTCTTCAGTGGTATATTCTACTAGCTCATCGAGACCCCAACCAATAAAGAATAACGAGCCTAACACGGTAAAAATGATACTAATATAGAGGCCACGCATGGTTATTCGTCACTACCCAAGCTTGGTTTTTCTTGCCAAGCATCACTAACAAATAAATAGCCCTTGCCCCAAATAGTTTTAAACTTTTGTGGCTTTTGTGGATCGTCATTAAATAGTTTTCGTAAGGTTGATAACATCACGTCAAAACGTCTATCTTGGCCATCATATTCACGTTTTTTCAGTGCTTTAAAAACCGAGTCTCTATCAACAACACTACCAGCATGCTGAGCTAAATAGGTAAGAAAGGCAAATAGACTGGTTGATAAATCGACTTCTTTACCTTGATAAACGACACGTTTTGCTTCTTGGTTTATGGTGAGATCACCAAAAACAAGCTCGCTATTGAGGTTACTTGCTGCTTTATTACTTTGACTTAATTGACGGTTAATTCGCGCTAATAAGGCGCGCGGACGAACTGGCTTGATAACATAATCATCAGCACCGGCTTCTAAGCCAATTACTTCATCAAATTCATCAGCACGGGCGGTTAGCATAATGATTGGAGTTGCTTGGCTTTGTTTATTCTGGCGAATAAGGCGGCAAACTTCTATGCCATTTAAGCCAGGTAACATGACATCGAGTAAAACGATATCAGTGCTATTTTTTTTGATAACATCCATCACTAAGTCGCCACGGGCAACATGGGTAACATTAAAGCCTTGTTCGCTTAAATATTCACAGACCCAATCAGCAAGGCTAATATCATCTTCTACCAATAAAATATTGTGCATTTAATTTTTCCTACCAATGTATCTAGCTACACCATTTGCCTTTATTAAAACAGTCGCCAGCGACGTTTACGGGTGGTGTTTTTATGTTGCCAGCTAACTTCGACTTTCGTCTCGGCGATGACTTTATTATCACTTACAGTACGTAGCTGATAGTTAATGCTCTTGTTAGATTCAAACTCAATTTTTATTTGCACCTTGTTATTGTTTTGCCAACAACCTAGCTGCTTATTCTTACCTTCTTGATACAAGCAAAAACTTTGCTTGTCAGATGACTGCCATTGCAATTCTACCGTAGCAAAACAATCTCGGCCTTGCCTTAAGGTGACACATTGTTCGGGCAGGGCAGTAAATGTTACTTCGGGACTATTAACCGTTTTGACCTCATTAGCATTTACTTGCACAGCTAGGAGTAAGCTGCAGAGTAATAATAACGGTGCTTTTAACTGTGCTATGAATTTTACTTTTAGCTGTACTCTTAACCGTACTTTGAACTGTACTTTTACCTGTGACATGGCAATTCCTTTGCCAACATTAAAATACATACAGCACTCCAAGCATCACTTGGGTTACCTGGTTAGTATCAACCAAGGGGCTTGCTTTTACATTACTGGAATAAAGGCTATGGGTTATGCCGGCATTAAAAGACCAACTTGCCGATAAAGGGTGTTGCGCATAAAATTCAACTTGGCCTCTAAAGCCGCCTTTAGCTGTATATTCGGGTCTAGTTTCGCTTACTTCATCACTGCCAACGCCAATATAATAATCAACAATATCTTGGCTAAAGTAAGTTAAGCCAGCGCCAAAATAAATATCCCAATTTCGGTAGGGTAATAAATAGCTGTAAAAGCTATCAATAATTACGCCTCTTACACTTTTATCAAACTCATCATCTCCTGAAGTAGTAGCTGCAAGGTCCAAGGTAAATAAAGAATTTTCAAAGTATTGAGAGTAGCGCAAGGCTATACCTAGTGTCGCATTACGCTCTCTTAATCCAGCTAATAACTTTTCATCACCACTGCTATATTCTATTTCTGATGCCGGGTCATAACCTTGCATATAAGCTTTGGCAATAACATCAAGTTGCCAATTTTTTTCAACTACTAGTTGATAACCAAATTCTGTACCGCCAAGTAACGCATTGGAGCGTCTTTGATTGGTTTGTAAAAAAAATCCTTTGTAAGATATGTCAAACAACAACCCTGGCATAAAGTAATGTAATAATTCATCTTGCTCGATGCCAGCAATAATTACCGGGTCATAAACTAAAGAGAAATCAAGTGCAAATTGCCATTCAAACTCATCTTTGAGTATTGGTTTGTTGGCGTCATATTCTTGCTCTGCACTCAGTTCTAAGCTATCACTGTGCTCCAAGTTATCACTAGTTTCTTGTCCATAACTTATGAAACTAAACATCAATAATAAAATGGCAACTAGCCAACTAAAGCCGTGACTATATATTCGTTTGGTATTATTTTTTTTAAAGGCCATAGCAGAACACAAAGTAAATTTACAAAAAGTAACTCTATGTTACCACTTTGTAAATATTACTTGCGCTTAGCCGAGCAAATTTATTGTTTAAAAAGTGTAAGTAAAGTTAATACCTGAACATCAGGGCTGAAAATATTAACTAAAAACTCATTTTTAATCCTATATAAGGGAACATGCCAACATCTTCCTCACCGCTAATATTAAATTCAGTTAAGGTGTCGCCGTCTTCTGGTTCATAGTAGTAACCGGAAACATTCTTTTGTGCCATGGCATTAATAACCGCCATGGTCCATTGAGCGTCATAACCCCAATAAGTCGTTTGGTAATTCGCCTCTAAATCTAATCGATGATAAACAGGTAAGGTTTTTGCGTTGAGCTCACCATACTCGGGTAGGAAGTTATCTTCATAATCAGGATTTTCACGCAAACCAACAATAGGGGTATATTTTGCGCCACTACGTAGGGTAAAACGTAAGCCAAAATCCCAGTGTTCGTTCAGCTCATAATTGACCACTACATTGGCAACCAGAGGTGTATCGAGGTAATAATCGGCGCTAACATTGGTTAAGTCGTCAGTACGCTGGCTTTGCGACCAACTTAACGATGCCCAACCAAACCAGCCACTTTCGCGCTCACGCCTAACTAGCCACTCAACCCCTTGAGCATCGCCGGAAGTATCATCGGTATAATTAGCCTGCCAGTCGGCTTCAGCGGTATGTTCATCAATTGAGCGAGGTAACTCGGTTAACTCTTTATGGTAGATATCAACTGAAGTGAACCATAATCCGTTTAAGTCATAATCAAAACCTAATGAATAATGAGTCGCTTGTGGTGACTTAATTTTAGGATTACCAAGTTTTGGTAGTGCGGTATCTACGTCAGGGAAACGGCTATAGGTTCCGGCCTTGGCTTTGATGGTTAAGCTATCGGTGGCAAGCCAATCTAGCGCTAGCCTTGGATGAATAAAATCTTGCTCGGTATAATCGTTACGTTCGGCTCTAATGCCATAAGTGAGTTGCCAGTTATCACTCATTTTCCAAATATCATGAAGATAAATGGCAAGGTCTTCATCGCTCAGTGAGGATTTGTCTTGGATTCTATCGCCTTTAAAAGTATTACAATCGGCATCATTTTCTGTGCAGAAATAAGGAATAATATCGTAACTATAATCGATCTCAGTTTTACTGTAATCAACGCCAAAACCGAGTTTGTGGTTTGTTAGCCAGTTAATTTGTGAGGAAAATCGTACATGGTATTTCTCTTCTTCGACTTCAATAAATTGCCCTTGACCAAATTTTTGCTCTGTTGTTTCCACGGTATGGCCAGCAACCAATTGCATGATTTTTTGTTGTTCACCATAGTATTGCCATGAAAGACTTTGACTATCAAATTGAGTGGTAATTTTAAAATCACCTATGCTATCTGGGTTTATTTTACCGGACTCAGAGTTTTCTGAAATATTAATTCCGCCAGTATCACTGGCGCCTGATGCGCTAAGCGTTAACTTGTGAGCGTCACCGATTAGCCATTGATATTTAGCTTGATAATCGTCACTAATGGGGGCTTTAAATATGGTATAACCATCTTCTTCTGTGCCTTCAGGTAAAAAGAGGTGAATTTGACTACGACGATATGAGAGGTAAAAAGCCTGCTCTTCAAATGTTTCACCTTCGATCATAAAACCACTTTTAAGCATGCTTAAATCAATGGTGGTGGCAATCTCTTGTTGACGAGGATCGCGTAGTTTTACATCGAAGATGCCACCCGTGGCGTTGCCGTATTCACTACCAAAGGCCGCTGGGTGTAAGTTAAAGTCTTGGATAAGGTTTTCATTAAAAATACTGTCGCCAAATAAATGAAAAATATAGGCGACAGGAATATCGTCAATATAAAAGGCGTTATCATCTGGAGATGAGCCACGTACTGCCGGCGAACCACCATCACCGCCAGCATAAACAATGCCAGGTAAACTATAAACGGCGCTTAACGGATCATTACCAATACCAGCAACACTCATTAATTGCTCGGTTTGCTCGGTCATTTCGCTATTGGCTTGATTACGCTTTGAAGTCACTTCAATAACCTCAATATCTTGTCCAGCTGTTTTCTGCTCTTTTTCTTTAGTTTCGCTATTTTGCGCGGCGACTGCCATTGGCAGTACAAAAGAAAGTAAAAGTAGTGAGCTTGCCATACCAGTGGCGGGTGTTATTTTCATTAGTGGGCAATCCCTGTCAGTTTTTACTGTGGTTACTTAGTTTTAATATGGGGGGGATTTTGCCTAATCCAGTTGTATAAATCAGTAACCCAAATGTCGACAAATTGTCAGAAAGTGTAAGTTAACACTTTTTCTTATTCTATCGCATGATGCCATCAGCATTGCATTGACTTGTGAAAGCTTTCTATTACTATTTCAAATATATTATGCCCAACCGCAATTTTAGGTAAATCTTATGTCCAATACAAAGGTAAGCACAGCGAGTCAAACAGCCAAGACAAAAAAAGTACACTTTAATTGGCAAGACCCGCTGTTGCTTGACTCGCTACTTTTTGAAGAAGAACGTTTAGTACGCGATAGCGCTCATCAGTATTGCCAAGAAAAACTCATGCCACGTATTTTACTGGCAAATCGCCATGAAAAGTTTGATGTTGAAATTATGAGAGAGTTTGGCGCACTTGGTTTACTGGGCGCAACCATTGAAGAGAAGTACGGTTGTGCAGGTATTAACTATGTTAGCTATGGTTTAATTGCCCGGGAAGTTGAGCGCGTCGATAGTGGTTATCGCAGTGCTATGAGTGTGCAATCCTCATTGGTGATGCATCCTATTCATGCTTATGGCAGTGAAGAACAAAAAATGAAATATTTACCTAAATTGGCAACCGGTGAGTATATCGGTTGCTTTGGCTTAACTGAGCCAAATTCAGGTTCAGATCCCGCCAGTATGGCGACGAAAGCGGTCGCGGTTGATGGTGGTTATCAACTTAATGGCAGTAAAATGTGGATCACTAACTCTCCCATTGCCGATGTTTTTATTGTTTGGGCCAAGCTTGATGGCGTCATTAAAGGCTTTATTCTTGAAAAAGGTATGCCTGGTTTATCAGCACCAAAAATTGAAGGTAAGTTCTCACTTCGTGCTTCTATCACCGGCGAAATAGTGATGGAAGATGTCTTTGTGCCAAACGACAATATGCTACCAAAGGCTAGTGGTTTATCAGGTCCTTTTGGTTGTTTGAATAAGGCACGTTACGGCATTGCTTGGGGCGCACTTGGCGCGGCTGAATTCTGTTGGCATGGTGCGCGTCAGTACACTTTAGATAGAGAGCAATTTGGCAGACCTTTAGCGGCAACGCAATTGATTCAGAAAAAACTAGCCGACATGCAAACCGAAATTAGCATTGGCTTGTTAGCTTGCTTGCAAGCAGGGCGCCTGATGGATGCTAACAATTTAGCCCCCGAAGCTATTTCACTGATCAAGCGTAACTCCTGTGGCAAAGCGTTAGACATTGCTCGCCAAGCGCGAGATATGCACGGTGGCAACGGCATTAGTGATGAATTTCATATTATTCGTCATGTGATGAACTTAGAAGCGGTTAACACTTATGAAGGCACTCATGATGTTCATGCTTTAATATTAGGGCGAGCACAAACGGGTTTGCAGGCGTTCTTTTAACGCTAATTAAACTGCTTATTCAGATCCTTTACCTTAACGCCATCTTTAGTGGTTATTTACATAGCTGTTACATATTTTGAAACAAGTTAGTTATTGCCCAAAGAAAACCTTGTTATAAACTGTCATTTGCATTTAATGGCGCTGTACTTACCTAAAGTGAGTTACTTAATGTGAGTTATGCGCCATTTGGTTTATTAACGACAGTCAGGGATATAGCAATAATGATGAAGACAATTCAACCTAACTTGCAAAAAAAAGTAACTGCAAAGTTAGCCGTATTTTCCACCTTAAGTTTATTGGCATTTAGTGCTCCACTTTTAGCTGGTTCACTGGACTTATCAGCACGTAGTGATGAAGATACTCAACAAGATGTCAACCGAAAGCCGGCACAAGTTATCGACTTTGTCGGCGTTAAAAAAGGTGACAATGTACTGGATTTATTAGCCGGCGGTGGTTATTACTCTGAGCTATTATCTCGTGTAGTTGGTGATAAAGGCGCGGTCACTTTGCAAATCCCCAAGGCCTATCTTAAATATGCAGAAGAATCCTTAGAAGTACGTCTTGCCAATGACAGACTAAAAAACGTTACCTATCTACTCAGTGAAGCGGATAACTTAAAGCTTGCTGAAAATACTTATGATAGTGCATTTTTAGTCTTGGGCTTCCATGACATGTTTTTTCAAGACAAAGGCTGGGATTTTACTGCCGATGAAGTGATGCCACAAGTGCTTAAATCGCTGAAGTCAGGTGGCAAATTATTAGTGATTGATCATGATGCCGCTGATAAAAGTGGTATTCGTGATGTTAAAACGCTACATAGAATTGATAGCGCTTTTGTTAAAGCTGATTTAGAAAAGCGTGGCTTTAAATTAATCAAAACCTCTAAGTTATTAGAAAATAGTGCTGATGATCATTCTAAATTAGTTTTTGTGCCTGAGTTACGTCGTAATACCGACCGCTTTGTGATGTTATTTGAGAAAATTTAGCCTCAGTAGTACCTTGAGCTAATGTATTAATGAATGAGTTAGTACATTAGCCATTAAAATAGTGCTTAGCTATTGGTATCGGTGATGGTGAAGGTGTTTTGGCGCCATACATTTCAGCTCTGATATTTTGCTTTCTACTCGAGTTATTCAGGCATGTCGTTTACAACTAGGGGGAAACTAGTCCCATGAATATAAATACTTATTTCCCCAAAAAAATCACCGATAGTTTTATTGTCCAACAGCTAGCATTATTCACGGCAAGATTTAGTTTTAACAGTAATCATAGAATTTTTATTGTGCTGCTAATGGCCATTATCTCAATAGGCATCGTTTGGCTTATTCATTCAGCTACACAAACAGTTACGGAAACAGCTGCAGGGAAAAAAATAGCACAAAGTCCATTAACCGTTGAAGTAGCGACTTTTACCCAGCATGATTGGGATATCGAAGCATTACTTTCGCCATTGAACAAGGTAACTTTTGAGCCTCATCAGGGCAATTTTATTAACCTAGGCTCGCGTGACTTTTTATGGTTAACGGTAACTTTACCGCCCAATCCCCGTGAAATAAGCCTCAACACAAGTCTTGAAATAAGCCTTAAAACAAGTACTGAAAAAAGCCCTAAACAGACACAAATATTAGTACTTAAAAAAAATCGCATTTATACCCCGGTAGAGCTGCATTATTTAACCTTAAACGAGGGGTGGGCCAAGGAAGTAGTACAGGGTAGTCCTCAATTTCATCAAAACATTGTCATTCGTTTGCCTAATGAAATACTCGCTAATACTTTTTATTTGAAATTACATGGCCGGTATTTAAGAACTTCACTTTATTTATTTGATGATAAAGCCTTTTTTGATGATCTGCAGCAGACCTCATTAGTTAGCGGTTTATTTTATGGCATGTTGTTACTTTTTTCGCTTTATCACCTGATGTTATATTTGCGTTTAAAAGAACCCTCTTACCTTGCCTACAGCGTTATGTTGTTGCTACTGGGTAGCTGGTTTTTATCGGGACAAGGCTGGATAGAGTATTTCTTACCAAATGCTACTTATTTAAAAAATATGACAGTGATCATCGGTGGGCTATTAATAGTTTCTATTGGTGAGTTTGCTAAACATTATTTACAAATAAGCACGCTTTCTCGTAGGATATACAAGGTTTTGGTCCTTGCTCAATTACTGTTACTTTTATTATTAGTCGCTAGGTTAAGTTTACAAAGTCTATTACCGGCATCAATTAAACAGCTTTCTTATGGGCTTGGTCTATCGACTTGTTTTATCATTTTCATTGCCTGTTTTTCCGCAGCGATTATTGGTGTTAAAAAACAAAAAAACGCCGCAGGATATTATTTAACCGCCACCATTCTGTTTTTTGTCATGGCGACTATTATGGGCTTATCAGCGGGCAATATTATTGATTTTCACTTTTCATGGCCTTTACTGCAAATGACTTCGGCCATTGAAATTATTATTTTTAGTGCTGGTTTAGTCTCGATCTATTATCAACAGCAACAAAATGAAATGGCTGTAGAAATAGAACTACAACAAGCTCAGCAAAAGTTAGTTAAACAATTAGAAATTAGTAACCAACTTAAAGATAAAGTTTTAAACAATGTTGTTGATCATAAACTCTTTCCAGAGCTTGCTAAAGTAACCGCCTTTTTACCGGATATTATTTATGTGCAAGCTTTAGGTAATGACAGCTTAGTTGTTTATAAAAAAAATCACCGTAAAAGTAAAATTGAATTAGCCTGTAATTTACAGAATTTGCTTGAAAGCTTTGGTGATGAATATTTAATACGTATACATAAATCCTACTTAGTTAATCCACTGCAAGTTATGTCACTTCAACGCAGAACATCAGCCGATTATGATTTACAGCTAGGCAAAGAAACAGTGCCCGTCGGACGAAAATATTTAAATGAAGCCAAAAAGCTGGTTTAGACCTAAATAACTCTACTTTTTCTCAGTTATTCATCTACCGTTTAACAAATAAAATCACTTTATTTTTGTTGTTATTATCTTTTTATAACAGCTAGTTAATCCTTTTTTAGTGGTAGTGATATACGCTTCACTTATTTGCTGTAATCCTTTGGGGTTTTACCCCTTGTTGTTGGCTTTTTCTCACCGTAAAGTAGTATTTTCAAAGTCGATTAACATAGATTATGTCTCAAAATCTGAGGGCTATTTTTATGGTTATCTATATGGCTATGTATGACGTTTTAACAACTCAATTTAAAGGAATAGAATATTAATGTTAAAAATATTGAATATGTTGTGCTTGGTTTTTGTGCTGCAAGCTTGCCAAGAAGAACAAGGCCAAGGAGATAGTCAGGTAATCACTATGGATGCACAAGTATGTAGTGACCAAAACCAAAAAAATATTGCCATGTGGGGTTATATGAATGATTGGTACCTATGGAATGATGCCTTAGATCAAAACACAGTGCTGGCAGACTTTCTTTCTATAGAAGACTTATTAGCAGACATTAAAGAGAAAAATCCGATTGATCGTTTCAGTTTTGTTGTCTCTAAAAAAGAAAGTGATGACATGTTTGTTAATGCGCAAACGTTTGGTTATGGCATGGGTAATAGCACAGATGCCATTACCCATGAACTAATCGTTAACTTTGTTTTTGAATTTAGTAATGCACAAAAAATTAGTTTAAGTCGTGGCGATCGCATTACTCACATAGCAGGAATAAAATTAAGTGAAGTACTCAGCCAGGATGATTTTACCTGGTCAGGGTTCTGGGACTCTATTGACCAAACTCAGTTGGTTGCTTTTACTTGGCGTAAGCTTGATGGCACCGTAGTTACCAACGAAATGCGACAAAGTACAGTAACCACCAATACCATTTTTGCTACTGAGGTGATTGAGTCAGATATTGGTAAAATTGGTTATCTGGTTTATAACAGTTTTATTGACCCAAGTAGTGAAGATCTCAATCAAGCTTTTCGCTATTTCAATGAGCAAAATGTCGATGAACTCATTGTCGATTTACGTTATAACCATGGCGGTACTTCTCGAATGTCTAACCAATTAGCCAGTCAAATTGGGGGTGATAATGTACTAGGGGAAATTTATAATGCCGCGACTAATAACGCCAACCATGTCAGTGCGGTTGAATTGTTTAATCTTAATAACGCAGAACATTATTTAAGTTTAACGAGGGTGGTTTTTATCACTACTGAAGAGTCTGCATCGGGTAGTGAAGTATTGATCAATTCGTTAAAGCCTTTTTTAGACGTTAAATTAGTAGGGCAAAAAACGTATGGTAAACCTGTGGGCATGAGAGCGTCGCAACTCTGTGATGAAGTTGTCTTTGCTATTACGCATCATAATCATAATGCCGACGGCTATGGTGACTTTTTTGATGGCTTCGAGGTGGATTGTCCGGCGATTGATAGCGTGGCAGGAGATTGGGGCTCTAGTAATGATCCGATGTTAACCGAGGCGATATATTTATTAGAGAATGGACAATGTTCTGCTACGACTCAAAAAAATCAAAGCCAAATAAAAAGACTGATTGCTAAGCCATCGTATCGCGATTTATTTATAGCCAAGCCATTTAACACACTTGCTCATTAGCACACATTCCATTAGCCCACTTTCTCATCAACATATTGGCTCACAAGGACAAGTAATGAAGTATTCAATAGTTATTTTTACCTTACTTTTCACCATACTGACAACGGCATGTTCGAGTGTGCCGCTAGCCACCATGATGCATTTTTCGGATGCTAAACCGGACGATTTTTTCCTCGTTGACCCGCTTGGTATCACCGTTAAAGTAACTATAAATAGTAATGCTACTTTTGATCCTGTTGATTCGGTAACTTTATCGGCAATCGTTGAGGATGAAATGGGCCAAAGAACATACTCTTTTCCTCTCGAGCGGGTAAGCATAGATAAAATCCCTGCAGAAAATGGCTATTTCTTCAGTCGGCCGGCAATGGATATCTTCATCTTAAAGCTAAGTGAACCAGCCATTGAAAACTTGGCAATGATTAACCTTGAAAGAAAGTCGGGTAATAAAAAAAATGTCGGTCTATCGGCAGGAGTTAGTTTCTCCAAAGACGTGAACCTAGTTGATGAAAATACAGTGCTTTCAATTGCATTAAAGCTAACAGAAAAAGATGACTTTATTATGTTAATAGACAATTGGCTTGTTCAAGAAGCACATTAGTATGTTTATTTAACCTGTTCTTGCAAGGTAGCAAGGTTTCGTAAGCCTTAAAAGTATGTGATATTAACTGACATAGTTTTTAGGTTGATGGGAGTAAATATTGAGAAAGGTATTAATTTTTGGCAATTCAGCCAGTGGTAAATCTACCTTAGCTAAGCGATTAGCTAAAACAGAAAAGCTAGCCCACTTAGATCTCGATTTGCTCGCTTGGCAAGCTACTACTCCACCAACAAGAACGCCTTTAGTTGAAAGTACGCTAGCCATAGAGCTATTTATTCAACAGCATGAAAGCTGGGTTATCGAAGGCTGTTATAGTGACTTATTAACCATTGCGCAGTCAGCATCAACAGAAATACTATTTATGAATCTATGCATTGATGATTGCATTGTCAATGCCAAAAATCGTCCGTGGGAGCCTCATAAATATGATTCTAAAGCGACACAAGATGCGAACTTAGCTATGTTAATCGAGTGGATTTCTCAATATGAGCTAAGAGAGGATACTTTCTCAAAATCCGCTCACCTGGATTTTTATCAAAACTATGCAGGGATGAAGAAAATGCTGACTAGTAATGTTGAGTGCATAGCTGAGCCTAGCCATAATTAGCAAGTAAAATCAGGCGGGCAGTGATGAAAGAAATATATCAAAAACAGGGCTACTTACTGATTCGAAACTTCCTTAACGATATGGAAGTTTCTGAATTACATTCGGTATTAACTGAATTTCATCAGTTATGGCAGAAGAAAAATGCACAATTTTATCGTCAACAAGCGGTTAACTCGGCGTATCTTACCAGTAATGAATATTTAAATAATACACAAAGAAATCGATTGTTCAGCTTTATTGGCTCAACTAAGGTTATGAATATTGTTAATGAGCTAATACCACAACAGCCTTGTTTCTTAAATACCCAGTTATTCTTTGATCCCGTTAATAAGCAGCAAAGTAATTATTGGCATAGAGATCCACAATATCATTTATCTGTTGAACAACAGAAAGCGGCTTTAGCTGGAGGTGATGCTCTTCACTTTCGTCTGCCGTTAGTTGATGAGCCCGGCCTTGAACTCATTCCTGGAACACATAAGCGTTGGGATAGTGCCGAAGAGCTAAAGGTCCGTCTTGAGCTTGACGGTCATAAAAATAATCAGCCGTTGTCGCAAGGAAAATCAATAAAACTGTTCGCTGGAGATTTATTAGTTTTCTCTGCCAATATGATCCATCGCGGTTTGTATGGCATGGATCGTTTGACATTTGATCTGCTTTTTTGCTCGCCAGAGCCAAGCATCATTGAATTTGTTAATGATGATTGTTTGCCTGCTAAAAGTATCCTAACCAAGCTTGATGACAGTAGTGCTTTTGTTAATAGCCTTCTTTTAAAGAAAGCACTACGGAAAGCGGTAAAGTAAAGCTTAGCAAGCCACGATAAGAAATAACGCTAGCGCAACCGACGAATAAAAACATAGCTAAAACTTAGCTCAAACTTAACTATAGTTACTTGATCAAAGGAGCGAGTATGAGCAAGTTATTAACAACAGCAAAAAATTATTATTGGGCGTCCATCGTGATGTCTTTAGTTGTGGTCTTTCATTTGTTTAGGCAAAATTTTGTCGGTGTGGGTATATTTCTTATTTTATCTGCATTGTTGATCGCTATTGGTTTTATCATTAGTCTAAAAGGCCGAAAAATCTCAACTAAAAGCTAGCGCTATCATTAACGCCATAATTACCTAAAAATAAGCTAAATAAAAATTATGAATAAAATTAATATCAACGAAAAATTCTCATTGTTTGATGATCACTGGTCACCTAAAGTCATTGCCGAGTCTAATGGTCAACTGGTCAAAATAGCAAAAGGTGATGGTGAACTCGTTTGGCATAAACATGATAAGGAAGATGAGTTATTTATCGTCTTTAAAGGTCAATTGACCTTACAATTAAAAGCTGGGGATATAGTGCTTAATCCGGGCGAAATGTATGTAGTGCCTAAGGGGGTTGAACATTGTCCGAAAGCGTTACCGGATACTCACTTTTTAATGGTAGAGCCGGCAAGTACTGCTCATACCGGTGAAACGGTTAGTGACATGACAGTTGCCTCATCAGAGCAAGAGTGGCTTTAAAATATGTAGTCATCTCGAGGTAATGCTATTAGCCATAAGCAACTGACTAGCCATAGAAATCAGCTCTTTTCCTTTATAGCATCCACTTGCTTTTGTTTGATGACTCTTTTATCAACTTGCACCATTTTTATGGTTTGTTCGACCATAGGGTCAGGGCTGAACATCTGCACAAATACACCAAAGGCAAAAGCGATGCCTTTACGTTTTTTGGCTAGCTTTAATAACCAACAGGCAGTAATCGCCAATACAACAAAAAGTAGCCACGGGGCCAGCATCAAATAAAATAAATCTTCCATAGGATTTTCCTAAAATAAACAGTAGCTGCTGCTATTACCAAAAAAATATGGCGCTAGCGTAAAGTTAAATTAAGAAAAATTTTGCTGGGATTGTAACTTTGCCTGATAACAAGACTTTTGAGTATACAAAGCGTTTTGCCTGCCTTGGATATAAGTGTGAGTGATGAGTTGTTCTTGATAGGCCAAGCGAGCAAGTGTTTGTACATTGACTTGGGTAATATCGATATCAGCTGCAAACATTGCAGCGAGAAAAAGTGCGCTAACTTGGCTGTAGTTATGCTCTTGTTGTAATAATGTCTGTAGACTCAAATGAAGGTTTGACTGAACACTTTTCCGATAAGTAAAGTCGTTAAGCACTGTGCTAGCGTTGAATTGTTCTGCTAGGTCAGCAGGATCAGTAACAGCATAGTATTTGTTTGCTAATACCGAAGATAAAGGTAAAGCCAGAGCTGAATGTAATGACAGGGATGCACTAAGTAGTAGTAATAATTTTATTAAAAACTGTATCAAAAAGTTATGCATTGTCCCTCCCTTTTATTTTTAATCCATACGCCATTTTAAGTAAATGACGGCCTTAGCTAATTAATTAATATGGTCATTAGGTTTTTTTTCAAGAGTGATAGTAAAAAATGTGTTGGGATTAATTTTAATATTCTGTATTTTACCAAGCCGTACAAGTGAACCCGCGAATTTCCTACCTGATAAAAATAAAAATCCGGCACATGGCCGGATTTTTATGTTCAGAGGTTGTTAAACCCTAATTGAGCTAATGTTTACTCAACAATATCCATTTCTTCATCTATTTTTAAAATAGGGTTAGTGGCGCCATCTAAGTGCTCCACCTACATTCTACATAAGCCAAAGCATGTAACGCACATCAAGGTGACTTAGTTGCCGGTTTAACATTAGTTAAGTGTTAGTGATACAAAATGCACCTAACTTATTTTTAACAAAGATAATAAAAAACCCGGCATATAGCCGGATTTTTATGTTCAGAGGCTGTTAAACCCTAATTGAGCTAATGTTTACTCAACAATATCCATCTCTTCAATTAGGTTAGTGGCGCCATCTACGTGCTCCATAACCCAAAGCATGTAACGCACATCAACGTGAATTGAGCGATTTAACTTAGTATCGTAATCCCAATCACCAATAATGCTTTCATAAACACCGTCAAACACTAAACCAACAAATTCAGCTTTGTCGTTTAATGTAGGTGAACCTGAGTTACCACCGGTAATATCTAGGGTGCCTAAGTAGTTAACTGGTACTGAGCCAAGGGCTTTTTTCGCGTACTCGCCGTAATGCTTGTTCTTAATTAGCTCTAATTGCTTCTGTGGCGCATCAAATGGTGCAACACCAGTATCTTTAGCAACGATACCTTCAAGGGTGGTATAAGGCGTAGCCGTTAAACCATCTTGCGGAGAGTAACCTTTAACATTACCGTAAGTAATACGTAAAGTGCTGTTCGCATCGGCATATACTGGTAAGTTGTTATCGTTAAAATAAGCAATTAACGCTTCCATGTATTTAGGACGGTAAGCTTGAATATTACCCGCTAATTCTTTTGACTGATCTTCAATGGATTTACGCTCTTTAAAGCTAGTTACCGCTAATTGAATAAACGGGTCTTTGCTGTTGTTAAAGTCGCTAACCGATTTATTCATCAAGGCTAAACGTTGCTCTTGTGAGTTAAGTTTGGTGCTTTTGTACATTCTTCTTAATTGCTTACGTAGCTTCTTCTCATTGAAGTTTTTAGCTGTGCTGTTAGTTAAGCCGAAGAATTGATCAAATGATTTAAGACGTTCAGCTTTAGGTAGCGCAACATAGTGCGTAATCATGGCAACTAAGATTTCTTTATCAATTTTCTCATCAAAACGACGATCAACAGACTTCATGCCTTGTTCAAAACGGGCAATATCACGTTCTTGATAACCACGTTCACGTTCAAGATTAGGTTTTTGTTGCTCAATAGCTAAACGGTGTAAGCTTTTAGCTGTACTTAACATTTTGCTGTAACGCATATAACCAAGAATCAAGTCACGTGCTTGTTGTTTGTCATCTTGCTTAATAAGCTTATTTAAGCCTGATAAGGTATCACCGTATTGTGCTTTACGCTCTGAACTGCTTTTTAGCCACTTAGCTAAGTTAGTTTCAAGCTCTTGTTTACGTTGTAAAAAAGTACCTTTGTTATAGCTGTGGATCATTGAGCCATAGTTTTTAGCATAATTTGCTAAGCCCGCTAAGGTACTTTCGTATTTAATACGTGCTTCACTGCCAACTTCAGAGTGAGTATGAATTAAATCAATAATCTCTTCGCGATAAGCTTTAGCGTGTGGGTAAGTCCAAGAAAAAGTATTTTCAACTTCATAAGCTGTACGGTAACGGTTAGTACGGCCTGGGTAGCCAAGTACCATGATGTAATCACCGTCATCAACACTGCTTTTGTTTACTTTTAAGTGATGTTTAGGTTTATAAGGTACGTTGTCTTTGCTGAAATCAGCAGGTTGACCATCTTTACCAACATAAGCGCGGTAAAAACCGTAATCACCGGTGTGACGTGGCCACATCCAGTTATCGATATCGCCGCCATATTTACCAATACTGCTAGCTGGCGCATGGACTAAACGCACATCACGAATAGTTAGCTGTTTAAATAAGTAATACTCTAAACCGCCGTGGAAGTTAACTACGCTACAGCGGTATCTATCATCATTCTCACATTCAGCGACTAATTTTTTTGAATTTGTGTCAACTGCTTTATAGCGGTCACTACCGGACATTTTGCTCGAAATACCTGATTTTACTAGTTTAGTTACTTCGGTAATTTCTTCTGTTACATAAATGCGACTACCTGGTGTTGCCGGTAATTCTTCAGCGAAATTTTTAGCTAAAAAACCATTTTTAAGTAAATTGTTTTCTGCGGTTGAGTTGTATTGTACTGAGCCGTATACACAATGATGGTTAGTTGCCACCAAGCCTTGGTCAGAAACAAATGATGCGGTACAACCACCAAGACTAACAATGGCGCCCATAGGGAAGCCGGTTAGTTCGGTTAAGTCATTGGGGTTTAATTTTAAGCCCGCTTTAGTTAATTCTTTGGCGATTGTTGGTAATTGGTTTGGTTGCCACATACCTTCATCGGCTAATGCTACCGTGCTGCTTAGCGCTAGTACTGGCAGCATTACTTTTAAGGTAAGTAATTGTTTAAGTTTTTTCATAATATCCCTAACAAAAATTTCTTAGTTATTTCTTCGTTAATAGCTCGCATATAGCGACGTTACTATTTGTTAACACGTGCGGATTTTGCGCTAGTACAGGGCTAGAGTCAAAAAAACACTAAAAATAATGGTTAAAAGCGTGTAAATGGCCGTTATCACTACAAAGGTAGTTTGTTAATACCGCGCGCTATATGAAAAATGCGTTATTTATGTTTAAAAGATGTAACAAAGTGTAGACATAATCTTAATCATAGTTATAATGCGAACCATTATCATTTGTAATTTAACTTTTAGGGATTAGGGTAAACATGAAATTTAGTTCTTTTTCAAAAATATCAGCAGCATTAATCGTTGCTTTAAGCTTAACGGCTTGTGTAGAAGACGGCGATGACGGTATCTCAGGTGTTGTTGGCGTAGACGGTGCTGCCGGTAAAAGCGGTGTAAGTACTTTTGTTACCCGTGACGATGTTATTAAAACTAACGCTAATATTGCTTATGCAGCTTATTCAGACGCACTAATCAGTGCTACTGAGCTTAAAGTTGTTCTTGAGTCATTTGTTGCAGCGCCAACAACGGCTAATTTTGCTTTAGCAAAACAAGCTTGGCTAGATTCACGCGAACCATACGGACAAACTGAAGTTTACCGTTTTCGCCAAGGTCCTATCGATGAATTAAAAGCTGATGGCACATTAGGCAAAGATGATGCTGGTGAAGGCCCTGAAGGTTTAATCAATGCATGGCCATTAGGTGAAGCAATTATTGATTACGTAGAGCCTGTAGATGGTTTATCTGGTCCGGAAAGCCCAGCTAATGCAATCACTGATAACATTATTGCTAACACCACTGATTACTCAACCATTGATGCTGCGACCTTAGAAGGCCTTTTTGAGCATGGTGAAGATGGCCGTAACGTAACTACAGGTTACCACGCGATTGAGTTTTTATTATGGGGACAGGATTTAAACAAAGATTTATCAGGTGCTGGTACACGTGATAATTCGGCTGGTCAACGTCCAGTAACAGATTATTCAAATACAGTTAACGCATGTACTTCAGGTACGGTTGCTACAACGGATAATATTTGTGTTCGTCGTGGTCAATACCTAGTGACTACTGCTGAATTACTTATTAAAGAATTGAAAGCAGTTACCGAGCAATGGGAACCAGTTTCCGGTGCACACTACCAGAACTTTGTTGCTGGTGGCGATGTATCGTTAGCAAAAATTCTTGAAGGCATGGGTCGTTTAAGTTTCGGTGAATTAGCCGGCGAACGTATCAATATTGCCTTAATTGAAAATTCTCAAGAAGATGAACATTCTTGTTTTAGTGATAACACTCACAGAGATATTTTCTTAAATGCCAAAGGTGTACAAAACAGCTTTAACGCTAAATATGTTCGCATTGACGGTGAAGTGATTGAAGGCGCTTCAATTTATGACTTACTAGTAGTTGAAGAACAGCATGAATTAGCTAACAAATTACGTGGTGCGTTAGAAGCAACTATGGCTGCTGCTGCGGTAATTGATACTAAAGCTAAAACAGGCATGCCATTTGATATTTTAATTCAAGAAGGCATTACTCAACCAAATATTAAAGCAATTATTGACGCATTAGTTGCACAAACTGATGATATTGAAGCTGTAATTGATGCACTTGGTGTTACAAAAAATGACCTTAGAGGTGATACAGACCAAGATATCTAAAACGCAATTGTTTTAGTAAATATTTTGTTTGTAGGTAATGGGCTTTAGTTGAGCCCATTACCATATACAAAGATATCACCATCCACATAAGTGAGTATTCATTTATGTGGATTAATTCGTTTAAAGCCAAGCATGTATATACCGAAACAACCTCAAGAAGCAGGATTCAGCCGTCCTGAAATGAGCACCTTGAAGTAGTTTGGGTATAAATTGAGAGCACAATAATGCATAAAAGCGCAGTCGTTATTTTCCTAAGTTTCTTTTTACTCAGTACAGTTTTATCAGGTTGTGGAGGCTCTGATCCTGTAGAGACAGTTACGCCAATACCTGAGCCAACAACGCCAGAGCCAGTACTGGACCACAGTGGTTTAACACCTATAAGTATCGATGTAATAGATAAGTTGGAATATTTATCAGGTGGTGATGCCACCGTATTTGTCAGTAATGAGAATGCCTTTAGCAGAAAACCAGCATTGATTATTGATGACTTTCAGTTAGACGGATTTTTTACCCAAGGTGATCACCTATTTCGCACGCCAGATGATGATATAGGGCCAATTTTAAGTACCGGTAGTTGCCAAGGTTGTCATTTAAATGATGGTCGTGGCGTAGTCCCTGGTACACCTACTACACCAATGAGCAGTATGTTGGTTAAATTAGCCAATGGCAAAGGTGAAGCGGATCCAATGTATGGTGACCAAATTCAACCTTTTTCCATTCATGGATTTATGGATGGTAATGCTTTGAGTGCCGGTTTTTCTAAACATGATGGTTCTGTCAGTGGTGTCCAGCTTTATGGTGAAGCATTTCCATTCATCGTTTTTGAAACCATCATTGGTTCATATCCAGATGGAACAGCTTACGCCTTACGTAACCCAGTTTATAAAGTGCGTGATTTAAGTTATGGCCCTTTTATGGACGATATACGTTTTTCTGCGCGTGTGGCTCCGCAAGCATTTGGTGTTGGTTTACTGGATGCTATTCCACAAGAAAATTTACTTGCCCTTGTTGATGAAGATGATGTTAACGGCGATGGTATTTCTGGTCGCGCTTCCATGGTGACAAATGTTTTCTCGACTAAAGGCAATGATGAAAAGGTCATTGGTCGTTTCGCATACAAAGCGCAAAACCCTACGGTGTTACAACAAGTTGCTGGTGCTTATAACGGCGATATGGGTGTATCTACCAGTGTCATTTCTAGTGAGCCGTGTTTAGACACACAACTTGCTTGTCTATTTGCTGCTGAACAAGAAAATAAAACGGGTGATGTGGTTGATTTAGGTGATCACTCACTTGCCTTAGTTGAATTCTATAACCGTGTTTTAGCCGTTCCTGCCCGCCGTGGTTATGATAAAGATAGCGATATTTGGACTGAGGAAGTGACTGCGGGCCGAAAATTATTTTTACAAGCAAATTGTAGTGGCTGTCATACACCACGTCATGTAACTGGTGATGCTAAAGGTAGTGAACTTGGTGAATTAACTTTAGGTGGTTTAACTGCTAATACTGACACTCAGCATGCTGAATCTATTGCGGTATTGTCAAATCAAACTATTTATCCTTATACCAATTTATTACTGCATGACATGGGCGGCTCATGTGTAGTGACTAGAGAAACAACGGATGGTTTATCTTGTTCATCGGGCGCAGAATGTTTATATGTGCAGCGCTGTGATGGCTTAGCAGATGGCGTTATTCAAGGTGATGCCAGCGGCACTGAATGGAAAACTCCGGCGTTATGGGGCTTAGGTTTAGTACAAACTGTTAATCAAGATGCAAGTTTTTTACATGATGGACGTGCTCGCACCATTGAAGAAGCGGTTTTATGGCATGACGGTGAAGCTAAAAAATCTAAAGAAGTCTTTATGAATTACAGCAAAGCTGAGCGTGAACAGCTACTTGCTTTCCTTAAATCCTTATAAGATGTGGCGCTGTAGTTTAATGCGATTAATAACAAAATCTCTATTTATCACCGGACTGGTAGCGACTTTATCGGCCTGTGATAAGCCGGAAACAGATACTAAAAATAAAGCGCAAGCTCCTGTATTTGAGCAAAGTGAAATTAAAACCGGTGGTGGTATCACTCATAAACGTTTGTATGCCAGTTACCTCTATCCGGGCGAGAAACTTAGTAGTAAACAACAACTAGATTTTTGGACAGGTTTTTCCTTTTTCCGTGATCCTTGGGTAGCGGCGCCTAGTGCCACCGGTAATCGTGATGGCTTAGGGCCGCTATTTAATACTCGCTCTTGTATTGCCTGTCATACCGCAGGTTCACGCGCCAGAATTGATGAAGTAGGTCATATTTTACCTTTATCATTAGTGGTGCGTTTAGGCAGTAAGGATGCAAACATAACCGGTGTAGATCCTATCTATGGCGGTCAAATTCAGCCAAGGGCAATCAGCTACCGTTTAACTGATGCTGCCATGATAAAAAAATCGCCTTACACGGACAACGTTGGTGAAGCTTGGCTAGATAAAAGTTATGACAAAATATCAGGCAGTTTTGCCGATGGTGAGCTTTATCAGTTATTTAAACCGAGTTATCAACTAACAAAGTTAGCTTATGGCGAACTTGCACCGCATATAGGTTTGTCGGTTAGGTTGGCGCCCAATATTTTTGGTATGGGTTTACTCAATGCCATCAAAACGGCTGATTTACTTAGTCAAGAAGACATCAATGATAGTGATGGTAATGGTATCTCGGCAAAATATAACCGTGTGCCTAATGTCATAACTGGCGACATAGAAGTAGGGCGCTTTGGTTTCAAAGCTAAACAACCTAATTTGCATCAGCAAGTCGCTGCCGCCTTTCGCGATGACATTGGTATTACTAATACTAGCTTCCCCGATGAAAGTTGTACTAAAACACAAATGGCTTGTAACTATGCTGCCGAGTATGGCGGCCATAGTTTGGCTGATTTAGAAATACCGGATAATCGCCTCGACTTTACCGTCACCTTTAATGAATTACTCGGCGTGCCTCCGGCTAGAAATCTAAAAAGTAAAACAGTGCAAACAGGTAGAGAATTATTCTATCAACTGCAATGCCAGCAATGTCATAGGCCAAGTTATGTCACCGATGAAAACTATCCAGTGAAGGAACTAGCCAAACAAACCATTTGGCCTTACACCGATTTAGCCTTACATGATATGGGTGACGGCTTAGCCGACGGTGTTCATGAATTTAACGCCAGTGGTCGAGAGTGGCGTACCGCGCCCTTGTGGGGAATTGGCTTACAGAAATATAAAACCGGGCAGCAACGCTTTTTACACGATGGTAGAGCGCGCACGATCAGCGAAGCTATTTTATGGCATGGCGGAGAAGCAGGACCTGCTAAACAGGCTTATGTAGCACTAAACAAACAACAACGAGATGCCTTAGTTAAATTTGTAAAGGCAATCTAGGACAATTCAATGGAAGTTAACCAGACAATGATAAAAACTAACATGAAATTTCTAACTAAAACACCAACGCGAGTATTCACTAGCTTGTTCTTTGCTGCTGCGTTAACAGCTTGTGGCGGTAGCTCTGAAACAATTACTGATCCTATTGATCCTGAACCGGCAACACCAGGGACCACTATCGAAGATGAATTCGGTTTGTGGCTTACTGATTTAGCCAATAATCATGTTTTGCCAAGTTATCAAAACTTGCAAGCTAGCTCCACTGCGCTTAGCAGCCAAACTTCTGAATTTTGTGCTAAAGCAAGCAATAACAATGACGAGCTAGTAGTACTACAACAATCATGGCGTGCAGTAGTAGCAAGTTGGCAAACTATTGCCTGGTTAAAAGTCGGGCCGATTATTAATGATAATCGTATTTTTAGACTGCATTACTGGCCTGATAGTAAAGACAATGTCGGCCGCGGGGTTGCTAACTTACTTGCTAGCAGTGAAGAAATTAACGAAGCTTTTATTGCTAAGCAAAGTGTCGGTAGCCAAGGTTTGCCAGCACTAGAGCTATTATTATTTCCCGAAGAAAATCAAGATAACTTGCTTAATGCCAGTGATAAAGACAAGCGCTGTCAAGTATTAACGGCAATAAGCGCCAACGTTGCCACTATCAGTGCAGCAGTTAATAGTGAATGGCAAATAGCGGGAGGTAATTATCATGCACAACTTACCCAAGGCACAGGTGATTTCAGCAGTAAAAAAGATGCCGTTGAAGAATTAGTCACTAACTGGCTTGAGCAAATTGAACGTGTTAAAGATGAAAAAATGTTAGTACCTTTATCGGTTGCTAGTCCTGGCATTCCAACGATTGCCGAGCATGTATTAAGTGATGAGTCGGTTACTAGTCTTCAAAATAATATCGCCACCTTCAAGGTTATCTATAGCGCAGGTGGAGGTCATGGCTTTGATAACATTTTAATTGACCATTTAAGCCAACAAAATATAGCCACGGAAATGTTAACGGCAATTGATGGCTCAATTACTGCCGCTAACGAGCTAACCGGCAACTATGAAACCTTATTGAAAACCGCGGAAGGTCGTGCGCAAATCACCACCACCATTGATGCATTACGAGCGCTTAGAGATGTGTTGACCGTCGACTTTGTCCAAGCCACTGATATTAATATCGGTTTTAACTCAAATGACGGCGATTAGAGGTTCAGGAAATGACAACATTAGTAGTAGCAAAAACACCTGTGGCGTTAGCACTGACTTTAGCCTTAACATTCGCTAGTCAGCATAGTTTTGCTGCAGATGAGCAAAGCCCAAGTGGCGATGAAAAGTCCTCAGTAAATAAGAAAGTAGAAGTGATTAGCATTTTTGGTAGTCATAATCAGCTGGAGACTGCGACAGGTTCGGCAGTAGTGATTGGTGCCGCGCAATTAGATTTATTCGAATTTGATGATATACACCGGGTATTGCAAAGTGTGCCAGGCGTTTATATACGCGAAGAAGATGGTTATGGCTTACGCCCTAATATTGGTCTGCGCGGCGCGACTTCAGAGCGAAGTAGTAAAATTGCTTTAATGGAAGATGGTATTTTAATTGCGCCAGCACCTTATGCAGCACCGGCGGCTTATTATTTCCCTATGATGTCACGCATGACCCAAGTCGAAATCTTCAAAGGCCCATCGGCTATTCAATATGGACCTAATACGGTTGGCGGTGCAATTAATATGGTCTCCCGTGGTATTACTGAAAATACTGTCGATCAGGGCGGAGAAGGCATGATTGACTTGGCTTACGGTCAAGACAACTATCAAAAAGCCCATGGCTACTATTCGCAAAATATCGCCAGTGATAATGCGATAACCGGCAAAGGAGAAATTGGCGTATTAGTGGAAGCTATTCACTTGGGCTCTGATGGTTTTAAATCATTGATCAATGCTCAGGGTAATTCGCTCGATACCGGTTTTGAAAAAAACGAAGTGATAATGAAGCTGAACTATGTGCCATCTTCATCCGCAAGCAATCAATTCTTCCAATTTAAAATGGGCTATGGTGAAGAAGTATCGAATGAAACTTACTTAGGTTTAACTGATGAAGATTTTGGCCAAGATGGCAAGGTTCGTTACTTAGCCAGTCAAAAAGATCAAATGGATTGGGAGCACTACCAATTTCAGCTATCACATTATATTGAATTAACTGATGACATTAGTCTATTCAGTCAGGCATATCACAGAGAGTTTGATAGAGACTGGGACAGATTTAATAGCTTTAATACTAACCGCAGTATGCAAACGATTTTAACCTCGCCTGATACCGGTGTGAATAAACTCTTTATGGAAGTGCTGCGCGGCGACCGTGATAGTTTAACCGATAAAGAAGCGTTAATTTTTACCTTAAATGATCGCCGTTATTACTCAAAAGGTATCGAAACTAAGTTAACTTGGGATACTAGCATTGCTTCGGCTGAAGTGATTGTTGACAGCGGCATTCGTCTGCATCAAGACAATGTTACTCGCAAACATACGGCGAGTTATTATGATATGAAATCGGGTGTTATGGAGCTAAACGGCACGCCTAGTGAGATTATTACCCATAATGATGATACGGCAACGGCAATTGCTGCCTTTACCAATGTTAATGCGGTAATTGATAATTTTCATATTACCCTTGGTCTGCGTGTTGAACACATTGAAGGCGAGGCGATAGATTATCTTGCTAATGGTAATACTAGTGTTGATGCACCAAGCATTGACAAAAATTCAGATACGGTGTTTTTACCCGGCGCAGGTTTGTTTTACCAGTTAACCGCAGATCACGGTTTACTGGTTGGTGTTAATAAAGGTTATGTGCCGAATAGCCCAGGACAAGCAAGTAATGTTGCTCCCGAAGAAAGTTGGAATTATGAATTTGGCTGGCGTTACAGCACAGACGATATTCAAGGAGAGGTGATTGGCTTTTATAATGATTACAGTAATCTAAAAGGCGCCTGTACTTTTTCTAGTGGTTGTATACAAAAACTTGATCAAGAGTTCAATGGTGGTGAAGTTGATGTTTATGGTATCGAAGCGTCGACTAGCATTAGTTGGCAATTAACCGATAGCTTAACTGTGCCGGTAAAAGTGGCTTATACCTATAGTCAGTCGGAATTCCAAAATAGCTTTGATTCAACTTTCTCTCAATGGGGCAGTGTCGAAGTGGGCGATGAATTACCTTATTTACCGGAACAGCAATTATCGATAGAAGCTGGCTTACAAGCTGAGTATTGGCAAGCCTCTTTGTTGTTTAAATATATCACTGAGATGAGTGAAGCGGCAGGCAGTAATACTGAGCTTGAGGGCTTAACGACAGATGAGTTAATACAAGTTGATTTTTCTGCTTGGTATCAAGTTAATAAGCAAATAAAACTATACGGTAAAGTTGATAATATTACCGATGAAGAAGTGATTGTTTCTCGTCGACCATTTGGTGCTCGTCCAGGTAAACCTAGGCAAGTAATCGTCGGTGTTAAATATAGTTTTTAGGGTGTTAGTTTAAATGCTTTTTGCGCTTTTTATCAAAAGTGAGGACGAGGGAGTTATCTAGTGAAGCTATGATATTTTCCACGCGCCTCGGTCAAAAAGTATTTTATTAAAACAAGAGCTTAATTTGCAGTAAAAGAAGATAAGTATATGATCAGTCGTCGAAAATTTTTATGTGGTTTAGGTTTTGTTGGTGCTGTTGGCGCTATCAGCACCTTACCACTTACTTCATTGCTAAATGGCAAAAAAAATTGGTTAGTGAGTGGCTGTAGTGATAATAAAGGTAACTTCTTTGCTGCAGCTTTTGACATAACAGGACGATTAATTAGTAAGGTAGCCTTACCTGCCCGTGGCCATGAGGTTATTGGCATAAAAAGTAAACCTGGCCATGCGCTGGTATTTGCTCGTCGCCCGGGGAACTATGTGTTGGAGATAGACTTTAACCGTGGTGAAGTGGTTAATACTATTGACGTTAGTGCCGGTCAGCGCTTTTATGGCCATGGAATACTAATAGCAAATGATAGTGTTTTATTAACTACGGAAAATGATTACCACAGCGGTAAAGGCCTTATTGTTTTACGTGACCGGAAAACTCAACAAATTATTGAGCAATATGACTCGGGTGGTATTGGCCCACATCAATTGGCGGTGATGCCAAATTCAAATGAACAACAGATTGTCATAGCTAATGGCGGTATTCAAACACATCCAGATCAGGCTCGTAAAAAGTTAAACCTTAATTCAATGCGGCCAAATCTTGCTTATATGGCTTTAGACTCAGGGCAAATAGCAGCCAAATTTGAGTTGGAAAATAAGCAGCTCAGTATTCGACATTTAGCGGTTAGCTCACAAGGTAAAGTGGTTGCAGGATTGCAATATCAAGGCGCTTCAACCGATGAAGTGCCTCTTGCCATTTCTCACCATGGCGAAGAGCAATTAACCTTATTAAAGGCTGAGACCAAAACTTGGCGTAGCATGAAGCAATATACCGCCAGCGTTTGTATTAACAGTAAGCGTAATACCGTAGCCATCACTTGCCCTAAAGCAAATTTACTGACCTATTGGCAACTAGACAGCAATGAGTTTATCGCCAGTCATAAACTAAAAGATGCTGCGGGAGCAACGTTAATAGCCGACAGTTTTATTGCTACTACCGGTAGAGGGTTGGTTATTTGGCAAAATGAGCCGCTAAAACCTTATCAAATTAGCGGTGATTTCAATGAGCTGCGTTGGGATAACCATATGGCGGCTATTCAAGCTTAAGTTATTCCTTAACTTATACCTAAATTAATGCCTTAGCTTAAGGCTACAGTCATGTTTAAAATAAAGCATCGACAAGTGAATAAATATTCACTTGGCAAGCATCATTAGTGTAGAATCACGATATACCAATTAATTATATGAAGAAGCTAAATGACTAGTAGTCGTAAAGAGAGAGAATCCTTATTAGTTCAGGCCTTTAAGCGCTTATTAAAAGAGCAATGTTATGGCTCTCAAGGTCAGTTAGCACAAGCTCTTGCCCTACAGGGTTTCGATGATATGTCACAAGCGAAAATCTCGCGTTTATTATCTAAGCTTGGCGCAGTAAAAACGCGCAATACTAATAATGAAATGATTTACATTCTGCCAGATGAGCTAGCAGTACCTAAGTCTAAACAGTCAATTGAATCAGTGGTGTTGAGTGTAAAGCATAATAATATGCAAATAATTTTAAAGACCGGTATTGGCGCAGCGCCATTAATTTCTCGTATGCTAGATAGTATGGGTGAATCTGCGGGGATTTTAGGCACGTTAGCTGGCGATGATACTATTTTCATTGCCCCAGTTGATGTGGATAATATTGAAGAAATTACTCAGTCTATTCGTAATCTTTTAGCGGTAAAAGACTAGCGGTAAAGCTAAGTGTTAAAAAACTCTTTTCTAAGCTTGCTAGATTAAAGATGTCCTCACCAAGTTGATGAGGACTCTCTTAAAAAACTATTCAACTATTCAATGATTTAAGGTTGATTAGTCTTCTAGCCTAAAGTACCACGTTTAAAAAACGTGGTTATATTGTGCAGAAACAAGGTAAGCATCGCCTTTTGACTCAAATGTCCAATCTTGGTCAAAATCATCAGTTTCAGTAAATGTTTGAGCTTCACCTTTAACAATACTAACACCAAAATCTAATGATGATTTATTGGTGAAAGTATAATTTAAACCACCACTTAACCAGATACGGTTAGTATCAGGAATTGAGATAGACATGTGATTTTCATCGGCTGGTGATTCATCATAAGCAATACCCGTTCTTAGCTTGATATTACTACTAAGTTGGTAGGTAGCACCTAAAGCATAACGCATCGAATTTGAGAAGTTTTCTTCTTTTGCAAAAACTGGATCATTTTGTCCTTCCATATAACCGGCTAGTTGATCAAAACTGCTCCAACCTGTCCACATTGCTGAGTAATGCACTGCAACCGTATCAGTTAATTGATGTAAGCCAGAAAATTCCATAATAGCCGGTAAGTCGATATTCATAGTGCCAGGTACCACTTTTCCGCCTAGACCAAGGTATTCTGGAGGTAGGTCATTGCTGTAATCACCCTCAAGTTCTAGCTTTACTTCACTGCGATAGCTAAAGCCTAAACGATGATTCTCATTAAAATCATACGACAGACCTATGTTCCAACCATAAGAAATATCATCACCGGCTAAATTGGCTGCTTCAAAGTCAGCAGGTAGTCCCAAAGGATTTTCACCAAAGTTACGCACTAACGAAGCATCGGCATAAATAATATTCAGGCCACCAGCAATGACAAACTGGTCATTCACTTTATAAGAAAGGCTGGTATTAAAGTTAACCGTAGTAATTGAAGTTTCACCAGCTAGTGAACCAGCAGCGTAGTCTTCAGGAAACTCAGTCGCTAAACCAAAGTTAGAGAAAGTGCCAAAACCGAGAGCAAATTTGTCATTTAGAGGCATAACTAGGTACATTGCCGGAATGATTGCACTTGGCGCTATGCTGTCATTATTTAATGCAGCAGGGTTTGTACCGTTTGATGCATCTATACCGGTTAAGCTGACATCAGGCATTACATAAGTGCCTGACATTGAGAATTCCATGGTATCGAACTGCGCCATAAGCGCAGGGTTACGGGCAACAACAGAAGCATCATCTGCAATGGCAGCTTCACCAGCAAAGGCTCTACCTAAACCAGCAGCACTGTGCTCAGCTAACTGAAAGGCAGCACCAACACTGTAAAAAGATGAGCAGGTTAACGATAGCGCTAATAAGGATTTCTTGAATCTCATGACTTTGGGACCATTTATTATAATATTAAGGTAATGAGCCTACCGCAAAGGTCAGACCAGAACTGTTATCAATAGTGAGAACTGGTAACCAGTTTGTTATCCAGGCTATTGTCGAACTATTGTTGAACTGTTATTTTTTTCATATTGGTATTAGAAAAAATTCTCGTTTGTCGCGCTTTTATTAATGTAGGTCAAGGTCAAATTCAGTCGCTGCTTTACTATACAAATATTGATAATGGTATTTGACAGTAAAAAATAGGAAGTGTTATGAGTTCAATTCCCGAGTATATGACAGCAAAACATAGAGAATGTGATGAAGTTTTTTGTCAAGCTGAAGCCGCTGTGGCAGAGAGAAACTGGCCATTAGCATTAACAAATTGGCAATGTTTTGCCAGTGAATTAACTGAACATTTAGCGCAAGAAGAAGAGGTGTTATTTCCACAATTTGAACAAGCAACGGGCATGACCACTGGGCCAACTCAAGTTATGCGTATGGAACATCAACAGATGCGTGCTTTGGTGCAAGAGTTAGATAATGCGCTGGCGGCAAAAGCCAAAGATGAGTACCTAGGTTTAGCTGAAACCTTAATGGTGATGATGCAACAGCATAATATGAAAGAAGAGATGATGCTTTATCCTATGATGGCGCAACACTTAAGCGATGGTGATCAGCTTATTGAAGGTTTTAAAGGCAGCAAAGTTGCTTAAAGGATGATGAAGCTTGTCGTTGTTGATGTAACTGAGCTTGCCCCGCCAGAGCCAATGACTGTGATAATTACGGCCTTGGCGCGTTTGCCAGCAGATCATTGCTTATTAGTGACTCATAGACGACAGCCCTTTCCTTTGTATGAAAAATTACATCAAGCGGCTTGGGCTTATCATTGCCAAGTACATGATGATAATAATATTTCGCTGTTCATCTACCGTCAAATTGATCAGCTTTTGTTTGAGCAGCACTTTGACGGTGAAGTGTTCAACCCTCCATAGGCAATTGTTTGCAGCTGTTAATCATTCCCTTGTTAAAATAAAGGCTCGCCATGAACATGTCTGGCTTATCATTTAATGCGTTACCTCCTATCGACTTACCTTTTCGATTTTTTATCAGTGCACCACTTTTTATCATTGCTTGTGCTTTGTTAATTTTATTTTCCGGTGAAGCATTATGGCTCAGTCGGTGGCAAGCTAATATGTTAGCGCTCACTCACGGTTTTACCTTAGGCTTTTTAACTATGGTAATGATGGGAGCATTATTACAATTGCTGCCCGTTATTGGCGGGATTGGCTTGGCCAAGCCTAGGCTAATGGCTAGCACTAGTCATATTCTATATAGTGCTGGCGTGATTGCCTTAATGTTAAATTTTATCTTTGCAGAAAACTGGTTAACGATTTCGGCATTAATACTGCTCAGTTTAGGTTTTGGCATTTATCTCTGCGCTATTATTTGGCTATTAGTAAAAAAAATAAGCCAGAGCGATGCCATTAATGGCTTTCGACTAGCGTTAACATCCTTGGTTGTGGTTTTGCTGTTAGGAGTATTACTGTTAGCAAGTAGAGCAGGCATTACAATGCCATTTACTCTTGATAAGCAGTTCACCAACATCCATGCGCTTTTCGGTTTAGTTGGTTGGGCGGGTATCTTAATTATTTCGGTGAGTTTTCAAGTGTTACCTATGTTTCATGTCGCGCCTAATATGCCGAAATATATCAGGCAGTATCTTAGTGTCAGTATTTTTATCTTCTTGCTGGTTTATATGGTCTATGCCGAGTTTGCCTTGGGGCTAATTGTTATTAGTCATGGTGTGTTTGCACTTACCTTGTTTTATGTGATCAATCAACGCAAGCGTAAAATAGACGACACCAGTATTAAATACTGGCAACTGGCTGCGGCAACGCTGTTGTTACTTAATGTACTGTACTTCTTACCCGATAGTTTTTATCGTTCAGCTGATACGCCGTTATTCATTGCACTACCAGATAAAACTATGCTGTTAACCGCTATTTTCATCTACTTTTATCTGCTGTCAGTAATCCAGGCTATGTTACTAAAAATATTGCCATTCTTGAGTTACACCCACTTGCAACAGCGTTGTTTAATTGACTTTTCAGCGATGCAGTTTATTCCGCATATGCATGAGTTTTTAAACAAAAAACAGGGCTTGGCGCTCTACTATCTACATATTCTCAGTGGCTTATCACTGTTGGCGGTAATATGTGAGCCCAGTTTGTATGTGTTCTTTGCTGCTTGTCTTTTGCTTGAGTTTAGTTGGCTACTGCTCTTAATGATCAAGTGTATGCATTTATATTTTACCGTTAGTCAGAAAATCCACTTGTCCAATAAGGCGTAACTCATTACTATGCCCGCTAATATCACTTAGTAAGCTAAATAGGTTCGTTTATGAATACAGTCACCTTAGTTGCCATTGATAAATCGGTGCAGCAAGTCACGCCATCAAAAGTAGTTTGTATCGGCCGTAATTATGTCGACCACATCAAAGAGCTTGCCAATGAAATACCGGATGAAATGGTGGTGTTTTTAAAGCCAAATTCAGCCATTACTACAACACTTAGTGCTAAGCATAATGATGATGCCTTACACTATGAAGCCGAGTTAAGTTTTTTGTATCAAGGCGGGCAGTTCACTGCGGTGGCCCTAGGTTTAGATTTAACTAAGCGAGAAGTACAAGGAAAGTTAAAAACTAAAGGCCTTCCTTGGGAGCGCGCTAAGGCTTTTGATGGTTCTGCGGTATTTAGTGACTTTGTTGCTATACCTGAAGAAGGCCTCAGTCAGTTAAACTTGTCTTTAGTCATCAATGATGAGTTAAAACAGCAAGGTGGCGTCAGCTTAATGATGGTTAAACCGGATGAAATATTAAAAGAATTACAGCGCTTTATTAGTCTTGAAGATGGCGATATTGTGATGACAGGCACACCTAAAGGTGTCGGTGTTATTGCTACTGAAGATAGCTTTGTTGGTCAAATATACTTACAGCAAGAAGATAGCCAAATGGCTAGCAGTGCCTTACTTACTTGCCAGTGGCAAGCACAATAGTCGCTTTAATTTATTAGAATTGGTCTTAAAGCTGTAAAGCTTTGCTACACTTAATGTAGGCCCTTTTATACTGCCATTTATAGGAAAGGCTATGGAATATGAATTTGTACACGACGCCATCACAGGCGAAGCCAGAGCGCTCTTTTCATTAGAGCATGAGGTCATAGGTCCATGGATGGAAGTTGAAGTAGGACATAACGTCAACAAACTTACCGACTTACTCACAGCGATAGACAATATTGAAACTGGTCAGTCGCAAGAGATACTAATCACCGGAAGCGAATACTCTATTACCTTAAATAACGAAGATGTTTCGATTCAAACTAACGTCAGCATGAATGGTTCATTAAATGGTAGTGGTGAAGGTTTGCCTGAGATGTTAACAGATGAGCATATTCACCTTGATCAAAATGAAATAGCGGCTTGTGGTTTAGATGATTTTAGAGCCTTGCTACTTTCTTGGGGGCAATTCACCAACGGTTTATCGTAAAGCTATTCAACTAAGAAAAATTAACTTAGCTTAAGTGAATCACACCATAAAAAGTTATATTTACTCATTGGTACTTTCCGCACTGATGCAAGTAAACTCCGTAATGAGAGCTTGTAATGTGTTGTTATCAATAGCCATAACTGTGAGCACTTTTTCTTCAACATAGGGCCAATCAGTAGAAGGGCGCTCCAAGTACTTTAAAGACATCAAATGCTCGCATAGCTTTAATACGGCAAATAAATCTTGTGCTTCCGAGCCATTCAGTTCAGTTAAAAAAGAACGCTCATGGTGCCTTAGAATGATTTGGCAAACATCTTTGGGTAAACGCCACGAGCTAGCAACATAAAAACCTATGGTTGTATGATTAAAGCCATAGTGTGCTTCTTCAACGGTAGTTAGCTCTAACTCAGGTGTTGTTAATCCACCATCGAGTATTTTCTGGTAATCATCATATTTCATTGCCATTACAGGCACACCGCAGGCATGAAATAACCCTAAACTAAAAAATTTATCATTGGCAATTTGGGGTTTGAATCTTTGACCTATTATCATTGCTACACTGGCAATATCTGATGTGAATTGCCAAAAATCTTCTAAATCTATACTGCAGTTTTTAGGATCAAAGCTCTTTTTAAGTAAGCTGCCAGTAACTAACATGACAACCCCAAAAATACCAATGTAGTTCACGGACATCTTGATATCCGTCACTGTTCTACTTAAACCGTATAGCGGTGAGTTAATGGTTTTTAAAATAGCGGCACTGACGGCGATATCTTTACTGATAGCGGCGCTGATAGCATTAACATCAGGGCTAGTCTCAGCCATAAGTTTAAGTAATTCGAGGAGTAATTTTGGCTGGGCCGGTACAGAAAATCCACGGCTAATATCATCTAAGACACTTTGATCGACAATTAACATAAGACAAATAAAACCCTATAAAAACATAGCTTAAGTGTATGACATAAAAAGAGCTTTTGCTTTATTTCTTATCAATATAGCGGGTTAATTTATTGTCTGAGCAGGTACCAGTAAGAAGCCGGTCAGAATAAATTATTACGCCTTAAATAACCCTGTATTGGTGATATTTAATATTACTATTTAGAGTAAATCAGTGGGTTACATAAATCATCATGACAAAGAAGCCAACAATGATAGTGTTGAAGGCAAGGATGTAGGTAAAGCCTTTGACACCTTGCTTTAGTGAATAATCATTAGCGCTAAGATACCAAGTCCAAATGGCGCACATAATAATAGGCAGTAAGAAGAAAAATTTTATCATAGTGTTACCTTGTTAATTTGTTTTGAATTTTCATTCACATCATCGCTGTTATCTTCTTCAATCACCCGTTTCAATAGTACAATTAAGCCTAAAACGGGTACACCAATTAAAGCAGAGCTAATAAAGAAGTTTATGTACCCAAAACTATCTACATACACCCCTGAAAAACCTGCAATAAACTTGGGCAGTAACAACATCATCGAGCTTAATAGTGCGTATTGTGTTGCTGAAAATTCTATATTGGTTAGTTTAGATATATAAGTGATAAAGGCGGTTGTGGCAATACCTGCACTAATATTATCCATTGAGATAATCACTGTTAAAAGGATAAGATCTTTGCCGGAAAAAGCAAGCACAGCAAAAATTAAGTTAGTGATAACTACTAAAAAAGCACCTAAAAAAAGAATGGAATAGGTACTATATCTGGTTAGTAATATTCCCCCAAGACCTGCGCCGATTAACGTCATAATAACACCAAAGACTTTACTTATAGCTGCAACTTCTCCTTTGGTATATCCCATATCTACATAAAAAGGATTGGCCATGATACCCATGACAATATCTGATATTCGATATGTGCCAATTAATAATAATATTAGTAGAGATTGTTTACCATAACGTTTAAAGAAGTCAGAAAAAGGAGCGACAACCGCGATATCAAGCCATGCGATAAACCGTGAAAAAAAATGGGGGATGTGCTGATGTTCAAGTTTAGTTTCTATCTGTTTAAGCTTATTGCTGTGCTTATCGAGGTATGCCGGTTCATGACAGATAAAAGTAGTTATTATACCCACAAACATGCAACCCGCCATTACAAGGTAGGAAAGTGACCATGCACTCAGTTGATAGGCATCACTAGGACTCGCCCAAGCAGCGATAGCAAGAGATCCTGCACCGGCCATAATCATAGCAAGGCGATATCCGGTCATATAAGCAGCGGCCATTGCTGCTTGAAACTTCTCAGGGGCTGATTCGATGCGGTAAGCGTCAATGACAATATCTTGTGTTGCAGAGCTATATGCCACAATCATTGCAAAAATAACGAAGAGAGTAAGGTTGACTTGCGGGTCGCTCATAGCCATACCCACGAGCGCAAAGACAATAGATATTTGAGATACTAGTAGCCAACTACGACGACGGCCTAAGTAGTTAGTTAAAATAGGAATCGATAATCGATCAACAAAAGGTGCCCAAATCCATTTAAATGCATAAGCGAGTGCTATCCAACTAAAATAGCCGATATTTGCACGGCTAACACCTGCCTCACGCAACCAGAATGAAAGTGTCGAAAAAACTAAAAGGATAGGTAATCCGGCAGAAAACCCTAGGAAAAATAGGATGGCGACACGTCTTTCCAAATAAATTTTGGCGCTTTGCAACCATGTTTTATTTTGTGGCATTTAGACGTTACCTTTAAAATAAACCGAGGGGAATTGTTGATTCATAACAGGAACACCAGCGCTTAAAATAGAACTAAAACCGGTAAAAATACAAATAAGCATACGCTTATTTAAGATTGCTTCTTTAAAAGAGCTAGTTTTTGCTGGAAAGTTCGTTGGCATTAACAAGTAATTCAAGATGATAAAAGGTAATACTTTCAGTCTATCAGAGGCTTGCTACTAGCAGAAGAGGATCATGTTATTTGAGTGATTATTTAATGATTGGTTAAATTTAAGCTCCGTTTAGCTAAGCGATGGGGCGCCAGCCAATACAGTCAATAGGGTAACTACCGGAGCCGTTGAAGAAATCTAAACAAGTGTTCATTTCACTTTTGAAAAATAGATCTTGGCCTAGTGCTTGCGCACCATGTAAGCTCACTTCGTGCATTAAATGCCAAAATACCCGCTCTTTAGCGCTGTGTGGCGTTTCATCAATAACATTTAATAAAGTCCACTCGGACATTGTGTCTAAAATAAAGCGGTCTAACTCAGTATAGTGAAGCTTTTGTTCGATGACTGCGCCAACATAGGCGTGCATTTCTAGTATTTTTTGATCGATAAACTGCTCAATTATCATGAAGTCCCCTTAATACATATACTACTTGGCACTACGAATGGCGGTGTTTAGCTAGGGTAATGGTGATCACCGGCAAAGAATTAGCGCCTTATTATTGATTCACATTTTTATTTTTATTTGTGATCTTTTTTATTGGCTATCTTATTTATCGGTGATAATTGGATTTTTGTCAAAAAAATAGCGCTTTTTTTTGTTACTTTTTTGTAAAATGTTGGTTAGCATAGATAAAGTAAACTTGGCTTAATTATCTGCCGGTAAAAGAGTTGCTTTGATTAACATGACTGGTTTTAGTGGTACATCATTCCAAGCCATTTCTTCGTTGTAATCTGTCGGTACTTTAGCTATGGCTGTTAGTACCTCTTCACCTTCAACGATGGCGCCAAAAACAGCATAGCCCCACTTTCTGCCAGGGTCTAATGTAGTGTTGTCTGCTAGGTTAAAAAAGAATTGGCGATTGGCTGTATGTGGTCGATTTTCTTTAGCCATGGCAATGGTACCCATTTCATTTTTTAAACCGTTACCAGATTCATTAATAATGTTTTTACCTAGCTTCTTGGCGGTAAACTTAGCGTCATAAGCACCACCTTGGACAATAAAGTCATCAATAATACGATGGAAAATGGTGTTGTTATATTCACCTTTTACCACATACTCGAGAAAATTATCCACGGTAATAGGGGCTTTCACTCTATCAAGTTCAACAACAATTACCCCCATAGAGGTTTGCAATTTTACTTTAGGATAAATGTTCGTTGGATCAACCGCATAGCTAAACGTACTACTGATTAGCAAAGTGCTTAAAATAATAAATTGAAAAAAAAGTTTCATAATTACCTACCGATTATGGGGGAGGCGAATAGCCCCCCTGCAATCTTCTATAAAAAAGTTTTAATGTCGTTACTGGATAAAATTTGTTTTAACAAACTACTCAAATGCTGATTAAATTCACGTTCTAACACCGCGATATCAGCATTAAGAGCACCTTCGCTATGGCCACGCGTTTTAAAGCGACTGGTCAGGGTTTGCTTGCTGTTATCAATAGAAACTTTAATGATAATTTCACTTTGGGTGTTATAGCTAACACTTTCTTGATCAACACTGATGACTGCTTTTTCTATAGTTACAGTCATCTTGTTTGTTGCGTTATCAGTAAAAGATAAACCTTGCTGTTGCCATTGTTTAACTAAAATTCCCTGAATAATATCTTCAAGACGCTGTTCGGATGAAAGTATTGTTGCTGCTTCATCCTTTTCCAGTATTTGAATAATATGCGTACTGGTACGCATATCAACAACATTTAGCTGTGCTTCTTTATGAGATAGCTGGTTCGATGGCGCTATGTTCACTTGTGGCGATACTATTAAATGAGTAGGCGCGGCACTACAACCAACAATGCTGACAAGTAATGAAGCTAGAATTATTGATTGTAATCTGTATAAATTCATTATTTTATCTATCTTCTCTTATCGTTTAATTGCAGATTGCGTGACAAACTTATTATTACTGGCGATTAAGGTTTCGTTACCAAAAAGACGTTGTAACTTAATATGATAAGCTAACTGCTGGTTACCAATAATGCGTAACTCTCCGCCTTTCTTTAATACCCTATGACTGTCTTTAAACATCTGCCAAGCAATATGATCTGTGGTAGCGGTATTTTGATGAAAAGGTGGATTACACAAAATTAAATCAACACTACCACCTTCTATATCGGTCAATGAGTCATTAAGGATAAACTCACAATTTTCAATTGATTCAGGTAGGTTTGTTTTTATGTTTTCTTTAGCAGAAGCGATGGCCATAGTTGATTCATCAATAAACTGAACATGTGCTTCAGGTTGGTTAGCCAATACGGTTAGACCAATCACGCCATTACCACAGCCTAAATCAATTACTTTGCTGTTAGCGGCAACTTCAGGTAAGTTTTCAATAAAGTATCGCGCGCCAATATCTAACTTTTCTCTGGCATAAACATTGGCATGATTGCTAATGCTAAGTTCACGTGAAGGTGAGTCATTGGTAGATTTATGCGTTATGGTCCATACCGTTGGAAAAGGCGAGTGATTTACCTGTTGATTAGTTAAATGACAGTCAAACTGGCAAAATACTAAGCGGGCTTTTTTTACCGCTAAAGAGGTTTTAGTTGTACCTAGGTATTTTTCAAACACTTTTAAGGTGGCGCTGTGTATTTCTTTAGCGCGATCTGCGGCGATAAAAATACAGTTATCGCTAACCGATTGCTTAATTTGAATAAGCTGTTCAATTAACATTGCTTTGCTTTTAGGAATTTTATATAAAATGACATCAATGTCATTAGGTAAGGCATCAAGCGAGTTTAGCTGGGTAATATTGCTATCGTCTAAATAATTTTGCTCTATGTTGTAGCTTATGCCTAGGCTACTGATATAAGAGTCATTAATACAAACTACTTCAGCATTCTCACTACCCGAATGGCAAAAATTCGTTGCCAATGCGCCAAAGGCATCATTAAAAATAGCCACCTTGGTATTAGCGTTAATTAAACCTTGTTCTTCAATATAGTTTATTAGGTACTCATCGGCTGAGTCCCATGCTTGTAAACTACGGTTTACTTGCGCAGCAGGGAAACGGCTTAGGAATAAGTTCTTATCATTAACAATAAAAGGGCTGATCATATAATTGGCTAAAATGGCAGTGAAAATTTGCCCGCTATTGTGTCATAATTCACAGCATATTGTTGGTCTATCCACTTAATTCAGCGAGAAAAAAATGACTGTTGCCGCTATTATCGAAAAAAAACTAATTGATGCTTTTCAGCCTTCACACCTAGATGTGATCAACGAAAGCAATAACCATAATGTACCGCCAGGCAGTGAGTCACACTTTAAAGTGGTTATTGTTGCTAAGGCTTTTGAAGGTGAACGATTAATTAAGCGTCATCGCTTAATTAATGCAGTGCTGGCAGAAGAGCTTGCTGAAAAAATTCATGCGCTGGCATTACACACCTATACCGAGTCACAATGGCAAGAGCAGTACGCTAACAATACACCAAGCTCGCCAAACTGCTTAGGCGGCGGAAAATAAGCGATAGAGCACATTGCCTTCTGGTCGTACCTCTTTATGCTTAAGGCAGGGTACAATGTGACAAAATTATTGAAAGTCTCTTTCAAACCTTAGCTATAATTTATGCAAATGGTATACGGTAGCTGAGTCACTAATATAAATAAAAAAGGTTTACTTATGGTTATCAAACCAAAAATTCGTGGTTTTATCTGTACTAATGCTCACCCTGTAGGTTGTGAAGCGCATGTGAATAAGCAAATTGCTTATGTAAAATCGCAAACATCTGCGACTACGGGTCCTAAAAATGTTTTAGTTATTGGTGCTTCTACTGGTTATGGTTTAGCTTCACGTATCACATCAACTTTTGCTCATGATGCTAAAACCTTGGGTATTTTCTTTGAAAAGCCACCGACAGAAAGAAAAACCGCTTCTGCTGGTTGGTATAACACTGCAGCTTTCGTAAAAGCGGCAGATGCAGCAGGAATTTACGCTAAGAACATTAATGGCGATGCTTTTTCTCATGAAATAAAAGCAAAAGCGATTGCAGCTATTAAAGCCGATATGGGCAAAGTCGATTTAGTTGTTTATTCATTAGCTTCTCCACGTAGAACTGATCCAGATACCGGTGAAGTTTATTCTTCTACGTTAAAGCCAATTGGTCAAAGTGTTACCACTAAGAACCTTAATACCTCAAAGCGTACTATTGATGAAATATCTGTTGAAGCAGCAAATGAAGCTGAAATTCAAGGTACTATCGATGTAATGGGCGGTGCTGACTGGGAATTATGGATGAACGCGCTAGCTGAAGCAGGTGTATTAGCAGAAGGCGTTAAAACTGTAGCTTACACTTATATTGGTAAAGAATTAACTTGGCCAATTTACGGTAAAGCTACCATAGGTAAAGCCAAAGAAGATTTAGACCGAGCTGCAACAGCAATTAATGCAGCAACGGCTGATTTAAATGGTAAAGCCCGTGTTACCTCATTAAATGCCGTAGTAACGCAAGCAAGCTCTGCCATTCCAATTATGCCGTTATACATTTCAGCAATGTTTAAAGTGATGAAAGCTGACGGTACTTACGAAGGTTGTATCGAACAAATTGCTAACTTATTCAAAGAGAATATTTACAGTGACTCGCCACGTTTAGACGAGCAAGGCCGTTTCCGTCAAAATTATAAAGAATTAGAAGATAGCGTTCAGCAACGTGTTACTGATATTTGGAACAAGGTTGATACTGATACTATTGATGAGTTAACAGATTATGTTGCTTATCATCAAGAGTTCTTAAAGCTGTTTGGTTTTGGTATTGAAGGTGTTGATTATGACGCTGACGTGAATCAAGAAATAGCGATTAACAACCTTATATAGTTATATAAAGTAGTTTCCAGCCTTTGGCCGACAAAGGTAAACATTTTAAAGCCACACTCTTTAATTATAACTAATATAGAGTGTGGCTTTTTTGTGTCTATTAACTTTTTAATTTTCAGTATTAAACATACCAATAAATCATCAAGAAGTGACAAGTGGCGCCACCTAAAACAAAAAGGTGCCAAATAGCATGGGTGTAAGCTACAGATTTTTTGACATAGAATAATACGCCCAGACAATAAATTAGCCCACCTAATGCCAATAGACTAACCGCTTGTTCAGGTAGAGCCTTATATAGTTCACCTAGAATGCCTAGGGAAATAAAACTCATGGCTAAATAAGTGCATAAGGATATTTTTTTATATTTATTACCAAACTTTATTTTAAAAATAATACCCGAAATAGCCAACAGCCAGATAATAGCCAGTAAGCTATAGCCAAGTGGACCGGCTAAAGTTATGGCGAATAGTGGTGTATAGGTGCCGGCAATAAGTAGGTAAATCGCACAGTGGTCGAGTAATTTGAATACGCTTTTAGCGCGTACATTGGTCAAGCTATGGTAAATAGTTGATGCTAGAAAGAGCAAAATACCACTGCTAGCAAAGACACTAAAACTGATGATGCGATTAATATCACCATGGCTATTTTTTAACAATAAAAATAGCGCTAAGCAACTTAGTAATAGGCCAAAGGCGTGGCTGATTGCATTAAGGGCTTCTTCACTGCGGCTATAGGGCGTTAGTTGTGAATTGTTTGCAGGAATATTTTTCTGGAAAGGCATATGTCATCGCTTGAGTTTATTCAGTGTACAAGTGTACGCTCAATCGCAAAGCAAAGAAAGTGTTTTGTCTAAGAGTAAGTTTAAGGCTAAAACTCGTTTAGCCTTGCAGTGCTAGCGCTATTTATGAATCTAGCTTAAAGGGCTAATTCAATAACCATATCTTTTAATTCATCTTTAGAGATAGAGTTACTGTGATTTTTATCAAAACGATTAAAAATGGTTTCACACATGCGAATACCTTTGTCTTGTAATAAAACATCAATTAGCTCAACAAATTCAGTGCGATTAATTACACCATCTTTGTCTTCATCAAACACTTCAAATAATTCATCTACCCACTGATTTAAGTCCATATGTAATCCTCAATATTATTAAAAAGCTATGACTAAACCATATCCCTTATTTGCGCGTTTGGGAATGGCTATTTAATTTTTTTTACCCTTGGGCGGGATAAAGGAGCGAATTGATTGCTTATTGGCTACTTTAGCGGGCAGTAGGCACGAAGTGGTCGGATATCTTTGCTATTAAGCATCTAGTTATATCTATAAAAAAAACCTAGAGAGTGACTTTTGCTACCTTATACCAATTTCATTAAATTATTGCCCACTTGTGCTGGTTAAAATACTTCAGGTCGGCGTTGCTCTCAATCCCAATAGCACGCTATTGCTCAATCGAGCGCCTTGGCCTGATGTATTTTTCCTATGCACAACAAGATCACAAACTTAATGAAAATGGTATTATATTAATTACTTAATTATCAGTCGTTTAATTTTATTTTGTTATTTTATTAACTTTTTTGTAATAAATCTGAAATGGCGAAGACTAACTGTTCAACGCTTTATTAAGGAAAGATAGAATGAAAACACTGTGGGAAAAAACGTGGAAAAAAATTTTTACGCTAGGTTTGTTGTCAATGGCCTCTACAAGTTGGGCGAGTGATAATAACTTAACCTTGGAAAACTGCCATTTAGGTGAGATACGTTCGCAAGTAAAATGTGGCAAGCTTGAAGTACCAGAAAACTACCAAAAGCCCGACGGTGATAAAATATCGGTAAACTTTGCGGTATTACCAGCCATAGATAATAGCGAATACAAAGCACCGTTAATGTTTTTAGCGGGCGGCCCAGGACAAGCAGCAACTGAACTCGCCACACTTTTAGAACGTACTTTTCGTGAAGTAAGAAAAACACGCGATATTATTTTAGTCGATCAACGTGGTACCGGAGAAAGTCACCCATTATCTTGCGAATTTGAAGACGAACAAAGTGTTTACAGTTCGATTATTAAAGACTTTAAAGCAAGTGATGTAACCGATTGTATTAGTCAGTTTAAAGGTGATTTAAGTCAATTTAATTCAGAGAACGCTATTCGTGATTTTGATGCTGTTCGTTCAGCTTTAGGCCATGAGAAAATTAATGTGTATGGTGGTTCTTACGGTACACGAGCTAGTTTAGTGTATATGCGCATGTTTCCTGAATCACTTGAAAGTGTTGTCTTAGACGGTGTTGGCCCTATTGAAGTGCCTATTGGTTTATTTGGACAAAGTGTAGCGCGTGCATTTGACTCATTAGTTGAAAACTGTAAAAACAGTGACTCATGTAATGCTGCCTTTCCTAACTTAGTCGAAGAATTTCAACAAGTGAAAACACGCTTAGCTAAAGCACCGGTAGTGCTTGATATTCAGCACCCACGTTTAGGTACCCCGATAAAATTTGTACTTGATGAAGATAAATTTACTAGCAACCTACGTATGCAATTATACAGTACAAGAGGTCGGTCATTGGTGCCTTTAGTTATTAATCAAGCGTATTTAGGTAATTACCAACCACTCATTGGTTTAATGGCAAGTACTGAAGGTGAACAACAAGTTTATACCGGCTTGCACTTCAATATAGTGTGTAATGAGGATGTGCCTAAAATATCAGATCAAATGAAAGCTGCTGATGCCAATAATAACTTTGATGGCGATACAGGTCATTTCATCTTTGACAATATTTGTCCGTTGTTTCCACAGTATCGTCCAAGTGACGATTTCTACCAAGCGGTTACCGCTAATATTCCTACGCTTATTCTATCAGGGGATTTAGATCCCGTAACTCCACCAAGCAATGGTGAGTGCACAGCGAAAACCTTGCCAAATAGTCATCATATAGTAGCTAAAAACACAGCGCACATCGTTGCGACCAGTACTTGTGCAAATAAAATAATTAATGAATTTTTAACGACAAAAGATCCTAAATCATTAGATGAGTCGTGTCTTGATGACATTCCAGCAGAAAAATTTATGACTAGCGTTAACGGTATTTAGTAGGACACATTCATTTCTTGTAAAAGAAAAAGCAAAGGAAAAATTATGATTGAAGTATTTAACCTACATAAAAGCTTTATAGATAAAAAAGACAAAAAAAATACCGTTAAAGCATTAGACGGCCTTTCGTTCACAGCTAAAGACGGCGAAATTACCGGTATTTTAGGGCCTAATGGAGCCGGGAAAACCACCTGTTTACGTACCCTCTATGGCTTACTTTCTGCTGACGAAGGTTTTGCGACTATTGACGGTATTAAAGTTACTGAAGACCCAATTGCAGCACGTGCTAACTTAGGTGTTTTCCCTGATAAATTTGGCTTGTATGAACGTTTAACGGCTTACGAGCAAATAGATTACTTTGCTAGTCTGCATGGCATGACTGGCGAAGCCAAAAAACAAGCGATTGAACAAGTGCTCAAAGATTTAGATATGGAAGAGTTAGCACACCGTAAAACCGTTGGTTTTTCACAAGGACAGCGAATGAAAGTCACACTCGCGCAAGCTTTGGTGCATCAGCCAAAAAACTTTGTACTTGATGAACCAACCCGTGGTTTAGATGTTATGAGTACACGAGTATTACGTAATCATTTGGCTAAATTTAAAGCTAAAGGGCACTGTATTTTGTTTTCATCCCATGTGATGCAAGAAGTCGCTGCGTTATGTGACCGGGTGATTATTGTTGCTAACGGTAAGGTAGCAGCACAAGGTACACCACAAGAGTTATGTGACCTTGCCGGTGAAGAACAACTTGAAGATGCCTTTGTTAAATTGATTGGTTCAGATGAAGGAGTAGCTGCATAATGAACTTAGATTTCATCCAACTAAAAGCGCTTATTGTAAAAGAGTATAAAGAAGCTTTTCGTGATAAACGCGCTTTAATGGCAGCACTCGGCTTCGCCATATTAGCGCCCATTATGATTGTGGTAGGTACAAAAATAATGATTGAAAAATCGGTTGATCAACCGCCGGTTTATATTAAGTTTACTGGCGCAGAATATGCCCCTAAGTTAATCAGGCATCTAAGTGATAAGAATATTTTAGCTTTTGCTGATATTCCAGAAAGTGATCAAGCAATTTGGGATGATCGTAATATTGCTATAGAAATACCTGAAGACTATGTACAGAACATGGCTGAAGGTAAGCCAATAAAAATACATTTAAAAGCTGATTATACCGATAAAGCTGTTTTAGTGCCGGTAAGCCGTATTAATAGTGCTGTGCGTGAATTCTCAATGACTATTGGTTATAAACGTCTGCAGTTGCGCGGTGTTGATGTGCGATTATTAAATCCGATAAAATTAGTTGAGCAAGATACCGCCAAACCTGATGCCACCTTTATGATGATCGCTATGATCTTAGGTATGTACTTAATGCTGGCAGCGTTTATGTCTGGTTTATCAGTTGCCATCGACTCAAGTGCCGGAGAGCGTGAACGTAACGTACTTGAAATGTTACTTTGTCAGCCGGTCAGCACCTTAAAAATAGTCATAGCAAAATTAATTGGTGCCTCGACTATTTCAGTTATCGGGGTCGTGCTGCTCTTAGTGCTCACCTCCATCTCAGTTGGTTTTATTGACTTAACAAAGATAGGCGCAACCTTCAGCTTAGGCTTATCTTCTACGTTGGTATTAATACTATTGTTAATACCTATTTGCTTTTTTGCTTCAGCATTGCAACTTTTCTTTGCTTTTCAAGCTAAAAGTTTTAAAGAAGCGCAGTCAACGGTAACTATGATTCTTGGTGTACCGGCATTTATACCGTTTGTGCTTATGATGATGGATGACAGGCCACAATGGTTAAGTTGGTTACCCATTGCAGGGCAGTCACTTATCATTGAAGATATTTTTAAAGGCGTTGATGTGAATTGGTTAGCCGTTTTCACTACTAGTGGTGTCACCATCGCTATTACCGCTGCTTTAGTACTGATATTGGCTCAAAGGCTTAAATCAGAAAAAGTAGTGATGGCGCTTAGTTAGTTGGTAGTGCTGGTGCGCTGAGTTAGCGTGCTGTGGTAGTACCTTGAGCTCAGTCAGTACTGCTCTTGTTGACGTGAATTATGATGGCAGTGATGATTAAATGATGATCCATAAGCAAGTATTATGTTAAATTCTGGTAAATTAATATTATCAAAAGCACAATTAGCCTTTGCTACGACTAAGGAAATTGACTGCCAGGAAAGCGAATTGGATCATCATTACTTTGTCGATCACCAAGCACTATTCACCCAGTGGATGAGGGAGCACGAAAAACTGCTGCGTCATATCATTACCGGTTTTGAGGCAAAAGTTGCTATTCAGGATGAACTGTTTCAAGAGATCGCTTTAAATATTTGGCGTGCTTTGCCCAAGTTTCGTCAAGACTCGGCGGTGAAAACCTTTGTCGCGCGTATTGCTCATAATGTATTAGCGACTCATGTGGCCAAAGCGGTGAAAACGATTAAAGCAGATCAAGACTTGAGTACCATGAGTATGGAGGCAGAAAAAGATCAACATCAACCTACGCCCTATCAATCACTCAATCAGAGCCAGCGACAGCAAAGATTAGCCGATGCTATTCGTCAGTTAAAGCTTGAACAGCAACAAGTGATCACACTAGCATTAGAGGGGATGAGCTATCAAGAAATAGCAGATATTTTAGTTATAACGACCAATTTAGTTGGTGTGAGATTACAACGCGCTAAAACATCATTAGCACAGTTGTTGGAGGGATCAGTAAATGGATAAATCAATATTGGACAATGAAGATACATCGTCGGTAGAGCCCAATAAACTAGACGCCGAACATAGTATTATTGTTAAAACAAAATCGATTGATGTACTTTCATTACCTCAAAAAAACACCGAGCCAGAACATCCACCAACAGATGAGCAACCACTTGATGAACAGTGGCTGGCACTTAGCCAAGATTGGCAAAGTCAGCCCTATGAAAAAACAGATATTCAAGCGCTATTAAAGCAAACTAAAAAGCGTACCTTACTTGCTAAATCTTTATTAGCTATTGATGTAATCGCTACAGTTGCTCTTATCATTGCGCTATTAATCGGCTTGTATCAAGGCGATTGGGGCACTGCTACCATTGCTTATCTTACTTTTGGCAGCCTAGGCTCGGTAATATTTGTTTATTATGAAATTAAAATACGTTTACGTATATGGCAGCATTGCTGTGATAGTCCTGATAAAGCCGTTGCTAATGCAGTTTCAGGGATTGAATCTTCAATTAAATATATAAAATTAATTAAACTGTCGTGTTGGTTTCTGCTGCCTGCCGTCAATTGGTATATTTATGCCATGATGGCAGAATCAGAGAAGTCACCTTGGCCACCTTTTATCTTTATCAATATTTTTATTTTAACTATGTGGTTAATTACCCACTGGTTCCACAAAAAACGTGATAAAGAATTATCACAATTTGACGCTATATAGCAATTTATAAAGTAGGGTTAAAATAGCCGGTGAAATAGCAAATAACGTTAAGACATAAAACGGCACTACTGAGTAATATTCGGTAGTGCCGCTTTTATTTCAACAGTGTAATATTCTTCATGTCATTGTTGAAATATTTGCACATTACTTTATTCTGTTGTTAATTGTTCGGGTAATTCATTTGTTTCCTGTATTATATTCGTTGTAACTTGGTTTTTTATTAGTTATAGTTTGTTCACTTGCTTGTATGCGAAATTTAATTAAATACTAAGCGAGAATGCTTAACCCATTACGCTATAAAGCAGTGCTAAATGCACTAAAGCAAAGGCGTTTTGCCGTGTACATAGTCATAAAAATCAGGCAAAATACCGCCATTAATTTTTGTGTGTTCTAATCAACTTTTTGTAGAGGTTATTAGAGCATCGTTTGCAGCCTTGGGCTGAAATACTTAAGGAATAAACCATGTTTACTCGTGATATGAATATTGCTGAATTTGATCCAGAACTTGCTCAAGCAATAAGCAATGAAGTTGTTCGTCAAGAAGAGCACATTGAGTTAATCGCTTCTGAAAACTACTGTAGCCCACGTGTTCTTGAAGCACAGGGTTCTCAACTTACCAATAAATATGCTGAAGGTTACCCTGGCAAACGTTATTATGGTGGTTGTGAATATGTTGATGTTGCTGAGCAATTAGCCATTGACCGCGCTAAAGAATTATTTGGTGCTACCTACGCTAACGTGCAACCACATGCTGGTTCACAAGCTAACGCAGCAGTTTTCCAAGCTTTAGTTTCACCAGGCGGTAAAGTGTTAGGTATGAGCTTGGCTCATGGCGGTCACTTAACTCATGGTTCACATGTAAGCTTTTCTGGTAAATCATATGAAGCTTTTCAATACGGTTTACACCCAGAAACTGGCGACATTGATTACGAAGAATTAGAGCGTTTAGCTTTAGAACACAAACCAGAAATGATTATCGGTGGCTTCTCAGCATTCTCAGGTGTTGTTGACTGGGCACGTATGCGTAAGATTGCTGATAAAATTGATGCTATCTTCTTCGTTGATATGGCTCACGTTGCAGGTCTTATCGCTGCAGGTCTTTACCCAAGCCCATTGCCACACGCACATGTAGTAACTACTACTACCCATAAAACATTAGCTGGCCCACGTGGCGGTTTAATTGTTTCAGCTTGTGATGACGAAGCTATTTACAAAAAGCTTAACAGCGCTGTATTTCCTGGTGGCCAAGGTGGCCCATTAATGCACATCATTGCAGCTAAAGCAGTAGCATTTAAAGAAGCATTACAGCCTGAGTTTAAAGTTTACCAGCAAGGTGTTTTAGATAACGCTAAAGCTATGGTAGCGGTATTACAAGAACGTGGTTACAAAGTTGTTTCTAACGGTACTGAAAACCATTTATTACTTCTTGATTTAATCGATAAAGATATCACCGGTAAAGATGCCGATGCTGCTTTAGGTAAAGCAAACATTACAGTAAATAAAAACTCAGTACCAAACGATCCACGTTCTCCGTTTGTTACTTCTGGTCTACGTTTAGGTACACCAGCGATCACTCGTCGTGGTTTTGCTGTAGAAGAAACTAAAGCGTTAACTGGCTGGATTTGTGACATTCTTGATGACATTAATAATGAAGACGTTATTACGCGTGTTCAAGGTCAAGTTAAAGAGTTATGTAGCCGTTTCCCGGTTTACCAAAAGTAATCAGATAGTACTTAAGTCAGCATAACTTGTTGCTGTAAGAAAAAATTTAGGCGTCAAAAGTACTCATTGACTAACGTCAACTCCGTGCTTTTTCCTTTAAATTGAGCCTTACAGCTTAAAGCTATTACTGACTTGCTATAACGAGTGTCTGGTAAAGTAAGCTAGTAGTTAATGAACGTCATTGCCGAAGTCTTTTCTCGGCAGTATTTACGAGTACTCAGTTTATTTAGCTTAATCACTTGTTTTATATTAAAATGGTCGCCTTGAGCGGCCATTTTTCGTTTTTTGTTCACTAACTTACCGCTTATATCTTTTAGCTTTAAATTTCGAAGGTAATCCATGTATTGTCCATTTTGTTCAGCTAATGACACTAAAGTCATAGATTCACGTTTAGTTTCTGGCGGTCATCAAGTACGTCGTCGCCGTGAATGCTTAGCTTGTCATGAGCGTTATACCACCTTTGAAAATGCTGAGTTGGTTATGCCACGTATTATTAAACGTGATGGTAGCAGAGAGCCCTTTAACGAAGATAAGATGCGTAGTGGTTTATCCCGCGCCCTAGAAAAACGCCCGGTTAGCATGGAACAAATAGAGCTAGCTGTTAATAAGTTAAAATCACAAATGCGTGCTACTGGCGAGCGAGAAATCACTAGTGAAATGCTCGGTGACTTGATCATGGCACAATTAAAAGAATTAGATAAAGTCGCTTATTTACGTTTTGCTTCCGTGTATTTATCATTTGAAGATATCAGTGAGTTTGCAGATGAGATAATGCGCTTAGGTAAAGAAAAAAACGGTAAGACAAAAAAAACTAAACAAGTGAAAGCCGTAAAATAATATGAAAGCTAATGTGGCGAATAACAAGCGAGTTTCTCCGGAACAAAGGTCTACTGAGCAAGACTTTACCGACCAAGACAAGCATTTCATGGCTCAGGCTATTGAATTAGCTAAAAAGGGCCACTTTACCACTTCACCTAATCCGAGAGTGGGTTGTGTTCTCGTTAGTTATCATAATGGCGTTGGCAAAATTATTGGTGCTGGCTATCACCAAATAGCAGGACAGGGTCATGCTGAAGTTAAGGCTTTAATTGATGCAAAGATAAATCATGCTTTTTTAATCAAGGGCGCTACCGCGTATGTAACGTTAGAGCCTTGTAGCCACTTTGGTCGAACACCGCCGTGTGCACAAGCTTTGATCGATGCTGGCATTAGTCATGTTATTGCCGCTATGGTTGACCCTGACTCTCGTGTTTCAGGTAATGGTTTAGCTATGCTAAAGCAAGCCGGTATCAAGACGAAATCCGGTTTGTTAGAGCAAAGTGCAAGAGCACTTAACGTCGGTTTCATTCATCAGAGAGAAAATAAGCTTCCTTATGTACGTTGTAAATTGGCCGCTAGTCTAGATGGCAAAACTGCCATGGCCAGTGGTGAAAGTAAATGGATAACCTCAACTGAAGCACGCCAAGATGTACAACGTTTAAGAGCACAAAGTTGTGCGATTATTTCGGGTGCTGATTCCATCATATTCGATAATGCGAAAATGACGGTACGTTGGTCTGAATTAGGTGAATTAAAAAATAGCTATGCAGAAGATACGCTCCGTCAGCCAGTACGTGTTGTTATTGATAGTCAAAATAGATTAACGCCAAACCTCGCTTTATTCGAATATGAATCACCAATTTTAATCATTCATGGTGTATCAAATGGCATAGTTAATGACAAAGTTGAAAATAAACTTGAAGTAAATCTTGAAAACTTACCAAAATGGCCTCATTTCGTAGAACATGTGCAATTGCCTATGGTAAAAAATGCACAAGGTAACTTAAAAATAGACTTGCCGGCTTTGTTAACATTGTTAGCAAAGCGAGGGCTCAATGATATTTTAATTGAGTCAGGCGCACAGTTAAGTGGTGCCTTTATTGAGCAAGACTTAGTTAACGAACTTATTCTTTATCAAGCACCTAAGTTAATGGGTAGCGATGGTAAAAGTTTAGTGGCAATGCCGACAATAGCCAAATTAAGTCAAGCTAAGGCATTAACCATTAGTGACATTCGTATGGTCGGTGGTGATATTCGCATCACCAGCCAACTAATACCAAACCAACAAACAAAAAATTAAATAGAGAAGTCTATGTTCACAGGAATTATCGAAGCGGTTGGTGCTATCAAGGCCATCAATGTTAATGCCCAAGGTGCTCGTTTAGTTATTGCTACTAATGGCTTGGACATGAGTGATGTTAAACTGGGTGACTCCATTGCTACTAACGGTATTTGTCTTACCGTCGTTGATTTTAATAGCGGCAAAGGCAATGGCAGTTATAGCGCCGATGTATCTAATGAAACCTTACAGCGCACTGGCTTTGCTAGTTATAAGGTAGGTAGTAAAGTAAACCTAGAAAAAGCTATGCTAGCAAGTACACGTTTTGGTGGTCATATGGTTTCAGGTCATGTTGATGGTGTAAGTGAAGTATTAGCCATTAATAACAATGGTAACAGTATTGAATACTGGCTTAGTATGCCAAGCGATTTAGCACATTATATTGCTGAAAAAGGCTCAGTCACCATTGATGGTACCAGCTTAACGGTAAATGCCCTTGCTGAAAATGGCACTAAAGGTAAGTTTCGACTAACAATAGTGCCGCACACAGTAAAAGAAACTATCTTTGCCGACTATCAAATAGGCACTAAGGTTAACATTGAAGTGGATTTAATTGCTCGCTACCTTGAACGTTTACTGACTAAAAGCGAACCAAATGAGCAAACACCAAAGTCGAACATTAGTGAAGCTATGTTATTGAAAGCGGGCTTTATCAAGTAGCCAGATTTTACGGTAAAATAAAGAGTTAAGTAAAGAATTAAGCTCAGTACATAATTAACGTTAGTTATAGTCAAAATAAGTAAATGATGGCTGTATATAAATTATGAACTCATTAAAATATAACAAATATGCACAGTTAAAATGGCGCTAACAAAATAGCTAGCCATCAAAGAGGCCGAAATGAATTTAAATACCCCACAAGAAATCATCGCAGACATCGCCTTAGGTAAGATGGTTATTTTAATGGATGATGAAGACAGGGAAAATGAAGGCGACTTCATTATGGCTGCTGAAGCCGTAACCCCAGCTGCAATTAACTTTATGGCAACTCATGGTCGAGGCTTAATTTGTATGCCAATGAGTCGTGAAAAATGTGAAATATTAAAAATACCTTTGATGGTAGATAAAAATGACGCGCAATTTAGTACTAATTTTACCGTGTCAATTGAAGCTGCTACTGGTGTAACAACAGGTATTTCTGCTGCGGATCGTGCTACTACGGTACTTGCTGCTGCTCATAAAGGTTCAACACATCTAGATATCGTCCAGCCTGGTCATATTTTTCCTTTAATTGCTAAAGATGGCGGCGTGTTAAATCGTGCCGGTCATACTGAAGCGGGTGTTGATTTAGCCCGCATGGCGGGTTTTGAGCCAGCTGCTGTTATTGTTGAAATTTTAAATGAAGACGGCACCATGGCGCGTCGACCTGATTTAGAGGTTATCGCGCAAAAGCATGATATTAAAATGGGCACTATTGCCGATTTAATCGAATTTAGAAATGCGACTGAAACCACTATTGAGCGTGTTTCTCAATGTAAATTACCCACTGCTTTTGGTGAGTTTGATTTAACCGTGTTTAAAGACACTATCGATGGTCAAGCACACTTTGCCTTAACTAAAGGTGAAATTAAAGCTGACGAACCTACGCTTGTTCGTGTTCATCTAGAAAATACTTTCCGTGACTTGTTATTCAGTCAGCGTGAGAGTGTGGCGACTTGGCCTATGGCAAGTGCCTTAGAAAAAATTGCTAAAGAAGGCGGCGTTTTAGTATTACTCGGCAAGCATGAATCTCCAACTGAGTTGATTAACTTAGTTGAAAAATATGCCAAAATTGATGGCGGTGAAGTGGTTAAAGAAATTAGCCGTCATGTTGGCTCACGTAACGTTGGTGTCGGCTCACAAATACTGGCTAACTTAGGCGTAAGTAAAATGCGTTTATTAAGTTCACAAACCAAGTATCACTCACTGTCTGGCTTTGGCTTGGAAGTAGTTGAATATATTGCTGACTAGAGCATTGCAGATTAGTTAATCACACTCAATAGCTTATTAAATGGCGCTATATGTTTACAACATATAGCGCCATTTTTGTTATGTGTTACTTTTAATATCAGATAACAAGTTTATTTCAATATTGTTCATGGCATTATGGTCTAAATAGATATTATAAAAGGTTCATCATGAAGTTATCTTTCCCGCCATTCACTGCGTTTATTATTGCAACGACAACAAGCTTTATAACTAGTGCTACAAGCTCTATGCAAAGTGCTAACAATGAACTTACCATTGAAGAGTTACGAGTAGAAAAAGCACAGCAAGCAATGCCTATGCTCAATGATTACTTTGATTGGTCTTTTTTCAAAAGTAGCTGGGTAAAACTAAGTGATTTTTCAATTGCACATCGTGCCATGAATCAACTTGGTGATGAGCTTTGGCAATATAGTAAGCAGCAAGCACAAAATGGAAAATTAGTAGATGATAGACCTTTATACTGGACCAGGTTATCCATTCATTCTTACGTTAAATCTCTGAAAAATAACTTTACTCAAGCTGAACTGGAAAGTTTGCTAGAAAGCTTTGAAAAGAGCTCTCGCGGTTATAGTGATATGGGTTATGTAAAACAGGCTGATAAACGCATATTTTTAACGGGTTTTGATCCCTTTCTGCTTGACCGAAACTTAAAGCAATCTAATCCATCGGGTTTGGCGGCTTTGTTACTTGATGGCAAAGTTATTAAATACCAAGGCATAATCGCAGGAGTAAAAACAACAATCACCGCAGAAATCAATACTGCTATGGTGCCTGTACGTTATGAAGACTTTGATCAAGGTGAAATAGAAAGTTTACTGGCGCCTTTTTATGCTCTCAATAGTGTCGATTTGATTACTACCATCTCAATGGGGCGCAGTGATTTCGATTTAGAGCACTTTCCAGGTTTGAGACGAAGCTCTACTGCGCCAGATAATGTCAATGTGTATACTGGCGCGAATAAAACCAATCCACTAGTACCTAGCTTACTTAAATCGCCGTTGCTAGGTGATGAATTTGTACTGTTTACTCTGCCTTATCAGGCGATGATGAAAGCTAAAGGTAAGTATAAAATTAATGATAACCGCGGCGTGACTATACTCGTATCTGGAAAGGCTGAATCAGGTAAAGCAGAAGATATTACCGCTAACAACCTAGCAGAGCTTAGCGATAAAATATCTGTGCAAGGCGGCGGTGGTGGCTATCTCTCCAATGAAATTTCTTATCGAAGTATTGTGCTGCGCAACAAGCTCGGCTCAACCATTCCCACAGGTCATATTCATACCCCGCGTATTAGTGGTTTTGATGAAAATACCAATCAAGCAATCATTGCGCAAATAGAAGCCATGTTAGTACAAGCCTTAACCGAAATTTAGGACTCTAATGCCATTACATCGAAATAGTCGAAAATATCATAAATGGTTAATGTTATTCATTGGCTTACAGTTTGTTGTCTGGTCTGTTTCTGGCACCTATATGGTACTAATGGATATTGATTATATTCATGGAGACTCGTTAGTTGTAGAGCAAAAGAAAACCATAGCGCCTGAGCTAGTTAGTTATAGTTTTAAGCAGCTATTAGCAGAACATCCTCAGGCAAGTAAAATTAAGCTTGGTTTAATGTTAAAGCAAGCTGTTTACCGTTTTAACATCAATAAAAAGCTAGTAACAATTTCTGCCAAAGATGGTCAGCAACTCTCGCCGATAAATGAACACTTAGCGACTGAAATTGCTAAACAAAATTACGCCAATAAAGTTGCCGTGATAACGACTGTTAAACTGATCACCGAAAACCCACCACGGGAGTTAAGTGCTCGTCATTTACCGGTGTGGCGCGTTGAATTTGATGACTTTGTCAGTCCAAGTTTTTATATTAGTGCTAACTCAGCTCAGCTGGTGACCAAGCGACATAGCTTCTGGCGAATATTTGACTGGATGTTTGCTTTTCATGTTATGGATTATGTTGATGAATCACCGGACAATAAACTACTTCGAATTGTTTCTATAGTCGCTTTTATTGCCAGTATATTTGGCCTAGTACTGACCTACTATCGTCTAGCGCCTGCGCAGAATAAGCGTAGAAAAAGAAAGCCTCGTAGAGTTAAGCTAAGTCAATCCGATCCAAAGCAAACCTCCAAAGCAAAGTTAGGGGCAGTTAATGAAAAAACCTAATAAAAAGAGCTCGAAACTCTTTAAGTTATCAACAATCAAGTCTCTTCATAAATGGTTATCGTTACTGGTCTTTATTCAGTTATTTATTTGGCTTGGCACCGGCATATTTTTTAACTGGATGGATCATGACAAAGCGAGTGGCAATCATTATAGACAAGCAGTGGTTAAGCAAGATATTGAACATATTCGCTTGCTTGACCCTCAAGCGGTGTTAAAAGCCACTCACCTACCTGCGAGCGAAATCACCTTAGTTCAGCGACTTGGTCAGCCGTATTACCTATTAACCCATGATAAAGGCTTATATAAGCATTTTGACAGCGACTTTAGCTTAGTTGATGCATATACCGGAGTCACACTTGAAATTGATAAGACGGTGGCATCAGCGCTTGCTCGAGCGAGCTACAACGGAACGGCTAAGGTAAGTACAGTATTAGCTGTTGAACCACCCATTGAAGACTTTTTAAAAGAGCAGAATAGCTTGTGGCAAGTTAATTTTTCCGATGAGCTAAATACCAGTGTTTATATTAATGCCAGCTCTGGTCGATTAGTCGGGCACAGTAATGAAGACAAACGTTTTGTTGATTTCTTTTTTATGCTGCACTTTATGGATTACGCTTTGTTTGGGCAAGACGCTGTTGGCGGTTTTAATAATTGGCAGATCATCTTTTTTGCCTTATTAACCTTGCTGTTTTGTTTAACAGGTTTGATCTGGACTTTGGAGTTATTAATAAAAGGACGTTATAAGTTTAAGTAGAAGCTATTAAGGAGTCTTTGGCTGTAGGTCTATTGAGTGTCAAGGCAGTAGAGTTTTATAGAATAACTATGGAAGCTAAGCTCTAACGAGCTAACGTTGCAAAGGTAATAAAGCAGCGTTTAAATCGAAAAGGTAGGGCAGAAATAAAGTAACAGGTACAAAAAAACGAAGAACGAGTAAAACTCATGCTTCGTTTTTTTAGCTTAGCTTATAAGTTAAACTTATACAGCTAGTACGTTTTCTGCTTCAGGGCCTTTTTGACCTTGTTTAACAGTAAAAGTAACTGCTTGACCGTCAGCTAGAGTACGGAAACCGTCTCCAGAGATAGCGCTGAAGTGAACAAACACGTCAGGACCATTTTCTTGCTCTATAAAACCGAAACCTTTAGTTTCGTTGAAAAATTTAACTTTACCAGTAACTGTATCAGACATACTAACATTTTCCCGTAGTCATAAAATAATAATGTGGCTCTATTCCAGAATGGATAGAAACCGTTTTCACCCGAGTAAATGCCCTCTACCAAAAAGTACAGGAAGAGGAAGGAACAAACCATATTCGACACAAATAATGCTTCAAACAACAGTTTGCATTGTTTAAAATCTGTCTGTGTAGAATAATCAAGTATATCAATACACTAAAGTGTATAAGATAGAAAACCTACAACAAAAGTCAGTATAAACCTTCATCTGCAACGCAAGAACTCAACGCAAAAGCAGTCTAGCATAGTTATTTTTAATATGCTTTATAAAAAATTAGATTAGTTCAACATTTCTGCGTTTTATATGAGACTAGCTATCAAAGCTAGTGGAAGTGTAGTGATAAGACATATTAGCTGAGAGTTAAATAAAAAAGTGACAACTAGTTAGACCAGTTGTCACTTTTTTAAACTTGAGCAGTGTTGTGAACTATAGCGCAGCTATTTGTTCTTTTTGCTCCAGCATTTTTGCTAATGCAGATTCAGCCTCGGCCAATTTAGCTTTTTCTTTTTCGATAACAGCTGCAGGAGCTTTATCGACAAAATTAGCATTAGCCAGTTTACCACGGGTTCTTGCCGCATCTTTTTCAAGCTTATCCATCGCTTTATCTAAACGGGCCAATTCAGCTTCTTTATCGATTAAGCCTGCCATTGGGATAAGTACTGATAAATCACCGACAACAGCGGATGCTGAGGCAGGACCTTGTTCGTTATCAGCGAGTACGGTAATACTTTCTAATTTAGCGAGCGTTAATAGGAATTGCTCATTGTCGCTTAAACGACGTTGGTCATTTTCGCTAACGTTTTTAAGTAATACTGGAATTGCCTTGCTTGGTGATATATCCATTTCGCCACGGATATTTCGAATAGCAACTATAAATTGTTTTACCCACTCTAAGTCGTCAATCGCTTGTTGATCACATTTGCTCTCATCAAATTGAGGGAAAGCTTGAATCATGATTGAATCACCAACTTTGTCAAAATCACTTAATGGCTGTACACGTTGCCAAATAGTTTCGGTGATAAATGGCATAATTGGGTGCATTAAGCGCAATAAGCTTTCTAGTATGTTCACTAAGGTATGGCGAGTACCGCGTTGTTGTGCTTCATTACCTTTGAATAATACCGGTTTAGTAAGCTCTAAGTACCAATCACAAAATTGGTTCCAGGTAAATTCATACAAAGCTTGTGAGGCAAGATCAAAACGATAAGTATCAAAGGCTTCGTGAACCGTTTTTACTGTTTGTTCGAACTGGCCTATGATCCAACGATCAGCAAGAGATAATTCCATTTCGCCAGGTGCGCCGTTTTCTGAAGCTTGACCACAATCGAACTCCTCGGTATTCATCATTACATAACGACTAGCATTCCATAATTTATTGGTGAAGTTACGGTAACCTTCAAGACGTTTCATGTCCCAGCTAATATCACGGCCGGTAGTCGCAACTGAGGTTAAGGTGAAACGTAGCGCATCAGTACCGTGTGCTTCAATACCGTTCGGATATTCTTTTTTGGTCAGTTTTTCAATTTTCTTGGCAAGTTTTGGCTGCATCATATTGCCGGTACGTTTTTTCAATAAGTCTTCAAGAGATATACCGTCAATCATATCTAATGGATCAACCACATTACCTTTTGATTTACTCATCTTATCGCCATTTTCGTCACGAATAAGGCCAGTCATGTAAATCTTTTTGAAAGGAATTTGTGCTTTGCCATTTTTATCTTTGTTAAAGTGCATGGTCATCATGATCATGCGGGCAACCCAGAAGAAAATAATATCAAAACCTGTTACCAAGACATCGGTAGGATGGAAGGTTTTTAAATCTTCAGTTTCTTTTGGCCAACCTAGCGTTGAGAAAGTCCATAAAGCTGATGAGAACCAAGTATCAAGCACATCCTCGTCTTGTCTTAATTTCATCTCAGCAGCAATGTCATTGTTTGCGCGTACTTCTGCTTCGGTGCGACCAACATACACTTTACCGCTTTCGTCATACCAAGCTGGGATTCTATGTCCCCACCATAGTTGACGTGAAATACACCAATCTTGAATGTTGTTCATCCAAGAAAAATACATATTTTCATATTGCTTAGGTACAAATTCAATTTGACCGTCTTTAACGGCTTCAACTGCAGGGCCTGCTAATTTTTCAACACGTACATACCATTGGTCAGTAAGAAGTGGCTCAATGATAACGCCGGATCTATCACCGTAAGGTGCAACTAAATCATGGTCTTTAACTTCAACCAATAAACCTAACTCGTCAAACTTAGCAACGATAGCTTTACGGGCAACAAAACGATCCATACCGGCGAATTCGCTTGGCAATTCAGTGCTGTAAACATCAGATTTTTCGCCTTTGCTATCATAAACTTCAGCGTTAGCTAAAATAGCGGCATCTTTATCTAAGATGTTTATTTGTGGCAAGGCGTGACGTTTACCAACTTCATTATCATTAAAGTCATGTCCAGGGGTGATTTTTACACAACCCGTGCCTTTGTCCATATCGGCATGGTCATCACCAACTATTGGGATTAAACGATTTACTAACGGTAATAAAATCTGTTTACCAATTAAGTCTTTATAACGAGGATCGTCTGGGTTTACTGCAACACCCGTGTCGCCAAGCATAGTTTCAGGTCGAGTGGTCGCTACCACTAAATAATCAAGACCATCGGCTGTTTTTGCACCATTAGCAAGCGGGTAACGCAAGTGCCACATGTGGCCTTTTTTATCTTTGTTTTCAACTTCTAAATCTGAAATAGCGGTATGGAATTTAGGATCCCAGTTTACTAAGCGTTTACCACGGTAGATTAAGTCGTCTTCAAATAAGCGCACAAATACTTCTTGTACTGCTTCAGACATACCTTCATCCATAGTAAAGCGTTCACGAGTCCAATCGATAGAGTTGCCTAAACGGCGCATTTGTTTGCCTATAGTGCCGCCAGACTCTTCTTTCCATTCCCAGATTTTATCGATAAAACCTTCACGACCATAATCATGGCGCGTTTTATCTTCTTCAGCAGCAATCTTACGTTCAACTACCATTTGTGTCGCTATACCAGCGTGATCACAACCTGTTTGCCATAAGGTGTTTTTACCTTGCATGCGTTGGTAACGAATAAGCGTATCCATGATGGTTTGCTGAAAAGCATGACCCATATGTAAGCTACCAGTAACATTCGGTGGTGGAATAGCAATGCTGTAACTGTCACCTTCGCCTGTTGGGCTAAAGTAACCTTGCTCTTCCCAGCTAGTATAAAGGGACTGTTCAATGTCGGTAGGGTTAAAGGTTTTTTCCATCATTTTATCCGGTAATAGGTTTAATAGTTGTTCGTAGTTTTGTTGTATTACTGCTTATTCTGCATTAGTTCAGCAGTAAAAATTTAGCAGTAAAATCACAACAAAATAAAAGTGCAACAAAGTAAAATTCATTGCTTATAGTATTCTTTATTTTTCACTTACTTTTGAGCTTATCTTTTTGTACAAGGCGAATCGCTAATTACTAGCTTCTTTTGATACAGAACCTGGTACGGGTACCGCTTGGTTATCCACTTGAAAACCCCATTGTCGGCAAGTTTTAAAGCGTTCTCTCGCTTGTTGTTTAAGTGCTTCATCACTAGGTACAAAATCAACGATAAATTGAAATTGATTAGCAAAGTTAGGCACAGTACTGGTCAAGTTTATAAGTACTTGACGGCGCCCTTGTGGAGCTTGAAAACCTATTTCAACAGCTGCGCCTTGCTTAGGACCTTCACCGACGAGATTGTGTGGTACAAAACTATCGCTATCAAATGCCCAAAGCATTTCATCAACTTGTTCAGCATGTTGCTGGTCTTGTGTGTAAATATAGACTCGCTGTTTCTGACGATAAAAATAGCTGGCTTGCAAACAAGCATGATAGAGAGCAGAACGAGTATCGTTTTCTGTCTCGTCTGTCCCTTCAACTTTAAGCTCATCTTTAAGTAGATAAAACATTACTTGGGTTTGCATTTCATTCGCCTAATTTTATAACTAAACCCTAATAGCGGAGCTACTAGGGTTTATGCTTTCTGCCATAAACTTAATGAGTAAACCTACTATCTCAGTTTACACTTTTCTTTTACAAAGACTGGTTTACTCGCCTTGCTCTTGACCTGCACGGTTAAGTAAGAACTGCGTTAACATGCTTACCGGACGACCGGTAGCACCTTTGTTTTTGCCACTGCGCCATGCTGTACCAGCAATATCTAGATGTGCCCAGTTATACTTCTTAGTGAATTTTGATAAGAAACAAGCTGCAGTAATAGTTCCTGCTTCTTTGCCACCTAAATTGGTAAAATCAGCAAATGGGCTTTCAAGTTGATCTTGATAATCATCCCATAAAGGTAAGCGCCATGCTCTGTCGCCACTTTGCTCAGAAGCGTTTAAAAGCTCATGGGCAAGCGGATTATGACTACTGAGTAAGCCGGTAGCGTGTGCGCCTAAGGCAACTACACAAGCACCCGTTAAGGTTGCCACATCAATTACTGCCTCAGGGTTAAAGCGTTCAACATAGGTAAGTGCATCACATAACACTAAACGGCCTTCGGCATCAGTATTTAATACTTCAACGGTTTGACCAGACATAGTTGTTAAGATATCACCCGGGCGATAAGCGTTACTGCTTGGCATGTTTTCACAACCGGCTAAAACACCTATGACATTGATAGATAAGTTAAGCTCGGCTAGTGCATGCATAGCACCTAAAACACCGGCAGCGCCACCCATATCATATTTCATTTCATCCATGCCTAAGCCTGGTTTCAATGAAATGCCGCCACTATCAAATGTTAAACCTTTACCAACTAATACTAATGGCTTGGAATCATCACCAGCACCATCATATTTTATGATGCTCATTAATGATTCGTTAACCGAACCTCGACCTACGGCAAGGTATGAACCCATACCAAGCTCTTCCATTTCTTTTTCGCCAACAATCGTTGTGGTGACCTTTTCATAATCACTGTCAAGAATCTTAGCTTGTTCAGCAAGATAAGCAGGGTTACAAATGTTTGGCGGCATATTAGCAACATTTTTACAGGTAGTAATACCTTCAGCAATGGCTAAAGCATGAGCAACGGCACGTTCACCAATAGGCAGTTCACGGCGCGTTGGTACATTAAAAACAACTTTACGTAATGGACGACGTGGCTCGGCAATGCGCGTTTTTAAACTGTCGAAGCTATATAAAGCATCTTGTGCTGCTTCTACTGCTTGGCGTACTTTCCAGTAAATATCACGCCCTTTAACATGTAACTCTGATAAGAAGCATACCGCTTCCATAGAGCCCGTTTCATTAAGGGTATTGATTGTTTTGGTAATGATTTGACGATATTGACGTTCATCAAGCTCGCGCTCTTTACCACAGCCAACGAGTAAAACACGTTCGCTTAAAATATTAGGTACATGATGTAATAATAACATCTGTCCTGATTTACCTTCTAAGTCACCTTTGCGTAAAAGGTTGCTAATGTAGCCTTCACTGATTTCATCAAGCTGTTCGGCGGTACCGCTAAGTCTGCGTGGCTCAAAAACACCCACTACAATACATGCGCTACGTTGTTTTTCTGGACTGCCGCTTTTTACACTAAACTCCATGACTTTTCCTTTTACAATTTTTATAAGGTAATTAATTTGCTAAAATAAGTAAAAAATAGCACTCTTGTCTATTCAAGTGATATTGCTAAGGGCTATAATTATAGCCGCACTCATCAATATTCGTTAGTTACTGACTATATAGTTTACTTATGAAAACGGCAAGTTTACTCAATATTTGCCAATATGTCAGATAAAAACTAAGTTTTTACAGGATCTTTTTGTGATCATTTTTCGTTATTTATTAAAAGAAGTCGCCAAAACACAAATAGCAGTATTTTTTGTGTTGATGACTATTTTTATCAGTCAAAAATTCGTCCGTGTGCTCGGCGATGCTTCAGAAGGAAGTATCCCTGGGCAACTGGTCATGACTTTTATTGCCTTGAAAATACCAGACCTTGCCGGATTTATCCTACCGCTTAGCTTATTTTTAGGGGTACTGTTGGCTTATGGTCGGATTTATGCGGACAGTGAAATGACAGTACTGCACGCTTGTGGTATCAGTGAGTGGTACGTGGTTCGAGTTACTTTAGTGTTGGCCGTTATTACCGCCATTTTTACCGGGATTTTTACTTTGTACCTTGCGCCGCTTGCCTCGGAATATACATATCAGGTAAAAGAAGAGCTTGCTGCCGACTCTGGCTTAAGTGCCTTAGTTTCAGGTCGTTTTCAGCAAACGGGCAACCAAGATGCTGTGGTTTTTATTCATGATAAAGACCGAGAAACGAATAGTTTTAATAAAGTATTTGTCGCGCAATTACCCAAAGGTGAGCACAGTGGCGCCAGTATTATCCATTCAAGTTTAGTGTACGCAAAAACTGGACGAGTTTTTGAAGATGAATTGGGCTCGCAACAGCTAGTATTAGGTGACGGTATTCGTTACCACAGAGATATTGATAGCGGTGAATTCCAGTCTGTGGCCTTCGACAAATACTATATTCAGATCAAAGATCAAGAAGTTGAACACAAACACCGTAAATTAAGCGCGATAACAACGCTGGAGTTATATAACAATACCTCCCCAGAGTTAGAATCGGCTTATCGCGGCACTATTCAATGGCGAATTGCTTTCCCGTTGATTTGTATTATCCTCACCTTTATTGCCGTGCCCTTAAGTGTGGTCAACCCTAGACAGGGGAAGTTTGGCAAAATGTTACCAGCCTTGATGTTATTTTTAGGCTATTTATTATTGTTAACATCAATGCGCTCAGCCATAGAGAAAAATGCCATCCCTAGCGTTATTGGCTTATGGCCTATACATTTTAGTGCCTTATTTATCGGTATGATGCTGTTAATGAAGGAGCGCAGTAGTGGCCGATTGATTAAAGCAAAATTCCCTAGCTTTAGACGTAAGAAGCATAAGAAAAACAATCAAGGCAAGGACAGTTAATGCGCATACTTGATCTTTATATTGGTCGTTCTACTCATAATAGCGCTGCTACTACTTTTGTTACCTTGGCACTCTTTAGAGGTGTCTGCATGAATGGTGAGATTAAATTGATTGAACAAGTTAAGGGTAATTAATGCGCATACTTGATTTATATATTGGGCGTTTTACTCATACTAGCGCTTCTACTACCTTTATCAATTTGGCGGTATTTGTTAGCGTCAGTGGCATTATTAAATTTGTCGAACAAGTTAAGGGCAATTAATGCGAATTCTTGATCTCTATATTGGCCGCGTTATTGCTTCTACTACTTTCATCACCCTGGCTGTATTTGTAAGTGTCAGTGGTATCATCAAATTTGTTGAGCAAATGCGTGCTATTGGGCGAGGCAACTATGACCTAGCCCATGCCGCATTGTATGTACTTTATGCTGTACCACGTGATGTGGAAATATTCTTTCCAATGTCGGCATTGATTGGCGGCTTAATTGGCATAGGTATGCTCGCTAGTAATAGTGAGTTAGTGGTTATGCAAGCCGCAGGCTTATCAAAATTAGATATCATTAAGTCAGTGATGAAAACTGCAATACTGTTGATCTTTGTCAGCATGGCTATTGGCGAGTGGTTAGCGCCAAGTGGTGAAGCTAAAGCACGTGAAATCCGAGCGCAAGCCATTTCTGGCGGCAGCTTAATCTCAGCTAAAAATGGTGTTTGGGCCAAAGACGGTGATTACTTTGTCAATATAGGCGAAGTACAAGATAAAGGTAAGTTAAAGAGCATTCAAATTTATGGTTTTAATGAGCAATTAAGAATTGATAGTTGGCTTACGGCTAAAAGTGCTATTTATCTAGGTGATACTTGGTTGCTCTCGGATGTTGAGGAGTTTGTGTTAATTGAAAACGAAATTATTACGAAGAATCACAGTCAAAAAATTTGGAACTCATCGTTAACACCCAAAAAATTAGGGGTAGTAACGGTTACACCTGAGTCACTGTCTTTACGTGGTTTGATTGATTATCTGGATTATTTAGAAGCGAATGAGCAAGATACCAGTCGTTATGAACTCGCTTTTTGGCGAAAAATAATGCAACCATTGACGGTTGCGGTAATGCTTTTAGTGGCACTGTCATTTATTTTTGGGCCTCTGCGCTCAGTTTCTATGGGCGCACGCATTATGATGGGCGTCTTTACCGGCATTCTATTCTTCATTAGTAATGAAGTCTTGGGCTCAATGAGTTTGGTATATCAACTATCGCCAATACTAGGGGCAACGATGCCGAGTTTGTGTTTTGTTGGTGCTGCTTGGTACTTTATTAGCAAGAAAGCTTAGAAATTTTAAATAAAGTAAAACTTTAATAGCCCGATAATGAACTGGCAGTAAAGTAGCTTTAGTAAATAAATGCTTAATAATGAACGCTATTCACCAAGGGAATAGCGTTCCATAATTAGATAGCTAATAACTAACCTGAATTCGACTTAACTAATGAAAATGGCTTAGTCTACCCAGAAAACAGCACTTATAAACGACCTCTGTTTGCTTCAAGCGATAATACCACTACTTCAGTTTTCGTTAGTCTATCTTGTAAACTCAATTTGTTTTTTCTATCAAAAATAACCAAAACATTCCCTAAGCCTAAGAACGTCGGCACTAAGCGTTTAATGGCTGTGGTTTTACTTAACAGTGAGCCATCAAGGTTTTGTACGCGTAAACGCCATGCTCTCATGCCCAACGTTTGGCCATTTTTAGTCCAGAAATAGACAAAGAAAAACACCACCCAAGCCATTTTCCATAATTCATTTGGCCACTTTAACCAGTAAGTATTGGCAATAGTATCGGAAAAATGTTGTTCACCTTGCATGCCATACAGACCAAAATAATAGCCTAGGTATATCAATAAAAATGAAGCTGCTCCAGCGACCATATATACAGCGAAAGAAAGTAGAAAATCATAAATCCACGAGCCAAAGCGTCGTCTAAAGCCAGCGCGAGGAAAACTGTTAGCGGTAGTGTCAGGGGTTGTATCAGTCATTGAATCTTCTTTATGTTAAGTTTTTGCGAGCAAAATGGCGGGAAATAATTTTGCAGTTTAACAAAGTTTACCTTAATTGAGTATCTCTGTGAGCGAGGATGAAAGAGTGAAGTATTCGGCAGGGTATTTTTATTGTTGTGTATTGCCTTTTGCATTAGGCATAATCTCAAGCAAAAGGTTATTAACTTTCCTGCATACGTGATGTAAAGCTCAGTATGGAAGATAATATAATTACTCTTTTGGTCAGCTCATTAGAAATAACCTCAACTAATTCCGTAACTTATGTAAATATAATGTTAACTGGTGTTTTGCATATACTTTTAAGTTATAAGTAGCTGTAATAATTGCGATATCCGTGGCTACTTGCTTAGTATATAATCTGCGAAAATCTTTATATGTCGCCGTTTGGCAACATATGTTAAAAAATAGTAAGTAACTAACAAACAAAAGGGCTGGTATGGGCAATACATTTTTATCAGTAAGTGCATTAATTGTTGTAGCACTTATGGCAATGCCAACATCAGCGGAACAAATTGACTTAGGCTCGATGAGTAAATCTAATGAATTTGTCAAAAATGATTTTACCGCAGCAGGCGAACATCAAACTCTTCATGTAGGAGAGTCAGTTTACCCAGCTCAAGTACTTAATAGCAGCACAGAGGTTACTACCGCTGAATATGTTCAAGTAAAGGCAGAACTTACCAATGTAAATAAAGGTCAATTGTTTACACCAATCAGTATCTGGTTGTTTGTGATGGCAATGGCGCTAGTTTATGTCAATAGAAACGTGCTATTTGCAAGACATATGAAAATAGTGAAAAAAACAGCTTAAATAGCGTTAATAGCACTAGTTTTAAGCGCTAACAAAAAAAGCCAATTTTCTTGAAGGAGACTCCTTATCAAAGAAAATTGGCTTTTTTGTTTGTTAGATAATTAAAGCTCGAAGAGCCTTCACTTGGTTAACTAACCTGTACTCTAGTTAACTAAGGTTTAACTGGGCGGTACTAGGGCGAGTATCCGTAATTTTATAAAAGCTACAATATAATGCCGGCACTACCGCTAGGGTTAAAATAGTGCCTATGCCTAATCCAAAGGCAATAACATTGGCCATACCGTAAAATAGCGGGTCTTTACTGATTATTAGTGGTAATAAACCCATCACGGTAGTAATGGTGGTCATCGCTATGGGTCTTAGTCTAGTTAAACAGGCATCAACCACAGCTTGATAGTCAGACTTACCAGAAGCAGTTTCAATCTTAATTCTATCAATTAAGACGATAGCGTTATTAATGATGATACCCGCTAAACTATATAGCCCTAGAGTCACCATAAAGCCAAACGGTGCTTGCATCAAAAACAATCCCATTACAGCGCCGATAAAGGCTAATGGGATAGTTAGGGTGATCACTGCCGCTTGTCTGAAAGAATTAAATTGTGCCACTAGCAACATCAAAATAAGTCCTAACACTATTGGCATACTTGCCCCTAAAGCCTTTTGTGCTTCACGAGACTCTTTAATCACGCCATCATATTCAATACTATGGTTAACAGGTAAGTCGAGTTTTAGTGCTTGAATCCTTTCATCTATTATCGATTTTAAGTCTTCTGCTGCCATGCCAGTATTTCGCGCTTGAATACTTACCGTTCTAAATAAATCTTCATGCTGAATAATTGAAAATTGATTATTGGGTGCCAGTGTTGCTACTTGAAATAAGGGTACACTTTTTCCGGTTTTTTTAGAGTATATAGTTAAGGTTCTTAACCGGTCTAAGTTTTCTCGTTCAGCTTGTTCTGCTCTAAGGATCACGGGAATTATTTCATCGCCTTCACGATATTCAGTGATTTGTGTACCTGAAAAGTAGGTCTCCAGTGCTTGCGCTATTTCAGAAGAAGTTAATCCGGAACGTTTTGCTCTGAGTTGATCAATTTGCACGTCAATTTTAACAATCAGGTTTTCCCAGTCGGTTCTAATATCTAGGGTATTTGGCGTGTCATGCAGTACATCCATAATCTGCTGCGCCTTCTTATAGATAATATTTTTGTCTGGGCCCTTTACTTGTATTTTAATGGTATTCGAGTCAGATGGACCTAAAAACATCTTACTTACCCGAGCTGATACATTAGGGAAGTCATGTTCTATGTCACGGTCTAACATAAGTACCTTAGCGGAAATATCGGTTTCATCCTTTACATTAAGAACAATAAAACCTTTATTCTGCGCAGGATCTTCTGGCGCCAGTGACATAACAAAACGTGGGCCACTAAAGCCGACATAACCAGAGTAACTGTCGATAAAATCAAAACGTGTTTTGTTATCTAGCCATGAGAATATCTCTTTCATCTGGCGGTTAGTTTCTTTTGATGAGGTGCCATTAGGCAAGTCAATATTGATAATGATTTGTGTGCGATCAGAGTCCGGAAAAAACTGTTTAGCGACCGAACCCATTGCTATTATCGAGGTAACAAAGAGCATCAGCATAGCGCCGATAAATAATGCTTTATGTGTTAATAACCAATGCAAAAACACCTCGTAGTAGGCATAAAACTTTCCAACACTGCTCTGTTCATTGTTGACGTCCAAACCCTCTGTATCAGTTTTCTTTGGGGGAGTAATGAAGAAATAACATAATAATGGCGTGACACATAAAGCCAATATCCAACTAGTTAATAAGGTAATTAATATCACCAAAGAAATAGAGCGGGTATATTCACCGGCAACATGTTCAGCTAGCATCAGGGGTAAGAAAAATAAAATAGTGGTAATAGATGAGCTAAGTAAGGGAATTGCTAATTCTTGACTGCCTTGTAACATAGCATCATAACGGGCAATGCCTTTCTCTAAACGACGCTTAAAATCTTCGGCGATAACAATGCCGTTATCTACTAACAAGCCTAATGAAATAATCAAGGTCGCTAAGCTCATCCGCTCTAATTTCATATCGGCAAAATGCATTATGGTGAGTGTGGTAAGCATAACAAAAGGAACAATAGCGCCAACAATAAGACCAACTCGCAGACCTAAAAATAAAATCACCACCACCAGTACAATCGCCAGTGTTTGTAATACATTTACCGAGACACCTCTAATGGTTTTCTCTACTTGATCGGCTTGGTAAGTAGCAACATTGATTGTATAACCTACCGGTAAAGTGCTGGCTACCTCATCTGATTTTTCCATCACCCGTGGGGCAAATTCCAATAAGTTATATTCGGGCAACATAGAAATGGCAAAGAATATTGCTGGTTGGCCATTAAAGTAAGCAAGTTTGTCAGGCGGATCAAGATAGTCTCTACGTAGGGTTACCACATCTTTTAAGGCGATAAAATTCTCGCTATTGGGGATGTTGATATAGGTATTGGCAATATCTAAGGTGCTATTAAAGTTACCTGAAGGCTCAACAATAAAACTGATGGCTCCGGTGTCTATTTGGCCACCAGAGCTAATAATGTTTTGATTTTGCAGCTCCGATATTAACGCCTCTGGCGATATGCCCAGTTGTGCTAATTTGGCATTAGATACTTCGAGAAAAATTCGTTCTTCTTGACGGCCGAGTATTTCAATTTTTTTAGTACCTTCCACACCATATAAACTGTCGCGTATATGTTGGGCAATATCATACATTTCACCCATACCAAAACCATCGGCGGTTAAGGCTAGGGTGATAACTGAAACATCACCAAATTCGTCATTTACATAAGGAGTACGTGTACCCGATGGCATTTTTTGATGTGCTGCCGTGGTTTTATTACGTACGTTTTGCCATATATCGTCAAGGTTGAAATAACGATCATAAACTTTTACATGGACAATGGATAAACCGATAGTGGAGGTTGATTTAATTTCCTCAACCTCGGGGATTTTGCGTATTTCCTCTTCCAACTTTTTGGTGATAAGTTGTTCAACTCTGTCTGGCGACATACCAGGAAAAGATGTGCTGATAATAGCTTCACGTATGGTGATAGTCGGGTCTTCTTGCGCAGGCAAGGTGAAGTAGGCAAAAACACCATTGATCAACATGACACCCAGTAGTAAAAAAACACTTTTACGATACTTAAAGGCGATTTTGGTTAAATTCATTATTTTTCCTTAGGCTCGGCTTAGTTAAATCGCTTGATTTTAGTATCTAGCAAACTAACTTGTTGGCCATCTCTAAGGAAGGCAACCCCAGCTGTGGCGATTATTTCACCCGGCTGTAATCCAGAAGATATATATACTTGGTTGTTTAAGATGTTTTCTGTTTTTATTTCTCTGCGGTGTACTACTTTTTCATCGCTGTTATAGACAAATACATAAGCTTTTTGTTCTAGTCCGGCGCTAATCGCTGTAAGAGGTACCTTGATAGAAGGGCCTTTATGTCCTGTTCTACCTACGCCCTCAAACATAAACTCAACTTCCGCTGTCATGCCTGCGCGTAATAATGGGTTATCACCTTGCAAAACTACAGTTACCGGAAATGCATTGGCAGACTCTGCTCTAGTACCTATTTCGGTGATACGACCATTCATTTTTATCTTAGGTAATACTGGGAACATTATCGGTAAAATAGCGTTTTGGGTTAATTCTTGAATTAAGGTTTCGGGCACCATAATCTGAATTTCTAAGCCGTGTTTACCTTCGATTTCAAAGACAGACTGTCCGGAAGTAATCTGCTGAGACGGCTCAAATAATCGCCGAGTAATAATGCCATCATAGGGAGCACGTAAAATACTGTCTTGCAGGTTCTTATTGGCAATATCTAATTGCGCCTGTGCAACCGCAACAGCACTACTGTTAGAATCATAACTTGCTTTGGCATTGTCAAAACCTGATTGTGAAACAACACCTTGTTTTAGCAAGGCTTGATAACGAGCATAAGTGTTTTTAGCATCAGCTAAACTCGCCTTCGATTGTTGATACTTTGCCTTAGCAGATTGCAGTTCTAGATTAAAACTACGTTTATATAATAGGGCTAATGGTTGATCTTTTCGGACATGCGCACCCAAGTTAACATTAATCTGTTCAATTTTACCGCTGACTTCAAAGCTGAGTTTTGTCGCTTCAACGGGAGCTACAATACCAGATAATACCCGTATTTGTTCAAGTGATGAAAGACTAACTTGTGTCCACTTTATCGGGCGAATTGGTTCGATTATGTCTTTTGCTGGTTTATTACAACCAACGAGTAATAGAGTCATTAGTATAAATGAGAGCGCGCGCATGCTTGTTCCTTTGGTTACTTTTGGCTTGGCAAAAGTGCAGGGATGTCCCTATGAGTAAAGTTCATTTTTACTAAGCTGTACAATTGGTACTGCCTAGTACCGGATAGTTTGGTACTATACAGTACCAAAGTCAACAATATAGTTACAATACGGCAATCCAAGATGGTTAAAGACAGCACTATAGAAATTACCAAACTCAGCGCAAGAGGTCTGTTGATATTAGATGCAGCACAACATCTTTTTTATCATCAAGGCTTTGATGAAACGTCTTTAGCAATGATCATTAATGAGGCGGGTGGTTCAAGACGCTCAATTTATAATGAGTTTGGTAATAAGCAGGGCTTGTTGATGGCCGTTATTCAAAGGCAAGTGAAAGAGCAATCTGAAATTTTAACTTCGATTAATCGCGACATACCAGCCAAAGAAGCGCTAAACCAAGTATGTTTTAAGTTTGTTAAAGGCATGTTATCACCAGAGTTGATGTCACTGTTTCGTTTAGTGGTGCAGCAAGTGGTGAAGTTTCCAGAATTGGGCGAAATGATTTATCAAAAAGGACCTATGACTGGCATCCTACCTTTAGCAGATTACTTAGAATGGCTGAAAGATCAAAAAATCTTAAAAATTGATAATTGTCACTTTAGTGCTCAAATGCTAATTGAAATGGCAAAAGGACCATTACATACCAGAAGCCTATTATTACCCAATAAAAAAGCCAGTGATGAAGAAATCACCCATCAGGTTGCCAAGGCTGTTGATATCTTTTTAAATGCTCATCAAGTTTGAAGTTTGAAGTTTGAAGTTTGAAGTTTGAAGTTTGAAGTTTGAATGTCAGTGATAGTGTTTGGTAATTAATAACGTGATTTATAAAAATAAGCATTCTCTTCTAAGGGAAACAAGGTAGTTATACCAGTTTCATTAAGTTTGTGATCTTGTTGTGTATAGGAAGAATATATCAGGGCAAGGCGCTCGATTGAGCAATAGCTAGCTATTGGGATTGAGAGCAACGCAGACATGGTGTATTTTAACCTGCACAAGTGAGCAATAATTTAATGAAATTGGTATTACATGTTAATGAAAGATGGATTAAATGCTGTATCGGCACAGCGTATTGCTAGTGCGATTAGTCAGGTTTACCCTGACTTTGCAGTCGAACAATTTTTACAACAAATTGATATTGGTTTAGCATCACTTGAACTTAAGCAGAGGGTTAACCACTTTATTGATGTTTTAGCTAAGTATTTACCGCAAGACTTTGCCGCTTGTCATGCAACTTTTATCCAGCTAAAACCTCATTGGGATTATGGTAACCCTGAAGATCCATTACGCTCATTTGCTGCTTGGCCAGTCACTGATTTTGTTGCAAAATATGGCATAGATAATCCTGATTTAGCTTTTGATTGTCTACGGTATTTAACCAGTTTGTTTTCAGCTGAGTTTGCTATTCGACCTTTTATTGAAAAGTACCCAGAATTATCGGCTAAATATTTAAGCCAATGGGTAACGGATGAAGACTACCATGTAAGACGACTAATTTCTGAAGGCACAAGGCCACGTTTGCCTTGGGGCATAAGGTTGCAGGACTTTTGCCTAGACCCTAAACCAAACCTCGCCTTGTTAGAACAACTTAAAGATGATGACAGTGAATATGTACGCCGCTCGGTTGCCAATCACCTAAATGATATAGCAAAAGACAATCCTGATATTGTTATTGAGATATGCAAACGCTGGCAAAAAGATGCTTCAAGTAATACTCAATGGGTTATTAAACACGCTTGTCGTAGTTTAATTAAATCAGGGCATCCTCAGGTATTTCCACTGTTGGGTTTTACTAAAAGCCCAAAACTCTTGGCCGAAGATTTATCCTTACTAAATACTCAATTAACACTGGGTGATACCTTAACTTTTACTGTGCAGCTAACATCCACATCAATGAGCAATCAAAAGCTTGCTATCGATTTTGTCATCTATCATATGAAAGCGAATGGACAGTTATCTGCAAAAGTTTTTAAATTGAAAGAGCTGTCCTTAAAAAGCAAAGCAAGTATTGAGCTAACGAAGCAACATAAGATGAAAGCTATTACTACACGTAAGTATTATTCGGGCAAACACCAAGTAGCGATACAGATAAATGGTAAAGAAGTCTTAATAAAAGACTTTAACCTTAAGGTGCCTGATTAACTTCTTATTCAGTCGACTACCTCATTCAGTTAACTATTTTATTCAGTTCATTACTTTCTTGAATTACCTAAATGACTATTGGCAGGGACCATAATGAGCTGAAATGGTGTATCGCTGCTGGAATAGCATAAATAAACATCAGTTAACGTAATTGCTATGAAAAACTTGTTGCTTAGTTAATTAAGTTTCGTATAATGCCATCCTCTTTAGCTTATAGCTAAAGTCACTGTGTTGCCGGAGTGGTGGAATTGGTAGACACGTCGGATTCAAAATCCGATGCTTTCGAGCGTGACGGTTCAAGTCCGTCTTCCGGTACCAATTCAAGCTTATCAATAGCTTGAATACAATAAACCAGCTACTAGCTGGTTTTTTTGTGGCTGAAATTTGATGTTTATTCATAACAGTAAGGCAGTTGCTTTGCCAGCTTTTACCAAAAGGTGAAAGCAGACTAAGTGAAGAGGCAAGGGGCAAAAGGTTAATCTTACTCTGACCCCATTTATTATCCCTAGAACTTATAGCTTACGTTGAAGAACACATCACCGTCATTATCTGAAGCATCACTGTTTGATAAGAAGAAGTGTCTATAACCAACGCGACCAGTTAACTTCTCTGTAAAGTTAAGGCTTAAACCAGCACCTAACATTGACGTTAGTAATGTATCGCTTTCACTACCGTAGTAAGTGTTAATCTCACTTAGTGTAAAGCCAAAACCACCTTCAAAATAAGCTCTAATAAGCTGCTCTTTTGCACCGAATTCAAATCTACCATTAAGCAAGAACATAGTTGCTGAAGCATCAATATAAGCCTCATCGATACTATCATGACCAATAACTAAACCAACCGAAGAGTCATCATCACCGTACATTGCTTCTAGCATTGTCATATCCCAAGATTGACCAATACCAATATCCCACTGTTTCTCAGTAACAATAACTTCTGTATTGCCTTTATCAGAAACGGTCTTATCTACAGCTACTTTGTCTACAGTTGCTTTATCTGCAACTTTAGTGGCTTCATCTGCCTGTACTGATAACGAACCAAGTGCAGTGACAACGGCTAAACTAACTAATAACTTTTTCATAACTACTTTTAAATTACCTATTTGATGTGTTTATTTTGTATTTTTCTTATGAAGTGCATTTTTCATATTAAGACTTAGCACTTCAGATTAAGGTGATTTTAAATAGATATTAATAAACTCGCTTTGCATAGTGTGCCAAAAGGTGTGCTAAAAAGGACAACTTCAAATGCTCGCTTTAATTCAGTGTCGTTTCTTCAATAGCAACACTGTATTGGTCAGTAATATTGGCGGGAGTATAATTAAAAAAGCCGAACGATTTACCTCGTTCGGCTTGATAGTTTTCCTATTTCCTATTTCCTATTTCCTATTTCCTATTTCCTATTTCCTATTTCCTATTTCTTAACCGTTAAAAGTTAACTGTTAGGGAGACTAAGAACAGTCCGCTCGCGTTAGGTTATCAATCCAGTACTTAACTAAATTAACACCTTCTGCATGAACAGTACTCCTGCCTAGTTCAGGCATTCGATGACGTTGCTCATTGGTACTCATTCTAAATAATAAGTACGATTTATCAGAGCTGCCTGGGATAACATCAGCAGGGTAATCTGCGTGGCCACCAGCTACCGCTACTTTACAAACGCCAAAACGTTGCGGGTTTTCTGCGTAATCACGGTTATATTCTAGCTGTAAACCGCTACCACCAGCTGGACCTGCGTAATTCGCTTCAGGAATAGTTAATTCAGAGCGATGGCAATGCGCACAGTTAATATCAAGATAAGCTCTTGCCGTGTCCATTACTTGTTCATGCGGCAGCGTTGTAATATCAAGATCATCGTTGAAAATATCAACTTTATCTATGGTTGAAAAATCCGTTGGTAAGCCAATTAACACCTGATTATCAGCTAAATACTGTAGTTGATTAGCGGTACTGTCATGGTAAACATGTTCAATGTTAAGGTTTCGCGCTTTTGGACCTATTGGTTTAAATATCGGCTGTCTTATATCATCTGCGCCTTGGCTTAACGGCACTACTGAATGACAACTCGTACAAGCAGAGGCTTTCGGTACCGAGTAGCTGAAGGTTTTCACTTCCCCTTTGTGCGTGGTAGTCATGTCTGCAATCGTTTTACCTGTAATGGCAATTTTTGCATCGGTGACATCAGACCAATAATAGGGGCGTGCTACCCAGCCATTTTCTCGGTGGATTAATAATCTGGTTTCAATTATAAGCTCTTCACCATCACGATTTGCGGTATCTGCGGGCATGGCAAATGTTTTTACCAAGACGGTACCAACGGGAAAATCCAGTACTTCATTTTGACTATAATTAATTTTCTTTCCTTCAGGAATAAAAATAAATCGGTATTTTGAGGCATAGTCAGTAAATAGTGGTACCGCTAAATTGAAGGCGACCCCACCATTGCTTGGGTTTTCAGTTGGGTTCATGCTGTCTTGAAATAGGTTGTAATCAGATAAGTTACGACAAGTTTCTGTCATTAACGCATTCCAGTTAACCCCTTCAGTTGTTGCATCACAATCACCCTTGTTTTCATCAGGACCACCAGCATTAGCATTGATTAAATTAACAGGCGGCGTTGTTTCAACAGGTGGCATTTCAACCTGATCAGTGCTTTCGTCACTACCGCCACAGGCTGTAAGTAATAATGCGGTTATACCCGCTAGGATTAAATTATGTGACTTCTGGTATTTTCTTGTTTGTATCATAGTCATTACCACTACATTTGAAGCTGGCGACGTTTTAATTTCGCCAGCAAGTTTAATATTGAATGCAAGAATAAGTTGTTGTTATAAAGCACAAGCCAATGTCGCGATATCATCACCTAGACAGCCATATTTTTTACCTCTGAAGGTAACTACTGCAGGGGCAAGTCTCGGTTGTGTACAATTAAGTAAATGAGAATTTCCTTGCACAGTATCAAAAGCAAGTGCCGGTGTAGTTGGATCTGCGGTATAAACAACGCCGATATTTACCTCGGGAAATTCGAGTGATGAGGCGGCAGAGTTATTGTCGATATTACCACTGGCACAGACTAAATCTTTTGCTAGGTAGGGGTCGTAATTAACGCCGTCGGCAAGTGCATCTGCGCCAACTAAAGCATTAAATCCGGCAATAACGCCAGCATTTGAAAGTGACTCACCAACGCCGCCGTAAAGGATCGCTGGCATCGTTTGGCCCAACATCAGGGTATACCCAGCCACAATCTCGGTAACTAAAGCACCTCGAGGATCAGCGCCAGAGCGTGAAATGCTGTTGCCGTGGATATTAATATTCTTGGTTAGTGGTGACCAGCCATCGGTCATCGTTGCGCCGTAGGTGGTGGGGTATGCTGCAACATCATCGTTGGCTAAGAAATAACTGGCTATTTCAATTGAAGAGGTTTCATTATCGGTGAAAGTATTATTGTAAATTTCAACATCACTGACTGAAAATATTAGCATACCAGTGCCTGGAGGTACTATACCAACGGCACCTGAACCGACATTTTCAGCATTATTTGCGATAATTTCATTGTTGAAAATACGGATGTTTCCGCCGTATGCTTGAGTCAAACCCGGAAGATCAAAAGCTAGAATGCCACCGGTGTTTCCTATGGCGACATTGTCATAAACATCGGCCATGGTAGAGTTTTCAATTTCAATACCCGCGACATTATTTTTGGCGACGTTATTTCGAATAACGATGTTGTTTGACTGTCCGACATAAACCCCTGCATCGGCTGAGCCATAAGCATAATTATGTTCAATAAGGATGTTTTGACTTTGTAGAGGGTAAAGACCATACGCGCCATTATCCGCTTCGAGCGGGCCATTCCAGACAGTGCCGGTATAGGCGATATAAACACCATTAGCACTCACTACTTTAATGCCATTTTTATTGGCTTCAAGTACACTAAAATCTCTAATCGATATATTAATGCCACCTTCGAAACGAAAACCATCGTCTCCCGTTGCATTGGTAAAGTCTAAGGTGGTTTCATTGATGCCATAACCCGTAAGGGTAAAATTATCTGCTGCGGCAATGGCGATAGTTTCGGATACAGTGAAATTTCCTTGAGGCAATACCACTGTTGAACCTGCTGGTATTTCAAAAAGGGCCAATACTAGCTCGTCCGTTATATCGTCGCCATCGACTGCAAAAGGTTGAACAAATATCGCATCGCCAGGAAAGGCGAAACCAGAACTGGTGACCATAGACTGGTCGATGGTGGCATTTTCACCATCGGCTCCGTTTGCTCCCTGAATACCATCTATGCCGTTAGCGCCGTCACTTCCTTCGTCAACGCACCCTGATAGCGTTAGAGTTGCTAATATGGCGGACAAGATTAAAGATTTTTTCCAATGCTGTTTACCAAAGATGCAGTGCTTAATCATATTGTGCTCTCTTATTGTTATTTGGGTTTGTTTGCTGGCTAAGTAAACACCGAATGAACCACAAAATAATAAAAGCGGGCTGGGGCTAAAGACCTATCGCTTCGCATTTATCTCTATTGATCCAAACCTCGTTTACGTTTAATTACATCCACAATATCCCTAATGCTCCACTTAGAAAATGACTAATAATTACAATTTTATGATTGTTTACACTAACAATACACTTGAAGTACACTAACAATACACTTGTTGTAAGGGCAAAGGATGTTGTATGAAGTTAGGTGAAATTTCGGTGTCATATATCGAGATCATAGCGAAGACAATGGCTAAGTTAGATTGTGATGTGGTCGAACTTTTCGAGCTATATTCGATAAGCCCAGCCGTTATCGCGTCTCCCGATGCACGCATCAGCATTCCCAAACTTCTGCTGCTTGGTCATGCTTGTATTAAGCTAACAGGGACTCCCTGGTTAGGACTGGAGATGGGGCGGATGACCGCAGCAACAAATTTAGGTGTACCTGGTTTAATCGCTTTGACCGCAGGCGACCTTAGGCAAATATGCACTGCGATTACCCACTACGAGCTATTAAATAGCTTCAACGTTCGTGGTCAATCCAAGTTTTATTTAGCTCAAAATGAAGGTCCTCGGGATGGCATACTCGAATTTTATTCGCTCAATCCTTACAATGACTATAACTATTTTGTTGTTGATTCAGTATTGCTGGGCTGGGTGAATGTTATTAAGGAGCTTGTCGGCTCGGCCGATGTAGTTAAGAGGGTGTGTTTTGAATTTCCAGCACCAAGCTATGTTGATAAATATCATGAGTTTTTTGATTGTGAGGTACTGTTTAATCAGCCTGCTAACCAACTGGTGATCGATGCTGCCTCACTTAATAAGCCGTGCATAAGCTCATGTCAGTCACTGTATCGGTTACTTAAACGTGAAGCTGACAGTGAGCTTGCCAGTGTTCAATTAGGTTTGAGTTTTACCGAGAAAGTTGCACGTTCGATTACGCCTTTACTCAACGTATCAACACCAACTCTTGAACAAGTAGCTGAACAGCTAAATATTGCGCCCTGGACAATTAGGCGAAACTTAATTAACGAGGGCGGCAGTTTTCAAAAGGTGCTTAATGATACACGGTGCGACTTGGCAGTCAGTTATGTAAGTAGTACGACGTTATCCTTAGGTGAAATTGCTTACTTGTTGGGTTTTGGCTCATCAACCGCGTTTCAACACGCATTTAAACGCTGGACAGGGCAAGCACCAGGTAGTTATAGACGCTAAATATTCTAGTAAACTCATGAATAACTCAGATTAGCGAAATACTTTATGATTTCAGTTACTGAGAAACATCATGATAAAGCTGCTCAGCAAGTTGCTCTAATACTTTTGCCTCGGGGTGAGTATATGCAAAAGTTCTTAAGCCATATATACCCATTAAAAAGTACCGTGCTAGATGATGACAATCTTTGTCGGCGCTAATACTTTTTTCTACTTTAGCTTGCTCAAATTTTTCCGCTAGGGCTTGTTGTAACATAGATAAATTATCACTAATCACTCGTTGAATTTCACTGTCTTGGTCAGCGATTTCACTTAATGCTTTGGTTAATAAACAAGCCTGAGCACTATCACAACTGATACATTCAGCGACAACATTATCAAGATAGGATTTTAAATTAACTAGGACTAATGTTGAGTTAGCAAAAAACTGCTCAAATTCAGTTTTCCTATCTAAACGGTATTGCTCAAGCGCAGCCAATAATAAACCGCGTTTGTTTTCAAAAGCACAGTAAATAGAGCCAGGGTGTAAACCGGTAGCTTTTTTAAGATCTTGCATACTAGTCTTAGCATAACCTTTATGCATAAAAGCCTTCATGGCAGCTCTTAATACTTTTTCTCTATCAAACTCAGCATTACGCATTAAAATATAGTCTTCATTTTAGTAGATGCGATGATTATACCTAATTTTGAACAAGCATTCAAAATAGTAGTTGAATGTTCGTTCAAATAACGATATCTTGAATGCACATTCAAGATAGAGACAAAATCATGACCGAAAATTTATTCAAACCTTACGCGTTAAATAACAGCATTAGTTTAAACAATAAAATATTAATGGCACCATTAACACGTTGTATGGCTGATGATAATTTAGTACCCACTCAAGCAATGGCTGAGTATTACGCTCGCAGAGCTGAGTCAGGGTTAATCATTTCAGAAGCGGTAATTATCCGCCCTGACGGTCAAGGTTACCCAAATACACCAGGCTTGTTTACTCAAGCTCAAATTGACGGCTGGCAAGTAGTTACTTCTGCAGTACACAACAGTGGCGGGAAAATATTTGCTCAGCTTTGGCATACCGGAAGAGTAGCACATCCGTATTTTTACGGTGCAGGCAATGATGATGCGCCAGTATTAGCACCATCAGCCATTGGTGTTGAAGGTAACGTTCCTAGAATGCGCGAACTAACTTATAAAACCCCTAAGGCAGTGAGCCTTGATGAGATAAAATCACTAGTAAGTGATTATGCTTTAGCTGCCGAAAATGCGATTAAAGCAGGTTTTGATGGTGTTGAAATCCACGGTGCTAATGGCTATCTTATCGACCAATTTTTACATCATGATAGCAACCAACGCAGCGATGAATACGGCGGCAACAGTGAAAATATGATCCGCTTTGCCTTAGAAGTGGTTGATGGCATTATCGCAAAAATAGGTAATGACAGAACTGCGTTAAGAGTATCACCAGGAGCCTACTTTAATATGGCCGGTGACAGTCGAGATCGCCAAGTATTTGATTTGCTATTACCAGAGTTAGAAAAGCGTGATTTAGCCTTTTTACATATTGGTATCTTTGACGATGGTATGGAGTTTGATTATTTAGGCGGTAAAGCCTCAAGTTATGTTCGAGCGAACTACAGTAAAACTTTAGTGGGTGTGGGTAGTTACACCGCAGAAACGGCAAGTGAGGCAATCGAAGATAATAAGTTTGACCTTATTGCTATTGGTCGACCTTTCATTGCTAACCCTGATTATGTCGCTAAAATCCGCAATAAGCAGCCATTAGTGAGTTATTCTGATGAGATGTTAACCAGCTTAGTTTGATATGAATAGAGTAGATTTAACTTAACTTGATTGAGCTTGGCTTAACCTAGTTCAAGCTAACTCAGCTGAGATAAATTTAAAGCTCTTCACTAATCACTAGTGGAGAGTTTTATTTTTTAGCTAACTAATGCAACTAAAGCTATATCAGTGCTTAGTCGCTATAAAAAAGTTATTCTTGGCTAAGAATTAACGCCTGCTCAACGTCTGCAAGAATATCTTCAATATGTTCAATAGCAATTGATAAACACACCATTTCCTTGCTCACGCCAGCCTTAGCCAATTCTTCTGCGCTCAATTGTCTATGTGTTGTCGAAGCTGGGTGACAAGCGAGAGATTTAGCATCGCCAATATTAACAAGACGCACAATAATCTGCAGTACATCAATAAATTTAGCACCTGCTTGTTCACCACCTTTAATGCCAAAACTTAAAATACCGCTGCACCTTTTGGCATATACTTCTGCGCTTAGAACTTATTAGGCAACCCATAATAACTTGAGCAATTTGAATTGCCACTGCAGCCCAGCACTTTGAATAGCAACGGAGAAATATTAATCCACAGGTGTAACCGCGGAGTTAATACTGTAAATTAGTCTCCTGCTTCTTCATTATACCAATTATCATGACAACAATTCGTTTGACCCAATACTCACACGGCGCAGGCTGTGGCTGTAAAATTTCGCCGTCGGTACTTGATGTGATGCTAAAGTCATCACTGGCTTTACCCGAGAATAACGCACTTTTAGTGGGCAATAGCACCAAAGATGACGCGGCTGTTTTCGATATTGGTAATGATCAAGCCGTGATCTCAACCACTGACTTTTTTATGCCCATTGTCGATGATCCTACTGACTTTGGTAAAATTGCCGCCTGTAATGCCATTAGCGATATTTATGCCATGGGTGGCAAGCCGCTAATGGCGATAGCTATTTTGGGCTGGCCAGTAAAACTTTTAGCGCCAGAAATAGCCCAACAAGTGCTTGATGGAGCAAGAATGATCTGTGCTGAGGCTGGTATCCCGTTAGCGGGCGGCCATTCCATTGATGCGCCTGAGCCTATTTTTGGCTTAGCCGTTACTGGCCTGATCAATAATGCGCAGATTAAGCGAAACAATACCGCAGGGGTTGGCGATCTTTTGTATTTAACTAAGCCGTTAGGTATTGGCATTATGACCACGGCTGAAAAACAAGGGAAACTGTTACCTGAACACACACAACTAGCACCACAAGTGATGAAAACCTTAAATACTATTGGACAGAAGTTTGCAGCACTAGATGTCGTTACGGCTATGACTGATGTGACTGGCTTTGCACTTTTAGGACACCTATTGGAAATGTGTCAAGGCAGTGATGTTGCTGCTGTTATTGATTTTGAGCAAGTACCCTGTATGGATTTCGTCAATGATTATATTGACCAAGGCTGCATACCTGGTGGCTGTGAGCGAAATTTTGACAGTTATGGCGATCACGTTGGGCCGTTAAGCGCCAAGCAAAGAACAATTTTGTGCGATCCTCAAACCAGTGGCGGTTTACTTGTGGCAGTAAAACCACAAGGCAAGGAAGAATTTGAAGCGCTATGTCGAGATAATGGCCTTAACCTACAGCCTATTGGTGAGCTAGTGGCGGCAACTTCACCAACCGTGAGTCTGTTGTAATGACCATCAATACTTCAACAATAGAGCGAGCCAACAGCGCAGATTTTCGCGCTATTATTCGCAATAAAATCCCTTTAATGGATGTACGAGCCCCGATTGAATTTGAAAAGGGCGCTTTTAATCAGTCGATAAATTACCCTCTGATGAATAACGATGAACGAGCGGAAGTTGGCCTTTGTTATAAAAACAATGGCCAAGCGGCTGCCATCACTCTAGGCCATAGCTTAGTTTCAGGGCAGACAAAAGCGAGTCGGTTGGCACAATGGCAAGACTTTGCTCGGGAAAATCCACAAGGCTATTTATATTGTTTTCGCGGCGGTTTACGTTCGCAAACGGTACAGCGTTGGTTAAAGGAATCAGGGGTTAACTATCCACTGCTTACCGGTGGTTATAAAGCCCTTCGTCAGTTTTTACTGGACGAACTGGACAAATTAGCATTACATCCATTGATAATTTTAGCCGGCAATACTGGCTGTGGCAAAACGCCTTTTCTAAGCCATTGTGTTAACAGTTTAGATTTAGAAGGTGCAGCGGGTCATCGAGGTTCTAGTTTTGGCGGCTTCGTTACCAGACAATCAAATCAAATCAATTTTGAAAATAAGCTAGTTGAACAATACATCACGGGTAACTATAACTCAGGGCAAACCTTGCTCTTAGAAGATGAAGGCAGGGCAATTGGCAGCATTCATTTACCGGAGAGCTTACGTAAAGCCATGGCATTAGCGCCACTAGTGGTGCTTGAAGAAAGCTTAGATTATCGACTTGAGCATATTTTTCAAGAATATATCATAAAAATGACAGCCCAATACCAAGCTAAATATGGTGTTGAACAAGGCTTTGTCGCTTTTAGTGAGTATTTAGAGCAAGGCCTGTTCAAAGTACGAAAGCGTCTTGGCACCGAGCGTTATGGCCAATTAAAGGCAATACAGAGTACGGCCTTAACCCAACAGAAAAAGGGTCAACTTCACTATCATTTTGATTGGCTAAAACCTTTGCTCAGCGAATACTATGATCCTATGTATCAATACCAATTAGGACTAAAGGCCGAAAGAATAATTTTTCGTGGCAATAATGCCCAATGTTTATCTTTTGTGAAAAATGAGCTCGTTTTGGCTCGTTAGTGCTACTTCACTTACCTCAATGTAATCAGCGCACTGTAATCACCACGCTAGCTGGCTCGGCTTGATAACGTTCAAACATGCTGGCGAGGGTTTCATGCGCAGTACTAATATTTTTTTCTTTTAAGAAATCAGCATTATAAAGTTTACTATAAGAGCGCTCTGCTAAGTCACAGCAAAAGGTGACAATAGTTTTGCCAGGGCCCATTTTTGCGGCAGCATATAAGGCACCAGCAACATTTAAAGCTGAGCTACTGCCGAGTAATATGCCATCAAATTGGCTTAGCTCTCGGGAAATAGTTACCAAGTCTTGATCAGGTAAGCTAATGGCTTTATTTATCTTGGCCTGACGGAAATTCTCTACACAGCGCATAATGCCTATGCCTTCGGTAAAAGAACTGCCGTTCGCTTGATACTGGCCGGTTTTTAAATAGTGGTAGATACCTGAGCCGTAGGGGTCTACCAACCAAGTTTGTAATTGTGGATTTTGCTCTGATAAATACTGAGAGTTACCTGCTATAGTACCGCCAGTACCGACTACTGAAACCAATGCGTCAATATTACCTTGAGTTTGTTGCCAAATTTCGGGACCGGTATTGAGGTAATGGGCTTTACAATTACTGGTATTTTCAAACTGATCGGCCCACCAATAATCTGCATGAAATTCACCTAGATTTTTGGCTGTATGATAAAAGTGTTTTGGGTCAGCAAAGGGGCAGGCATCAACTAACAACAATTGCGCATTATATAGCGCGATCATTTGCTCCTTCTCTTTAGCTTGTCCTCTAGGCATTACCGCTAACATATTAAAACCATAAGCTTTGGCAACGAGCGCTAGGCCAATACCAGTATTGCCGGCGGTGCCTTCAACTATGGTCATGCCGGATTTCAATTGACCACTTGCTATGGCGTCTTGTACTAACTGTAATGCGGCTCGGTCTTTAATTGATCCGCCAGGGTTTTGCTGCTCACACTTTAACAATATTTCACAACCGGTTAAGTCGCTTAGACTATTGATGCGCAATAAATCGGTATTGCCGATCAGTTCAGTGATGTTATTGGCAATATTATTAGTCATATTAGCGGCAGTGGTACGGGAAATTAGAGTCATGGTAAATACAAAGTCACAGGGGATATATAAAAGCGTAGCCCTCGCTAAGGTTAAGTCAAGCTGCTGTTATTTATCAATTTGCGCTAATATTATTTGCTTGATACATCCGGGCGCATGTATCAAAACTGCGACTATTGGTGCTCATCACTGTGTCGAAATTGATACACTTCAGTATCTGTCGAATTATCACTTCTTAAAAATATTGTCTATTATCAGTCCTTTAGTGTTTTATTTTACTTTGGCACAAGACTTGTAATAACTAATCATCGTACTAATGAAGATAAGATAATTTATGGATATACCAAGAGCAGCCGTTCAAAAACCACTTTGGAAAAAATACTGGTTTATTTTACCTATTTTTATTCTACTCATGGGTACTTATTATTTAAAAAGTGTTTTAGGCAATGCCTCTTATTTTATTGAACGAAACGCCGTGGTTACCGCCAAAGTCGAGCAGGGTGATTTCCGCGTAAATGTCCGTGCAACGGGTGTATTGAAACCGCTAAATATACGTTGGGTATCGTCACAAGTATCGGGTAGGGCTGAGCAAGTTTTTGTTAAAGCTGGCGCAAAAGTAAATAAAGGTGATGTGCTGGTACAATTGTCGAATCCTGAATTACATCGTAATTTAGAAAAAGCACGATGGGAGCTTGAGGCGCAAAAGGCTGAAAGTCATGTTGCTTTAGTAATGCTGGAATCTCAAATGGTTGATTTAGCAAACTCAGTATTATCTGCAGAATATAGCTATCAATCAGCGAAATTAAAATTGGATGCAGAGACTCAACTCTTGGCACAAGGTAATGCGACGGTTTCGGCTCTTGAACACCAACGCAGCCAGTTAGCCGTTAAGCAACAAATGCAATTTTGGCTGGCTCAACAACAAAAAACTGAAAAAATGCAAGCGAATATGGCGGCAACAAAAGTAGCTCAACAAGCGCGTATTGGTTTAGTTGAAAATAATTACCAACGAGTAAAAGAGCAAGTCGCCGCATTACAAGTCAAAGCATCAACGTCAGGCGTGGTACAACAAGTTTCACTGGAACTTGGTGAGCGGGCGCAAGTAGGTGATAGCGTTGCACTAATAGCGGATCAAAATACTTTGTTTGCAGAATTGCAGGTACAAGAGGTTAGGGTCAGAGATATCGCATTAGGGCAATTGGTTACCATTGATACCCGTACCAGTGAGATCATTGGTGAAGTAATACGCATCGACCCTGCGGTAAAAGCTGGTATGGTGCTTATAGATGTAAAATTAACCAGTGAACTACCCGCTGAAGCACGTCCAGAATTAACCGTTGATGGTTTAATTGCCATTAGTCATATTGAAAACACCTTGTATGTAAAGCGGCCTGTTTATGCACCTAGGCATGCAAAAATCGGTTTGTATAAATTGAGCGAAGATCAGCAATTCGCCAGTAAAAAATTAGTGAGTTTAGGGCAAAGCTCTGTCAACAAAATTCAAATTTTAGCGGGGTTGATGGTGGGTGATGAAATTATTATTTCTGATACATCAAGCTGGCAAGAACACCAAGAAATTAAGATCAATTAATACCTTTTTTACTATTACAACTAAGCAAAACTTCATTATCAAATACTCAATAAACATTACTAAATAACAACTCAATAAAGCAGGTCAGCTGAAACATGACTTGTTGATACGATATGGAAATAATTATGACAGCACTCATTACCTTAAATAATATTAGTAAAACATTTTTAACCGAAGAAATAGAAACTCGCGCGTTAAACAACATTAACCTGGTGATTAACAAAGGTGAATATATTTCCTTAAGTGGACAGTCAGGTTGTGGTAAATCAACCTTATTATCCTTATTAGGATTATTAGATGCGCCTAGTTCAGGCAGTTATCACTTGGCAGGAAATGATGTGTCGGCTTTAACACGTGATCAACGTGCAAAAATACGCAGTGAACAAATAGGCTTTGTTTTTCAATCGTTTAATTTAATTTCAGATCTGACGGTATTTGAAAATGTTATGTTGCCGTTAACTTATCAAAAAGGAAAATCGAAAAAATTTATTGAAGATAAAGTGAATGAGGTGTTGGCGAAAGTTACGATGGGCCATCGGAAAAATCATTATCCTTCTCAGTTATCTGGTGGTCAGCAACAGCGTGTTGCCGTTGCCAGAGCTTTAGTCAATGATCCGGCTATTATTCTAGCCGATGAACCTACTGGTAACTTAGATTCAAAAAATGCCGAAGCGGTATTGCAACTTTTTGATCAACTTCATCATGATGGCGCAACTATCTGCATGGTTACCCATGATCCATCGTCAGCGAAAAGAGCGAGTCGTTGCTTAGAGATGTTTGATGGTCAATTGATCAAAGACAATATCAATCATGACCGTCAAGCAATCGTTAAACCAGTTGAATTGGCCGTGGGTTAACTTTAGGAGAATTATTATGTCGATGTTAATAGATATTAAATACGCATTTCGTTTGTTATTTAAAGCGCCTAAATTTACTGCGATGACCTTAGGTGTGCTAATTGGCGGCTTATCAATTAGCTTATTTACTTTTTCGTTTTTATATTCAGTGATTTATAAAACATTACCCTTGCCGGAAGGTGATAGCGCAAAAGCAATCGTTGTTTATTTTAATGATAAGCATCGTTATATCACGGGATTTGAATATCAAAATATAAAAGATAAGTTACAACATTTTGATGAACTTGGTATTTACGACAATCTAGATATAAGACTGAGTGTTGGACAATCAGGTAAAAATTATTTGAGCAGCTTAGTACGTCAGGGCTTCTTTGAGTTTAGTCGGACTTCACCCATAATTGGCCGAACTATTCAAGCTGAAGATACCGCCGGTGGTGCAAGCCCTGTCGCTTTGATCAGTTATCAAGTTTGGCAAGAGGAATTGCATGGCGATGAAAATGTTTTAGATAAAACCATGATGCTCAATGGTGAAATTACCCAGGTTATCGGTGTTATGCCTCAAGGCTATTTTTTTCCAAATGCTTCAAAACTTTGGTTACCGTTAAAGGATCAATTATTAACGAAGACACCTGATGTTAGTGCTTCATATTATGCTTATGCACGTCTTAAAAAAGGCGCTACGGTTAAACAAGCGGGGTTAGAGTTGGGGCAAGCGGTTAATCAAATTTATCAGCAACATGTTAAGTTATATGATCTACCTGAATTAGTGAAAACGGCCAAAGTGCTAACTTTTCAGATGGCACAAACGGGTGGCGATGGAGGCATAGCCTTTACCTTTTTTAATATACTCTCTTGGCTCATTTTATTATTAGCCTGTATTAACGTCGGTAATTTGTTATTGGCTCGTACGATTGAACGTCAAAAAGAAACCGCTATTCGAGCAGCACTCGGGGCTACTACTGCTCGTTTAGTCAGTCAATTAATGTGGGAAGGTATTATAATCTCAACGGTTGGTGGTATTTTGTCATTGTTGTTAGTGGGAGCCGCCCTTGATTACACTGAAATTCTTCTGCATTCTTGGCTGCCTGATGGTGGGGCCTTTTGGTGGCATTGGGGCATGGATATGCCAACTTTTTTAATGGGCGTTGCCTTTACTGTAGTGACTATCTTATTGTCGGCTTTTTTACCTGCATGGCGCTCAGCTAGACAAGATATTAATATGACCTTACGCGATGGGACTCGCGGTGCACAAAGTAAAAAAGCAGGCAGGATCTCTCGAATATTAGTGACCAGCCAAGTGTTTTTAGTTGCGACGCTGCTCTTAATTGGCTCTGTTGCTGCTTATATATCGCATAAATTGGTCAACCTAGAAATGGGGGATAATTATACTGATGTGATGACAGCACGATTGTCTGTTCCTGAAACTAAATACCCTGAGCCGGCACAGAAGTTGGCATTTTTTCAATTATTAAAAGAAAGAATTGAACAAGATAAAGGTGTTGTTAGTGTTGTTACCAATGATTGGTTAGGACAATTAACGGTGACTTTGGAAGGAAAAGATTATGCCTCAGAAGAGAGCAAGCCTAAAATTGATACCATCTCTGTTATTGGTGATACCGCAACAGTAGGGGTGAAATTAGTGGCTGGCAGGGCATTTACTCATCTCGATAAATTAGGTCATCGTAAAACAGCATTGATAAGTCAATCAATGGCTAAGCGGTATTGGCCTGGAGAGTCGCCCTTAGAAAAAAGTTTTCAGATAAAAATTGATGATAAAGATGAAAAAGTCTTTGTCGTCGGTGTTGTCACTGATCGTATGAACCCCTCGACACTTTTTGGTCGCTTAGATAGTGCCGATGAAGTTTATTTATCGGGATTACAATTTATCAGTAACTTTCAAATTTTCTATTATCGTATTGTAGCCAATACGCAAAATGCAGAAGAGATTTTCTATCAAGCGATGTTTGCTATTGATCGTTCCATTGAGATGTCCTACTCAGTGCAATTAGCGACTGAAAACCGTAATCTGATGCGAGATTCAATGCGCTTAATGTCAAACGTAACCTTTGCTACAGGATTCTTTTCTTTATTATTGGCGATGGTTGGTATTTATGGTTTAACGGCAAATTCAGTAGCGCAGCGTACTCATGAAATAGGTATAAGGCGCGCTGTTGGTGCCAGCGATAAAAATATTACCACGATGTTTTTAAAGCAAGGTGCTCGACAATTAATTATTGGTTTGGGTTTAGCTATTGTGCTTTTCGCTTTACTCGCTTTTGGTTTTCACAAGTTTACGGAAGAGCTATTTCCAGTCTTCTTCTATTTCGGTATCGCTATTACTGTGGTTGTAGGCTTATCGGCCGTTGTTATGTTGGCAATGTATGCGCCAACCAAACGTGCAGTGAAAATGGAACCGAGTATGGCGCTGCGTTACGAGTAAATAATACTAAGTTAATAAGGTAACTGATGGTGTTAATACTGCTCAGTTACCTTTTGCTCACTTTATAATTATCTACTGCTTGTTCCTTGCTTTAATTTTATTTAAAGTGAAGCAATAACCTCGGAAACTTAACTACTTATGATTAAAGATACTTGTGAATAAAAAAATACTTATCGCCGATGATGATATTAATATCATTGCTAGTTTAAAATTTGTCTTAGCTGACGAAGGTTATGACATTCTAGCCGTCACTACGCCACAAGCAGCTTTAGAGAATTTAAAAACTCAACCTGTTGATTTAATTCTGCTTGATATGAATTTTCAGCAAGACACCACTTCGGGGGCTGAAGGTGTTCAATTGGTTGAGTCGATCACTGCACTTGAATTAGCCATTCCTATCATCGTGATGACGGGCTGGGCAACGATTGATATTGCAGTTGAAGCCATGCAAGCTGGCGCGAAAGATTTTATTCAAAAGCCTTGGAAAAATGAGCGTATGCTCAGCGCGATTGATAATCAACTGGCGTTAGCCAAATCAGATAAAAAAGCCCAACGTCTAAGCCAACAAAATAAATTACTGACATCCCAAGCCCATCCGGGTAATCGTGCTGGGATTATTGCGCAATCACCTGCGATGCAAACATTATTAGCAACTTTGGATGATTTAGCCAAAAGCGATATGAGCATACTGCTAACGGGTGATAATGGTACCGGTAAAAGCATGCTTGCTGCTTATGTTCATAGCGCCTCTTTGCGAGCCAAGCACTCTTTTGTGCCAGTGAATATGGGGGCGATACCCGAGTCATTGTTTGAAAGCGAAATGTTTGGCCATGTAAAAGGTGCGTTTACTGATGCAAAAGAAAATCGCATTGGCCGCTTTGAGATGGCAGAGCAAGGTACTTTATTTTTAGATGAACTCGCCAATATCCCCTTTGCCCAGCAAGCCAAATTATTGCGGGTGTTAGAAGAACAAAAATTTGAGGCGGTTGGCAGTTCTAAATCCTTACATGCCGATGTCCGTATTATTTCTGCGACTAACAGTGATTTATTAGCAGACATTAAAAACAATGATTTTAGACAAGATCTTTATTATCGATTAAATACCATTGAGTTAAGAGTGCCATCGTTAAGTGAGCGTGTTGAAGATATACCCGCCCTAGCGGCGCACTTTCTGCAATCGTTCAGTATTAAATACCATAGAGCTTGCCCTAAACTCTCCGAGCAAGCGATAACAGCAATGCAGCAATATAATTGGCCGGGCAATATTCGTGAACTAAGCCATATGATGGAGCGAGTGCTGTTTACTTGTAAAAAAGACAGTATTGATAGCGCAGAGCTGATGCTAACTGGCACTAACCATACGGATGACAATAATAAAGAGTCTTTAGAAGATCCCACCTTAAGTCTTGATGAAATAGAAAGAAAAGCCTTAGTTAAGCGACTGAAGTTTCATCATGGCAATGCTACAGAAACGGCTAAATCTTTAGGGTTAAGTCGAAGCGGTTATTATCGGCGCTTAAGTAAATATGAACTGGATTAAAAGCCTTTGGCAGTTACTTTTTGCTAAGCCAAAAAAACATAGAGCGGATAATCAAGATGCACTTATGTTGTTGGTGTGTGTGCCATGTTTTATCACTACGGCAATCGCGCTTTTTGTTGCGCAAATATCTCCTTATTTAATTGCCTTTATCCTTATTGTTTTATTGCTGCTGTGTAGTTTTTCCATGGTAGCGAGCAAACAAAATTCACAATATCAAATCCGCACCTTATCTAACCTAATTGAATCGATGATTGATGGCGACTATACGCTAAGAGGGCGCTTACAGACCAATAAAGCGTTTCAAGAGTTACTTAATTCAATCAATGTTTTAGCAGACACCTTGTCAAAACATAAAATTGAAGCGAAAGAATCACGGTTGTTGTTAGAGCGTATTATGGAGCAAATGGATGCTATGGTGTTAGCAACCGATGAGCAAGGTTTTGTTGTAATGGCGAATGCTTCAGCACAAAAACTTATTTTGGGTGAGGTCGATAATATAAGTAATATCCAATTAGCTTCCTTACCAATTGGCGCTGAAATTGTTAGCGCCAATGCCGGTATTATTGATTTTAAGCAGGGACAACTTACCCAAGTTACAGGAGAACATTTTTTATCTAAAGAATCATTTTTAAGTGATGGTAAACAGCATCAACTTTATACACTGACCAATGCCGAACGTTTATTGATGGAGAAAGAACGTAAAGCATGGCAAAGCCTGCTTCGAGTCTTAAGCCATGAAATGAATAACTCGTTAACGCCTATCGTTGCCATCAGCCAATCAATGCAAAAAAGGCTACAAAGGACGGCAAGCGAAATAGATAAAGAGTCACTACTTGGTGGGGTAAATATTATTCATGAAAGGGCCGACTCATTAAGTCAATTTATTGCCAGTTATAGCCAACTTTCTCAGTTACCCAAACCAAATAAATCAACGTTTAAATTAGCCTTCATGATTGATAACCTAGCGGCACTTTATCCTCAGTGTAAAATACATTGTACTTTCGATAGCGAGCTATTAATTGAGGCGGATAAAAGCCAACTTGAACAAGTACTAATAAATTTATTCAAAAATTCGCTTGAAGCAATGAGCAACATTGATGAAAAAACCATTGAAATTAACAGTAAACAAGAGGGTAATTGGCAACATATTTATATTCGAGATTTCGGTTCCGGTATCGCTAATTTAGATAATATCTTTGTCCCCTTTTACACTACCAAATCTCAAGGCAGTGGTATCGGTTTAGCATTGTGTCGACAAATATTATTTAATCATAATGGCTCGATTAAAATAGATAACTTTCAAAGGGGAAAAAATGAGACCCCTCCAACTAACCGAGGTGTTGAAGTGGTGCTGTCTTTACCTTTTATGAAGGATAGCATTACCCAAGAGTAACCCTCGTTCATTATCAATGGGATTTTAATTTAAAGGTGACCCACCTTAACCAGTATAATTGTTTCCTGCTCTACATAAGGAAAATGCTCACTCAAATGCGGACTACGAAGCCAAGATCCTTCGGGGTAGCGACCATGCTCATCAATAAACTCGCCACTAATAACAAAAATTTCTTCGCCGCCGAAGTGTCGGTGCGGTTGAAATCGTTCACCTTTTGGCCACTTAACTAGCGCCGTAGATTGACCTTGGTAGTTGTGCAATGGCATAACCATTAAGTTGCCCATGCCCGGTGACCAGCTTGTTTTTGTGGTATCAATGACAACATGTTCATTATCACCTGATTGAAATTGGTGCAGTTTTACTAATAAAATACAGCCGTCTTTACTAAAAGGTGCATGACGAAATCCCTCAGGATTTCTAAAATAGCTGCCAGCATGATAGTCACCTGTATGATCAGAAAAGCTGCCGGATAAAACAAGGATCTCTTCACCTAGCGGATGGTCGTGTTCATTAAAGCTAGCGCCGGGCTCAAACTTAACTAAGCTGGTGGCATGGCCTCTTTCGGCATCTTCTCTGGCTAAGGGTTTACGCCAAACACCCGCATGCGGACTAGCTAGCCAAGGTTGTTCGTGAGTATTAATGAATACCTTTTCAGTAAAGTTCATATTGAGCATTTTTTTTTCCTCTAATACCAATTAATTAAATAATCTACTTGGTATAATATCCTCTACTCAATTCTATACCAAGTACGCACAATAGGGTTTGGTAAGCACTTTTAGGTACATCTTTATGAATAATAAGACAATTAAATTTTCAAGAAAGTCAGCACCTGAAAAAACTGCTCGTATGGTCGAAACCATTGTCGGCTGTAAATGGTCACTAACTGTTTATAATTTACTGAAGCATGATATTCGTCGGCCAGGAGAAATGGTAAAGAGTGTTGAAGGTTTAACCACCAAGGTGCTAAATGCTTGTTTAAAGCGCAATATAGAGTTTGGTATTGTTGAACGGGAAAGCTTTAATGAAATTCCACCTAGAGTTGAATATAGAGTAACGGAGTTAGGGGATAAATTTATCCACATACTGACTGAATTAGAAAAGCTGCAAGCAGAAATAGATGACAGTAGCTTATAAGCTTATTTATGATATCTTTGCGCTACGAAAAAGACGTCGCGTGAAAAGTCCGTCACTTTAGAAAGTATTAAAAGCCTTTAATAATCACCACTAATCTATAACTAAGCTGTAAATAACCCTATGAACGCCAATTCGCTAATAATTCTCGATTTTGAAACCACTGGCCTGTCCCCTGATAATGGTGATAGAGCCATTGAAATAGGTGCCGTTAAACTTGAAAATGGAGTGGTCACTGATCGCTTTCAAGAGCTGATGTATCCTGGGCGACCGGTGAGTCATTTTATTGCAGATTACACCGGCATTACTAATAAAATGTTAAATGAAGCGGCGCCATGTGATGAAGTTATGGCACGCTTTGCTGACTTTATTCAAGGGTATAACCTTGTTGCCCATAATGCCTCGTTTGATAAACGTTTTTTAGACAGTGAACTAAAACGGATATCAAGAGACTATGATGGTCAATTTGTTTGCTCGTTATTACTGTCTCGCCGTCTAAACCAAAGTGCGCCTAATCATAAATTAGGTACCTTGATTAACTACAAAGGCATTGCCTCAAACGGTAGCTTCCATAGGGCGTTATATGACTCTGAAATGACAGCCAAACTTTGGTTAGCAATGTTAGAAGATATTCAAGAAAAAGCGGCTATCGATGATGTACCGTTTTCATTAGTACAAAAGCTGACTAAAACCACTAAAGCCAATGTCGGTAAGTTTTTAGCTAACTATAGTGTTAGCTAAATAACTGTTTTACTAACTACTTAAGGTGTTTTTACCACTATTTTTAGCTTTATACAGTAAGGCATCTGTTTTTTTGTAAAGTTCATCGATGTTTACTGTTTTGCTGTATTCAGTGCATAACAGTCCCATAGATACCGTAATATAATCACTCACCGTACTATGCTTATGAGGTATTTGTAATTGGGCAATATTGTGCATAATTTTTTTTGATAAAATAATGGCTGACTCTTTACGATCTACTTTAAAGACAAGGCCAAACTCTTCACCACCTAATCTGAAACAATAATCATCATCCCTAAATAACGACTTTTGTAAGACGTTGCTAAGCTTCTTTAAAACATCATCTCCTGCTAAATGGCCATAGGTGTCGTTGTATGTTTTGAAAAAGTCGATATCCAACATTAAAAAACAAATTAATTTATTATCCCTTCCTGATTCCTTGATAGTATTATTAAACAAAGATTCAAACTTCCTTCTGTTCAATAAGCCAGTTAAAGAGTCGGTTTCAGATATTCGCTTAATTTTTAATTCAAGGTTTTTAGACTCAGTTATATCAATATGAACACCTTTCATTCGCACAGCATTACCGTTTTCATCTCGTTGACAAACTTTACCTATATCATGGATCCACCGCCATTGACCATGGCCATCCTTCATGCGAAATTTTGCATTATAAACTTCACTTTCACCATTTAAATGTTTTGCAATAAGCTTAATTGTTGGCTCTAGATCATCGGGGTGAACAATTGAAGCCCACTTATCAAGGCCATCTATTATCTCTGAAAATAATTCATTACTGGCTCTAAATTTATTATCTAAATATTTTTTTTGAGTAACCCACGTCTTATTAGCAATAATACGGCCTTCTTGAGGATAAAAATCCCAGCATCCAATGTTCGCCGCTTTTACCGCATTTGTTAGGCGTTTTATATTTTCTTTATCAACTTTTCTTTCTGCTTTAAACTGCTCAGATTTAGTAATTTCAGTTAAAAAAGTTATAACATTACCTTTCTCATTTTTAACTAATTTCATTTTAAAGTGCTTGTCAGCTTTTTTGTATTTAAAAAACAATGCATTTTTTGAGCCTGTGAGACACTTATTGAACAATGCTTTTAACTCTAAGCTTTCTTTATCCGTAAATAAGTCAAACAAGCTGATTTCCCACATTGTTTCGTAGGTCAAATTCCTTAACTCACATTCTCTTTCATTAAAATAAATATACTTTCCTTGAACCACAGAAAGTTCAGCAATTCCCAAAGGCTGATGATCTAAGATGTCTTTTAATTGCATTTCATTCATGATTCACCTAATTATTAGCCTGTATGTTGTTATATGTTCGGCTTACAAGTGGCTATTGAAATAAATTAAAGTAAATGATTGATCACTGAGCTATTTCCATATGGCTTTAGTAGTATCGACCAAGCCTTTTAATGTCTTTACAAAAAGCAACTGATACCTACTTAAACTCTACAATTAACATGGCTATTGTTGCAATTACATTACTAGTTGTTAATAAGGTGTTTCTTTTTGGTTGAAATATGATCTACATCAAGTTAAGTGGCATTAGCTCGGTTTTTATTTGGATCTTATTACTTATTTGGCTGGTAAAATACTCTTTCAAAAAATTAAGCAAGAGCCTGAGCTTTTTCGAGTTGGCAGTACCTGGTGGAAATACCCCATAAACATTGATATCACTCAGGCTGTAATCATTGAGTACTGTTACTAAGCTGCCAGCCTTTATTTTTGGCAAAGCATCATAAAGAGGGATACGGCCTAAGCCATGTCCGGCTTCAACAAATGCGGTACGTGCTGCGGCATTGTTGGTACTGATGCTGCCTTTGGTGGTAACGCTGAACGAACGACTACCTTTAGTTAGCGTGACTACTCCCGAGGTTAACTTATAAATTACCCACTGATGATTACTTAAGTCAGCAGGGTTTTTAGGTTGTCCATATTGATGAATATAGTCAGGTGCAGCACACAGACACGTTTTTAGGGTGGCGAGCTTACTTGCCTGTAAACCTGAATCAGGTAATGGCGCACCACGAATGGCCAAATCTATGCCTTCTTTCATGATATTAACCACTTCATCAGTCAACATCACATCAAGCTCAATTTTAGGATAAATCTTCTTAAATTCGTTAAGTGCTGGTACCACGGTTTGCAAACCAACATTTACTGGGCAAGTTATCTTAAGTAATCCGATAGGTTCATTTTTGAAATTTTCAATTTGTTGGTTGGCAGCACTGGCTTGTTCAGCAATAACCCGGCAGCGTTCATAATAGGCTTGGCCAGCTTCAGTAAGATTGATCGACCGGGTTGAACGGTTAAGTAGTTTTACCTCGAGCTGTGTTTCAAGCTTTTTCAAATGATAACTAACTACCGCTCGAGAGAGCCCCAAATGTTTTGCTGCCGCGCTTAAGCTGCCTTGTTCAATGACTTGAGCAAAAACAACCATACTCTTGAGTTGTTCAAATGAAACATTCATAGACTATCCTAATTGACTAAAAGCGTATTACTACTTACTCAGTAATTGACCGTAAATGACATTGTATCAATTATTGATACAATGTTGTCAGTTTTATCTGCATTGTTCATGGTTGTTTGTAGGCATATACTGGCTCTATTGAAAGTGAAGGTGAAAATGAGAACGCACTTACACTTACTTCTAAACATTTAAATTGATGGATGATTGATAATGACTAAAAAAATATTGATGGTACTTACTTCACACGATGAGCTTGGTAATACCGGCAAAAAAACTGGTTTTTGGGTAGAAGAATTTGCCGCCCCGTATTATGCCTTTATCGATGCCGGTGTAGAGGTGACCTTAGCGACACCAAAAGGCGGACAAGCACCTATTGACCCAACAAGTACATTAGCAGACTTCCAAACCTCAGCCACTGAGCGTTATGACGGCGATGATGTAGCGCAAGCTAAAATTGCTAACACAGTACAGTTGTCTTCCCTTAGTGAAAGTGATTTTGATGGTGTGTTCTATCCTGGTGGTCACGGTCCATTATGGGATCTTACCGATAATAAAGATTCAATCACTTTGATTGAAAGCTTTCTTAAAGCAGGCAAGGCTGTTGCTACGGTTTGTCATGCCAGTGCTGCTTTATTAAATGTTAAACAAGCTTCGGGTGATTTTGCCATCAAAGGCAAAGCAGTAACAGGTTTTACTAACAGTGAAGAAGAAGCCGTGCAATTAACAGCAGTGGTACCTTTTTTACTTGAAGACGAGCTAATTAAACGTGGTGGCGAATATCAAAAAGCACAAGATTGGCATGCTTTTGTTGTACAAGATGGCCTTATTATTACCGGTCAAAACCCAGCCAGTTCTGCATTAGCGGCTGAAAAATTACTAGCTCAGCTTTCTGCTTAAGTTACCTTTTAAGTAATCAGTTCAGTTAATTAGCTTAGTTCATTCGTTTGTTTAAGCTGTTATAGAATAATATAGGAATATACATGTTAAATTTTACTTTTCAAAACCCTACGCATATTCATTTTGGTGAAGGACAAATTTCCGTACTTGCCAAAGAAGTGCCACTAAACGCAAGAGTATTATTAGTTTATGGCGGCGGCTCAATTAAAAAAAATGGCGTGTATCAACAAGTGATTTCTGCGCTTAATGAACACACATTCTTTGAGTTTTCGGGTATAGAGCCAAACCCAACTTATGATACGTTGATGAAAGCGCAAGATATCATTAAACGCGAGAATATTGATTACATACTTGCCGTTGGTGGTGGCTCTGTCGTTGATGGCGCCAAATTTATTGCTGCCGCGGCGTTATATGAAGGTAATGGTGAAGGAAATAGCGAAGGTAATGATCCTTGGGATATTTTAGCTAAACAGCAAGCAGTAACCAAAGCATTACCAATTGGCGCGGTATTAACTTTACCGGCGACCGGCTCTGAAAGTAACGGCAACTCGGTAGTAACACGAGATGGTAACAAGCTACCTTTCTCTAGCCCTTTAGTTCGCCCACTCTTTGCTGTGTTAGACCCAAGTGTGACCTTGTCATTATCTGATCGTCAAATCAGTAATGGTGTGGTTGATGCCTTTATTCATACTATTGAGCAGTACCTAACTTACAGTGTAAATGGCAAAGTGCAAGACCGCTTCAGTGAAGGATTATTGCAAACTTTAATTGAAGAAGGACCAAAAGCTTTATTGCCAGCGACTAAAGAAAATTTAGAGGTTAGAGCCAATATTATGTGGTCGGCAACCATGGCATTAAATGGTCTTATTGGCGCAGGTGTGCCACAAGATTGGTCAACACATATGATAGGCCATGAATTAACTGGTGCTTTTGGTATTGACCATGCGCGGACTTTATCCATTGCTTTACCTGCGGTAATGAAAGTCCGTAAAGAGCAAAAACGTGAAAAATTACTACAATATGCATCACGTGTATGGCAGATAACCGAAGGTGATGAAGATACACGTATCGAAAAAGCTATTCGTTTAACCGAAGAGTTTTTCCAGCAGATGCAGGTGCCAACTCGTTTATCTGATGTGAATCTTGGCAGTAAGGATATTGACCTACTAATTGAGCGATTAGAGCAACATGGTATGACGGCATTAGGCGAAAAAAGCGATATCACTTTAGCAATCAGCCGTGAAATTTTAACAAAAGCATTGTAAGCAAAAGGAATTAACATGACTCAAACAACTGACATAAATCGCCAAATGGTTTTGGCTTCGCGTCCTTTTGGCGCACCAACAGCTGAAAACTTTAATCTTGTAAGCAGTGAAAAACCAACACCTAAAGCCGGTGAAGTGTTATTACGTACTGTATTTTTATCACTCGACCCTTATATGCGTGGACGCATGAATGATGCTAAATCGTATGCCGACCCAGTTGCCTTAAATGAAGTAATGGTTGGTGGTAGTGTTTGTCGAGTAGAAGAGTCTAACCATGCTGATTATCAGGTAGGTGATTGGGTAGTTGCCTTTGGTGGTTGGCAAGATTATAGCGTCATCAATGGCAGTGAATTACTTAAATTAGATGACAAAATGGTCAATCCATCACATGCCCTAGGTGTATTAGGTATGCCAGGTTTAACGGCTTATATGGGCTTGCTTGATATTGGTCAGCCAAAAGCGGGCGATACGGTAGTTGTTGCTGCAGCAACCGGTGCTGTTGGTAGTTTAGTGGGGCAAATAGCTAAATTAAAAGGCTGTAAAGTGATTGGTATTGCTGGCGGCGAAACTAAATGTAATTACGCGGTTGAAACTTTAGGCTTTGATCATTGCCTTGATCATAAAAGTGAAAATTTAGCCGAGCAATTAGCGGCAGTTTGTTCATCAGGCATTGATGTTTATTTTGAAAATGTTGGTGGAAAAGTTTTTGACGCTGTTATGCCATTACTTAATAGCTGTGCACGTGTGCCTTTATGTGGCTTGATTTCTCAATATAACGCCACCGAATTACCAAGTGGTCCTGACAGATTGTCGTTATTAATGGGTACATTATTAGTTAAGCGTATTAAAATGCAGGGCTTTATTGTCTTTGATGATTATGGACATCGTTATAACGAATTTAGTGAACAAATGGTTAAGTGGTTAATGGCTGGCGAGATCAAGTACAAAGAGCACATGATTGATGGGCTTGAGAACTCGGTCAGTGCTTTTATTGGTTTATTAAAAGGCGAAAACTTCGGTAAGTTAGTGGTACGTGTTGGGCCTGATCAACTCAGATAACTTCCAGAGTACATTGTTTAATTGCCCGAAATAATTAACATTAATTCATAAATATCTTCAATAAACCTTGCCGGATCCGCAAATATAGCGATAATCGGGCAAGGTTTTTTTTGTTAAATTAGGTTAGTTAATTCAGTGCAATTATTAGAAATAGAGTGTTTAGGCAAAACACTACGATTAGAAGGTTCAATGGCAGGATGGCAACAGCTTTTTTGGGATGGGCAATGTGTCTCACAAATTAATGCCAATGCCGACAGCGAGTCATTTAACCATAAATTCTCGTTAAAAACCGATGGTGGTGAAGAAAGTGAGCAGGGCGAGTTACAAGTTGAACTCAATGGTTCACTCCAGTGGCAGCCTTTCGATTTGCAATTTCAGCTGTTAATCAATGGTGAACTGCTTGACGAAAACACCCTCAATGAAAAAGATATCGAGCAACGTCAAATAGGCGAACATAAAAAGCAGCCGATGAAATTTAGCTTCATTGGCATGGCTGGTCTTGGTTTGAAGTTATTAAAAAGTGCCAAAGTCATTAAAGTGTTATTTGCTGCCGGTAGTTTGGCGGCTTATAGCTGGTTATTTTCTATTGAATTTGCCATCGCACTTATTCTTTGTTTAGTTTTCCATGAGTATGGTCATATTAAGGCGATGAAGTATTTTGGTTTAAAGACCAAAGGTATTTATCTTATTCCCTTCGTTGGTGGCTTAGCTCTTAGCGACGATAAAATTAATACCCGCTGGCAAGATATTGTTATCTCGATCATGGGCCCTTTCTTTGGTTTGATATTATCCATAGTCTGTTTAATTGGCTATTGGCTAACCGATATAGAAATATTGGCCGGACTCGCGGTATTTAATGCGCTGCTCAATTTATTTAACTTGCTACCGGTATTGCCGTTAGATGGCGGCCACATCATTAAAAGTATCGCTTTCTCAATCAATTCTAAAATTGGTTTAGTGGCTTGTATATTAGGGGCAGTGTTAGGTGTCTACATTAGTTATCACTTTGGTTTAGCGCTGTTAGGATTTTTACTGGCTATTGGTAGTATTGAAATCGTTTTTGAATACAAACGCCGACATTTAAGTGAGTTACTACCGCTTAATCGTTATGCACAAATTGTCTCGGCTCTGTGGTATATCCTCACCCTTGGTGGTTTAAGTGCCATTATTTGGATCGTTGGTCAAACGGGCAATGGCGCTTTATCGTTACCACTTAAAATATTAGCTAGTTAGCCCTAAGCTAATGGTAATAATCGTTTGAAAATAGAAAACCAGCACTAACAGCATAAATCGAAGAAGATGATGATTTATGTCGTTTTGGCCATTGCTGTTTTGATATTCTCAAGCGAAAGTTACTGAAAAATAATATCCCAGTAAAACTATACCCGAGTAAAAGTAAGCAAAGCAGGAGACGATGTTTTAGTCGCTTTTGTTGCTAAGCCTAGTTGTGTGTTAAGTCGTTAACGATTACTTAACTTAATCGAAGATGCACCAAATGATAGAACCATAGAGCTACTGGTGCGCAGCTTGTGTAATAAAATTGCAGATAAGCCCAAAGTTCCACAAATATTCACGGCGAAGGTTATTTAATATAGTGATCAAAATATTAACTTTCTCGTGACATTCCTTAGCTATATCTTAGCCATACGTCGTAATTTCTCATTTATTCAATGCGCCAAAGTTCACTTGGCACGGCGTGGTCGGCACGCTATTTATCTATCATCAACTTTAAAGTGACGGAAATGTCTTTCATGAAGGAAGCCGCGCCATTATATTTCTTAAATTCTTTGCTTTAATTTAAAAATCATTAGTCACTTTTGTAATGCTATTTGAAGATGTAACTCCGTTTATACCGCGCTATACTGACAAGGCATCCAAAAAAAACCAAAGCACTTAGCGTAAATTTAACTGCTTTCGGCTGCCAGTTTATCTTGTTATTTTTTACAGTTTTAGCTGATAATAATTATTATTTTTCTACAGATTTAGAACTAGTAGACGGGGGTAAATAGTAAATAACTAGGGTATTACTCATCACGAGCAACTGAACTAAACGGGAAAAAAGATATAGCTTAAGTAAATTACAACTAGACACGAATGAGATCGATTATCATTTACAATTGTAACACTTTGTTTTACAATCTTCGAAAAATTACTGTTGATTATTAAAAACATAGACGTTTACAAGGGAAATATCTGATGAAAAAAAATAAAAAGTCATTATCAATCTTTAAAAAGAAATCACTTTCGTTGAGCATTGCCGTTATTCTTGCCAGTAGTTTAAGTGCTTGTGGCAGTAGTGATAGTGAACCAGAAGTTATTGATGAACCAGCAATTATTCAGCCTGAACTTGCCAGTGGTTTATTGTGTATAGACAGCAATAATAACGGTAAATGTGATGAGGGTGAAGTTAGTCAAGAGGGCTTTTCAGCTACTACAATCCCAGAAAATATGAAATCTAGTGACTATGCAAGATTATTAGAAATAACCGATGGCAGCTTATATGTAGCTAGTCCCGGTGCAGATGAAATAAATGTTTACAGTACAATTATTGCTAACGAGATACTCTTCAACCCAACGATTTCAGCAGATAAAACGCAAGCCGCAACTTATTTAAATGAACAGTTGTCATTGGCTATTGACGGTTCGGTAACGACTGAACAAGCAGAACAAATTAAAGGCTCAATAACCAAAGCCTTAACGACACACGCTAATGCCCATCCGTTAAAAGTAATTGCTGCTGTGGTCAGTAAATTTATCGAAACAAAAGAATTTACTATTACTGTCGACGTTGATGAAGTTAATGCTCAGCATGTTGCCAAGCGCGATATCAACCTAAAAGGTGAAAAATTAACGTGGGAACAAAGTGACCATGATGAAACACCTGATTTTATTATGCCATTAGCGGGTCGTAATATGACGGCGATGACCATGCATTACCATAACGGCCTGATGGTGATTGATACCAGCGGTGAGACACCGGTTATTAAATCAAATGGTTTATTCGCTAATGTTGAAGGTGAGCGTTACGCCATTGATGCAACAACAGGCGCAAGTGAACACCGTTTACGAGGTGCTACTTCATCACCAGATGGACAATATGTTTACATTAACATCCGTCCTGGCAATGGTGAAGACTCTGTTGGTACCAGTGATAATTATGGTTTATTCCGAGTAGCGATTAAGGATGATGGTACTTTTGCGGCGCATGATGATCCAACGACAAAACGCTTTGTAAATGCTTACGTTGGTAATTTTGAAATCGTTGGTGATAAAGTTCATGTTGAAGATTTAGATGAAGAAGTTACTTATATTCTAAACTTAGATTTAACCGATACTGGTGAGTTTGTTACTGCCAAAGATGTTGTCACTACCTCACTTGCAACGTTAATTAATGTTAAAGAGCAATTCACTTCACCCGATGGCATGTATTTATATGCCGCGACAGAAGGTGAAAGTGGCTCGACAGATCAATTACATAAAATCAATACCGCAACGGGTGTTATTGATGGCGTTACTAACCTAGATGAAATTTTTGGCACGCTAAAATTCTTTGATAATGGTCGACAAGCATTAGCTTACGATGGTGACTATGCTGCTATTATCGACCTTGAAAAAATGGTGTTAAGTACAACTTTACCCCTGGCGAGTAGTGTTCGCTCAGGTGAGATCAGCCCTGATAATAATTACGCAATATTCTCTTCAGCAAGTGACGCTGTTTGGGTGTTTGACTTGAATGCAATTGATGTAAATATTATCGCAAGTTTTAATGTTGGTGAACGTATACGCGCCATAGCTGCCGACGATAAAGGCAATGTCTTTATCGCTGGTCGTGGCTTTAACCATGTTAATAAACTTGATATTGGCAATGTACTTACACCGGCACAAATTTTAGCGGCTGATAAAGCAGCGGTTGTTGAAAGTGACATTAATAATGGTTCATCGTTGTCCGTTGTTGTTTCGGACCTTTCGTTAGCGACCATTATTCCCGCAGGCTCTGGCTCTACACTTACTTGGTCGTCTAATGTAAGTCATGTTAATACATCGAAGCCTACCAATGATGAGGAACCTAGCCTAGGCGCTCTGACTCGTCCAACAAATGGAGCAGGAGATCAGTCAGGTGTTTTAACGGCTAATTTGAACTTCAGCTTTCGTGATATTAGTCTTGATGATTTAAAAGCCTTTGATTTTAGTGTCCGTCAAATGCCTGAAATTTTACCTAGCGCAACTTCAGTGCAAACTGCTGATAACTCATCGCAATATCCTGCAGCCAATGTTGATGGCAGCATTATGTTAGCGCCAGTAAGATTTGAAAATGCCAATGAAGAAGATGTTTATGGTTTTATTGGCATAAATTTGGTGGACGGCTCACCTGTTATTGTTTCAGGTACAGCTGAAACGCCAAAAACCTACCTTGATACTGAATCTCTTGTGGGTGTTGGTATACATGGTAGTTATGGTATTGGTGTGAGTTCAGCTGTTGAGGTTGGTAATGATGCCGGGCAAGCGAGAATATTTAGCGTGGCAATGGATGCTACTGGTGTATTAGCTGATGCAGTTACCACCTCTATTGATATCACTACGGGTGTACCACAAAAAGTAGGCTTTAACGCTGAGCAATCAATCGCATCGGTAATGATTAAAAAAGATGATGAGTCTTACATTACTGAGTTTTACGCAATTGGTGATGCGGGTGAAATATCGTTAACTAATACCATTAACTTGGAGCCAGCCGAATACGCAACTTACGGACCGCCAGCGATTAATAATGATGGTAGCCGTGTTTACCAACGAGACGGAGATAACGTCATTATGACAGCCGCTGATGGTGCAACTACCTCAGCTGCGGTAGATGAAATAGCGCGTGTTTGGTCACATGATAACCTTGTGTTTGCACTAACGTATGAAGGCAATATTGTTAGCTTTAATGAAACATTAGATGAATCATCAAGAAAAATGTTCTACACCGGCACTGGCGGTCGCATGTACAGCGCAGCAGGTCGATCTTTTAACGGTAAAGATTATCTTTATATTGCCGTACAAAGAGCTGATTCAGCTTTAAATGGCATTTATCAACTAGAAATTATGGATGATGGCAGCTTAAAAGAAATCGCTTTCTCGAATACCCCTGACAGTGATGGTGCTGATCGAATGACAGTATCTGGTGATGGTGGCACTGTGTACTTTAGTTACCGTGTTAGAAGTGGGGATAATAAAGGCAGGCATTTTGGTGTCATAGAAATACCAAACCAATAACTATTATTCAAACAATGATTTAAGCCCTTTTTTTCAAGGCTTATTAAATTACTTTTATACCTTTTACCAATCAAAATGCACTCTGAAATCTGCATCTTGAATGGTAACGGGTATGCCACAGGAATACTGTCATGAAATCTTCAATATTTAACGTAATACCCTCCGCAATACTTTTAGTCTTACTTTTTTTACTAACACCGAGTTCAGCGTTTTCTGTTGAAGTTGGCGACACCCTTAGTGAGGATCTACAAAAGCAACTTAACATTCCTAAAGGACAGGTTGGTGTTGTTGATTTTTTTGCCTCTTGGTGCCTCTCTTGTGCAAAAGAAATTCCAGATATAAAAAAAATGATCAAGCAAGACAGTCAACAAAAAATGTATGTTGTTGGCATTGATGTTGATGAAGAGTTAGCTGAAGGCATAGCCTTTCAAAAAGAATTAGCTATAGATTTTCCCGTTATTAATGATGTTGAGCAAACCATAATTAGTGAATTCTCCCCTATAGCCATGCCTGCTTTGTACTACATCATTGATAACAAAATAGTCGGTAAACATATTGGTGCTGTACCCAATATCGATGAAAAAATTATAAATGATTTACAAAAGTTAGGGGTGGAAATTTGATGCCGCAATCGATGAAAATTAAATTACTGCTAATTGTCTGCTGCTTTACCTGTAGTGCCTGCAGCATTGTGCCAGTTAAATCATGGCAAAAAGCCACACTTGCCGGTGAAACCATGCGTTTTGGCGGACCTAACCCGATGATCAAAAAATTTGATGAACATATTTATACCTCCAAAGAAGGCACTAAAGGTGGTGGCGGTGTGTCAGGTGGAGGCTGTGGTTGTAACTAAAAATAGAGTTATTTATCAACAGGAAAATTAAATCGTTCAACATAATTAATCAGACTTCACTCATAAAAATAACCCATAGAATTTACCCATAGAAATATACCAAATGAATCAATGTCATATTACACCGGCTCAAAAAAAACCAGTTCAATTTCAGGAGAATGTTTATGAAAGCTAGCAGTAAACATTTGAAACTATTAGTCATCACCTCTGTTGCTACCGCCATTATACCTTTAACAAGCTTGGCTGAAGATAAAGTGGCCATTCAAATACAGCAATATAAAGAAAATGATGATCGCATTAAAGTTCTTGATGGAAAACTGAGTATTGAGCATGACTTTGGGCCCAATCATACCTTAAGTGGCGAGTATGATTGGGATAGCATTTCAGGGGCATCACCTACATGGGATTCAATAACCGGAGCTTCTTCTGAAACGGGCTCTGATGCCTTTACTGGAGCTTCTGCTTGTGTGCCAGAAGAAGGTGAGAATTACTATGATTATTGTCGTAATACCCGATTAATTAATGGTGTTGTTGGTGATGGTGATACCAACCTAGATAATTTTGTCTATAAAAATGTACCCTTAAAAGATCACCGAGATTCATTAGCATTTTTATATACTTATCGTACTCCTACCATGCGTAATGAGTTGAGTATTGGTGCCAGTTATTCAAAAGAGAATGACTTTAAAAATACCGGCCTATCAGTAGAATATTTAATGTATACCGATCGCAGTAAAAATAGATCGATTACTGCCGGTGTCTCCTACATGAAAAATGAGGTTTATGATTATTTAGGTGAAAAAGATGAACACGGAGAATATAGCTTAGGTAGCCAATGGAACGACTTTGATTTAATCAATGGCCAAGTCGGCATTACTCAAGTATTTGATGCAAACACTATCGCAAAATTTAGTGCCTATTACATGGTTGAAGAGGGTCATTTATCCAATCCATATTTCAATGTAGTAAGGCGTATCAATGTTATTGACTCTAGTAGTGATGAATATACTACAGCAGATATTTACCCTAAATATTATTTAGCAAGAGACTCTCGCCCTGAACAACGAAAAGCCGGCGGTATTTCTATTCAAACGGCAAAATCTTTGAATGAAAACACAACATGGCATACCTCTTATCGCTTCTACCAAGACAGTTGGGGAGTGCAATCTCATACTTTAGAGTCAAAAAGTTATCACAACATTACTGATAACGTTCGCTTCTCGCCAGTATTGCGTTTGTATACTCAAAACGAAGCCAACTTTTTTAAAGCTCATGATTCCGTTGATAACATATTCTCTGAAACCGGCTATGCAACAGCGGATGATCGCTTAGGTAACTTTACTGCATGGACAGGGCAACTTGGCTTGGAATATCTAGAAAGTAAGAAGCTTACCTGGAATATAGTGTTGGGCTATCAAGAGCAATCTACTGGTTTAGCCTTTGCTTGGGTCAATTTTGGCGCACAATACAGATATTAATTGTTGATAGCTAATTGTTGAATATTAGTTATTGCTCATTAGCGGCAAATAATTAGCTGTAAATAGTTAACTGTAAAAATCAGTTGTAAAATATTAGAGATAAACACATGAAAATAAATAATAAAGCCAATTTAGTTCTGCTCATGATGATGGCGAGTTTATTGCCCGCCTGCGAAGAAAGTGATTATAAGGCTGGCGATTGTAGTGCTGGGTCTATTTGTGCATCGACAAGTACATTTATAGAGCCTGAGCCATTACCCGAGCCTGAACCAGAACCTGTTCCAGACCAAACGGCATATATAGAAAAAGATGGTGTCACAGGAAAGGTACTCGGCTCTGATTATTGGGTGAATGCCGTGGTATGTTTTGATAATAATAGAAATGCGTTATGTGATACCTCAGAGCCTAGTACCGTAACTTTTGAAGACGGTAAATATAGCTTTAAAGCCAGTGATATTATTGCCAGTATCAGTAGCAAAGCACCTTTGTTGGCTAGAAAAGATATTGAGCAAGACTCCAAAGGTATTGCCTTATATGCACCAACACCGGTAAATAGCACGAATAAAAATATAAACATAACAGTGTTTACTACGCTAGTTCACAGTGAAACCCAATTTAATCCCTATACGTTAGCCAATACAGCAAGCGCGCAAGAATCATTGAAAATGAGTGTTGACGGGTTGAGTATTGATGGGTTTGGTTTTGCTAATGAAGTTTTATTATCCGGACAAGATTATCTTGAGAGTGATGTTGAAGTAGGTGTTGATGATGCTATGTTTGCACAAATTGATGCTATTGCGACCAGCTTAAATCAAGCTCAATCCATAGCAGCCACTGATATCTACAAAGCTGTAGCGGCTATGTTAGACAGCATGTATCAGCTAAATACTTACACTACGTCAATTAGTCTAGAGAGTATTAATGCTCAGGATATCCAAGAAACTGCAGTGGATATAGCCCTTTCGACACCACATGTTGAATGGGAAATCGGTTATATAGAAGAGGAAAGTGCTGACCTTCATGTACAAGGTGATTATGCCGTTGTCGGTTCAAAATGGCATAATCGTTTGATTGTGCTGAATTTAGTACAAGAAATACCTACTACATTATCATTCAATGATTTTGCCGCATCACCTGATGTTGAACGTGATGATATTGATGGATTTACTGGTGCCTCAGAGCAAAGCTTAGCTAACATTCGCATAACACCCCCCTCATCGGTGCAAAGTGTCTTGGTTGGCGTCGAGAAAAAAAATAAAAGTGGTAGTGAAGAAGGTGCGGATAGTGGCGTTGGCTTATATCGCGCAAATTTCTCAAACCCAAGTGACATTCCCTTTCAACGCTTTGCCGGGGTAAGTGAGGGGCAAGACTTTTATGCATTTGCTGATTTAAATGCCATGTCGTTATCGAGTGATGGCAGCAGAGTTGCTCTATCAGGAGGCAATAAAAAAATGGTGGTATTGCAAGTGGATGATTTTAGCTTGCTGCACGAGTTTTCTTCTGATTCTAAATATCGCGCTGTTATGCTAAATGAAGATGGGTCTTTGGCTTATGTTAGTTTATCAGCACCAGATCGTATGGAAATTCTCGATGTAACAACCGGCACTAAGCTAACCTCTCTGGCAACGGGCACTGAATATCCGAAAGAGTTCAAACTTGTTCAAGGCAGTGACCTTACAAAAATAGCTTGGTACCTAGGGAAAAGTAATATTCTTTCAATATATAACGTAACTGAGCCGAGTGTCGAGCCCGTTTTATTACATACACTACCTGCGCAAAGTAATATTACCAGTTTTGATATTTCACCTGATGGGACGTTAGTGATTATTGGCAGTAGTGGTTCCTTAGTTGTTTATTCGATAGAAAATAACACGAGTAAAGTACTGAAAACATTGTTAATTGAAAAAGAGATTGAGCTAGTCAGTACGCCACTCAAGGTAGGGGCAATTGCTTTTACTAACAATAACAGGGCCTTGATTGCGACAAAAAATGCGCTACAAACGTTAGATATTAGTTTTGGTGAGCCACCTAGTGCATGGAGCGATGAAAAAAAGCAAGCGTGGTTTGATGTCCATCGTACTAATCAATAATTAAGCTTTTTACCTTTAGTCATTACTTCCACACGGCAAGATCATTATAAATTATTATTAACGTTTTAGAGCGAAATATAGAATATTAGTCATTCCCGAGGTGTCTGATCGGGAATCCATGGTATTTAAGCCCATGGTTCTTCGATAAAAATATCTCGAAGATGACAAATTCTCTATTATTACTCTAAATTTCCTCTGATATTTATAACGCCCTTACCGTGATTACTTCCAATTTACGGGTTACTTTCATGAAGAAATTTTTAGTTCATTTAATACTTTCTGGGTATTTTATATTTTTTAGTTCATTTACCAATGCGATTGATGAGTCAACACTGTTGACCAGCAAACTTGCTTTTCCATTTTCAGTGACATTAGACAGTCCTGAAATACTTTCTCTGCAATGGCATATTGCTGACGGATATTATCTTTATAAAAAACGCATAAAACTGTCGGCAACCATCATTCATGACGATAGCTCAAACGGTGACAATGTCACTACAGAGCGTGCAACTCAATTAGGTGCAGCACAATTTCCAGCAAGTTTGTTCATTGATGATCCTGCGTATAAAGGATTGGAAGTTTTTAGAAATACCTTAATAGTGAAATATGCGCTTAGTGGCTCTGAAACATCATTTGCCAATACCAGTTTAAAAATTAAATATCAGGGCTGTGCTGATGTTGGCGTTTGTTATCCACCAGTTAAAAAAATCATAAAGTTAGCTGATTTAAAACCTAGCGTTAATGTATCTAATTTAACTAACTTAGCTAATGCCTCTGAGGCGGCTAATCCTAGCACCATTGATATCGATACTAAGGTGGGGAAAGGCACTAAATCAGAGCAAGACGCTAAATCAGAGCAAGACACTATCGCGAATAGCTTAGCATCAGATAACTTTATCTTAACTTTGGTTAGTTTCTTTGGTTTTGGTTTGCTTTTAGCCTTTACGCCGTGTGTTTTTCCTATGATCCCTATTTTATCAGGCATTATTATTGGCCAAGGAAAACAGCTCTCTACACGTAAAGCCTTCTCTTTATCACTCGCCTATGTTCTAGCAATGGCATTAACTTATACCGTGGTGGGAGTGCTAGCCGCCTTATTTGGTACCAACTTGCAAATATGGTTTCAAAACCCTTGGGTATTAAGCAGTTTTGCCGGTATTTTTGTGGTGTTATCACTGTCAATGTTCGGTTTTTATGATGTGCAAATGCCGTCCTTTATTCAGGTAAAGTTAAACAACCTAAGTAATAAGCAGGAAAGTGGTAATTTAATCAGTGCTGCCATTATGGGCGTGTTATCAGCACTAATTGTCGGGCCATGTGTTACCGCGCCATTAGTGGGCGCGCTTATATATATTGGTCAAACAGGAGATACTATTTTAGGTGGTGCGGCACTGTTTTGCTTAGGTTTGGGTATGGGCGCGCCATTACTCGTTATAGGTACCTCCGCAGGTAAAATATTACCTCGTGCAGGTATGTGGATGGAGGCAGTGAAAGGTATTTTTGGTGTGCTTATGTTAGCCGTTGCTATTTGGTTATTAGCGCGCATATTGTCACCCTTAATTACTCAACTATTGTGGGCACTGTTACTGATTGTTTCTGCTGTGTATATGGGCGCTTTACGTCAACATAATAAAGACACAACACCATGGCAGTTGTTATGGAAAGGTCTAGGTTTATCACTATTGCTGGTTGGCTTTCTTATGATTGTTGGTGCCTCTACCGGGAAAAGTAATCTGTTATCGCCATTAGCAAGCTTAGTTAATTTAGGCAACGGTGTTAATACAACTGTATCGAGTGAACACAAGGGCATTACCTTTAAACCAGTAAAAAGTATTGATGATTTAAAGGCTACTCTTAAGCAAGCCAGTAAAAACAAGCAAGTCACCATGTTTGATTTTTATGCTGATTGGTGTGTATCTTGTAAAGAAATGGAAGAGGTCACTTTTAAAGATTCCGCAGTGAAATTGAAACTAGCCAAGGTACATAAGATTCAAGCTGATGTTACCGCCAATGATAATATTGACACTGAATTATTGAAAAAATTTGGCATTATTGGCCCGCCCGCTATCTTGTTTTTTAATGACCAAGGTGAAGAGTTAAAAAATCATCGAATAGTAGGATATATGGATGCAGATAAATTCTTAAAACATATTGCTAAAGTGGTTGATTAGTGAATAATCACAGGCCTTAGCAATACCTTAGCAATACCTTAGCAATGCATTGCCAATACATAACTATTAAATAATAACTAAATGATGACCTAAATGATTTCGCATTCAAATAAAAAGCTAAAAAAATATAGTCATCAATTTAATTGCATGACCACCCCCTGTGAAGTGCAACTTTATGCAATGAACGCCAAAGCTGCGGACAGGGTTGCGCGCTTGATTGAAAGCAATACTCGCAGACTAGAAAAAAAGTATAATTTTTTTAGTGATGACTCATTAATTGCCAAGATTAATAATCGAGAACAAGCGATAGTTAACATTGATAAAGAAACTCATCATGTATTATCACTAGTACAAACGTTATCAGCTACAACCCAAGGAAGTTTTGATATTACTGTAGGCACATTAAAACAATGTGCCAAGCAGACTACTGTGGCGAAAATAGAAGCTTGCCGAGCTAGGTTAAAGCCTTTTATTGGTGCTGATAAATGGCGCTTAACAGAAAATAGTCTCCATTTTTCAAATGAGTTTGTGAAGCTTGATTTAGGAGGCGTGATTAAAGAGTTTGCTGTTGATCAAGCCGGCGAAATAGCTAAAAATGAAAACATGGCCGCATTAATCAATTTTGGTGGTGATATTTATGTCAATGGTAACAAACCAGATGGCTCACCATTTAACGTAGCCATTAAAAATCCAAAGAACCCGAAAGAAAATATAGCCATTTTACAACTGAGTAATCAGGGGCTGACCACATCAGCCCACTATGAACGTAGCACACTGGTTGAAGGGAAAAGCTATTCACACATTATTAATGCAAGCAGTAGCAATTCAAATAGTAGTAATGCAAACAGTAGTAATGCTAATGAAAAACAGCATAATGATAAAACTAGCAACGCTTCAGCAATACTATCAGCAACCGTTATTTCTCATTCAGTATTAACGAGTGGTATTTATTCAACATCTCTGATGGTCAATTCTAATTTAGTTATTGAGGGCGATATCAGCGTAGTTATGATCGATGATGAATTACGTTTACATCAAAATATTTTCTAACTTCTAGTTTCTACTTAAAGGGCTTTGATACTCTAAGTAGGTTTGATGTTAGTAGGCGATAAAGATAAACCAGCATTTATCTTTTTTATATTTTCCTGATTTATGGTGACTCTTTTTGGCGATTGCGCCTTTTCAATATTTCCTATTGTTAAGTAATCTACCGCTTGGTTTAGACATTATTTGTAAATTATGCCGTTGTATTATAAAGGGTACAAAAACTACAAATAAGCCAATAGTCGGGGAGGTTAGATAGGCTTAGCAACTTGATGTTAAAAAAATGTTATTGTAGATTATGTTAAATGGTTATTTGCAAAGGATAGGATAGCTTAAAGTTTAAATTAGGATAAGAACAAAGCATAAATACTAAGTAGGAATAACCATTGCCCAGACCTATTAGACCGTTAATATTAGCCTTAGCTGGCGTTGTTACTTTTTTTCCGTATCATTTTATTGCTAGCTGGTTAGCCATTTTAACTGAGAACCCTGCAACTTTTGCCTTAGCCACCTTACAAATTCTCAGCAGTATCCTGTTATTTTTTTGTGTTAAAAAAAACAGCTCGCGCTCATTTAAACTGTTCTGGCAATACTTACTGCTGGCAATACTCGCGGTCATCGCCAGTAAGTTTTTAAACGGCACACCGGCAAGTATTAGTCAGCAGTTATATCAAGATTTTGCTTCGCTTTTTATTTATTTCTTTATTTTATTGGCAATAGAAACCAACCCGCATTTAAGTGATATGCCACTTAATAAATATATTAGTGGCCGGGTACCGGCTATATTTTTCACGCTGATTTGTTTTTGTTATTTAATTCTTTTACCGGCAGAGTTTTCCGGTGAAATATACCAAACAGCCAAGCCTTCGCTGTTATTTCATCTACTAATAAATACCCTGATTATTGCTAGATTAATACAGTGTTTATTGAATGCTAAAGATAATTTCTGGCGTTACACTTTTGCATTACTAGCTTGCAGCACAGTATTTTTATTCATCGGCAATATCAGTGCTTTTATTTCGGATGACTTGCCGTTACTTACCAGCCAAAGTAATGCCCACAACTACACTGTTCAGCTTATTGCTTTACTGCCTTATTTTTTATTGATACTCACGGCGAACATCAGTTTAAATACCGGTAAATTACCTACCGCTATAGCAAAAGAAAATAATCCTGAGCTATACATTTTACTGCTGATGCTGATACCCGCAGCAATGCATTTATATGGTTTTGAGCAAAAGCTGTTTTATAGTGTCGATTCCAACCTGCAATCAATTGTCCTGCTTTTTTGGTTGTTTTCTGCTGCGCTATTGCTAGCAAATATCGCCAACACCCGTCGTAGTCATACAAGAAAGCTCAAGAAAATGTTATTTGAGGCACAAAAACAGCATCAACAGCTTACTAATCTAAATAATGATTTAACAGATGCGATGATTAACAGTGAAGATAAAGCGATAGTCAGCGCTTCAAATAATGCCATATTAACGACTACGATCGCGGGTGAGATATTATCGGTTAACCCCGCAGCTGTGCAGATGTTTCAAAGCCTTGAGCAAGAATTAAAAGGTATATCAGTTAGTCGTTTATTTGCAGAAAAGGACGAAATGCACTTCTTTTTTGACTTTCAAAGTAATGTTTATTCATTACAGCGTAAAGGTGAGGGCATCTCGGTGGAGTGTGTCTCTTTGCGTTCAGATGGCACTGAATTTCCTGCACAAGCAGAGTTACAGTGGGCAGAACGGGCTAAAAATCCGCTTATTGTTATTACTTTTATCAATTTATCAGCAAGAAAACATGCTGAAAAACAAGCCTTAGAATTAAAAGATAAATTCATCGCCAACATTTCGCATGAATTTAGAACACCATTAACCATAATTAACGGCATTATAGATAGATATATAGATAAAACATCGGATGCACTAGAAAGTGAAGACTTAACCACAGCTAAGCGTAACGGCTTACGCTTAGTGCGTATGGTTGAGCAACTGCTAGAGCTTTCACGTTTAAGTGACAACCCGCAGCTATCGCTGAGCACTTACCGCTTAAAAACTCTAATGACTATGCCTGCTGACTCCTTTTCTCGCTTGGCATCACAAAGTAATTTAACTTTTACCAGCAACATACCAGATGATTTGTGGCTCGATTGTGATGGCCAAGCTTTTGAAAAAATCATCTTTAACCTACTTGCCAATGCAATAAAGTACACACCAAAAGGTGGCACTGTGCAAGTGAATGCCTATGTTGAACAAGACACCATTATTTTAGATGTTATTGATTCAGGCATAGGTATCAGTAAAGGCTCTCAAGATAAGATTTTTGAACGTTTTCAACGAGCGGATGATGTAAAAAACCAAGCAACCTTTGGTGTTGGCATTGGCTTATCTCTAGTCAATGAACTGGTTAAAGCGCACGGTTGGCGCATAAGTTTAGTAAGTGAACATGGCCATGGTAGTAAGTTTAGCCTGTCAATACCGCTAGCTTCAGCAAATGATATTGAAACTGAGGTACCTGTGAGTGTCTCAGAAAATGAAGTTGCCTCCTTACTAATAGAGCAGCGTTCAGTAGCAAGTAATCAAGCCAGTCATTCACAGCAAGTGGTGTTAGTTATTGAAGATAACCTCGATATGCAGAGTCATATAAAGCAAGTTATTGAGCAGCAACATCACTGTATTCTTGCGGGTAGTGGTGAGCTTGGCCTGAAATTAGCACAAGAATATATCCCTGATCTCATTGTCTGCGATCTAATGTTAACGGGCATTGATGGTTTTGAAGTCTTAACACAGTTAAAGCAAGACGAAATGACTGCACATATTCCGGTGATACTACTTACAGCGAGATCTGATCTTGAAAGTAGGTTACAAGGTCTTAAGTTAAATGCTGATGAATATTTAAGTAAACCTTTTAACCAACATGAACTGTTAACGCGTATTCAAAGCTTAATCGCCAACAGACAGCAGCTACAAAAGCGCTATTTGCAAAAATTTAACGAGCAACATAAAGCAGAACAAAGGGCAGAGCGAAACACTAACAGTCAGAATAATGCCGCGAAACTAAGCCAAGAAACAGGTGAACCAAGCAGTCTAGATGATAAGTTTTTACACAAACTCGAAGTGTTAATCGCCAAGCATTACACAGAGCCCGAGTTAGATATCTCATTACTAGCCAAAGAGTTAGCCATGAGTGAGCGGCAACTACAGCGAAAAATTAAAGTTATCCTAGGTATTACCCCTAATAACTTCATCAAAGAGTTTCGTTTGAAAAAAGCACAAAACTTGCTTGTTAGTGGTGCACAAATAGGGCGAATTGCTTTAGATGTCGGCTTTTCTTCACAAACTTACTTTGGCCGTTGCTTCAAGGAAAGCTTTAACTGCACACCAAAACAATACCAACAACAAATGGCACAACAAGATTCAATGAATGATTGATTAGGTCAGCAACGCCCCCTTGAGTTAAATCGGTGGATGCAACACATTGTAGACTCTTTTCATTAACCAAAATTATCCCGTCTAATGATCACTTTGATAGGTAAATGGACACTATCATTCTTGTTTATTTAATGCTTATTTTCTTGACTATCCTCTCCTCAAAGTTTCTAATGTGTCGCGGTTAAATAACAAGAGAAAAGGTGTCGTATGGCTATTCACAATATCACTGATAGCGCACTACTAGTAAAGAAGTCACGAAGAACAATTCAGCGATATATAGCTAGCGGGAAGCTTACTATGGTGAGTGATACGCTTGGTAAACCACAAATTGATACTACTGAGTTAATGCGTGTTTTCGGTGCGTTATCTAAGATCTCTCAGAAAAGAATAGCTAAAAAGTCACAGAATGTCGCAGCGAAATTTTCGAGGAAAAATAATGCCATTAGTTTAACGCCTAATGAACTTGAAGATATCATTACTCGTGCTGTAGAAAAAGCACTGAGTAAAGCGATACCGCTATTGATTGAACATAAGAAAACAGCACCGATAGCTGATGAAATTCCCGAACCAATGCTCGAACTAACGCCCGAAGCAACGCCTGAAGTAATAGCCGAATCAATTACAACAACGGATGCTGTAGTTCATAAAAAAAGAAAACCAACACTACCAATAAATAGGCCTTTCATTGCTAAAAAGAAAGAACGGAAAAATGGTTATGCTGCTGCTTTTGGTCTTCCTAATGTTATTACCGAGGTTATTCATTTACAGATAATGAAGTTACATAGTGAGGGTCTAACACCACGAGAGATTGAAAAAAAGGTCAGTGTTAGTCAGGTATCAATACAACGAACGATTAACGTTAGTACCTAACCCATTAGTGAATCCGATAGCATAAATTACTTGGGTCATGTGATCGAATAGACGGTTATCATTGGCAAGGTAGAATCACATCAGCTAACGTCCACTTTGAGATAAATAAAAACAACATTAGCGTCAATTTCGATGATAACTGAATTTTAAGACCTCATAGGCTGCTCGGGTTTCGATAAAGTCATCTGCACAGCCGCCTTTATCAGGGTGGCTAATGATAATTTTCTTTTGGTAAGCTTGACGTATTTCAAACCAACTCATATTTTTATCGACCCCTAGGGTCGTCAGAGCAGCATCAATCTTATCTACAGTACGATATCTTTGCCAAAAACTAGCAAAGAGTGTCTCAACCTCTTCAACAGTGATGTTATTCAAATTAGACCAGTCCAAATAGTAGCGGGCCAGGTCAGTGTCGCGCGTGGTCAGTGACTCTTTAGCTCCAGCGCGATTCGGAATCAAACAGATCTCTAATGGCAAAATTGTAAGTGAACCCCCCTCGGCTTGAATATCATGTTGAATTTGATAAAGTGCGTTCATAACAAAAAAGTTCTTTTGGAAAATAACTATCTGAGGATCGACATTCCTTGGAATAAGTGAAATAAAGTCCAGATCACAAAGAGCCACCAAATCAATTAGGGAGCAGGAGTTGTTCTGCTCTCTTAAATATCTCAGTATCAAAATAATCAAAGGATTGGTCATTATTTTTTGGATCCCTTCCCATTTATTGCAACACAAAGCTGTCAGCAGGCCCAGTATAAGCTACCGTAAAATAGTAGCAGTGATTATCTTTTCAGCTCAGGCCAAAGTTAGCTTATCCCCTCAAGGCACAAAGCAGACCCTTTTAATTAACTAAAATCATCCAATCTAACCGTTCACTTTGATACGAAATCGGGTAGTTATGCTTACTAGATAAAGGGTGATGCAATGAAAACGTCAACGTTGAAACACTCCAATATTAAATAATTTGTATTACTTTACATCACCATGGTTAATTCTACTATATAGGTGGTCAATTTAGCCTTTGTGATGGTTAATTAAACCATATTGTCGCGAGGCATATGATGAAATTATAATTAATCTTATATTGATTTAAGTTAAAGCTTTTATTTATCAAGTGGTTAAAAATAAAATTAAGATTGGCACAGCACTTGTAATAGTCTAACAACCAAGAGAAGAATAATAATTAATATGAGCGAAGCAATAGTGTTTCGTAAACTAAAACATTTGGAGAATACCATGACTACAATCAAAACAACTCTTATCGCATTAGCCACAGCTGTTCCTGCATTAGCTTTTAGCTTAACAAGTCAAGCAACAACCACGTCATATATGAACACAGCATTAGTTGAAGTCTGTAAAGCAGCTCAAAGCAATAAAGTACTTAAATTGAAATCTGTAATGAAATCTCACCGTTTACAGAATAAGACTGTTGCCTTAAAAGTTATGTGCAATGGTGATGATATTATTACTTTTGCAGCAAAAAATGGCGCAACAAAAACAGCGGCTAAATTACAAGAAAGTATGGGTGAGGTTAGTATTACTGATGTAGCCGTTATTGAAAAAATCAATGTAACCTTTACCGAGTCATAATCAGGTGAGTAAACAATAGCACTTATTATATTTATTAAGGATGTCTTAATAAATATAAAAAGTGCTTAGTTTTACCCAATATATGATACCTGCCAATTTTCTTCCTATTTTTTAAAACAATGAAGACAACTTTTCTTTTTCTAAACAAGTGTTATATGTTTGCACTGCGCTTGATTATTTAGCTTGTAAGATAAAATGCAGACTAATGCAACTAACCCTGCTTTAATTTTACTAATTTGCTTAGCTCGCCAATATCTTGTTGTTGGATGACATCTAAATAGTTGAAGGGTTGCACCTTAGGAGCATGAAAACCTAACCAGTTTAATTGGTTATTATGGGCCACTTTAAGTGCATGTTCAGTCAGCACACTGACTTGATCCCACGACAGCGCCATAGGTTGTTCAAAGTTAAAAGGGTAAAAGGCATACGCCATGCCGGCTTTGATGTTGTGACCTAATACTTGCTCAAAGCGACTTGTTAAGCGAGTCACCAGATCACGGGTGTTATTATCCTTCTCATAACCAATAATCACAAAAGTATCATCAGCCCAGCGAATAACTAAGTCATCACTATTTCTACTATAAAGCAGTATGTCTGTGAGGTTAACTAATTGGCTATTGGTTACTTGTTCTATATCCTCTAACTTTATCATGACAAGAGATAAACGTGGCAATAGGCTACGTTGTACGGGCAGAAGATTCTCATGAATTTGAGACATCAGTTGGCTAGCTTGCTCGATATAAATATCTAAATAACGACGACTTTTAACGCCCGTTACCTTATCCACTGTTGCGGCATCTTCCAATTGCTTATTAGCTTGCTCCAGCTCAACATTTTTCAAATGAAACTCTGCTGTCTTCTCTTTAACTTGCCGCTTTAAATATTCTTTTTGTTGTTGTTCAATAAGTAGTTTTCGGTTTAAAAAACGCGAATAAGCCAGTAATAACAGCGCAATCAATGCCGCATAAAATACATACGCCCACCAAGTATTCCAAGGTGCGGCCTGCACGGTAATATCAAGGGTTAAGCCAGGCTCACTCCAAATATTATCATTATTCGCGGCAATAATTTGTAGTTGATAACTACCTGAAGGTAAGTTGGTATAAGTGGCGCGTCGTGACTTACCGGCATTAATCCACTCTTCATCAAAGTCTTTTAAGCGATATTTATAACGGGTTGATTCTGGAGCCGTATAGTTTAAGCCGACATATTCGAATGAAATGAGTTGATCTGTATATTCCAGCGTCAACTCAGTTAAATCAGATAACGTTGTGCCTAATGCCATAGGTTCGTTAAGCTTTAAAATATTGGTCAAACGGACTTTGGGAGCAGATAAATTACTGCTTACTTTTTCAGGTGAGATGCTGTTGAAACCTTTTCCTGCACCAAAATATAGTGTGTTATTCATTGAGCGAAACACAGAAGAGTGGGTGTATTCTAGATCCACTAGACCATGGCTAAGATTGAAGTGCTTAAAGTTTTTATCACTCATTGAATAGCGGGAAATACCTTTGTTACTACTAAACCAAATATCTCCATAAGTATCTTGAGTAATACCGTATATGGTCATACTTTTCATACCATCTTTAGCGCCAAGATGAGTAAATGAAAAGTTGTTACTATGACGGTTTTCTCGGCTTAATATACTTAATCCTGCATCTTGAGTACCAAACCAAAGGTTTTTTTTATTGTCCATAAACATGATCCAGGAAAAGTCGTCAGAGATACCGTTAGGGTTATTTTCCTTATGACGAAGATGAGTGAATTTTTCCTGCTTAGGGTCAAAACGACTAAGGCCACCACCAAAAGTAGCTAACCAAATAAAGCCTTGGTCGTCCTCCAGTAACTGTAAAATATTATTACTACTGGGTCCTTTTTCACTGTTTGACTTATTCTTTATAAAACGTTTAAAAGTGCCATCTTTATTGAATAAATTAATTCCTTGATGAAAAGTAGCGATCCAAATATTACCATTTAGATCTTTAATAATGTCCGTAATACTATTGGCTGAAATAGAGTTATTGTTTTCAGCATTATGTTTATATTCAGTAACGTTATTGGTTGTTAAGTTTACTGAATATAAGCCTGAACCTCGCGTTCCTACCCATAAAATGTTGCCATCGGCAAACAGAGTCATAATTCGATACTCGGAAAACGAATCATTGAAATCGACAGGTGAAATTGACTTATCATCTTCTGACAACTGATAAATTTCACCACTATAGGTACTAAAAAATAAACTTCCTTGCTCAAATTGGGTAAAACTAGTGATATTACTACTTTTTAAAGCCGGATTTGTTTGAGTACTATATTGTCGAAATATTGCCATATTAGGATCCCAGCGATTTACGCCCGAAAAAGTACCTACCCACATCATGTTATTATTGTCTTCATAAAAAGTAAGAACATAATCATTACTTATACTGTAAGGGTTATTAGGTGAGTATTTGTACCGGATGAAGTCGTTACCTTTATAATTATAAATAGATAAACCATTGTCCGTAGCAATCCAAATGTTGTGTTCAGAGTCTTGATAAATATTTTTTATGGCATTACTGCTAATCGTTGACTGATCATCGACATTAAATTGATAGTGAATAAATTGCTCCGTGCTAGGGGAATACTTTAATAAACCACTATCGACTGTGCCTATCCAAACATCTCCATTGATATCTTTATATAAACTACTGACAAATTTATTGATGTAGGTCGCACTATTATTATCACCGTACTTGATCGATTTAATAAAGTTTCCTTGTAGATCAAATACCGAAATACCACCACCATTGGTTCCTACCAAAATTTGTTGATTTCCGGTTTCAATAATTGTGAGTACAGCATTGTGCGTAAGACTATTCGGGTTACCTAATTCTTGAAAAATTTTCTGAGTAGACCATTTTCCTGCATGGTTACTGATAATATTTAAACCATTTTCAGTGCCAACCCATATATTACCTTTACTGTCTTCAAATAACGCATTAACGGTATCATTGCTCAGGGTTGTATTTTTTGTTTTAGTGGTAAAATGTAGAAAATCCTGACTCACTGCTTTATATAAATTCAAGCCACCACTGAAAGTTCCTACCCACAACCTTTGTTGGTTATCAATAAGAATACGACTGATTACATTAGAGCTTAGGGTGGTCGGTTGAGAACTATCATGGTGAAAGTTTAGCGTCTTGTGGCCATCAAAACGGTCTAAACCTTCCGACGAACCAAACCACATAAAGCCATCTTTGTCTTGAGCAATCGTTCGAACAAAGTTGTATGACATTGGGTTATCAATGCCAAAATTTTTAAACAGTTTAACTTCTTGTGCAAGGGCACTGAAGTTGAGGGTTATTGATAATAAAAGTAGGAGTATTTTTTTCACAAAACAGCTCTGATAAAGTGATGATATATAGGCGTTGCCAGTATGGGATCATGCTAATGAAAAAGCCACTGTAGAAACAGTGGCTTAGGGTTAATTAAGCTATTGTTGTTCAACCCAATTATTCACAGTAATATTAGTAGCGCTATTTGCTACACTCATTCGCCAAAGCAATGTATCTGACTCAAGGCTCATCCGCCAAAGTAATGTATCTGTTTCTATATTCATTCGCCAAAGTAATGTATCCGTTGATGCAATGTTTCTCCAGCCTTGAGCATTTTCAGCAAAATTCATTCGCCAAAGTAAAGTATCACCATCAAGGTTATTTTCATTTAATCGCCAGATATATTCATCACCTAGTCCTTCAACATAGAAGTTGCCATCACTATTAATGTTGGCCGGGCCAAAGAAGTGTTCGTCACCATTTAAATCTTGAGCTATATCTAAGGCTTGATTGGCACATGCTGAAGCAGTACTCGCTAATGCACCTGCAGCATTAACCAGGCCAGAACCTTGTTGAAAAACACTATAAGCAAGTTCACCATTAGTATCAAATGCGGCATGGGCGGTATCCATTAAGCGGCACTTTACTTCGTCAGGTGTTAGTGTCGGCTCTTGACTCAACATAAGTGCCACTACACCGGAAACAACGGCAGCAGCTTGCGATGTACCTGACATTTCAAAATAACGGCCACCATCATGAAACTCTGGATGTTCCTGAGCTATTTGAGTGTCAAAAGCCATTAAACCCGATAAATGTCCACCTGGAGCGACAATTTCTGGTTTAACAAAACCTTCAAAAGTAGGCCCAGCAGCGCTAAATGTGGCTAATTTGTCATCGCTTGAATCAGATTCAGTATAATTATCTGTCATCGCACCTACCGTAATAATATAAGGAACATTGCCTGGTACGCCAATAGTCATGGGAGTAGGGCCGCTATTACCAGCAGAAGCTACCACAACAATACCTGCTTGCCATGCTTTCATTACTGCTTGGTTAAGAGGATCTTCCCAATAATAAGAGCGGGCTGGTCCACTAAAAGACATATTAAGCACTCGAAGATTGATTTCATCTTTTACTTGCAGTGCCCAGTCAATACCACGGATAACATCGGCATAAGTAGCCTTGCCTTCAGTATCAAAGGCTTTTATACCTACGAGTGCAGCATTTGGCGCAACACCATAAACGTTACCGTACACGTCATAGTCGGCATTACCTGCAACACTGGCAACATGGGTACCATGGCCATTTTCTTCATTACTATAGTTACTTAGCTCGTTATTTATCGCGTCATAAGTTCCCCAGAACTTATCGCGTCCATACAAGTCTGTCGATAAACCTAAGCCTTTAGACGTGCCTTGTAATTGATCTAAGCCAGTATCTAAAAAGCCAATGGTTACGTTATCGCCAAAATTTCGCATTGCATGGGCCGAGTCAGCTTCAATATACAGTGGCACGGTAGCTTTAGGTTGCCATTTACGCTTTCCCCAAGCTCGACCTCCGGACAATTCTACTTTATGGTTTTTAGTAATGGTAAAATTAAGCGTTTGTTGTAATTGAGCTAACTGCTCTTGGTTCAATTCAACCGCGACGGCATTAATAATGGCGAGTTGATGGGAAGGCACTAGGTTCAGCGCTTTTACTTTTTCTTTTAGTAACGGGTAATCGGCTGAGCTGATTATATAAGATTCAGTATAATACTGAGTTTGAGCATTAGTTGTGCTGTTTACTGAGATACTGATAAGCCACACTGATAAACTAACAAAGCCTAACAATGATAGTGGTTTGATTATTTTTTTTACTGAGTTGTTCAACATTTTATTCCCCTATGTCCATTACATCTTTAAAAAATTCATCTACATTTCTTAAAACATTAGGGTGTTCTTGCTTACATCTTGTCGCGTCCATTCTTACTTAAATTACAATTGTAAAAAAGAAGTTACAAAAAACACATCGATACAAAACATAGACTAAACACGGCCCAACCACAATCACTTTTTATTTTTAGAATTATCAAAATTAAAAGTTAAAGTGGCTTAAACGAAAATATCCAGCCCACATAATGAGCTGGATATTAAGTACTAAACTCGGTTGGAATTAGAAGTTTACCGTTACTTCAGTTGAACAATTATCGCTACCTTGGTCACATACTTTATAAGTAAATGAACCGTAAGTTCTGAAGCTATCCGTATAAGCACCATCGTTTGAGGTAGTAGTTCTTAAAGAACCATTACGGTAGATGTCGACACTTGAAGTAGCAGCGCCTGACCAAGTTAGGTCAACTTTGTTTTTACCTTTAGCGCGATATGCTGAGGCATCAGCAGTAATATCGCCACCTACTGGAGGAGTAACTCCACCACCACAACCGTTGGCTGTTAGGTAATCGCTGGCCGCTTTTGCTTTTACGATACCGTAACCGAAGTAGTCATCGTGACCTGCAGCGCCGTTATCTTCTGCCGTCGCTTTTAATGCTTCACGGATTTCTGTACCAGTACAGCCGTTATGGTTAGACCAAACTAGAGCAGCCATACCTGATACCGCGGGTGTCGCCATAGAAGTACCGCTCATGAAACCATAATCACTAGTTCCAATAGTCACATCAGCAGTAGTAGCAGCTAATAGCGCCGCTCTGTCTTCAAACGTTGCACCCACAGCAGGGATAGATGTTGCGTTGGCATCACCTAATGTACCGTACAGCATACCTGCTTCATTATTGATGAGGATTGCACCAATACCACCTGAATTTTCACAGTTTTCTACTTTATCGTGAAAAGAAATAATACCACGGTCAATCACACAAATATTACCGTTAGCGCCAGAATCTGTCGCTTCAGCTGTGCCCATGTAATAAGTATTACCTGAAGCATTACCGGCATTCTCCATTGAAGAAGAAAGAAATGCTACGCCATCAGCAGTCATTGAAGCACTAGTTGCCATACCCGCCGGGTAAGTAGATAAGGTATCAACACCACCAGCAGTTACTTCTACACAGATAGCCTCATTGGTTGTTGTAGTACGTTTCTTACCACGACCTGTAGTTTCATCACAGCTTGGAAATTGTGAGAAGTCGGCAATGTTATTATTATTGTCGTTTGCGCCAATCATCATTACTGATGGGTAACCAGCAGGGAATGAACGCACATCGTTGCCATCGTTACCTGCAGCAGCTAACACTAAACCACCGTTATCAGTAAAGGCTTTAAAGGCATTTTCTTCAGTGCTATTGGCACCACCACCACCAAGACTCATGCTAATGATGTTAGCACCAGCATCTGCACATCTTTCAGCAGCATAAGCTAAATCAGAAGAGTAACCCCACCCATCAGCATTGAATACTTTAATAATATGCATATCAACGCCTGGAGCCATACCCACAACACCGACGTTATTGTCAGCAGCGCCAATAGTACCAGCTACGTGAGTACCGTGTGGGCCACCGTTCTCATCCCAGTTTCCTGTACCTGAGTTGTTAGTACCAGAAATGTTGTTCCAAACGAAATCTTGGTTAGAGCGATCTAAACCAGAGTCAATAACACAAACCTTCATGCCCGCATTAGCGTTAAAGCTAACTTGATCTGCTTGTGATTGTACAACAGCATAAGGTGTTAACTGTTCAGTCATCGCATTACCAACATCATCACTATAGATAGATAAAGGCATACGACGTTGATCTTCTTCAACCATCTGAATATGTGGATTATTCAGTAAACCTTTAACTTGGCTTAAGCTTTTACCTGAAAATGATGCAGCAAAAAAACCATTGCCATCAACTTTTACATCAGCGCCTAGTTTCTTCGCTAAGGCTTTTACAATACCTTTTTTACTGTTCTCTACTTTAATAATGTATCTGTCATCAGCTGCTTGTGCTGAGAATGCTGCGGTAACCGCTAAGGCTAGAACTGAAGTTGCAAATTTAGAAATTTTCATATGGACTCACTCTCTGTTTAATGTTGTGTCGTCTTATTCTTATTATTAATGACGCTAATTTTTATTATTTAGATGAACTGTTTAGATGAACTGTCCGTTCTCCTGCTATATGTTTCACTTACTCTATACATCTGCTTAACTTGGCTTCCTGCCTCTTGCATAATTCGATAGTAACAGCTAGTAAAACTGCCTCTAGTAAAATTCCGACAACTTTTCGCACAAAAACGACAAGGTTAATTAATATCCTTAATTTTTAGTTGCTTAGACGGTTTTTGTAAAAGTGTTTAGTCGGTTTTTTATTAATGTTTGTCGATAATTTACTAGTTAAAAAACGAATAAAGATTCAATCTGATAAGTGTTGAATAGTTAATCCAACCTATAAAAAGAATACGCAGGACATTAGTCAAAATGACTTTTGTAATAAGCGTGAAATACCAACGATGGAGTTGATGTCAGATGAGAAATAATAAAAAGATTGCCCTGAGTGCTATCGCCTTATCAGTTTTAACCGCGACCAGTGCTGCTAGTAATGCAGCACCTCAAGCTAAGCTTAATAAAGCGGAAAAAGTTACTACAGTTAAGCAATCAGCAACGCTAAGTTTTGCCCAGTGGCAAGCAGAGCAGAAACTTCAACGTAATGATTATACCGACAGATTAATTATTACTTTTAAAGATAAGAAACAAGGTAAAACTGTTCCGCCAGGTCTTGCTAAAAAAATAGGTCTAAATTTAAAGCACGTTAAAGTTTTAAAAAATAACAGCCACGTAATTGCTCTTGATAAAATGCACTCGGTGAAAGATGTAGAAAAATTCATTGAAAAGTTACGTAAGCATCCTTCGGTTGAATCAATTGAACCTGATTATCAACGTTTCTTATTTTCGCAAAACCAACCTTGGGGCATAGCTAAGACACAATCTGATCAATTAACCGATGCAGATGCCGCTAACATGACAGTGTGTATTATTGATTCGGGTTATGAGCAAACAAACCCTGATTTGAATGCCAATAATGCTTCAGGCACTAATAACTCAGGCACAGGTAACTGGTATCAGAACGGCGGCTCTCACGGCACGCACGTTGCGGGTACTATTGCTGGCGTAAATAACAGTGAAGGTGTTGTTGGTATTTTACCAAGCACGAACGTTAATCTACATATTGTTAAAGTCTTCAACGAAAGTGGTTGGGGTTACTCGGGTGACTTATCTGATGCAGTGGATACTTGTGTAAATAACGGCGCTAAAGTTATCAATATGAGTTTAGGTGGTTCAGGTTCAAGTAATACTGAAAAAAATGCCCTACAAGCAGCGGCTGATACCGGCGTATTGTTAATTGCTGCTTCAGGTAATGATGGTAACGCTACCTTGTCTTACCCGGCATCTTACGACGTGGTAATGGCTGTTGGCGCGTTAGATAGTAACAACCAACATGCAGAATTTTCTCAATATACCAGTCAAGTTGAAGTATCAGCGCCGGGCGAAGCTATTTTATCAACCGTTGCCGGAGATGGCCGTTTAGGTTTTGTCACTGTTGGTGCAACGACATACGGTAATGACAGTGTGGTACCGCAAACCCATTATATTCAAAGTGGCGGTAACTATGTGGTTAGCAATGTTGATGGCAGTGCTAACGGTGTTTTAGCAAGCTGTACCATTTCAGGTAGCAGTTATAGCTGTAGCAATGTTAATGGCAATATTTGTTTAGCAGAGCGTAATGATAATCAAAAGGGCAGTAATTACCCTGAAATCAATCCAGCTAAAGCGTGTGCTGATGCCGGTGCTTCTGCCGTTATTGTTTATAGTGACACGACCCGTCCAGGGTTACAAAATCCTTTCCTTGTCGATGCCAATACTGACGTAACTGTACCTACTGTTTCTGTTAGCCGTGTTTTAGGCTTGCAACTCATGTCTCAATTGGGCACTAACGCTAGCTTAACGGTCAATGGGTCACAAGATTATGCTTATTACAATGGCACTTCAATGGCAACGCCACACGTTACTGGTGTAGCTGCATTAGTATGGAGCAATAACCCGAACTGTAGTGCCGACGATGTCCGCAGTGCCTTGAAAAATACCGCGATTGACTTAGATGTAGCAGGTCGTGATGACAAAACAGGTTTTGGTTTAGTGCAAGCAAAAGCTGCATCAGATGCATTGGCAGCTAGCTGTGGTGGTGGCACTACACCGCCTCCTACAGCAGGCAATGTCCTTGAAAATGGTGTTGCTAAAGCGAACCTTGGCTCAAGTACTGAGCTGAGCTTTACTATGGAAGTTCCTGCTGGCGCCACTGAGTTAAACTTCTATATGGCTGGTGGTACGGGGGATGCTGATCTTTACGTTAAATTCGGTTCAGCACCTACAAGCAGTAGTTATGATTGTCGTCCATACAAGGGTGGTAATGCTGAAAGTTGTGCAATTGCTAGTGCTCAAACGGGCACTTATTTTGTTAAAGTCATTGCTTACTCGGCCTTTAGTGGTGTCAGCTTAACTGGTAGCTTTACCGAGCCTAGCACTGGTGGCGGTGCTACCGGCGGCAGTGCCTCAGTAACAGATATAAGTGTTGCTCGTCGTGCTTGGACATATTACACCATTGATGTGCCAGTAGGCATGGCGACATTAGATTTCGCTATGAGCGGTGGCAGTGGTGATGCGGATATGTATATTAGACGTGGTTCTCAACCGACTTCTGCTACTTATGACTGTCGCCCATATAAAAGTGGTAACACAGAGAGTTGTTCATTTACCAACCCAGCAGCAGATACTTGGCACATCGGTGTGTATGGTTACTCGGCAGCAAGCGGTGTTAGCTTAGAGGTAACCTATAATCCGTAGGAAAATGATTTACTCACTAATATTAGTAGTGAGTAAATAGCAACTAAAACCCGATACAAGGTAACTTGTATCGGGTTTTTATATTTGCATAAATATATTTAATGGCAACATTTTTTTAGTGAACTTTTAATAATAAATACAGTTTATTAGTCGCTTCTGCTACCTTAGTTTTAACAAAAAATTATCGAGTCAATTTAAGGATAAACCACCATGACAGATTTTGTACCTCGCTCAGAAGTTACTTCAGATAAAGCTGCAGAAGTTGAGCAAGAAATATCGCGGGAAACACCAGCACAACAGCTCAAGTTAGCCTTGATTAAAAATACCAAAGTGATTGGCATAGTGATGATCATTATTGGTCTGCTAGCTATTTTGGTGCCTAACTTTATTGGTTTGGCTTTTAATACTTTTGTTGGTGGGATTTTCTTACTAGCATCAACAGCCCTGGCTTTTAATGCTTGGCATAACAAGACACAGAACATGTCTTTATGGTTTAGGCCTTTTGTTTTAGCAGCATTAGCGCTTATTATTTTTACTCACCCAGCCATAATTCTTGGTGTGCTTGGCTTATTAATTGCTATTTATTTTTTAATCAGTGGTTTTAGCTCTATGATCCTTGCTTTTGAACTACAATCATCGGCTAAAGTATTCAGCCTTGTAAATGGTGCTATATCCTTTGTATTAGGTGTCGTCGTGCTAACCAACTGGCCTTTTTCTAGTGCTTGGATTATTGGCCTTATTATTGGTGTTAGCTTTATTTTTGATGGTATTGCGTTATTGACTATTGCTAATCAAGTAAAGAAAACCCAAGAGAAATTAATTAATTAGCTCTAAAATTAATAGCATAACTAGCTATTGAAGCGACTCATTAAGTAAATAAAAAGCCAGCAGCTCTGCTGGTTTTTTTGTCTGATAGAAGCCAAGCTACTCCTTGTATTCCTTTGTATATTTACTTCACTAAGTAAATTATCCTTTTCCAATCATAGTTTAGCTATTTCACAATTATCGATAAATTATTTTATAACCATTCGTTAATTTAACTTAACCACACATAAACTATATGTTAACCATTAATTAACATGTGGTTGATTGTTGTTTAATTATAAAACCCTAAGCAAAGCAAGCTGGTATGTTTATTTTGATTTTATTAATCAAGTGCTTACTGTGATTTTTGTTGTCGTGTTTTTCTAGGTTGATACACCCATTATAAATAACATCTATTTTCGTTATTCTCATTATAAATACTTGGTCGATGGATAAAAAATAAGCACTATTCTATTGTAATTCAACTGGTCCAACGTCCGATCAGTTGAATTGGAAAACCAATATCAATAATAAAAATATGACGAAATAAAAATAATTATAAAAACTAATGGGGATAATATGAATATAATCAAGATCTCAGCTGCTTTTGTAGCACTCTGCTTAGCGCTTTACTCCGCTACTACATACAGCAAAGCATATAAAATAGTGCTTATCCATGGCCTGCAACCACAACAATTAATATACGACGGTGATGTCACCGAAAGTGGCCAAAACTACTGGAAGGGTTATTGGGACAACTTAAGTGATGCCCGTATTGACTGGCCCTCATATGAGCGAATCGAAGGAAAAATCGCTACAGATTACCTGTGGCCAAAATTAAAGTCTTTTTCAGAAAGTAATTTTTGCTCACCGGGCTGTATCTTTGTCACTCACTCTACCGGTGATCTGGTTGCTCGCTATATTATCGACAACCAAGAGACTTGGTTAGAAAATGCGGGCTTAGCGCCACTTAATATAGTCGCTACTTTTGATATTGCTGGCGCTGGCGGTGGCAGTGAACTTGCCGATTTAGCGGTAAGTGTGGCTCAAGCTACAGAAACATGGACCTTTATTATCGAGGCTGCTTTAGAGGCTTGGTTGGGTGGCCAACTTAGTGATGAAATGGGTGTGCTGCATGACTTAAAAGTCAATAATGCGAGACAACTTGCACCATTACCTGATGCTAGAATTCCGCGTTTACGTTTTGTTGGTGATTCAAGTGAATATTTAGGTTTAACTAGCCCGTTTATTCATGGCCATGATGACGGTGTTGTTGGTAGCCACTCTTCATGTGGTGGTAATCGCCAAGGTAGCTTTGGCAGTTGTAGTGCGCAAATAGCTTTCAACGGTAAAATTTCAAATCAAAGCAATGCTGTATCAGGCTTTATGCCCTATCATTATCCGATGCTTATGGGAGAAGACTATAGCCATGGCTCACTACTTGAGCCAAAGCAGGAAGGTAAAGTTACTGCAGCAAGTAGCCAGAAAAACTTACTATCAGGTGAGGCCATTCATTTTGATACCTACACTCAAACGTTTGGCTGGTGGCTTTGGAAAAGTAATTACCTTTATGTGCAAAATTCCAATGATGACAGCATGTCGACACTAATTTATGACGCGATTCCTAACTAGAAAAAGAGTAATAGCTGTTAATCTTTTAACGAAATGACAAAGGATTAACAGCTTATAATAAAGGAAAGTAAATGAGCTATGAAAAATCAAAAAAATTTAAAGCGGGTGCTGACCATAAGTATTGTTGTTGTCAGTGTTTGGCTTTTTTGGCCATCGATGCCACAGCAACAGCAACAGCAAAACATAACGGTTAATGAGCCTCTTATAAAAACACCATTGATAGAAGCAACAAAACTGCCAGCAGAAAGCGTTAACAAGAATTCATTGCTTGCGGTAATGCCAGAAAAGATCACTTCAAATGCTTCTGCAGCGTTAGTCGCTAAGGTATATGCCGCGGAATTAAACTTTCCCGCATACTCGCAACCTTTGACTGATAATGATTTTGACCGTTTGCAACCAAACCATTTCAACCCACAATCTATACCCGTTGATGATGAAGGCACTCAAGTCACCGCCGCATTATCAAAATATCGTTATACCTACCCTGAGCTGGTATTTGCGACACTTACTGGGGAAAATATTGTTAATGCCGAGCTTCAGCTGGTTGACACTAACACGGGAAATTTATTATTAACTAGCAAGTTCGAACAGGATGAAGATAACTGGTATGCACAACTGGAGGGCAGGCGAGATTTGCCAAGACAGCTGCAAGCTACGATAAAAGCATCTGTTAATGGTAAGAATATTACTATTGCTCTGGCACTCAAATATGTTGATTCAATCGCCACACTAGAAGGCTTCAATTCAGCATTTAACCAAGATGCAGACATGGTGATGCCAGCTAATTTAACTACAAGAGAGCAAGGCCTTTATAGAATACGAGCAAATTTATTTGATGCCAACAACCAGCCCATTGCGCATTTAGTCAGTAAAGAAAAGCTCAATAAAGGCAGCAGCCATATAAACTTAAAAGCTCATCAATCAGTATTGCAAGGCAAGTCGGCACCATTTTATTTGTCGACTTTCTCAATCGAGTTAATGTCGCCAGCACCAGGTGAGCCAACAAAGTATGGTAATAGTGCTATTAAGAAATATGAAATTAAAGAATTTTCCGTATCTAGTTTAAGTGATACCCCTTATCAGCCTTCTGAGCAGGAACAGCAACGATTGTTACTATTGCAGAATATGGCTGAAGGAGGCTAGGTAAAAGACAAGACCTGTTATTTAGAAAACTAAGTTTGCTGCATTTACACAAACTTAATTTTCTAAATCTCTAAATAGAGCACTAAGGCAGTTATTTAGAGATTTAGTCATTACAGTTCTAGCCAAGCGGTAAATTACTTGGCTGGTCCCGTGAAAATTCACCTTTGCATGATCTACTAGTATTGGTGTAAAGCGTAACCACCTTTCAAATGCCCAACCTGTGAAAAACCTAAACGGCTTAGTGCTTGCGCTGCCAAGTGGGAGCGACTGCCACTACGACATACAAGTACCAATGGTGCTTGTTTATAATCTTGGTGTTCTTGCACAAATTGAACTAGTCGAGTTAAAGGTACATTTTCAGCAAAGTTTTCATCGTGCTGTAATGCATATTCATGTGGTTCACGGATATCAATTAATTTAATCGCGTTCGATTGTTTCATCGCTTCAGCTAAGCTGGCACTATCATATTCATGTACAGGTTTTTTGTCGCAAGTACTGATTAAAGCACCACACATAATCTCACTGCCTGACTCATCAATAATAGCTTTATCCATAGTGAATTTTTGCAGTGAAAATGTATTAGCACTAATCTCATTATTGATCACTTGCTTGAGTAAAGAGTTACGTGATATTTCAGCGCTCAGGCTGGTGGTAAATTCGTTATTATAATCGTGGCTAGGACAAATAAGGCTCTGGGTACCAATAAGCTTGGCTAATAACTGCAAGCTAGTAAACATATCCGGAGCACTACTGGTTGAGAAGTTTGTTCGGCCAAGGCTGTCCATCAAGATCAGGTCACCACAAAAGGCATAATGTACAGATAATGCTTCGGTAGAATCTAATACTGGCTCGCACAATAACAGGCTAATACTGTCATCGGTATGCCCAGGTGTAGCGACTTTAACTAACCACTTGTCGCCTAACGTAATGTACTGGCATTCATTGCCATTAATGTTTGTCGTTTGTGCATTAGCGGGCCAGCCAAGGCAGTCACTTTCTTGTTCAGCTAAGCATGTTTTCGCGATACTGTCGCGACAAGAGACATGATCAGCATGACCATGGGTATCAATAACCGCGACTAAATCAAGGCCTCGACAAGTAAGTAATGTTTGCAAGCGATCGGCTACTTCCGGTAATGGATCGATAAATAGTGCCGTCTTAGTCTTGTTGTCGACATATAGCCAACTACAGCTGCCGCCCACTTTAAATTGCATCAGACCATCTAGCTCAGCTTTATCAGCGCTGAGATTTTCGTCCATGCTATTTATGTCAATAGTTAAGCAGCTTTGTTGTAATGCTTGAGCAGCAGAGATAATTCGGCTACAGGTCTGGTCAACTAGAACTTGCGTCATGGCTGGTCCAAACGACATTCGAATTGCCGACTCACTTTGCCATTCGGGCAATCCCATGGCGTCTAAGACGAAACTGCGTGTTACTTTTGAGCTACAAGCCGAGCCTGAGCTTACTCGGACATTGGCTGCGTCAAATAAATCCATGATTTCTTTCGAGCTAAAGCCAGGGATAGCAAAATTAATGGTGGTTGGCACTGAGTTTTCAAAACAATGATTAAAAACGATGTTAGGGAATACTTTAATCAATGCAGCCACTATTTGTTGATGAAATAAGTGCAGCGTTTTCACTGGCGTAAAGCTATGCTCACTTTCGCCGGAGAGCATATCAAATATAACGCTTAAGGCTGCTAAACCGGGTAAGTTTTCCGTGCCTGAACGTAAGCCACCTTCTTGGCCACCGCCGGCAATAACTGGTGTAAAGGGGGCGTTTTCTTTAACGTACATAAAACCAATGCCTTTAGGGGCATAAAGTTTGTGACCACTAAACGGTGCATAGTCGATACTAGTCTGTGCTAAGTTCAAGTCTTGTTTACCTAACGCTTGCACACAATCTACCATCCAAGAAATATTGGCATTATTGGCACGTATGGTTTTGTCTAATAAGTTAATGTCTTGATAGACACCCGTTTCGTTGTTAACCGCCATGGTACAAATCATCAAGGCCTGAGGAACTTCTCTAGCGATAAAGTCCATATCAAGGCGACCCAATTCATCAACAGGGATAGCTTTCACTTCGGCATTTATTTCAAGAATTTCATTCCAGTGCTTAAGTGATTCTGGCACCGCTTTATGTTCGGTTGCACCATAGAGTAGGCAATAGTCCTTACCTTGAGTCACAGTGTCGTTAAGAATTTTTTTAGCATTGATTAGCGCTGATAAAATGGCGGTTTGAATACCTTCAGTAGCACCACTGGTAAATATAATTTTACCCTCGCCAGCACCAACAATTTGCTTAGCTTGCTGTCTGGCTTTATCCATTATCTGTTTTGCTTGCAGCCCGGTAACATGACTACTACTGGGGTTGCCAAATAGCGTTTCCATGGCCGTTAAGGCTGCGGCTGCGGCTTGGGGTAATACTTGCGTAGTAGCGTTGGCATCGAGATAAATTAAGCTGAGTGGTTGCTTGGCAGTGCTAGGTAAATTTGTCATGAAATTCTCTTGGGTTATGCTGTTAGCTCTCACTGCTTATTAGTCGACATAACAGTGATGTATATAGATAAATTATTTCATGTCTTAGTTGGTATATTTTTGCTTACTTGCCCTAAATAAATTGATAGTTTGGTGTTTTATTTTGATTTGTATCAACAAAGAGGAATATTTTTCCTAAATAGCTTGTGTTGCTGGAAGATAAGTTTATCTAAATGTTTTTTTGAGAAATTGAAATCCCATCAGGAATTAACTCATATCGACTGTAGCAGTAACAAAGTTAGAAACTATTTAGCGTGTTTTTTCCTTGGGTAAATGATAAAACTATTAATCTCAATTGGCATAAGATGATGTTGTCTTTATCAGCCTATAAAGTTTTTTATCAATTTTTTAATACGGTGGAGAAAATATGAAAAGGTTACTTTTATCATTAATGGCTGCTGTTATCTTAGCTACTGGTTTTTCCGCAAATGCTGATAACTATAGCCAAACGATTGCAGACTTTAAGTCATCACCAGCGACTAAGGAATTTTTTAACAAAGCTTATGGCTATGCGGTTTACCCAACTATTGGTAAAGGCGGCTTGGGTATTGGCGTTGCTCATGGCAAAGGTCTAGTTTACAAAAAAAATAAAAAGGTTGGTAAAAGTAGCATGACGCAACTGTCTATTGGTTTTCAATTAGGTGGCCAAGTATTTAGCCAAATAATTTTTTTCCAAGATAAACGTTCATTTGATGAATTTACTTCAGGAAATTTCGAGTTTTCTGCTGGCGCTTCTGCAGTCGCACTAACTGCGGCTGCTCAAGCACAAGTTGGCTCTTCAGGCATTAGCTCTAGTCAAGGTACTGATTCGAGTTCAACTAAGCAGAATAAAGCTATATATCACAAAGGTATGGCGGTGATGACTTTAACCAAAGGTGGCTTGATGTATGAAGCCGCATTAGCTGGGCAAAAATATAGTTATAAAGCGCTGTAATGCTGTGCTTATTTTAATGGTGAAATCTCACTATTGCTTGCTGTTTGTTTTAATATTTTTTATTTCAAACAGTGAGGCATTAATTTTCGTTAGATGAATAGCTAACCGCTTTATTGGCGATGGCATAGGAAAACCCTTTCGAGATTAAATGCCGTAACGCTTTCTGTTTTAACTTTATATCTTCAATAGGATCTTCACCAAACTTTCTTATTTTTAGGATTAGCGCTTTATGCAAATATTCTTCCTCGCTTGTTGTTATGGCACTAATACACTCATTGATTACCTGTGATGAAAAACCTTTTACATACAGTTTCTCTTTTATTTTGTTCGGGCCGATTTTTCTCTCTGACAAACTAGCCGTTAAGCGCCCAGCGTAACGAAAATCATCAACAATGCCTCGCTCTATTAAATACGCTAGTGCCGGTTCATTGAACTGGGTATCGTCCTTAAACAATAAATTGGCCTTTTGCAATAATGCTTTAGCTGAGTAATCACCATATCTCTCGATCATCCACTGCATATATGATTTAACACGATCATAAGAGATCACTTGTGGCTTGGTATTTTTCTTTTTGTTATACATGGTAAAGTTAATCCTATCGCTCAGTATCCGTTAATCATTGCAATTACAGCGTTGGTACATCTTTTCTAGTCTTAGTAGTGTTACTTAGCACAATCACTTAGTACAAGCGGCAATAGGATGGATCACGGCTTTAGTTATTTTACCATACTGATGTTTGACCAGAGGTTGATTAATATAGCCATTAAACCTTGGTGCTTGCCATTGGGGCGATAAGGCGGGATCTGTAGTTAAATTGGCAATTAAACCGGTAGACTTCTGCGATTTTACTTTATTTTTATTATAGATATTATTAGCCGCGTTATCGAAAGATAGAGTATTGGTAAAGCTTTTTTCACGACTCGCGGCTACTATGCAAATTCTATTTTCAGCGGCGCGAGATAATAAGTGATATTCAACCTCACACGGCTCTTGAATATCAAAAGGTACCAGTAATAAGTGGATAGCATTTAACGCGGAAATCTTGACTATTTCAGCTATGTTTGCATCATCGGCTGTTAACATAGCAAGCTTAATATTGCCTTGCTCTAAGGGTAAATTGATAATGTTTAAATTATTACCTAATTCAGTCCACTGATATCTTTGACAAAAATGTAATTGCTCTTGTGTAGCTAATAAGCCATGTTCGCTTATTAGCACTGCCTGATGTTTACCCTCAATAATTAAACTTGTGCACAGGTATTGAAAAGGCCTTAACACGGTGCTGACCTGCTTAATGACTTGTTGACTCAAGCTACTAATTTCGGCTCTTTGTTGTGCATCATCAGTGATTGTTTTATCGCCGATGAAAAATAATTCAGGTAATTGAATAATGTCACTGAGGTTGTTTTCAATGTAATGACAAACATCTTCTATGGCTTGCTCATTAGACTTATAGGTTGCAAATATCGCGACATTGGTGGTTACTGGCACCTTATCACTAACATGAACGCTGGCATGTACATTTTCATGCAGAGCTGCTTTTTTTACAGCGGTTGATAGTTGTTGATAAAGTTCAGGACGGCGCTGCTTAATAAGGTTAGTACCATCAGGACGGCATTTATTATTGATGTTGCATTCCGACAAGTCTATATCAGCAAAAACAAAACCTTCTTCGTTGTTGGTTATCTTTGCTAGTACTTTACCTTCGGGAGAAATGATTTGGCTTTGACCTACACCAACAAGAGCTTCTTGTGACTGCCCTTGCGGATTTTCATCAGGTGTTTCATTAGGTTTTCTATCAGGTTTTTCATTAGGTACTAGTAAACCAATTTTATTTGCATTCGCTAAAAATACTTTATTTTCACTGGCTCTAGCAGGATCATGAAAACTACTTTGATCGAGTGCAAATGAATTCATTGAATTACACAATAATTGTACACCACTTAAAGCTAAGCCACGTGATACCTCAAAGGTAAAGCTATCGCTACCGCTCAACAAACCAAGTTTGCCAAAGGGCGTAGTTACCACGTCAGTAATGTGCTCTGCAGTGTTTTCAGTGATCTTTTCAGTAATCTTCTTAGTAAGGTTATCGGCGCTAATAAAAAAATCATTTTCATGGCCAAGCAACATTTTTTTATTTTGTTGCTGAACGAGGTCACCAAGGGGAGAAAATACACACGAAGTGACACTAATATTGGACTTTATCGAACCACCCTGCTTATTGTTCGGAAAGTCTCGTGAAACATCTCTGCGTAAAGTGACATTGATGACAATGTAACAGTTATGCTTTTTCGCTCGCTCTGCTATAGCTTGTAAAAAAGCGCCATCAATAGCTAAGGCTTGCTGCCATGCCTGATTATGATCGACGTAGCAAGGCAGAGCATTAGCAACTTGTGTATTACCAAGTTGTGTATTACCAAGTTGTGTATTAAATAAAAGTGTATCAGTAAAAAGAGTATTACAAAATTCAGGCAGAACAATTAGATCTGGTTTACATACTGCAGCTGCATTTATCACACGAATACAGCTTGCGAGGTTTTCTTGAGTATTTAAGGAGGTGGCAAACTGAGAAACGGCTACTCGCATGATTTATATTTTCCAGATAAAGGAGAAGAGGGGAAATTAGCAAGGTGATTTTACCTTAAAAAACGCTGATCAGGCTAAATTATTAAACTTGTCGGCATTCTTGTCAGCAATAAAGCTGAGCAAGTTAATGCCGTTATCTGTTTGTTGGTAGTTTGGCTAATTAAATGAGTGAATAAAGCACAATAACCAGGGTGGTTAATAAGCCATTTAAACACATAGCCAATACTGAAAATGCGGCACACTGCTCACTAATTTGCACCGCTGAGGATGTGCCTATGGCATGAGAAGCAATCCCTAATGATAGTCCCTTACTGATATCGTGTTTTATTGCCAGTAAGGAAAATAACGGTGTTGCTAAAGCGGCGCCAATAATGCCACTGATTATAACAAAAATCACCGCGATAGCAGGAATGCCACCAACGAGTTTAGTGATATCAATAGCAATGGGCGAGGTGATAGATTTACTGATCATGCTCAACAGTAATGAGCTATCAACCTTGAATAACCAAAGTAATAATAGCGCTGAGCAGGGCGATATTATTGCACCCAGTAGTAAAGGGATAAATATTGCACTTTTGTATTTGGCTAAAACCGCTAAGTTTTTATAGAGCGGCACGCCTAAAGCCACCGTTGCTGGCGCTAGCATCATCATAATTACTTGGCTATTTTGTTGATAATCTTCAATGGCAATATCAAAGACAGATAATAAGGCGACCAATACTAGAGCACTGAGTATCAACGGATGTATTAAAGGGAAATGTTTACAGTAGTGATATAACTTGCTTGATAAGTTAAAAACTGTGTAAGTTATTAACAAATTAAGCGCGAGCATAAGTAACATAGTTGCGCTTGGCATTATTTTTTGTCATCCATCGCTGCATGACATCTTGAACGCTTTGTTGATTCTTGTGTCGTACGTTCAATGAGTTTATCACTGACAATACTGGTCAAAGATAGGGTAACTAAGGTGCTGATAAAAAGTGCCACTAAACAAGCAAGCCAATAATCGGCTAAGGCAGGCCAAAAGAGTGTGATTGTCACCACATAAGGGATGAAAAATATCGCCATGTTTTTTAGTAAAAAACTACTGGCGATATCAAGTGACTCGGGTATTTTCTGTAATAATAAGCAAGCCCCGCAGCAAGCGATTAGACCAAGGATTGCTGGCGGTAATGGGATTAAAGTACTCAAGAACTCACCGATAAGTAAATACAGAAAAATTTGGCAAAAACCTAATGAAATTAATTTTAGCTTTTTTAGCTTAGGTACTAGTTTAGGTGCTAGTTTCGGTATTATTTTAGCGGAGAGTTTGCGCATACCAGTTCCTCATATAACTTTGTCATTTCCAAAATGAAGTCATCAATAAATTATTAACAAGTCTGTAAGATAAAATAGACAGCTAGATGATCACTTTATCTACCAAAGTGATCAAGCTCTTTATATAAAATTATGGCTGTAACCCTACCAGTCAAAAACCATACTTTAGCTATTTTTATTAAAATAGATAAAATGCGGCTAACACTGGAAATTTTAAATCACACACCATAGGCTCTTTCTGCAGTACTTTCATATTAGCAATTGCCATTTTTTCTACTATATTCATAGTGATAATAATAAAAAACTATATGGCAATGGAGTGCGTAAATGCATAGCAAAAAATTTCCAACCTCGAATGATGACACCGCAAACCATCCACTAATTAGACTATTCAGTAGACTCAATACCCGAACAAAAATTCTACTCGGTTTTAGCGTACCTATGTCGTTACTCGTTATTATATGTTCGGTGGTTTATTTTAGTATCGGTGAGCTTATTGAAACCTCAAAGTGGGTAAAACATACTCAAAAAGTGATTGCTGATGGTAAAGAACTTGAAAAGTTGATGATAGATATGGAAACCGGTGAGCGAGGGTTTTTGATCACAGGTAAAGATAATTTTCTTGAGCCCTTTAATCAGGCTCAGAAAGTTTGGCAAGAAAAAAACGAAGAATTACAATTGCTTGTTGCTGATAATGACAAGCAGGTCACTAGACTGAAATTGATTGATGAACTAGAAGAACAATGGTTGCAACAAGCGGCACAAGTTGAAATTAGTGCACGAAGAAATGTAAAGAGCAATGAAGTAAGCCTTGATTATATGCAAAGCACTTTGAGAGCCGGACATGGTAAAGAAATATTAGATCAACTGAGGGTTTCACTTGCGGAACTAACTACTATTTTTGTCCAATCAAATACCTTAATAGGTGAAAATATTATCCTAGCCATAGGCAAAGATTTAGTAGACCAAGAGACCGGGCAAAGAGGTTTTTTAATTACCGGCAGTGATGAATTTCTGCAACCTTACCATCAAGGAAAAGATAATTTTAATCGGCATATGAGCCAGTTAAGGCAATTAATCGACAATAATTACCAGCAAACTAATATTTTAAGCAAAATAGAGCGGCTGGAGAGCAATGCTCAGCAATGGTTGATTAAAGCAGCTGAACCCGAAATAAAGTTACGGGATGAAGTTACTGCCGGAAATAAGCAATTTAAAGATATTGAAGGAACACTTATTCAGGCCACGGGTAAAAGTATTTTAGATAATATCAGAATTGAAACGATGAATTTAGAGAGCCTATTTTTAAAAGCTGAACATCAGCTAGCCATTAATACTTTGGCACAAATATCAAAAAATCTAGTCGATCAAGAAACAGGGCAAAGAGGTTATTTAATAACCGGTAGAGCTGAGTTTTTACAGCCTTATGAAAATGCCAAGGGTTCACTCATTCCGCTATTTAAAAAGCTGCGCGAGCAAGTAAAAAATAACTATAAATCAGCTACTGTGTTAGCACATGTCGATAATATTCAAAACCTCTCTAGTCGTTGGTTGAATGAAGCAGCCATTCCAGAAATTTCTACTCGTCGGGAAATAAACAAAACGGGTTTGTCTACCTTAGAGTTCTTAACTCAGACACTTGATAGAAATGGTGGTAAAGCATTAATGGCTAATATGTTGGCCATTAAAGAGAATTTAAGAGAATTTTTTATAAATAACAAAGATCTGCAAGGGGAAAATTATACCTTAAAACTAGCAAAAGCTATGATTGATCAAGAAGCAGGTGAACGAGGTTTTTTAATAACCGGAGAAGAAAGTTATTTGGTACCTTTTTATCAAGGTAAAAGTGATTTTGAAGCTAGTATGTTGGATTTGATGCTTTATCTTGGTATTAGTAACAGTAACAGTAACAAAAATTACCAAGACCTTAAGGTACTTAAACAAGACTTACTTAAGCTCAGAAATATGCAAGCTAAATGGCATGAGCAAGTGGCTAAACCAGAACTCAATGCCAGGCGAGAGATCGATAAAAAAACGAGCAATAGTTTAATGTTTATTCAGAAAACCTTAACCCGCTCTTCTGGTAAAGATACTCAGGATGAAATACGACAACTAATAGAGCAACTAGACAACTCTTTTACTAGCTCAAATATAATAGCCGCAAATTATTTGTTAACTATTGCCAAAGCCATAGTAGACCAAGAAACCGGCCAACGGGGGTTTTTAATCACTGGTGAAGAGTCTTTTTTAGATCCATACCATAAGGGTAAGTCGGTACTTAGAGAAACTTTTCCTAAATTAAAAAATGTCATTCTAGATAGCTTTGATAAAAACAAAGTATTAGACAAGCTAAGTTTGGTTGCTGAGCTCAACAGTAGCTGGAAAAAACAAGCTGCGCTTCCTGAAATAGAGCTACGTAAGCAGTTTAACCGTGGTGAGATACCTTATGAAAAAATAGTGCACGTTTTATCTCAAGGTCGGGGTAAAGGTATTTTGGATAAACTTCGTTTCGCCTTTGAAGACCTCAAAGCTATTTTCATCCGCGCTGGCAATGATAAGGCACTCTATTTAATCTTGTTATTAGAGAAAGGCATGATAGATCAAGAAACAGGGCAACGAGGCTATTTAGTCACCGGCAGAGATGAGTTTTTACAACCCTTTGAAGATGGACAATTAACGTTTAACCAGCATCTATCAGAGTTAACCGCGCTTATTCAAGCTACTTTTGAGCAAGCCCAAGTGCTAAATCAAATAGAATTCTTACGATTAAAAGCCATAGAATGGGAGAATAATGCCGCAGCACCTGAAATTTCATTACGACGGAAGTTAAACAAAACCAGTGGCAAGATGAGCGATGTTACCGCTTTAATTGAAAAAGAAACCGGTAAAAAGCTTATTGATCAAATTCGTAGCGTTTTAGTTGAATTTGTCGAAACGGAACGGCAGTTAATGTTAATACGAGAATCAGAGGCTGAGCAGGCAGCTAATAATACTGTAACTATCGTCATAGCGGGTTCTATTATTTCCATAGTTATTGCCTTTCTTGTCTCATTACTTGTGTCAAATAGCATTGTCCGTAAACTTGCCATGTTAGTTAAAGCGACAGAAAAAGTCACTCGAGGGGATTATGAACGACAAATATTTATCAGCTCCTCCGATGAATTTGGTCAATTGGCGTTGTCATTTAATAATATGACAGCCCAGTTAAAAGCAAGTACCGAGGAGATGAGTGATCAAAATCAACGGCTCAGTGCATCAGAAGAAGAGTTAAAAGAGCAAAGTGAAGAGTTAAAAGCTAGTAATGAAGAACTTGAGGAGAAACAACAAGAGCTCAGGGCCAGTAATGAAAGTTTAGCCTTACAACAAGACTCGTTAGAGAAGCAATCTAAGAACTTACTTAAGTCAAAACTCATGCTGGAAGAAAAGGCTGAGCAACTGAGTTTAGCCAGTAAATATAAATCTGAGTTTTTAGCAAATATGTCTCATGAGCTGCGCACACCACTGAATAGTTTGCTTATTTTATCTAAGTCTTTATATGAAAATAAACAAGGCAACCTAACTAAAGATCAAGTAGAGGAAGCTAATATCGTCTATCAAGGCGGGCAAACCTTGTTAACCCTGATCAATGACATTATGGATTTGTCGAAAGTAGAAGCGGGAATGCTCAGTATTAATCTAGATTCATTTTTACCGGGGGATGTCCGCGATAATCTAGATGCGCTTTTCTCTCCGGTGGCTAAGGAAAGAAAACTTAACTTTGAAATTCATGTAGATGACCGCCTTAATCAAGATATTAAATCGGATAAACAGAGGCTAGAACAAATACTTAAAAACTTTTTATCCAATGCCTTTAAGTTTACTGAACATGGCTCAGTTAGACTGGATATCCACCCTTATACCGCAGAAAATCCCTTGTTGCTGCCTGTCGATGCAAGTTATGAACAAAAAGTTTGTTTTACGGTTAGTGACACAGGTATAGGCATTCCAGAACAAAAACAAAATGATATTTTTGAAGCTTTCCAGCAAGCTGATGGCTCTACCAGTCGTCAATATGGTGGCACTGGCTTAGGGCTTACTATTTCAAAAGAATTGGCTGCTTTGTTGGGCGGTAAAATAGAGATGGTCAGTGGCGTTGGTAATGGTAGTCGCTTCACCTTAATTTTACCTTTAAATATGGAAGAAAAGCCTGAGCAGGTATTAAATAATCCCGTTGCTAACTTAACTGCTGTGCCCTTTAATTTTGACAAGCAAGCTAGTCAGGATAAGCTGGCAGCCTTCAACCAACCACAACAACAAGAAAATCAATCAGTAAGTGACTGGCTTGAAGATGACAGGCACAAAATAACTGCAAAAGATAAAACCTTACTGTTAATTGAAGATGATCATGCCTTTAGCCAAGTACTAATAGACTTAATCCACAATTTAGATCTTAAAGTAATCGCAACAAATAAAGGCCGCGAAGGAGTATTGCTAGCGGTGGAACATGTACCGCAAGGAATTCTTCTGGATTTAGGTTTACCTGATATTGATGGTTTACGTGTGCTGGAACAACTCAAACATAATTTGCAAACACGTCATATACCTGTGCATGTTATTTCTGCTGGCAATAAGAAAATGGAATCATTACATTTGGGAGCACTGAGCTACCAGCAAAAACCGGCTGACCCTGCGGTAATAACATCTACTTTACAAGAGGTTTACGATACCTCAAAAGTTGAAATTAAATCTATCCTCGTTGTTGAGGATGATTACGGCAGCCAACAAGCTATAAAACACTTAATTGCCGGACGTGATACCGAACTCAGTTTTGCAGCATCGGCAAAAGAGGCGTGTGAACGGCTCTCGTCTCAATATTTTGATTGTATAATTTTAGACCTAGGTTTACCCGATCTCAGTGGTACTGAATTAGTAAAAACCATTAGTGAACAACCTGGGGCTAAAAATGTACCTATCATTATTTATACAGGCCAAAGTATTACTCAAGATGAATACCGAGTATTAAATCAATTTACCCCATCAATTGTGATCAAGGGTGCTGAATCGCCAGAACGTCTACTCGATGATGTCAGTTTATTTTTACATCATGTTGGGGAGAAATATTCTAATAAGCAACACGAAACCTTACAAATGCTACATGACGAAAATGCCATGCTGGCGGGACGAAGAGTTTTAGTGGTTGATGACGATATGCGTAATGTTTTTGCCATTACTCGAATATTAGAGCAAACCGGCATCGAGGTTATTCAAGCCGAAAATGGTCAAGTGGCGATAGATTTGATTGAGAAATCAGAACAGCCGATAGAGCTCATTTTGATGGATATTATGATGCCAGTAATGGATGGCTTTGAAGCGATAGCGCGCATTCGTAAAATGGAACACTATCAAGATATTCCAATCATAGCCCTTACAGCCAAAGCCATGCCAGGAGATCGTCATCATTGTATTACTGCCGGTGCCTCTGAGTATTTGACTAAACCGTTAGACATGGACAAGGTCTTATCAATGTTGAGAGTCTGGCTTTATCGTAGGATGACTAATTAGTTATGACAGATTTATTATTAGAGCAAAAAAATAAAGAACAGTGCAATTTTTTATTGTCTATGGAAGAGCGAGAGGAGTTGGAGGTCGAGCTATTATTGCAAGCCGTCTTTCAGCTTTATGGCTATGATTTTCGTCATTATGCCAAAGCCTCGTTATACCGCCGAATAAAAAATTTGCAAGGACGAGAGCATAAAAGGTATATATCAGAGCTAACCAGCGCGATTATACATGACAAGTATATATTTGACCGCTTCCTGCAAGAAATGTCTATTACTGTCACTGATATGTTTCGCGATCCGCAACTATTTAATTTACTAAAAAATATAGTGATACCCAAGTTGCAAACCTACCCTAGTATCAATATTTGGATTGCCGGCTGTGCAACTGGCGAGGAGGCTTACTCAATCGCCATACTGTTACATGAGGCAGGGTTATTAGAACGTAGCCGAATATATGCAACAGATTACAATAACAGCTCCATAGCCATTGCGGAAAAAGGTATCTATCCGCTGAAAAATATCCGTAAATATAATGAAAATTACTTAGCTGCGGGCGGGCAAAGTTCTTTTTCTAGTTATTATCATCAAAAATATGATGGTGCTTTGTTTGATAGTTTTTTGCGCGATAAAATAACCTTTGCCCAACATAATTTAATGAAAGATGAAAGTTTTGCGCAAATGCATTTAGTGTTATGTCGGAATGTGATGATTTATTTTGATAGCCATTTGAAAAATAGAGTTTTACATGTAATAAAAGATAGTTTGGTGCAACGTGGTTTTTTAATGCTTGGCGATAAAGAAACCCTAGAATTAACCGATGTTACTTACGATTTTGAAACTATGTCACCAAGATCACGTATTTATCAAAAAAAATTACAGTTGGATTAACTAGCTAGCTAATTAACTAAGTGGCTATAAGTCCGGTTATTGTACTTTGGCTGTTAATGAGTGTATTTCATTATTGACTGTATGGTTGGCTAACAGCAGCGCTTTAATCTGTTCTTTCGGGATGGGTTTACTGAAATAAAAGCCTTGGATTTTATTACATTTTAGCTTTTTAACACTTGCTAGTTGGATGTCATTTTCTACGCCTTCAGCCACCACATCCATATTAAAAGCCTTAGCTATTGTCATAATGGCCTGTACTAAAGCGGATGTTTTTTTACAGAAACCTAAGCGCTTAATAAAATCGCGATCTATTTTAATAATATCAAAAGGTAAGTTTTGTAAATAATTAAGCGATGAATAACCCGTACCAAAATCATCCAAGGCTAAGCTAAAGCCCATTGATTTCAACCTTTGTATGGTCTTGATGACATAATCAGAATTATTCAAAAATGCAGATTCTGTCAATTCAAAGGTCAATTTTTTAAAGGGGAATTCAAACTGACATAAGACACTTTCGAGTCGATCTAAAAAGTCATGAGCATTAAGTTGCTTGGCTGATAAGTTCACTGCTAAAGTTAAATGTTGAGTATCGGCAGATTTTTGCCAAGACTGTAATACTGCACAGGCTTTCATTAATACTTGATAGCCCAAATCGTGAATTAAGTGAGATTGCTCGGCAATAGGAATAAACTCCGCAGGAGAAACAGGAACTTCGCCACTGGCTAGTTTAGGCCACCTAACTAAAGCTTCAAAGCCGACAAAGCTGTTTGTTTGTATGCAAAATTGACCTTGATAGTGAACGTCTAACTCATCTCGCTCTATGATAACCCTTAGCCTATTTTGGATTTGAGCTGTTTTTTGGGCATGCTCTGACATTGCAGGCACAAAAAGTTTATAGCAGTTTCTACCAGCTGATTTAGCTTCATACAGAGCTATATCAGCCCATTTTATTAAGGTGGTTTTATCTGTCTTACCATGTACGCTACGGGAAAGGCCGATACTGGTTTCAATTGATATCTCCTTATCTTTAAGCAAAAAAGGTTTAGAAATTAGTGTTACTATTTTTTTTGCCAGTTGCTCAGCATCAATACTTGATTGACATTCTTCAATTAAAATAGCGAACTCATCTCCGCCTAGACGGGCAGCAATATCACTTTCTCGTAATATCGACTTCAAACGTTTAGCCACCTCTTGTAGTAGTTCATCACCAACATCGTGCCCCAAAGAATCATTAACTTGCTTAAAGCGATCTAGGTCTAATAGCAGTAATACTACCGTGGTATTTAAACGTGTTGCTCTACTCAAAGCTCTTGATAAATTATCGTGAAAATTTGCCCTGTTGGCTAATTGAGTTAAGGCATCATAATTGGCTAAATGAATAAGGCGCTGTTCCATTTCGAGACGGGCACTAATATCTTGAAACAATACTATCATTGAGCTGTTTACTTGTTTCGTAGCTGAAGTGCAGGTCAATTCAACCGAGTATTTTTTGTTATTAGCATCATTGATGGTACTGATAAATTGCTGGTATAGACCTGACTCATGGGTTTTACTTTGCAGGTAGGTAAATAAGTCATCATATTCTGGTTCAGGCTCTTCTCCTTCAAACCAGTCATTAAAATGGCTGCCAATTATTTCACTTGAATCGGCATTGAACAATTGGCAGGCTTTGCTATTAATAAACTGAATGTTACCTTTATTATTAAACTTAATAACCCCCTGGCCGGCGGCTTCTAAAATGGCTTCTCGTTCACTTTTTAAATAGTTGGCCTTATTTTGTAATTGATTGATTTTGACAAATTGTCTTACCTTATTGAGTAAAATAGTACTGTCTATAGGTTTGGTTAAATAATCAATTGCGCCAACTTCGTAGGCACGTAAGATATCGTTTGTTGATGAGTCGTGTGCGGTTAACATGACTATTGGCGTGTGTTTATGAGCTTTTGTTGATGAAATAAGCTCAGCGACTTCATAGCCATCCATACCTGGCATGTTGACATCAAGTAATATCAGTGCAAATTCATTATTAAGTAATTCGGATAGCGCCTGACTACCTGAGCAGGCTTCAACGAGTTGAGTATTTGTTAATGGTTGTAAAACCTTGCTTATGGCAAAACGGTTATGCTGAATATCATCTACGACAAGAATCTTGCTAAGTTGTAAATCCATTTAAAACCTGCCGTAATTTGTATCTAAGGGGGAGCGAGAAAAGAAGTACTATTAGTGTAGACCAAATGGGAAATTTCGTGATAAAACTTATTAAATCTTGAACTTACTAAGCTTGGGTTCAAATAACAATGCTGATTTAGCTTAAATAAAAACACTAAAATAGTGATTATTGATCTTTTTTAATAATTATTTCTTATGGGAAATATTACGGTTTAGTGATAAAGCAGTAAAGATAAATACCTAGCTATACTTAACTTAGTGGTTAATCAATTGTTAACTAGGGGTCTATTATGCATGTACAAATTTTAGTAACACACACCGATTTTTGTTTACCTAACCTAAAGCGTGAGCTCGACGATGTTGGTATAAATTACTGCGTTGAATATATTGAAGATAATCCTGAATTAGTTGAATCGCATCATATACGTCACTCACCCAATATACTGATTAATGGTAGTTTGATATTTAGATCTCAGCCGAGTGTCGGAGAGTTACGAACATTTTTCTTAGGTTAGTTGGGGGCATTTATTATGGCCTGCTTAACTCATATCGCCTTGCATGTTAAAGATGTCGCTAGCTGTGTCACTTTTTACCAAGACTATGCCGGCATGGAGTTAGTCCGCGAGAGGCATGTGAATGGCAAAGACATTATTTGGTTAGCAGAGCCTGGTAAAGCGAAGAAATTTATTTTTGTGCTCTTACCTGGCGGACCTGGGCATCAACAATCATCAATGGACTTTTCACACTTGGGCTTTGCCTTAGCAAGTAAGCAACAAGTCGATGCTATAGCCAATAAAGCTAAAAGTGACGGTCGACTGTTGTGGCCAGTTAAAGAAGAGCCATACCCCGTTGGCTATTATTGTGGGGTGTTAGACCCTGATGGCAATCGAGTCGAATTTAGTTATGGTCAGCCATTGGGCGGATAGCTAACTCAACTCAAAAAGCAATTAAATAACCGTGGCTATAATCAGTTAGAGCTTATTACTTTACGGTAAGTAAGTTTTGAAAATATTTTCTTATTACGATTTCTATACCTGTATAAGTAAAGACCGGAAAAAGCGAGTATCAAAGGACTTAAACCCAAAAAACACCATATTAATTGGCTAGTCAAACCAGCAAAATGGCCAAAGTGCAGCTTTCTAAAGCTATCAATAGTTACATGTAAAGCATTCGCTGATCTAACATCTTGTGCATGTAGCATTTTCCCCGATTTTTTATCGTAAGTAATAGTGCTCGAATAATCACTGTTTAGTGGGTTAGCCGAAGCAACTTTACCATAAAAGGTAATATTCATTTCGGGCTCATAGGGCATTAACAGATAGGTAGCCTCAAAATCTTTAATATAATTTTTATTACTGTCATGCAGTTGCTGGATTGAAAGTGACTGATCATAAAGTGTTTTGTTAATTAAATAGGGTTCTTCAATAATGTGCTCTGAGACTTCATGAACGACTTCTGCTATGTTCCAGTAAGCTCCGGTGAAAGCCAATATAAGTATGACCGGAGAACTCGAAATACCGACTATTTTATGCAGATCGCTAAAAAATATCCTGCCTGCTTGTGAAAACCGTAAAGTAAAAAAGTTTAACCAAAATTTACGATATAAAATTAGGCCACTGATGCCTAGAAATAATAACAACAACGAGACTATTGCACCTAAAAACATGCCATTGGTATCAAGCAGTAATTTAAAGTGTAGATCAAGTAACCAATCGGTTAAATCGTCCGATAAGCCGACAGGCTTGGAGAGAAGTTCTCCTGTGTATTGATTAAGATAAAGTTTAGACCAAGTATTTGATTGATGTTTGATCAGGTAAGCGGTATCCGTTCTTTGCTTATCATCAAATATTTCCCAACTGCCAATTTCATGATTTGGGTATGCTATTTTTACCTTTGCCATTAAAGTATCTAACGGTAAACGAGTGACAGGTGAATTACTGGCAACCATCATTTTTTCCGGCATTAACAAGGTATCTAATTCAACCTTGAAAACTAAAATACTGCCGGTCAAAGAAATGATAAATAAAGGTAACATGGCAATAAGTGCACCATAGGAATGCCATTTATATAATTTTTTTCTCATACTTTTCACTTGGTTTATCTAATTAGTCGTTCACTTTTTTTGTAAGCGCTATCATAGGTGAATTCGAAAGCGGTGTAAACGCAAATACAAGTAGAAGTAATTCCTATTTACTAATGTTTGTTTGATGGTGAGTCGTAACTTACCAAATGTCTAGAAAAGTTAGGCAAGTCTAAGTCATTGAATATTAGCTTATGTATGTAATTTACTTTAATTACAATTAGTTACCGTGGCTGTTTGAGCAAGTAAGTTAATTCGATGGTGGCTTGGCGTAATACTGACTCAAAAGCTAATAAGTCAGCTAAACTTCTGCGCATCGCTGGAGCATAGGTGAAAAGACGGGTAAAAATTGCCACTCTGATCTTTAATGGGCACCGAGCCGGCAACCATAGCATCGACAAATTATTCGTTGTCAGTTCTTAACTCATTTTGCCAAACAAAGCGGTAAATACTACAGGGTGTATATTTCTGAGTCCGAACGCTTGTGCATTTCCCCTCTGGTTAATAGCGCATTAACAGCGGTTTGTACTTGATCAATATTATGTGCATATCTTTCATTAGCAAGCCATTGATTACATATACGCTGCACTGAAGCCGATGCTTCTGGGTGCACTGATAGATAATTGATAATGCCTGTTTGGATTTCACTGTGAATGTCATTCATTTTCATAATGATTGCCCTTAATGTGTAGCGTTTCATATATATACCCAAGCGACTTCAATATGTTTGTTTCAGGACGCCTGAGCGATTCATGATCAAGGCGTGTATTTCATTAATGGTTATTCCCTTAATGAACTACGCAACGATGAACATGATTTGCTCAGACGCCCCAGAATGGCTGGTTTAGAAACGCTTTATCCATCGTTATTGATTTCGACCAGGGAATAACCATTCTCTTCAATCAATGCCTTGCCTAAATACGTTTCTAATTCTAGCTGAATCCTGCATATTGAGGTGGCTTGGGTATAAGCTTAGTGTATTTAGGGCTTTTTTTCCTACCTTGATTTTTCTGAAAATGTGCAATTTCGTTAGTGGTTTTTTCACTTAAGCGACTATTATTAAATGGGGGCGATATGAAATATGACCGAAATAAAATAGCAATTGGACATTACTTGTCTAAGACCAATATCCATTTGCGTGATGACAATGTGAAAATAGCTTTTGGTGATGAGTTTGATATAACGGATGTATTAAAAAACAATCAAGTTGAAATTTTATTCCACCAAAAAAACTACACTTTTGATAGGGATATTTTAGAGGGCGCAATTATCGCTTTAAGCCACTAAGTGCTTTAAGCCACAGTTACATTAGGTCACTAGCGAGTTGATAAATTTTGCAGGTAGTTACCTCCATGGCTAGCTATGGCTAAATTTTATTTATGCTGTAGCTATTTTTTAGCTATTTTTTAGCGCTTTATTTAGCTAATGCTCTGTCATAACTAGTGAGTATTTCCTTACGGGCTTGTTCAATGCCTTGCCACCCTTCTATTGTTACCCACTTATTTTCTTCAAGTTCTTTATAGCGTTCGAAAAATAAGGTGATTTGTGCCGTTAATAGTTTAGGTAAGTCGTCGACATCAACGATATCTTCATACTCCCCACTCAAGCTTTTATGGGGTACGGCTATTATTTTGGCATCTTGCCCCGATTCATCGGTCATTTTTAATACCGCGACTGGCCGGCAGCGAATCACACAACCTGGCTGTAAAGGGAAGGGCGTTGGTACCAAAACATCAAGAGGATCGCCATCGAGGGAAAGGGTATGATTTATATAACCATAGTTACAGGGATTATACATGGGTGCTGACATAAAACGGTCGACAAATAAGACGCCAGTATCCTTGTCGACTTCATATTTTATCGGTAAGGCATTTGCGGGTATTTCAATAATGACATTAATATCATCAGGCAAATGTCTACCTGCGGGCACAGTATTTAAACTCATATTAATCTCCTATTATTCACCTAAATTAACTTAATCATTAAAAGAATAGCCTAAAAATCACCTCTGTATATAGCAGTCTCATTCAGCTTAGCAAGCCATTACTAGTTCGTTAAGCTTCAGCTACCCAGTGGTTGAAAGTTAGTGGGCAAAGATTCCTTTGCGCAAGTAAGTCGATAATATATTTTTAACCATTGGCCAACAACCGGGAACATGGATGATTACGGCGAAAACTTTCCACAATATTTAGCCGACTTACAGCAAGCTAAATACTTAACTTACCTAAAAGATGTTGCCCAACTTGAGTGGCTTTTTCATCAAAGCTCATTAGTACAGGACAGTGGTGGATTTGATTGGACTAAGCTGGAAAAAGTTGCCCCAGCAGACGCCTTGAAATTTAAGTTCTCACTTGCTCCTGCAGTAGCTTTAATCAAATCGACCCATCCTATTGATGAACTTTGGCAGATGAACAAAGACAATGGGCCGTAAGACCTTGAGTTAGACCTTGAATTAGGTCTTGGGTTAGACATAGATGGCGCTAGTAATACTTTTATTCTGCTTTATAGGCAGGGTCTAAAAACTGAAATGATGACTATAGCGGCGAGTGAATTTGCCTTACTGTAATCATTTAGTAAGGGTCAGCTATTTGCTAAGGCAATTGAAAGAGCCACTGCAGTAGAGACTAATATATCGATAGATAATGTCCTGAAAAAGTAAATTCAATTAGGTGTGCTTTGCAGTTTTTCTATATATGGTATTTTCTATAGAGAAAAGATTATATAAAAACAGCACTAACTAAGTTTAGCTAAGCTAAATTAAGTTTAACTAAGCACTGTTTTCCCTTGGTGTTTTAAGCAACTAGTTTTAGCTAGAGTTCAGCATGTGGACCAAACACTTCATAATGAATGTTTGTCGCCACTACCCCTAGATTTAGTAATTTCTGCTTAGCAAATTGCATGAAAGCTATTGGGCCACAAAGGTAAAAATCACCTTGCTCAACAGGTAGCTCTAGCTGCGAGAAATCCATCATGCCGTGGTGAATATGGCTTTGTTCAACGACTTCATTACGATACCAAATGCTTTGCTGCCAATTGTTTTCCTCAATAAGCTCGGAGGTTCTGGCTGCAAATGAATGCTGTTCACTATTTTCACAGGCATGTAAATAATGCACTGAATGGTTGTAACCTTGTTGTGCTAAAGTTTCTAACATGGCTTGCATTGGCGTTATACCTACTCCTGCGGATAACAATACTACCGGCGCTTGGCGATCAGTAAAGAAAAAGTCTCCTGCGGGTGCATACAAATCAATCTCATCACCAATATGTAGCTCATCATGTAAATAATTAGACACTATGCCTTTAGGAGCTAATTCTTTAGCAGTACCGCCAGCAACTTCTGCTAGTTCACGTTTTACTGAAATTCGATAAGTTTCATTATTCGCTTTATCAGATAAAGAGTATTGGCGTATTTCTTTAAACTCCCTATTTGGGTCGCACACTTCAATACCTAGATACTGGCCAGGCTGATATGCTATTACCGGTTTGTCATCAACAGGCATAAAAATAAAGCTGGTAACCAGTTCAGACTCAACTATTTTATCTACCACTGTAAATGCTCTAGCATCGCGCCAACCGCCCAAAGTATCGGCGCGCTCTTGGTAAAGTTCAGCTTCTCTATCAATAAATATTTGCGCTAAAAATTGATAGGCTGCTGTCCACGCTTCTTCAACATCTACGGTGAATGCATCACTGGCTAATTCTCGCAACGTTTCAATAAGGTGGTGACCAACTACAGCATAGTGCGGCGCTTTAATATTAAAGCTAGTATGCTTTTGCGCGATACGTTCTACCGCTGTGGTTAACACAGCTAAATTTTCAATATTTTTAGCATAGGCTGCTATAGCTTCAAACAAAGCAACTTGCTGTCTACCGGAGTGCTGATTGGCCATATTAAAAATGTCTTTCAACTCAGGGTTATGGGTGAACAGTCGTTGATAAAAATGATCTGTTAATGCGGGACCAGCGTTCTCTAAAAGGGGAATGGTACTTTTTATTATATCGATGTGCTTATCAGTTAACATGATTACTCCTAAGGTAAACTGAAATGATGAATATGCCCAAGGTAAAATCACCTTAGGATCTTTTGAATTAATTTTTAATGATCTATATATATTGCTGTTGGCTTATTTAATGACGAAAAGATTTAACTATTTTTTTAGTGGTTAAAATTGGCAAGTAAACTTTTAAAAATAATGCCCCTGCGATTAGCCAGGCTATGGCACTAACATTCCAACTAACAAGTGGTTGCTGAACTAAGCTTGGCAAAATTGCTCGTGTCAGCGCAGAAAAAATAATAAGAAAGAATATCCATGACACCAGTTTACTTGGTGTTAAGGCTCTGCCGGTGTGGCCCAGAGATACTCTGCTCATCATGGCAAAGATCATTAAGCCCATTGCAGCGATAGTGATCAAATGCAGTGCATCAGCGAAGGTAATTGCTATGTTGAGGTATTCAATGGTCTGGTTTGTTAAGTAACTCATGCCTAATAAAATTAACCCTAAGCCAAGGGAGAAATATGCAAGGTGTAAAGACCATAATAAAGCGATATTTTTGGTGGCAAAGCTACGCCAATAACACTGTCTAATAAGGTGTAGCAGGCCAGCAGTTATCATCAATGCCGCGGGGCTAAAGGGTAAATCAATAAAGGCAGAGCTAAAAAACACCAGTACACCTGAAATTGAAGTGATTGTTAATAAAGGTGTCAGCCAACTAGGTACTGTTATCGGCTCTAGCTTAGCGCCGGAGACAGTAAAAAATGGAATTACTCGGCCGCCTAAAATGCCCATCAACAAGCAAAACATTAATACACAGGTGCGAGCAATATGACGAGCCAACTCATAGTATCCGTTGAAATCGAGCAGCAACAACGCAATGTTAAGCAACATCAAAACCGATAATAATGGAATAAAAAGGTAATTTCGGCGATTGCTACTTTTTAGTACTAAACGAGTAAATACGATTATCGAGCCAAGCCACCAAAAGCTTTGCAAGACGATAGCCATAATGATTGTGCTAGGTAAGTTAATAAATAACTCCACCCTAATTAATAGCCAAAGTACAATGAAGCCGAGTACTGGCAAGCCTTTTATACTTGGCTGACCTGTCCAAGTTTGCGCGGCAGTGAGAATAAAACCAACGGCTACTGTGGCGCCAAAGCCAAAAATCATTTCATGTATATGCCAAGTTAACGGTGAAATACCATTACCGCTAAAAGTGAAATAACCATTAAAGTACGCTGCCCAAATACCTAACGCGAATAGTGAGCTAACAACAGCCAGCAAAAAGTAGCTTCTAAACGGTAAGTCAAATACTGGATGTTGGTCTATATAATTGAGCACAATAATGTTTTGGTTGTCATGGCCTTGTTGAGCATATCCTTGCAGGCCACTTCCGTGAGCGGTATGGCTTAATTGAGTGATTTCAGGGTCTTGAATTTGTAGCATGTTAAAAGTTCCTTTTGCCAAAGCCATGTAAAGCAACACAGCGCAGTACATAACCAATTTTAAGTAAACCAGCAAAAACTATGGTGGCTATATGGGCCGATATTTGCGCAGACATGGCAAAGTGTTGGTCATAGCCGAAGGTGATAAATATGCAGCTGGTCACCACTAAAAAAGACGTCAACATTAGGTAATTGCCAATCACTAAGCATTTTTGCAAGCCTAATGCGTTTTCTATATTGGGTAGTTGACGAGCGATGATAAATTGCGAATACATGCTGGGCTCAATTCGAGTTTTGTTTATTTACTTTCTATATTGCAAAGTAGATGCCAACTGTTTTTATTGATTAAATTCAGCTGGTTATGTTTTTTGTGTTTGTAGGTGTAGTCTAAATGACTCATCTATTCCGTAGTCAATAAGACTCTTTCGTGTTATTTTGTCTTGTCCAGAGTATGATTTGGCTCTGTGTTACTTAGCTCTGCGCTCCTTGGCTCTAGGTATTAGCACTGCTATTTAAGAAAAGTTATTTCAGGAAACTATTTTAGGAACGAAATGAAAAAAATATCATCATCGGCAGTTATTGAGCTAGCGCTTGATCTAGCTACTAGCTTAAATAGTAAAGATAGATTTGACCGCTTATTAGATACAGTTAAGAAAACCATTGCTTGCGATGCGGTGGCATTACTCTCCTACCATGGCGATATACTTAAGCCCATCGCCTTGCAGGGTTTAAGTAGAGATACTTTAGGACGACGTTTTTATATTGAAGAGCACCCTAGGTTTGCTGAGCTTTGTCAGTCTAAAGCGCCGATTCGATTTGCCGCGGACTCGCCATTACCTGATCCCTATGATGGTTTGTTAATCGATAGAGCGGGTGATTTACCTGTGCATTCATGCATGGGTTTACCACTGTATTATGATGATAAGCTTTTAGGCTTATTAACCATCGATAGCTTAACGCCTCATGACTTTGAAGATATTGAAGTACGCACCCTTGAGGTCATATCAGCCATGGCGGCAGCAACCCTGAATACCGCGTTCTTGTTAGAGCAACTTGAAAGTAGGGCTGATCACTCTCAGCTGGTGGTCGCGGAGTTAACAGAAGAAGCATGGAAGCGTGATGGTGGAGAACTTATCGGTGATAGCCCTATCATGTCACAACTTAAACAAGAGTTAGATATAGTTGCATCATCTGATTTTAATATCTTAATCTATGGTGAAACCGGTGTTGGAAAAGAGTTGGTTGCCCGTACCTTACATCAAAAATCACTACGCCAACATGGCCCTATGGTTTATGTCAATTGCGCTGCCTTACCCGAAAATCTAATTGAGAGTGAATTATTTGGTCATGTAAAAGGTGCTTTTACTGGCGCGGATAAAAACCGTGCTGGTAAGTTTGCACTCGCCGATGGCGGCACCTTGTTTTTAGATGAAATAGGGGAGTTACCTTTAGCTGCGCAAAGTAAGATATTAAGAGCGATACAAAGCAATGAAATTCAACCTGTCGGTCAAGATAATGTTGAAGAAGTGAATGTTCGTATTGTCGCTGCTACCAACCGAGACTTAAAAGAAGAAGTGGGCGAAGGGCGTTTTCGTGCCGACTTGTACCATAGATTAAGCGTCTATCCCATTAGAGTGCCAAGGCTTTATGAAAGGGTTGGTGATGTGCAATTGTTAGCGGGATATTTTGTTGAACAAACAAGGCGTAAGCTTGGTATTTCTCAGTTAAAAATTACTGAACAAGCGATTGTCCACTTAACACAATATGATTGGCCAGGTAACGTGCGTGAATTAGAGCACGTGGTCAGCCGAGCGACGCTAAAGGCGCGTGCCCGTCAGCGTGGTAAGGCGATAATCGCTATCGAGCCAGAAGATTGTGGCTCACTGCAAGCGGTAGGAGTAGAGCAACCAATAGAACTTATTGCTGAAAATGCTTTTTCAACGACAACAGATGAGCGTGCTATTTTACCCCTAAAGGCTGAGACTGAAAATTTTCAAAAGCAATTGATTAGTCGCGTTCTCAAAGAAGAGCAGGGTAATTGGGCGGCAGCGGCACGACGACTATCAACGGATAGGGCTAACTTGAATCGTATTGCTAAGCGTTTAAATATTAAAGTGGTGAAGTCGGTCGTTTAAGGGAAGTGCTTTAAGAGCTGCAACTTTAATAGTGAGGCCTTTCAAAGTTGCTACTTGGGGGATTTATTACCAGTTAATGAATAGCTTACTACTTCAAAGAGCTTTCTTTTTACTCTGTTAATAATTCTCTGGCTATGTTACTTTCCCCGTTGAAGTAATCAAAGATTGACCTTTGATATTTATACCACAAGAATACCACAAGGATGTTTTATGTTAGTACCTTTCGTGCCCCCCGTAATTTCATGTTTTTCATCGCTCTTTTCTCTGCGAAAATCACCGACACTTTCAGCCAAAATTAATGCGATATTATTTTTATCTTTAACTACCTTAACCGCATGTGGAGGCAGCGACTCTACTGAGCCTACTCCTACTCCTCCACCCAAAGATACTACAGCGCCAGTTATTACCTTAATAGGTAATACACCTCTTACTCACAGTATCGACACCTCTTATGATGATGAGGGGGCTACGGCAAATGATGCAACTGATGGCAATGTAGACGTTACCATGACAGGCAGTGTTGATAGCTCGATTGTGAATAGCTATACCCTTATTTACACCGCTACAGATGCCGCAGGCAATACAAGTACTTCAACCAGAATAGTAAATGTCATTGATGATATAGCTCCTGTTATTACCCTTGGTGGTAGTAGTGAAGTTATTCACCCAGTCGGCACGCCTTATGTCGATGCCAGCGCTAATGCAAGCGATAATGTTGATGAAGCTATCAACGTCATTACCTCAGATGATGTCAAAGCTGATGCTATCGGCAGTTACACTGTTACCTACACTGCCAAAGATGAAGCAGGTAATGAAGCGACTGCTGTTATGCGTACGGTAAATGTTGTCGATTTGACCGCGCCAGTAATCACTTTAAATGGTGAAGCAAAAATTAACCATGAATATGGTATTGCTTATAAAGACGCTGGCGCAACGGCCACTGATAATATCGATAGCAATGTTGAAACTACTACCACTGACACTATTCTTATCAATAAAATTGGTAGCTATGGTATTACCTACACGGCAAGGGATGCTGCAGGTAATGAAGCGATACCAGTAGAGCGAATCGTCACTGTTGTTGATACTATTGGCCCTGTTATTACCTTAAATGGTAGTGATACAATTATTTTAGGCCAGGGACGTGACTATAAAGAATTGGGTGCCACTGCACGAGATAACGCTGATGGTGACATCACTGTTGAGGCTCCAGCAGGTGAAGTAATCAACACTGTAATAGACTCTTACGTTTTAACGTACACAGCTACCGATTTATCGGGTAACACTACCACTTTGAATCGAACTATCAATGTAGTTGCACCTAGACCTTTTATCACCACATGGAAAACGAATGGTCCGAATGATGACATAACAATACGAATTAATAATAACTACACCTATGATTACACTATCGATTGGGGTGACGGCACAATATTATATAACCAAGCAACCGATCTAACGCATAATTATTTGCTAGACGATACTTATACAGTCACCATCAGTGGTACTTTTCCTGCTATTGATACAAACGCTGATGCTGAGAAATTGCTCAATATTAATCAATGGGGAGATATTGCATGGCAATCAATGAAACAAGCATTCTATCAATGTGAGAATATGACTAGTGATGCTACCGATACTCCAGATTTAAGGAATGTTACTGACCTGATGGAGATGTTTAGCGACGCTTATCTTTTTAACGCTGATATAAGTGATTGGGATGTTAGTAATGTGATCGTAATGGAAGGGATGTTTTGGGGAGCTTTTGCCTTTAATCAAGATATAAGTCGTTGGGATGTTAGCTCTGTCGAAAGCTTTGGTGATATGTTCAATCAAGCATATGCCTTTAATCAAGGTATTGGTGAGTGGGATGTTAGTTCAGCGTTATATATGGGGAATATGTTTAGAGAGGCAACGGTATTTAATGGAGATGTCGTCGGTTGGGATGTTAGCTCTGTAACCGATATGGTAGAGATGTTCTCTTATGCCTTTGCATTTAACCAGGATATAGGCGGGTGGGTTATTAGCTCAGTAACTAGTATCGAAGGTATGTTTTACGGTGCCTCAGTCTTTAATAATGATATTGGTGGTTGGGATGTTAGTTCAGTAACCGAAATGTCAAGTACCTTTGGGGAGGCATCAGCCTTTAATCAAGATATCAGTGGTTGGGTTGTTAACTCAGTAACCAATATGGTAAGTATGTTTGATCGAGCAAGTAGCTTTAACCAAGATATCAGTGGTTGGGATGTTAGTTCAGTTAAGGGCATGAGTGAGATGTTTATGGGTGCTACCGCGTTTAACCAAGACTTAAGTCAGTGGGATGTTAGTTCTGTTACAAACATGAGTGAGATGTTTAAGAATATAGCCCTCTCTACCGATAATTATGATGCTTTACTCAATGGCTGGAGTCAGCGAGTTGTGCAACCTAATGTCACTTTTGGTGCTGGCGATAGTCTACCTTCATTAGACTCTGATGCAGCTAAAGCTACATTAGAAGGCAAAGGTTGGGTTATTACTGATGGTAGCCCATAACTGATATTACTTAATAAATAGCTAGTTTATTGATTGGTGATTATTTTAAAGTTAGCTTTTATGGCGAGTGCCTATAAAGCTAATTTTTTAGTAACTTTACTACTAAAATAATAATAAATTAGCCCGTTTTAATAATCGTTAAGCTGATAAAAAAAGTGATAGCAACGTCTACTATTGAGCAGACGGAACACGTTTAAAATGATAAAAAGAACATAAATAGCGCTACAACCGTTAATCCTAAGGTTATTTTTAACTTACAGTAAGGATATTCGCATGAGCAGTCGCTTTGTTTAGCTTAAGCTAAAAGTAAGGGAGTAAAAGCTGTGAAGCCGCCTTATGGAACAAAACATCTTATTCATGGATGAATAAGTGAGCTTATAGGGATATATCCACAGCGCTTTTGTGTAATAACGGCCGCAATAGCTTAATCACGATTTAAATTACTTCGCCAATATAGTTAACACCGCACTGTTCATTGCTTGGGTAGCCGTAGCAATAACTTTCTCGGCATCAGGTGCCCAAAACGGGCTGTGTAGAGATGGTAAAGCTGCGCCAGTTTCTTGTGCCGCTTGCCATTTATCATGCGGCACACCACCTACCCAAAATATCATACTTTTAATGCTGGTATCCGCGCGATAATAACGACCAAAATCTTCACCTGCCATTACTGCAGGTACCTCAATAACGCGATCTTTACCAAGCTCTGCGGTAAATAGCGCGGCCATTTCTTTGGTAAATTCAGGCTCGTTAAAAACGGCTGGCGTGTATTCATCTTTTACTGTCACTACTGGCAGTAAATTTTCCGGTAAACCCATAGCAATGCCTTCGCCTTTGGCTATTCTGGCTATGCCATCAAGTAAAGTTTGACGGGTTTTATCTGAGTAGCTGCGCACGGTTAGTAAAAGTAGCGCGTTATCAGAAATAATATTGTGCTTAGTGCCTGATTGAAAACTACCAACGGTAACTACAGCAGGATCTTGCGGGTCTAATTCACGGCTAACTAAGGTTTGCAATGCGCCAACAATGCGCGCGCCCAACACAATAGGATCTTTTGTTGCGTGCGGATAAGCGCCATGACCACCGACACCTTTAACTTCAATATTTACACTATCAACATTGGCAAAAGTAAAACCTGGCGTATAACCAATAACACCGGCTTTTAAGCTGGCTGAATTATGAAAGGCTAGGGCATAGTCAGGCTTGGGGAAACGTTTATATAATCCATCAGCTATCATGTCTTTTGCGCCACGACCACGCTCTTCTGCAGGCTGTAAAATCATCACTAAAGTGCCAGACCAATTTGCTTTGTTTTCACTAAGTAGTTTTGCCGTGCCAACCCAGCTACTCATATGAGTATCGTGTGCACAAGCATGCATGACATGGGCTTGCTGACCTTCCTCCGTTGTGGTTGTTACCTTGGAAGCAAAGGTCAAACCGGTTTGCTCTTTTACTGGTAGCGCATCCATATCGGCACGAATTAAGACCGTTGGCCCTTGACCATTTTTTAATACTGCAACCACACCGGTACCACCAACCTTTTCCGTAACTTCAAAACCTAAATCGCGGGCCGTTTTGGCTAATTTCTTCGCGGTATTAAATTCGACACTAGAAAGCTCAGGGCTTTGGTGTAAATCTTTATATAAGGTCATAAGTTCAGGCATGGCAGCTTGAACTGACTTGGCATTGTTATTAGCAGCATTAGCGGCATAAGTTAATGAGCAGCAGGCAAGGCATAATACAGAGGTTATAAAGACTATGTTTTTCATGGGATTACTCAATTGGCTGTTGAATTTTATAGTAGCGCAATGGGCTTATGTGTTCAATTGCTAGCAGGAAATGGTATTAACTATTAGATGACCTTAATTCGTAGGTATAAATTAGTAGGTATAAGTTAGCAGCTATAAAAAAGACCAATAAGTCTTTAGTTTTACTTATCGGCCTTTTATCTGCTAACTTTCCATGGCTACTAGCTTACGGGTGAAGTTGCCACTTAACGCCAGCATCTTTAGTTGGGTTACCTGTGGTACTTGCGCCGTCACCAAAGGCAAAATAAGGCAATGCGGTAATGCGGCTAGTACCTGTTTGATGACCTCGAGCAGCCATCATGCCTATAGCGCCTTTATAAGCTGTTAAGGTGCCTCTAAGACCACGAACTTTTAATTCTTTGGCAAGTTTTGAACCAAAGCTTTTCGCTAGTGGCGTCATATTGTTAGCACCGAAACAAGCAAGAATATGAAAATCTATTTTACGCTGCCCACAATTAGCAAGGTTAAGCTTAATCGCTGAAGCTAATTGTGAAGCCGTCCAGCTAATATTTCTGTTAGCTGTTACCCAGGTCACTTTTTCAGTTGAATATTTGTGACCATGACCGCCAATTAATACTTGATCACCAGAGCCGATATCACTCCATCTTCCGGCAGGTTTTGTATTGCCGCCTCTAGTGCGAGTAGCCGCAGAGCCATCACTAAAAGGGAGGATAGCGTCTCTATGGGTCATTCTGGCAACAGTATCGCTATGCCAACCTTCATCTAGAAAAGGTAACCAGTAGTAATTTTTCATTTAACACCTCAAAAATTGTTATTAGTATTATTGTTGTAGTGCATCCGTGTATGTATTCGATTTACTCAGGCACTGTTTTTTATTAATTTTAGTATTAGTTATTATTCAATAAGATCTGCTGGTGTAATTGGCTGAAAAATATCACCGTATAAGCTATGCAACACCATGTTTTCTGGCTTTAGGACGACCTTTTTTATCTCTTGCCAAGGCACAATATAAAGTACCTGGGGCAGTTCTTTATTACCTTTGATAAAGCTTGTTCTTAGTTCGACCCTATCAACAGGCTCAGTCATACTTTGGTTATTGCTTACATTATCTTCGGCAATGGCTTCGGCTGCACCGAAAACTGCAGCAAGGCTAAGTGCCAATGACACTAAGCTGTTAATCAGTATTTTTTTCATCAATTATTTGCCGCCATGGTTGCTTGTAAACCCTCTAACCAGTTTTCCGTATTTTCGTCTTGCTGTTTGTTATAGGCTAAATAATATTGGTAATGCTCAATAGCCTTAGCGATGTCTTGCAGGTAAACATCATAAACGAGTGCCAAATTATAATGCGCTAAGGCGTAATCCGACTTATGGCTAATTGCCTGTAAGTAATAAGACTTGGCGATATTAATAGCGCCTTTTTTTTGTGCTAGATAACCGGACAAGTTCAATGCCTGTGGCATATTGGGATTTTTCACTAACGCTGTTTTTGCATAAACTTCTGCTTGAGCTAAGTTATCTTCTTTAATACTAATTAACGCTAAATTAGCCCATGAACCAGCAATATTTGGCTGGCGTTCACTCATGGTGGTAAATAATTTTTTAGCCTTAGCTAGCTCATTATTATTTAACGCTACAATGGCATTTTTATAGAGTTGTAGCTCTTCAATTGAAGACTCGGCAGTTTGCTTAGTCACTACCGGCTGGTTACTTGTTACTTGATTACTACAAGCCGAGATAGTTATGATAAAAATGATGACTAAGCTAATGTTCAAAGTAATGCTCAGATTAGGTTTAATGTAAGACATTAATAAAGTCCTCTACTTTTGGCTCTCGCTGATACCTGATTGGAAATAAGTGCTGCAATGCTTGATGGCTCTTTTTTATCCATTGATCGTAAATATCATCTTGGGTATAGGCTAGGTTAACTTCGTAAAATTCGATGGCTTTTTCTTCAAAGGGAAAGGCCTGATCTTCGAGCAAAAATAGATATTGCTCTTGTTCGTCATCATTAAGATGCTTGGGCACTTCAGACGTTAATAAAGCCTGACTAAAGTCGTTGTAAATAGTGGCAATGGCATAGGTTGCTTCTGTTGCTGTTTCTGCAACGCCATAAGAAGAAGCGCGGGCATAATAGTTAACACTGGCTAGCATACTTTGCTTTTTCCGTTTTAAATTCTTCTTTAATGGCCTTACTAGTTTCACTTTGGAAAAACGCTGATTTTCGTGACGTGCTAGGGCAATTGCAGCATTTGAAGCGATAAACTTAGCTTGTTCATTTTTAGCCGAGTTTGGCGTTCTTTTATCCGCGGCCAGAATTTTTTTATGCCAGAATATGCCTTTATTGAGTTCGTTAGTCTCAGTATATAATTGCGTTAAGGTATACATAGCTTCGAAATAGGGCGTAAAAGGTTGCGGGTAAGTTTTAATATATTTTTTTAATGATCGAATAGCCGAAAGGGTATCGTTATTTGTTTGATAAAGTTCAGCGGCTTTGAGTAGTGAAGCCATTTTATATTCTTTACTATTTTCACGGCTCGACAATTTTTCTAACTCTTTTGCCGCGGCAATATTTTGCTTAGAATTTAAGTAGGCAACAGACAGTTTTTTAGCGATATCATTTGATTTTTTATGATGCGGATAGAGTTTTCTAAAGCGCTTAATATAGTCAATGGCTGGTAACCACTGTTCACTCTGAATTGATAAAGCAATAGCATCAAATAGACCAGAGGCTGCGGTTGTACTCTTTGGTGTGAGCAGAGAAATCCTTGCATAGTGTTCAATAGCTAACTGCATTTCTTTTTGTTCAGCCGCGCGACTGCCTTGATAAAATATCGCTAAGGCAAGACCTTCTGTTGCCGAGGTTTTATCTTTAGGAATTAGCTCTTGGTTATTTACTAAAGAAAAATAGCTATGCTCTGCTGCTAGGTACTGCTTGGTTTGAAAGTAGGCATGTGCTCTTACCATATTAATATTGCTGATCAGTTTGCTGTTTTTATCACTGATAACCAATTCAGCTAAAACAATGGTATCGCTAAATCTCTTATTGCTATAAGCGATATCGCTGGCACGGGCGATGACTTTAATAGTGTGTTTATCAGTTGGGTATTGCTGTGCATATAAAATTGACGAGTCAATGAATCGACTGAGCCAAACAGCCTGACTATTTGGATTTTTCGCAGCAGCTAATAAGTTATCTGCCAAGGTAATCGCTTGATAGGCGGCATCTTTATTGGTGATGATCTGTTCGTCAAAGCCCGCCAGTTGATAATGCTTAAAGGCAAGCTTTTCATCTTTATGTTGTAAATACAGTGAAGCAAATAAGAAGTGGATATTATCTTGGCGAGAGTAGGCGTAAAAATGGTTTAAATAATTTTTATACCAACGCTCTGCACGAGTGAAGTCCGCTGGCAATTTACCTTGTTGATACTTTTTATGGTAAGTCGCAGTCTCAACTAAAATATGGTTTTTCAGTGCGAGCTTTATCATCTCATAGCGTTTTTTATAGCGACTTTTTTTGTTAAGCCAATAACTACTGCTTGGTTGATAGTCGGCATAAAATTGCTCGAAAGCGGCTTTTCTTTGTTCGACAAAACCAGCTTGCTTCCATATGTCGACCATTTTTAAAGAGGCTTGTGCTGAGAACTCAGAGTCAGGGTATTGGTCGATATAACTGTCTAAGGTACTTACCGCATCGTTATAACGCTGTTGTTTGAGGAAAGTGTCACTTAAGCTGCTGTAAATATAATATAAATTATTAACATGCTCAGTTTGTTTAAAGTACAAGTTAAGTGGCTCAGCGCCGCCCAGATAGGAGAATGATAATCCCATGGCGCGAAAATACTCATCAAATAAACTGCGCTGACTAGCGGTTAATTGCTCATATTGTTGAAAGTCATTAAAGTTAATTACTTGCACAAAATCATCGGCTGCTTCAATATAAAACTCTTGTTTGAAGCGAGCCCAACCACGCTTATACAATGATTTTTCGTAGAAAACGGCATTGTTTTTAGCAATAATTATTTCGGTATATTTATCTTCAGCTTGCGGATATTGCTTAGCACTAAAGGCATATTCAGCCAGTCTAAATTGTGCTTCTAAATAGTAAATTGATTTAGGGTAATCTTCAGCCAACTGCTTTAATGCTTCATGTGTCTGCTCGTAATCATCCTGTTGATCATAAGCCTTGGCTAGCTGATAAAGCGTGACATCATTGTGTTTTGCCTTGGGGTAATCTTTTATCGAGGTTTCTAATAGCTCAATAGTTCTGTTTAATTTTTCATTGGCCAGTTTTGTTTCTGCTTCTTCTATGGCCGAGTTTAGTAATAACTCTTCTGATAATTTAAATTCAATAGCCGCCAGTCTATTTAACGCATCGGCACGTGATAAATCTGATTTTGAGGCATGTTTTAAATAATTTATGTAGGCGTCGCGAATATCATTTTCTGACTTGGCGATGGCCTTTTTTTGTTGCGCATTTTTATGTTGTTCAGTGTTATCTATGCTTTGCAGTGTTTGTCGTGAGCTTTCTTGTTCGTTACAGCCACTAAGCAATCCGCTCAAGCAGCAAACTAGCAGTAACGATAGCTTAGTGGCATTAAGCTGTGAAAAAACAAGTGGTGAAAAAATAAATTTTGATAAATTACCCGGCATTATTGTGCCACCGTATTGTTGTCATAAAGTCTGGCCAAGCCATATCTAGATTGATTTAAATAGCTGCTCAACTGTGCAACTCTGTTGTGCATTATGCTTTTTGCCATGTTCACTGTTAACACATCATACTCTTGCATTACCGAAGACAAGTCCTGACTTAATTTAGGATTATTTAATTGCGCCTGCCATGACTTTAATTGTTCTGCATTGTGCCGCTGGGTAAAGAAGTAGCTGGGATAATTTGCCGAGAAGCCGATATGCATATTGTTAATGTTCATACTGACGCCGTTACTGACGCCGTTACTGACGCCGTTACTGACGCCGTTACTGATGCCATTACTGAGCACAATCGGGTGACTTGCTAAATTAATGGGTGCGTCAATCAATTGAGTGAGCGCTGAAATCTTATCTTGGTAATAACTTGCTGCTTGTGAGTAACCCAGTGATGCGGTGGCAAGTTGTTGTGACTTTTCATAAAAAAATGGCATCAATAAAAATGCCTCATCAATGGGCAGATCATCTTGCTGCTTTTCCTTTAAAAACCGACTTGCGTTTAATGCACCAAGGTAATCATCTTGATAGGCAGCTGTTAAGGCAATACCTAGGAGCGCTTGATTACTATAACGACTGCTAAGGCCAACTAATTGGAAGGTTTTTCTAGCATTGCGATAATAGGCTTGATTTAACAGCGAATAGCCTAGGGTAATATATAAACGGTTTAATGTTTTCTCTTGGGCAACTGTTTCTTGTGAGGCAAGAAGTTGTTTAATTATCTGGTGACCATCAGTCCACCAACCTTGTCTAATATTGGCGATGGCTAAATTTAATTGGGCAGCAGTATAGTGTTTAGCCGTTGCAGGAATCTTTTCATAGGCCTTAATTGCTAAGCCATGTTTGCTTTGTTGCTGTAGGGAAACACCCTTCATCAGCAAAGCATGGTGATGTTGCTCCAGCGGTAAGTCGGTATCATTGTCGTTAAGGTAACTAAGTACCTTGGACCATTTTTTACGCTGAAAATAAAAATCAGCTAACAGGTAATTTAATTGGCCAATAACATTGTCATCGCCTTGGCGCTCAATGGCTTTAATCAGTGATGTGGCATTAATTAAGGCATTATTATCTAATAGCAGCTTAATTAAGGAGATAGTTTCTAGACTATCGTAGTAGCGCTTGAGCAGAGATTGATTACGGATTATTAAGGCAACAGCTTTTACTGAATTATTGCTTTCACTTTTACTTTCATTGACTAGTGCTTGGTTCACAGCTTGAGCAAGCGCTTCAATGGTATTAAATCTAGCGGCTTTTAATGACGGCGTTTTCACTAACTCATCATAAAAGCTTTTGGTTAAGGCTTGATGTGCCTTATCAACAGACTCAAGCTGTGCTTGATAACTATTAATGTCATTCGCTGCATTATTTGCCTTGGCATCAACACAGGTATAAATGACAAAACTAATTAGGCTTAAGCCAATTAAGCTTAATCTAGCTAAACCTAAACTAGTTAAGCCAAACCTCGTTAAGCAAAGCCTAATCAAGAAAGGGCTAGCTACAAAAATGTTGCTGTAAGTGAGTTTCATTAAAAGTACTTCATTAGATGTTACTGAATTAGCAGCATCACAGGTTATTAATTGTTAGTTTGAACTGGACTGTTAAAAATAGTGAAAAACTAATAAAGTGAACTTAGCAGTAGTCGCAACTAAAACGCTCAGTTGCTACTACTGCTATTCACATTAATAAGTCGTCAGCTTATTTACTGGTTATCTGGTAAGTAAACAAACCTTCTTCGGTAACATTGACTTCTATATGCGATATTTGCTCGTTATTAGAAAGTTTAGTTAAACACTCAACCGCCATTTCAGGTAATAAGGTACGGGTTAAAATATTTTCAATATTACGTGCACCGGTATCAACTTCCTGACTTCTCGCTAAAATGTGTAACATCACTTCATCGTCATAACTAAAGCTGGCGTTGTAATGATCTTTAACGCGTTTAGCTATACGGTTCATATTGATTTTACATATTTGCAGTAAGTCCTCATCACCTAGTGGGTAATAAGGAATAACTGTGGTACGGCCAAGGAATGCTGGTTTGAAATAGTTAAGTAACTGTGGTCGAAAGTTATCTAATAACACTTCCGGATCCGGTCGCTCTTCACTCTGCGCACAAATGGCACGGATATGCTCTTCACCAGCATTTGAGGTCATTATGATAATGGTGTTTCTAAAGTCGATATCACGACCTTCACCATCTTTGATGGTACCTTTATCAAATAAGTTATAGAAAATATCTTGCACACCAGGATGCGCTTTTTCCATTTCATCCAATAAGATAATACTGTGCGGTTTTCTACGCGCAGCTTCAGTTAAAACACCACCTTCACCGTAACCAACATAACCAGGAGGAGAGCCAAGCAGCATAGAAACTTTATGCTCTTCTTTAAACTCCGACATATTGATGCAGGTAATGTTTTGCTCGCCGCCATACAGTTCATCAGCAAGGGCAAGGGCGGTTTCGGTTTTACCAATACCACTTGAGCCAACCATAAAGAATACACCGACCGGTTTACGTGGATCCGTTAAGCCAGCACGTGATGTTTTGATACATTCAGCTATTGCTTCTAATGCATGGTCTTGACCAATAATACGTTTTTGTAAGGTATCTTTTAGACCCATAATTGCTTTGATTTCGTTTGAAACCATTTTACCAACCGGGATTCCGGTCCAATTGGCAACAACTTCGGCAATAGCCTGACTACCGACGTTAACTTGAATCATAGGCTCATCGCCTTGCAATTCAGTTAAGCTTGCCATCAACTCATGTAATTCTTGCTTAGTGGCGGCAATCTCATCGGCAGTTAATAATTTAGTCTCAGCTTTATCATCTGCTTTAGTATTTTCAGCTATTTCACTGCTAGCAGACTTAACTGTTTTAGCAGATTTCTCTGACTTATCTGCCGCAGCTAGGCTCTGCTCGATTTGCTGCTGAAAGCTGTGAATTTTAGCAACTAGGGCCATTTCCTCTTGCCACTGCGCTTCTTGTGACACTAATAATTCGCTCAGCGAGGCTTGTTCTGCATTTAACTCATCAATAGTTTCTTGATGATCACCTAAGGTCGCTTGCTCACGCTCCAATGATTTAACTGTGGTTTTTGCTTGAGTAATATTACGGCGAGTGTTTTCAATGGCTTCTGGGGTTGAACTTTGGCTCAAAGAAACCCTAGCACAGGCGGTATCGAGTAGACTTACCGACTTATCAGGCAATTGGCGTGAAGTAATATAACGGCTTGATAACTTAACTGAATCAACAATCGCTTCATCCATAATGCGGACACCGTGATGGTTTTGTAATACTTCCGCTATGGCGCGCATCATATTGATGGCTTTTTCTTCGCTTGGCTCTTCAATTTTTACCACTTGGAAGCGTCGTGTTAAGGCCGGATCTTTTTCAAAATATTTTTTATATTCTGCCCAAGTCGTTGCCGCTATGGTGCGTAACTCACCACGGGCTAAAGCGGGCTTTAATAAGTTAGCCGCATCGCCTTGACCTTCTTTACCACCGGCACCAATTAAAGTATGTGCTTCATCGATGAACATAATAATAGGCTGTGGCGAGGCTTTAACTTCAGCAATCACAGACTTTAAACGATTTTCAAACTCACCTTTAACACTGGCACCCGCTTGTAATAAACCTAGGTCTAAGGTGCGTACACAAACATCTTTTAAGGCATCAGGCACATCACCAGCCGCAATACGCAGGGCAAAACCTTCCACTACTGCAGTTTTACCGACACCGGCTTCACCGGTTAAAATTGGGTTGTTTTGACGGCGACGAATTAGAATATCAATGATTTGTCTAATTTCTTCATCACGCCCTAAAATGGGATCGATTTTGCCTTGTTTGGCCTCATCGGTTAAATTGATGGTGAATTTATCTAACGATGGTGTTTTACTTGGCGCACCAATAGCTGGCGCACTGCCGTTAGAGGTGTCGCCCATAGCGCTTGATAGTGATTCAGCGGTAGTACCGACAATAGCGCGGGTTACTTCGCGTAATGATTCAGGTTGAATTTTGTTTAACTCACCCGACAATGCTGACGTTGATTGACGTAAAGTATCATCGAGCATTAAGGCCGTTAAAATATGGGCTGAAGTTGCTACGTTATGACCATATTCCACGGAAGCTAGCATCCAAGCATTTTTGCTGATATCAACAATACTTGGTGATAATGCCGGTGCTCTGGTATTGCCACCTTTAATACGGTCTAATTCTCGGTTTAAGTCTTGATGAAGTTTGCCTAAGTCGATATCAAATTTATCAAAAATCGCCAAGATATCACTATCGGGTACTTCTAATAATTTTAATAACCAATGTTCAATTTCGACATTATAATGAGTACGTGAAAGACAAAGTCCCGCAGCTCCTTCTAGCGCATTGCGAGAGGTTTCATTCAACCTACCGACTAATGATTTTAAATCAATTGTAACCATATCTATTCCCTTTTTTCACGTGATGTTAATTTATACACATTTCATTAAATAATTGCCCACTTGTTCACCAGTAGTGTTGGTACTAACAAACGCCTTGTACATTGTCGCAGCATGATACGCCGCAAATTTTGGTGAAACTTTTTTGTGTCTGATCTTGGTTATTGTTTTGCGTTTTATGCTGTAGGCTTTGAAACTCACCGACACCACCTGCTCTAAGCACCCATTGGATCTCATCATCACCTAAATAAGCGGTGCCTGAAGAGTAACAAGGCAGTTTTTCATAATTGTTATTAACTCGCTCTTCATGGGTTAACGCAGCGTATTGGAAAAAATCTTTTAGCTTTTCTGGGCTAACATAAAAACCTTTACAAGCCTCGGCCATTTCGGGCCTTTCTTTGATACTTTCACCTTGTGCCAGCACGGTAATATCCGTTAGCTCATTAGCAACTCTGCTAGAGCAAGCACTGATCGTAGTCATAGCCAACAAAGCTAATAGCGAATAAAGTCGCCTTAATGGCAAATGTTGTTTGTTACTATGACGGTTAGAATTTATCATCTGTTACCTCACCGAAATCGGTATATCTATCACAGTATTGTCACCACTTGTATTACCGTGTTCAGCACCTGAAGGCCTACTAGATAACCAGCTGGTCCAGCCTAAAATGGGTTTGTTGTTAGCCGAAAAACTCACCTTACTAGGCCGATCTTTTTTTAGCGTACGCAAGATAAAACTATAATCATGTTCAAAGCCTAGATACAGGCGAACAAGTTCATCCAACGCTTTAAGATGAGGGGTTTGTGGAGTGAACTGCTTTAATTGCTTAGCCGTGAGAGGCCCCAAAATAATATTTATTTTACCCTGAGCGAAAAAACCTTTTTTGCCTAACATCACAGTTTTGCCTAATTGATTATTTTGTCCAGCATCACCGTTCATGGGCATTCTTGTTCTGACATCGTCAATCAAGGGCTGCCATTGACCAACAAATTCTTTTATCTCAACCGGTAAGTTAAAGTGGCTTTCAAGAATTTGTTTGAGACCAGAGGCTGTGCGCACCGAGCTACTTAACAGGCCGGCATAACGCAGTAATGATTCATCTTTGGTGTAAAGGCGGTCTGTTAGGTTAGCTGTGCCTAATCCAATCAATGACAGTAACATTTGGGTGAAATTATCTGTTTTAGCTTTACTGCTGTCGGCCCTATTTTTTTGAGTGCTATTCGTTTGACCATTACTCGTTAGGGTCGAACTGTTATTTGCTAAACGGCAGCGTTCATACTCTAGTGGAGCAAAGTATTTAACCGATGACTGAAAAAATAACGATGCAGTTCGGTGATTAAATAAATTAAAGAACTCACTAATGGTTTTGTCTTTAAGTTTTAAGCGTTTTAATACCGTTTCAGTATAGTGATAAGGCAGTACACCATTACTACCGGTTAAACCAATAAAATTCAGCTCCATTTTCCATTGATTATTTTCTTTGTTATCTTGATACAAGGGTTCAATCGATGAAATTTCAGCGGAAGGAAATGATAGCGATTGGCGGCTGGTAAAGCGTATGCATTCAGATTGAGGCGGCATAAAGCGGCCCACAGATTGAATTGCCGAAGTTTCAACCATGTCGTTATAGTTATTGCTGCGCTCAATTACCCTAACAGCCTGCTTAAAGGAAAACAGATAAGGCTGCTGAGCTAATTTATCAATTACAGCAGTATTTTTTCGCCAGCTCGCGGTGGACATTTCTTTAAATAGCCTTCTTTATTTTTTGTTTTTATCAGTAATCGGGTGAAAGAGTTAATCGAGCAATACAAGCCAAAAAAGTGTTCCAATACGGTAGAAAAAAGGAAAACACTACTGCCGCTAAGTAACGAGTCATCAATATTCACTGTGATTTCGATGCCGCGACACATGGCGGTATGGCCATCAATAGTCAATGGTGCACTTATCGGTTTCGCTTGTACTTGGGTAATCGACTCTATTAAGGTACGGGTAACCGCTGAGCCCTTAAAATCATATAAACGTAGAATTTCTTTTAAGGCTAAGCAGGCGTCACTGCCACCTGTTATCGATAAAAAATTCAGATTTAAGTGAGAAATTAATCGCCATCTAGCATGATCTCGAAGCGGTGGTCTAATCACCGCAGTAGGCTGCATTAAGTAACGTATTGCTGAACACGGTGGCGCACTGTCGGTACATTGCAGTTGCGACTCACCCACTGAATAGGGCAGTTTTTGCGGCAAATCCCTATTACTACAGGTGGTTTCAATAGTGATGGTGCGATCTTCTGGGATATTTGGATTAAACGATAAATCCACTAAGGATAAAAACACATCTGTGCCTTCATCTCTATCATAAGTATCAAGTTTGGCATTACGACGGGCAGCAAACCAAAATGCATGAGAATTACTTTCTTGCTGCTCGTGATTCATGCCATAAAAGGGCAGAAAATCAACATCGTCACCGTAATAAGAAGACGCGGTCACTTGGTCAATACTATAAACTTCATAGCCAGTTGAGCGACGTGAGTCTGGGGTAACTTTATACTCGTGTTGGGTATGTTCAAGTTTTATTGGGTCAGCGCTGTGGGCAAATAAATTGACTACAGGTGTACAACCTAGATTAAATGTTGCCTTAGAAATATTATGCTCAAGTTCAACATTGCTCTCATTGAGGTAGATATAAAAATCTAAGGTATCACTGTTATGTGTGGCTAACTTATCCGCCAAGCCAACAATATCAATGAACATAAACTTTTCTGGAAAGGCGAAATACTCGGTTAATAACCGGTAACCAATAAAAGAAGCGTCGGGGTAGGGCAACATGCCTTCACTGGTGGAAAAACCCACTGGTTGAATAGCCTTGATGCCCAAATCAACAGGTTGAGTATCTTGCTCTGAAATGGCCATAAAAGTGCGATTACAATCATTGAGCAACATCTCATACAGCGGGTTAATATGTTGCGCTTGCCCTTTAAGATAAAAGCGTAGCTTATCTACTGCTAAATCGGCGAAATTAATATCTTTAGAAAAGGTTTTCAGTGACAGCTTAAGTACACTTTCTGCGCCTCTAATCTTGGCAGAGCCTGGGGTAAAAAAGGGCTTAGCCATTAAACTTGCTGATACAACTTCAATAGGCAGTAAGGGGATTTCATAATTGGTGGTAAAACGGCAATTCTCACCTTGAAATTGTGTGGTCTCTAATAAGGTACCACTGGCAATGGTGTAATTTGAATCTAACTGCTCTTTGTCGGCAACAAATTGCACAATCGACATAGCCGGAATGGGACGCTGATAATGCGGGTACAAGGTACCAAGCAAAGCATCACTTATTTCAGGGAAGTCATCGTCTAGCTTATGCTGAATACGGGCATTTAAAAACGCAAAACTCTCGATTAAACGAGAAACATGTGGGTCTTCAATACTGTCATTATTAATGCCTAAACGTGAGGCGATTTTAGGGTGCTCTTTTGAGAACTCTCCACCAAGTTGGCGTATATAGACCAACTCTTTTTCATAAAAGGGTAATAGCTCATCGGACATAATTAAACTTCCTTAACGCTTACAGCGCGCATTAAATAGCAAGGCAGAGTCAAGCATAGGGTAATAAACAAATGTTTCTGGAGTAGTTCATCGGACATGGTTAAAGTTCCTTAACGCTAACAGCACGAGTCACGGAGTCAAGCATAGGGTCAATAATAGAATCATAAACAACAACTTGGGGTAGTAGCTCATCAGACATAATTAAAGTTCCTTAACGCTTACAGCGCGAGTCACCGAGTCAAGTATCGAGTCATAAACAACAACTTCTGGCAGTGGATCTGCGTAAATAACAGTATCAATACGAAAACGTAAGGTTCTATCTATGTTGTCGGCGTTTTCAATGAAAGAGACACTGACAGATTTAAATCTAGGCTCATAACTTTTCAAGGTACTTTCTAAATGACTGATAAACTTTTTGCGTCGCTCAACATCCATGATGTTGACTGTGGCAAGGTCGGGCAAACCATAATTAAATATGGATTTATCAACTTCGGTCAAGTCACTGCTTGGTTGTATTAAGTGAAAACGGGTATTTAACAGGGATTCTAAGTCTCGGCGAATACTGCTGCGTAATTGTTTTAATACTTGGTGATGCTCCAATTTTTTCTCGACTTGATTATGAGGTTCATCATCAAAGAGCCGGTCTAAAATTGAAGGTCGTAATTTCTTGTCTTTATCAATACGCGCCATGGTTACTTCCTAAAAGAGGCTAGTTCAGTCACTAGCTCCAGCTCTGAAACCATTTGGTCTAGCTGATAATGGGGTTGTATGTGGATAACACATAAATAATGCCCTGGTTTATTGGGATGCTCTTTTACCCGTACATAGCCTTCTTTTAAAGGATATTTTGCTTGTTCTTGCCAGTCTAGATCTTCACTGCCCGTGGTGTATTTCATCAACCACTGTCTGATGTAATCTTCACATTTATCGGCGCTGATAAAAGAGCCAATTTTGTCGCGCACCATTAATTTAATAAAATGGGATATTCTCGCGCCACACAATACATGCTGCAGCATAGACGATATTTTTGCATTGGTATTTACATCTAGGTTGTTGTATTTTTTAGGTTTGTGTATCGACTGGTTATTATAAAATGTGGTGTAAGGTGATAAATAACCTTGGCAAAGGGGGATAAAGCCTAGTTCACTAATATTCTTTTCGATAGCATCAGTAATAATGACATTAGTCGTTGGTTTAAAAGCAATATCGTTGGCATCGGTGGCGTGGCTATCTACCGCTAATTCTTTAAAAACACCACCAGAGAGTTGATTTCTCGGCGCGCCACGAATGTGACCAAACCAACCTATATCGGCAAATTCTCTAATTAAAATACAGCCAAAAGCGTAACAGGCATTGCCCCAAAGGTTGTTCTCACCATTTGCAGAGCTTTTTTCATAAAAATTAATGCCTTTATAACTGCCCATAGTTGTTTGGTAAGGCCGGCGCATTAATATTTTAGGTAAAGCTAAGCCAACAAAGCGGGTATCGGCTGATTTTCTTAAGGTATTCCACTTGATGTATTCTGTTTGGGTAAATATTTTCTCGTAATCTATCGGTTGCCCTAAACCAGAAAAATCATCCATACCAAATAAGTCACTGGCGGCAGCAGCGATAAAGGGTGAAAAAGACGCTGCGGCTATTTGTGCTATGCCCGCTAAAGTAGAGATATCATCGGTGGGATGTTCTTTACTGATGCGGTGACTAATTTCATAATCACCAATAATGGCACCATAAGGCTCACCACCGGGCGTGCCGTATTCATCACTGTATATTTTTTGAAATAGTTGGCTTTGATCAAATTCCATGGCTTTGCTGATGTCTTTAACGACTTCGGTCCAGCGCATATCGAGCACTTTTATTTTTATACTGCGATAACCTTCCGCTTGTTTAACCAATAGCCATAAGCCGCGCCATGAAGCTTCAAGCTTTTGCAGTCTAGGGTGATGAATAATATGATTTACTTGCTCATTTATTTGCTCATCAAGATCAGCAACCAGTCTAAGCAAGGCATTCCTGACGGTTTTAGCTGAGGTCAGTTTGCTTTTATCGACAAAGTGCTCAATGCAATACTGCAAAGCTTTAGTATCGTCTTTTTCATCAAGTAGCTGGGTTAAATTAGTAAGGTAGGCGGGTTGTTCTAATACAGCATCAAAAGGTACCGAATTAAAATTTTCGCTATCACGTTGTGCTGGCGTTGGCTTGCTCATGAGTGTAGGAGAATAGGCCACGTTAAAGCTTTTTTGCTAATAAAATGAGGGGGTGAAATTGTTTTAGTGATTGGCTAAATGAGGAAATAAATAACCCAGAAACTGGTTGTCGCTGTACAGAAAAACAAAAGTACGACAGCTTAAAAAACGCAACCGTAATCGATATTTTTGTGTGTTTGGCAAAAACAGCAGCCTGCTTCATTATTTATTCCCTCATAGTCAAAATGATACCAAGTGACTTTAACAGCCAATAGGTATCACTTTACTGCGGTCAATTAACTAGATTTTGGAATTTTCGCTACTAGTCTAAGGGAAGCACTTAACTCTTCCATTTGTAACCAAGGGCATAAATGTGCAATAGCACTATAAACACCTGGCTGACCTGGTACTTCTTTTACTTCCACTTTCGCTTCTCTTAATGGGTAACGTGCTTTCATTTCAGCACTAGCATCAGCACTATTATTTACATAGCCATTGATCCACTTGTTAAGCCACTCTTCTGCTTCTGAAGCTTCAATAAATGAACCAATTTTATCGCGACCCATTACTTTTAAGAAATGTGCAATACGTGAAGTCGCCATGATATAAGGTAAGCGAGCCGATATTTCATAGTTAGCCGTTACATCTGGATCATCAAACTTCTTCGGTTTTTGTGTAGTTTGTGCACCAAAGAATACCGCGTAATCAGTATTTTTATAATGACATAGTGGTAAGAAACCTAATTTACTTAACTCAGCTTCACGACGATCGGTAATACCAATTTCTGTTGGACACTGTTGATCAATATCACCATCATCACTAACAAAAGTATGACTTGGTAAACCTTCAACTTTACCACCACCTTCAGCGCCACGAATGCTGGTACACCAGCCATATTCAGCAAATGAACGTGCTAGGGTTGCGCCCATTGCGTAAGCTGCATTCATCCAACAATAATGGTCATGCTTGCTTTGGCGTTGTAGACCGTCTTCGCCAAGTGTACCTTCTTCAAAATTGAAGGCTTCAATTGGCTTGGTATCTTGACCATAAGGTAGACGGGCTAGCACACGTGGCATAGTTAAAGTAACAAAACGAGAATCGTCACTATCACGGAAGCTACGCCATTTGATGTACTCGGCAGAGTCAAAGATTTTTTCTAAATCACGCGGCTTAGAAAGTTCGGCAAAGGATTCAAAACCAAACATTTCTGGCGCTGTTGCTGCAATGAATGGACAAAAACCTGCGGCGGCAATGTTAGAAATATTTGATAATAAATCGATGTCATTTGGGTGAGAAGAAAACTCAAAGTCACCAATTAAGGCTGCATAAGGTTCACCACCGGCAGTACCAAATTCGCTTTCATAAATCTTCTTGAATGTCTGGCTTTGATCAAACTCAACCGCTTTCTCAAGATCTTTATAAATTTCTTTTTTGGTGATGTTAAGTACACGAATCTTTAATTGTGAACTAGTTTCAGAGTTCATCACTGTGTGATGTAAACCGCGCCAAGAACCTTCCAATTTATTAAATTTTTGGTCTTGCATGATGGCAGAAAGCTGCTTAGACAAAGCGGCATCAATGGCGTCAATAGCGGCATTAATGGTAACCGTTAAACTCTTATCCCAAGTTACAGTGCCATTCAGCGCTTCTTGAGTAAGGGTTTTTAACAACGCCTCGGTCTCATCTCTTGGAGTTTGCTTAGTGGCACTAATCGCTTGTTCTAAAAAGCTCACTTCTAGTACATCAGTTGTTTCTGTTTGGCTGGATAAAGTTTCTTCTGCAGACATTATTTATCTCCCTCATTGTTTTCAGCGTTGACACCTAATTCGCTAGACAAAGAAGATAGCGCATCGGTATTGTTGAGAATATTTTCTAAGATATCCTCTAACTCATCTGAGCGATCAGCTTTACTTAATAAATCGCGTAATCTATCACGAGTTTGTAGTAATTTTTTCAGCGGCTCAACTTGCTCAACAATTTTATGCGGTTCAAAGTCTTCCATATGATTAAAATCAAGGTTAATAGCTAGTTCACTACCATCATCCGCCAAAGTATTAGCAACTTTTAGATTTAATTTTGGTGCTGTTTTCGCCATGATATCGTTAAAATTGTCACGATCAATTTGTGCAAACTTTCTATCTTTTAAGGCCTTTTTATCTTTGGTATTATCACCAGAGTAATCACCCATGACACCCATAACAAAAGGGATATCCTTTTTAGCTACTGCGCCATTCGTTTCGACATCATAAGTAATGTGTACACGAGGTTTCCTTACTCTTTTCAGTTTGTTATGAATACTTTCCGCCATGGTTTTTCTCCGTGTATAAAAAATTAAGTTTGCTAGTTAGCGACAATATTTTCGCACTAGTTCGCGCATTACCTGCTCGGACAAAGTGAAGTCCGCTATGAATCGTCAACACCTACTCCGGTAAGGGAGCTATAAGTATCTCTTGAAGAGGAGTCTGGAATAAGCTCTTTCATCAGCTCTTCAAGTGGCATATTCCCCCACTTCACCGTTTTCGTTAACATATACGAGATGGGTGAATGTGGTTCTGTTTTCTTAAAATATTCAGCAATGGTGTTTAATTGTTTGAAAGCATCATCTCGAGAATTTAATGCGTTAGTTACGGCACTGTTTTGGCTAGCGGCTGAGCTTGTTGCTTGTTCATCTAATTGCTCGCTGTCACTTTCTTCATCGACATCACTGGTGTCGGTGATAATAGGTAGCTTTGCTTTAGCTATATGGTTAATAGCGCCTTTAGCATCTTGAAGAAGTTCAATTATTTTACTGCTTGGTGGTGCTTCATGGCTGCCACAAAATTCGGTTAACAGCTTATCTATTGCTTGATATTCAGTTAAGCAAACTTCAATGTCTTGATATAAGTTGCTGTAGTATTCGCTTGACGAATTCGCGACAGCTTTATCAATATTTTCCATTGAAAAGCCAATACGTTCTATTTGATCGTGCTGTTTGCGCTCATCAGAAAGGCGACTAATGTCTATGGCTTGTTGGTATTGCCATAAACTATAGGGCTCATAAGAAGCGTCTTCAGTGATAAATGAATTGCGGATAGGACTTAATAACACACCGTCTGCACCTTCACCATTTAAGCCGGCGATAGGGGCAACACGGGTTTCAATACCATCTTCATCTTCTACTGGGTATAAACCTTGCTCCCAGAAGTTTTCAATTAATTGTCTAATTAAGCTAAAGCCATCTTTAAGGCCTTGGAAGCCAGACTTACGCACTAAAGCCTCGGTAAGCCAGCAGGCAAGCTCAACATCTTTAGCTTGGGTTGCTATAACTTTAGGTGCTAATAAAAAAATCTTCTGCCACTGTTCATTTGCTTCTGTGCTATCACCATCAAACATATTATTGCGTTCGGCATCACGGGCGGCGCGCCTAGCATCTTTTATTTGCGAGTAATCGGATGAGTGAGCAGTGTCAAGACGAAGATCATTACCAACGCTAAGCTCTCCCTCAATAGGGGCTAGCATGGCTGGAATATCAATTAGTGCGGGTGAGGGCATTGAATTTGTAATCTCCGTATTATTATTTTTAGTCCTTCTTACTGAGAAGATTATTATGGAATGGCTTTATTTGCAATAGCCCCGATAAATAATTATTAACAGCCTGATTACATTGTTAACCAGCTGTTTCAATTAACTCTCGAAAAAAACATTAATTGACTGTAAAACAATCATTAAAGTAGGGGTTTAGAGAAGTTTATCTTGGAATACTTGCTTAAGTAAATATTAAGTTAAACATTGGCTTTTCGATGTTAATTTTGATAGCTTTTATCATTAATCATCTGTAACATGACTTGCAAATTTATCGGTTCTTTTACTGGGAGGTTTTATTAATATTAGGTGCTAAAGCCTATGAAAACAGGGTTTTATCCTGAACTTTATTTGACTTTATAAGCCTAACTTTATTGCGGAAATTGAATCAATAACTTAACGATAGAAGTAAGAACATGATGTTCTTTGATTAATGATGATGAGGTTCCCTTATCAAGGAATGATCTTATGGCAATTGAAATAACCATTATTAACTCACCAAGTAATGTTGATGTAGGCAAATCAAGCCATACATTTCCTGAAGCTGGTGGTACGCTAGGACGCGGCAGCAATAACCTCTGGGTACTAGATGATCCTAATAAATATATGTCATCTGTTCATGCCAAAATAGCTTGTGTCGCAGAGCAATATTTTCTCACAGATTTAAGTACCAATGGTACCTTTCTTAATGGCGCAGCTGAGCCCATTGGTAATGGTAATCAAGTTGGCTTAAACGATGGTGACCGTTTTACCATCAGTGATTATGAATTTATCGCTAATATCCCCAACGAGATGGCTAACGCAGATATCTTCCAAAGTGCGACTAACACTAATAGTAGTAGCGATCCTTTTGCAGACTTTTCTGGTTTCTCAGATATAAGTGCTCCAACCGCAGGACAAGATGATTTTTTCTCTCAAACATCATCAGGTAATGATCCTTTTTCCTCAGCTAGTAGTGATCCATTTGCTTCAGGTATTCAGCAGAGTAGTTCGATTAATAATCCACTGTCAGCGTTTGACGCCGAACAAATTGACCCACTTGAATTATTAGACAGCGCACAATCAGCCAGTGATCCTTTTGCCCAGCCAATAAATAGCCTTGATAGTTTTTCAGCAGATGCTTTCTCTACAGAGAGCATTACTGCAGATAACTTTACCGCAGCAACAAGTACCTCAATTGAAAGTAACAATGCTGCCACAGATGCAATTAGTTGGCCTAAGGCCAACCAAGAAGCAGGCTTAATTCCTGATGATTGGGATGATGATGACCTGCTTGCTGATTTCCCCCCTGCTATGGCGCCAATCTCTGGGGCAAGTTCACCGTTTGAAACACCAATATCTGCACCAATACCTGCACCAACGCCAGTAGCCGCACCACAAGCTTTTGCAGCGCCAATAGTTACAGCAAAGCCTGTTGCCGCACCAGAGCTGCAAACTAATGCGCTTCATGAACCTACGCCGGTAGCAACTAGTCAGCATAGCGCTGTCGCTTATGCCGCGCTCGAATTAAAGAACCAACAATTACAGCTTGAAGTGGCGCAATTGAAACAGCAATTGTTGCAAGTGCAATCAGTATCTGGTGTGCCAAGTTCACCAGCAAGTGGTAGTACTGAAACACAAACTGTTGTTAATTCCATGGGTCTTGGTAAGTGGAATTTAGACGATAAGAAAGTGGCAGAAATCAATGACACTGTTGGACTGTTAATGCGCGAAACCATGCAAGGCATGATGCGGGTATTAAAATTTAGAAAGAAAATTAAAGAAGAATTTCGCATCAATGTTACTACCATTCAATCTGTTGAAAACAACCCATTAAAATTCTCTGCCAATATCGATGATGCTATGGAAAATATGTTCATCAAAGAGAACAATGCTTATAAAACGCCAGTTGCTGCGGTAAGAGAAGGTTTTCAAGGTATTGCCGAGCACCAGGTGGCGGTAATTGCCGGTATGCAAGCTGCATTTAGAGGTATGATAGAAAGATTTGATCCCAGTAATTTAGAAAGCCGTTTTGAAAAATACAAGAGTTCAAGTTTGCTAAGCCTAGGGCAAAAAAGTAAGCGTTGGTCAGCCTATAAGGAATATCACCAAGGCTTAGTTGAAAACCTTGATGATTCTTTTCAACATTTATTTGGCTATGACTTTGTGCAAGCTTATGAAGATCAAATGCAGCGTTTAATCAGCGCTAGGTTATCGCCAAATGATACTAACAATGACAGTAACAACGATGAATCTATTAACTAATTTACGGAAAAATAATGAGCAGATTTAATTTCAGTACACTTAATTTAAGTAAATGTTATATCAGCAACCTAACTTTCGGAAAATTTACTTTCGGTAAGCTCAAGTTGGCTAAGGTAATTGCGATAGCAGCAATGGCTTTTTCACTTGCATCATGTACGTCAGTAAACAGTAAAGTTGGTGGTTTCTTAGACCTTGATACCGATTTACAATTGAGCTTTGTGGTAGACAAAAGTGTCAACCCGGATGACAGCAAAGTATCATCGCCACTCATTATCAGAATGTATGAATTAAAGTCTACCAAGGCTTTTGAAAACGCTAACTTTATCGACTTATATGAAAGAGACTCAGAGGTATTAGGTAAAACTATGATTACCCAACAGTCGTTAAAGCCAATTCAGCCTAGTGAAGATAGTACGGCCAGATTTGTCTTAAGTAAGGGCACAAAATATATCGGTTTATACGCTGAGTTTCTTCAATATGAAGATGCCAAATATAAAGTCATTATACCTGTGGCAGAAACTAACGTAGTTAGTTCAACGGCTAAGGTACAACTGTTTGAAAATAAGATGATTGTTTTAAAGTAATCACCTTAAAGAAATCAGCTTCACTGGCGGACAAATTATAAGTCACCAGTGAAGACTAATTGAAGTAAATGGAATAATAATAAATTAGCGGGATCTTATGTCATTAGATAGTAAAGTAGTTTGGTCAGAAGGGATGTTCTTAAATCCGCACCATTTCCAGCAGCAGGAACGTTACTTAGAAAGGTATATTCAGGGTAAATGCTCAGCAATGGGAGCTTATGCTTGGGGTATTAATCAACTGGATTTAGACCAAGAACTATTGAAATTAGGGAAAATATCGCTAATAAGATCTTCGGGTATTTTCCCCGATGGTACGCCCTTTAGCTTTCCTGATCATAACGATCGTCCAGACGTATTTGAAGTACCTGAAAATACTACTAATCAGATAGTTTATCTTGCGATACCTGTTAAGCGTCCAGGAGCACTTGAGATTTTATCTAATGATGAATCACAAGGTTTAGCTCGCTACTATTCTTCCAAACAGGCTATTAGAGATGTTACTTTTGATGGTGGTGAATCATTAGATATTGCTGTTGGCAAACCTAGATTAAGGTTATTACTGGGCTCTGATGATTTAAGTGGTTATGCCACTATCGCTTTATTAAAAATTGTTGAAACCCGAGAAGATAAAAACGTCTTACTTGATGATAATTATATTCCTTCATGTCTAGATTGCTCAACCACGGCAAAATTATCAGGATTCTTAACCGAACTGGTTGGTTTATTACATCATCGCGGTGAATCAATTGCCGGTCGTTTAGCGGATACTCAGCGTGGTGGTACCGCCGAAATTGCTGACTATATGATGTTGCAAATGATCAATCGATTAGAGCCTTTGGCTGCACATCTATCAAAACTGCAAACTTTGCACCCGCTCGAGCTATACACAGAGCTAGTGCAAATGGTCGGCGAGTTTTCTACCTTTGTTACTGAAACTAAAAGACCACCAAGCTTTGGTGCTTACTTACATGGAAATTTGCAGCAAACATTTACCCCGGTAATGACCTCATTAAGACAATGTTTAAGCATGGTTTATGAGCAAACTGCAGTATCAATGCCGCTAGTTGAGAAGAAGTTTGGCATTAGAGTGGCGCAAATTACCGATAGAAGTTTACTTAGCTCAGGTGTTTTTGTCTTAGCGGTACGTGCGGCAATACCAGAAAATAATTTACGCAATCAATTTCCTGCCACGGTTAAAGTGGGTCCTGTTGAACGTATTCGCCAATTAGTGAATGCGGCAATGCCGGGTATTCCACTGAAACCTTTACCGGTTGCACCAAGGCAAATCCCTTATCATGCCGGTTATTGTTACTTTGAGCTTGAACGAAATAATGACTTCTGGAAAGAGCTCAGCCACTCAGGCGGCTTCGCCTTCCATATCGGTGCTGACTATCCAGAGCTAGAACTTGAGCTTTGGTCTATACGCCAGTAACTCACTTACCTCAAAGGAATGAAGATGTCAGTTGATAATCCAGATAAAACGGTATTTAGACAACCCATTAACCGAGGTGATGGTACGGTAGTTCGTCCAATGCCCGGTGGCCGTGCACCCAGTAATCAAGCGTCACAGCCTGCGCCGATGCAGCAACCGTATCAGCCTCAGCAAGCTCAACCTGTGAGCAGGGTAAGAGCTAATGTGCCCGATGATTTCTCTACTACTTGTGGCTTAAACCCGTTAGTGAATGCTGCAGCTACCTTATTAGCGGTATTTTCAAAAACGCGTGAATCACTCAGTCACCCCAATGTCGGTAGTTTGCATCAACAACTTGATCGAGAAATAAAAGCCTTTGATATCAAGGCTAGAAATGCTGGTGTTAAAGAAGATACTGTCATGATCGCTCGTTACCTACTTTGTACCATCTTAGATGAGGCGGTATTAAATACCCCTTGGGGCGCTGAAAGTGCTTGGAATCAAAGAACTCTGCTCGGTATATTTCATAAAGAAACCGCTGGTGGTGAGAAATTTTTTGCCATTTTAGATCGTCTACGCAATAGCCCTGCGGAAAATATTGATGCACTTGAACTGATTTATATTTGCCTGAGCTTAGGCTATGAAGGAAAGTATCGGGTTATCGCTCGCGGCAGAGATCAATTAGAACAATTACGTGATGACTTATTTCATATCATTCGTAGCTACCGAGGTGAGTATGAACGCTCGTTATCACCTTGTTGGCAAGGCTTAGCTAACTCTAAAAATACCCTTTCAAACTATGTACCCATGTGGGTTGTTGCCAGTGTGGTCGTTGGGCTAATGGCGTTAACTTACTCTGGCTTTAGGTATTGGTTAGATCAATCCTCAGACTCAGTAAGTCAGCAGCTAACTGAGATCAAAAGCGAAAATAACCAAGTAGCAAAAGATTTACCAGCAGCTAACTCACAATAAATAAGTCGCTAATAAGTAAGTCGTTTAGTTAAGTCGTTATAAGTAAGTAGTTTAAAAAATTATCTGAGTATTTAATGAAAAATATCATAGCTTTTTTTAAAAATAGAATTGTCATCTCCGCTTTTGGTTTAATCATCTTAGCGTTACTTATTTGGTTTATTGGCCCAGCGTTTAAATTTGGTGAAGACAATAGTGCACCGTTACAGTCAGAAAGCGCACGATTAATCACTATTTTAGTGATGTCATTATTGTGGGGCATCAATAACTTAAGAATTCAGCACCAAGAAAAACAAAGTAATAACAACCTAGTTAATGACTTACAAAGCGCTCAAGAAGACTCTGCAGGCGATATAATTAGCGAGCAAAAATCTGATGAAATGACCCAGATGAGCGAACGTTTTACACAAGCATTAACAACCCTTAAAAAGCTCAACTTTAATGGCAGTGGTGCTAAGTCTGCGTTATATGAATTACCTTGGTACATTATTATTGGTCCGCCAGGCTCAGGAAAAACCACTGCGTTAGTGAATTCTAGTTTAGATTTTCCTCTTGCTGAGCAGTTCGGTAAAGGCGCTTTACAAGGCGTGGGCGGCACCCGAAATTGTGATTGGTGGTTTACTAATGATGCGGTATTAATTGATACTGCCGGCCGATATACCACCCAAGATAGCCATAAAGTGGTTGATAGCTCAGCATGGGAAGGTTTCCTTAAGTTACTTAAAAAACATAGACGTAGAAGACCAATCAATGGCGCTATTGTCGCTATTAGTATACAAGAGCTATTAACACAAACCGAAGAAGAGCGCGCTAAGCACGCAAAGATTATTAGAACCCGTATCGACGAGTTAATGGAAAAACTTGAAGTACGTTTTCCGGTTTATTTGATGTTCACTAAGTGTGATCTCGTCTCAGGTTTTAGTGAGTTTTTCGAAGACCTAGGTAAAGAAGAGCGCGAACAAGTATTTGGTATCTCTTTACCAGATTCACCTGAACCATCGAAAGCCCCTGATTTTGCCAAACTTAGCCAAGAATATAAAAATATCATTAAAGGCTTATATCAGCGTGTGCTGTTTAGAGTACACAATGAACGTGATATCAAGCGCCGTAGTGCTATTCAAGGCTTTCCACAGCAAATGGAAAACTTGCAAGAGATGGTTGATAGCTTTGTTCAGCAAACTTTTGTACAAAACCGCTTTAGCTTACAGCCTTATCTCCGCGGTGTTTATTTTACCAGTGGCACACAAGATGGCACCCCTATCGATCGCTTAATGGCTTCAGTTTCATCTAACTTTGGCTTTGCTAATACCGGCAATAACTCAGCATTACAGCAAGGAAAAAGTTACTTCTTAGGTAAGCTTTTTAAAGATGTTATTTTTACTGAATCTGAGCTGGTTGGCGCCAATCGATTTTATGAAAAAGTAATTAAATGGGGTCAGCGTGCGGCTTATACCACCATGGCTGCTATCTCCGTTGCTTTAGTGGTGATGTGGACGGGCGCTTATTCTCAGCATGGAACTTACATGCATGAAGTTGAGGGCTATGTCGCCGAGTACCAAGAGCAAGTTAAAAACCAAAGCCGTTGGTCATCTGATATTCGCAATACCTTACCTACACTTAACGCCTTAGCGAAAGCCAGTATTGTTTATGATCAAGATCAAAATCCTTGGCTAAATAGTTTAGGTATGTATGACACCAGCGTTGATGAGGCGGCAAATGAGGCTTATCAAAGCCACTTAACCCATGTCTTTTATCCGAAATTAATAAAGTATGTTGAAATACATTTAAAGGGAAGCGGTAGCAATGAACAGCTTTATAGCGCCTTTAGAACTTATATTATGTTTAATAAACTTGAACATATGGATAGGAAACTCGTTGAAGAATGGTTTTTAAACAAATGGCAAGATGAGTTTTCTCAGCAAAGAGATAACAAACAGGCACTTGAAGCACATCTAACTGCACTACTTGCCTTAACTATAAGACCGGCAGAGTTAAATAAATCATTAGTGGTGTCAACTCGCCAGCGTTTATTGCGTATGCCTATCTCGCAACGTATTTATCAACGCATTCGCACTACAGCTGAATATGCTCAGCCTATTAATATGCTGGCAGAAATGGGCGGCGCCGTACAAGACAGTTATCGAGTTAGCCCGGCTATCGAAGCTAAGCTAACTATTCCTATGCTATTTACCAAAGCAAGTTACGATGAAATAGACTTCTCAGCAGACTCAGACTTTATTGTCAGCATAGCTAACGAGCGTTGGTTACTGCATGATGAAGCTAAGCAAGAGGTTGCTTTTATTAGTGATGATCTTGATGACATCAGTAAAAAAGTAAAAGCACTTTACTTGGCCGATTATAATAAACATTGGCAGCAAATATATGATGCCCTAAATATCAAACCAGTGAAAAACATATTACAAACCAGTAATTTACTGAGCAGTTTTGCTGATCCAATTTATTCACCCATAGTGGCAATACTGAATGTCACTTCGAGCAATACTCAGCTGTCGAGCCAAACAGCCGCTAACCTGTCTGATGACAATACCACAGGCATAGCAGGTGGACTTGCTGATTTTGCTGCCTCAAAAACCAAGTGGACCTCGGTTGATAAAAGGTATCGCAGTATTAATGTATTGTTGCGTGAGAGTAAAAAACAGCCAGCGGCGATAAACACCGCCTTGTTAAAAATATCTCAGCTGCAAGAAATGGTAAATAGTATCAGCTTAGCGTCAGACCCTAGCCGAAAAGCGTTTAAATTGGTTAAGGCTCGCTATCAAAATGGCGCTGATAATGCCATTACCGCGCTGCACTCTTACGCGAAAAATATGCCTAAGCCAGTTAAACGTTGGCTAACGAGTCTTGCCGATGAAACATGGCGAGTGATATTGCGCTCTGCCCATCAACATATCAACAATGAGTGGCGAAACACAGTTTACCAACCTTATATGAACAGCATTGAAGGGCGTTATCCGGTCGCTAAAAATTCAGATAACGACATCGCCTTATTTGATTTTGTCGCCTTCTTTAAACCCAATGGCACGGTTGATACTTTCTATCAAGAGAATGTTAAACCCTTTATAACTACCCGCCGAGGCTGGAAAAATAAAACCATAGATAAGTACAACTTAGGTCTGTCAAAAGCGACCTTACGACAAATTCAGCGCGCCTTAGAAATTAAGAAGGTCTTGTTTCGAGAAAATGCGGAAACACCGAGTTTAGGCTTTAGCTTAAAACCGAATGCTATGCCAAAAAATAATGTCAGATTTATGCTGGAAGTGGGCGCTAACCGAATCACTTACAGTCATGGTCCTAAGTTTTGGAAAACTCTGAAGTGGTCAGCTGATAGTGAACAAAGCCGAGTGCGCATTGTTTTTGAAGATTTAAATGAACAACAGCACAGTGAAACCTTTGAAGGGCCATGGGCTTGGTTTAGGTTATTAGCGCAATCCAAATTGACCAAAACCAGTGAATCTAGTACCTATTTAGTGACCTATGCCATTTCTAATAACAGTGATGATGAAAGACAGTCTTTTGATGCTAGACATACAATATCTTATAAAATCAAAGCGAAAAGTGTCAATAATCCTTTTGAAAAACAATTGTTAAGCTTGTTTAAATGTCCTGAGAGAATCTAGTGAATACAGACATACCTTTAGGTTTATACGGAAAACTGCCCAGTTACGGTGACTTTGTTCATCGTAATTTACCGGCCAAATTTATCACCTCGTGGGATGAATGGTTGCAACTGTTTGTTGCCAGTTCAAAAGAGCAAATTGGCGAACCTTGGCTAGATATTTATTTAACTAGCCCCATTTGGCGCTTTGTTTTATCGGCCGGTGTTGTTGATGAAAATCATTGGGCCGGCATAGTGTTACCCAGCGTTGACCAAGTAGGGCGTTACTATCCATTTACTATTGCTATTCCATTGAGCAATGACATTAACCCGTTAGAGTTTATGTCGACAAATGGTCGCTGGTTTGCCCATATTGAAGAATTAGCCCTGCAAGCACTTGATGGTCAGTTTTCTCTGGAAGAATTGCTTGAACAGGCAAATCATCAAGCGGCTATGGTACCTATGGCCTACTTAAAGACAGGCCAACAGTTAGCAACAAGCAGTCAGCATATTGATTTTCAGTTTGAAGAAGAGTTACCGATGAATGTCTATGCACATTTGCTAGATAGTTTGTTCAGCTCAACATTAAATAGCTACAGTGTTTGGTCAACTACGGGATCTGAGAATATCTCACCTTGTCTTTTTACCGTGCAGGGATTACCACCCTCTAGCCAATTACCGGCAATGATTGATGGTAACTGGGCCCATTGGGGCTGGCCAAAAACCTATATAGCTAAATAACTTTCGAATCCTCATTTGAAACATATATTGAAAATAATACGGAAATTGAGAAAGAAGTAAATTATGAATGACGTAACCATAAGACGACCACTTACCTGGGCAAGTGCAGGTGCTACTGACGTAGGTACTGTTAGACCTTTAAATGAAGACTCTTTTTTATGCCAGCCTGAAATAGGCTTGTGGACAGTGGCAGACGGTTATTGTTTGGCTGGGCATGACGTTTTTAGTCATGATATTGCTGATAGCACCAGAAATAACATACGGATAGCAAGTTAATGAATGACGTAACCATAAGAAGACCACTTACCTGGGCAAGTGCGGGTGCCACGGATGTTGGCACCGTTAGACCTTTAAATGAAGACTCTTTTTTATGCCAGCCTGAAATAGGTTTATGGACAGTGGCAGACGGTATGGGCGGCCATGATGGCGGCAGTGTTGCTAGCCAAATGATCGTTGAGCATTTAAGTCACTTAAACACGAAAAATAATCTTGATGATTTCGTCAATGATATTGAAAATACCGTCACGGACGCTAACAACCGCTTATTAGAATATTCCCGTGCGCAGTTAAATGGTCGCATTATTGGCAGTACCTTCATTTCGTTATTAATTAAAGGCAATGTCGGTGTTTGTTTGTGGGCAGGTGATTCTAGGCTATATCGTTTCAGGCACGACAAACTTAGCCAAATAAGCATAGATCATAGCCATGTGGCAGAGTTGGTCAGTGAAGGTTTAATTTCCGAAGAAGAAGCGAAAACTCACCCCGAGGCCAATGTTATCACCCGAGCAGTTGGTACCTCAGAGCGCCTTGATATCGATGTGGATGTTTTTGATGTTAGCGTAGGGGATCTATTTCTACTGTGCAGTGATGGTTTATATAACGCGGTGGCAGATGATGAGATTATCCAGTGTCTGCGCGAAACTTCTCTGGAACTATCGGTAAATAAATTAATAAAAACAGCCTTAAACAACCTAGCGTCAGACAATGTCTCGGTTATATTGGTTAAAGGCATTCACCAAAATGTCAGTGTATAAGCGTAATGGAGTACTTATTTAGTCATGGCAACTAATGATCAACATAATGATGCGCTGCTTACTGAAAGAAACACTGAAGCACTAAGCACGAATAAAGGTGATAAAGCAGGCGTACCTAATCAAGGCAAGCAATACAATCATGTTAACCAAGACGCTAAAACCGTCTTTAGAAAGACTGTGCCTGCCAGAGAACAAATGGTAACTGACAAAGCGGTTATAGCGACTGATAAAGATGATAACCCTCGTGCAGTACCAGACGATGCGAAAACAGTGTTTAGAAAGCCGATTTCTCAGAGCAAAGCTGAAGAAATAGCTCAATCGGTTGCTAAAGCAAAGGCTAGTGCTAAAAAAATTACAACAGCTACTAATGAAGCGAATAGCTCAGATAAAACAGTCTTTGCCCCAAGAACGCCTATCAAGCCGGCAATTGAAATTAGCCCAAGCATCGTCGATGCCGATAAAACTATTTTTGCGGCGCGTGTACCAGCACAAGCTGCTAAGCCAGCACTTGATGATGCAACCCGATTTAGCCCAAGTAGCTTTTCACCGAACACGGCCACTTCAACAAATGATGTTCAAGGCAGCGCCCGTGATTTAATCGATACAGCAACGGTAATAGACAGTACTGATAGCAATACTCAAGCTGCAACTGTTCAAGCTGCAACAACTCAGTCATCAACAGGTAATAGTAAAATACTTAAAGGTCGCTTTGTCCTAGAAGAAATCCTCGGTATTGGCGGCATGGGGGTGGTATACAAAGCAAAAGATCTCTTAAAAGTTGAAGCGCAAGATAGAGACCCTTATATTGCTATTAAAGTATTAAGTGAGGAATTTAGAACCCATCCAGAAGCTTTTATTTCCTTACAACGCGAGGCAAAAAAAGCGCAACATATTGCCAACCAAAATACTGTAAAAGTATACGATTTTGACCGTGATGGTGATGTGGTTTTCATGACCATGGAATACATGATAGGGCAGCCACTTGATGAAATGGTTAAGCAATATCACGCTACGGGTTTACCGCGTAATGAAGCATTGCATATTTTACAGGGCATGAGTCTAGCGCTAATACACGCACACAACGAAGATATAGTTCATTCAGATTTAAAACCAGGCAATATTTTTGTTACTGAGAATGGTACTGCGAAAATATTTGATTTTGGTATTGCGCGAGCAGTGCAAAAAATTGATCGAAGTCATAGTGAACAAGACAGAACGGTATTTGATGCCGGTAATCTTGGTGCACTAACGCCTGCTTATGCCAGCCGTGAAATGCTCTTAGGGCAAGTACCTGATGTTCGAGATGATATTTATGCCTTAGGTTGTATTGCCTACGAAATGCTTACTGGCGATCATCCTTTTACCCGTTTACCCGCTGATGAAGCCTACGACAAAAAATTAAAACCTAAACGCATTCAAGGTATTAAAAAACGTTACTGGAAAGCGATTGAAGCAGCACTCGCCTTTGAGCGTAAAGATCGCATTGTTTCCGTGGAAGCTTTTTATAACGAGATTACCGAAAAGAAAAAAGCCAATGGGCTGCTAGCTGCTACGTTTGCGGTAGCCGTTGCCGCTTCAGGGTTTGCCTATTATGAATATAGCAAGGTTGAAGAGCCGAGAATATCGCAAGCCGAATTAATGACCCAGCTTGAATTTAAAATTCGTTATCAGGTACTACGAGAAAATATCGATCGCTTTATTGCCTCGCCCAGCTTCTCGGCAGAATGGCAAGGCTCGTTGTGGGAAGAGATGCAATCGCTGGCTAATTTATTTCCGGAAAAACCGACCTCTTGGTACTTTTCCAAACGAGAAGAAATCTATCAGTTATATCTAACACAAATTACCACGGCTATCAGTGCGGCAAGTTTTTCTCGCGCTAATGGTTTGATAACGAATGCCAGTCGCTATAGCGATGACCCAAGTGAGCTAGACAAACACACATTTACCTTAGCGCAAAAAAGAAGTGACAAAGAAGCGGCTGATAAAAAAGCACAACAAGCTAGGCGTTTAGCGGCAGTAGAAAAACAAAGAAAAGCGCTACAAACGGCAAAAGCTAATGAAGCTAAAGAGACACAATTGGCCGATAAAAAAAGCAGCACCAATTTTTATAATTTAGCCATGGCCAACGTAAATGAACAGCTGAGCTGTACTCAACGGCTCAATATGCGAGATTTTAAGATTGCCATTGAAAAACTGCGCACCTTAGATTATTCCCGCTATCAAAAGTCGGAAAAGACCATTACCAAAAACTTAGCGTCTTGTATTGTTACTATGGGACAAGTTAGCCCGGATTACGCCAAAGACGCTAAACGTTATGCGTTACTACTGTTTAATGACAGCCAAGACATAGCTGCGGTAGTGATTAAAGAAAAAGATGGCTGCCAGTCGTCTATTGCTGGACTAGGCGCTCGAGGCTCTCGCGCTGTTTGTAAAGATGCTTTAAAAGTTGGCGGTAACGGGCCAACCATGGTGGTAATACCGGCTAGCGATAAAATTAAATCGTTTGCCATTGGTAAGTACGAAGTCTCAATCTCACAATACAATGTCTACTGCAATAAATCTAAGGCCTGCAAGGCTATTTCTGGTCGCAGTAAGCGTTTACCGGTAACCGATATCACGCTAGCCGAAATGACTAATTACATTAACTGGTTGAGTAAAACCACGGGTAAAAAATATCGTTTACCTCATAAACGTGAATGGCTACATGCCGCACAGTCTAAAGGTAATCGCCTTGATTCCAACCGTAACTGTCAAATTAGCTCGCGCGGTATTAACAAGGGTGATGAATTGATTAAAACCACCACAGGCAAACAAAATACCTGGGGTGTGGTTAATTATGCCGGTAATGCTCAAGAATTAGTGTATCTATCGGGTAGAAAAGTTGCCGCTGTCGGTGGCTCATATCAAACGGCTATGGATGTTTGCACTAGCACGAGCATCACCAATCATAACGGTAAAGCGGATGAAATTACCGGTTTTCGCTTAGTTAGGGATTTAGTAGGCAGCTAAAGAGGTATTAAATATGAATATTAATCAATGCTCGAAAAAATTACGAGAGCTGACTAAAGCTCATGCCCATTACAAGCTGTCGTTAGCTGATTATCGGCGTGAGCGCAAAGTATTATTAGATGCGCTCGATCTAAACGTTAATGGTATCGCCGCTAGTCAAGTGACTGCAGCACCACTATCGGTACAAACACCGGACATTGGCGATGTTCAGCAAATTGAAAATAATCAACAGCTTGATAAAACTCAGCCGTATTTTGCTAAAAAACTCGATACTTGTATGAACTTTATCAAAGGCTCAAACAATAGTTAAGTTAACTTAACTTAACTTAACTTAAATAAATTAAATTAATCAGAAAAATTATAATCACTTAATCAAAAGGTATTTTTATGGAAATCGTTAAATTATTTCAAGCGGGCGGCACGTTTATGTACCCGATACTGATAGTCCTTGCTATTGGCCTTGTTATTGCTGTTGAGCGCTTCATTTATTTGATCAGAACCGAAAAAGCTACCAACTCAGTATGGACTGAGCTGGTGCCTATGTTAAAAGCGTTAGATTTTCAACGTGCAGTAAAATTAACGGCTGAAATAAAAACCCCCATAGCCAATGTACTTAATTATGGTTTTTCCCGTCATAACGACAACAAAAGCCGTGAAGTAATTGAAGCAGCATTAGAAGAAGGCATTATGGATGAAATGCCACAGCTTACTCAGCGCACCCATTATTTAGCAATGTATGCCAATATCGCCACTCTATTAGGTTTATTAGGTACCATCATTGGTCTTATTCAAGCCTTTACCGCAGTTGCTCAAGCGGACCCTGCTGAAAAAGCCGACTTACTTTCTGCCAGTATCGCCGTTGCCATGAATACCACTGCATTTGGTTTGATCGCTGCTATCCCATTATTACTAGTACATTCTTATCTAGTAACCAAAACAGCTCACCTAGTGGATAGCATTGAAAAATCAGCGCTAAAAGCACTTAACTTAATGGTTAGAGATTAATGAAAAGAAGAGGCTTACAAACGATACAACAAGCTGAAGAGCTTAATATCACCGCCTTTTTAAATTTAATGGTGATATTAGTACCATTCCTGTTGATCACTGCGGTGTTTTCAAGGCTTACCGTACTTGAATTAAACCTGCCGGCCTTAGACGCCAAAGGTGATGACTCAGCAAAAGTGAAACTGCAACTGGAATTGGTAATACGCGAACACAGCTTTGATATTCAAGACGCTAATATCGGCCTAATCAAAAAAATTGAGCGTACGCAAAAAGACAGTCAATGGAAGCAGTTTACTGATGCCATGGTTGCCATTAAAACCCGTTTTCCTGATGAAAGCAGTATTTCATTATTACTTGAACCTGAAGTTGATTACAAAACCATGATTAAAGTCATGGATAAAGTACGCAGTGCGCAAGTAGTTGTCGGCTTTTCAGCTGAAACTGTGGTGTTATTTCCCGATATTTCTATTGGTGATGCACAAGTCATCGCTGTTGCAGAATTAGCTGTTAATGACTTAGCAGTGGAAGCCGGCGTAGCATCAGGTCAAGCAAGTGATAAAAGTGCCAAAGAGTAACTATTATGAAAAAGGCTAAGTTATCCGGTCGTTCAAAACGCATGTCGAGTTTTGAAGGCCTCCATAAAAATGCTGGGTTAAACCTGGTATCGCTGATGGATATTTTTACTATTTTAGTATTCTTTTTATTGGTTAGCTCTGGCTCCCAGCAGTTACCCAATAGTAAAGACATCACCTTACCGACTTCGGTCGCAGATAAGGTGCCAAAAGAAACGCTAATAATAAGTATCACAGCGACAGAAGTGCTAGTACAAGGCAAGAAGGTTGTTGATGTTGCTCAGTTATTAACAAGTGATGAAAACATCATTGCTGAGTTAGTAACAGAGCTTAATTTCAGAGCAGATAACCGCTTATACGCACAAGAACAACCAGGCGAGGGACTTGCTATAACCATCATGGGTGATGAGAGTATTCCTTATCAAGTGCTCAGAAAAATTTTAGCGAGCTGCCGTCAAACAAATTACACCAAAATAGCTTTTGCCGCGGTGCAAACAGCGAAAAGTAAAGGGTAATAATAATGACAACTGCTACTTACCAACAGTTGGCCCTTGCTTGGCATCCTCAAAGTAAAACGGATAAATCTTTTATCTTTTTTGCGACGAGTATTGTATTACTTATTGTTTGTTTAGGTTTTTATATCGGCTCAATGGAGCTACCACCAGAAACAAAACGTGCCAAAGTAGTAATACCTGAGCGAGTGGCTAAATTTATTTTAGATAAACCAAAGCCTAAACCCAAACCTAAGGTCATTAAAAAAGAACCACCAAAACCTAAGGTGATTAAAAAGGATCCACCTAAGCCAAAAGACAAACCTAAAGTAAAAAAACAGCAGGTTAAAAAGCAACAAGTGTTAACTAAAAAACAAGTAAAGGCTCGTGAAGTCGCCAGTGAAAGTGGTTTGTTAGCACTTAGTAATGAGTTGTCTGATTTAATGGATACCTCAAGTATTGATGCCATGGTCGGTAATAGATTAGCTAAAACTAATACCAGCAGTAGTCAAAAAAGGGCTGCGCAACGTGACTCCTTACTTACTGCTGATGCCAGTAAAGGCAGTGGCGGGGTAAGTACTGCAAGTGTACTTAATAGTAGTCGTAGTACCGTTAAACTTGACGGTGCGCAAGTGGCCGCTGCACAACAGCAATTACTTGCCGCACGTGCTGATACCAGTTTAGTGGAAGGAATTGAACCTGAGCAATCGGCAGATAAAGCCTTTAAACGCACAGGTAACTACCGACCAGAAGAAGACATTGCTTATGTTATGGATAAAAACAAAAGCAAGCTGCACGCACTCTATCGTAAAGCGCGCAGAAGCAACCCAGGTATTAAAGGGAAGATTGTCTTAGAGATAACCATTTCACCTGAAGGTAAAGTGTTAGTGGTAAATATTGCCTCAAGCGAGCTAAACGATAAACGCCTGGAATCGCGTATTGTTGCCCGCGTTAGACAGTTTAACTTTGGCGCAGCTGACGTGAAATCGGTGACAGTGATTTATCCAGTGGAGTTCTTGCCATCTTAATAGCTTAGGGTTTATTAAAGGGTAAATACTAAAAAAGGTAATAACTTTGCAGTTATTACCTTTTTTATTTGAGAGTTTTTTTTAATTTTTGAATTAGTTTAACTTATACTTCTCAACTAACGTCTTTATGCTTACGCCATAAAAGCATACCGAATAAGCTAAATAAAGCAAAACTTATTGAACCGCCACTGTCTGTCTGTGCCGCTTGTGTATCATTGACTTCGCTGGCAACAACAGTTTCTGAGTTGTCATTAGCTTTGGTCGTTTCAATGTGTGAGTTATTGTCAGTACCTGTATTGTCATCAGTAATATCAGTTATTGGCAGGGTAATACTCCCGCCATTATTTACCACAACAGCCCAGTTATTATTAGTCGGCTCAATAATCACGGTATCATTAATTGTCCCCGGGGGAATACTCAAACCATCATTATTGAGCTCAATGGTTCCAGTAATAGAACAAGTCGTTCCTATAGCATAGTTATCATTTTTATTGCCTAAGGTAGCAGAGCTATCAGTCCCTGCTATGCAGTTGGTAGTCGTATCTATGGACGTTGAAATGTCCAGGTTATCGTCGTTAACTTCTACTCCCCAAGTTATTGATATTGCGCCATCATGATTACTTGCTGTGATCAGAGCGGTACCTGTGCTGATACCCGTTATAAGTCCATCAATAACGGATGCAACAGAAGCATCACTTGATTGCCAAATAATTGTTGGAACGGTAACATTTAGCGGTAATAATCGGGCCTCTAATAAAACGGTTCCTGTAGTGTTGATACCAAACCCTATCCCCGATGAGTGCTCACTAGTATTTGTACCGTAAGAGATAAGAGTAGTCTCACCATCACCACCGGTAATGGAATAAACCTCAATAGACTCAGCTGCATGATAAGCATCATTAACCAAGCCGCCGATAGTGATTGTGACTCTTTCAGGCATAAGGCTTTGAATGATTGCCGAATTATGGTGGCTATCATTGTAGGCAAAAGTTTGTCCTTGATAACTGATGTCTTGAGAGTGCCAAAAAGCGAGATATTCATTGTGTATATTACTGCTAAAGTAGCTGTCGATTGCAGACCAGTCGGCTAATTGGTTTGTTTCAATATTGAGGTCAATAGCCCCCATATTAAGCGCAGTACTAAAGTGTTGTTGGATATATTTATCAGCATCAAGGTTGGGTGTATTGCTAACATCTTCGGCCAAAACACCACTGGTGGTGAGTATCTCTAAAGTAGTGGGTTTTGCGGATATTATGGCAACCGTTTGGTCTGTTTGGTTAGTAAAGGTAAATTGCTCGTTGGTAACGCGACCAAGCCAAACGGCTTGAGCATCTATGTAGACATATAGTTCCTCAGCTTCATAACGATTCCATAGTGCATCAACATAGTCAGTAAAATATTGCTCATTTGCCTCACCTTCTTGAAAACTGCTACTAAGAGAGGGATTTAAAATAATACCAAGTTCTTCATCAAGTGAAGCTTGAAATGCAAGGCTTACATCTGTTCGCCACTGTGTGAGAATATCATCATGACTTAATACTTCACCAATACGTTTATAAAAGCCATCCGTACTCCAAACTTCAAGCCCCATGGGGTATTGATACGCGTCAACACGGGTAGTATTTGTTGAAAGACCATTATCATCATAGCTTAGCTCAATCAGTTCAAACTTAAGCCCTAGGTTAGCATCTGAATCATTAGTCAAAGAGGGGGTTGAATAACCTCCGCCATCAGCAAAGAAATACAAATAAAGTGGCGATTCAAATGAAATAAAAATACGTGCCGTATCAATATGAGGAATATTGATGGTTTTATTGGGGATATTACCTAAACGAGTAAAAATATCAGCATACCTGCCATCTCCTCCAGGGCCACTGTTACCATTATGGATGGGACCTTGCAAAGTATTGTCTGAGCTTTGCATTTCATTAATTTCGCCAGTGGCAATATCAATCCATACATTGTTACCCTCAATTTTGCCGACAAGCCCAACGTAGATGTCGTTATCACTGAATGCTGATGCGTTGTTTATTAGGTAAGGTAGTGGCAAGGTTTGTGCGTTGACATGAATACTGCCAATAAAAAAACAAATGCAATACAATAAAAAAAATAGCCATTGTTTAGCAAAAAGCGTACTGAAATAAATAGCGGTCTGAATTCGATGATTAACCATTGTGTTACCTAAGTCCCTTTAGTAATAGTATTTGTCAAAATCATTAACAATGAGTAGAGATTTTGAGTATTAATTATAAGCTATGTTTAATGAGGTTATAAGTAAATAAGTGATTGTTTTTTAATTATAAATAAGGTGTGTGATGACAATGGATTTAACTCTGCGATTTAACTCTGCCACCCATGATCGTACTAAGGAATAAGTGCACGTAATTTTGGCCTTTGGAGTTTAGTATGATGCCCAATTTTAAAGTAGGTAGGCGTTAGTTAATCGTTTATTACTGAAGTTTTCTAAGCCATTGAATTTTAGCTAAGGGGTAATAACTCTGCGGAATAACTCTGCCACCCATGATAGTAATAACTCTTAATAACTCTGCCACCCATGATAGTACTAAGGAATAAGGGCACGTAAATTTTGGCCTTTGGAGTTTAGTATGATGCCTAATTTTAAAGTAGGTAGGCGTTAGTTAATCGGTTTATTACTGAAGTTTTCTAAACCATTGAATTTTGACTGAGTTAAGCCTGCCACGTAAAGGTAACATAAAACTTCATGGTTGATTGATAAAGGGCGTTAAGCGGTATTTAAACAGGCCTGAGCATTGGTAATACCATGAGTGCGTTGCAGGCCAATATGCTCACTAAATTCACATAAGTGCTCAGCTGTGCCGACGGCGCCTGTGAAGATACCTTCAAAATCCGTAGTGAGTTTTAACCAGCTTTCTTCACTGATGTGAAGCCTTGCAAGAATATTTGCCGTTTTATGGTTGATGGCACCACGTTTATCATCACGAAGAACCCGTCCAGTCTCATCAACAAGTGTTAAATAGTCTTTTAAGCTGAAGCGAATACCCGTTGGTTTATGTTGGTGTTCATTGCCAGTAAAAGATAATAACGACGTAGGTTGTTGACCTCTTATCGCTGCTTTTATACGTAATTGAATACTGGTGAAAGCAGACTGCTCTGGCGTAGGGGCTATACCAGCGCGTACCGGGTTTAAATCAACATAAGCCATGCAAGACAATAGTGCACCTTCATCAAGCAGGGCTTGAGATTTAAAGCGTCCCTCCCAAAAGTGTCCTGTGCATTGGTCTTCTCGGTTTGCTTGTCGAGCAATTGGCTCATTCAATGAACGCATAAACCAGCTAATGCTCATTAAGCGCTGTTTGTAAATATCAGCAGTGCTTTCAACCATTGCTAGTTGGAACTTATCAAGCGATTTTTTATTTTGGTATTTCTGAGTCAGTAGTGTGCCCTTGAATAACTGATGCCATCGTTCAAGTACCTCGTCCATTGACCACGTTTTTATTTGCTCTATATCAACATGTAAAACGAGATGTAAGTGGTTATGCATGACAGCATGCGCACAGATATCGATAGAAAACACTTGAGCCAATTGAAAAATACGCTTTTCAATCCATGTGCGCCTATGTTCAAAGCTAATACCTGTTTCTTTATCGACGCCGCACAAAAAGGCCTTTCGTACCGTGCGACTACAAATATGATAATACGGCGTATCTAATAAACTGATTTGTTGTGAACGAGGCTTAGGCATAACAATCACCAAACTTAACGAGGTAAATTAAGCTTAGTTTATTGAGGTAAATATGTACAAGTTATCATGGGTGGCCTAATAAGTTCTCGCGTTAGGCAGTTTAACTTTGGCGCAGCTGACGTAAAATCGGTGACAGTGATTTATCCGGTGGAGTTCTTGCCGTCGTAGTAGGTTAGTACAGATAAGAGCAAACAAAAAAAGGTAATAACTTTGCAGTTATTACCTTTTTTTTATTAGATTTGTTATTACCTATATATGAGTAGCTTGTCCAGCCAATTGATTCTACTGCAGTTTAAATAGATCTTATTATCGGCGGACAAGCTTAAGGACTTCATGTGTATGAGTTCATCAATATAAGAGCGTTTTGTGTAGGTAACCCGTTCTTAGCAAGTATATCGTTAGCATTATTGAGTTCTACAAAAGTTTAAGTTTCTAAGAGACACGTTGAGTAATGCCTATAAAAAAGCCTGCAATATATAGCAGGCTTTTTTCTTAATTTTAGTGAGTGTTCAAACTGAAACTAGCGAGAAATAATCCATTTACCGTCTTTTTTGTAGAACCAGATAGGGTACTTTGAAAACAGTGAATGTTCTTCGTTTTCAAAGTAAATCATCTGCGGGGAGCCTATACGAATTAGTTTTTTATCATCACTAATTGCAGGTGCAGCAAATTCATCTTTATGTATTTTTAATACTGAGTTTTTATCATCGAAGTCACTTTGTAAAGCTTTTTTCAGCTTTTCATCATAGGTACCTTCAGGGTAATATAGCGCTATATCATATTCTTTATTACGTTCAGAAAATAAGGGTAATATTTTATCAAAATCTTGAGTTTTTAATGTTTCAAATATTATTTCATGTTCTCTATATAGGGGGGAAATTAATGCCTTGTTATAATTCTCAAAATCATCAGTGAAATCATCCCAGAGCGTAGGGAAGTCAAGTGTTTCAGCCTCAAAAAATCCCCACTCAGGAAATGGAGTTTTAACTTCAATATCTTGATAGACATGATATGCAGTTGGTTCTATTTTTGATGGTTCAATTTGTGGTGTATGTACAATTACATCTCCCTTATCACTTGCTAAAAACTCATCAGTAGAATCTAGACGTACAGCAGGCATACTTGCTTTTATAGCTTGTTGTGGGCTTTTCTCGACAGCAAAGTCGTTGGCTTTAAAAGTGACTTGGCTAATTAATTTCTTTTGTGATTCACCCGCGCCATCTTGGTTAACGTATAAGCTAACGGTAATTTTTGCTTCTCCAAATTCTTCAGGCGTAAAAGTATATAAATCAAATCCAATACGATTTGTACCAGTACGCATATATTGATTGACGGGTTGTTCAAAATTTAAAGCATGTCCTTCAAAATCTTCCTCTAATAAAATGCCATTGATTTTAGCGTGATACAACGCACCTTTAGTTTCAATGCGGTAGGTAAAATAGGGTTTTTTAGTGAGCATAGAGTCTTCTGCCTGTAATAAGCTTGTAAATATAAGGGTTAAAAGTATTGCGCTTATTAGCGCTATTTTATGAGTTGAAATAGTCATTTAGTGGTACCGGTTTTGTGTCTTTTGGCGTTTTACCGGGCTCAATTAATACCCATTGGTTTTTTAAATCCTTTTCTGAAAAGGTATGTTTTGTTTCACTTTGTTTTGATTTTGCGCTAGGTCTGCCACCCTGTGCCGATTTAGTTGTATCATCATTATCTTTACTACCAATACCCGCCGATTTATAAGAAGCGGTAATAATCGCCAAGCCATTCCACTCAAAGGCACCATCAACCATCATTTGTTCGTTTTTCTCGGTGATGTTAACTTTATATTCTAACTTAGCTGCGCCAATTTCTTTAGCACTTCCTACAGCAATAATTAAACCTGCTTCAAAGGTTACTGCCCATGCTTTACCTTTAGCATAAGCTTTACCCTCAAGATGCATTTCTAGGGAGGCACCAGCCATACCACTGAACGCGCCTGAAACGGGATTATTCACTGGGTCTGCAGGTAAAGGTACAAAAGAGCTCGTTAAGTTTTCACCATCGTTATGGTGTGTCCATTTTCCTTCAGCGGTAATATTGGCACCGACCTTCATCACAAGAGCGACACCACCTTCAAGGTAATAGTTACGTTTGTCTATATTCTCTTTGGTAACTTCAGTATCTTCTGGTAATAGGCCTTTTAATATAGGCCAAATGTATTCTACAAACGTTTTACCCGCCAAGGCTGCACCGGGAATTAAGCCGTTAATGCCAATTTGAATTAAAGCACCAAGAATATCTACTTTACCTGTAACACCAATAAGTGGGTCAAGTTTTAACTGTAATGAGGTTGCACTACCTAATGTAGGTTTACCAACCGCTTCACAGTTTTCGTAACCCAAACCAAAGGATATTTTAGGATAGTTAATACTGATACTGCCCGTCGGGCCGCTTGCATCCGCATCGATAACTTTACCGGCACTATCTCTACCCGGTTTATCATTTTTAACTAAGCCGGTTTCGTCATAAGGACCGTCTTTATCCGCGGCATCAGCAATTGCGGCAGCTTTTTCAAAAATATTACTTCCCATTTTGTTGTCGCAACAAATTCTTATCACATCAAAGATAAAAATAAATAGGTTTAATGCTTTACGTAACTTAGGTAGTAAATCGTTGGGTGATAGATGTTCAAGTTGCGCAGCGAGACTAACTTGGTCCACACTGCCTTTCATGTTGAAGGCAAAAACCCAGTTGCCACACTCAACTGTGCGGTGTCCTTTGTTATAATCAGTAATTTTATCTACTGCTTTTGGATCTGCTTCCCAGTTTGGTACTTTTGTAATATCTTTTGTTTGTTTATAAGCAATAGATACGCCTATTTCTGCCTTTATCTTCGGGTAAGCTTCGACCTTACTAACTAAGGCGTAACTGCCATCACAGCCTTCGGTTTCCATCGTATAAATAGCAGGTTCACGTTTACTCACCATAAACATATTTTTAAACAAGTAATCCCAATTGAATCCTGTTGGTGGATCTGGGCAAAAAGCTTGAAAATTTAACGGACTGCCTTTAGTGCCGGGCATGACAATATTAAGTGGCGACTTGTCAATTTTAACAACAGGACAAAATTCACCACTTCTTACCCGGGCTAGTATTTTTTCGTCTGCGGCGGCAGCAGTATCTGAAGGTTTTCCTTTTTCACATAAACCGGTAATAGCAACCGAAATAATAGAAACAGGTGGTTCGCGGGTGCCTTTCTCTACAGCCGCTTTACTTAAACTAATAACCTGCAGAGTTTGTGAGCTTTGGTTGAGCTCGGTCGCCATTTGATATTTACGTTTATCGTTATTACTTTTTATCGCTAGTTGTGTAGCTTTACACTTTAGCGGACAAGCTTCTTTTACGTCATCAGCTACTTTGGCATCTCTTGCTTGTCCAGCCTCTTTTGCATTTTCAGCTGACTCTTTTGCTTGTGCTAAATCGCTTTCACGTTTGGCTAATACTGCTTGTTCTTGCTCTATGTTTTCAGCTTGTGCGGCTGCTTTTGTAGGATCTTTTTCATCATAATCTTCTAAGCGTTTAAGTCTGTCTTCACTTCTATTTTTGCTGTCTTCCAGCTCATCAATATTTTCTTGGTGCAGAGCCTGTTCGTCAGCGTGAGCTACCTTAAGTTTTTCTTGCTCTACATGAGTATCTTCTTTTAGCTGATAGGTATCTTCCTTTAACTCTGTTGTTTCTTCTCTAGCATCCTCTACGGCTTGTTTCTTTGCTGCCTTTTCTACCTTTAAGCTGTCATCAAACATAAATCGTTCAGAAAAGGTTGGGCTTTTAGCATCTAATACTGTTTTTTCTGCTAGTAAGTCAATGTGTTCAGCTTCTTGGGTTTCAATTAACTGCTCATTTGTTTTTATTTGCTGAATGTTCTCAGTGATTTTATTCTCATGAGAAACAATACGTTCAGCTGGAGTAGGGTTACTTAAGGTCATAATGGGTTACTATAAATCCGTTTAAGCGCTTTTCTTATGCGGTTGTTGAGCTAGTAAATGAAACAATTTATTTGACGCCGACAACTCTTCCTTTTGCGCCTCGGATAATATTGCCCAGTCTTCTTGTGGAAAATTTTCACCGTAGCGCATGGCGATATCTAGCCAAATATCTAGCGCCATTTCATCGGTTAATCCTAAGTTAATGCACTGCTTGCCAACGCGGAACATCCACTCTTTTAATGCTTGTTCATCAGTAAAACTTAAATCATAAAGGGGCACACCAATACCGAGTAGTTTTTTATGATGTTTTTGATAAAATCGTTCTAAGTGCTGTTGATTGACTTGATCTAGTTCTTCAATAACAACTTGATGCTCTTGGTCGAGCAATTCTAGCGACTTTTCTTCCAGCAGCGTTGCTTTAGTACTTGGAAATAAGCTTTCAGCCATAATCGCCTTCAACCAAGGTGCGTCTTTTACCGATTCACCTTGTACTATCGCTACATTGAGGTAGCGACAAATATCAAGTTCGGTGATAAAACCAAAATCCTGAGCGTGTAAAACATTTTGACTTACCCAATCATTAAGTTGCTCTTGTTCAATAAGCTCAGCCGTTTGCGCTTTAAAATAGCTACTAAGGTGTAATTCCATCTCGGCAATAAACCGTTTGAATTTTTCTTGTTCAAATACTGAGAACTGATGACTGGTGATACTAAGAGCGCCCGACTCACCGCGGGTAAAGTCTTCATCTTCTACGCAAGTGGTAATATGTATATCATTAGCATTATGGCTATCTTGAACCCCCGATTCAACTCGCTTAAAGCGATGCATAGTGTTGGTTTGTTCACCTTCTACAATGAACTCTGATATTGGGCCAAATACTTTCTCAGCATCATTTATGTCACATTGAGTAATATAGGTACGTAGCACACGCGGATCGTAATATCTAAATACTAGATTTTTACCATTAGGACCTTTAACACGGGCAATTTTACGACAGTTATGACGTACATTAATGTGTGTTGCACCTTGGTAAGTTATGGCAAAAATTCCCCAGCTATTACCCCAACCCTTTTGAAGGATCTCTAACGTTTGCGGATGATCTTTTTCTAATCGCACTAAATAGGGGGCAGCTTGGGTCATTTTGAAAGTCAATTTACCTTCATATAAGCAAGATGACTTTAATGAACCTAGTCTTACTAACCGCTCAATTTGTTTATCTCGGGCGCCATCTAAAATGGCATAAACGATTGGTACTTTGCCGTTACTATTGGCTTGCCATAACTGTTGCTGAATCGCTTCAATGTCGTGCTTTGTTACTGGTTTTGTAGTCATTTTCATAATATCAGCCTAGGTTATGCCGCGTTTGCTGCTTTTTCACATTCTTCACAGAATGGTGTGCCATCTTCTGCTGCTTTAGTTAAGCCATCTGCCGTGGCATTTTCAGCGCGCGTAGGTGACGCTGTTGTTGCTGCATGTGCTGCTGGCGGCGCTGCTTGAGGAGGCGGATCTGATGGTGATTTAGCGGCCTCAAAAACGGTTTCAACTAAATCTTGACCGGTAGAAGGCTTAAGTGGCTCAGGCAGTTGGGTAAGTACAATGTCACCATTGATAAGTGCTGTTTTTAATGCTTCAACACTAGTTCCACTATTGGCAGGCAAGTTAAATGATTTATTAATACTTTCAGCTGACTCTGCCGTGATGTTGAGATCTTGCAGCACTTTTTCTGCGCTAACTTTGTCATGAACAGGTTTTACGTCGGCAGTTGCATTAACTAATAGACTTGCCGCGGGTTGTAACTCAAAGCGTTTACCTTGAGTATCTTTAAAACTTCTTAATTGACGTGATCCGTTTAACTCACTTATTGACGCGGTTTTATAAGCTTGCATACTACCTTGTGTTAACGCTTGAGCAATATAGTTTTCTATACCAGCCCACGGGTTGGCATTAGTCCAATTTCGGTAGCTAAAGAAAGTATTAGACTGTGCCAAGTTCTCCCAAAAAAACAGCGGCACCTGCAAGTTAGTAACAAATTGCAAAGCAGCATTCTTGTCGGTAAAAGGCTCGGCTTTAATGGTATTGGGTAGGGAACTAAAGCCTTTATTGGTAAGCCTAAGCGTGTAATGCAGGCCAGCTCTGCTTTTGAATACTTGTGAGGTTAACATTTATTGTGCACAGTCCATTGAATACAATCGTTTCATGCTAATGATTATAACTAGGCTTTCAAGGTGATTGCACGTCTTTTATTTTACAAGTTGTTATCAGTTAATCAACATCCATTGTTGTGGTAAATAATCGACAATTCATTAGTTTTTCTCAAAGGGGAGGATTTCGGTTCAAAGACACCGGAATAACGAAGAAGTTCTCAGTCGTTGTCGTTGTTTCTTAATTGAAAACCCAAGGACTGTCACCCCCCGAAGTGCGTAATCGGTAATCCGCCTTGAGTCATTGCCAAAGTGTGTAGTCGGGAATCCATTGTCTAAAAATACCCCTGTAGTCCCAAATAATGACAATAGCAAGCCAGACTTAAGTATAAAATCAATGAAAAATTCAACGCTTTATCATTTGTTTACTTTGCAGCTGATAAAAAAAGCTAACTTATCAATAAGTATTATTAGCGGTTTAATCTCTCCATAGCCCATAAATATTAGGGTGTAGCGAAATGGCGACACTTTTATATGTTAAGTAGCATTTACAAAGATAGTACAAAAAATAGCTACACAAGAAGTAACAATTCTGGTTATTATAGTGTCAATTAAGTTGAATATATGTTAATTTCGCGCACGAAATAGACATTGGTTAACGTCACGGTAACAGGCTTGTTATCTGTTTTTAACTAGTAAACACACTCTTATTAACATTGGAACTAGTGTGCTTACGGTCTTTAACGCCTTATTTAAGGTATGAGTTAATGCACGGATTAACTCATAAGTTAGGATAAGCGTTTACTTATTTTACTTATTATTTTTACTTTACAGACACAGGGACGTTTTATGAAGTTATCAGCTTTAGCGCCAGTATTCCTATTTTCACTTGGCACCTTAACCGCATGTGGAGGCAGCGATTCTACTGAGCCTACTCCTACACCCAAAGACACTACAGCGCCAGTTATTACCTTAATAGGTAATACTCCTCTTACTCACAGTATCGACACCTCTTATGATGATGAGGGGGCTACGGCAAATGATGCAACGGATGGCAATGTAGACGTTACCATGACAGGTAGTGTTGATAGCACAATTGTTAACAGTTATACCCTAACTTACACCGCTACTGATACTGCGGGTAATAAAAGCACTTCAACCCGAATAGTCAATGTTATTGATGATGTAGCGCCTGTTATTACCCTTGGTGGTAGTAGTGAAGTTATTCACCCTGTCGGCACGCCTTATATAGATGCCAGTGCTACAGCAAGCGATAATGTTGATGAAGTAATCAACGTCATTACCTCAGATGATGTCAAAGCTGATGCTATAGGCAGTTATACTGTTACTTACAACGCCACTGATGCAGCAGATAATGCCGCAATAACTGTTATGCGTACGGTTAATGTTGTTGATTTGACTGCGCCTGTTATTACCTTAACGGGTGAAGCCATTATTGAGCATAACTATGGCGATGATTATGACGATGCTGGTGCAACGGCAACAGATAACATTGATACTTCGGTAACTGTTACTACAACAGGTGGCGTCAACATTGACCAAATTAATAGCTATACCATTACTTACACTGCAGAAGATGCCGCAGGGAATGAAGCAACAGCTGTTGTGCGTACGGTAAATGTTTCCGATTTAGTTGGTCCTGTGATTACTTTAAATGGTGATAGCACTATTACTTTAGGTCAAGGACGTGATTATAAAGAGCTAGGTGCTACTGCACTTGATGTTTATGATAATGAAGTAATCGTGATAGCTGGGCCAATTGAGCCAGTAGGTACAGTGGATAATACTACTATTGCCGAGTACCAATTAACTTACACTGCCACTGATGCTGCAGGTAATATCTCTACTTTAGTGCGTATCGTTGATGTTGTTGAACCCAGACCTTTTATTACCACTTGGCAAACTACAGCAGCCGGTGAAAGTATCGCAATAGGTACTGACCCAAATACCTATACCTACAATTTTGATGTCGATTGGGGCGATGGTACGCCTGTGGAAAATTACCAAGCAGTGTATTTTGCCTCTCACACCTATATAAATCCGGGTACTTATACAGTTACCATTAATGGTGCACTTCCTCGGATATTAATGAATCTTAAAGGGTTCGATAATAACAACCTAAAGTTAATCAATATTAATCAGTGGGGTGATATTGCTTGGGAAAATATGAGCTATGCATTTTATCAATGTGTAAACGCAACTAGCGACGCTATAGATACCCCAGACTTAAGACTAGTTAATAACATGAAGAGAATGTTCGAGGAAGCGGTAAACTTTAACGCTGATATTAGTCATTGGGATGTGAGTTCAGTAATGGATTTAGACAAGATGTTTAATGGCGCTAGTGCATTTAACCAAGATTTAAGCCTCTGGGATATTAGCTCTGTCGATGACATGATTGAAATGTTTTGGGGTAGCAATATGAGTACCGTTAATAATGATGCCCTATTACAAACATGGAGTCTGCAGGTGATTCAACATGATGTGCATGATGTGAGGTTAGGTTTAAGTTCTAAGGGCTATTCTACAAGCTCAGATGCAGTAGTTGAAAATTTGTCGATTAATTATAATTGGACTATTTCAAGTCAATGATTGATTGAGTGATTATTTCTTTCAGGCTTGAATAGTCGGATTAACATTTTATTTAATGGGCTGTTGTGGTTTAAACCCATAATAGCTCCTTTATAAGGTTAGCTATTTCAATAGTAAAGCGCATTAAAAAAAATATCACAATAATAAATTGAAAATATAAATAACGCTACAATCGTTAACCCTAAAGTTAGAAACTTGCAGTAAGGATATTCGCATGAGCAGTCGCTTTAATAATAAAAAGAGCAATGGTAGTCAAAACAACGTTAGCAAGATACAAGCTAATGGTCAGATGGCTAAAAACACTCATCTGAACAAGTCTAAAACTCAAGTTTTTGCGATCTCTTCTACAGCCTTTTCAGTGTGTCTAGCACTCTCAACTTATACCTTACCTGCCCTAATTAATCCTGCCTATGCCAATGGCCCTAAAGGTGGTGTTGTTGTTGACGGTAGCGGCGATATCTCGAAACTTGATGCCACCACCACAATAATTAACCAAACCTCGCAACATATGGCGATTAACTGGGACAGTTACAATGTTGCCAGTAATGAACGGGTGCAATATATACAGCCCAATAGCCAATCGGTATCTCTTAATAATATCTTAAGCAGCAATGGCTCTGTCATTGCCGGTAATATCGACGCTAACGGCAAGGTAATATTAGTTAACCCTAACGGTATCGTCTTTACCCAAAGCGCCAACATTAATGTTGGTAGTTTAGTTGCCTCTGGCCTTAGCATTACTCCGGATGATTTTATTAACGGCAATTATGTTTTTGATGCCTTAGAAAATAGTATTAATGGTGACGGTAATGGCGCGGTCATAAATCACGGCATTATTAATGCGGCAACTGGTGGTAGTGTTAGCTTAATAGGTAAACAAGTTGAAAACCACGGTTATATTTCAGCTAACTTAGGCGCAGTCAATTTGGCGGTAGGTAAACAAGCGGTATTAACCTTTGAAGCCGGCGGCTTATTAGGGGTACGTATTACTGATGAAATATTACAAGAAGAGCTGGGGTTAGATCCGGCCTTAGTTAATAGCGGTGAAATAAACGCTAAAGGCGGACGAGTATTATTAACCGCCAGCACCAGTCAATATGTCTTTTCACAAGCGGTAAACTCAGGCATTGAACATGCTACTAGCGTAGTAGTACATGCTGATGGCAGCTTCTCTTTAGGCGGTGGTGCCGATGTTATAAATAGCGGCAAGGTTGATGTATCTTCCATTAATGTAGGTGGCAACACTTCGGGTGCTGGTCAAATAGTTGTATTAGGTGAAAATATCACCTCTAGTGGTTACTTACTTGCTAACGTAAGCGCGGATTCTACTTCGTTTCAAGCGGGTAATATAGAAGTTCACGCTCAAGATACAGTGCTACTTACCGAGCAAAGTTTAACCTCAGCGCGCGGTGATGTTGCCAATGGCGGCGCTATTAAAGTATTAGGTGATAAAGTTGCCTTACTAAATGACTCTGTTATTGACGCTTCCGGTGAAACAGGCGGCGGTGAAATTTTAATAGGCGGTGATTATCGTGGTGAAAATGACTTAATAAGAAGTGCTAGTGCCAGTTATATTGCTGGAAATACTCATATTAATGCTAACGCACTAAATAGCGGTGATGGCGGTAAAGTTATTATTTGGGGTAATGATTCCGCTAAGGTTTATGGCAATATCTCTGCTACAGGCGGTTTAATGAGTGGGGATGGCGGATTTGTTGAAACCTCAGCAGGTGTCGTTGATTTAGCGGTAACAGTAGATGTTAGTGCCGCTAATGGTGATAGTGGATTGTGGTTAATTGACCCTTACAATATCACTATTTCTGGCAGTGCCACTTCTGCTGATGAAACATATCCCGCAGGAAGTGTTGACTCATATTTCACTCACACCACCATGGATTCAAATATTTATATTGGTGATTTAAAGTCAGCATTAAGTAATGGTGGAAATGTTTTAATTGAAACTGGCAGTGGTGGGCCCGCAGAAGCTGATGGTATTGGCAATATTACGCTAAATTCAGTTCTAAACTTTTCAGGTCTAGGGCATTCTACCTTAACTCTACGTGCCCATAACGATATCATCATCAATAAGTATATTTGGGCAGGGAGTTCACCTGATATAAATGATTCACTAACACTGACTTTAGAAGCTGATTCAGCCAACTTACCTACAAATAATTTAGCAGGTGGTGATGTCTATATTAATGACACTATTTGGACTGCTGGTGGTGATATTGTTGTTAGTGCTAATAATATTGTTATTGACTATAACGCTAGCACTACAGATCAAACGATTAGGACATTGGGCGGTGATGTTTTAATAGATGGTAATACCCTCGTTACTGCTCAAACGGTCATCGATGCAGGTACAGGTAGTATTTGTTTTGCCGATTCGTGCGTTAGTCCAACTAAATTCTACAATCTGACAACCGATGTAAATAATACTGATAAGTTAACTTTAATAGGAAATGATATCGTTTTTACCGGAAACATCGGTACTGCAAGTCTAGGATTTAGTGATGTGACTATTACCGCATCAGGTGACGTGAAAGCTGATTCTTATAACATCTTTGCCAACAAACTCATCTCTACCGGGTCAAATTCCTTCACTTTTGGCAATATCACCACTTCGTTAGGAAAAGATGATTCTGGCTCGGTAAATATTAGCAGTGACACTATTTCTGTAGATAATATTAATACTACAGGCGTAGAAGATGGCGGAAAAATTACCCTTAGCGCCGAAGATATCACCATGGGAGCTGCAAATAGCTCAGGCCCCAAAAGAGGTGCTGATATCACTATCACAGCAACGAATAATTCTGCTAACGGCACACCATCAATTACCTTAAATGGTGATGTAAATGCTCGCGATACAGGGGGACCTCAAAACGGTACTGTAGCCTTCACTTTAGCTGGTTCAAGTTCACCACTCGGTAGTTTTTTGCTTGGATATACTGGTGCTTTTACCTCTACTGTCAATGTAACTGGTTCAGGTGGTATTGATACTATAACAGGCGCCAATAAAGCTAATACGTTCGCAAGTACAGGTGATGGTGCAGGAAACCTTTCTACTACTGGTGTTGGTAGCGATAACTTTACCTTTACTAACTTTGAAATACTGCAAGGTGGTACTGCAGTAGACACCATGAATATCGGTCATGATTTTACTGCCGTTAATGGTGGTGTCGGTGGCGATCTTATCACCATTAATGCCGGTGCAATTACCACTGTTAGCGGAGAAGATGATAACGATACCATTACCATCAACGGTGGCACTGTTACCAACATTATTGCTGGTATTGGCAATGATACGATTAATATTGCCAGCACCGCCGATATAACAGGTCATATCTATGGTGATACCACATCTGCCAATGAGGCTTTATCAACAGATAAAATAAATATTACTGGCACCGGACAAACACTAGACCTTAGTAAGGTCTCTTATGTTGAAACCGTTGATGGTGGTATAGCTAATAACAATAATCTTTTAGCTGATGGCACTGCTGAAAATACCTGGGATATTGATGCAACTGACAGTGGTGATGTTGATGTTTCTGGCAGTGATGCCGCAGGTAGTGTCGCTTTTGACAATTTCTCTAATATAAGCGCGGGTATTAGTGGTGATAGCTTTGTTTTTGGCGCTGCGGGCAATATTAGCGGTACTGTTATTGGAGGTATAGGCACTGACACCATAGAAGGACGAGAAGCTGCCAATATATGGCATGTTACTGCAGCAGGTGCAGGGAATGTTACAGATACACAAGCAACTCCCGAAACGTATATCAATGCTTTTACCGGCATAGAAAACTTAACCGGCGGCAGCGCGGTTGATACTTTTAATATCACCGATATGAACCATATCAGCGGACTTATTACTGGTGGCGGTGATGATGATAGCTTAACCCTTAGTGCGACAAATCAAACGGTTGTAATCGGCACAGATATCTCTGGCATTGAAACGGTTACTGGCACCGGCAGTAATACCTTAACCGCGAGCAATATAGCTAATACTTGGTCAATCACAGCAGAAAATAAAGGTGTAATAAACGACGGCACCGCAGATGAAGTTAATTTTGTTAATTTTAATGCCTTAA
>NZ_JABSPA010000005.1 GCF_013214175.1 Colwellia sp. | reverse complement strand
CTAAGTACGGTCGGACATCGTACGGTTAGTGCAATGGCATAAGCCAGCTTAACTGCGAGACAGACACGTCGAGCAGGTACGAAAGTAGGTCATAGTGATCCGGTGGTTCTGTATGGAAGGGCCATCGCTCAACGGATAAAAGGTACTCCGGGGATAACAGGCTGATACCGCCCAAGAGTTCATATCGACGGCGGTGTTTGGCACCTCGATGTCGGCTCATCACATCCTGGGGCTGAAGTCGGTCCCAAGGGTATGGCTGTTCGCCATTTAAAGTGGTACGCGAGCTGGGTTTAGAACGTCGTGAGACAGTTCGGTCCCTATCTGCCGTGGGCGTTTGAGAATTGAAGAGGGCTGCTCCTAGTACGAGAGGACCGGAGTGGACGAACCACTGGTGTTCGGGTTGTCATGCCAATGGCATTGCCCGGTAGCTACGTTCGGAACTGATAACCGCTGAAAGCATCTAAGCGGGAAGCAGGCTTTGAGATGAGTTCTCACTGGGACTTTAAGTCCCCTAAAGGGTCGTTGGAGACTACAACGTTGATAGGTCAGGTGTGTAAGGACTGCGAGGTCTTGAGCTAACTGATACTAATTGCCCGTGAGGCTTAACCATACAACACCCAAGTGGTTTTGAGATTGTATGAAGACTGACAAATACATAAATGTAAAATCACGTACTTACGTGTTACTTGAACCGCTTTTGTAAACTTATTATATCAAATTTCTAGATTGTACCCTTTTTGTTTAGCGACCATAGCGCTGTGGCCCCACCTGATCCCATTCCGAACTCAGAAGTGAAACGCAGTTGCGCCGATGGTAGTGTGGGAGTTCCCATGTGAGAGTAGGACATTGCTAAACTTCTATTTAAAGAAACCCGTAGCTTACGCTACGGGTTTTTTGCTTTCCGGCATTTGAAAAACGGCGTTGTGCCAATGGTAGTGTGACTTATGTTGCAGGTAAGCCCATGTGAGAGTAAGACATAGCTAAATTTCTAATTCGTGCTTCGGCACACGAGAAGCCCGTTACGAAAGTAACGGGCTTTTTTGCTTTCTGTTTTTAAAAATATAAATAGTGATGTCGGCCACCTGATCCAACTCAGTATCCTTGCAGCCTAGTATCTAAAAAGGCAATAAAGGTCAGTTCAGCCTGCTCTATTCACACTTATTAAAAGTGAAGTAAGGGGAATATCTTAGTATCGGAGCAGGTGTGAGCAATAAAATGGATAAACTCTACTGATATTTTATTAGCCTTGCTAATTTGAGTTTATTACGCAGGATCTAATCCTGCTTAGGTGAGATTGAAGCTCTACTGCTACGTAAATTATGCATGCATGTCATATGGTACAGTAACTAATAAATCGATGGGTTTACATAATAGCTAAGGTTTATCTTTGCGGTTTCTTGTAATTGGCTCGTCGCTTCCTGTAATGGAGTTATAACGCTGATAAAAATATTGAATGGCTCTAGTGTATTGATAAGGTTTTCTAGCTTATTTTGCTAGTTGAAGCTCTTATGTAGCAAGTAACAAATCGACATTAATTAGAAAAGTACTTCCTTAGTGAATATAAATTATTCGCACAAATATAGTGCGTGTATTGCCCTTATATCTTGCAAAAAATAACAGTTTAAGTATACTTGCGCAAACTTTTTAGCGTTAAAGCTTTTACTTTAAAAACTATATAACATACGACTCGCTTCGTATCTGTGTAAAATATATCTATGAAAAATACAATAACAGCAGCTGGGCGGAAATTTGCTTGGCAACAGATTGCTTTCATGGTCACAGTAGTATTGTTTTTCACGCTAATTATATATTTTTTATGGGGATGGACCATTGCAAAATCTGCATTGATTGGCGGTTTTACTGCAATTATCCCTAATATGTTATTCGCCTATAAAGCTTTTAGATATGCTGGGGCACAAGCCTCTAGAAAAGTGATTGACTCCTTTTTTAGCGGAGTAAAATTGAAAGTGGCCTTGATGGCTTTATTACTAGCACTCGCCTTCAAATTTATAGTGCTGGTGCCGATGCCATTTTTTGCAATGTTTAGCTTAGTCTTGTTTTTGCCCGCGGTAACGCCGCACCTATTTAAACACTAAACCGTAATTGCTCATAAACAGAATTTACAAAATTTTAATTTAAACTTTAATCATTAGGAACATTAATATGTCTGCAGCTGCTGCTACTGAAGCAACACTAACCAGCCAAGAATATATTAAACATCATTTAGCTAATTTAACGGTAGGTGAAGGCTTTTGGAGCTGGAATTTAGATTCGTTGGGTTGGTCGGTGTTTTTAGGCTTGGTATTTCTTACAATTTTCCGTAGTGTTGCTAAAAAAGCAACGCCGGGCGTACCAGGGAAACTGCAATGTGCTGTTGAAATGGTAGTAGAATTTGTTGATGAAAGTGTTAAAGGCACTTTTCATGGTAAAAATGATTTAATAGCACCTTTAGCACTTACCGTATTTGTCTGGATTTTATTGATGAATATGATGGATTGGGTACCAGTCGACTTATTACCATGGTTAATTAGTTTAGCTACAGGTATGCAGATGGCTGATATTTATATGAAACCTGTACCAACTGCCGATCCAAATATTACTTTCGGTTTAGCGGGTGGTGTATTCTTTCTTATTATTTACTACTCAATCAAGGTAAAAGGCGTTGGTGGCTTTATGAAAGAGCTTTACAGCCAGCCTTTTGGTCATTGGTCATTATACCCAATCAACTTTATTCTTGAAATAGTTACCTTATTAGCACGACCACTGGCTTTATCGTTACGTTTATTCGGTAACCTATATGCAGGTGAGTTAATTTTCTTATTGATCGCGACACTTGGTTTATATCAATTACCATTACATTTTTTATGGGCTACTTTCCATTTGTTGGTTATCCCATTACAGGCGTTTATCTTTATGATGCTAACTATTGTATACCTTAGTTTAGCGCACGAAGATCACTAGATTTCTGAACAATTTAGAACACGGATGTTGGCCCTAGGGTGAGGCAGGAAGCCTAGAAAACTAATTCTTCAGGGAAGAATTTAAACGACGGAGGTCGCCCGAAGGGGATGGCAGGAAGCCTAATATACTAATTTTTACTTTTAAACTTTAACTTTAAACAATCGGAGAAAAAAAATGGAAGATATTGGCTTAGCGTATATTGCAGCAGCATTACTAATTGGTTTAGGCGCTTTAGGTACAGCAATCGGTTTTGGTTTACTTGGTGGTAAATTCTTAGAATCTGCTGCTCGTCAACCTGAACTTGCACCACAACTACAAGTTAAAATGTTCATCGTAGCTGGTCTTATAGATGCAATCGCGATGATCGGTGTAGCAATGGGCTTATACATCTTATTCGTTAAAATCGGTTAATTTGACCACTTTTTTTAAACGAATAATTGATTAGGAGGTACACAAATGAATCTTAATGCCACGATTATTGGTCAATTAATTGCGTTTGTCGTATTTGTAATTTTTTGTATGAAGTTTGTATGGCCGCCAATTATGGCTGCCATTGAAGCTCGTCAAGCAAATATTGCTGATGGACTTGCTGCTTCAGACCGTGCTGCTAAAGACCTTGAGCTTGCTCAAGAGAAAGCTACATCTCAATTAAAAGAAGCTAAAGTTCAAGCTGCATCAATTGTTGATGCTGCTAAAAAACTTGAAGCTAAAATTGTTGAAGAAACTGCTGCTAAAGCACAAGTTGAGAAAGAAAGAATCTTAGCTTCAGGTCATGCAGAAATAGAGACTGAACGTAACCGAGTTAAAGAAGAATTACGTGCACAAGTTGCCGTTCTTGCTGTAGCCGGTGCCGAGAAAATTCTTGAGCGTTCAATTGATGCCGCTGCACACAGCGACATCTTAGATAAACTCGTCGCTGAACTTTAAGAGGAAAGAGCTATGTCTGAATTGACAACTGTCGCTCGTCCTTATGCTAAAGCAGCGTTCGAATTTGCTGTTGAAGCTAAAGCAATTGATAGCTGGTTAACCCAGTTAACTTTTGCTGCCGAAGTCGCTAAAGATGAAACCATTAAAGGTTTTCTGTCAGGTGGGACTTCAGTAGAGCAAGTACAAACATTATTTTTGAATGTTTGTGGTGAACAAGTAGACAGTAATGGTCAAAACTTTTTAAAAGTTATGGCTGAAAACGAACGTTTGTTGGTGCTACCTCAGGTTCTTGAACAATTTATAGCGTTAAAAGCTGATTTTGATCAAGAAGTCTCTGTGGATGTAACCTCTGCAGTTGAAGTAACCGCAGAGCAAAAAACAAAATTAAGCGCCGCGCTTGAAAAGCGTTTGGCACGTAAAGTAAAGCTTAATTGTACTGTTGATGCGAGTATCGTTTCTGGTTTGATAATTCAAGCTGGTGACATGGTAATAGATGGCTCTATAAAAGGTAAACTGAGCCGTTTAGCAACATCATTACAATCTTAGATAAGGAAACAGAGCATGCAACTGAATTCCACTGAAATCGCTGAACTGATCAAGAATAGAATTGAACAGTTTGCCGTTGTCAGCGAAGCTCGCAACGAAGGTACCATCGTTTCTGTAACAGATGGTATTATTCGTATTAATGGCCTTGCCGATGTAATGCAAGGTGAAATGATCGAACTTCCTGGTGGCCGTTTTGCTATCGCGTTAAACCTAGAACGTGATTCTGTAGGTGCGGTAGTAATGGGCCCTTACGCTGATTTAGCGGAAGGCCAAAAAGTTAAAGGTACTGGTCGTATTTTAGAAGTACCAGTCGGACGTGGTTTATTAGGCCGCGTAGTAAACACTCTTGGTGAGCCAATTGATGGCAAAGGCCCAATTGAAAATGACGGTTTCTCTCCAATAGAAGTTGTTGCACCGGGTGTTATCGAACGTAAATCAGTAGACCAACCAGTGCAAACTGGTATCAAGTCTATTGACTCTATGATTCCAATTGGTCGTGGCCAGCGTGAATTAATCATTGGTGACCGTCAAATCGGTAAATCAGCGATTGCAGTTGACGCTATCATCAACCAAAAGAACACTGGTATTAAGTGTGTTTACGTTGCTATCGGTCAGAAAGCTTCTACGGTAGCGAACCTTGTTCGTAACTTAGAAGAGCATGGCGCGTTATCAAACACTATTGTAGTTGTTGCCTCAGCTTCTGAAGCTGCAGCATTACAATACTTAGCACCATACGCTGGTTGTTCTATGGGTGAATACTTCCGTGATCGCGGTGAAGATGCACTAATCGTATATGATGATTTGTCTAAGCAAGCAGTTGCTTACCGTCAAATTTCATTACTTTTACGTCGTCCGCCAGGTCGTGAAGCTTACCCTGGTGACGTTTTCTATCTTCATAGTAGATTATTAGAACGTGCTGCTCGTGTAAACGAAGCATACGTTGAAAAATTCACTAACGGTGAAGTTAAAGGTAAAACAGGTTCATTAACTGCCTTACCAATTATTGAAACGCAAGCGGGTGATGTATCTGCTTTCGTACCAACTAACGTAATCTCAATTACCGATGGTCAGATCTTCTTAGAATCTAACCTATTTAACGCGGGTATTCGCCCAGCTGTTAACGCCGGTATTTCAGTATCGCGTGTTGGTGGTGCTGCACAAACGAAGATCATCAAGAAACTTGGTGGCGGTATTCGTTTAGCACTAGCTCAATATGCAGAATTAGCAGCATTTGCTCAATTTGCCTCAGATTTAGATGATGCGACTCGCGCTCAATTAGAGCACGGTCAACGCGTTACTGAATTGATGAAGCAAAAGCAATACAGCCCATTGTCAATCGCTGAAACAGCAGTGTCATTATTTGCCGCAGAAAAAGGCTATTTAACTGACGTTGCAATCAACAAAATTGTTGATTGTGAAGCAGCGTTACATACCTATGTAAACAATGAGCATGCTGAGTTGATGGCTACTATCAACGAAAAGGGTGATTACAATAAAGATATTGAAGCTAGTTTGAATAAAGCACTTGAGTTATTCAAGTCTACGCAAACTTGGTAATCGAGTCTTTAATTAAGTAACGTTTTCGGAGAAGAGTCATGGCCGTTGGTAAAGAAATAAAAACCAAGATTGCGAGTGTTAAAGGCACTCAAAAGATCACAAACGCTATGGAAATGGTTGCCGCGAGTAAAATGCGCAAAGCGCAGGAAAGCATGGCAGCCTCTCGTCCATATGCGACAAATATACGGAATGTGATCGGTCATATCGCGCTTGGTAACTTAGAATATCGTCATCCTTATATGGAAGAACGTGAAGCTAAGCGTGTTGGCTACATTGTCGTCTCAAGTGACCGTGGTTTGTGTGGTGGCTTAAATATTAACTTATTTAAGAAAGTACTTGCTGATGCTGCTGAAAAGCAAACATCAGGAGCTGAAGTTGAATTTTGTGTAATTGGCTCAAAAGCCACATCATTTTTCAACAATATGGGCGCTAAAGTAACTGCACAAATATCGGGCTTAGGTGATTCCCCTTCACTAACTGACTTAGTTGGTAGTGTAGCGGTAATGCTTAAAGCTTATGATAACGGTGAAATTGATAGGCTATTCGTAGTGTATAACAAATTTGTTAACACTATGACGCAAGAGCCGACAATTGATCAATTGTTACCTCTACCTAAGTCAGATGACAAAGAAATTAGTCATCGTTGGGATTATATTTACGAACCAGATGCTAACTCATTGTTAGATCAATTATTAGTTCGTTATATTGAATCTCAAGTATATCAAGGTGTTGTTGAAAATATTGCTTGTGAACAAGCATCTCGTATGGTTTCAATGAAAGCCGCAACGGATAATGCGGGTGATTTAATCGACGATCTTCAATTGATATACAACAAAGCGCGTCAAGCAGCGATTACTCAAGAGTTGGGTGAAATTGTTGCTGGTGCAGCTGCGGTAGGGTAAACAGTTTAGTTCTGTAATTGAACTGAACTGATAACAATTTTCGTAATTTAAAGAAAAGTTAGCTAGGTCAAGCTTAGCTAACTTAAATTAAGAGGAATAATCATGAGTACAGGTAAAGTCGTCCAAATAATTGGCGCAGTTGTGGATGTTGAATTTCCACAAAATGCCGTACCTAAGGTCTATGACGCAATTAAAGTAACTGAAGGTAACCTTGAAGGTTTAGTACTTGAAGTTCAACAGCAGCTTGGTGGCGGCGTTGTACGTACTATCGCAATGGGTTCTTCAGACGGTTTGTGTCGTGGTCTGAATGTAGTAAATACAGGTGAATCTATTCAAGTACCTGTTGGTGTTGAGACTTTAGGTCGCATCATGAACGTACTTGGTGAGCCTATTGATGAAGCAGGTCCAATTGGCGAAAAAGCTCGTTGGTCTATTCACCGTGAAGCGCCAGCTTACGCTGAACAAGCTATGTCAAATGAATTGCTAGAAACTGGTATCAAAGTAATCGATCTAATTTGTCCATTCGCTAAGGGTGGTAAAGTTGGTCTTTTCGGTGGTGCTGGTGTTGGTAAAACAGTAAACATGATGGAACTTATCCGTAACATCGCGATCGAGCACAGTGGTTACTCAGTATTTGCTGGTGTTGGTGAGCGTACACGTGAAGGTAACGATTTCTATCACGAAATGAACGATTCTAACGTACTTGATAAAGTATCGTTGGTTTACGGTCAAATGAACGAGCCTCCAGGAAACCGTTTACGTGTTGCCTTTACTGGTTTAACTATGGCTGAAAAATTCCGTGACGAAGGTCGTGACGTATTATTCTTCGTAGATAATATTTACCGTTATACTCTTGCGGGTACTGAAGTATCAGCACTACTTGGTCGTATGCCATCAGCTGTTGGTTATCAACCAACGCTTGCTGAAGAAATGGGTGTATTACAAGAGCGCATTACTTCAACTCACAAAGGTTCAATCACTTCAATCCAAGCGGTATACGTACCTGCGGATGATTTAACTGACCCTAGCCCTGCAACTACCTTTGCTCATTTAGATGCAACTGTTGTATTGAGTCGTGATATTGCTTCACAAGGTATTTACCCTGCTATCGATCCTCTTGACTCTACTTCGCGTCAATTAGATCCGTTAGTTGTTGGTACTGAACATTACGAGACTGCTCGTGGTGTACAAACAGTATTACAACGTTACAAAGAACTTAAAGATATCATCGCCATCTTAGGTATGGATGAGTTATCTGAAGAAGATAAGCAAACTGTATTCCGTGCACGTAAAATACAGCGTTACTTATCTCAGCCGTTCTTCGTTGCTGAAGTATTCACTGGTTCGCCAGGTAAATATGTACCATTAAAAGACACCATTGCTGGCTTTAAAGGCATTTTGGCAGGTGACTATGATGATATGCCTGAACAAGCGTTCTACATGGTTGGTGGTATCGAAGAAGCTATCGAGAAAGCTGCTAAGATGTAATTAACTAGTAAGCACTTATACCGAGTGTAAGTGCTTACAGTAATAGAGGTCGAGTCAAATGGCATTATTTACTGTAAATCTAAATGTTGTTAGTGCTGAGGAAAGCTTATTTTCTGGTAGCATTAAATCATTACAGATCACAGGTAGTGAAGGTGAGTTAGGCATTATGCCTGGTCATGCACCTTTATTGACCTCACTAAAACCTGGTATGGCATTAATCACTAAAGAAGATGGTACTGAAGAAGTAATCTATCTTTCAGGTGGTATGTTAGAAGTTCAACCAAATAACGTTATCGTATTAGCAGATGTTGCTACACGTGCTGCGGATTTGGATGAGCAAGCTGCTCTTGATGCGAAAAAACGTGCAGAAGAAAATATGAACGCCAATGGCGTTGATGTTGACTATACTGCTGTTTCTGCTGAATTAGCTCGTGCGGAAGCGCAATTACGCGTTATCCAAGCGGTTAGCAAGAAAGTTTAATAGTTAGTTACTTTAGCTAGTTACTAGTTATATACCTTCGGGTTTAGTGATTTCTGACTTTTACTTTTCTTACCTTACCTTTAATAAGAGAAGAGAAGAGAAGTAAATAGAGTTAAGAAGTGAACACAGAATCAGAATTTGAAAAGCCGCTTTACTATTTTAGTAAAGTGGCTTTTTTGTGTCTGTCATACTATTGAGTAAGAGTATAAAAATAGGTCCATTAGAATCTATATATGTAGGCTGTTACTTCGTTAACCGCTTTAATTAACAAGCTGCAGTAAGACAAGTAGCTATTCATTATCGGCATCAATTCCCGTCATTAACTTTCGGCATCAATAATCGACATGAGTTTTGGCACAATGATCGAGTGTTCATTCGCAAACCGGTCGAACGCAGACCACTGTTCGATGCCTAGGGCATACATTACGTTATCATCGGGTAGTTCATTGATATTATCAAAGTACCATAAGCCATTAATGTAGAAACTATAAAGAATATAGTGATTTAGTAACTTACTATTAGGGCGATATCTAGGTACTAACTTGCCATAGTCATCAACTATCCCAGCTATGCTAGAGTCAGCAATATTGTTTACCGCGATAAACATGGCTAAGTCGAATTCCACTGGTGCTACATGAGCACATTCAAAATCTATTAGCCATGGCCTTTGTTTATCATCTAGTAGAATATTGGTGAAATTAATATCTCCATGACAAAGTACGCTAGGGGTCTTATCCGCAATAATAAGGCTAGTTATGGTGGTAGACAGTGACTTGGTTACTTTATCTAAAAAGTAGCTGTGTTTAGCTATGAAGGGGGCAGGGTTAGTCAATAAACGCTTGACTGATAGCGTCGTGTTTAGCTGGTTAATTGATTGCATAGCAACAGCAGTAGGTAATTGATGTAGCTTTGCCATAAGTGTTAATGCCGTTGAAATCTTTATATCATTTTTGACATCTGAATCCGAAAGGGTGATACCGTTAATAAATTCGGTCACCAACCATTGTTGATCATGATAAATGACCTGTGGGCTTAATTTTTTCTTTCTACCTAACTCTGAAGTACGTGAGGAATTAACGCGGGCACAAAGCAGAGCACAAGATATTTCTGTACTCGCTGTTTCTTCATTAAGTTTCTTGGCAAAAAATACCTGTGCCGTGGTGGTAACTTTGAGTGATGTTTGGCTCAAGCCATTAGCTAATAAACTAATGGCTTTAATCTCAGTAAAACAAGGCAGAGATTTCAGTGAGTTAATTACATCAATAGGAACAGCCATAAAAGTATAGTCTTAGCTAGTAGCCGCAGGCTGTAAATTGATTGCAGACTTCTTATATATACTTAACCATTTGAAGTAACCGTAACCAGCAACAATAACAAAGATAATGAATAACACCGTCGTCGGTACTAGGCCTTTTTCTATATATAAATAGATAGAAATAAAGTCGATAACAATCCAGTAGAGCCAGTTTTCTAAGACCTTTTGAGTAACTAAATAGGTAGCAAATACCGCATAAACAGTGGTGAAGGTATCGAGGTAAGCGAAGTCTGCAGGAGTATAGGTAGCCATTATATAACCTAAAATCGTAGCAACTACCGCTAAAGCTAGACAAGCTTTTACATGCCAACTTAGCCCCCAACTAACGATTGTTAGCTCAACCCTTTTATTTGCGCTATTGTCTGTATGTTTAGACCATTGCCAGTAACCATAGACAGCCATAAATAAATAATAAGCGTTTAAGGCACTATCCATTAACAGCAAAACATCATAAAAAATATAAGTGTATAACGCAGTACTGATAAAGGCGGCTGGCCAACACCATAAAGAGCCTTTAGCAGCTAAGATGACATAGGCAAGCGATAACACCATGGCAATAAGCTCAAGCCATGGCAGTTGTTGGAAGTAACTTATTACACTGGCAAAAATTTCAGACATTAACTTTCCGCTTCTACTTGTGAACGATCACCATTAATGAATTTACAGACAAAAACCGCTGCACCCGTGGTTTGATGCACGTGTTTTATCTCAGCCATAACATGGCTGACTGCTAGATCGTAATCACCAAATACTTGGGTACTCATGCCGTTGGTTATCACTTGTAAACCTTCAACAGCTCTAAGCCTTTTGATAAATGCCCAAATCTCAGTTTTATATTGCTCTTCTGCTAACGGGTATAAGCTCAGTTCGATAGAAATTTTCATAAAGTACCTTTATAAGTGTATTAGAGGGGTAGATATCCCCCTAATACAAGTCATGCTAATTAAAATTGATAATCTAAGCTAGCACCAAAAACTAATGGCTCAGATAGCTGGGTATATTGCTTGGCAGTATAACCATCGCGAGGATCATTACCAAAATAAAAACCACGGTTAGCATATGCTTCGTCGGTAAGGTTTCGGCCCCAAAGCTTCACTTGCCAATTATCTTGTATGTAAGCAATGGAAGCGTTAAGTAATGCTACTGATTCAGATTGCTCATCATGGCTATCGGAGAAATAGAAACTATCTTTACCGTCAACAGATAAGTTAATTAACCAGTTTTCAGTAGGTAGAATGTTGATACCGACATTAAATTGATAATTTGGCGCATGAGCTTGTTCACGACCATCTAAAGATTCACCTTCAGCATTAATAAAGTCATCAAATTCAGTTTCAAGTAATCCAAATGAACCGTAAACGTTAACAAAGTCATTTAAGTCAAAAGCCGCTTCAACTTCAATACCGTAGTTAGTGCCAGTAGCCGCATTACCTAAATAGCTAATGAATTCAGAACTACCATCTTGACGTTCTATGGTTTTAGAGCTGCTAACCTGTACATCTTCGCGATCCATATAAAACACAGAGCTGCGTACATAAGCACTATTATCAAGTAAAGAAACTTTATAACCCAATTCATAGTTCAGTAAATACTCAGGATCAAAAGTACGTAAATCCTCAGGTAAAGTACCGTCGGTATTATGGCCACCGGCTTTATAGCCGCGGTTGATTGAGGCATACCACAAGCTATCTTGATTTTGTTGGTAACTAAGTACTAACTTACCGCCAACCATAGTATCGTCAATACTGTCATCAAATTGATCAGAGTTGTTATAGTCGGCACTGTAATTTTCAATACGCAAACCAGAAATTAATGACCAGCGTTCACTTAACTGAGTATCTAATTGCCCATAAACCGCGACACTAGTACGTTCATTAGTCGAGGTGAAATCACCATCGGCATAAGTGTATTGGCGCAAAAGATCTTCGTCGTCTTGCTTGAAGTAAGCACCCGCAACCCAAGCGGTGCTGCCATTAAAAATTTCTTGGCCTTGCTTAGATATTGCACGTAACTCAGAAGTTAATACGGCTTTCTCGCGGTAATAATGATCGGTGGATGAGTAACCATCAAAATCAGCTAAACAACCAGTTGGGGTAATACATGGGTCGGGAGTATAAACTGGCTTATTACTAATCCATTCATATTCGCCAAAGGCCCAATCTTCATCATAGCCATAAGCTAAATCTGAATCAGCAGTACTTACAATGGCTAAGATTGTCGCACTGTCAAAACCTTGATAGGTAAATTTAGCCGAAAAGGCAGTGGTTTCTTGTTGATCAAAACCTGGCTGATCTGAATAGGTCTCTCGGGTGTTATCTAATGAATAGGCATCATAACCGTTATCGAAATCAAAATAGAAACCAGCTAGGTCAATAGTAAGGTTGTTACTCGCTTCAATGGCTAACTTGCCACGTATGCTTAATTCATCACGGTTGTTAGTATCATCGCGCTGCAAATGCACATTTTCGATATAGCCATCACTGTTACTTTGATTAACAGCTAAGCGGTAATTTACTGAATCGCTGGCAGGTCCCGATAAGGCTACACCTAAATCAAAAGTATTATAATTGCCAACACCCAGTTGTACGGCACCTTCAAAGTCTTCCGTTGGTTCATTGGTAGTGATATTGATCATACCGGCAATGGCATTAGCGCCAAAACGAGTACCTTGTGGACCACGAAATACTTCAGCCTGTTTAACATCAAATAAAGAAGCAACACTGCCAATCCCAGTAAAATCTACTTCGTCAATAATCATACCTACTGATGGGTTAATCGGCTCTTTAAATTGACTACGCTCACCAATGCCACGGATTTGATAATAACGTGCTCGTTGTGAACCACTGGCAAAGTTAACATTAGGGCTAATCGCAATCAACTCTTCAAGATGTTTAGCATTACGCTGCTTAATGTCTATATCGGTTAAAACCGACATTGAGACGGGAGCCTTTTGCAGACTTTGCTGACGAAAATCACTGGTAACCGTGATGGTTTCAACATTGTCATTGCTGTTAGTGTCATTACTCACTTGCTCTTCAGCGAAGGCGGTAACGTTAAAAATACTGGCGGTGATAGCTAAGCAAATAGCCGATTTTGGGAAGGTCATTAAAAATCTCATCAACAAAAATAAAAATAGAGGCGTGTGCAATGAGGATGAATTTGAAGAATGTTATACCAATTACACGAATTTATTGCTCAACGTAGAGTTAATGCACTTGGTATTAATTTTATCTATAACCATCCCTATGCCAGAAAACTAATTAAGTTAATTTTCTGCCCAGGTTCAAAGAGTATATATCTCAGCGGCAAATCAATTGAAAAATCAAATGACAGCGCACCCCTTGGTTGCACGCTATTCTAACAAATAATTACATAGTAATCTTTTTATTGTTGTCTGGTTTAATAGAGAATGCAGGAACTCTGCTTAATAATACCTATTGCTTACTGCCTGCCTTCTCTAAAGCCTTTTAAATTCCTAATGAATGCTGCATTATGAAGTGGAACGGGTATCATGATTCCACATTGTGGTAACTTTCCCATAAAAATAATAGTAGCGAGTGTTTATGTTTCCGAATTGGCAATTAGTGCTGTTGAGTCTGGCTTATATCGGCTTATTATTTTTAATTGCTTTCTTAGGTGATAAATATCGTCATCAACTGGCGAAGAAAGGCCAGGGCATTATTTATGCACTGACCTTAGGGGTTTATTGTACCTCTTGGAGCTTTTTAGGCACCACAGGGCAAGCATCAACCAGTCTACTGTCTCACATACCTATCTACTTAGGGCCAATTCTACTCTTTGTCTTTGCTTGGCCATTTATCCAACGCATAATTCGCGTAAGTTTAAAGCTACATTTAACCTCTATTGCTGATTTGCTGGCTGCTCGCTTTGGCAAGTCACACAACCTCGCTATTATGGTGACAATCGTTGCACTAGTAGGCACCATGCCTTATATCGCGCTGCAGCTTAAAGCCATGGTCTATTCTTTTCAGCAACTTCAAATTGATCAAAGCTATACTAGTTGGCATATCGGTTTGGTGGTCAGTTTAGTTCTAGCGGTATTTACCGTGCTATTTGGTATTAGACATATTGATGTCACCGAACGTCACCCAGGTGTGATGTTGGCTATCGCTTTTGAATCTTTAGTTAAGTTGTTTGCCTTTTTAGCCGTCGGTATCTTTGTCTGTTTTGTACTTTATGATTCACCAGCAGATATTTGGCAGCAAGCCGATGCCAATGTTCTACTTGAGCAACAACTTACCGTCGATAACGTCACATCTATGTTTGCCATGCTGGTGATAGTAATGGCGGCGTTTTTATCCTTGCCGCGTCAATTTCAGGTTATGGTGGTGGAGCTGAAAGATCAAAAAGATACCTGGCTTAGTCGCCGAGTCTTTCCTCTGTACTTATTAGTTTTTGCTTTCTTTGCCGTTCCTATGGGGTTAGCGGGTCAAATGCTATTGGGTCATACAGTCCCTGCAGATACTTATGTACTGTTTTTACCCGACGTTACTCAGCAAACATGGCTGACCTTATTTGCCTTTTTAGGAGCGATATCTGCAGCAAGCTCTATGGTAATCATCTCGGCTATAGCCTTAAGTACTATGCTAAGTAATGAAATTGTCTTTCCGCTGCTCTATCGTCGACAAAAAGTGGCACAAACTGACTATGACAATTTTCGCAAACGTCTGTTAAATATTCGCAAGCTACTAGCCTTGTTCGTAATCATGTTGGGTTACGGTGTTTTCATCATGGCTTCGCCAGATACTCTGTCTTCGTTAGGTGAAGTCGCCTTTGGAGCTTTTGCCCAACTTACACCGGCGTTAATTGCCGCGTTTTATTGGCGTCGAGCTAGCCTAGTTGGAGTCTATGCGGGCATATTAGTAGGTTTTATTTTATGGCTTACGCTGAATTTCTTACCGCAATTTGGCTTATATGCATCGCCCTTTGCCGAAGGCTTCTTACCAGTTAAAACTACCGCGACGCTGTTTAGTTTAGGCGCAAATATCATAGTGATGTGGGCGTTATCACAAATAAGCCGACAGAGTGTACAAGAGCGAGTACAAGCGTCGCTGTTTCTCGAGTGGCAGTCACCAAAACTGTTAACAGTAGAGAAAAAACGCCAGTTAGATGTCAGAGATTTAGAACTGTTATCGTCTCGCTTTGTTGGCATTGATAAAGCGCGTGATAGTTTTAATAGCTTTTTATTGGCTAATGATAAAAAAGAGTTGGGCAATGCCGGCTATAACCAGCAATTATTGCAACACACTGAAAATACGCTAGCCACAGTGATGGGCTCTTCATCGGCTCGTTTAGTGTTGAGTTCAGCACTAGAAGGGCGTGATTTTGACTTGGATGAACTGGCGGTTTTAGTTGAAGAAGCATCAAGTCAAAAGCAGCAATTTTCTCAAGATTTACTGCAAAGTGCCATTGAGAATGCTAGTGAAGGTATTTCAATTGTCGATGACCAATTACGACTCGTTGCTTGGAATAAAAAATATTTAGACTTATTCGATTACCCGTCAGCGTTAGTCTATGTCGGCAGCCCGATATCCGACCTTATTCGTTATAATGTGCAACGCGGCTTGTGTGGCTCTGGCGACATAGAGTCGCAAGTGAACCGTCGACTGGACTTTTTACGTAAAGGCAGTCCACATAGTTCAGAGCGCCAACAAGCCAGTGGTCAAACTATTCGTATTGAAGGTAATCCACTGCCGGGCGGTGGTTTTGTCATGTTATTTTCGGATATCACTGCCTATCGACAAGCTGAGCAAGTCTTAAAAGAAGCGAACCTTGATCTGGAAACTCGGGTTTATGAACGCACACTAACCTTAGCCAAAACTAATGAAGCCTTGGCAAAAGCCCATGAAAAAGCAGAACAAGCGCATTTGAAAAAAAGCCAATATTTAAAGGCATGTAGCCATGACTTAATGCAACCTCTTGAAGCTGCTAGATTATTCACATCGGCTCTGTCAGAGCAGGGTAATTTAACCAAAGTACAACAAAGGCAAGTTGAGAATATTGACCGCTCGTTAAAAGCCGCCAATGATTTATTGGCGGATTTAGCTGAAATTGCCCGTTTAGAAAGTGGCAATATAAAAGTTAACGTGCAAGTTTTTGCTCTCAATGACTTATTTGAAGATTTAGCGCAAGAGTTTGCCGCATTGGCTATTGAGCAATCCGTCGAGTTTCGCCTAGTAGCAAGTAAGGTTTGGGTAAAGTCTGATCGACATTTACTCAGGCGAATTATTCAAAATCTGGTTGGTAATGCTTTTCGGTATGCCAGTCCGGGTAAAGTGTTATTAGGTGCTCGTGTATTTAACCAGCAAGTTATTATCCAAATTCTCGATAATGGCCCAGGCATTCCAATTGAAAAGCAGGAAGTGGTTTTTGAACAGTTTACCCAACTTAACACTCCTAATAATCACGCAGGAAGGGGCTTGGGCTTAGGTCTAAATATCACCCAAAGTTTGGCGCAGTTATTGGGCCACAGTTTAAGTTTACAATCGAAAGCCATGCAAGGCTGTAAGTTTTCTGTGCAAGTCGAGCAAGCAGAGCCGGTGGTGCTTGCTAGAGCAATTAATAAACCTAGCTTCAATGTCGCACTTAAAGATATCACCGTTTTATGCATAGATAATGATCCTGATGTGCTTAGCGGTATGGTTGAACTACTCTCTGCATGGCAATGTAATATCTTAGCGGCAGACTCTAGAGAAACAGCCTTAACAGAATTTGCTAATCACAGTAATGAAATCGATATATTATTGGTTGATTATCAGCTTGGTTACCGAACAGATAGCCAGGGAGAAGATCCACAAGACCAGCAAGTGGATGGTTTGACCTTGATTAAAGATTTACGTAGTCAGTGTCATCATTCATTGCCGGCGATATTAATCACCGCAACCACAGAGGCTGATATTGAAGATAAAGCTAAAAGTTACGATGTTGGTTATATGCGTAAGTTAGTTAAGCCTGCTGCATTACGAGCCATGATGAGCGCAATGCTGGCGAAGAAGTTACAGGCGGATTACGTGGGTTATAGCTAGGATTAGGTTATATAACGATGAGCGCACTGTTATAAGTCAGGGCGAAAAACTACAAGCTGATTATGTTGGTTATAGCTAAATTTAGCTATAACCACGTATGAATGTAAGATTATACTGCAAACTTTATGGAGGTTTCTTAACGGGAGCGTTTAGTCAATTGAAAAATAGCTGTAAAAATATTAGTTTAGGGCGGTAAGCAATAACAATTTATTTTTAAGCTATCTACGATGTATTAATTACTGACAGTGTGTTGTCTGGACAGAATAAGTTACTGTGTGGGGATCTAAATAACGGGACTTAAGATATAAGTTTACTTGTTTACCACAGCTCTGCACGGCTAACACCTGACTTTTATAGGCAATTTCAGTGTCCCAGCATTGTGCCACATCAATTTCACGATCAATGACATACACTGCATGTGAGCTGTTTATCTGACAAGATAAATAACTAATATCATCGAAGTTATTGTCACCACCGCAAGCAGATAAGGTAGCCATTAGGCTTAAAATAAAAAACTTTTTCATGTTATTCCCCTTTGGCATATTGGTTGGTAAATGATTCGTTAATCACTACACGAGAATTACAAGGCACTTGAAAGTATTCATGATCATTATGTCTAACTTGCAGCTCAAGCTGCTTATAGCCAGAGCAATTGAGTTGAGCTCCTGATGCTGGCGCTAAATTGAAAATTTTGCCATGAATATCAATTTCAACAACGCCATTGGAAAAATTTTGAATTGCTAAGCTCGTTAATTCGGTGCTATAGACATTAATATTATCTACTGGTGAGGTGTATTCGCTGGCAATTACCACCGAGGATAATAAGGTGAAAGGTAGCGCCAAAATTCTATACAGATACATTTTAATTCCTTTTTGCTAGTAAAACTGAAAACAGCACAAGCTGCGCAGAATGTATTACCGCTTATTACTCATAGATATGAGTAATATCTGATCCATCGTTTTAATTTCACATAATATCGCATAATTTCAAAGTATTAGAAACCTTGGGCTGATAAGTTTTCCCCTGACATTGAGGGTTATTGATATTTGTATTTAATAAGGCAGAAATACTAGTTTAGTGAGCATTAACTCATTTAGGATGATACTTTCTATATTCGATATTTTACTTATGTCATAAATGTTAGTAAAAGCTAGGGAACTCTAATTACTTTTAGTGTTCTATATTCATCTGAATAAAGAATCATAATATGGAGATTGCTCTTGTTGTTTAAGAAAAAAAGACTGTTTACCCTGCTTAAAACCTTTGTCTGCGTCACGTCTTTAACTGCGTTAGCCAGCAAGTCCAGTGCCATTGAGTTTAGTGAAGTAATTATTAATTCGCCCTATAAGCTCACCCAAGAAATTATTGCTGCTGATGTCCTAGCGAGTAAAGGCAAGGAGCTGCTTACTTTTTCTGTAGATGAACAAAGTAATCGTTGGTTAATTATTTATCAGCTAAACCATGATACTAATCAGTATGTGATCGCAGAAAAAACCATCATACCTAAACAATTTTATCGCTTTGATTTAAGTGAACAAAAATACGATAAAAAAGATATAAAACAAAAGCTCTACTTCCTGTCCGCGGACTCATTAACGCTTTATCAAAATAAACAGTTTACATCACTAGCCAATATTGAGTCGCTATACATTCAAGATCAGGCTGACTTCCTTAGTCGCGGTGATTTCATTCAAGATCTAAATAATGATGCCTTTGCAGATGCCATTATTGCCGATTTCAATAGCACTCATATTCTTATCGGGCAGGAAAAAGGTGGTTTTGTTAGCCAAGTACTGCCGATAAAGCCTGAAGTGCGGGTGTTTTCATCAGGAGCAAGTTACACCCAAGCAAAGCTCTACTTTAATGACGTCAACTTTGATGACAAAACTGATATTTTACTGGTCGGCGATGGCGAAATGATTATATATGCGCAAATCGAACAGAGTTCGTTTGCTTCCACGGCGATTCACTTACCCATTAATGAAGCGATCAGTGGTACAGAATGGTGGAATAAGCGTGATGAAAGTGGCGAGCAACTTGACCAAAGTGATTTGGAGTACCGAAAGTTAGAAGAACTGCGCGATGTTAATGCCGATGGTATTGTCGATATGGTGGTGCGCTATACCAAGGCTTCAGGTGTACTCGATCGCGTTAATGATTATGAGATATTTCTTGGCCATAATAATATAGGCGAATTAAGTTATGCTCAACAGCCTGATAGTGTTATTCATGCCGAAGGCACACTGACAGGCTTAGAATTTGTCGATATTGATAATGATGACAAGCTGGAGGTGTTACTCGCTGGCTTTGATATTGGTTTATCGCAAATTATTGGCGCCTTAATCACCGGTGGTATTGACCAAGATGTTTATGTCTTTAAAATGAATGCACAAGATAAGTTCCCAGCTAAGCCGACGATTCAAAAAGAGGTTGAGCTAACCTTTAGCTTAAGCTCTGGGCAAAGTGGTAGTGCCGTGGTGAAGTTGGCTGACTTAAATGGTGATGGCCTAAAAGAGCTTATTTTGTCCGATGATGATGATGAGTTAAAAATATACCTAGGTAAAACAGCCAGCAAGAGTAAAAAATCGTCCAAACATAACAAATCCTTTAAAAAACGCAGTGTTAGCTATAGCACTCAGTTACCTAAAGATGGCAACCTAGTTATGGTTGAAGATTTAAATGGCGACGGCAAAGATGATTTACTGATGAAATATTCTCGCCTTGATGGTGAAGATAAGGCTAAAGAGTTTAAAGTGCTCTTTTCAAAGTAACTTTCACCATCGTTTTCTCAATTATGTAAGGCAATAACCTATTTATGAAACAAGTGATTTGTGGTTACCATCAAGATGAAGAGCACCATTGGGTAGCAGAGCTAGCTTGTGGTCATTTTCAACATGTTAGGCACAAACCGCCATTTATTAACCGACCTTGGGTGACTTCACTGGGTGGCCGTCAAGGTATGTTAGGGCATAGCCTTAAATGTAAAAAGTGTGATGAGGGTGCGGCCAAAGACAGTGGTTAAGGGTAATGGCTAAAGGTGTTGGTTAAAGGTATTAAGGGTTATTACTTTACTTAAATTTTACTAAGCAATAACCCTAGCTGTTTTACAACGAACTTGCTTTCAACCAGATAGCATCAGCAGCTTGATACTGCCCTTGTTGGCTATGAGCTTGTGCTAAGGCTTGCAAGTCTTGGCGATCATATTGCCGAGCATAGTCGTCCTCGGCTAATTTTATCAGACTACCAAAGGCTTTTTCTGCCATAGAGTATTGTTCACTCATCAAGGCTAAATGACCTAAACAACTTAGCCATTTACCGCTATTAACATTCTTATGCAGTTGCTTTTGCACAATAACAATCAGCTCGTCGGCTTGTTTAATTGGCAGGTTACGTATTTTCTTTAAAAACTCACTGCTAGGTGACTTCTTAAATAGCGGCACCAGTAATTTATTTAATGGCGCTATGATTTTGTTTTCGGCTAATACTTGGCAATAAGCAAATAATACTGTTTCTTGCTGTTTAACCTTACGGCCCAGCGCATGCCAATTATCATGCAAAGCTTTGCTATCATGCTGCTTGATACTGTCATTAAAGCTACCGTAATAGGCTTGTTGTTGCCAAGCTTGTACAGTCTCATCGGTAATGGTCTTGTCTTTACGTGCTGCTGATAGGTATTGTACCGCTTGTTCAAAGCGCTGTTCAATGATGCATAAATCGATTTCCAGCGCTAATAAGCGAGCATCATGCCCAATGTGTTTGTGGTTTTCATCAATGAGCTTACGAGCTTTAGCGTAGGTATCAGTCTTATTTTGATTCATTAATAATTTAATATTAACAATCACGCTTTCTAAACCGAGGTCTTTGATTTTAATGGTTTCTTTTTCTAGCAAGGCTAAATAATGATTAGTATTGCTATCAAGGTCGAGTTTGGCTGATGCTGAAGCAGCAAGTAGGTAAGCACTTTGTTTACGTTTTGATGGAATAGCACTCTTGGAGAACAACGCTTCAGCTTGGCTATAGTCTTCTAACATATAAGCGGCCAGACCTTTGTTAAAGTTGGCAATGCCACGACGTTGTCCGGCAAAGGCAATCTTATTCCAAGTACCAAAACTGAAGTTTAAACCGCCGCGCACCAGCTTTAAGCTAACAATTAAGGCAATGAATAACAGTGTTAACATAATACCGGCTGATAACACTGTTAATTCAATGGTGGTGTTACCCATGGCGATAAGGATGTAACCTTTTTCATCAATTAAAAAAGGACTTATTGCCATTACGCTAAGAAAAATGACTAAGGCAATGATAATGCGGATCATAACTGACCTCCGTCCATTTCATCACTTTTAGCTTGTGCAGCTTCTGTTGGTATAAGAGCTTGTTCAATATCCGTTGTGTCGGCATGTTTAGGTGCAGCTTGCTCAGTGTTGCTCTTGTCGAATTTAGGAGCTTGTCGCTGCGTTCCTTGTTTAGTGTCATTAAGTAAACGTTTCATTGCCGCTAACGAGCGTAAATCACTGGGATAATCATAATGGATAGTCTGTTGCTTTAGCTGCTCTATGGCTTGATAGAACCTTTGGTTTACCGGTAAGTCCATATCAAAAAATTCATTTAGCCATTGCTGAATATCAAGTAATGTTTGTTGATAAACCTCAGATTTTTGCTCGCTGGCTGCCCATTGCACAAGTTGTACTTTTAGGCTTAGATTTTGTTTTAAATGCTGCTGTTGCTCAGGTGCCATTAACGGCTCAACCATACCGGTTCTTCGGCGCACGGTAATAAAGTCGTTGAGGAATTTTTGCCAAGTTTTAGCGAGGTTTTCTTGCCAATCACCGATATCATCAGATAGAACGAAGTCTTCTTTGGTTTTATCTAGTGCTTCAGCTAAGTTCACGCCAGCAAGTTCTAATGTGGGCACCTGTTTATTAAGTGCCATCAAGGTTAAAACGGCTTCTTGATTTGTCAGTGTTGGCATTAATGCTAAGCTTTCAATATCTTCATTAATTAAAGCTCGCACAGGTAGGAACTTAGGCTGATCTAACTCTTTCAGGCGATTATCAGCATCGCGCAGTAAACCAATTGCCGCTTTCGTATCACGTTCTAGCCACATGGTACGCGCGGCTACGCGTACTAAATATTCTGCTTCATGTATTAACCAATCACTTGGCTGGCGCTGACTTACTTGTTGCTCCAGCTGCTGTATTTGAGTCGTTAATCGTTGGATCTGAGCATCACTATCCAAGTGTGCTTTTTGAGCACTTTGTTGTGATTGGTTACTCGCACTATGTTGTTGTTGCAATTGGCGGTTAAATTCTGCGCTTAAGTTACTTTTTAACTGTGCTTGGCTTTGTTGTATTGCTTGCTGATTTTGTTGGCTCAAGCTTAATAGTTGCGCGTTAGTTTGCTGCTGTTGCCAAATATAATGGCCAATAGAAGCGAAAATACTTATCGAGGCAAGTACAAGGGCAATAGTTGCGGTTTTATTCGAGGCTTTGTTAGTTGCTGGAGCCGTCTTTGCTGTGGCTGATTGCTTAGTTTTCGAGCTTGCAACTGATTTTTTTAGCTCAGCTTTTGCCGGCGTGGCCTTGGCATTACTGCCAGATGAAAGTTTAGCTGCCTCTTGCTGCTCGGTGTCGCCCTTTGCAGATAGTTTGTTTTCAGAGACTTCTTTATCCGACATGATTTTATATTCCATCGTTATTTACTTTAGTTATCTGCTTTATTTCTTTACTTTAGTTATGGGCTTACGAACAAGAGAGTGCTTGCAAGGTATCGCTAAGCACTTTCGAATTAGCACTATGGGTATTAAGTACCCGTGTTAAACCTAAGTCTTTGGCATTTTTTTCAATTCGGTCACTGACCACTAGCCACAAACATTGGCATTGCCAATAATTATCTCTGTTATCTGTAGCACTGGCTAGGTATTTTATTAAGGCTAATAATATATCGTTACTGGTAACGACAATACAGTTAATTTGTTGAGCTCGCCATTGCTCAGCGATATTTATCGGTAATGTTCGCCATACACGTTGGTAACTCTCGATATAACTAACCTTAGCACCACGTTGCCTTAAACTATTGGCAATATGTTCTCGTCCACCATTGCCGCGAAAAATCACTACTGCCTTACCACTAACATTAGCCAGTTTAGGCAAATTCAATAAACCTTCGCTGTGCTCTTGCTGAGAAGGGGGCGTTATAACACAAGTAATACCTATTGCTTGTAGCGCTTTTTGCGTGGCATTACCGACAGCAAAATAGCTGTGTTGTTGGCTTTCTCTAAGAGAATAGCAGGCGTGAGCAAATTCTACGGCGGCAACACTAACAAAGATCAGTATATCAGCGTGTTGTAGCACTGTGGCTATGTCGTTAGCGCTGGCATTGCTTTGGTAATCGAATAGGGTTTGGCTGGTATTGGCTATGCCTTGTTGATCAAGTAACAAGGCGAGTTGTTGGGCTTTAGCTTTGGGCCTAGTAATTAAGACCTTGAGTGGCTTACTTGGCATAAGTAAAGCTGGCTCAGATGTAGGCGTCTCAAGTGCGGTCACTTGAGACGCTGCTTTTATTTTTTGCGTAACGGTTTTAGCTATTTTCGTCATTATTATCTGAATAAACTTGCTGTAAAATTTTATCTGCGCCACGGCTAAGTAACTCTTGCGCAAGTTTATTACCAAGCGCTTCACCTTCGGCAACTGGGCCTGTGATGTCACTTTCAATCATTTCACTACCGTCAACCGCACCGACTAAACCACGCAAGTGGATTTCTTTGCCATCAGCTGAAATGACACCGTAGCTAGCAATAGGTACCTGACAACCACCTTCAAGGGCTTTATTCATCGCGCGTTCTGCTAAAACACGAATACGGGTAGTTGCACATTCTAATGGTGCTAATAAGGCTTTAATAGTTTCATCATCGTTGCGGCACTCTATGCCTACAGCGCCTTGGCCATTTGCCGGTAGCATTTCTTCTGGTTCGATAAACTGGGCAATACGCTCAGGCATTGCTAAACGAATTAAGCCAGCAGCCGCTAAGATGATGGCATCGTATTGACCTTCGTCTAGTTTTCTTAAGCGGGTGTTTACATTGCCACGTAAATCACGAATATCTAAATCGGGACGGCTGGCTTTCAATTGACACTGACGACGTAAGCTTGAGGTGCCAACAATAGCGCCTTGCGGTAAATCGGCTAATGTTTTGATGGTATTAGAAACAAAAGCATCGCGGGGGTCTTCACGCGGGCATATCACTTCTAATCCTAAGCCTTCAGGGAAGTCTACCGGAACATCTTTCATTGAATGAACAGCAATATCAGCACGACCGTCAAGCATGGCTACTTCAAGCTCTTTAACAAATAAGCCTTTACCACCGACCTTGGCTAATGGCGTGTCTAAAATGATATCGCCCTTAGTTGTCATAGGTACTAGTTCAACCTTAATGCCCTCATGAAAATGCTCAAGTTGAGCTTTAACATATTCAGCTTGCCATAAGGCGAGAGCGCTTTTTCGTGTAGCAATTCGTACTGTAGTGTTAGTCATTCAATTTATCCAAATATATAATATTTACTGTGCCGAAAGTGTTATTTCAGTATCAGCTTGTTTGCTGACTGCATTTGATAAAAACTGCCAAAACTCATCGCCACTGCGCTTATCTGTCCAACTCTCGTTGTTAAAGGTAAAGTGGTGACCATTGAATTTTGTTGCTACCCATATTTCATGTAAGGGTGCTTGTTTGTTTATTATTACTTTGCTGGTATTTAGAAAAGTCAGCGTTAATAATCCGCCAACTCCTTCGTAATCTATATCGACACCAGAGTCTTCAATCGCTTCTTCTATCGCGAGAAGAAGTTCATCGGCGATCAAGTTGTATTGGCTATCGTTCATTGCCTATCCTTTAAATATCATTATTTGTCTAAGTGAGTATTATTGTAGAGAAGCATGTGAGTATAATAGCAATCAGACAAAATAAATATAGATATAGAGCGGTTAAGTTAGGCTAAAAAGCTTGATTTAAACGACTTTCATGGCAAAAAAACATCATGCGCACCAATAGACTCAGATACCTACAACAAAAGTTACATCGTACTTTACATATCAAATCGATTTTACTGGCTATACTCGCCGCTATTTTGTTCTCAGCATGTGGTATTAAAGGTGACTTGTATCAAACTCCTGAGCAAGAAGTTACCGAGCAAAGTAGCGAACAAGATAAAGTGACAAAACAGCGTGATGAAAGCTATGAGAAACCAGTAACAACGCTCGATGAAGCAGAGAAAAATCCAGCTGTTCAGCAGCCGATAGCACAAGCTACTATTCCCGCAGTTAAACAGTCAACAGAGCAAATTAAAGAGTAATCCTAATGTTAGTCAATTTTTCTAAAATGCATGGTTTAGGTAATGACTTTTTAGTGCTTGATAATGTCACGCAGAACGTTTTTTTATCGCCAGAACAAATCGCTAAATTTGCTGACAGAAACTTCGGTGTCGGTTTTGATCAACTGTTAGTGGTTGAACCTCCCTATGATCCAGATTTAGACTTTCATTACCGTATTTATAATGCCGATGGTAGTGAAGTAGGACAGTGTGGTAATGGTGCGCGCTGTTTTGCGAAGTTCGTTCGTATGAAAGGTTTATGTAATAAACATAAAATTAAAGTCTCGACCAGTACCGGCAAGATGAATCTACATATAGAGCGTGATGGTAATATTTCCGTCACTATGCCAGTACCACAGTTTGAGCCGAAACAAATCCCTTTTAATGCCCAGAAAATGGAAGGTACCTATATTCTGCGTAGTGAAAGTGAAACTGTTTTATGTGGCGTGGTATCAATGGGTAATCCACATTGCGTCGTTACCGTTGATAATGTAGCTGAAGCGAAAGTTGCCTCACTCGGCCAAGAATTATCAACCCATGAACGTTTCCCTAAAGATGCCAATGTCGGCTTTATGGAAATAGTCTCACCTAATTATATTAAATTAAGAGTCTATGAGCGCGGCGCAGCAGAAACTTTAGCTTGTGGTAGTGGTGCTTGTGCGGCGGTTGTTGTTGGCTATATGCAGAAAAAACTAGCTAAACAAGTAACCGTAGAGTTGCCTGGTGGTAAGTTACGCATATTTTGGCAAGGACCGGGTCACCCGGTGAAAATGTCAGGACCAGCTACACACGTTTTTGATGGTCAAATATCTATATAAGCCGCTATTCTCCTTAACCACATTATCAATGGCATCCCATGAAAAAAGAATCTAATAAAATGAATGATGTACAACAAGCTATCAATAGCGAAGATCTGCCATTAACCGATGAGTTAGTGGTAAGTTATTTACAAGATAACCCCGAGTTTTTTAATCGTAATAATAGTTTAATGACCAGTTTACGTTTAAATGATGTGCAACGTGGCACTGTCTCTTTAGTCGAGCGTCAGCAGCAGCAACTTCGCCAAAAAGTGCATGGCTTAGAAGATGAAATTACTCAGTTAATGTCGGTGGCTAATCATAATGAGCAGTTGTTTGTGCTTTATAGTGATCTCTATTTACGCCTACTTGATTGCCAATCAGCGGCAGAACTGCTCGATTGTTTACATCAAGCGACTACTGAGTTGTTATCTCTATCCGCGTTCAAATTGTGGTTAGTGCCGACAAATAACATCGCGCTTGCTCACCACTGCATATCAAGCAATGATTGTGCTGGTGTAATGCAAAATCGGTTAACTAATGATGAATACTATTTTGGTCGCTTACAAGAAAGTGAACAAAAGCTCATTTTCTCTAAGCCGTGTTCAGGCTCAGTGGTATTGATTAAGTTAACTCATGAAGAGCAAGTGCTTGGTTTTATCGCTATTAGTAGTGAAGATGCCCATCATTTTGATCCACGTATGGATACCTTGTTACTTAATCAATTCAAGCGGCTAGTGGCAAAATTGTTACAGCAACAGTTGGCGTTATAAGTATTATTAGGGTTATTTAAGACTATGCAATTTTACCGACGTTTAACCACGATTAAGGCCATCAGCTTTGATTTAGATGACACCTTATATAATAACCGTCCGGTAATGCTGGCCATTGAAAAACAGATGGTGCATTACTTTACTGAAAAGTTTGCCACATTGTTACCAGATAAAGCACCGGAGCTAGTGCCTGAGCCAAAACAGGTTTTTAATCGACGTTTCTGGGCACCATATCGTCAGCAAGCCATAGCTACCACACCTGAGCTTGCACATGATGTTGTTAGAGTTCGTTATGAGACTTATCGTTTAGGTTTGCTGGCGCAAAGTATTCCTGCAGCAGAGGCAGTGAAAGAAGCGCAAGCGGGCTTAGATTATTTTATTAGCTTACGTAGTGACTTTATCGTACCGAAAGCGAGTCATGAACTGTTAGCTGCTTTAAGCAAGAAATACCCATTAGTGGCAATCAGTAACGGTAATGTAGATACCAAAGCTTTAGGCATTGATCACTATTTCCAGCATATATACCATGCGGGTTTTCAAACTGGCTATGGTGATGATAAAAGTGAATACCAGCTAAGACAAAAACCGGCCCCAGATATGTTCACTTTGGTTTGTGCTCAGTTAGCCATTCCTGCTGAGCAACTATTGCATGTTGGTGATTGTGGCTTTGCTGATATTCACGGTGCGTTAAATGCAGGTTGCCAAACCGCTTGGTTACCGCAATACGGTGTTGGTAAAGCTTTGCAACAAATACCTCATATTGAATTACTTCAAGTAAGTGAACTGTCGCAACTACTACTGAAAAAACCTCTTAGTCTTTAAAAACTTAATCAGTTAGTTAAGCACCACGGAGTGAATCGCTATTCGCTAAGCCAGATAATGTTATATTAGCTGGTAAGCTTCAGTCTTGTATAACATTGGCATAGTAATAGTAAAGCCAGTGCCTTGCTGGCTCGGCTGAGTATATTTAATTGAACCCTGTAATTTTTGCGTTACTTGGTTATAGACAATAGGCATACCTAAGCCAGTGCAGTTGCTATTGCGCTTAGTGGTATAAAACAGATCAAACATCTTATCTTTTGCTTCATAACTTAAACCTAAACCATTATCAAAGTAATCAATAATTAACTGATCATTACTAGTACTAACTTGTATGGTGATACATGGGCTGTCAGTGTCATTAAAGGCATGGGTTAGTGAATTCTCAATGAGCTGCGTCAGTACATCGATGATAACGTCTTTATAACTCATCACCATAACTTCATCCTTAAAAGCCAAGGTTAATTGCGTATTGTGGCTCTTTAGCACACTTTGGTAGGAGTCGCTTAATGTTTGAATGAGCTTATTAGCAGAGAATTTTTTAGCTTGTCCTGGTTCACCGTATGTTGATAGTGATTTAAAATTATTAATAAGCCTAATTGATTTATTTAAACTGCTATTGAGTAGTTCTACCCCTAATCGACAGGCTTGCTCACAACGTAGTAATTCACTGCGGGTTATTTTCTGCGACTTTATTTTAATAAAGAGCTTTTCTATTTCATTTTCTATTTGGCTTATGGACGTGACCATAATCCCTAACGGGGTATTGAGTTCATGAGCAACGCCAGTAACTAAACTGACCATAGAAGCCATTTTCTCTGAAGCGATCAATTTTTCTTGGGTGTTTTTTAAATTAAGCAGTGCTAATTCAAGTTCTTTATTGGAGGCGGCTAATGCTTGTGTTCTATCAATAACCTTATCTTCTAGGCTGAGGTTGAGTTCATTTAGCTGTTGTGTTTTTTCGGAAACTTTGGCGTTATAACGTTGAAAGCGATTTTTAATATTATTAGCAAACGCTATCGAGATGAAAAAAAGTAGCAGGGAAATGGTGGCGCCTATGGCAAGTGCTTGTACCAACTCTTGTTGGTTTTTTTTGTTTAAAGCCTGTTTTTTTGCCAGTATGACATTTTCAATATCATCTAAGTAAGCGCCGGAGCCAATGGCCCAGTGCCAATCTTTAAATCCTTTGATAAAGGATGTTTTTTGTGCGGGTAAGCCAGTGTTTTTCTCAGTGGAGCCGATGTATGACAGGTAACCTTCACCGTTATGGGCCGCTTTGATAATTTCTTGGGTAATAAAAACGCCATTACCGTCGATCAGATCCAGCCTATTTTTACCGACATGTTCTTGTACCACATGGCTAAGAACAACCCCTGCTTTATTAACGACAAAAATATAGCCATCATTACCGTATTCAACTCGACTAATACGTTCTAGTATTTCTTTTTTAAGCTCATTTTCATAATCGATTACATAGTCACCGGTGCCAATAAACCAGTTAAAAGGGGCGAAGTATTTGCTGTAACCAATCTTTTCATATTCTGTTTTAGTGTCTGCGGGTTTTTTCCACCACCAGCGTAAGAAACCCTCCCCTTGACTGGTGGCAATAGTACTAAGATCGCGGATAACATAGCTGCCGTTTACATCTTTAAAATCCCACAGCTGGGTATTTTGCAGATGTGGCAAGATAGGATGCATTACCGATAAACCATCGGTTTGATAAATAAAGAAGTAGCCTCGACCTTTACTAAAACGTATATCCCTTAGTGCATCACTAATAAGTAATTTTATCTCTTGGGCACTTTTATCTTGGTTGTTTCTATATATGGAGCTGGCGATTGCATGGGCTTCATGTACTCTTTCTTGCAGCTTGGTCTTTATTTTTTTAATTGATTGGGCTTTTTCACTTTTGATCAGATCATGAACTTTCAACACTTCATTTTTAATGAGCATGGTTCTTTCAAGAATAGAGTCAGCTCTTATTCGGTCGACTTCAAGATTAAAGTGGCTGTTGTTATGCTGAAAAATAGAGACGATGGCAATCAATGACAGCACTAAGATAAACAACGGTGCTAGCTTAACCGTACGAAGAATCTTAATTTCATCTTTATTTAGCATGAATTTTCTCAGTACTAAAAATAGAGTTAAAACTAAAACTAAAACTAAATATATATATAAGGTGAGTACTTACTGGGAATTTCATCATAGTATATTGAAAAAAAACCGCAGTTGAACGGTCTAAGGCCTCTGTTTTATATGCTTATTTATCCTTGTTATTAGGTATTCATTCCATGAATATAGACAATCAGTGTAGCGAAATTGAGCAGTAGTAGCGAGCGATATTGTGCCTTAATAGCACTGTAAAAATAAACAGCGGATAACAACAACTAGCCCTTAATGGTGGTATACTTTTGCTTCTTATTTAGCACCACTATCTATTTCATTAGATAATGCCACCGCAAGAAAGGCTTTTAACCCTATGGACGTTTCAGAATTACTCGACTCTCTTAATGATAAGCAACGTGAAGTTGTTGCTGCCCCTAAGCAAAATATGCTTATTTTGGCTGGCGCAGGTAGTGGTAAAACTCGAGTCTTAGTGCAGCGTATAGCCTGGTTAATGCAGGTCGAAGGGGTTTCCTCACACAGCATATTAGCGGTAACCTTTACCAATAAAGCGGCGGCCGAAATGCGTGCTCGTGTTGAGCAGGTAGTCGATGGCAATACCCATGGTATGTGGATTGGTACCTTCCATGGTTTAGCGCATCGTTTGTTACGCATGCATTTTCAAGAAGCTAATTTACCGCAAAGCTTTCAAGTATTAGACAGTGATGATCAATTACGTCTAATCAAAAGAATCGTTAGGTCGCTAGAACTGGATGAGAAAAAATGGCCACCCAAGCAATTTGTTTGGTATATCAATGGCAAGAAAGATGAAGGGCTACGCCCACAGCATATAGATGCCCAGTTTGACCCAACAGAAGAATTGTTTGTTAAAGTTTATAAAGCTTATCAAGAGACCTGTGATCGTGCTGGCTTAGTCGATTTTGCTGAACTATTACTACGCGCTCATGAATTATGGTTGAAAAACCCTGAGTTGTTAGAGCATTACCAACAACGCTTTGGTCATATTTTGGTGGACGAATTTCAAGATACCAACGCCATTCAATATGCTTGGCTAACCATGCTAGGTAAAGCGCGCAGTAAGGTAATGATTGTTGGTGATGATGATCAATCTATTTATGGCTGGCGTGGTGCGAAAATAGAAAATATCGAGCGATTCTTAAAAGAATATGAAGGTGCTAAAACTATTCGTCTCGAGCAAAATTATCGCTCAACCGCCAATATCTTAACTGCTGCCAACCAATTGATTAGCAACAATACTAACCGTATGGGTAAAGAGTTGTGGACCGATGGTGAGGCCGGTGAAAAGATCTCAATTTATACAGCTTTTAATGAAATAGATGAAGCGCGCTTTATCGCCGGACGTATTAAACAATGGCGTGATGATGGCGGCAAGCTTGATGAAATAGCGATACTGTATCGCTCTAATGCGCAATCACGTTTACTTGAGGAAGCATTATTACAAGGGCAATTGCCATATCGTATCTATGGTGGTCAACGATTCTTCGATCGACAAGAAATCAAAGATGCCCTTGCTTACCTGCGGATTATTAATAACCGTGATGATGATGCTGCCTTTGAGCGTATTATTAATACGCCAACGCGTGGCATTGGTAATCAAACCTTATCTTTAGTTAGAGATGCTGCCCGGGGTATGGAAGTAACAATGTGGCAGGCATGTCAGCAAATGTTAAAAGCAGAGCAGCTTAAGGGCAGAGGCGCTAAAACGATTACTGCCTTTATCCAGCTTATTGAGCAATTAGAAGATGATACCGAGAATTTAGATCTTGATCAGCAAGCTAACTTTATCATTAATAATAGTGGCTTAAAGGCCATGTACCAAGCTGAAAAGGGTGAGCGTGCCGCGCAACGCATAGAAAACTTGAATGAGCTGGTTACCGCCTGTCAAACCTTTGAAAGTGATCCTGAGTTAGTCGAAGAGCAAACACCATTAACCGCTTTTCTAACCCATGCTGCATTAGAGTCAGGTGAGTCACAAGCCGACGAATTTGAAGCAGCAGTACAGTTAATGACTATGCATTCGGCCAAGGGGCTAGAATTTCCTTTAGTCTTTATAGCCGGTCTTGAAGAAGGTATGTTCCCATCGCAACAATCGGTTGAAGAAATAGGACGTTTAGAAGAAGAGCGCCGTTTGTGTTATGTCGGCATGACAAGAGCAATGCGTAAGCTATACTTATGCCATGCGGAAAGTCGTCGCTTATATGGACAAGAAAAAAACCATAAAGCCAGTCGATTCTTACGTGAATTACCTGAAGATTGTATTGAAGAAATTCGTATGCAGTCGCAAGTGAAACGCCCAAGTAAAGTCGGTAGATTCTCTAACACATTTACCCTTGAAACCTTTGAAAATACTGGATTTAAGTTGGGTCAACAGGTTAAACATGCTAAGTTTGGTGAAGGTGTAGTACTTAACTATGAAGGTAGTGGTGCTCAGTCGCGTATTCAGGTGAATTTTGCCGATGTTGGTAGCAAGTGGCTAGTAGTGGAATATGCCAATTTACAAACTGTCTAAGGGAGTCTTATTGAACTTAGTCTTGGCTAACTTGGTAGTGAGTTAGCTTAGTGCTTAACCTTAATGAATATTCAGCATTGAACCTAATTTCTATAATGTAGCCGATTTAAACTCGAAGGTATTGTAATGTCTCAGAGACTATTAGTAATAGAAGACAGTAAACCTATAGCGACCGTTATCAAACAGATAGCTCGCTCATTGAAATTTGAAGTGGTCATAGCTACCACCTTGGCCGAAGTAGAAAGTATTCTATCTGTTGATACCGGTTTTTTTGCCGCGACCATAGACTACGCTCTACCTGATGCACTTGATGGTGAAGCCATAGCTTGTGTGTTATCTCACGGTATTCCTGGCATAGTTATGACAGGTAAAATGGACGATGAAACTCGGCAGAAAATATTATCGCAGCCGGTTATTGATTATATTCCCAAAGAGAATAGCCAAGCTTTTCTGTATTTAAAGCGCATTTTACATTGGCAGCAAACTAACCATCAAAATACTATTTTAGTGGTTGATGACTCATCGGCAGCGCGTAATCATATTGTTGAATTATTAAAACGTCGTAACTTTACTGTGGTAACGGCGAATCATGGTGTTCAAGCATTAGAGAAGCTAGCTCAGCATAAAAATATTAAAATGGTCATTACCGATTTAGAAATGCCGGTAATGGATGGTATTGAGCTAACCAATGAAATTCGCCGTATTTACACGCGCGAGCAATTAGCGGTAATCGGTATTTCCGGTGCGAGTAACGGTATTCATTCAGCCCGTTTTATAAAAAATGGTGCCGATGACTTTTTACGCAAACCCTTCTGCCCAGAAGAATTTTATTGTCGTATTACTCAAAACATCGAAAGTTTGAATAATATTGCTAAAATTCAGCATGCCGCCAATACGGATTATTTAACAGAGCTTGCTAATCGCCGAGCTTTCTTCCGTAGTGCTGAATTACGTATTAAAGAATATGTCAGTAAAAAAGTACCTTACTGTTTAGCTATGATAGATATCGACTTCTTTAAGAAAGTGAATGATAGCTACGGCCATGATGCCGGTGACCAGGTATTAAAAGTAGTGGCACTTTATATGCGCAAGCATTTTGGCGCTGGCTTGACCGCACGTTTGGGTGGTGAAGAGTTTGCGGTGTTATTACATGGCTTAGATACAGACAACTTATATAACAAGTTAGATGACTTTAGACGAGAAATTGCCGTATCAACTATTCCGGTAGGTGATACACCAATAGCAATAACCTTAAGTTTAGGTGTTGTTTTTGATAGTCATGATGAGTTCGCTAAACAATTGAATGAAGCGGATAATGCGCTATATTTAGCAAAAGAAAATGGTCGTAACCAAGTGGTTATCTCAGGCGCTGAACTCGAAGATTAGTTAGTCGCTCAGAAACTGTATATTTCAAAAAAACGCTTATTCTCCTACTGAGAATGAGCGTTTTTTTTGCTGGTAATTATTGTTGGTAATTGCTGCTGGTAATTAAAGTGCTAGCGTTAAGCTCGTTTTCTCAATGAATCCACGCTATAGAGTATTAAGGCTGCCCAGATGAAAACAAAGGTGATCAGTTCAGCACTTTTCATGGTTTCCTGATAATAAAAAGTTGCCAATAAAAACATAATACTGGGTCCCAAATATTGAAAAAATCCTAAAGTCGATAAAGCTAATCGTTTTGCTGCCGCAGTAAAAAACAGTAAAGGCGCGGTAGTGACTACGCCGGCCATGATCAAAGTGAAATTCAAGTCAGTGGTATTTAATGCCATATTACTGGTACTGCTTTCAACAAAGAAAAACCAATAAATTAAGGCTATGGGCAGCATTAACAGTGACTCAATAAATAAGCCAATAAATGAATTTACCGGCAATTTCTTTCTTATTAAGCCATAAATGGCAAACGTACTGGCAAGAGCCAATGAAATCATGGGCAGAGTACCTAATGCGACCAGTTGCACCAATACGCCAGTAAAGGCTAAACCAACGGCGATTAATTGATTTCTACGTAAACGTTCGTGAAAAAACAACATGCCGAGGACAACATTGAAGAGAGGGTTAATGTAGTAACCTAAGCTGGCATCAAGCAAATGGTTATTGTTAATGGCCCAGATAAAAAGAAACCAATTCACTGCGAGAAAGCTAGCCGATAAAGACAGTAACAGTAATACCTTTGGCTGACGGAAAACAGCAACCAGCTGCGACCATTTCTTCATAGCGATAATCATCACCAGCAAAAATAATGCGGACCAAATAACCCTATGCATTAATATTTCACCGGGCTCAATTTCGCTGAGTAATTTAAAATAAATCGGTGCAAAGCCCCATAGCAGATATGCGCATAACGCACTTACGGCGCCGTTACGATTGCTATTGGCTTCAAGTTGAGCGGAAGTTGTTGTACTCATGAGTTATTCATTCCAGGGGCAAGATATAGGAAATGCTGGATAATAACATGACCTGAAGTGGAGTCAGTAGTAAAAGCTCAGTAGTCACTGCTCGCACTGTAAACTTGTCAATACTACTATTGTAAGCTTTTCTATTAGGAACATAGGATTGCAGCCAAGTTAAAAATATATTTTTCAGTACTAGGTTTTCACTGCACCGCTGAGTTAAAATGGCGTTATTACTCCTAAGAAAATTAGTCGATACCTTATTGAATTCCCCAGTAGCAAATACAGCAGCCAGTGCAGAAATCAGCAGCCAAGCTAATACAGAAAATAATGCATTATTGCTTGAAACCTTAAAACACCATTTTGGTTATGAGAGTTTTCGTGCCGGGCAAGCTGAAATTATAAATAACCTGCTACAAGGGCGAGACTCATTGGTATTAATGCCAACGGGTGGTGGTAAGTCGTTATGTTACCAACTGCCGGCAATATTATTACCCGGTGTTACTATCGTTGTGTCGCCGTTAATTGCCTTGATGAAAGATCAAGTCGACGGCTTAACTCACCAAGGCATATCGGCGGCGTTTATCAACTCTAGCTTAGAGCAAAGCGAGATCAGTGATATATTTGCTCGCTTAGGGCGAGGGGAAATCAAGTTACTGTATGTAGCACCGGAACGTTTAACTAATTATTATTTTTTACAAAGCTTAAACCAACTGCCATTAAGCTTATTTGCCATTGATGAGGCGCACTGTATTTCTCAGTGGGGCCATGACTTCAGACCTGCTTATACAAAATTACAGTGTTTAAAACAGAACTTCCCGACAGTACCCGTGATGGCATTAACTGCTACGGCAGATGTCACTACTCGTAAAGATATTTTAAACCAGTTAGCGCTGCCTAATCCTTATATTCACCTTGATAGCTTCGATCGACCTAATATCCGCTTTACCTTAGCGCCGAAATATAACGGCGAAAAGCAGCTATTGGGTTATATCAAGAAAAGGGCAGAAGATAGCGGTATTATTTATTGTAATAGTCGTTGGCAAGTAGAGAAATTGTCGAAGTATTTGGCCGCTTGTGGCATTAATTGTGCCGCCTACCATGCCGGTTTAGAAAACGAAATTCGCTCGATAGTACAAGAAGGCTTTACCAAAGATAATATTCAAATAGTGATCGCTACCGTTGCCTTTGGCTTGGGTATTAATAAACCTAATGTGCGTTATGTAATCCATTATGAGCCACCACGTACTTTAGAGTCTTATTATCAAGAAATTGGCCGAGCTGGGCGCGATGGTTTAGACGCCGAAGCGTTATTTTTGGTTGATGAGAAAGATGTCGCTCGCATTAAAAAACGCATTAGTGAAGGTGATAACCCTGAGCGAGTGAATGTTGAAATGCAACGTTTTGCCGCTATGGATGCTTTTATTGACGCACAAACTTGTCGCCGACAAGTGGTACTGAATTATTTTGCTGAATATACCGAAAAAGGCTGTGGCAACTGCGATATTTGTCTCGATCCACCTAGTCAATTTGATGGCACTATAGAAGCACAAAAAGTATTGTCATGTGTTTATCGTATCAAGCAACAAGGTGATATTAACCATGTTATTGCGGTATTACGCGGCGAGCTTTCCGATAAAATTAAACAATTAGGCCACGATAAAGTTTCTACTTTTGGTTTAGGCAAGGGTAAAACAGCCGGTTATTGGTACTCAATTATTGGTCAGCTAATACACTTGGGCTATTTGCAGCAAGATATCGAACAACAATCAATTTTATGTTTAACACAAGCTTCAGGTGTTGTGTTAAAAGCGCAAGAGCCATTGATGCTAGCGAGTCCACGTCTGCAAAAAGCTAGTTATTGGCAACAAAAAAGCCCACAAAAAAGTTATGACCGCGCTTTATTCGCCAAATTGCGAGAATTGCGCAAAGGTATTGCTGATGGCGAAGATATTGCGCCTTTCATTGTCTTCAATGATGCCACCTTATCTGAATTGGCGCGGGTAAAACCGAAAACTTCAAGGGAAATGCTCAGTATTAGTGGTATAGGGGAAGTGAAATTATCCCGTTATGGCCAGCCATTTTTGGCCTTAATTAAAGAACATAACTAAGCGGTATCGCTAAGGAACATAGCTAAGACATTAGCTAGATCACTTGAAGTATTTATGAATAAAATTTTACTAACCTTATTGTTAACCTTGATAACAACTAATCTCAGTGCAAAAACTAATAATTATGGCAATGCCACAGTTGCCGAAGTAACCAGTATTTATGATGGTGATACTTTTAGAGCCAACATTATCGGCTTCCCAACGATTGTCGGTGAACATATGTCGATCCGAATTAACGGTATAGATACCCCTGAATTACGCGGTAAATGTCCTCGAGAGAAAGCGCAAGCAAAGCTCGCTAAGCAATTTACCGTTAAGCACTTACGATCGGCTAAACGCATCACCCTTAAAAATATCAAGCGTGGTAAATATTTTCGCTTAATTGCCGATGTGTATGTTGATGGTGTTAACTTAGCTGAACAGTTAATTAAGAATAATCATGCGGTTGAATACCAAGGTAAAACGAAAAAGAACTGGTGTAATTAACCTGAGTTCTGGATAAATTGTTACTAGTAAAAGAGCATAAAAAAGCCACTGAACTTAAATAAGTTAGTGGCTTAGTATTATAGAAAACTGAGCGAGCCCAGGACAAAAAAGAAAACTACTCTTTTTCAGCTGCTTCAGTTTTCTCAGATGATTTTTCGTTAGCTTGAGCTTGTTCTTGCTCTTTTTTTTCATCATGGCCTTCGCCACCACAACCACCACAACAACCCATAATTTACTCCAGTTATTAAAATAGAAATCAATTAGTATTGTTGAATAGTACCTGAGTGATTTACTCAGGTACTTGATCGAGATCAGCTTTACTCATATAAGATAAAGGTTAACTAAAACCTTATTACTTAGGTAAAGCAGTAAAACCCATGTTGAACAGGGTAAAAGCATAGATATCAGCGTACTGCTCAATAGTTTTAGATACTGGCGTACCTGCACCATGTCCGGCATTTGTTTCAATGCGGATTAATGTCGGCGCATTACCAGCTTGTTTGGCTTGTAACTCTGCAACAAACTTAAATGAATGTGCAGGCACTACTCGGTCATCATGATCACCTGTAGTTACCATAGTTGCAGGGTAGCTAACACCGGCTTTAACATTATGAACTGGTGAGTAACCCTGTAAGTACTTGAACATTTCTTCACTTTGCTCAGCAGTACCGTAATCGTATGCCCAACCTGCGCCCGCAGTGAAGGTATGATATCTAAGCATATCTAATACACCAACGGCTGGTAAGGCTACCTTCATTAGATCAGGACGCTGCGTCATAACAGCACCGACTAATAAACCACCATTTGAGCCACCATTAATGGCTAAGTAATCACTCGAAGTATAATCTTGCGAAATTAAGTATTCACCCGCAGCAATAAAGTCATCAAAAACATTTTGTTTGTCTAACTGAGTACCTGCTTTATGCCACTTCTTACCGTATTCACCACCGCCACGTAAGTTAGCAACCGCATAGATACCACCTTGCTCTAACCATACTGCGCGAGAAACACTAAATCGTGGTGTTAAGCTAACGTTGAAGCCACCGTAACCATATAAAATAGTTGGGTTTTTACCATTCAGTTCAAGACCTTTTTTATAGGTAATGATCATAGGTACCTTGGTACCATCTTTTGAAGGGTAGAATACTTGTTTTGACTCATAAGCTGCACTATCAAATTTAGCGCCAGACTTACGATAAACATCACTATTACCTTTGTCTATATTGTAGCTATAGATGGTGCCTGGGGTTTTGTAGTTACTAAATGAGTAATACAAGGTAGTTTCATCTTTACTGCCTTCAAGCGCTGAAGAGCTACCAACACCGGGTAAGTTGATTTCACGTACTTGTTTACCTTGATAGTCATATTGGTAAACTTTCGAAATGGCATCAACCATATACTCAGTAAAGAAGTAACCACCGCCTGTTGAAGCGCTTAATACGTATTCTGTTTCAGCAATAAAGTCAGTCCAGTTTTTGCTTGCTGGCGCTTTAGCATTTACCGTAACAATTTTCTTATTCGGCGCATTTAAGTTAGTCACTAAAAATAGCTTGTCACCTTCATTTTCAAGCACATAGGTATCAGCATCAAAGTTATCGATAATGGTGACTAATGGGCTATTTGGCTTGGTTAAATCTTTAAGGTAAAGATCATTACCGGATGTTGATTTTGCACCTGAGATCAGTAAGAAGCGGTTATCTTCGGTAACGGTACCACCAACGTAACGACGCTTTTGCTCTGCAGTATTACCAAAAATAATTTTATCGCTTTTCTGCGCTTGACCTAAAACATGGTAATAAAGCTTATGTTGATCGGTTTTGGCTGATAACTCACTGCCTTTAGGCTTGTCATAACTTGAGTAGTAAAAGCCTTCATTTTTAAACCACGAGATGCCAGAGAATTTAACGTCAACTAGTGGTGCTTCTAGCACTTGCTTAGTTTCAACATCAATAATGATGATTTTACGCCAGTCACTACCGCCTTCAGAAATAGCATAAGCGGCAATTGAACCATCTTTTGAGAAGCTAAGCTGTCCCATAGAGGTAGTACCGTCTTCACTGAAGGTATTAGGATCTAAAAATACTTCCGCTTCGCCACCGTCTTTTTGACGATAAACAACATATTGATTTTGTAGGCCATCATTTTTATAAAAATAGGTATAGTTACCTTCTTTAAAAGGAGCTCCTACTTTTTCGTAGTTCCATAATTCAGCTAAACGAGACTTAAGCTCATCGCGGTAGGGTATTTGTGCTAAGTAATCAAAAGTTACTTTGTTTTCAGCTTCTACCCAAGCACCGGTTTCTTCACTACGATCATCTTCTAACCAACGGTATGGGTCAGCAACATCAGTACCGAAGTAATTATCAACTACGTCACCTTTTTGAGTGGTAGGGTAAGTGACTTTTTGTTGTGCTGCGGCAATAGTATCTGCCGACTTTTCGACACTGTTACCAGTACAACCTGCTAATACGCTAGTAACCAAGATACTGGTCATGAAAAGGCTATGTTTGTTCATTTGAGTCTCGCTTGTTGAAGTGAGTATTACGCAGCTACTACTGCTTATCAGGTTATTATTTGGTAATTACCTAATATTTCGCTAGTACTTAGCCACATATTGACATTTAGTTTACAAATCGCTTAGCAGTGTAGCAGAAGAGAGTTGAGCAAGACTATGGCTTACCTCATTGAAAGATGAGGCAAGCGGCAGCATTTTGTTACAGGGTGTTACTGGCTGCTGTTAGAGGATAAAACTAACGATTTTCTAGGCGATTAAAGTCGAGTAAACCGGCAGATTCTGGCTGGTTAGTTTTATACCAAAGATGTATTTCATCAGCATATTGCCAGAACTGTGGGTTGGTTCGGCGAATAGCAAATTTGCCTTTAAGTTTTTGATAATCTTGCTCGGTTTTTATCGCAGTAAAGCGGCTGACAAACTCAGTGAGTTGAGCTTGTTCAACCTTATAAAAAGCGTTGGGATAAGTACCAACAATACCGCGTAATACTGCAAGGGTGTCTTCTGCTGGCAGCCGTCTATTTTCTTCAGAAAATAAGTGCGCGACATTGCTGTGTGCGGAGTTATTGATCAAACTATAAACGTGTTTTTTATCGCCATTGGTTACCATTACATAACTTACTTGCGGTAATAAGGCGACGCTTGCTCCGGGCATACTTGCTAAGTCTGCTATCAGTTTATCGCTAGCACTTAGTGGCAATGACGTGAGGTTAAACTGGTTCACTTGGCGATTTTTGGTGTAATTAGCGACGAATTGAAAAAGCTCTTTTTTCGGGTTACTTGTTTGGTAGTTAAGCCCTGTTTCAGGTAACTGATAGAAATCGTCTGAAAAAATATAATCTTTAACTGTATCACTGGTGCCTCGATACCAATATTCATGCACTGATTTACGTTGTTCTTTCGGCAGTAAGCTAATGAAATTACTCTCAGCTTCCATACGTAAAAAGTCCATATAAAGACGAGTTTTTAATTGATGAGCAACATTGCCATAAACATCAAATCCAGCCACTAATAAATAATGAATACGCTCTAATAAGGGGTAAGTTATCAGCCAAGCCGTTTTAGGTGTTGGGCCAATAAAACCTTTTAACACCGAAGCACTGTCATAGTGTCTAAAGACCGTTAAGCTGGCGTTTGGGTTGCCTTTCCCTGACCAAATTAAATCGAGGTTTATATCGTTGGTTTGTAAGTTAAGCTCTTCTATATAAGCTAATTTATTTTTTACATATTCCTGCTGGCGATTAGCGTATTGGCGCCAGTACAGTAGCGACATGGCTTTATCACTGGTAGCCGCGGGTAATTGTAATAAATCAGTATTGGCCTTAATGAATTTTTCATTAGGGTAATTATCAAAACTATCTGGGTTAAGGAAGAATACCCAAAAGTTATCTTCAATCACGTTTAACGCAATTTGGCCTCGACATACTGGCCCCTTAATAAAGTTCATGATGGAGAACTGCGCTTGATCTAATAAAAATTGATAACGCAACTTATCGGGAATGGCTTGAAAGGTTTTAAAGGGATTTGAGGCATTAGCTAGCTGGTAATCAGGTAGCGAATTCACCACATAATCTGGCTGATAAAAAAGTTCATTAAGTCGGGAAAACTTTGCTGCGCCAAACGGGTAGGGCATATGGCGCTTGGCAATAATGCTATCGTTATGTTTAATCAGTCGATAAAACACCTCTGGCTTATCAACTACTGCATTAGTACGACCATCGGCATAAGGTGAATCAAAAGGTCGGCGGGTAGTAATAACCGCGATTTTTTCGCCACTGGCGGTAGTTGAGCGCACCAGTTTGAAATAACTTGTTTGTGCCTTATCAAAATATAAATTGGCTAGGTATAAATGCTCATATAAATAACGCGCAATGAGCTGTTCTTTTGCAGAACTACCATTAAGTAATTTTTCCCAACGGTTAATCATTTGTTGTTCTGCGCTAGTCGGCGGTGTTGTTGCTGGCATGATTGCGCCTTGGGCCAACCAAGTAGTTAGTTTGCTATGTTCTTGCGCTGATAATCCAGGCAAGGCATAAGGCATACCACCAAGCGGGAAGTTACTCTTGTATTGCTCAAATTCTTCAATGGTTGGGCACTGCTGGCTTCTATCGAGTGAAACATCGAAGCTGTCATTCAGTAATGCTTCGTTGGGCAGAGGATGCTGTTTCTTTAGCTGTACCATTTGATAGAGTAAACCGGCTTGAGTATTAGCCTGCTCAGTTTGTTGGCGCTCATTAAGTACCGAAAAAAAGCCTTGCTGGCGCAATGGCGCTAAGCTCTCGCGATTCAACTCAGTTAATTTGCTTAAACTGTCGCTAATGTTGGCGGTAAGTAAACGTTCACCACTATAAACTATGGCCTTATTGGCACCACGCTCAATACCGGCGCGGCTTTCCATTTTTAACTGGCAAGGAGCATCGTAACAGCCGTGACAAACAACACAGCGATTTTCGATAATAGGCTGTATTTGTTGATTAAAGTGTATTGCTTGCGCTGTGGTCGCCTTTGGCTGGCTTAGCCTATTGTCGACATGACTAGGGCCATATAACTTATCAAATTCCATTACGCCTAAAGTGGCACAACCGGAAAGAAATAGAAAAATAAATAGCCATTGGAACTTACCCATGAGAAACCTTAACTTGCAGAAATGTGTGCATATGTGGTTAAGTTTAAGCTATGTTGATGAATACTGTAAAGATTGTAACCAGTATTTATCAACATTGAATGGGCTTATCATTGCTGCTTAGTAGCGGTTTCTTAGCTCAGGCACATCAGTGTGATATTGCACAAATTCGACTTCATAACCATCTGCATCCAGGAAATAGATGTTTTCTCGATATTCATCAGGGGTACCGTCTTTATGAATGGGGAAGCCTGCTTGTGTTATCCGCGCTATGGTGCCTTTTAGGTCACTGGTGACATAAGCAAAATGCGCTAAGCCTACTTGATGACCGGTTAGATCTCTATTGTCACCAACGCCATTATCGGCCAAGGCAATGTATTGATAATCATCACCAAAATGTAACCAGTTTCTCGGCTTTCCTGACCATTCACCTTTGTCACCGCCACGTACATGCCAGTGTGGAAAAGCGGCGCGGTAAAAAGCTAAACTTTTTTCTATATCGCTAACAACTAAGTTAATGTGTTCTAAAGTGATCATTGTGCTCTCCTTTACGTTTTAAACGTATGCTTTTTATAGTAGTTTATTTGCTTATGCTTGGTATGTTTTATCAACTCGCCATGGTGGGTTTAAACGGTGCTCTCCGGCCCAATAGAGTTTTATTTTATTACCACTGGGATCATGTAATATCGCCTCGCGCCACAGGTAAGATTGCGCAATAGGCAATTGCTTAAATTCAATGCCTCGGCTCTTTATAGTCTCTACCCATTCGTCTAATTCTTGATGCTCAAAGTAAATAGTGGTACCGCTACTTAGCTTGTTTTGCTCAGTAGTTAGCGTATCAGCTTCTGTTAAGGTTAATGAAAACGTAGCGCCGTCATCAGGGCAAGCGAAACGAGCATAATGTGGCGTATCCACAATTTGAAGGAAACCTAAACGACGATAAAACTCAGTACTTTCGTCCATATTGATGACCGTAAGGGTGACTTGGTTTAAATTCATAATAACTCCTCGTTGTTTTAACTGATTCTTATTGTTTGTGCTTTATTTACATGCCGTATGGGTATAAGTGTTCATCGTTATAAGTGTTGCCTTGCAAGGTTTCACGTAAAGATTTCATCGCTTGGCTGTAATGCAGTAAAGTATGTAAACTATAACCAATGCGATGACGCATACTTTTATCTCGGCGAGTTATCGCTTCATCTTTTTGCTGATCATCTTTATTAATTGTATTTAGAATTTCTTCAACATTTCTAATAATTAGGTGATCGGGAATAGCAACTAACTTGTTATTGGAAAAGGCATTCATGCGTAATTCTGCAATAGGGTAAGCGCCACTTATGCCATTAACCACAGACACCAGCAGTACCGGTTTATGGCCGATATCAGTGGCTTGCGCCATCATCAATAAATTTTTTAATAACGGTGAGGCTGTGCCACCCCATTCTGGGGTAATAAGTATTAAGGCATCCATCGCTTGTAATTGAACATTAATGGCCAGCCAATCACTATCATCTTGTTGTTTACTCATCTCTTCACCATCCCACATGGGCAGGCGCTGTTTACATAATTCAATATGCCGAACGCTACTAAATTGACCGCTGTTGTCAGCTAGGTATTCAGCAACTTTAGCGCTTTGTGACTGAGTACGTTGACTGGCACTGATAATAACTAAATTCATCACAATTTTTTCCCGGTATTAAGTAAAGCTTTTCATTTATTTAATAAGGTAAACACTTTACTAAAGAAGATCAAGTAAAATATAAACAAAAAACTTTACTTAATATTGTACTAGACGATGAAATCATGGCGGAAATGGGTAATAATGGCGCTATACATAACCTTTCGGTCGGAGATCTAATGAAGACTCATGAAAAAATAATTCAGCTATTAAAGACCCAAGGGCCGTTAACGGCAAAAATATTGGCGAGTGAATTGGCTCTTACCACCATGGGGGTGCGTCAGCATGTACAAGGTTTGGAAGACTCGGGCGATGTGGTTTTTAAAGATGAAAAAGCAGCTCGTGGCAGACCAACACGTTATTGGTCATTAACAGATAAAGGCAATAGTCGCTTTGCTGATCGTCATGATGAATTAACCGTGCAGTTACTGGACTCTGTCATCACTTTATTTGGTGATGATGGTATGGAAAAATTGATCAGCCATCGAGAAGAAACGGCGATGGCCAATTATAGATTAGCCCTTGCCGATCGCTTTGGTATTGAAGAAAAGTTGCAAACCTTAGCTAAACTGCGCAGTGATGAAGGTTATATGGCAACAGTAGAGCAGCATGACGGCATATATTGGTTAATGGAAAACCATTGCCCGATTTGTGCGGCAGCCACTAAGTGCTTAAGTTTCTGCCGCTCAGAATTACAGATGTTTCAAACCTTAATGAGTGAAGTTGCCGAGGTCAGTCGCGAAGAACATATTGTCGATGGCGCAAGGCGTTGTGCTTATAAGGTAACTGCCACTTAACGTAGGCACTGACTTAGTTAACACTCCGGTGTTAATTTTCTGCTCATTTATCTGCAGGGTAAATAATACCTTGTTGTTTTCTTGCCTGTTCTATCACAGTTAATACCTGCTTCGAAAGCTGCCAGCTATTCACTGAAGATTCATTGTTACCACTTTCTATTAAATCGATAAAATGGCTAAGTTCGTAGGTCATTCTATTATCAGTTTGCGCCAATGTTAACGTTTGGCAACTCCCGTCATTTAAATGCAAAGAAACTTCATTGAACAATGATGAATGTTGCCACATTAAATAACCATTTTCGCCCTGGATTTCGCAAACATTGCTGCCATTACTCAGTTTCGAGTAACTTATATGTACTTGTAAAGCGGCTTGGTTATTATCTGTATCTGGGAAATCGTAATTCAATAATAGATCGCCATAACCATCAACCCCCGTTGGTAATTTATAACTATGACCTATTACCTCTGCCGGTAAACCAAACAAATCTATTGCCAAATATAAGGGATAAATACCAATATCCATTAAAGCACCATTGCCAAAATTTAAATTAAAGGTATTTGGATTTTCACCCCGTAAATACGCTGGATACCTAGACGAAAATTGACAAAATGATGCGCTATATTTTCGTATGTTGCCAAGTGCATTTAACTGTTTTTTTATTTGCTGGTAGTTAGGCAGAAAAGTCACCAGCATTGCTTCCATAAAAGTAACCTTGTTTGCTTTAGCGGCGGCAACCATTTGTGCAAGCTCAGCACAGGTAATTGCCACAGGTTTTTCACAGAGTACATGTTTACCGCCCTTAAGCATGGTAATACTTTGCTGTGCGTGAAAGTTGTTGGGTGAGGCAATATATACGGCATCAATAAGGTTGCTGTCTGCTAATAAGGCTAAATCAGTAAAACAATGTGCAATGTTATGCTTATTGGCAAAAGCTTGTGCCGTTGTTTGATGGCGAGAATAAACAGCCACTAAATTAAAGCGAGGATCTTGCCTTGCCGCCTCAATAAAAGCGTCAGAGATCTTACTGGTACCGATAACGGCAAAATTAATCATGTTAAAGCAGCCTTAAAAAACATATTTCGGGCTGAAAATTATTACATGCAGTGGTTGAAGAGTCTATCAAGCCACCTTGTTTGTTATTGACAAGGTGGCTTGGGTGGGAGTTATTAGGCACTTTCTTTATGATAGTGGCGCAGCGCATGCTCTTTTTGTCGGCCCTGGCTAAAGGAAGTAACCCGTTTTAAATAGCCAATAACCCGAGTACCGTGATCTATGTTGTCACTGCCGCAACTTGAACAGACATGCAAAGTGCGTTTATCAATTTTTTCACAGTCATTACAAATAGTAATCTTCACGTTGATGCAAAAATAATTACAGCCTGTAGCTGCGGCAACATTGAAGAGTTTTAAATAAGCCTCGGCAGATAAGGCCTCATCTAAGTTTAAATGTAGCGCTGAGCCACCATCAAGGTACTGAATCATTTCTTTGCCGTGCATAACAAACTTGTCGAGATGGTTGGTTTCATCATCCTCAACCACATAGAAGTACGAGTTATAACAATCACGTGCTACCTGATAGCCGTCCTTCTTATCCCATTTAGCATTTTTTATACCGAGGTTTTCCGCAGGGACAAACTCGGTATTAAACATATAGCCAAATTCTTTTTTCGCCGCTTGGTTAGCTTGATAAATCACTTTTAACTGTGCACTAACAAACTGTTTATATTCATCATTATTACCAACAACAAGGTTTGAAAATTCAGCGGCTTCTGCCATACCATTAATGCCTATGGTGAGAAATTGTTTATCTAAAGAGATAAAGCCAGCGTCATAGACCGATAAAGCGCCTTGCTCTTTGTACTCTTCCATCAACTTGCGATAAGCCACCTGATACTTTTGTATTTTTTCAATTTCTGTTTTTAAGTCACGACCGTCTTGCACTAAGCGGTTCATGTTAATGGTAATAACGTTAATTGAACCGGTAGCAACGCCACCTGCGCCTAGGGTATAGGAGAAAGTATTGTCGGATATTTCATTACGTAATCGACAGCACGAAGCCAATGAATCAGCACTATCAGATAAGTAGATAAAGAATGAATTACCCTCGGCTTTTTGCTGTGCTAATTTTTGCGCAAAGGCTTGATCTTTACATTGGCCATTTTTAGTTAACATAGCTGCAGTAACTACAGGGAAGGTGAGTACTGCTTGCTCTCGCTCTTTATTGAGCCAGCCTAAAAAGAAGTGTTGTAACTGATCAACGGTCTGCCAATTAGGTTTACTAAAGTCAGGGAAAACAAATTCACTGAACATTGAAGCAAAATAGTATTGATCAAATAATGAAACATTCCAAAATACACTCTGATAACCACGCGCTGCCGCGGGTTGATTAATGGCATAGACCACATGCTGTAAGTGATTTTCTATCTCAGATTTGTGCGTATTTAGGTAGTCATTACCGTATTCAAGGCGGGAAAAATAATCAAAATAAGTAAGGAACTCCACTGTGGCTACCGCACCAGCAAATTGTGCTGAAATCGCAAAAATAAGATTAACAAAAGAACCACAAAAAGACGCTAAATGTTTCGGTGCTTTCGACTCGCCGCCTAACTTAGTTAGTCCATCAAGCAAAAATGGATACATGCTAATAGAGGTGCAGTAAGGCTTTAAACTGGTTTCATCATGAACATAAATTTCATGATCTTCTATTTGACGTAGGTACTCTTTGGCTAAATCAGCATCAAAGGTATCGCGTATTTTGTCATGCACCAAGGCGCGGTTAATTTGCACAAAGCAGTCTTTTAATAATTCAGCTTCAAGCGTGGCAATGTTTTTATGGCTAACATTGGCATTGGCATCAATTTTAGAGCCATCAGCGGCATTTTTTGCCGAAAAATAGTCTTTAATGAAGTCTTTCTTATGAGTGATTTGTTCTTGGTTAAGCCGCAACATTGTTTGTTCCTTTTGTAGTGAGCAAGTTGAATTGATTTGCGTCGATATTATTTTTAGTGAATAAGTAATTTAATTTTTTACCCGTAGATAAATCACGGAAAATTTGATTGGTGGTACTGCTTGCTAAACCACCGAGTTCAGGTCGCCAGGCTCCTGTTTTTAAAAAATTAAGGTGTTGAGTAATTCTAAGATCAATATACTTTTCACCAGCTTCTTCACCTGAATAAAGGCAGGTCTTCAGGCCAAAGTTTTTAGCGATAAGCAGTTTTTCAATTAAGGCACTTGGTTGCCATTCACCGCCAAAAAAGACCACGCAGCTGATTAAACCTTGGTACTTTTTAAGGTATTGAATAAAGAGTTGATTGGTGAGCTTTAGGCCATTTTTCTGATCCCATAACTCGGTACTGTGACAACCCTTACAGCCAACTTTGCAACCAGTGATGCTAAAACATAAACTGATCTCATTAGGGACTTCTTGAAAAACGACACTGGGTGTTATGCAGTTAAAATCCATCTATTTACCTATATATAGGTGTTATTGTTTTGTTAGGCACAATATATAGTATTTGTTAGGTCTGCTTTATTGATCTAGAACATACAAATTAGGGTCAGTTTAGAAATAAACACAATATATAGTGTGTAAAGTTAAAGGCCACACACACTATGTGGGTTTTTAAGATGGAATATGCTTGCTAATTGATGAACTGATTGACTAAGTGATTGGATGAGAAAACCCTAGCTTGAGCGGCTAGGGTATTGCTGTGTCTTTACTTAGTATTTTAACTCAGAGTTGATGGGGCCCAACACTGTTAGTTTTTGCAAAATGCTGTAAAAGCTGCTGGTTCATTGGTAAAGTTTTGTTCTTTCGCTAATAGCCAAGGGCGCTCACATTGATTAGTGTTAGTACACCAAGCGTAGCCGGCGGAGCTTTTACAACCGTGCTGATCTTGGTCATCACCAACTAAATTCAATAGATTGAAAACAGTTTTACCTTCTTTAATGGTAGTTAGCACTTTATTATTTTTAATCTCTCTAACTTCCTGCTTTAACGGGTTATTTTCAACAATAACAAAGTCCGCTAATAAACCTTCCTTGATCATGCCTTTACGGTTTTCTTCAAAGAACTGATAGGCAGGACCTGTGGTTAAAGCTTGTAAGGCACTATAGGCATCAATACGTTGTTCAGCACCAATAATCGCGCCAGATCTTGATTCACGTGCCATGGCTGACCACATGATAAAAAATGGGTCTAATGGTGTAACATTAAAATCAGAATGGTTGGAAGTAATAAGCCCTGCCTCTTTGGCAGCCTTCATAGGGCTGATAAAATCTGCTTGTTTTTTACCAATATTTTTAACATGTACATCACCCCAAAAATAGGTGTGCATAGAAAAATATGAAGGTGTTAAACCTAGTTCGACATACTTAGCTAAGTGCTCTGGTCGTTGAAATTGAGAATGGACAATAACGGTGCGCCTGTCGTCTTTGGCGGTGATACCGGCGCTTTCGACGGATTTAATCATCATATCAATAGCGGCATCACCATTGGTATGTATTTGCAGCGGAATATTAGCAGCAAACATTTTTTTCGTTAAGGCATCAAGCTGTGTTTGGGTAATCGATGATTCACCGTGCCAATGTTCTTGACCCACAGGTCCGGTTGTTAAGTAAGGCTTTGAGACAAAAGCTGTTTTTCCTTGTGGGGAGCCATCTAAAGTAATTTTACAGGCTTGAAGTTTAAATTTGTTCTGATATTCACCAAACTTATATTTGGGATTATCAAACCATTTATCCATTTCAGTAAAAGCCGCTAATGAAGCAATATCAATGACTAACTTATCTTGCTGCGCCGCTTTTAATAAAAAATCTATATGTTTGGTGTGAGTAAAACCTTCGACCGCATGGGTGTAACCTTGGCTGGTATAATGCTCTTGTGCTTTTGCCATTAAATCAAACATTTCTGCTTCGCTGGGTTGCGGTAGCTTTTCAAAAACCGGTATATAAGCCATTTCCATAATTAAACCTGCTGGTTCATTACTGTTTGGCATTCTGGCAATAACACCACCTTTTGGCGTTTTAGTGTTTTTATCAATATTTGCCCAGGCAAGGGCGTTAGAGTTTAGTACCGCGCCATGCATAGAAACATGAATAACAATGACTTTATGATTTGGGAAAGCTGCATCTAGGTCGGTTTTGATGATATGTCGCTTTTCTTCGATAAGCTCTTGGTCATAGCCCCAACCAACAAGCCAACCTCCCTCGGCAATATTTTGCTCTTGCTGATAAGCGGCAAGTTTAGCGATGATTTGCGCAATATTGGTGGCGGTACCAACGGGCGGAGCGGCGACATTGACTTGATTGACCATCATCAGTGCCGACATAAAGTGGCTATGGGGGTCAATAAAGCCAGGTAACATGGTGTTACCTTGTAGATCCATTTGAGTCATGGCAGCAGGGTATTGTCTTAATGCCGACTCTTTATTGCCAACAAAAACGATTCTACCCTTATGCTCAACAACAGCTTCTGCATAGCTAGCTTGCTCACCTGCCATGGTGACAATATCGCCACCAAAATATAGTGTGTAAGCTGAATCTTCGTTAACTGGTGCTTTATCGGCAATACTTGCTGTTTCACAACCGGTAAGCAACATTAGCGCGGCAATTAAAATTCCTTTGTTGAGCATCATGAATCCCTCTCTTTTGATTAATTTGTTACTGTGACTCTAATATTTGGTGCAATAAAGCTGCCATTTGATTGTGGCAGCATGCAGGATATTACATTAGAGCCCGCTTTAGTCGCTTCAAAGTGGCCTTTACTACCGGGAGCATTGCTTATCGTACCTATATCATCAATTGAGTATTTAAAATTCCAGGTTGCTTGTTCGGTCATGTCGACCACAATTGGATCGCCACCTGCAGGAGGAAAGTCATAGGTGACCATACAGGTAATATCAATACTATCACCGACGGTAAGTGAGCTAGGGTCAGGGATAAACTCTGTCGAAAAATATGTGCGGTTATCAATGGTAAGGTTTGCTTGTCCACTAAGATCATTTAAGCGCGCGGTTACCTGACTATCTCCAACACTTTTACCTATTACTCGACCCTTGTTATTGATGGTGACAATATTGGGTTTGCTTACCGACCAGGTAACACTACTGGAAATATCTTTATCATCGCCATTATTGTAGTGAGCCATGGCCTTAAAGGTAAAAGCTTGATCTCTGGCAAGGGTTTTAGTGCTTGGGCTAACCGTAATAGACTCTAATACTAGTTCACTCACGGTAACTTGACCGTCAAAGTTACTACTGGTAACACCATTATAACTAGCAAAAACACGGGTTGTGCCAGCCTTTAAGCCAGTAACTAAACCACCACTGCTGCCAGTAGGCACTACATGAGCAAGGCTATCATCGGCCATAGTCCAAACGACATCATCGTTACAGTCACTTAGGGTAAAATCAACATGGATAATGGAACAGGTTAACTGCACTTTTTCATCCACGACAATGTGGTTAACATGTGGAAGTATTTGAATATTATCAATTCCTCCGCCTAGCAAGGCCACCGTTAATGTGGTTTCAGTAAAGATAGGGCCAAATGAGGCCTTGATGGTGGTGCTACCGTCACTAACTGCTTTCGCGAAGCCTAAGGTTTCTAAGTGAACGGCATCAATGGAGGCAACCGTTTTATTACTACTGTGCCAAGAAACGGTTTTGGTATAATCGACAACAGTGCCATCGGTCAAGGTTGCCATGGCAGTATATTGCTGACTACCCGGGAAATTGATTTCAGCATCCAGTGGACTTATCGATATTGACTCTACTGTCGCGTCAGTGACATCAACTTCTGCGGTTGCTGTTAAACCGGCATAACTGACTTCTACTATGCCGTTACCTATGGCAATTGAACTAACAAAGCCGCCATTAGTCGCAGTATTATCAACATGAATATTATCAGTGCCAGTGGCTAATACCCGCCAATTTGCATCATTGCTAATATCAGTTTTAGTGCCCGCACTGTTATAGGCATAAGCGATTAATTTAGTGCTTGTTCCTAAAGGTAACTGCCATGAGCTAGGTGATATTTCAAGATGATCTAGCGCCGGAGGCGTGACTTTAATTTCTGCCGTGGCTGAAATACTATCAATGCTGGCGGTAATGCTGGTTACCCCTTGGTTTTCACCTTTGGCTAAGCCAGTACTGTTAATGGTAGCAAAGCTGTCATTACCGGTTTGCCAATTAGCTGCGTTGGTTAGATCCTTAACAACTTTATCGCTGTATATGCCATCAGCTCGATATTGATAACTAGTTCCTTGTGGTACATCTGCGCTTGGCGGCGAAATAACTAAACTCTCTAATATGGCCTCAGTCACTGTTGCCGTTGTTGAACTGCTTTTCCCGAGGAATGTTGCAGTGATTACACTAACACCAATTTTATCAGCGCTGGCTTGGCCGCCAGCAATACCACTGGTAGTGATATGAACGATATTGTCATCAAGTGATGACCAAGTGGCACTGCTGCTGATGTCGGCAGCATAGCCATCGGTATAATAAGCTGTTGCGGTAAATTTCCCCTCGGTGCCCAGTGGCTCTTTCGGATCATTTGGTGTTACTTGTATACTTAACAACTCGGCGCCAGTAATTGTTAGGGTTGCAGCAGCTGACATGCCTTGGTAAGTACCGGTTATGGTCACTTTTCCTTCAACATAACTAGTGGCTAAGCCTAAGCTATCAATCGAGACTGTCGCTGGATCGCTTGATAGCCAGTCACTGCTCTTAGTAACATCAGTGCTACTTTTATCTGAGAATTCAGCCGTTAATGCATATTGCTGTGTTAAGCCGGCGGCAATAGTCTTAGTAATGGGGGTAATGCTAACCCTCTCTAACACTGCTGCTGTTACTGTGGTGGTATTTGTGGCAGTTTTACCAAAATAACTAGCAGTAACAGTCACCACTCCTTGGCTAATTCCTAAAACTTCGCCTGCATCTGTGCTGGTATTATCAACTGAGGCAATATCACCATCATCAAGGCTCCAAGTCGCAAGATAAGTAATATCGGTACTTGAACCATCAGTATAAATAGCGCGGGCTTGCAGCTGGCCTTTATGGCCAATAGCGACATCTTGTTCGCGAGGGCGGACTTGAATGTAGTCTAATAAACCGGCAGTAACGATTAATGATGCAGTAGCTTGCATACCATTATAACTGGCGGTAACTGTTATAGGATTGGCACCATCGTTATGGGCGGTAGCAAGACCATTACTGTCAATTGAAACTGAAGCATTATTGCTGGTTTGAAAACTAGCAAATGCTGTTAAGTCGTGATTTGTACCATCAGAAAACAGACCAAATAATTGATATTGCTGCGTGGTGCCAGCAGGAATTTCAGCGGTTGATGGCGATAAAGATAAGGAGCTAAGTGTCGCTGCAGTAACTGTTATTGGTGTGCTGACAATCTGACCATTAAAACTGGCGGTTAATTGATTTGAGCCTTCACTTAATGCTTTAGCATAGCCGCCAAATTCACCATTAGGAATAACTGCAGCGATACTGTAGTCATCAACTGTCCAGTTAGCGTTATGAGTAACATCGACAGTGGTATTATCTGAATAATAGGCAATAGCGGTAAATTGCCCTTCAATACCTACGGGCACGCTTGGGTTTAAAGGCGAAACCTGCAAGTTAGTCACTACCGCATTAGTCACGGTTAATGATGTGCTGGCCGCTAAGCCGTCATAATTAACTGAGATATTGGTGGTACCAATGGCAAGTGCATTGGCTATGCCAGATAAAGCACCAGTGAAACCGATAGCGGCGACACTCGATTCGCTACTTGACCAAGCTGCCAATGCGGTAATATTACGCTTAGTGCCGTCAGAATAGAGCGCATAGCCTTGATAAGCGAGTTGTGTACCAACCGGCGTAGTGGCATCAATTGGACTAATGCTTATCTTGATAGTTTTAGCCGTGGTTACTTCAACATTGGTTTGGCTAGTAAGTGCTTGAAATCTGGCACTAACCGCGGTTTTTCCTGGAGATAAAGCAACACTATCACCGGCAAAAATACCTGATTCAACAATAGTGCCTATGTTGGTATCTGCTACCTGCCAAGTAGTTTCTCGCGTTACATCAATAACATTACCATCAGCATAATGGGCATTGGCGCGATAGACACCAATTTTCCCCACAGGATATATGCCATCGACTGGCGTAATGGCAATAGTTTCAAGCTGAGCATTATTAACCGTTAAGGCAGAGCTTGCGGTTAAGGTGTTGTTGCTATGGACTATATCCGCGGTGATTTCGGTTGAACCTATTTTTGTAGTAGTTAGCCAGGCGCTATCATCAATAATGGCAATTGTTGAATCGACAATGTGCCAGTTAACGGTTTTAGAAACATCAATCACTTCGCCACTAGTGGTGGTCAAAAAGGCGTTATATTGTTTTGCTGTACCTAGTGGTATTACCGCACTTGCTGGTGTAATCACCAGCGTTTCGGCAGTACTATTGATGACTTTTAATTGAGCATCAATAGACCTACCACTATAACTGGCAGAGATAGTGACCAAGCCTTGACTTAAGCCTGTTGCGGTAACTAGGCTACCTGCACCATTAATGGTAGCAATAGCAATATTATCGCTTGCCCAATCAACTTGCTCTGTAATTTCTATTTGTACGCCATTAGGGAAAATGGCAAAGGCCTGATAATTTTGCTGCATATCAGTGAGTATGGTGGCAGTACTTGGCATGATATTAAAGGTAATAGTGCCAACAGAAAGTTGGGCACTGGCATTCATGTCACGATATTGTCCAGTAATAATAGCTACACCATCGGCAACGCCAGTAGCTACAACGCTACTACCATCTACCGCAATTGTGGCAATGGCTGCATTATCAACTGCCCAAGTGATACGCTCGCTAATATCAAGTTTGCTACCATCAGTTAAGGTCGCAATGGCTTGATACGTTTGGCTATCGCCAACAACAACGGCAGCGTTTTTTGGCGTGATGGTAAATTCACTGACACATAAGTTACCATCGCCACCACAATCGGCAGTAGGAAAACCTGAGTTACTGCCTTCACCACAAGCGGTTAAGAGCAAAAGTAATAATGACGAAATAAGATATTTAGCGCGAGATAAAAAAGTCATTCTTATTGCTCCTGCGGTGCTTTAACAAAGGTTTTAGGTAGCAATATTTTCACATTACGATTTAAGTGTCTGTGCTCTTCAGTGGTATTATCTGATACCGGATATTGCTCACCAAAATAATCAGTGGTTATTTGTTCTTTATTAACGCCAGCAGCTATCAGGTAATTGGCGATGCTATCAACACGTCGCTTAGACAGCGCTAAGTTGTAGGCACTACTGCCTTTATTGTCAGAGTAACCGTGTAAAATCACTTGGGTTTGACGGTATTTGGTTAAGCGATTAATAACCACGTTTAATGAATCGGTCAGTAATAAGTTGCTCTTATCAAAATCAAATAATAGTGGGAAGGTGACTTCTTCAAGCTCTATCGGGGCAAATTTCACCACGGTTTTAGTAACTATGCTTGGTCTAGTTCGACCAAATTGATAACTGATACCGATAGAGGTTAAGTGTGCATTGGTGCCACCAATAGTATCGTTACCTAAATTATTAAAGTATTGATACTCAAAGCGTGCTTGCCAAGCATCGTTTAGTTGATACGTTATGCCAGCGCCAACGGTTGTTGACCAATCATCGGCATTGGTTTTATTAAAAGGACCTTTATTTTCGCCGTGCCAATTAAAGATGCCAGCCTTAGCAAATGCAGCAATCTCTTCTGTGAGATAAAGTGAACCAAGTGCGGACAGCTCTAAGCCTTTCATGCTACCAGTATGTTGATAGACATTACCATTTTCTAAGTAGCTTGCTTTCGCGTCACCTAAATCTATGTAGGCAGCTTCCACAGCAAAGTTTTCATTAAACTGGTAACCGGTAAAAACTCCGGCAGCAAAGCTGTTTTTATCACAATCAAGGCTCCAAGCTTCACAGCCATGTTGATAATGGTTTACCCCTAATTTACCTCCGAGGTAGAAATAAGAAGAGGGTAAGGCAGCTTGTGCTTGCTGGTCGGTATTTTCAATATTTTGCTTGGTTTTTTGATCTTCCACCGCATGGGCATTAAAGCTAAAAAATAGCGCAATAGGAATCAATATACTTACTAGGGAGCTTAGGCGAGACTTTTGAAAGAGGAACATGTAAGAGCGTCCATGATATTTAGAAAAAACAACTGATTAAGGTGAATTATACAGAAGTCATAACTTAAAAGAAGTCGTTTAATTGATTATTTATTAGTCTTTTGTAATCGGTAATTAGATATAAAGCACACTAACATAGTGATGTTGGTGTGCTTTAAAATAGAGTTGTTAACTTTTATCTTTTTATTGTACGGTTAAACTAGAGCTACTTTCTTTACCACCATAACTACAGGTGATAGTGGTACTTCCTGTTTTATTCTGCGCGGTTACCGTTTGAGTGCTGCCATTATTACCAGCAATAACAGCTAGGCTGATATCGTTTGAGCTGAAACTTGCTAAACCAGTAACAAACTTCTCTGCTTGTTCGACACCATCAATGGCTGTCCTTGCTGAACATAAATAACTTAGCGAAGCTCCTTTAGATAAAATTGACGATGGTGCGGGCTGAATACTCACTGATAACACTTCTTCGTTAGTTACCGTAACGTTGACAGGCATTGCTGATAAGCTTTGATAATCGGCATTGATTGTTGTTGACCCAAGCTTTTTAGCTAATGCAATACCGTCTTTTTTACCGATGGATACTATTTTGTTATCGCTACTTGACCACTTTGCCGCATTGTTTTGCGTTAGCTGTGCGGTACAGCCATTCGACCATAACCCATAAAGAGTGTACTGCATTTCAGTATTTAAACTGATCACTGCATTTTCAGGAAGTATGTAGATGCTATCAGGCTTGCCTGTGCCACAACTGGCATCAATGGTTAAACTGGTCGATGCACTGATACCATTAAATGTCGCTTGAATTGTTGTTGTTCCAGCAGATATACCTGACGCTAAACCGACATAAGTATTATTATCGATAGCAGCAATAGCTAGCTCAGTACTAAGCCAGTTTGCTTGCTCAGTAATATTTACTTCAGAACCATCACTATATTGTGCTCTTGCCTGATATTGGAGGGTTGAGCCAAGTGAAATAGTTTCATCCAAAGGAGTGATAGTAATTGAAGCTAACGTGGCCGGTAATATTACAATATTAGCAGTAGCACTTAAGCTCTGATAATTAGCTTGTACAACAGCATTACCACTAGTGATACCTTCTACTTTAACTAACGAGTCTTCTTGATAAATTATTGCTAGTTCGGCTGTTCCGGTTGCACTCTTAAGCACGTCTTTAGTAACATTCTCAGTAGTGCCGTCAGATAATATCGCGACAACAGTATAATCTACCGTCGAATGCACAGCCATTTCATGATAGCTAGGTGTGATCGTTAAGCTAGTTGCTACCGCATCGGTAACTACAACTGCTTGGTCGTCACTCTTTCCCTGAAAATAAATGTTAATATTGGTTTCACCAATGTTAACGCCATATACGAAACCTTTTGCCGTCACTACAGTGCTAGTATTATCACTTTTCCAAGTGGCATCTCGGGTTATTTCGACAACACTTTCATCGTTATAGGTAGCAAATGCGGTGTAATGTTTGATCGTACCTTCAGGGAAACTGGCATTATCCTCGATGACAATTTCAATGGATAGCAACTCTATTGCTAGTACAGTTACCTCAGCGGTATTACTATTTACGCCCTCAAAGCTAGCGCTAATGGTAGTGGTACCTGCGCTAGTAGCCAGGGCAAAACCAGCATCTTCTCCATTCGGCACAATGTTCACAATATTAGTGTTGTTAGATAACCATAATGCTTGGCTGGTAACATCCTTATTGGTGCCATCAGCATAATGCAATGTTGCCGTGTAACGAACAATGGTACTTTGTGGTACTTCAATGTTGGCTGGCGATACTTCAAGTGTTGGTGGTGTAGGAGCTGGAGCAAAAACGTGTAAAAACTCTCTTTCACTTACCATGCCTTGATAGGTAACAGTAAGCTCTCCATCACCAATTCCAACAGCTGTCATTAGGTTATTTTCATCAAAGACGGCAATAGCTGGATTTTTACTTTGAATTTGTGTAACAGCGGTAACATCTTTACTACTATAATCATCATAAATAGCTCGGACAAAATACTGTGCAGTTTCCCCAACTTTATAGCTTTTATTGTTAGGTGTTATTTGCACGTTATCAAGGGTCTTACCTATGACGGTAATCTTTGCGCTATTACTGGTTATGTTATCCATCACCGCGGTAATATTTGCTTCTCCTACTGCTATGGAATAAGCAAAACCGGCATTATCACCGGTAGTAGTAACGTTTACCACATCGCTATTATCTGAAAGCCATGTGGCTTTAGATGTGATATCAGCATCTGAGCCATCAGAATAATAAGCGATGGCAGCCAACTGATCTTGAGCACCTACGGCGACAGTCGCAGTGGCAGGCGTTACTTGAATAGAAGTAATAACTACAGGGATTACTTTCGGTGCCACCTTTAATATTGCCGCATTACTAACAATATCACCAACACTAGCAGTGATTGTTACTGACCCGCCATCGATTCCTGTGGCCCATGCGGTGGTTGGACCGGTAATTTGAATGGTAGCAACTTCAGTATTTGAACTTTGCCATATACCATTGCTTGGTAAATTATGTAATGAGCCATCACTAAATTTGCAAATCGCGTTATAGCTAACTTTATCTCCAATATCGATAGCACTATTTACTGGGTTAATGTAAATGTCGGTTAATATCGCAGCAGTTACCGTGGCATTGGTTGTTGCTGATAATCCAGAAAAACTAGCGGTTATTTCACTTATACCAATTTTGTCTGCACTAGCTAAGCCAGCACTTGCTCCACTGGCATTTATTTGTACCACATCAGATTGACTTGAGGTCCAAGTGGTACTCTCTGTAACATTCGCAGCATAGCCATCTGTGTAAAATACGGTCGCTACAAAGTTACCTACAGTGCCTAGTGGTTTACTTGGATTAGGGGGGGTTATTTGTAAAATACTTGCTACGGCGCTGGTAATGGTTAAATTTGAGCTAGCACTTAAACCCTGATAGGTGCCTGTTATTACGGTTTGCCATTCTTGATAAGTAGTGGCTAAGCCATTGCTATCAATAGAAGCACCAGTAGGGTCTGCAGACTGCCAGTCACTAACCAGAGTAACTTCACGGCTGGTATTATCTGAAAATATTGCAAACAATCGGTACTGTTGAGTTAAGCCCGCTGCAATCGTTGTAGAGATAGGCGATATGGTGACGCTTTCTAATACAGCGGCAGTCACAGTGGTGATACCGGCAGCTTGTTCACCTGAAAAACTTGCCGTTACCGTTACTATTCCCTCACTAATACCAAGCACACTACCTGCATCTGCTTGAGTATTATCTACCGAAGCGACATCACCATCATCGACACTCCAAGTGGCCAGTTCGGTAATATCTTTATTTATACCACCGGTATAAAAGGCTCTCGCTTCTAAGCGACCTTTATGACCAACAGCGATAGTCTGATCCGCAGGCTCAAGTGTAATGTATTCAAGTATTCCTGCAGAAACGGATAATGAAGCAGTGGTTTGCATGCCATTATAAGTGGTGGTAATCGTTACCGAGCTGGTCGAGTTGATATGAGCACTTGCTAAGGCTGTGGTATCTATGGAGGCGATACTAGGTTTGCTACTTTGATAGCTAGCAAAAAGAGTCAGATCATGATTAGTGCCATCAGAGAAAACACCAAATAATTGATATTGCTGCGTGGTGCCAACGGGAATGGTTATTTGAGCAGGCGATAAAGACAGTGATTCTAATACTGCTGGTGATACCGTAATTATAGTACTGCTGCTTTGACCTTTAAAAGTTGCGGTTAATTGAGTCGTTCCTTGAGATAACGCTTTGGCATAGCCAGAAAAATCACCCGTAGGTACAATTGCAGCAACAGTATAATCGTCCACTAACCAATTAGTCATGGCGGTGACATCAGCGGTCGTCTTATCTGAATAATAGGCGATAGCAGTAAACTGACCTTCAATGCCGACAGGCACACTAGGATCTAATGGTGATATTTGTAATTTTGTTACCACAGCATTACTAACGGTAAGTGAGGTGGATTTTGTTATGCCATCAAAACTAATAGCAATATCAGTGGTACCAACAGTAAAAGCAGTCGCTTGCCCTGATTTTGCGCCAACAAAGTCGATGGCAGCAACACTGGGTTCGCTACTTGACCAAGCGCCAAGTTGGGTAATATTACGTTTACTGCCATCTGAATAAAAAGCATACGCTTGATAGTTAATAGCAGTGCCAACGGGTGTAGTGGCATCTTGTGGACTCAAGCTAATAGCCTTTATTTCAGCTGCTGTTACTTCAACATTGGTACTATCGCTAACCGAAAATAAAGTTGCGCTAATCGAGGTTTTTCCAGGTAATAAAGCAATACTATCGCCGGCGAAAACACCAGAGCCAACAATGCGGCCAATAGTTTCATCAGCTACTTGCCATGAAGCCTCACGTGTTACATCTATGACGCTACCATCTGAAAAATAAGCCGCGGCACGATAAACACCCATTTTACCAACAGGAAATTTACCATTCTCTGGACTAATAACTAAGCTGCTAAGAGCGGCATTGTTAACAGATAAAGCCGCAGTATTACTTAGAGTTACGCCATCATGAACAATGGATGCTTGTACTTGAGTATCACCGGTAGTGTTAGCTGTTAGCCAGGCGTTAACATCAATGCTGGCAATACTTGTATCGACTACCGTCCAAGTTGAGCTGGCGGTTACATCAATTACTTCGTTATCAGTAGTGGTTAAATAAGCATTATATTGTTGACTAGTGCCGGCAGGAAGTGTGCTGCTAGCAGGAGTGATAACCAATGATTCTGGTGTGGCGCTTATCACGGTAAGCTGAGCAAAAATGCTATTACCATTATAGGTTGCAGAGATAGTATCTAGCCCGCTAGTAAGGCCTGTAACTTCAATAGTGGCACCATCGGCATTGAGGCTAGCAATGATAGGATTAATTGATGTCCAAGTTGCTTGCTCTGTTACCTCTATTTGCACGCCACTGGGTAAAATAGCGAAGGCTTTATAAGACTGCACCATACCAGTTAAAATACTGGCTTCAATTGGGCTGATGGTAAAAGTAATTGCGCCAACGGAAAGCTGAGCGGTAACATCTATACCTCGATAGCTGGCTAAAATATTTACTGTACCTTCGGCTAAGCCTGTGGCAATAACTGAACTACCGTCTACCACTATTACCGCTTTTTCCTGGTCATCAACAGACCAAGTCACTAACTCGGTGATATCACGTTCACTGCCGTCGGTTAAGGTTGCTATGGCTTGATATGTTTGTGTACCACCAAGCAGAATGGCAGCTTTATCAGGGTTAATAACAAATGAGTTAATGCAAAGGTTACCAGCATTACCACACTCAGCAGTTGGGAAGCCTGAATTACTGCCTTCGCCACAGGCGGTTAGCAATAAAAGCAATGAAGAGATAAACAAATATTTAATTGAAGTGAAAAGCTGCATTATTTTTGCTCCTGCGTGGTGTTAATAAATACGCTAGGTAGCAATATCTGTACATGTCGGTTTAAGTGTCGGTGTTCTTCGGTAAGATTATCTGAAATAGGATTCTTTTCACCGTAATACTCAGAAGTTATCTGCTGTTCTTGCACGCCTTTGGCGATAAGGTAACTTGCTATTTTATCTGTTCGTCGTTGAGATAAGGCTAAGTTATATGCATCGCTACCTTTGGAGTCTGAGTAACCACGTAAAATTACGTTCGCCTGAGGGTATTTCGTTAATCGCTGAACAATGACGGCTAATGAATCAACCAACAAAAGCTCACTACTATCAAAATCAAATAAGAGTGGAAAGGTGACTTCTTCAAGCTTTATTGGCGCTGGCTTCATTACAGTTTTAGTGACTATGGTTGGCCTTGTGCGACCAAATTGATAACTGATACCGATGGATGTTAAGTGGGCATTGGTGCCACCGATAGTATCGTTACCTAAGTGATGAAAGTACTGATATTCAAAACGTGCTTGCCATGAATCATTTAATTGATATGACACACCGGCACCAGCCGATGGTGCCCAATCATCTGCTTTGCTTGTTGAGAAAGGCCCTTTATTTTCGCCATACCAGTTAAATACACCGGCTTTAGCAAATAGCGCTAAATCTTCAAGTAAGTAAATTGAGCCAACAGCAGATAGGTTTAAGCCTTTCATTGTGCCCTTATAAATATGTTCATTTACTGAGTCGAGGTAAGTTGCTTTTGCTGCACCTAAATCTATATAGGCAGCTTCAAAAGCAAACGTTTCATTAAATTGGTAACCAGCGAAAAGACCTGCGGCAACACTGTTTTTGTCACAATCAAGGCTCCATGCTTCACAACCATGCTGATAATGATTAAGACCTAACTTGCCGCCAAGGTAGAAATAAGCAGAAGGTAGGGCTCCTTCTAGGTGCTGATTCTCATTTACAGTATCTGGTTTAGTAGTTAGAACTTCTGTCGCAAAGCTAATAGAGCTAAAGGATAACATTAGCGGGATTAGTATATTGGCTAGAGTACTCAGGCGAGGCTTTTGAAAGGAAAGCATGTGTCAACGTCCATGATATTTAAGTAAAACTATCGATTAACATGGATTATACAGAGAACATAAATCATTACAAAATAAATTTATCCGTTGTATTTACTCTTATTTTCTTTAAATTTATAGTGAAAACACGCACCAGAGCTAGTGTTTTTTAACTCGATAGAGCCATTAATCTTTTGGTTAATTAAGTTAAATACAATAGACATACCTAAACCTATGCCACCTTGATTGCGTGCTGTGGTAAAGAAGGGCTCAAAAACATGTTGCTGGGCTTCTTTAGATAAACCACAACCATTGTCACTGTAAATAACTTCGACTTCATCAGCGGTTAACTGTTTAATTTCAATTGTTATTTTATTTTCTTGGTTGATGTTGTCAGTATCTGTACTGGCTTCTTTGTTGTTGACAAAGCCATGTTTAACACTGTTATTGATTAAGTTAGTTAATATCTGGGCATGAACTCCGGGGTAAGTGGCTAACATTATGGTGTCTTGGCAGTTAATTTCTAAAGTCACGTTCTGAGGTTTAAGCATTGAGCGTAGGGTAGAAATTACTTTTTGATAATATTGGCCAATATCTAGCGTTTCTATTTCTAATTGGTGCTGATCTGCGGCGGTTTTTTTGAAGTTCTCGATTAATTTTTTAGCTCTGTTTAAGTTTTCCCCTTGCATAGTTAAAGCACTATCGGAATTATTACGGAAGTTTTCCATATCTTTCATACTGAGGCTGTTGCTATCCAGTTTATCTTTCAATTTTTTTAATTCATCGGCCATGATACTGTGCGTGGTTATCGCTATACCTAAAGGCGTATTCACCTCGTGGGAAACACCCGCCACTAAGTTACCCAGAGCAGACATTTTTTCAGACTCTACTAATTGCTTTTGTGTTTGTTGTAACTGAGTTATTGTGTTCGATAACTCTTTAGTGCGTGTTGATATTTTTTCTTCAAGAGAATGCTCATAATCAAGACGCTCTAATTCGGCGGCAATACGGCCGGAAAATAGCTGAAAAAGCGCGGTGGTTTCTTGCTCTGTATTATGTTCAGTTTCGAATAAAGCGACAATTAAGCCGATGACTTCCTGCTTAGAATCAATTAGTGGTGTGCCGATATAGGCCTGAATTTTCATATCAATTAATAATTGGTCTTCAGGGTAAAAATTACCGACATCTTTTGCATAAAAACATACTGAGTTATTGGCGACATTTGCACATGGAGTGTTCTTCAACGAGTATTGAAAATTTTCAGCAACTTTTCCCTTGGCAACTAATCGCTCTGTTTTGCAGCTATAGGTCTCCGAGTTTATTCGAGCAATAAAAGTATAATCAGCGGAAATTACCTTGTTGAGCGCTAATGTGATTTTAGTAAAGAATTCATCGCCATAGCTGTTGGATACGCTGTCAATAATTTCTTGAATATGAGTTAACATGCTGACTCCGATATATTTCTATAACTTAACTATGGCATAAGCCTTTTTATTTTTCATGACTTATATTAGTCACTGTCTGTTAAAGACAATTTAACTTAATGGTGAATAATGTTATTGGGCTTATGTACTAACTTTAGTGAAAGTTACTCGTATTTACTTTACTTTTCTTTTAGTTGATTATAGAAAAATAAAATTATTCTAGGAGATAACTATGTTGCATTATCAATATTTACATAGACGTTCATTTGTTAGAGACGGACTCTGGCTATTGGCAATAAATGTCGTTTTGTTTTTTTTATTTGCTCAATATGATGTATTAGAGCTTATTATTGGTTTGGTAAAAGAGCATGAACATTTGGAGCTTGATGAGTTTTTGCCTTTAGGAGTAACGCTAACTTTCAGTTTGATGATTTTTATCTATCGTCGTTTGGCCGAACTAGGACGAGTAACGCAAGCTTTTGAAGAACTTGCTAAGCAAGATCCACTTACCCATGCTTTTAATCGGCGTGCAGGCCAGGCTATATTGCATAATTTTTATGTGAAAGCTGAACGTGATGGTGAGGGTTTTAGTTTATTGCAGCTAAATATTGATAATTTTAAGCGTATTAATGATTCCTATGGCCCGAGTGTTGGTGATGATATTTTGATCAACTTGGTTAATATCATTCAGAAAAACATCGCGGCTAACAGCCAACTGATTCATTGGCACAGTGATAACTTTATTGTAGTTTTACCTGGAGAAGTCACTTCTCCCTATGAATTTTCTAATAAGCTTAGAGAAACTATAGCTCAACAATTGTTTACCACAGATACTATCACTTGCAGTATGGGAGTGACGTCATGGCGAAAAGGCCTTTCTTTACAGGATGTACTACACAATGTTGAAGATGCTTTGCTTGATGCTAAAGCGGCTAATAAGAATATCGTTAAGGTCGCTTAACGATATTTAGTTAGGATGGTTAAAACTCGCATCCAGATTACAATATCAGCGAGATATAGTATTTTTCTAGCTCAAGGTAGTCATCCATATCAATCTCTAATATAGCTAAAATATCAGCTTTTACTTGGCCCCAGTCAGGGGCTTCACTATGGCGCTTATTTCGGTAAACCAAATTTTCTGCAAGCTTTAATGTTGCGTAACTTAATTTCTCATGTGTGTTGGCGGTAGTCGATAGAAAGTTGATATCGTGGTGATGGAGTATGATGTTGCATACCTGCTCAGGTAAATGCCAAGACATGGCAATTAAATAACCGACCGTGGCATGATTCACTTCATATTTATTTTCTTCTAAGGAAGTAGAGTTTTCTTCAGCTCTATTTGCTTTGATAAGGGTTTCTCTATAATCAGAAAATTTATGTGAAAAGGCTGGAATACCGCAATCATGAAAGAGCCCTATGGTATATAAATCACCACCGGATAATGGTGACAGCAATTGTTGATTAATGAACGTCATCGCATAAGCGATATCTTTTGAATCGTCCCAAAACCTTTCTAATGATAAACAACAGTCAAGCTCAGTAAAGGAGCGCTTAAATAATATTGCTGTAGCGAGCGAATTAATTGCATCTTTCCCGATGAAAAACACGGCGTGTTGAATATCAGTAATTTTTGTTTCTAAAGAAAAAAGCGCAGAGTTTACATTCATAAGTACTTCAGCGGATAAACTAACGTCCTTAGAAATAACCTTAGCAAAGTCGGCAAGTATGGCTTCATTATCACGCATTAGGCGTTGTAATTGAGTGAGTATTTTAGGCTTTATTGGGATGTAAAAACCATGCGGTAACTCATTGATAGCCTTTTCTTTAATATTGAGCATCTATTTTTAGCTTTTAATGGGCTACAGAATTTTAAAGTATAGTGTTTATCGGGTATTGGGCAAATGAAGAAGCTTGTTTCGCTGCTAAGGCGGCAAATAAAAATATCGTTAAGTAAGCTTAACGATATTTTTATTAAGGAGTTACCTTGTCAACGCTAGATCCTGTATGCGAGGGTACTGGCGCGAATACTTTAGTCTACTTCCGTAATTGATAAATATTAGGCTTGTTGGCGTTTTTGTTGCTCAATCAGATGTATATCTTGTTGCGGGAATGGAATCGTGATTTTTTCTTGCTCAAAAGCTAAATAAATCGCTTTATAGGCACTATATTTGGCTGCGTATAAATTTGTTGTTGGTATCCAAAGTCTTATGCCAATAGTGATGGCGCTATCTGCAAAGCCATCAATACCTACTTGCATACGTACTTCATCAGTATAAATATCAAGCTTTGCTAAAGTGCGCTCCACAAGTTGCACTACTTCGATAGGGTTATCTTGATACGAAATACCAACAGAGAGTTTTAATAACGTATCTTTTCTTGAATTAAGCACTACTTCACCAACAATATGTTTATTGGGAATAGTGATCTCCGCGCAATTTTCATCTTCGAGGATGGTAAAAGCTAATTGCACCTCTTTAACTATGCCTGTTACCCCTTGTACTTCAATGGTATCACCGACGACAAATGGGCGAATAATTATGATATTAAAGCCAGCAGCATAATTGGCTAATAAACCCTGTAAAGCTAAACCAGCACCTAATGAAATTGCGCCTATGGCGGCAATAAAAGGGGTGACACTAATACCAATTTTACTTAAGGCTATAATACTGACCATTATCATCACTAGCATTTTGGTGGTACTGGCTAGGAAGCGACTTAAGGTGACATCAAGTTTTTGTTTCTCACAAAGGTGTAATACCGCTTTAGCGACTTTGCCGGCAACAGCATAACCCAATAAAAATATCAGTAAGCCACCTACTAGTTGAAAACTATAGTTGCTGAAGAAATCTATTATTATTTGGTAAAGTGCCGAGGCTTGCTCTATTTCTGTGCGTAATAATTCCGCCGGCAGATCAGTGGCACCTTGCGCACTTTCGGTAATGTTAGCGGTAAAATTTTCTGTGCTGTTGGTGGTTGGCTCTGACATCTGAGTTTCCTTTGAAAAATATAGCTAAGGGCTTATTTAGGCCAGGTTTTATTTAGAAGCGATAACCAAGTTGCATCATAAATTGCTGTCTATCACTAAAAGCGAAGTTGGTTTCGGCAATGACTGCCCATTCTTCAGTAATGTTCCATTGTGCGCCAATAAGGTAATTAACCGGAGAGCTAGTATGCTGATCGATAAGTACAGTGACTCTATTGCCTGGAGTAGCAACTGCTATCTGCTGTTCAATATCTTGTTTCATGGCTCCTACCCATATTTGCCCCTGATAAACGCCAATACTGCCATTCCAACCTAAACGGGTTGAATAAACTGTTTGCTGAGTTTTTTTAATGGCGATATTGATATCGGCTTCGGTGTAATTAACATCAAACATACCAAAAAAATCACCGTAACCGCCGGCTACGGTAGTCCCGTAGCCAAGTACTGTGCCATTAAAATGTAAAGTAGTTGCTATGCCCTCAACAGCAACTAAGCAATGACCGGGTGCAGGACCTTGGAATGGCAAATTGATGCTAGTACAGCGTTTGTCATTATAACCACTACCAATACCGGTAGCGGCTAATAATAAGGTTGGTAGCTCTAGATTAACGTCTAATTCAAGCTCAGCTTTACCGTTAGTTTTACCGACTAAGCCGTAAACATTCCAAAAGGGGAGAATCCAAGCATCAAAACGTAAGTTGTAGGTGGTGTCTGATACTTTAAGGTTTTTAGCGGTAATGGTGTCATCAATGAAGTCATTAATAATGTCACTTTGTTGACCATCAATTTCCAAGCCTATTTTAGATACCTTAAAGGGCTGCTCTTGGGTCAAGCCGACGATTGAAATACCAAAAGGTAATGGCAATAAATAACCAGCTTCGCGGGCTTCTTTGCCCAAAATAGGTAAAAAATCAGACCAGCGATTTCTTGGCGGTAAAGCTTCAGGTATAACTAACTCATAAGCAACACTCGAAGCAGGGTTTTGTCTATTATGGACTTGTTGTGTATAACTATCGTCAGTCTGTGCAGCACTACAATATTGCGCACACTGACTTTTTTGTTGCTCAGTAAGGATTATTGCTGACTCATTACTTATTTGGCTTGCTTGAGCCGCTTTGTCTTTTGGCTTAATAAGAGCATTTAACTTATTTTCAGTTGGCTGTTCATTGCCTTGTGCGCTAAAGGTAAGTAAAGAGCAGCATAAAAAACTTAGTAGCAGTAAGTAGTTAGCCATAAAGCTGTTTTCCGTAAAGATATGTGATTTTGTTGGCTATTTTATACTGTTCTGTGTTGCGCGGACAGATTAAATCTATTTTTCAAAAGCATAAGCTCAGTTTGTCGCAGCTTTTAATAAGAAAAAAGCACCGAACTTAGCGTAGGATGCTTACTTTTTTCTTACTAAGACTATGCAAACTAAATCATCAATCATTCACTGTCTAATAGCTCAGTTAATCTAGCCATTTGCTCTGTTAATGCAGCAACTTGTAACTCTAACTCTATTACCCTTTGAGCTAATTGAGCTTTATCTTCTGAGGAGGTTGGCTTGATTTGAGTGTCGGCGGCTTGAATAAAGCTTGTTTCATCAAAATCGGATAGCAAATGCACGTAGCGTGAATCACGCTTTCCTGGTTCACGGGCAAGTTTTTTAACTAATACTTGTCCGTTTAACTCTTGCAGTTCGTTTAAGGTCGCTTCTACTTCACTAACATCGGAAAAATCCGCTAGGCGATTGGTGCGAGTTCTTAATTCACCAGGCGTTTGAGGGCCCCGCAGCAATAACACACAAATAATTGCTCTTTGTTGGGGAGTGAATTGTAAACTCCCAAATTCGGTATTACAGAAACGATGGAAGTATTTATTCACCCGACTTGATGCTTTTTGATCGACCATCAATTGATTCATTTGCACCAATTCATCGATAAGGTTTTGAATATCTCCTTCAGAAAGAGACATGACCGGCTCACGATTGCTTTTTTGATTACAACCGATAAGAATGCCGTTTGGCGAAAGTGGATATTGCTCGGGCGTAGTGGTTTCTTTCTCTAGCATTACGCCGATAATTCGGCATTGCTCTGCGGATAGTGTAATCATATTGAAGGCATCCTAATAAAAATCTTTACTGATGTTATAGCAAGCAACTTACACCATTACTACACTAATCTACTTGATTGTTAAGTGAAAAGAGCCTCTTTGCTGATGGATCAAAAAAGCCATAGTTAAGCTCAAAGCTAACTATGGCTTTTTAAGATAAATATTTTCTTAAAAATTATTCTATATTCGCAATCTGCTTGTTGATTTAAATTGCATAACTGTTATAAATCAATGTGATGGGGTTTGTTTATAACGGGGTTGGTTTTTTGCCCACCATATTGCCCACCATTAGGTAGGCGCTAATTAGCTAAATTTTTCAATCTTTAGAACAATTACCTTTCTCTAAAAGTCTTCTGGAGTTGAAAGTATAGAACTTAATTGATTGAATATGGTACTTTAAATCAACCCTAAGGCATTGATTATAAATTATTTATATGTAACTATGCTTTTGGTTTATGGGCAGATTTTTCGTTCGCGTTTCGCGAACAGTGAAACAATGATCCGTCAGGATTGCATCATGTAGTATTTCGAAGTTGTATCTTCAGTATGTTAGTGCCAAGGAGTGCCCATAAGCCACCACTCATACATGGACTTCTCGATGTCAAGACTTGAACACTTAAAATCAATTACAACAAGACCAAGTTTTGCCAAAGCATTAGGCGTCAACCCTAGTTTTTTGACTCGCTGTCTTTACATCATCAGACCTGAAAATCAATATCACCAATTCGAAATTAAGAAAAAATCGGGTGGTAAACGTATTATAAAAGCACCATCAGTTGACTTAAAAAGCTTACAAAAAAAGTTATCTGATTTGCTTTTAGATTGTATTGATGAAATTAATGCTTCCAAATTTCCAAAATCTCAGCTTGCTTCGCCCAAAATGCGAAACAAAAAAGATCTAGACTATGCTGCTAAAGTTTTGAAAATTAAGATTCCAGGAGCTGAATCTAAGCAACCCTCTTTATCTCATGGCTTTGTTAGGGATCGCTCAATCATAACTAATGCGATGATGCATCTAGGTAAAAAAAATGTACTCAATATAGATTTAGAAAATTTTTTTGACAGCTTTAGTTTTGGCCGTGTATGTGCCTTTTTTATGACAAATAGAAATTTTAATTTAAATAAAAAGATTGCAACGGTAATTGCACAAATAGCTTGTTACGAAAGAAAGCTCCCTCAAGGAAGTCCTTGCTCCCCAGTTATTACAAACTTAATTACACATAGCTTAGATATTCGTTTGGCTGTAATAGCTAAAAAGTACAAGTGTACCTATTCTAGATATGCCGACGATATTACATTCTCTACCAATAAATCAACTTTCCCTTATCAAATAATGAATCAATATGCGGATGCTTACATACCGGGTAAAGAATTAATCTGGGAAATTGAGCGTGCAGGTTTTTCAATAAATGATAAAAAAACTCGCATCCAATATAAAGATTCAAGGCAGGATGTTACAGGGCTTATCGTTAATAAAAAACCGAATACTAAAAAAGAGTATTGGCGAACTGCACGAGCAAAATGTAACTCTCTATTTAAAAAAGGTAAATTTACTTCAATTAAAGATAATGTTGAAACTGACGGAAATATAAATGAGTTAGAAGGACAGCTTAACTTTATCGATCAAGTTGATCATTACAACCGTATGCGACAAAAAGCACCATTTATTCCAGAATATACCATTAAAAATCATGGGAAAAATACTAAATTGTTACTTTCGGCTAGGGAAAAGACCTTTAGTCATTTTTTATTTTATCGTTTATTTTATGGAAACGATAAACCAACTATTTTATGCGAAGGTAAAACTGATAACGTTTATTTAAAATCTGCCATAAGTGAATTACAAGCTAACTATCCTTCTTTAGCCACTATCAAAGACAAAAAATATAAATTATTACTTCGCTTTGTTGAATACTCTAAACGGACTCGATTTTTATTAGAGTTATTCGGTGGTGCGGATTACTTAAGAGGCTTTATTGACAACTTTGAGAAAAATACAAAACAATTTGAAGCACCTAAGCCACAGCACCCCGTTATTATTTTTTTAGATAATGACGAAGGGCCACAGCAAATTGTAAACTTGTTGCAGTCTAAAAGTTTTCACAACAAGATATCTTTATTTCCTGATGGATTAGATCCTAAAAAAGACATTAGAAAAGCAACTTTCTTACATATAACTTTAAATCTTTACGTTATTTTTACCCCTTTAAATAGCTCAGGTAAAGAAACAGATATAGAGTATTTCTTCGATAGAAAAACTAGACTTATGAAGCATTCGAACGGTAAATGTTTTAACACGGTACGAAAAAGAAATTCAAGAACTGATTTAAGTAAAGATGCTTTTGCGACACATATTGTAAAAGCACAAAAGAAGCGTATTAACTTTAAGAAATTCAAATCGTTATTAGATCCGATTACTAAGGTTATTGAGCATTACAAGACCCTTAAATAAGTAACAGGTTATTAATCTGTTACTTATTTAGTCGAACATAAAGAAGTGAGCTTTATAACAAATAAATATTTAATTAATCATTATCTTAGATGAACTCGAGATCAGAATCTTTTTTGACCCTAGCTACTTTCCACCCCATAGCCTTTAAGCTTTCAAAGTCTTCTTCCGTCCAAGACACGGGGGCTTTCGCTCTGGCATATTTCTTATGACTTTCAGGTATAGCCAAACATATAAGATGAGTAGGTCTAGTTAGCCCTACATATAAGGTGTTGAGCCAAGATCTCTTATTACCTTTAGAGTCCTTAGCTTCGTCATTGCCTAATAGGTAACTTTTCAGTTGCCCTAAAATTGGACCTCTATTGGTACTTTCAAGTAATAGACTTGCGGTATGTGTCTGTCCTTTTACTGAATGTATCGTTCCTAACTTAATGTCTATGGTTTTCGACTCATCTCCTTTAATTTGATGGCGATATATATTACCTTTCTCTATCCCTGTCCAATGTTCGTCTTTTTGACTTTCATAAGCTTCATCTTCTTCTTTCCATTTAAGGAATTTATTTTCATCCAATTTTATATTTTTTTGTGAAAGTAAGAAATTGACAACTTTACAAACGACCATTAAAAATTCCCTCCAACTTGTTTCGATTATTTTAGAGTTCAGCAATAAGAAACCTATTGCTTTTTCACTATATGAATAAAAATCGATCTCATTAATTTCATTGGAGATAGCACGATGCTTATTATTTAGAGATTTAATTCTAAAAAAGGGAGAACCAATCGTAGAAGAAGAGACTTCTTCATTAAGTATTAAGCAAAGCTTATATATACCTTCTGCTATTTTATCGACTCCTATCTTAATATCTTTTGTTTCTTTAACAAGAAAGCGAGCATGACGGACATAATCAATAAAATACTTGTGTTGTTGATACTCCTTGGTCATATTCTCAGCAATATATGGCGAATAATAATCTTGAATAGTCCTTGCGAACTCCTCACCCGAAGGTTTGTCATCCTTTGCTTTATGTATATGGGAGCAGACCCTAATTTGAGAGTCTTGTATATTTTGGTTAAGAAGTTCTTTCAAGGCATATTCTGCGAAGCTTGGTATAACTTGGTTTCTGGTTTCTTCGTTGAAAATTAAAATGCAATGATTTTTACCTTCAGCAACCTCTTTTCTCATGCCTCGCATTGGTATTTGTAATGGGTTAGTTTCAAATGTTGATGCAATTGCTGCAATACTTTGATCGAAGCGATGACTTACTGGTATTGTAAGTTTAGCTATATATGGTGAAGGGTAGGGGTCAACTCCATCTCTTGCCATAGGTTTTTCGAAAGTATAAATTGTCTGGTTAGCATCGCCAAAGCGCTGCCGAATCACTTTCTCATTGTTAGAACCCTTATCAGCCAAAAATAAATCATAGATTATTTCTGCTTGAGAGCAGGAAGTATCTTGAGCTTCATCAATGAGTAATAGTGGAAAACGTGTTCGTATTATATTGAAAATCACCACTGACGATTTCATTAAAGCTTTTGAGTAAAGAAAAATATCACTAAACCCAAAAATTCCTTTATCGACTACCTCTTTAATTACATTCCTCAATATGGGAAGGAGACTGTCAGGTAAGTCTAATGGCTGACCTTGAACAGTTGAAACATTATATACTGTATCTATCATTCGCCAGTGGACAGGAATTCCTAAACGTTGTTCTTCGAGCGTTTCCTCATCTTTGTTTTTTAGCCATGCCTTGGCGTCGGCGTATTTTTGAGTTGTCGGATTATTATTTTCAATTATATCAGTGCGTTTTTTTCTTTGTTCAGCTAAAAGATGATCTGTCAGAATTAAATAAGGTTTTTTTTGGAGTGTTTTAAGCCTTTGTGACCGAGAAAAATCATCATCAATACTTACAATAGCCATCCCGTTAGAATTTAAATATGGTTTGGCTAAAAATTCACTAAAAAAACTATGTATGGTCCCAATAAAATGCGGAGGGTGCAATAATATTTGCCCCTCGGCTGTCCCCCCAAGTCTTTCTTGTATTTCATCTCTGGCAGCATTTGTCATGGATAATACACATATCCCTTGATTAATTGGCTTCCAATAACGAGCTAATAAAGCGAGCTTAGCTACTAGTACAGTTGTTTTTCCGCTACCAGGACATGCTTCAACATCTAGGTTATCTATATTCTGTAATACATCGAGCTGATGCTTATCAAAACCGTGATTTAACCCTAAAATTGACTCCACCCACTTAATATCTGTATCTGAAAAAGGCTTGCTGGATAAGGCTGAGTCACAAGATAAAAAAGAATGAATGCTACTCATCACAGTCAACTTTAGATGGGGCTGTAGGTGAATAAGTTGGGGTTACATGAAATACAGCATCGACCACAGAATCGGGTAGAACATTTTTCCAATGTTTAATACGATCTCGTTCTGTCTGATTTGATTCTTTCATTTTGGTGTCTATGTCTTCAAGCAATACACCTAAAATTTGACCTGCAGCAGCTTTTGATGCTTCTTTCTTCAGAATAAGTTTAGCTGACTCTTCTGCAGGAAGTGCATCAAAAATACTGATAGGACTGAGAAATAACTCATAAACTTTACCTGCAATAATAGCTTGGTCAGCATAATGTTTTTTTAGGTACTCATAGTATTTTTTAGCAATATTACTTATTACTTGATGCTTAGACGGATCATATTGTGCGGACTTCTCAGCTTTTGCTAAACAGGCAGCTATTGTCAGCTCCTCACCTAAACCGTGATATGCAAGAGAGTACTCCAATGTCCAAGGTTTTGAATAAAAACCTTTAACGCTATCTCCTTTGTAACAGTTACTACTCTCTGCCTTTTCTAATTTTTTAGCAGAAAAAGGATCGTCTGTGAGTCCAGAAATTATATTAAGAGGTAACAATTCATTTAAAGTTGAAAACTCGAGGCCTTCTGTAGCACCAATAGATTCTTTAGCCTTATTCCAAGCTGATTGAATAGTATCTTCATCTGTTCCACAGACACAATTCAATGCGAGTTCTTTTGCAACAGAATATTCGATTAAATCTAAGTCATGTAGGCATGCCACATTTATTCCAGGGTTCGGATATTGATCAGTTCCAGAGAATAAATTTGCGAAGCGACTAAGGCCAGTATGGCCAACGTTTACAATAGAGACACCTGTAGTAGTAAAATCGACCCCCAATATTTTAGATAGTGAAGGCATTAGTAAGTTTTCAGCATCACCTTCTACAATCAATAAGCCACGACAAAAAAACAGATTAGATTTAGTAGCGTCTATAAAGCGCTCTAAGAAGGTAATATTATTATCATGTAAATTTGCAGCCCTCAAAGGAAGAACTTTACCTTTGTGCACGATACACATACATTTAATAGGGAGTTTTGATGCTAATGTTGGGCTATGAGTAGACACTATAATTTGGAGATGTACGTTATGTTCAGCATGATGACTTTTTATTCGCTCTTGCAAATATTGTATTAACTTCAATTGACGCTGAGGATGTAAGTGAGCCTCGGGTTCTTCTATAATTAATAATGCTGGCTCATCTTGAGAATCTGCTAACAGCAGCATCTCACAAGCAATATATAATAGATTATTTGAACCTAAACCGCGTTTACCACCAATTCCTTCAAGTGTAATACCTATTTTTTCCAACATTTGCCGCTTAAGAGCTTCATCATCTGCATCTGGTCCAATACCAAGTCTTGCAGTTAAATTGTCACCATCCATTTGAAGAGGCTGAAGAAAGTTATCATTTAAGTTTTTGGTCGTATTGTTTATAGCAGGTTGTTGTTCCAATAATTGATTAATTAAACGGGCAATCCCAACAATCCCCAGTTTGTTTATTACATCACTAAACTTTTCGTCCGCTACATCTACGAGGTCTATTAGTTTTTCACCAGCATCTATATTTGATTGTTTTTTCAGAATTTTAGATATTCGTGAGTTTCTACCTACATCCATTTCTTTTTCAGCATCGCGTAGTGGGCGTAGGTAGGTAACTCTAATCTTTTCTCTTGTTTTTAGGTCCAGCTCCTTGAGGCCATGGGGTCCAGTATGAAGTCCTGCATAAACTACCGTTCTCATTTTTTCATTTATCAAAGATGACTTCAATGTAATATGAAGAACTGCAGGGTTGTCTTCATCATCAGCTTGATATGTTAAGTAGTCCGGAAAGTTGGCTCGTTCTCTAGATGATAATTCAGAAAACACAGCCTCAATTGTAAAATTTTGAGCCTGTGTTGTTGAATTCAGATAATGGAAGTCACTAACTTGAGGTCGTATAGTTTCTTGATCTCTAGTTCCCAATAGCATCCTTAATGCATCAATAATTGCCGTTTTCCCAGCATCATTTTCACCAACTAAGGTATTCAAACCAGATAACAAAGGAAGCTTTAATTTATCTTTTTTACTACCAAAGCATCTAAAATTTTCGATTGTAAGGTTACTTATGTACATAGTTATTTCTTCCACATCCTTGTTAATATAGTTAGCATCTTATACCTACTCTCGGTATGAATACAGCACTAATAGTTTATATTTCAAGGGTCTTTTGGATCATGTTGATCAGAAATTACTGTTTTCAGCCATACATAATTCAAAGATGTTTTTCATGATTCCTGAAGACTTAAATAATCTTATATGACAGAATATTTTTTTAAAAAATAAACCCATTCAAATGAATCAATATAAATACTTATCACCTGAATTACATGACTTAATCAAAATCGACATTGATAATGTTTTAAATAAGCATTCTGATGATACTGAAGCAGCAATTGAAAAATTAAAGCTGTCAGAAGAAGAAAGTATCCAACTAATTATTAATGGTGTTCAGCAAATGCAGCAACACATTAATATTAATAAAGAGATGCCTGTTAGTGAACTCATAGAACGTTTACAAAACATTAATTGTGTAGCGAAAGAACAAGAGTCTGTAGACTTAAATGATTTATCATTAGCCTTTGCAGCATTTCTTTTGACTATTGATTGTGATTTTTTAGGCTATAAATTTCACACTGAAAATATACTACTTGATTGCAGAGCAATGTTTGAAAGAGCTCAACAAAGTTTGAAGCTGCTTATTTCCGTAAAGGAGCTGCAAGGCCAAGCAGGAGCAACTGGAATGAGAGAGAGGTATAAAGGCCAAGATGAGTTAATCGTGACGGTTGTAGTTAAGTGGCTGCAACTGGGTAAGCCTAATATTTTTAAATTTAACCAAGAACATTTTCAAGAGTTTTATTACTTATCCGGCCCGATGAATGCAAAAATTAATAATGAAGGTCACATGCATTCAAGAATAGAGTTATGGTTAGGAGACTTCAACAAGCTAATTAAGGGTGAAAAAGTACATAAGCCAAGAAAAGTAATAAAAGAATTAGCTGAAAACCACCCCTCTACAGCCCAGTAAAAACGTTGGAGTACTAGTACTCCGGCTCCTACTACTACTCCACACGTGTCATTTCACCAAAGATCATTAAAAATTCACCTCGTTCAAATTCGAACATAATTTTTTAAGGTGAATAAAATGACTGCTTGTATCACTGGTTTCAATACTGGAATCAATTCAACTAATCGCTTCGTTCGAGAAGCCGAATGCAAACTAATAACCGGACTTTCAAGAACCCGTCGTTGGGAACTTGAAAAAGAAGGTAAGTTTCCAAAAAGAATAAAACTGTCAGAACGAGCGATCGCCTGGGATTTGAAATCACTCTTAAAATGGATGGAGGAGCGTTGTAATGCTAATTAATCCATTAACAGAGCGGGTTCAAACAACCCCTAAGATCATCAATAAGGCATTCGACATGACAACCTTCTCTACTAATCGTAATAAAACTCATCGATCAGAAGAGAACGTCACAGATCAAACAAGGATTACAGATTGTGTTCATTTAACGCATCATCAGATTAAAAGTAGAATTGATTATTTAACTATTCAATTAAAACCAACAACGGATCTTGAGTTTCAGTTATCAAGTGAAGTGTTAGTAAATTGGTTAAACAAGATAGGTCTTAAAGCTGTATTAACAGAGCCTAACTTAAAGTACTTTGATCAAGGCTGCTTGCTTCAAACAATAGACGCTACTCAAAAGTTTTGTGGCGCTATTAAATGGAATGATACTCATGATCTTATTCAGTTGGAATTAACCGGTGTAGGTTGTACTTACGCTAATACCCATATCGATTATTTTTTTATATTTGAAGCTTTTGCTAAATCAATGGAAGTACAAATAAAAAGAATCGATATCGCGGTTGATACCTTTGAAAAAAAGCATGGATTACGGTTTATGCAACAAGCGTACAGCCGAGGATTATATTCAGCAAATACAGGAGTAAAACCACAAAGAGGGGATATTTCAAGTGACAGTGGCAAAAGCATGGTTATTGGATCACGGCACTCATCGAAACAAATCATTGGCTATGAAAAAGGTAAGCAACTTAGGTATCCAGAGGATTCTTTTGAATATAAATACTGGTTTCGTTTTGAGGTTAGGCTACGTGCTAGGAAATCACAACCCATACCTTTTGATGCATTATTTAACCCCGATGAGTTCTTTGTTGGCGCATACCCTAAAGCTAATCGTCGGTTAATAAGGCATGTGACACCGCGTGTTATTAAAAGAGAGGTGATTAAAGCTACTGATAAAATGCTTAGCGACAAACTAGCTTATGCCAAACACCAGGTAGGGAAAACGATATTTGGTGCGGTTGACAGAGGCTTAACGAGTGAAGTTATCGTTCAAAAGATTATACGTAAAGGTAAAAAAGATAACCTTTGCTATCCGTCATTTATTACTGAGAATGATAAGAGCAGCTACATCTTTAATTAATCGTATTTAACAGAAATTAGTTTTAAATTTAGCGACAAATACTAGTTAGTCGTTATGTTTAAACTGCTCACACCTGGTTATTAACATGACAACAGTACGATTAAACCTTTCCAATAATGCCATTGAAGTAAACCAATTAGATACAGCGGTAAACCAGTTAAGGGATAACCGGCACTCGGTTTATTATCGCTACAATAAACACCATCGGGAGTTAGGCACTTTCTATGGTGTTACCCATCAACAAGGTAAAACAAAATGGATAAAGTTGGGTTGTTACCCGGCTTTATCTGCCAAAAATTCGTTAATTAAAATGCAAAAGCTACTTCAGGAGGGTGCATTAAAAGAAACCGTGACTGATCAGCTTGAGTTTATTACCGTCAAAGAGTTATTAACGTGGTACCAAGCAAGACTAAGAAGTAATAAGTCGATATCTCAACATACCAAGCAGAACCAAAGTTCCTGTATTAAGCGTCACTTATTGCCGTTAATGGGAGAAATTGAGATAAATACACTGAGCCTTTCATTAGTCGATGAAAAACTGTTTCAACCCTTACAAAGCAAACTGTCTTTATCTACTGTGGATAACGTCTTGTCTGTGTTTAATGCAGCCAGGAAGAGGGCGAGACAAGTCGAGCTAATTAACGATAGTGCCATGTTTAAATGTACGTTGGCAGAATTTACGAATCAACGGCCGCGATATAAAGCAACAAGGTTAACCAAGAAAGCTTTACTTTCAGCTATTCGAGCATTACCTAAACAAACATTAGAACATCAAATACTCTTTGTATTGCTGCTGATGCATGGCACCCGAATAGGTGAAACCGTTAATGCTAAGTGGGAGACTTTTGATTTTAAGGAGAAGCTTTGGCGAATACCTGCAGAAGATACCAAGACTAAGAAAGCACACTCGATACCGTTAACTAAGCAAGCTATCATTTGGCTGAGGTTATATAGAAAGTATCAACTCAGACAAGGTAAGTCAGCATATTTGTTTCATCAAAAAAACAACCGAAGCAAAGCTAAATCCCCTAATCATGCATCAACGGTTATATCTACCATGGCCAATAAACAATGGTCTGCACATGATTTGAGGAAGTTTGCTCGCTCTTGTTGGATGGATTTAGGCATTGATTACATGGTTGCCGAGTTCTTGCTTAATCACACGTTAAAGAAGTTAGACCAAACGTACATTCAAACCCTTGCGCTGCCTAATTGCAGAGCAGCTTTAGATAAGTGGTGTAACTGGCTAGAGCAGCAAGGTTTAACACCTAGATATAAGCTAGATTCACCGAAGCGGTAACTGAGCTTTTATATCGTTGCATCAATAGCTTAGAGTACTTCATTGTATCCTTGAACTAATAGTTAATCGAAAAGCACGTATTTACTAAGCGTAGGACAAAATATTGAAGGTGGATTTTCTAGGGCTCCGCGCACCCTATGCGTGTTTAAAAAAACACCTGCTTGGCTAGAGGCCAATAGACAAAAGGAATTTGTCATTTGCGCACTTAAATCTAATGCGCACTTTGATTGACCTATTTTTAGTTGGTTATTTTTATTTATGTGGACAAATAAAAGGTAATTGAAGAATTATTATAACCCGGAGAAATATGAGCCGTACTATCATCACTTATAAAATAAATAGCTTAATTCTCACGTAAAAGGTAAATGATAAAAATAAATTAATTTATTTTTGGCTAAATAAACTAGAAAAATTGCTCCTTAAAACAAGATCTTTAAGTAGGTATTGACCTGTATTCATTAAAATAAGCAGGAAAAATAAAGTACTTATATAACAATGCGTTAAATAACCTAGTAAATACCTAGTAAATACCTAGTAAATATTTAAGAAATACTTAGTAAATACTTTTTTGATATGAAAGTTACATGAAAATCACATGGAAATTGTATGAAAAACTCTTTTTAAAACAACTGTGTAGTGTAATCGCATCTTTGACAGATAAGAGTTATAAATATAGATTACATATCTTAAAAATCTGGTTCAATTATGTATTCTATGAGTGCGAGTGATAATTATGACGAAGTTAACTAAAGACCAAAAACGCAAAAAAAAACTGTTAAAAGCTAAGAAAAATGTACTTACAGCAGAAAATGCTAATAACAAAACCCACAACGATAAAGCCAAAGTGAATGACATGTATAACGGAGTCACAAGGAAAGTTGGCTCGGGGATCATATTAGATGGTGAATGTTGGCATGGTTATGATAATACATCAGTTCATGATCTTGGGTTTATGAATGAAAATTATCTGTGCGGCGTGACAAAAATTACACAAGGAAATCATCAAGATTTCGAGGAAATGTTAAAAACCTATTGCCGAGTAGGTCAATGGGTAATACTCCCTAATGGGAAAGAAGGTTTAGGCTTTTCTGGTCCATACGAATTACTGGAAACGGCTAAAGAGTTTATGTTTGAGCATTTCCCTATTAGTGTAATTCGTAATGATAGAGGAGGAAGAATTGATGGTGAAGTTGACTATGACTCTTTGATTTCTACTTTGTTATTGTCTTCAGGTGATGCTGCCCACCAAATGGAAGATAAATTAGATCTATATGGTTATGCTTACGACCCCTTGTGTTTTATTTATTACTTACTTGATAACTTGGCTAAGAGTGTGGAGTGCCCAGCTGTTTTATCTAATATGATACTTGATTATGAAAATGATGTGACATCATTGAAAGAATATGTGGTTTTATTAGAGACAAATCACTTCAATGTACATTTGAAATTGTTATTAATCGCAGCGGAACAAGAAGGGATTGGCGTAATTGATGTCAACAATGCCGAATAAATTTAGTTGAAGTGAAATCATAGGAAAATTTATCACGTTGCTATTTACTTTGTTTTTTCTTGTATTTTTTTAATTTATTGGATATTGACGTAGCTTTAATTTACCATTCATGGCTAAAATTTTAGAAGGGAATAGAAATGGAACAAGAAAATGAAGGACTTAGCTGGAAATGGTTAGGTTGCAAGGTAGTCAGCTACTTCACCTTAATTTTAAATGCGGCTTTCTACTTTATTCTTTTTTTAATTGTGAAAAATGTTTCATTCTCTTTCTCACAGGTGACAATGACATCATTGACTAGTGATGGATCTTGGGGAATTGCTCTTTATTTCTTGAATAAAATAAATAGTACTTACTTTCTACATTGGCTATATATAACTACCCTTATCATAGGGGTATGGAATATTGTAGTCTACAAATTTGATAAGCATGGAAATCGAACCCCCGCGTTTTTAAGACTTAGATTTAATATTCAATGGCTGAGCAGTCCTGCGTGTACATCTACACTATATTTTCTTATTTTTGCCATAGGCATATATTTCTCAATAATTTCGTCTGCTATCAACCAATGGCTAATCAGCGATAACTTAATGTCAAGTGGGACAAGTTTTAGCTTCTCAATTGTTGTGGCTAGTTTAGCACTCTGCATAATTGTATTCATATTAAGCCAAATAGCTATTGGGAAAAAAAAGCACGGCGAAGATCGCGCTAATCAGGAAGTTTACCAAGATAAACTTGGTAAGTTAGAAGACATCATTCGGTTTGCTCCTCCCAATGGATTTGCAAACATATTATCTAATTATGTCGATGTTGCTGACGACTTCGTACAGGCAATCATCAAGCGTAGTAACAGTGTTAAGCAGGCAACTCTATTCGCAAAAAACGTACTTGGTGTTGATGAAGAGACTGTCTTCAAAGGTATTGATTCAATTGAAGGTAAATTAGATAAAGTAAATGTATTGAAAAATAAAGCAGAGATCACCAAAATGATCAATAAACTGAAAAGTGCTCAAGAATTCAATGCTGAATATATTCGAGCTATATTGATTGCTTACGCACGACTTGCTGCCCTATTTGATGGCATAATTCCGTCTAGCAAAAATAAAGATATTTACCGTGCCAATTTGATGCTTAAATACAACGTTACTGACAAGAAACTATCGCGTGAAGACACTTTCAGGTATGTTCCAGCAGTGCTGAAAGGAGCAGGTGCTCCCAATATTAAGCACTATTTGACCTTGCACGAGGAACATTCTGTAAAGGTTTTTAGCGAGAAAACTGGGCTCATAAAGATAAATGAACAGGGTGAATTCGTACCAATAAGATTCGACCAAGATCCTGATATTAAGACGTTTTCGTTGCCATTTTTTCTGGGTGAAGATAAGAAAAATTATAATTGCTTTGGAGCCCCCAGAGCTGTTGCCGAAGTAGAGTGTCAATTTATCAATAACACTCAAAAAGAGATAAAAAAATGGCGAAAAGAGCAAATGACACCCGTCGAAATTATCGATGAAGCTGAAAGGCATTTTAATCAGCGAGATATAGCTAAATCAATCATATCCCTACCACTAATGCTTAGTCGATATGATGTTATCCATAAGTCATCTAGATATGTAATGGGCGTAGTAAATATCTATCGGGATAAAACTGACCTGATGATGGGTAACCCGAAAAAACAAGAGCAATTTGAACATATTACTACACCGTTAAACTTTGCTTTATCAAAGATTGTCGCACATGACATGGTACACCGTTATCATGCCAATCTTTTGCAAGACATCCTTTCTTTTGCTACTATAGGTTCAACAAGTATTGAAGATTCGCAGTTAAGTGGCGAGATTGGAGAAAGCAATGGGTGATTTTCTAGAAAATTCTAGCTATATTTTTGATGATCTTCATGATCAAGAGGTTATTGATAACAAGGCAGCTGAGATCCTAGCATCCGGAGATTATTCTGATGAAGAGCTTAATCCCGTAAAGCGATCTTAAACCCTAGTTTATTCTAGGTACTTGTATGCTATTTAAGGCTTGTCATCGACAGGTCTTTTTTGTGTGTTTTTTTAGGTGAATTTCAAATACGAAACGAAGTTAGTATATTTGTTCTAGGCATTAATGGTTTATTATGCTGGCAAGATAATTAGCTATTTTGGTATGCGCAGCTAGCCGTTCGTCTAAGTAATCATGACGGTTATAAGTACCTACAATGCCTTTTAGTTTATGGTTCAAACATCGCTCTGCAACATGACCTTGAATTCCTAAAGCGGCAGCCAAGCTTCGAAATGTTCTCCGTAAATCATGAGGGGCGAATGGCTTAATATCACCCATTAAATTTACTGGTTGTACTTTCCGCCCAGCTTCATGACCAAACATTGATGAAATAGCTCTATTTAGCGTGTCGTCACCCATGTGAGGCTTTTTAGAGGTTCGACGGGCAGGGAATACATAATCAGAGCCACATGCTCTTATTTTTAGCTCATTTAGCCATTCCATGATTTGTATAGGTAGTGGAATGGTAATTGGTGCTCCTGTCTTACTTCTGCCTTCAGGTAAATTCCACAAAGCTTTATCAAGCTCGAACTCATCCCATTTAGCACAGCAAAGCTCGCTTTTGCGAACCCCTAAGGTTATTAGTAATGCACAGGCTAAGTAATTATCACGATTAAACTTAGCAATATTTTTCTTTAACACTCCAAATACTTGCTCTATTTCTTCAATAGTTAAGTATCTATCCCGACTTTTCTCTACACCACCAGCATCGCTTACAGTAAATGCGTTTGCAGGGTTATGTGTAAGTAGGTCTAACTTAAAGCCATGTCGAAACATTTGCTTCATGTACATCAGAGCATCATTAGCAACGGTAGGTCTAGCGTCTGATATGCCTTGAATAATTTTACGAATACTTAAGGCGCTCACTTCAGCAATAGGTAAGTCTCCAATTACAGGCTTAATATCTTTAGTGTAAATGCGCTTGGGGATACCTGGGTGTTTCAGCCTTTTGGCTAGATCGTTCTCATACCAGTCTGCAAAAAGGTCATCTACTAACTTAATGGATTGCTCTTTAACCTGCTTTTTGGCTAGAAGTGGATCTGAACCTAGGTTTATTTCCCGCTTTTTAATTGCAGCATCGGCTTTGGCATCAGATAGTGAAATGTCGGGGTACTGCCCTAAGGTCATTTCTTTCCTTTTACCGTTTGCTGTATAACGCAACATCCAATAGGGTGTCGCTGCATTTCTAACAACAAGATATAAGCTACCACCTATTGCATGTCGCTTAGGTTCACCCTTAACAAACTTTTGTATTTGTTTTGCAGTTATAGTTGTCATTAGTTACTTGCCCACCATTTAGGTTTTGTATGAAAGTTTTTGCCCACCACTTTGCCCACCACAAATAATACAACTTTATCGAACGTAATAAAACAAGCAGACATAAAAAAGCCCCGAATAACGAGGCTTTTCATATGGTTTGGTACTGTTTGGAACTTTATGGATTACTATTCTATATTCGCAATCTGCTCACGCATCTGTTCAATTAATACTTTCAACTCTACTGCACTGGCGGTAACGTCGGTATTAATAGATTTTGAGCCTAATGTATTCGCTTCACGATTAAATTCTTGCATCATGAAATCTAAACGACGGCCTTGAGCACCACCTTTTTTCAGTATCTTTTTGGTTTCGCTAACATGGCTGTTTAAACGGTCGAGCTCTTCGGCAACATCCATTTTTTGCGCTAATAAAACTAACTCTTGCTCAACACGGCCAGAATCTAAATCAATCTTAGCATCAGTGAATTTTTCAATGATGCGATTACGCTGCCAAGCAATTACCTCTGGCATATACGTTTGTACTTTATCGGCTTCAGCAGATATAGCATCAAGGCGCTGTTCAATCATCACCTTAAGGTTTGCACCTTCACTAGCGCGAGCTTCAATAAAGTCTTTAAGTGCTTGGTCAAAAGCGGCTAGTAATTCTGCTTGAATGGCCGACATATCGCTTTCAGGTGCTTCCATAACACCAGGCCAGCGCATTACTTCAATCGGGTTAACTTGACTATTCAGCGTGTGTGCATTAATCCAGTTAGCATGCTCAATAAGTTGCAAGGCGAGTTTTTCATTTAGCGCTAATTCACTTTTGTTGGCTGGGTTGGCGTTGAAACGTAAGTTACATTCTACCTTGCCGCGATTAAGTTGTTTGCGAAAACGTTCTCGTAAAACTGGCTCTATACCACGGAATTGCTCAGGTAAACGGAAATAAGTTTCTAGAAACCTTTGATTTACCGAGCGGATTTCCCATACTGCATTGCCCCAATCGCCTTTAATTTCGATGCGAGAAAAAGCAGTCATACTGTAGATCATGGTAAGCCTTATTATTAATGTCACTGATTAAATTGGATTATGCCTGAGCTCGGCACATCTAGCCAGAAATTCAGTGTTTAATGAATAGCCTTATTGCTCTGTTACTGTATAGCTAAGGAGCCGTTAAGGAGTAAATTCCATCTGGCCAAAGTTAGCAGCAAAATCGACACACCAAACACTGAGACCACTAAGGTCATCTAAGCTTTTATTTTGTGGCAGTTTTATCATTATGCTAGCGTTATCAAAGGTTTTTCCATTAATTTGTTGCCCTATAGGAAAAGCCTCTTCATTTGCATATTGATGATTTTTAGCGCCGTAGAAGTAAACATCTGGACCACCGCCATCATAACTAAATTGAGTTATTTCGATGGTGCAGTCATCAATGATTGTTGCCTTACCCGATACATTGTGAGCAAAAGTATTGAAGAAGCCACTATGACCAACTTTTTCGTGTGTAGTGGTGCAAGTTGTTAAATTGTTATTACTGATTTGACTTAGTGTTAACTGAAAGTGTTCGATGGCCATTGTCGCAGAAATAAGCTCTTGGTTAGCTGCGCCACTTTGACTGACTAGCTCAGTAACTTGTTGGTCAAAATTACTGGCAGAAAAGTCAATATTCAAATTAGCGGCTAATTGGTGAGTAGACTCGGTAATTTCGATACCGTTACTGGCGTCGCCATCTAAATCTAGACTTTGCAATAACCGTAATAAGTTAACAACTTCAATTTTATTGATATCATTTGTTTGATAGAGCTCTAATGGCGTTAAGTAGAGAGCGGCAGGTGTACTGGGCAGTTCAATGCCGCCAATCGAGAAAGTGATCATTTCATCTTCTTGAAAAGTAAATTCGCCAAGTCCATTCGTTTGGCCGTTTTGGCTAGCCGTTTTATAATTTAGTCCGTCGACAACGGAATCTAAAAATATTCCTGTATAAGTAGTTGGTGGTGTCGGGATTAAGTTAGCTTGTGTTTCTGTAGCCTTGTCATCTGAGCCGCAAGCGGTTAAAAGCAAAACCAATGTGCATGAAAGTAGTATTTTGTAGGTCATATCCAGTCACCAATAATGATTATTATATAAGGTGACCCGATATTGACGGTATTTATTCACAGAAATATCACAAGTTGATAGTTTTTTTAATATTTCTACTAATGCGACTTAATTATTAAGGCTTATTAGATAATGCTAACCAATGAGTTTTTATTTGATCCGCTACGCGAAAAGCATTGGCATAAATAGTAAAGGTGTAAGGCACGCTACCGCCAGTAGGCATAAATGAGCCATCGGTGACATACAAGTTATCAACTTCATGGGCTTGGCAGTTTTTATTAAGTACAGAGGTTTTTGGATCATTACCAAAACGACAACCACCGGCCATTAAGTTTGTTGATGGGTAACCGCTAACCGAAGACGAAACATTTTTTGCTCCTAAGGCTTCTAACAATTTTTCTGCTTTTTTCGATAGGTATTCACCTACTTCTAGGTCATGGTCATGATAACCAATACGCACCTTAGCTACCGGATCACCCCATTGATCAGTCACTTCGTTATCTAAACTAACAAAGCAATCGTCTGTGGGTAGCCAATCATTAAACACTTCAAAACGTAGGGTTTTGTAGGAAGTGAATTCAGTCTTCATGCTTTGTTTTAATTCTTCACCCCAAAGCAATTTGTCATCGCCGTTTTCATCCAAGCCCCATTGTGTGCCACGCGCTCTAGCTATGGGGTTTTGGTGGAACAAAAAGTCGATAGTACCACCTTTGGCTTGGCCTTGATTATTGGCGCCGCTAAAGCTTTTGTCGCTAATTTGATACCAGTCTTGTAATGCGCGATTAATAAAAGGACCGACTTGCTTTAATTCATTAACTTTTTGCTTAGATAGGTCAGCATAATTAAAATCACCTTGGCCAGTACCACCACCACTAAATAGTAAGTTTTTTCCTACTTGGCCACTATTATTCGCTAGACCTTGAGGGAATTTCTCACCGGTTGAAGCTAGCAATAAGCGCGAAGTTTCTACCGCCTGACAAGCAACGACATATATTTTGGCACTGACTGATTTTTTACGACCGATTTTATCGTAATAATGTACGCCAGTAATTTTACCCTCTTTATCACTGGCAATTTTATAGACCTTAGCATTGGCCTTTATCGTGCAATTACCCGATGCTACCGCATGGTTTAACAACGCAGCTCTACCACTGCCTTTAGCGCCAGAAGAGCAGCCATAACTGCTGCAATAACCAGAATATTCACAGCTACGTCTGCCCATGGCAGGTTCAGATAAAATGGCTCTGGGTACTGGAATGGCGTGATAACCTATTTTTTTCGCGGCTTTATCTATCCATGAAGACATGGGTAATTCGGCAATAGGAGGGTAAGGGAAGTCTGTTGAACGCGGTTCTTGATGAGGGTGTTCAACCACTCGGCCAGATACACCCACTTCACGCTCTACTTTGGCATAATAAGGTTCAAGTTCATCATAACTTATCGGCCAATCGGCGATATTAGCGCCTTTTATTCCACCAAACTCAGATTTTAGGCGAAAATCTATTGGCTTTAACCGGTGAAAGTAACCACTCATAAAGTTTGATGAGCCACCGACCACATTGCCATTCCACCAACTCCAGCCTGAATCACTGGTTTTTTCACCTTGCCAAAACGGCTTATCGTTTTCATCAAGATATTCTTCTTCAATAACGTGCTGTTCATCACTTAACTTAGGATTGTAAGCATCATGAATACTGATGGTCAGTTCGTCTTTGAAGAATTCTTTTTCCGTTAACCAAGGGCCTTTTTCAAGCACTAATACTTTAGCGCCTGCTTGTGCTAGTTGATGGGCAATAGGGGAGGCGCCAGCACCGCTACCTATGATGCAAATATCATAACTCATGGAAAACTCCAAGATTGAGGTGAGGTAAACGCGTTGTTATCAATAACTCGGTAGCGGTGGCCAGTACCGTCATTACAAGTGAAGCAAATGTCATCATTTAACGAAACGGTCATGCTTTGCGGGTTCCTTGATGGGCTTTTTTGCGGTTGCTTGCCACACGCTTATTTTCATAATCTTCTCGGCTAAGCATATCTACCCGAGATCTAGTTGGTAATTCAAAATAGCGTTGACCTTTTTTGGGTAAGGGAAAACCTGCTTGATGCTCTAACCATTGCCAGCCTATACCGTTAGGGTTGCCGCCGTAACTTTCTGGTGAAAGCATAGCTTCAAAAATATAACCGAGCAGGGTATTTAACCAATTTTGTCCTGCTCTTGATTGGCTAATGCCACGCAGTAACTGTTCTTTATCGGCAAAGTCTAGTAGGGCAAAGTCCATTGCTTTTTGTGAATTAGCATAACCATTTAACCAACCAACCCCCTTAACAATAAAATCTTTTTCATCTTGCTCGGTAGGTTGTACTGTCATCACTTGATGCAAATAAGCGGTCGCCCTAATTTCGCTGGCACTTGGACCCGTTGCTGACTTGGGTAATAAATGATTAAGCGTGGCATCAAGCGTTAACCAAGGCTCGGTTTTAACTAAGCTTTTAAGCGATTCATTTAGTGAATCCTGCGCTTTAGCGCTAACAGAAAAAGTAGATAAACTGGCCATTGCGCCCATGCCAGCAGCCGATTTAAGAAAACTACGTCGACTTTGTTGTGCTTTTTTTTGTTTATCTTTGATAAATTCAGGCGTTTGATAATTTTTATCAAAAAAAGAAGTTACAGTTGGCAAGCTGATTATTCCTCAGATTATTGGGCGGTGGTTTTAGTGGAGATATTACTGGCGGTATTAGTGGTGACCTTAGCACTGGTAGCGTTATTTTCTACCGACCACTGAGTGAGAAAATCTAGCCATTGAGATTTTGAATAATTATTATCGGCCAGTAATTCGGCAGTATCTTTCGATAAAATCATTTTTCCTTGTGCTGTTGAGACATACATATGTGGATAACCCAATACCGGCGGTAATGATTTCATAAAGTCATCATTTTCATTACTGTCACTGACATTAATTTTCAACAAGACATATTGACTATGTAGTGCTTGAAATACTTCGGGATTTTTAACGAGAAAGGCATCCATTTTATGGCACCAACTACACCAGTTTCCGCCTATTTCAATCAATACTTGGCGATTAGTTTCTTTTGCTAAGACAAGTGCGGCAGCAGCATCTTTAAAAGGGTCGCGTTGCTCATCATAGACTTTACTGTAACTGGGTAAGTTCGCTGTTATTGCTGTTGGCGTGGCATTGCTAGTAGCACTTACGGTAATAAAAACGCTTAAAAGTATATTTAAACTGATAACTAAGGCGGTGATAATTTTCATGGTGCTCTCTGATGTAATACATTGCTCGGACAATTAACATGACCTTGCTTTGCTGAACTATATTTCAAAAAAGTCTGATAGGCATTATAATAGCCGGAATTAATTTATCAGTCTTTATATAAAGGAACACACATGCGTCCAAGTGGCAGAACATTAGGGCAAATTCGCCCGGTAACGATTACCCGTCAATTTACTACTCATGCGGAAGGCTCAGTACTTATTGAGTTTGGCGATACTAAAGTCATTTGTACTGCTTCAGTTGAAGTCGGTGTACCACGTTTCTTAAAAGGCCAAGGTAAAGGTTGGATTACGGCGGAATACGGCATGTTACCTCGCTCTACTCATACACGTATGCGTCGTGAAGCCGCTATGGGCAAACAAAGTGGTCGTACTTTAGAGATTTCTCGCTTAATTGCGCGTGCATTACGTGCCGCGGTTGATTTAAAAGCGTTAGGTGAAAATACTATCTCAGTTGATTGTGATGTTATTCAAGCCGATGGTGGTACACGTACTGCGGCTATTACCGGTGCTTGTGTAGCACTTGTCGATGCACTTAACTACATGCGTGCTAAAGATATTATTAAAACTAACCCACTTAAACATATGATTGCTGCGGTATCTGTTGGTATTTATAAAGGCGAAGCAGTGGCTGATCTAGATTACCCAGAAGATTCTGCAGCTGATACCGATATGAACGTGGTGATGACAGATACCGGTAAACTTATTGAAGTACAAGGTACTGCTGAAGAAGAACCGTTTAGCTTTGAAGAAATGCAAGCCATGCTTGAACTAGCTAAAAACGGTATCAACGAATTATTCGACATACAAAAAGCTGCATTAAGCTAGGCTACGTTCAGATAAGTAACAGGAAAATAACTATGAAAGATTATCAACGCGAGTTTATTGAATTCGCAATCGAAAAACAGGTTTTACGTTTTGGCGAGTTCACGTTAAAGTCTGGCCGAGTTAGCCCATACTTTTTTAATGCGGGTATGTTTAAAACTGGTGGTGATTTAGCACGTTTAGGTCGTTTTTATGCAGCTAGTTTAATGGATGCAAAAATTGATTTTGATTTGATTTTTGGTCCAGCTTATAAAGGCATTCCAATTGCAACTACCACGACTGTTGCTCTGTACGATCACCATAATATGGATGTGCCTTATTGCTTTAACCGCAAAGAAGCTAAAACCCATGGTGAAGGTGGCTCATTAGTAGGCGCTGATCTTGAGGGTAAAATCATGTTAGTTGATGATGTTATCACTGCGGGTACTGCGATTCGTGAATCAATGGAAATTATTAAAGCACACGGGGCACAGCTTTCCGGTGTATTGATTGCGCTTGATCGCCAAGAGAAAGGCCAAGGCGAGTTATCAGCGATTCAAGAAGTTGAACGTGACTTTGGTACGCAAGTGGCGTCGATTGTCACTTTAGGTGATGTTGTAGCTTTTCTTGAAGAAAAAGTTGCAGCTCAAGGTGCCGAGAGTTCAGAACTAGCAGAAAACTTAGCCAGTATTAAAAAATATCGTTTAGATTACGGTATTTAAGCTATAAGAATTTCAGTGATTTAATTATCAGCCTGTGGACAATTTTCATAAATTTTAACGCCTTTGCCGCATAATGCTGCAAAGGCGTTATTTTTTTGGTTACTATATGACGTTCTTGCACAGCTAATTCATCAATAAATTAACAGGAAGTCATTATGCAAAAGGTAAATAGGTATGCGCTATTACTACTCTGGCTGGTAAGTACTTTGTCATTTGCTCAGGGACAGGAGAATTGCCTGAGTATTCAAGCTGACTATGCCGCGCTCATTGAATCGGGTAAGTATCGCTTTTCTAAGGAAGTAGCTAATGAGTCTTCAGCCAGTGTTAATTTTAAAAAGCTAGCAAGTTATCAGCAATATCTTACACAGACTTATCAAGAAATTGTAAATAAAAATCCTAAGGCTAGTATGCCTTGTCCGATTGTTACTGATACCTACCAACAATTGGCGAAACAAAATCAATGGTCACAAACACCGCAAATAAGCCAGTTAGTTGCTCCGTTTGAATTAGCTCAAGATCATAATGACAAAGCTATTTTGCTTATTCATGGTTTAACGGATTCACCGTTTTCTTTTCATGATCTTAGCCAGTTTTTCTATCAACAGGGTTTTACCGTCCGCACGCTGTTATTACCAGGGCATGGCATGGCGCCGTCTGAGTTGTTGACTGCCGACTATAACGAGTGGCAACAAGCGACAAAGTTTGCCATTGAACAAACCTTGAATGATTATCAGCAAGTCTACCTTGGTGGCTTATCTACGGGCGGAGCACTTATCTTTGATTACTTGATGCAAAAAAAGCATGTTGATGAAAAAATTAAGGGCTTATTTATGTGGTCGCCGGCATCAAAGGCAAAAAGTGATCTCGCTTGGTTGGCTAAGTATATTGACGCTATTCCTTTTGTCGATTGGCTTGATTTAGATGCCGATATAGATTTTGCTAAATATGAGTCATTCCCCTATAACGCAGCGACTCAAGTCGATGCCATAATGAACCTAGTTGCTGGCGAACAAGCCTTAGCGAGTCGGAAAATGCATGAAATTCCGGTATTTGTCGTTGCTAGTGAACATGATCAAACTATAGATACTGAGCACACCTTACAGTTAATTCAGCAATGGCAACTAGCATCACCGCAAGAGCAGATGCAGAAAAGCGTGTTGATTTATTATGGTAATAACAACAAACTGCCAAAAAAATTAGTTAAAGTCATGCAGGTGATTGTGCCGGAATGTTCAGCTGAGAGCTTATGTGATGAGATATTTGATGTAGCTCACATTGCTACAACTAATTCTCCCGATAATCCACATTATGGCGTTAATGGCCAATATAGAAACTGTGGTCACTATGTTAAAGATGCAGCACGTTATCAGGCGTGTAAACAAAATAAGCAGGTGATAAAAGGGGAAGTAACAACAATGAACCTTAATCGAGAATTACCAATGCAAAGACTGACTTACAATCCGTATTATCAAGAAATGCTTGCTGCCATGACAGTGTTTTTAAAGGCTACTCACTAGCAGTTAGTGATTAACTTGTGTATATCAAGAAAAGATTTTAACGTGAGTATTTCAGCCAAAGCTTATAAAAAATGGCATTACAGCTTGGGTTGTCATCCATTTTTCCATCTCTATCGCAATCTGAGCCGGTCAATGATTTAGCGACTTGTTGACCGTATTCTTCTATATCGGCCTTTGATGGCGTGACGGTCATAGTTACCCTGGGTGACTGTGCAATAAAGTCTGCGACATCTTTATAGTTGGCAAACTCTTCTTTAGAAATTAAGTGACTAATATCCTGCGAGGCTGGTTTTTTTGCGCTTAAGGCAAATGATGCTAAGGCTAAACTTGCTGTTAGAAGCAGAATTATAAATTTCATTTAAGTCATCAATGTGTATGAGTGAGCAAAGTATACCCTACTCAAGTGATAAGCCCAGCTAAGCAATTTAATTGCAGCCAAAATGTGGAGGTAATCTGTATTTTTATCATTCTAAAAAATAGAAAAGCTGGGTCAGAGTATTGAGTGATGAAATTAATAACACACTGGGGCCAAGTATCTCGTTAGCCTCTAGGTTAGATAAATTAACAGTTCAAAGTGATTGAACTTGAAAAGAAAGAGGATATTCAATCAGAGTTGAAGGTTATTTAAGATATAGCAAATATTTAGCCGTATTGTTTTGTGAAAAAATGTTTTAATGATTGAAATAAATTTATTGATGTTATACCAGTTTCATTAAGTTTGTAATCTTGTTGTGTATAGGAAAAATAAATCAGGGCAAGGCGCTCGATTGAGCAATAGCTGGCGTGTGTGATTGAGAGTAACGCTGACATGGCGTATTTTAACCAGAACAAGTGAGTAATAATTTAATGAAATTGGTATTGAAGGGAGATAGTTGATGCACGAACCTGAGATCTCACGTTGGACCTTGATTAGAGATATGCTCATTTTTCAAGCTAAGCTAGCTATGGATGCCATTCGTGACTTATTGTTAAGCCCAGTATCAATAATATGTGGGCTTATAGATATCTTGAAAGGCCATACTCTTTCCAAAAGTTATTTTCATAAATTAATGGCCTTTGGTCAGCAAAGTGACTCGTGGTTAAACTTGTTTGGTAACCATAACAAGAGCGCTGAAAATACTGACGTTATGGGCAGTCAAAAAACTAAGGTTGATGTAACTGTTGACCAATTATTTTTACAAGTTGAATCATTATTAAAAGATCAGCACGGGAAAGGCGGTTTAACGGCTTCTGCTAAAGCTAGCATCGACCGTTATCTTAATAAGATAGTGGCAAACAAAGACTCCGGTCGAGTAAAATAATCGAATTTTTTAATAAAGATAAAAACGGCTTCCACACCATATTAAGTCTTATTATCTTAATTTAAATCTTGATAGCCAGACATCAATGCCTGCCAGTTTTTCTCGGTAAAATAAAACTGTTCGAGTTTATTTAACTCCTTTAAAAACGAGCGTTGTAAACGCGCCATATTGGCTTGTTTCCACTCAGTATTTACTGGGTTAGTGCGCAGTTCACCACGATCAAAGTCGATTAAAAATACCTGTTCTTTATCATCTAGCAAAATATTATGGCTATTTAAGTCATGGTGATAAATACCATGATGATGAAAGCGTTTAATGGTGGCGCCAATGCGTTGCCAAACATCATCAGTTAAAGTTTTTTCACTTAATACTGCCACTAAATCTTGCGCATCTTGAATACGGCTTGATAATAAGTCTGCTTGGTAAGTTAATTTATGGCGAATAACGCGATAGGCAACTGGCTCAGGTGCCGGAAGTTGCAAGGTTTTCATATGACGCAGCAGGGCAAACTCACATGCCGCACGGCTGCTTTCTACACCGCTAAACCAGTAGGAATCTTTGATTATTTTACCAATTAAACCACCACGGTAATAATGGCGCAATACCCAATCATGCTGATTATTGTTGTTATCTTTATAAGCAACAAACCAAGTGGTACCACGTCCTTGAGCAGAGCCAGTAACCGCATCTTGTTGCTGCCAATAACTTGGACTGAGCATCTCGGCAGTGAAGTTACTAATAAGGCTTTCATTGAAAAAACAAGTGGTTTTACCTTGCTCAAGCTTAGAAAATTTTTCACTGGTTATCGTTTGGCTCAAGAGTTTTCTCCTAATGGCTTGGTGCTGTTACTCGCTAAGAACTCTTGTACTTGAGCTAAGGTTTTATCGCTGGCACCTTGATTGGCAAGTACTACGTTAAATGCCTTGTCGCCAAGCGACTTTTGTCGTGCTGGTTGTTGTAATAACTTACTTACTGCATCGGCTAATTGCTGCGACGTTGATTGAGTAGTGCTATTAACATCTGAATCATTAACCAGTTCAATAATGGCATCTGCTTGCCTTAACTGTTGCATGATCTCATTGAAGTTACTCATGTTGTGGCCAACGATGACTGGCTTATTAAATAACGCTGGCTCTAATGGATTGTGGCCGCCCACTTCATTGAAGCTGCCACCCATAGTGACGATATCACTTAAAGCAAAAGCCGCCATTAACTCACCTAAGCTATCGAGTAACCATACTTGTTCATCAGTTATCACAGTGTTTTCACTGCGCTTAGCCAATGATAAGTCGTGCTCAAGGCAAAGCTTGGCTACTTGCTCAAAGCGTTCGGGATGGCGCGGCACTAGCACTAATAATAACTGAGGATATTGAGCTAATAATTCGTTAAAGGCAGCCAAGGCAATAGCTTCATCACCATTATGGGTGCTGGCGACTAACCAAATGGTTCTTTTGGCTTGACTACTATCAGCAAAAAGTAATTTGGCTAACTCGGTCTTTTTTGCCATTACTTGCTCGTTGATACTGATATCAAATTTTAAGTTGCCACTATTCGCACAGCGACTTGTTTGCGCACCTAGCTGTAAGAAATGATGTAAATTTTCTTGGCTTTGGGTCAATATTTTATCGAAACTATTTAAACAGGGTTTAATAAGTGGGCTAATTTTTTGGTAGCTTACTAAAGACTTTTTCGATAACCGCCCGTTGATCAGTAATAATTTAATGTTTTGTTGTCTGCATTGTGCAATTAAGTTCGGCCATAACTCGGTTTCCATGAAAATCATCATTTTTGGTTTCAATCTATGTAGAAATAATGCCGTACAAGGCAATAAATCCAGTGGTAGATAACCGTGTTGCACACGACTGCCAAAGAGTTTGCTGACTTGTGCAGAGCCTGTCGGGGTAAAGGAAGTAATGGTAATAGGTAAATCAGGGTAAGTGAGTAACAACTTTTCGATAAAGCTTTTTAGCGCGATTACTTCACCAACACTGGCAGCATGAACGACGATACCAGCTTGCTGGCAAGGTTTTGGAAATAGACCTAATCGTTCAGACCATCGTTGACGATAGGCTTTATTATTTTTAGAGCGAAACAGCAAAAAAATGAGTAGCAGTGGCAGTAATAGTAAGAGTAAAATTCGGTAAAATAGCAAGGAAATCATGTCGGTGAATATTGCTCTATAATGAGTTTGTCGGTAGATTATACCAAAGGGTATCCAAATAAGCGTTAGCAATTATGATGGTAAAAGCCATACAGCAAAAATTAATGAAAACCTTCGCCATCTGCAAATTAAAATGCCTTACTTATCTGGGTATCATGATGGTTTATAGCTTAGCTATGCCTGCTTATGCACAAGGTGTATTTCCTGAGGATGAGGTCAAATCAGCTATGCAAGCTAAGATCAACCTAGCCCTTCAATACCAAGTAAAGTTTAAAGCACGTCCTGACCATAACTTTTTATTAACGGCTGATTATCGCTTTTTCCCCGATAAAGCATCGGCTAAAAATATGCCCGGTGTTATCGTTTTACATGACTGTCATAGTCAACGAAACAATTATCAAAGCTTATCGACAAGTATTGCCGAGCAAGGTTTACATACTTTATCGTTAGATTTTCGCGGCTATGGCAGTAGTGTTGCTCAGGGCTATTCGAAACTAGAAGTGAAAAAACATGCCACTGACATTATTAGTTTTCAAACTGAAATTGCGGTATTGATGTCTTATTGGACAGAAGACTTACTGGCGGCTTATGAATACTTACGCAAAAAAGTTGATAAAAGTCAGGGGATTTCAATTGTTGCTAGTGGTTGTGCAGGTGCTTATGCAGTAGCATTAGCTGAAAAAGTGCACTTAAGCTCTATGGTGTTATTAACGCCCGATATGTCTTATGGCGATAAAGAGCGTTATAAAAATCTGGTTGATATTCCCAGTTATTTTATTAGTTCAGCTCAGCACGCCATAAGCTATGCTACAGCACAGGAGCTCTTTGCTTGGAGTGGTGCGAGACATTCAAAGTTGCAAGTGTACAAAGGTGACAAGCTCAATTACCAGGTCATTAGGGCCAATAAATATTTGGTTAATGATATTGCCCTTTGGTTGAAATTCACTTTACGTTAAAAGCAGCCTAAAGAGATATTCAGAGAGATTAAGGGAGCAACAGGGCAGCACTAACGCTCAAAGATGGTATCAAGAATAATAGCAGAATTGGTTCTTTCTACACCTTCAGTTGAGCATACCGTATTGAGTACGTCACTGAGTTTTTCTAGAGTACTGGCTTGTATGGTAACCAATAAGTCATATTCGCCACTTATCGAATGGATATGGGTAATTTGGTGAACTTTCCTTAAGGCGATACAAATAGTTTTTCGTAAGTTTGGCTTTACTTTTAACGAGACATTGGCGGAAATCAAACCACTGGTATATGCGCTGTTGAGCACAACGCTGTATCCTTTAATCACCTTATTATTTTCAAGCTTACTGAGTCGATTTTGTATCGCTGTTCGAGAAACGCCTGTTGCTCTGGCGATATCTGAAACACTTGCTCGGGCATTTAGCCGTAATATTGACAACAATTCTTCATCTTTTTCGGTTAACAAACTACACTCCATTTTACTGACTACATTCATAAAATAGCCATTAACTTACACTTTGACAGCTTTATATGTCAATTTTACTATAAAAAAGGTCATATTACCAAGTTGTGTCACTTTTATTGTAGCCGGCCTGAGTTGATAATATGATTATTAAAGCACAATAATTATTTAAGGAATTTACATGACTGATTCTGTATCTACGAAAGGTTTTTATTCACATTTAACTGCACAAATTGAGCAAGTAAAAGAAGATGGTTTATACAAGGCTGAACGTATTATTACTACTGCTCAGCAGCCACAGATAGCCGTTAATACTGGTGAAGAAGTGATTAACTTTTGTGCCAATAACTATTTAGGTTTAGCAAATCATCCAGAACTCATTGCCGCAGCAAAAACTGGTTTAGATGAACATGGCTTTGGTATGGCATCAGTGCGCTTTATTTGTGGTACACAAGATATTCATAAGACCTTAGAGCAAGGTATCAGTGAATTCCTAGGTATGGAAGATACCATTTTATACTCTTCTTGTTTTGATGCTAATGGAGGTTTATTTGAAACCTTATTAGGGCCAGAAGACGCTATTATTAGTGATGCCTTAAATCATGCCTCTATTATTGATGGCGTACGTTTGTGTAAAGCGAAACGCTTTCGTTATGCCAACAATGACATGGCTGCTCTAGAGCAAAGTTTAATCGAAGCGGATGCCGCTGGCGCACGTTTCAAGTTAATAGCCACCGATGGCGTTTTCTCAATGGATGGCGTTATAGCTAACTTAAAAGGTATTTGTGATTTAGCGGACAAATACAATGCCATGGTAATGGTTGATGATTCACATGCGGTAGGTTTTGTCGGTGAACAAGGCCGTGGTAGTCATGAGTACTGCGAAGTGATGGGTCGTGTTGATATCATCACTGGTACTTTAGGCAAGGCTATGGGCGGTGCTTCAGGCGGTTTCACTGCAGCGAAAAAAGAAGTAGTTGAATGGTTACGTCAACGCTCTCGTCCTTACTTGTTTTCTAATTCACTAGCGCCAGCGATTGTTAATGCGTCATTAAAAGTACTTGAGCTTTTAGCAGAAGGCGGTGCTTTACGTAAAACATTGAAAGATAATGCTGCTTATTTCCGTACTAGTATGGAAGCGGCTGGCTTTACTTGTGCTGGTGCTGATCATGCGATTGTGCCGGTAATGTTAGGTGATGCTAAAGTTGCTAGTGCCATGGCTGACCGGTTATTAGCGGAAGGTATTTATGTTATTGGTTTCTCTTTCCCGGTAGTACCTAAAGGGCAAGCACGTATTCGTACACAAATTTCTGCTGCACACACTAAAGCACAGTTAGACCATGCAATTGAAGCCTTTATTCGTATTGGTAAAGATATGGATGTTATCTAGTTAAAATTCACTACTTGTATAGCCCAATTTTTGTTTGATAATTAATTGGGCTATACAACTTGTAATCAGTTAAGAATTAAAAAGATAGAGAGCGACAATGAAAGCTTTAGCTAAATTAAAAGCAGAACCAGGTATTTGGTTAACCCGTACCGAAAAGCCTAAACTAGGTCATAATGATCTACTTATCAAAATTAAAAAAACTGCTATTTGTGGTACTGATATCCATATCTACAATTGGGATGAATGGGCACAAAAAACGATTCCTGTACCTATGGTGGTCGGCCATGAATATGCAGGTGAAGTGGTAGGTATTGGTCAAGAAGTAAAAGGCTTTACTATAGGTGACCGTGTTTCAGGTGAAGGTCATATTACTTGTGGCCATTGTCGCAATTGCCGAGGTGGTCGTACGCACTTATGTCGCAATACGGTAGGTGTTGGTGTAAACCGTGAAGGTTCATTTGCTGAATATTTAGTGATACCCGCTTACAATGCCTTTAAATTGCCCGATGAAATTTCAGATGATTTAGCTGCAATTTTCGACCCCTTTGGTAATGCAGTACACACCGCATTGTCGTTTGATTTAGTGGGTGAAGATGTTTTGATCACAGGTGCTGGTCCTATCGGTATTATGGCTGCTGCAGTGGCCAAGCATGTTGGTGCTCGCCATGTCGTTATCACAGATATTAATGAGTACCGCCTTGATCTAGCCAGAAAAATGGGCGCTACTCGTGCGGTAAATGTCAGTACAGAAAAACTAGAAGATGTCATGAAAGAGTTAGGCATGAATGAAGGTTTTGATGTTGGCATGGAAATGTCAGGTGTGCCAATGGCGTTTACCTCCATGTTAGAAAATATGAACAATGGTGGAAAAATTGCCATGTTAGGTATTCCAGGTGGCGAAATGGCTATTGATTGGAGCCAAGTTATTTTTAAAGGTTTAACCATTAAAGGTATTTATGGCCGTGAAATGTTTGAGACCTGGTATAAAATGGCGAGTTTGATTCAATCTGGCTTAGATCTAACGCCAATTATCACCCATCATTACAAGATTGATGATTTCCAACAAGGCTTTGATATGATGCGCTCTGGCCAATCGGGCAAGGTGATTTTAGATTGGACCTAAATCCGTTATACTAACTGCTACAAAAACGCTACCCTAGCTGGGTAGCGTTTTATTAAGTTGAGTAAAACAAAAAATTCACTGTCACTAAGGCCGTGATTAAAAATAAAGGTTAATTGAGGAATTAAAAGTGTCAGATAATAGTTTCAAACATATGTCAGTCAGTGCTCTACAAGAAGTTATGGCGGATAAATCACATGTTGTTGTCGATATTCGAGATGAAAATTCCTTTGCCAATGGCCATATTGCTCAAGCGATTCATTTAACCAATGAATCAATGGCTGACTTTTTACGTGCAGCTGATCTGGATGCACCGGTAGTTGTTTGTTGTTATCACGGCATTTCTAGCCAACAAGCGGCACAATTCCTTATTAGCCAAGATTTTACCGATGTCTACTCTCTTGATGGCGGTTTTACCCAATGGCAAACGGAATTTCCTGACAATATTGAGCGATAATTAGCATGACAAATGGGCCTGCTGAGAATATGGATACTTTACAGCCTCTGGTACAAGTTAAAGACCATAATATTGCCTTACTATTTAGTAATTATTTACAATCTTTGGGCATCCAAGCTCAGCTTAAGGCAAGCGAAGATCAGGGCTATATAATTTATTGCCCTGAGGATAAAATCTGCCAAGCAAAAGCAGAATTTGATGCCTTTATTTTGCAACCCTATGCTGATAAATATCAACAAGCGGCATGGGATAGAAGTGAAGCAGTCACGTTAAATAGCGATGATTTCAGTTTATTCACCAACTTTAAAGAAAATTTTTTAGCCCATGCGGGTATTGTCACCTTAGTGGTTTTTAGCCTTTGTTGGTTGGTTTTTCTTGGCAGTGAACTTGGTTGGGCGCAGCAACTTTTCAATACCTTACAGTTTTACCCGCAATTATCACTTAATGCTTTTTTAGCCGACCCCATACGCTTAATTGGACCAGCATTTTTTCATTTTTCTTGGCTGCATATTGTCTTTAATACCATGTGGTGGTGGCAATTGGGTGGCAGTATTGAGAAGACATTAGGTAAAGCAACGCTAATTAATATATTACTTATCTCGGCAATTGTTTCTAACCTAGGACAGTTTTTAGTATCCGGCTCAAATTTTGGCGGCTTATCCGGTGTCGTTTATGCCTTGGTGGGCTTTGTCTGGTGGTTTGGTTATTTAGCACCTGAGCGTGGTTTATCACTGTCTAAACCGATAGTTGGCTTTTTACTTTTCTGGCTAGTACTAGGCTTTGTTGATTTACTACCAGTTAATGTTGCTAATACCGCACACTTACTGGGGTTACTGTCTGGCTGCTTACTTGCCGTGTTCACGGTAAAGGTTATAAAGAAATTGTAGACAATATACATTTGCTTACTAACTAACCTTTCTATTTTTTTATTTCTATGATTCAATAAGTTAAAATGCTTATTCAAAATAGGGAGATAGAGCAAGTGATCAGGATTGAGAACATCACTAGAACTTACGGTTCCGGTGACATTGAAGTTAACGCCCTCGTAAATGTATCCTTAGTTATTAAAGAAAATGAATTTGTCGCAGTCATGGGAGCCTCAGGCTCTGGCAAATCAACCTTAATGAATATTCTTGGTTGTCTTGATACTCCTACTTCCGGTGAATATTACCTGTCAGATTTATCTGTGAAAGATATCGATGATGTAAGTCTATCTAAAATTCGCAATGAAAAAATAGGCTTTATCTTTCAAACCTTCCATTTACTGCCGCGCTTAACTGCCCTACAAAATGTGACTTTACCGCTGCGCTATTGTGATGTGACTCCTGAGGAGTCCGAACGTCGGGGTAAAGAGTTACTAGCAAAAGTTGGACTATCAGATCGCGCCCATCATAAACCTTTCGAAATGTCTGGCGGACAACGACAGCGCGTAGCAATTGCCAGAGCATTAGTGAATAACCCTAAAGTGATTTTTGCTGATGAGCCAACGGGTAACTTAGACTCTACAACTTCATATGAAATAATGGACTTATTGTGTGAATTACACACACAAGGGCAAACAATTGTCATGGTTACCCATGAAGAAGATATTGCTAGGTATGCTGATCGCACCATTCGCATGAAAGACGGGCAAGTGGTTCAGGAGAAATTATGTTTAACGGCTTAGTTTTTAGTTTATTACTACTCTCTTTTTCAAGTGTCGCTAATGATGCTTTTATTCTTTCGGGACAGATCAAAGCCAGTGACAATCAAACCTTTTACGCACCGAAAACGGATAGTTGGCGAGTACAAGTCCAGTGGATGCTACCAGAAGGTGATATAGCTAAAAAAGGCGATTTGGTGGTGGTATTTGATAGTGGCTCTATTCAAAGTCAAATCGAGCAGGAAGAAGTGAGTTTAATTGTTGCACAAGAAGAACTGCACAGAATAGCAAGCAGCAATAAACAAACACTGTTAGAAGCCACTTTTGGTCAAAAAAAAGCAGTACTATTATTAGAGAAAAGCCGCATTGATGCCAGCATCACCATAGAATATTTGAGCCAATACGATTATGAGAAAAATCAATTAGAGTTTGAAAAAGCCTTGGTAGCAAAGGCAAAAGCCAAGGAAAACTTAAAGCAAACAAAGGTAGCAAACCTTGTGGCGACAACTAAGCAAAAATTGGCTATCAAAAAGATGCAAGGAAAACTGCAATACAATCGTCATAAGCTCCAACAAATGAGTGTTTATGCTGAGCGTAGCGGACCCGTTTTATACGGCAGTCATCCATGGACTGGTGAAAAAGTTTTTGTTGGTATGACTGCACAACCATCATGGAAGATAGCCGAAATTCCTTCGATGAATGGCTTATATATTGAGACATGGGTTCATGAGATTGATTATAAAAACTTGAACCTAAATAGTCGCGCAAAATGTACCTTAGATGCTTTTCCTGAAGATAGCTTTACCGCGAAGTTAACGGATATTTCAACCCAGCCAGAAGAACGAAAGGAATGGGGTAAGGGTGTTTATTACCGCAGTGTTTTTAAATTTGATGTGCTATCTACATTAACCTTACTACCGGGTATGAGCGTGCAATTAGAATTTGAAGGAACAAATCATGAATAAGTTTGCTTTAGCGAGTTTACTGCTGTTATTGCAAGCATGTGAACAGGTTGCTGTAGAAACAGTGCAACAAGAGCGTATTGAGGTCATTGTCTCGGCAAGTGGTGAGCTTGAGTCACAGCAAACGGCAATGATAGCGCCACCGTCTATTGCAAGAATGTGGCAATATCAAATTAAGCAATTGGTCCCTGAAAATAGCCAAGTGAAAAAAGGTCAAATTTTAGTTTCATTTGATGATCAAAAAGTCACCGACAGACTAATTGATAAACAAGCTGATCTAGACCGAGCTGAAAAAGAACTGGAAAATAAAATAGTTAAAGAAAAAGAAGCCGAGCAAGAGCTGATTTTAGTGGTGGCAGAAAAAGAGATGGAATTTGAGAAAGCGAAGCGAAAGGCTGAAATTGTTGATAATAGTCGCTCGTCAAATGACAGAAGAAAGGCTGAAATAGACTATACCATTGCTGAAAACGATCTGTTTTTAGCTAAGAAAAAACTGAAATACCAACGAAACAACAAGATAGTTAATCTAAAGTTAGCTCAAGGAAAAGTTGATCGAATTACTGCTGAAGTGAATAATTTTAATCGTGATATTGAACGCTTAAAAGTAAAAGCGCCTATGGATGGTATGGTTATTTATAAGAGTGATTGGCAAGGAGAGAAGCCAGCTGTTGGCGAAAGTGTGCAATTTGGCCAGCCTATTATTGAGCTGGCAGTGGTTGAAAAAATGCAGTTAAAGGCGCAAATAGCCGAGCCAGATAGCGGTAAGGTAGCGCTAGGTCAAAAGGTAAAAATAACCCTAGATGGTACCCAAGAATTAGTTTTTCAAGGCAAGATAATAAGCCTCGGCAAAGTATTTAGGGATAAGTCATCTCAGGACAAACGCAGAATTTTTGATGCCATCATTGCCTTTGATAAAGCAGATGCCACGGTTATGAGGCCGGGAATGACGGCACGGATTGAAGTGGTGACCGCGGTATTAGATAACGTCTTAACACTCCCTGTAACAGTAGTAACAAATACCGATGGTAAATATATAGTTTACCTCGCAAGTTTGATTGATAAAGAGCCAAAACAAATCAAAATTAGTCATATTGTCGGCACTAAAGTGGTGATATCTCGAGGCTTATCGCTAGGTGATGAGGTAATACAATGAAAAAATTAATTATACTCGGGGTATGTTTGTTAAGTGCTTGTAGTGAGGCGCCAATATCACCGCTATTGTACCAAGTAAAGTCACAATCTTTCGCCATAGAAGTCCCTGCTGAAGGAGAGCTATTCGCCGCAAAAGCAACCATTATAAGTGCCCCTGTCTCAAGAGGGGGAGTACAGAATATTTCTTGGTTGGCACCTGAATTTTCGATCGTTAAAGCGGGCGATATTATTGCTCGTTTTGATGGTGAAGCGATGCAGGTTAAAAGCCGAAATAAAGAAAATGAAATGGCGATTACTCAGCAAGAAATTATTGAAAAAACTGGCATGTTATATAAAGAGCTTGATGCGATCAATCGAGATATTGGCATGGTTGAGCAAGAACGATTATTTGCGGAAAACTTTTCTATTGATGATGTCCGTATTCGTTCCAAGCTTGAAATTATTGACTCACTGCAAAATACCGCTTACTTAGCTTCAAAACAAGAATACTTGCACTGGAAAAATGATAGTTTTAGCGATAGTTCTGCCGGTGATATGGGTTTGCTTGAAATGAAGCTACAACAGAAACAAGATAAGTTAACGCAGTTAACGGCCAGTTTAAATCAACTTGAAATAAAAGCACCACATGATGGTTTACTAGCTTATAAAGCAAATTGGCGGGGTGAAAAGCCTAGAGCGGGACAATCTGTTTGGCCAGGCCAAAAAATAGCTGAGTTACCTAATATAAAAGAGATGAAAGCTAAGCTATTTGTTATTGAAAGTGAAGCGATAGAATTGGCAGAAGGAAAAGAAGTTAATCTGTATTTATTTGCCCATGTCGATAAACCTTTTACCGGGAAAATTTCTTCGGTAGCGCCATTCCCCAAATCTATTAAACGTGGCAACCCACAAAAGTACTTTGAAGTTGAAGTGATTCTTGAGCAGCAGAATACCGAACTATTTGTGCCCGGAAGAAAATTGCAGGCGCAAATCTTAATAGAAAAAGCACAAGATAAACTTATCGTGCCATTACAATCTGTTTTCACTAAAGAAAATAGTTCGTATGTTTATTTATTTGAGGATAATGAATTTAAAATGACTGAAGTTGTTTTAGGCCAAGCAAATTTAAGCCATGTAGAAATTGTCTCAGGGCTAAAGTCGGGCCAGCAAATATCGTTAACAGATCAGGAGCACAGCTAAGTGAAATACATTGATATTTTTAAGGATACCTTTGCTGAGCTAGCGCAACATAAATTGCGTACGCTGTTAACGTTACTCGGGATGATTTTTGGTGTTGGCGCTGTTATTGCCATGCTTAATATTGGTGAAGGTGCAGAGCGTGAAGCACTGAAAATGATTGATACCATGGGTTTGCATAACCTAATTATTGAAACAAAAACATTTGAAGACAAAGAGTTAAAAGAGCAGCGAAAACACTCCTCAGGTTTAACCATTCGAGATGGTGAGATAAGTGCGCGCTCATTACCCTTTGTTGAGTCTTTTAGCGCGCAAAAGGTAATTGATACTTATAGTATTTTTAGTGCTCAAGGCAAGAGTGATGGTGAAGCGATGGGAGTCAGTCCAAGCTTCTTTACCTTGTCTAAGTTTAACCTTGAGCAAGGTCGCTTAGTTAATGAAAGTGATAATTTAGGCTTTTCACAAGTGGTTGTGCTTGGTTCAACGAGTGCAAAACAGCTGTTTCCACTCGGTGGTGCGCTAGGTAAGAATGTTAAAATAAATCATCTATGGTTTAAGGTCATTGGTATTTTAACGGCGCCATTTTTGAAAAAGGCCGAGTTTCAAGGAATTAAACTGGGTGGAGATCAGCATAGGGTTTTTATTCCCCTTAATACAGCCATTCATAAGTTTGCCAGTAAAGATCTTGCCAGTGAAGTTAATAGCATTAAGTTAAAACTAAATGACTCAGTTGACCCTATTGAAGCAGCCAAAGCGGTTAGCCATTTATTAGAACGTCGTCATAATGAAGTGGCTGATTATGAAATTGTCATTCCTGCGGCATTATTGGCGCAACAAAAACAAACTCAGCAAATTTTCAATATTGTTATGTCTTGTGTTGCGGGTATTTCTTTACTGGTGGGCGGTATTGGCATAATGAATATTATGCTGGCAACAGTGCTTGAGCGTACCAAAGAGATAGGTTTATTAAGGGCTGTCGGCGCGACACAAAAAGATATTCAAATACAGTTTATTGCCGAGAGTTTTACTATCTCTATTATGGGGGGCATTCTTGGTGTGTTCTTTGGTATCTTACTGTCAGAATTGATCTCTATCTATTCACAATGGGCCGTATCCTGGTCACTGACCGCGATTATTTTGTCTTTTAGTATATGTGCAATGGTAGGGCTTACCTTTGGCGTTTACCCAGCAATTAAAGCATCTAAGCTTAACCCGATTGATGCCCTGCAAAGTGATTAGACTTAAGTAAGAGACTTCAACGATGATGTTGCTTATGTTCATCTGAACAGCGGTATGGTGATGTTATACCAGTTCCATTAAGTTTGTGATCTTGTTGTGTGTAGGAAAAATAAATCAAAGCAAGGCGCTCGATTGACCAATAGCTGGCTATTGGGATTGAGAGCTACGCCGCCTTGGAGTATTTTAACCAGCACAAGTGAGCAATAATTTAATGGAATTGGTATTTAAGGGGTATTGAAATGAACACTTAGGTGATGAGTTTACCTAAGTGTTTTTATATAACGCTTGCCTATTACAAGAGAGTTTAACGTAGACGTTAGTAATAACAGCCGTAAAGGAAAATTTATTAAGTAGAATTCAGCTTAATTATCTAGCCATTGAGTGAAGAGTAACTTTTTAATCAGTGGTTGGCCGGTTTCTCTAATGAGTAACTCTTTTACTTGCTCTTCACACTGTAGCTGAATTTCCGCGCGGCCCTTCATCGACTTAACTTTCGCTTCCGATTGTTGGCCAATGATGTTGATTATGGCATCGCGTAATAAAGGTGCATGATGTTCCACTATGCTAAAGTCATCACCGGCAACCATTAGCTCTACCGTTAAGCGTACATAACCCATTTTCTTCTTCACCGCGATATAATTGGTGACAATGTCAGGCTCAAAACCATAGTAAGCATAATCGCTAGCATTGGCCCTAGAGGCACCAATGGTTAAAGTGAATAAAATAGAAAAGAGAATTAAGGATTTAAACATAAAATAACAGTCGATTAGGGATGATTGAACTTACCCTTATCATAACCTGATTTTAGTTTTTTACCTGATTATTTTTTATGAAATTTTAATTCTGCTACTCCCTTGATTGAGATAAATGAGTTTACTGTTTAGGTCTGCTACTATAGCGACGATTTTAACGATTGATCATTTTATAAAGTAGATTCATGAAGCAGAAAACTGTGAACTTTCCGGTAACATTTCCAGTAATTTTCCCGATAACCTTAGCGGGTCAATGGCAATCACCTAGCGATGAGCGATTTGCTGAGTTGCCGGTGCCACTTAAAGATTGGTTGCTTGATGAAGGCTCACTTACCGCCCGGTTAAAAAGCCGCTGCGAAAACTTTAAAGTTAAGGTCATTGGTGAGCAACAACAACTATGCTCAGCAGCAGAAGCTTGTAACCTTATTAAAGTAGGTGAACCTATTTTAGTACGGGAAGTCATTTTATATTGCGATGGCGTACCACAGGTTTTTGCTCGCAGTTTACTGCCTTTAGCTAGCTTGACCGGCAAAGAGCAAGTGCTTGGCAATTTAGGTGAGCAACCCTTAGGGCAAGTGCTGTTTAATAACCCTTCACTGCAACGCTTACAGTTAGTACTCTCCTCTTTTTCAGCTGACAGCAGTGTCGCCATTTTAGCAACTAAATTAACTGAGAAACCAAAAAAAGAACTTTGGGGGCGTCGTTCTATCTTTATGTTGGACAATAAGCCTTTGATGGTTGCCGAGGTGTTTTTACCTGATGCCTTTGCTTATCAAGGCTCAGAAAATGTTAGCGTCTCAAACTAATAAAACACCGATTAACTAGATAACAAAATACTAAAAAGAAACCAGATACATGCTAAAAAAACTGCAACAAAAGTGGTTAGCGATTAAGTTAATTACCCGTATGGATAAACCTATTGGTACCTATCTATTATTATGGCCAACGTATTGGGCATTATGGATTGCTAGCGATGGCTGGCCTAACATGCACATATTGTTGGTTTTTAGTTTAGGTGTGTTTATCATGCGCAGCGCGGGTTGTGTGATAAATGATTACGCCGATAGAAAAATAGATGGCAAGGTTGCCCGAACTAAAAATAGACCCCTTGTGAATGGCATGATGAGTGCAACCGAGGCTATTAACTTATTTGGTGTGTTAATTGGCATGGCGCTTGGCTTAGTGCTGACCCTTAGTTGGCCGACTATTTATCTCTCTGTGGTCGCGGTATTTTTAGCGGCGCTCTATCCATTTATGAAGCGCTATACCCAGTTGCCACAAGTGTTTTTAGGTGCTGCCTTTAGCTGGGGCATGATCATGGCTTTTTCTGAAGCACAAGGTCAGATACCCTTAGTGGCTTGGTTACTCTTTGCTGCTAACCTATGTTGGACCGTTGCTTACGATACCATGTACGCCATGGTTGATAGAGATGATGATGTGCAAATAGGGGTGAAATCTACGGCTATTTTATTTGCCGAAAACGATAAGCGCATTATCGGTTTTTTGCAATTAATGACCTTGGCTTTATTGTGGACAGTAGGTGACATCTTAGCCTTTGGTTGGCCGTATCAGCTGTGTCTTATTGTGGCTGCAGGCTTGTTTAGCTATCAACAGTTATTGATTGTAAATAGAGATCGTGACGCCTGTTTCCAAGCTTTTTTGCATAATCATTGGGTCGGCTTGATTGTATTTGTTGGTATATCCATTGAGTATTTATAGTCGTCTACTGAATTAATTCAGCAGTTGAATAAACTCATCAAAGGGTAAAGGCTCACTAAAGTAATAACCTTGGTATTGATAGCAACCCAAGACTTTTAAACAGTTGAGTTCTTCAGCTGTTTCAACACCCTCAGCAAGAATATTCATCTTCAGGGTTTTTCCCAAACTAATAATCATACTGGCAATGGCGGCGCTCTCGTTGCATTGCTCAATATTGGCGACAAAAGAGCGGTCTATTTTCAATACACTGGCTGGAATACGCTTTAAGTAGGTAAGTGAGGAGTAACCGGTACCAAAATCATCAATACTACAATCGATAGCATTGGCTTTGAGCGAGGCGATTAACTTAATGGAATCTTCAATGTTTTCTACCAGAAGGTTTTCTGTTAACTCTAACGCTAAACGTTCAGCGGGAATGTTGTTTTGCTTAATAGCATGCAGCACCCGTTCTTGAAAGTCATGTTGATTTAACTGTTTAGCGCTAACGTTTATGGCTATTTTCTTAAAGGACTCTGGTAGAGTCAATTGCTCAAGTTTGTTGATGTCACGACAGGCTTGCTCTAATACCCACTGGCCAATGGCGAGAATTAAATCACTTTCTTCGGCAATCGGGATATAAACCCCAGGTGACTCCATACCATGCACAGGATGTTGCCATCTTAATAGTGCCTCAGCACCAATAATGTCACCATAATGATTATATTGTGCTTGATAATATAGTTTAAAGTCTCCGTGCTCTAAACCTCGCTTCATATCATCGACATACGCTAGACGGCGTTTTATTTTTTCAGACATTGCTGGCTGGTATTGTTTTCCTTGTTTGCTTTTAGCGCGCTTAGCTTCGTACATGGCAATATCGGCAAACTTAATGAGGTTATTCACTGTGCTGCTTTGTAATGGGAAAAGCGCATAACCAATACTGCAACTGAGTTTGTATGAGTTAGCATCAATAACAAAAGGTATTGCCAGTAACTCATTAATTTGGCTAATTAATTGGCTGATGGCATCTTGATAGCCGAAGTTAAGGTTCTTTACCACCATGATAAATTCATCACCACCAAAGCGGCCGACATCGATATGGTCACTACTTAAAGAATGCAGACGGTTTGCTAGAGTGAGTAATATTTTATCGCCAACGGTATGTCCCATGGCATCATTTATTGGCTTAAAACGGTTTAGGTCAATAAAGATGATGGTGCCAATGTGCTTACTGCTGTGCGCATCTTCAATAGCATTGGTCAGTAGATGATTAATATGTTGGCGATTGAATAAACCCGTTAAACCGTCGTGCTGTGCTTGATAGGCTACTTTTTCTTCGATGAGCTGTCTTGAATGGACTTCTTTAACCAGTGAATCGTGCACTAGTGAGGTATAGCAACTAGTCGCTAGCTTTTGTAAAATGGGTAGCAAGGCCTTTTGCACTTCATCCGCTAAGGCATAATGGGTTTCGAACACAAGTAAGCCATGATCAGGGATGATAAAGCCAAACAAAAAATGATCATTTTTACATCGAAAGGAAATATTTTGCTGAGCATGATTAAGTTGCTCGGCAAAGTTGGATAATACTGAATTCTGTTGCCAGGGTTGGCCGATCTTATTTTTAGGAATACTTAATAAATGCTGATAATTTTTACTTTCCAGCGCCGCTAATTTACGAGGCATACCACTATGATCACAATGTACATAAATATGGGCACTGGTTAAGTTTAGGCGACTAAAACATACCTTTAAAAAAACTTTCAGCATGGCTTTTAAATCAAGCTTATTGCCGATGGCCATGGCAAGCTCATGTTGTAGTGAAATAATAAACAGTGCTTTATTCATTGCTCACCTAGTTGCTACCAAGAGCTGATTACGGTTGATTTATTGAGAAGGCAAATAGCGCCACTGGCACTATTGGCTATTTCTCCTAAGGAAAGTACACCAAATAATATTGGTGTTGGGCAATGTTTGGCGATCACATCAAGTTCTTGCTCAAATTTATCTTCCATATATAACACCCTACTAATGCAATCAAAGATCATCGACGTTGATGTAATCTCTGATGCGGTGGAAAATGCAGTGATAGCGGCTTGTTCTGCCGAGGATATTAACGTCTCAGTATCACTTTCCAGTAAATAAACCATAGAGTTAATTGGTATATTGCCAAGCCATTGCAAGTGGTTATTATCGGCGGAAATAGGTTCTCGTACGATCAAGTTGTCATTAATATCTTCAATACCGAGGGGGAAGTTCTTGGCGATATCGAAAAAGTTATCGTTATTAAATCTATGTTCACTAGCACTTTCAATGGCTTGGCAATAAACTTCCTGTGCTGGTTGATAATTTAAGCTTTGCACTGTTTGTCCGTGTGCATCCGAGACTAAAAAAGGTCCCTGGAAAATTCTCCAGCCATGGCCAACACCGGTACTGAGTTTGCTAGGTAAGGTGACGAGTAAAGCCGCATTGCTGTGCAGTCCTTGATTAGTAAAAATACAGGGACGTTGGATTAAGTCTAAACTACCGGCACCACCGCCAGCGATATTGATTTCGTGATCTAAGCACTCAAATAGACAATCGATAAAGTCTTCGATGTTGTTGAGTAAAGAGTCATAAAACATCAAAAAGTTATCATGACCACAATAATTCTTTTTTTGTTCGAGCGTGGTGGTAATGACATCTTCTAACTTGTCTTCATTACTGAGCTGATGCAATTGTGAAAATACCGTGACATCAAAGGTTTCGTTAAAACCAATAATCAAAGCGCCTTGCTTTAATAAAGTATTTTGTAAGGTAAGCATGGGATAAATACCACCGAAGATTGTCAGTGGGCAGGCGCTTAATAGTGAGGAGAGCTTATCTTCGGGGTAATGATTTTGGCTGCAGGTTAACACTAATAAACTTTTTGCCCCGCTATTTTGGGCAATAGTTAAGCCGTGCTTAAAATCGCATAAGGTGTCGCTATGAGTATGCCAAGTGAATAATCCAGTATTCATCTTATTGTATCTCTTGATTTTATTATTATTATTACCGCACTACTCCTAGCATAATGCCTAAGTTATTAGCAGAAAACTAGTGTTAATTATTGTATTGCCGTACAAGCACTTGTGTATTGGTTTATATTCGTTAGGCGGGTTAAGAAAAATATAACTACTACTTATGTCTAGTTGCGTTCTTTAATCAAAGCAAAGTACAACTAGTAGGCTCAATTGAATTTCTACAATAATAAGTTCTTATATAAAAATAATTAATGACAATAAGTTAAAAGGAAGGAACAGATGAAAAAATCAATTTTCGTAAAAGCGGCACTCGTGGTATCGCTAGGTTTATCCTCATTGGGGCTGTCTCTGTCAGCTCATGCCGATGATGACAAAAAATATCGTTGGCGCTTAGCTGAAACTTGGGGTCCTAACTTTCCTATTTTTGGCGATACCACAAAAAATATGGCTAAAATGGTCAAAGAAATGTCCAATGGCCGGTTAACCATTCGTATTGATTCTTCAAATAAACATAAATCAGCATTAGGTATTTTTGATTTTGTTAAGAGTGGTCAATATCAAATGGGTCATTCTGCTTCGTATTACTGGAAAGGTAAAAACTTTAATACCATGTTTTTTACTACCGTACCCTTTGGCATGATTGCTTCTGAACAGCATGCATGGTTCTACTATGGCGGTGGCATGGAGTTAATGAAAAAGGTTTATGATCAATATGGTATTTTATCATTTCCTGGTGGTAATACCGGCAACCAAATGGGTGGCTGGTTCAAAAAAGAAATTAATAGCGTTGCAGACCTTAAAGGTCTGAAAATGCGTATTCCTGGTTTTGCTGGCGAAGTATTAGCAAAATTAGGCGCTAAGCCAACTAATATCCCATCAGGTGAGTTATATACAGCGTTAGAACGTAATACTATTGATGCATTAGAGTGGGTTGGTCCTTCTTTAGATTTACGTATGGGTTTTCATAAAATAGCGCCATATTATTACACTGGTTGGCATGAGCCAGGTACAGAGTTGCAGTTTATGGTCAATGAAAAAGCTTACAATTCATTGCCAAAAGATTTACAGAAAATTCTAACTGTAGCGATGAAAGCAGCAGCTTATGATATGTACGCGCAATCAATGCATGCCAGTGGTGTTAACTTAGCCACGTTGAAACAAGATTACCCGAACGTAAAAATGCGTTCTTTTCCTAAAAGTGTGATGAATGCTATTAAGAAAACCAATGATGAGTTATTAACAGAGTTTGCAGCTAAAGATCCGATGACAGCGGAAATCCTTAAGTCATTAAATGATTATAAACATCAGGTACGTGCTTGGACAAACTTGTCTGATCGAGCCTACCTTGATAATTTTGATGGCAAGTAGCTTTTGCTGTTAAGGTAAAGTGGTCTTTTAAATAAAATCAGTGAGCTTAGCTCACTGATTTTATTTACTAACTATCGTTACTAAAAAGTTTTACTAACAGAGATACTACATGGATTCAGTGTTAAAAATAACGGGTAAAATTATCGATGCCTTAGGTAATTTTTGCAGTTTGTTGATGGTATTAATGATCATCAATGTTTTTTATGACGTTATCATGCGTTATTTTTTTAATGATGTCAGTATTGGTATGCAAGAGCTTGAATGGCACTTATTTGCCGCCATGTTTATGTTTGGTATTGCTTATACCCTTAAAGAAGATTCTCATGTGCGCGTTGATATTTTTTACGAAGCCATGTCAGCGAAAAAACAAGCTTGGGTCAATATTTTGGGCTCGTTAGTTTTAGCCTTACCTATCACTTTAGTTATTCTTTATTACAGCTGGGACTACACCTTTGAAGCCTATCAAATGGGCGAGGGCAGTGCCGACCCTGGCGGCTTACCGCATCGTTGGATAGTGCGCAGTGTTATTCCACTTTCTTCCATCTTCTTAATTATTGCTATTTTCCATGTGCTGCTTACTCAAGTGAAAACTCTCACCACGCCAATTCAGCCTGAAAAAGGGGCACAATAATGACAGGTATTATACTGTTCGCTATTGCCCTAGTTTGTTTGTTTTTAGGTTATTCGGTTGCTTTTACCTTTGCTGGCGTTTCATTAATTGTTGGCACTATTGTTTTGGGCGCAGATCTATTCGCTTTTATGCCTTATCGCATAATGAGCATTATGGAAAACACCATTTTAATGGCTGTGCCTATGTTTATTTTTATGGGCATAGTTTTACAAAAAACCGGCTTGGCCGAACGCTTGTTAGAATCTTCAGCGAAACTTTTTGGCGGAATTTCTGGTGGCGTGGCAGTTTCAACTATCATTGTAGGTGCCTTATTGGCTGCATCAACAGGTGTAGTTGGCGCTAGTGTCGTTGCTATGGGCGTTATTTCACTGCCAGTTATGTTGAAAAATAACTATCACCAGCCAACTGCTGCTGGGGTTATTTGTGCTTCGGGCACCTTAGGGCAAATTATTCCGCCTTCTATCATCTTAATTATTTTGGGTGATGTTATGGGTGTACCTGTGGGTGATTTATTCCGTGCGGCGGTGATCCCCGGTATGTTGTTAGTGATTTTTTATACAGCTTATATTTTAATTTTAGGCAAGTTTAAACCCGAATTAATGCCACCTCTGGTGGTTACCGAAAGCAAACGAGAGTTACTAGTACAAGCGCTAAAAGATATAGTTCCGCCGTTAGTACTTATTCTTGCTGTACTTGGCTCTATATTTGCGGGTATTGCCACACCCACTGAATCGGCTTCTATCGGCGCTGTTGGTGCGGTTATCTTATCTATTTTCTATGGTAGTTTTTCTTTTAGTAAAATGCATGAAGTTTCTAAAGAGACGGTGAAAGTGACTTCCATGGTTTTTGCAGTACTTATTGGTGCGACGGCATTTTCTATGGTATTTAGTTACTCGGGCAGTGAATATTTGATAGAAGACTTCTTTATGGAGCTACCTGGCGGTAAATGGACTTTTATTATTTTAGCCATGTTAGCAATTCTCATTTTAGGCTTTTTTATCGACTTTATTGAAATTGCTTTTTTAGTGGTGCCTATCTTGTTACCAGTCGCCATTGCCTTAGATATTAATTTGGTTTGGTTTGCCATATTAATTTCAATGAACTTACAAACCTCATTTTTAACACCGCCCTTTGGTTTTAGTCTATTTTACTTAAAAGGTGTAGCCCCTAAATGGATGAAAACAACTACTATTTATAAAGGTGTTATCCCCTTTATTCTGATGCAAATAATGGTGCTACTGCTGGTAATATTATTTCCTGAGTATTTGATAATTTCCTAGCCCAGTAAAGTGGCATCTTAAGGTTACCGAACCCAAGTTAATTTAATTAACTTGGGTTCTTTTGTATGTTGAACATTAGTCGATAAACAACTGGTTTTAATAATCTATTTAAACTATTAGTTACTGTTTTTGTTGTGTTTTATGTTTTATGTCGGTGTGTACCACATTGAATAATCGGTAATGTTGATATATATTTCATATTAGTCCTCATTTGTTGGCTGATTGTATGTTTGCACAATACAAAAACTGTCTATGCTTTATCTTCTTAGCTTTTGCCGCCCATGTGGCAGCAGATGAGACCAACAATGTAACAGGAAATGAGCAATTACAATTTAGTGCTTTTGCCACCCTAGGTGCGGTTTATGCTGATTCTGATCATCATGGCTACCGTAAAAGTGTTGGCTCTAATGATGCCGTTTATTCTGGTGACATTGATTTTAAGCAACACTCATTACTTGGCTTACAAATTGACTGGTCTATCTCGGCAAACTTTGATGCAGTTTTTCAAGGGGTCTTAAGAGACCTACCTGAGCTATCACTCGATAAACTTACCACCCTAGCTTTCCTGCGATATGACGTGAATAGCAATTGGAGCCTCAGGCTCGGCCGAACAGCGCCAGATATTTTTTTATTGACCGAATATCGAGATGTCGATTTTTCTTATATTTGGGCGACAGCACCCAATGAGATTTATGGCATTGTTCCTTACCGTAGTATTGATGGATTTGATGTTACTTATAGCCGAAGAGCCTTAGGTGGGATATTTAAAACCAAATTATTTATCGGCGAAAGTGATGCAGATATTGCGGCTAACACCACTGTGGTAGATATTAAAATTGAAGATATTCTTGGTATCGCGCTGTCCTTCGATCACTTTAACTGGATAGTGCACGCTAAATATAGCCAAGTCACAATTGCCAGTGAACCAGGAACTAATGCTTCTTTAGCGGCTAATATCAATGAAACCCCCGATTTTTTATGGCCTAACTCACAAGACTTTTCCCTGTCATTATTAATGAAAGGGCAAAAAGTCGACTATTCCTCATTAAGCGGCCAATATCAGTGGGGCAACTGGCTGGCTTCAGCCGAAATGTCGCAAATAAAATCAGCGAGTACGGTTATTCCTAAAATAACCAGTGGCTATGCTGCTTTGTCATACCAGTTTAATAATGCTCACCAATTTTATGGCATTTATGCTGTTACTGACTCTGATAATTATATTTTTGACGAGCCAGGAGTCAATCAACAGGCACTAGAAGAAGTTATTCACGCGACGGATGATTTATTAAACTTTTATGTAACAAATCAAGAAACGATTTCTTTAGGCTGGCGTTGGGATATTACTAGCTATATGGCTTCATCATTACAATGGAACTACACAAGTTTAAAAGAGGGTGGCAGTACTTTATGGTTAAATAAGCCTGATCAGCATGATGTTGCGGAAAGTGTTAATACCTTTTTACTGACCTTGTCTATGGTGTACTAATGAGTCAGTTACCGCAGGCTTTCACCATGATCATACTGACACTATTGAGTGCTTCAGTTTTGGCGCAAGAGCCGCTTGCTGTCGTCGTTAATAAAGCAAACCCGGTAAATGAAATATCGCGCTCGGAACTAATAGACCTATTTATGGGTAAGTATGTTGCCTTCCCTAATGATAGTAAGGCCATTCCGGTCGAGCTTAAGGGGGATCATAAGATCAAAGCTGATTTTTATCAAAATCTTGTAGGTATGCCTTTATCTCGTGTTAACGCCTATTGGTCTCGATTACGCTTTACCGGCAGAAAGCGTGCCGCGGTATTTCAGCCCAATGAAAATGACTTAATTGCTTTTATAATAGCTAACAAACAAGCGATTGGTTATGTACCACAGTCACTTATCACCACTGACTTAAAGGTGGTTTATATATTAAATGAATAAATCTGGCTTAGTTATTCGATTGGCAGTTGTTATTGCCTTTACAGCAGTGATTGTTGGGCTTATTACTACCCAACTTTTCTATCGTTTTACTTTTTTGAATGAGAAGATACTGGGCGAACAGAGTATTAATCAATTATATAATACGGTTTCTCCGACAGCCTCGATCGCCAGTTATTTAGGCGATGAAGAGCTGGCCCAAGAAGTTATTAATGGTTTGATTAGTAATGACCTTATCACTTCTGCGGCCATTAAAACGGATATGCTTATGGTGAAAAGTGCTAACTATCAAGAATCGGCAGCTATGCTTGAATTTGTCTTATTTTCACCTTTTCAAAAAGAAAGGAGTGTTGGCGTGCTGCTGGTTAAGCCAAATGATAAACACCTTGCCGATAAAGCCAGTAATATAAGTGCGACTAATACTGCTGTGGTCGCAATTGAAGCGTTGATCATCACCGCTATTTCTATTTTTGTTACTTATTATGTTATTACCCGTCCTATATTGAGTATAGGTAAAGCATTACATGCAATCCGCCCTGGAACGGTAGAGCGAATAGACAAACCATCATCACATGAAAATAGTGAAATTGGTCAGTTAGTCGATGATGTTAATAGCTTATTAACTAAAGCAGAGCAACAAATGCTCAGGGAAAAAAAACTGAGAAGTGAAGTTCAGGTCTTAGAAGCAAGATTTAGAATGTTATTTGAAAATGCCACTTCAGCTATTGTGTTAGTTGAGCCACAGGGCGATATTCTGCTTTATAATAAGACGTTTGAACAACTCATTGAAAAGCTCAAACTGCCATTGAAAAAGAATTATGGTAATTATTTACAAGAGCTTTTTATTTTAAAAAAAGAATTACATGAACAGATCCAAATTGCTTTTGCTAATGATGAGTCCGCGGTGGCAGAATTAGAATTAATCTCGCATCAAGAGGGGAAAATGTGGGTGCAAGTGGTAGTCACTCAACTAATAACCGATGACTTTCAAGAAAATTATCAAATCACCCTACACGATATTTCCAAACGGAAACAACAAATATCATTACTTGATCAAAAAGCTAATTATGACAATTTAACTAATTTACTTAATCGTCAAGCGGCAGAGCAGCATTTAAAACAACTTACTGTCACCGGGGGGGCATTTGCGCTGATAATGATGGATTTGAATGATTTTAAACCGATAAACGACATCTTTGGTCATGATGCTGGCGATGAGGTACTGATTCATGTTGCCAGTCAATTAATGAAAAGCCTAAGAAAAGCCGATGTTTTATCACGTTGGGGTGGCGATGAGTTTGTCATTGTCTTGCCTAATGCAACTAAAAAAGAAGTGACTAATGTCTGTGCAAAATTGGCTGTACAATTAAGTAAACCCTTGCATTTATCTCAACATAATAAAACTGTCTTTGTTACGGCTAGTATGGGCGTTAGCTTTTATCCAGATGAGCAACTGGAGTTATTAGAGCTCATTAGAGCCGCTGATAAAGCCATGTACCAGGTGAAAAAAGCTAAATCGACCAATAAAGCACTTTATTTAGCCTTTAGTAGTGATATTGCTAAGCCCGGGAATGCTGGGAAAGCAGAGTAATGACAGTAAATTATGAGGCAAGGCGTTTGTCAATTACGCTATTTTCACCACAAGCAGAAGTTCGCCGGCTTAGACTAACGCTGAAAATATTGCTGACTATTCTTATTCTGCTACTGCTTAATGAACTGATTTTTACAGGCCTATCAATGTTAGCTTTAGCGATGTTTTCATCGATTAGTCTTTTAGTGGTGTTTTACTTTTGGGCCTCTCCTGATACCTGCAGTGTAATAGCGGGCATGGTGTTATGGTCTATCGCAGTCTTTATTACTTATGCCTGTTGGTTAGGCAACGGCATCTTTGACACCATTGTCTTTGGTTTTCCCTGCCTATTGATGCTGGCTATAGTGTTATCAGGCAAGTTAATTTTTATTTCCTTGTTTGTCTATCTTGTTAGTGCTTTATGCTTCTTGGCTTTTGCCCATAGCCAAGGATTTCTGGCGGGGGCTGAACTCTTTGCCACATTACCCATGTGGGGGCGAGTCTTTAGTTATATTGTTCTGCTGACCTGCTTTTCTGTCGGGGTGTTTTTTATCTTTGCCGATATAAGAAAACGATTCAAATACATTTTGCAAAAGAATGCTGCGTTAGAGGCCGCCATTGGTCAATTAAGAAGGAGTAGTCGCTTTGATCAACTCACCCAACTACCCAATGAAAATGCTTGTAATATTGATCTTGTCGAGCAGCTAAAGCAACAGAAAGCGTCAGGCCATATTTTAGCTTTTATCACCTTGAATCTGGGTAATTTACACTCAATAAGGATGAACTATAGCCATAGTATTTGTGATGAGGCACTTAAATTATTGGCAAAAAACTTGCTGTCTTTTACCAATGACAAGACGGTTGTTTATCGGTTCCAACAAAATGAATTTGTTATTTTAATACATTCCATTGATTATCGTGGTATCAGAACCTTTGCGGATAAAATGCGGCATGTTTGTTCACAAACCTATCATGTAACGGACTTTGACGTTGCGCTACAACCTAGTATTGGCATTGCGCTCGCGCCTTTTGATGGTAGTACAATGGCAGAGCTGCGGCATAACTCTCACTTAGCAATGCATGCGAAAGGCGAAGCGGGTAAAGCTGACTTTAGTTTCTTTGACCAGGCAATGGCGGAGCAAGAACAACAAAGGCTGCAATTAACCAAAGCATTAAAAAATGCTATTAGTAATAATGAGTTAATTCTACATTTTCAGCCCAAGATCGACTTAACGACAGAGCAAATAACGGGTGCTGAGGCTTTAGTCCGCTGGATTAGTCCGGAACACGGTTTTGTACCGCCAACAGTGTTTATTCCTTTGGCGGAACAAGCGGGGGTAATCACTGATATCACTCATTGGGTAATTGAACAATCCGTTATCGCCTGTAAGCAATGGCATGAACTAGGATTTAATAAATTATGTATCGCGGTCAATTTATCTGCAGAAGACTTTAAACGCGGTAACCTTGCTACCCATACCCTGAGCACTCTTACAAAGGCCAGCTTACCAGCACATTTTTTAGAGTTAGAGCTTACTGAATCTATGTTGATGGATGATATCAATTATATTCAGAAGCAAATTAATGAATTGCGTTCTTTCGGCATCTCATTTGCTATTGATGACTTTGGTACAGGCTATTCTAATCTAGGTTATCTAACCAAATTTAATGTTTGTACCCTTAAACTAGACCGTTCTTTTGTTAAGAATATCTGCCATTCAAGTAATGAACTACAGATTGTTAAAGCGATTATCGGCATGAGTAAAAGCTTAAGTATTACTAATGTTGCTGAGGGTATTGAAGATAAAGCCACCGCAGATATGCTGGCAGACTTAGGTTGTGATATGGGGCAGGGCTATTATTGGTCAAAACCTGTAGCTCAAGAAGATTTTATCGCTTTATTGAAAGAAAAGGGCCAATAAAAAAGTTAACAATAGGACTTATCGTTTAATCACTAGTTTAGCTTGTACCTTCTGCATATGTTCTCTAAAACTCTTATCGAATTTACTCTCGCCACAAGCAAAATAAGACGTTGTCGCTGCCACCGGGCTACCTAATATTTGTTCGCGCTGAATGGTACAAGTGCCATTGTCATTTTTAGTAATTGAGCCAACATGAGAAGTGCTGGTATTGAGTTTATGTTGCTGATCTGCCGTCAGCGGTACTAAGGTCTTTGGCACAGGAAATGGCTCGCCATCCATGATTGAGGCTGAGCGCTTTTGTATTAACTCAGCAAAAGCTTGCTCACGTTGCTGGTTGTCTAATTTTTTTCTAAGGCGAGATAAGCGGTCATAGCTAGAAAAGCTGCCTCGATTCGCTCCGACCACCTTATTTATCGTTGTTATCGTTTCACTTTTAACAGCATTAGTAATTTGTGTCGGCGGAGCTTTATTCATTGGTGTAGTTACCGGCATTGTTATCGGTATTGCTACTGGTTGATTCTGTAGTATTTTGGCTACTACTTTTGACGGCGAATTATCTGATGGCTTTTTAATAGCAGTTTGCTGAGCATTTATCTTTTTTGTCGGTTTTATTTCTGTGACAATTTTTTCAGTAGTGATTACTTTTTTCGCGACTTTTTTAACTGTGATTATCTTAGGAGCCGAATATAAAAAACTTTTGATTACGGTGACTTTAGGCTGTTCTTGCTTGATAACCTTAGGAGAGTCTATTGCACCGTAAATTAAGGTAATTAATAGCAATAAGTGCAGTAGTACCGAGACAATAATGGCAGTGTAAGATCCCTTTAACACAGAGTATTCATGATTTTAATGATAATAACAGTGGCAATAAGTAAAGTTATAGACCAAAAAAAACACCACTGGTTCAATATGCAGGGGTGTTTTTTTTGTCAAAATATGTCTTAAACAGCAGTGCTCGGGCTAGCGGGCGATACTTTGTAATACTTCAATATCAACCAAGTTAATCACTGTGGCTTTTATTTCAGCCATGCTACTACTGGCGATCAGTAAACCATCATCATTTAGTTCAATATAACCTTGCTCTCGAATACTCGCTATCAAGGTTGCTTGCGCACGCTTGTCGGTGAACTCTGGCGCATTAATATTGTTTAATACTGATAATCGCTTGGCAATCGCCACGACTTTAGTTTCTAAATCACGCTTACTTAAAGGTCCTAAACGACTGGTTAGCGAAGTGATAATTGCTAAGCGCTGTAGGCTTTCATCAACACACTCAGCCATGGCGTGAACTTGGCTAAGCAGTACCATATCGTCAGTCAGTGACCAAAAACCAGCTTTGCTCAGTCTCGTGATATCGCTTGCTTGTAAAGCGGCTAATATTTGTTGAGTTTGTTTAGCAACTTGTTCGCTATCTTGATATAAAAATAAATCTTCTTTGAGTAAAGCCATTAACGCTTGTACCTTGCTAACTAACTCGTCTTGATTAATTTTGTTATGTCTATCGAGTAAACGACAAATAAGTGCCGGCAGTACAAAGGTATGTAAAATATTATTACGGTAATAGCGCATTTCCAGCTTGGCGGTATCAGAAAGTGATACCAAGCTACCAAAGCTATCTTCGGTAATAGTCACTTTATTGAGTGAAATAACATGGGCGAGTAACTGGGCACCGGTTTCTTCTGGAATGGTCAGTTGCTCACTAAAAGGTGCTTGGCGTTGTAAATTTAAGAAAAAATCGAGCTGCGTTTCTAACTCAATTTTAGATAACGCTTTGTTTTTGCTGGCATGTAAGATCAAAGCTGTTAATGCGACGCCGTTCAACGCGGCACTCTTATTGACATTTTCCATTACTTGATTAGCAAGTACATTGACCGTAGGTGTTAACCAGCTCGGTTTTTGTGGATCAATAGGGTCTATTGCGTCTTTCCAATCAGGTACTTGTTTATTTAAAAACTCGTTAATATTCATTGGTTCACCAAAATTTACATAACCATTACCATAGTTACGCAAACTCTTTATGGCTTTTAGTACGCCAAATATCGACTCGCCTTTTTTCTCGCCACCACTTAATTCTTTATGGTAAGTGCCGACTTCCATCACGTGTTCATAACCTAGGTAAACGGGTACTAAGGTTAGCGGTCTATCAATACCACGCAGTAGACTTTGAATGGTCATCGCCAGCATGCCGGTTTTCGGTGCTAATAATCGGCCAGTGCGGCTTCGGCCACCTTCGGTGTAATATTTAACGGCATAGCCACGTTCAAATAAAAGTCCTAAATATTCACGGAAAATTGTTGAATATAAACGGTTGCCACCAAAGCTACGACGAATGAAAAAGGCGCCGCCTTTTCTAAAAACGGTGCCTGCTGGCCAAAAGTTTAAGTTAATACCCGCGGCAATACGCGGCATTACTAGGCCTTCTTGCAAGATAACGTAAGAAAGTAATAAGTAATCCATATGGCTACGATGACATGGTACATAAATTATTTCATGACCGTCTTGCGCTAATTTACGTAATACTTTGGCATTGCTAACGTTGATGGCGCTATATAAACGCGCCCATAACCAATGCAAAATAATTTCACCAAAACGTACCCAAGAGACACTGTAGTCACCAGCAATTTCATTCATCATGGCTAGCGCTTGTTTTTTAACATCTGCTTCGGGTATTTTTTTACTTTTTGCTTCGTCACTGATGATGCGTTTTACCGAAGGATTGGCAAACAATGCGGTGAACATTTGCTTGCGATGCATTAATCTTGGGCCTTTTGCTGCAATGGTTTGACGATGAAAATGAAAACGAGCCACGCGTAAAAATTTATGAGCCGCGACTTCATCAGTGCCATGATTTTCAGAGATGTTTCTAAAAGAAAATTCTTCACTAAAACGTACTAAGGTATCGCGACCTAAAAAAAGTACGATAAAAAACTTACGTAACCAATTTGGCGACTCTTGATCTGCAAGCAAGGTACCAATATTGAGGTTCTTGCGCTCTTTGGTTGGTGTACGACCCCATATTAGGTTGGCAGGAATCAATTTTGCATCGAGGTTTTCATCAAGAGCATGCTGATTTAAAAGCTCTACGCCTTGTGCGGTTGCTGTCGTTTTACCTGCTTTGCGCCACGAAAACAGTGGTGTTGGTTTTGCCAAACAAAGTGTGCGCTGAAAAACCTTACCATTAATGGTTACTTGCCCCAGAGGGTCAGGCAGATTCTGTTTTTTACAAGCATGTTGTAAGGTTAAGAGATCTGACGCTGATTTATGGCGAACGATATAAAAAATAGGCTGACTTGCCTGCTCAGTAATACTATGACTGTCAGTAATAATTTTACTACGGACCAGTAACTTAAGCGGGTATTTTAATAAAAAATAGAAAAAAGAACGTAAAGCCAACATTTTGTATCGCTCGAATAAATAAACTGCTATAAAAATGGGATTTTAGCACCATTAGTTAAAATTGTCTTGGTTTGTGGGTAAAGTGGTAGCACACTGAATCTATTGTCTTTGAGAGCACAAAACCACCTTTATTTTCAGGAGTTCACATTGAAAAAAATCGCTGTATTTGTCGATGTACAAAACATTTATTACACCACTAGAGATGCCTTTTCGAAGCAATTTAACTACCGTTTATTGTGGCAAGAGTTGATGGCACAAGGCGATATTACGGTCGCTAATGCTTATGCTATTCAACGCAGTGATGATCAACAACATAAATTTCAAAAAGCGCTGAAACATATTGGTTTTAACGTAAAACTCAAGCCATATATCCAACGTCGTGATGGCTCAGCCAAAGGTGATTGGGACGTGGGCATAACCATAGATATTATGGAGGCTGCAGCCGAGGTTGATACCGTTATATTACTTTCAGGGGATGGCGACTTTGATTTGTTACTGCGTAAAGTTCGTGAAAAATATGGCGTGACTACAGAGGTCTATAGTGTAGAGAGTTTGACGGCAAAATCTTTAGTGGATGCGACAGACGTGCACCATAAAATTGAGCAAAGCCTCTTGTTGTAGTATGGGTAACCGACAGAGAGTCGCTAACCTTATCTCGCTTTTGCTTTATACTTTCTCACTAAATAAGCAGTTAACAAAAGCGCAATAACAAATAAGGTCACGCTAGCGATTAGCTCATTTTGTGCCCCTAACCGTATACCGCTGCCAGCAAGGGAAAATATGATCATTTGTGGGATAAAACCAATAAATGATCCACTGACATAAGCAGGCATTGAGACCTTACTAACCCCAGCAATAATATTGGTTAGGAAATTACTACCCAGGGGTAATATACGAATAACGATGGCTTTTAAGAACGTTTGATCACCAAGAAAAACCGATAATTTTGCCAGTTTACTTGGGTACTTAGCGGCAATCCTGTCGCTTAATAGGTAGCGGGCAACACTAAAGGTAATTAGACAGCCGAGTGTTGCTGCCAATGTCGCTACAATCACGCCGATAAAAGCACCTAAGTTAATACCCGCGACTAACGCGGCAATTTGCCTAGGTAAACCAATACTGGTTGCCAGTGATAAAAATATAAACAGCAACAGGGTATTAAAAGACGTTGAGCCACTTTCTTGCTGCCAGTTAAGCTGTTCAACTAAGGCAATTGTCCACTGGCTTAAGCTAAAGCCAGTATCTGTTAGCGCTGTGTTAGCCGTTGAAGTCAGTGCTGGTGTATGTACCAGCCACTGAAATAAGCCAGTCATCACAATAATTATCATGATGAGGCTCGCCAGTATTTTAATGGTACCGGCGCGGGAGGAAAACTGGATAAACTTAGCAAGCATTATTATACTCGTTTCCTTTCAAAGTGCGTGATTTCAGTGGGAATTAAAAGAAATTTAGGTAAGGTATTTTATTTAGAGAATGGCGTTCCCTTCTTAAAATTAATAACGCAGCATAAATTAATTTTAAACCCATCGCAGAAGCGCTTGAGCAACATCACTACATCGTTGCCGCTATTTGTAAGGGAATAACCATGACAAAATAACTCCGACTTGTATTTAAATTGCTCAAGCACTCTGAAACCTGCATCTTGAATGGTAACGGGTATATACCAAATGAATTAATACCAATTACACTAATAAATTGTTCAGCTTAGAGTTGTATTGGTGAGCTTAGATCAAGCAAAATTACTTAAACATAGTTATTCTATATTTCTTTAATTTTGAGCAGTTATTAGTTCGCTAATAAACTCCCAAAGGGCGAGTTTAAAAGGCTTACATGCGTCGTTATTCATTTCGACAAGAGAATAACCATTCTCTTCAATGAATGCCTTGCCTCTAAGCCTTTTCATTCTCGCTAAGTGGTCAATTAATTAATGTACTTGGTATAGCTACTCTGCTTTATTTAAACTGTCTAACAGTTTGGCTTTGGCTTGAGAAAATTCATCGCTACTTAAAAAACCTTGTTGCTGTAGTTTAACTAATTTTTCTAAGGCATTCACTAAATCTGTTTCTACTTTAGCTGCTTCTATCGTTGTGGTGTCATGATGGTTAGCTAAAGTGATGCTAGCACTATCTTGCTGAGGAATTATTGTCTCAGTCATTTGTGCTCGGCCATTAACTGCTGCAGGAGGTTGAGGGTGGGTCGCAGGTCTAATAATCTCTGCTTGTGTATGCAGTGGTGTATCATCATGGGTCTTGTGCTCTGCTAGGGCAATCTCTGCGGCAGTGATTTTAGGTTTTAACGAACGCTCCTCGGTATGCTCGCCATTGATCTCCGCAGCAATTTGCCAGCACCAGTTAATAACATCATCAACCACGGCAAAATAACTATTTTTGGTTATTCTATCGCTGCCTTTGCGTAGGTATAAACAAATGATGTATTTATTCTTTTCACCGGTATAAATGCTGAAGCTTATGCGTCTAACTTTACCATCGACCATTTTATCCACTTGCTCTTGATGAAATATCTCACGCAGCGCTTGTTCTTGTTGGTCATTAAAACCATGACCAAGCGTGGTGTTAATGGTCGCAATAACTAAATCACCCAGTAAAAGATGACACTGCGTAATATCCGTTAGGGCAATCGTGGTCTCTGCTTTGTGTTGGTGACGCCTAAATAAATTTAACGCTGACTTATCACCGGTAAATGCTAAGTTAGCGAACTCTCTACGGACAAAGGATTTAGCTGAGTTTTGTCGGATGTTAACTTGGTAAAAAATATAACCAGCCATTAAAGTAAGCATGATAACAATAAAAAATGTCATACCACTAATTCCGCCTTGGCTTGTATCAGAGTTACTTGGTATGTAGCCTTGAATTATATCTTGTTGGAATAATTGATATATAGCGCCGGTGTCTTCATTGAAAAAAAGCAATTCGCCACGGTTATCACGAAAGAGCGTCAGCTGATTGGCAATTAATGCGGCTTGCTGTAATTGCCACTCTAGTTGCGGTGGTGATAGTGTTTTTTGTCGTTGTTGTATACCTAAATTAGTGGTGGAGTTACCATTTTCTAATGAACTGAGTTGCCATTGTTGCTTGTTTTGCGTGAGCAGCAAGAGTTTGTTGCGCAAGGACGGCGCATTTTGACCTCGGTACACTAACAGGCTATTGGCCGTTAAAGGTTTTTCGTTTTGGTATAAAAACTTTTTCGGTGAGGAAATCCGCCAATCTTCCCCACCATAGCTATAAGATAACCAATGTTTTTCGGTGTCTTTAAAGTGATATAGATGTGATATCAGCAACTTATTCGAGTATTTGTCAGGCCAAATAAATTGCTTTATTTGTCCTGCGCCTAGTAGATAAATAGCATCTTCAATTTTCTCTTTAGCGAAAAAAGGATTGCTATCAGGTACGCTATAATTTCCCGTGGCAACTCTTTGTGGATGAATACGTAAAATAGCACCAGAATAAAGTGGGTATCGTTTTAATTTTGGGCTTTGAGCAAGCGCGATATAGAGCTGAGAAAAATCATCATGCCATGACTTGCTGTAGGGGTTAAAGCTTAATTGCTTAATGCCATATTTTACGCGGGCAATAGCGATTCTTAATACTTCACGTTGACTTGAAATATCGACTTGCCTAGTTGGAGTTAATTGCCATTCAGTGACCACAGCATCAAACGATAACTCCATAGTGACAGCGGGTTCTTGTATGCGTTTGGCTCTGCTGATATCAAGTCCTTCCTCTACATGAGCGGTATAGAAAGTACCATAACCGTTTTGATCACGTAGGGAAAAATTGGGATGTAAAGTAAAAGCGCTCAGTTGCAGTATTGGCACTTGAGCTGAAATCTTCTGTAAATCGAGCAATAAAACAGTGTTTTTTGGGTTATCTTGCTCTAGCTGATAAATTTTTCCTTGTTGATTAGCAAGATAATAATATTGGCTGTTGCCAGGTTGCTCAAGTAGCTGAATCCACTGGCTCTGCTTACCCTTAACGTGAGGAGCTTGCGCGATTTTTTGTAATAGATATTGATTGGCTCTATTATTGGCATTGCTATTGTTAGTTAATAGCAGCAGGCATAGAGGAAAAAATAAAAGTAGTGTTTTTTTTACGGTAAGCATTAAGTTGAGTCATCCATAGTTCAGTATCTTGCTAACGATTTCGTTTTTTTTATTTCTTGGTATATCTAAGTGCCTTTAAATAAATGCACGTTTTTTATCTCAATAAACTGATCTTTGTTAGCACCGCTGGTGTAACTTAATTTTCCCTCTAACATCAGTTCATCACCAATATTGCCATGTTCCGCCAAGTACTCTGCTTGTTTGCCCCAAGCATGAATGGCTCGCTCTACTGAAATGGTCTGCCATGCTTGTTTATCGGTATCATAAATATGCTGATTAATAACAATGCTGGCTTGAGTTATATTTTTATTCTGCTCGGTTAACATCAGCTTAGGCTGTGATATTAATTGCGCACTACAATGCACTTGGTTAATTGCTTGAGTATAGCCTTTACTGAATTTTTGCACGAAATTAGCGTGCACTATACCGGTGTGACTAGTATTTTTATCCGTTGCTGTTGGCTTAATATTACTTAAATAACCATGCAGTAAGATAATGTCACCTTTATTGGCATGTAACAATGCCTGCTCTACCAACTCACCTTCCACCTTTACATGGTGGTAACTAGTCCATTCTTTATATTTATTAGTACTTTTATCTAACCATTTACTTGATGTTGCTAAGACAATTTCAGTCACCGCGGTGGCAGGATTCGCGCGATAACGAATATCCGGTGTTGCCACTAAGTTGCCCAGCAAGGTCACGGCACAAAGCTGCGGGCTTGGTGTCGGTATATGTTTATTAACTGCATCTGATAATGACAAAAGTTTTTCCTGTGAGATTAAAAAAGTATACAAATTACTCAGTTATCTATTATCACTTTGTGTGATTAAAGGAGCAAGTGTTTATATTTTAATATGAATGCGCTGTAATTGTTAATACTTTGTGAACTGTTTCAGTTTAGGCGCGGTGATTTAATAATGGTTATTCTCTATTTCATTACTATATAATGAGGATAATATTTTAGAGTTATACCAGTTTCATTAAGTTTTTGATCTTGTTGTGCGCTGGAAAAATAAATCAAAGCAAGACGCTCGATTGACCAATAGCTGGCTATTGGAATTGAGAGCAACGCAGCCTTGGAGAATTTTAACCAGCACAAGTGGGAAATAATTTAATGAAATTGGTATTAAATACAAAAATCTTGTCTTTCTTGGACAAGCACATAGGAAGCTAATGAGCGCAACTATTGCCAGCGAATACCTTAATAACATCGCCCTAGGTTATGTCGACAGTGTCGATAGCGAATATGCTAAACGACTTGCCAAAAAATGGCAGTTTAATTATCTGGGGGATGTTGCCGCTGCCAAGAAACAGCCACAACTTGAGTATATCTTGCAAATGCATCACCACGCACTAGAGCTGTGCAAGTTAGATGAACCTAAACTCGGTGCTATCAAAGTTGATTTTGTTGAAGGTGCCGTTGCTCATCGACGTAAATTTGGTGGTGGTCGTGGTCAAGATATTGCCAAAGCTGTGGGCTTAAAACATGGTTTTAAACCCCATGTTTTAGATGCTACCGCTGGTCTTGGTCGTGATGCTTTTGTCTTGGCTGGCTTGGGTTGTAAGCTCACCTTACTAGAACGTATGCCTGTCGTGGCTGCACTTTTATATGACGGTATTGAGCGCGCGAAACTCAATCATGAAGTTGCTGATATTGCTAATAACATGCAGTTAATTCACGGTACCTCCTTAGAGGATATGGACTTAGCTAACGCGCCTGATGTGGTCTATCTCGATCCTATGTATCCGCACCGTGAAAAATCGGCCGCGGTAAAAAAAGAAATGCGTATTTTTCAATCCCTTGTTGGTGAAGATCTTGATGCCGATGGTCTGCTTGAGCCGGCACTAGCGCTAGCTAAATACCGGGTAGTAGTAAAACGACCAAGCTACGCTCCACCACTGGCAAATAAAAAACCGTCGATGAGCATTAATATGAAAAAAAACCGCTTCGATGTTTATGTTAACCAAGCCATTCCAAAGCCAACTTCTTAAACTCAGCTTAATTGAAGAGACACTTAACAGCATCATTCCCGTTACATAAATCTGTCATATTTGTGTAACCGTACTGTCATAGTAATAAGTGATGATTGCCTTTAATTTATTTTAAAGGCAATCATGTCATGCGCGTTTCTAGCTTTTCCCGCTTGTCTGTTTCGGCAATCAGTATTTTTGCGGCAATATTTCTAGCCACCATGTATCACGTAGGTGAATCTTTAAGTCAAAGCCAAACGCAATATAAGGGCTATCAGGCACTTATTTCTTTAACGACCATTGAGTTTAATCGCACCATAGTTAAGTATTTACAAACTGGTGATGCTGCCTTGCTGAATAAGGCGCAAAAGCAATTGACTAATATAGTCAAACAAACACATAGTTTGAATATCGATAAACTCTCTAAGCAAATAGACACGCAAGCCAAGGCACTCGCTTATAATATCAATACTAAATTTCGCGCCATGGGTAAGCTTAGTGGTGATCCCTTAGTGCTCTTGCGTAATGGTGAACAAGCAATGTTTGCCATCAATAATCATCTAGCTAGTTATGTACAAGTTACAGTGGTATTACCGTTAAATGCACAGTTTAACTACCTCATTAAAATACAGGCGATTGGAAAGTTACTGGCGGATTTAGTTAGTGCCCGAGAAGCTATTTTTACCAAGCAACAGGGTAATATTCAATCGATAACCCCCATACTAAAAGAACTGCAAAGCCTAGGTCGTTTCTTATCAGTACAGCCAGCGTTAGCTATTTATCAAGAAGGTGATAGTGAGGAACTTGATGATGAAGACTTGCTTGGTGATAGTGAAGAGCCGGAAGATTTAAGTATTGAAGCTATCAGTGAATTACAGTCATTATTTAACCGCTATCAGCACGAATTAGAAAACACCCTAGCTCAGCAACAACAAAGGCAGATGGGCTTAGCGCTATTAGCTAAGCAAGTGGGCAATATTGAAAACGCTATCATGCAAGGTGAAGCGGATATATCCCAACAGCAAGAACAGATGAATGAGCAGCTTTATTTTATTGTCATTGGGCTGTTAATCTTTCTAGTGACCTTCCTCTTAGCAAACTATGGCTTACAGCGTAGTGTTATTCTTAAACCACTGCGGAACTTACGTGATAGCTTTGTGCAATTAATGGTTCAAGGCAGGGTAGATAATATCACCAACATTGATAACAGCACTGAATTTGGTGAGATCTCAACCAGCTTTAATCATATGGTTAATAAGCTAGCGCAAGACGATAAAGACAAAGCACAGCAACTTGATTTGGTGGCTAAAGCCTTAACTACCATGGAAAGTCAGGTTAAAAGCATTTACCAGTCCTCGCACACTACCAGTGAGCATGTACAAGGGGCGAGAAAAATCATGCAAGCCTTAGGTGAGGCAACTGAAACCGTTAATACGCTTTCAGGACAAGTGGTTAACAATGCCCAGGCAACTAAACAAGCGATGGCAGTGAGTCAGCATCATGTTGCACAAGTGCTGGCGGCCAGTGAATCTACCAATTTAGCGGCAAAAGAAAGTAAAGGCGCCATTACTTCACTGTTTCACTCTGTTAAGTCGGTTACTTCTATTGTTGATGTCATCAGCGCCATTGCCGATCAAACCAATTTATTGGCACTGAATGCTGCCATTGAAGCGGCAAGGGCAGGTGATCATGGCCGAGGATTTTCCGTGGTCGCTGATGAAGTTCGCCAACTCGCGGGGAAAACACAAGAGTCACTGAAGCAAATTTCCGCCCGGTTAAATCAGTTGCAATGCGCCAGTAATTCGATTGAAACTATCATTAATGACATTGAAAAGGCGTCACATAAGCAACGTATTATCGCCGATGAATTACAAGAAACAGCTTTAGCTGTCACCGGACAAGCACAAGTTTCAGCAACGGTTGCTCAAGACACCCTTGAGCAAATTATCCGTCAACGCCAACACTTTGTTGCCTTTGAGCAGGCCATGGCTAATGTCGATAAAGAAGTCAGTGATTCACAACACTTATCTAATGTCATATCGATTGATGTCAGTAATCAAGTAAATGCTATCGGCCTTACCCTTAATAAAGCTTCTTAATGAGTTATTATGTTAAGTGAATAAAAGCTAGGTATAATTAACGCTCATTCGGGTAAGCTACTCGAAACTTACTGTAATTATACCGTTTCGTATTACTAAAAAACTAATAAAGGTGTTTTCATGATTAAGCAAAAGAGTTTAATGCCAGTAGGCGAACTACAACAATTGAAAAACGGCGAAATGACCACACATAAAACTGCGGAACTTTTTGCCGATAAAAAAGTGGTGTTATTTGCCGTTCCCGGTGCTTTCACACCAACGTGCTCTGCTGCTCATTTACCCGGCTATGTGGTTTTGGCGGATGAATTTAAAGCCAAAGGCGTAGATGCGATAATTTGTTTATCCGTTAACGACGCTTTTGTCATGAATGCCTGGGGTGAGTCCCAAAACGCTGAAAATATCATGATGTTAGCTGATGGCGATGGTAGCTATACTAAGGCCTTAGGTTTAAGCATGGACACAGCTAGCTTTGGCGGCGTACGCTCACAGCGTTATGCCATGATTATTGAGAATGGCGTAGTAAGCAGCTTGCATATTGAAGAGCCTAAATCCTTTGAAGTTAGTAAAGCCGAAGTTATTCTCGCACAGCTATAGTCTAATTAGCTGTTATAGCATTAGCGATTAAGCTGGTATTTTAGTGTTAATTAGCGAGAGTCGCTTAATAAAGCTGATACTAAAAGCAATAAACAAGAGAACACAAACAAGAATGATTAACCTTATTAACCTATTGGTTAATAAGGTTTTTTATGTATTTTATGCTGTTTTCACTTGAATTCTATCGGATAAAAAGGCAGAATTCACCCAATTAAAATATTCAAGGCAAAATTATGTTAAAAGCTGAAATGGTAAAAAAGTTAAACCTACAACTTAATTTAGAGTTTTACTCTTCAAACTTGTACTTACAAATGAGTGCCTGGTGTGAAGAAAAAGGTTTTGCCGGCGCTGCAGAGTTTTTACGTAAACATGCTAATGAAGAAATTCAGCACATGAACCGTTTATTTACTTACGTAAGTGAAACTGGAGCTTTACCTATTATTGGTGCTATTGATGCGCCGCCGCATGAATTTGAAACATTAGGTCAGTTATTTCAGCTAACTTATGATCACGAATGTTTAATCACTGAGCGCATTAACTCACTTGCTCATGAAGCGTTTACTAATCAAGATTATTCTACCTTTAACTTCTTACAGTGGTATGTTGCTGAGCAGCATGAAGAAGAGACTTTATTCAAAGGTATTTTAGATAAAATCAACCTAGTTGGTAACGATGGTCACGCATTATTCTTCGTTGATAAAGATTTAGCTGAGCTAGCAAAAAGTGGCAGCACCAGCATAATGACAGAAGCATAAGCACTTAACTAAATGTTCTCCCTCAAAAATTCGAGATTCATTTAAAGAGAATTTTGAGGGAAACATTGCAGATTTAGCTTTCCGTATTTAAGGTAAACCTTGTGATTTTATTAGTTAAGCTAAGTTAGTTCAGCCTGTAAAAATATATATCCCTGTCCCTTTATTGTTTTAATAACCTTACGCTTCGATATCATCAGTAACTTCTTTCTTAAATTAGCCATGTGACTATTAATACTTTTATCACAACTGGCAAGCTTACGTTGAAATATACATTCAGCAATAACCTCTCTTGCAACTAGCGCCCCGGCATCGCTCATAAGTAATGCCAGTAAATTAAATTCTAGCCCAGTAGTAGTAATCGGCTGGCCTAAAAATAGTACCGAGCGATTTAAAAAATTTAACTCAACTTGCGCAATTAATAATTTATCTAAGGGTAAGTGACTTGCTTGAGTACTCATATGGCTACTCTGCAACTTCTTTTTGTTCGGGCGTTTGCTTGAACATTGTTGTTTTATAACCTGTTGGCGAACTATCACTGCTTTCAAGTACTAAAAATTGTTCCTTTGATTGCTCATTAAGTATCAATTCAAAAGTATTTAATATGATCGAGCTACCATTATCTTGAGCGATGACAAAAACTTGATAACTGTTATTTTTTAAGAAAATTGAGCTAGTGTTTTTATAGCTAAGTTCACGATAATAAGTGGCAGAGCTTATGGTTTCATCTTGTCTAACAAAGTAAACAGCTACTTGAGTAAAGTCATCAGATTGAATTAAGTTTACTATTTCAATTTCATGTTCATAAATACTGCTCAGTAAGCTATTTTCAACCATTAAAGAAAATAAATTAACTTCAATTTCATCAATGATGCCATCACCATTTTCATCAATATTGCCATCGTTATCAGCGTCGACATACTCTTGCTCAGCATAGAAAAATAAAGTTTTATTGGTATTTTCAACTAACGACAATAGATGATTACTTAATAATGGTGTGTTTTCCTCAATAGTGGTGAGGTCTACGCTGTAGTCACCACTGGCTAAGAGCAAGGCATTACTGATTTCACCATAAGGCAGAAATGTGATTGCTGGACTGTCACCAACACCGTTAATATGCAAAGCAAAAGCTTCTTGGTAACTAGTTAGTTGCTCATGGTTAGCTACGGCATTATAAGCCCTAAATTGTGCTTCAGCTTCGGCGTCTACATACTCAATTACCGCAGAGTCCGATATTTTATCTAACACATAAGGAGAAGATCCCGCCCCCATGTTGTCTCTTACCACCATAATATTCTGCGAGCTATAAGCAAAAGCAATGCTGCTTGATCTAAATAACACTTCATCACTACCGGCAGTGGTGACATAAAAAATATAGTCATCTTGGTCAAGCTTTTGATTATCAGATAATTGCTGATAATCAAATTGGCCAACTAAAACCGCCTCATTAAAGCTTTCATTTTCTTTAGAGAGGTAAAAATCAACGGCTTGCTGGTTTGAATGCATATTTAGCACTCTAAGATTAAACAGATCGTTAGTGGTATCATCGTCGTCATCAATCACAGGAAAGCTATGTACCATCACTTGTGGCGACAAAACGCTATCGCTCAGTACTATCATATGGATAGTATCCTCAACTAAGGCGAGGGTATCTTCATAAATGACGGTCAGATCATCAGTCGCTAAGCTGTCATCATCTTGCCAAGCAAGCTGGTAGTAATAGTAGTTTTTGCTGGTTAAGCTGATATTACTATGGGCACTGCCATAGGCAACGCCAGAAAAGGTCTGTTCATAATGATCATCATCATCGTTATTCTCAGTAAGATTCTCATCTACGGTTAAATAAATACTGGGTGAGTCTTTAGATAAATTATAGAGTTTAACGTAGCCTGTTCCGCTACCCTCATCACTAGAACCACAGCCTAGTAAGATAAATAGTAATACGCTGGCAGCCAGCACGCTTTTAAAGGCTTGTAGGGATTTAAGTGTCATCATATGTTTTTCATACTCTAAAGTTGCAACAATTTGTTGGCGAATGTTATGCAGCAATAGATAGGCACTTGAGGTAAGAGTTCCTATCTTTACACAATCTTTGCATTTCTTTATTTTGGCAATAGTCAGCACTTTCCCGGCAATGGCATTAAACCGATTCAAATGGGATTCTTAGTAATAAAAGCTATTTGATTGCCCTTTTTTGTATACGCACTATTTGCATAAAGATTATAATAGCGACAAAATTTTCGGGTTTTCTTCTTAAGGTGTAATAGTGATCACAACAGACGTATTAATAATTGGTGCCGGCGCGGCAGGCTTAATGTGTGCAGCACAAGCAGGTTATCGTGGTAAAAGCGTTATTGTGGTTGATATGGGCAAAAAGCCGGCTCGAAAAGTCTTAATCAGTGGTGGTGGTCGTGCCAATTTCACCAATGAAGGAGCCAGTCCTGAAAACTATCTGTGCCAAAACCCTCACTTTGTAAAATCAGCACTTAGTCGCTATAGCACACAAGACTTTATTGATTTAGTCGACAGACATGGTTTGCAATACCACCATAAAACTCTGGGTCAGCTGTTTTGTGATGACAGCGCACAAGATTTGGTTGATATATTGATGACCGAATGTGAGTGGGCCGGCGTACAAGTAAACCTGCGTACTGAAGTATTGTCGGTTACTAAAAACAGCCAGGGTTACCTAGTTACTACGACCGATAAAAGCTACCAATGTAAATCGTTAGTGGTAGCCTCCGGTGGTTTAACCATGCCAAAACTGGGTGCAACTCCTATTGGTTATAAAATTGCCGAGCAATTTGACTTAAACGTATTAGAAACCTTAGCTGCCTTAGTACCCTTTACCTTGCATGAACACGATAAACAACGTTTTGATGGTTTATCTGGCATCAGCTTATTGACCGAAGTCACTAGTGAAGATGGTACAAGTTTTAAAGAAAACATCTTGTTCACCCACCGTGGTTTATCAGGGCCAGCAATATTACAGATATCATCTTTTTGGCGCGCAGGGCAAGCGGTAACCATTAACTTATTACCTGAAACTAACCTGAGCGAAACTCTAACTCAGTGGCAAAGTGAACAAGGGCAAAAATCAGTGAAAAACCTGCTAGCGACTTTATTACCGAAACGTTTTGTTGAAGTGCTGGTCAAAGATGGCATTATCGTCGACAAGCCAATTAAGCAGCTAAACCACCTGGAAATAAAGCAGTTAAGTGACTACTTACATGCGTGGCAAATCAAGCCAAATGGCACCGAAGGTTATCGCACTGCCGAAGTTACTTTAGGTGGAGTAAACACCGACGAGCTCTCTTCAAAAACTTTTGAAAGTAAAAAGCAGCAAGGCTTGTTCTTTATCGGCGAAGTGATTGATGTAACGGGTTGGCTCGGGGGCTATAACTTCCAATTTTGCTGGGCATCTGGTTTTGCTTGTGGGCAGGCGGTTTAGCTTTAGGTCGATAAATTTAGTGAAGTTATTTTAAACTTAGTTAAGCTGTCATAACCTGCGAACACAGAATTTTTTGAGTAATTTGTAGTGATTGTTCTACTTCCCATTAAGGGAGCAACCATTATGCTAAAGCAACAAGCTCTTCTGCTGACGTAGGAAGAAGAGCAATAGTATTATCAATCTTAGCTTTAGCGCGCTCATTTTTATTACGCATAAAACTCTTCTCAAATAAAATTTTTATCACCGAATGTGACTATAAATTTTACCCTTAGTTGTCCCAATAAAATTAGCGCTACTGCCAGTAATGTCTTCAGATAAACTCAAAGTTGCTTGTGCACTGGCGCTATCACAAATTCAATTATTAGTCCTCATTTACAGCGATCTCAAGGCTAACCTCACGGCATAGGATGGTGTCATCTGTCTGCAGGAAATATCACTCAGCAGCATTACATTTTTAATAAGATTATTTATATTACCGGTGATTGATTTTTGTTTTTATCATTAAAGGTTTTTTGTAATGCACTGATTAATATAGTTAAAAACTAAACTGTAAGCTCCGAGGTACTACAAATAACATATATTGTATACAGTATATGTTATTTGTAGTATATTCAATTCGGTGGTTTTTTGATCGATTCTATAACGTTATATTTACAACTTGTTAACTGTCGCTATGAAACTCACAAATACTAAAAACAAATAAAATAATAAATAGTGTAACTAGTAATGGCTGTTGTGTTTATTCACCAACCTTTATTCAGTTACCCCAAAACTATGTTTTTTAAAACATGTACAGGAGAATTCCATGTCCTTGCAATATAAAGCCCATTCGTTAATGGCCTTAATGTTAACAGCGTCAAGTACGGCCGCATTAGCTGGTCAATTACCAACGTCAACAATCAATAATAATATCTCGACAAACCTTCAGCTTAGCGAAAGCCAAGTGTGTGGTACCGATAAAAACAAACAAGACTGGCATGCATTACAACAAGAAAATCAATTACAGTTGAAATTAAAGCAATCACTCACTAGCTCAATGCTTAAGATGTCGTCACAGCCTCAAGCGTTAGCCGTTAATGGTAATGGCGTAGATGGTCGTTATTATATCCCTGTAGTTGTGCATGTTTATGGCGATCAATATAACTGTACTGATGCAAGCGCTTATTGTTTAACAGAAAGTAAAATTATTGATGGCCTTAATAAATCTAATGAAGATTTTTTAGGTACCAATACTCAAGATGGTCCTATCGCAGCACAATTCGCTGCAATACGAGATAACTTAAATATTGAGTTTGTTTTAGCTAAAAAAGATCCTCAAGGAAATACCACAAACGGTATTGTGCGTTACCCGAATAAAGCAGGCTACGGCGACGGAGCTAAGTTTGATGCTCAAATTTCTGCTGATTCTTGGGACAACTTCAAATACATGAACATATATTTCATGAGTGATTTATATGATGACGGTACAACCAGTAGCTCTGGTGTTGCTTGGTATCCACAAATGAGCATGTCAGAAGCTGGCTTATCTCGTGTGGTTTATAATGGTAACTTTGTTGGTACCAATACTGGCGAAAACTTCCGCTCAGTATTAACTCATGAATTTGGCCATTGGTTAAACCTACCTCATACTTTTGATGGTGATGTGTGTTCTGTACATCAAGAAGCTTTTTGTGAGTTAACGGGTGATAATAACTGTGATACGCCACAAATGAGTAGTAGCATTTTGCAGAATAATGCACCGAATTGTGTAGGTGAAAGTACTAACACCGAAAACTTTATGCATTACTCTGATAACTATGCCATGTATACCCAAGGGCAAGTTAGCAGAATGACAGCGGCATTACACGGTGGTGCTCGGTCAACGTTATGGAGTAACAGTAACCTGGTTGCGGTTGGTCTAGAGCAGTACACTAGTAATACTCCACACAATTGGGATGGCACTGGTTTAGATGTCGCGCCTACAGGCGTTTTACTTAACGAATTTACTAATCTTTCGGCGTTAAAAGGTGAAACAACAACGTTTGAAGTGAATTTACCCCAAGGCACCGAAGCTACTGCTATTTATTTGAAAGGATATAATCAAGATCCTGATATGTACGTAAGTAAAGGCGTGGCACCTTCAAAAAATGGTGATACTTGGGTCGCAGATTATATTTCATTTAAATCTGCAGGCACGCCAGAGTTAGTCGCTATATCCTCGCCATCATCAACCCAGCCTTATTTTGTTACTGTAGATGCATTTACTGATTATTCTAATGCAACATTGGAAATATTATCGGTTGATGACCCAAGTTTATGTATTGGTTGTGAGCGGGTTTTCCTAGCAGAAGAAACCAACCTATCAGCAATTAAAGGTGAAGCTGATAAAAGTTATCAATTTGAAGTACCAGCAGATGCTAATCGTGTAGTTGCGGTGATAGCGGGTGGCTATCAAGGCGATCCAGACATGTACGTTAGCGTAAACTCTGTGCCAACAACTAACGTTTCAGACTGTGCACCTTTTAGTGCGCCACGCTTAAGTGAATATTGTGATTTAGGTGCTGGCGGCGGTACGGTTAACGTTATAATTGACCCGTTTTTAGATTACAGCGGTGCAACGTTTAGATTGTACTATGAGCGTAATATCGATACTTCAACTGGTTTACCTACAGCAGAAGCTAACGGTGCTTACAACGGTGTTATAAACGAAGTAATTAGCTTTAGTAGTGCTGGTTCAGTTGATGCTAATGGCAGTATTATTGCGTATAGCTGGGACTTCGGTGACGGTGGCACTAGTACTGAAGCGAACCCTAGTTACGCTTATGCAACCAATGGTACTTACAGTGCAATATTAACCGTAACAGACAATGATAATAATCAATCATCAGATTCAAGTATCGTTAATATTAGTGCAACTAATGCAGCGCCGATAGCACAAATAAACGGACCATTTGATGAGTTTGTTAATACCAGTATTACCTTTTCAAGTGCAGGCTCTATTGATAATGACGGGTCAATAACAAGTTATTATTGGAGCTTTGGTGACGGTAGTACTAGTACTTTAGCTAATCCTAGTCATAGCTATCAAACGGCGAGTACATACCCTGTTGAATTAACGATAACTGATAACGATAATGCCTCAAGTACAGTTTCAACAACGGCGGTTATTAAGTCGGTACTTGTTGATTATTGTGCAGTAACGGGTAATACCGGTTATGAATGGATTGCAGGCGTTATGGCTGGCGGAGTTTCGAATAACAGCGCTAAAGAAGGTTATGCAGATTTTACCAGCATTAATATGCCATTAACTGTAGGTAATAATGCTGTTAGCTTAACGGCTGGTGGTAATTATTCAGAACATTGGGCTATCTGGCTTGATACGAATAACAGCGGTACTTTTGAAGCATCAGAAAAACTACTTAGTGGTTTGTCTGGCAAAGGTACTGTAGTTGGTGATTTAGCTATTGATAATACATTAGTTGGTCTAACAACTCGTATGCGTGTAGTGATGAAATATGGCAGTGCACCGACTAGCGCTTGTGGTTCTATTGGTGATGGTGAAGCTGAAGATTACATGGTAACTATTGTTGATAGTGGCAATGTGGCACCCGTTGCTCAAGCCAATGGCGCATATGTTACCCAAATTGGTAATGCAATAACTTTTGACAGCTTAGGCTCTAAAGATACTGATGGTAATATTGTTAGTTACTTTTGGGCGTTTGGTAACGGTGCACAAAGCACTGATGCGAATCCAGTATATGCATACCCTGCAGCGGGTAACTATACTGCTTCATTAACGGTAACTGATAACGACGGTGCAGCTCATACTGATACAGCAAGTGTGACTATTGAATCAAATGTTCCAGGTATTGAAAATGCTTGTTTAACTAAAGCCGCCATTACAGGAGGTAGTTTAACCGCTGGACAGGCTGAATGTTTAGGTACTAGTAGCGCTATTTGGTTTAGTTTAGGTGATGTTTCAGCTCATCAAACTGTGTCTATTACTACTGGTCATGGTCAAGGAAATGTAGACATTATTTATAAAAATGGTGGCTGGCCAAGTGATAGCAGTTTTGACGGTCAATCATTAGGTAATGGCTCTACCACAACTTGTCTGTCTTTAGCTGCAGGAAGCAACTATTGGTCGTACTTAAAAGTGACTGGTGGTGCAAGTGATGCGACTATTTTAGTGGAGTTTGATAGCGCAAGTTGTCAGTAGACTCACAGCATTTAACACTAAAGTATAAAGAAAAATAGCAAGGGGCAGGGTAAATTTAAATAATTTATCCTGCCCTTTTTCTTTGGCTAATTTTTGTTTTAGTTATTTATTCAAACAGTAAAGTAAAGCTGCCTTCAATAGACTCTTTATGACCACCAGTCGAGGACAAGGAAAAGTCAAAATCGGCCTTAATATTTTTGTCAGTATTCCCAAAATCAAAAATTATGGTACCGAACTCACTTCCAGCTAAATTACTAATTTCTGGTAAGACGCTGCTATTAATTTTAGCCACGTTGTCTCTTAATATGCTGGTATGCAAAGAGGAAAATAAAGTGGTTGGAAGGTCATCAATTAGAAACTGTAACTCGAATGGGTTGCCTTGATACTCAGTGAACAAACGCAACGCTGAAGCTTCGGCCTTCTCTATTAGTGTGTTATCAGGGCTATATGATTTTACTTCAGAGGTAGCCACAATTCCGCATACTTGATTCGTACTCGGCAGGTTTTCATAAGATGAAAAACTAAGGCTTAGTTCACCATTAGAGGTAAGCTTATTTTCACTTTTCTTAGTGTAAGTGCTTGCCGCTACTATTTTATCGCCACACATACGTGCCAATCTAAATTCGTTATCATTTTGGCTAATATTTAATGTGCTGCTCGTCTCACACTCAATTCCGGCAGCATAATTAACGACATCAATATCAAATGATCCTGTTAGTCCACATTCTGATAGCGTAATCGTTTCGCTGGATAAATTTATTGCTTCGATGTATGTAAGGTTCAATCGTCGGGTTTCAACTGTTATGGTGTTACCACTACTGTTGATTGTACTGGTAAAGCTTACTTGTTCGTTAAACCAGGTGCTGCCTGAAGTAAGTCCATCAAAATTTAAGTTATCAACCTTAGGTAAATTTGACTGTGGAATATTGCCGTTGTTCTCGTTAAGGGTTTCAATATTGGCAACTATTACAGATGTTCTCTGGTCAGAAAATCCAATGACTTTGCTTGAATTTTCGAGTGTGACTTGAACGTTAATGGTACTTAATTGATCTACATTAGGTGCAGTAAAGTTAATAGTGTCAGTACCTTGACCGGTAAAAGGAATGTCCTGGCTTACTTGCCAGTTAAACTTTAGTTGTTCGACTCCCTTGCCAGTTAAATTTAAAGTTAAACGAACAGTCTCTCCTTCATTAACTGACATAGAGGTTGGCAGGGCTTGATAAGTAACCTTTGGGATCTCCAAAGGGTCTTCGTCAGTCGACCCGCCACCACAGGCAGACAACAAGGTTAAAAATGTAGTTAATATTATAAAGTGCCAAGCTCCGGCTCCCTGTAAATTCATGAAAATCCCTAAATTATATTGATATGAATACTGTAAAACGCAGCATTATAGTTATTAACTTTAGCTAGTTCAACATAATAAATAAAAGCTTATGGAATAATTAGGCGCACCCTTGTTGTAAAATCAATAGTATTCTATTTGTGATAAATGCTGTCATAGTCAATTTAAAAACTTAGTCTGATCTTAGTTTTTAAATTAGCCATAGTAGCTGTTGTGTTGACATGGCAGCGAAAAATATAGTTTAGTCAAAAAAGTATGATGCTCCTTGCTGATATTTTATTTAACTGTATGCTAACACTAAGTGGTCAGACCTTTGGTTGTGGTCAATTATTTAAGAGGCTCTAAGTAAGCAATGAAGCAACAATCCTTATATATTCAAGGTGAAGATTACCAATTACACCTTCGTCATATTTCCAAAAACTCAGCGGGTACACCTGTCTTAATGATCCACGGAGCGATAGAGAATGGCTTTATTTTTTATACTGAAAAAGGTAAAGGTTTAGCCTGCTATTTAGCTGAACAGGGCTTTGATGTTTATGTTGCTGACCTTCGTGGTCGCGGAAAAAGTACACCAACTATAAATGCCAAATCTGACTTTGGTCAATTCGAAGCGATTAGCCAAGATATTCCAATGCTTTTAGATTACATTACTAAAAAAACTAACCAAGCTATGCATGTTGTTGCGCATTCATGGGGCGGCGTATTAATGGCGAGTTGTTTAGCTCGTTACCCAGAACGTTTACCACAAGTGCTAAGTAAAAGCTGTTTTGGCACCAAAAGGTCGGTAACGGTAAGAAGTGTAGAAAAGTTTTTGAAAGTGAATCTATTTTGGAATAACCTTGCCATCAAACTAGCAAATAAAAACGGTTTTTTAGATGCCAAAAGGTATGGCATAGGCTCAGATAATGAAACGATAAAATCTCTTGAACACAGTGTTGCTTGGGTTAAAAAAGGTGCTTGGATAGACCCTCACGATGGTTTTGATTATAACACAGCCGCTAAAAATATAGTCTGGCCGCCGTCTTGGCATTTTACCGGGGTAAAAGATAAAGTTTTAGGGCATGAGCAAGATGTAAAAGGTTTTATTGCCGAGTCATATAATCATCAAGCTAAGTTTAATTTACTGTCAAAGAATAATGGTAATGCCTTAGATTATGATCATATTAATATTCTGACTCATCCACAGGCAGTTACCGATCACTTTCCACTTTTAGCTGAATGGCTAAATACTCACAACTAATTTAAATAAACGGGGTAAAGGTAAATAACTTTACTCTAAGGCCCGTTTTTCTAGATTTCTTCTGATAACAATTGCTCAAGCTTTTGTTTTCAGTATTTCTTTAACTTATACGCCGCTTAAGTGACTTACTTACTTTCAGCTAATCAAATCAGCACATATCCTATCAATAGTACGATATTACAGCGTATCAGCTCACTTATGGAGCTATGTGCCTCGGTAGATAGCCATTTCATTCGAGCCATGATACAGTTTTTGTCTTATCAAAATTAACATTTTGATTTCAGATAATAAAAGCTAAAACTTGTTCCACACCCATCAAGCAGTAGGAAGTTCATGTTTAATTTTATAAACCGTTCTATTATGCGTCAGTTAGTTGCTGGCATATCAGGCGCAGTCGCGCTGTTACTGATCATTACTTCATTTTTTATTCTTTCTAATGTAAGTGACGACACTCGCAAACAAATCACCCGCTCAATTGAAGATATAGTTAAACTGCAATCGGCAGAAGTACGTGGATTCTTTGAAGCTAAGGGACAAATTGTCCACAGTGTTTTTGCCAGCCCACAAGTTATCGACTGGTTTTCTGATTATGACCAACGGCTTTCCGATATTGATAACAACAAGCAATACCAGCAAGTCACCGAATATTTCAAATACTTCTCAACTAAAGACCCCGCTATTAAAAGTGTCTTTTTTGGCAGTGAAAATACCCATGAATATTTTGATTTAGAGGGTCGCTATACAGACGCCGACTATTACACCAATCAAAGACCTTGGTGGGCTAATGGTCTAAACCAAGGACAAATGTATGTTACCGACCCTGCTGTTGATAATAATGACGGTTCAATTTCTGCGACAGTAACAGGACCTTATTACCTACCTAATGGCAAGCTACTAGGCATTGGCGGTATTGATATTTTAATCTCCACCATAGGCAAAGATTTACTCTCTAAAATTAAGTATCAAGGCGAAGGTGAAGCCTTTTTAATGACAGATACCGGTAAGTTGGTGTTCTTTCCTGGCTTCAATACTAGTTTCTCGCCAGGTGATTTAATGCAAGATATCGACGCTAAATTTAACGATGCGTCTGGCTTTACTCAATTACAGAACCTTGCCTTGAATAGCGCGTCAGGCATCGGCAATGTTGAGTGGCAAGGTGAACAGTATAAAGTTATCTTTAATCAGGTCAGTAGTGACATGCCTAAAATGAACTGGAAGCTAGGTTTTATGGTGCCAGAAAAGCTTATTTCTGAGCCCGTGACTCAGGCTTTTTGGTCATCAAGCTTTATCGTTTTCATTATCATAGGCTTAGTCGCAGTGGTTGTTTATGTGATGGTATTACCGCTAACTAAACGTCTCACTCGTTTACAGCAAACCATGCATGATATCGCTGAAGGTGATGGTGATTTGACTAAGCGCATTGAGCCGCTTAAAAATGATGAAATTGGTCAATTAGTAGAAGAATTCAATACCTTCATTGATAAAATCCAAGCCTTGGTGAAAGAAACCGTGGTGATTACAGCCGAAGTAGGGCAATCGACTGCTATTGCTTCTTCTATCAGTAGACAAACTATCGATATTATTGAAGAACAAAAACAAGAAATTGATATGGTGGCGACTTCGGCTAATGAATTGGCGCAAAATAGTAGTGAAATATCTTATAACGCTAATTTATCACAAGAGTTGGCCAATAGTGCTGAAACTCAAGTTGCTGAAGGGGCGTCTGTGGTTAACCAAGCTACAGCCGGAATCAATAAATTAGCTGAAAATATTAGTGCCGCAGCAACTGTGGTTAATAAGCTTAAAGAAGATAGCCAGAGTATTGGTGAAGTGTTAAGTGTGATTCGCGGTATTGCCGATCAAACCAATTTATTAGCATTAAACGCGGCTATTGAAGCGGCACGAGCAGGAGAGCAAGGTCGTGGTTTTGCCGTTGTTGCTGATGAAGTGAGAACTCTGGCCTCGCGGACACAAGAATCTACCGCGAGTATCGAAAAAATTATTGATGAGCTACAAACTACAGCGTCAAGAGCGGTAACAGTGATGGAAAGTAGCCGCACAGAAGCGCAGTCTAGTGTTGAATTGACTGAAAAAGTGCAGGGGGTATTAACTGAGATAACCGGTGTTATAACTAGCATTCAGAACCAAACACAAGAAATTGCGCTATCGGTTACCCAGCAGTCAACTGTTGCCGAAGAAGTATCGAAAAGCATCGAAAATGTTAGGGCTTTGACCGAAGATACCGTGCAAGGTGCGGCTGAAATGAGTGATGGTTTGCAGGGGTTACAGACTTATTCTGAAAATCTCACGACAGTAGTGAACCAATTCAAAGTTTAGCTAGTTAGTTTAAGTTACCTAAACTTAGCTGAACTTAAAAAGCGTGTAGATATTCATCTGCACGCTTTTTTATAATTCTTTAAAGGCTTACACGCTCTTTCAACAGCTTAAACGCTTCACTATTCCTATCTTGCTCAATACAAATACTCAATAAATCATCAATAAAATGATTTAGCGCTCGGTGTTCAATTTTTCGAACTTTGTCTTGCTGTGCCGGCGTTAGCATTTGATAGCTAGTGGCAGCGCCAAAGTCGCCAAATATGATATTGCCTTGCACATCAAACAAGGTGTTATGAGCGTAGAAGTCACCGTGACAGACTTTACTGTTATGCATGTGGCTAAAGACATCTTCCATCTGCTGCACTATGTTAGTAATAAGGGTAATAGGTAAGCTAAAACCTTGTGGGAAAGTATCGCGGGTACAGCTTTTAAAACACGGTGGCAGGCCAAGGTTTTGGTAAGTTTCAGGGATCAAACTCATGATCAATGCTAGGTACTTACCTCCAGAGCTTAAGTCTTCCGTCACTTGCGCCAATGATTGTACTAAATTTGGGTGGTTGCCTACTTGCAAACATGCTTGTAATTCATCTTCGGGGTAGCCATCGCTGGTCACTTCACCTTTAAATACTTTTACCGCTATGTCAGCTGGAAATTTCGATTGTTCGCTATTCCAATGGGCTTTTGAAATAACGCCAGAAGCGCCTTGGCCAAGAACATGCTCTAGGGTATAGCTATCGGATGAAAGCTCAGGAACTGTTTTTACTTCAGATTTTTCAGTGAGACTTAACTGTGAAAATGGATTACCGGCAAAAGCCAACCACGCTAAATTAGGCAAGTTTAAAAGTTGCTCAGGGCATTCAGTTAAGTTATTTGCAGATATTCGTGCCAGTTCAAGGTTATGGGCTTGCGCTAAGCTTTGTGGTAATTCGGTTAATTGATTACCTGCTAAAGCCAGTTTTTGTAATCTCGGTCGCTCACCTAAAGAATCTGGCAAGGTTTCAATTTGATTATCAGTTAAAATTAACCAGCGTAACTTCGCGGGTAGGGAATGTTCTGCCACCTGCTTTATTTGGTTCGATTTAAAGCCAACCATTTCTAAGTTAGGTAATTTTCCTAACACTTCCGGTAGCTGTCTGAATTTATTTTGCGAAGCGAAGATCACTTTCAATTTTTTTAGCTGTGCTAATTCTGCAGGTAATGACGATAAGGCATTATTCGATAAGTCGAGTATCTCTAAGCTATCAGCCAAGGTTAAGATTTCTAGCGGAAATTCAGTTAAGTTTTCAGAGAGTTTTAACTGATTAATACCGTGAAGTTCGCCAGATTGAAGCTGAGCTAGAGTATGCAAAATAAAGCGTCCGTAAGTGTGATTAAAAACGGCGCTAGTGTACTGGAAATATTTCAATAAAGCTTCAATGATTAAAATTATTGCCCACTTGTGCAGGTTAAAATAATCCACGTCTGCGTTGCTCTCAATCCCAATAGCGAGCTATTGCTCAATCAAGCGCCTTGCCCTGATTTATTTTCTCTACGCACAACAAGCTCACAAACTTAATGAAAATGGTATTATACAAAAAAGCACCTGACTCCATTACTGAAGAAAGATGCAAAGCGTAAGGTGTTCATTTATAGCCTACATCTAGCTCCAGTAATAAAGTAGGTGTCCACATCCATGTGAGAATGGCTAATAATTATTTACAGTTGTTATTTTTGTTCTTATTGGTATTAGCTTTTCCAAACACCAGCAACACCAGGCTCTTCACCTTTAGTCCACCAGCCTGCGGTATAAGTTACGCCTTCGTGCGAAACTTTATCGCCGCCGTTATAAACTAAATCTGCGCGCCATGCTCTCACCTGACCATCATCAGGAATCACTTCTGACCATGCGCCGCTTTGATCTGGTTGCTCACCTTTAGTCCACCAGTTGGCTTTATAAGTTATTTCGTTATACACAACAATATCACCAGTATTATAAATTTTACTGCTATCCCAAGTATCATTGCCGCCAGTAGTTTTGTTCGTTACCGTTACCGTGAAGCTTTGTGACGTAACAGCTGTACCATCACTGACATCTACACTTACTGTGTAACTTGTTTCAGCAGTTACATTGCCTGCAGTTAACGTTACATTAGCGCCAGAGCCGACAAGTGTTAAACCTGTAGGTACTTGCCAAGTGTAAGTTAATGCATCGTTATCAACATCGCTTGCAGAAACAGCGATGTTAACTTGCATTGCTTCTTCTACAGTTACATCACTAATAACGTTAACAACAGGTGCGGTATTACCAGTACTCGGTGCAACGACAGTTAATGTTGTCGATTTACTAACACTTGTTTTACCGTCTGATACGGTCAGCGTTAATACATAGTTAGTATTTTGTGTCACTGTACTTGCGGTTATATCAACAGAAGCGGCATTAGTTGCTCCAACTGCTAAGGCGCTATCAACTGTCCAACTATACGTTAAGGTATCATTATCGGCATCAGTAGCTGTTGCTGCGATAGTGATCATTTGTGCTGAATCGACAGAAAAGCTATTTGCTAAAGAAATAACAGGCTTTTTGTTAATTGGTTCAACACTGCCACCTAAACCTTCATGCATTGCATTAAGGATATCACCATTATCAGCATCAATTTCCCAGGCAAATAAGCCACCTAAACCACTGGCTTTAACATATTGACCTTTAGCAATAACCGAACGTGGGCTATCGTAAGTTATTAATTTTCCTGATTGTTTATTCCAAACATAAGCAGCGTCTGCCATTTCATCGTAACCAACTTCAAAACCATTAACACCAGTACCTGCTGCGCCTACCATATGTTGAGCAAGGCCTTTGTAATCAATAATACCTGCTTCCCAAACACCCTGGGCACTAGTTCCAGTCAATTTACCAGTACCGTCAGCTGTCATTGGATTGTCTAAAATAGTGGTGTTATCTGGTGATACACCTTCCCAACCACGACCATACATTGCTGTACCAACAACAATCTTTTTAGCCGCTACGCCTTGTGCTAATAATAAATCTACCGCATTAGTGATGGTATAAGCAGGACCTTTACGTGGTTCGCCTTTATCATCTAAGCCTGTGCCGTTACATTCATCAGCACTTAAGTGGCTACCACAATTTAATCCTGTTTGATGACCGGTAACGTTGTTCCAACCACCAAAGAAATCATAAGTCATGGCAAAAATGTAATCCATAAACTGCGCGGCTGCGGCGTAGTCGACATCTTCAATTTTGTCATAACCTGAGCCTATTGCTGAGGTTAGTTGATAGGTACGACCTGTATCAGCTTCTAATTCGTTTAACATGGTGCGTAGCTCTTGCATTAAAGCAACATAAGCTGGGCCATCATTAATAGGATCACCTAATGTTGGTGAAGCACCACTGCCACCGGGAAATTCCCAGTCAATATCAACGCCGTCGTAGAATTTCCATGTTTTTAAGAATGTCTTCATTGAAGCAACAAAAACATCACGGTTAGCTTTTTCAGTGAAACCATAGAAAGGGTCTGATAAAGTCCAGCCACCAACAGAAGGTAGAATTTTTAAATCAGGGTTACGTTGTTTTAATGCCATTAATTGCGCGTAAGTACCACGAATAGGATCGTTTGAGTCAATGCCAGGTAAGGCTTTTTGTACTGCAGCCCATGGGTCATGAATTACCACTTCATAATCAGCCGAGCCAGCACAGGCTTTTTCTAATGCGCGCCAGCTATTGCCATTTTCAATTTCTTTTAACGATTCATTAGCGCCACAAATTGGAATAAAGCCGTATAACAAATGGGTTAAGTTATCAGCGGGTATTTGGCTAACATCATAACCGCGGCCGTAAATTCCCCATTCAACAAAATAAGCACCAACAACATTATCAATTTGTCTTGGGTAGCTGCCATTATTTGGATCTATGTTCATTGCAAGTGGCGCTAAATGACCGCCATCAGTATCGGCAATAACGATTTCTTTACCAGCACTGGTTGCACACACTGTGCCTTCACACAATTCGATAGTCATTTGATGACGACCAGATTGAGCATAAGGGAAGCTAATAACGCCGCTTTTGGTACCCGCTGCAAAAGTGCCTGAATTTACCATAGTGCTATCAAAATATACTTTATAGTTATCGCCACCAGAGCCGCTCCAAGAGTTCCATTTAACACTAATGTCAACTTGCTCTTTTGCCTTAACTAAATCTTTATAAGAACCTTGGCCTTCTAAGTCTACTTCTACAAAAGAATAGTTTTGCGGAGTCCAATCAATGCTTGGTGCAGCAGGCGCTGCTGCGGCGTGTTGTGATGATAGTGCTGCACTTATTGCGCACATGGTGAGTAGTTTTTTGTTCATAATGTCCTCTTATTATAATATTGCTGTTTGATGCCAATGGCATGTTCAGCATTGTTGTGTGGGTATTCTTATTGTTGGTTTTCTTAAAGCTTTACAGTTTTTTCCAAACATTACTGACATCAGGTTGTTCACCTTTAGTCCACCATTTAGCTTGATAATTAACTTGTTGGTAACTTACTACAGCGCCTTGTGAATACTCATTCTGAGCATGCCAAATTGCCGTGCCGCCATCGTTAGGGGATTCGAGTTGCCAAGCATTACTGTTATCCGGCGCTTGGTTTTTGTTCCACCATTTGGCTGAATAAACCTTGTTTTCATAGCTAACTTTATCGTTAGCCGAATAAGCTGTAGTGCTACTCCATAATGGCGCTGTAGGGTCTACCACACTGTTTTTCACCGTGACAGTAAAGTGCTTGCTGGTAGTTAACATACCGTCTGACACAGCAACACTAAGGTTGTAGTCAGTATCGGTTTCAACCATAGGAGCGGTAATCGTGATATTGGCATCATCTCCTGTGTAAGAGATCTCATTGGGTACTTGCCAAATAAAGGATAAATTAGTTTGCTCATCATCAAAGGCATGCACATGAATAGATTCAGTAGCAGATTCGGTGATAACAATATTGTCGATGTCATGGACTATCGGCGCAGTATTTACTGGTACTGCTTGGACAGAAAGCACAAAGGTATGCTCTTTATCGGCGACATAGGTGACATTACTGAGTAGGTTTGTTGAATCAAAAGCGATATCACCCTGGGGATTTTCTACGCCAATATTGAGTAAGTGGCTGTAATCCATATTTAACGATTGCGCAAAATCACTTGGCCAAGTTGCTTGATTTAATTCAGTTATCGCGAGCTGTTGGTTTATTAACTCCTGGCCTGTAGCATCGAATAACCGCAAACTAACAGTTTCTCCAACGTTTGCTGTTTGCCCCTGTTTTAGGAAGAAGCCAGCGTCAAACCAGGTGTCAGGCTGAACGTTATCTCGTACTATGGAAATATCACTACAGTTATAAAACCCTTCTCCTGCCACGTCATCACGCTGCCAACGGCTATATAAAATAGCGTCACCAACTCTATCGGCAGGTATGTTGACTTCCATCTGATAAAAACGTCTGTCATCGGCATCTTTGATAAAATCGATATTTGCGTGTGACTGCACCAAGGTGATATCTGACCAAGTCAATGGCATGGTGTTGCCATCATAACTAGGGTTACTTAAATAAAATTGCCAGAAACTCGGATTATGAGGCGTGGTTGCTAGAAATTTTATGTTGATGTCACCATTAGCATTAGGGACTACATCGCTGCGTTGCCAATGAGGTGAGGGCAGGTTCATACCTTTTTTCTTATCATCACCACCTGCACACAAAGTACCGTCGGGTATATTGGCTTTTACTGCAACTAAATTAGTAAAGTCGCGGGTATTTACCGCAAATTCATGCAGTTGCACAAATTGAAAATAACCAGAACTTAAGTATGCTGCACGACATGCGGCGTTTGGAATATTTGACCCATCTTCTGGCCACCAATAACCTTGCTGTAATTCACAAAATGCTTGGCGGGCCATTGGGCTGAACATATAGCCGTGGGCAGAAACTTGTGTACTGATGGTAGATAAAACACTGGTTAGTGCTAAACCCATAGCGATTGAGGTAACTTTTAGATGATTTTTAGACATAGCTTTCTCCTAGCGATAAATACTTAAGTATTTATCGCTGCTTATTTTGTTAAATTGATTTGCTAAGTTAGCTTGTTAAATTCTTTGAATTAACGGTTTCGTTTATAACGGACTATAAATTACAGACATTGTCCCAGTCGCTCCCGCCAGGCTGAGAGTTAGTCCACCACTTTGCTTTGAAAACTGTATCGTTGTGGACAACCATATCGTCTTGATTGGCATGGCTAGAGTTACCTTGCCAATCTTTTTGAGGGAACTCTGGATAAATCGACAATGTGGCAACATCAATACCGTCACATGTTGTGCCGTTTCCTCCGCCGTTGTCACCGCCACCACCTGTGCCACCAGAAGTTGCTTCCGGTAAATTTGGGTATTCAGCTTTGAAGGCAAATACTTCCCCGTCTTTCTCAATAGTGAAGTTAACCGGGCCACTAATTGGCATGTAATACATCACTTGAGCATTCACCGTTTGACCTGGATTAAATGACTCTGTGACGCCGCCCCATTCATTGGTTAAGGTGATTGAAAAACGGTGGAAATCATTTTCAAAACCACCAATATTATTACCGGCGCTATTTGAGGCGTTGTGATCTATAGTCATTTTGAGCTTCTTGGTGGCATTCCAGTTCGACTTGAATATTGCTGACGTTGATACTGGTACATCAAATGATATTTTAGCCCCTGAAAAATCAATGGTTGAGTTGTTAGTAAAGGCAAAAGTTGGGCTGATAGGGTAGTTATCATCTCCCGCTGGGAAGTCTTTAGCGATAAAGCTAACATCAACCATTTCTGCAGGTTTAACAAAAGTCTTGTTACCTTTATCAATACCATAAGGAGTACCACTTTGATTAAATTTATCATAGGCGATTGTGGTCATCGTTGAGCCCATAAAATACTCACCTTTGGCTGCGTCGTAATCAAAATCACCAGCAAGTTCCCAGAACATAACACCACCTAAACCATTGTTGATAACGTAATCAACCTTAGTGGCCATAGACTCCTCATCTTCAGTAGAAATAAAGACTTTTTTAGCATCATTCCATAACCAAGGTGCTATGGCAGCGCTGTCATAATGACGGGTATAAATACCTGTTAGCATATCACTAGCATCATTTATTGGGTCTAGGCCGTAAGCGGCTGCATAACTACCAACAATACCTTTCTCTAAGTTTTTAACATGCCACAGTGGATTTGAGCCTGCAGGGACTTCGCGATCATTTTCAGTATCGTGCCAAAGGTTATCGATACCGATAGCGCCATTACCACACTTATTTTTATCGCCTTGACCAGTACCTTTTGGACAGTTCGCTTGATCAGGAAAAGCCGCTTGACCCCATAAACCATTGGTGCCACCGGTAACATCTTTGAAACCACGAGTGTAATAAGGGATACCAATATTAATACGACCAGCTGATAAAGCACCGCGGAAGTATTTAACCGCCCAGTCGGTATTTAGATAGCCAATACCTTCAAATTCTTTAGTGCCATAAACATTCCATGCAGCTAGCTCAGAATCTAGGCCGGTATCAAAAAGAGAGGCATTGTGACCAACATGTGAATTCCATGCGCCGTGCAAGTCGTAAGACATGATATTTACGTAATCAAGATATTGTGTTGCTTGGAAGGTTTCCATACCACGCAATAAGTAACCAGATGATGGTGAAGCTATGGTCAGTAAGTAGTGTTTTCCGGTGGCTTCACCAGCAATATCGAGACTTTCACGTAGTGATTTCATTAATACTTGATAGGAAGCATTGAGGTGCGCTCGACGAGCATTTGAAAAAACAAAATCGTCTGGATGACCAGAGTCAGCCATAGACGATGGATATTCGTAATCTATATCAACGCCATCAAAGCCGTACTTTTCGATAAACTCAACTGCGCTGGCGGTAAAGGCGGCAATACCTGCTTGATTTACACTGCCATCAGCATTGGTGGTTAACGTATAAAAACCACCATCTGCTACGCGACCGTTATCATCGAAGTGACCACCTGTTTCAGCCCAGCCACCAACAGAAACTAATGTTTTTACCTTAGGGTGTAATTTTTTATATTTATTTAGTAGGTTGAAGTGACCCTTGTATGGCAAGTTGGGATCTAGCTCTGCGCCGGAAATACCTGGCCATTCCATATTGGTAGCAGGATTGTTTGGTGAATTTGGATCGCCAATTGATACTTTATGATTAGCGTCTACATGAGCAAAAGCGTAGTTGATATGGGTGACTTTGTCCCAAGGAATATCATTAACTAAATAACTTGGTTGCTCGTTTGCGCCGTTACGCCAACTGGTGAAATAACCAATAACACGACGAGGGTGATCTGCGCCCATCAACTCACGACCATCTTGATCGTAAATCGTACAATATGGTGTGTTTACGCCTGGTGTTTGGTATAAACCTTCAGGTCGACAAGCATCAGCATCATTGCCAGTTTGCCCGTCAGTAACTACCGCAAAGATAATTGCATTACTTAAAGATGTTGCACCTTTGTCATCGGTTACTTCAACCGTAAAAGCTTGCTGGCCTAAAGCTGTTGCTGTCCAGACAAAGCTGCCGGAAGTGCCATTAATAGTATTTACCATCACGCCATTTTCAAGTAATGATAATTGTGTGATTTGCCCATCGATGTCAGCGCCTGAGTATTCAAAGGTAATTGCATCACCAATTAAAATTTTGCTGGGTAAACTCGCCATGAGTGTTGCGGTGGGTGGTTTATTTACTGGTGGAGTATCTTTTTCTGTTACGGTTAATGCATTACTTTCTGTGCTTGTTTGTGCGCCTTTATCATCAAAAGCTATGGCTTTTACCATATGGCTGCCTAGGGCTGCAGACCAAGTAAACTCGTAGGGTAAGTTGGTTAATGTGGTTAATTTTGCATCATCTAAATACAGTTCAACTTTTGCCACGCTACCATCTTCATCAGCAGCACTTACAGAAAAGACAACGCTGTCATTTTTAGTGAAAGAACTATTTTTTTCAGGTGAGATGATAGCTACCGTAGGCGGAATGTTCTCAGTGACACTACCATCACAAGTACCGAGGTTCTGCCACTCTTGCCATTGACCTGAATGAGTAACAGGGTTGGTTTTGTTCCACCAGTTCGATTTAAATGCTTGTTCAGCAGTTTGGACCATTTGGCCGGCAACAGATACTTGGCCTGTTTGCCATTGAGGTAAATCAGTGCAGTTGTATGTGGTCGCGTAAACAGAGTTACTGAGTAAAGCGACAGATATTGCCCCTAATTTGAAGGCCTTATTTATTAGTATTATGTTATTCATATTACTTTCCTTTACATGTTTTTAACATTGTAGTTGTTACGCCATTTAAAGCTAACACATAAAAAGCAAAGGTCAATCTGTCGCCATTTGCATACAAAAATCCACCGTACAATATTTGATCTGTTTTTGTTGTTTAAAATCAGTGATTTAAATTGTGCTGGTTAACGACAGTAAATAGTTACAAATTGTGTATTTTTTTGAGGTTAAGTCCGGTGTTAATGGTATGTTAATGTTATCTCAGTTGTTGCTAAATAAGGAGTGTAGGTTTAAAAAGCATCAGGAATATAATTAACTATAAGATATATCTAATAGTTATATAAAGGTTTGTTTTTGCAGTGGTGAATGTAAAAAGTCTGAATAAAATTAGAAGTTTAGTGATGATTTTTTAGAGTTTTTATACTAATTTCTTGTAGTGACTATACAGTAAATTAATTGATATCTTTCTCTCAATGATACATAAGTCAAACTGAAAAATACTTGAGAATCACTTGGCAATAGTAAGCAGACTGAGAAAGTTAACAGCAGTTATTTAAGCAGTTATTGCAGCGTGTAGCTAAAAAATTCTTTAGCTACACTGTTACTTCAACGTTGACTATGTTGCGCTAGGCTGAGTCATTTTATCTGCTTGTAAAATATCTGCCAATTGTTCATCCGTTAATAAATTTTGCTCTTTTATTAAGGTGATGATTGACGCGCCACTACTCAATGCTTCTTTGGCGATTTTAGTCGATGTTTCATAACCTAAATATGGGTTAAGTGCGGTAACGAGTCCTAAGCTATTATCGAGTAATTCTTTACAGCGTTTTTCATTGGCTTCAATGCCGCCGATACATAAAAAGTTAAACATATTAACGGCATTGGTTAATAAGTTTTGTGAATCAAGCAAGTTCAGCGCAATTAATGGTTCCATAGCATTTAATTGTAATTGGCCGGCTTCCGCTGCCATGGTAATCGCCATATCGTTACCTATTACTTGATAAGCGCATTGGCTAACGGCTTCAGGAATTACCGGGTTAATTTTTCCTGGCATGATCGAGCTACCTGGTTGGCGTGCGGGTAAACTGATTTCACTTAAACCAGCTCTTGGTCCCATGCTTAATAATCTAAGATCATTGGCAATTTTAGATAACTTTAACGCTAAACGTTTTAACGTCGCTGAATAAATAACAAACGCACCCATATCTGAGCTGGCTTCAATTAAATCTTCCGCTTCAGAAAACTCAATACCAGTAAGCTCAGATAATTTGTTAATGGCGATAGTGCCATAACCTCTTTGGGTATTAATACCGGTACCAACAGCGGTACCACCTAGGTTAATCTCGGTTAGTAATTTACCCATGTTTCTTATTAGCTTGATGTCTTCCCTTAAGGTGGAAGCAAAGCTTTTAAATTCTTGACCCAGAGTCATAGGTACAGCGTCTTGCAGTTGAGTTCGGGCTAATTTTAAAATACCTGAAAACTCTTTCGACTTATGAGTAAAGCTTGCTACTAGCTGCTCAACGGCAGTCAGTAACGACTCTTGATTAAGTAATACCGCTAAACGTACTGAACTTGGGTAAACATCGTTGGTTGATTGCGACATATTTACATCGGTATTCGGCTGTAAATAGTGATATTGGCCTTTCTCATGACCCAATAATTCTAAACTAATATTTGCCAGTACTTCATTAATATTCATATTACTTGAAGTACCCGCGCCACCTTGGATCATATCGATAGCAAAGCTGTTATTAAATCGCCCCGTTTGAACATATTCAGCCGCTTTAATAATGGTATTGGCTTTGACTTCATCTAAGGATTTTTGTTGTAAGTTAGCCGTAGCACAAGCTGACTTTACATACGCCAAAGCATTAATCAGTTCAGGGTAGTCAGTTAACTTTTTTCCCGATAGCTTAAAGTTATTTACTGCGCGCTGGGTTTGAATGCCATGGTAGCATTCTTGGGGAATTTCCATGGTACCGAGTAAGTCTTTTTCTATGCGATAAGTGCTGTTTTCTTTGAGTGAGGTGATGCTAGCTGACATTGTTATTACGGGTCGATGGGTAGTGGCGCTAAGGTAATAATTGCTAAGGGTTATTACCAATGCCTATTTGAATGACTAGTTATGCAAGTTGTGCATAGTGTCGATCTAGCCACATGTTTATAGTGATTTATAGGTTTATCTTATGAAAATGTTGCCAGATTTTATCTTGAAAAGAATGTTTGTTATGCATTTTTTTAGCGCGGTAAAGCCGTAATGATAATTCCGGTTGCCATTGTTCATCACCGGCAATCACCAATTTTTGGCTGGCTAATTCGGTCGCTAAGCTAAATTCAGGGATCCAAGCAATACCTAAGCCTTTTAACGTCATCATTTTTAAGCTATCTGCCATGGGAGACATCAGCATTTTATTAAAATTAACTTGCTGGCCTTTATCTTTAATTAGTTTACTGACAACACGGTCGAGGTAAATATTTTCTTGGTAGGCTAAATAAGGAACGCTGCTTTTCGGCTGAGATAATTGATAAACGGGGTCGCCTTGCTCGTTTGCCTGACAAACAGGTAATAACTTCACCTTAGCTAATAAAATAGAATCATGGTGGAAATCATCAAGTAAGGGATCACTGAAGGCTAATAAATAGTCACAATGGTTATGTTTGAGTAAGTTAGCACAATCGTCGGCATCAGCAATTTTGAGTTGGGTATCAACAGTAAATGGCAGTTTATTGATGTGTTCAACGATAGAGGGGAAAACGCCGATTGATAGCGTATGTGTTGCTGAAAATATCAAGGGTGTACGTAAGGTTTGCTGTTGTAGTTCTTCACTGAGTAAATCGAGTTCAGCGAGTATTTTCTCGGCGCGTTTTAAAAATATCTCACCCGATAAGGTTAATTGCAGTGGTTGGTATAAGCGATTTACCACTTTGCAGTTCAGTTTACTTTCCAGCGCTTTAATTCTGCGGCTAAAGGCAGGCTGACTGACATGCCTTATTTCCGCTGCTTTTGAAAAGTTACGGGTTTGCGCTAATACCATAAAATCTTTAAGCCATTTAGTTTCTATATTCATCTTGCCAATTTCATCAGAGTTTTTACTTGTTTTTTATTATTCATGACGAGTTTTCTGTCTACATAATACCTAATTTATCGACATAAATAATCTTTTTATCCTGCTCTACATCAGCTAAATAGGCAAAAAAGACTGATAAATGATATTGGCTAGACAAAATAGAGTGATAAACGATTTACTCTATCTTGTTTATTTACTCGCAATTTTCAACACTGGTTTTGGTTGATAAATAATCAGTATTATCGCTGAGGTCATTGTGAGTTAACAGCACAAATTATCAGCTCTGCTGAATTATCTTGGTTATCAATCGGTGTTGTCGGTAGTTACAAAATAGGTACTACTTGGGTGCACAGATTAGCTTCTAGTAAGCCATCTGTCTTCTAATTAGCAGCAAAGCCAGCAGGTTAAATGAGCTGATTAGTCTCTCATAAGGATGTGAATACTTTTTAGCTCGTTACTTAATTGTTTCGACCTACTGAAAGGCGGTTGCCTATGGGGAGGCATTTGTATTGGACGAAATTTAGTTATTTAAGCAGGATGGCTAATCTTTTTGATACTTAGGGTGTAATTTTAAATAATCACACCAAACACTAAAGTGGGTGTGGTTAAAGCGTACATCCGTAGCGGTAAACCATCTAGAGGCTTCTATGGCTTTAAGGCGAAATAGTATCTTGTGGCCATCAATGGCGACATGGCAAATTAAGTTCTCCATAGTGGCATTGCTGACTTGTATCTCGGCAAAACCTTTGATATTACGTTGATGCTTTACCGCTATTTTAGGCATGGCTAATGCGCTGGTAGTGAGTAATAGCAAAATGAAAAAAGCCAATGTTTTACTGAGCATAATTCTGTTATTTAAAGTCATTTAGAAAATAATATTAAGTTTAGCATTGAAAGCCAAATAAGTGTCTCCATAACTTATAACAACGCAGTAATTACATTCTAGTTATAGCAATACAATTACAATATATAAAAACATGCTCAGTAGAAGCATTTACAAGAGATAAAATCATGGCTAATTTTGTAGCAATTAAAAAAGATAAACATCAAAACCTTAAAGTTTCACAAAAACGAAACTTAGCACATGTTGCTAATCAGCATATCGTCACTATCACTGCTGCTGAATATGCACAATCTTCTGCAAGCTTCCCTATTGTATTGGTAAAAAATCCAGGTTCACCACGTTACCGCAGTGTTGCTATGCTGGGTATGGAGTCGGGTGAAAATTTATTTTACCAAGATGAAAAATGGTCAGCATTATCGGTTCCACAAAGTATTGGCATGGCACCATTTGCCTTAGGTCTAGATCCAGACAAAGAAAATACCTTAACAGCTTGTGTTGATGTCGATAGTGAATTTGTTGGTGAAGATAAAGATTTATCCTTATTTGAAGCTGAAGGTAAAGAGTCAGAATTATTAACTAATGTGCAAAACTCTCTTGGTCGTTTATATGAAAATGAAAAAATGACAGAGAACTTCATTAAAGAGCTAGAAGAGAACGATTTACTACAAGAACTTGAGTTAAAAATTGACTTAAGTACAGGTGAGAAGAAAAAACTTACCGGTCTTTTCACTGTTAATGAAGATAAAATAAAAGCACTAGCTGATGATAAAGTTTTAGACTTCCATAAACGTGGTTTATTTGTACCTATCTATGCCATGTTAGGTTCACTTGCACAAATGAATCGCTTAGTGCAACTTCGTAATCTAACCGGTAAGAACCAAATTGCTGGTATTCAAATTGCGCCATTAGCGAAAGAAGCCGTTGCTGAGACCGCTGAAAGTTAATTAAATTGTAAATCGCTTGTTGGTTTATTATTAAATAAAAGGGGCTTTAGCCCCTTTTTTGTGCTTTTCTGTTAAAAAAAGTACGTTTTAATATTCCTGTGCTGGTGCACCTGTGGTAATTTAGAGGCAGTAGTTGATTTATAATAATGAGAATAAAATGATCGATAAAAGTAAACTTTCTAAGGACATAGAAGAGCAGATACAAAGCTTAGCAAGTGATGTTTACATTCAAGTAGAAGAGAAGTTAACTGACTTGATAACTGCTGCAGTTAAAGCGGAAGTTAACCAAAATACCGATCAACAAAGCAAAGATTTATCAGCAAAAGAACAATCATTACAGCAACAATTTTCTGACAAACAGCAGCTACAAGCAGAAGAGTTGGTAAAACTCAAACAAGCGTTAGCAGAAAAACAAGCCGATGAAGAAACAACTAAACAGAACTTTCAAGTAGAGCTCACTCAAAATACCATCAACTTTACCGAGACGATAGAGCGCTTAGAAAAAGAACTCTCCAAGACAAAGCAGTACAGTACTCAACAGCATGACGAAAAGCAAAGTAGTGACTATAAATTAGAAGAGAAACTACTTGAAATTGAACAAAATTTAAATGATAAAACTCAAGAAGTTGATGGCTTAAATGGCCGTATCATGGTGTTAACAGAACAAGAGCAAAGTTTAACTAAGCAACTTACTGCAGCTAAAGAAAAAATCCAAGTCAGTGAAAGCCAACAAAGCGAAGCTATCTCAGAGATTAAGGTTCAAACAGCAGCGTCAACCAGGCAGCAGCTTGATGTGTTAACTGAAAAGCTTCAGTTAAGTGAACAACAGAAAAACGAAGCAATGACAGTCATTAAAGCTCAATCTGAAGCCTCAGCAAAGCATCAAATGGATGTTTTTGCAGAAAAATTACAGCATGCTCAGAATGAAGTCAGCCATGTTAAAGCTGAAGCGCAACAAACTAATGCAAAAATCGCTGAGGGGTTACAGCAAAAAATCACCAGTTTAAATGAGCAAATTAAACAAGAACAAAACGGCAAGGCTGAATTGCAACAGCAGTTATCAGCCCAACAAAAGGCTATAGATACTGAGCAGGATAAAAATAAACAAGCTGAACAAAAAAGCGCAGACTTTCAGGCGAAGATTGTTCAGTTAGCAGAGCAAGCGGGACAGACAAACTCAGATCATCAGGGGCAATTAGTTAAGTTTAAAGAGCAAGCTGAGCAACAAGTATTAGAGCATCAGATACAAATAACTAAGCTAAATGAACAAGCCGCCAGTGAGCAGCAAAGTCAGCTTGATGAAATGAAGCTTATTAATTCAGCGACCGAACAAGCAAAACAATTACAAGCAATGGCGCAACAAAAAATTATTGAGTTAGATAAAGCTAATGAACAACTGACTAAGCAAATAGCCACTGAACAAAATGATATAAAATTATATCAACAAGAGGTTGTTGTGCTTAATGAGCAAGTTAAGGTCGCCCAGGAGGGGCAAGAAAACATCTTAAATCGTTTTAATAGCAATCGCGATAAGCAAGAGCAAGAAAATGATAAGGTGAGAGAAACCATTAAGTTCTTACGCGATGAGAATCATGACCTTATCGGTGCTAATGGTGAGCAAGCGACTAAATTCACCGAAGAAATCCATGAACTAGAACATAAATTAACCGAATATCGTTTGAAGTTCGAGTATGCTCAAAAACAATTAACCAGCTAATTGTTTCGATATCTATACAAATCAGTCAAGACAATACCAAGCTTATTCGCATTTTGAATAAGCTTGGGTATAATCCAGTTAATTATTGCAACTGAGTACATACCCAAGTGGCTATCCACCTTCCTTTCGCCAAGTTAAGTCATTGGCACCAAATTGCTTTTTCTGCGGCTTTACTTGAGCGCATGTTACCTAATTATCAAATGTTTAGTGAAGCTGCTGATTTTGGTAATGCGAAAGTTTTACGTAATCAACTCGATATTCTTTGGCAATGGCTTGATAACAGTCAAACAGTGAAAATTAATAGTGATGCTCAGCTACTCAAGTTAGAAGCTGAAACTCCGGACCCTGAAGCGTTTGATTTTTTCGGTGTCTTCCCCGCATTAGATGCCTGTATGGCGTTATCGGCTATGTGGCAATTAATGCAAGTTAAGCCTGTAAAGAAACAGAAAGCAGCAGAAATTGATATTGACGATATCCAAAGTATCAGCCGCCTGTCTTACAATAGTGTTAGTTATTATGTTGAATTACTTTTACTTGAAGAAGCCGATGAGGCTAATGATGGTGCCTCAGAAGAGCTTGTTATCACGCTAGAGCAAATTAATGGACATCCGCTTATGCAATGGGAAAAAGACACACAAAATGAGTTGTTCGATTTCTTAAAATTTTCCGCTGCCGATAAACGTACCTGTAAGTTAGCTAGAAAGATGAGTTTATCTGAAGGTCTATCTAATTTGGGTATTGAAATCGTTTAGTTAGAGAAAAAACAATAATAATAGTCATATAGGAAGTTTTTATGAAGTTACTCAGTAGAACGTTGTTTTCAGTAACACTAATTTTGTCTTTAGCTGTTCCTGCACAAGCAAGCAGCATAGCTGAAAAAAATAGTAAAATTGAACAAGCCATTAGCCAAGCGATGGATACCTTTCAGGTACCCGGTGTCGCAGTCGCTATTGTTAAAAACAACAAGGTGGTGATGAGTAAAGGTTTTGGTGTTATTGAGCAGGGCAAGTCGACCAAAGTTACCGCCGATACTTTATTTGGTATAGCTTCTAATACCAAAGCAATGACCGCAGCATTATTGGCTAACTTGGTAGATGAAGGTAAGTTGACCTGGAAAACTAAAGTCATCGACGTTATTCCTGAATTTCAAATGCCTGACGCTTATGTCACCCGTGAATTCACTATTGTAGACTTGTTAGCGCACAACTCAGGTTTAGGTTTAGGTGCCGGTGATTTGATGATTTGGCCGCATACTAGCCTAACCAACGCCGATATTCTTAAGGGGTTAAAATATTTACCGGAAGTATCGAGCTTTCGCAGTGAATTTGCTTACGATAACTTAATGTATATTCTTGCTGGTGAAGTGATAACTCGTATTACTGGCCAACCTTGGCAAGAGGTTATTCAACAGCGTATTTTCACTCCCCTTGGTATGGACAATACCCGTGCAACGTATTCATTGATTGAGAAACAAAATAAAAATGTTGCCAGAGCGCATGTGCCACTTAACGGCAAGTTAAATGTAGTTAGCGGTAATTTCTTAGAGAAATTTTCATCGGCAGGCTCGGTTGCTTCAAGTGTGCATGATATGAGTTTTTGGTTGCAAGCGCAGCTTAATCAAGGCGTCTACGGCAATATACTTGAGGATAATGCATCACGTTTGTTTTCAGCCAAGCAAAGTCGAGCAATGTGGCAGCCGCGCACCTTACTCTCTGTTTCGGATAAAGCTACTCAACAAGATAAAACCCATTTTTCTGCCTACGGTTTAGGCTGGTTTATGAAAGATTACCATGGCGTGAAGTTAATTCATCACAGTGGTGGCATCTTAGGCATGGTCTCTAAAGTGGTGTTAGTACCAGAAGCAGACCTTGCTATGGTGATTCTAACCAATCAGCAATCGGGATATGCTTTTAATGCCATCTATTTACAAATTTTAAATGAATACCTTGAGCTACCTGAAAAAGATTGGATCGCTTATTATCATGATAAGCAGCAAAAAAATAAGGCTAAAGAAGAAAATCGTTTAGAAAAAATGGCAGACTCGGTAAACAAAAATGCTAGCCACTCACTTGGACTCGATGAATATGCGCAAACCTATGTTGATAATTGGTATGGCGAAATTCACATTAGCTTTAAAAATAATAAACTGCATATGCAATTTGGCAATACTGCGGCGTTAAAAGGCACTCTAGAGCATTACCAGCATAATACTTTTATTGTTCGTTGGCATGATAGAACCCTTGAGGCTGATGCTTTTGTTAACTTTAATTTAAATGCAGAAGGTAATATTAGCTACGCCACCATGAAGGCGGTATCGCGGGCGACCGATTTTAGTTTTGATTTTCATGACTTAAAACTAGTGCCTAAAAAGTAACTTAATAGTTATTTTATCAATAAAAAAGCAGTGCTATCGGTACTGCTTTTTTAGTTTTTATTTATCAATATTAGTTAAGCCAAGCAACTGTCGTTAGATTGTTAACGAAGATATTGTGTTTTAGCTTGTCGTTTATGAATAACATTATTGATATCTAACTGGGCGTATTCATCCGATGCTTTTACCTTTGCACCCTCATGTTTTAATAACCAGAGTTTACGTTCAATACCACCAGCATAACCAGTTAAAGAGCCATCACCACCAATCACCCGGTGACAAGGGACAATTAAGGTGATCGGGTTGCGACCATTAGCACCACCAACAGCTTGAGCAGACTTTGGTTTATTGAGCATTTTGGCTATGTCACCGTAGGACTTTACTGCACCAAAAGGAATTTCTGTTAGACAGTTCCATACCAATTGTTGAAATTGTGTACCTTGTGGGTCAAGTGGTACGGTAAAAACTTGACGTTGTCCGGAAAAGTATTCAGTTAATTGCAGCTTACAAAGATCTGTGATGCCATTAGGTTTGCTATCAGCTTTATTATTGACAGAAGCGTCATCGCCGCAAACCTTATCACCACGAACTTTATTGCCACAGAAAATGGCTTGGCAGATACCTTGCTCAGTTGCCATAAATTCAAATAAACCTAATGGCGTGTCGAGATAGTCGATAAACATACTTGTTGTCTCCATAGGTTAACGGCATTGCTGCGATTTTTAGTTTAAACGTTTGGCTTTAAGCCAATCTCAGATCATTATATCAAACTTCTATTTCAACTATCTGTTTCAACAAATGAAATTAGCTTTGATATTGATAAAGTTGATAGACAACCTGACCGGTGATTTTTTCTTTTAGTAATTGCCAATTCGCTGGTATAACCTGCGTGCTTTCGGCTTCCATCTCAACATAAATGAGAGCTTCTTCGGCCAAGCCATAGCTATTTAATAATTGTGCGGCTTGCTCTACTAGTTGCTTTCTAAAAGGAGGGTCGAGAAAAACTAAATCAAAGGGGAGTTCTGTGTTTGCCGCTTGCTCTGCTTTAAGCGGACCTTCTTTTAGAAACGAAAGTGCATCACTATTAATAACAGTGACGTTATCAGCTTTAAGTAGCTCCTTATTGGCTTGTAGTTGCTTAGCTGCCGCTCTATGTATTTCTACCAAAGTTACTTGGGCGGCACCGCGTGACAAAGCTTCAAAACCTAAGCCACCAGAGCCAGCAAAGCAATCTAAGCAATTAGCTTGATTAATGTAGGGCATTAGCCAATTAAAGACAGTTTCTTTAACTCTATCGGTTGTTGGTCGTAAACCCTCAGCCATTAATACCGGTAATTTCCGGCCTTTATGTATACCAGAAATAATACGGATCTTGCCGCTAGGTTTACCGTGACCCACCCCTAGAGGGGGCTTTTTATTATGTTGTTTTTTTGCTTGTTTCATATCACTGACAATTTTGCTATTAAGTGCTAATATAGCGCCAATTTTATCCTTGTTTGGCCTTTATACCAAGTAGATTAATTAATCTAATTGGTTTAACCCCAAACAAATTCATGCTGTAAATACCAATCGGACTAATGAACTGACCACTTAGCGAGAATTAAAAGGCTTAGAGGCAAGGTATTGATTGAAGAGAATGGTTATTCCCTTGTCAAAATCAATAACGCCGCATGTAAGTCTTTTAAACTCGCCCTTCGGGAATTCGTTAGCAAACTGATAACGTCACAAAACGAATGAAATATAGAATAACTATGTTTAACTCATTTTGTTTGTTCTAAGCTCACTAACGTAGTTCTAAGTTGGTCAGTTAATTAATCCGTTTGGTATAACATATTAGGTAGCTAAAAGTGTCGAAGAAAAAAGGTATGTTGTCTTGGTTTGGCTTTGGCAAAAAAGCCAAGCAAGCGAGCGTTGAAGAAAGCACAGAAGAAACCCTAGCAGTCAATAGTAAAGAGCTTCTTCCCTCCACCGAACCTGAGCAACAATCTGTCGCTGAGCCTGTAGAACAACAAGTTCAGAAAATAGTCGAGCCAATTGTCGAGCAGGGCAGCGTTCAAACAAGTGAGCAGTTAAACGAGCACTCCGCTGAACTTGAAACCGAACAAACAGTGGCACAACTTCCTGAGCAAGTTGCCGAGCAAGAAACTATCAGTCCGGCTGTCGATGATGAAGCTCTCAATATCCAAGATAATAATGTTGAGAATGCTGAGCCGATAGTTGTTGAATCAAGCACAAAGCCAGTACTTGCGCCTGAAGCTGAAGAAATAATTCCAGCTGTTAAAACTGAAACAACCAGTGACGTGGCGAGTGACTTAGTCAGTGAAGAGTTGCCTGAGGCCAAGTTATTAGCCGAAATGGCAGCAGCTGAGCAAGTTGCAGATGTTGCTGAAGTTGCTGCTGCAGTTGAGCCAGAAAACGAATTAGCATTAGATACAGCAGAACAAGCTGATAGCCCAGTCGCTCTTGCAGCGGCAGAAGTGGTCGAAGTTAAAGTTGAGCCTAGCGTTGCAGCAAAATCTGAAGAAAAAGCTGAAACTAAGCTGGGTTTCTTTGCTCGCTTAAAACAAGGTTTAAGCAAAACTAGACAAAACTTAGGTGGCGGCTTAATTGACTTGTTTCGCGGTAAACAAATTGACGATGACTTGTTTGAAGAGTTAGAAACGCATTTGTTATTGGCCGATGTTGGTGTTGAAACCACCATGAAAATTATCGATTCATTAACGCAAAGCGCGAGTCGAAAACAGCTAAAAGATGCTTCAGCCTTATATGATTTACTTAAAATAGAATTAAAGAAAACCATTGTTAACGTAAGTCAGCCTTTAGTTATCCCTGAGGGTGATGGTCCTTTTGTCATCCTAATGGTTGGCGTAAATGGGGTTGGTAAAACCACCACCATAGGTAAACTTGCTAAGCAATTTCAAGCACAAGGTAAATCAGTAATGCTAGCTGCAGGTGATACTTTTAGAGCAGCAGCTGTTGAGCAATTACAAGTTTGGGGTGAGCGCAATGATGTTCCTGTTATTGCCCAGCACACTGGGGCTGACAGTGCTTCTGTTATTTTTGATGCCATTAGTGCGGCAAAGGCGCGTAAAGTGGATATTCTCATTGCCGATACTGCCGGACGTTTACAAAATAAAGCCCACTTGATGGAAGAGTTGAAAAAAGTCGTCCGTGTCATGAAAAAGTTAGACGTTAACGCCCCCCATGAGGTGATGTTAACCCTTGATGCCGGCACAGGGCAAAATGCCTTAAGTCAAACCAAGTTGTTTGATGAAGCTGTCGGATTAACGGGCTTAACCATAACTAAGCTAGATGGTACCGCTAAAGGTGGTGTTGTCTTTGCTATTGCCGATAAACACAATATCCCTATTAGATATTTAGGTGTAGGTGAAGGCATAGATGATTTAAGACCCTTTAATGGTGATGACTACATAGAGGCAATTTTTAGTAAATAAATATAAATTGATACTCAAGCCACTGCACAGTAATGAATTGCTTAGCAATATCGAGCAAGCATGTTGAAGTCGTTTGAGTATTCGAGGGTAATTGTGCTAAGTTAGCCTGCTAACCACGGCAATATATAAAAATAATATGATTAATTTCAATAAGGTAAATAAAACCTACCCAGGCGGTTTTCTGGCATTAAAACAAGTGAGTTTTAGCCTGGAAAGCGGTGAGATGGCGTTTTTAACCGGCCATTCAGGTGCAGGTAAAAGTACCTTGTTAAAATTAATCTCCTTAATGGAAAAGCCGAGTTCCGGCAGCATCCAAGTAAATCATACCGAACTAGCCGATATTCAATACAAACAAGTACCTTATGTACGTCGTGGTATAGGTATGATTTTTCAAAGTCATAACTTACTAAAAGACCGCACTGTTTTTGATAATGTCGCGCTACCTTTAATTATCGAAGGTGTCAGTCACAAAGAAATTAAAAAACGTGTTGCTACCGCATTAGATAAAGTGCATTTATCGGCTAAGTTAAAATGTTATCCACATATGCTTTCTGGCGGTGAACAACAGCGTGTTGGTATTGCTCGCGCCATAGTTAACAAACCACCTATTCTGCTAGCGGATGAACCAACCGGTAACTTAGATCCCAAATTATCCCTAGATATTATTCGTTTATTTGAAGAGTTTAATGCCGCAGGTGTCACTGTGTTAATTGCTACCCATGATTTAGGTTTAATTGCCCGGATGAAATACCGCACTCTGACTCTGAAAGAGGGCACCATGATTAATGATGGTATTGTTGACGGCCTACAAGCGCAGGGGGCTATTGATGAACAATATTCATAGTAGTGGTTTAAAAGCACGTTCAAGCTTATTGACGCGGATATTAACCTTACCCATACGACATGTTCAGCAAGCAATAGGTAGTTTAGGGGATTTATGGCGTACGCCTTTTACTACCGTAATGACTATTTTTGTTTTAGGCATTAGTTTGGCACTGCCAGCAACCTTGCACCTTTTTGTTAAGAACGCAGAGCAAGTTAGTGAGCAATGGGACAGCGCCTCGCAAATCACTTTATTTCTAAAGCTATCAACCAGTGAGAGAAGTGCTCAAAACTTGGTAAAGCGCATCAGCCTTTATAACGACGTCGCCGAAGTGCGTTATATTTCCGCCGAGCAAGCATTAAAAGAGTTTAAAATTTTATCCGGTTTTGGCCAATCACTGGAATATTTAGATAAAAACCCTTTGCCAGCGACACTGCTGGTGACACCTACACAAAGAGCCAGCCAAGCACAAGCGGCTAATGCTTTATTAGCAAAACTGCGTAATGAACGTGAAGTTGAACAAGGTAAGCTCGATTTAGAGTGGTTAACACGTTTAGAAGCCATAGCACGCTTAATTGAAGATATTGTCCTTGGTGTTGCCCTGTTGTTATGTTTATCTGTGGTGCTTATTGTTGGTAATACTATTCGATTAGCGATATTAAATGAAAGAGATGCTATTGCTATTATGAAATTAGTTGGCGCAACCGATAGCTTTATTCAACGACCCTTTTTATATTCGGGTATCTGGTACGGTATATTTGGCGGCATACTTTCATGTCTAGCGGTAACACTACTTGCTTGGTACTTAGGTTATGCCATAAGTGATTTAACTGAGCTTTATCACAGTAGCTTTCAATTACAGGGACTATCAGGCAGTGAAGCGTTAATGCTGATAGCTTTTGCTGTTTTACTTGCTTTACTCGGTAGTTATATTTCGGTAAGTCAGCATATCAAAGCAATAGAGCCTAATGCGGATTAGCAGTTAAAGCCTAGGCTGGTTACTCGTTATCAATCAAGATGAATTTTTCAGAGTTTGTCAGCCATTTCAGTTTTAGGCGCAGCGATTCTACAATGGTTATTTCCTTGTTTATTAGGTGTATTAATACTAATAAACAACGCCATACATAAACTGTCACATTTAATTCATACACAATTTGAAAGATCGGCTTGTGTTGCCCTTTCTATTAGGCTATGTTCATATCCTCGCTATCGCAAAGAGCGTCAATATATGTTATTATCGCGGGCGAATTAAAGAAGAGAACGGAGATATTTTTATGAGTCAAACAATGCAACTTACCTTACCCAAAAGCGGTAGTATCGAAGCATATATGCAATCTGCATATAATATTCCAATGCTAACGGCTGAAAAAGAGCATGATCTGGCTACTCGCCTTTATAACGACAATGATTTATCAGCGGCTCAAGAACTTATTATGTCGCACTTACGTTTTGTTATTCATGTAGCTAAAGGTTATTCTGGTTATGGTTTACCCCATGCTGATTTAGTGCAAGAAGGTAATGTTGGCTTAATGAAGGCCGTTAAACGTTTTAACCCGGAAGTGGGTGTACGTTTGGTTTCTTTTGCTGTGCATTGGATCAAAGCGGAAATTCATGAATATGTGCTTAAAAACTGGCGCATAGTTAAAGTTGCCACCACTAAAGCGCAACGTAAATTGTTTTTTAATCTTCGTAAAAATAAAAAACGTTTAGGCTGGTTCAGTACTGAAGAAGTAAATACAGTAGCAGAGAGCCTTGGCGTAACCACTAAAGATGTTATGGAAATGGAATCTCGTATGAGTAGCCATGACCAATCGTTTGAATTATCAAAAGACGATGATGATAACATCGGTGCCGGTAGTTTTTCTCCGGCTCAATATCTTGAAGACAAACAGTCAGATTTAGCCGTTGAAGTTGAAAATAATAATTGGGATAATCATGCCAATAAAAAATTATCAACAGCGTTGGTGACTCTTGATGAACGCAGTCAAGATATTATAAAAACACGTTGGTTAACCGAAGATAAAACCACCTTGCAAGAGCTTGCCAATAAATACCAGATATCAGCAGAGCGTGTTAGGCAGTTAGAAAAAAATGCCCTGTTTAAATTGAAAAATACCATGGTATTTGATTAAGCTTTAACAAATATCCTGTTTAGCTTTAACAAATATCCTGTTTAAAGAAACCGACTTGATGTCGGTTTTTTTGTGCCTGATATTTTCTGACTCTATATAAGCAAGCCTTACTTACTAGATATTCAGTGCTTGAATACTAATACTTGTTAGTTGAGCTAGTCATTAGCTAAAAAGCGCGATCATCTTTGATTAAGCTTTAGTAAATACCCCGTTTAAAGTAGCCGACTTAATGTCGGTTTTTTTTGTGCCTGTAACTTTGTTTAACTTGGTTTAATCACACAGTTACTTACAAAAAATTCAGTGGTTGAACGCGGGTAGTTGCTAATTAACCTAGTCGACCAGTTAAAAAACAGCCACTTAGGTCACAGCTTGTCACATCTATCAGCGTTAAGGTCACAATTCCGTTGCAGTGTTAACGAAACTACAACACTTTAGATCGAACTTTTGCAAATAGATCGCGCAGTATTAATGTCAATTGATTAATACCCGCTCCCAATCAAGATGCATGTTTCAGAGTGCTTGAGCAATTTCAATACAAGACGCACCTCTGTGGTAATGGTTATTCCCTTACAAAGGTGTGCAACGACGTAGTGGTGTTGCTCAAGCGCTTCTTCGATGGGTTTAAAATGACTTTATACGGCGTTAAATAATCAAACCATAGAATGCACTATGCTTAAATTATTTTCCTTGCCTAAAGTCATTTTAACTCCCACTGAAATCCTGCACTTTGAATAGGAACGGGTATATATCAGTTTCCAATAATTTACTATAAAAAGGTAGAAGTAATGAGCCTAAGAACAGCCAGAAAGAATGTAGTTACCCGCGCAGTAATGATTGCCCTAGCCGCAACATCAATGACTACAGTACAAGCAATTGCCCAAGAAGGCGCAGAAGAAGTAGAACGCATTGCCGTAACCGGTTCTCGCATTAACAGAACCGATGTTGAAACAGCTAGCCCAGTAACAGTTATTTCTTCAGATTTTATTGCTAAAAGTGGCTTTACTTCAGTACAAGAAATTTTATCTATGCAGCCAGCTGCATCAGGTATGAGCTTAGGTGCAACATCGAACAATGGCTCAGGTGGCTCTGCAACAGTTAACTTACGTGGTATGGGAGTTCAACGTACGTTAGTGTTATTAAATGGTCGTCGTATGGTTGCTTCTGGTACGGGTGCAGATTCTTCAGTCGATTTAAATACTATTCCTGTTTCAATGATTCAAAGCATTGAAATTTTGAAAGATGGTGCTTCAGCAGTATATGGCTCAGATGCTATCGCTGGTGTAGTTAACATCATTACTAAAAAAGATTTTGAAGGTACAGAAATAACAGCTGATGGCAGCATTACCGACAAAGGCGATGGCGAAAGCGGCGGTTTTAGTATTCTACACGGCAGTGAACTTGCTGGTGGTAACATCGTAGTTGGTGTTCAGTACTCAAACCGTGGTGATATCATTCAGTCGGATCGTGATTTTGTGCCTCCAGGGGAATCATCATTCATTCCAGGTGGTTCTTTAGGTGGTATGGTACCAGATGGTAACGGTGGCTTTGTTCCACGTGAAGAATCTTATGATTATACCGATGATAGCTATGCACAAACACCTAATGAATTATTGAGTCTATTTACCACGTTTAATACTGAAATAGCAGATGATACTGAGTTAAGTATTGATTTTATGTACACACGTCGTGAGTCAAATCAACAAATGGCACCACAGCCAGCAAATATTGATTTAAAGACATCAGAATTAGACCCTACATACATAAAAGGCATTCAAGATGCTTATGATGAGTTAAATGCAGGGATTTCAGATCCTGATGATCATTATGTTATTGGTGACACAATTAACTATAGACGTCGTATGACTGATGCGGGTCCACGTATTTATGCTCAAGAAACAGATACTTACCGTGCTTCTATTGGTCTAGTTGGTTATTTAAGTAATGACACTCAGTGGGATATGTCAGCAACTTATGGTCGCAATGATTCGAAAGACAGTGTTGCTAACTCTATCCATGCCGCTAATATGGAAGACAGCATTTATAACCATCAAGATGATTGGTTCAGTGGCACCCCTATGGATAATGACTTCTTAGCTAGTGAAGGAGTTATGTATACAGAGCAAAATGAAGGTGGTAACGAGCAATTTACCTTAGCTGCAGGTTTCAGTGGCATTAATGAATCAGATATTGGTTATGCTGTTGGTGTTGAAAGTCGCTTTGAAAGTGGTTATTACACCCCGGATTTAATTACTCAGCTAGGTCAAAGTACAGCTTCACAACAAGATCCAACAGAAGGAAATTACTCTGTTCAATCTCTTTATGGTGAAATTTCTGTACCTGTTACTGATTCTTTTACCGTAGAAGCGGCGACTCGTTACGATAACTACTCGACTTTTGGTGGCGCAGCTACGTGGAAGTTAGGTGCTACTTATAGTATTACTGATGGTTTAATGCTTAGAGCAGTAGCGGCAACAGGTTTTAGAGCACCAAGTGTTAGTGAATTATTCGGCGGTAACTCAGGTTCATTCGATTATTTATCTGACCCGTGGGAAAACGCACAAGATGCACAAATCGAAGTTAACTATACAAGTGATCCGGATTTACAACCAGAAGAGAGTGAGTCATTCACTGCTGGTGTAGTGTGGGAAATCACTGATGGTCTATCTACTACTGTAGATTACTGGAAGTTTGATATTACCAACGCCATTAGCCGTGTAAATGTGCAAGCTGAAATGAATAAGTGCTTCGCGGGTGACCAAGTTGCCTGTGCAACTATTAACATTAACCGAGATGGTAAAGGTGAGTTAGAGGATATGACGTCAGCATTAACTAACATTGGCCAACAAAATACTTCAGGTATTGACTGGAATGTTAGTTACACTGCGGGTATTTTCAGAGTAATGCTTGATACTACTTATTTAATTGAATTTGTAGAAGATAATATCAGCTATGAAGGTACTATCGATGGTAATATGGGCGGTTACTCACAGTTAAAGACTAACTTAACGGTTAGTGCTGATATTACTGAAGACTTGAACCTACTTTATACAGCTAATTATATTCAAGGTATGGAAGGTGTTGATTACGGAGACGTATTTACAACTGATGATGTGATCTACCACAATATTTCAACGGCTTACCACATTAATGATGCTTGGCAGGTAACTGGTGGTATCAAGAACTTATTTGATACTGAACCAGAAGAAGTACCAAATGGTAATGATATGAATACAGTACCAAACATCTATGATGTAATCGGTCGTACTTTCTTCGTTAATACTACTTATAAATTCTAGTTAGTATTAATCACTGCACTTACTAGCATGCCTAGTAAGTAGAAAATGTCTCAAAATAAAGGCGACTGCAAAGTCGCCTTTTTTGATCCCCTATGTAAATAGCCTTAGTTGAACAGCTAATTTAACTGCCTGTCTGAGTTATTTATTATCGAAATAGACTTACCCACAAAATAAATGTTGTCTTAGCTCATCATTTCCCCATTCATTTACTGCTTTTACTCGTTTCCCGGTATTATTTAGGTATATAATGTTTACACAAAAAGCATGAGCTAGGGTATTGCTTAGCCATGTGAGCATTAAATAGCAGGAGTAATTTATTATGGGTGGAATCGGAATTTGGCAACTAGTTATTATTGCCGTGATTGTAGTGTTATTGTTTGGTACTAAAAAGCTACGTAATCTAGGTGGTGATTTAGGCTCGGCGATAAAAGGTTTCAAAAGTGCTATAGGTGAAGATAAAGAACAAAGTACTAGTGTCGAAAAATCTAGTGCAGAAAAAACATCAGATACTTTAGCTGATAACTCTAGTAGTGCAGCAGAAGAAAGTAGTAAAACTAGCAGAAAAACTAAAGAAACTGATCAGGCTTAATTTATGTTTGATGTAGGGTTTTGGGAATTAATTCTTATTGCAATTATGGGCTTGGTTATTTTGGGTCCTGAGCGCTTACCAGTAGCAATACGTACGCTGCGTAGCTGGATCACGGGTGCGCGCAAGTTTAGTGATACTGTCAAAACTGAGCTAACCGAAGAGTTGCGTATTCATGAGTTGCATGCCAATTTGAAAAAAGCCGAGCAAAGTAATTTACAAAACTTAAGTCCAGAAGTCGCCGAATCATTAAAGATATTGCAAGAAGCGGCAGCCTCTGTCACTGAACCATTCCAAAAAGTGGATACTCAACCTTTAGACTCGATGATCTCTTCTTCATTAGCGTCATCTGTCAGAGCTAAAACAGCTCTGGACGAGGATACAAAAAATCAGCTTTCCGATAGCGCATCTGCGCAAGACGTCAGTTCAGTTGAGCCTTTAGCTAAGCAATCAGCTAAGCCTTCAGTGAATGCAGCTAAACCAGAAAGTGATAAACCCAAACCATGAGTACAGCCCCAGCACCAAGTGCCAGCTTGTTTGATCACCTGTTAGAATTACGTAATCGTTTATTACGCTCTATCTTAGGGGTGTTAATTATCTTTTGCTGCTTAGTTTACTTTGCCCAAGATATTTACCAATATGTGGCGCAGCCGTTGTTAGCTACCATGCCGGAAGGCTCACAAATGATAGCAACCGATGTTGCCTCGCCATTTTTTGCCCCCTTTAAACTAACCTTAGTATTATCACTCTTTATCGCCATGCCATTTGTCTTGTATCAAATTTGGTCATTTGTGGCGCCTGGCTTATATAGTAATGAAAAGCGTTTGATTGTGCCGTTAATGATTGGCTCTACGCTATTGTTTTATAGTGGCATTGCTTTTGCTTATTTTATCGTCTTTCCGGTAGTGTTTGCCTTTTTTGCTTCAGTGGCGCCGGAAGGAGTGGTGATTGCCACCGATATAAGCAGTTATCTTGATTTTATTTTAAAGCTATTTTTTGCTTTTGGCGCGGCGTTTGAGATCCCCATTGCTATTATTTTGCTGTGTTGGACTGGTGTGACAACACCTGATAGCTTAAGAGAAAAGCGAGCCTATGTTGTGGTCGGGGCGTTTGTTATTGGCATGCTGTTAACACCGCCTGATATTATTTCGCAAACCATGCTGGCTATACCAATGCTGCTATTGTTTGAAGTGGGTATTATTATTGCTTCGTTTTATCATAAAGAAGACGAAGATAATTCAATTGATGTAAAAGAGAGTGAAGAATGACCGTTATGAATTTATTAACTTGTACTGCACTTATCAGTGGCTTAGCCTTGCCCTTCATTGTGCAAGCTAAAGCGCCTCACCTCGCTGCTGAAATCAATACTTGTAGTCAAATAAGCCAGGACCAAGCAAGATTAACCTGTTTTGATGCACTTACCCAGAGCAAGACTTTACCAGCAGAAACTATTAGTAAGTCAGTAAAAAGTGAAAAGTTGCCATTAACAGAGCAGCAAATTGATGAATTTGCCAAAGGTCATGTAGAAAAGTCGAAAGAAGAACTGGCTAAAGAAATAAATAGCATTACCCTGACCATTAGTGAATTAACTAAAACATTACGTGGACAATGGAAAATAGTGTTTGAAAATGGTCAAAAATGGCAACAAAAGGATAATAACAAATTTAAGCTAAAAATCGGCCAACGTGTGACTTTAACGAAAGGTGCGCTTAGTGCGATATTTTTACAAAAAGAAAATAGCAATAAACGGATTAAAGTCAAAAGGCTAAAATAGAGCGAGATTACTTTGAATAAAGGCACTTTAATAGATATTGGCGTTAACTTAACCAATAAGCGCTTTGATAAAGACCGTGAGGCTGTCATTCTTCGCGCACAAGCGGTTGCGCTCAGTGGCTTGCTGATCACGGGCACCAGTGTTGAAGAAAGTCAAAAAGCCTTAGCACTGTGTCAGCAATACCAAGAAATTTTTCCAGATTTTTTATATAGCACCGCAGGTGTTCATCCACACGACGCTGACCATGTTTCAATTGATTATATAGAACAGCTGCAACAATTAGCTATGCAAGCCCCGGTGAAAGCTATTGGCGAGTGTGGTTTAGATTTCAATCGTAATTTTTCTGCTCCGGCACAACAGGTCAAAGTCTTTAGCGAACAAGTTGCTTTAGCGGCAAAGCTACAAATGCCGCTATTTTTACATCAAAGAGATGCTTTTGAACCTTGGTTCAATATTCTATCGCCATACTTAGGTAAAGTACCTGCTATGGTCTCTCACTGCTTTACTGGTGAGAAAAATGAATTAACGCAATGTATTGAAGCTGATATGTATATTGGCATTACCGGTTGGCTATGTGATGAGCGCCGTGGCCAAATTCTTCGAGATATTGTCAGCTTAATTCCGTTAAATCGTTTATTGATTGAAACGGATGCACCCTATTTAACGCCTCGAACGATTCGACCAAAACCCAAAAGTAGCCGTAACGAACCTAGTTATTTACCTTACATCCTGAAAGAAATTGCTAGCATTACAGGTCTTGACCAAGAAGAGATTGCTTGGCAAACTAGCCGTAATGCCGAAAAAGTCTTTAATTTTCCTACAATGAAAGAATTAGCCTAAATGAAGCCAATTGTTATCGCTAAAGTCACAGGTTATGTATCCTTATTGATGCTATATACTCCTGCGAGTATGGCGATGACATACGAGGCTGCCGAACACCTATGTTTTGGCATGGGTTTTTTCTTAGCTAGCGTAATAACAGGCCTAATTTTCTGCTATTTAAGTCGTCACTTTCACAAAAAATATCAAAAAATGTTATTGCGAGTTAAATTAGCAAAAAACAATAGTAAAATAGCCGAACAAGCAATGCAAAGCTTGGCTCAAGAGCAACAAGACAGTCAAGATTTATTAGAAGAAAGAGTACAAGAGCGTACTCTTGAACTTAATATTGCCCTGCAAGAATTAGAAAGTGCCAACCAAGAGCTTGAACGGAAAAATGTCCTAGATGAACTTACCGGCTTACACAACCGACGACACTATGATCAAAAAATATTAGCCGAGTACCGCCGTAGTCGCCGTAATCTAACGCCATTGAGTTTAGTGTTAATTGATATTGACCATTTTAAATTGGTCAATGATAACTACGGTCACTTAGCCGGAGATCAGTGTCTAATTTGGTTGGCTAAACATATAAAGCAAAGCTTGAAGCGTAGTGCGGATATAGCCTTTCGTTATGGAGGTGAGGAGTTTTGTCTTATTCTGCCTAATACCGAGGTAGAAGGTGCGCTACTCATGGCTGAACAATTACGTTTATTGCTCAATGAACAAGTCTTTATCTTTCAAGAAATTGAGATAGCGCTAACGATCAGCTGTGGTACCTGTACTTACCAGCAAGAAGTTGATGTCGGGCCCGAGCAAATTTTCTCTGGTGCTGATAAAGCGCTATACCAAGCTAAGCACAATGGCCGTAACCAAACACAACAATATATATTAACAGAATAATTTTTAGGAATACTTATGTCCCACAATGGTAATTCGGCTTTTGGCCAATACCCAGCTCGTCGTATGCGCCGTATGCGTGTTGATGACCATACTCGTCGTTTAATGGCGGAATCTCAGTTAACAGTCAACGACCTTATTTACCCTGTTTTTGTCCTTGAAGGCGAAAATCAGCGCGAAGCTATTGCTTCAATGCCGGGTGTTGAGCGTAAAAGTATTGATTTATTGTTAGAAGAAGCGCAAGAGCTGGTTGATCTAGGCATTCCTGCTATTGCCATTTTCCCGGTAACGCCAAGTGATAAAAAATCATTGATGGCGGAAGAAGCATATAACCCTGAGGGTTTAGCTCAACGTGCAGTACGCGCACTTAAGGCTAAATTCCCACAACTTGCCGTGATTACTGATGTTGCCCTTGACCCTTTTACGACCCATGGCCAAGACGGTATTTTAAGTGACAGTGATGACAATAAAGCGGGTGTCAGTGGTTATGTTTTAAATGATGTCACTAAAGATATTTTAACTAAGCAGGCTTTATCACATGCAGAAGCTGGGGCTGATATAGTTGCACCATCAGATATGATGGATGGTCGTGTCGGTGCAATCAGACAGGTTTTAGAAGAGAATGGTTTTGTAAATACTAAAATTCTAGCTTATTCAGCAAAGTATGCTTCTAATTACTACGGACCATTCCGTGATGCTGTCGGCTCAGCTGGTAATATTAAAGGTGGCAATAAACATACCTATCAAATGGACCCTGCTAATAGCAACGAGGCATTACATGAAGTGGCTCAAGACATTGCCGAAGGTGCTGATATGGTAATGGTAAAACCAGGTATGCCTTATTTAGACATAGTGCGACGTGTTAAAGACACTTTTCAGGTACCAACCTATGCTTATCAAGTCAGTGGTGAATATGCTATGCATATGGCCGCTATTCAAAATGGTTGGTTAGAGGAAAAACCTTGTGTTATGGAAGGTTTATTAGCATTTAAACGTGCAGGAGCCGATGGTATTCTAACCTATTTTGCCATAAAGGTTGCTCGTTGGTTAAAAGAAGACGCTTAAGTTTTAAATTAGAATTTAACTTGAAAGCCAATTAAAAAGCGCGAATCTTTCGCGTTTTTTATTGGCTAGCATTCGACTTAGTCGGAAGCTTTAAGCTTGTTATTAAAGTTTTTTAGCTATTAATACTTTCTGACATGACGGTCTTGTCATTAAGTTAGCTAAATATTGTTCTACCTTGGGATAATCAGCTAGCAGATTAAATCCAGCAGGCAGGCAAGAGATATAATGCAAGATAGGGGCTAATAAAGCATCGGCAATGGTGAATTGCTCAGATGATAACGAGTTTTCCTCATCAAGCATCTTTTCAATGAGAGCTAGCGTGGTTGCAACTTTAGGCTGAACATCTTTCACCACGTCAAAGCGTACACTGTTGTTTTCTCCTTTGGGAAAAGCAAACTCCAGTAAATATTCCCGGACCAATATTTTATCAATATCAATTGAGATGAGTGCACAAAGGGCATCGTGCCGGGCGAAAGCCAAACTATTATTCGGTTGTAAGGTCTTATCTGCATCCAGGTAGCGACAAATACTGGCTGTTTCGGGCAGAACCAAGCCCTTATCTAGTAACACCGGTATTTTTCCAAAAGGGTGTAAGCCTAGGTGCTGCTCACTTTTAAAGGCGACTTCCTTTCCTGCCACTTCAAAGCCAACGCTGTAAGCAAGTTTTTTTTCTTCACACACTAACATGACCGTGCGGACGAAATTTGAAAAGCTTGGTCCGTAGATGTGTATCGTTTCAGCTGTCATTTTATGCTCCTTTATGTATCAAATTTACTGTATAGATAATAATTTAACCTCAATGAAAATATGTTCAAGAACATATTTTAAAAATATGAAATACTAGCAAGATGATTAATCAAACAAGTGGGACATGGCAATGGCGTGGCAAGATACTCATAAGGCACAGTCAAAAGATAGAATTTTAACCAGTGCAGCTATGCTGTTTACTCATCATGGTTTTGAAAAAATATCGATCGACCTGGTAATGAAAAATGCCGAGTTAACGCGCGGGGCTTTTTATAGTCATTTCAAATCAAAAAGTGACTTATACGCACAAGCCATAAGAAAAGCGGCAACGGTCGCCTTTCAAAGAAAGCCCGAAAATTGTCCGCAGAATATGAAGGCGTTTGCTCAGTATTATTTAAGTACTAAGCATAGAGATGATCAGTATGAACAAGCATGCCCGTTAGCCTTTTTAGTCTCTGATATTAATCAGCAAGATAGCCAGGTAAAAGCAACTTATACTAAAACGTTACAAGCTTTTATCGCTCAAGCAGAGTCGTTAAGTAGCAGTAGAGAGAAAGCACTGCAAAGCGCGGTATTGATGATTGGTGGCTTGGCTTTATCTCGGGTATTAGATGATAAAAATTTAAGCAATGAGCTTTTGGCCGCTTGCCAAGCAGGGGTTAGCACACTATCAAATGAGGAAGGCACTGATGTCAGCTGAATTAACTATAATATTACTTAATGCTGTAATTATTGTAATTGTTTATGTCTCTGTGTATCCGAAATTGGCCGGTAAAAACCTGAATAAAGTGGCGCTATTTGATTGCGTGGCTTCTGGCTTAGCTTTAGTTATTGTGGCAAATAAATATTGGGGTACAGCTGTGGAGTTTGATTTTTTAATGTTTGAGCTAAATTGGTTTTGGTTCACTTTACTGAGTTATAGCATTATTGAAATTCCAGTGGCGCTTTGGTATTTCAGGGCTTCACTTCCTAAGGGTAGCTAAAGGTATCTTAAGACAAGTAAAAGATAGGGAAGATAAGTAATACTAGATAGTATGGATAATTTTTGCGTCAGGAACTAATTCAAAGAGTAAACCTTCACGAAGAGCGCCACTTGAAAGACATAATTCTTTTATACGCAGACATTTAAACAAAGCTATCAATATACTTAAACCGCTGGCTAATATTGCTTTGCGATCAGCTCTTAGTCCTGGTATTTCGATATTGTTTATGGTCTGGCAACTTATCAGAGTTTGTTGGATTTCATTAAGAAATACTAAGGTGATAGTAGGTGTTTGTTGACGTTGTTTAAGTATCTCTATCATGGCTTGCATGGTACCTGAACTGCCAACAGCAGATTGCCAACCAAGTTGAACAAACTCTTCGTTAACTGTGTTAATAACATTCGATGCAGCGGTGATACAGAGGTCAAAATTTTTCTGATTAAGTATGCCATCAACAAAGTATTTACCAATATAGCTAACACAACCAATATCTAAGCTGACCAATTTTTTTGTTGCACAGCCTGAACCAACGATAATTTCAGTACTAGCACCACCAATATCGAGTACCAATTTTTTGGCATGTGATTGGTGTTTATTGCTGATAGAGGTATGGGCAACCCCAGCATAAATAGTTTTAGCTTCTTGCTCACCGGTCAATAACTTTATTTGTTTTGGTAAAATTAGTTTGGCAGCATCAAAAAATAGCTGATTATTTTTGGCCATGCGTAATGCTGCAGTGGCAACAATAAGGATATTATTTACTGGAATACTTTGCAGATACAGAGAGAAGTTTTTCAGACAATCAAGGCCACGTGAAATGGCTTCATCAGAAAGCAGGTTGTTGTCATCTAACCCTGCGGCTAAGCGAACTTTTTGCTTAACTTTATTAACGATTTTTAGTGATTTACTACTTGATTGACCACTTAGTTTTGCATTTGACTCAGTAATCAAGCAGGTAATAAGTAGGTGGAAACTATTAGAGCCTAAATCAACCACAGCGTAATGGTTATCATCATACTGTGGTATTGCCTTTGACGTGGCTTGATTTTGGCTCTCTAAATCACTCAATGTGCTTTAAATCCAGGCAATAGTTTAGCGGTTGCCGCGATTGCTATTACCACCACGATTGGTTGGTCGAGTATTAGAACGACCACCCTGGCGGTTGCCACCTGTTCTTGAAGTATTAGATCTATGACGACGTTGACGAGGTTTAGGTTTAGGTAAATCAGTCAATAATGCATCATGATCATACTTAGTTACTGGTAGTTCATGCTCAATATAAGTTTCAATTTCAGGTAAATTAAAAACATATTGCTCACAAGCTAAACTAATCGCATGACCGCTTGCACCAGCACGACCGGTACGACCAATGCGATGGACATAATCTTGACAATCATCAGGTAAGTCATAGTTAAAAACATGAGTTACGCTAGGGATATGTAAACCACGAGCAGCAACATCGGTTGCAACCAGAATGTCTATGGTACCTTCAGTAAATTGCTCTAATATTTTTAAGCGCTTTTTCTGTGGTACATCACCGGTTAATAAACCAACACGTATTTTATCGGCATTCAGGTGATCATAAACTTTTTCACAAACATGTTTGGTATTGGCAAAAACAATCGCTTTTTCAGGCCAATCTTCTTCAATCAATGTTTGTAACAAAGACATCTTGTCTTCGTTAGATGGATAGAAAAGCTCTTCACTAATACGAATGTTGGTTTTTTGCTCTGGCGCAACTTCAACACTGGTAGGATCATTCATATGATCGAAGGCTAATTCTTTTACACGGAATGATAAAGTTGCCGAAAATAGCATGCTTAAACGTTCAGTAGCTGGAGGCATTTTATTAAACATATAACGAATATCTTTAATAAAGCCTAAATCAAACATTCTATCGGCTTCATCAAGCACGATGACTTCAATGTTAGTAAGGTTATAAATACCTTGCTTCATGTAATCGATCAAACGACCACAAGTGCCAATAAGAATATCAACACCAGCTTCTAATTCTAAGCGTTGACTTTCATAACCTTCGCCCCCATATACAACACCAAGGCGTAAGCCAGTGCTTTTTGCCATCTCTTTAGCATCACGGTGAATTTGTATAGCTAATTCACGTGTTGGCGCCATTATTAAGGCGCGAGGTTGGTTATGTGTAGGCGCTTCTTTTTGCAGAAGGTGATGAAAAGTAGCTGCTAAAAAGGCAAGGGTTTTACCTTCACCTGTTTGTGCTTGGCCAGCTATATCAGTGCCTTTTAGCAGAACGGGTAAAGCCATCGCCTGAATAGACGTACAATATTCGAAGCCCATAGCTTCTAGTCCAGTGACTACTTGCGGGGCAAGATTTAGGTCAGTGAATTTTGTTTCAGTTAAGTGTGTTTTTTTCATGGCGCAAGCTTAACATTTTTGTTTACTAAATAGCTGCTTAAAAATTAATTAATTAGATTTTATACTAACTCTATTGAGTTATTTCTAATGCAGCGAGAATTAAAAGCATTAGCTTGAAGGTCATGGTAATGCAGGAAATTACTCCTGCATTAGCTAATAAGGTACTTGCTGTAGCGTCCTAATCGAAAGCAATAACGCTGCTTATAAGTCTTTAAACTTGCAAGCGGGCAGCTTGTCAGACAAGTAAGAACGACCCAAGTTTGTTTAATTTAGAATAATTAGACCTATGAAAACTTTATTTATTCTAACTTCCATAATATAGCTCTGAGCTGGAAACTAACTTCTTAGAATCGCTATTACGGCTTAATTAATAACAATGTTACAGAAAACAGTATTGGAAAAGCAGTGAATCACGGTATAATTACCCCAGAGTAATTACCACAAAGGCGTTTTCGCCATAACAACGGAGAATATGATGAGCGATAAAATTGTTCAGCTAACTGATGATAGTTTTGAAGCAGATGTATTAAAAGCATCGGGTTTAGTATTAGTTGATTTTTGGGCTGAATGGTGTGGTCCTTGTAAAATGATTGCCCCAGTACTTGATGATATTGCCGATGAATACGAAGGCAAAGTGACTGTTGGTAAATTAAACATAGATCAAAACTCAACGACACCACCTAAATATGGTGTACGTGGTATTCCAACCTTATTACTTTTTAAAGATGGTGAAATTGCTGACACTAAAGTGGGCGCGCTATCGAAAACTCAATTAAAAGAGTTTTTAGATAAAAACTTATAAATGATAATATTTATAAAGCCTGATAACTTATACCTAAGTTACCAGGCTTTTTGTTTTTTCTGATAAAATATTTACTTAGCTTTTATTCAGCCTTTACCTAATCAAATTTTAGTGCTAAATTTAGCCCCTGAGTACAAAATAACATCGCTTTATCTCTATTCTTATTGTAACAAATACATTTAACATACACTTGTGTCGGCAATCGCCGAAGGCACTATCACTTAAAATAGTTTAAGAAACCCCCTATGAACCTTACCGAACTAAAAGAAAAATCCATTAATGAATTGGTTAGCCTTGCTGCGGAAATGAAGCTTGAGAACCTAGCTAGAACACGCAAGCAAGACATAATTTTTGCTATTTTAAAAGCACATGCTGAAGGTGATAATGATATTTTCGGTGGCGGTGTTTTAGAGATTTTACAAGATGGTTTTGGCTTTTTACGCTCAGCAGACTCTTCATATTTAGCTGGGCCAGATGACATTTATGTATCACCAAGCCAAATTCGCCGCTTTAGTATGCGCACGGGTGATACCATCCAAGGTAAAATTCGTTCACCGAAAAAAGGCGAGCGTTACTTCGCTCTATTAAAGGTGACTGAAGTTAACTTTGATCGCCCAGAAAATACCCGTAATAAGATATTATTTGAAAACTTAACCCCGATTCATCCAACCGATCGCTTCATCATGGAACGTGGTAATGGTTCAACAGAAGATATTACCGCTCGTGTTATTGATTTAGCGTCACCCATTGGTAAAGGCCAACGTGGTTTAATTGTTGCGCCGCCAAAAGCCGGTAAAACCTTATTATTACAAAATATTGCACAAAGCATTGCCCATAATTATCCTGATGCCGAGCTAATGGTATTATTAATTGATGAGCGTCCAGAAGAAGTAACTGAAATGCAGCGCTTGGTGAAAGGTGAAGTTATTGCTTCTACCTTTGATGAACCAGCAAGTCGTCACGTACAAGTGGCAGAAATGGTCATTGAGAAAGCAAAACGTTTAGTTGAACATAAAAAAGACGTGGTCATTTTACTTGATTCGATTACCCGTTTAGCCCGTGCTTACAACACAGTTATTCCTTCGTCGGGTAAAATTCTATCTGGTGGTGTTGATGCTAATGCTTTACATCGTCCAAAACGTTTCTTTGGTGCAGCACGTAACATCGAAGAAGGTGGTAGCTTAACAATTATCGCGACAGCGCTAGTTGAAACGGGCTCTAAAATGGACGAAGTTATCTACGAAGAATTTAAAGGTACAGGTAATATGGAATTACACCTGTCACGGAAAATTTCTGAAAAACGTGTATTCCCAGCAATTAACATTAATCGCAGTGGTACTCGTCGTGAAGAGCTTATTACTAAGCCTGCTGAATTACAAAAAATGTGGGTTCTGCGTAAGGTTGTTCATGAAATGGACGAAGTTGGTTCCATTGAATTCTTAATCGATAAACTTGCTATGACCAAAACAAACAATGAGTTTTTTGATTCAATGAAGCGTAAATAATCGCTCTATTAGTTGAATAACCCAATTGATGAAAACCAGTCTAATGACTGGTTTTTTTATCTCATACCCGTTATCAATCAAAGTGCTCAAGCACTCTGAAACCTGCATCTTGATTGATAATGGGTATAGTACCTTACCTCTTACTGGTAACTTAGATGAAATACAGTGATTTAAGAGACTTTATCAGTCAACTTGAAAAAATAGGCCAGCTTAAGCGTATTACTCAGCCAATATCTACCCATTTAGCAATGACAGAGATTAGCGATAGAACGCTTAGAGCGAAAGGGCCGGCATTACTTTTTGAAAATGCAGTCGATGAAAATGGTAAGCCGCACAGTATGCCGGTACTTACCAACCTTTTTGGTACCCCTGACAGGGTTGCTCTAGCCATGGGCCAAAAAAATGTTGCTGCTTTACGTGATGTGGGCAAGTTGCTGGCTATGTTAAAAGAGCCTGAGCCACCAAAAGGTTTCCGTGATGCTCTAAGTAAAATACCTGTGTATAAACAAGTATTAAATATGCCAGTAAAGGTCATCAAGAAGCCATTGTGTCAGCAAATAGTTTTATCTGGTGATGACGTTGATTTAACTAAACTACCGGTACAAACTTGTTGGCCTGGGGATGTCGCACCCCTAATTACTTGGGGGCTTACGGTCACTAGAGGACCTCACAAAGAGCGCCAAAATCTAGGTATATATCGCCAGCAAGTACTGAGTAAAAATAAAGTCATCATGCGATGGTTATCACATCGTGGTGGTGCGCTTGATTTTCAAGAATTCAAAAAAGAAAATCCAGGCGAGAAATACCCTGTTTCTGTTGCCTTAGGTGCCGATCCCGCCACTATTTTAGGCGCAGTAACGCCAGTACCAGATACGTTATCTGAATATGCTTTTGCCGGTCTATTACGTGGTGCTAAAACACAAGTGGCTAAATCTATAAGTAATGATTTAGAAGTTCCCGCTAGCGCTGAAATAATTTTGGAGGGCTATTTAGACCCCGATGAAATGGCGCCAGAAGGGCCTTATGGCGATCATACTGGTTATTACAATGAAGTAGATAGTTTTCCAGTGATGACAGTAACACATATCACTATGCGCAAAGATGCTATCTATCATAGTACCTATACGGGCAGGCCACCTGATGAACCTGCCATCTTAGGTGTTGCGCTTAATGAAGTCTTTGTGCCTATTTTGCAAAAGCAATTTCCTGAAATTCAAGACTTTTATTTACCGCCAGAAGGTTGCTCTTATCGCCTTGCTATTGTCACTATTAAAAAGCAATATGCCGGTCACGCTAAAGTAGTAATGATGGGCGTTTGGTCATTCTTACGGCAATTTATGTACACCAAGTTTGTCATAGTTTGTGATGACGATATCAATGCTAGAAACTGGGAAGATGTTATCTGGGCTATGACCACAAGAATGGATCCGAGTCGTGATACTGTATTGATAGAAAACACGCCAATTGATTACCTTGATTTTGCCTCACCTGTTTCAGGGTTAGGTTCTAAAATGGGCCTAGATGCCACTAATAAATGGCCTGGTGAAACAGATCGTGAATGGGGTGAGCCAATTGAGATGACCCAGGAAATCAAAGACCAAGTTGATGAACTTTGGGATGAATTAGATATTATTTAAATATTTTATAAAGTTTGCTGACTATACTTAGTAGAGTCGCAATTCTATCTTATTAGCTATTGGCAAAATAACCACTTTGCCGATGAGTAATTACCAATAAAGTAGCAAAAAGGTTTAAGAATGAAGACAGTTAGTTGTCAAATAGAGTCGTTAACATCGTTAACATCACACGTATATAAAGTACTTTTAAAGGCCAATGAAAAAGTTGATTTTATTGCCGGTCAGTATTTGAATTTTGTCATGAGTGATGAAGATAAACGTCCATTTTCAATTGCCAGTTCACCTAATAGTGATTTACTTGAATTACAAATAGGCGCTTTTGTTGCCGATAGCTACCCAATGCAAGTGATTGAGCGTATTAAAGCTAGTCACGTTAGTGGCGAGCCGGTAACCATTGAAATACCTGCAGGTCATGCGCAATTACGTGTTGATAGTGAACGACCATTATTATTACTTGCCGGTGGTACTGGTTTCTCTTACATTAAATCAATGTTTGAGTATTTAGCCGAGCAAAAGTCACAGCGTCATATCATGGTTTATTGGGGCTTACGTCAAGAAAGTGCCATTTATGAACTAGAAAAAACCATTGCCACTATTGCTAAATTGCCGCACGCTAATTTTATCCCAGTCATTGAGAATGTGCAGGAAAACTCAGAAAATCCTTGGCAAGGTAAAACCGGCTTAGTTCATCAAGCCGCTATGCATGATATTGTCAGTTTTGAACCTTACGATATTTACTTGGCCGGACGTTTTGACATGGTTGGTGCTATTCGAAGTGACTTTGTTGAACACGGTGCTTTGTTAGAACATATGTATGCCGATGCTTTTGCTTTTATTTAAAAAGTGATGTTTAAAAGGTAAAGTCTAAGTGATATAACGCTAAGCTATAAAATTGAAAAAGCACGTTAATGAGTGATCATTGACGTGCTTTTTTGTTTCAGTCAGAAAGTTGATATAACTTACGGCAGTAAAGCTTGTTAAAAGCTTGCCTCAGATAAGTTTAACTGGGCAATAACAATAACAGCTTGCGTGCGGTTGCGCACATCAAGTTTTCTGAAAATGGCGGTAGCATGGGCTTTAATGGTCGCTTCCGATACATTTAAATCGTAAGCAATTTGCTTATTTAGCATGCCCTGGGCAAACATCATTAAGATACGATATTGTTGCTGCGTTAAACTGGCGACGCGCTCAGCAATATTACTTTTACTATTGCTACTTGGTGCTTGTTCGAAAGAAGCGGGTAGCCAGATATTACCTGACAATACGGCAACAATAGCAGAATAAATATCATTAACTGGGGTAGATTTTGGTACAAAGCCAGCGGCACCATACTCCATTGCTTTACTGATGGTGTCATGATCTTCATGAGCGGAGACGATAACTACAGGAATTTGTGGAAAGTGATTACGCACATGAATTAGGGTATTAAAGCCATGAGCGCCAGGAATATTTAAATCCAGTAATAACAAATCACTATCATTATTGTTGGTGAGTTGTTGTTCAAGTTCTTCAATTGTTTCTGCTTCAAGCCATGTGGTATAAGTTAGCTTGGCTTTTAATGTCCCCAATAAAGCTTGTCTAAATAAGGGATGGTCGTCAGCTATTATTATTTTTTCTGGCTGAATCATAACAAGTATCCTAAATAGTGATTCACCCATTCTAACGGAAAATTTTTTAATAACAAAGCTTAGTTATCAATAGCCATTATAGTTATTTAAAACAAGGCTATAATAATCATTTGTATTTTTATTGGTCGTTGTTGTTGTAGTTAGTGCAATGAACAATATCTTAATCACTTTATCTTGAGTAAAGGCTAGGCTAATTATGCCTTTTCCTGAGTATCGATTACCAATTACTTTGGGAAATTATCTCCGCTGCTTGCTTATGGTATAGAGGCAAATGCAGAATAGGTTGGGTATCGGCATTAAGCTCACCCCATGAAGCAATAAATTCACCTGCGGGAATATCAGCATGAACGGGGAATTCAAAATTACTATGTGCATATATTTTCTGTGCTTTTTTAGTGGTGAGAAACTCAATGAATTTAATGGCATTATCAACGTTTTTAGCTGAGTGGGTAAGGGCTGCGCCACTAATATTTACATGGCTACCAATATCTTTACTTTGTGGTAAAATAATGCCAATCTTTTGATACGTTTCACGGTCACTCTGTTTAATGCTATTTGATAACATGCCATAGTAATAGCTGTTAGCTATTGCGATATCACAATCGCCCCTAGCGACTTTTCTCATTTGATCTCTGTCGTTACCATTAGGTCGCATGGCTAAATTATCACTAAAATGTTGTACCCAATTTTTAGTCCAGTCATCACCGTAGTGATAAATAAAGCTAGCTACCATAGCGCGATTATAAAAATGGTTACCAGCTCTACTACATATTTTACCCAGCCAACGCTTATTCAATAATGATTCATAGCTTGCTAGCAGCAGTGGGTTAATTTTATCTTTAGCATAAAAAATAGCTCTAACCCGTAATGACAAAGCAAACCAATAATTTTCCGGATCGCGTAAGTTTTCAGGCACATTAGCGAGTAATATTGCCGAGTTGATTGGTTTGATAAGGTTTAATCGTTTAGCTTTATCAAGTCTAGCTGCACCTACGGTTAGTAATACATCAGCAAAACTATCATCACCATCTTGAATCAGTCGCTGCATTAACTTATCTGCTTTACCGCTAACAACATTCACTTTAATACCTGTTTTTTCAGTAAATTCTTTAATTAACGGCTCAATTAATTTCACTTGGCGAAAAGAATAAACATTAACCATACGTTGATTTTCGTTGCTCTCAGCGATGAAGGAAAAATTTAATAATATTGCTGATAATAAAGATAACAAAACAATTTTTTTCACAGAAAGTCCTGAAGTTGCACAAACGTGTTAATGAGAATCGTTTGCATTTAAGCATGGTTCAGTTATCATGTACAGCATTGATTTAACAAACGCTGCACTTGGTGTGCGGAGCATTATTTGGTCAAATGGCACTATGCTCGGCTAATGTTTATAAGCGTTAAATAGCGTAAGGTAATTTTGTGAATTTCTTGATTACGGGTGTTAAAAAAAGTCATTTTTTTTGGCAGCGATATTCTGGCATAGTTTTATTATGGTTGCTCGGGATGATACTAGCCTATACAGCTTTTCTGACGGTTAACTATTATGAAGAGCAACATAGCCATCAACAGTTTCAGGCAAGCTTTAAAGATAAAGTAACCAGTCTAACCCAAGCCATTTCGACTATTAATAAAGTATTCTTGGCAACACAAAGTTTATTTAAGATTAAGCCAGAGTTGCATCAGCAAGATTTTGCGCAACTAATTACACGAGATTTTCTTAAAAATACAGGTATGCGTGGCGTGCAATGGGCGCCAGCGGTTGAGAAAAGCCAAGTGGCTAATTTTGAAAAGCAAGTTCGTGCCAGTGGCATTTTTGATTATCAGATTCGTGCAATGAGTAATTTGCTAACAAACTGCCCTAAGTTAGCTGCCAATGCCACGTTTCCCGTTTTATTTGCTCAGCCAGCAGAGTTTATTGGTCATGAATTGGGTTTGCAGCTAGATACTAACTGCACTATCGCCACTAGTATGAATAAAGCACTGCACAGTGGCAGTATAAGCTCCGCTAAGTTCAACAATGAACAAAATGAATTAGGTTTTAGACTGTTATTACCTATCTTTAAAAATAACACGGCATCTAGCGATAACTTACGCGGTTACCTCGTTGGCATTGTTATGACTAACCAATTAGTTGATACCCTTTGGGGAGATCTTACTAACTCAAAAAACTATCAAATTTCAATTTTTAATAGTCAGGATAAAAGTGAAAAAATATATGATTCTCAATGGCGAGAACATTGTGTTTCAGGTTGTTATTCGCCGGAGAAACGATCAAAGTTGCAGGCGACTATTCCATTTGCTAACCAGCTATGGACTATAGAGCTCACTAAACTAGGTTATGACTCTCGTAGTCGATTATATGCTTACGGCGCCGCTATGATCATACTGACTTTGACTCTAGGATTAAGCATATATTTATGGATGTATATCAACCGCGTGCGCTGGGCTAACTCTCTAGTAAAAGAAAAAACAGCATCACTCCAGTATCAAGCTAGCCATGATAATTTAACACAATTGCTTAACAAGCAGGCGCTAACTAATGAACTAGAAAAGTTAACCAAGCAGACAAATCGTCATAGTGATGAAGGCTTTAGCTTATTGTTTATCGATTTAGACCACTTTAAAAAGGTAAACGATACCAAAGGACATCTAGTTGGCGATAAGTTATTGCAGCAAGTGGCGCAAAGGTTACAGCAGACAGCCCGTTTTGATGATTTATTATTTCGCTTTGGTGGCGATGAATTTGCAGTACTCCTGCATAATAGTTTCTGCCAAGTGACCGTGACTTTGGTTGCTGAACGAATATTGAGGCGTTTAGAACAAATATATCTTATTGATGATAACAAATATCGCATTGGTGCCAGTATAGGCATCTATCTAAGTAATACGGTAGATACTAGTGCCAACGATGTGATTCGAAATGCTGATATAGCTATGTATGAAGCCAAGCGATTAGGGCGAGGGAGGGTGGTTTTTTATCAAGAAAATATGCACCAAAGTCTAGTGTTAAAACAAGATATTGAAGATGAACTAGCAGATGCCATTGCTAATAAAGAGCTAAGCATATACTTACAGCCTATACACGATAATCTAAATTTAAAAGGCTTTGAAGCGCTAAGTCGTTGGCTGCACCCTGCAAAGGGTATGATCTTCCCCGATGAATTTATCGAAGTTGCTGAAGAAACAGGTCTTATTCATATATTAGGTAAGTGGCTTATTGAATCAGCATGCTGTCAGCTAGCAATTTGGCTCAAAAGGTACGGTGAAGAAAGCTGCCCTTACATTAGTATTAATGTCTCACCAATACAATTAGCGCAAGGTGAAGTTGTCGAGCAAATCGCTAAGGCGTTATTGCAATATAATGTTCCGGGTAAGTTATTGGCGGTAGAGCTGACCGAATCGGCGCTTATTGATAATAAAACTATTGTTAAAAAGAACTTAACTAGTTTACAGAAACTGGGCGTTAAAATATTTTTAGATGATTTTGGTACTGGTTTTTCATCTTTATCATTACTACGAGACTTTCCAATCGATGTCTTAAAAATAGACCGTAGCTTTGTATTTGATTTAGCTAGTACAGAGGCGCATCAAGACTCGAAGAAGCTAATTAAAGCAATGATAGACATGGCTAAAGCATTAAATATGCAGGTAGTAGCCGAGGGGGTGGAAGACCTACTCACCTTCGATTGGCTCAATGACTCGGCTTGTCATTTAATGCAAGGTTATTACTTTTCCAAGCCAATACCTCCGCACGATTTAGATGACTACTTAAGTAAGCAAGCTTGGCAAGAGAAATGGGTTGTAGTTAAGAAGGAGCAAGACTACATACCTCTGGCGTTACTAGCAAAGATTTAAACTTATTCAGTTGAAAAATAAAACTCTGACGAAGATTCAGCTACGGCTATTGAATGTGAACTAATGTACAGTTGAGCTTGTGCAATCAGCAATGGTTTATTCTAACTTAGCAGCTATGAAACCAAGCGCTAAGTTTAACAGGTGAGCTTCTTCTATGATAAGCTCAGCTAGGTTGATGTTGAAAAATTGGATTTTCTGTAATGAAAACATGGTTTAAAGCTTACCTACAATTAGATAAAGATATTGAAAATAACTTATATAGGAAAAAAGTTACCAGTAAATTTATCTTGTTATTATCTTTTACTATCCTCTCCGTTTTGCTGCTTGGTAACTTTATTTATAGCAACCAGGCTACTTTTTATGTGAATCTTAGCTTATTCATCATTATGTCATTAATAATGCTTTTACCTGGCCAGCAACGAAAATACGCTTCACATATTGTCTTGCACTTTATGGCATTAGGTATTTTGTTGGTGGTTTATTTTAATCAGGGTAAAGAATATACCCCCATTTGGTCTTTTCTCTATATCTTCCTCATTATGTCCCTCTATGGACACCGAATAGGTTTACGAATATCTCTGTTTTATTTGACGATATTACTTATATTATTATTCTCATTTACTCCTAGGGCATTGACTACTATGGAGTTTATACGCTTTACTATGGTTGCTTGTTTTACCCTCTTTTTTGCCTATTTGGCGGAAATGCTTATTTCGAGAACATTTGAAAAATTAATTACCGCCAAAAGCCAGTTAGAGCAGTTAAGCAAAACAGATGCTTTAACAGGCCTTTTTAACCGTCGCCATTTTGATGAAGTACTGCCACAGAAAATGAGCAGTGCTAACAGAGGCCATGATTTATTAGCACTGGTGATTATCGATATAGATCATTTTAAAGGCTATAACGATACTTTTGGCCATCCTGCCGGTGATGTGGCCCTTGTTGCACTAGCAAATTTATTAAAAATACAAATGAAGCGGGGTAACGACGCTGTTTTCCGTTTAGGTGGCGAAGAATTTGCACTGCTGTATCAAGCGAAAAGTGACCAGGCCGCAGTCAAGTTAATCGAAGATATTCGGGTAGCCGTAGAAAACTTGGATCAATACTGTGATATTGAAAAGAAAATAACCATATCTGCCGGGCTATTATTGATTAATTCGAAACAAAATATAGCGGTAGAAACTGCCTATGAATTAGCGGATAAATTGTTATATCAAGCAAAAAATTCTGGGAGAAATAAGGTGGTAATATCAAACTGATAAACTGATAAACAGATAGCCATAGGCTAGCCATTTATCAGGGTTATACAGTCGTTATTTTTTTGGAATATTAGCCAATACAGCGACTAATAATTGCCAATATAGCGCAACGCTAGCAATTTCAATTTTTTCATCGGGTGAGTGAGGGAAGTTAATTGTTGGTCCAATAGACACCATATCCCAATGCGGATAAGCGCTTTTAAATAAACCACACTCTAAACCAGCATGAATGACCATTACCGCAGGGACTTTATTAAATATGCTTTGATAGGTATCACGTACGGTCTGCATGATGGCAGAATCGGTATTAGGCTTCCAACCAGGGTATGCGCCTGAGAAGATAATGCTAGCACCAGCAAGCTCAAAAACAGATTGTACTGTCCGTTGAGTTTCTAAACGGCCATCGTCATGTAAGCTACGAATAAGGACCATAGCATTAAATTTGTTACCGCGAGTATGCATAACACCAAAGTTTAATGAGGTTTCCACAATACCGTCAATATCATCACTCATACGCATTACACCATTTGGGCAAGCATTGAGCGCGCGTAAAATGGCGGCTTGTGTTGCTTTTGTCCAACACTGGTCAAAGTCTTCGGGAGAAATTAATAACATGTCGATATCAGTTTCGATAGCACCAAGGTTTGCTCTAATGGTTGCTAAGTAGTCTGATAAAGCAATTTTTAATGGCTCAACTTTATCTTTAGCAATAACAAAACTGGCATTGGCTTCACGAGGAATAGCATTGCGTAAACTACCACCATTTAGCTCAGTTAAACCTATATCGAACTCATTGCTTGCCTCTAATAAAAAGCGCACTAATAATTTATTAGCATTGGCACGGCCAGTATGAATATCAACACCTGAATGACCACCTTTCAAACCAGAGATAGATAAGTTAAAAGCTTTATAATCGCTTGGCACATCCTCAAAAGTTAGTGGGAAAGTTGCATTGCCATCAATACCACCAGCACAACCCATGTACACCTCACCTTCTTGCTCAGAATCGGTGTTAATTAAAATATCACCGTCAAGCCAACCTGCTTCTAGGCCAAAAGCGCCTGTCATACCTGCTTCTTCATCAATGGTTACCAGTACTTCTAATGGGCCATGAGGAATATCATCACTGGCTAAAACCGCTAATGCTGAAGCTAAACCAACACCGTTGTCAGCACCTAGTGTTGTCCCTTCAGCCGTTACCCAATCACCGGATTCGATAATATAGGGCTTAATAGGGTCGGTTAAAAAGTCATGGTCAGTGTCATTGTTTTTTTGTGGCACCATATCCATATGTGCTTGTAAGATAATGCCTTTGCGATCTTCCATGCCTGCGGTTGCTGGCTTTTTAAGAATTAAGTTGCCGACAGCATCTTCCTTAATAGCTAAACCAAGTTCTTTGGCCCAGTCTTGGATCCACAAAGAGATTTTTTGCTCATGTTTAGATGGATGTGGAATACTGCAAATTTTTTCAAATAATTGCCATAAACGGGCAGGTTTTAATTGTGAGAGAGCACTCATAGGTTTCCTCGGGAAATATTAATATTATTTTGCTGTAAATAACAGGTATAGCCAATGCTATTTTGCTTACAGCTTAGATGATGACAGTGTTATTGCTATTATTTATCGGCCATTAAAAATTGCCATTGTTCACTAAAGTCACTACTGGGTTTCTTACTATAACCTGAGCGAACAAATTGGCTCATTTTACCTTCAGCGAAAGCAACAAGTAAGCTAGCTAAAGCGGCTTCACTAATGGTAAATGTTTTGCCTTCACGTAGTTTACGTTCACGCAAAACTTGTTTAAATTGTGATTCTAATTTTTCAAAAAATTGATGAACTCTGCCACGTAAGCGTTCATTTTCACCCATTAAGGCGTCACCCGCTAAAATTCGACACATGCCAGGATTGCGTTCAGAAAAAACTAATAACACATGCAGGATATGATGGCATCTTACTAAGGCTTCTTTATGGTCCGCTAAAATTAAATTGATGCGAGAAAAGATAGACTCTTCAATAAAGTCAATTAAGCCTTCAAACATACGTGCTTTTGACGGGAAGTGACGGTATAAAGCGGCTTCTGAAAAACCCACTTCTGCAGCTAACTTTGCCGTAGTGATACGCTGTCCCGGACAATTTTCTAACATTAATGCTAAAGATTCTAATATTTGGTGTTTACGGTTTGGCTTTTGGTTTTTACTTTGTGTGGCGACCATAGTTAAACATTCTCTATTGTTATTGTGCTATCCGTTAAGCTTACAGAGCGAGTTAGCTCTTAAAGTTATTGAGTTTTATTGCTTAGTACTTTTCGCTAGATAATGTTGATTGATTAATGACACTAGCTGTTTGGCAATTACCTGTTTATTGGCCAAAGGAATTTCTATCTTATCAACAGAGCTAAAAAGGGTTAAGGCATTATCATCACTGTTAAAACCTTGCCCTGCTTTCGACACATCATTGGCAGCAATTAAGTCTAAATTCTTACGCATTAACTTACCACGGGCATAGTGCTCGAGGTTTTGTGTTTCAGCAGCAAAACCAACGATAAAAGGCTTATTGGCTAACTGTGCCACATCAGCAACAATATCGTGGTTTTTGACGAGAGAAAGTTGCATATGTTCATTGTCTTTCTTAATTTTTTCTTTGGCAATATCAGCAACTCGATAATCAGCAACGGCAGCACAAGCAACAAAAGTAGTCCCTTGTGGCGCGTAAGTTAGCGCTTGCTGATGCATTTCTTCGGCACTAGTGACTTGAATTAATTGACAGCCTATGGGAGCTGAGATATTTACCGGACCAGAAATCAAAGTCACTTTAGCGCCAGCACGTAATGCGGCATGAGCAATGGCATAGCCCATTTTTCCTGAACTATGGTTAGAAATATATCGCACAGGGTCTATCGCTTCACGTGTTGGCCCGGCAGTAATAACCCAGTGTTGATTTTGTAGGTATTTGTCGGCAAAAAAACCACTACTCAAGCTCACCAATTCATCAACCTCTAGCATTCGACCTAAGCCAACATCGCCACAAGCCTGTTCGCCCGCACCAGGACCCCAAATATGCAGGCCCCATTGCTTTAATGTACTGATATTTGCTTGAGTTGCTTTGGCATGCCACATTTGTTGATTCATAGCTGGGGCAATGGCAATTGGCGCACTGGTCGCTAAACATAAAGTGGATAATAAATCATTGGCCATGCCGGCAGTGATACGAGCAATAATATCAGCGGTGGCAGGAGCAATTACAATCAAATCAGCCCATTTAGCCAATTCAATATGACCCATGGCAAGTTCAGCCTGACTATCGAGTAAGCTATCTGAAACATGATTGCCCGAGACAACTTGCAGTGTTAACGGGGTAATAAAAGCCTTAGCGCCGTCGGTCATAACCACACGTACATCTGCGCCCTGATCTTTAAGTCGGCGTACCAATTCGGGGGTTTTGTAGGCGGCGATGCCACCAGTAATCCCCAGTAGTATTTTTTTGTCCTGAAGAATTTGCATAAGCTGCTAATCTTAAAGTAACCAATAATGCCGATAAGATAACATTTATTGGCATTATTTAGAAATAACTGTTGCTAAATAAAGACAGTAATCCATCGATTCAAAACACCAAAATGTAAAGCAAGGACGCACTTATGTTAAAAGGAACAGCGCTTAAAAAATTGCCGCTAAAGTCAAGTGTGTTAAAAGATTGGCCCGAATTAGAAAGGCCGCGAGAGAAGCTGGTTCATTTGGGCTCAGCAAGTTTAAGTGATGCGGAGTTGTTGGCGATATTTTTAAGAACCGGGGTCAAAGGCTGCCATGTGGTCGATCTTGCACGGCAGTTGCTGACGAGCTTTGGTAGTCTGGGTGCTATTTTTTCTGCTAGTCAGGAGGATTTTTGTTCAAGACACGGACTTGGTACGGCTAAGTATGTACAACTGCAAGCTTGTTTAGAAATGTCTAAACGTTATTTAGCCGAGAAAATGAAACAGAGCGACTGTGCCTTAACCTCTTCACAAGCAACTCGCAATTACTTAATAAGTGAATTACGTTTTGAAAGTCGTGAAATATTCGCGGTATTATTTTTAGATAATCAGCATCAAGTATTAACCTTTGAACGGCTATTCTTTGGCACACTGGATGCGGCCGCTGTTTACCCTAGAGTTATCGTCGAACAAGCATTAAAACATCATGCGGCTGCGGTAATTTTAACGCACAACCATCCTTCAGGTGTCGCCGAAGCAAGCCTTGCCGATAAACAAATAACCAATAAATTAATACAAGCGTTGCAGCTAATTGATGTGCGGGTATTGGACCATATCATTGTTGCGGGCAATCAATGTTATTCGTTTGCAGAACATGATGAAATTCCCTAATTAAAAGGGAGATATAGTGGATAATTTGCTAAAAACTTGAAAGGCAATTACTTTTAATTAGTGACTAGCTTAAACAATAAGAAAGAAGGATCATCCGATGACTGATAGTAATAGCGAGGAAATGGAACGACGTACATCGTTTCGTTTAGATATGGAAAAAGAGTTGGTGGATATCGTTTGGAACGATGAAAAAGGTCAAGAACATAATAAAAAAATTATTTGTTTAGACTTTGCCCGTGGTGGCTTGAAATTAGATTGTGATGAAAGCTTACCCGTTAATACCGCCGTAACCGTGGTATTTAAATCAGCAAATGCCCGTCACCAAAAGCTTTATGGCAAAGTGTTGCGCAGTATTAAACAAGAAAATGGCTGGTTTGAAATTGCTTTAGTCTTAGATAAAAATGCTTAGTAATTAAAGAGTAAGTTGGCTTGTTGAGGTAAAAGCAATATCGTGAAATTGAACTACAATTAGCACGGTAAGATGTTAATTATATTGTGGTAAAGGACGGTACTAAGCATGATGATATTAGTGGGTGGCGAAAAAGGAGGCAGTGGCAAAAGCTGCTTAGCGCAAAACTTAGCGGTATATTTCGCCGGAAATAAGAAAGCAATAGTGTTAATGGTTGATTGTGATCCGCAAAGAACAACTTCAGATTGGATACAAGCTAGAAATGGCGATCCGTCATTACCGGCAATTAATTGTATTCAACTGTATGGCAAAATTCGTAATGATTTACTGAGCTTAGTACAGCATTATGACTACGTTATCGTCGATTGTGGTGGCCAAGATAACCTTGCCTTGAGGGCGGCAATGTCTGTTGCAGATCACGTCATTATTCCTTTGAGGCCTAAAAGGCGAGATTTGAAAACAGTAGCTCATATGGAAGATATGCTCAGTACTTGTAAAATGGTAAATCCGAAAATGATAGCCTCATTTGTTATTACTCAGTGTCCATCATTACCAAACCAAGCGGGAAGAATACTTGAAGCAAAAGAAGTGTGTAGCTCATACGGCATTAATGTTTTAGATGCGGTAACCTATAATCGTAACGTTTATGATGATAGTGAAGAGCAGGGCTCTTCTGTTATTGAAATAGATCCCACAGGTAAAGCGGCCCTAGAGATGATGGCTATTGCCGAAGAGTTATTGGCAATGGAACCGGACAATTCACATGAGTTTAACTGATTTAAAGAAAAGCAAGGATGGCAAGGCGAAAAAGAAAAACTTCACCATCGATGAGTTTATCTCCGATGCTGAAGATTATGCAAAAGGCGCCCCTAAAATTGTTAGTGAATTGACTAACGAAGGCACTGCTCATAAGTTAAACCTTAAGCAAGCGTTTAGTGAAGCAAAGCGCTATGTTGAAATGACAGAAATGGAACATCGGCAGGCGCAAGAGGTTAAAGTTGGTGTTAGAAATAAGGCTGAAAAGCCATTTCGCCGGGCAACTTTTACTTTAAGTGAAGAGGCGATTGAGCAGCTTCATGATTTATCTGCAGGATCAGACTTAGCTAAATCTCATATTTTGCGTATTTTAATCGATGAATTGTGTAATAAAGAACAAAATGAGCAATTAAAGAAGTTATTGCAGTCAAGAATCGGTTAATTTCACATGTTTTAACTAAATTTTGTTGACTTTTCACCCTTGAAAGAGACACTATTTAGTCGAAAACTCACTGTTTAGCTGAGTTTTTTCTTTATATATCCTATTTAACTATATGAAACTTATTGAGAACTACTATTTTTTTAGTATTTTTCTATTAAAGCTAGTATTAGTTAATCAGTTTCTCTATAATATGCCACCTTTTTCAGGATCCCGAGACGACGGTCTTGGGGAAAATATAGCTCGAGCTGAAATTAATATTGGAGTACTCACATGTCTAAAGTTTGCCAAGTAACAGGCAAAGTGCCAATGGTTGGAAACAACCGTTCTCACGCAAGAAACGCGACTCGTCGTCGTTTTTTACCTAACCTTCAATCTCACCGTTTTTGGGTTGAGAGTGAAAATCGTTTCGTTAAATTACGTTTAACTCCGAAAGGAATGCGTATTATCGATAAAAAAGGTATTGATGTTGTTTTAGCAGACATCCGTGCCCGTGGCGAAAAAGTTTAATAACTTTATTATTCTAAGGAAAATACTATGCGCGATAAAATTCGTTTAGTTTCTAGTGCTGGTACTGGTCATTTTTATACTACTGATAAGAATAAAAAGACTATGCCTGAGAAAATGGAAATCAAAAAATTTGATCCAACCATTCGCAAGCACGTAATCTATAAAGAAGCTAAAATTAAGTAATTAATTTTGTTTCTACTAAAAGCCCGGTTTATACCGGGTTTTTTTATGTCTGGAATAAAGCATAAGCTGCATTTGTAAATGCATGTGGGCTGTTATGCGCGCTATTCTATAAAAAGTTCAGTATGATAATGGCATCGCTAACGTGGAATATTTGTATGAAACTATCTCGGACCGGGTGGAATAACGTCATTATATTTTCAGTAATGATAATAATTTTATTGATCAATGCTACTAATGACAAACTCTTCCCAAAGGAAGGAAAGGCAAATAATGCCGAGCAATTAATTCTCCCTCAACATAGTATTATTTTAACGCTAGCAATCGATTTTTCATTAAGCCAACAAGTGTTATTTGAACGTAGAGGCCGCAGTTGGCAGTTAACCGCTAAAGGTGTCTTGTTGGAAAAAACTGATCAACAGATTGAGCAGATGATGTTTGCTTGGCAAGAAAGTAGTGGCTTAGTACAGGCCGCTGAAATTATCATTGATAGTGAGCAAAGTATTACAGTGAAAATTGCTTTAGCGGGAGAATCGCAAGCACGAATTTTTATGTTATATCCACTTAATGACCAGTTATTAGTTTATCAGCAACAAGGCAATACCTGGTTAGCCTTGCCTCCAGCATTAGCTCAGCAGCTATTACCTATTATTTTGTAGTCATCTTTTTTAAGAGACAACAGTTTCCATTGCTTAAATAAGAATAAATTATGCCAGAATTACCCGAAGTTGAAGTATGCCGCTTAGGTATAAGCCCTCATATAATCGCTCAGCAGGTCATTAAGGTGACTATTCGTGATAGCCGCTTACGATGGCCTATCCCTGAAGAAGTACGCTCCGTAGTAGGCTTACCTGTACTTGCTGTGGATCGCCGCGCTAAATACCTTTTATTGCGCTTTAAAACCGGTACGTTATTACTGCATTTAGGTATGTCAGGCACGGTAAGAGTTATTGAGCATGATACGCCTGTAGCTAAACATGATCATTTTGATCTCGCTTTTCAACACGGCAAGGTATTGCGCCTTAATGATCCTCGACGCTTTGGTGCGGTTTTATGGCTAGCGAATGATGAAGATGAATTAGGCTTACTTAGTAAATTAGGACCAGAGCCCCTTAGTGATGACTTTTACCCAGGTTATTTGTTTAGCAAAGCTAAAAATAGAAAAGTACCTATCAAGACCTTTTTAATGAACAATCATATTGTCGTAGGGGTAGGTAATATTTATGCTAATGAAGCATTATTTCAAGCGGGGATTTTACCGACAACGAAAGCGGGTGATATTGATGAGGCAAGACTCAATAATTTAACCAATATTATTAAACAAGTACTGAGTGCTGCGATTGCCCAAGGGGGCACCACTCTTAAGGACTTTACCCAAGCAGATGGCCGCCCAGGTTATTTTGCTCAATCACTGATGGTATACGGTCGTGCAGGGCAAGCCTGTTTGACTTGCCAGACTAAGTTAGAGGAAATTAGACAGTCTAATCGTAGCTCTGTCTATTGCCCTATTTGCCAACAGGATTAGAGTCCCTAGCTTTGCTCTAATGCTTTTTTTACTACCGGATGGACAAACTGACTTACATCGCCATGGTGAAGGGCAACTTCTTTTACCAAGGTTGATGAAATAAATGAATTTTCTTCTGCCGGTGTCAGAAATACACTTTCAAGATCCGGGGATAAGCGACGATTCATATTTGCAAGCTGAAATTCGTATTCAAAGTCTGACACTGCGCGTAAACCACGAATAAGTACTTTGGCTTGGTGTTGCTTAGCAAAATCAACTAATAAGCCGCTAAAGCCAACGACAGTCACATTCTCTAAATGTTGAGTTACTTGCTCAATCATGGCAACACGCTGTGTTAAATCAAAGCGTGGTTGTTTACTGGGGCTTGAAGCAACACCAATAATGACTTCACTAAATAATTTACTAGCGCGAACAATTAAGTCGCTATGGCCATTGGTAACGGGATCAAAAGTACCTGGGTATATTGCTTTTATCGTCATTATCTACTGTTTTATTTAACGGTTGTTAAGGGGTATTGTAATGCTATACCCGTGACCATTCAAGATGCATGTTTCAGAGTGCTTGAGCAATTTTAATTAGAGGCGCTGTGATGAAATAATGGTTGTTCAGGAGAATATGCTCAGGATAATTGCTCCTGCATTATCCACATAAGGTACTTCCTGTACCGTCTGCATTCTCTAATAGGCTACATCCATGTAGCGCCCTTATAAATCACAGTAACGATGAAGTGATGTTGCTCAAACGCTTCTTCGATGGGTTAAAATGACTTTATACCGCGTTAAATAATCAAACCATAGAATGACTATGCTTAAATTATTCTCCTTGCCTAAAGCCATTTTAATTCCCACTGAAATCCAGCACTTTGATTTGTAACGGCTATAGAAGTGACTTAGTGCCAAGTTTTTATGTTTGCTAGTTTATCGCTAAGCCATGGATAACCAACTAAAATGAATAATTAATCATCAAGAAAAACAAAAAAGCTTAAAGTATTTACTCAAAACACTTTATATATACTGAATTTTGATAGTATTATTGTGCTAGTTTTAATCAAATCAATAAGAAGTAGTTGCATGAAAACCCGTGATAAAATAATCCAGGCCAGTATTGAATTATTTAATGAGCAAGGAGAGCGTAATGTCACCACTAATCATATCGCTGCTCACTTAGCCATTAGCCCTGGTAATCTGTATTATCATTTCCGTAATAAAGAAGACATTATTTTATCTATTTACGAAGAGTATGCACGTAGCTTGCTATTGGATACCTTGCCTAAGGTGTCTGCGGAAGTAAAGCCACTAGACTCACTTGTTGTGTATATGGATGCGGTTTTCCAAACGACAATGAAATTTCGTTTTTTTTATAGCAACCTACCTGTGTTACTGGATAAAAGTCCTAGCCTGCGAGAAAAATATGTTGAAGTGCAGCAGTCTATTTCAGAGCGTGTAAGTCAATTACTACTTTCATTAAGAGCTGCAGATATCATTGATTTTGGTGATGATGAATTGGCTGATATTGTCAGTATTTTACGTCTTATTAATACCTTTTGGGTAAGTTTTTATCAAACCCAAACCATAGTTAATGAAGTCAATGATTCGGTATTTTATCAAGGGGTGCTTAAAATATTAGTGATTTTACGTCCATATACTAAAGCACATGCCATGAGTGAACTTAATCAAGCGCGTGATGTATATCAGCAAAGGTACCAAGAAGCGGCAGAGACAGTTTAATATTAGTTAAGGGCTAAGCGGTCAATTCGAATTGAAAGTTATCCGGTTTTTCATAACCTTGGCTTACTGTAAAGTAAAAGCTTTCGATACGCTGAGCTCGCTGTTGTACCTCATTCGATTGTACACTATCAGTACTTTGATTAGAGGCTAGCTTTTGATTTGATGAGCTGGAGATAATAGCTTCTTGTGCGGATAATGTTTGCTTAATTAAGCTATCAAAATCAGTACTGTTATCACCTTGGTTATCATTACTACTCGGATTAGATTTAATATTAAGATTGCTACTAGCATTATTGGTTTGAGTCGCTGCATCACTGTTAATCGATAATATTTCTGATTGTGCTTCGAGAATTTTTTGCACTGCACTGGCGGCAACTCTGGTGTCTTGTGTTGACGGGTTTGCTGGCGCTAATGCCGCCGCATGCACCTTTTGCATCTTCATGATGGTTGCTTGTGGATCACCAGCGACACTGCTTAAGTCGACAGCAACCTCACCACCTACTGCATATTTTTTTCCATCAGGGCCCATTTTAAAAGTATAACTAGGAGAGCCTGTCGCGGAACCACCTATGGTCGCGTGAGCTAACTCATGCGCTTTTACTTCTTTATCTCTTTGTTGTAGCTGACTAATAATTTTTTCATCAGCAAGTGCTTGCTTGCTTGCTTCGTTATCCTTATCGTCTCCTGAAGTAGCAACTCCAGCGTCAGCATTTTGTTCTTCTTGCTTGTGTTCAGAATTATGTTGAGAGCTCTGCTCGCCTTGCTGTTGCTTGCCTTGCTCTTGCTCAGCAATAGAGCTAGCAGCATGCTCGGTTTGTTTTCTTAAGTTAGCAAAATCGACTTGTTCGTTTACTTGGGTAGGTGTTCTAGCGCGCTCTTTTTCTGAAGCGACACCTTTTTCAGCGGCAGCAGGGTTGGTGGCGGTAACTTGAGTGATAATTTGTCGTTGATGGTTATCTCGGCGCAAGCCTTCCGTAGGTGGGTTAACCACTGTTGCCAAGGATAAGTTTGCTGCATGCGGGGTGATATTCATAAATACAAATTATTTACCAATTAATAAAAAAGCTAACGGGTATATATTGTTAGGCGGTTACATCAAGTAGGGTGCCAAGTGCATCATCAGCACTTTTAATAACCTCTATGGACGCTTTGGCTTGAAATTCAGCCACTTTCAAATTAACAATCGCTCGGTTTAAATCTGGTATCTCTAAGTTACTATTTGGCTTAGTCACCTCAGTATTTACCTCGCCATTTTCGGCGGGATTCATTTGTTGTTCGGTGCTAAATGTTGTTGTGGCGACAATATCTGCAGCAGCTTGATCAGCCGTTGCTCTAGCATTTTGTAAGCCTTGTAACCCTGAATTAAATGCAGATGGTATTTCCATGGGTATTCCTCCACTGCTAATAGCTATATTGCTTAATTATTAATCTAAATGGCGAAAAAGTAAAGCTGAAATTTCATCTGGACAAGGCTTTATATCGCTATTTTTTCGGGGTAAGTTCGGTATTATTTTCGTTAAAATGTGAATTTAACCAAGTAATTAACACCTGATAAAAGTTATCAAGATGAGAAATAAATGGCGCATGGGAAGCGTGGTCAAATAAGTGCAAGTCACTCTGGGGAGCTAAACGATTAATTTTATCAATTACTGTTTTGGGTACCAAGCTATCGTTCTGTCCGTATAACCTTAAAAAAGGTTGTTGAATATTAGGTAACTTTTGGCGTAGATCACAGTGACTCAATAATGCCAGGGAGTCGGTTAATGTCTTTTGGCTAGGCAGGGCATGTGCCATCACTAACTTACTTATCAGCTTTAAATCTTGTCGAATAAGTGGGCTGCCCATGGCTTGAATTTTTAAGAAACCAGTTATCGTTTTCGCGGTATCTTGCGCTAATTGGCTATGAAAACTAGCAAGCACATTCTCCTTGATACCCGGCCAGTCATTTTTTTGTTGCTCGACAAAATACGGGCTGCTGGCAACCGTCACCAAAGCTAATACTTTTTCTGGGTATTTAAGAGACATCTCTGTTGCAATTAAGCCGCCCAATGACCAGCCAAGGTAGATAGCAGGTTGTTCAATAACCAGCTCTAGCTGATGGCAAATATTAGCTAAAGTATAGGGTTTTATATCAACAGCACTATTGATGCCAAAGCCCGGTAAATCCACCGTTATTAATTGGAAATTACTATTTTCACTTTCACTGAATAATTTTAATAGCGGCTGCCAAACACCAGAGTTCAAGCCCCAACCATGAATGAGCACAATAGGAATGGCATTTTTATTAAGACTGTTATTAGGAGGGAAGGTGGAAAATTTTAAGCTGTTTGCCATGCTTACTACTGCGTAATTAGGTATAAAGGTTTAGTTTATCTCATATCAGTTGATAGCAAAAGGAAAGCAAGGTGACATGGCAGCTAGACCTAAGCAAACTTAAAAGCTTTTATATTAAAACACTCAGGAATATTAGCTGTTGTGATCTGTGTGGTGCAAACGTTAGCGATAGCTACTTGCTTGGTTATTCGCTCCCGCAAGCCTTACTTTGCCAAGATTGTATCAACGATTTACCTTATTTTGATCAAACACTAGTTTCGGGTAATTTACTCAGTTGGCCGGCAATTCATCGTGCTTTACCAAAAATTCATTTTGAACAACTCTTTGCCTTATCACCCTATATCTACCCCTTCAATAAATGGCTGGCGCAAATGAAATATCTAGGTCGCTTTGAGCTAGCACATTTGTTTAGTGCTTTACTCTGTGCTCAGTGGCGATCAATGGCAAAGAATAACCCTATAGCTCCCGTTGATTTGGTGCTATCGGTGCCGTTACACGTTAAAAAATGGCAGCTGCGTGGTTATAACCAAGCACACCTTATCGCCAAGTGTTTTTCTAAGCAGCTAGCGCTGCCTTACGACTCAAAGTTAGTGGTGCGTATTACCAATAATACTAGCCAAATGGGAAAGACTGGTAATCAAAGGCGCAAGAATTTAGCTAATGCCTTTGAATTACAGCGAAACTTAGCGAGCGATATCAAGCATGTATTAATTATTGATGATGTGGTTACTACGGGTACCACAGTAAGTGAGATCAGTAAAATATTGAAACAAGCAGGGGTTGAAACCGTAACCTTAGTTACAGTTTGCTTAACCCTACCTAAAACTATTAGCTAGTTTTAAACCTTTAAATTATCTCTAATAAAGCACATTTTTATTCGGGTTAGTGTTTACTGATATGGCGTTGAAAAAGCTTTACTGAAAAATAAGCTGTTAGCGAGCAGTTTAGCAGTACCATGCCAATAACCTCTAAAGGCGAGCACCTCTGTGGTGGCAATGACCCTACCTTTACCGACGTTGTGAGCAACAATGGCGGCGTTATGTGCTAATCGATTAACTAAATTCTTGTCGGTATAACCACTTAGCAGTGGTGATGGGGTATAACGCGCTAAAGTTACAAACGGTTGTTGAGGCTGCTCCATAATTAAATTGCTATTACGAAATACTGGCAATAAACTTTGCTGATAACCATAAGCTAACGGATGACTTGTATCTAATTCTACTTGGAAGATAGCGCCGGCAATACGTTTTCGACTAGCTAGTTTTTCCTTATCTTGATAACTCAGGTTGTCATGATCAAATAACTGATTAATCTGTTTCTTGGTGAAGAATCTAGTACGTAATATTTCTTGTTTTGCTAACCATTGCGCCCCGCGTTTTTGGCCGATAATCACGCCACCTTGCTTGACCCATTGCTTTAATTGCTTCGCGGTATGCTCAGAGACATGCTGGTAATTACCATCAACAAGAATAATATGACTGTAAGTTGATAAATCAACGCGTCTTAGCTTGCTGTGATCAATAATTGATAACGGGATATTTAGTGTCTCATCAAGATAAAAGCGTACTTCGCCTGCTTCATACTGAGAAATACCACTACCACCCAACAACAGCGTCTTAGCCTTTTTTATTGGCTTTAATGAACTACTACCAATATCAACGCCTTTCATTGTTAAACCGGTAGTAATGCTGTCTAAGGGGATGCCTACATGATTACTGGCAGCAATTAATAGTCCTTGCCAATCTGCATTTTGTTGAATACCTGCTGGGATCACAATACTGCCGGCCTTAAAGTGTTTCTCTTTGCCATTGATTAAACTAGAAAAAGACTTAGTGGCTACTCTTGCTTTGATATTATTGGCGAGTAGGTTATTAAGTAATTTTGGCGCCAAAAAGTGGTGCCACTCGAAGATATAGCCATAAGCCGATTGGTTTTTGCTATTCTGTGTAAATGTAGCGGGTATTGACCAAGCTTGTTTGGCCAGTTTTAGTCCTCGTGTTCGGTTTACTTGAACCGCTTCAATGTTCATTGCCAAAGGCATAGTCCAGCCAGAAACATCGTAAAAGGTATTATCATTGAAATTGGTTTGTCGATTAAACAAAGCTTGAATCAGGCGGAATTGTGGTTGAGCAAGGGGTAAATAATAGCTGTTACTTTTTTGATATTCTTTATCTTTAAATTCAAAATCAGCAGTAAGCGGGTAAACCTTAATTTTATGCTGAGTCAGATTTGATAACAAAGCATTAAGGCGATAGTTATCTTTACTTTCATGTAATAAGTAACCGGAAAAGTCTTCTTTTTTGGCTAGTTTATTACTTTGCTGGTAGAAATCACTGCGATATCGTTTTAATTGCTGACGATTTTCCCAAGCACCATTAATGGTTGAAAGCGATGTGGTCACGTGGTTTTCAATACTAAACTCTAAGGTTAGTAAACCATTGATGCTTTCTTGCTGCATCCCCCTAGCACTGGCTTGTTCGAATAAAACGCCGATACTGCCATTAATATCTGGGTAGGTTGAGCCTTTGCCGTAGTAGAAATCATCAAAATTTTCTTCACTGTAATAAAGGCGCTGTTGCTTATCTAACGCTGCCGCATGAAAGGTGGCCAAGGTAGTGGTTAATTCGACATTTCTCTTTGGCGTTAGTGGATGAGTACGGCTTTGAATTCCCGGTTGAAAAAAGTAACTGCTGTTGTGGCCCATTTCGTGAAAATCACCAACAACATGCGGTTGATACTGATGGAAATACTTTAATCTGTGTTGACTCTCTTGTTGAGAAAGTAATAACCAATCGCGATTTAAATCAAACCAAAAGTGATTAGTTCGGCCGGTAATCCAGCCTTGGTGATGCTCCATATGATTAGCGTCACTATTGTCAGTTGAGTTGCGGTAAGTACTAACCCAATTAACAAATCTGTCCATGCCATCGGGGTTGATACTTGGCTCTAATACGATGACGGTATTGGCAAGTAACTCCGCCATTCTTTCATCGTCATTAGCCGCTAAATAATAAGCAACTATCATGGCAGCATTCGCACCACTTATTTCATCACCATGTACACTATAACCTAGCCAAATGACTAAGGGCACCTCATCGGATTTTTGCTTAGTAAGTTGCTGCTTATTCGGTGAAAATAAATCGCGTTCACTTAGTATATTGACTAAGTTAGCGAGATTTTCAGGACTAGAAATAGTCACCAGTAATTGCTCTCTTTGCTGAGCAGTTTTACCCATAGAGGTAATATTCACCCGTGCTGAGTTATTGGCTAGTGTATAGAAGTAGCTGCTCAGTTGGTCATGTCTGATATGGCGCTGACCAATTTCAAAGCCTAAAGTGCTGCTGGGTAAGGGGATTTCATTATTAAATTGGCTGCCTGCGGGCAAGTAGTCTTGTATTGGCTTGGCATCAAGCCAAATAGAGCAGAGTAAGGTGAATGAGATAATTAGAATTCGTATAAGTAACATCTAGGAGGCCCCTTTATTAGACTCGTCTAAAGTAGCAAACAAAAGCGTAAAAATCATTAGCACATAACTAAATTGCAGAGTAAAATGGACATACTTGAGTAAAACAGTCAGGTACTTTTCACTTTTAATGGATAAAACTGAATAAGTATCAGAGAGCAAAGAGAGTTAAAATAATGATCAGTATTTCAGAAAATGCTCAAAAGCATTTTATTAATTTACTTTCGCAACAAGCTGAAGGTACCCGTATTCGTGTTTTTGTCGTCAATCCAGGTACAGCGAAAGCTGAGTGTGGCGTTTCATACTGCCCACCTGACGCGATAGAGTCTGACGATATTGAAATTCCTTTTGACGGCTTTTCAGCTATGGTTGATGCCGACAGTAAAGGCTTTTTAGAAGACGCTGAAATTGATTTTACTACTGATCAAATGGGCTCACAGCTTACTTTGAAAGCGCCTAACGCTAAGCTACGTAAAGTTGCTGATGATGCGTCACTATTTGAACGTGTGCATTACTTTCTACAAGCGGAAGTTAACCCTCAATTAGCGGGTCATGGCGGCGAATGTACCTTAGTTGAAATTACTGACGACGGTTATGCGGTATTACAATTTGGCGGTGGCTGTAATGGTTGTGCACAAATTGACGTGACAGTAAAAGATGGTATTGAAAAGCAATTAGTTGATTTAATGGGTGATGAAATTAAAGGCGTTAAAGATGCAACTGAGCATGAACGCGGCGATCATTCATATTACTAAACCTAGTTTATATTACTCAGATAATATGACTAAGTAGATATGATTAAGCTATTAGAAAAACTAGGCCAAGATCCCCAGCGCAGTTTAACCCTGTTCTTATATGGACTTGGCCTTTTTGTTATCGGCTTGTTGTTCGTTGCCTTAGGTTATTTCCATCACCACCTATGGCAAATCATGGGTGTGATCATTTTAGCTCTTGCTTGTTTAATTGCCGCTTGGGGTTACCTCGGTATATTTGCTAATCGCTGGTTAAATATCATTTACCGTACTAGACCTAACCAAAAAATAAGCACTAATAACAACCCATAACTAATACCAACTCCATTAAGTTAGTTCCTACTTGGAATTGGTATAACTCACCTCTTTACAATACCCGCTAGGGTGAATGCAGTAATTCAATGACATTTATACTCAATTTAATTAAACACTACTGGCTGTTCATTACGGTTTTTTTACTAACTGCGATTGCCACGTTGTCTTTATGGCCAGCAGAATATTTACCGAAAGTTCCAGGAAGTGACAAAACTCATCACTTTATTTCTTATGGCGCATTAATGTTGCCGGTTGCGCTTCGAAAGCCTAAACACTGGCTCTGGATTGCGCTAGGGTTTGCTGCTTTTAGTGGTGCCATTGAATTGATTCAGCCGTATGTTAATCGTTATGGCGAATGGCTTGATATGGCCGCCAATGTTGCAGGTCTAGCTTGCGGCATTATCCTGGCAAAAATTCTTGAATACTTTTTTCAGAATACGCCGAGTAATATATAATTTCACCAGGCTGGTAAGTGATTGATTAATCGTTGACCGGCATCAAGTTTGACAGATAGTGGCATGTTAAAATCATGCCACTTTAAGCCAATCAAGTCAGTTACCTTATGTCAAAAGAAACTCCAGCTCACCATCTTCCTGTCGTACACCCACCCAAGCGGCTATGGCAAAAAATCTCTGCAATTATTGCCAAGACTAGTTTTGCTTTAGCTGCTATTGGAGTAGTGGCAATTCTAGTTTATGGCAATGACGTTGCCGCAGATATTAAAGCCGCTCTGGGTGCCACTACCTTTTTTTGTTTTGCTGTTGGTGTTGTTTGCCAAGCTATGGGTGGCACTAGCATCCCCAATTTAAAACCGGCACCGGACAAACTCAATTAACAAAAATGCGCTCAAGCACTTTCTCGTCGATAGCAATGAAAGTGACATGCTAGGGTCACCCCTCTGACCAGCATAAAACTTGAAAAGCAGCCCATAAGCCATGATTGCGCACTTAACCCGTAGTGACTAAACCGAGTAAAGGTACGGTTATATTTGATAAAATCATCGGTAACGCTAAGTAAAATAAGCATTTGTGTTGGCCTAAATGGCTAGTGTTAGACAAAGAAATACCCTAAAGTGCTAGTGGTTTACAGATAAAGACTTATCTCTTCTGATTTTTAAGGGTATATACCATGAAATATATATTGCGGACACTATTTTCAGTTTCATTATTATTGGGCGTTGTGCTCAACAGTCATGCCGCGGTTATTTTACAATATCATCATGTTAGTGATAGCACACCGGCAAGCACTAGTATTTCACCAAAGCAATTTGCAGTGCATTTACAGTACCTTAAAGATAATAATTTTAAGGTAGTGCCCTTATCAGAGTTAATTGAAGCTATCAAAAAGCAGCAGCCTTTACCGGATAAAAGCGTCGCCATTACCTTTGACGATGCTTATATTGATGTTATGACACAGGCAAAACCCATCTTAAATAAGTTTGGCTTTCCGTATACCATTTATGTCAATCCAGGCATTATCAATCGCCATGAAAGCAATAATGCTTCACCTTATTTATCATGGATTCAACTAAAATCACTTTCCGATGAAGGTGTGATTATTGCCAATCATGGTTATGAACATGATTCAATGGCGCGTATTACCGACGGTTTAACGCAAGCACAATGGTTGACTAAACAAACCGAATTATTATTAAAAGCCGAAACTATTATCAAAGATCATACTGGCCAAAGCTGGCGATATTATGCTTACCCTTACGGTGAATATGATAAGGCAGTGCAAGCCTGGGCGAAAGCCAATGATTTTGTCGCTTTTTCTCAACAATCAGGGGCTATCGATTTATCAACAGACTTAACCAGTGTGCCACGTTTTCCTGCATCAAAACCTTACGATAAAATTTCTGGTTTACGGGATAAGTTAAACTCATTGGCGTTTAATATTCGTTTAGAAGGTGAGCAAGCCGAAACAATTTTTAAATACCAAGAAGCGAAAAGTATAACCTTTAATATCGAGACTGGAGATTTTTATAAATCAGCGCTCAATTGCTATATTTCTGGTTTAGGCAAACAAAAAATCACTTGGCATGATGACAGTAGTTTTAGTATTAATTTTAGCAAAGACCTACCCGTAGGCAGAGTTAGAGCCAACTGCACGGCAGCAAGTATTAGTAAGCCAGGGCGTTACTACTGGTATTCTAAGCCATGGTTTATCTTAAAGGCTGACGGCAGCTGGTATCACTTATAAGCGGGCATATTATTTATGCATCGCGATTAATATATTCACCATTACTGATATAGCGCGACTATCTTTTGGTAGTCGCTTAATAACTTTTCATTATCAATAATTGGCACTGCACCAACTTCTTGTTCAGGCTTAAATATTGCGGCGACTTTTCCTGCAGGGTTAATTAGTACCAGTGATGAACTGTGATCAACCCAGTAGCTTTCATCTGCTCCCTCAGCATTCTCTTTACTAACTTCTTTACTAGTAATCGCATACATCATGCCTAAATTACGAGCAAACGGAAAAAGCACATCGTGCTCTGCGCGCAGCGCTTTAAAGTCTTTATTAAAATAGCCAATGTATTGCGCGAGCTTTTCAGTGGTATCTCTTTTAGGGTCAACGGATACTAATAGCACTTGGCTATTGCTGGCAATAGTGGTTAGCTCGTCATAAATGAAATTGAGGTTTTGCAAGGTGATTGGGCAAACATCTGGGCAAGAAGTATAACCGAAGAAAACCAGTGACCATTTATCGAGTAACTGGCTGTTATTAAAAGACTGTCCTAACTCATCGGTTAAGGTAAACGCAGCTATTGGCCGTGCTTGCTGATAATGCAAAGCATATTCGGCAGGTGGCAGTTGCTTTGTTTGCTTAATGAGATGAAAACCAACCGCACCGGCACTGATGGAGAGTAAGGCAATAATTCCATAGATAATTTTCTTCATTGAAATCCTGTATTTTTTTACATTTTGACTAGGGTACTGGTACCAAGCTGTCGCTATAAGTTATCGCGGCTAAGATTTACTGTTAAAGGGATGCAGCTAACTCATTGGCAGCCAATAATGATCGACCAGCAAAATAATAAACAGCAGCATTAAATGCACTATGGAGAATTTAAATGTTGCCATAGCTGTGCCCTCTTTAGCATGAAACTTAAGCTGCCAAGCATAGCCAAAAAAGATCAAATTTAAGCTACAAGCCCCTATTAAGTACAGCCAATTACTCATACCCACTAAGTAAGGTAATAAACAAACCACAAAGAGTAATACGGTATAGAGCAATATTTGTGTTTTAGTGAAGCTGACACCATGGGTTACCGGCAACATGGGAATATTCACTTTGGCATAGTCATTTTTACGATGGATAGCTAATGCCCAAAAGTGTGGCGGTGTCCAAGTGAAAATAATTAATACTAATAATAAGGCGTTAGGGGCAACTTCATTGGTCATTGCTGTCCAACCTAGTAAGGGCGGGATTGCACCGGCTAAACCGCCGATAGTAATGTTTTGCGGCGTAGCCCGCTTTAAATACATGGTATAGATAAAGCTGTAGCCCACTAAACCTGCTAAGGTCAAAAATGCAGTTAGAGGATTGACCAAGGCATAAAGAATAATAAAACCAAGTACGGCTATGCTAATGGCAAAAACAATGGCATTGGTGACAGTAATTCTACCTTCAGGTAAAGGCCTGTTATGCGTTCGCCCCATAATGGTATCAATTTTCTCATCAACAATATGATTGATAGCTGCCGCCGCAGAAGAGAGCAAAGCAATACCTAACATTGCTGGGAATAATAGTTGCCAAGGTAAACCGCCAGGAACCGATAAACTCATACCAACGAGTGCTGTCAGTACCAGCAAGGCGACGACCTTAGGTTTGGTTATATCGTAATAAGCACGCCAATTGGTAAAAATATGACTGATGGAAAAATGATTATTGTTGTCAGCAATTAACTCTGGCATAGCACTACTCATTGATTTATTGATGGCTTTACTCATAAAACGACTCCTTGGAATTTTGTCTTAACTTATACGCTAAGGCGATCAGGCTCAGCATTAAACAGGCGGCTACTAAGTTGTGCGCTACCGCAACTTTAAGTGGCAGAGAAAACCAAATATTACTAATTCCCAAACTGATCTGGATAATTAGTAAACTCATCAGCACAACAGCGGCACTTTTTATTGCATGATTCCTGGCTTTTAGAAAAACCATAATGGCTAACCAAGCGAGAAAAATTCCGGTAACCATAGCGCCTAATCTATGACTAACATGAATGGTTACGCGTTCATTATGGGCTAGGTGACCAAACTCATAGCTTTCTTGTTTGGGGGGAATTAAGTCAAAGGACTGCTCAAAAGTTAAATTTCCGAGCCAGTTCCCCTGACATATAGGTAATTCAACACAGCTCATTGCTGCATAGTTGGAAGAGGTCCAACCGCCGAGGGCAATCTGCGCCGTTAAAATAGTAATGCCCAGTAGTGCATAGCTACTGTACTTTTTAAGCTGCCAATCAACTAAGTTTGCTCCTTGAGCATTGATTCCTTTGGCTTTAATGCGCAAATATAATAAAAATAGCAAACATAGCGTAGTGAAACCGCCGAGTAAGTGCGCCATCACCACCACAGGCATTAATTTCAAGGTTACAGTCCACATACCTAGCGCGGCTTGAAAGATAACAATACATAAAATAAACAGTGGCAGAATTACCGGATACCTAACGCTGGATTGTTTTGAAAAGCGTAATTTAATTGAAAAGAAAGCAATAGCGGCAATAAGTAGGCCCAGACTGCCAGCGAAATAGCGGTGGATCATTTCATTCCAGGCTTTAGCGGGTTCTACAGGTCTTTGGGGATAAGCTTGTTCCGCTGCAGCAATTTGTTGACTCGTTTCTGGCACATCAAGCAAGCCATAACAGGTTGGCCAGTCTGGGCAGCCTAAGCCGGCATGGGTTAAACGGGTATAAGCCCCTAGGCCAATAACAACAATGGCTAATAGTAAACTTGTTAGCACTAAACGACGTAGTGTTTGGGTATTGCTACTGTGTTCGGTCATTTAGTTAACCCACCTTAGAATATTTCAAAAGTTTTTTCATATCAGCAATAATGGCCTTACCCAATGACGTTTGTTGCTGCTCTTGCTCTGGCAACTGATGACTTAAAATAATGTTGCCTAAAGGGTCGGCAATGAGTACTTGTGGTCCTTGCAGTAAGTTTTTCATTTGCGGGGTTAAGGCAAGTATCTGCCATTGGCTCTTGGTCAGTTGTTTATTTTGTTGGGCTGAAAAAATATTTTCTTTCAGTAATACTGGTGTGACCCTAGGCATATCTTTTCCTAAGGCAACATAACTGTTGTGCACGGTTTCAATACTGTGCAAACACATATCGGGACACTGGCTCGGCAGTCGATAAATAATAAGCCACTGTTGGGCAAACTCTTGTTCATTCATTCCTAGATCAGTCAGTGTTAACTGTTGAGTTAATAACTCACCTTGGTTAGTTACCCCTAAGTCTAGCCATTGGTTTTCTAAGGCCAATTTTGCTAATAATATCGGCAATATAAAAACCGTTATTAGCAAGAGTAAGCTGCGGCGATTGCTCTTATTTGAACTATTGTTTGCATCGCTGGGAGAAATGGATTTAGCCATGTTTTATCGCCTTAATCTTGTTCATATTATTGAGAGAATTAGTGAGAGTCTTATTGTCAGTATCCGCATGAGTGTCAATGTTAGTCGCTTGCCTGTCGGGTAATGATGCAGCTGATTTTGACTGCTGACTACGGGTAGATTTATGTGTTTTTATGCGTAAGCTAATCATCAATATTAGCCAAGCGATCGCTAACGTAGCCCATTGGAAAGCGTAACCGAAATGTTTTTCTGCGGGCATCACTATAGGGTGCCAGTTTTTTTTATGACCAAGGGTTTCTGCTGGGTCTACATAAATAACAAAGGGTAAAAGTGGCTTGTTAATAAGGGTAGCGAATTTATCTAACTCTATTTGTTGTACCCGCAATGGCCAACTGGCTTTAGTGAAGTCTTGCTCCGTAAGCATTATGCCTTGTTCGACAATGCGTACATGTCCTTGAAATTTATATTGTCCATGCAAAGGGCTTACCTCAGGGAGTATGCTGCGATCTATTGAACCTTGTACCCAGCCTAAATTGACTAGTACAGCATGAGTTGGCGTTTCTACAACTTGTAATACCCGGTAGCCTAAAGAATACTTTTCCACTTGATTGTCGAGTAAAAAGATATATTTTTCATTAAACTGGCCGGTAATTGTGACGGGAAAATCGTTAATACTTTCTTTACCGATAAACTGCTCTTCCTTTGAAAGTTTAACTATTTCATTAAGTGTAAGCGGTGATTGTTGATTCAATTGGGTAATACGGGCAGTACGCAGTTCTTTCTCAAAACCGCGGTTATACTGCCAAATAGATAATTTAACCAAACAGACAAAAACAATAAGCGTTAGCGCTAACCAGAGGAAAGTCCAAAGGGCGTTGCTTACTAATGAATTAGCTAATACTTTTTTTTGTTTATCAACATACTGCAAAAAGTCAGACCTTATAAGATATAGACAAAAACAAATAGCATGACCCAAACCACATCGACAAAATGCCAATACCAACTTGCTGCTTGAAAAGCAAAATGGTTATCTGGGGTAAAGTGGCCTTTTAATACTCTTAACCACATTATTATCAACATGATACAACCCAAGGTGACATGCATGCCGTGAAAGCCAGTCAATAAGTAAAAAGTATTGCCATAGACACCGCTATCTAGAAATAGACGCATTTCTTCAGAGTAGCCGTGCGCATATTCTAGAACTTGAAAACAGATAAAAGCCACACCCAAAATTATGGTTAGACCAAGCCACGCTTTTAAACCCTTGCGGTTATTTTTAAGTAAGGCACTGTGGGCAAAGTGGGCAGTAACGGAAGACGTCATCAGTAAAACCGTGTTAATTAACGGTAAGCCAAACCAACCCATAGCCGTGGTAGTGGTGCCATCTGGGGTTTTTATTAACGGCCATATTGCGGTAAAATCAGGCCAGAGTACCGCGCCAGTTTCGACATTATTGCCGGCACCGCCAAGCCAAGGCACTGAAAATACGCGTAAATAGAGTAAGGCGCCAAAAAAGGCGACAAAAAACATTACTTCTGAGAAGATAAACCAACTCATACCTTGGCGGAATGAATTATCCATCTGATGTGAGTACTTACCCGTTAACGACTCATTAATAACATCACTAAACCATCCCACTAACATATAAATAATCAGGGCTATGCCTGCGAGTAGTAGATAGCCACCGTAACCACTTTCTTCATTTGCTAAATCAGTGACATAGTTACCCGCACCAAAGGCGATCATAAATAGTGCTACCGCGCCCATGATTGGCCAGTGACTATGGCTGGGTACATAATAACTTTCGTATTCTTTGTTAGTCATTTTCTATCCCTTTTCAGTGAACCCTATGACGACTTCTCTGTTATGTCATACAAGGTATAAGATAAAGTTAAGGTGTTGATGTCTTCGGGTAATTCTAAGTCGATATAAAACTGCAGGGTCATTTCAACTTCTTCTGCAGCTTTAAGCGGCTGTTGGGTAAAACAAAAACATTCAATTTTATGAAAATAATTTGCCGCTAAGCCGGGTGAAACAGACGGTACGGCTTGACCAATAATGTCATGCGCTGCATTGTTTTTTGCATAAAATGAAACCAACTTCATTTCACCTGGGTGAACAGTAATCTCATTAATAACAGGCTCAAACTTCCACGGAATGCCTTGGGCATTGCGGGTAATAAACTGCACTTTTATCAATCGAGACTTATCAATACCTGTGGCGGTATAAGCCACCGCAGTACCGTTAGTCTTGCCATTTAAACCGGTAATATCACAAAAAACATCATATAAAGGTACCAGCGCAAAGCCAAAGCCAAACATAGCAACAACAACCAGCAGTAATTTCTTTACCGTTTTGCTGTTGTTACTGACTTGAATACTAACGGCAGTCTTAGCTTCAGTACTAAGGTTAGTATTCTCGTCAGGTGTTAGGTTGTCTTGCTCGTCATTGGTACTCATATCGCTTAATGCTCATGTTGATCGGCATTATCAATGTCTTTTTGCGGCGGCGGTGTGCTAAATGTGTGGTAGGGTGCTGGACTTGCTACTGTCCATTCTAAACCTATGGCGCCATCCCAAGGTTTTGCTGGTGCTTTCTCGCCACCACGAATACATTTGATCACTACTGCTAAGAAAATCAATTGCGATAAACCAAAGGCAAAACCGCCAATACTAACCCACTTATTAAAGTCGGCGAATTGCAGCGCATAATCTGGGATCCTGCGGGGCATACCTGCTAAACCTAAGAAGTGCATTGGGAAAAACAGTAAATTCACTGAAATTAATGAGCACCAGAAGTGCCACTTACTCAAAGTGTCGTTGTACATATGGCCGGTCCATTTTGGTAGCCAGAAATAAGCACCCGCATAGATAGAGAACAATGAACCAGTCACTAATACATAGTGAAAATGGGCGACAACAAAGTAAGTATCGTGGTATTGGAAATCAACCGGCGTCATTGCCAGCATCAGACCGGAGAAGCCGCCTATGGTGAATAAAATAACAAAGGCAATTGAAAACAGCATAGGTGTTTCAAAGCTTAATGAACCGCGCCACATGGTCGCGACCCAGTTAAAGACTTTTACCCCTGTTGGTACTGCAATAAGCATGGTGCAATACATAAAGAACAGTTCACCAAATAACGGCATGCCTGTAGTAAACATATGGTGTGCCCAAACGATAAAGGACAGTAAGGCAATAGATGAGGTGGCGTAGACCATTGAGCTATAGCCAAATAATCTTTTACGAGAAAAAGCCGGGATAGTGGTTGAGACAATACCAAAAGCCGGCAAAATCATAATATACACTTCAGGGTGACCAAAGAACCAAAAAATATGTTGGAACATAACCGGGTCGCCACCACCGGCGGCATCAAAGAAGCTAGTACCAAAATACGTATCGGTCAGTAACATGGTTACTACACCAGCGAGCACGGGCATTACCGCAATAAGCAGGTAAGCAGTGATGAAAAAGGTCCAAACAAATAGCGGCATTTTCATGTAAGTCATACCAGGAGCACGCAAGTTCATTATGGTAACGACAATATTAATTGCCCCCATAATGGAAGAGATACCCATGATATGCACAGCAAAAACAAAGAATGCAGTACTGCCGTTAGAATAGGTGGTGGATAATGGTGCGTAGAAAGTCCAGCCGAAGTTAGGCGCACCACTTTCCATAAAGAATGAGCTAAGCAAAATCGCAAAGGCAAAGGGCAGTATCCAAAAACTCCAGTTGTTCATGCGCGGCAGTGCCATATCTGGCGCACCTATCATCATAGGTATCATCCAGTTAGCAAAACCAGTGAAGGCTGGCATAATTGCGCCAAATACCATGATCAGCCCATGGACTGTGGTTAATTGGTTAAAGAAATCCGGTTCAACTAATTGTAAGCCAGGCTGGAATAACTCAGCACGAATGACCATTGCCATGGCACCGCCAGTTAAAAACATAATAAAGGCAAACCATAAATACAGCGTGCCGATATCTTTATGGTTAGTGGTATAAAGCCAGCGTTTTATTCCGGTCATTTTCCCATGTTCATGTGAGTCATCATGATGTTCGTCGTGCGAATCTTGTGCTATAACGTCTGTAGTCATTTTTATATCCCCCTAATTCGCACTAGCAGCATCAACAGCTGCAGGTTGTACTAAATCACCGGTATTATTTCCCCAAGCATTACGCTCATAAGTTACAACAGCAGCTATTTCGGTTTTGGTTAGTTGGCTAGCAAAAGCAGCCATGGCAGCATTTTTCTTACTCCCGTTCAGCACCATATCTAAATGAACAGCGATATCTCCCGTTGCAATTACACTGCCTTTAAGCGCAGGAAATACCGGAGGTAAGCCTGCACCTGTCGGTTGATGACAAGCAACACAAGCTTTCATATAGACTTTTGCGCCCATTGTCATTAATTCATCATGGCTATACACTTTAGCTAAATCTTCTACCGGTGCTTCTTCAGCAATCGTCTCTACCGTTTCTTCAATGTTAGTTTCAATTGCTACGGATGTTATGGCCTCTTGTGTTGTACCTTCAGCAGAAGAGACAACAGCAGATTTAACATCAGATGCTTGTACAACATCACCGGTATTATTACCCCAAGCATTACGCTCGTAGGTCACAACAGCAGCAATTTGTTTCATACTTAATTGCTTACCATAACCTTGCATACCCGTACCCGCTTTACCGTTAAAGACAATGTTAATATGTTCTTTAGCACTACCTGATGTAGTTATTGGGCTACCTTTTAAGGCTGGGAAGGCAGGTGGTAAACCTAAGCCTGTTGGCTGATGGCATGCCGAGCAATAGGCGGTATAAGTGCTTTCACCTAATTGCATCAATTCTTCTTTTGATAGTGAAGCACTTAATGACGCTCTTTCAGCTTCGGCAGCTTGGGCATTACGTTGCTGCTGTTCATTTATCCAAATGTCATAATCAGCTTCAGATTTCACTTCAACAACTATCGGCATAAAGCCATGGTCTTTACCACATAGCTCAGCACATTGGCCGCGGTAAATACCGGGTTCATCGACCTTAGTCCATGCTTCGTTAATAAAACCTGGATTAGCATCTTGTTTAACGGCAAAAGCAGGTACCCACCACGCATGGATAACATCATCAGAGGTAATTAAGAAACGAACTTTTTTATTGACGGGAATAACCAGAGGTTTATCAACTTCCAAAAGGTAGTTCTCACCTTTAGTGGCGCCAGCGCCTTGTTGATTTTGGTATTGTTCGCGTGGTGTTGAGAGTACCGAGTAATATTCGATATCTTGATCAAAATATTTGTAATGCCACTTCCACTGAGAGCCGGTTATTTGAATTGTAACATCAGAATTGCTGTTATCTTCCATGGCTATTAAAGTGTGGGTTGCCGGTATTGCCATACCGATTAAGATGACAACGGGTATTGCCGTCCATAATATCTCAACCTTAGTGCTTTCATGAAAGTTAGCAGGTTTTACCCCTTTAGATTTTCGATGAAAAGCCATCGACCAAAACATAGCGCCAAATACTATTACGCCAATGGCGGTACAAATGTACAGCACTAGCATATGCAAATCATATACATCTCGGCTAACGGCAGTAACCCCTTTCGTCAGGTTTAACTGCATTTCTGCCCAAGCTGAATTGGTAAACAGGCTTACCAACACTAGCCAAAATAGCTTATGTTTCCCCACACGGCATCTCCTCTTGATAATCATAGAGAACAGATGTACAGCAATGTACTTCATAACCACTGAACTGAATATCTGTAGTTTTTTATTATTTTATTTTTTTATAAACTAACAAGATCTCGGTTTAGCCACGGCTTCGCGATGTAGAACGATTGATGGCGAATAAACTTATACCGTTTGGTATCCATACCGAGTTCAGGTTTATTACCGACGTGAAATAGTAATCTGACATGACACTAGTAATTTAGTGTGACAGGATTAGCGCATCGACGTCTTTTTATTCTTTTTATGTTCGTTTTGTATGCGTTACTGTTACTAGAATTACGCTAAAATTTGATCTAGGTCAAATGTTATATAGCTAAGTAATTAGAAAAAAGTCATTTAATTCAATGGAGTAATAGCTCTAATGTTTGTGTGAGCTTTGCTGTAAGTAGCTTTGATAAATTTGGGACGTAGATAAAAAAAGAATATGGAAATATTTCGGGCTTTTCTGCTATGAAGAAATAAAAAAACCATAATTACTGCTCATTTTATTATTAAAAAGAGTAATTATGGCATTTAGTATATTGCTGATTAAGCAACATTCGTTTGGGCTGTTTTTTGGGGTTTTACATCCAACTACCGCTGCGAATAATGCCCACGGCAATACCCTCAATATTGAACTCTTGGTTAGTTAGATCGACTTTAATGGGAGAAAACTCTTCATTTTCAGCATGTAAATAAACAATATTACCTTCACGTTTATAACGTTTTACCGTAACTTCGTCTTCAACGCGGGCAACAACTACTTGGCCATTTTGTACATCAGTAGTTTGATGCACAGCAAGTAAATCACCATCTAAAATACCAATGTCTTTCATGCTTTCACCATTAACACGCAAAAGGTAATCGGCGGCTGGATGGAACAAATCACCATCTACTTTATAATGCTCTTCGATATGCTCTTGCGCCAAAATAGGTTCACCAGCAGCGACACGGCCAATAAGTGGTATACCTTCTTTTTCTAAAAACTCTTCAACTAAACGAATGCCACGAGAGGTGCCGGCAAGCATTTCAATATAGCCTTTTTTGGCTAAGGCTTTTAAATGTTCTTCGGCGGCATTCGCTGATCTGAAACCAAAAAAATTGGCGATTTCAGCACGCGTTGGTGGCATACCCGTATCTTTGATTTTATCTTTGATTAAATCATAAATTTGTTGCTGTCGCTTAGTCAGCGGGCGCAATTCGGTGGTTGAATCTATCATAGCTTAAGCCTGTAAATTTACACAGTATTACTGGTAGTATATACAGGAATGTTTTAAAGGCAAGTTTTACTTTAAGGGCAAGTATGTCTAGGTGATTTTATGATTATGGCTAACAAAAAGCTGACTAATTTTTCTTTAATGACATCAGGTAGCCTTTAACTAAGGCAAATTGAGCGAAGTAATAGGTTGCCATTACCCAAAGTTGGTTTTGAACAATAGTGCTGTTAAATTTATCAAAACCAATTAATGAATCGGATAGTACAAAGCTAATACCACCAAGTACTAGCCATAAATTAGACCTGTGACTAAATACTGTTGCCAGTGCCATAAGCAGTAGCACTACCATATAAGCCAATACTGGAATAAACAACTCAGCTAAGCCATTAATAAACAGCATAAACATCAGTGCACCAAAGCCGATATATGTGATGAGAATAAGTGGTTTCTTATCAGCTATATGGACATTATTAAAAGGTTTTAAGCTAATTAAATAACAAAGATGGGCAATAAAAAAAGCCGCTAAGCCGAAAATAAACCAATCCTGTTGGTTGTAATCTAGTAGAAAATCACCGCAGCTAGAAAACAATAAACCAAAGATAAAAAACCTAACGCTAGTTGATTTCTGTTGGACGATAAGCTGCTTACTGTGCTGCCAAGTAATAGCAATAAGCAAGAATATAGGCAGCATTTTTACTGCCCAACTAAATGGATACGGCTTTAATAGTGTTGATAAAATAAAGCTAATGGCTAAGGTGATAAATACTAGGGTGTTATTTTTATTCACTGCCATTTTACCTTATATGTAACTTGTTTTTTTGTTAAGGATATTGCTGTCAGGGTTGCTTAAGTATTAATTTACTTGCGCATACTCACCGCTTTACTCTAACTTGCTTATTTTAACTTAGATAGCTGAATTATTATCATATTTTCACCGGTAAGTGAAATATCTGCTGGCTTGTCACTGGCTTGGTTTTCAATGCGAGCTAAAGCCCCCTGGGCAACATCAGTTTTATTGTTACTCTGCTCAAAAGTCATTGCTGCCGATAAGCTATAAGCGAATATTAAGGTGCTCGCTTTGGCTGATAACATTACTTTTTCATTAGTCGTATAGGTATCAACTTGCGCAGAAAAATGACCCTGCTTGGTCATAATATTAAAGTCTTTAATACCACCATTGATTAGCGCGCCATAAGTATTGCTGGCGCCATCAAAGTGGGCGATATCCAGTGATTTCGTTAGTTTATCAACATCGCCATTGCGGTGATCTAGTGTTAAACCTTCGCCTTCTATTAAGACTAAATTACGTTGATAGCCGGAAAAATTTGAAAAGTCGCCGTCATTTACTACGCTGGCGATACTTAATCGCCAAGCAAAATCATCTAAATTACCGCCATCGCTAATGGCTAATTCAGTGGTGTGGCCTAAGCCATTTTTCCATGGAATAGTTTTAAAGTTTTCAGCAGATAATATAGTTAACATAAGGGCTTCATCGTAAATTTTTGCTCATATTACCTTGCTCACTCATATTGGCAATGGTTATTTTTACTCTGCTTTGTCAGTGGTCTGCTTTGTCGTGTTTATTATTTTAGCGCTTGCACTATCCGCTAAGCTCACGTTAGAATCTAGCCGCGCTTACCTAGTTTTTAAGAATATTGGTAAGCGCACACTTGTCGGAGTGCCAAAGGCTGAGATCGCGAAAGCGGGATCCGTAAAACCTGATCAGATTAATATCTGCGTAGGAAACAAGAGAGAGTGATTAAGTCCTGTAACCTTAATTTTTTCCAACCTCTTTTTGCCTCTTTTTAACTATGAAATAGTTAAAAAACTCCGCCTATTTTTATTTTTTTCTTACTTTTATTGTCCTTAATTTGGGAATAAAACAAGAAAAACAAAAACAAGGTGCGACTATGTCCAATTCAACCAATGTTGATAAAGTAGTAAAAAAACCAACCAGACGTGAAAAACGTGCAGCGGCAGAAGCATTCTTAAAAAATGTTTCCGACCAATCATTTCCTAATTCAAAAAAAGTTTATGTATCAGGTAAAATCCACGATATCAAAGTGGGTATGCGTGAAATTACCTTATCTGATACCTTAATTAGTGGTAATAAAGATACTGCCGTTTATGAGAAAAACGAACCTTTATGTGTTTATGATACTTCGGGTTTTTACACTGATGAAAATGTCACAATTGATGTGCATAAAGGTATTCCACGTTTACGTGAAAGCTGGATAGATGCTCGTGGTGATGTCGAACCGTTAACTTCAACTAGCTCTGAATATGCCCAGCAACGGCTTGCCGATGAAGGGGTTGACAGTATCCGCTTTGAAAATTTACCGCAAATGCGTATCGCTAAAAAAGGTAAAAACGTTACGCAAATGCATTACGCTCGCCAAGGTATTATTACCCCAGAGATGGAATACATTGCTATTCGTGAAAACATAAAACGTGAAGAAGTGAAAGATGCAACCTTACTGCTTCAACATAAAGGCGAATCTTTTGGTGCCAGTATTCCTGAGCAAATTACCCCTGAATTTGTCCGTGATGAAGTGGCTCGCGGTCGCGCAATTATTCCAGTAAATATAAACCACCCTGAATGTGAGCCTATGATCATTGGTCGTAACTTTTTAATTAAAGTTAACGCCAATATTGGTAACTCAGCAGTAACCTCTTCTATTGAAGAAGAAGTAGAAAAGCTGGTTTGGTCAGCAAAATGGGGCGCAGATACGGTAATGGATTTATCTACTGGCCGTAACATTCATGAAACACGTGAATGGATCATGCGTAACTCGCCAGTACCTATTGGCACAGTACCTATTTATCAAGCACTTGAAAAAGTAAATGGCGTAGCAGAAGACCTAACTTGGGAAATATTCCGCGATACTTTAATTGAACAAGCAGAGCAGGGTGTTGATTATTTCACTATTCATGCCGGCGTTTTACTGCGTTATGTACCTATGACAGCTAAACGTGTCACTGGTATTGTTTCGCGTGGAGGTTCAATTATGGCGAAATGGTGTTTAGCGCATCATAAAGAAAACTTCCTTTACACCCATTTTGAAGATATCTGTGAAATTTTAAAACAATACGATGTGTCATTCTCATTAGGTGATGGTTTACGTCCAGGCTCAGTAGCCGATGCCAACGATGAAGCGCAATTTGCGGAATTACATACTTTAGGTGAGTTAACTCAAATCGCCTGGCAGCATGATGTACAAGTGATTATTGAAGGCCCTGGTCATGTGCCGCTTCATATGATTAAAGAAAATATGGAAGAGCAAATCAAACATTGTGGCGAAGCGCCTTTCTATACTTTAGGCCCATTAACCACAGATATCGCCCCAGGTTATGATCATATTACTTCTGGCATAGGTGCGGCTAACATTGGTTGGTATGGCTGTGCCATGCTTTGTTATGTAACGCCAAAAGAGCATTTAGGTTTACCGAACAAAGAAGACGTAAAAGAAGGTTTGATGACTTATAAAATTGCTGCTCATGCTGGTGATTTAGCTAAAGGTCATCCTGGCGCACAAATTCGTGATAATGCCATGTCTAAAGCGCGTTTTGAATTCCGTTGGTATGATCAATTCAATATTGGTTTAGACCCAGAAACCGCTAGAGCTTATCATGATGAAAGCTTGCCACAAGAGTCAGGCAAAGTAGCGCATTTCTGTTCTATGTGTGGACCTAAATTCTGTTCGATGAAGATCTCACAAGAAGTACGAGAGTACGCCGCTAATCTTGATAAAAATGCCATAAAAATTCAATTGCTTGATGAGACAATAACGATAACGTCTGATGACGCTATAGAAAAAGCGATGCAAGAAAAGTCCGCTGAATTTAAAGCAGCGGGTAGCGAAATATACCAACTCGCTGACTAATACCAGTTCCATTAAATTAGTTTCCACTCAGAGCTTGCCAGCGGTTTGAGAATAAATAGGATTTTTTTGCATATAGTCACTCTATATGAAAGAAATTCTGTGCTGTTATCGAATCGCTGGAAAGCTCCCGAAGGGCGAGTTTAAAAGGCTTATATACGGCGTTATTGTTTTTGATAAGGGAATAACCATTATCTATAATCAATAACGCCGTATATAAGACTTTTAACTCTCGCTGGGTGGGAAGAAACTTATTGGAATTGGTATAACTCAACCTTGTCATTCCCGTGTTGTATTAAGCGGGTAGTATATTGCATCCCCGACAAGAAATTTCGGGGATGACAATATTATGCTTTAGATAGAATAAAATTTTAGGCAGAAAAAAATGAACATAGCCATTGTTGGCGCAGGATTGATGGGGCGCTTACTCGCCCTGTCTTTGCTTCGAGGTGAACAGCTTAGACAAAAGCAGTCTCAAAACGTAACTATTACTTTATTTGATAAAGATAATAGACTCGCCCATAACAGTGCGGCCTATGCAGCTGCAGGTTTATTAACGCCATTGGGTGAATCACTGCATTGTCAGCCTAATATCGTTAGCATGGGTTTTGAGTCATTACGTTTATGGCCAACGTTGCTCGACAGTTTGGATGAATATACCTTTTTCCAACAAACTGGCGCCATCATGGTGAGTCATGAACAAGATAAAGGTGACTATCAACGTTTTGTTAGACACCTTAGCAATAATTATCCTGAGCAAGAGTTACACTCGCTAAACCGTGCCGAATTACTTGAGTTAGAACCAGAAATAGGCCGGAGTTTTAACCAAGCTTTATACCTGCCTCAAGAGGGGCAGCTGGGTAACCGCCGTTTATTAGTAGCATTGCGCAAACAACTTGAAAAAGAAGGTCAGCAGGCAGTTCCGGGAAATAATAGCTCAGGCAATCAACTTAAGTGGTTAACTGAGTGTGAAGTTGTTGAAATCAATAGCAGTGAAAAGAGCAGCACGGTAGCTTACTTGCAAAATGGAGCTAAACACAGTCAGAAATTTGATCTAGTCATTGATTGCCGTGGCACCGGGGCGACGAGCAAAAATAGTCATAGCAGTTGTGCGCCTTTGGCCGATTTAAGATCGGTACGCGGTGAGCTTTTTCAACTGTTTGCACCTGATGTAAATATTTCAAGGCCAGTACGGCTAATGCATCCGAGATATCAGCTTTATATAGCGCCAAAGGGCAAAGGATTTTATGTGGTTGGTGCAACGGAAATTGAGAGTGATGATAACTCTCCTATGACAGTACGTTCAGCAATGGAATTACTCAGCGCCGCTTATAGTGTGCATCCTGGTTTTGCCGAAGCGAATATTCGCCAACATGTTAGTCAATGTCGACCAGCCTTTAGTGATAATCAGCCTAAAATTACCGTGCAAGACTCCCTTATTCAAGTTAATGGTTTATTTCGTCATGGATTTTTAATAGCGCCAGTAGTACTTGCACAAACCTTAGCTATTATCGCTAATCTACTAAACTCTAGTAATAGTACTTTACCTTATGCCGACCTGTTACCTGTAGCGAAGCCTGTGGACATAAATAAAAAAGAGTCATCTTATGAACATTCATATTAACGGCAAAGCCTATGCGCTAGGCCATGAAATCCATATCAGTGTCAGTTCCGCGTTAACCTTGCACTTTATTGAGCCGCAACAGAGTACCTTTGCTGTGGCACTTAATGGTGATTTTGTTGGTAAAACGGATTACGACACCACCATGGTAAAAAATGGCGATAGCCTTGATGTCTTACAACCTATTCAGGGAGGCTAAGTTTAATGTCATTGAATATCTACGGACAAAATTTAGACAGTCGTTTGCTCATTGGCAGCGCTTTGTACCCGTCGCCACAAGTGATGAAACAAGCTATTTTGGCCAGTGGCTCACAAGTAGTGACGCTGTCGTTAAAAAGACAGAACCCTAATGAGCAGTCGGGTCAACAAATCTGGCACTATTTACAAGAAATAGTGACGCAAACTAATGGCCACTTACTACCCAATACGGCTGGCTGTAAAACTGCCAAAGAAGCGGTAACCTTGGCACATATGAGTCGTGAGATTTTTAAAACTGACTGGATTAAGTTAGAGGTTATCGGCGACGATTATAACTTACAACCGGATCCTATCGAGTTACTGCATGCTGCAGAGCAACTCATTGCTGAAGGTTTTAAAGTGCTACCCTATTGCACCGATGATCTTGTGATTTGTCAGCGTCTATATGACTTAGGCTGCCAAGTGATCATGCCTTGGGCATCACCTATAGGTACAGGTAAGGGCTTGATGAACCCTTATAACCTAGAAACTATTCGTTTACGTTTACCCGATGCGACTTTGATTTTAGACGCCGGTATTGGCAAGCCATCGGATGCTTGTTTGGCCATGGAAATGGGTTATGACGGTGTATTGCTTAATAGTGCTGTGGCACTGGCGGATAATCCGGTATTGATGGCAAAAGCCTTTGGTCAAGCATTGCAAGCAGGTGAACAAGGTTATGTCGCCGGTATAATGCAAGAAAGACAGACAGCTCACCCTTCAACGCCCACCCTTGATACACCTTTTTGGCACCAAAATAGCTAAATGACTTTGTTACTTAACCTAACTACGTCGTTGGAAGTGCTCACCTAGTAAACTAGGCTCCGCGCTTCCGCCTTGTATTTTGGCTAACTAACTTAGCCTTTAAGCTATTTGTATTTTAACTTTTAAAGCATAAGACATTGATGACTGATCTTAATAAGAAAAAACCAATAATTTGGACTATTTCTGGCAGTGACTGCTCTGGTGGCGCGGGCATTGCTGCTGATATCAAAACCGGCCATGGTTTAGGTGTGGAGGTTTGTCACCTTATTACCGCGAATACCGTGCAAAATTCTTCGCTATTAATCTCAGTAAACCCAGTATCTGTTGATATTTTACAGCAACAGTTTGAAGCATTAATTACTGACAAGCCGCCGTCGGTCATCAAAATTGGCCTAGTGGCCAATGTCGAGCAAGTGCAATGGTTAGCTAAGTTACTTGAACAAGTTAAGCATTCTAATAAAAATTTAATCAGTGTTTATGACCCCGTTGGCCAAGCTAGTGTTGGTGGTAGTTTTAGCGCTTTGACTATCGAGCAACTTACGCCTTTATTAAAACAAGTGGATGTAATCACCCCTAACCTGATGGAAGCAAAAAATTTAGCACGCTTTGGTCCGGTAGCTAAAGAGACAAATGCAGAGAAACTCGCTAAGAAAATCTATGATGATTTTTTGATCACCAGTATTATTATTAAAGGAGGTCATAGTGATAAAGATAATGGCTTAGCGATTGATTACTGTTACCACCAACTTAATCAGCTCAGTGAAGAGAAGCAAGATAACCAAGAAAAACAGCATCAAGTCATTAGTTATCAACTTAGTTCTCCTCGTATAAATACACATTACAGTCATGGTGGTGGTTGTAGTTTTGCCACAGCATTAGCAAGCTTTCTTGCCCAAGGTTACCTAATGCGTGACGCCCTTATGCTAAGCAAAGCCTTTATCAGCCAAGGTTTAAGCGCTAGTGAGCAAGTAAGTGAATTAAACGGTCATCAATATTATGGCGCATTTGAGCAACAAAACTGGCCATGTAACGCTAAGTTCTTTCCTAACGTTGTTGACCAATTGAGCCTGCAATACCATGACTTACCCGCTTTTAACTCTTTAGAACTTAAGGATAAAAAACTTGGTTTATACCCAGTAATTGCCTCACTATATTGGCTTAAACGATTACTGCCGTTAGGTTTAGAAATTATTCAGTTACGAGTTAAAAACTTAAGCGAAGATGAATTAGAGCAAGTGATTATTACGGCAGTAGAGTTAGCGAAAGACTATAATACACGCCTGTTTATCAATGATTATTGGCAGCTAGCGATAAAGCATGGTGCTTATGGCGTACATATCGGTCAAGAAGATCTAGCCGATGCTGACCTAGTTGCTATTCAGCAGTCAGGTATTCGTTTAGGCATAAGTACTCATGGCTGTTATGAATTTCTGTTGGCGCAACAGTTACAGCCGTCCTATTTAGCCATCGGCGCAATTTTCCCGACCAAAACTAAAGACATGACCGGGCAGATTCAAGGCTTAGATAATTTAAGGCAGGTATTAGCTTTACGACCAGCAGAAAAGGCTTTGCAAATCCCAGTGGTTGCCATTGGCGGTATTACCCTTGAGCGTGCACAAGAGGTAGCCGTAACAGGAGTAGAGAGTATTGCTGTAGTCACCGCGATAACTGAAGCAACTCAATCACACGGCATATCTCCAGAGCAAGCCGTTACAGCATTTGAACAAATCATTGCTAAAGGATAAGCAGATAAGATTGCTTATAAATTAAGACCTCCAACCTTATTACTTGGGTAAATATTATTTAACCCTTTATAAATTCACTATTGATAATTATTCGTATTTGCTATTATGGGGCAATTCTTATCCATTAGCAGTATAAATAGATGAATATCATCATATCTCTTCTTTGTCGTTTGACCGTGACATTAGCCATTTTACTTTCTTTTCAATCCGTTGCTGTTGAGCGACTTTATTATGTCGCCGCCGACGAAATTGAATGGCAATATGCAGAAAAACATCATAATTTAATGATGGATATGCCGTTAATGCCAGAGCAGCAAGTATTTGTTAAAGCCAGTGAAAATACTATTGGCAGTAAGTATAAAAAAGCACTTTACCGCGAATATACCGATGCTTCATTTAGTCAACTAAAAGCACGACCAGCCAGTGAACAGCATCTGGGTTTATTGGGGCCATTGTTTCGGGCAGAAGTGGGCGATACCATCAAAATAGTGTTCAAAAATAACGGCACACGTCCGTATACCATTCATCCACACGGCGTATTTTATAATAAGGCCAACGAAGGCTCACCTACCAACGACGGTACTTCGGGCAAAGATAAATTAGATGATCGGGTCATGCCTGGGCAAACTTATACTTATAACTGGCAAGTACCAGATACAGCAGGCCCAGGGCCGGCAGATACTAGCTCGGTAGTTTGGGTTTATCACTCACACGTTCAGAGTATCAGGGATTCTAATAGTGGCTTGATTGGCGCTATAGTTGTTACCGCGAAAGGCATGGCCAAGGCAGATGGCTCTCCTAAAGATATTGATCGTGAGTTTATCAATCTTTATACCGTGATGAATGAAAATGAAAGTTGGTTTTTAGCTGATAACATTAAAAATTATCTGACCGCTCCGGCCAATGATGACATTACTGAAGACGACGATTTTGTTGAAGGTAATCTGATGCATATGATTAACGGTTACCTGTTTGCTAACTTACCTGGTTTAACCATGGTTGAGGGTGAAAAAGTGCGTTGGCATTTAATTGCTTTAGGCACGGAAGTTGATTTACATACCCCACATTGGCATGGTCATACAGGTTTGATTAATGGTCATAGAACTGATGTGGTGGAATTATTACCCGCGTCGATGAAAACCTTAGATATGACGGTTAATAATCCGGGTACTTGGATGTATCACTGTCATGTTAATGATCATATCGCTGCAGGTATGACGGCACTTTATCAAGTATTGGAAAAATAATATTTGGTATACTTAATAGTAGGACAACAGCGATTTTTTATTGCTGCCGTCCTACTCCCCTAATAAATAGCTTTAGTAACTACCTCTACTATTTAGCAGAAAGTAATTTAGGGTTAGTTACTAGGTTTCTTACACCATGAGCGTGATCTTCATTAAAGGTATTACCTTCACACCACTTAGCAACAGTTTCAATATTTACTTTAGCAACTTCAGGACGAACGCTCCAAGAAACTTGCAACGGTGAGCCTTTTTCGTTGTAGCCAGGGCCAGTAGTTGAACCCGCATATTGAATGGCACTACCGGTATTGTTTGGAATATTAAATGCTTGCTGATAGCTGTTTTTAGCACCATGTTTAGTTAATTTAGCAAAATCTAGCGCATTTTTATCATTAACCAATACATATACTTGGGTTTCTACCCGTAATTGTGGGTTCATGATCGATTCACTTAAACAAGCGCCTAATGTTGGGCCTGGCATTACTTGTGCTGTTGAATGCACGTAATGAACTTCAATAGTATCACCAGAATTTAAAGCACCATGTTTGCTTGGGCATACAGCTGCTTTAGTTGCTCTTTTTTCACTTGAGCTTAATTTACCAGAGTATACATAGCCACTTTGAAAGCCATGACCATCACCATTACCAGCGTATTTAGCAAACTCGCCACCTTTATGTTCAGCATTTTTATGGAAGTGAATATTACATAGGTTCATTTCAGTATAAGCGGGTGCAGCATTAAAATCGCGAGCATTCATACCCTTGATGGTATCGATATCTCGTGGTGATTGTGGTCCAAAACCTTTGCCATCAGTGTTTGTTTCTAACATAGCGCGTTGCTTTTTAATGACGCTATCTGCAACGTTGTCGTGGCCACTGCCAGCACACGCTGTTAATGGTAGTAATGTGGCAGTAATTATCGCCGCAAGAATATTTGCTTTCATTTCTTTCCCCTAAGGTTGTTGATTAACAGGTTACTTACGACGAATAGTACTACTTAAGTATTTATCTTAGCGCTACAGCCAGCAGAGAAAGTAGTTTTACCAATTATTGTATAAAAATAAACCATTCTTCGTTTTTATTTTATAGCTGGTAAATGACAAAATCACAAGTCATTTTCACTTGAATAATTGTACGTTTAAGCAATGTTACGCTTTGTTTTTTCTTACTTTTCATCATAAGTTGATAGCTGGTTATGCTACAGTAAAATCGTCTACTAGACACTAGTTCAAGCCCAGCATATCCCGCTTAATATGTTAAAAATTGTAATTATCTTGATGGTGGTGGTAATGGCATTTATCAGTATAAGTTAACGCATTATCTTTACTCTACTAAGGTTTGTGAGGTGAAAATAGCCAGCTATAATTTTAGTTACATCGACTGGCCAGTATTGAGTTAGAACATTGCTCTATAACATTGATAATGTCTGGCAATTAACCTGGAGTATTATTATGATTGAACTGAAAATACAAAAAATTGGCGCTGGCTTGGGCGTGGAACTTCCTCTGGAAGTACTGAATCAGCTAGAGACCAGTGCCGGGGAAAGTATCTTTTTGGAAAACATGTTTGATGGCACTTATAGCCTGACTAAACACGATGAGAAGTCTGCTGAGCAAATGATGTTAATTGACGGTCAAATGCATGAGGAAGACTCCTAAAAATATCACCACACCATAAGAAGTAAAAATGAGTCGTAATAAACTGCTACGTTATCAGAAAATTTCTGTTGCCAATGTTTTTGACAAAGAAAGCCAAGTAATAAAACAAATACAAGCAGGTGAACTTCAGCAGTGTCTAATGTTATGGCAAGCTAAACAAGCTACTTTGGTGTTACCTGCAGGTAAGAAGTGGCCAGAGTCAGATGCCCTTAAAGCTGGCTTATTAGCGGATAATTGGCTTTTGCATGCACGTAAAACCGGTGGTGCACCTGTGCCGCAATGCCCTGGGGTGATAAATATATCTCACCTTTATTTATGGGCAAGTGACACGCCGTATTCAATTCCCCAAGCTTATAAAAACTTATGTACGGTGTTACAGGGTTTTTTCCTGCAATTTAACTTAGTTAGTCAAGCGCACGCCACAGAGTTTTCCTACTGTGATGGCGATTACAATATGAATATCAACGGCAAAAAAATTGTTGGTACTGCGCAGCGAGTTATCTTGAAAAAAGGCGGTGGCAAGATAGTGTTAGCCCAAGCCTTTATTCTTATTGATGTGTTATTAGATGAGATAATCAAGCCGGTTAACTTGTGTTACCAACTAAGTGATAAAACGGAGCGGGTTAAAGCACAAGTGCATACTGCGCTTTTTGATAATATTACTGAGCGACCGACAATAGAAAAGTTATATAAGCAGCTTACTCAAGCTTTTGTTGAGAGTGGCTTGTATTGATAACACAACTACCAGTCATAGTTCATCCGTCATTAAAAGCAGCCATCAAAAAAGTGGTCAGCTTATTTCCTAGTAGCTAGCTCCTAGCTACTACTTTCTAGTCGTTGCTTGTTAATTATTACAGCCTAGCTCTCGTTTTTTAGCTGTAAGTAAAGCTCGGAAAATTTAACACGTTTTTTATACCCTTTAAAAAAGTGTTTATGAATGACCTTGCCATTGTCATCAATGACCACGACACCCGGGTAAGGAATACCGTAATGCTCATCACCGATAGCATATTCACTATTAACAATATTGTAAGCCAACATAGTTTGTACTTTCTGGTCGGATAATAATGGGTAACTGATATTTCTCTGCTCAGCGAACTTCTTTAATATGTCGGTATGATCATACGAAATAGCCGCTAAGCCATAGCCTAATTTGGTAAACCGTTCAGCCAGATCGTTCAATTCAAGAATATGTTTTTTACAAAACGGACACCAATCGGCAGAGCGGAAAAATAAGATAATAAGCCCTTGTTCACCAGAGAGCTGTTTGATATTAACGGGCTGCTGGAGAGTATTAATAGCTGTGATGGCAGGCGCTTGCTTACCTAGTGATGGGCCAACATCAATGCTGGTGTTGGCAATAGCGTTATTAGTAAATAATAAGAGTAGCGAGATAAGTACACTCAGTATTTTATTATTTGTTTTGAAATTTATTATATTGTTCACTTTGGCTACATTCTGTTGTGGATTCTGAGCTAAAAGACCGTTTGATGAAGTAAAAATTTCATCACAAGGCTAGATTCTACTGATTCCATGATATTTAACCATCATCAATGGCAAGTTTTAAGCGTTCACTTAGTGACCAGTAAATTAGTATGACCAGAAAATTAGTCCGATTGGTATTATTAGGGTGAGCTATTAGTTTCTATAATTAACACAAACGATGATTTTATCAGTATCATAAGCGCCAGTAATTTTTGCCTCTCAAAAGTACTCAACCTATGGTAAAACCAGTGAATGACAGCATTTGTCCTTTATGCAAACAAAGTAATCGTTGCGATGTTAAGTCTAGCAATGGTTGCTGGTGTATGAGCACCCAAGTGCCAGCGGCGCTGCTAGCGAAAGTTCCTGTAGCTCTTAAGGCAAAGGCTTGCATTTGTAATCGCTGTATTGAGCGTTATCATCAGCAACAACTATCAATAAATACTAAAAGCATTGGTAAACGCATAGACTAAATAAATTGAATTGTATGATGTGTAAAAAGAAAGACACACGTAAACAACAATTATTTATGTTTTAACACTACGAAAATAGCGCCCAGCAAAGTAAAATACAGCCCATGAAAACACTTTCTTGTCACAATTATGAATAAAGCTCAAGCAAAGCACGTAAGCCAAGCAGTACATCAGCCAATCCTCAGCTCAAAAGCCAAAATTGCCATTATTGGTGGTGGTGTTGCGGGCTCTACCATAGCGTTGCGATTTGCTGAATTAGGCTTAGACACCACGTTAATAGAGAAAGGTCCGAGTTTAGTTAATGGCCCACCAATTTGCCATTTACATGCTGGCGGTAACTTGTATCGTGAAATTTGTGATCAGCAATGCCTAACTTTATTACAGCAATCAATAGATACCGTTAAAGTTTATCCACACAGCGTGAATATTCGGCCGACACTTATTGCCTTGCCTAAAACCGATCATGGCCAACCAGAAGACTTATTACCTCGTTTAGAAAAGCTACGCGCCAGATATGCAGAACTGGTAGTTCAAGATGCGAGCAACAAGGTATTAGGTGAGCCAGAGCAGTACTTTCAATTTTTCTCGCGAGCAGAGCTTGATGCACTAGTAAATTTACCCTTACCAAGTGTGGCAACAGCCGACAGTGATTGGTTAGTCGCCTTTGCCCAAAATGTAGATTTAGACAGTATTAAATTTCCCGTATTACTGGTGCAAGAGTACGGTTTGTCGGCATTTCGTTTTGCTGCGATTACCAATTTAGCGATAGAGCGTTTACCCAGCTGTCACCTTAAAACGAATAGCCAAGTGATCGCCATTACTTCGCAAGAAAATACTCAGCACGAGAATGCACTAGGCTGGCAAGTATCTACTCAACAGCAACAAAGCCAAGTGATTGAACACAGTCATTATGATTACGTCATTAATGCCTGTGGTTTTAAAAGTGGTGAAATTGATGACATGGTAAGCGCTAAGCGGCAACGTATGGTGGAGTTTAAAGCCGCATATGTTGCCCATTGGTCTAAATGCCAAGGCTTATGGCCTGAAGTTGTTTTCTATGGCGAGCGTGGTACTCCGCAAGGTATGGCGCAATTAACCCCTTACCCAGATGGCTATTTCCAGCTACATGGTATGACACAAGACATTACCTTGTTTGATCAAGGCCTAGTGGCCAGTTGCCAAAATAGTGCTCAGCCCAAATTAGCACAACGCTTTATTGAAAAGATTGATAAACACTGGCCTGAGCATGTGGTGAATAATAGAACCTTAGGCTCAATTGCCCATATTGCCCAATTTATCCCCACTTTTAGCACCGCAGTGGCAGCGGCAAAGCCGTTATTTGGCGCTCAGCAAATTCCCGGAGAAGATGCTGACTTACGCGCAGCGGATGTATCTTTTTATGGTCAACATTATGCTCGTGCCGAAATTGTGAAAGCTTCATCGGCTTTAGCCGCAGCTGATGCTATTTTGGCAAATTTAGTGGAGTGCGGCTTAGTTGCTGAGTTAGAGTTGGGTAACTACTTAACGGAACACTATTTTCCCATAAGCCAGCAATGTTCTGCCACCGAAGTCACAGAGCAAGCAATCGCTTTAGCCAAACAGCGTGATTACCCTATTGCGTTGGCAAAGAACCTATAAAGCGCTCTTTAAAGTCAGCTAACGATAAGATTGAGTAAATTAGAGTTAGCTGGAATAAATAACAGTCGTTATCGCTGTAGTGCAGCTAATAGCTCAGCAAAAGTATCAAAGCACCACTCTGGCTGATATTTACTAATATCTTCACCATAGTTATAGCCATAAGTTAAGCCGACACTGTCTATGTTGGCTGCTTTTGCCGCTATGATATCGTTTTTAGAATCACCAATCATCAAACACTGCTCGGCAGTTACTTTAAGCTGTTCTAAAGCATAAGTTAATGGCGCTGGGTGGGGTTTTCTCTCAGCTAAAGTATCACCACCAATGAGTATTTCAAACAGTCCACCTATGCCTAAACCCGCTAAAATAGGCTGGATAAATACGGCTGGTTTGTTGGTAATGATAGCCAAACGGAAGCCCGAGCTTTTTAATATTAATAGACCTTCTTTTACATCGTCATACAGAGCCGAGTCAATGCATAAGCCATCTTGGTAATGTTTAAGAAAAATACCTAACGCGTCATTTACCAGTGCTGGCTCTAATTGCTCATTAATGTCTGCTGAGCCGGATAATCCACGCTCAACTAGTGTTTGTGCACCATTACCGACCCAGTGACGAATCGTCCGCTGACTATATTCCTTCTGTTGCAAGTCTCGTAGCGTTTTATTTAACGCTAAAGCAAGATCTGGGGCACTATCAACTAAGGTGCCATCGAGATCGAATAAAAGCACATTTTTTTCTTGTAGGGTCACAAAATTCTCACTGGGGGTAAGGTCAATTATGGCGCTATTCTAGCATTCAAATGGCTAGGATTCATGACCACTAGCGAAAATAGCTAGTTAGCTAAAAACTAGCTATATGTTGCGTAATAATAAGCTAAGTAATTATTTATCAATAAATATGTAAATGATAATGGTTTTTGTTTCCGTTGTTGCTATCATAGCTATATTATTGCTGCACCTTGTCAGAGGAAGTTATAGCGGCAGCCTTTAACTTGCGGTATTAAAAAGCTTGCTAATGCGAGCATGGAATAACAGTGCCTTACCTTGTCAATAAATTTAATTTAGCTAGCCCTCGTTGGCCAGTCTTCTCTCGAATACTAGCGGCCACCTTTGGCGGCTATGCCTTAGCCACAGCCAGTTCACTTTTTATTAGTCAGTTACTGTTGAATGTGGTGGGTAAATACCAAGCCATACATATAGGGTTGATGCTTACTTTCATCGTTTATGCCTGCGCAGCCATGTGGGTATTTTCAGTGGAAAGTGCAAGTAAGGCTTGGATGGGATTAATTAAGCTAACGCTTTTCTTTACCGTCACAGCTTGGTTATTGATGCAATTTACCGGTGCGAACAGTTAATGAAAGATAACTTTAGACAATCAATGAAGTGGTTTCATACTTGGGTCGGCCTTATTGTCGGTTGGATCCTATTCTTCATGTTTCTAACCGGCACTATGGGATATTTCTATCAGGAAATTACCCGCTGGATGGAACCAGAAAGGCCATTCATTGAACATAACATCAGTAATGAGCAGCTACTGGATACTGCGCAGGCTTATCTTAATAAACATGCGCAAGGCATTGATGGTTGGGATATATATTTACCTAACGTGCGCGATCAAAATTTACGAGTCGGCTGGCGACATCCAGCAGAACCGGGTAAAAAACGGGGTCAATATAAGATAAAAGTTCTGGATATTGCGACTGGTGATAAAGTTGCAAGTAGAGCAACGGATGGCGGCCGATTACTGTATCGCATGCACTATCGTTTGCACTATTTATCAACTGATATTAGTTATTGGATTGTTGGATTTTGTAGCATGTTAATGTTGCTTGCGGTTATTACTGGCGTAGTTATTCATAAGAAAATCTTCAGCGATTTTTTTACCTTTAGAGCGAAAAAGGGTTTGCCCGGTTGGTTAGACATTCACAATGTCTTAAGCGTTATAGCACTACCATTTCACTTTATGATCACCTATAGCGGTTTGCTATTCTTCCTCTTTACTTACATGGCGCTAAGTACCAACTTACAAACCAATGATGATGAATATAGGGAAATGCGCAAAGAGATATATCCGCGTATCGCCCATTTAGAAAAGGCAAACCAACCAGCTGAAATGTTGGATGTTTCAGTGCTATATCAGCAAGTAAAACAGGTATGGCCAGGACATAAACTCAATTATATAGAAATTTTTTCCGCTAACGATATTAATGCTCAAGTGTTGTTTGTTCGTCATGAAACCGACATTACTTATAATCCTGCCGATGAAGTCATGATAAACGCTGTTACTGGCGAAGTTATAGCGCAGCAAGCTAAAGAGTATACTGGCGCAGGTATGATTCACAATGGCTTCTTCTCTTTGCATGAAGGGCAGTTTGCTGGCCCATTAGCTCGCTGGATATATTTCTTCACTGGTCTTATTGGCACGGCGATGATTGCCTCGGGGTTAATTCTTTGGACCACCAAACGTAAACCCCAACAAATGAAAAAGTCTAATGGCCCTGATTTTGGTTATCGATTGGTTGAGCAGTTAAATATTGGCACCATTGTTGGTTTACCTATTGCCATTGCTATGTACTTTTATGCCAATCGTCTATTACCCCTTGATATGGTTGAGCGCGCTGCCTGGGAAGCTCACGTGATGTTCATTAGCTGGGCAATATTATTAATTTATCCAGCGTTTCGCCCTGCGGCTAAAGCTTGGCCTGAGCAATTAACATTGGCGGCGCTGGTTTACCTGACTTTACCGCTAGTGAATGCACTAACTACAGATAAACATTTAGCTAATAGTTTGCCTCAGCAAGACTGGAACTTCGCCGGCTTTGATTTAACCTTTCTGGTCGTTGGTGGTTGTTTTGCATTTGCTGCCTATAAAGTCAAAGTCTTGCAAGCAAGCAAACGTTCCAGTAAACAATCAAGTAAACAAAGAGTTCAGCAGAATAAGCCGCCAGTACTAGCAGCGAATGAAAGCCTATTGTCGTTGCAGCAAGTGAATAAGGAAAAGTGCTAATGTTAGTACTAACCAGTTTATGCTTCATTGCTATGGTGCTGTTTTGTTTAGCGATGACAAAACATAGGGAGCAAGTGATAGTGCATGAGGTTTCTATTCTTGCGGTACGTTTTTTCAGACCTTTGGCTTGGTTACTGTTGTCTTTCACTGCCTATTTAAGTGTCGAACTATATGGTTGGTCTATTGGGCCAGCACTGCTATTTGGTGCACTCACCATAGCGATTTTATTACTGACATTACTTTTAACCTACCGAGCGAAAATAGTGCCGAAATTAGCCATTGTTATGTCATTAATGGCGAGCATTAGTATCTTTATTAGCTAAGCCTTAACACTGAATGCCAAACATCTAATAGCTAACATCTAGCACCTAAAAGCAGCTTTATCTTTTCTTCTGTTGAAATCGATTATTGATGGTGATGGCTTGCTAATTCATCAGTACTTGCTTAAAGTCTTCGGCAATTTGTTGATACAGTATTATCGCAATAGATATTAGTGTTATAGGCACTGTTGTTTTAGGTACTGTTCTAGTCATTGTTGAAAATTAGAGGAAGTGTTGTGGAGTTTGCCAGCTTAACTATTGAAATAGCCTTATTTTTATTTACCATCGCCATTGTTGCCGGTTTTCTCGATACCTTAGCGGGCGGCGGCGGCTTATTAACCTTGCCGGCGCTAATGATGAGTGGCATGCCGCCTTTAGCTGCGCTGGCAACTAATAAACTGCAATCAAGTATGGGCACGGGTACTGCCAGCTTGATGATGTTACGAGGTAGGCGAGTACGTTGGCATCAGGTGAAACATCTAATGCTCTCTGCTTTTATTGGCTCTGCCATTGGCACAGTAATCATTCAGTTTATTGATGCAGAAATGCTGACGGCTGTTATTCCTATCGTTATTACCATCATTGGTTTTTATTTTTTATTTACGCCGACGATTGATGAAGATAACAAACCGGCAAAAGTCTCATCTGCGAGTTATAAAAGATTTGTTGTACCGATTATTGGCTGTTACGACGGTATCTTTGGCCCTGGTACCGGTTCATTTTTCACTCTTGCAGGGCGAGCATTACGTGGGCAGAAGTTTCTTGAAGCTACCGCTATTGCAAAAACACTTAATTTCTCCACCAATATAGCTTCACTTATCGTATTTCTATTTGCCGGCCATGTGATTTGGCTGGCAGGTATGGTCATGATGGTCGGGCAGTTTATCGGTGCTTGGTTAGGTTCACATTGTTTATTCAAAATACCGGTTAACTATTTACGCTATCTAGTGGTATTTATGTGTTTTGCCATGTTAATTAAATATGTTTCGGCATAGGCATAGGGAAAAAAATTGTAGAAATAAAACTAGTCGAGGATTAAAGTAAGCATGTTGGTCAGGGCTAAGCCCCTCAATTTTTAAGGATAAATTAATGTCATTCAAGCGTGTTTACCAGCCTCTTTGCTATTTTTTCTTTGTTGTATCCTTGTCCGCTTGCTCGATGTTGCCAACAGATTTTGAGCAAGTAGCCAGTCACGCCTATAGCGATACCGAACAAACTTGGCTGGGTAAAACCGCCAGTAATATTCAAATAGATGATAGCGAAAACTCTGCTATGTACTTAATTAGCGAGGGTACCGACGCTTTTTTAACACGTATGGCTTTACTGTCGAAAGCTGAGCGCTCGGTGGATGTGCAATACTTTATCTGGAAGGCCGATATCATTGGTAAATTACTGATGGATAAAATGATAGAGCTTGCTGATAAAGGTGTACGGGTTCGCTTGTTATTAGATGATTTGAACATTGATAGTGAAACAAAAGCCATACTATTCGCCATGGATCACCATGAGCTAATTGATGTACGAATTTATAACCCTTTTTCATCGAGCGGCTATAAAGCTCCAGCCGCATTGGCTGATACTGCGCGTATTAACCGACGTATGCATAACAAGTCATTTACGGTTGATAGTCAATACACCATAGTGGGTGGTCGTAACATTGAAGAGAGCTACTTTTCCGCTAATGTCAGAAGCAATTATGCCGACCTTGATATAGTGGCTGTGGGTCCTGTCGTCGCGGAAGTGAACGAGCAATTTGATATTTACTTTAATAGTCCCTTCGCTATTCCTGGTTATATTTTTGATGATCATAAATCTCATAAAGATGCTTTAGCACAAGTGAGACAAGCGCTGTCTGCTTATGTTTTATCTGTGCAGGACTCTGATTATGTCCAAGACCTAAGAAACACGGCAATGTATAAACGCATTGAAAGTGGCTTGGCTGGAGATAATGAACAGTTAATTTACCGCGGTAAGGCACATGTTATTTATGATAGCCCGGATAAAACTTTAGGTAAGTCTGAGCTTGAAACCACTTATTTGATTACTCTGCTACGCTCACACGCTAATAAAATTGAACATAGCCTAGAGCTGATATCACCTTATTTTGTTCCCGGCGATAAAGGTACTAAACATTTAGTCGCTTTAGTTGAACAGGGCATTAGCGTTAGAGTGATCACTAACTCACTCGCCTCTACCGATGGCATTATGGCGCAATCAGGTTATGCCCGTCAGCGCTATAACTTACTCAAAGGTGGCGTTGAGTTATATGAGCTTAAACCCAAGGCAAAATCTAAGGCCAGTCGTTCGTTAAGTCGCAGCGCCGAAGCCAAAAGTGCGCTGCATGCAAAAACCTATATTTTTGATCGTAAAGAAGTCTATATCGGCTCATTTAACTTCGATCCTAGATCAGCCAATATCAACACTGAGTTGGGCGTAGTATGTGAAATACCAGCGATGGCAGCCTATATAGCGACAGAATTATTTGATAAAAATCTCAAGGCATCGGCTTATCAAGTCACTTTAAAAAATGATGCGGTGGTTTGGCTAGAGACTATTGATGATGACGTGATTGTCCATGACGTTCAACCAGAAACTAGTTGGTGGCGACGTTTTAATTTAAACCTGTATTCAATTCTTCCCATTGAATCTCAATTGTAAAAATCGTATATAGGGTTTATCTCAACACTATTACATCATTTTACCGATAGCTTGTGATAGTTCGGGCTCACTGGCTAAGATAGGTTTTATTTTTTCCCCGGGTAACCAGATAATATCCACCAAAGAGGTCGCGGTAATACTCTCGGCAGAAAATCCCGATAGTAACGATACAGCACTTAATGTTTCACCTGCACCTAAGACACTGGTAATTGTTTTACCATCTTGCTCGCGTACTAATTCGACAGTACCTCGGGTGATTATACCTAAGGCAGAAAAAGCCTTACCCGCCTTAGCTATTTCTTCATTGGGATTATAAATACTGTGTTGCATAATGCTGTTCACTTTTTCTTGGGTACTTTTAGGTAGCTCTTGTAACCAAGCGAGTTGTTTCATTAACTGTTCACCAGAAGCTGAGTTTTCGATATTTGGCGCTTTATTGAGTGCCGCCATGCGCTTCTCCACCGCCATGATCATGCGTTCTGCTTCGGGTTTATCAAGTACCGCTTGTTTAAGCTGCTGCGAGATAACCGCTCGTTCTCTATACAAGAGTAACCGACAAGCTGAGTAAGTTTCTAAGCTATGGATGATCTCAGGAAAGGCTTCACGTAAGCTGGCGATATAACACAGTGTGGTTTTTTTGTTGTCCTCTACCATAATATGCACGGCTTCTGCGGCTTTATCGTTAGGTGCTAACTCATCAACATGGGATTTAAGTTCGCTTTGGGCCTGAATAAAACCTCGAGCAACTTCATAACTTAATGATAAGCGATTAAAGCTGAGTTTTAAGGCGAATTTCTTCATTGATTTAATATTCTTTAAAGCATTTAACAGTGGCGGCGTTTGCCACAAATTTTCTAGCTCAGAACGTGGAGCTATGGTGGGTGTGCCATCTAAGGCATGTTCAACCGAGGATACCAGTTTGTTCGTTGCCCCTTCACCCAAGGTGCCTTGTTCAAATTGAGTCCAATAATGTTTGCGCTCTGTTTCGAGTAAGCGCCGTTGATAGGCGGTGACCAATTCTTCTTCACTGATTTGCTCCACTTGGGTTTGTCTACTGACCGCGTGAATACCGGAAATTTTCTTTACTTGTGGCCAGTTAGCGCCTTTTAAAAACTCATCGGCCATCATCTCGGGTAAAATAGCAGATAAGGTTTTATTCACCTCGCCCCCCGCTTTATCAACGGTGGCTTGTTTGGCTTCGGGTAAACGATTCAGCGCTAATTTTTTCAGTAACCAGCCCATGCTGCCACCATTAAGTAACATGGTGAGTACAACAATTCCGGCGCATAAAAACAGAATTTGGTCGCCAATTTCTCTAGGGATAAGTTCATTTTGGGCAACAGTAAGTGCCAAAGCTAATGATACCGCGCCGCGTAAACCGCCCCAAACCAGTACAATAGCTTTTTCACGGGTAATGCCAATGCCAATACGTTTAAGTAGCGGCATAAACAAGGCGACTGAAAAGCTGCGAATAAGCTGTATGCTGATATATAAAATTAGCAGAGTAAACCACATTTGGCTGTTATCTAGTTGCACTCTGCCGGCGATGAGTGTGCCAACCAAGAGAAAGATAATGGTATTGGCTATATGGGCCATCATTTCCCAAAAATGATGTAAAAAGCCACTGACCTCAGGAGATATTTTAGTACGGCCTAAGCTAGCAAACATTAACGCTAATACCACCACCGCCACTACACCGGAAACATGTAATGCTTCGGCGACCATAAAGGCTAAGTATGAGACCACGATAGAAAGAGTAATTTCAATCATAGGATCGTTGAATACTCGGCCAATCCAATGAATAACAATAAGACCAAAGGCCGCGCCGATAAAGCCGCCAATAAATACTACCCGCAAAAAATCCCAGGCGATTAGTGCCGGATTTATGCTCGCTTCGGTAGGGCTTACCACCATAGAAAGAAATAGCATAAAAAAGACAATTGCTGTGCCATCGTTAAATAAAGACTCACCTTCAATTAACGTTTCTAGTCGTTTCCGTGAGCTTAATTCTTTTAGTAATGCCACCACAGCAACGGGATCTGTCGCACTAATAAGAGCACCAAACATAAAACATAATGGCCAACTCCAATCCCAAGGAAAGGCATATTTTGCTAGTACCGCAGTTAACAAGGTTGCCACCATTAATCCGGGCACGGCCAATAGCGCAATTTGCCCAAATATCCGCCGAAATAAATGTACTTCCATGGCAAAGGCGCTTTCAAAAATAAGAATAGGCAAGAAGAGCCATAAGATTAAGTGAGGGTCGACGTCGGCGACCATTAAAACGGTAGCATCCATCAAAGGTATATATTGCTGGAAGACGCCACTACGTTGGATCAAACCTAGTGCCAAGCCAATGACCAGTAGTGCAACCGAATAGGGGATGGGAGTATTCTTTAGTGCATCACGGGTGATGGCACCAATTATTAGTGATAGCACCACAAATACCAGCACCAACATACCAGTTTCAAAATGCATGATCCTTACCTATCAGTTAAGGGCGGATTCGTTAAGTATAGTAAAATTTTTTTAGCAAAACCTTCTTTAACGACTGAGTTAGTCATGTTAATTTAAATAAACACAATGTTAATAATATTTGACATAGAGTCGGCTGGGTATTACCTTGTGTTAAGTTTATTTAACATTTAAAACCCAGGAAGGTAATATATGATTTTAAAAAATAGTAATTTTAGTGAACAAACAGCATGGATTAGTGTGATTTTTACTGTATTCATTGCTTGGTATTATGGTACGGGTTTGATGCAACTCGAGGGGACTTTTTCGAGCCACGCAGAACAAGTTGTTGGTTTATGGGTAGAAACAATAATTGTTAGCACTATTTTTGTAGTAATAGCCTTTATAGCATTAGCTGTGATTAAAAAAATCACCGGCGATGATGAAGACATCTCTTTGGTTGACGAAAGAGATGAGCTCATTGAGGCGAAAACGACCACTTGGGCCTATTTTAACCTGAGTACTTGTATTGCTATATTACTTGTACATGTATTTTGCCAAGGGGTTATTATTAATTATCCCTTTTTTAGTAACGTGCCACCTATCGACTTTATCATTCATGGTCTGATGTTTTCAGGCTTATGGGTTGAGTTTGTTGCACGGGCTACACAAATTTATCGCTACCGTAAAGCGGCTTAGTTGCAGGGCTTAGTTAACTTTAGAAATTAATTTTAGAAGTTAACCTGAGTAGTTAATTTGAATCGTTAATGTGAATAGTTAACGTAAATAGTAAGTGTGAGTAGTTAAGGGTAAAAGACATGACTAAAAAACCAAAAGGTATTATTAGTAATCAGTTAAGAAAAAAACGCTTTGAAAAAGATGAGATGACTCAGCAAGAGCTAGCCAAAGCTTTAGGGGTAACTCGGCAAACAATTGCGGCTATTGAAGCGGGTAAGTATTCACCGTCATTAGAAGTAGCTTTTTGTTTAACTGATATCTTTGCTACACCACTTGATGAGTTATTTCAGTGGCAAGCCAATGATAGTGAAATCAATAAAGATTAAATACAATAAACTTTATTTAGAAAGTTAGCATCACCGCGGGGTACTCATGGTGATGCTTTTTTGTATTAGGCTGAATAACTTCGCAGACTGTTGAATATTGTTGATCAACAAGTGTGAACTGTAATGGTCAGTAATTACCACTGAGCCGACATTAGGTTACCAGTGTCAATCACTGTTTATGATTAGATTTTGTATCTGTAAACTGTCGAATTAGGTTGTGAATAATAGCGGACAAAAATGTGAAGTAAATTGAAATTGGATTAACTGTATTTTGTCCATTTATCTAATCAACAAAGTGGACTTTTCGAACCACGAAAAGCCCACTAAGAGTATTTTAACCGATTTAGTCGTTGCTACTTTGTTTTAACAGTTTAATTTGTTGATCTTTCATGTACATTGGATGATATGGCCCAACAGGCATACTACCAATAAACCGTCCATTTGCTTGTTTAGCATAAGTCGTATAATCAGCTGCTGCGGTATTGATTGCTGTTGCTATTGCGCTAACGAGTAAACCAGCTATTCCTCCGCCACCATTTACAGATAAATCAATAACAACCGTTCCATTATATTGCCATAAAATCTCAGAGGTTTTGGTTGATTTGATCTCTGCATCGATAGAAACCGTTAACGTTGAGGCTAAGACAGTATATGAAGTATCCCAATTAACAATTTTTGTAAATAGTACTGCATCCGCGCCAAAGTATTCATGAAACTTATTTAGCGGTACATCATAAACTAGCTCACTATCATAAATGCCTTGTTGTCTTAATACATCAGCAGTAAGTTGATAAGGAAAGGTATAATAACCATGTAAAGCAATAGGCATTTCAACTGTCGTGGAATAATAATCTTTTGCTTCGGCATCAGTACTTAGGTTTATTGGTGGCATAACTAACAATGAGCGAGGCTTTTCTTGGTACATTTTAGGGAATTCTTCCCCTTTTGTTACGTAAGTTGGCGCTACGCAGCCGCTGAGAAACAGTATCGATATGGTTAGTAGTGAAGTTTTTATTTTTTCAATGATATTCATTTTGATTATCCCTTCACTTTTGCTTTTTTAATTAAATTTTCCATAAATCTGCTTGATTCAGGATAAATGCTTTTTTCTTGTTCAAAAAATTCAATCGCCTTTGGGTAATTATTTGATTTTAATTGAATATAACCTAAGTTTGCATAAATTCCCGGTGGAACTCTTACCGCTTTAGCATTTGATTTTTTGATAATGTTTTCTAATGAGCTCTGCCATTGCGAATCAGCTTCATGGCCACTTTCTTTTTTCAGGGTATAAAAACTTTCAGAGTAATTTTCATACATATACATTGGTGGTGTTGATTTACAGCCACTAAGAATTACGGTAAATAACAGAAGTGTTAATACTAATTTCATGTTGATCCTATGATTATTGTTATTGGTATTTTTATTGGGGAATATTTATTTCTTTTTCATGATCATCGCCGAGTAATACGTCACGCTGAACAACTACCTGACCTCGTTTGGTAACTATAATTGTATGCTTACCTGGTGTTACCTTATATTGTTGTTTAGGGCCTGCTTTGGTTACCAAAAATGCAGGAGCGCCATCAATAGAAACTTCAGCGTTTGTAATATTTCCTGTGAAATAAAGATAAGATACTGGTTCTGTAGTCATTTGACCTGAACTATAAGTGTTGTAACTACTACAAGCTGATGTCATAGCCAGTAGTAAAAATATAAATAATGTCCGAATAATATTCATTTTAATGTCCTTATGTTGTTATTTAATAATTTCTTGAATAAACAAATCTTTATAATCATTTGCTTTGATATAAGTGTCCAAGTTTCCCTCTATTATTTGGCTAAATGAAACTTCTGATTCTGGTGATTCGCCATATGAACTTATCACTTTAACTTTAGCAATCGTTTTACCGGGTAAGGTGATAAACATACCTGTTTGAGGATTCTTAACTTTTTTACCCGCCTTGACTACTTCAAAAATTGCCCCTTGTTTAATATTCTGAGACTTACCACCAGAAATTATCAAATTGCCTTCATCATAAGAAAGAACATAAGAACGCCATGCTTTACCTAACATATTTTCAACAATATTTGAGGCTAAATCGGTAATAGCAACATCTATTACTTTGTCATTTAACGAACTATCGTAAGCGGCTTTGTCACCCACACCTAGTACAGTACCTGCTTCAGAATAAGCTATGCCTTTACCTTTTTCTGAGTAGATAATTTGACCTGTAGAGACATCAATAATACGAATATTTACAGTTGCATTGGCTTCTTGACGTTTAACACGTGAGAAAACGCCTACATCGCTAACTTCTTTACGTCCAAACTCCGTAATTGAACCAACAATTATAAAATCAGCTGCGTTATTTAGTGCAGAACTGCCTGACATAGAGAGTTCTTTTTCAATTTTGCTTAAGTCAGCACGCTCAAGCATGATGAACTTACCCGTTTCAAATAATTTTGATGAAAGAATATCCATGGCTTGTTTACCAATACGGTTATTATCGTTATCAATAAAAAAGCTTTGTCCGTAGGTTGTTTCGTTGGTGAAACGACCAATAGCAACTTTTCTTTTTAGATATCTAGTTTGATCGGCACTGGCTGTGATTGTTTTACTTATAGCGGGAGATTTAACTGGTGTGTTGTGAATTTCTTTTTTTTCAACCGTTGCACAACCGGTGAATATTAGACTAACCGACATAGCTAGCATTAGTGTTTTATAATTCATCTTATTCCTTGATAACATTAAAAATTTAAAAAATATTAACATAAAAAAATAAAGGTTCCCATTTTTCTGAGTGATTTTATCTACGACTTTAAACCATTCATTCAACAGTAAATTTTTTATATTTCAAGTTATTTAAGCAAGCCCTGAGTATTCGTTATTGAGCTAAGGCGTACCTACAACATCGAAAGCAATGCGGAAATCATTTAAATGTTGAGCGCACAATATTCGTATGATGCAGGCACATGATCTGAACACGTTAATTATGGTGGTATTCAGACTTAAAGGACTATATAGCGCACGGAGAAGTCCTTAGCGGCAATTTGTATTCAGCAGCCTTTTAAGGGGAGTGGAGTGCTCTAATAGTGTCTTGCGGGTATTTAATGTGACTTATCTCAGTTGAATAATCACTGATGCATTTAATTAAATGTACTTGATTAAAAAATTCCACGAGTAGCAATATTTTTACTCGCTGTTAAAAACAGTTTGATTTACATAGACATCCACACCTTTGAAATAATAAAATTTAAATCAAAATAATAACGACAGGAGAGTATAAGTGGCATCGTTCATAGAGTTTTTACAAGGTAATCCTTTATATATCGTTGGCTTGTTTTTTTTAATTATTTTTTTATTGTCAGTTTGCTTAAAAAAGCAATTAAATTGTTAGTGATAGCGTTTATATTATTCATAGGCTACAGCTATTACCTGAACGATATCTTTGATGAATACCAAAGTTCAAATGAAGGTTTTGGGCTATTGGAAAGCAAGGCGGAAAAACTAGTAGATAAAGTCAAAGATACATTAGATCAATAATCAAACTTGAGCAGGTGAAACGGAATGAAAGTAGCAAACTTTTAACAGCCACTTGACTAACTTGATACTAATTGCATTTTGGCTTTAAAGTTAGCTCAACGTTAAAGCGATCAAAACCGCTCTGTAAAGATCTATCCAACTTTGAAGTTAGGTTGCAGAACTGGTTATTGCCAGTCCTGCTACTTTATATATAAAGCTACGCGATTACACAGATTTAAGCTTATCAATTGACGGATCTTTTGCCCCCATGATAAGTAACCATAAACATGTACCAATTTCAGCAATTGATGCAGGTAATCTGACAAAACTAGGAATATCTAGCTCTGGCAGTAGTATTGCTCCGGTAAATCGAATCAAATAACTAATACAACCAAACATTAATAAGATGCCAAAGACTCTCGGTATCAGTCCTGACTTAAATACTAAGTAGCCGAAAGGAAATAACCATAATCCCCAAAAAACTTGAACTATTGTTATGCCATTATTGTATGAACGTAACATTGTCATAACTTGGGCACTTATTTGTTGTGGGGAATATAGCTCTAATAGCGCGGTGTTATTTATGACTGTTAATACATCCAATTTTCCAATCAAGTTAAAAATAGAAATAGGCACACTAATCACGGCAAAAATGACCATAAAAAGGGCAACTTCACGGTTAGTTTTTTCAAATAATTTAAAAAGAGCAAAAGGTAATGCTAAGAAGGCGATGTAACATAAAACGCCACTAAAAATACCCACCCGGAATAAAAATTCTGCAGTTTTGATATTCTCTACAGTTAAAGCTGGGTTATCCCACACTATGAGTTGAGAGGGAACGTAAGCCAAACTCACAATGCCAGTAAGGACAACAATCAAGTAGAGTAAACCAGCAAGTCTAGCATTTTGATTTATTGACATTAATTTACCCTTGGTCTGTATTAAGGTTATTTTTCTGGCAGTTCAACTGCTCATTAGCTTTTGGCCAATTCCAAGCACTCCAAACGATGAACAAACAAATAAAAATTTCAATAACTCCCATCAATATATAGAAGCTCCGCCACTCACTAATTGAAGAGTAAACGGTTAGTGTCATGATGATGGCATAAAAAGCGCCAAATAAGATATTGAGTACCTTACTAAATTTTGCCCTTTGACCTAAAGAGAGGTAAACCATTAATGCAGGTACAGACATTAGCACTGCGACGATAACAAGCTTCATTGGTGTTGTGGTGCCTAGTCCCATAGCTCCATCATTGAACCCCATAACTCGGCCCGGTATCATCAGCGAAATAAAGTCAGCATAAATGAACATGAACATTAAGCTTGCCCATAATGCAGAGAGTTTTATTTTTATATTTATTTTAATGTCTTCTAGTTGCTTCATTTTATTTCCTTTAAGTAGTTAGCCGTAGAGAGCAAACATAGTGCCATTATATATAATGCGATTAAATCAGTTACTTATGTTGTTATAGGTAATCAATTATTGTCAAATCAGTTATTGTTTAGTAAATATCAAAACAGCGGTTAGTAAATTCGACCAGTGCTAGCAGTCAGTTGTTCCATTTCGATATTAATATAGTGCGATAGGTGATTCATTATTAAATAAATGCTATCAATTATCATTTGCTTTTGTCCAGCTATTGCTTAAAACTCTATCTCGCCTTATCATAAATAGAAATAATAATTGTTATTGTTTGCAGCTGTGATTTAGAGAGTGTTATGTTGTTAAGTTTTATTCCCGCCTGGCTGGCCTGCTTTATTTGGTACGGTACCAGTTCACGGCAAACTTTTTTGAAAAAGTCGCTACCAAAATTAGTTAGTAGCATTACCGTAGTAATCCTACTATTGCTGATGTTAGTTATTTTATTGCAGCATTTGCCGACCGTTTCGGCACTAATAACCGGTTTTTCGTTGGTTTGTTGCTTTCTCCCCTTAGTTACTCTGATAAGTGCTTATAAAAAATATTACTTACATCTCAGTAGTGCTTTGATTTTTTTACTAGCGCTATCTTCACCTTTTATTAGTTGGTTAGGACTTAATTTTGGGAGCTATAGCTGATGTGGTCACGTACTTTTGCCGGGTTTTTATTAGGCTTATTGATATCCGTTTCTGTGGTGTTAAATCTGAATCTGCTGTTACCAATAAAAGAAGATACCATGTTATTAATTGGACTTTTGTGCGCTTTCCCTATTTGGGCAGGTATACAAGTCTGGGCTTATTCATTTACTAGTGCGAAGAAGGCTTGGTTAAAGCTAACTATGGTTCTTACGCCCTCGGCTTTACTCAACCTTCTACTACTTTCACTGCGGTAATTAAAGATGAAACGTGATGCACTAAAATCGCTAACCAATGCGCATGCTTGGGTTGGCCTAATTATTTCTACCATATTATTTATTATATTTTTTGCCGGCTCGTTGAGTTTGTTCCGTGAAGACATTATTTCTTGGGAACGCGACCCTTACTTTGTCAGCAGTGAAGAGCTTGAAACTTTTTCCATTGATGCGGTTATTAGCCAAGTAGCAAAAGATTATAAGGTGAATACTCATGGCTACTTTATTTTGCAGATGCCAACAGCAGAGCTGCCAAGTACGAATATATATTTTGAAGAAAAAATAGTAGCAGAGGCTAATCTACCTGATGATCTTGAGGATCATCTAGACGAGCATGTTGAAGATCATATCGATAAACACCTGATCATTTCACCAGACGGTAAAATACTGGGTGATGGCAATGCTTTTGAATGGGGAAATTTCTTATATCAACTGCATTACAATTTACATATTCCTGAGGTGGGTTTGTACTTTGTTGGTGTGGTGACCTTATTCTTTTTTGTCGCGCTACTAAGTGGTGTCGTCATTCACTGGCGTAAGATCATCAGTAAATTCTTTCAATACCGTAAAGACGGTAAAAAAGATAAATTACTCGATGCCCATAACTTGATAGGCGTTATGGGTTTACCATTTCATATTATGTACGCATTTTCAGGTTTGGTATTTAACCTATTAATTGTTTACCAAATATCTTATGCGGTTGCCCTGTATGGCGGTGATCAAGCTAAGTTATTTAAAGCCGCAGGTGTGGTTGATATTCACCTTGAGGAAACGAATGTTGCCATTCCGGTGCAAGGTTTAGATAAGTTATTGCTAACAGCAAAATCATCTCTAGGGGAGGTAGATATAATACGTATGTCTATCGACCATTTTGGCGATGAAAGTGCCTCGGTCACCTTTCGTGGTGATGATAAAAGTCAATTTTCAACGCGCAAAGAAGTGACGTACCATATTGCCTCGGGTCGTGAGCTTTATCTGACCAAAAATAATTATGATAATGATATCCGCGGTGGTTTAGCGGTTATTGCTAGCTTGCATTTTGGTGACTTTGCTGGTTATTCACTACGCATATTGTTTTTTGTCTTGGGTATAGGTACCTGTTATATCATTTTAACCGGCAACTTAATGTGGTTACAAAAAAGAGCTAATTTACGTAGTGAAAAACAAAATAAACTTGGCTTACAACTCGTTAGGGCAATGACCACAGGTGGTTTTATTGGCACTATTTTCGCGACAGCGGTAGGTTTTCTGTGCGCTAGGTTATTGCCATTAGAATTACTGGGTCGTAGTGATGTAATTGGCCAAATTTTCTTTGCTTGTTTAGCGGCTAGCTTGATTGCTTCATTACTGATTAAAGCGCAACAGCAGTTCGCGGCAATCTTCTTAAAAATTACCGCACTGGCTTTAGCGATGATACCTGTTTTAGATTGGTTAATGTTGTCACAAGGTATTGTTGTTATGTTTAACGCAGGGCACTTTGATGTACTTATTGTCGAAGTCATGTTGTTAAGCTTAGCGTTATGTTGTTGGTTAGTATCATCAAGGTTATTTAGTAGCGCAGAAGCTGTTATTGATGAGCAGCTAATAAACACGGATGAACTTACTGAAAATTCAATAGGTAAAGCCAGTGTCATCAATTAAAGTCATTCGTTAAGTTCAGTCGCTAAGAGATTTTTAACATTTTTTAGTCTCTAGAGTAATGAATAATAAAAAAGGAGCCAATTGGCTCCTTTCTTATATGTAGTGAAATTTAGTGACAGTGTAAGTTAACTACTCTGTCTTGAACTAACTAAAAACTCCCTCTAACACTGACACTAATTTGTCGAGGTTTACCTAGGGTAATATAGTGGGTTTGTCTGGTAGCAATGTATTCATCATCAAAAATGTTTTTACCAATTAGATAGACTCCGACACTTTGCCATTCATAACCTAGTTGCATGTTGACTAAGGTACGGCTGTTATTATGCAAATCAAAGTTTGCATCTTCTTCGGTTAGACCTCGAGCGTATGGGTTAACGTCTGCTAGTGAGTCACTGGCATAATTGGCATTTACATCAGCAAAGAAGCCACTATCAGCAACATAAGTACTGCCTATAGTGGCAGTCCATTCAGGTGAGTTAGCAAAGCTACGACCCGATAGGTCAATGCTTCCTTCACCTGGTATTTCCAAGATATAGTCAGTAAATTCACTCTTCGCCTGACCGAGTGCTGAATAGAATGTCAATTGATTATTAAGCTGATAATTTACTTCCACTTCAAAACCTTTTACCGTTGACTTAGCGGCATTTCCAGTTTCGGTATCAAAAGTATTTTCAGATAACTGTGCCACTACTTGTTGATCTTGCCAATCAACATAAAAGATATTGGCATTCGCTATTAACGCACCCTCTAACCAACTAGAACGTAAAGATAGCTCATAGTTATCGGTATACTCAGCATCGTATTGGAATGACTCTGCTCTCGCATCATTGGTGCCAACACCACCGGAACGGTAGCCTTTTTGAAAAGTAAAACTGGTGGTTAAGTCTTCGGTCCAGTGATAGCTGGCGCCTATTTTAGGCAATAAGGTATTAAAGTCAGCATCAACCAGTGGGCTAGTCTTGCTTGCTTGTTGCAATGTGCCGAGAATGTATGCATTTAAGCCGGTAACTAAAGGGATGATGCCTTGATAAGGGGTGCCTTGATAACTAGCGGGATCAGGCATTAATTGACCATTTAGTAAGCTTAAATTTGCGCTGCCAGCATTTTGTTGTTGCTCACGATCCCAGCGTAAACCGGCATAAATATCCCACTGCTCAGATATTTGATAAACAAAGTCAGTGAAAATAGCATAGCTAGTTACTTCACTTTCTGTGGTTGAAGTATTTAAATAGCTTACTGGATCAAAAGCACTGTACTGGCTCATAACTAAATCAGCGGTACCAGCATCTAAGCCATAGTTTCTTTGTAAGAAGCCGCTATCTAAACCAACACTCGCTAACTTGGTATAAGAAGTACCAGAAAGATCGGTGTTTATTTCTTCATTGGAGTAGTAAGCACCGATAATGCCCTGCAATTTTTCATAATCAAAATTAAAGCGTAGTTCCTGACTGAGGCTATCAACATCGGCATCATAAAGTCGGGTGCCTAGATCTGCCGGGGTATTATCACCATCCCAGTCATAACCTGAATTGACAGCAGAATAGGCGGTAACGGCGGTGAAACTCCATTCATCATTAAGCTGATAGTCAACCGCTAGTGTGATCAAGTCGGCATCATAAAACTGTTCTTGTTTATCATTGTTATTGGTATAACGCTGGTCATAAGTGCTGCCAGTCTCCGCTTCATAAACACCGAAGGTGCCACGGGTGTTTTTAGCATGGGTGTAGCTTAGTTGTACTTCAAGGTCTGGTATCGCATCGGGAGTCAGTAAAACTTTTAGCCGATAGAGATCATCTTCATTAAAATCGCTGGTCTCGTTACGGGTAATATTGGTATTAAAGCCATCTATTTCCTTATGCTCGCCGCTAAAACGGAAGGCTAGTTGGTCTTCGATAATACCGCCACCAAAAGAGAGCGCAGCTTCTTTTTCACCGTATTCACCGCCCTGTAAGCGATAAATACCTTGCCATTCATCGGTGGGCTTTTTGGTGTTTAAAATTACCGCACCGGCTAAAGCATTACGACCTTGTAGTGTTGATTGAGGGCCTCGTAAAATTTCTACTTGTTGTGCGTCCCAAGTAGAGAAACCACCGCCGATTATCATCTGTCTTGGTAGCGCCGCGCCATCAACATAAACACTGGCTAAATAGCTATTACCACCACCAGAAACATTTTGACCGTTTATGCCACGAATGCTAAAGCCATTTGACGGCGTTGCGTAAGCATTGGCGGTAAAGCTAAGAGCATCATTAAAATTAGTTATATTTTGTTGTTGAAATTGCTCACTGGTGATAACAGCGACACTGGTGGTGGTTTCTTGCAGAGTCCGCGCAATTTTTTGACCGGTGACAATAATTCTTTCAATTTGCTGTTCTTGCTCAACAACTGCTTGAGTATCGGTATTTGCGCTGACTGTGGCAGACAATAAAAGACCAGCACTTATTGCGCTGGCCACGAGAGATAATTTCATTAGTTAGACCTTTAGGATAACGGTATTGGTAATCGGAATGATAGTCGTTTGCATTAACTGGTCTGATGTTATCAGTAAGTACTGATATTGAAAACAACTTTGTACAAATAGATGACAACTTCTAACGGGTAATTAATATGCTGGTTTGAACTAGTCGAAATTCTTAGGTGAAAGTACTAGCTTGTGTGTCTTGGAATTAATTGGCAATAACATATATAGGTAATTAACAGGCAGAGTAATAGTTAAGAATAATAACCAGTAAAATCATTGTATAAGCGGGCAGATGATTCTTATTTTTCGTGCATGTTATTTGGCTAACTCGGCAAGTTTTATGCTGGTAGATATTGCTGAGGTCAGAGTTAGACTGAAAAATAGCTGTTTTTGAAAACCAGTAGAGAACCTAGGGCTCTCTACTGGTAATTTAGTTAACTAAAAACTGCCTCTAACACTTAAACTAAGCTGCCTTGGCTGACCGATAGTAAGGCGCTCTTCGCCATTATATTCTAAATACTCTTTATCAAAAATGTTGCTGCCTAGTAAGTAAACACCAATAGAGTCCCATTCATAACCCAACTGCATATTAACTAATGTGCGGCTATCATTTTGCACATCATAATATTCGTGGCCGGGTTCGTGGCCACTAATATAAGGGTTAATATATCCTGGTGAAGTACTGGCATAATTAGCGCTGACATTGGCAAATAAACCATTATCAGCGGTATAAGTAGCGCCAATATTTCCGGTCCATTCAGGGGGATCGGCAAAACTTCTGCCTGATAAATCATAAACATCATCGCCATTAACGGCACTTATGCCACTCGTTTTGGTGTTTGATTTAGGTGCGGCAACTAAAAATTCAGTAAATTCACTTTTTGCCTGCCCGATTGATGAATAAAGTTTAAACTGGCTATTTACTTGGTAATTTAGCTCTAGCTCAAAGCCCTGTAGTTTAGAGCTACCGGCATTTTTTGTCTCACTATCATAAACATTACCAGAGAGTTGTATTCTGACTTGTTGATCTGTCCAGTCAATATAAAAGATATTTGCATTAGCGACTAAGGCACCCTCTAACCAAGTAGAGCGTAATGAAAATTCATAATTATTGGTATATTCTGGGTCGTACTGATATGCGGTTGCGGTTGCGGTATTAGTACCGACACCGCCAGAGCGATAACCTTGTTGAAAAGTAAAACTAGTGGTTAAGTCTTCATTCCAGTGATAGCTAACACCAATCTTAGGTAATACAGTGTCAAAGCTGGCATCAACTAACGGGGTTGTGCCATTCGCGTTTTCGACACTATTGTGGATAAAGGCATTAAGTCCGGTGATTAATGGTATGATCCCTTGATATGGTGTGCCTTGATAACTGGCAGGGTCTGGCAGTAAATGGCCATTGTTCAATGCTACCGTGCTATTGTCGGCATTTTTCTGCTCTTCACGGTCGAAACGTAAACCTGCGTAGATATCCCATTGCTCGGTTATTTGATAGACAAAGTCGGTGAATAACGCATAACTGGTCACCTCTGTTGTTGTCTCGCCAGTATTAACATATAGAGCAGGATTAAAAGCGTCATATTGCGCCATTACTAAGCCAGCGGTTCCCGCATCTAGACCATAATTTCTCATTAAAAATTCATCATCTAAACCGGCTCTATCTAATGATAAACTACTCAAGCCAATAGTTTTACTACCTATGTCTTCATTAAAATAGTATGCACCGACTATGCCTTGCAGGTTTTCATAGTCAAAGGTCAAACGTAATTCTTGACTAAATGTATCAATGCTCGTGTTCCAATTATTTCGACTTAGCTCTTCAGCAGTGCCATCGGCATCTCGAATTGAACCGTCATCAACTGTAGAATATGTGGTTACTGAGGTAAAATTCCATACATCATTGAGTAGATAGTCAAGTTTTAACGATACTAAGTCGGCATCATAAAATTGCTTATTGGCAAGATTGTTATAGACATAAGCATGACTATAAACAGAAAATTCTTTAGAGGCGTTGCCATAATTAGGATTGTTAATCCAGTTCAGGCCGCGCTCATTTTCGGCATGGGTATAAGATAACTGAGCGCTAAGGTCTGGCAGGGCATCAGGGGTCAGTAAAAACTTTAAGCGATAAAGTTGATCTTCGCGAGCATTGCCTGGTTGCTTAAGGGTAAGGTTTTCAATAAAACCATCGGCTTCTTTATGTTCACCGCTAAAACGAAAAGCGAGCTGATCTTCAATAAGGCCACCACCAAAAGCGATTGCCGCTTCTCTTTCGCCGTATTCACCAATTTGCAATCTATACTTGCCTTGCCATTCATGCGTTGCTGCTTGAGTATTCATTATTATCGCACCAGCTAATGCATTTCGGCCTTGCAGGGTCGATTGTGGTCCCCGTAAAATTTCTACCTGATTGGCATCCCAAGTAGAGAAACTACCGCCGTCTATCATTTATCTGGGCAATGAGGCACCATCAACATAAACACTGGCTAAATAACTATTACCGCCACCTGAAACATTGGTACCGTTAATGCCACGAATACTAAAACTACCATCGGCAGTTGCATGGGTATTTGCTGTTATCGTTAGGGCATCATAAAAGCTGGTAATATTTTGTTGCTCAATGTCCTGTGCGGTGACAACGGCAACACTGGTGGTGGTTTCTTGTAGGGTACGGGCAAATTTCTGACCGGTAACAATAATTCTTTCAATTTGTTGTTCTTGCTCATCGACTTGCTGAGTATCAGTATTTGCGCTGACAGTGGCAGACAATAACAAACCAGCACTTATTGCACTGGCCACGAGAGATAATTTAATTTATTAAAAAGGAGCCTTTTATGGCTCCTATTTTTTTACTAACTAGCAGTATTAAGGCGCTACATAACTCAGGGTACTGATATACATTAAGCTATCTACTTGCTTGCCGGAATGCATGGCTTGTTTATCTACCGTATGAACACTAGTCAAAATAAAACGTCCACTTTCGTGAGATTTAATCTCAATTTGACCGAGGTTATTGGTGGTGAACTCATGTTGTTTTTTACTTGGTGTAAGTAATGATACTGATTTGTTCGCTAAAGGTTTACCGGCAAAAATGGCAGTGAAAATATTGCCATTAGCAGTAACGGGTACTAGTTCATAAGTTAACTTTGCCATGGTTTCACTGCGACCAACACGGGCTTGTAAGATACCGCCTTGCAGTTTTCCTTCACTAGTTTTCCAAAATTGCCACCAAGCACTATCATCCATTTGCCAAGGTTGCCAAACTTGATCACTAAATAAGCGGGCATCACCTGTGCCATGCACTAGCGCCTCGAAGTGATCATTTTTTTGTGTAAGTGCTGTAATGTTTTGGCGATCTGCAATAAAAACCTGTGAACCGATTAATTTATCTATTTCACTGCCTACTTCTGGTTCTCCCGGTTCCCCAAGGTAAACTCTAACCGGGCCATTATCGTCTCGCTCTAACCAAACTTCGTGGGCGTTACTTTGGTAAGACGTCAGTGCGACTAGCGTGGTAAATAATACTGTTCTAATGCGTAAAAATGACATTGTGATAGTTCCTTATCGCTAAAATTATGAGATCACTATAGTAACAACAAACCACAGATAAAAACAATTCTCATTTGCATCTAAGTGTTTCGCTAGGTTTTAGTTAAGGTTATTGAGTTAACTAAGCTCAAGTGAAAATATGGATATAGTCACAATGTGGTTAATGCCGCTAGCTCTTCAGCAAATAACTCAGTTAAAAAAATCAGGGCAGGAAAAACATGAAAGTAGCTACGCATAAAAAATTGAATGGTACTATTGGCATGATTAAGCTCCATAAAGTAGTCCATTATACGCCGGCCTTTATAAGCAATAGAGCCACAAATTAGCGCGGTGATAGCTAGGCTTGGTTCGGCAGTTTCTGCCACCAAGGCATTGGCTGCGGTAATTATCATTAACAAAATCCAGGAAAAATCGAGCGCACTTATTGAGTTTAGAGATAAGTTATTTTTCATAATAAATATTCCTAACGTAGTACATACAAAAGAGGAAAAATGATCACCCAAGCCAGATCAACCATATGCCAGTAACAAGCAATGGCAGTAAAACCGATATGATTTTCCTTGGTATAACGACCGACTTTAAGTTGGTGAATGGCCCAGAGTAAACTACCGCTAGCCCAACCCACATGTAATAGATGATTGAAAGTCATGTAGTAATACATGGTGTAGAATTCATTGGTATTGGTTTCAATACCTTGGCCGACATTCCAATGGTATTCCCATACTTTAATTACTAGGTAGATGCCACCACAAAAAACCGCTCGCCATAGCCATTTTATACTTTGTTCAGGGTCGTCAATACGAATGGCTGCTAGCGCCTTAGCAACAAAAAAGCTACTAGTGATTAAGGCAAAAGTATTTAACATACCCGCTAAAGTATTTAACTCTAGTGGACCTTGCTCAAACTGCTCTGGGTAGTGCGCTTTCGCAATAAAATACACCAAGAAAAATAAAGCGAATTCTGTCATTTCGGCGAAGATACCCACCCAAACAGCTCTGTTTCCGGGGATTTTGTTAACCGTCTCCGGCTCTGTAGTGACTGAGCCACTACCGTTTAAATGAAATTCAGTTGCTGTAATACTCATATAATTCCCTTACTTAAAAGGCTAGATGGCTTACTAATAGGTTTAGATAAAGCAGGCCACTTGCCTTTTGGGTGAATTACTCGTTTAAGTTACTTCAATGAGTAACTTAAAGTTGTTATTTAAAAGCGCTTAATTGCGAAAGAATACGCTACTCTTTTGCAAGATAATGTCGGGTTGTTCGATAGCTTGAATAATGAAGTTAAAGGTCGTTATTTTTTTCTTTAACTCATAGCCATCAATAGCCAAGGTGATAGGGATCTCTTGCATAACACCAGCGCCAATAAGTACTTTTTTATCAAGTTTTACTTCACTGCTCGCTAAACCATCGACATTAATTTTAAAGTGCAGTGGCACCTGACTTTTGTTTAGAATTTTTAAGGTGAAGGTGTTTTCTACTACCCCTTCAAAATTAACACGATACAAAGCCGTTCTATCGCGAATTACATTGGCTTCTAAGGGGATTCTGCTATCAATAGCAAAAACCACTAAGGCGGTAAAAATTAAGGTTAAGCTAGCATAAGAGACAAGTTTGATATTGAACCTGTTGGTCTCTTTTCCTGCTAATGCTTGCTCACTGGTATAACTTATTAAGCCTTTGGCATAATTAAACTTTTCCATGGTTTGGTCACAAGCATCAATGCAAAGGCCACAATTGATACACTCATATTGAATGCCGTTGCGAATATCTATGCCAGCAGGGCAGACATCGACACACAAGTTACAATCGACACAATCACCTAAACCGAGTGCTTTTGGGTCGTCTTTACGTTTACGAGGCGCCCTGTTTTCACCACGCTTGCTATCGTAAGCCACCATAAAGGTATTTTTGTCGAACATGGCCGACTGAAAGCGAGAGTATGGACAAAAGTGAATGCAAAGATGTTCTCTCATCCAGCCGGCGTTTACATGTGTGCATACGGCAAAAAATAACACCCAGAAAGTTACCGCGCCACTCAAGTCAAAGCTGAATAGTCCACGATATAATTCACCCACTGGGACAAAGTAAGAGATAAAAGTGGTTGCGGTGAGCAGGGACATCAGCAACCAACAAATATGCTTGAGGCTTTTACGGCTAATCTTGTTCATTGTCCACGGGGCTTTATCCAAGGCTATACGTTGATTACGTGTGCCCTCAGTTCTGTGTTCAATCCAAACATAGGCTAACGTCCAAATTGTTTGTGGACAAACATAGCCGCACCAGACACGGCCAAGCCAGGTGGTAATAAAAAATAAGGCAAAGGCTGCAGCCATTAATACCCCCGCCAAAAAGATAAAATCTTGCGGCCAAAAGGTAACGGCAAAGATACGAAATTCTTGGCTAACGACATCGAATAATATCGCTTGTTGGCCGTTAAATTGTACCCAAGGCATGGCAATAAACATCATCATCAGAAGCCAACCGATATTTCGGCGAACTTGTTGGTAAAAACCTTTTTGCTCTCTTACATAGACACCGCCCTCGGCTTTATAGGGTTTGATGATCAGGTGCTCTTCTTTGATATTAAACTTCATTAATTACTACAGGGTCATAATTGAGTAATTACCCTATATCAATAAACGCGCCACAAAATTCGTTGTTTAAGTCGTTGTATTTTAATGTAAATTAAATTTATTGTAAAAGGTAAAGCCACGATATATCGTGTAGTGGCGATATGTCGTGGCTGTTTGCTTTGAGACTGGATTATAGGCGGGATATTTTCAATTTTTTCATTCGTGAACGCAAGGTACTATCAGGTAAGGCAAGTATTTTCGCTGCACCATTATCACCACCAATGCGCCAGCTACAATCATTTAGTACTTCAATAATATAGGCTTTTTCTATCTCAGCTAAGGGCTTATTGGCACTGTTGGTAACGCTATGGCTCTTACTGAAATTTTGACTAATATTGAGCATGCTGGTAGTTGATAAAATGACTTCGCGTTCAAGAATGTTTTGCAGCTCTCTGATATTACCAGGCCAGTGATAGTTGGCTAGTTTGGTCAAACTGCGTTTGTTAATGCCGGTAATATTTTTATTTAACTTAATATTAAGCTGTTTAAGAATACTGTTGCATAACAAGGGGATGTCTTCAATACGCTGCCTTAATGCCGGCATAACAATGGGAAAAACATTTAACCGGTAGTACAAGTCCATACGAAATTTACCTTGCTCAACCATGGCGAATAAATCTTGGTTGGTAGCAACAATAATGCGTAAATCCACTTTAATGGTTTTAGTACCGCCAACACGTTCAAATTCTCGCTCTTGTAACACTCTCAGTAATTTACTTTGCGCCTCGGGGCTTAATTCGCCAATTTCATCTAGAAATAGTGTGCCTTTATCGGCTAACTCAAAGCGACCTTTATGTCTTTCGATCGCGCCGGTAAAGGCACCTTTCTCATGACCAAATAATTCTGACTCGAGTAAGTTAGCACTAAAGGCGGCGCAGTTTACTTTGACTAGTGGCGAGTTATGGCGTTGACTGAGTTGATGTAAATTACGGGCGACCACTTCCTTACCTGTGCCATTTTCACCAAGAATTAATACCGTACTGTCAGTTTTAGCGACCAAGTTAATTTGCTTGAGCATATCTCGAAAGGTTTTGCTGTTACCTTCTAAGCCAGAGCCACTCCAGCTTTCATTAATTTCATCTTGTAAGTAAGTATTTTCTGCTTGCAGCTTTTCGGTCAGCTCTTGTACGGTTTTTAAGGCATATTTGAGCTTTTCATCCGCTAATCGTTGCTGGCTGACATCGCGAAAAACCGCGACCGCGCCTATCAACTCACCCTCTTTATATACGGGTGTTGAAGTGTATTCTACCGGGAAGCTAGTACCATCTTTGCGCCAGAACACTTCATGGGTAATTTTACGCTCTACGCCATCGCGCATGGTATTGTAAATATTACATTCTTCGCTAGGGTAGGGCTCACCATTTGCATGGCTATGATGGTGATATTTATGGATATTTTTACCAAGTAATTCGGCTGACAGCCAGCCAGTCATTTGCTCAGAGGCCGGATTAACAAACACGGCATTACCGTCTATATCAAAGCCATAAACACCTTCGCCGACGGCATTAAGCAGTAGTTGTGAGTCAGCTAAGAACTCTTTTATATTTGCGGCCATGCTTTACCTTCTCTTGCTTATACCAATTGAATTAATGAATGCACCACTTAGCGAGAATTAAAAGGCTTAGAGGCAAGGCAGTGATTGAAGAGAATGGTTATTCCCTTGTCAAAATCAATAACGCCCCATATAAGCCTTTTAAACTCGCCCTTCGGGAGCTCAGTAGCAAACTGATCACATCAAAAAATGAATGAAATATAGAATAATTATGTTTAACTCATTTTTTTTGCTCTAAGCTCGCTACTGAAGCTCTAAGTTGGTCGATTCACTATTTCAATTGGTATTATACGTCAATACACGATATATCGTGGTGTAATGTTAGTTTATCAGTAATAAGGTAAAAGTTCTGGCGGTAGAACAACAAAATTTAATTATAAAAAAGGCCAGTGTTAAAAAGTAACACTGGCCTTGATTTTCGGAATTTTCACTGCGAGCAAAATAGCCGTTATGATTTACTTAACGCTGCTAATTCTTTTTTAGCTAAAAAATTATCCATTTTTGAACGCAGTAATTTATATAACAAAATTGAACCGTCTATTTCTTCTTTACGGTTAGTTAAGCTCTCAATATTTAACCCTAGTGGTAAATCATAAGGCAGAATTGCATCTAATATTTGTTGCAAGCTGTTAACACAATTTCTAATTGATTCGTATAAAGGGTTATCTGCATTAAGAATACGTAAACTGGTCGCCTCTGGAACATTGACGCCTAGCCATTCAATGAATTCTAAGGTCTTTTTACTGCCACATGGCGAGAATGTTAAGATCAAGCGCTGTGGCTTTAAGCCTTGTTTTTGGCATTCAATCGCATAACGGGTAAGTAAATCTATGGTCGCTTGTGGATTGTAAATAGCTTGAGAAATAAAGAAACTACAACCTTGTTTGTGTTTGGTAATTAAACGCTCATGTTCATTTTTCTTACTGGCATGGCGCTCGGCAATAGTGACACCACCAATGAAAAAATCATGAGGGTTATCTACTAAGGTTTTATAAGCATCAGCCAAAGGTAAGGAAACTTTATTATCCTTTGACGGGCTACCAACCAGCACCACATCCTTCACGCCATATTTTTCCCATGCTTCGTTCGCCCATTCATTAAAGTCATCACCATTAGATTGAATAACACTTTTATAAGTAATTACCGGGTGATTAGATTTTTTATTCAATAAAGAAGAATAAAGTCTCGTATCATGGGTTGATTTAAACGGGAAAGGTCTAGGTTTACTAATACGTGAATTTTCATCTTGAATGTCATAAACAATCAGACCATCAAAGTCGATATCACTAACGCGCTCAAGCAATTTGTCGGCAATCTCGCTCACTTTATCAAGTGGTGTATCACTTTTAGGTGGTGTGGTACCAATAAAGTAGACACCTCGATTAATATCATTGTATCTGGTTTGCAGCTCTGATTGCGTAGTCAAAATATTTCTTCTTTATTTGTTTTTTGGATGTTTGGGCGTTTAGATGGCTATATAGTCATTTAAATAGCCGCTTTTGTCAACCATTGAGTGTTGTCTAATGTGAAATATTATTCAGTTAAGGGGTAAATTGGATATTTATGAGGTTTTATCAGAGATGTAAAAAGCGAGTGCTTTGTTAGAGCACTCGCTTTTAGTTGATCTATGGTCAGATTAGCCATGCTGATCAGTTCACTGTAACCTTCATTTAGCTGAGATTTATTCAGCTTGTGCTGCCTTTATCAATGGCGCTAGATAACATTGGTAATTTCGCCAGCGCGCTTTAGAGCTTTGATATAAGGGTTGTCGAACTTGCCAACGGCTTGGTGTTTGTACGGCACGATCATTTTTATGAAAATTTAATACACGCTCATCCCATGGTAAGCCGATAAAATCAAGTAATCGACGGCTTTGCCACTCTATTTCAGAGACTGTGTCTTCATAGTTAACCTCAAGTATTTGCAAACCACTCACTTGATTAAAATGCTGCATAAGCTTTTTATAGCCTTGCCAATAATAAGCAATATCGTCAAGATCAGTGGACCAACTTTGGCTTGCATTAAAGTTCTGGGTAAAAATCGATAAGCCGCAATCCCTAATATCCCGAGTACAGTGAACTATACGAGCATTCGGAAATGCCATAGCGACCAAACCTAAATGCCAAAAGTTAAGAGGTTGCTTGTCGACAACTTTACGCACTGTATCAGGGGCACGTTTCCCCGAATCAACAAGATAATCTTCTGCTAGTTCTTGAACTTGCTGTTTGGACAAATGACTGGCCGTTTCCGGCCATGAAATTTCACCATTACCAAGCCTATCGGGTGTTCCTGTTGCCAAATCAGTTAATACATTCAACTCACCTGCACCAAAGCACTGAGGATGAGAGGCTAAAACTTGCTCAGTTAGCGAAGTACCTGAACGTGGCAAGCCAACAATAAATACTGGCTGATCGGATTGATTACCCCAACCCCGACGTTTTTTGAAAAAGTCGATAGAAAATAATTCAATCATAGTTTCGATATGGGCATCAAAGGATTTACGGTTGAATGCGCCTGAATCTTTCCTGCGAGCGATATTCGCAACAGTATAAGCCTCGAATGCGGCATCATAGTTTTTTTGTTGTTCGTATGCTTTACCTAAGCCGTATCCAACGAGCGATTTTTCTCTATTTTCAAGACTTTCAAGCATATTTTCAGCTTGCTCAATTTCTTGAGAAATATCGATATACTTGCTTAAGTCGAGTAGACTAGCTAGCGCATCTTGTTTTTTAGGCGCAGACTTTATTGCTTGTCGATAGGCATCGGCAGCTTGCTCTGGTTTGCCAATATCTTCGAACAATTGCCCTAGTCCTAAATAGCTAATATATGAATTAGGCTCAAGCTTAATCGCATTGTTATATTCACGCTCTGCTTCGATAACATAACCTAACTTTTGATGGCTTGTTGCTAACATTTGACGTGACATCAAGTGATTTGGCTCAGCTGAAACTGCCAGTAAAAAACACTGTCTAGCCTCTTCAAATTGACTATTGGCATCAAGTAGCTTAGCTAAACCTATCCAAGGGGCTGCAGCCTTAGCATTAAGTTTTATAGAACGCTTAAATGCATCAAGCGCGCCAGCGAAATCGCCAGCGCAGTTAAAATCATTACCACGGTCATACCAATTTCTTGCCGTTAAGGCATTGGTATTTACCATTTCAAAAGCCTCTACATATTCCAACGAAGTGTCATTGTAACAGTGCGGGGAGCACCTAATACAGCACCATAGCGGAATTTGTTAACGCCAGCCACTTGCGTATTTTCAATGTATTTTTCATCAGTTAAGTTCAAAATACCTACAGATACATTAATATTCTCAGTAACAGGGTAGCTGGCGTTTAGGTCGGCAACATTATATCCGTCCCAAGTATGCTCAGCCATAATATTATTTTGACTTTCACCGACATGACGGAAACCGCCGCTTACTATTAGACCTTCTAACGAACCAGATTGCGATTCATAGTTAAGATACATGCTTGCGGTTACCTCTGGGAAAACTGGCGCTGGCACCTCGTCACTACTTTCGATATCTGTATAGCCAATATTAAAGGTAAAACTTAACGCGTCGGTGATAATAGTGTTCGTGGATATTTCTATGCCTTGAACATCTACTTCATCAGCAATAATGGCATAATCAGGATCATTTGGATCTGTTATTGCTACTCCTTTACGTTGAGTTGAAAAAACACCAGCTTGGAATGAAACTCTGTTATCAAACAAGGAGCCTTTTGCGCCAATTTCTATACCATCAGATGTTTCAGCTTGTGTTGGTGAACCATCTTTCAGTACGCGGTATTGAGGCACAAATGCTTGGGCAAAACTTGCATAAACGTTTATATCTTCGGTTACCGAATATGAAGCACCAAGTCTGGTGGTTAAATCACTGTCATTGTAACCATAAGCACTTCGGCGAAAGTTATTTTGCTCTAAATCGTCATAACGAATACCAGCAGTAATGGTAAGATTTTCACTTGGGCGAAGTGCAGTTTCAGCAAAAATTGATTTAAGTTTTGCGTCTGTTGATTGGAAAAGTTGAAACTCACCGTAGTTTGCTTCATCCCAACCGTAATGAGGCATGGCAATTTCATCTAGCGATATTTTTTCCCAGCGATAATTTTCTGCGAATTCACGTGTCCAATCATCTTCTTGGTGAGCTATACCAATAGAAAAATCCTGATTTTGTCCCCAAAAGTTCGCTTGGTAAGCAAGTTGTGCGTCAATAAAAGTCGCATTTAGTTCATTTTGTGCTGCATTTTCAGATAGGTAGGTATAATCACCCGTGGTAAGTCCATCATAGCTATAAATGCCACCAACATGTTTATAATCCATATCAGTTGATTGTTTGCTACCACGTACTGTTAACTTTAAATTATCTAAAAACTCATGGTTAAGTTCGGCATTGTAAAGAACATCTTCGGAATTTACTTCACCGTCAACGAAGCCAAGAAAAGTATTCGTATCTATACCTGCTGGGATTTCACCATTAGGGGTTGGAAAGCCGCCATTTGGATTGGATTCATTTTTACGGTAGGCAACACTGGCTTTTACTGAAGTATCATCACTGATATTCAATATCGCGACCGGGCGAATAGCGGTTGTAGTACGGCCAACGTGATCAGCGTCAAATTTATAATTTCGATAAGCGCCGCTTACTCGGATTAATACTGTATCTGAGTGGCCTATTTCACCTATGTTGACATCAAAATCAACACCGGCACTACCAAATTGGTCAGCACGTAATTTTACACCAGCAAAACTTTCAAGTTCAGGCGATTTTGTCACGGTATTGATAATACCACCGGCACCAACAGGACCCGATGCGATAGAAGCTGGACCTTTTAGTATTTCATAACGTTCTACGAAGGAGTCATCACGTGCGCCCGCGCCTCTAAAGTTATTCTGGACACGGTTATCTACCAGAATAGGTGCGGCAAATCCTCGAGAAAGAAAGCTGGTGGTACCTGAGCCATTACGATCTTCGGTACGGGCAATATTAGGTAATGTAGTTAACGCTTCAATTTGACGAGTAAAATTACGAAGCTCTAGCAGTTCGCTGTCGACAATATCTAATGTAAATGGCAGTTCTTTGGGTGTAATAGCAATACGGTTGATTAGTGATTGTTGAAATTTGCTGGTAACAACAATTTTTTCAATTTCTTGCTCTTTAGCAGCCTTGTCTTCAGCAGAAAGCAACTGAGCATTATCTTCCTGTGCATTAGCACCAAATGATGCGGCAATCGCCAACGCCAATAATGTTCGTTTGTACTTATAGAAATGTATTTTTTTCATTTAATGTACTCATGTTTTAAAGTAGTTAATAATTATTGTTTTATTATTCAGGGAGTGTGATGAACTCACTAATTAGCAGTTGAAACTATTTTTTTGATACAGGATATTCAGCATTTCCCAATATTTTTCAATTGGATTTTAGGCTTTAGAAAGGTAAATAAACTCTGTCTGTTTCGATTTTTAGCTGCATCTTTGGGCTTTCTGCCAGTTACCATGCAAGATGCATGTTTCTTGAATGGTAACTGGCAGAAAGCTGAAATCATTTGCTTAACCCTGATATCGGGAGCTATAAAATATTTAAAGCTACTTTAACAATAAAGCAAATGATAATAATTCCCATTCGCCTGTATTCTCTACGTTTATCAGCAAAACTAAAGTACTTTTACAATTGTTACATTTGTCGGTTACATTTTTCGTCGGATATTGGCAGTAATATAGTTATTTTCAAGCCACTTTTTACTCGATTTGTGGCAAACACTTGGCCATGGCAAGCAATAATTTGTCGTTGTGCTAAAGCCAAGCCTAAGCCAAAACCAGGATTAATAGTTTGCACTTGTATGGTAGGGATGCGATAAAAGGCTTTGAATATATCAGCCAAATGCTGGTGCTCTACGCCAACACCGTCATCGGCAATAGTTAATACTATTTCATCTTCTTCAATAACAAGTGCCAATAGCACTTCGTGCTTGGCATAGCGCAGGGCATTTCTAATAATGTTTTCGAAAGCTTGGCCAAGTAAACGGCTATTACCATAAAATAGTAATGACTCAGGTAGCTCTCTGTTGATTACTTTATCTGGGAACTCAAAACTACCATCGTCAAGAATACTGTCGAGCAAGTCGACCAAATCAAAATTTTCATCACTGGCTTTTGGCTCCTCATTATCTAACCATGCAAGGGTTAGTGAATCTTCAGCAAGTTTACGCATACCTTTAACTTCTAGCGCGATACGTGCCAGCATTTCTTGGCTATTAAGCTCCGATTGCGCACAAGCGAGTGCCATTTCAATGCGCGTTATTGGTGTACGTAATTCATGGGAAAAGTCGGCTATAAATTCTCGCTGGCGAGTTACCATTTTACCTATGCGCTGGGCCATGGCATCAAAGGTCTGCGCGACATGCGTAAATTCATCATTACGATTACCCAAATGAGTACAAACTCGGGCGCTAAAATCACCTTGGCTTAACTTGCGACTGGCTTGCTCTAATCGACGTAATGGTTGCATCATATGTCGGTACAGCAAGGCGGTTAATAAGCTCAGTAGCACCACAGGTAAGGCAATTTTTAACACTAAAGAGGTTATGCCCCAATAACTTCCTGGTCGCATTCTTGCCGGTAATTGCATTAAGAAATGGCTTGTTTTATCAGCAAAGACAACACCCATAACAGGGTTCTCTTTAAAATATAAATGAATCTTCCAGCTGACATCTCTGCCTAAAGTAAATTCTTCAATATAACTCTTTGATAAGCGAGTGCCCGCTAAAGGCTTTAGCCGAGATTGCACAACCGATGCCCAGGTATGCTCTTGCTGTTGAATTTTTTTCATATAGGCGGTTAGCGCAATGATGTCACCTTGAAGATAAAGTTGCTCAGCCTGATCTGCATAAGCAAGTATTTGTTGTTGATGCTCCGTTGCTATATGACTCATACGCAGTTCAGTGTGATTGGATAACAGATCAATAAGCCAATACAGAGCCATTGAACCGGCGACAATAATTAAGCAAAGCTTCCAAAAAAACTGTTTATTCATAATGTTGGTCTCAAAGAGGTTAACTCAGCACCAGTTAGCATTAAGGAACTTAAGTAAAAAGGAAAAACGATGTCTAGCGGGCTTAGTTTAAGTATTTTATTTAAAGCAATAACCGCGGCCATGGGCGGTTTCAATGCGGTTAGCTGACATACCGGCGGCGATGAGTTTTTTTCTTATCCGGCTTAAGTGCATATCTAAACTACGGTCATACAAGCTAAACTCACGATCTAGTACTAAAGGGTATAAAAAAGGCTTACTTAATACTTCATCTTGGTGGGTTACTAAGGCCCAGAGCAACTTGAATTGAATGGCAGTTACTTTGATGGCTTGTTGAGCATATGAAAGTGTCATGTCATGTTTATTGAGTTGTAACATATCAACTTCAAGGTGTTGCTGGCTGGTCGATTTAACTGCCTCAGTAGGATCAACTAAGGTGCGTCTTAATATGGCTTCAATACGAAATAGTAATTCAGTGATATTAAAAGGTTTAGCTAAATAGTCATCTGCGCCTTGTCGAAAGCCTTGTATTCTTTCTTCTTCCGCGCCACAGGCAGTGACCATAATCACTGGGGTTTTTTTATGTTTTCTTAATGAGGTTAATAGCGAGAAGCCATCAAGCTTAGGTAAGCGAGCATCAAGTAAAATGAGATCAAAGTTTAATGATAATGCTGCCGATAGACCTTGCTCGCCATCGGTGCATTGATGAACGTGGTAATGATGCTTAGTTAGTAAAGCTGTAACTTGCTCGTTAAGTGCTAAGTCATCTTCTATGATCAAAATTCGCGCTGGCGGCAGCATAATTAAACACTCAATATAAAAACTGACCGATATCATACCTCTTTTATGCAAATAGTTCTTATTAAGTTTTGAGTGGGTTTAACTTGTTAAGTAATTAATATTATATGAATTTAATTACTTAGCTTAGCGGGTATTTGTATGCCGAAAAGCTCTGACAGCAAAGGCCTATGCTAAAAGGGGTTATTAACTACTAAATAGCACTGAAATCTCGGTCCCCTTATTTATGGCGTTACTGCTACCGTGACTAGGACTCGTGCTGGTACTGCTCACTTTAAGTTGCCAGCCTTGATGTTCACATAAACGTTTCACTATAGATAAACCAAAACCATAGCCGGTACTTTGGCTGCCTTTTACTGCAAGTTCGGTAACTTTGTCGGCAATATCAGCTTCTATACCCGAGCCAGTATCGGCGATAATCAAACGATTATCGAGATAACTAATGCGTACCTCACCCGTGTATGTGTACTGAAAAGCATTGCTGATTAAATTATCTAGCAATACTTTTAACATGCCTTGCTGCAGGTAAAGCCTAGTATTGGTATTGTCGTCAACGACAACTTCAACGGCTTTGTTATTAAGCAAATAACTGTGATCGATAACGGCTTGTTCAATTAAGGCGATTAAATTCACTGCCGATTTATCAACAGAAGTTTGCTCTTCTCGTGCTAATGATAATAAGGTCACAACGGTTTGCTCCATTTGCACACTGGCATCACCAATACGCTTCATTAGGGTATCGACGGCTAGGGCATCATTAGCTTGTTGATCTGCACTTTTATCTAGATTATGGCGGCTTTGATAAACTTCTACCGTATTTTTAATGATGGCAACGGGTGTACGCAGCTCGTGGCTGACATCACGGGTAAAGTTCTTTTCTCTTGCCAGAGCTTGTTTAATTCGCGCCATGGTTTCTTCTAAGGTAGTGGCTAAAATGCCAATCTCATTACGAGGAAATTGCTCGGCAAAATTATCAGGAATATGTTCAGGTGCTACACCATCAACCAAGTCAGCAAGCTGTTGTAATGGCTTAGCGGTGTTACGGCCTAATAACCAAGCAATAAGGCAGGCTATTATCATTAAAACAAAGCTAGCAGCCAGTAATAAACGTAATAAGCTGCCACTCATAGGTCGCACTAACAACATGTCACTCACTTCGGCTAACAAATAAACTTCCTGAAAATCAGGTAGGGCATACAGATGGTAGTGCAGACCTTTTTTACCAAAAAATTCGGCTCGTTTGGGCTCTGTAACTAATTTTGAGGTCACTGCATCCGGTAAAGTGTCTTTGGAAAAGTGCAGTTGCATATTGTTACTGCGAGGTTTTGGCCACTGACCTTGCTGCTGATAACCTTCAGTCAGGTATTTAGCTTCGTTATCCATAGTATTGTAGATAAAGTTATCTTCTAAATCATAGATAAGTGAGAAACTTAAGAGGCCATAAAGACTTGATAGTACAAGGGTAAATATACAAAACTGCGCGACAATACGTCGACTTAAGCTGTGATGTTTTTTTGCTGGAGTGACACTGCTATTTATCATTTTCAATATCCAAAACAAAACCAACACCATGGCGGGTTTTTAACAGTGCAGTGGCAAAGGGTTTATCCAACACAGTGCGTAGCTGATAAATATGTGAGCGTAATGCGTCTGACTCAGTCGGTGCATCACCCCAAAGCTGTTGTGATAATTGTGAGCGACTGACCACCTGCGGGTAAGCATCAATTAACACAGTTAAAATACGATAACCCATGCTATGTAAGTTGAGTAACTGACCATCACGCTGCACCGTTTGACGTTTTTTATCGAGTTGTAACGGGCCAATATTAACCACGTTTTCGCTTTGCAATAAATGTCTTCTTGATAGTGCCAAACAACGCACTTCTAATTCTTGCAAGGAAAAAGGTTTTGTTAAGTAATCATCAGCACCGACAGTAAAACCAGAGACTTTATCGTCAATACTGTCTCTAGCGGTAAGCATTAATATAGGAATATGACGAGTAGACTTTGTCCTAACTTGTTGGCAAACCACTAAGCCATCCATTACCGGCAGATTTAAATCCAGAATAAGCAGATCATAGTGATTATTCAATGCTAGATCTAAGCCTTGCTGTCCTTGCGTGGCAAAATCAAGCACATGACCTTTAGCTTCTAAATAGTCAGCAATATTGCGTGCTATATCGAGCTGATCTTCTACTAATAAAATCTGTAATGCTGTCGATGTCATATTGCTACTGCCAAGTTAGTTATTAATTACTATAGTGTTTTTAACATATCTTTCGCTGGTTGGTAATCAGGTTTTTCCAGTAATAATTGAGCTAAGGTGTTTTTTGCCATTTCGGCCTTGCCTAGCTTTTGTTGTGCTGTGGCGATTTTCATATCTAACATAGGATTATTCATTTCGGCTTGTGCTGCTGTCATTAGCATTAAAGCATTGGCAATTTGACTATTACTTTCGGCCACTTTTAGATAATAAAAACCGTACATGCCCACTAACGGTAAGTGATAATCTGCTTGATTTTCTTTTAAGGTGGTTAATGCGGTCTTATCACCCGCTAACAATTTAGCCACTAGCGCTAAGGTTTTGTCACCTTGGTATTGCTCAGTAACAACGGCTTTAATACCTAGGCTGTTTACCAAAGCATTAGCTACCCCCACGGTTGAACTTGGGTTTTGTCCGGTAATCAAGCGACCATCAATAGCGACGTGACTTAACATAATATCACTGGCTTGAAACTTACCACCACGCTCAATCAATTTGTCTTCTAACAGAAAATCAAATTTCGCTAACCATTTTTTACCAAACAGCTGTTCTTCCACATTGGTAAAACCATTAATAGCTTTGTTAGCAACTAGGTAGCTGCCGTCATTTAACTTAACATCTACTAAGGCGGCTGGACCATGACATACCGCGGCAACTGAGCCTTGTTGTTGATAGATATCAGCAATTAAAGTTTGTAACGCTTTATCTTTAGGTAAGTCAAACATAGCGCCTTTACCGCCAACAATAAAAATACCGTTATATTTACTGGCATCAACCTCTCCCGTGGCTAAGGTATGGGCTAATTTAGCCATAATACTTTTATCAGCCAGCGCCTTGGCATTGTACACTTTGCTAGAGTCGTATTTACCGGCCTCAACTATACCGCCTTTCGCGCTGGCAACATCAACACTAATGCCATTGGCTTTGAAAACTAAATAGGCTTTAGAGAATTCATCAAATTCATATCCGGCTGATTTATCCTCTTGGCCATAACCACTTACCACCATTAAAATCTTCTTACTTACCGAAGCAGCGCTAACTTGCAGGGTTATTAACATTAGGATGATTAGTATCAAACTGCTTAACTTAAAAGTAGTCAGGTTATTCATTTGTTGTTTACGATTTTTCATTGCCGTCTCGCTTATCTATCCATTTATTAGTTGCGCTTAGCATGTCAAAATCAATGTGAAACAAGTGTGAAATGCTCGGGAATATAATAATTATTTATTCTGTCATTAGTTGTCTAATCGAGCTGTTAAGGCTTTTTCTGCTGGCAATAATACCGAGTGAGGTAACACTGGCTAAAATTATAAATAAGGTGACAAACAGCCAAACAAAGTCTGGTTGATAATTTAGCGAGAATTGAGATTTATAAATGAGTAAACCAGCAAGGTAAGTACCCACTATTGCGCCAGCAGCAGCAATCATGGCCGTAATAAGCCATTCAATAATATTAAGTTTTAAACAAGTCATTCGATTAAAACCAAAACTCATAATAATACTATTCTTCTTTTGCTCGTTCGCTTCAACCGCATTAATTGACGCCAATATAACGATGCCAGCCAGTAAGATAATTAGCATTGAGAAGCCTGATATCACCTTAGTTATCATGGCTAAAAGATTGTCGAAACGCTCGGTCATCTGCTGCAATGACACCATACGCAGAGTCGGAAATTTTTGCCATAACTCAGCTAACAGTGGCTGCTGTTGCTCACTTACTTCTAAGCTTGCCATGCTGTAATGGTTAGCTTGAATATGGGCGATCGCTGCTGTTGGTATTTGTATCCAAAAGGTAATAGAGCCGTTACCTGGTTTGAACTCATGACTGGCTGTTATGATAAAGCTATAACGTTGGCCAGAGATAATAAAAGTTAATTCATCACCTAACGACAGACCCATATCGGTCAGCACTTCTTGCTCAACCGATACTTGTTGCCAATTATCGCTATCAGCTTGCCACCAAGTACCCGAAAGAAGGCGATTATTACTTGGCAGCTGGTTATTCCAATGCATTCTAATTTCACGGGAGAAAGTGGCCAAACTATCACTTGGTTTGTCCGTATGCTCAGCCAGTGATTGCTCATTAATTTCAATTAGCTTGGCTTGCATATAACTTTTATTTTGACGAATAATAATATTATGTTCACTGGCCCAGTTTTTCAGGTAACTCAGCTGATCATTGGTTGCTTTCGACACCATTAAGTTGCCATCATGCTGTCGCTGATAAGATGACATAGTCTTGCCTAAATCATGCATTAACATCAGGGTAAACAGCAATAAAAACGCCGATAACCCGACACCTAAAATTTGGGTACTTTTACTGACTAAACGTTGTTTCATCATAAAAAATACAAAGGGTAATAAACCTGATAAATTTTGCGTAAATTTTTCTCCTAAGGTTAATACTAACCAACTTAATAGCAGTATTAATACTATGGTCACCAACATTGCGCCTACTAGCATCATGGTTAATAAAGCATTATCTGAGTAAGCCAAAACAACTATCACTAATACCGCGACAGAGACCAGCTTTTGGCCAAAGTTACTGCCAGTATTTTTTGCGCTAGTAAATAACTTACCGACACTGCTATTAAGTAATGAGTACCAAACCGGTAAGTAAAACAAAGCAAATATCAGACTAATAAAAGCCAAGGTTTTCAGGCTAAGACCATAATGCCATTGCCACTGTAAATTTGGAAAATTGTCAGTTAAATAATGAATGATCAACCAATGACAAGCTGCAGCAGCAAGTAGCGCAATAGGCAATAATAACAACAGGGAAAAGCACCATTTCAATATTGAAACGACAATGCCCGTGCTTTTTGATGCGCCTAAGCTCATACAGACAGCAGAAAAATATTGCTCTTTGTTTTGGTGTTTTAATGCTATTTGTTCAATGGCAATAGCCGCCATAAAGAATAAAATAATAGATGCTAGGCCAATAAAATTTTCTGTGCGTTGCCAAAACAATGCCAGTGGGTGATTACCTTGTTTATGAACAAGTTGCGCTGCTGGTAAATGTTGTTGTTGCCAGTCTTGTAAGGACGATAATTGTGTTGAATCAAGGGCTAACAAATAACGATAATTAATAAGGTTTTCACTAAAGTTAAGTTTTGCCATATCGGCAATATTTATCATGGCGCGCATAGCAACATTATGGCCTGCCATTAATCTATCTGGCTCATGTTTGATTAGCTTGGTGAAGACAAATTCTTGCTTGGCAATATGAACAATATCGCCAGTTTTTAGGTTAAAACTGGCGAACAAGCGGCTATCAAACCAAATTTCACCTTGTTTGGGACCAGTTAAACTTTGCTCTGTATTACCAGCTAGTGAAGTCGCGGTTAGCAACTCTCCTTGTAAGGGATAACTATCAGCCACTGCTTTTAAACTAATATATTGCCAGCTGTCTTGATGACTGAAGTTAATTTTAATTTGCTGCGTTGCTACCAATTCTTTTACCTGTTCAGATAAATCATTAACCTGTTGGTTGGTAAAAGGTTGCCGCTGACTTATTTTCGCATCGGCGCCTAATAATCCTTGTAGATTTTGCGTTAAATACTGCTGAACACTAAAACTCGATTGGGTTAACGCCAACATAAAAATAAGCAATATCGTTTGTGTCCAGCGTAATAATCGTTGCTGTGGCAAATGGTATTCCTGGCGATAAAACTGCCAAGCCAATTTAGTTCTTTCTAATAAGGTTCTGCTTTCTATTAAGGCTCTACTTGTTATTAACATGCTGCCTCCAAGTGTCCTATTTTAGTGTTGTAACCTTTGAGCTGAGTTAAGCCGTCATGGGTTAAGTTAAAAACATGTTCGGCTTTATTGGCTAATACCTGACTGTGAGTCACCATGATCAAAGCGGCATTGCTGTCTTTACAACAATTGAGCAATATATTGGCAATATCTCCAGCACTTTTTTCATCTAGATTACCTGTCGGTTCATCGGCAAAAATAAAGCGAGGCTCAAAAACTAACGCTCTGGCAATAGCTACTCTTTGCTGTTCTCCGCCACTGAGTTCATTTGGGTTATGGTGAATACGGTCTTGCAAACCTACTTTTGTCAACATCACTTTCGCTTTGCTAATAGCCTCTTTATCACCACGTAACTTTAGCGGCAAAGCTACATTATTAAGCGCCGTTAACTCGGGCAGTAAATGAAATTGCTGAAAGATAAAACCAATATCCGGTCGTAGCGCTTCTAAACTAGACTCTTGTTTACCTTTGACACCGTCTTTAACATAAACACCTTGCCCTGAGCTAGGTAGCTCTAAACCTGACATCAACATCAGCAAGCTAGACTTTCCCGCACCGGATGGTCCCATAATGGCGTACGACTGCCCTTGTCTTATGGTGAGGTTTAGCTGTTCGAATAAGGTGACCTTTGTATCATTAAGCGCAAATGATTGGCTAATATTACGTAATTGAATATAGCTGGCTTGAATATTACTGGAGTGAGTAGTACTAGACATGGTTTGTTGCCTTTAATTGCATCAGTTCGCATTAGTGACAACAAGGTTAAAAGGGTCGGTGTGAAATCAATGTGAAATGTTATTTCAAAACTTCCCATGTTAGGTTTTTATATCGCATCTAGATGCGAGTATTGATATCTTAATGCATGGCTAGTGTTGATATTCTTATCTATATGGCAATATTCCCAAATATTCAGCTAGTTATTTCTTTTGGAATAACTAAGAATACCCTTAGCTACTAGGCAGTTAATAATAAAAATTTATAGTTATTACTAATTGGTAGTAAAACAAAGTAATCAGCGGCCGGCGCTTTACTTATAACTCTATAGATAAAGTATTAATCAAATTATATGGGATATTAGCCATGACATTAGGTGAACAGTTAAAGAAATTACGTGCAGAAAAATCGCTAAGTCAGCCGGAACTAGCCGAACTTGCCGGTATCGAGCAATCTTATTTATCAAAACTAGAAAATGATAAGTCACTGCCTTCTAATGAAGTCTTTAGAAAGTTACTCAGTGCATTTTCGTTAACAGCGGAACAACTGATTGAGCCGCTAGAGAAAAGTTATATCAAGAAAAACTTATTAGTGATTGCTGATATCGAACAACTATATCAACAAGCAAGTGTTAAGCAGCTAAAGCAACAGCGTAATTTACTCTATATCGCCAGTAGTTTAATTGTCTTTGCTGTGACCCTGTTTTATCTTGGTTATAGCAAACAAGTTTTTAATGAAAATCTTTATGAGTATCGCTCATATGGCGTGGTGTTGGCAGGAGAGCCAAGTGATATCTTCCAGAACTGGCACGCGCTCATTAATATTAAAGATCGTAATGAGAAAGATGAAATTATGCGACAGCAAAAAGTTGTTATGGCGCAGCGTAGTGACATTCTGGTAAAGCTAATCCCTGAAAACAAAGGCTACTATTTTGAGATGCCCGTCGAAGGGGGTAGTCGTTTATTCCAAAGATCAAAACATGACATGCCTTTACAACAACCCAGAGCTATCAACGCTTGGTTGCAAGTATTGGGTGTTCTGTTAATGATTAGCGGTATTATGGGCTTTGTCTTAGAACGTCGTTTGTTTAAATTGCCCCGTTAGCGTTCATAAGCAACGATTATTTCGTATAGTTTAATCGTTGCTTATCAGTATATTAACTTAGCTTGTGTGATAGTAATTTATAGGTCTTTTCATTGGCTAATGAGCAATTAGAGACACTCGATTTTGCTTGTCCTAATAAATCGGTATTTTTGTCTTTAATATAGGTGATGCTCATGGCTATTTCGTGAATAGCAGCTGTTTGTTCCTGTGTCGATCCTGAAATAGTTTCCGTCATTTGATTTATGGTTTCTACATAACTCATAACATCAGATAGGGTAATACATGAAGTCTCAATATTAGAAAGATTGGCAAGGCTGTTATCTTTGCACTTTTCAACATTGGTGACGGCATGTTTAGTGAGTAATTGCAGCTCATTAATAATTTCAGTTATTCGCCTTGTTGATAATTGCGTTCTGTCGGCGAGGTTCCTTACTTCGTCAGCGACAACTGAAAAACCCCTGCCATGTGCTCCAGCACGTGCCGCTTCAATTGCGGCATTAAGTGCTAATAAATTTGTTTGCTCGGCAATACTTCTAATTTCATTAATAAAGTCGCCGATGGATTGGCATTTTTTTTCTAGTAAACTGATATCCGCTGAAGAATTTACCAGCTCATCGGCATTACCAGATAATGATGAAGCTAACTTATCAAGTTGAGTTTTATTGAGCGTTACATGTTTTGCTATTTCTTGTGCTGTATCGGTAGTTAGCTGAATATTTTGTGCCACTTCCCGAGCACTTGCTTCTAATTCTATGGTCGCAGCAGATACTTGCTCACATTGGGCTGATTGTTCAATAAGGTTAGCCTCGGTCAGTTGAGCATTTTGTTCGACTTGCACACTGACCGTTTGCAAGTCTTTAACGGCTTTATTCATTTTATCGGTAAATCTAATAAAACGGTTAACGGCGTCCACTACCTCGCCAAATTCATCATCTGTTTCTTTCGGAATTTGTAAGGAGAAATCCCTACTTTTAACAATATTTTCAATGCTTGCGACGGCATTTCTAATAGGCAAAATAACAATGTTTATTAACTTAAAAATGAAGACAGATAATGCAATTGAAATAATAATAAACAAGCTAAAAGATATAGTCGTGGCGAAGGTCTCTTCTTTTTCTATGAATGCAGTTGCATCAGTGATAGAAACTTGTAATAAGGATTCTGCATTATGTATTGCTGCGCGCATATCGCCGATAAGGCCTTGAGTAGGTGATAAACCAATTTCACGGTTAATATCGGCATAGGAGTTTATTGAATTTTGATAATTATTAATCAAATTGGTTATGTTTAGGTTATTGGGAAAGCGGGATTTTAATTCAGTTATGCTGATGGCAAGCTTAGTGAGATATTCTTCGTTATTTCTAAGCATGTAATCTTTTTCATGCCGACGCATAGTAAGTAAAATTACTTGGCTTGCTAAATCACTTTGAGATGCGAAAGCTTTTTCTAATTCATGGGTAGCACTACGTAGTTGGGCATATTGTCCTGAGTTTTTGTCTAGGCCCTTAATTACCATTAGTTCAGTTAGTTGGCTGAATGTGTTTTTATACCTCGAAAATAAGTTTGTTAGTTGAGTTAATTGAATATCAGCATGTATGTTTGTATTTTGTTGCTCAATATCTTTTAAAAGGGTAACAAGTAATAAATTATTTTTATTGAATTTTTCTAGATATTTCAACTTTTTCCGAAGCATAAAATCTTTTTCATTACGACGTAATTGCAGCGAATATATTTTTAATTGTTGAACATCATGTTTTAGCTTTTTAAGCTGGCCTATTTGGTTATTAAAATAACTTGTTGTAGTTAGCAGCAGTAACAATGCAAAAATAACCGCTGCTAATAGGATGAGTAGTTTTCGTCTAAGTGATAGGGTTTGGGAAGGCATAAAGAATCTCCGTATTTTAAATTATTCAACCTTGAATACACTAAAGGTAGCACAAATCAAAATAACCAATAATCTTAATAGTTATCATTTAGAATAAGGGTTTAAATATACATTATACAGTTACTCTATTTAGCCGCTTTGAATTGATAGCTGCCCTAAATGATAAGTTGGCAGCATCACTTTTTATTGCTCTAAACGGTAAAGACCTTGCTTACAGGTAAATCACGAATACGTGTTTTGCTGGCGTGATAAATAGCATTTGTGATACTTGGCGCGACTGGTGGTACACCGGGCTCACCAATACCACCCGGAGGTGCGTCAGACTTAACAATATGAACATGCATTTCAGGTACTTGGCCAATACGTGCTACCGGGTAATCATGAAAGTTACTTTGCTGTACCTGGCCATCTTTTACTGATATCTCACCCATCAAAGCAATGGATAAACCAAATACCATAGCACCTTCCATTTGTGCTTTAACCCTATCAGGGGTAATCACAATGCCGCAATCTACCGCGGTATGCATTTCAAGTACGGTGACTTTATTGTTAACTACTTCCACCTTAGTTGCTGCGGCAACAAAAGAGCCAAAGCTACGTAAAAAGCTAATACCCCAACCTTGGTTTTCTGGCAGTTCTTGCTCAACCTTTGCCTTATCACTAATTAAGTTGATTAGGTCTTTCATGCGTTTGGTATCAATTGGGTGGGCAGCTAAGTCTAAATTATAATTAGAGTATTTGAAGCCATTGTCATTTGGATCGACATGACGATCTGCACCGAGTAAATTGAGCCACATCTGTCTGGTGGGCAGTTTTGCTTTTACTGCTAATTCATCGACAAAAGAACCCAAAGCAAAGCCGTTATTGATACAGGCAACTGAGCGAACCCAGCCAGGTCTAACAAAAGAATCGACCGCATGTTTTTCGATGCTTAAATTTTTTAAGGCAAAGGGAATATCACCAAAACCAAGCGCTAGCTGATTATCACTAGGAACTTTAGCTTCGGCATTCCACAACCAACCAATAGGTGGGTAAGCATTACGACTTATCCAATGATCGGCACTGCCATTAGCTGTTAATTCTGCTTTGCAGTAATTGGCTGAAATTGAATGGTAATAGCCATGTTGAATATCATCTTCTCGACTCCAAATGACTTTTACCGGACGCTTGCTCGCCTTAGCTAGTTCAACCGCTTCAACAATAAAATCAGCCTTGGACTTACGACCAAAAGCGCCGCCCATTAGTGTGACATTAAGCTCAATATTGTCTTGTTCGTCTTTTTCTAATCCTAACTCACGGGCAACAGTACCCTTAGCCCACTGAGGGTTTTGAGTGCCGGCCCAAATGGTACACTTTTTACCGTTAACAACAGCGGTCGCTGCTGGAGTTTCCATTGGTGCATGGTGAATGTAAGGCACAGTGTAGGTTGCTGCTATGGTATTATTTTCATTATATTGATGGTTATAAACATCGCCTTTACTGGCAACTGTTTCACCTTGTTGATTCACTTGTTTGACTAACTGTTTACTAAACTCATTGCTGTTATGGTTTTGTTTGTCACCTAGTTGCCATTTGATTTTTAGTTTTTTACGGCCTTCAATAGCGGCCCAAGTATTGTTGGCTAATACTGCGACACCACCTAAAGGATTGATACCTACTGGAATGCTGCGTGTTTTGAGGGCGATAACATTGACCACACCTTTTACTTTTAAGGCTTCACTGGCATCAAAGGAGATCACTTTACCGCCAACCACAGGCGGTCTGACGATAGTGGCAATGAGCATATCGGGCAGTTGAATATCTTGGGCGTATTGCGCTTTACCGGCAACAATATCATCTAGGTCGGTTAACTTGACGTCTTTACCAATAAGTGAAAAGTCACTATTCGCTTTTAATTTAATGGTTTTGCTATCAGGCGGGGTTAGTTTGGCGGCGTGACTGGCAAGCTCACCAAAGCTAATTTTTTCACCGGTAGCGCTATGCACAACATAATGTTTATGTGCTTTAACAGCGCTACGAGGCACTTGCCAAATATTAGCGGCAGCTTGCTCAAGCATATCCCGGGCAACAGCACCTATTTGACGAATGCTGGTGAAATGATTACGAATAGACGCTGAGCCTGCGGTACCTTGTGAGCCGTATTTTGCGTCGGCTTTGGCTTGTACAACCGTTACTTTATGCCAATCAGCTTCTAGCTCTTCGGCAATAATTTGTGGCACACTGGTGCGAATACCTTGTCCCATTTCACTGCGATGACAAACTAAGGTCACCATAGAATCGCTGGCAATACTGACAAAGAAGTTTAATTCATGGCTGAGTGCGCCGGTCGATGACTTGGCTTGTGCCGTACCAACAGGCAAGCTGATACCTAAAACAAAAGCACCCGTTGAAATACCAGCAACTTTTAAGAAACCACGACGACTGACATTTTCAATAGCGTTCATGATGATGCTCCTTGCTTCTTACTAGCAAACTGGCTGGCAGAAAAAACTTCAACTTTGCTTTTATTTGAAGGTGAAGTGCTAACAGGTAAGGTGCTATCAGCTGAGTTACCTGTAGCTGAATGACTGGCTGATAAGCTACTTGCTGATGAATGAGTCGCAGCAGACTTTATTGCAGCCTTAATGCGCTTATAAGTGCCACAGCGACAAATATTACCTTGCATATGTTCAATGATTTGCTCATCGCTTGGTTGAGGAATGGCTTGTAATAACGCAGCTGCACTCATCATTTGGCCACTTTGACAATAACCACACTGGGGCACTTTGAATTCACGCCAAGCAATTTGTACGGCACTTTCACCCAATTTACCGTTATGATCTGCTAAACCTTCAATGGTGGTAATAGCTTGCTCAGCAATAGCCGAGACTGGTGTCACACAAGAGCGCATTGCCTGGCCATTAACATGTACTGTGCAAGCGCCGCACTGTCCTGCTCCGCAACCAAATTTGGTGCCGGTGAGTTTTAACTCATCACGCAGGGCATAAAGCAGTGGCATTTGTGGATTAACATCAAGCTCAACAGGCTTATTATTTAAGGTCATTTTGATCATACTGGCTCCAGGTTTTGACAGTGTGAAGGTGTGTTTTAGTGTAAGTTATTCTCTTGTTGAGAGTGTTTTAACTCTTGTCTGACTTGCTCTAAATCAGCCAAGGTATCAATATCTAATTTTGCTTTTGCACAGCCGATTGCATCTTTTTGTAAGGCATGCTGTTTTAATAGTTGTCCGGCACCTTTATCACCTTGCAGCTTTATCAATTGTGGAAAGTATTTTTCCGGGAAAATAGCGGGCGCCATTAACTGCCCATCGCACAGGGTGGCAATGATTTTATTCGGTTGTTTTTTGCTAGCACAGAGTAACGCTTGATAATGATCGGTGCTGATTAAGGCTTGATCCGCTAGGGCAATCAATACATGACTACTATGGGCTTTAATAGATTGCACCGATTCCGCTAGGGTATGGCCCATGCCTTGTGACCAGTGCTGACTGGCAATGATCGAAATTTCAGCAGGTAATCTTGTCTTAATAACATTTTTATTTGCCCCTAAAGTTACATACAAAATGTTAACGTCAGAGTGCTCAAGTAAAGGCTGTAATTTATCAATACTACTAACAATTAGCGGCTTACCATCAATGTTAGCGAGTTGTTTAATAGCGTCACAACCGACTTGATTGGGTGCTGAATCTTGAAAACGTTGGCCTTTTCCTGCCGCTAATAAAATTATATTAACTTGCATGATTCGCAACTTTCGTGATGTTGCTTATCTGACTTTGAAAGTAACCTAAAGATTGACCTGATGCTTGCTCTACTGCGGCATGTGCCTGAGATAATATGGCTAGGGCAATAGATTCTGGCAGCTCACCACCAAGATCAAAACCTATGGGGTTGGCTAATTTATTCATTAACTTATTAGGTAAGTCAGCTGTATTCATCCCTGCTTGTTCTAGTACCTGTTCCGTTCTGTGTTGTGGTCCCAATAGACCCAAATAACTAGCTTCGGCTAAATTAACTTGGCTGTTAATCAGTTGTAAGGCGCGAGCATCGAGGGAAACGTTGTGATGCATTATCACCACGGCATCAGCTTTGGGTAACAGTAGGCTCTGTTCTAGCTCAGTATAATCTTGATTAATAACGACATCGGCCTCTTTAAAATAGGCAGCTCTAGCGTAGGCGGTTCTGCTATCAACTAAACAAATAAACCAACCTAAGGTATTGGCCATTTTAACCAGTGGTTGTGCATCTAAACCTCCACCAAAAATAACTAAAGCGGGTGCTGGTTTAATAGTAATTAGAGGTTCAAGGGCGTTGACTGGCTTTGATAAAACTTGATTGTTAGCTTGATAGGGTTTTTGAACGGCGCTTTGCTCGATAGTCGAAGAGCTGCTTTCGCTATAGAAGTTATCAATATGATAAAAACAAGGGTTACGGTTATCGAGTTGGCTTTTTAAAGTGACTAAGTCGAGGTAGTTATTATCACGGTTAATCGGTTGTAGTAATACCTTCACTAAACCGCCGCAACCTATGCCCAGTTGCCAGGCAATATCGCTATCATCTTGCATATCGTAACAGACAGTAATGTTAGTGTTTTTATGCCAACATTTTTGTGCTTGCCGCATTAAATCTGCTTCTAGGCAGCCACCGCTTAATAGGCCATAACTTTTGCCTTGGCTATTAATGAACATCATAGCGCCCGCTTTACGGTAAGAGGAACGTTGGGTTTCAATGATGCTGGCAAGCACCCATTGGCAGGAGTCTTTTTCGGTAAACCAATTAGCTAATAATGCTTTGAGGCGATTACTCATTTATTATTGCGTTCGCTTATAAAGTGAATTAGCCAAGATAAATGAGAAAGTCGCCAAATTAAACTGTTGTCGATAATTAAAATGTAAGTAATTAATTAATGTATTTACTCTACCTTGCGTCTACTGCAGCGTTTTGTTGGTTAATGGCAATTTTAGGTTGCCATTCTAACCAGTCTTTATCGACACCTTGATGTAAGACGAAACTTGCTGGGAGTGATGTCGAGTCTTTATCAAGCTCAGGTGTAGCAAAGGCAATGCCACCAGCAATCAGAGTTTCTATCGATTCAGAATCAATACTTACCCCAGAGAAAATGCCGGCTTCAATCTTGATACCACTGGTATTCCAAAACTGACTTTGGCCGTTTACGAGTGGCGCGTAACGTTTGGCAATATTGATAAAAATATTCACCTGATCAGCTGTCGGTGATAAATCAATACCAATGACTTTACCTACCTTAATTTGACGATACAAAATAGGGTTGCCGACACGTACCGAACCAAGTCGTGCGGCAGTTAACTTAACATTTAAGCCATAAGCTAATTGCTCAACCGTAGGTGCTAATTCAAGGGCTTGAAACTCATATTTCTGCTTAGTCTCTGCTGAATGCGAAGGTAATAAACCAATAAAAGCACCATCGAGTAAAGCGGCAACATTTTTTGAACCGACTAAGCCTATTTGTGGTTCAATTTTCCAAAATTTAGTACCTTGTCTAGCGTATTGACTACCTAAATCATTGAGTAACACCAGTGTGGTAACGCCAACTTTATTTTTGCTAAAAATTAAACGCTCAACCACACCGACGGCTTGTTCTTGATAGACCACCTTGGTATTTACTTTTAAGCCGGAAATATCATTAAATTGGATACTAATTGCCTGGCCGGCGTCTTTGGCATGTTCTTCATGTTTAAATAAGGTAAACGTTGCCAGTTCTTCAACTGGCGCTTTCGTTGTTAACGAACTCGTTAGTGCCGTGTCTGGAGTGTAAAAGCTGATACCACCACGTAAAATGGCATCAAGTGATTCAGTTTTTACTACGAAGTCGCTGATACCACCAGAAATACTAATACCGCCCGCATTATAGAAGCGGCTGGTACTTTGTAATAAATCTCGGTGCTCTTCATCAATGGTGATGCTGACTTTAATATTATCATCTGCCTTATCTAGGCTGACATTATCCACTTGACCAATGGTTATACCGCGGTAACTAACCGCACTACCCGGTGTTGCTACGCTGGCGTGTTCAGTGAGTAAGGTAAGTTGTAAACCTGGCGCGCTGGCCGATTTTACCGGCGGTTTGTTAAATAAGTTAAACTGCGTTTGTACATCACCTTGACCCAAGTTAAAGGTGATGTAAGTACCACCAAACAAAGCATCAGTATCGCTAGCACCGGACAGGCTTAAACTGGGCTTAACTAAGTAAAATTGGGTATTTTCCTTTAAGATATACTGATATTTAGCTAATAAACCTAACTGTAATTGCTGGTATTCCCCTTGGCTATGAACTTGATGAATGGCACCAATTTCAATACCACGATATAAAACACGGGTGTTGGTGCTTACTTGTTCACTGGCAGCAATATTCAGGGTAAAGCTCACATTTTGCTCGGCCAGTTTGTTATTAGCATACAGTGAAAAACTATCACCATTTTTAACCAATTTCCTTTGTGTATCTTGATTATTGCTATGGCTATTTCTTTGATTAGAAAAAGCAATACCACCGGTTAACATACTCTGTAGTGATTGGGCTTGAATATCGATCCCCAGTAAACTTGCCGATATCTTCACGCCGGAATTATTGTAAAATCGACTGCTATGATTCACATAATGACTAAATTCGGGTTGCACATGAATATGAATTAAATGGCGCTCAGGTGCCGTGGTTTCAATGGCTTGTATATTACCTACTACTTGCTGCTTGTAATAAACATTGCTACCCACTTGTAATGAGCTACGGTCATTACTGGTTAACATTAAGTGCAAACCTGGTTCGCTATATTTATAAGGTGGCTTATTACTAAACACTTTAAATTTGTTGCGAGGTTTTCCTGCTAACGAAGGCCTGATGCTAATGTAGCTACCGGTTAATAAGGTCTTAGCGTTAGATAAGCCGGTAAGACTAATTTGTGGGGCAACAATATAGAATTGAGATTGCTCTGTTAAATAAGGAACGACACGTGGATTCACTTTAGCAATAGCGGTAATTTTTCGACTAACGGGGTCTATTTTACTAAATGACTCAATAACACCAATTGTAAGGCCTTGGTATAAAATTGCTGCATTGTGATCAATGCCAGAATTCCAATCCAAGGTTAACTCTACTTCATGACCCATTTCAGCGGATTGAAAATCAGCATGTAAGGGAAATTCTTGGCCATTTTTGGCTGGAGCTAAATCTTTTTGGTAACTTAAAGTATCTACTGCAATGCCGCCCGCCATTATCGAAGCTAAAGAATCGGTATTGATTTTAACTCCACCAGAGAGTGAGGCAGTAACTTGTATGCCACTGGTGTTATAAAATAAAGAGTTCTCCTTTACCAAATGGGCAAACTCGGGTTCAATGAAAATGTTAATGGCAATTTTCTTACTGCTTTCTATATAGTGATAACCTGTGACATAGCCAATGGGAATTTGTTTGAAGCTAATAGGTGAATTTTCACTAATAGAGCCTAATACGTCGGTATGTAAGGTCAGGTGTAAGCCTGGGGTCGACATATCTAACGTCGGTGCTTCTGTTAAGGCAATAAAGTGATCCTGACTCTCGGCATCATTTCTGGTATCAGGCAGGATAGTGATATAACTACCCGAAATTAGCGTTTCTAAGCCAGAGACACCTTGCAAAGAAATATCAGCACTAACTAACCAAAAACGGGTGTTTTTGGTTAAGTAATTAGCAAAGTTTTTAGAAATTTCAACTTCGGCAATAACGCGTTGCAAGTCTGCCGAAGGTACAACTTTTTTTACTAAGCCGGTTATTAGGCCTTTAAAGCGAACTTCAGTTTTATTGGGCACTATGCCTGAGCCATTATCAAACTCTATGGTGATCAAGGTACCTTGTTCAGAAACTACCTTTACCGTAAGCCATAAGCCAAAAATTAAGGCAATAAAAGGCACAAACCAAATAATAGATATGCCCTGACGTGGGACAACTTCAGCATGGTTTTTGTCAGTGCTTTGATTATGCTCAGAGGCAGCAATATCTTTGTTATGGGTCATTTCTATCCTTTTTCTTCTGGTAAAGTTCTTGGTAGAGTGTCTGTGGAAATTGGTGCTTGTGCTGTTGCCTTCTTATCCCATAACAAGCGAGGGTCAAAACTATTGGCAGCAAACATGGTAAAAATTACTGTAATGGTAAAGTAATTTATCGCGGGACCTGCGGCTACCGAGGTAACAAAACCAAGCTCTACTACGGTAACCATTAAAGCAACAACAAAGACATCAAGCATTGACCAAGGTCCTAAAAATTCAAGTGCATGGTAAAATTTGCTATGTTTGTCTGGTTTTAAACGTATGCCTGTATGTACTTTGTAAACTAACACAAATAAGCCAATAATTTTTAATAAAGGCACTATGATACTGGCAGTAAAAATAATGATGGCTATCGGATATAAACCATAATCAATAAATTCGCCGATACCGGACAAAATGGTGGCTTCACTTGGTATACCCAATTGATAGACAATCATTATCGGATAAAGGTTCGCCGGAATAAAGGCGATTAAGGCGGCAACATTCCAAGCTAAAGTGTATTGTAAAGAGTTCTGTTTACGTTGATAAAACATGCCGTGACAGCGGCTACACTGCTGCGGTTCGGCCTGTAAACTATTAAGCTTATGGCATTTAGGACATAAAGCTAAGCCCTTACTTTTAGCTGTGTTCATTAGCACAATTCCTCGGGAAAGCCCGCTCTAACTTATCCCAGATATAATCTTGGTCGAGTGCCGCAGCTGACATGGTAGAGCAAATTAGCCAGAAGACAAAAGCAAATAAGCCAAGGTTGATTGATAGTTCAGTATCATCAATCAACTTATACATAGATACAACAATGCCAAGCATAAAAACATTGAGCATAGCCCAGTTATCAAGGTAATGATAAGCGCGAAAAAAGTTTAGCAGTGAAGGTTTCAGTTTGTGAAATTTAAAACTGTAGGAAATATAAAATGCGCCGGCTAAGCGGACAATGGGCACAGCAATAGCAAAGAGAAAGACCAAACAGGCGATCATAAAAAAGCCACGGTCAATCAGAACCAAGATACAATCAAATAATGACGCTTGATGGAATTGCCCAGCTAAGGTAACACCCATGATAGGCAATAAAATTGCTGGTAACATTAGCATTAAACCGGCAAGCGACCAGTTAAAGCTACGCTCAATGGAGTCAACCTTACGTTCAATTAAGGTGCTGCCACAGCGGTTGCATTTGGCCAGTTGTCCTTGTTTTAATTGCGGCTTGTCATAGAGTGCATCACACTGCTGACAAGCGACAAAGAATGTCGGGTTAATTTTGCTGTTCATTTAGCTGCGATTTATCCATTAATTGCGATTTTCCCATTAAATGACTAATTTTCAATTTAGTTGTTAGCTGTCTACTTAATTTCGAATTATGCAAAAATATCATAAAAAAAAAGCAGCGATAAACGCTGCTTTTTTTAGATATTTGCTAATGAAGCAAGCAAGTCATTATTATTTTAATGACGTGATGTATTGTGCAACCGCTTCAATATCAGCATCTGATAATTTAATGGCGATGTTACGCATAATACCATTGTTATCATTACCACGACTGCCGTCACGGAAACTAGTAAGTTGCTTTTTCAAGTAATCTTTACTTTGACCAGTAATACTTGGGAAGCCAGCTTGTTTCATGCCTTTACCTGCAACACCATGACAAGCAATACAAGCAGTAACACCTTTATTAGCATCGCCGCCAATGTATAATTTATGTCCGACTTCATTTGACTCGCCAGTACCTGCATTTTTGCTTTGCACAGCAAAGAAAGCGGCTAAGTCGTTCATGTCTTCTTTCGATAACGCTGCAACCATACCCGCCATTACTGGGTCGTTACGATCGCCTGATTTGAAATCAGCTAGTTGCTTTGCAATATAGTTAGCACTTTGTCCCGCAAGGCTAGGGTACATAGGTACTAAGCTGTTACCGTCAGCGCCATGACAAGCGGCACAGGCTAGTGCTTTATCTTTACCGGCTGCTACATTACCTGCATAAATTGCTGATGCTGGGGTAGAAGCGACAATTTCAACATTACCAGCAGCTGGAGCACTTACTGGCGCTGCATCTGTACTAGAGCCAGTACTTGCTGATGCTGCCGCTTGCTCATTGGCACTAGGTAAACCAGAAAAATGAGCCGCTAAATCAGCCATATCTGCTTCAGATAAGTTAGCCGCCATAGGCGCCATCATGGCATCGGTACGTGCGCCAGATTTAAAATCTTTTAATTGCTTAATGATATAAGCGTCATTTTGACCGGCAAGGTTAGGGAACATAGGACTTGCACTAACACCTGTAGGACCGTGACAGGCGCTACAAGTGACTGATTTTTCTTTACCTGCGTTAGCATCTGCGGCTTGTACAGCACTTACGGAACTTAAGGCTACAAGTAGCGAAAAGATAATTTTTTTCATTGAGTTGCTCTCTGCTTGTCATTAATCACTTAGCTTTTTGAATATTATAATAGCTATCTAATTAAAAAATGATAAAAAAGTATGATGGATGTGTCGGCATTTTACACGAATATTGGCCCCGTGTAATAGTGGAGAAGAAAAAATCAGACAAAAAAAACCGTGATTTCACTGTTTTGTGCATTTTTTTAATAATATTTGTCGAAGAAAAACGCTATAATGACGAAAATTTTAAACGAGTTAAGCCCTTGTCTTCTACAAAGATACATTTAACTAAAGCCGCCTTTACCATTAGCGCCCCAGATATTCGTCGTTTACCAGCTGATTCTGGTATTGAAGTCGCCTTTGCGGGCCGCTCTAATGCAGGTAAATCTAGTGCCTTAAATACGCTAACCAATCAAAGAGGATTGGCGCGCATAAGTAAAACCCCAGGTCGAACTCAGCTTATCAACGTGTTTGAAGTAGCAGAGAATCGACGCCTAATCGATTTACCTGGTTATGGCTTTGCCAAAGTGCCATTAGAAATGAAGAAAAAATGGCAAAAAGCACTGGGTGAATATTTAGAAAAACGTCAGTGCTTAAAAGGCATAGTCATTTTAATGGATATTCGTCATCCGCTAAAAGACTTAGACATGGATTTAATTCAATGGGCAGCAGATAGCGAATTAGCTACGTTAGTTTTGTTGACTAAATGTGACAAGTTATCACAAGGTAAACGTAGCGCTGAAGTGCTTAGCGTTAAGAAAGCCTTAGCACCATTAAATGCTGATATTCGAGTACAAGCTTTTTCATCACTCAAATATACCGGCAAAGAACAGGCCGATGCCATTATTTGTGATTGGCTTGAACAGGAAGCTGAAGATTATGACTTGCCTGAAGCAACTGATTCAGGCGATGAAGGTGACAATATCTTACCGGAAGATTTTCAGAATTAATTAAATCAACAGCCCTTTATCCAAATGAAAAAAGGAGAACGCTTTAGCGGTTCTCCTTTTTTTGTATCTGTATCTCCTCCTAAATGTGTTTTCAGCTTAGCTTACTTGTTTAAACTGTAGCTCCACTAAGCGCTGATATAAGTCACAGGTTTGCAATAATGATTGATGATCGCCGATATCAACTAACCGGCCTTGATCTAATACCGCAATATGGTCAGCATGTTGTATGGTTGAAAAGCGATGAGCAATAATAATGGTGGTGCGACCACGCATCAATTCTTCAAGTGCTTGTTGCACATAATGTTCACTTTCACTATCAAGAGCACTGGTTGCTTCATCGAGCAATAATATATGCGGGTCTTTTAATATTGCCCGAGCGATGGCTATACGCTGACGTTGACCACCAGAAAGACGCACACCACGTTCACCTAGATAACTATTATAGCCTTGCGGCAATTGACTGATAAATTCATGAGCGTGGGCTTTTTTAGCGGCAGAGATGACTTCTTCATCGCTAGCATCAGGCTTGCCGTAGCGTATATTATGAAAAACATCACTGCTAAATAGTGCCGGCTGTTGTGGCACCAAGGCCATTTGTTGGCGAAGGTCTTCCGGGTCAAGTTGGCGTATATCAGTGCCGCCTAAGGTTATACGACCTTCTTGTGGATCATAAAAGCGCTGTAGCAGTTCAAATAGCGTGGTTTTTCCTGCGCCGGATGGGCCAACTAAAGCCAATACTTTACCTTGCTCCGCGACTAAGTTAAGTCCTTGCGTTGCTGCTTGATCTGGTCTTGAAGGGTAGTTAAAGCTCACTTCTTCAAAAGTAATTTCTGCGTTAAGATCTTTTGCCGATACCACATTTTCTATCGGCGGAAGAATATGGCTTTTAACGTGTAAAATCTCAATGAGTCTTTCGGTCGCACCAGCAGCGCGCTGTAATTCACCTAGTACTTCTGAAATGGTTGCTAAAGAAGAAGCCACTAAAATGGCATAAAATACAAAAGCGCCTAAATCACCGCCGCTCATTTTACCGTGGATCACGTCACTGCCACCGACCCATAACATGCCGGTGATAGCGCCAAAAACGATAATAATAACACCGGCAATTAAGGTGGCACGTTGTTTTATACGACTACGACCAATATCAAATGACTTTTCAACTTCTTTAGCAAAAGCGTGCCTTTCTTGTTGCTCGTGGGTATAACTTTGCACTGTTTTAATATGTTCTATAGCTTCGCCCGCATAACTACCAACATCGGCCATTGAGTCTTGGCTCTTACGTGATAATTTTCTCACTTTACGGCCATAAAATAAGATGGGTACCAAAATAAATGGCACTGAAATTAAAACAATAATGGTTAATTTAATATTAGTGGCAAACAACATTACCAGTGCGCCTAGCAGCATTAAGACACTGCGAATCGCCATAGAAAATGAAGAACCTATGATACTTTGTAATAGCGTGGTATCAGTGGTGATGCGTGACATAATATCGCCACTGCCGTTGGTCTCAAAATAGCTAGGGTGCAAAGTAATGACATGATTAAATACCGCCAAACGTATATCTGCACTGACTCGCTCACCTAACCAGGAAACTAAATAAAAGCGAGAAAATGTACCGCCGGCAATTAATACGGTAATTGCCAAAATAAATAGCACAGCTTGCTGTAATTGCTCAATGGACTGTTGAGCAAAGCCCTCATCAATTAACATCCTAACGCCTTGACCAACAGACAGCATTACCGCAGCAGTAAAAATAAGGGCGATAAAAGCGGCTAATACATGACCTTTATAGGGACGAATAAATTGAATTAGCTCAAAGAGGATGGCAACTTTCTTATCTTGAGATTTTTCAGTTGCAACTGTGTCGGTAAGTGAGCTGGCCGAGGAGTGTTCAGACATAAGGTCCCTTAGTCTTTACTAGCTCAGTTAAGAAGCTAGTGGATGAAAATATTGCCAATAGTCTACGCTTTTAGTGAGCATTGAACTAGGCAGTAATATCTTAATATGGGCACATTAGGGTAAAAGTAACGCTAACTTAGCGCTAAATAAAGGCAAAATATGTAAGTGAAAGTACTCCATTAAGTCAGTTGCAAGTTCGGTGGGCGGGGGAAGTACCCATGTAAGCGTTATGCCTAACAGTTCTTATCAATAGTGGGCGGCAATGGTCACTAAATTTCAGGCATAAAAAAGCCGATGTCATTTTCTTCACTATTAAATAGTTAAGAACTACATCGGCACACTAGCTTATGGGGAAGCTACAAAAAATTATTACAATAAGTGTTCGCTTAAGAACAAGTGTACTATAGAGCAAGAACTCTATATATGTAAAGCTATTTATAAAGTATTAGCTCTATTTATTTGTTCTGGATCATTGTTTGGGCGTTTATACAGTTATTGTGCAGTGATAATTATATCAGCACAATAACGATTGAGCTTAGCTACCAATGCTACTTTCGGATATCAATACTAACTTGAGTATCAATAGTCCCTTCATCATCAATAACAATAACCGCTTCATTAAGTAGCATGACTACCAGCATTTCTTCAGCTTCGTTGCGAATAAAACTAAGCTGATAACCATAATTATGCATTGAACTTACAGAAGCTTGCTGGGCAACACTAAGTTTCGACCATAATGCATGTTCACTAGGACATTCGTGCCTGCGTTCCTCTAAAACCACTTCATTCTCACTTGTTAAATGCTTGGTGTTCTTAATAACAGAAGACATAGATTATTGCGTCCTAGTATCACTACAACATATAACTAAGGTATAGCAGTTTTCAATGTATATTCAATAATGATGAGCAGTGACTCGTGTAACTATACTCATTAATGATTACGCTAACCCGCTAACCCGCTAACCCCAAGGTATAAGCCAGAAATATAAGAAATCATCCAGAAAGCCCAAACAAGGATGCTAAAGCGATGGAAAGTCTTTTGTAGCTCAATATCATTATTCCGGATTGCTATGAATGCCCAAAAAAAGTGGAAAATCATCAAGAAAAGACCGAGGAAACCTGAAATAGAATGAGCGGTAAAGATAAGGTGACCGACATGCAAGTACATGCAAAGTGTACCAATAGTATCTGTAATAACACCAAGGCCAAACATGGCCAGATGCCACTGCTTTAATTTTTTATGGTAATAGTCATTCCAGATGCCAATAGAATAAAAGATCAGGGCGAGGGTGAAAAAAATTGCTCCTGTTAAAATTAATGGTGTCACAGCTTTATCCTTTAGAAAAATTTAAAGGCATGATTTTAATCTAATTGATAATTAATTGCATTAGTGAGTTGTTGAGGTGAATCAATATAGTTATCAGCCAAACACCGCTAGTGGCGAGTAGTCATTGTTTTGCTGCTACTTAGATGGCATAAACTTGAAGGAATTCTTTAGCTTTGTCTTAACCGAGCGCCAATGAGTTCTGGGTATTTTAGGCGCTAACGCCAATATATGTTGGTAATCATACTCGGATAGCCTTACTTCCCCGCCATGCGCAAGGATAATACTGTCGGCCTTTAGCGCGATTATTTTGTGCAGTGAAGCTCGATAACGATTAGGATAAAAAATAGGGAAGGGTGGAATAAATTTATTTTTAACTTTGACCATTAAATCGGCAACATAAACCTTATTGCTGGCTAGGTGATGTAAAGATAAATCTCTATCAGTATGCCCTTGAGTAGCTAAGGCAACCCAGTCTGAAAAGCCCGGTAACGGCTCACCATCATTGAGTTTATAGTCAGCTATTAATTGGCTTGAATACCAAGTCTTTTTGCTGGGTTTTTTCATGCGTTTGGCGACCCATTTAGCTAACAATATGTCGGTAAGGTGCATAAGCCGACCCTCTAGACCTGAATACCACTGACCAGCAACATTGGCCGTGGCAATTTTACAGCCAGTTATTTTTCGTAAGGTATTAGCGGCACCAGCATGATCAGGGTGCATATGAGTTACCACAATCAAAGTTAAATCATTAAAAGGGCGCTGTAAGGTCTGGGTGATAAAATGCTTTAATACAGGGATGTCTGAACGACAGCAACCATCAAGCAGCAACAGCTTATCTGGATATTCTGCCAGTAAAATTGTTTGAATATGACCGTCAAGGTGATGTAGTTTCATAATGAAATAGCTATTAAGTGTATTTTGGTTGCATACAGTACCTTAAAATAAACTGCCTAATGATGCACTATTATTTTCAATAAGAAGTCGATTAAAGCTCAAGCCATTGCTTGAGATTTTTTTTATCTTTTTTTACCTGAGCGCTTTTGCACAAGTAATATCTTGATGTGATTTATTCATTGCGCCAATGCTTTGTCTGGCTTTGGGCTATTCTTAATTTATACCATGGATATAGATAAAACTGTTGTGGGATAGTGACTTTAGAGATTGTATTGGCAAACTATCGTGGAACCTAGCAATTAAAAGCGCGCTGCGAACTTAATAGGACTCAAGTATCATATGTTTAAAGAGGTGGTAAAGCTATTATTCCCCAGTAGTGATGCTGAACAGCAACCCAATTATTTTTATTTTGAAGAAGATAAGATCTCTGCTGAAGAACTGCAGCAAAAAGCAATCGATAAATTGCACAGCACTAACCAAGTCAAACCGCTGAGCTTGGTTAGTGCTGAAGAGGCACACCAGCAAAGCTACTATGATTTTTTATTTGGCCAATCAACAGCAGCTGTGCAGCATGATGAACTATCACGTTATGTTGCCGATAAGGTTGCCGTTTTGCTGAAAAATCCTAGTGGTATGCTAAATGTCATGCCGGTTTTACCTGCTTCTCTTCACAAGGTGATGGCTCATTTGCGTGATGATAATTTTGATACTGAGCTTTTGCTTGATTTAATTCAGCAAGAACCCTCAATAGCCGCAAAAGTCATAGAATTGGCCAACTCCTCATTTTATAACCACAGCAATAAAGCAATAACCGATCTCAAATCCGCTTTTATGTTGCTTGGTAGTAATGGTCTTATTGAAGGGGTAATCAATGGCTTTGTCAGTAAGTTAACCCCACAATCACAAATATACTTTAAGCACTATGGCAGCAAAATTTGGCAACATAGCCTTGCCTGTGGTGTTATCAGTAAAGAATTAATAAAGGCATCTCCTGATAAAAATGAGGCAGCACAAGGCTACCTTATCGGCTTAATTTGTAACTTGGGTGATATGATTATTTATCAATTATTGATGGGTGCCTTTGCTTATGTACACCCAGACTGCCAACCTAACTCTTATGCTTTTAAAGAATTAATGCAGCAGAAGTCAAAAAAGTTAACCTATCACATCGCTAAACATTGGCACTTTCCTCAGTCAATATTAGAGGCGCTTACTGTGCAGGTGAAGTTAACTAATTCGGCTAAGTTGTCGGCTGCTTTTAGTAAGCGCCCTATGGCGTGTTATGTTTATGAAGCCAATATCATTAGTGAGCTGATGATGATGTTGGAACACCATAATAAAAGCCAAGAAGAGGTAACTGAGACGGCGACAGCATTACTCTATAGTGACGAAGCGAAACAGTATATTGAGCGGCGCTTAGCCGACAGGATTAACAATTAGTACAGTTTTTTCCTTTCGCTTAACATGGCGATGTAGCCCAGGTTATCGAGCGATAATTCACGGCAATGACTAAACAACGTGATAAAAAGTATTAATGGCGCACTAAAAAAGCCACAAGTGCTATGTACACTGTGGCTTTTTGTATGCTTAACCGAGGTTTAAGGGTCTAATAGATCTAATGTATATCTAACAGACTTTATCGAGTGCTGCTTGTGATACATCAAATTCGTGCTCGTCCAATTTATGCCTTTTTTCTGCCAGCAATAAATAAAAGCTAGGTAAAATAAACAAGGTAAATATGGTACCAATAAACATACCTGCTACTAAAACAATACCAATACTGTTACGCGCTTCTGCGCCTGCACCAGTAACCAATACCAAGGGAAAGTGCCCCAAGATTGTTGCTGCTGTGGTCATTAAAATTGGACGTAAACGTGTGGTTGCTGCTTCAGTTACCGCAGTAAGTTTATTCGCGCCAAGCTCCTGAGCATGGTTAGCAAATTCTACAATTAAAATACCATTTTTAGCAATTAAGCCAATTAAGGTAATTAAGCCTATTTGCGAATAAATGTTAATGGTGGTTAATTCCATATAAGGGATTAACAAGGCACCAGATAGCGCTAATGGCACACAGCCTAGCAACACCACTAAGGGATCTCTAAAGCTATTAAATTGTATCGCCAGTACTAAAAATACGATCAATAGTGATACCGCCAGTACCATAATTAAAGTATTACCCTCTTGGCGTAACTGACGAGATTCGCCAGCATAATCAATGGAATAACCTAGCGGTAACATTTCTTTTGCCGCATTTTCAATGGCAGATAAAGCCGCTTCTTTGTTTGAACCTGGGGCAGTGACGCCGAAAATTCTAAAGGAAGCTTGTTGAGCGAATGTACCTAGCTCTCTAGGCACAGTTTTCCATTTTAACTCAGCCACCGCCGATACAGGTAATAGCTCACCGGTAGGTAGTTTAATATTCAACGATAAGATAGCTTCGGTTTTACTGCGCACTTCGTCATTAACTATGGGTATAACGCGATATGCTTTACCATTCGCATCAAAACGATTAACAAAATTGCTGGACAATAAAACCCCCAATTGCTCACTTACTTGTCCAACACTCATTCCTAAATCAGCAATTTTTTCTCGGTTTAGTTGTAGCTCTATTTGCGGAAGATCTATTTTTAAATCGGTATCTGCGTAAAGAAATTGACCACTGGCAAAGGCTGCCCCAACAAGTCGATCGGCATATTGCTTCATTTCACTATAAGGGGCAGATGCTTTAACAATCATTTCAATTTCAAACTGACCTGAACTCGGTAAAGAAGACGGTAGAATAGGAAACATATTTAGCCCAGGTATTTGCGCTAATTTCCCGTAAATTTGTGGTACTAATGACTGGGCGCTATAGTCGCGATCATCGGCACTAACCAACTCTAAACCACCAAAACCACCGCCACCAAAAATGATCTGCCAAATTTTATTCCCACCTTCAATTTCTTGCAAGCTTGCCACTACAGGATTCATTTGCGCGACGTTATATTCTAACGAAGCATCAGGTGGTGATTGAATGACAAACATAACCATGGCTTGATCTTCTACCGGTGCTAATTCCTTTTTCGAGTGCAGATAAAAAGGCACACTAAGCAGCGAGACCACAAAAGCAATAAGAAAAACTTGTCCTTGCCACTTAAATATCTGCGTTAATAATTTGGCGTAGCTCGACTGCAGTTTTTCAAAGAGATGATTAACTTTACCGGTGAACCAGCCTTCCTCACCACCTTGAGGTGAAACATAAGCGCTCATAATAGGTGATAAAGTAATAGCAACTATACCTGAAATAATAACGGCAATAGCTAAGGTAAAGGCGAACTCTTTGAACAATACGCCCGTTAGGCCTGATAAAAACCCGATAGGCGCATAAACCGCTGCCAGTGTTAACGTCATCGAGATAATAGGCACCAATAGCTGGCGTGAACTAATCAAGGCGGCATCAAATCTTGACATGCCTTGACGCATAAGTCGGGCGACATTTTCTACCACAACAATGGCATCATCGACCACCAAGCCCACCGAGAGTACGATAGCTAATACGGTTAATAGATTTAACGAAAAGCCCATCATAGACATGGCGGCAATAGCACCTAAAATAGAAATAGGTATGGTGATTAATGGCACTATGGCGCTTCTAAAAGAGCCCATTAATAATACCACTACCAAGCCAACTAAAATGACGGTTTCAGCTAAGGTGGTAAAAATTTCAGTTAACGCATCACGCATATACAAGGTGCCGTCATAAGCATAATCAATTGAAATACCATGAGGCAGGGTTTTGTTTAGCTCAGCTACTGTTTTATATAACCTATCACCAATGGCAATTTCATTAGCGCCAGGCAATGGCCAAATAGAAATATAAACGGCATCTTTGTCGTTTAGTCTAGCGGTAACACTAGTATCTTCAGCGGCGAGCTCAATTTTTGCGACATCTTTTAAATAGATATTAGCGCCATCTAGTTCACTGATGACCAATTGTTGAAACTCTTCAACACTGCTCAGTTGGGTATTGGCAACGATATCAATTTTTTGTCGACTATTTTCCACATAACCTAACGTGGCTATGGTGTTGTTGGTCGCTAAGGCTTGATAAACATCACTGGCGCTTAAGTTAAATATTTGCAGTGCCTCGGCATTTAACCACACCCGCATTGCTGGTGTTCGAGCCCCTTCAATACCGACTCTTTGCACGCCTTCAATAGCATTTAAAACTGGATTAACTTGGCGAGTTAAATAATCAGTAATGCGCGATAAGTCATTACCATTGGCCTGGACATTTAAATAAAACACCGCAAAAGGCCTATCTGCACGACTAACTGATACCATAGGATCTTGCGCACCTGCAGGTAATTCAAAACGAATTTGGCTTAAGCGCGCGGTTAATTCTGCTAGCGCTAAGGTTGAATTTTCATTGAGCTTTAACCAAGCGGTAACTTTCGAGCTACCAGAAGTGCTGGTCGAGTCGACATATTCAACCCCAGGCACAGTAGCGGCAACGCGCTCAATTGGCTCAGTAATAAAACCTTGCACCACATCAGCAGCCGCGCCGATATAATAGGTTTCAATAACTAATGAAGCACTTTCAATTTTTGGGAATTGCAGTACTGGAATTTTGCTTGCTGACCATAGGCCGGCAATACAAATAATAATAGACAAAACAATGGCGACCACAGGTCGTTTGACAAAAATGTCCATAATTGATGGTTTACTTTCTTGCATCATAATCCCTTATTATTGTGCACTGGCATCAGTAGAAGGTGCTTTAGCTGCGACTTCAGCAGCTTCGCTGGCAAGGTATACTTTCATGCCTGGGTATAATTTAAATGCACCTTTATTTGCAACAAGCTGACCAGCTGCAATGCCACTAAGGATCATTACTCGTTCACCTTGTCGTTCACCGAGTTCAACAGGAACTTGTTTAGCGCGATAACTTCCTTCACCAGCAGGTTCTAAAACAAAGACATAGTCACCTAAGGCGTCGCGTTTTATTGCTAAATCAGGTACTGATGCGAGTGTTGCTTGTTTAGCAATGGGCACTATCACAGAGACCAAGGTATTAGGTTTTAATGCTAAGGTTGCTGATGATATTTGCGCGCGATATTTTAAATGACGTGAAATACGTGATAACTGTGGGTCAATAGCAATTATGCTGGCATCAAATTCAGCCGCTTGATTCATTGGGCTAATTTTTACCGTCGAACCTAAACTTAGCTCTTGGTAGAGCTGCGGTAGATTAAAGTCAATCCAAGTAAAATCATTAACACCAACAAGCTCAAGTACCTGACTATTTTTATCTAAATACTGACCAATTTCCAAGCTATGAATACCTACTTTGGCGGTAAAAGGCGCGGTTAAGGTTTTTTTGTCTATTGCGGTTTTGATTACGCTTATATCAGCTTGTGCTATTTGTACAGCGGCACGAGCTTGGTCTACTTGCTCTTCACTAATAGTACGATTTTTGTGTAGTTTAATATTGCGTGCTAAGGTTTGTTGCTCCAACATTAATGTTGCTTTAGCGGCCATTAAACGGGCATCTTCATCCCTATGGTCTAACTCGAGTAATACCTGGCCTTTATGAACTAGACTGCCAGAGCTAGCATTTAAATGGATAATTTCACCGGCAAGTTCGTTAATGAGCATTAAAAATTTAAATGCTTGTACTTCACCACTGACTTGAATATGTTTTTGGTAGTTAATATTACTGACTTCTATCGCAGTAACTGTTGCTGCTGGCTCAGGCATGCTGGCAGATTGTGCCTTGGCCGCTTCTTGTAGCGATGATTTATAGCTATATAAGCCAAAAACTGTTCCGGCTAATAATATAATAACCACAAGCCATTTAGTTATATTCATGATTGTTCCTTTATCCCTTTTATTTAAAGCGCATAACTAATAATTTAAGCGTTTTTACTGTAGTGCGACTAATTTGTTTAATGATAGTTAATCTGTGCTGGTATTGGGTTGTTAACTTACCTAAGTCCGGCATTGGTTAGCATTAGACACACTTTTTTTATGTCATCATTGGCTATTTTTTGCTGCCAATCATAACTATTGACTAAGCGTTGCATAGTGCGAATATGTAAATCATCGGGTGTTAGCGCGAGCATCTCATCTGTGGAACTTTCTTCATGATTATTAAGCCGGCAATGATGTAAACGTACCGTTTGAAAATAACCCACTGATAATGACCAAGTGCCTAAGTTTATTTCTTCAATATCTCGGCTGCCTGAGGTTAATTCACCTGAATCTGCAGCGGCTTGCATAAACTGTTGAAACATAGTTTGGCACCGTTCACCGCAGGCAATCATTTGCGTGAGCCAGCGCTGTGAGCAGCGTTTCATCATAGCGTCAGTGTTAACAATGCTTTCGAGCTGATTATCAAAGTTATACATTTGTACTTTGGAAAAATCTAACAAGCTGGCGGCAATAATGCGCTCAGGTGTTGTTAAGGGCAGTGCCAGTACCTTTTTGAAAACTGATTGTCGCTCTTGATACATACGAGTAGCTAAGGCAATGAGTACATCTTCTTTACATTGCACGAATTTATAGACAGAGCCCATAGACAGACCTGCTAATTTGGCAATAGCAGACATAGAAAAGTCTAACAAACTACTATCTTCGATAGCCTTAATTGCCGCACATATGATTAACTTTTCTTGTTCTTCTGCACTAAATCTTGGAGCTGGAGCCATAGTAAACCTAATGTGAAATGTTATTCGAATGTCGTTCAAATGTCGTTCAAATGTTATTTTAACTAACTTTTTGTTAAGTTCAAGTACAAATCACTTATTATCGATAACATTTATAGCTAGTCACTATGAATAACTACTTAGTCGATAAGAAAGCTAGCTGATTAGATGCCATGAAACCAATACTGCACTCACGCTACATTTGCGGGCAGTAGTCGCCGTACTTGCTATAGGGAAGTTTTTACTAGTGGCAGGAGAAAAGTTAACTAAATTGAGCTTGCTCTAATTGTAACCAGTTCAATGCCACTTCACGATCTGAATAAATTCGTAAATTCCATGCTACCGGTCTAGGGATTGACTCTAACATATAGGTGGTACTTATCTTTGTTGCTTGATTGTAGGCGACAACAGCCATGGCGTGAATCTCGGTTAAGTTGCCAATAGTTACTTGTGCATCAAAATCATAAGAATAAGCGTTCTCTTTGTTAATAAGTAATGAAAATGGACTTTGCAGGTGGGCCAGTAAAAATTCATGAAACTGACTTACCATAGCAAGGTTCATTTCCACACCCTCGTTAACTATCACCTCGGCAATACTATCGCTAAGCAATATAATTCTTGTGAACGAGAGTTCATATAGTTTGATATTTTTCTCCTAGCCTTGGACGCCCAATTACTTTCCTAGTATAGCTGAAGGCTAGCATTTAGATTTGGCCGTTAGGCTAGGTGCTTAGCAAGGTAATCAACGAGCAATCTAATTTTGGCTGACAGTTGTCTATTATGAGGATAAACAGCCCAAATACCTTCATCAGGCTCGCGGTAATGGTCAAGTAAGGTGATTAATCGGCCTTGTTCTATATGCTCTTTCACATAGTAATCGGGTAATTGCACCATACCAATACCTTTTAATGCGGCATCAACTAAGCCATAACCCGAGTTGAAGCGGAGACTGCCACTGACGCGGATATTTTTCTCCTTGTTATTCTCTCGAAAGCGCCAGTAATCCAAGGTGCCTAATAGACAATTATGTTGCTTCAATTCAGAAAGAGCATGGGGAGTGCCGTGTTTACTGATATAAGCAGGTGCCGCACAGACATAATTAGTCCGCTTGGCTAACTTCTTGGCCATTAAAGTCGAGTCATTAAGTTTGCCTAGTCGAATAGCGAGGTCGTAACCTTCATCAACTAAATCAATTTTTTGGTTAGTTAACTTTGCCATTACCTGAATATCGGGATGTTGCAAAATAAAATCATTTATTAGCGGTAGTACTTGTTGTTCGCCATAAGTCACTGATGCAGTGATTTTTATCTTGCCTTGCGGAGTGGATTGTAAGTTGGTTATTGCTGTTTCAGCTTGCTCTAGTCCGTCGAGAACGGCTCGGCAATGTTGATAAAATAATGTGCCTTCTTGGGTCAGTGATACTTTGCGAGTAGTGCGATATAACAATTTAACTTTCAGGCGGTTTTCTAGGGCGGTGATCTGGCGGCTGACTTGTGCGGTTGATATGGCTAATTTCTTAGCCGCTAAGGTAAAGCTTTCCGCTTCTGCGACATAAACGAATTCACTGATACCTTGCCAATTCATGATTGTTACCTATATGTAAAAGTGATTTGTTAAAATAGGATATTATCATTTTTATAGAAACAAATATAATAGCCCTCATACTTTACTTGGCTATAATTATTTAGTGTTAGTTAAACGTTAGTTAAACCTTATTAGCAGATAAGCTTGTTGTTAGCTTTAGCTTTTTAGCAATAGACTACACTTGATAGCCATACTTACTACCCGTTACCACTCAAGATGCATATTTCAGAGTGCTTGAGCAATTTGAATTCAAGGCATATCAATGTAGCCATGGTTATTCCATTTCAAATGGATGTAACGATGAAGTGATGTTGCTCAAGTGCTTCTGCGATGGTTTTTAAATGACTTTATGCGGCGTTAAAGGACAAAAATATAGAATAACTATGTTTACGTTCTTCTCCTTGCCTAAAGTCATTTAAATTCCCACTGAAATCGAGCACTTTGAATGGTGACGGGTATATACTCTTTGAAAACGATAAAAGCGAGAATACCTATGTCTGAAAAAATGACCGAACAAATGCCGAAAGTAAGCGCTGACAAATTTATTAAATCGAAAGCCGCTATTGCTTGGGGCCCGAACCAACCGTTATCTATCGAAGAAGTCGATGTAATGCTACCTCGCAAAGGTGAAGTATTAGTTAAGGTGATTGCATCAGGCGTTTGCCATACCGATGCTTTTACTTTATCTGGAGATGATCCAGAAGGTATTTTCCCAGTGATTTTAGGTCATGAAGGTGGCGGTATTGTTGAGCAAATCGGTGAAGGTGTTACCAGCGTACAAGTTGGTGACCATGTTATCCCATTGTACACACCAGAGTGTCGCGAATGTAAGTTCTGCTTATCGGGTAAAACTAACTTATGTCAAAAAATTCGTGAAACCCAGGGCAAGGGGTTAATGCCTGATGGTACTACCCGTTTTTATAAAGATGGTCAGCCGATCTTCCATTACATGGGCTGTTCAACATTCTCTGAATACACAGTATTACCCGAGATTTCATTAGCGAAAGTTAATAAAGCAGCTCCATTAGAAGAGGTGTGTTTGTTAGGCTGTGGTGTTACTACTGGTATGGGCGCGGTAATGAATACTGCAAAAGTTGAAGAGGGAGCGACAGTCGCCATCTTTGGTCTTGGTGGCATTGGTCTTTCAGCGGTGATTGGCGCAACTATGGCAAAAGCCAGCCGTATTATTGCCATTGATATTAACGAAAGTAAATTTGAGCTGGCGAAAAAATTAGGTGCTACCGATTTCATCAATCCAAAAGATTACGACAAACCAATTCAAGACGTTATTGTTGAAATGACCGATGGCGGCGTTGATTACTCGTTTGAGTGTATTGGTAATGTAAACCTAATGCGTTCGGCTTTAGAGTGTTGTCACAAAGGTTGGGGCGAATCTATTGTTATCGGCGTTGCGGGTGCAGGACAAGAAATATCAACGAGACCTTTCCAATTAGTGACTGGTCGAGTATGGCGTGGCTCTGCCTTTGGTGGTGTTAAAGGTCGTACTGAGTTGCCTGATTACGTAGAGCGTTACTTGGCAGGTGAATTCAAGCTAGATCATTTTATTACTCACACCATGGGACTAGAAGACATCAATGAAGCATTTGAGCTGATGCATAAAGGCGAGAGTATTCGTAGTGTTATTCACTTTGATAAATAGCCTAAGCTATCGATAACATTAATATTAGGCATGCAGCTGCCTTATAAAACAAAATTTCTTATTCATGGATGAATAAGCAAAGCTTATATGGACATATTCACAGCGTTTTTGCGTAATAATGGCGGCAATGCCTAAAACCGCTCTCAATTGAAATTATATTCTGTTCATCTTGAGTATTTTATCATTACGAGTTGGGTGCACAGGGTATAGAAGGAAAAGTTATGACGATAGAATGTCTAAGTACTAATAAGATGTTTGGCGGATGGCATAAACAATATAGTCATCAAGCCAAAAGCTTAAATTGCAGTATGCGTTTTGCTATTTATTTACCACCACAAGCATCCAGTAGCCATAAAGTGCCGGTGCTTTATTGGTTATCAGGACTCACTTGTACCGATGAAAATGTCATGCAAAAATCTGGCATACAACGAATTGCCGCTGAGTTAGGTATCGCTATTGTTGCTCCTGATACTAGCCCTCGCGGGGAAGGGGTTGCCGATGATGACGGCTATGATCTAGGGCAAGGGGCAGGTTTTTACCTTAATGCTAGCCAAGCGCCATGGAATCGTCATTATCAAATGTATGATTATATCGTTGATGAGTTACCAGCACTAATTGAAGCAACTTTTCCGGTAAGTAATAAACGTGCTATCGCTGGTCATTCTATGGGTGGACATGGCGCTTTAACTATCGCGATGAAAAATCCTCAGCGTTATAGTTCGGTATCAGCTTTTAGTCCTATTAGTAATCCAATCAATTGCCCTTGGGGACAAAAAGCCTTTAGTGCTTATCTGGGGGATGATAAAGAAAGCTGGCGTGAACATGATGCTAGCGAATTAATGCGAAATGTTAAGCAATTTGTGCCGGCGAGAGTGGATCAAGGCGAAGCAGATAACTTTCTTGAACAGCAGTTAAAGCCAGATACTTTGGTGTTGGCGGCAAAGAGCAATGGCTACCCGCTTGAGCTTAATCGTCATGAAGGTTATGACCATAGCTATTACTTTATTAGCAGCTTTATTGAACAGCATTTACGCTTTCACTATGAGCACTTGCTCACAGCCTAGCATGACAACTTAAAATCAAAGCTTTCTAGCATGGGATAGCAGACACAAAAAGGCCACTTAGTAACTCGTTACTAAGTGGCCTTTTTATTGAATATATTCGGCTTGTGCAGCGTGAATACTCGCTTAGCTAATATTCTTAGTCATAAAGGTGCTGTAAGGATCTTCTTGATAATCAGCAAAGGGCGGGCAAATTTCAAAGCCAAGTTGTCGATAGAGTTTTTTAGCGGGAAGGAATGCCTCCATGGTACCGGTTTCTAAACTGAGCTTTTGGTAACCACGACTACTTGCTTGGTCGATCATATGCTCCACTAGTAACTTAGCAACGCCCTGGCGTAAAAAGCTTTTAGCGGTGCGCATGGATTTTATTTCGCCCTGGCTGTTATCTAGCTCTTTTAAAGCACCGCAGCCGGCTAATTCATTATTTTTCCACACAGCCCAAAAGGTGATGTCTGCATGGGACAATGCTGCTAAATCCAAGGCATGCACACTTTCAGGCGGCGAATGGTGCAACATATCTTGATGATGTTCTTCTAACAAGGCTATGACTGCGGGATGAGTTAGTGCACCGATGCGTATATCCATGCTACTTTCGATTTTGCTTTTTAGTTTCTTTGAGTAGTGCTTGTTCAAATTCTTCAGGAAATAGCACTAAGCCTTGGTTATCTTGATTAGGGAAAACCACTAAAGCTAGTTCATCATCGGTTAGGCCCATGCTCCAACGACTGTACCATTTAGCCAAGGATATTTCCTGAGGCTTACATGCTTGCCACTCACCTGTTGCCCAACGCTGAGCAAACTCTTCATTAGGCCATACTGGTACACAATCTTCATCGTCAGTATTGAGCATCATACAGCCATGTTCATCAGCTAAAATCCAAATTCTTTTATTACTAACAACTTGCTGTAATAAATAGCTTAAACGCTTTTCATCATCATATTTTTCGATAGTGTTGAGTTGTTCAGTTGATATAGTCATGGGCAGGAATGGCTGTTTGGAATAATTGTTAATTATTTTATCGTGTTATCTATACACAAACAACAACAGCCTTTAACTGCTGGTTACTTATCACTATAACCGGTCATTTCGACAAAACCTTTGCCTTGATGACTACCACTAAAAGTCACCATACCTTCAAAGTACTCAATACCAAAGCGCATTATTTGTTGCTCATTAATTACTTGTACGCTTATATCTATATTTTCTTTAGCAATAACTAATGAAAATGATTGCGGATAGGGTGAGTCACTGCTGGAGTTATGGTTATCGTTGTTACTGATTAGGGAGATCTCGTTTGATGTTATGCTACGAATCTCGCCATTGCGTGCCATTATGCTGCCATAGAAGTAATCTTCGCTGTCTGAGCGAACACGAAAAACCATCAGAGCAGTGCTCTCATTTAAGCGCAGAGAAAACCAGTCCCAACCTTGTTGGTCTTGTCCTAACATTTGTGAAGCCCATTCGCGATCGAACCAAGCTTGACCAGTCACTTTTTGCCACTTACCTTGCCAATAGACCTTGCCTGTCACTTCAATAAAGGGCTGAGAATAATAATGGCTGGCGATATTTAAACTAGGGTGCTTAAGGCTAAAGCCCTTTTCGCCCTGCAGAAAATAGTCTTGTTTAGTTGAGAGCTTTAATTCTACCTGCCAATCATTTTTTGCTGCAGTCACCACTGCCGTTTTCTTTATTAAGGTATCTGCTTCACTCGGTATTGAACCCACAGCTGAGCCATAAACTAGGCGTGCTGGTAGTAAAGTAGATGTCGATTGCCATTGCCAGTCATCAATTGTGGCATTAAAGGGCTCAGTGGTTATGTTGACGTTGCCGAGCTCTTCGCGGCCATTTCTATAAGCTGTGTTATGGCTTTGTGCATCTGCTAAAGCGGCATGAGCAAAGTACCAGTGTTTATCGCCAACCGCACGGCGAAAGAGGGTCCATTGGCTCGATAATGACTGGCCATCTTCAGTTGTTAAAGTAGCGGTTAGATACCACCACTCTTGGCGATAAGCTTTTTGTGGTGCATGGGCGTGTGGAAAAATTATCTGATTATCTCGTGATGGACTAACATATTGTCCGTCAGCATCGGTAAGAAGTTTTAGCGGCTGGCGTTTTTTATCCGCATCTTCACTACAGCCAGTAATAAGTAGCGTACAGGCGAGCAAGATCAATAGCGGTGTTAGGCAATGTTTTAAATAATGTCTCAAGCAATGCCTTAAGCATAAATTTGTCATGACAAACTTGCCCTCACATTGATCTTATATAAGGGAATAGCTAATGCAGGTATTAATATGATGAGCCCAGTAAAGCTAGTGATGACAAATGGCGCGATATCTAATACTAACGGCATTGACCAGCCAAATGATGCGGGCAGCACTTTTGCTACCAAGGCTTTAGCCAGTACACCAGCTACCGGCCAACTCAGTAACAGCACACCAAAAGCTAACAATAACCACTGTATTAACATGTGACTAAACAGTTCCATACGGCTATAACCTAAGCTACTTAAGGTCTGTAAATCTGGTTTGCGTGCCAATTCTAAATTATTAGCGGATAAAAATAGGCCAAAGCAAGCAATAATCAGTAAAACAAAAGCAATGGCCTGAGTGAGTACAAAGGTTTGCTTAAAGATTGCTAGTGCCATAGCTTTGATTTGTTCAGGTATAAATATCTGCTGGTCATCAATACCTAGCTGTTCAGCTATCGCGGGTATAGTTAACTTGTTAATGCCATTAAAGTAGACACCAAAGCCACGTTCTCGCCAGCCTGAAAGAGGCACTTTTCTTGCTTTTAACGGTATTTTGACCGAGTAGCCTTGATTGCCATAGTCATAAAAAATAGCTGTTATGGTACAAGTGAGTGTTTGCGAGCCTTGTTTTATGGAGAATTGTTGCTCTAGAACTAAGCCTTTTTTCAACGATAGTTGCTCGTTGATATAACAAGTAAATTGCCCAGTAGGCTTTTGCTTAGATGACTTTGCTTTAAACAATAAACTGTTTTGTTGTTTTACTGATATAAGTGCGTGCACTGCCAGGGTATCATCACCGTATTTGGCGGTCGTCTGTTTGAAGACCACATATTCATCAATATTGTCTTGCTGTTTAAGCCAGTCCTCCACCTTGTTTTTTTGCTTGGGATTAAAACTGATAAAAATGTCAGAACTCAGTAGCTGATCTAAATAGGCGGTGAACGATTTTTCAAAACTGTTGACCATAAGCGCAGCGGAAATGCTGGCGGTGAGTGCTAGGTAAAATGCAGCTAAGGGTAAATAACGTCTACCCACCTGCTGGCGAGCGTCTTTAACAACAAACTTGAGCCGAAATGAGTGGGTAAAATAACTCATACCTTTCAGTAAGTAGCTCAGTAAATTAGGTAATAAAGCGACACTGGCAATTAACAGCAGGCCATATTTTATCATTAATTGATGCCAGGAATTTTGTGCATAAACATCCGGCCACAGCAGGAAAATAGTCAGCAAGGTTACACCGATTGCAGCACTTGCTTTATAGTTAAATGGCTGAGGAACATCGCGCGCTGTTAGTGCGATTTTTGCTGAGCTAATAACTCTAAATTGTTTTAACAATGCCAAAAAAACGGCGACGCCAGAAATGACAAATGCCCACAAGCTATATAACCAATGCCATTGAAAATGTCCGGTTTGTCTTAGCTGATAAAGCTGTTCTAAGGTAATACCTAATATCGGCAGCAATATTGAGACTAAAACAAAAGCGATGGCAATACCTATTATGCTGGCTAGCAAGGTTAAGGCAAAAGCTTCACACAGCATAACTTTTTGTATGCTGGTTAGCTCTACGCCGAGTAAGCGCAACTTTGCCGCTAACTCACCACGCTTTTGCCATGCTTGATTAGCGGCTTGAAAAGCGATAAATAAACTGACGATAAAACCTAAAATGGCCAGTGCCGATAAATTTAAATGCAAAGCATCGGCAAAACCTTCCCGCTCTTCTAGTGACCAGGCCTCTTGTATGGATAAATGTTCAGGTAAGGCTGTTGCCAGCCTGGCTTTTTCAGCATCGCCAATAGCGCCAGCCATTAAATGACTAAAGCCTTTAATATCAGGGAAAAGTTGCCAAGCAAGCGGTAAGTCAATTAAGGCAACTTTACCCCAATCATTGATTTGGTGGTAGTTAACCTTTAGTGACTGCCCATCAGCTAATGTAACTTGCTTCACTTTATTTATAGCTGTTGCTAAATCAAGGGTTGAATCTTCAGTTAATGCCTCAGTTAAAGTATTCGTTAAGCCAAGGGATTCTGCGTAGTCACTGCTTAGGTTAATGCGATCAGTAATAAAACTGTCTGGCATAGTCAATACCAGTGGCAGAATATCCATGGCTCTAAAGGTTATTTGTTTACCGGATGCGAGGGTCTTACCAAAAAGGTGAATTGGCGAAAGTTGATGAAAGCCTTGTGCTGTTAACTTGCTAAAGTCATCGATAGAAATATTGTCGCCTTCATCGGCAACAATATAAAAGCTCACTGGAGATTTTAACCGGCTATTGGCTTCTTGGTACTGTTGCTCACTGGCATGATTTAAGACCAGAATACAGAGTAAAGTGCTGGTGGCTATGGCCAAACTTAAAATAAAACCAAGGTTTAATAACGGCTTGTTTGTGTATTCAGCAAGGTGCGCTTTTAATACTAAGAAAAACTCGCTATTTCTTGCTGTGCTCGGATTTTTTTGCATCAACTTAACCGCTAACTAAGCTGATAGAAGAGTCTTGTAAACGGTAGATCTTATCCATACTCGCAGCCACATCAGCGCTATGAGTAACCATAAGTAGTGCCGTATTGTTAGATTTGGCCAGTTTGACTAACTGTTCTACTACCTGACTGCTATTCTTTTCATCTAAGTTACCCGTTGGTTCATCGGCAAGCAACAATTTTGGCCTACTGTTTAGTGCGCGGGCTATGGCTACTCGCTGCATTTCACCCCCTGATAAGGTTGCCGGATACTTTTTTAATAAACTGCTAATACCCAGTTGCTCTGCTAGGGCTAAACCATGCTGAGCATCATAACGACCTGCGAGTTTGGCGCTGAATTCAATATTATCTTGCACTGATAAGCTAGTCAGTAAGTTAAATTGTTGGAAAATAATACCGATATGTTGTTTGCGTAACTGACTAAGTTGTTTATCACTGGCTTGTGTTAATGAGGTACCTGCTACCGCAACTTTACCTTGCTGAATTGGCTCAAGACCGGCTATTAAATTGAGCAAGGTTGTTTTACCACTACCACTATCGCCCATTAATGCTACACATTCACCTGGAGCTACGGATAAGTTTAAATCGACTAGTAGATCGCGATGATTATCTCCATCGATGATCTGATGGTTGAGCGATTGGATAAATAAGGACAAAACAATTCCTTTTTGTATTGCGGGAGGCAGCTAGCTAATAGCATTACAGTGAACAATATAATGCAAATAGGTGAGAGTAAACAACAAGTAGTAACAGTTTTGTAACAAGTAAGCAGTTATCTATCGAGTATATATTTCCTCACTCAGGATAATTTAAAGACAAAACGCTATATAAGTCACTTTGCTTTTTACCTTGGATTAAATCATCTGTACTTTCAAAAAAGCGACTTAATCGCTCTAGCTTATGCTTTTATATTGTACTGATTTTGCCAGATACCTCTTGTGCTAATCATATTATGTTATTAATATCCCTAATAAATATCACTTCTTGGGTGCAATTACCCTAAACAGTACATATCCTTTAAGGCTACCAATATAATGGTTGCTGATTATTGTGAAAAATAGCGCTAGGGATGAAGTTGACTAAGGATTTTAAATGGCTGTAAAAGTCAACAATGCAGCAATGCAAATTTTTGTCATGATTGCTGGTATCTTACTATCTACGCTAAGTGGCTGGTTCCTTTATGATGCCGAAGAAAAAGCCATTATTAGTGAGTTCCAAAAAGATATTGATGAACGCGCTGCCTCGTTATCCCGAGAAATAGAAATCAACATTGAAGCTTTATATACAATAGCGACACTGTTTAGCCAAGACAACATTCCTGATTTTCATACATTTACCATTCAAGCAAGAAAAACCTTAAGTCGCCATAAAGATATCCAAGCATTGGAATGGGTGCCCCGTGTGCCCCATGCGCAGAGGCAAACTTTTGAGACAGCGTTAAGAAAGGACTTTGTAGATTTTGAATTCACTGAGCGTAAAGCACAAGGCCATATGGCTGTGGCGCAACAAAGGCCTGAATATTTTCCCGTTTATTATGTCGAGCCCTTAATAGGTAATGAAGCTGCTTTTGGTTTTGATTTGGCCTCAAGTGATACCAGACGAGAGACTTTAGAAAAGTCCCGCGATAGTGCTACGGCACGAGCGACTGCCAGTATCACCCTGGTGCAAGAAAATAACAGCAGTAAAGCTTTTTTAGCCTTTTTGCCGCTCTATAAAGGCCAGCCAAGCACCTTAGCTAAGCGCAAACAAAACCTACAGGGCTTTATTCTGGGGGTGTATCGTATTGCCGATATTTTTGCTAGTTCAACATTAAATGACGAATTGCTAGGTTTAGAAATCGATGTTGTTGATGATACCCAGCCGAATAATATTGATTTACTCCATAGCCATAGTTCATCAACAGGCTTTACCGTTGATAAAAACATTATCTATAAGAAAGCACTGCCTGAAATATTAGGACGTAAGTGGAGCTTAATTGGTTCACCTACACAAAGCTATATTTCGGTAAGACGAAGTGTCTTACCTTTATTTGTTGTTGGCGCCGGTATCATCTTTACCCTATTTATTACGGCTTATATTCGCAGTATTACCAAGCGAGCTAATTTGGTGCAACGCATTGTCATCGAAAAAACTAATGAACTGAACGAAGCCAATAAGCGCTTAAAAAAGCTCTCTAGGATTGATGGTTTGACCGGTATTGCCAATAGGCGTTTTATGGATGAATTTTTAGATAGGGAGTGGTTGCGAGCTATCAGACAAGAATCATCGGTGTCCTTTTTGTTAATCGATATTGATTTTTTCAAAGCCTACAATGATAACTATGGTCACTTAGCGGGTGATGAGTGTTTGAGAAAGGTTGGCGCTTGTCTTAAGCAGCAAGTCAATCGCGCTGTTGATATGGTTGCTAGGTATGGTGGTGAAGAGTTTGCATTTGTTTTACTTGATACTCATGACGTTAAATTGATTGCTGATCGTTGTCTAAAGTCGATTGAAGCGTTAAACATTAAACATGAGTTTTCCCAGGTTGAGGCGGTGATAACTATTAGTATTGGTTATTGTTCAATAGTGCCGCAAAAGGGCAGTGATCCCAGTAGTCTTATTGCTGCCGCGGATGAAGCATTATATAAGGCTAAAGAAAGAGGCAGGAATAACGCGCTTGTTAATTTAACTGCTAATTTACCGCAAGATTTTAGTATATAACTATTCTTTATTAAGCTAATTTACTTTATTTCAGGCAAAAAAAACCGATAGCAAAGGCTATCGGTGAGTTAGCTATGAGGAAAGCTAGAATATTCAATTATTACAACAAGCGTCCGTATAAGGGAACGACAAGAAGTATAGAGTAGAGACTCTATTTTCGCAAGTTAATTGTGTAACTTTATTTCACTATTGTTGTTTTATTACGTAATGTGCATACCGATAGATACCTGCTACTATGATTATTATTAATTAATGGTGAGAACACTTGCGTTAAATCAATAAAAAAAACAGTGGGGTATTTGGTGATTTAGCATGCATACAGTAAACTAGCGGCAATTATCGTTTCAATCTTGCTTTAAGTGAAAATACCATGTCATCTTCAGATCAACATTCGCAAAATAGTGACTCATCTACTAACGCCTCGGCACCATCAGATATCGACACTTCAGCCGATAACTCAACCGACAGTAAAAACACTACGCATTTTGGTTATAAAACTATAGAAAAAGACGATAAAATCTCTATGGTTGCTGGCGTTTTTCACTCAGTTGCCAAGCAATATGATGTGATGAATGATTTAATGTCATTTGGTATTCACCGTTTGTGGAAACGTTTTACTATTGATGCCAGTGGTGTACGCCCAGGTAATAAGGTGTTAGATCTAGCTGGTGGTACCGGTGATTTAACCGCTAAATTTTCTAAACTAGTGGGCCGTGAAGGTAAAGTCGTATTAGCTGATATTAACAGCTCAATGTTAAATGTTGGCCGTGATAAATTACGTGATAAAGGCTTAGTGCAAAATATTGAGTATGTACAAGCAAATGCTGAATATTTACCTTTTGAAGAGAATACTTTTGATATTGTCACCATTGCTTTCGGTTTACGTAATGTAACCGATAAAGATAAAGCTTTACGCTCTATTTATTCGGTATTAAAACCCGGTGGCCGTTTACTTGTTTTAGAATTTTCAAAGCCAGAACATGAGTTATTGAATAAAGCCTATGATTTTTACTCATTCAATATCCTACCTAAAATGGGTGAGTTGGTGGCAAAGGATGGTGAAAGCTACAAATACTTAGCTGAGTCAATTCGTATGCATCCGGATCAAGAAACCTTGAAAAGCATGATGGATAACGCCGGCTTTGAACAAACTAGTTTTAAAAACTTAACCGGTGGCGTAGTTGCCTTGCATAAAGGTTATAAGTTTTAACCATGCAAGCTTCGAACAACAAGGCATTAACCCCACTAAGCGCTCAAGCGAGTTCTAGCACTCCATTTGCTGAAGGCTTATTATTGCCACAAGTTGCCACAGCAACACTTGAATTGATTATTAATAAAGCCTTGGCTTTAAACAATAATAAAGCTATCTCTTTTGCCGCTTTAAACCAAAAAACGCTAACCCTTGCCTTAGCAGAACTTTCATTTGAATTATCTTTTACCGTCAATACGGGCTCTAGCCCAGCGATGGTGATGGTCAGATCGCAAGTTGATACCAGTGACTGTACGATAAAAACTAGTATAAAAACGCTGACAAAGTTAAAAGCTAATCAGTCGCTGACGCAATTAATCAAACAAGATGAATTGGATGTTAATGGTGATATCAAAATAGCACAACAATTTGCTAACATAGCTCAATCACTTGCCATAGACTGGCAATCTGAGCTCGCTAAGCACCTTGGTGATGTACCCACTCATAAATTATTACAGTTTGGTAATAAAATTACCAAATCAATATCAGCAACAGGCAAGCAAATAGAAGCTGATATTTGCGAATATCTAGTTCATGAGAAACGCTTAGTGGTAACCCTAGGTCAAGTAAGTGCGTTTAATGGGCAAACCACAGCAATTGCCAGCGAAGTTACCGCAATCTCTGCGCGTATCGATAAACTCTTTGCTAAGTTGGCTGCTAAATAATTCAGCTTAGTTGACGAACATTGCCAATTGAATATTACTAATAACGTATAGGAATTAATAATCACCGTGAGTAGCCAACGTCTATATCAAATCGTTAAAACCTTCTTGAACTTTGGTCTAGACAAAATGGTACCCCCAGGTCTGTTGCCTTGGTATGTCAAAGTTGGTAGAAACAGTTTGTTTTGGTTGAGAAACCAGCATAAAGATAAAACGCCAGAACAAAGATTTCGCTTAGCGATAGAAACGCTAGGGCCAGTTTTTATTAAGTTCGGTCAAATGCTATCAACAAGGCGTGATTTATTACCGCCCGAATTAGCCGATGAGCTCGCCTTGTTGCAAGACCAAGTAACCCCCTTTGATGGCGAACAAGCAAAGCAACTTATTATTGCTGCCATGGGCATTGAGGTTTTTGAACAACACTTTAAAGATTTTGACTCCACACCTTTAGCCTCAGCATCTATCGCCCAGGTTCATACCGCAACTTTAGTTTCAGGCGAACAAGAGCAAAATATCGTTATCAAGGTTTTGCGCCCTAATATCAGCGAAACAATTTTAGCGGACATTAAAGTTATGTCATTGTTTGCTGGCATCGTTGCGCGTTGGTTACCCGATGGTAAGCGCCTGCGTCCTAAAGAAGTGGTGGAAGAATATCGTAAAACCATTTTAGACGAATTAGACCTTAACCGTGAAGCGGCCAATGCTATTCAATTAAAACGTAATTTTGAGCAAGGTAGCGAGTACGATAAAGCGCTTTATGTGCCGGAAATTCACAGTGAGTATAGCTTTGAAAATGTCTTGGTGATGGAACGTATTTATGGCATTGGCGTTGGCGAAATAGATACCCTAAACGAGCAGGGTGTCAATATGAAGTTACTGGCTGAACGTGGTGTTGAAGTTTTTTTCACCCAAGTATTTCGCGATAGTTTCTTTCATGCCGATATGCATCCAGGTAATGTTTTTGTTAATGCCACTAACCCTGATGACCCCACTTGGATTGCTATAGATTGCGGTATTGTTGGTACCTTAAATCGAGAAGATAAACGTTATTTAGCAGAAAACTTTGTTGCCTTTTTTAATCGTGATTATCGAAAAGTTGCGCAATTGCACGTTGATTCTGGTTGGGTGCCAGCAAGTACTAGTGTTGATGAGTTTGAGTTTGCTATCCGTACAGTTTGTGAGCCTATTTTCAATAAGCCGTTATCGGAAATATCGTTTGGCCAAGTGCTGGTTAATTTATTTAATACCGCCCGCCGTTTTAATATGGAAGTACAGCCGCAACTGGTCTTGCTGCAAAAAACCTTATTGTATATCGAAGGTTTAGGTCGTCAGCTCTATCCGCAGTTAGATTTATGGCAAACGGCAAAACCATTTTTAGAAAACTGGGTGAAAGAGCAGATGGGCTTTAAAGCTGTCTTTGGAAAAATTAAGGCTAACTTACCGTTTTGGAATGAAAAGCTGCCTGAAATGCCCGATTTAGTGTATGACTATTTGAAAACTAGTCGTGAAAACCAGCATCAACAAACTCTATTGATGCAAGCTATGTTGGCGCAACAAAGTAGACAAAACCAAAAACTGGCTTATAGCGTGATTGTTGCCGGTATTATTATCGCCTCAGCCATACTGCTCAACTAGTAAGCCTTTTCTAGCAAAGTTTGTCTTTTTAAACTGATGATCTATCTTTAGTTGTTACTCATTTAAATTTTGACAGTAACTATGGATAGTCATCAAGCTCAAGCCAGTTCTAATGATCGCAGTATCTTATTAATAGATGATCAGCGTATATTCCTTAAGGCAATTTCAAAAGTTTTAGGTGAATGGGGTTATCAAGTCACTGGCTGTACTTCACCAATAGAAGCCTTAGCGTTACTAAAAGAAAACGCTTATTCTTTGGTGTTGTGCGACTTATATATGGATAGCTTTAGCGGTTATAAATTACTGTATAGATTTTTGCAGGAAAAACCAGCGCAAGTGTGTTGCTTAATGACCAGTGCAGAAAATGATGAGCCTTTACTAAGGAAAACCTTAGCTTTAGCTAATGTCAAAGCTTTACTGAGAAAACCTATTTCCTACCAAGAGTTAAAAAAAATACTTACCGATATGCGAAGGGTCACAGTAGCTAGCTAATCCTGCTTTGTTTATTCGATTGTGCAACATGCTCTATGCTTTGCGCACCTTTTTTATAGCTAAAATCCGTCAATTTACATAATCGCAGGCTTATTTTTTAGCTTCTTTGGCTTTAGCCAGCTGAGCACGTAACCTGCCGTACCTTGTTTATTGGATTGTTCAACGTGCTCTCGGTCTTTTTCTTTGACGCACCTTTCTTACTAGTTAAAAGCCGCCAATTTAAATCATCTGCGGGCTTATTTTTTAGCTTCTTTAGCTTTAGCCAGCTGGGCACGTAAACCTGCCATACCTTGTTTATTGGATTGTTCGACGTGCTCGACAGTTTTCTTCTTCGACGCACCAAGCTCCCAATTTAAATCATCTTGTGGCAGCTCATGTAAAAATCGACTCGCTTCAGTGCGAGAGAGCTCACCAAACTGTCTGCGCTCTCGTGCGTAAGTAAATATTAACTCACGCTTAGCGCGAGTAATACCAACATAAGCAAGGCGACGTTCTTCTTCAACACTGCCTTCATCAATACTGGCTTGATGAGGTAATAAACCTTCTTCCATACCAATAAGAAATACATAAGGGAACTCTAGGCCTTTAGAAGCATGCAGAGTCATTAATTGCACTTGGTCGTTACTCTCTTCCTCTTCATTTCGCTCCATCATATCGCGCAAGGTTAAACGGGTGACAATTTCTGGCAAGGTCATAGGTTCTTGGTCATCACTGCCTTCGAGCATCTGGGTAACCCAGCTAAAAAGCTCAGTAACATTCTTCATGCGCATCTCGGCAGCTTTTGCACTGGGCGATGTATCGTAGAGGAAGTCTTCGTAATTGATTTCACGAATCATTGATCGTAATACTGCGGCAGTATCACCTCGCTCAGCTTGATCGCTAATATTAACTACCCATCGAGTAAAGGCTTGCATCTTCAATAAGCTACGACCAGTTAAGGTTTGCTCTAAACCGAGCTCAAAACTGGCAGCAAACATACTAATTTGACGCATATTTGCGTAAGTGCCGACTTTTTCTAACGTAGCAGGGCCTAACTCACGCTTAGGCACATTAACAATACGTAAAAAAGCATTATCATCATCAGGGTTAACCAATACTCGTAGGTAAGCCATGATGTCTTTGATTTCAGCGCGAGAGAAAAATGAAGTACCGCCACTTATTTTATAAGGGATACGGTTTTGCATCAGCGCTTTTTCAAGTAAACGTGATTGGTGGTTACCACGATAAAGTACCGCGTAATCTTTATATTGGCTGCGATTCATAAAGCGATGACCAATCAGCTCTCCAATAACACGTTCAATTTCATTTTCTTCATTTTTTGCTTGGATAACTCTTAGTTCAACGCCGTAGGGAAGGTCACTAAATAAGGCCTTATCATAGATGTGTGGGTTATTGGCAATGAGCACGTTAGCACATTTTAATATCCTGCCACTGGAGCGGTAATTTTGCTCTAACTTGATCAACTTTAAGTTTGGATAATCCTTACCTAGTTGTACTAAATTTTCCGGTTTGGCACCACGCCAAGAATAAATGGACTGATCGTCATCACCTACAACCGTTAAGCGTGCTCGCTCACCGGCAAGTTGTTTGACTAATTCATATTGACTGGCGTTGGTATCTTGATATTCATCGACCAATAAATAGCGAATTTTATTTTGCCAACGTGCTAATACTTCGGGGTAATTTTTCAGTAACAGTGTCGGGATAAGGATCAGATCATCAAAATCTAAAGCATTATAAGCTTTCATGTGTTTATGATAACGCTGATAAAATTCAGCACATTCAACGCTGTCAGCATCATTGGCAGATTTTATCGCGTCATCAGGCAAGAACAAATCATTTTTCCAATTTGAAATCTTACTCTGTAGTTTACTGAGTAAATCTTTATCACCATCGAGTTCATCTATGGTTAATTCTTTCAGTAAGGCTAAGGAGTCTTGATCATCAAATAAGGTAAAGCCAGGTTTATAACCTAGGATTTTTATTTCCCGGCGAACAATATCAAGACCAAGTGAGTGGAAAGTAGAAACCGTTAAACCACGGGTTAAGTCTTTGCCCAACATTTTTTGGATACGTTCTTTCATTTCACGTGCCGCTTTATTGGTAAAGGTTACCGCGGCAATATTACGGGCTTTGTAATCACATTTTTGAATTAAGTAAGCAATTTTTTGACAAATAACCCCGGTTTTACCTGAGCCAGCGCCTGCCAATACTAGGCATGGGCCGCTAACATATTTTACTGCTTCATTTTGTCCGGGATTAAGTTTCATTACGCTTTTGCTTCACTATTGGAAATAAACTGTCGAACCAATGATTTTACCTGTTTTTAGTCATTGGCAAAACAGTTACAATGCTAGACAAGTAAAAAAATAGGAAATTATTATGATCAATGCTAAAAAAATTGAAGAAATAGCTAAACAAGTCACCGATGCTATCCCATCAAGCCTGAAAAATATGGCCAATGAATTTGAAGATAAAGCCAAAACTGTTTTGCAAAATAAATTGTCACAACTTGACGTGGTCACACGCGAAGAGTTTGATGTGCAAACACAAGTATTGCTCAAGACACGTGCTAAATTAACCGAACTTGAAGCTAAGCTAGTAGAACTTGAAGAAAAAATAGCAGCAAGCTAGCAACAAAATAGTCAGTTAATCACCAAGCGTTAAAGTTTAACCCTATGATTTTTTAAATCACTCATAAATTCATGCCAAATATTAGCAAGGACGAGATTATTCCATGTCATCATCTAAAGTCGCCTTAACATCAGGCCCCTCTGCAATTACCTGTTTCAAAGCTTATGATATCCGAGGAAAATTAGGCGAAGAATTAAATACTGATGTTGCTTATCGTATCGGTCGTGCTTTTGCCCAACATACCCAAGCAAAAACGGTAGTGGTTGGTGGTGATATTCGTTTAACCAGTGAAGAATTAAAGCAGGCACTGTCTGAAGGCTTAATGGCGGGCGGCACTAATGTTATCGATTTAGGCCTAGCGGGTACAGAACATATTTATTTTGCCACTAGTCACTTAGAGTGTGATGGCGGCATCGTCGTGACCGCAAGTCATAATCCTATTGATTATAATGGCATGAAGTTAGTACGTGAAAACTCAAAACCCATTAGTGGTGATACTGGCCTGTTTGATATTCAAGCCCTTGCTGAGCAAAACGACTTTGTTGAAGTAGCTGATAAAGGTACTTTAACAACGATTGATATTACCAAACCTTATACCGAGCACTTGTTAACCTATATTGATAACAAAAATATCACACCATTAAAGTTGGTAGTGAATGCCGGCAATGGCACCGCAGGTCCAGCGCTTGATGCCATAGAAAGCGCGTTTAATGCCTTAAATGTACCTGTTGAATTTATTAAAGTACATCATCAACCCGATGGCAGTTTTCCTAACGGTATTCCTAATCCACTATTAATAGAAAATCGTGCCGCGACGCGTGATGCTGTCATTAAACATGGCGCTGATATGGGCATTGCTTGGGATGGTGATTTTGATCGTTGTTTCTTATTTGATGAAAATGGCGACTTTATTGAAGGTTATTATATTGTTGGTTTATTAGCAGAAAACTTTTTAAGTAAAATTGACGGTGATAAAACACAAGCCAAAATTATTCATGACCCAAGGTTAACTTGGAATACCATCGATATTGTCGAAAAATCGGGTGCACAAGCTATTCAAAGTAAAACCGGCCATGCTTTTATCAAAGAGCGCATGCGTAGTGAAGATGCTATTTATGGTGGTGAAATGAGTGCTCATCATTATTTCCGCGATTTTTTCTACTGTGATAGCGGTATGATCCCTTGGTTATTAATTGCCGAGTTACTTTGTTTACGTAAGCAGCCATTATCAAGTTTAGTGAAAGAGCGCATCGCGGCTTATCCATCTTCAGGTGAAATTAATAATAAAATTGTCGACCCTAAGTCTGCTATTGCTCGTGTGCTGGATTTTTATCAAGCCCATGCGCAAGTAATTGATAAAACCGATGGTATTAGTATGGAATTTGGCAATTGGCGCTTTAATTTGCGTAGCAGTAATACCGAGCCAGTGGTTCGGTTAAATGTTGAGTCTAAAGGCGATAAAGCCTTGATGCAGGAAAAAACTGCGCAAGTATTAGCTTTATTACTAGCTGAGTAGTCTTTTTATGGCAGAGAGCTTAATGGCCCAAAGTGTAGATTTTTCTTACCGTGAGCTTTCATTTACTGAGTTTACTCATAGCTATAAAAGCACTATGCCTAAAGCGAGGTTATTTGAGCTAACCTTGCCTTGGCTTACAGCAACTGCAGCCTTTATGCTCCCTGAAAACAGCCAAGTACTGGTGCATTGTCTATTTCAAGTCAGCAAAGGACAAGAGCCAGTATTAAGCATTGCTTGGCCTTTGGTTCACAACCAAGCTGAGAAAAAGATAACGTCACTAACCAGTTTTTATTCTGCGGTGGCCGAGCCCATCTTCTTTTCCTCACCAAGTAAAGCAAGTATGGCGCAACTGCTCACTTATATTCAGCAACATCACCAATGGCATAGTATGCAGCTCGGTGCTTTTGAAGAAAGCCTAATCAGCCAAGCTCTTCTTGAGTCTTTTCCTTATCAGCGGATTTTTTCTAGCACGGACAATGTCTATCAATCAGGCATCAGTGATTACGTCAGCTATTATCAACAAAGGCCCAGTCAATTACGTAATACTATAAAAAGGCGTGAGAAAAAACTGTGTAAAGCGCACCAATACCGCATCGAAATAATTACTGAACTTAGCGGGTTTTCCTCGGCGTTTTCGGCTTATAAAAATATTTACCAACAAAGCTGGAAGGGTGATGAGTTTAGTTTCGATTTTATTGAGCAAGTATCTCTAGCTGCGTTACAGGAAAATAAATTACGTTTGGGGGTATTGTTTATCGATGATGAGCCAGCGGCAGCACAGCTGTGGTTCTTACAAACTAGCCATAATGATAGCGGAGCTGTTGAAGCAACGGCCTCTATTTTTAAGTTAGCTTATGCACCTAAATATCAAATGTATTCGGTCGGCTCTATTTTATCGTTAGCTTTATCTGAACATGTCATCAGTAAAGATCAAGTCACAGCTATTGAGTTTGGTATGGGCTCTGAGCCCTATAAACAGGATTGGTTGAGCGCGAAAAGAACACGACAAAGCTATCAAATTTTTAATCAGCATAGTATCTATGGTAAGTTAGCTATTATTCGCCATCTAGTGCTACCGAGGCTAATTAAAATATTCACAAGGAAAAGTAAGTAAATAATGACTTCTGCACCATTTACCGAGAAAAATAGCGAGCAAATAAGTGAACAAACTACTGCGCAACTGATTAAGTTATTAATCGCTATTATTCCAAACTATGAAGAAAGTTTCTGGCATGTCGATACCGAACTTTTTGGCGCCATTGCTGAGTTTGATTCAATGACTTTAGTCACCTTGATCGGCGAAATAGAAGAGTCTTTCGATATAAGTCTTGATGATGATGACATCAGTGCGGAGAATTTTGCTTCCGTGGCTAGTTTGACCGAATTAGTCCTAGAGCGTACTTAAGCACTTTTGGCCATGATATCGACTCATGTTGAATTTTATCAAGGCGCGAAAGGGCCATTATTTCGCATAATACGTACTCCAGAGCACGTACTTGCTCATCTGCTATTTATTGCTCCCTTATTCGAGCAAGCAAATCAAACCCGCCACCATATTACCCGTTCAGCTATTAATGGCTATCACCAAGGCTTGCAAACTATCGTTTATGATCACTATGGCACAGGGGACAGTGGTGGTGAACTAGTCGAGGCTAGCTTGGGTTTGTGGCAGCAAGATATTTTACTCCAGTTAGAAAACATCAAAGCTAATTCAGTACAAGCGATTTACCTCTCCTTACCCTTATCGGCGGTATTATTATTATCGGATGAAATATTAAGTCTTGTTGATGGCTTGATACTTTTGCAACCAGACTTTAACGGTAAACGCTTTGTTCAGCAGTTTAAGCGGTTAGCACTAGTAACTAAGTTAACGCAAGCTGATAAGAAAAACTCCGCTGAAATGAATGGCCAAGAGAACCTTGATATTGCCGGTTATACCATAGACAAAAAGCTGCTCGAACAGTTCGCAGGGCAGAGTTTATCTCAGCTAACAAGTTTTAATGTCGATTGCTATTGGTTTGAATGGTTGGCCAATACAGATGAGTTGAGCCCAGGCCGACTAAAGCAGCAGCAAGCACTAGCCAATAAAAATAATAAACTGATTGTACAGCAGGTAGCCGCGGTTAAATTTTGGCAGGCAACTGAATTACAACTTAGTACGGAGTTTTTAGTGCAAGAGCAGTTAGCTTTTAGTCAGTTACTATCGAATTCAGCGGAAATAAGCTGATGATAGAGCAAGGTGTTATTTTTAATAGTCAGGGTAAACAATTAATCGCTATTGAACATTTGCCCAGCTCAGCAATAACATCAGTGACCAGTAATCAGCAACAGCCTAAGAAAGGTTTAATCATTGTTGTTGGCGGACCACAAACCCGTGTTGGTAGTCACCGACTGTTTGTTTATTTGGCCAGGGCGTTAGCTAAACAAGGCATCACAGTCTTTCGTTTTGACTATAGTGGTGCTGGTGATAGCGAAGGTGAATTGAGTAGTTTTACTGAAATTCAACATGACATTGATGCTGCTATTCAAACCTTTAAAACACGTCATAGTGATATAACTGAACTGGCTTTATGGGGGTTATGCGATGCGGCATCGGCCATTTTGCTTTACCTTAATGATTACCCTGCAGAAGACAAAATAAAGCAGTTATTCTTGATCAATCCTTGGGTCAGGCAAGCCGAAACACAAGCACAAACCTATCTTCGTTCGTATTACCTTAAACGATTAATGAGTAAAGCATTCTGGCGGAAACTGTTTAGTGGGAAAGTGCAAGCACAAGTAGCGTTTACCGAAATTAATCAGTTCCATCAGCAAGGTAAAGTAAGTAATAAAGTTCACCTTGAGGACAATTTTGTTACTCAAATGCTACAGGGCTTGGACAAGTTTACTGGTCAGAGTCATGTCATTCTCAGTGGTAATGATTTAACCGCAGATGAATTTAAGTTATTAGTTAAAAGTAATAAGCATTGGCGCCAGATAATGGCTAGCGCTACTATAACTCAGCAAGTCATTAGCCAGGCTGATCATACTTTTTCGCAACAGCAAAAGAAAAAGCAACTGATAGCATTTACCGTTAATACTTTAGTTAAGTAAAATAGTTAACCTGAACTCTGGATAATGAATGTCATATTACTTATACAAAGCTCAGGTAAGTTAACAGTTCGTTAAAAAATTCACTTGAGTTATGTTACATGTGTTAGTAAATGCTTTACAATTAGCCAAGTAGATAAATCAGCAGAATAAATCTAGAAACTTTTAAGGAAGCAAGATGAAAATAGGGATCATCGTTGGCACTCGCCCAGAAATAATCAAAATGGCGCCCGTTATTCGTGAATGTAAAAAACGGGGTATTGCCTATTTTATTATCCATTCTAATCAACATTACTCTGAAGAGATGGATAGTATCTTTTTTAAAGAACTAGAATTACCTGCACCAGATTATAATTTAGGTGTTGGTTCGGGTTTACATAGTAATCAAACCGGTAATATTTTGATTGAGATGGAGCCTATCTTAATGCAAGAAAAACCTGATGTAGTGCTGGTACAAGGCGATACCAACACTGTACTTGCTGGCGCATTGGCTGCATCAAAGCTTGATATCAAGGTCGGCCATATTGAAGCAGGCTTACGTAGTTATGATCGCACTATGCCAGAAGAAACTAACCGCATATTGACTGATCATATGAGTGAGTACTTATTCGCCGTTGGTCCTAATCAGCATGCTATTTTGGCAAAAGAAGGTATTGATAGCGATAAAATATTCACTGTCGGTAATACCGTTTCTGACTCTTTATTTCAGCATTTAGATATTTCAGCTAGCACCAGTACTATTTTGGCAGACTTAGGGGTATCGTCAGGTGAATTTTTCTTAGTTACCGCTCATCGTGCGGCCAATGTCGATGTCATGGCAAACTTATTAGAACTGTTGGCATTATTTGATAAGTTACATGCAAAATACAGTCAAACTATTGTCTGGCCAATTCATCCAAGAACCCAAGCTAAACTGAAAGAATTCTCTATTGAATTGCCGAGCTATTTACAGCTTATCCCACCCATTGGTTACTTAGACTTTATTCAATTACAAAAACATGCTCAGCTTATTTTAACCGACTCTGGCGGCATTCAAGAAGAAGCTTGTTTATTAGGTGTTCCCTGTATTACTTTACGCGAAAACACCGAGCGTCCTGAGTCTATTGAAGTCGGTGCTAACGTATTGGTAGGCCGTGATGCCGATAAAGCGTTAGCTGCGGCAGATAAATGGCTTGCCAATGATACCGGTAACTTTAACTGGGATAATCCTTTTGGTGATGGTCATGTTGCTGAAACTATTTTAGATATTATTACTAATTCAGTGCCAAATACTCTTGATGCTGAAATTATTGCTAAGCACGAAACATTGAGTGTTATCGGTATGGGTTACATGGGTTTACCTATTGCTAGCTTACTAGCTGAAGCCGGTTATAAGGTTACCGGTGTTGATTTAAATAGCGATAAAGTTGCCGCTATTAATAAGGCGCAATGCCCCTTTGATGAAGCCGGTTTACCTGATCTAATTACTAAGGTTGTTTCCCAGGGCTTCTTAACAGCCAGTACTGAAATACCTTCAAGCGAAACCTATTTAATTGCTGTGCCGACACCACATAAAGATAACAGCTGTGATCGCAGTTATGTTTTTAGTGCTGTCGATGCGATTGCGAAAGTGGCTAAAAATGGTCAAACCGTTATTGTTGAATCAACTATCTCACCACAAACAAGCTTAGCGGTAGTGCAACGTTTTGCCGAAGCAGGTTTAACTATTGATGTAGTTCATTGTCCGGAGCGTGCTATTCCAGGACAAACCTTGCATGAGCTTGTGCACAACGACAGGATCATCGGTGCAGCCAACCCAGCAGCACAGCAGAAAGTTAAAACGATTTACCAAAGCTTTGTTAAAGGCGAAGTGTTTTTAACAGATTTAACCACAGCCGAATGTATCAAGTTAGTTGAAAATACTTCGCGGGACGTTGGTATTGCTTTTGCCAATGAGTTATCACAAATCTGTGCAGAGCTTGAAGTGGATGTCTATGAAGTTATTCGTCTCGCTAATCGTCATCCAAGAGTAAACGTGTTAACACCAGGCCCAGGTGTCGGTGGACATTGTATCCCAATAGACCCTTGGTTCTTGGTTGAAAAAACCAAAGCGGGTGAGCTTGTCCGTTTAGCCCGCGCGATTAATGATAAACGTCCAAGTATCGTTGCCCAGCAAGCCTTGGATTTATTGGCGCTATCAGCGAGTTCATTGGCAGGAAAAAGGATTGGGATTTTGGGCGTCGCCTATAAAGCCAATGTTGATGACTGCCGTGAATCACCTGCTGATGCCATTCATCAGCATTTTATTCAAGCAGGAGTAGCAGTGAACTATCATGATCCCTTCGTACCTAGCTGGCATTGTGAGCGTCAAGAGTCGCTAACAGCCATTGATGATTGGGCTGATGTATTAATCTTGGTTACCGATCATGAGTGTTATGGCAATTTGGCGTTAGCTACGCCACTGCTTAATACTCGAGCATAAAAATAGCCCATTAGCTTTGCTGTTAATGGGCTTTATTTTTTGTTAGCTTAAAATATAGATCAAGTTTGCCAAGACGATAGCTAAGGTATTAGCTTCAATAATAATTAGAATAGCAAAAGGAAATTCGAGATGAAATTTGTAAAAGCCTCTCTCTGTTTAAGTATCGCACTGGCACTTACTGCCTGTAGTGAACAAGTCTCCGATGAATCACATCTAGAAAATGCCAAAAGTTATCTCAGCAATGAGCAAATAAACGCAAGTATTATTGAGTTAAAAAATGCTATTCGTGCCGATGGAAAAAATGCTGAAGCACGATTTTTACTGGGTAAAATCTATTTGGATTTAGGTGATGGACTTGCTGCAGTAAAGGAACTTGAACGAGCTCATCAGTTTAACTATGCCGCTAATAAGGTCGTGCCATTACTTGCTCGAGCATATACTTTAACGGACAGCGATGCTGATGTTTTGGCCTTAAGTGATGAGGCGGAAAAGTTGGCTAATGAAGAGCAAAGCCATTACTTAGCTTATAAAACCTTGGCGGCATTGCGTAGTGAGCAACCTGAACAGGCAAAAGAGAGTGCCGCTGTAGCGCAGTCTATTGCCAATCAAAGTTTATATAGCATGTTGGCTATGGCTTATCTGCAATTGGCGGAGAATAACTATGATGAAGTGAAAACCTTAATTTCACGGATTTTAGCCATAGATGCTCAGCAAGTCGATGCACTTATGTTGCAAGGGCAAGTATCAATGGTGACTAAGGACTATGCACAAGCAGCGCTAAGTTTTAAAGAATATTTAGATTTACAGCCTCGTTCAGGCATTGTGCAATTATTGTTAGCGGATGCGTTACTTAAGTCAGGTCAAGATGAAGAAGCTGAAAAGTATGCCGATGCCATCTTAGTCCGAATTGATAGCCAACCTTTTGCCCATTATATAAAAGCCATGGTTGCTTTTAATAGCAAAGTATTTGATAAAGCCAGTGAACATGCGGAAAGGGCATTATCGGCGAATTTTAACCAAGCTAATTTAAGATTAGTCGCGGGTGCTAGTGCCTTTTATCTAAAAAACTGGCAACAGAGCCATCGTCATTTATCTACGGTGGTTAAATACTTGCCGAAAGATCATCAAGCTAGGCGCATGTTGGCTGTTACCCAGTTGGAACTTGGTTTCGTTGATGAAATAAGTGCCACAGTAGGTGATTTTTCAGCAAGCCGAGAGGGTGATGCACAATTTCTTTCTTCATTAAGCTATAAACTACTAGAGTTAGGCGCAATGGCGGAAGCAAAAAAATTACTTGAGCAAAGTGCAGCGACTACTTCTACTAATGCTGGAGATAACGCTAGGCAGGGTATTTTAAAGTTGATGATGAATGACCCCTCAGGTATCCAAGACTTGCAAGATGCGGTTAAACTTGATCCAAGCTTTATTGAGGCTGAGTTAGCATTAGCTTATGCTGCGCTACAAAATAATGATATTAAACAAGCGCGTGAGATAGCCATTAAATGGCAGGATAAATATCCTGAAAAATCTGGTGGTTATAACTTAATGGCAAGTATTGCCATTAAAGAAAAAAAATATGATAAAGCAGAGCAATCGTTAAAGCAGAGCTTAACGTTAGAACCCGATAATATCTTCGCACTTACTGAGCAGCTTAGGTTAGCTCGTCAACAAAAAAATGAAACTTTGAGTAAAGAGCGCGTTGATTATTTAATGAAACTTGCGCCAAGCAATAATAAAGTCTTGCGACATTACTTTGGCATCTACCGTAATGAAATGGCATTAGAGAAATTACAAGCAGCCTACCAAGCGGATAACAAGGATATTAACAAAGCGATATTAGTGGCTGAAGCTCTGGTGAGTTTAGCGCAATATAAGCAAGCCGAAAATTTACTGACTGACTTTGCCGATATGCCTAAATTACCAAAACGCTATTGGCAATTAGTGGTGTTTAACCATAGAAAACAGCATGACGGTAAGAAAATGGAATCGGCTTTAGATAGTTGGTTAAAAGCTAGCCCATACCATATAGAGCCTGTGGTGCTATTAGCCGATTTACATGCTAACCGTGGTAATAATGAGCGTGCCTTGAATGTAGTGAAACGTGGTTTAGATTATCATCAAGATAATTTGGTGTTACAGCTGGTAAAAATGCAATTGCTGCTTAATAGCCAACAAATTACACCGGCTAAAAGTCTCTATAAAACATTAGCTGTTACCGGTATTAACGATGCGTTAAAACAAGGCTTTCTTGGGCGGATTCTACTGTTAGAAGAAAAGCATAGTCAAGCAGTACCTAAACTAACCAAGTTCTATCAAGTTTACCCAAGTAGTCAAAATGCCGTATATTTAGCGGGTGCTTATATGGGCAATAAAGAAGAGCACAAAGCGGTCAAAGTACTAGAGCATTATTTAACTATAGAGCCTAATGACAGTCGTATTAAAACTATGCTGGCGGGTATTTACTTAGAGGACGACACCAATAAGGCCATTGCTATTTATGCTGACGTAGTTAAAAATCAACCGAAAAATGTTATTGCTCATAATAATTTAGCTTGGCTGTATTTAGAGCAGAGTAAACTCGATAAAGCATTAATACATGCAAAAGAGGCTTTTGCCTTAGCGCCTCACATTCCAAATATTGCCGATACTTACGGTAAAGTGCTGCTTAAGTCGGGTGATAAAAGGGCGGCATTAAAATATGCCACTAAAGCTTCTGATTTAGCTCAAGGACAGGATATTGATATCCAACTTAATTATATTGAAGCACTGATTGCCAATAGTAGAGCAAATGAAGCAAAAGACTTATTAAGTAAAACATCTCCGCAAACAGATGAGCAAACTGAGAAAAAAGCTCAATTACAAGCACAATTATAATTAGCTTAACTGGCAACAAAAGCGACTGCTACGACAGTCGCTTTTTTTATAGTCGCGAGGAATATGGCTTCATTTTGTCAAGTTACTATTACCCTCGCGCTAACTCAAAAAATCAGCTCTAAATGCCAATAAAGGATTTATCATGAATAAAATAATAATTACATCAGCAATAACCTTGGCGCTTACCTTGAGTGCTTGTAGCGAGCAAAAGACTGCCGAACAATTAATGGCAAGTGCAAATGTGTTTAGCCAACAGGGTAAATTTGCTACGGCTATTATCGATTATAAAAACGCTGTTAGATTAGACCCGAAAAATTCTGCTGCTAGGTTCGGGCTTGGCAGGGCGTACCTTAACCAAGGCAACTATATTAGTGCCGAGAAAGAATTAGAAAGAGCGGTGGCCCTTGGCGCAAGTTTTGCGCAAACGGCAACACTATTAACACAGGTAAAAACTCGTCTCAATAAATCTGAAGAAGTTGAGCAATTGGTCAGAGCAAGTGAAGACCTCAATGATAGTGACTATATTGTGATCTTGACCTATGCCGGCATGAGCGCGCTAACGGATGGGTTAGTGACTAAAGCACAAGATTATTTCTCTCAAGCGGCTGCAATTAATCAAGAGAATGTTTTTAGTCAACTTGCTAGTGCCTATTTACTTTACAGTGAAAGAAAGTTCGCTGCAGGTCTAGCGCTGAGCAATAGCTTGCTAGCAGGAGATAGCTATTTTTTCGAGGCATTGCTGTTACAAGGCTATTTAAATTTTGCCTCAAATAACTTTGAACAAGCAAGCCAGGATTTTTCGCGCTATATAATTGCTTACCCTTATGATAATAATATTCGTTTTTTTCAGGTGAATACCTTAATTAAAGCGCAAAAATTTGCCCAAGCAAGTACGCTGAATGATAGTTTATTAAAGGCTTTTGAAAATTCACCACTCGCCTTGCAATACAAAGCTCAAATTGCCTTTCAACATGGTAATTATATGTCCGCTAGGGAGTATGCGAGTCAAGCTGTTGGTCTTAATGATACTTTTGTCATTGCCAAAATGATTGCTGGAGTTAGCTCTTATAAGCTTGATGAATTGGAGCAAGCTTACGGTTATTTGATTACTTTGGAGAGTCTGTTACCAACAACACATCCTATTAATGTTATTTTATTATCAATAAAAATTAAACTAGGTCACACCGATGATTTAGCCTTGTCGGTGGCTAAATTGAATGAAATAAAAAATAATGACAGTGATAGCTACTTATTACAAATCACCAGTGCCGAGTTAATGAAGGCTGGGGACTATGCTAGTGCACAAACATTAATAAATAAAGCTGTACAGGTATCGCCCAATAATGCTGCTCTACAAGTTCAGCAAGGCTCTTTATTACTAAGTCAAAGAGATTTATCCGGAATTAAGTCGTTAGAGCAAGCACTAACTATTGACCCAAGTTTACACGATACCGAGTTCGCTTTGGCTCGTCAGTATTTGCGCGGTAATGAAGTCGCTAAGGCACAAGTTATTGCCAATAAGTGGCTAGACTCTGACAGTCATCAGGTGTCAGGCAATATCTTAAACGGACTTATTGCCATGAAGTTAGAAAAGGTAACTGCAGCGGAAAAATATTTTCAAAATGCTTTGAAAATAGCACCTAAAAGTATCAGTGCCATTTATAATTTAGCAATCGTTGCCGCTTTTCATAAACAAGCGACAAAGGCCATTGCTGGCTTTAAAGAGGTCATCGAGCTTAGCCCTAATCATCATAACGCTATTCGCCGCTATACTGTTTTGCAAACAAGGCAGGGACGTTCTGCAGAGGCTATTTTATTTTTAAATGCGTTACATCAGCAAAGTTTACTCAATGGTAAGCCTATCCATAAGAATTTAGTTATGGGTTTGGCTCAAAACCTACGTATTAGTAAGCAGGTACCTGCAGCCATTTCATTGTTAGAATCGATCAAAAGTGAAAAAAACTTGTCGCCACGTTATTGGGCAGTCTTGGCGGCTAGTTATACGCAAATGCATCAGTTTAAACGCGTGTTAACTACCTATGAACAGGGTTTAAAAGAGCATGGGAAAAGTTATATTCTTCGTGTAGGTTATATTGGCACACTGGAAAAACTAAAACAATTTTCACCGGCCTTAGCGTTAACTAAAAAGGCAAATATAGATTTCCCTGACGACGATAACTTGATGACCATGCGAGCCTATTTAGAGCTAGCTAACAATAATATTCAAGCCACTAAGCAGCAATTAAAAGTATTAAAAGATAAAGGTGTCTCTAACAATATAATAACCATGACAACAGCTAAGGTTGCGATACAAGAAAAGCAATATGATCTAGCAATTGAACTTTATAGTGAATTATATGAGCAAGTGCCTAATAGCACTGGAGCCATTAACTTAGCAAGAGCCTTGCAGTTCTCTAAGCAAGGCGCTGAAGCTGAATTGGTTTTAGAAAACTACCTTACTAACATTGTTAACGATAATAGGGTGAGAATGTTACTTGCTGAGCTTTATGACATGAACAATGTCGATAATAACAAATCAACCAAGATCATTTCTACCTACCAACAAATTGTCAAGGATCAACCTAATAATTTAGCTGCGTTGAATAATCTCGCTTGGCAGCAGTATCAAAGTGACGATTTAGTTAATGCGCAATTGAATATCGAAAAAGCCTTGTATTTAGCACCAGATAATAATGCTATAGCAGAAAGTTATGGGGTGATTTTAGTTGCTAATAAGCGCTATGAAGAGGCGATTGAAGTGCTCGTTAATGTCATTAATCAAGGCTCAATAGATATCAGTGCTAAAGTGAGCTTGGCAGAGGCCTATATTGCTTTGCAGCAGCATAAACAAGCAAAGCAGGTCTTATCTGGTTTGAGTGCCCATGATAGTAAGTTAAATGTAAAAATAGCTAAGTTGAAGCAAGAGGTAGAGCAATATTAAGCTAGTTATGCAGGTGCCAGTCACTGTCAGTAAATTTTACAAGTTTGTGACTTGCTTAATAGCTGTATAAGGCAGTAAGTAGTTTAACTTATGATTTATAAGCGAAATGGTGAAAGTTTTCGGTTTGGCATAAAAAATGCTTAGTACGTGGAGTATTATAAAAAACTTTGAATATCTATAAGGAAATTCTATGAACTTATTGAAAACTATTGCAGCAGCGTCGGTAATTGCACTGGCAAGCTTTGGTGCTAATGCATCACAAATTACTTCTGGTGGCATTACTTGGGATCCTGATTTTGATAATGGATTTTTTAGTGATTTTACTTCGAATGGCTTTTTTAAACAGTACTATGTTGCGGGTACTTCACGAAATGGTATTACTGCAGGTGATATAATCACTGATTTTAGTTTGGTAACTCTTGCAGACACTTTGCAAGGTTATGGCTTTTTAACTAGTTTAAATGGTCAAAATCAGGGCGAATATTGTGTGACTTGTCAGATGTTAACTTTCACTTTTACTGACTTCGAACTTGTGAATCTAACAGGTACTGGCTCACCAATATTCTCTGGTGGTAGTGCTGCGGTTTATGCTGATACTGGTGGTTTACCTACTGATTATGCTTCGGCATCGGATGATGTACTTTGGTTAGAATTAGAGGCTGTGATGAATCCGTTAGCAGGTGATGGTGCCGGCTCTACTATAGATGTAGCAGGCAATGTAACTGATGGTGCATTTGGTAATGCATATTTTAATGTTATTGGTGGTTTAGTTGCTAGTAATTTTGATACCAATGGTCAGATTTTTGGTAGTGACTTAGCTTATAGCTCTGTTCGTACTGGAGGCACTGATGCCGGTACATTTATTATGAATGGTAACTCTATTCCAGAGCCAACTAGCTTAGCTATCTTTGCTTTAGGTCTTTTAGGCTTAGCTGGTGCAGCTCGTCGTAAAGCTTAATGCTGAAGTTATATTGATTGAATTGGTAACCTAGTTATCCGTTTAATTGAAAATTTAAAACCTCCATTAGGAGGTTTTTTTATGTCTAAACTTTAGCAATTACCATATAAAGTGTTTAGCTAGTGGTGACAACAAAGCTAACAACGCTAGGTTGAAAATCACCGACAAAAAAGCCCAGTTTAACTAAGTTAAACTGGGCTTTTTACAGGACTGATTTTATTCGGACAGAAAAAGCGGAAGCTTATTTCATGTTAGCGTAGTAAGCCGCTAAATTCTCTATATCAGTAGGAGAAAGCGCCATAACCATACCTTTCATGGTCGGGTCATTACGTTTTCCTGATTTAAAATCGGTAAGTTGCTTAACAAGGTAAGCTTCTTTTTGACCAGCTAAGTTAGGGTAAGTTGGTACCGCTGAAATGCCAGCAGCGCCGTGACAAGCCGCACACATCATTGATTTAGCTTTACCGGCTTCTGCGTCACCAGCAAATACAGGCGATGCCATCATAACTGTTGCTGTTGCCACAGCAAGCATAAGTTTATTCATAGTTTCACTCTCTTTGGTTCAAAGGTATTTGTAACCAAGGTAAAATGCAAGCATGCTACTCAAGTTACAAAGATAAAATCCTATCTTGAGTATATGGAAATTAGACTTACTTGTCGTTGATTTTTTTGTTAAAACCCCTGATTAACATCAAACTTTCATCGTATAATTAGCCATATTCGATAAGATAATAAAATGGTTTATTATGATCCCTGAAACAAACTCGCAGAGTATTAAGTCGCTCACATACCAAGCAGACCATCTCAGCGTTTATTTTGAAAATGACTGGTACCAAGAAAACATTGCAGCCTTAATAACGTTACTATTTTCGTCAATCATGCCTGTTACTATTCAAGAGAAGATAATTGGCGCAGACCGAGAAAATATTCGCTTTTCTTGGCAAGAGCATTATTTTGTGTTGAATTTTGATTATTATAGCCAATCTTGTTGGTTAGAAGGGTTAGGTAGTAAAAGCACTGAATATTTAGTTAATTTATATGCGGCGCTAGAAAGATAATGGTTAGCAACAAAAAATGTTTTGACAAGATCTTGATTAGTGCCTGCTTTCTAGGTGAAAGAGTACGCTATAACGGTGTAGTTAAAAGCTTAGTCAGTCAATTGCTAAGTCAATGGCAGCAACAAGGTCGTTTTATCTCTGTATGCCCTGAGGTTATATCAGGCTTACAAGTACCAAGACCTGCAGCAGAAATAAATCCTAAGACCAAACAAGTACTAACTATTGAATCCGTTGATGTTAGCCAGCAGTTTGAGCAAGGAGCTCAGCAGGCCTTAAGTTTATGCCAGCGGCATAATATTCGTTTTGCCTTACTAAAAGAGTCAAGTCCATCCTGTGGTAGCAATACCATATATGATGGTTCATTTAGTCAAAAAAAGATTGTTGGTGAGGGCATCACGACAAAACTGTTGCGTCAACATGGTATTCAAGTGTTTTCCGAGCATTCCCTTGCTCAGCTACAGCTATTATTGGACCAGTAAGTTTGCAGTTAATTCTGTCTAAATTGGATTGTGATACTGTTGATAGCAAAGCCTATGAGTGCAGGAGCTTACTTAATGGGTAGACTTGGCCTCAGAACTGTTCCGTTTAAACAGCTGAAATAAAAAACTACTTGCAGGTCTGACCAGTATGGATAACAATGCAAACATCAATTAATTTATCAAAGACGCTACTTATGGCTAATCAGTTTAATAATATTGTATCAAAAATCAATTCAGCACCTAGCTTTCTACGCTCTTTTTTATTAACAAAATTGTTCACCAGTAAAGTTAAATTTGCCGGGACAAGCGGTATTAAAATTAATGAGATTACAAACCATAAAACGCAGTTGTTTTTAGCTAATAAAAAATCTGTACAAAATCATATTGGTGGCATACATGCCATTGCTGCGGCTGTGCTTGCTGAGTCAGCAACGGGTATTGTTTTTGGTATGAATGTGCCTAATTCAAAGTTGCCCTTATTAAAGTCTATGCAAGTCAATTATCAAAGGCGTATGCAAGGGAGTTTAAGTGCTGTAGCTCAGTTAACCGATGAGCAAATTAAACTGATTGAACAAGAAGACAAAGGTAGTGTCTTTGTGCCTGTAACTATTGAAGATGAATCAGGGCAATCCCCGATAGAGTGTCAGATGGAGTGGGCATGGGTAACTAAAAAAAGTGGCAAAAAAAACACTAGCTAAGAGCAAACTAAAGTTGTAAAGCTTAATTTCTTACTTGCCTATATACCCGTTACCATTCAAAGTGCTCGATTTCAGTGGGAATTTAAATGACTTTAGACAAGGAGAAGAACGTAAACATAGTCAGTCTATATTTTTGTTCTTTAACGCTACATAAAGTCATTTAAAACCCATCGCAGAAGTGCTTGAACAACATCACTTCATCGTTACATCAATTTGAAATGGCGCTACATGGATGTAGCTTAGAAGAGAATGCAGGAGCATATTCTCCTGAATAACCATGGCTACATTGATATGCCTTGAATTGAAATTGCTCAAGCACTCTGAAACATGCATCTTGAATGGTAACGGGTATATGGTATAAAATATTGTTCAAAGGAACTGAACTATGTTGATGAGTAATGACTACAAATAAAACGGATAAAAACGCTGCTAATTTGCCTAGAAAGCAAATACTTGTAGCGCCTACTAACATTGCTAGTAAACCATTGCATCAACACTTTAGTGGCTATTTACTGGCAATATTATTGATTGTTGGTGCCGTATTATCTTCAGCACTATGGCTTTCGTTTCAGCAAGCTAAGCTATCTCAAGCGTTAATAAGTGAGCAGCTAGTACCCTTACAAAGACAACTTATACAACAAAGCTATCTGAGTAAAGCGAATAAGACTATTGCTGAAATATTACAAAGCGTCAATACGAATGACGTTATAGCCTTACAACAACAGCTGGCTTTGCAAAGTAAAAAATTGTCATTATTAAAATCGCAGCATAAAAACACTTATCAACAATGGTTTACTCAGAATAATGCTGCTACGAGCCTTATAACCCGCATTGAAGCTAATCAGTTAAGAAATATACAGTTAAAAGCTAAATCCTTAATTCAGCTCGATACTTTGCTTGATGCCCTAACCATCCAAGTAGAAAATCAAGATATGGACTCGAATAAAGTACAGCTATTAACGGAGTTACATCGAAAATTAACCAAAATAGTTACTCTGCTGACCCCGCTAAGTTTACAAACTTCGCTTGGGACATTCGAGCAATTACGTCAGCAAATCGATGAAGTATTTATTGCTGATTATGCTAATAAATTAGCGAGTCAGCAGCATGAAAGCCAGAGTATGGCTGATATTGTTAGAGACCTTATTCACTTTGAAGATCTTACTTTAACCGCTGGTTTACTGTCAAAGTGGCAAGGGAATTTGCGTTTGATGGCTGATTATCAGCAAGAAAGGGTCTCTCAGCAACAGAAATTGCGTATTATTCTTGCTGACTTATTAGAAAATAGCCAAGTCCCTAACTCAACAATTCATCCTCATATCGCAGCGGATAAAGAAACTATAACGGCTCAACGATTACCAATATGGCAATGGCTTATATTTGCTACTAGCTTGGTGAGCATTTTTGTTTTGCTATGGTTAGTGCGAGTAAGGATTAAGCTTGCTAGTCAATACAGTGTTAATTGTATTACTCGTGCCTTAGACGGCGAGTTTAGCCAGTTGAACATAAAAGATAAAAGCATTTTCATGCAATTTTATCAGCATAGTTTTCATACTGAGGAGTCAGAGCAGCTGATAAATAAAATAGTAAAAACCTATGCCAGTAATTATAGCGAGCAAGAGTATCTAGCACTAAGTGATAAAAACCAGCAGCTTGCAGGGGTAATCGTTAACCATAATGCGGTTCAAGAAAAATTAAATATCGAGTTAGAGCGAATCAAACTGAATGCCTCAAAAAAATATCAAGCACAATTATTACTTGAGCAACAACGAGGTAAAGTACTTTACTTAGCCGCTATAAAGCAACTAGTGCTATTAGGGCGTAGTGCTATTACCTCGAGTATTAGTACTAGCCATGAAGGTGAGCCAGGGAATTATTTACATTATGCTCACCTTCAAGGCCGAGACTTAGCTTTAAAGCTAAGGCAAGCGAGTTGTTATCGTTACTTGCAAAGTAGTGACGCCGTACTTACCTTGAGTGATGTCAATCTTGTTGGTCAAATCCAAGCAATTTTATTTAATCTAGATGCCCAGTTATACCGAGGTAAAAATAAGTTACGATTGAACATTGATAAAAAAATTCTTGCCGAAGTAAATCTCGATGCCGAGCTCTTTGCAGAAATGTTTGCAGCTTTTATCCAGCTGCTATTGTCTAAGCAGATTGATAGGCACTTAGAGCTAAATTTACGTCTAGTTGATAAAAATAATGGCCAACAAAAAATATGTTTTAGTGGTCAGGTAAAAGGTGGCGATAAAATTGAGCAATTGCCGCAAGTACTACACAGTTTTATTGATGAAGAGGCCGAACAAAATGAGCTTAGCCAGTACTTTAAAACATTATTGCACTACCAGCATGGTGATAATGTTAGCGCTAACTTAGCCGAACAGGGCTATCAGTTCAGTTTCACACTGCCGTTGGCGATTACTAAAATTACAGAGCAAAAAAGTTATCCTGTGCTGTCATTACCAGGGTATGCAGTGGGTATTGAAAAATCTTGTCTAACATTAGCTGCTAAATATTTGGTTATGCCGATAGAGGTATTGCTAGCGGTACAAGAGCCGATTAAATATCAACGCTTGCAACAATTGTTGCAAGCCATAGGCTTACAAATTACTTTTGTAAGCTGTGCATTGATGTTAGAAAAAAATTGGCAAAGTGGTCGTTTTGCTATTTTGTTGACTGAAATTGACTGCTTAGCTTTTACCAGTTTTCTGGTGGATGAAGGTGAAGATAACTCAGGGCAATACGCCCTTACGAGAGGTATTTTTAGCTTGGCCAGTTCTGTAGGTTTTTCCAAAAATCCGGTAGGGTATGCTCATTGGCTGATGGGGAGGTTAAATGCGGATAGTAGCGTCGATGAATTAATTACTGCAATGCAACCTTGGCTCAAAGAACAAGTAAGTAGCGAGCTTACCCCGAATAATAAGGCACAATTGATACCAGGAAAAGTTCTTGCGTTTAGAGATAAGCAAGATGAAAATATTGTGACAGCAGCAGCAACTGATTCGCCAAGCTTTGATTTTGACCAGTATTTGCAACACCAAGGTTCAGCTGAGTTAGCGCTTTATATGATAGAAGAATATACCACTGAAAATAGCCAGTTAGTGGCAAAGTTAAGTCATGCATTTAGCATAAACGATGCTCACAATGCTGATAGTGCTATCCAAGCATTACAGGTTAACGGTAAAATACTGGCGGCAGATAACTTACTGCATTTATGTCAGCATTGGCAACAATTGCTAAATAATAAAAACTTAGATAACAGTGAACAAATACAAATAATTCTCTTGAGTAAAACAAAACAAGCGGTGCAAGCGATCAGTCAATATGCAGATGCCATCGTCTAGGTTAAGTTTATGGTAGTAAGCCTTCACATAAATTTATAGGGAGTATCTTGAATAGTAATAAGAAAATAAGCTTAACTAACAGCCCATGTGTTAGAAATTGCTGTTTAGATGGTGATGATATTTGTTTGGGATGTTTCAGGCACATTGATGAAATAGTAGCGTGGCGGAGCTATTCTGAGCAAGATAAGTTGCAGGTTGCAACCCTATGCCAACAAAGACGAGAAAATAGTGAGGATAACTCTTAGCAATACTTGTTACGTAAGTTATCATGCTTCTGCCCAAGTGCCCAAGTGCCCAAGTGCCCAAGCAAGTTAAGTAAATAATCGAATTTTTAAAAGGACTTTTTGTGATTAATAAGAAAACCCTCAAGTCAATGCTCTCCTTTAGCGAGAACCAGCATCCCGGCCCCAGTTTTATCGTTATCTATATTGCTACTTGGCTTGCCTGGCATAATCAATTATTTACCAATTTCATCAATACTCAGGGCGATTTTTTTACTAAAGTGTCAGCCGCGTTGTCCGCTATTGAAGACAATCAATATATTGTTGTGTTGTTACTTACCTGTTTAATTTTTATGGTTCGTCTTGGCGCGAATTATTTAAGCTTTAAATCTAGGGAGTTGTTAAATTCCGCCGATGATGATGCCGTTAATGCAAGAGACGATCAAAATTTTGCAAAAAATACAGATATTGCGAACTTGATGGCGACCCTAACAAAAACTCGACAACAATTAGCTGACACAAGGGCACGTGAGAAAAAAGCACTTACTGAGAAAAATAATGCCATTAAGAAGTTATTAAGTGTGCAGCATGAGCTAGATGAAGCAAAAGCGGATATCAATATGTTAAATAAAAGCCAAGCTAGCTAAACTTAGAGCCTAATGCTTAGGCACCATAAGTCTAAGCATCTCTACTAAGGCCTTTCTCGACTGAGCGGATTAAGCGCAATGTTAATCTATGATTTTTCCCTTGCTCAGCAGCTACCTTTTCGGTCAGAACTTTTTTATTTTTTTGCTGAGTTAATGCCCAGCTAATATGTTCTGCAACCAGTTCACTTACCTCAGGCTGTTTTTCAATTAATGCACTAACAATATTGTCACTATAAGGGGCATTGCCTAATGCCACAGCAATATTACGTAGCCAACTTTCAAAGCCAATGCGCCTAATCGGTGAGCCTTGCAACGTGTTAAGAAAGTATTCTTCTGACCAAGCGAATAACTCAAGTAAACTGATATCATCGAGATTGTTTCGTGCTTGAAAATCATCCTCAAGACTGAGCTTAGCGTATTTGTTCCATGGGCAAATTAATTGGCAATCATCACAACCATAAATTCGATTACCCATTAACGGGCGTAATTCTTCAGGAATTGCTTCGGGTGATTCAATGGTGAAATAAGAAATGCAGCGTCTAGCATCAACTGTATAGGGTGCTACTATCGCCTTAGTTGGGCAAATTTTAATACAGGCGACGCAGCTGCCGCAATCATTAGTCTTGTTTTGTGTTTCAATGGATTTAGTCGCATTGACACTATATTCATTACTGCTTACCGGTAGCGGAATATCAACAAATAACTCACCTAGAAAAAACCAAGAACCGGCTTCTTTATTGATCAACAAGGTATGTTTACCCGCCCAGCCTAAGCCGGCTTTTTCGGCTAGTGGCCTCTCCATTACTGGCGCTGAATCAACAAAGGGGCGGCAATTAAAATCGCTGCAGTGCTCGGAGATTTTCTTACCTAATTGCTGTAAGCGTTTGCGCATTAATTTATGATAATCACGACCAAGGGCATAACGGCTTATATAAGCTTTGTCTTTATCTTTCAGTATGCTGGCAAATTGAGCATTTTGTGGTAGGTAATCTAAACGTACACAAATGACTCTAATAGTACCGGGTACTAATTCCGCTGGTCGCGCTCGCATTAAACCATGGCGTGCCATGTAATCCATGCTGCCGTGGTAGTTATTAGCTAACCAAGCTTCGAGTACACTTTCATGAGCCGTTAGGTCAATATCACTGATGCCTAAATCAGAAAAACCGAGTTCTTTACCCCAAGCCTTGATTTTTTCGGCCAATTCTTGATAGTTAATAAGAGACATTGTCATACAATTAAAGTTAGCTTTAGCTCGTTTGTTAAACCATTGATTGAAGAGAATGGTTATTCCCTTCTCAAATTGGTATCACCATGAAATTATCGCTAAGTTTATCACAAAATCCGCCCGTGACGTCAGTGTATGGTGTTAACCAGCTCTTGAAAAATGAAGCTAAGATTGCGCAAAGTCAACACATAGCAATTTATGGTCTTATGCAAAGTACCGGTAGCGCCGTTTTACCCAGCTATTGAAAAATTGGCCTAATACCAGACACATATTAGTACTGTGTGGAAAAGGCAATAATTGTGGCGATGGTTTTATTGTTGCCAAATTAGCCCCGAAAGAAAAGATAAGTGTTTTACTTACCTGTGCTGTTAGTCAGCTAAAGGCTGACGCGCTACTGGCTCAGCAAAGTATGATTTCTACCAGTGTTTCGCTTGTTGCCAAGAGCTTGAGTGATGCTAATAATGCTCAGGGCTTGGCATCAGGTGGTATGGGTGACGTATTAAGTGGCATTATTAGTGCTTTAGTGATGCAAAGTGATGATATTTTTACGCAACATGCTTGGCAGCCTATATTCATGGCGCGTCAGCTGATATTATAGCCAATAATAATGGTCAACGAGGTTTGTTAGCCAGTGACTTATTTGTACCCTTGCAGCAATTGCTCAAAGGTAAAAAACCAAATCCGTCATAATAGTAGTCGCAGCAATAGCCGCAATAAATATAGAAAAGCAAAATGAAACAATTAGAATATTTTTTAGCTGATGAAGCCGCCACCATTGCCATTGGATCAGGGCTGGCAAAAGTACTTAAAAGTGCCACAGTTCAGCAACTCTTGGTGGTTTATCTTAATGGTGACTTAGGTGCAGGAAAAACCACGCTTACTCGCGGCTTTGTTCGAGGTATGGGGCATCAGGGCAATGTAAAAAGCCCAACTTATACCTTAGTTGAACCCTATGAGTTAGATAATTGGCGAGTATTTCATTTTGATTTGTATCGTCTTGCTGATGCCGAAGAATTAGAATATATGGGCATCAGGGATTATTTTAATAATGACTGTTGCTGCTTTATTGAATGGCCAGAAAAAGGTACTGGCCTCTTGGCTAAAGCAGATTTAATCATTAATATGGCTTATCAAGATGAACAAAGAGTCATCAAGCTGCAAGCTGAATCTACACATGGCGAACAAGTAATGACAGCACTTGCACAAATTATAAAGTTATAAAAAATTGGGGGAGTTGGATGTATCACAGGGTTCTTCTAGCGCTAACAAAGTTACGCGTATTTAGTGTGTTATGTGTTTTTAGCTTATCGATGTTATTTTCGGTAAGTGGCTTTGCTGCTAATAGCATTGATGGCATTCGTGTCTGGCCGGCGCCAGAAAATACTCGCATAGTTTTTGATGTTAAGAAAAAACCTGATTACAAGTACTTTACCTTAAGTAATCCAAACCGCTTGGTTATCGATTTTACCCATACTAAAAATACTGTGCCGCTAAAAAACCTTGCTGCTAATGACCCTCGAGTAAAGCTTTTTCGCTCCAGTATCAATAAAGGCAAAACTCGCTTGGTATTAGAGCTGAGCCAATCTTATCAACTCACTGTTTTTCCTTTAGCGCCAGCAGGTCAATATGGTCACCGTTTAGTTATTGATTTATATGATAAAAAAACAAGAATAAAAAGCACTACTAAAGAAAGAAAAAATATAGGCGATATTGTCATTGGTGTTGTTGCGGGTCATGGTGGTGAAGATCCTGGTTCAATTGGCGGTAAAGGGACCTATGAAAAACATGTAACTTTAGCGATAGCTAAAAAATTGCAGAAGCTAATTAATAAAGAAAAAGGCATGAAGGCGGTAATGATTCGTACCGGTGATTATTATGTTAATTTAAATCGTCGTACCAGTTTAGCTCGAGAAAAAAATGTTGATTTCTTAGTCTCCATTCATGCGGATGCATTCCATACCCCTGGACCTAGTGGCGCCTCTGTCTGGGTTGTGACTAAACGTAGGGCCGAATCAGAGATGGCTAAGTGGTTAGCAAATAGAGAAAAGAAATCAGAGTTGCTTGGTGGCGGCGGCGGGGTAATCAAGAATACTTCAGATAGCCACTTAGCGCTGGCTTTAGCGGATATGAGTAAAGAGCATTCCCTTGGCGTAAGTTTTGGTGTTGCTAATAAAGTGATCAAAGAAATGAAAAAAATCACTAAAATGCATAAAAAGACGCCACAAAATGGTAATTTTGCTGTGTTAAAGTCCTCAGATATCCCCTCTATTCTGGTCGAAACAGGTTTTATTTCTAATCATAGAGAAGAGAAAAATTTAACTTGGCCTAAACATCAGCAGCGGTTAGCTAATGCAATTCATACGGGCATTAAAGCGCACTTTCTTGCTTATCCTCTAACAGGCTCATATTTTGCTTCTGTTGGCTACAAAAAGCATAAGGTACGTAGTGGTGAATCATTATCGGTATTGGCTAAACGTTACAATATATCTATGAGTAAACTTAAATCCATCAATAACTTAAAGTCTAATTCTTTACGAATTGGTCAAACGTTAAAAATTCCCCGTACTGGATAAGCCCCTATGACTATTGCGATATTGCCGGCACGTTTGGCTAACCAAATTGCTGCTGGCGAAGTGGTAGAGCGCCCTGCGTCTGTTATTAAAGAACTGATCGAAAACAGTTTAGATGCTGGTGCCACATCAATTCATATTGATGTTGATAAAGGCGGCATCAAAAAGATAAAAATCACTGATAATGGTCATGGCATAGTTAAAGACGAATTAACCCTGGCGTTAAGTCGTCATGCAACCAGTAAGATCAAAGATTTAAATGACCTAGAAGCGATTGATAGTTTGGGGTTTCGTGGTGAAGCATTAGCCAGTATTAGCTCAGTTTCCCGGTTAACCTTAACCTCGAAACCGAACACTCAAGCTACTGCATGGCAAGCCATCGCAGAAGGGCGAGATATGTTGGTGCAGATAAAGCCTGCGGCTCACCCCGACGGTACTAGTATTGAAGTACTCGACCTGTTTTTTAATACGCCCGCTAGGCGTAAGTTCTTGCGTACAGAAAAAACAGAATTTAATCATATTGATGAAGTAGTACGTCGCATTGCACTGGCCCACTTTCAAGTCAGCTTTATGTTAACGCATAACGGTAAAACTGTTCGTCAATACCGTATGGCGAGTACGCATGCACAACAGACGAAACGTGTAGCTAGTGTCTGTGGACCAAAGTTTATTGAACATGCTGTTGAAGTCGATTGTCCCCACGACAATATGAAGCTATCTGGCTGGTTAGCAAAACCAAGTTTCTCACGCAGTCAAAATGATCTTTGCTATAGCTATGTTAACGGTCGGATGATGCGTGATAAGTTAATTAATCATGCCATACGCCAAGCGTATGCAGATTTATTGCCGCCTGATACTTATCCAGCCTTTGTCTTATTTTTGCAACTTGATCACAAAGAAGTGGATGTGAATGTTCATCCAGCAAAACATGAAGTACGCTTTCATCAAAGCCGCTATGTACATGATTTTATCTATTCTGTTTGTCATAAAGCGTTGACGTCAGCGTTAGCAGGTGAGGAGTTATTTACTACCCCTGATAGTGATATTACCTTAGCACCCGAGCAGTCCTATGCTTCTGTAGATGAAATCGGTACCAATGAAGCTCAAGTTAGCCAGTCGCCGAGCGTGAATGACCCATCAGTGAACTACCCGCGGGCAGATTATGTCACACCGTTACAGCCAGTAAATGAGGCTAGTCATCGTCAATCGGCTTATGGTTATAGTGGTAATGACAGGCAAGCAACGAGTAATAGAGTTTCTCCAGCGGCAGTGACTAACTATCAAACATTAATGACGCCTTATAGTGACGTTGTAAGTGAAGTGCCGCTTTCAATAGCATCTGATAAAGAGTTTGCACTCGAACATGAGTTAGCCAATCAGCAAGGCTCATCAAATCAGAGCATCTTGCTAAGCTTACAGCAACCTGGGTATGCACTTTATGAAGTCGATAAAAAAGTAAGAGTTCTATCGCTGTTTAAATTAGCAACAAATACTTACAGTAAACTTGTTGAGCAAAGCTGGCAGAAAAACAGTGAGCAAGCAGGTAGCACTATTGTCGGCTTAGTCAGTCAACCTTTATTATTACCCGTGATGGTAAGTCTTTCTGACCAGCAATTAAAGCTGGCCATAGCGGAACAAGAACAACTGACCAAAGCGGGTGTTATATTTGTTGATCAGGGCAGAAATAAAATACAAATAAGGCAATTCCCGGCGTTATTGCGTGAGCAAGATGTAAGTCGTGCCTTTATCGTCATTATTGATGAGCTTATTCAACAGCATAATACTAATGACAGTGAGCAACTTAGTGAAGATAGCTTTTATCATAGTATTGGCTTTGCTATGGTTTTAACGCAATACGATGCAATACAGGCAGAAATTTTATTAAAACTGTCAAGAAAACTGTTTAATGGACAACTTAGTGAACAATTGCTCTTGAATTCTATTGCCCTTGACCTTACATCTCATATTAAGCAGTTGCTTTAATTCCTTTAGTTAATTTAGATAGAGTTCAGTATTCGTGTCAGTTGAAAGTATCACAGAGTCAAATCAGCCACCTGTTATTTGTTTAATGGGGCCAACAGCATCGGGGAAAACCGCCTTGGCCATGGCACTGCAAGAAGCGTTGCCTTGCGATATAGTCAGCGTCGACTCCGCGCTCATTTATCGAGATATGAATATAGGTACAGCTAAGCCAAGCAAAGCAGAATTGGCTCAGTATCCTCATCGACTTATTGATTTACGTGATGCTAGCGAGAGCTACTCAGCAGCCGATTTTTGTCGAGATGCCTTAGCTGAAATTGCTGAGATCAGAAGTAATAACCGTATTCCATTATTGGTCGGCGGTACTATGATGTATTTCAAAAGCTTAATTGAAGGGATTTCGCCGTTACCGACGGCAAATGCCGAAATACGCCAAGAGATTGAGCGTGAAGCTTTGGCAAAAGGCTGGCAAGCAATGCATGATCAGCTAGCGGAAATAGACCCCGTTTCAGCCTTACGAATTCATCCAAATGATCCACAACGCTTAACCAGAGCCCTTGAAGTGTATAGGCTAACAAGTAACACTTTGACACAATTGACTCAAATAAAAGGTGCTAAGCTCGGCGGCGATGTTCTACAATTAGCGATAACGCCTCAAGAGCGAAGTACGCTACATGAGCGAATTGCCTTACGTTATCAACAAATGATTGCCATGGGCTTTGAACAAGAAGTGATTAAGTTAAAATCACGAGGTGATTTACATCAAGATTTACCTGCTATTCGCTGCGTAGGCTACAGGCAGATGTGGCAATACCTTGATGGTGAATTTGATCATGATGAAATGATTTTTCGTGGTGTTTGTGCAACTAGGCAATTGGCTAAAAGGCAATTAACTTGGTTACGCAATTGGCCTGATTTACACTGGTTAACAACGGATGATAACACTAACTTAGCACAAGTTTTATCACTGCTTAATAGCAAGAAAAATGCATAAGCAAATATAAAGCATTAGTTGAAAATTGATGTATAATTAATTCGTTAGCTATTTAATACAACGTTTTGTTGTGTTGTTTTCATAGTAAATTTTTCAGAAACTTTGTTACTGTTCTTCAAGTTTTACCAGTAACGTTTTAATAATAATAAAAGGGACCATATAATGGCAAAAGGGCAGTCTTTACAAGACCCATTCTTAAATGCTTTACGTCGTGATCGCATTCCAGTTGCAATATATTTAGTTAACGGTATTAAGTTACAAGGACAAGTAGAATCGTTCGATCAGTTTGTTATTCTCCTTAAAAACACTGTTAGCCAGATGGTATATAAGCACGCTATATCTACCGTTGTACCTTCACGCGCTGTTAATACAGCACCAGTACCTAGCTCGGATGATCAATCTTCTGATGCTTAAAGCTTTTTATCTTTTTTTGAGTACGTTCAATCATGGCACTAGGATTTAACGCTATTGTTTGAACGTTATCAAGCGGGTGAGCAAGCCGTACTTGTTCATTTAGACTTTCCAGATGAAAGCTGTAGAGAAGACCTAAACGAATTTAAAATGTTAGTGTCTTCAGCAGGTGTACAAGCTTTAACCGTGGTAACAGGTAAGCGAAATACTCCACACGCTCGTTTTTTTGTTGGTTCAGGTAAAGCTGAAGAAATACGAGACGCAGTTCATTTAGTTGGCGCTAATGTTATTCTGTTTAACCATAGTTTAACACCTTCTCAAGAAAAAAATATTGAGGCATTATGTGAATGCCGAGTTGTTGATCGTACTACTTTAATTCTTGATATTTTTGCCCAAAGAGCTCGAACTCATGAAGGTAAGTTACAAGTCGAATTAGCACAACTACGGCATATGAGTAGTCGCTTGATTCGTGGGTGGACGCATTTAGAGCGACAAAAAGGTGGTATCGGTCTTCGAGGGCCAGGTGAAACACAGCTAGAAACAGATAGACGGTTATTACGTGAACGCATGGTTAACATTCGTAAGCGTTTAGGGAAAGTTGAAGTACAACGGCAGCAAGGGCGTAGAGCTAGAACTAGAGCGGAGTTACCGACTTTATCACTCGTGGGCTATACCAATGCTGGTAAATCAACGTTATTTAATACCCTAACTCAGTCTGAAGTTTATGCGGCGGACCAACTTTTTGCGACTTTAGATCCAACGTTAAGAAAAATGGAGTTACCAGGTGTTGGTCGGGTTATATTAGCTGATACAGTAGGCTTTATTCGTCATTTGCCTCATGATTTAGTAGCGGCATTTAAAGCAACGTTGACCGAAACTCGTGAAGCCGAGTTGTTATTGCATGTGGTTGATATTTCAGATGACAGGCGTAGCGAGAATATCGAACAAGTAGAATATGTACTTAAAGAGATAGCAGCTCACGAGGTGCCTCAGTTGGTTATCTGTAACAAAATTGATAACTTAGATGATATTGAACCGCGTATAGACAGAGACGATCAAGGTATTCCAATTCGTGTTTGGCTTTCGGCACAAGCGAATATTGGTGTTGAGCTGTTATTTACAGCACTTGCGGAACGATTGGACATAAAAGTTGTGAATCACCAATTGAATATCCCGCCAAGTGCAGGAAAATTACGTGGTGAGTTGTACAAGTTAAATTGCATTACCAGTGAGGTTTTTGATGAGCAAGGTTATTGTCACCTTGAAGTGAATATGCCATCGCGGGAATGGGACAGATTAATTGCGACTAAGTACAGTGAATTAGTCGATTATATCGAACATTAAGTTAAATAATTTTAATTATAGCGGCGATAATTTTATTTTTTGCCGATTTTAGTGGAGAACAATATGGCTTGGAACGAACCGGGGAATAATGATAAAGACCCCTGGAAAAATAAAGGTGGCAAGAATCAAGGTCCACCTGATTTAGATGAACTTCTTAATGATCTTGGTAAAAAAGTTACCGGGATATTTGGTGGTAAAACCACCAAAGGTGGCTCTGGCTCAGGCAAAAGCTTTTCTAGCATTGGTTTAAGTATTGCTTTGATCGTTGCTTCAATTGTTTATGCCTTTAGTGGTTTTTACACCATTAAGGAAGCTGAACAAGGTATTGTCCTACGTTTTGGTGAATACTCAGGTACAGTTGAACCTGGTATTAACTGGAAGTGGACCTTTATTGACCGCATCATTCCGGTAGATATACAAAGTACCCGTGATATGCCTTCATCTGGCTTTATGCTAACTAAAGATGAAAACGTAGTACGTGTAGAGATGCAAATCCAGTATCGTGTTGTTGATCCCCGTAACTATGTTTTCAGTGTAACTAATGCTGATGATAGCTTGAATCAATCACTTGATAGTGCGCTTCGTTATGTAGTTGGTCATGCCGATATGGATGACATCCTAACCAGTGGTCGTGAAAGTATTCGCCAATCGGTATGGCAAGAGTTAGAAAAAATAATTGAACCTTATAATTTAGGTTTAATTGTTGTTGACGTTAACTTTAAAGATGCTCGTCCACCAAATGAAGTGAAAGATGCTTTTGATGATGCGATTTCGGCACAAGAAGATGAAGTTCGTTTCTTACGTGAAGCCGAAGCATATGCTAGAGGCATAGAGCCTAGAGCGCGTGGCCGTGCTAAGCGTATGGAACAGGAAGCAATTGCCTATAAAGCTCAAATAGTGCTAGATGCAGAAGGTGAGGTAGCTCGTTTCGAAAAAATCTTACCCGAATATCAGGCTGCTCCGAAAGTAACACGTGAACGTTTATATATTGCCACCATGGAAAAAGTATATGGCAATACTAGTAAGGTTATGATTGATGTTGAAGGGAGTAATAATATGATGTACTTACCTTTAGATAAAATTATTCAACAGCAAAATACCAGTAAACGCAGTAATAAAACTTCTTATGCTCCATTAACTGAACCTAATATAAACACATCACCTTCGTCATCGTCAGACCGCTCTGATAGATTCAGCAACGGGAGAAACTAAACAATGAAAAATTTTATCATTGCGATAATATCGCTACTTTTCATTCTTGCGGTATCGTCAGTTTTTGTGATTTACGAAGGCCAACGTGGCATCGTATTCCAATTCTCAAAGATTAAACGTGATAGTGCTACTGATGAAATGATGGTGTATAGCCCGGGCTTACATTTCAAAATTCCATTTATTGAGACAGTACGTAAACTAGATGCGCGTATTCAAACATTAGATGAACCAGCAGATCGTTTCGTAACATCAGAGAAAAAAGATTTAATGGTCGACTCATTTGTTAAATGGCGCATCGTTGATTTTTCTACTTATTACCTGCGTACTGGCGGCTCTGTGGATAATGCTCGTGCATTACTTAAGCAGAAAGTTAATAACGGCTTACGTACCGAGTTTGGTAATCGCACCATTAAAGAAATTGTTTCCGGTGATCGCTCTGCGATCATGAGTAAAGCTTTAGAAAGTGCGTCAAGTAGCCGCGAAGATTTAGGCATTGAAGTTGTTGATGTACGTATTAAAGCGATTAACTTACCGACTGAGATAAGTAATTCTATTTATGAGCGTATGCGTGCTGAACGTACTGCTGTTGCTAAAGAGCATAGATCACAAGGTCAAGAGCAAGCGGAAATTATCCGTGCAACTATTGATGCTAAAGTAACTATAATGTTAGCTGAAGCACAAAAGAACTCTTTTACCGTACGTGGTGAAGGTGATGCCATTGCAGCGAAAGTCTATGCCGATGCTTATACCAAAGATGCTGAGTTTTATAGCTTCTACCGTAGTCTTGAAGCATATGAAAAGAGTTTTAGCAGTAAAAATGATATCATGGTGGTCCAGCCTGATAGCGAATTCTTCCGTTATTTAAAAGGCGGCAGTGCAGTTAAAAATTAGTTAGCACTCAAGTGTTATAAAAAGCCAGCATATCTGCTGGCTTTTTTGTACCTAGTAAAAAATATCTTGATGCAGAATCAGCTGTACTTAACCTGAGCTCTGTTTAAGATATATTTAACTTATTGAAACTATGAGCTAAATAACTTAGTGCTACCTCTAGCTTGATAGTTTTTCTTAATTCCAGGCTAATTTACGCGTCAATAGCTGGCCTATTGCAAGTGAATTTAACGCAGAAGTAAGTAAAAATAGCGGCTAGAGAAACATTTGTTAAGCCGAGTTCAGGTTACTTAATGCAAATGAACACTATGAAACAAATAACCTGTTTAACTTCTGTTATATTCAAGGAGATTAACTCTGAGTTATAGATAAATAGCAGTAGTAAGCGCTACTGTAGAGTACCCATTCAATAAAGGTAAAAAAATGACAATAAGAAAATATCTTATCGCGGCAATCGTATCGTTACCAATGACAACAACGTTAATGGCGGCAGAAGCTCCTTTAGTTTCAATTAAGACTCAAGATGACTTTTTTAATAATATAAGTAAACTCTGTGGTAAATCCTATGAGGGTAAAGTTTCTGTTGATAATTCAGATGGTGGTAGTTTTGCTAATAAAAAACTAGTTATGCATGTGCGCAAGTGTACTGATAGTCAATTACAAGTCCCTTTCCATGTTGGTGACGATGCTTCACGTACTTGGATAATTACTAAAACTGGCTCAGGTTTGTCGCTAAAGCATGATCATAGACAAAAAGATGGCAGCAACGACAATTCAACTATGTATGGTGGCCATACCAATGACGCTGGTTGGGCAGAAGTACAATCTTTCCCTGCAGATCAATACTCTAAAGAACTTTTTGTATCTAATGGTATACCACAATCTGTTGGCAATACCTGGCAAATGTATATATATCCAGAAAAATTTACTTACCGTTTGATCCGTCAAGGTAGAGAATTTAGAGTAGATTTTGACTTAACTAAGCCAATTAGTACGCCAATTACGCCATGGGGCTATGAATAATTATTGAGCTAACTTGTTAACTTAATAGGTTATTTTAAAAGCAGCCTAAAAAGCTGCTTTTTTCTCTTGGACTACAAATAGATCTTTGGTAAAATCCCCGCCTAATTTACTTACGAAATAGTAAAACATGGGCAAAAATGTAGTTGTTCTCGGTACCCAATGGGGTGACGAAGGTAAAGGTAAGATCGTAGACTTACTAACTGATAAAGCTAAATATGTAGTTCGTTATCAAGGCGGTCACAATGCTGGCCATACTTTAGTGATTAACGGTGAAAAGACCGTGTTACATCTTATTCCATCGGGCGTATTACGTGATAACGTAAAATGTCTAATTGGTAATGGTGTAGTTTTATGTCCTAAAGCTTTAATGACAGAAATTACCATGTTAGAAGCCAAGGGCGTTCCAGTACGTGAACGTTTATTGATTAGTGACGCATGTCCACTAATCCTTCCTTACCATAACGCTTTAGATGCTGCGCGTGAAATTGCACGCGGTAGTAAAGCCATTGGTACTACAGGTCGTGGTATTGGTCCAGCATATGAAGATAAAGTTGCACGACGCGGTTTACGTGTTGGTGATTTATTCTGTGCAGAGACATTTGCGGTTAAACTAAAAGAGATTGTTGAATATCATAACTTCTCATTGGTTAACTACTATAAAGTTGAGCCAGTGAACTATGAAGAAGTACTAGCTGATGCGTTAGCTGTTGCAGATACCATTAAAAAGATGACGGCTGATATTTCAGAAATATTAGATCAAGCGCGCAAAGCGGGTGAGTCAATCATGTTTGAAGGTGCTCAAGGTACTTTACTTGATATCGATCATGGTACTTACCCTTACGTAACCTCTTCAAATACTACTGCCGGTGGTGTTGCTACAGGTTGTGGTGTTGGACCTCGTCATTTAGATTACATCTTAGGTATTACCAAAGCTTACACTACGCGTGTTGGTTCAGGTCCTTTCCCTACAGAGCTGCATGATGATATCGGTGAACATTTAGGTACCGTTGGCCATGAATTTGGCGCAACTACAGGCCGTGAACGTCGTTGTGGTTGGTTTGATGCCGTTGCTATGCATCGTGCAATTCAAGTAAATAGTATCACAGGTTTTTGTTTAACTAAGCTTGACGTACTTGATGGTTTAAAAACATTAAAAATCTGTATTGGTTATAAAACTGAAGCAGGTGATATTATCACTGTGCCACCTACGGCAGCTGAAGGTTATGAAAAGGTTACGCCTGTATACGAAGAGATGCCAGGCTGGAGTGAAATCACAGTAGGCGCAACATCAGTTGATGCCTTACCTGAAAATGCTATTGCTTACATCAAGCGTATTGAAGAAATTACCGGTATACCAGTAGATATCATCTCTACCGGTCCAGATCGTGTTGAAACGATTATTAAAGTGAATCCTTTCGTTTAGGAAAGCTTTAGCCGCCCTTAGTGAATAAAGGGCAGGGTATGACTAAATAATAAAGTCCAGCCAAGTGCTGGGCTTTTTTTTGACTTTTTTTCTGAGGATTTTTTTGATTAAATTACCAATGATGTGTAAGTGATCGGATGTCTTGATTAATTCATTTCGGTTATCATAGTACGCTATATATGGCATGCAGATAGATAATGTCTTTTAGATAGCTTTAAGTATGTTCTAGCATAGCTAAGCTAGATTATTGCTTGAATAGTTAATTCGATATAGTCGATATTTATCAAATTGATATGTTTTTATCGTATGCTAGGGTCTTATTCGTTATAGCTTACATAAATGTCATATAGCAAAACAGACTTGTATTGAGCTATTTAATTGCAATACCATATAAGTAAGTAAAAGCTAGTATTAATAATCACGATAATAATAAGAAAAAACAAACATAGCTATACTTGCACTAACAACAAAAACTAACACTATTAATAACGCATTAGGAACTATCATGACAGATCTACGTCAGCAAGCTTTAGATTACCACTCCCTACCTACGCCAGGTAAAATTAGTGTTGCATTGACAACATCAGCGGAAACAAGTTATGACTTGTCACTCGCTTATAGCCCCGGTGTAGCTGAGCCTTGTCGTGAGATCGCTAAAAACCCAGATGATGTTTATAAATACACAGCTAAAGGCAATACTGTTGCGGTTATTACTAATGGCACGGCGGTCTTAGGTTTAGGTAATTTAGGTCCTATGGCGTCAAAGCCAGTTATGGAAGGTAAGTCGTTACTATTCAAACGCTTCGCCAATATCGACTCTTTTGATATCGAAGTAAAACATAAAACGATTGAAGAATTCGTCAATACTGTTGCCAGTATTGCGGATAGTTTTGGTGGTATTAACCTTGAAGATATTAAAGCGCCGGAATGTTTCGCCATAGAAAAAGCGCTAATTGAACGTTGTGCGATTCCGGTGTTTCATGATGACCAACACGGAACAGCGATAGTAACAGCTGCAGGCATGATGAATGCGCTAGATATCCAGGGTAAAGATATTAAACAAGCTAACATCGTCTGTTTAGGTGCTGGTGCTGCAGCAATAGCGTGTATGGAATTATTGATTAAGTGTGGTGCCCAGCGTGAAAAAATTTACATGCTAGATACTAAAGGTGTAATACACACTCGTCGTACTGATCTAAATGAATATAAAACACTATTTGCTAACAATACTGATAAACGTACCCTTGATGATGCTATCGAAGGGGCTGACGTTTTTGTCGGTGTTTCAGGTCCAAATCTTCTATCTCAAGAGCAAGTACAATCCATGGCGAAAAATCCTATAATTTTTGCTTGTTCTAACCCAGATCCAGAAATTAAACCTGAGCTTGCCCTTGCTGTGCGTGATGACTTAATTATTGCTACTGGCCGTTCGGATTATCCAAACCAAGTAAATAACGTTCTGTGCTTTCCATTTATTTTCCGTGGAGCATTAGACGTTCGCGCTCGTACTATCAATGATGCTATGAAAATAGCTGCAGTGCATGCCATTAGAGCACTAGCCAAAGAGCCAGTACCAGCGGAAGTACTTAAAGCGAGTGGTGTGAAAGTCCTGACCTTTGGTAAAGATTACATCATTCCTAAACCTATGGATTCTCGTTTGTGTGCCGCTGTTGCTAAGGCTGTTGCCCAAGCTGCAGTCGATTCTGGTGTTGCCGCGCTAGAAATGCCTGAGAACTACATGGCTTAGTAGTTATTGGCTAATGAATGTGAGGGCAATGTCACTTTACCTTAGTTAGTCCTTGATTGTTTTGACAACAATACAAATAAAGGTCATGGTATAAAAATTACCTTGGCCTTTTTTATTGGATAATTATTATGAAAAAAACTTTAATCGTAGCGGTTACACTGACCTTATTAGTAGCTGGTTGTTCACAAGCACATGATGTATCAAACAATGAAAATAAAGTGACTGAGCTAAGGGAGAGCGATATGGATAAATCAGCAAAAAAAAGTTGGCAACAAGTTACCGTGAAGTACTTGAACTTTGAAGGTGGTTTCTACGGCCTAGTGTCGAGTACAGGTGAAAAGCTTTTACCAATGAACCTAGCCAAGGAATACCAATTGGAAGGTACAAAATTGAAAGTGAAAGGTCAGCTGATTAAAGATATGATGACCATTCAACAATGGGGAGAACCCTTTAAAATTACCGATGTTGAGTTAATTAAGTTAGGTAAGAAGCAGGAGAAAAACACTGGCGCTAAGTATTAATGCTGCTTGCATGCCAAGGGCTGTTTAAGTAGTGTTAACTGGCTTTTATCTTCAATAAACTGCACTTGATACAAGTTTTGATAATCATTCTCACTTAAATCCGCTACTTTTTGCTCACTCAATAACTGAGTAAGTTGCGGAGTAGTATTACTATGGCCAACAATTAGGGCATTCTTTCTGTCTTGTTTCAGATGCAGAGCAAATTGATTAAGCTGTTTAGGATTATATTGCTTGATTGCAATGTGTTGCTGTTTAGCAAGTGGCGCAGCAGTAGACATGGTTCTTTGGTAACTCGTACTATAAATAGACTTTATATTTACAGTGCTAAGTAAAGTGGCTAATTGTCTTGCTCTAGCCTTACCACATCGAGTTAATGGTGGGTTTTTACTGTCAGCCTGCTTTTCAGCATGCCTTACCAGGTAAAGAGTAAAGTTATCGCTCGCTAGACAAGGTTGTAATAATAAAAAACCGGCAGTCATTAAAGTTAACTTTTTCATCATATAGCTTTATCGTATTATTTTCTTTAAATAAAAGTGTACGGTTTAGAGTGGTAAGTATTTACTATCACTCTAAACCATTAAAGCCTAAAACAATCTATTTAAACCATTTAAGGCTGCAACACGGAATGCTTCTGCCATAGTAGGATAGTTGAAGGTTGTTTCAACAAAGTACTCTATGGTGTTGCCACCATTCTTTTGCTGCATAATAGCCTGTCCAATATGAATAATCTCAGCAGCATTTTCACCAAAACAATGAATGCCTAAGATTTCTTTAGTCTCACGATGGAAAAGGATTTTTAAGGAGCCAACCAGATTATTAGAAATTTGGGCTCTAGCAAGGTGCTTAAATTGAGCACGACCAACTTCATAAGGTATTTTGGCTGCGGTGAGCTCCTGCTCAGTTTTACCGACAGAGCTTATTTCAGGAATAGTGTATATGCCTGTGGGTATATCAACAATTAACTTAGCTTTACTCGTACTATCAACCATAGCTAAAGCGGCAATTCGACCTTGATCAAAAGCAGCACTAGCCAAACTTGGGTAGCCAATAACATCACCAACAGCAAAGATATTATCTACGTCAGTTTGATAACAATCATTTACTTTCAACTGACCGCGACTATCTGCTTTTAAGCCAGCAGCGGTTAGGTTTAAATCTGCAGTATTACCGGTACGGCCATTAGCAAACAGTAAACAATCGGCGCGCATTTTTTTACCCGATTTCAAGTGTACAATTACTGCATCATCACTCGCTTCAACGCGTTCAATCTCTTCACCATGTCGAATAACTACACCGCTATTCCATAAGTGATAACTGAGCGAATCAGACATTTCTGCATCCAAGAACGACAGTAACCTTTCACGGGTATTGATTAAATCTACTTTTACCCCTAATCCTCTAAATATTGAGGCGTACTCACAACCAATAACACCAGCACCATAAATAATGACATGCCTTGGAGCATGTTTCAGGCTCAATATACTATCGGAGTCATAAACGCGGGAGTGATTAAAGTCAATATTAGCTGGTTGGTAAGGTCGAGACCCGGTAGCAATAACTATTTGCTTAGCGGTTATTTTTTCTTCTGAACCATCATTGTGTACAACACGTATAGTATGTGCATCTACGAAAGATGCCTCACCGCAAATATGTTCTACCCTATTACGGTGATAAAAGCCGCTTCGTAAGTTCACTTGCTTACTAATTACCGATGAAGCATGGCTTAATATATCTTGAAAGGTTAATTGTTTTTTATGGTCGCTTTGTTTGAATAGTGGGTTGGAATTAAATTCAATTAAGCGTCTTACGGATTGGCGTAATGCTTTTGATGGAATAGTACCCCAGTGAGTACAACCACCACCCACTTGATGATGGCGTTCAATAATGGCCACCTTTTTTTGGCGCTTAGCAAGGTTCATTGCTGCCCCTTCACCGCCAGGGCCAGTACCAATGATAATTACATCATAATCAAAACTTTTTACTTCAGTTTTACTTGTTTTTGATTTAGTCAAAAGAAGTCCTCAAACCTTGCTCATTCATTTTATTTGAAGCAAAAATTTTAACAGGATTTGAGGTAAATGGTAATACAGTTTTTAGACCATTTTATTGATGTTAACCGAGTTTTTCCGTTAAAGTCTGCCAACTACGACGCTGCTCAGTTAATCTTAGCTTTAATTCTTGGTAATGAGCCATCAAATCTGATTTTTCAACCTCAACGCGTAGGTGTTCTCGTCTTGCTTGTAATACTTTTTTACGAACAAGGTAATACTCGTTAATCTTATTTACCAGTAATTCATACTCTTGTTGAAGGTATATAAGAGTTTGCTCAGTATTGGGGTGAGTAATTAACTTAGCTTTAGTATGTTTCAGTGTCATGGCAATACGCATTTTTTCTATTTTGTCTTCAGGGCTAACACGTAAATGATGAGTTAGACCTAACCAATGACAGCTTTTAATTAACCATTTTGTTGGGTCAAATTGCCACCATCGAATACCATTCCGGTAATCATTTTCAAAAATATGATGATAATTATGATAGCCCTCACCAAAAGTCAGATAAGCTAATAAACCATTATCTCGAGCGGTATTCTTATCACTATAGGTCTGTTTTCCCCAAATGTGAGCCAATGAATTGATGAAGAAAGTTGTATGGTGACTCATTACCAGGCGAAAGAATCCTACCAGTAATAAACTATTAATTAAATTGCCATGCCATAAACCAAAAGCAACCGGAATACCTATATTCATTAACAGCATTAGTAGTAAATAATGTTTGTGTTGCCACATAACGATGGCATCTTTCTGTAAATCTCGGACATTTTTGTAATCATGATATCGATTTGCTTGATACTCCCTACACATCCAACCTATATGAGAATACCAAAAGCCCATTTTAGCTGAATAGGGATCGACATCATTTTTATCAACATGCTTGTGATGTATTCTATGGTCTGAGGACCAATGTAAAATACTATTTTGTAGGGCAAAGGCGCCACCTAGTGCAAATATGAAACGTAAACTCCAATGTGCTTGATAGGTTTTATGCGACCAGAGTCGATGGTAGCCTGCAGTAATTGACATGCCACAATAAATAAAACAAAGCACAGCAAAGATTATTTCTGTGTTATCAAAACCATAAGTTAATGCACGATAAGGTACAGCTATAGCGGCTACTAAAAAGGTAACTAAAAAAAGTGTAACATTAGGCCAAATGACAGCGGGTTTTTTCATTTTTTTCTCTAAAATAGTATCAAACAAGTTTAAGCGTACACGTGTACGCTGTTATAGCTATTTTAGCTAGATCATCCGACCAGTCAAGTGTGTTTATTAATTATATTTATACTTATTGGGCAAAACTGACATTTATTCGCTATTACAGTATGATAGCTAAAGAAAATAATTCGGTATTTTTACAAGAGCAATGAGCATGAGTGGTGTAAGAGCACAGCAGAAAGAAAAGACCCGTCGCCAACTAATTAATGCGGCTTTAAAACAACTCAGTGCCGAGCGTAGTTTCTCTAGCTTAAGTTTACGCGAGGTAGCAAAAGAAGCCGGATTAGCGCCAACTTCTTTTTATCGTCATTTTTCTGATATGGATGAATTAGGTTTAACTCTGGTAGATGAAGCGGGTTTAACGCTTAGACAGTTAATGCGTCAAGCACGACAACGTATAGCTAAAGGTGGCTCTGTCATTCAAATATCAGTGCAAACATTTATGGAGTTAATTGAAAGTAATGGCAATATTTTCAGACTCTTACTACGTGAGCGTTCTGGAACTTCTGCAGCTTTTCGTGCCGCAGTTATTCGAGAGATACGCTATTTTACTATGGAGTTGTGCGATTATTTACAAAAAGCTAACCAATTAGACGCAGATGTCGCTTATATGCAAGCCAATGCAGCGGTAACCATTGTTTTTAGTGCTGGCTCAGATGCTCTTGATATTGAAGACAAAGCAGAGCGCGATCAACTTGCCCAGCAAACTATTCAGCAACTACGCTTCATTGCTCGCGGCGCACTTGAGCTCAGTGATCGTCGTAAAAAATTGAGACGAAATCGTTAGTTCTACTTCCTTGTTAGTATTACACCTGTTTCAACATGGTGGGTGTAAGGAAATTGATCAAACAAAGCGAATTTATCAATATTATGGGTTTTTACCAGTAGAGTTAGGTTGTCTTTTAATGTTTCAGGGTTGCAAGATATGTAGATAATTTTGTTAAAACGACTTACCAATTCAACGCTATCTTTATCCAATCCTGCACGTGGTGGATCAACTAACACAGTATCGTAGTTATATGCTGTTAAATCGAAACCTTCTAAGCGTCTGAATTTTCGCTCGCCATTCATTGCCTGGCTAAACTCTTCACTCGACATACGAACAATATCGATATTATCAATATTGTTTTTACTAATGTTTATTTGGGCAGAACGAACCGATGTTTTAGATATCTCTGTACCTAGTACTCGCTCAAAGTTTTCAGCAAGTGCAATACTAAAGTTACCATTACCACAGTACAGCTCAATTAAATCTCCACTAGAATTTATCGTCGCTTGCTGAGCCCATAACAGCATTTGCTCATTTACGCCGGCATTGGGCTGGGTAAAGCTATTTTCTACTTGCTGATATACAAAGGTCTTTTCCCCAACCTGTAATGATTCCATCACATAATCTTTATCAACAATAATTTTTTGCTTTTTTGCTCTACCAATAATATCAACAGGAGCAATAGTAGATAATTGAGCTTTTAACTTTTCGGCTTCAATTTGCCAATTATCTTCCAAAGGCTTGTGGTAAAGCATGCTTATTAATAGCTCGCCACTTAATGTCGATAAAAAATCTACTTGGAATAGCTTGAAGCGTAATTCTTTATGGCCTTTAATAGCAGTTAACAAAGCTTTCATCGCTTTATTAATTAATTCGCTGGCAACAGGGAAGTCGTCTACTCTAAATTTTTCCTTAGTTTTACTATCAAACATAATGTAATAAAGATCATCACCATCATGCCAAACCCTAAATTCAGCTCTTTGACGGTAATTTAAGGGGGCAGATGGATATAAATCGGCAGGTGGTAACGCAAAGTCACTAAATAACTCAGCCATATCTTGTTGTTTTTTAGATAATTGCGCATCGTAATTATCGGGATGAATGTGACTAAACATAAAAGTGCCTTGTATAAAGAAATAGAGATAGGAATAACAGCGCGGATTTTACTATCGACTTAGCTTTTGTCTAGCCTTTAATTCATATAATTAATAATCAAAGTAGAACTAAAAAGTTAAAGTTTTAGCTTATATTGCCAATGATTTAGTCTGTAGTAAAAGTAAATCATGGTTAATTGAACTCACTCTTCGGATATTAAGGTACCAGCAACTACTAAAAATCATAGTAGTTCTCCAGTCTCTATTAAAGTAAGTGCAAGTGTTTACTTGGATGAAGTTATTAACAAAAAATAGCGAGTAAAGCAGAGTTGAGTATTACAATGGATGACTGTAAGGCTTTAATTGCTGCTTAATATGAAGGTAAGCTGCTTGGGTATAGCAAAAAGGAAACTCGTTAGCACAGTTAATGTTAATGCGGTAATTAAAAGCCATTTAAAAAGGCCACTAACCTTCGTTAGTAGCCTTTTATATTTTACTCAATCAGAGATTAATCATCTAGATTATTTTCATCTGTTCGTTCAGGGCGTTCTTTTGCTTCTCTTACTTTAAGTGTACGCTGTTGAAACTCTGTATCATTCAAAGCTGAGATAGCAGTATCTAAATCATCAGCAGCCATTTCAACAAAACCGAAACCGCGACGTTTTCCGGTATGCTTATCTTTCATTAAGCGTACAGAAAGTACCGCGCCATGATTGGAAAAAAGTTCTCTTACTGCGGTTTCATTTGCTCTATAAGGTAAATTACCAACATAGAGTGTTCTAACATCTTCATCTGCAACATTAGTGTTACTGTCTGTAGATGAACGAGAGCTAGTTGAGGACTTACCAATAACTAGAGGTGCAAGAAACGCACTAATAAATACTAGACCAGCTACAAGAGTAGAGCTAACTGGCATGGTAATATAAGCGACAATGTAAGCGATGATGGCAAAAACAACAGCAATGATGACTGTTTGTAAAGTTGGAGACTTCATATAAAGATACCTAATTATTATTTTAATAAACTAATTTAACTGCTTGAATATATGCAAATAGCAATTCTATGTTACGCAGCTTTTTATAATGTGCAACTATCAAGTGCAAAATTTATGCAATTAATCTGCTAATAAAGTACAAACACCAAGAATTGCTACTAGAATAGATGTTTAAATATACGTGTTGTGGTTTAAGTAAACGAACGATTCAAAAAATAAGGTTTTATGTTAAAAAGCTATTGACCTAAATTTAAAACTCTCTACAATGCGCTCCAGTTCCAAGGGGTTCACGCAAATTGAGTCATCAAAGAACTGTTTTGATAAGTTATCTACTTGCTTTTAAGGTGAATCAGTTAACTTAACGTTGAGTTTTAAAGTGTTTTAAAATACTTTACTTTTAATTAAGAAAAAACGTTGACTTCAAAACTCGGAAGCGTACTATACGCATCCTGCTTCGGGGCTACAGCAACGAAGCCAAGTAAATAACGAATGAGATTATTTGCTCCTTACCTTCTTCAAGGTGAGATTCTTTAACAATTAGTTATCATGCAATTTGT
>NZ_JABSPA010000004.1:282844-393959 GCF_013214175.1 Colwellia sp. | reverse complement strand
CATATATTATGGCTCTGGTTTGTAAAACTAACCCACGGTCAGAGGCTAGCACCTCGTGGGGAGTCATTGTGTCTATGCGAATAGAACTATGCCATACACTCTTTCACACGCAGTAGTTGCAATACCCATATCGATTATTTCTCGAGGAATAGTTCCATTTGCATCGCTAGCAGTTGGGAGTTTGTCTCCTGACTTTCCATATCTTTTGGCTCTAACACCAACAAATGCTCCTGGTCATTCAGTTAATGGAGTGCTTATATACTGCCTTATTCCTTCGCTAATAATGCTTTTTGCATGGTATCGCTTGTTGGAGGCTCCAACTCTTCAGTTGCTGGGTTTGCCGAAAAGGAGTTGGTCACTCTGTTTGTCATCATGGTTCTTTATTTTGGTTGGTGTCTTATTTGGTGCTTATAGCCACGCCCTGTGGGATGCAACGAGTCATTCATATGGAGCATTTGTAATAAATAGTGAGTTCTGGAACTCAGAAATTTTCTCATTGCCTTTGTACAAATGGAATCAGTATGGTAGTGGTGTGTTGGGCCTCTCAACTCTGGCTGTATGGTATCTGTATGCTTTGGTTCTTAACCGTAAAGAGAATTACGAAGGTCAGTTGGTTACCGGTATACTGATATATTCAGTAAGCATTGCTTTTTTTGTTGTTCTAGCAAACCTCATTCATGGTTCTGATGTCTTGTCAGAATACGCTGTCCGCTCAGCTATTGGGATAATGGTTGGTGTTGTTTGTGGGATGTGCTTGTATACGCTGGTAGTATACTGGCAGGCGCGGGGAAAATTCGTCTAACAAGCAAATCAACAAGGACACGTAACAGTTGGCTACGTTTCGCTTTGATCTTGTACCACTTTAGCAAACTATTATTTAGCCGCTTATGCGGGCGTTATCGATACAAAATCTAATGAAAATCAACTTATGCCTTACATAGCTTAATGTCCGCTGTGTGGTAGCTACAGCCCTTTGAACAGTCTGCTGCATGCACTTTGATTTAACTTTAGAAACTTAATATTTCAATCACACCCTAACGGCTCTTTGGTGCGCATTATAGTCCTTTAAGTCTGAATACCACCATAATTAACGTGTTCAGATCATGTGCCTGCATCATACGAATAAATGACTTTACATACTCCAATAGAGTTATATCGACTAAATGATAATACTTTATTTCACGCGGTTAGAGAAAGCTTTACGCCTCCTTAAGTATTGCTTTAGTATATCCTCCTGAATTTTATATATTTGACGTTTAACAGTTTTTTTAAAGGCTTTACAATGGAGTATTATTACGGTGAGTGAAATAGCGGATACAGATACAGGGGATAGTCAGGATGATATTAAGTTTCCTCTTTGGCTTTATTGGTTTTTCGGTGGCGTGATTATTTTGGCCTGTTCTTTATTATGGCGATATTTTTCATTGTTTGATGGTACTTGGGGTGACCAAGAACTATTTGCCCAATTCGGTGACTTTGTTGGCGGTACGTTAAATCCTGTTTTGGGGTTCGCCACCATTGCTTTGCTGGTTTGGTCTATTAACGTGCAGATGAGAGAGTTGAGGTTAACCAGGGAAGAAGTTAAAGAAACAAAAAATGAAGCAGCGATGAGTCGTAAGGCGATGCAAGATCAAGTTGAACATTTAGAAAAAGAAGCGAAGCTTAGTGAAATATTTAGGCTAATTAAAGAACAACAACTGGAATTAGACGAACTTTTGTCTACGCCAATTGAGAATAAGTTAGAGGTCAGTAGAATCGTTCTTACGGGTAAAAGAGAATTACCGCTAACCTATAGTAACTTTATCTACAACGTGTATTGCGGTGCAGCATTAGATTTTGAGACAATAAGTGAGTTAACAGAACACTTCAATGATCAGAAAGGACTTAACTCTTTGAATGGTCAGAAATGGTTTCTAATACAGGATACCGCTCTTCAAGTTGGCAACTTAATAATCAAGTATATTGAGTTGAGTGGAAGTAAAGAGTTTGGCCATATCTATGCTAGAAGATCTACAAAACTAATTGGGCACTTGAGAGCCCTAACTATGTTCAAAGATTTTAAGTACTTAGAAAAATGTGAAAAAAGTTTAGATGTTTTAATGTATAAACTAAGCAATTAACATTTACTACCCACACAAAGTTTGCTGTTTTAACTTTGTATTCTCTGTGTTGGGATCAGTGGACTGTACCGTTGATTATACAAACCTAACGAATTTCAGCTATTACCTACTGTATATTTTATAGCTGATATCGATACAAAATCTAATCCGAAACTGTGTCTGACACTTATTAGCTAATGTCCGCAATGTGGTAGGAGCTGACAAAACATATTTAGTGGCAGTATGGCTTCTCATTGCTCTGATAGGACGAAATAGGGAAGCGTAGTACATATTTTTACTTCCGCTTGGCAGTGTGATTCAAAAAATTAAATCTACATATATTCCAGCTACTATCCCCAATTCATATAATTAAGTATCTATATGAATCATAAAGGCTCTATCCCCGCTCTCATCAACCATTATTCTATTTTATATAGCTAGATGTTAAATGCAGTGTGAACCATATTATGGCGATGAAATAAAATTCACATGTACATTTCAGTTACAAATCTGTTGACAATAATTACACTTGAAGTATGATGACGATTCGTCAGTGACGAATCGTCACATATTATATAAGTAGATTTTATGACACCACCTAAGTTACTCGATGAAGCTGCACTTAAGGAAAGAGAGTTGCTAATAATCAACTCGGCAGTATTACTTATCCAGACAAATGGTATTGAAAACTTGACCATGGATAAAGTTGTTGCCCAAGTGCCGTTTTCGAAAGGTACGGTTTACAAACACTTTATTGGTAAAGAAGATTTATTGTTAGCCATCAGTAATTACTCAATTAAAGTATTAGGTGATTTATTTTATCGCGCCTACCAATTTAAGGGTTGTGCACGTTCACGCATGTTACTTTTAAATTTCTCTTATCTGATATATGCAATGTTATACCCGGCACTTTTTCAATGTGTAATGTGTTCTAAATCACCGAATGTAGTGGGTAAATCAAGTGAAAAACATATTAATGAGGGTGAACTATTAGAAGTTAAGTTAATGACGTCTATTCACGGCATTGTCGAAGATGGCTTAAATGATGGCAGTTTATCCTTGCCGTTAAATATGGATATCCAGCAAATATGTTTTAGCAATTGGTCAATGGCATATGGCGCTATCACCTTGCTTTCAGGCGAAGTTGAACAGTGTAGTGGCAGAACAAGTTTGATTGTAGAACGTGAATTATTTAATCACAGTAATTTACTTCATGACGGTATGGGCTGGCAGCCTTTAAGCAAAGATCGAAACCACTGTGCAGAGTTAAAAACCGCTTTGGCAGAGTTATTCCCTGAAGAGCTAATGCAAATCAAAGCAAAAGGGCGCGAGCTAAATTTTGAAAGTTTTAGCTAGCCTGCTTAGCTATTTCTTTTTAGGAAAGTGAATACAAATAACGTGCGGTATCTAACCGCATTTTTTTGATAGATAAAGTGACGATTCGTCATCTAAAGAATCGTTTTCAATGATGAAAATTTATAATTTAAGGAGCTTAACAATGAGAGACAAACTCTATAATTTTGTCGGCAAGAATCCATTTTGGGTAATACTTGTTTGTATTACCTTCGCCATGGTAGCTGGTATGGGGGCACAAAAGTTAGAATTTAAAAGTGACTATCGTGTGTTCTTTAGTGAAGAAAACCCACAGTTAACGGCTTTTGAGTCAATGCAAAAGGTCTATGCCAAAAGTGATAATGTTTCTTTTGTCGTGGTACCAAAAGACGGTAATGTTTTTACCGCAGAGCATTTGGCGGCACTAAAAAAATTAACTAAAGAAAGTTGGCAAGTGCCTTATTCAACACGGGTTGATTCAGTCACTAATTTTCAATATACCTATGCAGAAGAAGATGACATGATCGTTGAAGATCTTGTTATGTCTACCCGTAACTTAACCAGCGACAAGCTTGATAAAATCAAACAAATTGCCATTAGCGAGCCTTTGCTGGTTAATAAGATTATCTCTAAAACAGGCCATGTTTCTGTTGTTAACGTTACTGTGCAGCTGCCAGGTGTTGACCCTATGGCGGAAACACCTGAAGTTGCCGCTAGTGTTCGTGCTATAAAAGCGCAGTTTTTAGCAGAACATCCTGAAGTAGAAGTGTATTTGTCGGGCATGATTATGATGAACACCTCTTTTGGTGAAGCTTCAATTAATGATGGTACAACACTTATTCCGTTAATGTTTCTTGTGGTTGTTATCACCATAGGCTTATTGCTAAGAACCATTACCGGTACTATCGCAACGGTACTTGTTATCATTATGAGTATTGTTACTACCATGGGACTTGCTGGTTGGTTAGGCTTTTATCTGACGGGACCATCATCATCAGCGCCAACGATGATATTGACCTTAGCGGTAGCAGATTGTATTCACATACTAACCTCTATGTTTTATGAAATGCGGCAAGGTGCTGATAAACGTACCGCCATTGCCCGTAGTATCAAAATCAACTTACAACCTATTTTCTTAACCAGTATTACCACAGCGATTGGCTTTTTAAGCATGAACTTCTCTGATTCGCCACCGTTTAGAGACTTAGGTAATTTAGTCGCTATTGGCGTAATGTTAGCCTTTGTTTTTTCTGTCACTATTTTTCCAGCATTACTTACGGTATTACCAGTGCGCGTTAAAATGCAGAGTGAAGGTAAAAAAGACATTATGGCTAAATTGGCAGACTTTGTTATTGCCAAGCGTAAAGCCTTATTACCTTTAACCAGTGTGCTCATTATCGCTTCAATAATGCTCATTCCTAACAATGAACTCAATGATGATTTTGTTAAGTATTTCGATGAAACAGTGCCATATCGTGCGGCAACTGATTTTATGCAAGATAACTTGTCGGGCATGATGATTGTTGAGATCTCAGTGAAAACAGGTAAATCTAGTGGCATTAATAATCCGCAATATTTACACAGTGTTAGTGACTTTACTGATTGGTTACGTGACCGTCCTGAAACGGATCATGTAAATACTATTACTGATACCTTAAAGCGTCTCAATAAGAATATGCATGGTGATGATCCTAGCTGGTATAAATTACCAGACAGCCAGGAAATGTCAGCGCAATACCTACTGTTGTATGAAATGTCTTTACCTTATGGCTTAGATTTAAATAACCAATTAGATGTTGATAAATCAGCGTCAAGAATCGTGGTGACCTTTAAAAATATGACCAGCAACGAGCTGATTAATATTGAAGAAGACATGATTGTCTGGTTTGCTAAACACGCGCCACAGTATGAGGTTGATTTTTCTAGCCCAAGTCTAATGTTCGCCCATATTGGCCAACGTAATATTATTAGCATGCTTATTGGTACCACACTGGCACTGATCTTAATTTCAATTTTATTAGGTGTAGCCTTAAAAAGCTGGCGCTTTGGTTTGATCAGTTTATTACCTAACCTAGCACCGGCGGCGATAGGCTTTGGTATTTGGGGCTTATATAGTGGGCAAGTAGGTCTTGGTTTATCGGTTGTTATTGGTATGACTTTAGGCATTGTTGTTGATGATACCGTGCACTTTTTAAGTAAGTATCTTCATGCTAGACGCGATAAAAATGCCAGCCCGCAAGAAGCAGTACATTATGCTTTTGATAATGTCGGACGTGCACTATGGATAACTACTTTTGTACTCGTGGCCGGTTTTACTGTGTTGGCACAATCATCATTTAAAATGAATGCTGATATGGGTTTCCTAACAGCATTGACCATCTTTATCGCACTTATCGTTGATTTCTTATTCTTGCCACCATTACTTATGTTGCTTGATAAAGATAAGAAAAAATCGACACAAAGCACTGGTGCAGTTGTTGAAGCACCGATTAAAAAAGCGATTGAAGCGGCGTAAGTTGGCTGTTATTTCTCAAAATAACTTTATTACTCAAGATTACTTTGCGGTACGTGTTGTCGCAAAGTTAAGTATAAAAAATTAGTCAAAAAAAATTATTAGAAAATTAATAAGGAATTTATATGTTAACTAAAACAATATTACTCAGCGCAGCATTATCGATAAGTGCGTTAAGTTTGACACTGGTCTCAAATAGCTCTTTTGCCTTAAGTGCAGAAGAGAAAAAAGGCTTAGATATTTCCATGGAAGCCAAAAAACGCGATCTAGGTTGGCAAGATAGTACCGCTGATATGGTGATGTTATTACGTAACAAGCAAGGCCAAGAAAGTATTCGTGAAATTAAGATGAAGTCACTTGAAGTGTTAGATGATGGTGATAAAAGTCTAACTATTTTTAATAAACCTCGTGATGTTAAAGGCACTGCTTTTTTAAGCTTCTCACATCCGGTTGATGCCGATGAACAATGGTTGTATTTACCGGCATTAAAACGTGTTAAACGTATTTCTTCACGTAATAAATCAGGACCTTTTATGGGCTCAGAGTTTGCTTTTGAAGATTTAAGTTCTTTTGAAGTAGAAAAATACAGCTACAAATATTTAGGCGTAGAAGAGCTTAATGGTTTAACAAACTTCAAAGTTGAGCAATACCCAGTAGACGAAAATTCAGGTTACACTCGTCGTATCGTTTGGCTTGACACGTTAGAGTATCGCATTCATAAAATTGATTTTTATGACCGTAAAAACTCATTACTTAAAACGTTAACTTTCAGCGATTATAAGCAATATTTAGCTAAACACTGGCGCGCGGATAACCAAGAGATGATCAACCATCAAAACGGTAAAAGCACTGAATTGAAGTGGACTAATTATGACTTTAAAACAGGCTTAACTGACAGTGACTTTAATCGTAACTCGTTAAAACGAGCGCGTTAAGTCGATGTCCTTATCATTAAAAAAGCCTTTAAATAAGTCGTCAAGTAACAAACTTACCGGCTCACTAATAGCAATAGCCGTAAGTGCAAGCTTACTGCTTAGTAACCTTATTTTTGCTAGTGAGGGGGCGAGTGATGTCGAATTTGAAGCCTCTGGTAATATTACTGTAGAGCAGCGCTACTTTTTTAAAGAAGCGTTGGATCCTCAGCAGTTAAGTCATAGTCAAACATCACTATCAGTAGAGCCTGAGCTTTATTGGCAGTGGAATGGTGGCGACGACAGTGTAATATTTACGCCTTTTTATCGTGTTGATAGCCAAGACTCGCAACGTACTCATGGTGATATTCGCGAGCTGGCGTATGTTCACGCCAGTGATGATTGGGAACTGCGTGTTGGTATTCGTAAAGAGTTTTGGGGTGTTACCGAGTTTCAACATCTGGTTGATGTAATTAACCAAACTGATGGTGTTGAAGATTTTGACGGTGAAGATAAATTAGGTCAGCAAATGATTAACCTTTCAGTGGTTAATGATTGGGGCATAGTTGATGTGTTTTTACTGCCAGGTTTTCGAGAAAGAACCTATGCTGGCGAGGAAGGACGTTTACGTGGACCGTTAGTGGTTGATGAAGATAATGTTAACTATGAATCTTCAGCAGGGCAACAGCATCTTGATCTCGCTTTGCGTTGGGCGCATAGCGTTGGTGATTATGATTTAGGTGCTTATTGGTTTCATGGTACTAACCGAGAAGCTTATTTAAGTCCATCGTCACAAAGTACTTTGCAGCCTACCTTGCAGCAATACTATAGCCAAATGGATCAACTAGGTGTTGACGTTCAAGCGACCTTAGGTGATTGGTTATGGAAATTTGAGGGCATACATCGCAGCACTAGCCTGGAAGATTTTTGGGCAACACAAGGTGGTTTTGAATACAGCTTTATCGGTGTGTTTGAGTCGAATATCGACTTAGGTTTGTTGATGGAGCATAGCTGGGATTCACGTGGTGAGGTTGCGCTTGGCGCACAAGGCTCGCTGATGCAAAATGATTTATTTGTCGGCGCTAGGTTAGCCTTTAACGACATGCAAAGTAGCGAGTTTTTAATGGGCTTTGGTAGTGACTTAGACCACAATGCTTTTAGCTTTCTCATTGAAGCTAATCGTCGCTTTGGTGATAACGTTATTGTCAGTGTTGATGTCAGATTGCTACAAAGCAATGATGAAAATGATTTACTTTATACCTTAAGTAATGATGACCATGCGCAATTATCTTTAGCTTGGTATTTCTAAGCCTCGCTTTATCCTTAACGAAAAGTGCGAATGAATTCCCGCCTACGGTAGGCGGGATTTTAATCGCGCGAGTTCTTAATATTTAATCACCATTAATTACCAATCAAACCATTAATATGGGCAACAACACTTCTGCCTAGTGCACTGGGTGCATAGCCGCCTTCAAGGACCGAAACTATCTTGCCGCCACTGTATTCATTAGCAATAACTTTAAGCTCATCGGTTATCCAACGATAATCCGCTTCAGTTAAGCTTACCTGCGACATATCATCTTCAATATGGGCATCAAATCCGGCCGAGATTATGATCAGCTCAGGTTTGAATTTATGTAATGCCGGCAACCAGTGCGCGCTTAACTTTTCACGGAACTCCTTGCCTTTAGTTGTTGCGGCTAACGGGGTATTGATAATCGGCGGAGTATCACTTTCTTCAATGTCAAAAGGGTAGAGCGGGTACTGATAACTTGAGCAAAAAAGGTAACCTTTATCATCTTTGGGGCTAGCTTTAAAAACGTTTTTTATAATATCTTCAGTACCATTACCATGGTGAACATCAAAATCGACTATCGCCACGCGTTTCAAGCCATACTTTTGTTTTGCATAAGCTGCAGCGATGGCAACATTATTAAAGAAACAAAAACCCATGCCTTTATCATGTTCTGCATGATGCCCGGGTGGCCGTGTCGCACAAAATGCCGAGCCTAAGGTGCCGTCCATGACTAAATCAACCGCATCAACAGCAGCGCCGGCAGAATATAAAATAGAGGTAAGTGTTTTGCTATTCATTACTGCATCTTCACCGACAGTAAAGTTTTCACCTGCTTCGCCCTTATCTTCACCTTTAGCTTCAGTAGGCGCATTATCAAAAACAAAATCGATATATTTTTGTGTATGCGCTAAAGCTAACAAACTTTTATCAATAGGTTTTGAATCAAACTGGCGAACAACATAATCTAAACCACTACGAATTAACTGGTCTGAAATAGCGGTCAAACGATTACCATTTTCAGGATGATGATCACCCATGTCATGTTCGCCACATTTGTAGTGGCCTATTATTCCAACTGGCATAGTTCTTCTCATAATTGTTAGTGACTATTCATCTTGTTGCGTTAAAGTCCAATTAATGCGTTAAAAGTACTCATTGACTAACGTCAACTCCGTGCTTTTGCCTTTTACTTGAACTCTAACGCTTAAAGCTGAACAGTCACTGGGCATTCAACCTGATTGCTTTTGATCGGTAATATTACTCGTTTTGATTACTCAGCTTTAAGCGTGAGCTTTAAACTCACTTCATCAAAATCTTCACTGGCTTGACGGACAAAACCGGAACGTTCGAATACTTTTAACATAGAGCCATTATCACTGCGCACACAAGCCACTAAGCTATCAAGTTTTCGAATCTTAGCTATGGCAATCATTTCACCCAGTAAGGTACTTGCCATACCGCGGCCGCGCAAGCTTTCTTTAATGACAAAAGCGACTTCACCACTGTTCATACTTTCGATAAAGTAATATCTTGCAACCGCTTGTATTGCTTCGCCTAAAGAGTCTTTTTTAGTAAAACATAAGGCAAGATCTACGTGTTGATTAACACTCACTAAGTTACACGACTTTTCCCGTGTCATCTGGGTAATGTGATGGTTGTAGCGCATCATCAAGGTTTCTTTATTATGCGAATAGAAAAACTCTTGCAACTTGCGCTCATCAGCCGGCGCTAACGGTCTTAAAATATAATTAACATCGGCAAAATTAAAGCGCTTCATTTCAATTGAGCCTAGTTCAGGTACCGAGCTAGGTGAACTTTCTTGGTATTCCGGCACCCAATAATGTTTGCGAACATCGGCAAGTAATTTATCCCTAAATTTAGGGTGAGCAATTCTGATCAGCTCTAAGGCTCGCTCTCTAATACTCTTACCTCTTAATGAGGCAATACCAAACTCGGTCACCACATAGGAAACATGACCACGCGAAGTTACTACGCCGCCACCTTCAGTGATATGGGCAACAATACGTGATATTTTGCCATCTCGGGTAGTTGAGGGTAGGGCAATAATAGGCATACCGCCCTTACTCAGAGATGCGCCACGAATAAAGTCAACTTGTCCGCCAATGCCGCTGTAAAATTGATAACCAATAGAGTCTGAAACTACCTGGCCGGTTAAGTCGACTTCAATGGCACTATTAATCGATACCATATTGTCATTTTTAGCGATTTTTACCGGTGAGTTGATATGTTCTGACGGATAAAACTCTATGTGAGGATTACCATCAACAAAGTCATAAACCTTTTGACTACCAATACAAAAAGTCGCTACCGCTTTACCTTTATGGTAGGTTTTTCGGCGGTTATTAATTACGCCTTTTAACATCAAATCAACGACACCGTCGGAGATCATTTCGCTGTGAATGCCTAAGTCTTTGTGATTACCTAAATAACGTAATACCGCTTCGGGTATTTTACCTATACCTATTTGTAAGGTAGCGCCATTTTCAACCAACATAGCAACATATTGACCAATTTGTTCGTTACGGCGATCCACTTCTGGTGGTATTACTTGCGGTAAATCTTGTGCAACGTTTATCCAAGCATGAATTTGATTTACATGAACAAAGCTATGACCATTGGTGCGCGGCATCTTCGGATTTATCTGGGCAATAACATATTTGGCCGCTTTTACTGCTGAAGAAACGATATCAACACTCACGCCTAACGAACAGTAACCATATTCATCTGGCGGACTGACCATAATAAGTGCCACGTCGAGGGGTAAAATATTTTCATGAAATAAGCGTGGCACATCGGAAATAAAACAAGGGGTATAATCACCACGCCCCTCGGCAATGGCTTCGCGAATATTTTTACCGCCAATAAATAAACTATTTACTTTAAATAAATCTTTATGTTCACGCTTGGCCCAAACATTTTCAGAAAGGGTTAAAATATGGACGGTTTCAATATCATGCAAGCCTTGGCTATTGGCAATTAAATCATCTATTAAGGCATTAGGTACCGCGGCATTGGAGCCGATAAAAATGCGATTGCCAGATTTTAGGTAATCAGCCCAGTTAACACTGTCGCGATGCTCATCTTGTGCTGTCATGAAATTTCCTTGGCTACTGCCTACTCTCAGAATGGACTAGGTTTGTGTTTGCTATGAACTCAGTATGCTCTCATAAATAAGGTATTTATTGATCACTGTCAATTGTGTGTTTGTTATATTAACAAATAAGTTATAATCAGCTATTTTTAATTTAATTAATTTTCAATTTTCTTTTTAATATAAAGGCTTAGCTTAGTGTCTGACGGAAAAATTTTTATCATAGGTTTACCCAGAACAGCAACTACCAGTGTTTGTTTAGCCATGTTAGAGCAGGGTTTTAAAACTGCACATAATGCCTATACCCAAGATGCTTTTATTCAAGCGCAGGTATTAGCCGATACACCAATATTTTGTGATTACCAAAAATTGGATAAACACTATGTTAATAGTAAGTTTATTTACCTGACTCGTGCCCCGGAAAAATGGCTGCCATCAATCAAGCAGTTATTACAACGCATGATTGTTAACTTACAACGCACTGATGGAGGTTTTAACCCTCACTTAAAGCGTTGTTATAATGAAATATTCTCGCCACTAAACGAAGAAAACCTTAACAGTGACGAGTTTTTACTTAACTGTTATAACCGTCATCAACAAGGTATTGAAGCTTATTTTAAAGACCGATCACAAGATTTACTTACCATAGATGTTGGTGATGAAAGTAGTTACCTCAAGATGTTAGCCTTTCTTGATATTGATAGTAGCAAGGCCAGAGAGGGCGGCTTTAAACAAATTAACCTTGGCGGCAAAGTAAAAGCTTGGCAAGGGCTTCATAACAAGCTAAAAGTAGAATCTACTAATAATGGTAAAATTGATAAGCTGCTTTATTAACATTTACCTGTAGCTTTTTTATTGAGGTCATTATATTAAACGAGAGTAGTTTAGCTATTGTAGAGTGAAAAGTTCACAGGTAAAATCACGCCAATTGTATTGTATAAATATTGTCTTAGAGAGTAGTAAATATGTTTGAATTAAAACACCACACTGGCCAAGATTGGGTTGATGCAGTTATGGCTGACTTTAACCTGTTTTTACAAGACCACGCCGCTGCTGAGAAGAAAGCTTCAGGTATGGCAATGTCAATGTTGTCTCATTATCCAGACAAAGCTAAATTGGTTCGAGCGATGACAGATTTAGCCATTGAAGAGCTTATTCATTTCAAGCAGGTATTAAAGTTACTTGTCGCCCGCGATGTTACCTTAGGTCAAGATAAAAAAGACCCTTACATCAACCAGCTTCGTGCCTTATTTCGTAACGGTACCAGTTATTTTATGATGGATAGATTACTGGTTGCCGCAGTAATTGAAGCGCGCGGTTATGAGAAGTTCTGGTTAGTTTCACAAGCTTTACCTGAAGGTAAAGACAAAGACCTATATGTCGCTATTGCTAAGTCAGAAGAGAAACATAAAAACTTATTTGTTGAGCTGGCGTATGAGTATTGTGATAAAGAAGAAGTTGACCAGCGTTTAGAAGAAATTCTAATTGCCGAAGCTAAAATTTGTGCAGCTTTACCTATTCGCGCAGTCCTCCACTAAATTTTATGACGGAAATACTGCAGTAAAGCTTCGTTCATTTTGCTGCAGCCCTTCCTCCTTATATAAGCCGGCTTACCAAGTCCCTGCTATTTTAATTGCCCTATAAAGTCTATTCGATGCAGTAATTCACCATCTTAAACCATTACTAATTTCATTTTTTATTTGATTAGGTTATTTAAGTTACTAGCACTAACAATAATAACTCACCGATAAGGCGCTATTACTATAGCGAGAAGGAAATTAGCCAATGTACTCGTCACCTGATAAAACCAAGCAAGAGTTAGATACGCCAGCAATTATTGATGAGCAAGAAGATAAGGTAATGATAGTAAACTACCCATTATCCTTTTTGCTGTTAGAAAGTGAAGAAGATAGTTTTGTAAGAGGTTATAACTAACCTCTACTCCGTAGTGGCATAGTTAAATAAAATCACCGATAAAAGCTGTGGGAGTTCAGCTTCTACCGATGAAGTGACTTTAGAGTGCGTTGGATTTAGCTCAACTCAGCTCAGCTAAATCCAACGCAGCTCAATTAGCACGGCTCAACTTAATTAGCGTTAGCCTTGCTTAGTTATTTTATTCCGCAAAGGTAAGATGAATAGACTGGCAAGAAATAGCAGTGCGCTGCTTGGCTCAGGTATCTCATTTACAGTGTCTATGTAGCCAGCAGTTCCAGTGGACGTCTCTTTAATTGCACCAACAATGGCATTGGCAAAATAGGTATCTCGTTTGGTTCGACTGCCGCGGATATTATAAGAAGCTTCTATATGAACAAAGCTGCCGCCCGCATCTCTTGAAAACTGTCCCTGTGGGTTATTAAAAGCGCGTAAATGATAAAATGGGTCATGGCCACTTTGATCCATACCGTTGACTTGAATATTGAGCGGGTCATCTTTATCTAATAAATTGTAAACATAGGAACTGCCAAATTTACTGTCATCAATATCCTCTAAAAACCTATCTAATGTGGCTAGTTCATTAGTGACATTACCGGCACCATCGGATAATACCGCATCGGTGCCATCGGGAAACTTTCTACCCGTGCTAGAGCCAAAGCCATGCAATTGCCATGCGGTGCTGTCACCATAACCGCCATTAAATATTTGATGCACCTCTTGGAATATTGAAAACTCTAGACTGGTTGGGTTAGCTGTTTGATAACCATTGGCTGAGCGATGTGCGCCGGCAATGGCAAATGCATTAGCCTCAGAGCGTTCAAACACTCTTGCGCCTAATCTATGGGTATTGGTATCGTTAGATGGATGAGCAACTTCAATGGTTACGTTGCTCGTCGATGCGGCATTGACAAAGTAGGAGCCCCAACCCTTAGCTTGTTTACCGCCAATTAGCTGTTCAGCAACGCCCCAATAGACATCTTGGGTGGTGGTATTATTAAATTGAATTAAGTCATAACCTAAGTTATTCGCTTGTGTCTCGGCAATCGACCAGTTGTGATCATACAAGTTCTTGGCTAACAGGCTAAAGTCAGATCTTTGTGTAACTGTTGGCGTTACATAATCGCCAGAATCCTTTTTGAATGCTTGGTTTTTTAATCCCGCGACATAGTCATAGAAGCTACCATCTTTTATTATCGCGGATTGAGCTGGTAGGGCAACCAAGGCTAATAAAGCTGAAAGGTATATTTTTTTCATAGAATTTCCTTATTGTTTTTCTATGATAATGGCTTAATAAACAACCACTAACCAATAGCCAATCGTGGCAAGGGTATAACCTTGGTTTATGGCTTGTGGCATAAAAACTTTAAATTTATTATTTTATTTCAGCTAGTTATGGATAGTGATCTTTAGTCAAAGTCATTGAAGAGCAAATAAAGGTTATTGGTGGTTGGGTTTCTGTATTTGGTGACAATGAACTTCGGGCTGCCGATATTTGTGGGGTTTTTGTTATTGCTTAGGGTTTTTAATAGCAATGTCTTATAAATAAAGTGGTGACAAAAATATCACCACTTTTAAGTTTGTATTAGAGCCATTTAACTATAAATAAAGCTAAAGTGATTAAATAAAGCTCAACTGATTAAGAAAGGTCAAACCAAGTGGTTTTCACTTCACTGTATTGGTCAAAGGCCATTAAGGAGTTATCTCTCCCACCAAAGCCAGATAACTTGTAACCACCAAAAGGTGTGCTGATATCACCTTCACTAAAACAATTAACTGAAACAGTGCCAGCCTTGAGCGCTTGGGAATACAAATGGGCTTTCTTCAAGTCACGAGTATATAACGAAGCCTGTAAGCCATAACAACTATCATTGGCGATAGCGATAGCTTCATCATCTGAATCAGCCTCAATAAGGCCAAATACCGGACCAAATATTTCTTCGGTGGCAATGGTCATAGTGGGTGTTACCGCATCAAAAATAGTGGGTTCGATAAAATAACCATTATTTAGCGAGATGGCATTACCGCCATAAATTAGTGTCGCGCCTTCTTTTTTGCCAATTTCGATATAGTTAAGTATTTTTTCATATTGCTGGCGGTTAATGATTGAGCCCAGCATAAACTGCGGATCAAGCGGGTCACCTGTTTGCCAAGCATCAAGCTTGGCGACTATCTTCTGGGTTAACTCAGCTTTTAAATCTTTATGAATAATGATGCGTGAGTTAGCGGTACAATTTTGGCCCATATTCCACAAGGCTGCGCCAACAACATGTTCGGCAATCGAGTCTAAATCATCAGCGTCACTAAGCACAACACTAGGGCTTTTACCGCCACACTCAAGCACTACACGCTTTAGGTTACTTAAGGCTGAATAATTAAGAAAGTGCCTACCTGTTGCTGTTGAGCCGGTAAAGGAGACAACATCAATATCATTATGTAATCCCAACGGCTCACCAACATTAGGACCGAAGCCAGGTAATACATTAAACACTCCAGGTGGAATACCTGCTTTTATCGCCAATTCAGCAACTTTAAGTGTGGTCATACTGGTTGATTCTGCCGGTTTGACAATAACCGAGTTGCCCATCATTAATGCCGGACCTAATTTCCAAGCTAACATCATCAAGGGAAAATTCCACGGTAGAATACAAGCAACAACCCCAGCAGCCTCTCGTCTAATGGTTGCCAAAGTATCACTTGCTGTCGGCGATATTTGATCATAAACCTTATCCGCGGCCTCAGCATACCAACGTATGCAGCTTATTGTTTCGGGCAGATCAGTTAAAACACACTCATGAATAGGTTTACCGGCCTCTAAGGTTTCTAGTACCGCTAACTCTGTTGCGTGCTCTTCGATTAAATCAGCTAACTTTAAAACGGCTGACTTTCTTTCACTTGGCGCTAATTTAGACCAAATGCCACTTTCAAATACCGCTTTGGCATTGGCAACCGCAACATCAACATCCTCGGCGTCACACGAGACTATTTCTGTCAGTACTACTTTTGTCGCCGGGTTTTCAGTCACCATGCTATTGCCATTAATGGCATTAACAAACTGACCATTAATAAAGGCTTTATTCGGTAGCTCAATGTCTTTGGCGAGGGCAACATAGGCTTGTTTTGATAATAACTCAGACATTACTTACTCCTACTTATCATTGATTAACGTTTCTAAGGTATTGGCGGCTTGTAACACCACGGCTTTAATTTGTGACTGCATTTCATCGGTTAATGCTTGCATAGGAAGGCGAACTGGACCTGTGCTTAGTCCTTGCAGTTGTGCGCCAAACTTAACACATTGCACAAACTTGCCACTTTGCTCTAAAAACGTCATTAACGGCATCAAAGCTGCCATGTACTTTTTCCCTTTGACAAAATCTTTTTCAATAACACATGTTTGATAGAATTCAACACAGGCCTGAGGGAATATGTTGGCACAAGCACATACCCAGCTTTGTGCTCCCCAAACGAAAAACTCCAATACTTGATCTTCAGCACCCGCGCTTAGCTGCAGTTGTGGGTAATCTAAGCTAAGTTGATGAATACGGTTAATATCGCCACTGGACTCTTTAATGGCGACAATATTTTCTCTATCGGCAATAAGATCAAGGAATTCAGAGCCCATTTCAACGCCAGTTCTGCCTGGGTAGTTATACAAAATAATGGCTAAGTCAGCCGCTTCATCAATACGGATAATATGTTCGGCAAGTTCTTTTTCATTGGGTAATGAATAAGGCGGCGCTGCCACTAACATGCCACTTGCTCCTGCTAATTTTGCTGCTTTGGCATAACTGTATACTTCAGTTGCCCTGACATCATTGATACCAGCAATCCAAGGAACTCTTTGAGCAATATAGTCATTAGCAAATTCGAATTGTTGTAAACGCTCTTCCTTTGACATGGCATAAAATTCGCCAGTTGAACCACCAATGATTAAACCATGCACACCGGCATCAATTTGATTATCTAATATTGTTTTCCAAGCTTGATAATCAATATTTCCATCAGGGTCAAAAGAAGTCAGTACTGGGGTATATATGCCTTGTAGTTTCATGGGTAAGTTCTCAATAATATTATCGGTAAAGCAACTAAAGTCGCTTGCTCGCTAGTGAATTATTAGCCGCTGTCAGCTAATATAAATTCAACATAACACTTGAGATATACAATATACAATGTGTTTTTTTATCACGTTTCCCCTCCGTTTTTAGCGAACTTCAGCTCGAGTCATATCTCAGTTATTTGGTGACAGCTACGAGCTGTTTGATGACATTAGCGCTTTTATTCATCGGCAAAATTAATTTTCATAGGGTTGAGGTTATTATTTTTGCTGGTAATTTTTATGCAATTCGAGTGAATAGAAATAACCGCGCTAAATAATAAAAACACCAGTTACAACATGAATTACAACACTAACGACAACAATAAAAAAAATGAGGAATACCCATGAAACCAAACCCTACCTTCAAGCTTTCAACACTTTCCGTGGCGATGCTTTCTGCTTCCGTTTTATTTTCGGCACCGGCGGTAATCGCCGCTGAAAAATCGGACTCGCTCAAAGAAGTTGAACGAATTTCTGTCACTGGCTCTCGTATTGCTCGCACAGAGCTGGTCGGTACAGCGCCGGTAACTGTTTTAGACCGCGCACAAATAGACGCGTCTGGCGCGGTTGATATCGCCTCACTCTTACAAGATATTCCCGCAGCTAATGGCGCAAGTTTAAGTACTAATCGCGCGTTCTCTAATGGTGTGGCAACGGTGGCCTTACGCGGTTTAAGTGCTAGAAACACCTTAGTTTTAGTGAACGGTCGCCGTTTATCTACGGTAAATCCAAGTGGCACCGTTGATTTAAATAACATTCCATTTGGCGCTATCGAGCGTGTTGAAGTATTACAAGATGGTGCTTCTGCTGTTTACGGCTCAGATGCGATTGCCGGCGTTGTTAACATCATCATGAAATCTGATTTTGAAGGCTTAGAAGTTCAACTTGAAACCGGTGAGAGTTCACGTGGTGATGCACAGCGTAATATTGTTGATATGACCTTTGGTGCAGATTTCGATAAAGGTAACTTCTTAATTAGTGCCAATAGAACCAGTCAAAAAGCCTATTTTATGTCAGAACGTAATGTCACGGCGACGCCTGATCGTAGAAGTTATGGCGGTCTTGATTTACGGGACCCAATTCCAGAGCATAGCGCGGTTGTTACTCACCCAGACGGAGGCCAAATGGTGATAAAGCCAGGAAGCGACCGGATAAATTCTTGGGGTGATATGGAAGCATTTGATTGGGAAAATGACGATCATATGCAAAATTACTGGGAGTACATGACTGCTGGCCCTGACATCCAGCGAGAATCCATTTGGACAAGTGGTACTTATGAATTGTCTGATACCATCACCGGCTATTTTGAATACAGTTACACCCACGCAGAAAACCAGGGTAAGAACCAAATACAATCACCGTTAGATATTTGGGGAGAGGGCATCGCTGTTTCTGCCAACAATAGTTATAACCCTTTTGGTGAAGAGGTTAGAGTCGGTCGTGCTATGTGGGAAACCACCTCTACTGGCACACGTCACTACATTGATAATAAAACCAATGACCGCCGTTATACCCTTGGCGCTTTTGGTGAATTAGGCTCTTGGGACTGGGATGTTTCTTATACTAGTGAGAAGTTTGACTCAACCAATTTGGCAACCGAAGTCTCTGCCAGTCGTTTAGCCGCAGCAGCCGGCGACTCAGCAGCTTGTGCCGCACGCAATGATGGTTGTGTAGCTATCGACTTATTTGGTCGTCGCGGCTCTATGACCCCAGAAATGGCGTCTTATATTTCTGAGCAGGGCACTGTGGTCAACGAAGGCATGATGAATACTTGGATGTTTAATGCCAGCGGTGCTGCTTTTGAGTTACCAGCAGGTGAAGTCTACTTAGCAATTGGCGCTGAACTCCGTGAAGAAGATGCTTCTACCAATGTTTCTCGCATTTATGAAGCGGGTGATACTGTTTTTGGTGGCGGTAGTGCCGATACCAGTACACCAGAGCCTAGGGAGATTACCGAGTTTTATGCTGAAGCCGTGGTACCTCTGTTAGCCGATGTCTTTTTAGCAAAGGGTTTAGAACTTGATTTTGCCGTACGTTATTCTGATTACAGTGACTTTGGTGATACTACTAATCCGAAAGTGGGCATTAAGTGGCGTCCAATTGAAGAAGTACTAGTTCGGGGCTCATGGAGTGAGGGCTTTAGAGCACCAGGCTTGTCTGAATTATATGCTGGACAATCAAGAGGCTATGATACTGGTGTACAAGATCCCTGTCGCAATGACAACTGGGCGTCGTTACCCGGTTGTAGTCAGCAAAATCCGACACCTGTGGCCGGTTCATGGACAGTGAGTGGCGGCGAACCAAGTGTACAGCCGGAAACATCAGAAAGTGTTACCGCAGGTATTGTTTGGACACCTGATTACCTTGAAGGTTTATCGGTAACCATTGATTACTTTAACATTAAGAAAGAGAACTTGATTTTTGGCCCAAGTGCTAATGAAGTAGTTAACGATGTCGCTAATGGCGGTGGCGTTTATGATCCTGCCCTTGTTATGCGTAATGCTGACGGCACCATTGATGCCATACGTGCGACCTTGTCAAATGTTGGTGAGCAAGAGATAAGCGGTATGGATTATGCCGTAAGTTATTTATTGCCATCAACCGAATTCGGTGATTTTGGTATTCATTGGGCCGCTTCTAATTTACAAAAGTATAAAAATGCCGGACAAGAGCGTTTAGGCCGCTACTTCCAAGAAGAAGGTTCTTGGACTGAATGGCGACAAACACTGCGAGCAAACTGGCGTTTAGATGACATTCAAGTGAGTTATAACAGCAGTTACACCGGTAGTGTCACCCAAGAAGAAAACTCTTGGGCATACCCTGAAGGCGCGGAACATTTGAAAGAGCTAGACCCATACTTTGTTCATAACATTCAAGGTGCTTATACCTTTGATAGTTTCGCCACCACGGTCACTCTAGGTATTGACAACTTTACCGATGAAGAGCCAGCGCCAGTGATGGGCGATTATCGTAACGGTTTTGATGGTTATGGTGCTATCACCTCTGTTGGCCGTTATTACTACTTAAGAGTGAAAAAATCGTTTTAAGGTAGCGTTAAAATGAAACACTGTTTTAATAGATAAGTTGTTATTTGAGTTAGTGTTTTCATTGTGACTTAAGCTGATTTATAGCGAGGGTATTTATTCGCTATAAATCAGCAAGTCGCTGATAATCATTTTTGCAACTTTATGACTTTTAAGTTAATTTGAACAGAGTTCGCTGATAAACATCAGCACAAACTGTTTTACCATTTAGGCAAAATTTACTATGCGTCATGTTTCGAGCAGATTAAAAACCATTGCATCTCTTATTTCTTTAAAGAGTATATTGGTGGTTTTCTTTATTAATTCTATGTGTGCATTTCTCAAAACGGTTTATCACCTGACCGTGGTTGAAAGCAGTTATGATTTCTTCTTTGCTGAATTTTATGGTTATTTTAAAACCATGAATACCCTAGGTTTTTCCCTGGCTTTTTCCTATTTAATCTTGTCTCGTGGGCCCGATAGTAAAATGTCAGTTGCTCGCATCGCCATGATAGGTTTGTTAGCCTTTGCGGTAAGCTACCCGTTTATTTTCATTACCGGCCAACCTTGGAATGAAAGCTCACTGCATCCTATCTTTCAAGTAACTATCTACTCACTGTCAACGCTGATATTTTCTGCTTGGGCGATAATGCTTATTATCTATGTGCAAAGTAGGGAGTCTCAGCCAAAATTTCAAATGCTCAAACAACAAATTGCCGAACAGTCCATTGAACGAGAGCGAGTTGAAATGGAGCTACACCTGCTGCAAGCGCAAATTGAACCACATTTTTTCTATAATACCCTCGCCAACTTACATAACCTTATTGATTACGATGCCGAAAAGGCTAAACATTTACTGGAAGAGTTGACCGAGTATTTACGCTCTACCGTACATCAATATCGCCATAAGTTTATTAACTTATCTGAAGAAGAAGATATGATTCGTCGCTATCTTAATATTCAAAAAATCCGCTTTGGTGAGCAGTTAACTTATCAAATAGATATTCCTAAAACTTTGCAGCATTATCCTATTCTACCAATGTCACTATTAACTCTCGTTGAAAATGCTATTAAACATGCGGTGGAAAAAAATAATGGCCAAGGGCTGATTATTATTAGTGCCAGCTTGCATAATAAAGATTCATTGATGCTGTCGGTTACCGATAACGTCGGCATATTAAAAGATAAATCCCACGGTACCGGTATTGCTAATCTTATTGCGCGTTTAGAGGTTACTTATGGTAATCGAGCTAAATTTAGTATCGATTGTAATCCGAATAAAAATACTTGTGCGCAACTTGAGGTACCCGCTAATGGTTAATATTGTTATCGCAGAAGATGAAGAAATATTACGCTTAAACCTAGAGAGAAAATTACAAAGCCATTGGCCACAAGGCAATATCATTGCCTCTGTTAAATGTGGCAAAGATGCGCTGTCATCCATTGACACTTTGAAGCCTGATGTGGTTTTTTTAGATATTCAAATGGGTGACTTAACCGGCATAGAAGTTATTCAGCAAAGTAAACATAATTGCCATGTAGTTTTTATTACCGCCTATGATAAATATGCTATAGAAGCCTTTGAAGCTGGCGCTATTGATTATTTGTTAAAACCCTATTCAGATAAACGTCTTAAGGATTGTATTGATAGGCTTAATGTCCGCCTGGCCTCAACACCTATCGACATAAAGCAACTATTAGGCAATATTTCATCGAGCAATGACCGCTATTTAAAATGGCTTAAAATTCAAATAGGCAGTAAATTCTGGTTATTAGATATTAAAGATATTATCTGCTTTAAGGCCTGTGGTCGTTATGTCAAAGTGCTGACCAAGGACAGAGAAGCGCTCGTGCGTATGCCGTTAAAAAGTTTATCTTTGCAACTTGACCCTGATGTTTTTTGGCAGGTACATCGCAGTACTATCTTGAGTATTGAACATCTCGACTATGTGCAAACCTCTGACGCAGAACAGATGCATGCTCATATGAAAAAATTAGTAGAGCCACTGGCGGTAAGTCGAAGCTTTGCTCACCTGTTTAGAAACCTTACCGTGGAATAAGCTGAGTTAATATCAGTCATATTTATCAATTATACCTATCAACCCATCTATCAGTTTCAAACTAATGTTGAGCTGATAGATTTTGATCTGCCAATTTTGTGCTTTTAATACCCTATGTCAGCAGTTGAGAACATCTGCGCTACTTTTTATTGTTTAGTTAAGTTATTAACTTATTTGATTTTGTATTAATCACTCGCTGGTAAGTATTTTAGCGAATCAAAAAACAATAAAAATAATCAGAGGTAATTATGGCTTTATTACAAAAAGTGGCCAAGGTTTTGTTAACCCTATCTTGCTGTCTATCGACTTATGCAGATGCCGGAAATAGGCAAATTAATTTAACCTTACACAGCTTCACAGAAGCAAAGATTAATGGCGAAAACGGAACAGCACAAAATACAGCGGATAAAACAGCAAACAGCGACAAAAAAAGTAGCAACACTGCAAGTCAAGCCAGTCAAGCCAGTCAAACGAATCAATCCATGCAACCATCGCTAACGCTTAACCGGGTTAGTCAAAGCCCGGTCAGTCAAAGTAAAGCGAAGTTCAATTTACAAGATCTAGTGGCGGTGTCTTTAGATGAACAGGGTAATGAATTGAGTCGACAAATTATTAAAAACCCATTGTATTTTCGTGCTGAAGTTTTTGATGAAGGCACTGGCGCTATGACTTTTTCAAAAGATATCAAAAGGCCTTCTGCGGTTTTAAACTTGATATTGCCAGATGATAATAAACTCCATAGTGTAAAAATTTACCAACCAATACAAGAAAAAAACCAGCTTGTTTTACAACAGCTTGACGAAATCACTCTCGAGCTTCCACAAGCCCAAGCTGCTATTAGCGATAGCCTTAACAGTAAAGCAATGAGCCAAAATGCGGCCAGTTCAAATGTGATAAAAGTCTTAGATAATGGCGATTCAACTAACCGAGTTGATTTAGTCTTTTTAAGTGAAGGTTATACCAATTACCAGTTAGCGCAGTTTTCTACCGATGTGAATAATATTGTTAATGGTTACTTTGATGTGCCGCCCTACAAAGAATATAAAAACCTCTATAACGTTTGGCGAGTAGAAGTTGCGTCAAACCAAACCGGGGCAGGTACTGGCGGCAGACCAATCGATACCCGTTTTGGTGCAAACTTTGGTTGTTATGGTATTGACCGTCTTTTGTGTGTTGATGAAGGCAAGGTGCTCAGTTATATAAATAGCATTATGCCATCACATCAAGCAGACCAAGTGGTGGTGGTGGTAAATACCACTACTTATGGTGGCGCGGGTGGCACAGTAGCGACCATGTCATTAGCACCAGCGGCAATCGACTTAGCACTACATGAAGTAGGGCATTCTTTTGGCCATTTAGGTGATGAATATACTAACGGTACATGTATCACGTCAGAGCCCTTTGAGCCTAATGTCACCACAAGCGCTTATGGTAGTAAATGGTCACATTGGTTAAGTGCCAGTAATGTAGATGCTTATCAAGGTGCTCGATATTGTACCAGCGGCATGTATCGTCCTACTTATGATTCTATGATGAACCACCTAGGTGTACCTTTTTATCAAGTGAATGAAGAAGCGTTGGTATTAAGAACCTATGATTTTGTCAGCCCAATAGACAGTGTAACTCCTACAAGCAATATGATAGAAATGCTGGCAGGACAGCAGCAAACTTTTACTGTTAATACAGTGCGTCCTAATCCCGATACTATGCAAGTGAACTGGTATATTGACCAAGTGTTTCAGGCATCAGGCAAGCAATTAACAATCCACGCTGATGTATTAGGCAATGGCACATTTAATTTAGTGGCTCAGGTAAAAGACAATACCGACAAAGTTATTAAAGATGATTATCAGAATACTCAAGCAAGCCACAGCTGGAGCATTAAAACCAATGGCAGCTGTAGCAATACAGTACCTACGGCGTTGGTCGCCAGTAATATCAGCAGTAATGCATTTTCACTTTCATGGGCGGCTACAGCAAATGCTAGCAGTTACCTAATTGAAGTGAATGATGGTAGCGGTTGGCAGGATAAAGCAACGGTTACACAAAATTCAGCTAGCTTAACAGGATTGAGCGCAGGCGCAGATCTACAAGTGAGGGTTAGCGCAATAAGTACCTGTGGTAGCAGTGATCCTTCAATAAGCCTAATGGTGTCTTTGACTAATGATTTAGAAATACCAGCGGTGCCGACAAATTTAACTGCTAGTGCTGTTACCAATAATTCTATGACTTTGTCTTGGGCAAGTTCAGCGCAAGCGAGTAGTTATAGTGTTGAGCGCTGGCTTGATAGTGATGGCTGGGTTAGTGTTGGCAACACCAATACCGCTTCAATTGCCGTTAATGGTTTAGTAATCAAAGATCAATGGTTACATGTTAAAGCCAACAACACCCTAGGAAGTAGCGCTTTTAGCGAATATCTTTATGTAGTCTTAGCGGATATAGCAACTTGTAGTGCAATTGCTGTACAGGAAAAACCAACAGCGAGTAATATTAGTGCCAGTGGTTTTACCTTAAATTGGAGCCAAACAACCGGCGCTGATTTTTATCAAGTACAGCTTTGGCAGGATGCAACATCATCGTGGCAGACTATCGAAACTGTCACTACTACCAATTATAACGTCAGCGGTTTAACAAGCACTACTACTTATGCACGTATCGTTGCTGGTAATGATTGTGATGATGAACCCAAAGCCAGTGACTGGCTTAGCATAACACTGGCAGAGTCATGTCAATATGCGCCAAATGTACCAACAGCTTTAAGTTTTTCTTCGCTAACCTTAAGTAACTTCACCGCTAACTGGCAAGCAGTGGCTGAAGCGACAAGTTATCAAGTTCAGCTTTGGAATGGTCAATGGCTTGATGCAGGCACAAGCGCTAGTACTGCGGTATCGGTGGATAAACTCAACGGCGGCAATGCTGAGTATTTCCATGTTAAAGCCAGTAATGCCTGCGGTAGCAGTGAATATAGTGACTACCTTACGGTTCAGTAATTAGTGGTAAATATTAATCACTAAGCAAAAATTATCAGCTTTACTTGTTTGTACTGGTCTTTTCTACGGATGATTAATCCGTTGGGTATAAGTACTAACAAGTAAAGTTATCTATTTTATCTTTAGCAGCTATCAGTCATTGCTTAAAACATATTCTTACCTATTGCCGCCCGGCTAAATTTTAATCACCAAATTCACTCGTTTGAATGCCCTTAGTTGTCTGTTGGTAACTTTGCTTATACCCATGTAACTATTGTTTTGCTAGTTTTTTAATGGCGAGTTATCAGCCTAAATATCACATTTTAAACCTGTCATAAAATATTATTTTTATGACAAACCTTTAGTGAAATAAAATATTGGTAACTAGCAATGATAAATAACAATTCATAAAAAATAACAAGTCATAAAAAGTAATAACCAATAAAAACAAGTTAACAATAATAATAGAGGGAAGCTTTATCATGAATAAATCATCTTTACTTACTAAAGGCATTAAATCAGGTCTGAGCGCTGGAGTTAGTGCTGGAATTAGCGCTGGTATTGTTGCAGCCACTTTACTTACTAGCTCAATGGCATTTGCTGCCGATAGTAGCCGTACAGACAAAGATAACCTGATGGGTTTTTCCAGTGAAGGCCGCGAACTGGTAACAATTAAAACCAATGACGGTAATGAAATTACTGCGGTAGATATTGATGGCCAAGCCTTTGTTGGCGATATCTTATTAGGTAATACTCAAGAATTGCTCAAACATGGCTTAATCGTGGTGGATAACTCCCAGCAGGTTTACCAAAGTGATGTTAATGCCAATGCTGCCATTATCTATCCTAACTCAGGAGCGGTATGGCCTAATGGCGTAGTGCCATATGTAATGAGCAGTAGCTTATCTAGCAGCGCGCGCAATGCGCTTTATTATGCTATTGATCATTGGAATAATAGTGGTACGGGCATTCAATTAGTAGCAAGAACGAATGAAGGTTCATACATTAACATGATCAATGCTGGCGGTTGTTATTCAATGATCGGCCGTCAAGGTGGTGTGCAAAATCTTGGCTTAGCAGCTAATTGTGGTAATGGTGCAGCGGTGCATGAAATTGGCCATGCGGTCGGTTTTTATCATGAGCAATCACGCAATGACCGCGATAACTACCTTACTATAAATTGGAGTAACATCTCATCTAGCATGCAGTATAACTTCCAAAAAATGGGCTCTGGTGGCATGGACCATGGCAGTTATGACTATTACTCCATCATGCATTATTTCTCTACCGCCTTTAGTATTAATGGTTACCCCACTATGGTGCCGACCGACAGTTCAATTAACTTAAGTGTTATGGGCTTTGCGCAAGTGTTAAGTAATAAAGACCTTAGTGCCGCTAGCTATTTATACGGCGGCGGAGTAAACCCTTCCTTACCAGCAACGCCAAGTAACTTAGTTGCAAGTGCCGTTACTAATAGCGCCTTTAACCTAACATGGTCCGCAGTCAGTGGTGCTAGCCAATATGATGTTGAGCGCTGGCTTGATAATACCGGTTGGGTATCGGCAGGCACAAGCACCAGTAATACCATTAATATTTCTGGATTAAGCAATACCGATCAATGGGTGCATGTTAAAGCGAAAAATAATGCTGGTAGCAGTGATTACAGTGATTATATTCATGTGCAACTTGCAGATGTTGCCCAATGTGATGGTATTGCCACACCAGCAGAGCCAGTAACTAGCAATATTAGTAGCGATGGTTTTACTTTAACGTGGTCAGCAACAACTGGTGCTGATTATTATCAAGTGCAAATTTGGAATCAAGACACCAGTGCTTGGAAAACTGTCGCTAATGTAAATGGAACTAGCCATGATATTACCGGCTTAACAGGAACAACAGCTTATGCCCGTGTGGTAGCACATAACAATTGTGATGATGAGCCACAGGCAAGCAGTTGGCTCACTATTACTTTAGCGGCTACTTCATGTACTGCCGCGCCAACTACACCAACGGGCTTAACTTATAGCAATTCTACTTATTATCAATTTGATGCTAGCTGGAACCAAGTGGCTGGTGCGACAAGTTATGATGTGCAGCTGTGGAATGGTCAGTGGGTTGATACCGCTAGTAGTGCCAATACTTCAGTAAGTGTTGATAAACTTTATCCTGGCGGAAGCAACTACCTACAAGTTAGTGCCAGCAATGCTTGTGGTAGCAGTAGTTACAGTAATTACATCGCAGTAAATTAATACTTAGTGTAATGCCTGATTAATACCTAGGTAATAGCATATTGATAGTATAAAACGAAGTATTTACAGGCTTTTGACGGTAACAACAGCTGTTGTTACCGTTTTTATTGAGGTTAAATAAAGTTACAGACGCAATGCTTTGTTATTCATTAAGTACCTGTGAGTAGGTAGCTATAAAGAACTATAAATATGTATCTGTAAATAAAGAGCAGGAAATAAGTTAACTGATAATTATTGTAGCTAGCTCTTCATTGGCAGGGCGTTTTTCGCCAACGCGTTTTCCCGTCGCACAGTGATATGCTAAGCCAGTCATAACTTTCTTGAAAACACTTTTCATCACAGGTCGCATTATTAACTGTCCCAATAACCAACCTAATGGGCCAGCTTTAACAACAAAATTCGCAGACATATATAGTTCACAGCTGTTTGCATCAATTGCTTTGACACGCATTTCTGCTTGCATACTTTTTAACGGTAGCGAAAACTCAGAAAGCGCCATTTTATAACCTTGGCCTTCTTGGTATTCAATAATCTCTTCCACTAAGCTTGAGCCATCAGTAAAGGTACATAATCTTTTTGCGCCTAATCCAGAGCTGATATCGTTCACAATGGGTGATGACTTTATCGTTGCAGCAAATTTTTCTACGCTGCTGAAGTCCTCTAATACTTGCCAAATTTTTTCTACTGAGATATTAACTTTGATGGTGTTTTCAGTGTGATGCGCCATGATATATTTCCTTATTTTAAATTAAATGTTTTCAGCTGTCTGAATATGGCTAGCCAAGCCGCTGTTGTCTGATTAACTTGCTCTTAAACCCCGAATAATGATTTCAATTGATGTGGTTAAATCTTTTTCAAAATCTGGTTTTAATGCTTGGAACTCATCGAGTTGATATATTTTCTTCAGTGCATCACTTTGCATCGTTGCAGCCCAATAATTAGCGGTTGCGGCATAACTTAGCGTTAGAAACTTAAACGCTTTTTCACCTGCTATTTCTGGGTATATTCTGCTGATATCGAGGGTGGTGCTATAGAGTAAATTCATCGCTAAGCGCTTAAATTTAAGTAGCTGTTCAAATGAGCTATTTCTTTCCAGAGAAACAAAAAGAATTGGCATTAAATCTAGCAATCTTGGATGAGATAACATTGAATTAAACCAAGCGTATGCAAAGGTTTCTACTTGTACATCCTGCTCGAGAGTTTGCAATTGCTTACTGTATTCATTAACCCAACTTTCAAATAAGTCAGCAAATACATTTAAAAAAATCTCTTCTTTGGAACTAAAGTAGCGATACATATTGGATTTAGTAAAGCCCGCTTCAACTGCAATGCCATTAAAACTTACTTTGTCGTAACCGCTCTTTTTAAAAAGTGTAAAAGCCGCCTTATATATAGCGCCTTTTCGTTCATTTCTTTTTTCGTCTGTTCTTGCTCGTTGCCAATTCATATATTTTAAATAAGGGTCCACTGGTCTCTTAAGTGTAATTTAAGTGACCATCAGTCTCTTGTCAATAGTTAATGCCAATATCATTCACCTATTAAAAAGAGAGTGATGATGTAATAGCTGGGATTTTTAGCTAAAGCTCATGAACGTAATTTAGAACATAGCGATAATAAAGCTCTGCTAAAGAGCCATTATCAAAGATAAGGAGAACTTTACTTAGATAAATACTGGGGCTGATGCTAAAGAAGGCTCGTTATAATCTAACGGGCCTTTTTTAGCTAAATACATATAAAACAAAGCTTTAAATTTAATTGACCTAAAGGGGGAATTATTGGATTATGTGGTTGATAATTAAACTATCATAATGAGAAAGGAAGCTCTGTGTATAATTTAACCAAGATAATTAAGCTTAAATATTCTATTCGGTTCACCGTTTTGACCGTCTTTATTTTAGCCAATGCCTTAACGGCAGGTGTTGCCATTAGTTTGCAATATTACTTTAGTAAAAGCATGGCCACTGAATCAGCGTTTAATTATTACGATAAAACAGCGACACAAACCAGCGCCTATTTAGAAGCACTGGATACGCGCGCGATTGAATCAACTAAGTTCTTGTCTAGCTACCCACATATCTTAGATCAGCAATGGATAGGTAATGCAACTCAGCAACTCTTTGCCCAGGTAATGCAAAATACCCCCGCGTTTTATGCAACCTATATAGGTTTCGAAAATGGCGACTTTTACGAATTAGTTAACTTGGAGTCTAGCCTTGAAGTTAGGCGAGGTTTTAATGCTGGGCCAACAGACCGTTGGGTGATGGTTACTGTGATTGGCGATGAAAAAACACGTCTGCGTGAGTTGTCATATTTTGATAAAGACTTTAATTTACGAGTAGCTCATGTTGAGAGCAGTGATTATCATGCGGCTAAACGTCCGTGGTATACCGAGGCTAAAGCCGGTGAAGTACATAAGACCGACCCCTATCTCTTTCAACATCTAAAAGCTCCTGGTCAAACATATTCAACCATTATTCCTGGTACATCAGCTGTGCTCGCTGTAGATATTGCGCTGTCATCAATATCTACCTATTTGAAAGAAGAGGAAATTAGCGCTGATGGAGAAATCTATCTATATCAAAAGACCGGCGAAATAATTGCCTCTAATCAAGCGAGTCAATTAGAGAAATCATTATTAGCAGTGCCCAAATTAGCATTGTCGTTAAAGCAACAGCGCTTTGTTGCTAAACACCCAGCGATTAAAGTTTCTAACTCTATCGACTGGTCGCCGATAGATTTTACTGTCGCGGGAAAACCACAAGGGTATGCCGTCGATATAATGTCTATAGTCGCTGCTAGCACGGGCTTACGGTTCGAGTATACCAATGGTTATGAGTGGCCTGAATTAGTTGATATGTATCAAAAAAATGAACTTGATATATTACAGGCGGTATTTTTAAATAATGAAAATGAAGCCTTAGGTAATTTATCGAAGCCATTTCTGGATTTACCCCTATCAGTTATTACTAAGCCTGGTGAAGACACTATCTCTCACGTGGAGCAATTATCGGGTAAGACATTAGCGATCACCAGAGGCTGGTCGATAGGTCATTTAATTCAGCGTTATTACCCTGAGGTAGAAATTATTGAAGTGCCTTTGTTAAAAGACGTATTTGATGCGGTGCGTGATGGTAAGGCGTATGCGGGTATCGATAGTAAATTAATTTTACGACATCTCGCTAAGCAGTTTTTTATTGACGATGTGCAATTTCATGGTGATATGGATTTTTTACCACTAAATATGCCTAATTCACTGCATTTATTGATGAAAAAAGAGCAAACACAATTATTAGCTTTAATTAATTTGGCATTAGGGGCTATTACTCCCGAGCTAAAAGCTGTGTTAGATGAAAAGTGGGGGATTAGCAATCAAACATCAGACTCACATAAACAGTCTGGCATTGTTCCTTATGCGAAATTAATAGAGATAGCGAATCAAAAATCTCAACAGGGCCAACTAAACATCCATGAGATCAATGGTCAATCATATTTCACCTATGTTAAACCGTTAAACAATAACGGCACCCACCAAGATATGTTCGCCGTCATAGTCCCAATTGAGCGTGTCTTGGGAGAAAGTTTAAATGAAATAAAACTGTCGATGTTAATCACTGGTGCTTGTCTGTTATTAATGTTGCCATGCTCTTGGTTTTTTGCATCGCCGATTGTCAATCCAATTCGTCGTTTATCCCGTCAAAACTGGAAAATAAAAAATCGCCAGTTTGACCAAATTTCTCATCAAGCAACCAACATTTCAGAGATAGAAGAGTTATCACTATCAATGATTGAAATGTCTGAATCGATTCAACAGCATGAACGTGCGCAACAAGAATTACTTGATGCTTTTATCAAAATAATTAGTCAAGCTATTGATGATAAATCACATTACACCGCAGGGCATTGCGCACGCGTTCCTGAACTCGCCATTGAACTTGCCCATGCAGCATCTAATGAAAACAAGGGTATTTGTAAGGATTTTACCTTTCATAGTGAAGATGAAGTTCGTGAATTTACCATTGCAGCTTGGTTGCATGATTGCGGCAAGGTCACCACACCTGAACATATTGTTGATAAAGGTACCAAGCTAGAAATAATTTATAATCGTATTCATGAGATTAGAATGCGTTTTGAAGTACTATGGCGTGATGCGGAAATTGAGTTTTTAAAACAGGCAGCCGCTGCGCCACAGCAAGAAACGCAATTGTTAAAACAATTACAGCAAACACGTCAACAACTACAAGATGATTTTGAATTTATTGCCCAATCAAATGTTGGTGGCGAGTTTATGGAAGAAGCACACGTCACGCGGTTAAAAAGTTTAACTCAAATAAAATGGCAGCGTAATTTTGATGATCGTTTGGGATTGTCACCCGTAGAAGAAGCTCGATACAACATGAATGAGGTATCGTTGCCGGTCACGGAATCGTTATTAGCCGATAAAGCCGAGCACATTATTAAGCGTACTGAACCTGTTGAATTTCCTGCTGAGTTTGAAATTAAGGTGGATGTACCTGAACATTTAGGTAATCAAGGTGAAGTCTATAATTTATCGATAGGTCGCGGCACACTAACAGCCGAAGATCGTTTCATAATAAACGAACATATTATCAGCACCATTAAAATGCTCGAAGCCCTACCATTACCTCCAGAGCTAGCTCGAGTACCGCGTTATGCATCAACGCATCATGAAACCCTCAAAGGTACGGGGTACCCAAGAAAATTAAAGGCTGAAGATTTATCTGTACCGGAACGAGTCTTGGTTGTTTGTGATATTTTTGAAGCATTAACTGCCGCAGATAGACCCTATAAAAAAGCCAAGCCGATTAGTGTTGCTATCAATATATTGCATAAAATGGCCCTGGATGAACATTTAGATATTGAGATTTTTGAATTGTTATTAACCAGTGGTATTTACCTTACTTATGCGCGTAAATATTTACCAGAGTCACAAATTGATAATGTCGATATTAGTCGTTACATTCGTAGCTCGACACCAACTGTAATCGCTGGTAGGGAGTCGGTTACAGCCTTAAGCTAGGAAGAAAATATAGCGCCAAACTCGTCGTAGGCGCTGCTTTTACTGCTCTTTAAGGCAAAGTTCTAACTGGCAGCCCCTTACTAATGACCATGCATTTTAGTCTGGCAATACTAGGATCCCTAAGCCTTCTAACAATTGCTCTTGTTGCCAAGTGCAAATCTTTACACCATCAAGTTTTACTCGTCTGATGTTAAGGCCATTTAATTCAGTATGTGTTAAATCGCAACCTTGCATTTGGAACTGCTCCCAAGCATCTTCTGAAAACTCACTGCGGCTTAAATCTGAATGTCTCAGTGACGCGCCTTGCAGGTTGGCACCATTCCAGCGATTTTCAAATAAGTCACACTTCTCAATACGTACACCAGAAAAGTTTGCATAAGATAAATTACAGCCGGTGATGTATGCCACGCAAAAATATGATTGGCGTGAAATTTGATTTTCAAAACTCGCTTTAACAAAGTTAGCGCCTTTCAAGTCGCAAGACCTAAACTCTATGCCCAAACAACTTGCGCCGACAAAGCTCGACATGGACAATCTACACTGCTTAAAGCTCGTATCACGTAAGTTAGCATAATCAAATCGGCATCCTTCAATACTGCCTTGCTCGACAAAGCTGCATTCAATAAATTCAACATCGGATAAATCAGACCGATTAAAGTTACAGCGATAAAAATTACATTGCTCAAAGCGCATGCCTTGAAAGTCATGGTTAGAGAAGTCGTGATCGATAAAATCTTTTTTAGTTGTCGGCATCAATAGCCCTCCAAGTGATAATGCGTGCAGGTTACCATCTAGATAGTTAAACACCTACCAATTAAACCCCATTAAAAACAACAGGTTAAAATCTCCTGAAATAGCCTTTTAAAGGGGGCAAAATGCGATTTTAAGTGATATTAAAATATTTTTAGAGATGCCAGGTGGATGAAAAAAGTTTGCGGGTGAAAATTAAGGTATAGGGAGTGGAAAGTGTACTTTAGTTAAATACCTTATCAGGGAGGAATGAGTAACTGCAATTGTCATTGCTGCCGTTGGCAGCTCTAACCTGAAACTATTAAATCAAAGCAAAAACGACTACTTCAAGTGCTTTGACCCCTTTGGTTTACTGGAGTAGCTTAATTTTCTTTGTCTAGAATCGAAAGTTGGGTTAATTCATCTTTGTTTTTTATTGAGAGTTCAGTAAAATAGTTAGTATTTAACAGTTATATAAAGGTTAGTGATGAAACGCGTTGTTTTATATATTTCAGATAAATGCTCCCATTGCCGTGAAGCTCAAAAATACTTAGATGATAATGGCATTAAATACAGATTAACGAATGCCAAAATGCAGCGCGGTAGAAAAGAGCTTGACGCTATAGGGGCTCGCTCTGTACCAGCCCTTAAAATTGGTAATGAAGTAATGATTGGTTGGAATCTAGATAATTTTAAGAAACTCTATGCTGAAGATTAATAAGCAGAATTATCTAATTAGATAATTGAGCAACCAATGGGCACAGAGTTATTGATTACTCTATTTCGAGTGGATAACAAAATATAGAGGAGCAGAGCATCATATAATCGCCCCTTAGCATTATAACGCCATAAATTTTTATCAATCTGCATAAATTGTGGCTCAGCTTTCACTAGGTAGTTCATATGTTCGCTGCGTCAACTTGTCGTGTGAGAGCTGCTGCTTTGAGTAAAAATCTCTATGGCAGCTACGGTGGCATTGGAGATAATATCCCTTAAATAATATCCATATATTTTCGGCTCTTCTCCGGTTATGTGAGGTTGATTTTTGGATAAAAGACAGAATACGTTGCGGGAAGTGATGTTTGCCTTATTTTTAGTTTGAAATATTCAGTATCCCTTACTCCTCTGGATCGTCTCCTAATCACCCCAATAGGAACATTCCCAGCCTCAATACGGGCACTTGTCAGTTTATATTTTCCATCGTTACAAATGCCTACTTTGTGGATCCTTAACCCTGTTGCGAAATTATGCAACTTGGTAGAATAAAAAACTATTGTAATAATCATCAATATTCTGTAATTTTATTTATCTGTTATCAGGCTGAGACAAAGGAAGAATATGATCGACTATTATAAAAAGAAAAGTGCCGAGTATTATGAAAAAGCCCGTGTTGCACAGGAAAATAATGAAGACTATGAACAGTTTAAAAGCGAGGCCGAAACTTATGATAAAAGAATTGCAGAGCTAGAGGCTTATTAAGTTGGATCAAAGGAGCTGTTGCACCTATTTCATTTTCGTTTGATGCAGTGGTCAACTATCTCGAAGGGGAGCCGATATTAGCTCGGTTTTGTGGTAAAAGAGTCGGTTAGCTCTAATGCGTTGTGGGGCTCAAAGTTCAAGGTAAGCAACATTAAACCAGGCTGGTTTAATGTTGCAATAAATGGCAATCGATACCGAAGTCAAACTGTAGATGTTTAGTCAATTATGTGAAATTCACTAATCAGCTAAATTAATGTCAGTATTGTTTCTTAGATTCTCTTACTCATTATTATGATGATATTAATTTGGCTAGATGTCTGTTGCAGGAGTTACTTTCACATATTCATAACTAAATGCTCTGACTTTTTTACCTGAATCTGCAACAAACTCTACAGTTGTTGAACGAGGTAATATCAATACTGCCTCGTACTCTTCTCCAGTTAAAAAAGTATCATTTCCACATTTTAGGTCTTGGGTTAATTTGATCCGCATTACTACTTTTCTCTATCTATGTTGAATAATTGAACTGATTATACCATTTTTTTTAAGTACAAATTAGTACAAAAAATGTTCTTACTGATTTCAATCACATTTCTGGAAAATAACACCCTATCTGAACATTAAATTGTACTTTGGCCGACCAGTAAAAAAGACAGTTCGATAGGACAATTGATACTTAAGGTTTCTATTCTACAGGTTAGAAAAACGACTCTATGGTAATACTTTGCTTATCAGCATCTAAAGTTGCCATAGAGCCAATAGGTAAAGTAATCATAGGATGTGTATGGCAGCAGTCATATTCGGCGAGGATGGGAGTGTTGGTTTTACCCATGACTTCCATTAATATTTGATAGGGTTTTTTTCCTGTACCTTGGTCGTCAAACTTCTCATGTTTCCCCAGAATTAACCCGCCAATACGGTCAAATATGCCCGTTATTTTAAGGTGCGAAAAAGAACGCTCCACGGTTGCGGCATCTTTGAAACTATCTTCTATCAGTAAAATATCGCCTTGCTTGATATCTGGCATGTAAGGGCTGGCAAAAATTCCTTGGATGGTATTTAAGTTTCCAGCAATGAGTCTACCGGTGACCTTACCAGGATTTATAGTGAGTAGTTGGTTGGCTGTTTTACTTTTCTCTTCGCTTTGTTTTTGCCAATCAATATAGTCTTCAGTCCAAAACTCTGGGTTTTTAATGGTATGAGGTAGCTTAGGCTTTTCAACCATATTATAAAAATATTGATAAGTTTGCTCTAAAAAGTATCCCATTTCACCGAACGATGAGACTAGTGCGGGACCATAGTAAGTAATAATCCCTGTTTGAGCATAAATACCAAACAACAAGGCGGTAACATCAGAATATCCGATTATTATTTTTGGATCTTTTTTCAGTGCTTGGTAGTCGATATAAGGCAACATAGAATTTGAAACCATACCACCCATTGTCGCCATTATGCAGCGTACCTTAGGGTCTCGAATCAGGGTATTTAATTCTTCTACTCGTGCTTGAATACTACCGGAACGATAATTATCTGACATGCCAGTTAAGCTGCCAGCTTGCAGTTTAAAGCCTTTTTTCGCCATAAAGTGCTTTGCTCTTTCAAAGCGCTTAAATGCGAAACTTGTTGCTGGCGTTGAAGGAGAGAAAAAACCGATGGTATCACCTTTTTTCAATGAAGGAGCGACAACATTGGCTGTGCGATCTCTTTGAAAAACATTTACCATAGCTATGCCACCGGCAGGTATTGTTGCTGCTGTAAGCAAGGTTCCTTTTAGTAGTCTTCTGCGGGAAATATTCAACTGACTCATTTACTGCTTCCTTTCATTTGAAAAACTGTTCATTATATTCGTTAACGCAAAATATATATGATTTTACCCCATGATAAGTAAACTATTTTTTGTTATTTTTATACTGATTTTTTCTAGTGATATTCTGGCAGGTAATGAAACAGTATCTGGTATAGGAAAATATGACAGTACTAATGTTTTTGCAAAAATATTGCAGGGAAAGATTCCTGCGAAAATTATTTTTGAAAATGAGTATGTTTTAGCTTTTGAGGATATTCATCCGGTAAAGCCAGTACATGTACTTATTATTCCAAAAGGGCAATATCGCTCAATAGTGGACTTTTCAACTAGCGCAAGTGATGAAGAAATTATAGCGTTAGTAAAATCAATGGCTAAAATTGCCAAGGTTATGGGGTTAACAAAAGATGGCTTTAGTTTGATGACAAATAGTGGCCATAATGGCGGTCAAACTGTTGCTCATTTGCACTTTCATTTGTTGGGGGGAGAGCAGGTAAATTGGGAAAAGGCTTTACGAGAAGAAGCCTCAGATAACTAAGCGCTAGGTTTTACTTTATCTAGCTTTGAGTAAGCTCTCAGCTTTAACTTTTAATACCACGCTCTATTTGGCTAAATAGAGCGGATTTAGAATATAGTCTCAAGCTAAAAAAGTTCGATCTCATCTTCTTCGCAATTACTTTTGTTTGCCATATCTTGGTTAAATTCAATTAATGCTTCTTCAATAGGCACTCCGGAAATAACCCTATCAAACATTCGACGCTCTTCTTCCATGGTATATTTGCTGCGGATTGTTTCTTGTAATGTTTGCCAAGCAATAGGTGAATATAATTCTTCAGGATTGCTAATAAGCGAAGTTAAAGCACTAAGACTTCCACTTACATGATCTAATCTTTGACTTAGTTTATCGTAAAACTGAAAGGCGATTATCGCTGAATGTACTTTATCCAAGGCCGTAGACGCAGAGCCTTCAATAATTACCTTCATCTTTTCAGCACTGCCATTTTGTTGACTTAATTGTGCAATAGAGCTCTGAATATCACTTAAGTTTGTCGCCAGTCCAGTAAATGATGTCGATAAAGTAGAAACAGAGGCGTTGCCTTCATTCATAGATTGATCAATTTGAGTAACGGCTAAATTAAGCATTAGGATAGTTTCTTTTAATTGACTCCAGTCTAAGTCTGGACGAGAAGAGGTTGATCTTGATAATGATAATGAGTTCATTTTGTACATCCCTGTTCTAATTAAATTTAAAATAAAGGTGAGATCGGTAATTATAGAAGTAAATGCAGATTTTTCAGGTAATTAATTCTTAGTTCTCAAAATGGAGAATTATAAAAGTAGAGGATATCAAAATAGAAGGTATCAGGTTTTTATCAACCTAGTATCAAATAAGCATTAAGAGCAGTTGAGTCAGTTGCTAACAAGCTTGCTTAGTGCCAATACTTATTTGTTACTAAGTTGACCTAAGCGATTGAATAACCTAGTGTCAACTTAAGTTAAGCTAGATAAAGCAAAGACTAAGACTAAGACTGAGCAATTAGCCTTTAAAGAGCAATAGGCATTCTTTAGAATAGCCATCGACATTAGTGACGACAGTTTAGGGATAGATCATGTCTAACCGACCTCCGCAACAAATGAATATTATTATATCCATGTACCTGGGTTATGCCGCCATGATGATTTGTCGTCAAATGGTCACTATTCTCAGCCCAGCCTTACTTGTGGATGAGACCTTGGGGTTATCAAAAACTAATCTTGGCGATTTTGCCGCTTATGGCACCTTAGGTGCGCTGGTGGGGAAACTGATTTGGGGTCCCTTTGCCGATAAGTTTGGCGGGCGATTTACTTTTTTAATTGGCATTCTTCTTACCGCGCTATTTATCATCGCCTTTGGGCTTTCAGCTAATGTCATGGTCTTTACTGGCTTTTCATTTCTGCTTTATTGCACTAAATCTTCCGGCTGGCCCGGTATGACTAAATTGATAGGGCAGTGGTATCACCCACAAGGTTATGGCCGAGTATGGAGTATTCTCGCTACCAGCTCGCGCTTAAGTGTGGTGTTAGCGACGCTGTTTTTTGGTTGGCTGTTGAGCTTTATGCATTGGCGCATGGTAGCGTTTATCGCGGCAGCTTTTGCGCTGGTTATTTTTGTTGGTTGTTATTTTTATTTGCAAGAAAACCCCGAAGAACCTGACTTTTTTAAAGTAGATGAAAGTAATGCCAATATTACTAGCGATATCACGCTCAGTACTGATACCGAGAGTGATACCCATACTGAGCATGATACCGTTAAACTTGAATCGTCTTGGGCAGAAAAACTGGCGCTAGAGAACCGATATAATCACCCACTGAAAGATACCGGCACAATTGCGGGACTAGTGAACTTTGCAAAAAGTCCTAGGGTTTGGCTGGTGGTGATCATGTTAATGGTGCTCACTTGCATGATGGCCTTTTTGGACTTTGTCGCGATTTACTTGATGGAAAGTTACCAGTTGACGCCATCACAGGCAGCAATGGCCTCTACCGTTTTTCCTGTTGGCTCTTTGGTCGGGCTGTTGGCTGCAATCGCCTTTTACGATCGCTTTTCAAAGCAGGGTATCAGGACGGTATTAACCATATCGCTGATGCTAAGTTTATTGAGTGTACTTACCTTGCAATATTTACCCTTGTTTAATTTGAGCGCACAATTGAATTACCTAGTGGCGCTGGTAGCAATTTTTCTATTCGCTTTTTCGATTTCCCCCGCTTATTACTTGCCGATGTCGATATTCTCTATTGAATACGGCGGTCGTCATAGTGCAACTTTGGTGTGTTTAATTGATGCTTTTGGTTTTGCCGCCAGTGCAGCTTTTGCTTTTATTGGCGGAAGGTTGGCAGATAGTGCCGGTGGTTGGTCTAGTTTTATGAATATGCTTATTTTGATTTCTGCTGTGGGCATTATCGCTGTTCGGGCATTTATGCAGGCAGAATATAGTGCGGCAAAGCAGGGTAAAATAAACAAAGCAGCTAGTAGATAAAAATGATGCGCCGATTGTTTATCATGCCTCTGTAGTTTACTCAGGAAATCTTTGTAAACGTCATCTTCGAAGTATCTGATCGAAGATCCATTGCTATTTAGACCCTGGATTCAGGACAATAAGCTCAGGAGAATGTGCATCCTGCATTCTTTAATAAGGTACTTCCTGTACCGTCTGCATTGTCTAATAAATGCCATCTATGGCACGTCCGATTAAAACACCACGGGGATGACGGTCCTGAGCCAAGTGCATAGGTATGTTGAGTCATTATTAGAAAAAATAATGCGCTATTGCTAGGTAGCTTAGCTGTTAAACAGCCAAGCCGTGAAGCAAAAGCGCATTATGATTATTGCATTCTAGATATTTTTATATTCTTATCTTTATAGTCAACTTTTAGTACCGAAATACTATTTTTCAGTGTTCAGTAAAGACATCGGCAGCTCTAGTACACCAATTGGTCTAGTCGTTGTTTGCACCGGTCTTAGTGGCACTGCAGTAGTACTAGGTATTGGCGCAGATTGCGGAGATGATATTGCCCCCGGTACTACATTCGCCGGTTCAATGGCATGTTTAGCCGCTAAATTAGCTGCCATTAAGAAGTTACCGTCGGTTGAGTAATTTAAATGACGGTAATAAAGGTAGATATTATCCCAGTCATTAAAATCACGCATATTGTCGTATCGACCCGAGACATAATCAGGTGCATGGGTATCATAGTTAATATTGTACGAGGTATTGCGGTTACTGACAGAGCCGTCGCAATTAAGATCTAAGCCGCCAAGTACATAAGCCTCATTGAAACTACTTTCACTAAAGCTGGCATGGTCGCCGTAAGAGTAATCTAAATTATAACTTTGCCAGTTAGTTTCTAAGCCGCCAGGGAAGTTACGACGAGAAACTCCTGCGCCATATTTATCTTCAAGTAATGCCATACAGCCAGCATTTTTATCACGGCGGACACTCACGTAATGACGGTCTTGCATCATCTCATTTTCGGTAAAACCAACACCATTGTTTGGTACACCACTTAAGGCGTAGGCATAGTTCATTACACTGGTATAGTTTGGCTTATAGTTCGGTTCATAGTTAGGGTAACTGTCTGGCCAACCGCCATGACTTAATCCTAATATATGTCCTAACTCATGCATAAATACCGAAGACTGACTGTTTATCATGCGGTTTAACTCGGTGTCATTGTCAGCATTTAAGAACCAGCGGCTCTTTGTTGCTTGTGATGGTGAGCCAAGTGCTACATAGAAGTAGTGGTCAAAATAATCAGGTGCTTGTCCTGAGGAGCCTTCACCGCCGGCAGCTTGTGAGCTGGCAAATAAGGCGTAGTAAAATAGCCGAGCACGCTCTGGTTTATTATCAAAATAAACTGGCATGTAACTAAATACTCCTGGGTAAGTATCATTGTTTTTCATCCCCGGTACCGCGTGGTTACCGTTGTATTCATTGCGCCAATCTGAGAGACCAATCCACGGAGAGTATTGTACCGATTGACCGCCACCTAGATTATAATTTTCAGGGCCTGAGCCATATAAGCCGCCAACATCAAAGTGCAGCGCGTAGCCTTGTTTAGCAAAAACATCTTTTACTTTATCAAAGACTTCTTTTCTTGGCTGGGTACCGTGATCGCCTGAGCTGGCTTTGCTCATATAATCCACTTCAATAAATAAGTCAGTGATACCTTTACGTGCACCCCAAGTATGTACTGGCATGCCAAAGAAAGTTTTTCCGGCTTCTTCCGCACAATCAGGAATACCATCAACATCTGCATCTAGGTTAATGTTATCGCAATACGGTTGTACTGGAGATTGTTGTGTTCCTATATTTAAGTTCCAAGACAGGGTTTTACGCGACATATAACCACCGCTACGCACTTCAAACTGAATAGATTCAACATTGCTTGAGCGAGCGCCAAAGTGAGAGTAGCTATAGGCAAACGGCACGTAGTTATCATCGTTGTAATCAGTGGCATTACTGACATGGCCGTAATCACCTTGGCAAGTAACTTTCATGGTGTAATTACTCGGATTAAAGCCGTTGCCTTGCACATAAAGATTGCCACTTACTGAGAAGTCATCAAAATATTCGCCGTATTTACCAATATCAATACCACCATTAACATCAGGTAAATTACAGCTTTGTGGCGCAGCAATAACGATACTTTGTGCGGCGGTGTTATTACTTTCAATATTGTCACAAACCGCTGCAACCTTAACTTGATATGAACCAGCAGTTAAGCCACTGATGGTTTTACTAACATTGGCCTGTGTTGCCAAGTTTTGCCAAGTACCATTGCTTGATAATTGAATTTTATAAGCTGTTGCGCCTGAAACCGAGTTCCAACGTGCATTAAAGCTACTTTCATTGACGCCACTTAAGATTAAGCCTGTCGGCGTTGCTAGTTGGCTAGGGCAGGTGTTTACTAAGTTAACTAAAGTCCAAGCACTTTCACTACTCAAATTTGTATCACAACTGGCTTTAGCAACAATGCGTACATATTGATCTGAACTTGCCGGTAAGTCAGTTAGTTGGTAGCTGTTACTTGCATTGGTGCTGCTAGAGCTTGCCACTGTTACCCAAGTGCTGTTTTGCCATAACTGAATATTATAACTATCGGCATTGTTGACTGCATCCCAAGTAATCGTGAACGAATCAGCAGTGGTATTACTTATTACTAAGTTTGCTGCTTTAGCTAAACTTTCAGGGCAAATTACTACACTGTCATCATAGATAACGCTTATCCACTGACTTTCACTGGTAATGGTTTCGTCACAATCTGTACGGGCAACAATGCGAACATATTGTGTTGTACTCATTGCAAGATTGGATAATTGATATGACAATTCAGTGGTGTTATCGAGTGTTGACCAAGCGCCATTTTGCCATAATTGCACGTCATAACTATCAGCATCAGTAACTGTGGTCCAAGTTAAGGTAAATTCGTTATTGGTGATATTACTTGTTGTTAGTCCTTGTGTTTTTGCTAAGGCGCTTGGGCACTCAATAGTCACCTCACCACTTATTACTACTGTGATATAACCACTGTAGTCACTGCCTCCACAATCATTTACGGCACCTACACGTATATATTCTGTACCAGCATCAAGCTGAGTAAAATCATAAGTTGTCGCTGTTGTTGTACTAACGTTTAACCAACCTGAAGAGTCATGCCATTGCTGTAATTCATAGCTTTGTGCCCCCGAGACAGCTGCCCAGCTAGCGGTAAAGCTGTTACCAGTTAAGTTTGACTCAACTAGGTTTGTTGGTGTGGTTGGTGGCACACATTGGGCGATGCCGGTTAGTTCAACCGGCAACCATTCACTTGCTGTGCTTTGTTCTCCACAGGCATTGCCAGCGGTAACATTAAAGTAGTAATAGCCTTGTGTTAGGTTGGTAAACGTTGCTTGATTGCTAGTACTGGCTACTTGCTGATAACCGCCATTGATATAAGTTTGTAACTGGTAGCTATTGGCGCCATATACATCATCCCACTGGATGGTAACCGCGGTGCCAGTATTGCTGACCACAGACAAATTAACCGGTTGGTTAAGCTGGCTACAGTTAGCAGCTTGTACTTGAGCGAGTGATCCCATGGTGAATAAAAATATCGCGGCGTATACCCTGATATTTTTCATCAGCGATAATACGCAATTGAATAATCGATAGTTCATAAGTTGTCCCTTATTATTGGTTTTTTTATAAGCTTTATTGATGTTTTTATACAGCTTCTGATGAAGCTGTTGGAATAATAACCAAGAGGAGGCTAGGGTCAATAGCTCAACTTTGTTAATGGGAGTAGCTGGTGTTTATGTTTAAAATTGAGCAAATACAGTCTATTAGTTATATATTATGAAAATTGATTACCCTAGTGAGTTACTTGGTGACCAAGTGACTACTGCCTATGACAATGAATTATTTCTAAATTAAGTGATGTTTTTTGACATAACATAGCGGTAAAAGTTTTAATGCAGTTCAGCGTCTTTTAACTGGCATGTTTTAGGATAGTTAATATCAAGACATTCAAGGGTGGAAATTCACAAATAACGGGTAAATATTCATTTGAAGGGGGGTGTTGCTTTTTTAGCTACACCTGTAAGGTTACTGACAACAGTCAGAGTACAGTTGGTGACTTTGCTGCTTATATGGCTTGATATTCCTTGTTAAAAATAACTTATGTTAACTTTAATTTAGGATATCTAATGATCAGTAATATAATATTACCGACTGCAAACTTATCAAATGCTGAGATTTTTTATGATGCATTCCTCGGTTTATTTGGCGCCAAAAAGATCAAGCAAAATAATTCTAAAATTTTGTGGAAATGTCGAAATGATAATGTCGGTTTAATGGTCTGTCAGCAAAATAAATCATCGTTAGCTCAGAAAAATCATTCATTGACGGTAGCATTTCAAGCGGATTCTCCGGCTGAAGTGACTATGATTTATCAAGTGGCGTTAAGGTTAGGTGCTACCTGTGCGGGTAAACCAGTAACAAGTGGCATTGGTGAACATGAGGCATATTTTTTGGATGCCGATAAAAATAAGTTTGGCATCATTTTTAGCAAGTAACTGACTAGTTTTTGTATTAATTTATATGTTAATCACCAATAAACATAGGAAGTACTTTCTATAAGTACTTCCTTTTTGATGGGTTGTTACTGTTATTTAGCTTTAATAGCTTTTATATAAAAATAAGCTTTATTTGGAAAGTATAACCATCATTGCCACCTAATAACATTTACCTTGACCATCCAATTACCTTCAATGCGGCCACACCCAGTTTGTAATTATTAGATCTGTCTTATAGGAGTATATTACCTATAGCGAATGATCACTTGTACCACAAAAAAGACCTAATTATCAGAGCGAACAACTCCATTTTTATGTCAACTACCTTCAGGGATAGCTGACATTAAGATATATACTCTATAGCGCTATCGCCCCCAAAGCGCCTTCTAAAATCAATGTTCGCTTTGTGAAAATTTAAGATTAAAGACCTAGCGCTATGGTTCTTATTTTTGTAAGTTGGCTAATAGCTTTTCACAGCTTGCTTTGAGTTGCTGTAATTCAGCCATTTGAAGTTGGCTTTTACAGAAAATCGCTTCTGGTACTGATTCAGCCTGACTTTTTAACTGTTGGCCTTGAGTGGTTAAAAATACCAATCTAACACGCTCATCTTCATCACTACGTTCGCGCGTTATAAAGCCTTTTGCTTCTAAACGTTTTAGTAAAGGGGTTAATGTACCTGAGTCGAGATGTAAGTCATGGCCGAGATCCTTCACGTTAATACCACTTTTCTCCCAAATTACCATCATGGTTAAATATTGAGGATAAGTCAGATCGAGTGCACTCAGTAGCGGACGATAAGAACGAATTAACGCATTTGAAGCGCTATAAAGTGAAAAGCACACTTGATTCTTTAATAATAACTGAGGCGTTTCTGCTTCACTTTGATCGCATGCTGTTGTTGATAAGCTCATATTATACCTCTGACTAAAAAGATTGTGCACAATATACTTGTATTTTGCTTTTGAATCGAGCTATAATCAACTAAATTAAATTGCGCGCAATTAAATTGCGCACAAACCAGTTACGGGCGATTATAGTAAATACCTAACTAATTAAACATATTCAAAAGGAAATCATTATGACAACGCTATATACAACAACAGCAACTGCTTCTGCAGGACGTAACGGGCAAGTAAGCACAGATGATAATATGCTCGACCTTGCACTAAGTTACCCAAAAGAGATGGGGGGAACGGGCGCAGCAACAAACCCTGAACAGTTATTTGCAGCGGGTTACGCTGCTTGCTTTTCAAATGCCATTTTACATGTAGCGGGAGGGCAAAAATTAAAATTAGCGACAGCACCGGTCTCTGCAGAAGTGGGGATTGGTCCTAATGAAGCGGGTGGTTTTGCATTAAGCGTTTCATTAGCGGTAACGTTAGAACTGGATGATGAGCAAGCAATCGCATTGGTTAAAACTGCACATCAAGTCTGCCCATACTCAAATGCCGTTAATGGTAATATTGATGTGAAACTGACTGTCAATGGCACTGCATTATAATTCGCTTTATTTGGATAGTCATTAGATAGTAACAAACAAGGATTGATAAAATGAACACTCTGTTATTAACGGTTGGACGTGTTTTACTCGCATTATATTTTCTGGTTCCCGGTATCATGAAATTTGTATCTTGGGATATGCATATACAGCTAATGGAAAAACACAATATGCCATTTGTCCCTGTGTTATTAGTATTGGCGGGTATTTTCCAAATAGTCGCTGCTTTGATGTTGATTGCAAATCGATTTACCGGAATCGTCGCATTGTTATTAGCAGGCTTGGTGTTAGTCATTAATATTTCGTTGCATGACTTTTGGAATTTTTCGGGTCTAGATGGTGCACATGAAATGCAAAATTTCATTAAGAACTTAGGAATTTTTGCGGGATTATTGGTACTTTCTGGTCATTCCCTGCCGGCATTTTTACAAAAAGAAAAGTAATGTTTTTAATTTTCATAAAGTTTATGAGCAATGTAGTTGCTTAATAGTTAACGATACAAAAAAAACGAATCTATATGATTCGTTTTTTATGGCTTCTTATAAATAATGATTGCGAGTAATGCGTCTATTTTACCTCGGTATTTAGCCCCCCGTTGACAGTGTTGTAGCTAAGTGATTTTAGCCACCAATTTAGGGTAAAATCATTCATATTTTCTAAGGCACTAAGGGAACATTAGCACTAACAGGAATTAGTGCTAAAAGCTGAACGGCTTGGGGTAAACGGCTTATGCTCACTTCTACCACAAAGAAGACATTAGCTTTTACAGCTATTGGACAGGTTGGATTAGATTTTGTACCGATAACGCTGAATTAAGGGGTGAGCAACGCTGCCATCTAGCCTAAACCATTGCACCGTAAACACAAACCGAACCTTGAACTATAAAAATTCCACGCGTTGGGAATCACTCTTAAATACTTTGTTAGCTGCGTTTTAACGTGGGAAAAACTTCCGGCACGTCACTGTCTAACATATCTAATACACTTTCAAAACCATACTTAGGAAACCAACCTAATTTTTCTTGAGCTGCTGAAGAGTCATACACACGATCCAAACGTGTGGGCAGTGGCCAACCTCTTTGTTCAAACGCTAACGCTATATTGGGACACTTTTTCTTAATCGCTGCATCAGCTGCACTATACAAACTTTCACAGTCTGAACGACTAAATGGTGTTGCTCCCGATAAGATAAAACGGTTAAAACCGTTTAGACGTTTTTCAACTGCACATAAATGAGCTTCAGCTACATCTCTGGCATCAATACCACGAGTAAGGCGATATACTGCCATTACGTCAGCAGGCTCAGGGAAACACCGAGACATTTGTAATACTGTCACGGGTAGATTAAATAGGTTTGAGATTTCTTGAAGCTTACATTCAGAAAGAATCTTGCTTCTATGATAGATAGACTTTGGTTGAGGTTTTATTTGCTCATTTACCCAGCCTGCAACACCTTTTGGTGTTGAAGCATATCCATAAAGCGCAGTTGTACTTGTAAACACAAAGTGCTTAATACCACTTTTAATACCTTGTAGCGCTAACTGTTCGGTGGCATCAACATTGATACTATGAAATTCCTCATCACTTAATAGCCCAACATGAGGCGCATGGAGAGCAGCAGTATGAACAATAACATCCACACCTTCTAACGCTTGAGTGATTAAAGATGTATCACGAATATCACCAACAAAATCAGCTGTAGAACAAGGCGTTTTATCAATACCAACCACATCATGAGTTATCATCAACTTGATATAGATTGCGCGTCCAACCCTACCCGCAGAACCCGTCACCAATACTCTCATACATACGCCTTAATATAATTTAATCCCAAAAAAGCAACGCCCTCGTTAATGGGCAAAACTTAGTAGGCTAAAATTGTTGAGGAACGAAACACAGCCAACTGTTACGTGTCCTGTTAATTTACTTGTTAGTTTACAATTACACCAACACTAATGAAAATACACTTAGCCACATTAGCTGAAAGCCATAAGAAATGCGTTGATGGATGCCAGGGTTACTTTTAGATTTTACAGCTTTTGCCATAGCAAATAGATAATAAACAGCAGCGATAACAGAAGCCACTGAAAAAACACGGAAATATAGAGGTATAATTTCAGTCGTTGGGCTTATAGCTATTAATATTGGTGCCACAACTAGTGAAAGCAACATGATAAAACCAGCCCAAGAATGTACCTTACAATTAAAAGTTGGATCCTTAGTAAATGGATCTGCGTCCATTGGGAAATAACCTGCTACCCAAGTACCAATACCATGAGCTATGACTAACCAACCGGCAGCATTAACTAAGATTGAAACATTTGACAGCTGCGCCAAATACCAACCAAAAAAGCAAAATAGAAAGCCTAGCGGATAATTGTTAATTAAGGGAGATAATTTTTCAGTTGGGCTGCCAGTTGCACCTAGTTCACTACAAAATTGTTTAGAATGACTGTAACCAGCATAAAATCGACTTGCTACATAAACACCAATGAAGATCCAGATTGTTGCAATTAACCCTGAATAGATCGCAATACTTTCAAACACTACCAAAATCCTTTTGTAAACTAACGCCGTTTTAAGCGGCGTGTAATAGTTTGCTAAAATGTGAAACGAAGTGGAACCAAGCAAACTGTTACGAGTCCGACTTGAAAACCCTTGTTATGTTTACTACTCCTCCCGTTTTTCAGTTATAACTAACTTGTGCTGCCCAGGAATTAAACTACTAAGTATAAACGCAGTAAATACCACTAGAACAAACAATAAAGGACTATAGAGAATTGAGCTTTCTTTTATTGGATAAAAAAAAGCAGTTAATGCTCCTACAGTTCCTGCAACATAACCATGCCTAGTAGTAAATTCATGTGTAGAACCACAATTTACACAGCGATATTTAGTCCACTTAAAGGCATTTAAAAACCAACTAAGGGATATTTTTTTAAAACAACTTTTACATTCGGGAAACATGAAAAAGACTCCATTCTTTATTTGAAACATAACAGCTTATTATGGAGCCGGCTCAGTAATGTCAGTTCCATAATTAAAATTTAATTTACATTAATGTCACACAAATTCAAAGAATTAGAAACCACTGCAACCAATTACTTAATAAAAGATAGGATGTTACTAAGCCCGCTCAGTAATACCCATCATAGAAAACGCTATAAATTACTCTAAGATCAATGAAATAGAGGTTTATTGGTGTTTTTAGGAGTGTTACTGAGCCGGCTCAGTAACATGACATAAAATATTCATTAGAAAATATAAGGCAAAAAATTAAATGCTAACGTCCTGAATGCGCACGAAATGATCCTAGTTCACTCGTGGTAAATCTAATCTAATGCAATGGACGTAGTAAGTGATATTCAATGGCAATTTTGGGTGATAATTACTGGCCGTTTTTATGTGTTGGGTGGCTAGACTAATGTAATTGTCCATTATTGATTTAGCTGTTATAAATAATTACCTTAAACACTCTGATTCTTGATAATTTTAACCATTAAAAAAGCCACTATATTGCTATAGCGGCTTTGGTTTTAGTCCCTGAATCGTTAACTAGCGAACATTAGAACTGCTGGCTAAAGCGAACAAACCAACTACGACCAAATAAACGGTAATTACTTTCATCAGTATTACCATTTTGCGCAGGCTCGATATAAATTGGCTCTTCATCCGTTAAGTTAGTAACACCAGCAGAAATTGTGGTGCCGGTATCAAAGCTATAACTGGCTGTTATATCATGATACATAATGGAATCAACGCTATACATATGGTTGCCTTGACTTGGATCATCAGCATTATTTGGTGTGCTGCCGTAATATAATAAATCATCATATTCTAGCCCTGAGATAAAGTAAGCAGCATAACTTAAGTTAAGGTTATCTAAAGTATAGTTAGCGGTGAAGTTTACTTTGTCAGTAGCGTAGCTATTATCATTTTCAAACTGACCATTTAAGTCCTCCATCTCAAACATGAAGCTGCTGGCGTTATATACTTGGTTTTCACGTTCTAAAAAGTGACTCCAAGAAAGGTTTAAGTAGAACTCACCAGATAAGGCTTCAAAAGTATAGTTTGCTTCAAAATCAATACCTTTAGCTGTCATAGCACTTAAGTTTTCAGAGCGTTCACTAATGTCAGTAATTTCACCTTTACTGTCTCGGGTAACGTTATTACAAAGTGAAGCAACACCACCTTTATAACAGCCGTCTAATGAGTCACCAGCACCAACAGCGTCAATAACGTTTTCAAGCTCAATTGACCAGTAATCTAGAGTCAAACCTAAGCCTTCGATAAAGTCAGGCGAATAAGCAATACCAACGGTTAGTGAATCACCTTCTTCAGGCGTTAAGTTTGCGTTACCACCAACGGTTGAACGTTGTTGACCGTCAACATTGATACTACCACCAGCAGGAACATTATCAGCCTGACAATTACCTTGTTGAGCGCTTGTTAAATCGCCCCAGTTAGCGGTGCTACATGGATCACTGGTAAATGGGTAGGAATCACCTGAAGGTGCATAAAGATCAAACATTGTTGGCGCTCTATACACAGTGCCATAGGTACTACGTATCAATAAACCATCAATGACATGCCACTCAAGACCAAGTTGATAGGTAGTTGAAGAGCCAAATAGTTCAAAATCATCATAGCGAATACCAATAGGTATCTCTACGCTGTTTGCGCCAGGTAAATCGCTTAATAATGGCACTCTAATTTCAGTGAAAATACTGGTTACATCAAAAGCACCGTTAGTGGCCTTTGAGGTATTACCGGTTACTTCACCCATAAACTTACCTGAATCTACTTGGTTTTCCGCTTCTTCTTCACGATATTCAAAACCAATACCCGCTGCTAAGGCACCAGCTGGTAATTCATAAATATCACCGCCAACAAAACCTGTTAGTGTTTGCAAGGTGTAATTACCTGAACTAGATAACGGTGCTGAGGTGTAATCAAGCATTTCTTGAGTCACTGAGCCAGGTCCGCCAAAGACGTTCATAGATACACAACCGGCAATGGGGGCCGCTGCGGTACCACAAACGATATTACCGTCTGCGTCTTTAAATGAAGGGCCCATAGCTTTAGCTAAGTTTGGTCCATAAAGTTGACCAAATTCAGTCAATGAATATTGGTTGTAACCATAATTATAATTTAAATCATAAGTCCAGCCGTCACCAAATTCACCTTCCATACCAATTACTTGTTGAAAGCCAACGTTATCTTGTTCAAAACTACGACCGCCTTCTAACATACGACGACGTGAACGGGTAACATCTTCACCAAAGGGGTTGTAGTAGTTGTCTTTTGATACACCATTAAAATCACTGCCATCAGGCAGTATGCCGCTATAAGCAGGGTCGTAGCGGGTATCATAAGGTACCGCGGCTAATTCTTGACGAGAAGTACGTTTGTTTATGCGCGTTTCAGTGTAGAAAGTAACATTGTTGTTATAGGCAAAACTGCCTTCAACAAACATGTTTAATTTTTTATAAGGAGTTTGTAAAAAGTTAACCGGTGCGTAGTTATAGGTATCATCAGGGTTAACGAAATCACGCATATCATTGATGCCTGCGACACCACCATCACAAGTCGCATTAGTTTGATTAGGGCGACCTTGCATATAATATTGGCCACAAGGCGTCGAACCACTACCAATAGAGGTGACGTTACCACCAGCTTGGTTTGGCGGAATTAAACCGTTCTGCCAAAAAGACAATTCATCTTGTTCAGCGTTAGCGCTCCATGGGCTAACAGACCAAGGGTGATTGAGGAACTCAACACTACTATCACCTTGATAAACAGCTTCTTGGTCGACATAGTCAACACCAAAAACTAAGTGACCATCGTCAAAGGCTTTACCTAATACTAAGCTGATTGTTGTTTGTGAATTCTCATTAACATCAAAAGAATTCGATTGTTGGGCATTAAATTCTACGCCTTCAAAATCACGACGAGTAATTATGTTAACAACACCAGCTACGGCATCGGCGCCGTATGTTGCTGAAGCACCATCTTTTAATATTTCTATACGGTTAATCATTGAAGCAGGGATGGTTTGAAAATCACTTGTCGCTGGTCTTCTACCATTAATTAACACTAAGGTACGTTCTGAGCCTAAACCGCGCAGCTCAACTGATGTACTACCATTGCCGCCATTGTTGGTTGTGGTCATGGCAGGTGAGCCTGACATTACCGCGCTGCTTTGTAAAAACTGACCTACATCTTGTATACCTCGTATCTTTAGATCTGCGGCGGTAATTATGGTCACAGGGCTGGCTGATTCCATATCGGTACGCTTTAATCGTGAACCGGTAACTTGAATACGTTCAACCTCTTCTGAGGCACTTTCCTCCGCTGACAAAGCGGTGTTTGAAAATGATAGGGCGCTGCCAGCACCTATCATCATGGCGATTCGTATAGCTTTAGCGACTTTATTATTGTTATACATTTTTTCTCCCTTAATCACGGTAGTGATTCAGTTTTTTGTTATGCCAGCGCGAAATGACTAGCCTGACTTGGTAACAATGACTTTGTTATATTTTGTTTTTATTGGATTTGTTTTTGTGTCTTTAATATTAAAAACACTTCAAATGTATACAATATAAAATCTACGTCAAGAGGTAGGGAGGAGTCTGAAAAATAGCGAGGTAAATAGGTGGTTAATGTGATTAATTACTTATTATTCAATGTGTTGTGATATAGCTTTGTTTTTGGTGATATTTTTCATGACTCAAATAACTCAGTTGATGACAACGTAACAACTGTTAATGTCATGAAAATAAATTGAAATATTTTGTAATAAATCGAAGTGTTTTCACTTTGAGAATTTCTAGCTCTGCTATTGAAGTCTCTAATAAAGTTTACCGATGCAAACGGCTCTAAATTAAAAAGTAAAAAACCCCAGAATGAAAAACAAACTGAGGTGGGTAAGCCTTATTTTTAAGTCAACTTAGTAGCGTTTCGCCCCATGTATGAAGGCAAGGTAAAAACAATTGGTATTAATAAGCGAATTACCAAGTAAACACTGACAGACCAGGTTGAATTATTGTCAAAATAAGTAATTCCCTAAGACACAACATATATGAATTAAGTACACTAGTGGGAGCTTGGTGTACTGAGTTAGGCACTTCAATAACTGAAGTGCCTAGACTTTTCTAAATCAACGAAGCCATCTTATGGGCATGAACGGTAGAACGGGCTGTTACCGAAAATTTCATAGATGATGCCATACAAGGTTGGATCTGCAGCTTGTAGTGCACTACGCGTATTTGGTCCGCCACCCATATTGGCATTAAAGAAACTTTGCACACCTTCAGCGAAGTACTCTTTATAATCATTCATGGCATAATGACCGGCACCCCAAAGGCTGTAGTAATTAGCATTTGCATGGGCTGATTGTAACCTTGAGCTAAAGCCAGGGAATACATAATCTAAACCAAGTAGATGTAATGAATGCGCATATTCATGAATGGTAATATCTTCACCTAGGTAGCGGTCATTAGAATGACACATGGCATTTTCTTCAGCACTTGAACCTAAAGGTACTGAAGGCATACCACCTAAACCACGGGCACGTTCATCCCAAAAGGCAGAGTCAAGGTGACTATATTCAGGCATCCAAGTCGTTAATTCTGAAGGATATGTACCCATAACACCATGACGGAAACCATTGGCAACCATCATAGGTACTACGCGGCTATCAACCGTTTGCATGACACTATCGAGTAGAAATGCTGTTCTATGAAGCGCTGCATCAGATGCATAACGACCAGAGATAATTGGCAGTCCAGTACCTGAACTACATAAGCGTGTGTAATAGTAGCTGTTTGGCATGTTGCTAGGGTAAACTTTAATACCGCCTTGACAACCAATTGCACCATCTGGGATTGGATCAACAGGAACTGTCGGATCATCACCTAACATGTTGTAGTTACCATTGCCTTCAACGGTGATAACTTTCATACATTGTCCCGCTTGGTCGGTAACTATCCATCTGTCGCCAGTGTAACTACTACGACTCCAGCTGTCGCCTGGGGCAAAGTTATCGTTATATACTTTGTTATAACGAGAGCCATCGGCTGACAACCATTGTACTTTCAAGCCAGTTTCACTGTTGTTATTAATGGTGAAATTTGTTGAGGTACCGTTACGGCTATAAGCTTGACCTTCTAGAGAACAAGAAGCATCAGGCACTAAGTCTGGTGTAGGAACAACAATGTCATCGATAGTGTAGTCAACAACAATAGAGCCACCGCTAAATCCTGCATAAGCAGACACTAAGGCAAAATAAGTCCCTTCGCCATCGCCAGCACTACAACTCTCATTGCTATCTGGTGAATCAGATTTACAGTCGTAACTGCTAGTAGTTGGCATGCTGCCTTTTTTCACATAAAGATCGGCATCACCATTGTTTGCCGCAATACTAAAAGTTACCTCTTTGGCATCTGCTGGCACTTCAATGAAAAAGTCTTTCGTATCTCCGGCGTTGGCAATGGCAAGGCTCTTGCTGCTCGCTTTAGTTAATTCATTATCTTCTGGTGTGATAACAACATCGTCATCAGCTTCAACTTTGAAATTACCATTGGTTACTGTAGTGAATAACTCAACACAACTTTCATTGGTGTCTGTTACTACCCATTTATCACCAATATAAGAGGTACGGCTAAACGTTTCACCTGGCACAAAAGCATCATCGTAAATATTAGAATATAAGGTACCATCTTCTTGTAACCAGCGAATTTGTAGTGTTTGGTTGGTTAAGTTTTCTATATTAATAGAGGTAGTGGTTGACGTTCTACCAGAATAAGGTCCCATGGCGGCACATGATCCTTCACCCGGAGTAACAGGGTCAACGGGATCTATTGGATCAGTGGTAGGTGTATGGTCCCAACATTCCTTATTAGCACTGTCATGATAAGTAGAGGTACATTGTAGCCATTCGTACCATTCACTGCCGTTTTGATAAGAAAAGTTTTGAATATAACTATTATAAGCAGAGTAATTGCCACTTCTAAAATAAGATAGAATAGTATCAAGTGCTTCAGGATGGCGTTCAAATATAAAGGCAACACCGAGATAACCCCAGTTGTATATACGACCCGTGTCATGTTCATAAGTAGTATTTACTACATCAGCAAGAGAGTAACTTGCTTGTCCCGCCAGCTCGCGGGCATAGTCATAAGGCCAATCAACCCAAGCAACATATTCAGCTGAGCCTTCTAACCAAAAAACAACATTATTCGAGCTTTCCATATACGTGGCAAAATTGCCATCCATGTTGTACCTGCCGTCAAGGTAATGATTAAACTCATGGGATAAGTTCATTATCCACCAGCTACTGCCATCATCAGTAATATAGGTTACATAACTGGCTTGGTTACCGGGAACACTCGGATCACCTTCTAAATACATACCACCATTATTGGTATCGATACCAAATATTTGCGCTGCATTGTATTGATAAGAGGCGTAATCTTTAAAAGCGTTAATTTGCACTGTGCTGTTGTTGTCACCCGCTAAAGGCTGTTTAGCCGTTTTCATTAATCTGTGGTAACGCTCTTCTTCAGAAATTAACTCATCACATACCGCTTGCAAGTTTTGAGCAGTAATATATGACTCGGAACGAATTGATATTTTTGCACCACAGTTGTAGTTATAACGCAGTATATTTTCACCGGCATTATAAGCTGTTGTAGACTGAGCTACTGGGCTACTTTGTGAAAGTGAATGGGCATGTGAACCAGGTTTACTTAAGTTAATAATGCTATCTGCCGTTGGTGGGCTATTAACGGTTGCGGCGTTGGCTCCCATAGCCATCATAGTTATCGACATTGCGATTGTAGCCAATGCAGTTTTATAGCAAGCAGCATGACTGCTTTTATTTTTGACCTTACTATTTATCATTTTGATATCCTCATATTGTTTTTTTTAGCAAAGATTAATCACTTTCACTGTTAGCTCGTCAATTCAGTACAACTCACTACAGCATTTATAACTGTCAGGACAACCACTTTTTTTAAAGTTTTAATGTACTCGTTTTGGTAATAATAATTGCCTATAGAGCACTACAAAATGAGTCAAATAGTTACCGGACATTACCAATGTATACAATATACTTAAAAGTTCAAGGCTATTTTTTATGCAATAGTTATTTTTAAAACTTCTCATGCCTAACGGTTATTTTCTTTATTAATCAAGTGCTTGTTGTTTTTTGTGATCTGGGGTTTTTCATTGGTAACACCCAAATTGATATTGGTGACACTTTTGCTACGGCTAATGACATAGGTACTAGGTAAAAAAAAATATTTTGTTATTAATAAAAATAGAAATACGTAACTAAATATATAAAACACCGTTAATTGGCAACTTAGTTTTGTTTTATTCATTGCTGCATAGCGAGTGATTAAGACAAAAAGTCCAGCCAAATAATCTGTTTTTATCGACTAGGAGTAAAAAATGGCTGCAATTGCAGGAGAAGGTAAGATAGAAAATTGGTCATCAAGACTAACTTTTCTTATGGCCTCTATTGGTTTTTCTGTTGGGCTAGGCAATATCTGGCGCTTTCCCTATGTAACAGGTGAAAATGGCGGCGCAGCGTTTGTCTTGGTTTATCTTGCCTGCGCACTGTGTATTGGTGTGCCGCTCGTAATGTCAGAGTGGGCAATTGGTCGCCGTGCTAAAAATGCGGCCTCTGCGGCTGGCAGTTTTAAAGAGGTAGCCCAACAAAATAATTTATCATCTCGTTGGTCAGGTGTTGGCGGTATGGCAATTGTTGCCGTGTTTATGATGATGCTCACGTATACAGTGATAACAGGTTGGACTTTAGACTATTTTACTATGGCGGTAGTAGGGGAGTTTAAAGGCATTAATGCTGAGCAGTCGAAAGTTGTTTTTAATGAGCTGATGTCTGATCCCATGCGGTTACTATTTTGGCACTCGTTAGTCATTGTTATCATCATGTTAGTTAATGCACGAGGCTTAAAAGGTGGCATTGAAAAGGCGGTGAGTATATTAATGCCATCATTATTTGTCTGTTTAATAATCATGGTTATTTATGCCGCTGCAGTTGGTGACTTTGAAGCAGCAGTTAACTTTTTACTCACCCCTGACTTTTCTCAAATAACAGGGGAAACCTTTTTACTGGCATTGGGACAGGCTTTTTTCTCCATTGGTATTGCGATGGCGGTAATGGTTACTTATGGCTCTTACTTACCTAAGAAAGCTTCAATTGCTCAAAATGCTTTTATAGTGGTTTTTGCTGACACCTTGGTTGCTATGCTGGCTGGCTTTGCAATTTTTCCTTTGGTTTTTGCCCACGGCTTAACGCCTGATGCTGGCGCAGGTCTCGTTTTTCAAGTGCTACCCATTGCTCTGGGAGATTTACCAGGCGGGCAGTTATTTACTGCAATCTTCTTTTTATTGCTTATCGCCGCAGCCTTTACTTCATGCATTGGCAACTTCGAACCCATCATCGCTTGGGTAGCGGAAAAGTTTTCTTTTACCCGAAAAAAGGCCACCTTTGTTAGTGGCCTAGTTATGTGGCTTTTGGGTATCAGCTCTGTGTTGTCATTGAACCTAATCAAAGAGTTTCAACCATTCGGTTTTATATCGTTGCTTGAAGGTAAGACTATTTTTGAAAGTCTTGATTATATCTCTGCCAGTATTTTATTACCTATTGGCGGATTTTTAACGGCAATTTTTGTTGGTTGGCGAATTCCTGCTAAAGAAATGAAAGCCGAGTTAGGGTTAAAAAAATCAGCCTTTCTGGCCTGGCAAGTGCTAATCCGTTATTTGGTACCCGTTGCTATTGCCATAGTGTTTATCTCGGGCGTTACCGCTTAAGAGTCAGTGAGCTTTACACATGAAATATCGTTAAGCCTGCTCTGCAGCTGGTTCAATGGTTAATTCAATCATTGTATTAACTGCTGAATCATCCGCTGACTCCACTATTGAATCAGCCAAAGATGACAGGCCACTCGTTCCATTTATTAGAGTTATTTAATTATGAAGTTAGCCCAATTTTTACTGTTTATATTTTTTTATCTTCCCAGCATTGCCAGTTACGCCAATCTTACTGAACTCACCATTGTCAGTTCAAAGGGTAAGCAAGCTATTGAAGGCGCCATTGTTTATGATAAAAAGTCTCGCGTAGGCGTTCGAACAGATCTTAAGGGGAAAGTTTTATTAGATTCAGGTATGAAAGTGGTGCAAATAAAAGCCAAATACCACAAGCCACAACTGCTTAGCCTTGCCGAGCTAACCAGCAATACGATTGTGATGCAACATGATGAAAAACTTCTGGTGGCAGAACAAAAACTTAGTTACCCCAAAAAGAATAAGCTTTGGGGAAATTACAGTGAATATCGGGCGAATAATGATTTGCTCAGTTACGACTTATCAATCAAGGTCGATCCTGATAAAAAATATATATCAGGTAATAATAAAATACGTTTTAAAATGCTTAAAGCTGACAATATGATTCAGCTTGATCTGTACCAAAATCTTGATATAGATAAGATTCTTTATAATGGTAAGCCGCTTAAGTATGAACGAGAGGTAAATACGGTTTATATCTCTTTTCCTAAAACACTGACAAAAGACGCCATAGAAGAAATAGATTTCCATTATTCTGGCTATCCAAAAGCAACGGGCCGTTTTGGCTGCTTTACCTTTAAAAAAGACTCTCTAGGCAAACACTGGATAAACACCGCCTGTCAAGGTACTGGCTCTATGGTTTGGTGGCCAAATAAAGATCAACAACCAGATGAAGTGGAAAACATGATCATGCGGGTGTCGGTACCATCTGATCTGAAAAACATCTCTAACGGACGCTTAATACAAACCAATATTTTAGCTAATGGGTATACCGAATATGTATGGCAAACACTTAACCCAATCAATAACTATAGTGTTTCTTTAAACATTGGTAATTATGTACATTTTGGTGAAACACTTGGCAGATTAACACTCGATTATTATGTGTTAGAGCAAGATTTAGATAAAGCTAAACGGCAGTTTAAACAAGCCAAACCTATGATGGTTTCGTACCAAAAATATTTTGGCGAATATCCATTTATTGAAGACGGTTATAAACTTATTCAAGCGCCTTATACTGGCATGGAACATCAAAGTGCAGTGACTTACGGCAATGGATTTAAAAATGGTTATAACCGCGGAGCTGACGTTAGTGCAGATTGGACAGGTGTTGGTATCTCGTTAAAATTTGATTTTATTATTATTCATGAAACAGGTCATGAGTGGTTTGGTAATAGCTTAACCAGTTATGATTTCTCTGATTCATGGATTCACGAAGGCTGGTGTACCTATGCAGAAGCTGTTTATGTCGAAGATCAGTTTGGTTATGACGATGCAATCAAATATATAAATGGTTATAAGAGTAAGGTTGAGAATAAATTTCCTATGATAGGTCAACCCTCCGTTGCTCATTGGCCAACATCAGATATCTATTTCAAAGGTACCTTATTTATCAATACCCTTAGGCATATTGTTAATGACGATGACAAGTGGTGGTCTGGCGTGAAGGCATATACCACCGGCTTTAAAAAGTCTCACTTATATACCGTTGATGTTTTGAATTTCTTTAATCAATATTTTGATGAAGATTTTGAGAAGATATTCGACCAATACTTATATTTTAATAACATACCAACCTTAGAAGTATCAAAAGCGGAAGGGCAGGTAAGGTACCGATGGCAGTCTGACGTTGACGGTTTTAATATGCCCATAGATGCAAAAGTTGGCGGCGATAAAATTCGACTTTACCCAAACAATACTTGGCAAACTATAAGCACACCGGGAGATTTTTCTGTATTGGAAGAGCTATTTTATATTAATGTGAAGGAGGTATAAAATAGCTAGTACTAAAATAGTGCTGACTTCAGGGAATTGATATTGGCATGCATTTTTTTTAAAGGTATTGCTAGAGTAAGTTTTTCTGTGAATTTTAAGGTTGCAAAACTTTGGTCAAATAAACTAATATCTAGTTTGGTTAACACTAAGTTACATTTATGCGTTTTATAAGTTGTTGAATTTATTGTTTTATATTTATGGCGTAACCTTTGCTTTATTTGATAATAACTCGTTAACGCATTAGCAGTAGCTTACCTTCAACTTTCAGGTTAGATGTAAATTTAGGTTTATTTTTACGTAAAGGTTTAGGTTTAGACAAAACAAGGAATAGATATGTCAGTAACACTTGAAGATAGACCCATTGAAACAGTACGTAGTGAAGTGATTGATCAACTGATCATGAACTATAGCCATGGCGAAATATCTTATGAGGCGTTTGAGCGTAGATTAGATCAAGCGATGGAATTGGCTAATCATCAAGATTTAGTTGAGCTGACCAGTGATTTACCCCTTGCGGTAGATAAAGCTTTTGTTGAAAGTAAAAAGCAAGATTTAGCGCCGAACTATGTTGCTGGTGAAGCTGAAGAAGTTGATACCATGGTAAATATCTTTAGCAGTAGCAATCGTGGTGGCGCCTTTAGAGTTGCCAATGAAATACGCTATTTTAGTCTTTTTAGTAGCACTGAAATTGACTTTACTGATGCAATCTTTAGTCAACAAGAAGTTCGTATAAAAATGTTTAGCTTATTTAGTAGTGATACTATTTATGTGCCTGAAAATGTGAATGTAGCTTCTAAAGCTTTTTGCATTTTTGCCAGTATTGATAACTCAGCACCAAATAACGGCGTTAGCCATGTCAGGGCAACGACACCAGTACCAACCATCATTATTGAAGGGTTTTCGATATTTAGTAGTGTCGATATCGATTTAAAGCGCACTATGAAAGAGAAATTCATTAAGATGGCGGACAGCTTTAAAAAAATGTTCTCTTAATATCAGTTTGTTTAGTGATTTTAGCTAGTGAGTAATAAACTGAGAGTCATAAATAGTAAATGATTAATAATGAGATTAGGCTAAAATCATTCATTAGAGCTTGTAAAGCTTTAAGGTGCAAAGAGCTAATCTCAATATTAATGCCTATGTATGAACTTACTTGCTTGCGCGTCATATTATCCGAATTCAACAATCTACTTTTCATAACTCGCTATTATGATGGCACTACCAACAGACTCAACAAAATACCTTTCTTTAACCACTAAGTATTGAGCGTCTGAGAAAAATCCTTCCATTTTATTCTTACTGCTAAAGTTTATAGTAAATACTCGGTTGATATCACTATGGTTATTGGCGGGTGAAATTAACACCTCAGACACGGTAAAATCATAACCAAAAGAGCCTTCATAATCCGTAAGTATTGGTTTCATAGCTGTGCGGTAATCGTTATATTTCAGATCATCTAAAACATGCAAACCGACGAGTATTTCATACGACATATAATCCCTTAAATTTAATTATTAATATTGATAAATAACGATATTTTGTTTACTTGAGTTCCAAGTTAGCTTGCTTGTTTTTCAACCAGTCACTAATAGAACTTGTGGTCTCTTTAATAGAGATGTTTCCCGAGATAATTAAATCACAATTCAGGCTAACTTTGTTAGCGGCTTTGATATAAATTTCTCTAAAGTGGTCATGGTATTTATCTAAGAAAATCGCAATTGAATTTAACGAAGCTGAACTCTTACCAAGGAGGTTATCAGTATGCCTTTTTATAATGCGGCTTAGGCATAACTCTAAAGGTTGATCCAATAAAACAACATAATCAATTAATAAAGACATTGAGTCTCGCTCTCTGCCAAAAGGCTCCTCAATGAAAATGAAACTGCTGCTGTTCGTTGACCTTAGTGCTTGTAAAGCCCTAACAAATTTAGGTGTTTGGATAAGAGAAACGTTAGCGCCATTGTTAAGCCAACGTTTCATATCCTGGGGGTAAGTACGAATATCGGTATGATCATCAAAAAGTAAATATGGGCAATTAAAGCTCTTTGCCAAAAATTTAACCGCGGCAGTTTTACCTGCACCAGATACTCCGCTGATAGCGATTACTCTTGCTTTGTTATTTTTCATCGACCATAGCTTTTATCTGTTTTTTTTCTGCATCGGTTAATACCTTATACCACCTAGGGTACGACCAGCCATAACCCCACCGAAATGATGTTGGCAAATATGGACTGCCGCCAACACGAACACCCGCTAACATAAGGTTGGCGATGTGAGGTTCGCCAACCTTAGCAACACACTGTTGCAGCTCTTTGTCAGCGACCAGTCTTTCTTGGTATGTGCCTCCTTGCCAATAAGCATAATCATGAGCGGTACAGCACGATAGCCATAATTGATTATGCTCAAATGTTCCATCAGGAAATGAGCTACATCCGTCCGAAGTGAAGGGTTTGATATTCTCGGCATTTACATAAAATGAAATGAAGAAAAGTAAAAATACAAAAGTTATACGCATATATACTCTACTGGTTAAATTTAGCTGCTTTGGTTTGACTCATGTTTTTTCTCATGGTCATACCAAATGCCATACTTATCACCATGCCATATAAGTCCGTGGTATAAATAGGCAGTAGCAAGCATTAGTATACCGCCCACAAGTGCCGCTTCACTAATAAGGCCTAAACAACAAAAAATAAAGCCACTTATATGACCAATAATTTCAATTCGATAGGCTGATTTTCTACTGGGTCTGGTTTGTAAAAAATTAAAAACAAACCAGCACTTCAATAACAAAGGTAAAGTCTTCCAGTTATCTGATTTTTTATCTATCATAAATTTCTCCTGATTCAAGGTTGTTATATCAACATCAAGTGCAGCAGCAATACATTTAATAGACTCTAGGCTAGCTTTTTTTCCGCTTTCTATACGCTGGATTGTCCTAACATTTAGTCCAGACATTTGAGCTAATTGCTCTTGTGAAAAATGGCGGTTAATACGCAGTTCTTTGAGAATCATTAAATTTACCTCTGTACTTAAGAATCACAAGTATTCATTAATTTTGTTATTGTCGGTGACGATTTATACCTGACTTGTCCCCGACATGTACCCGACAGTGCCTGTTTACACTGCTAAACGAAGCTAATAGTTTATTTTTTGTTTACCGTGTTTGTTAGCTGTTCGTCTTAGGTATTGCTCTCTTTTAATGATTCGGCAACACGAAGTTTAAGTTTTGGCAGCAGTTCGATTTCAAACCAAGGATTCTTCCGAAGCCAAATATTATTTCTCGGGCTAGGGTGTGGCAACGGAACTCTATTTGGCCAACAGCTTCGCCATGATTTTACCAATTCTGTCACTGAAGCATTCGTGCCATCTAAATGATATTTATGGGCATAACTTCCGAGTACAATAGTGAGTTCTATATGCTTAAGGTGGGCAAGGATTTTACCTCTCCAAGCCGGTGCGCACTCTTTTCGTGGCGCAAGGTCACCTGTTTTACCTGTACCAGGAAAACAAAATCCCATAGGTAAAATAGCAACTATCTTACTGTTTTGTTATGTCTTTTCAGTCTGACAATTCCAACATATTTCAAAAGATGAAGCATTTGTTTCAGAACAACTTTTACAACTCCATTCAGCACTATCATTACTTTGCTGTGATGACTTTACGATTGCCATCGCAGAATCAAAATCTGAATCGTTAACAACCCAAAGCTCAGGCCAAGAGTCAAAGGGCGATATTTCACCCACAGCTCCCTGCGCGTATTCATTTTTGATCATGACTTCAATATCTTTAGTTTCAAGGAGATTTTTTACATTGTTGACAATAAAACTATTTTCGGCGCTATACACTATCTTCACAGTTGACTACTCCTAACTTAAAATAAAGTGTTCAAAACTAGTTATTACAATAGAAGGGAAACATTTCCTCTTTCAATATAAAGTAAACACTGCTTTAAAAGTAATTACTTTACCTTATTAATTGAGAAAAATACTTACCACTTAAAGTAATAGTCTCCAATTATTATTTTTTATTACAAAAGTAACTGAATCAATGTAGGAGAGTAATGTGTTAAAGGTGATTTTGTAATATTTAACTTGGTAATACTGAGCTAGTTAAGCACTTTTTTTGTCGAGGTCACAGTAATTACAGAGTACTAAAAATAATTAAAGCTGAGCCATTTCAATGATTACATGGGGAAGCTTAACTACAGTCGGAACTTCTATAAATATTCAAAAATTCACTACTTATGGTTGTTGGACAAATAACCAAACAATTAGTAGAGTTAATACTCAATAACTGGTGCGGGAAGTGCTATAATAGGTCATACCAGTTAAACCTACATTTACCTTAAGGCTTTTTATGCGCTTTCTTTCCCGTCGTCTTGTGATGCCCAACGATTTAAATTACGCCAACTCTTTATTTGGCGGTCGCGCCCTTGAATGGATTGATGAAGAGGCCGCTATTTACGCTATCTGTCAATTAGAAACTAACTGTTTAGTAACTAAGCATATCGGTGAGATTAGTTTTGAGTCTGCTGCTATGCAGGGGGATGTAGTTGAGTTTGGTTTAGAAACTAAAAAAGTAGGTCGTACTTCTATTACCGTAACTTGTTTGGTGCGTAACAAAGCCACTAAAAAAACCATTTGTTTGGCTGATGATATTGTTTTTGTGCAAGTTGATGCTAAAACTCGTTTACCTATACCCCATGGAAAAACGCTGGAAATATTAGCTCAGCAAACTAAAATAGAAATTAATACGCTTAATATGTAGAAGACATCAAATGCCAGTTACCAATCAAGCTGCATTTTGCATGGTAAAGGATATAAACCGCTATTGCTAAGCCTAGCGCTTAGCAATACACTAGCAATATTATTTATTCATCGTCCTATATTATTATGTCCTCAGATCGCTTTGGCACTAGTGCCAATTACAAGCAACAAGAAAAAGGTTATCGTGACCGAGCATTAAAACTGTTTCCTTGGGTGTGTGGTCGCTGTGCCCGTGCTTTTGAATTCTCTAACTTAAAAGAATTAACTGTACATCATGTAGACCATGACCATACCAACAACCCAAATGATGGTAGCAACTGGGAATTATTATGCATCTATTGTCACGACAATGAACATGATAAATATACTGATCAGTCTAGGTATCAAAGGGAAGTTAAAGCGGGCGATACCAATCAAGATACCGCTACCTATAATCCATTCGCCGATTTAAAGTCTATGTTGAAGAAGTAGCCTGTTAATGCTCTTCTTGGGTAAGATATTGTTCATATCCTGAAATGCCAAAAAAACGAATGGATTTATGCTGTTTTATTTTTTTGGCAATCAGTAACTCACCGCAATAAATTTTAACGACTTGTTTATCGCCATTACTGTCGGTTTCATAATCGTGTTTACTATTAAGCCTAAGATTATCAAACTCAGTTTTCATTATTAGCTTCATCGCTTAAATACTCCGTCATTCATGGATAAAATCTATAATGTACCTAAGTAACTGAGCTTATAGTTTGTTAATATCTTTTTGTACTTGATAGCCTTCATCGGTAACAATCTTCTCTAGTATTTGTACACGCTCGGTTAGAGCTAGGACTTCTTTGCTAAGCTCATCATTTTTCCCGTCAACATCATGATTGTGGGCAATTGTTTTGGCTTTGAATTCGAGATGTTTGTTATACATCTTATATAAAACGCCAAAAACGACACTGACAATGACAACCACCATAGTTGTACCACTCATAATTATCTCCTTATTATTTTTTTAGTTGTTAACTTTTAAATATTAACTCTTATGTACTTGCTCTTAACTCATAGTTTTAGCGTTGAACTGGGTAAAGGGCTGACGGTTTTATCAGCCGTTATCTTGTTTATATTAGCAATATAGCTGGTTAATGCTTTACTGGGAATTTTTCACCTTCAAACACTGTACCCCAAATTTTAATATCTTTAAGCTTTTTAGGATCTATTTGGTAGGGGTCTTGCTCTAAGATAGCAAAATCTGCATTTTTTCCTGCGACAATAGAGCCAATTTTATCTTCCCAGCGCATAGTCCAAGCAGCATCTATGGTAATTGCACGTAGTGCCTCATCAACCGTTAACTTTTCACCAGCAATATTTTTATTACCATTGATAGTTGTTCGGTTAACGGCAGTCCAAACCAGTGTTAATGGACTTAATGGCGCCATAGGAGCATCAGAATGCAAAGCGATTGGTACGCCATGTTTTTTAGCTGTACCTAACGGTACCATTTTTCTGGCTCTGTCTTCACCGAGCCATTGCTCAGCATAGGTGTCCGCTAGGATGTATTGGTAATAGGGGTTTGCCGAAACCATCATGCCTAGTGCACTCATTTGCTTTAATTGCGCCTCAGTAGCATAAGCAAAATGCTCTAGAGTGGTGCGATGATCGACTCTTGGATGTCCAGCTTGTAAGCGGCGAACCATATTGATTAATTCTTTGGTACTGCCATCACCATTGGTATGAGCATGAAGTTGATAGCCATTATCCCAAAACACTTTTGCATAGTTATAGGTGGTTTCAAGCGGTGCCAGCCACATGCCTTTATGGCCATCCTTATAGCCAGGGAAGTCCATTTGTGATGCGCCAGAGAAGATAGCGCCATCCATCATTAACTTAAAATGTTTATCATATACAACGCGGTGGCTATTTCCCTCGGTCCATTGCTCAACTTCTTTTAGTGCATCTTCAGGTGAAATACCCCGGGCAATAAAATCGGTAATCAAAGGGGTTAGCACTAAACGAGCTGGTGCTTTGCTTTCTTCAGCTATCTTTCTAATAAGTGCTGTTTCGCCAACCGGATCACCAAATACTCCCATACCCATATCCATAACTGTAGTGGTGCCGCTTTGATGCATCATTTTTAAAAAGTTTTTCATACCTTGACCATAACGTTTTGGCGTAAACATAAAGGACATTTTAGGTAACATGAGTTGCATAGCGCCATTTTCCCAAAAATGACCTTTCTGCCAATCTGCTTCATGATGGGCAATGGTTGCGGCTTTATCTATGCCGAGCATTTTTATCGCGGCATCATTGGCAATGAGTTCATGAAAAGAACGTTGCCATAAAATAACTGGCTTGTTAGGAAATAATTTAGATAGCTCACTGCGGTATATATCGCCATGCCATAGTGCATGGTAGCCCCAAGTAACAAATGGCACTGTCTTATCGGTATTTGGGTCGTTATAATGTTTATTAACCAGTTCAGTTAATCGCTCAATATAGCCTTTTTTTGTTGTTTCACCGGGAAACTCCCCAGTAGGTAGCGACCAATCATCAGGGGCGATGAAAGGGAATTGTGTTAATACTGCCGGTAAAGAAGGGTGCACGTGTGGGTCAATTAAGCCCGGCATGATAATTTTATCTTTAAAGGTAGGGTCTATGGTTGCGCCACGCTCTTTAATCCAACCTTGTAGGGAATCAAGACTACCCACGGAAACGATTTTGCCATCGGCTACCGCAACAGCGGTGGCGTAAGGTTGGCTGTTATCCATGGTAATAATTTTTTTAGCAATATATACGGTAAGTATGGAAGGGTTAGTACTTTGTGCGGCATGGTTGCTAAAACTAATAACGGCCAAAGAGCTGGTTACTAGCAGTGCAAATACTTGTTTTGAAAACTTCATTTTTTTCTCCGTGATAAATTAATGATGCGGAACAGGGAAACTAAATTTTTATAAGGAACTTTTGGCGACAGTCTTATCTGAAATAACGCTATTTCGGTAATAACAGTACTTCGGCAATAACTTTACTTGGGAAACAACATAGTAAACATTAATCTAATGCCAACACCTTCTGGACCATTGTTAGTACTTTTAGCCCAATATCTTACACCACCGCCAACACTTATCAGCTGACCGCCTACTTTTACCATTTGCGTGACGGTGAAATTAACAGGTACTGCCCATTGCTTAGATTCCCAGTCATAAGTTGACTCAGTATTTAAGGCATATGTTGTCGCTGCTCTGGTGGTGTAAACCAAAAAGGGTTGTAAAAAAGTGGCATTAACATCGGCTCTATCACTCCTTCCGCCAACAGACCAAATATGATTGCCTAAGGCGCCATAAGTCCATGGGCCTTGTTGTTTTAATGCTACTGCAGTTGGACCAAGTCCAACTTTATCTGCTGTTAGCTTGTCATCAGAGCCAGTAGGTAAAAGCAAAACCGGACCTGCGCCTAAAATCCAGCCATTTTTGGTTGGTGCTTTAGGTGAGAAAAATACACTCTGTACAATATCGCCAACGCCAGATTGAGTACCTGCATTGCTATGAATATTTTCTTGGTCAATTAGCGGCAGAATTGTACGGGAGATAAGATTCCAATTTTCACTGATAGAAAAGGGAATAACCGGCTGAATATTAACCGTGGTTCGGCTGCCTTTATCATCAGCACCAATATTTTCATCAAAATTATATTGAATAGGGGTACTTATTAACGCGGCCACAGGGTTACTTAACTTTTTTGCTAATGCTTCTTTATTTTGCGAGCCATCACCTTGGCCATAAGCAAGGCTCGAGCAGCTAAGTGAGGCCAAGATTAACAGTTGTTTCAACTGTTTTATTGAATTAATTTTTTTACCCGCATTTGCTGAAGCGTTATTCATATCTATCTCCATGATATTAAAATCCATCTAACTAATTGATTGTGCTAATTGAGTGCATTGTTGGGAGGAAGGGCACATGACTTTCCCATTCAACATTTAAGTTAATTTACCTTAGCGGCTGGCTGTATTAATGTTGATTTTTGGTGTTTATGATAAAGCGCTATCACCGCACAAAGTACTAAGATAAAAGGTATGCTGGTGATCACCACCCAATGCCAACCGGCATTAAATAATACCCAGCCAGCTAACAGTGACGCCGCAGCTTGAAAACCAAATAAAATAAAATCGTTGGTCGCCTGCACTTTATGACGTTCACTGGCGTGATAACTTTGTGGTAGTAAAGAGGTACCCGTTAAGAACAAGAAATTCCATCCAATACCCAATAAAATCAATGCCCACCAATAATGCATTACGTCATGCCCAGACAAAGCGATAAAGGCGACTACCGCATATATAAGTGTTCCGATAAACATCATGCCTTTTAACTTCAGGTGTTTTACTAACCAAGGGGTAAATAATGACGGCAGATACATGGCGGCAATATGGCTTTGAATAACCCATTTGGTTTCTTGTAAACTATGGCCTTGCATATTATGCATACTGATAGGCGTTGCGGTCATTAAGTAACTCATCAGCGCAAAGCCGATTGTTGCCGTACAAATTGCTATCAAAAAAATGGGTTGTTTTACAATTTCACTTAACGGTCTTGCTTCACCCGTAGCTTCATCGGTATTAATAGTGGGATTTTTAAAAACCATCATAATAAGCATGGCGCATAAGGTCAGGGCTGCCACTAATAAAAATGATCCAGCATAACCATAAGGAGACTGGAGTAAATCTTTACCCACTACCGCTATTTCTGGGCCTAAAAAGGCAGCAAAAACACCGCTGAGCATCAAAATAGATAATATCTTAGGTACATCGCCGCTATTCAAGCTACTTTCAATGGCGGCAAAGCGTAGCTGTTGACCGAAGGCGCCGCCAACACCAATGAGCAAACTAGCAAAGCAAAATAATTCAAAAATTGCTGTTTTTGCCGCCATTATGGCGATAACCGCCGCTATTAACGAGCAACTTAAACCTGTATAAATGGCAAATTTTCTGCCTTTGTTTTTAGCTAACATTGCCGCAGGAATAGAGCCGGCAGCAACACCTAGGATCATTAAGGTAAGTGGCAGTGTTGCTAAGGATGGATCACTAGCCATTTTACTGGATAGAAGGCCACCAATAAAAACTATGATAGGCGAAGCTGACATCACTAACGGCTGAGAAATAAACAACAACCAGATATTTCTCGGTAGGGTGAATATTCGAGAAAGCACAAAAGCAGTTAACAGCAAAAGGGCGATAGTAATAAGGATATTAATAGGCATAGTCAGTATCGTTTTATGTCAGCTTAGTTTGATGTTTTTTAGCTCTAGAGCAGTTTAGCTAGAGAACAGCTTAGCCAGATTCCAGGGCAAGTAAGGCTTTTATGTCTATTACCTTGCTATATCGAATCATAGGTTCCTGGTGCTGTTTTCTCGCCAATACCGCCATTCTATCGGCCAGTTCATTACCTTCTATATTGGCATGAGCCTTGACGTGGCGAATAGTGATTTTAGTGTGCATGGTTTTATAGAGCGCATAACATTGTTGTACTAGTGCTAGGTTTTTAACTTCTTCGCCTTTTCCGCGAGTCCAACCTTTAGCTTGCCAACCTTTGGCCCACTTAGTGATGCAGTCAATTGAATATTTTGAATCAGAGAGTATACAAATACTTTGCTCGTTATCTTTATCAATAAAATGCTGTGCTAATTGAAATGAAGAAAGCAGTCCGTTTAACTCGGCAGTATTGTTGGTGCCGTTTGGCTGGTAAAGACCGTAATACAATGAGGTCACTTTACCCAGCTCGTAAACTGCAATGCCTGTACCTGACTTTCCTGGATTAGGGGAGCAAGCGCCATCACAGTATATTTCAATATCACTTGGGCCATTGGGACTAATTGCTGCTGTTTTAGCGCTGCCTTTTTTGCTACTGGCTTTGCGGTTAGAGCTAGGCGCTGCGCTTGAGCCGCCAGCTTTACTTAAAGAGCGTTGCATTAACGCTTTGGTATAAGTTGAGGCAAATGCTTGCTCAGCGGCTGCTTTTGATTCAAAACCCATATATTGTGCGTCTGAACGACCGGCAGTATGTTGTTGAACTTCAGGCCACGTGGTGAAAATACCTGTTTTTGCACCTTTCCAGATAACGTAGAATTTTTTACTCATAGATTATTTGCTAATTTTGATAAATGATAAAGACAATTAATGTTTAGCATTATCATCAATAAGTTAATGCTTAGCTACTAAAAAAGTGGCAGAGTTGTAAGAAAATTTATTAGGTAAGCCGTAGGTAAGTACTTGCTAAGTGTAAAGTGAAAAAAGCCAGTTTAGCTTCTATGAAATAAAAACTAAACTGACATAAAACGTGTGTTATTTTTAGTGAGGGCTTGAAAATAAAACGTTAAAAAAAACCAAGCGGATTAACATCATAACTAACCAGTAAGTTCTTGGTTTGTTGATATTGTTCTAACGCCATTTTGTGGGTTTCACGACCAACACCTGATTTTTTATAACCGCCAAAAGCAGCATGAGCAGGGTACATGTGATAACAGTTAGTCCAAACGCGGCCAGCTTGAATTTTACGTCCCATGCGATAAGCGCGATTCATATCACGTGACCAAACACCCGCCCCTAAGCCAAATTCAGAACTATTTGCTAACTCAAGAGCTTCAGCTTCATCCTTAAAGGTACATACTGAAATAACAGGGCCAAAAATTTCTTCTTGGAAGACACGCATATCATTTGTACCTTTCAATAAGGTCGGTTGAATATAAAAACCACTGTTAAGTTCATCGGTTAATTGTTCAACGTTTCCGCCCATGAGTACTTCTGCACCTTCATCTTTACCTATTTGAATGTAACTTAGGATCTTATCGAATTGCTGTTTAGATGCTTGTGCGCCAACCATGGTTGTTGTATCTAATGGATTACCTCGGGTAATGGCTTTAGTACGTTCTATGACTTTTTCGACAAATTTATCATAAATATCTTCTTGAACGAATAAACGTGATGGGCAGGTACATACTTCACCTTGGTTAAAGTAAGCAAGAACAGCGCCTTCAATACATTTACTTAAATATTCATCTTCAAAATCAAGCACATCTTCAAAGAAAATATTTGGCGATTTTCCACCAAGCTCTACGGTTGACGGGATAATATTTTTCGCGGCGGCTTGCATTATTTTTTCACCAACAGGTGTTGAACCAGTAAAGGCAATTTTAGCTATACGTGTACTGGTGGCTAATGCTTCTCCGGCTTCCGCGCCAAAACCATTAACAATATTAAGTACACCTGCAGGTAATATGTCTTCAATTAACTCCATCAATACTAAAATTGATGCGGGGGTCTGCTCTGCCGGTTTTAATATTACACAATTACCTGCTGCTAATGCTGGCGCCAGTTTCCAAGCGGCCATTAATATGGGGAAGTTCCATGGGATAATTTGACCAACCACACCTAAAGGCTCATGAAAATGATAAGAAACAGTTTTCTCATCTAACTCAGCTAATGAGCCTTCTTGTGCACGTAAACAGCCGGCAAAGTAGCGGAAGTGGTCAACTGCCAGAGGAATATCTGCCGCTAGGGTTTCACGTATCGCTTTACCGTTATCCCATGTTTCGGCCACGGCGAGTAATTCTAAGTTTTGTTCAAGGCGGTCAGCAATTTTTAATAAAGCATTTGAGCGGTCGGTTACCGATGTTGTGCCCCAAGCATCTTTTGCTTTATGCGCTGCGTCGAGCGCAAGTTCAATATCAAGGTGATCAGATTGTGGGATTTGGCAAATTAATTGACCATTGACTGGGCTAATATTATCAAAGTATTTACCATTTTGTGGTTCAACCCATTGGCCACCAATAAAATTTTGGTAACGTGATTTGAAGGTCATTAGCGCGTTTTCTGAACCGGGTTTTGCATAAATCATAACATTTCCTTTCATGGGTAATTGCTAGTTAAGCGGTTTATTCTTGTTCTATTTTACTATTGCGTTTTTGTCCGAGGTTATTTACCTTAGTCAATAAGCGATTGCTTAACTGTGCTGTAAATTCAGAAAACTTGCCTACTAGTTCAAATTAGCGGATAAACTTTTATGATCAGACAAGCTATAGATAGTGTCAGAAACCCACCTAAGGTACTGGTGGAAAATAAACTCAGCTTTGCCGGTCCTGAGTCTGAGTTGAGTATTTATGATACCTATCAACAAGCAGAGAAGGTTAAGTTACAGTCGGATCAACTGCTTTTTTGCGCTATGGTGACAGGAAAGAAAGTGATGCATAGCACATTAGATAATTTTCATGGCGAGTTTTTGCCCCATGAGTCTTTTATTATGGCGCCGGGTAGTTCGGTAGAAATTGATTTTCCCATTGCACAAATTTCTCAACCGACCACGTGTTTAGCCATAGAGATATCAAGTGAGCGGGTGCAACAAGTTTCTGCCATGTTAAACCAGCAGCAACCGCTAAATCAGGCCTTTGGTTATTGGCAATACGACAACAAACTTGTGCATACTCATCATAATAGTGAAACACAGAGTGTGTTAAATCGTATTGTGCACATCTATACAGAAAACCATCCCGACCGCAGTGCCATGGTTGCTTTAGCCGTATCAGAGTTAACAATTCGATTATTGCATCAACAAACCCGTGAGTTTATTTTGGCATTTTCACAGCAGGAGCCTGATCACAACGGCTTGAATGCAGCGATAAATCAGATTGAATTACACCTAAATGAGAGCCTATGTATTGATGAGTTGGCACGGATTTCTTGTATGAGCCGCACTAAGTTCTTTCATGAGTTTAAGGTACATTTAGGTTGTAGCCCTATGGTCTATCAATTACAAAGCCGTCTTAAAAAAGCCGGCAAATTATTGAAACAAGGTCAGCAGATAACCCAAACGTGTTTTGCCTTAGGTTTTACTAATACCAGCCACTTTAGTCGATGTTTCAAAAAATTCTACGGTATCAGTCCCCGTCAGTACAAAGAACGTTACTTAACCCGTTTGGCATAGCCTGTTTGAACTAAATTGTCAGTATGGCTAGCCACCTTGGCTAAAAACTTGTTAAAATTGGCACATTATTTTTTATTCATTAGTTAGATTAGGATTTTCATGGCGATTAACTGGTTTCCAGGCCACATGCACAAAGCGCAAAAAGAAATAAAAGAGATATTACCTCAAATAGATGTGGTTATTGAAGTGTGTGATGCGCGTTTACCCTTTAGTAGTGAAAACCCTATGATCACTGAGATCAGGGGTGACAAACCACTGATAAAGATTCTTAATAAAAGTGATTTAGCCGATCCTGCATCCACTAAAATTTGGTTAGACTATTTAGAATCTCAGCATAATGTCAAAGCAATTGCTTTAACCACTGAACAGCCGAGCGTTGCTAAAAACCTTATCAGCTTAATTCGAAAAATGGTGCCGAATAAAGATGAAGAAGGTAAACAAATTAACGCCATGATAATGGGTATACCCAATGTTGGAAAATCAACATTACTCAATACCTTAGTAGGCAAAGCAAAAGCGAAAGTGGGTAATGAACCAGCGGTAACTAAAGGTCAGCAACGTATTCGTCTTGAAGAAGGTTTATACCTTTTTGATACTCCGGGCATGTTGTGGCCTAAAATTTACAATGAAAATTCAGGTTATCGTCTAGCGGTATCAGGTGCGGTGAAAGATACTGCCTTTGACCATGACGATATTGCCTACTTTGCCGCCGACTACTTACTGAAGAATTATCCTAAGCGGCTAATGGATCGCTATCAGCTTGACGAATTACCTGAGCATGAAGAAGACCTAATTGAAGCCATTGGCAGAAGACGTAGTTGTGTTAAAAGTGGTGGGCGGGTGGATTTATATAAAGCGTCGGTCATTCTGATCAATGAAATTCGTGATAAAACCCTAGGGCCTATTTCTTTTGAGTTACCAGATATCGTAGTTGCAGAGAATCTCCACTTTGCCGAATTAGAAGAGAAACGCATTGCTGCCCGAGAAGCTAAAAAAACTGCTCGTGGTCGCGGTCGTAAAAACAAACGTTAATAGCTTTTACCAGAAGGCTTAGCAAGGTTTGCTACTAAGGCGTGAGAGTGGATTGCAGATAATATCCATCTCACTGTTTACCGACTTAGCAGAGGAACGCATTGCGTCACACAAGTACAGAAGCTAAAAAAACTGCTCGTGGTCGCGGTCGTAAAAACAAACGTTAATACTTTCATTTGTAATGTTTTTATTTAATAAGGTTTTGATAATGAGCGAAGAGACACTTTTCACCCTACATCCACAGTTGGAAAAAGACGGTATTGAGTTGGCCGATTTACCTTTGTGTAAATTACTATTGTGTAATGACAGTGCCTACCCTTGGTTTATTTTAGTACCGAAAGTTGCCGATATCAGTGAAATTTATCAATTAGATTGGCAGCAACAGCAGCAGTTACTCAATGAGTCGAGTTTGCTCAGTGAGTTACTGATGCAAGCCTTTAGCGGCGATAAGATGAATGTTGCAGCTTTAGGCAACGTGGTTGAGCAACTACATGTTCATCATGTAGTGCGCTTTAAAGATGATGCCCAATGGCCAAAACCTATTTGGGGGCAACAGGCGCTAACCCCGTATTCAGCTGAAGAGGTAACGGCACTAAAAGATAAGTTGTTACCGCAATTAGCAGTGATCTTTTCTGATAAGTAACTTTGCTGAGAAATAGTTTTCCGATAAGTAACTTTTGCTGATAAGTAATTACATTACCTATAAATAAAAAAGCCTCAATATGTTATTCACATATTGGGGCTTTTTGTTTTCAGAACGAGCTAACTTACAACTCTAACCGCTATCTTCAATCGCTTTCTTTAGCTGTTCTTAGCAGCTATTTCTAGCCGTAATATTAGCTTCAGCCTTGAGATCAATAGCAAATCATAATGACTACCGCACATCATAATTAATTCTGGCTCATTCTAACTAATGTCAGTTAAGCTGCACTAGATGCTTTAGTAATACTGGTAACATTGTCGGCTTTACCTAGAGTCACCTGTGCTAAGGCTTGCGATAAATCGGCAATAAGATCATCAACATGTTCTAAACCAACAGAAATCCTGATCAAGCTATCGCTAATACCCGCCTCAGCTCGCTCTTCAGGTGTGTAAGGTGAGTGGGTCATGGAAGCTGGATGTTGAATCAATGACTCGGCATCACCTAAACTGACCGCAATGGAGAAAAGCTCCATGGCATCAATAAAGGTTGTGCCGCCGGTGAGGTCGGTATTTAATTCAAACGCAATCACACCACCTGCGGCTTTCATTTGTTTACCTATAAACTTGTATCCGGAGTGACTTTTAAGGCCTGGGTAATAAACTTCTGACACCATAGGGTGTTGCTCTAAAAACTCAGCTACGGTTTGGGCATTGCTACAATGTCTATCCATGCGAATGGGTAATGTTTTAAGACCGCGCATAATTAACCAAGCATCATGAGGGCTTATTGTTGCGCCAATGTCTTTTAAGGTGGTCATTTTGATTTCGTTAATCATTTCAAAACTAGCACAAACAATACCCGCGACAACATCACCATGACCATTGAGATATTTAGTGGCACTATGGACAACGATATCGGCGCCAAATTTAGCTGGTTGCTGTAATACAGGAGTAAGGAAAGTGTTATCTACTATGGATAATAACTTATGCTCTTTGGCAATGGCGCAGATTTTCTCTAAATCTAATACCACCAAATTTGGGTTGATTGGCGTCTCTAAGAAGACCAGCTTGGTATTTTCTTTTATTGCAGCTTTGATATTTTCAGGCTCTGTCATATCAACAAAAGTCACCTCAATCGCGAATTTTTTAAGCATGTGGCTCATCAGGGCGAAGGAACAACCATAAACTGCTTTTGAGGAGATCATATGATCGCCAGCTTGTAAGTTAGTGAGCAGCGCAGCAGAAACCGCAGCCATACCGGTAGCAGTTGCTGCAGCATCATCCATACACTCCATGGCAGCAACGCGCTGCTCCAGTTGACGGGTCGTTGGATTACCTAAGCGGGTGTAAATATAGCCTTCGCTTTCACCAGCAAAGCGGTCGCCACCTTGTTTAGCATTATCAAAAATAAAGGTTGAGGTTTGATATAACGGCGTAGCTAGCGAGCCAAATTGCTTGTCATCAATTCTGCCGGCGTGAATGGCTTTAGTTTCTATATTCTTGCTCTTAAACTTGGTCATAGCTTCTCTTCCAAAATGAGGTTAAATTATTATTATTTTGTTATTTGTAATAGCCTATACCGGCTTCAGTGATACAAGGTAAGTGCATTATTACTGTTATAACGCAGCTTAATGACTCGATTGCAACGACAGTATTTGCTTCTTACCAGTACTCCTATCTGTGTCTTGCAACTATACTGCCAACAAATAAAACTGTTATTTTTCAATTGGATAGGTTTTTTGTGATTGTAGTTATAACTTTTTGTAATTAAATTATGACAACCAAGTTACTTATTAAGCGCTAGTTTTATTTAAATACTGATTGAAGCCATTACTAATAGGGGGAACTCTGTATTTGTACTATTTTTATTACTGTGTCATATTTATAGTACGATCTAATTGTTAACGTGTCCTTTTATGCGTATTGTTATTGAATCAAGCGATAGAATTGGTATTTCACAAGAAATATTAGCTGTTTTTGCCAAGCAAGCCTGGAATTTAAAAGCGGTAGAAATCACCAGTTGTTTTACCTATTTGCACCTTGAGTTTGAAGCGCTTACCTTGTCTCAAATTAAGCATTGCTTAGCTCACGTAATGGGAGTGATAAGTGTTGAGTCAATAAACTTGCTGCCTAGTGAGCAGCGAGCCAATCACTTACAAGCATTATTAGACAAAATGCCAGAGCCTATCATCGATGTTGATAGCCAAGGTTTAATTTTAGCGATGAATAAGGCTAGCCATAAACTTATGCCGCAAGCCGCGGGCGGTAAACATGATTTTATTGCCACTGATTATTTAGGCAAACCTATTAATGAGTATATAGAGCAAATAACTAACGCTATGCTGACTAATACGGCAACCAGTCAGGCAATTACCATTCAAGGTAAGGCGTATATTTTGGATATAAGCCCAGTGTTATCGAGTTCCGTCACTAACTCAGTAAATGATCCATCAAATAAGTCAGCAGGTAACTCAGAAAAAAATTCAGCAAAAAATAAAGACAAGCAAGTTAACGGCTCGGTTTTACTGTTGCGTTCGATGAATACTCTCGGCCGACAGATATCTTTAATGCAAAGTCATCAAGAGCACAGCTTTGACAATATTATTGGTCAATCAAAAAGTATCAGTTTAATTAAGGCGCAAGGCGAGCGCTTTGCTGAATTAGATTTACCGGTATTAATCAGTGGTGAAACAGGTACAGGTAAGGAGTTAATTGCTAGGGCGTTACATCAAGCGAGTTCAAGGGCTAAAGCACCTTTTCTAGCGATTAACTGTTCAGCATTACCTGAACATTTATTAGAAAGTGAGCTATTTGGTTATGAAAGTGGCGCATTTACTGGCGCACAAAAAGGCGGTAAACCAGGTCTAGTTGAATTGGCTGAAGGTGGCTGTTTGTTTTTAGATGAAATTGCTGAAATGTCACCGTATCTACAAGCAAAGCTATTACGTTTTTTACAAGACTTAACTTATCGCCGTGTGGGTGGCACTAAAGAGCTGATTGCTAATATTCGAATAATCAGTGCTAGCCATCAAAATTTAGCCAAGTTAATCAGTGAAAAAACCTTTAGAGAAGATCTTTATTATCGGCTTAATGTACTCAGTATTGAACTGCCGCCTCTTAGAGAACGTATCGCTGATATGAGCCTATTAGCCAACTTATTTATTGAAAATGCAGCCAAACAAGTCAGTCACAGTCAACAAACCAAGCGTGCTAAACCTAAACTTACTCATCAGGCTCTTGCCTTATTACAGCGCTTTGCTTGGCCGGGTAATATCAGGCAATTGCAAAATGTATTATTCAGCGTGGTCGCTTTAAATAATGGTGATGATATTTGTGCAGATGATTTGCTACCTGTACTCAATAAATATGCAGGTAACAGTCATGCTGGTAGTAACCATGCAGATAAGAGCCAAGAAGGCGATTTAGTTATTGACGCTGCTACCGATTGGTCAAGTGCACAGGCAGATTTTGAAGCTAAATTACTCGGACATTTATACCCCTTATTTCCAACGACTCGCAAGCTAGCTGAACGCTTAAAAGTTTCACACAATAAAATTGCGATGAAGTTAAGGCAGCATGGTATTCGATGAAAGCTGATCGAGCATTTAAGTATTTAGCAGTTAGGCAATTAAAAGCTACGCGTACTTGTAGTTCAAATTAAATCTCGGTAGCGTAACTACTGGCAAAGTTATTATTTTAATAATTACTTTGCCAGTAAATTCCCATTTAAGAATAAAAGCAGCATGGTAGATAAAAGCGGAAAACTAAAGTGACCAATAAAAAATTACAGCATTTCTACATTGCTCAAGAGCAATCCATTTACTTACTCAGTCATAAAGACGCGACTAAGTTAAAACAATGGGTTGAGCTTTGTCAGCAGCAATTAAAGCAAGTTGGCTTTGAGGAGGTTGCTCTGTTAGGTAAAGGCGCCTATGGGTTTGTTTTCTCTGGTATTAAACGTAAAAATGCTCTGGAGCAAGAACAACCAGTTGTTTTTAAATTCTCTCGCATTAACTTACCGCAACATGTGCAAGACCGTTTAGCCGAAGAAGCAGATATTCAAGGTCAGCTCGATCACCCACAAATTCCCAAGGTGATTGAATATCAAAAAATAAAGCGCCAATCTATTTTACAAATGAGTCGCGCCCCTGGTATCGATTTAGAAAAATTATCGCTACAAGTTGGCCCATTAGCACCCGAGTTGGTGGTCAGTATCGCCTTGCAGTTAGCCGATATCTTGCTGTACTTACGTCAACCTAATAACCATAGGCAGTTAAAACCTATTGTTCATGGCGATATCAAACCTTCCAATTTGGTTTACGATAAAAGCACTGGCAAGGTACAACTTATTGACTGGGGTTCATCCGTGAGTGCGCAGCTTGATTGTAATCGACAAAGCACTAGTACTAACGTAATGGAACTGATGAGTAGTGATTTGCAACATAGTAACGCCCGTTTAGGCGATGTCTACTTTATCGGACCAGAGCAACTTACCGGTGGACTATCGACTCCTCGTTTTGACGAGCAGGGCTTAGCAGCAACCTTGTATGCATTGGCATCAGGGCAATCATGCCGTTATGGTATAAAAGTGATACCGCCAAACGCCTTAGGTTTACCTAAGTTACTTGCTCAGGTGTTAACGGGGATGTTAAGTGACGATGAAAAGTTGCGCAGTAAAGCTGGGGATTACTTTTTTAATAACCTTAGCTACCTCAAACAAGTAGTCTTGGCGGATAAACCAACGCAAGTAGAAACCATTGCCCATATTCCAGTGTGGATAAAACCTCAAGGTGAGCAAATTGATACCGTAGTTTATGGCTCAAGAAAGTCATTTTTACGTGAGCAAACCGGGCATGATCACTTATTAGATATAGATGATGCCCAATTGGATAAGTATTATAAAAATTACCTTATGGGTATGGGCGATAATGAAAAAGCCTTTATCGCCGCATTAAGCCGGCTAGGTAATTTCCCTGTGGTGGGCGGCTTTGCCATTCGTTGGGCAAAAGAGGGGGTTTATATTGACTCCAACTTAACCTTATTTGATGAAAGCCTTAAAGCTTCTTTTACCAGTGCGGTTAATAATATAATTTACTTAGCGCAAGGTATCTTCCGTATTGGTATGTTTAAAAGTTGTTTGTTTAATGCTCGTAATACCTTACATGTTGAGCGCAATTGCGAAAGCCAGCCTTTTATTGCCGACCCTGCCCAGCAAATAACTTTTGAAGTAAGTGATATTGCCGATGTTGATGATGTAACGCGTTTGCACTCCTACTTTGAAGACGGTAAAGACCCCGATGAATATCTATATTTACCGGATGAGTTAATGACAGTGTTGGCTAAGTTGAATTTAATTCACCATACCGGTTGTATTATCTTTGAAGTACTACCTAAACATTTAAAAATTCATAGTTATTTAATGCTGTTAAACCATGAAAAGAAAGCTGAATTTAAAGCCTGTTTAGCACAAATCTTAGCACTATTACCTACTATAGATGGTGTTGGTATCTCGGGTTTTATGAAGTTACCTTACAAAGACACCCGATTCTTTGAGCACATTAGTAGCATGCCAGATAAGTTTTACCCGAAAAACCCTAAGCTAAGCTTACACCAAGAACAATAATGTTGATGTCGAGGTTAAGTGGCTTGAATAGCATTTTTTGGAATATCGATTTTTGGTAATAGAGTTTTTTGATTATTACTCAGATTTACCACGTTTTATATAATTTAATCAGTTATTAGGAGCAGCGTTATGTATGGAGAGAAGCTAGGTGAAATGGCTTGGATGGATTTATCGGTTGCCGATGCCGAAGTGGTAAGCCATTTTTATCAAAGTGTTTTAGGCTGGCATAGCGAGCCAATATCAATGACATTAGGTGATGAAAAATACCATGACTTTGTCATGAGTTCAGCAACTGAACCTAATGTATTTAGTCAGGCTAGTAGGGTAAGTGAAGAGTATACTAATCAAGGCACGGAAGAAAACATACCATCACCTTCAGCCCTATCTTCAACACCAAAAAGCTTAGTGACAGGAATTTGTCATGCCAGAGGTGAAAATCAAGATATGCCAGCGGTTTGGTTACCATACTTTTTAGTCAAAGACCTGGATGAATCGGCTGATAAAGTTGTGGGAAATGGCGGTAGTCTAGTAACTAAAGTTAAAAATGTCGGCGCTGATCGATATCTAGTGATAAAAGACCCAGCAGGTGCTATGGCAGCTATATACCAAAAGGCTTGATTGATAATAATTTAGCTAAATTTAAAGCTAATTAGTTTAATTTCAATCAGCTAGCAGAGCATGATTATTCTGCACTGATTCACTCACTAACTACTCACTAGTTTACTCATTTATTAATTGACCAAGAAGTTAGGATTTAAGCTGTTCTTGGTAGCGAAATCTGAAACTCTAACCTATGTTTATTTCACTATAAGAAACTAAATGAAGGTTATTATGCTTAAAATATCTAAAATTTTTGGTCAATACCCGCGCTATGTTTTGTTCTCCGTCATGATTTCAACCTTGTTATTGTCAGGTTGTGGCGGCAGTAGTTATGGTGATGATAAAGTAGCTGCTGATACCGTAGCTCCAGTAATAACTTTAACTGGGGAAGCCGAAGTTAATGTGTTAGTCAATGGTACTTATACCGATGCAGGCGCAACCGCCACTGATAATGTCGACGGCACAATTAGCGTAGTAACCACAGGTAATGTTGATACCATGACTGTAGGTAGCTATACCCTGACATATACCGCCACTGATTACGCAGGTAATGTGGCTACGTTAACACGTACTGTCACTGTCGTACCGCCAACTCTGACGGGCACCGCCGCCGCAGGTGCTGCTATCGTTGGTACTGTTACTATCAAAGATTCTTTAGGGGCTACAAAGTCTGAATTAATCGAAGCCGATGGTACATATTCGGTTGATGTGACTGGTTTAACGCCACCATTTAGATTACGTGCGGAGGGCACTGTTGGTGGTAAAAGCTATCGCTTACATTCCTATGCAGAAGAGGCGACCTTAGATGGCACGATAAATATTACTCCTTTTACTGACTTGATAATTGCTAATGCCGCCCATCAAATAGCCGAAGCTTATTTTGATGAAACCTCGCCGACAAACTTAGACCCCGCAGAACTTGCAGCGCAAGAAGATGCGCTGCAAGCAAAACTACAAGCAGTATTTGATGCCCTTGGTTTAGATTCAGCTATTAACTTACTAACCACTACTTTTAGTGCTGACCACTCTGGTTTAGATGCCGCGTTAGATATTATTCAAATTGAAACTGACCCGACGACGAACATTGCCACCATTCAAAATGTTTTAGATGGCTCTAGTATTGAAGATGATATAACCGACAGTGATGATAACCAAGCAGTTATAATGGTAGATGTTGCAGCATTGACTACGGCGGTAACAGATACTCAAGCTATTGCTGATCTATTTAATAACTTTGCCGCAGCATTTGCTGACGGTTTACCGACCTCCGCGAGTATTGATAATTTTTTTGCTGAGACTTTCCTTCATGAAGACCAAGCTAAGAGCCAGTTTTTAACCGATATTACTACCGACCCTAGTGTCATTGGTCTTGCCTTTTCCAGTATAGTTGTACGGGATCTTGACTCAACAGCTGGCACCGCAACGGTAGACTTTAATGTCAATATTAACGGTATTGTCGAGGTTGAAGTGGAAACATGGTTGCTACAAAAAAATAGTAGTCAAGCTTGGCAACTATTAGGTAATCAACAATTTTTTGAAGCAGATCTTTTGACTTTCCACTGTAACGATTTTGATGGTACTGATGATGTATCAGGTGGTTGTGGCTTAAATGTTTCCTTTTATGATAATGACTTTACCAATAATGGTACTAATAATGCGCCTTTAGCCTCTGCCACTATGACTATTATTGACGGCACCGACGGTGAAACCGTGAAAGATATTATCTATTTAGGTAACCCAGAGCACATCGGAGCAGGTGAATTGCAAGTCTATAACCAAACTACGCAAATGTATCAGTGGGATTATGCCGGCTTTGGCGATTCGGATGGCGACGTTGACCCGGCTACCTTTGTCGTCGGCGACATTATTCGTTATAAATTATATACCGAGCAACTAGACCTGACGGTGCCGGGTCAACCTATGGTGAGTACAGGTAGTGAAGTGGCAATGTTTGATAAAACCTTATTGCACCTACCCGAAACTACGGGTCGCTATCCGGCATTAACTGCTGAAAGCATTACGGCTTTAAATAACTTTGCTTTAGATGAAGACTTAACTGTGTCATGGACCTTACAAGCTGGCACTGTCATTGACTCTATTTGGGTTGAAATTAGCGACAACCAAGGCAATTACTATGATGTTGAAGATGAAGCTATTGCGCTAGATGCAACCAGCACGACAGTTGATTCATCAGTGTTTTCACAAAAATTGTTAGATGACCTAGATTTTGATCAAACTAACATGACCTTGTTAGTGCGTATTTACTCAATAGTGCCAGCAACCGGGCAAACACATTCTACAGACTATCGCAGGAACTTTGATGGTACCAGTGAACCGGGTGATGGTACTGGTGGTAATAGTGCTAATGTAATGTGTAATACAGAATCGCCTTGGGATGATGAAGCTGAAAAACCAACGGTATTTTATTCTATTAACGATTTTGAAACAGCGGTTGCTGATTGCGAAAACCAAGCCAATTTATCAAGCTTTACTAAAGCTAATCTTGAAGGACTTACTTGGTATGTCGATGATGAACGTATTGCCTTTGACGCAACCGCCGAGACCTTTGTTATAACTACCTATGGTGATGATGGTGTATTAGGCGGGACGGATGATGAAACCTTTTATGGCACAGTGGCAGACTATGCTACCAATGTCATCGAGCTTTCATTTTCATTTACTGAAGGTGGAGATATTGTTGGTCGTGACTTGATAAGAGTGAAGGGAGAGCAGACCTTCGAGGGAAAATCGGTCTTTACTGCAGTTATTCTTTGGGAGTTCTACGACTGGACTGAATCCGATGGTGATAAAGTCGACAAAACACATCAAGGAGGCGAGTTACACACTGGATCTTATGCCCTTGATGCCGATTTTGATTGGAATGCTTGGGATGCGACCCCATAAAGTAAAGGTATTAAATGTGTGAACATAATAAAGCCAGTAGTGATACTGGCTTTATTATTAGAGTCTGCTATCACTAAGCGGACAGGTGGCTTAGTGATAGAAGACTCTAGAGCATTTTTCTCTTAACGCTTCTTAACGTTTTTTAACCATTATGATATATATTAAACCCATAATCATAGTTAGAGATAGACCTGATAATATGAAAGGATCTACAGGCAGATTCAGCTGGAATTCACCAGCGGACACCTTTTTCCACCCCATGAAATGTTGATTTGCGGCAACTACGGCACCAAAAAAACCTATGACAAGTGCTGCATACTTCCCAATCCAATGGAAAGATATAGGTAGTATCAAAATCAAGCCTAATATGCCTATAACAGAGCGTTGCACACGGCAATAAGGGCACTCATAAACCATACCGCCTATATCCATAATCCAAGAGATAATAGCAATGGCAATAGCGATTAATGCGATAATTTTACTATGTTTTATATAAGTATCTAATTCAAATAATTTCAAGACTTTCCCGTGTACACTTTTTTAGTAGTTATTAAATATTGAAAATAAAAAAGCCAGTGTAATCATACTGGCTTTGATAGTTTATCTAATATATTTATTGCTGAGCAGCTATTTAACTTCTTCACCGGCAGCTTGTTTGTCAGCATGGTAACTTGAACGAACTAATGGTCCACAAGCAGCATGGACAAAGCCCATCTTTTTAGCTTCACGTTCGAGCATAGAAAAATCATCTGGATGCACATAACGTTCTACCGCTAAATGGTCTTTACTCGGTTGTAAGTATTGACCGATAGTGAGCATAGTAACGCCATGGTTGCGTAAGTCTTGCATGACTTCTAAAATTTCTTCGTTAGTTTCACCTAAACCGACCATTAAGCCAGATTTAGTTGGCACAGTAGGGTTAGCATCACCAAAATTCTTCAGTAAGTCTAATGACCATTGATAGTTTGCACCGGGACGAACTTTGGTATAAAGGCGTGGCGCAGTTTCCATATTATGGTTAAAAACATGCGGCGGATGTTGATTAAGTATTTCTAATGCTCTATCCATACGGCCACGAAAGTCAGGTACTAAAATTTCAACCTTGGTGTTTGGTGCTTGCTCGCCAATTTCTTTTACGCAATCAGCAAATTGTTGTGCGCCGCCATCTCGTAAATCATCTCTATCTACCGAGGTGATAACGACATACTTTAAGCCCATATCTTTTAAACTATTGGCAAGTTTTTTCGGTTCATCTTTATTCGGTGGTAGTGGGCGACCATGGCCGACATCACAAAAGGGACAACGTCGTGTACATAGATCACCTAAAATCATAAAGGTGGCCGTGCCGTGATTAAAGCATTCTGCTAAATTGGGACATGATGCTTCTTCACACACCGAGTGCAAGTTGTGTTTACGCAAATTAGCTTTAATGGCATCAATACGTTCACTCGAGCGAGGCAACTTGATACGTAACCAACTTGGTTTACGTAACATAGTAGCTTTTGTTGAACTGACAACTTTAATGGGAATGTGAGCTAATTTATCGGCATCGCGAAATTTTTCGCCGGCGGCACGATTGGCTGTTTTGGTTGCTGAAGTTAAATCACTACTCATGATGCGTGTTCTTCTCGTTTGGTAAACCTGTTTGATAACTAACATCATTAGCTTCAAGTAAGGTTATTAAATGTTTCACTAACGCAGTACTTGCACTAGCGGTATCTTGTGGACCTTGTAAATCGGCAGTTTGCACCATTTCTAAACCGGCATAACCACAGGGGTTGATACGTAAGAAAGGTGATAAATCCATATTGACGTTGATGGCTAAACCATGAAAAGAGCAGCCTTTACGTACTCGTAATCCTAACGAGGCAACTTTTTTCTCATCGACATAAACACCCGGTGCGTCAGCTTTGGCATAAGCTACAACATTATAATCAGCTAAGGCTGAAACAATACTGTTTTCGATCAAAGTAACTAGCTGTCTAACACCTATCTTCTTGCGGCGCAGGTTTATCATACAATAAATAACTTGCTGACCTGGGCCGTGATAAGTCACTTGACCACCACGGTCAACTTTTACCACCTCAATATCGCCAGGTATTAGTATATGTTCGGCTTTTCCTGCTTGTCCTTGGGTAAAAACAGCAGGGTGTTCTACTAGCCATAACTCATCAGCAATGGTGTCATCACGACTATCAGTAAAATCTTTCATGGCATGCCAAACTTGGCTGTAATCCATGGTATCTAACTCTCGGATAACCAATGAGTCTGCAAGGTTAATAGTTTCTTGCTCGACTGTTGAATTTGAGTGCACTAAGCAAACCTCGTTAATCTAGGGTTTTGAAAACGGATGGCGTTAAAGCGTGTTATAAAACGTACCGTACTTGCTCAATAGCCATTAAGGTTGTGTAGATAGTTTCAATGTGCTCTTTACTGGTCACTGTCACCGCAATTGAAACTGAGAGGTAAGTGCCTTTTGAGCTAGGTTTGATTTTTGGCACATAATCACCAGGAGTATGTTTTTGCAACTCGGCAATAATTAAATCAGGCAATTCGTCACAGGCAAGGCCCATCACTTTAAAATTTAATACCGTTGGGAAGTCTAATAATTCATCAAAATGGGTTTTCATGGTCTTTTACTTCTTTATCTAGCTAGGTTTGTACTTTGGCGGCATTTTATCATCAATTTTCATGTGCTGATATTGTTTTTATTCTCTGTCTTATACGTTTTTTTGCTAGGGCAGTATGAGCTGTGTTTAAGTGTATGAATCTTTTTGTGTTAAAAACAAAAAAGCCTCAATAAAGAGGCTCTTATACTTGGATTCTAATAACGCCTAGTTAGCAAACTGCAACTTAACATAGTCAACTAAACGGCTAAATAAGCTGCCTTCGCTAATTTCTTCCAAAGTCACTAGTGGATATTGAGCAATATCTTCATCACCAAGTTGTAAAAACAAAGTGCCAACTACCGTACCTTTAGCTAAAGGTGCCGTTAATTGTTGGTTTAACTCAAAATTTGCTTTTAGGTTTTTACGTTGACCACGTGGAATGGTGATTGGTGTATCTGAGATAATACCTAAATCGACATTTTCTTGGTCGCCCATCCAAACACGGTTAGAGATAAACTTTTCACCGGCTTTATAAGGGGTGATGGTTTCAAAAAAGCGGAAGCCGTAGTTTAATAGTTTCTTACTTTCTACTTTTCGTGCTCGCTCGCTAGCAGTGCCCATAACCACAGTAACTAAGCGCATATCGCCTTTAGTGGCCGAGGTAACTAAACTGTAACCTGCATTTGAGGTGTGACCAGTTTTCATACCGTCAACATTTAAGCTTTTATCCCACAATAAACCGTTGCGGTTATATTGCTTGATATTGTTATAGGTGAAAGATTTTTGCTTATAAATCGCATACTCTTCTGGAACATCACGGATAAGCGCGATAGCTAACGTTGCCATATCTCTAGGCGTAGTCATATGAGAGTTGCTGTCTAAACCGTGACTGTTTTCAAAAAAGCTGCTCGACATACCTAATTGCTCAGCATGGGCATTCATTAAGTCGGCAAAGGCACTTTCGCTACCGGCAATATGCTCAGCCATAGCAACACAAGCATCATTACCTGAGGCAACGATAATACCTTGGTTTAACAAGCTAACCGATACTTCGGTACCCACTTCAATAAACATTTTTGAAGAGTCCGGGAATTTTTTCGCCCAAGCTTTTTCACTGATCATAACTTTATCAGTGTTTTTAATATTACCGTTTTGAAGTTCTTTACCAATAATGTAACTGGTCATTATTTTGGTTAAACTGGCTGGCGCTAATAGAGTGTCAGCATTTTCTTCGGCAATAATTTTACCCGTGGTGTAGTCAATTAAGATAAAGCCTTTAGCATTAATTTGTGGCGCATCGGGGATGATAGTAATGGCATGTGCGGATGGTGTAAGAACCACTGCCGCGCTAAAAAGAGCGCCACTGAATAAGGTCAATAATTTGTTGGCGCTATATTTGCCAGAAAAGTTTGTTGTTTTAGTCATAGTGTTAGTCGTGTGTGAAAAGGTAAGGGAAATCAACAGGACGAAAGTATACCACTTCTAAAAAACTTGGCTATGGGCAAAAAACAGATAATATACCAATCGGACTAATTTATTGACCACTTAGCGAGAATTAAAAGGTTTAGAGGCAAGGCATTGATTGAAGATAATGGTTATTCCCTTGTCAAAATCAATAACGCAGTATATAAACCCTTTTAAACTCGCCCTTCGGGAACTCATTAGTAAACTGATAACATCACAAAATGAATGAAATATAGAATAACTATGTTTAAGTCATTTTGTTTGTTCTAAGCTCACTAATTTAGCTCTAAGTTGGTTAATTAATTAATCCGTTTGGTATTTCAATAAATTCGCAGAAAAAGCGTTGAATATGTAACAAGGTTTATAAAACTTCGGCTTAAATTCCGCTACAAATTATCTAATTAGAGCCTTGTTCGGGCTTAATTTGAACTAAGTGTGGGACTTTTTATGGTGCTGATTTTGGGTAAGCGTTAGGGTAGCCATTTTGCTTTAAAGCCAGTAAAAGAGCATTTAACGTGGCAAGATCGCTAATTGGACCAATTTGAATACGGTAAAGTCCTTGATGTTCAGGATAACTGGTTGCTTGTTTATACTGATTTTTTAGCTTATTAGCTGTGCTAATTGCCAGTTCTTTTTTACTGGTGGCCAATACTTGAATATAAGGTGTGGCAATACCCATTTTATCTTGTTGCTTTTCAGTGACTGTTTGTTCCTTAACCGCGGGACTGACAATGACTACAGATGATGCCTGGATAGTGGTGGGCTCTACGACTTTGCCAGTTTTTTTATCAAAGTTAGTAATGGCCGATATCTTAACCTCGGCGGTGCCGGTTTTTAACAGGTCTAGCTTATAAGCCGCGCTATAGGATAAATCAATAATACGTGACTGATGAAAAGGGCCTCTGTCGTTCACGCGGACAATGACCGATTTATTATTAGCTGTATTGGTGACTTTTAAATAGGTCGGCAAAGGTAAGTTTTTATGGGCGGCACTCATGGCATACATATCATAAATTTCACCATTTGAGGTGAGGTGGCCATGAAATTTGTTGCCATACCAAGAAGCAATACCGGTTTGTTCAAAGCCATGAGCGGATGTCAATACTTTATAAGGCTTACCAAACACTTGGTAATCTTTATTACCGCCACGACTATAGGGCTCTGCGCGGGCAATAGCATCTTTTAATTCTGCTTGGCTTGGTAAGCGTGTTGGCGTGCTGTCATGTTTTTGTTGATAGCGGCCAGAGCTGCACGCACTTAACAAAGTGAGCAGTGATATTAAACAGAGTAAAATAAGTCGTTGGTTTATATCTTTCATAAATTTAATATCTTTAATTACTGTCATAGCAGGAAATGGGGCGCTGGTAAGTTGTTTGGCTTAAACATGGAAGCGTCGATGAGTACTAATGGCCATTAATATGCCAAACCCGGCCATCAAAGTTACCATGGAAGTACCGCCAAAACTCACTAATGGCAGCGGTACACCAACCACAGGTAAAAGACCGGAAACCATGCCTATGTTGACAAACACATAAACAAAAAAGGTTAAGGTAAGGCTACCGGCGAGTAGTTTAGTAAAGGCATGTTGGGCATTAACCGCAATCCATAAGCCGCGCATAACCACAAATAAATAGACGGCAAGCAGAGCAGCAACACCAATTAAGCCAAACTCTTCACTAAATACCGAAAATATAAAGTCAGTATGGCGCTCGGGTAGAAACTCTAACTGTGATTGGGTACCTTGTAACCAGCCTTTACCTTCAATACCACCTGAGCCAATGGCTATTTTAGACTGGATAATATGGTAGCCAGAGCCAAGTGGGTCTTGCTCTGGGTTTAAAAAGGTCAAAACTCTTTGCTTCTGATAACCTTTCATCAAAAACATCCATAAAATGGGTACAAAAGCGGAGGCTAACCCTAGGCAAACGCCAATGAGCTTCCAGCTTGCACCAGCAAGAAAAATAACAAAGATTCCTGAACTAGCAATCAGCAGAGATGTGCCCAAATCCGGCTGTTTAGCAATAAGTAAAGTGGGCAATAGTACGAGAATGAAAGCAAGGATTACCGTGGATATCTTTACTGGTAAGTTTTCTTGGCTAACGAACCAAGCAATCATAATAGGGACTATCAGTTTCATGATTTCTGAGGGCTGAAATTTCATGAAACCTAAATCTAACCAACGTTGAGCGCCTTTGCCGACATGACCAAACAGTAAAACACTGATCAGCATTAATAAACCTAAGACAAAAACCGGCACGGCCCACTTACGATAAACCAGTGGCGGGATTTGTGCGACGATAAACATGCCAAACAGCGCAACACCAATGCTTCTGGCTTTCAGGTAAACAACGGCAGTTTCTTGGCCGCCAGCGCTATAAACCAGAAATAGCCCTAACGCTAACAGGGCTAAAATACCTAACAGTAACGGTACATCTATATGAAGTCGTTGCCAAATACTGTGAACTTTTTGTGGATCTTGCCCGGTACTACGCATTAGTCAGCCTCTTGTGGTGTTGCTGCTATATCAGTAGCTATCTTGGGTTTTACATTACGTTTTTTACTGGTAATCACTCTATCACCAAAATATTGATCCATAATTTGTCTTGCCACTGGCGCAGCATTAGTAGCACCGCCCCCTTTGGCGACATTTTCAATGGCTACCGCAATAACAATTTCAGGTTTATCAAAAGGGGCAAAGGCAATAAACATGGCGTTATCACGTTTGTTTTCTGAGGTGGTTTTTGCATCATACTTCTCACCTTGCTTACGTCGAGCTACCTGTGCGGAACCCGTTTTACCTGATGCGTCATAGGTACTACCCTTGAAGGGTTTGTGGGCGGTAGCACCAAGTTTTTGCACGGTATTATGCATGGCGTTTAGCACGATATCCCAATTCTTGTCATCTCTAAGCTTTAAAGGTGCGCGTGGTTCATATTCTATTGGCGTTATTTGATGATAAGCATTGCCACTACTTTCAATAATCAATTCACTTTTTGCTTTCAGTAAATGAGGGATTTTGCGTTCACCTTTATTTACCAGAGTCGTCAACGCTTGGGTTAATTGCAGTGGTGTTACTGTCCAAAAACTTTGGCCAATACCAACCGAAAGCGTCTCACCGGTATACCAAGACTGATTGTATCGAGCACGCTTCCAAGCAACACTGGGCATAATTGCTTTATTTTCTTCGTAGATGTCGAGACCGGTATAGTCACCAAAACCGAACCTTTCCATCATGTTACTGATTTTAGTAATGCCTAATTTAAAGGCGAGGTCATAAAAATAGATGTTACACGATTGCTCAATAGCCTTGGTTAAATTAACCTTGCCGTGGCCCCAAGGTAACCAGTCACGATATTTATTAGGTAGACCTTTTAACTGATACCAACCTGGATCGTAAACTTCAGTCTTTGGCGTGATAACATTCTCTTCCAAACCCGTTAAAGCCAGAAATGGTTTGACTGTAGACGCAGGCGGGTAACCACTTTGTACGCTGCGATTTATAAGCGGTAAATCTTTTGATTCAAGTAACTTTTTATAGTTTTTAGTACTGATGCCATGAACAAATAAATTACCGTCGTAACTTGGATTGGAATACATGGCTAAAATACCACCGGTACGTGGATCCATAGCAACTATAGCGCCACGTTTACCTGATAAGGCGCGTTTGGCAATCATTTGTAATTCTATATCTAAGGTTAAGGTCAGGTCTTTACCGGGGACGGGTGGCGTATAATTTAAGGTACGAATCACTCTGCCTTGATTATTGACCTCTACTTCTTGATGGCCAATGGTGCCATGCAGCATATCCTCATAGTATTTTTCAATACCCAGCTTACCAATACCATAGGTAGCAGCGTAGTTCTCAGCTTTTCCTGCTTGCTCTAGTTTTTTAGCATCTCTTCTGTTTATACGGGCGACATAACCAAGATTATGGGTGGTTAAATCGGAAAAAGGGTAATAGCGTTTTAAACGAGCATTAACATAAATTCCTGGGTATTTATGTTGGTTTACTGAGAATAAGGCAACTTGTTGGTCACTTAAGCGGGAGTGTAACTCTACGGGTTTAAAACGACGCTTGCGTTTCATCGATTTGAAAAATTTACTTTGTCGGTCTGCGCTGATATTAAGCAGTTTGCTTACTTGCGCTATGCTAGCTTTAATATCATCGACATCTTCAGCTATCACTTCTAAACTATATACGGGTTTGTTATCGGCGAGTAATACGCCATGCCTGTCATAGATTAAACCACGATTTGGCGCTACCGGTAGTAGCTTAATGCGGTTAGAGTTTGAGCGCGTTTGGTATTTCTCGAAAGATTCGACTTGCAGGGTATAGACATTGGCAAAGAGTATTAGTAATACCAATACAACGCCGGAAAAAGCAATAAAAGTACGTCGGGCAAATAAGTTTGCTTCAGCGGAGTGATTTCGAATAACAATACGACGTGGAGACACTAGCGCACGCTATCAAAAATAAAATTATTTACTAAAACTATGGCCAACGTAGTCATCAACAAAAGCTATTCTCTATGGTAAGGGTGGTTAGTGTTTACACTCCAAGCGCGATATAGACTCTCTGCAATGAGTATTCGTACCATTGGATGAGGCAGCGTTAAGGCGGATAATGACCACTTTTGCTCCGACGCTTTAATACAAGCGGGAGATAAGCCTTCAGGACCACCAACAAGTAAAGCGACATCTCTGCCATCAAGTTGCCAGCTTTCTAGCTGTTTGGCAAGTTTTGGTGTTGTCCAAGGTTGTCCTTCAACTTCCAAAGTAACAATACGGTTGCCTTTAGGGATTGCCGAAAGCAACAATTCACCTTCTTTTGCTAAGATACGGGTGATGTCAGCATTTTTACCACGTTTACCTGCGGGAATTTCAACTAAATTAAAACTTAAATCTCGGGGGAAGCGGCGGCTATACTCAGTAAAACCCTGAATAACCCATGCAGGCATTTTGCTGCCAACGGCATATAAGGTGAGTTTCATAAATCTATTTTGATTATTCGGTTATCATCATTGAAAAGGATGTTGCATTATTTGTTCGGTTAAAACTTACTAGATCGAAATTGCATTGATAAAAATAACGAGAGCAAGACGGTTGATAAATAAAAGTAACTTCTTTTACTTACTAACCACATAGCACTCGTCTTTTTACTAAGCAAAACTAGCAAGCAATTTATTCAGCCCAAAGCTGCTCTAGGTTATATTTATCACGTTGTTCATCTGTCATCACATGTACAATAATATCGCCTAAGTCGACTAATGCCCACTCACCAACATCATTGCCTTCCATGCCACGTGGCTCTTGGCCTTGAGCACGATACTCCATCGCTAATGATTGTGCGATAGATTTTACATGGCGATTTGAATTACCTGAACAAATGATCATGTAATCAGCAAAGCTTGCTTTGTCGCTAATATTAAGGGCAATAATGTCTCTGCCTTTCATGTCTTCAAGTTTTTCTATGACAAATGCTTTAAGTTGTTCAGTTTGCAAGGTGTTATTCCTATCGTTAATCGTAACTATGAGGTGCTCTTTAGCGAGCAACTATAAATAATAGTGCGATATTAACACTTTTTGCGCGCAGGGTTAACGGTAAAGCTTATTTTTGTGAATAAATTCTGATATTTCTGGTTGTAGTTGCAGATGACCGCTTTGTTTTTGCGCCAAATGTTGACGTATTTGTGTTGATGAAATATCAAAAAAGCATGCTTTGGCAAAGTATATCCTACCAGATTTATCTTGGCTAAGTTCAGTGATATCAGAGGCTTGGTGCTGGCAGAGTAAGGCTTTTGTTGTTTTGTTTAGCTGTTCAATAGGGTAGTTAGGCCTAGTATTTACCACTAAGTGACATAAAGTTAAAATTTCTTGATATTGATGCCAAGAGGTAAAACTCATGAGTGAGTCCATGCCAATAATAAAATACAAAGTTTGTTCGGGGTATTGTTGTTTGAGTTCTTTGAGGGTTTCAACCGTGTAAGAATGGCCAGAGCGTTTCAATTCTCGCGGGTCACAGAAAAAAAGCTTACTTGACTGGCAAGCAATCTCAACCATGGCTGCGCGTTGTTCAGCACTTGCATGGGGCACTAGAGTAGCTGAGGTTTTATGAGGGGGAATATGCGCAGGTATTAACAGTACCTTAGTTAAGCCAAGCTCATTAGCAACCGCTTGGGCTGATTGAGTATGCCCTAAGTGAATGGGGTCAAAAGTGCCGCCTAAGATACCGATACCGTTAGTCAAATCAAGTGTTGCTGAAGTCATATAACTACTCACTGGCTCTTAGCTCCGTGGTCTAGCCATAGTTTAGGCTAAAGGCAGCGGTCTTTTCACCGTGATATAAGGTGACACACAAGTCAGCTAATAAAATAAAAATATTAAACTCACTGCTGGTTTTACTTAACAAATCAATATCAGCAATACGGCCCATGGCACGCTTTACGTTATCAATTTTGATGTGAGTTAAGGCATGCTGGTACAAGGGTTTACGTTTATCCCAAATACGATATTGTTTGTAAACATTAGCCATGTTTTCACCTTGAGCTAATTGATTTAGCATGGTGTATAACTGGTTTATCTCTTTATGGAAAACCCAAATTAATTGCGCGGGTGCCATGCCTTCTTGCTGTAGCTGATCGAGCATAACAATACATTTAGCACAATCCCCTCGCAGTAAGGCATCGATAACTTGAAAGGGATTAAATTTCGCTTGTTTGAGTAGTAACTGTTCGGCTTGCTCAATGCTAATGGCCTGTGAGCCAAAGAGTAAAACAAGTTTATCTAGCTCTTGGGTAAGGGCGAGTAAGTTACCTTCAAATAGCTCAACAAGTAGTGCGTTTAATTCACCTGAGACATTAAGCTTTCGCTGTCTTGCTTGATTATTCAACCATTGGGGCATGGCTTTCAATTCAATATCATACAAGGGCAAATAGCAGCCTAATTTCGTTAGGCTTTTAAACCACTTTCTATTTGCACTGGCCGCATCAAGTTTGGCGCCGTGGAATATGAACATTACATCTTGTGGGGCATTACCGCTGTTAAAGTCTTGGGTTAATCGTTCAGCCAAAGCTAATAGCGCTTTGTTGCCAGCATCACCGACTTTTACCGTGGTTAATTCAATTTCAATAATACGTTGGCTGGCAAAAAGACTTAACGCTTGATACTCATCAAGTAATTGTTGCCAGTCAAAGCTTGTATCACTACTAAAACGAATGATTTCACTAAAACCTTGATTTTTTGCATGTTTTTTAATAACAGCAAGGCTGTTATCTTTTTGCCAAGGCTCATCACCAAAAACCAACCAAACAGGTTTAAAACCCTGGCGTAGGGTATTGTCTAGCTGGTTATGATAAATTTTCATGGAAACCTTATATACATTTTACAGTGACGGGTGGCGTTAAAAAAAATGCTTTGCTAATAGCTATAGCTAACTACTAGCGTTGGATTCTTGCTAAGTCACGGAGTATTTTATCGGCGGCCGACGTTCTCATTTCACTTAATAAAAGTGATAACTCTCTACTTTTTGCTAAGGCAAGGTTAGGATCATCTTGATAATCACGATACAGTTCAAAACTGAACTGTTGAGCATCTTCGCCAGTAAAGCGCACTTGATAATGCACTGAATAAGTAAGTTCATATTCGGCCACTTGACCGTTAGCGAATAGTGACAAAGTACGTCTATCTAATTTATCTGAAATAATTCGTAATTCAGGGATATCCGTTTTCGAATGCTTTAATACTTTAACTTGATTGCGTGTTAAATTTAGTTTAACTAAACGCGTCAACTCACCGTGAACATCCGTTGAGCTGACATAAAGTGTTTGCAGCTCATCATCGAGTAAATAATCACCGCGGAGTTGAAAACCACAAGCAGATAATAAGCTTGTGGTTAACAGGGCGATAGCTAAATTTCTAAAGGTTAAGCTTTTAATAGCAAGGCTCAATTTATACATTTATCATTTACCCTTAATTGCGAGAACAGGTGAGTGAGCAGCAACAAGCTAGTTGGCGACAATGTTAAATATCTTGCCAGGGATATAAATAACTTTGCGTATTGTTTTACCTTCAGTAAATTTCAATACGTTTTCATCATTTAAGCCCAATGCTTCCACGTCTTCTTTGCTTGCATCAGCAGCAACGGTAATTTTTGCGCGTAACTTGCCATTTACTTGCACAATAATAAGCTTCTCATCTTCTATTAGAGCACTTTCGTCAACTACAGGCCAGCTAGCATCTTCAACATTTAAGTCGCTACCGCCAACCGCTTGCCATAAGTGATGACATAAATGTGGGGTAATAGGTGTTAGCATTAATACCACAGCGCGAACAGCTTCTTGCATGACCGCTTTATCTTCATCACTGTTCAGTTTAGCTTTGCTTAAGTGATTCATTAACTCCATAACGGCAGCAATCGCTGTGTTAAAGGTATTACGACGACCGATATCATCGGTAACTTTAGCAATGGTTTTATGTAACTCACGACGTAATTTCTTCTGATCACTGTTTAATGTTAATCCAGCAATATCTGACACGGTAGTATCACTAGTACTTTCAACAAAATCATTGGCTAATTTATAAACTCGCTTAACAAAACGATACGCACCTTCAACACCGGCGTCAGACCATTCTAACGTTTGCTCTGGCGGTGAAGTGAACATAATAAATAAACGCACAGTGTCAGCACCGTATTTCTCGATAACTTTCTGCGGGTCAATACCGTTATTTTTCGATTTAGACATTTTGCTCATGCCAGCAGATAACACAGGTAGGCCATCAAGCTTGCTAATGGCTGAAACTATGTCGCCTTTATCGTTACGTTCTAAGACTTCAACATCACTTGGCGCAATCCAATCTTGTGCACCGTTGTCAGCTTCACGGTAAAAAGTTTCCGCTAGCACCATACCTTGGCATAACAGCTTTTTAAAAGGTTCATCACAATCGACTAAACCGACATCACGTAATAATTTATGGAAGAAGCGTGAGTATAATAAATGTAAAATTGCATGTTCAATACCACCAATATATTGATCTACCGGCAACCAATAATTCGCTTTGGCCGGATCTATCATTTGGGTATCGTCATTTGGTGAACAGTAACGTGCGTAATACCAAGAAGACTCCATAAAGGTATCAAAGGTATCTGTTTCGCGTAATGCTGCTTCACCGTTATAAGTTGTCTTGGCCCACTCTGGGTCATCTTTAATAGGCGAGGTGGTACCATTCATGACCACGTCTTCAGGTAATAACACCGGCAATTCACTTTCCGGTACAGGTACAGACTCACCATTAGCTAGGTTAACCATTGGAATTGGTGTACCCCAATAACGTTGACGGGAAACACCCCAGTCACGTAAACGGTAGTTAGTGGTAGTTTTACCCTTGTTTTCACTGACTAATTTTTCACTGATAGCTTTAAAAGCTTGTTCGAAATCTAAGCCATCGAATTCGCCAGAGTTAATTAGCGTCGACTTTTCTGTGATAGCGGCTTTGTTAATATCGTCAGACTCTTGACCGGCAATAACTTGCTCTATGGCTAAGCCATATTTAGTGGCAAACTCATAATCGCGTTGATCATGACCAGGTACTGACATAACTGCACCTGAGCCATAATCCATTAGTACAAAGTTGGCCGCCCATACTGGCACTAACTTACCGGTAAGAGGGTGAAGAGCTTTAAGGCCGGTATCAACGCCTTTTTTCTCCATTACAGCCATGTCGGCTTCAGTGGTTTTGCTGTTTTTACATTCAGCAATAAATTTCGCTAAATCGGCATTATCTTTTGCTGCCGCTAATGCTAATGGATGCTGCGCAGCTAAGGCGACATAAGTAACACCCATTAAAGTATCTGGTCGAGTGGTGTAGATATCAAAACTGTCGTCTGAATCTGCGACAGCAAAAGTCATCTCAACACCTTGCGAGCGACCAATCCAGTTACGTTGCATGGTTTTAACTTGCTCAGGCCACTCCGTTAACTTGTCTAAATCGTCAAGTAATTCTTCGGCGTAAGCGGTGATTTTGATAAACCATTGTGGAATTTCTTTACGCTCAACAATTGCACCTGAACGCCAGCCACGACCGTCAATAACTTGCTCGTTTGCTAATACAGTTTGATCAACCGGATCCCAGTTTACCGTGGCATTTTTCTTATAAACTAAGCCTTTTTCATAAAGCTTAGTGAAAAACCATTGTTCCCAACGATAGTAATCAGGCTTACAAGTCGCTAATTCACGGCTCCAGTCGTAACCAAAACCAAGGGATTGTAATTGATTACGCATGTAATCAATATTTTCATAAGTCCATTTTCCTGGCGCTGTTTTGTTTTTAATGGCTGCATTTTCAGCAGGTAAGCCAAAAGCATCCCACCCCATAGGCTGCATGACATTTTTGCCCTGCATACGCTGGTAACGGGAAATAACATCACCTAAGCTGTAGTTACGCACATGACCCATGTGCAATCGACCACTTGGGTAAGGGAACATTGCTAAGCAATAAAACTTTTCTTTGTCTGGATTTTCAATAGCTTGAAATGTGTTGTTATCAGTCCAAAATTTTTGTACTGTGGCTTCAATCGCTTGAGGATTATAAATGGCTTCCATTAAGGCTTTCTCGAATGCTTTTAAGGTGTTATCGACTTGTTGGCTATCTTCTCTGTTATAGAGTGCAAATTTGCATAAACAGCGGATAAATCGACGTTAGATTATCGCTGTAGAATACCTTATCTGGCGGGGTAACAACAAGCATAATTAAGCTTAAATTTTAACTTTTCCTATACTTAAACCTATAGTTAAAGTTCAACAGTCGCTGAACTCATAAGGGGAAATACTAATGGCACTTCAAAATGATTACTTTGCTGAAATCTATCAAAAGCTCAATGATTGGTTAACTGAAGTCAAAACTGAGCAAAAGCCACACCTTGATGAGTTTATTAAACAGGCTAAGTTGTATGCTGGTGCAGCGGAAACGATGACTGAGGAAAAGCTGAAACAATTTTCCGACAATTTAAAATATGACTTGCATGATTTTTATCAATTAAATCGCTCACAAGCTAAACATTCGCTCTACCTTGGCTTATTAAATGAAACACTTTGGCAGAATCTCGCCCAGTTAACCGATAAGTCACAAGTTGAATGGGCTGAGCTGGTTGATGACTTTGACCATGATGGCCTCTATAAAAGTGGTGATTTCATTGGCTTTGGTGAGCTGCAATGTGAGCAGTGTGATGAAAAAATAACTATTTTGCATTTTAGTGAAATTGGCGACTGTGTTCATTGTGGCTCAACAGACTTTATTCGTCTGCCGCTCAACCCTTAGCACTTAACTTTTAGAATCAACTTGTTAGCTAAAATGTTAGCAAGTACACTAGCGACAAAATTACGATACCTTGATTTCGAAATGTATACTTTGATGCGCTACTTTCTCAAATTAGTTTCAAAACGTTTGCTTCGATACCTTATTTAGTAGACTCGTTACTTCATAACGCTCTTTAAAGGATTTATATGACTAAAACTCTTACTTGCCTTGTCGATCATACCCGTATTGGGGTTGATGAACTTACTTCTTCCTTATCAGTTGCCTTATTTTCCAATAATAAAGAAACAGTCAATAAAAACCATGATTCCGGCGTGCAAGGCTTTGTTGGCCATGAGCGGGCAAAAGAGGCGTTGGAGTTTGGTTTATCAATGTCGACAATTGGTTTTAATGTTTTTGCTATGGGTGAGCATGGTACGGGGCGACAAACATTAATCAAACAAATGTTAACGTCCCTTGCTTCCGAGAAAACCGCACCTGATGAATGGTGCTATACCAATAATTTTGATGAAAGCCATATTCCCTTAACCTTGTCGCTAAAGCCAGGCGATGGTAAACAGCTCTTAGTGAGTATGAACAAGTTTATCGATGGTTTACTGAGTTTATTCCCTGAGGTCTTTGATAACCCGGGTTATCAAAGACAAAAATCCGCCATTGATCGAGAGTTTAATAAAAAATATGATCAGGCCATCAGTATTGTTGAAAAAATTGCTTTAAAAGATAATGTGGTTTTATATGAAGAAAATGGCGAATTAGTATTTTCACCTTTGGTTGATGGTAAACCGTTAACTGATAAAGAATTCTCTAATTTAAATGAAGAGGAACGAAGCAAGTTTTACCAACTACTCGGTGACTTAGAGAATGTGTTGGCCGAGCAATTATTAGAGTTACCACTATGGAAACGACTGTCTTTTGATCAATTAAGAAAGCTTAAAAATGACACTGCTGAGCAAGCTATTAAGCCTTATATTACTGAATTAGAAAAAGAGTTTAGTAATAATCAAGACGTATTGAAATATTTAGATAAAGTAAGAAATCATGTAGTAGATGCAGTATTAGAGACGCTAGTCACAGAATCTGATGACATGCCAACGGATAAAGAGTTACGTAAATTGATGGTTGAGCGTTTTCTGCCCACCTTACTGGTGCCGCGTGATGACACACAAGGAGCTCCGGTCGTTTATGAGCAAAACCCAACCTATCAGAACCTCTTTGGTCATGTTGATTTTGCCAGTTTTCAAGGCAGTAGCTATACTAGCTATCGGTTAATCAGGCCTGGTGCTTTGCATAAAGCTAATGGCGGCTATTTATTATTAGATGCCGACAAAGTGCTAAGTCAACCTATGGTGTGGTCGCGTTTGAAACTAGCCTTGAAAACTCAACAAATTACCATTGAAAACCCTTATTCTGAATATAGCCCGCCAAGTGGTTATAGCTTACAGCCTGAAAAAATTCCTCTGCAAGTTAAAGTGGTGTTACTGGGTGATGCCGAAATTTATTATACCTTACAAGATTACGATCAAGAGTTTACCGAACTTTTTCGGGTGTTAGCTGATTTTGATCGCCATCTAGATAAAACCGATAGTAATTTAATTGCCTTTGGTCAATTAATAAGGCGACGGGCTGAACAATATAATTACCCCGAGGTTAGTAATGACGCGGTATTAGAACTAGTTCGTTATGCACTGAGACGCAGTGCACATAAACACAAGATTTCAGCCAATATTGTGCAAATAAATGATTTACTAGATGAAGCAAATTATTGCTGGCAAAAACAGGGTGGTACGGGTGAATTAACCGCACAACATATCGCTTTGGCGCAAGCAGCGAAGAACCACCGTATTGGTCGACTCAGTGAAACTTGGCTCAGTGAAATCAAAGAACGGCAAGTCTTAATCCATACCGAGGGAGAGTATGTTGGTAAGGTCAATGGTTTAACCGTGTTAGAAATAGGTGATAGTGTTTTTGGTACTCCAGCCCGGATAACCGCAACCGTTTATGCGGGTAGTGAAGGTGTAACTGATATCGAGCGAGAGGTAGACCTAGGTAAGTCGATTCACTCCAAAGGGGTATTATTGTTAACCGGATATTTAGGTCATAAATATGGACAAACCTTTCCTGTATCTATATCCGCCAATATAGCCATAGAACAATCCTATGGGCATATCGATGGCGATAGTGCCTCCATGGCTGAGCTTTGTGCACTTATTTCTGCCATTACCTTATTACCGATAGATCAAAGCCTAGCGATAACTGGTTCAATTAACCAACATGGTGAAGTGCAATCCATTGGTGGCGTTAATGAGAAAATAGAAGGCTTCTTCCAGTTGTGCCAAGACAAAGGCTTAACCGGAAAACAAGGGGTTATTATTCCACAAACCAATATCATTAACTTAATGCTTAATGATGAAGTGATAGCTGCGGTTGCTCGTGGCGACTTTACCATACACGCTGTTGAGACTATTGACCAAGCATTGGAGCTCTTAATGAATGTCGATGCCGGTGTCATTAGTCGAACAGGTCGTTATCCACGTAAATCTATCCATGGGTTAGCCCTAGATAAACTAGAAAACTTTGCCGATATACTCAATGGACCCGAAGAGTAATATTGTTTTTCATCTAAAGGTTAAAAAACAAGCCATAACAGTTCGATAATTGCACTTTTATAGTGCTTTTGTTATGGTGGTTTTAGATAAAAACAATAAACGGTATGAAGTTTAAATGGAATTTTCGACGGAAGAGCTGGATTTTTTCAATAATATTTTTACTGAAACATCAACAGATTGCATGGTTAGTGACGCTAAACACCAACTTAGTGTGCAAACTGATGTGCCACAATCGTTAAGACAAATTCTAGTGGGCAGTAAATTAACGCTATTAGCAGAAATTAGTCATTATCAATTGTGGTTTCCCGTCTCTCTAACGATGAATAAAGCCGGTGACTTTTCCCCTAAACTAGGTACGCCAGAAATAATTGATGCTAATGGCAGTGAACGTAGTTGGCGGGTTAATACACCTAAAAATGTGGCAATTACTGACGTCTTTCATGATCAAAAAATTGAAGTTTTATCACTTTCTGCCACAGGATTAACATTCAAAATCCCTAATTCAGCAGAGCATACGATAGATTTACAGCACACCTCATTAGAAATGAGCTTAGCCGGAGAAGAGCCGTTAAAGCTAGAGCTTGATTTGGTTCGACACGACAACAATGTGGTAGCGGCTAAATTTAAAGACTTACAAGAGGGTAGGGAATCATTAAGAAAATTTCTATTTAACTCACATAAAATAAAATACTCCAACCTTTATCAAGACATTATTTTATAAAGTTCTTGCCAAGCCTTAAAAACTCTGTATAATGCGCGCCTCGATGGCAGGTTGAATGAATTTCAGCCAAAGTTAGTCCGATAGTGACTTACTTATACCAACTAGCAATAGTTCATGGATGTATAAGTACATTGAGAATGAGTGGGGTTTTACCGCCCAATAGACTTGCCCAGCTAATTCGTCCCTAGAATTAGCAAGAAATATAGCGTCAATTTACGCTATGCGCCTAAAGTCTTCCTGGTGGTTTCCTCGTATATATTTTACGCAGGTTAAGACTTAGCAATTTAAATCAAATGCTATTAAGTGCAGCTAATTAACACCCGTTAATTTGGCGGCAGCTTGGTGATTGATTTTTATAATTACGCCCAAGTAATTATGCTCAAGTAATGCGCCTGCCTTGCGAAGATGAAAATTATTATGACTGATCAAAAAACTGAAACTGAAACTGAAACTGTTACTGAAGCTGTAGCATTTGCCTCTCTAGGCTTACCTGAAAACTTATTATCCGCTGTTCTTTCTATTGGCTTTGAATCTGCTACCGATATTCAAGCACTCACCATACCGCCATTACTTGCCGGTAAAGACGTATTAGGTGAAGCACAAACAGGTACAGGTAAAACTGCTGCCTTTGGTTTACCTGCATTAGCAAAAATTGATACTTCAATTAGAAAACCACAATTAATGGTTTTAGCACCTACACGTGAATTAGCGATGCAAGTTGCTGAAGCAATTGAGTCTTTCGGTAAAGACATGAAAGGTTTACGTGTTGCTACATTATACGGTGGCCAATCTTATGGACCACAATTTCAACAACTAGAGCGTGGCGCACAAGTTGTTGTTGGTACTCCTGGTCGTTTAATGGACCATTTACGTCGCAAAAGCCTTAAATTAGATGAATTACGTGTTTGTGTGCTTGATGAAGCAGATGAAATGTTAAACATGGGCTTTTTAGAAGACATCCAGTGGATTTTGGATCACATCCCAAAAACTGCACAAATGTGTTTGTTCTCAGCAACAATGCCACCAGCGATTCGTAAAATTGCTAACCGTTTCTTAAAAGATCCTGAGCACATTAAAGTTGCCGCTGTTAAAAAAGCCAAAGCTAATATTACTCAGTACGCATGGAAAGTTAGTGGCATCACTAAAATGACTGCGTTAGAGCGTATTGCTGAAGTGGTTGAATACGATGCAATGATTATTTTTGTTCGTACTCGTAATGATACTGTTGATATTGCAGAAAAATTAGAGCGTGCCGGTTACCCTGCATTAGCACTAAATGGTGATTTGAATCAAACACAACGAGAGCGTTGTATTGACCAAATGAAATCTGGTAAATCATCTATCTTAGTTGCTACTGATGTTGTTGCTCGTGGTTTAGATATACCACGCATCTCATTAGTTATTAACTATGATTTACCTGGTGATAACGAAGCATATGTTCACCGTATTGGTCGTACTGGTCGCGCTGGTCGTGAAGGTATGTCAATTGCTTTTGTACGTCCACGTGAAATGTACTCAATTCGTCATTATGAGCGTTTAACGAATGGTACTGTTCTTAACTACGATTTACCAAATATCCAAGATATTGGTAAAATACGTATTGAGCGTACTCGTGTTGAAGTTGCTAAGATTGTTGCTGATAAAGATATCTCAAGCATGCGTGAAATTGTTGAAGCTATGGCTGCAGAGTCTGAAGTTTCTATGATTGACCTTGCCGCAGCATTACTTTTCCAAAAGCAAATGAAGCAACCACTGCAACCAAAAGAAGATCCTAAGCCTCGTCGTGATGCGCGTGAACGTAACGACCGTAATGACCGTGGTAACGATCGTAACAGCCGTGGCAATGACCGTAACAGCCGTGGTAATGACCGTAATAGTCGTGGTAATGATCGAAATAGCCGCGGTACACGTGAAGAAAGACCTCGTAAAGAAAAGGTAAACCGTAACGATGTTGATTGGCAGACTTACCGCCTTGAAGTAGGTAAAGAGCATGGTGCACGTCCTGGAGATATCGTTGGCGCAATCGCTAATGAAATTTCACTTGATAGCAGCTATATCGGTGCGATTAACTTGCACGAGAAACATAGTTTTGTACAATTACCTAAAGGTATTCCTACAGACTTGTTCAATCAATTGAAAGGTGTACGTGTTCGTCGTCAACCTTTAGCTATTACAACTTCAGACGAAGTAGTAGTTAGCCAAAAGCGAGCACCTCGTCGTACTGAACGTGCACCACGTCATAGTTAATTGATGTGTGAGCACTAGTTGAAAAAGCGCCTTAGGGCGCTTTTTTTGTTTTTAGTTATAAAGAAAATCGTTTTTAGTGGCTTTTCTACTTAAAATTGTAAAATATTAACGCTACCACCTTGTTTGCCCATTGCTTTATCTATTACTATAGAGCCACCTAGCTTAAGTAATCATTCAATTTCATAATAATACTAATAGTCATGTCTGAAGAAGTACCTAAATCAACCACAGTGACAGCGCATAATTTCGCTATTCGTGTTTATTACGAAGATACGGATGCTGGCGGTATTGTCTATTATGCCAATTATTTAAAGTTTTTTGAGCGAGCACGTACCGAGTGGTTGCGAGAGATAGGAATAAATCAGCAATCTTTTTTGCAACAAAAGTTAGGTTTTGTGGTCAGAAAGGTTGAAATGGACAACCTTGCCTCAGCCAAACTCGATGATTTACTCGAAGTAAAGTCAACAATAATAACTTTGAAACGGGCAAGTTTAGTGTTTCAACAACAAATAACCAATCAAGCACAACAAGTACTTTGTACCGCTAAAATACGTGTTGCTTGCGTTGATTTTAGCCAGCATAAACCCTGTGCTATTCCCGAATCAATATTAGGAGCGTTTAAACGTGTCAGCTGAAATTTCCTTTTTCCACTTAGTCATGGAAGCAAGCTTATTAGTGCAATTTGTTATGCTTATCTTACTTATCTTCTCAATTATGTGCTGGGCGATGATCTTTCAGCGCAGAAAAATACTAAAAACAGCAGCATTAGAACTAAAGGCGTTTGAAGATAAGTTTTGGAGTGGCGCTGATTTAAGTAAACTCTATAGTGAAATCTCGGCTAAACCTCAGGTGCAAGGTATTGAAACCTTATTTATTGCAGGTTTTAAAGAATTTGCTCGCTTAAGAAAAAGTCATATTGATAATCCACAAATTATTGTCGATGGTACTCATCGTGCCATGCGTGTTGCTTTATCACGAGAAGTTGATAGCTTAGAAACTCACTTGCCCTTTATGGCTACAGTGGGTTCTATTAGTCCATATATTGGTCTATTCGGTACAGTGTGGGGCATCATGACTTCATTTGTTGCTTTAGGTGCGGTAAAACAGGCGACACTTGCTATGGTCGCGCCAGGTATTGCCGAAGCACTAATCGCTACTGCTATGGGCTTATTTGCCGCTATACCTGCTGTTATATTCTTTAACCGTTTTAGTCATAAAGTAGAAAAGCTTGAGAACAGCTATGGCAACTTTATGGATGAATTTTCCAGTATATTACAACGTCAATCTGCTGCGGAGCAATCTGCGAATAAGGCATAACTATGTACCAAAGAGTTAGACGCCGCAAAGTGGCTGAAATTAATGTTGTCCCTTATATCGATGTAATGTTGGTATTGTTGATTATTTTTATGATTACTACGCCGTTAATTACCCAAGGCGTTAAAGTTGACTTGCCACAGGCGGAAGCTGAGCCCCTTGATGCAGATAGTAAAACCCCATTAGTAGCGAGTGTTGATGCACAAGGTCGCTATTACCTAACGGTGGGGGCAAATGATAAAGAGCCGATGTCGGCAGAAGAAGTTGCGATATTAGTAAAAGCGCATTTAGCTCTTGAACCCGGAACACCGGTCGTGGTTAATGGTGATGGCGCTGTTTCTTACAATGCAGTTATACAACTTATGGTCATGCTGCAAACAGTTGCCGGTGTACCATCGGTAGGTTTAATGACCGACTCGGTAGGGGAATAGCGTGGTACAGCAACGAGCTTCTGTTTTTACTGCCAAATCAACTTTTCTTAAAGCCATCTGGTTCAGTATTGCTTTACATCTGGTATTGCTTTTTGGTTTGTTTGCCGGGGACTTCGCCTCCGCACCTAAGCCAAAACCAACCCCGTCAGCCCAGTCTTTAGAACCAATAAAAGCGGTGGTTATTGATAAAGCCAAATTTGAGCAAGCGATAAAAAAAATACAACGGCAGAAAACTGAACAACTCGATGCGGAAAAGCAACGTCTTAAAGACGTAGAAAAGCGGGCAAGTGATGCTAAAAAACGCCGAGCTAGAGAAGAAGCGCGTATTAAGAAATTAGAACGTCAGCGTAAGAAAAAAGAACAAGAAAAAATTAAAGCCGATAAAGCGGCAAAAACTTCCAAAGCAAAAGCGGCCGAAGCTGAAAAAATACGCAAGCAAAAAGAGCAAGAAAAGCAAGTTGCTGAAAAAGCAGCTGCCGCAGCAAGATCTAAACGTTTAAAAGAGGAAGCTGCAGCGAAAAAATCCGAGCAGTTACGACTTGATAAAATAGCTGAGCGTAAGCGTCAAGAAATAGCAGCGAAAGAGCAGGCTATACAAGATGCTCTGCTAGCCGAGCAAATGGCCGCTGAAATGGCCAGTCGTAATCAAGCACGTCAGCAGCAAGTGATGACAGAAGTTCAGCGCTATTCAGCCTTGATTACTCAAAGTATTAATCGTCATATGATCAAAGATCGCAGCACCATGGCAGATAAGTCTTGTAAGTTAACTATCAGTTTGGCGTCTTCGGGCTTTGTTACCAACGTAAAAGTAGGGCAAGGCGATAAAACAGTATGTGATGCAGCGAAGAGTGCTATTTATAAAGCCGGTACTTTACCTGTCTCTAAAGACCCTGAGGTCTTTAAAGAAATGCGCAGAATAGCGGTAACCGTTGCACCTGAGTTTTAGTGCTCATTAGCGAGTAAATGGCTTACCAGCAAAAATCTTTAGTGCAAGATGTAATATTTCGTTAAGTATTACGCCTAAAAGTGCACCAAATTAAAGGGGATATAGTAGAGAAAATGAGATTATTACCAAGTATTTTAATCAGCGCCATTATTGCGTTAGCTTCACCTCGTGCGATGGCAGCATTAGAAATAGTCATTACCGGCGGTGTAGATAGCGCACGGCCAATAGCCATAGTACCTTTCCAATGGACAGGTACAGGTGAACGTCCAGAATCCCTGGCAAAAGTTATTAGTGATGATTTATTGCGCAGTGGTAAATTTAGTCCTATTTCCCCAAACAAGTTCCCTGAGATTATTACTGATGATAAAAATATTGATTTCAGTGCCTGGGCTAGCTTAGGCGCAGAAGCCATTGTTATTGGTAAAATAAAAGAAATTTCAATAGGTCGTTATCAAGTAAGCTATCAATTAGTCGACGTTATTCGCGGTCAAATCACCGGCGGCCAAACGTCAATGCTCAGTAATGGTCAACTGGTTAAAGCACAAGACCATATCCTAGCGCAAAGCAGTGCCAATATTAACCCTAATCAAGCTCGTCGCTATGCTCACAGCATTAGCAATGTTATCTATGAAAAACTCACAGGAACAAAAGGGGCTTTTTTAAGTAAAATTGCCTACGTTATTGTTCGTGATCAAGGAAAGTATCCATATCAATTGGCATTTGCCGATTATGATGGTTTTAACGAACATGTCTTGTTAAGTTCTAAAGAGCCATTAATGTCGCCATCTTGGCGTCCCAACGGTGAGCAACTGGCGTATGTTTCTTTTGAAAATCGTCAAGCGCAAATCCATACCATTGATATTTATACCGGTGAACGAAAACTGATTAGCTCATTTAGGGGCATAAACAGTGCACCTCGCTTCTCACCTGATGGTGAAAGCATGGCGATGGTCTTGTCAAAAGATGGCAACCCAGATATATATGTTATGTCGTTAGCGACTAAAAAATTACGTCGTGTTACCCGTAATAGAGCCATCGATACCGAGCCAAGTTGGACACCAGATGGTAAATCATTGATATTTAGTTCAGAACGGGGTGGAAAACCTCAGCTATATCGCGTAGATTTAGCCGGGGGAAAAGTAAGACGTTTGACTTTTGATGGTGAAATGAACCTAGGAGGTTCGGTTACCCCGGATGGTAAACAGCTGATCATGGTCAATAGAACTCGCGGTAATTATCGTCTAGCAAAGCAAGAGTTAGCTACGGGTGCATTCCAGGTGCTAACCGAAACGCGTTTAGATGAGTCGCCAAGTGTGTCGCCTAATGGTGGTATGATCATATACAGTACCTTACATAATAACCGACAAGTGTTGGGTTTAGTGTCGGTTGATGGAAGATTTAAAGCTAGATTGCCGGCACTTGATGGTCAAGTGAAGGCACCAGCCTGGTCACCATTTTTATAATAATAATATGTAAAACAACTAATAATTTTTAACTTATATTTTTAGAATAAAGGATAATAAAATGCGCTTTAATAACATAGTAAAATGCTTAGCAATTGCTTTACCTCTTACCGTTTTGTCAGCTTGTAGCTCAAACTCAGATACAGATGAGCAAAGCCAAGTCGATACTAATGCCCAAATCACTCAAAATGCTGAAGCCGCTCAAAAAGAGCAAGAAGCCGTACGAGTTACTGCTGCTAAACGTGCTGCAGAAATTGAAGAACAAAAACGTCAAGAATTAGAAGCATTACGTGCAGAGCACATTATATATTTTGATTTTGATGTTTCTAATGTAAATGAACAGTTTTCAGCAATTTTAGATGCACATGCTAAATTTTTAAATACTAACTCTGACGTAAAAGTTTTAGTTGAAGGTCATGCTGATGAACGTGGTACGCCAGAGTACAACATCGCTTTAGGTGAACGTCGTGCTAAATCAGTAGTAACCTATTTAGAAAACATGGGTGTTGCCGCTAGCCAAATTACTGTTGTTAGCTATGGCGAAGAAAAGCCAATGATTAAAGATCGTAGCGAAGATGCTTTTGCTAAAAACCGTCGTGCCGTACTAGTTTACTAATACTTACTAATACTTACTAAGACTTAATAAGTCTCAACTAAGCAGGTAACTGAATGAAACTAAATAAAGTTTTATTTGGCATGATGTTTACAGCTAGCGCCCTTAGTGCGTTAGCTGTAGCTAAAGCGCCAGTCATTGATGTTAACGCCAATTCTATCGACTCTGCCGCGTTAACAGAGCAATTAATCTCCTTATCACGTAAGTTAGACTCACGTAATAAGGCACAAGTAAATATTCAACGTCAGTTGGACCAATTACAATCCGAAGTTAATGAACTTCGTGGCGTAACCGAATTACATACCCACAAGTTAGGCCAAGTATTAGAGCGCCAACGAGAGCTTTATCAAGAAATTGATAGACGCGTGAATGAAGTCCTTGCTTCTACAAGTAAAACAGCTTCAGCTACTGTTATTCCTAGCGCAAGCATTAATACAGCAGTCAATGCGAGCAGTTATAGCGATAATTTAACTGAAAACGAGGCTTATGACCGCGCACTTAACCTAGTGTTAAAGGATAAGCGTTACCAGCAAGCTATTGTGGAATTTAAGGCCTTTAATAATAACTTTCCCAATTCTAGCTATGCACCCAATGCTCATTACTGGTTAGGTCAGTTGCTCTTTAATCAAGGGGAACATGCCCAAGCAAGCCAAGAGTTTATGATTGTGGTGAACAAGCATAAAGACTCAACTAAGCGGCCTGATGCGCTATTAAAGCTTGCCATGGTTGCTCAAAAGCAAAAAGATAACAAAAAAGCGATTGCACGCTATCAACAGTTAGTAAAAGAATACCCAGAATCAACGGCGGCAAAACTTGCTAAGCCACGGTTAGCTAGTTTAACCAAGTAAGGTCATTGGCAGCTAATGGCATTATATTACTTTTAGTTGCTGATAAAACTAGCGTATTGTTGAGAATTTGCTCTAACAGAAAATAATATCAAGAAAAACGAAATTTATTGTTGCACTTAAAAATATTATGAGTATTATATGCCCCGCATTGAGGCAGTGACTCAACGTACGGCGGCCGTTAGCTCAGCTGGTAGAGCAGTTGGCTTTTAACCAATTTGTCGAAGGTTCAAATCCTTCACGGCCGACCAATTTTCTAGCTATAGTAATTACTTGTTGAAGTGCTACTTTAGTCAGAATATAAAAAGTCTCCTAATCCTAATAGATATTGGAGCAAGTAAATGTAAAATAGAAAACTTGAATCGGCCGTTAGCTCAGCTGGTAGAGCAGTTGGCTTTTAACCAATTTGTCGAAGGTTCAAATCCT
>NZ_JABSPA010000004.1:0-282744 GCF_013214175.1 Colwellia sp. | reverse complement strand
CGGCCGTTAGCTCAGCTGGTAGAGCAGTTGGCTTTTAACCAATTTGTCGAAGGTTCAAATCCTTCACGGCCGACCACTCCTAATTCAATTGAAAATATCCAAAGACCCCTAGTAATAATTCAAACTTCAGATTCATAAGCCACAGCTTTTAACCGTACAGCTAAGTTAATTCGAAGGTTCAAATCCTTCACGGCCGACCACTCCTAATTCAATTGAGAATATTTAAAGCCCTCCCTAGTGATAATTCAAACTTCAGATTCATAAGCCAAAGCTTTTAACCGTATAGCTAAGTTAATTCGAAGGTTCAAATCCTTCAAGGCCGACCACTCCTAGTTAACTTAAGAATATTTAAAGCCCTCCCTAGTGATAATTCAAACTTCAGATTCATAAGCTAAAGCTCTTAACCGTATAGCTAAGTTAGTTAGAAGGTTCAAATTTTTCACGGCTGACAATACCAAATAAATTAGCTCGTTATCAAATAGAATCCCAAATAATCATTGAAAGTAAGCTTGATATGTCGAGAACTCACCTAGTTACAACATCTTATTAGCACGTCTTGATATATAGATGATATTTACTCTATAACGAAGCGCCTATACAGACCATTATCTACTACACATTAGTGGCGCTTTGCCTTATAATTGTCGCGTTTTTACGTGTCCAGATTTAGAGAGAATCCATGAGTGTAAGTAATACCGCGGTAGATTTTGATTTCCAATTCCCAGCTAAGCCAAAGCCTTTAGAAAATGATGAAAAGGTGCAATACATAGAGAAAATTAAACAGCTCTTAGTAGAAAAAAATGCTGTCCTGGTTGCTCATTATTATACTGACCCTGTAATACAAGCGCTTGCCGAAGAAACCGGTGGTTGTGTTGCCGATTCTCTTGAAATGGCCCGTTTTGGTAAGCAGCACTCAGCAGAAACGTTAATTGTTGCCGGTGTTAAGTTTATGGGCGAAACCGCTAAAATATTAACACCAGAAAAAACTGTATTAATGCCTGAACTTGAAGCAACCTGTTCGTTAGATTTAGGTTGCCCTATTGAAGAGTTTTCTGCTTTTTGTGATCAACACCCTGATCATACCGTTGTCGTTTATGCAAATACCTCTGCTGCAGTTAAAGCGCGAGCTGACTGGGTGGTAACTTCAAGTATTGCCCTTGAGATAGTCGATATGCTTGATAGTCAGGGTAAGCCTATCTTATGGGGTCCTGACCGCCACCTAGGCGCATATATAGAAAAAGAAACAGGAGCCAAGATGCTGATGTGGCAGGGCGCTTGTATTGTCCATGATGAGTTTAAAGCCTCGGCATTACGTGACCTTAAGTTGCAATACCCTGATGCTGCTGTATTAGTGCATCCTGAGTCACCTGCTAATGTTATTGAATTGGCAGATGCGGTTGGTTCAACCAGCCAATTAATCAAAGCTAGTCAAGAAATGCCTAATGAGCACTTTATCGTTGCAACCGATAAAGGCATTTTTTATAAGATGGAACAAGCTAACCCAGAGAAGACTTTTGTAGCCGCACCTACCGGCGGTAATGGCGCAACATGTAGAAGCTGCGCTAATTGCCCTTGGATGGCAATGAATGGCCTTAAATCGATTCATGACGCGCTAGTAAGTCCAATAGGTAAAGAAATCAACGTAGAGCTCAGCGTTGCCGAAAAAGCATTAGTACCATTAAATAGAATGCTTAACTTTGCTGCAGAGAATCAGTTAAAAGTTAAAGGTAATGCTTAACTTAATTGCAAAAATTATTCATTTATCTAGATTTATGAATAAATAAGCAGCAGTTAAACTATTTTATCAAAATTAAACAGCGTTTTAGCTAAAATAGCCTTGCACCCGCGAGGCTTTTTTTTTACCATAGCGCTTGTTAAACAACAGTGCTGATAACACTTAAAATCTCATCACAAAATTGGTGAGCTGGCCGAGTGGCTGAAGGCGCACGCCTGGAAAGCGTGTAAAGGTTTATCCCTTTCGAGAGTTCGAATCTCTCGCTCACCGCCATATTTAATAAACGGGCACCTCATTAGAGGTGCCCGTTTTGTTTCAAAAAAGAACTTTCCTAAAGTTAATAAAAGCTAACAACTGTTCATCCGATTTAGTTTTTTGTATATTAGCAAATGAAAAACTAAACGTTGACGTGATCGCTGTAGACAACCCACCTTAGCTAGCCAGATCCCTAAGTATGGTTCTCATTATATGTTATGAAGGTGTACTCACATTATCGTTATTGAGGCACTAGCCTTAATATCACTATTCATTTAAGTTCCCCTTGATGCTATCACTAAAGCTGATGTTGTTGAAAAGCAGTCTAGACAACTCAAGTTACGACAATTGATTAAAATACAATAGAACTCAATATCGCTACAATACTCGTGAGACATTACTGTTCGTGGTGATAAAGGAGGCGATGTGCTTAGCGTTTAAAGGAGCAATGAGTTTACCATTAAAGTTCTTATGGCTATCCACCTGATTAGGCTGCCTTGGCTTACACAGGTATTAGTCAACGGCTTGCAATAAAAGTAACTGTGATGTTTTTGATACGAAATGATCATAAATTACGTAATCTTTCCCATGCCTGCCGATGTCAGTAATAAAATCATTAGTTGTTAGGGTAAAGAGCTCTTTTGGAGTCTCCTGGACCATTACACCCAGAGGAGTCGACATCACCTGAATACTTGTTGGTTTCTGTTCAACATAATATAAATGGTCGCTGTTATTATTTATCTTGATACTGTGTGGCCTGAATTGTAAAGCAACTCCCTTAAAGTCTTTGATAATTGACATGGTGCCATTTGCTTTCTTTACCATTAATTTTTGGCTTTTTATGTCACCGAAAATGAAACTTTTATCTTCTTGCTCCTCTGCTATGAGGCCCGCCGCGAGTAATATTTTTTTAGACTCTTTACTAACTATATTGAATTGCCAAATATCGTAGATGTTTTCGCTGGCAATGCTCATGTAAATAGAGTTACCTTTAGTTGACCAAGATAATAAATGCACCTCTTTATCAATGTTTTGATTAACTGTGAGCTGCCCAGTAGCTATATCATAGATCATAAGTTTGAGCTGATTATTTTTAGCAGCAACGAAAGCCAGTTGGTTTTTCTTCTCGTTTAAAATAGGTCGTCTAATACTGTCAGCCTGAATGCCGGTAAGTTTAGTATTCTTATGTCGGTTATGACTCCAAAGTTCATAGCTACCAGTGCGTTGTGATACAAAGTAAAGCGTATTGGTTGGTCTGGACCAAATGGCATTTAAGTCATTTGCATAACTATTAACTTGCTTTAGATCAATATGGTTAGCTAAACCTTGCGCACCAATATTAATGTTTGAGCTTTTTTTAAGATAAAACAATAGTTGTGACGATTGACTTGAAACCAATTCATATGCGTGGGTATTTGTTGGTATAGAAAGCGCTTGTGAAATTTCATTGGTGTTAAGGTTGAAGCGCCAAACCGAATATAGGCTGTCAATTTGACCGGCAATAAGCAAGTTAGCATCATCTTCTGAATGCAAGCTAGTGACTTTAGAGAATTTAGTAGAAATTATCCTACTGTGTTGACTTACTAAGTTGTAGCTATTGATTGTTGAGTGTGAATCTTTTTGTTGAACATAAAAAATAGCAGGCTCGATATTGTTAAATGTTGCTGCATAGTTACTTGCTTTATTATCAAGCTTTATCGGCACTTCTCGTTGTGAATCTAGCGATAATAGGGAGATAGACAGACGGTGTTTATTTATTGCTGTTAAAGCTAATGTTTTACCCTTTGCTGATAGCTTAATCGTCTTTAAACGCTTATTGGTTTTATATACCACTTGTAACTTGCCTGTATCGACAAATAGCTTATTTATCTTACATTCAGAGGTATTACATTGAATAAAATACCCTATATTATTTTTCTCAGTCCAAATAACTGAGCGGTACATCTCAGTACCTTTTTGTAAGATTGAATATTTATGGCTTTTCACATCTTTTAGTATCAATACTGATTCATTGGACTTGGCATCAGTTTGTATATAAAGCACTTTGGATCCATCAGCAGAAAGTGCAGCCGATTGAATGTTTTCTATACCGTCACTAAGAATAGTGGCTTGATAATTTTCTGGTTTTGTATTGCTGATTTGAAAATTTTTGAATAGTGCAATTGGGCTGATAAGTAAGAAGAAGGTAATAATAGTGAGCAGTAAGGCTGTCAATATTGCACTTTTATGGCCAAGTTTAACCAATAACAAACTGGGTAAATATGCTTGGCTTTTAGCTTTATTAATAGGCTCAGCCTTTCCTATAAAGCAGTAACCCTTTCTCGCTATTGTCTCTATATATTTCGGATTTTTAGCGTCATCGTTAAGCACCTTTCGAAGCTCAAAAATTGCACGAGTTATTACCTCTAAACCGACAATAGTATCAGGCCAGAGATTATCAGCAATATACTCTCTACTGAGAACTTCACCCTGGTGATGAACCATAAAACAAAGTACTTGAATTATTTTAGGTTCAAGAATTGTCACCTTATTTTCATTGGTGATTTTATTATGTTTAGGGTAAACCCTATAGTGATCTAGAAGGAAATTAACATTCATGACTTTTTAAGCTTTTGATTTTATGGATGAATAAAAAAATAATAACAACATTATAACACCCTAATTACACATATATATTAAATAGGATAGAAAATAATCCCCTATAAAAAAAGACATTGAAAATATGAATAAATTAATTTTGAAAGCGATAACCTTAAGTTGCCTCATTGGTACAAACTTCACTAGCATGGCGTTTAATGTAAATTTAGAGATAGTAGGTCAGGGACAAGTTGAAGCGCTGGATAAGACCTGTTCAAGTAACTGTAATTTCGCAACGGATAAATCTACTCAAACCTTAGTGGCTAAGGCATCCCCTGGCTGGTATTTTTCCGGTTGGCAAGGTCAAAAATGCGACATGGGAAACGGGGTGATTATCCCGTCAGAACAGACAGATATTAAAGGTATTGGCACTGCAAGTGGAGGGGCTAAATCATTAGAGACCTTAGACTTTAATAATGATGGTCTAGATGACCTGATAGGTATCAGCTTGTTTAATGGCCAAGTGCACAGTTATGAAAATTTAGGGAACGGTACTTTCGCGAGTAAAACTATTATTTCAGAACTCTCTTATCCATCATCCTTAGACAGTTTTGATTGGAATAATGATGGTTATAAAGACTTATTTGTCGCTGAGTTTAGTACAGACAACCGAGGTATTAGGTTGTATCTAAATAATGGTAATGGCGGCTTTATTTATGAAAAGACCTTCAAGTTTGAAAATTCTCACCCTTACTCTTTTTCTGTAATTGATTATGATTTAGATGGTTTACCTGATTTTGTTATCTCTTCGTTCGATGCTGACATTAGTGGCGATCTTTTTGTACTTGTTAAAAGCATAACCAATGAAAAAATAACTTGGTTCAAAAATACGACCGAAGGGCTAAAAGAACAAAAAATTATTGCTGAAAAAGCAGCGATAACATTAGATACTTTTCAAGCATCTCCAAATGCCATTCCACAGATCTTGACTGCAGAAATAAAACTAGGGGAAATTGCCATTTACTCTAATGAGAATGGTAAAGATCGAAAGGTCGTTTCAACTCAATGGGCAAGTTATGGTGCAGCCTTTGGGGATATTGATGAAAATGGGCATGTCGATATTTTAACGGCTCATTATCAACCTTCAAGACTGAGTTTGATTTATGGTCAAGGAGAGGGGGAGTACTCAAAACCTGTAGAGTTAGCTCGGCCGACAGAGGGACTAACTGCTACTGCCTTTGGGGACTTCAATAATGACTCCTTTATCGATGTCGCAACAGGGGAGTTCAATATTAAGCAGTTCTATTATTATGCAAGTGGAGGCTTTGAGCAGTGTATTGTTAAAAAATCATCTAGTTTAGAGTTAATTGCTACCTTTATACAAGTTGAAAGTATATCGAGTGATGGTGAAGAAAAGTCAGCAGGGGGTCTGCTTTGGCTTTTATATTTATTATTTCCTTTAGTGGTTGTACGATTTTTAGTAAGGAGTGATCACAGCCAAGTAGGGTGATTTGTCAGTGAATCGCTACAGCCATTTTATCATGTGCTGTAGCGATAATAGTGTTATTTTTCTATACTGGGTACCTGATAATGCATTGGTATAAAGGTGTAATTCACTACCATCACCACCTTTAGTTTCCCAACTGCTTAGTACTAATCGGAAGCGCTCTAATATATTATTTTTGCTAGCAGGTAACGTTGTTAAATTTTTGATTAAGTGCTCACGCCTTTATCTACACTCCCAGCTAAGGCATTGTGCGAGGTTTAACTTAATAATAGGCAAGGTATAAGAGGATTAGTGTCATGATATAAACCTGATAATTAATTTATTTGTTTAACCGATTCATTACTATGGCTAGTCTATGTGGCTGGTAGGTAGCTTGTTGATAAATAATGAAAAGTTGTTATGTTTGATGACAATGACAATGACAATGTCAATGTCAATGTCAATGTCAATGTCAATGTCAATGTCAAGGTTCAGGTCAAGTGGTCACTGTTTCTGGGAGCAAGTTCATGGCGCGATCTTAATTTCTGCTATGTGATAGTTATAAGTATAATGTTCAGAGTTCTTAGCTAGATGTCTGTATTTCTCTTGTTGTAGCGACTATGTAGTCAGACTGTGATTTTAAATTGTAATATTGCTATTTTTTAGCTAGTATGAAATTCAATCAATAATTGTATTAATGGAATAATAACAATGATTTATCGAAAGCTGATTTATATAGTAGCAGCTCTTACCTTAAGCACCATATCTCCAGTAACTCAGGCTATTCCGGTAAAGTCATGTATGGAAGATAGTTGTGTCATATTTTTCAATAAATGGCAGTCTATGGTTAAAGTGAAAGGAGCTCTAGCTCTTTCAGCGCTAGGTGAGCTTTATTACCAAGGCTACGGCACAGAAAAAAACCTGGAAAAATCGATTAAAAGCTTTCGTAAAGCCTCACATTATAAATTTGCCCATGCACAATACCGCGCTGGTGTGTTTTATTTAATGGAGGATAACTTTATTGATAATAAAGAGGGTATTAGATATTTGAGGAAGGCGGCCAGAAATGGTCATACAGAATCAGCTTTTTTATTGGCTATTATTTTTGGTACCGGCGAATTTGGCATCAAAGATGTTGGCGAATCAGACAAATGGCTGGGTAAAGCATTAAAAAACAAGCACTATGTGGCGCAACAATATGCGAGCTATTTATATAAAAGTGGTCAAGTAGATGAAGGTCACTATATTAAAGTAAACGAAATTATTAGTGAGTTACAAGCTAATATTCTTACCGGTAATAGTACCAGTACCGGTTCAGAGGGAAATATTGCTAAAACATTGGCTGAAATCCCTTGGACTAATCATGCTAATAAAACCACCAATATACCATCAAGCCCTTCGTTTGAAGATATGTTTGACCCTGAAGCCTTTAGTTTTAAAAGTACAAAGCTAGAGGCTGGAACTGCCTTAAGATCAAACAATAGAAGTTGTGAAAAAATATTTAGTTGCTACAAAGTGGAACAAGATGATTTTTGGCTGTCTGCACACTAGCCAGTGGCAGCAATAAGTAATTAAAAGACCAACCACACAAACTAGAATTAGCAAGTTTGTGTGATTCGCTTGAGCATTATTATTGTCGCATACTTATTTTAACTCACTAGCAAACCATGCAACGATGGTTTGTGTTAACTGTTTATCACTCTCAAGTAATGGATAGCCATGCATGCTGCCTTTATAAGAGATCATTTTACTCTTGGGATGTTTAGCGGCTGAAAATAGCAGTTTGGCACTGGTGAAGGTTCTACCATCGTCTTCTGAAGCTATGATAAGTGTAGGTTTTTCAACTAGTGTTTTACTATAGCGAGCAATATTTTCATCACGCTGGGATGAAGAGAAAAAGCTAATAGCACTAATACTTTCTTTTTCAGCTAGGGTGATGGCTTGGCTACCGCCGCAACTAGCACCAATTATGCCCACTTTACCATTTGTAGCTATTTTACTTTTTAAATAATCAAAGGCTATCTGTACGTCTTCGGGCCAGTGTGCTGACATTTTTGACCAAGCCTGTCTTCGCTCTGCTTGCGGTAATTTTTGGATTACATCGACGTTGTATTTTTCACTAATACTTTCGCCAAAACCTCTAAAGTCTAGACTAAGCGCATGAATGCCGCGTTGTGCTAATTGCTCGCCAATGGCGTTGTACATAGTGCGATTGTAATTACACTGATGCAGCATTAATACGGCGCGATTACTTAGTTTTTTCGTAATATTTTCCCCTGGATAATAATCCGCTTTCAGGGAGAAATTATCTGAGGTAGTTAAAATGATTTCAGTAGCGAAGCTAGTTACCGAAATAAGCAGACCGCTTAGTAATACCGAAGTAAATAAACGTGGCATAAAAATTCCTATTCTGGTGTTTTTATATTCTAGCCATCACGTTATTCTTATTATTCCAACTGTGACAGTTGAATGCGGCCAAGTGTTCTTTTAGTAAGCTATATAACCAATTTAATCTGTTTAATCTCAAACTAAGCAGCATACAGGTTAAATAAAAACAGATAGTATGAAAGTGCCATTGTTATTGCTCAAAGAGTATTGTCATAATATCGCCTTCTGGCGGACTGACTTTGAAAAAAATAGCTTTGGTGCCATTTGCATTAAAGTCAGTTACTCGAGACCAGTTAGGTAAGTCCATCAATATCTTACTGCGAGGAGTTTGATTATCATTTGTTATGGCATACCTCTCTATCTTTCTTTTAGGCCCGTCTTTTTTTACAGCAAAAATAGATTGTTCAACCGCTTTTAGTTCTCCAGGTCGTAGAAACTCTAAATTAGAAATTGAGCTGCTAAGTTGCGATATTGTACCATTAGTGATGTTTTTACTAATTAAGCCGCCTATCTTGTAATCAATAAATGTGAGACTTTCCCCATTGGTACTCTCTTGGGCAAAAAGCCCAGCTCTAGATTGTATTAATTTTGCTTTTAAAGTAACACTGTCGTATTGGTATATATTAACGTGTTTTTTGTGTTCGCTAATATATATGCTTTTATCATCTTTACTCCATATTAATGGGTATTTCATACTGGGAATTTTACTTTCATTCACAGGTTCCCCTGTAGTTAATGAAATTATGGAGAGCCATAACTCTTCTTTTTCATAGACAACAGCAAGCAGTTCTTCAGTATTAGATAAAGCGGGCTTATATATAAAACTTGCCTGTAATTGAGTCACTTGTGTGGTTATCTGAGAGTTAACGTTATAGGACCATAGCTCATAATAGCCGGTGCGATTTGAAACAAAATAAATTGTTTTATTGTCTTTTGAATAAATACCATAATATTCGTTGGCATCACTATTGAGTTTTGGTAAAAAATCAAAAGTTTGCTGTTTAATATCCGCTATTACTTGATTAGCCGAAGCTTTATAAGTGGCATAATAAATTTGACCTTGTTTGAATTTTGCTCGAGTAATGCGTTGTCCACTAGAGCTGGGTAGTAGACTTTTAATAGAATAGTCACTTAAGTTTAGCTGCCAAATACCCTTAGTTGCTGACACCTCTCCTGAAATAAGTAAGTTTCCTGAATCAAGCAAAGCTATATGTTCGACCCAAGAGAACTTGTTGGTGAGCGTTTTGTATTGGTTGCTCTTTAAATCTAAAGAGACAATTTCTTTTACCTGATCACTGTTGTTAAAAAAATAAAGAGTCTGACCGTCTAAAGAGTAGATCTGATATCGAATATCACTCGGTAAATGCAGTGTTGATTCATGTAAATAAGTTACTTTATTATTAATAAAATTTATTGATTTAATTTCATGTAATTTATTATGTTGGTAATTATCGTATTCAATAAAACTTATGGTAAATGGTGCATTTTCCCTTAGTGCTAAATTAAAAATGGCGTTATCAGATTCATAAATAACTTCAGCATTTTTTTGGAGAACATGACGGATAATTTGGAATTGGCCTGACTTTTCTCGGATATAGGTAAGCGTGTTTTTATCTAACCATAAGGGTGAATATTCAACCCAATCATCATTGGTAATTTGCTCTGAGCGATTTTGGCCTAATGTCTTCAAGTAGAGATCAACCCGTTTTTCCTGAGAGCTTATATAAACCATTTTTTTATGGTTTTCATGAAAGCTAAAATCACCTTCAACACCTATATCTTGGGTGACAGGCAAAATGTTCTGAATTTTTAAGTTAATAATACTCTTCTGTAAGTTGTCATTACTCACCAACCAAGCATAAAAAAATGGTGTGATTAATAGTAAGAAAATACTTACTAGCCATTTTCTGTTCAAACTAACTCGGTTGTTATTAGCCAAAATATTTGTTCTTTCTTTGCTCTCTATCGGCGTGATTTTATCTGTATTGGTTACTTTTATTTCGGCAATAAATCGATAGCCTTTTTTGGGGATCGTTTCGATATATTTTGGATTTTTTGCATCGTCAGCTAGCGCATTTCGTAATGAGTAGATGAGCTGGGAAATGACTTCATCACCTACGACAATATTTGGCCACAAAGCCGCTAAAATTTCACTACGTGTAACAACCTCACCACTTTTGCTAGCCAGTAGAATTAATAAGGACATCACTTTAGCTTCAAGGCGTTTTTTCTGTGATCTTTTAATTAACAAATTAGCTTGTGGGATAACTTTAAACTCACTAAAACTGAATTCATCATTAAATTTTGTTGTTGTCAATGTATGTAACCACTTGAATTAAAGGTAAATAAAATAATGATTTATTCTTTATTTTTTCATTATGTATTTTTACATCACATTAACACAAAATCGAATTGTGATATTAATTTTTATCAAATTCATTCACACAAACATTACGCGAATAGTATTAAGTTCGGAATTTATTAAATAAAATAGTCTACAAAAGGAAGTTAAATGAACATAATCAAGCTTGTTAGTATCATATTATTGTTAGGTGTTACCGCCTGTGCAGAGGAAGAAAAAGCCAATAAAGTTGTGGTTGAACAAATTTATACGGATGTGATTAATGGTTTAAATACCGGGTTAGTTACTTCCTTATATGCAGAAGATTTTATTCAGCATAATACCGAAATTGTAGCGGGTGTTGCAGGGCAAGAAGAGTATTTTGAGGCAATGATTACTAATAACCCGAATCATGTCGCCACGATTAAGCATATTGTTGCCGATGGCGATTATGTCGCAGTACATTGGCACTATGCACAAGATGTTGATAATGAGTTTATTGGAAGTGCTAGAGTTGACTTATATAAATTGTCAGACAGTGTTATTACGGAACATTGGGATGTTACTATGACTCCCAATATGAATACGGCAAGTGGTAACTCTGTTTTTAGCGATTTATATATTTACCCGACCAATACCTATGCTAATACCAATAGGAGTGTTGAAGAAATAAATAAACTTATAATTACTGATTTTTATTTGGACTTATTCAACAATAAGAACCTTGATTTAATTGATGAATTAGTCGACCCAAGCTACTTGCAGCATAATTATTGGGTTCCTAATGGTAGTGATGGATTGTATAACTTCGTTAGTGGCGGGGGAACTGGAGGTTTATCAATCTTTTTGACCTTGGCTGAAGGTGATCTAATTTGGACATTTTCGGGACCGGGAACCGATAATTTGCAAACGGTAGATTTATGGCGTTTAGATAACAATATTAAAAAAATTGTTGAGCATTGGGATGTGTTTTAAAAGCTAATCGAATAGCTATTGTATATCGGGTAAATTTAGTTTTTATAACCGGAATATATATAGTATTTGAAGGTAAAAAGGATGCTGAAGCATCCTTTTTACTCGTGTAACCTAGTTTAATTTAGCTAACGATAGAATACATGAACGTTACTAATCAGCTTTTATTGCAGGGCTCGGCTCGGTAGATAAATCACTGTAAAAATTCATCACCTGTTTACCTTGCTTGTTCTTATCAATAGTGAAATAGGACAGGCTGCCTTCATAGTAGAAACTATTGTCAGACATTGGCTTAATTACCCATTTACGGCCGTCATCACGTTGTGAATAAACGACATTATTTTCAAACGTTAATGTGCGTTGTGATTCACCACTTACTTGATAAGTACCCATCATAGTCTTTATTTTATGGCCTGCTAGCGTTATCGCTTTAAACTCAGGGATATTTAAATTTAGCGCTTTTGCTGCAAGCAGTAAGGCTATATCACGTGGATTACCATCAGAATCACTATTATTTAATACGGCGACATAAAGATCTTCTTCGGGTAAGTAAAAAGCGTGAGTAACAAAACCGTGAATACCACCGCCGTGACCAATTGCTGTGTACTTATTGACTTTAAACATGCCTAAGCCATAACCATACTCAGAGGTGCTTTTATCATTAAGCACAAAGGGCGTGATCATCTTTTGATAACTCGCTTTAGAAATTAAGGTGCCGTCGCGAAGGGCAGTAAACCAAATATTTAAATCATCAACGGTGGATAATAATGAACCAGCTGCGTGCGGCCACATCATATTAATAGGGTCAGCATTAACGACACTTTGCTCTGAACGAGAGTAACCATTAGCTCTATTCGTAATAAGTTGAGTGCCGCCAAAGTGGCTATTTTTCATGCCTAATTTGGCAAATATATCTTGTTTAATAAAGTCAGCATAATATTTTTTACTGGCAACTTCGATAATTTTACCTAATAAAACATAACCAGTATTTGAATAACGCATTGCTTCGCCGGTTTTTAATGGCATAGGATGTTTGGCAAACTCTTTCAGCATGTCATCAAGCGTTGTTTGTGTCGGGATCAGTTTATTCCAAACATGTTCATCTTCGGTATAATTTGCTATGCCTGAGGTATGGCTCAATAGGTTGGCAATAGTGACAACTTGATCTTCAGTTGGGAAATCAGCTACGTATTTATGAATATCATCATCAATAGATAATTTTCCTTGCTCAGCGAGCATCATAATAGCAGTAGCGGTAAACTGTTTAGTAATAGAGCCAAGACGAAAAATACTGTTGGTTTTTAAGGGGACTTGCAGCTCTATATTAGCCATGCCTAGCGCGCCTTTATAAAAGTACTTTACCGTGCTGGCTGACGATAGCGGCTGCACCTGGTCCTTTTGCATCGACAAAGGTAGACAAAACCTTGTCATAACTGGCTTTACTTATGTTTTTACCCGGTTGAGTTGCAGACGCGACATTCATACTAAGTATAAGTACAGCGCATAGTGTTATTATTTTTTTCATTTGAAATTCCATCTTATGTTATTAAAGTCTGATCAAAACGATTCACGATGTCACATCAGTACACAGGTGTTCAAGGCGTTTTTTGTCGCTAAATATTTCAACCGTTTCAATTTTATTGTTGAGGAATAAACAAATAAAAAGCAGATGAAAATATAGCTGCTTTTTGACTACAAAAGATAAAGTCGTATTGTTATTTAATTAAAGCTATTTCCATACAGAGGGAAGAATTATAGTTACCTTTAAGCCACTTCCAGGCTGATTTTCTGCGTATATCTCACCTTGATGTAATTGGATCGCTTGTTGGGCTATGGCTAGACCTAAACCTGTACCACCGCTACTGCGCTCTCTGCCATCGGCAACACGAAAAAATGGCGTGAAAAGCTTTGTTATCATTTCATTTGGCACACCAGGGCCATGATCAGCAACACTTAGCATTACTTGCTCATCTTGCTGGCTTAATTCAATAGTCACTACTTGCTGAGCGGGTGAATATTTCACCGCGTTATTAACTATATTGCTGATAGCACTGACGAGTAGTTTACTGTCGGCTAAAATAAAACCGCTAACTTTCCCTTGTAACGCTATGGTGACCCCCTTACTTGTAGCAAAGTATTGGCAGTCATTAACAACGTGTGTAACCAACCCTTGTAATTCGACCTCTTCGACAGTAAAGGTATTATGGCTATGCTCTAGTCTTGAAAGAGTCAGTACATCGGCAATCATTTCATCTAAACGATCGACTTCCTTTTCACAGCGGTTTAAATGCTTCTGTTGCTCAGCGTTATTGCCCATGTTTTTTTCGGCTAAAGCGACGGCTAACTGTAGACGAGTTAATGGCGACCTGAGTTCATGGGAAACATCGGCTAACAAACGCTGATGGGCGCTAATATTGCTTTCTAATTGCTTGGCCATTTGGTTAAAGCTACGGGCTAGATCGCCAAACTCATCAGAGCGTTGGTCAAATTGTGTTATACGGGTTGCCAACTTACCTTCACCTAATTCTCTACTGGCTTTTTGCAGCGCTATTAAAGGCTTAGTAAAGCTTTTAGCTAATAACCAGCAACATAAAAAGCTAATGGTTAATAAGAAAAAAAGACGTAAGGCAATAGGTAATTGGGAGACTAAACTCACTAAACGTTTTCTGTGTAACTCATTGGCTATAAATAGTTGAAACTGTTCACCATTAATTACTATGGGCTGAGAAGAGGTAACCTTAGTAAAATCAAAATCAATAGTAACCGGGTTATTAAGGGGGTGCCTTTTTAAGTAGTCTTTTACTTGTGACCAGCCGCGATTTCTCGGCGCATAAACCTTGTTAGTAGCTACTTTTTTTATGAGTAAATGTTGCTGATGTTTTCGGTGGAATTTGTGTTGTAATGCTTTAAGTTTTACGTGTGTTTTACCAGCTAGTCTTTGCTGATAAAGTGTTAATAATTTCAATTTTTGTGGATTAGCCTGTTCTTGGCTTGGGCTATGCCTAAATTGCATGGTGATTAAATAGCTAATCAGCACTGAGGTGATTATCACTAACCAAAAAGCGATAAATAGCTTTAAGCTAATACCTAAGGCAAACTTGTTCTGCCCTTTATTTTGTTTAAGCACTGTTACTGCTCTCCTTGTAAAAAGACATAACCTGCGCCACGCACTGTTTTCATCTTGTCTACTGGGTCTATAGCGAGCAACTTTCTACGGACATTGCCGACATGTACATCAACGGTTCTATCATATGGACTGAGTTTCCGTTGCAGTACTTGTTCAGATATCTCAGCTTTACTGATAATTTGACCGTGATGTTCAAGCATATAAACCAGCACTAAATATTCAGTACCGGTTAATTCAAGTAAGGTCTTTTGACAAAATATTTCACGGGTCGCTTGGTTAATCCTAACTTGGTTGACAATAAGTTGTTCTGTTGGCTCTTTTATCTCGGTAGTACTCTGGCTTTTGACAATGGTGATGCGTCTAAAAATGGCGTTAATACGCGCTAATAATTCCCTATGTTTGAAGGGTTTTGCTAGGTAATCATCGGCGCCTAATTCTAGCCCTAAGATTTTATCATTATCATCGCCCCTAGCCGTTAGCATTAAAATTGGGGTTTTATGGTTACCGCCCAGTGCCTTTAACACTTCAAAGCCATTGAGTACCGGCATCATGACATCTAGTAGTATCAGATCAAAACAATCATCAAACGCTTTTGCTAAACCACTAGCACCATCTAAACAAGAGGTTACCTTAATGTTTTCACAGGCGAGGTACTCGGTAAGTAACTCGGCAAGTTCTTGGTCATCATCTATTAATAAAATGTGTTTAGTTTGAGTAATGGCTTGGGTCATATGAGTACTACTTTATTAAGAAGAGGCATGACTGCCTGGATTTTAATTCGTTTCCTAGCAATTAGTTTACGTGATCTTAGCGACACAGAACATAACTTTACATAGCTTTACACAGCCTTGCACTGCTTTGCAAAATACCTAGATATACTAAAGCTGAACTGAAAAACCACTTAAGACAACTTAATTGAAGTTAATTTAACTCTTTGCCAAGAGGGTTAAAAATAGCTAACAAGGAAATATCAAATGAAAACTACCCTTAAAAATATTGCCATTGCCACGTCACTTTGTTCAGCTTTGGTTTTATCGCCTGTTAGCTTTGCTGGTAGCGATAGCAATCATAACCACCATAAAAGTGGTGATAGAAGCTATCAGAAAATGAGTGAAAAAAAATTCGCCAAGCTGACTCGTAAACTGGATTTATCAGAAACTCAGCAAGCAGATATTAAAGCACTTAAAAGTGAAGCTAAGGTGCAGATGCAAGCATTAAAACCAGCAATGGAAGCTTTTCGTCAGCAAGTTAAAACATTAATGTCTGCAGAGACCTTTGATGAGCAAGCTTTTAGTCAATTACATGCGAGTAATCAAGATGTCTTTGCTGCGATGGCATTAGTGAAAGTAAAAAGTAAATTTGCCATGAAGAGTGTATTAACAGAAGAGCAGTTAGAAAAGTTTTCCGCTATGAAGCATAAACGTTCAAGTCGTTAATACGTTGAAATAAGCTCATGTTCGTTAAGGCTGAAACAAAAAATCCGACCTAGTGTCGGATTTTTTATACATAATATTTGTCAGTAAAGTAGCTTATTCTTCAGGAATAACTTTACCAATATAAGGCAGGTGACGATATTTTTGTGCATAGTCAATACCTACACCAACGACAAACTCATCAGGAATTTCAAAGCCAATCCATTTTACCGGAACATCTTTTTCACGACGACTCGGTTTATCTAATAAGGTACAAATTTCAATTGAATTAGGAGCACGTAAACTTAAAATTTCGACAACTTTACTTAAGGTATTACCGGTATCAATAATATCTTCTACCAGTAAAACATCTTTGCCTTCAATATTATCATCAAGATCTTTTAGTATATGAACGTCACGAGAGCTTTCCATGCTATTGCCGTAACTCGATGCAGTCATAAAATCAACGCTATGATTAACGGTAATCTTTCTGGCTAAGTCGGCCATAAAAACAAAAGAACCACGTAGCAAACCGACCATGACTAAATTATCGCTGCCTTGATAATGTTCACTGATCTGCTGGCCAATTTGGGCAACGCGTTCTCTGATTTCTTCTTCTGAGATCATGACCTCAATAGTATGTTTCATCGTTATTTCTTTCTTGTTGGTTAATTAATAAATTCAGCGATTAGCTGTTCGTTGGGTATTGAAACTATATGAATAAAAAATTACAAATGCTAGGGCTGTTGAACTTTTACTGTCGAAATATTATACAAAGCAACCGTTTTATAATCATGCTAAGCAGATACCGCTCAACAGCCTCTTACTTTTTCTAACTATTGTACATGCAAAAAAAAGCCTTTGTGAACAAAGGCTTTTTTAGGTTTAGCGAATATTGTCTTTAGTTTAAGAAAATAAACTTAGCAATAAATAAAACAGTTAACGCCCAAACACCGTTAGATACTTGGTCTGATTTACCCGTACCTACTTTTAATACAGTGTAGGTGATAAAACCAAAGGCAATACCGTTAGCGATAGAGAAGGTAAACGCCATCATAATCGTAGTACACACGGCTGGTGCGTATTCCGTTAAGTCGTCCCAATCTAAGCCTTTAAGTGAGCTCATCATCAACATAGCTACATAGATAAGCGCGCCATCAACGGCAAAGGCAGGTAGCATTTTGGCTAGTGGCAAGAAGAACATACCAACAGCAAATAATAAGCCGATAGTTACCGCGGTTAGACCAGTACGGCCACCAGCAGCAACACCTGCAGCAGATTCAACATAAGAAGTTACCGGAGGACAACCAAAACCTGTACCAATAACAGAAGCGATTGAGTCAGCTTTTAAAGACTTGCTTAAGCCTTCAATCTTGCCATTTTTGTCTTGCAAGCCAGCACGCTCAGCAACACCCATTAAGGTGCCCGCGGTATCGAAAATGTTAACGAATAAGAAAGTTACAATAACAGGAATTAACGCTACTTGAAAAGCGCCGGCAATATCGGCTTTCCATAAGATAGGCTCAAGAGCAGAAAACTCAGGAACAGCGAGTATGCCACTATAAGAAACAAAACCAGATGCAGGAGCAAAAGATTTAGCTGCTTCAGAAATAACGAAGAAATCAGCAGGTAACACCCAAGTCATAACAAAAGCAAGTAAGGTTACTGTGGCAATACCAATGATTACCGCACCAAATACTTTACGATAGCTAAGCACCGCAATAAGTAAGAAACTTAAGAAACCTAATGCCGGTGCTTCTGGACCAAATTGACCAAAGCCAAAGTGAGTCATGTCGCCAAGAGCAACTACGTTATCAGGACTAGCAACAATAATGCCGGTGAAACGTAAGCCGATGAAACCTAAGAAAAGCCCAACACCTGCGGTCATGGCAAGTCGTAAGCTCATGGGAATACTATCAAGCATCCATTCCCTTAGTCGGGTAACACTCATGAATACAAAGAGAACACCGGAAAGGAAGACCGCACCTAGGGCAATTTCCCAACTGTAACCCATGCCGCCGACGACGGAGAAAGTGAAGAAGGCATTTAAACCCATGCCTGGCGCAAGGCCAACAGGCCAGTTAGCATACATACCCATTAATATAGTGGCAATAGCAGCACCTAAACAGGTGGCTAAGAACAAACCATCAAATGGCATGCCCGTATTTGACATAATTACCGGGTTTAAAAACATAATATATGACATGGTCACGAAGGTCGTAAGACCCGCCATAAGCTCAGTTTTTATCGATGTATTATGCTGTGATAGTTTAAAAAGACGTTCTAACAGACCTAAGTCTTTAGCTTTATCTTCTTGCTCTTCTTGCTTCTCGTAAGATTTACTAACCTGTTCCATAACTACAGTTCTCTCGTTGATTGATATTTAAGGTCGTTTATTTGTATTTTTAAAGTTGACCTACTTGTAATAATTTTAGTTATTGACCTTTTTGTTGCTGTGCTACCGATAAACTCGATAATGCCAGCGCTTGCTAGAAAGAGGCTGTGTTGGACCCAATTTCTGTTTAGCTGTATCATTAATACATAAATAAAAGTTAAAGTTAATAAGTATAGTTGCTTGTTAATTCCATATGGTGAAACTCTTCTGGACTATAGGATATTCGCGATACCCTATAAATTAAAGTTAACTTGATAACACGGTGAAAAGTAAAACATGCAAATTTCACCTGGTAAAATCAAGGTATATTCAATTCTGAATAATCCGAAGGTTTCAGCATAGCTCCCAGAATTTAGTTCTCGCAAATGTCATTATTAATTTTTGCTTTTTGTCTCATGAACAACACTTCATCCTATCCTTAAAACAGAAAACTTGTCAATAGTGTCAAGAAATGCTTTTTTAGTGTACAATTCCCCGTAAGCCTCATTCGAGCGACAGCAGTTTTGCTGTAAATCGTTTAGCAAGAGGGTTTTTCACGGCATTATTTGAGAAAAGTACGCGATATCAAATAGGCGGTAATACTTTCAGGTAAGTTAATGTCATTAACCATAAAATTAAATTAGGTAGCCATGCTCTCTCTAGCACATTTTAATCGACAAACCATTAAAGGTGATGTTTTTGGTGCGTTGACATCAACAATTGTTGCTTTACCTTTTGCTTTAGCTTTCGGGGTTACATCGGGAGCGGGCGCCAGCGCAGGTATTTATTGTGCAATTATAACCGGTTTATTTGCTTCTTTGTTTGGCGGCACTAATCAACAAATTTCTGGCCCCAATACGGGTTTAACCGTTGCCATGGTGGCCATATTAACTAGCTTTGTCGCGCAATCGCCCGATAATGGCATTGCGGCAGCATTTACCGTGGTAACACTTGCTGGTTTGTTTCAAATGTTATTTGGCTTTTTTAAGCTAGGTAAGTATTTTATTCTCGTATCATACCCGGTTATATCAGGCTTTACCTCGGGTATTGGCGTATTAATCATTCTTTCTCAAATCGAGCCATTATTTGGTCACTCTTTACCCGAATTACAGCTTTCGTTAGGTACCTTAACTAGCACTAATACCTTATTGGGCTTGGCTTGTTTAGCAATACTCTTTATCTGGCCGCAAAAATTTAGTCGTGTGGTACCAGCCAGCATTATTGCGGTAGCAGGTGCAACATGCTTTTATATCTTTTCTGGCGCTGAAATGCCCGTTGTTGGCGCGATTGCCAGTGAATTACCTTCTTTTAATATGCCGGTGTGGGAAAGCTCTTTAGCCAGTGAAATGATTAAATCGGCGTTATTAATTGCCACCTTAAGTACGCTTGATTCATTAATGACTTCATTAACAGTGGATAGTATTACCAATGAATTACATGACTCTGACCAAGAGTTGGTTGGTCAAGGCATAGGTAATATGGTTGCTGGATTATTTGGCGCATTACCTGGTGGTGGCGCAACTATGCGCACAGTAACCAATTTAAGGGCTGGTGGTACTACGCCTTTATCGGGCATTCTTCATGCGCTGTTTATCTTAGCTATCGTCTTATGGGCAGGGGAATACACCGCCTATATTCCAGTGGCTGTGTTAGCGGCAATTTTGACCCATGTTGGCATCAGTATCATTGATTGGAACTTCCTTAAACGCATCCATCAAATACCCTTGTTTAGCGTTGGTTTGATGATCTCTACCATGGTTATGTCGGTCGCCTTTGATCTAGTCACTGCGGTATTAGTTGGTGTGTTTTTAGCAAACCTAGTCACTATTCGCCGCTTATCAGAAATCCAACTCGATAATATAAAGCTCTGCACTGCTAAAGAAGCTGAACATTTAACTATTGCGGAAAAGCAATTATTTGAAGCGATGGATGACAGTGTATTATTGCTTAATATTTCTGGACCTATTGGTTTTGGTGTTGCTCGCGGCTTAAAACAAAGTGTTTCAGAGACGGATCAAAATAAAACTCTACTCATTGATTTAACCGATGCCCGCTTTGTTGGCATTACCAGTACTATCGCCATTGAAGAAATTATTGTCAGTTATCGAAATCAAGGACGAGATATTTTACTGTCAAATGTCTGTGAACGGGTACGTAATGATTTTAATAAATTGAAGCTGCTCGATAAAATACCAACAGAGCATGTTTTTGCTAATCGATTAGATGCACTTACTTACCTTAAAGAAAGAGTTAAAAACAGAGCTTAAATAACGTTCCTAAAGAAATAGTTTCGTTACCATCGGTTGTTTAGCAAAATGTGGTAATGAAACACTCGCTATTAAAGCTCTTTAGTAAAAGAAAACAGTGCACCACCTAAATACGATTCAGAGACGACAATTTTACCGGCCATTTTTGTCGCTGCAGCTTTTGCTATAGGTAGACCAAGACCTAAACCGCCAGTTTTTCGGCTGCGACTCTTATCCAATCGGGCAAAAGCAATAAAGATGGTCTCTCTGTCATCAAGCGGAATACCAGCACCATCATCTTCAACAGTTATAGACAATTGCTGATTACCATTAAAGCGAGTGACCTTGGCAGAAATTTTTATTTCACCTTGGGCATAGTTAAAGGCGTTTTTAATAAAGTTATCAACTAACAACCTTAGATAGAAAGGGTTGGTCGTTAGCTCTAGTGATTCACCAACGATTAAGCTGTACTCTTTGTTTTGGTTTTTTGCTAAAAGCTGCAATCTTGATTCGATAAATGCCTTTAGTTCAATCGTTTGAAACTGATCTACCTCACTTTCACTCTTTGAGATTGAGCCAGCAACGATAGTTGAATTTATTTTTGAATATTCCACAATCTGACTTATCAATTCATTAATATCGACCACATAGTTATCAACGTCATCAACTAATGCCAATATATCTAAATCAGTACTTTTTCTACGAATTAACCCTGATGCTAATTGAATACGACTTAATGGCGTTCTCACTTCATGAGGAATGGCTTGGGAAAAAGTATCACGCTCTTTTACATTGTCAGCGATTGCTTGCGCCATGTCATTAAAGCTATGAGCAAGCTTATCTAAAGGTTTTTGGATATCTTCATTGGCCTTAGCCTGCATATCTCCGGAGCCAAATTGCTGGTGAGTATCAATAAGTGCTTTAATTTGGTTTTGGAGATTTTTGATTGGCCAATAAATGGCAATGCCAAGAAATAATGAAGTGACCAGTATCAATGACAGGAATATCAAATCAATCTCCTGACCATATATTATACCTTCAGCTAATTCTTCCGCCAATTCTTCAGCTAAGTCTTTAGGTAAGTCCTCAGGGTTGAGTTCACTATTACTTTTCTCAATAATAATGATATTACTTTTTGCGTTAGGTAGTTTAAATTCGACTAAATACCCGCCATCATGTCTTTGATAATAATAAGTATTGTTAATGCTAGTGATTAATTGACATGAAGGGCAAACCTCACTATTCATTTCGGGATTAACGAGTTTAGCGCTAAGAAAGTTATCCAATGGAAAACCGAGTGGAATATCTTGTTGAGCACTATTTATTTGTCTTTGGGCATTTACCGAAATTTCTTTGAAAATAAAATTCATTTCAGCAACAAGCTCGTTAAAGTCTTCTTGCTCCTCAAAGCTATTCATAAAATATTTGGTTAATGAAATACTAATAATTACTGAAATAACAATAACTAAATAAAGGCGAGAGAATAAAGAAAGCGATAGGCTTTTTATTGCTAATTTACTCATTAATTAACTTATAACCTTGGTTTCTTATGGTAGTGATAACTTGATAGGGCATTTGATCATCACCTAATTTTTTTCGCAAAGCTGATATACGCATGTCGATAGAGCGATTACTAAAGTCATAATCTATGCCTCTTAGTGCCTGACAGCATTGTTCACGTGAAATCACCTTACCGACATTTTTGTGAAGTAATTTTAGCATTTCATATTCCGAGCCAGTAAGCGTTAATAACTTGCCTTGAAAGGTGACTTTATTACTGGCTTCACTGATTGTTAAAGCGGTTGCTGCAGCTGCTTGATTAGTTTGGGTACGTCTTAACAATGCTTCTATTCTGGCTACGAGCACATGCGGGCGTAAGGGTTTAACTAAATAATCATCGGCGCCCATTTTTAGTAAACTGACTTCACTGATATCATCATCACAAGCGGTGAGAATTAATATTGGTTGCTGGTAAAATTCTCGGGCTGCTTTACATATCTCAATACCGCTCATGCCGGGTAACATTAAATCAAGAATTATTAGATCAGGTTTAGTTCTTTTTATTGCCGCTAAGGCCAGTGAACCATCATCAATAACGGCAACTTGATAACCTTCAACGTCTAAATACATGGCGGTTAAGCGTGATATTTCAGCGTCATCTTCAATCAGTAATATTCGTGTTTTGTCCATTGTTTTTCTCTTTGTTTTCTTTTTTTTCAAAACAGGATGCAAATTTAACGTAAAAGTTCCCGCTAATAAAGTCTAGCTTACATGTGCTTACATAGGTTGGTTATTGCTTACACTGGCTTACTTTGTAAGGGGGGGAACAACCATGCTGCTCAGCCATACTGATTGAGAATTTATTTAGCCTTAAGCCTTACCTTTTAGCTAGGCGCGTAACTAAAAGCTCTTTCTATTGCTGACTTAGCAATCCTTTCTTATGCTACCATGACTACCATTAATTGATGCATGGCCTTATGGAGAAGATTCTTTGCATAATCAAAATTATCAGCAATTAATCGATAGCTGGAATAAAACCCTTGCGGTAGTTGCTAAACTTGCCGAGGTACCCGTTGCCTTAGTTATGAGAGTAGATCAGGAGCAGATTAGCGTTTTTAGCAAAAACGATTCTAGTGAAAATCCCTATAATATTGGTGATGCTGAAGTCCTCAATGGCTCAGGACTTTATTGTGAGCACGTTATTAAGTCTCAGCAGCAACTCCATGTGCCAAATGCCCTCATTGATGAAAAGTGGCAGAATAACCCTGACATAAAACTTAATATGGTGGCCTATTTGGGCTTACCCATAGTTGATGGTGAAGGTAGCCCCTTTGGCACTGTCTGTATTTTAGATAACAAAGAGCATGTTTTCTCAGAAACAACCATGGAGTTATTGGCAGCCATCAAGCAAAGTTTTGAGGTGCAATTGCAGCAATTACATTTTCAACGTATTGAAGATGAAAAACAGCAGCTTGAAGATATTACTATGTTGATCCAAGGCATTTCTCATGAAATTAATACCCCATTAGGGGTAGGAATTACCACTGCGAGTATTATCGAGTCAAACATAGAAAACATTCAGCAAAAATTAAATGACAAATCACTTAACCAAAAAACGCTAATTAACTGTCTTAATACCATGCAAGCAAGTGCCAAACTTCTTAGTAAAAGCTTAGGGGATTCTGCCGAGAAAGTAACGACATTAAGGGAACTATTAGCGAATGATTATTCAACCACTGGTAAGTCCATAGCTTTATATCCCTTAATAAAAGGTGCGCTAGATAAATATAAGAATGAGCTGAATAGTCATCAAGTAAAGTATGACATTGAGCATAATGAAAACCTTGATACTCAGGCATTTATTTCAGCTGAATTATTCCTGAAAGTTTTACATATCCTCTGCAAAAACTCCTTTGAGCATGGCTTAGTTGGCGTAGAAAATCCGGCAATAGAAATTAAATTTAAAAATTACCCTAAGGTTATCAAGCTACATTATTTAGATAATGGTAAAGGTATTGATGAGGCAGACCATAAGAAGATTTTTTCCCCATTCTATAGTACAAACCGGACGTCAGGCTGTATTGGTTTAGGGCTTAGTATTGCCAAAAGCATCATCACCCAGCAGTTACATGGCGACATATCAATATTAAAATCTGCTACAGGGGTACACTTTATTATTAGCCTACCCAAAGTGACTGCTCCAACAGCAAGTTAACCATGTTAGAACAGTTGTATCAGCAAAGTAGCCAGAGAAAATCATCATGCTAAGGCGGGTATCAGCTGTGATTGTATAGATGAAGTAATATCGTTTTGTTTAGCGTACAAATCACCGCGATTTATCAAGCACTTTAGCTTCTTTTCACTGAAACCCCCTCTATCTCATTGAATGCAAACAGCTAACCAAGTGCTTACAAACGCTTACTTGCGCTTACCCTAAAGCCCCTTTAAATAATTGATAATAACTCATCGCTTTTGTTGCGAATAACAGCTTTGCAAAAACACTATTGCAAACGACTAGGGCGCAACTATTAATTAGTAATGAAGGATATCTATCAATGATTAAAACAAATAAATCACTTATTGCTTTGGCAGTAATGACGACAAGCATATTAACTGCTTGTGGTGGCTCTGATGCAAAAAAAGAAACCACAATCACACCAACTGTTCCTGAAGTTAGCGCATATAAAGACGTTGAATGTAAGGATATGCTGTCAGCGCCACAATTATCACTTTTAACCTCAGGATCTAGTTGTGGATATCTGACAGTGCCAGAAAAACACGCCATATATGGCAAACCAGCCTCAACGAAAAATATTGAAATAGCGGTAATTAAACTAGCGTCTACTTCAGCCAATAAAAAAGCCGACCCTGTTGTTTATCTAGCAGGTGGGCCGGGTGGCAGTGCCAGCTCCAGTATTGCGCAAGTCGTTGCAACTGGCACCTTTATCAACGACAGGGATGTCTACTTAGTTGACCAACGTGGTACCGGTTATTCAAAACCAGCATTATTTTGTAGTGAATTTGAGGAAGCCGGTACAGCAGAGCAGTTAACAGCCTGTAAAACAAGGCTTGAAGCATCAGGTATTGATTTAGATGCTTATCGCAGCGTGCAAAGTGCTATGGACTTTGTTGAGTTAAGAAAGGTCTTAGATATTCCACAGTGGAATTTATATGGTATCTCATATGGTACTCGTCTTGCCACCACGATTATGCGAGAAAATAGCGAAGGTATTCGCAGTGTTATTCTCGATGGCATGTTCCCGATAGAAGTTAACGGTATTACGGATACGCCGTGGGCAAATTATGAGTCGTTAAATCAAATAGTAAAAAACTGCGACAATTCAGCTGACTGTCCTGCTGATGAGTTCAAAATGGTTATCGAAGATATTATTGCCCGTATGCACATTGAAGGCATGATTGATGAGAGTCGAGAGTTTATTCAAATATTACTTGAGCTTGGTACAGAGCCGGTAATTGTTGATTACTTATTAGCCGTGAATGAAGATGTTAGCAGCTATTTGTCTGTCATCGAAACTATGATGGCTGAGCAAGGTATGGGGGAAGGTGAAGGCTCTGCACAAGCCTCTGCACAAGCCTCTACACAAGATAACTCTCAAGATGAGGAACAGGGCTCAGAAGACAGATTTTACAACGCTATGGGTTTATCCACTATCTGCGCTGAAGAATATCCATTTTTAAATATTACCGCCTTAACGGGTGATAATAGTCAAGGTTGGTCGACAAGTATACAAGTTACGGTAGCTGATATGTACCATATGGGCTTTGATCAGGCTTCTTGTAACGTTTGGGATGTTACCCCAGCCAACGATATTGAGATACATGCCGTTAACAGTAACTTACCGGTATTAATGCTTAATGGTTTACAAGACACACAAACACCAGCAGCGTGGGGCACATTGGTTGCTAAAAATATGCCTAATGCGCAAAACATAACTAACCCACAAGGTGGTCATGGACAGCTGTTTTCTGACTCTAGTTGTTTTAATACTCTGGCTAGTGACTTTTTAGCTGAGCCAAATAAAGCGCTTGATACTAGCTGTGTAGATAAAATTCCAGCGTTAACTTATGAAAGTGAAGACGGTGGGGATGCAGCATTAGAGCAAGCCTTTTCGAAGAAAATTTCTGTATTTGGTATTCCAATTTACGGTACCGAACAAACCCCAGATGAAGCGATGTTACACGCCGCTAACGTGATGGCGCAATACCTAGATAATGATGGAGATGGTCAGCCAGATAATGCCTTAGTGGTAGAGCACATGCTTGAGCAAGGCGCGACCTTAATCATGACTAAAGATGAAGCGGAAATAGAGACTTTATTTGAAAAAATACCTGAGTCAGAAGCGTTACAAGATTTGTATGCCAGCGAAGTGGTTATTGCGGGGGCAGATGGCGGTTTTGATGCAACGATTGAAGAAGTTTTACACCTAATAACTCATGTTGGTTATGCTGGTGTTTACCCTGAAGTATTTGGTGAAGCGATAGGCTCAGACATCGCTAATGCTATGGATATCGCTCGTGGCGGTCAGTTTGAAACTATTCCCTCAAGCTACCCAGGTAGCGCTTGGTATACCTATGATGATGAAACTTGTAATTACAGCTGTATGGTCACTGAATATATGTATTGGTCATTAACCTCTATTTTAGGGGCTCAAGTAGGCGATGAACGTTTGGCTCAAATCAATAATGAGTGGCAGTTAAACACGCTGGAAAAAGTACAAAGTAAAGATCTAACGGTGCATGCTTTATTAACGAATGCTGAATATGGCTTGGCAACGTCATTACCAGATGGAAACTATTCAGCTCAAGATTTTATTATTAGCCCAACTGAAGCGGATACTGACGAAGGTGGCGGTGAAGAGGACTTTAAAGCGGCTTACTTTACTTTTAAAGACAATGATACTAGTTCAACTACAGTTTATATGAATGGTGTTATCGGCACTGATACTTTAGCTGTTATGCAGACATTATTTTCTACCTACCCACAAATTAACACGCTGGTAATGCAAAACGTGCCTGGCTCTATGGATGATGAAATTAATTTATTAGCGTCAATGGAAATTAGAGACCGCGGTATCAATACCCACATTCCAGCGGATGGCATGGTTGCCTCTGGCGGCACAGATATGTTTTTAGCGGGCGTCAAACGTTCTATTGCCCCCGGCGCTAAAATAGGTGTTCATTCATGGGATGATGGCAGTGGTAAGGCTGCATTAGATTACCCTCGTGATCATCAAGCGCATGTGAGCTATCTTGATTATTATAATGCTATCGGCATAACGACTGACTTTTACTGGTATACCCTTGAAGCTGCTCCAGCTGAGAGTAACCATTGGATGACAACAGCAGAAATGGTTTTATATGGAGTGTTAACTGAGTAATCATATTCATTACGTTGTTTTCAATCAGTAAAGGTGTGTATTTGTGTTTATTATATAATTAAATCGCTATTTATTGACTTCGGTGTCAGGTTATTTTACAGTTTATTTTGGTTGATGGCGCAATTGATTCCATGATTATCATAGGTCGTTGTAAGTAAAGCAAAAAAATAACTGGCACGAACTGTGCTAATGCCTAGGTGTTCTTAATATATAAGGCTCACTGTGTTCTTTGTATGTTGAAACGCACCTTTGGGGTGCTAATTAAATTATTGCCTATCAACTTTATCGATAGCTTTTACATGGAAACTTAAATGAAAAATACATTTTTAACCCTTGCTTTTGCAAGCTTCACCTTGTTTGTTAGTGGTGTGGCCAATGCTACACTTATCCAATGGGAATCTGCTGATGGTGGTAATGACCATTGGTATGAATTAACGACTGAAACAACAAATGAATTTGATGCTAGGATTATTGCGCTAACTAGTCGCCATAATGGTGAATTTGGTTATCTAGCAACAATTACGTCTCAAGAAGAGCAAGATTTCATTAAAGCATTAATTGGTAATACTCGAGCATGGATAGGAGCTAGTGACGCTGCTAGTGAAGGAAATTGGATTTGGATGGATGGCCCTGAAAGAGGACTGGCATTAAGTTATACTTTTTGGGCAGCAGGTGAGCCAAATAATTGGTCAAAAGGAGAAGATTACGCTGCAATTAATTGGAAGTCTAATGGTAGGTGGAACGATTGGGGAACTCCAGCTAGTCATCAATCCGTAGCTTCGGTAGTTGAATATAACAATTCAGTTGCTGTGCCAGAACCATCAAGCCTTGCTATTTTTGCATTAGGCATGATTGGTTTAGCATCACGTCGTTTCAAGAAGCAAGCTTAATAATTTTTAACTAAGCGCTAAGAAAACACCAAATTTAAAATTCTCAAGCCCTTTACTCTGGTTAACTAATCAGCCAAGTAAAGGGCTTTTTTATGACCACAGCCCGAAAGTCGCTAATTAGCAGTAATTAACTAGAGCACTCAACATAAATTTTATATCAATTCGATCAAGCCGATCTTTATCTCGCTACTAACCCTTTTGGCTGATTTTCTGCCCCATTCAAAATGATAAATACTGTCAATTTATTTCTCAGTTGCAAGCGTTTGTTTTAATAGATATATTCCAAGTGAGGTCTGGTTGCCTCTGGCGCCAAGATAGGTATTTACTCATGGTGTGACGTAGAGATAAGGCTGCGTTAGATTACCTTTCGCGGCATCGCTTACAAACGCTTACTTGCGCTTACCCTAAAGATTGTTCAAATAGTAGACAATGATTTATCGGTTAACACCGAGTACTTACTTTTGATTACGTTTGAATAGTTTTGGAGAAAATAATGACCCTAATGAATAAAGGCCCTTTGGCTAAAGGTTTTACAACATCTTTTACAAAAGTTGCTCTTGCCATTGTAATCAGCACAACGTTAGTTGCATGTGGTGGTTCAAGTAGTGATAAAAAAACAACCGCTGAGGAAACAGTAACGCCTCCGGCCACTATTACGCCAACAACTACACCAGCCAGTAATGATTTGGGCATTTCTGTAGTGCCAGATGAATTAAAGAATACTTATAGCGCGGCATTAAAGTTTGATCGCTATACCAAGGTTAATACCCCAAATGGCGGCGTAATTCATATCATTGCTCAAAATGAAATTATGGAAAATCAAATTGTTCGTGCCCGTGGCATTTTGCAGCACTATTTAACCGATTTTCCAGGATCTACTTATGGTGCAGACAAAAGTGCCGTTGCCAATAAAATGGCCGAGAATGGTGCGATATTATTACTGCTAAACGGTGTTGACGATGGGTCTAATGCCGGCGCTGAACTTGATGGCCAGCCATTATATTATGGTGAAATGCAAGTAGAAGGTCACAGCTGGTATATCACGCAAAACTATGAATATCGTGATGCTTCGTTTGAGGAGATTTTACACCTAGTACATGATTACGGCATAGGTGTTGACCAAGGTGCTGAATTTGATGGCGCGTTACCTAAATATCAAGCTGACATTCGCGCCGCGCAAGTAACAGCACTATCCGGAAAGCTTTGGGCTTGGTCAGCAGGTGAAGCAAGTTGGATAGCTGAGTTAACCGCTGAAAATAGTTTGTCACAAGAATATTTAGCATCAGTAGTTGATAGTTATTATGGCCTATGGGGCGCATTTACTGGTAAATATGGCATGTGGGGAATGTACATTGCTAAAACCCGCAGTGATATGGCTGAAAAAGACCCACAAGGATCTGCAATAATGGCTAATCAGTTTTTCCATCCTTACCTTACTTATAACGCCAGAATAGATGCAAGCTTTGTTGGTGATTTTAGCTTGAAATTTAACAGCAGCTTGTCTTATACCCATCACGCACAATATCTTAAAGATGTCACTTTGACCGGCAGCAAAGATAGCAATGTGGTGGTGAACCAATTTGATAACAATATTACCGGCAATGCTGGCGTAAATACCGTGGTTTTTGCTGGCCAAGCAGCGCAATATCAAATTACCAATAAAAATGGTGTAGTTAAGGTAGAAGACTTACAAGATGATCGCGATGGCATGAATACCTTAGCAGATATCGAAAAGTTACAGTTTTCAGATAGTACTATTGAAGTCTCTTCTCTTTAGTAAAGGTCTCTTTAAAAACTTAGCCAAATAAGCCTGAGGAAGTAAGCGCTATTTCATCGAGAAATCGCGCTTTAGGCAATTTATTTCATTATTGCTTAATTAATCCAAGACTAATGGCGCAAAAAATCCGATAATTAGCGCCATTAGAACCAGTCTATCGATTGGCTGCATACAACTTCGGAAATATATCAATGGAAATCAAAGTTAACTTTCTCGACAATCTTAGACTTGAAGCCAAGTTTGACGATTTTAGTGTCATCGCTGATCAACCTATTCGTTATAAAGGTGACGGCTCAGCACCAGGTCCTTTTGATTACTTCCTTGCGTCATCGGCTATGTGTGCAGCGTACTTTGTTAAGGTATATTGTAATTCTCGTGATATCCCAACCGATAATATTCGTTTATCACAAAATAATATTGTTGACCCAGAAGATAGATATAACCAAATATTTCAAATTCAGGTCGAGTTGCCTGACAGTATTTCTGAAAAAGATAAAAAAGGTATTTTAAGGTCAATTGACCGCTGTACCGTGAAAAAAGTCGTGCAGAAGGGACCAGAGTTTAAAGTTGAGGCCGTTACTAGCCTTGAAGAAGATGCTCAAGCTATGCTGATGCAACAACCGGAAGATGGCGCTAGCACTTTTATTTTAGGTAAAGATTTACCACTGGAAGAAACCATTGCCAATATGTCCGGCCTGTTAGCCGACCTTGGCATGAAAATCGAAATCTCTTCGTGGCGCAATATAGTACCTAATGTTTGGTCTCTGCATATTCGTGATGCCGCATCTCCTATGTGTTTCACTAACGGTAAAGGTGCAACGAAAGAAAGTGCATTGGCTTCTGCTTTAGGCGAGTTTATTGAACGCCTTAATTGTAACTTCTTTTATAACGATCAATTCTTCGGTACTGATATTGCTAACAGTGATTTTGTTCATTACCCGAATGAAAAGTGGTTTAAACCGGGGGTAGATGATGCACTGCCAAGTGATATTTTAGATGATTATTGTTTAGCTATTTACAATCCAGAAGACGAACTACGTGGTTCAAATTTAATTGATACCAACTCAGGCATGACAGAGCGCGGTATTTGCTCAATCCCTTATGTACGCCAGTCTGATGGTGAAACGGTATATTTCCCTTCAAATTTAATTGAAAACTTGTTTTTAAGTAATGGCATGAGCGCAGGTAATAACTTACCGGAAGCGCAAGTTCAATGTTTGTCAGAAATATTTGAACGCGCGGTCAAAAAACAAATTATCGCCGAAGAAATTGTTTTACCAGATGTACCAAAAGAGGTTATCGCTAAGTACCCAGCTATTTTAGCTGGCATTGAAGGGCTAGAAGCGCAGGGTTTCCCTGTAGTCGTTAAAGATGCCTCATTAGGCGGTAAATTCCCGGTGATGTGCGTCACTTTGATGAACCCAAAAAATGGTGGTGTATTTGCCTCGTTTGGTGCCCACCCAAGTTTTGAAGTCGCGTTAGAGCGTAGCTTAACTGAATTATTACAAGGTAGAAGCTTTGAAGGGCTAAATGATGTGCCTAAGCCAACGTTTAACAGCATGGCGGTGACTGAGCCGGAAAACTTTGTTGATCACTTCATTGATTCAACCGGTGTTATCTCATGGCGTTTCTTTAGTGCTAAGCACGATTATGATTTTGTTGAATGGGATTTCTCCGGCACCAATGAAGAAGAAAATTCCGGTTTAATGGCCATTTTAAAAGACCTTGGTAAAGAAGTGTATATTGCTGAATTTAATCAACTTGGTGCTACTGCCTGTCGCATTCTAGTACCTGATTATTCAGAAGTTTACCCGGTAGAAGACCTTATTTGGGACAATACCAATAAGTCGCTTGCTTACCGCGAAGACATCTTAAATCTGCATCGCTTAGATGAAGCGCAATTAACCAGTTTGTTTGACCGTTTAGAAGAAAGCCAGCAAGATAACTATATCGACATCAAAACTTTAATTGGTATTGAATTTGATGAAAATACTGTTTGGGGCCAGCTAACTATTCTTGAATTGAAAATTCTTATCTGCTTAGCCCTAGGCGCGCTTGAAGATGCCATTGAGTTAGTAGGTGAATTTTTACAGTACAACGACAATACCGTAGCGCGCGGTTTATTCTATCAAGCGGTTCATGCTGTGCTTGAAGTTACTATCGATGAAGAAATGGAACTTGAAGACTTTATCGGTAACTTCAATAGAATGTTCGGTGAAGAGAATATGGCTAATGTTGTTGGCTCAGTATTTGGCGACGTTAGATTTTTTGGGCTAACACCAACGAGCATGAAACTAGAAGGTTTAGATAAACATCAACGTTTGATTGAGAGCTACAAGAAACTGCATCAAGCACGTAAACTTGCTGCAGAAAAATAGTCGAACTCCCTAGTTATTAGGGCAGGAATAGATAAAGCCAATACTTGCTAACAGGTATTGGCTTTTTTTTACTTTTTTTCATCTAACTCTTTTACTAAATAGATTTTCATTTTGTCATCCAAAATGGAATTAAACTTCACTTACTCGATTTTTATTTATCCTATCAATACACTGCCAATAACCTTTAATTGTCATCATTAATTCAAATTTTATAGTAGTCAATTCATCACCATCATTCGTAAACGTAATAGCGAAAAAGTTAGCAGTATTGTCATTCATAACGATACTGTGTATTTATGTGGGCAAGTAGCCCTGATGTGACACAAAATATGGCAGAGTAAACCAAGTCAGTTTTTCACGTATAGATGAGTACTTAGCAGAAGCGGGCAGTGATAACTCAAAAATATTATCAGCGCTTATTCATGTTAAAGATAACAAAGATGTACCTTTATTCAATGAGCTATGGAATGCCTGGTTACCGGAAGGTTGTGCCCCAGCACGTTCATGTGTGCAATCAACTATGGCGCGAGATGTAGTGTTAGTGGAAGTTACCATCATTGCTGCGTTATAAATACCGATAAAAGGGTAATATTTACTGAAGCTCGTTGATTCAAGCTCAATTTTTTAGTCACTGGTTTGAGCAATAGTTAGATTTTAAGTGGTAAATTAAGACAATAAAAAAGCACCAAACTTGCGAGAGGTGCTTTCTGATCTATTTACTGATCTGTTTATTTTAAAAAAATAGATCAGTAAATAGTTAATTAATTAGTTCAGCTTACTACTTTTTACTTACTAGCATTGAATCGTCGAGAGACTAAACCCATAAGTCCTAAGGCGAAGATGGCAAGGGTAGTTGGCTCTGGTACTTTTTCAACAGCAACTAAGCTTGAAAAATTAATATAATTTGTTCCACCAGATTCACAACAGGAAGCGGTAAGTTTAAACGTTAAAGTATGCACTCCTTGACTTAAAAATATGTCAGTTGAACTCCCTTTAAAGTAACTACCTACAGAAGTGATTGAATCCCAGGCATACAAAGAGTTGTCCACATATAAGGCGAATTCATCACCTGGGGTATAGTTATCTTGAATAGAGACCAAAGACAAAACAGAATCTGTTGATACATTCCATTGCCATTGATCATTAACAAAATTTAAGCCGCTGCCCCAGTCAGTTAATAAACCAATATACTCAGTATCTTCATCCATAATAATCAGCCCTGCATTGGCCAAACTACTAACAGATAAAACTAACCCAGTAGCAGCCGCTTTTAACATTTTTATATTCATATTAAATTCCTCAGTATTATTTTCTAATAAACATTGTGGTCTTTAATCTTTCGGTACTTGGTTTGTTACGCATCAATTATGCCAAAGAATAAATATCCTTTTGTTCCAAATAGATAGTGACTTTGGTTTTTTATTTAATTCAAAAGTGTAAAGTAATTAGACATAAGTATGATGATAAATAGGCTTACTTCCAATAGTTCAACAAACCGCTTGGCTATTTATAGCTAAAGCCTAATAAATTTCACTACTAAAATACTTTTCATTTTGTCATCCAAAATGGAATTAAACTTCACTTACTCGATTTTTATTTCTCCTATCAATACAATGCCTATAACCTTTAATTGTCATCATTAATTTAAATTTTATAGTAGTCAATTCATCACCATCATTCGTAAACGTAATATCGAAAAAGTTAGCAGTATTGTCATTCATAACGATACTGTGTATTTATGTGGGCAAGTAGCCCTGATGTGACACAAAATATGGCAGAGTAAACCAAGTCAGTTTTTCACGTATAGATGAGTACTTAGCAGAAGCGGGCAGTGATAACTCAAAAATATTATCAGCGCTTATTCATGTTAAAGATAACAAAGATGTACCTTTATTCAATGAGCTATGGAATGCCTGGTTACCGGAAGGTTGTGCCCCAGCACGTTCATGTGTGCAATCAACTATGGCGCGAGATATAGTGTTAGTGGAAGTTACCATCATTGCTGCGTTATAAATACCGACAAAAGGGTAATATTTACTGAAGCTCGTTGATTCAAGCTCAATTTTTTAGTCACTGGTTTGAGTAATCGTTAGATTTTAAGTGGTAAATTAAAACAATAAAAAAGCACCAAACTTGCGAGAGGTGCTTTATGATCTGTTTATTTTTAATAAATAATTCAGTAAACAGGTTAGCTTACTGCTTTTTATTTACTAGCATTGAATCGTCGTGCAGCTAAACCCATAATCCCTAGCGCGAAGATGGCAATAGTTGTTGGTTCTGGAATTGCTTTAGTAGTGAAGCTAAAGTTATCGAAAACAACCCCATCTCCCGACACTGATGATATTTGAGAAAACTCAACTCGTCTTATTCCGCCAACGTCCAATGTTAATAAATGATTAGTTCCAACCCCTACTCCTGGACCTACAAAAGATATACTTTGCAAAAGGTTGCCACCAACTTGTGCATCAAATGCTTTCATAATAAATCCATTAGCACCAACGTCATAACCTGTAAGGCTAACTGAAGAAATTAAATCGCTAAATATGGCTACAATTGGGTTATCTTGGAAAAATTGATAATCACCTAATCTATTAATGCCATTCGGAGCTGACATTCCCGGAAGGCCTATTGAAACAATAGTTGCATCAACAAATTCCACACCCTGACTAATGTAATTAGCCCCAACAATTGTACCTGACGATAAATTATCAAAATCTATTTCAATCAATCCCGCATTGGCAAAACCACTAATAGATAAAACTAAACCAGCAAAAGCGCCTTTTAACATTTTCGAGTTCATATTTACTTCCTTATTAATACATTCTCAAAAAAGAGCTGCATTGTAATTATTGTTACCCTCCATAAGCATTTATTGCGCCAAAAAATAAATACATAATAATATCAAGGGTATGAATTTTTTTTAAAGTTATTTAACTAATGACTGTAAAGTAATCGGACACTCACACAATCGTAAGTCATTATATTTGCAGTAATTATTTTACCTGTGCAATAACTACCACACAATTCAGCATTGCTGTATAATCTCGCGCATTAAACGCTATCTTATTAAACGTCCTCAGTTTGTAATAACGATAACTAAACCATCACTTATTTAGCTTTAATTGCTCTTTTTAGAGATGTTAAAGTAGTAGAGCAGAATATGTCCGTAGAACAATTTGATCCACAAAGCCCAGAAAAAACAGTTACTAAAGAAACTTCTAAGGCAAGCAATAACATTGCTAAAGTAACCACAACCCTTGAAACACCTGTCAAAGTGATAGCAGAGCAAGAAATAAACACTAACAGTGAAGGCAAAGGTGCGAAAATCGGTTTTGTTTCACTAGGCTGCCCCAAAAATTTGGTTGATAGTGAGCGCATCCTAACTCAGTTACGTACTGAAGGTTACGATGTTACTAATAGCTACGATGATGCTGAGTTAGTGATTGTAAATACCTGTGGTTTTATTGATTCGGCAGTACAAGAATCTTTAGATACTATCGGTGAAGCATTAGCCGCAAATGGCAAAGTGTTGGTAACCGGTTGTTTAGGTGTTAAAAAAGATGAGATTATCGAACTTCACCCCAATGTATTAGGTGTTACTGGCCCACACGCTTATGATGAAGTATTAACACAAGTGCATAAACATGTAGCTAAACCAGTACATAACCCATTTATAGATTTAGTGCCTCCACAAGGGGTGAAGCTTACTCCTAAGCATTATGCTTACTTAAAAATATCGGAAGGCTGTAATCATCGTTGTACGTTCTGTATTATTCCGTCAATGCGTGGCGATTTAGATTCTCGTCCTGTTGGCGATGTATTAGGGGAAGCGAAACGCTTAGTTGATTCTGGTGTTAAAGAATTGTTAGTTATTTCTCAAGATACTTCTGCTTATGGCGTTGATGTTAAACATAAAACAGATTTTTGGGACGGTATGCCTGTTAAAACTCACATGCAGCAGTTATGTGAAGAATTAGCGAAGCAGGGCGTTTGGATACGTTTACATTATGTTTACCCTTATCCACATGTTGATAAAATTATTCCATTAATGCGTGATGGTAAAATACTGCCTTATTTAGATATCCCATTTCAGCATGCTAATAAACGCATCTTAAAATTAATGAAACGTCCTGGTAGCTCAGACCGAGTATTAGAGCGCATTGCTAAATGGCGTGAAATTTGTCCTGAATTAGTGATACGTTCAACGTTTATCGTCGGTTTTCCGGGTGAAACAGAAGAAGAATTTGAAGAGTTATTAGATTTTTTAGAAGAAGCACAATTAGACCGTGTTGGCTGTTTTAAATACTCACCTGTTGAAGGTGCTACTGCTAATGCTCTACCTGACCATGTTTCTCCTGAGGTAATGGAAGATAGATTACAGCGCTTTATGACAGTACAAGCGAAAATCAGCGCGGATAAATTACAAGCACGCATTGGTCAAGAATATCTCATTCTTGTTGATGAAGTTAATGATCTTGGTATTGTAGGACGCTCTTATATGGATGCACCAGAAGTTGATGGCAAAGTGTATTTGTCGGATGATTTTGATGCTAAGCCGGGCGATCTAATTTGGGTACAAATTATTCATGCAGATGAACATGATATTTGGGGCGTTCGCGTCGAAGATGAAGAGGTTTAGCTTTAGTCATTTAGAAAGGCTTAGCTACTCAGCTTAAGCCTAACTATTAAATTTATTAAAGCTATAAATTTAATAGTTTCAATTGTACTTAAAATGCTCACGAAATGGATTTAGATAAGGCTGCTATATGAACGTTATAGAGTTTATTAGAGAAAAAAGAAGAAATTTACAACACCAAAACGATCAGTTTATCGCCAAGTTAGAGCCTAAATTTAAGAATTTATCAAATTTATTCAATAACAAAATCACCATGCCGTTTCGAAATACGCTAAATAACCCCTGGTTCTCTCAATTTAGCCCTGTTGATGCTGAAGAAAGTAAAACCGAAAAGGTATTGATACAAGTACCTGAGGCAGAAAAAACCTACAAAAGCCTGCTTGAAAAAATGGATACAGTAACCTTTGTCGGCGAATGGCACGCGGTAGAGCAAGAGTGTATTGATCAATTTGCAGAGGTCACAGGTGACAAACAATGGATTCATACAGACCCTATACGTGCAGCGAAAGAGTCGCCCTTTAAAGCGACCATAGCACACGGATTTTTAACCTTATCATTAATCCCTAAATTAACTAATTCAGTTGATTTAGATAATAACCCTTATCCTGAAGCCAAGATGGTTATTAATTTTGGCTTGAATCAAGTACGCTTTCCATATCCGGTTAAAGCGGGTACACGTGTTAGGGCCAGTATTAAACTTGTTAACTTAGTGCCTATGAAGCGTAGTATCGAAGTTGTTAATGAAGTAAGTATTGAAGTTGAAAACAGTAAACGCTTAGCTTGTGTGGCTGAAACCGTCTTACGTTTATATTTTTAGTACTTATTTTCCTAATAAAATGGCTCAAGTTTTTAATCGAGTCCTTTTATTTCTAAGCCAAGCCTGACGATCAAATTTGGGTACAAATTATTCATGCTGATGAACATGATGTTTGGGGCGTAAGAGTAGAAGACTAATTCAAATGTCATAAATTAATACCGAGTAATAACGCTGGCTTGTTGCTTGGTATTATTGCTTTCGTTTCAAATCTTAGTACATATTTTATATGTTAACTCTGTAATACACAGGTCATAGTTTTTAGCATCGGCGAATCAATAACAATATTATTGTGTAAGTATTTCATTAAATACAACAATAGTTAACACTAAACACACCATAATAAAAAACATCGACAGCCACTTTCCCCTGCGCATATTTTTACTTGCAGCTCGCCAATATTTCGCTTGTGGTTTAGCTTCTTCTCTATTCACTTTCGCTATTCTCATACCGTATAGGTAAGTACCAGTTACAGCTAAGTTGCTTAAAATAAGACCAAAAATAAAATATATAATTTTTGAGGGAATACCGGAAAACGTACCAAAGTACCGGAATTAAGCGATTCTGTTGCTTATGAAATTCTTGTATGAATTGATAAACTTTCACCACGATTAAGTACTAATTGCTCACCAGAAATAAGATCAAAACTGATCCTGTTAGCGCGGGGGCGTACTAATTTGTGCTCGCTCTCCCTTGAAATATTACGCCGGTGCCATTGATCAGGGCTAAGAAAACTTTTGTGATTTCAAGATTAGGAAATTGTAGTCTCGTGGTAGCGAGCATTGTATTAAATTACAGCCAAACTCGGCATTGTTACTTCATCGTGGTTTCGCTGGTCTTGTTGGATATGCTGAGACAGTACTTTTCCGCGCTCAGGGTAGTTTGCTTTTAGCTCTAAGGATTCGACTAAATACCAGATACCGGTAATTGATATAACCAATACCAACCATAAACTCCACAGGCCAAATAAACGGTGGATATCAGCCCAGAAAAATTTACGGTGGCTGCGGCTAGCTTTCTGAAAAAACCTACCACCATCGTCGATACACAATCAAACGTGTGAACAAGAAAATTATCATCAGTATTGCGACAGTACTAACAATAGCTACGCCAATTTCTGTTGGTGGCATTAAATGACGATGAAAGCTATTTTTAGTTTTGTAGTAAACTATTTCTGCGCTAAACCATGGGTCTAAAGGAGCTTGAATATACGGGTTTTTTATCGGGATGTTGCGTTTTTATTTGTTGGTAAATGGCTGAGCAATTGGCTCTTTCTACTGCTGAACCATTTACAATTGAACCCTCTACGGTTGAAGTATCTAATCGGATTTCTGGATTTTCTAGCCAGTTAATTTAATGAGACAACACTGCTAAGATGCCGGTAATTAAAACAAAAAAAATAAATATAGAGAACTTAAACCTCACCCAAATGTGTACTTTGAACCATTTTGCTCTATTCACGTATTCTATTCATGGCGTTATTTACTTTTTGCTTTGTTTATACCAATTTAATTAAATTTCTTCCCAACTCAGAGCTATGCTCGATGTTCAATAACAAGGCAAGTTTTTTTCGGTTTAGTCATTATAAATCAAATAAACTTAACGACGTTAATGGGTATCGAGCAAGCTCCCAAAGGGTGAGTTTAAAAGGCTTACATGCGGCGTTATTGATTTTGCACAAGGGAGGAACCATTACCTTCAGTCAATGCCTTGCCTCTAAGCCTTTTAATTCTCACTGGGTGGGAAAGAACTTAATCAACTTGGTATCATTCATTGCGAAAGGTTAATTAGGCTAAATAATAAGACCCTAATTAATAGGGTCTTATTCACTCGCTAGCTTAAACTTAATAGCTTGGGCTATCGAACTTAGCTATTATTCAAAATGATAGGTAACAGACACGCCCACTTGACGAGGTGCTCCACCACGTACAAAACGGCTATCACCATTACCAGCAGAGTTCATTTGTAAGTAAAACTTGTCTGTGAGGTTAGTTACATAGGCGTCAATAGAAAAACTCTCTCCTTCATAACCGGCTTTTAAGTTAACCAGAGTACGAGCATTTAATTTAGTGGTATTGCTAAAATCAGCCCACATACTGTCTTGATAATTTATATTACCACTTAGGTAAAATGCCTCAGTTAAGTAAACACGAGTACCGATAGCAGCGGTTAAGTCAGGTGAATAGACAAAGTCTTTGCCACTAAGGTCACCTTCGCTTGGGCTAAAAAATTTAGTGAATTCATTGTGGGCATAACCGGTGCTTGCAAATACACTAAAATCATCAGAAACACTATAATGCAGCTCGGCTTCAAGACCGTATATTTCAGATTCACCAGCATTAACCGTTACACAGTCAAAAACATTATTTGGATCACATTGCGTAACTTGTTGGTCGGTCCAATCGCCATAATAAGCATTGGCATTAAAAGTAAGATCACCCTGTAACCACATTGAGCGGTAGGCAATTTCAAAATTATCTAAATACTCAGGTGCATATTCATTTTGATCGCCTACTAGTGTTAATTCAGCGCCCCCGGCACGGTAACCTTTTTTATAAAAAGCACTAAGCGACATATCTTCGTTTATGTCATAAGTAACACCTATTTGCGGTAAAAAGGCATCATATTCTGCATTACGTTCAGGAAAATTTGTTGCGCTAAGTTGCGAGCTTAACAGTGCATTTACTTGAGTAACACCACCTTGTACAACAGGACCTAAATCAGCTCCCGGAAATAAAAAATCAGCCATCTGGCCAGCTTCTACTGGATCTGGCAGCTCGCTACCCACAGCGAGAGTATTCGTCGAGTTAGAGAGCGAGTCTTGTGATTCGTTGTCATAACGGAAACCGGCAGATAAGGTTAAATTATCAAATAATTTATAATCCCACTCGGTAAAAAAGGCATAGTTAGTCGTTTGTTGTTCAAATGGATTTTGACGATTAATTTCTAATACGCTTGGATAAAAAGGTAATAAAGTCGCTGGTACACCAACCTCTGCAGGTAAAATATTAATTAAACCTCGGGTATCGTTAATTAACTCCACTTCGGTATAATACAAGCCAACTACACCTTGTAACTTGTCTGAATTGAAAGTTAAACGTAGCTCTTGTGCCCAGTTTTTATCTTGAGCCTCACGGCCTCGATAAGCATTACCACCTTCAGGGCCTTCATCATCATCGTCTATACGTGAATAATCACCATCAAGAAATGAAGTAATAGCAGTTAAGTTAAAGTGTTGGCTAATTTGGTAATCAAGCGCAAGCGAGCCAGTTGTTGCATCATAATCTTCTTTTGCAGCAATATTAGCGCTGCTGGTAAAGCTATCTTCTGGCTGTAAGTCGGCACGATAAATGTCTTGCCCACGCTTAGTGCTTGCATGACCTAAAGTTAAGTTGGCATTAAAATCTTCATTAAACTCAACATAATACTGAGCACGAATATTGGTATTTTCACGGGCATCAAACTCATCATCATCTAAGGTGACGTTATTGATGTAACCATCAGTTTTATACATTTGCGCCGAAATACGTAAAGCAGAATTATCAGTAATGGCAATATTGGCCATGCCTGAGCCCGTTTGTGAACCAAAAGTTCCTAATTCTAGTTTGACGCTTGCATAATTAAGGTCAAGCTCTGGGCTTTTGGTTTTTACTACCATAGCACCAACTAAAGCGTTACGACCAACGTTGGTTGATTGCGGACCTCGTAAAATTTCAACTTGTTCAACATCCCATAAATCTTTTGGATTAAAACGGGTTGAATAACCTGTGTAGGCAACATTATCAATATAAAGTGTACCTAAGGCACCATCGCCACCACCAGTTGAGGCTGAATTTTGAGAAATACCACGTAGACCAAAAGATTCACCGCCGCCCAGTGTAAAAGCATTCGGGGTAATATCGAGTAAATCACTAAACTGCACTACCGGCATATGTGCAATTGCATCGCTAGTAATAACAGAAACACTTTCTTTAGTTTCTTGTAATGAGCGTACAATTTTCTGACCTGTAACGATAATCGTTTCAATATCGTTTTCATCAGGAGTATTGTTTGTTGCAGCAAAACTTATTTGACTGGTTGTTGCTACTAAGGTTGCTAGTGCAAGCTTAGATAAAGTGAAGCGTTTCATGGGTACTGCCTTTAGTTTTTTTGTTTGAAAGTGATTTTGGCGAAATTGTACCATTGTAACATTAATGATAATAGTTGTTATTTTCATTCGTTTAATGTGTCAAAGTGTGCATTTATGCTAATACTCCATACCACACAGCATCAGTTGAATTTTTACTAGCCAAGGTTTAACCAATAATTAGTTCGATAAAACTGCACTAAAAATCCGGAACACTGCAAAGTTATCACTATGGAATTTTCGTGTGACATTAATGCAGAGACCCATTTTGAACTGATTATTAATTTTATATTTATTCTTTACTTAGTAGTGTAGGGGAGTGGTGTTATTATCAATTATAACAATGGTTTAGTTGTGTATTAATCGGATAGATATTACAAATCCCTAATAATAAACCTCTCCCTATAGGGCTGCTATAAGTATGTTCGGCTGCCCAAAAAAGTCTTGTTGACAGTGAACGTATTTTAAAATTATTGAAACGTCCAAGTAGTTCTGAGTGTACCTTAGAGCGTATTAATAAATGGCGTGAGATATGCTCTGAGTTGGTTATTCGCTAAATTTCATTATTGGTTTTCCGGGTGAAACCGAAGAAGAGCAATTAGACCACATTGGCCAAGAATATTTAGTTTTAGTTGATGAAGTGAATAGTGAAGGCGCTATCGCACGTTCATATATGCATACGCCAGAAGTTGATGAGTAAAGTCTATTTAACTGATGTGCAGCCAGGCAATATGATTTGGGTAGCAATTTTCATGCTGACGAACATGATGTTTGCGGCGTTAGAGTAGAAGATGAAGAAGCTTAACTATTAAGTTACCTCCTATTAATCTACTTCCAGTTAAGTCAAAAACCTTTTTGACAGCCAGGTATTTGAGTGATATCAAACTCATCTAGCTGGCTGTTTTCTAAATACTGTTTAGCAAATTTCAAATAAACTTCTTTTTCGATAAAAACATCAAATAAGTCAGGATCAAGATGATCGCCTAACTTCATACGGCCCATAATAGTAAGGGTTTCGGATAAGGTTTTAGGGTCTTTGTACGGACGATCATTTGCTGTTAAGGCTTCAAATACATCGGCAATGCCCATTATCCTTGCTGGAATAGACATTTCATCGCGCTTTAATCCTTTCGGGTAACCTGTACCATCCATTTTTTCATGATGACCACAGGCATACTCGGGTACACGTTTTAAGTGTTTTGGAAAAGGCATTGATTCAAGCATTTCAACTGTCACATCCATGTGGCCATTTATCACCCGTCGTTCTTTCGGATTTAAAGTGCCACGTTTGGTAATTAAGTTGTAAACCTCATCGGCGTTTACTATGTCTTGTTTTACCCCTCTAATTGTTACCTGATAATTTTTGGCTATTTTATACACCCGTTCTATTTTATCTTCATCAAAAAACTCGCCGCCAGTGTTGGCAAGACAGATGAAATCACGATCAGACTCCAATATTTTCAATAACAAGGCCTTTTGATTATCAGTATGTTTATCAGAAGAATAAATATCCCTAGCCGCTATTTCAAAACGAGCACTTACTAGCTCAATTCGGTCAAAAATGGTTTCAAGCTTCTTGGCTTTGTCCATAACATATTCAGGGGTAGCAACCTTGCCACAGTCATGTAGCCAAGCCGCAACACCCAATTCATGAAAGTCCTCTTTGCTCATGGAAAAACTATCGAGCGGGCCATCATTTATTTCATCACAAGCTTCAGCCAACATCATGGTGATTAAGGGCACGCGGCGACAATGGCCACCAGTATAAGGTGATTTTTTATCAATAGCGGAAGCAATGAGCTTAGAAAAAGCTGAAAATAAGTTCTCCATTTCATCAATAAGCTGTTTGTTGGTAATAATGACGCCAGCTAAAGAAGACAGCGCATGGATTGTTTTCTCGATTTCTTGGTCAAAGGCAATGATGTCACCTTGCTCATTGCTAGCATTGAGTAGTTGAATAACGCCGTTAAGATCCCCTTGATGGTTTTTCATGGGCAAAGTTAATACCGACTGAGTTCTATAACCGGTTTTTTTATCCATTGCTTTAGCGGCACTTAAGTCGTAATCCGGGCAATGATATACATCTTCAATATTAATGATCTCCCCTGTCTTGGCGGCGATAGCAACAAGGGCACTGTCATTAACTTCGCCATACTTTAATAATGAAATAGGGGGGAAGTTGATTTCATTATTTGTGGTACCACCCAAATGAAGCGCTAAGGTGTTATTGATGATGGTTTCAAAAACTAATTCTTTGTTGTCTGATATTGAATAGATGGTGCCACCATCGGCATTGGCTAGCTCCATGGCACTTTTAATTATCTTCTCTAATAGTACACGGTGATCTTTCTCTGACGATAAAGCGATGCCTATTTCTATAAAATGTTCAATGCTATTCATCATATGTCCTGTACAAAATTAACCGCAATGAGTTAATCAAAAGTATAGGATCGGCACAAAAAAAGTGTAAAAGTTATCAATAAAAACATAGCAACACTGGTAAATGCGTTACAAGGTGGGCGAATGTAGCAAAATATTGTTCATTTCTACTCTATACTTTGCCAATGAAAGGATTTCACTTATATAAAAGTTATTAGGCTTTAATGGGTGTATTTATGAAAAAATTATCTATAGCGGTAACTACTTGTCTTCTATTATCGACAACCGTCGGTGCTGAAAAGGGTGAATGGGTAGAATGGTTAGCAGATGTCCAACTATCCTATGCTGATATTGAAAACCTTAACCTGTCAGCTTTTGACGATGACTCCCATCAAGATCAACGCTTAGCACTCGACGCTGTCATTGGCCGTTTCTATCAACTTGATGGTCTTAGCCGCATACACATCGCCCTTGAATTTGAGGCACAAAAGCATCAAGAATTTGACAGATTGGATGATGTTTTTTTAGGGGCAAATTTTGGTTTCAGATATAAGTTCGGCTTGGGTTTTTATCAGCCTTATTTACAGTTCAATGCCAATTATGGTCATAAAGAAGTGGACTACGATGTTTATTCAAGAGATATCTTTTCTAGCGGTATTGAGCTGGGTCAGCATATCAATAATCAATTATCTATTGCGGCAAGTATCGATTTTACCTCCACTGATGGTGAGTCAGGGCCAAACGTAGTGCCTGAATTATCAAGTGATGTTTTTAGTCAAAGTTATTTCAGGGCCTCTATTTATGCAGATTATATACTTGCTCAAGATTGGTTGCTATCGGCGAGTTATGCACGGCGAGAAGGTGACTTTCACTCAGCCTGTAATACGGTAAATGTAGCTAAGGTGCTAGAGGTTGAAGAGGTCAAAGCCATCACCAAGGACAAAATATTTGTTGGTTGTGTTTACAAACTTGATGGTAGCAGTAATATTTTTTCAGCCTCGTTAAGTTATAGCCTGACCAGGCACTCCGCTATTAATTTATTTATAGAGCGTTATCAAGGTCATGCTGATGTATTGGAATATAAAAACACATCATACTCGTTAAGTTATAACTACCGATATTAAGGGAAATCAAATGAAATCATTTCAGTATGTTACTTTTGCTCTCGGTGGTTTTTTGTTGATGTATTGTTGGCAAAGTCATGCTCAAAGCCTGCAAGTGACTGTGCTAGACAGTAAACAAAAGCCAATAGAGTTTGCCGTTATTTATATCAATGAAGTGCTGCCAAAAATAAGTGACCATTCAATCATCATCGACCAAGTTGATAAAGAATTCATCCCTTATGTCACCGTGGTGCAGCGAGGTAGCGCGATAAACTTTCCGAACAATGATGATATTCGTCATCAAGTTTATTCTTTTTCAAAATCAAAGCAGTTTGAATTACCACTGTATAGTGGTGATCCCTCCGCGCCAGTAATGTTTGATAAAAGTGGTGTTGTTGCTATGGCTTGTAATATTCATGATTGGATGAAAGCTTATGTTTTTGTCGTTGATACCAATAAGTTCTCAATTTCTAATAAAGCCGGCAAAGCGGTATTAACTGACCTTGACAAGGGGCAATATGAAGTCGTTGTCTGGCACCCAAAGTCGAAAGGTAGTGAACAACTCAATACACAACAAATAGAGATTAATGAAGATGAACAAAAGTTAGTATTTACCGTTAGGCAAAAAACACAGTTCAAAGCATGGCGCTCACCCAAAAGTGTTAGACGAAGAGGTTATTAAATTCAGGGCAGTAACCTTTCCTTTGAGAGCTAAAGCTTGTGAAGTCAAAACTTTGAATTAACAGCCTTAAATATTTAGCTGCCCAGTATTGGCAATGCTGGCGATAATGAGAGGGATGGTAATCAATAAGCTTTTTAGGTTTTCACACTTTCGCAGTAGAATTATTGCTTTTGTGCTGGTGATTTTTGTGCCAATACAATTAGCATTATTTATTGTTATTCGTGATGCCAATATAGCGACTGCAAGAGCTAATATTGATGAAGCTCTGCAAGTCACTGCCGATGTTTTTGTCAAATCATTAACGCAGCACCGCGATAGTTTGCTGGCAAAGGTAAGAGCTTTATCTTCTGATTACGCCTTTAAACCTGTTGCTAATACTAACGAGCACAAAACAGTATTATCCACCTTAATAAGCTATCAACAACGAGTAGAGGCAAGTGTAATGTTGCTACTTTCGATGGATGGCAACATTATTGCTGATACCAGCCACCCTAACTTAACCGCTCGACCCTTTTATTTACCCCAGTTAATTGAGCAAGCAAGCAATAGTGAATTTGGCGAAGCCGACTCTATTGCCTTTATTGATGAGCAACCCTATTTATTAGTGGTTGTGCCATTATTTTCACCCGAGCCCAGTCATTGGATTGTCATGGGTTTCTTAATCACCGACAGCTTCGCGGAAAACTTGCAGAAAACCACTAAATCACAGGTTTCAATACTCTATGGTAGTACCTTAAGGGACATTAATAATCAATGGCAGCAATTAGCATCAACATTACCGACTGAAACGCGGCTGTTATCTGAGCAAGCGTTAACAGAACAAAGTTGGGGTTTTAAGAAAAACTTTGATTTGTTAATGGACCAACAACACTATATCTCTGTCGTTCTGCCTATCCAATATCAGCATGATGAATACTTTATTGCTTTGCTGCAGCGCTCTTTAGCACAAGCGCTGCTTCCCTATGACCAGTTACACTTTATTGTTGCCACAGGCTTTGCTATCGCCTTATTACTACTGATAGTGGGTGGTAATTTCATTGCCAGAAAAATAACTCAGCCGGTGACTGTTTTGGCACAAGGGGCAAAAAGGATTGAACAAGGCCACTATGATTTAACTATCGAGGTGAATCAAAAAGATGAGCTGGGTCAACTGGCAAAACGTTTTAATGCTATGGCTAAAGGTTTAGCAGAGCGAGCAAAAATACGCAGCTTGTTGGGGAAAGTTGTTTCACCAGCCATTGCGGAGCAGTTACTGAGTAAAGGCGTTGAACTAGGCGGGGAAGAGCGACAGGTAACTATATTGTTTAGTGATATCAGAAACTTTACCAGCTTATGTGAAACTCATGATGCCAAAGAAGTGCTGACCTTGTTAAACCAACTGCTAACTCGACTCAGTAAAATTATCGATAATCATCATGGCGTTATCGACAAGTATATTGGTGATGCGGTTATGGCGTTATTTGGCGTGCCCATAAACGATGATTTACAAGCACAAAACACCGTCCTTGCTGCGTTAGCAATGCAACAAGAGTTAGTACTCATTAACCTAGAGCTGGTAGAGCAAAAGTTTGCTGCAATCGGTTTAGGTATTGGTATCAATAGTGCCAATGTTATTGCGGGCAATATGGGCTCAGCCACTCGACTTAATTACACTGTTATAGGTGATGGCGTTAACTTGTCTTCGCGCCTTGAAGGGTTAACCAAATATTATGGTGTCACTATTTTAGTGAGTCAGGCGACCAAGTCACAGTGTAAAGGCATTATATTTCAAGAAATAGATACGGTGAGAGTCAAAGGAAAGCAACAAGGCTTAACCATATATCAACCTCTGGGATTATTAAGTGATTTTAGTCAAACAGAGCTGGCACAAGTTCAACAATTTGAGCAAGTATTAAAGCATTATAAGCAGCAAAATTGGCAAAAGGCCTTAGCGCTGCTAACTTCATTAATAGCACATTCGCCAGTTACTGTTTATCAACAAATTTATCTTGATCGACTAAGATCTCAACAAGGGAACGTTTTTGATGAAGGCTGGGATGGCATATTTACCCACAGTCAAAAATAAATAAGATAATCTAATTTTATCTTAACCTATTTTAGCAACTAGCAAGAAGCATAAAGCAAGCAGTCATTAGTATTAAAGATATGCTATTAACAGTATGACTTTGACACCTTCGCTTTAACACTTTCGTTTTAGCATTGGGCTTTAACTCGGGTACAGAGCTTATGATATTATCCAGGGTAAAAATATCATCATTACTTATCGTTGTTTTCTTAATCACCTCCTACCTTGTTGCTCAGCAAAGTAAGCTTTTTAAAACGGCAGACTTTGCTATTTTTGATCGCCAGTCTCGATATTTAGCAGCTCAATTAGACGTTGATAACGATATCGTCGTTATTGCTATTGATGATCACAGTTTAAAGCAAATGAATGCTGTGGCAGGGCGCTGGGTATGGCCTAGAACAGTACATGGACAAGTTATCGAAGCGCTACAGCCATTTGCTTTATCTGCCATAGTCTTTGATGTTTTATTTGCCGAGCAGGATATTTATCGACCTGATGCAGATACCTATTTTAATGAAATATTGGCAAATTCAACTGGCATATATTTTGCGACCTTAGAGCAAAATCTAGTTGCTGGCGGTGGTGTATTACTTAAAGATCTGCCCAAGGAGTTGGGTTTAATAAAAACACCTTTAGCGCATGAAAATGCCAAAGGAAGTTTCATCTTACCCTTGGCTATCAATCGACAGTATTGGCAGCTGGGCAGTATAAATTTTAATGCCAGTATTGACGGTGTTGGACGCAGTTATGATGTCTATAGAAACCTTTCAGGCTGGCATTTTCCCTCTTTACCGGCAAAGTTAATAGGCTCATTGGCTTTACCATTACCAGAGCGTCAGAAAATTTTATTACAATGGCGCGGCGCTGCTGAGAAACCTTATCCCACCTTAAGCTATGTCGATGTTTATCAGGCAGTAGTTAACAATAATAAAGATTTTTTACAGCAACTATCAGGCAAGATTGTTTTAATTGGTGCTACCGCATCAGGGTTATATGATGCGAGAGCAACCCCATTAAGCGACCAACTCCCCGGCGTTTATATGTTAGCAACTGCCATAGATAACCTTAAAAATGAACAATATTTAATACCGGTGAGTGATTTCAGCCAAGCCGTTATAGGTGTCATGGTGATTACCCTTACTTGCTTAGTGTTTATATTAGTCAGTGGCTATGTAAGGCAAGTTGGTTATACCTTGTTATTGATGGCCGCAATAAGCTTAATACTCACCAGTATTAGCACTGCGTTATTAAAGCAGCAACAGCTATTGTTTATTGGCGCTATATTGCTGGTTATGTTAGTTAGCTTCCTCATCTTTTCTTTTTTTTATGGCTACTTAGAATACCGACGACGCCAACAAGCCCTAGCCATGTTTGGCCGGTTCTTAGACCCGCAAGTCGTTTATAAACTTCTCGAGGAGGGAGCTCTATCACCTGAACAGCTAAATAAAAAACAAACACTGACAGTATTGTTTTCTGATATTAGAAATTTCACTCAATTGGCCGAAAATAGTGATGCCGAAGCCGTGGTTAAGCTACTCAATCAATATTTTAATCAACAGGTGGCTATTATTTTTCAACATCATGGCACCCTAGATAAGTTTATTGGTGATTGTGTAATGGCCTTCTGGGGCGCACCTATACAGCGTAAACCTGAGCAAGATGCCGTGGCGGCTATTAATGCAGCACTAGCTATGGAGCAAGAGTTATTACGCTTTCGCAAAAGCCTACCAACAGACTTACAAAGCTTTGATATTGGTATTGGTATTCATACTGGGGAATGCATTGTTGGTATGATCGGCGCCGACTTACGGCTCGACTATACTGTTATTGGCGACACGGTAAACTTGGCAAGTCGAATTGAAGGACTGACTAAAAATAACGCTCGAATATTAGTTTCCGAACAAACTAAAAAGATTTCCAGTCATGCTTTTGATTTTAGTTACCAAGGTGAGCACCAAGTCAAAGGTAGGCAGGGCAAGGTTCATTTGTATCAACCTCAAAGGAGAGATAAGTAATGTCCAAAGTTCTTTGTGCTTACCTTGCAATAATAGCTACTAGCCCATTCATTATGGCAACTGTTCTTTTTGTCCTAACAAGTTTAAATATCAGTTTTGCCTTTGCAGCAAATCCAGTCACACAAAAACCTAACAATGTTCGTGCGGGGCAGATGATAAAAAAAGTTAACTTGTTAAAGCAACCTAGTTTTCAAAGTAACATTACCGGCTCTGTTGCTGCTAAAGAAAAGATTAATATTCAAAGTAGAAAAAGTGCTTGGTACTTTATTTCAACAGCAAGCCTGCCACAAGCCGGTCAGCTTTCTGGCTGGGTCAATATGTTAAATGTCAGATTTATTTCTTCGGCAAAACGAGAAGGAGAGTTAGGCGTTAAGTCGCTTTTTTCAAGTGTTAACAATGATAGTTTACCGACAGTATCAACCGGGGTTCGCGGCTTTGATGTCGATGATTTAAAAAAAGCAAAAGCTGATTTAAAGCAAGTCGATTTACTTAATAGCTATAGTGTCTCAGCCGGAGCAGCAGCAAGGTTTGCCAAGCAGGGCAAACTTAAAGTAAGCCTTATAAAAGTGAAAGAGGACTAGAAAAATGAAGTATTTAACTCATTTAACTTGTTCAAGACCAACAAGTCACACAACAAGTTATGCCATTTGCCTAGCTCTGATCTTAAGTTGTTCACTCCTTGCTTGTAAAAGTACCGGTTTGAAAATTGGTAACTTTGAACTCGGCCAGTTAATAGACCAAGGCATTAAGGTTTTTAATGCCAATAGTATTAATCAAGCTCAAGAAATTCAATTTGGTGAAAATATGTCGGCAGTATTATTGGGCACTCGACCTTTGTATGAAAATGAAGCCATTAATATTTATGTTAATAAGGTCGGTATGTGGCTGGCCGCTAATAGCTCAAGACCTGAATTACCTTGGCAGTTTGGTGTGATTAACAGTACGGCAATTAATGCTTTTGCCGCACCTGGAGGTTTTGTTTTCATCACTTCAGGCATGTTGATGCAATTGGAAAATGAAGCGCAATTAGCTGCGGTATTAGCTCATGAAATTGTCCATATCACCGAATATCATTATTTAAAGGCGATTAAAGATGATGCTAATAGAAGTGCAGTCACCGAGACCCTATTTATTTCAGCACAAGCGTATCAAGACAATACCGCAGCAAGTAATGAAGATAATGATTATCGAGATTGGGCAAAAAAAGTAACGGGTATGGCGCAACACTTATATAGCAAAGGCTTAGATCGAGACGATGAGTTTCAGGCGGATCAATATGGCATACGTCTATTGGCTAAATCGGGCTATGATGCTTTTGCTTATGTAGATAATTTACAAGTCTTAGCATCATTTTCCGCCGATGATAGTGCTTTAGCCTTGTTGTATAAAACCCACCCAACACCCTCACAAAGACTAACAGCCTTAGCTGAACAGCTTGATAAACTGGCGATGAATGAAGGGCTGTTACTTACTAAGCGTTTTGCTCAAGCAATGAAGTAAGTCATTAGTTAAAGCATTTGGTTAACACTGGTAGTTAAAGTAAGTTGGTTAAAGCGATACCGATACCAAAGCGTCTTTGGTTAACATTATAATCAATTAAACTTTCGCCATAGCCACTACTCATTTGGGCATAGCCTTTTAGCTTACCCCACAAAGGAAAAGTCACGCCAAATTCAACAAAGCCTTTATGAGTGGCAAAATTATTGCGACCTTTAAAGGAGAATTCATAAGCTGAGTCGTATTTATACATCAAGCCTAACTCGAAATGGCCCATATAATCTAAAATATCCGGGTTATCATCACCTTGGCCATCTGACGGAGATTCCTTCTCACTCTCGGGTATGCGATACCATGGACGAAATGATAAGGCGAAATTACGCTTTTCATAAAGGTAATTAACATAAACACGGTTCCAACTTCTTGATAACAGCTGTGAACGACCATTCGATTGATGCTCTGCGCCAACAACTAGGGCAGAATTACCGCCAAAAGGATGAAAACTAATGGGGGTGAAATAGAAAATTTCTGGCTGGTAATTGGTTTCACGAAAGGGTTTTGAAATTTCTTCCGAGTAAATTTGCCACCAGGACTGCAAAGTAAAACCAAAATATAGTTGATCGCCTTGTCTAAATAAACTGTCAGTGAGCAGTGGTACTTTTAAACTGAGTTGAAACTTTGCTTCGACATCTTTTAATTCATCAGCCCAATCAGAAAACCCTTGATAAGCCGTGCGGTTAATTTCATCGACCATAGATAAAGGCAGAATGTAATTCATTTTGTGTGGTGTGAGTACATAGGGGTCGGCAGCGGTTCTTTTTTCGCGGATCACTCTGTTGGCTAACACGCCTAACTCAACACTTTGGCCACTGTTTTTACTAATAACTTTTTCAGCAATCTGTTGTTCACAATAATGCTCAATCTCCGCTAACGTAGCTGTTTTATCGGCACTTTTAATCGCTTTAAATAAGCACATCTCGAATAATGCTTTATGAGATGGCAGCTCGGCTTTATCCGTTTTATTGTCAACTGAATTGGCTTGAGCGATAAATGATAAAGCAAATAAGAGTAGAGGAAGTAAACGGGAGATTAAGGATATCATGATAGCCGACTGTTTTAGCTGAAGTTGCTGGCGATTATAGCCTATCGGTCTGTCAATCAATAGTCAGAGCTCACCATAATAAGTCACTAATACCAGATCTACTTCAAGGTCCCGCTTGAAGTAAATCTGGTATATATCAGGGCAATTCTTGCTGGCCTGTAAAGCTTTACTTATCAGAGGTGATTTATTAAATGCTAACGTGTGTCAAAATCATCACAGTTATGTCTAATTATTTCAGCTAATTTCAAAGCATTTCTCTGAGGTTATTGGTCGTGTTTTTATCTCGATTAACCGCAAGTCCACTTACTTTATTAGCTTACCCTTGTATCTTATTTGTTAATTAATGTAATCCAATGATGGAATCACCATGAAACTCACCAAGAGCGCTTTAACTAGTCCAGCAGCTGTCGCTGTCGTTGTCGCCTTAACTCTACTTGTAGGTATGCTCAGCTTATTTAAACTGCCAGTGCAATTATTTCCTGATATTGAACGTCCACAAATTGGCATACAAACCTCTTGGCGAGCGGCATCCCCTAAAGAAGTTGAATCTGAAATTATTGAACCACAAGAGCAAGTCTTACGTGGTATTCCGGGCTTAGATTCAATGAATGCTTATGCCAATCGTGGCGGTGCTTACATTAATTTATCTTTTGGTGTCGGCACTAATATGGAGCAAACCTTAATTGAAGTGATTAGCCGCATGACACGTGTCGCTAACTTACCCCAAGATGCTCGGCCACCACGAATTATGCTTGGCGGTGGTCGTGGCAATACTCCAGCACTGACGTTTTTCTTTTTACAGGCTTTACCGGGTAATGGTCAAGATATTAGCCAGTATATTGACTTTACCAATGATGTTATTAGACCGCGCTTGGAATCGATTGAAGGTGTTGCCAGTGTGGAAACTTTTTCGGAGCAAAACCGAGAAGAGCTGCAAATTCGCTACGACCCCATTAAAGCGGCTGAATATGGTATTTCAATTCCAAGACTTATTTCCTTAGTGTCTGCCAGTGATGATATTTCGGGTGGCTTTATTGACGTAGGTAGACGTCAATACACTTTACGTTATAGCGGTAAATATAGCGTTGATGACTTATCACAATTAATGCTTGAGTCCCGCGGTGGGCGAAATATTCGTTTAAGTGATATTGCCACCGTGGAAGTGAGCCGTAGGGATAGGGAAGGTATGGCGGTGCAAAATGGTAATCCTGCATTTTCCATGCGTATTAATAGAGCTAATGGCGCTAATGTTTTAGAAACGTTAAACCGAGTCAAGGAAGAGGTCGCCTTACTTAATAGTGAACTGCTGGCAGATAAAAAACTCATTATGGTGCAATCTTTTGATGCCTCGGTGTTTATTTACCGCGCCATTAACTTAGTCACCAGTAATCTATTTGCTGGTATTGTTTTATCGCTGTCAGTGTTGTGGTTTTTTATTCGCCGGATGCGCGCTACGTTAATTATTGCTACCGCTATACCGGTTAGTTTGTTAAGTACCTTTATTGTTTTGGAAATTACCGGTCGTTCACTTAACGTTATTTCTTTAGCTGGTTTGGCTTTTGCGGTGGGTATGGTGCTCGATGCCGCCATTGTTGTTTTAGAGAATATATTACGCATGCGTGATAAAGGCCTTAATGAACATGACAGTTCAGAGCAAGGTGCAGAGCAAGTATGGGGCGCTTTACTGGCCTCGACCGCTACAACGGTAGCGATCTTCTTACCGGTGTTTTTCTTAAAAGATATAGAAGGGCAGCTGTTTGGTGATTTGGCCTTAACCATAGCCATTGCAGTTTCTGTATCGCTTATTGTTGCTGTGGTACTGCTACCGGTTTTAGCAAAGTATTTACTGAAACAAGAAAAGGTTATTGATCCTAATAAAATGCTTTGGCAAAAAATAACCCGCTTTGTTATGACTTGTACCAATAACCGTATTAAGCGTTTGTCACTTGCTACTAGCCTATTAATATTACCGGTTGTCATAACACTCGTTGCTATGCCTAATCTTGATTATTTACCACCGGTTAAGCGTGATGCCATTGATGCAAATTTACGTTTTCCACCGGGCTCTAATGTTAAAACTATTGAAAAAGAAGTTATTCAACCTATTGTTGAACGCTTAAAGCCCTATATGGATGGCACTAAAGAGCCGGCCTTGAAAAATTATTATATTTTTGGTGGCGCGTGGGGCGGTAGTTTGGGCGTTCGAGTAAAAGATCAAGACAGAGTAGATGAGTTACTTGAAATTGTTAAAAATGAAATATTAATTGACCTACCCGACACCCAGGTTTTTGCCAGGCAGGGTAACTTATTTGGTGGCTTTGGTGGTGGTAGACAAGTGCAGGTTCATCTGCAATCGAAAGATACCCAAGCATTACAAGAAGTGGCACGCCAAGGTATAGATTTCATCAAAGCAGCCATTGAAGGCGCAAATGTAAATGCTAATCCTGGTCTTGCTTTGTCAGAGCCCGAAATCAACTTAACCCCTAAGGACCGTAATATAGTAGAGCAAGGTTGGAATCGTCGTGATGTTGGTCGTGTAGTCAGAACATTAGGTGATGGCCTCTATGTTGGTGAGTATTTTAATGGCAGTAAACGTATGAACATGATTTTGCGTGCCGATGGCTGGAATGATCCCGATAACTTAGGTGATGTGCCTGTGGTTACCGGTAATGGCAACATTACACAATTATCAAACTTAGTGGCTATACAACGTACGGTTGGCCCGAGCCGCTTAACACGTATTGATGGCCAGCGTACTATCACTTTAAATGTTAACCCACCTAAAGGTTGGTCGCTGGAAGAAACAATTTCAGTATTAAAGTCACAAGTAGAGCCTAAATTGCGAGATATTATGCCAGATGGTGGCAATATCCAATATGGTGGTAGTGCCGATCAGCTAGAAAAAGCTATCGGGGTGATGGCAGAAAATTTTGCTTTTGCTTTAGTCATTCTATTTCTATTAATGGCTGCTCTGTTTAAATCAATTAAAGACAGCTTACTCGTGGTAATTACCATACCGCTAGCAACTGTGGGCGGTATTTTAGCACTGCAATTGCTTAACCTTACTGTCTTTCAGCCTCTTGATTTACTGACCATGATTGGTTTTATTATTTTACTGGGCTTAGTAGTTAACAATGCAATTTTGTTGGTTCATCAAACTCGCTTAGGTCAAGAAGATGGCCTTGAGCGCTCACAAGCGATTGAACAAGCATTAATCTTACGTTTACGACCTATTTTTATGAGTACAGCAACAAGCTTTTTTGGCATGTTGCCGCTATTACTTATGCCGGGAGCGGGCAGTGTTATTTATCGCGGTTTAGCGGCGGTGATTGTCGGCGGTTTAGCCTTTAGTACCCTATTTACCATAGTGTTACTGCCATGTTTGTTAAGGCTATCTAAGTATGACTTTTTACCTGGAGCTAATAAACAACCAGCTGTACAACAATTACCAAGTGCGCGCGTTAAAGCGTAATGACAACTCAACAGATTAAGGGACAAATCATGAATAACTTAATGTTAACCAATGTGACACCAGAAAAACTTATGCCTTCAAAAGTTATGTCTTCCAGAATTAGGTCTTCAAAACTGAAATTTACTATGAAAAAGTCCGCAACAGCAGACATTTATAGCTCAGCGATAGTAACGTTTGCATTTATCTCAATAATTGGCTTACTTAGCTTTAGTCAACAGGCCAATGCGGCGGAAGAAGAAAAACCTGCCCACCTCGTTAGTGTTGAGTCGGTCAAAAAAGAGCAAGTAAAGCCAAGTATTTGGTTGCCTGCCAATGTGATAAGTCGAAAAAATGCCCCTATATCTGCCGAACAAACTGGGCAGTTGCTGTGGATTGAAGATGTCGGCAGTCAAGTTAGCAAGGGGCAATTATTAGCACAAATTGATGATCGTCACCTGAAATTACAATTGGCTCGTCAACGAGTAGAAGTGAAGCAATATCAAGCCGAGGTTGATTACCTTACCGGACAAAAAGCCCGCTTTTTAAAGTTACGTGAAAAAAACAATTCAGCCTTGAGTGAATATGAACGTGTTAATAAAGATCTTACCATTGCCATTAACGAAGTCGCTGCTTTGAATATCTCGGTAGAGCAAACCTTACTTGCTTTAGAGAAAACCATGATTAAAGCGCCTTTTGCCGGCAATATCAGCCAACGATTTGCCCATGTTGGTGAACTGATCACTATAGGCCGTCCGTTAGTGCAGTTAATTGATACCAAACATCTTGATATTAAAATTGCTGCGCCAATTGCCATTGCACCCTTTTTACAACGAGGCAGTAAAGTGATGGTCAAATGGAACCAAACCTTACTTGAGTTACCTATTCGTACTTGGAGTCAGGCGGGGGAGCAAGCCTCACGTACTTTTGATGTCAGACTTTCTGCTGATGGTATAGCAATCTTAGCAGGTACCGCCGTGACGGTTTCTTTACCTAAGCAGGCCCCTAAGGAAGCCATTTTAGTACCACGCGATGCCTTGATATTACGGGAAAACGAAACCTATGTATTGACCATTGATGATGAGCTAAAAGCACAAAAAGTTTCGGTATTAGTAGGTCAAGGTGTTGATAGCTGGATTTCAGTGACGGGCGCTTTATCCATTGACGATAGTGTTGTTGTTCGTGGCGGCGAGCGCTTGCAAAGTGGTGAAAAAGTGCGCTTTCTTAGCGATAAAAAGTCTGATCTTATCGCCAACCTTAATTAATCGAAAGCTGGTAATACCATTAACTTTCTATACGGATTAGTATTATATAAAAGCTAACTAGTTTTGCTTACGAAGGGCTGTTGAACATCAATAGTCACTCAATTTATGTAAGCTAAGCCGACTCGTGTGGCCACTTGTCGGCTTTTTTATTTGTGCTTATTGTCTTGCCTAGTCTTTTGTTGTTAGCTCAAGCCAAACTAGTCGATGATCTGATGAAGCACTTCTATCTTTTATTAAACGGTAACTTTCATCGCCTTGTAACGGCCAAAAAATCCCGGAATCATGAACGTTAAAGCCATAAGACGAAGGTAATACATAATCGACTCTCATACCCCAATTTGAAGTATGGTGCTTAGCATTAACGTTATCAGGTTTATGTAGCTTTCCCGCTTGACTCTGCGGCATAACATCTTGAATTCTTTCATTGTTTAATAGTGAAGCAATACCGGCTTTAATGGCATTGCCATCAACGGTAGTGGCATTAAAATCACCTAACATAACGAAGGCATGCTCGGCTTTAAGGCCGCCTTTGGTGCCTTTGTCATCATAAATATAACCCGCTAACTCAGGGGTAATATAATCATGCCAAAAGCGAACCTCATCGTGATTACGTTTACCATTTCGATCTTCTGGACCATCAAAAACTGGCGGAGTTGGGTGGCTTGCTAGTATATGAATGGTTTTACCATTAACCTTAACAGGCACATCCCAATGAGATTTTGATGATAATCTCAGCGCTTGCCATACATCCTTGCTGTACCACGGTTTATTGGTTTCGGGATCAATCGGCATAAGTGCATTTGGCATATCATGCCATTTAAAGTGTTGAAAGCTGCGAATGTTAGCAATATCTATAGGATATTTTGATAACAAGGCCATACCATAGTGACCAGGGAAGTGACCATAACCGTAGCCATCGCCGGGTAATTTGCCTTTCTCACCGTTACCATCAAGGTCTAAACCTGAATTTACGCCGGTATTAACTGGACCTTGGTAAAAATAAGGGAAGTTAATGCTCTTTTGACCCTGCTGGCTTTTATTTAAGTAGTTAGCAATAAAGCTTTTTAAGGCTTGGTTGTTATCATCAAGATAATCAAATTCATTAAGCAGAATAATATCAGGATTAATTCTTTGTATTATTTCGGCAATGTTTTTGATCTGTTGATGTTGACTGGCTAAGGCCGTTGCCAGTGTATTGGTCGAAACATTTACCGGTTCGCCGCGTTTAGCTTCAACATAATTAAGTGCTTCCATGCTGACATTAAAGGTGGCTATTTTTAATGTGGTATCTTGTGCAATTGTCATATTAGAAAAAACCAAAGTAAACAAGGTAAGGAGTAATTTTTTATTCATAATTTTTTCTTAAAGTAATTTCTTAAATTGATTAAATTAAGCCGCAGCCTCGTAAAATAATGTCACACAGAAAAGCGATGACCTGTTCAACATCATCTTCTTCGAAGTCTGCACGATTCATTATCGTTAAAATTTGTGTTTCAAAATCAGCGTAGTGCTGAGTAGCTGACCAAATAAGAAAAATAAGATGCACAGGATCAACATTGACCATTTCACCGCTATCTATCCACTGCTGAAATAATTTAGCTTTTTCTCTTACCCACTGTCGTTGATATGTACGGGCATAGTCTTTTAAATGTTGTGCGCCTTGAATTATTTCCATAGCGTATATCTTTGATGCTTCAGGGTGCTTAAATGACATCCTTACTTTCGCAGCAATAAATTTTTCTATGGCGACTTTAGGACCTTCATTTGCTTCAATATCACCGATGCCTTCATCCCACATCTCAAGAGTATGCTCAAGCACGGCATGATAAATGTTTTCTTTGTTTTTGAAATAATAAAGAATATTGGCTTTTGGCAGCTCTGCTCGATCAGCTATAGATTGCACCGTTGCGCCCCTATATCCCTGTAAAACAAATTCGGTTCTAGCGGCGGTTAGGATCTTAACTTTACTTTTCGCTCGAATATTGCCGGTTTTTTTTATTTGATTAGCGCTAGTCATATTCTTTACTCAGAGTTCGTTATTGTCTTCATTGTTTTTCACCATGCTTTTTGATTATGGTGCTGTCATGATTATTTTAATCTAGCTTTTTACCAGTCGTATCGACATAAGTCACACATTTTCTTCATTTATTATTAACCAGCTAGTCAGGTGGCCAAACGTGGACATTTATCAACTGACTAATTATCTAAGCTACAAATGTAATTTATTGAAAAGGAAAGGTACACTATATAGCCATCTGGTTACAAGTTTGTGGTAAGTAATCTAAAACAGACTGTTTTATCTTTTCACTATAATCACTATTCTAAAATAAATTTAAATATATTGTTTTAAGTCAGTATTTTATTACTTCAATATTGCTTTATATAAAGGCTATCAAGGGATTTTACGCTCATTTGTTGACCATATGGATAGTTTCTTATATTAAAAAGTGATTAAAACCATACCTTTCGATAACAATATTTTATATATAAAATTATTAAGTGAAATAATCGAAGGCGATAACATGTAATTTCATCTTAGTAGGCTGATTTTAAAGGAATATAATTAAAATCAGCCTGTTTTGTTTTAACTGGTCTGACATTTTTGTTTTTGCTAGTTGTGTTACTATGTGAAAAAATGTAATGAAACTGCAATGAAAGTCTGGTCTAATTTTAATCGAAATGAAAAACAGAGCAACTGGTTAACTTTTATATCGTTTATAAATAATAAAAATAAAGACCACTTTAAACAAAACAAAAAACAAAAACATAGGAATAACAGATGAAAAACTATCGTCTATCACATATAGCTAGTGCGTTAGTCCTTGCGCTTGGGCTATCAACTTCAGCAATAGCAAATGAGACATCTTCGGGTATCGCAGGACAAGTATTCACTCCTAAGGGTGAAGCTGCTGTCAATACAACGATTATTGTAACTCATATCCCAACGGGTACCGTTAAACGAATTAAAACCAATAGTTCAGGTAATTATAGCTTGAGAGGTCTTCGTGTTGGCGGCCCCTATAAAGTTGTGATTGATTCTGAAGTATATAAAGATCAAGTTCACACTAATGTGTATCTACAAGCCGGTAAGCTACAGCGTTTATCTATTGATTTAGAAAATGTTGATAGAGAAGTTATTTCTGTTGTTGGTAGTCGTGCGGTTGGCTATACCAATAGCGGTTCTTCAGGCTCTTTTGGTGTTGATGATATCGCGAATGCTGCGGGTGGTGAACGTGATCTTAAGGGTGTGTTACGTTTTAACCCATTAGTTTCTATTGGCAGTGGCGATGGTGCGCCGATGTCAATCGCTGGTTCAAACCCTCGCTTTAATAGTTTCTCTGTTGATGGTGTTCGTCAAAATGATGACTTTGGTTTGAACGGCAATGGTTATCCAACCCAGCGCTCACCAATATCGATTGATGCGGTTGAGCAGGTTAGTGTTGAAGCAACGCCTTACTCTGTTAAAAATGGCGGGTTTTCTGGCGGTCAAATTAACGTAGTAACCAAGTCAGGTACCAATGAATTTCATGGTAGTTTTTTCTATGAAAAAGAATCGGATGACTGGGCCGGTACCCCTATAAATTTAGAGGGTGAAGACATCCCATTAGAGTTTGAATCAACTACTTTTGCCGCTACTCTTGGCGGACCCATTATTAAAGATAAGTTGTTTTTCTTCGCATCATATGAGAAGTATGATCAACCTACCAGTGTTGAGTGGGGACCTGCAGGTGCAGGTGCAGGCAATGATACCAAGTTTACCGAAGCAGAATACCTTCAAGTTAAAGAGATTGCTGACCGAGTTTACGGCGTTGATATAGGTACTTACAGTGCCAATCCTGAAGAAAAAGACGAAAAAATCTTAATTAAACTTGATTGGAACATCAATGAAGATCATCGTGCCGCATTTACTTATCAAAACACTGAGGGTAACTCAACACGTAACATGACTTCTAGGTCAAGTGAACTGAAAACCTCTACTCACTGGTATGATAAGGATGAAAACTTAACGGCCTTTTCTGGGCACTTGTACTCAGATTGGAGCGCTGATTTTACTACTGAAATAAAAGTAGCCTATAAAGATGTTGATACTAAGGCAGCTCCTCAAAATAAAATGATGGGTGATGTTACCGTACGAGGTGAAAGTGGCGATATCGCTTTTGGCCCTGATAGAAGTCGCCATGGTAATGAGCTAAGCAACCAGACCTTGTCATTACGTTTTTTAGGTGAATATTTATATAACGACCATGAAATTACCTTTGGTGTCGAATATGAAACCATAGATGTAAGGAATTTATATGCACCTGACTCATTAGGTACATGGAATTTTGAGAGCATTGCCGACTTTGAAAATCGTTTGGCTGATGACTTTGATTATGCCAATGCATACACCAACGACGTGAATGATGCAGCAGCGAGCTTTAAGTTCTCAACAACAACATTATTTATTGAAGATGCGTTTAATATTACCGATTCGGTATTGTTAACCGCCGGTGTTCGTTATGAGGTGGTGGGCTCATCAGATAAACCAACTCATAATGCTAATTTCCAAGCAAGATACGGCTACTCAAACTCTGCTAATATGGATGGCGAAAGTATTTTCCTTCCTCGTATTAGTATTAACTGGGAAGCAACCGATGATTTAGTCGTGCGTGGTGGTATTGGTCGCTTTAGTGGTGGTCGCCCCAATGTTTGGCTTTCAAATGCCTACAGTAATGACGGAACTACCTACGTTACTTCTGGTGATACTGGTGATCACCTAATTAATGCGGATATTACTAAGATCCCTCAAGCGGTACTTGATGGCATGGAAGCAGGAGACGGTAATGTAAACTTCACCGATCCTAATTTCAAAACGCCTTCAGACTGGCGTACCAATATTGCACTAGAGTATCGTTTCGATATCCCAGTAATGGGTGATGACTGGATGTGGTCGGCAGAATTTATTCATATAGAGAAAGAAAACGACCCATTTTGGCAAGATGTTAGCCGTAGCAAAACTGGCGAAACAACTGCTGGTGGCCGCCCAATTTATGAAGCAGATGACACGGATCGTTATGATCTCATGTTAACTAATGCCGCTGATAATGGTGAAAGCAATATCATCACTACCAGCTTAAACAAGACGTTTGATAGCGGCCTTGCCTTTAATATATCTTATACCAATCAAGATATTACCGAAGGTACACCAGGGACTTCTTCAACAGCTACTTCTAACTTCCAGTACCCGGTCACATTAGAGCGTGGCCGTGCAGAAGTTGGTCGTGCCAATTTTGAAATTGAACATAGCTTAAAAATTAACTTAGATTACCGTGTTGAGTTTGTTTCTAACTATGCTACTAAGTTTAATCTATTCTTTGAACGCCGCTCTGGCCAGCCACTTAGCTGGGTTATGGGATCACACAAAGATGGTGCCTTAGGTGATCAAGACGCATTTTATAAATCAGATGCTTACTTGCCTTACATTCCATCGGGCGCCGGTGATCCAAACGTAGCTTACCAATACGGTTTGACCTATGATGAGTTGAAAGGCTATATAGACCAAGCAGGTTTAGGTAAATATGCCGGTGGTTATGCTGAAAAAGGCTCTGGTAGCCAACCTTGGCAAACCACGCTAGACCTACGTATTGCTCAAGAAATCCCAGGTTTTATGGAAGGTCATAAAGGTGAGTTATTCCTTAGTGTGCGTAACTTACTTAACCTTATCGACGATACTAAAGGCCAGAAAAAGCGTAGCCAATACGGTACTAAAATCCTTGCCGACTTCGACCTAGATGATCAAGGCCGTTACGTATATTCTACACCATATGGTGGCTTCGACGCCGCTAATGCCGATACAGTTGATGCTAAATACTCTGCATGGGGTATCAAAATTGGTGTTCGTTATACTTTCTAAACTAAACTAAACTAAACTAAAAATCGAGGATACTTGCATTGTAGTAGACCGGTTTGATAGAAATAAAAGGCTGCATTTTTTGCAGCCTTTTTTATTGGCTATTTTTCATTATAGTTGTTGTTAATTCATTGAATAAAATAACTTGACCACATGGTCAGCAATGATATGCTGAAGCTATCAATATTACTCGTGACAGGGAACATAATGAACGAAATACCAACAAAATTAATGGATGAAGTAATCGCTGCTGCGAAAGCTGCTTATCAATTGGCCTATGCGCCATACAGTAACTTTCATGTCGGTGCTGCTGCGTTAACAACCAATGGCAACATAGTCAAAGGTTGTAATGTCGAAAACGCTTCATACGGCTTAACTGTCTGCGCGGAGCGTAATTGTATTAGTCATGCAGTAATTAATGGCGAGCAACAATTTCAACTAATTGTTATTTATACCGAACAAGATAAATTGACGCCACCTTGTGGTGCCTGTAGGCAGGTTATTGCTGAGTTTTTTGAACAATCAGCACCAGTACTTACAGTAAACCATAAAAATGAACGAAAAGTTTGGACTGTGCAGGCGTTATTACCTGATGCATTCACCCCAAAAGATTTATTAGACTTATAAGGATTTAGCTAATGTCAGTAACCAATAAAATTATCCCACAAGAAATTATTCGACTTAAACGTAATGGTCAAATACTCGACGAACAATCGATTAATGGTTTTGTTTCAGGCCTAGTCGATGGCAACTTTTCAGACAGCCAAGTTGGCGCAATGGCGATGGCTATTTTTCAAAATGGCATGTCGATTGATGAAAGAGTCAACTTTACCAAAGCTATGATGAATTCAGGCGATGTCATAAGTTGGCAAGGCTTTGATGGCCCTATCGTTGATAAACATTCAACCGGTGGTGTCGGCGATAAAGTTAGCTTTATGTTGGCTGCTATTGTTTCTGCTTGTGGCGGTTATGTACCGATGATTTCGGGTCGAGGTTTAGGTCATACCGGTGGTACTGCAGATAAACTAGAAAGCATCGCTGGTTTTAATGTCCAGCCAAGCATCTCAGAATTTAAGCGCATAGTGAAAGAAGTTGGTGTTGCTATTATTTCTCAAACAGACAATTTAGCACCGGCAGATAAGCGTTTGTATTCGATTAGAGATGTTACTGCAACCGTTGAGTCTATCCCCTTAATTACCGCTTCTATCTTGTCTAAAAAGCTTGCTGCGGGCTTAGATGTGTTAGTGATGGATGTTAAGGTAGGCAATGGCGCTATGATGAATAATCTAGCCGATGCTAAAGCACTTGCTGATAGTATCGTTAGCGTTGCTAATGGCGCGGGTGTTAAGACACAGGCTATTATTACCGATATGAACCAAGTCTTGGGTACCAGTGCTGGTAACGCTATAGAAATGTATGAAACGGTTAAATACTTAACCGGCAAGCAAAGAGAGCCGCGCTTACATAAAGTCGTACAAGCACTTGCCACGGCTATGCTTGTTAATACCAAGCTAGCAAGTGATGAACAAGATGCCCATAAAAAAATCGATAAAGTATTAAGCACAGGTTTGGCAGCAGAAGTGTTTGATCGTATGGTGGCAGCATTAGGTGGGCCGAAAAACTTCGTAGAAAAACCTTGGGATTCTATGAGCAAAGCGAATGTGATTATGGAAGTTAAAGCATCACAGCATGGCTATATTGCACAAATGGATACCCGTGCTGTTGGCATGTCAGTTGTTGGTTTAGGTGGCGGTAGAACCGCACCGACACAGCAGGTAGATCACACGGTTGGTTTTGATAGGATATTACCACTGGGTGTACACGTCAATCGTGGTGAAGTGATTGCCCGTGTTCATGCCAAAGATGAAGACTCAGCTAATAGAGCTATTGAGCAATTTAATAATGCGCTGAGTTACTCAGAAGAGAGCCCTGAATTGCCGCCAGTGATTTATTCGTAGTCGCGGTTAGTTAAAGTGAATAAGCACTATTGTTATTAGCTAGTAGACAATCAATGTATGTTTGCTCTCATAAAAAAACGCCTTATAACTGAGTTATAAGGCGTTTTCATTTAATGAAATGTGATTTGCAATGGTGATAATAAACCGAAAGTAGCCTCTTTTATTAGGCAGTAAGCACTAATCAAGGTTGATGACACTGTTTTTAGCGGCCACCCTAGACTTCAAGCCTGACAAGTTGCTTAAAGTGAGCGCGACACAGGGGTTCATAACGCTCATTACCCCCTACTTCTACTTGCTCGCCCCCTTGCATAGCTTTACCGTTAGCGTCTTGTCTGATAACAAAGTTAGCTTTGCGGCCACAGTGACATATGGTTTTTAATTCTACCAGTTTGTCTGCCCAAGCGAGCAGGGCAGCACTACCTGAGAAGGTTTGTCCTAAAAAGTCAGTGCGTATGCCATAAGCGAGAACAGGGATGTGCAATAAATCAACGATATCAGTAAGTTGCTTAACCTGCTCTGTGGACAAAAACTGTGCTTCGTCGAGGAGTACACAAGCAAGCTTCTCAGCTTGATTTTTCTGCTCAACATCTTTGAATAGGTTAGTTTCATCGTTAAACAAAAAAGCGTCGGCATCAATGCCTAACCGCGAAGCAACCTTGCCTTTAGCAAACCTATCATCAATTTGCGCGGTATAAATAGCCGTGGCTAAACCACGCTCTTGGTAGTTATAAGAAGATTGCAGCAAGTGAGTTGACTTGCCTGCATTCATCGATGAAAAATAAAAATAAAGTTGTGCCATCTTTCTGCTTTCTTTTTAAAGTTTGTCTTATTGAAGGTATCGCTATAGTTTTACTTAACTAAACGCTATTTTCAATTATTTAGTTGCTACTTAGTCGCTATGGTAATAGAAACTTAGTAGCTACTTGAACTTTTAGAGTTACTTTCATGACCTAGGGTTTCCAATAAACTGGTTAGTAAGCTGCTAGCACCAAAGCGAAAGTGATTCGCATCGGCCCATTCATCCCCTAATATGCTATCGGCTAAATCAAGATAAATACCGGCATCTTCGGCATTTCTTACCCCTCCAGCGGGTTTGAAGCCGACAGCAGTGTTCTTGTGTTTTATTACTTCTAACATTATTTGTGCTGCGGTTGGTGTAGCATTTACCGCGACCTTACCTGTCGATGTTTTAATGAAGTCAGCTCCGGCATTAATGGCAATTTCACTGGCTTTTCGAATTAACTCTTCAGATTTTAACTCACCTGTTTCAATAATGACTTTAAGCTTTGCTGAACTTTCGCAGGCTTGTTTACAGACCTTGACCATGTCAAAACCAATGGTTTCGTTACCTTGCATTAACGCGCGATAAGGGAAAACTAAGTCTACTTCATCGGCACCATAGGCTACTGCTGCTTTAGTTTCGGCTAAAGCAATGTCAATATCATCATTGCCATGGGGGAAGTTCGTCACCGTTGCTATTTTTACCTGTGGAGTTTGCTGCGCTTTAAGTGCCTTTTTAGCAATAGGAATAAAGCGCGGAAAAATACAAATAGCAGCTGTTTCGCCCGCAGGTGACTTTGCTTGTCGACAAAGGTCAATAATCTCTTGCTCAGTTTCTGTATTGGTAAGGCTAGTTAAATCCATCAATGACAGGGCACGCTGAGCTACCGTTTTAATATCAGACATAAGTTTAAATTCCTGTTTGTTTTCTTGGTGATTATTTATGTTTATTCGTTACTACAACGCAATGAAAATGCCGGCAATTGCTGCACTCATTAAGTTTGCTAAGGTAGCAGCAAGCATTGCTCGCAGACCTAATCTAGCAATATCGTGGCGACGGCTTGGCGCCATAGAGCCAAGACCACCGAGCAAAATTGCGATAGAAGATAAATTGGCAAAACCACATAAAGCAAAGGTAACAATCGCTTGCGTCACAGGGCTTAAGGTATCTCTTATTTCGACAAAATTAACATAGGCAAAAAATTCATTGACGATGACTTTTTGGCCAATAAAACTTCCTGCTTGCAACATTTCATGTGCGGGCACGCCAATAATATAAGCAAAGGGGGCAAAGAGGTAACCTAAGAAAAACTCAATGGTGATATTTTCATAACCAAATAAGCCAGCAACACCACCAACAATAGTATTTAACAATGCTATTAGAGCAATGAAGGCAAGTAACATAGCGCCGACGTTAACCGCAAGCTTAAGGCCGGATGCAGCGCCAGAAGCTGCGGCATCAATAACATTGGTTGGTTTATCGTTATCTTCGTCATAATCCACTGGCTCTTGAACTATTTTATCGTGTTCAGTTTCAGGGTATATAATTTTAGCCATTAACAAACCACCTGGAGCCGCCATAAATGAGGCGGCGATAAGGTACTTTAATTCGATGCCAAGGCCAGCATAACCCGCAAGAATGGAGCCGGCAACAGAGGCTAAACCACCCACCATAATGGCAAATAATTCAGACTGAGTCATTTTTGCAATATAGGGGCGTATTACCAGAGGCGCTTCGGTTTGACCAACAAAAATGTTGGCTGTAGCGGAAAGTGATTCAGGTTTACTGGTTCCTAAAAGCTTTTGTAAGCCACCACCAATGATCTTAATAACCCATTGCATAACGCCTAGGTAATACAGCACAGCAATTAATGATGAAAAGAAAATAATGTTGGGTAATACCCTGATAGCAAAAACAAAACCAACACCATTTTCATACATGGCATCAGTGCCTAAACCACCAAAAAGGAAGTCAATGCCTACTTTTGCGCTGTCGATAACACTTTGTACACCGTTGGTCATAGACAGTAAAAAATCTTTGCCAAAAGGCACATACAAAACAAATGCTCCCAGCAGAATTTGCAGGGTAAACGCTAAGCCAACCGTACGTAAGTTAATGGATTTTTTTTCACTTGATAATGCGTAGGCTATTCCTAGCAATACGAATATACCGATAACACCTCTGAGTGCACCTAGTTCCATGAAGACCTCTTTTGTTTTATTGTTATTTTATTCTATTTTATCTTAATTTAATTCTTATTGTGTGGGGAGCTGTGATAGTTGACGAATTTTTGCTTTGAGTACTTCAATGGCCATTCTATTTTTACCGCCTCGGGTAATAACAATATCAGCCCAAGCTTTTGATGGCTCGATAAATTGATGGTACATGGGTCTTACTGTGGCTAAATATTGGTTGGTAACTGACTCAACACTGCGATTACGCTCAACGAGATCTCGTTTAATTCTTCTGATCAGGCAAATATCTAACGGGGTATCCATATAAACTTTTATATCAAAACAGTCTCTCAGTTCTTGATTAGACAGTAGTAATATACCTTCAACTAGAATGATTTTCGTTGGTGAAAATGTCTTGGTTTCATTAAGGCGAGTATGAGTTTTGTAGCAATAAACAGGGCTATTAATTGTTTTGTTGTCTGTCAATTTCTTTAAATGTTCTGATAATAGCTCATGTTCAAAGGCATTGGGGTGATCATAATTTGTTTTTTCACGATCAGACATAGATAAATGAGATTGATCACGATAATAAGCATCTTCATAAATAATTGAAATGCCATTTTCACCTAGCTCGGTTACAAGTTCGTCATGAATTGTTTGAGCAAAGAGTGTTTTCCCTGATGCTGATGGACCAGCGATAGCAATAATGGTTGGTTTAATTGGTTTCAATGTTCAGCCTATTGTCAAAGAAAATATTAATAATTCAATACTAGTTTTTATAGTGAGCAAAACTACCTGTAGCTGACAGGTATTAGCTATATTTTATTTTAGCATTGTAAGGTTAATAAACTAAAGAGCCGGTAAATAATTAGCGAGTAGAAAATGCTCTATTTACCCTTTTTTAGAAAGGTGATAAATTAACACAACTTGACCAGTTGGTCATATTATTTATCAGATTATTTCAATATTTGTTATCATTTGTAATTATAATCTTAAAATATTAAAAAAAGGAAACATTATGGCTCGTGCAATAATTTTGGTTATTGATAGTTTTGGTATTGGTTACTCTCCGGATGCAGTTGATTTTGGTGATGTTGGTGCAAATACGTTAGCTAATTTAGCACGTGCGTATTTTGATGAAACAGGCAAAAAGATTGCTTTACCCAATTTATCGGCACTGGGCTTAATAAAAGCCTGTCAGCAGGCATCTAATCAGGACTTTCCTTATGAAGGAGGAGCACCAAGTAAAGGGGCTTATGGCTTTGCCGAGGAAATTAGCACAGGTAAAGATACCCCGAGTGGTCACTGGGAAATGGCAGGAGTACCAGTGCTCTTTGATTGGGGCTATTTTACCGATAAAGAAAATAGTTTTCCTAAAACATTAATTGACAATATTAACCAAACAACAGGTTTTGACGGCATATTAGGTAATTGTCATGCTTCGGGCACTGAAATACTTAAGCGTTTGGGTGACGAGCATATTAAAACAGGTTTGCCTATTTGTTATACCTCGGCAGACAGTGTTTTTCAAATTGCTGCCCATGAGGAGCATTTTGGTTTAGATAACCTCTATAAGTATTGTGAAACTGTACGTGAACTGCTTGGTGACTTAAATATAGGGCGTGTTATCGCCAGACCTTTTGTTGGTGACAATCCAGATAACTTTGCCAGAACAGGTAACAGAAGAGATTACTCGGTATTACCCCCTGCGCCAACGGTATTAGATAAAATATCTCAGGCAGGTACTCATGTTATCAGTGTTGGCAAAATTGCCGACATCTTTGCCCATCAAGGTATTGATGAAAAGACAAAAGCCACTGGTTTAGATGCGCTTTTTGATGCCACACTTAGCCATATCAATACTGCTCAAGATAATTCACTTATTTTTACTAATTTGGTTAATTTCGATCAAGACTTTGGTCACAGACGTGATGCCATCGGCTATGCAAGAGAGCTTGAGGCACTAGATGTTCGTATTCCAGAGCTCTTTGCGGCTATGTCTGCCGATGATGTATTATTCTTCACTGCTGACCATGGTTGTGACCCAACTTGGCCGGGCACTGAACATACCCGAGAATATGTGCCTATTATCGCTTACCATCAACAGGTCGGATCTGTTAATATAGGTAACCGAAAAACTTTTGCTGATTTAGGGCAAACAATCGCAGAACTATTTAAGGTCGAGGCAATGGATTACGGAAGTAGTTTTTTATTAGATTTAAATTTTAAACCTAAACATTAAACTATTAATTTTTAAGGTAAATTTAAAAATTTAAACTACACTGGAATAGTTCATCAATCGCCGTTTAGAGCGAGCTATAACTAATTTGATTAATATCTGGGGAATAACAACTATGCACACTTTTAAAAAAAAATCGCTATCGCTATGTATTAGCGCGGGCATCCTCGCCACCGGTGGCGGAATTACTTCAATGGCGCAAGCTGAAGAAGCGGGAAAAAATAAACTTGAAGTGATTGAAGTTACTGCACGTAAACGTGTTGAAAATGTACAAGAAGTACCGGTATCAGTGTCGGCTTTACAAGGCGAAAACCTTGATGCCTATAGTTCAGCGGGTATGGATATTCGTTTTATGAGCGCTCGTATCCCAAGTCTTGCTGTTGAATCTTCATATGGCCGAAGCTTTCCTCGCTTTTATATCCGTGGTTTAGGTAATACTGATTTTGATTTAAATGCCTCGCAACCTGTTTCTTATATTGTTGATGATATTGTGCAAGAAAACCCAATTCTAAAGGGCTTCCCTGTATTTGATGTTGAACGTGTAGAAGTACTTCGAGGACCACAGGGCACCTTGTTTGGTCGTAATACACCTGCGGGTTTGGTGAAGTTTGACTCAATGAAACCATCACAGTCTTTTGATGGTTATGCCGCTGTTTCCTACGGTAGTCGTGGCGCAATTAATTCATCTGCAGCGGTTGGTGGTGGCTTGACTGATACTTTATCGGTTCGTATTTCAGGTTTACATCAATCAAAGGATGACTATATTGATAATCGGGCTGTTGGTTTTGAGCAAAAAGATCAACTAGGCGGTTATGATGATAATGCAGCCCGTATTCAATTTTTATATGAAGGTAACGATTTTAGTGCCTTATTTAATTATCACTTTAGAGATCTCGATGGCTCACCTATTACTTTTCATCCAAATATTGCTACGCCAGGCACTAATAATATTCGCCCTGATTTTGAAGCCGATGTCGTTTATCAAGATGCGGGTCAGTTTGCTACTCAACAAGTTAGTACCCAAGGTAGTAGTTTAAAACTTGAATGGGATATTGAAGATTACACTCTTACCTCTATAACTGGTTGGGAAAGTGCCGAAATATACTCTAGAGCCGATGTGGATGGCGGTTATAATGGTTTTCCTCCTGCTGGTGATCCAAATGCAGTATGGTGGGGTGCCCAAACAGCTGATGAAATCCCTGATCATAACCAATACACTCAAGAGCTGCGATTAGCGTCAAATTTTGTTGGTCAGTTTAACTATCAAGTGGGGCTTTTTTACTTCAATGAAGAATTAACGATTAATACTTATGACTTCTATACTCGTGACGCTACCTCAACACCATCGGATCCGGCACATGGTGCGCAGAACGGTGAGTCAACGCAACATCAAGAAACAACTGCTTGGGCTGTATTTGGCTCTGTTGATTACGACTTTACAGATGACTTCTCGTTAACTGTAGGTTTACGTTATTCAGATGATGAAAAAGACTTTACTGCTGAATTATTAGACCATCCATTTATACCCGGTGCTGATGGTGGTAATTATTCTAAGTCGGTAAACCCAAGTGATAGTCACGTAAGTTGGGATATTAGCGGTACTTATAAAATTAACCAAGACGTTAATTGGTATGCCCGAGTAGCAAATAGTTTTCGAGCACCAAGTATTCAAGGTCGCGTGCTTTACGATCAAAATGTCAGTGTTGCGGACTCTGAAACGATTACCTCATACGAAACCGGTATAAAATCTGATATTTTAGACGGGCAAGGTCGAATTAATGTCTCAGTGTATTATTTTGATATGGATAATCAGCAATTAACTGCTGTGGGTGGTACTTCGAATTCAAACACACTATTAAATGCAAACGGCACCACGGGTTACGGTATTGAGCTTGATTCTGAGTGGATTTTAACTGATAACATTATTGCTACTTTTAATATTAGTTACAACAAAACTGAAATTGATGACAAAGGTCTTGCTGTTGCCGCTTGTGGCTCTGGTACTTGTACAGTAACCGATCCTACTTTCCAAGTTCCGGGTGCCTTTGGACCGCTTACCATGGCGTATATTGATGGCAATAGTTTACCTAACGCGCCAGAGTGGATATCAAACTTAACCTTAAGTTATGTAAAAGAAGTTGGTGAGGGTGAGTTCTTTGCTCATACTGATTTAACTTATCGTGGTGAAGTTGACTTCTTTTTATATAGAGCAAAAGAGTTTGAAGGTGACGCCCTAGTAGAAATTGGTGCTCGTACTGGTTATAACTGGATAGCGGGAGATAATGAGTATGAAGTCTCAGCTTTTGTTCGTAATCTGACTGATGAGCAAGTCATTATTGGTGGTGTTGATTTTAATAACAACTCTGGCATGGTTAATGAGGAGCGTTTTGTTGGCGCAGCATTTAAAGTTTCTTTCTTCTAAGAGGCTTTTCTTATAAATAAGCGGTACTTGTATATCGCATTTTATTAGACAAAAAAGGGTTAGCAAAATGCTAACCCTTTTTTTATGTTCAATAAAACTGTACTTGAACGCTTATAACCAGACTTATAGTATGCTTTCTAGGGTAAGTTCCATCATATCTTTAAAGGTTGTTTGTCGCTCTTCAGCAGTGGTTTGCTCACCGGTTTTAATATGATCACTAACGGTTAATACCGTCAGTGCTTTTTTACCGTATTCCGCAGCTACACCATAAAGACCAGCAGCTTCCATTTCCACCGCTAAGACACCGTATTTTTCCAAGGTGGCGAATATTTCCGGTTGCGGTGTATAAAATAAATCAGCAGTGAAGATATTACCTACATGCACAGCTTTACCCATTTTTTCTGCCGTATCAACAACACTTTTCAATAAAGAGAAGTCAGCACAAGCGGCAAAATCTACATTGCTTATTCTTTGTCTGTTTACGTTTGAATCAGTGCTAGCAGCCATACCAATGACAATATCGCGAATTTTGATGTCATCACGGATGGCGCCACAAGAGCCAATGCGAATGATTTTTTCAACGCCATAATCTCTATAAAGCTCAGTGGCATAAATAGATATACTGGGTACACCCATGCCTGAGCCCATCACTGAGATGCGTTTACCTTTGTAAGTACCGGTGTAACCAAACATATTACGTACTTTAGTGACGCACTTTACGTCATCGAGAAAGTTTTCGGCGATAAACTTGGCTCTAAGTGGGTCGCCTGGCATTAACACTGTTTCAGCGAAATCACCTGCTTGAGCTTCGATATGAGGGGTTGGCATAAGAGTTATCCTTTTAATGTTGTAAGCCAGTAAGTTTCTAGCCAGAATAGAATTATTCATGCAGCTATCAAGGATTTTTTACTGATAAAGTTGATGTTTACTTTGTTAGGCACTATTTATCAACATCGTAATAAGTAGTGCATTAATAATAATGCTAATGCATTAATCGTTCAAGTTGCTAATGCATAGCTAAACGATTTAAGTGTAAAGGCAGCACCTTTATTCATTATTTCCAAAGCTAGTTCAAACTCAAACTTAGCTTAAGTCTGGACTAGATTTTTGTCTGGTATATTTTCTTTAACAGAGCTTTATTGCTCCTAGCTTTATTAAACCGCGCTTTGTTTAATATTGAGCAAAGCTTTCTTTTCTGCGGCTGATAAGAAGCTCATTTCGACTGCATTACGCTGTAACTGACTTATTTGTTCGCTATCAAAGCCAAGTACTTTACTGGCAACTTCAAATTCACCTTCAAGCTCTATATTTTCAACGGCAGGATCATCAGTATTTAAACAAACCATCAGCTCGTTTGCTAAGAAGGTTTTTACTGGATGTGTTGCTAGGTCTTTGATAGTACCGGTTTGATAATTAGAGGTAAGACAAGACTCAAGACTAATTTGATGATCGCGCATATAATCCATTAGCTTTTGATCTTTAGCACAAGCGACACCATGACCGATTCGTGTGGCGCCTAACTTTTCAATAGCATGCCAAACACTCTCTGGACCTGCGGCTTCTCCCGCATGTACACTAACATTTAAGCCTGCATCTCTAACTTGTTTAAAGTGGCTTTCAAAAAGACTGCCTGGAAAGTTATATTCATCACCCGCTAAGTCTACGGCAACTAAGTTGTCTTTATAGGCGAGTAGGGCGTTCAGTTCCGTTTGACAGTGTTCGATACCAAAAGTACGGCTTAAAATACCCATTAAGTTAATCTTGGTGGAAAATTTGTTTCTGCCCTGATTCACGCCTTCAATAATTGCTTCAACCACACCTTCTATTGGCAGCTTGTGTGTCATAGCGATGTAATAAGGCGAAAATCTTAATTCAGCATAATCGATATTAGCGTTGTAAACATCTTCGACATTCTCAAAACCAATACGAACCACATCATCAAGGGACTTTAATACACCAACACCCCAATCAAGCTTTTTCAAAAAGGCCAACAGGTCAGCTTCACTGTCAGTGATTTGCACGTGAGGAATAAACGCCTCGAAGCTGTTAGTAGGTAATTTGATATTGTTTTGTTGCGCCAGTTGCCAAATGGTTGCTGGGCGAATGTTGCCATCTAAGTGTCGATGTAAATCAATGAGGGGAAGTTGCTTGTTAAACATGATAAAGGTCCTAAGTGTGCAAACTTAGTTGGCACAATCGCTGATTTACAGGCGAGAAACCACTAAGTTGTGTTTCTTGTTAATTATAGACGTAGAAAAACAATGATAAAGTTTAGTAGTTTAACACGTCCATTGCTTAAAACGTTGTGCTTAAAGCTTAAGTCTTACCGAAATAGGGCAATGGTCGCTCAAGTTTTGTGATAATTTTTTAGTGTATTTTGGTTTAAAAATTAATTGCTCAAAGGAAGCATCAATATAGAGCTCTTTAGCTGTAGGACTAAAAAGAATATGATCTATATAGTCTTTATAATAACCACCCCAACAGTCAGAATTAACCGCCGTTGTTGGCGTCCAAAGCGCGGCTTGGCCACCATCATTTAATGCTTGCCATAAACCTTTATCTTCAGAGTAATTCGAGGCCATATCTTGGGTGAAACGACGATTGAAATCGCCTAAGACTATATAAGTAGAGCCTTGTGTCGCATGTGCATCAATCCATTGCTCTAATGGCGCTATTTGTTTACTCAGTTTTTCACAGGCTTCTTTACGTCTTGCTTCTTTGTCGTTGGTACTTGGCATTGCATTTATGCTGGTATTATCTAATGGATCTGTAAAACAGCCAGACTTTAAATGTACGGCGAGTAGATGTAAGGTTTTATCGTTTTTCGTTAGGGTTATATCCATACCATGGCGTACTCTACCAACATCTAATGCTTTATATTCTTCAGCTTTAATCTTAAAGCCTTGGGACTTTTTAATGGCTACACCAACACGTTGTACCCAATCTTTAGTAGAGAAGTAATAATCATAGTCATCGCCAAAAACCTTACGTGCCCAGTACTCACTTTCAACTTCCTGTAGGGCAATAACATCTGCATCTAGGGCTTTGGCATAATCGGAGAGTTGCTGATAATCGGCCTCAGTGCGTTGATTATATTCATGTGAGCCAAGCCAAGCGATGTTCCATGAGGCTACTTTTATTTCATTGGCTTGAGTTGTCGTTGCTATCAGAGCATCACTTTCTGGTGCAGCGTCCGTAGTTGAATAACTACTACAGCTAGCAATAGCTAATAATAAAGTGCTCAATATTAATTTTTTCATCAAACGTCTCTTTAGTTTATTGCTTATGGTTTTATCTAACCATACGGTCAGGATTGTATGTAGATTGCAACATTACACTAGTTCTATGTTAACAAACAACTAAATAGTATTGAATTAGGGATTAATTATTACAACCAATATGAGGTAAATTAGCGTTAATTAGACCGTTAATAATAAATGGTTTTTCTGGTGATTCTTTATTAAAAGTGACCTTAGTTGCATCAAGGTATCGAAAGTCACCCGCAGCATTTAAATGCCATAAATTATTGTCTAATTTTTCAAAGCAAAAATCTCCAGTATCACCGTGGGCAATTAATACCGGCTTCTTTATTCGTTTGGCTAACTGTTTAAAGGCTTGGCGATAGTCAGCAAAAGCATCACATGTCTTTAACGATGTACTGTCACAGTCGCCACTTTGTAAAACCTTTTGTTGATAAATATCTGCTTGAAAGCCGATGATTACGGCATCAAATTTATTTGCTTGCGCCTCAATGTTTTTCAGCCAAGCAAGGTTAGCTTTGTCTCGCTTATCCACGGTTTTGATGGCACTTTCTTGATCAGACATACCAATATGAACACGACCGTTACTGGTGCCAACTAGGTGAAGTGTACTGATTGCTAGGCGTTCATTAATCCAAAACTTGTTTTCTATTTGCATTGCTTGGCTCGTAAGCGAGCTTAAATCCTTGGTTAATAGTGGCGGATTCTGGTACATCAATGTTATTAAATATTCGAGTCTTTCTAATTCATTAAAGCTGTGGACTAGTGAGGTACGATCACAATCAGTCCAATCGTTGTCACCAGGTGTGTAGATAACTCTACCGGGATAGATTTGCGCCAACAGCGCTTTATGTTCATTTAATAAGGAGTCAGTGCATGACTTGCCACCACTCTTAAAATCACCAAGGTGCATAACAACACTAGGGTTTACTTCATTGATGAGACGAAATAATAGGCCATTTGGGCCTTGCAACATATGTTTTTCTTTATCGCTGTATGGCGTGTCAGCAAGTACCACGACTGTTTGTGCCGATAATGTTGAGCTAATAGTGGTTAAAAATAAAAAAGCTAAGGAGTAACAACTTTTTTTCCATATATTAATACTTATAATCATCAATAGCCTTTTCACTTTACCAAGAATAAAAGTTAAGCTAGCGAATGAAGGTGATTTTTGCAAGTTTTCTTTATACTTTAAATGACCATTTGGTCAAGTTTTTTGGCTTGAGGCTGTTGAACAAAACCGATAAAAGAGTAAAATCTCTTTATTGGTTTAAAGCGTTCCTTCAAAGAGAATTAAATTATGCAAGTACAAGTTGTCGATTACACAGCAAAAGACGCGGCTGAAAAATTTGTTAAAAGCTTACGCGAAACTGGCTTTGGCGTACTTATTAATCACCCAATCAAACAAAGTTTAGTTGAGTCAATTTATAAAAACTGGCAGGAGTTTTTCTTAAGCGAAGAAAAACATTCGTTTGCTTTTGACCCAGAAAAACAAGATGGCTATTTTTCTGCAGAGATATCTGAAACGGCTAAAGGTCATAGTAAAAAGGATATTAAGGAATATTTCCATGTTTACCCTTGGGGTCGTATTCCTGAAGCGCTTAAAGAAGAAATTCTTGAATATTATCGATTAACATCACAGCTGGCCGCTGAGTTACTGGACTGGGTAGAAGTGCACTCTCCAGTTGATGTTGCTGATAAGTATGCTGAAGCTTTATCTCATATGATTAAAGATACCCCGAATACTTTATTGCGCATATTGCATTACCCACCGCTTACCGGTAATGAGGAAGCTGGTGCGGTTAGAGCCGCGGCCCATGAAGATATTAACTTATTAACTATATTACCCGCAGCTAACGAGCCAGGTTTGCAAGTACAAGGTCAAGATGGCGAATGGATGGATGTACCTTCTGATTTTGGTAATCTAATTATTAATATTGGCGATATGTTACAAGAAGCATCAGGAGGCTACTTTCCATCAACAAGCCATCGCGTAATTAATCCAACAGGTAAGGGCAGTGATAAATCTCGTATTTCTTTGCCTTTGTTTTTACATCCACGTAGCGAAGTGGTGTTGTCTGAGCAACATACTCAAGCGAGTTATTTATTAGAGCGATTACGTGAGTTAGGCGTAAAAGTTTAACCTAATTCAATTTAACTTAACGAGTTTCACTAATTTTTATCGCTATGTTCAGCCGACCTGTGTCCCCACTGGTCGGTTTTTTTATGCTATTTAATATGTTTATTGTTAAATAAGTTACTACTTCAACAACTTAGTTTGGGTATATAATCTTTATATCAATGAGAAAGGGTAAGCTGGTGCTTAATTAGAGCAGCTACTTAATTAGAAAAGCCATGGCGAACGCTGATGAAGATAAAATTAAACTGTGATTTAGGTGAAAGCTTTGGCGCATGGACCATGGGTCACGATAGTGAGGTTATGCCTTATATTGATCAAGCCAATATTGCCTGCGGTTTTCATGGCGGTGATCCCTTGGTGATGCAAAAAACATTGGCACTCGCTAAGCAACATCAAGTAAGTGTTGGCGCCCATCCGAGCTACCCTGACTTAGTTGGCTTTGGTCGACGTTCAATGGCTTGTTCCTCTGAGGAAATTATTGCCCTTATCCATTATCAAGTCGCAGCGTTAGACGGTATGGCAAGTGCACAAGGCTTGTCGATAGATTATGTTAAGCCACATGGTGCGCTTTATAACGATATGATGGCTAAAGCTGAAGTATTTACCGCTATCTTAGCGGCGTTAAGTCAATATCCGAAAAAACTAACCTTGATGTTACAAGCTACACCTGAGTTGGCGGCATTTAAAGCACAAGCGAATGAATTTGGTATAGCGGTGTATGCAGAGGCCTTTGCCGATCGCTGTTATGACGATGACGGCAGGTTAGTCGCTCGCAGCCAAGCGGGCGCAGTGTTAAATAAAGCCGCAATGCTAGCGCAAGTTAAGCAGTTAACAGAGCAAGGCACTGTTACTACCTTATCAGGTAAAGTACTTAAGCTTAATGTCGATAGCATCTGTGTTCATGGTGATAATATTGCAGGCTTACAAGCCATTGGCGAAATTAAAGCTTTGCTGCGCTAATATTGAAGGTACTTTGTTGAAGGTAGCTAGGTCAAAGGTAGCTGATGTCTAGGGTAATTAACGTTAATGATACATGCAGCCTATGAAAATTAATGATTCAATTCACCTTGAACTTGCCGGTGAAAATGCTCTGATACTTTACTTTTCTGATAATGAGCAGACAACAGCAGTCATTACTCCAGAGATTAGCAGTAAGGTTGAGCAAGCAGAGCAACTTATACGTCAAAATTTATCAGCAGAAATTGTTGATCTTATCCCATCATATGCCTCTATTTTAGTGGTGTTTAATTTACTTGAAATTGACCACCATCATTTACGCAACGAACTGAAAAAACTATTAAAACCACATGACCACAGCAATAGTAGAGCGAGCAAATTAATTGAGCTGCCGGCTTATTATTCACTCGAATCGGGTGTGGACTTGGCGCGAATTGCCAAGCACGCTAAGCTCAGTGTCGAGCAAGTTATCGACTTACATCAAGGTCAAGAATATCGTGTTTATGCCATCGGCTTTGCGCCAGGGTTTGCTTATTTAGGGGAAGTTGATAAGCGTATTGCGATGCCAAGATTAGCTACACCCAGATTAAAAGTCCCAAAAGGCGCTGTCGCTATTGCTGATAGACAAACAGCTGTTTATCCTGCCGAGTCCCCAGGTGGTTGGAATATCATAGCTTTATGTCCACTTGATATGTTTAATGCTCAAGCAGAGCAAATAATGCCGGTTGCGGTAGGTGATAGAGTTAAATTTTTCGCCATTGATAAGCAGCAGTATCTTGAGTTAGGCGGTAAATTACCTTGATGTTTATGAAACATAGCCAATATCAATTCAAAATGGTTAAGCGAGCAAGTGAGTGCTGAAATGAAGGTAATAGCTGTATGAAGTATATTTATGACTAAGGTAATAGCTAAAGCGAGTAATAACGCCCTGGGACTTTTAGTCACTAACGCTGGTGTGTTGAGCTTGGTTCAAGACTCAGGTCGATATGGTGCTTTTAATTTAGGACTCACCAACGGCGGCCCTGCAGACTCATTAGCCTTTTATTGGGCAAATAGACTTTGTGGTAATGAACTCAATAGCACAGCCATTGAAATTAATTTAGGCGGCTTAGAGTTAACCGCACAAGTTGATTGTGTCATTGCCGTTACTGGTGCACCCATGCCGCTGACAATCAATGGTCGACAAAGATTACTGTGGCAAAGTTTTTCTGTTAAAGCAGGGGATACTATCAAATTAGCTTATGCCCCCGTTGGTGTACGTTGTTATTTAGCGGTAGCGGGTGGCTTTGTTATTAAAGCCAGCTTTGGCAGTACAGCTACAGTATGTCGAGAGTCAGTAGGTGGCTTAAATGGCGATAAACTCGCCGTCAATGATGTCTTACCCTGCCACACCATGTTGAGAGATGACGATAAACTTAAACAGCTAATGTTAGCTGAGCATCAGCAACCACACTATAGCAATGAGGTGGTGTTACACACAATATTAAGTTATCAGCAGCGGCATTTCTCGGCGATAGAGAAAAAACTGTTCTTTGCTAATGAGTATCAAGTCAGTAAACACTGGGACCGTATGGGTTATCGTTTGCAGGGGCGAGCGGTAAAGGCAGATGTTAAGGGCATTTTATCCGAAGGCATTTGTTATGGCGCGGTACAAATACCGGCAGACGGTCAGCCAATAGTATTACTTAATGACAGGCAAACTATTGGTGGTTATCCTAAAATAGGCGCGGTGATTTCAACAGATTGCGCTAAGCTTGCGCAATTACGTCAAGGTGATAGCGTGCGTTTTGAGCCTATTTCTATGTCAAAAGCCGATAACATGTTTCATCTTAATTTAAGCCGCTTTAACCAAACACAGCTTATACCAATTTAATTAAATTATTGCCCACTTGTACTGGTTAAAATACTTCAAGGCGGCGTTGCTCTCAATCCCAATAGCCAGCTATTGTTCAATCGAGCGCCTTGCTTTGATTTTTTCCTACGCAAAACAAGATCACAAACTTAATGAAACTAGTATTATTAGTTTTTAGCGAAAAAAATATTAAGCGAAGTATATAGAAAAGGGCTAACTTATTAAGTTTGCCCTTTCGTTTTCATATTAATTGTCAGTGTAAGCTTAATCAGCAAGTGGTGACACATAACCGTCGGGTTTTAGTGCCAGTACATCACAGTTTAATTGGTCTATAACATGCTCTGCAGTATTGCCTATCAGCGCTGCGGAAATTCCCGTGCGGCCAACAGTGCCTAAAATAACTAATTCGGCATCAATTTCTAAGGCTACTTGCTCAATAACTGTTTCTGGTAACCCTTCTTCAACATGAGTGTTAGTTAAAGGTATATCAAAGCTATTAGCATGCTTGTTCATTGCCTCTTTATGGTGTGCTTGCATGGCATTATTGTATTCACTGGCATCAAACTCTGGGATTTCAATAGCAATATTTACTGGGGTACCAGGGTAGGAGTTAACTAAGTGCACATTAGCGGTAATTAACTGAGCAATATTTTTTGCTTGTTTGGTAATGGTATTGTTTAAAGATAAATGTTCAGTCTCATCACTACCGACATGAAGAGCGGCGAGAATATTGCCTTGCTCTGGCCATTCATGCTCTTTAACCAATAATACCGGACAAGGACATTTTCGCAGAATATGCCAATCGGTTGGCGTAAATATTACAGATTTAAATTTATCATGCTGGTGGGTGCCCTTCATTACTAAGTCATGATTGTGATCAATGACTTGGCCAATAATGGCTTCAAAAGGACGATTATGCCATACCACTTTACTGGTGATGTCTATTTGGCTATTCGTGGCTGAGATAACATCATCTAGCCAAAGTTGTTTTTCTTTAATAACCATTTGGCGCATGGTATCGCGCTCGCCACTGGATAAAATAGTGGTCATCTCATAAGAGAAATCAAAAATGCTAAAAAAAGCAGTAATATTTATTTGATGGTCAGCATTCGCGGTAGTAATTCTTGAGGCAAGCTCGATGGCTCTTTTAAGGGCTTTTTGATCTTCTGTTGTTGGATCAATGACAACAAGGATATTTTGATACATTTCCATAGCAACCTCTGGCAAACTAAAAATAACGTTACGTTATTTATAGCAAAGTTGACAAGTTAATGCTTGTTTTAAATCAAGATTAGTTAAGATTAGTTAAGCTTAGTTTTGCTATGGCTTAATTATTTCTTAATCAAAATAAACCATAGCAAGGAGATAGCTAAAGAGTTATAGCGCAGCGGTTTCGCAAAGTTTGTCATTATCTAGTATTGCAATTAATTTACCATCGACTTTGATTAAGCCACTTTTATGAAAGCGATTTAATAAACGGCTAATAGTTTCAACGGTTAAACCAATATAATTACCAATGTCACTGCGGGTCATGGTTAAGCGAAACTCTGACGCAGATAAACCACGGGCATGATAACGCTCACTTAAGCTGACGATGAAAGTAGCGACACGTTGTTCAGCATTCTTTCTATTTAGTAGGGTAAGCATTTCCTGATCGGTTTTAATTTCGTTACTCATCAAACGTAATACCTGCTTTTTAAGCTTAGGCATAGTATTAGATAATTCATCTAAGTTTGCATAAGGGATCTCACAAACCATCGAGGTTTCTAGTGCTTGGGCAAAACTAGGGTGAGAGTTTTCAGCAATGGCATCAAAACCAAGTAAATCGCCAGCTAAATGAAAGCCAGTAATTTGTTCTTCTCCCTGTTGATTAACGGTAAACGTTTTAAATGTGCCTGAGCGTATCGCATATAAAGCATGTAATTCTTGACCATCATGAAAAATTTTATCGCCTTTATGAATAGGGCGCTTACGGTCAATTATATTATCAAGGGTATCAAGTTCTTTATCATTTAAAGTAAACGGTAAACATAGCTCACTAATACTACAGTTTTGACAGTTGATATGTTGTGTCGCAGGACAACTTTTATTTTGCATGATATTACTCTTTGATGTAGCTATTTTAGCTAACTTTAAGACGAGTATGTTATACCAATTGAATTAATGAGTACACCACTTAGCGAGAATTAAAAGGCTTAGAGGCAAGGCATTGATTGAAGAGAATGGTTATTCAGGAGAATATGCTCAGAATAATTGCTCCTGCATTATCTAATAAGGTACTACCTGTACCGTTCTGGTAAAAATCAATAACTTAGCATATAAGCCTTTACCTTTTATTAGATACTCGCCCTTTGGGAACTCAGAAGCAAACTGATAACATCACAAAATTAATAAAATATAGATCAACTATGTTTAACTCATTTTGTTTGTTCTAACCTCGTTACTGAAGCTCTAAGTTGGTCGATTCATTATTTCAATTGGTATTATTAGAACGTTAGTTGAAATGCAACAGTAAAACTATATACACCATAGCCGATAAGAGAGATTGCCATGGCTTTTCTAAAAGCGTTTTTAACCAGTAGTTTTTTTATACTACCGATACCAAGTGATAATGCGATTAAGGCCGGTAAAGTCCCTAAACCGAAAAAAAGCATGATAGTGGCGCCGGTTAAGCTACTGCCACTAGCAAGTGACCAGGTGAGGGTTGAATATACCAAGCCACAAGGTAACCATCCCCATAAAGCACCTAAACCCAGGGCTTTTTTGCGATTATCAACAGGAATAACATGTTTAGCCATTGGCGATAAATAACCCCATAAACCTTTACCTAGTGCTTCAATGCGGTTGAGCCATAAAAGCCATTTTCCAATATATAAACCCAGTAAAATGAGAAATACGGCAGCAAGCAAACGTAAACCGGCAATAGGTATACCAATATTTTTAGCGGCTATTGAGCCTGTGAAACCGACGATTGCGCCAATTAAACAATAACTAGCAATACGTCCAATATGGTAAAAAAAGACTAAGTTCAAGCGAAATGTATAGGGTGAGCAGCTTGGCTGAGGTGAAGTTACATTGACCGGGATATCGCCTTGGCCGCTGGCTTTAGCAGTGCGCATATTTACAGGCTTATCAATAGCCGAAGTGAGCATAGTGGTAATGCCACCACACATAGCTAAACAGTGACCAGAGCCAAGTAAGCCGATGATAAAAGCGGAGAACAGATCTAAGTCCATTGGTTATTTGAGGTTTTCCTGCTGTTTTGTACTGTTTTCTACTTCATCCTCTTGCTTTTCTTTGCTGATATTATTTACTGGTTCATCATCAAAAAGAATACTCATGCCTTGCTTTTCAAGGTCATCAAATTGTTCAGCTTTCACTGCCCAGAAAAACAGATAAATGCCCAAAGCGGTTAATAACACGGCGACAGGGATTAAAATATAAATAATGCTCATTTTTTTGCTCACAACTGATTAGTTCATAAATTATGCATTGATAACTAATCTATTCACAACAAGGTTACTTGTTTACCTGTCGCTGACTAGTTACCTTCAACTTATTCTTTAGCTTTCTTTTTAGTTTACTATTTCGTTTAGTCTTTAAGTAAACGTAAAGAATTGGTAATCACTAAAATCGAGCTCGCCGACATGCCAATTACGGCCATATAAGGTGTGATATAACCTGACACAGCAAGGGGTAATACAATAGCATTATAACCAAAGGCCCATAAGTAGTTTTGGAAAATTATTCGACGGGTGCGATGAGAGACTTTTATCAAGATATTGATGCTACTTAGTTTGTTATTAAGTAAAATTACATCGGCGCCACTTTTGGTGATATCTGCGCCACACCCCATGGCTATTGATACATGTGCGGCACCAAATACTGGTGAGTCGTTAACTCCATCCCCTGTCATAGCTACTTTAAAGCCTTGTATCTGGGCATGTTTAATCTGCTGCATTTTGTCTTGGGCACTTAAACCGCCCAACACGGTATTAATGGGCAGCTTTTGCGCGATATTGTCACAGGCTAGTTGACTATCACCGGATAATAATAAGGTCTTGTGTTGCTTATTGAGGTTAGCAATTAGCTCAAAGGCCTGCTCACGAATTTGATCAACTAAGTAAAAGGCAGCAATAATTTGCTTATTTGCCACTAAAATACAGCTGCTATCCTTTAAATACTCTGCTTGGTCACTGTCTAACTGAACACTTTTTTGCAACCAAGAGAATTTACCAATGGCATAGTTAACATTATCAATAGTGCCGCTAACACCTTGACCAGAATGCACTTTCACTTCTTGTGCCCTTAGGTTGTAATTTCTATGTTCGGCAAAAGGTTTGGCAATAGGGTGTTCAGAGTGCGCCTCTAATGCTGCGGCAATGGCGAGTACTTGTTCTTGGCTGTATTTTTGGTCAGTATCCTTTGAGCTGTTGTCGATTAACTCAAGTTTATCAATGGTAAATTCACCTGTGGTTAAGGTGCCAGTTTTATCAAAGGCAAAACAGCTTATTTTTGGCATGGTCTCCATAACATGACCGCCTTTAATCATGATGCCAGCACGATTTAAACGTATGGTTGCACAGGTTAAACCGGTTGGTGTTGCTAATGAAAGGGCACAAGGGCAGGTAGCAACTAAGACGGAAAGAGTAATCCAAAAGGCTTCTTCTGGCAGATGTTGCTGCCAGTAAATGGCCGTAGCAATAGACGTTAATAGAATAAGCGCAACAAAATACTGTGCTATTTTATCCGATAACTTAGCTATCTTAGGTTTGTGGGCTTGTGACTGCTCACTTAAACGAATGAGTTGGCTTAAAAAAGATTGGCCGGTCGCCTGCTTTACCTGCACCGTGATATTGCCATCGCCGTTGATTGTGCCAGCAAAGACACTGTCATTTATTGTTTTACTTATAGGTAATTGCTCGCCCGAAAGCATGGCCTCATTTAATTGGCTAGTACCTGAGGTAATCACACCATCAGCGGGCACAACTTCACCGGGTTTTATAATAACGGTATCGCCTTTAATCAACAGCTTTGCCGCAACTAAGACTTCCTTAGTGTGAGTCTCTTTATTTAGTAATGCTTTACTTTGTGCATCGGCGTTATCGTTGACAGCAATCACTTTAGTCGCCGTCATTGGCATTAGTTTTAATAAATTAGCCGAGACTTGTGCGGCACGCGAACGGGCTCTGAATTCAAGAAACTTACCAATAAGAAGCAGGAAGGTAAACATGGAGACAGACTCGAAGTACACTTCCCCTTGCTGAGTAATGGTTGCCCAAGCACTGGCAGTAAAGGCTAAAATAATAGCAATAGAGACGGGCACATCCATGGATAAGCGTTTTGCTTTAAGGGCTGTTATCGCCCCTGTGTAAAAGGGCAATGCACCATAACAAATAATAGGCGTTGCCAAGATAAAGCTGACCCAGCGTAAATAGACTTTATTGTGCTCATTCATATCAGTAAATGCGCCAAAATAAAGACCAACAGCAATCATCATGATTTGCATCATTAATATACCGCTAATGCCTAAACGTTTGATAAAGGCTTTACTTTGTTTTTTGTTATTTAATTCTACATCGTTAGCTTTAAAAGGCAGTGCCTGATAGCCGATGTTTTCGATAGCTAATAAAATAGCACTTAACTTTATCGCACTATCTTGCCATTTAATCGTTGCTCTTTGAGTGGTCGCATTAACGGTTATACTGATTAAACCTTGCAGTTTATCTAGTTGCATTTCGATAAGCCAGGCACAGGCAGCACAACTCATGCCATCAACGCTTAATATCGCTTCTTTGCTATCTTTGTCCTGACTATCACTTTGAAAAACAAACTCACTTTGGAACACTGTTTCATCAAGTAATTTGTTCTTTTGCAACTGTTCAGGCACAAGTGACTGTGCCCTTTGAGCCGGCTCAGTTCTAACAGAGTAATATTGCGTTAAACCATTATCAACTATGGTTTGTGAGACAGCTTGACAGCCAATGCAGCACATAGCTCGGCTGATTTTATTGATGGTAACAAATAGGTTAATACCTGAGGGGATAACTTCACTACAATGGAAACAGTTACTGGTCATGGCTTACTTTCTAATGAAAGCAAACGCTAGCTTAGCGTATGCTTATGTGAGAGGAGTGGATATATATCCTATACCGCTAAACTATCAGGGTAAGTTATTGCGCTCTGGTTGGATCGGGTACAATATCGATAAAGTCATTTTGCGGTAAATAAATGGTATTTTGAATCTTCCAGTCACCTTTGAAAGAGCTCAGTGTTAGTTTCCATTTACCGTTAACCGGATGGTCGAATTGGTGTCTAAAATGTCCATTACCATCAGGGGTTAAGACTAAGTTAAAGTCTCTGCCTTCCAAAGTGGGGTGGAAAAAATTGGCCTTGAGTACAGGGAATACTTTTTCTATGCCTGTTGGTTTGATAATTAATTCATTACCAGTCATTTTAAGGGCAAATTTCATGCCTAGTTTTTGTGCTAATTTGACCTTAGATACTTCCATATTAATATATTTACCCTTTTTATAGTAATCCCCGATTACTATGGGATCAGGATTGGTATTGGCAATAATATAGTAAGGGATACCAACAACAATAGCCTTTAAAGGTAAAAGGAATACTACCCAAGCCCAAGGCTCACGATACCAATAAGAGATTTGCTCTGGTTCAGATGTTTTCATAAGATTAGATGAAGCCATAATAAATAATAGTAGGTTGAATGTGTGGTATGGAAAGTGCGTAGATTATAACTTTATTCTGAGCGGGCAGCTAGTTTTCAGTCCGGTAAATAGCATAAAAAAACCCTTAGTTACAAAGTGTAACAAGGGCTTTTTTTAAAGTGTAACGTTAGCTCAAACAGTCTTACATGAACTGTTGTGAGCAAACACGTTCAATATCAATGATCTTACTTATTAATCTTGTGAAAGACTATAAACATAAGCACTGATTAAGTGAACTTTTTCTTCACCAAGAATGTCTTTCCATGGCGGCATAACACCAGCACGGCCATAACGAATAGACTCTTCGATTACACGTTTTGAACCACCATATAACCAGGTGTTATCGGTTAAGTTTGGCGCGCCCATTGGTAAACCTAAGGCTAAGCTACCTTGACCTTCGGAACCATGACAACCAGCACATAAGGCAAACTTACCTTTACCCGCTTTGGCTAATTCAGGGTCAACAGAGCGACCACTTAGGCTGATAACGTAAGCTGCAACTTCTTTAACACCTTGGTCGCCGCCTAATGCGCCTTCCCAAGCCATCATGCCAGTAGCAATACGACCATTCATAATGGTCTCTTTAATTACTTCAGGTGTGCCGCCATATAACCAGTCTTTATCAGTTAGGTTAGGGAAGCCGGTAGTACCACGAGCATCAGAGCCATGACATTGTGAACAGTTTTGAATAAACAAACGTTGGCCCACTTTCAATGCTTCGCCATCGGTTGCTAAATCTTCAATACTACGCGCAGCGTAAGCGTCAAAAATCGGACCGTACTTAGCATCAGCAGCGGCAACTTCACGGTCATATTGAACTAATACACCAGAGTCAGCCTTAAGATACTCTAAGGTTTTAGCTTTTGATTCCGCTAGGTTTAAAATACCTTGGTTTGAGCTTTTCCAACCTAAAAGGCCACTCCAACCACCCAAACCATAAAGTGCGATAAAACCAAATGCCCAAACGATAGTTAATAAGAAAAACGTACTCCACCATTTAGGTAAAGGATTGTTTAACTCTTCAATGCCGTCAAACGAATGACCCATTGATTCGCCTTCTTCAACGCCTGCAAAGTTCGTTAAGCACCAACGTAGTAGTAAGAAACAACCTACTAAGGAGCCTAGGGTAAGAACCCAAACCCATATATTCCAGAAGTTAGACATTATTATTCGTCTCCTGTTTGCTATCTTTATCAATAGCGCGTTTTTTATTTGCTGTATCTACTTTGTCTTCATCAAAAATAGAGTTTGCGACATCATCAAATGAGTCTTTACGCTTTTTTGAATAGGACCATACAACGATGATAATAAACAACGCCAATATAAGGAGGGCAACAAGCCCTCTAAGTGTTCCGTAATCCATGATTACTCCAACTGTGGCTACTTCAATGCATGGCCAAGTGATTGTAAGTAAGCAATCAAGGCACTCATTTCAGTTTTACCTTTAACCGCTTCTTTAGCACCATCAATTTCTGCTTGAGTATAAAGCGGAATTGCCTTGCCATTTTCGTCTTTATGACTACGGTTACGTGTTAAAAAGTTAAATGTAGATAGCTTTTTACCCGTTAACTCACCATCAAGAGTATTGGTGTTTAACCATTTATAAGCGGGCATGTTTGACTCTGGCACCACTGAACGAGGATCCGTTAAATGGGCAATATGCCAAGCATCACTGTAACGTCCGCCAACACGGGCTAAATCAGGTCCAGTACGTTTTGAACCCCATAAAAATGGATGTTCCCAAACGTGCTCACCAGCAACACTGTAGTGACCGTAACGCTCTGTTTCCGCTCTAAAAGGGCGGATCATTTGACTATGACAGTTACTACAACCTTCACGGATATAAATATCACGACCTTCCATTTGTAGGGCAGTGTATGGTTTTAAGTTATCAACAGGCGTTGCTAATTCTTTTTGGAAAAACAACGGCGTAATTTCAACTAAACCACCTATGCTGATTGCAAAGACAGTAAATAAGAAGAACAAGCCAACGTTCTTTTCAACTTTTTCATGTGCATTTTTCATGTGTGTTCTCCTTATTCAGCTTCAATAGGCTTAAGACTTCCATCTTTCGCATAAATGGTTTTAAACATGTTGTAGGCCATTAATAAGAAACCAGCAACGACTAGAATACCACCGATGAAACGCATGAAATAGAAGGGGTAAGATGCAGTTAAACTTTCAACAAAACTGTACGTTAACGTACCGTCACTGTTTACAGCTCTCCACATTAACCCTTGCATGACACCTGAAATCCACATCGCTACGATATACAGTACTACGCCTGAAGTGTGTAACCAGAAATGTACGTTAATCAGACGAATGCTGAACATACGGCCCTGATTGAATAATACTGGGATTAAATGGTACATAGCACCAATTGATATCATGGCAACCCAACCTAGCGCGCCTGAATGTACGTGACCAATAGTCCAGTCAGTGTAATGAGATAAAGCATTTACTGATTTAATCGCCATCATTGGGCCTTCAAAGGTAGACATACCATAGAAAGATAATGAAACGATTAAGAAACGTAAAATAGGGTCAGTGCGAAGTTTATGCCAAGCACCAGATAAAGTCATAATACCGTTGATCATACCACCCCATGAAGGTAGGAATAATACGATAGACATAACCATACCAACAGACTGTGCCCAATCAGGCAGTGCCGTGTAATGTAAGTGATGTGGACCAGCCCAGATATATAATGAAACTAATGCCCAGAAATGCACAATAGATAAACGGTAAGAGTAAACTGGACGCTCTGCTTGTTTAGGGACGAAGTAATACATCATACCTAAGAAACCAGCAGTTAATAAGAAACCAACGGCGTTATGTCCATACCACCACTGCATCATGGCATCGATAGCACCAGAGTAGATAGAGTATGATTTCATCGCCGAAATAGGGATTACCATTGAGTTACCAATGTGCAATACCGCTACGGTAATAATAAAACCACCAAAGAACCAGTTAGCCACGTAAATATGAGAAGTTTTACGTTTAATTAAGGTACCAAAGAAAACAATGGCGTAGGAAATCCATACCACTGCAATGAGGATATCAATTGGCCATTCTAGCTCTGCATACTCTTTTGATGAGGTATAACCTAAAGGTAAAGTAATTACCGCGGCTACGATAACAGCTTGCCAACCCCAAAAGGTGAAGGCTGCTAATTTACCGCCAAAGAGTCGGGTTTGACAGGTACGTTGCACAACGTAATATGATGTGGCAAATAAAGCACTTGTACCAAAAGCAAAAATTACAGCATTAGTATGAAGTGGACGAAGACGGGAGTAGGTTAACCAAGGTGTATCAAAGTTTAACGCAGGCCAAATTAATTGTCCCGCGATAAGTACACCTACAAGTGTACCAACGATTCCCCAGATTACAGTCATTACAGTAAACTGACGTACAACATCGAAGTTGTAGTCTACTGCTGACGTATTACTTGTGGTCATGTTAAGAATTCCGCAGTGTTATTATTAATCGATAGTATTTCTTGCTGTAATACCTAAACGTGAAAAGCCTTAGATATAGGACACAATTTATACTAACTCTATGTGTTTGCTCATTGAGCTGTGAGATATGTCACATCGCTGTAAGCAAATGTGTCAAAACCTCGACAATTTTACCCTTTGGGGAGGATATAAATCAACAACTATGCGCGTTTAAATTTGATGTAGATCAATAAAAGACAATTGGCCTTTATCATGTGTGGGTATTAGCTGAACAATAAAAAGACAATAGTAACTCAATGAGTTAGCAAATATTCAAGACGGATTGCTTTCTATCAATTCATAAATAATACCACGCACAGGAGTAACCTTATTTATAGACGTTTTTCTGCAAATTAACAGTGTAGAGCTATTTAGTTGTGAGCTAGCTTTCAGTAAGCTTTTTTAAACTTTCTAGGCACAAAAGCGACAGCTGTTTGTTATGGAGGGTAATGAGTTGTTCTTGTTGGAGTTTTGATAATAATCGACTGACAGTTTCACGGCGAATACCTAAGAAACTAGCAATATCATGACGACTAATACTCAATTCTAATTCAGTCGCACTACCTGAGTGTTTAGCACTGCGCTGACAAATATTGAGTAAAAATGCGACCAGTAAAGATTCTGCTGATTTTTTACCAATAAGGACTTGAGTATTATGTTGTTGCTCAAAGCTTTGTTTAGTTAATAGCTGAATTAAATTATGCTGTAATTCAGGAGCTAATTTCGAACATGCGGAAAATTGTTCGATAAAAACCTGACAAACTGAGTTGTCACCTAAGGCAATTGCGCTGTAGTTATACTTAGCTAAGTATAAAGCGTCTTCTGCCATCAATTCACCAGGGAAGCGAAAACCTACCACTTTTTCAACACCTGCTGCGGTTCGCTGACATAATTTAAAGGTGCCAGAGCAGACCGCATATATTGCTGTTAGAGGTTGTTCCTGTTCAAACAATCTTACGCCAATTGCTTGAGTCAGTTGTGGTGACGAACTTTGATCAGTATTAACCTCAACGTGTCTTGTTAAATAGTTACTGGTTAAGTCAAGGGCTTGTTCTTTAGAGCCTATTGGTTGGCAAATGGCTTGCATTGAACAACTATTGCAGTTTACATATTGTTTTGTAATTGGCATTGCAGCTTTACTGGTTATGGGCATGATAGGAGCAGGTACTAGATCAGGTAGCTAAGACTAATAGTGGCTAGTTTACTGGCGTTAGTGGATAATAACAACTTTGTCATAGATGGTAGGCTTTAGCGTGTTAAAACAACTCTCCTTTATCGGTTTTTTATTACTTATTAGTGCTTGTAAACCAGCAAGTGAACAGGGCTCAGTTAATACTCTTAAGCCTTTAGTACCATTGTGTATTACTAGTCAGAGTCAATGCCAAGTTAATACCGAGCTTGCTAATTTTAGTATTAAATTCTCGCAACAACAGTTATCAGATAAGGTTAAAACTGAATTACCTTTTTTCATTGAATTAACAGAGTTAATCGAATTAACTGAATCAGCTGAGTCACCTCAAGCGGAACAAATTACTAAGAAAAACACCACTAACATAACGGCTTATCTAGAAGGTAAAGATATGTTTATGGGCAAGGTGCCGGTTTTTTTTGAACAATCAGGCAAAGAAGGTGTTTACTTAGCGCAAAGCTTACTAGCCAGTTGTAGTGATGAACAGATGGTGTGGCGTTTGTGGATTACCGCTGATATATCAGGAAAAACGCAAACATTTTTTGTCGATTTTACCAGCCAGCGGTTATAGTTTGCGTTTACTCTGCAGGGTTTATCTTTTGTATTGATAATGACTCTTTTAAATTTCACTAAAAGTACTAAAAAAATCACAAGAAAAAAGCGAGCTACATAGCTCGCTTTTTTGAAAGTAGATTCAGGCACTCAGCGCTAAATATTATTGGTAACATCTACCGACAGTTTTAATCTTTGTCCAGGTTGTAAATACTTACTTCTATCAAGGTTATTCCAGCGTTCAATATCACTGATACGGACATTAAACTTATCTGCTATACGAGCAAAAGAGTCACCACGGCGTACCTTATAAGTAATATTACGAATTATGGCATTTTCTACCCTATTACCAGTTTTACTCTTGGCATAGCTTGTACCGGTATCCTTTTGCCAAATCACTAGTTTTTGACCTAGTTTTAAGGTATCCCTTGGGGCAAAGCCATTCCACTTAGCAATACTTTTGCCATTGACTTTATATTTACGACCGATATCCCAAAGGTTATCACCCGACTTTACCGTGTGAGTAACTTTTTTACCCTTTCCTGGTCTACTTTGTTTTTTGGCTATACGTTGCTCTTGCGAAAAAACATAGCTATCGAGTGACTTCGCGGCTACCGGAATAAGCAAGTGTTTACCCGCACGAATTTGATTACCTTTGATGTTGTTAACTTGCTGGATTAAATCAACACGGGTATTAAATTTATTAGCGATAACACCTAAGTTATCACCGCTTTTAATTTTATAACGTTGCCACGCTAAACGGTCGTTTTTACTGAGCTTACTTAAGCCTAGCTGAAATTTTTCTACAGTATGTGTAGGTAACAATAAGCGGTGAGGGCCATCAGGATCCGTTGCCCAACGATTAAAGCCAGGGTTTAAGCGTTGTAGCTCGGCTAATGACAAACCGGCTAAGGTTGCTGCTTTCGCTAAATCAAGTTGTGATGTAATATCGATTAGACTCAAAACACTTTTATTATCAATAGAGTAAAGTGTTAAATTAAAATCTTCAGGGCGCTTTATAATATCGGCTAGTGCTAATAATTTAGGTACATAAGCACGGGTTTCTTTAGGCAAATCTAGTGACCAAAAATCGGTAGGTTTACCTAAGCGTTTATTTTTCCTAACCGCATTTCTTACTCGACCTTCACCTGAATTATAAGCTGCAAGTGCTAACATCCAGTCGCCATCGAAAAATTTATTTAAATATTTAAGGTATTTTATGGCACCTTCGGTTGAGGCAACGATATCTCTTCGGCCGTCATACCACCAGTTTTGCTTCATGCCAAAGCGTTCACCCGTGGCAGGGACAAATTGCCACATGCCTGAAGCGCGACCGTGAGAATAGGCAAAGGGGTCAAAAGCGCTCTCAACTACAGGTAACAACGCCAGTTCAATGGGCATGTCATTTTTTTCTAATTCTTCAACAATATAATAAAGAAATGGCTCAGCGCGTTTAGCGACACGCTTCAGGTAACTTGGATGTTTTGCATACCAATTACGCTGGGCTATAAGGCGCTTTTCTTCTGGAATATCAAAAGTAAGTTGGCTTTGAATTCGTGGCCAAATATCATTCTTGGCAAGGGATTTTTTATCTTTTAAAGAGAACTCTACATCAGCAATTGGGTGGGTCACATCAATGCTTTCATCGGCTAATAGCGCTTGATGGATTTCAACGGCATTGGCAGTTTCAATATGCGTGTTAGCACCGGAGTCACTGTCGGCATTATCACTTTGGGAGAGGCTTTGACAGCCAGCTAAAAGAACTACAGCAGGTAATAATAAATACTTCATGAATAACCAGTAAAATCAGCGAGAAAGAAAAACGATGCAGCAGATTAGCATATTTAACTTGTGGGTGAAAATAAAACCCGTTAAAGCAGAGCCGCTAGAAATTATCTTTCCACGCTCTAATTACCGCAAAAACGTCACTGTCGGAACCTTGTTTTTGGTTAGTGTAGGCTAGTGCAGCAAGTTTAACTGTTGGTTCTTGGCAGCGTAAAAAAGGATTGATTTTCCGCTCTAACCCTATATTACTTGGGATGGTTGCTTGGCTTTGCTGACGTTTGAACTTTACCTGCTCTGCATAGTTATGCAGGTCGAAGTTTTCTGGCTCAACGGCTAAAGCAAAGGCTAAGTTTGCTTGGGTATATTCATGGGCACAGTAGATTAGAGTGCTTTTTGGTAAATTCGCTAACTTAGTCAGTGAACTATGCATTTGCTCAGGTGTGCCTTCAAATAATCGACCACAACCACCCGAGAATAAGGTGTCGCCACAAAACACCATGTCATTGTTATAATATGCAATGTGGCCTTTAGTATGACCAGGAAGGTCGAGTACGTTTAACTGACAATTGAGCTCTGCTAAGGTGACGATATCGTTTTCTTTGAGGGTGACATCGAGCTGAGAAATACGCTCATTAGCGGGGCCATAAACAGTCACTGACCAGGCATTTGCTTTGGCATATTCAAGTAGCTTTTCTATACCGCCAACATGATCGCTATGATGGTGGGTGATCAAAATGGTTGAAAGGGTTAAATTATTTCTTTCTATATAGTCGATACATACTGCGGCATCACCCGGATCAACTAGGGCGATTTGATTATTGTTTTTACTCGCTAGCGCCCAAATATAATTATCATTAAAGGCATTGATTGCGGTAACCATAGGGTGAGCGTTAGACATAGGAGATTTTACCTTTAGTTCGTTATATACTTAGTTCGTTAAACATTTATTTTGTTGATGAGATTTAGCATGCGCAGTTTCGCTAGCACCATGATAACAATTACCCTCATTATACGCTTAAAACAATACACCTAAAAGAAGACTCTATGAAACCAGCGTTAGCTTTTCGACAACCGCATTATCCTAGCTCATGGCAGGCTTTACCTAATGGTGAAGTCATTAAAAAAGCGATAGAGCAAGAGCTGGCACCTTGGTGGCAAAAATTCTTCGGTTATCATTTAGTTAAATTGGGTGCATTAAGTAGTGAAATAGAGGTAAATAATTGCACTATAAACCATCAAGTAAGTATCAGCAGTAAAGGTAGCTTAGTAAATGTTGTTGGTGAAATTGATGATTTACCCTTGCAAGAGCACAGCGTCGATGTTTGTTTGTTAAGTCATGCCTTAGAGTTCTCTCTTGATCCCCACCATGTGATACGTGAAGCTAACAGGGTATTGATCCCTAATGGCTATTTAGTGTTAACCGGTTTTAATCCGTTAAGTCTTGTCGGCTTAAACCGACTGTTACCTTACCGGCGCAGTAAAACACCCTGGAATGAACATTTTTTCTCTCCGATGCGAGTTAAAGATTGGCTGCATTTAATGGGCTTTGAAATTTTAGCCGATCAACGTTGTTTACATAGCGGTTTAACCGGAAAGTTGACCACTGACACCTTAGATAGTAGTTGGCATAATTTTGCTAAAAACTATTTGCCAGCTTTGGGCTCTGTTTATGTGATTGTAGCCAAAAAGCGGGTCTTGCCACTAACGCCAATTAAACCTAAATGGAAAATACGGCCAGAGTTTAATCCGGTAAAAGTACCTACTATGCGTTTGCATAAGAATACTTCCAGACATAATAAATAATTATAAAAAAGCCGCGTTATGCGGCTTTTTATTATTTAACCATAGTTTAAGTTATTTATATTATTGCCTTACTTAGAACTTATAAGTTGCTTTTACATAAGTAAAGCGACCTTGGCTATTGTGAACATTAGAAAAACTAGTCCAGCTATGGTAACTAAACGGTGGTTTTTCATTTAATAAATTAGTGGCACCAAGGGTTAATGTAATATCGTCAAAACCTATGAAATTCACAGCCGTATCAACTGTCACCATAGACTCTACATCATCCAAAATCACGGTCTCGATAACATTACCATCATCGTCTTTAACTTCCTGTATTCTTACCGCATTATCTTGTTTAAACTCGCCGATATAGTTAACAGCAATATTAGCGCTCCAATCATCCATTACCCATGAGGTATTGAATGTCCAGCGAATTTCTGGCTGTTCAAAGTCACCTTCTTGTATCTCAATACGTCTTGGTCCCGATGAACCATCTTCATTAGCCGTTGGTCTTGAATCTTCATACTCTAAGATATAATTGAGGGCGTAATTAAAGGTAAAATCACCAATGTTACTAGCAAGTTTATAACTAAGGTCAAAATCTAAACCCGAGGTTTTAACATTACCAATATTTTCATATTGATCAAAAATCCTAACAACTTCACCAGGATCGCCAGCCACGTTTGAAGGTAGACGTTCTACCACAGTTGGATCGTTACCATAGGTTGTAAATTTGAACTGAGTATCTTTAGTGATGATATTTTCAATGTCATAACTATAATAATCAAGTGAGAAGTCAATATTATCGCTAATTTGATAAATAATCCCTACATTGATACTTTCAGACTCTTCTGGCCCCAAATCTTGGTTACCTGATAACACCGCAGTATATTCTTGTAAATCACACGCTTTATTGACATTACCAACGGCATTACATCGTACGGTATCGACGAGCTCAGGTGACTCATCGGTATTACCTAAGCCAATTTGATGTAATGATGGCGCACGGAATGCTGTACCCCACGAACCACGAAGCGAGATATCATCGTTAACGCTCCAAATAAAAGCTACTTTTGGATTGGTGGTTGAACCAAAATCACTATAATCTTCATAACGAACAGCAAGTTGAACTTCAACGTTATCCATAACAGGGACTGCTAACTCACCGTATATGGCTAAATTATCGCGAGAGCCATTGGCTTGTGTTGCTTCAGTACCAAAAACCTCACCGCGTAAAAATTGGTCATCAGGGTTATCGCTGATTGACTCTTCACGATATTCAGTACCAACGGCTATTAGCAAGTCACCACTAGGCATTTCCATTAGTGGACCCGATACGGTTAAATCAAAAGATTTATTGGTAGACTTACCAAAACGCGTTGTTTGAGTTTCTATAAAATCTAAAGCTTCTTGAGTATTAGTCGAGGGTTCAAAAGGGTTCCATAACTCGCTATCTATTGCTTCTTGAGCTCGGCGAGAGTTAGGAAAACCGTCAACACCACGTTCAATAGATTCACTTTTGATATAGCTATAAGCTGCTTCCCATTCCCAATCACCAATTTCACCGCCTAAGCCAATTACGCCACGGTAGTAATTTGAGCTCACTTGTTTTTCGCGGTTACCAATATCAACCATTCTGCGTCGCATAGTCAGGTCTTGCTGGTAAAAGTCATGTTCTGGAAGATTGGCCATAGGGTGGTTAGCATTATCGCCAGACATAAATAGCTCGTTGAAACTAGGGCTAGCTGCGCCTCTTATAACTGTTTTTGAGTTTTGACCATTAATATCGGCAAAACCACGAAGCGTATCATTGATTTCATATTTTCCCGTATATATAAAACTAAAACGTTCACTTGAGGGAACAGCACTACCAAAAGGAGCATAGTCATAACGACATAAAGTGCCAACAATATCTTCTGGAGCACAAACATCATTGCCAAAAGTGTCTGGCGTACGAATGCTTGCATCAGAAGCTAATGCAATTGTCCCTGGGTAGCCTGAAGAACTACGACCATCGTTAGCAAATCTGAGCCCCGTACGTGCTGCTTGATTCGCCGTAGCGGTATAGTCACGGTCACTGTTCATTATTTCTTCACGATCGAAATAATCTAAAATAAAAGTATGACTCGCTTTTTCAGAGGTATTTCCCCAAGCTAAACTTATATTTGTTTCTTTACCACCACCATCTGCGGTATCACCAACTTTGGCGGAAAGCTCCGCTCCATCATAATCATCTTTCAAGATAATATTGATAACGCCCGCAATTGCATCTGAGCCATAGGTGGCTGATGCGCCATCTTTTAAAATATCGACTCTTTTGATTGCCGCAAGTGGTATGTTGTTAATATCAACAAAGGCAGTGGAAATTTCATTGGCAAATGGTGATACGGCGATGCGTCGACCATTAATCAAGATTAAAGTAGAGTCTGCGCCTAAGCCACGTAATGAAACACTTGACCCCCCGTTTCCTGTGCCATCACTACCATTACCTTGAGTAGAAAAGGTTCCTTGGCCTGCTGCAGGTAACTTAGTGAATAAACCAATTAAATCAGTTACACCCGTTCTGGCTATGTCTTCTGCGCTCATTGAAGTGACAGGTGATGGCCCTGCCATATCACCTCTTTTAATATGTGAGCCGGTTACTTCAATACGTTCAACCTCCTCGATTTCTGCAGCTAATGTGCTGAAACTTTGGCCTGTTAATAGTGCGGTTGAAATACTTAGCGCAAGTAAATGTTTTTTCCTCATACAAAATCTCATAGCAGCTTCCTTTTGATATAGTTATTTTTATTGAGTATCAATGTCTTTAAATCGCAACAAACTGATAACAGTTTGTTATCAAATGTAAAGCTTGATTTGAAAGTTATATCAAAAACTTTCATGCTGTGAAACAAAAATATCGCGTAATAAAGGAACCAAACAAGAGTATAATGTATACACATTTGCTGGTTGTGAATCTTGCAGGCCTTAACAATAGATAAAATACCTAGCTAGGGCTGTATTTTCTGAGGTGTAAATAAAACCGGTGATCAAGTATGATAATTAAAATTTATGACAGAGTTAACATATATGCTTACAAATGAACTAGAGCACTATCTCAATGGCTTGTTAAAACCAGAGCAAATCAAAGACTTCACACCGAACGGCTTACAAATTCAAGGCTGTAATAATATTACTAAAGTGGTTACTGGTGTTACCGCCTCTAAAGCACTTATTGAACGGGCAATCAGTGAACAAGCCGATGCCATATTGGTGCATCATGGTTATTTCTGGAAAAATGAATCTTATGTGATTCGTGGGATGAAGCATGACCGCATTAAGTCTTTATTGGTCAACGATATCAACTTGTTTGCTTATCATTTACCGCTTGATATTCATCCAACTTTGGGTAATAACGCCCAACTGGCCAACCTTTTTAACATTGAAGATGTAGCTCCGTTAGAGCTTGGTAATCCCCTAAGTGTAGCTATGCAGGGCAGTTTTAAGCAAGAGTGGCGCGGTGAAGACTTTGCCAAGCTAATCAATACTACCCTTGAACGTGAATGTTTACATATTGCGCCACCGAGTAACAAAGCAATAAAAACTATTGCTTGGTGCTCTGGCGGCGGTCAGGGTTATATTGAGCTGGCGGCAGAGCAAGGTATAGATGCCTTTTTAACAGGGGAGGTTTCTGAGCAAACTACCCATATTGCCCATGAAATGGATATTCACTGCTTTGCCGCAGGTCACCATGCTACCGAGCGTTATGGCATAAAAGCCTTAGGGGAGCATTTGGCTAAAGAGCACGGGCTTGAAGTAGTCTTTATTGATATTGATAATCCCGTTTAATAGTTAAATATATTTTAAGTTGCCATTCAAAAAAAGGGCTTTAGTTAAGATAATTATTTCCGGTATGAAATTTTAACTAAATAACGACTTAAACCATTGCACTATTAACCCTAAACTTTCATACCAGGCAATAGTGCTCTGCTGTAATTTTTTACTGCTAGGTGTGTAGTGAGCCCAACTTTTACTGCTGTCTGGGTTTTTTACCCAGTAACCGGTAGGCGCCGCAATAGGGTAAATTCCTTGTGCCTGAAAGTAATTTATTGACCTGGGCATATGATCGGCATTGGTGATTAGTACTACTTTTGTGCCTTGTACCCTAGGTGCAATAAGCTCTGCTTCCTCTTCAGTATCTTTGGGGAAATTCTCAGTAATAATCTTTTGTGCTGGTACGCCTAAAAGTACCAATGATTGTTTGACGGTTTCAGCATTAGACACTGGGTTATGCCCGCCATAACCAGAGGTGATTATTCTTGCCTCTGGATGTAGTTGATAAATACGTAGTGCTTCAACCATGCGCTGTAATGAGCAGGTCGCTAATTGACTGGTTACCGGTAATTTAGCATTGGTATTGTGGCCGCAACCTAGTACGACAATATAATCGATACTTGCTTCTGTTTTAATATAAGGCGGGTAATCGTTTTCAATCGCTGTCATTACTGTATCTGAAAAGGGCGGGAAAGCGCTGACAACTAGGATTACAATTGCCGCTAATAAACTTTTCATACTTTTCTTAGGGTTTTTACCATGCATAAACAGGGCAAAAATAAGTAATAACAGCACTATATTAATAGGCATGATAAAGACAGTGATGATCTTTTTAAGAAGAAATAAATCCATATGATTTAGCTAAGTTACCTACTACATTGAGATTTATTTACTATATCAACTATTGCCTTAGGCTGCTTAGCTTATTAGACCTTATTTAATGAGACTTTATTCTTTGATAAGTGCTAACAGCGCTAAGCGAGTTTTTTATACTCCCTTCTTAAACCTAAAAACAAGCCAAGACACATAATAATTAAGAGTACTGTGAACGGCAGCCCTACCGTGATAGCTGCCGCTTGTAATGCGCCCAGCGCATCTTTGCCGCCGCCAAATAACAATGCGGCAGCAATGACACCCTCCATCGAAGCCCAAAAAATTCTTTGCTGCACAGGCACATCTAATTTTCCACCCGCGGTAATACTATCGATTACCAAAGAGCCTGAATCAGAAGAGGTGATAAAGAAAACTAACACCAGGATAATGGCTAAAAAGGAGGTGATGTTGGCTAATGGCAAGTTCTCCAACATTTGGAACAGCGCTAAAGAGCTATCAGTAATTCCGTGAGCCAATTGACCTACGCCATTTTGAACCTGTTCAAGGCCCATGCCGCCAAAAGTTGCCATCCATATTGACGTAAGTAAGGTGGGCACAAATAATACCGCCAAGATAAATTCCCGCACGGTTCGACCCCGTGAAATCCTAGCGATGAACATGCCGACAAAAGGTGACCAAGAAACCCACCAAGCCCAATAGAATACTGTCCAGCCATGATAAAAGGTCTCATCCTCACGGCCGATCCAGTTACTTAAGGGCATGATGTTTTCGGCATAAGAGAGCAGGGTAGTGCCAACACCATTAATAATTGCGATAGTAGAGCCGGTAATCATCACAAATAACATTAAGACTAATGCTAGCGACATATTGATATTGCTTAATAGTTTGACTCCGCCATCTAAACCTCTTGAAACTGAAAATATGGCAACAATAGTGACAGCAAAAATAATGGCAATTTGAGTGTTTATGGTATTGGGCACATCAAATAAAAAGTTTAAACCACCAGCCGCCTGTTGTGCACCAAAACCTAAAGAGGTAGCTAGTCCAAAGATGGTGGCTAAAACAGCGGTGATATCAATGATGTTACCGGGCCAGCCCCAAACTCGTTCACCTAATAAAGGAAAAAAAGCCGAACGAATGGTCAATGGCATGTTGCAGTTAAAAGTGAAGAAAGCTAAAGACAAACCGACGACAGCATAGATAGCCCATGGATGTAGGCCCCAATGAAACATGGTTGCAGCCATCGCCATTTTGGCAGCCTCGGCAGTGCCTGCAACGGTATTTAAAGGTGTACCATACCAATTGGTAAAATAACCAACGGGCTCTGCGACACTCCAAAACATTAGCCCTATGCCCATTCCAGCAGCAAATAGCATAGAGAACCAAGATAACCGGCTAAATTCCGCTTTGGCTTCGGTGCCACCGAGTCTAATTTTACCTAAGGGGGAAACCACTAATGCCAAACAAAACAGCACAAAAATATTACCACTAACGATAAATAACCAGTCAAAGTGATTAATAGACCAACTTTTTGACGCATCGAAAGATTGCTTTGCTAAGTCAGGAAACACTAAGGTGAGTATGACAAAAAAAACAATCAATGAAGCTGAAAAAAAGAAAACAGGATTATGTAAATCCATGCCCATTATTTCTACGTTATGCTCGCCAGCTTTGTGGTTTGTTTGGTAAACAGGATCTTTAATCATACAGTTTTTCTTATCACTCTTTTTAATTTCACTCATTATGGTTTCCTATACAGTTCTTATAGAATAAGGCGAGCTTTGAGTCTTAATTAACATTATATCGTGTTTACCAAGTAATCACTTACTTGAACTACATATTTGGTAAATAAACCGAGTATTCACGTGATTAATCTAGTGTATGTTCCAGAGTTTGTTAGCCGTTTTAGTTTTAGGCACAACGATTAAATCATGCTGGTTTACTATTTCATTACTGCAATAACAAAGTGCGATGGCTGACAACCTTCAGCGATGGATTTTAAAGTTTGGCTTAGTTATTGGTTCTATCTTTATCAATTAAATTGCAGTTCGTTATACTATTCGATGTAGTAAACAAAATTGCGATGAATCTCTTGGTGAAGGATACCAATAATAACAAAGACCATAAGCAGCTGGGAATTTACAATAAATTGCTTAAAGTCCTGTTGCAATAATGGTCAAAATCGGGTCTAATAATTCCGTATTATGGTTTAGGGTCAATACTCTAAACATAATACACCAGAAGAGGTGCGAAACTTAGGTAGAAAACGAGAGGAACCACATTTCCTATTACCGTTTTTGAGGGACGTTATCGCCGAGAGTATTTAAGGGTGGACTTAAATATTCGGTCATTAAGGTTGAATCCTTATGGCTGTCACCTGACGTATTTGTTAAATATTGCTTATATTATTAGGCATCATTAGGCATTGAATAAAAGGTGGAGAGCTTCTGGCTGAAAAAGTTTCGTTTTTTTTGCCGTTTTATTAGCTTAGTCTGCTAAAAAGGTAAAATACTCCATTCGCTAACTACTCAGTCATGCTCTTCCAATAGCTAACTTACTCAATAGAGCTCAGTAGCTAGTGTTTTTATGGGAGAAATTTGTGAATTCAGTACAATCTACATCATCAATAACCGTAGCCAAGTTTGGCGGCACCAGTGTTGCCGATTTCCAAGCCATGTTACGCTGCGCCAATATCATTAAAAACGATACCAGAAATCGCTTAGTGGTTGTTTCAGCCAGTGCTGGCGTAACGAACTATCTGGTTCGCTTAAGTCAGAAAAATGTTGCTGTAAATGAGCAAAAAGACATTATTGCAAGTATTGGTGTTATTCAAGTGAATATCACTCAGCACTTAGCCAAAGAGGTTGAAGCAGACCTTAATCAACAAATAAGCAGTTTGCTTGATGAACTAACCCTGCATGCTTTAACGCAATCACTACAATATACCAGTAAAACTACCGATGCTATTCTGGCTTTTGGTGAGCAATTAAGCTCACGTATTTTTGCGCAAGTTTTACAATCGATTGGCGTTTCCGGTGAGTACTTTAATGTACAACAAGTGATGAAAACCAATAGTTCACATGGTAAAGCTGTAGTGGATATCACCCAGCTAAGTGAGCAAAGTGCACAACTTTTAGCGCCTAAACTTCATGATAAAGTTATTGTTACCCAAGGGTTTATTGGTCAAGACAGTCAAGGTAATACTACTACCCTAGGGCGAGGCGGCTCAGATTATTCAGCTGCGTTACTTGCAGAAGCATTAAATGGTGATAATTTATCAATTTGGACCGATGTGGTTGGTATTTTCACTACCGACCCACGTATTACCGATCAAGCTCGAGCAATTAAAGAGATTAGCTTTGGTGAAGCGGCCGAAATGGCCACTTTTGGCGCAAAAATATTACATCCGGCGACACTCATTCCGGCAATGCGTCGTAATATTCCTGTTTTTGTCGGCTCAAGTAAGGAGCCGGAAAAAGGCGGTACGCAAATAAAGCAGAAGGTAGCGTCAAATCCCACCTATCGCTCAATTGCTTTGCGACGTGAGCAAACCTTGGTGACAGTAAAAAGCCCAGCAATGCTACATGCCAGTGGTTTTTTAGCGAAAGTATTTACCGTCTTAGCAAAACATGAACTAAGTGTTGATTTAATTACCACCAGTGAAATCAGTGTTGCCTTAACCTTTGATAATCCAAGTGGTTCAACGCAGTCATTGATTACCAATACCGTTGTTGCAGAATTAGAGCAACTTTGTGAAGTGAGTGTAGAACATGGCTTATCGCTTGTTGCTGTAATCGGCAATGGCTTAACGTGTGCAAAAGGTATCGGTCAAAGCATTTTTGAAACGATAAATGATATAAATATTCGTTTGATTTGTCATGGCGCTAGTGCCAATAACATATGCTTTTTAGTTGCTGAAGCTGATGCTAATTCTGTGGTCGAGAAATTGCACAATAACTTGTTTTCCTAAGGCATAATTTTTAAACGTTCATTTAGCCCAAGCCTTAATTCTAATGTCTTGGGCTAACAAGAATTTAACTCGCCGTGTATTAATCTTTTTAATCGCCTAAATTATCAATAAGCTGGTCAAGTGTCAGGTTCAATGCTTGCAGCTTCTCTGGGGATAAGCCGGTGACGGCAAACATTTTAGCAGGAATATGCTCCGCGCTTTGTTGTAACTCGATTCCTTTTTGAGTGAGCTTGATAAGGACAACTCTTTCATCTTTTGTATCGCGTTCCCGCTTGATAAGCGTTTGCTTTTCCATACGTTTTAATAGCGGTGAAAGGGTGCCTGAATCTAAATCCAGTTTAGCGCCCAAATCTTTAACAGAAATGCCGGCTTTATATTGCCATAAGACCATCATCACTAAATATTGCGGATAGGTTAACGCTAAATCTTTTAGTACCGGAGCATAAAGGCGGCACATTAATTTATTTAAGCTATAAAGGCGAAAACACAATTGCTTTTCCAGTAATAGATTATTATTCATTGCTTACTCTCAATCGCTCTTCAGCTGTGCTCACAACAGCTTTTCAATATCAGCAGTTATTGCTTCTGGTTTAGTTGTTGGCGCATAACGCTGTACTACTTCACCTTGGCGATTAACCAAAAACTTAGTGAAGTTCCACTTAATTGATTTTGAGCCCAGAATACCGGGCGCTTGCTGTTTTAAATAGTTAAATAGCGGATGAGCGTTATTTCCGTTGACCTCTACTTTATTAAATAAAGGGAATTTTATGTTGAAGTGTAAATCGCAAAATTGCTGTATTTCTTCATTGCTACCACTTTCTTGTTGCTTAAATTGGTTACAAGGAAAGGCTAAAACTTCAAAACCTTTTTCTTGGAAAGAATCGTGTAGTGCTTGTAATCCCTGATATTGTGGGGTGAAGCCACAGTTACTGGCAGTATTAACGATAAGTAATACTTTATCGGTAAACTGAGTTAATTCAATAGATTCTTGTTTATTGTTCTCAACTGAAAATTGATAAATATTACTCATATTCGTTATCTCCTAAAGGTAAAATAGCAAGCTAGTGTAACTAGCTAGTCGATATTATAGTATTAAACTTGATTTTGTGCAATTGTATTGCGTACAATCTAATTATGGTTCTAAATTAAAATGACGGGTTTGCAAAGTTGCTAGAGCAAAATAGTAAACTATCGTAAACTGACCCAATTGTATAAATTAACGAATTAATGACTTAAAAGGTTGGAATATGAAAGTAGCATTTATTGGTTTGGGCGTCATGGGCTATCCAATGGCAGGGCATTTGAAAAAAGCGGGTCATCAAGTTTGTGTATATAACCGTAATAACGAGAAAGCGCTCGCTTGGCAGCAAGAATTTGACGGCGATATTGCCGCTACACCAGCGTTAGCGGCTCAAGGTTGTGACATCGTTTTTTCTTGTGTCGGTAATGATGATGATGTTCGTCAAGTGGCTTTAGGTGATGAGGGGATTTTTGCCGGTCTTGCTAAAGGTAGTATTTTTGTTGATCATACCACAGCCTCAGCTGAGCTTGCCATTGAGCTTGCTGCCATTGCCGATAACAATGAGCAATACTTTTTAGATGCGCCAGTTTCTGGTGGTCAAGCAGGTGCGATAAATGGCATATTAACGGTAATGGTTGGTGGCGATGAAGCTGTATTTGAAAAAGCTGAGCCTGTGATGGCTGCATTCGCCCGTTTTAGTCAATTAATGGGTAAAGTTGGCTCAGGGCAATTAGCAAAAATGGTCAATCAAATTTGTTTTGTTAATACCGTGCAAGGTTTAGCCGAGGGTTTGAATTTTGCACAAAAGGCCGGTTTAGATACGACTAAACTACTTGAGACTATAGGTAAAGGCGCTGCAGGGTCTTGGCAAATGGATAACCGCGGTAAGACTATGTGTGCCCGTGAGTTTGATTTTGGCTTTGCTGTTGATTGGGTCAGAAAAGATCTTGCTATTGCTTTTGACGCAGCTGAAAAATTAGGTGCTGACTTAACGGTAACTAAGCAACTTGATGGTTATTATCAAGAGATTCAAGAAAGTGGCGGTAACCGTTGGGATACTTCAAGCTTAATTTCACGATTTAAACGTTAAGCTACCTTTTACTTTAAAGTGCTTATTATAATGTAGTGACTTTTAAAGATTTCTTTAATAAGAACTATCAAAAAAGGCGCTTAATTGCGCCTTTTTAATATCAAGCTGATTTTTATATAAACAGGGAATTAACCTTGAATATATTCATACAGGGCTTTGAGTACCGACATTTTAGCTTTATCTTTTTCATGCTCGTGCGCTAAGTTTTCAATTTTCATCATGAACTCATCGAGAGATAAAATTCCTTTACCGCCGTATTGCAGTTTGTTCTGGCAATACTGCTGCCATTTTTGTTGTTCTTCAGTAGATAAAGTGTACGGGTAATTTCTAGCTCGATAGCGGAATAATAATACGCTTAAACGCTCATCTTGAAATTGAAATGGATGGTTAGCTAATTGCTCTGGTGTTAAACCGCGTAAAATGTCCATTTGCGCTTTATCGCTATGACTAAAGAAACTACCGCCATATAGCGCTTGTTCAGCATCAGTGTTTTCATTATCAAAATCTGATGTGGCAAAAACATCGCTTAGTTTGTCTCTTAGTTCAGCATGTTTCTTTAATAAAGCTAAATTTTCTAGACAAAAATCTCGGGGTATTGCTAAACGCTCGGCATTTTCAGGTAGTAATGTTTTTGCTGGTGCTATCACCGGACATTTATTTACATGAATAAGCTTAACAGGTATTGGTTTTTCGTCTGGTGCTAAATCATCATGTCGGGTATATAAACGCGCTTTTATTTCTTCACTGCTAAGCGACAATAAAGGTGAAATATCTTGGGCCAAATCGACACAAATTACTGCATTTTTATTGACTGGGTGATAAATCACTGGCGCAAACCAACTTGTACAACCGTGTACCGATGATATTTTACTTGAAGTGTGCACAACCGGTGTCATATCTGCGGTATTGATCAAATCTTTAACTTGGTTTTTATTTTTTAAGTTAAATATAAACTCATAGAGCTTTGGCTGTTTTTCTTTAATCAATTTTGCCATAGCAATGGTGGCATATACATCACTCATAGCATCATGAGCGGCTTCATGAGCAATGCCATTAGCTTTGGTTAATAACTCTAGACGAAAGCTAACTACTTCTTCGCCGTCGCGCTCAACGGTTGGCCAGTTAATACCTTCAGGACGCAGGGCATAAGTGGCCCGCACCATATCAATAATATCCCAGCGGCTATTGCCATTTTGCCATTCACGGGCATAAGGGTCATAAAAGTTACGATAAAATAAGTAACGGCTGACTTCATCATCAAAACGAATATTGTTATAGCCGGCGACACAGGTATTAGGTGCGGAAAATAATTCATGTACGCGCGCAGCAAATTCCGCTTCGGTTAAACCTTCACGTTGTGCTTTTTGCGGGGTAATGCCTGTTACTAAACAAGCTTCCGGGTGCGGTAGGTAATCTACTGGCGGTTGACAATAAAACATTTGTGGTTCGCCGATGATATTTAAATCGAGATCGGTACGAATGCCGGCAAATTGAGAAGGTTTATCAAACTTTGGCGATATGCCCCAGGTTTCATAATCGTGCCAGAACAAAGTTGGCTGTATACCGCTATTTTCTTGTTGATTCATGCTGTTTCTTGTCTATGTAAAAGCAAAGGTGTGTATCAAAACGTGTATTAATTTTTTATCAAGTGTGTATCAAGTTTATTATGCTCAATAAGTCTAAAAAATGAACTGTTTAGCATGTGACTGAAATACAAGAAGTATACACCCTTCAATGACCTGAGCATATAATACAATATTATATAGTACCCGACGTTTCATAATCGTTACCTTAAAACGCCCGGTGTTTCATAATCATTATGGATATGAACTCATTTGAATAAATTATTGCATGTTTTTTTATGTCTTCATTGTGCGCAATATAGTCTTTTCAGTCTGAATAAACCTATAATCAGGATGTTCAGATCATGTACCTATTTCATACGAATATTGTGCGCTCATTATCTTGATGATTTCCGCTTTGCTTTCGATGAACCTAGGTACGCCTTAGCTCAATAACGAATACTCAGGGCTTGCCCAAAAACGCTATCTATATTGCTTTCGAAGAGTTTTGGCATACATGCTGACAATAATGATTGGAGGTAATTATGACTAAGTTTTCAGGTAACTATTCTGTTTATATTGGTATTGATTGGGCAAATGACAAACACGATGTATGTGTTCAAGTTGCTAATTCAAGTACGAGAAATTTTAAGGTAATTAAACACTCAGCGAATGCGATTAATGATTGGATAACCAATATACATAAGCAATATAAGGGGAAAATAGCGGTTGCTGTAGAGCTATCTAAAGGGCCGATTGTTTATGCACTTCAAAAGTTCGATTTTGTCACTATCCATCCGATTAACCCATCTATGTTAGCTACGTACCGTAAGGCATTTTCTCCTAGCGGAGCAAAAGATGATCCAACGGATGCCGAACTTGCATTAGATTTAATGCTGAATTATCTGAATAAAATTAAAGCCTTAAAGATGGAAAGTGAATCGGTTAGGAAGTTAATGTATTTAGTGGAGCAACGTCGTAGGTTAGTAGAAGATAGAAGACGATTTAGCAATCGATTAATCAATACGCTTAAGAAGTATTACCCACACTTACTCGATTGGTTTTCACATAGAGGGTCGGGTCTTTTTTGTGATTTCATTACACGATGGCCAAATCTCCAAAAGGTTAAAAGAGCTAGGCCTGAGACCTTGAGAAAGTTTTTTATTTCACATAAAGGCCGTAGTTCTGGTTACACGGAGCAACGAATTCAAGCTATTAGTGAGGCAGAGCCGCTTACCCTTGATAAAGCAGTGATTGATTCGCATCAGTTGCTTGCGGTTGCTTTAGCTAAGCAAATGCTTGTAGCTGTTGAGGTGATTAAAGTGTTTGATACTGAAATTAATGAGTTATTTGAAACCTTACCAGATGCCGAACTTTATAAATCATTACCAGGTACAGGCCCATGCTTAGCGCTAAGGCTGTTAGTAGCGATGGGAGAAAATAGAAGTCGATTTAATAGTGCATCAGAAATACAAATGTATTCAGGAATAGCGCCCGTAACAGAGCGTAGTGGACAAAATAGCTGGGTTCATTGGCGATATCAGTGCTCTAAATTTAACCGTCAATCATTTATAGAATGGGCAGCTAAAAGTGTTCACCAATCCTATTGGGCTGGTCTGTATTATCAACAACAAAGGGGCAAAGGTAATACACACCAATCATCAGTGAGGTCATTAGTATTTAAGTGGATACGTATCTTATATCGTTGTTGGAAAACGAAAGTGCCATACAGTGAAGCAAAATATTTGAAAGCATTGAAAGAAAGAAATTCACCATTACTTTTTAAAGAAAAAGCTTGTTAAAGGTCTCAGGGCGTAGAGCGGAAGTAAATATTTGATAGTGTCATATTTTTTTACAGTCAACTGAACATCAGTTAGTTGACCTAAGCAGATAGGCAGGCAACTTAATAATCTTTGGCAAAGCGGACGTTCACAAGATCGCTTTTTAGACTAATTTTATGATCACAAAAGCAACTTATGCTTATGTTCTAGAGCATCATCTATGTCTGCTGCAAGCTCTTACCGGACGGTGGAGTTTCATTTCTAAATGCTAATTTGCCTCATTACAGCTAAACCTATGGCTAATTTGTTCTTTTTCACATTTTGAAAGTAGAAAACCTTTAAATAACCTGAACACCAGTGGCTACATTTGGCCGTTTGTGACTTAAATCATTACCTGCTAGTCACAACTTGCCCTGTTAAAAAATGACAAGTTTATGAGTGTTCCACTTTGGCCCTGCTTGAATTAACCTTGTTTGCAGTGACATCATGGCTCTACACTACCACCATCTTCGATATCCCAACCGAAGTCATAGGTTAAAATATCTCTTGCCGCTTGTGAGCTAGGGGAATATTGGCTATCAACGTCAAATTCAACACCACCTTGCAAGTCTTGCAAACTCCAACTATTAAGTAATTTATCGTAGTTGGTTATTGAAAAATTGATTGGTGAGAATTCGCTGCCGGTTAAGATATTCTCCATATCAATAACAAAGCTGACATCCCATGCACTAAGATCTTGGTTAAAGGCAGTAGCATACCGAAACATCGAACTCATATCCGTAACAGAGCTGACATCCCAAGCGTTGAGCGCCTGATTAAAAGAATCTGCAGAAGAAAACATCGAACTCATATCCGTAACAGAGCTGACATCCCAAGCATTGAGCTCCTGATTAAAAGAATGTGCGGCCCAAAACATGAAACTCATATCCTTAACAGAACTGACATCCCAAGCGTTGAGCTCCTGATTAAAAGAAACTGCGGTTATGAACATAAACGTCATTGTTGTAACAGCGCTAACATCCCACTCATTGAGGTCTTGATTAAAAGCCCAAGCGCTGTCGAACATACTACTCATATCAGTAACAGAGCTAACATCCCAAGTGTTGAGTTCTTGATTAAAAGACTTAGCCCAATGGAACATACCACTCATATCAGTAACAGAGCTAACATCCCAAGCGTTGAGCCCCTGATTAAAAGAAGCTGCGCTAGAAAACATCCAATTCATATCTGTAACAGAGCTAACATCCCAATGATTAATATTTTGGTTAAAGTTAGTCGCGTGCCAAAACATGCTTGACAGATTGGTCACCTGATCGAGTATCGGCGCATCTTCTGCATTGACCACTAAGTTGGTACAATAATAAAAAGACTTATACATTGATAACCACTCAATGTCGCCCCATTGCTCAACACTGAGTATTTTATTATTGTCATAGTTAGCCGAATGAAAATATATTTGCGGAAAATCACCGGTAATTTTTACGGTGTAAGTGCCAATTTCATCATAACTATGGTTGGCATCACCTGTTTCTTCGGTACTAATGCCATCACCCCAATCTACACGGTAGTTATAACTACCGCTGTGGGTGTAGCTGTCAGTGCTAATCATAATGCTATAGTCATCAGTAAGACCTTCGTTGTCTGTTTTCCAGGTGCTAATAAACGGGCGAAGGTTGACTACCTCAATTGTACGAATAACTGTGGTTACATTGCCAGCAAGGTCGGTGGCACTATAGGTTAATTGGTATTGGCCAAGGGTATTATGGTCAAGCTCTCCTGTCGGCTCACCAACAATAACGTCGCCATCAACATAATCAAAGGCGGTGGCGCCCAATTCATTATAGGTAAAGTATTGCGCTAGGGTGATGTTGTTACCGCCATTTAAGGTAATAACCGGGCCCGCCAAATCAGCAACGTTCACCGTGCGTATTAAACTGTTTTCATTGCCTGCATCGTCAGTAGCGCTATAGGTCAAGGTATATGTGCCGATGACATTGCTATCTACTGCACCTGTCAGGGTAACGGTAATGTCACCATCAATATTGTCTATTGCCGTGGCACCTAAATCATTGTAAGTATGACCAGCATTATGACTGATGGTATTCTCACCCTTTAAGGTGATTTTGGGCGCTGTAGTATCAGCGTTATCTGGGGTGTTTTGACCACCACCGCCACAGGCAGACAAGACACTAACCGTTAATAACAGTGCGGCAGTATGTGATGATTTTTTAATGCTGATTGATTTTATATTCGCCGCTATTGGTTGAATACAGTTGGCAAACCCTGAAAACCCCAAAGCCTTGGTTAGCAATGAGAGTTTAATGCCTGCTTGTTTTATAAATTTCTTTTTAGCATAGCGGATAATAGCTAAAGTAAAATCGACCAGTTTCATAATGAAATGTGTCCTTGTTCTTTAATGCGGTTTATGTGCAGCCAGTGTGCACTTGAACATGGTAAAAACCAGCGAAAAAACTAACATATTTGCCGTGTTTTATCAAAGTGAATTACCGAAAATTGGTCGGATTATCAACATCAAACGGTGTTGATTGGGTGGTGAGTATTGTTTATGTTGATTGTAGTTATTATACATAATAATAAATGACAGACATCCACTCAAATTATTCTAAATGATTTAACCCCAAATGTTTGTTCATGGCACTTTGAATCTACACCAAACCAATTAAGTGAACGACCGCTTTGGTGGCTTAGTTCACATTAATGCTCTTTGCTGAGCAGTGTAATTTATACGAGGTCTTCTTTTCATAACTACGCTCCTTTGTATTAAGGATAGCGTTGCATTCACCAATTGAACTCAAGGGTAGTTCCTGACTTAATCAATTGGATTTTTAATTTTAAACATCTCCAAGTGCGAGACATAATATAAGACACCTCAGATCATGATATTTACATTAATTTTTACCTTTTTATAAATAAAATAAATTCACCCTTGTCTCAGGTTAACCTGTTGATATGAATGAATATTAGTTTATTTTTTATGGTGTTTTTAATAGGTGGTGTGTGTATAAAAACGTGTATAAAGGATTTTTACAAATTTGAATTTATCTTTGTAAACAACTAGTTATAAGAAAACGAATACTTCGTGCCAAAGGATCGATGGTTGTTCAGATATATTCATTAGCGTCGCTCTTATCTTTTTATTTCTTTTAATCAAGGTGTCTAATTTTATCGTTACTTGTTTTTCGCACTTAGGAACAATGACCCTTCAATATTTTTACCATGATAAACCATCTCGCATTGCATTGGCACGTTATCCTTATATTTCATTGAAACGAGCGAGTGATAATTACGAAAATTCATCAATGGTGTTTCAAGCCTGAGGTTCAAACAAAATGCTATAAAAGCCAATCAAACTCTCCTACAAATGGCATGTTTCAATAGTGTCAGTGTAATTGGATTTTGAATTTTTCTAACCTGTCACTTGTTGGATAAATTGACTTAAAGATGAGGGAAATACCCCAAAACCTATGACTAAAAATAATATAAGTAGATTAAGTGAAAGGCTACTGCCATCGGATTTTATATCGCTAAACTTTAATTCATCCACTGGTGTTTTTAACATCGCCATAATGACTCTTAAATAATAGAATAAACCAATAATACTGCTGATCACTAACGCAGTTAATACCAGCCATAATTGCTGACTGACGGCTGCCATAACTAAGTAGAATTTGGCCATAAAGCCTAAGGTTAATGGAATACCCGCTAATGAAAGCATTAACAGCATTAGCGTGATGGCAATAACAGGTTTGTGCCAGAATAAACCACTTAAATCATCGAGTGTTTTTATTTTTGGCAATTGCATGAAGACAGAAAACACACCGACCAGGGTAAATAAATAGGCCACTAAATAAAAAAATAGGGTTTGTTCGTTAAAGCTTTGACTTGAAAATGAAATGGCATGGTTATTTATTAATAACAACACTATTAATAAATAACCAAAATGGGCGATAGAAGAGTAGGCAATTAAACGTAATAATTTTTTTTGTAATAAGCCCAAAAAATTACCGATAAACATAGATGTAATCGCTACGATAGATATGATATCTATAATAATTTGATATTGTTGCCAATGCCCTAAAGTGACTAATCGCCATAATATAATGAACACAGCTAACTTTGATAAAGTGGCTAACATAGCCGCAGTCACCAGCGGTGCACCTTCAAATAGGTCAGCAATCCATAAATGGCAAGGTACTAAAGAAAGCTTAAAAAATAGCCCGGTAAAAATAAAGATGATCGCAGTTATAATCGCCCATTGAGGTAAAATTTGACTCGAAGAATCTTGCAGTAATGCTGAAAAAGATAAAGAGCCAAATTGAAGATATAAAAGTGCTGCGCCCATTAAAATAAAGGCGGAAGCGATGGCTGATAAAATTAGATATTTAATACCTGCTTCTTGTGCTTTTTGATCATGGCCACAATAAGCAATCAAGCCAACAAACGACAGGCTCATTAATTCTAAGCCGAGAAAAAAGCTGGCAAAATGATTACTCGATACCATTATCAAACCACCCATGGTGGTTAATAAAAACAGTAAATAATATTCCTCATTTTGCTCATTTTGCTCGTTTATGGTTTTAAGCCAATGATAAAGTTGTGCCCAAATTATGATGACCACCATTAATAACAACAGCGAGACAAAGCTTGTTTCGGCATTAAAAACAAATAAAACATCGCTGCTAATAGATTGATTATTAATTAGATTATTAGAATGGGTTTGTAAATAGATTTGCATGATTAAGGCCGCCAATAAGCTGAGCCCTGAGGTGATATAGCTAAGGACATGGCTTCTTTTAAAGCAAAGCTGAATTAATATCAGTAAGGCAGCAAACATGACAATGAATGCGGGGTAATAATAAACATTCATAATGAAGCTCCAATATCGGCGGGTATAAAGCTAAGCTTCATTAAGGTAACGGGCACTAAATCAAAAAATGGCTGCGGGTGCAAACCTAAGTAAATGAGAATAAAACACATAGAGATGAGGGTGCACCATTCTTTGGTATTGGTGTCTGCTATTTTATTATCATGAGGAAGTTTTGTTTGGCCAAAAAAAGTTTTATAAATCAATAATAATGAATAGACCGCAGCTAATATTAAGCCTGATGCTGCTAATATTGTCAGTTTAGGGTAATGTTCGAAACTGCCCACTAATATCAAAAACTCTGCGACAAAGTTACCCAAACTTGGCATACCTAAAGAAGCAATACCAAAAAACAAGCCAAAAGCACTGAGTTTAGGTAAATTAATCCATAAACCGCCTAGCTCATTGAGATCTCGGGTATGGTATCTATGTTGTATCATGCCAACCAAAACGAATAATGCCGAGGTACTAATGCCATGGGCTAACATTTGCATAACAGCCCCTTGCAGCGCATAAATATTCAAAGCAAAGCAACCTAATAAGACAAAGCCCATGTGACTGACACTTGAATAGGCAACCAAACGTTTTAAGTCAGTTTGCACAAAGGCCATCATAGCGCCATAGATGATGCCAATTACACCAATAAACATCATAAAGGGAGCAAGTTGTATTGATGCATCAGGAAATAATGGCAGCACAAAACGAATAATGCCGTAACCACCGGTTTTTAATAATACTGCAGCGAGTATGACACTGGCGGCTGTGGGCGCTTGAGTATGGGCATCAGGTAACCAGGAGTGAAATGGTAAAGCCGGTAATTTTACTAAGAATGCGATGGTAAACCCCAATGCTACCCAAAAGGCTAAGTCACCGCTAATAGGGTTTTGTATTAAAATAATATAGTCAAAGCTTAATATGCCGGTTTGCTGGTAGTGAATACCTACTAATGCGCATAGGCTTATGAGCATTAATAGTCCACCTGCTTGAGTGAAGATAAAGAACTTAAATGCTGCATAGTGTCGGTGTTCATATCCCCAAATTGAGATCAAAAAGTACATAGGTACTAACATGACTTCCCAAAAGACAAAAAACAGAAATAGGTCAATCGCTAAGAATACCCCTAAGACACCGGCTAAAGTCCAAAGCAGGTTTAAATAAAACAAACCAGTACGTTTGGTAATTTCATGCCAAGCTGAAGATAGGGCGACTAATCCCATTAACAGTGTCAGCACAATTAATAGAAAACTAAGACCATCTAGCGCTAAATGAGCACGGATATTAAAAAGCGGGATCCAACTATAAGATTCATTGATAAGCCATTGTGATGTGCCTAAGGCACTGGTATCAAACGGCATACTATTAAGCAAGGGAATTAATGGCAACCAGCACATAAGTAAAGATATAACAGCTATTTTTTTTGGTAAATCTGCATTAAACCTTTCACTATACCAAGCAAGTAAACCACCCATTAATGGGATAGATATAAGTATAAATAAGCTCATAATATTAACTCCCCACTTATAAACCAGGCAAAAGCTAAAATGCAAAATATGATCAGGCTGGCGTTATAACTTCGTAATTGTCCATTTTGAAATTGGCTGAATGTTCTATGTAATGTACAGCTAGTTCTTTCTATTAATCGATAAAATGAATCAATCAAATCATCTTTGTTTAATTGGCATAAAGTGTTAAGAGGGAAAACAAAAATAGTTTGATAAATGTGGTCAAAAGCCCAACCACTTTTAAGTAACTGATGTATAGCTTGCAGAAAAGAAGAAACTATAGGTTTGCCAAAACGTTTTGTTTTGAACAGCCACCAAGCAAATGAAATCGCAATAAAGGGTAAAATAATAGGTAGCCAATGTTGTAAAGTGCTTAATCCTTCAGTGTTTAGTTGTGGCATTAACGCTTTTAATCCTTCTGGTTGTATGCCGCCAAATAATGACAATACTCCTAAAATAACCAGTGCTAAGCTCATCGACTTTGTTGGCATGGCATTAGGTGATAACTGTGTTTGACCTAAAAAGACAACAAAAAATAATCTGGCACTATAAAATGCGGTGATAAAGGCGCCTAATACTGCGGCCCACCATAATCCCGTATGACCGGAAGCAACGACTTGCGCTAAAATTAATTCTTTACTGACAAATCCTGAAGTGAAAGGTAGCGAGGCTAATGCTGCACAGCCAATGGCAAATGACATCGCCACAACAGGAAGTTTTTTAAGTAAGCCGCCCATTTTAAAAATATTATGTTCGTGATGTAGGCTATAAATAAGCGCGCCAGCGGATAAAAATAGTAGGGCTTTAAAAAACGCATGGGTCATTAAGTGAAAAACGGCACTTGCCCCCGCGCCAACACCTAAAGCTAAAAACATATAGCCTAATTGACTAATAGTTGAATAAGCCAATATGCGTTTTAAATCAGTTTGCACCATGGCGGCGCTGGCACCGAGCAATAAAGTAAAAGTGCCAATGAGGGCGACTAAATAAAGCACATCGGGAGCAAGTTGAAATAATTGACTATTACGTGCTATCAAATAAATACCTGCGGTAACCATAGTGGCGGCATGGATTAAGGCACTTACTGGTGTTGGGCCAGCCATCGCATCGGGTAACCAGTTTTGTAAAGGTAACTGCGCTGATTTACCAACAGCGCCACCTAATAATAATAAGCAACATATACTTGCCATAGTATTGTTATCATTGTTAAGTGACCAAACCGAGTGCGCTTTAATTTGAATTTCTTGTATGTCTAATGTGCCCAATTGGGTGAATAATAAAAACAAACCGATAGCCATGGCGGTATCGCCAATTCTTGTCATTAAAAATGCTTTATTGGCGGCTAAGTTATTGTTTCGATCTTGATACCAAAAGCCAATGAGTAAGTAGCTACATAAACCAACACCTTCCCAGCCTAAATAAAGCAGTAAAAGATTATCTGCGAGTACTAAAAACAGCATGGCAGAAACAAATAAATTCAAATAGGTGAAATAACGTTTAAAGTCATTTTCTTGGTACATAAAGCCTATTGAATACAAATGTATTAAAGCACCCACGCCCGATACAATGGTGATCATGACCAAAGATAAAGGGTCTAAATATAAACCAAAGCTTATCTTTAATTGGGCTATGTTAATCCAAGTACCTAAACTGGCTGTTAAGATAAAATCGCTTTGTTGCCAAAAGATAAAATTTAGAAATAAGCTGATAAAAGCAACACCGGCAACGGAGCCGACCGCTAAAATTGATACTCCTAATTTAGGTAAATTTGAAAACAATAAAATTAGGGCGCTAAATAACGGTAGCAGTGGAATAAGAGCTAATAAACTTGAATATTGCGTCATATTAATCCCTTAACTTATTAAGTTTATCTATATCTAAATGATGATGTTGACGGTACATATGGATGACTAAACTTAAACCAACGGCAATCTCAGATGCCGCTAATGTCAGTACTAACAGATACATTATTTGGCCATCACTATTTGCCATTGAAGCAGAGTGATAGCGACTGGCAGCAATAAATACGATTACCACCGCATTTAACATTAACTCTAAAGAAATCAAGATGAATAACAGGTTTCGTCTGGCTAATACGCCAAAAATTCCAATAGTAAATAAACTTAAACTGAGAAATAAAACCCAAGAAATAGGGATCATAAATTGTGCCCCTTTGTCTTTATCTCAATAGTCGCAGGGCTTTTACTGATATGGATGGCGGTGATCAATGCACTCAGCAGCATTAAAGCGCTGATGACAACGAGTAATGAATACGGGCCATATAATTGTACTCCTATTTGTTTCACTGTGATAAAGGCTGATGATGGCGCAGTTACCGTACTCTTTTCGGTATCTGCAGACGTAAAAAATAACATAAAAATCAATTCAAAAAAGAGCAGGCTAGATAAAAGTAAAGCGGTTATTGAGGTGGAAAAGTGAAATAAATGTCGTTCTTGCGCTAAAGACTTTTCGCCTTGATGCAACATCATGGTGACAAATATGAATAACACCATAACGGCACCCGCATAGACAATAATTTGCAAAGCTGCGGCAAATGAAGCGCCTAAAATAAAAAAGACTAAAGACACGGCTAACATAGTGATAACTAAATATAACAGGGCGTGCACCACATTATGCGCAGTGATAGTCAAAAGCGCACTGATTAAAATGATGGTAGCGGTAATAATGAAAATGGTGTCTAACATATTATCTAACATAACAAGTAAGCCTTTGATTTCAAGGTAGTAAACTTTTAATATTTATCGGTGGTGCTTCGTTATTCGCTTGCCCTTTGGCTTTTCCTTCAATGGCTTTACCACATACCTCGTAGAAGTTGTAATCACGATATTTTCCAGGTCCGTCAATTAATAAATGTTCTTTCTCGTATACTAGGTTTTGCCTATCGTATTCAGCCATTTCAAAATCGGGCGTTAGTTGTATGGCGTGTGTCGGGCAGGCTTCCTCACAAAATCCGCACATAATGCATCGGGAAAAATTGATCCTGAATGTTTTAGCTTGCCAGCGACCACCTTGAGTTTCATCTTTTTCAACTAAAATACAATCAACAGGGCAGGCAGCTGAACAAAGATTACAGGCGACACAGCGCTCATCGCCATTAGGATCTCGCGTTAACACGATACGACCTCTATACCTTGGCGATAAATAGGGCTTTTGCTCGGGATATTGCACCGTGTCTGGTTTAGTAAAAGTATGTTTGAGTACTTTTAATAAGGTTCTGATTTGGCTCATCATAAGAAATGCTCCTGTTAACCTAAAATACCTAACTTAACCGCACCTGTGACTAATAGGTTCAGTAAAGACAAAGGTAATAAAATATACCAAGCGAATACCATTAATTGATCGTATCTAGGCCTTGGTATTGCCGCGCGTAAAAGAATGAAAAACATAACAAAAAAACCAGTTTTTAATATAAACCATAATAAAGGCGGTAAGAATGGGCCTTGCCAGCCACCAAAATACAAAGTGGTGATTAAACTTGAAATTAAAATCACGCCTAAATATTCACCGATGAAAAACATGCCAAATTTCATACTAGAATATTCGGTATGAAAACCTGCGACGATTTCTGTTTCCGCTTCAGGTAAATCAAACGGCGCACGATGAATTTCTGCTATACCGGCAATGAAAAATAAAACAAAACCTAATGGCTGATAACAAATAAACCAAACATCAGCTTGTGCTGCAACGATGGCAGATAAACTAAAATCATCGGCTAAAACCACCACGCCCATTAACGCTAAGCCCATAAATACTTCATAGCTGATCATTTGAGCAGCGGTGCGCATAGCCCCTAACAGCGCATATTTACTATTCGATGAAAATCCCGCCAGCATAATGCTGTAAACAGATAATGAGCTGATGGCTAATAAAAATAATAAGGCATGATCAAATTGGGCAATTTGTATATTAGGCGCAAAGGGAATAATGGCAAAACCTAACAATGTCATGATCATGACTATCATAGGCGAGATGATAAATAGCACTTTATCAGCAAAAGGCGGCACCCAATCTTCCTTGGTAAAAATCTTTATCATATCGGCAACGACTTGCAGTAAACCAAAGGGACCGACACGATTTGGTCCTAATCTGTCTTGCCATAAAGCCAGCACTCTGCGTTCTAGCCAAATAGACCATGCGCCTAACAGGAGCAAGACGATTAAAATAATCAATGGCGTTAACCAGCTAGTCATTACATTCTCCCTCAAGGTTATTTAACGAAGGCTGGATATTTTTAGGCGCTTGCCAAAAAGATATAAATCTACGTGTTAACCATGTAGACCAAGCAGCTAATATGAAGAGCAAAACGATTAATATGATTAAGGGTGTTAACCAGCTATCCATTTACATCTCCATTAGTATTCCCAGCAGAGTAATTAGATGAAACCTGCTTGTTAGCTCCCAAGCGCATGAATTCAGTAAAGGGTACTAAAACAACTTTGTCTGCCAGAGTATTATTAATAAGGCAGGGCAAAGAAATATTATAATTATTAGAGGTTATAGTGAGGTTTTCACCAGATTTAATGGCTAAATCGTTTGCTTGCTTTTGATTAAGGGAAATTACCGGATCAGGTCTTAGTTGCTGAATGCTTGACGAATAATCGCTGAGTTCGTCATTACTATAAATATGATGATGAGGACAAATACTTATGTTAGTTAATGGCTGACTTGGTGAATCTATTTTAGAAGCAGGTACTTCAAACCTGTTTGTATTGATATGGTCAAATATTTTTAAGCTTAAGTTCAAGTCTAAGTTCAAGCCTATGTCTAAATCTGCTTTATCTTGAACGCTTGATTCATTTAAGGTGTTACTTAAGGTTTTATTCACCGCTTGATTTGAATTCCATTTAGGTGACCAGACACCCGTCACTGGCGTGGTTATTTTATGTTGGCTATTATTCAGTGTTTGTTGTCTAAAACCAGCAACCCCTTCCATGGAAAAGGTCAAATTGGATTTTTCATCACGTTTAGGCGCATATTCTTTAACATCGATATTGGCAAAAAAAGCCGTTCGAGCCGATGATCGCATTGGCTGGCTAGCGACGGAAAAGTCACTTTTATCCGCTGTGTAAAATTGCATTATTGGTTGCAAAAGAGGGCTGATATTTTGAATGTAGCGATAAAGGTTATGCTCATCATCAAGCGAGTTATGTTGTGCTAACCATTGCACTGGGGTTTGTCTCATTTCACTTGCGGGCATAACGGCATAAGCACGTTGTAATCTAGCTTCATTATTTAACCAGCTGCCATGTTGTTCAGCAAAAGAGGCGGCAGGTAATACCAAATCTGCCATTTTCACTGTATCGGTTAGGATTTGCTCAATAACAACAATATGCTTAATTTTATCTAAATAAGTGGTTAGTTTTTCATTTGAGCAATACCGGTATAAATCAGTTTCCATAATGATAAGTAATGTCGGTGGCTTAGATTTTATATTTTCTATTAAGCTATCAAGGTCATGAGCAATATCATCATCAGGCTGTACTAATAAAGACAGTCCTAAGGCATTAATAGCCGATGTTGCACAATAAAACCCTGCATTTTCTTTTTGATCTTTTAATAAAATACTGACTCTTAAACATGCTGATAACAAGGTAATATCAAAACTATGGGTGCCAGTGACAACGACGGGGTTATTTGCTGTAAGTAATTCATTGGCGATAGCTATGGCGATGTCAGAACTTTTTGTTTCAGACAAAAGTGTTGCAGAAAAATGTGTTTTAGCGTCTTCATTAGTCAGATAAGCTTCAATTTCTAAAAGTAGTTCAAGCTGTTTATTCGGGGCTAAGTTTAGGTTATGTTTTGCCACATCAGCTAATTTAGTTTCATGAGTATTGATAATAATAAGCGGTGATTTTTCATCTTGACTGATATTTCTTACGGCTTCATCTTGCCAATGTTTTATCCCCATTTTAGCCGCTTTAGCAATGCCGGCATTTTTAGTCATTTGCCTTATAGATAAGGCTAATCTAGGTGCTGTTTGTGTTACATCTTCGCCCACTAAAAGTACCGCATCACTTTGTTCTATGTCATTAAGAGAAACTAAAGAAAGCTGATTACTTTTATAGGTTTTAATTAATAACTGCAGTTGACTGAATTCGTCACTGGCTATACCAGCATAAAAATTATTGGCGCCAACTAACTTATGTAGAGCGGCATTATTTTCAATGGAGGAACGGGCAGAGCCAATACCTACGACTTGCGCATCAGCTTCATTGAGCCATTGGCTGAATTGACTATGTGCTTTTTTATCATCCAAAACATGGGTTTGTTGGCTTTGACTATTTTGTTGCTGAGCACGAGACCATACTTGGGTTAATTTACTTTCATGATTGACATGTTGATAAGCAAACCTGCCACGGTCACATAAAAAATGGCCATTTATTTCTTCATTATATCGATTGTTAATCTTGCGTATAATACCGCCACGTTCAGTGACATAAGTATTACAACCAACACTGCAATGGCTACAAATTGACGGCGATGATTGCAGATCCCATTTGCGAATGTAGTGCTGGCTAAACGGTTTATCGGTAAATACGCCGGTAGGGCATACTTCAGCTAAATTGCCACTAAATTCATTCTCTAAAATGCCTGGTTCAGCACGACCAAAATAAATGTTGTTTTTTGAAGAGAAAACATTTAAATCATTACCGCCACAATAATCACGATAAAATCGCACGCAGCGATAACAACCGATGCAGCGATTCATTTCATGATTTAATAAAGGCCCTAAGTATTGATTGTTATGAGTACGTTTTGTGCCAGGATAACGGCGTTTTATATGGCCACTGAGCAAAGTCATATCTTGTAAGTGACAGTCGCCGCCTTCTTCACATACCGGACAATCATGAGGATGATTTGTCATAATGGCTTCTATATTTGTCGCTCGAAAGGTTTCGGCTTTTTCATTGTTAAATGATAATCGCATGCCCTCAGATACAGGCGTCATGCAAGACATGACTAATCGACCCCTGGTATCGTCTTCATTTTGATATTGCATTACCGCACATTGACGACAAGCACCGACAGATCCCATCGCGGGGTGCCAACAAAAGTAGGGTATATCCAACTTTAAACTTAAACATGCTTGCAGCAAGTTAATATCATCAGCTACTTGATAGGGTAAGTCCTCAATAAAAATAGTGACCATGTTAGTCATGAGCTGCCTCCGAATGGTCTTGAGCGCAATAAGGGCATGACTTCTGTTCTATATGTTGTTCAAAATCATCTCTGAAATAATTGAGGGCACTTTGTAAGGGTTCAACTGCACCGGGTGCAAGTGCACAAAAAGTATTACCGGGGGCGGCAAATTTACATAAATCTTCAAGCTGTTCAATGTCAGTTAACTCGCCTTTACCTTGTTCTATTTTCTCAAGTAATACCGCAGCCCAAGGCAAACCATCCCTGCATGGTGTACACCAGCCACATGATTCTTGAGCGAAAAATTTAACTAAATTTAACACCATAGCCACAGGGCAGTATTTATCATCTAAAACAATAATTGTGCCTGTGCCCATACGACTTCTTTGTTTACCTATTTCGTCATAATCCATCGGGGTATCGAAGTGTTTTTCTAGTAAAAAATCGGTTGAGCCTCCGCCAGGTAAATATCCTTTTAATTTATAACCATCAGACATACCGCCGGCGTAATTCTCAATGATTTCACCAATAGGCGTGCCCATAGGCAACTCCCATAAACCGGGGTTTTTAACCCGACCACTGACACCAAATATTTTTGTCCCGGAATCTTTAAAGCGTCCCAAAGATTTAAACCAATCGGCACCAAAATTTATAATATGAGGTAAATTACAAAAAGTTTCGACATTGTTCACTATGGTAGGTTTACCCCATAAGCCAGCCACTTGTGGAAAGGGCGGTTTTGCTCTGGGGGTTGCTCGTTTTCCTTCAAGGGAATTGATTAAAGCGGTTTCTTCGCCGCAAATATAGCGTCCTGCACTGGTATGGATATGTATTTCAAAATTAAAGCCACTGCCAAGAATATCTTTGCCTAATAGGTTATTGTCGTAACATTCTTTCAGGGCGATTTCTATATGTTGGATAGCGGTATAATAATCACCTCGAATAAAAATATAGCCTATGTCGGCATCTAAGGTATAACCCCCTATGAGCAAGCCTTCTATGATTTGATGTGGTGTTTTTTCTAATAATAATCTGTCTTTAAATGCGCCAGGTTCCATTTCATCGGCATTAACTATCATGTATTTTGGACGAGGTGCGTCATCACCTTGCGGCACAAAACTCCATTTTAATCCGGTAGGAAAACCCGCCCCTCCGCGGCCTCTGAGATTAGACGCTTTTATTTCATCGAGTACTGCAGTATGAGAGAGTGTTAAAGCGTGTTTTAAACCATCATATCCACCTAGATTTTGATACTGGCTTAACTGCCAGCAGTTATCATCATCGGTGATAAAACGTGTTAAAGGTTTTGTCGGCTTAGGGCTTTGCTCTCTACCTTGTTCTGTACTTTGCTCGATACTTTGTTCAGAGTTCATTTAGATGTTGCCTCTGTTAAGTTATTTAAAATCAAAGGCAAACTTTCTTCTTGTATTAGCTCAAATAGTATTTGGTTGGCTATCATTACTGGTGCTTTATCACATGCACCTAAGCAAGGCAGGGGTATCAGGGTAAATTGATTATCCTCTGTAGTTTGGCCATTAGTTATTTTTAGCTGTTTGTTAATGCACAGTCTGATTTTCTGTCCACCCATAAGATCGCAACTAATGCCATCACATGGGTGCAATACCACTTTACCGACGGGCTGGCGAAAAATAAGGTTATAAAACGTGGCAACGGAATCTAGATCCCCTAGGGGTAAATTTAAATAAAGAGATAAAGCTAACAGGCTGGTATCGCTGACCCAGCCTCGGTGGCTTTGTATTATTTTCAAGGCATCAATACTCGCCCCAGAGGTATAGGGTGTTTCAAGTAACAATTTATCAATTTGGGCTTTTTCAACATCACTGAGTTCAACTGTTTGATTAGTTGGAATCTCGTTATGTAATGTCATAGAGCATCTCCTCGTTTATTTTTACTTGCATACTTTTTATATCATCAAGATTTACTTCATTAACTTTGTACTTACCTACAAAGTTCACATATCAATATCATCTATCAACATCAGCCATAACAAAATCTATACTGGCGATAATGACGATTAAATCGGCAAGCATTAAACCTTTCGATATTTCAGGAATCATTTGTAAATGTGGAAAAGAAGGGGTTCTGATGCGTGTACGATAACTTGAGCTGGTGCCATCACTGATGATGCTATAACTGTTGATGCCTTTAGTGGCTTCAACGGCAAAAGATGACTCGCCATTTGGCATTACAGCTCCCCAACTGGTATTTAAAAAGTGTTGTATTTGTGTTTCGATATCATTTTTACTGAGGTTATTCATCGGTGGCGTTGTGCAAGGATGTTCTGCTTTATATGGCCCTTGTGGCATATGTTTAATGCATTGCTCAATAATACGGATACTCTGGCGCATTTCCTCTACCCTAAGTTTACAGCGAGAATAGGCATCGCCTTGATCATCTAGTGGTACGGTAAAGTCGTAGTTTTCATAACCGCTATAAGGTGATTGTTTTCTTAAGTCATAATCACAGCCAGTCGCGCGTAAACCTGCACCCGTAACGCCCCAATCAATGGCTTGTTGCGTGGTATATTTACCTATGCCGATACTGCGTCTTTTAATAATACTATTTTGCATTACCATGACTTCGTATTCATCTAATCGTTTAGGAAAATAATCAGTGAATTCAAGCATCATTTTATCCCAACCTTGGGGTAAATCTTGGGCTAAACCGCCGATACGAAACCAGCTAGGGTGCATTCTTGCCCCCGTGATAGCCTCAATAATGGCAAATAATTTTTCTCTATCGATGAATAAATAAAATATAGGTGACAACTGACCAATATCTTGGGCAAAGGTACCAAAAAATAGCATATGACTTAATATTCGAAAACATTCCGACAACATGACGCGAATGCACTTAACCCGTTCAGAGACTTCAATACCGGCTAATTTTTCAATCGCTAAAATATAAGGGAAGTTATTCATTACTCCACCTAAATAGTCGATGCGATCTGTGTAGGGAATAAAACCATGCCAGGTTTGACGCTCTGCTATTTTTTCAGCGCCTCTATGATGGAAGCCAATATCGGGTACTGCATCGATAACACGTTCACCATCAAGTTGTAATGCGATGCGAAATACACCATGAACACTCGGATGGTTTGGTCCTAAATTAAGGAACATGTAGTCGTTATCATCGTTACTTTTTTTCATGCCCCATTGCTCAGGAATAAATTTTAATGCTTGTTGTTCCTTTTGTAGTTTTTGTTCATCTAAAGTAAAGGGGTCATTTTCTGTCGCTCGACAAGGAAACTCTTTACGCAATGGATGACCTTTAAAGGTAGGGGGTAATAAAATACGGGTTAACAGTGGGTGATCGATGAAGGTTATACCAAACAGATCCCATGCTTCTCTTTCATACCAATTGGCATTTTTGAATAAGTGCGTGCTGGTGGGAATGTGCAGTTGGGTTTCATCTAAGGCAACTTTAAATCTAATATGTTTATTTCTTTTAATTGATAATAGTTGATAAACAATAGTGAAATCTAAAGCGGGGTATAGATTTTTATCTAAACGCAGCCTTTCATCAACAGCATATAAATCGTAAAGCATATCAAAGGGTTCAGTGATGGTTTTCATAAAGGATAATATAGAAATTATCATTTTACTGGAAACCCATAAGGTCACTATGTCGTCACAGGTACTTTGAGCTGAAAAATTCTCTTTATTGAATTGATTAAACAGTTCAGGAATTTGTGCTAGTAGCTCATCGTTTATCTTATTATTACGCTCTGATGTCATAAACTAGACTCCATCGGGCGTTCGAAGTGTCGTTACGGCCATACGAGAATCGTTTTTTTCATCTCTCATATTACGAGCTGCAAAATTTTCTATTTCTTCTGGTGTAATAATGCGATTCAGCGGTCTTTGCTGTTTGGTGTAACCATCTTTGATGGCCTGTTGTAGTAATGTTAAACCATACATTAAGGCTTCAGGGCGAGGAGGGCAGCCTGGTACATAAACATCAACAGGCAGAAATCGATCTGCGCCTTGCACAACACTATAAACATCATACATGCCGCCAGAATTGGCACATGAACCCATGCAAATAACCCATTTAGGCTCAAGCATTTGCTCATAAAGGTATTGTATAACGGGCGCCATTTTTAAAAATACTGTACCTGATATGACAATTAAATCAGCTTCTCTTGGTGTTGCACGTATTACCTCGGAGCCAAAACGGGCGATATCATGACGACTGGTAAAAGAGGTGGCCATTTCAACGTAGCAGCAAGATAAACCAAAATTATATGGCCACAGAGAGTTACCTCGGCCCCAAGCCACTAGGTCATCAAGCTTGGCTAAAAGTAGGTTTTTCTCAGTAATTTCTTCAATGCCGGCAACTTGAGTATCAATTACTTGTTCTGGTTTCGTTAATTTCCAGCGCATATTAAGCCTCTTTACTTAACTGATTTGGCACATTTTTAGCGGGGCTTTTCTCACCCCAGAGAAAGGCGCCTTGTTTGATTTCATAGAGTAGGGCGATTAATAATATGAAGATGAAAAAAGAAGTGATAAAAAAACCTTGCCAACCCGCTTCCATTACCACGATTGACCAAACATACAAAAACACTGCTTCTATATCAAAAATAACAAATGAAATAGCCACCAAAAAGTAATTTATATTCCATCTGATGTCAGTGCTTCCTTGACCAACTATACCTGATTCGAATGGTTCATTATTTGTTCTTTTGGGGACTTTAGGGTTGAGTAAATGGGACACCAATAACATGGTGATAGTTAATAATATAACGGCGATAAAATAAACTATAAAACTGGTTGAAAGCATAAGTCACCTTAACCTTTATTATTCTTTATTATTTCAAATCAACTAAAAATCAATTGAATATGAGGAAGTTACAGCACTTGATAAAAGCATAGTATAAATTTTCAACAAACCAAGTCTGAATAAATAATTTATTTATGAATTATAAACACTGTTCTGATTTTAAATATTCTGACTGGTTAACTAATACCAATTTGATAAAGTTTGTGATCTTATTGTGCGAAGGAAAAATAAACCAAGTTAAGGCACTAGATTGAGAAATAGCTGGCTATCGGTTGTGAGAATAACGCAACCTTGGAATTTTTTAGCCAGCACAAGTGAGCAATAGTTTAATTAAACGGATATAACAAGCTCTGCAAAAAACAGAGTAATCTTACCCCGCTTTAACGGACACCAAAATCTAACTAAAGATGAGGTGTTCTATGCCAAAGTACAACAATCCAAGACGAACTTGGAAGTATTCAAATGAGTTCAAAGTTAACGCTGTTCAACTGAGTTTTGTTGTCGGTGTCACAATAAAATCTGTCGCACTAAAGCTCGACATTCACCCGTTCATGCTGTCACGATGGCGAAAAGAATATCGCGAAGGAATAATTGTGGCTGATAAACGTAAAAAAGTAGCAGGACACTCGAAAGCAAAAAAACAACTGACCAACGAACAAAAACTTGAGCGTGAAAATAAACAGCTTAAGGAGGAGTTGTACGTGCTAAAAAAGTGGCAACGGTTTCTTGCCGAGGAACATCAGGACGATATAAATTTATCGAAAAACTCAGAGTCGAAGTAAGTGTTAGGTCATTAATTAATTTACTTGGTGTATCCAAAAGTGGGTATTACGATTGGAGAAATCGTCAACCTAGCGCACGTGAAATTAAGGATGATGAGTTGAAGGTTAAAATTCAACAAATCTTCAACGACAACAAAGGACGATACGGTAGTCCTCGCATTTTTAAGGCATTACAAAAGCAAGGGTACAACATAGGTAAAAAACGCGTAGAACGTTTATATCGTGCACTTGGCCTGGTCGCTAGAGTGATGCGCGTGACTACACGTTCGGCCGCTTATAAACGTTTTCTCGTTGCAGAAAAAAATTTACGTCCAGAAGGAGATGTACCTAAGGCGGTAAATAAAGTGTGGGTTGCAGACGTTACTTACTTAAAAGTGAGGGGGTATGGCGGTATTTATCAGTGATCATTGATCTCTATTCACGACGCATTATAAGTTGGAGTTTAGATAAGAACAGAACAATGGACGTAACAAAACGGACGTTACAAAATGCCATTAAAAAGAGAAAGCCAGAAAACAATTTAATGCTACATACTGATAGGGGGGTTGAATATCGTGGTCAGGTCTATCAAAAAGCATTGAAACGAAATGGGATAGTTCATAGCTTGAGTCGAGCAGGAAAGTGTACGGACAATGCTCACATGGAGTCATTTTTCCATTCAATGAAAACGGAAGTTATTCGTGGTAATGACTTTAAAAGTGATGCACAGTTACGTGGAACACTTGGCAGTTATATTAACAAATACTACAATGCGACGAGGATGCATTCTGGTATAAATTATTGCTCACCAATAGAATATGAAGCAATAGCAGCGTGAAATAAAATGTGTCCGTTTTATCGGGGGAAGATCAGAGCTTAAAAATATTTTTAAGCTCTGCTTTAATAATTAAAAGGAATGACTTTATTTTGTGCAGTAATCCAACATTGATATAAACAACTTAATTTTATCCGTGCAGACTGGCCTAAAAACTTTATAGCCAACGTCTCTAGATGCCTGAAACGATTGCTGTTAGGTAGTTTTGTCAGCTATTTATACCAGACGGTCATGGCCTTTTTCATAAAATGAGCGTAGGTGAATATCTATAGCTTTTAAAATATCGCTTCTAGTAATAATGCCTAATAACCTTTTACTCTCATCAACCACAGGATAAAGCTTCGGTTTGTTTTTAGTCATTTGTTGTGCTAAATCGAGTACAGAGTCTTCACAACCTACCGTTAGCACATCGGTTCGCATCATATCTTCAACAGTCGCGTGAGGCTCACTTAAATAGGTATCTTCAAGCAGATGAGTTAAGCATTCTTGCTCGGATACAAAACCAATAACATGTTGGTAAACATCAAGTACTGGTGCACCGTTTTGAGGGGAGTGAATTAATTTTTCTGAAGCTTCTGCAACTGACATGTTAATAGTAAAGGTTACAGGGTGCTTGTTCATGTAATCCGCTACTCTAATGGATTTCATTTGTTTCTCCTGATCTGTTTTTATTCTTTTGAAGGTAATGTTTTATATAACTAATCTTAGTTGCGTTTTAATATTTTGCATTAAATTCTTTAGAATTAAACTTTTACAACATTCTTCCTGTGTCAGGTATTGAAATATAGGTACTAAATGTTTTATATGACACAGCTAATGATAATGAGTCTTTTTATCTCAAGTAGCTTATAAATCCCCTACTTTGCTCACACTTCATTTGTACCTGAATACAGCACTAATGATAGAATAACCATTCTCGTGTTTGTATCTTTTCTATATTTGGGTTTGTCTTGTAAATGAAATGTATATCTTCAAGTGTTTTTGGCCGGTTTATTGGTATTCCCACGGTAATAAAAATCACTGAACGTGGCTTAGCCATTAACGTTGATAATCGCTTGCTCAACATTCAATGGCAAGAGCTGATAGGTCCACCTGAATTTCACCTGAGTTTCTTCGGCCAAATCCTTACCTTTAAAACAGCCGATAAAAACTATGTCTTTACTATGCTTGCCTATAATTCAAAGCGTAGGCAAAAGAATAACCTTGATCAGCTGTGGGCATCAGCCAATATTAATCGTGTTGACACCTTGTTAACGGCGATAAAAAAAATCATTTCAAATCGATATTTACGGCAATCAACTATTGAACGTATTCAGTTATCGGCAAAGCAAGAATGTAAGCGTTGGTTGCCTTGGTTTAACTCAAGTAACTTAAGCAAGTTAAGTAAATCAAGTAAGGCATTGGCCGAAGTTGCTGAAAAACTGCAATTACTATTCTTTTACCAACGTTGGACAGAGCAGGGCATAGTGGATTGCCGTGAGGGCTATATCAATAAACAACTGCAAGTGCATCGTAGTTATTTTGATACTGTTGAGTCTAACCCGTTAACACCACGTCAGCGCAGGGCCTGTATTATCGATAATGATAATAATCTGTTGTTAGCTGGCGCTGGAACAGGCAAGACCAGTGTTATGATTGGTCGCGCAGGTTATTTATTAACTAGTCAACAGGCGGATAAGGGCGAAATATTACTGTTAGCTTATGGCCGTAAAGCGGCTGATGAAATGGATGAAAGAATTAAAGATAAGTTATCGACTGATAAAATCAGTGCTACTACTTTTCACAGTCTTGGGCTTAGTATTATTGCCCAGGTCGAAGGGAGAAGACCTAGCTTATCGGAATTTGCACAAGATGAAAAAGCAAAGTCTAAATGGACTCAAAGATGTTTTGAAAAGCTAATTAGTGAGCAGGTGCTGTATCGTGAACTAGTCCTCGAGTACTTCAGTAAGCACTACTACGTTGAAAAGAGTGACTTCGACTTCAAAAATCTGGGTGAACGCCACCAGTACTATAATGACAATGATATTCGCACCTTGAAAGATGAAAAGGTTAAAAACTTTGCTGAGCTTTATATTGCCAATTGGCTGTTCTCTCACGGTATAGAATATCAGTATCAAGCAAACTATGTTTATGAGGTTAAAACAATAGAACTCAGCCAATATCAACCTGACTTCTTCCTTCCGGAACTAAATACTTATATTGAATATTATGAGATAGATAAGAATGGCGATACTGCTACTTATATAGATAAAGATGAGTACCATGAAAGTATGCAGTGGAAACGAGATACTCATAGTCACTTTGAAACTGATTGTCAGGAATTTACTTATGCACAGCACAAAGAGGGTAAATTACTAAGCTCATTAATGGCATCATTGACTGCGCGACAAAAAAAACTGGGCTTATTACCGGCCGAAGTATTACCTACCGAGCTAATACTGGCAACACTTAAAGAGCGTGGCAGAATAACAGCCCTTGCCCAGATATTTTGTCAACTGGTTGGGCTTTATAAAGCCGCTTGTTTAGACAGTACTTCAGATGGTGTGTTAGATAGTGCTTTCGAAAATACTTTAACAGAGAAAGTTATCTCTAACTCGGATAATCCAAAACAGACAGAAAAATCTTTAGAATTACTTAAGCCTATTTTAAATGCTTATGGACAGCAGTTAAAATGTCATGGTGAAATTGATTTTGAAGATATGATTAATAAAGCGTTAGCGTATGTTCAAGCAGGTAAGTTTCATTCGCCTTGGCGTTATATCATGGTAGATGAATTTCAAGATATATCAGAGCCACGAGCGCGTTTAGTAAAAGCTTTACGTGATAATAATAAAGAATGTTCCGTTTTTGCCGTAGGCGATGATTGGCAGGCTATTTACCGTTTTAGCGGTGCGGATTTCACCCTGACGACTCACTTCGCAAATTATTTTGGCGCAACCACGCAATCAGAGTTAGACCTAACCTTTAGATTTAATAATCAAATTGGTAAAGTCGCCACCTCTTTTATTAGTAAAAACCCGGCGCAAATTAGTAAAACCATTAACTCTTTGCAGCAAGTTAAAGCACCAGCTGTTTCACTGCTCAAACGAGATAGCGGTAAAGTAAATTCACAAAAAACAACTGTTATCGATGAAATGGAAAATGGTGCAATTAATGATGTATTATCATCTATTTCAGCTAAAGTATGTCAGCCCGTTAGCGTTTACTTACTAGCACGGTTTTGGTTTCTTTTACCTAGCAAGATAGACCTTAAAAAATTAAATGATAAATACCCCTTACTAACTATTGAATCGCAATCTATTCATGCCTCAAAAGGAAAAGAGGCTGACTATGTAATCATAATGGGGCTGAAGAAAGGAGTTCAAGGCTTTCCTTCGGAAAAAACAACACCAGCACTGCTTGATGCACTACTCGCGAAAAAAGAAACCTTTAAATATGCTGAAGAACGACGTTTATTTTATGTCGCGCTCACTCGAGCTAAATACCGAGTCTATATCATTGCTGATATGACAGATGTTAGCCCTTTTGTTAAAGAACTAGTGGAAGATCATCAAATTGAACTTGATGAATTTGACAGCACGGTTAGCCAATCATTTGTCGATGACATTAATTGTTTAGTTTGCGAAACCGGCATATTAAAAAAACGCATTGGCCAATATGGTACTTTCTACTCATGTTCTCATTTTCCTCGCTGTGAGCATAAAGAAACATCATGTGCTAAATGTGAAAGCCCAATGACACGAAAGCGTTATTCTGGTTTTAAGTTTTGCTTAAATGAGTCATGTAAAAGCCTGATTCCTACTTGTGGTAAATGTAATGCAGAAATGGTTTTTCGTGCCAGTAAAAATGGTGAGTTTTGGGGTTGTCGAAATTATAAGGGAAATGAGCCAATGAGTTGTAAAAACGCTGTTGACCATGCAAAAGTAAATTGGCCTGAATTAGTCGATTAAAGCACGAAAAATATGAGTAATAGATAAAATTAAAGGGAATATCACAAAAGATGAAATATATAGGTTTTGGAGATAATGATTTTAACTTTGCAGTATATATCGCAAATAAGCCTAACATGCTTGAATATCATAATTTGAGTACAGTTTTGCCATTGGTTGATGGTGAAATTAACGCTATTAACCAATCATGTGGGAATGGCTGGCGCAAAGTCTTTAATGTCTATGCAAAGTTACTGTACGCTTTAGATAAAGAATATTTTTATTTTTCAAAGCAAGCGCCAACATGGCAAGACTATCGTGATCAATACCTATTAAAAGCACGGAGCAAAACAGCCTTACTTTTTTCAGCGCCACGATTAGATCCAAGTAACGAAATAGTACATATAATTTGTGGTAAAGGTCATGCCAAAGCATTAATCAGTAACGGTAATCTTAATGCTAATTTAGTTTGGTTAGATGAAGAATTTGCTATTGATAGCCAGAATAAACTTATCGTATGTCCGTACCTTGATTATCGTCAACTGAGTAATATTAAAATAGAGCGCTTGGCAGAATTATTACGCCGCTTACAAAAGCTATAGAAGACCCAAAGGTAATTATCACCACCGAGAAATTTCGAATAAGGATCAGATGCGTTTTGCGCTACACAGAGGAAGTGACTTCAGTTTATTACAATTATCAGCGTTTTGTTTTTCTCTTCTCGATGTAGTGACCTCTGTGGTAAATAAACCAAACAACCGTCATTCCCGAAGTCTTTGATCGGGAATCCATTTTCTATTTTTATTATTAACAAGACCAAGCACTTTCCCCCTTTAACTTTGTTAGAATTCTTCGTATAATGCGTCAAATTTTATTGTTGTTCGTTAAGCTAATAAAGCGAATACGACCAACATTAGCCAATCGGATATGGTGAAAAGTGTCAAAGTCAGTAGCTCATTCAGAAGATAAGTCAGCCGAAAATTCAATCACAAAACCTCAAGCAATGCCAAATGATGCCAATATACAATTGTTGCAACAGCAGTTACTTCAGCAGCAACGACTGCTACAAACTACGCAAAATCAAGACGATGAAATTGACTTATCCGAGCTTTGGCGTGCGATTTGGGCCGGTAAATTTACCATCATCATTATCAGCATGATTTTTGCCGTGGCTTCAGTTTTTTTCGCATTATCTAAGCCAGATATCTATAAAGCTTCAGCAATACTCGCCCCAGCTTCAAGTGAAGGTGGCGGTGGTTTAGGCGCCATGGCAGGTCAACTTGGTGGCTTAGCCAGCATGGCGGGAATTAGTCTTGGTGGAGGAGGTGGTGTTGATAAAACAGGATTAGCCTTAGAAATATTAAAATCACGTTCTTTTATCGAAAACTTCATTACAAAGCATGATTTGTTAGTACCATTAATGGCATCTAAAAAGTGGGATATGGCAACTGACACCTTAATTATAAATGAAGAAGCGTATGACATAGTAAATGATAAATGGCTTAGAGAAGTTAAAGCCCCTAAAAAGCCGGAACCATCAACATGGGAAACGTATAAAGCATTCTCAAAGTTAGTAAAAGTAACTCAAGATAAAATCAGTTCTATGGTTTATATTGATATTGAATTTTATTCTCCAACAATAGCGAAGCAATGGTTAACTTGGTTAATTCAAGATATTAACGAGTTTATGCGTGAACAAGATAAAATTGAGGCAAAAGCTTCAATAGACTATTTAACTGAGCAGTTAGTTAACATTAAAGTGTCAACCATGGAAACGGTTTTTTACCAGCTGATTGAAGAGCAAACTAAAAATATGATGTTAACTATGGTTAAAAAAGAATATGTACTTAAAACTATAGACCCAGCACAAGTTCCTGATACTAAAACTAAACCTCAACGTGCTTTAATTGTAGTGTTAGGTACTGTATTTGGTGGCATGTTGTCGGTATTCATCGTACTTGTCCGCTATTTTACTACAAAAGATAATTAACTGATGCTTGGTCCGACAAAGACAAATTATTCAATAGGGAAGCTCGCATTATTGAACAACGACTTTGAAGTGTGATAGTTCAAAAGTAGTTAATCCTCAGTAACTAGTGACAATGATTGATCTGTAGCCTTAATACCATTATTGGTTATCCAGTTGAAAGAGTTTTTGGACTTTAATTACTCGTGTTATTTTAGAAATAATTAAATATAGAATTATCTATAACTGATATTAATAAGAAAAATTAAAATATATATATGGTGGTTTATCTAAATAAAATAGTGTTTTTACTGGTTTTTATGTCTTATTACAGTATAATTTTGCAATTGAAATTCCCTGTAGCAACAATATTTAGTTATTAAAATATGATATTAGCAGTATTTATTTCTGATGGCAGATGTAGCCTATTATGACTACTGATAAGTGCGCTACACTCGAAACAATTTTTACTTTAAATTAGTGAAAGTACCTCATTACAATAAAAATTAATCATTTAGATAGTAATTGGTTTCGAAGGTCAACTTAATGTTGATCACTGTCAGTTTAAAGTTAATTTTATCTTCTCAGTGGTTTCTCGATAGTCAGGATTAATTTCGAAGGTAGCAGAAGTCTTATATTCTGCATCATTATGTGTTTTTTAAAGTAGGATTGAATGATGTTAAAGTGTGTATATACATCATATTCAGTTGCTATTTTGAGTGTTATAAAGGTAAAAAAATGACTTCTATTTTGTCTTTGATAGGCCGTGAAAAAGAACTGTTTACAAGTGATGTTACAAATAACAATTTACAATTAATGGATATTGTTTCTCGCTCAACATTCCTTGTTTTGGGTGGGGCAGGTTCCATTGGGCAAGCAGTCACAAAAGAAATATTTAAACGTAACCCTAGAAAACTTCATGTTGTTGATATCAGTGAAAATAACATGGTTGAATTAGTTCGTGATATTCGTAGCTCACTTGGTTACATTGAAGGTGACTTTCAAACATTTGCCTTAGACATTGGTTCTGTTGAATATGATGCTTTTATCAAAGCGGATGGTAAATACGACTATGTACTTAATTTATCGGCATTAAAGCACGTTCGTAGTGAGAAAGATCCCTATACTTTAATGCGAATGATTGATGTAAATATTTTTAACACTGAAAAAACAATGAAACAAGCGGCAGAAAAAGGCAGTAAAAAATATTTTTGTGTTTCTACTGATAAAGCTGCAAACCCTGTGAATATGATGGGAGCCTCGAAGCGAATCATGGAAATGTTTTTAATGCGTCGTAGTGCGGATATTACTATTTCAACAGCCCGCTTTGCCAATGTTGCTTTTTCTGATGGTTCGTTACTTCATGGTTTTAATCAACGCATTCAAAAACGCCAACCCATTGTTGCCCCCAAAGATATCAAACGTTATTTTGTTACGCCACAAGAGTCAGGTGAATTATGCTTGATGTCATGTATCTTTGGAGAAAATAGAGATATATTTTTCCCTAAACTCAGTGAGTCATTACACTTAATAACCTTTGCTAATATCGCTGTAAAATATCTTGAAAAGATGGGCTATGAACCCCATCTTTGTAAAACTGAAGATGAAGCAAGAGAGTTAGCCAAGACATTACCTCAAGAAGGTAAGTGGCCTTGTTTGTTTACTGATAGCGATACCACAGGTGAAAAAGATTTTGAAGAGTTCTTCACTGATAATGAAACGCTGGACATGGAACGATTTGAAAACTTAGGCGTGATTAAAAATGAGGCAACATTTGATCCTCAGTTGGTTAAAGAATTTGAAGAAACTATTGCCGCGCTTAAGCAAGATACAGCTTGGACCAAAGAACAAATCGTAAAGCTGTTTTTCAAAATGCTCCCTGATTTTGGGCATAAAGAAACAGGTAAGTACCTTGATGGTAAAATGTAACGCACTGAAGAGCTAGAATACATGCATAATAAATTAGTTAAGTTTGTTCAAGACATATACCAAACCAAAGAGTTTATCCCTCTTCACGCCCCTACGTTTGCTGGTAATGAAAAAGAATACGTAAACAATACACTCGATAGTACATTTGTTTCTAGTGTTGGTAAATATGTCGACCAGTTTGAACAGCAAATTGAAGCGTTTACCGGAACGGCTAAAGCCATAGCGACAGTTAATGGTACCGCTGCTTTGCATACAGCGTTATATATGGCGGGTGTAAAATCAGGTGACCTTGTTATTACTCAGGCATTAACTTTTGTTGCTACCTGCAATGCTTTGTATCACATGGGCGCAGAGCCTGTATTTGTAGATGTGTCTAAGATAAGTTTAGGTTTATGCCCTAAAGCGTTAGATAGTTACCTCGAAGATAATGCTTTTATTAATAATGATGGATTCAGTCAACATCACGTTACTCAACAGGTATTTCGTGCTGTAGTCCCTATGCATACTTTTGGTCACCCCGTAGAGCTTGATGAACTAATGGCTGTTTGTGCTAAATGGAATATTGCCCTAGTAGAAGATGCTGCGGAAAGTTTAGGATCATTTTATAAAGGGCAACACACAGGCACTTTGGGTTCTTTCAGTGCCATTAGCTTTAATGGTAATAAAGTTATTACCACAGGTGGCGGCGGTATGGTTTTATGTAAAAACTATGACGAAGGCATGCATACTAAGCATGTAACCACCACAGCCAAAGTACCTCACCCTTACGAATACTTTCATGATGAGCCGGGCTTTAACTACCGTTTACCTAATTTAAATGCTGCGTTAGGTTGTGCACAAATGGAAATGTTACCTACCTTTTTAAAGCAAAAAAGAGCATTAGCGCTGCAATATAAAAATTTATTTAAGGACTCAGATTTTAAATTTATTGAAGAGCCTGAATATGCCCAATCAAATTATTGGTTAAATGCGATAATTTGCCCTGATGTGGCTAGCCGTGAAATATTAATCAAAGAAACCAATACCAATGGCGTTATGACTCGTCCAATATGGAAATTAATGCACAGGTTGCCTATGTTTGAAAATGCCAAATGTGGTGATTTACCTGTGTCAGAATGGATTGAATCTTGTTTAGTAAATATACCAAGTTCGCCTGTAAATAATGGACAATAAAATGAAGAAAATAGCTGTTTTTACAGGGACTCGTGCTGAATATGGCTTGTTATATTGGTTGATAAAAGATATTCAATCAGATAACGATCTTAAACTACAGCTATTGGTCTCTGGAGCGCACTTATCGCCAGAGTTTGGTAATACTTATACACAAATTGAACAAGACGGTTTCACTATTGATGAAAAAATAGAAATATTATTATCTTCTGATACAGCAGTAGGCGTTGCCAAAAGCATGGGATTAGGTGTGTTAGGCTTTACGGACGCGTTAAACCGCCTTCAGCCAGACGCTTTGGTTATTTTAGGTGACAGGTTTGAAGCCCTTGCTGCTGCACAAACGGCAATGATATTACGCATTCCGGTTGTTCATTTACATGGTGGTGAAATTACTGAAGGTGCTTATGATGATGCAATACGTCATGCAATAACTAAATTAAGTTATATTCATTGTACGTCCACAGATGAATCCCGAAATAGAGTTATTCAATTAGGTGAAACACCATCAAGAGTTAAAAATGTTGGGGCAATAGGTCTTGACCATTTATCACGTAGTCATTTTATGACAGTTGCTGAATTATCTAAATCACTTTCTTTTTCATTAACTAAGCCCTTTTTATTGGTGACTTATCACCCTGTTACTTTGGCGGATGAAGAGCCTGTAATCTCTTTTCAAGAATTACTTGATAGCTTGGATGAATTCCCTGAGTTTCAGGTCATTCTTACTTATCCAAATGCCGATGATGGCGGAAGGAGTATAATTCCTTTACTAGAGAATTATGCTAAAACTAATCCAAAAAGAGTATTAGCAATTCCATCGCTAGGCCAAACAAGATACCTCAGTGCAGTTAAACACTCAGCGGCTGTAATTGGAAATTCATCAAGCGGTATTATCGAAGTACCTTCTTTTGATATTGCTACGATTAATATAGGCATGCGCCAAAAAGGCAGGTTATCTGCAAAAAGTGTCATTCATTGTGAACCTATTAAAAAAGATATTGTGGAAGCTATCGATTTAGGGATTAACAAAGCATATAAAAGTAACGATGAAATTATTTTTAACCCTTATGGACAAGGTGATGCATCAGGTCAAATAATTACGTTACTCAAAGAATTAAGCGTAAGTCCATTGAAGTCTTTCTATAACTTAAACGTGGAAACATAAGATGACATTAATTATCGCGGAAGCGGGTGTAAACCATAACGGTAACGAAAAACTTGCATTTCAGCTTGTAGATGCTGCACATAAAGCGGGTGCAGATATCGTTAAATTCCAGACTTTCAAAGCATCTAAGTTAGTAACGGCAACTGCAGAGCAAGCTGATTATCAAATTAAGAATACTCAAAAGAAAGAATCTCAACTTGCAATGCTTAGCCGGTTAGAGTTAAGTTTTGAATTTCACCTTGAATTGGTCGAGTACTGTAAAAAAATAGGAATTGAATTTTTATCAACAGCCTTTGATTCTGAAAGCTTAAAATTCTTAGTAAATGATTTAAAATTAAAAAGGCTAAAAATCCCCTCTGGTGATTTAACTAATGCTCCTTTAGTGCTTGAGCATGCACAAACAGGGTGTGATTTAATTGTTTCTACAGGAATGGCTACTTTAGCTGAGATAGAAACGGCATTAGGAGTAATAGCCTTCGGATATGTAGCAAAAGAAACAGATAAGCCAAGTATTCAAGCTTTTGAAAAGGCATATTACTCTGAACTTGGACAAAAGTTACTTAAAGAAAGAGTAACTATTCTACACTGTACAACTGAATACCCAGCCCCTTTGCAAGATATTAACCTCAAAGCTATGGATACTTTAGCTAATGCATTCAAATTGCCTGTAGGTTATTCAGATCACAGTGCAGGGATCAATATCCCTATCGCTGCTGTGGCTCGTGAAGCAACGATAATAGAAAAACACTTTACTTTAGACCAAAATATGGAAGGTCCTGATCATAAAGCATCACTTGAGCCTGATCAGTTAAAAGCAATGATTGAAGGAATTCGAAATATTGAATTAGCACTGGGTGATGGGCTAAAAGGGCCTAGACCTTCAGAGGTCAAAAATAAAGCGGTTGCAAGAAAAAGCCTTGTTGCTGAACAAGTGATTAAGAAAGGGACTCTTTTTAGTAAAAAAAATATGACTACAAAGCGTCCTGGTTCAGGGGTAAATCCAATTAATTACTGGGGATTGCTTGGCAGTGAAGCAAAAAATGATTATCAAATTGGTGATTTAATTAATGAATAATGGCGTTTTATTAATTGGTTCTGGAGGACATGCGTCAGTTCTATTAGATATGTTAATCGAGCAAAAGATTAATGTACTTGGCTATGTATCTCCACTTCTGGCAGTTAATGAAAAGTTATTTTCAGGTTTTCGTTGGTTTCAATCCGATGAAGACATTTTGCAATTTGATAAAGCAACGATTAAATTGGTCAATGGTATTGGCTCATTGCCAGGGAATACATTAAGAGCGGATTTTTATAATAACTATAAAAATTTAGGTTATAGCTTTGCAACACTTGTCTCAATAGATGCTGTTGTGTCTAGGCATACTATTTTAGGAGAAGGTGTACAAGTGATGTGTGGTGTTATTATACAAACAGGAACAAGTGTTGGTTACAATAGCATAGTAAACACGGGTTCAATACTTGATCATGATTGCTCTATAGGCAGCAATAATCATATCGCACCAGGAGTTACGCTTAGTGGACAAGTTACCTCTAAAGCAAATGTTCATTTTGGCACTGGCTCTTCAGTTATTCAGTCAATAAATGTGAATGAAAATGTTATTATTGGTGCGGGTGCCACCATCACTAAAGATGTAGATAAAAATACTATTTGTTATCCCGCACGTATTTTCAAAAAGGTTAAAAATTAATATGAGTCATAATTGGAAAAATATTCTTGTTTCACCAGCCGCAACTATACAAGAAGTTCTAAAAATTATAAATGGAGAGGCTCTTCAACTCGCCTTAGTCGTGGATACTGAAAATCGCCTGTTAGGTACAGTAACAGATGGTGATATTCGTAGAGCATTAATTAGTGAGCTACCTTTAACTCATCCTATTTCTGAAATTATGTTTACTTCACCTACTGTTGTTGATTCAAGTATTTCTAGAGCTCAAATATTAGCTTTAATGAATGCTAAGCATCTTCATTCTATTCCAATTATAGATGACGGTGTGGTAGTTGGTTTAGAGACCATTCATCACGTTACACAAAAAACTAAATACGATAACCCTGTATTTTTAATGGCTGGCGGTTTTGGAACAAGGTTAAAACCTTTAACAGATAATTGCCCTAAACCTTTATTGAAAGTGGGTGATAAACCAATTTTAGAAACAGTACTATTACAATTTATAAAATCAGGTTTCTACAATTTTTATATCTCTACACATTATTTACCTGAAATGATTGAAGAGCATTTTGGAGATGGTAGTAAGTGGGGGGTGACAATAAACTATGTACATGAAGATCAGCCTCTTGGTACAGGAGGAGCATTAGGGTTATTGCCTAAGGACTTACCTGATCTACCCGTTATCATGATGAATGGAGATGTACTGACTAAAGTTGATTTAGAAGCTTTACTTGCCTTTCATGATGAAAATAATGCCGATGCAACCATGTGTGTTCGAGAATATGAATACCAAGTACCGTTCGGTGTAATCGAAAGTGAGGGAAAAAACATCAAAAGTATGGTGGAGAAACCTATACAGCGCTTTCATGTTAATGCAGGTATTTACGTTGTTGGCAGGGAAATAGTTGATAGCGTAAAAGAAAACGAGCTTGTAGATATGCCGACGTTGCTAGAAAGGTACCTTAATAAGCAAGTTTTAAAATACCCATTTTATGAATATTGGCTAGATATAGGTCGAATGGCTGATTTTGAACGCGCTCAACAAGATTACGCTTCTTTGAGGATGTAGAATGATTAATGGTAATAAAGTCTTAGTTATAGTACCGGCAAGGTCTGGAAGTAAGGGACTTAAAGATAAGAATATACTCGAAATACATGGTAAACCCTTATTGGGCTGGCCTATAAATGCAGCATTAAAAAGTAAATATATAGATGAAGTTGTTTTGTCTACAGATAGTGAAGAGTATAAACAAATAGGTTTAGAACAAGGAGCAAATGTACCATTCCTACGTCCCGTAGAGTTTTCTGGTGATAAAGTTGCGTCAATAGATGTTATTTTGCATTGTATTGAATGGTTAGAAGGTCAATCTAAGGTATTTGATATATTAGTTTTATTGGAACCCACCTCACCAATGACCGAAACTATTGATATAGATACAGCTTTAGAAAAATTAGTTGCTGCCCCTGAAAGCACTTCAATTGTTGGAGTATCAAAAGCTGAATGCAATCATCCTATATTTGCTTATAAAAAAGATGAAAAACTTCTTTTAAGACCATTCATTGAGCAAACAGGGCATGCAGTTAGACGTCAAGAATTAGACGATGCTTTTTATTTAGATGGCTCTCTTTATATTTCTTGTATTGAAGCTTTGAAAAAAGAAAGAACTTTTTATACAGAAAGTACTCTGGGTTTCGAGTTTCCCAAGTGGAAAGCATTTGAAATCGATGATGAAATAGATTTTGAAATTGTAAAATTATTAATGAAGAAATATTCAAATGACAGATTATAAAAATAGACTATTAAAAGCCATCCCCGGTGGTGCTCACACTTATTCTCGTGGTTATGATCAGTACCCTGAAAATGCACCTCAAATTATGCATAAAGGAAAGGGGGCATATACTTTTGATGATCAAGGCAATAAATACTTAGATTATGGTATGGCGTTACGAGCGGTTAACTTAGGTTATGCTGATGATCAAGTTGACCTTGCTGCTTTTGAGCAAATAAGAAACGGTAATAATTTGACTCGTGCTTCTTTAATTGAATTAGAAGCTGCAGAGCTGCTAATTGATTTAATAGATTCTGTAGATATGGTCAAATTTACTAAAAATGGCTCCACGGCTGTATCTGCTGCAGTAAAATTGTCGCGAGCCTATACAAATAGAACACTAGTTGCTAGATGTTCTGATCATCCATTTTTTTCATATGATGACTGGTTTATTTCTTCTACGCCAATAAAAAAAGGCATACCAGAGAACGTACTTAATCAAACTAAACAGTTTAAGTACAATGATATTGAATCATTAAAGTCACTGATAAACGAATATCCGAACGACATTTCTTGTGTGATTTTAGAGCCAAGTAGCCTTGAACACCCTGCCGCCTCGAAAACCCATGCGAATGAAACTTATCTTCACGATGTAAAGCGTCTGTGTAATAAACACGGAATTGTTTTTATTCTCGATGAAATGATCACAGGTTTTAGATGGGATCTTAAAGGGGCTCAACATTATTATAATATCCAAGCTGACCTCTGCACCTTTGGTAAAGCAATGGCTAATGGTTTTTCTGTTGCTGCAGTAGCTGGGAAGCGAGATATCATGGAGCTGGGCTCTATTGAATTTGAAGGTCGAGAAAGGTTATTCTTACTATCTACTACGCACGGAGCAGAGATGTGCGGCTTAGGTGCCTTTGTGAAAACTGTTGAAGTACTTAAGCAAGATAATGTAATTGAACACTTTTGGTCATATGGACGAAAGTTAATCGATCTTATGAATAGAAAGTCAAAGGAAGCAGGGCTTGAAAAATACTTTGTTGCCGGTGGTGTAGAATGTTCTCCCTGGTATGCAACATATGGTACAGATGAAAAAGTTTCGTTGGCATTCCGAACCCTATTTTCTCAAGAAATGATTAAAAATGGTGTGTTAATGCCGTGGATAGCGCTGACAAAAGCCCATGGTGAGAAAGAGTTAATATTGACAGCTACAGCACTTGAGAATACTTTTGCAGTCTATAAACAAGCAATAGATGCTGAAACAACTGACGGATTTTTAAAAGGTGACTCTATCCGCCCTGTATTTAGAACTCATAATTAATGAAAATAGCGTTAGTTTCATTAGATCAAAAATGGGAAGATAAAAAAGGGAATCAAGATCAATGTAGCTTGATTTCAAAAAGAATATCAGAACAATTCCCTGATATTGATCTAATTATATACCCTGAAATGACTTTAACTGGCTTCTCTGTTACGAATGAAGCTATTTCTGAGTTTGAAAATAACTCTGAGTCGATTCGTTTTTTTCAAGAGTTATCTGCTGTTACGCATATAAGTCATCTATTTGGTCTTGCTGTAAAAACTACTAATAATCAACATTATAATAGGTGTTGTTATATTAATGAAAATGGACAGATGTTAGCTCAATATGACAAAATGCATACATTTTCTTTTGCTGGTGAAAATGAATTATATTCTCGCGGTAATAAGCCTGAAGTAGTGGAGGTTAATGGGGCTAAAATTGGATTAAGTATTTGTTTCGATTTACGTTTCTCTCCTCTTTACTCTTATTATAGAAAACTGTGTGATTTAATGGTCAACATCGCAAATTGGCCTGATACTCGTAGAAGTCACTGGCTTAATCTATTACAATCTAGAGCCATTGAGAATCAAGCCTTTGTAGTGGGGGTTAATCGTACAGGCTTTGATGGTAATGGTTTGTCGTATGAGCAAAGTAGTGTAATTTATGATCCCTTAGGTGACATGGTGACTCCCGTATATTCTGATAAGGAATCTGTGATTTACGATATCAATCTACAAGATGTACATAAGGTTAGGTCAATATTTCCTTTCGCAGACGATTTACGCACTGAATTATATTCAAGTTTTTAAGAGACAATTTATTTTATGGATTCAATAATAAAAACGTTCATCATTATAGGTGGCGCAGGTTTACTTGGTACAGAATTTTCCAAAATACTCTCGGAAAATGGCGATAATGTAGTCGTTGCCGATTTCAATATTGATGCTGCGACATCTGTGTGCGATAAGCTAATTTCAGCCGGTGTTGAACAAAGCCAATTAATGGCAACTACTATAAATATCGTGGAAAAAGATTCTATTTTGATGCTTATCAACAAAGTACAACAACGCTTTGGCTCTATTGATGGCGTTGTTAATACCGCTTACCCTCGTAATGCAAACTACGGCAGGAAATTTGAGCAGGTAGAATTTGCTGATTTTTGTGAAAATACCAACCTAAATTTAGGCGGATATTTTCTTGTAGCACAACAATTTGCCGAGTACTTTTCTAAAAATAATGGTGGAGATATCATTAATATTTCATCAGTTTATGGCGTTATAGCGCCAAAATTTGAAATTTATGATGGTACACCAATGACAATGCCTGTCGAATACGCAGTGATAAAATCAGGATTAATTCATTTAGGGAAGTATATAGCAAAATATTATCGTGGTAAAAAAGTTCGAATCAATACGATAAGCCCTGGTGGTATTTTTGATAATCAGAATGAATCTTTTGTTTCTCGGTATAATGACAACTGTAATAGTGTTGGAATGTTGTCCCCAAAAGAAATAGCCAACGTAGTCCAATATATTTTTTCTAGCTCATCTCACGGAATTTCAGGTCAAAATATTATCGTTGATGATGGATTTACTTTATGATTGCTTCTTTTTTTATAAAACGAAAATTTGATTTGGAAAGTGACCGATTAGGACCTGATTGCCCATTTACTCACTGGCGATTATTTTTTAAAAAATCGATGATTGCTATATCAAAAAGAAAGTTTAAATACTTTTCAGATTCTGCAGAATTCCGCTCTGGAGCATACGCCATAGCTTGTTCAAAAATATCTATTGGAAAAAATGTGGTGATTAGACCTAATACAATGCTTTTTGCTGATCCTAGAAAAGGAAATGATGGCAGTATAATTATTGAGGACGATGTAATGCTGGGATCCGGTGTGCATATCTATGTAGGCAACCATCGCTTTGACTTACCTAACAAAAATATAATTGATCAAGGGCATAGTGCTGCTAAAACTGTTGTATTGAGAGAAGGTTGTTGGCTAGGAGCAAACTGCGTCATTCTGCCAGGAGTGACAATTGGCAAAAACGCTGTTATTGGAGCCGGCTCTATTGTCACAAAAAGCGTGCCTAGTAACGTGGTGGCTGCAGGGAACCCTGCGCGTATTATAAAGACTATTAGATAACATTATGGATAACGACCTTCGTAATACTATTTTAGAGTCCCTTGAATACGAATTAGATATGATTCATGATAAATGTAAAGGCGGGCATAAACTATACAATCCTAATCAAAAGTCTAACACTCTTATTAACAGTATCTTAGACTACTTAATGGGGATTGTATTCTTACTTTTTTCACCTGTATTACCTTTTTTAAATCTTGCTAATAGATTTAGAGTGCATGAAAATTATAACTCTAATGTATTGAATTTTATAACATCCCCTAATATTACAAGCTCGGGTGATGAAAATGTGCTTGGTTTCATCAAGAGCGGCAATCAATATAACTTTAAGATTAAGTATTACATCGATTACCTTAAATTAATCTATAGAATAATGCTAAAAATTGGGTTTAAAGCTTGGTATTATCAATGTGTAATTAAGCTCCCTGAAATAATCATGGTCCTTGACTTCATTTCAGCAACAAACATTAAAACAGTTAAAATTTCAAACCACTATGATCGGTGGGCATATCTATTTTCAATTCTGTGTGTTGAAAACAACATGAAATTAGTTGTTTATCAGCATGGGATAGTTTTTAATCCCGAGAATGAAGGGTGGAAGCCTAAAAAGAAATTACCACGGGTGGATGAGCTATTTTGTTATGATAAAAAAAGTGCAAATTATTTTATTGAACATATTTACGTTGATGTGGATAGTGTAAATTATTTTAAAAATAAGGTTCATTATAAGGATGTTGATAGTGTAGAAGTAAACTTTTTACTTATTGGCTCTGGATTTTTAGAATGTGTTAAAAAAGAAATACACATTTCAAATTATATTGCGAAAGCATACCCCAATGTAAATATTTTTATTAAGCCACACCCTAAATTTAATTTTTCGTATAGTCGATTAGATGTCAGTACAGGTGCGAAAACTATTAACTTTAACATTAAACCTGATGTAATGGTCCATTTTGGCAGTACGCTGGCAAGCGATATTAAGTTAGAACATAATAACGTAATTGATCTAAACGTTGCCTCATTAGGTTTAGAACAATCATTGTTAATAATCGATAAAGTAATGCAAAATATTAAATGACCTATATTCTCTACCTCTCTATTTACATATTATCTTTAACACTTGTAACTGCTCCCGTTGCAGTTAAACGGTTTGGTATTTTCTTCGTTGTTATTTTTATAATCGTTCTCTTTGGATTAAGAGTGGATGTAGGTCCTGACTATCCTAACTACTTGAAGATATATCAGGGGTTAGTAAATGGCTCTGGCCACCTTTACGATCATGTTATATCTAAGACTGAATTTGGGTATGTATACCTGAATATTATTATTATTAAATTAGGTTTAGGGTATCAAGCTGTTGTGTTTTTTGTTTTTGCGACAACTTTTATATTATATTACCTAGCTGGTGCTAGGTATGTGCAAGATAGAGCACTACTACTGATTTTCCTATTAGGCTTGGGACTATTAGTAATTCCGATAAACCTTTATCGGCAAGGGTTAGGGATCGCTCTAGTCTATTGGGGCTTTCGATACCTGCTAAAAAGAGAATATTTCAAATATTCTATTATCGTGTTATTGGGATGCACTTTTCATTACACAACATTATTAGCGTTTCTTTTTATAATCATATCGTTATTAAAGCAATCTAGAGTGTTAGTTTGGACTTTATTTATAATTTCAATAATCATCAACAGGCTTACACATTATGTTGATGTTATAGGTTTAGTTTTAAGGGCAATCAATGTGCCTGACATATATAGTAGCTATTTTATTCCTACAGAGGCTACCGAAGTAGGATTTGGTTTTAGAATTTATATTGAACTTTTTTATATTGCTTTTTGTTTTTTTATGATTTACAGGCATAAGCTCGATAAGATTACATTGTTCTTCTGTTATTCTTTCCTATGTGGATTATTTATGAATATTGCCTTAGCAAACTTGGGTATATTTACTCGTTTAAGTATGATCTTTTACTATACAGGTTATATTGCTATTCCATTACTGATTAGTAATAGGTTTCATGATAAATGGAGAAAGGTTATTTGGGTGTGTTTACTCGTAATGAGTTTTTCTTTTTACGCTAGAGACGCTACTTCACCAAATTATTTTCCATATTGCACGCTGAACCTCTCTCAGGAGAAAATATGCTTAGATTAAAATATAAGTTTACCGAAGCTAAAGGTGCTTTGAATAACGTTTTTTAATTTAGATAAGTTTTTAAGTTTCATAGGACTGCATATTCAGCATCTTTATTGAGTGTTATTTATAGTTTTTCTATTTTCATGAAATTACTTTCTTAGTGATTGTTTTTCAAAGGCACATCTTCGATAATACTATCTAAAAAAACTCGTTTACTTGAGGGTATTGACCCGCTTGCTCAGTACCCTTAGATATTTCAACTTTAACGACAAAATTTACGAAAAATCAAGCAATAAAACTAAGTATCGACCTAGTTAACTGACGTTAAATAAACACCATATAATCAAGAGAGTAGTAAAATGAAATTTAGACATGATATAAATGGACTAAGAGCTATTGCTGTCTTACCGGTTATTTTTTTTCATGCTGGGGTTAGTGGGTTTAGCGGCGGATTTTTAGGGGTCGATGTTTTTTTTGTTATTAGTGGTTTTTTAATCACTGCAAATATTATAAAAAGCCAAAAAGGTGGCGATTTTTCATTATTAAGTTTTTATGATAAGCGAGCAAGAAGAATTCTACCTCCTTTAATTCTCACTTTACTTCTAACAACGATACTTTCATTTGTATTTATGCTTCCTTATGATCTAAAGAATTTCGGACAATCTTTAGTTTCAACTTCAATTGGTGCAAATAATGTTTTACTATATTTAACATCAGGTTATTGGAGTTTAGCTTCTGAATTTAAACCTTTATACCATACTTGGAGCTTAGGTGTTGAAGAGCAATACTATTTTATAATTCCCGTTATTTTTATCTTGCTTTTGAAAAAGCAAAAGCTCCTTAAGACTACAGTGATTCTATTTTTCGTTATCAGTTTTTTATCAAGCTATATAATTGAAAATAAGGAGTTTAATTTTTTAATGATCATAACAAGGTTTTGGGAGCTTTGTGCAGGTTCGTTACTAGCGATGTACATGAGTGAGCGAGTGACAATTAAAAGTGATATGCTATCAACAATAGGTTTGTTTTTGATTTTATTTTCCTATTATAACCCATATATATTATCGAATAACTCAGCCATTATTAATTTAGCTCCTGTTTTAGGGGCGCTAATGGTTATCGCTTTTACGACATCTAATAGCTTAATTTATAAAAGTCTTAGCTCAAAACTCATAATTATTATCGGATTATCAAGCTATAGCATCTACTTATTACACCAGCCTATATTATCCTTTCTAAGGTTAGCTACCGAAACACATGTTGAAGTTTATAAACAATTGATGTGGACATTACTTGCAATCCCTTTAGGTTACTTATCTTGGCGATTCGTAGAATCTCCATTTAGAAATAAAAATATAGTGTCAAATAAAGTGTTTTATAGCCTAATTGTATTTTCTTTTGTGTCTTTTATATCACTAGGGCTTTATTTAAATAAATCATATGGAATGCATCAGTATTATGTATTCAGTAAATATTCATATGGAATAAACCCACAAGCTTATGCAGACAGACCATATTCTTTAGCTAAAAACAATTTCGAATCTGATAGTAAAAAAATGTTAATCATAGGAAACTCTTTTGCTAGAGACTTCTACAATGCCCTAGAAGAAAACGATGCAACAAATGGATATGAAGTCATTTACCTTTCTAATTACAATAAAGACATAAACTTATCGAGGAATCTACTAAGGCATGCAGACGTGACTTTTTTAGTGTCATCCTCAGGGATGGCCAATAGAAAAATAAGCCCTGAAATATTAAAAACTAGTGCGATCGAAAAGAAAAATGAAATGGATCACTACTCAAATGGTAATTATTTTTATATCGGAACCAAGAATTTTGGGTTTAACAATAACTTCATAAAGCAAATCGATTGGGATAGTTCAAAAAATTATATGGTTGACATAAATAAAAGTAATATTGAAGCTGATAAAATAGAGTCAACTATATTCACTGATAATTATATAAGTTTATTGACATTATTTAGAGAAAACAATAAAACAAGGATCTTTACTGATGACCATCGATTTATTAGTTTTGATACAAATCATATAACTAAAGATGGCGCCCTATTTTTAGGGAAACATGTTTTAAAGACAACTAAGCTTAAAAGTATAATCTTATAATGCTACAATTAGCTCTTGTTCTTATAGACGTTTTACAGTTCAGACTTGAGTATGTTTAATAATTGTCCTGTCCTGTTCTGTTTTGTTTACTTCTTCTTTTTTCAAAGGACTTACATGCGGTAACTTTACCTAAAGCGCTTGATAACTTCGTCTATTGAAGATACTAGTCATCGTATGACTGCCGTGCGTACGGAATGTTTGCATTTACTTGTTTAAAGTAACCAGACCTTGCAATTGAATGTATGAATAAGGAAGATACATGAAAAATTAGGTAAAAGACTCCAGAGAAGATTTAGCTACAGTATAATCACATGGGTTTCTCTGATCAAATATCATTAAGTCTTTTAGACTAGTTTTTTGATTTAGAAGGGGTCATAATATTGCCCGTTATTAAAGAGGCGATTTTTCTTTTAAAATTATTTTTTGCTTTTTCGCTCGAATAGATTCTTCATTTAATTACTTCATGCATCGCTCATTAGGTTTCTCTCAGGAAAAATATGTTTAGATTAAAAAATATAGCTAGCGAACCGAAAGGAATCTTGAATAACGTATTTTTTAATTTTGCCAAGATTTTTCTAAATATTGGCGTTCCACTCATAACTATCCCTTATGTTTCACGCGTTTTAGGTGTTGAAGACTTTGGAACTGTTAATTATTATATGGCAATAATAGCTGTATTGTCAGTTTTAAGCTCATTTGGTTTACCAACTTATGCAGTGTCGAAATTGAATGTAGATTTATCAAGGGATGAAGTAGAAGATAAGGCGCTACATATACTTAGGTTAAGGATTAACTTGTTTTCTGTTTTTTCCTTTTTTCTGGTATCGTTTTTTGTGTTTAATGATAGTGGGTTGTTAATTCCAGTTTTCTTAATCTTGATAGCTGTTTTTGGTGAAATAATTTCTTGCGATTGGTTTTTTATATCGATGCGACAACAAAAACTGGTTTTTTTAAGAACGCTTTGTAGTCGAGTCGCTTTTGTACTACTAATTTTTGCATTTGTTGATGGTAGTGATGGTGCACTGAGGTATTTAACCATATTCTCATTATTGTCATTATTGATTGGTCTTGTATCTTTTTTTATAATATTTGAATTTCAAGATAAAACGAAAGCGCGAACAAAAGTAAGCGTGAGGTTCAAGGATGTATTTTTTATTTTTATTGCTATATTATTAAGTTCAATTTTTGGTAAGTTTGATTTAGTCTTATTATCTAGTTTGATAGGCGAAATACAATTTGGATATTTTTCATCAGCCTATAAGCTGATTGCAATTGTATTAACTATAGTTACTAGCATTTCTATGGTTGTTATTCCTTTTTTAAATGACAAAAAAGATTCTTCACCCACTTATAATTCACTTGTGACTAGTATTATTTTTCAGGCCTCAATTTCTATATTTTTATTTTTTTGGTTTTTTAATATTGAAATTGTGAATCTTGTTTATGGACAGTCTTTCCATGAAGCCTCTGCATATTTAAAGATTTTATCTTTAATGATTATTTTTGTTCCATTTTATAATGCGGTTATTTATCAAGTTTTATTGATAAATAAAAAGTTACATATTGCTATAGTTTTATTTTTTATTGGCATTGTTACAGGTTTTATATCGCTCATTTTTTTAAATGATATGTATCAATATACATACGCAATTATTATTGCGAATTCGGTTATTTTCGTTTTGTCATTAATTTATTACTTTTTATGTGGTTTTCGAATGTATTTTTCGCTTGGAATTGTTTTTTCTATACTAGGTATGGCTGTAATTAACTCTTATGAAAACTTTGATTTATATAGCCGACTAGGTTTTTCTATATGTTTCTTAATGTTAAATTTTTATTTTACTACCCACTTTAAAACTAAACGAATAAGGCAATAACTTTGATCAGATTTAATATTGTTTCAGCGAGTGATCTTGCTGATCCTAATGGAGTTTCAAAATTCATACATAACTTCATCACTAATATAGACTCTTCTGATGTGTCACTATCTAGAGTTTACGCTAGATATAAGAAGAGAGTAATCTCTGTAGAACCTTCAGAATATAAAGATTTAATTGATAAAGTAGAAGATGCGGGCCATAACTCTAGAAAAGAAAAGATTAAGGTTAATAATAAGATTAAATCTTTTATATTGGGAAATAGTTTATTCAGTTTATTGTATTTATTTTACGCCATCATATGGGACATTTTAAAGATATCAGTTTCAATAAAACGTAAATTTGAATCTGGAAAAGATGTATATGTATTTCAAGATTTTATTACTCTTTCTTTTTCGTCTCTAATAAATAGTAAAACAAAAAATATTTTGGTTTTACATTGTTCTGATGAACCATTATCACAATATTATATTAACTCCCCTGGCCTGAAATCGTTCATTGGTACTCGTTTTTTGAATTGGCTCTTTCAAAATTCAGTTCGACATAGTGAGTATGTTGTAACTTTGGGGGAGGATATTGCAAAAAAACTCAATGTAAAATTTAATACAAATAAATTTATTAGTATCCCAAACGGAGTCCCAAAAGTTCAATGTTGTTTTAGCGACAAAAGTTTGTTTAAAGATTCTGCTATATTAAAAATTTGTAGTGTTGGTTCAGTTACGAAGCGTAAAGGACATGATATTTTAATCAAGGCATTAGTAATACTATCTAATGAAGGATACAAAAATATCGAATGTGATATATTTGGTCCTGGTAATGCTGATTTTATTCATAAATTAGATGACTTGGTACGCGTCAATAAATTAAACGTTAGCTTTAAAGGTAGTGTAGTCGAGCCCTTAAGCAGGGAGCATTTTGATTTATTTATATTACCTAGTCGTAATGAGGGGCTCCCATTATCTATAATTGAAGCCGCGAGTATCGCGCTGCCTATTATATCTACCGATGTTGGCTCCATTAAAGAAGTTTTTGGAAGTTCGTTGATTTACGTTTTACCTGAACCGAAATCTGTTGCGAGTGCAATTTCAAGTATTATGCAAGATAATGAAATTTTAAATGATTATAGTCTTAAAGTTTCTACTTTATATGAAGAAACCTTATCCTTTAAAATTATGCAAGATAAATATATAACATTGATAAAAAAGGTTTAGCATGTTTAAGAATAAAAATTTATTAATTACCGGCGGAACAGGTTCATTTGGTAATGCAGTCCTTGACCGTTTTTTAGCAACTGATATTAAAGAAATTCGTATCTTTTCCCGTGATGAGAAAAAACAAGATGATATGCGCAAGAAATATAATTCACCCAAATTAAAGTTTTACATTGGTGATGTGCGAGATCCACAAAGTATCTCTGTAGCGATGCGTGGTGTTGATTATGTTTTTCATGCAGCTGCACTAAAGCAAGTTCCTTCTTGTGAGTTTTACCCGTTAGAAGCGGTAAAAACTAATGTATTTGGCACTGAGAATGTTTTAGAATCCGCAATCCAGCACAACGTAAGTCGCGTAGTTTGTTTAAGTACAGACAAAGCGGTATACCCAATTAATGCAATGGGAATTTCTAAAGCAATGATGGAAAAAGTGATAGTCGCTAAAAGCCGGAATTTGGAAGGAACTAATACCGTCATTACTGGTACACGTTATGGCAATGTAATGGCTTCACGTGGTTCTGTTATCCCACTGTTCATCCGTCAAGTTATTGAAGATATACCACTTACTTTGACCGATCCGTCAATGACACGCTTTATGATGACATTAGATGATGCCGTTGATTTAGTACTTCATGCTTTTGAGCATGGTATAAATGGTGATATCTTTGTTCAGAAAGCACCTGCAGCAACAATTGAAGTGATGACACAAGCTATCCTTGAAATGATTGGTAAACCAGATCATAAAGTTAATATCATTGGTACACGTCATGGTGAAAAATTATTTGAAGCATTATGTAGCCGTGAAGAGATGTTTGTAGCACAAGACCAAGGTGACTATTACCGAATCCCGGCTGATAATCGTGATTTAAATTATGCACAATATACAGAGGAAGGTGAAAAAGACCTTTCGGCAATTGAAGATTATAACTCGCATAATACTGAGCGCTTAGATGTTGAAGGTATGAAAGAGCTTTTACGGAAACTTGATTTTATGCGTGATATTGAAGCGGGTAACCTAATTGTACCTGAAGGTGTATAAATGAATATTTTGGTGACAGGTGCAGCGGGTTTTATTGGTCAGAATTTATGTGTATTTTTACTCGAAGCTGGTTTTGATAATATTGAAAAAATCACTCGTGATGATAGTGAAGAAAGTATTGTTGAAAAGGTAAAGTCTGCTGATTTTATTTACCACCTCGCGGGTGTTAATCGCCCTAAAAATGATGAAGATTTTAAAACGGGTAATACTGGTCTAACTCAAAAAGTCCTGAATACGTTAGCTGAAAATGGACGTAAAACACCTATTTTATTAACTTCATCAACGCAAGTTGAATCAGATAATCCGTATGGCGTGAGTAAGGCTGGTGCAGAACAAGCTGTTGCTGAATATCAGCAAGAAACTGGTGCTGAGACTTATATTTATCGTCTGCCTAATGTGTTTGGTAAATGGTGCCGGCCAAATTATAACTCTGCGGTTGCTACCTTTTGTTATAACACAATCAATGATTTACCTATCACAATTCATAAATCTGATGCTGCGTTGGATCTTGTTTACATTGATGATGTTTGTAATGAATTTGTTAGGCTATTATCGACTACCGAAAAAAAGGAGCAATACTGTTGTGTTGCCCCTGTTTATCAAACTACGGTAGGCAAAGTAGTTTCATTGCTTACTGAGTTTAAAGAAAGCCGTGAAAGCTTGATTTCAGCTAAAGTAGGTGAAGGTTTCGTTCGTGCCCTTTATTCAACCTATGTAAGTTATTTAGCGCCTGAGCAATTTTCTTATTCAGTTACTCGTCATAGCGACGAGCGTGGTACTTTTGTTGAAATGCTGAAAACCAAAGATTCTGGTCAGTTTTCATTTTTCACTGCACACCCAGGTATTACACGTGGTGGCCATTATCATCATACTAAAACAGAAAAGTTCTTAGTGATTAATGGTAAAGCTTCATTTAAATTTCGCCATATTTCCACTGGTGAGTCTTATGAGTTGATTGTTGATGGTGAGGAATCTAGTATTGTCGAAACAGCTCCTGGCTGGTCACACGATATAACCAATATTGGTGATAATGAATTGGTTGTTATGCTTTGGGCAAATGAAATATTTGATCGTGAGCAACCAGACACTGTAAATTTTAAGGTTTAATAATGAAAAAATTACATGTAGTAAGTATTGTGGGTACTCGCCCCGAGATTATTCGGTTATCTCGTGTTTTTGCAAAATTAGATGAGCATTGTAAGCATACCATTGTGCATACAGGTCAAAATTATGATTATGAACTCAACCAAATATTTTTTGATGATCTTGGTGTTCGTAAACCTGACTATTTTTTAAATGCAGCTGGTAAAAATGCAGCACAAACAATAGGTCAGATTATTATTGCCGTAGATGAAATTTTAGAAAAAGAGCAACCTGATGCTCTGTTGGTATTAGGTGATACTAATAGTTGTTTAGCTGCAATTCCTGCAAAACGACGTAAGATACCTATCTTCCATATGGAAGCAGGTAATCGTTGTTTTGATATGCGCGTACCTGAAGAAATTAACCGGCGAATCGTTGACCATACAGCTGATATCAATCTTACCTATAGTGATATCGCGCGTGAATACTTACTAGCAGAAGGTTTACCTGCAGATAGAGTGATTAAAACGGGTAGCCCAATGTGTGAAGTACTCACTCATTATGCTGATGTGATTGAAGCCTCTGATGTTTTAACTCGCCTAGACCTAATTCCAGGTAAGTACTTTGTTGTTAGTGCACACCGAGAAGAAAACGTTGATTCAGATGTTAATCTCAATAAATTAGCCTTAACACTCAATACGGTAGCCGAAACTTATGGCGAACCTGTGATTGTTTCTACTCACCCTCGTACGCAAAAACGTATTGATGCCCAAGAAATTAAGTTTCACCCTCTTGTACAATTGTTAAAGCCATTAGGTTTTAGGGACTACGTTAAGTTACAAAAAGAAGCACGGGCAGTGCTTTCGGATAGTGGCACAATCAATGAAGAGTCATCTATCTTAAACTTTCCAGCTTTAAATCTCCGTGAAGCACACGAACGTCCAGAGGGGATGGAAGAAGCCGCTGTTATGATGGTTGGATTGGAGCCTGACCGGGTTATGCAAGCTTTACAAGTACTTGAAACGCAAAGCCGTGGTGAAGAGAGAACTTTACGTCAAGTGGCTGATTACTCTATGCCTAATGTATCGGATAAAATTGTACGCATTATACATTCTTATACTGATTACATTAACCGTGTGGTTTGGAAAAAATATTAAATAGCATAAGGAGCTTATATAAGTATAAGCTCCTTGCTTAATGGATAAGCAGTGAAAATTCTTATAGTTACACAGTGGTTTGATCCTGAACCAACTTTTAAAGGCTTACTTTTTGCGAAGGAGCTAGTTAAAGCAGGGCACGAAGTTGAAGTTATTACCGGGTTTCCAAATTACCCAGGTGGCATGGTATACGACGGCTATAGTATTAAATTTCATAGTAAAGAAGTTATAGATGGTGTCATTATTCATCGTGTCCCTCTTTACCCTGCGCATGACAGTTCTGCAATAAAGCGTATTGCAAACTATATCTCTTTTGCCGCATCGTCATGTTTATGTGGATTGTTTTCAGTGTCTAGGCCAGATGTTATTTATAGTTATCATCCACCCTTAACTACCGCGTTATCAGCTACATTAATCTCTTTGTTTAGACGTGCACCATTGGTTGTTGATATACAGGATCTTTGGCCAGATACTCTTGCCGCGACAGGTATGTTAAATAATAAGAAAGCACTTTCTCTTATTGAAGTTTTCTGTCAACTTGTTTATAAAAGAGCGTCTAAAGTTGTTGTTTTATCACCAGGTTTTAAAAAACGGTTACAAGAGAGAGGAGTACCAGTAAGTAAGCTTGAAGTTATTTATAACTGGTGCGATGAAGAAGCTTTAGAAGGGGGCGTTGAAAGCACTTTGCGTTTGCCTAATAATGGACGATTAAATCTACTCTTTGCTGGTAACTTAGGTAATGCTCAAGGTTTACCTTCAATTATAGATGCAGCTGATATACTTCAAAGCAAGCAGGCTAATATTAATATTGTATTTTTAGGAGCTGGTATTGCTAAAGATAAAGCGGTACAACAAGCTAAAGAGCTGGCCTTAGATAACGTGTATTTTCTCCCAAGAGTGCCAATGCAAGAAGTTGGGGGTCTTCTCAAGAAGGCGGATATACTTTTAGTGCATTTGACTGATGATGAACTGTTTTCCATCACAATCCCATCTCGTACTCAAGCATATTTAGCAATTGGAAAGCCAATTGTCATGGGGGTAAATGGTGATGCGTCAGATTTAATTAAACAGGCGAAAGCTGGTGTAAGCTGCAAGGCAAACAACTCAACCTCACTTGCAAATGCACTTATTACGCTTGTAAACAAAAGTGCAGAAGAACGTGGGGTAATGGGAAGTAATGCACTTAATTTTTATCAGAGTGAGTTAGCTGTTGCTGTAGGTGTTAAAAAATTCATTTCCGTATTTGAGGAGGTTAAGCGATGAAAAGGATCTTTGACATTATCATCTCTATATTGGCATTGCTTTTTTTGTCTCCATTTGTATTAATTACCGCTTTATTGGTTCGAGTGAAACTTGGTTCTCCAATTTTATTTACTCAAGAGCGTCCAGGTTTAAACGGAAAATCTTTTAGAATGATGAAGTTCCGAACTATGATAGATGCCGTAGATAAAAATGGTGAGCAACTACCTGACGAACAACGTTTGACCCCATTTGGTGTTTTATTACGTTCTACTAGCTTGGATGAGCTACCGGGTTTACTAAATGTAATCAAAGGTGATATGAGTTTAGTGGGTCCTCGCCCACTTCTCGTTGAATATTTACCTTTATACTCTAAAGAACAGGCGAAACGCCATAATGTACGTCCAGGTATAACAGGCTGGGCACAAGTGAATGGCCGTAATGCTATTTCGTGGGAACAGAAGTTCAAACTGGATACCTGGTATGTTGAAAACCAGGGCTTGTGGTTGGACATTAAAATATTGTTGCTGACGGTGAGTAAAGTCCTTAAGTCTGAAGGGGTATCACCGACAAACGAAGTAATTATGCCACGTTTTCAAGGCTCTACTCATCTGGAAGACAAATAATATCATTATGCATACACCAATCCGTTCACAAGTAAGCCGTTTGGCACCTGATACTTACCTCAACAAAAAAATAGCTGTTATTTCTGATCTGCACAGTAACTTTGACTCGCTCAGTTGTGCCGTCGAAAAAATCCGTCAACATGATGTTGATTTGGTGGTGATTCTGGGCGATTTACTCAGTTATGGCGCTCAGGTTGATGAAGTGTTAGCTTTACTTAAAACGCTCGCACAGCAACTGCCGTGCTGGTTTGTGATGGGAAACCATGATGAGTTTTATTTTGATTTACAGAGTGGACAAAGCGAAACCCGTTATAAAATACCGGACTTTATTAAAGAGTCGGTGCAATGGAATTTAGATAAACTGAACCAGTCTGATGTTGTGTTGCTAAATCATTTTGATTGGCACTCCGCCATTGCCTTGGGCCCGGTATTGTTGTCTCATGCCAATCCTTATGGACTGGGAAACTGGAGTTATTTGAATCAGCCAAATGAGTGTTTAAAAGCTGCTAGGGTATTGCGTGAAGGGGATTATCAGGTGGGCATTTTTGGCCATACCCATCGTAAAAAAGTATTGTGTTTCATTGGTGATGAATTGGCTGATGAACCTGCGGATACTTTGCATTATAAGCAACACCCCAGTCATTGTTATATTGTTAATCCTGGTTCATTGGGGCAACCTCGTGGTGAAGGGGCGTCGTTATTGTTTTTTCAGATAACTGAACATAGCGTGGCGCTAGAACATATTACAATTCACCCTGATTTAACCCGTTACTTTAGTCAACTGGTAGACAGCAACTTGTCAGATACTACGACTGAAAAATTACTATCGTATTTTGGAGATATAAAATGATAACCGTATTAGTGACTGGTGCCGGTGGTGGCGTAGGTCAGGGCATTATCAAATCGCTTAAATTAATTAAAGACCTTGAAATAAAAATCGTTGCAGCGGATATGAGCAACCTAGCGGCGGGTATCTATGCTGGTGATGTATCACGCATTGTACCTTCGGCTTCGTCGGATGATTATCTTAAACGCCTTGGTGTAGTTTTTTGTGAAGAATCGATTGATTATTACTTTGCCGGGACAGATGTTGAGTTGCTGTTTTGTGCCAACAACAAAGCTTATATCGAACAGGAGTATGGAGTTAAAGTTGTGGTTTCACCGCTATCAGCCATTGCTATCTCTGATGACAAACATAAAACAGCTGAATTTTTAAAGCAACATGACTTTTATTATCCACAGACTTGGCTGCCTAGCGAGGTGGATGTAGACTCCCTGGAATTTCCTGTGATCGTCAAACCTGCCGTGGGTTGTCGTTCTATTGGTGTTGGCATTTCTCGTGACAAAGCACAACTGATGCAGCGCCTTGATAATGAAGAGGGTCTAGTGATTCAGGAGTTGGTAGGTACTGATGCAGATGAATACACATGTACTATTGTTGTGATTAACGGTGTGGCTTCTGATGTGGTGATCTTGAATCGTACTTTACGTGCCGGCGATACCTTTAGAGCTGAGCCAGTGGATAATTCTGTGATCTCTGAATATGTCACTAAAGTGGCACTGGCCATGGACATTCACGGCTCATGTAATTTTCAGCTACGCCTTGATAAAGAAGGTATCCCAAAAATTTTTGAAGTTAACTGTCGTTTCTCTGGCACCACGCCATTTTGTGCACAGTTGGGTTTTAATCCGGTTGAGTATTACATCAAGAAAACTCAGGGGCTAGAGTATAGCGGAGCGATTAACTTTGATGCCATGGTCTTGCGACACTGGCAAGAGGTGGTGGTAAGCAAGTCACAAATGGCTGAACTAGCTCAAGCCGGACGTCTTGACCCAAGAGTGCTAAAAAATGCGGCTCTTTTTTAAAATTAGATAATGGGTATCAAATGAAAATTGCATTGACTGGTAGCTCTGGTATGATCGGGTTACATATGAAAGCGTTGCTTAAACAGCGCGAAATAACTTGTGTTGAAGTCAATCGCAGCCGTTGGGATTTAGCGCATTATAAAACCCCTGAACAGCTGGATGAGGTCTTTGGTAGTGTAGGTGCAGTATGCCATTTTGGTGCATTTGTACCACCGTCAGCTTCAGACCCTAATGCAGAAAAAATCCAAACTGGTAATTTATTTGATGCCAATGTACGTTCTTGTTTGGCTTTGGCTGAGTGGGCGACGTTACGTAAAATACCCGTGGTGTTTTTATCTGGCTCCACGGTCTATAAAGACCCTCATCTATCATCTATTAAAGAAGGCGATGAAAAAGTTGTGTGTGGTTTTGGCGGTTTTTATGGTTTTAGCAAATGGCTGGCTGAGAATGTGTTTGAACATTATCGCGCTCAGGGCTTACAGTTGGTAACGCTGCGGCCCTCATCGGTTTATGGCACTTTTATGCCAACAAATAGATTGGTAGCTAACTTTTTACAAACTGTCAGTGAAAACAAAACCATCACTGTGGTTGAGCCAGTCGTTAATAAGATCAATCTGGTTCATGCTGCTGATATTGCTTTGGCCAGTTTAACTGCACTGCAACAAAAAGCCTGGGGTATTTATAATATTGGTGGCCCTAGTTGTGTGACTATTCAGCAAATTGCTCAACAGTGTGTGGCGGCAGCCGGTCAAGGCACCATTGAAGTGGTTGATAATAAAACCGGTGTTGAACCATTCAACCGTTATAACCTGTGTTGCGACAGAGCATTTGCTGCGTTCGGTTATCAACCTAAGGTAGGTCTCAGTCAAGGTATTGCGGCGATGGCTAGTAATAGCTTGCTTACCCTTGATTAGTTTTGTTACTAGGTTTGACAGATAATCTCTCGTTAATACACATTATCTGATGAACACCGAATTACGCTATATTTGCGAAGTTCATACAGTGGTAAGCTTTATCGTGATGGCGATTTTACTAAAGTTTTATCACAGGCTTGAGTATTCTTAAAGCACCTTTAATTCATTCCTCTCCGAAACACAGAAAATGTCGGCGATTCTGGCGGATATATTAGTCGGGTGAGGAGCTAATCGAAGAATAGCGTTCGCTTGTCAATAAACCCCTGCGGGATTATTGACAAGCACAAATTTTGCTGGAGTTTACTTTTTAGTTGGGGCCTACAGCAAAATACTGGGTTTACTTTCCTTAACCTTAACTTTAGTTTTGTTATTTATATTTTATTCTCTTTTTATATTCCAAACAGGTGGTGGCAATTATGTTAAATGGACCTTTTTCTCCTTGGCCCAGTTTTACCTCAGAAGAAGCTCATAAAGTATCTTCTGTCTTATTATCAAATAAAGTTAACTATTGGACAGGTCAGGAAGGTCGCGAATTTGAAAAAGAATTTGCTACTTTCGCTGATAGTAAATATGCCGTTGCTTTAGGAAATGGCACCTTAGCGTTAGATATTGCTTTAAAGGCAATGGCTATTGGCGCAGGTGATGAAGTAATTACCACACCACGAACTTTCTTAGCATCGGCTTCAAGCATAGTTACCGCAGGTGCAAAGCCTGTTTTTGCTGATGTCGATTTGAATAGCCAAAATATTACCGCAGCAAGTATTGCCGCGGTACTAACGCCACAAACTAAAGCGGTGATAGTGGTTCATTTAGCGGGTATGCCTGCTGAAATGGACGATATAATGGCATTAAGTAAGCAACATGGTTTTTATGTTATTGAAGATTGTGCACAAGCACATGGCGCTAAATATAAAGGCCGCAGTGTTGGTTCAATTGGCCATGCTGGTGCGTGGTCTTTTTGCCAAGATAAAATTATGTCTACTGGCGGTGAAGGAGGCATGGTAACCGCCAATGATGAAAGCTTATGGAAAAAAATGTGGGCTTATAAAGACCATGGTAAATCGTGGGATGCTATTTATAACCGAGAACACCCACCCGGCTTTAGATGGTTACATGAAAGTTTTGGTACCAATTGGCGTATGACAGAGATGCAAGCTGCTATTGGCCGTATTCAACTTACTCGCATGGAAGCTTGGACAGGGAAACGCCAAGCTTATGCTAAGCAACTAGATAAAGCTGCTGAAGAGTTTGAGTTAATTCGCTTAGTCGAAGTACCCGAATACAGTGAGCATGCGGAATATAAACATTATATGTTTATCAAGCCTGAATTTTTAGCTGATGGCTGGAACCGAGATCGGATCGTTAATGAAATAGTGGCTGCAGGTGTACCTTGTTTTCAAGGTAGCTGCTCTGAAGTTTATTTAGAAAAAGCTTTTGATAATACTGGTTTTAGGCCCGAGACTCGCTTAGCTAATGCCAAAGAACTTGGTGAAACAAGTTTGATGTTTTTAGTACATCCTACATTGACAACAGAAGAGTTAGCAATTACCTGTAACGTGCTTTTTAAAGTACTAAAAATAGCTAGTAATAAATAATTTATAATAAAACGGCATAAAGAGTATTGCTTGTGTATAATATCTGACATTATTTCCAATGCTCTTTCTAATAATTTACCGTAATTATTAGAAATCTCCTAGACGTAAGCAATATTTTTATATGAATTTTTTATTTCAAGCATCAAAGCCTGTAAAACGTGTAATTTCTCTTTTCTCAGATCTTATTTTCGTTAGTGTTGCTTTTTGGGCTGCAATGCTTGTTCGTTTAGATACACTAACTGTTTTTTTACATTCACCTTCATGGGTATTACTTGCTTGTCTGTTGCCGATTTCCCTAATGGCTAATGTTAAACTTGGTCTATATAGAGCGGTTCTAAGATATATAAATAGTAAAGCAGCTATAAGTATTGCTTTGTCAGTATGCTTCACTACAGTGGCTTTGATTTTCTTATCTTTCTTTTTAAATATAGATTTGCCTCGTACTGTACCTGTAATATTTTCGGCCTTTTTATTGGTTTTAGTCGGAGGCAGTCGCTTTTTGATGCGAACATTATTAGCAACGTCATCAATAAAAAATAAGTATAAAGAAAAAGTTATCATCTATGGTGCGGGTTCTGCGGGAAGACAGCTTGCTCAGTCTCTACTGCATGGAGATGAATACTATCCCGTAGCCTTTATTGATGATGATGTAAAAATTCAAAAAAGAATTGTCCAAGGTATAACGGTATATAGCCGTAACGATCTTCCAGGCTTGATTGCAAACACTTCAGCTTCACGACTTTTACTTGCAATGCCTAGAGAGAGTAAAAAGTGTATCGCTCGTGTTTTAAGCGAAATCGAAGCCTTACCCGTTGAAATATTATCTATTCCCGGCTCCGCAGATTTAGTTAGTGGTAAAGCTAAAATTGATGAACTTCGTGAGGTTTCCATCGAAGATCTACTTGGCCGTGATTCAGTTGCACCTAATCATGATCTTCTTAAAGATAATATAACTAATAAAATTGTTATGATTACGGGGGCTGGTGGCTCCATAGGCTCTGAGTTATGTCGCCAGATACTAGGGCAGAGACCTAAAAAAATAGTTTTATTGGAACTCTCAGAATTTGCGCTTTACAGTATTAATGGCGAATTACAAAATTTAGCGAATAAACTTGATTACGATTTACAAATAGTACCTCTACTTGGTTCTGTCCAGCATAAGAATCGTTTGCTAACGGTGATGAGGACTTTTAGGGTGCAAACTATTTATCATGCTGCAGCCTATAAACATGTACCTGTAGTAGAACATAATGTTATAGAAGGAGTACGAAATAACATATTTGGAACTTTGTTCGTGGCTGAAGCAGCTATAGAAGCTAAAGTAGAAACATTTGTACTCATTTCTACAGACAAAGCAGTAAGACCAACCAACGTTATGGGGACAACTAAACGTATGGCTGAGCTCGTTCTACAATCATTGGCGGAGAAAACTAAACAAGTAAATGGAAGTACACGTTTCTGTATGGTTAGGTTTGGTAATGTACTTGGTTCATCTGGGTCTGTTGTACCATTATTTAGAAAACAAATAAAGAATGGTGGTCCTATTACCGTTACACACCCTGAAATAATTCGTTATTTTATGACAATCCCAGAAGCTTCCCAGCTAGTTATTCAAGCCGGTGCGATGGGAAAAGGTGGCGAGGTTTTTGTTTTAGACATGGGTGACCCTGTAAAAATAACAGACCTCGCAGAAAAAATGATTAGATTATCGGGATTAACTGTAATGGATAAGCTTAACCCTGATGGCGATATTGCTATTGAATATACAGGCTTGCGACCAGGTGAAAAATTATTTGAAGAGTTACTCATAGGTGATGATGTTACTCAAACGGAACATCGACGTATTCTATCTGCTCATGAAGCTTGGTTACCGTGGAATGAATTAGAAAAAATATTGGTAAAACTAGATGACGCTTGCCATCAGTTTGACCATGAGCAGATTCGTCGTTTACTGCTTCAAGCACCTACAGGTTTTGTTCCTAAAGATGGTATTTGTGACTTGGTTTGGAATGCTAAAGAACAAACTGTTTGATTGCCTGCGAGCTTACCTAAATTTGTATGAATTATAGATGTTGATGATAAGACTAATAAGTAATTCCGACCAAGATAAGTGGCTTATTAATTTCTATGTGAAATCGTTCGTTTATTGAATACGGCTTGTGTCATCCTGTGTTGGCTGATGAGCTTAGGGCTTATTTGCAATAGATAGTGAAAGGTTAGGGGTTCTGTTTTCAGGGACTATGTGGTTAAAGACACTAGTGATTTAAGAGATATTCTACCACCGAGAACACAAAGGGACTTCGTCCTACACCGAGAAGAGACAAGTGATTATGTAAAGGGATAAGAACGTAGGTTCAGGATAATTGCTCAGGAGAATGTGCATCCTGCATTCTCTAATAAGGTACTTCCTGTACCGTCTCCATTCTCTAATAAGTAGTATCCATGCCACGCCGATTAGTGACTTCGGGAATGACGGTTTTTACTTTGGCTCATTATTTCTCTGTTAGCTTCCAGTTAAGCTCGTTTATGGCTGAAACGCCCATATCTTCGCTATATCCTGCTTTACCGTAAACTCATTAAAGTATTCTGCTATCTATCTATCTATCTATCTATCTATCTATCTATCTATCTATCTATCTATCTATCTATCTATCTATCTATCTATCTATCTATCTATCTATCTATCTATCTATCTATCTGTCTCCAAACCTGAGTTCCTGATGTGGCTTTCACATCACTATAGAGTAATATAAGTTGATGGATGTTCAAACAAAAGAGATAATGTTGACATTAGAACTAAAGAGTCAATGTTATGCATAAGGGAATCATTCTAGCGGGCGGTAGCGGTACTCGCCTATATCCACTAACTAAGGTTGTAAGTAAGCAGTTAATGCCTGTTTATGATAAACCTATGGTTTATTATCCGCTTGCCACCTTAATGCAAGCGGGTATCCAAGAGATACTTATAATATCTACTCCTGAAGAAACTCATCGTTTTGAAAACCTTTTAGGTAATGGTGCAAACTTCGGCGTGTCAATATCGTACAAAGTGCAGCCTAGTCCAGACGGATTAGCACAGGCATTTATTCTTGCAGAAGACTTTCTTGATGGCGCAGGAGCTGCGCTTGTCCTTGGTGACAATATGTTTTATGGCCATGATTTAACTAAATCACTGCAAAATGCAAATGCTCAAGAGTCGGGCGGTACTGTTTTCGGTTATCACGTAGCTAATCCTCGAGCTTATGGGGTAGTTGAATTTGATGACACTGGTACCGCTGTTTCTATTGAAGAAAAGCCAGTTGAGCCTAAATCAAACTATGCAATTCCAGGACTTTATTTCTTCGATGAAAAAGTTGTTGAATACGCTAAAAAAGTTAAGCCCTCAGCCCGCGGTGAATTAGAAATTACTGATGTTATTGATCAATATTTAAAAGCGGGTGAATTAAAAGTTGAAATAATGGGCCGTGGCACAGCGTGGCTTGATACTGGTACTCATGATGATTTATTAGCTGCAGCAAATTTTATTGCGACTATTGAAAAACGCCAAGGTTTAAAAGTTAACTGTCCCGAAGAAGTTGCCTTTCGTAATGGTTGGTTAAGTAAAGAAAAACTTCGTGAAATAGCACAACCTCTACGTAAAAGTGGTTATGGCGAATATTTACTTAATTTAATCGATGCTAAGGTCTTTTAATGAAAATTATTGATACCAGCATCCCTGATGTGAAAATTATTGAGCCAAAGGTTTTTGGCGATGAACGTGGTTTTTTCTTAGAAACGTTTCGTGATGATTGGTTTAAAGAAAATGTCGCTGATGTTACTTTTATCCAAGATAACCATAGTAAATCTAGCCAAGGTATTTTACGTGGTATGCATTATCAGTTAGAAAAAACACAAGGCAAGTTAGTACGTGTTACTTCTGGTGAGGTTTATGATGTTGCTATTGATATGCGTAAAATTAGCCCTAGTTATGGACAATGGTTTGGTGTGATACTGTCCGAAACCAATAAACGTCAACTTTGGGTGCCTGCGGGCTTTGCCCATGGATTTTATGTTACTAGCGAGTCAGCTGAATTTGTCTATAAGTGTACTGATTATTATGCCCCTGAGCATGAAGTATCCGTTAAATGGGATGATCCAGCACTAGCTATTGATTGGCCATTACTCGCTAATACTAAACCTTCATTATCTGCAAAAGATGAAGACGGCCTTTTATTTAAAGATGCGCCAAGTTTTTAAAAAGTAAAGTTATGGATTCCCGATCAGAAACTTCGGGAATGACGACTGAACTTAATGTGTTCTAACCGTACAACTGTCATCCTCGTGGTGGCTTAGTCGAGGATCCAGCTTTTAGTTTTATGGATTCAGGGCAAGAATAGATTCCCGACAAGATAACTCGGGAATGACTGTGTTAATTGGTATGTGTGTAAGCTGTTTATATGATGCCAGTAAAAACAGATATAGTAATAAAGAGAACATAAATGTGTAAAAATATTTTTATAACGGGTGGCGCTGGTTTTATTGGCTCTGCTCTTGTTCGTTATTTAATTAATGAAACCGATAATACCGTGATTAATTTTGATAAATTAACTTATGCGGGAAACCTTGAATCATTGAAGTCTATTGACTCAAATGAACGTTATAATTTTGTGCAAGGTGATATTTGTGACAAAGACAAAGTTGCTGAGGTTTTAGCGCAGTTTCAACCTGATTATATTATGCATTTAGCTGCAGAAAGCCATGTTGACAGATCTATTGATGGGCCTGGTGAGTTTATCGAGACAAATATTGTCGGTACTTATACCTTGCTTGAAGCAGCACGTAGTTATTATGTTAGCTTGAGTGAAGAGAAACAAGCTGAGTTTAGGTTTCATCATATTTCAACTGATGAAGTGTATGGAGATTTAGGCCCTACGGGTTTATTCACTGAAGAAACATCATATGATCCTAGTTCTCCCTATTCAGCATCAAAAGCAGCTTCTGATCATTTAGTCCGTGCTTGGCATAGAACTTATCAATTGCCTGTTGTTATTACTAATTGCTCAAATAATTATGGTTCATATCATTTTCCTGAAAAATTAATACCATTAGTTATTTTAAATGCCCTTGATGGTAAAGCATTACCTATATATGGTGACGGTAAACAAGTACGTGATTGGCTTTATGTTGACGACCATGTCCGTGCTTTATATAAAGTCGTTAGTGAAGGTAAGCTAGGCGAAACTTACAATATTGGTGGATTCAATGAAAAACAAAATATTGAAGTCGTTAATACTATCTGTAATCATTTAAATGATTTGATTGCTGAGAAGCCTAAAGGTTTGACTGACTTTAATGAGTTAATAACTTATGTAACAGACCGTCCAGGCCATGATGTTCGTTATGCTATCGATGCTAATAAGATAAACAAAAAGCTTGGCTGGCATCCGCAAGAAACCTTTGATTCAGGTATTAAAAAAACCATTGAGTGGTATTTGGCTAATCTTGAGTGGTGTAAACATGTTCAAGATGGCAGTTATCAACGTGAGCGCTTAGGCAGTTAATATTAAAAAATAATTACGGTAAGTTTTAGTTGCTGTTTTTACTTTTTGCGATAGTAAGTTTGAGAAAAATTATGAAAGTTATTGTTATTGGAAAAAGCGGACAGTTAGCAAATGAATTGATAGCTGAGTTACCTGAAGGTGTAGCAGTTTTATCTTTGGGGCGTAATGATGTTGATATCACTTCATATAATGATTTATCTGTTAGGGTTCACCAGTTTCAGCCGAATGTTATAATCAATGCTTCTGCTTATACTGCTGTTGATAAAGCTGAATCTGATAGAGATGCCGCTTATGCACTTAATGAAATTGCTGTAGAAATAATGGCTAAAGTCGCTAAAGAAAATAATTGTCGACTTTTACATGTTTCAACTGACTTTGTTTTTGATGGAGAAAGTAACCTTGCATATGATGTATCTAGTAACACTAACCCAAAAAGTGTTTATGGTGCGTCGAAGTTAGCAGGCGAACAGGCTATTAAAAATACTTACCCTGAGAATAGTGCAATAATTAGAACATCTTGGGTCTATTCAACGTTTGGTATTAATTTTGTTAAAACAATGTTGAGACTCATGAAAGAAAAAGAGCAGCTGGGTGTAGTAGGTGACCAAATAGGTTGCCCTACAAATGCGAAAGGTTTAGCTCAATTTCTTTGGCTGTTAGCTAGCCAAACGGAAATTAAACAAGTATATCATTGGAGTGATGCCGGAGTTGCTTCTTGGTATGACCTTGCGGTTGCTATTCAAGAGTTAGCATTAAAACATGGCTTACTTGATAAAAAAATACCAATCTCAGCTATAGCTTCTTCTGCTTACCCAACACCAGCTAAAAGACCAAAATTCAGTTTGTTAAATTCATCTCAGAGCGCTCTAATTAGTGAACAAATTCACTGGCGTGAGCAGTTAGAGCTTTGTTTAATTAAACTGTCATCTGAAAATAATGGAATTAGATTATAAATGTTAAATAATAAAATTACAAAAGCCGTGATCCCTGTAGCAGGCCTAGGCACACGTATGTTACCAGCAACAAAAGCAATTCCTAAAGAGATGCTACCGATTGTCGATAAGCCTATGATCCAATACATTGTTAATGAATGTGTTGCAGCGGGAATTAAAGAAATAGTTTTAGTAACTCATTCATCAAAAAATGCCATTGAAAATCATTTCGATAAATCATTTGAGTTGGAAACTACCCTAGAAAATCGTGTTAAACGCCAACTGTTAGAAGAAATTCAAGCTATTTGTCCTAAAGGCGTAACTATTATGCATGTGCGTCAAGGTGAAGCTAAAGGTCTAGGTCATGCAGTATTAAAAGCACGGCCAATTATTGGTGAATCGCCGTTTGTGGTGGTTTTACCTGATGTAATTTTAGATGATGCTTCAGCGGATTTGAAAACTGAAAACTTAGCGGCCATGTTAAAACGATATAATGAAGTAGGGCATAGCCAAATAATGGTTGAGCCTGTTCCTATGGAAATGGTCAGTAATTATGGTGTTGTTGATTGCGCAGGGCACAAACTTGCTGCCGGTGAATCTGAAGCTATGACTGCGGTAGTAGAGAAACCCGCAATTGATGAAGCGCCTTCAAATCTAGCTGTTGTTGGTCGTTATGTCTTATCAGAGAAAATTTGGGACATGTTAGAGTATACGCCTCCGGGTGCTGGAGATGAGATTCAACTAACAGATGCTATTGCTAGTTTGATGAAGATCGAAACTGTAGAAGCTTTTCATATGACGGGTAAGTCACATGACTGTGGCTCTAAGCTAGGTTATATGAAAGCTAATGTAGAATACGGTCTACGCCACCCAGAGTTAGCTGATGACTTTAAAGCATACTTACAGGAAATTATTAAAGGTTAGGTATAGGACTATGGATTCCCGACTAGAGATTTCGGGAATGATGATCTCAAGGATGGGAAACAGACTCACTATGGTTGGAACGCTTTTATCTTCGCTATATCTTGCTTCATCACAAATTCATTAAAGCATTCTGCTAGCCTATCTGTTTGTTCTAACACCTTTAACCAGTACTTAATCCTTGTTGAGGAGTCAAGCTCGGTAAAGTCAGTTCTATCGGGAATTTTATTAAATGGTAGTGATTGTATAAACTTCGCAGAAGGAGCTAATAGTACGGTATTTTCATAACTACTGGCTAGTACCTTGCGGCTTGAATTTTTGTCAAACCATCCGGCTTTTGGCTCTGAGCTAAAGTGCGGGTATAACGTTAAACCGTGATTTCTCACTATACTTGTAACTTTTTGACTGTCTTCATCAGGCCTACAAATACTTGAGCAGTGCTCTTGAGCTCCATTGTTTAATGAAAAATCAAAGTGATAATCGATTATGCCGCCATCTCTGTAGGTACCTTTAGCGGAACCTTCGATGTTTTGAATACCGGACATCACCATAGGGATCGAGCCCGAAGCAAGTAGGGCGTCTTTAATATTGTCAGCGGTAAGCTTTTGATAAACATTGTCGAAGTTATAGGGGTCGTTAATCGTTAAGTTACTGCTAGGGTGCTTAAATATATAGCGTTGGTATTGCTTACTGAGGAATCGTCTACCAATTTTATTCAGTAATATACTCTGAATTAAGCCTGCACCTTGAATAATTTTATTATCAAAAGCGGTTAAGCCATTACATTTAGCCACCAGAAAATGGGCTTTAAATACTTTATTATTTATAACTTCACTGGCGCCATTATTAGCAAATAGCTGGTCAACTATGTCAACCGCTGTACTTGCTATTTCCTCTGCACTTGGCTTCTTGGAATAAACAGTATGGGCATAGTTATGCGCTAAACCTTCAATGGCTTGCACAGGGTTGTTTTGCGTTAAACATGCTGCCCGAAAGGCACCGGCACTCGAGCCGATTAAATTCAGTTCGGTAGTCCTGTTTTTAAAAAAATCACCAAAAAGGTATTTATCTAAGCCAAAGAGGGTAAACCATTTAGGGCCGCCACTAGCGCCTAGAAAGTTAGTAAAGAGCTCTTGTTTAAAGCCTTGCTCTTGTATAGTTTTTAAGGCATTTTTTCCGGCGTAAATCTCTAGCATTGCAGCAAATATCTCATGTTTCTAACTTTTCGAATACGTTAGCTTAATTGGTAGTCTGACGCGCCATGGGCATTAAACAGTGTTTGATAAAGGCGAGTGGCGTAATCATCGGTCATGCCGGCAATATAATCAGCAATTACTCGCTGTGGGTTTTGCTTGTTTTCAAAGGCAAGTTGCCAGCGTTTAGCGCTATTACTTGGTAATAAACGTATAGGGTCTGACGATAGCGCTTCAAACAGCTCCATCACTATTTGTTGCCCTCTATATTCCAAGCGTTGCAAGCTAGTTAATTTGATGACATAAAAATAAACAAAATCTTTAAATATTTTGAGTGCTTGAGCTGTCGGTGTTGATAAAGTTGCGTTATAGCGAAGCAGTGGCTCAGCAAAGTTTACCTCATCTTGCTCATTTAAATCGGTTAGCTTAATCGCGGTAATTAAATAATTGACTAAGCCGCCAATGGCATCTTTTTGTAAGTGATGATGATCACTAAAGAGTTTCTCCGCTAATGTTTTACTGTATTCTTGCAGCCAAGCATCGTCAATTTGTTGTAGCTTGTCTATTACTTCTCGATCAAAATCATTGCGGTTTACTACTTTCGTTACTATGGCGTCTTCGAGATCATGAATACCGTAAGCAATATCGTCGGCGAGCTCCATAATGGAGCAATCTAGTGATTTGAATCGAGTTTTATTATGTTTGTTGTTTTCTTTCACACTCATACTTTGGAATAGGTTACGATCCGCTGTTGATAGTGGGGCAAGTACCCAGTCAATAATATCTTCATCGTCGCTATATAACCCTTTGGGTGGATGCCAGTCATCAGCTTTAAGCTGTCGAAAGTTATCGGCACACTCTGGCTTAATAGCCTTGCTCAGCTTTTCCATTAATTGCGGGTATTTGATTAAGCCAAGTAGAGTTCTTCTCGTTAAATTCATACCATAGTGTTCACTGAATGTTTCTAAACGCGCCACTATGCGGAGAGTTTGGCCGTTACCCTCGAAGCCACCATGATCTCGCATCATATAATTGAGCGCAACTTCACCACCATGACCAAATGGCGGATGGCCAATATCATGGGCTAAGCAAATCGTTTCTATTAAGCTATCAGTTTTAGGGAAATGTGCTGCGCATAGCTCAGGGTATTTACAGCGTAATTGTGAGGTAATGCCTGAGCCTATTTGTGCTGCTTCTAATGAATGAGTTAAACGGGTGCGATAAAAGTCACTTTGACCACTACCCATCACTTGGGTTTTTGATTGCAAGCGACGAAAAGAGGCAGAGTGCAATATTCTAGCTCTATCTCGCTGAAAAGGGTCACGGTGATCTTGCTGTCTGTTGGTAACTTTTTTAAGGCGTCTTGCTAACCAAACATCATTCATAGCTATCCTTAGTAAAAACTGATCAAAATGGAATGAACCCAGTCAAAGTTAACTTAAGGGAATTAACTTAACTGATTGAAGTTATTATAAGTTACAGTAATTATCCAGACATTAATAGTTAGGCATTAGCAATAAATATAGCGCGTTTGGGGGCAGGGTAGCCTTCAATAGTTTTGCTATTATCATTAGGGTCGAGAAAGTCTTGTAAAGACTCAGTATCTATCCACTCGGTTTTTCTTTGCTCATCTAGTGCTGTGATATCAGTGTTTACCACGCGCACATTACTAAAACCACAACGTTCAAGCCAAGCGCACATGGCTTTTTCACTCGGTAAAAACCAGACATTGCGCATTTTGGCGTATCGTTCACCTGGCACTAATACGGTATTTTCATTACCGTCAACAATAAGGGTTTCTAAAACTAATTCACCGTCTTTAACCAGCTGTGCCTTTAATTGATAAAGAAAATCGATTGGCGATCTACGGTGATAAAGTACACCCATAGCAAAGACGGTATCAAAAGACTTTAACTCAGGAAGTTGTTCAACACCTAAGGGTAATAAATGAACTTGCTCATCATCTATAAAGTGCTTAATAGCATTAAATTGCATTAAAAATAGCTGTGTAGGGTCAATGCCGACAACAAACTTTGCCCCTGCGCCGCGCATGCGCCATAAGTGATAACCACTGCCGCAACCTATGTCTAAGACATACTTGTCTGATAGGTCGCTGATATGTTCGCTTAACCTATCCCATTTAAAATCGCTACGCCATTCAGTATCAATATGTAAGCCATGAATATGATAAGGCCCTTTTCGCCAAGGCTTAAACTTCTTCATAAGATTTTCAAGGCGTTTAAATTGCCCCTGATCTAAATCACCTAATTCGCCAACCTTAACGGTATTCACTATATCTGTGTTTGAATTAGCTTCTACTACAGGTAATGCATCAAGGGTTTTCTGCCAGTGTTTAAACTCACCGTGTAAATTATTTTCATGCCAATGGCTTAACTGTGCAGGTAAGGTGTTTAACCAATGGCTTAAACGGTTAGTGGCGATTTGTTGGTAAAATTGGTTAAACTGTTTCATAGGGTTCTATTTAGTCGTGTGAATGTGGTGTATTTGGTTATTTATCTGCGATTAATCGCATTATTTAACAGCGCTTATTTGATGGCCGCTACTTAATGGCAACTATTTTATTGCGATAAGCGAGGTGAAGTTAAAGCACTGAAACCATAAAGAGCTATGAGTAAAGCCGGCTTGCGCTAAGCGCTCTTTATGCACATCAAGTGAGTCAGTCAACATCACTTTTTCCAAAGCACTACGTTTTTGAGCAACTTCTAATTCGCTATAGCCATTATCTCGCTTGAAGTTATGGTGCAATTCAATTAACACCTTATCGATGGCTGGGTCATCACTGCTAATTTTTTCTGAAAGTACCAGTAAACCACCAGGTTTTAAACCTTGCGCTATTTTAGTCAGTAATGCTTGGCGCTGTGATTTTTCTATAAATTGCAAAGTAAAATTTAATACCACCATAGAAGCATTTTCTATCTCGATATCTTGAATATTACCTTCAACAATCGTCACAGGGGTATTACCTTTAAATGCATCAATATGCATTTTACAACGCTTGACCATATCACTAGAATTATCAACACCAATGATTTGGCAACCTTTAGCCGTAATACCTTTGCGCATCGCTAGCGTTGCAGCACCTAGAGAGCAACCAAGATCATAGATATTGCTATTATCTTGGACAAACTGTTGGCTAAGTCGTCCTATCGTGTCAATAATAGTGTTATAGCCCGGCACAGATCGAGAGATCATGTCGGGGAAAACTTCAACAACTTGGGCATCAAAGGTAAAGTCTTTTACTTGCTTATGTGCTTGTGAGTAAATTAAATCGGTATCAGAGTTATGCATTAGCTTTGCTATATTGTCTATTATGTTAAGGTTAGTATCTATACTCTTTATCATTCAAGTACATGTTGCAGAGTTCTTGATTGCTAACGAGTAAATAAAGCTTATTTTAACCGATCTCGTTAGCAACGCTATATTTATAGGGTGTTTTTTTGAATTTTTTTTACAAACAGACCAGTCATTTTATTTTAGTCACCTTACTTTTAAGCTTTGTTAGCTTAGCAACGTTGGCAGAAAAGCCTGCTAATGAACTTGAAAGGGCGGTAACCCCGTTGTCTGTGGCGATTAAACAACCGCTAACTATTGCTATAAATGAAACCTCCTTCCCTTATCATGCTATTGACGAAGAAGGTAATGCCATTGGTTTGATGGCTGACATGTGGCGCCTATGGGCAACAAAACAGCAAGTTGACGTCCAGTTTGTTGTCCTGCCTTGGCTTGAAACACTAAGTCAAGTCGCTAAAGGTAAAGTAGATATTCATGCGGGCTTAACCATTTTAGACTCTCGCCGTAAAACACTTGCTTTTACCCGCCCGCTTTTTCATGTTTACACCCATCTTTATGTACATCAACAACTTAATACTGTTGACAGCCTTGCTGATTTAAAACCCTATAGCATTGGTGTTGTTAAAGGCTCAGCCCATATTGAGAAATTAAAAAAATACCATCCTGATTTAGCCTTGAAAACTTATGGTAACCGCCACGATTTATACCGAGCAGCGCTAAATAACGAGATTTTAGTTTTTACCGGTTTAGAAAAACTGGCCGATAACTTCCCTGATTACGATAGTTTACGACAACGCTTTCCTGTACATAAGGTTTTACGCTATCAACAAGGTGATTACGGTGTTGCAGTAGCTAAAAATAATCATGCCTTGCTCCGCTTTATCGAACAAGGTTTTGAAAAAATATCAAGACAAGAAAGAGCAGCCATTGAGCGTAAATGGCTAGGTTTAGATAAACAAAAAGACAGCTTACTAGTAGCATTTTCATCACACTACCCACCGTACATGGGGGTTAGTCCGTCAGGAGAGCCGCAAGGATTACTGATAGATGTATGGCGCTTATGGTCTAAAAATGTAGGCATTAATGTTGAGTTTGTTGCCCGTGATATGGCTGAAGGGTTAGACCTTATTGCCGAGCAAAAAGCGGATGTGCTTTTGGCCTATCCATATCATGCTAATACTCCTCCTAATACATTGTTCGCCAAGCCAATTTATTTATCAAATTCTCAAGTCTTTGTCAGTAAAATCATTAAAGATATTGAAGGGAATAGAATTCACTCACTCGAACAGTTTTCTCAGCAGTATAGTCAGCATGTTATTGGTATTTGGCAAGGCTCTACTTTTAAAGAACAATTTATTGCTCAATATCCACAAATTAACATCCGTTATTTTAGTAGTCTGAGTACTATGCTAAATGCCGCCGAGCAAGGTGAAATATCAGGATTTGTCGGGTTAGTTGATTTAATTAATGCCAGATTAGTGCAAAGTAACTTACAGGCATTTTTCTATCGTTTAGACAGTCCCGTTATTACCTTAAACTTATCGCCGGTAATTCATCAGCAAAATCATAAATTGTTGCAAATAATTAACAACGGCTTTAGTGAATTAGATATTAATACCCTTATTCAAATTGAAGACCGCTGGTTAAATGGCAATACCGGAGAATATTATTATAAAAGTAAAGCACAAAAAATCACACTCACTGAAGAGGAAACTACCTTTTTAGCCGCGCGAGAAAAAATTAATTTAGGTATTGTTAAACAGTTATCACCCATTGAATTCATTAATGAACAAGGTGATTTTTCTGGCATTAATCGTGATGTTATTAATTTAATTAAGGACAGAACCAGTATTGACTTTAATTATGTAGCTTTTGATACTTGGCAGCAGTTATATGACGCATTATTAACCGATAAAATAGATATGCTTGGTAGTATCACGCCGACCCCTGAACGTAAAAAGCTGATGCTATTTTCTGAAAGCTATTGGCTAATGCCCTGGGTAATGGTGCATCCACAATATTATGGCCGTAAAACCAAACTTGAAGATTTTTATGGTAAACAAGTGGCGATTGTCAAAGGCTATTACTTAATTGCTAACTTACGGAAAAAACATCCCTTAATTACGTTTAAATTAGTGGATAATAGAGAGCAAGCATTAGTTGCATTGCAACAAGAACGTGTTGATGGTTTCATCACCACAATGGCCTCTGCATCACAATTATTGAAGCAAGAAAATATTGTTACCTTGGTGATCTCTATGATGGAAGATGTCAGCTTAGATAAAAGTCATTTTGCTATCAACAAACAATTGCCGTTATTGAAGGACATTATCAATAAAGGTCTATTAACGATTACCGAAAAAGAAAAGCAAATCATTTACGATAACTGGTTTACTTTGGCAATAAAAACCGGTCTTGATAAAAATGTCGTCCTGCAAGTTGGCGCGCAAATTGGCGTGATCATTTTGTTAGTGTTGGGCTTTATTATTATTTGGAATAGACGCTTACAAGTTGAAATTAAGCATAGAGAGCAGCTTGAAAAAATAATGAAACATATGGCAACGCATGATGAGTTAACTGGGCTTGCTAATCGGGTGCTATTGAAGGATAGGTTGAGCACAGCGATACAATTTCATCAACGCCAATCCCTTAAAATGGCGGTGTTATTTATCGATTTAGATGGCTTTAAAAATATTAATGATACCCATGGCCATGATGTCGGGGATGAACTATTGCAACAAGTTGCTTTGCGCTTGCAAGGGTGTGTGAGAAGTTCAGATACCGTAGTACGTTTTGGTGGCGATGAATTTGTCTTGTTACTCACCGGATTACATAGTCCCAATGAAGCGGCCTATGTCGCTGAAAAAGTATTAAAACTGATGCAAAAAGAGTTTGAACTTGCTAAAAGAGAGGCAAATATTAAGGCTTTTATCGGCTGTAGCATAGGTATTGCCATGTATCCTGCGGATGGTGATAATGATACCGACCTACTCAAAACAGCCGATACCATGATGTACAAGGTAAAAGCTGCCGGTAAAAATCACTATCTTTTTAATTAGTCATTACCAACATAGTTTCAAAGAAACAAAGAGTAACCACCTAGACATTTCAAATAATGAGCAGCGGCAGGTTATATGCTCCATGCATAACCTAAGTGACCTACATCCATGTAGGCCTCGCTTCGCGCTGCACAGAGGAAGTGATTTAAGAGATCAGAAAACAGAAAGTTAGGGAATTATTTAAGGTATTCTCTATATTTTTTATTACTTAATCTTTTGTCTCTTCTCGGTGTAGCGCGCAGCGCTTCTGTGACCTCGGTGGTAAAAGTCACTGTCACTTGCTCTTAAACACAAAGCCTAAAGATAATTATCACCACCGAGAACACCGAGGGACTTCGTCCTACACCGAGGAAGTGATTCTTAAGGTATAGGGCACTGATATTAGTCAATACTAGTCAATACTAGTTAATACTTGTCAGTTTAAAATGAATGCCTTACCTAAAGTCTTTTAAATTCCCACTGAATCTTGCACCTTGAAGTTGAACGGGTATAATATGCCAAAAATTATCCTGACAAGCGCTAGTTAGCGTTTGTTAATAAATTGAATTGGTATAGGGCAAAATACATGCGCAGTCTTTATTGTGGTGAAGTAAACGAGTCTCACATCGGGCAAGAAATAACTTTATGTGGTTGGGTTAACAAACGTCGTGATTTAGGCGCTGTGATCTTTTTAGATTTACGTGACCGTGAAGGCCTTGTACAAGTTGTTTATGATCCAGATTTACCTGAAGTAATCAAAAAAGCGAATACCTTACGCAATGAGTTTTGTGTACAAATTAAAGGTAAAGTTCGCGCTCGTCCTGAAGGCCAAGTAAATAAAGGCATGAAAACTGGTGGTATTGAAGTACTTGGCTTAGAACTTACCATTTTAAATAAGTCGGCACCATTGCCATTAGACTCAAATCAAACTAACTCAGAAGAGTTAAGATTAAAGTATCGTTACCTTGATTTACGTCGTGTTGAAATGACCGAACGTTTACGTTTTCGCGCAAAAGTTACTTCAGCAGTACGCAGCTCACTAGAAGCTCAAGGTTTCTTAGATATTGAAACACCTATTCTTACTGCGGCAACACCTGAAGGTGCTCGTGATTATTTAGTACCAAGTCGTACTCATAAAGGTCAATTTTTTGCTTTACCACAATCACCACAATTATTTAAACAATTGTTGATGATGTCAGGTATGGAACGTTACTATCAAATCGTTAAATGTTTCCGTGATGAAGATTTACGTGCTGACAGACAGCCAGAGTTCACTCAAATAGATATTGAGACCTCGTTCATGAGTAGTGATCAGGTTATGGCTATTACCGAAACTATGATCCGTGATTTGTTTAAAACCATGTTAGATGTAGATTTAGGTGATTTCCCACGCATGCCTTACTCTGAGGCAATGACTCGCTTTGGTAGTGACAAGCCTGATTTACGTAACCCATTAGAGTTAGTCGATGTTGCTGATATTTTAAAAGATGTAGAATTTAAAGTATTCTCAGGACCGGCAAACGATGAAAATGGTCGTGTTGCGGTAATCTGTGTACCACAAGGTGCCGCTAAGTTCTCACGTAAAGGTCTTGACGATTTAACTAAGTTTGTTGGCATTTACGGCGCCAAAGGCATGCCTTGGTTAAAAGTTAATGATATTGATGCCGCATTGGCAACAGGTCTTGACGGATTACAATCGCCGATTTTAAAATTCTTATCAAGTGACGAAGCCATAACCTTATTAAAACGTGTTAACGCCAAAACAGGCGATATCATCTTTTTCGGCGCAGACAAGTATAATGTTGTTACTGAATCTCTTGGTGCACTTCGCCTTAAACTGGGTGAAGATCTTGACTTACTTCAAGGTGAGTGGAAACCGTTATGGGTGGTTGACTTCCCAATGTTTGAAGAAGTAGATGGCGGAATGCATGCCATTCATCATCCATTTACCGCACCAACTAATTTAACCCCTGAAGAGTTAGAAGCAAATCCAGTTGGTGCATTATCAGATGCCTATGACATGGTGCTAAATGGTTGTGAACTTGGTGGTGGCTCGGTACGTATCCACAAGCAAGATATGCAAGCATCTGTCTTTAGAATTTTAGGCATTAGTGATGAAGAAGCACAGGAGAAGTTCGGCTTCTTACTTGAAGCATTACAATACGGTGCGCCGCCACATGCTGGTTTAGCGTTTGGTTTAGACCGTCTTGTTATGTTAATGACAGGTGCAAGTTCAATCCGTGAGGTAATGGCTTTTCCTAAAACCACTACCGCTGCTTGTCCACTAACTAATGCACCGGGTAAAGCTAATCCTGAGCAATTAAAAGAGCTAGGTATAGCAACAATCGTTGAAGAAAAGAAAGAAAAAGCTTCACAAGAGTAATAGCTTTAACTATTAATTTTGTAGTGAATTACTAAGAAAAAGCGTATTGAGGGTTTCCCATCAATACGCTTTTTTTATACCCAAGCCACCTCAAAGTGCAGGATTCAGCTGGAATTAGAAACGCGTTTAGGCAAGGCATTGATTGAAGGCAATAGTTATTCTATTGTCGAAGTCAATAACGCAGCGTAAAGCGTTTATAAACCAGCCATTGTGGGACGTCTGAGCAAATCACGTTCATCGTGGTATAGTTCATTAAGGGAACAACCATTAATGAAATACACGCCTTGAACATGAATCGTTCAGGCGTCCTGAAACGAGCATTTTGAAGTCGCTTGGGTATATACACTCAGTTTGTTCGGCCTCTTTCAGATTTTAAGGTATTAAATGACAATTATTTTAGGTATTGACCCAGGTTCCCGCTTTACTGGTTATGGCGTTATCAAACAAGAAAGTCGACAGCTTACGTATCTGGGCAGTGGTTGTATTAAGGCATTAAGTCAGGGCGAGGATTTAGCGTCACGGTTACAAACCATCTTTGCCGGTGTTTCTGAGATAATTATTCAATTTAAGCCGGATATGTTTGCCATTGAACAAGTTTTTATGGGGGTAAACCCTGGCGGCGCGCTGAAACTTGGCCAAGCACGTGGTGCTGCCATTGTTGCGGCAACCAATACCGGTTTAACTATTAGTGAGTATTCAGCCAGACAAATCAAACAAGCGGTAGTGGGTACAGGTGCTGCAGACAAAACTCAAGTGCAGCATATGGTAAAAACTATCTTAAAGTTGCCTGGTACGCCACAAGCTGATGCTGCGGATGCCTTAGCCGTGGCATTATGTCATGCACATAGTCATACCACTATTGCTAGATTAGCTGGCCAAGCCAGTAAAACGGTGCGAGGGCGGTTACGCTAATTCATTTTTCATAAGTCATCACCACCGAGGTCACAGAGGCGCTTCGCGCGGCACAGAGCAAGCCATTTTCAATTGCAATCAGTAAAACCTGCATCTTTACTGTATAAATATATAGTGTTATTATCTGTTTTATAAATAATAGCCCTTGGTACTTGTTGTGATTGGTCGTTTACGTGGCACTCTTGTCGAAAAAAATCTCCCTGAAATATTAATTGAATGTGCTGGCGTTGGTTATGAAGTTACCATGCCAATGACCAGTATTTATGCTTTACCTGAGTTAGAACAACAAGCCATTATCTATATTCACTTTGTTGTGCGTGAAGATGCGCAATTGCTTTATGGTTTTGTTAATAAAGTAGAGCGTAAGCTATTTCGCTTATTGATTAAGGTTAACGGTGTTGGTCCAAAATTGGCGCTAGCGGTCTTATCTAACATGTCTGCGGATCAATTTGTTAATTGTGTTCGTCACGATGATATTACTGCTATTGTAAAAATCCCCGGTGTCGGTAAAAAAACCGCTGAACGTTTACTTATTGAAATGCGTGATCGCCTAAAAGATTGGCAGGCACAACAACCTGTGCACTTAGTCAGCAATGATGGCGGTATGCCAGAACAACTTTCTGCTGATTTGAGTCAAGATACTACTTTTATCAGTGATAACAAAGGTGATGCTATTGATGCCTTATTATCCCTTGGTTATAAACAAGTACAAGCGGATAAAGCGGTTAAATCGGTATATAATCGCGGCATGTCTAGCGAAGATATTATTCGCGATGCGTTGAAGTCAATGGTGTAACATCATTTCCATGACGTCTTAATCACATTTTAGAATTTAGGTAACCTATGATAGAAGCAGATCGCTTAATTGAACCCGTAGCTAGCGTTGAAGATGAAAGGGTTGATCGCGCCATTCGCCCTAAAATGCTACAAGACTATACTGGTCAAGAGCATGTTAAAGCACAAATGGAAATATTTATTCCGGCTGCTAAAAATCGTGGCGAGCCGTTGGATCACTTACTTATATTTGGACCGCCGGGTTTAGGTAAAACGACCTTAGCCAATATTGTTGCCAATGAAATGGGCGTCAATATTCGCACCACTTCAGGTCCCGTTTTGGAAAAGGCTGGTGATTTAGCTGCGCTACTGACAAATTTAGAAGAAAATGACATTCTATTTATCGATGAAATTCATCGTTTAAGCCCTGTGGTTGAAGAAATATTATATCCAGCAATGGAAGACTACCAATTAGATATTATGATTGGTGAAGGACCAGCAGCTCGCTCGATTAAATTAGATTTACCAGCATTTACCCTTATTGGTGCTACAACTCGTGCGGGCGCATTAACGTCACCGCTGCGTGATCGTTTTGGCATAGTGCAGCGCTTAGAATTTTATAATGTTACTGAGTTATCGACCATTGTTAGTCGCTCGGCCCATTTTTTGAATTTAACCATAGACGAGCAGGGTGCATTTGAAGTCGCACGTCGCTCTCGTGGCACCCCGCGTATTGCTAACCGTTTATTACGTCGGGTACGCGATTACGCCGATGTAAAATCAAATGGTATAGTGAATCAAGAAACTGCCGCTGCGGCTTTAGATATGTTAGAAGTTGACAGTGAAGGTTTTGACCTAATGGATAGAAAGCTGCTGCACGCAATTATTGATAAGTTTATGGGTGGACCTGTTGGCTTAGATAACGTTGCTGCCGCCATAGGCGAAGAGCGTGAAACCATTGAAGATGTATTAGAGCCTTTTTTAATTCAACAAGGTTTTTTGCAGCGTACGCCACGCGGACGTATCGCCACTGACAGAGCTTACCAGCATTTTGGCCTTACTAAAGAGCCAACTGAATAGCAGCTAAAGTTATCTAAGCTAGTAATATCACCAATAAAAAATGCCAGCATCTAGCTGGAATTTTCTTTTGTAAACAAGGGTACTTTTGCTAAATAAGTACTTTGTGCCCAATTAACGGTGCGGGCGACTTTTCCAGGCTTTAATCGTTTGATAGCGCCATAAGGCTTGGATACCAAAATAGCCTAAAATAGAAAAACTAACGGCTAGTACGCCACAGCCAACTAAAAATGCCGGCCCTATGGTTGATAAACTATCAACGACCCATTGCCAACTTGCTTGAAAAGCAAACTCTTGCTCTGGCACGGCTAAAACCAAAGTACCCACTAGGTAGCAGGCATAAAAAATAAACGGCATCGTCAGCGGATTTGTCAGCCATACTAAAGCAATGGCTAAGGGTAAGTTCGCATGGAAAAGGATGGCAGCACCGGCTGCTAAGACCATTTGAAAAGGCACTGGGATAAAAGCAAAGAATAATCCAACAGCGAACGCTTTAGCGACCGAGTGACGATTTAAATGCCAAAGGTTGGCATTGTGTAGTAAGTTGCCGAAAATCTTTAGGTACTTATTTTCTTTTATCGTTTGATGGTCTGGCATCATACGTTTAATGATTTTTTTTGGCATATACTTCTACAGGTCCCTTGATTAAAAGTTAGTGTGGTAATTAATTTTTTTATTATATTTATTTGCTAAGTATAGCAATCGTTAATGTCAGCAAGTAGGTAACACGAGAATTTAACCGCAAAACATAAAAGGATTTTTATCACTATGGATTGGTGGTTACTGACATTTTTTCTTGGTGCTATATTGTCCCTATTTTTGCCAGAAGTGCCAGCGATTTTTCAGCTATTTTTACTTCTTTGTCTCGCTATTGGCTTTTACACAAATAAAAAATTACGTTATAACGCTGGAATATGCTTTGGTGCCTTGTGGATCTTAACGCAAGCTTACCTTTATCAGCATCAATTACCAATCGATTTGATCGATAAAATGCAAAGAAAACAGCTTCTTGTGGTTGAAGGTCAGGTGCTTACTTTACAAGTGATGAAAGTCAAACCTGCGACTAACTTGAGTAAAGCTGAAGTTGGCAACGTCGTTGCAAAAGAACACCAAGAAACTAAGCGATTTAACTTTCTTGTTAGCAAAGTAAATCAACAGCAGCTTAGCGAACCATTTATTATCCGGCTAAGTTGGCAGAAAGCGAGTTTAGCTGTCGCTCAAGGGCAAAGGCTATACCTTAATGTTAAGCTCAAGCCTGCGCACGGTTTAGCCAATATAGGCACATTTAATTACTTAAGCTGGCTCAAGGCAAATAATATTGTTGCCACCGGCTATGTAATTAACCCAAGAAAAAAGCCTAAGGAAAACTTAAGTCGTTTAGTTAAAGGGAAGAGTTTAGCTAAAGTAAACAGCTTAAACAGCTCAAAGAAAGTATCGACTGAAGGTAAGAAAAACCGACTTCTTATAGAAACGAGCACTATCAGGCAACAACTCTTTGCGCAATACCAAAAGCTAGCACCCAAACATACACTAAGCCCTATTTTATTTGCACTAGCTTTCGGTGAGCGCAGCTTACTTAATCCCACTCACTGGCAAGTATTACAAGCGACGGGGACCAGCCACCTAATTGCCATTTCTGGTTTGCATGTAGGTTTACTCGCCGGTAGTGCGTTTTTTATGGCAATATTATTTTTTAAATATTTACCATTAACAAATCCTCGCTGGCAAGGGCTAAATATTCGTTATTTTGCTATTACCATAAGCGTGTTGTTAGCGACTATTTATGCCTATTTAGCGGGTTTTTCATTACCAACGCAGCGCGCTTTGGTGATGTTAAACCTGTACTGGTTCAGTCGCATAGCAGGGATAAAGTTCTCCTCTAAACGTCTAGTTTTACTAACGATTTTTACCTTATTGATGATCAGTCCCTTTAGTTTATTAACGGCAAGCTTTTGGTTATCTTTTTATGCAGTGGCTATTATCTTTGTCACGCTGTGGCGATTTCGCTCATGGTTAGTTGAGGGGTCATCAGTTTGGCGGTTTTTCAAAGGGCTTTTCATTATTCAAGTCGCCCTTACTGTTATGTTAATGCCTATTAGTGCATTCTTTTTTCAGCAGATATCTTTGGTGAGTTTACTGGCGAATATTATCGCCGTGCCTTTGATGAGTACTATTAGCATACCTAGTGCGCTGCTATCAGTCTTACTGATGCCCTTAAATGAGCAGCTAGCACAATGGTTTATGATGATATCGCTGCAATCGTTAAGCTGGCTTTGGTTTTATCTAGAACTGCTTAGCAAGCAAACTTACGCCATTATTTATTTATCCTTTCCCCAACAAATGCTCATCTTAATCATTGGTTTTGTTATTTTTGTAATGTTTTACCTAGCACCCTTTTATTGGTCTAGGCGTGTCAAGCAAGGCATTTTTATCTTACTTATTTCTGTGCCTATTTTAGGCTTTTTAGGTTTAGTACTGAAAGAGCCGCATAATCAAAATAGTGATGTTACCTCCCAAGCGGAGCATAACTTTACTCCATGGCAAGTGGTGTTTTTTGATGTCGGTCAGGGCTTATCAGTGTTAGTGAAACGTAATAAGCATGCCATTTTATATGATACTGGCGCGGCTTACCCCAGTGGTTTTACGCTTAGTGAGGCTGTGATACTGCCATATTTGCAATATTCAGCTATCGGGCAGCTTGATAAGGTGATATTAAGTCATAGTGATAACGACCATGCTGGCGGTATAAAAAGACTGCTAGATAATATAATCATTAATGAAATTATCAGTAATGATGCAAGCATATTTAAGCCTACAGATACAACGAGTATTAAACCGATTCTCACTAATCCGTCACTGACAGCTTGCTTGCCAGAACGCAGTTTTACCTGGCAAGGTTTAAGCTTCGATATTTTATGGCCTTTGGCACAAAAATCTGCTGAGGAAAGCGTTAGTCAGGGTAAGGAAACAAATAGCGGCAAGCAAAAAAATGATGATTCCTGTGTCATTTTAATCAGTGACTCTCAGGGAAATAAACTCTTGTTGACCGGAGATATTTCCTCGAAAGTGGAGCGGCAATTACTACGGCTTTATCCTCAGCTTAGTGTTGATATCTTACAAGTACCGCACCATGGCTCTAAAACGTCATCGAGTCAGGCATTTATTCGTCAGTTATCGCCTGAAATAGCCTTAGTCAGTGCTGGTTATTTAAACCGTTGGTATATGCCTGTAGCAGCTGTTAGGCAGCGTTATCATGACGAAAATATTCAATTATTAAATAGTGCGGAGCTGGGGCAAGTTATTATTACCTTTGATGAAAGTGGCATAAGCAGGCAAACCTATGTGCAAGACCTACGACCGTTTTGGTTTAGCCACTAGGATCATTAGGTAATAGCCTTTAAATCAGTACCTCAGCTTATGGTTTTTGCTATGTACTAACTTTGTTATTGTTCTGCTTATAGTTTTTGTTGGTTGTCTGGCCGATTCACGGTAAAATACTATTTCGTCACTGTAAGTATCGACAATGTAAGCATGATAAAAGTATCAATTGTTAATGTTTTATCAATTTTCCTTTTCGGCAATTAACGTACTCGAGTAATCATAACTAATGGCTTCATCTGCAAAAACAAGCGCCTTAATTTCTTCTGAATCAAGCAATGCAACGACCTGGCAAAATTTCAAACGTCTGGTCAGTTACGCTAAACCTTATAAACTCGGTTTTGTCGCTGCCATCATTGGTATGCTCGGTTATGCCTCTATTGATGTCTATTTTTTATCAAAATTACAGCCACTCGTTGATGAAGGGCTCGCTGGTGCTAATGCTGATTTTATGAAGTGGGCGCCACTTTTTATTATTAGCGCCTTTATTCTTCGTGGTGTAGCCCATTTTGTTGCCAACTATTGTTTGGCTTGGGTTGGTAATAATGTTGTTGCTGATTTAAGACAAAAACTCTTTGAACATATCATGGCAATGCCGGTGGCTTTTCATGATCAACAATCAACCGGCGCACTTATTTCAAAAATAACCTTTGATACCGAGCAAGTATTAAACTCTGTCAGTAAGTCCATTTTAGTTATGGTGCAGCAAAGCGCTTTTGTACTTGGTTTATTGGGCTTGATGTTTTATATGAGTTGGCAATTATCCTTGATCTTTTTATTAATAACACCGGTTATTGCTGTGATTGTTAGTGTGGTATCAAAACGTTTTCGTAAAGTCAGTAAAAGTATTCAAGGTGCTATGGGGGAGGTTACTACCGCGGCGGAGCAAACCTTTAATGGCCACAAAGTGGTGTTAACTTTTGGTGGTCAGCAACGTGAGTTTGCCCGTTTTGCCAAAATAAACAAATATAATCGTCAGCAACGCATGAAAATGCAGGCGACAAAATCTGCCAGCGTGCCTATTATTCAAGTGATTGCTTCTTTCGCCTTAGCCTTTGTTTTTTATGCCATTACCTCTGACACTTTAAGCGATAATATATCGCCGGGTACTTTTGTCAGCGTTATCACCTATATGACTATGTTACTTAGACCTTTAAAAATGCTGACGACTGTCAATAGCGAATTTCAACAAGGCATGGCGGCTTGTGTCAGTATATTTTCGATACTCGATCATGAAAAAGAAAAAGATACCGGTGTAAAAAACATTACCAGAGCTTCGGGTACGTTATCTTTTAGTCATGTTAATTTTGCTTATAATGCCAAGGGCCCAAGCGATAAGGAACACGAGCTCAAACTCGCCTTAAACGACCTTACCTTTGACTTAGCGCCGGGTGAAACCTTAGCCTTAGTTGGTCGCTCGGGCAGCGGGAAATCAACCGCTAGCTCATTATTATTGCGTTTCTATGATGCTACCAGTGGCGAGATATTAATTGATAATACCAATATTGAGCAGTTTAAATTGAAGGACTTACGTAAGCAATTTTCCTATGTATCTCAACAGGTTGTCTTATTTAATGATACTTTAGCCAATAATATAGCTTACGGTAAACCTGATGCCAGTGCAGCTGAAATCATTGCGGCAGCAAAAAATGCTCATGTAATGGAATTTTCCGAAAATATGGAGCATGGCCTAGAAACCAATATTGGTGAAAATGGCGCCTTACTTTCCGGTGGACAAAGGCAGCGTGTCGCCATTGCCAGAGCTTTATTGTGTGATGCACCGTTTTTAATTTTAGATGAAGCCACCAGCGCGTTAGATACCGAGTCTGAACGTCATATTCAAGATGCATTGCAAACCTTACAGCAAAACCGCACCTCAATAGTTATTGCCCATCGTTTATCGACCATTGAAAATGCCGATAAAATTATTGTGATGGAGCAAGGTAAGATTGTTGAACAAGGTAACCATAAAAGCTTGTTAGAGAAACAAGGTGCCTATGCAAAATTACACAGCTTTCAGTTTGAGTAAGGAAAGCTTGTTATGCGCTTAATTGAAAAAGTGTGGTTTAACAACCATCCAGCTAAGTGGTTATTAGTCCCTTTATTACTGCCTTTATCGGTAGTTTTTTGGCTATTAAGTAGCCTAAGGCGCTTCAATTTTAAAGTTGGTTTATCTAAGGCTATAAAATTAACTAAACCTGTTATTGTTGTCGGTAATATCGGTGTCGGCGGTAATGGTAAAACCCCAGTGGTAATTTACTTAGTCGAACTGACTCGCTCTTTGGGACTAACCCCTGGAGTGATCTCTCGTGGCTATGGTGGGCAGGCACCGCAATACCCTTATCTAGTGACTTCAAATTCAACACCAAGAGAAGCAGGTGATGAGCCCGTACTAATCCAGCAACGTTGTCAGGTACCTGTTGCCGTTGGTAGCGATCGTATTGCCAGTGCTGAACTACTCATTGCTCAAGGTTGCGACATTATTATTAGTGATGATGGATTGCAGCATTATCGTCTAGCGCGTGATGTCGAGTTGATTATTGTTGATGGTAAGCGTTTATTTGGTAATGGCTTATTATTACCTGCGGGGCCATTACGAGAAGGGCAATGGCGCTTAGCAACAAGTGATTTGGTCATTTATAATTGCGAAGTTGCTAATAATGCAAAGGTTTCTTCTGCATCGATACAAATGAGTCTGGCGGCAACAGAGCTTTGTCATCTTCAAACAGGTGAACGTATTAATCTGTTTGATTTTATTGATATCCATGCTTGTGTTAATGCTATTGCGGGTATTGGCGCGCCACAACGCTTTTTTGATACCTTAAAAAAACATAGTTTTATAATAGAAAATCAACAAAGCTTTGTTGATCATCACAGTTTTACCCTTGCTGATTTTAATGGCTTTGATGATAATATACCATTATTAATGACAGAAAAAGATGCGGTTAAATGCCGTGGCTTTTGTAAACCCAATTGGTGGTACCTACCTGTTGATGCAACATTTTCTCAAGCAGAGCAGCAAGTATTACGAGAACAAGTTAAAGCCACTATTCCCCGTGGCGTTCATAAATAAAATAGAGAAACGATTATGGCTTTTGATACAAAATTAATGGAAATCCTTGCCTGTCCAGTATGTAAAGGTAAGTTAGATTATGATAAAGCAGCAAAAGAGCTCATTTGTCATTTTGATCGACTTGCTTACCGCATTGAAAAAGATATTCCAGTACTACTTGAAGGCGAAGCCCGCGAAATTAAATCAAGTCAGTCAGCTGAGTAGGGTGGAGCAATATGTCAGTTAGTGCCAGCTCAGCAAGTAACAGTTCAGCCCGCGATTTAACAGCTACTTGTGCTGATTTTATCGTTGTAATTCCGGCCAGATATCAGTCGTCACGCCTACCGGGTAAGGTGTTGGCAGATATTAATGGTAAACCAATGATCCAATGGGTTGCTGAAAAGGCTCAGTTAAGCGGCGCGCGTAAAGTTATTATTGCTACCGATAATGATGAAGTTGCTGCCGTTGTTAATGGTTTTGGCGGTGAAGTGTGTAAAACACGCGCGGATCATCAGTCTGGCACTGAGCGCCTTGCTGAAGTTATGCAGCAATATCAATTTAGTGATGAGCAAATTATCGTTAATGTGCAAGGTGATGAACCTTTTATTCCGCCAGAAAATATTGCTCAAGTAGCTAATAACTTAGCTAATCAACAGCAAAATCGTGATGTCGCACGTATGTCGACTTTAGCTATCAAGATTGACTCTGTTGATGAAGCCTTTAACCCTAATGCCGTTAAAGTGATACTCGATAAAGATGGTTATGCTTTGTATTTTTCTCGGGCAACTATCCCTTATGATAGAGAGCGTTTTTTAACGGCTAATGCCAGTACCGAGGAAAATATTCGTGCCATAGGTGATTTTTACTTAAGACATGTGGGTATTTACGCTTATCGTGCTGGTTTTATTAAAGACTATGTCAATTGGCCAACGAGTGAATTAGAGCAAGTTGAAGCCCTTGAGCAGTTAAGAGTCTTATATCAGGGGGAGAGAATTCATGTAGCCGTAGCTAATAGTCATGTGCCTGTTGAAGGTGTTGATACTCCGGAAGATTTAGCTAAAGCAAGGGCGTACGCAGCTAGCTTGGTATGATACCAATTTGATTAAATTTATTCCCAACTCAGAGTTATGCTCGATATTCAATAACAAGGCAAATGTGTTTAGATCTAGTTATTATAAATCTAATAAATTTAACGATGTTAGTGAGCATCGAGCAAGCTCCCAAAGGGCGAATTTAAAAGGCTTATATGCTGCGTTATTGATTTTGAGAAGGACGCTACATGGACGTAGGTTATTAGAGAATGCAGGAGCTTATTCTCCTGAGTAACCATTCTCTTAAATCAATGTCTTGCCTCTAAGCCTTTTAATTCTCGCTGAGTGGGAAAGAACTTAATCAACTTGGTATACCTTACACTAATCTAATTCGACCATGTCATTCGATGTGGTCGCTTCGTTATGCTAAATGACTTAACGCCTCTAACCTCATAATATATTTGTTTTTATCCTAAAGTTCATATAGTTTGTCTGGTTCATACCAAAAGCAAATAAAAATAAAAACAAGGATGCACAATGTCGATTACAACCCTACCTAGTCTGCCTCAAAATGATTCACTTGAGTTAAAAGAACAACGTAAATTTCAATTATCTTTGGCACGGACTAAATACAATTATATGACATCATATTTGGAAGGTGTCCCGCTGTCAGCTGACGTACCGCAAGGTGAAGAATTTTCACTTAAATACAAAGCCGGTGTCCTGCAGGTGTTTTTACGCTTGGGAGAAAATTTTAAAAGCAATGTAATCGAACTGCTTGAAAAAGAGCTAAAGGGGGATGTTGATAGCGATATTTTTAAAGAAATACAGGAAAGTTATACAAAGTTAGAAAAAGAGATGAGTGTTTTTCATCCGCAGAAAGACATGAAAAACTTAAAAGTCTTTATGTATAGTCTAAGTAAATTACCTGTAGCCATTGAGGATGCAGTCAATATACCGAAAGACTTAATAAAAATGATGACAGGCATTGAAGCGGTTATTGAAGAGGTTAAAGAAGAAGGACCAACAGCCTTATTAAAATCTACTTTATATGACTTATTAAACAATGACGGTAAACGTGATTACCTTACTGCAACAACTGTTGAGGACTATCGAGATCTTTACCAGTCACTTGAAACACCACCATTAACCGTATCAATTAAAAAGAAGCCTTGGATGGAAAGTGATAAAGAACCTTATCAGCAGGATTGGTTTTTTGGTTATTTACAGACGGCAGGTTTTAATACTACTAATTTAATCGCGGTACGTGACGAACATGCCCCGACAAAAAGTGCCATTTCATTAACCTCATTACTTGAAAAAATGCCACTGACAGACAGTATATTACAGTCAGTATTAGCGGATAGCAGTATTAATTTACAGACGGCGGTAGCAGAAAAAAGACTGTACGTTTGTGACTATACAATGTTGATTGGCAAGAAAAGTAATATGCTCCATGGTAAACAGCGTTACGTTACCGCACCTATAGCTGTATTTTATTGGAGTAATACCCGTGCCGAAGGTTATCCTGAAACTGACGGTTATATGCGACCCATCGCTATTCAATTAGACCAACAACATGACACTTTTAATACTCCGATCTTTACCCCTAATGATGCTAGTGATGTCAATGATATAAATGGTTTGAAATGGCAGGTAGCCAAACAAATCGTTAATATTTGTAGTGCCATACAACATGAAAATGTAGCTCACCTTGGCGCATGTCATTTGATCATGGATAGCATCATTATTGCTGCCCACAGGGAATTATCAGCACAGCACCCGTTACTAACGTTGTTGATACCACACTTCCGTTTCACCCTAAGTATTAATAACGATGCTTTACATAATTTAATTATCCCTGGTGGCGTTACCGCTTGTGATGTTGGTTTAACACCTGAATCTTCTTTTGAGATGATTGCTGAAGCAAGACAAGCTTGGCATTGGGATGGTCAAAGTCCAGAGCAGTTATTTAAAGACCGTGGGGTTGATGAAAATAGTTTACCTGGTTTTGAGTTTCGTGATGATACCTTGCTCTTATGGCAAGCGATTAAGAAATTTGTTCGCGAATATTTGACGGTATATTATAAAAACGATGACAGTGTCGTTGCCGAGGATAGCGAGTTACAAGCATTTATTGCCGCTTTAGTTTCACCTAAGCTGGCAAAATTTAAAGGTTTGGATGGTTTAACGGCGACAGGAAATAGCGAACAGCCTTATAAAATTGATAGTTTTGATTATTTGGTTGAGCTAGTTTCCCATATTATTTACCTTGCTGGACCGCAACATGCAGCAGTAAACTATGCGCAATATCCATTGATGTCTTTTGCGCCAAGTGTCACCGGTTGTCTTTACCGAGAGCCTCCAGGAAAAGATACTGAAATGAATACCGCTGAGGATTTACTAGCCTGGTGTCCTCCCCTTGATATTGCCTTATATACCTTGTCTTTTGAGTATTTGTTAAGTGGTGTTCAATATGATGTTTTTGGCAAATATAATGAAGATCCGCGCATTGCTTATTTTAAGGATGTAAACGTTGCCGAGGCAGTGGCTGACTTTCAGTGCGAATTGGCAAGTATTGAAATAGAGATCTGTAAGCGTAATAAGACGCGGGCAATGCCTTATACTTTCCAGTTACCCTCTATGATCCCAAATAGTACCAGCATTTAATCGGGTACTTATTACAGGTGTTTAGTACACATGTTTAGTATAAGTATTTAATAGCCATTTTATTTATTAGTATTAAACAACGAATGAGTAAAGCTGTTAGTAGTTACTTTCTATAGCACTAACAGCTTCATTCAGCTTAAATTAGCATTGCAGGCACTGAAGAATAAGTATATTGGTCACGACCATTTTCTTTCGATTGATACAAGGCTGAGTCAGCTTGTTTTATTAAGGTAGTGGCCTCTACATTAGGTAATACATCTATCGTCGCTATACCAATACTAATGGTGACATGTTCGGCAGTGTCTGAAAATTGATGAGCTATGGCTAAATCCCTAATTTTCTGCAGACAACGTTGAGCAAGACTTTCAACCGAATTTTTATCTGAGGTTGTCATTAAAATAACAAACTCTTCACCACCATAGCGCGCAACAAAATCATTTTTACGCCCGACAACGGCGGTTAACGCTTGAGCAATTAACTTTATACAGGCATCACCTTCAGGATGGCCAAAATTATCGTTATAGGCTTTAAAGTGATCTATATCTATCATCATTAAAGATAATGAACCAAACTCCCGAGAAGCACGGCTCCACTCTTTGTCTAGGGTGTTATCAAACTCACGGCGATTAAAAATACCAGTCAGACCATCTTTAATGGCTAACATTTGCAGTTCTTCAGTACGCTGAGCGACTTTCTTTTCTAGGGTTTCATAATGTCTGGCATTAATTAAAGAAACAGCTGCTTGTGCAGAAATAAGCTCAACGGTATCTTTATGTTTTTTAGTAAAAGCGTATTCTATTAAGTTGTTTTCCAAATAAACGATAGCGATTAATCGACCTTGACCGGTAATAGGTAAACACAGGACTGACTTGGGATTATTTATCCGTAAATAACTGTTATTAATAAAGCGCGGATCTTCACCAGGATTATCTATAATCAAGGTTTTCATGGTTTTTTGTGTATAACGAATGATGGTATCGGGTAATAAAGGTTGCTGCGCGCTATCAACATCATCAAGGTTAATATTATATAATTGACAGTCAATACCGCCTAAAGAATCATTGATAGCGCCAACTATTTCTAGCTTTAACTGTTCATCTTCGTTAATAATAATTGCGCCAGTCTGCGCACCAGCATTTTCCATCAGTACATTCATCATCTTTTTTAATAAAGAATTGACATATATTTCTTCAGATAAAAGCTGATTGGCTTTTAGCAGAGAATGTAAATCAAGAGAGTGGGTTTGCTCAACGAGTGTACTTTGTATTGAGTGCTGTAAACTGCTGCCTGAGCCATAAGTAGCATTTATTAAATTGAAACGTTGCTGCGGCCATTGTTCTTCTAACAGGGTACATTTAGCTGTAGCTCCCCAACGAGCATAAAGGTAATGGGCATCTTTAATACAATGCGCAGCGATTCTCTTTTGTCCTAAATCGGCCCAGTACTTTGCGTAACGCTCGTTAATAAGTGCTTCACAATGGATGAAATTGGCTATTTCAACGGCATCAAGTGCTTTGCTGTAAAGCTCTGTTGCTAAAGAGTCTTGGCCTTTTACTCTGGCTATTTCCGCAGCGATTAGCAGATATTTGTGTTGATAGTTTTTGTTACTATCAATTGCCCATGTTTGAAATTTGTCACAAATTTCTTGTGCTTTTTCTAGGTTTTCTTTGCTTAGCTTATCTTGATAATGATCTGTCGCACCATCTTTAGCATTATCTTTAAATACGCCTGTAGCAATAGCTTCGGCACTGTTGTTATCGAGTAAAATTAATGCCTGATAAAACAAGCTCTCGGTCATTATGGGGCTGTCGGGTAAAAACATGCAGACAATATCAATGTTTTTGATACATTGTGCCTGTAAGGCTTTGTCATTCATTAAGTAAGAAAAACGAAGAGTTGCAAAAGTATAAAAGGCCATATCCATTGAGGGGGCATGAAAATCATCGTTAAAATACTGGCGGACATTAAATGACTCAGTATTTAATGAATTTTCTGCCATTGTGTTTTCTTGTAAGGCTAATAATGATTGATAGACACCTAGTAAGAGAAAGGTCACTGTTGCTGGTTGTTGTTTTTTATTTAAAAAAGCTAAGCCTTGCTCTATATCCTTTTGCAAAACATCAAGTTTTTCGCCTTTTATAAACTTATTACAAGCCTTAAATAAAACACAATAACCAGCGAAAACTAGGTTGCTGCCTTCTTCACCCCAAGTAATAACTTGTTCTTGAAAAACATAAGTATTTTCGATTGGCTCACACCAATGTTGATAACTTGAGGCAAAATATTGATAGATGGTTGCCCGGTGATACTTACTTCCCCAAAGATCAGAAACACTTTTCGCCAATTTACTCATTTGGTAACAAACAGGGTACTTTTCACCCATCATAGACATTGCCGTAGCATAAGCTGCATAGCCAATGGAGCTAAGTTCACATTGCCCATGTGCTAAGGTAAGTTGCACCATATTACAGGCGTTAGTCGCGTATGAACGAGCACAGCCAGATAAGTAAAGAGCGGGTGCTAAAGCATTATGTATTTCCATTCGCAACAAACTATGCTCATCTGTCATTTTTGTCGCCGTTAATAACTGCTCATTGGTATATTGCAGACGTAAGTTTTGTGTGCGGGTAAAAGTAGCTAATAACTGTACTTCGGCAACAGTTTCGTTTAATGGAAAGTCAATATTTAAGCTGGCCAAGCCGCCCATTAATACTTCTATTGCTTCAGGAAAACTTCCTCTTGATTGAAATTGGTCTGCCTGTACTAATATTAAAGCTACTTTTTCTTTATTGGTCGGGGCGCTATTAACACCCTCAAGGTATAAATCTCTTGCCGTATCAATGTTTCCGGCTAAAAATTCTGTCTCGATTAAGCTCTTCTCTATGGCTAATGTTTGCTCAGCGTTTTCTTGCCATGCGTCAGCGCCTAAATGTGCTTTAGCAATACGTAGGTAGCTGGCCGCTGTTTCATAAGTCGCTGCATCTTTACTTTTTAATCCAGCTCTTAAATTTAAGCTGACTATCTTTTTTAAATCATCCTTGTTACCGATGATATTGATGGCACCATTAAGTACTCGCAGCAAAGTGAAAATGTTAGCTTCTAATTCTGCTTCAGTGATGTTTGCTAGCCAATGTTTACCTATATGCAATAATAACTCTTCGCGACCTTCTTCAGGTGTGAGTTGGTAAGCGGCTTGTTGAACTTTATCGTGTAAAAAGCAATAGTGAGATTTATTTAGGCTATGTACATCATCTATAAATTGATAATGCTCGTCTTGTGGCAATATAAAGCCCGACTCGAGTAATGGCCATAAAATTTTTGCTGTGGTAATTGTATCGTATTTGCACGCAGAGGATAATTGTCTCAGGCTAAAGTTATGGCCAAGATGTGAGGCTATAGAGGCAAGTAACTGAGTTTCTCTATTTAGCTGTTTAAACTTTTCAATCATTAAATCAACAACATTATCTGTCATCGAGTGTTTTAGTATTGCTTCAATAGACCACTGCCAGATGCCATTGTTATGATTATAACTAATAGAGTCATCTTGATACATTGACAATAATAATTGATTGAGGAAAAAGGGATTACCCTGTGTTTTTTTGAAACATATCTCAGCCAAGGTTGATACATGGTCAAAGTCGCACTGCAGGGTATTACACAATAATTGCTGCACGTGTTGAATTTTTAGCGGGGAGATATGTATTTTTGTTAGTACATTTTTTTGTGCTATTTTTTGTAAGGCTACAGTAAGGGGGTGTGTCTCATCCACTTCATTATCACGGTAGGCTCCAATGATATATAAACCATTCTTACTACCTTTGTTCACTTGTTGTAATAAAGTCAATGTGGGCATATCAACCCACTGTAAATCATCGAGGAATATAACCAGTGGTTGCTCTTTAGAGTACAGCACACTAACAAAATCAATAAAGACCAGGTTTAAGCGTATTTCTGCTTCTGCCGGCGGTAATACTGTTAATGGTGATGGCGGGCCGATAATTAAGACTAAGTCGGGTAGTAACTCAGTAATAATGGCGGCATTATTACCAAGTGCGACTTGTAGTTTACTTCGCCATTGATTGAGCCTTTCACTATTTTCACTTAACAAATGTTGTAATAATTGCTGCAGTGCTGCAATTATGACTAAAAAAGGTTGTCCACGGTTGTATTGATCACATTTACCCATGATAAATAAACCGTCGCTGGCGATAATGTTTTTTTGCAATTCATGTACTAATGCTGACTTACCGACACCAGAGTAACCGCTTACCATAGCCAACTCGGTATGTCCGGTGCATGCGCGTTGATAGCCAGCTAAAATAGTGGCTAGATCGTTTTCACGCCCATAGAGTTTATTAGAGACATTAAAGTGCAGGGAAACATCAGCTGTCGCTAAAGTGAAATTATCAATTGAGTTGTTCTTCTGCCATTTATCTAGGCATGTGTCTAAATCAGTTTGTAAACCATAAGTACTTTGGTAGCGATTTTCAGGTGACTTATCCATGAGTTTACTGATTATTGCGGAAATTACTGCAGGGATGCCATGCTTTACTTCAGTTAAGGGCTTGGGTGTGCGAGCAATATGTGAATGTAATAATGTCATCGCATTTTGTGAAGTAAAGGGTAACCGTCCGCTGAATAGTTCATACAAGGTGACACCTAACGAATAAAAGTCACTACGATAATCTACCTTTATATTGGTACGTCCGGTTTGCTCAGGTGAAATATATTCAAATTTCCCCCATAGATCTTGATTCAATAATTTTATTTGTTTATGGCTAAGACGAGTGGCTAAGGCGAAATCACACAGTTTTAATTGCAGTGTCTTGGCATCTATTAAAATATTACTCGGGTTAATATCTCTATGGATTAATTGACAATGATGAACTTCTGCTAAGGCTGAAGTTAACTGACAGGCGATATGTAAACGTTGAATAAAAGTTAGTGTCTTTGTCGCAATAAGGTCACTTAAGGTTGTTGACGAAAAATCCTCTAAGACTAAAATATGACAATTTTTATGTTGCATTAAAGCATGTGCTTTAATCACCCATTTTGACTTGATAGCACGTAAAACATTAAATTCATTTTTCCAGCGAGAGTCTAACTCAGCGGAAGGGTAGTCAGTATTTTGGTATTTAATAATAACGGTTGCAGCATCAAACTCGGTACTGTTAGGGACAGCACGCGCGACAACTGTATCTTCGTAGGAATAGATGATTTTTTTTATTTCAAATTGAGATAAATTCATTAAGACTAATAACCTTTAAATATCGATTTTACAGAGCCTATTTATTCAATCCGATATATCCCTTACGAATTAATGCGAGCACTATTTTTTTATTGTTTTAGTGGATGATAACTCTGATGAGTTATTCCGTAACATCACTGTAAACGATAGCTTCTCTACTATCAAATATACCTTTGAAAAATCAAAGTAATGAAAAAGTCTAAGGGCTTTGCTGAGGGTTAATAAATGACTGGAATAGGAATGACGAAGGTCTCTTTGGCTGACAATAAATTGAAATTTAGCAGGTAAGAGTAGGGTTAGCAGAAAGCTATACTCTTCAGAGTTTTCCCGCTGAAATGTGCCGCTGGCATGTGATCTTTAGCGCTCTGGTAAAGTAAGTGCATCGTGAGTGTTTTGTAAAAAACTAGCGGCAAAGTCTACTAAATAATGAATAGAGCTTGGTAGTTGCTCAATATCAATGGCATCAATTAAGTTCTTCACCTCTAAGCCAAGTTCAGTATCTCCCTCAATTTTTAAGCGACGTTGAAAAAACAGCGTGTCTGGGTCTTGTTTACGACCAGCAATGAGTATCAAGTCATCGCCATTAGCACTAAAACTAACATCTTCACTAATATTCTCTTCTGCTGAAGCCATGATTAATTGATCTTTATCAAAGCTTAACCACCAGTTTAATTGCAAGTCGGCAATCGAAATTTTTAACCACTTATCTTGTAAAAACTCAAAATCCCCATCTTCGATAGCTTCACTAAAAATAGAGTGTAGTGCGGGTATCAGTAGCGATCTTTGTGCACTAAAAGGCAGTATACGTAAACTTGGCCGTAATATTTTGGGCATCAGCTTGATTATACTGGCCTTAACGCTCAAAGGTAACTTTTGCTCAATCAGTGACAATGACGGAGCAATACTTGCTGTTATTGTCTGTGTTGAAGGTAAGGATTGTGGCAAAGCTAATGATTTAGATAATAACGCAGGAAATTTTAGCACTGTTGTTTACTCTAACGCAGCTTAATAACAAGGGAACATTCTAGCAAGGCATAAAAAATAATTAATATTGCAGATCAAGTTTTCTTTAATACACATCAATAAATAAGAATGATGAACAACATACACTGCTGACAAATATCATGACTAAAAAGTTTACAATGGAGAGTCAATGTGGAGTTACTTTGTCCCGCTGGTAATTTACCAGCATTAAAAACAGCCATAGATAATGGCGCCGATGCGGTTTACATTGGTTTAAAAGATGATACCAATGCCCGTCATTTCGCTGGACTTAACTTTAATGATGGCAAGTTGTCTAAAGCAGCAGATTACGTACATCAAAGGGGAAAAAAACTCCATGTTGCCATCAATACCTTTGCTCATGCAGGTGGCGAACATCGTTGGCGAAAAGCTGTTGATAACGCGGTTGCTATAGGTACCGATGCCTTAATTATTGCCGATTTAGGAGTGCTCGATTATGCGGCAACAAAATACCCTGAGGTTGAACGTCATGTTTCAGTGCAAGCTTCAACCACCAACCTAGAAGCGATAAAATTCTTTAAAAATAACTTTGATGTCTCTCGTGTGGTACTGCCACGAGTATTGTCTGTGCAACAAGTGCGTCAATTAGCCAAAAGTAGCCCAGTTCCTTTAGAAGTTTTTGCTTTTGGCAGTCTATGTATTATGGCGGAAGGCCGTTGTTATTTATCTTCTTACATGACCGGAGAATCACCTAATACCGTCGGTGCTTGTTCACCAGCCAAATATGTACGCTGGCAAGAAACAGATCAAGGCTTAGAGTCTCGCTTAAATGGCGTACTCATTGACCGCTATCAACCTGATGAAAATGCCGGTTATCCAACACTGTGCAAAGGACGCTTTGAAGTCGACAATAATGTGTACCATGCCTTAGAAGAGCCGACTAGCTTAAATACGCTAGAGCTAATTCCAGATTTAAATGCTATGGGCATAGTGTCGGTTAAAATTGAGGGCAGGCAACGTAGTCCGGCTTATGTTGAGCAAGTTACTAAAACGTGGCGCATGGCGTTAGATCGCCATCAACTCAGCCCGGAAAACTTTGAAGTTGAAGACAAATGGATGAATACCTTAGCCAATTTGTCGGAAGGTTCACAAACCACGTTAGGTGCATATCATCGCAAGTGGCAGTAATAGTCACTAATCTTGTCGCTGTATAGTCCAATTTATTTGTCATAAGTACTCATTGACTATCGTCAACTCCGTGCTTTTTCCTCTAAATAGAAATATTACAGCTTAAAGCTGAATAACTATCAGATTGGCGATAGCAATAAAAGTAGAAAAATTATGAAATTTTCTTTAGGGCCAAGTTTATTCTTCTGGCCAAAAAATGAAGTGGCAGACTTCTATCAACAAGCGAAACAATCAAGCGCAGATATTATTTATTTGGGTGAAACAGTTTGCTCGAAAAGGCGAGAACTGCGTTCTAAAGATTGGCTCGGTTTAGCGAGAGAAGTCGCCCAGGACACCAATAAACAAGTGGTGGTCTCTACCATGACTTTATTAGAGTCACCGGCTGAAATACAAGTACTGAAACGTTTATGTGCTAATGGCGAGTTTCTCATTGAAGCCAATGACTTAAGCGCAGTGCAAATAATGCATGAGCTAAAAATGCCTTTTGTCGCAGGGCCGGCAATAAATTGCTACAACTTATCTACTCTTAAAGTTTTACTCAAACAAGGCATGACCCGTTGGTTAATGCCGGTAGAGCTAAGTGGTGATTGGTTAAAAATATTATTAAATCAGGCTACTGATGCTGGTATTCGGCAGCAATTTGAGTGTGAAGTGTTTTCTTGGGGATATTTACCGTTAGCTTACTCGGCGCGTTGCTTTACTGCGCGCTCTGAAGATAAAGCAAAAGATGATTGTGAGTATTGTTGTATTAAATATCCACAAGGTCGCCGAATGAATAGTCGCGAAGGCGAACGTGTTTTTCTGCTCAATGGTATTCAAACTATGTCGGGTTACCAGTATAATCTAATCAATGAAATGCCAGCCCTTGATGCAATGGGGGTTGATATTGCCAGAATCAGTGCTGATAGCAGCCAAGCCTTTAGCCAACTTGATAATTTTAGAGCGCAACTCGTTAAGCCTTTGAGAACAGAACTTGACGATATAAATGAGTGTAATGGTTTTTGGCATAAAATTGCCGGCATGTCTGTGGCTTAACTTTCAACACCAGCTAAGCAATAGCTAAAGTAACTTAATGAGAAGAATGGAAAACTATGTATACCTTAAACTTGAAGCAAATGACCCAGCAAGAATTTCTCGATGAATACTGGCAAAAAAAACCGGTAGTAATTCGCCAGGGGTTTAAAGACTTTATTGACCCCATTGCTGCGGACGAATTGGCAGGTCTTGCTATGGAAGAACAAATAGAGTCTCGTTTGGTTCATAAAAAAGATGGTCAATGGCAAGCTTTTTTTGGTCCATTTGAAAGCTATGAACACTTAGGCAGTGAAAACTGGTCACTAGTGATACAAGCGCTTGATAACTTCTCTGAAGAAGCGGCAGAAATTATTGAAGCATTTCGCTTTCTGCCCCACTGGCGGTTAGATGATCTAATGGCAAGTTTCGCTATGCCTGGCGGCAGTGTCGGTCCACATATGGATAACTATGATACTTTTATTTGCCAAGGCTCAGGGAAACGTCACTGGCGCGTTGGCGATAACGGTTCACATGTTGAGTTTGCTGCGCACGAATCGTTATTACATGTCGAGCCCTTTGAGGCTATCATCGATGTAGAACTAGAGACGGGCGATATTTTATATATTCCGCCAGGGTTCCCTCATGAAGGCATATCCATTGATACCTCGATGAGCTTTTCTGTCGGTTTTCGTGCCAATTCAGCGGTAAGTGTACTTAGCGCTTTTGCCGATCATTTAATTGATAATGATAAAGGCTGCAAGTTATTAACCGATCCTAATAGACAGGTTGTTAGCCACAGTGGTGAAGTGACTAACGAGGATTACGCCAATATTAAAAGCCAAATTCAGAGCTTACTTGATGATGAGGCGAGCTTTAAAACATTCACTGGCCAGTTTTTAACGGCGGCAAAGCATGATCTTGATACCTTATTGCCCGATGAGCCGTTTGAGTTGACGGAAGTGAGTAATTTACTCAATAGCCATGCTATTAAACGTTTAGGCGGTTTACGTGCTTTCTACTTTGAAGATACCATTGAACAAGGCATTTGTTATATCAATGGCACTGAATTAGCTTTTTCTGCAGAAATCGCCAATGGCGTGAAGTTACTTTGTGACAAGGTGATGTTATCGCCTGATGACCTCAGCGAGTGGAGTCATAATTCCGCTTTTGTTGAGCTAGCAACTGAGCTGCTTAACCAAGGTTATTGGTATTTGGCCGAAGCCGAATAAATCCTTAATTAAAGGCGCTTTATTTTCCCCGGTTAACAACAAAGTGATCTTATACTAATTTCATTAAATTATTGCCCACTTGTGCTGGTTAAAATACTCCAAGGCGGCGTTGCTCTCAATCCCAATAGCCAGCTATTGGTCAATCGAGCGCCTTGCCTTGATTTATTTTTCCTACGTACAACAAGATCATAAACTTAATGAAAATGGTATTAGTTATTGCTTGTTGTGCAACAATGCGGATAATGGCGCTTTTCATCATCATTAATTACCCTTATTCAGATTATGCGCCTAGATAAATTCATTTGTAAAAGTACTGAACTGACCCGAACAGAAGCTAAAAAAGTACTTAAAAGCGGGGAAGTGCGGGTTAATGGTGAAGTCGCTAAAAATGCCGCTATGCAAGTACATGAAAATAATACTATTACCATTGACGGCCAAGAGCTTACCGCACGTGGTTCACGCTATTATATTTTACATAAAGTCGTTGACAGTATTTGCTCAAATGTTGATGAAGGTTATCCTTCGGTGCTTAACTTTATTGAAGTCGATAAGGCTTTTGATTTACATATCGCTGGCCGCTTAGATGCTGACACCACCGGCTTAGTGCTGCTCACCGATGATGGGCGCTGGTCACATAATGTTATCTCACCAAAAAAACAATGCCAAAAGACTTACCGGGTATGGCTACGTAATGAGATTAATGATGAAAAACTTGCAGACTTAGTCACTAGGTTTGATCAAGGCCTGCAATTACAGGGTGAAGACTCACTAACTAGGCCTGCAATATTAACGCGGGTAGCAGAAATTGATTTAGTTGATGAAGCGTCATACCGAAGTGAAGTATTACTGACTATTACCGAAGGAAAATACCACCAAGTTAAACGTATGTTTGCTGCGGTAGGTAATAGAGTAGTGGGCTTACATAGAGAGCAGATCGGGCAAATAACCCTGGGTGACTTAGCGCCAGGTGATTGGCGTGAATTAACTGAAGCGGAAATCGCTCAATTCTCATAGTTTGATTTTCATAACTCGCTATTTTAAGAGAAGATCAGTAGCTACTTTATTTTGAGTTATCGCTAGTAAATTGGCTACTAGATTACTTAGTAGCCAAAGAACTACATATTATTATTTCTTATTGAGCGCATTAAATTTTGCCATCTGCTCTTCGGTTGCTGGCAATTGATGTTTCTCTTTCCATTCACTGTAAGGCATACCGTAAACTTGTTCACGGGCAGTATCGATATCAACCTCAACAGCTAACTTTTCGCCTTCCTGCACTGTCCATTTGCTAAAACAATTACGGCAAAAACCCGCTAAATTCATTAACTCAATATTTTGTACGTCTTTACGTGAGTCTAAGTGCGCAAGTAAACGGCGCAATACAGCCGCTTGAATTTCTATTTCTTTATCCATGTTAGTAACCTTTTTTCGGTAATTATTGTTTGATGTCTGGGCTTAATACATTGGTCCTGCTTTGCTCATATATCAGCTCATAGCCTTTTACTTTTTTGACTGACTAACTGCTTCTCTTGCTGGTTTAGTTGGATCAAAGCGCCTGATTTGCACGACCATGCCTATGAGTGGGTGATCAAAATAATGAATCTCGCCTGTGATAACCCGGCGGTCTTGCTTAAAAGAGATAACCTTATTTTTACTGTCGGCTTTAGCTCTTTTATCGGCACTATCAGCCAGCATAGAGGATTTATTTGATGACTCGACCATATTAAATTCACTATTAATATAAAGATAATGATCTAAGTGTACTTTAAATAGTCCATCAAGATACCAAGGTTGTAGTGGCGGTATTGCTGCTGGACTTTCTTGGTCGTCGATGCCACTCAATTGTCTGCTCTGTTGCTTGTTAATATCGGCGGAGAGCTGTGCAACTACCTGATCAATTTGCTCTTCGGTGAGCATTGGCTCATTACTGTCATTAGCACTTGTACTCGCCTTATTATCTTCGCCACTATGTGACAGGGAAGAATCTAATAAGGCAAATTGCTGATAAAGTTTGTTAAGTTGTTGATGCTTTGCTTGTTGACGTAACTGCTCTGTTATCGATAGCTCATCTGTGGGTAAGCTTGGCTGGTTAGCTAATATATCACTAGTTGTTGTATCTATATTGGTATTGTTAGTCGCAGTATTGTCAGTCGCAGTAATGTCTATAGGCAAAGCTTGATTACTTTCGCTGTCATTATCAACCATGAGTAATTGGCTGTTAAAAAGCGCTTCTGTTTGTTGTCTTTGCGCTAAAATAGCCTCTAACTCAAGAGCGGTTTGCTCAGCTTGCTGCTGAGTGAGTGCTTGTTGGTAGTCAAACTCTAAATGCTCACCAGCGTATAACTTCATCGCTTGTGCTTGTCTTCTGGTTGCAGCAATTTGGCGCCAGCCCAAATGTAATAACGGCTTATAATCACGAGAACGCTTGATGCGGTTAGCGATAGACTTTAACCGTAAAGAGTCTTGGCTAATGAGATATGCCTTATCACTGGCCCAAGTGATTTTGCCATTTTCATCGTCTTGCCATTGTTCAAGGCCATTAATGGTTGTTGCTAATTTTTCAACGGGATAGCCATCGAGACTAAAATTTTCAAGCTGTTCAGCGCTTAAATGCTGCTGGAAAAAATCGGCCGGAATGACACACAAAGCAGACTTACTAGAGCTGGGGTATTGATCATAAACGGGCAGTTCAATGTTGGCATATTGTGCTTGGTAACTTTGTGCAGCTGTGGCTAGTTCAGTTTGTGTCTCAGTCTTTTCATCAAGTATAGCTTCAGTCGTGTCATTGCTGGTATCTGCAAGAACAGTCACAGACATTTTCGCTGACGAAATTACTGCTCCCTTGCTTTGAGCCTCAGCCTGAGACTTGTATTGTTCACTTTCTGTCTCGAAATTTTCACTGTTGCCTTCTGCTATGTTAGTAACTTCTCCATTAGCACTCTCTTTATCACTAAGCTCTGCATCAGTACTTTCTTTACTAGTGATGGCTGGCCATAAGTTAAACGGCGTAATACTAATGTTATAAGGTAATTTGCTTTGTGGTTGCTGACAATTAGGCAATAACTGCTTTAAAGAAGCTATATTAGGTTGCAAATAAGGGGCTAATAAATCAAAGGCGCGACGTTTTTTAGCTGTTAGGTCTCTAGCGGTAAATTGCTCTTTATTATCCGCTTTTGTTGAGGTGTGTTTAAAAAGAATGACTTCAATCTCAAACCAGCGCGCAGGTTTTTCTGCCGACATTTTAGTGCTGTTAGCCGCTAGTGCTGCCGTACTACTTAAAAAGCATAATGAAGTTAATGCCGAGGTAAGAAGAAAGTTGTATTTCATTAAAAGTCCGTATTTTAAGGCAAAAATATATCAGAGGAGCCAGATTTTCAGCGTTATAGGTATCAATACTTGTCTATGGTGAACATTGAGCAAGTAAGTTTACTAAAACTTACTTGCTCAAGTTTACCATTATAAGCATTTACTTGGCTAAGTCATTTAAGATATTAGTAATTAGCGTAAAGCGTGCTTGGGCATCTTCAGTTGCTTTGACAAACTTCAATTTACTGGCACCAGCCATACTATAAACCGTGGGTTGCTTTTGAATTAAGTTAATAATTAACATAGGGTCAACGGTGGTATCATCACTAAAGTCAATGGAGCCGCCGGTGGCACTTGCTTCAATGCGTGATATACCAATGGTCTGCGCTTTAAGGCGAACTTTGGCGATATGCACTAAGTTTTTGCTCGGCTGTGGTAGTAAACCAAAACGGTCGATTAACTCCACTTGGATATCATCCAGCTCCCTTTTGTTTTTACAGCTGGCAATACGTTTATATAAACTTAAGCGTAAGCTAACATCAAAAATATAATCATCGGGCAGTAGTGCTGGTACCCGTAGTTCTATTTCAGTTTGTGCCGACATCACTTGATTGAGTGATAACTGCTTACCCTCTTTGAGTGCTGCTACGGCATGGTCGAGCATTTCCATATATAAACTAAAACCAATTTGGCTCATTGAGCCACTTTGATCTTCACCTAATAATTCTCCTGCCCCACGGATTTCTAAATCATGGGTAGCAAGGGTAAAACCAGCACCTAAATCTTCCAATGCAGCAATGGCATCTAAGCGTTTTTTGGCATCTTTGGTAATGCGTTTTTCATCGGGAGTTAATAAATAAGCGTAAGCTTGATGGTGTGAACGACCAACACGACCACGCAGCTGATGCAGTTGCGCTAAACCAAGGTGATCGGCTCTGTCCATAATAATTGTATTGGCACTGGGTACATCAATACCGGTTTCAATAATGGTGGTACAGACGATGACGTTAAAGCGTTGGTGATAAAAATCACTCATAACACGCTCAAGATCGCGCTCGCGCATCTGCCCATGGGCAGTGACTACACGAGCCTCAGGGACCAATGCTTGAATGTCCGCGGCGGTTTTATCTATGGTATCAACGTGGTTATGTAAAAAGTACACCTGACCACCACGTAAGGTTTCCCTTAGAATAGCTTCGCGAATAAGTGCTGCATCGTATTGGCGAACAAAGGTTTTAACCGCTAAACGTTTTGCCGGTGGCGTGGCAATAATAGATAAATCACGCATGCCGCCCATGGCCATATTCAAAGTACGTGGGATAGGCGTTGCTGTAAGCGTTAAAATATCAACATTACTACGCAGTTGTTTAATTTTATCTTTTTGTTTAACCCCAAACCTGTGCTCTTCATCGACAACCAGTAGGCCTAAATCTTTATATTTAATGCTGTTTTGTAGTAACTTATGGGTACCGATGAGAATGTCAATTTGACCTGACTCTACTCTGGCTATGACTTCCTTTTGCTCTTTAGCCGTTTTAAAGCGTGATAATACCTCAGTCACCACTGGCCAGTTGGCAAATCTATCCCTAAAGTTATCGTAATGTTGTTGAGCTAATAGGGTGGTAGGCACCAAAATAGCGACTTGCTTGCCGTCATTTACCGCAACAAAAGCTGCGCGCATCGCTACTTCTGTTTTACCAAAGCCGACATCACCACAAACAAGTCTGTCCATTACTTTGGGCGAGAGCATATCGCTGACTACCGCGTTAATTGCTTGTTTTTGATCGAAAGTTTCTTCAAAACCAAAGCTATCACTAAAAGCTTGGTAGTCTTGTTTATCACGCTTAAAGGTATGACCGTGATTACTGGCACGTTTGGCGTAAATATCCAGTAATTCAGCGGCGACATCACGGACTTTCTCCGCGGCTTTTTGCTTGGCTCTACTCCAAGTGTCGGTGCCTAGTTTGTGTAATGGCGCATGTTCACTATCGGCGCCTGAGTAGCGGCCAATTAAATGCAGTGAGGCAACCGGCACATAAAGCTTGGCTTCACTGGCATAACTCAGTACTAAAAATTCTGTGGTAATACCGCCATTTTCTATGGTTTGCAAGCCTTGATAACGACCTATGCCATGCTCAATATGAACTACCGCTTGACCAATACTGAGTTCGGCCAGGTTTTTAAATATGGCATCGGCTTGTAGGTCTTGTGCTTTGGTTCTTCGTCTTGCTTGGGATACATGATCGCCCAATAACTCAGCTTCTGTGACTAAGGCGATAGCATTTTTGTTACTAGCCCCTTTCGCTTGGAAGGTAAAACCTTGGCTTAAGCTATTTACCGTGATACCAATGGCGTCGCTGGCGTTGATAAAATCATCGATGCAGGTAAATTGCGTTGGTTTAATATGGTCACGTTCAAGTAACTCTAAAACGCTTTCTCGACGACCTTGGCTTTGCGCGATAAACAGTATTTTACTTGGCGTATCTTTGCTGCTAATAAAGTGGTTAATTAACTCAAAGGGCTGCTTCAATTTATGATTGATGGTTAAATCTGGTAGCGGTTTAACATCAAAGCATATCTCACTGGTCTTACTTTTAGCTTTAGCTGCTACTTCAATGCTTTCTTCACTGCTCAGTTTATTTTCATTTTCTGCAGCGCGTTGCTCTGCTGAAGCTGTTTTTGCAATGGTGATACGGTCAAAAGGTTTAAGCGCACTGTACAGGTCTGCTTCCGTTAAAAACAGTTGCTCGGGCGGCAATAAAGGCCGCGTTGGATCATAGCGTCTGTTTTCATAACGATAGTCAATATCAAGCCAATATTGTGCTAAAGAATGTTCTATATCACCACTGATAACAATAAGGGTATTATCGGTTAAATAATCGCAAAGGGTATTGTTAAGCGCAGTATTATTAGTCCCGACAGTTTGTTTATCAAGAGGCTCTTTATTATCGAACTCTTTATTTTCAAAGAATAGCGGCAGGTAATATTCAATACCCGGCGGTAAAATACCATTACTGACCTTATGATAAATGGATTCTTTGTGGATATTGCCACTAAATTGCTCACGGTATTGGCTACGAAATAAGTTAATACCGGCTTCATCGATAGGGAATTCATGTGCGGGTAGTAAGTTTATCTCAGTTATTTTTTCTTTTGAACGTTGGCTCTCGGGATCAAAAAGTCTTATTTCATCAATTTCGTCATCAAAAAAATCTAAACGAAATGGGTTTTTACTGCCCATGGGAAACAAATCGAGAATGGCGCCACGAGCAGAGAATTCACCATGCTCCAGCACTTGCTCAACATGGCGATAACCATTCGCTTCAAGGGTACGTCGCATCTGGTGTAAATCTTTTTTCTCACCCGTTTTTATCACTAAGCTATTAGCTTCAATGTATTGCTTGGGTGCAAGCTTTTGTACTAGCGTGGTCACCGGCACAATAATAATGCCGGACTGCATACGTGATAATTGATAAAGGGTAGCAAGGCGCTGAGAAATAATGTCTTGATGAGGAGAAAAGTTATCATAAGGCAGTGTTTCCCAATCGGGAAATAAGCAAATGCTGGCTTTATTAAGACTATCATTTTTTCCTAAGCTCAGTAACTCTTGCTCTATTTTTAGCGCTTCCGGGGTATTACTGGTAATGACTAAAATGGGCGTTTCAGCGGTTTGTGCTGCTTGGTATAAGGCAAAACTACTACTGCTACCATGTAAGTTATGCCAGCTTTTCTTATCGGGATTCTTGCCACGGCGCTTGGCCAATATAGGGGTCAACAGGCTACTTGCTTTACTCATGATTTCCTTACACTAATTAACAGGCGATACAATAATGACAGCTATTCTAATTAAGCAGTGACTAAAGCGCTAGTAGATAAATGTTTTTGTTGTATTTTATTATTTGTTATCAGTGACAATCATTAATAACGGTGCTTAGTCGCGGTCATTGCTAATGGTTATTCCTCCTTATGGATGGTTTTGGTAATTCAATGTGGTAATTGTTTAAGGTTAAAATCTACTGTATGATAATGAGAATCGTTATCAATAAGGTTTATGCTTTGAATTTTACCTACTTCGACATACAAACAACGGCTATTAACAGCATTCGTCAAAAAGTACGTTATGCCGAAGATGAAGATAACCCACAGTTACTTCCGTTTTGGCTGATGGCAGAGCAGACACTATTTACCGGTAGTGATATCAATGCCGATGACGATGCTCGTTGGCAATTGTATCAAGGACAATTCCGCCTACTGCTTGATGCTATTTGCGATAATTTAATATCTGAGCATTGGCGGCAACTTTGTTTAGATAATATTTATCGCCCTTTAACTGATTTAAACCGTATTAGCCACTGTGAAGCAAGCAAAAAGCGTTTACGGCATTTATGGCTAGAATTAAATATAACCAGTCAATACTTTCATTGTTAACAGCCATTGTTAACCGAGACTGTTAGCTACCACTGTTAATGGTCATTGCTAACAATCACTTATAAAGACAATTTCTCATTTATTTACTAACGTATTATCCAAGGAGTATTTTATGAACACACGCATTGAAAAAGACAGCATGGGTGAGCTAGCGGTACCAGCCGAAGCCTTTTATGCCGCGCAAACACAAAGGGCGGTTAATAACTTTCCTATCAGCGGTCAAACCATGCCAGAAGAATTTATACGAGCATTATTAATGGTAAAGTCTTCGGCGGCTGCGGCTAATATTAAGTTAGCTTTAATTTCTAAAGACCTTGGCCAGGCGATTATTGCTGCTGTGCATGATCTACTTAATTCAGTTGATTTATTACAGCACTTCCCGGTAGATATTTATCAAACCGGCTCTGGAACTAGCTCGAATATGAATGCTAATGAAGTGATTGCTCATCTAGCGACTTTAAAGCTTGGGGCGCTAGTCAGTGCCAATGATCATGTTAACTGTGGTCAAAGCAGTAATGATGTTATTCCGAGCACTATCCACATCAGCGCCGCCATTGCCGTTGAGAAAAACTTGTTGCCCGCTTTAGCAGCATTGCAGCAAACTATTGAGGTCAAAGCACAAGATCTTGATAGTTATGTTAAAACTGGCCGTACCCATTTAATGGATGCCATGCCAGTGCGTTTTAGTCAGAGCTTAATGAGCTGGGCTAGTCAAATAGAGCTCAATATTGATTTATTGCGCAGTATCCAGCCGAAATTGCAATTGCTTGCTCAAGGGGGGACCGCCGTAGGTACCGGCATTAATGCCCATGTAGATTTCGCTGATGAGTTTGCTCGACAAATCAGCAGCAGCACAGGGTTAACTTTTAAAGCGGCTGATAACTTCTTTGCTCTTATTGGCACTCAAGATACCGCTGTCGCTTTATCTGGGCAATTAAAAACAATTGCTGTCTCTATTATGAAAATAGCCAATGACTTACGCTGGATGAATTCTGGCCCCTTAGCCGGCTTGGGCGAAATAGAGTTGGAAGCGTTACAACCCGGCTCGTCCATTATGCCAGGTAAGGTTAATCCTGTTATTCCTGAGGCGGCAGCTATGGTCGCCGCGCAGGTGATAGGAAATGATGCAGCTATCACCATTGGTGGTCAGTCAGGCAATTTTGAGTTGAATGTTATGCTACCTATGGTGGCGTATAACCTGCTTAATAGCATCAAGTTACTCAGTAATGTCAGTGAATTATTGGCAGATAAGGCCATTGCTAGCTTTACCGTTCGTGCCGATAATTTAAATAAGGCCTTAGCCCGTAACCCTATTTTAGTGACTGCGCTTAACCCGCTCATTGGTTATGCCAAGGCGGCAGAGATAGCAAAAATAGCCTATAAAGAAAACCGACCAATTATTGAAGTAGCACAAGAAAATACCGAACTTTCTCGTACCGAGTTAGAAAAGTTACTCGAGCCAACAAAACTGACTTATGGCGGCTTATAACTTCATTGGCGTTAGCTCATATTGTTAGCTAATTTTGTTGCTAGGTATTAAGTGAGTCACTAAATAACGTAATTTAATTGAGTAAAAAAGAGCGCAGCGGCGCTCTTTTTTATGGGAGAAACTTATCATAACGCTAACCTCGATGCGATAGATAGGAAATCGCCTAGTAAGCACCAACATAAATATCGTTTTTAGCTTTTCACTTGGACATATTTTGTTGTACTATTTCCCGCACTAACAATGATTTAAACCATAAAACCGAGTACACAGGGATTTCAAATGTTAAAACAGATAATCAATAATACCCTTAAAGTAAGTACACTAACTTGTTTATGGTTAGTCTTGTCAGCATGTCAAAGTCCGGGAGCTCTAAGCACGGATGAGCCAGAGAAGTTTCCGGTATATATTACTAGTGGTGATATTTTACCAATTAATTCGATTACCACCATTGATGGTAAAGAAGTTAACTTACATCGCACTGATAAGAAAAAGTTGGTGGTACTCTTTGCCAGCTGGTGTACTGACTCTAACCGCTTACTGACTGCGTTAAATAATTCACCTTTACTTGCAGATAAAAGCATAGAAATTATAGCTATTGCTAGAGAAGAAGATGCCGCAACGGTTAAAGCTTGGCGAGATAAGCGTGGAATTACCGTTGCGCTAGCGGTTGATGAAGACAGAAGTATTTATAAAATGTTTGCTGGCGGCGGCATACCGCGTTTAATCAGTGTCGATGAAGATAATAAAGTGATTAAAATGACTTTAGCTGAAGGGCAAGAGCAATTAAGTAAAATCATTTGGCAATAACTTGTCAGTAAATTGGCGATAAAATAGGGCTACTATACCTCAACTGACGTTGATGCTTTTGCATTGACGTTGGTTGTTCTGCATGTTCCAGTACTTGAACTTATACCAAATTGATTAAGTTCTTTCCCACTCAGCGAGAATTAAAAGGCTTAGAGACAAGGCATTGATTGAAGAGAATGGTTATTCCCTTCTCAAAACCAATAACGCTGTGTGTAAGCCTTTTAAACTCGCCCTTGGGAGCTTACTCGATGACCACTAACTACGTTAAATTCATTTGATTTAGAGTGACTAAACCGAAACGAATCCGCCTTGTTATTGAACATCGAGCATAGCTCTGAGTTGGGAAGAAATTTAATCAAATTGGTATTACTTGTTTCGTCATCATTTTACTTTTTATTTGCTGGTAACTAAATACCAGAATAAAGAGCAATGACATCACCATTATAATGGTCGGCGCTGGCGCACTATCAATAAAGAAACTGAGATAAACACCAGCGACTGAGCAAGAAATTGAAATACTTACCGATAAATAAAGCATGCGGTTAAAGTGATTAGTCAGTAAAAATGCAATAGCACCAGGTGCTATGAGTAAAGAAATTACTAGGATCATACCAACGACTTTTAATGACGCTACGATAGTCAGAGATAAAGTGACCAGTAAACTGTAGTGTAAAAACTTTACCGATAAACCAATAGCTTTTGCATGTTGGTGATCAAAGACATAAACCACTAGATCTCTACCTTTAACCAAGATAAAGCCAATCACCGCGATTGATATGACTGCGGATTCGATAATATTTTGCCAACTTAGCCCTAAAAGATCACCAAATAAAATATGGTCAAGGTGCACACCCGTTTCAATTTTACTCATCATCACTAAGCCTAAGGCGAATAGGCTAGAAAATACCACACCCATTACCGTATCTTCCTTTAAGCGCGTATGATCCTTAATATAACCAGTGGCTAACGCACAAAAAATTCCGGCAATAAAGGCGCCAATGGCATAGGGAATTGCCATGATATAAGCGATAACAACCCCAGGTAAGATGGAATGAGAAATAGCGTCTCCCATTAATGACCAGCCTTTAAGTACTAAAAAGCAAGAGAGCAGGGCAGTTGGTATCGCTATCAGTATCACTAATGCGAAAGCTTGCTGCATAAAGGTAAATTGCAAAGGCTCTAATAATAATACTAACCATGCACTGGTGAATAGGGGATCAAACAAAGACATTTTTAACCTCCTTATCTTTATTATTATTGCTTAATGTCGCTTCGCTTGTGTTTAAGCTCTTTTTTTTCTTGCTGGCGAGTAAACCATATTTAGGGGCAAAAACGAAAGCTAGCAGAAAGATGCTTGCCTGTAATAACACGATAACACCGCCCGTTGCGCCATCAATGAAGTAACTTAAATAGGCACCAAAAAATGCGCTGCTAGTACCGATAGCGACACTTAGTTTAAGTACATTGGCAAAGCGGTCGCTGAGTAAATAGGCGGTTGCGCCAGGCGTAACTACCATAGCGATTACTAAAAAAGCACCGACGGTTTGTAAGGCGGCAACGGTCGATGCACTGAGTAAAGTAAAGAACAGTATTTTAAGTGCTACTGGGTTTAAGCCAATACTACGGGCATGGTGTTCGTCAAAGAATACCACCATTAAGTCCTTCCACTTTACTAATAAAATGGCCAATGAAATACCACCGATTAACACTAATTGCAGGGTATCTTGTGGGGTTATGGCTAAGATATTGCCTAGCACTATGGTTTGAATATTGACTGAGCTTGGCGAGATGGACACCATAAATAGCCCTAGGCCAAAAAAAGAGGTGAAAATCAAACCGATTATGGCATCTACTTTCAGTTTAGATTTTTGCTGCAAAAATAACATGGTGGTTGCCGCTAAACCACCGGAAAAAAACGCACCAAGAGCAAAGGGCAGCCCTAACATATAGGCACCAGCAACACCGGGTACGATAGAGTGAGAGAGTGCGTCACCTATCAGCGACCAGCCTTTTAACATTAGATACACCGATAAAAAGGCGCAAACTCCACCAATTAAGGCACTAACCAGCATAGCGGTAACCATGTAATCATAACTAAAGGGGCTAAGTAGCTCAGCAATCATTACTTAGCAACCTCACTAGCAGTATCGGCATTGCTGCTTAATTTACTGTTATCTTGTTCACCGTAAAGCACTACTGGGCGTTCATCATCTGATAAAATAGTCACTTGCCTGGCATCATCATCTTTATGCAGCGTTTCACTGGCTAAGACAAAATGGCGTAATACACCGCCAAAGGTTTTTTGCAGGTTTTCTTTAGTAAAAACCTGCTTGGTTTCACCTTGCGCCAAAATGGTTTTGTTTATGAATACTGTTCTATCGCAAAACTCAGGCACACTGCCTAAATTATGCGTTGATACCAACAATATTTTACCCTCTGCACGAAGACCTCTAAGTAAGGCCATTATTTGCTCTTCGGTCTGTACATCTATGCCAGTGAAGGGTTCATCAAGTAAAATAACCTGACTTTCTTGCGCTAGTGCCCTGGCGAGGAAAATTCGTTTTTTCTGGCCTCCAGAGAGCTCGTTGATTTGGCGGTAACGATAGTTGCTCATATTAACGCGCGCTAAGGCTTGATCGACTTGCCGGTGATCATTTTCTTTGGCTTGCCTAAACATATTCATATGACCGTAGCGACCCATCATAACCACGTCTTCAACCAATATAGGAAAATTCCAATCAATTTCTTCGCTTTGCGGCACATATGCGACTAGATTACTTTTTAATGCTTTTTTAACCGTTAGCCCTAATATTTCTACATTGCCTTGGCTAAGAGAGACAAAGCCCATAATGGCTTTGAACATGGTTGATTTACCACTGCCATTAATACCCACTAATGCAGTAATAGAGCCCAAGGGGAGGCTGAAGCTGGCATTTGATAATGCACAATGTCCATTGTTGTAGCTGACACTAATATTATTAACCTCTAAACCGTTCATTGCTGTTGTAACCCTTTGTTGATAGTCGTTAAAGTTACTTTAAGCAGATCGATATAACTGGGCACAGGACCTTGTTGATTACTTAATGAATCGACATAAAGTACGCCGCCGTAGTGTATGTTAGTAGCCCTAGCAACTTGCTGAGCAGGTTTAGCCGACACGGTACTTTCACTAAATATCGTGCTGATATTATTCGCTTTTATTTTATCTATTACTTGTCTTATTTGCTGTGGTGTACCTTGCGCATCGGCATTTATAGGCCATAAATACAGCTCTTTTAATTGATAATCTCGAGCCAAGTAACTAAAGGCGCCTTCACTGGTCACTAACCAGCGCTGCTCTACTGGAATACGGCTTAGTTGCTGCTTTATTGGCGCCAGCTCTGCTTGTAACTTGGCGGTGTAGTTTTTGGCATTTATATTATAAGTATCGGTATTTTTGGGGTCGTGTTTAACCAATGCTGCGCGGATATTGTCAATATAAATGATGGCATTGTCAGCAGACATCCAAGCGTGAGGGTTTGGTTTGCCTTTATAAGGGCCTAAACCAATGCCTAAGGGGGTGATGTTTTTACTAACTACTTCTCTAGGAATGTCAGCTAAGTTATTAAAAAATTTTTCAAACCAACGTTCTAGATTTAAACCATTGTATAGCAGTAGATCAGAATTGTGGGCTCGGCGGATATCACTCGGGGTTACCTGATAATTATGAATTTCGGCATTGGCTTTAGTCATCGACTCTACTTGAGCGACGTCACCAGCGATGTTTTTTGCTATATCGGCGATAATGGTAAAGCTGGTGAGTACTTTAAATTTTTTAATTGGTTGAGCCATTGCCATAGTTGTACTGGTTAGTAGCACAAGCAATATAAGCGGGTAAATAACGCGCGCCATATATCTATCCTTTTTAAGCAGCGTAAAGAGATAAATGGATGCTAGCAGTTAAGTACAAAGTTAGCAATGATAATGATTATCATTTGCGATGGTGGTCTTGGTCGAGTATCAAGTTAATGGAGGTGTGCTAATTTGTTCAGGGTGATTTTTAGCGATAAAATGTTCGTTGTTTTTGTGGTCTTACCCCTAATTTTTTTTTGACTTTAGTAAGCTTGGCAACTAAAACTAGTAAGGTGCTAGCTGAGCTAGTTGCTTACTAGCTTTACCGCCAAAATGTCAAATGGCATTCATCTCTATAATTTATATCAAGGAAGAAATATATGAAGAAGCAATTAAATGTACTTTCTAGAGCATTATTTACTGCATCATTAGCTTTACTCTTGTCAATAAGCACGGTCGTCAGCCATGCTAAAGAGGTTTCCTCAACATCTTTGGCTAAAGTAGAGGTTTCTCAACAGCAAGCCATTGTTAATATTAATAAGTCAACTTTTGAGCAGTTGCTCAGTTTAAAAGGCATCGGGCATACTAAGGCTCGAGCCATTATTGTTTATCGCCAGCAGTTTGGTGGTTTTAAATCCATTGATGAGCTAACTAAGGTCAGTGGTATTGGTGAAAAGACAGTGAATGTTAATAAATCGCGCTTAACTATTTAATAACCGTATTTAACCGCAGTATTTAACCGCAGTATTTAACTTCTGTCCTTAATACCGACAGTGAAAGCGTTTTATAAGTCAGCCTAGGCTGACTTTTTTATTTTCTACACTATTTAGCGCTAACTTATTAGCGGCAACAATTGATTTAGCGCAGCTTTCAGCGGCAAAGGGTTATAAAACACCAAGCTCGTTATTACTTTTAGTTATATCGAATGCGTTTGTTATATGGAAAATAATTCTCTTTGTGGCATTATAAGCTTATTAATTTTTCATAAAGTTTGTATTAGCAATGAATTTAACCCATTTAAAAAAGCTTGAAGCCGAGTCTATCCATATTTTTCGTGAGGTAGCGGCTGAATTTGATAATCCCGTGATGTTGTACTCTGTCGGTAAAGACTCGGCAGTATTACTTCATCTTGCTCGAAAAGCCTTTGCGCCGGGTAAAATTCCTTTCCCATTATTACATGTTGATACCAACTGGAAATTTAAAGAAATGATAGCCTTTCGCGATAAAATAGCGAAAGAGTATGGCTTTGAATTACTTGTGCATCAAAATCCAGAAGGCATGGCCATGGGCATGGGACCCTTTACTCACGGTAGTGCTACTCATACCGATGTAATGAAAACTCAAGGCTTAAAACAAGCACTAAACAAATACGGTTTTGATGCTGCTTTTGGTGGCGCTCGTCGCGATGAAGAGAAATCACGTGCTAAAGAGCGTGTTTACTCGTTCCGTGATGAAAATCATCGCTGGGACCCAAAAAACCAGCGTCCAGAGTTGTGGAATATCTACAATGGTAAAGTACATAAGGGCGAAAGCATCCGTGTCTTCCCGTTATCTAACTGGACTGAACTTGATATTTGGCAGTACATCTACTTAGAAAGTATTCCGATTGTGCCACTTTATTTAGCGAAAAAACGTCCTGTAGTGGAACGTGATGGCACTTTGATCATGGTTGACGATGATCGTATGCCGATTGGTGACGATGAAGAAGTTCAAATGAAGAGTGTGCGTTTTAGAACGCTAGGTTGTTACCCGTTAACGGGCGCTGTTGAGTCAACAGCGGATACCTTACCTGAAATAATTCAAGAAATGTTATTAACCAAAACCTCTGAACGCCAAGGGCGAGTGATAGATCACGATAGCGCTGGTTCGATGGAGAAGAAGAAAATGGAAGGCTATTTCTAAGTATTAAACGCTAAACCTAGCATTTACTTTATAGCACCTTTATTTAATAAACATTGATGAAAAATTTCCGAAGGAAAAACTTATGAGTCACCAATCAGACTTAATCGAAGAAGATATTCAAGCTTATTTAAAGCAACATGAAAACAAAGAGTTAGTACGTTTCTTAACCTGTGGTAGTGTCGATGATGGTAAAAGTACCTTAATTGGGCGTTTATTACATGATTCAAAGATGATTTTTGAAGATCAGCTTGCCGCCATTGAAAAAGATTCAAAAAAATCAGGTACCACCGGTGATTCCATAGATTTGGCACTATTAGTTGATGGTTTACAGTCTGAGCGTGAGCAGGGCATTACCATTGATGTTGCTTATCGTTATTTCTCCACTGATAAACGTAAGTTTATTATCGCCGACACACCAGGTCATGAGCAATATACCCGTAATATGGCAACCGGTGCGTCAACCTGTGATATCGCTATTATCTTGATTGATGCCCGTTATGGTGTGCAGGTGCAAACCCGTCGTCATTCGTTTATTTGTTCATTATTAGGTATTAAACACATTATTGTGGCCGTCAATAAAATGGACTTGGTTGACTATTCTCAGGAGCGCTATCAAGCGATTAAAAAAGAGTACCGTGAATTTACCGAGTCACTTGAATTTACGGATGTACGCTTTATCCCTATGTCAGCGTTAAATGGCGATAATGTTGTTGAAGAAAGTGAAAATATGCCTTGGTATCCAGGCGCTACTTTGATGAAACTGCTAAATACCATCGATGTTAAGACACAAGAAGAGTTCACGCAATTTCGTTACCAAGTACAACTGGTTAACCGTCCAAATCTCGACTTTCGTGGTTTTGCTGGCACTGTTGCTTCTGGTCATGTACTCGTTGGCGATACGATTGTTGCTTTGCCATCAGGTAAAGAAAGTGTGATAAAAGAAATCGTTACTTTTGATGGTAATTTAGAACGTGCGGATAAAGGTATGGCGGTTACGCTAACCCTTGAAGATGAAATTGATATCAGTCGCGGCGAAACCATTGTTAAAAAAGGGTGTTTACCTATTTCAGCAAAAGAGTTTAGTGCCACCGTGGTATGGATGCATGACAATGAACTTGAGCCGGGTCGTGAATACTATATCAAACACGGAAGTAAAATGACTACCGGTCATGCACAAAGTATTGATAGCAAGTATGACGTTAATACCATGGAAAAGTTGCCTAGCACTCAATTGGCAATTAATGACATAGGTATCGTTAACTTTGTGACCAGCGAAGCCTTACATTTTGATGCTTATGGAGACAATCGAGCTACGGGTGCGTTTATCATCATCGATAGATTAAGCAACGTCACTGTTGGCGCGGGTATGATTAATCATGCTATTGATGAGAAAACTCATGAATATTCAAGCTTTGAATTAGAGTTGAATGCATTAGTTCGCAAGCAGTTCCCACACTGGGGTGCACGCGATATTACCAAATAAGGTGATATTCACTAACCGTTTTGCTGCCTTTGGCAGCCGCACAGCTTTTGACTATATTATCCTGAGCTGAGGTTAAATAACTAGGTCGTTTTAAGCTGAATATAAATCAGTTTTAACGACCTTGTTTTTTTGAAGGATGAAATTAGATGACAATAGAGCAGTGGTTGATGATAGGCGTTTTTGTTGCCACCTTTATCAGCTTAGTTAAATACAGCCAAGTACCAGAACGCGTTTTCTCGGTGACGGTATTGTTGTGTTTAGCACTGTCGTTTGTCAGCGTTGATGACATTCTTAGCAATGCGGTCAATCCCGGTCTAGTAACGCTGGTACTACTGGTGTTATGTTCTTTCGCCTTTGAACGCACCAGTATTTTAAGGCGCTTATCCGCCGGGGTCTTTAACGGTTCTAAAGTAAAGTCTACCTTTCGCTTATTACTCGGCACTGCCTTAGCGTCAGCGATTATGAGTAATACGGCTGTGGTGGCAACACTTATCAACACAGTGAAAAAAAATAAACTGATTAATGCTGGCAAGTTATTATTACCACTTTCTTATGCCGCTATATTAGGTGGCACGTTAACCCTAGTGGGCACATCAACTAACCTTATAGTCAATAGCTTATTGATTAAGCAGGGCCATAAAGGTTTCGGTTTTTTTGATTTTACCTTAATTGGTTTATCGGCTTTTGTTTTATGTCTTTTTGTTATTTTACTGCGCAGCCGCTCTTTACCTTACTTGGTTGATGATGATTTAGCGACCAATGACTATTTACTCGAAGCCGAAGTAGCAAAGTCTTCAAGCTTAATAGGTAAAAGTATTGAAGAAAATGGTCTGAGAAATTTAGACTCGTTATTTTTAGTAGAAATAGTCCGTCAAGGACGATTAATTTCCCCCGTTTGCCCGGAAGAATGTGTACAAGCCAGCGATAAGCTTATTTTCAGTGGTGATATCTCAAAAGTGCTGACTTTACAGCAGTTCGATGGCTTGAATTTATATGCTGAGCAAGGTAATTTACTGCGAGAGAATTTGTTGCGTGATAACTTAACCGAGGTTTTGGTTAAAGCCGATTCTACCATTGCCGGAAAAACCTTAAAAAAAGCCGGTTTTCGTGCTCGCTTTGATGCCGCGGTAGTGGCTGTACGCAGAGAAGGTGGTGCTTTATCGGGAAAATTGGGTGATATAGTGCTGCAACCCGGTGATTTTTTAGTATTAGCCGTAGGGCAAGATTTTGCCACCAGGCCTAATCTGTCGAAAAATTTCTATATATTATCGGGTCATCAAGCTGATAATATGCTCAGTGGTTGGCGTGATTACACTACAGTGTGGGGCTTTATCGCCAGTATCTTAGTCTCAGTATTTACCCCGTTACCTTTATTAAGCTGCTTATTTATTTATTTAGCTTTCTTGATTTTTAGTGGCTCACTTTCAGTTAATGAGATAAAACGTCGTTTTCCTTTAGAGATTTGGATGATAGTTTTAGGGGCATTAACCTTGGCATCAGCGGTGGAAAATACCGGCATAGCCACTATGTTTGCTCAAAACATCGAGAGCTTGCTCTTTGGCCAAAGTATCTACCTTGCTTTTGTGGTTATTTTTGTCTTAACCCTAATCATGACTGAGCTAATTACTAACACAGCGGCGGCAGCGTTAGCCTTTCCTATTGCCTATAATATTGCCTTAGGACTTGGTGTTGACCCAACACCGTTTGTGATGGCTGTCGCTTTTGCTGCCAGCGGTAGTTTTATCAGTCCTTACGGATATCAAACCAATGTCATGGTGTATAATGCAGGTAATTACCAATTAAAAGACTTTGTCAGTTTTGGTTTACCCATTTCAATTATTTACACTGTTACCGTGATCCTGGTGATCCCGTTAGTTTTTCCCTTTTAAGTCATTTCAGTACATATTCATTCAGTACCGATTGATATTGTGCGGAACAAATAAAATTACCTAATATGAGTCTTTTTATGAAAACAGACAGTATGCAAACCCAAAACACCGTATGGCATGACCAACACATTAGTAAATTGCAACGCTCGGCTTTAAAGAAACAAAAGCCAGCGTTACTTTGGTATACCGGCTTAAGTGGCTCAGGTAAATCTACCGTGGCTAATGCTGTTGATGCTTTATTGTATAAATTTGCCTGTCACAGCTATTTACTTGATGGTGACAATGTCCGTCATGGTCTTAATGGTGATTTAGGTTTCAGTGATGAGGCGCGCATTGAGAATATTCGCAGGATCTCAGAAGTCGCCAAGTTATTCCTTGATGCAGGTCTGATTGTTTCAACTGCATTTATCTCACCTTTTGCCAGTGATAGAGCGTTAGCTAAAGCTAAGCTTGAAGCGGGAGAGTTTATTGAGGTGTATATCGATACGCCGATAAGTGTTTGTGAGCAGCGTGACCCTAAAGGTTTATATAAAAAAGCTCGCGCAGGGGAAATTAAAGACTTTACTGGCATAGACTCAACCTATGATGTGCCGATTGCGCCGCAAATTCATGTCAAAACGGCAGAGCAATCTATTGAGCAATGTGCAGAACAAATTGTTGGTTACTTAATTGAGCATAATTTTATTAGCGTTGATAATTTTAGCTAAAATGGAAAATCATGCCCATGCATTATGATGTTTTTAATGGTGATGCCGATGGCATCATTGCTTTATTACAAATACGTTTAGCTCAAGGTCAAGCAGAGCAAGTACCTAGTCAGTTAATTACTGGTGTTAAGCGTGATATTAATTTATTGCAACAAGTAGATAGTTCAAAAGCTACTTCAGTGACAGTGTTAGATCTTTCTTTAGAGAAAAATAACCAGGCCTTACAGAAGTTACTTACTGCACAAGTGCCGGTATTTTATGTTGATCATCATAGAACCGGTGATATCCCCCAGTCAGCCTTGCTAACTAGCATACTTGATACCGATGCCAATACCTGTACCAGTTTATTGATCAATGACTATCTAAAAGGTGCCCATGTAAACTGGGCAATAGCAGCTGCTTATGGTGATAATATGCACGCTAGTGCCAGTACTTTAGCGAAACAAGTCGGTTTATCAGAGTTACAGCAAGCACAACTTAATGAGCTAGGTACTTATATCAATTACAATGGCTACGGACAAGAGCTTAGTGATTTACATTTTCATCCGGCCGAGCTATTTACCTTATTAATTCATTATCCAGACCCTTTTGTTTTAATTGCCCAAGAGAACTCTATTTTTAGTCAATTAAAAACCGCGTATTTAGCGGATATGGAACAAGCTCAAGCAGCGAAAGTATTAACTGATAGTCATCTTGTGAAAACTATTGTTCTTGATGATGCTCCTTGGGCCAGGCGAGTTAGTGGCGTTTTTGGTAATGCGTTAGCCAATGAAGCACCGGACAAAGCCCATATTGTTATTACTCTTAATCAAGCTAAAGTAGTTGTTCAAAGTGAAATCAATGTAGAAACTGATACCAGTGCAGAAACCACTACCAGTGAAGAATGTGGGCAAAGTTATACGGTAAGTTTGCGGGCACCATTAAATAATAAGCAAGGTGCTGGTGATATTTGTGCTCAGTTCCCGACAGGTGGCGGTAGAGCCGCAGCTGCTGGCGTTAATGCTTTACCGAAAGGTCGATTAGATGAATTTATTAAACAGGTTGCCAGCTATTATCAGCATTAAAAGCAAGTACCAAGGTTAGCTACTTTTAAAAGTACCAACGTTAGAAACTGCTATGCAAGTTAAAAACTAAGCGTTAAAATAGTTATTATCAGTTTGAGCTGTTTTAATAGTTTTTATTAAGTTAATTCTACAAGCTATTTCAGTAAGCTATTTTAACAAATGAATAAAAAGAATAGGAATACCATGAGTTTATTAATCACAGGTGGTACCGGTTATATTGGTAGCCATACCGTTGTAGAGTTACTGCAAAGTACAAATGAGCAAGATATTGTTATCGTCGATAATTTATCTAACTCTTCAACTAAAGTGCTTGAGCGTATTGAAAGAATCACCAATAAAACCGTTACTTTTATTAAAGCGGATATCTGTGATGAAGACGCGCTAGAGCAAGTTTTTAATGACCACAATATTGAAGCGGTTATCCACTTTGCCGGCTATAAAGCAGTGGGCGAGTCTAATGAAATTCCACTGGCTTACTATCAAAATAATGTCTCTGGTACCTTAGTTTTATTGCAAGTGATGGCTAATCATAATGTAAAAAACTTAGTGTTTAGCTCTTCAGCGACAGTGTATGGCAATAACGTTTCTCCTTTAAATGAAACCATGGCAACCTCAGCGACTAATCCTTATGGTCAAACTAAGTTAATGGTTGAAAATATCCTCTTTGATTTAGCCAAAAGTGATAAGGCTTGGTCAATTGCTTGTTTGCGTTATTTTAATCCCATTGGTGCTCATCAATCGGGCTTAATTGGTGAAAACCCAAATGGCATCCCTAATAATTTATTACCTTATGTTGCCCAAGTGGCAGTAGGGCGTTTAGCTCAACTACAAGTTTTTGGCGATGACTATGATACCCAAGACGGAACTGGCGTGCGTGACTATATTCATGTAGTCGATTTAGCCCAAGGGCATGTAAAAGCACTAGAAAGCTTAGCTCATGATAAGGGCACGGTAATCGGTTGTCGGGCGATAAACTTAGGTACTGGCAACGGTACTTCAGTATTAGAAATAGTGAATACTTTCAAGGAAATTAGTCAGCAAGCTATTCCTTATCAAATAGTGCCGCGCAGAGCAGGCGACTTAGCCACTGTCTATGCCGATGCCTCTTTAGCCAAGGAATTATTAGGTTGGCAGGCCAAGTTGGACCTAACTGCTATGATCCAAGATATTTGGCGCTGGCAGTCTGAAAACCCTAATGGTTTTTAATCACCAATAAATAGCAACAGCTAAAGAATAAACCGCCTACCGCACCCCATAAATGTGCATCTATTGCCACGCTAGCATCAATCAAGGCAGACACCTCTTCACTGGCTCCGTAAAACTGCTCATGGGCAATTTTAAGCCAGACGCCGACAAATAAAAGGTAACCGGTCTTATCTTTATCTCGGATATCCATGATGGCGCCGAAAATGAAAATGCCGTGCAAGACACCCGATAGACCAACATATTGACCAATGTCAGGAGAAAAAAAGTATAAACCAGCACTGCAAATTAACGCCGAGCTGATAAACAGCATGCTGTAATTTTTTAGACTATAGAAATGGCCATGCAACGCCCACAACAATATTAATGCTGCCAAATTCAACAGCAGATGAATACCATTAGTGTGCAAGAAGTGGCCAGTGAAAGTGCGCCACAGCTCACCTTGGCTGATTAATTTATGCTGGTAAACTAACAAGTTACTCAGGGCATCATTAAACAAAAAAGCCACGATAGCTAAAAAGGCGACGCAGATAACTAGCAGGCTGTGCTGCTTAGAGAAAGGCAGATTTTTAAAGGTTAATGGCATGTGGTTAAAAGCTAATGGTTAATATTATTGTATATTTATCTGTTATTTATAAGATATGGATTTATATAAAACTAATAAAGTATACAATGACCGATTCATTTATTGTGTTTTATTTAAATATTCTATGTCTCGAATACTTTGTCCAAACTGTCATCGGCCTGAAAAAGCTTGTATCTGTGCTTTTACTGCGGATATCGCAAATGATATCCACCTTGTTATTTTACAACACCCTAATGAAGTATCACACACTAAAGGCACGGTTGCCTTATTAGCTAAATCACTCCGTAAATGCCAAGTACTGGTGGGTGAAAGTTTTGATGATGAGCAAGGATTTCTACAAGTTATGGCGCAGTATCAGCCAGTATTGCTCTACCCAAGTGAGCAAGCACATGTCCTTGATGAACACTTAATAACAAAATTACTTAATTATCAGCCTAACACTCAATATATGCCTGATACTCGCCATAATCATCAAGTGAGTACAGAGGATAATAGCAAGCCGCTTTGTCTGGTTATTCTCGATGCCACCTGGAAAAAAGCCTATCGTATGTTTATGTTGTCAACCAAATTACAACAATTACCGCAAGTATGCCTGCCAGATCATCTGGCGAATGCAGGACAATATCATATTCGAAAAGTAGCTAAAAAAAATGCTTTATCTAGTTTAGAAGCAAGCTGTTATGCTTTAGCCATTCTAGAGCAGGATGAACATGACTGTTTGCCGATTAGCCCTGAGCATGCAGGGAAATATCAACCGCTACTGGAAAAATTTCAACAATTCAATCAGTTCCAATTATCTTTTAGACCTGGACATAAAACCCCTTTAGAGGAAACTTGATGATTCATAGTTCATTTTTATTACGGCTTTCCACAGTAACATTGATTGTTGCTCAGCTCCTATTAAGCCAAGCGGCGCAAGCGAAACGTGAAATCCGTGAGCCTGAAGCCGCAACTGGTTTTAATCAAAAACAAGCTGTTTCTGCTAAGCAATATATGGTGGTTGCTGCTAATCCCTATGCCAGTAAAGCAGGTTTGGCAATGCTTGACAAAGGTGGCAGCGCTGTTGATGCTGCTATTGCGGCGCAGCTAGTGTTGAGCTTAGTCGAGCCACAATCCTCAGGCTTAGGTGGTGGTACCTTTATGCTGCATTGGCATAATAAAAAGCAACAATTAACCACTTATGATGGTAGAGAAACCGCGCCACAACAAGTGACCAGTGCCTTGTTTTTAACTGAGCAGGGTAAACCATTAAATTGGTCTGAAGCTGTTGTTGGTGGTAAGTCGGTTGGTGTGCCTGGTTTACTTGCCGCACTTAACAAAGCTCATCAGCAGTTTGGCGTCTTGCCATGGCAGACATTATTTCAGCCTGCTATTGAGTTAGCTGAACAAGGCTTTATTGTCTCAGCGCGTTTAGAAAAATTACTAGGGATGAATTTCAACCCGGGTATACATATTTTACCGGAAATAAAGCAGTATTTTTCGCCAAATGGTATTGGCATAAAAGCCGGTGATACTTTAAAAAACCCTAAACTCGCTAAAGTCTTACGCAGCATTGCTAAAGACGGTGTTGAGGTTTTCTATCAGGGTTGGATAGCGAAAAAAATTGTCGAAAAAGTTCAAAACTCTGCCATTTCTCCTGGACTATTAAGTCTTGATGATATGAAAAACTATCAAGCAATAGAGCGAGCAGCTGTTTGTGGACCTTATCATCAATATAAAGTTTGTGGTATGGCACCGCCAAGCTCTGGTGGTATCAGTGTTATTCAAATATTAGCGCAATTACAATCTTTTGACCTTGGACAATATCCGCCTAACTCATTACCTGCAGTGCACTTATTAACACAAAGTGCGCGCTTAGCTTTTGCTGACAGGAATAAATACATTGCCGATAGTGATTTTGTTAGCGTACCGGTTAAAGGTCTATTAGCCGCGGATTATTTAGTTAAACGCGCCGCTTTAATCGATGAAAAAACAGATATGGGCCTGGCAGTCGCAGGCAATCCACAAAATAGTTTAGTGCTTGCCAATGATAACGCAATTGAAAGACCCTCTACGACTCATTTGGTTGTTGTGGATAAGCAAGGTAATGCCATATCAATGACCAGTAGTATTGAAAATGGTTTTGGCTCAGCATTAATGGTGCAGGGCTTTATTTTAAATAACCAATTAACTGATTTTTCATTAGCACCCAAACGCGATGGAAAATGGGTAGCTAACCGTGTTGAGCCATTAAAAAGGCCGCGCAGCTCTATGGCGCCAATGATGGTCTTTAATGAAGATAATTTATTGCGTTTAGTTGTTGGTGCCCCCGGTGGCAGTCGTATTATTAATTATGTCGCGCAAACCATTGTAGGTGTTTTAGATTGGCAGCTTAATGTGCAACAAGCGATAAATTTGCCTAAGGTGACTAACCGAAATTCAGTGACCACACTTGAACTAGATACCGATATTGCCAAGTTAAAGCCAGCCCTTGAAGCTAAGGGACATAGAGTAAACGTTAGGGCGTTAAACAGTGGTTTGCACGCTATAGAAGTAACTAACAGTGGGCTTGTTGGTGGCGCAGACCCTCGCCGAGAAGGGCTAGCGTTAGGTCGTTAAGCTATCAATGAGAAAAGTGTAAAGTGAAACTTCTAATATATACCTGTCACAATTCAACGTACAGGTATATAAAGGTCAAGAAAGACTGCTAACAGGCAACAAATATAGCGGCAATTAGGCGCTCAAAAGGGCTTAATGTTGCCGTTAACCTCCCACCATAAGTTTATTAAAATAACTTTATCAAAGCTTTGGTAACACCTTACCGTGAAAAACTCTGTGTAAACGTTGCAATAATACCTTCTTGATAAAGTCAGCATATGCTTAATTTAAATTTAATAGCCATTACTTATACCAATGCCATTACTTATACCAATGCCATTAAATTATTGCCCACTTGTGTGGGATAAAATACGCCAATGCGGTGTTGCTCTCAATGCCAATAGCCAGTTATTGTTCAATGGTTCGCCTTGCTTTATTTATTTTTCCTTTGCACAACAAGGCCACAAACTTAATTAAACGGCTATTAAGTATCACTTTTGGTGTGATTTTTGCTTAACTCTATTTATAAGTTATGTCCCTTTTTACCGACAAAAAACTGACTAAAGATTAGATATTTGTTGGCAGGAGAAAAATAGTAATGGCGAGAAGTATTCAGCATGCCACGCAAATTTTATGTTTTTTTATGGCTATCTGGCATGGTAATAGTCATGCACTTGAGAGTTCGGTGCAATTACATAAAGTCGATCAAGATAAAAGCTTTGGTTATAGCCTTTCAATTGGCGATGAATTTTTTAAGCAAAAAGCCTTTAATTGGCAGGTAAGTTATAACCGCTTTGAAAATGTCGAGATTTCAGATTTGGATAAAATTAGTGTCGTATGGGATAGTGCAGGCTTTGATTTTACTATTCAAACCATAGATCTCTCACTAGGCTATCGTTATTACCCTAGATCTTACGACAAATTTATAAAGACTCTGATGGTTGAGTTCCAGTTAGGGGCATCGGTTAACTTGAGCGAACATAAACTCATTCCTCTCGATCCTAAGGCTGATGAGAGGTACTTTGCTGAGCAAGGTGATATCAATCCAGTGTTATCTATTTCTCTACAAAAAAGTTTTACTAAAAACTCTGCTATGCATATCGGGTTTAAACATTACCCCAGTTACTCTGACTTCGGCAGTATCAGCACCTTATTTATTGGCTTTAATTATCGCTTTGGTCGCCAGATTGGCTATTAGCTAGCTATTTCTTGGCTGTTAGTTACTAGTGATATTAAAACTTTAATTATTCAAGTTTTTGCTAAATATGCCGATATCCTATGATATCTGTAACAGCTTTTTTTACAGCTAAACTTACAACTATAATCCTTTCATCCCTAGTAACTTTACTAGGGTTAATTGATCTAATTATCTGGAACTGCCCCAGATACAACTTTCTTTGGAGAAGCGTGTGTTGAAGTATAAAATACGTTGCTTTAAATTTTTAAGCATAGCTTTACTTGTCTTCAGTAGTAGTGTTTTTGCCATTGATACCGATGGTGATGGCTATGATGATTCCGTTGATTTATTTCCGGCTGACCCCCTTGAATGGATTGATACCGATCTTGATGGTATTGGTAATAATAGCGATCCTGATATTGATGGTGATGGCCTTCTTAATGGTACTGACGGTGGCCTCGACAATAACGATGATGGCGATCTTGCTATTAATCTTTATGATCCCCTGCCTAGAGACCCTAGCGAATGGCTCGATACCGACAACGATGGCTTAGGTAATAATACAGACACCGATGATGATAATGATGGGGTACCCGATTTACTGGATGTTTTCCCGCTAAATCCGTTAGAAAGTTTAGATACTGATCTTGATGGTATCGGTAATAATGCCGATAGTGATGATGATGGTGACGGTGTGCTTGATGTTTACGACCAATTTCCCTTAGACCCATTAGAAACTATAGATACCGATCTTGATGGTATTGGTAATAACGCAGATATTGATGACGATGGTGATGGCGTAAATGATGGTGATGATGCCTTTCCATTAGATTTTAATGTTAATGCCGATCTTGATGGTGATGGTGTAGGTGATGCGCAAGATCCTGATATTGATGGTGATGGCTTTGTAAACACCCTTGATGTATTTCGGTATGATCCTAGTGAGTGGTATGACACCGATGGTGATGGTGTCGGTAATAATACCGATACAGATGATGATGGTGATGGCGTATTAGACATCTTTGACGATATGCCCCTTGATCCATTAGAAACGCTAGATACCGACAATGATGGCATAGGTAATAACGCCGATGATGATGATGATGGCGATGGTGTCCAGGATAGTATTGATGTATTCCCATTAAATTCACTTGAACATTTAGATTTCGATAATGATGGTATTGGTGATAATAGCGATACTGATATTGATGGCGATGGCGCATTAAATACCGATGATGCATTTCCTTTTCTTGCCAGTGAGCAAAAAGATACTGATGGCGATGGCTTAGGCGATAAAAGTGATAGTGATATTGATGGTGATGGCGTAACTAATGGTCCATTTACAACGGGCAACTACAATGATCCATCAGACACTGTCTTTACGGGTAATGATGATTTTCCTTTTGATGCCGGTGAGTATGTAGATACTGATGGCGATGGCATTGGTAATAATGCCGATGATGATGATGATAATGATGGCGAACCAGATGTAAGTGATGTATTTCCCTTAGATAGTGCCGTACAAAAGGATCTAGATGGGGATGGCATTGGAGATAGACGCGATTCTGATATTGATGGTGATGGCGTAACTAATGGAAATTTTTCTTCAGGTAATTACAATGATCTTCTAGACCCAGTTTATAGTGGCAACGATGCTTTTCCATTTCAAATGTTAGCAACAACAGATACCGATGGTGATGGCATTCCCAATGTGGATGATGATGATGATGATACTCATGCTACTACAGGTATTGGGGATGGTATTTTAGACTGTACAGGAACTAATTTCCCTTGTGATCTTTTTCCATTAAATCCTTTAGAGTGGCAAGATACCGATGGTGATGGCGTGGGTAATAATGCCGATCCTGATGATGATAATGACGGCATTGTTGATGGCAGCGATGCTTTTCCTTTAGATCCAAGTGAATGGCTTAATACTGATGCGAATCATCCAACTAATAGTGACTTAATTGGTAATAATGCCGACACTGATGATGATGGAGATGGAGTTTTAGATTGCACAGGAAATGGTTTACCTTGTGATGCCTACCCACTCAATGCTAACGAGCAATATGATAGCGACGGTGATGGTGTTGGTGACAATGCGGACAGTGATGATGATAACGATGGTTTCACCGATGTAATCGATGCTTTTGATAACGACCCACTAGAATGGTTTGATACCGATAATGACGGCATAGGTAATAATGCTGATACCGATGATGATGGCGATGGCCGTGCAGATAGCATAGATTTGTTTCCACTTGATGCAACCGAGTGGCTTGATGCCGATAATGATGGCATAGGTGACAATGCGGATAGTGATGATGACAATGATGGCATTAGAGATATAGATGATGATTTCCCTAATAATCCCGTTGAAGGTACAGACACTGACGGTGATGGCTTAGGTAATGTTTTTGACAGTGATGATGATAATGATGGCTATCTAGATTTTGAAGACCAGTTGCCATTGGACCCCACTGAGCATATTGATACCGATGGTGATCTTATTGGTAACAATGCAGATCTTGATGATGATGGCGATGGTATGAGTGATGAGTTTGAGCTATTGCATAACTTTGATCCACTTAATGGCGACGATGCCTTATTAGATACCGATTTTGATGGTGTTACCAACGGCGCAGAAGCGTTAGCGGGCACACATCCTTTATTGGATGATTATGCGCCTATTATTACGCCACCACAGGCAGTACATATTAATGCCGACCATACCTTTACCAAACTAAATTTACAGCGATTAATCTTTTTGACTAATATTTCAGTGCAAGATGGACTAGATGGTGCAAGCTGTTGTGGTTTAACTGCACTAGGATTTGAAACCGGTGCTAAAAATGTTAGCTCGGGTTTATTGTCTGTTCTTTGGCGAGCAGTCGATAACGCCGGTAATATTGCCACTGTTGAGCAAACCGTAAATATTCATCCCCTAGTGAATTTTTCAGCTTCGCAGATAGTTGCTGAGGGTGGTGTTGCTCGTGTTGAGGTGATTTTATCGGGTGAAGCGCCAGTATATCCGGTGACTTTACCAATAAGCATTACCGGCAGTGTCGATAATGCTGATTATAACCTTGTTGATAACAAAATAGTGATAACACAGGGCACTGCTGGTTTTATTGATATTAATCTCAATAATGATTTTCAACTCGAAGGTGATGAAGAGTTGATTGTTAGCTTTGAACAAGGTGTTAATGCTGGCGTGCATGCCAAGCATATTATTACCGTGACCGAAGCTAATGTTGCTCCTAATATTAATGTCACCGTTTGGCAGAAGGGCATACAAGTGCCGAGCATTGCAAAAAACGATGGTGAAGTGACAGTGGTTTTAACCATTAGCGACTCGAATAGCCAAGATAGTCACCAAATTGATTGGCAAATACCGGACTACTTAAATGCAGTACTTAGCAGTGATGAATTACAGTTCGTCTTTCCAGCCGATAGCGTGAGCTTACCTGAAACGAATCAAAGTCTGATTAGTCTTTTGGTAACGGTAACTGATAGCGGTAATAGCACTAATAGTGGTAGTGCTGAGTTGTCACAAACTAAACATATTTTTATGCCGTTATTTGCTAGCCAGAAAATATTAGGTAATTTAGATAGTGATAGAGACGGTGTCAGTGATCTTGATGAGGGCTTTAGCGATGATGATAATGATGGCTTACCCGCTTATATGGATAATTCAACCATTCCTTACTTACAGCCACTGCATATTAATGCTGCGGTAGTTAAGTTGGCAGAAACTGAACCTGGCTTGCAATTAAGGTTAGGTAAATTTGCATTGCTGCAAAACTCTGATGGTCTACTGCTTTCACAACAGGAGATTTTAGCGACTGGTTTGGTTGAACAAGACAATTTAGCCAATACCATGGGCTATTTTGATTTTGAAATACACAATATTATGCCTTTTGGTCGTTCAGTGGCCATAGTTTTACCCCTTGGCGATGCAATAGTTGAATACTCTGTTTATCGTAAAATTAATGGTGAGCAGCAGTGGGTAGATTTTGTTGAAGACAGTAATAACGTTATCGCCACCAGTGCTACCATTAATGGTGTTTGCCCAGCGCCTCATAGCGATCTTTATCAAGTTGGCTTGAATGTCGGCGATACTTGCTTAAAGTTACTGATTGAAGATGGTGGCGCCAATGATGCTGATGGTATTGCTAATGGCGTGATTGATGACCCTGGTGGTATCGCGGTGGTTGACAATAACACCATTTCACTTGATGTAATCCCGACAAAATCGAGTAGTGGCAGCTTGTCCTTCTTAGCATTAGTATCACTGTTGTTATTGCTCTATCGACGCAAATTTCGCTAGCTAATTAAGCGAAATCTAAGCATGATTTAAGTGACACTTTAGCGAGAAATAAGCGACTCTTAAGCAGCTCTTAAATGAAAGGTAAGGGCTAATTAATTAAGTAAGGCTCTCTTTATGAGGGCTTTTTTTATTTATGGCTATGACCCTTCCTTACTTAGTTAGCCAGATAAACGTACAACTTATGTCCATCAGATAAAGTTACCACACAAGGAAATAGTGCTTAATTTCGCTTAATTTAACGGAGTTTGTCGATAAATCATATTTTTGGTTGAATCCTTGCCATATTCTTGCTCAAATGACGCCCCATAGTCATAAATAATTAACATAGGTTAATTAACTTGCATGTTTAGCGCAATTTATCGAATAAATTGTCAACAAGGGTGTAATTATTAACCGAGAAAATAAGCAACAGCCATCTAAATGAAATATTCCCGCGTTTTTATTAATAGCTTAGCGTATGAGCTGGCCCCTGAAGTGGTAACCAGTGCAGAGCTTGAATATCGTTTGACCCCATTATATCAAAAATTTCGTATTCCCATGGGGCAGCTCGCTGCTTTAACCGGAATTGAAGAGCGCCGTTGGTGGCCAAAAGATCATGTTCTTTCCGATGGTGCTATTGTTGCCGCGCAAAGAGTAATGCATGAAACTGGCATTGCTGCCGCTGATTTAGGTGCCGTGGTTTATACCGGCGTTTGTCGCGATCAGCACGAACCAGCTACGGCTTGTCGAATCGCAGCAAAACTTGGTGTGTTAAAAAACACGGCAATTTACGATATCAGTAATGCATGTTTAGGTGTACTTTCGGGTATTTTAGATATTGCTAATCGCATTGAGCTTGGTCAAATTAAAGCAGGTCTGGTGGTTTCATGTGAATCGGCACGTCATATTGTTGATGTGACTATTGATGATATGCTTGCCGAGCCAACCATGCAAAATTATGCCCAATCTTTAGCAACTTTAACCGGGGGCTCAGGTGCTGTAGCGGTACTACTTACCGATGGTAGTTTCAATCTAGCTACCGACCGTAATCATCAATTATTAGGTGCCAGTCACTTATCGGCACCCGAACATAACAATTTATGTCAATGGGGCTTAAAAGAAGTCGGCCCGCAATTATTTCGTGAATTTATGCGCACTGATGCAGTAACTTTACTTAAAGAAGGTGTTGCGCTGGCTAAAGATACCTGGGAGCACTTTTTAGACCAACGTCAATGGGATATTGAGCAAGTTGATAAAGTAATTTGTCATCAAGTTGGCGCTGCTAATCAAAAGAAAGTGTTAACCGCTTTAAACATTCCGGTAGCAAAAGAATTCCCTACTTTTAAACTGCTAGGCAATATGGGTACCGTTTCTTTACCTGTTACTGCTGCTATGGCTCATGATCAAGGCTTCTTACAAAAAGGTGATAATGTCAGCTTTTTAGGCATAGGTAGTGGCTTAAATTGTATGATGTTGGGGCTTAAGTGGTAAACATGTCAGATAATATGTCAGAGAGTAAGTTAACGGAACTATTCCCTTTTACCCGTAACTATATCAATCGCAATGGCCATCAATATCATTATGTTAATGAAGGGCAGGGCTCGCCTGTTGTTATGGTCCATGGCAATCCTAGCTGGTCTTTTTATTACCGTAATCTAGTTAGCGAATTAAGTAAAAATCACCAATGCATAGTGCCGGATCATATTGGCTGTGGTTTCTCTGATAAGCCAGACGATGAAGGCTATGATTACACCTTAGCTAAGCGCATAGATGACTTAGCAGCGTTACTTGAGCATTTAGAAGTAAAAGAAAATATCACCCTAGTTGTGCATGACTGGGGCGGCATGATAGGTATGGGCTATGCTGCGCGCTATCCTGAACGTATTAAACGTCTGGTTATATTAAACACCGGTGCTTTTCATTTACCGAAAGCGAAAAAATTACCTCCGGCTTTATGGCTGGGTCGCAATACTTTTATCGGTACTGTACTGGTACGAGGTTTTAATGCCTTCTCAGGAATAGCCTCGGTTATTGGTGTAAAGCGTAAACCGATGGCAAAAGAGATACGCCAAGCTTACGTAGCACCTTTTAATAGCTGGCAGAATCGTATTTCTACTTTACGTTTTATTCAAGATATCCCATTAAAGCCCGGTGATAGGAACTATCAGCTGGTCTCTGACATTAGCGACAGTTTAGCGCAGTTTAACAAGTTACCTATGTTAATTTGCTGGGGCTTAAAAGACTTTGTTTTTGATAAACACTTCTTAGCTGAATGGCAACAACGTTTTCCACAAGCGCAAGTACATGCTTTTGATGATTGTGGTCACTACATTTTAGAAGATGCCAGTAATGAAGTTGTGCCCTTGGTAAGCGATTTTTTAAGTGCTAGTGAAGCCAAGCTAATTCAATAAGCATTAGCTCAATAAGAGTTAGTTTAATAAGCGTTGACTCATTATAGGCTTATTCAAAAGAGCTAACTCAATAGCAATTAACTCATTAGTGCTCATTTAAAAGGAAACGACACATGACAGAGACTTTGGACGTGTCCAAGCAAGCTAACTTATGTCGCCACCTCGCACACGCTGCAATAACAACGCCCAAGGCGTTAGCGGTTGCCGTGCAAAAAAGCCAACGAGGTCAACTCTACTACCGTGAAATTGATTTTGAAGCTTTGCACCAACAAAGTGATGCCATCGCTTATGCGTTAAATGCTTACGGCCTAAAGTCGGGCATGAAAACTGTGTTGATGGTAACCCCGAGTATTGAGTTTTTTGCCTTAACCTTTGCTTTATTCAAAGCAGGTATTATTCCTATTTTAGTTGACCCTGGTATGGGTATTAAAAACCTTAAGCAGTGTTTTGTTGAGTCGACACCGGATGCTTTTATTGGTATTCCCAAAGCCCATATCGCTAGAATGTTATTTGGCTGGGGTAAAAGCAGCGTTAAAAAGCTGTTAACAGTAACCGAAGCTGGTTCTGGCTATATTGCAGGTGCAAGCGCAGATATGTTTGCCTCCCTTATCGGTGGTATGAGTTTAACCGCGTTATTAAAGCGTTACCCGGTGAATAAAGGGCAAGCTTTTGAAATGGTAAAACTTAACGATGATGATATGTCAGCAATCTTATTTACCAGTGGCAGTACTGGTACACCTAAAGGTGTGGTTTATAGCCATAAAATGTTTGAGGCACAAATCACCGCGCTAAAAGAAGACTACGGCATTACGCCAGGCGAACGTGATTTAGCAACCTTTCCATTGTTTTCATTATTTGGTCCTGCATTAGGCATGGCATCTATTGTCCCAGATATGGACGCCAGTAAGCCGATCACCGCCAATCCAGACTTTATCTTTGCCGCCATTGAAAAATATCAATGTACTAATTTATTTGCTAATCCGGCACTGATCGAAGTATTAGGGCAGGCGGGTGCTGCTGATGTTTCAGCGACTAAAGCTTTGGCTAAGGCTTCAGTTAAGGAAGTAGTTAAGGAAATCACTAAGGCGCAAGTTAAGCTACCTAGTTTAAAGCGGGTGATTTCTGCAGGCGCACCAGCAACATTGCCGTCTATTGAGCGATTCACCCAATTACTTAGCGACAATGTCCCGGTACTAACTTCCTATGGCGCTACTGAGTCGCTCCCCTTGACTAAAATTTCCAGTGCCGACTTATTGGCAACCAGCCACATCACCGACAATGGCGGCGGTATTTGTGTCGGCAGTGCTGTTAACGGTGTTGAATTGAGCATTATCGCTATCAGTGAAGAGGTGATCGCAGCTTGGTCTGAAGAGCTAGCATTACCGGTCAACACAATTGGTGAAATCGTTGTTAAAGGCGATATGGTGAGTCATCAATACTATCATCGAGCTTCTGCCACTGCGCAGGCTAAGATAAGTGATGGCGATAGCGTTCGTCATCGTATGGGCGATTTAGGATATCTTGATGAAGCTGGCTTATTGTGGATGTGTGGACGAAAAGCGCATCGCGTTGAAACCGGAACCAATTCAAAAAGAAAAACCTTATTTTCTATTCCATGTGAGCGAATATTCAATACCCATAGCTCAGTGAAACGTAGCGCTTTAGTGGCGGTAACCATTTACCAGAAGAGTGTGCCCTTACTTTGCATTGAGCTAACAGATGAAGCTAAACAAGATGAAAACTTTGATGAATCAGCGCTGTTTTCAGCGTTAAAAAGGCTAGCACTGGCGCATAAACAAACAGCTGCTATTTCTCATTTTTTAATCCATGAAGACTTTCCCGTTGATATACGTCATAACGCTAAGATATTCCGTGAAAAACTTGCCGTGTGGGCTCAAGATGAACTCGATTAATACTGGCTAATTCTCACCTTATAAGTAGTAACCTATAATCAGTAACCTTTAAAGAGCATATTACTAGAGCCCTCGATGAAAAAAGATAATAAAAACAGCTATACAGATAGCTATACAGATAGTGATACTAGCTCAGCAATTACCGCGAGCTTTAATCAGGCTGTTAAAGCGCCACTGAGCGAACTAGCACAGCAGTCTCAGCATGTCTTTGTTACCGGTGCTGGCGGGTTTTTAGGTAAAGCCATTTGTCGATTACTGCGTTTGGAAAATATTAATGTTACCGGTTTTGCCCGCGGTCATTATCCAGAGTTAAGCCAAATGGGCGTTACTATGGTGCAGGGAGATATTACTGATTATGCTCGCCTTAGAGAAGCGATGCAATCCTGTGACCTGGTGTTTCATGTTGCTGCTAAAGCTGGCGTCTGGGGCAGTAAGGACGATTACTTCAAACCGAATGTGCAAGGCGCTGAAAATATAATCCGTGCCTGCCAAGAGCTTGCCATTACCCGTTTAGTGTATACCAGCACACCGAGTGTGACTTTTGCCGGTATTGATGAAGCCGGTATTGATGAATCACAGCCCTATGCCGATAACTTTTTAAATTATTATGCTGAGTCGAAAGCACTAGCAGAGCAGTTAGTGCTAGCTGCATCACATGGCTCAGCAACTGATTTACTCGATGATAAACAGTTAAAAACAGTCGCCTTACGTCCACACTTAATTTGGGGACCAAATGACCCTCATCTTGTGCCACGTGTACTTGAACGTGCCCGAGCAGGCAAGCTAAAACTTGTTGGTAAAGAAGATAAACTGGTTGATACCATCTATGTGGATAATGCTGCTTATGCGCACATCCTAGCGGCGTTAGCTTTGGCGAAACCTCAAGCGAATTGTATCGGCAAAGCTTATTTTATTAGTAATGATCAACCCATCACAATGGCGGCTATGCTCAACAACATTCTTAATTGTGTTGATTTACCGCCAGTGACAAAACGCATACCTAGCTCAGTGGCTTATGCTGTTGGTGCCAGTTTTGAGTGGCTTTATAAACTATTGAATAAAAAACAAGAACCAATAATGACCCGTTTTGTCGCTAAGCAGCTTTCTACCAGTCATTATTTTGATATCAGTGCCGCTAAAAAAGACTTTGGCTATAAGCCGCTAATCACGATTGAAGAAGGCATGATACAACTGAAAGCCTCGTTACTTGCCAAATAAATCACGCACTCAATAAATTATCAAATTAATTAAGTAGAAAACTAGACTAAGCAGGCAATCAGTTAAGTAGAAAATAAGCTAAGCAGAAAATAAGTTAATCAGGAATTAAGTTAATCAGGAATTAAGTTAAATGAGTAAAATTTACCATCATCCCGTACAAATATATTATGAAGATACCGATCACTCAGGTGTGGTTTATCACCCTAATTTTCTTAAGTATTTTGAACGTGCTCGTGAACACGTTATCGACAGTGATAAGTTAGCTAAGCTTTGGGCAGAAAAGGGCTTAGGTTTTGCGGTTTATAAAGCTAATTTAATCTTTCAAGATGGCGTTGAATTTGCTGAAATTTGTGATGTTCGCACAAGCTACCAATTTGATGGTAAATATAAGACTTTATGGCGACAAGAATTATGGCGCCCTAATGCGACTAAAGCTGCGGTTATTGCAGATATTGAAATGGTTTGTTTAGATAAACAAAAGCGCTTACAACCGATCCCAGAAGAAATTCTTACACCATTTTCTTAAAGTATTGTTGTAAAACACTATATTACAGTGAGTTATGAATTAATCTCAGCAGTGAGTAAGTTAAATAACAAAAGCCAAACAAATACTTGTTTGGCTTTTGTTATTTATAAACCACCGGCTAAGTCTAGAAAGTTACCGGTAGAAAAAGATGACTTATCACTGGCTAGCCAATAAATGGCTTCGGCTACCTCTTCCGGCTCTCCGCCTCGCTGCATTGGAATAATACCCTTTAACCGCTCAATACGTTCAGGCTCGCCGCCATCGGCGTGCATATCGGTGTAGATTAAACCAGGACGTACACAGTTAACGCGAATACCTTCAGCAGCAACTTCTAGTGACAAACCTTTGGTTAAGGTATCTATTGCGCCTTTTGATGCCGCATAATCGATGTATTCATTGGGTGAACCTGAGCGGGCAGCGCCCGAAGAAACATTGACAATAACACCACCTGAACCGCCGTGGCGAGTAGACATACGTTTTACTGCCTCTTTGCAACACAAGAAATAACTCGTGACATTATTGGTTAATATTGAATTAATACGCTCAGCCGTCATATCCTCTAAGCGAGATTGTTTTTTCAAAATACCGGCATTATTAACTAATATATCGACAAAGCCTAATGTTTTATCGACAGTTGAAAATAGCCGTTCTACATCCTTTTCGCAAGATACGTCGGCTTGTACGGTAATACATTGACCGCCACTAGCGGTGATAGTCATAGCTAGTTGAGTGGCTGATTGTTCATCGGACTTATAATTAATACAAACAGCGTAGCCTTTATTGGCAAATAGCTTGGCTGTTGCGGCGCCAATGCCTCGACCAGCACCAGTGATAATTGCTACTTTTTCTTTGCTCATTATCCAACCTTTCAGATTCTAATATTCGATCACTATATTCGAATCATTGCTCAATGTCGACACGGTAATTAGGCTTGATAGGTGAGACATAATAAAATTTTTTAATATGTCTCAATTTAACTCGACCCGAGTAAGCCCAGCGCAAAGTTTGCAGTGAATGCAATAAGCTTTGTTTGGTGAGTAAGGGTCGAACAATGGCACAAGGGGGCTCAACCTAGCTCTGATGATTTACGCAGTACATTCACTTTGATATTAAGCGTGTTAAAGTTCGTTAAACTGCTCAAGCCATTCAGTAAAAGAATTAGATACTTTTGTCACTGTGCCTAAACCATAGTTATAAAACCATACGGCGACATCTATTTGCTGACTTGCACACTCGCTAAGTTTGAAACAAAACATATTGCCCTTACAATCAGAGGCAAATAAAATATGCCCTTTTGGCATACCACTCATTTCATATAACTTTGATAGTGAGGCTATATCCTCTAGGCTTAAGAAGTCTTGTACTTCAGAAATATCGACGCCTAAATCACATATTTTAGTTAATACATTTGGCGTGTGCACCAAGCCATAGGTAGATATTAAATATTTAAATGTATCGGGTAAAAAAGTATTTAATTTTGCTTCAAGCTCGACAATATCATCACGCTCTATTGGTACCATGGCATTTTTACTGCCCCAATTTTTTACAAAGAGATCAATGCTATCCATTTAGGAATACTCCAATACAACAAACGCCCGGGTAGAGGCTAAATTAGCCCGCTATCATAGCGAAGAATAAGCAGAAAGCTAGCGAATACTGGCTAGATATTATTATCTTCAGTCCAATCCTTAAGTTTCTCTAATATATCGAGTGCACTACGACCAAACTCGGTGATTTCATAAGTGACGGCAATGGGTCGAGTACAAATCACTTCTCGGTTAACCAGTCCTTGGCTCTCTAATTCTTTAAGGCGTTGGTCGACCATTTTTTTACTGGCACCACCAAGCATGCGCGACAGTTCATTAAAACGCACCGGCCCATCTTTGACATGCCATAGAATTGATGCCTTCCACTTACCTCCTAATATTCGCATACCCCGCTCAATTGAACAGGGTTCTGCGCAGCTATCACTATTTATTTTTATATTTTTATTCTTTGTTTTTAAAGTGTTTTTCATATTTATTTCAATCAAATTAACGTGGTTACTAAAAGTATACTGGTTGCTTTAATTCTCCACGCTATCATAATGTAGCACAAGAACCAATGATAACTTGTTATGCATTAACGAAAGCTAATACAGCTTTAAGGAAAAATCGATGTCCATGCTCGTCTCTTACGATCCAATTAATCAAGAAGCACTGGGTGAAGTGCCAATAACGACCGCTGAAAAAATGCCCGCCGTTGTACAACGAGCGAAGAACGCACAAAAGGCATGGGCTGCGTTGTCCCTAAACGAGCGTCACCAGAAAGTGATATTGGCATATCAACAGCTAGTTAAAGTACAAGAGCCACTGACATTGTTGATTAGTAAAGAAATGGGTAAGGACCATCGCAGAGCAGGTTATGAAGTGGCTGGTACCGTACAAAATACTGATTACTTTTGCCAAGAAATTGTCCACGCTTTTAAACCAGAGTCTCAGGGCCATGGCATTGAATTACAATATCGCCCTTTAGGCGTAGTAGCCGTTATTTCTCCTTGGAATTATCCACTCGCCATGGCAAATAATCTACTGTTGCCGGCATTAATGGCAGGGAACAGTGTGGTGTTAAAACCGTCGGAAGAAACGCCATTAGTGGCTGATCTTTTTGTAAAAACTCTTAATAAAGTATTGCCTGAAGGGGTGTTACAAGTAGCTCATGGCGACGCTGCCACTGGAAAATCTTTGGTCAGTGCCGATATCAATATGGTGGCATTTACTGGTTCGCTAGCTGCTGGAAAACACATAATGGCCAGCGCCGCATCATCGCTTAAACGCTTGGTTATGGAGCTAGGAGGTAATGATCCAATGATTGTTATGGCCAGTGCTGATATTGATAAAGCGGTGCAGTTTGCTGTAGCCAGCTCCTTTGAAAATGCTGGGCAGATGTGCACTTCCACTGAGCGAATATATGTCGATGCACGTATTGCTGATGAATTTGAACAAAAGGTTGTCGCACTTGCTCGTCGTTACCAAGTGGGTCCGTGGGATCAACAAAATGTCAACATAGGCCCTATTGTTAATAAAAAACAGCATCAAAGTGTTGTTGAACAGCTTAAAGATGCTCAGCAAAAAGGCGCTAAATTTTTGTTAGGCACGGCACACTATGAGCTGCCTTTTATTCAACCGACTGTCGTTACAGATATAACGGATGATATGTGTTTAGAACATGACGAAACCTTTGGTCCTATAGTTGCCATTAGCCGTTATGAGCAACTATCAGAAGCGGTTGCGCGTGCTAATGCCAGCCCTTATGGTTTAGGTGCCACTGTATTTGGTGGTGCGGGCGCTGCAGCGGTTGCGGAACAAATGGAAGCCGGCATGGTGGGTGTGAACCAAGGTGCCGGTGGCGCAGGGCCATGGGTAGGTGCTAAGCAAAGTGGTTTTGGTTTTCATGGCACAGCCGCCGGTCATCGACAATTTACTCAGGTACGTATTATTAGCAAATAAGGTCGATAAACAATGTAAGGGGGCTGTCTTGATGAAGCCTTTTGAGCAAAATAAATAATGATAAGAGATAATTGAAAGAGATAAGTATGAAGCTAGAGAAAGACACCAAAGATAATTTTTTTGTGGTAGCGTTAGAGCCGGGTGCTGAAAACCCATCATTACCAGCATGGGGTAACACCGAGCCAAATCCAGTAAGATTTAGTGAAATCTACGACAGTGGTCAAGTTGAACGCCATGAATTGACACAAGTACCTGGGGCATTTCAGCTCTTTAACGTATTGTCTAAAGCCGAATGTGAAAGTCTAATAGCTATCAGTGAACAACTTGGCTTCTTGCCCGATGCGCCAGTATCTTTACCGCGAAGTGTCCGTCATAACGACAGTTTAACATGGATCGTCGATGAACAAACTGATGGCACTATTTGGCAGCGTATTGAGCACTTAATGGATGATAGACAGGGTATTTTTGGCGGCGACAAAGCTGTCGGCATTAACGCGCGTTTTCGGTTTTATCGTTATGGCCAAGATGATTTTTTTAAACCCCACTCTGATGGAGCTTGGCCAGGTAGCCGTATCATAGATAATGAGCTTATTGTTAATGCTTTTCCCGACCGATATAGTCAAATGACCTTGTTAATCTTCCTTAGTGAAGACTTTCAAGGCGGAGCTACACGTTTCTTAGTGAATGCTAACGAGCCAAGTTTACCTGCAAAAGCGGGTGATGCTGTGGTAAACGTCGATGTTCGAACACCAGCGGGTAGCGTATTGTGTTTTCCTCATGGTATGCATCCATTGCACTGTATCCATAGCTCAGTGCCAATTACTCAAGGCGTTAAATATATTATTCGCAGTGATGTCTTGTTTACCTTGTAGGCCGACATAGCTGGCATTCATTTAAGCTATTAAAGTAAATAACCTGAGCTCTGGATAAGCAATATTACACAACAAAGCTATTTTAACCGCTATCAGCGTTATTTTTACTACCAATAGCCAGCTATTGGGTACTTAAAAATGCCTTGATAATGGCTAAACTATCATCATTGTGTATAACTTGTAATTTACTATTTAAATTTCATAGTGTTATTACATTCATTACCCAGAGTTCAGGTTAAATAAGAAAAATAAAGAGATTAATCTGATGAGTTAGTTATTGCAGGAGTTCAAAGCATACTTGCTGATACGGGTGTAGCCGATCAATAGTGTCTACTTTTTATCGGCAACACCAGCTAAATTAGAAGGCAGTTTTCCATTGTTCAGTGTCTATGAACCAGCGTTCTTCATTGATTTTATCGCCTTCGAACTTAAACAATACTGACAACTGTGAGGCTGCAATCTTGTCTGATTGCCATTCAACAATAGAGACAACTTCATTTTTTCCTTCAAGTTGCCGAAGTTCTGTGATTTCGAAACCTGGAGGAAGAATTGTTCCAAGACCATTTAAGGCGGAACGAAACTGCTGCCGCCCGACTAAAATGTCAGTTTGTCCGGGCATGATGAAGGTCATCTGTTCTGTGTAGTCAGTCACTAAGGCATCAAAATCTTGAGCGCCAACGGCATCACAACCACGTTGTATTATACCCAAGCGACCTCAATATGCAGGATTCAGCTGGAATTAGAAACGTCTTTAGGCAAGGCATTGATTGAAGAGAATAGTTATTCTATTGTCGAAACCAATAACGATGGATAAAGCGTTTCTAAGCCAGCCTTTCTGGGACGTCTGAGCAAATCATGCTCATCGTTGAATATTTCATTAAGGGAACAACCATTAATGAAATACAGGCCTTGATCATGAATCGCTCAGGCGTCCTGAAACGAGCATATTGAAGTAGCTTGGGTATATATCTGCTAAGCTCATTGCTTCTCCTCCTATATTATTTAGTACAAGCTAACTATAGGAGGTCTCAACTACTTGTGGGGCAAGTTGTGGGGCAAGCTGAAAATTAACTAGCCAAATAACTGGGGTTTTGTCGACTCTAGCCTGACAAAACAGTTAGGTTAATTTGCCTAGTTATTTTCTTTGAGTGTCGTTTATTATGCTTGTAATGCCATGGCTGCCATCTTCATCGTGCTTTCAAATGATTCTGCACCGGCAATAAATAAACCATTATGGCAAAACATAGCATCATCAATGCCAGTTACTTCTTTAAGTGCTTTATCGGATAAGCCAGCCCAAGGTTTAGGTAACGACTTGCGGTCTTCGAATGAGCCTGGTTCAACGGGTACTGTTTGAATGCGCCATGGACCAGAGCCAGATGGGTACACCATATATAAAGCTTCTGTTGATAACGCATGAACGGTTCTTTTCCACGGAGTATATTTTTCTAAAACAATCACTCTTGGATCAGCGGCATTCTCAATAGCTTTAGCAACAATAGCTTTTGCACTAATGCCACCGTTAGCAGAAGCAATGAAACGTGTTAATACCCGCGAGGCAAAATCAACGGCTTCATCAAAACAAGTATCATAATGACTATCTTCTTGCCAAGTTGGGTTAAACATTGAAATAGTTTGGCTAAGGCTAATTCCTTGAGCAACGCCTTCGACATGACCACAATCAATAGCATCAATGGTTGAGACGAGATCAGCATCAACGGAATTTGCTAGCTCTTGGTTGCCCTGACATATTTCTACGCCATATTTCTGCCAAATTAAACCAAATGAAGAATAAGGAATACCATTTTCGCGTTGACCGGCACCACCACGTTGATGATGATCAAAACGGCCTGTATCCGGGTCATAGACACCACCGACATCAAGGACAATATCAGCCTTGGCGATAATATCTAAATCACGGGTGCGAATAAGGTTAAAAGAAGGGAAAATGCATTTTAGTGCAGCGATACTGAAAACATCATCCGCATGAAAATTACCGTTGTGAGTTGCTATCGTTTTATCATTCATTTGTTTTGTGTCACGTTAGAAAGAGATAAGAGGGTACATTAGTTAAATTTTACTGCTTTAGACTTTGCCATTTCGGAGTAGTCGTTTTTAAAGGTTTAATAAGTAAAATTATAGGGCGGATTCTATACCAAGACAGCGAACAAAAATAGCCAACGGCTTGGTATGTTTTATTTAAAAGATAGTTGGCATTAGCTATTGAACGAGAAAATAGAGTCCAAAGCCTAAACCTAAATACATCATTAAAGCAAAAACACTACCAACAATATTTAAAGCCGTTGATATACCAAAAAATTGGAAAGTCAACACACAAGAAAGTGCTTTTGGTCGTGATTGAAAGGAATGAAAATATTTGAATTCGGTTAACTTAGCGGCTAATGACTGATTACCTTTAATCTCATTATCAATGGTTCTGTCGTAAGCAAAAGCGACACAATAAAATAACATTAAAAAGGCTAAAATGGATTCCATAACTAAATATCCTGGTTTGGGTCTAGCCTCCAATAAGAGGCAAAAATTGTTGACTAAATTCTTGGTTAAATCGTTGGCTAACTTGTGGTTTAAACTAGTAGCGAATGAATGCAGCTAGCTGTATTTATTCGTTTGGGCTATTAAAAATAGAAGAAAATTTACTATGTTAAATCAGTAAATCAGTAAAAATTACATTTTCTCTATACGTTCATCTATACATTCATCTGAGCCCATTTCAAACTCTCGGCAAATCCATGGTCGATTTTCATAGATAGAGCACAGTAAAGTATCTCGATTCAGCGCTGAACACCAGCCATCATCTAAGCGCAACATAGATTCATTGCCATATAAATCAACAGAAATATGTCGATCAGGTACACCTGTTTCGGAAATGATCATCACTTCTGAACTACAACAACATGCTTGACAGTTTGCACAAGTAACTTCGGCAACAGGTAAATTTTTTACTTTAATGATCATAAACAACAATAAATACAATAGTCAGTAGGGTAGTTAATAGGATACTCAATAGTAGAATATCCCTCCAATTTATAGAGTCAGACGTTAGCCATAAACAGTTTTACTTTTTAGGGGCTAACGCTATTATTTGGCTCAGATATAGCAAGAGTGCAGAAATACTTGCACTCTTTCACCAGATTATATCAATCGGTGAGAGAAATTAATGCTTATATTTCTACATAGCCAAGCAGGGGCAGGGTATTGAAAAAACGTAATTGGTAATCAGTATTTTGATTATCAGCCTCTTGATTATCTTTTTTGCTTGCTGGCTTTTTAGACCTTAAAGAGATGGCAATACGGTGCTCTTGTTTTTCATCCATTGCAGTGGTTGGGTAAACTAACCAGCTGCGCCATATTCTAGGTTCATCAACTCTGTGCTCGGCAAAGCTTAAACTTATATCTGCTTTGATAGTGAATAAGTCATTATGTTTTTGCACTGTATCGTTAATGTTGAAGCTGAAATCTTTAAGCGGTATCGCTAAACCTAAGCCCCAAGCTTTAATGTAAGACTCTTTTAAGGTCCAATAATCAAAAAATCGATTACGTTGTTGTGCAACAGGTAAGGCAAAAAGTTCCTTGCTTTCTTTCGGTGAAAAATAACGTTCGGCAATGGCTAATACATCATTGCTACGACCGGTATTTTCAACGTCACAGCCAATGTCATCTTCAAGGGTTACTGCACAAATAATGAGGTTTTTGGTATGGCTGATATTGAAGCGCAATGGTAGCGGACAATTTATTATTTCTGGTTTATCTTTTTCACCTTTTTCAAACTGCCAATCTTGTGGCGCTATATCAGCATAATAAGACAATAAATCACGAATAAAAGCGCGCGTGATTAAAGCATCGTGCCTGTCTTTAGCAAACTTATATCGTTGTTGCTTTGCAGTCTCTTTACTGGTTAGTAATGTTGCGTAAGTTGTTAACAGCTCATCATTGCCCAGTAACTCCTCTGGCTTAGTCATCCATAAATGAATTTCATTGTTCGCTAGGGGGAGCTTTTGTTTTGACCGAGTTGCAAGGTCAGCTTGAGAAAAAGAGGTCATAAAAGTATCGGTAGCTTGTATTGTTTATTTGACGGGTGATTAATGTCCGATGAGGCGTGATTTTATCATAAAGAATAACGGGGGGATTTGTTTTTATCAGTTTTTTTGAACTTGTTTGATCCATGGGGAAATGGCTAGTTGTTAACAGTGGTAACCACTTAGCGGAATTAGCTATTAATAGTACAGATATCTTGCCAACTGGTCGAACAGATGAGGTCAGACCTCAGCTTATTTAAAGGGTAATTGGGTATCGGGTGATTGTGTTGGGTTTGAAACCTGTGTATATTAGCCGCGATAAGTTATTGATTATGCCTATTTACTCATGAAAATTTACCGATAAGAGTCTACGGATAAAAATGAGCAAGCAACCTAAAAGTACTACCCTGCAATACGCTAATGCGGTTACTACGCCCCTTGAACATGAGCTGAGCGCTTTTATTCATGCGGATTTTCCCTTAAGCGATATCGGAATGAAAAATGTCTAAGCAACACGCTAATGCGACTACTACGCCAGAGATGAGGGCGTTTATCCATGAGTCCGACTTACCGACAGCTGTTCTCGCCCGTTTATTAAAAATTTCAGAATCAACCGTACGAAAATGGCGTAAAAGAGAATCCCTAGCGGATGCCTCGCACGTACCTAAGCAGTTAAATACCACCTTAAGCGAAGCGCAAGAATATGTTGTTGTTGAGCTTAGAACACGTTTATTACTGTCTCTTGATGAATTACTCGCGGTGAGCAAACAGTTTATCAATGTCAATGTTTCCCGTGCCGGTCTGCAACGCTGTTTAAAACGCCATGGCGTTTCTCGCCTTGCGGATATGCAAGACAGTGGCGAAATGCACGATGCTGATAGTGCCAGTGATGCAACCGTGGCAGTGGCAATTGAAGATACCAAAGAAAACAAATTGCTAGTCTCTCAATTATCACCCTCAGCGATGCGTGAGGTATTAAATAAAAGTAATAATTTATCAGCCGATGAAGTAGTGCAGATAAAAGTGACCCAATTACCGCACTTTGCCGATAAAAGCAAAGTCAAATCAGCAACGGCCGATGAAGATAACAGCTCACAACAGCGCCGTTTATTAATTGCCAATGATCCCAGTTCCAATTGGGTTTATGTAGATATTTACGATGGTAATGAGCGAGAAGCCGCCAGTCGTTACATGAGTTATGTACTCAACAAAGCCCCATTTCATATTCGCCGCATTTTAGCGGGGAATTATGCCGAATTTTTAAGTCGTTTTCGTTTATTAAATGAAAATCCTGATGAGGCCAGTGCGCTGACTTCATCTAGTGATGATCATGATATCGATAACGAAGATGCAAACAAATATTAACAGTAGAGTAATTAAAATGGCTAAAAAGCAGCAAAAATCATTAGAAACTGTAGCAAAAACAACAAATATTGATAACGAAGAGCAAGCGTTTAACTCTCGTTTACAAGAATGTCCTATAGCCGTTATTGGCATGGCTTCTATTTTCGCCGATGCAAAAAACCTAGAAGATTACTGGGACAATATTTTTGAGTCTGTTGATGCAATTAAAGATGTACCGAGTGATCGCTGGGCGATTGATGACTATTATAATAGCGATCCAAAAGCCGCAGATAAATCCTACTGTAAACGTGGTGGCTTTTTACCAGAAATTGACTTCGACCCAATGGAATTTGGTTTACCGCCAAACATTTTAGAATTAACCGATATTGCCCAACTATTATCACTGGTAGTTGCGCGTGATGTTTTAAATGATGCTGGCATTGGTGATGGCTCAGGTTATGACCGAGATAAAGTCGGTATTACTTTAGGGGTCGGCGGTGGTCAGAAACAAATCTCACCCTTAACATCTCGTCTGCAAGGTCCTGTTTTAGAAAAAGTATTAAAAGCTTCAGGGGTAGACGCCGAAGATCGCGCCATGATCATCGAAAAATTCAAGAAAGCTTATATTGGTTGGGAAGAAAATTCATTCCCAGGCATGTTAGGTAATGTTATTTCAGGTCGTATTGCCAACCGTTTTGATCTTGGCGGTACTAACTGTGTGGTTGATGCGGCTTGTGCCGGTTCATTAGCTGCAATTAAATTAGCGATTTCTGACTTATTAGAGCATCGCTCTGAAGTAATGATCTCTGGTGGTGTTTGTTGTGATAACTCACCATTTATGTACATGTCATTCTCAAAAACACCAGCGTTCACCACAGGTGAAGATATCCGTCCGTTTGATAATGACTCAAAAGGCATGATGATTGGTGAGGGTATTGGCATGATGGCCTTTAAACGCTTAGAAGATGCTGAGCGTGATGGCGATAAAATTTATGCGGTTCTTAAAGGTATTGGTACATCGAGCGATGGTCGTTTCAAATCAATTTACGCGCCACGTCCAGATGGACAAGCAAAAGCATTAAAGCGTGCTTATGATGACGCAGGTTTTGATCCAAGAAGTTGTGGTTTAATTGAAGCTCATGGTACTGGCACTAAAGCCGGAGATGCCGCAGAGTTTGGTGGCTTAATTAAGCACTTTGGTTTAGATAACGAACAAAAGCAGCACATTGCTTTAGGCTCTGTTAAGTCACAAATTGGCCATACTAAAGCCGCTGCCGGCTCTGCTGGTATGATTAAAGCCGTGTTAGCACTACATCATAAAGTATTGCCAGCGACCATTCATATTGACCAACCAAATACTTCGCTAGACATCGAAAATAGCCCTATGTATTTGAACAATGAAACACGTCCGTGGATGGCGCGCGAAGATGGTTTACCACGCCGCGCTGGTGTTAGTTCATTTGGTTTTGGTGGTACTAACTACCACATGGTATTAGAAGAATATACGCCAACTGCACAAGGGCAATACCGTTTAAACGCTGTGCCACAAACAATTTTAGTGACGGCGAAAGATGAACCAGCACTTATTGCAGAGTTACAGCAATGGCAAGAAAAACTTAGCACAGTTGCAGATGCTCAACCTTATGTCTTTAACGCATTAGTTACAGACTGTGCATTGCAAACACCTGCCGAAGATCTAGCGCGTTGTGGTTTTGTTGCTAAAAATGCTGATGAAGCTATCAAGATGATTGAAGCGGCGCTTAAACAATTTGTCAGCAAAGCGGGCAGCGACAGCTGGTCAGTACCGACCGGAATTTATTACCGTAAGTCAGCAATAACAACCAAAGGCAAAGTGGTGGCACTTTTCTCTGGTCAAGGCTCACAGTACGTTAATATGGGTCGCGAGCTAGCTTGTAATTTCCCAAGCGTGATGCAAGCAGCGCAAGATATGGACGTGGAATTTGCTAATGCAGGTTTAGGCCAATTAACGCCAACAACTTACCCAATTCCAGTCTTTAGTGATGACGCGCGTAAAGCACAAGATGAAGCCTTACGTTTAACACAACATGCACAACCTGCAATCGGCACTTTAAGTGTTGGCCTTTATAAAACTTTCACTAATGCAGGTTTTAAAGCAGATTTTACTGCCGGACATAGTTTTGGTGAGTTAACAGCGCTTTGGGCTGCTGGTGTATTAAACGATAGTGATTATATGATGTTAGCGCGCAGTCGTGGTCAAGCAATGGCTGCTCCTGAAGATGCAACTATTGATACTGGCACCATGATTGCTGTAGTTGGCGCTCCTGAAAAAGTAGCCGCTGATATTAAAGACATCAAAGATATTTCAATTGCGAATTACAATTCTAATAATCAAGTGGTTGTTGCCGGCGTAACTAGCCAAATAGCCATTGCTATTGAAGAGCTGAAAGCGAAAGGCTACAAGGTTGTACCATTACCAGTATCGGCAGCGTTCCATACGCCATTGGTTGGCCATGCACAAAAACCATTTTCTGATGCTATCGATAAGGCTAAATTTAATAAACCTGTGGTACCTGTCTATTCAAATGGCACGGCAAAAGCGCATTCAAATAAAGCAGCGGATATTAAAAAGAGCCTGAAAAAGCATATTCTAGAATCGGTGCATTTTAATGAAGAAATTGACAATATCTATGCAGATGGTGGTCGAGTATTTGTTGAGTTTGGTCCTAAAAATGTTTTAACCAAGCTAGTTGAAAACATCTTAAAAGATAAAGATGATGTAGTAGCGATTGCCGTTAATGCTAATCCAAAGAAATCTGCTGATATGCAAATGCGCCAAGCCGCTGTGCAAATGGTAGTACTTGGTTTAGAGCTGAATGACATTGACCCATACTCTGCGGTTAAACGTCCTTTAGCTGCACCTAAAATGTCACCACTCGCTATGAAGCTTACCGGTGCCTCTTATGTTAGTGCTAAAACCAAAAAAGCGTTTGATGATGCTTTAAATGATGGTTGGAAAATTAAACAAGCAACGGCAGTGCCTGTTGCTGTGCCAGCGCCGCAAGTTAAAATCATAGAAAAGATTGTTGAAAAGATAATAGAAGTAGAGCGTATTGTTGAAGTTGAGAAGATTGTTTATGTGAACGCCGATGGTAGTGCCGCTGACGGTAACCTGAACGCCGCACCAACTGGCAGTGATGCAAATGGTTTAGTGAGCAGTATTGAGCGCAGCGTTAGTCAGTTTGTTGATCATCAACAACAGTTATTAAATGTCCATGAGCAATACATGCAAGGGCCAAAAGACTACGCTAAAACGTTTGATGCGGTACTTAACGCTGTGGCCAGTAAACAGGAAGAACCAGGTGAGTTACCTGAAAGTTTAGATCGCACTTTAGGTATGTATCATGACTTCCAATCAGAAACGTTACGTGTTCATGAGCAATACCTAAATAATCAAACCGATAACATGGCGGCCATGTTATCTTCTGCTGAAACAAATGCACCAGCAGCACCAGCTCCGGTTGCAATTAAAACAGCCGAAGTGAAAGCGCCAGTAGCTGCACCAACAACTCCAAAAGTAGCGCAAGTTACACAACCAGCGCCAGTAACTCCTGTTGCTGCTCCGGTAGCGCACACGCCAGCGCCGATTCAAAGCGTGGCAACCGCTGCTGCGCTTGCACCAGTGGCTGAAATCTCAGTAGCGGTTTCTGCACCTGAAACATCAATAGACCTTCAACAAATTCAAGTAGTGATGATGGAAGTAGTAGCTGAGAAAACTGGCTACCCAACTGAAATGCTTGAGCTTGAAATGGACATGGAAGCCGATTTAGGTATCGATTCCATTAAACGTGTTGAAATCTTAGGCTCAGTACAAGAAATCATTAGCGATTTACCTGAACTTAATCCTGAAGATCTAGCTGAGTTACGTACCTTAGGCGAGATTGTTGACTATATGAAGTCAAAGGCTGAATCAGTTGCGCCAAGCGCGCCAGCACTTCACTTAGTCGATACAACAGTTGCTGCAAGTGCACCAGCCATTGATTTAAAACACATCCAAAGCGTGATGATGGAAGTGGTTGCAGAAAAAACCGGTTACCCAACTGAAATGCTTGAACTTGAAATGGACATGGAAGCGGATTTAGGTATCGACTCAATCAAACGTGTTGAAATCTTAGGTGCTGTGCAAGAAATCATTACCGATTTACCTGAGCTTAACCCAGAAGATTTAGCCGAGTTAAGAACACTAGGCGAAATCGTTAGTTATATGCAAAGCAAAGTATCAGCGGCTCCTGTAGCTATTGCTAGCGCGCCAGCCAATGAAAGTGCGCCAGTTAATGCAGCTGCTCCAGCCATTGATTTAAAACACATCCAAAGTGTGATGATGGAAGTAGTTGCTGAAAAAACCGGTTACCCAACGGAAATGCTTGAACTAGAAATGGATATGGAAGCCGACTTAGGTATCGACTCAATCAAACGTGTTGAAATCTTAGGTGCTGTACAAGAAACCATCCCTGATTTACCAGAGCTTAACCCAGAAGATTTAGCTGAGTTACGTACCTTAGGTGAAATCGTATCTTACATGCAAAGCAAAGTATCAGCGACTCCTGTAGCTGTTGCGAGTGCGCCAAGTGCGCCAGCAGCGCCAACAATCGATTTAGCTCACATCCAATCAGTGATGATGACAGTAGTAGCCGAAAAAACCGGTTACCCAACTGAAATGCTTGAGCTTGAAATGGATATGGAAGCGGATTTAGGTATCGACTCAATTAAACGTGTTGAAATCTTAGGTGCAGTACAAGAAACCATCCCAGATTTGCCAGAGCTTAACCCTGAAGATTTAGCTGAATTACGTACCTTAGGTGAAATTGTAAGTTACATGCAATCTAAAGTAGCAGCGACGCCTGTTGCGGTTGTTAGCGCGCCAGCTAATGAAAGTGCTCCAGCCAATGAGAGTGTAGTTAGCATTGACCTTGATTACATTCAAAGCGTAATGATGACAGTAGTAGCCGAGAAAACCGGTTACCCAACTGAAATGTTAGAGCTGGCCATGGATATGGAAGCAGACTTGGGTATCGACTCTATTAAGCGTGTTGAAATTCTAGGAGCGGTGCAAGAAACCATTCCTGATTTACCTGAACTTAACCCAGAAGATTTAGCTGAATTGCGCACTTTAGGTGAAATCGTAAGTTACATGCAATCTAAAGTTGCACCGACCGAGCCTACGCCACCGGCAACTAAAGCCGCGCTGCCAGTAGCTGAAAAAACGAGTGAAGTTAGTGCCAGCTTTCAAGGTGCGCCAAGTGCGACAGTGGCGTTGACCGCATTATCTTCAATTAATAAAATTGTTCAAGATGTTACCGGTAATGGTGGCGCTAATGCGCTAATCGTCGATGACGGTACTGGCGCAGCGGTTGCCTTAAGCGCCAAGCTTATTAAAGCCGGTTGGCAGGTCACGGCATTAAAACCTAACTGGGTGGTAAGTAGCTCGAAAAAAGCCTTTAGCAAAGCAGTGAATGTTATTGAAATTGGCACCAGCGAAAAAACACTTGATGAAGCACAAATTAAAGACATCATCGAGAACAACGAACAACTTGATGCAGTTATTTATCTGCAAAGCAAACAAACCGTTGCTGCAATTGAATACCCTGAAGCGGCAAAACAAGGCTTAATGTTAGCTTTTGTTTTAGCTAAATTGTCTAAAGTAAAAGCTGCTACGAAAGCACGTGCTTCATTTGTTGTGGTAACACGTCAAGGTGGCGCGTTAGGTTTTGCTAATGACCAAGTAGATGCAAATGTTAAAGCTGATTTAGTTCAAGCAGGTCTAGCGGGCTTAGTTAAAACCATCAATCACGAATGGAACGCAGGAAATGATTCTGTCTTCTGTCGAATCGTTGATTTATCAAGTAAGTTAGCCGCTGATAAAGCCGCGACTATCATCAATGATGAATTACTTGATATCGATACTGCAACCATAGAAGTTGCTCACGATACTGACAACCTTAGCAATAACCTAGGTTCTCGTTTAACGTTAACCGGTGTTGCAACTGACAGCTATGCACTTGCAAGTGGCTCAAGTATTGACAACGACTCAGTATTTTTAGTTAGCGGTGGCGCAAAAGGCGTAACCGCTCATTGTGTAATTGAAATTGCTAAACGATATCAGTCTAAATTTATCCTATTAGGTCGTTCATTATTTAATGATAATGAGCCAAGCTGGGCACAAGGTGTTACTGATGAAGTGGCTCTGAAAAAAGCCGCGATGCAAGCACTGATTGCCGCAGGTGATAAACCAACGCCAGTGAAAGTGACGCAATTTGTTCGTCCAGTATTGGCAAACCGTGAAATTGCGCAAACATTAACGGCTATTAAAGCTGCTGGCGGCCAAGCACACTACGTTGCTGCAGATGTGACTAACAGCGAAAACGTAACGGAAGCCGTTACTCCATTAGTGGCTAAATTAGGTACTGTTACTGGCATCATTCATGGTGCTGGCGTATTAGCCGATAAGTTTATCGAGCAAAAAACGTTAGAAGAATTTAATGCGGTATACAGCACAAAAATTGATGGTCTGTTATCGCTACTAGCTGCTACCGAAGAAAAGAATATTAAACACCTAGTTTTATTCTCATCAGCTGCAGGTTTCTACGGTAACCCAGGACAGTCTGATTACTCTATTGCTAATGATATTTTAAATAAAACCGCGTATCGCTTCAAAGCGTTAAACCCAAGTGCTCAAGTATTAAGTTTTAACTGGGGACCTTGGGATGGCGGCATGGTAACACCTGAGCTTAAACGTATGTTTAACGACCGCGGTGTTTACATCATTCCGCTTGATGCTGGGGCAAAGCTGTTAGTGAGTGAATTAGCGGCGGATAATAACCGTTGTGCACAAATTCTTGTTGGTAATGACCTTTCTAAAGACCAGGCAGAAGGTGGCTCTGTAAAAAAGCCACAAGTTAGTCGCTTAACAATAAGTGTTAATAAAACACTTTTAGCGACTAACAATGCCTTTCTAGCTGACCACACTATTGGTGATGATCAAGTATTACCAACAGTGTGTGCTATTGCCTGGATGAGTGAGGCGGCGACAGCTGCCTATACTGGTTTTCATTATCAAGGTTTAGATAATTATAAGCTGTTCAAAGGCATCATCTTTGATGGCAATGAAGCAACTGATTATCAAATTGATATGACGGCAGAGCTTATTAACGACAATTTGATTGTCGATAGTAAAATTTCAAGCGTCAATGCTGATGGTAAATTGGTATTTCATTATGGCGCTCAGCTGACCTTAGTGAACAAACTTAAAGCCAATCCTGAGGTTAACTTAGTTATACCAACATCAGGTGAAAGTGCCGCGGCACTTTATACCAACGGCACGTTATTTCACGGCCCAAGCTTACAAGGCATAAGTGAAATACTTGAGTGTAATGACCAAGGCTTATTATTAAGCTGCCAAGTACCAGAAATCGCCAGTGCTAAGCAAGGTGACTTCGTTGTGCCATGTTTAGGCAATATCATTGGCAAAAACCAAAGTAATATTTTCGCCAATGATATTGCTTACCAGGCAATGTTGGTTTGGGTTAAAAAACAGCTTGGCTTAGGCAGTTTGCCGTCAAGTACGCAAAGCTGGACGGTATATCGTGAAGTAGCCGTAGGCGAGCGCTTTTACTTGCAACTTAACGTGGTGAAAAGCTCAGCTAAGGGTAAACAACGTGGCTCTTTAGTTGCCGACATTCAAATGATTGATGAAAATATGCACTTGTTGAGTGAGATAAAATCAGCCAAAGTTACCGCCAGCGCCAACTTAAATGATTTGTTTTTACCTAAAATAACGCCTAAAAAGGGCAAAGCTAAGGCAAGTGCTTAATGGTGACTTCTAATTATAAAAGCGCCATTATTGGTTTAGATGCGCAATTTGAAAACCAACGCACAACTCAAGATAATATTGACTGTGTTGAACGTGCCCTTTACTTGGGTAAGAGCCTAGGTAAAAGTTTAACGAAAGGTCAAGGTGCTACAGTAGAAAGCACCCTTGAACTTAGCTGTTTAGCTGCCGTTGAGCGAATGGCGCTTGCTAACCAAGTTCCGTGCGCTGATATCAAGGTTATCGTGCTGGCACAAAACGGTACTAATCAAGCAAAGCCAACAATCGATATTGATAATGCTATTGTGGTGAGTTCATTAGCCAAGGCAATGTTACAACTTGATTTGTTTATTGCTCAAAATGCCTTAGTGGCCGTCGTAGGTATTGAGTTCGGCGTTAACCTAGCTAAAAGCGTTACTTCGAATGAATTAGCTGCAGAACCATTAGCTACTAACAGTTTTGATGAATCCTTTACTGGCTATCAAAACTGTCATGGTATGGCCGCATTGTTATTTTCATCGGTAAATTTTGCGCAAAGTAATAACAGTTATGTTTACTCATGGCTAAAAGGCTTTGCCGTTGGTGATGAAGTTACTAACTTTACTGAGGTGAGCAAGGTTGCTGCATCAGCACTAGATAATGCTCAAGTTAGCGCTAATGATATTGGTTTGTTAGAAGTTTCCGCCTTGGCGGATAGTAAACTTGCCATGGCAGAGTCTAGTGGTTTAATTGCCAGTTATGTCCATAACGAAAAACTAACCACGGCAGTTTCTTGTGCTCGTAGCGTTACGGGTGAGGGCGAAGGCTTTTCACAAGTATTCGGCTTACTACGCAGCGTTATTGCCTTGCAGCAACGTTATATTCCGGCCATTAGTGATTGGCAGCAGCCATTAGCAAGTGAACTACAAAGTTGGCAAGACTCAAGTTTTTACCTAGCTACCGAGGCTAGACCTTGGTATCCACACTCAAATGGCAGCGCTCATCTTGCTGCTTACAGTTGTTTGGCGACTAATAATAATTACTGTCACCTGGTCTTAGCAGAAAATAAAATCAGTGTTGCCGGTGAAAAACACCCGAGCCAAGATATTCGTCACAATGGCTTTATTGCTTGTAGCGAACTGAAAATGATTTTAGTGCCAGCTGATTCTCAACAAGCTTTGCTGGTAAGGTTAGCTGAATTAATCGTTGAAGTGACAGCTGAAGAAGACAGCGCTCAACCATCATTAAAAAACCTAAGCTTAAAAGAAATGGCTTTAAGCTGTTTTAATCAAGCTCAATCAGCAAACAGTCGATACACCGTTGTGCTGCTAGCTGAATCTAAAGAAGAGTTGTTAAAAGAGCTTCAATCAGCACAGTCAGGAATCGATACGGCATTTGCACAGCAAAAAGAATGGCGTACCCCGAAAGGCAGTTTCTTCACGCCTGTACCGGTGAACGAGCTTGCCACTGACAAACAAACAGCCGATAGCGAATCAATAAACAATAATGTCTCGTTTTTATACCCAGGTATTGGCGCTACTTATGTTGGCTTAGGTCGTGATTTATTCCATTTATTTCCCGAAATTCATCAGGACGTAGCCGGTTTAGCAGATGATATTGGCGCTAGTTTAAAAGATACGTTATTAAACCCGCGCACTATTGTTCGCCCTAGCTTTAAAGAATTAAAACAACTTGATTTAAACTTGCGCGGTAACTTAGCTGATATCGCCGAGGCAGGTGTTGGTTTTGCTTGTGTTTTTACTAAGGTATTTGAAAACGTCTTTAAAGTAAAAGCAGATTATGCAACTGGCTATAGCATGGGCGAAGTTAGCATGTATGCAGCGCTTGGCGCATGGCAACAACCGGGTTTAATGAGCGCACGTTTAGCCAATTCGGATACCTTTAATGAACGTCTTTGTGGTGACTTATTAACATTGCGTGAGCATTGGGGGTTACCTGACCTTGCTGCAACTAATAATCAAACTGAAAAAGCGAATGAGCTGATTTGGGAAACTTATACCATCAAGGCAACACTTGATGAGGTTATCAAAGCCAGTGAAGGTGAAGAGCGAGTTTATTGCACCATCATCAATACCCCAGACAGTTTGCTGCTCGCAGGTTATCCCGCAGATTGTTTACGCGTGATTAAAAAGCTTGGTGTGCGCGCCATGGCTTTAAATATGGCCAATGCTATTCATAGTGCGCCAGCCAAAAAAGAATACCAAGACATGGTTGAGTTATACACCATGGACGTAAATCCACGTTTGAAAACCAAGATGTATTCAAGTTCGTGTTATTTACCTGTGCCACAGCTAAGTAAAGCTATCGCCCACAGTGTCGCTAAATGTTTATGTGACCGAGTAGATTTTCCTCGTTTGATTAATACCATGCATGACAAAGGTGCCCGGGTATTTATTGAAATGGGTCCGGGTCGTTCATTATGTAGCTGGACCGACAAGATTTTGGACTCTGCTGTTCAAGGTGCGGTCGAAGGTGATACTGAAGGTACAGCGCAACGTAAATCACGTGTTGCTGTGCCAGTAAATGCTAAAGGTACCAGTGACGAGTTAACGTATTTAAGAGCTGTGGCTAAGTTGATCAGCCATGGCGTGACGCTTGATATCAAGACCTTATTTAAAGGCTCGATAATCGTAACAAAAGCTAAAAAAGAATTATAAAACTTTTCGAGGAAAGTATGGAAAATATTGCCGTAGTAGGTATTGCTAATTTATTCCCAGGCTCTTCTGCACCAGAAGAATTTTGGCAGCAGTTACTGAAGAAACAAGATTGCCGCAGCAAAGCCACAAAAGAACAAATGGGTGTTGATCCTGCCAAGTACACTGGTAAGAAAGGCGATACCGATAAATTTTACTGTGTGCACGGTGGTTATATTCGTGATTTTGATTTTGATGCCACAGCGTTTGTTAAAAATAATGCTCAAAGCAATAATGGCTTAACGGCTGATTATCTAAATCAATTAGATGATTTAAACCAATGGGCGCTTTATGTTACTCAACAAGCATTAACCGATGCCGGTTATTGGGGTAGTGAAAAACTTGCAGATTGTGGTGTTATTTTAGGAAATTTATCGTTTCCAACTAAATCATCTAACCACTTATTTATGCCGCTTTATCATCAAGTGGTGGATAACGCCTTAAAAGCGTGTCTTGATACAGATTTTCAGTTGAGTCACTTTTCTGATAGCGACATTGCCCAGAGTAATGTCCATGCTGATAATGCCTTAGTTGCGGGCTACCCGGCAGCACTACTAGCAAAAGCTGCTGGTTTAGGTGGTACACATTTCGCCCTTGACGCTGCTTGTGCTTCGAGTTGTTATTCAGTAAAACTAGCTTGTGATTATTTACATACGGGCAAGGCTGATATGATGTTAGCTGGCGCTGTCTCTGGCGCTGATCCTATGTTTGTCAATATGGGTTTCTCAATCTTCCAAGCTTATCCGGCCAACAATATTCACGCACCGTTTGATAAAAACTCTCAAGGTTTATTTGCCGGCGAAGGCGCGGGCATGATGGTGCTTAAGCGCCATAGTGATGCGGTACGAGATGGCGATAAAATTCACGCCATTATCAAAGGCGGCGCTTTATCTAATGATGGTAAAGGTGAGTTCGTCTTAAGCCCAAATACCAAAGGGCAAGTTTTAGTTTATGAACGTGCCTATGACAATGCCGGCGTTGACCCACGTGACGTTGATTACATTGAGTGTCATGCAACGGGTACGCCCAAAGGTGATAACGTTGAGCTAGGCTCAATGGATACATTTTTTAGTCGTTTCCCTCGTACCGAAGGAAAGGGCAATAAACCGCTACTTGGCTCAGTAAAGTCTAACTTGGGTCACCTACTTACCGCCGCAGGTATGCCGGGCATGACCAAGGCGATTTGGGCGCTTAAAGAAGGTAAAATTCCAGCGACAATAAACTTGAATGAGCCATTAACTTCGAAAAAAGGCTATTTAGGCGGCGCTCAAATGCCAACGGACACTATTGATTGGCCAAACTCCTCAAAAGGTAAGCCAAGAACTGCTGGCGTCAGTGTTTTTGGTTTCGGTGGCTCTAATGCGCATTTAGTTTTACAACAGCCAACACAAATACTAGCGTCAGTAACTACTGTCCCTAAAACACGTGAGCCGTTAGCGATTATTGGTATGGACGCACACTTTGGTGCCGCTAAAGATTTAGCGAGTTTTAAAACGCTGATTCAAAAAAATGGTAATACCTTTAGAGAATTACCAACTAAACGTTGGAAAGGCATTGAGAAAAACACTGAAGTGATGAATGCCTTATCTTTAACAAAAGCGCCAGTAGGCGGCTACGTTGAAGATTTTGATATCGACTTTTTACGCTTTAAAGTGCCGCCTAATGAGCAAGACTGTTTAATTCCACAGCAACTTATGATGATGAAGGTAGCTGATAATGCTGCTAAAGATGCTGGCCTCAAAGAAGGCAGCAATGTTGCAGTATTAGTAGCAATGGGCATTGAGTTAGAGCTTCATCAATACCGTGGTCGAGTGAATTTAAGTACACAAATTGAAGAGAGCTTATTACAACAAGGCGTGACCTTAAGTGATGAACAACGTGAAACCTTAACTAATATCGCCAAAGATGGTGTTGCTCACGCCGCGCAGCTAAATCAATATACCTCGTTTATTGGTAATATTATGGCCTCGCGTATTTCAGCGTTATGGGATTTTTCCGGCCCAGCCATTACCTTGTCGGCAGAAGAAAATTCAGTTTATCGCTGTGTAGAATTAGCGGAAAACTTATTTCAAACCTCAGATATTGATGCAGTGATTATTGCTTCGGTAGATTTAGCGGGCTCGATAGAGAATATTACCCTAAGACAGCACTACGGTAAGGTAGCCATTGACCGACAAAATTCAAGCAATGTTCTAAATCAAGAGCAATGGTCAGTAGGCGAGGGCGCAGCTGCTTTTGTTGTTAAACCCGCATCTCAAGTCAATGAACAGCAAATATACGCCACTATCGACAGTATTAGTTTTGTCAACGGTTGTGATGAACAGGCTATTGTTAAAGCGGCTAATAAATCATTAGCGCTTGCCGGGCTTAACGCCGCAGATATCAACAGTGTTGAAGCCCATGCCAGTGGTTTTATTAACGAGAATGCCGCAGAAAGCCAAGCACTACCAAAACTTTATTCAGGTAAAACTATCAGCTCGGTTAAAAGCACTGTCGGCCATACTTTTAATGCCTCAGGTGTTGCCAGTATCGTTAAATCTGCTTTAGTTTTAGATCAGAGCGTTGGCACAAATAAATCCCATATTGCTATAAACGGTTTAGGTAAAGATGAAAGCTGTGCTCACCTGATACTCTCTTCAAGTAAGCAAGCACATCAAGCCGCTCCCGCACCGACCGGAAAGCAACGTCCTAAGTTAATAAAAACCATTACCTTAGGCGGCAAAGCTATTTTTGATGACATTATCGAGAAAGTGCAAGCAGCTGAAATGGCAGGTATTAAACAAGCATTTTCCAAACAGCCATTAGCGAATGTTAAACAAGCGATTAATTTAAATAATTTACAGCCTAAGTTGTTAGCGACAGCTGCAGAGCCCGTACAGGACTCAGCGTCAAAGTTAGTTAACACCGTTCAGCAAGCTAACCAATCTATTCAAGCCAAAAAACGATCAACCGTCGTTACTGGAGTACAAGTGAAAAAGACTACTAAAGCGAAAGTACGTACTGATGTTAAACATCAAGCAAGTAAAGAAATCTTCCAAGAATCTGCCACCCATCAAGCCTTTTTGACCACTCGTCAGGTAGCAGGTCAGCAGATTTCTAAACTGATAGAAATGCAAGCGAATGTTAGTTCCCATACCGCATTAAAAGTGCCTGCGTATGCTGTAACACCTCAATCAGTAAAACCTCAGTCACTAGCGCCAACGGCTCATGCACCGAAGCTTTCGGTTGTTAGCTCAAATAAACAAACGGATGATTTAGTTCAGGCAAATAAATCCTGGGCTGAACAGTCTGGTTTCAAAATTAAAGGCCCTGCAGGTTACAACTATCCACCACTGCAACTGGAAGAGCAATTTAGCCAACCTGAAAACATAATTTGGGATACCGCTGATTTAGTTGAATTTGCTGAAGGTGATATCGCTAAAGTATTTGGTGATGAATATAAAATCATCGATAGCTACTCACGTCGAGTACGTTTACCTACCACAGATTATTTATTGGTATCGCGTGTTACCGAGCTTGAAGCAACGATTAACGAATATAAAAAATCATACATGTGCACCGAATATGATATTCCCGTTGATGCGCCGTTTCTAATTGACGGTCAAATTCCTTGGTCAGTATCGGTTGAATCTGGCCAGTGTGATTTATTGTTAATTTCTTATATTGGCATTGATTTTCAAGCTAAAGGTGACCGTGTTTATCGTTTACTTGATTGTCAGTTAACTTTCTTAGAAGACATGGCTTTTGGCGGCGAAACGCTGCGTTATGAGATTCACATTGATTCATATGCCCGTAATGGTGAGCAGTTATTATTCTTCTTCCACTACGACTGTTATGTGGGTGATAAAAAAGTATTAATCATGCGTAATGGTTGTGCTGGCTTCTTTACTGACCATGAATTAAAAGACGGTAAAGGTGTTATTCATAATGATAAAGACAAAGCAGAGTTTGCTAATGCGGCTAAAACCACATTCACGCCATTGTTAAACCGTCCACGTGATCAATACGATTACAATGACATGATGAAGTTAGTCAATGGTGATGTGGCGGGCTGTTTCGGCAGTGATTATGATCAACAAGGTCGTAACCCATCAATCAAGTTCTCATCAGAAAAGTTCTTAATGATTGAGCGTATTATCAGTGTTGACGCCAGTGGCGGGCATTGGGGTTTAGGTGTTGTTGAAGGGCAAAAAGATTTAGCACCGGATCATTGGTACTTCCCATGTCACTTTAAAGGTGATGAAGTAATGGCCGGCTCATTAATGAGTGAAGGTTGTGGTCAAATGGCGATGTTCTTTATGTTGTCACTAGGCATGCACGCTAATATGAACAATGCTCGATTCCAGCCTATGCCAGGTGAGTCGCAAACGGTTCGTTGTCGTGGTCAAGTTCAGCCGCAGCATAATACTTTGACTTACCGTATGGAAGTCACTGAAATGGGCATGCAGCCTTATCCATACCTTAAAGCTAATATCGATATTCTTTTAGATGGCAAAGTGGTGGTTGATTTTAAAAACTTGGCGATGATGATCACCGAGCAAGATGAAAATTCCCCTTATCCAGTCACCTTGCCTGACAATGCAAAATTAGTAAGTAATGTTGCAGCACCAGTTGAAGTAAATGAAGCTGATAGTGTTGAAAGCGGCGAGCTAGACGAGCTAGACGAGCGTGGCATTAACCCGTTTAAACATATTGAACGCCCGTTAATGAAAGTCATGTCTGACTTTAGCGCGCCAAAAGAAAAGGGTGTAACCCCGATTCAACATTTTGAAGCGCCTATGGTTGCTGGACAAAACCGCGTGCCTAATACCGCGCCGTTTACCCCATGGCATATGTTTGAATTTGCTACCGGTAATATTTCTAAATGTTTTGGTCCTGATTTTGACGTGTATAAAGGCCGTATACCTCCGCGCACGCCATGTGGTGACTTACAAGTAGTTACGCAAGTGGTTGAAGTACAAGGCACACGCTTAGATTTGAAAAAACCATCAAGCTGTATTGCTGAGTATTATGTACCGGAAGATGCTTGGTACTTTACTAAAAACAGCGTTGATAACTGGATGCCATATTCGTTAATCATGGAAATTGCCTTACAACCGAACGGCTTTATCTCTGGTTATATGGGCACTACCTTAGTTTACCCAGAAAAAGATTTATTCTTCCGTAACCTAGATGGCAGTGGTGATTTGCTCAAACAAGTTGATTTACGCAACAAAACCATCGTCAATAAATCAGCCTTGTTAAGCACTACCATGGCTGGCGGCATGATCATTCAAAGTTTCACCTTTGAGCTTTATGTAAAAGATGACAGTAAAGCCGCACAAGATCTTGCCAGTCATGACTTGTTCTATAAAGGCACGGCAGTATTTGGTTACTTCGGCAGCGATGCCCTGACCAATCAACTGGGCATAGATAACGGTAAAGTCACCTATCCATGGTTTGTTGATAACAATACGCCGAAAGCAGACATTGAAGTGATTAACTTAACCGATAAAGCATTAGCCTTATACCAAGCACCGGTTAATAAACCGCATTATAAACTTGCTGGTGGGCAAATGAACTTTATCGATACCGTTTCTATTGTTGAAGGTGGCGGTAAAGCGGCTGTTGCTTATGTTCATGGTGAACGCACCATTGATGCCACTGATTGGTTCTTCCGTTACCACTTCCATCAAGATCCGGTAATGCCAGGCTCATTAGGTGTAGAAGCCATTATTGAATTAATGCAAACCTACGCCTTGAAAAATGATTTAGGTAAAGGCTTTACGAACCCAAGGTTCATTGCACCAGCAACTTTAGTTAAATGGAAATACCGTGGTCAAATTACGCCACTAAATAAACAAATGTCACTTGATGTGCATATTACTGAAATCGTTAAATCGGATGGTGAAGTACGTTTAATAGGTGATGCTAATTTATCGAAAGATGGTTTAAGAATATACGAAGTGAAAGATATAGTGCTGAGTATTGTAGAGGCTTAATAACTAGAAAATAGTTAATAGAGCTGGATACAGGACAATGTGCTCCATGCATTGTCTAATAAGCGGCATCCATGCCACGTTCGATCAGACACTTCGAGTATGACAAAAGTAGGATGAGAGTTTATTTAATAGTAGGTTCTGGCCTCTCAGCCGTCATCCTCGAGTTCACTTAATCGAGGATCCAGTGTCACTAATGACATAAGGATCAGTTATCAAGGAAGATAATATGAAAAATCCTGCGGTATATATACTCGCAAGTAAAAGGAATGGCACTTTATACATAGGTGTTACCAGTGATTTAGTTAAACGTATTTGGCAACACAAAAATAAAGTTGTCAGTGGTTTTACAGAAGATTATCAAGTTCATATATTAGTTTACTTTGAACAATTTGATGATATGTATGCCGCTTTAGCTCGTGATAAAAATTGAAAACTTGGGGTAGGGCTTGGAAAATTAGCTTAATAGAAAAGACAAACCCTAGCTGGAAAGATCTATACGATGACATACATAGTTAGAAAATGGATACTAGATCAGACATTTCGAGTATGACGATAAATGAGTGGTGTAAAGTGATAGGAAGCAGTCTCTTGCCAAGTTTAATCAACTTACCTCACAACCGTCATCCTCGAGTTTACTTAATCGAGGATCCAGCACTATGTACCAATGTAAGAGTAATACTAAATAAACAGAATTAGGAAAGAACATGTCAAACCTAGAGTTTAATAATACTAATGCCATCGATTGGGCATGGAAAGTTAACGCGAATGACGTTAGCAGTAACAATACGCAGATTAAGTCAGCATTATTGGATTTATCAAAGCCAGTATATGTAGCAAAATCTAGCACTGGTAACGGTAATGATTTTGGTGTGGCAAATGCAACATCAACGTCAGGCGCAACGGATGTTTTGGCTTTTGCCCAAAAGCTAAACCCTGAAGATTTAGGCGATGATGCTTATAAAAAACAACATGGTGTTAAATACGCCTACCATGGTGGCGCTATGGCTAATGGTATTGCCTCTGTTGAGCTAGTGGTAGCCTTAGGTAAAGCCGGATTTTTATGTTCATTTGGCGCAGCAGGTTTAGTACCTGATGCAGTTGAAGATGCTATTCGCCGTATTCAAGCCGAGCTTCCTAATGGCCCTTACGCAGTAAACCTTATTCATGCTCCGGCAGAAGAAGCATTAGAGCGTGGCGCGGTTGAGCGCTTTTTAAAACTGGGTGTTAAAACCGTTGAAGCTTCAGCATATTTGGGTTTGACCGAGCATATTGTTTGGTATCGTCTTGCGGGTTTAAGTAAAAATGCTGATGGTAGTGTTCATATTGGCAACAAGGTTATTGCTAAAGTTTCACGTACTGAAGTAGGGCGCCGCTTTATGGAGCCGGCACCACAAAAGTTAATTGATAAATTATTGGCTCAAGGCAAAGTTACTCAAGAGCAAGCGGATCTTTCAAAACTTGTTCCTATGGCAGATGATATTACCGCTGAGGCAGACTCAGGTGGCCATACTGATAACCGTCCATTCTTAACGCTATTACCAACCATTATTGCCTTGCGTGATGAAGTGCAAGCACAATATAACTTCTCACCGGCATTACGTGTTGGGGCCGGTGGTGGTATCGGAACGCCTGAAGCCGCATTAGCGGCCTTTAACATGGGTTCAGCCTACATAGTGCTTGGCTCAGTAAACCAAGCTTGTGTTGAAGCTGGCGCGTCAGCATATACTCGTGAACTTTTATCAAAAGTAGAAATGGCCGACGTTACTATGGCGCCTGCGGCTGATATGTTTGAAATGGGCGTTAAATTACAAGTGGTTAAACGTGGCTCAATGTTCGCCATGCGCGCGAAAAAGTTATACGAGTTATATGTAAATTATGACTCGATTGAAGATATTCCTGCAGCAGAGCGTTTAAAAATTGAGAAGCAAATTTTCCGGTCAAACTTAGATGAAGTTTGGGCTGGCACGGAATCATTTTTCCAAGAGCGTGATCCAGATATGTTAGCGCGTGCACAATCTAGTCCTAAACGTAAAATGGCCTTGATTTTCCGTTGGTATTTAGGTTTAAGCTCTCGTTGGTCTAATACCGGCGAAAAAGGCCGTGAAATGGATTATCAAATTTGGGCTGGTCCAAGTTTAGGCGCCTTTAATAGCTGGGTAAAAGGTACTTATTTGGAAGATTATACTCGTCGTGGTGCAGTAGATGTCGCTCTACATATGTTAAAAGGTGCGGCCTACTTGCAAAGGGTAAACCAGTTAAAGTTACAAGGTGTAACGTTAACTACTGACTTGGCCAGTTATCGTACTGATGATTAATATGCCAACCTGTATTGAAATTGCCGTGTTTGAGGTTGCTAAAAGCGACCTTGCGCGTGTGCTTGAAGTCAGTGAAACATTATTTTCTGAAATTAATGCAGAGCAAAAGAACATTCTTGCTCATCAGATATTAACGGAAGTCGATCTGTCGACAGAAATAGCTGAAGGTGAAGCAGAAGCAGAAGATATACTCGAAGAAAGTAGTGCAGAAAACACCCCTGAGCTTACTGAGGTTTGTTGGCAGTTAACTTGGGCAAATACTGAAGCTGTACAGGCAAGTAAGAGTAAGTGGTCAACTTATCCAAGCTCAGCTGAAATAGAACGCTTAGTAGGTAAAAAACTCTATTACGGCCACTTTGTTAGTGTGATCGCAAAATAATCACTTTGCCATAAGTATTATTAACTCAGTGACTGAAAAATAAAGCCAGTTAGCTTACTTCCTTAGAGGTAGTAACTAACTGGCTTTTTTATATATTCAATTTAAGTGGTTTAATTTAATAGCTTATATTTAAAAGCTAACTTAACAGTTTCTATTTAAGGTATAACTTAAGAAACTACTTTCGAATAACTAGCCCTATCTATATCAACTACTTCAACCGAGGTTGAACAGCTTTTTAAAGCGAGTGTTGCTAGACTTTTGAGTACTAATTTTGACAGCATAAGCTTTTTCTCCGTATTGCGGCCGGAAAGTATTCTCATCGTCACGTGAATAAAACCTGCTGGCGAAGCCGCACTTTGAATAATACCTGTTTGATAATGACTGAAAGGTAATACTCGTACTTTTATGTCACTGCCATCTTTTTCAAAGAGTGATGACTCCATACTAGCGTTAAAAACAAGCGGAATTAAAGTCTTACTATCTATAGATGATGAATGCTCAATTATACAATGAGGCATGTTTTTCTCCGTTAGTTATCGCTGTTAGTAAAGGTTGTTAATTACGGACGTTGTTAAATGTCATTACTTAGGGCTTTTTTCGATCTCAAGGTCATTTTATTTAAATAACTAGTCACAAAAGTAAAAAATACTATGCCAACAAAGTCCGCTGACAAATCAATTAAATCAAAGCTTCTGTTGGGAATAAAGTACTGACTGAACTCTTCAATAATGACAAAACTAGATACCAATATTGTACCCAAAAATAATTTTATAGAATAAAACTGGAATGCTTTAAACCTAAAGGCTAGATTTGTCGCTAGTGTTAATAGGCCAAATAAACAAAAGTGGCCTAATTTATCGCCGTAAGGAATACTGGCGACGAATTGGAAAAATACGCTGTTTTGTCCGGTATTTGCTAAATAGATAACCCAAAGAATAAAGCAGAAGAAAGCGACTGCACCAAGGGGAATAAGTGTCTTTAAAATGTGGTTCATATAACTTGCTTCATAGGTAGGTTGCTTATTGATAGATGGTTTACAGGTAAATGGCTTATAGGTAAGAACTGAGCTATTTACGCTAGCATTAAGCGTAATTAACTTGGTACTTCACTTGAATAAAGTCATTAGGGAAGGTAACGGAATCAGCGTTTTCTAGCATAACACCCTGGTTCAACTTTCCAAATAAAGGTATGCCATCGCCAAGCAGTATTGGCGCTCGGGTAATGGTCATTTCATTAATAAGCTTTAAGATAATAAATGAGGTGATAGTTGCGCCGCCATCAATGTAGGCATGTTTTAGCCCTTGCTCTGATAGCTTATTTACTAAGGTTTCAATATCACCGGCGTACATTTCAACTTTACCTGCTAAGTTTGTCGGCGGCTCAGTCAATGTATTACTCAAAACATAAATTTTAATATCACCATAGGGCCATTGCTCAGCTGAAAGATCAAAGCTAGAAATAACCTGCATACACTTACGGCCCATAATCATGCAATCTACAGAGTTAATATACTGAGAAAAACCCATGTCAGGATTATCACTCATATCAGCATCTTTTTTTCCGGCAGTATGTAACCAATCAACGCCACCATCTGGGGTAGCTATAAAACCATCAGCGCTTGTTGCTATATATACTGAACATTTCATAAGTTTTATTTCTCTTGGTTAATCATTAAAGGTATACGCTTGAATTCAATTTTAGCCATTACTACCGAAAGCCATAAGCACGGCTTGGCTTCCTTTGGGGCTATCCATAATGAATGAGGTGGTTATTACAACATCTTTAAACTGTGCTGACTCAAAAGCCTGTTTTACTCTTGTTTTAGTTAAGCCCATAGCAGCAGATTCATCTTGTGCTAGCCAATCCCATTGAATTAATTTACCTTGTTCTTTTAACAGTGACTTTAGTAAAATTACTGTTTCTTCATATGCGGGTAAAAAGGCACACACTGAAGAGGCTATTATAAGGTCAAATTTATCGTCAAATTTTTCATCTTGTTTGATCAGTGCCTCAGTTAGAAAATTAGCAATAGTAGTAACATTGTTTAGTGATTTTTTATCAAGATATTTAATCATTTCTGATGAAGGGTCTATAGCGACTATATTTTTGACCTTAGCGCTCAGCAACTGGGTTAATGCACCAGTGCCGCAACCAAAATCAAGTACAGATAAACCGTCAAGGTTTACTGATTTATTTAGTTGAGAAAATGCTAATGAAGCATACTTATCTACAGCGGGATCAATATCCCAATTTTCTGCATATGCATCCCATTCGTTGTCCAATGTATTCTCCTATTAAGCTGGCGGATAAATAAAGTTACTTAGTCTGCGGTAAACTATGAGATAATTGAGATCGAAATCACATACCACATGGCGCATTATGAAACTTTTAGTTCGTAACCTTTCCCGTTCAACCACTGAACAAGAAATCCGTATTTTATTTTCTGAACATGGCTCAGTTAATGAATGTAACTTAGTTTTAGATCAAGCAACAGCTAAATCAAAAGGCTTTGCCTTTGTAGAAATGCCTAATGAAAAGGAAGCAGCAGCGGCACTGTCTGCTTTACATGAAAGCAGAGTTGCCAATAATAAAATTAGAGTTAAAATCGCTCAAAGCTAGAGCTCAAATATCAAGCTCAATTCTAAAGTACAACCCAAGCCAGCATTAAGTTAATGCTGGCTTTTTTGTGCGACTACCCTCAAACACAATCACAGGCAAATCCATACAACCATAATCGATACCAAACTGACTTAACACGCAGGTTAATTGTCCTCGGTGATGAGCTTGGTGGTTAAAGAGATGTTGTGTTACGTCAGCTACTGCTTTGCTTATCGAGTCACCTTCAGTGGTGGTATAGGTAATATATTTGTCACAATCATCTTCGGTTAAATTTTGACAATAACGCACTATTAATTCATCAAGCCGCGCTCTTAACAAAGCAATGTCGGCCAAATTATTCTGATAAATATCGTCGGGTGATTTAGGGGAGGGGAAAGCAGATAAATCTTGCAATGAAAGTTCGGCTATTTTATTAGCCGCTAAACGTCCTATTAAAATCAGATCACCAAAAAGGATGTGATTCCAATAGCTGATGATATTAGGAAAAAATGAATGGGTTTCTTGTACGAGAATATCAGCGGATAAACGCTGACAATGCGCCATTAATTGAATGTTCATGCGCTGGTTATACAACGACATCATGCTGAAAATTTTAACTAAACTCAATTGACACTCCTTAGTAACATAAGCAATTATTCAGCAACTCACTTGCTGAAAGTCGTAGGACACAACACTCGCTATTTTTGCCTTTATTTAACTACTAGGGTGGATAATATCACCCATATTTCAACCTGATTGTTAAACCGTTTCGGGTAATGTGAGGCTCAAGTTCTAGCTGTAAGCACAGCCTTGTTAGTCAACAGTTAGATTAGCAGCTGACTCCTGTTAACAAGCAATAACCTTGTATTGGACTGTAAGTATTATCTAGAGGTCAACTACACAGAGGATATTCAACCGACATGGCTATTTTTTCAATACCATGTGATGGCGTCCACTTTTTAAATTCAACAAAGCCATGTTTCTTGTATAAATTTATTGCGGGTATATTTACCACCGCAGTTTCCACAATGGCTTTTGAAAAATCAGTTATGCCTAGCACATAGCTTATTAATTTACTTGCGATACCTTTCTTAAAATAATTTGGGTCAACAGTTAAACTATTAATATCTAGGTGTTTATCTTCTATAACAATCTCTATAATTGCCGCGAGACAATCATTCTCACTAAAACCATAAAAAAGTGTTGTTGAATTTTCTATATCTTTAGCGCTTCGCAAAAGTGGCGGAAAAACAACAGCACCGATAAGCTCAGCTTCAATTTTATAAGAGTTTTGAAAAATGGTGAAAATTTTATTGGCAACGTCTGTATTTGAATTATCAAGTTTTTTTATCATATTACGCCTAAGCTAAAAATTTAAATTACTCCCTACCACCCTGTTTATTTGGAACTGAAAAGGGAACTATAAAGTGAGTTTTAGTGACTTGTTACCAAACAGTGGAGGATAAAAGTTCAATATGCTCTGTATAGCCATTTTCACTAAAATTACTTGAATGGCAATTCATAAAGCCATGTAAGTATTTAACTTGTTTAATTTTGACATTATCTTTGCTAACAAGGCTATTTTGTAACTCCGTAACATCAAAATGAGGTTCACTGGCCGGGAAAACCAAGTCTATCTTAAAGCGTGGTTCTATTAGTGTGAAGTTTCTGATTTGTGCGCCGTAATAGCATACAGCCTGTTTAACAGTATTATTGCTATTACTTTGTGACAACCTCCAAATAGCTGAAGCACCGATACTAAAACCTATTAGCGTTACTTGATGCTCAAGTGACTCTACCACCTTTGATAAAATAGCAAGGTAGTCATCAAGGCCAACATTTTTAATAAAATATGAGTAGGCATCGGCTTCATTTTGAAAGCCCATAACTTGACCTTCGTATGGGTCAACAATGGTACTGGCTCCTAGTTTATTCGCTATTGATAAAAAAGCAGGAGTGACACCAAAAATATCTGAAACTAAAATTATGCTCATAAAACTCTTTGTCAGTTAGTACTAAAATAAGCGGGAAATTACTGTCTAGCTAAATTGTGCAAGACCGGAGTAAAACAACCCGCTGTATATTTTACGTTTGAAGTTGCTGTTGTAGTCGTTGTTAGATGAATTTTAATTTTTCCGACTAACTAAATATCCTTCAGCCTTACTAACCGTTAAATCAACGACTATGGGTTTGCCGCCAAAACCATGCTTGTTACATTTAGCTCTAACGACTACCTTAGATATTTCTGCTGGTATTTCGATTTTACAGCGACTGCGAGTAAATGGTTGCTCATTATCGTGAGGGTGACCAAGTGTTCGGTATCCGAGTTGATTACCCGCTAAATCGAGAACCTCCCACCTATCGGCGTAATGTTCCCAGCCTTGGTCATTGTGTCTAATTGAAGTATCAAAACACCAATTACCACTAGCCCGTTGAGTAGCGACAACATGGGTAACCTGTGCAAATTCAATCGAGGTCGAATAAGTGTCTATGTCAAACTTTGATGCAAATACTGATGATGCAAACATCGATAATATTAGTAGTAGTCTCATGTGATCCTCGTTTAATTGTCTTGTTATTTTGCACTATATTTAAAGCCAATTAAACACCTTATGTACCAAAACTCACTGGGCATAGGGGGATTTTATGACAGTATAGCCATTGGTTAGGTTAGTTTATTCGGACATTACAAAATTACCATAGAGTTTATTTTGCATAGGTCGTTTAACTAAATAAATAGCGCCATTACCCCTCATTTCTTTAATTTTACTAAAGGGAATATATTCGGGTAGTAGCATAAAATAATCATCATTACTTAAATCACCATACTGAATGCTATTTACCACTGAATATTGCCATTGATAGAAAACCCTTCCATAAACTATGGCTACGTTATCATCACTAACACGTACAATTTTAGCTAATTTATATTTGTTTTTTCGTTGTAATTTATCACTGAGTGATCTGAAGTCTAAAAAATAAATATCATTAACTTGAGGGGATAAAATTAGCACCGTGGTTTCTGTTTGCTCAGCTTTATGAAATACATACTTTTCATATCCAAAATAAGCAATCACCAGTAAAAAGGTCAATAATACGAGTTTATTTAAGGGTTTTGATAACTCTGGTTTGAGTTGTTTTGTCTCTAAGGTATTTAGCACTTTAATTAATCCTTTTAAAGTTTAATGTGTCTAATTCACTGCTAAGTAATCGTTGGCTAAAATTGTGTGGCGAAGCGAAACGTAGCCAACTGTTACGCGTTCGGTCTTAATGCGCTTGTTATGCTGCCTTTATACAAATGCATAGATTAGGAAAAAGCCAAAGCATATCGCTAGAACACCACCGATACGACCAAAGGGTTCCACTAACGAGAATGCCCATGATATTAAACGTTTAAAATTATTGCGACCTATAATAGTAAAAATTATTGCTGCGAAAATGGCTATCCAGCCAATGACTTCCATTGTTACAGGAAACTTTGAAATACTAGCCTGATATATAAGTAGGGCTCCGAGCAATAGCCGTACTGCAACAGCACCTATATGCAACCAAAGCTTATCAGCATTGTCTCTCAGCATCTTGATTATAATTTCAGGATTAGTAATGAGTGACATTCCAGCTAAAAGCATTAACAGTCCAAAAACAATTATCAATATACTCATAATCGGACCCTAATTTAACAGCTTTTTATACGTAAACTACTCGGTGCAATTAAATACATCAGTGTGTGCACCCGTAAGTTCAGATGTTGCACTTGGGTCTTCGCAAACTCTTGAAGAAATTTGACCTCCGTCAAAACTATCGTAAGACCAATACAGAACTACACCATTTACATCCATCGTGACTGCGTAAGCAACAGTAGAGTCAACGCCCTCTACCATATAAAAAGAATAGAACGGTGTGTTAAGAATATATGAGTCTGAAATACATGTATTAACCGCTAATGAAGACTCGTTGATATCAACTTTACCGCAATCAATAGCTTGTGTACCTGCTACATTAATTACTTCTTGCTCAAAGTCTTCCAGAGAAATGGGGGGGATATCGTCGTCATTACACCCACTAAGCAATGTAAACAGAAAACAAATAATAAAAAATTTATGTAGCACAGTAATATCCTTTACTTATAACGCTTTGCTAAGCGGCTAAAAATGGCTGGCTATAATTGTGTAGCGAATCGAAACGTAGCCAACTGTTACGAGTCCTTGTTGATTTTCTTGTTATATTTTTAATTACTCAAGAATGTTTTACATTTTTTATTAAACCACTTGGCGATACTTTTAAGCATATTATCAAAAGTATATAAGCAAACTGAAAGTAGAATTAATATTGAAAATGAAAACTTTTCGAAAGAAACTATATTAGCTTTAGTTGCATCCACACCAGAAAGCTCAAGTAATGCTATTGATAGAGAAATTGAAATTACAAACTTTATAAATCTCCAATAAATATTTTCAGTTTTCGAATCATCCATAATTAAAACTCTGATCTTCCCCCGATAAAACGGACACATTTTGTTTCACGCTGCTATTGCTTCATATTCTATTGGTGAGCAATAATTTATACCAGAATGCATCCTCGTCGCATTGTAGTATTTGTTAATATAACTGCCAAGTGTTCCACGTAACTGTGCATCACTTTTAAAGTCATTACCACGAATAACTTCCGTTTTCATTGAATGGAAAAATGACTCCATGTGAGCATTGTCCGTACACTTTCCTGCTCGACTCAAGCTATGAACTATCCCATTTCGTTTCAATGCTTTTTGATAGACCTGACCACGATATTCAACACCTCTATCAGTATGTAGCATTAAATTCCCTTCTGGCTTTCTCTTTTTAATGGCATTTTGTAACGTGCGTTTTGTTACGTCCATTGTTCTGTTCTTATCTAAGCTCCAACTAATAATACGTCGTGAATATAGATCCATTATCACTGATAAATACCGCCATACGCCTCTCACTTTTAAATAAGTAACATCGGCAACCCACACTTTATTTACCGCCTGAGGTACATCTCCTTCTGGACGTAAATTTTTTCCGGTAACCAGGAAACGTTTATAAGCAGCCGAACGTGTAGTCACGCGCATCACTCTAGCGACCAGGCCAAGTGCACGATATAAACGTTCTACGCGTTTTTTACCTATGTTGTACCCTTGCTTTTGTAATGCCTTAAAAATGCGAGGACTACCGTATCGTCCTTTGTTGTCGTTGAAGATTTGTTGAATTTTAACCTTCAACTCATCATCCTTAATTTCACGTGCGCTAGGTTGACGATTTCTCCAATCGTAATACCCACTTTTGGATACACCAAGTAAATTAATTAATGACCTAACACTTACTTCGACTCTGAGTTTTTCGATAAATTTATATCGTCCTGATGTTCCTCGGCAAGAAACCGTTGCCACTTTTTTAGCACGTACAACTCCTCCTTAAGCTGTTTATTTTCACGCTCAAGTTTTTGTTCGTTGGTAAGTTGTTTTTTTTGCTTTCGATTGTCCTGCTACTTTTTTGCTTTCGATTGGCCTGCTACTTTTTTACGTTTATCAGCCACAATAATTCCTTCGCGATATTCTTTTCGCCATCGTGACAGCATGAACGGGTGGATGTCGAGCTTTAGTGCGACGGATTTGATTGTGACGCCAACAACGAAACTAAGTTGAACAGCGTTGACTTTGAACTCATTTGAATACTTCCAAGTTCGTCTTGGATTGTTGTACTTTGGCATAGAACACCTCATCTTTAGTTATATTTTGGTGTCCGTTAAAGCGGGGTAAGATCATTTTCCGTTTAATTGCCTTGTTAGAGTTTTAAAATACTGCATTAAAAGCCAACAATAAAGTTACAAAAAATAATGCTGTATTAAGTTGAGTGGCTTTTAATATTGTTTTACTAGACATAGAAAGAATAAATGCTGAGATAATTATAAGTTCTAAGCCTGCTTGTAATAATAAAAAAAAGAATAATAGTAACCCACCGGCTTCAATTCCATTACATTGATTGATAATTTCCCCGCACCGACTTTGAGGAACAAGTAGTAGAAATATAATGTGATTAACAATAGCTATGCGAAGGTAGCTATTTATGTTCGACTCCATATAAAGTTATATCCTCGACTCGAAAAAACTCTAACGCCCCAATAAGGGGCTAAAAATTGTTTGCTAATATGTTGAGGAACGACAACAGCAAACTGTTTTTAGTCCTGCTTGATTGGCTTGTTAGCTTTATTTGGAATGACAACGTAGTTACATCCCTTTAGTATTTCTAAAGCTTCTTTTTCTTCGTATTGTTTAAAAACATTAGCAACGAAATAACTATACCGATCTTGATTTACGCCTAAATAGTAAGTTTTTCCTTTTTCTAGAACTAATGGAATAGTAAACGTATCATTTATCGCACTACTTTCAAAAGTATGTATGCCTTCTGTTAAATGAACCCATGTATAACCGCTATTCCATATGGACATGATAGGGTCTCCATCTATTTTAAAGTGACTCCTAGATGCTCCCCCTTGAGATATGTTATCTCTAAACAAATAGACTAGTGCTTTATCTTCCTTGGGTGGTACGGCTAAAGAAAATGGCTCGCCAATTGTAGAACAACCCGCACTTAACAATATTAATATTACAATTATAAATCTCAATCTACTCTACCTTTTATTTTAAAGCTAACGCCCCAATAACGGGCTAAGTAATAGTTGGCTAAAATGTGAAGCGTAGCGAAACGCAGCCAACTGTTGCGTGTCCCTTTTTATTGCCTTGTTAGTTGCTGATATTTAAAAGCACAACAGAAGCAACAAGTTATCATATTTAGGGGATAGACGGAAGAATCAAAAAACACTCCCGTACTACACACAAAAACTAGAATTTGAGCCTTATAAACTAAAGCTAATTTGATCTTAAAACTGTGAAAGGCGAAAACTGGATTGGGCAAAGAGGAAGAGTGATTGTAGCGGCACTTCCATTGCCAAACCAAAGATTGAACCAGACACGAAACTACGTGTTAAGCACTGAACAAGCAAAATAAATTAAACTCATTTAGTGCGGGCAACTAACGCCGTTTTAAGCGGCAAATTGCAGTTGGCTAAAATGTGTGAGGTACGAACAACAGCCAACTGTAAATTTTCCGTTTAATTGCCTTGTTAGAGTTTTAAAATACTGCATTAAAAGCCAACAATAAAGTTACAAAAAATAATGCTGTATTAAGTTGAGTGGCTTTTAATATTGTTTTACTAGACATAGAAAGAATAAATGCTGAGATAATTATAAGTTCTAAGCCTGCTTGTAATAATAAAAAAAAGAATAATAGTAACCCACCGGCTTCAATTCCATTACATTGATTGATAATTTCCCCGCACCGACTTTGAGGAACAAGTAGTAGAAATATAATGTGATTAACAATAGCTATGCGAAGGTAGCTATTTATGTTCGACTCCATATAAAGTTATATCCTCGACTCGAAAAAACTCTAACGCCCGCATAAGCGGCTAAATAATAGTTTGCTAACATGGTTGAGCGGAGCGAAACACAGCAAACTGTTATGTGTCCGTTCTTAATGCGCTTGTTATAAGTAATTTACTCTGGTTTTATTTTACTTGTCACTAAAGTAACTAAGCCTGCCAACAAAAGCCAAAATGAAATTACAACCACATACGCTGTTACTGACTGGGGCAACGCACCAAACTCTTCGATTTTGAAGTGAGCTTCCCCCATAGCTTTTGCAACACCTGTCCACAAAACGGGGATATTTACCCAGAATAATAAAGGCAGAAATAATAACCCGATTTTTGTGATAGCCAATATTGGAGGCAGATTAAATATAAAAGATATAACCAGAAAACGTTTTATTGAAAAAGCTCTAAAATTCATCCATGACTCCAATCCTTTGATTACTTATAACGCTTACATAAGCGGAAAATTATAGTTGGCTAAAATTTTTGAGGAACGAAAAAAGCCAACTGTAAATTTTCCGTTTGAACGCCTTGTTAGTTGCGATTTTTACCATAATAAAAACCAGCACCGGCACCTGCTATTACAAAAACAGAAAATGCGACTAAGAAATACCCAAAATTCCTATTAGCCTCGTCTTCTCCTTGGTATAACGGACCGAATAAAGCACCAATTCCCCAAGTAATAGCAATACAGGTAACACCAAAGGTAAATGCACCTAATAATGAGAAAAATATTATTTTCAATCCTTTATCTCCCAAAATAATATTTTTTTAGATTTTTCCAAGTCTGACCATACTTCAGGAATGACCAGGCCAAACTGGATTCTTATCCATGTTTTCCAATCTGTAAGTCTGGACCCATTCCAAAGATCAATGTGATCACCAGTAGGTCTATCAGGTTTATCTACGGTACGCATCCAGTAGTCTTTAAAAAATATGATACCTTTTTTACCTGATAGTTTGGTTTTAAAGTCTTTTCCTTTAATTTCAATCGAAGAGTTAATTCCAGTAATCCTAAACTTGTTTAAACCTGCCGCAAGCTCTTCCGCTGATAATACATGTCCATCAGAGCCTTTATGGTGCCAACAATGGCGGTTTATTGAAACTAAATTAGTAGTTTTTACTCCACATTTTGAAAGTGCAGTTCCAACTTTAATAGCACACTGATTTTTAAAATCGGTTGTATTACATGGAGAATCATCAGGGTAGTTATCCCATAACTTATCGAACTTTATTTTCATGGATATCCTTATTCATATTGACTAGAAATTATCAAAGCAACTAGACACAATGACTCCCCACGAGGTGCTAGCCTCTGACCGTGGGTTAGTTTTACAAACCAGAGCCATAATATATGTGTCAACAATATAAAACAGAGGCTAGCATGATAAAACATAACATACTTTTCATTGGCTTAGATACTCATAAAACATTTACTGAAGTGGCTTACATCGAAGACCAACGTGGTGCTAAATCAACGCATTTAGGTAAAATTCTCAGTAATAAAGCAGCCTTTAAGAAACTCGCCAGACAATTACAATCAAAATACCCTGACGCGACACTGCATTTTGTTTATGAAGCGGGTCCTTGTGGCTATTGGATTTACCGTTTACTGACCAGTCTTCATCATTGTTGTTATGTCATCGCGCCTTCGCTTATCCCTAAAAAACCAGGTGAACGTATTAAAACGGACAAACGTGATGCGCTCACACTCGCTAAATTGCATAAATCAGAAGCGTTAACCCCCATTTATGTTCCTGCGCCAGAGGATGAAGCCGTACGGGACTTATCCCGCTCGCGAGAAACGGCGATGAAAGACTTAAAGGATGCTAAATACCAGCTTAAAGCATTATTACTACGCAACAACATTAACAGCAAAATCAAAGATAA
>NZ_JABSPA010000003.1 GCF_013214175.1 Colwellia sp. | reverse complement strand
CATGAACATCATTCATTAAGCGTTTTTGTTTTCCTCTCGAAAGAGTCAAACTATGTAAAACAACATTAATGTGAGTGTCCACACAAATTGCATGATAACTAATTGTTAAAGAAAACGTTTCGATTGAAACGTAGATGAGAGTCGCATTCGCTCTTCACCTTAACTGAAAACCGTGTGGTTAATCAGTGCTGCTCGTTGCTGTAGCCCCGAAGCAGGATGCGTATAATACGCTTCCGAGTTTTGAAGTCAACGTTTTTTCTTAATTAAAAGTAAAGTATTTTAAAACACTTTAAAACCCAACGTTAAGTTAACTGATTTAGCTTAAAAGCAAGTAGATAACTTATCAAAACAGTTCTTTGATGATTCAATTTGCGTGAACCCCTTGGAACTGGGGCGCATTATAGAGAGTGTTCATTTTTGATCAAGGGTTATTTTTAGTTTTTTACTAATATTGGTTCGTTCGTTCAAAGATCGAACAAACCAATAATAAACCGATTAAATATCGCTCAAATAACAAGTAGTAGTTCGTAATGAGACAAACTACATGCAAAGACCGCCATCAATTTCAACAACACGACCAGTGAAGAATTCATTTTCAAAGATGTATTTTGCTGTATGAGCAATTTCTTCTGCTTCACCTAAACGACCAACAGGTTTCATTTTCTCTAACCGGTCGCGCATCTCTGGTTTCATTGCATCTGTCATGGCTGTTCGGATCACACCAGGTGCAATAGCGCCAACACGAATACCGTGACGGCCAAGCTCTCGTGCCCAAGTTGTTGTCATCGCAACTACGCCCGCTTTTGAGGCCGCATAGTTGGTTTGTCCCATATTACCGCCACGGGCAATTGAAGACATATTAATAATGACGCCTTTTCTACGTCCTTCAATCATATGAACTGCGGCTTCACGGCCACATAAAAATACCCCGGTAAGGTTAACGTCAATTACCGATTGAAAGCTTGCTAAGGACATCTTCTTAGCGACAACACCGTCTTTAGCTTTGACAAACATGCCGTCACGTAATATTCCCGCATTATTAACTAAGCCATCGATACCATCGAAGTCTTTATTAATTTGTTGGAAGGTTTCTTCTACTTCAGCTTCTTTACTGACATTCGCTATGTAGTAGTTAACTTTTATATTTTCATCGCCCGCTGCAGTAACTTGCTTAACGCTTTCTTTTAATTGCTCTTCATTTAAATCGATCAATGCGATATTCGCGCCTGATTGTGCAAAGCTTATTGCCATTGTCAGGCCTAAACCTTGACCACCACCGGTTATAACGATTGTTTTATCTTGTAATTTCATTTGTCTCAACTTAGCTTTTATTAAATAGATTAAAAATACTGGAGAAATCTTTACTACCGTTTCCTGAAGCTGCATGCATAGCGTATAAACTTCGCGCTAACGCTCCCATAGGGGTAGACGATTGGCTTGCTAATGAAGTTTCCATAGCTAAACCTAAATCTTTAGCCATTAGATCAACCATAAAGCCACCTTGATAATCATTCGATGCTGGTACATTTTCCATTACATCTGGGCATGGGTTATAAACATCAAGGGTCCAGTTACTACCTGAGCTTTTACTCATGATATTTGATAGAACCTTAGGGTCTAAGCCATTGGCAAGGCCCAATTGTAATGCTTCACTAGTACCTACCATTAATACCGACAACAGCATGTTATTACATACTTTGGCGATTTGCCCAGCGCCATGTTCACCGGCATGGAAAATATTCTTGCCCATGGCGTCAAGGATTGGTTCGGCTTGGGAAAACTCTTTACTGCTGCCGCCGACCATAAAGCTTAACGTGCCTGCTACTGCACCACCCACACCGCCTGAAACGGGTGCATCAACAAAATTGATATTTTTTTCGGCCAGTGCTTTAGCTACTTTGCATGAGGTAGCGGCATCAATAGTTGATGAGTCTATGACTAGCGTGCTTGGCTCAATATGGTTAATCAGGCCGTTTTTTTCTGCTAGGTAAACTGCATCAACATGTTTGCCTGCCGGTAGCATTGAGATAACAAATTGTGCACCTTGTACACATGCTATAGCACTATCCTTGGTACTAGCGCCGGCTTCAACAACATGAGCCACAGCTACAGCTGAAAGATCAAAAACACAAACTTGGTGACCTGCTTTAACTAAGTTAATAGCCATTGGGCCGCCCATATTACCTAAACCAATAAAAGCGATATTTGCCATGATGTTTCCTTTAAAAATATTACAGTTGTTATATGTCTTATCTAATAACTAGGTGCTAACCCAGCACTAACTCTGTGGTTTAACTCTGTGTTAGCTAATAGTTAGCCAAGTTTAGCCAGCGGATGTTCTACTGCTGACCATTTAGACTCGAAAAACCAATCCACTACCTTGCTATCAATTGCCTCAACTGACGAGTATTGCCATTGAGGACTATTATCTTTATCGATTAATAATGCTCTAACACCTTCAAGAAATTCTCCAAAGTGACCACATTTAACAGCTAAGTTTAACTCCATACGAAAGCAATCAGCCAATGGCATGCCTTTACCTAGTTGCAATTGCGAATAGGCAAGTTGTGCACTTAAAGCACTGCCTCTTTTCAACGACTTTTGTGCTCTGTTAAACCACTTATCTTCTATTTCAACACTTAAGATAGCAGCGACAATTTCGCTCAAGTCTTGCTTTTCAACTAACTGAGTTATTAATGCTTGATGCTCTCTTAAGAATGATGTTGGCAGTTTACTTACTGAGCCTTGTTCAAACTCTTGTAATAGTTGCGAAGCTTTATCGTGATTTAATGGGATTGTCTCGCCCCAGTTAATCATTTTAAGTTGATTAAGAAAATTATCTTTGAATTGCTGCTCAATAAAATAATCAGCAAGCTGGCAAAACTTGGCATCAGCCGCATTGATTGATGCACCTGTTAGGGCAAGAAATAAACCACAACCTGCAGGCATTTTATTTAAAAAGTAGCTACCGCCGACATCAGGAAATAAACCAATACCAATTTCAGGCATGGCAATACGTGAGCTTTCAGTAACAACCCTATGGCTGCCGCCAACAAGCATGCCCAAACCACCACCCATGACAATACCACTACCCCAAACAATAAAGGGTTTGTTAAAGGTGTGAATTAAATAATCTAATTGGTATTCTTGGGTAAAATAATCTTCAATTTCTGGTGCGAAATTTTTATTTGTAATCAGCGCTTTAATTTTATCTTCACTGCTAATGCTATTTTTCAGCGCATTATCTTTCATCGCCTCATATAAATGCACTATATCGCCGCCAGCACAAAAAGATTTCTCACCTTCTCCCTGTAAAAACACCGCGGCAATGTCTTCTTGCTGTTGCCAGGTAAGTAACTGCGGGTACAGTAGGCCGATCATCTCGCCACTTAAGGCATTAAGTGATTTAGGTGAATTAAGGGTGATTACACCAACCTTTTTACCGTTATCACAATTAAGTTCATGAAAAAGAACTACATCAGTCATATTTTTTCCTATTTATAGGCTGTTTAGCTATTTAAAGTATTGATACTACTTATTTAGCCAAACAGGCTTACGTTTATCTAGAAAAGCTTGTACGCCTTCTTTTTGATCAAGTGAATCAAATAAATCGACAAAAGCTTGTCGCTCTTGTATCAATACTTTATTAATAGGCATGATTCTATTTTTTTGAATTAAACGCTTACAAACGCTTACCGCTACGGGGCTTTGCTTGGCGACTTTAGCCGCTAAAGCGATTGCCGCAGATTTACCTTCACCTTGAGCAACAACCTCTTCAACTAAACCAACTTTTAATGCTTTATCAGCATCAAGGCGTTCACCACATAAAATCATGCGCTTAGCCCAGCCTTCACCGACTAACAGTGCTAAATTTTGTGTACCACCAGCACAAGGTAATAAACCAACACTTGCTTCTGGCAATGCCATTACGGCATGTTCTTCGACAATACGAATATCACAAGCTAAGGCGACTTCTAGGCCTCCACCCATGGCATAACCATTAATGGCAGAAATTGAAACACCACGAAAAGCAGCTAAGGTCTCAAATGCCTGAGCAAAGATATCACTCATCTCTTTAGCTACTTGTTTATCACCATCGGCGAAAACATTAAGGTCGGCACCCGCAGAAAAGAACTTAGCGCCATCCCCTGTTAACACCAAAGCGTATATATTTTTGTCTTCATTGAGCGACAAAACTAAATCACTCAAGTCTGCCAAACTTTGTGCAGTCCAAGTGTGCGCTGGAGGGTTATTAAAGGTGACAACGGCAGTATGGTCAATTACTTCTACCTTTAAAAACTGTGATGAATAATCAGACATTAGATTTCCTTTGCTAGGTGCTTTTTATATTTATTTTTATTTAACGCTAATATTATTGATAGCTTAGCGTTACTGATAAAATGTGCTTTGCTAGTTTTAGCTAGAGTATTTGCCCTGCCCCTTCGGTTAATAACCTTCTAGCAATAATTACCCGCATGATTTCATTGGTACCTTCAAGGATTTGATGGACTCGTACATCTCTAAAGTGACGCTCTAAAGGGTATTCTTTCATATAGCCATAGCCGCCATGGATTTGTAGGGCAGCATCACAAACTTGAAAACCTATATCCGTAGCAAAGCGTTTTGCCATAGCACAATAGGCTGTTTTCTCTGGATCATTTTGATCTAATTTATAAGCGGCTAAGCGCACAAGTTGTCTCGCGGCAACCAACTCAGTTGCCATATCGGCAAGTTTAAATTGTAACCCTTGAAAAGCAGCAATGGGTTTACCAAACTGTTCTCGTTCTTGCATATATGCCATAGCGCTATTTAATGCTTGCTGGGCAGTACCAATCGAACAAGTGGCAATATTAATACGTCCACCATCAAGTCCTTTCATGGCGAGAGAAAAACCTTCGCCTTCTTTGGCAAGTAAGTTCTCTCGTGGAATTTTGACATTATCAAAAGTAATTTGCTTGGTAGGCTGAGCATTCCAGCCCATCTTATCTTCGGCTTTACCATAAATAACACCCTCGGCGTCAGCTGGAATAACCACGGCAGAAATACCTTTTGCCCCTGCTTCACCTGTACGTACCATAACAACTAAAACATCAGTTTCACCGGCACCTGAGATAAACATTTTTGAACCATTAATAATATAATGATCACCATCAACTTTTGCACTGGTGCGCAGTGATGCCGCATCAGAGCCAGAGCCTGGTTCAGTTAAACAATAAGAAGCTAACTTTTCCCCGGTAACTAACTCAGGGCACCATGCTGCTTTTACTGTTTCAGTGCCCCAAGTGGCAATCATCCATGTTGCCATATTATGAATAGTCATCATGGCCGTTGTGGTGGTACAACCCATGGAGAGTTGTTCAAAAATTATTGATGAGTCTAATCGACTTAGCCCTAAACCACCGGCATCTTCTGGTGCATATAAACCACAAAAACCTAACTCGCCCGCTTTAGTGATAACATCTTTTGGAAAAGTATGTTCTAAGTCCCACTTAGCGGCATTTGGTAATAATTCGCTGTCGCTAAATTGCTTGGCGGTATCCGCAAACATTTTCTGGTCTTCGGTTAAATCAAAATTCATGGTTTACTCCTACATTAATTCAAGGGCTATAGCAGTAGCTTCACCGCCGCCAATACAAAGAGAAGCAACACCTTTTGGCTTACTACCATCAGCTAAGCCTTTATTTTTCAATGCATGAATCAAAGTCACCATAATACGTGCGCCACTTGCGCCTAATGGATGCCCTAATGCACAGGCACCACCGTGAATGTTGACCTTATTAATATCTAGCGACATATTTTTAACCGCAAGCATAGTTACCATGGCAAAGGCTTCGTTGATTTCAAACAGATCAACATCTGCTGTTGTCCAATTTGCTTTAGCTAATACTTTGGTCATAGCGCCTACCGGGGCAACAGTAAATTCGCTTGGTGCTTGTGCGTGAGTTGCATGAGCAACAATCTTACAAAGTGGTGTTAGACCACGTTTATTCGCTTCTGATAATTTCATCATCACTAGCGCTGCAGCGCCGTCAGAAATTGAACTAGAGTTTGCTGCGGTAATAGTGCCGCCTTTTTTAAAGACTGCGCGCAATGACGGAATTTTATCTGGGCGAGCATTGCCAGGTTGTTCATCGGTATCAATAAGCGTTTCTTTACGTCGATTAGTCACAGTAACTGGTGTGATCTCATTTTTAAAAGCACCACTTTCAATGGCAGCATTGGCACGAGAAAGTGAACGGATAGCAAACTCATCCATAGCTTCACGAGTAAAGCTTGCTTCATCGGCAGTATCTTGAGCGAAACAGCCCATAGAGATGCCATCATAAGCATTTTCTAAACCATCTTGCATCATATGATCAATAACTTGGCCATGTCCCATACGTAAACCTGTTCTTACTTTGGGTAATATATAGGGCGCATTACTCATACTTTCCATACCGCCAGCAACGGCTACATCAATAGAGCCGGCAAGTAAGGCATCATGTGCTTGCATGGCCGCTTTCATACCTGAACCACAAACTTTGTTAATTGTGGTACAAACCGTAGATAAAGATAAATCAGCGGCAATGGCTGCTTGTCGTGCTGGTGCTTGTTTTAAGCCAGCAGGCAAAACACAGCCCATAATGACCTCGTCAATTTGGTCAGTTGCTACGTTAGCTTGTGCTACTGCTGCTTTAATTGCACTGGCGCCTAACTCAGGGGCAGTAACACTTGCAAAGCAACCGCCAAAGCCGCCCATAGGGGTTCTTACCGCGGAAACAATAACAATAGGATCAGGTGATGACATTCGGTTCTCCAACAAATTTAATCAGATATATACCCAAGCTACTTCAAGATGCTCGTTTCAGGACGACTGAGCGATTCATAATCAAGGCGCGTATTTTATTAATGGTTATTCCCTTAATTACATACGCAACAATGAATATGATTTGCTCAATAGTCCCCTAGGGCTGGTTTAGAAACGTTTTATCCATCGTTATTGATTTCGAGAAGGACGCTACATGGATGTAGCTTCTTAGAGAATGCAGGAGCATATTCTCCTGAATAACCATTCTCTTCAATCAATGCCTTGTCTAAAGACGTTTCTAATTCCAGCTGAACCCTGCATCTTGAGGTTGCTTGGGTATAATAATTAGTAATTCCTCAAGCCTAACTTAATAATAGCTTTACGCCAACGTAAACTTAAAGGCTTATTCATCATTCAAACGATAAAGTGTAAGCAGTTAATTACACTCACCGGTTACAGTCATCAATAGACAAGATTGCTATAAAATCATTGGGGTTACCCCTTTACGATTGGAATTTTAAACTGGTTATTCAACGATAAGGTCTAACGCCAACGAGCTTTACGTTAACGTCAACTTCATATAAGATAAATCAATAAATAAGTTTTGAGTAAATATTACATGAGCCAACAACTGACTTCGATAAAGTATTCAATTAGTGATTTATCGAAAGAGTTTGATATCACCACCCGAAGCATACGTTTTTATGAAGACCAAGGATTACTATCCCCTGCCAGAAAGGGTCAGACTCGGATTTATAATCAAAGAGATAAAGTACGATTAAAGTTGATTCTCCGTGGTAAACGACTAGGGTTTTCTTTAGCAGAAACAGGTCGTTTGTTTGAACTTTATGATGTCGATAAAACCAGTGCAACTCAGTTGAATAGCATAATGACCTTGATTACAGATAAAAAAAGTGATTTAAAGCAGCAGCTTGAAGATATTAATGCGGTATTAATTGAGCTCAATGATTTAGAAGATAACTGTAAAGGCATTCTCAATTCTCTTGATTAAAGTTAGCCATTACTGTGATGAAAAAACACAATAAATTATAGAAAATATAAAATAAGCAAACACCAACAAACTAAGCCCATTCAACCGTTATTTTACCTCGCTAAGCAGCAGGTGAGTTTAACAAAAAGGAAAAATCATGATTTCACAATACACTTCACTTAACTTTAATTTAGGCGAAACCGTCGACATGATTCGTGATCAGGTCAATGCTTTTGCCCGTGATGAAATCGCGCCACGCGCAGCACAAATCGATATTGATAATGAATTCCCTAAAGATTTATGGCGTAAGTTTGGTGATATGGGCTTATTAGGCATGACAGTCGAGGAGCAATATGGTGGCTCAGGTCTAGGCTATTTAGAACATATTATTGTTATGCAAGAGATCAGCAGAGCTTCTGCCTCTGTCGGTTTAAGTTACGGCGCTATGTCGAACTTATGCCTAAACCAATTACGTAAAAATGGCTCTCATGAGCAAAAATTAAAGTACCTACCAAAGCTTTGTACCGGTGAACATGTTGGTGCTCTTGCGATGAGTGAGCCAAATGCTGGCTCTGATGTAGTAAGTATGAAACTTCGCGCCGACAAAAAAGGTGATAAGTACATTCTTAACGGCAATAAAATGTGGATTACTAACGGTCCAGAAGCTGATGTTTATGTGATTTATGCCAAAACAGATACCAGTGCTGGCTCAAAAGGTATTACGGCATTTATCGTTGAGCGTGATTACCCTGGATTTTCTCGCCATCAAAAATTAGACAAATTAGGTATGCGTGGCTCTAATACCTGTGAGCTAGTTTTTCAAGATTGTGAAGTACCTGCGGAAAATATATTAGGCGGTGAAGGCAAAGGCGTACGTGTACTGATGTCAGGTTTAGACTATGAGCGCGTGGTTTTATCTGGTGGCTCTTTAGGCATAATGGATGCCTGTATGGATTTAGTTGTACCTTATATTCATGACAGAAAGCAGTTTGGCCAATCTATTGGTGAGTTCCAATTAGTACAAGGTAAAATTGCTGACATGTATACCCAGATGAATGCAGCTAAGTCATACGCTTATATGGTTGCTCAAGCTTGTGATCGTGGTGAAACCACCCGTAAAGATTCAGCAGCCGTTATTTTATTTGCGGCAGAGCTAGCGACAAAAATGGCTCTTGATACCATTCAATTACTTGGTGGCAATGGTTATATCAATGAATTTCCTGCTGGCCGTTTATTACGTGATGCTAAATTATATGAAATTGGCGCCGGTACTTCAGAGATCCGTCGTATGCTAATAGGTCGTGAATTGTTTAACGAATCTAAATAGCGAGCCAACTTGTCGTTAGATGGTGCAATAAAGTCGTCAACAGTACTCATTGACTCACGTCAACTCCGTGCTCTTTCCCTTTTATTGCACCATTTAACTTAAAGCTGAATCACTATAGCTATTATTTAAAGAAATATATTAAACGCTAAACACAGAGTTAGAATTGAACCAGTAATAGTTTAGTTTGCAGCAAGTGAGTGCTAATACCAGGCAAAAAAGCGCAGTTGACGTGTGCAATGAGCATTTTTCAACGCAGTATTAGTACTCAATCGCAAAAAAGTAAACTGTTACTAACTAATTTATAAGGTTTTCCCGTGGCAAAACTAGTAAGTAAGATAAACACCCGCAGCCAAGACTTCGTCGACAATGCTGCCCATATGCAAAGTCAAATTGATGATTTGCGCGACAAACTCAGTGAAGTAAAATTGGGTGGCGGTGAACGAAGTCGCAAGCGCCATTTAGACCGCGGTAAATTATTGCCACGTGACCGAGTTAACGCATTACTCGATCCAGGCTCGGCTTTTCTGGAATTATCACAACTCGCCGCTTATAAAGTCTATGATGACTATGTACCTTGTGCTGGCATAATCACCGGTATCGGTCGAGTATCAGGACAAGAGTGTGTCATTGTTGCCAATGATGCGACCGTTAAAGGTGGCACTTACTATCCACTCACAGTCAAAAAACACCTTAGAGCACAGGCAATCGCTCAAGAAAATAACTTACCTTGTATCTACCTAGTTGACTCAGGCGGCGCAAATTTACCCAACCAAGACGATGTTTTCCCTGATAAAGAACATTTTGGCCGTATTTTCTTCAATCAAGCCAATATGTCAGCTAACAATATTCCACAAATAGCTGTGGTTATGGGCTCTTGTACCGCAGGTGGTGCTTATGTGCCAGCCATGGCTGATGAATCAATTATTGTTAAAGAGCAAGGCACTATCTTTTTAGCTGGACCGCCTTTAGTTAAAGCGGCAACGGGTGAAGTAGTTAGCGCTGAGGAGTTAGGTGGTGCTGATGTTCATTGTCGTACCTCTGGGGTAACAGATCATTACGCACAAAACGACCATCATGCCCTTGATATTGCTCGCGCTGCGGTTAAGAACTTAAACCGAGTGAAACCGGTAAACCTGAATATTCAATCTTTAGATAAAGTAGTAGAGCCGGCTTACCAAGCCGATGAAATCTACGGCATCATTCCTAAAGATACTCGTCAGCCATATGACGTACGCGAAGTTATTGCCCGTATCGTTGATGGTAGTAATTTTGATGAGTTTAAAGCGCTTTATGGTAATACCTTAGTCTGTGGTTTTGCCAATATCTTTGGCTACCCAGTAGGTATCGTCGCGAACAATGGCGTGTTATTTGGTGAGTCTGCGGAAAAAGGAGCACATTTTATTCAACTGTGCGCCCAACGTAAAATTCCACTGGTATTTTTACAAAACATTACCGGCTTTATGGTCGGTAAACAGTATGAGGCTGGCGGCATTGCCAAACATGGCGCTAAAATGGTAACTGCAGTTGCCACCGCACAAGTACCTAAGTTTACTATCTTAATTGGCGGCAGCTTTGGCGCCGGCAATTATGGCATGTGTGGCCGAGCTTATGATCCACGTTTCTTATTTATGTGGCCAAATGCGAGAATATCGGTAATGGGCGGCGAGCAAGCTGCTGGCGTAATGGCGCAAGTTACTCGTGATAAAAAAGCCAAGCTAGGTGAAAGCTGGAGCGAAGCAGAAGAGCAAGCATTCAAACAACCTATTATTGAAGACTACGAATACCAAGGTCACCCTTATTATGCTTCGGCACGTTTATGGGATGACGGTATTATCGATCCCGCTGATACTCGCCAAGTTTTAGGTCTAGCCATATCAGCGTCACTCAATAAAACCATTGAAGACACCAAGTTTGGTATTTTCAGAATGTAGCCTGCCCTCACCTGTAGTGAATAAGGGTAAATAATACATAGGAAATAGCTAAAGGAAAAAATATGTCGATTGACAAATCTGACTCAACTAAGTCAAACAATTTAAGTCACTCAAGCAAGGTGCTTTATACAATAAGCGACAATGGCGTAGCTACCGTTACTTTTAATAATGCTGAAAAACATAATGCTTTTGATGACACTATTATAAAAACCTTAACCGATATTTTTAATGATATTGCTAAGCGTGACGATATTAAAGTGATGGTGCTTGCCGCTAACGGTAAAAGCTTTAGTGCTGGCGCCGATTTAGGCTGGATGAAGCGCATGGCCGGTTATTCTTATGAAGATAACCTAAAAGACGCTCATAAATTAGCAGAGATGCTCAAGGTCTTGAATTTTCTGCCACAAGCGACCATAGCTAAAATCCAAGGGGCTGCCTTTGGTGGCGCCGTTGGTCTAGCAAGCTGTTGTGACATAGTTATCGCCAGCAATAAAGCCAGCTTTTGTCTGAGCGAAGTTAAATTAGGGCTTATCCCTGCAACCATTAGTCCTTATGTAGTTAATGCCATTGGCTTAAAAGCCTCCCGACGATATTTTCAAACTGCTGAGCGGTTTTTTGCCGATAAAGCCATGCAAATTGGTTTAGTTGATGAAGTTGTCGACGCCGACGAATTAACGCCTGCGGTAGATAAAATGATAGCTACCCTACTTAGTAATAGTCCTGCGGCGATGAGACAAGCTAAACAGCTTGCTTTTGATGTTGCTTATCAGAAAATTGATGAACCGCTACTCAGTGATACCAGTGCACGTATTGCCAGTATTCGAGTATCAAATGAAGGCCAAGAAGGCCTGAGTGCTTTTTTTGAAAAGCGTAGCCCTGCTTGGCAACAAAGTGCCTCTACAGGCAATCACCTAACTAGCAACCACGTAGCTAGCAGCCAATGTAACGACAGCGAAGGATAAACAAATGTTTAGTAAAATATTAATTGCTAACCGTGGTGAAATTGCTTGCCGCATAATAAAAACAGCCAAAAAAATGGGCATATTAACGGTCGCCGTTTATTCTGATGCCGATAAAGATGCCTTACACGTACATATGGCGGACGAAGCAGTTTATCTTGGTGCTTCACCTTCTCGTGAAAGTTACCTTGTGATAGAAAAGGTCATTGCAGCAGCCAAGAAAACTGGCGCGCAAGCTATTCACCCTGGCTATGGTTTTTTATCAGAAAACGCGGCTTTTTGTCGAGCATGTCAGCAAGAAAACATTACTTTTATCGGCCCACCGGTAGAAGCTATTGAGGCTATGGGCTCAAAGTCTGCGGCCAAAAACATTATGGCAGAAGCAAACGTACCTTTAGTACCTGGCTACCATGGTGATGATCAAAATGAGCAAACATTAAAACAAGCTGCCGATGACATGGGTTATCCGGTACTACTTAAAGCCACAGCAGGCGGTGGTGGTAAAGGTATGCGCCAAGTATGGAATGAAGCAGAATTTTCCGAAGGTTTTGCTGCCGCCAAACGTGAAGCAATGTCTTCTTTTGGTGACGATACCATGTTGGTTGAGAAATATTTAACCCAGCCTCGTCATGTTGAAATTCAAGTGTTTTGCGACAACCACCAAAATGCTGTGTATTTATTTGAGCGTGATTGCTCAGTACAACGCCGTCACCAAAAAGTCATCGAAGAAGCACCAGCATTTAGTATGAGTGAGTTTCTTCGCAGTAAAATGGGTGAAACGGCGATAAAGTCAGCGCAAGCCATTGGTTATCAAGGCGCGGGCACGGTTGAGTTTTTACTTGATGTTGATGGTTCATTTTACTTTATGGAAATGAATACCCGCTTACAAGTGGAACACCCAGTCACTGAAATGATTTCCGGACAAGACTTAGTTGAGTGGCAATTACGTGTTGCCGCTGGTGAAAAACTGCCTAAGACACAAGAAGAATTGACCATAAACGGTCATGCCTTTGAAGCAAGAATTTATGCAGAAGACCCAAGCAATGATTTTTTACCTGCTACTGGCCAATTAAACTTATTAAAAACGCCACTAGAAAGTAAACATGTGCGTATCGATACCGGTGTTCGTCAAGGTGATGAAGTCAGTGTCTTTTATGATCCCATGATAGCAAAACTCATCGTTTGGGATGAAAATAGAGAAAAAGCCTTACAACGTTTAGCCAAAGCCTTACGTGAATATCGTATTGATGGTGTTACCACAAACATTGAATTTTTATATAATTTGGCCACCACCGATGCTTTTAAAAATGCCGATATAGACACAGGCTTTATTGAAAAAAATCACCAGGCTATTTTTCATCAAGCCGATGAAAAGCAACATGATGAGTTATTAACGAAGCAATTACCTACTGCCGCCTTATACCTTGTGCTTGCGCTAACAAATAAAAACAAAGAACAAGCAGCATTGAGTAATGACCGCCACTCACCTTGGCATATGACAAATGCTTGGCGTTTAAATGAACCACATAATCACTCATTAACCCTTGCTTATAATGACATTGACTATGCAATTACCATTGAACAAAAGCGTCAAGCCAGCGCTATTTATTACCAAATAACGATTAGCGGTGCCGGGACGACCAGCCATACGGTTGATTGCCAGGGCGAAATTGAAGGTGAGAATATAACGGTAACTATCGATGGTCATCGTAGCCAAAGTATTGTTGCTCATCACGAGAACAGCATCAGTCTTTATCAAGAGCATGGCGTATTTAGCTTTAGCCAAATCCTGCCTGATCATGGCGAAAATCAAGATGATGATAATCATGGCGGTTTAACTGCACCTATGAATGGCACTATGGTAAGTGTACTGGTAACGCCAGGTGAGCACGTTAGCAAAGATCAGCCATTGGTTATTATGGAAGCAATGAAAATGGAGCACACCATTAAAGCGCCAAGTGACGGTATTGTAAATGAAGTGTTTTTCAGTGCCGGTGATATGGTTAATGGTGGTGCTGAATTACTCGATTTTTCAACACAAGCTACCAGCAAAAGTGAAGAGGCTTAGCAATGAGTAATCAAAACAGTCAATTACCACAAAAATTACCTAAGCAATTACCTAAGCAAGTTAGGATTGTTGAAGTTGGTCCCCGAGATGGTTTACAAAATGAAGCTCTCATTAATGGCAAGGCTATTAGTGCTGCCGATAAAGTGGCACTCATTGAACAATTAGCGGATGCTGGTGTTAGTTATATAGAAAGTGGCAGTTTTGTTTCACCTAAATGGGTGCCACAAATGGCAACCTCTGCGGAAGTATTTACCACAATAAAGCGCAATGAAAAAGTCACTTATGCAGCTTTAACGCCAAACATGAGGGGCTATGAAGCGGCGATTGCCGTTAATGCCGATGAAGTTGCCATTTTTGCTGCCGCCTCAGAAAGCTTTAGTCAAAAGAATATTAATTGCTCGATAGCAGAAAGCATTGAGCGCTTTGCCCCTATAATTGCTGATGCTAAAAAGCGTAATATCAAAGTCCGTGGCTATGTTTCTTGTGTTGTTGGCTGCCCTTATGAAGGTGATATTGCCCCTGAGCAAGTAGCCCTGGTGGCAGAAAAATTACTGGCTATGGGCTGTTATGAAATATCCCTTGGCGACACCATAGGTGTCGGTACACCGGCCAGCGTAACTAAGATGTTACAGGCCGTAAGTGCCCGTGTTCCCACAGCTCAGCTAGCGGTTCACTTTCATGATACCTATGGCCAAGCGTTAACTAATATTTACGCCGCATTAGGCCTAGGGATTTCAGTTATCGATAGTGCTATTGCAGGTTTAGGCGGCTGTCCTTATGCTAAAGGTGCCTCAGGTAACGTAGCCACAGAAGATGTAGTTTATTTACTTAACGGTCTGGGCATATCAACGGGTATAGATTTCGATAAGTTGCTACAAGCCGGTTGGTTTATCAGTAATAAGTTACGAAAACCACCAATTTCTAAGGTATCAAGCGCTTACCTTGCACAGCAGCAATCATAATCAATTATCAATAAATAAACAGTGATAAACGAAAAACGACACAAATTATATAGCAGGAGATAGAAATGGCAGGATTTGACAAAGTAGTAGCAAGCTATGCAGAAGCCATGGCAGGACTTACCGATAACATGACGGTAATTGCCGGTGGCTTTGGTTTATGTGGTATTGCCGAGAATTTAATTAGCGAGATAAAGCGCAAAGGCACTAAGGGGCTAACGTTAGTTTCAAATAACTGTGGTGTTGATGATTTTGGCTTAGGTGTGTTGTTACCAAATCGTCAAATTAAAAAAATAATTGCCTCATATGTCGGTGAAAATGCCGAATTTGAACGTCAAATGATGGCGGGCGAGTTAGAGGTAGAATTAACCCCACAAGGTACACTCGCAGAAAAGATGCGTGCTGGCGGCGCTGGTATTCCTGCATTTTTTACCGCGACCGGTGTTGGTACACCTGTAGCAGAAGGCAAAGAAGTACGTAGTTTTAATGGCCGCGATTATATTTTAGAAGAAGCGATTGTTGGTGACTTTGCCATTGTCAAAGCGTGGAAAGCCGATAGATACGGTAACTTAGTTTTTAGGAAAACAGCACGTAACTTTAACCCTTTAGCCGCGACAGCCGGTAAAATCACCGTTGTAGAAGTAGAAGAAATTGTTGAAGTGGGTGAATTAGACCCTGATCAAATTCATACACCGGGCATCTATGTTAATCGGGTAATTCAGGGGTCTTTCGAAAAACGTATTGAACAACGTACCACACGCCCAGCAGATCCGCTTATAGCAAAAGGAGCATAACCATGGCTTTATCAAGAGAACAAATCGCCCAGCGTGTTGCCCAAGAGCTAAAAGATGGTTATTACGTCAACCTAGGAATAGGTATTCCGACCTTAGTAGCAAACTTTATCCCAGATGATATTGAAGTGATGTTGCAATCAGAAAACGGCTTACTTGGCATGGGACAATTTCCAACGGAAGATGAAATTGATGCCGACTTAATCAATGCCGGCAAACAAACCGTAACTATGGCCGCCGGTGCTTCTATTTTTGACTCTGCAGAATCTTTTGCCATGATACGTGGCGGTCATGTCGATTTAACCGTACTAGGCGCTTTTGAGGTAGATGTTAATGGCAATATCGCTTCCTATATGATCCCAGGCAAATTAATCAAAGGCATGGGCGGAGCCATGGACTTAGTTGCGGGTGCAGATAATATTATTGTCACTATGACCCACGCTTCTAAACACGGCGTATCAAAGTTACTGAGTAACTGCACTCTGCCGCTAACCGGTAAAGGCTGTATTAAAAAAGTATTAACTGATTTAGCCTTTATTGAAATTAGGGATGGTAAATTTCATTTGCTTGAACGAGCCCCGGGTGTATCAGTAGAAGAAATAATTAAGTTAACAGATGGTGAACTTGTTGTTAGCGGTGAAATAGCAGAAATGAAATTATAATTCAGTACAATTTTGTAACCAAATAATAATGTCCACTTTGTACGATTAGAAGTATGAAGTTGATTTTCAGTTAAACTTATAAAGGCAATATTTATCAACCTGTTGCCTTTTTTATTACCTACCGTACATAGCATAAAACCTTAACTACTTAGCAGTAATAGTCGCTAAAATCTAGCCACTCGGCCCATTTAACTTGCACTTTGGTTACAATTACGTGATAATTAATTTTGACAAAGAAAAGGCAAAACACGCGAAAACGTGTTACGCAAAACCACCGGTCTAAGGACATATTTGCTTTATAGCAAGTTAATCTATGACAGCGGAGTCACCTCGTTAACAGGTACATCCCGTGGTTTTTTCTTTTATTAACTCAATTAATTAAGGTTTATAAAATGAAAAAATTATTAATAGCTTCAACCATCACTGTTTTAATATTAGCGTCTGCTGTAACAACACCAACGGCACAAGCTGCTGACATTGCGACAAGTTTATGTCAGTACGTAGCATCCGATGACAAGAAACGCATGCGTTCATTTTTAAAGACGAATAAATTAAAGATTCGTCGTATCTTCGACGGTATTCAGTGTAATGGTAAAAACTTATTAGAGTTTGCATCGACTTCAGGATCAGTAAAAACAGGCTCTTTGATGATTTCAAAATTACCAAAGAAAGTTGTTTCGGCTAACCTAACATTCCTTCAAACTGGATCGCAACCATTGATAGACGCTGCCAACGCTCGCGTTAGCAGTTAAAATTATTTTAAAGTAGACGTTAATACCTTTTAGCAATAAAAACGGATGAGTAAAAGCAATACTATTTAATAATTCTATGTCATTTAAAAAGCCAGCTTAGCTGGCTTTTTTTTGCTCTAAGATAAAGTCAGCCCTTCTATAATATTGTTGATATTCCCTAGCGAAGTAAATAAAAAGCACTTACACTTAATAGCAAGTTGCTTAAGCAATAACTGTTGTGCAAGTAGTTAAAAATTATAACAAAAATAACTGATTCTCTATGACACTAAAAAGAAATTACCTTAATAGTAAGAACGCGCTGGTGTTAACCGGTGGTGGTGCCCGTGCTGCTTATCAAGTTGGGGTATTATCCGCCATAGCAAAGTTCATCCCAAGAAACCACGGCATTCCCTTTCCTATCCTTTCTGGCACCTCAGCTGGTGCTATTAATACCACCTCACTCGCCTGTTATGCTTCCTGCTTTCACTTAGGGGTAAAGAAACTAGAGTGGGCTTGGAAAAACTTCAATATATCAAGTATCTATTATAGTGACCCTGTTAGGGTTTTTAGTCACATAAGCCAAGGTATGTTATCGAGTTTTCAAGCGGATTATGCCAATAAAAAACCGCACTGTTTACTCAATAATGCACCACTAAGAGAATTGCTTGACCAGATACTCGATTTTAACCGTATAGATAATAATATTGCCCGAGGTTATTTATCCGCAGTATCCATTACCGCATCAAGTTATAGTAACGGTGACTCCATTAGCTTTTATCAATCTGATGGGCTGGCACCACCTTGGTCACGCGTTAAAAGGCGCGGCGAATTATGCCAACTAAACACTGAACACTTAATGGCTTCAGCCGCTATCCCTATGGTGTTTCCCTCAGTAAAAATTAAGAATCAGCATTTTGGTGATGGCTCAGTGCATCAACTATCGCCTTTAAGCCCAGCAATTCATTTAGGCGCAAAGAAAATATTTGTCATTGGTGTAGATCAACCCAAAGAGCCATTACACCCAAGAGAAAACAATCCCCATCCACCCAGCTCGGCAACAATTGCTGGTCATTTACTGGACTCAATATTTGCTGATACCATGCATAGCGATCTCGAACGCATGGCCCGTATTAACTCCACTCTCAAGTTAATATCAGCCAAAAATAGAAAGGCAAACGAAGGTTTACAGCATATCGATAGTTTTGTCATAAACCCAAGTCATGATTTTAATGCTATTGCAGCCCAGTATTACTACGATTTGCCCTTATCTATCCGTATACTTTTACGCGGAGTTGGCATAGCTAATGACTCAGAGTCGAGTATTCTCAGTTATTTACTCTTTGAGAAGAATTTTTGTAGTGAATTGATAAGGCTAGGCTTCGCTGATGCCATGGAGCAAGAGCAAGCCATTAAAGCCTTTCTAGAAATTTAATGGGACTTACAGTAATTTTGCCTTAAAGGCTTAGCTCCTTGAAGAAATTAACCACCTTCTTGTAAATAACGCTCAACACGTTCCACTCGGCGCGGCTTTCCTCTAACAACTAGAGTATCTTGATCTTGTAATACCATATCTAATGCTGGTGACTCTGTTTCTACGTCACCTCGGTGTAAAGCAACAATATAAACGCGGCGCTGATCTAGCGCTAACGAAGCAAGTGATTTACCGCGAGCAAAAGAGTTGTTATTGATCTGTATTGCATGAGCGAATTCAATCCGGTCAATGGCCTCTGGGCTCATATCCGTTTGTTCACCCTGAAAAAATCCATGCAGGTGGTTATAGTGATTTTTACGCTCTTTTTGCACTCGGCGCATAATTCGAGAAAACGGTACCCCGGATAATGACAGAACTTGAGAAACCAACATCAAACTGCCTTCTAAACTTTCCGGTACAACTTCATTGGCTCCCGCCGCTTGTAATGCGTCGAGTTGGTCATCATTACGTGTCCTGACTAAAATAGGTACATCAGCATTCATACTTCTGACTTTTTGAATCACCTCAATCGATTGTTTATCATTACCAAAAGCAATAACCACTAGTTTAGCTTCAGCTAAATTAGCAGCATTGAGTACCTCTGCTTGACGACATGAACCAAATAGTACTTTTTCACCGGCTTCTCGAGCTTTTTGTGTACGCAACGGATCAACATCGATAGCGACAAAATCAATTTTATCTTGTTTTAAGAAGCGACTTACTGTTTGACCAATGCGACCAAAACCACAAATAATGACGTGATTTTCCAACACTTTGTTTTCAGGTAATTGTGATAAATCTAAGGTCTCCGCAGTTTTTTCTTGGCTTAAAAATAGCGCCCAAGATCGGGCATTGTTAATCATATAAGGGGTGATCGCCATACTAAGCACACCTGCACCAAGCAGCATAGAAGCAACATCAAGTGGTAATACCTGACTTTGACTGGCTAAAGCAATCAATACAAAGCCAAATTCGCCCATTTGCGCCAGCATTAGCCCAGATGCCCAAGCATCTTTACTTGACTCCCCTGCTTTGACTGCCAGCATTTTAATAACCATAACTTTAACCAACATAAAGCAGATCATCAAACTGACTAAACTTAATGGCGAGGATAATAATAAATTAACATCGAGTTTCATGCCGACGGTAATAAAAAACAGGCCTAAAAGAATATCACGGTAAGGTCTGATATCAGCTTCAAGTTGATGTTTATATTCACTTTCTCCTAGCATCATACCAGCTAGAAAAGCGCCTAATGCCATTGATAAACCAAACCATTGGGTGAAAGCGGCCGCCAATAGGGTTACTAATAAGGTGGTTAAAACAAAGAGCTCATCGGTACGGACTTGCGCAATGATATTAAAGACTTTTGGTAGTAACCATTTACCAACAAATAATAATAAGGTGACAACCACGACACCTTTCACCATAGCCAGCATTAACGCCCAAACCATGGTGCTCTGACTATCTAATGCCAACATAGGAATAATTATTAATAGCGGCACAACAGCAACATCTTGAAAAAGTAAAATGGCGACGGAAAGCTGCCCCGACTTTCGCTTCATGGCGCCACTCTCACTTAACTGCCTGATGACTATAGCCGTTGAAGAAAGCGCTAGTATGCCACCAACGACAAAAGCCGCAGAGAAACTTAAACCAAAAAACACTCCGGCAACCATGAAGACAAGCAGAGATATAGCAACTTGTAAACTGCCTACCGAGACCACTAAATGACGCATGGCCATTAGCCTAGGCAATGAGAATTCAAGCCCTAAGGTAAAGAGTAAGAAAACAATACCTAGCTCAGCAAAGTGATCATAATCAACTTGATCATTCGCAATGTTTAAGCCATGTTGACCAACGAGCATGCCAGCGACTAAATAAGCTAATATCGCTGGTAACTTTAATCGACGAAATAGCCATACCACGAAGACAGCACAGGTTAATATCGCAAGAATTTCAAAATAACCGCTCACACAACTTCCTTTATTTTGCTTTGTTAATTTCTAAGTATGAGCAATAGCTCAAAACTTGAGGTTATTTGCCAAGCGGCAATAATTTGCCGTCTCAGTGATCTTTCAAGGCAAAATAACGACTTGCCATAATTATAGTTTACCTAGCCTTAAAGTATTTTAACAACAAAAAAAACTACATTTCAATTAGTTAAAGTACGCTATTACATTAATAACCTATCTTTGCTCTAAAAAGTACCGGTATTGAAAAAAATGGTACATTTTTTGCTTTTATCTGTGTAGTGAAAAATAACGTCAAAATATGCTCTTTGAGCAATTAAGTTTTATCAATTGACGTTAATAGATAAAGTTAATGAGGTTGTTGTATGCAAACACTAAACGTACTTGATAATAGATTCTCACCGTTCAATACCTATAGTACATTGGGAACTGATGCGCATGTTGCTGAAACTTTTACTAATACTGTTTTCGATAAGCGTCAGATCTTAGCCTTTATGACACAATTACAAACCACACTCGATATAGATAAGCTATTAAATATTTTTGCCGTAGAAGCGGCACGCTACGTTGATTTTTCTGGGCTTTACTTTAAAAGCCAGAGCCTTAACAAGACGTTGCCTGGCAGCAGAAAAGCAAAAAAAGAGCGTCGTTTTGATTTGACAATTACCGATGATTTTATTGGTACCCTCAGTTACGGCATCAATAGCCCTATCAGTTTAACTAACTATAAAGTTTTACAGCAACTGCACCTATGTTTATTACACCCGCTTAGAAATGCCATTGCTTACCATGCGGCTATGCAACTTGCCATGCAAGATGCATTAACAGGCCTAGGAAATCGCCGTTATTTTGATGAGCAATTAAAACGTGCTATGCATAATGCTAATCGCCATCATAGTTTGGTAGGTTTAGTCTTAGGTGACTTAGATAAATTTAAAGCGATTAATGATGCTTATGGCCATGCAACTGGCGATTTAGTGTTGCGAGAATTTGCCAATGTGCTGCGCCAGTGTACTCGAAACTCAGACAGTATATTTAGATTTGGTGGTGATGAATTTGCCATTATCGTCGAGAATGCTGACGAGACTGCTTTAGCCATCATTGAAAATAGAATAAATTTAGCATTAACGACGAACATATTGTTAAGTAAATACCAGCTAGGTTGCAGTATAGGTACTACTTTTATGAATAGAGCTGATAATGAAATGAGTTTCTTTGAGCGCGCAGATGAAATTTTATACCGCAGTAAAATGCAAGCGGCTGCACACTTAAGCGTGGTATAGCTTGAAGTCAACCGTCGATAAACGGATTAGACTCTAACTATTTTCAGCCTTTAGTGCCTTAAATGCCTTAAATGCCACTTTACGTTCATTCGGAGTGGCATTGACTAAGAGTCGACAAAATCGAACCGCTTGGGCAAATGATTTTTCATCGACAGTAATTCCATCAACATTGGCCTTACTTAAGTATTGTAAAACAGCGATGAAATAGGCTTCATCTAAGAAGAACACCTTAGCATAGTGAGTAATCGCATCCGCTAATGAAGGATACAATACACCATCAAAACTAAAGGTTTCGCCTTCATCCAACTCAACATCAACCTCATCAAGCTCAATACCATTAGCCACCAATGGCCAACCTAAATAGTTGACTCTCTCCTTAGCAACTTCATACATAAACCAAGCACTTCGGGCAAAACCGGCAAAGCTTCCTTGCTCAAAGCCACTGTTCGCTAATTCTTGCTCAGTCCAATTAATACCGATAGCAAGGTCTTTTGCGTAGCGTTTTAATAACTGGCGCTTTACTTGCTCTTTGACTGCCCAAATGGAATTTTCATCGGCTTTGCTGGCAAGCTGTTGACACTCTTGGCACGTTGGCACAGATATCACGGGATGAGGGCATGAGCGTAACAAGTAGTTGTTACGCTCATTAGTAGGAATTGTACTCTCGGCAGGAACAATAAAACTTACTTGGCTAGGCTCACCACAAAACCAACAGCAATACCTTTTATTAAAAGGTGTTTCAGTAATGATTACTGCTGCTGGCTCTGCTGCGTGTACTGATGTTTCAGATACAAGGGGTGCTACCATATTGGTTTTACTACCAATTTTACTCATTGACTATGAGTGAGCCGTTCAACAAGGTTCTAGCGCTTTCTTTTAATTTTACTATTGTACTTGCTGTTAGTTTGCTCAGTTTTATTTTTCTGCTTTACTTTACCTTTAACATCTTTTTTAGCTAAGTTTTGATTTTTTTCTTGAGTAGCGCGATATCGATTCTTACTTTCACGCTTAACAGTTGCTTCTTGATAAGCTTCATTTTCTTGTCGATTAAACTCGTAACCGGGCACCACAATACGTTCAAATCGGCGACCGATAAGCTCTTCAATGTTTCCTAAAAAACGCTCATCTTTCGGGCTTACTAAAGAAATTGCCGTACCAGACTTACCTGCTCTGCCCGTACGACCAACGCGATGAACGTAATCTTCGGCAAGGAACGGTAAATGAAAGTTAACAACATAGCCAAGGTCTTCTATATCTAAGCCACGAGCAGCAACATCAGTTGCCACTAATACGCGTACCTTACCTTCTTTAAATTGCTCTAAGGCTTTATTTCTGGCGCCCTGAGTTTTGTCGCCATGACATAACGCGGCTTTAATACCGTCCAATTTAAGCTCTTTTGCTAAAAGGTTAGCACTTTCTTTGGTACCAGCAAAAACAAGCACTTGCTGCCAGTTGTTGACACCAATTAACTCAGAAAGTAATTCACGTTTACGCGCTTCACTTACCCAATATACCGATTGCTTTATTTTACCTGAGGTGGTGTTTTCTCTAGAAACGCTAATAGTTTTTGGCGTTTTTAACAATTGATTGGCTAATGTTTTTACCCGCTCAGAGAAAGTCGCTGAAAACATTAACGTTTGGTGTTTATGTTTAATTGCTAAAAGTAACTTTTCTATGTCGGTTAAAAAACCCATGTCTAGCATGCGATCTGCTTCATCAAGTACTAGAAATTTAACTTGTGATAAATCAACATTGTGTGAATTTAAATGCTCTAATAAACGCCCTGGTGTTGCCACTAATACATCAAGACCTTGCTTAAGCATATTAGTTTGTGAGGCCATTTTACCGCCACCATAAACCACACCTGTTTTTACTGGCAGGTATTGACTGAACTGCTTAATATTATCGTTAACTTGTTTAGCAAGTTCACGGGTTGGCGTTAATATCAAGGCACGAATCCCCTGACCTGATGCACTTTTTTCATTGTCCGCAGTAGTTGAACTGTGAGCCGCATGGTTGGCTTTAGCAATCGCATCTAAAATCGGTAAACTAAAAGCAGCAGTTTTTCCGGTACCAGTTTGTGCGCTCGCTAAAAGGTCAGTACCTCGGCGAATAACTGGAATTGCTTCTTGTTGAATTGGGGTTAAATTCTTATAACCACAGGCCTTAACCGCTTTTAATAAATCCGCTGATAAGCCAATTGCATCAACACTCATATGTCACCTAAACCCTAAAATAAACGCGTAAAAAACTGAAATAGTATAATTGGGCGGGATTATAATACAAATTGTTGTTAAAAGCAGAACTAGTCTTAATTAAAAGCAATTGAAATAACTTGTTGACTTGGCAGGCTATGAATCAGCGGAATAAAAATCCCCGACAAGCTGCCATCAATGATTTAAATAAGATGTGATCCTTTGACATTTTTAGCAAAAAAACAACTATCACAGGTTATGTGATTCGTAAGCTTGATGCCAACAAATAGAGAATCAGTAATTGTTCTACAGTTATATTTTTACTGTAGAACAATAATATCGTTATCTGTAGAACAGTGAAGTTACTAAATGACCAGCACTGTACTCATCCTGGCTAATTATTAGTAATAGGGGCGGCAACGCCAGCAGCAACATAAGGAATGACGCGCTCGATAACTCCGGCGATATCTAACTTGTTATCAAAATCATTTTGAGCAATATCAATCAAGGCTTCACTTGAAGACATAGTAAAAACAATAGTGCCCATGGTGAAGTGTAAACGCCAAAACATTTCTTCCGTTGTTAATTCTGGGTAAGCTATTTTTACCGCTTTGGTGAAATTGGTGAACACATTAGGATACTGGGTTGTTAAGAACCAGCGTAAAAAACCCTGACTGTCCGTGTAGCCACGGCCTAATAACTGCAAAAAGGTGCTGGTACCGTTTTCTTTAAACTCATTAAGCTTAAGTAACGGATCGATAAAGGCGTAAAATACCTCATGCAAAGTCGGTTTTTGCTCTGCTTGGCAAATTAATGACAGTGCTGACTCTAATTGTGGAGATAATTCATCCATATAACGAGACATCACCGCTTTGATTAACTCTTTTTTAGAGCCAAAATGATAATTCACCGCCGCTAAATTTACATTGGCTTGGCTGGTAATTTCTCTTAAAGATGTACCATTAAAACCTTTATCGGCAAAAAGTACATCGGCGGCATCTAATATTTTATTTTTGGTACTCATACTTCCACTTCTAACTGCTTGCTGTTTAACTTATTAAATACTAATAGCATTAAATATAAACAGCTAGTTTAAACACCCGTTTAAAATAGCGTATTCTTTGTAAATAGGTCAAGCTTTTATAAATGACGATATTATAAATATTTAAAATGTAGCGAACAAGAGCACTCTATTACAAAGTGTTACCTAATCTATACAGTAAAACACAGGCAGAGCATTTATCATTAAATCAGTTTCAAACAAGCAGTGATTTAACCAGTCGCTGCAGACCTTGACTCCCTTTTATACCATTGTTTTTGTTTATTATTGTTTTATATTTCTACCCTGTTTCATGTTGTAGTTTGCTCATTCATTTGAATGAGCTTTTTTTTGCCTGCAATTCGACATTTCCAGCCCTAAGTAACTATTTCCCTTATAAACTTTGTATCAAGCAAACATTTTTATATACTAGCGCCACCTAATAACTTATCTAATAACGATTATAAAAATGATACAGATTAAGAAAACATTCAAGTTTACCGGTCTTGCTTTAATTATTGCCGCTTCTTTAACCGCGTGTAATCAAGGCTCTAGTCAACAAGCCACCGCAGAACAAGCGACTACGGCCACAACTCAAACAGCACTAACCTCAGCCGACGCGCAAAAATTCTTAGATGATGTTGCTAAAGAAATGGTTGTTATGAACCTAGAAGGTTCACGTGCAGCATGGATATATGCTAACTTCATCACTGAAGATACTGCTGCCTTAGCTGCAGATGCCGATCAAAAATCCACTGATGCTGGTGTCAGATACGCCATGAAAGCAGCTACTTTTGATAAGGTAGCGGTTAACGACATACAACGTCGCCAATTAAACATTTTAAAACAAAGCTTAGTTATGCCTGCGCCACAAGACTCAGCGAAGTCTGCTGAACTTGCCAGCATTGGCGCTAAGCTTGGCAGCATGTATGGCACAGGTAGCTATACCACCAAAGCGGGTGAGAAACTTAGTTTAGGTGATATGACAGCTAAGATGGCTAATTCTCGTGATTACGATGAATTACTTGAGCTGTGGTCAGGCTGGCGTGAAATTAGTCCAGAAATGAAACCACTTTATACCCGCCAAGCAGAGCTTGCCAATGAAGGTGCGAAAGGCCTTGGTTATAAAGACTTAGGTGCTATGTGGCGTTCAAATTATGATATGCCTGCCGATGAGTTTGCTAAAGAACTAGATAGACTTTGGGGACAAGTTAAGCCGTTATATGATGACTTACATTGTTATGTAAGAACTGAGTTAGGAGAAACTTACGGTACTGATAAAGTAGCCCAAGACAAGCCTATTCCAGCGCATTTACTAGGTAATATGTGGGCACAATCTTGGGGCAACATTTACGACTTAGTTGCACCAGAAGATGCTGATCCTGGTTATGATATTACTAAACAATTAGCCATTCATAATTATGATGAAGTAGACATGGTTCGCGGTGCGGAGAAATTCTTTACTTCACTTGGTTTTGACGCTTTACCAGAAACTTTTTATAGCCGCTCATTATTTACTAAACCGGCAGATAGAGACGTAGCTTGTCACGCCAGCGCATGGGATCTTGATGCTAAAGACGATATTCGCATCAAGATGTGTATCCAAAAAACAGGTGAAGAGTTCAACGTTATCCATCATGAGTTAGGGCACAATTTCTACCAACGTGCTTATAAAGACCAACCGGTATTCTTCCAAAACAGTGCCAATGACGGTTTCCATGAAGCTATCGGTGATACGATTGCTTTATCTGTTACCCCTAAATACTTAAAAGAAATTGGTTTAATCGATACCATTCCTGATGAATCAAAAGACATTGGTTTATTAATGAAGCAAGCCCTTGATAAGATTGCCTTTATTCCATTTGGCTTGATGGTTGATCAATGGCGTTGGAAAGTTTACTCAGGTGAAATCACCCCTGAAAACTACAACACTTCATGGTGGGAATTACGTGAGAAGTATCAAGGTGTAGCAGCTCCTATTGATCGTGATGCTAATGCATTCGATCCCGGTGCTAAATACCACGTACCCGGTGGTGTTCCGTATAGCCGTTATTTCTTAGCACACATTCAACAATTTGAATTCCATCGTGCTTTATGTGAAATTTCAGGTAATACTGACCCAATTCACCGCTGTTCAATTTACAACTCAAAAGAAGCCGGTGCTGCACTTAATACCATGCTAGAAATGGGTTCAAGCCAACCGTGGCAACAAGCTTACAAGGTTATTACTGGCAGTGAGCAAATGGATGCTAGTGCTATTTTAGATTACTTCGCACCATTACACGTTTGGTTGAAAAACAAAAACCAAGGTAAACAATGTGGTTTTTAATGCTTAAGCATTAAAATATTAATTGTTGACTAATAGCTACTGATTAACCTTGTTCATCTAAACAAGGTTAATCTAAACCGGCTTTACTTAATAAAAACAGTCTAAACATGAGTCACTAAAAAGCCCCGTTATCTTAGGTATTAACCTTAAAATAACGGGGCTTTTTTATACTTAGCTGACTATTCAGCGAGCTTTAACAAGCTTAGAGGCAAGGCATTTATTGCAGGTAATGGAACTCATTACCAAAATAAACTATACCGAAACAAAGGCCGCATATAACCTTTTACCCTCTTATTAGGTAATCACTCTATAAAATGCTAGCTCATATGCACTAACATATGAGCTGGCTTCTCAAGGAATGACTTCCATAGGTTACAAAAACGGGCAATAGTACCACCATCAATAACTCTATGATCGCCAGACCAGCTCACTTGCATAATACTGCGCGCTTCGACTTCACCTTGCTCATTAAAGCGTGGTAATTTTTGTAATTTACCCAAAGCAACGATAGCCACTTCCGGCTTATTGATAATAGGCGTTGCTACAGTGCCACCTATTGCGCCAATGTTAGAAATGGTGATAGTACCACCTTTCAAATCTTCACTAGCGACACGACCACTACGGGCATCATTGGTTAAACGCATAATATCGTTAGCTAGCTCTAATATTGATTTAGTTTGTACCTGTTTAATATTAGGTACAAGTAAGCCAACTTTAGAATCAACCGCCATACCAATATTGTGATCGTCAAAGTAAGTTAGCTCGGTGCAGTCGTCATTCACTTTAGTGTTAACCAAAGGATACTCTTTAATCGCTAATGACATAGCTTTCATAAAGAACGGCATCATAGTTAATTTAATATCTTGCTTGGCGTAAACTTCTTTTAGCTCTGTACGTAAAGCGATAAGTTCTGTTAAGTCAATTTCTTCACAGTAAGTAAAGTGCGGAATAGTGCTGACACTATTTTGCATTGCTGTTGCCATGATCTTTTTAATACCGCGAATGGGCTCAACTCTTGTATTGCCAATAACAGTGCTGCCTGCAACACCAGGTGTAACACATTGACCATTTTGACTATGAGCTAAAACATCATCTTTATAAACGCGGCCTTTTTTGCCACTGCCCGCAACTTGATGAATGTTAATATCAAGCTCACGCGCAACGCGTCTAACCGCAGGGCTAGCTAATGCTTTACCTGTGGTGGTTTTATTAGTGTTATCAACTTTTGCATCATTCATTGTAGATGCTACTGGGCTAGCAACTGATGCTTGTGCAACAGCTACTTTTGCTTCTGGCTCAGCGGTAACTACAGCGGCTTCACTGCTGCTTTCTTCATCCGTAGTCATAGAAAAAAGTGGTGAATGCACTTTGGCAATTTCACCTTGTTTATAATACAGCTTTTGCACAACACCTGAATACATGGCAGGAATTTGTACTAAGGCTTTATCTGTCATTACATCAGCAATTGGCTGATCTTCAACAATAGTTTCACCTTCTTTAACTAACCACTCGACGAGTTCACACTCAACGATACCTTCGCCAATATCAGGTAATATAAAATCAATACTCATGTGCTTTTTCCTGTTAATAGGGATTTATACCAATATCACTAATTTTTCGATCATTTCTACTGGTTAAAACAACCAACTACTGCGTTATTTATTCAATAATTAGAACAACTAGTTATTAGAATAAATGCCTTGTATTTGGTCGTTTTATTTACGTATAAAGTTGACCACCTAATTAATGAAACTGGTATTATCGTTAAAAGTTAACGGTCTTTTTAATGGCTTCATATACTTTGAGGTGATCGCTAACATACTCTTTTTCTAACGCTAATGGGTATGGCGTATCGAGTCCACATACTCGAGCAATAGGCGACTCTAGATGTAAGAAACATTCACTTTGAATAGTCGCGGCAATTTCACTGGCGAAACCTGCAGTTAATGGTGCTTCTTGACTGATAAGTAAACGCCCTGTTTTCATAACAGAGTTGCTAATAGTTTCAATGTCCCATGGTAAAATGGTACGCAAATCTACTACTTCACATGAAATACCATCGTTGCTTGCCATTTGCGCGGCTTTTTCAATGATTTCCATTTGTGCGCCCCAAGCGAGTAAGGTGATATCCGTTCCCGTTTGTACCACTTCAGCTTTACCTAGTGGTAACTGATAATCTTCCTCTGGCACTTCACCAACCGAGGCGCGATATAAACGTTTCGGCTCAAAGAAGATCACTGGGTTATCATCACGAATCGAGGCAAGCAATAAGCCTTTAGCTTGGTATGGATTACGAGGAATAACGACCTTTAAACCTGGAGTATGAGCAAAATAAGCTTCTGGAGATTGGCTATGGTATAAACCACCGGCAATACCGCCGCCGTATGGAGTACGAATAGTCAGTTTACCGACATTAAATTCATTGCCGGTACGGTAACGAAATTTAGCTGCTTCATTGACGATTTGATCAAAGGCAGGAAAGATATAATCAGCAAATTGAATTTCAGCAATAGCAACACTGCCTTGAGCGGCTAAACCATTGGCAAAACCAATAATGCCCTGCTCTACTAACGGGGTATTGAAACAACGTGCTTTACCATACTTCTCTTGTAAGCCACTAGTGGCACGAAAAACACCGCCAAAATGACCAACATCTTCACCAAAACATACCGTGCGGTCATTTTCCGCCATGGCAATATCAAGTGCGCTATTAATAGCATGTAATAAATTAATTTGCGCCATGGTTAGAGTTTCCCTGCTGCTGTAGTTAGGTAAGCTTCATGAAAGTCAGTGTTGATATCACACACTTGGTCAATATATATTTGCACCATGATTAAAATTTCCCTGCAGCTGTAGTTGGATAGGCTTCATGAAGGTCAGTGTTGATAACACACACATTATCAGTATAAATTTTCGTCATGATTAAAATTTCCCGGCGGTAAATGGATATGCTTCTGGGTATTTTTTGACGTGAACTTTCACTTCATCTAACTGTGCTTGAAGTTGTGCTGATGGCACATCATAAACATCGGTGATCATGGTATCTATGTGCGGCTTATCTATTTTCTCTGCCACTTTTACTGCCGCTAACACTTGTTCTCTATACTGCTCGTACAAAGCTGTTTCTTGTGCTTCATCCCACCAGTTTTGCTTCAACATCCAGTTTTTCATGCGCAAAATAGGATCATTACTTTGCCATTTAGCTTCTTCTTCTTTTGTTCGATAACCTGATGGGTCATCTGAGGTAGAATGTGCGCCAAGACGATAAGACATAGCTTCGATTAATACCGGTTTACTTTCTTTTACCGCATAAGCGCGAGCAATTTGTGTTGCTTTTAGTACCGCTAGAATATCGTTGCCATCAATACGAATGGTTTTAATACCATAACCAACACCACGCGAAGCAATGCCGTTACCTCTAAACTGCTCTTCGGATGGCGTTGAAATGGCATAACCATTGTTTCGACAGAAAAAAATAACTGGCACCTCTTGTACTGCCGCCATATTTAAACCGGCATGGAAGTCACCTTCTGACGCAGCCCCTTCACCAAAGTAGCAAATAGTAACTGCATCAAGTCCTTGTAATTTTTGCCCATAAGCATAACCGGTTGCTTGCGGTATTTGTGTGGCAAGTGTCGATGATACGGTCATACAATTCAGCGCTTTAGAGCCATAGTGTATGGGCATTTGACGGCCTTTACCTAAATCTTCAGCATTACTAAACAGTTGGTTCATAAAATTTTCAAGGCTAAAGCCACGATACATTAAGGCACCCTGTTCACGATATTGCATCATGATCATATCTTGCGGCTCTAACCCCGCAGCACCACCAACGCTGGCAGCTTCTTCACCTAAAGCTGTCATGTAAAAGCTTAAACGCCCTTGGCGCTGCGAAGCTACCATGCGTTCATCTAATACACGATGAAAGGCTAGCGTCTGATATATTTTTGTCGCTAATGTTTGGTCAATATCAGGTAAATCAGCACCCGGATAGGTGGTGCCATCTTGATGTAAAATTCTCAATTCAGGAATTTCAACACTGTGGCCATCGATAAAAGTAGGCTGATGCACTACCGGTCCATCATTATAAATTTCTGTGCTCATAACGTTCTCTTCTTTTTACTCTAACGCGCAAGATGTTGCGGCTAAAGTCTGCGAAAGTTGATACCAAGTCGATGATATTAGAAAGTTTAATCAACTTGGTATTAGCTAGGCTTAATTTTTTGTTTTTAGTATAGCTAATTTATACCTATGCCTAAGTAAAGTAAGGCGTGCCATAATAGTCAATTTACTTTACCTTTACGTCAACTGACAATCAATAAACAAAGACAATAAGTTACTATGTGCACAATAGAAAGTGAGCAATATTCTTTACAGTGAGATTAACGTAATGAAGTGGTGGCAATTAATGAAAAAAAAGAGTTATTACTAAGGGGTGTAATAACTCTTATATAGCAGAGTTCTAGAGTCCTGCTGCTTTGAATGAAGCGCTGACAATAGCTTGTGCTTCACTGATAATTTTTTGCAGATGATCATCATCGATAAAGCTCTCTGCATAGATTTTATAAATTTCTTCCGTACCTGAAGGACGCGCAGCAAACCAACCATTATCAGTCACTACTTTTATGCCTCCTATGGCAGCACCGTTGCCAGGCGCATGGGAAAGTACTTGAATAATTTTATCACCGGCAAGAATGTCGGCACTAACATCATCTTTTGATAGCGCAGTCAATACACGTTTTTGCTCAAATGATGCCACCGCTTCAACTCGACCATAACATGGTTGTCCTAAGGTTGTAGCCAGCTCAAGGTAATATTGGTAAGGGTCTTTGCCAGTAACAGCAAGAATTTCTGCTGCTAATAAAGCTAAGATAAAACCATCTTTATCTGTGGTCCAAGTACTGCCATCACGCGCTAAGAAAGAAGCACCGGCACTTTCTTCTCCGCCAAAAGCATAACTTGCATCGGCTAAACCATCAACAAACCACTTAAAACCAACGGGTACTTCTGATAAGGGTAAAGACAGCTGGTTAGCAACACGGTCAATCAGTGAGCTGGATACTAAAGTCTTGCCTATCTTACAGCTTTTTGGCCAATTTCTATGGGTCATTAAGTAATGAATGGCGACAGCGAGGTAATGATTAGGATTCATCAAACCGCCACTCGGGGTAACGATACCGTGGCGATCAAAGTCGGGGTCATTACCAACACTGATATCAAAATCATCTTTCATGGCGATTAAGCCAGCCATAGCGTATTTTGAAGAACAGTCCATGCGAATCTTGCCGTCTTTATCCAGTGACATAAAAGCAAAGCTAGCATCGACAACTTCATTAACTACCTTAATTTTAAGGTCATATTGCTGAGCAATCACCGGCCAATAATCAATGCCTGAGCCGCCAAGCGGGTCAACACCTATAGTTACTCCGGCTTTGGCAATAGCCTGCATATCAATCACTTGGTCAAGTTGGGTAACATAATGATTAATAAAGTCTTCTTTAACGAGTAAAGGGGATTGTAATGCTTGCTGGTAAGATAGCTGCTTTATAGCCACTGAGTTAGCGGCAATTAATTCATTAGCACGCTGTTCAATTTTTTTCGTGATGTCACATTCAGCAGGACCGCCATGAGGAGGGTTATATTTAATACCGCCATCGCTAGGTGGATTATGTGAAGGAGTGATCACCAGACCATCGGCAATGTTATTAGCGTCTGATTTATTATGGCAAATAATTAAGCGTGAAATAACCGGCGTTGGCGTAAAGCCCTTTCCTGATAATGCGTCACTTTGTATAACAACATTAACACCATTGGCAATAAGTACCGAGATAGCACTAGCAAAAGCCGGCTCAGATAACGCATGGGTATCTTTACCTAAAAACAGCGGACCATTAATGCCATTATCTTGGCGATACTCAGCGATAGCCTGACATATAGCAATAATATGCTGTTCATTGAAACTACGCTTGCTGGCACTGCCACGATGACCTGAGGTACCAAAACTAACTTGCTCTGCTGCTAAGCTAACATCTGGAGTCTGGGTAAAGTAGTCACTAACTAGCTGACCAATATTAATTCTATCTTGAGGACGAACAGGTTTACCGGCAAAAGCATGAACACTCATATTTTCTTCTTAATGATTAATGGCAATTAGTTAGAGTCTCTACGCGTTTAGTTAGAGTAACTCACGAATTTTCTCAACATCTATATCACTATAACCTAATGAAATTGAGGCTTTAGTTAACATCATTTTTTTACGTGTGGTGTTAGAGTTAGTAATAACCCAAAAAGGACTTTCCGGTATTTGGCGAGGTTTAGTACTACTACCACTTTCTGCTAATTTATTTTCACTGTTAGCAAAATACAAGCGATCACGGCCACTTATCTCAGTGACTACGCCAAACTGCTCAGGGTGAGCACGATATAACGCCGCGAGGATTAATAAAAATCGTCCGACAGCGCCGCGTTGCATGGCTAGCTCTTCTTTATTAATAAAGTTAAACACTGTCTCATGACTCTCAGTCACCGCTTTAACAAGCTTAACCGCCTCTGGCTTTATAATTTTCGCAGTTTTAATGCTCACTACAGGCTGGTCGACTTTAAGGGAGACTTCGACCTTATCTGAAATTTCATTAACGGTAACGGCTGCAGCAGTGGTTTCTAAGCTTTTGTTTTCAAGACCAAAATTTAACAAACGACGTAAAATTGCAGAAGCACTTTCACCAATATATTGGGTGTTCTTGGCAATGTATTGATAAAGTTCTTCATCTATTTCGATGTTTTTCATTGTTACCCTTAACTTAAAGAATTCGCGGCAGATTATATAGGGAAATGACTGTCGGTTGAACTGATTTATTTGCAAATAGTCGGTAAAAACATGACAATATTGTCAATAATGATCAAATACAAACTAACTAAACAATGACAAAACAACCCGCAATACTTAACTATAAACAAACTGGCACTGGCGAACACCTTGTGCTTATCCATGGTTTATTTGGTAGCTTAGAAAATCTCAATATGGTGGCCAAATCATTAAGTAACTCTTATTGTGTCACCAGTGTTGATGTAAGAAACCATGGTAATTCGTTTCATGCAAGCTCCATGGAATACCCTGAATTAGCACAAGATATTATCAATTTATTAGACCATTTAAACATTGATACTTGTCTTTTACTTGGACATTCTATGGGTGGAAAAATAGCGATTCAAGTCGCTATAGATCAGCCACAGCGAATAAGAAAATTACTTATTGCTGACATTGCTCCTGTTAGTTACCCACCACATCATTTAGAGATAATAAAAGGTTTGCAAGCAATCGATTTATCCAAGGTGATGAAGCGAAAGGATGCAGATGATCAACTTGCGCCCTTTGTCGACAACCTAGGTGTTAGACAATTTTTATTGCGCAATTTAGCGCTCAATAGCCAAGGTGAATTTAGCTTTAAATGTAGCCTTAGCAACATTAGTTTATGCTACCCACAAATAATGAAAGCCAATGAATTAGCTGCCAACCAAGCCGCTTATAACGGACCAACATTGTTTATCAAGGGTGGTCAATCAGATTATATTTTACCTGAGCATAGAGCGGCTATTGCAAAGTTATTACCTAACAGTAAAGCAAAAATAATCCAAGGTGCTGGCCATTGGCTGCATGCTGAGAAAACCCTAGCCTTTAACAAGATTGTTGTCGACTTCATCAATAGTTAACGGCTGGTAAATATTTATAAAAACACAAGTTCCCCCCGTCGACTTGACTATCATTGATGAAGATCAAAATTCTTAGTGCCAACACACGCTATTGTTGTTATTTGCTGAGCTTATTTAGCCATTAGTCATAAATGCTAATGGTATGGCGGAGATGATATGCTATAATCCCGCCAATTTTTTGGCCTTAATGTTTTTGGCCTTAGTGTATAAGAAACAATCAACCACTATGCTAGTAGAACATTTTGAGCTTATTGAGGCCATCGGCCTGAATTTATTTTTCCTTTTTATCTTTGGTTTTATCGGCTTATCTATTCATGGTGTGATGAATGAAAACGATGTGCCCAAAATGGGTAAAATGGTGGTATACAGTGTTTTATTTGCTGGCTGTGCCGGTTTTATTGCTAAGGCTATTATCCAGTTTATCTGGGAAAGCCAGGGTGTGGGTTAACTCATGGCAAAAGAAATATCTGATTTAACCACTATTGACTTATTCAATAATGAAAAACGCCCTGGACGCCCAAAAACGAACCCAAACTCTCGTAGCGTGCAAATAAAGATAAATAAGCGAAATCAAGTTAAACGTGATAAAAACAATGGCTTAAAACGCGTTGAGTTTAAGGTTCATCACAGTTTATTCGAACAATTAGAGCAATTAGCTAAAACTCAACAAATGAGTCGAAGTGAATTAATAGAGGCGCTGCTAATAGAATCATTAGCCGCACACGTTAAGTAATTTTTAAGAAAGCATTATAAGGTAAAAATCCATGGCAATCGTAGGTTTATTCTTCGGCAGTGATACCGGCAATACTGAAGCAATTGGAAAAATGATCCAGAAAAAACTTGGCAAGCAAATGGTTGATGTGAAAGACATTGCCAAAAGCACTAAAGAAGAAATCGCTGAGTTTGATCTACTGATTTTAGGTATCCCTACTTGGTACTATGGTGAAAACCAATGTGATTGGGATGACTTCTTACCTGATTTAGAAGAAATTGATTTCACTGACAAATTAGTTGCCATCTATGGTTTAGGTGACCAAGAAGATTACGCTGAATACTTCTGTGATGCGATGGAGCCATTACGTGATATCGTTGAGAGCAAAGGCGCTATCGTTGTTGGTAACTGGTCAACCGAAGGCTATGAGTTTGAAGCTTCAAAAGCCCTTGTCGATGAAAATACCTTTATTGGCTTATGTGTTGACGAAGACAGACAAAGTGAATTAACTGAAGAGCGTGTTGATAAATGGCTCGTGCAATTAAATGATGAAATGTGTTTGGCTGAATTTGCTGAATAACCTTATTTCAATCATGGAAATAATAGAAAAAAAGCCCATTAATTGGGCTTTTTTTTTAGTTTTTTCAAACAAAACTAAAAATTTCATCAAAGAATAAAACTAAAGCTTTTCTCTTTATCGATAACCCCCTATAATTTTGATATTACATTACTTAATCACTTTAGAGACTTAATATGGCTGAACAAAACGAAGAACTTAAAAGAGCTGGATTAAAAATCACCCTGCCTAGAATTAAAATACTAAGTATTCTTCAACAGCCAAATAATCAGCACATCAGTGCTGAAGATGTGTATAAAATATTACTAGGGCAAAATGAAGAAATTGGCTTAGCTACTGTATACCGAGTATTAAACCAATTTGATGATGCTGGTATCGTTACCCGTCACCATTTTGAAGGTGGTAAGTCAGTATTTGAATTAGCCCATAAAGCGCATCATGATCATTTGGTTTGTTTGAAATGTGGTAAAGTGGTCGAGTTTGAAGATAATGTCATTGAACAAAGACAAAAAGATATTGCCGTAGCTAACAAGATCAAGCTAACTAATCATAGCTTATACCTATACGGTGAATGTGAAGATCAAGAGGCTTGTGAGTCGTACAGAAAAAAACATCAATAAAGACATTACTAGTTCGGGTGACTATGCTTACCTAGTTACCCAAAAATAAAAACGCTGCGATATCACTATCACAGCGTTTTTTGTTGTCTTGCTTTTACCTATTGAAAATCAACAATTGAATTAGGAACCTTGACTGATATTGCTTAAGCTTTTTCAAGTAAGCTGAAACCAATACTATACAAGTACAGTTACCTTCCCTTCGATATGCTCAGCAAGCTATTTGAGTCGTTAAGTAAATTACGCTTTTTTCAAGTAAGCTGATACTAGAACTATACGAGTGCCGTTTACTTTCCCTTCAATATGCTCAGGGTTATCCGTTAGCGTAATACCGCGTACTAACGTGCCTTGTTTGGCAGTAAAGTTTGCCCCTTTAACTTTTAAATCTTTAATTAGGGTCACATTATCACCGTCTTGTAATTCTGCACCATTACTATCTCGGGTTGGTCCATTACTACGCTCCGCTGCTATACCCTGCTCTGCCCAGGTTTTAACTTCATCTTCCAAGTAAATCATCTCTAAGGCGTCTTGTGCCCAACTTTCTGTAGAGAGTTTGTGTAACATTCGATATGACATGACTTGTACCACTGGCTCTTGATTCCACATACTGTCATTTAAACAGCGCCAATGGTTAAGATCTAACTCGCTTTGGCCTTCAATCTGTGACAAGCAATTTTGACAAAGATAAATAGATTGCTGAGCACTTAAGTCACTTGTTGGCGGTACAGGATAAACTGCCAGCGTATCGGTACTGGTACAAAGTTCACAGCTATTATTACTACGTGTTTTTAATGCTTGTTCTGCAGGCATAATTTTTCCAAAGATATTCGTTATTTTAATAAGCTAATTATACCCGCATCGCCTTATATTTCTATGAAAAAACTTACTTTAACGGTTAAATCCCCTCGTTTATCGATTACCCCTAGACAATGGCTATTCTTCAATGATAAAACTCCCCCCATAATTATAAACTACTGAGTAGCAGGCTAAACTATGACCAGCGCAACTACAGCCAATGTATCTTTTTTTCAAAAACTTAAATCAACCAGTTTGGTCAGCCAAATAATCGTCGCTATTATTTTAGCTTGCCTATTAGCAACCCTATCACCAGAATCAGCTAAGGCATTCGGCATGCTCGGCAGCTTATTTGTCAGCGCCTTAAAAGCGGTGGCGCCAATTCTTGTGCTGGTATTGGTCACCTCTGCTATCGCTAATCAAAAGCTCGATAGTAGTGCTGAGTTAAAGCCTATCATTGGCTTATATTTCTTAGGCACCCTGAGTGCAGCCTTTATTGCGGTATTATTAAGTTTTGCCTTTCCCACTGAGCTGACTTTAGATTTAGCCGGAGCGAGCGCTAACCCACCACAAAAATTAACCGAAGTTTTGGCTACGCTGGCTTTTAAAGTGGTTGAGAACCCAATAACAGCTATTGCTACCGGTAATTTTATCGCTGTACTTGCTTGGGGCTTGGGCTTAGGATTTTCATTAAAACATGCCAATGCATCGAGTAAAGCTATGGTGCATGACTTAAGCGAAGCAATCTCGAGCATTGTTCGTATGGTAATACGCTTTGCACCACTAGGGATATTTGGTTTAGTAGCGAATACTGTTGCCACTACCGGCTTTAGCGCTTTAGGTGAATACAGTCACTTAGTGGCCGTGCTACTTGGTGCGATGTTAATTATTGCCTTGCTGGTTAACCCGCTTATTGTCTTTGTTATCACTAAGAAAAACCCTTACCCTTTGGTTTTTACTTGTCTTAGAGAGTCAGGCATTACCGCCTTTTTCACCCGTAGTTCCGCAGCAAATATTCCAGTAAATATGGCCTTATGTAAGAAGTTAGATTTACATGAAGACACCTATTCGGTATCAATTCCATTAGGCGCTACTATTAATATGGCTGGTGCCGCTATTACGATTACCGTGCTAACCTTGGCGGCAGCGAATAGTTTGGATATTGAAGTTAGCTTTGCCACGGCAATATTACTGTCAGTGGTTGCCGCTATTTCAGCTTGTGGTGCCTCTGGTGTCGCTGGTGGCTCACTATTACTTATTCCATTAGCCTGTGGCTTATTTGGCATCAATAACGATATTGCTATGCAGGTTGTTGCTATTGGTTTTATTATTGGCGTTATTCAAGACTCAGCCGAAACGGCATTAAACAGTTCAACAGATGTGGTGTTTTCAGCAGCAGCGTCGCATCATATAACTAAGTAGTAAACTGCCAGATAAACAACAGCTGACGTTGATATAAAAAAGGCCGATAGTAAATTAGTACTATCGGCCTTTTAAAATTCTAATACTCATTTTGAACTTAGAAGTTTAGAAGTTTAGAAGTTTAGAAGTTTAGAAGTTTAGAAGTATGGTCAGAATTTTTATAAAATGTAGTTAAAGAATTGCTTGCTCATAGTCATCGTTTTACCAGACTAACTCCAGTTTATAGTGATGCTTTTTTCATTGCCCTTGGCGATAAATGGCTGACAAATAAAATGCCCCACCGCTGCCACCAACTCATTATCGTAATATAAAAAAGCAATACGCTTACGCTGCCAAGGGGCAATATTTAACTCTTGCAGTACTTTTTTGACGCTACGGGAATGCTGCCTAAAATCAGGCAAACACTTAGGATTATGATGACTAAAACGTACAGTGACACGCTGTCTCTGTTTAGGAAAAATAATAGCTGACGGGCCATTAGCATTACCGACATTATGATTGAAAATCAGTTGCCCTAAGTTATCCGGTAAAGTGACTTCAGTGTTGTCTTCGCATAAAGCAACTGACGTTTGCCAATCACTTAAGTCTTGATAGTCTGGTGTTAAGTAAAGCGCACCTTTAAAGCGGCGAAAAACTTGCCCTGACACTTTAATTTGTGGACTTTTATCATCAGCTGCCTGTAACTGCTGTCTAACTTGATTCACCTGTTCAGTAGTTGGCATCAAGCAAGCATGCTGCGCCATAAAATAGCGAACTAGGTTATTAAAACGGGCTATTGATAATGACTGCAAGCGATCAATATGTAAACTGTGTTCACTGGCACTACATACGCTTAAGTCTTGCTCGGCAAGTTCATCCAATAATTCTTGTCCAGCTAAACAGTGGCTGGCACTTCGATTAATGGTATGACTAATACTAGGCCAACGCGCACGTAAAAGTGGCATGACCTGCTGCCGAATAAAGTTACGGTCAAAACAAGTATCAAGATTTGACTCATCCTCAATCCAATTAAGCTTGTGAGCTTGCGCATAAGCTTCTATTTCTTGTCGGGATATACTCAATAGCGGACGAACTAATAAGTGCTGAGCAAGTTGAGTTTGCGCTGACATAGCTGCTAAACCTTTTAAACCTGCACCTCGTTTCAGCGCTAATAAAAAGGTTTCACTCTGATCATCACTATGATGGCCAGTTAACACCAAAGACTTTTGAGCCCTTAATTTTTTCAAAGCATGGTATCTAGCATCACGTGCTAAAGCTTCAAGCGAGTGTTGTGCTTGCGCTTGTACATGCACACTTTTAACAACGAGTTTAACCGAAAGCTTGGTACATTCTTGCTGAGCGAATTGCTGCCAATGCAGGGCATTGTCACTTAAGCCATGATTAACATGACAGACCGTTATGTCATTATTGATAAGTTTTTTTTGCTTTAATTGCATTAAAGCGTGTAACAGAACCTGGGAGTCAATACCGCCACTATAGGCAATAACTAACTCAATATTTCCATGTATTTCGAAAAGACTTTTGAGGGTGTTATGAAGGGTTGTTATTATATTATGCATAGTAAAAAACCGGCAGCTATATCCAAGATAATTGAAAATACTGCCGGTTGAGTTGTTTAGCAGTAACCAAATGACATTAATCTGTCATAGCGTTGCTCAATCAGCTCATCTTTACTTAAGCCTTCTAAGTCAGCTAGGTCTTTCTTAAGTGCTTGCTTAAGATGTGCTGCCATAAGATCCATATCGCGATGTGCTCCACCTAATGGCTCTTCAACAATAGTGTTGATTAAATCTAATTCTTTAATGCGAGTGGCAGTAATGCCCATAGCTGCAGCTGCGGTAGGCGCTTTCTCAGCTGTTTTCCATAAGATAGATGCACAACCTTCAGGAGAAATTACTGAGTAAGTTGCATATTGCAGCATGTTAACTCTGTCACCAACACCAATGGCTAAAGCGCCACCTGAGCCACCTTCACCGATTACAGTACAAACGATAGGTACAGTTAAACGTGCCATTACTTTTAAGTTACGCGCAATCGCTTCACTTTGTCCACGCTCTTCCGCACCAACACCAGGGTAAGCACCAGGAGTGTCGATAAAAGTGATGATAGGCATATTAAAACGTTCAGCCATTTCCATTAAACGTAGCGCTTTACGGTAACCTTCTGGACGCGGCATACCAAAGTTACGTTTAACTTTCTCAGCGGTTGAGCGGCCTTTTTGATGACCAATAATCATCACAGGTTTGCCATCTAAACGTGCGGTACCACCAACAATGGCACTATCGTTTGCATAAGCGCGATCACCGGCTAACTCATCAAATTCAGTAAAGATACGCGGAATATAATCAAGTGAGTAAGGACGTTGTGGATGACGTGCTACACGCGCAGTTTGCCATGGGTCAAGATTGGCAAATATTTTCTTAGTTTGCTCTTTGTTTTTTTCGCGCAACTGCGTGATTTGCTCTTCTAAATCAAGATCAAGCTCTTGGCCGTTATTAACCAACTCTAGCTCTTCAATTTTTGCATCAAGTTCAGCAATAGGCTGCTCGAAATCTAAAAAGTTTAATGACATGCTTATTTTTACCTAATAAATCTAGTTAATTTTTAAAATAGTTTTTAAACTATGCAACATATAATATTAATCAATATAGCTTTGTTAATATATTCTGTTGAATAGTAAGTTATTTAAATTCCATGGCGACACAGTCGTCACCAAGCAATATTTTTAATTCGTATAGCAACTTATCGGCTGGCGTTACTCGCCATTGCACGCCTAACTCGAGCATAGCTTGAGCTTCTTCGCGCTGATAAAAAACCCGCACTGGACAGGTACCTTCTTTAAAAGGCGTTAACACCTGAGCAAACTGCTCGATAAAATCATCTGCTATCAAGCTCTTATCGACTTTAACATCAATTGAGCTGAGATAATTTTCACGCGCGGCAGTGACGGTCATTATATCCCGAGCGGTCATTGTATTACCACTTGAATAATCATCAAAGCTGACCTGTCCGCTACAAACCAAAATAGCATCATTTACTAGCAGTTCAGCGAAGCGATCATAGTCATCGGGAAAGAGTCGAATATCCATTCGGGCACTCTTATCATCCAAGGTCACTAATGCCCAGCGACGCCCGCGCTTATTGACTAACACGCGTACACCAATAACTAAACCAACGGCTACTGCTTGCCTATCTCGACCGGTAGGTTGCATGGCAACCAGTCGATTAGAAGAATATTTTTTTATTTCACTTAAGTAACGATTAATTGGATGTCCGGTTAAATAAAGACCTAAAGTTTCTTTTTCACCGTCAAGCCAAACTTCTTCCGCCCAAGCTCTGACCTCTTTATAAGATTGTCTAGAGTCTGTTTGCTCATCATTGATCAAACCAAATAGATCATTTTGTCCTAATGATTCCGCCTTGGCATGCTGCTCTGCCGCTTTAATCGCTTCAGGCAAACTTTCAAAGAGTGCAGCACGGTTAGCGCCCTGCTCTGTTGGAGTGCCTTTTTGATATTTCGGCCCTAAACTATCCATAGCGCCCGATTTAATTAATTTTTGCAGTACACGCTTATTAGTTTTCTTCAAATCTAGGCGAGCACAGAAATCAAATAAGTCGGTAAAAGGACCTCCCGCTGTGCGCGCGGCAATAATGGCTTCAATAGGCCCTTCACCGACACCTTTAACAGCGCCGATGCCATAAACAATTTGATCGTCTTCATTGACGGTAAATTTATATTGCCCGGCATTTACATCAGGCGGTAATAAGTCGATACCCATATTGCTACATTCATCAACTAAAGTAACAATTTTCTCAGTATTATCCATATCCGCCGACATAACCGCAGCCAGAAAAGGTCCCGGAAAATGCGTCTTCATCCACAATGTTTGATAGGAAACTAAGGCATAAGCGGCAGAATGAGACTTGTTAAAACCATAACCAGCAAACTTCTCTACTAAATCGAAGATTTTCATTGCCAGTTCGCCATCAACACCGCGATCTATAGCACCTTTTTCAAAGCCCGCACGCTGCTTGGCCATTTCTTCTGGTTTTTTCTTACCCATGGCACGACGCAACATATCTGCGCCACCAAGTGAATAGCCCGCCAGTACTTGCGCAATTTGCATGACTTGTTCTTGGTACAAAATGATGCCGTAGGTTGGCTCAAGAACGGGTTTTAAATCAAGATGCTGCCAGGTTTCATCGGGATAGCTAACTTCTTCACGACCATGTTTACGCTCGATAAAGTTATCAACCATGCCTGATTGCAATGGCCCTGGTCGAAACAAAGCCACCAGAGCGATAATATCTTCAAAGCAATCCGGTTTTAATTTCTCAATTAACGACTTCATACCGCTAGATTCAAGCTGGAATACCGCCGTGGTTTTCGAGGCAAGTAATACCTTAAAACTGGCTCTATCTTCCAGATCAATTTTAGTAATATCAATGGGCTCTTTGCCAGCTTTAAGCAATTTCACATCAGCCATTTCAATGGCCCATTGCAAGATTGTTAACGTTCTTAGCCCTAAGAAATCGAACTTAACTAAACCCGCATCTTCAACATCATTTTTATCAAACTGGGTAACCGGATTTTTACCTTCGTCATCACAATAAAGTGGCGCAAAATCAGTGATGGTAGTCGGAGAAATAACCACGCCTCCGGCATGTTTACCGGCATTACGCGTGGTACCTTCCAAAATTCGGCACATATCAATAAGATCTTTAACTTCCGGATCTTGTGCATAAATTTCAGGTAGCTTAGGCTCTTCTTCAAAGGCTTTAGCTAAGGTCATGCCAGGTGTTGGCGGAATAAGCTTTGAAATTCGGTCAACAAAACCATATGGATGACCGAGTACACGACCAACATCACGGATAACGGCTTTCGCCGCCATAGTACCAAAGGTGATAATTTGCGAAACCGCATCACGGCCATAAAGCTCGGCCACATGGTCAATAACTTCATCACGTCTGTCCATACAAAAATCGATATCGAAATCTGGCATGGAGACACGTTCAGGGTTTAAGAAACGCTCAAAAAGTAAATCATATTCAAGAGGATCAAGGTCGGTAATATCAAGTGAATAAGCAATCAAAGAGCCAGCACCTGAACCACGACCAGGGCCTACGGGTATATTATTATCTTTACTCCACTGGATAAACTCCATTACGATCAGGAAATAACCAGGAAAACCCATATTATTAACAACTTCAAGCTCTATTTTTAAGCGTTCATCATAGCGCGCTCTAATTTGTGCAAAGTCTTCGGCATTACGATCAAATAGTTGGTCGAGGCGTTTTTCCAAACCTTCTTCTGAAACTTTAATAAAGAAATCATTAATCTCCAACCCTTCGGTTGGGAAGTCCGGTAATACATATTCGCCTAAAGTGACGGTGACATTACAGCGCTTCGCTATTTCAACACTGTTAGCTAAAGCTTCAGGTATGTCACTGAATAATTCACACATTTCAGCTTCGCTACGCAAATACTGCTGCGTACTGTAACGCTTCGGGCGCCTCTTATCATCTAGGGTAAAGCCGTCATGAATGGCAACACGAATTTCATGGGCATCAAAGTTTTCAGGTTCGAGGAACATCACTTCATTAGTAGCAACTACCGGCAAGTTTTGCTGCTCTGCCAGTTCTACGGCAAGGTGAATATAGTTTTCTTCATCCTCTCGACCCGTTCTAATTAGCTCAAGAAAAAAACAACGGTCAAAGTGTTGCTGATAAAAGTGTACCATCTCATTAACAAGTTCAGTATTACCTTTTAACAAGGCTTTACCAATATCGCCTTCACGACCACCTGAAAGTATGATCAAACCTTCTTTATATTCAACTAACCATAATTTATCAATAACAGCCTTGTTTTGTACATGTCCACGCAGGTAGGCTTTAGAGATGAGTTCAGTTATATTTTTATAACCAACATTATTGGTAGTCAGTACCACAATGCGTGACAGCTCATCTTCTAGCTCATCACTTTTCACCCAAAAATCACAGCCAATGATCGGCTTGAGACCAGCGTTATGTGCAGCATGGTAATATTTCACTAGGCCACATAAATTCGTCTGATCAGTTAGGGCTACCGCTGGCATATTAAGCTCAGCAGCTTTAGCGATGATAGGTTTAACTTTCTTTAAACCATCACACATAGAGAAATCACTATGCACACGTAAATGTATAAATTTAGGCGGCACATAAACGCTAGACTCGGCTTCGGTCGAAATATCAGTCATGCTTTCCCCCATGCTATTTGTCATGATAAGTCCCTAGCACCCTAGCGACAGGTTTAAAACTTTGTCGATAGCAATCAAGTACACCATGCTCAATGATTTTTTCTAAATGTAACTTGGTTGGATAACCTTTGTGTTTGGCAAAACCATACTCAGGGTGGAGTTTATCTAGGGCGATCATTTCACCATCACGGGCGACTTTAGCAATAATGGAAGCGGCACTTATTTCGGCAACGCGCGCATCACCTTTTACCACAGCTTGGCTAGCTATTTTAGCACTTTGTGCTTGCTCATCTAGGCTTGAACTTAAAAAAGTTGGACAGCGATTGCCATCAACTAGGACAAAATCAGGCTCTACGCTAAGCCCAGTCACAGCGCGTTGCATGGCAAGCATGGTAGCGTGCAAAATATTTAAGGTATCTATTTCTTGCGGGTTAGCCCGTCCCAATGACCAAGCAATAGCTTTTTCTTTTATTTCAATAGAAAGTAAAGCGCGTTTCTTTTCAGATAATTTTTTTGAGTCCATTAACCCTTCAATCGGATTATCAGGGTCTAGAATGACTGCCGCAGTAACCACATCACCAACTAATGGGCCACGACCAACTTCGTCAACACCAGCAATACAATAGGCGACGGGATACTCAAAATCTGGAAAAGTTTGCTTGCTCGGCATAAATTTAGTCTTATATTATTTATTAATTACTATTGATTGAATTATTTTAAATTGATTGAAATTATTGATCAGTTAAAGGCTTAGTCGATAAAACATCAAGTACTGCTTTGGCTGCTTGCACACTGGCATCACACTTTAGTTGCTGGTGTATGGCAAGGTAGCTCTCATTAAGCTGGCTTTGATCTTGATATAATCGCTCTTTGATTAACGGCACAATATTGTCAGGGCAAACTTCTTTTTGCAATAATTCCGGTACTAAAGACTTATTTGCTAATAAATTAGGCAGAGAGAACCATTTCAATTTAACCAACCAGCGAGCTAAGAGAAATGTTACTGGGCTGAACTTATAACAAATCACCATGGGCCTTTTGATCAAAGCGGCTTCTAAGGTTACTGTACCCGATGCTGTTAATAAGCAATCACTGGCTGCCATCACCGCTTGGGTTTGATTGAGGATAACTGTGACAGGCAAGTCTGGGGCAAGCTCAGCTTTAAGGGCATTGAATTGCTCAGTGCGTTGTTCACTGATCATAGGTGCGATAAAAAGTAATTCACTATCTTGGTCGTATAATTGTTTGGCACTTTCAAAAAAGTCACTAAGTAAGCGAGATAATTCCCCACCGCGACTACCGGGCATAAGTGCTAATATTTTTTGCTCTTGCGCTAGGCCTAGCTGAGCCCTAGCCGCCGCTTTATCACTATGCATGGGGATATCATCGGCAAGGGGGTGACCAACAAAGGTACAAGGTACATTATGTTTATCGTAGAAGGCTTTTTCAAAAGGTAATAAAGCCAATACCATGTCAGTTGCTTTGGCTATTTTAAAAATACGCTTTTCACGCCAAGCCCATACAGACGGGCTAACATAATGCACTGTTTTAATGCCCTGAGCTTTAAGTTTCAACTCTAGACCAATATTAAAATCAGGTGCATCAATGCCAATAAATACGTCTGGCTTATGGCTGGTAAAATAATTGCTTAAGGTTTTACGGACATGCAGTAAACGTCGGATACGGCCAAGTACTTCTACTAGTCCCATCACTGACAACTCATCCATAGCAAATAGACTTTCAAAACCAAGCGCTTGCATTTTTGGACCGCCAATACCAATAAACTCAGCATTAGGGTGTGTTTTACGTAATGAAGTTATCAGGCCTGCGCCTAGGGTATCACCTGAATGTTCACCAACAACAATAGCAAAGACAAGTTGTTGATGAGCTTTTTGATTCTGAGCAGTCATAGGCGTTAAAGGTACTTAAAGTGAACGGTACCTATATTAACGGTACCTATAGTAACGGTATCTGTACAAAGTACAGGTATTAACGACACATGGTTAACGTACTAGGTTTAACGTACTAAATTTAATGTACCAAATTTAATGTACTAAGTTTAACGAATGATGCCGCGATTAGATTCTTTGATTGAATCACAAAACAATTGTAATTCTGGGGATTGTGCTGGCATTTCGCTGATTAGCTTTAATGCTTCATCAACGGAAAAACCTTGGCGGTACATGATCTTATAAGCACGTTTAATGGTTAAGATAGTTTCTTTACTAAAGCCACGACGCTTTAGCCCTTCACTATTTAAACCAAAAGGTTTTGCTGGTTGCCCTGACGCCATAACATAGGCTGGCACATCTTTAAGTATTAAGGCATTACCGGCTATAAAGCTATGGGCGCCAATACGACAGAACTGATGTACTCCTACCATGCCACCAATAATGGCATGATCACCAACGTGAACATGACCAGCAATAGAAGCATTATTAGCAAAAATACAATGGCTGCCAACTATACAATCGTGGGCAACATGGGTATAAGCCATAAATAAATTATTACTGCCTATTTTAGTAATACTATTATCTTGAATAGTGCCACGGTGAATAGTACAGGACTCACGAAAGGTATTATTGTCACCAATAACTAACTCTGTTGGTTCACCTGCGTACTTAAGATCCTGACAGTCTTCACCAATACTGGCGAATTGAAAAATACGGTTACCTTTACCTAACCGTGTTGGGCCATTAATAACCACATGTGAGCTAATTTCACAGTTATCACCAATAACAACATTACTGGCGATATAGGTCCATGGACCTACGGAAACATTTTCGCCAATCACTGCGCCTGGCTCAATAATAGCTTGGGGATGAATCATATGTTTAATCTTCTACTGGATAAGTGAGCGTTTGTTATTAAATAAAAGTTATAAGGCGCGACGTGCACACATAAGATTGGCACTACAAACTACCTTGCCATCAACTCTTGCCTCACCATAAAACTTCCACATGCCTCGACGTTCTTTAAGCAGTTCAACATGTAAATGCATGGTATCACCGGGTAATACCGGTTTTTTAAACCTAGCTTTGTCTATTGAGGCAAAGAGGTACATTTCATTATCTTCACGACCTTCGGTACTTTTAAAGCCTAGTATACCCGTTGCCTGTGCTAAGGCTTCTAAAATTAAAACACCAGGGAATATTGCTAACTCAGGAAAATGGCCAGTAAAAACAGGTTCGTTTATCGTTACATTTTTAATAGCATGTAATGTTTTCCCTGGTTCATGATCTATAACTTTATCAACTAATAACATTGGGTATCTGTGCGGTATCAATGTTTTTATTTCGTTAAGATCGATTGGTTTTTTTACAGTTTCCAAATGAATATTCCTTGTTGGCTAGCGCGATTAGTTAATAGAGAACTAATCGCTTACTATATATACGTCCGCATCATCTTGAGTGATGGAAGAGACTTTGCCGTATTTTACGCATTGGCGGGGGTAATAGCTAGTTATTCGCGAGTAATTTTTCTAACTCTTTCACTCGTTTAGATAAGCTATCTAGTCGCCGAACCCTAGCATTGGTTTTATTCCATTCTTTATTTGGCGCTACTGGCATACCAGAAGAATAAACACCTGCGTGAGGGATATCTTTGGTTACCATAGCCATACCGGTAAAAACACAATTATCAGCAATATTGATATGGCCATTTACGCCAACCAAACCAGCAATGGTACAATTCTTACCCATTACTGTACTACCGGCAATGACACTACAAGCCGCCATCGCGGTGTTTTCACCAATGATAACGTTATGGGCAATTTGTATTTGATTATCTAAAATCACCCCATCGCGTATTTCGGTATTGTCCAATGCACCACGGTCAATGGTAGTACTGGCACCAATTTCGACGTGATTACCAATAATTACACTACCCAACTGGGGGATTTTATGCCATTTGTATGGGCCTTTCACTGGCGCATAACCAAATCCATCAGAGCCAATAACGGTATTAGCCTGAATTAAACAATGGTGACCAATTTGAACTTGATGGTAAACAGTAATATTTGCCCAAAGCGTAGTCGCTTCGCCAATTTTCACTCCTTGACCAATAAAGCAGCCAGCACCAATGCTGACGTCATCAGCTAATTGAGCGCCAGATTCAATCACGGCATTAGCACCAACACTGACATTTTTACCGATAACAACATCATCAGCAATAACGGCACTTGCATGGATACCACAAGCAACTTTTGGCGTGCTGTTAAGTAAATTAGCAAGAATGGCATAACCCATATAAGGGTTAGCCATCACTAGGGCACTGACAGGACAAGACTCAACAGCATCGGCAGTAACAATTACTGCGCTCGCCTTGGTTGAACTAAGTTGTTGCTGGTATTTGCTATTAGATAAAAAAGCCACCTGCCCGCTAGCTGCATTTGCTAGCGTTGCTAAGCCATTTATTTGAGCTGAAGCCGCTTTGGCGTCATCTAGCTCTGCTGGCACTACCAGTTTAGCATCTAGCTTGATAGCTATTTCAGCTAAGGTGTAAGTCATATCATTGCCTTTTATTACAATTATTAAGACAATCAGTCGTATTAATAATGAGTGTTAACAGCCTATTAAAATTTACTTAAGCTTACTTACATGCTCTACCACAAGATCAGTAATGCTAGCACCCGGTTTAGAGTAAACTACCGCTTGTTGAGAAAGTACTAGATCATAATCTTGTTTCGCCGCAATATTATCAACAGCTTGACGAACTAAAGCGATGATTTTATTAGTCTCTTGGTTTTGACGTTGAGTCGCTTTTTGCTGTAGTGCTTTGCCTTTTACTTGGTACTCTTGAAATAAAGACTTGATTTTAGTATCCAATTCTTCTTTTTCTTTAACACTCATTAATGAGCCATCACGTTTAAGTTTTTCTTGATAATATTTAATATCTTTTTCAAGTTGAGTGATGATAGATTTTTCATCTTTAAACTCGGCTTCTAAACTTTGCATTAAAGCCGCTGTTTGTGGAATTTTACCCATAATTTCTTGAAAATTTACTACGGCAATCTTTTGATCAGCAGCCATTGCTGAACTTGCTAATAACATACCTGACGCAGCTACGCCCATAACCATGGTTTTTATAACTTTATTCAACGTTGTTCCCCTTTATTTATTATTTGTTTCTTGCCATTAACAATGACAATTTTCCAGTCGGATAATATAGCAAGATTAATTCATTTAACGTAACTAAAATCTATTGTTTAAAGTGATTTAGAACGTTTTACCAATATTAAAGCTAAAGAATGAAGTATCGTCACCTTCTTCTTCCCTAACGGATTTAGCAAAGCTAAATATCATTGGTCCCATGGGCGAAAGCCATTGGATAGAAATACCCGCTGAACTACGAAAACGTGATGGATCAGAAAAATCAACAATCTTATCTTGTTCATTCTGTGCTAGATCTTCGTAATCTGCGACATTAAACTCGGTATCCCAAACACTACCTGCATCCCAAAAAATACTAGTACGGACACTATTGCCATAACTTTCATCTAAAAATGGTGTTGGCACTATCAACTCTATACCCGCAATTGCCATGGCATTACCACCAACAGAGCTTGGGCTAACATAAATAGAGTCATTATCTGGACCTAAACAACAGCCACCTGGAATTGATTGTGGCGTACGATATATTGCTCGTGGACCAATGGTATTGTTTTCGAAACCACGTAAGGTATCTGCACCACCAGCACTAAAGTTCTCCCAAAAAGGTAGCAGTTGATCGTTACCATCAACTTCCCCATAGCCGTTAGCGTAGCCTAACTGGATGCGAGTTAACACCGACCATTTTTGATTACGGGTTAATGGGAAATAAAACTTGGCATCATAATTTAGTTTGAAATACTGTAAATCAGACTTTGGTGAGGTCATTTTTGCATTCAATCTTTGTGATGAACCTGCCGTTGGGAAGGTACCACGGTTTAAAGTGCTACGAGATAAACCAGCATTTAAATCTAATGTTCTAAAAGTTAACTGACCATCGGGATCATTAGGATCAGCATAAATATCATAGAAGTCTTGAATTTGATCATAGGCTTGCAATTGTGATATTTGGTTAAACTTCCAACCGACACCAAAGTTTAATCGTAAGTATTCATTAACTGGGAAGCCCCAATTTAGACCCGCGCCAAAGGTTTTATTTTTATAATCAACCATATTGGCATTACCGGCATCGTATTCGCTATAGTAAACTTGTCCGCCAAGAGAAATGGCATCGACAGTAAAATACGGGTCGGTATAAGAAATGGTGGCACTTTGTTGATAATAATTTTTGGCAACATTAAAACCAAGCTGGTTACCCGTACCTAAGAAGTTATTTTGCTGAACGCCAGCGTTTAAGCTTAATTTGGTTTCTGAACCATAACCAATACCCGCATTAAAAGACCCTGATGGTTGCTCTTTTACGGTAAAGTCAATATCAACTAAGTCGTCTTCGCCTTGAATTTGTTTAGTTTCAAACTCAACAGTTTCCATGTAAGGCAGACGCATCAACCAAGATTTTGATGACTCTACCACGCCATTAGATAACCAAGCCCCTTCCATTTGACGCATTTCACGGCGCAAAACATTATCAGCAGTTACATGGTTGCCGGTAAAGTTAATACGATTAACATAAACACGTTTACCTGGGTCAATGGATATAGATAATTTAACGGTATGAGTTTCATCATCAACCTCAGGAATGGTTCTTACTTTAGGGTAAGCATAACCGTAACGTCCTAAGAACTTACTAATAACCTCTTCGGTGTAAGTGACTTCTGCGCCATTATACAATTCATCTGCTTGCAGAGGGTTTATGGCACGGATAGTATTTTCAAAACCAGCCATATCACCAATAAAGTCAACTTCACTAATAGTATAAGTCTGCCCTTCGCTGACATTTAGCGCGATATAAACCGCCTTTTTATCTGGGGTCATTGATACTTGAGTGGAATCTACTTTAAAACGTAAATAGCCGCGGTTAAGATAATAGCTATTAATTGTTTCCATATCTCCTTGCAGCGCTTGTTTCTGGTACCTATCTTGCGCCATAAAGTTCCACCATGGCGAATCAAAGGTCAACTCTATTTTATCTAATATTTCTGCATCAGAAAAAACTTCATTACCGACAATGTTAATTTGCTTAATGGAAGCGGAGTCGCCTTCAACAAAAGTAAATTCTAAGTTAACTCGATTTCTCGGTAAGTGGGTGATTTTAGCGGTAACTTTGGCATTATATTTACCGACACTGTGGTAAAAGTTTTCTAAGCCCATTTCGATGCCTGAAATGACAGTACGGTCAAGGGTTTCACCAACACGAATATTACTACCATCAAGGCTTTCGGTTAACTGCTCATCTTTAAGGTCGCTATTACCGTCAAAGATTATATCACTGATAGTTTCTCGCTCTTTTACCCGATAGACCAAGCGGTTGCCATCACGGTAAACACGGATATCATTAAAGTGACCCGACTGATAAAGTGACTTAATTGATTGTGATATTCTAAATTCATTAAGATTATCACCAACATTAAAAGGAATATGAGTTAATGCAGCACCTAAAGCAACTCGCTGCAAGCCCTTAACTTCGATATCTTCAACTTGAAAGCTTAGTGCAGCTTGGGCGCTTGGTGCCGATGTACTTAGGGCGTCATGCTGCAGACCTTTAACGTCAATATCTTTAACTTGAAATCCGGTTCCGGCTTGAGCATTTTGTGTCGATGTTCCTAGTGCACCTAACAGGAGGGCAAAGGCAATTTTTTTCATGATCATAAATTATAAACTTCGTTACTTCTTTTTATAAAAACTATTAGCTACACACTCAAAACATTACTATTGCGCTAACTCTCAACTAAAATCGTAAATAAACAATCCATCTTTGCATATTCTCTAAGACACATATCTTGAAGTTGGTCTATTAAACCTTCTCCCGTATTGCCCTCAACTTTCCCTGTAAAGGCGGTAACAATATCACAGCTAGCAGGAATAAGTGTTGCTCTTGCTTACGTTACCCTAAAACCCGACTAAAATCATCGAATAAGCCAATGGCACTTTTTAATAACAAATAGTCATCAATAACGCTTAGGCGCCAAATTCACAGTCTACTTAGTTAACCTAGCACCCGGCTGAAATCATTGAATAAGCCAATAGCACTTTTTAATAACAAATAGTCATCAATAACGCTTAGGCGCCAAATTCACAGTCTGCTTAGTTAACCTAGCACCCGACTGAAATCATTGAATAAACCAATGGCCATTAACATCAATAACGCTAAGGCACCGAATTTAAATCCAGCTTCTTGAATCTTCTCAGGCACTTCTTTCCCGGTAAAAAGCTCTATAACATAATAGAGTAAGTGTCCGCCATCAAGTACTGGTAGTGGTAAAAGGTTAATTATTCCTAAATTAATACTAATTAGCGCTAAAAAGCCTAGAAAATAAACAAAACCATGACTAGCACTGCTACCTGCTCCTTGAGCAATACCAATGGGACCACTTAAATTCTTAACTGATACATCACCGGTGATTAACTTACCTATCATGCTAAATGTTAAGGTGGTTAAATTCCAAGTTCGTTGTGCACTTTCCTTTATCGCCTCAATAGGGCCATACCTTAATTCAATTAATAGTGACTCAGGCCAGGCATCTACTTTAGGAGCTACGCCTATATAGCCAACAACTTTCCCCGCTTGCTCGACACTTTTTGGCGTCACAGCTAAGGTCAGTAGCTCACCATTTCTTTTGACGGTAATTAAGACTTCTTCTCCCGGAAATTGTTTTATTTCCTTAGCGAAACTTTGCCAGTCACTCGTCTTAACATTAGCCACTGAAATAAGCGTATCACCCACTAATAACCCTGCTAATGCTGCCGGACTGTCTTCTGCTACCGCGGACAATTCATTATGCACATTAGGCCGAAAAGGGGTAATACCTAAACTGGTAAGCGCTGAGGTTTTATCCGGTGAAAACTGCCAGTTTCGGGTATCTAAAATAAAGCTAGAAATATATTGGCTATCTGCTTGTTTGGTTTTTATGGTGATTTTGTCATTGCCAATTTCTCCAATAAGCGCCAGATTAACTTCCTGCCAATCTCGAGTAATATTACCGGCAACACTAACAATTTCGCTGTTATTGCTTAGTTTAGCTTTACCAGCAATTGAGCTTGGCGCTATATCACCAATCACAGGTTTTACCCCGGGCACGCCAATTAAGAACATAAGGTAGAAAGCAAATAAAGCAAAGATAAAGTTAGCTAAGGGCCCTGCCGCGACAATGGCTATGCGTTGATAGACGTTTTTGCTATTGAAAGTTTTATCTTTATCTTCAGGCTGAACATCATCAACACGTTCATCGAGCATTTTGACATAACCACCAAGTGGTATCATGGCCAAAACATATTCAGTGCCATCTTTAGCTGTTTTGCGCCAGATTGCCCGGCCAAAGCCAACAGAAAAACACTCAACTTTAACGCCGTTTTTTCTAGCTACCCAAAAATGACCATATTCGTGCACTGTCACTAAGATGCCCAACGCGACAACAAATGATGCTAGGTTCCACAAAAAATCAAACATGTTACTTATTACCCTTTTGCATTACAGACATTTACTGGTATTAAAATCAGCCAGTAATGTTTGTGTAAAAATGCGCACTTGCTTATCAAGGGCAATCACCTCATTTATATTATCCACCTGTTGTGAGACAAATTTTTTCACAGAAGTTTCATTTATTTTAAATATATCGGTAAATTTTATTTTTTCGTCTAAAAAAGCAGCGACGGCAATTTCATTGGCGGCATTAAGCGCAGTACAAGCAGCTTGCCCTTGTTTACAAGCATCGATAGCCAATTTTAAATTTGGGTATCGAGCAAAATCGACCGGTTGGAATTCAAAAGAGGCGGTATTAAAAAAGTCCAAAGGCGCAACGCCCGACTCTATTCGCTCAGGAAAATTCAACGCATGAGCAATTGGCGTACGCATATCAGGATTACCCATTTGAGCAATAACTGAGCCGTCTTTGTATTGCACCATTGAATGTATGGTACTTTGTGGATGCAAGACCACTTGAATATCTTCAGCCTCGATATTAAAAAGCCACTTAGCTTCAATGAATTCAAGACCTTTATTCATCATAGTGGCAGAGTCGACTGATATTTTTCGGCCCATATCCCAGTTTGGATGATTACAAGCTTCTTGTGGAGTTACCGTTGCTAATGTATCGATAGCTCTTGTTCTAAAAGGACCACCAGAGCCAGTTAACAGTATCTTACTGATACCGTTGGCTAAGAGTTGGCATTCACCAAGATTAGCTTGCTGCTGAGCGGGTAAACATTGAAAGATAGCATTGTGTTCACTATCAATGGGTAGCAATTCAGCACCCGAAGCTTTTACCGCCGCCATAAAAATAGCGCCTGAAGTAACTAAAGCTTCTTTATTTGCCAGCAAGACCCGTTTGCCTGCATTTACCGCCGCAAGCGTAGGTAATAGACCTGCAGCGCCAACAATAGCCGCCATTACCGTATCAGTAGATTTACATTGAGCAAGTTCAATTAAGGCTTGCTTGCCTGACAACACAGTAATATCGCTAAGATTAGCGCCCTTAAGCTTTTCAGCTAATTGCTTGGCATGATCACTTGAAACTAGCACCACTTGCTGTGGTTTGAATTCAAGGCATTGCTCAAATATCACCTCAACGCTAGCGTGAGCAGCTAAACTGATCACTTGAAACTTATCCGGGTGAAGACGTACCACATCTAAGGTACTGCTACCAATAGAGCCCGTTGAACCTAAAATACAAAGTTGACGTTTAAGCACTTACTTACCTCACTTTTCTAATCAAAACACTAACAATTTAAATTTTTAACTATTTAAATTGTTAGGCAAGTAATACGTAACAAAGCGCAAAAACTGGTGCCGTTGCCGTTAAACTATCAATTCTATCTAAAATACCACCATGGCCGGGTAAGATAGTGCCGCTATCTTTAACACCTGCTTGGCGTTTAAACATGCTTTCCGTTAAGTCACCTAAAACAGAAATAGTGGTGATTAATACTGTCACCATTAAGGCAGTAACAAACTCCTCAATGGACCACTGTAGTGAAATACCAACAACGACAGTTAATACTGCAGCGCAAGCCACCCCACCAAGGAAGCCTTCAATAGTTTTTCCAGGGCTAACATTAGGCATCAGTTTATGTTTACCCATTGATTTCCCAACAAAGTAAGCACCAACATCAGCACTCCACACAAGCATAAATAGATACATCAATAACTGTGCACCTTGAAATTCATCTAACGCATAGTTATTGCTGCGTAAGACCATAAAAGCTAACCAAGTAGGTACTAAGGTTAACCAGCCAAACAAAGCAATAATGACTTTATTCTGTGACCAAAAACCATTGGATTTAGGGTAGGAAAACATTAATAAAGCAGCAAATAACCACCAAATTACACTTAACCAGAGAATTGAGGATATTTCATGTTCTATACCAAAGATCACTAGCCAAGTTTTACCCACAGGCAAGAAAAACCATAACACCGCAACAAGTGCAGTGGTAACAATAACATAGGCTAAACGTTGTATTGTTTTGGTTAAGCCCATGAAGCGAGCCCATTCCCACGCACCTATAGCGATAATAGCCATTAAAAGCCCAGCAAAGTAATTAATAGGTAAATAGAAAATAGCTGTGATTGCTGCTGGCGCTAATATTAAAGCCGTAATAATTCGTTGTTTTAACAAGGGCTACCCTTTTTATTTTTATAGACAGTTGTTATAGACTTTATTAAGTCCGGCAAGCTCTACGTGTAAGATTTTCGGCTTGCTGTTATTATTTATACTTGTTCGTTTTTTGCTTGTTCACCGGTTTTGCCAAAACGACGTTCTCGCTGATCAAAGCAGTTTATCGCCTGTTCAAATTGAGCTTCATTAAAATCTGGCCATAATATATCGGTGAAATATAGCTCTGCATAAGCTGCTTGCCATAATAAGAAATTGCTAATGCGATAGTCACCACCGGTGCGGATCAACAAATCTAAAGCGGGTAGATCCGCTAGACAAGTTTGCGCATTGAGGGTCTGTTCATTAATGTCATCTAGGGTCATTGTGCCCTGTTGAACGTCACTGGCGAGTTTTTTAGCCGCTTGGGCAATATCCCAACGACCGCCATAATTTGCTGCCACAGATAATACTAAGCCAGTATTTTCTGACGTAAGTTGCTCTGATTTAGCAATATTTCTCTGTAATTTGTCAGAAAAACGACTCAAATCACCTATCACTTGAAAGCGAATATTATGTTTATGTAAACGTTTAACTTCTTTAGTTAACACATACATAAACAAGTCCATCAGTACACTGACTTCCTTTTCCGGTCGCTGCCAATTTTCACTACTAAAGGCAAAGAGTGTTAACGCTTTAACATTAGACTTTCGTGCACTAGCGACCACAGCTCGCACTGATTCAACACCGGCTCTATGACCAGAAACGCGCCCTTTACCTTGCAGTTGAGCCCAACGACCATTACCATCCATGATGATAGCAACATGTTGAGGAGTGTTTTTATTTTCAGCTTGTTCCGCTAAAGCTTCGCTATTGTCCACTACAAATTACCCACTTGAAAATTACTCACTTAACAATTTTCCATTAATCATTTAAGTCACTACTTATTCAAAGCCAATTAGTTAAAGTAAACTAGTTAAGACAGAATAAACTTATAAGTCGCTATTAAACAAAAACGCCAGTTAGCTAATTTACAGCGAGCTGGCGTTTTAAATAGAGGAACTATATTTCCATTAATTCGGCTTCTTTTTTCACTAATATTTCATCAACTTGCTTCACAAAAGTATCAGTACTTTTCTGAATTGAATCTTCAGCTTGATGATGCTCATCTTCACTGATGTCTTTGTCTTTTAACAAGCTTTTAAAATCTGAGTTAGCATCACGGCGAATATTACGAATCGCTACTTTACCGCCTTCTGCTTCGCCACGGACCACTTTAACTAAGTCTTTACGACGCTCTTCGGTAAGCGGTGGTAATGGAATACGTATTAAGGTGCCATTTGATTGTGGATTTAAACCTAAATCAGATTTCATAATGGCTTTTTCAACCGCACTAATCATACCTTTATCGAAAACGGTAATAGAAAGATTACGTGCATCTGGAACAGTGATATTACCGACCTGATTCAATGGCGTGTCCATACCATAGTATTCAACGACGATATTATCTAATAAAGAGGCATGTGCGCGGCCTGTTCTTATTTTATTCAAGCTAGTTTTTAAAGCATCAATACTTTTGCCCATACGTTCTTGAGCATCTTCAATTATTTCATCTATCACGATTATTTTCCCTAAATATTATCAAGTTAACTTTAAGCCAGTAATCTATTTTACTTGAGCTTATTAGCACTTATTTTTGACTTGAATTTCAAAAAGTTACTTATGTGTAATTATAGTGCCTTCGCTACCGCCCATGATGACAGATTTCAACGCACCCGGTTTATTCATGTTAAATACGCGAATCGGCATATTGTGATCTCGCGCTAAAGTAAAGGCTGCTAAGTCCATTACTTTTAATTCTTTATCAAGTACTTCATCATAACTAAGCTCACTATAAAGCTCAGCATTTGGGTTTGTCACTGGGTCTGCAGAGTAAATACCATCAACTTTAGTCGCTTTTAATACTACATCCGCTTCAATTTCAATACCACGTAAACAAGCTGCTGAATCTGTGGTGAAGAATGGATTCCCCGTACCTGCAGAAAAGATAACCACACGACCAGACTTTAATAAACTGATAGCATTGGCCCAGTTATAACGTTCACAGACACCCGCTAAATCAATGGCAGACATTAAGCGGGTATTAACAAAAGCACGATGTAAGGCATCACGCATAGCTAAGCCATTCATTACCGTAGCAAGCATTCCCATTTGGTCACCAACAACGCGGTTCATGCCCGCTTCTGCTAACCCAGCACCACGGAACAAATTACCGCCACCAATAACTAGCCCTACTTGGATACCCATCTCTACCAATTCTTTGATCTCTAGAGCCATACGGTCAAGTACTTTAGGATCAATACCAAAACCCTCATCCCCCATCAGTGCTTCACCACTGAGTTTTAATAATATTCTTCGATAAGCAGGCTTCGGATTGGTTGTCATAGGGAAAGATTCCTGTAGCAGTTAGGTAATAAAATTTAAGCCGATAAAAGCCGAGGTCAAAAGACCGCGGCTATTTTAATACGTTTAGCGCACTCACGAAAGTCTAAACTGAAAAAACTCTTTTTTTTTGTGTAAATAACCTGTTTTCAGGCTAAACATTAAAATCAGCCATAAAAAAACGCCTACCTAGGTAGACGTTTTTTAGTAATTAGATTTATTTAACGCGCTTAGCTATAAAACTAACACATCAAAGAAATGAAATTATGCTTTAGCAGCGGCAGCTAGTTGTGCTTCAACTTCAGCAGCAAAATCTTCTGATTTTTTCTCAATACCTTCGCCAACTTCCATACGAACGAATGCAGAAACAGTTACGCCTTTTTCTTTTAACACTTCACCAACAGTTTTCTTAGGTTCCATGATAAATGCTTGGCCTGATAAAGAAACTTCACCAGTGAACTTACGCATACGGCCGGTAACCATTTTTTCAGCGATTTCTGCAGGCTTGCCTTCGTTCATCGCCATTTCGATTTGAATGCGCTTTTCATTGGCAACAACATCAGCTGGAACATCATCAGGAGTTAAGTACTCAGGCTTACTTGCTGCAACGTGCATAGCAATATGCTTAAGTGCTTCTACATCACCTTCACCCGCAACAACTACACCAATTTTAGCACCGTGAGAATAAGAAGCTAAGTTAACACCTTCTACATATTCAACACGACGTACATTGATGTTTTCACCAATTTTAGTCACTAACGCAATGCGTTTTTCTTCAAATTGTGCTTGTAACTCTTCGATAGTCACTTTAGCGCTAAGTGCAGCATCAGCTACAGCATTGGCAAAACCTAAAAAGTTATCATCCATTGCAACGAAATCAGTCTGACAGTTAACTTCAACTATTGCAGCTGTGTTTCCTGATACTTTAATGATAATCGCGCCTTCAGCAGCGATATTACCTGCTTTTTTAGCGGCTTTTGCTTGACCGTTCTTACGCATATTTTCAATCGCAAGTTCCATGTCGCCTTCAGCTTCTACTAACGCTTTTTTACAATCCATCATGCCCGCAGCTGTGCGTTGACGTAATTCTTTAACCATAGCAGCTGTAACTGTCATAGGTATTTCCTCGATTTTCAGTTACCCCCGTAGCGCCGCTAATAATAAGCTAGCCTTGGGAATAAATATTAAATAAGTTGCCACAAAAGCAAGCTTTTGTGGCAATAGCAAAATAAAACGTGTTACAAACTGAAATTATTCAGCTTCAACAAAACCGTCTTTTTCAGCTTGTACAACGATGTTTTGCTCGCGACCACTGATTACAGCGTCAGCAACAGCGTTACAGTATAAACTTACTGCACGAATAGCATCATCGTTACCCGGTACGATATAATCAATACCATCTGGGTTAGAGTTAGTATCAACAACAGAAATTATTTTGATACCAAGGTTGTTTGCTTCTTTAATAGCAATGTGCTCGTGATCAGCATCAATGATAAATAAAACGTCAGGTAAACCACCCATGTTTTTAATGCCACCTAAACTTTTATCAAGCTTTTCCATTTCACGAGTACGCATTAACGCTTCTTTTTTAGTTAAAGCTTCAAAAGTACCGTCAGTGCTTTGAGCTTCTAAATCTTTTAAACGTTTGATTGATTGACGAACTGTTTTCCAGTTAGTCAACATACCACCTAACCAGCGATGGTTAACGAAGAATTGGTCAGATTTGATCGCAGCGTCTTTGATAGCATCACTTGCAGCACGTTTAGTACCAACAAATAACACTTTACCTTTTTTCGATGAAACATTGCTTACAAAAGCAAGTGCTTCATTGAACATAGGAACTGTTTGCTCAAGGTTGATGATATGAACTTTATCGCGTGAACCGAAAATGAATGGCTTCATTTTTGGATTCCAGTAACGAGTTTTGTGACCGAAGTGAACACCAGCTTTAAGCATATCGCGCATTGAAACGTTTGACATTGTCTTTTCCTTTATGGGGTTAAGCGTTCATACACCCAATATACACGACCTCTTCGCTTTGACTTTATAGCCAAAAACTGGGCACCCCGGTATACCTTTAATAGATGTATGTGAGTTTATAATAATGACTTACCGAGCAAAAAACTTAATAAAGTATCTTACTCAAATAGTCGATTTAAATTGTCACCAAACCAAGCCAAGCCATTCAACTAATGTACAAGACAAAAACAAAAATGATTCAACTAAAAATTTAGCGCCGCACTTTATACCATAAATCAGTTTTTTTAGCGAGAGAAAAATGATTTATCACTAAAGGAGGATTTATAGTGGGATATTCAGGCAAGGCGAGTTAAAATCACCTGAGACCCTATTTTTCACCCAAACATTCATTTTTGTAGAGTAAACAATGTCAGCAGAATTATTTTTTATTTATGACAGTCACTGTCCGTGGAGTTATGCAGCAACTCCTTTAGTTAATGCGGTAAATCAATCGTTACCTCAAGTAGCCCTTAATTTATGGCATTGTGCCTATTTTTCTGATGCTGACGGTGAAAGTGCAATCACTAAACAGCAAATAGTTCAAGTTAAAGAGCTATCATCGGTTAGTTTTTCGCCTGAATATATGAAGGCATTATCGCAAGGCAAAGACTCTACCCTATGTGCCAATTTAATGACGTGGGCGACAAATAAAACCTCCCAACAGGCATTAATGTTATTAAATGCGCTGCAAGCTGCACATTTTGGTGCCGGTAACCCTCTGAGTGAGCAAACAGATTTAAGTAACATAGTCGAAGAGTTCAAGCTATCGGTACCGGCTAAAGTTTTTAATAAAACGAAATTGACTAATGATGCTGAAGCGCAAGTACATGAGATCTATGCACTACAAGAAATTATAGCAACGCAAGCAATACCCGCCTTATTACTGGCTATAAATGATGAGTTAATCTTGCTTAATCATAATTTATACTTACAAGATCCTGACGCATTTATTGACGCGGTCAAATTAGAGTTAAACAAACACAGTTAACTTGCTATCTTATACCAAACGGATTAGTTAATTGACCAACTTAGAACTACGTTAGCGAGCTTAGAACAAACAAAGTGTGTTAAACATAGTTATTCTATATTTCATTCATTTTGTGACGTTATCAGTTTACTAACGAGTTCCCAAAGGGCGAATTTAAAAGGCTTACATGCGCCGTTATTGATTTTGAGAAGGGAGTAACCATTCACTTCAATCAATGCCTTGCCTCTAAGCCTTTTAATTTTCGCTAAGTAAACAATTAACTAGTCCGATTGGTATTAAGAGCAAGTTACTCATCTATCATGATGAAATGACAAACAATTAAAAGCATAGTCGCCAGCAACAATGCCGCTAGCGCAAACTTAAAGAGATAGAACAAGATGGCCATCACCATAAAAAGCCAAGAAGAAATCGCCAAAATGCGTATTGCCGGGCAATTAGCCGCTGATGTTTTAGAGATGATAGCACCGCATGTAAAGGCAGGTGTTAGCACAGATGAGTTAAATAGCCTTTGTGCTGAGTTTACTGAAAAAGTGCAAAATGCCATTTCAGCGCCGCTCAATTACCATGAATTTCCTAAATCGATTTGTACGTCAGTAAACCATGTCGTTTGCCACGGCATTCCTGATGATACTGTGCTAGCCGATGGCGATATTATTAATATTGATATTACCGTAATAAAAGATGGCTATCATGGCGATACCAGTAAAATGTTTATCGTCGGTGAAGGCTCCCCTGAAGATAATCGTCTCTGTCGCATTACTCAAGAGTCTTTATACCTCGCCTTAAAAAAAGTAAAACCAGGCACCATATTTGGCGAAATTGGCACAACCATTCAAAAATTCATTAAAAAATCTGGTCGATATTCTATCGTCAAAGATTATTGTGGTCACGGCATAGGTAAAGACTTTCATGAAGAGCCACAAATTGTCCACTATAAAAACAATGATAAAACTAAGATGGAAGTTGGTATGTGTTTTACTATCGAGCCCATGGTTAACTTAGGCCGTGCTAACACCATTTTAGATAAAACTGATAATTGGACTGTTTTCACCGCTGACGGTAAAAGATCTGCACAATGGGAGCACACCATAGTGGTGACCAAAACAGGTTGTGAAATTTTAACCTTACGTAAAGATGAAACCATTGCTCGCATATTACACAACTAAGACCTAAAGCATTAGTGCCCAAAAGGTAGTAGCTATAACTTAGGCCGAACAGATTAATCCGCATAGATAAAAGGTAAGCTCTTGACCAGTCACCCAGTATCAGCATTTAAAGTGCCAGAACAATTTATTGAAAACTTAGCTATCAGTGCTGACTTTTTGTCTACCCGCGATATATGCTTATTAAGCCAAACTTTTGATGAATGGTTAAAAGACGTTTTTATCGATAATGATATTAGTGACTTATTATCAGCGCGTGCACTGTTTGTCGATGCCATTTTGAAAAAGCTCTGGTGTCAGCATCACCTTGATGAGTTTCAAATCAGTTTAGTCGCTGTTGGTGGCTATGGTCGAGGGGAGCTACACCCGCAATCTGACGTTGATATTTTATTATTAACCCAAGAAGAAATTGATTTAGAACTGGAAGAAAAAATATCCAGTTTCATTACCCAACTTTGGGATATAAAACTGGATATTGGCCACAGTGTTCGCTCTATTAAAGAATGCTTAAAGCAAGCGGTAAAAGATGTCACTGTTGCCACTAACTTAATGGAAATGCGACAAGTTAGCGGTAATGAAACGCTTACTCAGCAGCTAATGCCATTATTGCATGAAGATGTTTTTTGGACCTCAGAGAAGTTCTTTATCGCCAAGTGTAAAGAGCAAGAAAATAGACACCAGCAGTACCGTGGTGCTGCCTATACACTTGAGCCCAACTTAAAAGCTAACCCCGGTGGTTTACGTGATATTCAAACCATTGCTTGGGTGGCAAAACGACATTTTTGTGCCGACTCCTTTGAAGAGCTGGTTGAACATAACTACCTCTACCCCAATGAATTTTTCGAATTATTAGAGTCACAAGATTATCTTTGGCGTATGCGTTTTGCCCTGCACTTTGTTGCAGGTCGTAATGAAAATCGGCTGTTATTTGATCACCAAGCTGATGTTGCCCGAATGATGGGCTTTGGTGATGAAGGTAAAGCTCCCGTTGAACGCATGATGAAGCGATTTTTTCGAATTATTGCCCGAGTAACTGAATTAAATACCATGCTATTACAGCACTTTGAACAGGCTATTATCAAAAAGCCTGAGCAGAGTAGCGTTAGTATTATTAATCAAGATTTTGAATTAGTTGATACCTTAATTAATACTCGTAATGACCGCATTTTTATGCGACCAGTAAAAATGATTGAAATGTTTTTAATTATTGCCCAAGAGCCCAGTATTAAAGGCATACATTCCCACACTATAAGGTTAATGCGTAATGCCCGCCGGCGCCTAATTTCAGGCTTAGTAGATTATGCTGAATGTCGTCGTATGTTTATGGCCATTATTCGTCACCCGCGCGGTTTAGGGTTAGCGTTAACCTTAATGCACAAACACAGTATTATTGCCTCTTATTTACCCTTGTGGCGCAATATCGTTGGTCAGATGCAATTCGATCTGTTCCATGCCTATTCAGTGGATGAACATAGCTACCGAGTAGTTAAAAACTTACATCAATTCAGTCAAAAAGAGCATAATCATAAATTCCCACTGTGTAGTAAAATAACGCAAAAAATACGTAAACCAGAAGTACTTTACCTGGCCGGATTCTTTCATGATATTGGTAAAGGCCGTGGTGGCAATCACGCTAAATTAGGTGCTGTCGATGCGTTGAATTTCTGCTTGTCCCACCAAATGAGTAAACACGATAGTAATATGGTGGCTTGGTTAGTGGAGCATCATTTATTAATGTCAGTTACCGCTCAACGCCGTGATATCAGCGATGAAAATGTCATTCGCACTTTCGGAGAAATTGTCCGTGATGAAGCGCACTTAAACTACCTCTATTGCTTAACCGTTGCCGACATGCGTGGCACCAACGAAAGCCTTTGGAATAACTGGAAAGCAAACTTGTTGGAAGAGCTCTACTTTAATACCTTAAGTGCTTTTCGTCATGGCTTGGAAAAACCAGTAGAAATACGTTCTAAGATTCGAGAAAATCAACAGCAAGCATTAGCCTTACTCAGTGAATACGATATTGATGAGCAAGCGATTAAAGCTTTATGGCGTGAATTCAAAATAGATTATTTTTTGCGCTACTCACCTGAACAAATAGCAAGACAATGTCACAATATACTTAAACACGATAGAGAAAAACCGCTAGTGCTAATAAGCTCGGTACCCTATCGAGGTGGCACTGAAGTGTTTATTTTCACCAAAGAGAAAAACAATACTTTTGCTAATACCGTTTCCTTTTTAGATACCAAAAAGCTATCTATTCATGATGCCAAAATAATTACCACGAAAACTGGCTTTACGGTAAACACCTTTGTCGTACTCGATAGCCGTAATAAACCGTTACGAGAACGCTTCTACACCAAAGAGATTAGCCAAGCCTTAGTTGATAAGTTAAACCAAGAGGGAGTTTGTGACCTACCAGAGCCTAAACTTACTCGGCATATCAAACAATTTAAAGTCCCCTTGCGCGTTAACTTTATAAAAATACATGTTAAAAATCGTACCATGATTGAAATAATAGCCCTAGATAGGCCGGGTCTATTATCGAATATTGGTCAAGTATTTCAAAAAGAGCAGATTAATATCCATTCAGCTAAAATAACCACCTTTGGTGAAAAAGCTGATGATGTATTTACTATATCAACCAAAGAAGATGATGCGCTAACGCCTGAAGAGCAAGAAGATTTAGCCATACGATTAACCCAAGAAATTAATTAAGCTTTATTTTATATACATTTTATAACACAAACAAAAATTACCAATAGGATTCCCTAATGACAAACTTAAAACACTTAGCCAGTGTCATTGAACAAGCGTTTGAAGAAAGAGCTAGCATTACACCAGCAACTGTTTCAAGTGAAATTAAAAACGCCGTGCTTGATGCTTTAGCCGCATTGAATAACGGTAGTGCCCGTGTTGCCGAAAAAGTAGATGGCGACTGGCAGGTAAACCAATGGCTTAAAAAGGCGGTGCTACTTTCGTTTCGTATCTGGGATAACCAAGTCATTGATGGCGCAGAAAGTACTTTCTTCGATAAAGTACCAATGAAGTATGACGGTTATACTCAAGCTATGTTTGAAGCCGACGGTGTTCGTATAGTGCCTGGCGCGAGTGTTCGTACCGGTAGTTTCATTGGTAAAAACGTTGTGGTAATGCCGAGCTTTGTTAATATCGGCGCATTTGTCGATGAAGGTTGTATGATCGATGCATGGGCTACCGTTGGCTCATGTGCACAAATAGGTAAAAACGTACATTTATCAGGTGGTGTTGGTATTGGTGGTGTATTAGAGCCGCTACAAGCTGGACCGACCATAATTGAAGATAACTGCTTTATCGGCGCACGCTCTGAAATCGTAGAAGGTGTAATAGTCGAAGAAGGCGCAGTAATTTCTATGGGCGTTTATATCGGCCAAAGTACCCGTATTTTTGATAGAGAAACAGGTGAAGTGCATTATGGTCGCGTTCCTGCTGGCTCTGTTGTTGTTCCGGGTAACCTACCATCAGCATGCGGTACCTACAGCTTATATGCTGCTATTATTGTCAAGAAAGTTGACGCTAAAACGCTAGCCAAAGTGGGTATAAATGAGCTACTTCGCTCAGTCTCTGAAGAGTAATATCTGCCCATAGCAATTAATGCTGTTAAGAAGTGTTAAAAAATTGACACTTTTTTCCTTTCTAAAGCAGATAAACTCGTTGTGGTAAAAACATCGAGTTTAGCTGCTTTTTTTATTGACCAAGCCAAACTCCTACTATTCAAATAACACTAGTATTTTCATAACACTAAAAAACCTAAAAATTATATTTTATTACTAAAAGACGCGTTGGCATAACCCTTGCCCTATTGATAGTAATTCAGTCATTGCAGTTTAACTGTCGTCATTAGGTTTGTTATGAAAGTATTTAAAATCGTTTTTGCGCTATATCTTGGTATTGCCCTTACAGCTTGTAGCAATACCACATTAGTTAAACCTACGAATCAAAAAAACCACTACTATGCTAATAATTTTAGCCACAGTAACTTTAGCGCCTATAATAAAGACTCGATAAAAAAAGCACTATCTTCAGATCATCAGTTAATGCTCTCTTTGCTTAATAGACCTATGCCTGAGGACCAACGTATGATGTTAGCTTTTGCCAAACGCCAAAAAAATTATTTTCCTGATAGCACAATAGTAGGTATTCATATAAAAGGTGATAAACATAGCGATAAATTGCTAAGTCAAAACACCTCAATTTATGCTGATATTATTGAGCAAGATATAAACGCAGTAGTCATGACGGCCATGCCTAAATAGTCACTTTCAACTATCCTAAAAAACTATTAACCTGTCATCAACAGACTTATCCATATGATTAAAGTGCTTGTCGAATGAGTCAGTATTAAAAGGCTTTCCTCGGTATAACTATCAGATTCTTTAGTGTTATAATTGCCTTCTTTAAGGCCATCAAAAGGCCATTTAAGCTCACTTTAATAGCAAATTTTTGCGAATAAGGCATATAACATGACTCAAGATGAAATGAAAAACGCAGCCGCCATCAAGGCATTAGAATTTATTGAAAACGATACTATCGTTGGCGTTGGTACGGGTTCAACCGTTAATTTTTTCATTGATGGTCTTGCTACCATGAAAAATAAAATCGCCGGTGCTGTTTCAAGCTCACAAGAGTCAACTAAACGTCTAGAAGCGCACGGTATTGAAGTATTTGATTTAAACAGTGTTGATGTCTTAGATGTCTATGTTGATGGTGCTGATGAAATCACTACTCATATGGCGATGATCAAGGGTGGCGGCGCCGCATTAACTCGTGAAAAAATCGTTGCAGCGGTAGCCAAAAAATTCATTTGTATTGCCGATGATTCAAAACAAGTAAAAGTCTTAGGTAACTTCCCTTTACCTGTTGAAGTTATTCCTATGGCACGTAGCTATGTTGCCCGTGAAATGGTTAAGCTAGGTGGTGATCCTGTTTATCGTCAAGGTGTGGTAACAGACAATGGCAACGTTATTATTGATGTTCATAACCTAGTAATCCTTGATCCAAAAGCGCTAGAAAGCCAAATTAATGCCATTGTCGGTGTGGTAACTAATGGTTTATTTGCACTTCGTGGTGCTGACATACTAGTACTAGGCAGCAGTGATGTTATTAAAGTAATCCAATAATCGCCCCTCTATCCTTTTTAAAACAATATTCACTATTCAGCATATTTATCCCTAAATATGCTTAATAAGTTCTTTAGAGTCTATACACTATATGCTATGTTAAACTTCTATTTTAGATATCTAGCCATCTAAACAAAAGTGTATTGACCTTTAACTCAGGATAAGCGAAACCAGTTTATGACCATTACCAACAAAAATTCATTAGCAAAAGACAAAATTAAGATTTTATTACTTGAAGGCTTGCACCCAAGCTCTCTTGAAGAATTAAAATCAAAAGGCTATTCAAATATTGAATCGCTAAAAACCTCGCTATCTGAAAGTGATTTAATTGAGAAAATTGCCGATGTGCACTTTATTGGTATCCGTTCACGTACACAATTAACCGAGAAAGTACTTAGTCACGCCAACAAATTAGTGGCTATTGGTTGTTTTTGTATTGGCACCAACCAAGTTGATTTAAAAGCGGCACAAAATCGCGGCATTCCCGTTTTTAACGCGCCCTTTTCAAATACTCGTTCTGTGGCTGAGTTAGTTATTGGTGAAACGCTATTATTACTTCGTGGTATTCCTGAAAAAAGTGCCAAAGCACATCGCGGAGAATGGTTTAAATCGGCTGTTGGCTCAGTAGAAGCGCGTGGTAAAGTACTCGGAATTATTGGTTACGGCCATATAGGCATGCAATTAGGTATTTTAGCCGAAACCTTAGGTATGAGAGTGCGCTTTTATGACGTCGAAACGAAATTACCACTAGGTAATGCCAGCCAATCTCCGACGCTAAATGCCTTGCTTGCAGAAGCTGACGTGGTTAGTTTACATGTTCCTGAAACAGTACAAACTCAAAATATGATTGCGCAAGCACAATTTTCAGCCATGAAAGATGGGGCGATTTTTATTAATGCTTCTCGTGGTACTGTGGTTGATATCAATGCCTTGGCACAAGCTTTAGAGTGTAAAAAAATAGCGGGGGCTGCTATTGATGTATTCCCTGTTGAGCCAAAGAGTAATGATGATGAGTTTATCTCGGCTTTACGCGGTTTTGATAATGTTATCTTAACACCACATATTGGTGGTAGCACCAAAGAAGCACAAGCAAATATCGGTTTAGAGGTAGCAACCAAGCTGGCTAAGTATTCAGATAATGGCTCAAGTTTATCTGCAGTTAACTTCCCAGAGGTTTCCTTACCTGATCACTCTATCCCTGGTCAAACAAGCACAAGTCGCTTATTACATATTCACCATAACCAGCCTGGTGTGTTGACTAAAATCAACCAAGCATTTGCAGAGCACAATATTAATATTGCCGCACAATACTTACAAACAGATGACAAGATTGGTTATGTTGTTATCGATATTGATTCTCAAGACAGTAAACAAGCACTTAAAGAATTAAAACAAATTGATGGCACTATTCGCGCCAGAATACTGCACTAACCGTTTTCATTTAAAGTACTAATTAATTCAATACTGTAATTAAAACTTTGATGACATAGAAAAAGGGTCACTATGTAAATAGTGACCCTTTTTAGTTTTACTGATACGACTTACTTAAAAGAAGTTAAATTCAGTTCAGTCCAGTAGCTGCTATTACTTCATGCTAATGGTGGTATGAATGGTTGAGCCATCTTGATGGTCCGGCTCAAACCAGCGAGCCGTCACTGACTTAGTGTAAGTCCAAAAGCTAACAACTTGTTTACCATTAGGTCCTAAGTCCCCTAATTTTGAACCACGAGAGCCGGTAAAGCTAAAGAAGGCAACAGGTACTGGGATAGGAACATTAATACCTACTTGGCCGACATCAACATCATTTTCAAACTTTCGCGCTGCCCAACCAGATGAAGTAAATAATGAAGTACCATTACCATTAGGGTTAGCATTAATAATTGCTATCGCTTCATCTAAGCTATCCGCTTCTAAAACACATAAAGCAGGACCAAAGATTTCTTGCGTATAAATGTCCATATCGGTAGTGACTTTACTAAATAATGTAGGACCAACAAAATTTCCCTTAGGGTAGCCATCTACTTGGCAATTTCTGCCATCAACAAGTAATTCCGCGCCTTGAGCGACACCAGAATCAAGAAGACTTAAGATACGTGCTTTAGCTTGTGGCGATACTACCGGACCTAAATCCGCATCGCGTTGTGTGCCCGGGCCTACTTTCATTAACTTGGCGCGTTCAACAATTTCAGGTAACCACTCACGTGCTTCACCGACAAGTATAGTGACCGGATTTGCCATACAGCGTTGACCAGCAGCGCCAAAAGCTGAGCCTAATAGATCATTGATTGCTCGGTCTTTATTAGCATCAGGCATGATCACCATATGGTTTTTCGCGCCCATCATAGCTTGAGCACGTTTACCGTGTTTGCTGGCAAGATTATAAACATGGGTACCTACCGCAGTAGAGCCAATAAATGATACGGCTTTTACCGCATCGCTTTCAATAAGCTGGTTAACCGCATCAGGTCCGCCATGGATAACATTAAGTACGCCTGGTGGAATACCTGCTTCTAATGCCAGTTCAACAAAACGTATGGTTGATGATGGCGCTTGCTCAGACGGTTTTAATACAAATGTATTACCGCAAGCAATGGCTGGTGGAAACATAAAAGCTGGCAACATTAACGGGAAGTTAAAGGCGGTAATGCCAACACCTACACCAAGTGGTTTATTTAGCGTATAAGTATCAATACCTGTAGCGGCGTTATTAGCCATTTCACCCAATTGTAAACGCGTGATAGAACAGGCATTTTCAATGGCTTCCAACGAACGCCCTACTTCGCCTTCAGCATCAGGTAAGGTTTTACCATGCTCTAGGGTTACTAATTCTGCTAATTCTTGGCTATGTTCACGGACCAAGTGCTGAAAATTCAGCATAATACGCATACGATTGGTTAAAGAAACCTTTGACCAACTTTTAAACGCTTGCTCTGCACTATCAACAGCAGCAGCCACTTCCTCACGGGTTGCCACAGGTACACGCGCGACAACTTCTTGAGTAGCTGGATTAAGTACATCTAACCAAGTATTTGTTTTAGAACGTACTTTTTTACCATTTATAATGAGTGGAATTTCTTTAATTGTCATAACAAGCCTTTAAGTATTTATTGTTAGCACAACAGTAAAGTTGCATAGAATAATCTTAACTTAAGGCTTTAATTAGCTAAGTGCTAGCTTTAAATAAATGAAAAAGTACAAGCTAAGCAAACACTTGCAAACTAATATTTACAAGTGCTTGCTAAGTGCATGTTTACCTTAACGTTAACTGCGAATCCTTGATGACTTAATATTCACTACTCATTATTAGCTACAGATTACTATCCGGGGAGTTTATCGATATATCTTTACTAGGAAGCTTTGATAGTTTTCCATTGCATTTACATTACCTTTATTACGCTGACAGACACTTTTTTGATATTGGAAATTAAAGACATCAAACCACAAATCCAGCAAATGCGCATTATTCGTTTCGCCATGCATAGCTAACACTCTAGCGCCAACCTCGGCGGTGGAAAATTGATGTTCAAGCTCGGTTTTTCTTACCGTATAACGTGAGTCTTGACCCACAGGTGATAATGCACCGTTAGAGAGTTGATTGTTATTTTCACTTTGACAAAGACCAGCAACAGCTTCAATAGCCGTTTTCGCATCAAAGGACACCATAGGAAAACGGTCTAAATAAGGACTTTTACGAAACATTTTTTTGGCTTCACGCCAACTGCCATCAAGCATAATAAAGAGCGGTCTTTTACCTTCCGGGCAAATAACCTTGTTGCTAAAAACTTGGCGGTCATCATCAGCATACTCTTGCGGAAAGACCAATAAAGGAAACCACTTTTCATCATTAAGCACGGCTAATAATTCTGGGTTCTCTTGAGTTCTAGACCATAAAAAAGCAAAGGTATCAGGAATAAGGTCGGCAATAAGTTTACCGGTATTACTCGGCTTCATTACTTCTGTGTCGTAATACAGTAGTAAAAACCCTGCGGTTGTCTCTATTTTCTGTTTACTTGGTGATAGCTCACATATGCAAAACTGCTGGGCTAACTGGCAAAGTGGGCAACGAATGACTCTTTGTCCTCGCGCTTTATAGGTGGTAGTACTGATACTTTTACGGTATTGATGTAATTTATGGACAGCGTGCATGTTTCACTAAATATGGAGATAAAAAAGACCCAGCAATTATACCAGTGCTAGGTCTTCAAATCATATGATTTGCTTTAGTTACTTTGCGTTAGCATGGTTGTCGTCTTCATCATGCTCAACTGTCACAGTAAACACATTGGTATCAGCAAGTGGCTTAATTTGCCCTTTAAGTTGCTCTTCTAACGCATCCACTTCAGCAATACTCAGACAAAGAGCTTGTGCCTTTTTTTCAATTTGAGCAGATCTTACTGTCATTTCTTTTTCTATGGTCTCGCCAAAATTTTCCATACGCGTTTCAAAGTTTTGTCCATCACCGTCTGCTGCCATCATTTGTTGGCCTATAGCAATCATGATACTGCCCATAGAGTTTAGCACCGCTTTTTCAATGGCGGACTCAATTCGTTGCTCAAAATCTTTACCGAGTAACTCTTCACTTGCTAAGCCATCAACACCAACAGATATGCCTTTTTCAATAGATAGATTGGCGATAACGTGCTCTCGAATCAGCGTTAACTCTTTGGTCAAATCAGCCGCTACACTATTGCCTTCACCCAGTAGGCCATTAAAAGCAAGGTTAATGCCATCAACAGCCAAATCAACGCCTTCAATGGCAACACTTTTCACTTGTGGTACTAGCTGGCGGATTTTTTCATCATATTTTTGCAATAAAGCTTGCTGAGTATCGGTTAGTTCAATATTCTGACTATCGATTAAAAGTTTTTTACCCTCTATAATCTTGTATAAGCTGCGCTGCTTGCCATCATGCTCACTACCCTCTTGTAAAAACTCAATCGAACTAGTGTTAATAGTAAAGCCCGCCGATAAATCGACATTACATGATTCGTGGGCAAATGCCGCCGATGATGCAAGTGAAACCGTAAGCGCACTAGCGATTAAAGTGTAGTGAAAATATGTCATGATTCTGTCCTTATGAAATTAAAGTTAACGGGTATCAATACCCATTATTCTAGCTATTAATACCTATTACCTAGATGATGTTACAAACATAGTGCCAAGTTTATTTTTATATAAATATCAAATAGATGGATTAAAATTAATATGTAGGGGCTAAAAAAATGTAAGCTAATTAGTCAAATTGACTAGTTATTAGTTTTTTAGCTTTAGTTGTGGAGGACGATGGTTCACTGTTTTGCATTTCAATTAAGCGAGACTGACAGCGCTCAAATTCAAAGGCCAGTTGTTGCCCCTGATAAAGCTCAAATATATCGACTTGCGCACTAACAATTAAATTAATTTTTTGATCGTAGAACTCATCAACAAGGGCAATAAACCTTCTTGCTTCATCATCAAGTTGCTGTAAGTCGCCCATTAACACACCGCTGCGTTGATAGCTGTCTTCAACACCTGAAAAAACAGCGGGTACCAATTTTCCTGAAAATTGCGGTACATTGGCAATAAATACTGTGGCGAAGTCTTTAGCGAGCGCCATATAATCTCGTTGACTGCGAGGGCCTGAACAGAGCGCAACAAAATCAAAGAATATGACATCCTCACTTTGAGCTAAATAGTTTAACGGTCGGTGATTAATTTCTATCACACCAGCAACTAGATGATCACTCTTGGTTAAACTTTTATAGCAAGCAGTTAATTTACTTTCACCTTGGTTAACAAGTAAAAAGTAATTGCTATAATTACCGCTGCTAGCCAATTTACTGCGTCTATGATCCACATCACCATCAATTGAAATAACCTGACAATACTGGTTAATCAAGGCGATGGTTGGTAAAAAACGCTCTCTTTGCAAGCCATTACGATAGAGTTGCTCCGGGCGACAATTAGAGGTGGCAACAAGCGTGACACCTTGAGCAAACAGTGCAGAGAACAGGCCGCTAAGTAGCATAGCATCAGCAATATCACTAACAAAAAACTCATCGAAACATAACAGCTCAATATTTTTTGCCCATGCTTTCGCTATATGGTTAAGGGGCTCAGATTTTCCGGTTAATTGGGCGAGTTGCTGATGCACACTTTCCATAAAGTGATGGAAATGGATACGTTTCTTATTTTTTATTGGTAAGTGCTGATAAAATAAATCCATTAGCATGGTTTTACCGCGACCAACTCGGCCGTGAAAGTATAACCCTGGAATGGATTTTTTAAATCTTTTGGGTGATTGCTGTCGCTCAATTAGCTGTTCGGATAGTAAAACTAAAGCATCAACAGCTTGTGTTTGAGCGGCATCAAAATCGAGCTGCTTGTTGACAAGCAGCTCTTGGTAGGCTTTTTTCATTGAATTTTTTCATCTAGCTTTTAATTTAGACGTTAGCTTATTAAAAAGTTAAGTGACGTGCATTGAAGGTACGCCCTTTCATTTTCCCTTTAGTTATCTTTCGCAACGCTAAATTTAACGCGCCTTTAGTAACAGCTACATAGGCTTTGTTATCAAGTACCGAAATTTTACCAACTTCTGAGCCTTTAATGCCATTATCACCCGTAAGTGCGCCTAAAATATCTCCAGCTCTAACTTTTTGCTTTTTACCGCCATCAATTTGAATGGTTGCCATTTTAGCTTGTGGACGTTCATAACCAAGTACAGCTGATGAAGGCAACGGCTCAGGTGTGATAACCGCTTCAAGGTAGTCTTCAAGTAAACCAACTTTATAACTTTCTTTGTCACTAAATAGTGAATAAGCAATACCTGTGCTGCCTGCTCGACCTGTTCGGCCAATTCTATGTACGTGTACTTCACTATCGCGGGCAATATGATAGTTAATCACTAAATCTAAACTATCAATATCCAAGCCACGTGCAGCAACATCAGTAGCGACAAGAATTGAAGCACTTTTGTTGGCAAAGCGTAATAATGTTTGATCTCTATCACGCTGCTCTAAATCGCCATGTAAAGCTAACACACTAAAGCCATCAAAATGTAAGGCGTCAGCAACTTGCTTGGTTTCTTTTTTGGTATTACAAAAAATAGCGGTCGATTCAACTTGTTGATCTAGTAATAATAAACGTAACGCATCTAGGCGACTGTCATCATCACTTACTTTAAAAAACTTTTGACTGATAGTTGATTGATCTTCACTAGAAGCGATTTTCACCATCACCGGATCGGTCATAATACTTTCGCTAATAGATTTGATTTGGTCTGGAAACGTGGCACTGAAAAGTAACGTTTGACGGTCAAGTGGTGTACGTCCAATAATATTATCAAGTGCCGCTTGAAAGCCCATCTCTAACATACGGTCAGCTTCATCAAGCACTAATAAGTTTAAGTTATCTAATTGTAAGGTGCCTTTTATAACGTGTTCTTCAAGACGACCTGGGGTACCAACAATAACATGTGCACCATGCTCTAAAGAACCAATTTGTGGACCAAACGGTGTGCCGCCACAAAGTGTCAATATTTTAATATTGTGAATACCACGTGCTAGTTTTCTCAATTCTTTCGCAACTTGGTCAGCCAGTTCTCGGGTTGGACAAATCACCAAAGATTGAATGCGAAACTTTTTAACTTCTAGTTTGTTAAGTAATGCCAAACCAAAAGCCGCCGTTTTGCCTGAGCCCGTTTTAGCTTCGCCAATAACATCTTTTCCCTTAAGCAATTCAGGTAAGGTTTTAGCTTGAATGGGTGTCATTTTCTCATAGCCAAGGGACGATAAGTTTTTAACTAGATCCTGTTTTAAGCTTAATGAAGAAAAAGCTAACGATGATGTAGTTGAATTAGTACTCAAAATAAACGCCTCTGGTTTAAATTGCCTAGCTAAACGCTAAGCCAAAAGATAAGAAAAATTTCAATGTAAAGCCAAGATAACTTTAAAGAGAAAGATAATGCGCGCATAATAACAGTAATTTTTGCTCAACCCCAGTACATTAGAACAATGGTATTCAGCCCTATGACCACAGTTTCAAAACAGTTATTACTTCAGCAATGGCAAACCTTACATAACAATCATGAAAGTTATGAAAGTTATGCTCTAATTATCAAGCTTGTTGCCACCGCTATCACCTTGTTGTCCTTAACCTTTTCATTGACGGCTCTTGTTGCCTTACTGCTAGTCGCTGTACTTTGGTTGCAAGAAGGTATTTGGAAAACCTTTCAGTGTCGTACCGCAAATGCGATAATAGCGATAGAAGATAAATTAGCGCTAAATGAGGCTGAACAGACAAGTGAGTCGACTAAACCCTATTTAATGTATAAACAGTGGCAAATGAACCGACCAACTAGCAAGGCACTTATTGCCGAGTATATGGCTAATTCATTAAAGCCGACGGTGTTGTACCCTTACTTGCCATTGATGTTTGTAGTAGTTATTTTTCTATAAGAATAGCTAGAATAATTTTAAGTATATATGTAGAGATTATAAGATGAATAGAAAAAAGAAGATGAACAATATTTTGAAAAAGAAAGTTAAGAAAATGAATTCAAAGTTACATACCAGTAATAAACCTAAGTATGTATCAAAAGCCGATAGAGCTAAACTTGAAGAAGCTGCGCAAGAGTCAGAGTAGCACCTAAACTAATACCTAAATAAAGGTTTTGCTGAATAGATACTAAATAGTCATTATCATCGATTGTTAGTTACTTTAGCATTTATCGTTAGGCTTTTAGCAAACAAATAAAAAGGGCACATACTATTTATATATAGTATGTGCCCTTTTTGGTGCTAGCAGGTGGTAAAAGCTTTAGCTAACATCTGGATTACCTTTAATTTTTTCTCGCATACGCTGAATCACTAAATAGAAGTAAGGCACCAGTAAAGTACCAAACAACGTCGCGGCGATCATACCCGACAGTACAGTGATACCGAGCGAGACACGACTACCCGCACCGGCACCCGTTGCAAATACCAGCGGTAATACACCGAGAATAAAAGAAAAAGCTGTCATCAATACCGCACGAAAACGCATTCTAGCCGCATTAAGTGCTGCATTCATAATCGTCTCTCCCGCCGCTCTTTGCTCCATGGCGAACTCGACAATTAAAATAGCGGTTTTAGTGGACAGGCCTATCAATAATACCAAGCCAACTTGCGCATAGATGTTATTTGCCATGCCAACCGTATAAAGTGCCAACATAGAGCCAAATAGCGCTAACGGTACCGCAGCTAACACTGAAAATGGAATAGTCCAACTTTCATATTGTGCCACTAAGAATAAGTAAACAAAGAGGATAGCTAAACCAAATAAAATAGGTGCTAAATTACCCGCTTCTAATTCTTGCTTAGACTGTCCCGACCATTCATAGATATAACCTTGCGGCAATTTACTGGCTAGCTCTTCCATAACATCAATAGACTGTCCTGATGAATAACCAGGCGCAGCATTACCAGTGATACTAGCACTACGATATAAGTTAAAGTGACTAATGGTTGTTGGCCCTAAAATAGGCTTAATCGTTGCTAAAGTCGTTAGCGGCACCATTTCATTATCTTTATTACGGACAAAGTAATAACGTAAATCTGATGGGTCTTTTCGATACTGACTTTCAGCTTGTATAGTGACACGATAGGTTCGGCCAAATTGACTAAAGTCATTAATATATAAAGAGCCTAATTGCGCTTGCAAAGTCGAGAATATATCAGATAAAGAGACACCTTGAGCTTTGGCTTTATTACGGTCTACCTCTAAAAAGTATTGCGGAACATTAGCTCTAAAGGTACTAAATACCCGTGTTAATTCAGGTCGTTGATTGGCCTCATATATGAGTCCGTTCATCACTTGTGCTAACGCAGCAGGATCTCTACCTTCACTGTCTTGCAATTTAAATTCAAAGCCTGAACTATTGCCAAGGCCAGGAATAGGCGGCGGATTAAATACCATAATTTGTGCATCAGGCATAGTCCATAATTGCCCCATTAACCGAGGGATTAATTGCCTTAGCCCCAATTCAGGCGCGGTACGCTCTTCCCAGTCTTTAAGCAGAATAATAGCCAGACCATTATTTGAGCCGGCACCACCAAGTAGTGAGTAACCTGACACGGTAATAATATCATCAACGGCTGCGTCGTTTAATATCAGTGGTGTGATCTTATCCATTACCGCTTGTGTACGATTACTTGACGCAGCATCAGGAAGCTGCACATCGACAAATAGGTAACCTTGGTCTTCAGCCGGTAAAAACGCTGTTGGTACTGAAGTTGTTAACCAACCGGCACCAATAAACATTAAGCCAACAAAAAGACCTACGCGAGCAAGTCGCTTAAGCAAGAAACCAACAGCTTTGGTATAGCTGCCAGTGACCTTAGTAATGAGACGTTCAAATGGCACTAACCAGGAAATAGGCTTCATTTTTTCAGCACTTAGTAACACGGTACAAAGTGCTGGACTTAAGGTTAAAGCATTAAGTGAAGAAATTAGCACAGCAAAAGAAATAGTGACTGAAAATTGTTTATATAATTCACCTGTTATTCCCGGCATAAAGGCCACGGGAACAAAAACAGCTAATAGTACCAAGGTGGTAGCTATAATAGGTCCAGAGACTTGCTCCATCGCTTTGGTGACCGCTTCTTTAATGGGTAACTGCTCTTCTTTTAATATTCGTTCAACATTTTCTATCACGATAATAGCATCATCAACGACAATACCGATAGCGAGTACTAAACCAAATAAAGTGATGGTGTTGATTGAGTAACCCATCAATATCATAAACGCAAAAGTACCAATGAGTGACACAGGAATTGCTAGGGTTGGAATGATGGTGGCACGCCAGTTTTGCAGGAATAAAAACACTACTAATATTACTAAAGCTATCGCTTGAAAGAGGGTAACCATAACTTCTTCAATGGAGCGGTCGATAAATTTAGTGGTATCGTAGGGGATAACATACTCTAAACCATCAGGGAAACGCTGAGAAAGTATTTCCATTTCAGCTTTTACTAACGAAGCAACTTCTGTGGCATTAGCATCAGGTAGCTGGTAGATAACAAGAAAGGCAGTTTCTTTACCATTTAATCTTGCTTGGGTTGAATAATCTTCTGCACCTAACTCTAAACGAGCAATATCACCTAAACGGATAAAGTTACCGTTGAGCTGAGCGCGAATTATCGTTTGGCCGAATTCTTCAGGTGTTTGTAAACGACCTTTGGCTTGAATAGAGTACTCAAATTGTTGGTTAGGTAACGATGGGCTAGCGCCGAACTTACCAGCAGCAACTATCATATTCTGCTCTTGTAATGCTTGCTGAACTTCAGTGACAGTAATACTTAAAGATGCCATACGTTCAGGGTTTAACCAAACGCGCATACTATAGGTCATTTCACCCATGATTTCTGCTGAGGCAACACCTTCGATACGACCTAACGGTTCAGTTAAATAGTTAGAGGCATAATTACTTAAAAAGAGTTGGTCAATACCTTCTTGCTCAGAATACAAGTTAATGCCTAACAACATAGAACTAGACTTTTTCTTAACATCAACCCCTTGACGGGTTACCTCTGAAGGTAATGAGCTAGTTGCTAATGCGACTCTGTTTTGCACATTTACTTGGGCAATATCACCATCAGTACCAACTTTAAAAAATACTGTAATAACTGCAGTACCATTATTTGAGGCAGAAGATTCGATATACATCATATCTTCTACGCCATTGACCTGCTCTTCAATAGGCCTGATAACCGACTCTTCAACAATTTGAGCACTAGCCCCAGGATAGACGGCAGATATTTGAACTTGAGGTGGTGTTATTTCTGGGTACATATTTACCGGTAACACACTCATGGCAATTAAGCCGGCAAGGGTGATAACAATAGAGATAACAAACGCGAATTTAGGGCGATTGATAAAAGTTTTACTGATCATAAAATCGTCCTTTTTTACTTATCGACTGCTGCGCTTGGGCTAATATTGGCATCGTTAGCTTTTGCAGAATTTGTCGCTTTATCATTAATATCTGAGATGGTACCCGTAAGTGGGTCAACATGCTTAATAACACCATTTACTTCCACACCAGCTCGAACTTTTTGTAAGCCTTCGACTATCACTTTTTCACCAATAGCAACGCCTTTTTCAACAACCCACATAGCATTAATTCTTCGCCCTAAGACAACGTGACGCTGTTTAACCTTATTATCTGCTCCGACAACTAAGACAAATTTACCTTGCTGGTTTTCTTGTACTGCTGCTTGTGGTATTAACGCCATTTCCTCTTTATCTAACGTTTCAACAATCAAGGTAACAAATAGCCCTGGTAAAATAATATTATGAGGGTTAGGGAAAACGGTTCTCAATTCAACGGTACCCATACCTTGGGCAATTTTAGTATCAGAAAAGTTTAACTGACCCTTTTCTGGATATTCAGTATTATTTGGCAAGCGTAGAGATAGCTCAAATTCAGCTTCTTTGGCAGTTCTTGCACCCTGATGTTCTTGTAAGTAAGTAATATAGAAACTCTCTTCAACCTGAAAACTTACAAAAATTGGGTCACTGATAATCAAGGTTGCTAAGGGGTTACTTGTTGGACCAACAATATTGCCAACGTTATAATTTACTTTACCAATTCGGCCGCTAAAAGGCGCTGTGATTGTGGTATAACTTAAATCAAGTTCCGCTTTTTCAAGTGATGCTTCTGCCGCTTTAACCGCTGATTTAGCTTGCGACTCTTCCGTAGTTAAACGGTCATAATCTGATTGAGAAATATAACCATCATCAATAAGGTCATTGGCACGTTTTAAGTTACGCTGAGCATTTTCTTCGCCTGAGATTCTAGAGCTTAAGTCAGCTTTGGCTGCTGATAATGCTGCCTGGTATGCTGCGGGGTCGATTTTTAATAATACTTGTCCCTTTTCAACATTACTGCCTTCTCTAAAATGGCGTTCAATTAACTCACCTTCAACACGAGCGCGTAAGTCGGCTTCTTTGAAAGCTTCTGTTCGTGCAACAAACTCACGATACCCGCCAATAGGTTGTGCTTTAATTGAGTATACCGATACCGCTGGCGCTGGTGGTTTCACCTTAACCTCTTCTTTGCTGCAAGCAGTAAGTGTGAGAGATAAAAGTCCAAGTATTGCGAGTTTACTCGTTGTAATTTGGCAGGTATTGGATTGTCTTAAAAAGCGTTTGAGCATCAAAAAATTCCTTGTGAGGTTAATGCTTTAAATATTAATGGCTTTGATTATTACACAGCGAGTCTGCAATGCAGTAATTATTTGTACCAATTAGCAAAAACTTAGGAACTATATAAAAAAAGCTGCGAACGAGGTTCAACAGCTTTTGGGGTTTAAGATTATAGGAGAATTATGATAGGTTCATCTCTTGCACCTTTTCATGGGCAATTTCAGGAGTCGTTGCACCTGGTTTGCTGTGCATATTAGCTTTCAATTGCCCTTTTCTATGCTTAAGGGCTGCATCGAGTTTTTTTGCAGCATTGGCAATAGCCGGATACATAACACCATCTAAACCGGTAGCTGAAATTCGTCCACCTTCATAGTTTGTCGTTAGCTCGACTTGATATTGATGATGTTCTTTAGAGACTATTACGTCTAGAGATATTAATGTTGGAAAGTGGTTGGCAATTTTAGAGAATTTTTCTTCGATATGCTCTTTGATTGAATCATTAACTTCTACATGATGACCAGAAAGATTTATTTTCATATGTATTCCTTTTTTACTGTTACTTAATGACTAGTTTATCTAAATGACTCTTTTACCTAGTTGATAATGTGTCACTTAATAATAGACCTGAGGGCAAGTGTTGATAAAAACAAGTAAGAGTACTAAGTATTTTACTATCAAATTCATTATCCATCATTACCGGCACTTATGGCCTAGTTTAAACGTAGCGTAAATGTGGTGAAATTACTATTGATCTAAAATAAAGAAAGGTGAAAATAATGCAGGGTTTACTGAAATATTAGCCTCTACCATATGATAAAGGTTAATGAAAAAACTCTTAATAAATTAGAAAATAAGGTGCATGATGGCAAGTGCAAAGAGACCCGCTAGTACATCGTCAAACATGATACCAAAGCCACCCGTTAGCTTTTTATCTGCTATTGATATTGGCCAAGGTTTAGCTATATCAAAGATTCTAAATAAAACAAAGCCTACCAAGACACTCTGCCAACTCACCGGAACCATAAACATAGTGATAAAAAATCCTGCAAACTCATCCCACACAATTGCACCATGGTCGTGTACACCAACATCACTTGCCGCTTTACCACAGATATAAATACCCGCAAGACAAACCACTAAGACGACTAAACCATAAGTTAAGGGCGTTAAACCACTCATAAGTAAAAATAGTGGCACGGCAGCAAGCGTACCAAAAGTGCCAGGAGCTTTTGGCGCCAAACCACTGCCAAAGCCTAAAGCTAAAAACTGTATTGGATTCGCCAGATTAAAATTAACCTGTGTATTTTTACCCGACATATAATTAAGTGCTTAATTTGTTAGTGGTTCATTTTTAATTGATAAGTAAATTGCTTAGGGTGCTATTCGGTAAAATGCTCGAAACCGGCAGTATTAATTGGAATAGGCTTATTGTTCAAGGTTGTAGTGATAGTTTGGGAGGCATTCAATTGTCCTATACAAGTAACAGGTGTACCGGCATGAGACATTGCCGTCTCCATTCCTACTTTGTTATCTTCAGAGACGGTGAACAAAAGCTCATAATCATCCCCACCAGATAGTGCCAAAGCGATAGCATCATCGGAAAGTAAACTATCACGCATTATCGTAGAAAGAGGTAGGGCATCAAGCACTACATTAGCACCGACATTGGATGCTTGGCATATATGCCCCAAATCAGCGATTAATCCGTCAGAAAGATCTATTGCTGCTGAAGCATATTCACGTAACGTTTGCCCGGCTAAAACTCTTGGCTTTGGATAATCAAGCTTATTTCTTATGATATTTGTAAATTGAGGCTCAATATCGACTTTACCGGTAATTTGTTGTAAAGCTAACGCAGCGTCACCAAGTTCACCGGTAACATAAAGCCAGTCACCTGCTTTAGCACCAGAACGTGACAAGTAACTACCTTCAGGGGTTAATCCCTGTGCGGTAATAGTAATACTTAATGGTCCTTGCGTGGTATCTCCACCGATGAGTTCTACATTATAAAACTCACATAGTTCAAAGACACCTTCACAAAACTCATTTAACCAAGCTTCATCGACATCAGGCAGGGTTAATGCTAAAGATAACCAACTTGGCTTAGCGCCCATTGCAGCAATATCAGACAGATTTACCGCAACCGCTTTATGGCCAATAGCTCTGGGGCTAGTCTCAAATGGAAAGTGTACTCCAGCTACTAATGTATCTGTCGTTACCACAATATTTTGATTCTCAATAGGCGCTAAAACAGCGCAATCATCACCAATACCAAGTACAACGTCTTTACGTTTAACTTTTTGTTTGGTGAAAAAATGCTTAATTAACTCGAACTCTTTCATGCTAAGCCTTTAGTTGCTAATAAATTGGTACTAATAAGTTGCTACTAATAGGTTATTCTTCAGGTCGAATTAACTTTACTGTTTTATCTAAAACACCGTTAACAAACTTATGGCTATCATCAGCTGCAAATGACTTAGCTAACTCTATAGCTTCGTTTATCACCACGCGATAAGGTACATCAATGCAGTCTTTTAGTTCAAACACTGCTACACGCAATATCGCCTTTTCCACTTGATCTATATCATTAAGTGGACGGTCTACATACGGCGAAATTGCGGCATCTATATCACTAATGTTGGCGGTAACACCACGTAATAACAATTGAAAATATTCAATATCAAACCGACGTTTGCTGTTATCGGCAATAAAGTTAACTTCAATATCATTTACTACGTTTTGACTAACTTGCCATGAATAGATTGCTTGTACGGCCAACTCACGGGCTTTTCTTCTAGGAGACGGTTTCACAATATGTTTCCACTTTTCTTATGTTGAGAATTAAGTTTAAAAATTAAATTTTAGCTAATACATTAACCATTTCTAATGCACCAAGAGCTGCTTCAGCACCCTTGTTACCAGCTTTAGTACCAGCTCGTTCAATAGCTTGTTCTATAGAGTCTGTAGTAATCACACCAAATGAAACAGGGATTTCACAGTCTAAACAAACTTGTGCTAAACCTTTGTTAGATTCACCAGCAACGAAATCAAAATGAGGAGTACCACCACGAATTACCGCACCAATTGCAATAATGGCATCAGCTTCGCCTTTTTTAGCAATTTTTTTAGCTGCTAGCGGTAACTCATATGCACCAGGTACACGGACGACAGTAATATCGTCATCATTAACATTACCATGACGTTTAAGCGCATCGATTGCGCCTGCTAATAAACTATCAACAATAAAGTGATTAAAACGTGATACTACAATAGCAAATTTTTTGCCTTTTGCTTCAAACGAACCTTCAATAATATTCATTTAATTATTCCAATATAGTGTATCTAAAAAAATTGCCGCAATTCTACCAAATTGTTATCAGCATAGGTACTCGTTTATTTTATTTATTCTCTGAAAGAATATGAACTAGTCCATATCATCAAACTCATCGAGTAAGGCATCTATTTCGTCTTCTTCCGCTTCATTAATTATAATGGGTGGGTTGCCATCAAAAAGTTTATAATTCATGTTTTGAAAGTAGGCATTTTTAATAAACTCATAAGGATCTTCAGATTCAGCAACAAGCTGCTCTTGATCTCGAACTGCCGCCCTTTTCTCCAAGGCTAATATGCCTAAGCGAGCAAGATTCGGCCAAAAATCAATAACAACCATGGGCCAATACAGACTGTCAACATAATCACCTACCTCTTCTCTAACTGAGCTTGGACCTAAACCTGGAATAACAATATAGGGGCCATCGCCCACCCCGTAACTACCAAGTACCTCGCCAAACTCTTCTTGCTCTCCTGACCAATCAAAATCACTGGCGGGATCATAAAAACCAAAGAGGCCTATGGTTGAATTAAGCACAAACCTGCCGGTATTTTTTGCTGCTGCTTCAAATTTAAGCTGTAAGACATTATTAATAATACTAGCCGGCTCGTTTAAATTTAACGCTATATTATATAAGCCAGCACGTAAAAATGGTGGTGTGTAAGTGGTGTAAACTTCTGATGAGGGTTTAGCAATATACTTATCTACATAATCCCAAGTAAAAGTCCAAAAAGGTCTGTTGATAGATTCAAAGGGATCTCTAGGGTCACTTACGCTAGTTTCACCAGTAAAATCTGTTTGTTCTTGTTGACTTGGTGTCGACGAACAACCAGCAAGAGAAACGATGACAATAAGTATAAAGAGTCGAAAATATGGGGTTATGGCTGAGCTCACGGGGCGAAGGTCCTTGCCGTTACATAATAATGTATGAGAAAACGACGGCAGTCTAACATGAAATCAATTGTTGGGTGAATAACGTTTCAGCGCAGTTTCACTATATCTAGTTTCATTAAGTAAAAGCTGGTGACAATTATTTACTGAGAGCGAGCGCGTTGCTGATAGACCGAAAGCAACATTTCAACTTCCGCACGGGGTAATTCACATTCACTGATGATTTCCTCTATACCTGCTCCTTTTGCTGCTAGCTTAAAGGCTCTATTATAAAATTTATCTTGTCCTTGGTTTTCTTGCCATTGTGTCAATAACTGTTGTTGCTCACTTGCTTGGAGCGTAAGATTTTTAATACGATGTTCTAATTGTTTTGATACCTGACGATTTTCTATAGCGAACTGCTCAGTGTCTGTCGCCAAGCTATCCAACTCTTGTTGTAGCTTACTATTTATACTTTGTAACTCATTAACTAATAAAACAGTACTTTGCATTTGCATATCTAGCATAGATAACTTACGTTTCAGCTTAGTTAAAAATAGGTAAAATACCGTACTAGAAAGTACTACTAGAAATAATGCTAACACTGAAATTATTGGGACAGCTAACAATGACATTGATGATTTTTGCCTTAAATAAATCTAAACGCGTAATTGAATTTAATTGAATGTAATAATAGTTAAATCCGTATATACAGACTTAATCTTGGGCAAAAAACATCTCCCTTTTCGAAATAATATAATTAGAACTGCTTGAGTTCATCCCACTCGTCGTCAGAAAGCAGTTGATCTAAATCAACTAAAATAAGTAATTCACCATCGCGGTTTGAAACACCTTGGATAAACTGAGCACTTTCTTCGTTACCTACGTTTGGGGCATCATCAATTTCTGAGGACTTTAAATAAACAACTTCAGCGACACTGTCAACCAAAATCCCTATGACTTGTTTTTCTGACTCGATAACCACCACACGGGTATTGTCAGTAATATCACAAGGCTCTAAACCAAATCGAGAGCGGGTATCGATAACGGTGACAACATTACCGCGCAAATTTATAATACCAAGTACATAAAGCGGAGCACCTGGTACCGGAGCAATTTCACTATATCGTAAAACCTCTTGTACCTGCATAACATTGATACCATAAGTCTCATTTTCTAATTTAAAGGTGACCCATTGCAACACCTCATCATTAGCCTCACTTTTATCACTTGCACTTCGTCTTACATTTGACATATTACTTGCCTCTCAAATTACTTATTTTAAGCTGCCTATAAGCTAGACAGGAATAGTTTTACTGTGCTTGATAGATATCACTACCCTTATCAAGCAATTCAATCAAAGCACTTACATCGAGTAAGGCACACATTTTTTCTTTGACTAATCCTGCCAACCATGGCCTTTTGTTCTGTGAATTTACCCATTTCACTTCATCTTGACGTAAGATGACGGTATCAATTAAATTTTCAGCCATCAGACCCCAAGGGCTGTCATTTAGCATGATAATATATTGATAGTTTAGCGATTTTTTTAAATTTTCATCACATTTTTCTGGCATTATCCATAAAGCAGTATCGACAACATTAATTTTTTCATCCCGATAAAGCATAACGCCTTTAAACCAATCAGGTTTGCCCATTAAACTATTAGTTTTCTCAACTTTGTGAATACCGCCTAACTCAATAAGAGGAACGGCAATAGTTAAACCCGCAACATCAAAAAACATTGCTTGAAAGTCGCCTTGACGATAGCTTTTCGGCGTCTTAGTTATAGGTTTAGCACGGCTTTTATCCGTAGAAATTTGGACTGTATTAACCTTTGGCTCGTCAATACATTCAACTGTTTCACCCCTTAGCTCTTTAGGTTCACTGACAGTTTTAAGTAATTTTTCTAATGATTTATTGTCGTCATTTACTTTAAGCGCTAAAGGTTTTCTAGCCAGTTTTTTTTCTATGCGCTGGTGTGATAACTCTTCAGCAACTTCGGGTTCTGTTAGCAATTCTGATAGGTAAGTTTTCATTACCTTTTTACTCGCTGTTAACGAATTACTCATTTAGCGTTCAACCTCATTATGCGTCATACCTTGCTTGACTAAATAATTCAAAAGACTTTTGTAGGCTAATGTGCCTCGAGAGTTCGCAGCAAAATCTGAAGGCACTTCTTGAGCGAGACTGGCATTTCTCAAGTTAGTATCAACAGGGACTACACCGGGCCATATCTCATTAGTATAGACTTCTTGTAGTTTTTTAAACGCTAAAATAGAAGCTTTTGTTCTTTTGTCAAACATAGTTGGCACTATTGTGTATTTAAAAGGACTATCTTGCTCGCCTTGCATGATTTCCATCGTTTTGACCATACGCTCTAAGCCTTTTAAGGCCAAAAATTCTGTTTGCACAGGAATAACAATACGATCTGCCGCTGCTAGAGCATTTACCATAAGTACGCCCAGTACTGGCGGACAATCTATTAATACATAGTCATAACTGTCTGTTAATTTTTGTACTGCTTTTTTTAATACTAAGCCCATACCGCCTTTGGTACCTAAGGAGCGATCTAACGTCGCTAACCCCATAGTTGCAGGTAAAATATCTATATTAGGGTACTTGGTAGGACATAAGGTTTGTAAAATTTGTTCTCTTGATGACACTTGAATAAATAAGTCATAGACACTCAAGTCTAAATCTTCTGATTCAATACCGAAATAGTAACTTAATGAAGCATGTGGATCGGTATCAACTAATAATACCCGATGCCCTTGCTCCGCTAATACCCCGGCAAGAGCTATAGATGTCGTGGTTTTACCCACTCCACCTTTTTGATTTGCTATTGTCCAAACTATCAAGAGCAATACTCACTTACTTTCATTTAATATTATCATTCATTTTGATGGTTAATTTATTCGATAGCATCATTAGCTTTTTTTTCTTTTGAGGTTTTATTCTCTTCTAATATTTTTTCGGTGTCTTTATTATCACCTCGGGTAGTAATACGTATACCACCGCTATCAAGACGAATTACTTTGATTTTGTTCAACGGCTCAGTGCCTTGTTTATTGATGCCGTTAATTTGGGTGATTTCTTCAACACTTTTTAAATCAATGGTTGGGGTTACTAGTAAATTAGCTCTCTCTAAACCATATTTAGAAATAGCGACAACAACTTTTCTATTTTGCGCCCTACCCTCTACGGTTAAATTATCAGCGCTTGGGTAATATTGGCCATAGCCTTCAATAGCCATACGAGCAGGGTTTAAACCGAGCCTTTCTAGTACTCTTAATACCGCTGTGGCTCTAAAAACAGATAATTCCCAATTTGAAGAGAATATTTCATTATTTATCACTTGGTTATCGGTATAACCACGTACACGAATAAAGTTACTGGCTTTACCTATAACATCATAAATTACCGATAAAATCGCCTCGGCAGTATGTGTGGCTGAAGATGAACCACTGGGAAATAATAAGGCACTATTTAACTCTATCTCTAACCAGTCACCATCTATTTGTAATTGTGCAAAACCCGACTCAACCAAGTCATATAAAGCAGTGTGTAACTCTTCTTCTAAGGAGGTTAAGTTGTTTCCTACTTGCGCATCTGAGATATTAGATAAGTTTTGTTCGTTATCCAGAACTTCAGGGCCAGCAACCTCTAAGATGCCATTACCAAATAGCTTTTTATTCGTTTTACTGGTGTTAACCATCAAAATACTATCACCATGGCCTTGGTTTTTTGTTTCATCTTCATAAGCTTGGAACACACGGCCAAAAGATTCAGTAATAGTTTCAAAAGGCTTTTCGTTTACCATAGCCATTGCATATAACACCACAAACAAGGCAAACATTAATGTCATATAGTCCGCATAAGAGACTAGCCAACGATGAACATTATCATGCTCTACCGTGTGTCTTCTATTACGCAGTCGATTCATCTATCTAACCTAAATGCCGATAGCTTGTTCTCTATCGCATGAGGATTTTCTCCTTGAGCAATGGATACCAGCCCTTCACAAATCATTTCACGATACATAGTTTGCTGATGAATAATAGCTCGAATTTTATTGGCTACCGGTAAATAGAACAGATTAGCGAAACCGACACCGTATATTGTGGCAATAAAAGCGGTTGCTATGCCCTGCCCTAATAATTCTGGTTCAGTTAAGTTACTCATAGCATGAATTAAACCAAGTACTGCGCCTAATATACCAATTGTAGGACTGTAACCTCCCATAGCCTCAAATACATTAGCAGAACGTAAGTTATGCTCTCGATAAATATCTAAGTCTAACTCTAACGCGACTCTAAAATTTTCAATTTCAACGCCATCAACTAATAAATTAAGACCTTTTTGGGTATAACTATCTTCTATTTCTAATGCGGTATCTTCTAAAGCAAGGTACCCTGACTCTCTCGCTTTAGTAGCCCAATCGACAATTTCACTTATACCCCGTTCAATATCGTATTTAGGCGGAGAAAAAACCCACTTAAGTAATGAAATAGCATGGGTAAACTGCATCATTGATGATTGCAGCATAACCGCACCTAAGGTACCGCCAAAAACAATAATAAAAGCCGGTAGTTCAAATAAAGCAGACAGGTGACCACCGTCAAGAGTAAAGCCAATGTAAACAGCTAAAAGGGCAATGAATAGCCCTGCGACACTTAGCTTATCCACGGCCAACTTCCTTAATCAGGGAAGCTGCCATTGAATCGAGTGGCAAAGACAACTCAGATAAACCGGCCTTATCTATCGCTTGAGGCATACCATAAACGACACATGATTGTTCATCTTGCGACCATATGGTTGAGCCTTTAGCTTTTAACATTCTTGAGCCTTCTTTACCATCAGAGCCCATTCCCGTAAGAATGACTCCTAAAACTTTACCGGAAAATGTTTTAGCGGCTGAGCCAAAGCTGATATCAACGCTTGGCTTAAAAGTTATTTTGGGTGAATCATCATCGAGGATTTTTATTTTTGCGCTACTCTCACTGCCCGTAATAATCATTTGCCGACCACCTGGAGCTAAATAAGCACAACCAGGTTTTAATATGTCACCATCGGCAGCCTCTTTAATCGATATTTTACACAAGGTATTTAAACGACTGGCAAATGCAGCAGTAAATGCAGCGGGCATATGTTGAACAATAATAATGGGTAATGGGAAGTTCTGTTCAAGTTTCACCAATATTTTTTGCAGTGCCACTGGTCCACCTGTCGAAGTACCAATAGCTAAAAGCTTGTATTCCTTACCAGAGCTTCGATTAAGCGTTTTTCTATCTTTAGCTGTAGAGGCAAATGATGGCGTTGATAAGGTTGACGCTTTAGTAAAGCTTGTTGTTAATCTGTTTTTTTGTAAAGGGGGGCGTGTTGTTCCCGTTTGATTAGCGGTTCTTGGCTTTGCAAAGCCAGGCTTTCTTGCTATTTCAACGACCCGTTGGCGCAATAAGCTACCGGCTTCATCAGTATTTTTTGCAATTTCACTAAACTTTTTAGGTAAAAAATCTAAAGCTCCCGCATCAAGGGCATCTAGAGTTGCTTTAGCACCTTGATGTGTTAGTGATGAAAACATCAAAATTGCCGTGGGGGACTTCGCCATAATTTGCTTTACAGCGTCGATACCATTTAATACCGGCATTTCAATATCCATAGTGATGACATCAGGCTTAAGCAACATAGCTTTCTCAACCGCTTCTTTGCCATTCACTGCAACATCAATTACGTTTAATTTTGGATCTTTATTAAGAATGTCAGTCACTCTACGCCTAAAAAAGCTAGAGTCATCAACAACAAGTACCTTGTAGGCCATTTAACCTCTCTGATAACGCTACTTTAATTCACGCTAAATAGTCACAGTTTATAATACACTAAAGCATATTACCTTAGAGAATCACTAACTGCGTAATTTCTTATTTACAGGTGATTTTTTTGCATAAAATTTTAGTAAATTCGCTATATCTAAAATGAGAGCAATACCACCATCACTAGTAATCGTTGCACCGGCCATTCCTGGTGTGCCATGAAGTAGCCTATCAAGTGGCTTAATTACCACTTCTTCTTGACCTATTAAGCTATCCACTACAAAGCCAACTTGTTGATTACCCAATTGCACGATAACAACATGACCTTTATCACGAGATTGCTCAACAAAGTTACGTACCAGCCACTTATCTAAATAAAATAAGGGTATTGCTTTATCTCGAACTATAATAGTCAATTGTCCATCAACACTGTTAGTGCTAGATAAATCTAGATGAAATATTTCATTTACAGACGCGAGTGGTAAAGCAAATGTTTGCTTACCTACAACAACCATTAATGTCGGCAATATAGCCAAGGTTAATGGTACTTTGATTTCAAGTACTGTTCCTACACCTAACTCTGAATCAATGTTGACAGTACCGTTCAGCTGAGTAATTTTAGTTTTAACCACATCCATGCCGACACCACGGCCTGAAACTTCAGAAATTTCAGTTTTAGTGGAGAATCCAGGGGCGAAAATAAGACTAAATGCTTCTTTATCTGGCATTCTAGCGGCAGCTTCGACATCTAGTACACCACGTTCAATAGCAATATTTTTTAATTTTTCAGGATCCATACCTGCACCATCATCTTTAATGGTAAGCAATATATGATCGCCTTCTTGCGAGGCAGCAAGAACAACGGTACCTTCTCTAGGTTTTCCCATAGCTTCTCGGACATCCGGAGCTTCGATACCATGGTCGACTGAATTCCTGACTAAATGCACTAAAGGATCAGCAAGGGCTTCTACTAAATTTTTATCTAAATCGGTCTCTTCGCCTTCTAAAACGAGTGATATTTCTTTCTTCAAACTACGGGCTAAATCACGAACTACACGAGGAAAGCGGCCAAATACTTTTTTAATTGGCTGCATACGAGTTTGCATGACTGCACCTTGAAGGTCCGTAGTTACCGCATCTAAATTAGTAACCGCTTTATTCAAGTCTTCATCATCTGAAACTAAGCCTAAACTTGTTAGCCGGTTCCTTACTAGGACTAATTCACCGACCATGTTCATTATTTGATCAAGTCGTTTAGTATCTACTCGTACAGTTGTTTCACCTTGAGGAGGAGGTACTGCCTTTTTAGGGCTGGCTTTCGCAGTGGCTTCTTTGGTTTTTATCGGCGCGGCTTTTTTAGGCGCAGCTTGAGGAGGACTTGCAGGTACCACTGTATTAGGTACGGCAGCTGGCGTATTCACCTTCTGATTAGAGCTAGATACATCGGTAGCTTTTGGCGCATTACCTTTGCCATGGAGTTCATCCAATAATTTTTCAAACTCTAAATCGTCAATATCATCACTTGAGCTAGTAAGAGCACTGCTTGTTGTATCTCCAGCGTCAGCAGAAAAAGCACCTTGACCATGTAATTCATCTAATAATGATTCGAATTCATCATCGGAAATTTCATCACTCGAGCCAACAGAGCTAATAGAAGCTGTTGACTGTGATTCTGTTACCGTGGGGGTTGTAGGAACGCTACCTGAACCATGTAATTCATCTAATAGACGCTCGAACTCATCTTCACTCATTTCATCACTAGAGCTTTCGACCACAGTTCCATTTGTCTGTTCAATAACTTCAGCGGTAGGAGTGCTAGTTTGCTCGGGTGTTTTTACGCCTTCAGGTTCACTCAGTTTTTTAAGCTCAGCTAATAAAATAGCACTTGCAGGAACAAGGGGTTCACGACTTTGTACCTGTACAAACATATCATTGACAGTATCAAGTGCCGATAATATGGTATCCATTAGCTCAGGGTTAACCGTCCTTTTACCCGTGCGTAATAGGTCGAATATATTTTCAGCCCAGTGACATATATCAACTAATGCCCCTAGGTTTAAAAAACCAGCGCCACCTTTGACTGTATGAAAACCACGGAATATCGAATTTAATAATTCAGCATTACCTGCGTCATTTTCGAGCTCAACCAACTCTTCGGAAAGCGACTCTAAGATTTCACCCGCTTCAACTAAAAAGTCCTGTAAAATTTCTTCATCTGCTTCGAAAGACATGCAGTAACTCCCATTAAAATCCTAAACTTGACAAAAGATCGTCGACATCATCTTGATCTTCTACTACATCATCTCTATTTTCTGTATTTACAATTGGCCCTTCGACAAGGTTTTCACCCACTTTAGGTGTTGTTTTACCTTGTACCTTTTCAGCAGATATTCCGAAGGCCGTTAACATATTGATTAAACTTTCTTCCACTTCCCGTACTAGTTCAATGACTTTACGAATGACTTGGCCGGTTAAATCTTGAAAGTCTTGCGCCATTAATACATCCGTCATTAAACTATGTATATGTTGGGTTTCTTTTCCTGTATTTTTTAACAGGGTATCAATATCAAGGCACAATGATTTAAACTCTTTTAAGTCTAAATCATTGTTCATTAACTTAGTCCATGAGGGATTTACCGCTGCAACTTGTTCAGCAAGAGTATCTACAACAGGGAAAATAGCCTCAACTGCATCCATAGTTTTATTCGCGGCATCTTCTGTCATGGTGATAACATAATTCAACCGTTCTTTGGCATCGGGGATATCTGCAGTAGCTAGATCTGACAACCTAGAGTCTAGCTGGAAATTGGTCAATGAGTCATGAAGTTGGCGTGTTAATTTACCAATTTCAGCAAAAAGCTCTGAATTGATTGGGTTTTGAATTTCAGCAATAATAGCATCCGCTGCTGCTTGCTGACCTGATTCTAGAAACTCAACCACAGATTTTGCTTGCTCTAATGAGATCTGCCCTGTCATAGCTATAGTCATGCAAAATCCTTAATACAATATTTATCAAAACCTTACTTTAGCCAAACACTCATGTGCTAGCTAAAAACCGAACATTAAGCTAAGCGCGCAAAAATCTTATCTAACTTAGTTTTTAATGTTGCGGCGGTAAAAGGTTTTACAATATAGCCATTAACTCCTGCTTGAGCTGCCATCACGATTTGTTCTTTTTTGGCTTCTGCAGTAATCAGTAATACCGGAATATGTGATAGGCTTGCATCTGCACGTATTGCTTTAAGCAAATCGATACCTTGCATGCCTGGCATATTCCAGTCGGTTACCACAAAGTCAAAGTCACCACCTTGAAGCATAGGTAAAGCAGTACTGCCATCATCTGCTTCTGAAATGTTGGTAAACCCTAAATCGCGCAACAAATTTTTCACTATACGTCTCATGGTTGAAAAATCATCAACAACAAGCACTTTCATATTTTTATCCAAGGCACCCTCCGGCAAAACATTCAAATTAATTAGTTTTTATGTGTTATTTTTTACCTAACAAGGTAGTTTTTTATAGCAAGTTGTCTGTTGACAAATATGCTAACTTTGCCAAGAATGCATGCGTGCTTTTAGCCGATGCATCGCTTGACTATGTATTTGGCTTACCCGTGATTCACTCACATCAAGCACTTGACCAATCTCTCGTAAATTCAATTCTTCATCGTAATATAGAGACAGTACTAAAGCTTCTCTCTCTGGTAAAGATCTAATGCATTGAGCTAAGCCTTTTTTAAAAGCGCTGTGTTCAATACTTTGATAGGGATCATCGCCAAGATAATCATCACCTACCTTTATCGCATCTTCATTAACGCCTAAATCGTCAATACCTAGTATTTTTCCTGTACTGACTTCTCTTAATATATGATGGTAGTCATTTAATGAAATATCAAGTTTTTCAGCAACTTCAATATCAGAAACATCTCTACCAAATTGTGCTTCGAGTTGTTTAATTGCTTCACTTATCATTCGGCTATTTTTGTGTACCGAACGTGGTGTCCAATCTCCTCGACGTATTTCATCTAGCATAGCGCCGCGAATTCTAATCCCAGCAAACGTTTCAAAACTAGCGCCTTTGCTGTTATCAAAATTATTGGCTGCTTCAAATAAGCCAATCATACCCGATTGAATTAAATCGTCGACTAACACACTCGCTGGCAACCTTGCCAATAAATGATAGGCAATGCGCTTTACCAAAACAGTGTGTTGTTCAAGCAAAGCTGATTTATCAATTAGACTATTGTAGCTATTTGCTTTTACCACGTATTATTGCTCTCATTGAAGACATGCTTAATTGGTCAGTTTTTAGTTCGCGAGTAACTGCTCAATAAAGAATTCTAAGTGCCCTGAAGCTTGCTTAGGAATTGGCCATTGGCTTACTTTTTTAGCTAAATCAATATAAGCTAACGCTGCTGGAGATTGAGGATAAGCTTCCACAATAACTTGCTGCTTACGCACAGACTTTCGCATATTTTCATCGAAGGGAATGACCGCGACTAACTCTATAGCCACATCTAAAAATCTATCGGTTACTTTTGTTAGTTTGGCAAACAGTTGTTGTCCTTCTTTTGGGCTTCGAACCATATTAGCAACAACTTTAAATTTGAAGACACCGTGATCACGGCTAAGTAATTTCATTAAAGCATAACAATCAGTAATAGAGGTAGGTTCATCACAAACAACTAACATCACATCTTGCGCCGCCCGGGTAAAGCTCAATACCATATCGGAGATACCGGCAGCCGTATCAATTATCAGCACATCAAACTGTGCTTGCATTTCACTAAAGGCTCGAATGAGGCCGGCATGCTCTGATGGCGTTAAATCCACCATGGATTGCGATCCCGATGTGGCGGGAATAATGTTAATCCCGGCAGGACCTTCAATAATAATATCATCTAGCTCACATTCGCCTGACAATACATGAGATAAGTTACGTTTGACTCTGAGTCCTAGCATCACATCGACATTAGCAAGGCCTAAATCGGCATCAAGCACTAAAACTCGTTTACCCTGTTGTCCTAAGGCAATAGCAGTATTAAGGGCGGTGTTTGTTTTACCAACACCCCCTTTTCCGCCTGAAACTGCTACTACTTTAACTTGCTGTAGGTCTTGCATCTTTCTTAAGCCGCTCGCTTGATCTATCATTTAATTATTTCTTCTAATCATATCTGTTTAAGCTATTAGCTAGAACCTTATACTATTGCGGCGGGCGCAACTGGCATTGGCCGCAATATACTTACGTTGTTGTTAGCTGACTTAGTTGCCATCTTATCTGCAAGAGTAACTAACTTCTCAGCATTTGCAACTTTAATATCTTCTGGAACTCTTTGCCCATCAGTAAGATACCCTATTGGTAAGCCATTTTGAATCGAAGTTGTAATTATTTCACCAATACTGATACTTTCATCAAGTTTAGTATAAATACAACCCGATAATGGTACTTTTTTAAAGCGATCTACGTTTTCTTGCATCACGCCTTGCTGCGTGTTAGCCGCTAGAACCAAGTAATTTCGAATTCTAACCCTAGCATTAGTCACTAATGCGGTTAATTGTTCTGCTAAACGTATGTCACGTTGCCCCATGCCAGCAGTATCAATTAAAATTAATTTTTTCTTGGAGTATTGCTGTAACAGAGCATCTAATGCTTGGCTGTCTTTGGCAAGGCTCACCTGACAACCAATAATCTTGCCATAGGTTGCTAATTGCTCAAAACCAGCAATACGGAAAGTATCCGTAGAAATAAGCGCTACTTGATCGCTACCATGTACTTGAGAAAAACCTGCGGCAAGTTTAGCTATAGTAGTAGTTTTCCCTACCCCTGTTGGACCAACTAGCGCAACGACACCGCCACGATTAATAATATCATTTTGTGTAGTATTAATTTGCTTAGCGATAAGTTGAGTTGCTTGTGACCATGCTTCTTTTTCATGAGAATGCTCTGGTACATAACCGGCAATTTGATCAGCAATTTGTTCATTTAAACCCAAAGCGAGTAGTCGATTTACCAGTACTGCTCGTTGCGGGTCTTTTTGTGCCATATCCTGCCACATCAACCCTGAAACTTGGTGTTCTAGTAATGAGCGAATTGAGGCCATTTCTTGCTGCATTTTGGCAAAATCTTGTGATGACACCTGTGCATCATTATTAACATCCATAGCAATAGGACTAGAAGATAATATATTCTTTGATACGTTAGCGGTTATTTGGTCATCATCCTGGACACTTACCGAGCTGCCCATCTGTTGTTGGTATGTTGAGGGTAAATTATTCTGATTCGGATGACTGAGCCGATCGGTAAAACTCTTCATCTGCTGCTCGATAGTTGATTCATCGAGATTGTTAGCAACTTGCTGATGTTGCTGAGTCGCTTGCTGCATTGGCTGCTGCTGAACAGGCTGTTGCACTTGACGATTGAGTAATGCTGATAAACTATCTACCGGTGCATGTTCAGCGCTATTATCCTTTTCTGCTACCGGTGATGGTGATGCTGATGCTGAAGGTAAAATATTATTTTGTGGCTGTGTTCGTTGACCAAGGCTAACGACATCATTACTGACTTCTCTTGAGCTTGAAGTATTTCGCGTCTCTTGACTATTTTTTTCAGGAAACTGAGCAGGCGGAACGGCTTGGTTATAATCAACAGCAGCCATTAATTCCACACCCTCTGGAATCTTTTTATTAGACATAATAACCGCATCAACGCCAAGTTCTTCTTTGATCTGTGTTAATGCGGTGCGCATATCTTTGGCAACAAAACGTCTAATTTTCATAGCTAACCTCTACCTTTGCTCTTAGTTAAGCTATGACCTGCATAACTTTGACTTGTTGTTACTGCCCGATAGCACTAACGATTTTAATTTGTTTATCATCAGGTATTTCTTGATAAGAAATCACGCGCAAGCTTGGAATGGTGTATTTAACAAACTTAGCCAATACCTGACGCAATATTCCCGACGTTAATAATATTGGAGTATCACCTGCCATTTCTTGCTGGTTTGCTCCTTCAGTTAATGATTTTTGTAAGCGTTCCGCTAAGCCAGGTTCAATACCAGCGCCATCATCTCCTGCCATCTGCATAGACTGATGCAACATCTGTTCCAATTCTGGAGCCAAAGTTATGACGGGCACTTCTTTTGCGCTACCAACTAGATCTTGGATAATAAACTTTCTAATACTAATGCGCACGGCCGCAGTCAACACTTCCGCATCTTGGCTTTTTGGACCGTATTCAACAAGGGTTTGCACTATAGAACGCATATCACGTACAGCAACACCTTCGTTCATTAGGCTTTGTAGTACTTTAACAACCGTGCCCAAAGTAAGCGTATCGGGAACAAAACCTTCAACTAACTTAGGGTAATTTTTAGCAAGTAAGTCCAATAAGTTTTGTACTTCTTCATGGCCAAGCAGCTGAGCGGCGTTATTGGTTAAAATTTGACTTAAGTGAGTGGCTAATACGGTAGCAGAGTCTACCACGGTATAACCAAGTGTTTGAGCCTGATCTCGCTGATTTTTATTAATCCAAGTAGCATCAAGTCCAAAAGCTGGATCTTTGGTGGCTACGCCGTCAAGCTGACCAAATACTTGCCCAGGGTTGATAGCAAGCTCTTGATCATGTCGGATTTGCGCCGAGCCGACCACAACGCCCATTAACGAGATTTGATAACTGTTGGGATCTAAATCTAAGTTATCGCGAATATGCACTGCCGGCACTAAAAAGCCAAACTCTTGCGATAGCTTTTTACGTACGCCCTTAATCCGACTGAGTAATTCACCGCCTTGGGCTTTATCAACTAAAGGAATTAAGCGATAACCAATTTCTAAACCAATGACATCAACATGATTGACATCATCCCAATCCAACTCTTTAACTTCATCTTCTTTTTGTTGATCCTGTACTTGCTCTTCTTGAACTGTTTTTGCTAATTCAAGCGCTTTACTCTCTTTGTTTTTAGCACCAAAGAAAGCCGTGGCAGCAATAATTGCCGCGAATAATAAAAAGACAAAATGTGGCATACCCGGTATTACGCCCATGACAAACATTATGCCTGCGGCTATATAAAGCGATTTCTCTTGACCTAATTGACTGCTAACTTGTTCCCCCATGTCTTGGGAAGTATTCTGACGGGTAACAACAATAGCAGTACCAACTGATAATAATAAACCGGGTATTTGAGCAACAAGTCCATCACCAATGGTTAGTAACGTATATATTTCAACTGCATTACTGAATGTTAGATCATGCTGTACCATGCCGATAATTAAGCCACCAACAATATTAATAAATAATATAAGAATACCCGCAATGGCATCACCTTTTACAAATTTACTGGCACCATCCATTGAACCATAAAAGTCTGCTTCATTGGTTACTTCAGTACGTCGGTCTTTTGCTTGCTCTTGGGTAATAAAACCCGCGTTTAAGTCAGCATCAATCGCCATTTGTTTACCTGGCATGGCATCTAAGGTAAAACGTGCTGTCACTTCAGCAATTCGACCAGCACCCTTGGTTACCACAACAAAGTTAATAATAATTAAGATTGCAAACACCACTAAACCGACAGCATAATTGCCACCAATAACGACTGAGCCAAATGCTTCAATAACTTTACCTGCCGCCTGAGGGCCTTCATGCCCCTCTAATAGTACGACTCGAGTACTGGCGACATTCAGGGCTAAACGTAAAATAGTTGCCACCAACAAAACTGCCGGAAAGGAGCCAAAATCAAGGGGTTTTAAGGTGTAAACAGTAATGAGTAACACCACAAGAGAGAGTGCTATATTGAAAGAAAATAGGATATCTAATAACCAAGGTGGCATGGGTAAGATAACCATGCCTAAGGCTGCCATAACCAAAATTGGAGTACCCAACCCGGAAAAATGACGTAACTTCGATTTATCAAATTGATTAAAATAAGCGGCTAATTGCATTACTACTTCATGATGTTTTTTTGACAGTTAGCATGAAGTAGCAATTCTTATACCAAAATCGATGCTTAGTGGTATTTACTTGTCTATAGCCATCACCATTCAAAGGGCAGGATTACAGTGGGAATTAAAATGACTTTAGGTAAGGTGAATAATTAAAACATAGTCATTCTATGCTTTGATTATTTAACGCGATATAAAGTCATTTTAAACCCATCGAATAAGCGCTTGAGCAACATCAGTTCATCGTTACTGTAGCTTATAATGGCGCTACATGGATGTTGTCTATTAGAGAATGCAGGAGCATATTCTCCTGAATAAACCATTATTTCATCACAGCGCCTTGAGTTGAAATTACCCAAGCACTCTGAAACATGTATATTGATTGGTAACGGCTATATGCTATTGACTAGTATTACTAGCGATAACTATTGGCTATAAAAGACCGCACTAATATCTGAAATCGTCTGGAATAGGCAAGTTTTTAGCTACCGGAATGGGTTTTTTAGCATTACCTTTTTTATGTTCGTTAAGCTGAAAGATAAAGGCCAACACTTGGGCTACAGCGGCAAATAGCTCTTCAGGAATATCATCGCCAACTTCCGCTGTATAATATATTGAGCGTGCTAAAGCCGGTGATTGAATTATTTCAACTTGATGCTCTTTAGCAATGGTGCGGATATGTAGCGCCATTTCATCAACACCTTTTGCCACCAGCACAGGCGCTCCCCCTACTGCGGCATCATACTTGAGTGCGATAGAAAAGTGCGTCGGGTTTGTTATCACTACATCTGAGTCTGGAACGTCTTGCATCATACGTCGTTGTGACATTTCATATTGTGTTCGACGAATTCGCTGTTTTATTTCAGGGCTACCTTCAGAGCCTTTATGCTCATCTTTAATTTCTTGCTTAGTCATTTTTAATTGGCGGTTATGATTCCAAACTTGGTACGGCGCATCAATAACCACAATAATGCCTATCGATAAGGCCAACACTAAAAACATCCACAGTAACATAGTCGTTGAATGTTCAAAATTAGTAGGAATGGTTTCTCGACTCAAGCCTAAAATTTGTTCAAAAAGGCCATTAAGCAGTAAAAAAGCGACAATAAAAACCACAAAGAATTTTAATATGGATTTAATCAGCTCGACCGCAGCTTGTACACCAAACATTCTTTTAAAGCCAGCCATAGGAGACAGTCTACTTGCTTTTGGCATCATGGCTTCCCACGAAAAACTCATACCTCCAAGCATGGTATTACCGACAAATGCCGCTAACATAACAATAAAAAAGATCCACATTAATGGTGGTACAACTTGGTAAATACCATCATTGACCACTTTAAAAAGCGCATTGACATCCATGGCTTCTTCTCGACTTAAGCTAAACATATGCGTCATCATATTAGCCATAGCGGTAGCTAAAGACTTCCCCATGAGCAACATGGCACAAGCACTACCTACTAAGACAAAAAAAGTACCTAAATCTTTAGAGCGGGCAATTTGACCCTTTTTTCTGGCATCGGTGAGTTTTTTTGCCGTGGGCTCTTCAGTTTTTTCACCACTATCAGAATCAGCCATTTATCTTGCCTGACAGTCAATAAGGTAGCAGCTAAAATCCAGTGCGCGTTGCCACTGTATTTCAAAATGAGTAAAGAAATTACCAAAGGTTAGCCACATAATAAGTAAACCTGCCATCATAGTGATAGGAAAACCAATAGCAAAGATGTTCAATTGTGGCGCGGCTCTGGTCATTATACCAAAAGAGAAATTTATCAATAACATCGCAGTTACCGGTGCTATAGCAAGAGAGAGCGCAGTAGCAAACATCCAACCGCCCCACTCAACGACTTCTCTATATTTGATGCTAGATAGATGTTCGGTGGGAATCGGTAAGGTTTCAAAACTAGCGACAATGAAGTGTAAATAAGCCAGATGTCCGTCCATTGCCCAAAATAGCAGTGAGGATAATATTAAAAAGAATTGCCCAATGGCAGGGACATTCATACCACTAGCGGGATCAATTAATGAAGCGAAACCAAGACCAGACTGCATAGCAATAATTTGCCCGGCCAAGGTAAAGGTATTGACTACCATGATGGTGACAAAGCCAAGCATAATACCGATAATCATCTGTTGCCCCAGTAATATAGCAGTAGTGAGTGACATTAAATCAATCACTTTAACAGGTGGGATGGCAGGCATGATAGCGACGGTAATGGCTAAGGATAAAAAGAGTTTTACTCGCCCAGGAATGGTTTTAGAGCTAAAACCTATCATGGTCATAATCAAGGCAGAGACACGGCTAAATGGCAAAATAAGGTCTGCCATAAATTGGTTAATAATGGTCTCAGTAAATTCCATGTCTAGAGTCCGCTAAAGGTTGTGTTAACGACCATAATTAGAGGTGATACAAAGCTAACCATTAGATAATAACACTGGGAATACTAGCAATAAGGCGAATGGTATAGTCCATAATTTTTTGTAATAGCCAATGCCCACCAATAATCAAAGAAAGTAAGGTGACAATTAATCGCGGTAAAAAACTTAAGGTCTGCTCATTAATTGAAGTAGCCGCTTGAAAAACAGCAACCATTAACCCCACCGCAAGACTGGGCAAGATGATAGCACTTACTAGTATGATAACGAGTAATAATGCATCACCGAGTATATCTACATAGATTTCAGGTCCCATAAGCTACTCTCTTGTCTACCCTATTTATTAAATGTAGTGAATCACTATTGCAGCAGAAATAGCTTAGCGGTGTCACTAACGTCCCATACCATAGCTGGTTGCGATAGTACCAATCACTAAGTTCCAACCATCAACCAAAACAAATAACATCAGTTTAAAAGGTAAAGAGACAATCATCGGTGACAGCATCATCATACCCATTGCCATCAAAATACTGGCGACAACTAAATCAATGATTAAAAAAGGAATAAATAATATAAAACCAATTTGAAAAGCGGTTTTTAATTCACTGATTATAAAAGCAGGAATGATTACCGTCATAGGTAAATCAGTTGGATTGTCTACCGCTTCAATACCAGCCATACCGGCTAAGGTATCAAGATCTTTAATACGAGTTTGCTCCAACATAAAAGCACGCAACGGTATCTTGCCAAGGTTGATAGCTTCACTAGAGGTTAACTGCTCTGCTATATAGGGCTGAATGGCCGTTCTATCTATTTGATTATAGACTGGCGTCATGATGAACAGCGTCATAAAAAGCGTTAAGCCGATAATGACTTGATTCGACGGTGTTTGCTGAAGACCAAAAGCTTGTCGTAAAATAGCCATAATCACCACGATGCGGGTAAATGACGTCATCATTATAACAGCGGCAGGAATAAAGCTTAGCGCGGTCATAAAAATGAGTATTTGTAAATTTACCGAATACTCCTGCGAGCCATCGGGGTTCGTGGTGAGTGTTAATGCTGACAATGATAAATCTTCGGCAAATGCGCCAAAACTCACAGTGAGTAAGGATAAAGCTATGATGATGAATAACGAAATTCTTTTCATGGTTCCCTGAATATCCTAAATTTTTACGCCTACTTAAAGGCAAATTTTAATAATATGATGGTAATCTAACTTTTAAAACAATAGCCACTACGACTTTTTAGCGGATAAAAAAGATAATATATTTTTTGGCAAAGCTGCAGTATTAATACCTTGCTTAGTTAGTGGCTCAGCTAACGTTTCCAATAAGGTGATTTGTTGAGCTGTTACCCCAAGCAGTAATTGTTGCTCACCTACTTGCACCACCATCAATCGCTCTTTAGTACCTAAGGACAGACTGGTGATGACTTTAAGCTGGCTAATGCCTTGCTGGGAAATATTAAAACGCTTGAGTACAAAGGCACAGATAATGATTAACGCCAAAACCATCAACAAAGATAAAATCATACTGCCAGCATTCATGTTAGACATCACATGTTTGCCAACCTCAGGAGTGTTATTGACCGCCCTGCCATCTAAAGATACTGCTGCATTCAAACCATCATCGGCCATGATTTCATTAGCCTTGTCTTTATCAACTATGCTGTCATGGCCAGCCACCTCTGCAATTACTGCTTTTTTAGCAGAGGGGTTTTCAGTGACAAGACTATCAATAGTACTATCAACAGTGCTATTGATAGTACTCTCTTGCGCCAGCGCCAGCAACGATAGTGAATAACAACTAATAGCCAAAAAAACACGCATTATTTTTATTATCATAGATTAAATATCTTTGTTCATGTCAGAGTAACTTTATAAGCTTTAATAGCTTTATCTATTTTAACTTTTTAATACGTTCAACTTGGCTAATCACATCTGTTAAGCGAATACCAAACTTATCATTCACCACTACCACTTCACCGTGAGCAATCAAGGTGCCATTAACTAAGACATCAAGTGACTCACCAGCAACTCTATCCAATTCAACTACAGAGCCTTGATTCAATTGTAATAAGTTTCGAATGCTAATATTACTTCGGCCTACTTCCATAGAAATAGTCACTGGAATATCTAAAATAGCATCAAGCTTACGCTTTTCTGCACCTGTTATAGGCGCGTCATCCTCCGTTAGCTCTTCAAGCTCAACCGTTTCCGCACCTTCACCGGCCTCTCTGGCTTCGGCTTGTTCATCTAGCGCCTCATCCCACATACTTAAATCTTCGTCTTTATCTTTACTCATACCGCTGGCCTCAATTTATAAATTCTGTTCAAATAGGTCGACTTATTTTGTGCCGAAATAGCTTATAAGTCATCTTCTAGCAGATGAAGCTCTGCATCACTATCAAGGCGTTTTCCACCTTTAGTTAAAATGGTTAATTCAGATTTAACCGACTCTGGTCGCTTAATTTTCGATTCTATTTTCAAGGCAATCTTATCTCGACTACGCCCTAGTTTAGCCCTGAAAGTAGGTAAGTCTTCAATCAGCACGGTAATGTGTTCAGGCATTTCAATGGGGATAATATCACCGGCTTGCAATTCCATAAGTTGACTTAAAGGAATGTCAACCTCGATAAATTTAGTATTAATGGCTACGGGCACATCCATAATCTCATCACGCAGCGCCTTTGACCAACGCATATCGGTGTCTTCTTTATCACTTTGCACACCGGCATCAAGTAACTCACGAATGGGCTCGAGCATTGAATAAGGCAAAGCAATATGGAAATCACCACCACCACCGTCTAACTCAATGTGAAAAGAGCTGATGACCACCACTTCTGTTGGGCTTACAATATTTGCCATCGATGGATTAACTTCTGAATCTAAATACTCAAACGAAACATCCATTACCGGCGACCAAGCTTCTTTGTAATCTTCAAAAATCAGCTTTAATAGCATTTGAATAATACGGCGCTCTGTCGGGGTGAATTCTCGACCCTCTATTTTTGCATGATAGCGACCATCACCACCAAAAAAATTATCGACTAGAATAAAAACTAAGCGAGCTTCCATTGTGATTAATGCGGTGCCTTTTAATGGACGGAAACGTACCATATTCAGACTAGTGGGGACAAACAAGGTATGTATGTACTCACCAAACTTAATCATCTGTATACCATTAATAGAGACTTCAGCTGTACGGCGCATCATATTAAATAAGCTAATACGCATATGGCGAGCAAAGCGTTCGTTGACCATTTCCAAGGTTGGCATCCGGCCACGAACAATACGATCCTGTGAAGAGAAGTCATAATCAGAGGTGCCGTCTTTAGATTGAACGACATCCTCAACTTCCTCTTCGTCTTCAACATCATCAACACCATGTAATAAGGCATCAATCTCGTCTTGGGATAATAAATCACTCACTCGATAGTCTCTTCTTAATTATCAATAAAAACATCAAGATAAGTGTTAATTTAACTCTTATATTGATGATTGATTTAACGTTATCTTTTGCTGTTAACTTCTACTGTCAACCTGTGCTATTAACTTTTACTGCTAACTTATTGCGGCTATGCTCTGCTAGTTATTGCATGACAAAACCAGTAAAAAGTACCTTTTCTACAGTTTTATCACCTTCTACATCTGTCATTATTTTCTGAACAGCCGCTAACGACTGCTGTTTTAAGGAAATCTTCCCCGCACTGGTTGCCAAATCATCGGCGTTAGCTTGAGAGAAAATCCCCAGTAAAGTACTTTCAATTAGCGGAATATGCATTTTTGCTTTCTCTTCATTATCGCCACCACGAACCAACAATTGCACCCGTATTTCAACAAAACGGTCACGGGCAGCACCGGGTACATTAAAGCGAAACGGTCTAGGCATTGGCACATATAAAGCAGAGCCCAATTGTGCGCTTGAATCAGCTTCAGCTACTGCAGCTTCGCCGCTATCACTATCTAATGCCGCATCGATATCTGCTTGACTGGTAGTTGTACCGCTATCGCCCATGAAGAAGAAGTAACCTGCACCACCACCGCCGAGCAAAACAACAACCGCAATGATGATAATCATCATTTTTTTCTTTTTCCCTGAGTTATCTAGCTCTAACTCGCCGTCTTTACCATTTTCGTTTTCGTCTGCCATGAGAATCCTTTAAATTTATCGCCATAAAAAGTCAAAATAATAGTGACTAATTAATGACATAGTATTTATTGTTAGACTATATCCTTGAATACTCTTTGAGCCAATGTGTTTTCATCAACTTAACTTCATTTTAGCCAATTAAGCATAGTAATCTACGCCAGTTGCAGAAGAATCAAACAACTTAGCCGATAAAGCGTGTTCTACCGTATCATCACCTTCATCTTGGCTTGTTGATAATGATGCTCTGTCATTAGCAGAGTTTGCATTATGTTCATCATTGTTTTGCTGCTGATTTTGTTGCTCAACATTAGCTTCGCCGACATCAACGCCCTGCTCCGCCAGCATATCCCTTAATTTAGACATGTTCTGCTCTAATGCGTCTTTGGCTTGTTGGTTTTGCACTACAAAATTAACGCTTGCTTGCTCACCTTGTAAATTAACACGCACTTGCATATTGCCAAATTCAGGTGGATCCAGAGTGATATCAAATTGCTGTAGCTTCTGGTTAATCATCAGCATAACTTTGTCTTTGACTGCATCGGCAAAGTCTTTTCTAAAAATGGCTATGGTTTCTTGCTGAAGTTGCACATTATTTTTTTGAATTTGCACAGTATCGCTAGCAACGCTATGACTAAGTACTTCGGACGCTTGATGCTCAATATAGGCATCATTGCCTTGTTTAGTTTGTGTCGCTTGCATGGTTAGTGCTTGTGACTCAGCGAAAGAACGTGTGCTAATATTGTCGCTCACCTTACTCGTTACTTTTACCCCCTGCTCCACTGGTTTTTCTTGTGACAACAGCATAGCTTCATCATATTCAGCACTAGTATCATCAATGGCTTGCTGTTCACTGCTTACTGATTGACTTTGCTGCTGAGCCTGTTGTAATGCTTGTACTTGGGCATTGGTCAACGAGGGTTGTTTTATTTGTGTATCTAAAGACTGCTCTTTCGCCGTAACGTCATTAGTTACTAGTGTTTGAGAAGTTCTCTCAGCCATCACCTTATCTAAATCCACCTTGCTTAGCTGTGCATTCGTTGCATTAATGGTATTAGCTGACTGGTCCAATTTAGACTCACTAGAACTCGCCTTATTAGTCATTGCTGCAAGTGCATTGTTAGCGTTTTTAGTTGCCTGTTCACTTGCTTCAGCGGCATCACCTGCCAATTCGACACTGTTCTCACCTGAAGGTTTAGCTGCTGAACTGGCATTACTTTCACTTATGGCCGCTTTAGTTTTAGCTGCAGATTCTTTCACTAATGCCTCTTTAGCCAAAAGCAACTCATCTCCAGCGGTCAACTTTCCTTTGACAATAGGTTCAACGGGCAATTGGTATAGACCTGAGTCTACCTGCTCAGAAAGTTGGCCTTTACTGGCTACGGCAACGCTCGCCGCTAAATCGGTTACTTTATTGTTTTTCAGCTGTGCGGCAGTTAATTGCGCATTCATTAACTGCTCGCTAGTGATACTTTGGCTTTTAATAGTGCTTTGCTGTGACTGTAACAATTGTTGGTAATCTTTTAACACTTTATCGCTAGGTTGCAGCGCTAAAGCCCCCTCTTTTAACTGAGCTCTGGCGAGTAAGTCTTCTTTTGAAAAAGCTTTAAGTTTATGCTCACTAGATTGCTCATCAGCGTCTAGGCTAGTTTTTTCACTTTGATTCTTAACATCAGTAATGTCGGCGGTACCATTAATGGCAGGGTTAATTTGTTTGCTATTAGCCTGCTCACTCTTGTTTGATTTGTCCGCGGCATTAGTTAACGTTTGATCGCTATTATAAAGTAGCGCAATAAACTGCTCAGATTCAGTTAATGCTTTATTGTTGCCTGAATTATCTTCATTGTTCTCAGCATCTTTCGCCAATGGGTTAGTTGCCGGTGACTGCTCAGTATTGTCTAAATTGGCACTGTCTTGATTAGTATTGCCATTACTTCCATTAGCAGTACTTTGTGCCGCAGAGTCACTTTCTTGGCGGCTATTGACTTCATCGGTGTCATTTTTGCCGTCAGCGGCAATAGCATTACCATTCGTTGCCGAAGATAATGCTGCTTTTCTTTGCGACTCCCGGTCAGTTGTTACTTTACTTTCATCACTGACATGTTGTTCAACCAAACGAGAAAACTCAGCCTCTTTATCTCGACTTTCTGTTGAAGTAGAAGAGCCTTTAGTTTTTAAATCAGTATCTTGTGATACAAAAACAGGTAAAACACTTGCTGGTTGCATAGTCATTCCAATTGTCGAAATTAGCTAAAATAATAAAATTCATCCGGCGTATTACTGAAAACTCTCGCCTGAAAACGCTCATCTAAATGCTATATAAGCTCTTTGCTAGTTATTTTTTAGTGCTTTACTAGCTATGTATAAGTTAAGTACAGCAATAATCATTCCAATAACTCAATTTAAAACTTAGCATTTAGCAAAATAACTAACGCTTGGGGCGGCGTAAAAATTGCTGAGTGGCGATTTCGTCAAACATCTTCTGTTCTGCTCGGTCTGCTGCTACTGCCAGTTTTTGTAAACGCTTATCACGTAATAGCTCAACTGCTTTCACTTTTTGCCTTTGTTTAAGCCAAATACTTTTACTTTGAACAACTAATGCTTTTGCTTGATTCATCGCTATTTCTACTTGCGCTGAAGCGGTATCAAGTTTAGCGATAAAGGCATGGTAATGACTGTAAGTAGCGCTGTCTAAGCCTTGCTCTGCGCGTTGACTTAATCGCTTCATATACTCTAAGCGGTAGTCTGCCACGCCTTGTAAGCGGGTAATATTTTGTTGATACTCATTTTCAGCAACTTTTAACTGATCGGCACAGCGTTGCTCATTGTCTTTTTCAAACTTTAATATGGTATTTAGTTGCTTCATTGCCATTAAATTTACTCTTTAAACCAGTGCTTTTTATACCAACGCTCTTATATCAAGAACCTAAATAAAAGCCTAAGCCTATGCTTTCTGTTGATTATGAGCATGAGCTGCAGCAATAATTTCTTGTAGCTGAGCAATACTTTGGTCATAGGGGATCACTTCATTAATCTTTTGCTGTAAAAAGAAGTTAATCACTGGTAGCACGTTGATTGCTTGATCAATGCGTGGATCATTACCTTTGGTATAAGCTCCTATAGCGATAAGATCTTTATTTTGCTGATAAAGGGCATACATTTGTTTTAGCTGCTTTGCCAATTCTTGATGTTCATCACTGGTTACCGCAGGCATAACCCGTGAAATAGAGCCTTCAATATTTACCGCTGGGTAATGTCCTGCATCGGCTAACTCTCGAGACAAGACCACATGACCATCTAAAATAGCACGCGCTGCATCAGCAATAGGGTCTTGTAAATCATCACCTTCGGTTAATACCGTATAAAAGGCGGTGATAGAACCTTGTCCTTCGCCGCCATTACCGGCACGTTCAACTAATTGCGGTAATTTTGAAAACACTGACGGCGGATAACCCTTGGTTGCTGGAGGCTCACCTACCGCTAAGGCTATTTCACGCTGTGCTTGGGCGTAGCGCGTTAAGGAATCAAGTAATAACAAAACATTTAAACCTTGATCACGAAAATACTCACTAATTTGTACTGCCGTTTCACAGCCTTTTAAGCGCATTAACGGTGAATTATCTGCTGGAGCAGCGACGACAACGGCGCGCTTAAGCCCTTCTTCTCCTAAAATTTCTTCGATAAATTCTTTTACTTCACGGCCACGCTCCCCCACTAAGCCAACAACGACAACATCAGCCGTAGTGCCGCGAGTCATCATGCCCATAAGCACACTTTTACCAACGCCTGAGCCAGCAAAAAGCCCCATGCGTTGACCTTTACCAATACTAATAAAACTATTAATAGAGCGAACACCCACATCAAGTACTTCGGTGATGGCTCGTCGAGACAGTGGATTCATCGGTTTACTATCATGATGGTAATCATCATCTGATTTAATTGGCCCTTTACCATCAAGGGGTTTGCCGACACCGTTAATTACCCGACCAAGTAAATCCATAGATAAAGGTACCTTGAATTTACTGGAAATAGGTAATACACGCGCGCCTGGCATAACACCACGAAGACTTTCTTCTGGCATTAGATAGGTAATATCTTGTGCAAAACCAACCACCTCAGCAAGTAAATCACCATGTGCGGTTTCAACCAAACATTGGCTACCAACATGTGCTTTTACGCCAACCGCTTCTAGCGTTAAACCAACAACACGTACTAAGCGACCGGCAACAGGTGCCTTGAAGTCATGAATAAATTGTTGGCTTTTTTTTAAACGCTCAGTTAAACGTAAGCTATCAACCATAGGATTGTTTACCTTTAGAAAAAAATTTCAAACTTAAAAAGTATTAAACTATAAACCATCAAGCCCCAATAAATTAAGAACTTTGATGTAAGGCTTCTTGCAAGAAAGGTTCCAGCACTTGTTTTAGTCTTGCTTTCATTTGTAAGTCGATATTTGAGGTGCTGTTTTCTATTTGGCAGCTACCTTGAGGGAGTTGAGGTGCCGGCAGTAAACGCCAACCTTGCTCGGCAATATGCTCTGCGCCAAATTGCGCTTCGACTAAATTAATATCGTTTGGATTTAAACATATTTGCGTTTGTGCATCACTGCTAGGTAAACTCTTGATACCAGTAGCTATTGCCGTCATTAAAATGTCGGGGTTGGTTTTCGCTTCATGTAACACCACAGCTTCTGTTAGCTGTAAAACTAAATTAAGTAACTGCTCTTCGACATTTTTTTCCACGCTAGCCAGGGGCTGGTGTAATTGTTCAATTAATTTTTGCCATTTATCACTTAGTTGCTCAATTTGCTCTTTACCTTGCGCTAATCCTTGCTCAGTACCTTCTTCAATACCTTGTAGCTGCCCTTCTTCTAACCCTTTAGCTTTGCCTTCTTCATAACCTTTGCTGAAGCCTTCTTCTTTGCCCTGATTAAAGCCCTCTTCACTGGCAGCTATTCGAATATCGTCAATCTCTTGTGCTGTCAGTGGCTGTGGCTCAGCTTCTTCCGGCTCAGGTGGTTCATAGACCCAGTTATTTTTTTTACCGAAAGCATTGGTTTTATCTTTATCTGCTGAACTAGGTTGACCTTGGACATCTGGCAAAGACCAAACATCGGTGACATCCTCTGATGACGCTTTTATAATACGAATGGGTAGTTTTGACATGAGTGTACCTTTACTGCGCTAATTTAAGCTAAGCTCGGTAAAACAGAGCTTAGCTAATTTGGGATGAGCTTACATGAAATGAGCTAAGCTAGCTTGATGTTATAAGAACTCATCGCCACCGCCACCGCCGCCCAGCATAATTTCGCCTGCGTCAGATAATCGTCGAGCAACTGACAGAATTTCTTTTTGCGCCGCTTCCACTTCACTTATGCGTACCGGCCCCATAGCTTCTAAATCATCAGCCATCATTTCCGCAGCACGTTTAGACATATTACTCATTATCTTATCTTTTAGTGCTTCATCCGTGCCTTTAATCGCTTTCATTAAGGCTTCTTGCTGTACTTCACGTAAGATAGCTTGCATGCCGCGATCATCCACATCGGCAAGGTTTTCAAAGACAAACATCAAGTCTTGAATTTGCTGACTCATTTCTTCATCATTTTCACGGATTGAGTCCATTAACATACCTTCAACATTAGTATCTAGGTAGTTCATTATATCTGCAGCCGCTTTTAAGCCGCCCATTTTCGCCGCTTGAGCGCCCGCTTGACCAGCGAACTGTTTCTCCATAATCTCGTTTAATTCTTGCAAGGCTGCCGGTTGTACTTCTTCTAAATTGGCAATACGCATCATTAAATCTAATCGGACTTTATCGGTAAATTGACTCATGATCTCAGCGGATTGCTCTGGCTCAAGGTATGATAAAACAATGGTTTGGATTTGAGGATGCTCATTACGAATGATGTTGGCTACTTGCTTAGAGTCCATCCACTTCAATGAATCTAAGCCTTTAGCACCACCGCCCATAACAATTTGATCAATTAAATTACCGGCTTTGTCTTCACCTAGTGCCGCAGTTAACGCTCTACGAACAAACTCCTCACTTTGGAAACCAATGGTAGAGAAGTTTTGTATTTCATGAATAAATAGTTTATGCACAGCAGTGATTTTTTCTTGGGTAAAATCTTGCATTGCCGCCATAACTGTACCTACTTGCTGTACTTGTTTTGGCTCAAGGTGCTTTAATATTTGCGCGGCATCTTCTTCCGATAAGCTAAGCAATAGTATTGCCGCTTTTTCAGAGCCTTCTAGCTTTTCTACATCGAAGCCTGCAGGGGCTGCGGCTAATTCGCCGACTTCTTGTTCATCACTCATCTTCGTTCAACCAACTTTTCACTACTTGCGATGATAATTCTGGCTCATTTGCTACTAGCGCACGAACCGCCTTAAGTATGTCTTCGTCTCGATGTAGATCAGGTAACTGTAAACTGCCATCTGGAGCAAATCCTACCGCACCTGCATCAAAATCTGAGGTCAGCATATCCATAGTTTCATCACCTAAATCAATATGGCTGTCTAGTGACTTATCACCATAATCATCAGGGGTTTGGTCTGGGTAGATTAAACGTTTCAGCATAGGACGAACAACCGCTAATATTAAAACGATAATAACCAAGGCTCCTAACACTAATTTTAGCACTTTAACAAACCAAGGTTGTTGCCAGATAGGTATTTCTGCTACCACACCAAAATCAGGACGGTTAAAAGGAATGGTAAGCACTTCTAAAACATCGCCACGCTGTAAATCAAAACCAATACTACCTTGTAATAACCGGCGAATACTAGCAACCTCAACCGCCGAGCGAGGTACGATTGCAGCTACTGGTGCATCGACACCGGCTTCAGCAGGGGTAGTTGCTGCGCCGGCAACATAATCAAGAGCCACAGAAACACTAACCCGTCTGACAATACCTGTTTGCGATTTGGTATGACTAATCGCTTCATCAAGCTCATAATTTTTTGTCGACTCTGAATGTTTGCGACTCGGCATACTTTTCTTTTGACCGCCAACAGCATTTTCAGGAATAACCGACTCAATAGGCGGCTGGTTAGTTAACGCGCCAGGAATGCCACCTAAGGCGCCACCTATATTACTGGTTTCAATACTCATCTCGCTACGTAGCGCGGGTAAATCAGCATTATAACGGCGCTGGGTTTCTTCAACATTCGTGAAATCCATGGTGACATCTACTTGCGCGGTATAGTTACCAAGACCTACCACGGGAATAAGAATACTATCAATTTTATTCAGGTACTCTTGTTCGCGCTTTTGTTCAATTTCAAACTCATTACGAGAGCGAGATGAAAAAGAATTTTGCGAGCCAGAATTAAGTAAACGACCATTTTGATCGGTAACGGTGACACGATTTGGCTTTAAACCTTGCACTGCCGAGGCAATAATATCGACCACAGCATCAACTTCTTCATCGGATAAAATTTTGCCACGACGCATGGTTAATACCACAGTAGCGGATGGGCTTTTTTCGCGACGAGCAAAAACATTTTCACGTGGGATAGCTAATAAAACTTTAGCACGACTAATACTTTGCAGCTGCGCTACGGTTTTGCCCAGTTGCTGCTCTCGGCCATATTGTAATCGCTCTCGCTCAAGGCGTTGGCTAACGCCAAAGCCCATGTCTTTCATTAGAATATCTTCACCTTCTGAAAGCTCATCGTTCAAGCCTTCGCGTGCGAGTAGTAATTTAACATTTTGATATTCATCGGTAGGTACTGAAATAGTGTTGTTTTCTTGACGGTATTCCACTTGATTAGCATCAAGAAAATCCATAGTGGTAATCAGTTGTTTTGTTGGTAACTTCGACAAGAAGCGATACTCAGGCTCATTGGCCAGCATAATGACAAATACCGCAATAGCTAAACAAATAGCCAAGGCAACCACTATGGTCATTTGCCTTAAAATATCAACATTGCCTAATGAGGCAGCGAATCCTGATTTTTGCTCTTCCATCGCGCCACTATCGGCTTCGCTGGCAAGCATATCACCGCTATCAGTTGCTACCATTGCGTTTGTATCTGCCACTTCACTTCTCCGCTGTACTGTTTTTTACCAAGGTATCTCTCGACGAATAATACCTATAATATTGTTATTTAGTTGAGGATAAACCATCAAGAGCAAGGTACTTGGATGAGATATAGCTCGTCTATTTCGATTGAAAGTAACGCAGCTATTTTTGCGTTTAGGCCAACTAAATTAGACTGGCATGCTCATTATCTCTTTATACGCATCAACAAACTTATTACGTATTTGTATGGTGGCATCCAAGGCAATACCTGATTTAGATGAAGCAATCATCACCTCAGCCAGGGTGACGTTAGAGTCGCCCATCTCAAAAGATCTTTTCAGGTCACCTGATTCTTTTTGCAATTCATTAACGCTTTGTAAGGCATCTGTTAGCATGCTACCAAAGCTACTGCTTGAGTCATTGATTTTACCAACACTGTTACCATCAATACCATTGACACCCATGGCATCAGCTGAAGGTAATTTGTTACCCATGGCTTGTAGCGACATATTTTGCATTTGGCTATATAGAGAGTTGCTTTTGATATCCATAGTGCGCTCACTTTTGTCAATATTTTTACGTTAAACAAGATATATCAATGGGATTGCAAGCATAGTGCCAAAAGCGTTATTTATACCAATTTCATTAAATTATTGCTCACTTGTGCTGGTTTAAATACTCCATGTCAGCGTTGCTCTCAATCCCAATAGCCAGCTATTACTCAATCGAGCGCCTTGCCCTGAAGTATTTTTCCTATGCACAACAAGATCACAAACTTAATGAAACTGGTATTAGTTTTACCAAGGGGGGGGATAACTAATAGAAAAAACCATTTTACTAGTAAATAGCAATAATGGCTTTTGATTTTGTTTGGGGTATTTGTCTGCTTAGTTGTCACTATCCGTTAGTGATAACTACGCACAGAAAAGTGAAAAAACTATGCGGGGATTTCTATACCTGAGTCGCGCATTTTTGCAATTTTATAACGTAAGGTACGTGGGCTAATACCTAAGCGCTCGGCAACCGCTTTACGACTACCATGGCAAGCTTGTAAGGTATCAAGAATGATTTGATGCTCTTGCAATTTCAATTCACTGCCTAGCTTATCTTCCTTGTGAGTGACTTGCTCTGACTCAATCACTAATGCGGTATCAAAGTTTTCAATCATTAAGTCGCTCGCATCAATCAGCTGGTCCGTATGTAAGATAAGTGCTCTTTGGATAACATTATCTAATTCACGAACATTACCAGGCCAATGGTAAGCGTTAAGTTTACTACGGGCAGCACTCGAAAACTCGGGGATACACTCGCCATTTTTTTGACAATGACGGGAAACTAAGTGCTCAGCTAAGACAAATATATCATCAACTCGCTGCGCTAAAGATAACCACGTAAGTGGGAAAACGTTAAGGCGATAATATAGATCTTCTCGAAAGCTGCCATCACTTACCGCAGCTTTTAAGTCTCTATTACTGGTTGCTATAACACGGACATCGAGGCTAATGATTTTTCTGCTGCCTAAACGCTCGACTTCACGTTCTTGCAATACTCGTAAAATTTTGGCTTGTAAGCCTAAGTCCATTTCGGTGATTTCATCAAGCAAAATAGTGCCGCCCTGAGCTTGTTCAAACTTTCCTGGACAGGCTTGGATAGCGCCGGTAAAAGCGCCTTTTTCATAACCAAATAAGGTAGCTTCCAGCATGTTTTCAGGAATAGCCGCACAGTTGATAGCAATAAAAGCTTGCTCACTTCGTTTAGAGTGGTTATGTACATATTGCGCTAATACTTCTTTACCTGAGCCACTGGGTCCAAGGATCATCACAGAAGCATCTGTACTGGCGACTTTCTTAGCTAAAATGAGTAGTTCTAATGAGCGTTTATCGGCAACGATAGGCTCATTTTTATTAACCTTTTTCGGCGGAATATATTGGCTAACCATATTGAGTAATACTTGCGGTGCAAAGGGCTTAGCAATATAGTTACAAGCACCATCTCGCATAGCTTGTACCGCATCATCAATGGTGCCATATGCTGTCATCAATAATACAGGTAAGTTTACCTGTTGGTTTTTAATGCTTCTAAGTAACGATAAACCCGACATGCCACCCATTTGCACATCACTGACAACAATATCAACGTGCTGGTTTTTCAACTGTAATAATGCCGCTTCACCGGAGTCAGCCTCTATACAGCGATAACCCGCTAATGACAAGGTATCAACTAAGGCTTCACGTAAACCGGCATCATCTTCAACCACAAGAATTTTATGTTCAGTCATTAGCACTCTCCCACTGGACTATCGTTCATCACGCTACCCTGTTCGAGTAGCGGTAATTTAATAACAAAATGTGCACCTGTATCGACCTGGTTAAGTAAATTCACCTCACCTTGATGAGCGTTTATCACTGATTTGACCACAGCTAAACCAAGACCTGTGCCTTTACTGCTTGACGTATAAAAAGGCTGAAAAATTTTATCGCTAAATTTAGCGTCAATACCAGGACCATTGTCCTTAACACTTAAATAGAGATGGTTACTTTGGCTATATACTTGAATATTTATCAAGGGAGCAATGATTTTAGCGCCACTGCTCGCTGGTAATGCACTCATGGCATTTAAGGCGTTATGCAATAAATTTTGAATAGCGCCTGTTAAGGCATTTTTATTACCTAAAATATAAAGCTCGTTTTCAGAGACCTGTACTTTGACTGCTGCGCCCGCTTTGCTTATTAGCGCGTCCATAGAAGCAACCGCACCATCAATTAAGGCATTAACGGCGATAGGCGCAACAACTTGCTCCTTACCACTTTTAGAAAAAAGCAGCATATCATTCACTTGCTGTTCTAAATCATGTAAACGGGCGTTTAATTTCTCTTGAAAGTTAACCCTTGCTGTTTCTGGTAATTTATTGCTCGTTAAGTTTTCACCATATAAAATTGCAGCAGATAAAGGTGTACGAATTTGATGAGCTAGGGTGGAAACCATTTTCCCTAATGAGGAAAGGCGCTGCATTTGCGCTATTTTATCTTGTAATAAACGGGTTTCTGTGAGGTCGGTGATCATGATTAACTGTCCAGGCTGAGCACCTAAACTGGTGATTTCTAATTTAACCCGGCGACCATCTTTCAGGGAAATTTCATGCCAATCACCTTCACGAGGATTAAATGAACGGGCTATAACATTAAACCAAGGCTGACCTAGTATTGGCTCATCAAGTAAGTCTCTAGCCACCTGATTTATTTTTACCACAATACCATTACCATCAAGCATAACTAGGCCTGTTGGCATTAATTCTATCAGCTGATCGGCTAGTAAAATATCACTAGGACCCTGCTTTTCTGTGCTTAAGTTTGGTGTATGGTTAGTGTTAACCAGAGTACGTGGGGAGAAGCTATGCTTTTTACTTTGTATTACTTGTGCTCGCAAAGCAGCTAATTCACCGGGGAACTTTTCTTGCTCCAGCAAAGACGGTTTACTCGCCTCAACATCATTAACAGAGTTAAACGCAGCAATGGCGCCTGACTCTATCATAGGGGGGGTTACTGAAGGTATTGCTTGTGCCATAACTTGTGCCATACATAAGTACTCAGAAAAACTATCTAATACTTATAAAGCATTTACTATGCCATCATTTTAACCTTATATTTCAAATAGATAACTGTCATATCAGTGAACGCGACTAAGAAATACTGTCAATCTATTGACCTTATACTAAATACTAAGCCAAATTATTCACTTGGTTTTTGTAAATCATATTTACGCATTTTTTCAACCAGGGTAGTTCTGCGCATGCCAAGGGTTTCAGCCGCTCGGGCAACGACAAAGTCATGTTTAAGTAATGACTGTTTGATTAAAGATACCTCTAAATCCGCCAGGTGCTCTTTTAAGTTTAAACCGTCGGTCGGTAACAAGGCGGCATCCATAGAGTTTTTCTGCTCATTTACCGATTGCGCCTCTAGTTGCGACTCATCACAATCTTCATAATCAAAACCAGAAAAAAGCTCATTGATGACATCTTGCTCCTGTAATTCTTCTGGATATTCGGGGTTATAAACTTGTGCATCAATATGCTGGTATTTATAGGGTAGCTCTGCGACATCGACAATTTGCTCACCGTACATAATTAACATACGTTCAATTAAATTGGATAATTCACGTACGTTACCAGCCCATGGATGTTCCATTAGTGACTCGATGGCTTTCTCGGTAAAACGCAGTGTTTTCCCTTGTTCGTGTTCAAAACGTGTCAGTAGCTCTTTTAATAGCAACGGGATATCTTCTTTGCGCTCACGCAATGCCGGTGTTTCTATAGGGAAGACATTCAAACGGTAAAACAAGTCTTCTCTAAAACTGCCGGCTTTGATCATTTCTTCAAGATCTTGATGAGTAGCCGCAATAATACGGACATTGGCTTTGATGCTTTTACTACCGCCGACACGTTCAAAAGTACGCTCTTGTAATACCCTGAGCAATTTTACCTGCATAGGTTGTGGCATATCACCAATTTCATCTAAAAAGAGTGTGCCACCTTCAGCTAATTCAAAACGCCCTTTACGGGTAGAAATCGCGCCAGTAAAAGCGCCCTTCTCATGACCAAATAATTCACTTTCTAGTAGCTCTGCGGGAATGGCACCGCAGTTAAGCGGGACAAAAGGCGCTTTTGCGCGTTCAGATAAATTATGGATATTACGCGCAACCACCTCTTTACCTGTGCCAGATTCACCGAGCACTAAAACACTAGCGGGGGTTTTCGCAACTTGTTCAATTAAAAAACGTACCTGAGCCATCATCTCACTGCTACCAATAAGTGAGCGAAACAAGGCACTGCTGCCTAATTTCATCGCCTTGCGCGGTAGTTTATTATGATATTGATGGCAATGATGAATAAGCTCGGTTAGTTGAGCATAGTTAAGTGGGGCAAATAGCGTACCTATAACGTTAACACTAGTCGCTAGCTCATTGGCATCTAAGACATCATGCAAAATAAAAGGCACACTGGGATTGGCTTTAATTAAGCTAGCGCAATCGATACTGACATTGCCGGTTAATATTACCGTAAGAATATGACTAGTGTCTGACAGCATATTACCTGCTTGCTCTTGTGAGCAATGGATATAGTGCTCACCGACAAAGGCGAGTATGGTAGTAAGCTGCTGACTTCTTCCTGCGTCATTATCTACCACTAAAATTTGTTTGTGGCCAATTAATGTTGCTGTTTCATTCATAACTGATTCTTCACTGCTAATGCTAACGTATTATTTTTAATGTCGTTTTATAGCGACAGTGGCAATTTTAGCCGTAAATTAAATTTAAGCAACAAAAAGTTGACGCTTAGTAGTCATTTATTTGTCGTCAAGGATAAGTGGAAACATAAAAAACTGTGCAAAATTTACTCAAGGAATAATTCCGACTGCCGATAAACAACTATTGCCTCACTATGAAGATGATATTTGCGTGATTAGTATCAATACCAATACAACAAGCATGTTTTTACAGCGTCAGCTCACAGATAATTCTAATAAATTATCAGTGTCTTTCGCTCGCTTGTCATCTGGTATGCGCATTAATTCAGCTGCAGATGATGCCGCAGGTTTACAAATTTCAAATAAGCTAACCTCGCAAGTTAATGGTTTAGCGGTTGCACAGCGTAATGCCAATGATGGTGTATCTTTGGCACAAACTACGGAAGGTGCATTGGAAGAAGTGACTAATATTCTTTTTAGATTACGCGACCTTTCACTACAAGCCAGTAATGGCGTATTATCACCCGATGATAAGGCAGCATTAAATAAAGAAAGCGAGCAGTTAAAGCAAGAGCTTGACCGTATTAATAAAACCACCACCTTTGGTGGTAATACTGTTTTTGACCAAATCGATAGAGTTGGCCTAGGTGGCGCTAATGAGGCGGAAAGAAATATTCTGGGTATATTACAAAGTGGTGTCTTAGCAGAATCTGAAAATATCATACAGAGTGTCTTAGGCCTATCGGGAGATGGCGCAAAATTTAAAATCGACCTCGAAAATGTCGATGGCGTCGGTGGCAAGCTTGCATCGGTTTCATTCCTAGGTGGCGCTACTGGCACTGAATTAGTCATGACCATAGATTTAGATGATTTTTCAACACTCGATGCCAATAAAGTAAAACAATTAAAATCCACCTTATTGCATGAAATGACTCATGCGGTAATGGCTAATCAAATGGATCTAACCTCAGTACCTATTTGGTTTACAGAAGGCACTGCTGAAGCTGTTAGTGGTGCTGATGATAGAGTAGCGGCCGACATAGGCAGTTTTGGTTTAACCAATTTAAGAAATCAAACAGACTCAATCTTTGCCGCAATACCTGGCACGGCGCCAATAACGGGGATTCAAATCGCAGGCGTTTATTCTGGCGGTTATATCGCTATGCGTTTTTTAGAAGATCGAATAGGTGAAGCCGGTATTAAAACTGTTATGGCCAGCTTAGCCGCGGGCAATACCTTTGATGGCGCGCTTGCTGCACAAGGTACCTTTGCTGACAATGCCACTTTACGAACGGCCTTAATGACAGGCACTAACTTTGAAGACTTTGTTACCGCCAATATTAATACAGCAAATGCCGATAATGGCGCCTTTGGCGGTTTAGATGCTGCTGGCGGTCCAAGTAGAGAAGAAACCATTGTTGGTGCCAGTAGCGCTAAAACCACAGCAAATTTTGATAGTTACTTTGTCAATGGCGATGATGATACCGACCCAACTGACTTTGCTTCTGGCACTAACTGGGATCCAACGAGCTTTAATGAAGTCGCCCTAGAAGACTACAGTACATCAGTAACGATTAGCGGCAAAACAACGTCTTTTCAAATAGGTGCTGATGCCGAGCAAACTTTATCGGTGAAAGTTGCAGGGTTTTCTAGTGATAACCTTGGTTTAGACGCTGTCGACTTAGTTACAGATTCACAATATTCAACCACATTAATAGATAGCGCCCTCCAGTTTGTTGATAACCAACGCACTCACTTAGGTGCTTTTATCAATAGACTTGAACACACCATGAGTAACCTAAATAATATCCAAGTAAATGTTATGGCAAGTCGCTCTAGAATTCAAGATACTGACTTTGCCTATGAAACTGCACAGTTAACATCACAACAAATTAAACAACAAGCGACCACTGCCATGATGAGCCACGCTAATGCTATGCCGGAATTAATGTTAAAACTATTAACTTAAAATAATTAACTTCAAATAATTAAATTAAAACAAGCAAGATGCCTGAAATACTGCTGTTATAAATCCCCGCTAACCGCCCTTTTAATTACACTTTAAATTGTCCTGCTGTAAATGTTAATCTAGGCGTCAAAAAAAAATGGCACAATTTATGAATGGCTGATTATAGACCTATAAAATAATTGGAAAATATAATGCTAATATTAAACGGCAGTGCTGAATATATGTTAACAAGTGGCGAGCAAGTTAAAGGTAATAGACACGGCTTTAATATGTTTGTAAAACATGATGAATTAACCACTCAATTGCAAGATATTGAAAAATATCTAATTGCTAGAGGCTGGGATAATATTGAAATTACCGAAAATGGCCTTATTGAAAATATTGAAGGCATAAATCATGCAGTGTTAATTGAAGCATTTAAAAAAGCACAAAATGAAGGACTATCTGTTGTTGTTAACAATACTGCCATGAATAGCGCAGTGGCGATGAGTTAATTTGTTAATATGTACTAAGACAATACTAATATAATAAGAATACGATCACCGTCATCGACGGGCAAAGCAGCGCTTGCTTAAAGTGACAAAAGTATGCTTTTAATATATAACACATAATAGGTGTTATTATTTTTTGGAGTAAATAATGGCTCATTTATCATTAAAAAAATATCAACAAACAACGGTAAGCAATGCCGGTGAGGCTTCCCCATATCGCCTTGTGGCAATGCTATTTCAAAAATTACTGGATAACATAGCAACGGCTAAAGGCGCTATCAGCCAAAAGGACTTCGCGAAAAAAGGCGAGCAGATATCAAATGCTATTGCCATTGTAGGGGTGTTAGAAGGCTCTTTAGACCATGAAAAAGGCGGTGAGATCTCAGGTAATTTATCGGCATTATATAATTTTTGTTCTGAAAAATTATTTGAAGCGAATACCAACAATGACATTGAATTACTCAATGAAGTTGCCCAGATCATTATTCCGATAAAGTCAGGTTGGGATGCAATTCCACCCGCAGAGCAAGGTAAAGTGAGTTTTTAGTGACTAATAACGTAAAAGCTATCCTTGAGTCGATCAACAAACTATCGCAACTATTAATGGCGCAACTTGATGTTCGAATAGAGAATACTGAGCGTGATAACAGTCAGCAAACCTTAACTGTCGCTTCATCAACTAACGACACTGAGCAATATAGTGACCAGCAGCTGGCAAAATTAGTAACTGAGCGTCATGCTCTCATTAGCCAGTTATTTAACACGTATACACAAGAGCAATTAAGTGTAGAACTACCGCTTATCAATGAGCTGGTATCACTTGATAATCAATTAACGTCAAAATCACAGCACAATAAACAAACCCTTGCAGCGAAAATTTTAAAGTTAAAGAAAAGTAAGAAAGTCTCTAAGCTCTATCAGAAGTATTAAATTAATCTATACTTAGGTTAAGATTTAGACAGCGAAGATAGTGTTGAGGTGCTTATGTCTATTATTAACCCGCTGACTGCAAGTAGTGATATAGCACGAGCTCTGTCTCAAACAAGTACATCCCCTCCTAAAGAATCACCTTTAAAGCCTGATCTAGGTAGTTTCGCTACTGATGTAGTAAAGATTTCTAGACTAGGCTTAGAGAAACAACAAAAAGAAGTACACATTGAGGCATCAAGGAAAATTGAAGATATTGCCAATGAGGTTATCAGAATAAGCTCTACTATTGGCAGAGCTCGCTCTATAGGTAATTTAACCCCACACCAAGCCAGTGAGTTATACAGTAAGATTGCCAATTTGCTTTAATGCAAAACTCGATGTTCTAGTGGCTTGCAAATAAAAACAAATAAAACCAAATGAAACCAAATGAAACCAACTAAAGCTTAGTTAAAATTATTTACTCTTTCTCACCACACCCGGCATATTATCAAGCTGTGCCATTAAATACGAACTCGTGTTGTTCATTTGAGCGACCATCAAATCCATGGCATTGTATTGCGCGAAGAGTCTTGCTTCTAGCGAGTCCATTTTCATTTGAAAGGCTTCCAGATCACTACTTAGTTTGTCAATCTGGGTGTTTTTTCCATCAATACGTTGCTGAATGACACCGTCTTTATCAGTATAAAAGCCAATAAAGGTATTCATATCATTAACAAAGCCGTTGTCACCGTCAGCACCTAAGAGAAATGTTTGCACGGCATCTGGGTCTTGCTCTATCAAATCATCTAGAGTCTCTTGCTCAAAACTTAATTTACCATCACGTTCGGTTCGAACGCCAAGCTGAGACAAGGTTAAGGTATTACCATTACCCGAATCAAATGCTTTATTAAACTGGCTGCGAATTTTACTCATTACGCTACGCAGCATGGAATCGCCGGCTAATACACCAACACCATCTTCACCCACTTGACCCAGTTGATTACTTATATCAACCAAAGCATTGAAACTTTCAATAAAAGTATTAATGCCACTAGCCACGTTTTTATTATCTTCAGTTATTGATATTTTACTAATATCATCATCAACACCATGAACTTTCTTAGCCGTTATATCAATGCCGTCAATAACACCTTTAAACTCGTTAGTGCTACTGGTTGCTGTAATAATACCATCAATAGTAATTTTGGCATCTGTCGCAGTGCCAGTCTCAGCCATGTTTTCAACATTAGCACTGGCGATCATATTAGTAGAAGTAAATTGAGAAATGCCTAAGCCGTCTACGTTATTTGTATCGTCATCTGCAGCTGTAACCGTAATTGCGTGTGCTGCACCTGGTTCTTTACTACTAAAGACCAAATAGTCACTGGTACCGTCATTAACAATACTTGCAATTACCGAGTCGTTATCACTGTTACTGTTAATTGTCTCCATAATGTCAGACAAAGTATCAGAGGCAGCAATAGTCACAGTAAAATCGTTGTCATCAGAATTAAATGTTAGTGTTCCTGAGCCCACGGTATCAGATGAAGAAAAACCATTAGTAGATGTGAGTTTATTCGTAGCATCAAACGCTAACCGAGATAAACCAAGGTTGTCGGTATCATTGCCATCACTAACATCTGCTACTGTCACTTTAATGGCATTGGCAACACCGGTTTCTTTACTATTAAGCACCAAATGTTGCCCTGTGGCATCGGTGATTATGGTCGCTGAAACTGATTTGTTATCAGCACTATCATTAATAGCATCACGAATTTCACTTAAGGTTGCCGTGGCTGAAACACTGATATTAAAGTTATTACTGCCAGACTCTATAGTTAAGGTACCTTCACCGACAGCTTCAGTATCGGCTATGGCACCAGACATCAACTTATGGGCACTGGCTAACGCCTCAACTTCAATTGAATATTTACCAATTTCCGCGTCTTTATCTGAGCTGAGACCAATAAAATCATCACGACCGCTAGCGGTGCGTTGTTGGTATTGATCAACGTCACCTAGGCCTTCAAAAGAAGCGGTAACGGCTTCAAGGGCAGATTTTAATGCGCCAACCGCTGAAATATCGGTGGTGAATGCGCCTTGCTGGCGTACTACGCGAGACTCATAAGGAACCTTTTCAGCATTAACAATAGCTTCCACAATATCGCTTACTTGTAAGCCAGAGCCAATACCTGTAAATGAAATATTTGCCATAAGAGTCTCCTTAACCTATATCCTGCTAATATAAATAATATACCTAGCTAAACTGCATTAAATTTAATTTTACTTTGTTAAGCTTAGCTAAACTCAGCTAAACTTTAGCATCAATAAACCCGCCAACCATGTCGGACAGTTTAGACACTAATGTTAGTACTTCTTCAGATGGAAACTGCTTTAACAAGTCACCTGATTCTCTATCGAAAACTTTAATGACATCACGGCCAGAGTCTTTATCAACAGAAAACTCTAAACTACGATTTAAGTCCCCAACAAAGTCCTGCAATTGTTGCGCCACCTTCTCTAACTGTTCGGCGGTTAATGGTTGAGTAACCTCCTTCTTTTCAGTAACTTTTTGCTCAGCATTAACTTTATCTTGCTGCTTATCTATAACTACTTGCTGTTCACCCTTAGTTATAGCACTGCTATTTGCACTAACATCACCAGCACGTTTAAATTCAGACGCTAAGCTAGTTAACCCTAGGTCAGTACCATTTTGGACTACACTCATGGCATGCTCCTTGTTTAAATTACACCACGTACTTTTACAATGAATCTGTTACGCTATTAATCAGTATAAATTGTCGTGGTCAGTTTATCAAAACACAAAAAGGAAGGAGTTTGAGGCCCCTTCCTTTTTTACTTTTTACTTTAGGTCGAACCTGGGCCTAAACCTGAACTGTATTAACCGATTAAGCTTAATGCAGCTTGTGGTAATTGGTTAGATTGAGCCAAGATTGACGTACCTGCTTGTTGCAAGATTTGGTTTTTAGTCATTAGTGCTGTTTCTGAGGCAAAGTCAGTATCTTGAATTCGGCTACGTGATGCTGATACATTTTCAGATACGTTAGCTAAGTTACTAATGGTATGAGAAAAACGGTTTTGTACCGCACCTAAGTCAGCTCGTTGGCTATCAATTTGTGCTAATGCCGCATCAATAGTTTGTATTGCCGATTGCGCACCGGCACTCGATGTACCTGAAATATCCATTGATTCAATACTAGTTAGTGCACCTGAACCACCTGTAGCAGCCATAGTACCACCTAATAGTTCATTAACAGTTGTACCTGAAATACCAATTTTGTCCGGTGAATTTAAATGAAGTTCTGATATTTTAGAAGCATCTGCAGCTGCAGCTGCCACACCATCAAACGTTACACCACCTGTTGGTGTACCTGCTGCAACAGTTTCAATACCTGCTACGCCTTCAGCTTTAAGAGTGATAGAGCTAGCCCCTGAATCAAACACAGCATCATAACCATCGGCTACTAGATCTTCCGTTAGCCTCTCCATATCACCACCGTAAGTAGCTAAATCATAAGAGTCGGCACCAATATTAATGGTCGCATTATCAGCACTAGTTATACCGGCAATAACCACCTCTAATTTAGCAGTCGCTGTAACGCCAGACGCTACTGCGTTGATACTAGCAGCGATACCATCAGCACCATCATTTGCACCTACAGTAACTGATTTACCATTAACACTAATAGTATCAGCGGTAACCACTTCGTTAGCTACAATTAGACCTGCGGCTGCCGTCGCACCAAAGACTGTACCGGCACCTTCAACATCATAAGAGCCAATTGCATCAGCAGACATATTACCTAAAGTAACATTGATAGTTTCATTGGCATTGGCACCGACTTGAAACTGTTTAGTACCAAAGGTACCGTCAAGTAAGCTAGTTGCACCAAACTTGGTAGTTTCAGCGATACGTGTTAGCTCTTGTTGTAAAGCACCAACTTCTTTTTGTAGCGCTTTACGGTCATCGGCAGAGTTAGAACCGTTAGCAGATTGTAGTGCTAAATCACGCATACGTTGTAAGATATTTGAAGATTCCTGCATCGCGCCTTCAGCCGTTTGCGCCATTGAAATACCGTCATTGGCATTTCGTTGCGCTACACCTAAACCATTTACTTGAGAAGTTAAACGGTTAGCGATTTGCATACCTGCAGCATCATCTTTAGCACTGTTAATACGCATACCCGATGATAAACGTTGCATTGAAGTTTGTAAGCCTTCACTTGACTTACTTAAGTTACGTTGCGCATTAAGTGACGCGGTATTCGTGATTACTGATAAAGCCATGGTAAACTCCTGATTACAAAATGTAATTGTTTAGTTAGTTGTATTAACCAGGAGCCGTTAATCAACCGATAAGGTTATCAACATATCAATCAAAGCAGCTCCGTTCTAAACACCTTAACGGCAGCGGAGAAATTAACTTTAATCTTTTTAATAAAAAGATTAAAGAATATACACTGCCATATTACCCGGTGCACTTTGCTAAGCTAAGAACATAAAATACAAATACTAACTTATCAGTAACTTAAATATAAAAACCTAGCTAAACATAAGTTGAAAACTTAATATTGAGGACATAAAAAAAGCTAAACATTAACTGCTTAGCCTTGTATTTCAGTACTTTGTTTACCTTTCTTAGCCACCGAGTAAACTAATTGCCGCTTGCGGAATTTGGTTTGCTTGCGCCAAAATACTGGTACCCGCTTGTTGAAGAATTTGATTTTTAGTCATTTCTGCGGTTTCTTTGGCAAAGTCAGTATCTTGAATACGACTCCGTGATGAAGAAACATTCTCTTGCACGTTTGCCAAGTTACTGATGGTATGAGTAAAACGGTTTTGCACCGCACCTAAACCAGCCCTTGCTGAGTCTATTTGTGCTAAAGCCGCATCAATTACCTCTACCGCTGATTGAGAATTTTCCGCGGTGACTCCTGAAATATCTATAGCCTCAACCGAGTTCAACGCACTTGCCCCGCCGCTAGCTGCAACATTACCACCAGCAAAGCCTTGCCCGAGTATTTCATTTACTGTGGTGCCTGAAATACCAATTTTTGCCGATGAGGATAGCTGTAACTCTGCTGAGTGAGAAAGTGCACCTGCTCCTGAAGTCAATAAACCACCTGGAGGCCCCATCTGAATAGTACCACCAGCAGCAGCTGTTACTTCAAAACCATCTATATCTGTCGCGACAACGTCTATACCGCCAGCACCAGCATTAAGGTCTTTATCAAATACAGCATTGTAGCCTGCTGCTTGTAAGTCTTCAGCAAGACGCTCCATATCACCACCGTAAGAGGCTAAGACAAAGGTATCTTCTACTGCACCTTCTTTATAGATATTAAAGGTACCTGCATCTGAGGCTGACAAACCTTGGATGCGGGTAGAAAGCACAGCCTCGGCATTTACTCCGGTAGAGGCATCGGTAATGTTTTTTGCGATAGTGGAGGCGCCATCACCAGCAAGAAAAGACACATTAGTACCATTGATATTCCAGGTGTCTGCGGTAGTACCCATATTGGCTGATAGCAGTGATGCTTCAACATCACCAATGCTATTCGCACCTGCCGCAGTGCCAGCACCCTGAATTTGATGAGCACCGATAGCATTTGCCGCCATATTACCTAAGGTGACGTTAATTGTTTCATTGGCGTTAGCGCCTACTTGGAACTGTTTAGTGCCGAAGCTACCATCAAGCAAGCTAGTTGCACCAAACTTTGTAGTTTCAGAAATACGGGTTAGCTCTTGCTGTAAAGCCCCTACTTCTTTTTGTAGTGCTTCTCGGTCATCGGCAGAGTTAGAGCCGTTAGCTGATTGTAGGGCTAAATCACGCATACGTTGTAAAATATTTGACGATTCTTGCATGGCGCCTTCTGCCGTTTGCGCCATAGATATACCGTCATTAGCATTACGTTGCGCTACCGCCAAGCCGTTTATTTGAGAAGTTAAGCGGTTAGCTATTTGCATACCAGCAGCATCATCTTTTGCGCTATTAATCCGCAAGCCCGATGATAAACGCTGCATTGATGTTGCCAGACCTTCGCCAGATCTAGATAGGTTTCTCTGGGCATTAAGTGATGCAGTGTTAGTAATTACTGATAAAGCCATAATAATCTCCTAATTGGTATCTTTAGAAGCTCATTAAAAATGTAAAGCCCCCACTTACTTATTAATACAATCAAGAAGCAAGCCAAGTTTACAAAATCATTACATAACAATAAGTTAAAAAATTAAGTACCTGTAGATAAATTGATATTGAGCTGGTTATTTTTCAGTCAAATAATTGACAAGTAACAAAAAATCTAACCTTATATTTAGGATTAGCTTTTACCACTTAACTCATTTTCGTAGTGAGGCTAGTAAGCGATAAAACAAAAAAAGGAAACCCAAATGGGTTTCCTTTAATAAGTGCACATGGGCTAACGAGCGCTTAGCATTTACTTGCAATCAATAACGAGTAAGCAATAACCAGCAAGAATACTAATAACTAAGCAAATTAATTAACCTAATAAGCTAATTGCCGCTTGAGGTATTTGATTTGCTTGTGACAAGATTGACGTACCTGCTTGCTGTAATATTTGGTTCTTGGTCATCATTGCAGTTTCTGAAGCAAAATCAGTATCTTGAATTCGGCTACGTGATGCCGATACATTTTCTGACACATTCGCTAAGTTACTAATAGTATGACTAAAACGATTTTGCACCGCACCAAGGCCTGCTCTAGTTGAATCAATTTGTGCAAGTGCTGCATCAATGACAATTAAGGCATCTTGTGAACCCGCTGAAGTGGTTCCTGAGATATCAATAGACTCAACCGTAGTTAAAGAGCCAGTTCCGCCTGTCGCAGTTATACTTGTTCCCTCTGCTAAGATATCATCAACATCGGTACCCGAAATACCAATTTTATTCGCTGATGAAAGCGTTAAGGTAGAAGAGATACTGATATCATTATTCGTTGCACCACCCGCAATAGCAGCACCACCAGTAGCATTGTTTGTTAAAGTTGCCGTACCTGTAGTACCCGTCATTTGTATACCATCAACACCAACGGCTTTAATCGTTAATGAGCCATTATCGACTACAGCATCATAACCATCTGCTTGCATTTCTTCAGCTAATCTATCTACATCACCACCAAAAGTAGCTAGGTTATAGGTATCAACAACACCACCTGCTTTTTGGAAAGTTAGTACACTATTATCAGCAGAAGTTAAAGCGGCGAAAGTAACATCAAGCTTGGCAATCGCTTTAACACCAGCAGAAGCATCGTTAATAGTATCAGCAACTTCAGCCGCACCCTTAGCGGTTACACCGGCATCAGGAATAGCAGTACCATTAATATTCAAACTAGCAGTGGCAACGGTTGCTATTGCTGTCGCTAACGGTGCAGTTTGCGTAGCTGGAAGACCAAGCACAGCAGATGAATCATTAACTTCATAAGCACCTATAGCATCAGCTGACATATTTCCTAAGGTAACATTGATGGTTTCATTGGCATTAGCACCAACTTGAAATTGTTTGGTACCAAAAGAGCCATCAAGTAAACTGGTCGCACCGAACTTAGTGGTTTCAGCGATACGCGTTAGCTCTTGTTGCAAGGCACCCATTTCTTTTTGTAGTGCAGATCTATCATCAGCAGAGTTCGAGCCATTGGCAGATTGTAATGATAAATCACGCATACGTTGCAAGATATTTGATGACTCTTGCATCGCGCCTTCAGCGGTTTGCGCCATGGAAATACCGTCATTAGCATTTCGTTGGGCGACGCCTAAACCGTTTATTTGTGAAGTTAATCGGTTAGCGATTTGCATACCCGCAGCATCATCTTTGGCACTATTGATACGCATACCTGATGACAAACGTTGCATTGAGGTGGCTAGACCTTCACCAGACTTTGTTAAATTACGTTGTGCGTTTAATGACGCGGTATTTGTTACTACTGATAAGGCCATATTAATAGCTCCTAATGTCTACATTTACTGTTGGTATTAGAAGCTTACAAATTAAAGCTTCTGCTCTTTTAGTGATAAAAAATTGCTGGGTTAACTTTTACACACCACAGCCATTTGTTATTTTCTGTTACTAGTTATGGTGGAAGCATAAATAATGCCACTTTAAAAAATGGTGATGCTTTTCTTTAAAAAAATTAAATGTAATTAAATAAGCTTAAGCCTTGCACCTTACTAAACGTCTGCTGAGAGGCTTGTAAGGCTAATTTTGCTTGTTCAAATTCTGAGATAGCTTTGGCAAAATCTAAATCTTCGATTGTGCTCTTACTGCTCGTAAGCGCTAACTCAGTATCTAGGTGCCTATTTTCTTGACTATCAAGCACTTGTAAACGGATACCTGAATCTACTCGCCTTGACGTTATATGACTCATGGAAGAGTTAAGTTGATTAAGCAGCGCACTGTAATCTACTTGATGTTGCTCTGGACTGGCTGACACAGAGCCTTGTTCCATCCAAGAAATAGCATCATTAATTGCGTCAAAGACAGTTACTTCCTCTTGCTCACTGATAGTAAAGCTCTCACCCGGCAATGGATTGCCGCTTAAGGTTACGTCAATGCCGTCAAAGGTAATTGTTTGCCCAGCGACATAGGTAGCCGTAGTAAAGACATTCGCACCACCGCTATCGAGAACATTTAAATCGGCGGCACCCGGTCCAAAAGTGAAGGTATAATCATGGGGTATGGCACTAGTGTTATACAAACCGCGATCGATTACGTTCGCACTTTCAACGGCAACACCTGAGGTGTTGGCTACAGGAGCAGTGGGATAGTTGGCCGTAAAATCACCTATAGCGTTGGCTACGTTCATAAATGAAGCATCGCCAGTTTGGTTGGTAGGGATTTTTATATTTTTTGCGATTTGTAGTTCTCTAACGCCAGAATCACCACTGTAAAGAACAGAGCCGTCAGATTGTTGACTAAAGGGTTGCTGCTCTGTTTGATAGCCTGAAAAAATATAGTCGCCATTTTCATTTTGGCTGTTGGCGAGATCAAGCAATTGCTCAAGGCTATTTCGGGTCTGATTAGCTAATGTTTGTAAGTCTTCATCAGACATAGCACCATTATTTGCTTGTAGCATGAGCTCCTTAACATTATTTAAGATATTCTCTGCATCGGCAAAAACAACCTCTTGTAAACTGTTATGACTTTCAGCCTGATTGATATTACGTTTATATTTTTCAATGTTAGCCAAGTCATTTTTATATCCCGCTAAGGTACCATAGGATACGGCATCATCTTTGGCCGTTAGTACCCTTTTACCACTGGACAAATAAGCCATTTGCTCATTAACATCAGAGCTCTTTTGACTCATGAGTTGAGCACTTTGTAAGTAAAATTGAGCTGTAGAAACGCGCATATAATCCCCCTTACCTTACGGCCGCTAAAATGGTGTCAAAAAGCGTATTAGCCGTAGAAATAATTTGCGATGCTGCTTGGTATGCCTGTTGAAATTTCATTAGGTTGGCGGCTTCCTCATCAAGGTTTACCCCTGATGTGGCTTGATTACGGTTATAAGCTTGAGTGAACAGTGCCTGAGCCGTATCCGCAGTTAAATCAGCATTACTGGCTTTAGCGCCCACTACAGATGTTGATACCGCTAAACTTTTACTAAAAGTTTCCCTACCGCCATTAGTAACACCTACCTCTTGGGTTTTAGCCATAACAACGGCATTGTTACCGTTACCAGCACCAAAGGCGTCGCCTAGGGTAAATGTTTCACGGGCATTGGTACCTGAGCCGACCAGGTCACCGCTGATTTCAATTTGAAAGTCAGGGGTACCTGCGGGGATATCAATGAGCACACTCGCGCCTGGAGCATAAGTACCCGCGGCAATAGTTGGTGCTGGTGGCGGTGTTGCCGTGTCATAAACACGGTAACTAAAGGTACCTGGTGCACTTTCATAAACATCGACAGTAACGTTATAACCTCTAGCCGAAACAGGGTTAATAACATTGGTGATTTCTACCTTGCCTTCGCTGACATTGTTACTTGATGGTGTTACGGCAATTGCGGTACTAGCAGCAATAGCATTGCCGTTGGTTAAAGTAGTTTGCATTAACGCAGCACTATCTTTAGTTGGAATAATTGTGAAAGTATCTCCAGCGCTGGGTGTGCCCGTCTCAACAAACGAAAAGCCATAATCAGGTGAAGTCGGTGTATGTGTACCTGCCGGCACACCCGAACCAGGTGCGCCAAGGTTTTCGCTGCCACCGGTAGTTAAGTTATACAAACTATAAGTATTACTACCAGCATCATAACGAACTTCAAATGCATCGGTAGGCAGCAGTGATACATCATTAATAAGGATTTGAGCTTGTGTTGTACTTGCTGGATTATTGGTTGAGGGTACTAATACTCTACCTTGTTGTAATTCAGTGGTGTTTATATCGGTGAAAATATTAGCGCCTTGCAAGCCATTCAAATCTAAGCCACTGGCCTGGCTATCGTTTAAGGTAAACGATATAGCCATGGCTAAACGGTCTATTTCAGTGCGAGTTTGTGTAAGGTGTTCATCTCTAAATTCGAAGCTAGCGCCTAATGCTCCACCGAGAGTAGAAGCCTTTATCGCAACACTACTATTATTACTTACTAGACTTAGCTGAGTTTTTTGAGCATCTGGGTCGCCTGCCGTCACCCGCAGGGTCATAGGGGTAATACCCGCAACTAGCGTAGTACCTTGCCCAATCATAACCGTCATAACATTATTAGCATCTTGTATGGTGGTTACTCGGGTAAACTGACTTAATTCCCCAATGAGTTGATCACGTTTATCAAGTAAATCATTAGGCTGCCCGCCTTGCGACGGGTTTTGTGAGTACATAATGGTTTCATTGAGCTTGGCTATCTCTACTGATATTTCGGAAATTCTATTAGCAACTTGTTCGATTTCACCATTAACCGCATTAGTCATATTATCGAAATTATTAGTTAACTCATTAAAGTCATTACTTAAAATATTGGCTTGGTTGATCACTATGCTGCGTAAACCGGTATCGTTAGGATTATCGGCGACGCCATTCAGTGCTTGATAAAATTTATCTAAGGAGCCTACAACAGCATTACCAGAAGTTGACATAACTTGGTCAAGCTGTGTTAGTCGGGCCTGGAGTGAATCAGCATTACCTAAGCTACTTTGAGTTAAAAGCTGCTCTTTATGTGAGAATTGATCATAAAGACGCGTGATATCTTGAATATAGGTGCCTGCGCCAATGTAATTACTACCATTATTAAGGCCCAAGGAAGCATTCTGCTCGGCACGTTGGCGGTTATAGCCTTCGGTATTTACGTTGGCAATGTTATGACCTGTTGTTGCCAGCTGCTGTTGAGCCGCTAGTAAACCACTTACACCGGTTTGGTACAAACTCACTGTCATAATATTGTCTCCGATAACAAAGCATATGAGGTAGCGCTAGAACGTAGGCCAACGGTATGTTTGTTATAAATATGTTTTATGAAGGTCGCAGCAATTAAACCCTTGAGGCTAACCCTTCGCTAATTTACTTGGATAATTTACTTAGCTAAAAGGTTAGTAACGGTTTTCAAGGTGCCTAGTATTTTGTCGGCATATTGAGGGTCTGTTGCGTAACCTGCTTTTTGTAAACCTTGCAGGAAGTGTTCCACATTGCCGGAGTCTTGCAATGCATCTTGGTAGCGTTCGCTAGTTGAAAGGAAGTTTATGTAATCATTAACACTGTCTGTTAGGGATTGATACATTCTAAAGGGCTCTGATTTTTTGACCATAGCGCCTTGCTCAAACTCTAAGGTTTCTTTGGTCACTTTATCGCCAGACCAGCGAGAGTCGGCTTTTATATTAAAGAGGTTATTTGAGCTAGTACCATCTTGGCCTTTAATTATCTTTTGTCCCCAACCGGTTTCAAGTGCCGCTTGAGCAATAACCACTTCAAAAGGCACACCTAAGGTTTGTTGAACTTTTTGGGCTGGTGCAATTAAAGCACTGACAAAATCTTTTGGTTCTTTAAAGCTTTGTTCTGCTACAGGTGCTGAATTATTGACGCTTTGAGTTTGCTTAACACTTGTGTCTCGGCTCGTCTCTTTACTAGCCTCTTTAAGAGAAAATGGCGTTGCACTACTGGCTTGACTGATAATATTACTCGTTTGAAAGTGGCCAGCAAACGGAATATCGATATCAGGCTTAATCTGACTGTTATCCGCCAGCATTTTTTCTACTAATGAATTATGTTGGCGGTCTTTTTTACTGGCACTGGCTTTATCATCACGAGGGTTAGCCGTGTTATTTACCGGTAAATTACCATCATTTCGCAATACAGAGCTAGGTTTGAAACCACCACTATCACCGCCCAATTGTCTAACAATTAAATCAGTTAAACCAAGGGAGCCATTAGAAGAAAGCTCAACCGCCATTTGTTGATCATGCATGTCGCGATAAAATTTACTTGATTCAGAATTAAAAGGGCTGTCTGACTCAAGTACATCTTGTGCTTTACGCATACTTGAAAGTAGCATTCTCATAAAGATGGCTTCAAATTGTTGCGCCGCTTCCTTTAACGCCTCTTTTTTAGCTTCACCATCGGTAGATCGCGATTGTTCACGAATAGCATTCAAGCCAGTGAGTTCAAGGGCATTACGCGCTTGATCAAAGTTATGATTTTGGCTTAAATTGATATCCATAATGCTACTTACCTAAAAATAAATTAATTATTGTTTATTAAAAAGTTAACTTTGTCTTTTGTTGCTCTTTTATTCTTTCTTTAGCAAGATCAACATTTACTTATTTACTTATTTACTTATTTAGCTATTAACGGTTTAGCTTTAAGTTGTATGGGTCAATTTAAAGAAAATAGCACGGAGTTGACGTTAGTCAATGAGTACTTTTGACGCCTAAATCGATTCATACAACGACAACCTGAGCAGTTAATTTAGATGATTATTAATTCGCCGCGTATAGCACCCGCTTGGTCTAGGGCTTCTAAAATAGCCATAACATCGCCAGGACCAGCACCAACCTCATTGATAGCTCGAACCAAGGTTTCTAAGGTCACCCCTGGTTTGAAGACAAACATACGGGCATCAGAGTTGCTAACATTGATTGCTGATTGATTAGTAACCACGGTTTCGCCTTCGGCAAAAGCATTTGGCTGTGAGACATCTTGCACTTCATTGATGGTGACAGTAATACCACCATGGGTAATGGCTGCGGCCAGTAGTTTCACTTCAGAGCCAATAACAATTGTGCCGGTACGTGAATTAACAATAATTCTTGCCGCAGGAGATGCTGGTTCAAACTCAAGGTTTTCCAGTACAGATAAAAAACTCACTCGGTCGCTAATATCGCGAGGCGCTCTAACGCGCACCGAGGTAGCATCAAGGGCTTTGGCAGAGCCGGAAATTAAATTATTAATGGTGTCAGACAAACGCTTCGCAGTGGTAAAGTCAGAGTGACGTAAATTAAAGGTTATATGATCTCCAGATGAAAAAGGTGATTTAACCTCTCGCTCAACAATAGCTCCGTTAGCGATACGACCTACCGTTGGAATATTAACGAGCACTTGCGAGCCATCTAAACCTTGTGCGCCTAGACCACTAACGATTAGAGAACCTTGGGCTACCGCATAAGCATTACCATCTATACCCATTAAAATAGTTTGTAATAAGGTACCACCACGTAGGCTATTCGCACTACCCATACTAGAAACAGTAACATCTATAGTTTGCCCAGTTTTTGTAAAGGCTCTTAATTCAGCATGTACCGCTACAGCAGCAACATTTTTGATTTTTGGCTTTAGTTTTTCTGGCATAGTAATACCAAAGTTACTTAACATCGTTTTAAAACTTTGCTCGGTAAACGGGCTTTGCTCACCGGTGCCAGGTAAACCAACCACTAAACCATAACCCACTAGTTGGTTTGAACGAACCCCAGCAACATCGGCTAAATCTTTAATACGCTGAGCACTTACTGACAAGGATGCCAATAATGCCAGGAGGATAAATGTGTTTATTACTACTTTCATTAGACTTATACCTTAGATTGAAACCTTAAACTAAACCCTTAAAAAACACTTTGAACGAAAACTTTAGGCTGAAACTTTGGGTTGAAATTTTAAGTTAACGCCAAGCCTATTTTTATCTGTGAAGAAACTAAAATGGCCACCAAGAGCTGTTGAAAAACTTAACCATCCAACCTTGCTCATTGGTATCAGCAAAGCTACCGGTACCTGCATATTGAATGCGCGCATTGGCGACCTTAGTTGATAAAATAGTATTGTTAGAATTAATATCTTTAGAGCGAATAACACCCGTTAAGCGAATATATTCATCGCCATTATTTAGCGTTAACCACTTTTCACCACGAATCATTAAATTCCCGTTAGGTAACACTCTCAGTACATGCACTGAAATATTGCCAGTTAAGCTGTTACCTTGATCAGCTTTTGAGTCACCTTTAAAGCTTGAATCTTGACTGATACCGAATTGAAGTGATTCACCACCAATAGTGACGGGAAAACCACCTAGACCGGTAACGGCATCTAAGCTACTGTCATTTTCTTTTTTCAGCTCAGTTTTAGCATTTTTCTTGGCTTGTGTTCTTTCACTTAAAATAACTGAAATAATATCGCCAACACGGTGCGCTTTAGAGTCTGAATAAATATTATTAACGTAATTGGGTTTAAATAATGATCCCGTCGGTACAATACGTTCTTCTTCTTCTTCTGGCATTATTGGCGCAAAGTCAGGGTCGTTTGGCAGTGCTTTACTTAATTCGACGGTATTACTACAAGCTGTAGTAACTGCAATTAATAAGCTAACGGAAAGTAACTTAACCATGGATGTATAGCCTTTACTTAAGGTAACTTTTCTTAAAATGGTTTTACTTTTCATCACTGCCTCCTGTTTGTTTACTAGGTTAATCTGAACTAAATAAAACTGAGCTATATAAATCTTAACTATATAAACTGAACAATATAAAATAAGAATTTGTACTAAAGCTGTTGATTGATATAACTCAGCATCTGATCAACGGCGGAAATCACTTTGGAATTCATTTCATAGATACGCTGACTCTCAATTAAGTTAACCAGCTCTTCCGTGGTATTTACATTGGAAGTTTCAAGTGCGCCTTGGACTAACATACCGTAACCTTCAAGACCAGGAACACCTTCTTGCGGCGCGCCACTAACCGCAGTTTCTATATATAAATTCTGCCCGACTGGCTGAAGGCCGGTAGGGTTAACAAAGTTGATTAAGTTAATTTGACCTACCACGGCAGGCTCCGCCTGTCCTTGCAGTGTCACTGAAACTTCACCATCTTGAGAGACAATAATGCTTAAGGCATCTTCAGGAATAGTTACTTGCGGCTGAATTAGGTAACCCGCGCCAGGAGTAACCATATTACCTTCGTCATCCATGGTAAATTGACCATTACGACTATAAGCAGAGCTACCGTCAGGCATCAATATTTCAAAGAAACCCTCACCTTGAATCATCAAATCAAGCGCGTTATCTGTGGTAATCATGTCACCTTGTGTATGAATTTTTTGCGTGGCAACTACTTTGGTACCCGCACCTAACATCAAACCTGACGGCGCTTCCGTATCTTGTGCCGTGCGGCCACCTGGTTGATTAATGTTTTGGTAAAGTAAATCTTCAAAAACTGCCCTGCTTTTTTTAAAGCCTATGGTGCTAGCATTCGCTAAGTTGTTAGAAATTACCGCAATATCTTTATTTTGCGCATCTAAGCCGGTTTTACTTATCCATAATGCTGGGTTCATACATCACCTCTGATTGAGTGGTAACTGTTTTTGAAAAACAGGTAAACATTTACTGAAAGATTGCTATTACTTATTACTAATAGTTATTGCCAATGCTTAGAAAGCACGTAATAACGAAGCAGCACTGGCATCAATTTCTTCTGCGGTCTTCATCATTTTCAATTGCATTTCAAACTGTCGCTGTAATGCAATCATCTCGGTCATTTCATTAATTGGGTTAACATTACTTGATTCTAATGCACCGCCGAGAACATTAACGTTAACATCGGCAAGTAATTGCCCACCATCTTTGGCGCGAAAAAGACCATCATTGCCTTTTTCGACTAAACGAGTATCTGGGTTCACCAATTTGATACGGCCTACTTCTTCTTGCACACTACTCGGTGCACCTTCTGGCTGAACCATGATGGTGCCGTCACGAGAAATTTGAATGTTATTTACCGGTAGCGGCAAGGTAATAGGGCCATCTTCACCTATAACGAGTTCGCCATCATTAGTTTCTAATGCGCCAGTTTCTGTTAAACGAAAATGACCACCACGGGTATAAGCTTCTTGACCGTCTTCAGCTTGTACGGCAAAAAAGCCATCGCCTTCAATGGCAACATCTAATGAACGACCGGTATGAAGGACTGAGCCTGAGTCAAAATTTTGGCTAGCACGTTCTGTCATTGAAAAAACACGGGAAGGTAGCCCTTCGCCATATACCTGCATACTGCGCGCTTGTGCTAAATCGGCTTTAAAGCCAGTAGTTTTAGCATTCGCCAAGTTGTTGGCATTTATTGATAAGGCTTGCATGTTTTGTTTAGCGCCACTCATGGCGATATAAAGCAACTTATCCATAATGATTTTCCAAAAATAAAAGATTATATCTTGTAAATGCAAGGAGGGTGCCAGCTATCAAAAAAGCATTTATTGAGCGGAAAAAATAAAGTGGTGTATCTAGTGGTAGATATTGTGGTGAAATATCTAAGGAGGTTTATAAAATAAAAAAGCTGCTAGTGGCGTCTAGAAAAATGCCTGCTAACAGCTTTATCATTAACTTACTGGTATGTGCTCTTTGCCAATAACGTTAACGGTTATGAAAACTATCTAATTTGTAAGATAGTTTGGTTTAACTGGTTATCAACTTCCAAGGCGCGCGAGTTAGCTTGGAAATTTCGCTGGGCAGAAATCAAATCAATTAATTCGGTGGTTAAATTAACATTGGATTGCTCTAATGCCGAGGAGTTAATGGTACCAAAAGTACCTGCACCCGCTTCACCGGCTAACGCTTCACCGGAAACAATACTCTCTTTCCATGAAGTATTCCCTACTTGCGTGAGTCCTTGATTATTGGCAAAGCTAACTAAGGCAATACGCGCTAAAGGTTGCTCGGTACCATTACTGTAAGTTGCACGTACCAGACCATCAGTACCAATATTAATACCGGTTAAACGGCCTACCGCTAAACCATCTTGCTTTAATGAGGTTACTTCAAAATTAGAGGCAAACTGGGTTGGTTCATTCGCGTTTGGTCCTGTGCCATCTAAATTAAAATCGACAATGATCTGCTGAGTAGGATCAGCGCCATTGCTTAATATCGCCGCGTTCAATTGTGCGGTTTGAATAGTAACGGGAAGTTGACCAATGAAATCACCACTTGGATTAAAGGTTAATTGTGCGCCGTTAATACCCGCACCATTATTAACGGGTCCGGTAGGAATATCGACCAATATATTATCTACGGCAGCGTACATGTCCCACTGGTTTGGCGCTGACTTTATAAAGTAATAAGTCATTACATGGCTATCGCCTAACGAATCAAAAATGGTTACCGAGGTCGAGTTGTTATAGGTTAGTGGGTCAGTATGGTCAAAGGCAAAGGCGGGTATAGCATCACCCGCAGGTAAATTCATCTTAACATCCACCTCACTTGTTTTTGTTGGTGCGCCAGAAGCTGTCGGTATTTGTATTGGCGCTGAGGTACTTAGCGCTACCGATGAAGAAGAGCCATCAGCATTGACTGGAAAACCCAATAAATAACCACCGGATGAATTAACGACAAAATTACTGTCGTTTAATTTAAATTGACCGGCACGGGTGTAAGAAGTCTCTAAACTGTCAATTTCAGGTACAGTGGCAAAAAAACCATTACCGGTAATAGCTAAATCAAGGGAGTTATTGGTAAATTGAATACTGCCTTGGGAAAACTGCTGAGCAACATCTGCCGTTAAAACACCATCACCTACTTTAGTTTTACCTGAAGCCAGTAAAGATGCCGCATATACATCAACAAACTCTGCTCGAGACTCTTTAAAGCCAACAGTGTTAACATTGGCAATATTGTTTGATGTAACATCTAAGTCTTTTTGTGCGGCGTTTAGCCCGCTTAATGCAATATTAAATGACATAGTTTAATCCTCTTAAAAATTCGTTCGGCAACAACAAAGTAATCTAATTATAATGTTGTAAACCCACTTAAATGCTTCACGGTTACAAACCGCTTAATGCACCCATAAAGTTAAATGACATAATCTAACTCTCTTAAAAATTCGTTCGGCGACAACAAAACTAATATAATGCTAATGTTGTAAATCCACTTAAATGCTTCACGGTTACAAACCGCTTAATGCACCAATAAAGTTAAATGACATAATCTAACTTTCTTAAAAATTCGCTACTTTGCTTAATACCTGCCTAGCTAAATTCTTGTTCATGCTCGGCCAGGTATAGCCTATATTTTCTACTTAATTAAAACGCTAAAATTCATTTAAATTTAACTGTCACCATCGGCTATTTCTACCACATCGGCTAATGCCATAGAACTTCCGCCGTTAAGGTTAAGTATGATACTGCCGCCAGCACCGGCTAAAGTGACGCTATCTACTTTACGGAATGTCATCGCCTCTATTTCAGCGGCTTGCCCTTCGACCAAACCAACAATACGGAAACGATAAGCGCCTTCCGGAGCTGGTTCGCCCTTATCTGTTTGACCATCCCAAGTAAAGGTAATACCACCGGCGGCAACACTCCCTACTGGCACAGTTTGAATAATTTCACCGGCAATATTTTCAACATAAATATTAACGTTACTGGCTGCAGTGTCTGTAACCAGCTTGCCTTTTACCATTTCACCTTCTTCCATGCCAAAGACATTGTCTTCGACCAAAACACTTCGTCCAACAAGCGATGAAGCTTGCAGTGCTTGGCTAGAAGTCATGGAGCCGGCAAAACTGTCAAAAGAATCATTCAGTCTTGACACACCATCAGTGGTGGAAAAGGCAGTCATCTGCGAGATCATTTCATTGTTATCAACCGGCTTAGTTGGATCTTGATTCGCTAATTCTTGAGTTAACAGTGCAAAAAAGTCAGCCTGGGTAAGCATGCCTTTATCTTGCTCTGCTTCTTTATATTCTTCTTTTTGCCAACGAATTCCATCTAAAGGATTGGTATTAGTAACGGATGTCATTATCTACTCCTACGTTTTGCAATAGACTAAATATAATATTAAAATGGCTCATTATCTTTGCCCTAACTGTAATGTTTTATTGAGCATGTTTTTGGCTGACTCAGCTAGCTGGACGTTAGTTTGATATGAACGGGATGCTGATATCACTGTATTCGTAGCATCATTCATTTCTTCACCAACGAGGGTAATTACTGTTTTATAAGCCATCATTATCTTTGCCCTAACTGTAATGTTTTATTGAGCATATTTTTGGCTGACTCTGCTAACTGTACATTAGTTTGATATGAACGGGATGCAGAGATCATATTAGTCATCTCTTCAATAACATTAACGTTTGGTTTATAGATATAGCCATCTTTATCTGCCATTGGGTGATGAGGTGCATATTCAACATTTAGCGGCTTATCACTTTCAACAATTCCTAAAACACTAACCCCGACGCCACTGCCATCATGTCTCCCTTGCCCTGCGGCAGCTTCTTGCATGGCTGCGGCAAAAACAGGATGTCTAGCGCGGTAAGTTTTATCGGCACTACTACTAACGCTATCAGCATTAGCTATATTACTCGCGGTTGTATTCAAGCGGACTGATTGTGCGCTCATACCGCTTGCCGTAATATCAAATACGTTGAAAAGACTCATAATTATTGACCTCCGCTAATTACTTTCTTCATGGCTTTTATCTTGCCATTAAGAAATTGAACACTTGCCTGATACTCTAATGAGTTTTTTAGATACAAGTTTCGTTCCACTTGTACATCTACAGTATTACCATCACCGGTATCAGGTTGATCGGGTATACGATAATTAACAGAATTATTTAGTTCAGTACGTACATCAAAGTGTTTTTCATTGGTACGCGACATGCCCATTTGTTGCTTATTTGCGGCTTGTGCCATTGCTTGTTTGAAATCTAACCCTTTAGCTTTGTATCCAGGCGTATCGGCATTGGCAATATTACTGGCAATAACTTCGGCACGTTGAGAGCGAATAAGCATGCCCTGCGAGTGTAATTGAAAGCTTTGATCAAATCCTATAGCCATAATAGCCTCACGATTATTTACGTTATAGCTAAATGATATTCAATATTTATGCCAAAGGATTAAACTAGGTAGTTGTAAAAGAAAGAGAGTGACTATTAAGAATGGTTGCTAACAGCTATTTTAAATAGCTGTTAGCAAAATGAGGTTGGATTATTTTTTCTGATAAACGATGCCAGGGTTACAACGTAACATAGTAAAATCTTGGTTTATTCCGGATAAAGACTCCGAGGCCCCTAAAAATAAATAGCCCTCGGGATTTAATGCGCCATGAATTTGACTGATTATTTGTGACTTAATTTCCGGTGAGAAATAAATCAACACATTACGACAAAAGACAATATCAAAACGCCCCATCAAGCTATAACTATTCAGCAGATTAAGCGGCCTAAAACTGACCATTTTCTTAACTTGATCTTTAATCTTCAACATGCCGTTATCACCGGCTTCAAAGAAGCGCCTCTTACGTTCTTCCGATAGGCCACGAGCAATAGCTAAGCTATCATAGTGACCGTATTTACAGTGCTCTAACATTGTTGTTGAAATATCGGTACCAATAACCTGTACACCACGAGGGAATGATCCTGGATTTTTTTGTTGGTACTCCAATACAGACATAGCAATAGAGTATGGTTCTTGACCAGAAGAACTTGCGGCCGACCAAATTTTAACTGGGGTTTTCCTATTAGCAAAATCTGGCAATAATTTACTTTGCAGTAACTTATACGGGTAATCATCTCGAAACCATAAGGTTTCATTGGTAGTCATGGCATCAATGACTGCGGCACGTAATTGCCGCTCTATCGGAGAAAGTGTCCGAGTAACTAATTCACCTAGGGAACTAACATCAAACTTTGCCATTAACGGGGCTAAGCGGCTCTTAACTAAATATTGCTTATTTCCACCGAGCACAATGCCACATTGCTGCTCTAAAAAGGTTCTGAATTGGTTGTAACTTTTTTCATCAAGTTCTCTTGCTGACACAATAGCTTCCTGTTTATTTCGAAGTATTCATCTAAATCCACCAAAATTGGGGGGAGCCATAAACTCACGTCTAATGGCGTTGAAGTAGTATTGAAGCGTTAGTCTTCTATTTTTAACCATTTTTTTACAGCAGTAGCTAATTCATCTGGGTGAAACTTGGCAATAAAATCATCTGCCCCCACTTTTTCAACCATGGCATTATTAAATACCCCACTTAACGAGGTATGTAAAATAATGGGCATCTTGGCCATGCGATCATTACCTTTAACTTCTGCCGTTAAGGTATAACCATCCATTTCTGGCATTTCAATGTCAGAAATCATCAAGGCAACTTTTTCAGTAATACTATGTTCACACGTCGCCTCAATCGCTAATAACTGTTCTAGAGCATCACGACCATTTTTAGCTAAAACCATATTAATACCTAATGGCTCAAGTGCTCTTCTAACTTGGTTTCGTGCAACCGTTGAGTCATCAGCAATCATCACCAGCTTATCGCCTAGACTTTCACCAACGCTAGCATCAATTATATCTTCACTTACCTCTGTTGAAACAGGACTAATTTCATTTAAAATTTTCTCAACATCTAAAATTGACACCATTTGGTCATCTATTTCAGTGACAGCGGTTAGGTAACTCGATTTACCGGCCCCCTCTGGAGGAGGCATGACATCTGTCCAACTTAAGGTCACTATTCGCTCTACACCGGCAACAAGAAAGCCCTGCACGCTTCGATTATATTCAGCAATGATAATAAAGCTATCTGCTGTTTGTTCGATTGCCCTGCCCCCGGTTGATTTACTTAAATCAATGACAGAAATAGTCTGGCCACGAATATGAGCAACGCCTTTAATATAAGAGTCTTGTCCAGGTAATATAGTTAATCTCGGGCATGGCATCACTTCACGCACTTTAAATACATTAATGCCAAAGAGTTGCCTACCGACAAGTTTGAAGAGTAGCAATTCTAATCTGTTCTCGCCTACAAGTTGTGTGCGCTGATTTACCGAATCGAGTATGCCTGCCATATAAACCTCATGTAACACCGTACCCATTTATAATGTTTAAACAAATAAACACTTAAGGCACAATTCTTGAATTGTATTTAAAATATAGAGTTGATAATCACACTAAGCGCCTGATAGTTGACGCTTGATTTAACCTCATTTCATACTGCTAACTTAGGTTAAGCATAGACGATTATTTGCATTTACTTAAAGATAGATAACAAAATATATGCGACTTACCAAACATTTTTTATTTTTTTTATTCTTATTGCTTATTAAGCAGCCAATTGTTGCTGCAACCGAACTAGACAGTGCATTTATTGAACGTTTTGCACATACCTATTTAATAGAAGAATTCCCTTCAACAAACGAAGAAAAGGTTCTTATCTCTGTTGCTCACTTAGATCCCAGAATAGTAATAAAGTCATGCAAAATTCCCTTAACAGCAAATATATCTGATAAAAAAAGTACTAGAAATGTAAATATTAAAATTAGTTGTGATGAATCAATACCATGGAAAATATATTTATCGGCCAAAGTTGAAATAACTAAAGCTGTTTTAATTGCAAAAAGTACGATTAACCAAGGAGACCGGCTTGACGAAAGCAATGTCGAGCTAGCTTATATAGCCATCAACAGAATCCGCGGTGAAAAAATAACCGATACTGCCATTGTTTTTGGCGCTAAGGCGAAAAGGCGTATTACTAAGGGTAAAACCATTAGTAAAAGAAGTATCTGCTTAATTTGTAAAGGCGATGTGGTTACGATTACGGTCTCATCAAAAGTCTTCACTATTAAAACTCAAGGCATAGCATTAAGCTCTGGTAATATTAATGAGCAAATTAGAGTAAAAAACACTCGTTCAAATAAAATTATTACCCCGCGTGTCAAAGCTATTAACCAAGTAGTAATTAATCTATAATCAAAAGATACACAACCTAGGTTAACAAATAATTATACGGTTAACTTATGTGTGATGTTATTTATATTTTAATGTGTTTTTAGCTAAAGTTATTCTGCTGATGGCCGATAAAAAGGTAATAGAACTCATTTAAAATATCATTTCATTGCTATAGGATGAAATTATGGCTATAAATATCAATAACTTGAATGCAAACAATCAAGTTCAACAGACTCAGCAACAGCAAGTAAAGCAGCAATCAGCGCAAACGTCATCAAGTAATGCACAAGTAAAAAGTGCAGGACAAGACTCAGTGTCGATTACTCCGCAAGCAAAACAGCTGAATGAATTACAGAAGAAAGCCGCAGATGCGCCAGTGATTAATCAAAAGAAAATTGATGAATTAAAAAAGGCTATCAGCGCTGGTGATTATAAAATAGATCCTGAAAAATTAGCGGCTAGTATTGCTAGCTTTGAATTTAAGCTAATTTAACGATAGACTGTTAGGCATATTATTTATAGCAAAAACAAAGGTAAGCCTATGTTACAAGGGTCGAATCACCAAGAATTAACCTCCAATGAATTGTTGACGCTACAACACCAGCAATTAACGGCACTGGCTCAAGTAATTGCGAATGAAAAGAACATTTTACAGCAGCACGATCCCCAAGCGCTACTCACCGTCAGCCAAGAAAAGAACACCCTGTTATTAGCCATTCAGCAACTAGACCAAAACATATCTCTACATCAGGGCTTCGCGCAAGATAAGGCCGCAGGTAAATTAGTAGCCCAACTAGCAGAAATCACCGAGTTGTTAAAACATTGCCAACAGCAGAATTTAGTCAATGGCCAAATCATCCAACACTCTCAACTCGCCGTAGAGCGCATGAAAACCAGTCTATTAGAGAGCCACAATAAGAATGCTATTACTTATGACAATAAAGGCAAAAAAAGTGCTGGTCTGTCAAGTTTAGGACTCAAAGCTTAGCTATATTGAAACATCGAAAATTGAAACAGCAAAAAAAGGCGTTAATCATTAAGATTAACGCCTTTTTTGTTTTATTATTGCTAGTAGGTTAGGTCGTTTGTAGCAATTAGAAGTGAGTTATATCTGTGATTTCTTTTCTATTTTGGTTTGCTTGATAAATATTATAGACATCTTCAAAATCGAGAAGTAATTCAGTGGTATAAACATCGCCAACAGGATAGCTCTTCACTACTTTAGCACCGCGTATAATGCCTTGAACTGAAGCCATTAACTGCTGATCCTCTATTAATAAGTCAGCCATAATGACCTTACCAGAAACTTGCTGACCATAAACTTGCTCTGCCAACTCGGCGTAGGCGGCAATTTTTGACGCCTTGATGGCCATTAGCATCCGCTGCGTTTCATGTGTTGATTTTTGCAGACTAATAGGAGCAAAACCTGTCGCATATAGCACAGGGAAAGTCTCAGGTTTTACGGTTTGCCACTGCACATGTTTGTCGTAAACAAGGGAGCAGGCACTCGTTAAAAAGAGTGCACTGCTAATAAGAATGACACGAGTTAATGATTTACTCATATATACACCTTTGGAGTTAGCCGCTAATAAAACTGTCTTATTTATTAACATACTTACTTAATATACTTACTTAACATTTTGAATTAACTTCTAATTTTGTATAATCACAGCACGTTCGTCGTTACGCAACATAGCATTGTCTCGAATAATCATGCCATCTCTCATTTTCACGTTCTCACTGTGACTCATCTCATCACCTAAGACCCAAGCAGGAATAAATGATTGTGCGGTAGCGACAACAACTTTAGATTGAATACCAATCATACGGGCATTAACTAAAATGCCATTTTCTTGTTCAACCATAGTGCCCGAAACAACATAGTCAATAATTTGACGCTCTGGCAATTCTTGCCAATCTCGACTAAAGACATAGTCACCCTCTTTTGTTACTCGGATATGACCTGTGGTTTTAAAATCGATGACAACTAAACCATGACGTTGAAGCTCATGAATAAAACTTTCAGCTAGCTGATTACCTAGCCAATTAGTTGATTCAAGGTCTTTTAAATCAACAAAAGAGGCTACCGCAATGGGCGTTTTTGCGTTAACAAAACTACTACTGCTTAGCATTTGATACGCTAAACCTTTAACCACATCATTAATGGCATGACGAGGTAGTTCAAAGCTATCAATCTGCCCTTTTTCTTTATGGGTTAATTGATAAAAGCCATCATTGTTTGTTGTCTCACATGAGAGTAAGACTGGTAAAAGAAATGGTATTAGCCATTTTTTCATGGTATTCCCCTTCAAAACTAAGTACTACAATTATAGCAACTAGTCATATTTTATTAATTTTCATAATCAGAATAATGCACATTCTAAGCCAATAATTATTGACTAGCTAAATTAACCAGCATCCAAAAGGCATGAAATATGCATAATCCAAATAAGTTCATAAAAAAGGCTATTGCCGACACTCTAGTAAAAAGGGTTCAAGCTAAATAAGGAAGATGACAACAACTATGTACAAGCTCATCAAACAATTAACACTCATCAGTTTGCTATGCAGTTTTTCTGCCAGCAGTCAGTGGTATGAGACGCAAGGCCATGCACGAACCAATGATATAAGTTTAGAGCTTGCTCGCACTAAAGCGATGGAAAATGCCCTTAAAAAAGCTTTGCTCGTTTCTGGTGCCAGTGTTTCAAGCGTTCAACAAGTAGTGAACGGTTTACTAACCCAAGATCACATTAGCATCCGGGCAAGTGGCAGTGTCAATTCTATTGAATTAGTTGATGAAATACACAGCGACAACCTTATTACTGTGACAATTCGTGCGGATATATTCCCTCAAGATAAAAAGTGTTTTGCTGTCAATTTTAAAAAGTCACTACTGCTTACTCGTAGCCATTTATTACATAGAGAGCAAGCTAATGTAGGTAAGATTTACCTCATTGATAAAGCGGTTATGCAGCAACTGGGTCAACAACTAAATCAGCACAGTGCCTTTACTAAAACCAGTAGCATACTCAATAACAAAACTGAATTTTCTCGTTTAAATAACAGCTTAGCCAGTGATAAAATCGCTCAATTAACACAATCGTTAAGTGAAAGCACCGATAGTCAATATGTTATGTTTAGTGAAATCACCAATACCTCTTTTGACCAACAAGCCACTAATAGCTGGTTGTTTTGGCAACAAGGTATTTACCCCAGAAACTTTGCCATGAATTTCTATCTATATAACGGCCTAAATGGTGAATTAGTTTGGCAAGATTCTTATCAAAATACCGCGCCATGGACATTTTCCAAGCGCCATAAAGTTGATGTCTATGGCAATGCCTTTTGGCAAAGTGAATATGGCCTGATGGTTAATAATATTATCGAGAAGGTTGTTAAAGATATTGATGAGAATATTATGTGTGAACCAAGCCGAGGTAAAATCATTCAAGTCGAAGGTAACCAAGTCACCATTAACTTAGGCAGAGATCACGGTTTAAAAATAGGTGATGAATTTAGCTTGTTACACCTTACTCATTTTACCAATAACTCAGGAAAGTCATACGCGGGGTTTAACTTAAGCCCTTATAAAGTTATGGTCACTAAACTCACTAGGCAAACGGCAACAGCAGCAACACCAGATGGTCGCCTATTTGGTAACATTCAAGTAGATGATTTAGCGGTGCGCTATGAAAACTAACCACTTAGAGTAGCTAACTAATAATTACTAACTTATAAATATTAATTGTTCAAGAATAACGGCTAAGATAGACATAGCTTTGCTTGTTCAGCTTTATAGGAAGTAAGCACGACTTATGACATAAAAACGCCTACTAACTTAGTAGGCGTTTTTGTATTAGATAATTATGAGCTAACTATCAGCTAAGTTTTAAATAAATGCTACGGCAGCAGATATTGCAGCAACTTGTGCTTTAATACAGTTTTCATCATCAACCAGAGGGCTATCAGGATAAACCTCTGTGGTGGTAACATATGGCGCATCCGTTAAGCCCATACATAAACCTAAATCTCTCGCGGCATAATTTATAACACCAAGCTGCTCAAGCTCAACACCTATCAATTTACCATCACTATCTGCTGGGGCAATGTGAGTCACCTCTGCTACAGCTTGGTTAATAGCACGTTGAAAATCAGCTTCAGGCTTTGTTGAGTCGGCAACCAAGTAAAAACCATCCGGTATATTCCAACTTTTTTGCTCAATAGCATCACGGGCAGAAAGTGCTGGTCTAAACTCGCTATTATCCGTGTCAGTGGTTTCATGTAAATCAATATGCATAGCAATATCGACATCAAGTTCTAGGATATATGACATCAGCGCTGCCGATTCTTGCGCCGGACTATTTGGGTAAAATGAGCGGTTTGGATCAATCGCATTATTATTCCAGCGATTAATGGTTTCATAGCCCCAAGGACTAACACAAGGCGCTACTATGATATTAAACTGTTCACTAAAGTCTTTGGCTTTGGTTTCTAAAAAACGAATAGCTCCTTGCACACCACTGGTTTCATAGCCATGTACGCCACCCGTAACTAGCACTGTTTTATTATTGGTTTGCCAATTTTTACTTTGCATGACATATAAAGGGTAGCGGCTTTCATCAACAGTTAAGCTGCCGTATTGAATCATATCAAATGAAGCAGTTAACAATTCAAGCTTTGCTAACACTTCATCTTGATAAGAGCGTTTAATGTTTTGCTTAGCAAGCCATAAACCTTTTTCATTATCCGCCCATGGTTGGCCTTGCTGACCAATGGAATAAACTGAATCACTCATAATTTAACCTTCTTGTTTATAATTAATCACTGCTACTTTAAAACTTATTAACCCGCATAAAAATGCCCGAATATTCGGGCATTTTCATTTAAAAACTAGCAACTAAGTTTGTAGTTACACAGCAGACAGTTTACTTAGAGTCAGCACGACCCATAAACTTGCGCTCTTCGGTATTAATTTTAATTTTGTCACCGGTAGAAATATGTTCCGGTACTTGTACCGTTAATCCGGTAGAAAGGGTAGCGGGTTTGGTACGCGCACTCGCTGAAGCACCTTTGATTGAAGGATCAGTTTCTGTGATCACTAACTCAACACTAGCAGGAAGATCAATGGCCACTGGTGAATCATCAACTATGATGACAGATATGCCTTGAGTTTCTTCATTAATAAAAAGAATCTCATCGGCAATGGATTCTTTATCCAAGTTATACGGGGTGTAATCTTCATTATCCATAAAGACATATTGGTCACCATCAATATAAGAGAACATTGATGGGCGACGGCTTAAATCGGCAAAATTTAACATATCATCTGCTTTAAAGGTTTCGTCTACCTTAGCGCCAGTAACCACATCGTATAAGCGCATTCTATACAAACTTCCGCCTGCTCTACCTTGCGGTACTGAACGGGTAATATCTCTAACAATTAACACTTTACCGTTGTGCTCTATCGCAGCATTTTTCTTTATATCACTTGCCTTTGGCATAAGACGAATTCCTCTGAATTAATTGTAAATAATCTTGTCTGATACCAATCCGTATAAGATAGTGCTCGCTTAGCGATAATTTAAAGGCTTAGAGGCAAGGCATTGATTGAAGAGAATGGTTATTCCCTTGTCAAAATCTATAACGCCGCTTATAAGCCTTTAAAAATCGCCCTTTGGGAACGTATGAGCACCATGATAACGACAAAAAAATTGTTTGATATAGAATAACTATATCTAAACACATTTTATTTGTTCTAATGTCGCTCATATCATTCTAAGTGGTCACTTCTTTATGCGGAATGGTATTAAACACAATGCAGGGAAAATAGCATGAACACATAGATATGCAAATAACTTATCGAGTGAATGATGATTTTTTTCTTTAATAACGCAATAAAATATAAAACTCATGAAAACTTTCACAGCCGAGTTCATTCAAACACAAAAAAGGCAAATATATTAACTATATTTGCCTTTTCAAGCTATTGAGTTTTGTGACTCTTACTCATTCACTTCATTGCTAACAAACAGCACTAATCAAGTGAAAAAATGCTAGAAAGTCTACTCGTAAGAACGCTCAAGCCAAGCGATTTGTAACTTTAAATCTTCAATTTCATGGTTTGCGTCGGCTAATTGTTCCAACGTTGATTTTTGTTCATTATTACCGTTATCTACACTAGCATCAGTATTTTTAGACATATTACGTATTTCCTCATGGGCCATAATAGCCTCCAAAAAATTGTTACCACACATGTATTATTACACAAGACCATTCATAAGTAAGTTTAAATGAAAAAGATTAATAAAGTAGTACCATTATCTTTAGTAAAATAAATTGTACATTTTAGTAGCAACCCTCAATAAAAACAGTAGAAAATCATTCATCATAATTGCAAGTTTATCGCGAAGTAGGTTCTGTTTTATTGGTCCTTAGCGGTTTTATAAAAAACTGTCATCTTTCATTTCAAACTCAATTATAACGCCAACCTAATCGTATCCTGCAAATATATTTAGCCGCACTATACTCAATAGTGTTGAAAGAATAGGAGTTTGCTATGAATAAAGCGCTCGCTAGCAACAAAAACACTTATTGCTCAATCTATTTTTTATTGTCCATTTCATTACTAACATACCTGCCAGTACAGGCTGGACAATTGAGTATTCAGTTCGAAAATGATGGCTTATTTACCAGTGATGGTAATTATACCAATGGCTTTGCTTTAGCTTGGGAAAGTCAACCATTGCTAAATTATCAACCACAATACAAATCAAGTATGCCATTATTATTTCAATGGCAGCACAGCATGCGTTTCCCGGTAAATAAAAATCACAGTGCCTGGGGAGTCAAAGTATCCCAGCGTATGTGGACACCAAATGATATTGGCATAACCGGCTCACAAAACAATGACAGGCCTTATGTGGGTTTAGTCGAGTTAGAAAGCCATACCGCAGATTATGGTCGCTCTTTTTCACAAAAAAACTGGCTAGCCCTAGGGGTTATTGGCCCTAAAGCAAGGGCGGAAAGAGTACAAACAAAAGTACATCAAGTGACAGGTTCAACCATACCGCAAGGTTGGCAGTATCAAGTAGAGGAACAAGTAACAGCCCAGTTTGCTTATGAAGTAGACTCCCTATTCTACAGAAACCAAAAGCATCGAGGTGAATATTTTACCAACAGCCAATGGGAAGTCAGTGGCTTTAGTCATGTTGCTTTGGGTAATCTAACTACTCAAGCGTCTGTCGGTTTGTTATTTCGCTGGGGAACAATGCTGCCTAACTCTTTCGGTCGTCTCAGTAGCCACTTTGGCCATATAGGAAACTTAACAGAAGCGCTTCACGGCAGTCACTTAACCACCTATGTAAGGCTTGGCCTTGGTTATCGCTTTAATGATTTATCAATCGAAGGTAGCTTACCCTATGATTCATTGGTTGAGCTCCAACATAAACAAGCGAAAGCGAGTATAGGTTTCAGCTGGGCACTGGAGGATTTTTCTCTTAGTTGGAGTCTTAATAGCTATACTCGCGCTTACCGCAGTGATATTAAGCCGTGGCATAGCTACGGCTCTCTAACCCTAAGCTGTACCTTGTAATCTATTCCTCTTGCAGGGCTGAGCGTTTGACAATCTCAGTATCAAAACCATCAATACTTTGTTTATTTTTATTAATCCAATACTTTTCAATGCCAGATTTACCTTGCCAGTTTCTGCTGCAGTGCTAACAAAATAGATATTTTGCTGTGCAATAAATTCTATATGCTTAGTGCTCAATTCAGAAAATTGTTGTCCCATGAGATTTTATCATTCCTTAATATCAAAATTCAGTTAATTAATACCAATTCCCGTATGGTTATATTTACAAAATACTCATAAATATTAATGCGAAACAATTATTTTATACTGATTTAACTTTAAGGGTTGTTTAAGCTATAGCCTTACTAACTTATAAAAGTTAACTGCACAAAACTACTAGGATAAAATATGTACGATCCTCTTCTTGATGAATCAATTGGCGCTAATGCGCCCTACCCTAGTAGTTATTGGGCAGATGTCGCAGGGACTGCACCTGAGGATGATGGCCAGCTAAATAAAGATATCAATGTCGATGTTGCCATTATAGGGGCCGGTTATACCGGCTTGTCAACGGCGCTGCACTTAGCCCGTGAGTACGGTATCAAAGCGACTGTATTAGAAGCCAATAGAACGGCTTGGGGAGCAAGTGGCCGTAATGCCGGATTTATATTAAAATCATCCGGACGAAAGTCTTACGCCAGCATGCAATCCCAATGGGGAGAAGAAGTCATGCGCGGTATTTATAAAGAGATGTGCGCAGGTGTTGATACCGTAAAAAGCTTGATTAGCGAAGGCATTAATTGTGACCCGCAAGACAGTGGCTATATTCGAGTCGCTCACAAGCCAAGTATGCTAAAAGGCTTGATAGCAACTGCCGCCTTGCAAAAAAAGATGTTTGGCTATGACGTGCAAATATTAACGCGTGAGCAGTTACATCAAGATTATATGGCCGATAACAATGCCTATGGCGCAATACGTTATCAAGATGGTTTTGGTATTAATCCATTAAAACTTGCTTGGGGTTATCAAAACCTTGCCAGAAAAGCGGGGGTCAGCATACATTGTGACTCACCAGTAGGGCTGTGGCGACAAGAATCATCACACCATGCTGGCCAACAAAGTCAAAACAGGCAAGTATTACATACGCCAAACGGCATAGTGAAAGCTAAAAAAGTAGTTATTGCCACCAATGGTTATTCAGCCAAAAACTTTCACCCATTAATCCAGAATAAAAGTCTGCCTGTACTCTCACAAATAATTGTCACTGAGCCATTAACAGCAGAGCAATTAACGGCTTGTAATTTTTTAACCAGTAATGTCATTATGGATACACGCGCTTTGAAGTATTATTATCGAAAACTTCCCGATAATCGTATTTTATTTGGCGGCCGCGGGGCAATAACTGGCAAGAATGCCGCTGACCCTTACTATGCAAACCGTTTACTCACAGTATTGAAAACTAATTTTCCTGCCCTAGCATCAGTAAAATACGATTATGCTTGGTCTGGCTGGTTATGTATGTCGTTAGATGACATGCCGCATATTTATCAAAATGAGCAACAAAACATATTTTATGCCATGGGTTATTGTGGCAGTGGTGTGTCTTTTTCGGTACAAGCAGGTAAGCGTTTAGCTGACAAGGTTGCCGGTATTGCAGTGCCTAACCTACCCATTTACCAAACGCCATTAACAACATTCCCTTTCGCGCCGTTAAGACGTGTTGGTCAATGGGGTTACTTTCAATATGGTAAAGTTAAAGATCGCTGGTTTTAGCAATCACTTCGATGAAGCTATAACCTGACGAGAAAATTTTCTTGTTAGCTTATATAGGATAACAAGCTTCATTTAAGTTCTAATTCATGCCCTAATTTAAGCCTCAATATATGCCTTTCGTTAAGCATTAGCTGCAAGTTTAACTAAAGACTTAACTGAAGGATTTCAACCTTGCCTGTACGACAAATATCCCCCCTAATATTAACACTTGTCTCACTGATTTAATTGTATACAATATACCTACAGGTATATAGCAGATCACTTTTAGTAAGCCTAAGTAATCAGTAAAATATAACTCATACCCGTTTCATTAAGGTTTTGATCTTGTTGTGCATAGGAAAAACAAATCAGGGCAAGGCGCTCGATTAAGCAATAGCTGGCTATTGGGATTGAGAGCAACGCTGACATGGAGTATTTTAACCCGCACAAGTGAGCAATAATTTAATGAAATGGCATTACATAAAGTAAATAGTTTAAAGGAAATATAATATGTCCATTGGTATTGGTGGCTCTACAGCCGAATTAGAATTAAGTAAATTAACCGATATGACAACTGATATCACGCCTATTTTATTAGGTGAATATCAACAGCGTATTACAAAAGCACAACAGCTAATGCGTGCACAAAACATTAGCGCTTTATATATCAATGCGGGCACTAATTTAACCTATTTTACCGGTACAGCTTGGTATGCCTCTGAACGCTTAGTTGGCGCAATATTACCGGCGGAAGGTGAGTTAGTTTATATAGCTCCCTGGTTCGAAGTAAGCACACTGTCTGGTTTTATGCAGATTGAAGCTGAGGTTGCTAGCTGGCACGAACATGAATCACCTTATGACTTAGTTATTAATACCTTGAAAAAGATGAGTATTACTCAAGGCACCTTTGCCATTGATGAATCTACCGCCTTTTTCGCCGTTGACGGTATGATTAATGCTGCCAAAGCACAAAACCTGTCGTTAGACTTCACCAGTAGCAAGGGTATTACCGCCGGTTGTAGAATGATCAAATCAGCCAGTGAAATCGCTTTATTACAGCGTGCTAAAGACATGACTATGGTTGTACATCGCGCCGTAGCCAAAATATTAACAGTGGGTATCAGCACTGCTGAGGTAACTGCTTTTATCAATCAAGCCCATATCAAATTGGGAGCAGCAAAAGGCTCCTCTTTTTGTATCGTATTATTTGGTCAAGATACCGCCTACCCACATGGGGTAAAAGTGCCAAAGACCCTAGATACAAACGATATGGTGTTAATCGATACGGGTTGTTTAGTGCAAGGATATAACTCAGATATAACCCGTAGCTATGTCTTTGGTGAAGCCAGTGAAAAACAACGCGCAGTATGGTTACATGAAAAAACTGCGCAAGAGCAAGGTTTTGCAGCGGCCAAGATTTCTTTACCTTGTGAGTCGGTAGATATTGCGGCGCGCGGCTACCTTGAAACTCAAGGTTATGGTCCAGATTATCAAGTACCAGGGTTACCACACCGTACTGGTCATGGCGTAGGTTTAGACATTCATGAGTGGCCTTATTTAGTGAGAGGCGATAAAACGCCATTAGCTGCTGGCATGTGTTTTTCTAACGAACCTATGTTGTGCCTATATGGCGAATTTGGTGTGCGTTTAGAAGATCATTTCTACATGACAGAGTCTGGACCAAAATGGTTTAGTGAGCCTGCTCACACTATTGACAATCCTTTTGGCTATGAGGAATAGCTAAGCTGAATCGCTCTTTTGAAGTTAGCTCTTTTGAAATTAGCTCTCAAGAGAGCGATGCAGACAATGCCAAAATAGTAATTATAATAAGCAAATAAAGCTTTCAATGAGTGATAATAAGAACAAGACAAAACCATTAATAACTGCTTTGAGCTATACCTTTGCTTTGGCTGCTTACTTCATTGCTGATGGGGTTATGGCAAGTCAGGCGCTAATCACAGCGACCAAATGAATTTCAGATAATTTATCACTTGCCAGTATTGAGCAAGTACTGACACAAGTTCAATGTGCACCAATAAGTAATTAGCAGTGAACTATTTTTCACTATTCAATGGTTAAAAGCTAAGGCTCACTTCTACCAAAAGACGACATTAGGGATTTAGGTGGTGAAGCGGATTTGAGTTGGTTTTTCTATCGATAACGTATAAGCAAGTAAGTGAGTGCGTGTAACGCATCCACTTACTTGCTTGTTATGTGCTACGGCTTAAACAGCAACAACTTTATTTGCACATGGGCCTTTCTGTCCTTGACCGACTTCATATTCAACTGCTTGGCCATCAGCCAATGTTGCATAATCACCGCCAGACTGAATTTCTGAATGATGAACAAACAAATCTTTACTTCCGTCTTCTGGAGTAATAAATCCGAAACCTTTATCTGCATTAAACCACTTAACTATACCTTTACTCATAACATTCTCTTTATTTTTGGTGAAAATATAATTCTGATTTGCTATCACCATTACAAAATCAGATTTTGAATGTAATTATGCCACCTTAAGCTGCAAATTGTATTGCTGATTAACGATGTTTACCTTGTTTACCTTGTTTATTTTTCATATTAGCCACCTTTTGCGCAATAACAAGTAACTCAGGTGAACAATTCTTCACCATAAAGAAAGACACGTCTAACGCATCATGAGATGAGGTGATATTTGTAGTCTTGCTGAAAACCTTTAATTGGCTAATTTATGCCTGTCCTTATCTTTTTTTTGTTCTTGTTCTATTTGTTTTTTTAACCTTTTTCTTGACTTGTATAGGTGCTTTTGAAAACTCTTTATGGAAAGGCTGTTCAATCACAACCGGAATGACTTGCCCTATGCTATTTTCAATATTCGTTAATTGCCTTATATCATTTTCTACAGCAAATGAAATGGCCATGCCACTTTTCCCAGCACGAGCAGTTCGCCCTATACGATGTATGTAGTTTCTTGGATCTTCAGGAAGGTTATAGTTAATAACTAACGTAATATTATCAACATCAATACCACGAGCAGCAACATCAGTTGCAACTAATACTCTTAAATTAGAATCTTTAAAGTTTTGTAACGCTTCTTCCCTAACTGCTTGTGTCTTACCACTGTGGAGGCTAGCGGCTGTTATTGATGCTTTTTCTAGTGCTTTAACAATGATGTCAGCGCCATACTTTGTTTTACAAAAGATGAGCACTTTTTCATATTCAGGTTTTTCCAGAATATTAAATAGCAAAAATATTTTATTCGATTTATCAAGATGGTATACACTTTGATTAACCAAATCGATAGTAACCGTTTCAGCCGTAATTTGAATTTTTGTTGGATCCGTTAATATGGCTTCTGCAAGTATTTCTATTTCAGCAGGCATAGTCGCTGAAAACAATAGTGTTTGTCGGTTTTTTGGCAATTTAGATATGATGTTTTGAACATCGTTAAAGAACCCCATATCAAGCATGGTGTCGGCTTCATCTAATACAAATACTTCTAACGCCGCAAAATTTATATCGCCCGTTTCAATTAAATCCAATAACCTGCCAGGGGTGGCCACTAAAATATCAAGTCCAAGTGCGATAGAGTCAACTTGAGCTTGTCTTCCGACACCACCATAAACAACCTTAGTTTTAAGCCCTAACCCCTCAGCGTAGTCATCAATGTTTTGCATTATTTGCGAGGCAAGCTCTCGAGTGGGCGTTAGTATGAGCGAACGTGTGCTCTTAGCTTTGATATCTATTTTATTTCGCCCAAAATTATTGATAATAGGCAATGAAAAGGCCGCAGTTTTTCCTGTTCCTGTTTGCGCTATACCAAGAAGGTCATTGCCATTAATAAGCGCTGGGATACATTCTTTTTGGATCGGTGTCGGCTGTTTATAGCCTTTAAGATTAACGCGGTCAATAATTGACTCTAAAAGTGAAAATTCTTTGAATTCTGACATGCTGCCTCGGTATTCTTTAATCAATACCTATTATTCTAACAGAATGCTTTGATATCTTTAAGATGTATTCAAAGTGACTGTTTCTGACGAATCCCCACAAAACACTTTATAAAAAAAAGTTCACAATAAAACAGTTCTGTAATCAAGTATTCTGACCCTTTATTTTCGCCTTGATTTTTCTTTTACCTGTGGTTATTTAAGGGGTTAGATAATTAAAAAATGGATGTATTGACAGTAAGCCTTGTATCACCCTATAAAAGAGCAAAACATGTAGATTGGATTACCTTCGGCCTTAGCTCAGCTTTCGTATTTAAGTGGCCGCTAGTGGGGATGATTTTGACTTGTAAGTAGCACCCATAGCGGTACCTTTAATCAATACCTCACAGTAGTAATCAACTATGTAGACCAACCTTGTTCAATTCAGGAGATTAGATTTATCATATTAATACAAATGAAAAAGGCGCTAACTTTAATTATAAAATTAGCGCCTTTTATGATTGCTATGAGTATTAGCTTTTTCTATCGACATCAATATTTAGCTATTTAGTAAGTAAGTAAGTAAGTAAGTAAGTAAGTAAGTTTAATCAGCCAATTTCTCTACTACGCGATATGCGGCAACTAAGTCACTAATTGCTGTGCCTACCGACTTAAATAACGTTATTTCATTATTTGACTGGCGTAGTAATGATGGTGTTTTACACATATCAGCTAACTCGCCAACAATATCGTCTTTGTTAAAAGCACCTTCGGCAATAGGCATCAGTAATTCACCGGCTTCGTTTAAAGTATTGGTTAGGCTGTCAACAAATACTCTAGCCCGCGTGACTGTGGTGGTGTCGCACTCTCGGGCATCTTTCATGTGATTACCTAAACAATCAATATGACAACCGGCACTAACAAGGTTACCGTCGAATAATGGTGTTTTAGCGCCTGTGGCACAGCAAATGATATCGGCATTGGCCACCTCAACATTAACATCAACACTGGCTGTAAAAGTAACGGCTGGATACAAGGCGGTAAATTCGCTAATCAAGTCATTCACTTTTTCGCTGTTACGCCCCCATAGAGTCACGTTTTTAATCTCTCGTACAGTTAAATGTGCTTTTACTAAATACTTAGCTAAGTTACCGGTACCAAACAACATTAAATGCTGGCTGTTTTCTCTAGAAAGTAACTGACTGGCTAAGGCTGAAATAGCCGCGGTTCGCCAATAAGTAACACTGGTACCATCAACTAGCGCTAGTGGCTCACCGGTTTGGCGTTTAAACAACATGATTTTAGAAAATAATCCTGGCAGGTCGTGCTTAGCAGCATTGTCCGGGAAATAAGTGAACATTTTATTGCCAATCACGTCTTCATTCCATGAAGGTAATAAGGCAAAAGCATCATGATTATCACTTTGCTCTGGAACAAGTGAGTGAACCTGACGTTGCGGCATACTAAATGGGCGACTAAAACTATTTTTTAGTAATGGAATTAACTCGTCAAAGTTAAGGTGTTGGTGAACTTGATCGGCGCTAATAATTTTCATAGTGATCTTCTATTCTCTGTTAATGCTATTAATAAAATGGTTATGTTGTTAACTCAGGGGTTAGCTGTAAACGTCATCTTCGAGGTTTCTGATCGAAGATCCAATGCCACGTAGACACTGGATCCCTGATTCAGGTTTGTGGTTCCAGACCAAACCTAAGTACCTACAGCCATGTAGTCAAAAATACCACTGGGATGACGAACCTGATCCAGATGCATAAGCACGTTTAATAATTTATTGAGCTATAGCTCAATAAGACCTTTTGGTGACTTGGTCAGTATTTTTAAACCATCGTCAGTTAACACCACGTCATCTTCAATACGCACACCACCCCAGCCAGGAATATAAATACCTGGCTCTATAGTAAAAACGCAGCCTTTTTCAATTGGGGTATGACAATCAGGGCCAATAAAAGGTTGCTCATGTAAAACTAAACCTACGCCATGGCCTAAGCCCTCGCCCGCGTATTCTTTATATTCGCTATGAGATAATATTTTAGCCGATTGCTGATAAAGGTGGCTGCCTAATACCCCTTCCTTCACCGCATCAATTGCCGCTTGTTGGGCTGACTGTACTAGTTGATAGATATGTTTTTGCTCTGCACTTGCCTCACCAAAAACAAAGGTACGGGTCATATCAGAGCGATAGCCATTAACCACAGCACCAAAATCAATTAAGATAATATCGCCGAGTTTTAGTTGCCTATCTCCTGGAATACCATGGGGCAAAGCACTGCGCTCGCCAAATAATAAAATGGTGGCAAAAGACACTTCATCAGAGCCTAATAGCGCCATTTGATAATCAAGCTCTATAGCTAATTCTCGTTCTGTTACACCAACTTTAACCGAGTTAAGCATGGTCGCTAGCGCGGTATCAGCTATTTTTGCTGCTTGCTCCATTAACGCGATTTCGCTGGCTGACTTTATAAAGCGTAGCGCTTCAACGGTGCCAGTTACTGGCATTATTTGCCCAAGTTTAGTTAATTGACTGACTTGTTGATTAATTTGTTGCCATTGCATTACGCTAATATGTTCACTTTCAAAAGAGAGGCACTGACAGTCATCTTGAAATAGCAGGTCTTCAATGAGTGAAGCTAAACTTTGATTGGCTCTATCGCGGCAAATAACTTTAAAGTGGCTTGCTTGCTCTTTAGCTTGCTCAAAATAACGGTAATCGGTCAGTAAATAGTTACCCTTACTGGTTAATAATACTGTTGCCGCATGGCCGGTAAAGGTAGAAAGATAGCTGATATTAATATCACTAAAGATCAGCATGGCACTGTAAGGCTTGTTCAGTACTTTATCTCGTAATGTTGCTAAGTTCATAATACTCCTCAAAAATTCGACTTGAATTTTACTATTTATGCTACGTTAAAAAATCGCTTGTTAACTTTCGATTATCTCAATAAAAAGCCATATCTCAATGGGTCTTCACTGTTAATAAGCCACTGACCTTTGCCACAAACATAGGCATCGCCAGTCACTTCGGGGATCACGGCATCAAAGCCAGCAAAAGAGAGTGCCTCAATGGCTTGCACACTAAAGGGGCTAGCTAAAATACTTTCAATGGTAATCGCTTCATTTAATGCAACCTGCCCTTTTGCATGATGTAAGGCAATGCGACCACTGACACCACTACCGGTAGGGCTTCGGTCCAATTCGCCATCAGCAAAGATACAAACATTGCGAGAGTGCACCCCTTGGTTAGGCGAGTCATCAATAAAAATCACCCCATATAAAAAGCTTAATTCTGGGGTTGTTGGGTGAGTAATACTCAGCTCTGGGGCTGTCGACTCTATAATGGCTTGTTTAATTTTACGGCCATAATCAATAAGCTTTTCTTGTTGCTCAGGCATAAGTGATAAGCCGAGAGGTGATGCCTGTACATAAGCATAAAAAGCGCCGCCGTAGGCAATGTCAAACTGGACAAGGCCTATACCCTCAACTTGAATTTTTTGCTCTTTGGCATAAACAAAGGACGGTACACATTGAAAGCTAACTTGTTTCACCACATCGTTATGGCTGTAGGCCAAGGCATGTATTTGACCACAAGGGACATCAATAACAACCTTAGTCACATCACCGGTTCTGGCAACCACACCTGACTCTACCGCAGTTTTTGTTAAGGCAATTACCGCATGACCACACATGGTGCTATAACCTTCATTATGAATAAAGATTGCGCCAAAGTGACTATCGTCTCGCTCAGCATCGGTAATAATAGCGCCGTACATATCTGCATGACCACGTGGTTCAAACATTAATGCTCGACGAAGATCATCATAATTTTGTCTACAGTAATCTCTTTTCGCTAGGATAGTCTCGCCTTTAAGGGCAGGAAAACCGCTAGTGATGATGCGTAATGGCTCACCGCCGGTATGACACTCAAGGGTATTAATAGTTAAAAAAATTTCTTGGCTGTTATTAGGTTGCCACTGCTCAAATTTTTCAGCGGCTTGCGCTATATTCTTACTCATAGGTATGACTCATAGATATTACTCATTACTTTCTCTTTCATTTACTAATTACTAATTACTAATCCTACTTTTCTTTAGGCTTAGGCTGTTGCTCTGTAGCAATAAACAGCCTCTTATAGTTAATTACTTATGCTACCGTTGCTGAAGGCTTTGCTGATTTTTCAGTTGATAATTCAGTTGAGAGTTCTGCTGACTGCTCTTTTTGTGCTAACTGCTGCTTTTTAATATCTTTGATAAAGTGCTTATTGAATAAATAAAAGCCAATACAAGTGACAAAACCTAAGCAGGCAATAATGGCCCACATCAATTCAGGACGTGATAACTGGGTAGCAAAATAACCATATAGCCAACCAGATAGTAAACCGGCAAATAAGTTACCTAATGCCATTGAAACAAAGTAGTACCCCATAAACATAGCGGCTTTATCTTTGGGGGCAAAACTTGCCACATACTCTTGGCTTTTTGGCGCTGAAATCATCTCACCAACAGCAAAAACCACTACAGCGCAACTTACTAACAAACCACCCAAAATCATGCCGTGAGCAAATCCTTGCATCAACATAGACAGCGATAAAATAGCGGTGCCGACAATCAAAGCAGGCAAGGCTTTAAACTTATCAATAAAGCGACTGATACTAATTTGAAAAATAATGATCATTAAGAAATCAATACTCAAAATAGTTGCCGGGTTCATTTGACGATATTGCGTCGACCACTGCTGAGCAACCTCTTTACTCAGAGTCTGTGCACTTGAGTCTGTTAGCTGATTTAGTTGATCAAATTGAGCAAAACTATGAATGATTTCATCTTCAGGTATGCGGACATCCAGTGACGATAGTGTGCGTACTACTTCTTGTAAAGCCGCTGGCGTTTGGCCAATATCGACGTCTTTAAAGTTGATAGCTAAGCGGGTAATTTCACCCGATAAAGTATCAAGGTTAACTGTGGTTAAAATATCGTGTAACCAAGGGCTAACGCTATGTAGTAGTGAAACCAAATCTGAGGTATCAACAAAGTCGCGAATATAAACAGGTAGGGTGACAAAAATTTGCATATAGACAGTCCAAAAGCCTGTCAAAATAAGCAAATAAATCATAAATGGTTTATTACCTATGCGCATTTTTTGTAGATACCAGGGTAAGGTTGTTGGTACTAACTGAGCTTGTGGTTCTTGGCCTGATGTGAGCGAATCGTTATCAAGGCTGTCTTTATCTGAGAACTTAGTAACCAAAACATCCCAAACAACCGCGCTTACCACCAAAACGGCCAGACTTACCAATGTACTCTGCGCACCAATAAAACCCGCATAAAAAGCCACTAACAAGACTAACAAGGGAACAACTAATAAGGCCAGACGAAAATTACCCAGTACTTGCTGCATTTCTTGGAATACTTGCGTGAGTGTTTTATTTTTACCATGACGTTCAGGTTCTTTATAGAAAAATAACGCCGGAATAAAGTTTACCGAGATCCAAATACAAGCAAAGATGAATACCCATTGCCAACCATAATTCTTTTGAATAATAGGCGCGATTACTGGCCCTAAAAAACCACCAATATTAACCATCATATAGAAAATACCAAAGCCTAAGCCTCGGTTAGTATCATCTGTGGTACGGCTAATGGTTGCGGTTACTACCGGCTTGAATATCCCAGCTCCCAGTGCTATCAACATAAATATGCTCATAAAGCTGGCTAAATCTTTGGCATAACCTAAAAAGTAATAACTTGGCGCCATCAGGGTAAAAGACAGCAAAAACATTTTCCGATAACCAAAGCGATCGGCTAGTGCACCAGAAACTACAGGAAAAAGATAAAGGAAGAAAGGCACCACACCCATAATTAAACCACGTTCGGTATTACCTAAACCTAAACCGCCTTGCGTGGTAGGCGTCATAATATAACTAGCAAGTAATGTGTACATGCCATACCAAGCAAGTCGTTCAAAGATCTCCATGGTATTGGCTACATAAAAGGCTTGCTGAAAAGGACTTCGTTTAGTTAGGCTCACTGTCTTATCCACCATTTTTATTATTGATTTTTTTATTCTGGGTTGTTGATCATTAACACCATTAGTCTTGTTTATTTGTACAACGCTGAACATTGCATAAATCAACAGAATTAGTGTTGAAAGTAAATGTTAAGTAATATTTAAAGATAAAGTTAAAAGTAAAAAAAAAGCCAAGTACACAATATGCACTTGGCTTTAAACTAATCTTTTAACAAGGTCGGTAACAACTCTGCCGGCATATTTTGATAACAGATAGGTCGTCTAAAGCGGGTTATGGCTGCACTGCCCACCGACGTTGTTCTGATATTAGTTGATGCTGGGAATGGACCACCGTGGTTCATTGAAGCACATACTTCAACACCAGTAGGCATTTGATTATAAATCAAGCGACCTACTTTATGGGCAAGGTTAAGGCTTAACTCTTTTGACGCAGTTAAGTCACTCTCTAAACCATGAATACTGGCGGTTAAATTACCTTTAAGAAGGCTAACAAACTCCATCATTTGTGCTTGATCATCACAACGAACAACTAAAGCACTGAATCCAAATACTTCTTCTTGTAGTAATGGCGTTTTAGCAAATGTTGCTAGGTCGGTAGCAAATAAAGAGGCTGAACATTCTTGTTCATTACCTGTTTTACCCGTTGCTAATAAGCTGACACCGCTAAGTGCTTTTCGCTCTGCAACCGCGTTATTGTAGCTAGCACACATTGCTGGAGTTAACATAACACCAGCAGCTTGCTGTGCTAATGCTTCGCTTGCCGAAGTAATAAACGTTTGATAGTTGGCACTATCTTCACTGCCTACCACAACCCAAACGCCAGGGCTGGTACAAAACTGTCCTTGGCCCATCATTAATGAAGCAACTAAGCCTTGTGCTATTTCAGCGCCGTCTTGGTCAACTTTATTAGGCATAATAAATTGTGGGTTAATACTACCAAGCTCACCATAAAATGGAATCGGTTCAGCTCGTTGGTGAATTTGCGCTTGTAAAATCATACCTACACGCTCAGAGCCAGTAAAACCAACCGCTTTAACTGATGGATGAGTAACTATTTGTGTAGCGATAGCGTAGTTTTTACCTTGAATAAGCGAAAATACACCGCGGTCTAAATTACAGCTTTCAATCGCTTTTAAGATAGCACGTGCTACTAATTCAGCAGTGGCAGGATGAGCTGCGTGTGCTTTCATAACTACAGGACAACCTGCAGCTAAAGCTGAAGCAGTGTCGCCACCAGCAGTAGAGAAAGCTAATGGAAAATTACTTGCAGCAAAAACACCAACCACACCTAAAGGTAAATAACCTAAACGAGTATCTGGTTTTGGAAGTGGTTGACGGTCAGCATTCGCTTGCTCAATAACACCTTGGTATTCGCCTGACTCTAATAAGTCAGCAAAAAGTCCAAGTTGACCAATCGTTCTACCGCGCTCGCCTTGAATACGCATGGCCGGTAGACCTGTTTCACCACAAGCGGTTTCAACAAGTTCATCACCTAAAGCAAGAATTTCAGCACCAATTGCACGTAAGAATGTAGCACGCTTTGCCGCACTTAATTGGCTATAAGAAGTGAATGCTTCATTTGCACGTACAATGGCAGTATTTACTTCAAGCTCAGTTGCATCAGCAAACTCAATATCAATAGCAAGGTGTGTTTGGGCATTAAATGCTTTAAAACCACCTTTAGTATCGCCTGACCATTCGCCGGCAATTAAATTCTGTCCTGTTATCGTCATCTTATTACTCACTTATGTTGCATGTATTGCTAAGTGCCTTTATAGAATAAAGGCACTGGATATAATATGTATTTAAACAAGGGATAAAATAAGAGGTATATTTATCTTATGCTTTGTTATTTCTGTCTTATTTACGCTACTTAACGCTAAAACCAAAGGCATAAGGATCGTCGTCATCAATGGTAATACAGTTTTTACCAAATACTTTTGCCCAACCTTGAATGCTCGGCATAATAGCAGTGATAGTCTTACCTGAAGCATTGATCTCAACTACGCCTTCAATCTTGCCGGTAAATTGGCTACCAATATAGCTCTCATGTACAAAGGTATCGCCAACAGCTAGTTCACCTTTGGCAAATAACTGCGCCATTCTCGCGCTTGTACCGGTACCGCATGGCGATCTGTCTATGGCTTTATCACCATAAAAAACCGCATTAGCCGCATCAGAGCCTTGGGTTTGCGGTATTCCTGTCCACAAAACGTGACTGACGCCATTAACGCTAGCATCTTCTGGGTGAACGCAGTCAAGCGACTTGCTTGCTATTTCACGTACAATTGGACTCCACAGCAATATCTCTGCAGCAGTCCACTTATCTATACCAGGAAAGTTTTCTTGCGGTTCAACGATGACATAAAAGTTGCCGCCATAAGAAATATCAACCGTTAACTGCCCTAAACCGGGTATATCTAAGGTGATATCGCGATGTGCTAAGTAAGAGGCAACATTAAATATTTTAACGTTAGCAACCTTGCCATTCTTTTCTTGATACTCAATAAAAATTTGACCGGCAGGAACATCAACAATGAGTTTACCTGGAGTTTTCGGGGTGATAAGACCGTTTTCTAAACCTGCGGTAATAGTACCAATAGTGCCATGGCCACACATTGGAAGGCAGCCTGAGGTTTCAATAAATAAAATGGCTGCATCGGCATTGTCACTACAAGGTGGATACAAAAATGCACCTGACATCATATCGTGACCGCGCGGTTCAAACATCAAACCTTGACGGATCCAATCAAAACGCTCGAGAAAATCTAAGCGTTTTTCACTCATGGTTTTACCCACTAAGTTAGGGTGGCCGCTGGTTACTAACCGAACCGGATTACCGCATGTATGTGCGTCGATACAAAAAAATGTGCCCTTAACCATAATATCCCCAATAATAATTCCTTTTTTTAACCGACTAAGGGAAGCATAAGGGTTTTCCTCCTATGCTTCCCCGTTTATCAAAAATAAGCTATCAGTAATGCCGATTTATCTGTTGATGTTATATTCGACGTCAATTCCGTTTAGTACCACAATTGATTTTGTTAAAACTATTACTAGTTTAGATTAGGTATATTGTATACAATCCTTAAGTAATGGCAAGTATAATTTAGTTATACTTTTTACTTGCCAGTAATACATATTAACAACAATAACTTAGATCTATATCCATCCCAAGGTGTAAATTAATGAACACAGTAACAAACAAACAACAGGATAATAAACAACAAACAGTTGCGGTAATTGGCGCCGGAATTATTGGTATAAACTGTGCCCTTGAATTGCAAAGTTTGGGCTATCAAGTCACTTTACTTGATAAAGAAGGTATAGGTTTGGGATGCTCTAAGGCTAATGCCGGACATTTTGCTACAGAACAAGTGTTTCCACTCGCCGAGTCTTCATTATTATGGCAAATGCCTAAGCTCTTACTTGACCCGCTTGGTCCTGTGTCTTTATCTGCCAAACACTTTATTAAAGCCATTCCTTGGTTCATGCAGTTTTTTAATAACATGCGACCAAGTTTGCGCGACAAAAACACAGTGGCGATAAAAGCATTAAATAAAGATGCCATCGGTCACTATAGTGCGCTATTAAAAGAGGAAAATATGGAGCACCTCATGACATTGCAAGGTTCATTGCTAGTTTTTGAGACAACCAATTACAATAAAGTAGATACCATGTATCAGCATTATAAAAATGAAGGTGTGGCGGTAAAACTATTAGATAGAGCAGAAACGATTAAGCTTGAGCCAAACTTACACGACAATATTAATTACTCGTTATTCTTTACCGATGTAGCCCACACTATTGACCCGCTAGCATTGAGTGTTGCTCTTAGCGAATTTGCCAAAAATAAAGGCATGACTTTCCAACAAAGCGCAGTCACACAACTAGCTCAGAGTGATACCTGTGTTACGGTTAAAACCGAGCAAGAAAACTTAACTTTTGATCATTGTGTTGTTGCTTGTGGTGCTTGGTCAAAAGAGTTACTAAAAGGCTTAGATTATCACCTGCCTATTGAAGCCGAACGCGGTTATAGCTTGAGTTTACCTATAAATGAACAAGAGTCTGCCCTATTATCTCGCCCTGTAGCTTCTGCTGAACGTCGCTTTATCATTACCCCAATGGCTAACACCTTAAGACTTGCGGGCACAGTGGAGTATGCTGGTCTTAAAGCACGACCCAACTATAAGCGCGCAGAAATGTTAAAAGCTAATGCCGCTTTTATTCTAAAGACGCTTCCTGAACAGGGAACAGAACAAAAATCTGAGCAAGAAGCTTGGATGGGTTGTCGCCCGTCATTACCTGACTCTTTACCTGTTATTTGCCAAGCGCCAAATCACGATAAAATATTTTTTGCTCTTGGCCATCAGCACTTAGGTCTAACCCAAGGAGCTATTACCGGCAAACTAATTGGTCAATTAGTCACGAAGAAAAAGACAGAAATTGACGTTAGTCCTTTTTGTATTAGTCGCTTTAACTAGCATTAACTCAGGCAACTGCGACAGTAAAAATTGAACAGTTCATTTTTGAAAATCCTGACCAAACTAAATCACTTGTAGAAAATCTCACAGAACGCTTACTGAATAAGGAAAATTCAACAGCCAAAATTGAAGCTTGCTTGCATAATTTTATTGACATAATTTAATTAAACATTGATAAACCCCCAGCTATGCTGGGGTGACTCGCATAGGTTTATACCCGCTACCATTCAAAGTGCTCGATTTCAGTGGGAATTAAAAGGACTTTAGGCAAGGAGAAGAACGTAAACATAGTCACTCTATATTTTTGTTCTTTAACGCTGCATAAAGTCATTTTAAACCCATCGAATAAGCGTTTGAGCAACATCACTTCATCGTTGCAGTGACTTAGAAGGACGCTACATGGAGGTAGCTTATTAGATAATGCAGGAGCTATTCTCCAGAACAACCATTATTTCATCACAGCGCCTTGAATTGAAATTGCTCAAGCACTCTGAAACATGCATCTTGAATGGTAACGGGTATATATCCGAAATCAAGAGAAAAATGATGAGTTCAGGGATCAACTGAAGTTTGGCTTGTAATACGCTTTGAGCGTTAACTTAAGCCCTTTGAGGGCGTAACCCAATAAACCTCGGTTTTGCCGAAGGTAATTTAACTGATATAATTTACTTGATCTACATTGTATATTGTATACCATACGTAATGTGTGATACAATTATTTGGTGTAATTTTTGAACAACAGGAAATATGATGGAAACAAATAGTACAGATTGGCGATATACGGTTATGCCGGCCGTGTTTACATGGCTAAAAGAGTCAGAATCTGGTGCCCTTGAAATTGACTTTGATGTAACAAAAAAACAGGCCGCAGATGTTTTAAAAGCTCAGGGAAAGGGCGGAAGCAGAATGGGCGGACTTGTCGCTTCTGGTACTCTGGGTGAGAATAGCTACCTGAGCAACGAACAGCGTCTTTCTTTACTTAAATGCCTTTCTGAGGTTGCTAAAGAATACAATGTCCCGTTGATCAGTGGAGCTGCGGCAGAAACTAAGGAAGAGCTTGCCACAATCATTGAAGGACTCGCAACGGTTGGAGTGGATACAGTCATGGTGATGCCGCCAAAAACTAAGGCGGTTCCTTCTGATGAAGAAATGTATGCGTACTATGAGCTTGCTGCAATAGCTGCAAAAGAGGCAGGCGTAACAATTATGCCTTATAACAACCCTGATGCAGCCGGCTATCATGCACTTTCAACAGATATTCTTAGAAGACTTGCTGCTCTACCTGCAGTAACTGCTCTTAAAATATCGACTACAGATGTTTCAACTATTGAAACGCTGATGTTAGAGAACAAAGATTTAAAAATATTGGCAGGTGTTGATACTGTAACTGTACATGCAGGACTTGCTGGAGCATGCGGTGGGATTACAGGTGTAGGTACTATCTTCCCAAAAGCTAGTGTTACTATGCAGGAATATGTTTTAAAAGGTGAATGGGCTGAGGCAAACAAAATTTCTCAGGCTATGAATTCCATATCATATCTTGATGCTCAACCGCTGCTTATGGAATATCTTAAGTTTGCTATGGGAATTCATCATAATGATGCTACTGGAGGGCTTCGTACCTTTGGTAAGAAATTAACTCAACTGCAAATTGATGATGTCCGCACAAGATATAGTCTAGCAAAAGAAAGACTTGAACTTCTGGATTTAATAGACTGATCCTTTCAAATATTCAAAAAGAGAAAGCTCCGTTTTTACGGAGCTTTTTTGTTTCCGTCTTCAGATTGGCACCGAGTTTTTAGATCCCAAGGTAGCAATGATTCTATGTCAGGCTCGGGTTGACTGTGTTCTTCTAAACATTTGACCAGGTAGCGTTATACCCGTTCCACTTGAAGATGCAGGATTCAGCTGGAATTATAAACGCCTTTAGGTAAGGCATTGATTGAAGAGAATGGTTATTCCCTTGTCGAAATCAATAACGTAACATAAATCGTTTATAAACCAGCCCTTTGGGGAAGCCTGAGCAAACCATATTCGTCGTTACATTTGTTTTTAAGGGAATAACCATTAACAAAAAACATGCCTTGAATATGATTCGCTCAAGCTTCCTGAAACGAGCATATTCAAGTGGAGCGGGTATAAGTATTGCTCTTAGCGAATTTACCAAGCGCCAAACCACGATAAAGTATTCTTTGCTCTTGGTCATCAATACTTGGGGCTAACGCAAGGAGTAATAACGGGAAAACTTATTGGTTGGTCAGTTAGTTAGCAAACAAACCACTGAAATAGATTTAAGCGCTTTTTGTATCAGCCGCTTTAACTAGCCTTAACAAATTCCAGTGTAACTTTATTAGCTAATTAACCTGAGCTCGGTTTAAGATATATTTAACTCATTGAAGCTATTAGCCAAATAACTTAATACTATATCTATCTTGATAGTTTTTCTTAATTCAAGGCTAATTTACGCGTCAATAGCTGGCATATTGCAAGTGAATTTAACGCAAAAGTAAGTAAAAACACCTGCTAGAGAAACATTTGTTAAATCGAGTTCAGGTTAACTAACAAATAGCTAATAAAGCCAAGCCAGCTAAATACTAGTAAGGCCCAAGGTAACTTATCAGTGCTGTGAATTTCATTTGCTTCACCCAATTCGTCTAGCTCTTGTGCAGCACGTTGCTTTTGTTTTACTAGCTGTTTACGGTCTTTATCTCGGTCACGGGATTTTTTGCTTTGCTGCTTTTTATACTCACTAATGCCCTTTTCAATACCTTGAGCAATGAGTTTGGTTTGATCTTTATTTTGACCTTTCTTTTGTATGCCTTTCGCCACTTTCATGGCTTGCTCTTGAGTTTCTTTTGATACTTTAGTATTCATTACTTGTTGCTACTCTTAACTGATTCTTTTGATAATTTATTAGCCATTGCTAAATTTTTCACTGGCTCACCTAGTTTATTAAAAAGTGCCACTGAAGCTCAAGCCATAATGACCACTGCTAGCTGTAGGAGAAATGGTAATACCTGAATAAGGCTCGGTAAAATATAGCCCTGAAATAATACCAATAGCAGCACCAGCTAATACATCTACCGCATAATGTTTATCACTTTGAACTCGGCTATAACCAACAAATGTTGCACCTATATAGGCAGGAATAGCCCAACGCCAACCGTAACGCTGTTGAATAAATGTTGCTGCAGCAAAGCTATCTGCCGTATGGCCAGAAGGGAAAGAGTCATCACCCGAGCCATCAGGTCGGTCTTTATCGACAGCAAACTTTAACCCTTCCACCGCCACGCGAGATACCACACCTGACTTAATTAACTGCCAACTGCCCTGATAATCATCCTCGATAACAAGCGTTGCCCCTAAAGCTGCGACAGGTAAAAGTAAGTGGATGATATCCCCTGATTTTTCTAGATTTGACTTTGCTAGTACTGGACCCGCAACAACCAATAAACATATAAATAAAAACGCCTTCACTCAATTACCCCATAAAAAACAAATCATGGTCGCCTTTATACCTAGCCAAAGCAATAATTGCAAAGCTCATTTAACTGACAGAAGATAATCAACGTACACTATTACTTAAAGAATATTTAGTAAAAAACTATTCACATCGGAAAATAGATATCTCATTAAGACATTGTAATTAAAGGATTATATCCTTAGAAGTACTGCGAAACAACTGATTAAATGCTATTTTCTTTGTGCGATACGCAATTTAGCCTTGCGACCCTTTTCATAAAGCGATGGGCGGATCACACGTCTTAATGTAGGAAACAAATAAGAAATGGTCGTTAGAAAGCCACTCGACGCTGGTAAAATGATTTCAGTGCGTTTGCCCTCAGCAACTTTAACAACCGCGTCAGCCACTTGTTCAGCTGTACTTAAAGGTTGCGAGAATACAATATCTTCTACGGTATCCATATTATCCATGATAAACCCTGTATCGATAGGTCCTGGAGATACCAAACCGACATTAATACCGCATTCTTTAACTTCGTCGGCTAGTGCATACGAAAATGCACGTAATCCTGCTTTAGTTGCGCTATACGTTGCCGCACCTTGCAGTGGTGTGCGACCAGCAAGTGAGCCAACATTGACAATGGCGCCAGATTTATTTTCTAGCATGTGTGGTAACACTAGCGATGACAACACAATCGGTGCGCGTAAGTTTATATCAACCATTGCCGCTAAATCTCGGGGATCATTGCAACTAACATCACCCCGCTGATGATAGCCAGCATTATTAACCAAGACATCAACAGAGCCAAATTTTTCTACGACTATATCGACAAGCTCTCGACATGCTTCACTATTACCAACATCCAACGTGTGGCTATATACATCAGTTAGCGTGGCTAAATCTTTAGTTATTTTATCGAGTGCTTCAGCACCGCGAGCTACCAACACTATGTTAGCACCAAGTTTTGCAAAATTTCGCGCAACCGCGGCGCCAACACCTGCGGATGCACCCGTTACGATTACCGTCTTGTTTTTGAAATCCATTATTTTATCACCTTGTTTTTATTATTTTTATAGATTAAAACTCCTAGGACTGTTGTTCTTTTAATATTTTTTACAGCTGTTTTGGGAGATTTATACAACCTGAGTCTTTCTCATACGATAGCTCTGGAGGCTATGGTCCTGCATTATCTAATAAGCTACATCCATGCAGTGATCACATCAAGGCATATTAGCTTGTAAAGTTGCTGTGACAATAACCTCGTCGGTTAAACACTACCGTTAAACGTATCCTAGTTGACATTTTTTTAACATACGAGAAAATGGCTAAGTGAACAATGCTAAAGTTAGTCGATAAAAATCGCTAACAATAAATAAGCAGACAGAAACAATAAAGTTATAAAGCAGACACTATAATCATAACTTATAAAAACAAAACTATAGCGGCTTGATTTAATCTAGGTATTTACCTGTATTACTAAATAACTACAATAAATTAACTGCAACCTATTAATATAAAAGAGAACTTTTCATGAAAAAATCTTTAATAGCTCTTGCCTTGGCAACTACCTTTCTTGGTGGTTGTGGCATGTTTGAAGCGAGTAACGACAGTAATAGCAGCCTTGTCGCCAGTAAAGCAGAGTTAGGCAGCTTTGGCGTTGATTTAAGTGCACGTAATGAAGCGATAAAACCCGGTGATGACTTCTTTATGTATGCCAGTGGTACTTGGTATGACAATTTTGTTATGCCTGCCGATAAAACCCGCTATGGTGCTTTTACTGGTTTAGCTGAACGTAGTGAAAAACAAGTAAAAGAGATTATTGATGATATTACCAGCCGCAGCGACCTTAACGCCGATGAGCAATTAGTTGCTGACTTTTATCAGGCTTATATGGATACTGAAACGGTCAACAAATTAGGCATCAGCCCAATTCAGAGTACTTTAGACCAAATTAGTGCAGTTAAAAACACTAAAGACTTAACCAAGGTATTTGGCGAAGCATGGTTAACGGGCACCGAGTCTCCTATCGGTGGCTATATGTGGTTTAACCGTTTAGATCCAAATCAGTATGAAATGTCTATTGGTGCTGGCGGCTTAGGTCTTCCTGATCGTTCTTACTACTTAGAAGAAAGTGAGCGTTTTGAGACAACGCGTAATGCCTATGTAGCGCATATTGCGACTATGCTAGCTTTTGCTGGTATTGAAAATGGCCAAACACGTGCTGAACAGGTTTTAGCACTAGAAACGAAAATAGCACAAGGCCACTGGCCACGTGAGAAAAAACGTAACCGTGACTTAAGCTTAAATCAAGTTAAACGTGCTGATTTAACTAAGCAATATCCTGATTTTGACTGGGATACTTACTTTGCTCAATCTGGCTATAAAGTGCCACAACTTAATATCTCTCAGCCAGAGCCAGTTAAGGCCATGATTGCTTTAATCAATTCAGAGTCATTAGCTGTTTGGCAAGATTATTTAACATTCCATACTATCAGTGGTAACTCAGACTTATTGTCTGATGAAATTTATGCCGCTAACTTTGCTTTTTATGGTAAAGAATTAAATGGCCAAGAAGTGCCTCGTCCTCGTTGGAAACGTGCTATTGGTGAAATGTCAGATACCGAATCATTAGGTTTTGCTATTGGTAAAGTTTATGTAGCGCGCTATTTCCCTGAAAGCTCAAAAGTACAAATGGCGCAGCTGGTTGAGAATTTACGTACAGCACTTGGCCAACGTATTGACGGACTTGACTGGATGGGTGAAGAAACTAAAGTTAACGCCCACGCTAAGCTTGAGGCTTTCAACCCTAAAATTGGTTACCCTGATGTATGGCAGGAGTTTGACGGTGTCACAATTTCTAAAACTGATTTAGTTGGCAATATTAAAAATCTTCGTCAATTCTTTAATGCCGATAGCGTATCAAAAGAGTTGATGAAAACCGATCGTACTCGTTGGGGCATGACACCACAACGCGTAAATGCTTACTACAACAGTTCATTTAATGAAATTGTCTTCCCGGCAGCGATTTTACAACCGCCATTTTTCGACCCTAAGGCCGATGCCGCGGTTAACTACGGCGCTATTGGTGCCGTAATTGGCCATGAAATGGGCCATGGCTTTGATGACCAAGGTTCAAAATCTGATGCTAATGGTATTCAACGCAATTGGTGGACAGATGCAGACAGAGACGCCTTTGATGCGAAAGCCGATCAGTTAGTAGCGCAATACAATAAGTATGAACCTATTCCAGATAACTTTGTTAACGGCCGTAACAGCTTAGGCGAAAATATTGGTGATGTTGGTGGTTTAGCAATGGCCTATCATGCTTATAGATTAAGTTTAAAAGGCGAAGAAGCGCCGGTGATTGACGGTGTTACTGGTGACCAACGATTCTTCTTAGCATGGGCACAAGTATGGAAAGAAAAACGTACTGAAAAGAGCATGTTAAACCAGCTACGTGGTGGTACTCATGCACCAGGACGTTTTCGTGCTCAAGCTCCACGTAACCACGATGCTTGGTATAAAGCCTTTGACGTAAAACCAGGTGATGCGCTTTATTTACCAGAAGATGAACGTGTTCGTATTTGGTAATATGGGTAATTATTAACTTTTGCCAGACAAACAAAAATGCCAGTCAATAATATTGACTGGCATTTTTATTTCGTAGGATGATATTTTAAATTCTATTATCAGAGAAAACTGTATTAAATGAATTTTATGTTAAAGCAATCAAATTCAATGAGAATAAATGTTCAAAAACAAGACGCTTGATTGAGCAATAGCTGGCTATTGTGATTGAAAGCAACGACGTTATTGGATATTTAGGCCATTAATATTAGTTAAACTTAAAACGTGATACTAATTCATTTAAGTGCATTGCTTTTTCTCTTAGCTCACTACATGCAATAGAGGTTTGCTGAACTATCTCGCTATTAGCACGAGAGATATCAGCAACAGCAGTAACATGAGGGTTAATTTCACCGACCACATTAGATTGCTCTCCTGTCGCCGTGGCTATTTGTAAATTCATATCATTCATAATAGCGATGCTTTCAGAGATACTTTCTAAGTGTTTACCTGAATGACCCGCCTCAGTTTGACTGTTAGTGCTCAATTCGGTGCTTTGCGAGATAGCTAAAACCACTTCTTCGGTTTTAGCTTGCAGCTTTTCAATAATATTTCGAATTTCTTCCGTCGAATCATGACTGCGAGATGCTAAGGTTCTTACTTCATCCGCAACCACGGCAAAACCTCGACCTTGTTCACCCGCACGGGCAGCTTCAATAGCGGCATTAAGCGCCAACAAGTTAGTTTGCTCTGAAACACTACGTATTACTTCCACAACGGTGTCAATAGAGCGTGCATCTTCAGCCAATTGCGTGATCATAGTACTGGTTGAAATAAGTTGCTCACTCATAGCTGAAACGCTCGATATGGTTTGCACAACAGAGTCGTTACCTTGCTGCACGGTGGCATCTGCAGCTTGCGCACTCTGTGCGGCATTATTAGCGCTACCGGCAATTTCTTCTGCTGTCATGCCCATTTCATGCATAGCCGTGGCAATTTGTTCAACTCGACTCACTTGCTCATTAATTTCAGCTTCCATTGATTTAGCTTGAGAGTCAATTTGTTCAATCGCCTCCGCAAGCTCATTACCAGTATTAGAAACCTGTTGCATTATTTCACTTAAATGGCTAACAAATTGATTATATCCCTTTGCCATTGTACCGGCTTCGTCTTCACGAGAATCATCTAAACGACGGGTTAAATCACCACCACCTTTACCAATTTCAGCTAACATATCGGCCACTTGACCAAAAGGTGCAATTAAACGAGAAATAAGCCATGTACTAACAAAGGCAGAAATTACCGCAATAATAATGCCCATCATCACAAGTGCCCAAGTCAATTTAGTTAGCCCACCTAGTACCTCATGTTTTGGTACCTCAGCAATGACATACCAACCAATACTATCTAGGTATCGGCTAGCTATAAGGGTTGTCGTACCGTTTTGAATAAATTCTGTAGAACTAAATTGTGCTTTCGATAAAAGACTTTGATTATCAATGACACCGAGATCAGACAATCTCTTACCGATAAGTTGTGTATCAGGATGGAGCTTAACTATGCCTTGTTGATCGACTAAGAACACTTTCCCTGTTTCTGCAATACGGTACTGACTAATGGTTTTAGCCATATTCTCTAATGATAAACCTACTCCCACTACAGCGCTGGGCTCCCCTGAAACTCTCATCAGGTAATTAATAAACAAGGTGGGAATATTGGTTTCTTCATCAATATCTAGAGCAAGTTCATATTGCTTGCCGCTATTGATAAAATTATAAAACCATTGATCATTATTATCTTGTGGTGACAGAGTTTTAAAAAGTCCACCTGGGGTGAAATAGTGTCCGCTATTGGCTGACACTAGAAAAGCGCTAATAGTATCAAATTCACTCTGAATATTTTTCAAATAAGAAATAAATTGTTGATGTTCACCTCTTGGTTCACCATTGGCAATAAATTGCTGAGAATAAAGGTTACTCGACATGGTTTGCGATACCGTAATAGGTAGCAACAAATGTGCATCTAAATCATTGGCAACCTCACCCAATGCTGCGGGTAATTCTCTTTCAATGGCAGCCTCCAAAATAATGGCTCTACTTGAGCTAAGTGCAAAAGCACTAACGATCACAATAGATAGCACCACGGCAGTCAAGGTAGTAAGTACAACTTTACGGCGAATAGTTAAATTCAACATAGATAAATCTCTTCCTTTGAAAGTAAAAAACGAACTGAAATGGGGCTAAAATAAGAACTAAAAACTGACTATAAAATAAAACTATCCGCTAGCTTAAGCTACTGGATAATTTCAGCTTATTTAAATAAAGCACTTAGCCAATTTAACTATAGACCACATAGCATTATTATTTAAAAAACTTACCCTAGCTTAGTTAATAATTTCATATAATGAAAAACTAAGCTTATCTATAGAGTTATCGGCCATTATGCGTATTCCTGAAGTAGAAAAACGATAAAAAAGATATAAAAAAACCAAGCAGTTAAAGCTTGGTTTTTAAGTTTATTACCATTCATCATGATTAATGAAAATAAGTGGATAAAGGTAGGTTATTTCTCTGTTTTGCTTAAATATTTTTTAAACCAAGCAAGGCTATGTTCAATTTTAGTGATCATTCTTGATGGCTTACCAGCAATTCCGTGCGGTGCTCCAGGAACTTTAATCAACACAGTATCAATTTTTCTCAATTTAAGTGCCTGATAAAATTGTTCTGTTTGCGCCATTGGCGTACGTAAATCCTCTTCCCCTGTGATCAGCATAGTTGGTGTGGTGACATTACCAACCAAAGACATTGGCGAACGTTTCCAGTAATGCTCAACATGTTCCCATGGCATACCCGGAAACTGTGTCGGTATTTGCCCTAAGCCACTATCAGCCGTCAGCACTTTACTTAACCAGTTAATCACTGGCTTAACAACAACAGCCGCAGCAAAACGATCTGTTAAACCAATAGCGTAAGCAGTGGCTATACCACCCGCAGAGCCGCCAGCGATAAATAAGTTCTGCTCATCGATAAAGCCCATATCTACCATGGCATCTACACCTGAGTTGTGATCAGCAAAGTCTTCTTTAGAGCTGTACTTGTATTTTAATAACATGGCAAAACGTTCGCCATAAGAGCTACTACCACGATGGTTATCATAGAAAACCACATAACCTTGTGCGGCAAAACGTTGTAACTCAGCAGAAAAATGTGGGCCATAAGCCAAATGTGGACCGCCATGGATCTCTAGAATCAAGGGGTATTGTTTCTTAGGGTCGAAGTTTGGCGGGGTGATATACCAACCTTGAATAGGCTCACCATCAAAAGATGATTTGTAATTCACTTCGTGTACTTTGCCTAGCGTTTTATGACCAAATAAATCTTCATTTAATTGTGTTAACTTCGATAACTTCTTACGAGTATTAATAACAGCAACATCCGCTGGGCGTGAAGAACTACCTTGAGTAAAGGCCATATAGCCTTCGTTTGAAGCAGTAAAGCTACCACTGATATAAGGTCGACCAATACTGGTGCCCGCAAGCGTGTTGGTTAGATCTTTTATTTTTCCTTTAGTGCTAATAGTGGCCAATTTACGTTTACCAAAATCATCATAACTTATTGCTAATAATGAGCTAGATAACCACTGCGGATCTCTTATTGAACGATCAAAGTCACGGGCAACGGCAGTCACTTTTTTAGTTTTCCAATCCATAATGTTTAATTTGGCATTACGGTAGGGGTTTAGCGCATTTGATGTAGATAAAAAGGCTAGCTTTTTACCGTTTTCTGAAAATACTGGATTAAACTCTTTACCTGGTTTTCTTGTTAATTGCTTCAGCTCGCCACCTGCTAAGTTCACTTGATACAAGTTACCTTCAAGTGATTTATATTCCCAATCTTTGATACGGTTAGCTGAAAATACTATGCCATCACTGTTCTTAGTCCATGTAAGTGTACCTTTGTGATGAAAGTCACCTTGAGTAAGCTGACGTGGTGTACCACCTTCACTCGGTAAGACAAAAATATGTTTGTAACCCGGTTTAACTAAACCACGACCATCCGACTGATAATAAGCTTTATCAATCACTACAACGGGCTTAGACCATTTAGCCCCTTTAGGTTTTTTCGGCATTTTGGCAATCACTGTCGCCGGCTCAGCAACAAGTTGGCTAAACGCTAACCATTTACCATCAGGTGACCAAGTCAAACTACCAATGCCACCTTGTAACTGACTAACAAGTGCTGTGCGATTTTGCTTTAGATAATGCACATGTACTTGGTAACTGCCCGTTAAGTTACTAATAAATGCAATTTTTTCGCCGTCTGCTGACCAGCGCGGCGATGAGTACTGTTTATCATCAGAAAAAAGAGGTATTTGTTTTTTAGATTTAACATCAATCAACCACAAGTTTTTATTCTTGTTATCGGTCATGATGTCATTAGAGTTTCTGATATAAACGATCTTACTGCCATCAGGCGATATTTGTGGCTCACTGGCATATTCCAGCGAGAAAATATCTTTAGCTTCAAACAGGCTATTAGCCGAAATACTGGTAGTTACAGCACTATTAGCCATAACACTGTTCGCTACAGTAAGGAATGGTGCAGTTACGACACTAACAGCCAAGACTAATCGATAAGAAAATCGAGAAAAAAAGCGCATTGGTTTACTCCACGGTAAAAAGTGAGCTTGACATGTACTCACATCATTTGGGTTTAGATTAAGAGGGCTAATATTGTATACAAAGAAGCGACTGTTCACATGCGTTATCACCGAGTTCTATCTTGTATCTTGGTACATTAGTCGCAAGTTTGTAGTTATCAGCCCAGACAAGCTTTAAAAAATCCTTCAAGCGAAGGAAAGGTAATAAGAAATTTATTACGGCTAATATAAGTGAATATGATCGAACTAAGGTGTTATAAAAGCAGTTATAAAGTGTCTTATTTTGATGTTTATATTTTAAATAGCAGCAATGCCAGTTAGTATCTAGCCTGCCTTGAAAGTTCAAGAAATCGTTTATTCACTTCATTATCATTTTAAACATCAGTGACAGTGATAAATAACAATTCAGATGGAAATTAACATGTTAAAAAAGATAAAAATCTACGGCTCAATCTTCATTATATTAGTTATCGCATTACTCATATTTAAGAGCTTATCGAAGAATGAAGTGGGTGATGTATCGCTAGGGTTCTTTACGCTAAAGGACATAAAAGTGTCGTCTTTAGATGATGATAAAATTTCAGGTGTAACTTGTCACATAGCATCTATTGAAGCTAATTTAAGTCTATCTGATCCCAGTGACAGTTCTATATCTTGCCGTCAAACAGGTGATATAACCGCTGAAATGATAGCAACAATCGATAAGAGTAAATCTGGTGAAGTAGTGTTTAAACAGTCGAAAAGTATCTTCTTCAAGACCATGAAAGTTCGACGTATTTATGATGCTGAAAATCAAACCCTGCTTTACCTTTCTTATACAACCAAAGAAACAGATGGTAGTTACAAACACAGCCTTTCTACTGTGCCATTATGGGGAACAAAAGCTTTTATAGAGCACAAAATCATTTCAAACAGATAGTATTATGAAGGTAGTTAGCCTTTTTATTACTAACTACCTTATACCTGCCAGTTCCCCTCTTTAACGATTACTTCACTCTATTCACAAAACCCCACCACTACAAGATAACAATAACTAAATAATAATAACTACATACCACCACCAAATAAGAATAACTCTTATTGTAATTTAGTTTAAATAAATCATTTAAAAACACTAATACACAGCTTATTTATTGTATAAAAGAAACAAAGCACCTCAAAAACAAGTAACAAAAGAACGATTATGTAATTTAATTACATAAAAACTTTACAGGTGAGATTAAATTAGTATAATAACTCTATTCCTTAGGGAGCCAAACACACATTAATTACATTTATTTGTATAGAGGTTTACATGAAAAACATATTACTAGCATTAGCAATCATATTATTTGCCAGCACTGCGCAAGCATCAACTGCCAACAAGAAATTTGTATCCATAGATAATACCGTCGCTAGTAACTTATGTGTTATCGCAGCTAAAGATGGGTACAAAGCAGCAGTTGACCATGCAAAGATTTCAGGTGAAAAAGATTTAAAACGAATGATTTGTAATGGTAAGAGCATTAAGAGATTTGCTAAATATTTTGAAGTAAAAGAAATTTTATCAAAAGAAATATTAGTTGTTCCAGCAAATAATTCTTTTGAGTCAAATATATGTGCTCAAGCAGTGAAAAATGGCCTTGAATCAGTTAACTCAGATGATATTAACCAAACCATTTGCAATGGCCAACAAATAGTTCATTTTGTTAAACGCTACTCAAATTCCTAATCATTTGTAATCCCTTACATTGATTTTTTCGGCCACGTTTTTAACGTGGCTTTTTTTTGCCTATTGTTTAACGATTATTTTTGGTTTTTGTTAGTAATGACTTTGGTTTTACTTGGCTTTGCCTATGTTTATAAGCTTATAGCTCTAGACCTTAGGCAAGGTCACGCTAAACTGGGCACCTTTTAAACTTACTGAGTTATCAATGCGAATATTACCGTGATGCCACTCAACAATACGTTTAACAATGGCAAGACCCATACCGTAACCTTTCACTTTTTTTTCGCTGTTTTCACCTCGAATAAAAGGTTTTAGGATTTGTTCTCTTTGCTCGATAGCAATACCTTGGCCATCATCGCTAACCGTGACAATAATATTACTGCCCTGCTCAGCTACAGAAACGTGAATTTGACTGTGGCAATACTGATAAGCATTTTGTAATAAATTACTCATCAACACCAATAAATAGGAAAGATCGCCATCAACCATTACCTGCTGTTGAGGTACCTGCAAAGTCAACTTGATATCATCTTGGCTTTTATTGTTAATACAAGTATTGATCAGTTTCTTAAAATCTACTGGCGCTTTATTTAACGTGATTAAGGTTTGATCTAAACGGGCGTAACTCAATAAACTTTCCACCAAATCGACCATTTCATCGACATTATCACTAATTCTTCGCTCAAACTTTTTACGTAATACCGGATCATCTTCTTCTGCAATGGTATCAATACCAAAGCGGATCCGAGCGAGGGGTGTACGTAAATCATGAGAAACAGCACTACTCAGTAACTTTATATCGGTTACTAAGTCATCAATACGTTGTGCCATACGGTTAAACTCTAATTCTAAATCTCGGATATAAGAAATAGTGCCAACATTTATCCGTTGATTTAAATCACCTTCGCCAAAGGACTTGGCTGTTTGTCGTAAAGTCATTAACCTTTTTGCCAGCGGATAAAGCCAAACTAACATTAAGGCCAATACCGCCAAATAAAACAAGCTGGTAAGAAAAATGGGCAATAATGAATTACTTTGGTTGGTTTTTTGTGGCGGTGTGGTTAATACCAATAGCTCATCAGTAGTGGCGAGATAAAAATGTAAAGAAATACTGTCATCGGTTTCCAGTAATAACGGTTGACCAGCAGTTAAATCGTCGAGTAAGGCTTGCGGTAAAGGGAAGTTTGCTAAAGGCTGTAATCGTAATAATAAGCGGCCTTCGTTTGGCCATTTATCAATAAATTCTTGACGATTATCGAGTACCGATAGCGTTACTGCCAAGTGAGTACCCACTTGCTCTAAAACACTGATAGCATCTTGCTGCTCTGTTCTGAATTGTTGTTGCTCTTGTTCATTATATTGATTTAGGTATTGATTATAAATGCCGTCAAACATCCAACCTAAACCAATAGTCGCTATAAGCACTACCGCTAGAAGAGAAAGCGTTAAATTACGCATAAAAGTGAATCCTAAAGATTTTATAAAAGTGGTGAGCTAGCGCTAATTACCAGACATCATTGGCAAATAAGTAGCCTTTACCCCAAATGGTTTTAATGCGAAAAGGCTCTGATGAATCATCTTTTAGTTTTTTACGTAACCTTGAGATGCGTAAATCAATGGAACGGTCAAAACCATCATAATCAAAACCACGAAAGTGACTGACCAGCTCTTTACGAGAGACCACTTGCCCAGCTTTGTTGGCAAGAAACCATAAGACATCAAACTCATTAGAGGATACTTTTATCGATTCGCCATCAAGAATAACGCTGCGCGCCGGTTCACTAATCACCAAACCATTAAATTTGAGTACACCATTTGAGGCAAGTTCATCAACAAGCTGTTGCTTAGCTTTATCTTCCGAGCGAGATTTGTCCTCACGACGAAGTAAACCTCGGATCCGAGCAAGTAATACCCTCGCCCGAACGGGCTTAGTGATATAGTCATCGGCGCCCATCTCTAGCCCGAGCACCTCATCTATTTCTTCGTCGCGCGCGGTGATCATAATGATAGGGTTAGTAAAGGTTGCTCGCACGGTTTTACAGACATCAAGTCCATCCATACCGGGTAACATACCATCGAGTAACACGATATCAGGATTGAGCGAGCCAATAAGTTCAACCGCCTCATCCCCTCGATGACAAGTGGTGACTTTAAAGTCGCGGGCAGTTAAATAGTCCGCTATCCACTCAGCGAGATCAATATCATCTTCCACTAATAAAATATGCGAACCCGTTTGCGCTACCATCTATTATTTATCCTAATTTTGTTTTAATGCTTGTCTTGATGCTTATCTTAGTCATTATTTCAATTGAAATATCAACTGAAATAGCAGCTGCCATTCCAGAGAGTGATTCCACGATTAAAAGATACGCCATGATTTTCTTGGCTGACCTTTTTTCTTATGTACCCAAGCCATTTTTACTACCGCGGTGGCGACAGATAAGCTGTCATTTTGACGCCTTAATGAAAACTCTAAATTGACCTTACTATCAAATGATTTTTTCAATTCACCCTGAGTAGTGTTTACCCAGCAGTTAAGTGCTTTATCAGCCCCCGAGGTATATAAGCAATAATTACCAGGAGTAGCCACTTGCCAAGTTAACTGCACCGAAACATAACAGGCTTGTCCTTGGCGCATAGCAACACATTGCTCTGGGCTTACCTTCATACTTGCTTGAACCTCAGTAGCGTTAGCAACCGAGTTTATCGCTAACAATATCAGTAATAAAGCAGAGGTTTTCATTTGTATTAGCAGTCGTTTTAGCTGCTTGGTCATTTTTATAGAGAGCATCTGCATGACCCCCTAAAAAACATATGTTAGTAAAAGGCCAGCACGGTAACCATCTTCAACGGTATCTTGGCGAGCAGCAATGCTGCGTTCAGACAGCGCGTTATAACCAACATAACTGCCTATCACCCAATCTGTGGTTAATGGGTACTCAACCCCAATCTCAGCCGAATAACTGATACCTGCACTGGTCGATAAATTATCCTCAGCCCATGTTTGCACGCCATAAGGTGTTACTTCTTTTGAACGATATTGCAGACCAAGGTTGGTGTAGAAGTTGGTATTTCTAAACTGTAAGTTATAGCTATAGGAAATAGAAGCTTCGATACCATCACTGCCTTCACCATTACGACTAACGGGTGAATAAATCATTTGCAGCTGAGAATTTTCATAAAATCCGGTCATTCTCAGCCCAGCACGTTCATCTTCGTTACGGGTTTGAATACCTTCTAAACCTTCAATGCCGCGAGTACTGTATTGGTAAAACAAGTCAAAAGAGTAATCTTCGCTATTGTAAAAATTGACTCCCCAAGCAGGCATTGAATACATGCCTTGGATTCGACGAGTACTAATACCTGGCGACTCCATAAACAAACCAAGTAACTGTACGCGGTAACTAATGGCGACATCAAACTCGGATTCGGTATCTACATTAGCAGCATAGGCATAATCATCACCAACACTGCTTATGGCACTGACATCAACGTAAAAGCCATCACGACGGTTTTGGAAAAAACGATGAATAGTTTCACAATTTTCATCGTCATCGTCACAGCTGTGCGATTTATGGCTTTCATCATCACAGTCTCCAATGCAGATTGAGAATTCATCATCGTCATTAGTGTTTTTCGTTGACGCTTTGCCTTTTTCAGGATCTTTGGTTTGTTCTTTCGATAGCTCTTTAGTAGCTTCTTTACCGTCTGCTTGATTATCTGCTTTTACTGAAACTTGGCTACTCACTTGCGCTGTTGAACTTGCTTCTTTCTTTTTTGCCTCTTCATTAGCACTAACGGCAAATGAGGTTAAAAGAACACTGGTGGCAACTAAGCTGGCTACGGTTGTTTTTGTTAAATTTTTCATAGATTCCCTGTGAACGTCTGTATTTGATAACCGTAATATTAACTAAGCATTGAACAAATAGACGTAACACAAATTAAGCCGATGTATCAATTTGTATCATATATTGACGTAATAATAACATCGACTTACATCTAGAGGAATGGTGAAAGAAGTAACTAAGACTGGGGTGCTTTAAAAGTAAGCTGATTAGCTATGTGTTAGCGGCTCATTGTTAAATAATTAGCCTGGTAGTTATAATAATTAGAATCAGCTCTAAAAAGTGCTGTTTAGCTATTTTTAGACTAATCTTAAATTATTATTTTAAACGCTTTCAAAGGGAGCAAGCTATAAGCAATGACTGTCAACAGGAAGATCTCGCTGGCTTTTATAATATGCCTATTAATTATTATCATTAGTAGTCTTTTCAGCTACCGCAGCACCCAACAGCTTATCGTAACAGGATCATGGGTTGTCCATACTTATGAGGTTAAATCTGTGCTTGAAACGGTTATTTCAGAGTTGAAAGACGCTGAAACAGGTCAGCGAGGCTACTTGCTTACAGATGAGATTACCTATCTAAAGCCCTACAAAATTAGCGTTGCCAAAATAAATCATAATCTGAATAAGCTAAGTTCCTTGACCAATGACAATAATCGGCAGCAACAACACCTTTCCCGACTAACCATGCTAGTTAATGCAAAACTTCAAGAACTTAAAGAAACCATAGAACTTGCCAAAGGGGGTTATAAAGACGACGCCATTAAACTTATCTTAACGCATCAAGGCAAGAGGATCATGGATGATATTCGCATCATTATCGATAATATGGCATTCGAAGAAACACACTTATTATCAGAACGACAGCAACAAGCCAGTAAGGCGATCAAGATAGCCAACTTTATCACTTCCACTGGTGGCTTGCTGACGCTTATATTTATTGGCTGTATTGCATTCTTTATTAAGCGTGAAGCCACCCGATACATAGCTGAAAGGGAAAGAGCTAACAGCGCAATAATATCGAGTGAACAAATGTTTCGTAACCTGATGGAGTCTGCTTATGACGGCATCATAATGGTAGATAACAAAGGGAAAATAGCGAGCGTGAATGAACGACTGATCATCATGACTGGCTATACCAAAACAGAACTAATTGGCCATCAAGTGGAATTGTTAATACCAGAACGATTCAGTAACCACGATAAGCTTCGTGAAAATTACCTTGGTAAGCCTTATACCCGCGCAATGGGGGCTGGTAGAGAGTTATGCCTGCAAGGTAAAAGTGGTGATGAAATTCCCGTTGAAATAAGCTTAAATCCAGTAACGATCAATGATGAGCTATTAGTTTCAGTGTTACTCCATGACATTAGCAAACAAAAACGCATGGAAGATGAATTAAGATACTTGGCCTGTCACGACGCTTTAACTGGGCTCTATAGCCGTAATAAGATGGATTTAAAATTAAATGAAGAAATTCAAAGAGCGTCCAGATATAAGCATAGTATGTCAATTTTCATGCTTGATATCGATCATTTCAAAGACGTTAATGATACGTATGGCCATGATGTCGGGGATGAAGTACTCAAACACATTGCAAATGAAATTGAACGCTCCATTCGTACAACTGACTTTGCTGTACGTTTCGGAGGGGAGGAATTTATCATTATTCTGCCAGAAACCATCACTGAAAAAGCCGAAGAACTCGCCGATCGACTGCGCAACAGTATTGCTAATTTTAATATGACCACTAAGTCTGATAAAAACATAAAGCTAACGGTGAGTATTGGTATTGCCACCTACCCAAATCACGCAACAACCATCCCTGACTTATTGAAAGCTGCAGATACGGCTATGTATGCCGCAAAAGAAGCTGGACGGAATCAGGTTATGGTCACTTGATGGGTATGAGCTACGACTTAACATACATCACTTAAATGTCTACTTGCTCACCTTGTTTAATCTAGATAAGTACTCAGCTAGAAAGCAAAAAAACAGGTAAAACCTTCAGGATGAGTATCAGTAAAAACAGCTAATACGAGTACTGCTCAAAGGCGGCAATATCTCTTCGTAAACGACGCTGCTCTTTTATCACTTCGATTTCACGCCATTTACGTTTTTGTGTTTTACCCCTACCCTTTTTATCAGGTCTGGTTAATTCATCCTCTGCTAATACGTCCTCATCATGCCAATATCCATTGTCCATATTACTCTCCAATCACTTAACTTTATTTAACTTAAGTGGCAATTTAAAGTAGTTATATGAAACTAATATGAAGACAAGATGACGTTTTAGTGACGGCGCCCACAAATGTTTGTTAATTTGCAGGCCATTTATCAGCCGTGATGTTATACCAGTTCCATTAATTAGGTGATCTACTTTATACGTAGAAAAAATTGCCAAATACAAGGCATTTACTTTAATAACTAGTTGTTCTAATTATTAAATAAATAACGAAGTAGTTGGTCATTTTGGAAAGTAGAAATGATCACATAGTTAGTGGGATTGGTATTAACTTAACTGGCTTCTTGTGATTTAATTTTCAGGCCTTTTAAGAAAGTCGATAAAACATCATCCGAGCAATCTCTATAATGCTTATTACTTACGTTTCTAAAAAAGGCACTTAACTCATATTTACCTAAGCTAAGGTCTGCTAGCTCTAGAATGCTAATCACCTCTTCTGCTTTTAAAGACATAGCAATTTTAATTTTATTAAAAATCATGTTATTGGTTAATTGCTCTTCAGTTTCACGTGCCGGACCATCACTTGGTCCTCGTTTCTCAATAATCAAACCATTTAAGAAACTAGCAAGTTCTACATCAAGTATCTCTTGGTAGGCCGCATCATCTTTTTCTTTGAAATAGTTTGCTAACTGCTGTTCACTAATTTCACATTGGCTTAAGGCAAAGATAGTGCGGATTTTTTCATCCGTTAAGTCAAAGATAGTACTGAGGCGGCGTAAGATGTCATTATTAATCATTTAAAAACCTAAAGGGTGTCGTGTTCTTGAGTTGCTTGAATAGTTAAATAAATAGCTATTTAAAATAACTTTCAAAAGATGCACACATTATAACTGACTCTGCACTGATAAGCGTGCTTTGATTACAAATATGAATTTTACTCGCGACAAAGTAATTTACAAAAATAATGATGAATAACGTCCTGTTTTTCAAAAGCATAGATTGTGTTTTTTTCTAGTCAGTATAAAATACCAGCGACTTTAATCATTGTTAATAAAGGAAATTCAATGAGTACAATAGATACCTCTATCACACAACTCGAAACTCTCACCATGAAAGCCTATGAACTTGGCCTAGCTTATGCGCCAAAATTAGCTTTATCGATTCTTACTTTACTGATTGGCTTATGGATCATCAGCGGCATCAGTAAACTAGTGAAAGCCTCCATGGAGCGCTCAAAAGTCGACCCAACCTTGATCCCTTTTATGGGCAGCTTGGTTTCTTGGATACTTAAACTACTACTCTTTATTTCTGTTGCTTCTATGGTCGGTATAGCGACAACCTCATTTATTGCGGTACTCGGTGCGGCGGGTTTAGCTATTGGCTTAGCACTACAAGGTAGCTTAGCCAACTTTGCTGGTGGTGTATTAATTATGATATTCAAGCCTTACAAAGTCGGTGACTTGATTGAATCTCAAGGTCACTTAGGTGTTGTTAAAGAAGTACAAATTTTTAATACTATTTTACTTTCACCACAATCAAAACGCATTATCATCCCTAATGGCTCAACCTCTAATGGCTCAGTGGTTAACTACACAGTTGAAGGTAAAATTCGTGTCGACTTAAGCGCGGGTGTTTCTTATGACGCAGATATAGATCAAACCAAAGCTGTATTAATGGCGGTACTGGTTAGCAATGACAAAGTACTGCAAGAGCCAGCTCCCTTTGTCGGTTTATCTGAGATGGCTGACAGCTCGGTGAATTTTGTTGTTCGACCGCACTGTTTACCTGAGCATTATTGGGATGTTTACTTTGAAGTTAATGAAGGCATTAAGAAAGCCCTTGATAAAAATGGTATTACTATTCCGTTCCCGCAGCGCGATGTACATTTGATTCAATCGTAACTAAAACAAAAGCTAAAACGATTACTACCTTCTTATTCGAGAGAGTTTCCTCCTAAATAATAGTAGATAAATATAAAAAACCGCGTTAATGACTAACATTAATGCGGTTTTTATTTAACGCTTTATAATAATTTACGTCATAGCTTTATTTAGCTGGCCATGGACTTCTTACATTGCTCTTTTTCGCCTGATCATTACTCGATTTAGCACTACGTGGCTTAAGGCTAAAAGAACTCGAACTACGAGGTTTAGCACTGCGCCCTTTACTTGTCGATTGGCGGCCTTCTCCTTGACTACTTCTAGCTTTAGCATTTTTAGGCACAAAATTTAAAACCGATACCGGCACCATTTTTTTCACGGGGAACTCACTAAACTCTTTGCGTTCAATAATATGGCCTAAACGACTTTCAATGGCACAAAGCTCTCTAAAGTTATCTTTAGAAACGAGCGATACCGCCTCACCTTCCGCGCCAGCTCGACCAGTTCGACCGATACGGTGAATATAATCATCTACTTGCGCAGGTAAATCATAATTTACCACTAGGCTAAGATCACCAATATCAAGCCCTCGAGCAGCAATACCGGTTGCCACTAGAAACTTAATTTTTCCTGATTTAAAATCGGCAAGTATTTGTTCACGAATATCTTGTGTTCGGCCACTATGAATACTTTCTGCGGCAATACCACGTTTTTCTAATTGGCTTACCAGTTTGGCAGCGCCGTGTTTAGTTTCGATAAAGATAAGTGCTTGTTGCCAGTTTTGCGTGCTGATTAAATGACTCAGTAATGCTGACTTATTGGTTTTATCGGTGGTCACTAACCACTGCTTTATTTTAGGTTTAGAGGCTTTATCGCCAGCAACGCTAATTTCAACGGGCTTATGGATAGTCCTTTTTGCTAAACCACGAACATCTTCTGAGATAGTGGCAGAAAACAATAGATTTTGACGCTGTTCAGGCAAGCGCTCAATAATTTTATTGATGTCATCAATAAAGCCCATATCAAGCATTCTATCGGCTTCATCAAGTACCAACATATCCAATTCATCAAAATACAGAGCTCTTTGATGCGCCATGTCGAGTAAACGTCCTGGCGTGGCAACAAGAATATCTACACCCCAAATCAAGCTTTGCTTTTGGGCTTGCGCATCAACACCGCCGTACATTGCCATAGAGCTAATATCTAAGTGCTTAGCATACTGACTAATACTGGCTTCAACTTGTACCGCAAGTTCACGCGTAGGTACCAGGATAAGCGCACGAATGCGTTTGCCGCGAAGTTTCTGATTGGCTTTTTTATAACGGCTGTTGAGCTGTTCAAGTAAAGGTAAAACAAAACTAGCGGTTTTACCTGTGCCGGTTTGCGCGGTGGCAATAAGATCTCTACCCGCTAAAACGTGAGGTATCGCTTTGTTTTGAATCGCTGTAGGTTTTTCATAACCTAAATCAGCTAAAGCAGTTAAAATTGGCGCGGATAATTTAAGTGTTGAGAAGGACATAAGGTGTCTCGAGAGCAAAAGAAACTGTTCTGAACAGCCTACTTATGGGGTTAACGAATGGGCTAACTGATAAATAAAGGCTGACAGCATAATAATGGCTGCATTATAACAGCAATCCACATAGCCTAGTAGCTAACGCGATCATTAGTTGTAAGCTGCGCCTTTTGTATTTACCTAGGGGAAATATCTGCCGGTGAAGTTTGTCCTTGAGCAAGTACTCCGGAAAAGTGTACACCACTGAGTAGCGCTATTTCCCTATGCCAAGTCGATAAATCATCTAGATCAAATTGATTTAAATCATGATGACCACAAGCGCGTGCCATAACCTGCATCAATTGCGTTGATGCATCAAAGAAGTTACTCAATTGCTTGGATGATTTTTCAATGTTTAAGCGTTGACGTAAATCGGCTTTTTGTGTGGCAATGCCCGCAGGACAATTATTGGTATGACACATTCTTGCGGCCACGCAGCCGATAGATTGCATAGCACTGTTGGCTATCGCTATACCATCAGCCCCCAGAGCAAGCGCTTTCACAAAGTCCATAGGCACACGTAGTCCGCCAGTAATAATGAGCGTGACTCGGCCACTAGCGCCAACTTTGTCAAGATACCGTCTCGCTCTAGCAAGCGCTGGAATAGTAGGTACACTGATATGGTCTCGAAACATCTCTGGCGCTGAGCCGGTACCACCACCGCGACCATCTAAAATAAGGTAATCAGCACTGGCATCTAAGGCAAATTGAATATCTTGCTCGATATGATTAGCACTTAATTTAAAGCCGATGGGAATGCCGCCGGTAATAGCTCTAACATGATCGGCAAAGTTTTTAAAATCACTGACACTAACTAAGTCTTTAAACGTTGGTGGTGACACCGCCGCTTTACCTGGTATTAGCCCCCTAACTTGTGAAATTTTACCAACATTTTTACTGGCTGGTAAATGCCCGCCAGTGCCTGTTTTCGCAGCTTGACCTCCTTTAAAATGAAAGGCTTGCACATTTTTCAATAGCTTTTCATCATAACCAAACTTGGCACTAGCGAGTTCATAAAAATAACGAGAATTAGCTGCTTGCTCCTCAGGCAACATGCCGCCTTCTCCTGAGCAAATACCCGTACCGGAAAGCTCAGCACCTTTGGCTAAAGAAACTTTAGCCTCTTCGGATAATGCGCCAAAACTCATGTCTGAGACAAACAAGGGGATTTTTAACTTTAACGGTTTTTTAGCTTGTGGCCCAATGACCAGCTCGGTGCTGACACTGACATCTTCCATTAGTGGTTTACGCGCCATCTGCGCTACCATAATTTGCAAATCATCCCAGTGCGGTAATTGATACCTAGGCACGCCCATTGAGGTCATTGGCCCATGTTGACCAATACCTGCTACACCTTCTTTAGCCAGTTGATGAATAAACTCTACCGTTGGCTCTTCTTTTGTGGCACTTGCTATCGGCGTATTAATGATTGAATTAGTGATTGAAATGGCTTGTGATTCTTTTTCACTGCCTATTTGCTCTTTGGTCAATTGTTTATGGCTACCATCACAATAAGGTGCATTGCCCGTTTGTTTACATCGACATAAATAAGCATCACCACTTTCTTCGGCAACGAAGCGCTGTGATTTAAGTCCGGAGCCCTTATGTGAGCCATCACAAAAAGGCTGGCTCTGTGAACGACCGCAGGTACAAAAGTAGTACTCTTGGTCTTTATCTAAACTCACTTTAATCGGTTTAATATCAGCAATTATTGCTTTTGCCATGGGATGCCCTCATTTACTAGCTATAAATACGTTAACTGAGATAAATAAACTAAGTATCAAAAACTTAGTCTAAATAATTAAAAAACATATAGGTAAATATAGACATAAATAGCCTTAAACACAGGCAGTGGAGAAAATAGAGCTAAGATAAGGGGGGATTACCGAGCACATTTTTAGGACAAGTAAAACTTAACCAGTCTTGGCTTTGATCGCTAAACTTAGCCAGCCATGCTGTTATCGCTTGCTGCTCATTATTTTTATCTACGCTATTTAACGCCGAAGCTTCGGCAATCATTTCAGTGGTTAAATTAACTTTTTTTAGCAATTGATAAACACAAGGCCAACGATTTTTAAGCCCCGGCCAAGCTGCTTTTTTGATAAGAGTTACCTTGGGGTTACCACAATCAAAAGTCATCTCTTTGTTGACCCCCCATGAAGGATCTTGCTCACAGGATTTTTCAAAATCAGGAAACTCAACAAAGTCTCCTTTGATGCGAACATCAACCCAGTTAGGCTGCCAATTAAGTAAAATTATTGGTTTAATATTTTTCTCAGCTGCACGTAATTCTTGCCAAAGTTGTTGCGCATTGTCTAAACGCTCAATGGTAAAGTTCAACTCTAGTGCCCTGATAAGCTCCGCATCTCGATAATTCCACGGCCCGGTAAAATATACTCCTTTTGAGCCACTGCCCTGTCGGCTAAAAATAGCTGAACACTTCTTTAATGCTTGCCATTTAGGCAATCCCGGACATAATTCTTTCACATAAGATGGATACCACCAATCTTCTCTACCAATTGCGCGATGTAAGCCCATATCTTCAACATAACCTTTACTAACAGCCTTCATAAATGGACCATCATCATGGCTTTGCCAAAGCTCTACTTGGAAATGAATGAATCCTTTTCTTAAAGCACCCAGTTCAAGCGTGGAGTTCATTGGTAAATAATCTACTTTATAGCCTAATTGCTCAATTTTATTACCGACAATCTTGATGAGTAATTTCTGGCTAGCCCAGTGATTTACTGGCAAAACTATCGGTTCATCCGCTGATGAATATAACTTAGTAGAGGTAAAGATGAGTAAAATTAATAGCAAAACACGCACTTGTAGGTGCCTTATAACGAATAACTGTTTTATAAGTATAGCGGTGAGTTTAAAAATGAGAACAATATGGAGAACCAAAACAGACAGAACATAAGTAAGAACTAACCTAGCGTTGCTTTAGTTACAGTAACTTCTCCCGTACCAGGGTAATAGAGCATTTGCCAATTTTCTTGGCCTTTAGCTGGATTATCAGCAATATAATTGAAATAACAATAGGTATCAGGCGCAGTTACTACTCCACCATAATACCAGTAAACTATATCGATTTCGCCACCGAAAGCATCATCCGAATGTCCTGCGATTTGAAAGTCTTGCTCGAGCAACCCCTGCCAAAGCTCAGCGCAAAAACTTGCTGTCAGCAGTGTGCCGTCTGCGGTATTTTCACCTAAGGGGAAGCCAGTGACAGTAGAATCTATATCACCTGCGCCAAAACACTTTAGATCTTTAACATAACCTGGCGATGATTGAGCTAGCCAACAACTATGGTATAGATCTACGGCACTTTCAAAAGAAGCAAAGGTGGCATGGGCCACACTATCATGGGCATCTTGAGTTAGATTAATAAAACGCGGTAAAGCGGTCACTGACAAAACACCAAGAATAACAATCACTGTCACTAATTCAATTAACGTGAAACCTTTTGAACGCATACTTACACCAAAACCTACAACTTTCGCGCATTGTATACGATATATAGTACAAAGCATAACCCTAGTCTTGTCTGTTGATCTTATTGAGCTAAAGTGCAGGCAGCTAAGTGGATAAATAGTCCCGTGAATCTAATTAAGTCCTAGTATTTTCAATAAATTTTAATATTTATATTTAACAATATTGAGCTATCTCAAGGTTTTGAATTAATAGACAACTTAAAGTGTAGGTTTAACCTTTTGGTAAAATTACGGTACACTAAGCAAAGTAAACATGGACTAAGCTCAATATAATTGGATATATATTAAATTTATGCACAACACTGACCAAGCACCATCAACAACATTTATTAAAGATATTCCCTTAGGAAATGTTTATGTGATGAGCCATTCATTTTTTTCTGATGTTGTTAGAATCGGCTGTACGCCTGAAGACCCCCGAGAGTATGCTAAATCGTTATCCGCAAAAACCATTGGTGAATATAGCGTGGCTTTTTCATTACAATGCAGCAACCCGTGTAAAGTAAAAAAGCAAATAAAAGCCTATTTGCACGCACAAGAATATACTAAAGAATTTTACCAAGTTCCTGCTGATGTTGCGGCAAAATTACTTAGAAGAGAGACTTTAAAAATACCCAGTTTAACTGCACTTTAGCTCCTGCTTCGCTAAATTCCAGCCAACATTAACTAACCTTAGCTAAACTCTAACTGAATCAAACAGCTTTACTAAGTATCGACTAACAGCATACATTTATTGATTAAAACACCAGCAGTAATCCCCACTTCAACGATTAATTACTGCCTTCAATAACTGTTGAAGCAATAAAACAGCAATCAATTTTTATTTACTTATACCGGCCGCCTTAAACATTCACGCTGTTATTATTAAATGCAGCGATAAATAGTGATTTCAAATTACAGCATGAAAGGCTCGCTAGTAACGCCAGGTAAATGTGTAAAGTTATTTATCAAGTAAGAAAATTAGCCTATGGTGTAAAGACCTAAATAAAAAGGATTTATCAATGGCAAAGCTTTCAGAAAAAACGTCCCCGCTACTTCTAATTAGCTTGTTAACGTCTGCGTTAACTGCCTGTGGTGACTCAGAGTCAGAAGTAAACTTAATTGAGGATGCCAATCAGCAGACTCCAGGGACATTAACGACTCCTACAACCCCAACGATAAACACCAGCGCTACGGATATAACCAATGTTTTATTAACGAGTAGGAGTGGCTCCTGTGTCAGTTACATTGGTGAATATCAATCTAGTGTGGTCGATATTCAACGAGCTGTGGATTTCAATGGCTCGGTGGTAATAACACAAAGTGGTAATGAATGTATTTTTACCGTCAATGAAATCCCCAATCACAACTTTAATGACACTAGTGCCGCTTTTGCCACCAATGTTGCTGAGCAACAAGGCAGCTACCGCGTAACTAGCTCTGCCACTATTGCCTCCAATAATACTGAGCTATCACTACAAACCACCAACGGTATAATGCTAAATGGTGTTTTGTTAGATATTTTACCAGCAGCTTGTTATGACACAGGCAATGAACCCTTAGGGCAAGAGCGCATAGGTTGCGGTATGGAGCAGATTGATCATCCGTGGCGTTATGATGCTATGTCGCCCCATAACGGTTTTGGCACCGATGAGCATAACGCCCATACCCAACCCGATGGTACCTATCATTACCACGCGAATCCTATGGCACTATTTGAACAAGACTGCGGTATATTAACCCTCGCGTCACCTGTTATTGGCTTTGCCGCTGATGGTTTCCCTATTTATGGCAGTTGTTTTGAAGAAAATGGTATCGCTAATAAAGCACTGTCTAGTTATCGATTAAAATCAGGCGCAAGGGTTGCAATTAGCGGTTATCAAACCCCAAAAGCAGGTGTTGGCTTAATTAATAGTGATAATTATGATGGCCAATTCAGGGGCGATTATGAATACGTTGCTGGTTTAGGTGACTTAGATGAATGTAATGGTAAAACTGTTGATGGCCTATATGGCTATTATGTAACAAATACCTACCCCTGGGTAATGGCCTGCTTTAAAGGCACGCCAAATACTAGTCTCGTTAAAACGGGTAATGCCATAGTCAATCGACTACATGGTCATTGAGACTAGGCAATAAAAACAAAAAAGCATCGACAGTAAGGTTATTACTGTCGATGCTTTTTATTTTACTTATCTTATTTATATTGGTTATTTCATTTAGACAAGCTTAGTTATTTTAATGACTCTACTGCAGCAAGGGCTTGGGTAAAGTCACTTAATTCCATCTCGACACACTCATCGTTACCTTGCCAGTTAATACCAACAATAACGCCATCTTCATTTAAGTCTTCTAACCAAAATTCAAACCAATCGGCCAAGCTAATTTCACAAGGCACATAGTCTTGCCATTCATCAATACAATGTTGTTGGGCTAAGGCGCTACTTGACCAAAGTGGCATCACATCAGTGTTTTCAAAACTAGGCGAATCAAGCACTACCCAGTCTTCACTGGTTTTGTCTTGTAGTGCCCAAAGTACTTGTGTCGGTTTAGTTTCAGCCAAAAAGACTGCTAAAGTTTCATTGTTATCGCTCATAAGCTCATTACTGGTAATTATCTGAATACGCTGATTATAACGGAGTTGCCGTCATTGGTCATGTTATTGTGCTGACCTCACTAAGCTTAGTGATAAAATTAAAGGCTTTTTATTTACTCATTTAATCTATAGAATTAGCGACCATTTCAAACTGAGACCCTGTTATGTTTTCTCGAGTAATCAGCATCTTATTGGCAGTTTTTTTCTCTTCGCTGACATCCGCCAATAATATTAGTCAGTTTAACAAGCAATTTTCCGATATTTTCGCTAAGCAATTAAAGCACTATAGTATTCCCGGTGGCGCTTATGCCATTGTGCAAAACAATAAAATTGTTGCCCTAGAAAACTTTGGTTATACCGATAAAGCTAAATCTCACCCTGTTGATAACAACACTGTTTTTCGTTTAGCCTCGGTATCTAAAACCTTCGCGGCAACCATTACCACTATGCTTGCGCAGGAAAAAAAATTAAGCCTCTCAGACCCTATTACCAAATATGTACCTAACTTTGTTTTAGCCACTGATGGCGCAGCACAAAAAATACAACTCAAACACCTGTTAAGTCATTCAACTGGCTTAATGCCAAACGCCTTTGATAATCTGCTGCATGAAAACTGGGATATGGACAAAATTATCGGCAGATTTGACCGCATAACGCCAATTTGTCAGCCACAGAAATGCTATGGTTACCAAAATATAGCCTACGGTATGTTACAACCTGCCATTGAAGCTAGCCAAGATAAAAGCTATGCCACTTTATTACAAGACAAGGTATTTACCCCACTTAATATGACCAACGCCTCGGTTGGTATTGATGTCTATAAAGAGCAGGTAAACACTGCCAAGCCGCATATTCTGCGAAAAAGAGTCAAGACCGGAAAAAAGGATTCACAAGGTCGCGACATTAGAAAATATGTCTGGCGCACGGTAAAAGTTGAAGATGATTATTATAAGGTAGCCCCTGCCGCTGGTGTTAATGCCAGTATTAGCGACTTAGCGAAATGGTTAATTGCCAATTTAGGGCATAAGCCTGAGGTATTAACTCCTGCACTGTTAACAGAAGTAACCACGCCGAGGATAAGAACTCAAAAAGATCTACGCCGACGCTATTGGCGTAAATATTTAACCGATGCGCATTACGGTTATGGCTGGCGAATTTACCAATTTAAAAACCGAAAAATAATTTATCATTCAGGTTGGGTCGCAGGGTTTCGTGCTGAAATAGGTTACTCACCTGATCTAGACTTAGGCTTTGCCATACTCATCAATGCTGAGTCAAACGTCATCAGTAAAGTATCAAGCCAGTTTTGGTCACAAGTAGAAGGTTTATTTAGTAGGCCTTTAACCAAGCGCACTAAAAGTTAGGTTCAATAACTATTTGATCATTTACTCAAAAAATCATTTAAACAGCACTTAAACAAGCCAAGTACACTAAGTTATTATACAGAATAGTAAAATAACGACTCACTCTGTTAACATCTGCCTTTTAAAAGATAATAAACCGGCCTGTTTAGCAGAAAATTTTGTACAAAATAGCTATTACAAAAAATAAATAATACAACAAGGCTACGACACAAGTCGTAGCCTTGTTGTATATACAGGAAACACCTACCAAAACAAGCCTACCTCAGTCATCTTTTGTTACATCTATTAACAAACCTTTTCGAACTTTCGAGCGACAATTACAATAATAAAAATAATTTATAAGTTATTAATAAGTCTCTATGTCCTTGATAAAAAACAGCCAAAAACTTACTTACACTCTATTCCTTCTTGTTATTGCCACCCTGCCCTTGAACCTTGCGGCCAAGCAAGGAGAGCGAAAACGTTTTCAATTAACCCACAATAAAGCCGTTATCAAGGTTGATGGTCGCATGGATGAAGCCGTATGGCAGACCGCTACGAAAATGGAATTAAAATATGAAAAGAGCCCAGGTGATGGTACGCCATCGCCAGTGAAAACAGAGGTATTCTTCTATGAAAACGGCAGCTCTTTTAACGTTGCCTTTATCGCCTATGATCCAAACCCAGAAAAAATCAGAGCGTCTTTAAGAGACAGAGATAGTTTATGGGCTGATGATAACGTCGCCATTATCGTCGATACCTTTAACGATGAACGCAGCGGTTATGAATTTTTTGTTAACCCTCTAGGCGCACAAGCTGATGTTAGAATGGACGACACTGATGGTTGGGACGAAGATAGTTCATGGGATGCAATTTGGGACAGTGCAGGACAAATTACTGACTTTGGTTATGTGGTTGAAATGAGCATTCCTTTTAGTGCACTGCGTTTTCCCGACTCGGATGAAAAACTGGTATGGAACATTACCGGTTGGCGAAATTATCCTCGTGATGTCAAGATACAAATGGCCACCAATATATTTGATCGTGATATCAAATGTAATCTTTGTCAGTTTAATCAGCTGGTTGGTTTTGAAGAAATCAAACCAGGTAAAAACTTTCAATTAACACCAACACTTACAGTGTCACGTGCCGATGAAAAACCTGATTTACCTGGCGAGTGGCAAAACGGTGATGTTGAGGTAGAGCCTGGCTTAGATGTTCGCTGGGGGTTAACACAAGACATAGTACTAAATGCCACGTTAAACCCTGATTTCTCCCAAGTAGAAGCCGATGCCGGTCAGTTAGATGTTAACAATACTTACTCTTTATTTTACCCAGAAAAAAGGCCTTTCTTCTTAGATGGCGCCTCATATTTTGATACTACTAGCTTTAATTTTGTCCACACACGTAATATTGCCGATCCTGATGTGGGTTTAAAGTTAACAGGTAAAACAGGTGAGCACAGTTATGGTTTAATGCTAGCTGATGACAGTAATACTTCCTTTTTAATGCCCGGCAATCAAGGCTCTGATATTGCTACTTTAGATGAAAAATCTAATGTTGCCATAGCACGTTATAAAATGGATGTTGGTGAGCGTAACAATGTTGGTGTCTTAATGACTCATAGACAATCTGACAATTATCACAATACGCTAGCATCATTTGATGGCACCTACTGGCTCAGTCAAAATGATAATATTCAGTACCAAGTTGCCCAATCTGATACTAAAAACACCACTGACGTGATGGAAGAGTTTGATGTCAGTGAAAAACAAACCGGCACAGCTTTTAGGGTGAATTATTCTCGTGGTACCCGTGATTATAATTTAAAAGCCGGCTACACCAATATTAGTGAAGATTTCCGTGCCGATTTAGGTTTTCAATCACGCAGTAATATCGAGCGCGTCGTTTTAGGTGGTCGCCGTACTTATTACGGTGAAAGTGATGATATCTTAACGCAATGGGGCTATTTTGGCGATTGGGATAAAACCTACGACCAAGACGGTAAAGTACTCGAAGAAGAGTATGAAATTCATGGCAACTTACAAGGTCAAAAACAGTTTTATACTAACTTTGGCGTAGTGCACAGGGAAAGATTGTATGAAGAGCAATACTTTAAAGAAACACAATTTAAAACCTTTGTTGAAATGAGGCCAGTAGCAAACATCAGTATCGGCACCTTTTTCAAGTTTGGTACACAAATTGATTTTGCCAATGCGCAATTAGGTGATGTGGTTTACATCGAAGCTTTTACCCAATGGGATGTTAATCGACATATTAACGCCAGTATTAACTATAACTACTCGCACCTAGATGTTGATGATGGCCGCTTATTTACCGCGCACCAATCCGACATAAGGCTCAGTTATCAGTTTAGTATGCGCAGTAAACTTAAACTTGTGGTGCAATACACAGATATTGCCCGAGATGTGGCTTTATATACTGAAGAAGACCCTGAGGACTTGCCCGACGCACAAGATAGGTTTTTCTCGAGCCAGTTAATTTACTCATATAAAATCAACCCGCAAACGTTATTCTTCCTGGGCTACTCCGATGGTGGTTATCAAGATGATAGCTTAGCTCAATTGACCCGAGATGAACGCTCTGTCTTTACCAAATTTAGCTATGCTTGGCAGATGTAGCTTTGCCTCAGCTGAATAAGTGACAGAAAAAGCATAAGAAAAAAGCGATGTTCAACATCGCTTTTTTCTTGCCGAATTATCACTATCCTAGCAATCACTATAACGATTAAAGCACTAATTTAACTTATCAATAATATCAGCCAAGGTTAGCCAGTGGTCACTGTAATCCACAGGGATTTGGTGTCGTATGCCATCGTGCTCAAGCACTAAAGAAGGAAAGCCCTGTTGGCTTAACTGTCTCGCTAAACTAATCTGTCGTGCTAATTCTTGCTCAGTTTCCGCCGAGCTAAGATCATTGATAAATTGATCTATATCTAGCTCGAGTGATTGCTGTTGAGACAACTCTCTTGCCAAGCCAATTAAGACATCAACATTTGAAGGGTTTAAAGCCCTTAAATAATAGCCTTGCTAAATAGCATCAATCATAGGTTTTTGAACCGCTTGCTTATGGGCGGAAATTGCAGCTCGACAAGCATTATAGGTTGAGCGCCTTGGTGTATTTTCCGTCCAAAAAGCATGATTAAACGTTGTGCCTAGCTTATTTTCAATAGTGCGCCAATGATTTTGGATCATCTGTTGCTGTGCTATGGGCATTGAAATGTTGCTGTCCGGTGCTAAGCCGCCAGCAACGTATTCCACTTTGATAGCAGCAGGTAAATTTTGTTGTAAAACATCCCAAACAGGACGATAGCCCCAACACCAACTGCACATTGGATCATGGAGATAGTATAATTTTATGCTCATATAGCGCCTTTATAATGAGGTGTTAATTAGATTAAAGGTTAAAAACTGCCTGACTGCTTAACTACTACTTAACTGCGATTAAAACCATTTGAAAACATGTGCTAAATAAAAACAAATAACTCGTTATAAACAGCGAGGATTCAGCTCTACAGGATAAAGTTGGACACTTTAGCCATATGTTGAAAACCGCTTATTCTCTATACTAGCGGCAACTTAATGCTATTTAAATGACTTTCAAATGCTAAAAACTCTGAGTAAGACCATTTTATCTATTTCTCTGCTGCTTGCTAGCTCAATAGTGAGTGCATCTTTGATCACCAATGGCAGTTTTGAAGAATTATTATTTTCCGAAAATACCAAATCTCAAGGCCTAGTTCATCAAACTGATTTACAAAACTTTGCTAACAAAAAAAGTGGCTGGGATGTTTTTTACACCCTTCCAGGTTGGGTGACCACAGCGGGTAATGGCATAGAATTACAGAAAAATATTGTCACTAAATCTCAAGACGGTAGTAACCATATAGAGCTAGACTCTCACTCCAGAGGGGCATCAAACTCAGTGATGACACAGACACTTGCTTCACTCACCGTAGGCGCGGAGTATTTATTAGAGTTCTCTTACAAACCTAGGACAAATAATCATAACGATAACGGTATCAATGTCTTTTGGTATGACGCAGCAATAGACTTTAACTTAGCGATGACTGCTGACTTTGCCATTAATGGCATAAGTAAAAAGAACAAAGACTGGACAGTACAATCAATATTATTAACAGCTGAGTCTGAAACAATGGATTTAAGCTTTGGCGCCTTTGGAAAGCAAAATGGCCTAGGTGGCTTACTTGATAATGTTTCTTTAGTGCAAGTAAGTAACGGCCCAACAACAAACATCCCCGAGCCTTCAGTGTTCGCGCTATCAATGTTTGGCTTGGCATTATTAGTGCGCCGTCAACATAATAAATCAAAATAGCACAAGCTAATCGATACCTAAGCAATGGCTAAGCTTTCGAATATATTACCTAGTTAATATGTGGTTAATTAGTCGCTTCTTAGTAAGCCATTAGTTGGTAAGTAAAATGAATGTTCGCCCTTTATAACTTTCTCGGTCAGCCCCCCTCTTTTATAAGAGTGGCTGAGGAAGTTCCCTTTTTTATTAACACAGATTGCTGAATAGTTGCGCCTTAACCTCAGCAAAACCGTCTAGATTTAACAGTTCCGCTTTTTGCTCTAATTCACTGAGATCTTTACGCCCGGTTGCTAGCGCGTATAAACATGACAACATAAACAGTAGCAATTCATCTTGCCTGCTCGATTTTGCTTCTTGCTTACCTACTTTATCTAAATGATTAAGTTGTTTAATCACACTGGCATCGATATGCCATAAAGATAACATTAAGCTTGATGCGCCATAAATACTAATCCCCATAGCCTGATGAATGTGATGATTTAACGAAGGTAAATCATCAATTCCCTGCAATGAATGCAACATAAGTTGGTGCTTAACCGCCTCCTTATGGCACAGTAATAGTATGCCGAGTAAGGAAAATACCAGTACTTGTTCAATAAAGGCAATATCAAACTTAACGTCAATACCCGCTGATTTACGCATTAATTGAAAAAATTTAGGCGCAGTCACAAAAGCATGAGTACATTGGTTAATAAGCTTTTGATCGACATGTACAGCTAGCGCATCTTTAACTGAATAGATAACCGCTAAATTAACCACAGCATTTATGCCTAAATTACGACTAATTGCTTCTTGGATATTGTTAGGCGTCTTACCGTAAATAGCTTTACTGGCAAGTCCCATTAAACGTCCGGTGAAAATAGCATCGTTCGCAACAATATCTATCACGCGTTGTAAGTCAAAATTGTCTTTATCTTTTGCCTTTAGTAACAGCTGACAGCTATCTGGCAATGGCGGCATATTTTTCGCGATAGAGCTTAAGTTCTGCTGATTATCTTTATCATCGCCGAGAAGGGATAGTTCACGAAACTGCACAGGGCTTAGACCAAACTTACTGCGAAAAGCGCGCTCAAAGGTGGCACGTTCCGAATAACCCAATTTTACAACTAACTCGCTAACACTAACCGTTTGAGTTAATAAGGCATGCACACACAGCTCATTCAAAAATTTATGCTGAATGAGTTTAAAAGTAGTTTCTTCTAGGGCAAGTTTACGCCGAAAAGACGTCATGCTCATCGCGAGTGCTGTTGCACACTGCTCAATGGTGAGTGTTGCCGGCAAATCACTTTTGCTGAGTAGAGTATTAACGGCTTCGGTTAGAAATAATAGTTTTACAGTCATCGGATTAGTGTATTTTTTTAATTGAAGAGTGCTTAAGGCTATAAGCACAATAACCTACCACCAGAGTTTATAGAAAGCCCAAAAAGCGCCAAAGACAAATATAAAACCTGTCATGTACTCTGCTAGCGCATGGTAATTTGGATTATGGGATTTTTTATCAGCTTTTCTAATGCCGACAAGAAAACAACAAAACAGCATAAAAGAGGCAAACAATTTAAGAATTATCATTCACACCTCCAACCAGCTGTATACTGTGGTAAGCGATTAAAGCTATAACTTTCTAATTGCTCTTTGGGCATTATCATAGTTTTTTCTCGTTAAACGCAGCAGCGCCGTTCGAATAACACCTCGTGTTAGCTCCTCTTTTGAAGCCGCTACTTTCATGCCAAGTGCTTGCATAATACGACGCATAAACCTCACTACCCAATAACTAATATTATCTGCCAGATCAATACCTTTAGATAGAATGTAAGCGAGTTTATCCGCCAGAGTAGCTACTCCCATAACCGCACCTTGTAAGGCTGCGACAACACTAATGCCTATTTTCTTTAGCACGTAAATCAGAGCGGACTCAGCCCAACGTAAAAAAGTATGCGAATCAGCACTGGTATATCTTTTAGAATTTAGCCACTGCTCAATAGCCCACTCAACATTATACGGTTCATCTGGCACGCTATTTAACGCAGTCCAACTTTTACTTCTAACCGATTCGACATATTTACCCATTTTGTGGGCCGCGCCACTAAAAACTAATTCTGATGACTCGATAAAATGTCCATTAGAATTATAGGGGGCTTGCATAAAGGGAAATAAGGCCACCATTGGTACAGGATCGGTTTTGTGATAAACCCTGTGTATATTTTCTACTTTAAGATTATCGGTAGTACTTTTAGCAAAAAAATAGGTACCAACTCTTGGCGCGCCAAAGGTATAAAGCTTGACACTTTTACCGGCTTTTTTCTTAAGCCAATCGGCAGCCAGTGAGGCAACGGCACCACCAAGGCTATGACCTATACAATGTACGGTGCCGGTAACTTTATTCTTGGCTAAAAAGGTTCTTATTTGTGGCAACATACTGGTAAAAGTATTATTAAATCCCACATGAACCATTTGGCCAGTACTTGAGCTAGTTAGTCCTATATTACCATCTGTGACAAAGTCAGCTTTATTATTTGCGGTAGTGGTACCACGAAAGATGAGAAACAAATCGCCTTCATAACCTTTTCCGCCCATAGTACAGAGTCCAAAACCATCCATAGCTGAAAGTAAAAGATTACCACCAACGGTTGCGGTTAATGAGGATGCAGTATTTTTTTGAGAAAATATCTTATCTTTTAAAAGATCCTTTAAAAGTAATGCTCCTGCTCTGGTTTGAGTTGCATTAATAGCATAAACTTTATCTGCAAAGCCAGCAGCTTCTTGAGGTCGTAATTCCATTGCATTTATATATCCTTATATTTAATAATGTTACATATATTATTTAAATTCTGGCATGCCCTGCCAACGGCATCGAGTTGAAATCATTGAGCGGGGCATGTCTAGGCTTAACCTTTCAGAATCTAAATCACAAACTAATTCATCTAAAGGGCCTGCTAAATCGGAATAGGTTTCTCCATCAAACTTAGCAACGACCCAAATAGCAATCTCCTCACCATCTAACTCAACAATCAGTAAGATTTTCCCAACAAATTGAGCTAACTTTCCTAAGTTTAATATTTCCTCATAGGCTGGGATGCTAAAGTTACCTTTATCATCAGTAACAAATCCATCAATTTTTTCACCTTCAAAACTAGTCCACTCTACATAACGAGTAATATTGGTGTTAGCTAAAGGGGTCCCCCCCTTCATTAAGATCCCTTTAAGTGGTGAAGAAATAACATACTTTTCCTTACCGTCCTTTCCAAATATCCCTAACATGCTTGATTCCTTGTTTGCTACTTCTTTTGATTTACTCTGCTCAACTATTCTATCTTGTGAAGTACTTTCACCTGAACAACCTAACAGTGTGATAAAAGACAATATACTGATTATTAATTTCATTCATTGTGGTCACTTATTTTACTTAAGTAAAAGACTAAAGCTTTTACATAATATTTACAATAAATTGTTCTATTACACCTAGAAGTGTAAGCATGCTTGATAGAAAGGAAGTTATCAGGAGAAATAAAAGATATGAAGGCATAATGACAACTTAAAAAAGTTTAGACACTTGGTAAAGTACCTAGCGCTTTAAGATGTCGTTATGCCCTAATAGAGGGAATTTTCGATGATTTTGGTATTTTTGAATCAGGCTAAGTTAACTTACTGCTAATGGTAAAGCGTTATCGTCATATCGCTTGCTCTGCACTGCTCTTAGTTGGTGAAATGAACCAATAAATAAAAATAGATAACCGAATAGCTCTAAACCTTCTTGAATGATAGTTTTATAAATATGATGGTAATCATCATTCATCACTTCCTTCCAAAGCGTACCTGAACCAAATAACCGGCTAAAAATCATGATAATAACTAGACCAACTAAAATATTGAAATAGGCATTAGTTTGACTAAATGAACGAACAGAGCTAACTAGATAGTCACTATGCCTCACGCTATAAATGATCACCGAGCTAGCTAACAAGAGAGTTGGGTACAACCAAAAGCCGTGCACTATCATGTCAAAGTAAAAATCGAGTTCGCGTAAAAACATACAGCCAAAAAATCCAGCCACTAAAATAAACAATGTCCGTGATTCCGCTACTTTAGTTGCTGACCAAATAAAGATGCCTACACTCGCTAGCAATAACAGTTGCTGAAATAGCTCAGTCAGTGAACGTTCAGACAAATTATTTTCTAAGACAAAATAATCGATATTAATGGTGGTAATAACACCTGCCGATAGCAGTGAAATAATGATAAAAGGTAATACCAACATTTTAAATATTTGCAACAAAACAAACTCCATTCGTAAAAAGGTTAAATTATATTAAGTGAATTAAAATTATTTGGCTAAGGCCGCTAATTCTAAAGTAACGTGATCTATGCCCTGCTTAGCTATTTTTTTATTAAGCTCTGCTTGTTTTGTGCTTAATAATGAAATGCCTTCTATCGTGATATCAAACGCTTTCCATTGCTTGGTTTTTTTATTTTGTCGCATTTGAAAAACGATATTAATGGTTGGTGCACCTTGCTCAATAATTTGAGTTTTAATGCCAATGATCCTTTTACCTTTAGTCGGTTTTTCCGGCTCAAAAATCACTTGCTGGTTTTTATACTTAGCTAAAGCAATAGAGTAGGTTCTTACCAAGTAATGACGCATGGCTTCAACAAAATCAGCACGCTGCTGTTTTGATATTTTTTTCAAGTGTTTACCCAAAATACGATAGGAAGCATAGCGATAATCTATTGCGGGCATTAGCTCTTCTTCAACAATGTCGCGCATTAAATGTGGAAATTTAGCAATGGCTTGTTGATTAGCCGATATTCGTGAAAATAAGTTAGTACCCGCTGTTTTTAATACTACGTAAGGGGAAGCACTATCTAGATAAGAGAGTGCTGAAGGTACTGTTGCTAAAGGTACTGAGTTAGCTGATGCCGCCATTACCGCTGTAGCAATAGTCGAAGATAAAAAAAAGGCTAAAAGGCTTTTTGCTATCAATGTTCTCATGGTAAGAAATCCTTGAATATAAAATGTGTACTACGGAATAGGTCAAAACATACCGACCGAGCGGTATGTTTTATTTATGGCGAGATAATAGCACCGACCGAGCGGTTTGTGAAAGATAATCTAAAGAATAAAAATGTTTACGAAAGTGTAAATAGGAATAAGCGAAAACAATGTCAGAGCTATTAAGCGGCTGTTAACTTATACCATTTTCATTAAGTTTGTGATCTTGATGTGAGTAGGGAAAATAAATCAGGGCAAGGCGCTTGATTGAGCAATAGCTGGCTATTGGGATTGAGAGCAACACCGCCTTGGAGTATTTTAACCAGCACAAGTGGGCAATAATTTAATTAAATTGGTATTAGTAGCTACATCTTCAGCTAAGCGCTATAAAAGAAAGATAAGTTAACAGGGGTTAGTAATAACATCGCAATAAGCGGAGCTATTTTTTCAACGCTCGAATATAAAGGCATAACTCAGCAATTACTTGCTTGAACAACTCTTTATTGCGTGAGCTTTTACTTAAGGTGGTCGCACCATTTAGGGTCGCGACAATAAAGTAACTCACCTGGCTCAGCGCTAAACCGTCGCGTAAATCATCATTGATTTTCTCAAGAGCATCAACAATCGACTGATTCAACTGTTCTTGCATAGACAAAATACGTAATCGGAAGCCCTCATCAACATTGGCCATTTCTTCACAGAGGTTGTTGAGCGGACAGCCACAAACAACTTCACTACAAGACATTTGCTCTGTCATTGAGGTAAAAAAAGTACATAAACCTTCAACAGGGTCTTCAACAGCCAAAGCTGACTGCCAGAGATCTAAAAACATTGGTGTATAAATTTCTTCGAATACCGCGTAACCCAGCTCAATTTTACTGGTGAAGTGGTGATATAGCGCGCCTTTTGATATTTCGCAGCGATTGAGAATAACCGACAAGCTAGTCGCTTTAAAACCATGCTGATGAATTTCATCGGCGGCCACGGTTAATATATTTTGGCGGGTTTGCTCTGCATCACTCATGGTTACTTCTCAATTTATTCATTCTATTAAATCATAACCAACCGCTCGGTATGTTGCAAGAGTTGCTTAAGGTAAGGAAAATTAACTTATTGTACTTCCCCGTGTGGAAGTACAGATAAGCGATTACGCTTAAGGTTTTCAATGCATTGCCAGGCAGACAGCAGTATTACTGAACAGACTACTTTGCTGAATTCCAGCCTTTCCTTAATGACGACTCTATTAATATTAGTCTACAAGAATGCAGAAACGACTTATTAATAGCTAAGATATTAGCATCCTATTTGTTCCATAAGCTATAAAGAAAATAGCTAAAGTTATCACTATAACAAAACCAAGGTAAACCGGTTAGATATCTAACTATCAACGCACTAGCTAGATTTTGAAAGTTATAAGGTTTATATTACTGCCTGCCAACTGGTACAATGAGTTGAGTGTTATCCCTCGATTCAGCCTAATAGAATTTTATAAAGTGACTCTAAATGAATATATTGTTTAAAAAATCTTGGCTATTTCGCCGTATTATGAATGCTTGGCCGCCGTTATTTTTTGCCGGTATTCGCATAAAACATATATCAACTGACTTTAAAACGGCACGTGTAGAATTAACCTTACGCCCGTGGAATAAAAATGCTGTAGGAAGCCATTTTGGTGGTTCTTTATTCGCAATGACCGACCCTTTTTATATGTTAATGATCATGGCACAGCTAGGAGATCAATACCTGGTATGGGATAAGTCAGCTGACATTGATTTTATCAAGCCCGGGAAAGGTAAAGTCATTGCCGACTTTGCCATTAATCAACAACTCATTGACGATATTATTGCTAACACGGCTAATGGTGAAAAATACTTACCTCAAATTCCCGTATATGTAAAAGATGAACAAGGAGATATAGTGGCCAAACTAAATCGTACTCTTTATATTCGTCGAAAAAAGCCAAAAGGCATGAGCAAGTTGACTGATAAAACACATAACTAGCCTACTCAGTATTATTTTATAACAAAAAAAATCCTGCATGATATTGCAGGATTTTAAAATAAACTAAACTGATTAGCGCTTACACATTCAACATAATATGTTGGTGTACACGAACAATAATGTCATCACTTTCTTTTTTCCAATCCACTTCATCAGAAAATGCTCTCACCGCCGCAATGGCTTGATTAACAAACTTGCCATAGTTGTGGTGTGTTTCATCACTCTTATCAGCAAAAAATACAAAGCGTAGCGTATCAACTAATGTATCGGCTTCCCAATGCACGCAAAAACGTGTCTCAGCGTTATTTGGATTGACACCGATATAGATTAACTCACCAGCCACATTTGCTACTTCATTTTCATCATAACGAACAAATGGCGATACACCATTGGCAAGTAATGCAGCTTGGTCAATTTTATTGGCCTGGCAAGACTTGTTAAAAGCATTTTCTATTTTTTTATAAAGTTTAGTAAATGGCTCATCCGATAAATAATCAATTTCCGCACCTTTTAATAAACGGCGTGCCATTGGAATACTGGCGACTATGTAAGTAACCGAGGTATGCTCATTGCTAAGACTCTGACCCTGACTTTCATAACGATCGGCAATTTCTCTAAAGGTATGGCTAATGGTGTTAGTTGCACCTTTTTCTTTGGCAAAAACATCAAAGGTTAAATGTTGATGATCGCGCAATTTAATCTCATTCTCAGCTAAACCAATAGACTTTGAAATATCTTTAATCGCTTGGTAAACCTTACTATGGAATTTACCTGAATTAACTCTAAGCTCTTGCCCGGTAGCTAAAAACAATATTTTAATTTTTCTGGCTCTAATTGCGCCATCAAAATAGCCTTTAAAAGTACTATTGTGCTCAGGACAGTAGAAGAAAAAAGATTGCTGTTCTGTGTGTAACACTTGCTGTTCGCCACTATAGCGCACCCTAACTAAACGGTTATTGGCAACAAAATTAACATGCGATAGACCATGTTCTTCAACGATCTCAAATATTTTGTGTGACAAGCTTTGATAGAACTTTTGATATGGCTTAACTGACGTTTCATCGATAGCACCACACACTAGATTAATTAAATTATCCGTTAAGGGTATTTCAGCTAAAATATACTGATTATCACGTGCATCACTAGGTAAATAAACACGTTCCCCGTACCTATGTTTTTTTAAGATTGATGAAGTTCGTCTCATATTCCTTTATAACCTCTTGTTAATTTTTCGCCAGATGAAATTGAATAGTCATTTATAACATAGACAAAGTAGATAATTAATACTAAGTGTTCGCGTTATTAGACAAATTTGAAATGCCATATAGCCACATTTTTTTAAATACCGTTAACGGCAGTTTTTGCTATAAAGAGTCTAAACTTTAACCGTTGTATTTTAACGGTAAATCACAACTAACTTGTTGATGGCTCGACTCTATTGGCCAACTTTTGATACCAAAATGATGCCAACAAAATAAATATACCAATACCCATAAATAAGATAACTTTTTGCCATAGCAAGGCATTGGCAGCGTCAATCATCGCCAGTTTAACTATGCCTAATAATATCAAAGCGAAACTATATTTCACCGTGGTTATACGTCTATCTTTTAGGAATAAAATCATAGCGCCATGAACCGCTAATGCCGGAGCAATTAATAACTCAATCCGATATATTTCAAAGGAATATAACAAGATTACATAGGTAATAGCGGCGATAGAGTGTAAAAACAAATCACCATTGAGTTGTAACTTTTTGCCCAGTTTATTGTGGCTAAATTTGTAGTCTTTTTGATACAAGCAGGCCATGATAAATATTACCGGCACTATTACATAACTTGCCTGGGGTAAAATGAGCAGCCAAGCGCCAATAACCAAGAGTAAATTAACTGTTATGACGAACGTTTCATTTCTTTTTAAATGTTCAGATAGGTTTAAGCTATTAAACGTAACGCCCCAATACATTGCCGCAATAATTACCCCATAAAAAAGGCTATCGGCTTGCGAGCCAACAAGGTTAGGGATAGCAAAACCAAGGGTTACTATTCCCCAACTACAAATGAATTGGTATATATGAACAGAGTCTTTTCGGTTTAATAAATAGGCCAAAGCGTAATAACTCGAAAAACCAACTAGTACAACAATACTATTTATTAGTGATAACTCGCCAATAGCAATGACAAAAGCCACACTTGCCAGGCCAGTTAATACTTGGGTCTCTTTAACTAGTAAGGGGTGATTTACCTTGCGGGCTAACAATAAAGCGATTAATGGTGAAAGCCATAAAAACATCAATGACTCTTCTTCAAAGCGGCGAATAACCGAGCCAAGCCAACAAATAGGAATGAACATATAGAACAGAACTCTTATGCCCTCGGCAAGCTTTATCATTGCGCTATCTGCTTGATATTTTCTATAGAAAGCGGACCATAACCAAAGTTGAATAAAGGCCGAAACTAAGGCTCCTTTTGCAAAGAGTGGCAGCATGATAAAGCGATAGCTATCAACCATCAATGCCCCTTCATAGACATAAAATAGTGGCACTATAATAAGTATTGCCGCAAATATTTCTATTGCTACTTGCTGGCAGCTTCTCGCTCTAAATAATAATGCCAGCTGCACAAAAATGACTATGGCTCCTGTCCAGTTTCCTAACCAGATATCAGCACTGACAATAAGCAAAGTAGTTAAGAAAACCGCTTCTAGCAATTGTAAAAAAGGCTTCACTTTATTTTTCGTCAGCCAATCAAATACTGCGCTGTTGTTGATCAATCTTTGCCATATAGCAATAATTGCGACAATCATCAGTGATAACACCCAGCCATCTACCGATTTAAGTGCCGGTAGTGGGAAATATATTGCTAACGCAGACAATGAATATAAAAGTGCTACTGCCGTTAATATTTGCCCTTGATTTAAGGACATTGAAAAGTTATATCGACGGCCAATTGCCAGCAATAATATTCCTTCTACGGCCCAAGCTATCCCCCAATAGGCATCACTAATAGCACTTACTACAGTAAGCACACTCCATAAAGCAGCAAGCAAGATGAAAAAATGTGTTAACTCACGTTTTATTTTATAAAACATTAAACTTGCCATTATCGCAATCAAAGTATTAACCGCAAAATTAACGCTTATTTGCCTAGTAAATAGCTCTGATGCTTGCAGAAATATTAATGTAGTAGTGCCAACTGTCGCTGCTAGGAAAATTAAGCTTTGACGGCTTGATGTGCTTTCTTTAAGCAAGGAAACGGAGGCATAAGCAAAAAACAGCAGATAAAATAGATTAATCAGCCAAGATGAAATATGAATACTATCGACTTCCAGAAGCCACTCAATAGAGACAAGAGTAAAAGCTAAACTTAAGTGGGCAAGCCAAGGTCCAACGTGTTTATAAGATAGAATTAAACTGCTACCAACAACAAAGGCGAGAGATAATAAATAGTAAAATGGTTCAATATTAACGACATTTGACAGCATCGGCATAGTCGCAATACCTATTACACCCAAAGCAGCGACAACCTTGGTATCTAGCCACAATGCCAGTGTGTGACAAAGCAAGGCGATTGCTAGGTATAAAATCAACACGGCGACATTGGGTATTAGTCCGTAAACACTACCGGAAAAATAAACGGTACTATAAGAAAGTAATATGCCTAAGGTAACAATGGCTGTGGCAAACTCACTAAAACGTGTCTTTATTTTTAGGCCTATGCCTAACCCCATCACCAATATTGCGGCAATGCACATTAGTAGCGATTTATAGCCCGCCCCTAACTGATCAATAAGCAGCTGCATTAAATAACCAAAGCCCGCAAGTATTAAGCCGATGCCGACCATAGTGAGGATAAATATTCCTAACATGCCTCGATCTTTATAGGACTGATAAACTTGAGTAACCGGTGAGAGCCAGTCGAACAAAGAAGATAATATAGTTTGAAAAAATAACGTGAAAAATGAAGGTATGTTGAAGAGCGATGCTTTAGCTTGTTTGTCTAACCGGCTGTATTCCTCTGCAATATTCGTTTCAGAAAAAGCGGCCTTAAGAGCATCGGCTTTAGCGGCAGCCTCCCTAGAGGAAGTAGGCTGAGTAAACACATCCGTCTCAGCTCCTGCATTACTACCTTCAACTTGAGTAACTTCTTGATGGTGTTGCTCTGCTTGCCGTTCATCTTGAGCCAGCAAGTTATTCAAGCGATTTTCAACCGCATCAAGTCGTTGACTAAATTGAAGTTTAACAAGCGCTAACTCTGATCTTAACGCTTTAACTTCTTCATTCATTATTACATCCTGTAATTTTCATTTGAATTTGTACTTGAATTTTTAAACTATCCACTCCGGTTAAGATAATGCGATAAGCTATTGACTACAATAACTAATACCAATTTAATTAAATTATTGCTCACTTGTGCTGGTTAAAATAAGCCATCTCTACGTTACTCTCAATCCCAATAGCGAGCTATTGCTCAATCGAGCGCCTTGCCATGATTTATTTTCCCTATGCACAACAAGATCACAAACTTAATGAAACTGTTATAAATTAACTTTTTAGTCGACCACTTTAACCTGACATTAACAATGGGTAATGAGTAAGGCTAAAGGTTAAGGTACTTATAGACCCCTGACTAAAGCACTTGCTAGAACACTTATTTAAGCAATGATTTGAGCACTGGTTTAAATACTGATTAAGCTATGGCTTTAAACACTGGTTCGAATGAGTTAGCTTGCACAATATTGCTCAACCTTGTAGTTAAGTCATCTTGCAAAGCATCAAAAATGAAGTTGCCCATGCTAATGCGCTTAACACCCAGTGATTGTAAAGTAGCAAAGTCAGCTAAATCAGGCATGCACATAACGTTCACCGGCAAAGTAGTGCTATTGACCACAGCTTTAATCGCCTCAGTTTGCACAATACAAGGCACAAATAAACCATCAGCGCCGGCAGCTTGATATAACTTAGCACGCTTTTGTGTTGCTTCAACCGGATTCGCTACGCCAAGTAAAAAAGTATCGGTTCTGACATTGATAAAGATGGCAATATTGTCTTTTAGTAACTGGCTAGTTATCGCAGCAAGATACGTGGCAAAGTTATTTTCATTAATTAATGTTCGCTCTTCATTGGTTTTACTTACTTTACTGTCTTCGATATTAATACCAACAACACCTACTTCTGCCAGTGCTTTAATATAACCCGCGGTTATTTGCGGGTTGTCACTAAAACCCGCTTCAATATCAACACTAAGAGGTAATTCACTGCAAGCAACAATGCGCTTAACGATAAACAGTAATTCTTCAAAGGCCATATGCTGACCATCTGCATAACCAAGCATACTCGCTATTGCTGCACTTGAGGTGCCAATAGCACTAAAGCCAAGTTTTCCCGCGGTTTTTGCACTTGCAACATCCCAAACATTGCAAAGTAGTAGTGGTGTCGCTTGTTGATGTAGTGAGGTGAATATTGTGTCGTTCATAATTTTATCTCTATCGTTTATTACAATAAATTAATTGCAATAAATCAGTTGTAATAAGTAAGACGCTTTAACTAGGCCGCCGCTATTTGTTAAAGCAATTGTGCGGCTTGTTATCCCTATTAACCAACGATAAAATCCGACCAGAACTATAAGCTCTGCTTATAGTTCTTTTTAAAGTAAAGACTAATTCCCTCCTCCTTTACCCCAGAAAAACGCTCCTTAATGATGCTTAGTTTTATGCTGTTTAGTCGCCCTCACCGTATGTGTAGGTGCTTGTCTGGTTGAGTGCCTTGTTGCTTTTTTTGACGGTTGCTTCGATGATTGCTTCGGTAAGGACTTTGACACCGGGTGTTTATAAACTGACTTCGATTGATACGACTTACTTTGCTTGGCTTGGTGATGTACCGCTTGGCTATTCACTGCTGAGTTAAGATGTGGCTGTTTATGCGCCACGTAATGTTTGTTATTCGAATGATGTACCGTTTTTTTAACCTGTTTTTTACTGTGAACCTTATTACTTTTGGTATGAGTAACGTGGGTATTAGTACTTTTAACATTATTACTTCGAACATTAGTACCTTTCACATTACCACTTCTAACATTAGTACTTCTAACATTAGTACTGTGAACCACTTTATTACGGTGAACATCGCTACTACGGACGACTTTATTGTGATGAATACTAGGGCGCGTGTCGTAATACTTTTGTTTTAATCGTCCACTACTGTAAGCAACACCACGTCTATGTTGAGGTTGATGGCTCCAACGTTTTGCATGATGACTAATAACTATTTTATTTCTTGGGTGATAACCATGGCGATTATAGTGATTAACCACTACATGGCGGTTATGCCAATGAAAGGCACTAAAGAAAAAATGACTGCTGATATGAATGCCCGTGCCCCAATAAAAATGACCATGATGCGCAGTATAATAATGCGGGTTATGCCAATAGACCGGCGGATAGTGTGACCAATGCCAACGGCCATAAACCACGCGAGTATCATAATAAGGTACATAAATAATTTCGGGCTGTGCTGGCTCAATGATAATAACTTGCTGTTCTTTTATTACCCTAACGTTATCCATATTAGCCAAGCTACCGGCTTGCTCAGCCTGCTGTCGTAAGGTTTGAATACTGGCCATTACTCTGGCTTCATCTTGTAAAAAAGCATCACCGAGCTTTTGCATCCAAGTGAGATCTTCACTCAATTTAGCCATGACTTGCGGAAAGGCTAATAGTGCCTTAATACTGGCATCCCAATCTTTAGTTGCTGAATTATTATGTACTTGCTCTATCGTTAAGGTCGAATGTTTATTGAGCCAACGCTCAGCCTCAATCACTTCTATGGGATAAGTCGAGGCAATAAGAATATGAGTGAGTAAGGTATCTGGGTATAAGGCAATAGGTGCTAGCGTTTGCGCAAGCTCTGCTTCAGAAAGTAGCAATTCTTGCTGTTCTTGAGCTTCTTGAGCTAAAACTGCAGTAGAAAACATTAGAGTTGAGCATACCGTAGTTACCAGCAACAAAAACACTATAACGCCAGGTGTTAACGCTCCTTGCTTTAACTTACTTTGTTTTAACTCAGTTAGCCGTTGGGATTGATGAATGTGCATAAGCTTACCTTTATTCATTGTTAATCTTATTGCATAGAATAAACCTCCTTAGCTGAACCAATGCTGAACAAATATCAAAAGGTGTATGGAAGAACTTGATCAAAACTGACCGCTTCATTGCTATTGTCGAAGCTTTTTTATTAGTTTGTTCATTCATCCAACTATCTGGAATTAAAATGATTTCCTTAATTTATGGTCTACAATTAGTGCTGTTTAGCTCCTTTAAATGGAATGGGTATTATTACCCAAAGGGCTTTCTCACTTATGATTAGAAGTCTATAAGGAATAACTAGTGCACTCATCTCTATTTATAAAATACGGTGGTTTTAGCTCGATTCATAACTTGATTGAGAATTTTTATGAAAAGCTGCTCGATTCAAAAGTCGTCGGCTCATATTTTGAGAACAGTAATATGGCAACACTGATCGAGCACCAAAGTCACTTCATATCATCATTATTGGGTGGCCCAATATCCTATACTGATGAGCATCTACAAGCTGTGCACTGCCATTTAAATATAAAGGAAGATGTGTGGCATGAAGTTATTACTTTATTAGAGCTGGCTTTAGTAGAATTCGAAATGGAAAGAGTTGATTTAGAGGTGATCCTAAATAAACTTTCGGCGAAAAAAGGAATGTTTTGATGCAGTCAATCATAATGGCTAATCAGAGTGAGTTTGCCTCGTTCAACTTATTAAAGCAGCCAATCGCTTTATTTTCCGGAATTAAAAAAGAGCTGATTTTCAAAAATGAAAGCTTCGATAATCTTTATAAGACAAGTGGCTTAGCTACATCAGCAGGCTGCAACAAAGCGCTAGAAAGGAAACTATTAGATGAATTAGATTGCATCTATCAAGGCATCACTGAGTCTCATTTATTCAATATAGAAGTAGAAAGTAACCGAAAAAAATACATCTATGAACATAATTCCTATAAAAATAAAAACTTTATTGTCGTTCAAGTAAATGATGTTACCGAACTTAAAAAAACTCAGTACCTATTAAACAGTTCAAATTCTATGCTCGAAAAATATAGTAATGAAATGTTTATGTTAGCCCACACGGACCCACTCACAAAAGCGGCTAACCGACGCGCATTATTTGCCAAATTTGACGAATTAAAAAATGCTAACACTAGGTTAGAATGTTCAATAAGCATACTTGATATTGACTACTTCAAAAAATTTAATGATAGCTATGGTCATGAGTTTGGTGATTATGTTTTAGAAGTTTTTTGTCAACATATACAGAAACTGATAAGCCCAAGATCATTCTTTGCTCGTATCGGTGGCGAGGAGTTTTGTCTCATTCAAGAACAAAGTGATAAAGAAGATAGTACTAATAAAATCCAAAGTATTTTAGAGTCAATAAAGGGTATGCAATTAAAATCACCCACTGAAAATAAAGCCAATATATCTTTTAGTGCCGGGGTGGCTGAATATGGAATCGATGGCATGACTCTTGACGTATTACTTAATAATGCAGATAAAGCGCTGTATTATGCTAAACAAAATGGCCGCTCATGTGTCATCCCTTTTTCTACTGATTTGTTTGAGAAACGAGCCGATATTATTTACGCGAAAGATGTTGCTAGAAGTAACAGATAAGCGATGGAAAAATAGTGTGTCAGTTAAATTTTATTCTCTAGTAAAGGTAATTTTAAATTTCGCGCCACCTAGTTTGTCCGAACGACTGATATGTAAGTCGCCTTGATAACTTGCCACTAAATCACGCACTATCGCCAAACCAACACCATGGCCATCTTGGTAGGTATCAGCACGGACACCGCGCTCTAATATTTGGCTGATTTGTTGTGCTTTTATACCGACACCATCATCTTCAATGCAAATAACTAGGGCATCACCTTGTTGGTTAACCGTTAGCATAATAGAAGTTTTCGCTGCTTTATAAGCATTATCAAGCAGATTACCTAACAGCTCTAATAAATCAGCTTCATCACCTTTAAAGGTGAGTTTTCCCGTTAGCTTAACTATTACTTTTTTATCTGCATCATGATAAATTTTAGCTAAGGTGTTGAGTAACTTATCTAGCACGGGTTTGATTGCAATGCCCAGCAACCAAGAAGAATGTCCGGCACTTTGCGCGCGCTTTAATTGATGGTCAATGGTCGAATTTATCCGACTTATTTGCTCTTGGTTCACGGCAGAAATGTCCCTTTGTGCTTGTAAAACTGCCAATGGTGTTTTCAAACTGTGAGCAAGGTCTGATAAAGCGTTGCGATAACGTTGTCTTTGTTTTTGCTCTGTGGCTAATAATTGATTTAATTGCGTGGTTAGCTTAGCTAACTCTTTAGGATATATGCTGGTTAGCTTTTCTGCTTTGCCCTGTTCAACCGCTTTTATTTCATTTTCTAGGGTAGATAAGGGCTTTAAGGTCCACATCAGCCAGACAAGTTGCAGCAACAATATAATGACCATTAAAATTGCTAAACCAAACCAAAGTTGCTGTTTAAAGTCGCTAATAAACAGTAAAAAGGTTTGCTTATCTTTAATGATATGAACCGTCATTGGGAAGCTGTGTCCACCCTCAGTAAAGCTTACCGCATAGCTATAAATAAACAAAGATAAGCCATTGAGTTCAATACTGGTAAAGAGCTTATCCCCCGTTGTCAGCATTGCTAATTGCTCTGGTAATTTTTTGGGTAAAGTCAGCGTTAGCAGTGATTTAGAACGCCATAAGGTGACGCTTTCATCCTTTCGAGTGCTATTTGTTTTTTCTGCTTGATTATTCTTTTGCTGCGAGATAAAAGCATATAAGCCTGAGTCACTGACATTAAACTGATTTTCGATTAATACTTCTGGCATGATCAGCTGAGCTTGTTCGACTTCGGCCACCGCCAAAATGGAATAGCTGTAGGCACTTAATTCATTTTCGATGCTAAGTACCATGTGTTTTTCAAATGACTTCATGATGATAAAAGCAACGGCTGGCAATATAACAATAACCATCGCCAATAAGCTCACCATCAAACGTACTTTAAGCGAATTAAAGAAAGAGCTTAAGAAAGCGCTTAAAGAACTTTTAGCAAAAAATGTAATGAATCGCAGCAAGAAAATACCTAGACAGTAAAGTTAATTAAACGATAGCCTTGGCCACGTTTAGTTTCAATGAAGTTATGTTTACCGTCAGGGTCAAGTTTCTTCCGTAAACGCCTGATAAATACTTCGATGACATTAGAGTCTAAATCAAAGTCTTGATCGTAAATATGCTCAGTTAAGGTGGTTTTAGAGACCACTTCCCCGACATGCAGCATCAGATATTTAAACACTTTAAATTCATGGGCACTTAAACTAATACTTACCTGTTCAACCAGTACCTGCGAGGTAGTAGTATCTAAAGTAAATGGGCCATTGTTAATGATCGAACTCGCTTTACCAGCACTGCGTCTGATTAACGCATTTAAACGTGAACTGAGCTCTTCAACATGAAAGGGTTTAGTGAGGTAATCATCTGCGCCAGCGTCTAAGCCAGCAACTTTATCTTGCCAGCGATCACGGGCAGTAAGAATTAAAATGGGAAAGTTTCGACCTTTTTCTCTTAAAGTTTTAACCACAGTAGTACCATCTATTTTAGGTAAACCTAAATCAATAACAGCAATATCATAGTCATATTCCAACCCTTGAAATAAAGCAATTTCACCATCAGCCGCGACATCGACCGAGTAGTTTTGCAAAATTAATTGTTGTTGAAGCTCTTGCTGCAAGGCTTTATCGTCTTCAACTAAAAGTAAACGCATAGCAATTTTTCCCTTCTAGCTAGTTCTTAATCATTTGCTCTTTTCTGGTTACTTATTTCGAGCTAATTTTTTTCTATCTTACCGGTTTTAGCGTTGACCTTTTTTGAGACCACTTGGCCATTAGGTTTAACAATTTTGACTCTATAGCCAGCATTGTTTTTTTGTTTATTAACTTTTAACACCTTACCGCCATACTTATTTTGTACTAATTTCGCCGCCTGCTTTGAGCTAGTGACCTTTTTATTCCCTTGTTTGTTAGCCTGCTTCTCTGCCGACCAGGCATCGCTGGCACTCAGTGTCAGCACACTCATAAACAACGTTAATAAAAAAACTCTTAATTTCATCTCAAATCCTAATGCAGATAAACCTATATAACACTCAGTGTAAAAGAATGCTGCTCGCAAATAAACCAAGTTTCCCTTAATGATACAAATTACTAACTGAACAAAGCATGAACACCTTGATAGTAGCTGTTATGAATGTTTAAAGCTGTTCAGCTTGAGTTCATTTTACTTGCGCTTTAATAGGGTTAAATCTACACAGAAGGATTTAATGATGAACAATTTTATCAAACAGTTATCTTGCAGAGTTGCAACAAGAACTACAGCAAAAGTTATATCAAGAGAGACATTAAAAAAAACTTCAAGATACTTATCAGCAGCAACAGCTGAGTTATCACCTATCGTATCAACCAGCCTACAGTTAAGCTTAATGTTAACTTTGATGTTAATGACACTACCAAGTTTTGCTGAACAAGCTGACGATATAAATATCTCCGAAACAAAAACTGCAATGCAAAGCTACTCTATCGGGCAATCAGCAAACATCACTAACAAGGCATCAACAGAGCAGATGAAGCAAGCTATAAAACAAAGAATACTACTGAGCGGTAGCGACCAAGCACAAAATAAAGCCTTGGTCAGCACACGTAATGAAATTATTAATCAAAAACACCAACAAGCTCGCAAAAAAAATTCAGCCCGTTTATTTAAGAAAATGGCTGAAATACCAATAGTTAACACCAGCAAAAGTTTCAGTGACGGCAGTTTTGTTATTTATGAAGGCTACTCGCAGTTGATAGAAGATTATGATAGCGACGGTTATTATCAAACCTTTAGCGTTACCTTTGATGCCGATTTAATCACGTATAACCCTTATGATGAAGCGGCGGTTTATGCGGAGTTATATTTAAGTGAAAACGGCGGTCCTTGGCAGCATTATTACACTACCGACAGTTTTGTTATTCATGGTGAAAGCTCTGATGATAGCTTTGAAGTTTATAGCACCTTAGCTCAGGGCTTTAACCCTAATCATTACGATGTGTTGATCGATCTTTATGAAGTTGGCTACCCAAACATTGTCGCTTCTTACAGCAGTGATGACAGTAATAGCTTATATGCCTTACCCTTAGAGAGTAGTGATTTTGATATCGAGTATATTGAGTATTATGAAGAAACACATATTTATGGTGGTAGTGGTGGCATGGTTAGCTTATTAGTACTTCTGACATTAATGCTAAGACGATTGCTTGGGAAATTGAACAGGAACTTCGGTATTAGCAGGGCGAACAGTCAAAATACTAGACCTAGATATTGACCTGAAATTTTTAATTTATCTAAAGAGTTATATAAAAGCCGGAAAAATCTCAACTTCCGGCATAAAGCGGCTAAAAAACGTCAATTTCAAGTAAGGCTTCCATGGTAGATAGCCTGTATCTTATATATGCTTCTTAACAAACTTATCAATTTCCTCTAGTGCTATAGCGCGATTATTAGCATCCGTTAAGTAATGATTACCATCCTCTAATTCAATAAAAGTCACCTGCTTACCAGCATCTTTCATTTCATCAAACATATCTTCCGATTGATAAAATGGCACCACTATATCGTGCTCGCCATGTATTAATAGCACTGGCGCGGTAATATTGTTAATAGCATTTATCGGTGATATTTTTTCGAGGTGATCTTCTTCTAAATTACCATTAGAGATAACCTTATCCCAATAAGAAACCACCCAATGATTACTACCATGTTTGCGTCGATCAGCGCTAAGCATGCTTGGGATATCTGCAACACCATTAATAGAGACCACGCACTTATAAAGTTCCGGCGTAAAAGCAGCTCCCGCTAACGCAGCATAACCTCCGTAGCTTGCGCCAACGATACAAACACGCTCTGCGTCTATCTTGCCTTGTTTTGCTAGTGCCTTAATAGTATCCGTTAAATCATCTTGCATTTTACGGCCCCACTCTCCTCGCCCTTTCTGTAAGTGATTTGAGCCAAAACCTGATGACCCCCTAAACTGTGGCTGAATAACCAGGTAACCTTGATTAGCAAAGTATTGCGCCAACCAATCAAACTGTATTTTATCGTAAGATTCCGGGCCGCCATGGGGTAGCATAATGGCAGGAAGGTTTTCTACAGCCTTACCTTTAGGTAAGGTTAATAAGGTAGGAATAGTTAAGCCATCACGTGCTTGAAAAGATGTCGCTTGTACATCATTAACATACTCAGCTGTAATTTTAGGACGAGCATTAGTCAGTAGATCCAATTCACCATTTTGGTAACGAATGAATTGACCAGAACTACCCTTTCCTGTCATATGAAAGATAATTGTCGACCAATCGGGAGTATAATCATTTATGGTCAAAGCATTACCAGGTAACGCTGCTGCCATACCGCGCATACGCTTATTTAGTTTGTCATCAAAAAATTCATAAGTGGGCTTAAAGCCAGAATAGCGAACACCATAAACCACGCGATTAATATCGGTTAATACGGTTTCCACATCACGGTCTTTGTGGCTAAATAGCGGTTTTGAAATGGTACCGTCTTTCAGAAAAATAGTATGATAAGCCCAGCGACCATGTGAGTCATCTTGCCTTATCATCACTAAGCTTTTCCTGTCTGGAGTGACACCAACAAAAGAAACATGGCGAATGTCCGTTTCTTCTTTAAATATTTTTACCCAGCTATCATCAAGCCAGGCTTCAAGGCTATGCAGGTTTTTATCATTATTAAAGCGTTCACGCGCAAGAAGTTCGCCACTGTCATTAACAAAATAATCAATGGTATCGGAAGTTCCTCTTTTATGCCTGCGAGGTTTTTTCTTTTTAGTCAGATCTACTTTAAGCAAATTATAGCGAGACTCAGTTTGCCAAGCAGGCATATAAGCATACTGACCATCGGCCGAGACACCAACAACACCACCTAAGGAAGTTTGTCCTTCATAAATACCATAACCCGCAGTCATCAATTGGTGAATATTGCCCGTATCAAGGTTAAATGAAAAAGCGACGCTAATATCATGACGTCCTCGATAACCAAATAAACGAGAATTTTTTGAAGCGACTAAAATCAAGCGATTATCATCAATAAAGTAAACATTATCAGGGTCAATTTCATCAATGATTACTGCTCTGAGGATGTCACCTTTAACAAGGTCGATCACCACTAACATATCATGACCCTTTTGTGTCAGGCGATAAGCTAACTTAGTTGCCGACGGTGATATGACTACCATGCTTTTTTCAGGAAGCTTGGCATAGTCTGCGTAAGTTAATTTAGCCGCGCTAACCGAAAAATTTATCAGTAGCGCTAAAACAGCTAAAATCCATAACGGTAACTTCATTTGTTTTCCTTAACAATAATACAATAAAAATCAACGGCTAATCGTACAGAAAAGTTAACCTATGTAAAGTTATAGTTTGAATTGAGCACTGTTCAACGAACATATTATTGCCTTATTTAAATACTGTAATCGCTTCCCAGTAATTACAGTTTTTAAATAAGCATCGCTAAGCGAAAATTTAGCTATTAGCAAGTAGGTAATTTAGTATTCTTGGTATAAAGCTACAGGTAGCATTTATTTAAATATCGAGATGCGCTATGTTATCTCATTAGAAAAAATTACAAGTTTTAAACAGTCTTCCTCCAGCTAATCATTCACCTAATTCAAGAAAATATGGATTTTACCGAACATGAAAGATCTTACTCAAGGCTCAATCCCTAAACATCTAATTAACATGGCGTTGCCCATGATGATAGGTATGTTTATTCAGACGCTATATTTCATCGTTGATTTATATTTCGTTGGTAAGTTAGGCGCGGCGGCCTTAGCGGGATTGAGTTTGGCGGGTAATGCCATGTTTTTAATCTTCGCGCTCACCCAAATACTCAATGTCAGCACCGCGGCACTTATAGCTCATGCCGTAGGCGCAAAAAATAAAGAAGATGCTAACTTAACGTTCAATCAATCCATGATGTTATCTACCGTCACTGGCGTAGTGGTTTGTATTATTGGCTATTTAGGGGCAGAGGCGTACCTTAACTTAATATCACAAGACCTAGATACTGTAAGCATGGGTTTAGCTTATCTGCATTGGTTTATTCCATGTATGGCATTGCAGTTTGTTATGGTCTCTATTAGCTCAGCATTACGTGGTACCGGTATTGTTAAGCCAACGATGGTAATTCAAACGCTTTCTATTTTAGTTAATATAATCCTGTCGCCGATATTGATTGCTGGCTGGGGCTCTGGCTATGCCATGGGTATTGCCGGTGCTGGTTTTGCTAGCTCGATATCGGTTATCTTTGCGGTTATTCTTTTATGTTATTACTTTAAAACAACAGAAAAGTACGTCAGCGTTGATTTCGCCCTTTGGTCTATTGATGTACCACGCATAAAAAAGTTACTGGCTATTGGGTTACCCGCAGGTGGCGAATTCTTTTTAATGTTTGTTTACATGGGCAGCATTTATTGGTTAATTCAACCTTTCGGCGCCGATGCACAAGCAGGATTTGGCCTAGGCTCACGGATAATGCAATCGCTATTTTTACCGGCCATGGCTATTGCTTTTGCCGCGCCTGCCATTGCAGGGCAAAACTTTGGCGCCCAAAATTATCAGCGAGTGAGAGAAACCTTTACCTGGTCGGCCATCATGACTTGCTCACTGATGGCAATACTCACTTTAGTGTGTTTAAGCCAAGCAGAATTGCTGGTGCAAGGCTTTTCTGATGAACCAAAAGTACTGTTAGTTAGTGTGGTTTTTTTGCAAATTATCTGCTGGAATTTTGTTCCATCTGGAATAGTATTTACCTGCTCTGGCATGTTTCAATCCTTAGGTAATACTATGCCCGCATTGTTTAGCACAGCTACTCGTTTAATCTCTTTTATTATCCCTGCCCTGTGGTTATCACAGCAAGATGATTTTCAAATTGAACAACTTTGGTATGTCTCTGTAACGACGGTATGTATTCAAGCATCGGTTAGTTTTTACTTTTTAAAGCGAGAGTTCAAAAAGCGTCTACCGAAAGACGAATTATCACGCGATAATTTAGCAAATGAAAGTTTATAAGCCACTAACTTATTAAAGGATAGTTACCATAGCCTTGAAGAAAGTAAAGCTACCGGCTCGCTAGAGCCGCTAAGTTGCTCTGTAAATGGTCAAAGTAACCATAATTCATACATTATGGTTACTAAAAAAACTGAAGCCCGGGAACCTTTATTACTGCAAGCTAAGAACACTGCCACTACCTCCTGCGAGTCAGCTTTTATTACCCTCCCTTAATAACTAGCTCCTGCTAAATAGATTTTCAGCATAACAAAGCCGTCACTGCTTATGGTTTTGATGCTGGCACTTTCTTTTGTGGTACTTTCAATGGAAGTCATTTCATGGAAACCACCTCCATTAACGAGCTTTATTCCCCTTTCTTTCATAAAAGTAAAATACGTTATTAATAAAGTCCTTTACAAAATAGTACAGTCGAACTATTATAAAAACACAGTCGTACTATTTTGTTTTTAGCTCTAATATGGATACTTGATATGAAGTTTAGTTACTTTAACAATACCGGTTCAAAATTTGCTTTAACTTCCATAGCACGAGGCATCACCGCAACAATAAGCACACTTGCCCCTAGTTTTAGCTCCTTTGTCGGCGAAAATATATTGATGAAGCCTTATAGTCGACGTAAATATAACTTTGAACAAATCAAGCCAGACAAAGAGCTCAACTTGCAAACATCAATGGGTATTGCGCACATTAACCTCTTTGGCTCAGGTAGCCGGGTAATTATCGTCAGCCATGGCTGGGGCGATACCAGTAAAAGCTTTCAAGAAATGATCGTTTCACTAACGCTGCAAGGTTATATTGTTGCCGCCATTGATCATATTGGTCATGGCAGATCATCTGGCAGCAAATCACACTTACTTAGTTTTATCGAAAGCCTTGAGTTACTTGTAGAGCACTTTAATGAAGAGCGTGTCGCAGTTGACGCTATTATTGGTCATTCTATGGGAGCCATTGCAACATTAAACCTGCCAAGTTATTTACTGGAGAATAAAAAAATCATCTTAATTTCTTCACCGATAAATTTCTTTGAATTAATGTTTGAGAAAGTAGAGCAAGCGGGTATTTCAAGAAAGCTATTGTCGCGAGTTCTCGAAACTATCAGTTATAAACATGGAAAAACATGGCAGCAATTAACCACAGAAAGTAACAGAGATAAATTAACATTAGACATTACTTTTATTCATGATCGTCAAGATAGGTATGCGCCTTTTGCCGATGTTAGTCTTTTCTTGCAACAAGAAAAAAACACCTTAATTGAAACAGAAGGTCTTGGTCATAGAAGAATTTTAAGCGATACTAACGTTATTAATAATATTACTCAAATGTTGTCTTCTTAATGAACAAAGGCGAACGTACCCGTTTAGCAATACTCAAACAAAGCATAATATATAGCAGCCAGTATGGCCTTGCCGATATCACTATAGGTACGGTTTCTAAGTTATGTGACTTATCAAGAACAGGTGTTATTTCACACTTTGAAAATAAAGAAGATATGCAAATCGCCATTTTACAATATGGTGAAGCATTATTTAAAGAGCGAGTGATCAAACCTGCGTGGCGTGAAGATCCATTAGAACATTTAGTTACCCTAATAGAAAACTGGGCCGACTGGACCAGTGAAATGTTTAAAGAGCACCAAGTAAGCTGCCCTTTTATCAAGGCGGTAGTTGAATTTCAAAATAGACCCGCATCAAAAGTCAGAACCTTTACTATTGAACAACAAAACAGATTGATCAGCTACCTTACCCATAGAGTTCAGCGTTGTGCGGAACAAAACAAATTAACCACAGAAATTGAAAGCGTGGCCATTGCTTATGAACTTTATAGCTTATATTTAGGCCATGCAATTACTCAACATACGGCGCCAATGAAGGCTTCTGATACTTTATTTAAAAATAGTGTCGCTAGGCTACTAAAGCAATATCAAGTTTAGGCTTAGGCTTAGGCTTAGGCTTAGGCTTAGGCAGCAAATAATCTACTAATAAAAGCAAAAACACCAACCCCTTCGCAGTGAGAACATCCCCCTAATTTGAACGCTTATCCCCCTAGAGAACAATCTCAATACAAGCTTGAGCATGCACTTTGTTAGAACATTTCGCCTTAACTACCTATACTCAAAAAAGGCGGTCAAAGTGAGTAATCTCATGGCAAAGTTGTTACTAATATTGCTTTCATTAATAACATTTAGCGCTTACAGCTGCCAGCTTGATATACGCTTACAGCACTACTCACCTGAATCTACTAAAAGCACAAGTAATGACTGGTTCGGTATCGATATAGACTTAACTGAAGCACTATTAAATGAAGTGCAATGTAATTTTAATATATTAGAAATTCCTTGGGCAAGAGCTTTATTGATGCTTGCTACTGGTGAAATCGATATCTTAATTAACGTATCTAAAACTCATGAAAGAGAGCAGCTTTATTATTTTATCGGACCCATTCGTAATGAAGAAATCGTCTTTGCTACTTATAAAAGCTTAAATTATAACTTAACTAAAATTGATGACATCCTAGGGCTAGACAAACCTATAGCCATACAGCGCAATGCCTATTATGGCGAAGCATTACAGCGCATTATTAATAATGAAAAATACAAAGAATTATTTGTTCATGTTCCCAGTAATGAGATCAAATTAAAGTTGCTAAAACGCGGTAGGATAAGTGGCTTTTTAGAAGCAAAGCGCAATGTTATTCATGGTATTAATAATGATGAAATATTTGCGGGTGTTTGGTTTCCAGCTTTGATATTTCATAAAAACCCTGTCTATTTTGCCTTAAGCAAAAAGTCCATAAGTGTGGAATTTAAGCAGAGAATTTCTGCTGGCTTTGAGCGTTTAGTTACCCAAGGAAAAGTTAAAGCAATAGTTCTGAAGCATCAGTAATCTAAACACTCAGCAGTGTTTAGAAAATTAGCATTATCTATAGCATGCATTCAAAATAAATTAGCCAGCTGCATAAGTTAGTGGCTAACACTAAAGATAAGTTAATATTAATGCGTAACTGTTTTTTTATCTTCACCTTCTGCTTGATCAAGCAAACACTCATGTATAGCTTGCCATAAACCTTCGGGGTCATAAGGTTTCGTAATAAAGCCATCCATGCCGGCAGCAAAACATTTTCTGCGCTCTAACTCGGCATCACTTGCAGTAATGGCAATAATAATCGTATGCTTTTGGCTATCTTTTTCTAACCGACGTATTTCTTTAGTTGCCGAGATACCATCCATTACCGGCATATGACAATCCATCAAAACCACATCAAAATGCTCTTGTTGCCAAAGTTCAACAGCTTGTTTACCATCAATAGCGGTTGATATGCTCGTGGCAATGCTTGCCATCATATTTGAACACACCTTACGGTTTATTTGTGAATCATCAACAACCAATATGGCTAATTGTTGTTTTTTAAGCAGATCATCTATTGCTATTAAATTATTACTCTGCTCTTGTAGCTCTTTACTAAGCATCACTTTTAAAACCGTTTGATAGATTTTTTCAGGGGATACAGGTATTTCTAACAAGGCTTCTATACCCAGCTCATGACACTGCTTAAAATCGGCTTCATCGGCATAAGCAGAAGTCATGATCACTTTAAAGTTTTTATTGAGCGATTCTTGTTTAATTAATTTAAATACCCCATAACCGCTTAACCCTGGCATATTCTTATCTAAAAAAACCAAGTCAACATGTTCATTTTTCTTATCGAACTCTCTTAAGGTAGTCAGTGCTAGCAGAGGGTCGTGTAATACCGCCACCTTCATCTGCCATGATGTTAATAGCTCTGACAGCAGTCTGGTATTAAAGGGTTGATCATCAATCACCAATACACGTTTATGACACAAGCAGCTCATATCAAATTCGGAAACTTCAGCAGTAGATTCGGTTTTTATTAATTTCAATGAGAAATGAAAACAGCTGCCTAGCATAGCTTGACTTTTCACCTGTAGGTTTCCGCCCATGAAATCGACCAAACGGTTAGAAATCGCTAGCCCTAATCCGGTACCGCCATAAACTCGCGTGGTAGAGTTATCAGCTTGGCTAAACTTCTCAAAAATTGTATCCAGTTTATCCTGCTTAATGCCCATGCCCGTATCATTTACCGAAAACTCTACTTGGTAAAACTTCTCGGTTGAGTTTTCTATAGTAATCTTAAGGGTTACCACCCCGGCTTGCGTAAACTTAATGGCATTACTAATAAGGTTTGTTAAAACCTGTTTCAGCTTGGTAGAGTCCGCAATAACGTAGTGATTTATCTTAGTATCGATAACTAGTTCAAGGTCTAGTTTTTTTTCCTGAGCTAAGGGCTTAAATAAAGTAATTATGTCATTTAAAAATTCTTCTAAATCAAAGTTGTGCTCATCTTTATCTAGTTTACCTGCTTCTATTTTAGAGAAGTCTAAAATACTGTTGAGCAAATCCAGCATATGATTAGCACTTCTTTGAATTGTTTTAGCAAATTCATATTGTTTCTTGTCAAGCGGGGTTCTCAACAATAGCATGGTCATACCATAGACCCCATTCATCGGCGTTTTAACCTCATGACTGATATTTGCTAAAAACTCACCTTTAAGGCGGTTAGCTTCTTCGGCTTTTTCTTTTTCAATCTCTAGCTTTTGAAAAGAGCTATCTAATATATTACACATATCGTTGTATGAATTAACGAGGTAATTAAGCTCATCATCTATTTTTTCGCCCCGACCTTTTAACTTGATATTTTTATGATCTTTAACTGAGTTAGCACTCTTGGCCATTGACTTAGCCAAAAAAGTTAGATGACGACCGATAATTAAATAAACAATGGATAAAATAACAAAAGAAATAATAAAGGTTTTTGTGCCTTGGGTGACTAAGGTTAATAATACTTTGTCGGCTAAGCGACGATAAACAGGATACAAATCACTGACTACATGCAACTCTCCTAAAACAGTTTGCTCTCCCTCATACAAATAACTTATCGGCCATCGCCCCATTCGAGAATAATCGGTATTATCTTTGCCTTGCTCAATAACAATGTCACCATCACGAATTAATTGCACTAACACTATATCCGGTAAATTCTTAATGCCTTTTATTTGTACGCTTATTTGATCATCATCTTCTACCCAGAGTGCATTGGAAATTGCAGGTAAATAGCTAGTTTCTATTTGGATTAAACGTTCATCAAGCGCCGATATGTCATTGTTATAGTCTACAAGTAAATGAATTGAAGTGATAATAAGGGTCAATACTGAGCTGGATAGCATGATCCAGATCAGTAGCTGCTTAGCGATTGAGTTTTTAAACTTCATGTTAGCTTGTCATCCTTTACTTAAAAGCTAATTTAATACTTATATGAATAATATTAGGCTAGTTAACAAGATGTTTTTTTGCAAATTTGTCAATCACTAACTAAGTTTAAAAAGACTTAAAAATTTACCACAGGGCTGTGAAATGCATACACTCAAAATAGCGTTATTTTTATTAATCCTAATATCTACAAGTAGCAAGGCCATCACTGAAATAAATTACATGGTAATTCAAGACCAAGCTCAGCCATTTCAAAATCACCAAAACAAAAAACACCACACGGGTATTATTACTGACATTGTTAAAGAAATATTTTCTGGTCCTGAGTACGAGGTGAAAATACACACCTTACCTTTTAATCGAATGATCAGCATGCTTGAGAAAGGCGATATTAAAAACTGGATTACCTTTGGTTCACCAAACTGGCCCGGAGTACAGTCGGTTAACCTATCAAAACTACCGGTATTTAATGTACAACATTCATTGCTAACGTCGACACAGCAAAACTTTGATATTAATTCAGCCGAAGATTTGTTTGGCAAAACTGTGATTTTATTACATGGTTTTAATTACCCCGGTTTAGAGGAACATATCGCTGAAAAACGTATTAAAGCAATCAATGTAAAAAACTATAAATCAGCGTTTAAAGTAGTTAATCGGTTAAAAAATAAAGCGGGTTTTGTCGAAATGGATGTTCGGATTAAGTACAACCTAAAAAAAGAAGACTTAGCCACTAAAGATTATAATTTACATAACTTTTCTAAAGTCATCGAAAATTATGATCTGCATTTAGCCATGTCACCTAAATTCAATAAAGAACTACAGCAGCATCTTGAAAGTGAGCTAGATAAATTACTTCAATCGGGGGGCTTGGAAAAAATTATTAGCGCTTATTAAAGGCTTTATCAGAAGGTACTATCAAAAAAGGCATTAACTCAGGTTAATGCCTCTTAAAGCCATGACCAAAAGTACCTCGACAACTCACTACTTCAGCTCGCCAATATACTTATCTCTGATGTCATAAACCGGCTTACGCGTGATGCTATGACGCTTACTTATATCAATCACAGATTCACCGTTAAGTAATGATTCAATGATGGTTACGGTGCGTTTATTCTTTCCATCTGCGAGAAAGAGTTCAATTGCTTTCTTATTAATTAGGGTTACTCCGCTGATGTTTTTGATAATTTAAGATACTGTGCAGCCAAGACCAATAATATCCAGCTACTTAAGCTACCTTTCGAGACTTCTTAATCACTATTGTTACCGGCTTACTGTTTGATGTTATTTCTTGCTCTGGCTCTATCCACGCAACATTAGGAGCAACATTAGGAGCAACAGCAGGTGTAACATCAGCAACAACACCCTTTTCTTCTTGAATCTTGTTGTATATTTCTTCTCTGTGTACTGATACGCTTTTAGGTGCATCAATACCTATACGTACTTGATTACCTTGTATATTAAGTACAGTTATCTTGACATCATCACCGATGATTAATGTTTCATTTATTCTTCTTGTGAGAATTAACATGCATATTCCTATTTTGTTAATAAGAGGTTATCATACTGATAAGCCTCATTCGATTACCGATTGACTGCTTAGCCTTGGTAGGTGTTACAGCACTTACCACGGCGCCATTTATAGCGTTACCCCATATAACTATTTCTGCTCTACACTGCTTTGCCTTTTATGGACGGATAACTTAAAAGCAGGTAGTTTTATTCTTTTCAGCTATCACTTTATTGCTAAAAACTAAATAGCATTAGCATAATTCATAGTCCATGATATATACCTATGTATACTTTCTATATACACATAGTGTTACGTAATGTATTAATAAGTAACCATCATAAAAAAACCACTCATCTGAGTGGTTTTTTGTCTTTATCAATTAATTTTGATAACTGACAAGCATTTAAAAGCGTTATGCGACTTTTTTTGCTTCTAACTGACTAGCAAGGTATTCATCTAATGAACCTTGGAAGTTAACTAGCGTTTTATCTTTAATATCGATAATACGTGTTGCTAAGCTTGAAACAAACTCACGGTCATGACTAACAAAAATTAGTGTGCCTTCAAACTCTTTAAGGGCATTGTTTAAGGCATCAATCGCTTCGATATCCATGTGGTTAGTCGGCTCATCCATGATCAATACGTTGATATCAGCCATCATTAAGCGACCAAATAACAAGCGGTTCTTTTCACCACCTGAACAGTTACGCGCTTTTTTGTTAGCATCATCGTCGGTAAATAACATACGACCTAACATGCCACGAACACTTAAATCGTTGTGACAAGGTCTACGCCATTGTGACATCCAATCCATTAATGTTAAATCATTATCAAAAAATGAGCCGCTATCTTGTGGGCAATAACCCACAGCTGCATTTTCAGACCACTTAACCACACCTTCAGTTTGCTCTAATTCACTCATTAAACAGCGTAACAAAGTGGTTTTACCCACGCCGTTTTCGCCGATAATCGCTAATTTATCGCCCGCTTTAAGTAATAAATCACCTTTTTCAAATAACATTTCGCCATCAAAACCGTGACCTAGGTTTTCAAGCTCTAATGCTTGACGGTGCATTTTTTTACCCGGTGCAAAAGCAATTTTAGGCGTGATACGACTCGACGACTTAACATCATCAAGTTTAATTTTATCCATTTTCTTAGCGCGAGAACTCGCTTGTTTTGCCTTCGAGGCATTTGCACCAAAACGGTTAACAAAATCTTGTAGTTCGGCAATTTCTTCCGCTTTTTTAACATTACCTGATAATAACTGTTCACGTAATAAACCCGATTGCTCTAGGAAGAATTCATAGTTACCCGGATAAATGCGTAATTCACCGTAATCAATATCAGCCATATGAGTACAAACTGAATTAAGGAAATGTCTATCATGAGAAATGATGATCATGGTGCATTTACGTTTGTTTAACTCAGCTTCTAACCAACTGATGGTATGAATATCCAAGTTGTTGGTAGGCTCATCAAGTAACAAAATATCAGGGTTAGCAAAAAGCGCTTGTGCTAGTAATACACGTAACTTCCAACCTGGTGCAACTTGCTGCATAGTACCGAAATGAAAAGACTCTTCAATGCCAGCTTCTAATAAGATTTCACCGGCGCGACTTTCTGCGGTGTAACCGTCCATTTCAGCAAATTCACTTTCTAATTCACCCGCGCGCATGCCATCGGCTTCGCTCATTTCTTCTTGGGCGTAAATAGCGTCACGTTCTTGCTTAACTTTCCATAACGGCATATCACCCATGATCACAGTATCAATAACATTGAACGCTTCAAAGGCGAATTGATCTTGGCCCAAAGTACTTACTTTGTTACCAGTACTAACCGAGACATTGCCTGAGCTTGGTGTTAGCTCACCACTAAGTATCTTCATAAATGTAGACTTGCCACAGCCATTTGCGCCAATCAAACCATAACGGTGACCGTTGCCAAATTTAGCCGAGATGTTTTCAAACAACGGCTCTGCGCCAAATTGCATGGTGATATTACTTGTAGTGATGATAAGCCTATACTCCGGACTAAATATGTTTCATGGATTTTTCAAGTCGCGCATTATAGCTGAGTTGGCGGTTTAATGATATTGATAATTAGATTAATTGTACAAATAACGAACTCATTTGTGATGTCGGGATTTGGGGATTGTCCCGTAATCTTATTATGGGCTTATCGTATACCGATAATGTTTAGTTGTTAGGGTAAAGCTACTACACAGTTTTTAGTTCACTAAGTCCACTTTTCGGAACTAAAGAATTAAAAATCTTAATGTCTTTTTAGAGAGAACAGTAGGCCTTTAAATAAGAGATCGACGAACATAATATAGCCCCACACTAAAGCGATGCTTTTTTAATCGATACCTTTTACTCGCCCATAGCCCCTTTCGGTTACCAAAAGACACAGTTTAATTACCTCTATAAAGTTAGACTCTGATAATTTTTTGATTAAAGCACACTCACTGGGAAGTTATATGTCAACTGAAAACCTTGCTTCATATTCGCAGGAACCTGAGAAATCTGGCCTGTTCAATCGATTTTTGGCCGGAGTTGAATGGTTAGGTAATTTATTACCTCACCCTATCACTTTGTTTGCCGGCTTTTGTTTAGCGGTTATTGCTATTAGCGGCATTGCTGGCTTTTTTGAATTGAGTGTCGCCGACCCTCGCCCTATTGGTGCGCCAGGTAGAGAGGTTGATGGCATAATTGAGGTGGTGTCTTTAGTTAACGCTGAAGGCTTACAACGCATTGTTGGCGGTTTAGTTACTAACTTTACTGGCTTTGCCCCGCTGGGCACAGTATTAGTCGCGCTATTAGGCGTAGCAGTTGCAGAGCGTTCCGGTTTATTATCAACGGCGATGCGCGCCTTGGTAATGGATGCTTCGCCGCGTATGGTAACAGTGACAGTAGTATTTGCTGGTATAATATCTAATACTGCATCAGAGTTAGGATATGTGGTGTTAATCCCACTCGCCGCTATGATATTTCATTCTTTAGGTCGTCATCCTCTGGCAGGTCTTGCCGCGGCTTTTGCCGGTGTTTCTGGTGGCTACAGTGCCAATTTATTATTGGGCACTATCGATCCCTTACTCGCAGGTATTACCACGCCAGCAGCACAAATGATTGATCCTACTTATGTTGTTGGTCCTGAAGCTAACTATTACTTTATGTTTGTCAGCACCTTTTTAATTGCCATATTAGGTGCCATAGTCACTGAAAAAATTGTCGAGCCTAGGTTGGGGAAATATGATGCCAACGAAGCGTCTATTGATCTTGCCGCACAAAAAATAGAAAAAATTACACCACTAGAAATAAAAGCACTTAAGGCTGCTGGTATTACTTTTGCGCTAGTTTGTTGCGTATTAGCATTAACAGTCATTCCAGCATTTGGCGGGATTTTATTACATCCTGTAACCGGTGAAATAAAAGGCTCGCCTTTTCTTAAAGGCATAGTGGCTTTCATCTTTATTACTTTTGCTATTCCTGGCTATGTCTATGGACGTGTTGCCGGTACCATGAAAACAGATCGTGATGTCATCAACGCCATGTCTGCCAGTATGAATACCATGGGTATGTATATTGTTTTAGTTTTCTTTGCCGCTCAGTTTGTCGCCTTCTTTAAGTGGACTAACTTAGGCACGGTAATGGCGGTAAAAGGTGCCACTCTATTGCAATCTTTAGGTTTAACTGGCCCGGAATTATTTATCCTATTTATTTTAATGTGTGGCTTTATTAATTTAATGCTAGGCAGTGCTTCTGCGCAATGGGCAGTAACAGCACCTATTTTTGTGCCTATGATAATGTTGATGGGATATTCGCCAGAAGTTATCCAAACGGCTTATCGTATCGGAGATTCAGTCACTAACCTTATTACCCCGATGATGAGTTACTTTGGCTTAATTCTCGCAGTAGCAGTGAAGTACAAAAAGGACTTAGGTATAGGCACACTTATTGCGACTATGCTGCCATATTCCATGGTATTCCTACTTGGTTGGACTATATTGTTTTTTGTCTGGGTATTTGTCTTAGGTATGCCAGTTGGCCCTGGCGCGGCAACATATTTCCCGGCTAGATAGTCGTATAAATAATTAAAGTCATTTTTACAAAAATGATTATAGAAATAGTTACTGTAATAATTACTGTAACTGATGTATTAAATAAGGCGCTTTCATAGCGCCTTATTTAATAGCTGGGAGTTATAACCTTTATACATATATCAACTATAAACTCGCATGACCTATAGCGTCTAAGGTACTTTTCTCATCAAGTTGAGTTTCTTCTTTTAGCCAAGCGATAAAGACTCCAAGACGGGATTTTTTAGCCGAGTTAGGATCAAAAACAAAATAGCGTTTGAATGATATTGGGTGTTTGATATTAAACGGAATAACCAACTGACCGGTATTAACGTATTGAGAAAATAGCGCTTGTGACGCCAAAGTAAAACCATGTCCGCTCAATACTGCACTTAACGCCATATCTCCAGTACTAACTTCGGTCCATTTTTTATGGCATTGATAATTTTCAACGCCCGCTTTTTTAAACCAAGTGGGCCAGTTTATACTCCCCTGATTCTCCAAACTTACCAACCAACAGTTTAAAATATCTTTTGGCTCTTTGAAGCCATACTCAGTTACTAATTGGGGTGAACAAGCCGGATAGACATGATCTTCTGCGATAAATTCATAAACCATATCATCACTAGTATCAACTTCACTTGTGGTTAAAAAACGGATTGCTAGGTCTATATGGCCTTGACGGAGATCTTCGATACTGTTTGAGGCAACAACTTTTATTTTGATTTCAGGATGTTTAATAGAAAATTTATACAGCCTAGGCATAAGCCATAAAGAGGTAAAGGCTTGCGTAGATGTGATGGTTAAGGTGCCAGCAACCTCTTCTGTTTGAATGCTATTAAAGCCTTTTAACAAGGTATCAAATGCCTTATGAGTGGCTGTATAAAGCTTTTCACCACTTTCCGTTAACAGCATCTTTCTGCCATTGCGGACAAATAACCGACTGCCCATAGCGGCTTCTAACTGTCTCATTTGCTGGCTGACAGCAGCTTGGGTAACGAATAACTCCTTTGCTGCTTTACTATAACTTTGATGACGAGCGGCACTTTCAAAACTTCGTAAGTTATTTAGCTGTTTTAACCTTTTATCCATCTTAACTCCCCTGTTAGTAATAAATATAGTAATGACCGTAATAGCTTAATGAGTAACATTAGCAATAAACCCCAAGCACACCCATAAGCTCAGCTTATTGTCTGGTTAACTTTTTATTGTTGGTTCAGCTAACTTATTATAGGCACAATACCTTTAAGCAATATAAGGAGATAGTAAAATGAACGTACCAACAACCGTAAAATCCAATAAAAAATCGACCGAAGTAGTAAAAATAACAGTAACAACAGAAAACCATTACGAAAATATATCTAACTCTGTTAGTACTTTCAATCAACTACTTGCTAATATTTCAAATAAGCTAGGGTTATCAAAAGCCATTTACCAAAAATAATCATAATATCTATTTCCAGTAAGGTTTTCTGCTAACAATGAAAAATTTTAAAAAAATAACTAAGCCAAACGACAGGAGTATGCTCGTGCAAAAATCAAAACCCTTAACCTCTCTACTGTTCTCTTGTGCTTTATTACTGCCCTTGCAAGTGCTTGCTAGTGTCAGTGATATCGCTAATAAGGCGGCACAATATGCTGAAGCAACTTACCAAGATGAAATGACCGAAAGTTTACGTCAATTAATGACATTTAATACCGTAGCTATCGAGGGTTTAGCTTCAACTGAAAACCCCGTTCACCAAAAATTTAAAGCCGAGCTTGCCAAACAAGCTAATCAACTAGGTTTAGACTATACCGATTATGGCTATGTGGTGGTTATTGGTTTAGGTGATAGCGAGCAACGTGTCGGTATGATCACTCATGGTGATATCCAACCCTTTAACGCCAGTAAATGGGCACAATCACCGTTGCTACTTGATCAAAAATCGGAGCCAGGGAAACTTATCGGTAGAGGCACAGAAGATGATAAGGGCCCAATTAGTAATGCCCTTTATGCGATGAAGTCCATCAAAGATTTGAAAATCAAGCTTAATAAACGTATCGAATTATATGTTTACATGGCTGAAGAGTCTGATTGGGAACCTTTACGCCAACATATCAAGCAGCACTCACTACCACAAGTTAACATCACCCTTGATGCTGAATACCCAGTAGTAACCGCCGAAAAAGGCTATGGCACCATAAGCCTGACATTTCCTACAGAAAACCCTAACTCGAAATTTTCATCAAAGGCTTTATCAGATAAGACCTATATCAGTGAATTTACCGGTGGTTTCTTTGGTAGCCAAATTCCTGAAGATGCTCATGTAACAATAGAGAATGCAAATCTAAAACTTTTAGAGCAAATAAAGCAAGTCGCTAATTCCCACACAGGCATGAGCTATAGCTACCAATGGCAAGGTAAACAATTAAGCATAACTGCCTTAGGTAAATCAGCCCATTCTTCTAAACCTAAAGATGGCGTAAATGCCATTACTCACCTAGCTAATTTATTAGCCGTAAATCACTGGCCAAACAATACCAGTGGCGCCTTGGTTAATTTTATTAATGACCAACTAGGCACAGGTTTGTACGGTAATAAATTTGGTAATATCGCCTTTAGCGATGATTTTATGGGACCAATGACGGTACAAGCTACGGTACTTAAAGAAACAGTAAAAGGGTTGGCGTTAAATATCAACATCCGCAGACCTAACGGTAAAACGACCAAGCAACTAGAGCATGAAATCAAGGTAGCGTTACTGCAGTGGCAACAAAAAAATCAAGTAACTCTGCTCGACGTAAGCAGTGAAATTAACGAGCCATTTGTACAAAACCATGCGCCGCAAATTGACACGCTACTTGAGGTGTTTTCATTTTACACTGGCATAGCTGATGCTAAACCTGTCTCTATTGGTGGCGGTACTAATTCAAGACTTTTCCCTAATGCGGTCAGCTTTGGTCCTTCAATGCCAGGAACAGAGTACACCGGCCATTCAGAGCATGAGTTTATTACCATGGAGCAATTTGTCTTAAACCTAAAAATGTATACTGCTGTGCTGATTGAGTTAGCGAAGTAACTACATATTTCCACCAATAGTAATAGAGTCAAGTAGCTCATACTTTTATTACCAGCGAATTTAATTTTAAGCTTATGTTCAATGCTAAGCGAAAATTAAGTTTGCTGGTAAGTATTTTTCAAATAATTATAACGCTAAATAGTTTCACTACTTCATTGAATAACTCGACTAACAAGAAGTCTCCCCTCTAACCATTTACCTCTATTAATTTTCCCCATTAACATCTTGCTTGTATCAAAGTTGAAACTTGTTTATCATTCATCACTGTTAATAAACAGCAGAAAAAACAGACAGTAACATTCCACATCATGGATGTCTGTTGACATAATAATAATCATTAATTAAGGATAATATAATGACGCATAGCGCAGATACCCCTCCTGTAAGTAATACCAACACCCCCACGCAGTCTCACAGAAAAATTGGTTTTGAATTTCGTGGTGACGGTATTGAGTACTTTAAAATTTGGATTGTAAATATTCTATTAACCATTGTTACCTTAGGCATTTATTCTGCATGGGCTACGGTAAGAAATAATCGCTATTTTTATTCAAACTTATACTTAGACAATGATAATTTTCGTTATCTAGCTGACCCACTTACTATATTAAAAGGCCGACTTATTGCTTTAGCTGCGTTTATTGCCTACTACGTCGCATCAATATTCTTGCCAATAATTTCCGGCATTCTTGCTATCGCCCTTCTTATTGCTATTCCATATTTCATTAATCAATCTGTCGCCTTTAACAATAGAATGTCCTCATACAAAAACATTCAATTTCGCTTTAAAGGCTCATATGGACAAGCCTTTATGGTCATCTATATTTGGCCAATATTGGGTATTCTTACCTTAGGTATTTTGTACCCACTTGCCATACTAAAAGCCAACGAATATTTTGTTCGCAATAGCGCTTACGGCACCAGTAACTTTGACTTTAACGCTACATATAAAGATTACGGCATGATATTTTTAACCGCATTAGGCATTGCCGTAGTTGTCGGTGTACCAATTGCATTAATTACTTATTTTGTACCTGTTTTTGCCATAATATCTCCAGTGCTGTTCGGCATCATGTATTTCGCTTTAATTGTTTATGCACTGGTATCATTTACCAATCTATTTTATGCAAGTTTAAACTTAGTGGAACACAAATTTGAAGCCAAATTAACCATAACAGGCCAAACAAAAGTGATTCTAATCAACTTGTTTTTAACCATTATTACGCTTGGTTTATACCTGCCAGCAGCAAAAGTTCGTATGACAAAGTACATTTGTTCTTGCTTAACAATGCACGCAAATGGCGACTTAGATAACTTTATTGCCGCTGAAAAAGAAAATATCAGCGCCTTAGGCGAAGAGTTTGGCCAAGTATTTGATTTTGCCTAAAGACAATACTTATACCAATTCCAATAAGTTTCTTCACACTCAGCGAGAGTTAAAAGGCTTAGAGGCAAGGCATTCATTGTAGATAATGGTTACTCCCTTATCAAAATCAATAACGTAGCATGTAAGCCTTTTAAACTCGCCCTTTGGGAGCTTTCCAACGATTCGATAACCGCAAAGAATTTCTTTCATATAGGGTGACTATATGCAAAAAAATTCTATTTGTTCTCAAAACGCTGGCAAGCTCTGAGTGGGAACTAACTTAATGGATTTGGTATTAATGTTTATAGACGGAATCTACCTAGATGGTAAAACCTCTAAACGCCACATCGCGCGTTTAGAGGTTAACAGCGACCATAAAATCACTCGTATTCACTTAGCCACACAGCGAGAGATATTATCATTTGAACAGCAACATTATAAAGTGGAAACTCGTTTAGGTAATACGCCAAGAGAAATTTCATTTGATGATGCGCAGCTTTTTGTCTGTGATAACCACGATGAAATAGACAAAATAATCAGCTGGCAAAAAAAATACTCATCTAAGCAAAATACTTGGTTATACCGATTAGAGAATAATTTAAAACTAATCTGCCTATCAACAATTGCCACCATCATTTTTTTATATGGTTTGATTATCTATGGCATACCCAGCACAGCAAAAGTCATGGCTCACCATGCGCCACAATTTACCTCACAGCAACTCATCTCAAGTTTAGATATTTTAGATAGAACTGTTTTTGATGCCTCTGAGTTATCTGCTCAAAGGCAACAAGAAATAACAGCTTTAGTGGCACCTTACTTATTAAGCTATAAAAGCTTACAACCTAAGTTAGTATTTAGAGCCGGCATGAAAGCGAATGCTTTAGCCCTCCCTAATGGTGTTATTGTTTTTACTGATGACTTTGTCAATTTAACCCAATCTGATGATGAACTACTTGCAGTACTGTTTCATGAGTTAGGTCACTTATCACACAAACATATGACTCAGCGCATGATTCAAGATGCTATGTTGACTATCATGGTGGTATTTATCACGGGTGACGTGGAAACGTTTGACCTACTAACAGGACTTCCTACTTTACTGCTAGATTTGGCTTACTCTCGCGAATTTGAAATAGAAGCAGATAGCTATGCGCTAACCCAGTTAAGCAATCATAATATACCTTTACAAAGCTTTATTGATGCCATGAGAAATTTAGAACAGTATTACCTTAAACAAAGTGCAGGCAGCAGAGAAAGTGCGATAAATGACTTTTTCTCAACACATCCTAAAACAGAAAAAAGAATAAAGTTAATAGAGCAGTTCAACAAAAAAAATGATTGAGTGTTCAAAATAACTTTGCCTGTAACACCGGGTATTACTTCGAGTACATAAATACAGTTCAACGGACCTGGTAGTTAATAAATACCAGGTCCGTTATAGCTATATCTACAGCCTATCCAATAGCAAACATAAAATAATTGCACGTAAATTAGACTATCTGTGCTATTTTATCGGGAAATTAAATCGCAAATCTAAATCGGCAAAGTAAATAGATAGGGTGAATTTAACTAAAAATTGATGCCAATGTATTGCTGGTATTCAATAACCTTGGCAATAGTGTTTACCCTACTTGGACAATTAATGATTAAAAAATCGGTTTACGCAATAGCTCTTATCAGTGTTTTACTCGTGTTAGCCCTTACCCTAATGGCAACTCATCAGCTTTACAGCAGTAAATTAGTCACTTTAGATAGTAAACTTAAAGAGATCTCTGGCATTGAAGTTGATAAGGCCGGTAATTTTTGGGCCATTAATGATGGCGGTAATTCAGCACAGGTCCATCAAATACAAAGCGATGGTAAAGTAGTTAAGACAATCACCATAACCAATGCAAGAAACCTGGACTGGGAGGATATGACCCAAGATGATTTTGGCCACTTTTTCATTGGTGATTTTGGTAATAATGACAATATTCGTAAATGGTTAACCATTTATAAAATTGAAAACCCCATCGATATAAAAGGTACCGAAACTCAAGCTGAAATAATTAAATTCACTTTCCCTAAGCAGTTAAATTACCCACCAAAAGCCTCAGAGAAAAACTTTGATTTAGAAGCCTTTGTTTTTTACAAAAAACATTTATATCTGTTTTCGAAAAATCGTACTGAGCCTTTTGATGGTGATACTAACCTATATAAAATTGGCGATCATGCCGATAATTATCAAGCCGACTTTGTTAGTAACTTTAATACCTGTACCACCTATGAAAAACTCTGTTGGATAACCTCCGCCGCATTAAGCCCAAATAGAACTAAGTTAGTGTTATTAGACTCAGAGCGCTTATGGTTATTTGAAAATTGGCAAGGCGATGACTTTTTCTCTGGTGATGCCTATAAAATTGATTTAGGTATAGTTACCCAAAAAGAAGCAGTGACTTTTTTTGACGAAAACACCATCATTTTTGCCGATGAAGAATTTAATGGCATAGGTCGAAACTCCTATATGATTAAACTCGACCAAGTCACCAAAGAGCGCGTAACAAAACAACCAAAAATCACCAAGATATAAAAAATGGACTTAACTATGTTCAACAAAATAAATAAGTTATTGTTACTACCACTAAGGTGCTTGGTATTCGCATTTACCTGCACAATAATACTCACCGCACCTGTAAGTTTTGCTGAAAACATAAACAAATTACCACAGTGGCAATATACCACTTTACCCACTACGCCTTCATTACGAGGTAGTGCAGTCATTGGTAACTCTCTTTGGGTCACCGGCAGTAATAATGCGGTGTTTGTCAGTCAGAACGGCGGTAAAACATGGCAGGATAAATCATTAGCCATTGAGCTCGCCACTGACTTTCGAGATATTGAATTATTTGATGCTAATACGGCTATTGTAATGGGCATTGGCAGTGGCAAAGACTCAGTACTTTATAAAACGATTAATGGTGGCGATAGTTGGTCGCTTTTATATGAAAACCAAGATGAACTAGGTTTTTTTGATTCCATCGCTTTTTGGGATAAAAATAACGGCTTGCTTATGGGCGACCCTGTTGATGGTTATTACGTTATTAAAAAAACCACTGACGGCGGTAAAACCTGGCGACGTATTCAAGCACAAAACATTCCAAAAATACTTGTTAATGAATCAGCATTTGCCGCAAGTGGTAATAGCATCATTGTTGGTGAGCAAGGTAAGGCATGGTTTGCCACCGGTGGTGAATCTGCCTCTATTTATACCAGTAATGACTTTGGTGAAACATGGCAACGACACAGTGTGCCCTTATATAACGAAACGTCAACCGCGGGCGGATATAGCTTAGCGACTAATCATTTACAGCAGGTTTTTATTATCGGCGGTGATTATAAACAGAGATCGAGCAAGTACGCCAACATGGCCACTTTTGACCAAGAACAATGGCGTACTGTTGATACCGGCCAACACGGCTTAAGAACGGCGATGCAATGTGAAGAATTAATATGCATTGCTACCGGAAAAAGCAGTAATGATATTTCCTTTGATGGGGGGAAAAATTGGCGCATATTAGCTAATACTTCGGCAGAAAAAAATGACCAAGGCTTTTATACTTTAGCAAGTAACCAAGGCTTATTTTTAGCCGCTGGAGCTAAAGGAAAAGTTGCCATCTATTCATTTCGTCAATGATTCTTAAAATTGAATATTATTTTATTTAAGTGCCTGCTAACACATATTTAGCAGGTGATTCCTATCTTAACCTCTTTGCGACTATCTAGAGCGACACTGCTAAAGGTCGCTTCAGTTAATGCTAACTGAATACCTTTTTAAACGCCTCTTTATAACTACGTGATAACTTTAACTTAGTGCCTGATTTAAAAGAAATCTCACCATCACCGCTTGGCAGGTAGCTGATACTTTCAATCTCATTATGATTAATAGCATGACTTCGATGAATACGGCTAAACCCCAAGCTTTCTATTCGAGTTACTATGTTAGCCAAGGTCGACCTCAATGGGTATATTCGCCCCTTACTGTGCAAATTCACATAGTTACCACAGGACTCAAGCCACTCAATATCTGAAACTTTAACTAAGAATTCTTTATCCAATTTTTTCACCAAAAAATGTTTGGGGATTTTATTTTCTTCATTTTTATCAGCTTGCTCTTCATCTTCAGCAATAGGACTTGCTTCACCTTTAAGACGACTATAGATGTACTGCACCATATGAAAGATAAAGAAAAATAACAGATAAGCCCTGGCATCTTTTCGATATTCATACCAAAGCTCTCTAGATATCGAGCCGAAATCATAGTTGCCACTATTGATAAAATACACGCCCTCACGAATGGCAACCATGATAAAAACGTGCGCTAAGGAGAAGAGTATTGAGCCAATTAAATGAATCAGCAGTTGCTTTTTTATCTCTATAAGGCGTGGAGGATAACGTTTAAAAAGCCAAACTATTGCCGGAAATATGCACAAGGTAGCTAATGCACTACTGAACTCCCAAGTAAAGGGTTCCCATAACGAAATACTCGACTCACCATGGCGACTGTGTTCCATCCAAACAGTAGAAGCGTTAATAATACTATTGATAAAAAAATAGACACTGACAGCAAGATAGCCGTAGAGGGTTTTATTTTTTTCGATTTGTTTAAATTGAGCGCTATTCATTTATCCCACTATTCCACCGTTTATCCCTAAAGCCAGTCATCATAAGCACTTAGGTGTTTTTCAACAAGAAGGTATTTGTCAAACTGTTTGGTAAAATCTTAATGGATAAAGACATGACTTACAATAATAATGAACGACACTATGATATTGACTGGTTGAGAACGTTGGCATTTGGTGTTTTAATTTTATACCACGTTGGCATGTACTATGTAACCGACTGGGGCTGGCATATAAAAAGCGAAGAAACATCAACCATATTACAAGATATTATGATATTAACTAATCCGTGGCGTATGTCGCTGCTATTTTTTATTGGCGGCATTGCCTTGGCGTTAGTACCACCTCGATATTCCTCTTGGCACTTGGCTAAATCACGAACGACACGGTTATTAATCCCGTTATTATTTGGTATGTTTGTTATTGTTGTGCCCCAAATTTACTACGAAGCACTGAGTCAAAGCTTAATAAAGCCAGGCTATTTAAACTTTTGGTCTAGCTATATTAATCCCAATACCGAGTTACTGCGCGATCACCACACCATAATAGGTTTACTCACTTGGAATCACTTATGGTTTTTACCTTATTTATGGGTATATAGCCTTATCTTTATCCTATTAAAAGCACCACTTAACAGCTTGGCTAATAGTAAATTACTTAAGAAGATACCAGCAACATTAGCTTTATCGATGGCTGTTTTAGCCTTAACTTTTGTTTGGTTAATGCTTCGACAAGACTACCCACCCACCAATGCATTAATTAACGATTGGTATAATCACGGAAAATACTTGTTAGTTTTCACCCTAGGTTATTTCTTTGTCTTACAGAAACATTGGTGGAGATTTGTCATTGAGAAGCGACTAACTTTACTGGTAGTAGCGATTTTAGCTTACGGTTTTATCATTACAGACCGACATGATAGCTTTACGGCTCTAGCTAGTCAGTTCGAGACTAACCTACTAGTTAAACTATTCTATGGCATAATTTTATCAATAAACCATTGGGCATGGCTATTTTGTGTGGTCGGCTTCGCCGGTTTCTACCTTAACCGCCCAAGTCCAAAGCTAAGTTATGCAACTAACGCCATTTTACCCTGGTACATTTTGCACCAGACCTTAATCATTGTTTTCGCCTGGTGGTTAAAACCCTTGCTGTTAAATCCACTATTAGAAGCAATATTGTTGCTTTCAATGACAATTATGGGGTGTTTGATTGGTTATGAAGTGATTCGACGGGTAAATATTCTACGCCTGCTCTGCGGTATGAAAACAGTTAAAAGGAAATATTCCATGCAATTGCGATTACAAAGTTAACCGCCTATTTAGCGACAGGGAGAACGGCTCTGACAAAGATCGGTTTTCCACCCAGGATGCTAAGATTTACACTAACCCAGACACGAGTAGCTACTTTTAAAAGTAGCTACTCGTGGATCATTGGCAAGTTATAATCCAGCTTGCCAATAGTGAATCTAGTGCTAATTAAAGCGGCTTCATTTTAACGCGACAGTTTAAATCTACTTGGTATAAACTGACGAGGTCCTAGTTAAATAGAAAATATTATGTACCCTCTTAATTATGTTGAACCCGTTTTTCGTCCACCGAGTGAATGGAAAAGCCTGATATTGCAAGTCACTAATGGTTGCTCATATAATAAATGCACCTTCTGCGATATGTATACCAGCGAAAATAAAAAATTCAAACCAAAGAAAATTGAGCAAATTGAAGCAGAAATTATTCAGGTTGCCAAGTCAGGCATAACCACCAGACGAGTATTTCTTGCTGATGGTGACGCCATGATGTTGCCATTTAAGCGCTTAAAAGAAATTCTCGAGTTAATAAAGTTGCATTTACCACAAGTAGGTAGAGTTTCTAGTTATTGCTTGCCGAGGAATTTGACCAATAAGACGGTAGAGCAGCTGGCCGAGTTACAAAGTCTGGGCCTTAAGCTTATGTATATTGGTTGTGAAAGTGGTGACGATGAGGTACTGGCGTTAATTGAAAAAGGCGAAACCTACCAGAGTTCATTAATAGCACTGACTAAAATAAAACAAGCGGGCATGAAAAGCTCAGTGATGATTTTAAATGGTCTTGGCGGCCCTGAATTGTCTCGTCAACATGCTATTAATTCAGCTAAATTGATGAATGAAGCACAACCTAATTATTTATCGACACTGGTGGTGTCTTTTCCGTTAGGTGAACAACGCTTTGCTGAGAGGTTTACCCAAGCATCATTAAAACCTTATCGGCAATTAACCCAGCAAGAGTTATTTTCTGAAATGGAAATACTGTTATCAGAGCTTGAGTTAGAAAAAACTATTTTCAGATCTGACCATGCGTCAAATTACTTAGTGCTCAAAGGCGTATTAGGTAATGATAAAGCAGCACTGCTGAGCCAAGTAAGGCAAGCGTTAAAGCAACCCAGTGATGCTAATTTAAGGCAGGAATGGCAACGAGGCTTGTAAAAAACATTATTGCTAAGTAAAACAAGTGGCACAAGTAAACGATGAAAGTGTAAACCAGAGTGCCGTTAGCAAATGATTTGTTGGCTAACGGCACTTAAGATAATTAACTAAACATTGTTAATTGAACATTGTTAATTGAACATTGTTAATTGAACATTGTTAATTGAACATTGTTAATTGAACATTGTTAATTAACTAGTTTTAATCAAAGGTAAGCTTATGACCTGCTTTGTCTACTTTAGCTTTAAGGTAATCTTCATTACCGTCTTTAAGATGTGTAGAGGTGTTGACTTCCTTTTCAACCGTCAGGCCATAATCAATCAATGCTTTTGCTTTTATCGGGTTATTGGTCATTAACTTTAGCGTGTTGATATTTAACGCTTCAAGCATCTGCCCAGCTTCAGTAAAATCTCTGAGATCATCACCAAAACCTAAATGGTTATTCGCTTGGTAAGTATTCATTCCTTCAGATTGCAGCTTATAGGCATCAATCTTATTATACAAACCAATACCACGTCCTTCTTGGCGTAGATAAAGTATTACACCACCTTCTGTTGCCATCAGTTCAATAGCTTCATCAAGTTGCTCACCACAATCACAGCGAGAAGAATGGAAGACATCGCCAGTTAAACATTCAGAGTGAATTCTAACCAGAGGCACTTTTTGTGACTTATCGGCCTGAGCAAAAATCAAGGCAACATGCTCTTTATCAGTAATTAAGCCATTAAATGACAGCATTTCTGCTGGAATGTCACTGTTAGAGCCAACTTTTAATGAAATTCTTGTACGTACTTCAGCCATAGCTACTACTTATCTACTAACCTAAAATGAGTTGTTTATTTATCAATTATACCAGCGAATAGCTTCGCTGGCTTTAAGTATAAAGATTATACCCTAAACCACTTTACTGGTATGACCTTTTATCGAAAATTTCACTCTTACTTATGCATGCTTCCTATCGGAAAGTTAGAATATCGACACTCAAATCATAGCCAATCATAGCCATACTCGGCTATTAGCTAATGCTTGTTTAGCCTTTGTTACTCGCTTGTATAATGAGTAATTCAATATTTTTATTACTATCATTTAATAAGCCATGGTTACCAAAGGGCTGATTTAAAATCATATCGCCTTTTGCCACCCTCTGCTCTTTGCCTTCAATGGTCATAAGCCCTTCGCCACTAAGGATGATATACATCTCTTCATCGTCACCATGTTGATGCAGTCCCATTGATGAGTTGGGCGGCATGATTACCCGCAAGGCAAAATCCCAAGCGCCGCTAAAATCTTCACGCTTGAACATTTTTTGAATTTCGATGACACCTTCGCCACCATGGCTATTTTTATCGGTTATTTTTTCACAGGTTATAAAATTTCTAATCATGTTTATACCCAAGTTATTTAAAGAAACGTGAAGATACGTGAATCAGGACACCTGAGCTATTAATGATCAAGGCGCCTGCTTTTATTAATGGTACGCCCTTAAAAGTAGGCAGTATTCGTTGCAAAAAATTCTCAACAAAACCTGCTTATGCTGCTGTGCCATGCAAACTAGCTCTGTCATGTAAACGAGCTAAGCCACAACACGCTGATTTTTATTATGCTCTAGGTTAATAAATTGACTAGCAACCAAGGAAGCCAGAGCAATGGCTGCACCTGCATAAAAAACAAGTGAATGATCATACAGCCATATCAAACCAAAACTGGCAGGAATTACCACTGCGGCAATATGATTAATGCTAAAACTTACCGCTGAATTTGAAGCAATATCTTTAGGGTCTGCTATTTTTTGAAAATAGGTCTTTAAGGCTATCGCCATAGCAAAAAACAAATGGTCAATAACATAAAGCACTGCGGCAATATCTGCCGACTCCACTAACGCATAACCAATAAATACAATAACTAAGCCAATATATTCTAGAGTTAGTGCCCTTTTCTCGCCTACTTTGGCTATCCAAGCACCAATTTTAGGCGCTAAGAAAAAGTTAATCACATGATTAATCATATAGAGCAAGGTGATTTGCTGAACGCTGTAACCAAATTTTTCTACCATCAAGAAACCGGCAAAAACGACAAATATTTGTCGACGCGCGCCCGCTAAAAAGGTCAGTAAATAATATAAACTGTAACGCTTTCGTAAGATTATTTTTTTATGCTGACTGTGGGCTATGGTAAATTTTGGCATAACATAAGCCAGCCACAGGGTCAGTATTAAACCTGTTAAGCCAAAAAACAGATACAGCAATTGATAACTAGTCGAAAAAAAGCTAAAACCTAGCCAAATTAAGGCATAACAAACTAATGAGGACGCCGATTTAATCGACATCAGTTGGCCTAATTTTACGGCTGTTTCTTCTTTATCAAACCATTGTAAACTTAATGAAGTATTTACAGTTTCATAATAATGAAAACCGATAGACATCAATACTGTCGTAGCATAAAGCCCGTAAATACTGGGAAAAAATCCCGTTATAGCAACACCTATTGATAAAATACACAGTGAAACCAAGGCAAAAGTTTGCTCAGCTAAGACCAATAAAACAAATACCGCAGTAAAAGCCAAAAACCCGGGGATTTCTCTTAGTGATTGTAAAACGCCTATTTCAGCACCAGTGAATGCGGCTTGCTCAATGGCAAAATTATTGAGCATTGCCAACCATGCGGCAAAGGTTACTGACATAACTATGCTGGCAACCACAAGAAAAACAAAAGGTGTTTGCCAACCTTTAGTCTCACTATTCCCTGTCGAATTAAGTTTATTTTCCGTTGCCTTGGTATCCATACTATTCCCGAAAATTTATTAAAGCCTAAATAGCTGATGAGCTAAATACATAACTTGTTTATCTAGAATGGCCAGTATATGATCAAGTTCAAGTGACCACATAGGTTAATTATGACATTAAGTTTATCTAAACAGACAAAATCAAAGTGGCATCTGGAAAGCCCAAGTAGACTATATCCAGCACTGCCTCGACCAATAGTATCAACCTCTGGTGAATTTAAGGCCATGACACAAATAGTCAGCCATTCTCACCCATGGTCACAGTTGTCTTATTCTTGTCGAGGTGTGATGCATATTGAAACCAGTACCGGTGTCTTTGTCATCCCACCAGAGCAAGCTTTGTGGTTACCGGCTAAAACCCAGCATCAACATTTTTGTAAAAACAGTGTCAGTAACCGTAGCTTGTATATAGACCCTGCTTGGAGTGAAGAGCTAGGTAATTCAGTACGAACCTTAACGGTAGATCCGCTATTAAAATCACTGTTATTAGAAGTGGCAAGCTGGCCTGAACATTACCAAGAAACCGAGCAAACTAGTCGATTGACGCGGGTATTAATCGATAGATTAGCCATAGCGCCGAGTAATGAATTATTTATGCCAACCATCAAGGACAAAAGGTTGCTGCCCATCATAGATGAGCTCAACCATGATCCAGCCAACAAATTAACCATTGAGCAATGGGCGGCTAAAGTGGGCGCATCAAGCCGGACCTTAAACCGATTATTTAACAAGTATTACGGTATGGGTTTTAGTCGCTGGAAGCAAAAACTAAAAATATTGAAATCATTAGAAATGCTGAATACCGGTACTCAGCTTACCAATATTGCTTTTGAATTGGGTTATGAATCAACCTCTGCTTTTATCACAGGGTTTAAGAAACAACTGGGCTGTTCACCGAAGAAATATCTATCAAGGGGAATTGATTAACGATGTGGCTAGGTGTTTGCTATTTTCTGCTTGCTGATTGACGCTTAAAGCTAGTTTTAGCGGTCTGTTTTGTTACTTAAAGCAGACCCGCTAATCTTCATATTGACTTTGTCTGGCAATATTGATCGCCATAATAGTTATTTGAGTAGTTACAACTAAGTTCTGCTTTTTTAGCACTAGTTAACTTGAACATTACTTTTAAAGTATTAATTACCGGGTTAATTACTGAGTTTATTAAATTACTGATTATATTGTTCATTTTTCTTCACCTTGTTTATTTAAGATGAAACTATTGTGCACCACCAGCGTGATTCAGTAAATTTAACAATATCGAACATATTCTTCTATAAAACTAAATCACTAAATCACTAAATCACTAAATCCACAGTAAGTTAAAAAATAAGCTAGAGCTAGCTAAACCAAACTAAGCAGAACTAAGCCTAAGTAAAACAAACTTATGCCAAGCTACATTTATTGGTTAATTGCGCAGTGAAAATATCTTGCAGCATAGTTAACTCATCGGTTCTGACATAATTGGGCCTAATCACTAAAGCAATGGTTCTATGAGGGCCGGGTTCATTTAGGTGAATAGCCCTAATTTCTGATTCGTTATAGGTTAGTTGGTCTAAGGCCATTTGTGGCACGAGTGTAGTACCAAGCTTTCCGGCAACCATTTGAATTAAGGTATGTAAGCTGGCGGAATCAAAATCGGTGTCTTGCTTTTTATTTCGCAAGTCACACGCAGCTAAGGCGTGTTCTTTTAGACAATGACCATCCTTTAACAACATCAACTTATCAATTTCTAGCTCATCACTGCTAATTTCCTGAACTTTATCTGGGCATTCATCTTTATGACAAACCCAATAAAAATCCTCTTGCCAAAATTCAAAACTCATTAAACCATCAATGGGGTAAGGCAAAGCCAATATAGCGGCATCAATCTCACCTGTTCTGACCTTTTCAACTAACACATGTGATTGGTCTTCAATGATTTTTAATTTAAAACTCGGATACTGTTTTCTAACTTCCGGTAAAACTTTAGGTAACAGATAAGGACCAATGGTCGGGATCACTCCCAAAGTCATCGGGCTAGAAAATGGCTGTTTATCGCTTTGCGCTATTTGTAATAGCTCGTCTAATTCCAACTTCACCTTTTTAGCTTTATTTAATATCAATTGCCCCTTATTGGTGACTAATACCTGCTTATTATTGCGTTCAAATACAGTAATACCTAATTGTTTCTCAAATTCAGAAATGGCGGTACTTAAAGCCGATTGTGAGACATTGCATGCCTCTGCCGCCTTTTTAAAGTGTAAGGTCTTTTCTATGGCTAATGCATAGTGCAGTTGTTTTAATGAGATCATATTTTGATGACTTAATGATAATTTAATATCAGCTTTTATAGAACATGAAGATGATTTTAATCAGAAATACCAAATTAGTCACCTGTTTGACCATTAGAAAAATAGAAGCTTATCTTCAAGTTAATCAAATATTCAAATACTGCGGCTTTCTCTATGATTTATATAAATTTATTTATCACTACTTTATTAGTAATTATTCACTAAATTAATTATCACTAATTTGGCAAAAGAGGAACTCCCATGTTAAAAAAAACACTGCCTATTGCTGCGGCAATTTCTGTTGCGCTCTCATCAATGCTATTACCAGCAACGGTGTTAGCAAGCAACGAAGCAAAAACCAATCAATTTTGGTGGCCTGAACAACTAAACCTAATGCCACTGCGTCAACATGGCGCTGAATCCAACCCTTACGGCGAGCAATTTAATTATGCCAAAGAGTTTGCCAGCCTTGATTTAGTTCATCTTAAAAAAGACATTCAAACCACACTTACCGATTCAAAATCTTGGTGGCCAGCCGATTGGGGACATTATGGTCCATTGATGATACGCATGGCTTGGCACAGTGCTGGTGTTTATCGTGTGCATGATGGCCGTGGTGGTGCATCTGGCGGACAACAACGATTCGACCCGCTGAACAGCTGGCCAGATAATGCCAATTTAGACAAAGCCCGTCGTTTATTATGGCCGGTTAAACAAAAGTACGGCCGTCAACTTTCTTGGGCTGATTTAATGGTACTTTCAGGCAATGTTGCCCTTGAATCTATGAGCTTTAAAACCTTTGGTTTTGCTGGTGGTAGAACCGATGACTGGGAACCTGATTTAGTTTACTGGGGACCTGAAACAGCCATGCTTACTGATGAACGTCGAGATAAAAAGGGTAAACTAAAAGGCCCATTGGCAGCAGTAGAAATGGGCTTGATTTATGTTAATCCGGAAGGTCCACACGGTAACCCTGATCCGCTGTTAGCTGCTAAAGATATCAGAATGTCATTTGGCCGTATGGCAATGAATGATGAAGAAATAGTGGCATTACTTGCCGGTGGCCATACTTTAGGTAAAGCTCATGGCGCGAAAAAACCTAACAAATGTGTTGGCGCAGAGCCAGCGGCGGCAAGTATTGAAAACCAAGGCCTAGGCTGGAAAAACAAATGCGGTACCGGTGTTGGCGCAGATACCATTACCAGCGGCTTAGAAGGCGCATGGACGGTTACCCCGACAAAGTGGTCATCTAATTACTTAGACAATCTAATGAACTTTAACTGGGTACTAACAAAAAGCCCCGCAGGTGCAAAACAGTGGATTCCTGACAATAAAGCAGCGGCTAATTTAGTGCCTGATGCTCACATCCCTAATAAGCGTAACGCACCTATTATGTTCACTACCGATATTGCTTTGAAGGAAGATCCTAGCTTTCGCAAAATTGTTGAGCGTTTCAGAAAAGACCCTACGCAATTTGATAAAGCCTTTGCTAAAGCTTGGTTTAAGTTAACTCACAGAGATATGGGACCTAGAGCAAGATATGTTGGCGTAGAAGTGCCAAGTGAAGTATTAACTTGGCAGGACCCTATTCCAGCAGTAAAACACCCGCTTATTACCAACAAAGATATCGACAAGCTAAAAAAGCAAATTGTTAACTCAGGTTTAACTACTGCTGAGTTAGTAAAAACAGCATGGGCAGCAGCGTCTAGTCATAGAGTTACTGATATGCGTGGTGGTGCTAATGGTGCTCGTTTAAACCTTGCGCCACAAAATAGTTGGGCAGCAAATAACCCGAAAGAGTTAAGCAAAGTATTAGCTAAACTTGAAGGTATTCAAGCGACATTCAACAAGCAATCGTCTTCGAGCAAAGTTTCACTGGCTGATTTAATCGTCTTAGCTGGCGCTGCCGCCATCGAAAATTCCGCCAAGCAAGCGGGCACTCAAGTTACCGTGCCATTTATTCCCGGTCGTGCTGATGCGAGCCAAGCGCAAACTGATGTTAAATCGTTTAATTACTTAGCACCAAAGGCTGATGGTTTCCGTAACTTCTATACCGATGAAAGTTATATGTCACCAGCAGAAATGTTGGTAGATAAAGCCAACTCTCTTGGTCTAAATGTTCCTGAAATGACGGTACTTGTTGGTGGTATGCGTACGCTTGATGCCAACTACGATGGCTCATCTTACGGTGTATTCACCAACAATCCTGGAGTGCTAAGTAATGACTTCTTTGTCAACTTATTAGATATGGCTACCGTGTGGAGTAAAGATGAAGCTAAAGCTGGGATTTACTTAGGTCATGATCGCGCTTCAGGTCAATTAAAGTGGCAAGCAACACCGGTTGATTTAATTTTTGGCTCTAGCTCTGAATTAAGAGCCATTGCTGAAGTTTACGCCTCAGACGATGCCGATAAGAAGTTCATTAATGACTTTATTGCCGCTTGGGTTAAAGTCATGCAATTAGATCGCTTTGACTTAAAATAAGCTTAGACTTTCACTGAACTTAGAATAAAAAGCGAGTACCGCCCTTGGTTGTACTCGCTTTTTAATTGTTACATCAGCTATCAAGCTATATCAATTTTTCTTAATAGCTCTTATATCAACTCCAATAACAGATTATAAACCTAATGCCGCTTTTATCCCGGCACCATAAGCAGCATCCGCCGCGGTACAATGCTTAATATGGCGCTGCTTTATTTCATCAGGCACATCGCTCATTGAACCGGCGGTATTATCAAACAAGACTTGTTGCTGCTCTGCAGACATTAAGCGAAATAAGTCACCTGCTTGAGAAAAATAATCCTCATCTTCTCGGTGATCCCAATGAGCAGCATAACCTTGTAAATCTAGTGGCGGCTCTGAAAAATCTGGTTGCTCAGCCCACTCACCTTTGCTGTTTGGCTCATAGCCGATAGTTGCTCCGTGATTGCCATCGGTGCGCATTTTTCCATCTCGGTGATAACTATTTACCGGACAGCGCGGCGCATTTACCGGAATGTGATTATGGTTAACCCCTAAGCGATAACGTTGAGCATCACCGTAGGAAAATAATCGACCTTGCAGCATTTTATCCGGTGAAAAACTGATACCAGGTACGACATTGGCGGGATTAAAAGCTGATTGTTCAACATCAGCAAAGAAGTTTTCCGGATTGCGGTTTAATTCCATTACACCAACGTCAATTAACGGATAATCTTTGTGTGGCCATATCTTAGTTAAATCAAAGGGATGATAAGCGACTTTTTTGGCATCCGCTTCCGGCATGATTTGCACTTTTAAGGTCCACTTGGGAAAGTCATTATTTTCAATAGATTCAAATAAGTCTCTTTGATGACTTTCTCGGTCTTTACCAACGATGGCTTCGGCCTCAGAGTCGGATAAATTTTTAATACCTTGTTGCGATTTTAAGTGAAACTTGACCCAGAAGCGTTCGTTATCGGCATTGATAAAGCTAAAGGTATGACTGCCAAAACCATGCATATGACGGTATGTGGCTGGAATACCGCGATCGCTCATTACGATAGTAATTTGATGTAATGCTTCAGGCAATGAGGTCCAAAAGTCCCAGTTATTAGTAGCACTACGCATATTGGTTTTAGGGTCACGTTTTACCGCATGATTTAAGTCGGGAAATTTTAACGGGTCTCTTAAGAAAAACACTGGCGTGTTATTACCAACTAAATCCCAATTGCCCTCTTCGGTGTAAAACTTAACGGCAAAGCCGCGAATATCGCGCTCGGCATCGGCGGCGCCACGCTCACCTGCTACGGTAGTAAAGCGAGTGAATAACTCGGTTTCTTTACCTATTGCTGAAAATATTTTTGCCCGAGTATATTTGCTGATGTCATGGGTAACCGTAAACTTACCAAAGGCACCAGAGCCTTTTGCATGCATACGTCTTTCGGGTATCACTTCACGATCAAAATGTGCTAATTTTTCTAAATACCAAACATCTTGTAAAAGTTGCGGCCCGCGTGGACCTGCGGTCATAATGTTTTGATTATCAGCCACTGGGCAGCCAGCAGCGGTGGTTAGTTTCTTTTTAGACATATTCAAAAACCTCAAGTTAAATGTTAACTGGTTAATTAAACACCTAATAATTCTAGCTGATATTTATCAACAATCTATTGAACTGGCTCAATATTTTATAATTAAATAAGATATTTCATTAGCTATGTTATTGGTACAATTGCTAAGTAAAATTTGTGCCGGTAAAAATTGCTATTCAAGACAAAGATCTAAGCTTATTTTCTGCCAGGTAGTTTTTAAACTGCTCGAATGGTAAAGGCTCAGCAAATAAGTATCCTTGGCCATATTCACAATTGAGCTGTTGCAATTGCTGCTGTTGTTGCTCTGTTTCTATGCCTTCAGCAATCACTTTCATCTTCAATTTCTTTGCCATCATAATAATGGCTTCACAAAGCGCTAAGTCATCGCTCTCTGGTAGCATTTTCTGTACAAATGATTTATCTATTTTTAAATAGTTTGCTTTAAATAACTTTAAATATGACAGCGAAGAGTAGCCGGTGCCAAAATCATCAATCGAAATAGCAATACCGGCGTTATGAATCAATTCAAAAATATCATTAATCTTATCGCCTGATTCCATCAATAAGTTTTCTGTTATTTCTAAAGCAATAGCACCGGGTGCAATACCCTCTTTTTGCAGGCTGACCAGCCAGTTAATAATATTGCCTTTATCTGCTTGATACTGCAGCGGAGAAGTATTAATGCTCAGCTGAAAATCTGGATGAAATTCAGTTCGTAAAGTATCAATGGTTTGAACTGCCGCTTTAAAAACCCAATCACTGATCTCAATGATTAACCCGGTTTCCTCTGCAAGGGGAATAAATAGCTCAGGGTTGATATAACCTTTAGTAGGGTGATTCCAACGTATTAATACTTCCGCTTTGTATATTTCATTGTTTGATAGATTAATGATTGGCTGATAAACCAGGCTAAACTCTTTGTTATCTATGGCCTTTCTTATATCGCTGATTAACGCCACTCTATTATTAATCGCGTCACGCATAGAGGCAGTAAAAAATTGGTAATTTTCTTTACCTAAGCTTTTTGCACTATACATGGCCTGATCGGCATTCTTTAGCAAGATATCAATATTGGTAGCATCGTCAGGGTAAATGGTGACACCAAGGCTGCCTGAGGTATGAATAGTCTCCCCCACCAGTGAATAAGGTGTACTCAATGTGCTAATTATCTGTTGGCAAATTCTATTAAGGCTATCTAAACCTTTAAGATCATTGATAATAATGACAAACTCATCACCACCTAAACGGGCAACAATGTCATTTTCACGCATAACAGCTTTTATCCGCTTAGCGACTTCTACCAATAGCGCGTCACCAACATCATGACCTAAGGTATCGTTTACATCTTTAAAGTTGTCGAGATCTAAGAAAACGATGGCCAGCTTGGTGCGATTTCTTTGACAAGTCTTTAATGCTAAACCAAGGTGTTCTCTCATCATATTTCGATTAGGTAGGCCAGTTAACGAGTCAAAGTTAGCATGGCGCCAAATGGTTTTATTCGCTTGCACACGTTCAATAGCAATACTGGCAAGTTGAGAGAAATTATCTATTAAATCAAATTGCTCTTTCGTAGGGCTGGCCTTTTGTTCATGATAAATAGCAAAGGTACCAATAACTTCACCCGATGAAGAGATTATCGGCTCTGACCAACAAGCGCCTAACTTTGCCTTTGCTGCCAACTCAACCCACTGAGCCCAAAAAGGATGTGTAGCGATATCTTCAACAATGACACGTTTACCGGTAAATGCAGCACTGCCACAAGAGCCAACACCCTCACCGATTTCAACACCTTCAATAGCTTGGTTATAAAAATCAGGCAGGGACTGCCCTGCTCCCACAGTTAGATTAGTTCTCGCTTCGTTAAGTAGTAAAATACTACAGCGTACCTCTTTAAATTCAAATTCAGCCGAACTTACAATGGCACGCAGAACTTTATTCAATGAGCTTGAATTTACAATGAGTTCAAGGATTTCATTTCTATATCTTGATAATCTTTGATTCGCTTGAATCTTACTATTGTTTATTTCTACTGTGACCGAATAGATATAAGCAAAGGCACTGGTTATAGTATATGCAGGTAAAATAATCAGCATTAATACCCAATTATAATCTAGGTAGGTATTGATAAAAAAAGTACTAAAAGAGCAAGTAAAGAGCAGTAAGGCAAATAGCGGCCTGAGTAAATAAAATGCTGCGATGATTAAAGGAAAGGCCCAAAAAGAATAGAAAAAACCTTTAAAAGATAACAGTAAAATCCAAGTGACTGATGCAAGTACTGCAATGATAGTGGCTGATAACTCTACTTTACCGGTTCTATAAGTATAGGAAAAAGCAGAAATTAGCATAATGACTAAAAACAGATCTGCCAAGGCGACAATATATTCTTGCTTAAAGATTCTCAGAGCAATAATTGGTAATAAAACTATTGCTGTTATAGCCGTTGATGACAGTAACGCTAACTCTTTATTCGTTCTATTTTGCACAGAAAATTTAGCCCTTTCAATGAGAGAGTAATCAAACCTGCCTTTGAATATAAATAATAAAAACTAATAACTCAATGGATTAGAGCTATTTTTGCCAAGATATGAAAAAACATTTTGCTTACGGAGTAATGATGATTGATTGTTATGCGGTTTGTTTTAAAATAAAGCTGTTCTTAATATCACTAACAGCACTGTTATTTTCTGTTTATAAAAAAGCCTTCTAGCTGGCGGTTAAGCAAAGTAGAAGGCTGTTATCTGCAAGTGTTATATCTTTAGCTAATTTACTGGTTTTTCTTCTTGCGACGAGATAACCCCATTACCGCGAGACCTAAACCAAGAATACCGAGTGAAGCTGGCTCTGGAACAGCGACAGAACCTTTTGCAGCATAGGCGACTGAGCTAGCAATTACCGATAACATTTCATCACTAACAACACCATCGTCATAGGTCATGCCATCGTTAATATGAATGACAGTACCGCCATTAACGTTGCTGTAAGACAGTAATGGAATACCTGCACCATCTTCCATGACAACAGTAGTGCCATCTTTTGCAATAACATTTGAATATGTATCGTTTGCGTCCACGGCAATGTTTTCGGTAAATGAAGTAGATAAAAGGCCATCAACTAAATCATGATCTGCATAACCTTCGGTTACGTTCCATGCAGCTTCATAGTAATAATCACCATTGTAAGTTACTGGCATTAAGACAGCTACAGGCTCGTCAGCTTCATCAAGTTCGCTATAGGCATACCATTCAGTGAAAATTAAACCACCGCCACCGGCAACAAAATCTAAAACAGACTGATTAGCTGCAGCTTGATTACCATACTCACCTAACCCATAACCATAGTCATAACCATAAAGATAAAGAATAACGTCGGTATCGGCTGACATAGTGCCATCCCAGTCATAATAGTTAGTATCGCTGGTTACTGTATGACCAAGACTTTCTAAATACGGACTAATAAATGTTTCAGAATAATTATCTCCTAACACCAAAATAGCAGCAGCCTGGGTGTTAGCAGCAGCAACAACTGAACTTGCGGCGATTAAAAATTTTGCCCATTTATTCATATCGATTATTCCTTAAAGTTATTAGTATTTTTATAATTTACAAAATGCAAGAACCGAACCAGAAACAAAACCATATAAATATCAGATGGATAACAAGGTAATAGCAGTAACATGTAAACTATGTGTTAAATAAACTGACACTTAGGCAACAATACCAAGTCAATAGCTGGTCAATAGCTGGTCAATAAAACGATGCATAAATGAAGGGTTTGGGGTTTTACTCTTAACAAGTTTCAACAGTGACAACCCTTAGTAAAGGCACAACTTAGGCTGTCCTAGTTATTTATTACTAGTTAATTCGACTAAAAAGTTAAGATAACACCGCCTGTTTGCTTGGTTGAGTGTATAGTTAACTAAAGCTTTTCAACATATTATCTTGTATGAAAAATACCTATATTGCTCGTCAGGCCATATTAAACCATGAGCTAGAAACTATTGGTTATGAGCTGTTTTTCAGAGATAGTCCTGACAATAAATTCCCCGAAATAGATCCCGATGTCGCCAGCTCTAAATTGATTATCCAAAACCATATTTATGGAGATATACAAACATTAAGCATGGGTAAGGTCGCCTTTGTCAATTTTACTGAGTACGCTTTAATTCATAAATATCCGTTAATGTTTGATAAAAGCAGCATTGTTATTGAATTGGTAGGTCATAAAAAACCAACAAAAAACTTATTAAAAATTCTTGGCTATTATCATGGCAAGGGTTACCAAATAGCCTTAACAGAATATGACTTAGATCGTCATTGGGATAGCTTATTTCCTTATATAAGCATCATAAAAATAAACTTAGAAAAAATTAACCCCAAACGTATAATTTCTGCCATACCACGAATGAAGCCTCATAAGATAAAACTAGCCGCTGAAAGAGTCGAAACAAAATACCAAAGACAAGCACTGGTCGAGATCGGTTTTACTTATTTTCAGGGCTATTTTTATCATCAAACTGAAATAGTCGCAGGACAAAAAATAACCAGTCAAAAAACGCAGATGCTGCACCTTTTAAGTGAAACCTTTAATACACCAATAAATTACGACAAGGTGGCTAAAATTATCAGTCACGATGTCAACCTCACCATAGGTTTATTGAAAATGGTCAACAATGTTTCAACCGGCTCTAAAGTTGAAATTACTTCGCTAAAACAAGCTGCGGTCTACTTAGGCGATGAGTCTTTATGTCAATTTGTCGCTATTTTAGCCTTATCAAATTTAACATCAGAAACGGCTGATGAAGTGTGCCGACAAGCACTTATTACCGGAAAAATGATGGTCGAGCTAAGTCATAGTAATAGCTTTCAATCGGTTAGTGAATTTGCTTTTATTACTGGTCTACTCAGTGCCATTGAACTGATGTTATCCATGCCGCTTGCAGAAATAATCAAAACCATGCCATTGGCTCCCGCGATTAAACAGGCTTTACTTACGCAAGAAGGCCCCCTGGGTGAGCTATTAATGTTAACAACAACATTCATCTCAGGTAGTAATGGCAATATGAATCAATTAATTACCAGCCATGACTTAAACAAGCAAGCCATTCAGCAAGAATTTCTCAGTGCTAGCCAGTGGTGTAGTGATTTAGGTATTTAGGTATTTAGGTATTTAGGTATTTAGGGCTATACCGGCTTATTCATTATCTCCTAAGTGGGCTTTACACTTAGGGGTAAAGTAATACAAAACATGATGCCCTTACCTTGTTTAGGAATACATTGAATATTGCCCTGCATAAGCTGCACCACTAGGTTGTACACTATGCTTAGACCAATACCCAAATTTTTATTACCCATGTTAGTGGTATAAAAGGGTTCAAATACATCGTTCACAATAGCGGAATCAATGCCTTTACCGTTATCTTGATAAGTAATTTCAATATGTCCATTTACTTTAGTAATATCAATTTCTATTTCTGGGGTTAAGGTCTGGGCAAAAGCATGATCAATAGAATTAGCAATGAGTTGGCTGAAAACTTTATTTAAAGCTTCCGGATAGCCTTGCATCTGCACCTTGCTACCGGAGATATTTATCACTGGTTTATCTTGTTTAAGTAATATCAGAATTAAATCAGTATGTTTAGATATATGATCGAATATCTCAAACTCTTGTAGTGTTTCGGCTTCTAAGTTTGCAGAAATCATTTTAAATTGACTAATTAAACTGGCGACTTTGCTCATTGAATTTGATGAAAGCTCACAACCTTTGTTCAAGTCAGTCATAAATGAATCAATATCTGACTTCTTAAGGCCTTCTCCTGCCACTAATCTGCCAAAATATGTAACTCTTTCATGGATATGAGAAACCCCTGTTACCGCTATACCTAAAGGGGTATTTACTTGGTGAGCCATTCTAGAAACTAAAGTCGTTAGCGCAGACATCTTACCCGATTTAACGAGTTTCTCTTGAGTCTGCTGTAATTCAGTTAAGGTTAAAGAGAGCTCGGCATTTGATTTTGCGATGACTTTTTTACTCTTTTGTAGCGTCCCTAAAAAAACAACCAAAATGATAACCATACCAAGGCCAGAAATAAGTATTATTTTGACTTTTTGTCGCTCACTATTAACTTGCAAGGCTTTAATTTCAGCATTCTTTTCTAACGTTAATATATTGAGATCTTTAGAAATTGCCTCCGAAGTATTGAGATAACTAGCCAGTTTAGCACTTGTTTTACGCGACACCACTTGTTCTAGGGTTTGCTGATAAAGTAGCGATACTTGATAGGCTCTATGGTAGTCGGCTTGATTCGCATATATCTGTCTCTGCAAGTTATAAGCTTTTGACAAACTAGTATTATTATTTTGTGCTATCGCTGCCACTATGACGGCTGCAATCACTTGCTCTGCTAACACAGGTTTATTACTGGCAATATAGACCTTAACTAAGGCCAGCTTACTAACCAGTATGCCCTTAACAAAACCCGCCTGCTCTCTTATTACGATCGCTTTATTAAAAGCAGCTTCAGCTTTTTGATATTGTTGTTGTTGGTAATAAAGCAGGCCAAGGTTCTGATAAGAAAATGAGGAATGAAACGTCAGCTGATGTTCAAGTCGTATCGCCAGTGATTTTTCTAGCAGCTCAGCAGATTTTTGATAGTTCTTCACCCCTAAGTAAGCTTCCCCAAGATTGTTATAGGTTGACGCTAAAATAGTAACATTATCATTGGTTATCACTATGGCTAGCGCGGACTCTAAATAGCTGACAGCTTGCTTAAAAAATCCTAGTTTGATAAAAGCATAACCGACATTACCTTGGCTAATGGCTTGAAAATTGCTGAACTCGGTAATACTTTTAACTACACCATAGGCCTTTAAGTTAGCGTTCAGCGACTCTTCAATATTATCCATATGCCAATAAACGATAGCCTTGGTATTGTAGTAATGCCAAAAGAATACCTTATCACTTGCCAAGTTGGCGATTCCCTTAACTTCTTCAATGGTTTCAAGTGCTAAGGCATGATGATTTAAGTAAGTGTTTGCTACCACTTTATGCCTAATGATCTTGACTCTTTGCACGGCCGTTAACTGTACTTTACTCTTATTGAGCTGCTCTATTACCCTAAGTGCCTGTTCAGGATCAGCAACAACTAAAGACTCTATGCTGGCTAATTCTTCCAGCAAGGTTTTCTCAGTGCTAGCCCAGGAGAAAGAGACTAAAAAGAAAAGTGAAAACATGAACAATGTCTGCTTAGTTAGCATCATAAGACAATAAACCACTAGCAACCGATATTAGAATTTAATTATAGTAATTAATTGACCGATAGATGGCGCTTTAGTGAATTTCAGAAAAGAGTGTCATCACGGCCGAGGTTGACCGCATAAAAAGGGAGGATAGCTGACTTGGCTTGCAGGTAAAAATGGCAAGCAATGAGGTTTTGACTCGTTAATGGCTCTACTTTTACAGTAAAAAACAAGTCTGCTTTAACAAACAAAAATAAGAATTAGCTGTATTTAAATATCACTTACTTAGGTGGTAGTTAAATACAGCCAAGGAATTTAGACTTCATCAGGTCTTAAATAAGCAAGATCATCTTCATCATCGGCATGAAAATCGTAACCACCTTCAAAATCATCATTCAATTCTACCAAAAGGATAATAGGTAGCTCTAATATCTCTTGAATAAAAGTAGCGATATCTGTTTGTTGTTTAATAATGGCCTTAAATTCAGAGAAATCTAATAACTCAACTTCTTGCAAGTAACTTCTAGTGGGTATCGATAGTTGCTCGATGAGTTTAACGATACAAGTTTGCAACTTCTCAAGCAGCACATCTTTTTCTGTGTCGATAAGATAAGTTTTTAAGACTTGATATAAAGAGGTGGTAAATACTTTTTTATCCGAATCAATGAGTAATAATGCAATTGCTGTATTAAGAAATCGTTGTAATTCAACCTCCAATATATCTTCACTTAACACGGTATCATCTTCAATCACCGATTTATTTGCACTATAGTTCGCGGCAATGCTTTTATAAACATCTAATAACTTAGCGCTTTTATAGCTTTCTTTCATTAAATTGGCATGCATAAGGCTGATATCAGCCGTGTCATTGATGGCTAAGCCATAAGTACTGATCGAAATACCTTCAAAGAATAAGGGTGATACTTTCTTTAGTTGCGCATATTTAGCCCAACCCGCTCGAAAGCAATAAACAATGCCTTGAGTTTTTATAATCTCTTTTGCTTTATCAGCATCGTTATCACACAGATCTAATAAACCTAAATTGCTAATACCTAGAACAATTTCACAGCCTTTTTTAATTTGATCGGTATAAATTATCGATAAATTATCCGAAGCAATCCGTAACGACATATCGATTAATTGTTGTTTGAGCTTAGCTATAAACTCGGGAGAAAAATAGCCATCACTTTCTCCGTCTTTTAATACCAAAAGTAGAAAAGGATGATTTCTTAACTCTGCTATTTTCATTAATGAATCCTAGTTATATAAAGCTGTATGGTAATATCTTTTTTTAAATTCTACAGTGGCGCAAACATATCATCAGTGTCTATTTCTACTGAGGTTACTCTTTGTTTATTGGCATTATCTTTCAACGCTTTTTCAACGTTTTCTAGCGTGCCATTGCTACTTACTACCATAACTTCACGATAGGCATCTTCATCTAATGATTTAATTTTCATTAGCAACTCTTCGATACTGCCAGATGTTTGCTCTTCGTCTTCTTCTATTTCAGAGAAATCATGACCAACAAACGGCAGAGACAAATATAATAGGCCAAAGTCATCTTCAACAATGGCTTTTAATACTTCTAACTGTTTTTCTTCATCATCAGTAGAAAGAAAAATTTGTGATAATAAACTGTGTGCTTCCGTTTGCGCACAAAAAACATGATCTTCATCCATATTCTGCCAATAAGACGGCTCAACATTTAATAGCTGTTTAATCGACTCGGCATCCATTAACCAAGTAGCAATAGAAGGAATGGTGGCATCGTGCTCTCTAACAATTTTAGCCACGGTTAAAATATCCATCTCGGTTAATACCGCCATCATGGTTTCATCACCATGTTCAGCAGCAATAGCCTCTAATGAAGTACCTGCGCGTCTACCGCTTTGTTGTGCTATTTCGATAATATCAGTAGCCAGAATGAGTGCGTTTTTTGTCACGGTTATTCCTTAAAAAAGTCTTTGTATTTGTTATTAGATGCCTAATTAAATTAATTAGGACAATTCACTTTTACCTAGTAGTTCTCATCAAAATCATCTGATGAATAATCATCAATTTGCTCATAATCATCCGCTACAGCTTTTAAAGGTGTCGCATCATAGCGGTTATAAAAATGAATAACTAACACAGCAATTTTTAAATCATGTTCGCAATCGTTCATCATTTCGCTTATACAGGCTCTGGCATCGGCATGTACACCAACGAATGGTTTTACCTCTGCCCAAGAAGGCTCATTGCTTAAGTCGACTAAGGCCAAATTTTTACTATCAATTCTGATTTTGGTGGTTATAGCCATGGCTAACTGATCAACCATACCGGTAAATAGTGAAGGCATAGCCTGTAACTGGACAAATAGATTATCTAAATAAATAGATAATAATTCAGGGTTTTCAGGATCCGTTAACGAGGTCATATTTTCTAAATACATAGAAAAATCGTCGGTTAAATAATCAGGTATATTTTTGTCAGATTGCAAAGGTTGTTTCCTAGCTACATGTGTTAAAAGTTGTGTGTTCAAATTAAGAGTTTTGTGTATTTTCTATGTGAGATATTGGCTGGCATTTAGCTCAACGCCTAACTTAATACCTATCTTAATACCTAACTTAAGGCATTGTGCCAAAAGGAATCAGCAACCTCTCGGGGGTCCGTTATAATGGTATAGTTACTTTTCAAATACAAAGCACGCTTTTTAGGATCCGAAATAGCATCATAGGACTTTTGAATTAATTGAAATTTTTCTCCATCCTCAGCACTTGTATTTTTATCTGGGTGATATTTATTCGCGAGTTTTCGATAGGCTTTTTTGATCTCGATGGTCGTCGCATCTCTACCTACACCTAACAGTTCAAAGTGATCCATATATTTACAACTACCTCTGGTTGAAGTTTTATCTTAACAACATCATTATATTTACTTATTTGCCCTTGAAGAACAGCATGAGCATTATTAAAACCCTCATCTAAGCCCCTGATAAAAATTTGCTAAAATGTATAGCTGTACCAAACATAATAGGAAAATCTAGGTCAAACACCATAGAGCTAAGGGTTAGGGGTATTTTAATCTAATCAAAACATTCTTGCTAACGTTTTTTCATGGTGAATTTACTCATTAACGCTGTTATCTGCCACTTGATTGCTGATAATATCTGACAACCCTTGATAAGTTAAAATACTTTCAACAAATTGAATTAAAACCATAAGATATTTTATATGAATAATAACAAAAAATTTATTACTAGCCTTTTTCTCTCACTGACGTTAACTGCTTGTTTTGGCGGTGACCCCGCAATAGAAAAAGCCGATAGTTTTATTACTAAGCAAGTAATAGATAAAACAGATACAAGATGGAAAACCACCTTAACTAAACCGCCATTACTTACCTTCACTCAAGGTAAAGATTATTTTTGGGATCTGCAAACAAATCAAGGCAAACTCACTATCAAGCTATTAACCGATTCAGCACCTATGCATGTTTCTAGTACCATTTACTTAACGGAACTTGGTTTCTATGATGAGTTAACTTTTCATCGTGTTATCCCTGGCTTTATGGCACAAGGTGGTGACCCTACCGGTACTGGTGCTGGTAACCCTGGTTATAAGTATGATGGCGAATTTGACGGTGAAGCAAATCATAGCGAAGCTGGAACATTAAGTATGGCAAATTCTGGCCCTGGTACCGATGGCAGCCAATTTTTCTTAACCTTTAAACCAACACCTTTTTTAGATGGCAAACACACTGTTTTTGGTAAAGTTGTTGAGGATGAAGATGACAGCTTAGCTAAAATTGAAGCGTTAGGCAGTCGAAATGGTAGAACCACCGAAGAAGTTAAAATAATTAAAGCAACAATTCGTATCGAAAATAGCAAATAAATGAATTTTTCTTTATCGTTATCACAGGTTTAAACTCCATTACCTGGAGCTTAAACCTGCTTGATGCCGCGGTGGCGACTGCATTAAAGTTGTTCTTCTAACTCAATGCGAATCATTTAGTTAAAAGAAAAACATCTATTACTGATATACATCAAAATAACTTGCACATTGCTGTGTTTAACTTCACAACACTATTTTAGTTACTTATTTTGCCTTGAAATAAGATAAACAGATGTGAATTATTATGAATAAAACAGCAAAGACTTTATTGTTATTATTAGCGGCATTCTTTTTCTTTATCGGTTTAAAGAGTTACCAACACGCAACAACCTATACTGAATTAACTGATGTTCAAGAAATTAACGGCACTATATTTCAATTACATTGCCCCCCTAAAGGCGCTGCATCATTAACCCTTAGCGACTCTGCTGCTACTTATAATTTATCGGTTAAATTTAGGACTGATTATTGTGATGACAAAGACTCACAAGCGCTTTTAGGTAAATATGTCACCATGGAAGCTGTGCAAGTAGATGGCGATTTTTATCAAGTTTATCAACTAAAGGAAAAAGACCGAATTATTGTTAACCCTGAGGAAGTCGAAGCAGATCAAACAAGTGCCACCTTGGGTTTATTTTTCTTAGCGTTTTTATTGACAGCTTTAGTCGCTTATAAAAGCCGTCGAGGCAGCAAGCAGTAATAAATTAAACTAGCCATGTTACCTTTGATTAATTGATTTGCTGGGCGTCATAGTGGCGACAACATGAAGTGGGGAACGTCCAATGAGCTGCTAGCTAAGCAATATAAAGATTCAGGTAAAATCCTTAGGTAACAAACTACGGAGTAATTCCATATTTTTGCATTATTTTATTATATTCTCCGGATGCAACTAACTTATCTAACAGCATATTCATCGTAGTAACACTAAGGTTGGTGTTTTCCCTGAGCAAAATGGTGTGTTGATATTTTTGATCCATTTTAGTGGCGATTAAGAGCTCAGACTTTGCCGAAGGATTATCGAGCAGGTATTTGTCTAAGAAAGACTTGGTCACTATGGCGATATCCATTTTCCCCCATAACACTAACTGAACATTCACCCTTTCATCAGACGATAGTTGTATATCGAACTTTGACCTTAAAAAATTAGGATCGGCATTGAAGTCAGCAAAATTATAGTGGTAGCCCAACATAGCCGAAATTGACTTGTTCTTTAGGCTGTTAAAATAATCTTGCTGCTTAGCTATACTTTTTAGCGCGATAAAAATATCTCCTCCCTTAAAAGGTAATTTAATTTCGACAATAGCAATATCCTGCCAACCCCATACTTTTCTTTCAAAAAAGAACAGGTCGAATTGACCTTGCTGAAAGAAAACATACCTTCTTCTTGAGCTGGTTAATACCAAGTTAAAATGATATTCATGCTGAATTTTATTTAAGGAGTTAATGAGATCAAGTGTTATACCAGAGATGTTACCTTGACCGTCCTGTTCAATAAATGGTGGAGAAAGGTAACCGCCGACATTCACTTTTTCAGCGGCAGAGAGACTGCCGCAATAAAGGAGTATTAAAAACGGCAAGGCAATTAATTTAGTTAACATTGCATTCCTGATTTATTGGCATAAGACACTTGTTCACCGAGACTTTTATGCCATCATTTTTATTAACGATTAAATAGTTAATTATAGACACTGCTACGCCAGTATTTTCTTAAAAGCTCATTTATTTTATTTTTTTTCACAACACTAACTCTATGCTGATATTAAATAACAAGCCGAGCCTTGCCTAAGAATAAGGTCTAAAAATAGCAGGAAAGATCAGGCGGTCGACTTTAACTCAATGGTATTGGTAAATAACCTTGGATTGACAATTTTATCCAGCATGACTGCATCAGGTAAACAATCGTCATCAACATAGTCAATATAATCCGCCGCCGAATCAAACACTAATATATCAAAAGCTAATCTATCTTTTCCGTATAGACCTCGATGAATCATATCAGCTGAAAAAACTAACAAGTCGCCCGCGGCAAGGTGAATTTTTTTACCGGTAGATAACGCCTCACTACTCTCTCTGCCCTGCTCTTCTTGGCGGACATTAAACTCTTCTTCATTATCCCAGCGCTTATGGGAGCCAGGTACGAGTTCCAGGCCAAGTTCATCAAATAAAGGCACACGAAAGTGTACAACTTGTGTTTCATGCATGATTCTTTTTTGCGCTTCTAAATCATGATCATACTGACAGTCTCGATGCCAAAAATCTTTTTGCAAAGAGCTAACAGGATTGAAGAATAGTTGCGTGTTCATAAAGTTGGCTTTATTGGCAATAACCTTATCAACCAGCGCCATTATTTTTTTTGAGCTGATGAAATTAAAAAGTTTGACCCTATCGTCCGGGGCTAAATATTGACTGCCGGTAATTAAAGAAGAATTAAAAGCTTCCTCCTGATAGAAATCGAAGTTGTCTTTTTTCCATAACTGATGAAATTTTAAGATGACTTCTCTAAGTGCTGAGATTTCAGCGCCATTAAAATAATCTCTAATAACAAAGTAGCCGTGCTCGCTATACGCCTTTTTTATTTGCTTAGTGCTTATTTCAGTACTTTTTATTTGGCTACTACTTATTTCGCTACAACTTATCGGACTGTTATCAAGCACTTTGGCGCTAGCTTCCATTTACACTTATTACCTTTTGACTTTTGACTTTTGACTTTTGCTCATTGTTACTAAGTAAATATTTTATTTTAACAAACTTTACTTACCAAGTTTTTATTTACCAATCTTTTAGTTACCAACATAGCAACGAATTATGACAAAGGTATTCTACCAATCCCTACTAAAAAACACCAAAAAAAACCATAATAAAGTTGTTTCTCTCCCATAAGAATGCGGCTAAATAAAAACAGCACAATTGTATAACAGTTGATTCAAAACAACTAAAAACCAGCTAACCACTGATAGAGTTATCATTCTAATGCGATTAAAAAACAAACCATTGACTCCCTAGAGTAATTACCCTAACATGCGCAAAAACCAAGCGATTATTGATAAATCAATCTTTACCGAATAAGGGCTTTAATTAAATAATTTAAGCCTGTAACCCTGATGAATTTATGATTACAGCTTTGTTTGGCTTTTTAAAAGCGGAGCAAAATACCAATTTTTAACTTTTATCAACGAGACTAACAATGAACACTGCACTATATAACAACCCTTGCTACACAGCTAAAGAACTCAGCAAAAAAAAGCACCTTCCTGTTCTGGCACAAAAACAACCAGCCAAACTTGATAGCTGGTACAGCGGTAAACAATTTCAACACTAACGAATGGCTGACCAAGCTAATCTCTAAGTGAATTAACTTGGTGAACTGCTTTGATATAAAGATAAAGGGGTCGGTAATAAATGATTGCATCATTTATTACCGACCCCTTTTTTGTTTTTAATAGAGCCATTATTACTTTTCATAAAGAGTCGTGCGATGAGGTATAATTATTTTCATCGATTATATTAGCCTCATCAACCTCAGAGATAAAAGCAATCAATCAGAAACTCCCCGCATTAAAGAACGCCACATCAGTAGACCCTTCAGCTGTAGATACGCAACTTAAAATTGCTAGTTTTAATTTGTTTAATTACCTAGAGCCGCCCAATGCTTTTTATGAGTTTGAGCGCATTTATAGTGCCGCACAATGGGTAAAAAAACAAAATTGGATAACAGACTATTTGCGTGAATATCAACCTGACATTATTGGTTTTCAAGAAGTTTTTAGTACTGAGTCGTTAAAAGAGTTAGTCGCCGCGCAAGGTTATGATTATTTTTCTGTGGTTGCTCAACCTCAAGTCATTGATGACTTTATTTATCGCAGTCCTGTGGTCGCCATTGCCTCTCGTTATCCTATAGTTGAAGTTGATGCGGTAAAGCCAGACCTAGAGCTTGCACAGACATTAGGCTTAAGCGGTGACTTTTCTTTTAGCCGAAAAGTGATCAGAGCGACCATTGATGTACCTCATATCGGTAACTGCGATTGTTATGTGGTGCACTTTAAGTCTAAACGTTCGATGATTGAATTCGATGATAAAAGCCAGAGTCTATCGCCAGAAAAAACTATTATTGAAAGCCTAAAAGCGCAAATGGCGGGTGGTTGGGGCTCAACTATACAACGTGGTAGTGAAGCGACGTTATTAATGATTGATATGATAGCGCGGCGTGAAGCTACGGGTCAGCCGATGATATTAATGGGCGACTTTAATAATAACTTAACCGATGGCATATTAAGTCATTTACTAACCAACACCTTACGTTTTGTCTCACGCATTGATCGCGATGCCTACCTGGCTAAGTATTGTTTAAATGACGCTTGGGATTTGTTTCAAAAAGTGCTAACTAATGAGCCTAGTGATACTGGTGAAGATGGTGAAAGTGAAACTACTATTGCTGTAAAGCTAGAAGCGACTCTAGAAGTTAGACAAGAAATGAAGCTAACAGAAAAACAAGTACGTAAACCAACACATTATTTTGGTGCTAGCAGCTCAGTACTCGATTACATCTTATTATCATGTGAATTTGATGCCAGTTATCATGACAGTCTCTATCAAGTCAGTGACTACGATACTTACGACCGACATTTAATTAACCCTATTTTCGACCGAGATGGCGAAAGTACCGATCACGGTATTGTCTTAATAACATTAACGTTAAGAGCATAAAGCTTAATACTGTTAGCTGATATAAAGTTGTTAACTAAATTGATGTGGAATTATAGTTCCCATATCTTTATTCTCTGTCTTATCAAACCGTGTCGGCTAGACCAGCAGTAACAAAAATTGCCGCTGAGACTCTATCAAGCACATTGCTTTGGCTGACACTTTGTAGGCGCGTAGCAACCACTTTTGCCAACATGCAGTATTAAATTTCACATAAAAGATCGACAAAAAAAGGAGCATGAAGCTCCTTTTACTATAAATAGTGGTTTATAGCTAAGCTATACCTAAGTTATACCTAAGCGATTGCTAGGTCTAGCTTAGCTATCTCGGTTATCAAATTACTAACCCTAGGTAGTAAACCTCTAATTGATTGGTTTTCAGCATGAAGCAGCTCAACTAATTTAGTACAACTATCAACTAATGCATCACTGTAGGCAAAGCCTATAAGCGCCACTATCTTAACCATAGCGAGCTCATCAAGCATCTTGCTAGTTTCGTCTTGCTGTTCATAAACGATATTAACTAACTCGATAGTACTGACGAATTTTTCCATTCTAGGGTTAAGCCTGACTAACGATGCAGCCCGCCTGCTTGCACTTCTAGCAATAAGCTCCTTGCTGGCAACTAACTTAGGCTGAATAATACGAGTACGCTTAACCGGTGACTTTCTTTTGACAGTCTTACGCTCTATTGATTCATTGTAGCTGAACTCACCATCAACAAATTGAGCTATATTGGTGACACTTAATCGCTCTGACATTATCGCTGCAGACTTAGCCGTTTTACGGGTAAAGTCTCTATAATCCTCCGCAAAACCATGGGTAGAGATACATTGAGCTAAATCCAGAATTAACGCATTTTCCTTGCCCTTAGAGGCACGTAAACACCTGCCGATAATCTGTAAATACAATCTTAAAATCTTGGTAGGTCGCGCTAAAACAACGCAATCAGTAGCAGGATCATCGAAGCCAATGGTCAGCATAGACATATTGATAATTAGCCTAACATCGTTTGACTTGTATCTACGTATGCTTTCATCATTATCACTACCTGAGCGCTGCGAGTGAACAATTTCATGTTGAACATTGAGTAATTCAAACGCCTCAGATAACGCCTCTACGTGTTTAATAGAGTTAGCAAATAACATAACCTTGCGGCCATGAGAAAGTGCATCATCAACGGTTTGTTGGGCAACTAAAGAGCAATGTTCCAGTAATATGCAGTCTAAACCTGAAACACTAAAGTCACCTCGGTACATCTTAACGGCACTATAATCTATCTCTTGCGCTAGGCTAGGTACTTTGTAAACCGGTTTGGCTAATTCGCCCAATTCAATCAACTGCTTAGTTGTCGTCTCTTCAATCAATTTCATCGACTTATCAATATAAACACCTAATCTATCGATGGGTGTAGCCGTAAGACCAATAATCAAATCAGGAGATAAGTCTTCACGCATAGCGATATAAACGCCGCCCATGCAGCCAACATGGTATTCATCACGTAACAGTACATCACACTTTATATTTAAATGCTTTCTGCGAGCAAAAGACTGCTCCATCACTAAAGTCACATCACCGCCAGCTATATAGGTGTAGCCAGATTTGACCACGCTAACCGTCAAACCATTAGAGGTCAGTGTGTGTAATAACTGCGGAATTAATGCCGCATTACGCAAACTAACCACGACATGTTTGTCGGATAATGCTTGGCACAATTTAAGGATACAGATACTCTTACCGCCACCTGTAGGCAGTGCAATAATGGAGTTTTCTCCAGCGCCAATGGCCTTACTAACGCTGTTAATCTGATAATCTTTGTCTAATATCTGCATGCCATACCACTCGGATTCGTTTTTGTATTAGTGTTGCTACTGTCTTTTTATTTCTATTTTTATAGTTTAATCAGTAAGTTCTACGTCTAGTTTTACCCTACACGTAAGCTTTCTACCCTACGACTCCTATGCGGTGCAGCATCAGCCAAGTCGAAAGCGGGCACTATTATATACTGAAAAGCTGTCGAGATGCACAATTCAGCGATTCATTTTTTTTAGTGGAGTTAACTCAGTTACTTGGCGCTTGATTTTCAGTTGCTTAGCCGCGAATTGGTCAAGCTTGGCTAACCTTGGCTAATATTGGCTAATCTCGGCTAATCTCGGTAATAACGCCAATCGGTAGCCGCTAGATAATGTTCATTTTGTGATGACAAAAATGTTACTAAACTTTTCACCACCAAGGTAGGCATTGCTTCTTACCTTTATGCTCGCTAGTCTATTAACTAACCCTTGTCATAATAAAATATAAAAAATATAAAGATGATGTCCTTATTTTTCCAAAGAATATTACTCGCTGGCTGCTTGATAGGTTTATTAGGTTTTATTGCGCCTATTGAATTATTTGCTCAAGATGCTGAGTTAGGCAGCCTACCACCCCCAAGAAAACTAACAGAGCCCCAAGCTAAGCTTGCTTCAACAAACTACCAAAAATATTGTGCTTTATGCCACGGCGCAGACCGACAAGGCCATGTCAATGATCATGCGCCATCGCTGCGCAGCAAAAGCTTATTTGAATCCGGTGTTCCGCACGCTATTTTAAGACCGATGTCTTATGGCAGAAAAGGCACTGCTATGGGTGGTTACCTTGATGAAGTTGGCGGGCCGATGACGCTAGCTGAAACCTGGGACTTAACCTATTGGTTATTTGAGCAAGCAGGAGTTCAGCGCTTAAAGCTATCAACTAATCCTGTTCATGGTGATATTAAACGCGGTGAGCAAGTCTATTTAGCAAACTGTACCAGCTGTCATGGGGTTCAGGGCGAAGGTGTTACGGCGCCTGCGCTAGGTAATCAATCTGCCCTTGCCCACAACACCGATGAATTTATCCGTCATGCCATACAAAATGGTCGACAAGACACACCAATGCAGCCCTTCAAAGATAAGTTATCGGCGCAAGACATCAACAATATTACCGCTTTTTTACGCAGTAAAGCACTCGGCTGGAAAGAAGAAAGAACCATACTTAAAGCACTGCCAACACCTGAGCAATACGTTATTAACAAAAATGGTGATGACCCAAACTTTACTTTACAAGATGGCATGTATGTATCATCAAAAGATTTAAACACCGCTTTACTGGCAAAAAACAAAATGGTACTGCTTGATACACGTGTGCCTTCGGTTTGGCAAACCGCACATATAGAAGGTTCTATTCCTTTTCCCTACTATGCAGATCTGGATGAAACCGTGGCAGGCATTCCCAAAGATGTGCAAATTATTGCTTATTGTTCTTGCCCGCGTGCCGCAGCAGATTACACCATTAAAAAACTAAGAGATCGTGGCTACACCCGCACTGCAGTTTTATGGGAAGGCGTTTTTGGTTGGATGAATTTAGGTTATCCAGTAATGCGTGGCGATATTGAAACTATTGGCGACTAAACTATTGGTGGCTAAATGTTGCCGACTAAAAGAACTGCAAGGCTGATATTGTCAGCCTGCTCACGTATGCATGGCATAGCTAAGTTTATTTTTTGAATGGGTTGTTCTTTGAGTACTTACATTAGCATTGCGGATCATCTCAATTGCGATGTCCGTTAAATCAGTAACTTCTCCTATGCCAATAGTGTTTTCTAATTGCACTTCAAGATCATGAGCCAGGTCTTTATTCAAACTCTTTAAATAACTGATCTCGTCACGATAATGCATATTCTGAGCTTTATTACTTTTTTTCAATTCAATCTTTAAAATTGCTGGCTGGCCAAGGCTAGCGACCTTATTAGTATATTCTTGTAATTGAGACGACTTCTTTAATACCGCTAAATCACGATACCAGAATGAGTACTCTTCATTGTCATTTTTATCTTTCGGCAACACAAGAATATAGAAAGCACGAGCGGGTAGATCTTGGTAAGCGAGCACGGCGATGATTGATAAACATGACTCTCTAAATTTCTTATTACTCAACAAATTGAGAATAATATCCTCACTACTCTCATTTTTATAAGTAAGATGTTTAAGCGCTGAGTTACCACTAAAACTTGCTGCATTGATATATTGTTGATGCTTAGTTGCTTTTAAGTAGAATGGAATAGAGAAATGATTATGGGCATAAATATTTCTCATCGCTTTCTGCAAGCCATAAATACGACTGCCACGTTTACCACAGGCTTCAATGGTATCAATGTGCTGATATAAATACTTTCTTATGGCTCGACAAGCTAAATGCTTACTTTCGATTGAGTTCATTAATAACCGCACTGCGCCATGACCGTCATAACCCAGTACAATATATTTTTGTTTTTTAAGCCTGCGGTCTTCCTCGGCAAAAGGCACAGTTAATTCAATTTCGATTTCTTCGCCGGCTTTAAATTTAGTTTCTTTTGCTAGATTGACTAATAAACCCTGGATAGATATATTTTGTGTTTCACCCGGAATATTTACCACCACGTTATTACTGCGTGTAATCGCCATTTTAAACGATAAAACGAAGCGGTCTTCACTTCTTGATTCATCACTTTCAGCGGTTACTATTTCAGTTTCAGCAAGATCATCAAGTGTACTAAGTTGGAAGCGTTTAGGTAATAGGTTATTTAATTCAGTTATTTCACCACTTATTGGTTGATAGATAGTTTCGTACAAACTGCTTATATCTGAAACTGTGATCATGTGATCGCAGTCACTAATCACATCTAAAGCCGCTTTAGGCGGAACCCTATTTAATACCGCCATTTTAGGATGAACATGACAAGGTAGCGCTGATGGAACATAAGCATCTTCTTTAGCATTAATAAACGACGACGATATTTTAACTACTCTAAATAGACCGTTTTTGAAATAACGATTAAAAATCGCTTTAACACTTTTATTATTAACAAATTCGTCATACCAAATGAGTGCATAGCTGAAGGTTTCTTTATAACTATACTTCAATATAAATGCATACTTATCAACGGCATTGCTTTCATTCAACGCATGTTGAATATCTTTATGTCCGAGTAACACAGGTAAATGAAAATTTTGTTGTTTATCGCTAAAGAAATCCCATAATTGGTCATTACCTGAAGTTTTCATCGCTACTTTTGCATGCCAGACATTATTATTTTTATAACAAAGTATCGGGATATCATGGGTTTTATTTAGGTATAACTGCTCATAACCTTTAGAGGTTATCGAGTCAAATAGTGGTTTGATAAAGAGTTCTGTCGGGCCGATTATTGCTCGTTTTTTTTGCATTAAGTAATGAAAAAACAAAACTCGCATTTGTTTATCGGTTAATGGCGTTGAGAATTTTAACAAGTATTCAAAGTTATTATTTACTGAGCTGCTTTGACTATCTATTATCTCAAATCCCAGCTCGAGCTCTTTATCAAAATCTATTGCTTTATCATGGTCATATAACCATAAATACACTTTATTAGATTTTATATGCTCTATTTTATTTAACGTCTTAATAATAACTTTTCGGTTATTCATTTTTTCAATGCTAGCGGTTATACCAATGTTTTTCTTTCCTTGAGAAGTCATGCCCATAATGGGATTGAGAAAAACTTTACAAGAAGAGTTAAGCGTCTTTATTTCATGAATTATTCTATTTTTATTTACTAATGGTTTCGGCTCAGTTTTATCTATTTTGAACGCTGAAACTTTACTGCTATTTTCATTTTTATTTGTATTTGTATTTTTGCCTTTATTAGCAACTCTCTCTCGAGCATGTTCCATAACTTCATGATAAATAGCTATGGTATAAAGATTTTGATATTCCAGTAGTTTCTGATTAAAAAACGCTTTGCCTGCTGAATCAAGATAATGATTAATTTTGTTGTGTTTAACAATTTCACAATCGCTAAAAAACAAACGTAAATCAATTGATTTAGTTGCTTGTTGAGCAAGTTTTTTTATTTCATTTTTAACGGCAAGGTGTTGACCGCTACTTTCTTCTGGTAGGAGTTTTTGAACAAGATACTCAAGTCTGTCGTTACTCGCATAAGGAACTAAACTTAGTATTTGTTTGCTAAACCTTATTAGGTGAGGACTTATTGTACTACTCATTAGTCGTTGTACCTTATCTTTTTACATGAACATCTTTGAACATATTTTAAAATATTCAAATCATATATTTAGGTCAGGTTGCTGCGATACACTAATATTTACGGCTGATAAATTAAGCCTTTATTATTCCATATGCGTAATAAATGATATCTTTAGTTTAAATAACATTTACTAGTCAACATTCACTTTCCCACCAAAGTAGTCAATCCGACAAAACAGCCTATTTAAAGCACAAAAGAAACAAATCATCATCCGTTTTCCTCAAGGCTAAACATAGTTCCATAAAAACTGTGTATTTATTGCACTGAATGAGATTAAGCTTTTCACCGGCTCAGGTCAACAAAGCCTATAAAAAAGCAGCACAATTAAATAACCGTTGGTAAAATTTAAAAAGTCCTTTTGATATTACTTATCTTCTTAATTCTTCATTTTTTTTACTTGTTGTTACTATTTTGTTAACTTCAATGAGTTAATAATAAATCAAAACTATTAAACTTATGATTTTAATAAATTAATAAGTAATATCATCTGAGGGAATTATGGTAAAGAAAATATTTAAATGGCTTGGTGTACTGCTGCTTACAGTAATAGTGGTTGCTGGCAGTTTCGCTGCTTATGAATGGAATGCCGATAAACCCTTGAGGTTTAGATCTTTTGTCGATCGAGAAGTATTAAAAATGGCCTTCGAAAGCCCAGAAACATTGACCTCTTTAGGCTTTTTGGAGTCAGTGGGGATCACTGGACATAATGGTGAACTTGATGACGCAAGCCTTGCTAAAGCCGATGAGTTATATGTTAAGTTAAAACAAGTACATAAAACACTCAATTCATATGAAAATGACAGTTTAACCGAGGCTGACCTTCTTTCTAAAGAGATTGCGCTATATTTACTGAATTTTGCCAAGGACTCTGAACAATTCCGCTATCATAGTTACCCAGTAAACCAGCTGTTTGGCATACAAAATGGTTACCCAAGTTTTATGGAAGCTCAACACCAAATTCATAGCAGCGATGATGTTGAAAACTATTTATCGCGTTTAGTGTTAGTGAAAGGTAAGTTCACTCAAGAACTCGAAGGAATAAGGTTAAGAGAAGAAAAAGGAATTATTCCACCCTTGTTTGTTATTGAACGTGTACTTGAAGAAATGAACACTTTTGTCGGTAAACCAATAGAGGAAAATATTCTTTATACCTCGTTGGCGAAAAAAATGACTGAAAGCGGTAATATTAGTGATGATGAACAAGCTAAATTGCTCGCTAAAGCGAAAAGTAATATTAAAGATTATGTGCACCCTGCCTATAAATCATTAATTGACTACTTTACTAATATAAAATCAAAAGCGAAAACTGATGATGGTTTCTGGCGCTTACCTAACGGCGAGGAAGCTTACATAAGCTCGTTAAAATTCTTCACCACTACCGATTACACACCTCAATATATTCATGATATTGGCTTAAAAGAAGTTAATCGTATTCAGTCAGCAATTATGACTATTCTTGCAGAACAAAACTATGACGTTACTCAGGGTTTTAGTGCCGCTATCGAAGATTTAGCTGCGCAAGAAAGCTTTTATTACGAAGACAGTGATGCTGGCCGTGCACAAATACTGGTGGATTATCAAAAAATCCTTGATGAAATAGATACGGGTTTAGACTCTGCATTTAGAATCCGCCCAAAAGCGGGCATGGAAGTTGTTAGGATTCCTGAGTTTAAAGAAAAAACCGCTCCAGGCGCTTATTATCAGCAACCAGCCATTGATGGTAGCCGTCCAGGCCGATTTTTTGCGAACTTATATGATATTAAAGCTACGCCTAAATACGCAATGCGCACATTGGCTTATCATGAAGGTATACCTGGCCACCATTTTCAAATTGCTGTTGCAATGGAATTAGAAGGCTTACCACTATTTAGAATGTTTTCCCCCTTTACCGCTTATGTAGAAGGTTGGGCGCTGTATAGTGAATACCTTGCATGGGAAATGGGTTTTCAAGACGACCCTTTCGATAATATTGGCCGTTTGCAAGCGGAGCTATTTAGAGCCGTGCGTTTAGTGGTTGATACGGGAATTCATTATAAAAAATGGACCCGAGAGCAAGCTATTGATTACATGAAAGTGAATACTGGTATGGCACAATCAGATGTTGTTTCTGAAATTGAGCGTTACATTGTAATGCCCGGTCAAGCTACGTCATATAAAGTAGGGATGATGAAAATCTTAGAGTTACGAGAGAAAGCAAAACTCGCGTTGGGAAATAAATTTGATCTACGAGATTTTCATGATGTAGTGTTAAAAAATGGTGCTGTTCCGCTTAATATTCTGGAACGTTTCATTGATGATTATATAGCGGAGACATTGGCTAAATAGTTTTACACTAATAACTTCCGGTAACATTACCATTAAAAAGGCCAATTATTGGCCTTTTTTATTTTTTGTCTCACCTCACAAAAAAGAGCAGGAGTTAGAATTATTATAACCTCGTTTATTTAGAGCAAGTTTATTCTTATTCTGCTGCACTAAAAGAATCGACAAAAGACTGTAATCCCTGCTGAACTAACTCATAGGTTTTATCAATATTAGTGGTAATATCTCCTCCTAATACTTTTAAAGCACCTAGAATATCTGTGGCTTCAGCAAAACCTTGGTCTATGCCGCCACTAATAATATCAACAAAAGCCGTTAACGATTGCGCTTCATTCATTTCTGGATGCTGCTCTCGGTAAGAAGCTAGGAACTGGGTGCTAAAAGCAACAATACGCTCTGCCGTCGCTTCGGGGCTAAAATCAATACCAGATTCATAAGCGCCTTCAACACTAGTCTCTACGCCTCCCGCTTTAAGCGCTTCATTTATTCCCTGTAAGGCGGTTTTTAACAGCAGTGACAGTGGTTGGTCGCCTATTGATTTACTAAATTTTAGTGACGATTCAATAATTGCCGCGTTAAGTTGTTTTTTCTGGCTGACCGAAATGGGCTCTTGTACCTCTGTCATTTTTTTATTATCGGCAAGACCCGATACTTGCTGGCCTATGGCGCCGCTGTCTTTTTTATCCTGCGCTTTTGCTAACGAGTGAACATCTTGGTTAAATGTCGCATTCGGGTTAATTGATGAACTCATAATAGCTACCTTAATTTATCAACGCCTATATAAGAAGTATCGGCATTATCAAGTATAACTTAAGTGTTAACTGTATGAATTTAGGTCAGCTAGCTTAGCCGTTAATCACTAAGCTTTTAATTGGTATTGATTGGTTAGAGCCAAGGTAAGCTGATAAATGACGGACATGAATTGAAGTAGTAACTTGAAGTCATAAATAAGAGTCATACCTTGAGGTTAGAACATAGAGGCCAGAGCAAAATTATTTAAATGTACTCCGCCACTATTTTAATTTTTGGCTTAACTTAATATAGATGCTCAATAAATTACTTTCCGAGCATATCTCTTTTTAGACCCTTATCGACCGGGCTAGTACCCAACCAAATTGACAATAATGCTTGGCGAAAGGCTTCGTTATTAATGCTAGTTAAAGGTTTATTATTTTTTAATACGTGAATACCTACATTTGGTTCACTGATAAAAGTAAATTGGTCCTGCTTCTCTATTGGCTGATCAAAAACAGCAATAAACTCAGTAACATGAGCATCTATTTCTTTGCTATCGCCATCGGTGGCAAGCTTAAAGCCCTGCTCAATTGAATCAAGCATCCTGGTCGAGGTGATCAAACCGGAAACAATATTCAAGCGAATGGCTTTAATACTCTGACTGTTAAGCACTGCATAGCTTTTAGTTGCGCTTAATCTTTTACTGTTGATCTCTGGCTCACTAAACAAACTTGCCACGTAGAGGTTGATAAAAAACTTACTACGAACACCCGCGCCTTGCACTAGCAAGGTTTTATCATCAAAGCTAATAGACTCAGAAATTTCAATATCAGCAACACTTATGGCGCCAACATTAATAGACAAACTCAAGAGTATAATGGCAAGTGTATTTATCAACGGCTTCATAATTTTTCCTAGTAGATTACAACTCATAAATTATTAATGTGCAGCTATGATTTTTAGTCTTAAATTGTTAATTATTAATTTTGACTGCTATTTAAAAATGAATAAGGCATTCAATTGTTTAAAAATAAGAAATGCAGATTAACAGTATTAACAACAAAGCGATGTAAAGTATTCCAGCTAAATCGTTGTAAAGTGTGATGAATTTAAGGGTTGGTATGTTGATAGTTTTATTTTGTTAGAAGGAGTGATTAACGTTCACCTTTTGTTGTATTCATCATTCAACATGACGTTTTCTCTCCTAAGTCACAGTGGCGACTATATGAAAAACAATGATCGCCCCCTAAACGTCTGTGTAATATGAAGCGAATAAACGTTCCGCGAAATTTAGTAAAGTCTTAATGCCGATAGCTGGTTTATCCTTAAGCTAACAGGCTAAATTATAGCCTTATACAGAGGATGAATTTTGTACATTTGAAAGCTATTTTATTAACTAAAATACAGTTAGAATAAGCTGAAATTTTACTCAGAAGATATTTTCCCTTGCAGTTATTTTTCTCACCACCCATGCTAGCCTCATTCATTAGCTTGGCTATTTTTATTAGCGCTTTTTATAGTGTTATTTTTAGCACCACGGCGCAAAGTGAGCAAATAAATAAAAAAGTGGTTAAAGAAAGAATTCTTTGGTTAGTCGAAGACAAGATTGAAAATATAGATCTTTTAGCTAAAAACTCTGCTGAAACCTCAACTGCTTCCTATATTGAAAACGTAATCATTCAACAGTTAAAAAAATTACCAAAATATGATGTTCGAATAGTGCGTGTGACTGCGCCCCGAATAATTAAAACACTTAACAGCAATGATAATGTCTGTGTCGCCAATAGAGCGGTAACACCTGAGCGTAGGGAATATTCGCTCTTTTCTGATCCGCAAAGCTTTTACCTGACCCATAAGCTTTATCGCTTTAATGCAAAATCCCCTTTACCTAACGAACTATTCAATTCCGAAGGAGAAATTAAAAACCTTCTTAGTGTATTTAGAACATTACCAAAACAAATTATGGGCATTGCCCAGGATGTCTCTTTTGGTAACTTTCTTGACCAGCAAATAAAACAGATAAACCCAGTAAACATCTATTACCGCGGCGGCACCCAGCGAGTAAGAGCGCTAGGGTCAATGTTATATAAATCACGGGTTAATTTTGTCCTCGCCTTGCCTGTAGATATAACCCCAAATGAAACACAAAAACCTCTGTTAGAGCAATACACCATTGCTGATGCACCCCCTTACCTTATTGCCCATTTCAATTGTTCAAAAAGTGAATTAGGCCAAGGGGTAATTAACGATATTAATAAAATATTAGCCAAGGTATATCAAACTAAAGACTATTACCAAGCACACAAAAAATGGTTTTCAGACAAACAATTAAGCGGCTTACAAACATTTTTAGCTGAAAACTTTTCTGAAAAACGATACCTAGAGCCAACGAAATAATACTCACTTTTTAATATTGTGAATAATAGCGTCAGAGTAATGTCATTGAGTGAATTTAACTTTGACGCCATATATTATCTTTATTACTTTCATTACATTTATAAGTAAGAAAGCAGCTTACTCTGGTTTTTTGAATAATAGCGTGAAACGATCTGAGTTACCTCGTACGGTTTTTCGTCCAACTTCAAAACGTAATTCGTCATCTGATTTGTAATGTAAGTTAGAGTAATCCACTAAAACAAAACCCGCTTGTTGAATTTCTTTAATGGCTAGAACAGGGTCAAAACGACGACCGTTTTCATCATTTTTCTTTTGCATATGTCTGCGAGTATGATCGACTACACCATATATTCCGCCAGGTTTTAATGCTTTATAAGCCGCTTTATTTACACTGACACGTTCATTTTCATCAAAATTATGGTAGTTTCGAAATGTTAATACCGCATCAAGATCGTTTACATTAAAGTTCAAGTTTTCGAATTCATAACCTTCACTACCGACTAATTTAACTTTATCAAAAGGGTTTTGTTTCAACAGTGATTCCTTAAGTCCTTTGGTACCAAGACTTAAATAAAACTGTCCTTTATCACGTAGGGCTGGTGCAAGTAGTTTGGTGTACCAGCCACCACCAGGTACCAATTCTAATACCCTCATATCATCTTTTATGCCGAAAAACTGCAACGTTTCCACTGGCTTTCGGTTGCTATCTCGAGCTTTTTCTCTGTCGGTACGTATATCTGACGACATTGCTTGTTTGATACTTTCAGAAAATTCTGCAGCAAAAAGTGCTGGAGAACATAAAGTAGTAGCCATTAGTAAGGGTAAAAATAATTTTCGCATGAATATTTCCTTTCAATTGTTGTTATAAATGTAATCGCAACGCTTACTGCGATTTATTTAACTCGATTGAAGCAAGGTCAGTAAATATAGTCTTATAATAAATCTATAATTTGCCATTATAGAAATTTCATAGAAGTTTTCTGATTTATTTTTGTACTATATTTACTTATATTTCATATTGAATTCAAAATTCTGCTTGGGTTTTTGTTTCCCTGCTTGGCAGTCGTGATGGAAAAATATAGTAGACTTAAATTATAATAGTCGGTGCACAATGATGAGAAATAACTAGAATATATTTTTCGTATTTTCAATAACTCCCCACACATACAAATAACATCTCATTAACGTCCTATTCCTTATTTTTTTACAAAAAAATAAGGTTCCAAATAAAGTAAAAGAAACACCTTTATAACTTTATATTTATTAGTTACTTATGACACTTTTGTCTTTAAAGTCATTTTCACATTAAACACTATTTCTAGCTAAATCGGCATTTGACAGCGCTGTCAAATGCGTGATAGCTTGAAATACGCATGAAAAACATACAAAAACATAAGGCGATACAGGAGCGTTTAACCAACAAGCTTCAGGCATTGTCCATGCGGTATTAAAAAAATAATAAATTAAATATGGGGAATTTGAATGAAACTCAAACAGGCTGGTTTTAAACCAAGTAAAATTTTTATTGCTATATCACTTGCTGCGAGCACAGTGATTTCGAGCAACGCCTTTGCAGCACAGAGCTGTGAAGGTATCAATGCATATCCAGATTTCCCTCAGGTAGACTGGCAAGGAAACCCTGATCACGCGAATACCGGTGATGTAATGCAACATAATGGTAGTGCGTACACTGCTCAATGGTGGACTAAAGCAATTCCTGGTAGTGATAATAGCTGGGCTTTAAAAGATGAATGTACTGGTGGCACGCCAACACCTGATCCAGACCCAACACCGGACCCAATGCCAGATCCAATGCCAGATCCAATTCCTGACCCTACACCTGACCCCGAGCCCGAGCCAACACCAGATCCGATTCCTGATCCAGAGCCGACACCAGATCCAACAGCTACCGCCTACTCGGCTGGTACTCTTTATGCCGCAGGTGATTTAGTTAGCAATGGTGGCAAGGTTTATCAATGTAATATCGCTGGATGGTGTTCGTCAGCATCTGCTTACCACTATGCGCCAGGTACTGGTAGTGCATGGGAAAGTGCATGGACACTGGTCGATGGTACTGCGCCGGATCCTGAGCCAACGCCGGATCCAGATCCGACTCCAGACCCTACACCTGATCCGACACCGGACCCAGATCCGACGCCTGACCCAACTCCTACGCCAGGTGGTCAATGTGCTGATTACAGCGTTTGGACTCAAGGCACAACAGCCAAAGGTGGCGATATTCTCGTTAATGATGACTACATTGCTTTCACCGCTAAATGGGAAACCGCTTCTCGTCCCGGTAGCGATGACACTTGGACTTGGAAAGTAAACTGTGACGGTACAGCACAAGGTACAGCACCACTGTTATCGTTACCAAATGCTAAAGATCCGGTAAGTTTAAAAGTTAATGGCTGGCCGAGTGACTTTGTTGTTGGCGGTCCATCTTCAACACTGCCTGATATGATTACGGTTAACCTAATCAACAGCACAGAGCTATCTGATGACACCAAGTTAACCAGTGCTTTCATCTCACTAATTCAAACAGCAAAACTGGCTGGCTCTGAATCTATAATTATCAATACTGATGTACTTGATAGTATTACCGCAGATAAAGGCGTGTCTTTAGGCATAATTGCCGTGAAACAAGCGCTAACTTCCGCTTTAGCGACCACCAATACTAACAATATCAGCGTTAGTGACATTGATGCCTTAAGCGATGATGCTAAGGGCTGGGCTCAAGCGCAAAACTTAATACTGACTACGCTGGCGCCAAGCGCAACGTTCGGTTGGTCGTTAAGCATTGGTGACTTTGCTTACGCTACGCACTCAGGCAAAAGATCTGTATGGAATGCGGCCTCTAAAGCTACATCTGATTTACTTGATAAGTTGGCACTTTATAAAGGCGATGCAAAAGCTGACTTTATTGCTTTCACTAAATCAAGCGGCTCTGCAAGCTTATCAAGTGAGCAATGGCATAACGCTTTAGAATACGTCAAACAAGTCACTGATTTTGTGCAAGCGCCAGCAATATTATCTTCGGTGCCAACAGCGCAAGCAACCACTTACTTTATGGGCAATACTGCTGGCGAAAGTAAAATACGCAAAGCTGCTCACAACAATATATTCGCGATATTATTTGATGCCGATAGCACAGCCCTAACCAGTAAAATTGCTAGCTACCAGAGCTTTAAGGTACCACTTTACTATGTAGGTAGTGGCTCTGGTGTCACGCCACTAACCAGTATCGCTACTTTAAACAGTGATTTATCTGGTATTGAGTCGGTAATGGATAGCCAAGTGTTCCTTTACGAAACACCTACTTCATCTTGGGTGCCATCAACCATTTATAAATGGGCTGACTTTTTAACTGGCTTAAACTCAATGCACAATGTTGGTGTTGCTGGCGATAAGTTCTGGTTAGTCGATAACACTGCTGATGATGCAACCAATGCCAAATACGCTAAAGTCGCTATTGCCGCATTCCTATCACAAAGTATGCAAGAAACTATACGTTTCGATGCGTGTGACGAGAATAACTGGTCTGAAGTTAAATACGGCGCAAAAATTGATTACCCAATGACCGCAAGTTGTGGTCAATTAGGTCAGAAATATGCGGATTATGGTACTCACCCAGTATCGGGTAAAGATCATGCTTACTCTTGTCCTCGTGATAATACCATGGAACAAACGGCCAATACCCACGCTAAGTGGTACGGTGCGCCAGCGCCAATCTTTGCAGCACCAGACGCAGTACTTGCTGAACAAGGGCTTTTAGTTAATGGAAAAGTAGGTCGCTGGACTAACGCAGGTCACTGTAATACGGTTCCCACGGCTATAGATACTTCTAAGCAAGTCTTTGAGCGTGAAGAATGTCAGCAGTACGTTGGTCAAAAAGCAGGTAGCTTCATCTGGGACGGTAGCGATGAAAGTGTTGAAGGTTGTGGTTGGTGGGGACGTGGTGTTATTCAAACCACTGGTCGCCAAAACTTCGGTACCCTTAATCACTTCGTCGGTCGTTCACACGTTGATCCAGATACCATTGGCACAACGATTGATGGCACTACCGTTGCAGCAGCACCCGATAGCCCGCTCTATGCGGATTTAGATTTATGTTCAAACCCAGGGTTAATTTGTAGCTCTGAAGAACATAAAGAAATTAAGTGGATTGCCGGTTTATTCTTCTGGGTTAGCTCTGTGCAAGCCTACGATAATGAAGGTGGACCATATGCAGATTGGAATTACCACGCAGAGCTGAAAAAGTATGTTGATGGTGGCATGGTAGGTACCGCATTTGTTGATGCGGTATCAGGTATCGTCAACCGTGGTTGTCCAGACGATCATTGTCCAGTAAGTGGTGAAGTTCATGCCATTAAAGAGCGTCGTGCTAACTTCAAACTAGTGCTGCAAAAATTAGGTCTTAATCCGCAATAGCCACAATCGGGTAAATAAAAGCCCTTTAAAGGAATAGCATACTATTGCTAACAAATGCCTGTCGGTTTATAACTGACAGGCATTTTTTATTCATAATTGTACCTTTGGTATATCCAGGACAAGAAACGTTACACTTTGCTTACCTTAAGATTAGCCTTTGGAATTCCTATGGCGCCTACTCAGAAAAAATACGAACATCATCTAGCGTAAACCATAGCCCAAGTATCAGTAATGTCCGTTAACGTATGCCGAGCATTAGCTAATGGCTTGTTTTTCGAATATTCACCACTTGACTCAATTTTAGATTCCGACCTTCTTTAACATCCAACAATCTACGAGATGAATACAAACCAAAGCAACTTAAAACAAATAGAAAAACAATAGATGGCTCAGGAGTCGTGATTATTACACAAGCATTTGGGTCCGTTGCTGGAACACAATTAGCAATACTGATATTGAATTCGTCCTGTGGAAAGGAAAAGTTAGTATTATTTCGATCGGGGCTTAGGAATATCACTTCGGTTAAGTCTGAACCAAGTACATTAGTAAGATCTATAAATAAATCATTAGGATCAAAACCACTGATAACAAAACCATCAGTGCAACAATCTACCCATTTTAAACTGATGCTTTGGGGTCCTGCTGCGTTAATAGTTCCAGATTCACCAGGATCATCAACGAAAGATAATACAGCTGGTCCAGCCCAATCAAGATCAGCGGAAAATAAACCACCACCACTACCATTTGGTTTTTCTAAAATAATACCAAAACTTAACTTATTATTAAGCGTATTTATATGGGTATAAATGTGTGCCGCATCCGAAAATAATGGTATTAAATCTGCTGTTCCTGGATATACAGGATTAGCAGATGATCCTGATGGATTACCATATCTATAAAAATCACTGCCCGTCTCGGCACTTTCAAATGTTTCAAGTAAAAATTGATTACCATTAAAATCGATATCCAAAATTGTCGCTATGGAAATTGATGATATGCTGAGAAAAAATAATGCTATAAACCCTTTGATTATATTTTTCATTTTGTATTACCTCTTTTTCACAATATCTTAAGATATTCATTAAATAAGCATTTTTCATTCCAAAATATAAAATAATCGTATCTCAAGTTATTAGAGAATAATTTATTTTAAGTATTAAAAGAGTATAAATAATCTGATATTAAATTTAGACAAAAAAAGTCCATAAATTCAGCGGTGTAAGTTAGGCTGAAAAAAAAATTATCAACAATGCCGATTTAGCTAGTTGTTACTTAGGCATATTTTATTTGAGCTCGATGATGGTATTGAAGTTGATGTTGTCGATGAGCTTACTTTGGCTAATCAGTAAACTCATCGAAAATGAGAGGTTATTTGCGTTTCGCTTTTTGTTTCGCTTAATGTTTCGCTTTTTGCTTAGCTAAGCGATAAATCAAAATTGCAGTTTTTTCTATATTTTTATTTAAGGAAGTTAAATCCGCAGTTTCGTTTTTAGTATGTGCACCAGAGCCCATTAAGCCTAAACCATCAAGTGACATATCAACATGTTCAGCGGCAAATGAAATATCAGCTGCTCCTGCTTTTCGTGGATTTGCCGGTTTTACCGCGTTATAGCCTAAATCTTGACTGACTTGGCTATATTGCGCCAATAAGTTTAAGTTACCTTGGGTGAGTGCCATAGGAGGATAACCCACGGCAAAGATGAGCTCAGCTTGGGTGTGGTTTAAATTATTTTTAACTATGTTTTGCATAGTTTGTTTAGCGCTTTTTAGCTGCTTATTTGAAAGTGCTCTTAAATCACCTTTTACTTTGGCTTTTTGGGCAATAACATTACTTTTACCAAAGGCCGAACCTGATGATTTATCGATATCAAAATCTATACTGGTACCACCGATAATCATGCCGGGATTAAAAGTCAGATTTTCTTCTCGTTCTAGCTGGGATCTAAAAGCCTCTAAAATACGAGCGGTTTCATAAATTGCTCCATAACCCACTTCATCATTAAATATTTGCGACGAGTGTGCTGGTTTGCCTGCAACGTTTAAAGTCCAGCCGGTATAACCTCTACGTGCCGCCATGCCGGTATTTATATTGTTATCACCATTTTCAAAACCCAGAGCAATGTCAGCCCAAATCGCACCATCAACTATGGCTTGTTTTGATAAAGATAAAGGCCGACCACTGCTTTCTTCATCGCCGGTTAACAGCACTTTTATACTGACATTATCTAGTAAATCAAGTGTTTTTAATGCCCGCAATGCAGCAATGATAATGGTATTACCGCCTTTCATATCAGCTACACCAGGGCCGGAAGCTTGTGTTTCACTGAGCCTTGTAAACTTTTGAAAATCATCGTTCTTGGCAAATACCGTATCTAAATGACCAATCATTAAAATTTTAACGGCATTGGGGTTGCTACTTTGATGAGTAGCTAAAATATGACCTGCTCGATTAAAAGCACTGCCATCAAGCCATTGCACTTCAAATCCAATGGCTAAAAGTTGTTGCTTTGCCAATAAACCGACCTGTTTTACCCCGGCAATATTCATTGAGCCACTATTTATATTTACCGCTTGCTCAATGTCGTTAAGTGCTTGCTCCAAACCTAATTCAACTTGTTTAACTATGCTCTGTTCGTTGATATCTAATGGTGTTTTTGCATGGGCATTCGTTATAACTAAAGAACTTAATGATGAAGTTAATGCTGTGGCTAACAAAAGCAATACGGGTGTGTTAATAATTTTAAACATCGTTATCTGACATAAAATAAAGTTGCCGTTAATATCTATTAAAAGCGATGTAGTTTCAAATAATTAGTGTAAATAATAGTGACACTGCACCACCTTGTGATTGCTTCACTAAGATGGGGATTAAGCTGGTTGAATAACAACTTAACTCACTACTATTCAGCACGTGCAACGTCATTTCTTTACTTTTTCACTGACACAGGTAAAAGATTAGCCAAAAAAATAGTTCTACTGCCGGAATAACAAACAAAAATTTAGCACTTAAAAGATGAGGCATAATTAAGGTTTTACTATCAAGCGGTGTAGTTATTACTGGTGGGATATTTTTATTGTCATGGTATATCTGAGCAAGAAAAAGAGCAAAAGCTCGTTTTTTAGACACCTACATGAGTGTTCTACGACTAATTGCCTATTCTTACCCGGCTTTGTTGTTAGTGATACATGCTACATTAAAATCAAATAGACACAGCCAACATGACACCACTAAAAGACATAATACTTTTAAGCGAGTGAGTAAGGATAAATAATGAGCAATACATCTGAATCAGTAGATGAGCAAAAGGATGAGCCTCAAAGAAATAGCGATGGACTAAATGGCGAAGGTCAAAGTTACCAGCAAAAACACAAGCCAAGTTCAGCATTTAATACTCGTGAAGAATATCTAGAACACGAATTGCAAATAATGGCGCCAAAACGCTGGCGACCTAATTTACCTTTTAGAGATTATAGATTTGAGCTAGAAGATACGATACCTGCCATGGCAGCGACTATTGGTAAAGTGGTTATGGTAGGCGCAATAGCAGCAACCTTCGCTTCGTCTCTTGGTCTTGATGAAAGCTTTATCTTAGAAAATGTCCGCTATGAATTACTCATTGTTTCCCTTTTTATCATTCTTTTTTCTGGCTTTTTATTGCCCACGGCGAACCTAGCAGGTACTCATGGCCCGCTTATTCCGCTCATTCCTATTGTGGTTGCTGCTGGCGGTCACCCAATGGCGCTTGGACTACTCATTGGCATCTTTGGCTTTATTTTAGCCATAACCAAAGGCGGTAGCATGCTGGCGAACCTTACCAGTAAAGGCGTTTGTGGAGGTTTATTACTGTACCTTGGCTTTGTCGGTACCATTTCACAGGTAGATAAACTGTTCACTTGGGCAAATGACATAGGCATGTCACATATTGCCTTTGTCGTTATTTTTTGCACGATAATCTTATATGCATTACTTGAACATTGGCGTAAACGTTGGTTAGCAGTGCCACTTAGTTGTTTACTAGGCGGCACACTCGCCTTTGCGATGGGCGCACCTTTTGAATTTCATACCGGGCCTGGCTTACCTAACATGAGTCCAATGTATTGGTGGGGCGAAAATACCGGTTGGATGCTTGGTTTACCTACCCTAGAAAGTTTTGTCGTGGTACTGCCTTTCGCTATTTTAGCCGTAGCAATGTGGTCTCCTGATTTTTTAGGTCATCAAGTATTTCAAAAGATTAACTACCCTGAACGTACTGAAAAAGTACACATGAATATCGACGATACCATGACCAGTGCCTCTATTCGCCAAACTGTCGGTTCACTACTCGGTGGCGCTAACTTTACCTCGTCTTGGGGAACTTATATCGTACCCGCAGCTATCGCTAAAAGGCCTATCCCCGCTGGCGCTCTACTCACTGCGCTGTTTTGTATCATCGCGGCGCTTTGGGGTTATCCTATGGATCTCGCTATATGGCAACCTGTGCTTTGTGTCGCCTTAGTGGTGGGAGTATTTATTCCCTTGCTTGAAGCAGGTATGGAAATGACTAGGGAAGGTAAAACAACACAATCAGCAGCCATTGTGGTCTTTTCCTCTGCCCTGGTTAACCCAGCTTTTGGTTGGGCGTTGACTATGCTGCTCGACAACCTTGGCTTGGTTGGCTGTAAAGAGCGTAGTGCGGGATTAACTAAAATGAGTCGCTGGATTATTCCGAGTGTTATGTTTGTGGTGTTAACTGGGGTCATGGCAGCGGTAGGTATGTTACCTGGTATTCCGGCATTAATTCCAAGCTTGGATTAATAATGAGAAGCTAACAGCCTTTTTTTAATAATCATTTGTTAATAACCCTTTATTAATAACAAAGGCAAATATTAAGGCCAAAATAAGGGGGTAGTTACTGTCTTAGTAACTCCCTCTAGTTTCCACTTTAAGTAATTAAGCCGATAATAAAAATATCGGAATAATCACTTCTTCTTCATCATGCAGGTGCCTTTGCAATATTCGCTGCAAGTATAAGATATTATCGGTCAATACCTTTACCTGCTGTTTATCAATAACATCTCCTTGGTTCAGAGTCATAACCATGCTCATTACCCTAGTACTTAGGTCATCTAATGCTAAATCTAAAGACTGATGATCCTTATCCAGCAGATCGATGCCCTTACTAAGCTGCGGCATAATTTTCCTAAACTGAGGAAAATAAACCTGATCTTCAATCCGGTGATGGTTATGCGCCCTATCGACTAAATACTGTGCTGCAGATAAGGGATCTTTCAAGTGCTGCCAATTAAAGACAAGCTGAGAACTATCGAGCAATACTTGCAATGACTGCTTAAGATAAGCCGCTGTCGCCAATAGATCGCCATGATATTGAATAAAAAAAGACGCTTTGCCGCCATAGCGAGCATGTTGCGACCATTGATCTCTTTCTAGCGGTAATAGCAGATCTTTAATTACAGCAGGTAAGCCTTTACGTTGCTCTACTTGCCATGCTTGTTCTACTTTCCGCTGTTGCTCGATAACTGTTGCAATGTCCATAACAACCCCTTGTTGACTATTAATTACTGAAGATTAATTACCAGTCAGTATACGAGCTTAAAATACAGCAATATATATACACAATCGAACAACACTGTTTCATAAACAACACTAATCACAGCTCCAGAAAGGGCGAATTCCTACTTACTGTTTCGACTTAATTAGGGTCAGAGTTAATTTAACTTTATTTTACTATGTCCCCATTTATTAGCCTTTATTAAAAACAAAAACACCACGGCAAGCGTGGTGTTTTATTAAGGTAGGTTCGCTGCTAAGTTATGGCAGCGACTTATTTAAAAGTATTATTTAAAAACCCTATTTAAAAACTTTGTCTACCGCAATAACTTCAACATTTTCCGCTGGCAGCGTTAACTGATAGCTTTCGATAATTTTATCGGTAGCTAAAAGCTCTGCAGGTTTTTCACTGTTATAGGTTAACGGTGATACTTGCTCAGACAACAGACGTTTTTTCATGTCTTTACCGTCGCTTGAGATGAAAACATAATGAATATCATCAGTTTGTAAGTTCTCTTTAATAACACGATTAACATCGGCTAACGATAGTTTGGCAAACTCACCACGTACATACTTAACGAACTCTTCGGTTTGATAAAACTCACTATCAAGTGCATAACCTAACTGCTGGTCTTGGCTAGCCACTAATTGCGGCGCATAGTTAGTTAAATAATTACGTGTCGCCTGAAAGTCTTTATCGCTCATGCCATTTTCGATCAGTTTGTCCAACTCATATAAAGCTGCACGTGTAGCGAAATGCGCATCATTATTTGAACGTAAAGGACGTAACCAAACTTGGAAAATTTGGCTTGAACGGCCTAAGTTTGCGTCAGGCTTAGTTTGGTACATACCACGCGGGAAATATTCAATATAAGAATAATCACCATAGTTCATACCACGGGCTTGACGTATTTGTTGATACAAGTAGCTGTTAGAACTACGATGTTCACCAAAGTATGAACGCACTAACCAAAGCGCTGCCCAGTCTTTGTCACTGCGAAGAGTATCGATTGGGAAACCAAAAGATACTGCCGTTGATTGCGCATTCTTTTCTATTATTGTCGCATGATGACCTTTTAAAACCGGCGCTTTGGCAATAGTTAGACGCTTTTCATCACCAACAGGCAATGCTGTTAAGTCAGACATTAACTGTGCTTTTAAAGCACTCGGCATAGCGCCAGTAATGCCTAAGTTTAATTTAGCTTGAGTAAGTTGAGTGTTGTAGAAAGCTTTAACATCTTCAATAGTGATTGTTGCTAAGTCAGACAAATCACCACTATTATAGTTTTCATAAACATGGCCCTGATAAAGTTGGCTATAAAGCACCTCTTTACCTAACTCTTCATCATTAGAAGATTTAAGGCCTGATTTAATACCATCAATTAACTCTTTTTTCAGACGTTTAAAGTCATCTTCACGCCAGCCCGGATTCAATAATTGATCACTGATCAATTGATACCACTGCGTCGCATTGTCTTTGTGAACACGACCAGTAAATGACATCATTTCTTTATCAAGCTGAGACGAAAACTGTCCTGCTAAAGGATATAAACCTTTCTGAATGTCTTTATAGCTACGCGTTTGTGAACCACCTTGGGTTAACATGCGCGCGGTTAATGCCGCCACACCTTTCTTACCTACTGGATCTGCTGCAGCACCGGTATAAAATAGGAAATTAACATCAATCAACGGCGAATCATTGGTCTTATCTAATACTGAAAACAGCGGAGCACTAGGGTGAGCCTTTTCCATTTCGATTTTTGCCACTGCGCCGTTTAGGTCAACTTCTTGGTCAAAGCCAGCAATTTTATCTAATGCTGATAAAGTCACTGTTGTGCGGTTTGTATCAATGAAGTATTGATTAGCGATGTCTTTAATATCTTGTGCCGAAATATTGTCAAAACTGTTATACAGGTGGTTAATCGTTTCTGGATCACGATCAAAGTGCATATAACCAGCAAGTGTAGAAGCGATAGACTCTGAAGAATCTAAGCCATTAACAAAACTGTATTTTAAATTAGATTTTAAGTTATCAAGCTTTTCCACAGAAACTAGCTCGGTACGTGCTTGTACGTAGGTACGGTTTACTGCATCACGGACAATGGCTAAATCTTTTTCTTCATTCACTTTGATAAATACGTGACGTAAACCAGCATCTTTTGTTTCAGGGTTGTAGTTAAACATTTGGCTCGCCAACTGCTTATCTACCACTAGTTCTTGATACAAAGCTGAATTATTTGAAAAATACAATTCAGAGATTAAATCTAAAGCGGCGCGATCTTTTTTCTTCGGTTGCCAATCAGAGCCTTTATAAGAAACTAATAACCAATGGCCGGGTAAGCCATCAAATTTTTCATGAACATATTTCGCGGCTTCTTGTTTTGGCTCTGGCGCGATTTCATTAACAAAATCACCTTTTTTCCAACTGCCCCAATGCTTTTCTACCATCGCCATTGTCGCTTCTGGCTCAACATCGCCAACAATCACTAAAGAAACATATTCTGGCTTATAAAACTGTGCGAAGAACTTTTCGCCATAAGCAATTTGGTTAGGCATTGCTTCGACATCTTCAAAGAAACCCATGGTGGTATGTTTATAGGTATGAGTATCAAATGCTTCTTTGCGCACAGCAGCTAATAGCTTGCGAATTGGGCTAGCATTGTTTTTTAAGTATTCGCCTTTTACCGTTAATGCTTCAGTTTTAAATTGTGCATCGGTATATTTAAGGTTTTTAAAGTGATCCGCTTGAATTTCTAATACTTTATCTAAATGTGCTTTAGAAAAATCTAAGTGATAATTGGTGTAATCATTAGTGGTGTAAGCACCATTATCAACACCGGCATTTTTAAATAAATCTGAATAAACATCTTGTGGGAATTTCTCAGAGCCTTTAAACATCATATGTTCAAAGAAATGTGCAAAGCCGGTTCTACCCGCTTCATCTTCATCTCGAGAGCCTACTGACACAGGAATTTGTACTGAGACAAGATCTGGATAATCCGTTTTCACCACTAATACCCGTAAACCATTCGCTAATTCTTTGAATAAGTATTTTTGACTGAAGACTTTATTGGCACTATTTTCAGCTGCCGCGCTATTGCTAGCGCCAGCGGCAGAACTTGTACCGTCAGTGGTTGCCATACAGGCGGATAACGCTAAACTTGCAGCTATCACCGCTGCCAAATATTTCTTTTTCATATTATGTTTCATCTTAGCTTCCATCATTGTTCCCTATATTTTATCGCTGTATTTTATGTAACTTTGCAAAGTTTTTCATTAGTTTTGCGAGTTAAAGCTACGACACTATGTGACATTGCGTAACAAATTAGTTACACAGACGTTACCTGCCGTTAAGCTTGTGGTAAAAATCACCCTCAAGCAACGGCGACCATGCTCGTTTGGCTGTCATAGCCACCGCGAAAAAAAGTTAAGAAAATAGTATTACTTTTAAACTGTCATCGACCCCTTTATTTCTGAGCATTTTATTTACTCTTTAGCCCTATTACAGCCAAATAAACTCAGGTTGGCGCAAATGGCATAGTGGTTGTCACTCCTTGCAAAGTAACATCCGTAATACTTAGGTATCATTTACTCACTCACTGCAGTGCTTCAATGACATTTAACAACAAGTCACCACATATATGAAGATGTTTGACTGGTAACTCTTAATAAAACAAGGATAACGATGATGAACAATAAAGACATTAGCCAAGTAGCACTATTTAAAGGCGCTAACTCGCATAAAGAAGAAAATAAAAATAGAAGTAAAACTATGATCCAATCTTATAAAGAACAAAAGTTAAGCGTAAAGAGCCAAAGTGATTTCACCCGACGATAACTGGCTGAGTTTTATTGCATAGCAATTTAAAAGGGCGAACTCCATCGCCCTGCCTTGCTTGGAGTAGTAATGCTATGTTTGTCGTCGCCGAAACCTATCAATAGTTAACTCTGCCCCATTTATTACGTTTATTTATTTCTATATATTTGAACAGAACTCGTTACTTTTTGGTTGTCTTAGCAATGTAGCCTAGAGGGTTTCCACCGTCACTTTCTATTGTTTCATCACTGCTTTGAATTACAAATTCAAGCTCATGAGTGATACATTTAAGCTGATCTCTTAGATCATGACTGACAAATACAAGGTGGGTTTTACTGTTTGCCGCAATATAGTCCATTAACGCTAAAACTTTCTCACGGTTATGATTGTCTAAGCCTTGGCATGGCTCATCTAAAATCAAAATCATCGGTAATTTCACCACTGCGCGGGCAATTAATACTAAACGCTGTTCACCGTATGAAAGTTGATTAAAGTAAGTATTTTCATGCTGCTCTAGCCCTAGTAAAACTAACCATTGACGAGCAATAATTACTTGCTGTCGGCTCGGGCTATCATATAAACCAATGCTATCGTAAAAACCTGAGAGTACCACTTTGATTAACGTTGTTGATACCCGGTAATCTCGATGTAATTGTGCGCTCACTAAGCCGTAATGACGCTTTATATCCCAAATAGATTCACCACTGCCACGCTTTACACCAAATAAATGAATATCTTTGCCGTAAGCTTTTGCACTATCGCCAGAAATCATTGCTAATAGGGTTGATTTACCACAGCCATTTGGCCCAATAATGCGCCAATGTTGACCTAGCTCAAACTGCCAGTTGAGTGCGTTGAATATTGGTTTTTGCTCAAAACTTACTGAAACATTATTAACCGACACCAAGGTTTTGTTTTTCCCCAGGCTATCGTAAGTTAAACAGTCGGGTAAATGGTGTGGCAGACTATAATGACTTTCATTAAGTTGCTGCCATTGTTCAGTAGCAATAACGTCCTTTCGTTTACCTGAAAGTACTATTTTACCCTTTTGCATGTAGACCAGGTTTTCAATACTACTGGGTAGGCTTTGATGATAAAAATCAAATAAAATAATACTAACACCTTGCGCCACCAACGAATTAAGCACGCTACTTAAATGTGCCTGCGAGCCAATATCTAACCCTGCATAAGGTTCATCTAGTAACATTACTTGCGGTTTCAACATTAACGCTCGTGCCATTAATACCTTTCGTGTTTCACCGGTAGATAATATTTTAAAGGGTTTTTCAAGCAACTTTTCAATAGCTAATAGCGCAACTATTTCGTCTAAGTCACTTTGTAAGAAAGGATTGTCATCAATAACTATTTCGCGCGCGGTACGGCCATTATCTACCGCTCCTTCCATATAATCACTGCGATCATTCAGACGGTCTTGCGCTAAGGTTTGCGCTTCTAATTCAAAGCTTAAGGTAGTGAATTTTTCAGTTAAAGTAACACTGCCTTGATAATTCGTTATCTGCCCTGCCAATATTTGCGCTAAGACAGATTTACCACTGGCGTTATCGCCTAGTACAAGCAGTGACTCACCTTTTTCTAAAGATAATTGCTCAATGGATAACGATGACTCATTTGGTGATTTACTCGGTGAATAATTCGGTAATGAGTTCGGTGACATATTCGGTGATTTGCTAGATAGCTGAAAGTGTAATTGCTCAATAGATAACATGGGAGGTAGCAAAGTGAAGTGTGGATGTTTAATTATACTAATGTTGCTTATTTAAAAGCTACGATCAAAATATTATTAGTTATATTTAACTGAGGCTTGGCGTCTTTTTCTATTTTGCATCGTGGTGGCCACTACAATTATCTGCAATCGCGAGTGATAAGCTCAAAATCATGGAGTTTATTTCCTTGCTTGGCATCGCAGTGGCGATCACATCCAAGGAACGACGTACCGCCGTACCTTCAGCGCCCTCGATTTAAAGGTTCGATAACACTTGAATGAACTAAGAAAACATTTATTAACCGCTCAGAGATATTCCAGGAGATGAATATAAAAAAGAAAGAGTGAGGCTGTCTCACTCTTTCTTCTGGGTGGCGTCGCCGCGGCTTATTACTAAAATTCAATTAAGCCAGAAGTCAAAAATTAACATTTAAAATTGTATCGTTGTTAATTTTTCGCTACTTTTTATGACTCAATAATAGGTAATAATGTAATTTCAACACGACGATTAATCTCGCGCCCACCAGCTGTATTATTGTTTGCTACAGGTTGATCTTCGCCAAAGCCTATTATCTCAAAACGATCACTAAGAATTTTTTCTCTACGTAGGAATTGAGCTACAGAATTTGCACGGTCTTCAGATAACCTTTGGTTATGCTGAGCAGAACCACTAGAGTCTGTATGGCCAGCAACTACAATGACGGTTTGGTTATATTCTTCAAGTACTAAAGCAACTGAACTTAACACCTCAGTAAAGTTGCTATTAATGTTAGCGCTGTTTGTAGCAAAGATAATATTGCCCGGCATGATCAGGTTGATTTTGTCACCCTCACGCTGAATACTTACGCCACTATCTCGTAGTTGCTTGCGTAATTTCGCTTCTTGAGCGTCCATATAAAAGCCAATACCACCGCCGATAGCCGCGCCACCTGCTCCTGCGGCCAGAATACGTTTATTACGTGTATTGCTGTCTTCATCTTTATTAGCAATATAAGCGACAACAGCAGCTAAGCTGGCACCCGTAGCTGCTCCGATAGCAATTTTGGTCGTTTTACTTTCACCTGTGTAGGGGTCAAATGTTGTACAGCCTTGTAACAACAATATAGCTGAAGCGGTGATGATCAATTTTTTCATGGAGGTTTCCTGTATTAGCCTTATAGTGACTTCGAAGAAGCTATGGCTATTAATAAATTACTTTAAGAGGTTATTGCGACTACTGCTTTTTTAATATGAATTAAAAACATAAAAAAAACCGATTAGGGGTCGGGTTTGAATATTTTACGAAAACGTAAAAATCTAAAACTTAAATAATTTTATACTTAATATGTATGAGGTTCAAGTTCCCTTAAACAATCACTAGAATAACGTGTTGTAATATATATAATTCAAGCTATTTAGCTTGTCCAACCATATCAAGTGAACACCTATTTTTTATGAAGTAATAACCAGTGTGCAACGCCATTGTTTGGAGTTTTCATTTTCTGCTTAGCATCGCGATGGCGACCATATAAAATGGGCGTTACAGACCATTTATATAAAGATCGGTTTTGGAATTCCCATGCCACTCGAACAGCTAAAATGAAAGTAAAATCTTGGCTGAACTATGAAAGTACATGTTATTTTTAATTAAAACGATGATTTAATCATTGTTATCAATGTAAAATTTAGCCATGGTATTACTTCTTATACCATTTGGATTAATTAAGGTTCCATAATTCAATGAGAATAAATTTTCAAGAACAAGGCGCTTGATTGAGCAATAGCTGGCTATTGGGATTGAAAGCAACGATGTTATTGGAACTTTAGGCCATTTGAAAATGATCACTTAGTTAGTGCAATTGGTATTATATTTTCAATTTCAGTGTTAGCCAAGGAATGCTCATTTATGCACTCGTCAAAGCCATTTATTAATCAGATACTAAATCTTTTTAATAGTAAAAAATTAATCATCATCTGCTCACTTTTCCCTATACTTGCTAATGCAACAATTGCAGATCAAGATTTTCTTCAATGCAAAGTTAATTTAGTTGAACGCGCTGAAACCGCCGGGTTTTCTTCCTATATAACTCAAACGGTTATTGATAATATTTCCCCTATTGAGCAAGTGATTGCTTTAGATAAAAAACAACCGGAATTTAGCCAAACTTTTGAGCAATATATTAAGGCAAGGGTTACTGCTTACCATGTTCGAGTAGGTAAGGAAAAATTAAAACAACACAAAAAGCTATTTGACTCATTAGAAAAAAAATACGGTATTCCCCGCCAATATTTAGTGTCTTTTTGGGGCTTAGAAACCGTTTTTGGCAAACACAAAGGTAAAATATCGGTACTTGATGCCTTAGCAACGTTAGCCTGTGATCAACGCCGTAGTGAGTTTTTTACTCAAGAATTATTAAACTTGTTCAGCTTAATTGAAACAGAAAAAGTTTCTATTGAGCAACTAAAGGGCTCTTGGGCCGGTGCAATGGGGCATATGCAATTTATGCCTTCAGCGTTATTAAAATATGCGGTTGATGGTGATAATAATGGCAAAGTGGATGTTTGGAACAGTGAGGTTGATGCATTAACAACGGCGGCTAATTACTTAAGTAAAATCGGTTGGCAAGCCAAAGAGCGCTGGGGCAGAGAAGTTAAATTACCAGATAACTTTGCCTTCGATAAAGTAGCTTTTGATCAATATTACCCACTTAGTTATTTTCAGCAGTTAGGCGTTCAAAAAACTAACAATCAACCATTACCTGTTTATGATATTCAAGCTGAGCTTTATCTACCTTCCGGCCATCAAGGGCCAGCATTTTTACTTTACCCTAATTTCAATGTGATCATGACCTGGAATTTGTCGAAAAGCTATGCGCTATCAGTAGGCTTATTGGCCAATAAATTAGTTGGCGCTAAAGACATTGAGTTTTTTCAAAAAGAGCAAACTAAGGTGAAACCTTATAGTGTTGCTGAAATGAAAAACTTACAAAGCCAGCTTAATTCGTTAGCATTTGAACCCGGTGAGCCCGATGGCATATGGGGGCCTAAAAGCAGACATGCCATTCGCTTATTTCAGCTACAACATCAACTGATTGCCGATGGATATCCAAATAAAGAAGTTTTTTTAACAATGAAGTTAGTGATGAGTAAAGTTGAGCCTATTACGCCCAGTACCAATCAAGAGAGTTAATGAGAAAGTTGCTTGATGCCTGAATAAGTCACTGCCATAGCGCTATGTTATATCGATATTTTGGCGCTAACGCCAAGGCTTGGTGTTTACTTTCCTACTTAAAGTCGCAGTGACGACAGCACCCAGGGGCGACTACACGAAAAGGGGAACGACCGCTGCCCTTAGACCCCTGAGACGTCCTACTCAGTGAAAACATATATCATCAACTTTGTGTTTACAGTCAAAACCTGCCGCTAAGTTCAGAATATAAGTCGTCCATGAAAACCGGCTGTCATCGACACTTCGAAAAATCATTTAAACTTACTCTGCCCCATTTATTTGATGCCTAAGCTGAAACTGCAATTGAGCGTAAATAAAGCACCACTCACCGAGAATCAATTGGAACCCCGCAGATACCCTTTACTATCTGATTGCATTGTAACCGCCAAGGAAAAGGAAAACATGCTGCATAAACTGTCAAAAACATTTGTATCAACTGTTGCTTTATCGACCATAATTCTCTCACTAGTAACTGCGCAAGCCAATGCGTCCGAAGGCAAATCATCCAAAGATAGTGCCCCCGAAACCATCACCATAAACGCTACCAACAAAGCACCGCTATTCGATGGTCGTTGTGACAAAGACGAATGGCAATCAGCAATAAAATTCGAATTACCTGCAAAAACTGCCGTTTATCTAATGCATGATGACCACTCATTATACGTATGCGCCAAAGGCAAAGCCGAAGATTATGCTGTCATTGATATTTATATAGAGAACGCTAAAACGGGTTATCTACATAACCTTCATGCCTCAGCTCAATTGGGAGAACGAGTATTCAACGGCAAGGAATGGAGTAGATCTGACCGTTGGAATCTAAAGGATTGGAGTGGCTTTTGGGTACCTTATGCGGGCAGAGTAGAATCAGAGGATGGCTTGAAACCCAAATTCTTGAAGGGTTCTCATAGGGAAATGCAAATTCTTCGAAAGAAATTTATTGGTGATACTTGGAATATAATGATTAGCGTAAGCGGCATTTATCACAATGAGGACTCTACGACATTCACTTATCCCGAAAAGGCAGTAGATACAGATACATCGACTTGGGCTAAGTTTTCTTTTTCTAAATGATAGCTGTGAATATAAAACTTGAAGGTTTATGGATTAATTAAAGCCGAGTTAAAACAGAATTAAAGGGTCTGTGACAATAACAATTAATTATCATTATTAACTGTCACTGACCCATTTATTACTTATTACTTGATTTAGTGCCTAATCCTGACAACGTGCATCAACAAGTGTGATTTGTGAGATAAGTACGCTATTGGGCGCAACTGATCCTGGTGAACCTCTGCTGCCATAGGCTAAATGGGGCGGTATATAAAGCTCCCAAGTTTCACCAACCTTCATCATAGGTACACCTTCACGCCATCCTTTAACCATTTTAGCTAGCTGAAACTTACTGGGGTTACCGCGTTGGTAACTACTGTCGATAATTCGTTTCGATCTAGCTGACAACATTTTATAGTGCACTGTAACTTTATAATCAGCGTCAGGTTTACAACCAGTACTATGTTCTAAAATTTTGTACTGCAACCCCGAGTCAGTGACTACCACTCCCTCTCGTTTAAGGTTCATTTTTAACCAGTGCGCATTGATTTCTTCAGGGCTATACACGCTACTAGAATTGTTTGAACTCCCGCAAGAAAACATCAAGAAACAAGCAGAACTGACCAACAAAGTGCGTATTAACATCTTTTTACTCTCGACTAATAAATAGGGTGTTTTGTGATTTAGTAAATTTAACATGGCGTCTGGAAAAGTTATTTTTCAATTCGTTATGACTAATAGGAAAGCTGATTTTATAGCTAAGTTCCTTTAAAGTCATGATATTAAAATCATAACTTTAAAGTAAGCAATACATCTTCCCCTGCACACTATTATTTTAATTGGATAACCATGCGCCTATTTATTGATGAATCATCAGATGGTCACTAATTTTAACGCTGTTGAACGGGCAGTTAATGGTGGAACATCCAATGATTTAGCAATAGCTTCTTGGTTTTTATAACGGTCAAAGTCGACTTTAGTAATGTCTAATTGTTGTAAATAGGCTTTAAAAGCCGCAAAATCTTCTCGGCCAAACTCAACATTTGAGTTTGTCATTAATCCATCAATATAAGCTTTATCGCCATTAATATTTATATTTGCGATACCAGAATAAGGCTGCCCATATTCCTCTACGCGTATCGCTCGAACAGCTTTAATTTCAAAAATCCAATTATCAATTTTAATGCAACGAGTTGCTGTTTTCTGGAGAGAAGTAGAAATATTCTTAGACATGTAAATTACCTTTTTTGATGTTAAGCCTTTTATTCTGTGAATGTCGATAGCAACTCAAGCAACTTTCATAATAAATAGCTCTTAATTTATATTTTACCTTTGTTGGTTTGGTTAGCACAAAACACACCATAGTGGTAATAAGCTGTTTTTAAACTATTTTCAGCAGACGTTGAAAGAAAACGATGGTAATACTGTCGCCACCCGACAACAGATGAAAAGATAACGTGGCTATTTGGATCTAAATTATTAGTGAATAGCGTTATAAATTCTTAGAAAACAACGAGTAGATATTTTTTGGTAGATGAGAGTTATGTCGCTTTTAGGCGACAGTGAAATTATAATTTAATTTGAGTTCAACGTGTAATTGAGCTGGTAAGATAATTCATCCGAAAACAACTCCAGCCTTTTCATTACCTTAGTACTTAAGGGGTTATTTAGAGCCCGGCTCCCTGCTTGGCGTCGGATGACGACTGCACGAAAGGGGAACTTTCGAGCCCCTTTTCAATCCCCAAAGCGCCGCTCAATTATTACAGAGGATAGGCGACAACCCAAGCAGAGCTCTCATCACCTTGTCTATCAAATTTATATTTAACAGAAGAAAAACCACAGACTTTTACCAGACCATTAAAATCGAACGGTTGTTTTACTCCTGCTTTTGATTCCATGAATGCAGCATCGCTTGGTATAATAATTTTCTCATGTTCGGCTGAAATTACAAATGCGGCTTCAGCCAATATAAGATCATTATTATGAAGCTTGATAACCTCAGCATTGCCTAAACTGTTGCCATCTAAATCTCTAAACTCAAACTCTTCTGGATGATTAATTTCAATAACATCACCGTCATTAAGTTGATATGTAATTAACATGTTTACCATTGTTCATTCTCCCAATTTAATTTGTTTTTTTAGTGGCTTAGAGGGCTTTACCTAATAAGCTAATCTGATGACAGAATACATTAAAATAACAAACTATTATTGATATGAACACACCTAAAGTCAGATACTTTTGTTTATAAAGACTTAGTCATCACAGTTGGAGAAGCTGAAGTTAGAATAAAAATTAACAGTAGGTGCATAGTTAATTAGCCCAGTTAATTAGCCCAGTTAATTAGCCCAGTTAATTAAAATCCTACTTCGATGAGTTCTGCATTAAAGGCGGCTACATCACAATCTTCACTAAGGCTACAGTGTTGAGTATAAAATTCTATCGCCAAATCATAACCTTTTAATGCTGCTATTTTTGACCACTCTAATGCTTGGTTTATTTTATTGCTGTCAAGATACAAACGAGCTAAATTAAGTTGGCCTTGAACATAACCTTTATTGGCAGATTCCAAGAAAAATCTTTCGGCATCTTCTAAACTTTCTTTATTATCAGCATCTAACATAAAAGATAAACCGATTCTATTTTCACGATAACCTTCTACCTTCCTATTAACACCGATGTTGGTTGTCAGAACTATGGTGCCAAACAACTTTAAGTTTTTCGGACGTAGCACCAATAATACCGTATCGTTTTGATAGAAGTTAATCAGTTGTTCGCGGGTAAATACATGATGTTTTTTATTGAAATACTTGGCATCTATGACCTTGGCACCTCGTATGTCACTTGCTAAGGAGGACTCGTTTTCAAAAAGAAAGCGTGAAAATACCAAAGAAACAGTGTTAGGAGTAAGGCTGACCACCTTGCCCAAGACATACTTTTTATTGGGTGGTATTTTATCGTTAATACTCTTTTGATTAATATAATAAAAATCATTAACTTTAGGGCTTTCAATATATTCTTTACTGAGTAAATTGTCCTGATATTTATCATACTGCCAATAAGACAACGCCAGTAAAATCAGAATAACGCCAGTATACATGGGGACCAAGGCATATAATTTGAATAGTTTTTTACTAAGTATTTTATAGGCAGACGATGAAAGTGAGTCGACATCAAAAGAGCTATCACAATGGTTACAGACGATATTGATGGATTTTTTAACCGGGACAAAGGGGATGACTTCTAAAAAAAAATACAAATAAGTCAGTTTTCCAATAACATTATGCTGCTTAGAACCACAAGACTGGCATGTTAAGTGATCAATAGTGATCTTTTTAAATTCAATTTGTTTATATTCCACAGGAGTAACCTTGTAATTTACCAACCAATAGTATTGATTAGCTGGATTTTATCTATATAAATTGATTGTATCATCAGAGACAGAGCCAGATGTAAAAAATCCACGCACGAGGTGGCGAATTGACCCCTTGTTAGAACAGCCTAATTATAAAATTAAAGTGCAGGTATTATTAGCAAAGATTGAAGTCACTTTAAGAAAGCCACAAAGCATTCCATTAAGCCGTCAAGCTGAACTCTTTATTGTGCAAGCTTTGACAATAAATGGGGTCAGATACTGAGGGTTCCCCAATAATTACCACCAAGTTATTATCGGTGGCAGAATAAGATTCTGCGACGCCCTACTCAGCAGAACATTCAACCTTTAATTTCAACTAGCGTAAACCACTATTCCTGCCACTAAGATCAGAATATAAGTCGTCCATGAATAGTGGCAGTCTTCGTCATCAGCGCCTTTACTTGAAAAAGCCTCAACAACAGTTGAGAGAATTAAAGAATACGTTTACTAGCCGCTCTGGGGGAATCCAAAGGCAGGGAATAAAGAGTGGAGACAGTCTCACTCTTCCTTTTGGCTGTCACTGCGACAAATAATCTAATTTTTCTGAGTTAATAACTGTAAATTTTTTTTAACCTAGAATATAGTGTTAGCTGATTTATCAATACGTTGTCACATTTAAAAAAAGGTTAAAATGGAAGATATATTAGTTACTTTAGTTAACTTTGCCTGGGGACTTCCCATGGTTTTGTTACTTGTCGGCGGTGGTGCCTATTTTGTTATTCACTCTAGACTAGCTCCCTATAAAAGACTTGCACATGCTATTAGCATCATTAGTGGCAAGTATGACAATGAAAAGAATACCAAAGGAGATATTAGTCACTTTCAAGCGTTAATTGTCGCGCTGTCAGGAACGCTAGGTCTTGGAAATATTGCCGGGGTAGCTGTCGCCATTACCATGGGTGGACCAGGAGCAATATTTTGGATGTGGTTGACGGCAATCGTTGGTATTGCAACCAAATTTTATACCGCATCTTTAGCTGTTATGTATCGAGGTGAGGACCGTAGTGGTAAATTACAGGGCGGGCCAATGTATGTGATTAGAGAAGGCTTAGATAAAAAATGGCTGCCCCTCGCTTGGTTGTTTTGCATCGGCTGTATATTTGGTGCCTTGCCTCTTTTTCAAATAAACCAATTAGTGCAAATATTAAGAGATGTTATTGCCATCCCCTATGGGTTAGCGGAAACAGACAATCACTTCACTTTCGATCTGTTAGTTGGCCTGGCATTATTTATGATGATTTCTTGGATTGTCATGGGGAAATTAACACGAATTGCCGCAGTAGCCACTAAAGTTGTTCCTATAATGGTCATAGGTTATTTTATAATGACATTAGTGCTACTGGTGATGAACTACCATAAAATACCGGAAACATTTATGCTTATTTTTTCAGGTGCATTTAATCCAGGATCTGCTGCCGGAGGACTTATAGGTACTGTTATTATTATCGGAGTTCAACGAGGTGCTTTTTCTAACGAAGCGGGTATAGGCACTGAATCTTTAGCCCATGGAGCAGCTAAAACCAACGAACCCATTCGAGAAGGATTTGTTGCTTCATTTGGCCCCATTGTTGATACGTTAATTGTCTGCACATGTACTGCTTTAGCGGTATTAGTTACCGGTGCATGGCAAACAGATCATCAAGGCGTTGGCATGACGGTTTATGCCTTTGAGCAAACATTTCCAAACGTAGGCAGCTATCTGTTAATGGTAATGGTGTTTTTTCTCAGTACTAGCACTGTGTTAACTTTTTGGTATTACGGCAGTAAATGTAGTGAGTTTTTGTTTGGTAAAACATTTGAAAAGGTTTATAAGCAGTTTTACCTGATACTTATTATCGTAGGCGCTGTAGCATCCTTGTCTATGGTGATAAATTTCATCACCTTCATGTATGCTTTAATGGCAATTCCCACCATGATATCAACATTATTACTTTCCTCAAAGGTAAGAAAAGCTACACAAAAATATATAAAAGATTACTTATAAATGATGAGAATTCCCAAGGGGCTACGTACCGCAGTGCCTCCCCTTTGGAACCCCAGTGGCGCCCTATTGAGCAGTGCGTTTACTCCCCCTTATCTTTTGGGTGCCACCGCCACAACCTACTAAAATCCAGTCAAATGTTATTAGACGAGCCAAGTAATTAACAGTGGGTGTCCTAGTTATACTCTAGTTATAACTTTTTACTTGGGTTGAAAAGGATTTTAATGTAAAGGTGATAAAGAAGCTTGAGGAAAGCTAACTAACTAGATAATATAGATTTTATAGATTTTATAATAAAAACGAATAAAACTTATCAACTTAAATGGATTTAATCATGTCGCTAATTAAACTTTTAATTACTTGTATCTTATTGTCTGTACTGACAGCTTGTGGGGGAGACTCCGAGACTAGTAATGAAAAACCTACACCAACTCCCGCACCAGCCCCAACACCAGAGCCAACACCAGAACCAACACCAGAGCCAACCATTTTCACGGGTAAGATCATTGACTCGCCAATTGCAAATTTAAGCTATGAAACCAGCTCAGGCCAAAATGGTAAAACATCTATAACAGGCGAGTTTAGTTATGAAGAAGGCGATACCGTAACCTTCAAAATAGGCTCAATAGAGTTTCCAAGTGTTCAAGCTGACACGATTATCACCCCGTTTGAATTATTTGATACACGCGACATAACCTATCAACCACTGGTAAATTTTTTACGTTTGATGCAATCACTCGATGATGACGGTGACTTCTCAGAAAGTATAACACTTGCGCAAGATCAAATAGATGCACTTAATACCATAAACCTTTCAATTAATGATTTCGATTTATCGGACAGTAAGTTTTCCGCCATCACAAAATTATCACTGGTATCACGACTGTCAGCCCAAGTTCACTTTAGCCAGATACTGGCCGCTGCAAATGATATAGATAGCGATGAAGATGGCATCATGAATATGGTAGATCTCGACAATGACAATGATGGCCTCAATAATGATGAGGACGCCTTCCCGTGGGATGCCCTCGAACAATACGATTTTGATAACGATGGCCAAGGAGATAACAGCGATACCGATGACGATAATGACGGCATTAGTGACGAAGATGACTCAAACAACCAATTAATTAACATTATTGGCTACAAAGACCAGGTTCAAGACGACAATATTACGGTTATTGGTGAATTAAAGTTAATCGTTTTAACCAATAAAAATAATAATTCGTTGACCTTGTTAGATATAGAAACAGGTAACGAATTATCGGTTATCACCTTCGATTATATGCCTGAAAAAGTTGTTTATTCTTCACGGAGCCAAAGGATATATGTATCCCTTTTGCACCAAGAACATAGCTCTTATTGGTGGAACGACGAGCAAACCGGTTCTATTGCCGTAATAGACGCCAATACTTTTGAAAAATTATCAGTGCTTTCTTTACAAATAGACCCTTTTGATTTTGTCATTACTAACAATGAAAAAATTATTGTCTCGCCGGGATCTGGCCAATGGGGGGCTGTTCATGCTTATGATTTATCAACCGGACAACTGTTAGCGTCTGTATCCTCAGTTTATCAAGGTTCTAAACTTATTTATGACGAAAAAAGACAAATTGTTTACGCGTTTGAAGGCGGTTCTATTCGCAAGTTTGACGTTACAGGAGTATCAATTAGTCAACTTTCAAATGCTTATTATAATTGGGATTACAGTAATGACTATTGGTTAAGTCCTGATGGTGCCAACCTGATCACATCTTCTGGCGCTATGTATAGCACCCTGGACTTTCAATTAGTTCGTGAATTAGTAGACTTTTCTCAACATATTACCCATATAATTTATGACGAGATAGAAAATATTGTCAACCTTGTGTTACTCGATGGTTCCGTAAGTATTTTAAATTTGACAACATATGAAGTTATTAATGAAATATCAGTTATCGGCAACGTTCTATTTACCTACTCAGAAAAAAATCATGCGTATTATATAACGACAGTAGACAATGAGCTTGTGGTGGTTAAAAAATATCATCCGTGTTTCAATTGTGGTAGTAACGTAAAACCTGTTGCTAGCTTCGTTTATTCGCCAATAAATGGCGATACTAGTGAAGAATATACCTTTGACGCATCAGAGAGTTCTGATAAACAAGACGGCAGTGAATTAAAGTATCGCTGGGATGTTGATAACGACAACACTTGGGATAGCCACTTTCTTTCTTCAAGTGAGTTTAAATATAAATATAGCGTTGCTGGCGAAAAGTATGTTCGATTACAAGTAAAAGATTCTGGCGGCCTAACCCATATACTAATTAAATCGTTTGATGTTGCTCAAGGCATTGATGATGGGATAATTATCTCAGATCCGGCACCGTACACTTTGGATTTTGCTACAACTGATACTGCTACAGACAAACTAAATGGCTACAGCTACATAACAGATAAACAAGCAAAACGTTTATATGTTGTTAATTTGGCCACAGGTGAAGCAGAGAAATACTTTGAATTTGACTACATGCCTGAAAGTCTTTATTTGCAAAAAGATACTAACCTTTTATACATAGCTTTACTTTCACAAGAGCATAACTCTTATTTACAAGAGGAAAATCAAAGCGGTTATATCTCAACACTTGATACTGAAAAACAAAGCATTATCAATACCTTCGAAATTAATACCGACCCATACGATATTGTTGTCACCAAAAGCAATAAATTAATTATCAGTTCAGGCTCCGGCCAATGGACAAATATCTATGCCTACAATGCTGAAAATGGTGAGGTTTTGGGATCTACTGGCATTCGACAGCAATCAAAAATTTCATTGCACCCTGACGAAGAGTGGCTATTTGCAGCAAATACTGACTTATCACCTTCTGATGTTGAAAAATACGATATCAGCGTAGAAGGCATTCAATCACTTTCAGATTCGCCCTATCATGGTGACCATCGTTTCTATGGCAACGTGTGGCTAACACCTGATGGCAATTATATAGTTACTCGCGGTGGCGACTTATTTAAAGCCAGCGATATGACCTACGTTGCCAGTCTAAGTGACAACGGAGAGACGTTCGAGGACGTTATTTTTGACCAAGAAAACAATCTGTTATTTGCTTTAACAAGTAATGAAACAATTGCCTATTTTAATACCTTAAGTTACGAAAAAATCGCGCAACTGCAAAATGCTAAAGAGGTCAATAAATTAGCTCTTTTTGACAATATACTTTATGCCTTTGGCGAAAACATCCAGTTATTAACTTGGGATCATCCTTGTCCTACTTGCGGCGATAACATAGTGCCAGTGTCATCATTTGAAGTTAGTCCATTAGATGGCGATACCACAGATACTTTTATAACAGATGCCAGTGCTTCAACAGATATCGAAGATTCATTAGACGCTTTGCAATTTAGATGGGATTTTAATAACGATAACCAATGGGATACCAGTTATTCGTCAGAAATCAGTGCTGAAACAAAATATATATTGTCCGGTGAAAAAACCATTCGATTGCAAGTTAAAGACTCGCTAGGTGGTTCACATATCAGCGAACATACATTCCATGTCGCGCAAGGTATAGATGACGGTATAGATGTTACTGACAGCATAGCCTATCAGCTAGATTACACCATATCAGATCTAGTCAGCGATCAAACACTTGGCCTGCAATTCATCATAGATAAAAATGATAAAAAACTCTATATTCTTGATTTAGTCACCGGTGAAACACTTAAATATTTCAATTTTATCTATGCACCTGACCGCCTCTATCTGCAAAAAGACACAGGGCGACTTTATGTCACTCTGTTAGAAAAAGAGCACAACGAATATCAATGGCAAGAGTCTGCACGCGGTTTTGTTGCCGTGTTCAATGTTGACAACAAAACAAGAATAGATACCTTGGAAATTAATACTTCTCCATATGACATAGTGGCAACTTCCGATGGAAAGCTACTTATTTCATCTGGGACATATCAAGGTGATTTTATTGTTTATGATACAAACACTGGCACTCAGCTGGTTAACCCAAATATAAGCAGGGAAACAACTTTAACTTTATCCGAGGATGAGCAATATTTATTTACTCAACAAGATAATTACTCATACATCTATAAATATAGTATTAGTAGCTCTACGATAAGTTACCTTTCCAATACTTTGGAATCTGAGTATGGTAATAGTAAATCGGCCTTATGGTTAAGCCCAGATGGTAAATACATCATCTCATTATCTGGCAAGGTTTATTTAGCACACGACATGAGTCTTGTTGTTAATCTCGGTGAAAATATCGGATATTTTCGTGACATCATTATTGACCAGGCGCAAAAGCTACTCTTTATTTTGACCACCGAGGGCGATATTCATTATTACAATATGACCTCATTTGAAAAAGTAGGCACTATCGCTGCAAGCTCTTCTGCGCAATGGCTTTCAATGTATAATAATGAGCTGCTTGTCGCAACGAGCAACGAGCTTATGATTCGTTACACTCATCCATGCCTAACGTGTGGCTCTAATACTGCGCCGATAGCTGAGTTTACTTCAACACCAGAAATGCCGGATACCAGCGATACTATCACCTTTGAAGCGAGTGATAGCCTAGATGCAGAAGACCTACTATCTCAATTACAATTTAAGTGGGATTTTGAAAATGACGGCGAATGGGACACCAGCTACTCAAGCTCTACATCAGCAGAGAAAAAATATACCGTTGCTGGTACTTATACGGCTGTACTACAGGTAAAAGATAGTGGCGGACTAATACATAAAAGTGTTCAACAACTTACCGTAACACAAGGGACTGACTTTGGCGTTGAAGTAACAAACAGTGAAGCCTTTACCCTAGATTTTTCGATAACTGATTTAGCGGTGGATGCAGAAAATGGCTTAGTCTACTTTAGCGATAAAGGTGCTAAAAGGCTTTATCAATTCAACTTAGCAACAGGTAAAACTGAACGATATTTTGAATTTGATTTTGCACCTGAAAGTATTTTCTTTAACGCTACTTCTAAAACGTTATTCATTGCCCATTTAGTGCAAGAACATAGTTCGTATTATTGGGAGGAAGATCAAGAAGGTTATATTAGCTTGCTTGATGCTACACAAAAAGCGATCACCAAAACCTATAAAATTAATACTGACCCTTATGATCTTGTGGCAACCAGTCAAGATAAACTCATTGTAACGTCGGGCTCAGGTCAGTGGACAGATATCTTTGTCTACCAAGCCAGTACCGGTGAAAAGTTGGGCAGCTGGGGGATTAGGCAAGCATCAAAGTTAGCAATTCACCCAAATGAAAACTACGTTTATGCGGCGGATACCGATTCATCTCCTTCTGATATTGAAAAGTTTGATATCAGCGGTACAGCAATCACCTCATTAGGAGACTCTCCTTATCATGGTGACTATAGAATGAACGGCAATATATGGCTAAATCCTGATGGCGAGTACTTAATAACCCGAGGCGGTGACTTATTCTATTCCTCAGATATGACCTTCGTCAATAACATATCTACAGTAGGGAATTTAATCAAAAAAGTCACTTTTGATGCCACAAATAATAAAATGTATACCATTGAAAGTGATGGCATGGTTAAAAAATATGAAACAGAAAGTTTTACCCTAGAGTCTACGGATAGCTCTTTAACCAATCCGTCGTCATTATTTTTCTATAATGAACAGCTCTACATTATTTCAAATAGCGGGATCAGTGTAATCCTCAATAAATTGTCACTCTAAGGTTACCAATAGCCCATAAACTAAGGCGGCCGATGCCGCCTTTTTTTATCTAAATTTAAGTACACGTTTAAGTGTTTACACAACCATTTCAGAGCACAACCAAAGGGGGCTAACATCAGCGCTCTGTTATGTTTGGTGCTTCCAACCTAAACTTGGAGTTTGATTCTCTGCTTGGCAGAACAGTGGCGAACACACCAAGGGGTGACGTACCTTGGAACCCCTGCGATGCCCTACTCAGTGAAAGCATAAATCATCAACTTTGTGTTTACAGTCAATACCTGCCGATATTCGTCCATGAAAATCGGCAGTCTTCGCCATCAGGAGCATATTGTCCTGATGTGCCTTCATTACTGTTACGTCGAAGATATTGTGCTGAATGTAGGATTACCTTTGATGCCGCAGCGCCGAGGGATTCCAGAGGGCTTATTTTAGGTATAACGCGTTTAGCCCCCCTTCTCTTTTGGGTGTCGTCGCCACCGCGACAAATCATTGAAATTTACTCTAACACCATTTATTTTAGACGAACTAAGTAATTAACAGTGGGTGTCCTAGTTAATTACTTTAATGAATCTGATAATTAGTGCCGGCTTCATTTAACGCTTGATAAAAGTCTTCAATATGACAGGCTTCTTCTAATTGACAGATCACCCGATACTTTTCTATTGCTGGCTGATAACCTTGCAAAGCGGCCTGAAATAGCCATTGAGCCGCCTTTTCAACATCACCACTTCCTTCAATGTCGGTGAAAGTTAAGTAGAGTTCAGCCAAGTTGGTTTGTCCTGGTGCATAGCCTAATTCTGCCGATTGTTTCAATAAGTTAAAAGCTTGCTCAATGCCATCTTGAATATAACTTGCTTTAAGGAAAGCCACCCCTTGGGTATTTTCGCGCTTGCCAGGGATATAGTGCCATTCTTCTTTATCAACTGTAGTGTTAGTCACAGCGATGCCATCAATCATATAAACCGCTCTATTTCTACCGATCGAAAAAAGCTCTGGCCGCACTACTCGATAGATAAAACCTTGTTCAAACAAGCTATCTAATTCCGCATAAGAAAAATTATGCCGTTGTTTTTCGAAATAATGAACATTTGTACTGTGGCCAAAGCTCACACCATTGCTCAAAGAATGTTTTAGTGAATAAAAGTAATTACCATAAGTAAGAGATACTGTGCCCCCCGTAATATCTACAATTTTCGCAAGTCGATATTTGTGCTGTGGACGTCGATCTCCTGAAGTTTCTCGATAGTCTAAATAATAAAAATCGTTAATTTTAGGTGCTTCGATATACGCTTGGCTCTGACGGTGTTTTTTTTGTTCTTCCGAAAAGTAATAACTCAGCAGTAGGATGATAATAATGCTGCCAGTAAAAGTACTAAGCAAGCGTAGCTTGTTGAAAAATGCCAAACTGAAATCAGAAAAAATTAGCTTTCGGTCCGAGGTGTTATTAGTAACCTCTGCACGGTTTTGACATTGTAAACATTCGACTCGTGTATCTCGCTTGACCGGAAAAATAGGCAAGTACTCAAAAAAATAAAAACTATAAGTGATCACTGAATTGACACGATGTTGTTGGCTACCGCAACAAGGACAAAGTAATTTGTCCGTTATGCCTAAACTCACGATCGACTCACGATAATCCATTATCAAAACCTATTGTTAATTAGTATTTTTTTATTGCTGCTATTTTTATAACATTCGTTTATAAAACAGACAATCACTTTGTACTAATGATTTCGTAGTTCAATCTTAACTAATCAACTATGACACCATGATAATTAAAAGTTAGCACAAGTTATCTAGGTGGTCTAATCATTTACTTATCAAAAAAATAGGCCAACAATGCTACCGATAAGTTTTGGGAGAAAGCCCAGTGGCTCAACAATCAATCCTTCTAAAGCAACTTTATCTGGCTCATCTAATTCACTCATTGCTGTATTCAACGCAACTAAATCTGCTGTTGTTAAAACTAAAGAAGCTTCTTGCGGTTGGTATGTCGTTCCTATTTCATAATATTCACCAGCACTGCTTTTCATTTCAATATGTGAGCCTAAGATGGCGCTAACAGTATTTTCATTAGTAAATGCGGTTAAACGGCTGATACTAGCTTTGTAATCGTGCCAGTCTTTAATGTAAACATAACCGGGGTAAAATGTATCACCGGTAAGTAACCACTTGGTTTGCTCATCGTAAATTGAAACTGCTTCTTCTTGATGACCTGGGGTTGGAATAATAGTAATGCTACGACCACCAAGCTCGAGTGTAGTCGGCTTATTTGGCCAGTCCTCAAAGGCAAAAAAGTCGTTAATACCATCAGCACTTGCTGGCACCAGGGTGACCTTTTCTTGGTCGATAAACTGGGCATCACCGCCATAGTGATCACTATGACTATGAGTGTGTATTACTAGTATCTCACGCTCAACACCCTGCTCTTTTTCGTTATGTTTCTTTTGCAAAGCCAACACAGTTTTATACACAGAAAGCTCTTCAACATCATCTGTTGCTCCGGTATCAATAACCAGTATTTTTTCATCCCCCACCAATACATAAATAAAAGGGGCCTCAAAAGTCAGACACTTACTCTGGCGTAAAATATAACTTGAATCATTATATTGAAACACCTCAATGGCAGGGTCTGTAATAGTATTACAGTCCTGTGAGCCATGAATCCATTGCTTTTGTGTTAGTGAAGAAAGTAAGTTTTCTGAAGCCACATTAGTGGTGTTTTTTTGTTCACTCGCCTCTACTACGGTGGTAAAAACAGTTAACAATAGGGTAAATAATAAAGTGTTTTTCATAAGTGTCCTTGTCGATGTATAGCGGTATTCAAGCGGTTTAATACCTGAATAATTGCACTATTTAATTACGATGCTTACCCTTATATTGAAAGTTTTATGCCAAAGTTAATTGTTTTTATTTATATAATATTATCAACGAATTAGATTCTTAATGAATAAATAGTTTAGGGGGTTATGTTCGGTTTTATATCAACGTGTTCGAATCTGTTTGGTGTACTTGACACCTTTATTATGCAGAATCCAATTGAACTTAGATTGTAAACACAGTTACGGCATATTTAAGGATACGGTTAAGAACAAAAAAAGGCCTCATACAATGAGGCCTTTTTGATCAAGTAAACAAGTAGGTTTACTTATTATTCAACTTATTAAGCAATGTATTAAAGGATGTATTAAACATTTCAACATTCACTTAATGAGACAATAACAATTATCTCACCACCTTATTAAGTTCATTAGTAAAACACGGTTCAGTGCGACAAATGCTCTTGTCTTTTAAAGCTTGCTTGTAATCATCATCACCTTGATGGGCAGTACCAAAGCTTCGCACAATAATAGGTTGAACTTTTTCAATTACTGAAGAGAAAAACGCTTCCATATCGCTATGCGATAATTTTTCAACTTCAGCAACAATTTTTTCTTTGCTATTAAAATCAAACATCTTGTCATTAATTTCTGACCAGTAATGTCGTGTGCGCTCATTTAAGTTTTTATCTTTGGCTTGTAAATCTTTAATCAGCCCTTGTTTGTATTCATCAAATTTTTCAGCGGTCATCTCATTTAATGTACCTTTGAAATCAGTCATGAATTGATCGATACGGCGTTTTAATTCAACCGGACCCGCTTTAGGTGACTGAACTAAAAAGGACAAACCCGGTAGATTTTGTAACTTGGTATTTCGACCACTGACAATATAGCCAAGTTGCTGATCGGTACGCAGAGATTTAAAGAAAGGAGCGCTAATCATGCTACCAAATAAACCATATTTAGCGCGATTAGCAAATGAATCATCATTACTAATGTAGCTTTCAACGATGGTTGAATCGTTATGGTCTACTACTAATTCTTGAATCAATTCATGACTAGTATTGTTTAACTTAACAACTTTATTAGCGCGTTCTTTAGCTGTAGAGTTTGTCATATTAAGCGCATAAAGCGTTTTGCCCAATTGAACAGACTCTGCTTTTAGCATATTACCGTGTACCAATACTTCAACTTCAATCGCCTTATGGAAATCGTTAATATATTGCGCGAGTTGTTTTGGTGTTACCGTTGAAAGTGCACTGGCTAATGCTTTAGCTGAATAGGTTTTAGTACGCTGTATTTGTCTTAACGCTGAACGTGCTTGGCTGTATGGGCGATCAAATTTAGCATTATTCCATTGTCGTACTAAGCGAGCTTTGTGTAAATTAAAAGCCGCGTCATTAATATCCAAATGTCGAACACGTTTATTAATAGTACTTAACAGCATGGCTTGTTTTTCATCATAGCCATTTACGCCAAAGCCCATTCCTGCACTAGTAGACCAAACGTTATAGTGTAATCCAGCTTCTTTAGCCGGATAACCAAACTCATTTAAACTGTCTTTTAATAACGCACTGTAAAGATAGTTTTGAGCACGAGATAAAGTATCTTTTCCTGCTTGGTCAGAATATATCTGTACGTTAACAGAGGCTTTAGGCACTCTAAATTCAGTGTCTTGCTTGTGCCACAATGTAAAACCTGATTTTTCAAAAACAACCACTGGGTTGTTTACATCTGACTCTATTTTTTTCATTGTTAGGTTAGTAGCAATAAACGGGTTAGGCGCTGGTAACGAAAAGGCATCAATCGTTTTAGGTGATTGATAACGACTAATGTCTTCTGCACTGATTTTAGTCATTGAATAAGGAGTATTATATTCAGGCTGAACTTTATCCGTTGTTAAACCTTTAGCAACTAATACTAAGCGCATATTCTCAGGTGTTAACTGCGCCAAATATTCAGTAACTAATTGATGAGAATATTCATTATACAAATACCCTTCATTTAAAATATTTTTTGGTGAAAAGTACTGTAACTGTCGCGAAAGGCTACTAGCCGTATCTGCTGCATCCTGTTTTTCTAAAAAATCAAAGCTATTTTTTGAAATAGCGGCTTGTTCTTTAAAGTACGTTTGGTTGTATTTCTCATTTGATAACAGTGCTAAATAAGAAAATACCGCTTCAGTAACTTGTTTATAATTGGCTAGACCTTTAGGTGTCAGTGTCATACTTATGGAAGCACGTTCAAAATCATCAGGACCATAAGCGCCTGTACCTAAAGATTCTATTAACCCCTGGTTTTTCAGATGGCTATATAAGCTACCTTTGCCCTCTTGACCGAGTAAGGATGCGATAATTTGAAGTGGCTTTTCTTCAAAGTACTGAGTTGATTTAGTAACAGGAAATGCCAAGGTTAATTTTCGGGTATCTTTCATTGGTTCGATATTAATTTGTACGCCTAACTGCTCCGCTAAATAAGGCTTCATCGTTACCGGAGTAGATTTTGAACCATTATTTGGAATGGCTGAAAATTTTTCACGCGCCCATTTTTCTAATGTATCGAGATCTTCACGACCCACTAACGAAAGTGACATACGACTGGCAGTATAATTCTCTTTATAAAGTGCTTTTAAGTCATCAATAAGTAAATCATTTTCGCGATCAGCTAAGGTATCTAAATTACCTACCGAGAATTGACTTGATGGATGTGCTGGGTTGCGCGTGTCTTTTAATACTTCTCTGATACGGCGAGCATCATCTTTAATCTTCATGCTGTATTCAGAGTGAACCGCATTTTTTTCTCGGTCTACGTATTGCTTATCTAAACTAGGCGAGATAAAAAATTGCGCAAAACGGTCGGTGGCATCTTCTAAGGAGTCTTGATTTACTTGGAAAAAATAATTGGTATGCTCTTGGCCTGTTCCTGCGTTTGACCAACCGCCATTCGCTTTTAAATATTCATTGTATTCACCCACTTTAGGGTATTTATCAGTACCTAAAAACAACATATGTTCTAAGAAATGGGCAAGACCTTCACGATCTTCAGGATCAGCCATGTGACCTATATGTACATCCATTGATGCAGCAGATTTATCAGCGCTACTGTCAGAAACGAGTATTACTTTTAAGCCATTATCGAGCTCTACATAACGGTAAAGACGTTGATCATTTTGACTTTTAACTACCGTTTGGTTGGCTAATAGCGAGTTAGCTAATACCGATTGAGTGTTAGCAGTAGACTCTGTGGTATTGCAACCGCTAAGTGTACTAACACCTAATGCTGCTGCAACTAAAGTTGCGATTAAAGTAACGTTGTTCTTTCTCATTATTATCCTTGTGATACACACTTGAAGATCATTATTAATCATAAGTTTGCAGTAATATACACATAAAAATTGGGTTAGTGAACGTATTAAAGTCACAATATGTAACATAATATTAACTCAATTATGACCTAGGTATAAAGGCAACTAAAATAGCGAATATAAACGCCATTTTTTCATAGTGTATGCCGATTTAGCGTGAGTATTATTGCCGACTTGACGCTGCATGGATGCAACTAATTAGACAATGCAGACGTCACATGGATGTGACTTATTAGAGAATTCAGGATGCATATTCTCCTGAACATATTGTCCTGATGTACCTTCATTGCTGTTACGTCGAAGATATTGTGCTGAGTGTAGGATTACGTTTGATGTAGCAGCGCCGAAGGATTCCAAAGAGAGAGAGGAAGAGTTGAAGCAGTCTCACTCTTTCTTCTTGGTGTCCTCGCCACCGCGACAATATTATTTAATTAACTCTGACCCAATTATTATAATGGCTATTATTTTGTACACGTGTATTTCTTTCTTGTATCGACGTTTTAAAACACTTATTTAAATTGACTTCTTTATTACGACACTAACTTTATTTAAATAAATGTAAATTTTATCCCCATGAGTTATTAACATTTTATTTTCAGCTACTTTGGCTTAAGATATCCTGAAGAATACAAAGTACAAAAGAATCAACCTAAAGGACTAGCAATGAAAGAGCATTATACAACCAAGACTGGTGTGATATTAGAAGCAAATATTAAATTAAAAGTAAAAAAAATTGCAGATAAATATTATAGCTCCACTCAAAAAGGTATTGTTATAACAAGTGGGAAAAGAACATCAAAAAGCCAAGCAGAAGCTATGTACGGTAAGCTTGTAGGCGGTGATAAGTTGGCAGTTTATAAGAATAGAGTCGCGGCTCAAGAGATCAAAAAAAGCTATGATGATGCAGTAACCGCTAAAAAATTAAAACCCCAGGTAATCCAGTCTATTAAGTCGACAATTGATTCTCAAATACTTAAAAAAGTATATATTTCTAAACATCTTAGAAAAGGTGCTATTGATGTTAGAAGTAGGGACATGACCCCCAATGAGAAAATAAAATTTAAAACTGCTGCATTAGGTGTCGCAACTAAAGTGATCCTTGAAGTTACACCTCCTCATTTTCACCTGCAGTTCTAGTCATTATGAAAATTATAGTTAGCACATTCATATTATTTTGCTTGGCACTCCTTTCTATCGGATGTGGAGAAATTAAGGCCGTTACAGCTGAAAAGCATCATACGGTTGAACACTTTTTCATTAGCTCAACAGAGCTAACAAAAAATGACGTCATAACAATAAATTTGCCGAAATTAAGACCTAAAAACTTAGCCATAGTCGATTCTAATGATCAATGGTTTATCATTCAAAGTGCCGAAGCAAATGTTTTAATGATGTCTGAAGAAGAGTTTTCATTAATAAAAGTATTAGAGCTCCCAATAAAAAGCACTAAAGGTACTATTTGGGAAAACGGTCTAAAAATCACGAAAACAGTATTTAAGGAGTCTGGTAAGTATCAGATTTACTTTGCAGATAATTTAGAAACTGAACCTGATAATACATTCAACTTTTCTGCGCATGTCATTGTGAAGTAGTTTTATTATTCTTGAATGATTATCTAAATCGTTTGATATTTATATCACAGAATGGCGTCGCGGTGGTGACAACATCCAAGGGGGGTTTGGCGTGTATCGCCCCTTGGGTGCCGTCGCCACCGCGACAAAACACTTAAATTTACACAGAGCCAATTTATTCAATTACTTCACTGTAAAGTTTACTTAATGACTGTTTGAGATAAATAATCAAGGGTTCTGCCCCCTTGATTTTACCTTACTTTTAATTACAGATTAACCTCCAGATCTGAACGAGCATAACTACAGCAGGGAAGAAAATCACCACTGCCATCTTCGGTATCAATCGCCATGGCATTGGGAGCATGCACCTCACCATTGACCAGCTTGCTATTGCAGCTGCCACAAATGCCCGCTAAACAACTGTAATCAGGAGTGATACCCGCCTCTTCTGCCGCTTCGAGAATCGTCTGGTCGCCTGATATTTGTACTTCGATACCCGACTGCAAGAAATTAACTTTATAAGTACGGTTAGAAGCATCGTGCTCAGGGGGCGCGACATCAATAACAAAACTTTCCTGATGATACTGAGAGCCAGGTAGGTCTAATTGAGTCAGCAGAATTTTGGCGTTTGTCATAAATTCATCCGGACCACAGACAAACACTTCTCGCTCCAGTAGATCGCTGCTGAACTGGTTTAACATATCGGTCGATAATCGACCAGAAAAGTGCACGATGTCACAGTTAGCGGCATCGCTCTGACGGGTAAAGTTACAAGATAAATGTAAATTAGCATGCTGAATTGCCAACAGTTGCAACTCCTCGAAACAGATCAGATCTTCATCAGTACGGGCACTGTGATGAAATTGAATATCTATGTTCAAACTCAGATCGGTAATGTAACGAGCAATCGACAACATAGGCGTAATTCCTGAGCCTGCGGACAATAACAACAACTTAGTACGGCTGGAACTTTGCAGGTAGAAAACACCGCTGGCTTTAGTACATTCTATGCTTGAACCTACGGCAAAAGAGTCATGCAACCAATTTGAGAACAAGCCCCCCTCGACCCTTTTCACGGTAATTGAAATCAGATCTGGTCGAGAGGGACTTGACGATAGTGTGTAACATCTGTTTTCCAGTTGCTTGTCTATTTCGGCGTGCAAGGTGATGAATTGGCCGGGTAAATAGCCAAAGCGAACAATAGGATCAGCGATAAACTTGAAGGTTTTAACGTCTGCTGTTTCATCAATAATCTGTACACAGCGTAATAATTCTTTATTGTGGATTGTACTTGCCGCATCGGTACCAGGCAGGGTCTGACTGCTATTAGCATCGGCAGATATAGTTAACTGTTTGGCCAATCTGGCTTGAGCAGGTTGCCAATTATCCTGGTACACAGGTCTCGCTTTAGTTTTAATAACTTCAACTTTGTCACCTATTTTTATAGTGCCGCTATTGAGCGCCAACATGTTTTCACCAAACATCACATTAGTACCATCTTGCTCCTGACGATAACTGGTCAAAGTCTTTAAGGGCTCAAGATTTTTATCCGGCTGTTGGGTATGAGGATCAACAGTGGTGAATACACAGCGGCTGCAGGGTTTTGGTAGCTCAAACAATACCTCTCCTATGCGGATTTTCGCCCACTCATCTTCCTGCCAGGCAGGCAATCCTGCAATGGTGATATTAGGTCTGAAGTTTGCCATGCTAATCGGTGCCGGTAGACGCTGATTTAAGTGCTGCAGCGAGTTATCATTGACCAGTAACAGCGGATAACCATCGGCGAAGCCCACTTCGTGCACTTCATGCTTATTTACCTTACGCTTTGATTTCTCGCCAAAATATAGAATCCGCAGTGGCTCTCCAAGTAATTCACTGATCCATTGATCGGCTGACAACCCGCAACCCTGCCCCATAAATGATGTGCCCCAAACAGAGGTAGGAAAATAACTGCTGGAAAAGTGTTGTGGCTGCAATAACAGCTCTTCACAGCTTGGATGCTGTAAAACTAAATCTTCTCCGCGGTAATAAGAGCTGATCGAGGTGATTTTTGGGTGTGTTCGACCGGTAATAAAGGTACCGTCTAATTTAGTCAGCATAAAACGTCTGTCTCCCTGTAAACCAGTGCCAAGCACTTTCACCGTTTCACAACGGATAGCCGCGGAAGATTTCAGGGGATAAATAGCTAAATTACTGACATAAGCGTTCGACATTCTACGACCTTTTACAAGTGATGTTTTTTAACAACGAGGGTAACTGATTGCTGTCGATTAAACTAGCTCAGCTAGGAGTTATAAATAGTTATAAATAGTTATAAATGACACTCACTTATCTACTGTCTCTTTCTTGCAGTTGCCATAATGAAACACTCTAAACCAGATGATTATTTAACCATAGTAACGTCGTGTACATTTAGAAATCATCAGTGAATGTCATTGTTATTCTTGTTATTTCTTGCTGTTTTTGTTTTTTGTTTTTTGTTTTGTGCCTCGGTTCTATATTCCGACTATAATGTGTTAGCTTGACCAACTTGGATTTTAAATATAAGGAAATATCATGTCATATAAAAAACTATTCAAATTAGCGGCGGTTGCCGCTGCCATTTCATTTTTATCAGCTTGTGGAGGATCTGACTCCTCATCAGAAGATATTATTGAAGACGATTTAGCCGATGTTGTAACGGAGACTTATCAAGGTACTTTTATTGATAGTGCCGTTGCCGGCATTAATTATGAGTGTGGGGACACTACGGGTGTTACCGATGTAGAAGGAAAGTTTAATTATCAATTGGGCGACACGTGTACGTTTAAGATTGGTGATTTTTCATTAGGCTCAATTGCTAACATGAGCATAGAAGCTCCTATAGTTACCCCTTTTGATATTGCCGAAGACGACGAACAAGCAATAAAAATAGCCTCTTTATTACAAACTATTGACGCTGATGGCGATCCGGAAAATGGTATTGATATTACTGCGTTTGATGCTAGCGGGTTAACAGCATCACTTTTAACTTCTAATGAAGAGACTTTTTACCAAGCTATTTTTGACATCACCGGACTTGAAGCAGTTACGCTTGAAGCTGCACAAAAACACATAGAGGAAAGTCTAGGTGATTCCAAGGGCTATCATAGCAAAGCTATTGATCAAGTTATCAATGAAATCCATGCTGTAGGAGATTTTGAGCAACTTGATATACAAAATTTCTTAGCTGGCGTACATGCAATTTTAGATGCCGAGGACGATAGTAATAATAATGATATTAAATCGTTAAAAGCGATTATTTCAATTTTTGAAATTTTAAACGACCCTCGTGTACAAGCACGCATAGATATTACCGATAGTTCAAATGATTATACTGAGTTTTTACCGAAAATCATTGATGCTTCATTGAACGCCTCAGAGGTAATGTTAAAAGAGGCTACCGGCTCAACAGAAGATATTTCGGGTCTGTTTTTTGAAATGAGCACACGCCTAGTAGCCGCAAGTGATGCTTTAGCTGAAAGCTTTACTGATCAAAATTATGTCGCTAATTATGGTGAAAATTTTAGCTTAACATCTACAATGGCAAAGCAAATACAAATTTCTGCACTCGGCACAGCAAGTGTATTAAGTTATTTCAGTGCTTATAATTATGGTAGTGATGCATATTATTTATCACAAACAATTGAGCAACAAATTGAGGTTATAAACGTTCCTTATTATTCAGTTACTGTAGGTGATTCGTTATATAAAGCTACTGCTATTACCGCGGAGTCTGAATTCACCACTGCCGGTATTCATCCGGAAACGCTAATATTAGATACTGAGCTTGCTAGCTTACACGCAGATGAAAAATATTTAACCTTAGCTAAAACAAGTTTAATCAAGGTAATAGAAATTGGCAAAGACATTTACCTAGCTGAAAGTACTGACGACGCTGCTACGCAACAAGAGAATATAAATAAAATTGATAGCTTTTTAAACAATTTAAAGGCAGAAGATGGTACTACTTCACCCGTTTCTTTAGGTTTATTTGCTGACGATATTGAAGGTAAACTTGATCTGCAGGCGATGTATTCAACAGCTACTGCTATCGACCGTAATGATTTTGATATCAGTGTTAACATTGATTGTGGCGACTATACCTATTCAGAAGCCTTTTCAAAATACATGGATGAACCGATGTGTTCGTTGGGCGATTATACCGATGGTGATGAAAGTGTCGATTTTGATAACACTACTTTGATTTATAGCGACGGAGCAAAAATTTATACGGTTATTTATGCGATTTATGCCAATGTAAATATATCTATTGAGCCAAAAGCAACGGCTGATCCTGAACGAATCCTGTTAGAATGTACGTATACAGATGAGACTGGCGTAGCACAAAATTGCTTAGAAGATTAATCCATTTTATTTTGGGCAATTTCACTAAATTTTTTGCCATAGTGGTACTAACATTTACCTCAGTAGCCTTGGCTACTGAGGTAAATTCAGTGATGACGGATACTAAGCATAAATTTTATCTAAATAGCGGTAATATTGCTAAGGTGTATTTTAAAATCACCGCAAAACGCTTTATTGAGGATTACTCCCAAATTAAGAGTAAAACGTATTTTTTATTCTTTCGATTTAAGTCATATAAAATCACACAATTTCAACAAGGTACACTTTACTTAAAAGATAGTAACCTAAAGTTTAAAGAAGCATTTTGGTCGCAAGGTAAACTGGTTTTAACCGGGGTTTCTGGCATTATTAATCAGCAAAAATTCAATTCACCTGAAGTAACATTTAATAAAAGGTCGATGCAACTTATGGCTAAAAATATTACTTTAATAAATGAAAACAGGATATCGCGAAAATTGAGCTTTCGACAAGATGTCGCAGCCCTTAATTAACTTAGTAATACCAATGCCGATAAGTTTGTTAGCAGCGCCGAGGGATTCCAAAGGAGGAAGAAAAAGTGGAGGCAGTCTCACACTTTCTTCTGAGTGTCGTCGCCACCGCGACAAATTATAGAAAGTGTATCACCCCATTTATTATATCGATTTACCTATAGAATAGACTGTAACAATGGCTGCTTTACCTATTTTAGCCAGGTTTTCGCGCCAACATGGTCGCAAATTGTAATTCCGCGCCATTGTGCATAGTTCCTACATCTTCATTGTACTTTATCAGCTCCCAGCCCTCATAAGCCTCACGCAATTGTCCCGCTTTTAGGGTAAATGGGAAGGGAACCGGGCATGGGTGTTTTTCTGTACTCATGGCACATACAATTAGGTTATAACCGCCAACCAGAGTACGCTTATGCATATCAGCAATAATTGAATCAACACGAGATGGGTCGATAAACATTAAGGTTACGGTACAGGAAATAAAGCCATAGTCCTTATCAAGGTTCGCATTGTTAATGTCGTACACTTGAGTATTAATATTATTCATCTTCTCTTCAATACTAATGCTTTTTAGCATATCAATAGCCCCTGCATTAGTATCTATAGCGGTAACGTTAAACCCGAGTTGACCGAGATACACAGCATTACGCCCATTCGAACACCCCATATCTAACGTATCGCACGGCTCAATAATTTTGCACGCCTCGACCACTTCACTATGCGCGGGATTTAAGCCGTAACGGCTATTAAGATCAACTTTCATGGTAACAACTTATTTTAAAATGAGGGCTATTATCTTACTACTGATCTTGCTTTATTGAATATGAATAGACGTATTTTATGGATGTTATTTGACCTTAATCAATAACATTGGCTATCGAGATCCGTTATTTGTCATTGATCCCTTTATTTCTACATTTTTCAATTCACTAAACTGCTTAGGTTTACAATTTCACTCTGCGAATTTCACTCTGCCAGCCACAATTTCAATCTGCCAGCCATAATAAATAACTATAAACACAGATATAAAAAACAGACTAGGTATGAAATTTTTCACAGCTAAAAGCGGGGAATTATTAAGGGATAGTTATCAACCGTACACTTAACACACTAGAAACAGTCAAAATATAAAATTTAGGCGAGTTAAAGCCGACATTTAAAAATAACAAATAAAGTCAGTTTATTCGTGATTGTATTGGTGGTTACGCGCTATTCAAGCAGGCTTGAGCATTAATGATACCATGGGTTCGCTGCAAGCCAACATGTTCGGTAAATTCACTTAAGTGCTTGGCTGTACCTACCGCGCCTGTGAAAATATATTCAAAGTCTGTGGTCAGCTTTAACCAGCTTTCTTCATTAATGTGTAACCTTGCTAAAATACGTTCAGATTTCTGGCTAATCGCGCCTCTTTTATCAGTACGAATAATACGTCCGGTCTCATCCACTAGGGTTAAGTAGTCTTGTAAACTAAATCGAATACCTTTATTTTTTTGTTGGTGTTCATTACCTGTGAATGGTAGTAAAGCTTTGGGTTGCTCACCTTTTATCGCTGATTTTATACGTAGTTTAATACTAGTAAAGTCAGATTTCTCGGGCGTGGCAGTAATACCTGCACGCACGGGGTTTAAATCAACATACGCCATACACGACAATATAGCACCCTCATCAAGCAACGCTTGTGATTTGAAGCGCCCTTCCCAAAAGTGGCCGGTGCATTTATCTTCTCGATTGGCTTGTCGGGCGATAGGCTCATTTAACGAGCGCATAAACCAACTGATATCCATCAAACGTTGTTTGTAAACATTCGCAGTAGTCTCAACCATGGCAAGTTGGAATTTATCAAGCGACTGTTTATTTTGATATTTTTGTGTGAGTAATGTGCCTTTAAATAATTGATGCCAACGTTCAAGTACTTCAGCCGTTGACCAGAATTTCACGCGTTCACTATCAACATGCAAAACTATATGTAAGTGGTTATGCATCACGGCATGCGCACAAATATCAATAGCAAAGACTTGAGCTAATTGAAAAATCCGTTTTTCAATCCAGATACGTCTGTGCTCATAACTAATGCCTGACTCTTTATCAACACCGCACAAAAACGCTTTTCTCACCGTGCGACTGCAAATATGATAATACGGTGTATCTAACAAACTGATCTGTTGCGAGCGAGGCTTAGGCATAATAATCACCAGACTTAATGAAAGTAAATTAAGCCTAGTTTATTGATGAAAATATGTACAAGTTATTATGGGTGGCAGATTAAGTTTGTAGGCATAATAATCACCAGACTTAATGAAAGTAAATTAAGCCTAGTTTATTGATGGAAATATGTACAAGTTATTATGGGTGGCAGATTAAGTTTGTTGTGAGTGTCATGGTTATTTTTATTTATTAAGGTGATTTATTAAGGTGATTTGTGGGGATAGCTCAGGGTCTGACTCCTTGATTATTATCCTTTATCAAAGTGTCCTATTCCATTAAACCAAATCAGTATTACGTAGGCTAAAAAAAACACTATCCATGTTGAGTTAGGTATCCATCTATGTCTATAGTATTAAGAATAAACATATAATAAGAACAATATACTATGATGGCGATACCAAATTTTTTAATAAAAATTAGACCAACCATACTTTTATTGTTCTTTATGATCATTACGATTTTTACCTCGGTCATCGCCATTGAAAAATATTTCTCAGCAAAAAAACTCGCGTTAAAAGCGACCCAAGAAAGCTTCTCTCTATACGCAAAAAAAATCGCTGAGAGAAGTTTGTCTTTTGATCAAATAAATGAAAGTATTTTAATTCCACTGAGCCATGCCGCCAATATTGATCTTTTGCCTGAACTTGGTAACAAGCATCTTTACTTAGAAAGTTATATCGATCTGTTAGAAGCCAATAAAGACTTATACGCAATAGATATGGGCGACAAATATGGTAATTTTTATCTGCTAATTAATTTAAAAATTCATCGAACCTTAACGGATTTAGACCCGGCACCAAACGCCAAATTTCTCGAAGAAAGAACCTATAGACAAGGTAGCGATATTACCAAATATCAATATTTTTTAGATGAAAACCTAAATATCATCAAAACCGCTGAAATAAAGACCAACTTTGATCCTCGAGTAAGAAACTGGTACATCACAGCACTAAAGCATAAAAAGGTGATGAAAACACCGCCCTTTGCCTTTGCAAACTTATCTACCCAAGGAATATCTTATGTCAAGGAAGTCAAGAATACTGGCTCGGTACTCTCTTTAGACTATGCAATATCGACTATTTCTGACAACTTAAAAGATCAAAGACTAGGTAGCAACATAAGCTCATTTATTTTCAATCAGGATAAAGAGTTAATATCTAAACTCAATGAGAATAAAGATCCTGTGCTGGTTGAAAGCAAGATTGCCTTAACAAAAAAGCAAAGAGCATATTTAGATCGCTTAGAAAGTATCGTCATTGGCAACGAACTAGACTGGGCACCTTTTGATTACGCCATCAGTGGTGTTCCCAAAGGCTATTCGGTTGATTTAATCAGATTGCTGGCACAAAAATCAGAGATGAACATACGCTTTATCAACGGTTACTCCTGGTCGGAGTTGGTGACATTATACGACAATGGCACCATCGATGTGTTACCCGCGATTTTGTCAAAAAAGTACCGCACTGAGGATAACTATTTTTCTAACGATTTTTATCTCAAAATCACGCCGAAATTAATCGTAAGAAAAGATTCACTTTATAGCACATTGGCAGAGATTGAAAAGAATAATCAAAGTGTCTCCAACGCGATAGGGTATTTTTATTCTCATGACTATATCAAAAGAAATTATCCAGCAATAAAAATCATCGAGACGAGCACCCCGACCGCCGCCCTCGAAATGGTTGCCGCTGGCGAGGTTGCAGCTAACATTGAACTAGACAAGGTCTATCAGCATATTTCAAGCAACCATCAGCTAACTAATTTACAAGCAACAGCGTTAACTAATCAAAATATTTCTGATAATTCTATGGCCGGATTACACTATATTAGTAAGCAAAAAATATTAATTGAAATCTTGGACCAAGCCTACGCTAGCCTAACGACCAGAGAAGTCGATTTCCTGGAAAATAAATGGTTTCCACAAGGTGAGCACAATTTGTATCTTAGTCATTCCAATGTAATACCTAGTGTTGAGATATTAACGATTGCCAAACAAGATTTGAATACCGTAAGCACTATAGTAATAGATGGCACTGATTACTTTCTATTTACAGCCATCATGGACACTGGTAATTTCTTAGCGGTAATGACCAAAGAGAACGATGCAATGGCGCCTTATATGGTCGAGATACAGGAATCTTTCATTACCAGCGTCATCTTGCTTTTATTGTTGCTGCCGATAGTTTGGTATGTTTCAACCCTAATCGTCAAACCAATTCTAGCCTTAGAAAATCAAAGTAATATCATTAAGAATCGAGATTATGATCAGGTACAGCAAATAGACACCTCAATTGAAGAGCTTAACCTGTTAAGTGTTTCGATGTTAAAAATGTCCAATAAGATGAACGATCACCAAAGGGAGCAAGATGCACTGCTAAACGCCTTTATGCAATTGATTGCAGAAGCGATTGATGAAAAGTCTGTCTATACCGGAAACCATTGCCATCGGGTGCCGATATTAACTTTGATGCTCACCGAAGCCGCAAAAAAATCACAAAATTATGCCTTTAAAGATTTTGATTTAAAAACTAAAGAAGAACAACGAGAGTTAGAAATAGCCGCCTGGTTACACGACTGCGGAAAAGTGACAACTCCTGAATATGTGGTCGATAAAGCGGTAAAATTAGAAACGATCTATAACAGAATACATGAGATAAGAGCTCGATTTGAAATTATACATCGGGATTTACAAATAACCGCCTATCAAAAAATTATCCAGGGTCAGGATCAAACGCTAGTTAACCAACAGTTACAAACACAACAGGATGAATTGTTTGAACAGTTTGCATTTATAGCCAAGTGTAATATCGGTGGCGAGTTTATGCATGACGACGATATCGCACAGTTAGAACGTATCGGCGCTCGGCCATGGCTCAGGTATTTTGATGATTCATTAGGTCTATCAAATGATGAAAGGGTGAGGTACCCGGACATTAAACAGGCCCCGCATCAAGAAACACTATTAAGTGACAAGAAACAGCATCTAATAAAAAGAACAATCGATAGAACTAAAGAATATGAAGAACAAGGTTTTAAAGTGGAAATCCCTAAATACTTATATAACTTGGGTGAGCTTTATAATTTACGGATTAAGAAGGGTACCTTAACCGCGGAAGAAAGATTTAAAATTAATGCTCATATGATTGTGACCATTAAAATGCTAAATAAGCTGCCGCTACCCGATGAGTTAAAAAGGGTGCCTGAGTACGCAGGAGGCCACCACGAAACCTTAATCGGTACCGGTTATCCGAAAAAATTAACCAAAGACCAGATGTCAATACCAGCGAGGATTATGGCTGTGGCTGATATTTTTGAAGCATTAACGGCATCAGACCGACCTTATAAAAATGCCAAAACGTTAAGCGAATCACTAAAAATTATGATGGTTATGGTTAAAGAACAACATATTGACCCTGATATTTTCACATTATTTCTAGAGTCTGGTGTTTATTTGGAATATGCAAAAAAGTTTTTACAGCCAGAACAGATCGATGCCATCGATATTGATACATACATAGACAAAAACAAAAAATAGATAAAGTAGCAGGATTTGTATTGATGCTAATTGCTATAAGCCCCCTTTTTATTTTTAGCCTCACTCTCATCAACATATACCACAAAATGGTAATGGTTAGACATCACCGCAAAGATAAGCACGGCGAACACAGCGACAAATAATTTTGATTTTATCTGTTGCCATTTATTCATTGACCACTGACTAAACGTGTCTGCCATTTCTGAGTTAATTTTTTCAAACTATTGTCCGCTTTCATCTTTTGCAATGATGTTGACAGTTTTTTAACAACAACTGACGAAGTTTTTAAACTGCAAGCCAGAAAAAAATCGAATCTAAAGTCATGGATCACAGAATGCTTACGGTATTTTTTCATTTTACTAGGCGAATCAAGTTTGTTGATCAGAATTTCGTCATTAAGCAAAACTAAGTCAATGCTGCCTTTCCTTACCTCAAGCATTTTTAGCAAGGCGTTGTAGTTTTTCAATACATATAAATTTTTGTCTTTTTTAAAACCTTTGTTCAGCAAGTAGTAGTGTGAGGCATAGTTTTCATTTACCGCAACCCTATACTGGAGTGCATCATCAAATTTATGTAAGACAATGTTTTTTTCACGCAATGAATAAAAAGAAGTGCTAGCGCTACTAATTTGACCCACCCATTGAAATAGAGACTCGCGAAATGGTAGACGTACCACAGAATAAATGCATATATCCTTTAGTTCTGCGGCATGTTTGTAGGCGATTGACCAGTCACTGATTACAATGCTGTGGCTAATATTTGCTCTAGCAAAGATCTCCTTTACTATCTCAGTTGCTAGGCCTGTAATTTCTTTGTTTTTTTGCACTATTTGAAAGGGTGGCAAGTTTTCAGTAACAATAGTTATGTGCTGAGCACTGAGTGCATGACTAAAGAAAGCAAAAGTAATAACAAAACAATTGATGTATCCCATTCATCTTCCTTAAAGCCTGGTATTTTGTATAACAGCTTGATGCAATCGGCTACAAACTCATAACAATAACGTTCTGTTAAGAGTAGTTTGATACGAGTAATTTGTCTTCCATATAGACCAATTCAGACATATTTATTAAAGTATATTTTATTTATTTCCGAGTAGTGAATTTAACTTTAGCTTGGAGTTAACTTTCCTGTTTGACGTCGCGGTGACGACCACACGAAAAGGGGCGATGTACCGCCGCGCCTCCCCTTGGAACTCCTGCGGCGCCCTACTCAGCAGAACATTCAACTTCAATTTCAACTAGCGTACACCACGATTCCTGCTGCTAAGCTCGTGGTATACGTCTTCCATGAACAACGGCAGCCCTCTACGTCGTGTCTCGGGTCGAGGTCTACCTTTACTAGTTGGTGATTGAATTGCTGAGATGAGAGTAGGAGATCTTGGTTATTCTCATTTATCAAACGAGCAATATAACTTTTGGTGAGATCAAGTGACACGGTATCAACAAGCACCAAGTCTGCTTGAACAAACGCTGAAATGAATGAAAGTGTTCACGTATGTTCATCATGGCGCTGCATGGATGCTGCTTATTAGACAATACAGACGTCACATGGATGTGACTTATTAGAGAATGCAGGATGCATATTCTCCTGAGCACGTTGTCATGATGTGACTTCAGCCCCTTTACTTGAAATAGCCTCGATAACACTTGAGTGAATTGAAGAATACGTTTGTTAGCAACGCCGGGGGGATTCCAAAGGGCTTCTCTTAGGTGCAGTGCGTTTAGTCCCCTTCTATTTTGGGTGTCGTCGCCACCACGACAAATCATTTAAATTCACTCTGACCCCATTTATTATATTTAAACCGAGCCTGTAACAGATTTTGTTACAGAGTCTATCCCATTTTTTGCTCAATTAATTGTAGTAGCTGCGCATTTAACATAGCTAATTCGGCTTCCATGCTCTTGGTCCTTTCTTCATCACCGCTTCTGCGCTCTTGAGCTATTTCTGCGATTAATTCGGCGATTTTTTCTTGCAACTCAGCAATTTTTTCATCTACCGTCTTTTGTTCTTTACCATTAGTATTACTAACTTCTTCTTGCCCTGATAATTTTCTCATTGCTGCTTGATTTTTATCATTAGTACTTTTTTCATGCCCTTCTTCTGAAATGGTGACTTGATCCGTTTTTAAGTGCTCTGAGGAGGATGTATTTATTTCAGCGGAAACCTTCATAGATGCCTGCTCTGAAGCTGATATTTTTTCCTGATATGCTGGCGCAATAGAAGCTTGCAGTTGTTCTGTACGTAATTCCATTTCTGTTCTATCCCTAATGATATTATTTACTATTTCTCAGTATCGGCATAAAACTAAAGAACTTAAATATTATCAAAAAGTTTAACATTACTTTGCGTCGCGGTGGCGACCACACGAAAAGGTGAATGACCGCTCCGCCCCATTCTCAATCCCCAGAGCGCCCATTCAGCAAAACATTCAACTTTCAATTTCAACTAGCGTACACCACGACTCCTGCTGCTAAGCTCGTGGTATAAGTCTTCCCTGAACAACGGCAACCCTCGACATCGTGTCTCGGGTCGAGGTCTACCTTTGCTAATTGGAGATTGAATTGCTGAGATGGGATTTACAGCTCTTTTATGCTTAACTTATCGGCATAATGCTTGTGTATTACCTATTCTTTGATATTTAGCTCTACCTATTTAGTACATGCGATTATAATGGCGACTTTTTAAATACGAGTAGTATCAGATGTCTAAAATATTTATTATTGGCTTGCCTAGAACGGGCACTACCAGTATTAGTGTTGCACTATTAGAACTAGGCTTAGCTGTAGCTCATACCGCGTTTACCAAGCGTACGTTTGAAGTGGCGGATGCGATATCTGATTCCCCCTGTTTTAGCGATTATCAACAGTTAGATGGTTTATTTCCCAAGGCTAAATTTATCTACTTAACAAGAGGCATGGATAAATGGCTCCCTTCGATTACCATGTTACTTGAAAAGATGGCGCCTCATTTAGAACCGAAAACGGGGCGATTTAATCCCATTTTAAAACGCAGTTTTCATGATACATTCTCTGTCGAGTTGCCTTTAAACTATCATGAATTAAGCGATTGCTATGAGCGTCATCAGCAAATGGTTTATTCGTATTTTGAAGGGAGAGATAACTTATTGACGATAGATATAAGTGAGCAAGGTAGTTTACTGAAAATGAAACAGTTTTTAAAAATGGAAGAGGAGGGAAATATAGATTTCCCTAAACTTAATGTCGGTCGCAATGTAGCTAACTGGAAAGACTATAAACACCCGAATAAAATCAGCTCTAACTTAGCTGGCGTAGATCATAGAAAATACTTTGATTTTTATTACGCGGCTAACAAGTAATCCGCTACTCAGAAGTTAGACAAATACCTAGAAAAACGCCTACTTGATTGTCTGATAACTGCCTATCAATGTCATGAATATAGTAATAAAACATGCTAAATACCACTCGAAATAAGCTTAAAAGTTATTATGGGTGGCAGATTAAGTTTTCTGCTTAATGAATTGACCATAACAATTTTCCGCTTGCCCTCTTTTCCGTTATAGTGTCCTGCCAGTTATATACACGAATTTAGAAGGTATTAAAAATACTATGGATATCAAAGGGACCTGTATATCATCAACAGCAGATGAGCACGGCCCAGTTTATGTTTACCAAACAAGGACCAGTCGGATCCTCAGCTTTGATGGGAAAATCTATCAAAGTTCCATGAAACTAAATAATATTCATGGATTAGATCTCAGCTACACTCAGTCCATGATGGCGGGTTTGTTTTTTATCCCTAGGTTAAAAACAGCCACCATCATGGGGCTAGGTGCAGGCTCAATGGCAAAGAACCTGCTCAGTAGTTTCTCTGAGTTGAATATACACGCGATTGAATACCGTGAAGCAGTGGCGAAGACCGCAAAAGAATATTTTTACTTACCCGACACGGAACGCCTCGTCATACATATAGACGATGCGGTGAACTACATTAAAAACACTGACATCAAAAGCGATATTATCTTTTCAGATCTATATAATTCACAAGGCATGGAACCGAAACAAATACAATCATCCTACTTGCGTGATTGTAAAAATTCACTCAACAAGCAAGGTGTCCTCGTGCTCAATATCTGGCACACGGCACTTAAATCACGAGAAGAGTTAGATGAATTACTCGAGTTAGAATTTGAAAACAGACTACTCAGTTTTGAAGTTGAAAGTGGAAATACGATCGTACTCGCATTCAAAAATGACATCCCTTTGATAAAAAGAGAAGAACTCATGACTAAAGGTAAATGGTTGCAAGAAAAAATGAACATTCCGATGGAACGCTATGCCAAATTACTCTGTGATAGACAAGGTTTATGAGGATGGCCATTTTTCTTCCTTAATGCTTGCTTTGAAGCTAACAAGTTCTGCTTCAAAGTTAGTCGTCATATCTGTAACTGCCAGAGCGAAAACTTTTAATGATTTTCCGATAACGTGTCATCAATTCCTATTGCTGTCCTTTTTAAAACACTTGTGTGATAAGAGCAAGTTATTATGGGTGGCTTGATAAATTGCAGTATGTAAATCACCAAGTTATTATGGCTGGCCTGATAAGTTCACTTGATTACCCTGAACCCATGATTCTAATCACAATGTTCTCTTTCAAAAGCTAAATATAACTCCTGATGAATTTTCTGTGTTGCTATTAAAGCCTTTTGATAATTGATTGATGAGTTAATAGCTGTAAGTGTCATTGCTTTTTTTAACTCTAGGAGGTTTGCAGCTGGAATTACTACGTTTCGACCTTCTAAATGAAGTAGCCTAGCTCTAAAAATTCCATAACGGGTAAGAAATTTGGCTTCATGCATCTGTTGCTTTTGAGCATTGTATCTTTGTTTCGATAACCGTATTGGCCCAACTAAAGCGGCATCATTGATATACTCTTTAAACTGAGTTTCAGCCATTGAGTCAAAATCATCTAAAATAGAAGTAACAATGGATATTAGTGAAAATGTTTCACTGCGCTTTGCAGACTTATTAGCCCGTTTATTAAGGAATCCCCAACCGTAAGCCGCTATGCAAAAAGAAAGTACAGCACTAACTATAGTAGTCACTATGCTCATTAACTTTCTACTTGTGCTTCTTTGATATAATCTCTTATTTCAGTATCATAAAGTCCATCGTCACAAATAATAGTCAATGACTCCAAAAACAACTTTTTATCAATATATCCTTTTTTAACTGCTCCACCAAAGCTTTCAGTTAGAAAAGATGATCCTATACCTATATCTATTCCATTAAGATTCACTACAAGCTTATCCCCTGAAACCATTTTAACTAGTTTATCTTTAAGTATTTTTTCTCTGAATACTTCTCCTGTGTATTCCCCATCTAACGGCGTGTAACGCCCAAATGGAAAAGGAGAAAAATCTTCAGCTAAATCAATATTGTATTTCATATGACACTCATTCATATATAAATTTGCCATTCAACTAATGTCCCTAAAAACGGAATTGTACACTCTTCAGATTCAGGTATCTCGGTGGTCTTCTTGCAATACACTACATTATTACTAGCAATAAACAGAATTGAGTTTTCTCTTATACTCATCGCATCTTTCATGTTTTGAGATCCTTTACCTCTATCCTTTTCACCAGTACAAGTAACCCCTTTAGACATTGCCCTTAGAATATGTGCTTGAATACTTTCATTTATATCATCTTTAGGCAGTGAATTCAAAATTCCTTGACCAAGATCAAATATAATATAAACCATTTTTTCAGGTTCATTATTTTTAACTACTGTGTAACAGCATTGCCACCAACGTCGACCAATACCTCCAAGAGGTAAATCTTCGTGAGAATAGGCATGGTGTAACACGTTAAGCATAGCCTCATTGACACCCTTAGTAAATATCTTTGCCTCTATAGAAGTCAGAGTTATGCCGCTATTTCTTAAACTAAGCAAAAGAGATGCCATTGCTTTTCCTGGGTCACTTACAGTTTGAAATATCTCATTATTATCAAATAAGGCATTTTGCTCCCTACAACCTGCATTTACTGCTTTGACCCACCCTATACTATGCAATAATTCTTGAAGTTCTGGGTCCTGGGGAAGTGAAATCGTTACAATTTTGTCGTTTTCGGTTGCTATACGAGCTCTACTTATTTCAGCAAAGAGCATAACTGAAGCAGAAGCTGTTATTTTAGGGCAGTTAGTTAAGTCTATATGGATTGGGGTAAAGTCACCTAAAGTTCGGCCACTAATATTTCTCATAAGATTTAAAGTGTAATCTCTGTACTCTTTATCATATACGCAAAGAGGTTCAAGAACAGTAAAATGAACTACCCCTTTATGGCTTTTAGGCTTAATTCTTTGGTCTAATCTAGAGTAGTAGTCTTCTAATTTCTTGTTCAATGTATGTTTCTACTCCATGATTACAATAAAGAAATTGTATACTAAAAACAGATCATAAAACTAGAATACTTTAAACTTTTTCAATCTTTAATTAACTGGTACTTATTAAACAAAAAAGGCGAACCATTTCTGGTTCGCCTTTTTATTTTATCAGTCAAATACTGGATCCCCGATAAAAACCTCGGGGATGACTAATCATAAAAATTACTATTTATAACTCTCAACTGGAGGACATGAACATATTAAGTTTCTGTCTCCGTATACATCATCAATTCTGTTAACCGTTGGCCAGAATTTATCTTTCGCTGCTGCTGGTACTGGGAATACTGCTTCTTGAATCGTATAAGCACGATCCCATGTATCAGTAATATCAGCCAAAGTATGCGGAGCATTGTGTAGAGGGTTATTCTCTAATGTCCACTCACCTGACTCAACTTTACGTACTTCATCACGAATACAAACCATTGCTTCGATGAAACGGTCAAGTTCAACTTTAGACTCTGATTCCGTTGGCTCAATCATGAACGTGCCCGCTACTGGGAACGACATAGTTGGTGCATGGAAACCGTAATCCATTAATCGTTTAGCCATATCTACTTCAGTAATACCGCAGTCCGCTTTAATTGGACGTAAATCGATAATACATTCGTGTGCTACGCGGCCATTAGGTCCAGTGTATAAAATTGGATAATGTTGGCTAAGTTTAGTCGCTAAGTAGTTAGCGTTAGTAATCGCGTATTTAGTCGCGTCAGTAACACCTTTTTTACCTAACATAGCAATGTATAAGTAAGTGATACATAAGATACCCGCACTACCAAATGGTGCCGCTGATACCGCGCCGTTACCTTTAGTTTCGTCATTCACTGTCACTAGTGCGTGATCAGGAAGGAACGGTGCAAGGTGTGACTTAACACCGATAGGACCCATACCTGGACCACCGCCGCCGTGTGGAATAGCGAAAGTTTTGTGTAAGTTAAGGTGTGAAACATCAGCGCCGATTGAACCCGGTGACGTTAAGCCTACTTGTGCGTTCATGTTCGCGCCATCAAGATAAACTTGACCGCCGTTGTCATGAATGATGTTACAGATTTCAGCAATCGTTGTTTCGTAAATACCATGAGTCGACGGGTACGTGATCATGATACAAGAAAGGTTATCTGCTAACTCTTCAGCTTTTGCTGTTAAGTCGGCCATATCAACGTTGCCTTCTTTATCACAATCAACTACCACAACTTTCATACCAACCATTTGCGCTGACGCTGGGTTAGTACCGTGTGCTGATGAAGGAATTAAACAGATGTTACGATGTGAATCACCACGACTTTCGTGGTATTTAACAATTGCGATTAAACCTGCGTACTCACCTTGAGCACCTGAGTTTGGCTGCATTGAAATGTTGTCGTAACCGGTTAACTCAACTAACCAGTCACCTAGTTGGTCGATCATTTTCTTGTAACCAACAACTTGGTCAGCTGGAGCAAATGGATGCATGTTAGCAAATTCAGGCCATGATACTGGGATCATCTGCGCGGTTGCATTTAACTTCATCGTACAAGAGCCAAGAGAAATCATTGAGTGGTTCAATGCTAAATCTTTATTCTCTAATCTTTTAATATAACGAAGCATTTCTGTTTCGCTGTGGTACGAGTTAAATACTGGGTGAGATAAAATTTCTGACTCACGTACTAGTGATGCTGGAATTGAAGAGTGACCACATTCAACAATTTTATCATCTAAGTCGCTTACGTTTAGACCGTGACCTGCGCCTAATAACACATCAAATAATGTCGCTACATTTTTACGCGTAGTTGTTTCATCTAGAGAAACAGCAACTTGGCCATCAATATCAGTACGTAGGTTTAAGTCTGCCGCGGCAGCACGTGCGATGATTTCTGCTTTGTTGCTTACGTTAAACGTTAAAGTATCGAAGTAGTTCGCGTGAACTGCTGTTAAACCTTTAGTCGCTGTACCTAAACATAAAATGTCAGTTAAACGGTGAATACGGTTAGCAATAGTTTTTAAACCTTGAGGACCGTGGTAAACCGCGTAGAACGCTGCCATGTTGGCTAATAATACTTGTGCAGTACAAATGTTTGAGTTGGCTTTTTCACGGCGAATATGTTGTTCACGCGTTTGCATTGCCATACGTAAAGCCGGGTTATCACGAGTATCTTTAGATACACCAATAATACGACCTGGTAGCGAACGTTTGTACTTGTCGCTTGTGGTGAAGAATGCCGCGTGTGGACCACCGTAACCCATTGGAACACCAAAACGTTGGCTTGAACCAATAACGGCATCAGCGCCTAACTCACCTGGCGACTTCAACATGACTAAGCTCATAAGGTCGGCAGCTACTGCAACAATGCCTTTTTTCTCATGAATTTTAGCAATTAGCTCGCTAATATCAGTTACTTCACCTGAAGCGCCTGGGTACTGGATAAGTGCGCCAAAGATGTCGTGCTCTGCAGCTTCATTAGCTGGGGCAACGATAATGTCAAAACCAAACATTTCAGCACGTTGTTTAACAACGTCGATGGTTTGTGGGAAAACATCTTCTGAGATAAAGAATAAGTTTGATTTTTTGTTTTTAGAAACACGTTTGGCTAATGCCATGGCTTCAGCAGCTGCTGTGCCTTCATCTAATAATGAAGCAGAAGCTAGGTCTAAACCAGTAAGGTCTATACACATTTGTTGGTAGTTTAATAATGACTCTAAACGACCTTGAGCAATTTCTGGTTGATACGGCGTATACGCTGTATACCAACCTGGATTTTCTAACACGTTACGTAAAATGACGTTTGGCGTTAAGGTACCGTAGTAACCTAAACCAATATAAGTGTCGTTTACTTTATTTAAGCTAGCAACGGCTTTTAAATCAGCCAATGCTTGAACTTCTGTTTTACTTTCTTCGATGTTTGGCAAATCAGCAAGGCGAATATCACTCGGCACGATTTCATCAATTAAGGCATCAACCGATTCAGCGCCGATGTCATTTAACATAGCTTGAGTTTGCGCTGCATCAGGACCAATGTGGCGACGAATAAAATCTTGAGTTTGCTCTAACTCAGATAATGAGTTAACAATTATTTTTGAAGTCATAACAGTTTCACTTAAATGTAGGTAAATTACGTAAATTTAAAAAATATCAGCAAGCTCTAAGTTAGTCATACCCGTGTTCATTTAACCGGGAATCTACAGTAATGAATACTGGTTCCTCGACAAGAGGCTTCGAGCATTACGTGACTAAAGCTTGGTGTAACAATACGATTTTCTTTTATGCTTTTTAGCATAAAAGAAAGCCTCAAACTAATCTGTTTAAGGCCTATTATTAAGATTCAATCTTTTAGCTAAGATAATCAGTCTTTAGACAAAGCCGTCAAGTGACTTGTCGTTGGAGCTTAGTAAGCCTTTAGCTACAAAAAGAGCTAAGTGACAAGGCGAGCAACGCCGACAATGCCGACTAAAGTTGATTAACGACGCTAAAATCGAAAATTAGTCTTCGTCGATAGAGTTCTTGTAACCTTCAGCATCAAGTAAGTTTTCTAACTCACTTGCATCGTCAAGTTTAACTTTAAATAACCAACCGCCACCAAAAGCATCAGAGTTAAGTAACTCTGGAGCATCTTCTAGTTCTTCGTTGATTGCAACAACAGTACCTGAAACAGGTGCGTAGATATCTGAAGCTGCTTTTACTGATTCTGCTACAGCAACGTCATCACCAACACTGATTGAATCATCAATATCTGGTAATTCAACAAATACCATGTCACCTAAAAGGCCTTGTGCGTGTTCAGTAATACCGATAGTAGCAGTACCGTCACTTTCAAGACGAACCCACTCGTGAGATGTTGCATATTTTAATTCTGAAGGAATGTTGCTCATTTTTATTCTTCCTATTCTTACTTTATTAGTAAGTTGATTAGTAAATTGACCAAATACTTGATTAGATCAATAGATTAAATTTCTGTAATTTATATAGCACAATAGCTGCTAGATAATAATATAAATCCTAAATAATTGGAATTACAGCGAAGCCGTCGAGTTATGAGTCCTTGAGCTTAGTACACTAAGTGACAGGACGAATAACGAAAACAATAAAGCTGTAATTTAAATTATGACGGATTAGAATACTTTTTTACCGTTACGAACAAAGCTAGGCTTAGTAACAGTAACTTTAACTAATTTTTTACGCATTTCAACTTCAACAACATCACCTACTTTTACGCTGCGTGGTACACGCGCTAAAGCAACACTGTGACCTAATGTTGGTGAGAATGTGCCTGAAGTGATGATGCCTTCGCCAGCTTCAGTAATAACTTTTTGAGCGGTACGAAGCACACCTTTTTCTTCCAGTACTAAACCAACAAGCTTAGGTTGGTCGCCAGCAGATTTTTGTGCAGTTAATACATCACGACCGATAAAATCACGGTCTGTAGGTTCCCAGCTAATGGTCCATGCCATGTTAGCGGCGATTGGCGAAACTGTTTCGTCCATATCTAAACCGTAAAGGTTCATGCCAGCTTCAAGACGTAAAGTATCACGGGCACCTAAACCACATGGCGCTACGCCTGCGTCTAGTAATTTTTGCCATAAATCTTCTGCGGCACTTTCTGGAATGATAATTTCGTAACCATTTTCACCGGTGTAACCGGTAGTTGCGATAAATAAGTCGCCAACTTGTACACCAAAGAATGGCTTCATGCCTTCAACGGCTGCACTTTCTTCTGCAGAAAGTAAAGTACCGACTTTAGCGATAGCTTCAGGGCCTTGTACGGCAATCATGCCAAACTCAGGACGTTCAGTAATAGTAATATCAAAACCTGCAGCTTGCTTAGTCATCCAAGCAAGATCTTTTTCGCGTGTCGCTGAGTTGACCACTAAACGGTAGTTAGTGTCAGAGAAGAAGTAGATGATTAAATCATCAATCACACCGCCAGCTTCATTTAACATACCTGTGTATAACGCTTTACCTGGAACGGTTAACTTAGCAACATCGTTAATCACTAAACGACGTAAGAAGTCTTTAGCATCTGTGCCTTGCACATCAACAATGGTCATGTGTGAAACATCAAACATACCAGCATCAGTTCTTACTGCATTGTGCTCTTCAATTTGAGAGCCATAGTTAATTGGCATTTCCCAACCATAAAAATCAACCATTTTTGCGCCAGAAGCTAAATGCTTAGCATGTAATACTGTTTTATTTGTCATGTGCTGTACCTAAGAGTTATCAAAAGGAATTATCAAAGTGGACTGATTATAACCGCCAGCTATCGTTGATTCAACAGCAATACTCACAATTAAAAAATATAAACCCATGTTTTATGGAATACCTGAATTATATTTGATGTCTTGGCGTATTTTGAAATTTTCATTGCGGTTAGTGGAATGTTAGCGGCAAAGAACAAATAAAAGCCAATAACTTTTTTGGCTTTTATTTGTTCTTTGCTTATTTATACGTGCTTATGTAGCAGCAGTTAATACGGGGGGATTAGTAGACGCTACAGTGCGTCTTTTTGATAGGCAAGCTCGGGTAGATCTGCCTTGATACCTAACGCTTGTGATATTAACTGCTTTTTAGCTGGAGCAAAGTTGTTAATAAGGTTCATGCCGATACCGCGCAGCAGTTTTATCCCAGATTGCTGCGGTGCAAAAGCTTGTTTAATGCCAGCCATGGCCGCAATCATTTCTGTTGCTTCACTTTTACGCCAGCGTGAAAACGCTTTGAGCTCAGATATATTCACCAGCTCGGTGGTGAGCTCTTCATCTTTATTGAGTTTAGCAGTTAAGGTTTGTGCTAAAGCGGCAGCATCCAGTAGCCCTAAATTAACGCCCTGCCCGGCAAGCGGATGAATGGTATGCGCAGCATCGCCAATAAGTACTACTCGGTCTTTAACAAAGTCTTGTGCTAAACGCATGGTTAATGGATAAGTGAAACGCTCACTTTTAAGTTTTATGTCGCCTAACTTACCATCACTGGCTGCCGTTAGTTCTTTGGAAAAATCAATGGCATCTAACGCAGTTAAGCGTTGAGCATCATCAGGTGACGTTGAATAAACGATAGAGCAAAGGTCAGTCTTTTCATCTTGTAAATCGCCGGAAGCTTGAGACTTGGCTTGTTTTAATGGTAAAAAGGCTAACGGTCCGGTCGGTAGGAATACTTGCCAAGCGGTGTTTTGATGACCTTGTGGACATTCAACCGTAGCAACAATGGCGTGGTGGTCGTAATCTTTAAAGATCATCGCCATATTCATTTGTTGACGTACCCAAGAATTAGCGCCATCAGCGCCAACAACCAATTTAGCAATAATAGGTTGCGTTGGTGTGCTGTTAGCCCCTTGCTCGTCATTATTAGTACTGTCATGAACAAAAGTAGCAAAAACTTCACTATCGCCATGACTGATGCTGGCGAGTTTATTGTCAGTGAAAAAGTGAATACCTTCATCCAGCTCAGCTTGTTGCCATAAAGCATGACGAATCACTTTGTTCTCAATTATCCAACCTAAGCTTTCTTCTGGCGGGAAACTGGCACTGTCTTTTGCGGAAAAATCTAGCTTACCTACTCCAGCCTTATCCCACACATGCATATGCTGATAATCTTGTACTCGGCTGCTTTCAATAGCCGACCAAATACCTAAATTAGCAAAAATATTTTTGCTGGCAACATTAATGGCACTGACTCTTACATCTATGCTGTCATCAAGTTCAGCCACTGCTGAGCTATCTACCAGAGCAATTTTAAGTTGGCTTGATTGGCGCAGTGCTAATGCTAAGGTTAAACCCACCATGCCAGCACCAACAATTAACACATCAAATTTTTGCATGTTTTTCTCTTTTAAAATTCAAATAATGGCACATCGACTTTCACCAAGTATCCACGAGAGTGACAAAAGTTACAGCCATATGGATCCCCGACTAAGTGACCACGGGGATGACAATAACACCAATGATACTTAATCAGCCGACATCACCGAAATATCTAATCGATAATTCAGCTTTATACCTTACTCATGGATCCCCGACTAAGTGACCACGGGGATGACAAGAATACCAGTGAGACTTTATTAGCCGTCATACCCGAAATATCTAATCGATAATTCAGCTTTATACCTTACTCATGGATCACCGACTAAGTGACCACGGGGATGATGATAATACCAGTGCTACTTTATCAGCCGTCATCCTCGAAGTGTCTAATCGAGCATCCAGCTTTATACCTTACTCATGGATCCCCGACTAAGTGACCACGGGGATGACAATAATACCAGTGAGACTTTATTAGCCGTCATCCCCGAAGTGTCTGATCGGGGATCCAGTGTTTTATCTATATCTTGTCAAATTAATGTGGCTACACTAATTTCCTCATACTTAGTAACCCATAGTCTTCTTAACAAGGGCATTCTTAAGCGGCGTAATAAAATTAAGTGCCTGTAAAGCCATATTGCGGCCAAGTACTAATGGCGGTAGATCATTAGCGAACAAGGTCACTAATGAGTCAGTTAATTGAATAACTTGCCGTTGATCTTTCGCTCTATTCATTTGATAAGCGTGCAGTAAGCCAAAATTACCGATATCTTGCTCTGCGGCTAATGCGTTTTTCACTAGTTCCGCCATAAACTCAACATCACGTAAACCTAAATTAAAGCCTTGCCCGGCGATAGGGTGAATAGTATGTGAAGCGTTACCTACCAGCGCCATACGATGATAGCTTTGCTGCTGGGCTTGTAATAACACTAACGGGTAAGTATCACGTTTACCGACATGAGTGATTGCGCCAAGGTAACTACCAAAAGCCCGCTCTAGCTCAACTTTAAAAGCATCATCAGATAGGCTTTTAATGTCTTCGGCTTGCTCTGGTGTCATGGTCCAAACCAGCGAACAACGTGACTTCCCATCCGTTGATGAGCTTGAGTTTACTGACTTGAGCGGCAACATGGCAATAGGGCCAAACTCAGTAAAGCGTTCGAATGCTTTATTGTAGTGTGCTTGACTGGTTGATACATTGGCAATTAAGGCAACTTGCTGGTAGTCGTCACAGCTGACCTTGATTTTAGCCAGTTTTCTTACCGGGGACTGCACGCCATCACAGCCAAGTAACAGTTGTGCTGATAAGGTTATTCCTGAGTTGAGCTGTACAGTGACTTGCTGTTTGTTCTTGCTAGTTTCGTCTTGGCTATTTTCCTGACAACTTTCTTTCCAAGTGATATCAGCTATTGAGTCTGGGCTAAACCAGTGGATATTTTTTGTGCCTGCGCTGTTTGCGCGAGTATTTTTACTTAAAGCCTTTAATTGCGCTTTACCAATAAGTGCCATATCGATGACATAACCTAAGGCATTAACACCCTGTTCTTTGGCTGTTAACCTTGCTTTGGCAAAGTGACCTCGATCAGAAATATCAATATCGGTAATCGCACAAACATCACCTTTGAGGTACTGCCAGGCGCCTAGCTTATTTAAGTATTTAGCGCTGCCATGAGATAAGGCTAACACGCGGGCATCAAATAAGGCGGTGTCATCTGCAGGGTTAGTTTGTTTAAAAGGCAGAGCTTCAACTATGGCTATAGATAATGAGCTACCATCTGCTTTAATTAATTGACTTAAACTTAACGCCATTAGACTACCCGATAAACCACCGCCCGAGATAATGACATCAAATTGTTGACTAGTATTTTGCTTAAAGTTTTGCTTAATTTTTTGTATAGCGCTCATATTAGCTTTTTGTTTTTAAAGTTTTTCGTTGAGTTGAGTTTACTTAACTGCGCTTAACCTTTTCTTGATTTAGCCATATTTTAACTTTTATTTAGCTAAGTTTTAGTTATGATTTTTGCATTTCTGCCATCAAGTCTTCAATATCTTCAACGGTTTGTGGCGAGTTAACGGTAAAGTTCTCAAAACCGGTTGCGGTTACGGCAATATTATCTTCAATACGCACACCGATACCACGCCATTTTTCCGCGACACTTAAATCGTTAAGTGGAATATAGATGCCGGGTTCAATGGTCATCACCATACCCACTTCAAAAGCGCGTAATTGCTCTCTTTCGGTGCTGATATGATAGTCACCAACATCATGCACATCTAAACCTAACCAATGGCCAAGACCATGAATAAAGTATTCTTTAACTTTCTTATCACTTATAAGCTCGGTTAAATCACCAACAAGTATGCCCAAATCAACTAAGCCTTGTGTCAAAAAGGCATTGGTTAATACATTTAATTTGGCAAAAGACATACCCGGCTTAATGGCGTTAATCGCCAGGTTCTTGGCATCAAGTACCAGTTGATAAATCGCTTTTTGCTCCGTGGTAAATTTGCCATTAACCGGAAAAGTACGGGTAATATCGGCTGCATAACCCGCTAATTCGGCGCCAGCATCAATAAGTAACAACTCATTGTTTTTCAATACCTCGTTATTGGCGGTGTAATGAAGAATATTGGCGTTATCACCGCCAGCAACAATACTGGCATAGGCTGGGTGTCTAGCACCGTGGCGAGCAAATTCGTGGAGAATTTCAGCTTCAATTTGATATTCAAACTTACCGACATGGCATTTTTGCATAGCGCGTTGATGTGCTAACCCTGAAATATGGTTCGCTTGGCGCATCAAGGCCAATTCATTATCTGTTTTAATTAAGCGTAGCTCAGCAACCATAGAGTCGACATCGGTTAAATGCTGTGGCGTTTTAGCCCCTTGGCGAATGTTGCCACTTACTTGTTTTAACCAAGTAAACACTTGCGCAGCAAAGTCATGGTTACTAAAGCCAAAAAACACCTGGCTTTTACCATCAAGGTAATCAGGTAATAGACTATCAATTTCAGCGACAACAAAGCTTTTATCAACGCCGTAGTCTTGCACCGCTTTAATTTGGCCAATGCGTCGACCTTGCCAAATTTCATGTAAGGCGTCTTTAGCTAATGAAAATAAAATAGACTCTGCTTTGCCCTGCTCATCTTTAAGCAAAACGAGCAATGCATCGGGCTCATTAAAACCGGTTAAATACAAAAAGTTTTTATTCTGGCAAAAAGCATATTCGGTATCGTTACTGCGAGTAAGTTCACTAGCGCCAGGAAATAAAGCGACTGAGCTGTTTGGCATTTTAGCCATCAGTACAGCACGATGTTCAGTGAAGTCACTCAAAGGTAACTGGCTAATTGGTGCTTTATTTAACGGTGAAGTGCTCATGTAATTACTCGCGGCTATTTATTGTTAGTATTTTTTTGAAAATGCATTGTTAACGCTACTTTGCTAAGCGGAAAGTTAGTGAATTATTTTTTTCTTTGTGGCATTACTTTCTTGATTAGGAGGGGTCGCTAACTCGCTAAAACACAGTATCGCTGAAATCCGTACATATTCACTGATTTCAAAATACGCTTGCTCGGTATCTTCATCTTCATCCATTTCATCAGATAAGTTGGCTATTTCGCTAAAGTCGGTGAGTACTTCCTTAACTTCTTCAGAAACAACAGGGCTATCTTTTTGCTCTAAACCAAAACCTAAATTGAAGCCTTGTACCCACACACTTAAAGCATGGCCACGTTCGGCCATAGTGTCATCGTCATCAGGTAACAATAAGTTAAAGCTATAAGTGTCATCTAATATGCTGGCCCACAATTCGCTATACATTTGTTTGAGCGCTACTTTGACTGCTGCTGGAAAACCATCTCCGTCATTGAATAAATCATTAAGCATGGCCACATAGCCTTGGTCTTCAAATTCAAAACCTGCGCAAACTAACCCGGTTAATACACCATGAATTTCACTGGCATGTGATCTTACATCTTCGCTAGTCAAAATGGCTTGCATACTGGCAAAGTCCATTAAGTTATTATTGGTATCGTTATTTGAGTTTGCTTCAGTCATGATTTACTTTCTATGATTACTGGGATTTATGATGAGTAATGGTATCACCGAGGAAAATGACAGAAAAGGAAAATAACAGTAAATGCCGATAAAACACGCTAAAAACTTGCATAGGCGGCTCAGCCTCGTTATCATTAAAATAATAGCTTAAAAACAGTACATTTATAGCTATATTATTAATAACTCTTGGAAATTTTTGTAAATGGCGCAACGAACCGTAGAAATCAACATAGTTGATCGCAAGCTGAAAATAGCTTGTCCAATAGGGCAAGAAACCGCCTTATTATCTGCAGCGCAAGAATTAAGTAACCGTTTAATTAAAGCGGGGACGAGCAAAACAATTAGCACTCCTGAGCAAACGTTATTAATGACCGCGTTAAATTTGGCTAATGATTTATTGCAGACGCAACAGTTATTAAAAGTAGAGCAACAAGAAAATCAAAATAAAATAGCTTTACTGCAATCAACTATAGAACAAGCTATTTCTCCTAAGAATAGAAAAATCGCTTAAGCATTAACTGCTTACTCTTTATCACACTCCTCAATTAATTATTCTTACCTTTATCCACCTTGGTAGAGGTTAGGGACTGTTGATCTTTCAGGGTTAAAATTTATTCAATTTAAAACGGGCTTAATCGCGGCGCGAGCTTTGTATCATAGTTATTCTATTAAAAAAGCGAGCAACAAGGAGTAAGTTCGTTTTAAATGAACCCAAAGGGCAGCACTTGTTTGAAATTTATACTGCGTTATCGTATGTTCATGTAGCTAGCTACACTTCACATGCTCTGCCTTGGCTAAATATCAAACATGTTGCTGTAAAAGAAATCTCGAAAATTCAACAGTCCCTAAAGCCTAAAAATAAAACATAACGAATAATTACTCAGCACTCGAGTAAAAATTACAAAAAAAAGCTTATTGGATGATATCTTTTTCGCTATACTGGATTTGTCTTCTGGGGTGTTTGTATGCGAACTATGTCCCTGAGCCGATAAGTTTTACCTTAGGAAATTGACTATTAGCTTTTGTGCAAGCCCGGCTCGTATCGGGAAGCCTACGGTTAGCATGATACTTCCGCCCTGAACACACGGTGTTCAGGACTAAAGTTAGCTACGGCACCTTGGAAGCGACTATCCTACTTTAAGATTTATATTTATCTCTCTCTTCGAATAAAGAATATCCACAATATTTCCACGCGACTCTAGGAAAGTATACAGTATTCAAGACTAAATTCCCTGCTTCACTAAAATAACTGATGGAAGCGACTATCCCCTTTATTTTTCTAATAAAATTTTTCTCTGTTAAAACCCAATATCAACGATATTTCCGCACCCTCTCTAGAAAAGCACACGGTGTTCAGGACTAAAGTTAGCTACGGCACCTTGGAAGCGACCTCTTCTTTATTTTTCAAAGCAAATATCAACAATATTTCCGCGCCCTCTCTAGAAAAGCACACTCTATTCAAGACTAAGTTAGCTACGGCAACTTGGAAGCGACTATCCTCTAAAAATTCCCATATAAAATCCAATACCAACAATATTTCCGCGCGGCTCTAGGAAAGTACACAGTATTCAAGACTAAATTCCCTGCGGCACTAATATAACTGATGGAAGCAACCTATCCTCTTCATAACATTCAAACATCAGTAAATTTTCGCGAAATGCTACAATAAAAGTATCTAACATAGTCAAACCGTGAGCCTATTATGACTAATGAGCAAAACTGTATTACCGTTTTTTACGATGGTGCTTGTCCTCAATGCATTAGAGATAGACGTTTCTATGAGCGCCTTGCTGGTCAAGGTGGTAAGCAGGTAAAGTGGCTAGACATAACTGACCAAGATGAATTGTTAAAAACCTTAGCTATCGACCCTCATAAAGCACTGACCGAGCTTCATATCCGACTTGCCAACAACACTGTTTTATCTGAATTAGATGCCTACATTGTTTTAATGAAACGAATATGGCTGCTAAAGCCAGTGGCGTATTTTATATCCCTGCCATTCATAAGACCTTTTATAGCCCGTATTTATCACCAAAAAGTAGCTAGACGATTAAAGTCACAGAGGCGAGGAGCTTTTGCCAAAGACACTAAAGATAAATAACATTCAGCATTAATACGAAGGCTGTTATAGCAGTAATAAAGCGACTATGCCCTCAAATACCCTGTTCCTTCAGCTTATCCAGTTCAACAAAATCAGGTCGCGGCATTTTATCTAAGATGCTATAGAGATACATCACAATCAGAGTTAATGCTGCGGCAATGAAGAACAACCAAGGACCACCAAGATTATCGAGAATAATACCACCACCTAAGGGCGCAATAGCATAACCAAACTCATAAAATGAAGCAGCACCAAAGTATGCGCCACGTAGATGATCAGGCGCCAACCTGTCTATATGAACATTCATGGTCGGAAAAAGAATAGTTTCAGCTAAGCTCATCACCACAATAGCGCCTATCCAGCCCCAAAAGAGCGTTAATGGATTCACCGCCAACCAAATTTGTGAGCACATCAATAACACTAAACCTATTTGAATTCGGCTAATTAATGACAAGTTGGCCATTAATTTTAATAATAAAAATTGTGTTGAAATGATAACTAAGGCATTGGTAAAAATCATCGCTGATATAAGTTCAAGCACATCAGGTACTTTAGCGCGGGTTAAATATTGAATAAGTGAACTATCCATTTGTGCATAAATGAACATACAGAGAATATTGGCAAAGATAAGGCACTGCAATAATTTATCGGCAATCAACACCTTGATGATTTGATTACCTGCAGCCGCTTGTCCTTTGCCTTTAACTTTAGTTTTGCTTGAGGGTTGAGATTGAGATTGAGTTGCTAATGAGGCTGTATCCTCATTATTCTCAGTCACTTTAGCTATAACAGGCTCAATTTTCTCGATCTTACGGTGTTGATGAAAGCCCCACCATAACAGCGCTAATAAAAAGGCAAATGCCACGGCGGTAATATAAAAGCTTGATTGCTCTCCTGTTAAACCCATCCAAAGACCTAACATCGGACCGACGGCACAGCCAACATTAACGACAAAGTATAGTGACTGCATGGCAAGCTCTCTAGTAGCTTTATCATCAATAATATCGCCAATTAAAGCCGAGGTTAATGGTCGCCATAACGCAGTAGCAATTGAGCATAAAGTGATAACTAAGGCATAGCCGGCAATAGTACTCACTTGTGCTAGTAAGGAAAAAGAGATGATATATAAGATGCCACTGGCGTACATTAATTGGTGACGACCGATACGATCAGATAGCGCGCTACCAACAAAACTCACCAACACAGCAATAACTGCAGCACTGGAGAGAATGAGACCAACATGGGTAGCAGATAAAGCAAATTTTTCATAAAGCATTACCGCTAAAAATGGCCAGACCATGTAATAGCTACCGCGGGTAATGAATGAGCCAAATAACAAGATCCACATCAATTGTGGGAATTGTTTAAAACGCTTTACTGAGACAACATTTGACATAATTTTCCTTTATCAGCTAAGCGTTGAAAATACTTTGCTTCATGGGATTAACCAAGCAATACAATTAATTATATAAACAAAAAACCTTACATAATTAATTGTATTGCTTTTTGGCTGATAAAAGCAATACAATTTGCCCAGAGCAACCTCTTTAATGTGTTGAGCAAAGATCATTACCAAGTACAAAAGTAATCACGAAACTATGCAAGAAAGTAAACAAAAAATTAAACAAAAAGTCACTGACAACTCAGCCGCGATTGGCGTATTTGATTCTGGCGTCGGCGGACTTTCCATTACTAAGTGTATTGCTGCGCAACTTCCTCATGAAAATATCATTTATATTGCCGATAGCCTCCATGCGCCTTATGGCGAAAAGTCGGTCGATTTTATTATTCAGCGCGTTAATACCATTGCTAAACTTCTCATTGCCAAGGGCGTTAAAGCCATAGTCATCGCCTGTAATACCGCCACGGTTAATGCCATTGAGCAACTTAGAGCCCAAGTAAACATTCCTATTATTGGTGTCGAGCCAGCAATTAAGCCAGCAGCAAAACAAAGTATCAGCAAAAAAATTGCCATATTAGCGACGCAAGCGACCAGTGGCAACCAACGCTTTAAAGACTTGATTGACCTACATCATAATGGTGCACAAGTACTCATTCAGCCCTGCCCGGGTCTAGTCGAGTTTATTGAACAAGGCAAACAACACAGTCCCGCCTGTAATGCCTTATTAAGGCAATATATAGAGCCTTTAGTTAACCAAGGTATTGATACCCTAGTATTGGGTTGTACCCACTACCCTTTTGTTCAACATCAAATAAGCGTTATTGCTGGCCCGCAAGTTAGTATTATTGAAACTGCCGCCCCTGTTACCCTGCAATTAAGCAAAAAATTGGCTGAAATGGATTTAACTGCCAATAGTAGCCAACAAGGGCAAACACAATTTTTTAGCTCACTAGTTACTAAACAGCAAGAGCAGATATTTAGTCAACTCTGGCAAGAACCACTTCTTTTATGTGCGTTAGAGCATAAATAAGATACTTATTAAAAGCTTACTGTCCGATAAAATACTGACAAAAGTTAATCTAACACAAGAGAATCAAAAAAATTAAAGCCGTTTAGCCGTCTAGGCGTAAAAAAGCTAGATAGTTGATTTCAACAGGTGTAGAATCGCCACATTATTTTGTATAACTCAAATTTTTCTGAGAACTTATGTCTAGACACTTTTTTACTTCCGAGTCTGTTTCTGAAGGCCATCCTGATAAAATTGCCGATCAAATTTCTGATGCGGTATTAGATGCTATTATTGCCCAAGATAAACATGCCCGTGTTGCCTGTGAGACTATGGTGAAAACTGGTGTTGCTATTATTTCTGGTGAAGTAACGACTAACGCTTGGGTTGATTTAGAGAAAATCACTCGTAATGTTATCAGTGAAATAGGTTATACCTCGTCAGATGTTGGTTTTGATGGCGCAACTTGTGGCATCATGAATTTGATTGGTCAGCAATCACCTGAAATAGCTCAAGGTGTTGACCGCAGTAAACCAGAAGAGCAAGGTGCGGGTGATCAAGGTTTAATGTTTGGTTATGCAACCAACGAAACACCTACATTAATGCCGGCACCACTATACTATTCACATCGTTTAGTTGAGCGTCAAGCTGAAGCACGTAAGTCAGGTATTTTACCTTGGTTACGTCCAGATGCTAAATCACAAGTGACTTTTATCTACGAAGATAACAAGCCAGTAGCGATTGATACAGTAGTACTTTCTACTCAGCATAACCCTGATATTAAACAAGAAGATTTAATTAATGCGGTAATGGAAAATATTATCAAGCACGTATTGCCTGCTGAGTTGCTTACCCCTGAAACAAAATATCATATCAACCCAACAGGTCGTTTTGTTATTGGTGGTCCAGTAGGTGATTGTGGTTTAACCGGTCGTAAGATTATTGTTGATACCTATGGTGGCATGGCTCGTCACGGCGGTGGTGCTTTCTCAGGTAAAGATCCATCAAAAGTTGATCGCAGTGCTGCTTATGCGGGTCGCTATGTTGCTAAAAACATTGTTGCTGCGGGTCTTGCAGATCGCTGTGAAATCCAAATATCTTATGCTATTGGTGTTGCTGAGCCGACGTCAATTTCAATCGATACTTTTGGTACCGGGAAAATATCTGAAGAAAAATTAGTTGAGCTAGTACGTGAGCACTTTGACTTACGTCCTTACGGCATTACTAAAATGTTAGATTTATTGCACCCTATGTATCAGCAAACAGCAGCATACGGTCACTTTGGTCGTGAACCTTATGAAATGACTGTTGGTGATGATACGTTCACCGCCTTTAGCTGGGAAAAAACTGATAAAGCAGACGATTTACGTAAAGCTGCAGGTTTATAGTTAACGAGTAGTTAAGCTAGCGCACTTCACTTACGGAGAGTGCTAGCTCTTAGACATCCTGTCTCCGCTAGCTACCGTTCATCCTGAACATAAAAAACCAGCGTATCTTATCGATAAGCTGGTTTTTTTATGTTTGCTGTTTACCCTTTACTGTTTAACAGCGGGTACTAGTTAGCAGCATCTAGTTTTTTACGTAAAGATTTTCCCCAAGCTTTGAATAAAACCTTGGCATCTTTAGCACGTTCCATTGCAGTATTTGGTTGGTAATCACTACCAATCGCTACCGTACCTTCAAAAATATGAATTAAGCTTCTAGACTTGCCATCACGTAACTGAACAGATAAATGAAATTCACCGGCCCCTTTTGTCGTCACTTCGGTATCTTCTTGTGAGGCATATGGCATAAAGCTGATAATTTCTACATCAACAATCAATACGCCCTTGCCTTCTTTGCCGACAATTTCGTAGCGGCCATTATTTTCAGTTAAACCGGCAGCAACACCTTTTTGAAAGCGCTCTTTTAAATGCGTTTTGTTGCTATCTGTCACTTTCCAATGAAAGCTGTCTTTATCAATCCATGGTGGTGAAATAATTTTAGTATGAGAAAGGTCTAAGTCCTGAAGATATACCTTATTGTAACCACTTAATGAAATTATTGGGCTGGCAAAGTTTTTATCTACTGAGATAATTTCAACAGCAATAGCTGACTGACTTGCAAAGCCTAAAGAAAGTACACCCGCCGCGAGCGTGGTAAGTATAAATTTTTTCATTATCATTCCTTTTTATTTATATTGTTTAAGAAATTACAAGTTATCTTCTAACGAGTCAAATAAAACTGAGAAATGAGCACAATTATATACATTTACGTATTGTTTTTTACCTGCGCCGCCCTTATTTTAGTTAGACAATAATGATTTACCTTTAAGCCTTATTTATGCGTAACCCTAGAATCTATCAACAAAGCCAGTTTGCAGTCAACGAAACTGTAACATTATCAGATGACGCCTTTGGTCATGTGGTGCGAGTTTTACGCCTAAAAGATGGCGATACCATCACAGTATTTAATGGTACAGAGCCTTTCCAATATACGACAGCATTATGTAATGTCAGTAAAAAATCAGCTCAAGTTAAAGTTATATCCCAAGAAAAAAATAACAGTGAATCACCACTGAATATCCATTTAGGCCAAGGGATTTCTCGCGGTGATAGAATGGACTTTACCTTACAAAAATCAGTTGAACTAGGCGTGAATAGCATTACGCCGTTATTTACCGAGCGCTGCGGAGTAAAATTAAATGCTGAGCGTCTGGAGAAAAAGCGCCAACAATGGCAAAAAATAGTGATAAGCGCTTGTGAGCAAAGCGGCCGTACCAGCGTGCCCATAGTTGCTGAGCCAATGTTGCTAGCTGATTGGTTAGCACAGCAAACCAGCGCTTTAAAAATTAATTTACATCCAAAAGCCGAACACTCCATCATGAGTTTACCCATGGAAAACACCCGTATTCGCTTGCTAATAGGCCCTGAAGGTGGCTTAAGTGATGAAGAAATAACCGAAGCTAATGACAGTGGTTTTCATGATGTTTTGCTTGGGCCAAGAGTATTACGCACTGAAACTGCAGCATTAACAGCAATTACTGCCTTACAATGTAAATTTGGCGATCTTAAATAAATTAACAAAATTATTATTAATAAACCTTTGCTACCCTCATAGCCGAGATGTTTTAATCGGTTATAAGTTTTTAAACGCGATGATTTTTACCTTGAGCAATAGCTCAAAGGCTGCGGCAATAACGGCTAACAGCAAAGTTAACATAAACATTGAACAGGATATAAAATGACTACAAATAAAGTAATAAAACTCGGTATAGTAATGGATCCTATTTCACAAGTGAAAGTGGCTAAGGATTCATCCATGGCGATGCTGCTTGAAGCTCAAAAACGTGGCTATGAACTTTACTATATGGAAATGAAAGACTTATACCTTGAACAAGGTCAATGTCATGCCACCACGCATAGGGTAAAAGTTTTTGATGATAGTGAGCATTGGTATGAGCTGTCAGATCCTCAAGATATCGCGGTTAGTGAATTAGATGCGGTATTAATGCGCAAAGATCCACCCTTTGACACCGAATTTATTTACGCAACTTACATGCTAGAACGTGCTGAAGAGGCCGGTACACTTATTGTTAATAAACCACAAAGTTTACGCGATTGTAATGAAAAACTTTTTACTGCTTGGTTTAGCGACTTTACTCCTAAAACATTAGTAACCCGTAGCAGTGCTAAAATCCGCGAATTTCACCAAAAAGAAAAAGATGTCATTATTAAGCCGCTGGATGGTATGGGTGGCGCTTCAATATTCCGTATAAAACAGAATGATGCTAACGTTGGCGTTATTATCGAAACCTTAACCAACAATGGTGAGCAATATGCCATGGTACAAGAGTTTATGCCGGAAATTGCTGATGGTGATAAACGTATCCTCATTGTTAATGGTGAGCCTATGCCTTATTGTTTAGCGCGTATACCTGCTAAAGGTGAAACTCGTGGTAATTTAGCTGCCGGCGGACGTGGTGTAGCTCGTCCTTTAAGTGTTAGTGATAAAGCCATTGCCGATGCCATTGCCCCTGAATTGAAAAGGCGTGGTTTATATTTCGTTGGTCTAGATGTTATTGGCGATAAAATTACTGAAATTAATGTTACTAGCCCTACTTGTATTCGTGAAATTGAAGCGGCTTACCCAATAAATATTAGTGGTAAGTTGATGGACGCTATTGAAGATAATATTAAAAGATAAGATTAAAAGATAACATCAAAAAATAAAGAGCTAAAACGGCATGGCAAAACAACAAAAATCAGCATTAAAAGCAAAGTTCGAAAGTTCGCAAGCAAAAAATGTATCACAATCAATGGTTAGTTTAGAAAACCAGTTGTTGATTGCCATGCCCACGCTTGGTGATCCCTATTTCAATAAAACTGTCACTTACATTTGTGAACATAATGAAGATGGAGCTATGGGCTTAATCATCAACTTGCCGGTAAAGCTCACCTTATCGGACTTGCTTAAGCAACTAGAGCCAGAAGAAGATTCAAAAGCTGACCTAGGTACTGAGAGCGACAGCAGTAATTCCGCTGAGAGTAGTGACTTATCGGATAAAAGTGATAGTACTGCACTAGCGGATAGCAACAATAACTTAGAGCAATTAGTACTTTCCGGTGGCCCTATTTCTCAACACCGTGGCTTTGTTTTGCATAGTTCACAATCTGGCTGGAATAGTTCATTGACCTTGAGCAAAGAGTTAATGATCACCACTTCAAAGGACATCCTGATGGCTTTGGGTACTGAAAAAGCGCCAGAGCAATTTATGGTAACGCTTGGTTATGCTGGTTGGGGACCTGGTCAACTTGAACAAGAGCTGCAAGCCAATTCTTGGTTAACCGCTCCTGCAGATAGCGAGATTCTTTTCAATACACCAATAGAGCAACGTTGGAAAAAATCCACAGAAAAACTGGGTATAGATCTCGCTCATTTATCCTCAGATATAGGGCATGCTTAGTTGCCCTATTCAATACGCTGACCTTAAATACTGTGACTTTAAAACGGTTACTTAAAATATAATTACTTTTAATGCCGTGATCTTTAATACTGCTAACTTAAGTACTCTTAGCAGCATTAAGTTATGACTCATTGCTCCCAAGGAAAAAGATGTCTAGTAAAACTAAATCGCCTATTGGCCAACGTACCGTTATCGGCTTCGATTTTGGTAAGAAATATATTGGCGTTGCCGTAGGCCAAGAAATTACCGGTAGTGCCACACCACTTGGCTCGGTTAAAGCGACCGATGGTATCCCGCATTGGGACAATTTAGCTAAATACCTGACCGAATGGCAGCCTGATTTTATTGTTGTTGGCTTGCCCCTTAATATGGATGGTAGTGAGCAGCAACTTACTCTAGATGCCAAGAAATTTGGTAACCGACTGCATGGCCGTTTTGGAATAAAAGTGGAGTTTCAAGATGAGCGTTTAACTACCGCTGATGCCAAAGAGCAATTATTTGCCCGTGGCGGCTTTAAGAACCTCAAAAAAGATAATATTGATGCTGAGTCTGCCCGCTTAATTATTGAAAGCTATTTTGAGCAGAAATACGATTAAAAATCCTTAGTATAGTCCCTGTAAATATAATCAATTGACTTTTAACTCATTGAGATTAGACTAAAAACCAGTCTATATTTCAAGGAGATGAATCATCATGTTGGCTAAGTTTTTCAATACTTTTTCCTATCTATTGTTGCTACTTTTCACACTTATTACACTCAGTGCTTATGATAGTAATAAACCCGGCCTTGCCTTAGGCACGTTGGAGCGAGAACGCATCGCTCATACTGCCACTGTCAGTGAAGTTATTACCGCTTTACCGGTTAACGCTGGTAGCCAAGTCACTAAAGGCACTGTATTAGTTAAGCTCGATGATACTATTCAAAAAGCTTTGGTTGCGAAAGCTCAAGCACAAATGCAACAAGCGAAGGCGAATTTAGAAAAAGTACATAATGGCGCCCGTGAAGAAGAAGTGGCAGCAGCATCTGCGCAAGTTGCTGGTGCTAAAGCGGCTTTAGTTAAAAGTGTAGCTAATTATCAACGTGCTCAAATCCTCATTGAAAAAGAACTTGCCAGCCAAGCCACACTAGATAATGCCCTCGCCTCACGTGATGAAAACACCGCCAAATTACATGCCACCCAAGAGAAACTATTACAACTAATTAATGGTGCTCGTATTGAAGACCTGCAAATAGCAGAAGCAGTTTTAGCAATGACAATTGCGGTAGTAGCTAGCGAAAATAAGAAGCTCAAAGATTTAACCATTACCGCTAAACGTGATGGTTTATTAGATAACTTACCTTGGAACCTAGGTGAACGTGTCACCCAAGGTAGTCCAGTGGCTATTGTCTTAGCTGGAAAGGCCCCTTTTGCTCGTGTCTATGTGCCTGAGCCCTACCGTGTAAAAATAAAAATTGCTGATAAGTTAACAGTGCACATTGATGGCTTAAGCGAGCCAATTATAGGTACAGTTCGCTGGATATCATCAGAGCCTGCTTTTACCCCCTACTTTGCCTTGAACCAAGAAGAACGCGCCAACCTGATGTATTTGGCGGAAATACAATTACCGGATAGTGCAGCAGATTTACCTATGGGTATACCTGCACAAGTGCAAATGCCATGAGTATTGGCATGGACACGAAAAACCTTGGTGATGTTGCCATAAGTGCAAGCAACTTAACGCGAAATTTTGGCCAATTAACCGCAGTGTCGGCGTTAGACTTAACTGTTGAAAAACAAACTATCTATGGATTTCTTGGCCCTAATGGCTCAGGTAAAACCACCGCGATTAGATTACTGATGGGTTTGTTAAAACCGACCAGTGGCCAAGTGAGTGTTTTAGGCTGCAATTTACCGCAAGAAGCCAATAAACTGCGTTTACAAATTGGTTATATGACACAAAAATTTTCACTATATGATGACCTTACGGTTAAAGAGAACTTGCAGTTTATTAGCCGAATTTATGGTTTAACGGCGAACGAACAAAAAGCACGCTTAAGTGAACTGCTTAGCGTTTATCAGTTAACAAAATTGAGTAAACAACTTGCAGGCAGTATGAGTGGCGGTCAAAAACAGCGCTTAGCACTTGCGGCTGCAGTGCTACATAAACCTAAATTACTATTTTTAGATGAACCGACTTCCGCTGTTGATCCACAGAATCGTCGAGAATTTTGGGAGCAACTATTTGATCTTTGTGATCAAGGCACCACCATTTTAGTCTCCAGCCATTATATGGATGAGGCTGAACGTTGTCATAAACTCGCTATTTTAGAAGACGGTATCAAGAAGGCTGACGATTCACCTCAAGCATTAATAACTAATCTGCCGGCAAAAGTTGTTGAAGTTCAAGCCAATGATTTACGTCATATCAAAGACAATTTAACTAAATTGCCACAGGTGATTTCAGCGGCGCAATTAGGTACCCATCTTAGAGTATTAATTCAGGAATCAGTTGCGCAACCAATAGACTTTTTACAACAACAGCCTTGTCTCAGTACTAAAGATAAATTCACCCTAGTTAGAGCAAGCCTTGAAGATGTTTTTGTTACTTGTACTGGCAAGGAGGCTATAGCACGATGAAGACATCTTTATTAAGAATACAAGCAATCGTTATCAAAGAATTACTGCAGCTTAGTCGTGATAAAATGACTTTTGGCATGGTCATCATGATCCCCCTAGTACAATTACTTTTATTTGCTTTTGCTATAAATACCAATGTTCGAGATATTCCCGTAGGTGTTGTTGATCACAGCCAAACAGCCCTGAGCCGAGTATTACAACAAACAGTTTCAGCCACAGGTGTTATCACTTTCACCCACAGTTACCATTCTGTAAAAGCCGCACAAGCGGCCATAGATAGTAGTGAAGTGCGGGCGGTATTAATTATCCCAAAAGATGTTAGTCAGCGCTTAGTTCGACACCCCAGTGTCGGCTTTGGTTTACCACCATCAAGCAAACAAGAAACTAGCCGGCCAATAGCCCAGTGGTTAGTGGATGGCTCAGATACCATGATCGCCAGTAGCATTAAGAGCTTACGTAATATGCCACTTAGTGAGCTATTAGATAAACCCGCTAATCGCAATACTCCAACCTTTGAAGTGACCTTATTGTATAACCCTGAGCAGCGTAGCGTGGTTAATATCGTACCTGGTCTTGTTGCCGTAATATTGACCATGACCATGATCATGTTCACCTCTGCCGCTATTGTCAGAGAAAAAGAGCGCGGTAATATGGAGATGCTTATTACCACGCCATTGGCCCCACTTGAGCTGATGATAGGAAAAATAGTGCCCTATATTTTTATTGGCATCATTCAAGTTGTCATTATTTTAGGCATGGGCTACTGGCTATTTAACGTGCCATTTAATGGCGGTTTTGCCCAACTTGCCCTAGCTACCTTGCTTTTTATTTGCGCCAGTTTAGTGCTTGGCTTAGTGATATCAACCATAGCTACTAGCCAATTACAATCAATGCAAATGACGGTATTTATTTTACTGCCGTCGATATTATTATCCGGTTTTATGTTCCCTTATGAGGGCATGCCAGAAGCCGCACAGTATATTGCTGAAGCGCTACCCGCTACACACTTCATCCGCTTAATTAGGGGCGTGGTATTACGTGATGTAACTGTGGTTGAGATGGGCTTTGATATGCTCTGGTTAATTGCTTTTACCTGTATAGGGCTTTTGATTGCAGCATTACGCTTTAAAAAGACTCTTGATTAGAAGTGTTAAGTGACAGCTCATAAACTACACAGTAAGCTTTAGTGCTTAGACTTAGTGCTTACTGGTTCCTACCATAATCATTGCTCTTTTTGGGGTAAATGCCATGCCATTATTATCAACAAAGGTAAAAGGAATGGCGATATTTTTTAGCCCCACATTTTTAATAATAGAAAAATGCAAATGAGGTCCGGTGGAGAATCCTGACGAGCCTGAGCGAGCTAACTTGTCACCGAGAGCAACTTTATCACCCTCTTTTACCATTGCCGTGTCCATCAATATATGTGCGTATGATGCAAAAGTTCCGTCATCATGCAGCACTTTAATACCATTGGCTTTATCTAAGAAATAATTTGTCGTGCCACTCATATGATAATCATCTTTAACCCAAACCACTGTGCCTGCTCGCACTGCCGTTAAGTAAGTACCAACATCCATGGCGATATCTACCGCATATTTATTGTAGTCATTGGTATGGGAAAACTTGCCATTAAAGGCTTGGCTAATGGTATGTCCCTTAGGTGAAGAAAAAGGTGCATGGTATGGGGAATTATCGGCAACACGACTAGGGTCGCCCAAAGCCCAGCGATAATTTATATTGCCAATTTTTTTATCACTGTGAAATAAAGCGATGCTATCGCGTGCGGGGATCACTTTTCGAAACTGTTTTTTAGTTATTGGTGAGGTAAAGCCGATTTCAACAGCCGTATAAAAAGCATTTTTGCCATGAAGGGTAAAACCCTCACTATTCTTAACATAATAGAGCTTAATTTTACTGCTTGGCTTTTTGGCTTGGGTGTATGTTAGCGTTTCAAAACTTTGTTCAGTTTGCGGTGGTTTATCACTAAAAACCCTGTTGCCATTAGCATCTTTGTATTTATACATTTGCCCGGCTTGACTGGCATTGAAAAAAACACTAATTAGTAATAATACCAATAAGCTTTTCATTATTAACCTTCCTTGTTTAACTTTATGTAAGTGATAAATTATTTACTGCAAGCTGCCATATTATCATGCAGCTATGTTATGGTTTATCTTGATGGCAAACTCATTGCTATCACTAGCTACCAAGCATACTTATTTAAAGATTTTTTAAGACGCTTTAAAGGTAATTAAAAGGAATTTTATCAATATGCAAAGACTATTAGGCCCGATTTTATTATTGGCAGCCAGCACTTTATCATTTAATTTATCCGCTGAAATTTATACCTGGACCGATAAAAACGGTAAAGTTCACTTTAGCGACAAACCTATTTCTAATGAAAACGTCACCATAATAACGCCCACAGAAAATAATAATATTGCTAACCCTGTCACCATAAACAGTCAGTGGCAACAAGACTATAATAAAACTAAACAAGCAAAAGCTGAGCGAGCTCAAAAAGAGGCTAAATTGGCAAGAAAAAATATAGGCTATTGTAATCAAATGAAAAGCGAACTTGCCCTCATTAGTCAAGGCGGCCGTTTTTACGTGATGTCACCCGAAGGTGAACGTAGCTTTCAAAATGAAGAGCAACTCAAGTCAAATAAGAAAAAACTATCTAAGGCAATTAAAAAGACCTGTCGTTAATTTAAAAAAGGTTAACTCAGTTAAGTCCTGCTAGGTGATATATATCTGAGGTGTGAACTCATGGCAAGTAAGTTACCTGTTATAAAGATTAAAGCGCAGAGTAATCACCACGCGCTTTTTTTAATGCTAGTGGCACTTGTTTTATTTATTACGACCTTAATTTTTAATCTAAGTTATTGGCGACAATTTCAGTTAGTGCTAACCTTTATTTACTTGTCAGAACTGGTGATATTTATAACGGGTTTAGCTAAGTATCTGCAACCAAAATATAGTTTATGCCTTAACCCTAAAGGAATAATATACCAGCACAGTTGTGGTCACTGGCAAGTTGATTGGCAACAAATCAAGCGAATTTCTTTAATGAATGAAACCTTAGGATTTGAGCAAATACAACTACCTTTTATTGGCATTCACTTAATACAGCTATCGATACTGGCCAAGCAGATTTCCCCGCGTTTAGCTAATAGACTAATCCATGAACAAAGGCCTCTGTTAGCCCTAGCTATTAAGCTGAAGTATCTTACGCTTGAGCAAAGTCAATTAAGCTTCGAAGCATTTGAATTACCTTCGGGTGAATCAATCACAGGGCCCTTAGCAGCATTCCTTCATCACAGTTCAGTGTTACATCAAGCCTTGGGCTATCATTTATTTATACCCGAAACGGCCATGGACCGCGAGCTTAATGAGTTTTGCACTTTACTGAAACAATGTATGAAATCGTCTGTTGACTATAACTAAGCAAAACATTTAGAAATAGCGCTGCCCTCGTTACAGAATATCGCTAAAGCGAAACCTTAGGCATTTTTTCAACGAGTAAATCAATAAAGCAGCGCACTTTAGGTGATAAATGTTTTCTGCTGGGATAAATAGCATAAACATCAATAATTGGTGAGAGATAGTCACTGAACAGTATCGCTAATTTCTCTTCTTTGAGTGCTTGCTCCATAACAAATTCAGGTAAACGACAAATTCCATGGCCAGCAAGTACCATGGCCAACTCCATACTAGCGCTATTGCATAATAACTTGGCCTTTACTTCAACTTGGCTTTCAGTGCCATTGCTTTGGCTATAGCTCCACTTATTGGCTTGCTTGGCATTACTGTAACAAATGCACTGGTGTGACTTAAGTTGCTCGATAGTTTTAGGTCTGCCAAAGCGTTTAAGATAATCATGTGATGCTACGGTATAGCCTTTACAGCTATATATTTTTCGGCAAACTAAACTAGACTCAGCCAGCTGCTCTGTTGCTCTAATGACTAAGTCAAAGCCATCTTGCACTAAGTCGACATGCCGATCATTTAAGTCTAACACCAGGTTTACTTCCGGGTACTGATGCATAAACTCTGACACCACGCCTTGTAAATGACTTTCTGCAAACGAAGTAGGACAACTCACCTTAAGCACACCTTTAGGCTCAATATGGCTTTGTTTTAATAGCGATACTGCATCATAAGCATCGAAGACTAGCTGCTGACATTGCTCATAATATACTTGCCCTTCGGGGGTTAAACTAATAGAGCGGGTAGTTCGATTTAACAAACGAACACCCACACGTGTTTCAAGTTTGTTAAGTGTTTTACTGATGTAGGAGTTTGAGTGGCCTGTTGCTATCGCTGCGCCAGAAAAACTGCCACACTCTATCACTTTGGTAAAGATAACCATGCCATCGAATAGCTTTGAGTCGTCATTATGAGTCATATGGAAATAGTCTTTCTCATTTAAGGGTATTAATTACGTTCTGTTATAGTTATATACTACTTACATCTTGAGTTTAAGCCAAAGTGTTTAGTCACCTATTTACCAGTGAATGAAGCATTTAATTAAACATTATAAACAGTTAAAGGACGCACCATTATGAAATTATTAGCCTTCGCCGCCAGCAGCAGCTCAAAATCAATCAATAAACAACTAGCCACTTACGCAGCCTCATTAGTACCTGGTGCCTCGGTAGAAATTTTAGACATTAATGATTATGAAATGCCTTTATTCAGTCAAGACAGAGAAGACGAATTAGGTCAACCCGATGCAGCTAAAGCGTTTTTCGCTAAACTAGGCCAAGCGGATGCCATTATCATTTCATTTGCTGAGCATAACGGCTCTTATACCGCCGCTTATAAAAACTTATTTGACTGGACTTCACGCATCGACATGAAGTTGTTTCAAAATAAACCTATGGTTTTACTGGCAACCTCACCAGGCCCAGGCGGCGCAAAAACGGTATTAACAGCAGCGACAGGCTCGGCGCCTTTTTTTGCCGCTGATGTAAAAGCGAGTTTATCAATCCCAAGCTTCTTTGATAATTTCGATAGCGAAAAACAAGTAATTACCAACCCTGCGCTACTTGATGAATTACAGTCGGCCCTTGCCCAGCTGAGCTAAACTAAACTAAACTAAACTAAACTAAACTAAACATGATAATTATTAAGCTGCTTTAAAATAAAGCAGCTTTAACTTTAACTAACAACTCAAGTGATATCTTAAGCTCCCTTACAAGTGATAGTAGCTATAACAGCTCCCCCAAGTAGCCATTAACGTCATCTATTGAGGCGGTAAATATATTTGAGCAATACTGGCCTCAATAAATTCACGTTATGAGCTATAACTTTTTACCTTAACCTTATTACACTTACCCTCTTGAATAGTACGACCAGTTAGCATAAATTGAGTTACATTATCTTTGCTCAATACCCAATGATTATTCTATGACACCAGTTAGCTACTTCCCGCACAAAAATAATGAAATGTATGTTGACGATATTGCTGTTAGCGATATTGCCAAGCAGGTAAAAACTCCTTTTTATTGCTATTCAAGTACAGCCATCGAGACAAGTTACCAAGAGTATAAAAATGCTTTTAGCGCTCAAGATGCTCTGGTTTGTTTTGCGGTAAAAGCAAACAGTAACCAAGCGGTACTTGCTACCTTAGCTAAATTAGGCTCTGGTGCGGATGTAGTATCGATGGGTGAGATTCGCCGTGCTATTGCAGCTGGCATTCCAGCAAATAAAATTGTTTATTCCGGTGTTGCTAAAAGCCAAGAAGAAATTCACTACGCCTTATCTTTAGGTATTCTGCAATTCAATGTCGAATCTGAGCCAGAATTAGAATTAATATCGAAAGTAGCCACGTCACTTAACACCACAGCGGCGATTGCTTTTCGTATTAACCCTGATGTTTGTGCGCAAACCCACGCAAAGATTTCAACAGGAAAAGCGGAAAATAAGTTTGGCGTGCCTATTTCAAAAGCGCGTATTGCTTATAAACAAGCGGCAGCGTTACCTGGCATAAAAATTCAAGGTGTAGATGTACATATTGGTTCACAATTAACTAGCTTGGCTCCTTTTGCAGAAGCCTACCAACGTATTGCGGAACTTGTTACTGAGCTTAGGTCAGATGGTCATGACATTAGCGTGGTGGATGTCGGTGGTGGTTTAGGTATTACCTACCTTGATGAAGTTATTCCTAGCAAACAGACTTATGCCGAGATGGTCAAAGCCCAACTTGGCCACCTTAACTGTAAAATAATTCTTGAGCCCGGCCGTTCACTTTTAGGTAATGCCGGTATTTTGGTATCCAGTGTCGCGTTTGTAAAAAATGGCGAAGAACGTCAATTTTTAATGCTCGATGCGGGTATGAATGATTTGATCAGACCCAGTATGTATGATGCATACCATCAAATTATTGCGGTGGATAAAGGTGAAAATAAGTTAAAAACCTATGATGTAGTTGGCCCTGTTTGTGAAACGGGTGATACCTTTGCCAAAGCGAGGCAAGTACATGAATCTAATGCCGGTGATTTAATCGCAATTATGAGTAGCGGCGCCTACGGTGCCGTAATGTCATCAAGTTACAATACCCGTTTATTAGCGCCAGAAGTGATGGTGAAAGGCAGTGAGTTTGCGGTAGTAAGAAAGCGTCCAAGTTATGAAGATATTATCAAACAAGATATTACCCCAAGCTGGCTGTAATATTTACCGCAATGAACAATTACTAATAGTTAGAACTTAGAACTATTAATTAGAGCTATCACTTAGCAGTCAATCAGCGCATTGGCTGCTAAATTAGCTCAAACCGTTTTTACTACAACTGTTTAAGCTTTATATCTTTATACATTCAGAGCTTTAACCTAACTCACTTCAGTTTACCAAATACTAATACCTAACACTTAACACTTAACACCAGCTTGCTTCAGCCGTAGGCTGTTTTAAATGTTCTTCAATATTTGTCAACAGCACCCGATAACCAACATTGCCATAAAGTACCTGCCTACCGTTATCGATAATATAAGATGGACTACCTTTTAATGATATAGCCCTGGCTTGTTGGTAGTCGGCCATTAATAAAGCCATGGCGCTACCGTCATTTAGTGCTTTATTGACAGACTCAAGCGCAATATTCGCTCTCTCCAGTAATAAAAACAGCAGGGGTAATTGCGAAATATCTTGCCCATCAACATAAAAGGCTTGGCGGATGAATAACGCCAATTCAATACTTTTCTCTTTGCCATAACTCAGCTCAATGGCTTTAAGCACTAGATGCGCATTAGCCGAGGTAGTCGGACGAACTTTATGCCAGATATTTGGATTTATCTGTGCATCAGGATAAGGCGCAGCGGAGTCAACAACATGCTTAGCAAAACCGGCATAGCCACCACGATCAGCCCATTGCTTGGGTATTTTATTAGCTGCATCACCAAAAACATCAAGGTAGTGGTAACGTATTTCGATTTTATTGGTTAGCTTTTCATTCAATTCATCTATTCTACGCTGGGCAATCCATGCCCAGACACATAAAACATCACTGTAATAATCGATAACAACTGTGGTTGCCATGCTTTACTCCTACTTTATAAAGTTATAATTCCAACGAGCTAAGAGCAAGTATCCAACATTTGTTAGTTAAGTAAATGCACGACAGATATCATCGAGACTTGAGCTAATTACAGAGACATTGACATAGCCTACCCGCTTTAATTGCTCGGCAGAAAGAATAGCCCTAGCACCTGTGGCACAATGTAAAAATATTGGCTGTGTTTCATTGGGGTAAAGTTGTAACATTTTCATTTCAACTAAGCCTCGAGGAATATTGATACTGCCTTGAGCTGATTTTTCAGCATATTCACTGGGCTCACGGACATCAATTATCACACCCTGCTCTTTCTTAACCAGCACTACCGCTTGCTCTGCACTAATAACCGTTAATGATGCCCGTGCTTCTGCGATTACTTCCGGTATTGTTTTTAACATTTTAATTCCCCTTTGAGAGTTTGGTAAAACTGATTAAAGCTAATATATACCAAACGGATTAGTCATCTTTGAAGCCAAGCTTTCTAAATACAGACATCATAAAGCAGAGCTTAGTGAAAGATGACAGTATTAAATTAGTCGCGACAAAAGCAGTAAACCAAAGCCAGTCTTGGCTATAATTTACCGCTAAATAAAGTGATAGCAAGACAAATATACCAGCAGTTAATCTTAGAGCTTCGTTTATGGTCATAGTGCTTCCTGTTAATTTATAGATGTAATACCCGTTCCACTTGAAGATGCTCGTTTCAAATTCCAACTGAATCCTGCATTTTCAGGTGGAACGGGTATAAGTTGCGGTTAGCCTTTAATAAATTAAATTGGCTTGAACCTTAACTTAAGAATTAAGCTTTAAGCTTAATGCTTTAAGCTTAATGCTAAATGCTTAATGCTTAATGCTTAATACCAATACAAATATTAGCATTTGCTAATATTAAAAACAATACATTAGCCTTTACTAATATAGAAAGCAAGTATAAAGTAAAACTATTGCTACAGAGCCAATAACCATGGAAACCTAATGAACACTGAACAAGAAAAGCTACTTGAAAATGCCCAAGAAGTTGCTGGTATTTTGAAACAACTATCCAATCCTTACCGGTTAATGATCCTTTGCTGTTTAAGCGAAAGTGAACTTACTGTCGGTGATTTAAACCAGCGTATCGACCTTTCACAGTCAGCTCTGTCTCAACACCTTGCCAAACTAAGGGAAAGTAACATAGTGACCACTAGGCGTGAGTCGCAAACTATTTTATATCGTATTGCCAACCCGAAAATTGCCGACTTGTTAGTGGTACTACATGAGAAGTTTTGTCGGGATTAGTCTCGCTATTAATCCTAGTTAGCCTGTTCAAGGCATCTAAAGAGCATGCTGTAAATAAATTAACATAATGATATTTATTGTTTAATTTACCAGTTTATAAAAATAAGCCTAATTTATTAAGATTTTTTCATTTACATAAGCTTACAAGTTGGCTGTTTTGTAAAAATTTGATAGGATCGCGGCAATTTTAATACCCTCTACATTTTAATCGACCAATTATCATTTTTTAAGGATGAACATGAAAACTAAAATGGCTGCTGCCGCACTGCTTTTATTACCTTTTACCGGCCAATATGCCTTGGCAGAAGAAGCTGTTGATGAAGAAAAATCAACGTTAACTATTTCGGCCGAGTTAGGCTTTTTATTTAAAACGGGTAACACTAAAAGCGGTGATATCAAAGCCGGCATAAATATTAAGCATGAAGAAGGACGCTGGTTAAACTTATTAACTTTTAATGCCCTGGCTAAAAAGCTTGAAACCGAAGATGAAGATACCGGCAAAGATGAATTTGAAAGCACAGATAATAAATGGGATATCCTAGGTCAGACTAACTACTCGTTAGAAGAAGGTGGTAAAAACTATCTTTACGGTAGCGCTTATTATCAACAAGATAAGTTCAGCAGCTTCGCTTACCAAACTTCCGCTTCGTTTGGTTGGGGTCGTCACTGGTGGGAAACTGAAACTAGTTCATTTTTCGCTGATATTGGTCCTGGTGTAAAGTACGACGTAATTCGCGCTATGCCGGCAACGGAAACTGATGCTGCCATTATTGAAAATGGTGAAACAGCAGCAATAGTACAAGCACAAGCTTTATATACTAAGCAAATCAATGAATTTGTTGAGTTCAAACAATACTTTGTTGCTAAGCAAGCCTTTGAATCTGATAAAAACAGTGTTTATAAATCAGAAACATCACTAACAACTAAGTTAATTGATTCATTACAGTTTAAATTCGCTTTTCGTGTTGATTACGATACTCAAGTAGAAGAAGGCTTTGAAAAAATGAATACTGAGACTTCAGTAACTTTAGTTTATAGCTTCTAAGCTAAAACCGATAAATAACTAAGTTAGCGATAACTGCTTTTTACGCGCTGAATCTCAGAAAGCATGAGAAAGCATGAGAAAGCACGACAAAGTATTACAAAATATTAGCAAAGGCTGTCTCTTAACTTTAATAGGCAGCCTTTTTTGTGCCTCTATAAACTTCATTTTGCAGAGACTGAAAACAAAAAACCAGCCATAAAGGCTGGTTTTTTTTATTCGTTCACTAGCTAACTAACTAGCGATAAATTACTTACCTAATTGGTATTAAAACTGGTTAGAGGTATTTTTCTCGCCACCGGCTTTAAGGGCATTTTCACCAGCAAAGTATTCTTTGTGATCATCACCCATGTCAGAGCCTGACATGTTTTGATGTTTAACACAGGCGATGCCTTGACGAATTTCTTTACGTTGTACACCTTCAACATAACCCAGCATAGCCGCATCACCAAAGTACTCTTTTGCCAAGTTATCAACAGACAATGCAGTGGTGTGGTACGTAGGCAATGTGATTAAGTGATGGAAAATACCTGCTTCACGTGCAGTATCCGCTTGGAAGCTACGAATTTTATCATCTGCAGCGGTCGCTAATTCAGTATCATCATAATCAACATTCATTAAATCTGCGCGAACATAAGCAGAAGTATCTTCACCCGCTTGTTCCATGGCGTCAAATGCCTGTTGACGGAAGTTTAGCGTCCAGTTAAATGATGGGCTGTTGTTGTAAACCAGCTTAGCATTAGGAATTTCTTTACGTACTTCGTTCATCATAGCTGTGATATCAGCAACGTTTGGTGTTGCCGTTTCAATCCAAAGTAAATCTGCGCCAGCTTTAATAGCTTCGATACTGTCAAATACACAACGCTCTTCACCGGTGCCTTGGCGGAATTGGTATAAACCAGAAGGTAAACGCTTAGGACGAACTAACTTACCGTCACGATTAAAACATACATCGCCTTCAGCCATATCAGCTACATCAATCTCTTCAACGTCTAGGAAAGAGTTATAAATGTCGCCTTGATCGCCTGGCTCTTTAACCACTGCAATTTCTTTAGTAAGGCCTGCACCTTCAGAATCTGTACGTGAAACGATAATACCGTTGTCGATACCTAGCTCTAAGAATGCATGGCGTAATGCACGAATCTTAGAATGAAAATCTGCGTGAGGTACAGTTACTTTACCGTCTTGATGACCACATTGCTTTTCATCAGCAACTTGGTTTTCAATTTGCAGCGCACAAGCACCCGCTTCAATCATTTGCTTAGCCATTAGGTAAGTCGCTTCAGCGTTACCAAAGCCGGCATCAATATCAGCAATAATTGGCACAACGTGAGTAACGTGATTATCTATTTTATCTTGGATAGCTGCTTTATCACCATCGTTTGCTTTATCTAATTCTCGGAACAAACCGCCTAATTCACGTGCATCAGCTTGACGCAAGAAGGTATAAAGCTCTGCAACTAAAGACGCGACAGATGTTTTTTCATGCATTGATTGATCAGGAAGAGGACCAAATTCGCTGCGCAGTGCTGCAACCATCCAACCCGAAAGGTATAAATAACGACGATCTGTTTTACCATCAAAATGCTTCTTGATAGAGATCATTTTTTGTTGACCAACAAAACCATGCCAACAACCAAGAGATTGGGTGTACTTAGAGCTATCAGCATCATAAGCATCCATATCTCTACGCATAATGTCTGCTGTGTACTGAGCGATATCTAAACCTGTTTTAAATTTATTTTGTGCTCGCATACGAGCAATAGACTCAGGGTTAATAGCATCCCAAGAGCTACCTGCTTGTTCTTTAATTGCTTTAACCGCTTCTATTGCACTTTGATAGTTAGACATATCATTCTCCAAGAGTCTTGTTGTAGATAAAGTTATCGTTATAAATAATTATTAGCATTGGTTGTTAACGTCTCACCCTAATGTTTCATTACTTAGGTTCAATACCTAGAATGAATGTCAAAAAGTAAGCTTTCATACCGGACTACAAAAACAATAACTCATGGCTAGGGTATTTTTGAAATATATAATTACAATGACCGGTATTCACAATATGAATACTCCGCCGTATTTATGGCACTTATCGACCAGTTTTTATCACTAAAATCACAAAAACTCATTGAATTAGCCCTGTTTATAGCTTATATCTACCTGACTTATATTTATTGAGAGAGCCATCAACGACATGAATATTTCTAAAATTGATTTGAATTTACTTATTTATTTAGACGTATTATTGCGAGAGAAGAATGTTACTCGGGCCGCAAGCCAACTTAACATTACTCAACCTGCAATGAGTAATGGCTTAAAACGATTAAGAACTTTATTTAACGACCCTATTTTAGTGCGTACTTCTGATGGCATGGTACCGACAGAGCGTGCTCGCGCTTTAGGACCAAGCATTCGTAAAATATTGCTTGAGTTAGAAGAGGCCTTGCAAGGTGAGGAAGAATTTAACGAATTAAAAAGTCAGCGAGTTTTTAGGATAATGGCCAGTGATTATGCCGCTTCAACGCTGATCCCTAAACTACTAAGGGCTTTAAATGAAGTAGCACCTAATATCACCTTAGACATTATGACGCCAAGTGATGTCACCTTTCATGATGTAGAGGCAGGTAAAATTGATATGGCGATTAATCGTTTTGATGAGTTGCCGCAATCTTTCCACCAAAAAGCGATTTGGCGTGACTCTTTTTCTTGTTTATTAAATGCTGACAGCCCATTAGTCAGTAAATTTAATTTAAATGCTTACCTGGGTGCTAAACACGTTTGGGTGTCAAAAACAGGTTTTGGTGTCGGCGTGGGTATGGACCCTAAAGATGTACAAAAGCTCGGGTGGGTTGATGAAGCACTTGCCCGCTTAGGTAAGAAGCGTGACATTAAGGTGTTTACCCGTAATTACCATGTTGCCATGCAATTAGCTTACGAAGATAACTTAATTGCCACTTTACCAACAAAAGCGGCGATGTTACATAAAAATGACAGTAACTATACTATTATAAAACCGCCCTTTGATATCCCGGAAATAGAGTTAAAAATGATCTGGAGTCCATTATTGCATCACGACGCCAGCCATATTTGGTTTAGACAATTGGTTATTGCTGCCGCACAAGAATGCCAAGAGAATCAATAACATTCCATGAAAAACACCCTTTATACCCTTTTTGCCATCAGTATTAGTTTATTGCTAGGAAAGCTAGCTCACCATTTATTGGCAGGCTTACCGGCAAGCTTATACGGCATGGTTATTTATGCCATATTTTTACAGCTAAACTGGTTTAGTGCTAAAAAAGTTACCGCGACCAATCAGTGGTTAGTTAGGCATATGGGGGTTTGTTTTGTTCCCGCAGGCGTTGGGGTAATTAATCACTTTCAATTAATACAAGAACACGGTGTCGCATTGATTGCTATTATTTTCAGTTCAACATTTATCTTATTGACTGTGATTGGTTACCTCAGTGAACGCTTACTAACTAAACCAGTACCTAATGATGAAAATTCATCTGAGGGTAAAACATAATGCTTACTAGCTTAGTTATAGACTTCCCTGTTTTGGCAAGTATAGCTATCACTTTAATAACGGTGGCATGCTATCAATTAGCAGTAAATCAGCAACAAAAATGGCAAACCATTTGGTTAAACCCGATGTTGATAACCATCACGGTACTAGTGCCGCTGTTGCTTTTTGTTGATATTAACTATCAAGAATATAGCCAAGCGACATACGTGCTTAACCTAATGTTAGAGCCAGCAATTGTTGCCCTAGGCTTTCCGCTATATCAACAGCTCAGACAGATAAAAGTTCATTGGCGAGAGATTATGTCTATTTTAGTTTTAGGTATTATTGTGGTGATAATAGTCAGTTTTATTATGGCAATGACCTTTATTAAAGCCCCTGAGATAGCCATAGCTTTATCGCTTAAATCTGTGACTACTCCTATTGGTATTACTTTAACAGAGCAATTATCCGGAGATAGCTCAATCACTACTTTTGCCATTTTAATTGCTGGCCTATTTGGCGCTTTACTAGGGCCTGCTTGGCTGAGAACTATCGGGGTAAACTCAGCAAAAGCGCAAGGCTTGGCAATAGGTAGTGCTAGCCATGTTATTGGCACGGCGGTATTGGTGAGAGTGAGTGCTGAACATGGTGCATATAGCTCAGTTGCACTGATTTTATCCGCATTACTCACTGCACTCATCAGCCCTTGGTTAATACCGCTATTACTGCAATTGTTTACCTAAACGTTTTTGATATTAGTCACTAGTAAGTGACAAATACCATCATCATTCATAAGATGAATGGTGTTTATCATAAAGTACAATAATATCATCCAAGGTAGTTAAGCTAGGTCAATAAAACAACATTAAGTCTATTTAACAATAACTTAGTAAATATCGAAATCGAAGTAGCCTTAATAGATACCGCTTTAGAGCCTAGAAGTACTATTGCCAGCAGTGATAATAAGCCATAGGATTATCATTAAGATTTATTTACCGCTCTGTTTCAAGGTAATCATCCTAAAATGACCTTTTGAAATAGAAACTTTCATACCAATATTCTTAATCCTTTTAACAGCAAGTTTTTGAAATAAGGCCAAGTAATAATGCCATCGACAGTAACCATAGAAAACTTAACCGTAAGCCAATGTCTTTTTGATTTTATTGAATATGAAGCATTGCCTGGCACCGCCATTAGTTCAAGTCACTTTTGGCAGCAGTTTTCAAAAATAATTAATGACCTAAGTCCCGAAAATCAACAACTATTAGTAAAGCGTGATGTTTTACAAGCGAGCATAGATAATTACCACCAAGACAATAAGCCGCTTAACTTTTTACACTATAAGCAATTTTTAGCGGATATCAATTATCTTGTTCCCCCTGTAGATGACTTTAGTATCAACACCTCTAATGTTGATAATGAGCTAGCTTTGATGGCAGGGCCGCAACTTGTTGTGCCAATAATGAATGCTCGCTTTGCTTTAAACGCAGTAAACGCACGTTGGGGCAGTCTATATGATGCACTTTATGGCAGTGATGCCATCAGTTATGAGGATGGCGCCGAGGCAACTAAAGCCTATAATCCAATACGTGGTAAAAAGGTGGTCGCTTTTGCCAAAGCCCATTTAGATCAAGCGCTGCCACTTGTTTCTGGCAGCCATACTCAAGCAGTTAGTTACCATTTAACCGAGCAACAATTGATGGTTACTTTAACTGACGGTCAACAAACCGCCTTAAAAACACCGTCAGCTTTTATTGGCTTTACTGGCAGTATTAATAAGCCAGAGTCATTGATGTTTATTCATAACGGCTTACATCTTAGTTTATTGTTTAATGACAAGAGTGTTATTGGTCAACAAGATGCTACGGGCTTAAGTGACATAGTGCTTGAGTCGGCTTTAACAACTATTATGGATTGCGAAGATTCAGTCGCTGCGGTAGATGGTGAAGATAAAGTATTAGCTTATCGTAATTGGTTAGGTTTAATGACAGGTAAGTTAACTGCCAAGCTAAACAAAAATGGTCAAACCATCACTCGTACCATGAACGATGATTTTAGCGTGCAAACACTAAACGGCGATACCGTGACCCTGAAAGGTCGCAGTTTAATGTTCGTTCGTAATGTTGGCCATTTGATGACAAATAATGCCATTATCGATAGCCAGGGTAATGAAATACCCGAAGGCATACTCGATGCAATGATCACCTCTTTGGTGGCCTTGCATGACTTAAAAGGTAATGGCGAATACTGTAACAGTAGTGAGGGTTCAATTTACATTGTTAAGCCAAAAATGCACGGTCCTGAGGAAGTGGCTTTTGCTGATACCTTATTCTCTCGAGTGGAAAAGGCTTTGTCATTACCAAGCAATACCATAAAAATGGGCATTATGGATGAAGAAAGACGTACCAGTGTCAATTTAAAGAACTGTATTTATGCCGCTAAAGATCGCGTGGTATTTATCAATACAGGCTTTTTAGACAGAACCGGCGATGAAATTCATACCTCAATGATGGCCGGTGCTATGGCAAGGAAAGCGGATATAAAACTAACGCCGTGGATTGGCGCCTATGAAGATAACAATGTTGATGTCGGACTTGCTTGCGGCTTTAGCCAAAAGGCGCAAATTGGTAAAGGTATGTGGCCAATTCCCGATCAAATGTCGAACATGTTGGCTACTAAAATAAATCATGTCGAGGCCGGTGCGAATACCGCTTGGGTACCCTCACCTACTGCAGCAACCCTACATGCTCTGCATTATCACAAAGTAAATGTATTTGCTTTACAAAAACAGCTGAGTCAGCGTAAAGTTGCCAATATCGACGATATTTTAACCATTCCACTTGCAGAAAATACTAACTGGAGTACAGCTGAGATTACTGCAGAGCTAGACAATAATTGCCAAGGGATTTTAGGTTATGTAGTACGCTGGATAGATGACGGTGTCGGATGCTCTAAGGTACCCGATATAAATGATGTCGGCTTGATGGAAGATAGAGCAACCTTAAGAATTTCCAGTCAACATATTGCTAATTGGCTGACACATAACATTTGTACTACTGAACAGGTACAAGCAAGTTTAGAGAAAATGGCCCGTATTGTTGATAAGCAAAATGCAAGTGATACTAGCTATCAAGCGATGAGCGATGACTTTAGCCATAGTATTGCTTTTAAAGCCGCTTCCGCTTTGATATTCAAAGGAGCTAAGCAGCCTAATGGTTATACCGAGCCTTTACTGCATCAATATCGTTTGGAAAAAAAACGTCAACTAAGTAGCTCTGAGTCTTAACCTTAATTATAGTTAGGGCATAGCTAAGTTCTAGCTAGGATAGAGATGAAGTTAGCATCAGCTTATAAACTTAAAAACTAACAACACTGGCGTTATGGTTACATCAACCTTAACGCCAGTGTTGTTTTTATTTAGCCGCCCTTCGGTAACGGTAATAAACTAGCCTTATAAATTTTATTGTTACTATTTCAAATAATTTGAAATATTTATCAACTGAAACAGTTCTATTAAAAAGAGTATATGGGTAAAATAACTGCCGGCATTGCGATGCAATGATTCTTTTAGCGGCTTTTGCTATCTACCGTGTGAAAGAAGCAACTTATCTCAACTTGCTAGCTTAATAATCAAACAACCAGTAAAGTAACATTTGTAACAATTGAGTAATCTTAAATAATAGATAAAGCTCAGAGGTAGGGTGCGACCAGGACGTAATCAGCACAATACTTAACCAATATATCGACAAAACTAAAGGATATAGGCAATGAAATCAATTAAATTACTATTAGTTAGCTTTACGATCACATTCGTAATCTTAATCAATATTACGCCTGCACTCGCCACGCCTTCAGTTGAAGTACAGTCTTTAAAAGTTAACCATATTTTGAGCCACCCGTACAATAATTATAAAATTATCAATCTAGTAGAAAGAAAACCTAGCAAAATAACTAGTCAATACCGTAATAGTTTTTCTACTGGTTTAATTCTGTCAAACCCTGCGATATTAACCGAAGAAAACTCACAGTTAACCATGGATGTTGTCAGTAAATCTAATGAGTTTTTTAATAGCGCTATGGTCTTTAGTGACAAACTAAACCAATTTATTTCATATTTCACCGCGCCTGTTAAAGGAAATACAGCAGAGCAGCTAGCGTCACCATCGACAAGCAAAGTGATAAAGGCAAAGTGTAAGAGCCAGAAAAGCTATAGTTTATAGCCCTAAATTGCATGCACAATATGCTATCCCAATTCCTTATTCTCGTTATTTATCTTGCCACTGCCTCTGCTTAAATAAAAGTAACTAAGAATACTCCCAAGCGACATTTTAAGTTACTCTGCTATATCAACTTTTATAGCTTGCCTTATCCATGACCAAAATAAAAAAAATACTCACCGGATTCTTACTTATCAGTTTATTAGTGTTAGCTACGGCATTAACTTGGCTTTACAGTAAAGTTGATAGCGCTTTACCACTGCTAGACGGGAAAAAAACCGTTTTTGGTTTAACTAAGACGGCAGTAATTGAGCGAGACAAACAAGGTATTGCCACGATAAAAGCTCAAAACAGAGCCGATATTTCTGTGGCGCTAGGATTTGTTCATGCACAAGAACGATTCTTTCAGATGGATCTGTTAAGGCGAAACTCAGCCGGTGAATTGGCAAGCCTATTCGGCCCTGTAGCACTGGATTATGATAAATCAATCCGTAAACATCGCTTTCGTGATCGCGCCAGAGCAATTGTAGCTCAGTTGCCGCAAGAGCAATTTGATTTAATTAAAGCCTATACTCGAGGCGTCAACCAAGGATTGAAGTATTTATACTCTTCGCCTTTTGAATACCTACTTCTTCAACAAGAGCCGGTTCAATGGAGTGAAGAAGACTCAATCCTAACTATTTTTAGTATGTATATAGATCTTCAATACCACGACGGTAGACGTGAACGTACACTCGGTTTGATGAAGGCAGTTTTATCCGGTGATGTTTACGCATTTTTAGATCCCAAAGGCAGTATATGGGATGCCGCAATTGATGGTAGTCAATTACCTCCATCACCTATGCCAAAAGGGGCTTGGCCTTCAGCATCAAGCGTTAACATCGATAGCAGCAATATCAGCAATAGCACAACATTAATAAGCAATGCAGAGTTAGCTAACAATATTGAAAATAGGTACCAAGGCGACCACCTGCCTGGGTCTAACAGCTGGGCTATTTCAGGGGCGTTAAGCGCGACAGGAAGTGCCATATTAGCCAATGACATGCACCTTGGTATTCGTGTACCTAATACTTGGTTTCGTGCTTCTTTTGAATATCCACATATTAGAATTGAAGGTTTAAAATCCGTTACTGAGCAAATTAAAGTTACTGGCGCTACCCTGCCAGGCACGCCAAATATGGTTATTGGTAGCAATGGTAATATTGCTTGGGGCTTTACCAACAGCTATGGCGACTATAGTGATGTAATTGTGCTAACCAGTAATGCTGATGACACCCAATATTTAACACCTACAGGCTACCAAGACTTTACTTTTCATAAACAAGTAATCGCCATTAAAGGTCAAAAAGGCCAAGAGATCACGATAAAGGAAACAATCTGGGGGCCCGTTATTGGTAAAGACCATCAAGGAAATTCACTTGCTTATCGCTGGGTTGCTCATGATAAAGAAGCGGTCAACTTAACTGCTACTCAATTAGAGCAGGCGCAAACGGTAGCGCAGGCTTTAAATATTGCTGCTCGCTCAGGTATTCCTTCTCAAAATATACTGGTAGCGGATAAAAACGGCGCGATTGGTTGGACTATTATGGGGCCAATCCCCAACAAGAAAGGCACAATTGGTGAAACACCTCAATCTTGGAGTTCCGGAGATAATAGTTGGCAAGGTTACTTAACCCCGGCACAATATCCTCAGATTTCAAACCCAGAAAATCAAAGGTTATGGACCGCTAATTCCAGAGTTGTTGGCGGTGAAATGTATGCAAAACTTGGCAATGGTGGCTATGCGCTGGGTGCTCGTTCAAAGCAAATTAGAGATAATTTACTATCCCAAGAACAATTTGACGAACAAGCCCTACTTAACATCGGCTTAGATGATGAAGCCATTTTTTTGCAACGCTGGCAGCAGTTTATTCTAGAAACGGTATTAACCGAACAAGTTCTTGCCCAACATAGCAACTTTGCGCAAGTAAAGAGCTTGTTAGTAAGCCCTGAGGCTTTACGAGCTAGCATTGACTCGGTTAGCTATCGCTTAGTACGTAATTTTAGAATTAACCTCAGAGACAGTGTTTTCTTCGAATTAAACACTAGTTTAAAAAATATTGATCAAGCTTTTAATTTCAAGAGCATTCGCCACCAAATAGAAACACCGCTATGGCAACTAATTAATGAACAACCTCAGAACTTTATGATGTTAGGAGAACATAGTTGGCAAGAGGTATTTACTCAGGCACTCGCGTTAACCATTTCCGATATGTCGAAAGACCAACCACTAAGTGCTGCGACCTGGGGTCAACAAAATAGCTCGGCGATTAAGCACCCGCTGAGTAGTGCCCTGCCTTTATTAAATTATTGGCTTGATATGCCAGGCAAAGCGTTAGCGGGTGATAGTTATATGCCGAGAGTACAAGGCAAAGCCTTTGGCGCCTCAGAACGTATGGTGGTATCGCCAGGTTATGAAAGTGACGGCATATTTCATATGCCGACTAGCCAATCGGGTCACCCATGGAGTCCTTATTATGGCGTTGGGCACAGTGACTGGGAACAAGGTATTGCTTCGCCATTTTTACCGGGAAAGACACAGTACAAGTTGACCTTAGTTAGCTATTAATTTTTCTTCGGTAGCGTTAACTAAATTGACACCAAGATAACATTCAATGACGAATAAAATTCAATAACGAGATAAACATGACTATTTTAATTATTTGCTTATTTATAGCACTACTTTTACCACTGCTGGCAAAAGGCCCGGTGGCTTTTGCTATGGCTAAACTTGGTGGCTACAATAACAATCACCCAAGGGAGCAGCAAAGTAAATTAACAGGGTTTGGTGCGCGAGCCCTAGCAGCCCATCAAAATGCTTTTGAGTCAGTTATTCTTTTCGCCCCTGCTGTCATTTTAGCGCTGGCAACAAACAACATGCAGCAAACTATAGTAGTCTTGGCCGTCGTTCATGTTATTGCAAGAGTGCTTTATAACATTTTCTATTTGTTAAATATTAGCCTGTTAAGATCAATAGTATGGGCTATAGCCACCCTATGTAGCTTTGCTATTGTATTTCAATGCATTCCCTAAATAGCACTGATTAACAAAAAACGTCTAAAGAAACAGTTGACACTATTTAGCTAAGCTAGCTAGAGTAACTACTCAAACCAAACGGTCAATCAACAATAAAAAGGTAAACAAGTGAGCGAGAAGTTAGATTTAAATGAGATACGACAAGAGATAACGCTTTTAGATCAAGATTTATTAGCTTTGTTTGCCAAACGTCGAGCGTTAACACTTAATGTTGCCAAGAGTAAGGTTCAACAAATACGCCCTATTAGAGATCAACAACGCGAACAAGAACTGTTAATACGCTTAATTAAGCATGGTAAAACCTTAGGTTTAGATGCTCACTATGTTACCAGTGTATTTCAAACGATTATTGAAGACTCGGTATTAAATCAACAAGCTTACTTACAAACGTTAGCCAATCCTGACATTCAAGTGCCAACAGTAAGCGTAGCCTTCTTAGGTGATAAAGGTTCATATAGCTACCTTGCTAGTCATCGCTATTTTTCACGTCGAGCTGAGAAAATCATTGAATCAGGTTGCCAAAATTTTTCTGACATATTAAATCAAGTAGAATCAGGACAAGTAGATTACGGCATGCTGCCGATAGAAAACACTAGCTCTGGTAGTATTAACGAAGTTTATGATTTACTACAGCATACCAACCTCTTCATTGTTGGTGAAATAACACAGCCAATAGAGCATTGTTTGCTAACGTCGGTAAATACAAGCTTAGCTAAAATAAAAACCATATACGCACACGGACAGCCCTTTGCGCAATGTAGTAACTTCCTAGATAAGCAAACGGACATTCGCATTGAGTATTGTGATAGTACAGCTGATGCCATGGCAAGAGTTGCTGATTTACAAGATGAGACCACTGCAGTTATAGGTAGCGAAGAAGGTGGTCATCTATATCAATTACACGCGTTAGAGCAGTCTATAGCTAATCAAACTGAAAACCATTCCCGCTTTATTTTAGTTGCTCGAAAAGCCGTTGATGTGGCAGAACAAATACCTGCGAAAACCGCGATTATACTCTCAACAGGTCAAAAAGCCGGTGCCTTAGTCGAGTGTTTATTAGTGCTGAAAGATAAAGGTATTAATATGTGCAAACTTGAGTCTCGCCCTATTCAAGGACGCCCATGGGAAGAGATGTTTTATATCGATGTCGAAGCCAATTTAAATAGTTTTGCTCTACAAGAGGCCATTAACGATATTACTCCGCATACGAATTTCATTAAAGTGCTAGGCTGCTACCCTATAGAACATATCAGCCCAACAAGTGTACCCAGTAGCGAGCTATAAAGTGTAACCACATTAATACGGCTATATATCGTTAACCTCGACGATATATAGCACTAGCGAGTTTTATGGGAAAGTGTTATAAATATTATCTAAGTTGTATTATTTGGTTAAATATTATGCAGTACCTACATTCAAGTTTAGAGAAACAAAGTTCTATCGCCCCCTTACCTAAAAGCCATGATTTAATTAACCTTAGTGCTGTTTCCTCTTCAATAGACAATATAGCACCAGCTAAAAGCCCCAAAAAAATCACAGCGAATTACAAAGGATTTTCTTTAGTTGAGTTAATGGTAACTATTGCAATTGCTGGTATTGCTCTGGCCATAGCCCTACCTAGTATGAATAGCTTTACCGTACAAATGCGAGTTGATAATGAAGTAGCGGAAATTCAACGCCTTTTAATGACCACCCGAAATGCCGCAATAAACTCCGGATTAAATGCTACTTTATGCCCATTAAACGAAAATGATACTTGTCAAAACACTCTAGTTTGGACTGGTAGAATTGGGGTGATTTCAGTTGATGGCTTAATAAAAGAAAAGGCTGCAATTAAAGCAGGTGATAAGTTAGATTTTGCTTTTTCTACCGTAACTTATAATGCAAGCGGACAACTAGATACTAACAATGTTGATGTGTTCAGCTATTGTCCTAATGGATTAAATGACTTCTCGCGAGGTGTCGATGTATCACTTTCAGGTAGGACTTACCTAAGCTCCGATAGTGATGGTGACGGTATTGATGAAGACAGAAGTAAGAATAAAATAGTCTGTAATTAGTTATTTGCTAGTTATTAATTAACTCTTATTTTAATATTAAAAAAGCGATGCTCGCTAGGAATTATCGCTTTTTAACATAACACTATAAATTCTCTAACGCTCAGTTTTCTTATCCAATGACTGTGATTTTTGGCTAGTAAAGTCTTCCTTATCCAATACACATTCATAAGCTCGATATACTTTTATTTTTTTAGTCGACTTTTGAGTTAATACTCTTTTTCCTACTATTTTATTGGTCAGTTTACTGAATTTTTCAGCTTTAATACGATAAAAGATAATAGCTTCGCTACCATCTACTAAAACAACGTGGCATTTAGCGTTTACTTTTTTATTCTTTTCAATATTTTTATTATTGCTGCCCTCACTTAGCATCGCAGCTTGAGCAGAAAAAATTGAGAGTATAAGCACACAACAAGTTGATATAATAAAGTTTTTCATATTATCCTTCCCAACAGACCGCAGGTGTTTTACTACCTGTGTCAGTTATTTCGATTTTAATACAGTCTGTATCATTAGTGGCTTGTGTACCTTGCGCTGTTGCCGTTAAAGTAAAAGTACTACCTACCACTGTTGCCGAAATTTTATAATGTTTATTTGGTGTTTCGTATACAGTTGAGGTACCAACTAAATCACTCATATCAGCGGTATATGCTCGACTATCAACAAATAGCTGCTCTTGCAAGTTTGCTAAGCGAACTAACTCTCTAGGAGCTTCAGATCTATTCGAACGCACCACATAATCAACATATGATGGATAGGCAACTGTTGCGAGTATGCCTACAATAGCTACAGCGATCATTAGCTCAATTAAGGTAAAGCCGTACGCACTATTGGCTATCCCATTATCTTTAATTGCATCATTTTTTATCATAAGTGTTAATTCTCTGTTACATATAAATAAGTTCGTAGCGTTTGCAGTTTAAAACCTACTGGTATTATTTCCCGACCTACGATGATATTGCCATCAGGCTCTGAAATTCCGGTATCAGGGTCCAATTTTGGTGTGACAATTAAAGTAGGTGCCCCTAAAAATTGTTCGCTGATAAAGATTTTTCTATCATCTGGATTATCAGGGTCTTCAGTTGGCGATTCAAATCTACTAATTCCTAAAGACAAATCAACCGCATATAACCAGCCTTGGCCATTAGGAATATCACAACTTGTTGAGCTAACGCTCGATAAAGGTGGAGTATAAGTGGTGAAATAAACCACATTATTTATAACCAAAGCAGAAGATGTGTTTTTTTCGCCGGGTAATCCTAAGTCCATAAACCAGCCCGACTTCAAACTTACTTGCAGAGATAGCGTCTCTTTCTGTTGAGAAGTTAAGGTCTCATCAAAAGGATTATCAGTGTAATCAGCTAGGTCACCTATCACTATTGGTGGACTTGGCATGGCTGGTGTACTACTAGCTGTAAATTGTTGAGTGGTAATATTATGGTCTTTGATCATAAAGAATGTATCATTAGTATCCGTTCCGAGCGGATTAGATCTATCGCCACTGCCAATTAACACAGCATCGTAGGGGATATCTTGCTGAACAATTATAGCCTTACCACTAGAGTCCTTTTGACCTGAATCAATAGTTTCGGAAATGAAAGCACGAACCATACTCGGTTCATTAAAGAACCTCCTATCATCAGCTAAGGTATCACCACCAAAACTAGCTAATTTAAATACCGATATTTCACTTTTAAGGTTACTTGGCATATCTATACGCCAGACATTACCGCCAGTATCACCCGCATAAAGGCGATCAGTTAGGCCATCGCCATCACTATCAATTACTGCAATACTCGATGGGATGCTATCTGTGCCAGCAAAAACGGTGTTTCCCTTTGGCGCTAAACTCCAAATCAAGGTACCCTGTTCAGCATCAACCATATAAATCGCTTTGCCGACACTATCAGCTCCATTGATTCCACCAACAGCATGAGAGTCTTTTTCTGGATCATAACCACCACCAAACACTAATACTGGCTTAGCTACAGTTGTTGAGGCATTAAACTTAGAATAGGTAATTTTTGGTTGAGACCAAGATTGGCCTAACTCTTCAAAAGGGTCATCTTCTATACCGCCTTTGATTTTCCACATTACCTCAGGTGCAGCTGGGTTTGTAACATCCATGGCGTAGTAGGAGTTACCACCACGTCTAAAACCGAAGAAAAGCCAAGCTTTATCACCATCAGCGCTATTAACAATACCATCACCATTTTTATCAACGATATGGGCTGTAATAAGACCATCAATACCATACACTTTTTCAGCGGTACTTAAGTTATCTCGTAAAATAGGTGTATTAGCTAAAAACTCTTTCGGCATAAATGCCCATTTTTCTTCTATGGTATTAAGCGTATCATTATCTTTAAACATATGCAGCACACCTTGATTGGTGCCGACAACAATATAAATATCATTATTACCAAAATTGATAACGACCGGTTTAGAGTGTAGCGGATCGCCAAATACATCAGCTCGAATGTCATCACTAAGACCGTCTTCATCGTCATCATCAACATCAATGCCATTTATCCAATCTAGGCTAGCTTGGATACTGGTTTCATCATTAGTAACACCTAAAACTACCGCTAACTCAGCTGGCGTTGGATATGCTGTGCTACTCGTTGCATCTGTGTAAGTTAAGCCTACTAAAGCGTAATTATCGCCTAAATCACTTAAAATGACTCGGCCAGTTTTATTACGCAGCATTTCAGCAACACCACCTTCACCTACTAAGTCGCCATCAACACTGCTTGACCAGTAACTTTGTACGTCTTCAGAGAAGTGACCGTTTGTTTCATTAATGGCAGCGACACCATTAGCTCCTATTTGAACACCATTAGTAACTTTATATTTTTTTAGGTTACCTTGCCACCTAGGACGTCTGGACGGTTCAAACATTGAGTAATAAACAGAGTCCAGTGTTTCTGTCCTATCAAAATTATTTGAAGCAACTGAAGCAGAAGTTAAACTATCATTACTAGGCTCTATATTGGCTAAGACAGCAGTTAATGCCGCGGTTAACGATGCACTATCGGTTGCAGGAAAGTATTCCCCGCCCCCCCGTATTGCTGTTTCAGCAAGCACCGGTGCGGCATCAGTTATATTTGCACCAAAACCTATGGTATAAACTTCAGCGTTTTGCCGACCGGCTATTGTCGAATGTATATCGTTATTGTACATCCAACCCGCAAGGGCTGGTAAATAACTGTTATATGTACTAGACCCAACTGTCCAATAGAACTTATCAGTCGAGGTGATTTTAACTTGCCCTGATGCACCTATCGCTTCAATAAGCCCATTTGCTTGAGTATCACTGGTTGGTTCGCCATCAGAAATCATCACTATATAAATGGTTTCATTACATGCAGTAAAAGGCTTTGAATAGTTACTTCCACTTTCAATCGTTGTATCTCTTGCTGGATTATAATCATAACTATCGTATATATAATCGTCACCATACCAAACAGTCTTACCACTAAGATATTGATAACTTTCAAATAATGACTCACATAAAGGGGTACTACCGCTTGCCACTAGATTGTTAGCATGATTATTGTCTTCGACAAAGTTTAACAAGTCAGTTTTAGCACTAGCTGTGGTCTCCTTAAGACCATGTATAATACGACCGCCATTACCATTACGATTAAAAATTTGTAAACCAAAATCAACACCTGGAGATGAATTAATTAAGTTAGTAACACTTTCTTTCGCCACTTCCATGCGCGTTCTAGGCTCAGGGACAACACCGTAATAATACCAACGAAGGTAATGAGCGCTATATAGAGTAACTATTTGGCTCCAACTGCTAGCATCCGAATTTGCTGCTGAAGTAGTATAATAGATAGGTGAACCATTTGAACTTTGATAATCAACCGGGTAACCCGCAGGCAGCACAGTTCCATCTTGGTGCTGTCCATTATTAGAGTTAACTGCAACAAGATCCTCTTTACAATCCAAAACCTTGATATTATTACCGTTACTAGGAAGGTTCCGCCATTCTTTTCTATTTTTCTTATAGCGTTTTATTTTCCCGGTAAAAACACCAAGTGTTGTAAGTGCATCACGCGATTCAGCACAGCCATTAATAGCGGTAATAAACCGTCTTCCTGAATCAAGCTCCGGTATATTAGAAGAAGTCGTATAGTAAATATAATCTTCTGAGTCCGGAGTACCATAACTCCCACTAGGATCATAGGGCGCTCTAAAAACATCATCTTCCGTCCTCATACTACCTGAGGTATCAAATATTATGAGAACTTTTGGTCGCCTTTCTGCCTCTAGGGCCGTTTCACTGACATATAATTCAATATCCTCCGCCAAACCAGCCGTTGATGCCAGTAATAAAAAGACGGCAAAACCACTAAAAACTATATTACTAACGGCTTTAGCCATGCTACTTATTTCCTTTGACAAATTCATGTTAATTCTCCAAACAAACAACGAGTGTCCCGTGGGGTTACCTAAAACTAAAAAGAATAGTGCTTTAAAGTACTCTTTTACTTTAATAGCTGTTGTGCGATACCGGAGTCTGCCGAAATAGTACTTTTTCCTGTTCGACCATAGGTTCGGTTAGCTCTCACTGTTAACATATTACAACTAAAGACTTCTGTTGAAGATGCCATCTTCAAGTGTGGGCAAGCAATATCTAAGTTATAGGTATTGTTTGCCACATCAACTCTAGCATCCGCTTGTGTTACCGTTCCTGGTAGTAAAATGGCTTGATCTGTAATTGGAAAGTTACCTACTACGGGTCTACTAAAGCTATTGTCTTTACCTGGGCCTACTTGATTAAACACAACTTCATCAACGGCGCTAACAACTTCTTGCAATGCAACAACTTTCTCTTCACTTGCCCCTGACATTTTCATATCTGTGGTGCTATTTTGCATTAATGCTGCAGCCACAGCAGTTAGGGCAACTAAAAACACAAGTGAAACGATAAGCACTATACCGCCCTGCTTCGCCTTACTAGGTGATTTATTCATATCATTCTCTCTTATAAAAGCTTTATTAATCATTGCCAAGCATCCACGCTCGAATTATACAAAGTTACAGTTGAACTAAAAAGTAAACGGCGATAGTTATCATTTACAGCAAAAGGCAAATCCCCTAGCTGGTAAGTATTCGTATTTGTATATTTGTTATCCTGACGAATACCGCGGGCTAGAACAAATATTTTAACCGCTAATATTCTGCTACCACCGGCATTATCCCAGAACGCTTGCGTCATATTATTCGCAGAAATGAAGGCATCTACCACGCCATAGCCTGGTAGCGAAGGATCTGTAGTGGTATCAACACCGTACATAAAACGTATTTTTTCAATTCCATCAATTACTGGAGAGAAACTCATATTAAAATTAGCCAAGCGACCTTGCATTAACACAGGAACAAAGTTGTCACCAACAGGCTCTTCTCTAACATAGTAAACATGATGTTGATATTGCCATAGCCTTGAATTATCAACTGAAGGCACAGGTGAACCATGCGCAAAAACGGCCCCGGTAGTTAAATTTGAGCTCAAATAATAATTCCCAGCAATTGTTACCGCTGGTGCAACTATAGGGTTAGCAATAACTCTTTTTAGCTGAATAACATCAGATCCCGTCATAGTTCGAGTCCCTTCAGGCATAGAAAAGCAACTTAGTGGGTTATCAGCTATACCAGTATGAGTTTGCCCCCACAAAGTCCTGAAAGGTCCAATGTTTTGAGGGAATGTGCCATTATTAACTCCCGCGCCAACACAGTCAGTACCGGGGGCGCCTGGAATAGCAATTAAACTAGACTGACTAAATGTTCCGGAAAGATCTCCCCAAAAATTCTGTCTAAGTAAGTCATCGGTCAATACACTGATGGCAAAACGACCATTTTCTTGTAACTCACCATAACTGGAAGTTTCTGCTGTCGTGGTGCGCATGCCAACAAATATACTCATTACACCAGCGAAAAGTACTAATCCAACAGATAGTGAGATCATTAGCTCAACTAAAGTGAAGCCTTGTATTTTTGGGTGTACTTTAGAGGTTATCAATTTTCCCATACTGAATCCAATACCATAATTTGTTAAATAATAAATGCTTGAACAATAACTTGACGTCTTTTTTTCCCCGCGGCGCCACAACTTTCGCTTTTCTTGCTATCCGAAATCTCAGTTCTACCTTGCCAACTAACAACTATAGTTAAAGCATTGCCAGATTGAGAAATACAACCACGACCACCAATTAGACCACCTGCATTTTTACCGCCAGAAGTTACATCACCACCAACTAATGCCAACTCCCATTCATATCTGTCATTCGTTACCATTTGGGTTGGAGTACACTGTGCATTTTCTCGATTACACCTTACCGCTGGCACTGCATCTAGATTTTCGCCATAGTCACTTGTCGCATATCCAGCTAAATTATCTACACTGTTTGCTCTTATTCGAGCAATGATATCTTGTGCTAAGCTAGATGCAAGGGAGCGTTGCATTGCATCAAAACTCCCTTGTTTGGCTGTGGCTTGCATTGCAACTGAACCTAAAATTCCAGTTACAATGATAACTACAGCAATTAAAACTTCAATAAATGTCATACCTAGCTGGGTATTTTTGCATTTTGGAGCTATAAAATGGTTATTCATAAGTAGCCTGTTTGATTAAAGTAGTATTAATTGAGGGGCGAGAACAAGGCAATAAAATCTTGCTAGTAGCTAAATAAAGCGAAGAACTCAATGTACTGAGTATATTATAAAAGAGTAAAAGGTGAAGGCGATAAGAGCCTCTGCTAGAAAGCATTCGAAGGTTTTTAGGTTTTAACTGCATAATTAACTACCCTACCATTTCCATGGCTAATATTTAGCTATACTGTATACGTACAAGAACACAGAGTTCACTTGGGATACATACAAACAGCACAACTCACTAAGAGTAGTTTTTCTAACACTTCATCATTATTTTTAATGTGTACAGCTACTACTCACGGTTTCAGCCCAACTTAATCAGAACCAAAACACTAATACTGCTTCATTAATGATTAGAAATAGATTTCTTTGATCCAAATTAACCGACAACTGTACATTAGCACTATGTGAATTAAATTAACAACATAGCGCTAACATAACAAGTTATTTTACGTTCAACTAGTAAATTAAGACTAGCGCAATTCAGCTGGGACTGCAAATACTATGCTTTCTTCTTTACCAGGATGCTCAATAACCTCATGACCACCATAGCTTTTTAAAGTCTCAACAACTTGTTTAATGAGTACTGCTGGAGCCGATGCACCTGCGGTCACTCCCACTTTATCTACTCCGGTTAACCAGTCAATTTCAATATTTTCTGCGGTATCAATTAAATAAGAAGTCACTCCCATTTTACTGGCCAATTCTTTCAGGCGATTAGAATTAGAGCTGTTTTTTGCACCAACAACCAACATAAGATCAACTTTATCAGCTATTTCACGTACAGCATCTTGACGATTTTGAGTTGCATAACAAATATCGTCTTTACGCGGCCCTTCAATAAGTGGGAACTTTTCTTGAAGTGCAGTGATAACATCCATAGTGTCATCTACTGATAAGGTGGTTTGGCTGCAAAAGTATAGTTTTTCTGGATTTTTAACCACTAGGTTAGCCACATCTTCAGCTGACTCAACCAAGTAAATACCCGCAGAGTCACTACTATATTGTCCCATGGTGCCTTCTACTTCGGGGTGTCCTGCATGGCCGATAAGAATACATTCGATATCTTTACGGCTGACACGAGATACTTCCATATGAACTTTGGTTACTAAGGGGCATGTCGCATCAAATACTTTTAATGCTCGAGCTTTAGCTTCATCCCTTACCACTTTAGAGACGCCATGAGCACTGAAAATCACGGTGTTATCGTCAGGTATTTCATCAAGTTCATCAACAAAGATAGCGCCACGTTTTTTTAAGCCATCAACAACAAACTTGTTGTGTACTACTTCATGGCGAACATAGATAGGCGCGCCAAATAAATCTAAAGCGCGTTCAACAATGCTGATTGCTCTATCAACACCCGCACAAAAACCACGAGGGTTTGCTAAAATAATTTCCATACCTTTCCTTCAAAATAAGCAACAACAAAAGCTGTTTATATTATATCAATGAAACAAAGTAATTATCTATCTTTTAGCGTTAGTTGTATGACTTAGAAAATTGATTATCAATTTGAGGGGGGATTAATGCAGTAAACAAGGGGATAAAATAAAGCGAACTTTAATTCAAGTTCGCTTTATTTGCTTCAGCTGAGTAGTGCAGCCTAATAAATAATAAAACTTTAAAGCAGTCCTAACTTCTTATACTCTTTAGCCACTACCTTGCTAGGTAAAGGGATATAACCATCTTTTTCAACAATGGCTTGACCCGATTTAGACAGTATCATTTTCAAGAATTCAGCTTCCATAGGTGGCAGTGACTTATTAGGGTGTTTATTTACGTAAACATATAAATATCTTGATAATGGATATTTCCCTGAAATAGCATTTTCCATATTAGCTTCAATATAATCGTGGCCTTTTTTAGCTAAAGGCAAAGCACGTACTCCAGATGTACGGTAACCAATACCTGAGTAACCGATACCGTTCAGTGAAGCGGATACTGACTGAACTACAGATGCTGAGCCTGGTTGCTCATTGACACTATTTTTAAAGTCGCCCTTACATAAAGCTTTCTTTTTAAAGTAGCCATAGGTACCAGAAACAGAGTTTCGGCCATACAACTGCACATCTTTACCTGTCCAAGCGCCTGATAAACCAAGATCTCCCCAACGGTCAATATCCTTATCAGCTCCACACTTACGATTATTAGAGAATATAGCGTCGACTTGAGCAATTGTTAACCCTTTTATCGGGTTATCTTTATGAACAAATACGGCTAAGGCATCGATAGCCACTCTAACTCGAGTTGGTTTATAGCCATAACGTTTTTGAAAAGCTTCAATCTCGCGCATTTTCATTTTACGACTCATAGGGCCAAGGTTGGAAGTGGCTTCAGTTAAAGCCGGTGGAGCAGTTGATGACCCAGCGGCTTGAATTTGTATATTTACATTTGGGTAAGTGCGCTTAAAATCTTCGGCCCAAAAAGTCATCATATTTGCCAAGGTATCAGAGCCAACTGAAGATACATTGCCAGATATACCACTAACTTTTTTATATTCCGGTAGATTTGCATCAAGCGCCAGTGCAGAAAAACTAACTAAACTTGATAAACTAATAATACTTAATACTTTTTTTAAACTCATGGTGTCTCCAATAAGAGTTTGAACTGTTTGGTTATGCACACTATACGAAGTGAATATGACAATTATATGGATGTTTTATGACAGGATTATGACGGACAACTATAAAACAATATTTAACTTCAATATTAGCTAGCCGTAGACTCAGATAAGATACTTTTATCAAAATAAATTGAAAATTCACTACCTTGGCCCCAATGGCTATTAATAACCAATTCAGCTTGATGGTGATGCAAAACGTGCTTTACTATTGCTAGCCCTAGACCAGAGCCACCAGTATCTCTAGATCTCGACCTATCAATACGATAAAAACGCTCAGTTAAACGATTAACATCTTCAGGTTTAATGCCATCTCCGTTATCTTTGACAGAAAAAACAGCTTTATCGCCCTGTAGCTGCCAACTCACATCGATACAACCATTTGCCGGAGTATAGGCAATAGCATTAGATAAAAGGTTAGCACAAGCACTTTTAAGCTCAGTTTCACAACCAAAAACGTAAACGTTGGTGCTAATATCTAGGGAAATTTGGTGCTGCTTTTCCTGATTAAGCCAAGCGACCTCATCAACCAAGCTAGTAATTAATTGGCCCATATCAACCCATTGTTTTTCATCATTACTATTGTTTTCTACTTTCGCCAGATTAAGTAATTGCTCAACGAGACGGTCCATGCGAGAGACTTGACCTTCAATAGTCTGAAATGCTTTTTGCCAATGAGGATCAAATTCTTCTTTTGAGGCTTGAATCATTTCAACATAACCGCGAACAACGGTTAAAGGTGTTTTTAATTCATGTGAGACATTGGCAACAAAGTCACGGCGCATATCCTCTAAACGCTGGAGATTAGAAATATCCCTAGCCAAGAGGAGAACATGCTCGCTACCATACGCCATAATACGTATCTCTAATTGCACCGCTGGATGTACAGGTGAAATTAACAGACAAGGTGATTCAAAATTCTCTAACGCTAAATAATCAGAAAATTCTGGCGCACGCAACAAGTTATCGATTCGTACACCAAAGTCATCGGGCCATCTAACACCCAAAAGTCGCTGTGCTTTTTTATTGCCCCATTCGATGGTTAATTCTTCTGATAACATCAATGCCGCATCAGGAAGCGCTTCAGCACCATCACGAAAACGGCGAATTTTTTCATTCAACTGCTTTTGTTTATTTCGCTGCAGCTTAATTTGCCGGTATAGACCATCATATAAGTATCCCCAAACACCACTTGCTTGCGGAGGAGACAGTGCCTTTGATTGCCATAACCATTTAATTAACTTAAATAGGTGATGATAATGCCATATTAATAAGAATATGCTGCTTGCCAGCATAACTAACAGTACGTAATCGAATAACCATCCAACGAAAGCGCTTGCAATCAGTATGGCCAATAAACGAGAAACTATATTTTTAAAAGATAAACGAAAATACATGATTGCCTAATTATTTTGCAATATCAACATAATGACCGGAAGTTTACTTCTTTAATTTACCAGAAAATCGGTAGCCTGCACCACGTACCGTTTGTACAAATTCCTCATGACCTTCACCTGAAATGGCTTTTCGCAAACGTCTTATGTGCACATCAACCGTTCGGTCTTCAACATAAATATTGGTACCCCAAACATTATCAAGCAACTGTTCACGGGAATATACCCTTTCAGGGTGAGTCATAAAGAAGTGTAATAATCTAAACTCGGTAGGCCCTAGCGCTAAACTATTGCCGTTAATAGCCACACGATGGGAGACGGGATCGAGTTTTAGACCATGAAAGTCCACTTCTTCTTCCAGAGACGTAGGTGAAACACGACGAATAACCGCCTTAATACGGGCTATAAGCTCTTTTGGGGAAAAAGGTTTAGTCACATAGTCATCGACTCCTGCTTCAAAGCCTTTTACCTTATCATCTTCATCACTTCGGGCTGTTAACATAATGATAGGGATGTTACGGGTGTATTCATTTTGCTTTAGTTTCTTTGCCAAAGAAACCCCTGTGCCACCAGGTAACATCCAGTCGAGTAAGATTAAATCTGGGTAGGGTTCACGAATTTTTTCCAAGGCTTGCTCGATATCACACGCTTCAATCGCATTAAAACCATTTTGATCTAATACAAAGCTAATCATTTCCCTAATTGGGGTCTCATCCTCAACGACTAAAATATTCCGACTCATGTATACACCCTAATAATATGACTTACTGATAGGCCTAATGTTAATAAATGAATATTAACAAAAGATCACACTCGATAGGTTATTGTGCATAAGTTAAATGACACTTTTATGACAATAAGAGAAATTTGTTGATATATATACCATTTCGCATAAAGAAGTGATCACTTAGAACTGCATGGGTGACATTAGAACAATCAAAATATGCGTAGTTATAGTTATTCTACATCAAGCATATTTTGTGAAATTATCATGGTGTTTCCAAAGAGCGAGTTTTAAAGGATGATATACTGCGTTATTTATTATGATAAGGACGCTGCATAGATGCAGCTTAATAGAGAATGCAGGAGCCTATTCCTCCTGAATAACCCCTTACCTGCAATCAATGCCTTGCCTATTAGCCTTTAAACTCTCGCTAAATGATCATTTTATTATACGGATTGGTATTGACTAGACTTTAAACGTAAGCAAGAAAAAAGTCGCTGATGCGACTTTTTATTGATAATTATTTACTAAGCACTACTAATGCTATTAAAATTTAGAACTTATACTGAATACCCGCAGCTAAATAATCTTGGTCGTTATCGCTATCTAAATCAAAGTTAGTATAAAAAACATAGAGCTTAGTACTTTTCGCAAGTTTGTAATCTATACCCGCAGTTAAGCCACTACGGTTGTCACCATCTTTATGATCTGCACCTTGAAACTGTCCTTTTAAGGTAAGGTTATCAAAAGAATACTTGGCTGAAACCATCACACCGTCCATTTCAGCACCTGTTTCAATCTCTTCTTGACTTTGTAACATCAAACCTAAAGTGATGCCTGCAATTTTACCCGATACAGTAGCGCGCATTGTATCAAAGTGCCCTGAAACTGCGCCATCTTTGGACTTTCCTTTCACATCAGAATCAAATGCAACTGCAGCATAGATTTTTGATTTCTTTAAGCTCTTATCACCGTAAAAAACAGCCATAGAGTAAGCATCTTCTCCATCTAACTCGTCTTCAGCCATATAGGTCAAGCCTAACTGTAAACCTTTAAATTTAGGTGATTTATAACTTAGGGTATCACTTAAGCGATTTTCACCAACCCAAAGGTGTTTGATATCACCATTGTGATCACTAAAGATATCCACTTTACCTTGAGACTGTTTTAACATGGTATCATTTTTGCCAAGTAGAACTTCGCCAAACAAGCCACGTAAACCGATATATTGGTTACGCCCTTTGAAGACATCACTGCTATCACCGTCCATATCTACTTCAAATTCAGCTTTATAGACAACTTCTAGGTCTTGACTTAATTCATGAGTGCCTTTAAAACCAATTCGTGAAGCGTTGCTTTTAATTTCAGTAAATTTACCGTCGCCTTCATCTGATGACTGAACTGAAATATCTGCTCTACCATAAACATCTACAGATGCAGCCATGGCAGGTACTGTGGCAGTATAAAACATTGCGATTAGTAGTGCTTTTTTCGTAAATTTCATTTTGTTAAACCTTGAGTAATTAATGATTGTTCAATTATTATAATTTGGCGGTTTTATCTTCAGTTTGTTGTAATGAAATATTTAACTTTCGGTAAAAAACGATAATATGTTTCATAAACATCCCTAAATAATAAACTGTAAGTAAGTTGACTAATTTATAGTTGAACACTCTACAAGATCTTTATTACGCTTTTGTTACGGTCATAAAATTATATTCATAAATAATATCCATATATGTCTTAGTATCTATTTAGATAAAATAATGTTTCAATTGAATTAATTAACATAATTTTAGACTATGTATTTTAATTTCGCGCACTTTTAAAATGGATTAACTAGAATTAACAATAAGCGCCTAAAATCACCTAAAAGATAACTGATATGAAAATAACCAGCATATCTAGAAAACTGCTATCTAAAGTACTCTCTGTTTATTTTATTTTGACCTTTAGTGTTACTGGCATTCAAATTATTGCTGAATATTTTAACACCAAAAGTCATATCAATAGTGAGCTACTGACATTACAAAAAACCATTAGTGGCAGTTTAACCCGGGCAGTTTGGGAGCTTAATACTCAACAAGCTGTTGATATATCAGAAGGCTTAATCGCCATTCCTATGATCAAGGGAATTACCGTAACTGATGAAGCTAACAATGTTATCACTCAACTTGGCGAAGTACTTACCTTTCCTTCTCAAGCCTCTGAAGAAATGTATAACGAGCATCAAAGTATAAGTTCACTCAGTGAGGGGTTATTTGGACACTCTTTCCCATTAATATTTGAGTTTTCAGGTAGAACAACAACCGTTGGCACCGTTACTTTGTTATCGAGCAATGATGTTATATTTGCTCGGATTGAGGTAGGAATATACTTTCTCATCGGTAACGCCATTGTAAAAACCGCCTTTCTAATTTTCCTATTCTCATTGGCTTTTACCAAGCTATTAACCGAGCCATTACAAGAACTCACTGACCAAATGAAGCAACTCGATCTACATGATCCTGAAGCATCTAAATTTCATAATATGAATAATGAAAGAAATGAGCTTAATGTGCTCGAAGATGCTTATAACAACCTTATAGATGAGTTAATTGAATTCAAAGACAAGCTGGCCTTATCCCAACGAGAAACAAGCTTAGCCAACGATAAATTAGATGAACAAAACTTATTACTTGAACAAGAGGTTGCTAGAAAAACCTCCACGTTAAGCAGTACCTTATTACGAATGGAAGTACAACAAAAAGACATGTTGGCTCAGCAACATCAGTTAGAAGCAGAAAATAATCGTCGCCGTAAAACCGAAAGTACGTTGATCACCACCAATAAAGATTTAAAAAGCTCGATAATTGAATTGAGTAAAGCTCAAGATAGACTATTGGAAGCCGAAAAGATGTCGTCACTTGGCGCACTGAGTGCCGAAATTTCTCATGAAATTAATACTCCTATTGGTATTAGTATTACCTCGACCAGCTATCTCTCAGATATCATCCATAAATTACAGCAAGACATCAATGCACAACAACTGTCTAAGCGCACTATCGACAGTTTCATTGATAATGCTCAGCACAGTGTTGAGCTTTTATTAAGTAATTTACAAAGAGCTGCGGAACTAATCGCCAGCTTTAAGCAGGTCGCTGTCGATCAAACCAATGACAAGATAAGGTTAATCAATGTCGCTAAATATCTTGATGAAATTATCCGTTCAATTCACCCGAAATTAAAGAAAACTGACCATAGTGTAAAAATCAATTGCGATCCACACATTGAAATTTATACTCATCCCGGAGCTATCGCGCAAATTATTATAAATTTAATCATCAATTCCATTGCTCATGCTTTCGCAAATATAAACCGAGGCGAAATGACCATTGATATTGCTCTAGATCAGCAAAGGCTAGTGATACTTTATCGTGATAATGGTGTCGGAGTTAATGAGGAGCAGCTTGAGAAGTTATTTGATCCTTTTTACACCACAAAAGCAAGCAAAGGTGGAACTGGTTTAGGCACACATATTATCAAGAACCTTATAGAAGACACTCTTAATGGCTCTATCGAGGCATATTCAAAAGAGAGTGAAGGCTTAAGCTATCACATGAGCTTTCCAGATATGAGGTATAGTTAAAAGCTTGCTGTCTAAAGAGCATAATTCAGGTATGATAATCGCCAAAATACTCCCTTATCAGCCTAGGAATTACTTATGTGGTTTAAAAACTTATACTTTTTTGCCTTTACTCGTCCATTTGAATGGTCAGAGGAAGACTTAGAAAAACACTTATCGGAACATCTTTTTACTCCATTGGGCTCGACTGAAGTAGCACACTTTGGTTGGATTAATGCTTTAGGCAAGCATGGCGATACTAGTGTTCATAGCTCCAACGGTAATTTTTTAATTTGCGCTCGCAAAGAAGAAAAAATGCTTCCTGCTTCCGTTATTAAAGATATGGTCGAGAAGAAAGTTAATCTACTTGAGCAAGAGCAAGGCCGTGGAGCCACTAAAAAAGAGCGCGAACAATTCAAAGAAGATATAACTTTTGAATTACTACCGCGTGCCTTTTCTCGTATAACCGACACCCATGCCTATATTAGCCCAGTAAATAATATTATCGTTATCAATTCCAGTTCACGTGGTAAAGCAGAAGACTTATTAGCATTATTACGCAAAGTACTTGGCACTCTTCCTGTTACTAGCTTTGACCCTGATATTTGTGTCGATGAAACCATGACCGATTGGCTAAATAAAAAAAGCCTAGGTGGTAAGTTCACTCTAGGAATGGAAGCAGAATTTAACGCCTTAGGTGATGATGGCGCGGTTGTTAGAGTTAAGAACCAAGACTTAATTAGCGAAGAGATTCAAACCCATTTAGATGCAGATAAATATGTTGTTAAGATAGCTCTTGAATGGGATGAATCTCTGTCATTTATTTTATGTGAGGACTTAGCGATTAAGCGCCTTAAGTTCTTTGATGTTATCCAAGAACAAAATGACGATATTGATAGCGATGACATTGTTGCTAAACTTGATGCTGATTTTGCTTTGATGGCTGGTGAATTGAATAGATTTATTAGTGAACTGTTAGCTGAGTTTTCTATGAAAACGACAGATCCTTTAGAAAAAGATTAACCTAGTTTATTTAAACTTTTTTGACAAGATAAGAGGGCGATAATATATCGCCCTCTTTCTTATACACAATGATGCTAATTTTTATAGCCAATATACGTTAGCTAGATAAACATTGCCCTAACTGCATCACATTTTTCTTTAAATTCATCACTGTCCATATAGTCTACTTCAGGTAATATTCCTTTCTTGGTATAACTCGTTAAAAGCGCCTCTTTAGTTGACTCATTTTTGAAGACATTATGATAAATAGCCCCGGCACGTATGAAATCTAAATAGTGCACCTCAGTAGGCAAAATAGTTAAGTCACTCCAACTCTCTGCTAATAAGGTAAACTCTTCAGAAAATCCCCAACTGCGCGTGATTGCTCCCCCTACTCGTCCTGATAACTTAATAATAGCTTGCTGTAAAAAAGTCGGATTAGCAAAAACATCGGGGTGATTTTCAGCCTCAGTTAAAATTGGTAACACACCGATATTATGAATGAGTGCCGCCAAAGTTATCGTATCTAAGGAGAGCGAAGTGTGTTTGTGCTCCTTTAAATACAGAGCCATAAGGCTTACTGCCACCGAAGCAATATCTATAGTTTTTAACCAAGCTTTGTTCATATACATAGTTACCACATCGTTATGTGATACAAAGACCTGCTCTATTGCCATTGCCGTGGCAATACTTTTAATTTGTCTTAAACCTATACGAGTCACTGCTTGTGGAACCGTTTCAACTTTAACGCTACGTCCTAAAATCGCGTTATTAGCCACTTTAAGCATACCTAAAGATAGAGCAGGATCCTGAGCAATAATATCGCTCATATCATTTAAGTTAATCTCAGGGTCATCGGCAGCGCTTCTTACTTTTAATGCTATCTCAGGTAATGTAGGCAGTACAAGGGTGTCTTGTTTTATCTTCTCAGTCAAAATCGTATACAGGGCATTTTCAGTTGCCATAAATCCACCTTTATTTTTATTGTGCTTAACATTAAAAGTAGCACATTTTTCTAAAAGTAATATTTTTTCTTAATGATTTTCAAGTGAATAGCAAAGGCAGTTGTTAGCACAAAAAAGCGAGTTACCCACGCGACTCTGCTTAAAGCAAGGTTAACGTTGATCCAGATCATGCTTAGCTTAATTGCAAATGGTAGCGGTAATCTCTATTGAGTATAATTTGCCGCCTATTTTTATTGCGTCATTATTATTTAATACTATTTGAGTACCCTATGATAAAACCTGAACTTCTTTCTCCCGCTGGTAGCTTAAAAAACATGCGCTATGCTTTTGCCTACGGTGCTGATGCCGTTTATGCCGGTCAACCACGTTACTCCTTACGAGTCAGGAATAATGAGTTTACTTTAGAGAATATTCAAATAGGTATTAATGAAGCCCATCAACTCGGTAAAAAATTCTACCTAGTTAATAATATTGCTCCACATAACGGTAAGCTAAAAACTTTTCTTAAAGATATTACTCCTATTATTGCCATGCAACCAGACGCATTAATCATGTCAGATCCTGGTCTTATTATGCTGGTTAGAGAAAACTTCCCGGACATGCCGATTCACTTATCAGTACAAGCAAACGCAGTCAATTGGGCCACGGTTAAGTTCTGGCAACAACAAGGTATAGAACGAGTAATACTATCAAGAGAGCTATCCCTTGATGAAATTGAAGATATTCGCTTTCATTGCCCTGATATGGAATTAGAAGTTTTTGTCCATGGCGCTTTGTGCATGGCGTATTCTGGTCGCTGCTTACTTTCCGGCTATATTAATAAACGCGATCCCAACCAAGGAACTTGTACTAACTCTTGTCGCTGGAAGTATGACACTCATGAAGCGAAAGAGACTGAAACGGGTGACATTATTGCTGTCAAACCTAAATCTGTTGATATTTATCTACCCGAGCAAGATATTATCACTGCCCCACAAAAGCCTATTGATGATGTCATTTTACTACAAGAGCAAGGTCGCCCTGGTGAATATATGCCAGCATTTGAAGATGAACATGGTACCTACATCATGAACTCTAAAGATTTACGTGCGGTCGAACACGTTGAGCGCTTGGTAAAGATTGGTGTGCACTCATTGAAAATTGAAGGCCGAACGAAATCTTATTATTACTGCGCAAGAACGGCGCAAGTATATGGCAAAGCGATCAATGATGCCGTAGCAGAAAAACCATTTAATCCAAGTCTTAATACTGAGTTAGAACACCTGGCACACCGTGGCTATACCGAAGGTTTTTTACAACGTCACCGCCATGGTGATACACAAAACTATGATTACGGCTATTCAAAAAGTGATTCTCAGCAATTTGTTGGTGAGGTACTCGGACGAAATGAACAAACAGGCCTTGTTGAAATTGATGTGAAAAATAAATTCCTAACAGGAGACAGGCTTGAGTTGATGACCCCTAATGGCAATCAAACATTTACCCTACATAAGATGATTAATAGCAAAAACGGTGAAAGTATTAGTGATGCAAAAGGCTCTGGCCATAAAGTAGCCATTGAACTTGATACAGAGCTAGAACTATCTTTTGGTATTATCATGCGCTATTTAGAAGAAGTTGGCACTACGCGCCATCCTTTTGCACAAAACCAACAAGCTTAGTAGCTAAAATAAAGGTTTGAACATAATAATGGCGACTATTCTGGCTATAAATAGCCGGGCATTAACTGGATAGGATTAGCAATATGGCATTAAAAATTTTAGATTCATGTATCAATTGTGATATGTGCGATCCGGAATGCCCGAACGATGCGATTTCCCTTGGCGCTGAAGTTTATGAAATAGATGCAGATAAATGTACTGAATGTGTCGGCCACTATGAAAAGCCGACTTGCGTAAGTGTCTGTCCCATCGATTGTGTAAAACCAGATGCTGAACATATCGAAAATAAAGATGATTTACAGGCGAAGTTTCTTAGATTATATGGCTAGTTAGCTTTCAAAATACGCCTAACTAGAGCAATAAGTAATTATTGCTCTAGTGATAAATCATTTTTAGCGAGTGGGTAATTTTATATCTTTTAAAAACTCATCAACCTCATTATTATTTTTCAATAACATAGCACGGGTGACAATATCTTTTGTTAAATGAGGAGCAAATCGCTCAATAAAGTCGTACATGTACGCACGTAAGAAGCTACCTCGTCTAAAACCAATTTTAGTGGTACTTGCTTTAAATAAATGACTGGCATCAATGACTACAAGATCACTATCAATACGTTGGTCAATTGCCATGGAAGCAATCACGCCAACACCGACGCCTAAACGTACATAGGTTTTAATTACGTCGGCATCTGTCGCGGTGAAAGCAATTTTCGGTTTTTCACCTGCGGCATCAAAAGCAGCATCGAGCTCAGAACGTCCAGTAAAACCAAAAACATAAGTCACCAGTGAATATTGCGCAATATCCGCTATGGTGATATTTTGTTTTTTGGCTAAAGCATGATCAGGTCGAACAATGATACTTCGATTCCAATGGTAGCAAGGTAGCATGACCAAATCGTTGTACAAGTGTAGCGACTCTGTAGCGATAGCAAAATCAGCATCACCTTTAGCGGCAGCGTCACTTATTTGTGCCGGTGTGCCTTGAGACATATGCAACGAAACTTTGCTATACCTTTTAATAAACCCCTTAATAACATCGGGTAAGGCGTAACGAGCTTGAGTATGTGTGGTAGCAATACGTAATTTACCTTCATCAGGCTGAGTATGTTCACGGGCAACCGCTTTAATAGCTTCAACTTTTGATAAGATTTTCGTTGCAATATCAATGACATCTTGACCAGCTTCTGTGACATGCGTTAGATGCTTGCCACTTCGACCGAATATTTGAATACCTAGCTCATCTTCAAGCATTCTCACTTGTTTAGAGATACCTGGCTGAGAGGTAAACAAACTATCTGCCGTGGCAGAAACATTTAGATTATTATTTAATACTTCAACGATGTAACGCAGCTGCTGTAATTTCATATGAATACTCAAGTGGCATTAATAAATACGAGGTTTTTAACGTTCTTATACCAAAATAATATACTTAATCGAACATTTATACCATAATAATTTTTTACTTTTTGTAAATAATCTTTACCACTTCAGCTAAATTCGATAAAGTTTTTTTTCCTTCGTTATACTGTATTTATAAATACCTTTGTTCAGCCATTTTTTGCATTAAATGTGCAACTAGTCCTATGCTAAGCAAAGCATTTTTTGTAGACTGCCTAGTAGTTTATTTATTCAAGAGAATCTTAGATGATCGCTATTATTGTTGGGTTAATCATTGCCTTAATCGTTATTGTTGTTGTGGTGACCTCTATTCAACAACATAAAGAAAAGTTAGAAGCTGAAAAGCGCGTTAAGGTAGCTAAGCAAAAAGCGATTATAGATGAAAGTGAAGAGCTTATTTTTAATTTAGCAAATTTACCAAGTAATCCTAATATTGTGAAAATATTAAACCGCCGCAGCTTAAATGCAGCAAAAAACATGCAAGAACTTATGCCAGAAGTTAAAGGTATCAAAAAAAGAGCTCAAGAATTAAAGTCTCGCTTAAAAGCCTCAGAAGATCTTGCTGAAAATCAAGCCGGTGTCGACGATAATTTTGTCCTGCCTGATAACGAACAACAACTTGTTGCTATTTTACAATGTATTAAAAAATTACGCGCCGTACTTAAATCAGAACAAAGCAAAGGTGCATTAGATGCGCAAACCTTTACCGCAGAAGATCAAAAATTAGCGACCATGCAGTTAAAAATCAATATTGAAAGTTTAGTTAAACGCGGGACTCAAGCCTTTAGTAAAGAGATGCTTGGTTCAGCCAGGCAATACTTTGAGAAGGCTCTACAAAGTTTAGCAAACAGTACCGTTAAAACTGACTATGTGGCGGCAAAGCATGCTGAGGTAACGCAACAATTAGAAGATATTACTGATGCATTGAAACATACGAATGCTAAAGATGCCGCGAAAAAAGCAAAAAGTGAAGAAAATGAATTAGACTTATTATTCCAACCGAAGAAAAAGTGGTAAGTTTTTCTCTAAGCCAGCTTACTGCTGGCTTTATTTTAACAATTTAAGACCCGTTCCCCGTGGAAGTAATCCTTACCATCAACTTGCCTGCCTTTGTTCGTCGAACGATTAAGGCATACGCTTTAAAAGCCCATATAAGGCAATTAGGCTGTGACTTAAACCGTATTGGCCGCTCTAGGAATTGGCAACTCAAAGCTAACTTTAGTCAAATACAAGCCCTAGTTAAACTTATCGAGCAAGAGCAAGAAGAAAGTTGGCTATGGCTTGGCAAATTACTTAAAAGAGAATATCAACATTTAAACCATGATAACCTGTTAGCACTGGCTATTCGCCTTGATAATCTTACCGTCACCGCCTTAATGGCACTAACTGATTGTACTTTAGCACAAGCTAGAAAGGTTCTAGATGAATTAGAGGACTTAGATTAGGGCTTAGGTTAGGACTGTATGTTGATATCATACTAGATAGAAAAGACGAAAATTAGACAAAAAAATAGATACCCAAAGGTATCTATTTTTGTATTCAAACTAGAATAAATTCTCTAGGATGATTTTGTATCTACTTTCTTAGCGGCTTTAGCTTTACTTGCAGTTTTTTTCGCTGCCGGCTTTTTAGCGGCTTTCTTTTTCGCTACTTTTTTCTTAGGTATATCTTCTACCCACTTACCGTCAATATACTTGGCTGTCCAGCCAGTTGCTTTCGGCTTACCTTCGTCAGTAGCAATCTCAGTCATTACGTACTGCTCTTTGGTTTTACGACTGTAACGTACTACCGCTAAATTCCCTTCATTATCTTCTGCGGGTGCATCAGCTAAGTAATAGAATTTTTCGGAAATCCTGTCTCTAAATCGTTGTAACTCAGCGACTTTCGGTGCTCTAGTTTCTCTTGAGCGAGGAAAAGTATGCGCAGCTAAGAAAATTCCGGCAGCGCCATCACGAAGAACAAAGTGAGCGTCAGATTTTTCACATTCAAGCTCAGGTAATTGTACCGGGTCTTCTTTAGGCGGCGCAGCTTCACCACTAGCAAGCAATTTACGAGTGTTTTTACATTCTTCATTAGTACAATCAAAATACTTACCAAAACGGCCAGATTTCAACTCCATTGGTGCTTCACAACGGTCACAATCTAAAATTGGTCCGTCGTAACCTTTAATCTTAAATTCACCCTTTTCGACTTCAATGCCATCACATACCGGGTTATTACCACAAACATGTAACTTACGTGTTTCGTCGATAAGGTAGCTGTCCATCGCGGTGCCACATTTATCACAACGACGCATTGCCATAAGCGCTTCGGTTTCAGCATCTTCAGCTAAAACACTTTCAGCTTCTGCACCAGCGGTTAAGTTCATGGTTTTAGTACAGCGTTCTTTTGGTGGTAAAGCGTAGCCAGAGCAACCTAAAAACACACCAGTTTGAGCAGTTCGAATGCCCATTTTACGATTACAGGTCGGGCAATCAATATCTGTTAAGACTGGCTCATTATTTTGCATACCACCCTCTTCAGATGGTTGATCAGCTTTTGATAATTGCTTGGTAAAGTTTTTATAAAACTCGTCTAAAACAGCTTTCCAATCAGCCTTACCGGCTGCTATTTCATCAAGCTCTTGTTCCATATTTGAAGTGAACTCGTAGCTCATTAACTTTTCGAAGCTGCCAGATAAACTGTTAGTAACAATTTCACCCATTTTTTCAGCGTAGAAACGTTTTTTGTCTAGTCGGACATAACCACGATCTTGAATCGTTGAAATAATTGACGCATAGGTTGACGGTCTGCCTATGGAACGTTTTTCTAACTCTTTTACTAATGATGCTTCACCAAAACGAGCTGGTGGTTTAGTAAAATGCTGGCTTGGTTCAATATTATCTAAAGTTAATTTTTCACCAACCTTTAAATCAGGTAAGTGGGTATCATCACCTTTGCTTAGCTGTGGATGAACTTTAGTCCAACCATCAAACTGCATCACTCGGCCTTTAGCTTTTAAATCAAAGTTAGCAGCGCTAATTGTTAAGGTACTTACGGTATAGCGAGCAGCAGTCATTTGACAGGCAACAAACTGGCGCCAAATCAGCTCATAAAGCTTTTTCGCATCAGGCTCAATACCTTCAAGAAATGCAGCTTCAAGCTTAACATTAGATGGGCGTATTGCTTCATGTGCCTCTTGTGCACCCGCTTTAGAGCCATATGTTTTCGGCTTTTCAGGTAAGTAATTTTCACCAAAGCTATCAGTAATGTACTTACGGCACATTTCTACCGCATCTTTACTTAAATTGGTTGAATCGGTACGCATATAAGTTATATGACCCGCTTCATACAAACGTTGGGCTAAGCCCATAGTACGTTTTACGCCATAACCTAATTTAGTACTGGCTGCTTGCTGTAATGTCGAAGTAATGAAAGGTGCCGACGGTGTACTTTTTGACGGTCTATCTTCACGTTTACTGACAGCATAATCAGCCGGATTTAGTATTGCTAAAGCGGCATTAGTTTCTTTTTCAGTAGTTGGTTTAAATGCTTTGCCATTTTCATGGGTAACATCAAGGGTTAGTACTTCACCTGTCGTTGCATGGGTATCAACAGCGATGTCCCAAAACTCTTTTGGATCAAACGCTTTAATTTCACGTTCTTTTTCGACCACTAATTTTACTGCAACAGATTGAACTCGTCCTGCTGATAAACCACGTGCAACTTTTTTCCACAATAGTGGGCTGACCATAAAGCCAACCACGCGATCGAGAAAACGTCTCGCTTGCTGAGCATTAACACCAGGCATACTCAATTCACCTGGGGTAGCAAATGCTTGTTGAATAGAGCTTTCGGTTATTTCATTAAAAACAACACGGCGGAATTTTTCATCGTCACCACCAATAATCTCTTTTAAATGCCAAGCAATCGCCTCTCCCTCGCGATCCAAATCGGTTGCGAGATAGATAATGTCAGCTTTTTCTGCCAGCTTTTGCAGTTCACTAACAACTTTTTCTTTACCTGGCAGTATTTGATAATTGGCTGCCCAGTTATTTTCTGGATCAATGCCCATACGATTGACAAGCGCTTGCTTGTCACGCTTTGCTTTATATTTGGCTTTTGCTGCAGGCGCCATTTTACGCACCTCAGCCGGAGACTTAGCAGCAACTTTTTTACCCGTACTGCTGTGCGGAAGATCACGTATATGACCAACACTCGACTTTACAATAAAGTCTTTGCCTAAATATTTATTAATTGTTTTCGCTTTGGCTGGCGACTCGACAATAACCAGTGATTTTGCCATAAAAATTTATAATCCTTCGATAAAGGCAAATTATTTTTTGCCTTTTTATTCAAACGCTAATCTAATCAACAAAGTGCGAGCGTACTTGTTATGACCATGCTAGCGATAAAAAAAACATGTTATTTAAAATTAATCTCTGCATAACTATCTATAGGTATATCTATAAATATGCAAACTGACAAGTAATTATTTTACTTCTCAGGGAATGCTATTCACCCACATAGGGGTTTTAGCTATAATAGGCATTTATTGATAACACTGTGCGCTAAGTGACACTTTGCCTATTTTTAGCGGCAATCATAATAGACTTTGCGATAAAACATAAGAGCATATTGTTAAAAAATTCAAATTATGAATCTATAAGGGTCAGCCAGCGCAACTGATGATCCAAGTAAATAATCAAACAGAGACTTCAAATGACAACTATTACATCAGAATTTTATAACAAACTCAGCAATTGTTTGTGTCCACCAGGCAACGGCGTATTTACCGTTAATACCGCTAAAGAGCGTAAAGAGCAATTACATAAAACTATTTTCGGACAAGCTGTGGATGTTGATGATTTATGGAAAGCATCGTTAAATAAGCTTCCAGAGGCGTCTAAAGCAGTTATTTTAGGTATAGCATCAGATTGTGGTGGAGGAATTTTACGTGGTGCTAACTGGGGACCGTTATTCTTACGCGCTAATTTGCTAGAGAACTATCCCGAACTGACCGCTTTTGACATGGGCGATGTTCGTGTTATTCCTCATTTACTTGCAGACAAATATTTAAATGAAGCGACAATAGCCAACTGCAGAAAGGCACTTTATCAAGATGAGAATAGTAGTTATGCTATTAGCCCATTAACTATCACTGAAGATGTTTTGCATGACTTCTATGCTGAATTCCCTGAAAAAGGTATTTTTGGTATTGGCGGTGACCACAGTGTTAGTTACCCATTAACCAAAGCCTACTTACAAGCTAAAAAGCAACAAGGAAAACGCGCCGCAATAATTCATTTTGATGCTCACACCGATTTATTGGTAGAACGTTTAGGCATTGATTTATGTTTCGGCTCTTGGTGTACCCATATTTTAGATGACTTGCATGAAAAACATCATTTAATTCAAATAGGCATTCGCTCTAGCGGTAGACCACAAAGTCACTGGGAAGATACCTTTGGTGTTAGACAACATTGGGCAAAAGATATGAAAGCCCATGGTATCCAACAAACTATAGAGAATATTCTTAACCAACTTAAAGATGAAAATATTGACGAGCTTTATGTAAGCTTTGATATAGATGCCATTGATGAAAGCTTTGCTAGTGCAACAGGAACACCAGAGCCTGATGGATTAATGCCAAGTGATGCTATGGATATATTGCGTGCCTTAGCGGCAAAATACCCCATTACCGGCGCTGATATGATGGAGATTGCCCCTTTCACTGATAGCTCAGGCCAAGGTGAAGTTGGCAGAGATAAAACATTGAAAGTTGGCGCTGAGATTTCGGCATTTTTACTTGAGGAAATGGCGAAGTAACTTTAATTTTAAGCTGCCAGATCAAAAAAGGCTCCCTTAGGAGCCTTTCATTAGGAGCAAGATACACCGTAATTAAGGTGGATCTTGACTTATATTATCACTACATACATTTGATAAACCAAACGGCCCTCTATGATTAAGACCTTGATGAGGAGGGGAGGCGTCTTCAGAATTTACATGTTCAGCAAGTACCGGCAAGGTAAATATTGTCTGAGTCGAGCCTTCACTACCTATGACTTTACCTGAGACTATGAGCCTTATGTCAAGCCATCGAGCGTAACTTTGCTGATAATATACCTTGATTAAAGCATGCCCGCTGGCATCCGTAACAAAATTAGCGGTTGTAGTATCTCCAGTACTAAACGTAACGATATTTCCAGGAGTCAATTCACCATCACCATTAAAGTCTTCTCCCGCATCTAAAATACCATTAAAGTTAATATCTTCATTGGCGCACTTAGTCGTGGCAATGTATGAGGTAGGTTTTTCTATTGATCCAAAGCCTGCATCAGCCCACCCCTTAAAGTCGTCACCATCATAAGTTCTCATCCAGAAACCTTTATAATAGCTTTCTGGTACTGCTGAAACAGTAAGTACAACATCAGGCACGGCTTTAGACAGTGTATCGGAAACAAGAATGGAGTACTCTTTGATGTAAAGAGTTGTTTCACCCTCAGGGGCAAGTAATGTTCTTCCTGTACCCAAGGATATAAACAATCCTCGCTCTGAAACAGTTAAGTTCACAATATCATTTATTGATGGCTCTTCTTCAACACTAGCAGTCACCACAACAGCATCTTTTGCAGAAGTACTATTAGAAGTATAAACTGTTGAAGCACTACCACTACTATCTGTAACGGCTGTAGCAGGGAAAATAGAACCGCCACTAACATCTTCTAAAACAAATTTAATTCGTTTATTTTTAACCAAATTGCCATTAGCATCTTTTACCACTACAGAGATGGTAGAGGTTTGCTCATTAGGACCTATGGAATTAGGTGAAGCTTGTGCTTTAATGCTCGCGGCAGTGTCAGCAAAAAATTCAAACTCGAGTTGGTTAGTTAATTCAATATCTTTACCATCAACATTATCAAAACCGACAAGGGTAACTATCGCTTTACCTGCATCAGTAGAAGTTAAATTAACAGTAACTTGACCGTCTGTATTAGTCGTCCCTTCTGATATGGGAGTTACACCATCATTTGCTAACAAAAGACCTCGCGTGGTTGTAAACGTAACGACCTTCCCAACTACAGGAGTAAGTTCCCTTTTCCAAGTAAGCGTCACAGAAGCCATTTGTGTCAAAGATACATCGGGAACAATAGGAGTAACAGATGGGTTTACTGTAGTAGTGCCATTACTAAAATTAGTAAACAAGAATGAGTCTGCTTGCACTGATACATTTTGAGTCGCTGACGCACCAAGAGCTGAAATTATAATAGTATTAGTGCCACCACTGGTACCCGTAGCTTTAACTATGGCTTGTCCTTCAGCGTCTGTAGTAACCGTTGCTGGTAAAGTAATTACTGCAACAGCGCCTGCAGGGCTTTCTGTTGACGCACCAGATAAAGAAATATCTACTACGGCTTTAGGGACACCATTGCCATCAGAGTCTAAAACATTAACAATATAGTTAGCCTCATCGTTTAGCGCTAGAGAAGCAGAGCCTGTTAAAGTTAACGCTGTTCCAACCACATCTATAGTTAATGAGTCTGTAACATCACCACTAATAATTGTAACTGTGATCACTCGATTACTTGGCTCGGCCTGAGTAGAGAGCATCATACTCACTTTGCCATCTGGACCAGTAACATTTGTACTGTTACCAATTTCATCTAAAATTTTCTCTAACGAACCGGTATCACTGGCAAAGTTAATTGTTACTCCTTCGACTAAATTGTTACTGGCATCTTTAGCAATAGCAGTAAGTTCAATGGACTGTGCGCCACTAGAAGCCAATTGCTGTGTACTGGTAAATAATTTTATAGAAGCTGCTACAGGTTCACCTATAGGAGGAGTTCCCTGACCATCACCTAGACTAGTAAAACCGATTGAAACGGTAGCTGAGTCTGAAGTTGTGGTTGAGGTCACGCTCGCTATAACTTCAACACCACCAGCAACATCAGTTACTTTAACGGTAATTTGAGCGACACCTGCAGCATCGGTAACTGCAGTACCTATAACAGGATCAAAAGTTGCCATTGCTGGGTCATTTAAGGTAAAAGTAACAAGTTTATTAACTACAGGCGAATTATCACTTTCTAATAATATAGATGTAAAGATAGTAATATCATTATCTGCTGATAAATCACCATCTGACTTTGTTATGGTAACTATAGCGCCACCTGATGAACCGCCACCATCATCACCACCTGTAAGATCACCATCTCCATCACCACAGGCTACTAAAGTCATCATCGACATGAGTAACATGGTAAAACTTAAACGTCGAAGTAACTGCATAAAGCTTCCCTAAATTTATTTTTAATTTTACATACTTTAACCATATTAACTTATAAATAACAAAAAGGTACTGGTTATTAAAAAAAAATCACCTTCAGTTAATAAGTTAACCAGTTTTTAACTTATTGCAGCTTTATCAATAGCTGTAATAAAGTAGTTTTTAATCTAGGTAATTATTGCTAACCTTAGCGCTGAAAATTGGAAGTGTAATATATGTATAATAATTACAACTTAACTTACAACCTAGCTGAAGTAACATAGACACTATGACAATTGAACAAACAACTTCCCCCGCCCTCAAAAAAACCAGTTTAACTAGCCGTATTGTTATCGGTATGGTTAGCGGTATTTTATTAGGCACCTTCTTACAGTGGTTAATGCCAAATGGCTCTGACAAGCTTATCAACCTTTATTTCTTTGATTTATCTCTGAGAGGTTTACTGGTTGATGGTGTGCTAGAGGTTATCGGGCAGATATTTATGGCCAGTTTGCGTATGCTCGTTGTACCACTAGTTTTTGTCTCACTAGTTTGTGGCGTTTGCTCGTTGAAAGATACCAGTAAACTTGGCCGAATCGGTGGTAAAGCTATTGGCTTATATCTTGCCACCACTGCCATTGCTATCAGTTTTGCTATTTTTGTCGCCCTACTTATTGCTCCGGGAGAAGGAGTAAATATGGTATCGAATAGCAGCTTTACCAGTAGAGAAGCGCCGTCTTTAGCGCAAGTTATAATTCAAATGTTCCCTACTAACCCTTTTGCTTCATTTGCCCAAGGCAACATGTTACAGATAATTGTTTTTGCACTACTCTTTGGTATTGCCATTGCACTTTCAGGAAAAGCCGGTGAACGCATAGCTTCATTATTTGAAGATTTAAGTGAAGTAATCATGCGCCTGGTAACCATTTTAATGAATATCGCCCCTTATGGCGTTTTTGCATTATTAGCAACCTTATTTACCACTGTGTCACTAGACACCTTTGGCAACTTAATAAAATACTTCTTTGTCGTATTCTTTGTCTTAGTTATTCATGCTTTAGTGACTTACCCTATTATCTTAAAAATGTTAACCGGTTTAAACCCGCTAATCTTTTTAAAGAAAATGCGCGACGCTGCAATTTTTGCCTTCTCGACTGCCAGCTCTAACGCTACCATTCCGGTTACTTTAGAAACTGCCACTAAGAAAATGGGCGTTAAAAACTCCATTGCTTCATTTACTGTGCCACTGGGTGCCACCATTAATATGGATGGCACAGCAATTATGCAAGGTGTCGCCACCGTATTTATCGCACAAGTATTTACTCAAGACTTAACTTTGGCTGACTACTTAACCGTTGTACTTACCGCGACTCTCGCCTCTATTGGCACGGCCGGTGTTCCAGGTGTTGGTTTGATCATGTTAGCCATGGTATTAGATCAAGTAGGTTTACCTGTGGAAGGTATTGCGTTAATTATAGGTGTTGACCGTATACTTGATATGACTCGTACTGCAGTTAATGTTACCGGCGACAGTATGGTAAGTGTAGTGATAGCTAAGAGTGAAGATCAGTTTGATGAAGATATGTATTTAGACCCAAAAGCCGGTCATAACATTGAAGAGATTGACTTCAAGCACTTAAAAGATAACTAAAATAAAACTAAAGGCTAGCCTTATAACTGGCTATTAGTGATTAAAAAAGCCTTGTTGAGTAAACTCAGCAAGGCTTTTTTGTTGATATCAGAACGAGGTTATGAATTAGTTACTATAAAAGTAAACCTAGCGAGGCAATGACTAACTGGTGCCTGCTTCATGTCTAACTCATATCTAATTCAAACCTAGCTCATATCTAACTAGGAAAAATATTATTGCGTTGTAACAACTTGCCAATAAAGCTTTCTGCAGATAATGAAGCTGCTTTTGAAAACTTCTCAGCTAAACCTTTCTTCACTTCAAACTTTATCGCAACTACTTTATGACTTTTACTTTTTCCTTGTAAATAGTCATCACTAGTTTGGATGCTATCAACTAAACCTAGCTCTAAGGCGGTAGTACCAAACCAGTGCTCACCGGTTGCTACTTTCGCAATATCTAAGCTAGGTCTACGCTCACTTACAAAGTTTTTAAATAACACATGGGTTTCTTCCAACTCTTCAATAAACTTCTCTTTACCTTTCTCTGTGTTTTCACCAAACATAGTCACTGTGCGTTTAAATTCACCGGCAGTAAATTGCTCAAATTCAATATCATGTTTTTTCAGTAATTTGTTAAAGTTTGGTACCTGTGCAATAACACCAATCGAACCAAGAATGGCAAACGGAGCTGAGATAATATTGTTAGCTACACAAGCCATCATATAACCGCCACTAGCCGCTACTTTGTCTACTGATACTGTCAGTGGAATATTATGCAGACGAATACGGTCAAGTTGTGAAGAGGCTAAACCATAGCCATGCACCATACCGCCGCCACTTTCTAAACGAATAAATACTTCATCTTCTGGCTTGGCCACAGAAAGTATCGCTGTCACTTCTTCACGTAACGAACTAACTTCTTTAGCATCGATACTGCCATTAAAATCAACAACAAAAACATGGGCTTTACTTGGCTCAGCGTCTTCGCCAGCTTTAACTTTTGCTTTATCGGCCTTAGCTTTTTCTTTTGCTTGTTTTTTATCTGCTTTTTCTTTTTCTTTATATTCTTCCTTGGTTAATAAGGCATGAATAATATCTTCTTCTGTCTCGATAAATTGCTCAGACAAGTCAGTAATTTCAAGCTCACCTTTTTTGTGCTGCTGTTTCATTGCGGCACCAGCAATGGCGATGATAATGGCAATGACCGCCAAAACGAAAGTAACAGTTTTGGCTAAAAACATTCCGTATTCGTATAAAAATTCCAAGAGGACTCCTGAGGATTTAAGTGTAAAAAGGGATAAAACTAATTGCGCTAATTCTACACTATTTTATTCACTTGCAAACAATTGATAAAACGGCATAAACACTAGGCAAAAAAAAGCCCTCAAAAGAGGACTTTTTAGCTAAAGATTTATGAGAAAAATTATTTAACTACGACAGGATTAGTTACTGTAATCTTTTGCCCCATAGAGAAAAAGAAGCCGACAACTTGACCTTGCATTTCTTGAGTTGCAGCTGCAGTTTTTTCTGCATCAGGAGCTACACTGTTAGGTGCCGGGCTTAAGATAGAGCTATGATGACCATAAAGAAAGCGTACCGCACCAGAGCCATCGGTGGTCGTGCTGACACTTGGCAAACCAAGTAAAGCAATTGCACCTTCAGTGCCACCAAATGGTGTAGTAGTTACCGTATTTGGTATAACTTGGTCTGAGCAGTTATCCGTTACTAAGATATCTTTACATTCACCACCATTAGCATCGACACCATTACCAACCACTTCAATTAAATGGGTCGGTGTTCCATTCGCTTGAATGATACCAGCATAGTTTGCAGGGTCTCCAGCATCAGTTACCGTTTGCGCGGCAAAGACAAATTGAGTGAAAGTAGCATTTAAACCAGCTTGTTGTTCAGCAGTTAATGCTGCATAAAAAGCTAAATACGCTACAACGATCTCTTTTTCAGTTGCAGTAGACTTACCATTGTCATCTAGCGGATATATTGCATCGAGCATTGCTTTAAACTCAGGCGAGGCACTGTAGGTTAAGTTAGCTTTTATCAAGTTACCAAAAGAGCCTGACTCCATCAATAGGTTAGCAATCATCACACCCGGCATTGCTAAAGTATTAGTATTCACTGCAAATAATGGGTCTACTTGCGGATCAAGCGCTGTATTTGTTAAAGCAACAAAGTTGATGCCTGTAATAGCACCTAATGAATGCCCTAAGAAGTGTACATTGGCGCCATCAACTTTTATTTGATTACCTTCTGTATGAAGGCCCCCTAAGAAGTTCAAACCTAAGCGTAAACCAACTAAGTCTGATGCTGACTGACGTAAATTATCACGTGTAGTTAGCAGGCTCGCTAGGTTCATATAATGAGTCGCTGAAACTGTTGAAGCATTAATATCATCAACTCCATCAGGAACATCATCAGGGCCAGTTATATCAAAACCACGGCTACCACCTGGAAATAAACCACCAAGGGCATCAGGATCTCCATGTAACGGATGATTAATTGCGACTGTGGCAAAGCCATACGCTGAAAGAATACCTGTGATGGCTAACATATCTTCTTTTTTCGATGTTATACCGTGTTGCAATATAACAACAGGCCAGCCATTATCTGGTTCAACTAAATCAGCAGATAAACCTAAATTTGGACGAACAGCATTCGCTACATTTACATCCGGCGTAGTCATTTGCACAACAACAGGCATATTAGCATTAACTTTAGGCACAGGACTAAATTTGGTTAAATGGCGCTTCGTATCAAAACCGAGGGATCTAAGACCTGGAGCAGGTAAACCTTTTGCCGCCGAAATCGCCATACAAGTGCCATCATCAACACTCACTGGTTCAGCTGGAATAGTTCCAGCTGGAAGCTCTCCTGCAGCAATTTTTGCTGCCACACCAGCCAATATAGCACCCGAATCACATAACGACTTCCACCAATCATTCACAGGAGCCATACCATTTTCAGCGGTCGGTACACCTAGATAATAGGGTAATGTAATACTACCTTGCATAAAGTTAGCTGTAGAGTATAACGGTACTAGTGATTGTGGGATTTTGTTTTTGTCAAAATCAGGATGCCCGTCAGGATAAGGAGCTAAAATATTAGCAACAGACATGCCGGTATCTTGAATACCAATTGTTGGAATACCGTTCATGGCATTCTCAACCATGGCAGGTACATTATTAGCCATCAATGCTTTTGTGGTAGCAAGTACATCAGTAGTTGATTGCGTAGTCATGGCAAAAGTATAAATCAGGCTATCTTTATCAGCGCCGGCATCAACAATCGCATTTTCATAACTATTTATCACACCTTGCAAACTCTTTTGATCATCAGTCACTAATGGGTGATTAGTAATATCTTGACGAACAGCTTCATAAGTTAATGAAGCTGCAACAGCTGTACCATTACTGTCTTTTAAGTTATTGGTTAAAGCTAGAATATAAGTTGTTTTTGCTTTCAGAGGTTTTAAGGGAATAATTGCAATACTATTGCCTGATGCTTGAGCTGCAAAGTCAACACCAAAGGTTAATTCACCAACAACCGTACAAGCTGCACCACGAGGCACTTCTTCACAACCAGGATCACCACCCATTAAGGTTTCAAATATTTTTACTGAGGCCGGATTTACCACAGAGCTGCCATCAAGTGATGTGCCCGCAGGGAAATCAATAGCAAGTACAAATGGATTAGTCGTTGACCAACCATCTATAGCTCCCATTGCAGTAGATGGTTCAGCATAATTAGGCGATTCAATCTCATTTCCCTCTTCATCCTTTTCACCTGAAATTATATTGCCTTCTTTATCCCTTTTAATAGGCATATGTAAGGTACCATCAGGAGAACCCGAGAATAATAAATCATTAGGGACTGATAAAACGCCATTAGAAGGGTCAAAAACAATACGTGCTAACGGCATTACCGCTGAGCCATTTCCTGCCACTTCTTTTTGTACATCTTCGATTGTTTCGCTATCACAGGCACTTAAACCAAGTGCGCTAATAATAGCAAGACTGAGAGCTAGCTTTTTCATGTTATATTCCCCAATGCCTTAATTTTTATTATGTATATTTGTTAAAGTTATTTTACTTTTAAAGTTCAAACTACCGTTTGAATAACTAGTTAGACCAGTTAAAGTTACCCCAAGATGTCACAAGGTGCTAGTAGTTTTTTACTTTTTTGTATTATTTTGTCTTAGTTTGTGTTGTTTTTCATGTTAATAAACTTTTTTCTCGTCAATGAAAATGTCAACGAGTAGAATAGACAGGTATTTTTCTTACACACAGCGAAAAGATCCTAAGATGTTTAATTATTCAATAAAAGATGCTTGTTTAAACAACAAAATCATTCTAGTTACCGGTGCTGGTGCTGGTATTGGCCGCACTGCTGCATTAACTTATGCCAAACTTGGCGCGACAGTAATTCTTCTTGGTAAAACGGTTAGTAAGCTTGAAGCTGTTTATGATGAAATTGTAGCCCTTGGCCAAGCTGAACCCGCTATTATCCCTCTAGATTTAAAGGGCGCCACGAAGCAAAACTATATTGATATGTGTTCAACAATTGTCAGCCAATTTGGTCGACTAGATGGTGCATTACTTAATGCCTCGATTTTAGGTGAGCTTACCCCATTTACTCAAATTCATGAGCAAGTATTTAATGATGTAATGAAAGTGAATGTCACCGCGCAATATCTATTAGCCCAAGCATTAATACCAACATTATTGTTAGCACCAAAATCCTCTTTGATTTTTACCTCATCAAGTGTTGGCAATCAAGGGCGCGCTTACTGGGGACCATACAGCATGTCAAAATTTGCTACTGAAGGCATGATGCAAGTTATTGCTGATGAATATGACACTAGCAGTTTACGTACTAATGCAATAAACCCTGGCGCTACCGATACCAACATGCGCTCGTGTTCATTCCCTGCTGAAGATAAAACAGCTATTGCTAGCCCAGAAGATATTATGCCTTTATATGTTTATTTGATGTCTGATGACAGTGTTGAAGTAAATGGCCAGACTTTAAAAGCCCAAGAAGGTGAAGCGACTAAGATAAACCATATTTAGGACGGGACATTACCAATAAAAAAGGCAAGCTATGATAGCTTGCCTTTTTTATGAGTCATTTTGATTAGCTGTTTGCTTAATCAATACATTGTACTGCTGTATTGTATTAGCGAAGCTCTCTTCTTAAGATTTTACCGACATTGGTTTTTGGTAGCTCTTTACGAAATTCAACCAGTTTAGGTACTTTATAGTTAGTAAGGTTTTCACGACAATGCTTAATCAGCGATTCTTCCGTTAAATCATCGGACTTACTGACTACAAATATTTTCACAATCTCACCGGAAACTTCATGCGGCACACCAATTGCTGCAGACTCGAGTACACCATCATGCATGGCCAATACTTCTTCAATTTCATTCGGGTAGACATTAAAGCCAGAAACGATAATCATGTCTTTTTTACGGTCGACTATAGTAAAAAAACCTCTATCATCCATCATGGCAATATCGCCCGTGGCAAACCAGCCATCTTTTAATACTTCGGCTGTAGCTTCCACGCATTTGTAATAACCTAACATCACCTGAGGACCTTTAACCCACATTTCTCCAGACTCACCAATGTCAGCTTCACTGCCATCTTCACGCATAATTTTAACATCGGTTGAAGGTGCAGGAATACCAATAGTGCCATCATAAGCAGCTTGATTGTAAGGACTTATAGAAACCATAGGTGCACATTCGGTTAATCCATACCCTTCTAACAACCTAGAACCTGTTACTTGTTGCCAACGTTCAGCTACTGGTCGTTGCACGGCCATGCCGCCACCTAGTGACATTTTCAGGGTACTGAAGTTTATGTCACCAAAACCAGGGGTATTCAACAAACCATTAAATAGAGTGTTAACGCCAGTTATCGCAGTGAATGGATATTTTGATAACTCTTTAACAAAGTTAGGCATATCTCTAGGGTTGGTGATTAGTAAGTTGGTGCCACCTAAAGTAAAGAAAGTTAAGCAATTCGCCGTTAGGGCAAAGATATGATAAAGCGGTAAAGCAGTTACGACTAACTCATTACCCTCTTCCAGTAATGGGCTGATAGCTGCTTTAGCTTGCTGTAAGTTTGCCACCATATTACGATGCGTTAACATTGCACCTTTAGAAAGACCTGTAGTACCACCGGTATATTGCAAGAAGGCAAGATCATCACCGCACAATGCTACAGGTGCCAATTTAAGCTTCATACCTTGTGCTAAAGCTTTATTAAAGCGCACGGCACCGGGTAGGTTAAACGCAGGTACCATCTTTTTAACATACTTAACTACACAATTTACTACAGTGCCTTTAACTAAGCCTAAGCGATCACCCAGTGATGTCAAAATGACATTTTTTACTGGCGTTTTATCAATCACTTTCTCAAGAGTCTGAGCAAAGTTCTCGATAATTAACATAGCTTTAGTATCAGAGTCTTTTAATTGATGCTGAAGCTCACGGGCGGTATACAAAGGGTTTACGTTAACAACCGTAAGGCCCGCTAACAAAGCGCCAAATAATGCGATAGGATACTGTAAACAGTTAGGAACCATGATGGCGAATTTATCGCCTTTTTCTAAGCCTAAGTCTTGTTGTAAATAAGCAGCAAAAGCCGTTGCTTGCACTAAAAGCTCTTCATAGGATATTGAAGCGCCCATATTAATAAATGCAGTTTTATCACTATATTGAGTAGAGTATTTAGTGAACATGGCGACAATGGATGGGTACTTATCGGCATCTATTTCGAATGGCACTTCACTAGGGTAACTTTTTTCTAACCAAATTTTTTCCACAATGGCTTTCCTCAATAGGTTATTACGTTGTTATTTTGATAACAATTATTTTATTTACAGCAACTCTTATTTTAATACCACTGTTTTAGCAAATTTTTGCTCGATACGCCACAAATTTAAACGCTTGTTTTAATTTTGCTGAAAAAATCACTAAGTAAAGGTGATAATTCTTTCGTTTGCTCCATATGGACATGGTGACCACCTGACAAGCGGATAGTTGTCAGGTTATCCACACTGGCAGAAAACTGCTCTACCCCTGTGGCAACCATGTCCATGCCTTTATCACCATAAATTAATTGCAGCGGGCATTTAATATCGCTAAAAAGCTGTTGCCCTTGCGCTAGGCTTAATCGGTAAGGTGAAATTGTCCGTAAACGTGGATCTGAGCGCCAACGATATAAAGTACTAGCATTGTCTCCCGCTATACGATTACTTTGCTGAGGTTTAACCTCTAGCAATGATCTTTGTACAATCAATTTTGCATGTTCTCTTTTTAAGTCAGAAACATGCATGCGTGCTTTAATAGCCGTTTCTTCGGAAAAAGCCCGGTTAGACTTAACTGGCTTTACTCGGCTCAACACGCCTTTTCGTAACTGGCTAGTTGTTTGATCTATTGGTGCACAAATAAAGCCAAATGAGTCAATCAAGGTCAGTGACTTTACCTTTTCTGGAAAAGCCGCTGCAAATGCACTTGCAATCATAGCGCCCATTGAGTGGGCAACAATATCAATGGCTGGCCAATTATTAAGGTTAAACAAAGCCACTAAATCACTAACATAATCAAAGAAATGGTAATGAGCACCAACACTACGATGGTCTGAATGACCATGTCCAGGCCAATCTAAGGCAATAATACGTCGACCCACGAGTAAATCACCTTGTTGCACTGTTTGCTGCATTACTTGTTGCATAAAAGGTAAAAAGCTTGCGGCATTATCCAAGTAACCATGTAAGCATAGCACTGGTTGCTGCTCTTTATTGCCACAAGCGAGTGCTGCTAATGTTAAGTCCTCAAGTTGAAAACTCAGCGTTTCAATTTTCATCATACCTGCCATACAAGTTAGCCATAAGGGTTAGGCCCTTGATTTAAGCATAAGACTTTTGATTGGTTTTAATTAAGGAGTAAAGCGCAGCCATGGCTAACACGCACCATATTAAAACCCAAACCAACTCAGGCACCATAGTCATTGAGGCCAAAGCCGCACCATCACCTAAATCACGACCATCAAATAAATAGGTTGGGCTAAACAAGCTGTTTAATAAAATACTCAAACCAAAGAATTTTAACAATAGCTGCAAATAATATAATCGACGCATTTTTATGGTCATAACAAACATAACGGCTAAACTGGCAAGGATCACCATAGTAAGCAGATCTCGAGCCCAAAAAATAATTGATGCAAGCAATAATACTATCATTAAGCCTGAAAAAACCTGTGCTGTGCGTTGATGGCTATTTGCTAACTTAAATATTAACCAGCCCCAAAGGGTTGCTCCACCATAGCCAAAAAAGCTAATAATAAAATTAATCCCCCCTCGACTAGTACAAAGGCCTGATCCATTAGGAAATAATTGAATGCGAATAATTTCGCCACCAGTTAGTAACGCGGCAATACCATGACTTATTTCATGGAAGTAAGTTTCCAGCCAGTTCAACGGAATAGAAACTATCGGGATTTGCCTAATAATGATGGCAGCCACAAGCAAGAAATATAGCTGATATTTTTGCCAAAAACTGGCTGACTTAGCTTGTGATGAGGCTTGTAAAGAGCCTGATGAAGTATTTTGCGAGTTACTGCTCATATTTTACTGCCATAGTGGGTTGTCATCATTACCAGTGTTATTTACCCGGAAGCTTTTTCCAAGAAACTGTATCTCGAACATAGACTGGCTGCGCTTCTTCTGCTGATACGCCCTGCCCTTGTGCTAATTTCACTTTACCTATCGCTAACATTGCTTCAGCAGTCGGGAATAATATCTCTGGACTGCCTTCATTAGTTTTTAACGCTAATAATTGCTCAGCTAACTTTTCAGAGTACGCATCCCAACCTGTGCCAACAGCATAGAAAGGTGTAGTAACTACCGATGAAAGGTGCTCAGCTAACTTCTCAGGAGGCGTTACCGCCTCTGCTTGATGTGCTTGCATAACATCATGTTCATCCAAGGTATAATAACCATTGTAGACTTCAGACATACGAGCATCTATTGCCGCAATGACTTGCTTTTCACCGTGCTCGATATAAGCCAATTGCGCCATAGCCTGTAAGCTAGAAACGCCAACAACAGGTAAATTAGCAGAAAATGCTAACCCTTGAGCAACGCCAACACCAATACGTACTCCAGTAAAACTGCCTGGACCTTGGCCAAAAATAAGACCATCTAACTCTGCTAGCTTAATATTTGCCTCATTAAGTACTGCATCTATCATCGGCAGTAAATGTAAACTGTGCGACTGCGGGCAAAGCTCATATCGAGAGAATGTTTTACCGTTTACTTGCAACGCTACTGAACATGCTTCTGTTGAAGCATCAAGAGCCAAATAATTCACAATAGTCACCTTTTAATAACCTTTTCGTTAAGGTCTGTTGAACATTCATATTTATAATTTATCCGAATTAAATGCTTTCTTACTCGCGGCGCGAGGACTGATACATAGTTTTTATATGTGAAGTGCTTCGCAACAAAGAGTAGGAAGCATTTAAACGGATATTGACACTTTAAAGGATGTCTACAAGGTCAATGACAAACGTTACCGTTTGTCCTGCTAGTGGGTGATTAAAATCAATAGTCACAGAGCTGCCATTAACTTCTTTAATCATGCCAGGTAACTCACCACCGGGTTGAGAAAAAGTAATAATATTACCCACTTTTGCCGGTGCGTCAGCTGTAAACTTATCAACATCCATATAATGGATATTATCTGGATTACTCTCACCAAAAGCGTCTTTTGCTACCAGAGTAAACTCTCTTGAGTCACCTTTAGCCATGCCAATAAGTTCTGCTTCAAAGGCTGGTGAAATGCTGTTATCACCCATAATTATTTTAGCGGGTTTATTATTAACTTTGGTACTATCAGCAGCAGAGCCATCACTTAGCTTCATGGTAATATGAACAAGAATGCTTGAGTCGCTTTGAATTTGTGCTTGCGTTGTATCGGTCATTATTAACTCTTTACCTTATTTGTTTTATTCTTCTGTTCTTCGTCATCACTTTCATTCTGACTTTCTATATTAGCCTTAAGATTAGCGTCTTTGTTAGCTTCTTGATTATCTTCTTTATTAGTGAAGGACTCAAAAATCATTAATGCTGCACCAATAAAGATAACTGAGTCAGCAATATTAAAAGCGGCAAAATGAAAGCCAGCCCAATGAAAGTCGAGAAAATCGATTACATAGCCGAATAAGACTCTATCGATTAAGTTACCAACCGCGCCACTTAAAATTAAAGCAAATGCAATACTTAATAATCGTTGTTGTTTTGGTGTTTTTGCCATCCAAACAAGAAATACAATACTGGCAATTGCAGCAATAGCGGTGAAAAACCAGCGCTGCCAACCGCCTTGGTCTGCTAAAAAGCTGAATGCCGCCCCTGGGTTATGGACATAAGTTAGGTTGAAAAAGGGTAACACAGACAAGGTTTCTCGATAGTCAAACGTACCGGCAACCCACTGCTTACTGACTTGGTCAATAATCAAGCACAACAAGGTTAGCCATAACCAACGTAACCCGGTGTCATTAAATAATTTTTTCAATGGAGTTAATCTCATATTGCACAATTAAGTGTATTTTTTATGTAAATAAATCACGTGTCAGAACTAAATAAGCTACTACCCTTCCCTATTAATAGATAACAAGAAGTAGGTAATAGCCCGTTTATTTAAGTTAACCTTTACTCGTTAAGTTAGCATTGTTAACTTTAATTCAATCAGATTGATAAAATTAAGCGAACTGTCTTGTTTCACCGGCACCATCAATATTAGTGATACAACGACCACAGATTGTCGGGTGCTTTTCACTTTCGCTGATATCGGTAGTGACATGCCAACAACGCTCACACTTAATACCTTCTGCAGGTGCTACTGATAACCATAAGCCTTCAATCTCAGTTTCAAGGGCGTTTTCTGGTGCCGCTGTTACTGTTTCGATTGTCGCTTTTGAAGTAATTAATACAAAACGTAATTCATCACCCAATTTCTCTAACTTAGCCGCTAAGTCAGCAGTAGCAAACAAGGTAACCTGTGCTTCTAGTGCTTTACCAACAGACTTATCTTTTCTTGCTTGCTCTAACGCGCGGTTAACTTCACCACGAACAGTCAGTAATTCAGTCCAGTATTCGTTACCTAGCTCATCTACTGAGTCATTGCTCTCAGTTTGCTTATCTGCTTGTTTAGTTAGGCCATCGAACCAAACGCCGGTAAAGACAAACTCATCACGTTCACCGCTTGCTGGTAATGGTAATGCTTGCCAAATTTCTTGTGCAGTAAATGACAAGATTGGTGCCATCCAAGCAGTCATTGCTTCAGCAATTAAGTACATCGCTGTTTGACATGAACGACGGGCATTCGAATCACTTTTAGCGGTATATTGTCTGTCTTTGATAATATCTAAGTAGAAGCCACCAAGCTCGTTGGTACAGAAGTTCATTAACTTATGCACCACTACATGAAATTCATACTCATCGTAAGCGGTAATGATTTCTTCTTGTAGGCGTGCTGCTTTATCGATAACCCAGCGATCAAGCGCAACCATATCTTCAACCGCTACCATGTGATTAGCTGGCTCAAAACCGGTTAAGTTAGATAATAGGAAACGTGATGTATTACGAATACGACGATAAGCATCGGCTTGACGCTTAAATATTTCATCACCCGCAGTTATTTCTTGCGTGTAGTTAACTGATGCTGTCCACAAACGTAAAATATCAGCGCCTAAGTTGTTAGTAATTTCTTTTGGCGTAATAACATTACCTAACGACTTAGACATTTTGTGACCTTTAGCGTCAACCACAAAACCGTGAGTTAGCACTTGCTTATATGGCGCTTTACCATTCATAGCAACGGAAGAAATCATTGATGACATAAACCAACCACGATGTTGATCAGAGCCTTCAAGATATAAGTCAGCAATACCGTCAAATTCTTCACGCGCCTTGATAACTGATTCATGAGTAGTACCTGAATCAAACCATACATCTAAAGTATCAGGTACTTTAATGTATTCGTTAGCGTCATCACCGATTAGTTCACTTGCCTCTAAATCGAACCATGCTTGGATACCTTCTTTTTCAACGCGCTGAGCAATTTCTTCAATAAGCTCAATACTACGCGGATGCAAGGCACCGGTATCTTGGTGAATGAATAATGCCATAGGCACGCCCCACGTACGTTGACGTGAAATACACCAATCTGGACGACCTTCAACCATAGATTCGATACGACGTTGACCCCAATCAGGGATCCACTGTGTTTTTTCTATTTCGTTTAATGAATCTTGACGTAAACCTTTTTTGTCCATGCTGATAAACCACTGTGGCGTAGCACGGAAAATCAATGGGGTCTTATGGCGCCAGCAATGCGGGTAAGAATGCTCTAAGGCGTGATGATGTACTAAAGCGCCCCTTTCTTTTAATATTTCTACCACACTTGCATTGGCTTTAAAGACATGTTGTCCAGCAAGTAACGGGGTATCTTCAAGGTATACGCCATTAGCGCCAACTGGGTTAGCCACTTCTAAGTCGTATAACTTACCAACGACAAAATCTTCTACACCATGACCAGGCGCCGTATGTACACAACCAGTACCTGAATCAGTCGTTACATGTTCACCTAAAATAACCGGCACGGTAAAGTCATAAAATGGATGCTGGCATTGTACTAATTCTAAATCCTGACCTTTACAGAAACCTAATGCGTGGTATTTATCTAAACCAAAGCGGTCCATACATGAGGTAACAAGGTCTGAAGCAATGATGAATCGTTGTTTTTTACCTTCAACATCACATTGCACTAACGTGTATTCAACATCAGCATGTACTGAAATAGCGCGGTTAGCCGGAAGTGTCCACGGTGTTGTGGTCCAAATAACGATGCCAATCTCACCTTCGCCTTTATGACCTTCTGGGTGAGAAAACTTATCAGCAACAGTTTCATCCGCGATAACAAATTTCACGTCAATAGCAGGTGATTGTTTATCTTTATATTCAACTTCAGCTTCTGCTAAAGACGAACCACAATCAGTACACCAATGCACAGGTTTAAAACCTTGATGCAAATGACCATTTTCAGCAATTTTACCTAACGAACGGATAATATTCGCTTCAGTACCAAAGTCCATGGTTAAGTAAGGTTTGTCCCAATCCGCGAAAATACCTAAACGTTTGAAATCTTCTCGTTGACCATTGACTTGTTTAGCAGCATATTCACGACATTTTTCGCGAAAAACACTAGCAGAAACTTTATGACCTGGCTTGCCAACTTTTTTCTCAACCATTAATTCAATTGGTAAACCGTGACAATCCCAACCAGGTATGAAAGGAGAGTTGAAATCAGATAATGTTTTTGATTTAACAATAATATCTTTTAAGATTTTATTAACCGCATGGCCTAAATGAATATTACCATTGGCATAAGGAGGGCCGTCATGCAGAACAAATGACTTTTTACCTTTCTTGGCTTCACGAATCTTGCCATAAAGATCTTTAGCAGCCCACTCTTTGAGCATATTAGGTTCACGATTAGCCATATTTCCTTTCATAGCGAAAGAAGTGGCTGGTAAGTTCAAGGTCTGTTTGTAATCACTCATTTAAATCATTATCCGTTTATGTTGGCTGATAAATTTAACAAAACGCTATAAATATCAACCCGATTTATAACTGTTTATTGAATATGTTTTTTTAACTATCTAAAGTAAAGCGCAGATAAAGCCTAGGTAAGACCTTATGCTAATACTTTTTTTGCTTGTTCACTGTCTTGATGAATTTGCGCAGTTAGCGCCTCAAGGCTGTCGAACTTTATCACTGGGCGCAGTTTTTTCTTCACTATCACTTCAATGCATTGTCCGTATAAGCTTTCATCAAAATCAAAAATATGTACTTCTAGTTGCTGCCTTATGCCATTGATAGTCGGCCTAGCACCAATATTGGCAACACCTTTAAATTGCCCATTTTGGGTATTTACCATGACAGCAAACACACCACTGAGCGGTGATACACGTCTTTTTAGTAAGACATTGGCGGTTGGAAAACCCAACTGACGGCCACGCTTATCACCATGAAAAACGCGACCAATAATTGAATATTCTCTGCCTAGCATCTGTTTAACGGTCACTAAGTCATCTTGCTCGAGTGCTTGACGAATAGCGGTTGAACTAATACGGCAATCAGCCATTTTATAACTTCTGGTATCGGAAACATCAAAACCGTATTCTTTGCCTGCTTGGCATAACATGGTGAAGTTACCCGTACGATTTTTACCAAAGTGAAAATCATCGCCAACAATAAGATGCTTTATGCCAAGTTTTTTAACTAACAAATGCTCGATAAAGTGTTCAGCACTTTGACTAGCAAACTTAGCAGTAAAATTAACACAAATAAGTCGTTGTACACCAAGCTTTGCTAATAGATTATATTTATCACGTAGACGGCATAATCGAGCAGGCGCAGTTTCTGGCGAAAAAAGTTCTTGTGGCTGCGGCTCAAATACTAATACCGCCGCCACACAATTTAATGCTTTAGCTTTACTGACCAGTGCTTTAATCACTTGCTGATGGCCTAAGTGCACACCATCAAAATTACCAATAGTTAATACACAACCATGATCTTGTAATCGAATATTATGTATACCGCGAACTAACTGCATTAGTTATTATTCTGCCTTTTACTATCACGCTAAATAACCTAACTAAAACATTAGCTAAGCCACAACGAACCTCAACATTGACATTCGTATAAAATAAATCGGAAAATTATATACCAGCGAGCGCTAATAATCAGTAGCTCAAGCACTTTATTTAGCTTATTTTTCGCCTTTAGCTATCGTAAAGTCATTTAAACGTATACCTAACAAAATAATCATTAGCAGATAACTAGCGACGCCAGCAGTAATACAGATAATTAGTTGCTGTACTTGTTCAAGAAAGTCCATTGCTAACCAAACATCAAAGTCACTGGATAATTGATAAACAACTAACGCCATAACGCTGGCACTTAACACTAATTTAGCAATGAAAATGAGCGTTTTAGCCGACAATTGATAAACGCCTTGCGCTTTTAACCCGCGATATAGCAGCCAAGCATTCAAGGTTGCTGACAGCGTGGTAGCCAATGCCAGACCAACATAACCTAAAAATGGTGCCAACATTAAGTTAAAAACCATATTAGCAACCATGGCTGTAATACCAATTTTCACTGGCGTTTTAGTATCTTGTCGCGCGTAATAACCTGGCGCTAATATTTTGATAAACATAAAACTTAACAAGCCTGACAAATAAGCAAACAATGCCATTGAGACCTGAATAACAGTGTCTTGAGTAAACTCACCGCGCATAAATAACACCATAATAATGGGCTGTGCTAACACCATTAAACCCGCTAAAGCTGGCCAACCAAATAAGCTGATGACACGTATGCCCCAGTCTAGGGTGGCACTAAATTCTGCGGGATTATTTTTACTATGCAGCCTTGCCAAGCTAGGTAACACCACAGTGGCAATGCCAATACCAAAAAGCCCTAGTGGAAACTCTAACAACCGATCGGCATAATAAAGCCAACTAATAGAGCCGGTAATCAAGAAACTGGCAATTAATGTATCAAGTAATAAGTTGATTTGTGTAACGGAAACACCAAACAAGGCCGGTATAATCAATTTTCTTATTTTAGTAACACCCTCACTATGCCAAGCCCATTTTGGTTTAACCAACATGCCTGCTCTGTACAAAAATGGTATCTGGAAAAGAAACTGGATTAAGCCGCCTAAAAACACCCCCCAAGCTAATGCATGGGCTGGGCTCTCGGTATAAGGCGCACCATAAATAGCCATACCGATAATGGCAACATTTAGTAAAACTGGCGTAAAAGCGGCGACAGCAAAGCGACCCATGGTATTGAGCACTGCACCTGAAAGCGCAGCAAAACTAATGAACCATAAATAAGGAAAAGTAATACTCAGCAGATTACTTGCTAGGGTAAATTTTTCTCCGCCTGGCGCATCATTAAACCAATCGACAAACCAGCCAAAACCAAACAACATAACAAATAAGGGCGACGCCAACATACCGAACAAGGTCACCCCGGTGATAATTACACCTAAGGTACCGGAAGCTTGCGCAATTAATAAACGTGTTTGTTCTTGGGTCTTTTTGCCATCATGCTGATCACCTAGCTGTTCATCCTTGACCTGATATTCACTTAATACTGGCACGAAAGCTTGGGCAAAGGCCCCTTCAGCGAAGAGTCTTCGGAAAAAATTAGGGATTTTGTTAGCAAATAAAAATACATCTGCCATCGCCCCCGCGCCCATCACATTAGCAATGACTACATCGCGTATTAAACCTAATACCCGAGAGACCAATGTCATAACACTAACAATCAACCCTGATTTAATTAATTTTTTACTCAAAAAAACGTCCTCCAATCAAATTTTTTTTGATTGATTAATAGTGCTACACCCATACAAAATCGGTACAAAAATACTGTGGAAATATGGCAAAAATAAATAATGTGTATTATGTGATGATTTTAGCTATTTAAACAATGTATACTTACCGCTGTTCACAACATGATCTGTTCTATCGGCGATAATTCTCACCGTAAACAGCAACCATATTCTTTTTAATTGCTTTTTATCGTTAATTTTTATCGTTAAGACTCAATTAAACAATTAAAACATTTGACAAAGAGCAAAAAAAGAGGCATATTTCGTCGCCTTAAATTTAAGCTTATAATCACTCTTTTAGGAGATCACCTTGGCTAACTCAAAGCAAGCTAAGAAGCGCGCAGTACAATCTGAAAAGCGCCGTCAACATAATGCAAGTCGTCGCTCAATGATGCGTACTTTACTTAAAAAAGTACTAGCAGCAATTGAAGCTGGTGACAAAGACGTAGCAACAAAAGAATTCGCTGCTGCTACACCAATTTTAGACCGTTACGCAAGTAAAGGTCTTATTCATAAAAACAAAGCAGCTCGTTCTAAGAGCCGTTTAAATGCAAAAATTAAAGCACTTTAATTATTGCTTTAACTGTATTTTTTATGAAGTAAAAATATAGTGCACTATATTTTTCATTTAAAAACCGACTTTAGTCGGTTTTTTTATGTCTGAAATTTACCTGACACTTTTCTTCTTAGGATTCCTTTAAACTTCCTTTGGTCCCCTTCTGCCCCCCTTTTAGTCAACTTCAGCTCAGCTTTAAAGCAAAGCGTTATTTTTACAGTTCAGCGAGTGTTTAATTACTCTTTTCTATTGCACTCAGCTCCATTTTTTTCTAGTCTCTAGGCAACTTATTTATAGAGACCTGCTATGAAAGCACTAAAACTAACAAAAATTGCCGCGGTAGTATTACTGGCTAGCGCCACATTAACTGCTTGTAATAATACTGATGAAGATAATGCAGCTAAAGAAGTTGCTACTGAGCAAAATACTACAAGCCTTAGTAGTGAACAGCTAAAGCCTGCCAATCAACCTGAGCTTCTTGCGGGTTTTGAAAATCGTTTAAATATATACAAAGAAGTCACCCTAAGTGCCGATTTAAGCCATTTATCAACAAACCAAAAGCAAATGTTAGCTTTATTGATTGATGCCTCTAAAATAATGGATGACTTGTTTTGGCTGCAAGCTTTCTCACAAGACAAGCAAAGCTTCTTAGCGAGTATTAGTGATGAAAACGTCAGACGCTTTGCTGAAGTAAACTATGGTCCTTGGGATCGTCTCGATGGCGATAAAATATTTTTAAGCCAAGCGACAACAAAAGCACACGGCGCTGAATTTTATCCTAGCGATATGACTAAGTCTGAATTTGAGCAGAGTGATTTTAGCGACAAAAAAGGCCTTTATTCGGTTGTTCGACGTGATAACGAAGGTAAGCTGATGACTGTCGCTTACTCAGAAATTTATCATGACAAAATGACCCGTGCAGCAGCTATTCTTGATGAAGCAGCAAAATTTGCCGATGACAAAGAATTTGCTAATTATCTCACCATGCGTGCTCAAGCATTACGCACTGATGAATACCAAGCCTCAGATTACGCTTGGATGGACATGAAAAATAACCCAATTGATGTGGTTATTGGACCGATTGAAAGCTATGAAGACCAACTTTACGGTTATCGCGCTGCTTTTGAATCGTATGTTTTGATTAAAGACATGGCCTGGAGTGAAAAACTGGCTAAATACGCTCAGTTTTTACCTGAATTACAAAAGGGTTTACCGGTAGCCAAAAAGTATAAAGCCGAAGTTCCTGGCTCAGATGCTGACTTAAATGCTTACGATGTTATTTATTATGCCGGTCACTCAAATGCGGGTAGTAAAACAATTGCTATCAACTTACCAAATGATGAAGAAGTACAGCTGAAAAAAGGCACCAGACGTTTACAATTGAAAAATGCCATGCGCGCAAAGTTTGATGCCATCATGTTACCTATCGCTGATACGCTTATCGTGCCTGAGCAGCGTAAAAACGTCACCTTCACCGGTTTCTTTGCTAATACCATGTTTCATGAAGTTGCTCATGGTTTAGGTATTAAGAACACCCTTAACGGTCAAGGTCCGGTTCGCCAAGCATTAAAAGAACATGCTTCAGCATTAGAAGAAGGTAAAGCCGACATTCTTGGTTTATACATGATTCGTCAATTACTTAATAAAGGCGCAATCACTGAAGGTACCTTAGAAGATTATTACACTACCTTTTTGGCTGGAATTTTCCGTTCAATTCGCTTTGGTGCTAGCTCAGCTCACGGCAAGGCCAACATGGTACGTTTTAATTACTTCCAAGAAAATGGTGCCTTTAGCCGCAATGAGCAAGGTTTATATAGCATTAATGTTGACAAGATGACTGCGGCAATTAACTCTTTATCTGAACTAATATTAACCTTACAAGGTAATGGCGACTACCAAGGTGTTGATAAATTAGTAAAAGAGAGCGGTGTGATTGGTGAAATCCTTGCGGCAGACTTAGCACGTTTAGAAGCCGCGAATATCCCGGTAGATATTGTCTTTAAACAAGGTAAACAAGTATTAGGGCTGTAGCACTCTAGTTATTTACTCTATTTATTACCTTAAAAATACAAGCAAATAAATAGAAACAAAGCGCTTGTCGAGTTAATCGATAAGCGCTTTTTTATTACTCTAACAATGTAGGGTAAAGCAGACTTGAAAGCTTAGAAAGAGAAGTCATCCGCATCAAGTGCCATCATAGATTCACCGCCATTTTCAACACAAGCGGCATGACCCTTGGCTCGTGGTAATATACGTTGAAAATAGAAACGCGCTGTTTTAATTTTTGCTTGATAAAAGGCTTCTTCATCACTACCTTCTGCAAGTTTATCTTGAGCAACTTTTGCCATTTTCGCCCAGAAATAAGCCAGGGTTAAGTAACCAGAATACATCAAATAATCAACCGAAGCAGCGCCTATTTCATCTGGATTTTGCATAGCCTTTTCGCCGACTTTTTCAGTCATTTTTTGCCAATCACCGCCAAAGCTCATAATTGGTTGAATAAACTCTTGCATAGCATCGTCTTCTGCATTCTCTAAACAGAATTTGGTTACTTCACTACCAAAAGCTTTAAGGATTTTTCCTTTAGAACCTAATATCTTTCTAGCCAATAAATCTAAGGCTTGAATACCGGTAGTGCCTTCATATAAACAACTAATTTTAGTATCACGCATTAGTTGTTCCATGCCCCACTCTTTAATAAAACCGTGGCCACCAAAAACTTGCACACCATGACTAGTACATTCTAAACCTAGTTCGGTAAGGAAAGCTTTAGCAATAGGTGTTAATAAAGCCAGTTTAGTTTCTGCCGCTGCTTTTTCCTCTTCACATGTACTAGCATGACCGATATCGACTAACTGAGCTAAATAGGCAATCAATGCTCGACCACCTTCGGCAATAGATTTTTGTGTTAATAACATGCGGCGAACATCTGGGTGAACTATTATTGCATCTGCTGGACCCTTAGGATTCTTCACCCCTGATAAAGAGCGCATCTGTAGTCTGTCTTTTGCATAAGCTAATGCGCCTTGAAATGATGCCTCGGCAGCAGCAACACCTTCAGTAGCTACACCTAAACGGGCAACGTTCATAAAGGTAAACATGCAATTTAAGCCACGATTAACTTCGCCAATTAAGTAACCTTTAGCGCCATCAAAATTAATCACACAAGTTGCATTAGCATTAATACCCATCTTATGTTCAATAGAGCCACAAGAAACGGCATTACGATCACTTAGAGCACCATCATCTGTAACATTAAACTTAGGCACAATAAATAACGAAATACCTTTGCTGCCTTCTGGGGAGCCAGGAATTCTAGCAATAACAATATGAACAATATTGTCGGATAGGTCGTGTTCGCCGGCAGAAATAAATATTTTTGAGCCAGTTAAAGAATAGCTACCATCTTCATTTAACTCGGCTTTGGTGCGTAACATGCCTAAATCGGTACCACAATGTGATTCAGTTAAACACATTGTACCGGTCCAAGACCCTTCAACTAATTTAGGGATGAATTGATTTTTTAGCTGTTCACTACCATGGGCTTCAATAGTCGCTAATGCGCCATGACTCAAACCTGGGTACATAGCAAAACTATGATTCGCACTAGAGAAAAGTTCTGTTATTGCAGTATTTAATGAATGTGGTAGACCTTGGCCACCAAAATCTACATTTTGCGCTAATGTTGGCCAACCGCCTTCAACATATTGGTGATAAGCTTCTTTAAAGCCATCGGGTGTGGTCACCTCACCATTGGTCCAAGTACAGCCTTGTTCATCACCTATTTGATTGATAGGCGCAACAACTTGCTCGGTGAACTTTGCTGCTTCGCTAATAATGGCATCGACCATATCTAAACTAGCATCTTCATAACCTAATTTTTGATAATGGCTATCGCAATCAAGTAACTCTTGCATAACAAACTTAATGTCTCTGATCGGTGCTTTATACTCTGGCATGATTTTCTCCAATGGTTAACTTTTGGGTTTGATAAACATTCTGGTCTGAGGTCAGACCTATTCAAACAGTTGTTTGATTAAATCATGTTATTGCCACTTTTTAAATAGCAGACATAAAAAAAGCTTACTGACGTTAATCACTAAGCTTATATAAATTTACAAATAATGCACAAATCACAGCACGATAAAGTTTAATCTTCTTGATTATTACTTTCAGGCTGTACGTTATAAGCATTATTTTGAGACTCTAAATAAGCGAATACTGTAGTAAATGCTTCTTCTTGATATTGCTTTAAGCCCGTGTCTCTAAAATCAATATCAATTTGGCTTCTTGCTAATTCTTTCTTAATAAAGCTACCGGCTAAAATTTCAACGTTCAATTCACTAATTAACTGAATAGCTGCTTCAATTTTAAAACCAATAGGGCCGCCAGAAAACTTACCTTTTAAAGCACGACCTTTAATTTGTACATGAGTAACCTGGTAATCTTCCATCAACTTGGCAAAAGTAAATTGAAATTTTTGCACTTGCTCGGCATCGCCTGCATTATCTAGGCTAATTTTTTGTACACGTGTATGAGGAATATCATACAAGTTATTTTCTTTAGACATGATACAAATTATTGCATCATTGCTCTTAATTTCTACACCACAAGCTCTCATGGAAAAACCTCATTAAACGAATTGCCAATATTATATACTCATTATCATGCAAACTACACAAAGAACTAAATGGAACTTGGCTTAGCTTACAGGTATCATTTCTTATAATTGCGTTAACTGAGTAAATTTAATGAAAAAAGTATGTGTGATCACCGGTGGTAGCTCTGGTATTGGTTTAAGTATTGTAAAACTATTTATTGAGAATAATTACCAGGTGTTTAATTTAGATTTATGCCCTTCAACAGCAGGTGTTGACTGCAAAAGTGAGTACCGCCAATGTGACGTCACTAACACTCAACAAGTTAGCGAAATAATTACTGAGATTGCTAAGCAGCATACTATTGATGTTTTGGTCTCTAATGCCGGTATTCATTTTTCCGCCAATATTGAAAATACCAGTGAAGCAGATTTAGATAAGGTCTTTAATATTAATGTTAAGGGTGCCTATGCCGCGATAAAAGCGGTGCTACCATCGATGAAAGCGAATAAAAATGGCGCAATATTGTTGATGGCTTCCGATCAGGCATTAATTGCCAAACAGAATTCTTTTGCTTATAACCTGAGTAAAAGCGCCCTCGCCTCTATCGCTAAAACTACCGCGCTTGATTACGCTAGCTATAATATTCGTGCTAATGCCGTTTGCCCAGGCACCATTGAAACACCGCTATACCACCAAGCAATTGATAATTATTGTCAAAAATCAGGTGCGGATAAAGCGGCAATACACCTTGAAGAAGAGAAATTACAACCATTACAGCGTTTAGGGCAACCTGAAGAAGTAGCGGAGTTGGTGCTATTTTTAGCTTCAGATAAAGCCAAATTTATCACTGGTAGCTTGCAAGTGATTGATGGCGGCTATACCGCGCAATAACAATAATAAAAATAAGAACCCGTAACAGACAAGACTTGCATATATAAAGGCCTCTACAATAACGTTATGACAATTAACATTATCGATCCTCATTTGCATTTATTTGCGCGTTCGCTTGGCGATTACCATTGGCTTAAATCAGAAAACCCACCCTTTTGGCCCGATAAGTCGCTTATCCAGCATGACTTTTCCATTGATGATTTAACCAAGTGTTTAGTCCTCACCAGTAACATTAATCTCAGTGGTTTTGTTCATATTGAAGCGGGCTTTGATAATGCTAAACCTTGGCGTGAGCTCGAATACCTTGAAAGCTTAACCTTTAACAACCTAGCCATTGAAGGCTTGCCTCATCCAAATAGTAGAACTGTTGCTAGCATCAACCTATTGGCATCACCATTAGACTTTACTAAGATACTGGATAAATTGCAGCAACACTCAAGTATGATTGGGGCTCGTCATATTCTTGATGAACAAGCTTATAGTATTTTAAGCAATCAAAACGTCCAGCAAAACTTTGCCAGCCTTAATCAAGTAACTGACTTTATATTTGAGCTGCAACTACCTCTGGCAGGTGAAGATTCCAACAAAGTTATGCCGTTATTAATACAAACCATCACCAATAATGACCAACTGCGCTTTATCATTAACCATGCAGGCTTCCCACCTAAAAGCGCCTCAACTAATACTGATACTGATGAATGGCACTTATGGCAAAAGCATATAAGCGAACTCGCTATGTACCCAAATGTATTTATTAAGTGTTCTGGATGGGAGATGACAGATAGGCAATATCAAATGTCTTGGTTTTCAGCGGTAACAAGCTTTTGTATTAGAGAATTTTCAATTGAACGAGTAATGCTAGCCAGTAACTTTCCGCTGTGTTTACTTGGTAGAGGGTTAGGTAAGAAGCTGGCTAATGAGGTAGGCAATAAAAGTTATGCTGATTATTGGCAGGATATACTCGGCTCTAATCTTATTAAGCAGTGTAGTGAAAATGAAAAAAGCGCATTGCTGTATGACAATGCGCTTAAGGTTTACCAATTGTAAGTAATACTCAAATAAGCTTACTAAACTATTTAATGGTAACGTTTGGCGATCTTTTCACAATTGCATCGTTAAGTTCAATACCAATACCCGGCACTTCGGTCACCTGGAAAAAACCATCTACGGGTTGTGGGTCTTGTAAACATAACTCTCTGTTCCAGTCTTTAATCGCATAAGTATGATGTTCATGAATTAAGAAGTTAGGAATAGCCGTTTCTAAATGTAGTGATGCCGCTGTTGCAACCGGACCACCACAAACATGTGCCTGAATGCGAATATCGTAAACATCGGCATAGTCGCAAACTTTTTTCGTTTCGGTAAAGCCGCCACATAAACCAACATCAGGCTGTAATACATCAATGCTTTGATCTTCAAAATAAGGTCTAACATCCCACCTATGGTACAAGCGCTCGCCACCGGCAATTGGCACATTAACGTTATCCGAAACCTTTTTATGTACGGCTGGATTTAAGTAGTTAACCGGCTCTTCATACATCATACAGCCAACTTCTTCGACAATTCTGCCCATTTGAATAGCTGATGCCGCACCCATTAATGAATGCGATTCAAAAATAATATCAACATCTTCACCAACAGCATCACGAATAGCGCGTAGTCTATTACCAAACAAGCGCATTTGCGGTTTAGTAAATAATTTAGTGCGATCAAAAGATGAACTGCCATCACCGTTATAAACAATAGGGTCAACTTTTACCGCATCATAACCTTGTGCCACCGCTTTTAATGCCGCTTCTGCATATTGCTCCGGCTCAATGAGCTTCTTGATTTCGACATCCCAATCAAACTGCAGTTGGCTGGCATAAGTACGTAATTTATCATTGACCTTACCACCCAGTAATTGGTAAACAGGCACACCTAAAGCCTTACCTTTAATATCCCAAAGAGCAGTATCAATAGCGCTCATCGCTGAATATAAAACCGGTCCACCGCCTAATCCCCAAAAACTTTCGCGCAACATGCGCGACCATAAAAGCTCAGTATTAAATGGGTTAAAACCAATCAATATTGCTTCACTGATTTCTTTAATCATGGCAGCAGCAGCACTATGACCCCAATCATAGGCTAAACCCGCTTCACCAACACCACTAATACCTTCATCTGTATGTATACGGACAAAAACAGGGTTCCAACCAGCACGCTTTGGACATTCAATATCAAAGACTTCTATATGGGTTATTTTCATTTGTTTCTCGATTTTATTTTTTATTCATTCAATTATTGGATAGTAGTCGCTCATCTTGCAGCGGTATAATTCAAGTTAAAGGAAAGAGCACGGCGTTGACGAATGTCAATAAGTACTCTTGACGCCTAAATTGGGTTATACCGCAAAAAGATTAGCACTACTCTGCGAAAGTTGGATCAGCACGATAGACTCTTCGCAACATCGCTGGCCATGCTTTTTGGCCACCGGTTTCGCCATCATGAACAATGTTAGCTTGCGCTTTAATACCATCAATAATACTTTGTGGAGCATAAATGGGTTTCATACCTGATGCCATTACTTGCAACTGTATTTCACAGGCACGGGTTAAATCATACATATGCATAAACGCATCACCTATGGTTTTTCCCATAGTTAAGGCGCCATGGTTACGTAATAACATAAAGTTTTTATCTCCTAAATCATTTTGTAATCTAAGCTTTTCGTCATCGTTAACCGCCAAGCCTTCATAATCGTGGTAACTCATCGAGGCTAGAGCAAACATTGAATACTGGCTTATTGGTAATAAACCTTTTTCGACACTGGCTACAGCAATAGTCTCGTTGGTATGGATATGTAAGGCACAAATATCGTCATGACGTACTTGATGTACGGCACTATGAATAGTAAAACCAGCCGGGTTGATCGTAAACGGGCAATCTTTATCAATAATATTGCCGTCGATATCAATTTTAACTAAATTGGAGGCGGTTATTTCTTCAAAAGCTAAACCAAAAGCATTGATCAAAATATGCTCGGTGCCGGGAATACGTGCTGAAATATGGGTATGAATAAGATCATCCCAACCATGCATTTGTAATAAGCGGTAACAAGCCGCTAAATCGACCCGTAATTGCCATTCTTGTGCTGAGACTTTGTTTTTTAAATCGAGTTTAGGCAGTTGCTGCATTTCAAGCACTCTCTTCATTGTGGTAAATAGTTTAGAAAAGTAGATAATATAGCTGATTTTACCTGATGAAGATCAAGCTATAAAGTCGTTTAAAGCTATTTACAGTATCATTTTGATAATGGCCGAGACTATTAAGACAAATACCAGTATAGGTATAACTTTACTGTACTTACCTTGTTGTTCTTCTGTCATGGGTTTACCAAACTTCTCCCCCAAAGTAACCATCAGGAACACGGCGAAAAAGACACAAGCCAAAATAATTATTAATGTCATTTTTTTCTCTTTTTATTTATTTTTTAAGTAGTTTTTTATACCCAGTTTTCGCAAAATCGATTACCATAGCATTCAGTGCAACTTACCATTTTATATCGCTATGCAGCAAACCGATAATTTTTACCAAAAACGTCGTTTTATCATCAAATTAGGCAAAGCTTTACATAAGCTAGGCTCTACCGCTTATCGCCTAGAAGACAACCTTTTATCTATTGCTAAATTTCTTGATATTCGCGCTTCATTTATCATTACGCCGACGGCACTTACCTTTATCTTATCTGATGATGAAGATGATCAGCAATATAATCATTTAGTTCGTGTTAGCCCTGGAGATATCGATCTTGGCTCATTAGCGCGCATTGATGAACTTGTTGATGAATTAATCAATGGTCAGCGCACCTTAGCTGAAGCGATTGAGCGTTTAGCCGAAGTTAAAAATAAACCAGCTCCGTATGGCACATTTCTATCCTTTTTAGCTTTTGGCGCTTCAAGTGGTGCCTTTGCCATGTTAATGCACACCAGTTGGCATGATGTCTTCTGGTCGGCCATCTTAGGCTGGGTTATTTTTGGCTTTGTTCTTTGGGCGGAAAAATCTCGCCGTATGGCAGATTTACTTGAGCCCCTAGCCGCGCTATCAGCATCATTGCTAGCTTCAGCAATATCAATATTTGATCCTAGTATAAATATACCCATGGTCATTCTCTCAAGCATCATAGTATTTATACCCGGATTATCGTTAACCGTTGGATTGTCTGAACTTGCTGCGCGACATTTAATGTCAGGTACCGCGCGTATCATGGACAGTATCATGATGTTATTTAAGCTTTACTTCGGTGCCGTCTTAGGTATGGCATTAGGTAACTTGATGTGGGGAAGCGCGGTCTTTGTTCCTCCTGAAACTATGCCAGTGTGGACCTCATGGCTTGCAGTAACAACCTTGTCAGCAAGTTTAGTTGTGCTATTTAAAGTCAGGTTAAAAGACGCCCCTTGGGGCATGATTGCGGGTTATATCGCCTTTGGTGTTAGCATCTGGGCAAGTACCTATTTAGGTGTCGCCTTAGGTGCTTTTGTTGGCGCCTTCGCCCTTGGTTTATACAGCAACTTGTTTTCACGGGTGATGAACTTACCTTCCAGTATTGTCAGGATACTCGGCTTAGTTGTATTGGTACCTGGCTCTAAAGTCTATATTGGTTTAAATAGTGCTATCTCTGGGCAGAATATGCTAAATGTGCCCGATTTAGGCTCACAAACATTTTTGATATTTATGTCACTGGTTGCAGGTATTATCTTTTCCAATGCGGTATTACCACACGGTAAAACTTTATAATTAGAAACTAATATCATTAGCGTCTATTTATCTTTCGAGATAACTTTTACAGCAGTTTGTTTGATATGTAGGTAAGGCAGAGCGCACAAGGTGTAGCTGATTACATGAATGTGCGATAACGCAGTCTACATTTCAAACAACAATTGCCCTATGGGTTCATTTAAAGCGTCTTTGCTCGTTTTTTACATAGAATAACAATGCTACAAAAGGGGTTAAAAATACTGAGGCAACGTGGAACTATAATCAAAGCCTTTCAACAGTCCGGCTTTTTTAATGAGCAAGTTCAAGACTGGCATATTATTAATACTCGCTTTCTTACCACAAATAAAATAGCTGCTAGGCAGCTAACTTTGTACCTTAAAAAATATAAAACGCCTCGCCTTTTTTTGCACAAAAAGACTAACTCATTAATTTTATTAACAAACAATCTTATTGATAATTATTATCATTAAGGTTATTATAAACACCATTATTTAAGGGTCACTTTCACGCTGAGAATTATATGTACGTTTGTATTTGCCATGGGGTTACCGATACACAAATTGAGTCGGCAATTGATAATGGCGCAGAAACTATGAAGCAGTTAACAAGTGAGCTTAATGTCGGTTCGCAATGCGGCAAGTGCTGTCAATGTACTAAGCGTGTACTGAACAGAAAGTTATTGCAAATTGCTGAAGCCCAACCCAAAGTAGCTTAAGCTGAACAAGTAGCTTTCATAAAAGCCTGCCACATTACCAATCCGATAAAGTACTAATCCATCATCGCCTGCAAATAATTCTCGATACCTGCATGGTCAATAATATATTGTTGTGATTCAATCCAATCAATTTGCTCTTCTACATTTTCTAGCAAGTCTTCTGCTAAATCCCTACTAATATAATCTTCTAGCTTTTCACTCTCTACAATAAGTGCTTGTAAAGCCTTTCGAGAAACATACTCTAAATCCATATTAGCTTGTAACATTTCTGACGCATGTTCACCTATATGTAGACGCCCCAAATCCTGTAAATTGGGTAAGCCTTCCAAAAATAATATCCGCTCAATTAACTCGTCAGCTTGCTTCATTTTTTCAATAGAAAGTTTGTAGTCAGCTTTGTTAAGCTTCTCTAAGCCCCAGTTTTTATACATGCGAGCATGTAAAAAATATTGATTAATTGCTATTAACTCAATACCTAAAGCACTATTAAGCAGCGTAAGTATTTGTTTATTGCCTTTCATTATGACTCCCCTTACCCTGGTAGATGCTGACCCATATGTGATTGGATATAATTTTGTAGGCCTATTTTATCAATAAGACCGAGTTGTTTTTCAAGCCAATAAACATGATCTTCCTCAGTATCTTCAAGTAACTTCTCTAGAATCTCTCGACTTTGAAAATCCCCCTCACTCTCACATAAAGTGATAGTAGCTTTTAGTGCAGCGACCACTTCCATTTCAAGAATTAAGTCATTCTTAAGCATACTCGGAACATCACTACCAATAAGTAAATCTCGGCGAGATTTTAGATTAGGCGTACCTTCAAGGAATAAAATACGTTTGATTAACGCATCGGCATGGGTGATCTCTTCTTGCATTTCATGATCTAGTTGCTCATAAAGTTTATCTAAGCCCCAGTCTTGATACATACGCGAATGAGTAAAATACTGATCAATTGCTGCTAATTCATTGTGTAACAAGCCATTTAGACTCGCTATAACTTTTGCATTACCTTTCATCTGACACCTCAATATAACAAGTTAAAAAACACTGATATTCGGTTGTCTTAAAGACTAGTTGAAAGATCAAGTTTTATCGAATTATTCGACTAATTATCTGTTACTAAGTGTTTATTTTATAAGTGAAAACTATTAGCATTTGCATTATTAATTATGACTAGATTATCCGTCTTAAAATGAGCTAATATCAGGTAAAGTTCATCAAAACTCTAAGGTTTAATTGGCAATAAGCATAACAAGTAGCCGTCTAAACCCCTAAAACTTGATAATATCAAGAAATCAATATAGAATCCGCGTCCTAAAGAATTTTTGTGTTAATGAAGATGGTAAGAATCCATCACTGTTCCCGCAACTGTAAATGAAATAATATTGAGCTTCAGCACTAATATAATTTCAAAGTCAGATAGCTAACCAAAAAAACTATACTCATAGCAAACGGATTAAAATAAGAAATTACTTATTTAATTCGATTGCTATTATTTATTACCGTGCGGGAAAACACGAGTTTATTTATGTCGACACTCCTTAATATCTCCCAGTTAAGCTGGCAGGTTCAAAATAAAGCCATCTTGCAAAACATTAACTTCAATGTTCGCAAAGGTGAAGTGATCGGTATTATTGGTCCCAATGGCGCGGGAAAAACTAGTTTATTACGCTGTATAACCAATCAAAACAATATTCTCGCCAGCACTAATGTTACCGGTAGCGTGCAATTAAAAAGCCGTGCCATAACTCAATACAGTGCTAAAGAAGTTGCCCAACATTTTGCCCTAGTCATGCAAAAAAATGACACCATTTTTGCATTATCCGTGCAGGATGTGATGAAAATGGGTTTATTACCGCACAAAACGCTTTTTTCACTAGACAGCGATCACGACAAAGCACAAATCAACTTAGCGCTGAAAAAAGTGGGATTAGAGCAGGCACTACATCATAGCTTTAATCAACTATCGGGTGGCGAACAACAACGGGTATTAATTGCCCGAGCACTTGTGCAAGCGAGTCAAGTTTTGATCCTTGATGAGCCAACCAACCATTTAGATGTTTTTTATCAACATCAGGTATTACAACTGGTCAATAAACTTAATATCACCGTTATCATGACAGTACATGATCTCAACTTAGCCAGTTTATACTGCCAACGCTTACTGCTATTAAATCAAGGTCAATTAATTTGTGATGGCAGTCCCGAAGAAGTACTGACACCTAAACAATTAAGCCAAGTATTCGGTCTACCTTGTCAGCAAAGTATTGATCCGATGACAGGTGCGACGCAAGTATCATTCTACTTGCCAGAGACCGATGAGCACCATAGTCGTTTTTCGGAGTCAGTTGATGAATAAAGTTACGACTATCTTTTTGGTCTTGATCGCTTTAGTTATTTTATCTGCGATGGCAGCCGTAACTTTTGGCCCTGCTGATATAGACTCTGCAGAGTTAATTAGCTGCTTAGTCGGTAGCTGTCAAAACCAAATAGCTAATATTGTTATTTGGCAAGTCCGTATTCCAAGAGTGTTAGTTGCCCTAGTCGCAGGAATGGGCTTAGCTATTGCCGGCGCTATTTTACAAAACACCACACGCAACCCGCTTGCCGACCCTTATCTATTTGGTATTGTTTCCGGCGCAGGCTTAGGCGCAACAATCGCTAATATATCATTGGCTGATAACCTCACCATAGCCCTACCTTTGGCAGCATTTCTAGGGGCACTATTTTCCGTCATCATAGTGGTATTTATCGCTAAGGTGCTTCAGCGTATGGAGCAACTATTGCTCGCCGGCGTTGCCGTTTCATTTATGCTTGGCTCAATTACGCAATTTATTTTATATTTTGGCGAACCCTTTGCCACCAACCGCGTTATTTTCTGGCTTATGGGCAGCTTAGCGCGTGTTGAGATGGCTAACTTCTACGTCATTGCTAGCGTGCTTATTGTAGCAATAGTTACCGTCATTGCGGTACACAGGCAAATAGATGCGCTTTTATTGGGTGATGAAAGTGCTGCCAGTTTGGGCGTTGATGTCGATAAGTTACGCCTACTTATGTTAGGTATTTGTGCTGCCCTGACCGCAACGATTGTTGCCTATTGCGGCGGTATTGGCTTTGTTGGCTTGATGATACCTCATATTGTTAGACAATTGATTGGCGTAACAACCCTGAAATTAATTATTGGCAGTGCCTTAATTGGCGCTATATTTCTTATATGGGTGGATGTTATTGCTCGCTCATCATTACCGCACGCCGAAATACCCATTGGCATTATAACCTCGGCACTCGGGAGTATATTTTTCTTATTTATCATGTATCGCTCACGCGCAATAACTTAATATTTAATGAACAAATATCCAATAAATCAATATTTAATAAAATAAAACAGCAGAGGTAATCCTATGACTGATGAAAAAACAACTGACAGCAATACGACTGACAAGCACAAGCAAAGAATGCAAAAACTAAAAGACAAAGTTGATTCTCGCATCGATAGCGCCACCGATGAGCGCGGCATACTTATAGTCATAACAGGTAATGGTAAGGGCAAAAGCACTTCTGGTTTTGGTACTGTCGCCCGTGCCGTTGGTCATGGTCTTAATGCTGCGGTTGCACAATTTATCAAGGGTACCTGGGCCTGTGGTGAGCGAAAATTACTTGAAAATGCCGGTGTTAAATTTAGTGTTATGGGCACTGGCTTTACTTGGAATACGCAAGATAAAGAAAAAGATATTGCGGCAGCAAAGCAAGTTTGGCTTAAATGCAAAGAGTTACTCAGCGATAATAATCTTGATTTAGTATTACTTGATGAGATGACTTACATGTTGTCGTATAAGTATCTTGATTTAGATGAAGTTATTGAGGCATTAAACAATCGCCCTAAGCACCAACATGTCATCATCACTGGCCGTGCTTGTCACCGCGCCATTATAGAGTTGGCTGATACGGTTAGCGAAGTACAATCAATCAAACATGCTTTTGACAGCGGTATTAAAGCGCAAAAAGGTATTGATTGGTAAAGCGCCATTTACCTATAGAACCACTTTAACTTTAGAAAGAAGAGAGCTAGCACCTTATACGCTAGCTCCGTAACTTATCGCCAAACAGAAACAACATAATGAAATTAACCTCTCTGCTGCTTACCTTACTTTTCATTTCAAATTCAGCTTATGCCCTTCCTACTAAAGAAGTTAATAAAGAGCTGAATATAGAATCAAATAAAGAACTCTCTCTAGAAGAAAGCAAGCCAACTATTATTGCGCTAGCCCCGCATATTGTTGAGATGCTTTATGATGTCGGTGCTGGTGGACAAATTATTGGTACCACAGCATTTGCTGACTACCCTGAGCAGGCAAAAAAAATACCAAGAATAGGTAATTATGTCCGTTTACAACTAGAGCGAGTTATCGAGTTGCAACCTGATTTAATTATCGCCTGGAAAAGTGGTAACCCAAGTGATGATTTAGCCCGCTTAGAGCAATTGGGCTTTAATATTGTTTATTCACAGCCAGAGACATTCGAAGATATTGCTAAAGAAGTGCGTAGCTTTGCTAAACTGACCGGTCACAAAGAGCAAGGTGAGCAAGTGGCGCAAAAGTTTGAACAAGAGCTAGCGCAGATAACCAAGGCTTATCAAAAGAAAACAGAAATTACAGGCTTTTATGAGCTATGGTCAAGACCTTTAACAACTGTTGCTAAGGGCAGTTGGCCACAACAGTTCCTTAATGTTTGTAAAGTTAACAACCCTTTTAAGCCAGTGCTCACGCCATACCCGCAAATTAGCATAGAGCAAGTACTACCCGCTTTAGTGCAACTTATTATTCAACCACTGTCAGTAAATCAAAAAGAGCGTGAAGGCTTTAATTGGCAGGATTGGCCCATAATACCAGCCGTTGCCAATAAGCAAATAATTCAACCTGACGCCGATGCCATGCACCGCATGTCAATTCGCAGCTTAACTGCATTAAAAGATTTGTGCCAAGCCATTGATAACACAAGAACGATTTTACAACAAAAGCATAACTAGCCTTTACGCTAGTCAATAATAAATATTTTAGGTGCCCAATAGCTTTAGTGATGATGGCTAAATAGCAATCACTAAAGCTGAAGGTGAAACGGGAAATTGGTTAACCCAATACTGCCCCCGCAACGGTATAAGTTACAGTTTTTTGTAGCTCAAGTCCGGAGACCTGCCTAAATTAAATTAATCATTGTAAGCACGGTGGGTGCTTATAACTGAGGACAACATGAAAAAAACCTTAATAGCACTAAGTATTAGCAGCCTACTTTACTCATCACTTTCTTTTGCTGAGCAAAATATTGTTGAACAAATTAACAAAACAAGCAAAGCCGATGAAACTATGCTTATCACCGGCAACCCATACAAACAGTCAACCGATGAAATTATGTCAGCGGTATCTATTATTACTCGTACAGATATAGAGCGTATTCAACCAAAGTCAGTAGCTGAACTATTAAAACTTACCGCTGGTATTGATATTGCTTCTAATGGTGGTCCGGCACAAAATACTTCTGTTTTTGTTCGTGGTACAAACTCAACTCATACCTTATTCGTTGTGGATGGAGTACGTATTGATACTGTAACAGGTTCAGGTGGCGCAACGGTTAATGATATACCAACATATCAAATTGAACGTATTGAAGTAGTAAAAGGTCCACGTGCTGCAATGTACGGTTCAGATGCGGTTGGTGCTGTGATACAGATTTTCACCCGTAATTTAGCCGGTGGTGAATATCAAGCAGCCGTAGAATATGGTTCAAATAATTATATTTCTGCTGGAGTAACTGGTGGCATTAGTCATGGTGAAGGGTCAACAACCTTAAGTATTAGTAAAGAAACAAGTGACGGCTACGATGTAACAAAAAATGACTTCCCTGTTGATGACGATAAAGATGGCTATGAAAGAATTAATATGTCACTTAAGGGTCAACAATCTTTGAGTGATGCCTTAACTTTAACCTGGGTTGGTCGATATGATGAGGGTGATTTTGATTATGATGGTAACTCTGAATGGACAGTTATTGCCCCAAGCCAAGAATACAAAAAACACTTGTTAGCAACTAGCTTAAACTATGCACAGGATTTATGGTCTCACGACATTAGTTTAGCCCAATACCAAGAAGAACAAACACGTTTTGGTGACTACCCAGCAGTTGATGAAACAACGCGAAATCAAGCAGATTATGTTGGTGTTTACAACGTAGCTGATGCTTTGAGCTTTAGCTTTGGTGGTCAGTTTTATCAAGACGAGTATACCGGTTCTAATGATGGTTTTAGTGGCGTATCACGAGATACCAGCAGTGTATTTTCGGGTGCTTTATACAATGAAGGCGCATTTATTAGCGAAGTTTCACTTCGTTATAACGATGTAGAAGATACCGGCACAAAAACTACCTATAACGTTAGTCTAGGTTATAACATTAGTGATTCTATTTTCACTAGTATTAACTATGGTACTGGTTTTAAAGCACCAAGCTTATATCAACTTTATGATAGCTGGTCTGGTAATGCTGATCTTGAACTAGAGACATCACAAAGTTGGGAATTTTTACTCCGTGGTGACGTCTATGGTGTAACAACTGAAGTTGCATACTTTAACCTAGGTTTCGATAACTTATTAGATTATAATTACGTTACTTATCAATATGATAATATTGCAGATGCTAAAATAAAAGGCGTAGAATTCAATGTATCTCAGCAAGTAGAAAGCCTCAACTTATCTGCGAATTATACTTATACCGATACTGAAGACAAAACAACAGGAACCCAGCTAAGTCGTCGTGCTCGCCATAAAGCGAATATTGGCGCAACATATGACTGGGAACAAGTTAGCCTAACGGGTATTTATCAATATCAGGGAACACGCTTTGACGCGTACTCAGATTCAACATTATCGGCTTATAACACCCTTGATATTAGTGTTAATTATCAGTTGAATGATGCTTGGAAGTTGCAAGTTAAAGCCAACAATATATTCGATGCAGATTATGAAACTGCGCCTGGCTATGTTACACCTGGAGCAGAATACTTTTTGCAAGTTAGCTATAGCAACTTATAAAAGTAGCTACTAAATCTAGCTGTTTTGTTTGATAGCGTTTACCGCCCTAAAATAAGGTGACGGTTTTTAATAGAAGGTCAGAAGCTTTTGCTACTGACCTTTTTTGTGTTTATTAACTTAATTTAGGACAGGAGAAGTTAATCTATTTATAACCTGTTTAATAGGTCTCATGTCTTTTTATTTTAGTAAGAAGTCCACTTAACTAGTGACCACTTATTTCATGAGTCAAAGGCTATAAATGTCAAACTAATCTTAGCCATAGGAAAATCCACAACATTGCCTCTTTCGTAAAAATGGACACAAGCCTGATATTGCTAATAAGCTTTATCGATATATCGCTGACTATGAAAAAACAACTAATCCTTACTCATCTTTAACAGCTTCTGTAGTAAAATACTTTGCACCTGTTTAGCGGTATGATTAGCTGTATATAATTGAGGGCAAATGAAAAAAACATTAATAGCACTATGTATTCACAGCCTACTTTACTCATCACTTTCTTTTGCTGAAAATACAAGTAGCCAAATTTTTAACAAAATCACTAAAAACGATGAAACCATCGTCGTTACCGCCAATCGCAGTACTCAAAATAAATTTGATACGTTAGCCGCTGTCGACATTTTCACCCGTGAAGATATTGAGAAAATCCAGCCTTTATCGGTTAGTGATTTACTAAGTCGTGTGGCTGGCATATCAATGACCACACAAGGTACTTCTGCACATAAATCGTCAAGCTTTGTTCGTGGCACCAGCTCAGATCACCTTCTCGTTTTAGTGAACGGTGTTCGCCTTGGTTCAACTGATCTTGGGGTAAAAAGCCTCGCCGATATACCAGTGCAACTAGTAGAGCGTGTCGAAGTAATAAAAGGCTCTAGAGCTGCCTTATGGGGCTCAGATGCCGTCGGTGGCGTAGTACAGGTTTTCACTCGGGATTTAACTGCCGGCGAGAGCCAAGTAGGCGGAAGAGTTGGTAGTAATAGCTTATATCAAGGTTACGGTGCGTTAGGTTTTGGTAATAAAGATCATAGCTATACCTTAAGCGCGAGTTTGGAAAAATCAAAAGGCTTTGATGTTACGGCCCCTAGTGGCAGCATTCCACCTGCTGATGACAAAAATGATGATGATGGTTATGACCGTCAATCTGTAGGGCTTTTAGGCACCAGCCAATTTACCAAACAATACGCCCTTGAATTAAGCACACAGTACGTTCAAGGCACTACAGAGTTTGATGCTAACACCCAATACACAGGTGATGAAATCAGCTATAAAAACTACCATCTGTTATTAAGAAACCACCTGCAACTTGAGCAAGTGTATTTACAGCTAGGCTTAAGTACTTATCAAGACAGCACAGAAGATAACTACAGTGATTTTAATAATCAAAATGGCTTTCCTAATCCAAATAGTTCATTCACCACAACCCGGGAGCAAGTAACGGCTTTAGCGCAACTTCCCTTTGGTGAATTTTCAGAATTAACTGCTGGCTATGAGTGGTATAACGAAAGTATTGATAGCAATAACTTTTACGATAAAACAGAGCGTGATGGTAAGGCGTTTTTTATTAGCACTACCCGTAACATTGAACGACTAAAACTTGAAGCCTCGATACGCTACGATAAAATAGGTGATATTGATGGTGAAACTAGCTATCAATTAGCCGCAGGTTACCAAGTTAGTGAGCAGCTACTTTTCTCATTAAGTCATGGTACCGCTTTTAAAGTACCGAGCTTAAATGATTTATATTATCCACTACAAGGTAACCCAGAGCTTATTTCCGAAACATCTGATAGTTTAGAGTTTTTAACTCGCTATCATAATAAACTTTTCTTTGCTGAAGTATCAATCTACAAAACTAATATCGATAACTTAATTGAATGGACACCTCTTGATAGCTCTGTGCCATATAGCCCTTGGCAACCGGAAAACATAGCTAAAGCGGAAGTATTTGGTGCAGAAGCGACTCTTTCGGCAGATATAGCTGATACTAGCAACAGGTTAACCTTAAGCCATGTGGATGCTGAAGATAAATCACCCGGCAAGAAATTAGCTAGGCGGCCATACTTTTCGGCTAACTATAACTTTATCTACTCTCTTGGACAGTTAGACTTTACTTTTGATGTCAATTATCAAGGTAGTAGTTTTGATAATTCTGCTATTCAAGAAACCCAGCTTAAAGCCTATACTTTATTAGATGTCGGGGTAAATTACCGTCTAAATAGTAAAATGAATTTATTTGCTAGGATTACTAACCTTACTGATAAAAACTATCAAACAGCAAGCAACTACCCTGGCGCAGAGCGTGGTTACAGCCTTACCTTAGATTATAAATTCTAAGCCAACTTAGTTAGGCTGGTCATAGTTTTCACATAAAAAGCCTGCAATCGCAGGCTTTTTATTACTTAGAATAGTAAATTAAAACTGAATAGATTTAAGTTAAGCTAGTAAAATTTACGATCAAGCTCTGCTGAAGTCATCTCTTTAGCAAAATCACTAGTCATATTCGCAGAGCTATTTCCCTGATAATGTTTAATATAATCATGATAATTATTGGTATCCAGACTCTTAACTAAGCGTACATCTATGGCTTCTTTCCTAGTCCTAATATCAATAATATCTGCATAGCCAGTTAAAGGTACACTTATCGCTAACTCTCCCTTTTCAGGGCCATAAAAAGTCCACTTTACCGGCATGGATAAACCAGTAAAAGTGAAATTAATAATCGCCATAGGGAAACCGGCAACAGTGCCATAGTTGTAACTACCATCGCCTTTAATTTCTTCAAATGTAGGGTAATCAAAATTAGGTTTATACGCACTAGCCTTTACGTCTATTGACGTTTGTGCTTCGGTTGAAGTTACTCGATGAATATTTTTACTAACGGCACTTTCTTTAATACTGTCAATTAGCGGAAAAGTGACTGAAGCTTGAGATTGATAATAACTTTTAAAGGTATTTATGTGATTATCAAAAATTAGTAAGCTCTGCTCACCTTCAGCTACCTGCATGGGAAAGTGTTGCTCACCGTCAATTAACTGAACACTGCTGAGCTCTTGATACGGTGGAGTTAACTGGTAAGAAGTTGCAGGAAGCGTAGCAAATAATGACCAATCACTTTCGCTATTAGCTTCAGCATTTAGGTCAAAAAAGCTACCTGCTGCAATAAGTCTTTGATTTAAACCTAGACCTTCTACCGAAAATGAATGTAATGGCCAACTACCATCTATTGCACGACAAACAGTTACACCTTTAAATAAGGTATTGCTCTCATCAATAGACACCCACTCATCAATACTTGCTGAGCTAGTCACCGATCTTTCCATTGCCAATGGAGCGTGAGCTAAATTTAGATCCTGCGTAACACACTCACAACTGCTGGGATTATCCACTACGTTATCAAACTGCGCTTGGTAATGGCTAGGCGTAGCGCTACTGGCTTGATAAAAACTAACCACATTTAAACCTTCGACTTCACTGCCCTGCTGGTTTTTAGCAACCAAGGTATAGTTAATAAACTCATTTTCTGTAACAAAGCTAATAACACCACTTTCATCGGGTTGATAAACTTCCAGTGTTTGCCAAGCTTCATCTTGCAGTAAAAGTTCTACGTCAGTGAAGGCGCTATCGATACCGCAATCATTAGTTAATTGTGAGGTTAAAGAGAAGTTGTATTCAACTGGCTCTGGTGGCTCGGGAGGAGTGCTAGATGAACTACCACCACAACCTTGCAGAAATAGGGTGAGTAATAATGGAGATATAAGGTGTTTATTCAAGAGGCGTTCCTCAAAATGTCATTTAAAAGTTTATGGAAAAAACCAGGCGATATAGATGTTATTGCTCAGACGATCTCACCTTAAAGTGACAAAAACATCTACAAAACAACGTTGAAGGAATTATACCCAGTTTTAGCGGTAACTAGCTAACTTTTGTTATGACTATTTCCTCGACAAAAGAAGCTAAAATAGCCAAAGCAATACAATCACAATAGTTAGTTTGCACAGTCACTTAGCATATAACTAGCAATCCTTGTTTTATTTAATTTCATTGTCTACGCTAATTTATAGCGTTACTTTTTTAGCTTTATTTTTAAGGTAAAGTTTCCATGAACTGATTGTAAATCACACGCCATCATCTATAGGAACAATAATGCTTATTGACCTGCAAAAAAAACTAAATCTTAGCTTTATCATTGTCACTATTTCCGTATTACTCGCCCTACTTGATAGTGGGCAAAGTATACTATTAGCAATTATCCTTGGCATAGCTGTTATTGCAGCGGGTTATGCTTGTTTTTATTTCCAAAAAAGCATCTCATTGGCATATCAACAAAAACTGCTAGAAGCCGAGCAATCATCCTCAACAAGCAAGCAAGATAATATCCATTTAGAGCAATACTTAGATTTAGCACACCAAATTATTGAGGTTTGGGCTGGACAAACGTCATTAGCGCGAGGCCAAGGTGATGACAATATAAATCAGCTGGCAACAAATTTTGCTCAAATTAAGGACCAATTAGCCGAAGCTATTCAAACATCACAAGAAACCACTGGGGATATGAGTGGCGAAAGTGGTTTAACCAATATTATTAGTCAATCTGAACAGTCTTTAAATACCATCATTCAATCCTTACACGACGCCATGGTAGGTCGTGACCAAATTTTAAGTGAAATAAATAATTTATCCTCCATTGCTGAAGAGCTGTCTAAAATGGGTGATGAAGTTGCAGGGATAGCTTCACAAACTAACTTACTCGCGCTTAATGCCGCTATTGAAGCAGCGCGTGCCGGTGAAGCTGGACGAGGTTTTGCCGTTGTTGCCGATGAAGTTAGAACCTTATCAACGCGTTCTGGAGAAACAGGGTCCCGAATATCTAAAACCATTGAGCAAGTTAACGCCACATTACAAAACACCCTAACCAAGACCCAAGAATTTACCGAGCAAGATGCCCTTATCATTAACAACGCTGAAGAAACAATAAAACAAGTCATCGATGATTACAGTGTCGCAGGGGAAAAAATAATGCTCAGCGCTAACCAACTTGAACAAGAAAACACCACGGTTCAATTGGCGATAGATGATGTACTGGTATCACTACAATTCCAAGATAGAGTAAGCCAAATACTTGGTCATATTTTTGATGACATGAATAAGCTAGCCCCCAACTATCAGCAATGCCAATACAATATTAGTCAAGGACTGCCGATAGAGCCGGTAGATATCCAACAATGGCTGAATAATATTAAACGGACTTACACTACATTAGAACAAGTGTCAGTCCATGATGGCAGTGAACAAACTCAAGATAATAAAAGTGATGAAATAACCTTTTTTTGAAAGTCCAACTCAAGAACACTTAATACTAAAAATAGTAGGGAAATATGAGTAAAACAATTTTAATAGTCGATGATTCCGCCAGTATCAGACAAGTAATTACTATGACGCTAAAAGGTGCCGGTTATGAGGTTATTGAAGCGGTTGATGGTAAAGACGGCCTCAGTAAACTTGACGGTAAGAAAATTCACTTAATCGTCTCCGATGTCAACATGCCTATTATGGGCGGTATTGATATGGTTAAAGCAATTAAACAAATGCCTGCATATAAGTTTACCCCTATCATTATGCTTACCACAGAAGCATCTGATGATATGAAGCAGCAAGGCAAAGCGATAGGAGCAAAAGCTTGGATGGTAAAACCCTTTAAACCCGAACAAATGTTGCAAGCCGTGACTATGCTTACTTAATAACTTTAGCAAAAGTAAGTTTGATATTACCGCCAGGGAGGCTTAATAAATAACAATGGTTGAGAGAAAATGGCTGAAATAAAAATCACTCAAAAGCAGAATAATAGTACTGAAATCACCATTAGTGGTGAGCTTACTATTTACTGTGCTATGGATGCTTATCAACAGCACTTTCAGCAACTAAAAGTAAAAGAAATTACATTATTCCAATTTGGAAATATTAGTGAAATTGATACCGCAGGTGTACAACTACTCATTATGCTGATGAAGATAGTCAGCGAACAAAAGAGTAGTTACCAAGTAACTACCTTAGGAGAAGCACTAACCGATTACAGTAACTTATTTCAACTAAATCGCTACTTTATTGACTTTGAAGATTTGACCGAACTGACCTCGGATAATGCCGAGGATAAGCAATGAGCTTAGATGCCATATTACAAACTTTCTTTGTTGAGGCTCAAGAGCATTTAGAGTCAATGGAGAATATGCTGCTAAAAATGGATGAGGGTGAGTGTGATGACGAAATGCTTAATGATATTTTTCGTTCCGCGCACACTATCAAAGGCTCTGCAGGTATATTTGGCTTAGATCATATTGTTAATTTTACTCATGTAGTCGAAAATGTACTCGATCGTGCTAGAGACAAAGAAATCGAAATAGATACAGATTTAATCAACGTTATTTTCAAATGTCGTGATCACATGCAAAGCTTAGTTGGTGTCACACTCGATGAATTTAATGCACAAACGGACCTACAAAAAACAGACAGTGATTTACTTACCGCATTAGCTCCTTGGGCAAGTACAGAAAATATTGAAGCGGTAGAACAAACTTGTACTGGCACGGAAAGCCAACCCGAAAATAAGCTAACTGATGATGGAGGTACTGACAAGCTTTGGCATATTTCCCTTCGTCTATCAACAGACTGCCTTAAAAATGGCATGGATCCCTTATCTTTCATCAAATTTCTTACTAGCCTAGGTGAGATCAAGCATATAGAAACCATTATCGATAACTTCCCTTCTCTTGATAACTTTGATGCTGAAAGCCTTTATTTCGCCTATGAAATAGCACTACAGTCTGACGCTAGCTTAGAAGAAATAGAAAATACCTTTATGTTTGTCCAAGATGACTCTGACATCACCATTTTACCACCCAGTGCAACCATTGAAGACTACCTTGCATTAATTGATAAGCTGCCAGAGGAAAATCAAAGGCTTGGTGATATATTGGTGAAGTGCGGATCACTGGCTAGACACTCTCTCGAGCAGGCTTTAGCTTCACCAAGTGCAGAAAAAACCGTAACGGATCAACCCGACGAGTCACCTGCTGAAGAACGAAAAGATTCCGATGCCACAATAAATGCTGCGTTAACTAAACAGAAGCAAGCTAAAACCCAAGCCCCTGAAGGCAAACAGATTCGTATTGACTCAAGCCGATTAGACCATTTAATTAACCTCATAGGTGAATTAGTCATTAATCAACAACGCATTGAGTTGCTCTCTAAAGACAGTAAAAATCCCCCGCTAATAGAAGCCGTTGACGATTTTGATAATTTTACTAATCAAATCCGTGATGCCGCCTTAAGTTTGAGAATGGTCCCTATTGGTGGCACCTTTCAGCGCTTTAAACGCCTTGTCAGAGATACCTCTCAAGAACTAGGTAAGGAAGTAGAATTAATTATAGATGGCGCAGATACTGAGCTAGATCGCTTGATGGTGGAAAAACTGGGTGATCCACTTACTCATATTGTTCGAAATGCCATGGACCATGGCCTAGAGTCAACAGAAGATCGACAAGCTGCAGGAAAAAACATTAAAGGTCAGCTCAAGCTATCGGCCTACCATGAAGGCGGGCACATTGTTATTGCCATCAGCGATGATGGTAATGGTATTAATAAAGTGCGCATAAGAGAAAAAGCTATCGAAAAAGGTATTATCAATAATGACTCTCAATTGAGCGATAACGAACTATTTCATCTTATATTTCACCCTGGTTTTTCTACCGCTGAAACGGTGACAAACCTATCTGGACGTGGGGTTGGTATGGATGTGGTAAAACGTAATGTCGAAGCATTACAGGGTAGTATTGATATCAGTTCAAAAACCGGTCTTGGTTCAGAGTTTAAAATCCGACTCCCACTGACACTCGCTATTATTGATGGTTTTCACGTAGAAGCTAAAGGCACACACTTTATTATTCCACAAGCGACCATCATAGAATGTATAGATTTGTCCAATCACCAAGACATTAAAGGTCGGCATTGTATTAATTTACGTGGCGATATGATCCCTTATCTAAATATGTCCGAAATATTTAACCTTGCCCCAAGCCAAAAGATGAAAGCTGTCGATCATATGACGAGGCATACCGCTAAAAGAGAGTTAGTTATAGTTCAGTTTGGCAGTGATGTTGCGGGTATCGCTGTCGATAGACTTAATGGCGAAATTCAAACCGTTGTCAAACCATTAGGGCCTATTTTTAAAGCCCTTAAAGGTATAGGTGGCTCTAGCTTACTCGGCAATGGTGAGATAGCTTTTATTTTAGATGTACCACAGTTAATTGAATTAGCTATCGCCAATGAAATAGCCAACAAGATTTCTTACCCTGAGAGTATTAATAGCCCAGATAAATAATCGTACCCGAAAGTTTATTACCAAAAAATGGGTAAAAGTAAAAACAGCAAGTAATAAGCTTTTAAGAAGTAGCTTACTTAACACGTAAGTAAATGATAATTCGGAGGATACAATGGTGGATAAAACCAGCCAGTTCTTAACCTTTACCATTGCAGATGAGCATTTTGGTATGGACTTGCATCAAACGAGAGAGATTATTGAATACGCAGGTATCACGCAGGTGCCATTAATGCCGCAATTTATATCTGGGGTAATAAACCTACGTGGTGAAGTGGTCCCGGTAATCGACTTGAGCGTTCGCTTAGGTCGCCAACCTATTACCATACATAAAAGAACGTGTGTCATCGTCATTGAATTACACTCTAGCGAACAACATTGTGTCTTAGGTTTACTGGCAGATGCCGTCAATGAAGTTATCGATATTTCCGCTAACGATATTGAAGACGCCCCTGCTTTTGGAGCCAAAATAAGAGCTGAATTTATTCAAGGTATAGCCAAAAAAGATGATGAATTTATTGTGCTATTAGATGCTGAAAAAACATTATCGCCGGTGGAATTAGCCCACTTAGTTGAAGCAGAGCTGCAATAAAACAGTCACTAAATATAATTTTGAGAGCAGAGGATAACAACATGTTAGAAAGAATAAGCTTAAAAGCCAAAGTTCTATTTTTGGGACTTCTGGTAGTATTATCACTAGTATTGTTAAGCTGGGAGGCAGTCAATGAACTGTCGAAATTTCGAGATTCAACCGAAAAGAGCTTTATTTTAGTTAAACAAAATGTTGAGATATTAACAGCTTTAACCAATGCTCATGTAATTTTTAAAACTCAAGTGCAAGAATGGAAAAACATCTTAATTCGAGGAAATGATAAAAAACAGTTTGATAAGTATCAAACTAGATTTAAAACAAGCTCTGATAAAGTACAAACATTATTATCTCACGCTATTAAAAAATCCAAAGAGTTATCCCTTGATTCTCAAGCCATAGAGGAAGTTAAACTGGCCCATGAGCAGCTAAAAGTTGCCTACTTAAAAGCCTTGGATAATTTTAATAGTAAAGACCCCTTAACAGGGAAGAAGGTAGATAAAAGTGTCAGTGGTGTTGATAGACCAGCGAGTAAAGGCATGACCGAATTAGCTGAAAATACAGAAAGAGACTTCAAGGAAATAATTGCTGATAATCATATTGCCATGGAGGAAGAGTTTGCTAAAAACAAATCTGCTTTAATCACTTTTTCTTTTATTGAAGGCTTTATTATTTTAGGCTTAATGGTATTTATCTTTAATGATTTATTTAAAACATTAGGTGGTGATCCTCGCTATGCCGCGCATGTTTGTAATCAAGTTGCCAATGGTGACTTAAGTATTGAAATTGAATTAAAGCACAATGATAAAAACTCCCTGCTTTATAGCATCACTAACATGAAAAACCAATTAGCCACCATTATTCACGATGTAAGATCCTCTTCAGAAGCTTTGTCTTCCGCCTCCACAGAAGTAAACTCCACCGCACAAACTATTGCTAAAGGTGCTTCAGTACAAGCTGCCAGTGTTGAAGAGACTTCGGCCTCAATGGAGCAAATGTCTGCTTCCATTTCACAAAATAATGAAAATGCTGGCATTACCAATGGTATGGCGCAACAAGCGTCAAAAGAGGCTACCATTGGTGGCGAAGCCGTATCGGAAACCGTTGATGCCATGCAAAAGATTGCCGAAAAAATAAGTGTTATTGATGATATAGCATACCAGACCAACCTTTTAGCACTTAACGCCGCTATTGAAGCGGGTCGTGCGGGAGATCACGGTAAAGGTTTCGCTGTGGTTGCCTCCGAAGTAAGAAAGCTTGCTGAGCGCAGTCAAATTGCAGCTCAAGAAATTGGCGAATTAGCTAAAGATAGCGTAAAACGTGCCGATTTGGCCGGGAAATCGCTAAAAGAAATGGTACCTTCTATTAATAAAACGGCAGATTTGGTACAAGAAATTGCCGCTGCTTCTTCAGAACAAGCCTCTGGGGTTCATCAAATTAATGAAGCTATTGCTCAAGTAAATCAAACGATGCAACATAATGCCGCCGCTTCTGAAGAGCTCAGTGCAACCTCGGAAGAAATGAATGCTCAAGCATTACAGCTACAAGAATCGGTAAACTATTTTACCTTAGAAGCCTCTCCTCTAGCTAAAGCTATATCATCAAGTAACAGCTCATCAATAAATACTAGTTTAAGTTCGAAACCTAAAAGATCGGCGAGTAAGTTAATTAAAGATGGCAGTAATAGAGATGATGATGATGATAAATTTGTCAGCTATTAAGCTTTATTAGCGATAACACTGAGCTACTAATTACTCACCTCACAGTGGCAATTAGTAGCTCATAAAGGGTTAAGGTTACATAATGCAAGGGTTAACCATAATGAGTACATTGGAAACACTACCTTCTGAGGAGGTTTATACCCTCTTTCAAAAGCTAGTTTATGACAAATTAGGTATTCATTTAGCCAAGCAAAAACGCATGATGCTAGGTCATCGTCTGTTAAATCGCGTTAAACATAGCCAAGTTAATGGCTTCTCTGATTATTTTCGCTTCATTACCAATCCTGAGAATAGTCATGAACTAGAAGTTGCCTTAGAGTTGATGACCACCAATGAAACTTTTTTCTTTCGAGAAGAAAAGCATTTTGAATATTTGGCCAATGCAATCCTGCCAAAGATAAACCCTAACCGAGAGTATAAAGTATGGAGCGCTGCTAGCTCTTCAGGTGAAGAGCCTTACAGTATTGCCATGCTGCTTAATGAACATTGCCCTACGCCTTGGTCAGTTGTCGCATCTGATGTTAACAAGTCAGTATTAGCCCACGCTCGCAAAGGAATATATATTGATGATAGAACTAAATTACTTCCTAAAAAGTACCGACAAACTTATTGCGTTAAAGGCACTGACGAATTTGAAGGTTATATGAGAGTAAAACCTGAATTAAGAAAGCGGCTACACTTTTTCTATTTCAACTTACTTGACAACATGGCCAGTTTAGGAAAATTTGATCTTATCTTTATTCGTAATGTGATGATTTATTTTGATGATAAAACGCGTCAAAAAATAATTAAGGGTCTGCAACAATGTCTAAATAAAGATGGCTATCTCTTTATTAGCCACTCCGAAACCTTACATGGTTTAGAGCATTCATTTGAATTAATAAAACCAGCAATTTATCAACGTACAAGTTAAGCATGGCCAATAAAGTAAAGGTAGTTTATTAGGAGAAGGTCGATGAGCCAAGGTAATAGCGGCATTACTTTACAGCCAGGCGAGGTGTACTTTTCTCAGCAGCAAGAAAGTAAGGCGATTAAACAGTTAAAAACAATTTTAGGCTCTTGTGTGGCGGTTACTATTTGGCATGCAAAGAGTAAAACGGCTGGCATGTGTCACTACTTATTAACACAAGAAGCAGATAACACTAAATCATCACAAGTAATGCAAAAATATCGTTATGGAGACCAAGCTCTGGATTATTTATTAAAAAAAATGGCCTTACTTCACCCATTAGATGAATATGATTTAGCACTTTATGGCGGCAGTAATATGTACCCTAGTTTAACTTCTCCTTCCATTGGCGAAGTTAATGTTAAGTTTGCCGAAAACTGGGCAAAGAAAAACGCGCTAACTATTGGTAAGCAAGATACTTTAGGTCAACATGGTCGTAGTGTTATTTTAGATTTGACGACAGGTAGTATCACCGTTATTAACTATAAAGAAGATAAAGGAGCCTTTAGTGACCATTAAAGTAATGATAGTTGATGACTCAGCTGTGGTCAGGCAAGTTATCTCACAAATACTCAACGACTCAACCGATATTGAGGTTTATGCTGTGGCCAATGACCCAATATTCGCTTACAGTAAAATGCAAAAGCAATGGCCTGAAGTCATAGTGCTCGATATAGAAATGCCGCGTATGGATGGTATATCGTTTTTAAAAAAAATTATGGCTGAGCGTCCAACCCCTGTCGTTATTTGCTCATCTCTCGCTGAAAAAGGCGCTGAACTATCTTTAAATGCATTGGCTGCGGGAGCGGTTGATATTATTACCAAGCCCCAAATGGGCTTAAAGAATTTTTTGGAAGAAGCCGCAGCTCAAATAAAATCTGTTGTCCGCGCCGCTGCAAAGGCAAGATTGCAAAAACCACTTGTTAGTCGGATCATTACTAATACTCAACTCTCTTCACCTGAAATTAACAATATAGAAACTAAATCTATTATTGAGTCGGTTCTGAGCAGCTCAACTTCAGCTGCAGAAACTGACTTAGTATCCATGACTCACACCACAGACAGAGTTATCGCTATTGGCTCATCTACTGGCGGAACTATAGCCCTTGAAAAGATACTTACCGCTCTGCCAGCAACATGCCCTGGCATAGTAGTAGTTCAGCATATGCCCGAGAAATTTACCAAAGCCTTTGCTGATAGACTAAACTCTTTATGTGAGTTAGAAGTTTTAGAAGCCTGCTCTGGTGATAGAATTATTCCTGGTAGAGCTCTTATTGCTCCCGGTGGTAAACACTTACAAGTAAAACGCTCAGGAGCGCAATATATTGCCATAGTTTCAGAAGGTCCTGCCGTAAACAGACACTGCCCTTCGGTTGATGTGTTGTTTAAGTCACTAGCAAACAGTGCTAAACAGAACGCTACTGGCATTATTCTGACAGGGATGGGAAATGATGGCGCTCAAGGCTTACTAACAATGAAAAATGTCGGCAGTAAGACTATGGCTCAAAATGAGAGCTCGAGTGTAGTGTTTGGTATGCCCAAAGAAGCAATAAAACTGGGTGCTGCGCAAATGATTGTTGATTTAAGTGAAATAGCGGAGCTAATTAAGCATTAACTATCAAAATTAAGCTTGCGAGTAAAATAAAACTTATGAGTGACTCTATGAATAAATTAAATGTATTAGTGGTTGATGACAGTAATGTACAACGAAACCATGTAATGAATATGTGTCTAGAGCAAGGTGTTGATAACGTTGTTGGTGCCATCAATGGCGTGGATGCCATTGATAAATTATCAGAGGAGAAGTTTGATCTCGTTTTCATCGACTTAGAAATGCCAATAATGGATGGTGTTGAATTATCACGAAAAATTGCTAAAAATAAATTGGCACCATCGGTAATAATTTTAAGCTCAAAAGATCCGTCTTTAATTTCGAGTATTGGCACCATGGCTGAATCTGACGGATTAATTGTCCTAGGTACATTTAAAAAGCCTATGCAAATTAATGACCTAGTTAATAGCTTGAATAGACTAAAAACTCATACCAATAGTAATGAAACTCATAAGATATATAATAGGTTAGTAATTGATGACTTAATAAGTGGTATAAAAGAGCAACAAATCACCTTGTTTTATCAACCAAAATTGACCTGCAAAGGCCTATTACTCAAAGGTGTAGAGGCCTTAGCTCGTTGGAATCATCCCAAACTAGGTTTCGTATCTCCGGTAGAGTTTATTACTGCCGCGGAGGAATTTGGTATTATTTCTGAGTTAACTCATTATTTATTTGATATCGCGCTTAAGCAAAAAGTACAGTGGCGAGATCATGGCATCAACTTTCATCTCGCTTTCAATCTATCACCACTATCTCTAGCAGATAATGACCTTGCTGAAAAAATATCCAGTCAAGTTGCACTCCATAATATTGAACCAAAGGAAATTGTCCTAGAGGTAACTGAAAATGCTATTTGTGGCGAAATATCAACTGCGATAGAAACGCTAGCGAAGTTAAGATTAAAAGGTTTTAAACTGGCAATTGATGACTACGGTACTGGCTTTGCAAATGCTCAGCAGTTATCTCGAGTACCCGCCACCGAGTTAAAACTAGATCGTATTTTAGTCGATAATGTTGCCACTAGGCCGCAGCAATTAGCCATATTAAAAAGCACAGTCAATCTTGCTAAAGATTTAGGTTTAACAACAGTAGCCGAAGGGGTTGAAAATTTTGATGACTTTAAGTTACTTTTTCAATTGAATGTAGACTTAATACAAGGATATTACTTTGCTAAACCTATGCCCCCTGAAAAGTTAATTCATTGGCTACAAGTTGACTTAGCTAAAATACGCCAAGATTTACATGAAAAACAAGCTCAGGAGAGTAATCATTAGAACTATCACCTTGAACTGATAACATTATAATCCCATAAATATCATAGCTATTATGCAATATGCCTATTAGAACTTATCCAATGTAATTGTTTTTTCAAGGTATTACAGTTAAAAGGCTTTACCATAAACCCCGTTACCTCACCGGCAATAAGTGCCATTATTTTGGCCTTATCATCTTCACAAGACACCATTAACACAGGCAAGTTATGGAGTTTTTTATCTTCTCTTATTTTACTTAGCAACTGTTCGCCATCTAAATTAGGCATATGTAAGTCGGTAATTAACAAATCATAATCATTTAAGCGCAACATTTTCAGCGCATGCAAGCCACAGCTGGCTTCATCTGGGTCGCTATGGCCTAAACTAGTTAGCATATGCAGCATAACTTGGCGCATTGATGGCATGTCATCAACAACTAATATTTTCATCTTGTTAAATCCCTTTGGTTAAAGACTTACATATTAAGTAAAGGTCTAACTAAAAATTATAGCGTCACATGGCTGCTTTTCCACTGCATCAATAATATGCTCTTTTATCCCTCATATATTTAGACATAAAGACTAGTTAACCAATCTTTATGTAAAGTAAGCTTGACTTAAATTCCATTACAGCTAGAATAAAGTCAAATAAACTTTACATATACCTTCATATATAAATAAAGAGAGTTTACTTATGTCAAAACAAGAATGTGAAAATAACAGTTACCAATCAAAAAATAATGCCAATACCATTACTTTAAGAAATTGGACTTTTGCTTGGGTGATCACCATGGCAATAGCTGCGTTCGCTCCAAAGTTTATTTGGGACTTCAACACAGCTTTAACAATTACTGCCATGTTAATTAATCTAGCCGTTGGCTTTCGAATGTTAATAGCCAATAGAACCTATTTACGGGATCTAGATGAGATGCAACAAAAGATTCTGCTTGAAGCCATGGCGTTAGCGTTAGGCGTGGGCTTAGTTGTCGGCCTAAGTTATGAGTTATTAGAAGACATCAAGTTGATCACTTACCAACCAGAAATACCCCATGTGGTTATCTTGATGGGCATTACCTACCTAATTGCTGTATTTTCTGGCTACAGGAAGTATCAATGAAAAATCGCTTAAAGGTGTTACGTGCAGAGCGTGACTGGACACAAGCTCAACTTGCTAGTGCCTTGGAAGTATCGAGACAAACTATTAATGCTATTGAAAAAGGTAAGTTTGCTCCTAGTTTACCCTTAGCATTTAAAGCGGCAAGGCTGTTTAACTTAGCCATAGAAGATATTTTTCAAGACGAAGTTGAAACAGTTTAAGGCGGTATTAGATAAAACATAGGAGTCGCGTTAATATAACCTGTAGAGATATTACTTTAACGCGACTGTTTGCTAGTTATTAACTTGTTAACGGCTACTATTTAAAACTTGGCAGCGACAGTGAACTGCATAACTTCATTTGTTGTTGGATGCTTAATTTTTAACATTTCGGCATGTAAGTGTAATCGATTCGCTTTAGAGCCATATAAATCATCACCGACAATTGGCGTATTAAAGCCTAGGTGATGAGCACAATGCACTCGAAGTTGATGTGTTCGACCTGTTTTAGGGTATAGATGAATCCTAGTTAACCTTTGCTCACCTTGCTGTTCAAAAGCAATACGCTGCCACCTTGTTTGTGCTTCTTTACCCGTATCAAAACAAACCATTTGTCTTGGCCTATCATCAAAATCACCCGCTAGAGGTAAACTAATTACCCCTTCTTCATTGTCTACTAACTGCTTTGGGCAAGCAGATAATAAAGCAACATATCTCTTTTCTACAGTGCGTTTGATAAACTGCTGTTGTAAATTCTTATGAGCTTGCTTAGTTAGCGCAATGACCATCAAACCAGAGGTCGACATGTCAAGACGGTGCACAATAAGTGGCCCGCTTGCTTTAGGGAAGAGTAACTTCATTCGGCTATGAACACAGTCACTAATACTTTTACCTGGAACCGACAAAAGTTCACTGGGTTTATCAATCACCGCCATCACATCATCTTGATAGATAATTTCTACGTTTTTTTCTTCTGATAAGCTCTTCAACAGTGGATTATCATCAATAAGCATACCGCTGAGCATATGCGTTAAAATGGGCTGGCACTTGCCAATACAGGCGGTGTAGAAGTTTTTATGCTGCCTTACTTCAGATTTAGGAGATTTACCCCACCAAAACTCAGCTAAGGCAATAGGTTTCATGGACATTTTAAAAGCGTATTGTAGTAATTTAGGAGCGGCACAATCACCTGCTCCTGCTGGCGGCACACCATATTTGTGATGAAAAGCCGTATCAATGAATAAATCTGTTAAATTCTTCACATCTTGCTTAATGTTTAGAAAACGATATTGCTCAAACAGTTTCTGCTGTAATGAGTTTGATAATAAGGATCTTTGCTCTTTAATCGAAGCAATTACATCAAGTAAAGTATCTACCCCTTGTTGAGCTTTTATAAGCTTTTCTTGCCAAGAAAGTTTCAAATATTTCAATTCATTTTTATCCGCAACACTTTCTTTTGCCAATTTATCTTTTAGCAGAGTAAATTCGGCATCTGATAGTGACGTCGCAGCTAAGTTACGTTGTGATTTTCTTGCTTTTTTTTGTACCGAATTCTTACTTTGTAATTGACTAAAATCGTCATTCGCTGCAGATGTTATATCTGCTAGAGCCTTTTGCTTTACGGCAATATCTGGATTAGCTTCTAACAAAGTAAGTTGAGCGTTAAGGTCATTTATTACCTTTTGCTCTATTTTAAAACACTCGGTATTGATTGAATCATCTACCGGTGGCACAAAATGAGTTAAATCATTATTATCCGCCAATTTACCTGAAAATCCTGAAAGGTAGCCTAGTTCCCCTTGAGAATTTTCAACTAAAAGTACGCCAAACATTTTGCCACTTTGGCTAAAATCATGCTGCAATGATTTTTTCTGATCTAGGCTGACTTCCAGCTCTTCTGCCGCTAATAAACACAAAGGGTGAGGCTGATAGTAAAATGGGAAAGTGAAACGTTCGGGTAAATTATAAGAATCAATAGAAGACTTAAAACGAGTAAAACAAGGATCAATTATTTGCATAGATAACGCTCAAAACAATTACAATAAAGGTATGACACAAAAAAATGGACTTACCAGTAAGACTGATTTCAATTCAACATTAGTCAAGCGAATCAAAATATATAAAAGCTATTTTAATCGTTTGTCACCTTGAGAACAATGGATAAAAATTCATGGTCATTCCTTGCTTTACATTGATTAATTTAAAATATCCCCCATTTAAAGCAGTATAAATTTTATAACTCCTCATATTATGCGCTTACTTAAATCAACTATTCATCCAGATGTTACCCCTATTGCTCTTAGCTCCTCTGATAAGCAACACTTTATTCGTAAAGCCACCAGAGCCATAGTGCTTAATGGTGACAATATATTGCTACTTTATACTAAGCGATATCACGACTATAGCTTACCCGGTGGTGGCATAGATAAAGGCGAAAGTAATATCGACGGTCTAGTTCGTGAGCTTAAAGAAGAAACTGGCGCACATAATGTCAAAAATATTGTCGATTTTGGCCTCTATGAGGAGTTCAGGCCATGGCATAAAGATAACTTTGATATTGTGCATATGCAGTCTTATTGCTATACCTGCACCATTGATGATGAATTACTTGAGCCTGAACTTGAAGACCATGAGCTGAATAATGGTATGCACCCCGTATGGATGAATATCCATCAGGCCATAGCTCACAATGAAGAAACTATTGCTAAAAGTGATAAGAAAGGTCTCTCGATAGAACGTGAAACCTTTTTATTAAAGCTTATTGTCAGTGAATTATTAAAGCAATCATTACCTGCTTAAGTACCTGCTTAGTTACCGGATTAACTATCAGATTAATTGCCGGCTTAGTTACCGCCAAAGAGAACATCTTGCTGGTTATCTACCCACAACGGATGTTTTGCCATAACTTTGGTAAAGACCGGGCTCTGCAAATAATTATTTAGCCATTGCCTTACCCTTGGGTAAGGTGATTGCAAATACCACTGACGCTCTATTCGAGCAAATTGTCGAATAAAAGGCATTAAAGCAATATCAGCTAAACTTTCTTTATCTGAAATTAAACAAGAATGCTTAGTTAGACGCTGCTCTAATTGATTTATATATTGCTGACAAGCTTCGCGGCACTGAACAATATCATCTTCTTGATAGCGTTTCGCGCATTTATAGGCTTCTAAGCAAGTTTTAAAGCCGGTATCAAATTCATTAATGAGTAATAGCATTTCAGCTAATGCGCCCTCTTCCTGACAAGGTTTCTGATCACCATTGTGTCTTTGTAATAAATCAGCTGGATCTGTTTGCTGCAAAGCCCATAACATAACCTCTAAACTTTCTTCTATAACTGTGCCATTTGTCAATACTAATACTGGTACTGTAGCTTTCGGCGATACCGCTATCATTTCTCCAGGCTTATTACTTAATACTAAATCTCGTAATAATACCGTCTGCTTCGCTTTAAAAATAGCTAACCTGGCGCGCATGGCATATGGACAATTTCTTAACGAGTAAAGGATAGGTAAGGTACTCGTGTCATTAACATTTTTATTAAAACTTACCTTCATTGATAGCTATTTCCCCATGCTGATATTATTAATAGTCTTCATTATCATAATAAATAAGCGGCTTAAACAGTATTCATTGGCCCATTATACGAGTAAAATCCCCCCTTTGAAATTTAACCGCCGTGTAAATGGCTAAAGTTGTAGTAAATGAGTCCTAAAATAGAATTATTAGCCCCCGGTGGTGATATAGATGCGATAAAAGCGGCAATTATTGCTGGCGCAGATGCGGTGTACTGTGGTTTAGATACTTTTAATGCCAGAAACCGCGCAGCTAATATTTCTTTTGATGAACTCGTCCGTATTATTAGGCTCGCACACCAGTATGACTGCCAGATATTCTTAACGCTTAATATAATTATTCTCGAGCGAGAATTTAAAACCCTCGCTAAGTTATTAAGTAAATTGGCAAACACCACATTAGATGGCGTAATTGTGCAAGATTTAGGCATGCTTTATATCCTTAAAAAGCACTTCCCTACCCTAGATATTCACGCATCAACCCAGTTAACTACCCATAACATTGGTCAAATCCCATTTTTGAAAAAGCTGGGCGCCTCGCGTGTTAATTTATCGCGTGAATTAAACTTAAAAGAAATCACCGCGATTACTAAAGTATCACAGAAAGAAAACGTGCTTACTGAAGTATTTGTCCATGGCTCATTATGTGTCGCTTTTTCTGGTTTATGTTATTCAACCTCTGCCAGTGTTGGGAATTCAGGTAATCGAGGCCGTTGTAGCCAAGCTTGTCGTGAAGAATATAAACCTACCGAATCAGGTAATAAATTCCCATTAAATATTAAAGACAACTCAGCCTTTTTTGATTTACCGGCACTGATAGAAGCGGGTGTTCATTCATTTAAAGTGGAAGGTCGTATCAAGGGCGCAAGCTATGTACATACCGTTATTGATAGTTTCCGTAAACAAATAGATGGTTTTGTTGCGACAGGTGAATTACTTGAAGACGGCGAGCGACTTTATAAAGTATTTAATCGTGACTTCTCTAATGCGTTTTTACGTGGTGATTTAAACCAATCGATGTTTATTGAAAACCCCCGTGATAATTCCAAATATTACGCTATAGATAAAAGTAACGCTATCTCTGTGGTGCAAATACAAGACGTTGAACAGAAACTAAGTGATGAAAAAGAAAAAATACACGCGGATGTATTTGATAAAATAAAACACATTAGTATTGAAAAACGTACTCTTTCACTAGTATTCTCAGGTGAAATAGGCAAACCTTTAACCGTTTCCATCCAAATTAATGAAGCGGCAAGTACTGGCTTTGCAGAGCAAGTTACGCCAGAGAAAACGCATGTTATGCACTCTGAACGGTCACTTATCGCCAGTGAAAAGAATTGCATTGACCATAGCGCTATTGAAAAACGTTTTAAAAGCTTTAACAACGCAGAGTTTAACTTAAACGAATTAAATACAGACGCTATACCACAAGGTGTCACCATTCCTTTTAAAGAGCTTACTGCCCTTAAGAATAAGATAGCAGCCTTACTCAATGACGGTACTCCAGTAATAACTGAAGTAGAGCTACCAAAGCTAGTACGACATGCGAAAAAAGATGAGAACGCTAAATTATCACTATTAATATCTGACGAGAGCGACATCAACCTTAGCGATGTAACTGATGCTGATATTTACTTTAAACTGCCTGATGCTTATAAACGTGGCTGCACTAAATACGTTGGCTTTTTCCAAGCGAACCCAGGTCTTATCCCTTGGTTCCCATCGGTATTAATTGGTAAAGATTATGATGTAGCGGTTAATATTTTAGAACAAGTAAAACCTAAGTTAATTGTCACCAATAATACCGGTATTGCCAATAGAGCGTTTGAATTAGGCATTGAATGGATTGCAGGACCTTTCTTAAATACCACCAATTCTTATGCACTATTAGCGATGAAAGAAAGCTTTAATTGTAGCGGCGCCTTTATTTCCAATGAAATTAACCGTCAACAGATGAAGACTATTGCTCGTCCTGAGAACTTTAAAATGCTCTACAGCGTTTACCACCCAATTTTATTAATGACCAGCAGACAGTGTTTCTTCCAACAAAGTGTTGGTTGTGAAAAACCTCGCATTGATAATGGCTGTATGCTTTCTTGCGATAAATCGACCAGCATCACCAACCTCAAAGGCGTTTCTTTTGCTATTGATAAGCAAAAAGCTGGCTACCCAAGTATTTATAATAACGATCAATTTTTAAATACCGAAATAATCAAAGATTTAACACAATTATTTGATGGCTTTATGATTGATTTAACCAATATTGGTGCTGGCGATAAAGAGTCTCCTGACAAAGCGGCCCTTATTGAGCATTTTGAACTGTTACTTAAACACGGTAAGAGCGAGTCATTTGGCAATTCCATTGAACTATCAAGTGAGCAAGTAAGTGCACAAGACGCACTTAATTCCCTCGTACCTGAGTCAACCAATGTGCAATACCATAACGGCCTTTAACCTCCTGAAGGTTCGTTGATGGTTTGTCTTTGATAGGATTTACTTTACAGCGGTAAATAATAAATAACGATCAGACTAATGCCTAGTTCAAAGGCTGACATTTTTGCCAGAGTAACTAACGACTAACCGTTAGCTACTCTGTGATACTAGGCTGCGTTGGTAGCTCGGTGATAATCATTCTTTGATGATAACTATTATTTGATGATAATTACTCTGTAACTTACCAAAATAAGCGACAAAGCCCATTACAGATCAAACGTTCTAAAGACAGTTAGTAGCCGTGTGCTCTCGCCATAAGTTTCTATATCTGTTCCCTCAACACCTAAAGAAAAATCATATCCCTTTAAATGCTACTGGCCTGTTACTCGCCAGTGAATATAGTCTTTGTAATTAGTCTCCCATGACCATCTATCTTCATCTAGGCTGGTAGAAATATCAGTGCTAGCAACAATAGAAAAGTCATCTGATATAGGAAAGGTCTAAGTAAACATAGTAATAACGTGACCCGCACCAGTACCGATACCAGTACAAAAATAAATTTATTCGCTCACTTAGCTATTACAAAACTGCACAACTATAGGCCCACAGCTAAAAACGATAAGGATGTAATAATTATCTAGCCTAGTCACTAGGGCCGATATTCGTTATAAATGTCGATAAGCTATTAAATAACTTTTATTAAAAATAGTTTGCAAAATGAGTGATTTATACCACGCTTATAATTAATTCACTTTTGACTGCAATTAAACCTCTCAAGTGCTTCATTAATAAGGAGTGAAACTCAAAGATGATTACTTTATATGACAAGTACGGTGGCTTTGACACCTTTAGTATGGTGGTAGGAAATTTTTATCAAAAAATATTAGATAGTGAAGAGCTATCACCCTACTTTGAAAAAGTGAATATGGAAAGGCTGATGTCCCACCAAACACAATTTATTGCCACGGCCTTAGGTGGGCCAGACAAGTATGAAAGTGTTGACTTAAAAATCGTTCATGCTCCTTATAAAATAACTGTGCCACACTTTAATCAAGTAGTAGAGTTACTGGAAGAATCGTTGGATGAGGCTAGCATTGAGCAAGAAGATATTCGCAGTATTATCACCTTAATAGCAGGATTAATGGATAAAATTGCTGTAAATGAATAACCAAATCAACCTGCCACCATTGCAACTTTTACCTGAATTACTGGCTAATTTAGATATTGGTTTATTGCTTTGTGATATCGATGATCTCAAAATCATTGAATATAACCAGACTTTTGCCACTTGGTTTAATGAGATCCCCTGCTCCGAGACTCTAAAAGACTTATTTGAACAAGAAATGATAAAGCGGGTAAATAACGCTATTTTAAAGCAACGTACCTACAGGTTTAAGCTTGAGTTGACCATTGGCCATCGAGTAGAGTGTCTCGATTTAAGTTGTAAAATAACGCTTATTAACGAAAAAAACTATGTTCTTATTCAAGGAGTGGTGAATAGTACCCAATTACAAATGGCTAAAATGATAAAAGAATACAGCCTATTATCCGCTAAAAGTAAAAGACTTATGGAGCAAGCAATAAAGAAAGCTGAAACAGCCAACAATGCTAAAACCATGTTCATTGCGTCAATGAGTCACGAACTTAGAACACCTATGAACGGTATTTTAGGCATGGTACAACAATTAAATAAAACGTCACTAACAGAACAACAGGATTTTTTACTCGAAACCATTGGAAGATCGGGTGATCAACTTTTAGCTATAATAAATCAAGTACTGGATTTTTCAAAAATAGAAGCTCATAAAGTCGAGCTACACCCGTGTACAACCAACGTCAAGCATTTACTATTAGATGCCATAAGCGTCTGCCGTGGCGGCGTAGAAACGAGATCTGATTTAATTATTGAAACCGTATTTTCCGAACAAGATATTCCACTAGTACTTGTTGATGATATTCGCTTAAAGCAAGTACTCATTAATTTAGTCAATAATGCGATTAAATTCACCAAAGAGGGGTGTGTACAGCTTGAGTTAAACACTATTTCGTTAAGTGATAATAAATGTGAACTCAAATTTTCTATTACTGATACGGGCATAGGTATTTCTGAGAATAAAATTAATACATTATTTAAACCCTTTACTCAGCATGATTCATCAACAACAAAAGAATATGGCGGTACGGGCTTAGGTTTAACCATCAGCAGTGAACTTATTAAGTTGATGGACAGTAAAATTGAGGTGCAAAGCTGCTTAGGTGAAGGTAGTGTTTTTAGCTTTAACTTATCTCTGCCGATTAGCGAACAACAAGATACACCTGCGTCAATAGACTCATCACCTGCTAAGCCTATTTCCATGAAAAATAAAACCGTACTGATTGTTGATGATAACCGGATAAACCGCAAAATTGTCGCAATGGCACTGGATAATTCTCAAGCAAATATTATCGAGGCTGAAAATGGCGAAGAGGCGGTAAAACAGTTTATAAATAATAAGATTGACCTTATTCTAATGGATTGCTTAATGCCTGTTATGGACGGATTTGAAGCGACTAAACAAATAAGAAAGTTAGAAACTGGTCAACAACATACCCTCATATTTGCGCTATCCGCAAGTGCCTCGAGTGAAATTGGTGAGCGCAGTATTGACGCTGGTATGGATAGTATGATGTTAAAGCCGTTTAAGTTCGATGAATTACTTAATAAAATAGCACAAAGCTTGGCTTAACTTGGTTTGGTTTGGTTTGCCAGCCTACGCCTACGTAAAAATCACCTAAGCCAGTGCCGCTACTTACCATATTGTGAAGATATTAGGGCTTACCTAGCTAAGCTTTAGAACAAAACTTTACTGGGAGTAACCACTTATCCAAAAAGGCTAGCATATATTAATACCCCTATCATATTACTCAAAATAAAAGAGCTAAAACCAATTCCTAAAGTAAAAGACTTAAAGTAAATATTTACCGTAAATACCTAAAGTAATACAACTATAACAAAAAAGGCCATTAACATTTCCATGTTAATGGCCTTTTAAAATATGGTGTGAACAAAAACTATTAGTGAGTTTCAGAAACCATATTTATAGTGTACTTAGGGATATCTACCACAAGATCTTCATCACCAACAATTGATTGGCAGCTAAGACGTGACTCAGGCTCTAAACCCCATGCTTTATCAAGCATATCCTCTTCAAGTTCATCGCCTTCTTCGATAGAGTCAAAACCTTCGCGAATAATAACGTGACAAGTAGTACATGCACATACTTTTTCACACGCATGTTCTATTCCAATATCATTTCTTAACGCGACGTTAAGTACGCTCTCACCCTTTTCGGCTTCAACAACTGCGCCATCTGGGCATAATTCTTCATGAGGTAAAAATATAATTTTTGGCATTTTATCTATTCTCTGCTTGCAAGGCTTTCGCCTAACTTAAATATAAATTAAATATTATCTGAAGATAAGCTAAAGCTTATCAACCGATTGGCCAGCAAGGGCTTGGCTAATTGAACTATCCATACGACGTTCAGCAAATATTGCCGTACTATCGTTTAACTTATCAAGGGCACTTTCTATCGCCTTAATATCACTACCTTGGCTTACTTGAGCGAGGAGCTTAATCGCACTTTCAATAACAGCAATCTCATCACTGTTAAGCAATTTACTATCCGCAACTAAAGCCGCTTGTACTGATTCAATAACACGTAAGGCGTCAACTTGTTGCTCTCTTAGCATACGCGCTTGCATATCTTCAGCAGCGTTGCTCATTGAATCTTTAATCATCTGACTAATTTGATTGTCATCAAGACCAAATGAAGGTTTAACTTCAATACTTGATTCAACACCGGTAGACTTCTCCATCGCCGTTACCGAGAGTAAACCGTCGGCATCAACGTTAAATGTTACTCTTATATGAGCAGCACCAGCAGTCATAGGCGGAATACCACGTAACTCAAAACGGGCTAATGAACGACAATCATCAACTAACTCACGTTCACCTTGTAATACGTGTACCGCCATGGCTGTTTGGCCATCTTTAAAGGTGGTAAATTCTTGTGCTTTTGCTACAGGTATAGTGGTATTTCTTGGGATGACTTTTTCAACTAAGCCGCCCATAGTTTCAAGACCAAGAGACAATGGAATAACGTCAAGTAATAACATATCACTATCAGGTTTATTACCCGCTAAAATATCTGCTTGAATAGCAGCGCCAATAGCAACCACTTTATCGGGGTCAATTGAGGTTAAAGGAGTCTGATTAAAGTACTTTTCAACTTCGCTACGTACTAAAGGTACACGTGTTGAACCACCTACCATAACAATTTCTACCACTTCATCAATGGTAATGCTGGCATCTTTAAGTGTACGACGACAAGCACGTAATGTTTTATTAACTAATGAGCCAATAAGTTCATTTAACTGTGCTTTACTGAAATTTATCGACCAACTTTTCCCGTTATCAAGCGATAGATTAATAGTAACTTGTTCGGTATCGGTTAACTGCTCTTTAGCAAAACAAGCTTGTTGCATCAACTGACGCTCAAGCGAAGGTGATAAAGGTCTTTGTAGACCGGCTTGCTCAACGAGGTAGTCAACAAGCACAACATCAAAGTCATCACCACCAAGTGCCGAATCGCCACCCGTCGCTAATACTTCAAAAACACCTTTATTTAAACGTAATATAGAAATATCAAAAGTACCACCGCCTAGGTCATAGACAGCGATAATACCTTCTTGTCCTGAATCTAGCCCGTAAGCCACTGCTGCTGCCGTTGGTTCATTTAATAACCGTAATACACTAACACCCGCTAATTTTGCCGCATCTTTGGTACTTTGCCTTTGCGCATCGTCAAAGTGAGCAGGCACTGTTATAACAACGCCTGTTAGCTCGCCGCCTAAAGCAGCTTCTGCACGTAGCTTTAAGCTTTTTAATATTTCTGCTGACACTTGCACTGGGTTAATAGCGCCTTGCCTAGTCATAATTTCAGGATGATTCTCATCACCACAAAATTCATAGGGTAAAGATGGATATTTACTTTGAATATCTGGCAGTGAGCGTCCTATTAAACGCTTAGCAGAAGTAATGGTATTCGGTGCATCTTCGATGCTAAATGCTTGAGCTTTATGACCCACTAAGATATTGTCTGCTTGATAGCTGACAATAGAGGGTAATAGATCACGGTCTTGATCATCGCTCAAAGTACGTGCATTACCGCTTTGCACACTTGCTATCAAGGAGTTGGTGGTACCAAGATCTATGCCGGCAGCTAATCTATGTTCGTGGGGAACGGTACTTTGACCGGGTTCTGCAATTTGTAATAAAGCCATGATGTTAATTCAATGATCTGAGTTTAGGTTAATGGTAAATGTTAAATACTAATGTGCTTGGCTGTTAATTATTGATGTCTGTTAGCATTACTCGTCATCAAACAAAGCATCTTCAAGACGATCCACTTCAACATTTAGCTTTTGATAAAACTTTAATTTGCGTAAATTATCGCATGCTGCACCATTAGATGCTGAGTTATTTTCACTTATCTGCGCTCTCATCAGCTGAGTGAGCTGTAAGTATTCACTCGATAGTATTCGTTGAACTTCAAGTAAAGCGGCATCAACATCACCGGCAGACCTAACGTCTTCAAGCATTTCGCGCAATTCCATCTGACGCATTAAAAAGCTAGTATCACCAAAGGTGTTCTGCTCATTAGGCATATCAACACCACGTTGAACTAAAATATATTCAGCACGTAGTAATGGTTGTTTTAGCGTTTGGTAAGCGTCATTAATGTGCGCTGATTTTTGTACGGCAATACGCTGTTCTTGCTCTGAAGCATGGGCAAACTTATCTGGATGCACAGCTTTTTGCAATGCTTGATAACTTGATGAAATGTTTTGTAAATCGATATCGAAAGAGGCTTCAATACCGAATAATTGGAAGTAATTCACTGCTTATACCTAGAGAAAATGGTCTAAAGCTTTCTATAATAAGCTCAATTATAATAATGTTTTAAACTCGAAGGAACTTGGTTCAAGTACAAGGCGAAAGCGCGGAGTTGACGTTAGTCAATGAGCACTTTCAACGCCGTAATTGAATCAAGTTGCAAAGAGATTAAACATTAAACGACTCACCACACCCACACTCACCTTTGGCGTTAGGGTTAGTGAATTTAAAGCCTTCATTTAAGCCTTCTTTAACAAAGTCTAGCTCAATGCCATCAAGGTAAACCAAGCTTTTCGCGTCAATGATAATGTTGACATCATCAATAGAGAACAGCTGATCATCTTCATTTAAATCATCAACAAACTCGAGCACATAAGCTAAACCTGAACAGCCGGTAGTTTTAATACCTAGGCGAAGCCCAAGCCCTTTGCCACGATTTTGCATGAACGATTGAACACGTTCAGCCGCTGCTGGTGTCATGGTAACAGACATCGTTTTCTCCGTTATTTACCTTGTTTACTTTTATAATCTTCAATCGCTGCTTTAATGGCATCTTCAGCCAAGATAGAGCAATGAATTTTTACCGGTGGTAAAGCTAACTCTTCAGCAATATCGGTATTTTTAATTTTACCCGCTTCTTCAATTGACTTGCCTTTTACCCATTCAGTAACCAATGAGCTTGACGCAATTGCTGAGCCACAACCGTAGGTTTTGAATTTTGCATCTTCAATGATGCCATCAGCAGAAATTTTAAGTTGTAACTTCATCACGTCGCCACACGCAGGTGCGCCAACCATACCAGTAGCTACTGATGGATCGTTTTTGTCCATTGAACCAACGTTACGTGGGTTCTCATAATGGTCTAATACTTTTTCGCTGTAAGCCATGTTACTCTCCTAACTTGTGCCAAATTGTCATTAGGTAATTTCCAGAAATCACCTAATACACTTTATTTGACACCAAATTTATCTAAAGTGCTGAACTATTTTACTAAACATAATTGTGTTAAATATAGTTTAGTGAGCAGCCCATTCAATTGAATCTAAATCGATACCGTCTTTAAACATTTCCCAAAGCGGTGACATATCACGTAAGTGACCGATTGAGTTTTTAATTAACTTAATTGCGTAATCAATTTCTTCTGCAGTAGTAAAGCGGCCAAAACTAAAGCGAATTGAGCTATGTGCCATTTCATCATTTAGTCCTAAAGCACGAAGTACATAAGAAGGCTCTAAGCTCGCTGATGTACAAGCACTACCAGAAGATACCGCTAAATCTTTCAATGCCATGATAAGTGACTCACCTTCAACAAAGTTGAAGCTGACATTTAAGTTACCAGGGTAACGCTTCTCAAAATCGCCGTTAACAAACACTTGTTCCATGCTGTTCACACCAGCCCATAAACGGTCACGCATTGCAGTAACATGAGCAAGATCTTGCGCCATTTCTGCTTTAGCTAAACGACACGCTTCGCCCATACCAACAATTTGATGCGTTGCTAAAGTACCTGAGCGCATACCACGTTCATGTCCGCCACCGTGAGTTTGTGCTTCAAGACGAATACGAGGTTTACGGGACACATATAATGCGCCTATGCCTTTAGGTCCGTACATTTTATGTGCTGAAATCGACAGTAAATCAACTTTCAATGTTTGCATATCAATGTTAATTTTACCGGCACTTTGCGCGGCATCAACATGAAAAACGATTTTACGTGCACGACATATTTCACCAATTTCATTGATGTCTTGAATAACACCAATTTCATTGTTTACATGCATTATGCTCACTAATACTGTGTCATCACGCATGGCGTCACTTAATTTATTTAAATCAATTAAACCATTTTCTTCTGGGTCAAGGTAAGTCACTTCAAAGCCTTGACGCTCTAATTCACGACAAGTATCTAACACCGCTTTATGTTCAGTTTTGCTAGTAATAATGTGTTTACCACGTTTGTGATAAAAATTAGCAGCACCTTTAATGGCTAAGTTATTTGATTCTGTTGCACCTGAAGTGAAAACAATTTCACGTGGGTCGGCATTAATTAATTCAGCAACTTGATTACGAGCGATATCAACCGCTTCTTCGGCTTGCCAACCAAATTTATGTGAACGTGACGCAGGGTTACCAAAATGACCATCTGTGGTCATATATTGCATCATTTTTTCTGCGACACGTTTATCTACTGGTGTAGTAGCTGAGTAATCAAAATATATAGGAAGCTTCATTCGCTAACTCTCTCCGATGGTAAATCTTTAATACGACACGATTGGTTATTACCAATCGTTCATTATATTTTTAGTGGTTATTAGTGTATCTAACGCTATGCTTTTATTAGCATTTATATGCAGTGCATCTTGGCGTTTAGAAACCTCTTTCACATCTCGCTTAGCCACTAATTCTGATAAGCTGATGTTTTGCAAAAACTCTTCAATGCGTTGACTTAACCCTTCCCAAAGAGAATGGGTTAAACATTGTTCGCCATCCTGGCAATTGCCTTTTCCTGAACATTTAGTTGCATCAACACTTTCATTTACTGCAGAAATCACATCAGCAACCGCTATTTGAGCTGAACATCGTCCCAAGCGATAACCGCCTCCAGGACCACGAACACTGGTAACTAACCCTTGCTTGCGTAAACGAGAAAAGAGTTGTTCTAAATAAGACAAAGATATACCTTGGCGTTCTGAAATATCAGCCAAAGATACAGGTCCAGATATGGCATGAATAGTAACATCTAACATGGCAGTAACTGCGTAACGACCTTTAGAAGTAAGTTTCATAATCTACTCTCAAACACTATGTTGGTGTACTCAATATATCAATTTAGTAGGACAACTAAGTCAAAACTATTTAACAGGAAGACATAGAAAAACATGCCTTGCTTTGCAAATTCTGCGCAATTCTACATAACCCTACAGATTAGTCAAATGAATACCCGAGTAATTTACTCAAGTATTGTACACCAAGAAGTACTGAGCGAAAAGTAATAGTTGACTAATTTAGTCAACTATTAATTTTTAATGAAACTAATTTAATAAAACTAAATTTCAGGATCAAAGCTGGTCACTTTACTTTCGCGACGCTGTGCCGCCGCTTTTTCATCTTCAACAAACTCGCCGACTCTTAATTCAGGCAAGTTTTTATCACAAATATCGCCACCTAGGGTATTAACTTCTTTGCAAAGAGCGCTAACACGATCATCCATGAGATGCACATGGTCAAGCAAACGACCAATGGCTTTTGCCACAGGATCAGGATTATCGTGCGAAACAGCATAGGCATCAAAACCATATTTTTTAGCGGCTGCTTCTCGTTGTTGACCTTCACCTTTACTCGGTTTATCTGGAACGATTCTTCCAGGGATACCGACCGCAGTAGCGTTAGCAGGTAGATCTTTAACCACCACTGAATTAGAGCCAACTTTACCGCCCTTGCCTATAGTGATAGGACCAAGTACTTGTGCACCAGCGCCAATAACAACATTATCTTCTAAGGTAGGATGGCGTTTACCAGCTTTCCAGCTAGTACCACCTAAGGTAACACCGTGATATAAGGTTACATCATTGCCAATTTCGGCGGTTTCACCAATAACAATGCCCATACCATGGTCAATAAAAACTCGTCGACCTAACTTAGCACCAGGATGAATTTCAACGCCGGTTAACCAACGAGAGAAAGTAGATATAACTCGCGCTAAGAGCTTCCAATTAGCGCACCATAACCTATGACTTAATCGGTGAATCCAAATTGCATGCAAACCAGGATAATTGAGGATAACTTCAAAACTGGTACGAGCGGCGGGATCTCTATCAAAGACACTATTGATATCTTCTTTGATACGGCTAAACATAAATTATTCCTTCTCTTTCTCTTAAGTGACTAACAGCTATGTTAGCCACAATTAACTGTTATGACTTCTCTTTACTAGACCTTTCCATCGAGGCAAAAATCCCACGCATCATCTTAACTTCTTTAACATCAGGTCTAGCGCGATTAAATAAGCGTCTTAGTTTAGTCATCACTAAACCAGGATGGTTTTCTACAATAAAGCCAGTGGCTTTAAGTGCTTTTTCAAAGTGTTGATAAAAGCGCTCTGTTTCTTCACTTACAGGATAAAGCTCTTCATCTTCATTCTTAGCTTTAGCCACTGATTTACCATTACCGGTACTGCGTTCTTGATAACTTTGATCATGCGCCAGTAAGTAACTGGTACGCACTTCATAACTTAACGTTTGTACTGCCATGGCCAAGTTCAGTGAACTATAATCTGGGTTCGCTGGAATCTGTACATGAAAATGACAAAGCTGTAACTCTTCATTAGTTAAGCCACTACTTTCGCGACCAAAAACTAACGCTACAGGATATTCATCTGCCTCGGCTATCATCTTCTCACCACAGCCTCTTGGCTCTAACATAGGCCAAGGTAATGTTCTCGAACGCGCACTAGTTCCAACAACTAAACCACAATCTTCAATCGCTTCAGCGAGTGTACTAACCACTTTAGCATTGGCTAAAACGTCAGTTGCCCCAGCAGCCATTGCTTGCGCCTGACCATTTGGCATTTCAATTGGGTCAACTAATATAAGTTGGCTTAAGCCCATGGTTTTCATGGCTCGTGCTGCACTACCAATGTTTCGACAATCTGAAGTGTTTACTAAAACGATTTTAACGCGATCTAATAGTGAACCTGGGGTCTTACTTTGCTGAGAACCTTGTTGAGAATCTGACATTTTTCGCTCTACTTGTTTGTTTAATTGGATGAGTAAACTTATTTAATGCGCTTATCTAACCCATCTAGATGGCCAGTATTCTAACATAGAAGATTACTGCTGTAGCTAATAAAAAGCACGCTTAATAAGCATATTTATCTATGGCAATTTGATATTTAATAGTCTTTTTATTTCTATCAAAAAACTAAACCAACAAGATGCTTATTTATTAAACGACTATTTTTGTAATGCTATCGCTTAATGATATAAAATTTGATATACTTTGCGCGCTAAAATTTTCAAGACAATGTTTGCTTGAAAGTTCGTTCTTTTAAAAATTATTTACAAATAGGTACACTATTATGCATCCCATGCTAAATATTGCCGTGCGCGCAGCGCGTACAGCAGGTAAAGTTATCGTTCGCTCTATGGAGCAACTTGATAAAGTTGAAATTGAATCAAAAGGCACTAACGATTTCGTCACCAGTGTTGATATTAGCTCTGAAGAAGCCATAATTGAGACTATTCGTAAATCTTACCCAGATCACACTATTATCGGTGAAGAATCTGGCATTTTAAAAGGTAAAGATGACGATTACCAATGGATTGTTGATCCACTTGATGGCACAGCTAACTTCATAAAAGGCATTCCTCACTTTGCCGTTTCTATTGCTTTAAAAGTAAAAGGTAAATTAGATCAAGCGGTAGTATTTGATCCCATTCGTGGTGAGTTATTCACTGCCAGTCGTGGTAAAGGTGCACAACTAAACGGCTTTAGAATCCGTGTAAATAAAAACAAAGAAATTTCTGGTACTATTCTAGCTACTGGTTTCCCTGTTAAATACAAACAACATAGCGTTGCTTATATGGCAATGTTCTCAGCATTATTCCAAAAATCAGCTGATATGCGCCGTGCTGGTTCAACCTCACTTGATCTTGCTTATGTAGCTGCAGGCCGTGTTGATGGTTTCTTCGAAATTGGTACTAAACCATGGAATACTGCTGCTGGTGAACTGCTAATTATTGAAGCTGGTGGCTTAGTTACTGACTTTGTTGGCGGTCATAACCATGCACAATCAGGCAATATCGTTGCCGCAAATACTCGAATATTAAAAGACGTATTAAAAGAAATTCGTCCTCACTTAGGTGATGCACTTAGCAAGTAACTCCTAGCTGAGTTTACTTAATAAGCCTAAGTAATAGCAGAATAATATTAAGCGCCACAGTAACCTTACTCAAATAAGGTCACTTTGGCGCTTTTTTTGCTTTAGACTAACCCTATAGTTTTTAGTACATTTGTTAAGAGAGCTCATGGAAAACATTAATACCGCAAAACAACCCTTCATTGCAGGGGAAGTTGCCCTAGTAGGCGCTGGTCCTGGTGACCCTGATTTACTCACTATTCAAGCTTATCGTTTTATCAAACAAGCAGAGGTGGTTATTTATGACCGCCTTGTTAGTGAAGAAATCATGGCATTACTGCCTAGAGACTGTCAGCAAATATATGTAGGTAAAAAGCAAGCAGATCATAGAGTTCCGCAAGAAGGTATCAATCAACTTCTGGTTGATAATGCCCTATTGGGTAAAAGAGTAGTACGTTTAAAAGGCGGCGATCCTTTTGTCTTTGGACGCGGCTCTGAAGAAGCACAGTTTATATTAAGCCATGGCGTCGCCTGCCACATTGTACCTGGTATGACAGCGGCATCTGCTTGTACTAGTTATGCGGGTATCCCGTTAACGCATCGAAAAGTTGCCCGCAGTTGCACCTTTATCACCGGAAACGTGCAAGATAATGGTGCATTAGATTTACCTTGGCAGGCATTGAACGATAAAGAACAAACCATTGTTTTTTACATGGGTATAAAAAGTTTACCGGTAATAATCACTCAGCTTACCGCAGCAGGTCGCGATATAAATACGCCCGCAGCATTGATTCGAAAAGGCACCCATCAAGACCAACAAGTGATAAAGGGCACATTAGCTAATTTAACCGAGCTAGTGACCTTACATAAGATAACGCCACCCAGTTTAATTGTTATTGGTGATGTCGTGGGAATATTTTCCAGTGAGCGACTGACTAACTTAGGCTATTTAACGCCTTAAATGCAGGAATAACAGTACTCGATAATACCTAGAAAATGACACCTAGCTAATGACGCAGAGCTAGTAGCTACTAGGCTAATAACAAAAAAGGCTTATGATGAATATTTTACTATTCGTCATAAGCCTTTTTATTTATTAATAAGTTCTAATGAGAACTAGCTATTATTTGTACGTCTAGGTCTACGAGGCTTAGGCCCAGTACCGTCATATTCCGGTTTTTTACGTCTAGATGAATCATTACCAGGCTTGCCCTTATTGCCAGTAGCATTGCCACCAGAGCGCTGCCCATCTTTATGCTCAACTCGACCTCTACCACGTCCTGAACTTTGACTTGGTTTAGATTTTGGCGGTCTACCTTGTCTTAAAGGCTTGATCTCACGGGATTCACCTAATTCATTGGCAGGTATAAACTTATCAATAACTTTTCGTTCGATGTGCTGCTGAATAACATGTTCAATGCCCCACAATAAGTCTAACTCATCGGCACAAACTAATGACAATGCTTGTCCAGTATTACCTGCACGGGCTGTACGGCCAATACGATGCACATAATCCTCAGGAACATTCGGTAAATCAAAGTTAACCACTTGTGGTAATAAATCAATATCAATACCACGGGCAGCAATATCGGTTGCCACAAGTACTTTTACCGAGCCATCTTTAAAGGCAGCAAGGGCCTTAGTACGCGCGCCTTGGCTTTTATTACCATGGATAGCCGCTGCAGTTAAGCCTTCAGCTTCAAGGTGCTTAGTTAGCTTGTTTGCGCCATGTTTGGTTTTAGTGAAAACCAACACTTGTTGCCAGTTATTTTCTTGTATTAAATGCGTTAATACCGCTGATTTACGTTTTTTATCAACGGCCATCAACCATTGAGTGACTTTTTCAGCCGTGCTATTTTCAGCATCTACCGAAATCTCTAAAGGGTTATTGACTAAACCTTTAGCTAAAGCGCGGATTTCAGGAGAGAAAGTTGCCGAGAACAATAAGTTTTGACGGCCTTTTGGTAGCACTGCGATAAGCTTTTTAATATCGCGAATAAAGCCCATATCTAACATACGATCGGCTTCATCAAGAATGAACACTTCAAGTTGACTAAATTTTACCGCTCTTTGATTGTATAAATCGAGTAAACGTCCTGGTGTTGCCACAAGTACATCAACGCCTTGGCGAAGTCTCGTTATTTGTGGGTTAATTTTCACGCCACCAAAAACTACCATTGAGTGTAAATTTAAATACTTACCATAGGTCTCTATGCTTTCGTGGATTTGCGCTGCTAGTTCACGCGTAGGGGTAAGTATTAATGCTCTTACGTTGTTTGATGCAACCTTATTACCTTTGTTAGTAGAAAGGCGCTGTAATAGCGGTAAAGTAAATCCTGCTGTTTTACCCGTACCTGTTTGCGCTGCAGCCATAATATCGCGTCCAGAAAGAACTGCTGGAATAGCTTGCGCTTGAATAGGAGATGGCGTTTCATAACCCTTATCACGCACTGCTTTTAGTAATGGCTCAGATAAACCTAAATCAGTAAACTTGGTTGTCGGGGTATCGCTCATAAGAATCTCTTTAGTAAATAGCAAATACTGACAGCGGGATGAAAATGTTGGCAGTATGAAGGGGCGGCAGCATACAGTAAGGTTAATACCAAGTCTATTAAGTTATCTCTCACTCAGCTAGATATATACCCAAACAACCTCAAGGTGCAGGATTCAGCTGAAATTAGAAACGTATTTAGGCAAGGCATTGATTGAAGACAATGGTTATTCAGGAGAATGTGCTCCTGCATTCTCTAAGAAGCTACATCCATGTAGCGTCTTTCTCGAAATCAATAACGATGGATAAAACGTTTCTAAACCAGCCCTAGGGGGCGTATGAGCAAATAATATTCATCGTTGCGTATGTAATTAAGGGAATGACCATTAATGAAATATGCGCCTTGATTATGAATCGCTCTTCCGCCCTGAAACGAGCACCTTGAAGTAGCTTGGGTATATACCTGTTTTAGCTGAATTCTGCAGCTTCAGGTCGAACAGGTATAAAATAGTGTCTGTAAGTGTAGTGCAAAATAAATAGGCTAAAAATAAAAAAACCGAGCAACTTTCGTTACTCGGCCTTTTATAATCATTTAACAATAATGCTTAAGGCATCATAGCCTCTTGATCAGCACCTTCTTTTTCAATCACTTCTGGTATCAAGTCTTCTCTTGAAATACCTAAGCCCAATGCCACTAACGAAGCAACATAAATTGATGAGTAAGTACCAACAAAAACACCAAATAATAATGCCGTAGCAAAACCGTGAATTAGCTCGCCACCTCTAAAGAATAAAGCCGCCAATACTAACAAGGTTGTTATTGAAGTAATAAAGGTACGGCTCAAGGTTTGTGTTAAGGAGATATTAATCACTTCTTCAGCATCTGTATTTCGTATTTTCCTAAAGTTTTCACGAATACGGTCCGAAACAACAATGGTATCGTTAAGGGAGTAACCAATAACCGCTAATATAGCCGCCAATACCGTAAGATCGAACTCTAATTTTAAAATAGAGAATAAACCCAGGGTTAATAACACATCGTGAAATAAAGCCACTACTGAGCCAACGGCAAAGCGCCATTCAAAACGAAAGGCAACATACATAAGTATGCATATAAGCGCCGTTAACATGGCTAAACCGCCCTGTTCAGCTAACTCGTCACCAACGCTGGCACCAACATACTCGATACGACGCATATCAACTTTCTGCCCTGAGCCAGACTCTAAAAGAGCCAAGATTTCATTGCCAAGCATTTCAGCTTTTACATCTTCACGTAAACCAAGGCGAATTACCACATCACGGCTGCTGCCGTAAAATTGTACTTTGGCATCAGCAAAACCATTATCAGTCATTACTTGGCGTATTATCTTTAAATCAGCGGGTTGTTCAAAACCGACCTCAATCAAGGTGCCACCAGTAAAATCTAAACCAAAGTTTAGTTTATTGGTTGCTAGTGAGACAATTGAAGCAATCATCAATATTGCACTAAATACCATGGCTATCTTGCGATAGCTCATAAAATTGACAGTTTCTTTTAAGTGTAAAATTTGCATAATTTATCGTTCCTGTCTTTATATAGGTAATTTATCAAGGCGTTTACCGCCCCAAATAGCATTAACGACTGCGCGAGTACCAATAACAGAAGTAAACATTGAAGTGATGATACCGATAGACAAGGTGATTGCGAAACCTTTAACAGGTCCGGTGCCAATCGCATATAAAATCACTGCGGCGATTAAAGTGGTAATGTTCGCATCGATGATAGTAGAAAACGCGGCATCATAACCTTGATGAATAGCTTGCTGAATTGTCTTACCTTCGCGTATTTCTTCTCTAATACGCTCAAATATCAGTACATTAGCATCAACGGCCATACCTACAGTTAATACTATACCCGCCATACCAGGTAAGGTTAAAGTCGCACCTGGCATCAATGACATTATGCCAACAATTAATACTAAGTTTGCCGCCAGTGCCAAATTAGCAACAACACCAAAAGCACGGTAGTAAATAATCATAAAGATAAAGACTAAAGCAAAACCCAACATAATGGCTTCAAAGCCAAGTCGTACGTTTTCAGCACCTAATGTAGGACCTACAGTACGCTCTTCAACGATAGTAATTGGCGCAATTAAGGCACCAGCACGTAATAATAACGCTAAGTTATGTGCTTCGGCTGGGCTGCCAGCACCCGTAATACGAAAGCTTTTACCTAAACGTGATTGAATTGTCGCAATAGAGATGATCTCTTGGACTTTTTCAAAAATAATATTACCTTCGGCGTCACGTTTACCGGTAGGTTTATATTCAATAAATACCGTTGCCATTGGTTTACCAATATTACTTTTGGTGCCATTGGACATTTTTGAGCCACCAGCACTATCCAGTGAAATATTTACTTGTGGACGTGAGTATTCATCAAAGCCTGATTTTGCATCAGTAATATGATCACCGGTTAACATCACGCGTTTTTTCAATAAGCTCGGTCGACCATCTTTATCTCTCAATAAAATAGAATTTGCCGGTATGCGACCGTTTATCGCATTAGCTAAATCACCTTCGGTATCGACTAAGCGAAATTCAATAGTTGCCGTGGCATTAAGTATTTCTTTTGCTTTAGCGGTATCTTGTACACCGGGTAATTCGATAACAATGTGTTTTTTACCTTGGCGCTGCACTAATGGCTCAGCCACACCTAGCTCATTAACACGATTACGAATAATAGTAATGTTTTGTGCCAAGGCATAATCACGAATTTCTTTCAGCTTTTGCTCGGTCATTTTCGCGGTAAGCGTTAACTTATCGTCATCCGTTTTTATCAATAAATCACGGTAACGTTTTTCCAGTAGTGATTCTGCCGCGTCTAGATCGGCAACTTTCCGGAAAATAACCACAATGCCATTATTGCTTTCTTTTACACTGCGGTAGCGAATTTTTTCATTACGTAAATCACCACGAAAATCACTTACCATGCTGGTTTTAGCTTTATTAATGGCTTCTTTCATGTTCACTTCCATCAAGAAGCTAACACCACCACTTAAATCTAAACCTAACTTCATTGGCATACCACCAATGGCCGCTAACCAATCCGGTGTATTTGGCGTTAAGTTAAGTGCTACTGAGAATTTTCTACCTAAGCTATCGTCCAATACATCACGGGCTTTAAGCTGGTCTTCGGTATTTTTAAAGCGCGTTAATACTTGGCCATTTTCTAATACGATACTGTCGAAACTAAGGTTACTTGCTTCTAAATGTGCTCTGATATTATCAAGAGTTGCGGCATCAGCTTCAACGCCACGTAATCCTGAGACTTGCACTGCAGGTGATTCACCATATAAGTTTGGTGTGGCATAGAGCGCACCTAAGGCGACAATAAATGCCACCATTAGTGTTTTCCATAAAGGGTATTTGTTTAACACAATCTGTCCTTTTAAATTTATAGCAATCTCACTAAATTACTGTCCCTTTGTGCGGGTTAAAATACGCACAAAAAGTCCACGAATTTAATGAAAATGCTATTACTGTTCGCGCGAACAAAACTGTTGTAAAACAAGCTGCCCACTCTACTAAACTTAACTCTTGATAGCTTTTAGCTAAGAACTATGTGTAATTTATAGTTCTTAGCTAAGTTAGTTGGCTTTAGTTCAAAGAAAAAGCACAGAGTTGACGCATGTCAATGAGTACTTTTGATGAAGAAATGAAGCCAAATAACAAAGATAAAGCTATAAAGACTTCATTGTGCCTTTTGGAAGTACTGCGTTGATGGCGCCTTTTTGTACTGTTACTTCAGTACCTTCACTAATGCTAACAACAATAAAGTCTTTTTCATCAGATACTTTAACGATTTTACCAACAATACCGCCTTGTGTTAGCACTTCATCGCCTTTCGCTAATGAAGACATTAAACCTTTATGCTCTTTTACACGTTTGGCTTGTGGACGGTAGATCATGAAAAAGAATACTAAACCAAAAACGGCTAGCATAATGATCATCTCCATTCCGCCACCGGCTGGTGCTCCGTCTGCGGCATGGGCTGTACTGATAAATAAACTCATAAACTTACTTCCTTACTTCTTTTTATAATTGGAGAGTGACTTTTTATTTTATTGCTATTGGGCCCAATTATTGTGTCAAAGGTACTCATTGACTAACGTCAACTCCGTGCCTTTTCCTCTTAATTGAACCAAATACCTGCAAAACACCAAGCCACAGGATTCTTTTACATTTAAATTCTAAGCTAATTAAATCAGCTTTTAAGTTAACCTTTAACGCTAAACTTGTTTACTGCCTTCGGCTAATGGCGGTACAGGTAAACCGCGTAAAGCATAAAACTCTTCAACAAAGGCGTCTAATTTACCTTGCTCGATGGCTGCACGCAAACCTTGCATCACTTTTTGGTAAAAATGTAGGTTATGCAGGGTATTTAACTGCGAACCCAATATTTCTTTACACTTATCTAAATGATGTAAATAAGCACGTGAGTAATTCTTACAGGTATAACAGTCACAGGTATCATCAAGTGGCGCAGTATCTGTTTTATGAGCAGCATTGCGGATCTTAATAACACCGGTATTAACAAACAAATGACCATTGCGAGCATTACGTGTTGGCATTACACAGTCAAACATATCAATACCACGACGTACGCCTTCAACTAAGTCTTCTGGCTTACCTACTCCCATCAGATATCGGGGCTTATTTTTAGGTATCAAGGGCGCGGTATGATCTAAAATACGGATCATATCTTCTTTAGGCTCACCTACTGATAAACCGCCAATCGCATAACCATCAAAGCCAATAGATTCTAAGCCAGCAACAGAAACTTCACGTAAGTCTTCATACATGCCGCCTTGTATGATGCCAAATAATGCATTTGGGCTATCACCGTGGGCATCTTTTGAGCGTTGTGCCCAACGAAGCGATAACTCCATTGAGTCTTTTGACTCGGTATGTGTTGCTGGGTATGGCGTACATTCATCAAAAATCATGACGACATCTGAGTTTAAGCTACGTTGTACTTCCATTGAGCGTTCAGGGGTAAGCATAATTTTTTCACCATTTACCGGTGAGCTAAAGCGCACACCTTCTTCGGTGATTTTACGCGTTTTTCCTAAACTAAAAACTTGGAAGCCACCGGAGTCGGTTAAAATGGGCTTATCCCAATTCATAAAACCGTGTAAGCCACCATGCTGCTCAATAATGTCAGTACCTGGACGTAACATTAAATGAAAGGTATTACCTAAAATAATATGAGCGCCAGTGGCCTCAACTTCTTCAGCTTTCATGCCTTTAACAGTACCGTAGGTACCAACGGGCATAAATGCAGGGGTTTCCACCACACCACGATCAAAGGTTAATCGGCCACGACGGGCTTTACCGTCAGTGGTAATTAACTCATATTTCATTTTGTTTTTTACTGTTTCAGTCATAAATTTTCTCTGTCACCCACTAGCAAAACAGGCTGGCGGTGTTTGGGTTTAAAATAATATTAAAAAATTAATTCTCTTTATAACTCAGCGTATTACTGAGCTATAACGTTTGTTATTTACTTAACTCTTATTTAGTCAGCGTCTTTTATCTTTTGTTTAGTTAAGAACATAGCATCACCATAACTAAAGAATCGGTATTCTTTATCTATAGCGTGTTGATAAGCTGGCATTATATGATAATAACCAGAAAAGGCACTAACCAGCATCAATAAAGTTGACTCTGATAAGTGAAAGTTAGTCACTAAAGCATCGATGATTTGAAATTGATAACCTGGGGTGATGAATATATCGGTATCACCATAAAAAGCACCTAAGGCTTCGCCTTTATCTTTAGAAGCTTTTGCCGCACTTTCAAGAGAACGTACTGAGGTTGTGCCAACCGCAACAACTCTACCACCCGCTGCTTTGGTTTTTGCTATTTGGGTAACCACTTCATCTGATACTTCAACGTATTCCGCGTGCATAATATGATCGGCAATCTCGTCAACTTTTACCGGTTGAAACGTACCTGCGCCGACGTGCAAGGTAACAAAAGCTAACTCAACGCCCTTAGCTTTAATTTTTTCTAACAGAGCATTATCAAAATGTAAGCCAGCTGTTGGCGCGGCAACCGCACCAGGCTTTTCATTGTAAACTGTTTGATAACGCTCTTTATCACTGTCTTCATCAGGTCGGTCAATATAAGGTGGCAGTGGCATATGTCCAATTTCATCTAAAACATCTAACACTGATTGACCATCAGCAAATTTAAGCTCAAAAAGTGCACCGTGACGGGCAACCATAGTTGCTTTAAATTTAACGGCACTATCGTCATTGCCAAGCTCATTACCTTGCTCTCTACATAGGTAAAGTTCATTGCCTACTTTGGGTGATTTACTGGCACGAATATGAGCAAGGGCGGTATTTTGATCAATAATGCGCTCAATCAAAACCTCAATTTTACCACCACTGGCTTTTCGGCCAAACATTCTGGCCGGGATCACACGAGTGTTATTAAAAACGAGTAAATCACCTGAATTTAATTGCGCTACTATATCGGTAAAAACACCATCGGTTATCGCACCAGAATCACCATTTAAGGTCATTAAACGGCTAGCAGTGCGCTCGGTTTTAGGGTAACGAGCAATAAGGGCATCGGGTAAATTGAAAGAAAAGTCTGAAACACGCATGATATTGGCTATTTTTCTGGCTTAAAAAAAGGCGTAATTTTAGAGCTGCACGCCCTTGATAGCAAGTTAATTCGCCACTTTTACATCTTAAGCCTAGCCTTAGTAGCAAAGAACCGTCGACAAAGTTGTATTGAAGCACCATTATTACCAGTGATAACCAGTATTTATCAAAATAATCTCGACAATAAGGCTTTTAGTGTATGTTGGTAAATCATGCATTATTGATATGAACTTTATACAAGCCTGATTTAATACTGACTAAAGAGTTATTTGCCATATGAAAGATGAACTTGCCTTTACTATAGCCAACACCATTATTAGTGGCTTTGAACGCCATGTTGCACTGTTCACTGAGATTACTCAATCAGCCAGAGAGCGATTTCAACAATGCCAATGGCATGAAGTGCACCGCTCTGCCAGAGCGAGAACTAATTTTTATGACGAACGAGTAACAGAAAGCTGCAGCGTTATTAAAGAAGACTTCAATATTAGCGATCTAGATGATGCTTTGTGGCAAGAGGTTAAAACAGTTTATTCAGATTTATTATCTAATCATAAACAACCCGAGTTAGCGGAAACTTTCTACAATTCGGTCTTTTGTCACTTATTCGAGCGCAAGTATTATCACAATGATTATATTTTTGTAGAAAGTACTGCCCATCGCCTTGATGAGAAAGAAGTTCCAAAGATCTACACCTCTTATCAACCACAAGCACTAGGTTTAAAACAAACTATTTGTGACATTATGAATAGTCATAGAACTGTAATCCCCTTTGAAGATCTAGACCGTGATGTTGATGCACTTATTAATGCCTTTCGCCGCAAAGCTCATAAAACCATGGTAAAATTAGAAGATTTACAGTTTGATATCCTCAACTTTACTTTTTATCGTAATAAAGGTGCCTACTTAATTGGTCGGGTGTTATCGCCCGCAGGAGAAACCCCCTTTATTGTTGCGGTACTTAACAACGAGAAAGGCGGTTTATATATAGATGCATTACTGACTACCAGCGAAAACATGGCGGTGGTATTTGGTTTTGCCCGTGCTTACTTTTTTGTTGATTGCCAGCATCCGTATGCGCTGGTTAATTTCTTACAGGGGTTAATGCCTCATAAAACCAAGGCTGATTTATATTCTGCCATCGGTTTTCACAAACAGGGCAAGACCCAATTTTATCGAGACTTTCTCAATCACCTTGAAGACAGTAACGACCAATTTGAATTAGCTGCTGGTATTAAAGGCATGGTGATGTCAGTATTTACCCTGCCCTCTTATCCTTATGTATTCAAAATAATCAAAGATAAATTTTCCCCCAGTAAAAACATGACCAAGAAAGATGTAAAGGGAAAATACCGCTTAGTGAAACTACACGACAGAGTGGGTCGCATGGCTGATACCATGGAGTATTCTGAAGTCGCTTTTCCTAAAGCGCGCTTTAACAATGAACTGTTAGCGGAGCTGAAAAAAGTTGCTTCTTCCATTATTCGTTATGAAGGTGAAGGCGAGGATGAGCTTCTTATCATTGAGCATTTATATATAGAACGTCGCATGGTGCCACTCAATTTATACCTGATGGATGCGCTTAAAAATAAAAAACAAGATGAAATAAATGACGCCATGTTTGGTTACGGCGAAGCCATTAAACAACTGATTTCTGCCGATATATTTCCGGGTGACATGTTACTGAAGAACTTTGGTGTCACTCGTCATGGCCGGGTTATTTTTTATGATTATGATGAAATCACCTATATGGACCAAGTTAACTTTCGGGTAAAACCTAAAGCGGTCACTGAAGAACAAATGTATGCTGCTGAGCCTTGGTACAGTGTAATGCCTGGTGATATGTTCCCTGAAGAGATAGCAACTTTTGCTTTGGCCAATCCAAGCTATTTAAAAGCCTTTAAAATACACCATCAAGATTTACTTACACCAACCTATTGGCAACAATGCCAACAAGATGTCGCTAATGGTATTTATAAAGATGTTTTTCCTTATCCCGATAAATACCGTCTTTGTCATCAAGGCTTTAGCAGCGAGTTAAAGTAATTTAGCTGGTGTTAACTGCACCATAGAATAAAAAAAGCTACAGGCTGGCTACTTTACTGGCAGTTTGTTGGTAAATTAGCCGAACAGACGCGATTTAGTAAAAATATGAACATTAGGTCTTTACCTTTTAACCTGCATCAGTATAATTCGAATCTGTTGCAGGGGTGTAGTTCCAATTGGTAGAACAGCGGTCTCCAAAACCGATGGTTGGGAGTTCGAGTCTCTCCACCCCTGCCATTTTCTCTTCCAGTATTTCTTTATCTATATTCCAAAAAACTTTCGCTAATATATTCCCAGTATTAATTTATCTGCTGTTCGTTAACAGCGAATTCTGTCATTATATTCAGCCTTAAATCATACCTAGCTAATGAGCATTCTCTGATGAGCTTTACTAATGAGCATTAATCAACATCAATTTGAGCAATTAACTGAAATGGGTATCAGCCTTTGGCAGCATCGCTCCGGTGATAGTCAAAATAAAAGTGTACCGACTCATTCTAATAGTTACCTTGATATTGATTTAAAAAACTTAGCCACACAGCAATTATTTAATGATATTTTATTAGCAACTGGCTTAAGTATCGGTGAAATTAATCAGCAAGGTGACCATCTAGATTTAGGGCTCTTTAACTGGTATTTCACCGACAAATCAACCCCCGTTGAAATACAATGGCTTGAGCAGCAGTTGATCACCCCAGCTATAGCCGAAATTTCAAAGTCGCCTGCGCTTAAAAAGCAACTGTGGCAATTACTGAGTAGACAAGCACAATGAATAAAACATCAAAAAGTAACAATAATCACTTTGCTGAAATAAAGCCCGGTGATGTAGATAAGTTAATGCCAATAGAGCTGGCTTGTCACTCACATCCTTGGAGTGAAAAAACCTTTTTAAGTTGTATTGGTGGTCGTTACTTTGGTGAGAAGCTTGGTGAAAAACTCGGTGAGCAGCATGGTGCTCTAAGTATTGGTTTCTACATTGGTGAATATGTTGTCGGTGAAGCAACCTTGATGGATATTTGTGTTCTGCCAAGTGAGCAAGGCAAAGGTTATGGTAAAGTCTTACTTAATCAATTTTTAGCCCAAGCGAAAAGACTTGGCGCAAACAAAATATTCTTAGAAGTGCGGGCAAAAAACATCGCAGCACAAATGCTCTATATGAATGCCGGCTTTATCGAAATTGATCGCCGTACGGGGTATTATCCAAGTAGCTCAGGTTTTGGTTATGAAGATGCCATTGTAATGTCGCTAAAGTGCTAATAAGCAGCTCTTTGATTAACAAGTAACAAACTATTCAGTACATTAACAAATCACAACACTTCGAAACGCAAAGCCGCTAGTTAATCCTTCTCCTTTGGTTAATATAGTTAACAAGATTGTTAACTATATTCCTAAAAGTCATTAGGGTGAGCCAAATGTTTACTAAAATAAGTCCTACAGCAGATAGTCAGTTGTCAAATGAAGATGTTGCCAACCTGATGGTGAATGACGCACTAAAAAATATTAGCCAATTGACCGGACTGAACCAAGAGCAAGCTTTTGCTTTATTAGTGAATCAGGTTAGCCAACAGACTGACCAAGTTAGCCACACAAAAAGAACCAAAGTATATTCCCCTTTATTAGAGCAAAATGAAGCTCAATTCATTTCAAGCTTATTTAATTAACGATTTAACTAATGCGGCTAACCTCAGCTGCATTGCTTTGCCGCTAATAAACTAGCTTTAGCCTACTTTTCACTACCTTTCCCTAGATTTTATCTAGCATTAATAAAACATTAAATCTGCTATAACAAGCCAATTGACCTGCCCCGTTTATTATCAATAAAAGTGTCACCTTCTTAACAAGCTGCTATCAATCTACAAAGTTGCTCTTTATAACCTCGCTTTATTACAGATTCACTCTGTTTTAATGGTACAATGCGCGCAATTTTATAATTTTTAAAAAGTCCCTAATTAACTGGGTGTTTTTCTACTATTTTCTTAACAGGTAATTTGCATGTCTGCACAGCAACAGCAAGTCGACTTACGTCGCACCTTTGCTATCATTTCTCATCCCGATGCGGGTAAAACCACCATCACCGAAAAGGTACTTTTGTTTGGTCAAGCCCTACAAAGAGCCGGCACGGTAAAAGGTAAAAAGTCAGGTCAACACGCAAAATCTGATTGGATGGAAATGGAAAAAGAGCGTGGTATTTCAATTACTACCTCGGTTATGCAATTTCCTTACAAAGGCTGCTTGGTAAACTTGCTTGATACTCCAGGTCATGAAGATTTCTCGGAAGATACTTACCGTACTTTAACCGCGGTTGATTCTTGTTTAATGGTCATCGATGTTGCCAAAGGTGTTGAAGCACGTACCGTTAAATTAATGGAAGTTACTCGTCTGCGTGATACACCAATCATCACTTTTATGAACAAGATGGATCGTGATGTGCGCGATCCTATTGAAGTAATGGATGAAGTTGAGACGGTATTAAACATAAAATGTGCTCCAATTACTTGGCCAATTGGCATGGGTAAAGAGTTCAAAGGTGTTTATAACTTATTGACCGATGAAATATTTTTGTATCAATCAGGCCTAGGTCACATGATTCAAGAAAGACGTGTCATTAAAGGCCTTGATAACCCCCTTCTTGATGAAGCCATTGGTCCCTTTGCTGAAGATTTCCGCGAAGAAATGGAATTAGTACTAGGCGCCTCCCATGAGTTTGATTTAGAAGCGTTTCTAAATGGTGAGTTAACGCCAGTATTTTTCGGTACCGCACTCGGTAACTTTGGTGTTGACCACATGCTTGACGGTCTAACCAAATGGGCACCTAAGCCCTTACCGCGCAAAACAGATTTACGTACAGTAACCCCGGAAGAAGAAAAATTCACTGGATTCATTTTTAAAATTCAAGCCAATATGGATCCAAAACATCGCGACCGTATTGCTTTCATGCGCATTTGCTCAGGCAAGTATGAAAAAGGCATGAAGATGAAACAAGTACGCATTAATAAAGATGTCAGAATTGCCGATGCGGTAACCTTTATGGCGGGTGATAGATCAAACGTTGATGAAGCATTCGCTGGCGATATTATCGGTTTACATAACCATGGCAGCATTCAAATTGGTGATACTTTTACCTCAGGTGAAATGATGAAGTTTGGTGGTATTCCTAACTTTGCCCCGGAAATGTTCCGCCGTATTCGCCTACGCGATCCGTTAAAAGCTAAGCAGCTACAAAAAGGCTTGATACAGTTATCTGAAGAGGGTGCTGTGCAAGTATTTAGACCTTTCATTAACAATGACATGATTGTTGGCGCGGTTGGTGTACTACAGTTTGAAGTTGTAGTGCAACGATTAAAGAGCGAATATAAAGTTGATGCTATTTACGAACCCATTAGTGTTGCAACTGCGCGCTGGTGTACTTGTGATGATGAACGCACCTTAGAGCAATTTAAGAAGAAAGCCGGTGATTACCTAGCCTATGATGGTGGTAATAACTTAACGTATATTGCGCCGACGATGGTTAACCTATCATTAGCGCAAGAGCGTCATCCAGATATCAAGTTCCACTCGACACGTGAACACTAATTTGGCTTCCTAGTTTGTCATTTTACGGCGTTGCTTAATCATTTTTATGCAGTCACTTAGTGTACTAAGCTCCTTTATAAAAATGACCAAGCGCCTGGTAAAAGTAAGCAAACTACTTTGCCAAAGATCACTAAGTATTAAAATATTTTTGATAAGTTATTAATAAAACATCAGAAATAATACAAATAAAATCACTAACTGCGTAATAGCTTCTTTATCGCAGTTAGTTGGTTCAAGACAGAAGAAAACGCGCGGAGTTGACGCATGTCAATGAGCACGATTGATGAATGTATTGAGCCAAATAACAATGATAAAGAGTCTATTAAATGAATATTAAAGAAATATTATCCACAAAAGTCAGCCAAGCAATGGTTGCTGCGGGCCTACCTGAAGGCACGAACCCTGCGGTTAGTTTATCTAACCGTCCAAACTTTGGTGATTATCAAGCCAATGGTGTGATGGGTGCAGCGAAAAAGCTTAAGACTAATCCACGAGAATTAGCCACTAAAGTTGTTGCTGAGCTAAACCTAGATGGTATTGCTAGCAAAATAGAATTAGCTGGCCCTGGCTTTATCAATATTCACTTATGTGAAAACTGGTTAGCGGCGCAACTAAATACAGTTGCTCAAGATGCTTTTATCGGCGTTAGCCAACGCAGTGCCGATACCAGTGGTAACGCTGATGATAAACAGCAAACTGTCGTGGTTGATTACAGCGCTCCAAACCTTGCTAAAGAAATGCATGTAGGTCACTTACGTTCAACCATTATTGGTGATGCGGTAGTTCGCGCACTAGAGTTTCGTGGTGATAAAGTTATTCGTCAAAATCACATGGGTGATTGGGGCACACAATTTGGTATGTTAATCGCGCATTTAAGCGATAAACTTGCTACCGATGAAGTGGCTGAAACGGCCCTTGCCGATTTAGAAAACTTTTATCGTGAAGCAAAGGTTCGTTTTGACAACGAAGAGGGTTTTGCCGATAGAGCACGTGCTGATGTAGTTAAACTGCAAAGTGGCGATGCGGATAGTGCCAAGTTATGGCAACAGTTTATTGATATCTCCATTGCCCACAGTGAAGAAATCTACGCTAAGTTAAATGTTTCACTAAAGCGCTCTGACATTATGGGCGAGAGTGCTTATAACGACGATTTATCAACGGTAGTTGATGAGCTTATGGCGAGTGGGATTGCCGAAGAGAGTCAAGGCGCTAAAGTTGTTTTCATTGATGAAATGGCTAATAAAGATGGCGAAAGACCTGTATTTATCGTACAGAAATCCGGAGGCGGTTTCTTATACGCCACTACCGATTTATCTGCCTGTCGTTACCGTAGTGGTAAGTTAGCGGCTGATCGCATCATTATTTTCACCGATGCACGCCAAGGATTGCATTTTAAGCAAGTTGAAATTGTTGCTCGTAAAGCTGGCTTCTTACCGACAAATGTTGGTTATCAACATTGTCCGTTTGGCATGATGATGGGTGATGATGGCAAACCATTTAAAACCCGTACTGGTGGCACAATTAAACTTGCAGAGTTACTTGATGAAGCAGTAGTCCGTGCCAGTGCATTAATCAAAGAGAAAAACCCTGAGATTAGCGATGTCGATTTAGCGGAAATATCAAATAAAGTTGGTATTGGCGCGGTTAAATTTGCCGATTTATCTAAAAACCGTACCAGTGATTATATCTTCAACTGGAAGACTATGTTGAGCTTTGAAGGTGCTACAGCACCTTATTTACAATATGCTTATTCGCGTATTCAAAGTATCTTTAACAAAGCGCAAGCGAGTGCCGGTACGTTGCCAGCTAATGCTACTATTACGATTATCGAGCCGCAAGAAAAAGCCTTAGCGCTTAAGTTGTTGCAACTTGAAGATGTAATTGATGCGGTAATTAGTGAATGTACTCCTAACTTGTTATGTAATTATTTATACGAGCTTGCTAGCCTTTACATGAGTTTTTATGAAGCCTGCCCTATTCTTAAAGAAGGTATTAGCGAAGAAGTTAAAGCTTCACGTTTAGCCTTATGTAAAGTTATCGCCGACACCTTAAAGCATGGTCTGGATATATTAGGCATTGAAGTAATGGATCGCATGTAATTTAGTCCTAATTAACGTAATAGGTTCGTCAAAAGTACTCACTGACTAGCGTCAGCTCCGTGCTTTTTTCTTCCTCTTGCGTTAACTAGTTATAAATTGGTACACCTAAATAGCTTTAAGCTAAAGTATTAGACAGTTACAAGTAACTACACTAAGAGGCAATAATGCAGTTTACTGATAGTCACTGCCACCTTGATGACAACGCTTTTAAAGAACAACTACCTGCCCTGCTAGAGCAATGCTCGAAACTGGCAATTAAGCGAATTATCGTTCCTGCCATAGCCCCTGATAACTTTGATAAAGTATTAAACCTAGCCAAAACCTTTCATAACAAACCTATTAGTATTTACCCCTGCTTAGGCATTCATCCGTGGTTTTTACAGCAGTTAAATCATACTCACCTAGAACTGTTAACTGAAAAAATAACACAGTCGAAAAATGAAATTATCGCTATTGGTGAAATTGGTTTAGACGGCGCCATTATTAAACGTAGTGATGATCCCGAAGCTGAATTAGCAAAGCAGCAACATTTTTTTGATTTTCAGCTTAACCTCGCTAAGCAGCAAGACTTACCGGTAATAGTTCATCACAGGCAATCACACGACAAGAACATGCCATTTTTGAAGAGGTACCAGCTAAACAAGGCGGGTATCATTCATGGATTTTCAGGAAGTTACCAACAGGCTAAAGGCTACCTAGATTTAGGCTTTAAACTCGGAGTCGGTAGTACTATCAGTTATTCTCGCGCTAAAAAAACCATCAACACCCTTAAACGTCTGCCATTGACAAGTTTAGTATTAGAAACGGATGCACCATCGATGCCGTTAAGCTCTGAGGTAATGGGTCTTGAGGTAATGGCTAAACAAGAAAAACATCCTGCTCCAGCTAACTCTCCAGTTAATCTAATCAAAATTTTTGAGCTGTTAACGACAATTAGGCCTGAGAGTGCTGAGGAAATTGCCAGTCAATGTGAGCGTAATGTCGAGCAAGTATTCTTCACTTAATAAGGGCATGCTTTGAACTCATCTATTTCGACTCTGAAGCTAGTCGATAACCTCGTCTGCTAAAGCGGTTTAAACCGCGAGTAAGTAGAAAGCCAACAACACCTGCCACTAACAGCATTAATCGTTGTAATGACTGCTGCTCTTCATCCGCTTGCGCTAATATACTGGTTAAATAAGACGGTTCGATAGTAAAACGTAAGTAACCATGCAGTTTATAACTGCTTGCATCACTATGGCGAACTTCTTCAACAAAAGGTGTTAACTTATCGCTTAAGTTGCGTTGGTGTGGTGATATGCCATAAAGATCGTTAATACTTTTGGCTTTAGGACGAGCTATTTCATTACCGCGCTTATCTATTTCTACCGATGTGCTAGCAACTAATAACATGCCAGTAGCATCATATAAATGTGCCTGTTTAACAAAGTTAACTTTTGCCAAACCATCAAGGTAGCGTTGTAATAAAGCTTTTTTCTCAATGTTATTTTTATGCTCTTGCTCAAGTAGTACGGTGACACCAACAATGGCTTGGTGTAATTGCTGCTTGGCAATAAAATTAAAATGCTCGGTTAAATTGTTACTATTTTTCACCCCGGTAGACTGCAAGATACTGATCAGCACTATGATAAGCGAAATAGCACTAGCTAATTGCAGAATTTTATTATAAATCGACGATAATTTAGGGTATAAAGGCTGTTCGGCTTGCTTCATAAAAACACAGGTGACTATTTTAGCGCATTAATAGTCTCACTATAGTTAGAATACTAACTGATGTGAAGTTTAATATTTATATACCAATACCCTAGAGAGTTAACGTGTCTTTTATCGCCAATATATTATCCCTGTCCCTTGAACAGTATTTAGTCCAAAATCTAGCAGGTAAGCAATTACCCGTCACCTTTAGCTTATCAGAGCAGACTCTTGACCTTGATGAACATCCGCTTGAAACAAGTGCAGCGCAAGATAAGATTGAATTAGTGGTATTTCAACAACTGCCCCTAGCTCAGCTGTTAGCATTACAAAACCAAGTTCAGTTAAAAATCACCACATTAACCGCTATTAATCACCGTAATAATCAAACCAGCTGCCGTTTTCAAGTGAGCTGTAGCGACTTTATGCAAGCACGTAAAGCGCTAGCTGACTTTGCTTTAGCAAATAAAATTGAAGCCGCTTTATTAACACAAGTACCGACCTTAAGTGAACCCGGTCTGTTAGTGATGGATATGGACTCAACCACCATAGAAATTGAATGTATTGATGAAATAGCTAAACTAGCCGGTGTTGGTGAAGAAGTGGCAGAAGTAACCGAACGCGCTATGTTAGGTGAACTCGATTTTGCCCAAAGCTTACATCAACGTGTAGCGACATTAGCAAATTCACCACAAAGCATATTAAGCGATGTAGCCAAAGACATTCCTCTTATGGCAGGCTTAAAGCCATTAATTAGAGAACTTAAAAAGCACAATTGGCGCATAGCCATCGCTTCTGGCGGCTTTACTTATTTTGCTGACCACCTTAAAGACTCTTTAGAATTGGATGCAGCTTTTGCCAATACCCTAGAAATTATAGATGGCAAACTTACCGGCAAAGTATTAGGTGATGTAGTCGATGCACAAGTAAAAGCCGACTCTCTCGCTATTCTGAGCAAAGAATATCACATTCCTCACAATCAAACGGTTGCTATGGGTGATGGTGCTAACGATCTGGTGATGATGGCTGCAGCAAGTTTTGGTGTTGCTTTTCATGCTAAACCGATTGTCTTAGCGCAGGCAGACAGTAGCATTAACGTGCAGGGTTTAGATTGCCTTTTACATTGGTTAAGCTAATTAGCTCAACTAGCCGATAACAGTTAACTGCTCAAAGTAAGAAATAAAAAGTAAAAAGCCTAAACCTAAGCTATAACAGCTATCGAGTTTAGGCTTTTTCTATTATGAAACGTCCTATTCATACCACCAATTCATACAGCTAAATCATATATTGTGAATAGCCTAGCCTGACGACTTACATAACGGCTTACCAGTCTGAGACAAAGATAAACCCTGTACCTTATTTTCTATTCATCTTATTTATTAAACTAGTTTACCGCTATGGTGTGTCATTTTACGGTAATAAAACTGAAATATAATAGTCACGATAAATAAATAGTTCATAACAGTTAGGTAAAATAATGATGAAAATTTGGCAAGTCTTTTGGCAGTTTTTTACCTTAGGCTGGATCAGTTTTGGTGGTCCTGCTGCCCACATAGGTTATTTCGAAAGAACATTCGTACAAAAATTGCAATGGATAGATAGCGAAAGCTATGCACGCTTAATTTCATTAAGTCAGTTTTTACCGGGTCCAGGCTCAAGTCAAATTGGTTTTGCCATTGGCTTACGACATGCCGGTATTATCGGTGCTTTTACCGCATTTATTGCCTTCACCTCTCCTTCTTTTTTATTGCTATATATACTTGCGACCACCAATCAGGCTCAAGATACGCCATGGTTAGTTGGTGTCACCCATGGTTTGAAATTATTAGCTGTGGTCGTGGTAGCTGACGCGATATTAAATATGTATAAAGCTTTTTGCAAAGAGCGTAATAGCGCCATTATTTGTATGGCAACCGCTGTAGTATTGTTGATTGCGCCAAGTTTATTCATACAAATGTCGGTGCTCATCGCCGCTGGGATTGTTGGCATTCTCATCAGAAAACCAACTGAGGTAATATCAGCGGCAATGCCCCCAAGAAAAGCGCAGGGGAAAATACACTATTTACCATTGATTATCTTTGCGGCGTTATTTTCCGGACTACCGTTATTCACTCAATCACCGCTATGGTTAACGCTTTTTGCTGATTTCTATCAGTCAGGTAGTTTAGTCTTTGGTGGCGGTCACGTGGTATTACCTATACTGCAACAAGCATTAGGTGAGGCTATTGATACCGATCGTTTCTTATTAGGTTATGCCGCAGCACAAGCGGTACCTGGACCTATGTTTTCATTGTCTGCTTTTTTAGGTGCTGACTTACTGGTTAATACCCCCTTAACCGGGGCATTAATTGCCACGGTCGCTATCTTTTTACCCGGGTTTTTACTGGTGTTAGGTTTTCACAGTGCCTGGGAGTCGTTAGCGGAAAAACCTAAAGTTGCGGGTGCGGTCTGGGGAATTAATGCCGCGGTAGTGGGTTTACTTATCTCGGCGTTATATCAACCGGTATTTACTACGGCAATTGTAAACCCTGTTGATATGGCCGCTGTGATTGTTGGCTTTTTTGCACTGCGGACCATGAGAATCCCCATAATGGCGGTAGTCGCTGGTTTTATTGCCTTTGGTTATGCGATAGCTCTCTAAAGGCCTAATATATGTAAAAATTAAGACTTATACCCGTTACCATTCAATATGCATGTTTCAGAGTGCTTGAGCAATTTCAATTCAAGGCATATCAATGTAGCCATGGTTATTCCATTTCAAATTGATGTAACGATGAAGTGATGTTGCTCAAGCACTTCTGCGATGGGTTTTAAATGACTTTATTCCGCATTAAAGAACAAAAATATAGAGTGACTATGTTTACGTTATTCTCCTTGCCTAAAGTCATTTAAATTCCCACTGAAATCGAGTACTTTGAATGGTAACGGGTATACATAGCATTGGGCTGAAATTTAAAAAGCAGTCCTAGATAAAACCAGTAGCAACAGTTATAGCGAGTCACCGATTACTTGTTTAATTCGTATCTCAACAATGTTTCTTCGGTGACATCAACTAACTGAACAAGACCAGCAACACTATACATTTCTTGCTCAAGTTGCTTACTTCTATGTATCGCATAAACGCCAATATAAGTCAGCTCTGGAGTTAAATGATCCATATTTGCGGCATCGCTGCGTGACAGTTTTAACTGTAAGGCGTAAAACTGTCCCTGCTTTAACGCTTTTTTAATAAAAAGCTTTCTTAGCTCAAGGCTCTCTAGTTCACTTACCTGCTTTATCGTTACCGACTTATCAATATCAGTAATACTTGAATTGATGGCAATATAAATAACTTCACTGACCGCAACATCACTGGCCAGTAGTTTCCTCATCTGATGTTCAAGTAAACTACTAACATGCAAATTGCCGAGCACAGGATACAAATTATAATAGCCGTGACGATCACTTAATCGCAGCATGGCTGATAATAAACTTTTATGGCTTTGATTAGCGTACTGACCGGTAACTAAGGTTTCTAGTTTATAACGACTGCCACTTGATTGCACCATGACTGTTGGTATCGTCATATTCACCGCATACAAGGTCCTCAAAGCGCCAGATAAACCAGGAGTTAACATCGCATATTCATCAGGCGTCAACTTACTTTTATTCTTATCAATTAATAACTTAAAAAATGATCGACCGATATGTTGGTGTTCTTTAACCGACACCCGAAGGTTTACCACGGTTTTATCTTTGCTGATCCGCATTACCTTATAAGGCAATTGTTTGAGGTCAAATGCTGAGGTTATTTTTTGCAATTGAGGAAAAGTTAAATAAACTACATCCCCCTGTGACAACAAGGCTGGCTCTGCTAAATCTACTTTTAAGCCCGATACAGAAAAGTCTACCGATTGTCCCGACCAAGTTACTTCAGCGCACTCAATGTCAACAGGCGTCTGATATTTAAAGCGCATTTCTTGACGTTGATGACCATAACTTAACGTGATTTCATCAACTAAATTGTTCTTATCGCCATACTTATGACCATAACTTTTCAGCCGTTCTAGGTCGACACCTTTATAGCCTAATGCTTGATACTCACTAATATCACTAGCGCTAGTGATATCGGTTACCGTTACTAAACAAGGTATATTCGCCAAAATGCCGTTAACGTCATCAGTTAACGGTGGATTTAAGTAACTTTGCTGCTTGCTCATAACACTTGATAAGGTAAACGGTGAATAAGCTTGCTCAGCACTTACCTGCTGGTACTTTAATTCGGTAATGGCAAAAGAGCTCTTGCTGGCAGCAAAGGCTATAAATTGCTTAAAAAAGCTCTTGTCATGCTTAAGCTGTTCTTCATCTAGGGTATAGAAAAACTTACGACCTTTGTGTTGATGAATGAAACTAAAAACTAATAAACTCTTATTTTGATGCGCTAAAGTCTGTAGACGCTCAAGTCGTTCATCATTAATAAGGTAATGCAAAGTCGAATTATGTTTATCATCGCGCCAATAGTGATATACCTTTTGATTATTTTTAGTGGTAAGCGCATAACGAGGCGCAAGACCTTCAGCACGACCATTAGCACTTTGCATAAATACAACCAATTCATTTAATTTAACTAAGGTGAATTGCTCATGACTTCTCGCTTGTAACGCCGCTAAGCTATTATCTAAGTTAATTTTATAACGGCGTTTATTTCCTTGGATATAACTGGCAAGAAAGCGTGAGAAGTCGTCACCCTCAGGAATATCGATACGTTGACAACCAATAAGCTGGGTGGCTGAATCACGTAAAGTATTTTTAACTTTAAAAGAAAAAAAACTGTTTTTATTAAATTGAAACTCTTGCTCTAAGCCGGTAAAGGCAATGGTTACTTGCTCGCCCTTAAATAGAGTCGCTTCATTAATCAGTTTAAACTTAATGCCCTCGACACTTAAATCGATGCTGCTCGTGGTCACTTGTTGCTTATTCTCTAAGGTTAACGTAATGGCAATAGCGAAATTCATCCGCTCTTCTGAGCGATTAGGGTAATTGGCCAAAAGTTGCAATTTGGCAGGATATTGTAGCTTTTCTACTGATGATTTTTTATTGAGACTTTTACCCTCAACTGTAGTCGAATTACCTTGTTCATTTTGATAGATATTACGAAAACTATTTTCGGCATCTTTTACTGATTCATAGACGCCAAAAGTATAACCGCCATAAATGGCAATATTTTCCTGAAACGCGGCCACGGCAATCTCATCCAAAAAGTGTGTTTGGCCTTGATAGTCAAATAACTGACATTCACCGTCAACCAAGCCACGTAGATCTATGGCTCGTGTACAAGCGCCCGCTAAACGCTTTAATTCCATTTTCAATAAAAAACTTTCATTTTTGGTGAGGTGTCCAGTTATGGCACTGAAGCTAGCTTCAAAACTCTGCTTGTTCACTTCACCACGGAAATTCTCAATAATTTTATGGTGTTTGCTGAAATTATTATTCATAGTTTTATTATTAACTTCTCGTTTACTCGCTGCTTTAATCACTGTTTTAATCGCTATACTTAGCCTTATTGCGGGCTAACAACCTGTATTACTCTTTTTAGCTTAGACAAAAAAATCAAAATCATTATAATCTAACCGACTTTATCAAGATAAACCAAGCAATTTCTATGCCTCTCAAGTAGGCTAGTCGCGCAAAGTCACTTGTTTCATCGTATCGTGTTGCTTCGACAAGGTCACAACTAATCGAAACAAGATAATACATCTGCAATGACAGATCCTTATTACAATCATTTTATCTTTTAAAGGTAGGTATAATCTAGATGGCAAAAGCAGCAAAAATCGAATTTGTATGTACCGATTGCGGCATGAACTTCACTCGCTGGCAAGGACAATGTCGTTGCGGTGCTTGGAATACCTTGGCTGAAGTGAGAATCTCTAAAACGGCCAGTAAAAATACTGTCACCCGGACAGCAAAAACAGCGGGCTATGCCGGCTTAATAGGTGGCGGCTCTAAAAAAATTAACGAGATAGAAGCTACGGATGCCGAAAAAAGATTAACCGGTATAGGTGAACTCGATCGTGTTTTAAGCGGTGGTGTCACTCGCGGCTCGGTAAATATTATTTCTGGCGATCCTGGCGCAGGTAAAACGACCTTACTATCAGATCTGGTCGCTAGAATGTCAAAAACTACCGCCTCGCTCTATTGTACTGCCGAGGAGTCACTTTCTCAGTTTAAGAACCGTGTGCACAGATTAAAGCTAGACTACGACGAAGATAACTTGTACCTATTGGCTGAGACCAGTGTTGAGTCAATCATCGATGAATTAGACAGCAACAAAATTAAATTTGCCGTTATTGACTCTATTCAAGCGGTAGTGACTGAAAATGCTAATGGCAGCCCAGGCTCTCCCTCGCAAGTAAAAAGTAGCGCGCAAGCACTAACCCAGTACTGTAAACAAAACAATGTCACCATGTTTATTATTGCCCACGTCAATAAAAACAATGAAATTGCTGGTCCACAAACCCTAGTACATATAGTGGATGCGCTGTTGCACATCGATACCAATGACGGACAAATTCGTACCTTAAGAGCCAATAAAAACCGTTTTGGCGATATCGACACAGTCGGTATTTTCAGAATGTGTGAACGCGGTATGCTCAGTGTTGATAATCCCAGTGAAATATTTCTCTCCGGCTCTAGCACTGAATCGCCCGGCTCAACTATTACCTGTATTCGTAAAGGTAACCGCAACCTACTATTAGAAATTCAATGTTTAACCACTGAAACCGAGGCAGAGTTTCCCCAGCGAGTTTGTGTTGGCTTGAACATGAACCGAATAAAGATGTTAACGGGCATATTACGCAAGCACACCAAAACCAAGATATTTCACGACACCTTTTTTAATATTGTTGGTGGCTTAAGAATCGACGAGACTGAAACCTGTATAGATCTTGCCTTGGTATCAGCACTGCTAAGTAGCCTGAACGACTTTGTTATCCCTAGAAATACCTGCATTATGGGCGAATTAAGTTTAAACGGTGATGTTAGGCCGATAGACAGTGGTGTACCTCGTGTAAAAGAAGCCGCTCAGCATGGTTTCACCGAAATATATATTCCTTATCGTAATTATCATAAATCCATGGAAGGTTTAGGTGCCAATATACACGCAGTTAAAACCATTCATGAATTGATTGAATTAATAAAATAACCACCGCCTATATATCTACGTACAAAGCTGCTTTTGTGAAATTTAACTGACATAAGCAGCATTTTCAAAGACAATCCCCTCTATACCCAAGCGACCTCAACATGCTCGTTTCAGGACGCCTGAGCGATTCATGATCAAGGCCTGTATTTCATTAATGGTTGTTCCCTTAATCAAATATTCAACGATGAGCATGATTTGCTCAGACGTCCCAGAGAGGCTGGCTTAGAAACGCTTTATCCATCGTTATTGGTTTCGACAATAGAATAACTATTCTCTTCAATCAATGCCTTGCCTAAAGACGTTTCTAATTCCAGCTGAATCCTGCATATTGAGGTCGCTTGTGTATATAACGTGGTCTTTTTCAGCACAATGCTAGTTTAACAAACCCGTGTTTGTTAAAGTGCTGAGCAAACAAATACTGAACAGAAAAAGTGTTGGCAAGGAAGTCATAGGTACAAGGCACACAATTACCCATTTACATTACTTAATTAGATAACTTTGCTATGAAATTTACTGTTAAAAAAGCACTTATTACTATTGCTTGCTCATTAGCCTTACCGCTAAGTGTCCATGCAAATAATGACAGCGCAACGGCTAAAGGCCTCGTTGATAAAAATATGCAAGCGCCAGCTGCCGCAACAAGCACTGAACAATTAACCATTGAGCGCATTTATAGTTCGCCTTCTCTAAATGGTCAAACTCCCAAATCACTTAAATTCTCCCCTGATGGTACGCGTGTTACCTATCTGCAAGGTAAAGCTGAAGACTTGCACAGATACGATTTATGGGAGTACAACCTAGCAAGTAAAGAAAATAAACTGCTGGTAGATTCTCAATCACTATTTAGTGGTCCTGAGAATTTATCAGATGAAGAGAAAGCGCGTCGTGAACGCCAGCGCATTTATGGTGTTGGCATTATGGAATACCAATTTTCTCAAGATGGTAGCGCGTTATTATTCCCGCTAAATGGTGATATTTATTACTACCATCTAGCAAGTAAAACGGCTAAACGTTTAACCGAAACGGCAGGTTTTGAAACCGATGTTAAATTTTCGCCAAAAGGTAACTTTGTTTCTTATATTCGTGAGCAAAATATTTATGTACTAAATATTGCCTCAGGTGAAGAGCGTCAACTAACCATAGACGGTGCTGGTGCTATTAAAAATGGTATGAGTGAATTTGTTGCTCAAGAAGAAATGTCTCGAATGACCGGCTATTGGTGGTCACCCAATGAGAAGCACATTGCATTTTTACGTGTCGACGAAACACCAGTACAAACGGTTATTCGCAATGAAATATACGCTGAGAAAATTGAATTAATTGAACAACGTTACCCAGCAACCGGTACCAATAATGTTCATATTCAATTAGCGGTTACCGATATTCAAGCTAAGAAAATTCGCTTTGTTGATCTTGGTGATAATCAAGACATTTATATCCCAAGAGTAAAATGGCTAAATGATAGTAAAAAACTCTCTTACCAATTACAAAGTCGCGATCAAAAAACCTTAACATTAAAAACCTACGACTTGAAAAAACGTCGCCAAAAAACCTTGTTAACAGAAACGTCGACGCATTGGATTAATTTACATAAAGATTTAACTTTCTTAAAAGATAATAACAGCTTTATTTGGGCATCTGAGCGTGATGGATACAAACACCTTTATCATTACAATCTAAAGGGTCAGCTTATTTCACAATTAACCAAGGGTGAATGGGTAGTCGACTCACTAACCCGTGTTGATGAAAAAAACGGTTGGCTTTACTTTACCGGTCGTGCTGATACACCACTTGAACGTCACTTGTACAAGGTACCAATGACAGGTAAGACACCTGAACATGTACAGCGTATTAGCAAGCGAAATGGTTTTCATAACATCAACTTTAGTGCTACCAGTGACAGTTATATTGATAGTTTCTCTAACACTAAGACCCCTAAACAAGTAAGTTTACACTTAGCCAATGGTGAACATGTTACTTGGTTAGCTGAAAATAAGGTAACCACTGCACACCCTGTTGCTCCTTATTATGATGATTTAGTTATGCCTGAATTTGGCTCACTAAAATCGGATGACGGCCAAGCAGACTTGTTTTACAAACTATATAAACCGAAAAACATGCAACCCGGTAAAAAATACCCAGTTATTGTTAGGGTTTATGGTGGTCCTCACGCTCAACGTGTGACTAATTCATGGCAAGGCGCTGATATGACTCAGTACATGCTACAACAAGGTTATATTGTTTATCAGCTAGATAATCGTGGCTCTAACTACCGCGGCACTGCTTTTGAATTTCCGATTTATGAGACTCTTGGCCAAGTAGAAGTAGCCGATCAAATATCTGGCGTTAAATATTTACATAGCCTGCCTTATGTTGATAAGGAACGTATTGGCATCTTTGGTCATTCATACGGTGGCTATATGGCGTTAATGACTATGTTTAAAGCGGGTGATTATTTCAAAGCAGGGGTTAGTGGCGCACCGGTGACCGATTGGATGCTTTATGACACCCATTATACTGAACGTTATTTAAATCACCCTAAAGTGAATGCAGCCGGTTATCAACAAAGCAGTGTGTTTCCATATGTTTCAGGCTTAAGTGGTCCACTGATGGTTTATCATGGCATGGCTGATGATAACGTTTTATTTACCAATACCACTAAATTAATTAAAAGCTTGCAAGATGAAGGCAAGTTATTTGAATTAATGACCTACCCTGGCAGCAAACATAGTATGCGTGGTAAAAAAGTGAAAGTGCATTTAAACAGCACTATCATGGACTTCTTTGATAGGCATTTTAAATAAACCCTTTATCTTTTTGCCTCAGTAAAAGTCTTAACATTGGCAATTCGAGGTGAGTTTATAAGCTTTAGGCAGTTCACCTTGAATGGTAAATGTTAAGAAAATAACGGCAAGTAATCTAGATTACTTGCCGTTTTTTTTACTTAAAAACGGCATAAATCTTGATTACATTTAATTGCAATTAAGCCTGTTTTTTCTATTGCATTTTTATCGCTGAAGGAGGATTATGAAGATGAAGACAAAGATTAAGATAACAAAAGAGGCAAGACTATGAAGATTAAAATTTCTGGACACCACGTTGAAATTACTGAAGGTATCAAGCAATCTATCGAAAATAAGTTTGCGAAAATCTCTAAGCATTATCCGTCAATCATGACGCTAAACTCGACTATTACCGTAGAGCCGCATTTACAAAAACTTGAAGTCACCACTCTGTATGAAGGTGAAAAAGTAACAGTAAATGCTTCTGACAAGCAATTATATGTAGCTATTGCTAAGGTAGCAAAAAAACTACAATCAGCGCTCGCACATCGTAAAGGTGTATTATCAGCAAAATTCAATAATAAGTTTGTTGTTCAACAAACAGACTTATTCCAAGCAGCCCCATAAGGCTAGTGAAGTACTGGTAATAAGCTAAATCTAAGGTTAAGCAATTACCAGTAAAACTTAAATTTACCAGTTAACGAGAAAACGAAAAGGCTGCATCAGGATGCAGCCTTTTTTATTGTTCATTATGTTTATACAGACGGCTTTGGCATTTAACGCTAGTCGTCATCTTCGAAGTGTCTAGTCGAAGATCCAGCTCTTTGGACTTACGTACAGGAAGTGAACATGGGATCCGTTTGTGTTAATAGCATCCATGCTACATGACATTTCGCTTGCTCAGGTTAATTTACTCCGGCTCATAGTCCAAGTTTGCTGACAACCAACGTTCGGCTTGCTCTATGGTCATGCCTTTACGAGCAGCGTAATCAAGAACCTGATCTTTAGCCAGCTTTGCCACAGCAAAATACTTAGACTCAGGGTGAGAGAAGTACCAACCACTTACCGCAGCACCTGGCCACATGGCGTAACTTGAGGTTAAGTCCATATCAATGTTCTCTTTAACATTGAGTAGTTCCCACAATAAACCTTTCTCGGTATGTTCAGGACAAGCAGGGTAACCTGGCGCAGGACGAATACCTTGATAGTTTTCTCTGATAAGATCATCATTACCTAGGCTTTCATCAGGGGCGTAACCCCAGTATTCTTTACGCACTTTTTCATGTAAATATTCAGCACTGGCTTCGGCTAATCTATCCGCCACCGCTTTTAATAGTATTGAGTTATAGGCATCGTGATCAGCATCAAAGACTTTCACTAAATCTTCAACACCAAAACCTGCTGACACCGCAAATGCGCCAATATAATCGTCAATACCGCTATCAATTGGGGCAACATAATCCGCTAGACAGCGGTTAAACTGCCCTGCCGGTTTTTTACTTTGCTGACGTAATTGATGAAGTCTCATTAATTTTTCCTGGCGACTTTCATCAGTGTATAGCTGTATATCATCTTGATTTCTGTTCGCAGGAAACAAACCAAATACCGCTCTAGCAGATATTTTTTTATTGTTGATAACGTCATCAAGCATAGCGTTAGCATCATTAAATAAGCTTGTTGCTTCAACACCAATCACTTCGTGTTTTAAAATTAGCGGATACTTGCCCGACATCTGCCATGTCATGAAAAATGGTGTCCAATCGATATACTTTCTTACTTCATTCAAATCGATATTATCAAGTACGGTAACACCCAACTTGTTCGGTTTTTTCGGGGTGTAGCCATCAAAACTAATTGGTGTGGCATTAGCGCGAGCCGCTTCAAGACTTATTAAGCTTGAACGAGGACCTTTTTTATAATGGCGCACACGCACCCGTTCATATTCTTCTTTAGTATCAGCAAAAAACTTTGCTTTATGTTCCTTGGATAATAATTTACTGACCACAGAAACCGCGCGCGAAGCATTAGAGACATAAACTACAGGTTCATCATATTGAGGTTCAATTTTAACAGCAGTATGGGCTTTTGACGTTGTCGCTCCGCCAATCAATAACGGCAAGTTAAAGCCTTGGCGTTTCATTTCTTTGCCAACATGGACCATTTCATCAAGGGATGGTGTGATCAAGCCTGAAAGGCCAATGATATCGACCTTCTTTTCTTTCGCTACCCGTAAAATATCTTCACAAGAAACCATTACGCCAAGGTCGATAATTTCATAGTTATTACACTGCAGCACTACGCCAACAATGTTTTTACCAATGTCGTGGACATCGCCTTTTACTGTCGCTAATAAGACTTTACCGTTGGTACTAATTTCAGTTTTTGCCGCCTCAATAAATGGGTTTAAATGGGCAACCGCTTGTTTCATCACTCGCGCTGATTTCACCACTTGCGGTAAAAACATTTCGCCAGCGCCAAATAAATCACCAACGGTATTCATGCCGTCCATTAACGGTCCTTCGATAACATCTAACGGACGAACAGCCACAAGGCGTGCTTCTTCGGTATCGGCAACAATAAACTCATTAATACCTTTCACTAATGAATAAGACAAGCGCTCATTAATCGGCAACTCTCGCCAAGTTAAATCCGCTTTTGAAGCTTGGCCGCCCGCTTGTCCATGGTATTCTTGGGCAATATCAAGTAAACGTTCGGTAGCGTCATCATCACTATTTTTAATAACGTCTTCTACTGCTTGTTTTAATTTTTTCGGCAAATCTGAATAAATGGCTAACTGGCCGGCGTTAACAATACCCATGTCCATGCCATTTTTAATGGCATAATATAAAAACACTGCGTGAATAGCTTCACGCACCGGGTTATTACCTCGAAACGAGAATGATACGTTAGAAACACCACCGGATATCATCGCATAAGGTAGGTTTTTCTTAATATCGCCAACCGCTTCAATAAAATCGACCGCGTAATTATTATGTTCTTCAATGCCCGTAGCCACGGCAAAAATATTGGGGTCGAAAATAATATCTTCCGGCGGAAAACCAATTTCATCAACCAAAATATGGTAAGCACGATGACAAATTTCATATTTGCGTTTACGGGTATCCGCTTGGCCTTCTTCATCAAACGCCATCACTATCATAGCCGCGCCATAACGGCGTACTAATTCAGCTTGTTTGCGGAAGTTTTCTTCGCCTTCTTTCAAGCTGATCGAGTTAACTATGCCTTTACCTTGAATACATTTTAAGCCCGCTTCAATGATGTCCCATTTAGAGGAGTCGATCATAATTGGCACTTTGGCAATATCTGGCTCGCCTGCAATCAAGTTTAAAAAGCGTACCATGGCGTCTTTTGACTCCAACATGCCTTCATCCATGTTGATATCAATAATTTGTGCGCCGTTTTCAACCTGTTGTAAGGCTACCGCAATAGCTTGATCGTAATTGTCTTCTTTAATCAAACGTTTAAACATAGCCGAACCCGTTACATTGGTACGTTCACCAACGTTAACAAATAAGCTATCACCATTAATGGTTAATACTTCTAGACCAGACAAACGACAAGCAATTTCACGCGGCTCTACTTTACGTGGCGTAATATTAGCAACCGTGTCAGCCATGCCTTTAATGTGCTCAGGCGTAGTACCACAACAACCACCAATGATATTTAAAAACCCTGATGAAGCCCACTCTTGCACATGAGTATTCATGTCCTCAACGGTAAAGTCATATTCACCAAAAGCGTTCGGTAAACCGGCATTCGGGTGAGCAGATACAGCAACATCACAAATACGGCTTAGCTCTTCAACATATTGGCGCAGTTCAACCGGACCTAATGCACAGTTAAGACCAAATGAAACCGGTTTTGCATGACGCAGTGAATTGTAAAATGCTTCGGTAGTTTGCCCTGATAAGGTACGGCCGGAGGCATCAGTAATAGTACCTGAAATCATTACCGGTAAACGCTGATCTAATTGCTCAAATACCGTTTCAACGGCAAAGATAGCCGCCTTAGCATTTAAGGTATCGAAAATAGTTTCGATTAAAATGATATCACTACCACCTTCGATTAACGCTAAGGTCGACTCAATGTAAGCTTCTTTTAATTCATCAAAGGTAACGTTACGAAAGGCTGGGTCATTTACATCGGGAGAAATAGAACAGGTACGGTTAGTTGGCCCTAAAACACCGGCAACAAAACGTGGACGGTCTGGATTCTTTTTGGTGTATTCATCGGCAGCTGCGCGAGCAATTTGTGCAGCAACACGATTAATCTCGGCGCTATACTCTTCCATGTCATAATCAGCCATGGCAATCGTGGTAGCATTAAAGGTATTGGTTTCAAGAATGTCAGCGCCGGCTTCAAGGTACTCAAGGTGAATCGCTTTAATCACTTCCGGCTGAGTAAGCACTAACATATCGTTATTGCCTTTTACATCAGTATGCCAATCAGCAAAACGGTCGCCACGGAAGTCTTGCTCTTCAAACTTGTACGCTTGGATCATGGTACCCATAGCACCATCAAGAATGAGAATATTTTTAGCCAGTTGCTGTTCAAATAAAGCAAAAGATGGGTGTTTTTTCATGTTAAATCCAGGAGTAACTATTTAAAGAATAAGGGAGTTTTTAGTATTTAATGTTCTATTTCATTAGCGATGAATTAATATGATCAGCATCTAATTGGTATGGCGTTATTTGGTAAACATAATAATTAAGCCAGTTAGTAAAAAGCAAACTACCATGACTTCGCCATGAGCCGACCGGTTTATTATTAACATTGTTATCTTGATAATAGTTAATTGGCAGTGGCGTGGCTGCATCTTTCTTGCAATCTCTAAGATACTCTTCATGCAAGGTGGCGGTATCATATTCTGGGTGTCCGGTTAGGTACACTTGTCGCTTATTTTTACTCGCGACCAAACAAACACCAGCATCTGCTGATTGTACTAAAATATTGAGTTCTTCAATACTTTGATAATCGACTTGATTAATATAACCATAACGCGAGTGCGGCACATTAAAGCTTTCATCAAAACCACGAGTAAGTTCTTCTTTACTATCAAGGGGATAATGTTGATATACCCCAGACAGCTTTTTCTGGCGCAAATGACGGTTTAAACCGTAATGATGATATAAAGCAGCGTGGGCAGCCCAGCAAGAAAACATAGTGGAAGTGACGTTTTTCTCGGCCCAATCAAACACTTCACAAATTTTATCCCAGTAACTCACGTCAGAGTAATTTAATAAAGCTAAAGGCGCGCCAGTAATAATCAAACCGTCATATTGCTTGTGTTTAATCTCATCAAATAAACAATAAAAATTATCTAAATGTTCTTTTGGCGTATTTTTGGAAACATTTTTATGGATACGGACAAATTCGACATTAATTTGCAATGGCGTATTAGATAACATCCGCAGAATTTGTACTTCTGTTTCAATTTTATTAGGCATTAAATTCAAGATAGCCACTTGCATCGGGCGAATTTCTTGATTGGCCGCTCGGTGCTCTGACATCACAAAGATGTTTTCCTTACCTAGCACTGATAAAGCGGGTAATTGACCGGGAATTTTAATGGGCATAACACTACCTAACAAAAAAAAGAACATAATAAATTGATGATTATCATATTACTTAGATTGCTAGATATGTCAACATCTAAACGTATAGACGTCTAGATGTTTCTATTCTATCAAAAAACCTTAGTTCATAATAAAGACCAGTAAGCGGTTGTTTGCGGGCATAGGGTTATCCGATATTAAAGCAAGACCTGCCTCCTCAGCCAAATTTTCAATGTGTTCAAAATCACGTATAGCACTTTCGGCATCCCTATCCTTTAGCCACAAATCAAAATTGGCATTACTTTGACTAGTATATTTTCCTTGGTAATTAAAGGGCCCATAAACACATAAAACGCCACCTTTAACTAGGCTCTGTTTTACTCCAGTGAAAAATAGCTTAACCAAAGCGCTACTGACAATATGCAAGGTATTGGCGGTAAAAATCCCATCAATAACTCCTTGCTGGGATGGCTTTGCCAAAGCCACTTGCCATGGTTGATGTAAATCTAAAACAATCGGCGCAAGCATATTCCTTAAGCCACTGTTTTGTCTGCGATAGTTTATCGATGGGTGATTAATAAGAAGATCACTTGGCTGCCAACAAAGCTGCGGTAACTGTTTAGCAAAAAAAACCGCATGTTGCCCTGTGCCCGAACCTATTTCTAATACCTGCTTAGTATTGGCAAAAGCGTTTTGCAATACCGTAAGGATTGGCTGTTTATTATTTTCACAAGCTTGAGAAAAAGCGATATCCATTATAATTTCCTAGGTAAGGTATCTATTTGAAAGCAAAGCTTAGAGGCAATTTATACCTCCACTTTAAATGGCAATGCTTGTCGACATTGCTGAAGATAACTTTGCATATGTTCACATTCGCGTTGACAGAACTCTCTAATCGCACCTTTAAAAGCTGCATGTTTAACCCAGTGATATGAATGGGTTAATACGGGCTCAAAGCCTCGTTGAATTTTATGTTCACCTTGGGTACCAGGGTTAAAGCATTGTAAATTTTGTTGGATGCAAAATTCTATGCCTTGGTAATAACAAAGCTCAAAATGTAAGTTTTTAAATGATTCTTGACAGCCCCAGTATCGGCCATACAAATGTGTTTCATCATAAAAAAATAAAGCACAAGCCACATCGTTATCTTCATAGCGGGCAATTATTAGTAAAATATTATCTGCTAAGTTGTTAAATGTTTTCCTGAAGAAATCAAAACTAAGATGAGGCTGATGACCTTTCTTAAGATAAGTGAGCTGATAGGTCAAATAGAAGAAATCGATATCTTTAGCGGTAATATCTTGCCCTTGAAGTTGCCTGATTGTAATGCCCTGCTGATTTATTGATGCCCTTTCTTTACGGGTATTTTTACGTTTACGCGAGGTAAAAGTGGCAAGAAAGTCATCAAAACTGGCATAACCTCGGTTAAACCAGTGAAACTGTACCGTATGACGTTGATGAACATCTGCCGGTAATTTAGCCATACCGACACTTTGATCGTTTTCTGTTTGCCTTACCGCGCTATCAATTTCAGGGCAAAACAATATGTGCCAGCTGTTTATTTCATGCTGCTGGCAATGACTAATTAATGACGGCAAGAGCTCCGCTAAACTGAACTTATTTGACAAGAGTTTGTTGCTAGTCAGTGGCGTAAAAGGAATAGTGCCAACAAGTTTAGGATAATAAGCTAGCTTATTATCCTCATATGCTCGGGCCCAATCCCAGTCAAAGACATATTCGCCCCAAGAGTGCTGCTTAAGGTACAAAGGCATAATGCCATCAATGGTGCCATCGTTTTTAATAACCATATGATGAGGTTGCCAACCACGCGCAGTAGATACTGACTGACTATCTTCTAACGCCTTAAAAAACTCATAACTTGCTAACGGGCATGAGGATGTATTTAGCCTGTGCCAATCACTTGTCGGTATTTGTTCAAAGCTATCAATGAAAGTTATCAAAAAATTTTATCTTCACAGTAAAAAGGTTATTTGCTTAGGGTCCATTGCTTAGGATCAATTACTAGGCGCTATTACTAAGGACTACTGCTAAGGACTATTGCCGTTTGAAGATAACAGTTTTACCGAAAGTTTCCTATACGAGAAACTTTAAAGCGACAACAAGGCTAAATCTTACAGTGGTAAACAGAGAAGGGACAAGCTGGCATGTAGAGCAAAGATCACAGTTCAAACCTTTTATTGTATTTAATTTTAGCCCCTTGCTTGTTCAGTTGTTTGCTCCATGGCTATACCAGTGACCTTTCAAGTAACTTCTTAAGTGGCTTTTTCAGTGCTCTTTTCGGTGCTGTGTTCGGTATATAACGCATCGACTATAGGGCAATCATCCACTGGCTTATTACCTGAGGCACAGTGAGTGACCATTTCATTCAACGCTGATTTAAGACGCTGTAAATCATCTATTTTTTCTTGTACCACACGAGCTTGTTGCATTGCCATTGCTTTAACTTCGCCACAATAGTGGTTGGGCTCATCAATAAACTTAAGTAGCTCTTTAACTTGCTCAATTCTAAAACCTAGATCACGGCTGCGCCGAATAAAATTCAAGCGTTTAACATGAGGTAATGAATATATCCTATGACCACCCTCAGTTCTCGGTGGCTCGGGCATTAAGCCTACTTTTTCATAGTAATGAACCGTTTCAACCTTACACCCTGCTTTTTTAGCTAACTGACCAATAGAATATTTTTCATAATTCATTTTAAACCCCTTGAACCTATAGTAACTATAGGTTCTATACTAACAGAAACAAACTAGGGATCGCATATGACTAAAATTATCATCAACTCAGAACTAACCTGCCCCGAATGTGGCGATAGAAAATTGCTTGAAATGCCAACCAATGCTTGCCAATGGTTCTATGAGTGCACCGCTTGTCAGGTATTACTGAAACCTCTTAAAGGTGATTGTTGCGTATTTTGCTCATATGGCTCAGTGCCCTGTCCACCAATTCAAGAGTCGGGCTCATGTTCAGGATGTGAGAGTTAACATGCCAGACAATAATATTTTAGAAAAACCTTACTTAAAATGGCTGACACTTTTTATTGCCAGCGGCACCTTGCTTTGCTGTGCCTTACCTATCTTGCTAGTAACATTAGGTTTTGGTGCCCTAGTTGCTAGTTTAAACTACAACATTCCTGGATTGGTTTTTCTTGCTGAACATAAGATCTGGACACTGATAATAGCAGCGTTGATTTTGATGGCTTTAGCTTGGCTTAATTGGCGACCTAATCAGCATTGCCCTGTTGAGCCGGACTTAGCAGCCCTTTGTCAAAAATCAAAGCGTTTGAACAAAAGAATATTTTGGCTAAGTGTAATAATCTGGTTTATTGGCTTTTTCACTAGTTACCTATTACTACCCATTCGAAACATCCTCGAACTATAAAGGAGCATTAAACCATGAAAAAAAATTTTATTATTACCATTAGTTGTCGCTTTAACCATGACGGCTTCAATTAACGCCAAGACCATAGAAGTTGAAATACACGGCATGACCTGCGCGTTATGTGTTGACAGCTTAAATCGAAAATTCAATAAAATGGCTGGTGTTGAAGAGGTAGCAGTCAGTATGAAGATGAAGAAAGTTCGCTTGGAAACCAAGGGAAAATCACCTACTACTGCAATGATTAAACAAGCGATATTGGATGCAGGCTTTACTCCCATAAAAGTCACTGTGATATCAAATGAAGACGCTAATAACTAGCTTTACATCAATAGTTATAGCCGCAATATTAGCGCTACTTACTGTGCCAAATGCTAACAGTATGGGCTTAAGGTCATTGGTCGCCTTACCCCTTGATAAGTATGGTTATGTGATAAGATTTTTATATGTGCATGCGACAAATAGCAACAGCGATAATTTTATTAGCAGTGCTGCCTACGGCTTAAGCAATAAACAAGCTTTGCTATTTGCCATGCCCTACAAGGTAACACCTAGAGATGAACAAGAATTTAGCGAGCTATCGACTTTATATCGTCACACGGTAATACAAGATGACTTTTTCTCAGGCACATCAAGGTTAGCCTTATTAGCGGGTGCAACCTTTCCTATCGGTGATAGCCCTATTAGTGATAGTCCTAATGTTACTGCTAATAATTCCAGTAATAAGCATCGAGATCCAGCGATACAAGTTGGCTTTGTTTATACTTTTTTTAAAAACAGACATGAATTCGATTTTGATACACTTTATCAAGCGGGTATTGATAGCCGACCTAATAGTGGACGATATGATATTTCTTGGCAATATAGATTATCACCTTCAATTTACCCTGATTGGGGTATAGCGCCGGAAATCTATATGGTGACAGAACTCGGCGGCCGATGGCAAGCAGGAGATAAAATCAGCCACCAAGTGACCCTTGGCCTGCAATGGGTGCATTCAACATGGGGTATTGAAGGTGGCATAGTTAGAAATTTAAGCAACAATAATGACCTAACCCTGCTATTAAGTAGTCGCTTTCATTTTTAAAATAATAAAGTAAGCGAGTAGATTTACCCTGCTTTCAGTTAGCTTCTAACGATTGACTGTTATCAGTTCAAAACGCATAAAAAAACCATAACAATGTTATGGTTTTTTTGGCAATAACGCTAATTTAGCTAGCGCTTTACATTACGAGAGGACAGCAATACTAGTCTTTAAAGTTAGTATACTGGAAAGACTGTTCTAACTCAGCAGCCTTTAATAAACGCATTACCGCTTGTAGGTCATCACGCTTTTTACCTGTTACTCGTACTTGCTCACCTTGAATAGCCGCTTGTACTTTTAACTTTTCAGCTTTAATAAGTTTGACTACTTTTTTAGCCATATCCTGCTCGATACCTTCTTTAAAGCTGACTTGCTGACTCCAGTTTCTGCCGGTAGCACTAGCATCGCCAACGTTCATGGCTTTAGCATCAACATTACGTTTAGCTAATTGACTGCGCAACATGTCGCACATTTGCTTCAATTGAAAATCACCTTCGGCTTTCAAGGTTATATTGGGCTTTTTCCACTCAAAACTTGCCTCAACACCGCGAAAATCAAAACGTGTGGTAATTTCACGGTTAGCATTGTCGACAGCATTACGAACTTCTTCTAAATCAGTTTCTGATACGATATCCATTGAAGGCATAATTTATTCTCTATGTGGGTGAGTTTGCTCAATGCGATCTATTATACCTTCACCATTAATGCACGCAACTAAAGCGCTTAACTAAAGCACTGAACTGAAACATTTAGCAAAGATGAGCAACTCAAACTGAGACCGAAGCCCAGCAAGAAATACTGGCTAAATCATGCTAGTATCAAATCACTTTCTTAATTATTTACAGGTTCGTTGTGAAGGCTCGCCAACATTCTTACTTTTTGTTTACTGTGATTACCGTAACAATATTGCTGTTTTTCGCTCATGAATTTTTACCTGACACCTTAAGAAAACACATTTTTCAGTTCCCCGAAATAGATACTATTGGCCACTTAACCAGTTTTTTTATTTTAACTTGGGTTAGCCACTCCATTATAAAATTATCCCTGCCTCTTTGTGTGCCTTTACTCATTTTTTATGGCGCGTTAACAGAAATTGGTCAATCTTTTCTTGGCTATAGAAGTGGAGAGCTAGGTGATTTTATTGCTGATGTTATCGGCATTAGTTTATTTGTACTAGCAAAATGGTTGTACCTCAGTTATTTTCGAAAGCATCTCACAGTAAAGCCGTAAGCAAGTTCTGCTAACGTCCCCCGGATAACTAAAGAAAATGGTAAATAACTAACTTATGACTGCTAAATTAGATAATATTATTATTGTTGGACAAGGGGCCATGGGTTTACTTTGGTATCACCATTTGTCTCAAGTAAATGTTAATAGCAAGCAAAAAGTTAGCCTGCTTGCCTCTGATCAAGCATTACTAAGTAAAGAGCAGCTAAACTCAGCTAGCTATCAATTTACCCGCTATCAACAAAACCACGCTGAAGATTCTCAACTTAATTCTCAAATTTGCTATCCAACTAGCTACCCACTTATTTATAGTCAAACGGCTGATATAAATTGTGCTGAGGTCATTATTCTATGCCTGAAATCATTTCATATTGCCGATGCTATCAAGAAAATAGCTAAAGACATTAATCCTCATTGCTTGGTAGTTCTCGCTCATAACGGTATGGGTACTTTGGCGGAGGTAGTTAAATTATTACCCCGTCAGCAAGCGATTCTTACTATGTTAACTACCCATGGCAGTTATCGAAATACACCTTTAGCTGTCAGCCACACAGGGCTTGGTCAAAGTGATATCGGCTTACTGGCGGGTGAGATAAGTTTAAGCCAACAACAGCAATTAACCAGTCAGCTGAACTGCGCCCTACCCCAAGTAAACTTTCATCAAGATATAGTGAAGAAACAGTGGTTAAAATTGGCAATAAATTGTGTCATCAATCCAATTACAGCTATTGAGAACATTGATAATGGCGAGATAAATAACGAGAAGTATAGTGAACAAATCAGCTCGCTGTTAACTGAAATTACCGCAGTCAGCCAGGCAGAGAGCATAGCTTTGCTATTAAGTGACTTACAACTAATGGTACATAAAGTAGCGCAAGCAACAGCTAAAAATTGCTCTTCAATGCGCAGTGACACTTTGGCGGGCAGATCTACAGAGATTGATTACATTAACGGTTATATTCACCGTTTAGGTCAGCAGCATAATATTGCCACGCCAGAAAATACTCGACTGTGGCAACAGGTGCTAAACCTTAAAGGTAATGCTTGGAAGAATAGTAAATAGTTAAGCCTTAAAAGTCCTAATGAAGTAGACAGTGAAGCATTAATCATGAAATTAATACTTCACTATTTCAATTAAGGCTTAAATAAAAATTATAATAAGTGACCGTTAAGGGCGATACACTTTTACATTTTTGAAACCATTATCAAGTAAGTACAGCGCTTGTAATTTGCTCATCACACCGTGATCACAATAAAGTAGGTATTCTTTCGACATATCTAAATCGCCAAACTGTGTGGACAACTTATAGAAAGGAATATGTTTCACTTCAACATCACCTAACTCTAAAGGTTTGTCTTCTTCTTCTTCTGGGCTACGAATGTCAACAATAACTGCATTAGCAGGAATATTCTCAACAAGATCTACCGCTTGAATTTCTTCTTCGGTTTCTTTACCAATATCGCGAATATCATAAACACGTGTCTCACTGACAACCTTGTCTAAAATATCAAAATTAAAATTATCTTCCTCTGCTTCAACTTTCGATAATACCGCTTTTACCGTCGGTTTTTTCGAAATAACACCACAATACTCGGGAATAGTTTTAGAAAATTCTTCCGTGCCAATTTTACGTGCTATATCAATAATGTCTTGTTTATCGTAAGCGCCTAACGGGCGTAAGATTAGCGTATCAGTTACCCGGTTGATTACGTTTAAGTTAGTTAAGGTTTGGCTGGAAACTTGACCTAAACTTTCACCGGTAACCAGTGCTTGAATTTTTCCTCGTTCTGCTATTTTTGTCGCTGCACGAATCATCATACGTTTTAACACCACACCCATGTGGCTATTTTCAACGTTATCTAATATCTCAGCAACAACAGGCTCAAAATCTACCGCAAAGAACCTTACTTTATGGGAAGCACCAAATTTGTTCCACAAGTAGTAACTGATTTGTTTAACACCCACTTCGTGCGCTGAACCGCCAAGATTAAAGAAACAATAGTGAGTACGGGCACCTTTTTTGATCATTTGGTAGCTTGAAACACCTGAATCAAAACCGCCAGACATAAGTGACAATACGTCTTCTTGAGTAGCGATTGGGAAGCCACCGAGACCTTTATGACGCTGGGTAACAATGAATAAATCTTTATTTTTGATTTCAAGACGTACGGTAACATCAGGATTTTTTAGTTTAACTTTGGCACTTTCTACCGCTTGATTTAAGCCACCACCAACATATTGCTCAACTTTTAGTGAGTTAAAGTCATGATTACCGGTACGCTTAGCGCGTACACAAAAAGTTTTGTTTTCAATAGTTTTGGCATGAACAGCTAACGTTTTTTCATAAATGTCATGAACATCAACAAACTCAGTTTGTTGAACTTCTAGAAAAATGGGTATGCCCGGAATGCACTTAAGGGCTTCAACTAAACGTTCACGATTTTCAGGTGAGTTGTCTTTAGTATTAACTTCAATATTATCCCAGTTCATACGTGTAGTGACTTGCTCGTCAATACGACGTAAAACATTCTTAACGTTCGATTCTAAGATTTTAGTAAAACGTTTACGGACGGGGCGAGATTTGATGGTAATCTCGGCTTGAAGCTTTACGATAAATTTCATCGGTTATAACCTAAAAAAGACATAAAAATAATGGCGCGCATTATACACTATTTTTCAGACTTTTTTAAGTTTTACCGTTAAGTCAGCAAATTTCAGCTAAAGTATTGCTTTCTATTCTTTGGTAATACTAATGCGTTCGGTTTCTTTGGCTTTACCTTGGTTAATGGCAATTTCAACACGACGATTTCGACGACGGTTAAGAGCATTGGTATTAGGGACTAAAGGTCGAGTATCTGCATGACCAGCTACCACTAAACGGGAGGGGTCAAAGCCAGGTACTTTAATCAATACATGGGCAATGGCGACTGCTCGTTTACTGGACAGATCCCAGTTAGAGCTAAATAACTCAGAGTCAACGCCGCGGTTATCGGTATTACCAGATACCATGATTTCACCCGGTACTGTATTGAGTAATTCGCCAATTTCTCTAATAACGGGATGAAACTTAGGTTGTAAAAAAGCCGAGCCAGAAGGAAAAGAACCATTTTCACGAATGCGGATAATAACTTGTTGGCCTAACGACTCTAATTCGATAGCACCATCTTGAATTTGCTGCTCCAACTGTTCAGCAATTTTCTTAACTAATTCGTTTATTTGCTCTTGCGCAGCATCTTCCATATCTTGTTTAGCTTGATCTATCGCTTGTTGTGAAAGTGCATCCTCAGTATTTTGAGATTGGCCACCACGCTCTGTACCACGTTGCTCTTGTCGGCCACCAGCCGATGTTTCATCACCCGCTTGAAACTCAAGCATTTGCTGGGTCATTTCCATGGTTTGTTGCTGGATCACTTCAATAGGGGTTGGCTCAGGTTTACCCGGGCGAAACTCTTGGGCAATAATACTGGTACCTTTAGGGATATCTTTGACTTCAATTTTGTTTTGTACACCAAAAGCAAACTTCATCGAACCGGCAATTTGCTTAAATTTCAGCACATCCATCTCAGAGAAAGATAATAACAAAATAAAAAAGCACATTAATAATGACATAAGATCGGCAAAAGTGCCCATCCATGCGGGTAGCCCTGGAGGTGGGCACTTACATTTTGGCTCAGCCATTTACACCTCTAAACATAAGCAGTCCTAGCATAGATACTGTTAACATAAGCATTCCCAACATAAGTATTCCCGCTATTCTTCTGTGGTATCGACTTTTCGTTTACCTTCAGCTAAATAATTTTTTAATAAGCCTTCGATAACTCGGGGGTTTTGACCATCTTGAATACCTAAAACAGCATCCAGTACTAGCTCTTGATTCATTTTTTCTTCTGCCATACGCAGTTTCAATTTAGACGAAATAGGAATAGCGATAACATTGGCGAGGAAGGCGCCGTACAGTGTGGTTAATAATGCTACGGCCATTGCAGGGCCGATGGATTTAGGGTCATCCATATTTGATAACATAGCTACCAAACCAATTAAGGTGCCTATCATGCCCATCGCAGGAGCAACATCGGCGAGCGCCATCATCATATTACTACCGGTCTCATGACGCTCGGTAGTTAAATCAATATCTTTTTGTAAAGTGGCCCTAACCACATCAGCATCATGGCCATCAACCAACATATCTACGCCCTTTTGCATAAAGGCATTAGTTATTTCAGCTTCCTCTAACGCTAAAAAACCACCTTTACGGGCAGCATCTGCCATATCAACCGCTTTTTCAATTAACTCTTCAGGTTTTTCTAATTTAAATATAAAAGCTTTGACGATGATTTTACCCATGCCGAAAAATTGTCCCATATTATAATTAGCCATCACCACAAAAAGTGAACCACCAAAAACGATGATTATTGACTGAGTATCCGCGAACATCATAATATCGCCTGATAATACCATTGCCATGGCTAATAAACCGACGGCACCGACAATACCAATTAACGTAGCTAAATCCACAGAGTTCTCCTAAACAAACAACACATTACGCTTTAAGACCATACTTCAATAAAAGGATAGTACATTATGTAAAAACTATTCGCTAATATCTGACGAATAATTTACTAATAATAAAAAACAGATATAAGTAGTTTATCGCCCGTAGTGTCAATAACTTAACCCTAATGATAAAATATTTTTTGCACAATAATTGCGGTAGGTCAATTGACCCACGTGACAAGCTAGGGTAAGTTTGCCGCAATTATTTATTCCCTATCTGCTTAGAGCAATAATCATGGCTAAAAAGAAACTAGAAAACCTCTCTTTTGAAGAATCATTAAATGAACTTGACACCATAGTACAAAGTTTAGAACAAGGTGAGTTGAGCTTAGAAGAATCGATGGCACTTTTTGAGCGTGGCTTAAACCTTAGCCAAATAAGCCAGGTAAAGTTACAAGCTGCCGAGCAGAAAGTACAAATCCTGCTTGATAAAAACGGCACTGCACAATTAACTGATTTTGATAGTAGTGTGAGCGAAAGTTAATGACCACACTGACCTCTTATGAGGATTTCCAACAACGTATCAATGATTTTCTAACCGCCAAGCTTGATAGTCTTACCATTAATGATGCTAAGTTACTTGAAGCCATGCGTTATGGACTGCTTATTGGCGGTAAACGTATGCGCCCCTATTTAGCCTATATTACCGGGCAAGCAACAGCTGCTAACTTAAATGATATTGATGCAGTTGCTGGCGCGCTTGAATGTATTCATGCTTATTCACTTTTGCATGATGATTTACCCGCCATGGATGATGATGATTTAAGACGCGGTAAACCAACCTGTCATAAGGCCTTTGATGAAGCTACGGCAATTTTAGCGGGTGATGCTCTACAAACTTTAGCTTTTGACATACTGGCCAATCACAGTTTTTCAACAAAGCCAAACTCAGCTACGTTACCGCTACAAGTAAAGCTTATACAACAGTTAGTGCGCGCTTCAGGTTACCTTGGCATGTGTGGTGGACAAGCGCTTGATTTAGCCGCCACAGATAAATCGATTCCATTAAGTGAATTAGAAGTATTACATTCATTAAAAACCGGTGCCTTATTGGAAGCCGCAGTATTAATGCCTGCCGAATGTAGCGAGCAAGTGACCAATGAGCACAAACAAATATTAAGCGAATACGCCCAGCTTATTGGCTTAGCTTACCAAGTCCAAGATGATATTATTGACCTAACCTCGACTGAAGAGCAGCTTGGCAAACCCGTAGGCTCTGATCTTGCAGCAAACAAAAGTACCTACCCGGCACTGCTCGGTTTGCAAGGCGCACAAGACAAAGCAGAAAACTTATTACAACAAGCGCTTCAAGCTTTGGCTAGATTACCTTACAATACCCAATCTTTAGCAGATTTTGCTACCTTTATTGTTAAGCGCAGCCACTAAGCGACTAAGCAGTGCAAAACCTTAAATAAATAATTATTACCAATAGACAAACTATGACTACAAACCTTGCTGACTACCCACTACTTTCACAGATAAATACGCCTGAAGAGCTGCGCAAATTTCCGCAAGCGCAATTAACACGTATTAGTAATGAATTACGTAGTTTCTTATTAAACTCAGTGAGTAAAAGTAGTGGCCACTTTGCATCTGGCCTAGGCACAATTGAGCTCACGGTTGCCTTGCATTATGTTTATAACACGCCATTTGATCATTTAATTTGGGATGTTGGCCATCAGGCATATCCTCATAAAATACTCACTGGTCGTCGTGATCAATTACATACCATCAGACAAAAAGATGGCTTGCACCCTTTTCCATGGCGTGAAGAAAGTGAATACGATGTTTTAAGTGTTGGCCATTCTAGTACCTCAATTTCTGCAGCCTTAGGTTTATCTGTCGCGGCAGAAAAAGAAGGGTTAAACCGTAAAACTGTCGCCGTTATTGGCGATGGCGCTATGACTGCCGGCATGGCTTTTGAAGCGTTAAATCATGCTGGTGACATTAATAAAGATATGCTGGTTATCTTAAATGATAATGAGATGTCTATTTCACAAAATGTTGGTGCACTAAATAATCATTTGGCAAAAATGCTCTCAGGCAGTTTCTATGCTGGCTTACGTGAGGGCGGCAAAAAGATTTTAGGCAATATCCCACCGATTAAAGAATTGGCTAGCCGTGCTGAAGAGCACTTAAAAGGCATGGTTGTGCCCAGTACCTTCTTCGAAGAACTTGGTTTTAATTATATTGGCCCTATTGATGGTCATGATGTTAATGGTTTAGTTGATACTATTAAAAACATGCGCAAGCTAAAAGGACCACAGTTACTCCATATTGCCACTAAGAAAGGTAAGGGTTATCAAGCAGCTGAGCAAGATCCAATTAAGTATCATGCGGTACCTAAATTTAACCCGGAAGATAAAAATTTGCCTAAGGCAAAGCCAAGTTTACCTACCTATTCTAAGATTTTTGGCGATTGGTTATGTAAGACCGCTGAAGTTGATAGTAAGTTAGTCGCCGTTACCCCTGCTATGGCTGAAGGCTCTGGTATGGTCGAATTTAGTCAGCGTTTTCCTGACCAGTACTTTGATGTCGCAATAGCTGAACAACATGCGGTCACCTATGCTGCGGGCCTTGCTATTGGTGGTCAAAAACCAGTGGTAGCGATTTATTCAAGTTTTTTACAACGTGGTTATGATCAATTTATTCACGATATTGCCATACAAAACTTACCGGTTATGTTTGCGGTTGACCGTGCTGGTATTGTTGGCGCTGACGGCGCCACCCATCAAGGTGTCTTTGATTTAAGTTTTTTACGATGTATTCCTAATACCGTCATCATGGCTCCTTCAGATGAACGTGAATGCCAGCTAATGCTTAATACTGGTTTTAAACATAATGGTCCAAGCGTTGTTCGCTACCCTCGTGGTAGTGGTACCGGAGCAACTCTGCCCAGCGTTGATGAAACCATAGCACTTGGTAAAGGTGTCACTGTTCTTAAAGCTGAAGTACCAGAAGGTAGCGGACAATCAGGAAAAAGCATTGCGTTATTAAGCTTTGGCTCTATGTTAGTCCAGGCAAAGAAAGCCGCTATAGAGCTTAATGCTACCTTAGTAGATATGCGTTTTGTTAAACCACTAGATGAAACACTAATTGATGAACTCAATGCCAATCATGACTGTCTGGTAACAATTGAAGATAATGCCATTGCTGGTGGTGCTGGCTCAGGCGTTAATGAATACCTACTTGCTCAGGGCAAGCCTGTTTGCATCCTCAACATTGGTGTTGCTGATCATTTCGTTAAACATGGTACCCAAGAAGAAGTACACCAGGAATTAGGCTTAGATGCCCAAGGTATTATCGCTAAGATACGCAATTTTATTAGCTAGCTTTGAGCCGATATAGCGTTAACTCGATAAGCGAGTTAACGGACAAAAAAAAGGATAATGAAGTAAATTCATTATCCTTTTTTTTGTTTAGCACTAAATTTTTGCTGCTAGCTTAGTGGTACAAGGTAGCAAAGCTTAGAAACAATTTATATAAAACCAGAAATTATAAGTTTGTTACGTCAATTCTGTTTTTTAAGTTATCTTCAAGCGCAGATTTTTTCTCACGCTCTTGTCGTTTTTCACAAGGGTTATCACAGTTACACTCTTTATCAATGCCTACGCTTGCTAAACCACCGCAACTACCTGCTAAGGCTTTATTCTGGAAAATATACCCCACTGCCATAGCAGTGCCTACCACAAGGAAAAAACCAAAGGTAATAAAAAAAATCATCATAATACTATGCTCTCAACTCACTCTATTTACTTAACTTACATACTTAACTAAAGACAGCCAATGCTCTGGACAAGAGTCATTGTGCTAAATTTACCACAGACCATTTCCAACATAAGAACTAGTGCTAAGGGTTATCAAGACTTTATTACTTCAAATATTGTTTGAATTTTACCGTAAATCGCTCATCAAAGCCATTTTCAGTCTTCGAAATAAATAATGCCGCCAAATCATTTTTCGCAGCAAAAGCCATACCCTTTTCCATGCCCATCACCATCAAGGTTGTTGATAAACCATCTGCGGTCATAGATGACGGATGAATAACAGTTACCGATACTAGCTTATGATGAATAGGCTTGCCGGTATCTGGGTCAATAATATGTGAAAAACGTATACCATCAGCTTCAAAATAATTACGGTAATCACCAGAAGTGGCCACTGCATTATCTTTAGGAATAATCACTTGCTGTACACTGCGCTCATTCGTAAGTGGCTTTTCAATAGCAATAGCCCATAGCTCACCTGTGTGCTTAAAGCCCTTTAAACGCATTTCTCCGCCAATTTCTACTAAGTAGTTGGTAAAGCCATTACTTTCAATTATTTCAGCAACAACATCGACACCATAGCCTTTAGCCGTAGTAGATAAATCTATATACAAATCAGGGATTTTCTTAGATAGTTTGTTGCCCTCTAATGTTAGGTTCTGCAAACCGACACGCTTATGAGTCAATGCAATTACCTCATCACTAGGTGCAGTTTCAGGACGTTTTTCAGGACCAAAGCCCCAAAGATTAACTAATGGACCAATACTGACATCAAGCTTGCCTTCACTTAAGTTCCATAAACGAATTGACTCTTTAACTACGCGAGCAAAACCTGCTGAGACTTCCACTGGTTCAGTCGATGTCGATTGATTAAACCTGGATAGTTCAGAGTTAGGCATATAAGTCGACATTTCTAGGTTAACTTGCTTCAGCGCAGCATCAATTTGTTGTTTTAATTCAAGCGCTAATATCTGCTCTTCTGTCGCCACTACTTTAATATTATAAGTAGTACCCATGGTACGACCTTGCAGTAACACCTCTATTTTATTTGAAGGGTTACTCGGGAAACAAGCTGATAGGCTTATTAGTAAAACAGTTAACAACACTAGTTTCAATTTATTCATAAGGGTTCCAAATTATTATTTATATCGCTATATTCTTTTTCAAAAAATATAGCGATATAAATAATTTACTTGCTGTACTAGTTCATAAAACAATAAGGACGACCGAAGTCGTCCTTATCAATATATTCATCCGATGAGTAATTGTTTAATTTTTAACGCTGAATATTACCTTTAGTTCAAGAAGGCTGCGCGGAGTTGACGTTAGTCAATGAGCACAGTCGACGATGAAATCAAGGCAATAGGCAAGTTAAAATAAACGATTAACCGCCGAAGTCATCCAACATAATATTATCGTCTTCTACACCAAGATCTTTAAGCATACCGATAACAGCAGCATTCATCATTGGCGGACCACACATGTAGTATTCACAATCTTCTGGCGCTTCGTGATCTTTCAAGTATTCTTCGAAAAGAACATTATGAATAAAACCAGTCATGCCATCCCAGTTATCATCTGGTTGTGGATCAGACAAGGCAACATGCCAAACAAAGTTGTCATTTTCAGCTGCTAGGCCGTTATAATCATCTTCATAGAACATTTCACGCTTAGAACGTGCACCATACCAGAAACTTATCTTACGCTTAGATTTAAGGCGCTTAAGTTGGTCAAAGATATGAGAACGCATCGGTGCCATACCTGCACCACCACCAATAAAGACCATTTCATTATCAGTTTCTTTAGCGAAGAACTCGCCAAATGGACCTGAAATTGTCACTTTATCACCGGCTTTAAGGCTGAAAATGTACGAAGACATTTTACCTGCTGGTAAATGTAAGCGTCCAGGAGGCGGCGTAGCAATACGCACGTTCAGCATAATAATGCCTTCCTCTTCTGGGTAACTTGCCATTGAGTAGGCACGTAAAGTTTCTTCATCAACTTTCGATTCAACATCGAAGAAACCAAAGTGTTTCCAATCGCCACGGTACTGTTCATCAATGTCAAAATCACTGTATTTCACATGATGTGCAGGTGCTTCAATTTGAATATAACCACCGGCTTTAAATGGTACTGATTCGCCATCAGGAATTCTTAACACTAATTCTTTGATAAACGTTGCTTGGTTATCATTAGAGATAACTTCACATTCCCATTTTTGCACGCCGAAGATTTCATCTTCAACTTCAATTACCATGTCTTGCTTAACAGCAACTTGACAGGCTAAACGACAACCTTCTTTTGCTTGACGTTTAGTAATATGCCCTTCTTCAGTTGGTAAAATATCACCACCACCTGAATGCACGTCAACACGACATTGGCCACAAGTACCGCCACCGCCACATGCTGAAGGAATAAAAATACCTTGGTCTGCTAATACGCCTAACAATTTGCCACCTGCAGCAGCAGTCACTGACTTGCTTGGGTCGCCATTAATACTAATTGTAATGTCACCTGTAGAAACTAACTTTGATTTAGCGAATAAAATCACTAACACCAAAAGTAAAACTATCGCGGTAAACATCGATATGCCGAGAATAATTTCCATCGACTTTTCCTTTAATTTTATTAAGGGTCTAACAGCCATTGTTAACTGTTAAACCAACATTAACCTTGAGTTACAGGGAAATACCACCGAAAGAAAGGAAGCCAAAAGCCATCAATCCAGCAGTAATAAACGTAATTCCTAAACCTTTTAATCCGTCTGGTATATCAGAATATTTCATCTTTTCACGCAGACCAGCCATCAATACAATCGCTAACATCCAACCAACACCAGAGCCAATGCCATAAACGACACTTTCACCTAAGGTTAAATTTTTCGCTACCATGAAAGATACCGCACCAAATATTGCACAGTTAACGGTGATTAAAGGTAAGAATATTCCCAACGCTTGATACAAAGCAGGGAAATATTTATCTAAAATCATTTCCAAAATTTGTACTAACGCCGCAATAACACCAATAAAGGTAATAAAAGATAAGAAGCTTAAGTCAATTGATTCTTTCGGATCAGTAATGCCCATAATACTATCTAAAGCGCCCGGCGCTAAAATAGCTTGATAGATTATTTGGTTAGCCGGAACAGCCAAACCTAATACCACTACCACTGCAACACCTAAGCCAATGGCTGTACTTACTTTCTTAGACACAGCTAAGAATGTACACATACCAAGGAAGAAACTTAGCGCCATATTCTCAATGAAGATGGTTTTAATAAAAATACTTAAATAATGTTCCATGGATTAATCCTTCTCTACTTGTTCAGGTTTCCACTGGCGAATTGCCCAGATGATTAAACCAATAATGAAGAATGAACTAAATGGTAATACCAATAAGCCGTTACCTTGATACCAGCCACCGTTTTGCACTAACTGAAACACTTCCATGCCAAATATAGTACCAAAACCAAAGAGTTCTCGGAAAAAAGCCACGACCATTAATACTGCGCCATAACCCAAACCATTGCCTAAACCGTCAATAAAGCTTATGCCCGGCTTTTCTTTCATAGCAAAAGCTTCAGCGCGACCCATAACGATACAGTTAGTGATGATCAGACCAATAAATACTGATAACTCTTTCGATAATTGATACGAGAAAGCTTTCAATACTTGGTCAACAACAATAACTAGTGAGGCTATAATCGCCATTTGCACAATAATACGCACACTTGACGGTATTTGATTACGAATAACCGATATAAAGAAGTTTGAAAATGCTGTTACTACCATCACTGCTAGCGTCATGACTAATGCATTAGCCATTGAGCTTGTTACCGCTAAGGCAGAACAAACACCTAAAACTTGTAAAGCAATTGGGTTGTTATCAATAACTGGCCCAAATAAGGCTTTTTTAGTATCTGAAGACATTAATCAAGCCCTCCATCTTTAAATTTGCTGATGAAAGGACCATAGCCCTCAGCACCTAACCAAAAATGCAAAGTATGCTCAACACCATTACTGGTTAATGTCGCACCAGATAAAGCATCAACACCGTGAATGTCACCTTGTTTAGCGCCACCTTTAACGATTTTAATGGCAATATCACCTTGCTCGTTAAACATTTTTTTACCTGGCCATAAGGCTTTCCATCTAGGATTCAGCACTTCAGCGCCTAAGCCAGGGGTTTCCTTAAGGTCAGAGTAAACTACGCTGCTAACGGTATTTAAATCAGCTTCTAAGCCAACAAAACCATACATTAAATCCCATAAGCCCATACCTAAGATAGGTAAGACAATAGTGTTTAATTGACCTTGTTCGTTTTTAACTAGGTAAACAACCGCACTATTAGCACGACGGTTAATACCCGCCATGTCATTTTTAGGTTTGATACTTTGAGTAACATCACGCGCAGCCTTACGTTCATCAAAAGCATTTACATCACCATCAATAATTGCCCCTGAATCAAGATCAATCATTTTAGCAACAACATACTTTTCGTAAGTACTAACAATGCTTTTATCTTCGCTACCAGCAACTTTTATGTTTTCCGGTTTTAAAGCTACAGCTAATAAATTAGATGCTTCAAGAATTTTAGTTTGTTTGTCGAGTAATTTGTTAGCCGTTTGTAATGGTTTTAAGCCCACTGCAGCCACTGATACCAGAGCTGCACACACTAAACAAATAATTAAAACAAAGATCAGCGTACCGGCAACCGTTTCAGTTTTTTTAGTTTTAGACATTGCGAGCAAGCCTCCGTTTGATGTTGCCTTGTACGACAAAGTAGTCAAACAATGGTGCGAACAAGTTTGCAAATAATATCGCTAACATCATGCCTTCAGGGAAAGCAGGGTTAACAACACGAACCAATACCACCATCACGCCAACGAGTGCACCAAACCAGTATTTACCGGTATTAGTAAATGAAGCCGACACTGGATCTGTTGCCATAAACATCATACCAAAGGCAAAACCACCAATAACGAAGTGCCAATGCCAAGGCATAGCAAACATTGCATTAGTTTCACTACCAATAAGATTGAATAATAACGAGGTAAGTACCATACCACCAAACACACCTAAGACGATGCGCCATGAAGCAATGCCTTTATAAAGGATGTAAGCACCACCCAACAAAATAGCAAAAGTAGATACTTCACCAACAGAGCCTGGAATAAAGCCCCAGAATGCATTCCACCAATCTGCGTTCATGGTGTAATCAACCATGCCCGCCGTACCAGCATTAAATGCACTTAACATAGTAGCGCCTGAGAAGCCGTCAACAGCAACCCAAACCGCATCACCTGATATTTGAGCAGGGTAAGCAAAGAATAAAAACGCACGACCCGCTAATGCTGGGTTTAAGAAGTTTTTACCTGTACCACCAAAGATTTCTTTAGCGATAACTATACCAAAAGTAATACCAATGGCTACTTGCCATAATGGAATACTCGCTGGCAAGATAAGTGCGAATAATATAGAGGAAACGAAGAAACCTTCATTAACTTCATGTTTACGCACAGCAGCAAAAAGAACTTCCCAGAAACCACCTACAGCAAATGTAACCGCATAGATTGGTAGAAAGAAACAAGCACCGTAAAGCATCATGCTAAAAGTATCAGCACTGGCCGTTAGCGAACCACCAAGCAAGGTAAACAAATCTACTTGCCAAGATTGTGGTAAAGCATAACCCGCCGCTAATGCGTCAACAGCTTGATAACCAATGTTATACATGCCAAAGAACATGGCAGGGAAAACCGCAAGCCAGACTGTGATCATGATACGCTTTAAATCAATGCTATCACGAATATGGGTTTTACCTTTGTTCACATAACCTGGGGTAAATAATCCCGTAGCAACGGCTTCGTAAAGTGCAAACCATTTCTCATGTTTGCCGCCTTTTTCAAAATGCGGTTCAATGTCTTCAATAAACTTTTTCAAGCCCATGACTAACCTTCCTTTTCGATTGTGGTTAGGCAATCACGAAGAATTACACCGTAATCTGTTTTGCCTGGGCAAACAAATGTACACAGTGCTAAATCTTCTTCGTCTAGCTCTAAGGCACCTAGTTGTTGCGCGCCGTCGGTATCACCAGAGCAAATATCGCGTAAAAACAAGGTAGGTAAAATATCTAATGGCATAACACGTTCAAAGTTACCAATTGGCACCATGGCGCGAGGGCTACCGTTAGTCGTAGTGGTCATGTTAAATAACTTACTTGGGAACAAGTGCGACAAATAAGCGCGTGTTACCGAGAATTTATTTGCACCTGGGTACATATAACCAATAAAGTCTTTTTCACGACCTTCAAGAATTAATGATACTTGTACATTATAACGACCTAAATAACCGTGAACTGCTGCCGCGGTTGAGCCCATTAGTAATGAACCTGAAACAACACGTAGTTCACCATCAACGGTTTCACCTGCTGATAATTCAGCAGTACTTGCACCTAGAACCGTACGTATTAAACGAGGGTTAGTAGCAGCTGGGCCGGCAAGTGAGACAACACGGGTATTGTCAAGTTCACCAGTGGTGAATAATTTGGCAACAGCGATAACGTCTTGATAACCAACATGCCAAACAAACCTGTCGGCGCTTGCTGATTTTAAGAAGTGAATATGTGTACCTACAAGACCTGCAGGATGCTTACCAGCAAATTCAGTTACTGTTGCATTAGTATCTACTGGGATATTTGCCCCAGGAGCCTTGCTAACAAATACTTCACCGTCAGTTAAGCGAGATAAAATAGTTAAACCATTTTTAAACGCTTCACTTTGTTCATTAATGATGACTTCTGGATTTGCAGCTAATGGATTAGTATCCATGGCGCTAACAAAAATCGCAGCAGGTGCACTATCAACGGCAGGTACTTTGCTGAATGGGCGAGTTCTAAATGCTGTCCATAAACCTGAATCGACTAGGTTCTTAACAACGTCTTTGCGTGCTAGAGAAGCAAATTCAGTTGCTGGATAAGCGGTAAACGTTTCTTGATCATAGCCATCTACATCGATAACAACTGATTGTAAAACACGTTTTTCACCACGGTTAATTTCTTTAACAACACCGGCAGCTTGAGCTGTGAATTTAACGCCAGGATTTTTTTTATCTTCAAAAATCGCTTGACCTTTTTTAACGCGATCACCCACTTTAACAAACATGGTTGGACGCATACCCACAAACTCTTCACCGAGTGTTGCAACGGTTTTGATGGACGGACCATCATGGATTACCTGCTGGGGAGCACCTTTTACAGGAACATCCAAGCCTTTTTTTATTGTAATCATAAACACTTGCACTACTTTTGATGGGAGTATAAAAATCAGTTCATTAGTTTATCTAATCAATATCAACTACCCTACAACCATGTATAAACAAAGTTAAAGTATAAATATCAATTAGATAAAATGTAAGTCACCAATTTCAGTGTATTTCAGTGAAGAATTAATTTTAGCGTTGCCACTAAAGAAAAATACCCACTGGCTCTAAGTTAAAATTTTCTGGCGCGATAGTACCATAAAATGACCTTTTTATTCTACGGGGATTCAGGATTTTTCATTACAATTTAGCCTATTAATGGACTTTTTGCGTAGCTTTTGCTGATAATTTAACCTAGGCAGTAAAGTTATCCTGCTATAGGTTTTTTATTACTCGGTAGTTGCAGCCATTTTGATTGAGTTTTGATGATTAAATTTCACATTGATAACTTAGCAAGCAACCGATGTTTTCCTTGTTAACTAAACAGAAATTGATATGAACATGATAATTTAACTGCGATGAGGTAATTTACTTACCAATATTATTTCGCCACTGCTTACTTTGTCAGCTAAATTAAAGTCACCAATACGTTCAAATTTGCTTAAGTCAAAATGTTCCCCTGCTGAAATACCCGCCCAACCATCTCGGCCGTTATCTTTAACGTGATAAAGCGCTTTATCAGCGACTTCAATGAGTTGTGAACAACTTAAGCGACAAGTAGCAGCGCGATCAAAGGGAATAGTGGTATAGCCAATAGAAACTGTTTTAGTTATTTTTTCACCACTGGATATTTCAAATGATTTATTTCCTACTTTAGTTCGTAAACGCTCAGCCATCTCTTGAGCTTTATCAGCTTGCGTAAAACGTGAAACTATTAAGAACTCTTCTCCTCCCCAACGAATAATATGATCTGATGAACGAAAGACATCTTGTAGTAAAGCCGAGAATTGCTTCAAAACCATATCACCTGATTCATGGCCATATTTATCATTTACCTCTTTAAAAAAATCAATGTCGGCGAAAAAAAAGGTCACGTCGGCATTGAGGGTATTATCTTTTTTCAAGCGCATCGATTGGGAAATATCTTGATCAATGGTGCTTTCTAAAAAGCGTCTATTTTTCAAACCCGTCAATGAATCGGTTAAGGCTGCTTGCTCATAAGCGATAAAAAGAATTCTGTGTTTATGTACCTGGTAGCTGACTTTAAGCAGTAATAGCGCTACCAGTACATAAATTAATTTCGCCCACCATGTCCACCAAAGTGGTGGCAATATTGTGATAGATAAATCGGTTTTTTCTCCCCAGATAGGGTTAAAGGTATATGCCCCTCGAATAGATAGGGTGTACTGTCCGGGGTTTAAGTTGGTATAGGTTACCCTCCTATTTTTAGCGCTATTTTTAATCCAGGCTTCATCAAAACCCAGTAACCTATGCTGATAAATAACCTTGTTTGGCTGCCTAAAGTCTAATGCTGATATATCAAATGAAATAATATTTTCATTATCAGGAAGGGTTAAATGTTGAGTTTGATAAATAGGCTTAGTCAGAATCCCATTTTTTTCATTAACTTGTACTGACTTATTTGCTAGCAGCAGGTCATCAATGGTAACTTTAATTTTGTGTTCTTTGGTCACTATATGCCTAGGGGAAAACGACAACAGCCCATAATCAGAGCCAAAATATAACTGATTATTTATCGCTAGACCATGAGCAGCATTATTAAAACCGCCCTTTATGCCATCTAATATGCTAAAAGTGTCAAATTGATAAGTTAACGGTGAAAAACGATATAAATTATTATTACTTGCTAACCAAAGCATACCAGCGTTATCTTTTTGCATCCCTGATAATATAGTGGATAAATGCTGCTGTAGAACTAAAACTGTATTGCCATTAATATTCTTGGTAATTTCTTCTATTTTCCATAGCCCAGTATTGGTGGCTAACCAAATATTGTGCTGATCATCTTCGGCTATTTTTGCCACAGTTGAGAAACGAACACTGCTCGCTGGCAGTTGCTCATTAAAACTAAAGACAAGTTCAACAGGCATATCAGTTTTTTTTAAATATACGCCTTCTGTCGTCACTAACCACAATTTGAAACGGCTATCTAGAAACATAGCATTTACTGAGCCATTACTAGGGTAAATTTTTTCCTTCCCTACTAGATCTATATGTTTTATTTCATTTGTCTGTGAATTGAATTCATATAAACCACTAGCAGAGCCAATAAATAGCTTGTTATTATACTCAAAAATTTCACTAATATAATCGCTTGAGCCACGTCCACCATCTTTATTAAGCAAAGTAAAAGTAATGAAGTCATCAGATTCTTTTTGATATTTATTCAGGCCACCATTACTTGTGCCTACCCAGATATCACCATTGCTTTGCTGCTTAATAGTGGTTATGGCATTATCGGATAATGAGTTTGCATCAGATTTTTGATGTTTAAAGTGTTTAATTAGCTGCAGATTAGCACTGAGGTGAAGAACACCGCTTGTTTCAGTGCCCAGCCATACATCACCATTATTGTCAGTAAGAATAGATGATATCGACTTTTCATGAATGCTACCTGGAAAATATTGAGTTAAACTTTCCAAATGAAAATTATGATCATCTAAAACAAGAGAATGTAACTTGCCACGCCAACTGCCTAGCCAAATACTACCATGCTCATCGCACATTAAAGCATAATAAGCCGCATGACCTAAGGTTGATAATTCTGGATACTCGTCCTTTAAGTAATGAAATTGTTCTGTGGTTAAATCAAAGTAAGCAACACCATTAAGTGTACCTAACCACAACATATTTTTCCTATCCCTCATCATAGTAACAATGGTTTGTGGCCCAACATTTTTTTTATCTCCGCTACCTAAGTAAAATCGTCTTACCTTGCCAGTATTAATATCAAGCATATTCAAACCACCTCCCCAAGTACCAACCCATAACTTATGGTTGCTGTCATCAAATGACAACGATTTAATAGTATTACTCGAGAGCGTGTTGTTATCTTTTGCACTCGTTTGATAATACGTTAGTTTACTTGTTCGTTTATTTAATTGGATGACACCGTAATCCCTAGTGGCTATCCATAGATCACCGGTATTACTTTCCACCAAGTCGCGTAAATATAGCGTTGCAGTATTTTGCGGATTAATTAATGGGATTCTCTGAAAGTTATTGCTATCGGTATTATATTTATTTAAACCGCCACCAGAGGTAGCAATATATAAATCACCTTGTTTAGAAAGTAACAGTTTGCGAATATTATTATGGCTCAGGCTATACGAATTATTTTTATCATGCTGAAACAAGGTGATTTTTTGATTACTGCTCGTCAGTTTCACCAGACCTTTATTACGGGTACCAAACCACAGATCCTTATTATTGTCTTGAATAATAGACCAGACTTCTAGCTGCTCGAAGTCTTTGCTGATACTTTTAAACTCATAGCCGTCATAGCGCAATACCCCTCCGGAAGTACCCAACCAAATAAAGCCCTGATGATCTTGAAACATGGTAAAAATAGTTAAACTTTCAATTTGTAAAGCGCCCAAAGGGTTTTGCAGATGATAAGCCGGGGGGAAATGGTTACTAGGTGCTAAGTTAGCATTAACACCTTGCAACACTAAAAGTAGCAATAGTATTGAGTGAGTAAGGAAAGGTTTGACTAACTTAAGGCTCAATTTACACCTCTAACTGACCACTTTTTGTACTAGGTCAATTAAGTAAAGTATAAGAGCTGAATTATTGCAATAAGCCTAGGTGATCAAGTTAATCAATGTGTTTTATTAGCAACAAAAAAGCAGCAAAAAATATTGCTGCCTTAAACGTTCTACTTTTATGTCTAGTCTAGTTGCTATATCAACAACTTACCCCAACCATAATTTTAATTAGGCCTGAAAAATAGCCTCAATTGATAAGTTTTGCTGCGATAAAATATCACGTAAGCGTTTTAATGCTTCCACTTGAATTTGGCGAACACGTTCCCGAGTTAAACCAATTTCACAACCTACATCTTCTAAGGTTGCCGCTTCATAGCCAAGTAAACCGAAACGTCTTGCTAAGACTTCCCTTTGCTTAGTATTAAGCTCATTTAGCCAATGAACTATGTTATTGCTCATATCTTCAGATTGTAAGTCACTTTCAGGACCGGCGCTTTTTTCATCCGCAATAACATCAAGTAGTGCTTTATCTGAATCTCCGGCAAAAGGCGTATCGACTGAAGCAATACGCTCATTTAAACGCAACATTTTATTGACGTCAGCTACAGGTTTATCAAGGTGAGAGGCTATATCTTCTGCGGTAGGTTCATGATCAAGTTTTTGAACTAATTCACGTGATGCACGTAAATAAATATTAAGTTCTTTAACAACATGTATGGGTAATCGAATAGTACGGGTTTGGTTCATGATTGCCCGTTCAATGGTCTGCCGTATCCACCATGTGGCATAGGTAGAGAAGCGAAAGCCTCTTTCGGGGTCAAATTTTTCAACCGCTCTAATTAAGCCCAAATTACCTTCTTCAATTAAGTCTAATAAGGGCAGTCCCCGATTATTATAACGTCTGGCAATTTTGACAACTAAACGTAGATTACTTTCTATCATACGTTTGCGTGAAGGCTCGTCCCCTTTAAGGGCTAGGCGTGAGAAATATACTTCTTCTTCAGCGGTTAATAATGGTGAAAAACCAATTTCGCTTAAATAAATCTGCGTCGCATCTAAATTAGATGATACGTCTTCCTTTGATTCTACAGTACTTTTTTCTTCTTGTAATTTGACCATGCTATTCTCCCAAATTTGCAAAGCTTGTTTTTAATATTTAAATATTCACGGTAACTCCGATTGTTTTTTAGTATTTATCTTAAGGTTTTTATTTACTGCTATTATTTTATAGCATTATCTTTTTGGTAAATATTTTAAAGGGTTAACTGATTTTCCTCGAAAGCGTATTTCAAAATGAAGCATAACTTTGTTGGCATCAGTATCTCCCATGGTGGCAATAACATCCCCTATATTAATGAACTGCTTTTCTTTAACTAGGATGCGATCGTTGTGGGCATATGCACTAAGGTAGTCATCGTTATGTTTTATAATAATGAGTTTACCGTAGCCCCGAAGAGCGTTACCTGCATATACCACCTTACCTTTCGCCGTAGCTTTAATTTTAGTACCGCGACGATTAGTAATATCAATGCCTTTATTACCTTGAGCACTATTTGAAAACAACTTAACAACTTTGCCTTTAACGGGCCATTGCCAACGGCTAATTTTCTGTGAAAATTTTCCTGCTGGTAAAGTGCTGTTTTGGTATGTTTTCTGAGCGCTTACATTTTCACCATACGCCTGCTTTTTCGTAGATGCAAGTGTATTTTTTTTGCTATTTTTCTTGCTAGCTGTAGAGCTTTTAGTCGAATTTTTATTCGACACCTTATCCTTACTTACTTTCGTTGATTTTTTAGCCCTTTGTTCAACTAAAAATAATTTTTGTCCGGGGTAAATTCGATAAGGAGGAGAGATTTTATTTAACTGAGCTATTTTTCTAATATCAGAATTTGCCCGCCAAGCGATAGAATAAAGAGTTTCGCCTTTCTTTACAGTGTATTGCGTAGATTTTATCGAATCTCGGTTATGTTCACCTAAGATACGAGTGCTATGAATATTTGATACCGGAGCAGGAGTATTCCTGCTACTACAAGAGAAAAGTGTGACAGCGAATATAAAGTAAGCAAATGTGTATTTGATGGTACGAAAAGCAATCACAATGACTCCCTTCGGGGAAGTGCCCTTTGCTTTACCGCCCACACAACCTGACTATTTATATAAATAAGAAGAATAACAATTCACTTTAACGTAAAGAAAAATAGCCAATAACAATGGCACCAACAAAGCCCCAACCTAGTACATCAACCCACTGACGAATCTTTTGTTCCATGGCACTACCGCCCCATTTTATCAGACCTGCAACCATGAAAAAACGTAAGCCCCGCCCTATCGCTGAGGCAATAAAAAACGGCAAGAATGCCATATGCAAAAAGCCAGCACTGACCGTAAATAGCTTATAAGGAATAGGTGAGAAACCGGCAATAAATACTACCCAAACACCCCATTCACTAAACCAGCTAATTGCAGTATTAAAACGATCTTGGTAGCCAAATTCTGTTATTAGTGGCTGAATCCAAGGTTCAAACATCAAGTACCCCAGCCAATAACCAACAGCCCCACCTAAAATAGACGCTATTGTGGTTAAACTGGCAAAGTACCATGCTTTATGAGGCTTAGCCAAAACCATAGGCGCGAGTAAGACGTCCGGTGGTATAGGGAAAAAAATGGACTCAGCAAAAGTAAGTACGGCTAAAAATCGTGGCGCAAATTGATGTTCGGCCCAACGTAAAGTCCACTTATAAAGGCTAGAAAATATTTTCACTACAATAAATCTCCGGGTACTAAAGGCACGAAGCGCACGGCTTCTACCTGCTGTTCGTTGAATGTATCACCATCGCGGGTGATTATTTTTAAAATTTGAGTTTGTTCGCCAACAGGGATAATTAAACGGCCGCCATCAGCGAGCTGGCTTAATAATGCGGGTGGTACGCTCGCAGGAGCGGCAGTAACGATAATAGCCTCAAAGGGTCCCTTACTCTGCCAGCCTTGCCAGCCATCACCGTGTTTCATTGAGACATTATGTAAGTCCATCGCCCGCAAGCAACGCTTTGCTTGCCACTGTAGCGCTTTGATACGCTCAACAGAGAAAACCTTATCCGTTAGCTGAGCTAGAATAGAGGTTTGATAACCCGATCCTGTGCCTATTTCTAATATATTTTTCGGTCTCCCGTCTGCCAGTAATAACTCAGACATCTTGGCAACTATATAAGGTTGTGAGATAGTTTGCCCTTGGCCAATAGGAAGAGCGGTATTGTCATAGGCTTTATGTGCCAATATCTCAGGCACAAAAATATGCCGCGGGGATTGAGCAATAGCCTGCAAAACGGCAGTGTTACTGATCCCTTCATTTTGTAACTTTTGCGCCAGCAATTCTCCGCTGCGTCTTGATTTTCCGCCTATGCGACTAGACATCATAAAAATACATCTCGATTTAGTCTGATAAGTTGAGCTCACTGAGCCAACTTTTAATATTGTCTATACTTCGGTGCGCGGTCATATCCACTGTCAACGGTGTTACTGAAGCATAACCATTGGCGACAGCATGAAAATCTGTGCCCTCGCCACCGTCTAATTCCTGGCCTAATAAACCATACCAATAAATGTCACGTTGCCATGGATCTTGCATTTTTTGCATACTTTCAGCTTTGTGACGATGACCCAAGCGCGTTACTTTTATGCCTTTAAGTTCAGTTAAAGGCATATCAGGCACATTAATATTTAAAATTTGATCTGCGGGTAATGGATGAGTCCGTAAACGTTGGATTATTTTTGCAGTAACAATTGCTGCCGTTTGGTAATGTTGTTCACTTTTACCCGCTAAGGATACTGCAATAGCTGGCATACCCATATGACGCCCTTCAGTCGCTGCAGCGACGGTACCTGAATACAAGGTATCATCACCTAAGTTAGCACCTTTATTAATCCCAGCAACAACCAAGTCACAATCAGTGTAAAGCTGACTAAGACCTAAGTGCACTGAATCTGTTGGCGTGCCATTTACTGAAGTAAAGCCATTATCTAAGTGTTCAGCTCGCAAAGGGTTCAGTAACGTTAAAGAGTTACTGGCACCGCTACAGTTTCTATCTGGTGCTACCACGTTGACGATAAAATGCTTAGCCAGTTCATCAAACAGTACTTTGATGCCTAAGGCATGCACACCATCATCATTACTCAGTAATATCTTCATTTTAGTTGTTAAGGGCTTCTTATCCATTATTGGTATCTGGCGTTGCTGCAGTAGGGCTAGCACTTGTTGCTCTTTTATCAATACGGGTGGTCATATCTTGGTAGGTCAATAACTCACGTAAAATGGTGGTAGCGTAACAACCAGCAGGTAAAAAGAAACTAATTTTCACGACGTTATGCTCTTTTTGTGCTGAACCTTCTCCTGTCGATAATAATTCAAGATCAGTTTCACTGATAGTTAAGCGAATGCGTCGACGTTCTTGTTTTAAACCAAAACGGGGTAATCCTTGGCAAAACTCCGGATGTTCTCCTGCTATTTTTTGCTCAAGGTTAAGTGGTTCATCACTTGTCATCAACTCCCCAGCTCCCCACATAGGGGCAGTGATATCAACATCTTTATCAACAAAACGCTGTTTAATGGTGTCGTCTATTTCATCAAGGTGAAATACCGACTGGGTACCAGCCAACATTAATACATCGCCAACAGCCACTTTATCAAAACATTGCTGCTGTATACGTTCATTAAGCACAGCGTTAAAAATATGTGAGCGCGCCGCCGATAAATAAATACCACGTTTTTTCTTATCTTTTACTTTTTGACCTGAAAACAACCCCAAAGCACGCTCAATGTTACCGCCACCAATGCCAAAACGTTGTTCGCCAAAATAGTTTGGCACACCCTGTTCAACAATTTTTTGCCAGCGTTCGGTGAACGCTTTGATAGCGGTCACGTCACGTAAAATAAGCTCAAAGCGATTACCCGTTAATGCTCCGGTACGTAATTTCTTATTGTGTCGCTGGTAAGACAGCACCTCTACGCCTTCAATACTCAAGTCGTCTAAATTGTATTCTTGCTTACCTGGTACATGCACACCAAACCATTGTTCGGTAACCGCAAAACGATCTTTTAAACCAGCATAAGAAACAAGCTGCTCTTTCACTTGAAAATACTTAGCGAGTTCACGGGCAACAAATAAAGTATTAGCACCTGTTTTACGAATATGAACAAATAAATGTTCTCCTTCACCGCAGGGTAAATAAGGTAATTTTTCAAAAACTTTAAAGTCAGTTATTTGGCTACGTAATAAACCACTTGATTCTGGTTTTCCGTGTAAATAGGCGTTTTCTGTTAACATTTATGAATCTTCTTTTAATGCTGTGGTGAGCTCTATAGAGCGAGTAAAAACTAAGTATTTTGAATCTCTTCCATTGGCGGAAATGGGTGTTCCATAGCAGTTAAGAGCACGACGGCATGCACCGAGATACCTTCTTTTCGTCCGGTATAGCCCAGTTTCTCTGTCGTGGTAGCTTTCACATTGACTTGTCCAATGCTGGTTTGTAAGTCTTCACTTAAGCAGGTGCGCATGGCTAACAAATGTGGCGCCATTTTAGGTGCTTGGGCAACAATAGTAATATCGGCATTACCTAGTTGAAAACCCTTCTCTGTCATTAACGAGACCACATGGCGTAATAGGATTCTGCTGGAAATATTTTCATATTGGCCATCAGTATCAGGAAAGTGATTACCAATATCCGCCAAGCATAATGCGCCTAGGATAGCATCACAAAGTGCATGAATAGCGACATCACCATCAGAGTGAGCGATAAAACCATGGTCAAAGGGTATTGCGACCCCACCAAGCACTATCGGCCCTTGACCACCAAATTTATGTACATCAAAACCGTGACCTATTCGCATTGTGTCATCCTTTATCTAGCTATTTGCTTGCTTATTTAAATAAAATTCAGCTAATGCTAAATCATTAGGGTGAGTTATTTTTATATTTTCACTACTGGCAGAAACAAGTAGGCTTTTATGATTAGCATGTTCCATTGCTGAAGCTTCATCTGTGATGATCAAACCCTGCACTAATGCTTGCTCAATGGCATGAGTTAGCTCAACTGTTTTATATAACTGCGGCGTTAACGCATGCCATAACTGTTCTCTATCAACGGTATTTTTAATCGTGTTCATTGCACCTATTTTACTCACACCACGTTTCATGGTATCTCGAACAGGTGTTGCTAAAATTCCACCACAATTATTACTTAAACATTGATTAATCAAGTTATCTATATCTTCATGGCTAACACAAGGACGCGCGGCGTCATGTACCAACACCCAGGGATATTTTTGTCTATCAACCGCTTGTAAACCACTGAGCACAGAATCTACTCGCTCGGCGCCACCTTTTACTCGAATAATATCGTTATGGTGAGCTAACTCAGACTCATTAAAATATTGATCGTGCTCACCTAAGGCAAGAATCACCTGTGCAATCCTCGGGTGACTTAACAGTCTCATCACAGTGTGGCTAAGAATGCTTTCATTATTAATAAGTAAGTATTGTTTTGGGCAATTGGCTTGCATTCTTTTGCCAACACCGGCAGCTGGGACAATAACAATAATTTTTTGTGCTTGTTCCATTATGGCATCACCTTGCCGTTTATATTATCACTCACATTACGTCTACCACGTTCTTTGGGAATGAGACGAAAAAATGTTTCATTTTCTTTGATCATACCCAACTCGTTTCGAGCTCGTTCTTCTATGGCTTCAAGCCCCAACTTCAAATCGTCAGTGTCGGCATAAAGTAATTTATTGCGTTGCTGCAGCTTTTCATTTGCACCCAACTGACGTACTAGATTTTCTTTTAAGGCAATATAGTCAGGCACACTATTTTTACCAAACCAAAGTCGGTATTGAAGTAACACTAATAGTATCAGTAAAACAGCGGTAAATACGCGCATAAAAACCTAAGAAGAGGATATAAAATTCAGTAAATAGTATGGTTATTATACCTAAGTAAAGGCAGAGTTAAATAGCCAAAGGTTTTTTGAAGTTTTTCCAGTTAATAGAGCAAGATAGTAATAATTCTCGCAAACTTGGAATAATAGGAAGTTGCTTGATATTTCTTTGCCAACAATGACCTGCGCAAGCTGAGGTCATAATTTTTTTACTGGGTTTAAGTAGCTGTTTATTTACATCCCTGCCTTGGGTGACACTATTAGTAGCGACTAGTGAAAACCAGCCACCAACATTAGTACGTAGTCTCTGCCTGTCGACATCAATGCGGTCAATACAATCAATAATAATATGATCAAACAACAGCACTGGCACAGCTAAGCCTACACAAATACCTTCTTGCAAGTACCAGGCAAAAACTTTATCACGCTCTTGCTCGGTTTCTTGTCCTGACAAAGGTAATTTTGTACTTTGTTTTGCCGACCAACTGGCGTTTTGACTATCCAATTGCAAGGGTGACAGCCCTTGAGAGATAACGTCTGTCATCGCATGAGCTGTTCGAGTGATGTAATAAGGTAAACTTTGTAAACGCGCTTGAACAGCCTGAACACTGGCATAATCGCCCTTAGCAATAAGGTTGATTTCTCGCTGATAAAGGCCATTGCATAATTCTGCAAAATCTCCGGTCTCAGTATGTGTTTGCCAAAAACTAGACTGTGTCATAAGCGCAGATACTATTTTTTATAGATATTCCAATATTAAACAACATGCAGAATAACCAGCGCCGAATGAACATAAGACACTCTTATCTCCCGCGACCAAGCCTTGCTTATTTTTGTGCAATGTGATGATACAACCCGCTGAACTGGTATTGGCGTATTCATCTAAAATAATAGGTGCTTCACTGCTAAGCGGCTCCCTACCTAATACTTTTTTAGCAATAAAATTATTCATATTGATATTGGCTTGGTGTAAATAAAGCCGTTTAATATCATTAGCACCCAAGCTAAGCTTTTCCATTTCGGTAATAATTAAATGAGATACCATAGGTAAAACTTCTTTAAAAACCTTACGCCCCTGCTGAATAAAGTATTTATCTATATCATCAACACTCTCTGGACTACAGTTATTCATATAACCAATATTACTGCGAATATTGTTGGAAAAACGGGTAATAGGTTTTTCACTCACTATTTTAAAAACATGCTCCGCATTGGCGGTACTTTCATCTTCAATAATAGAAGCAGTAGCAACATCGCCAAAGATGAAGTGACTGTCTCGGTCACGATAATTAATTTGCGGAGATAATATTTCAGGGTTAATCACCAACACTGTTTTAGCTGTACCACTGCGAATGGCATTAGCAGCATTGATAATGCCAAAGGTTGCGGCAGAACATGCCACTAACATATCAAAACCCCAACCATCACAACCAAGGGCATTTTGTATTTCAATGGCCATCGCCGGGTAAGAGCGCTGTGTATAAGCACAAGCAACAATAATTAGGTCAATATCTGCTGGGGTTTTATTGGCAGCTAACATAGCATCTTTAGCTGCAGCTACGCCCATTTCGGCTTGCATGGAAAGCTCATCATTACTGCGTTCAGTAAAGCGTGGCGACATTACATCAACATTTAAAATATCTTCTTTCGCCATAACATAGCGACTTTTAATGCCCGAAGCTTTTTCAATAAAGCTGCTATCGGAAGGAGATAACGCCGTTACCTTACCCTCTTCAATCTCTTGGCTATGGGTAAGGTTAAACTTTTCTACGTATTGGTTAAAACAGTGTACTAATTCATCATTTGAAATGCTCTGCGAAGGAGTGTATAACCCCGTTCCGCTAATCACAACAGCCATAATAGGTCTCTCAATAAAAAGGGATAAAACACTGGTAGCCGTTGTTACAACTACCTATTTTAAAACAAGTATACTGGTATGACCATATGATTACCACAAACTCAGTGCATGGAGGAAAGCTATAAGAAATCTAACTCTACTTGCTTGTTTATACTACCAATACTACACCACAACACTATCATTACAATTTTATTTTATTGCTAAATATGGTGCTCTGCGCTTATGTTAAGAGCAACAATTCTTTATCGCTCGGTATTCCAACTAAACAAATAAGACCCTAACAGTAAAAATACACCACTCATTAGTAGCAATGCATTGACATGAAAACTAATATCACTCAATGATGCCCCTTCAGTAATTACTGCTCTAGCGCCAGCAACTAAATGAGTCAGCGGCATAAAATCAGCAAATATTTTAAGCGCATTAGGCGCCCCTTCTAAGCTGAACCATACTCCGGAGAGCATCATCATAGGCCAAGATGTTAAATTTAATAAGCCGCCAATAAGCTCTTCACTTTTACTACGACTAGCCACCAGCAGGCCTAGACTAATTAAGCAAAAAGCGCCTAAGACACCTATGATGAATAAATCTAAATAACTGCCCAACATAAAGAAATCAAAAAACACATTGCAGCCACTGTAGACGACTAGCGACATAAACATCACGATAAATAAGCGTGATAATAATTGCGCCGATACAAATTCAAAAGCCGATAACGGCGTTGCTTTTAGGCGCTTTAGTACTGAGTTTTTTCGGTAGCGCACAATGACATAGCCAACACCAAACAGGCAGCTGAACATCATATTCATACCTAAAATCCCAGGTAACACCCAATCAACATAGCGAATACTCTTACCACTACTTTCTAAGCGAGTAAAAGCGGATTGCTTACCTAGTTGTTGGCCTAGCTGCTGGCCAAACTGTTCACCAAGAAAGATTTTTTCGACTAAATAACTTTTCGAAGACTCTTCATTCACCCAATAACGTTGAGTACTATAATCAACTAACAAATCAAGACTGTGGCGACTAAGTTTTGCTTTTGCTAAATCAACATCGTTATAGTCAATAAAATCAATAAAGCGTAGTTGCGCCAATGTTGCTTGTTCCAAGCTTTCGCTTTGACCTTGTTGGCTAAGCAAACCTATTTTATAAGCCGGACGACCATCACCTGAAAATATAAATGAAAAACCAACTAATAATAAAACCGGGAAAAACAAGTTCCAGCCAAGAGATGACTTATCACGGAAAAACTCAATATTACGCGCTTTAAATACGGCAAAAAAACGTTTGAAATTCATAAAACATCCTAAGGTATAAGGCTACTTTAGCAACTAGGCTTGAAGAGAATGACCTGTTAACTTCAAAAACAAATCATCAAGATTAGCTGATTTAACATGTAAGCCATCAAGAGAAACGCCCTGTCCCATCAACAGCGTTAGCGTTTGTTCAACGTTTTTACTAGCAATCTCAATACGATCAGCTAATTTAGTCCAGCCATGCACAGTTACCAGTTCATTTGAAACTTGTGCCAGAGGCAAATATATAAAAACATCGTCAAAGTGTTTGGCTAATAATTGATGAGGGGTACCTGCGGCAATAATCTTGCCTTGATCCATAATCACGATATCGTCACAAAGCTGCTCTGCTTCATCCATATAATGAGTCGTTAAAATAATGGTCTTATTTTGCGCTTTAATATTTTTAATTAATTGCCAAAAATTGCGTCTTGCATGGGGATCTAAACCGGTAGTCGGCTCATCAAGAAAGAGTATTTCCGGGTCGTTAATCAAAGCTAAAGCCAGTAATAATCGCTGCCTTTGCCCTCCCGACAATAGACGGTTATCACGGTTAATAAACTCACTTAAATCACACAGTTCAATCAATTGCTCTTGCGCTAAAGTATGCTGATAAAAGGAAGCAAATAAATTAAGCGTTTCTTTCACGGTTAAAAAGTCTTGTAAGGCGGTATTTTGAAACTGAATTCCTATTTGTTGAGACATCTGTTTATCGACGGGCTGGCCTTGATAGAGCACTTGCCCTGAAGTAGCGCTGACAATACCTTCCATAATTTCAATGGTAGTGGTTTTGCCCGCACCATTCGGTCCAAGGAGACCAAAACAATGTCCCTGTTGAACATCGAAACTGACCTTATCAACGGCGCAAACATCTTTATACTGCTTGCAAAGTGACTGCACGCTAACTGCTGCACTCATATATCTGTTCCCTCTTATTAATGCTTATCCATACTGTACTACTAATAGCTTTTAGTAAAATGAAATAACATTTATACCAATGTCATTAAATTATTGCTCACTTGTGCTGGTTAAAATACGCCATGTCAGCGTTGCTCTCAATCCCAATAGCCAGCTATTACTCAATCAAGCGCCTTGCCCTAATTTATTTTCCCTATGCACAACAAAATCACAAACTTAATGAAACTTGTATTACTTTCAATAACTTTACTAAACAACACTAAATGATAACAATTATCATTTGCATTAATGGTTTTCTTTGTTTATGCTTAATAAAAACATGGGGGGATAGATATGACCACTATAGCTGTTAATAATTACGATAAAGTACAAGTAGAGATATCAAGTAATCTACTGACTCATTTACTCGACTCAGGTTTACTACACTGCGGTGACTGTAAATGCTTAAATGCGAATGCAAAGGCAGTTATCTGGCATACCTTACTGGCAAGTAGTACCAACAGTGATGTTCTTTAGGGAGAAAATTATTATGTGTCTAACCGCATCAAAAGAGTTTACCTATATGGAGAAGTGGTTAGTTATGTTGCTAACCACTTATAAAAACAATCCGAGCAGCGGTTTAGCACAAACCATCTGCTTTTACTTAAACAAGCTACTGCAACACGATGATATCAATTTTTGTGGTGAAAAACGCTGCGATTATATAGCTATGCAGCGCTTTTGGCACTGGCATGCCCGAAGAGCTTAAGTCCATTAATTAGCTGCCTGGTATGCAGCTAGCTGCAAGGCAATATATTCTTTAATGTGTTGGTTCAACATTTTTTTCCCTGTTAAGCCATATAACTGACAAACGGTGTCACTATCATGCTTTTGTATTAACCGAGCAATAAGCACTAAGGAGTGCTGAATAACATCAGTAGGAGTATGTTTATGATGAGTTAGCAAGTCATGTTTGAGCCATTGATACAGACTAAAGGCACAACTACTATATAAACGCTCACCTTGGGCATAGGCATATACACTTTCGATATCAGCAGCCGACAACTTAGTTAGGGATTCCTTAGTATTATGTGTCAACAGTAAATGCACAAGTTTACTGCTTAGCGTTTTATATTCTTCTAAAAGTAAATAATCAAAGCTACGATAAAAGTTGTCTTTAAATTGCTGCTGTCTTTGCTCAGTATTTTTATTTTTGCCTTTAATGACTAAAGCAGAGTGTTCACCACTGGCCTTATCTTTAGTAAAACCAATACGCACCATAGTAAAGCCAGCTTTAAACCAAAAAGATAACAGCTCCGCATTAACACCAAAACTGGAGCCAACAAAATCAGCACCCTGCTCTGTCGCTAACTGCTGTATTTGTGCTAGAAAATGTAAACCAATACCTCGCTGCTGTATTTGTGGATGCACGGCAATACGCATAATTCGTAAATAGTTATAATCAAAGGCTTGTTCAAAACCACAATGACTTAATAATGATTGCGGTAAAAAGTGATTACGTAAACGACGTTGTGAGCTTTTTATCGCCCTTACATCTGCCTTATCAACACCATAGCTCTTTCCTTCATTCATCAACAAAGCAACTGCTATCACTGCAACTTGACCATTACTTTTTGAATAAAGGCAGGCCAGTTGTACCTGGGGATTATCTAGCAGCAACTGTAAATCGCTCGGCTTAGTTTGATAATGTGCCGTCACTAAAACTGCGAAAACTTGCTGTAACAACCCTTCATCAGTAACTAGCTCTGCTGCACTTATGACTTTAAATACAGTCGAGGCAATAAAATCAGCCTTTTCATTGGCGCTATCATCACTATTTATTTGTAGCTGAGCAGGTAAAACCGGTAACTCGGCATTTAATAAACAGCTATCAAAAACCAACTGTTCCAATGGATCATTTTTCCGCCAACGGATCGGCTGATTGATATGTAAACTCGACCATTGAGGACATAACCTAGCAAGGCTCTGCTGAAACTTAATGGTAAAACCACGTCCTGCACCTTCATAGCCATGAACAGTACTAGAGAAAACCATTCGGTGATAATGGCTAAGCAATTGCTCAAGCAGATACACAGGAATCGCGGCCGCTTCATCAACCAAGAGTAGATTAACTTTTATTGGCTGTTTTAATAGTTGATCAATGGCGATAAATTCCACACTAGCTTTACCATAAGTAAATGTATTGCCTCGCTGCTCAGCATTGGGCAAGCTATTACTTAATTGCCGAAAAAAAACCGTTAACGCTTGAAGATCAGGGGCGGTAATAACAATTTGAAATACACTTTCTTCATTCGCTTGTAATAGCTGAGCACAGCTAATAGCTAAAGCCGATGATTTACCTCTACCGCGATCAGCGGTTAACACCAGCGGTCTTTTCCTATGTCCGGTAACAACCTTAACAATGGCTTGTACCGCTTGGTACTGCTCGGCAGTAATGCAGCCTAATGGATAGCTTCCTTGTACTTTTTTATGTTCTTGCTCAACTATAGATATGCTTGGTGATGAAAGCTTAGCTTGTGATTCAGTGATAATAGTATGGCGAGGCATCGCTTGAATCAATGCATAAAACCGATTAAAAAACAGACTTTTTTTAGACGCTTTATTGATTTCTGGTATTACTATAAATAATAATCCGCCAGCTTTTAGGGTTCCTGATAATGCTGCAAAAGCATCAATAGTAAATGGGCTGTCGACAAAAATCATGACATCACTCTCACTGCCTAACTTATCTCGATAGCGCTTTTTCTGTACGTTTGCAGGAAAGGTGGCACTATCGCCATATATTAAACAAGTCGAATGACCATTAACATTGCTTTGCAAAGTCTCAGATACCACATCGATAGAGCCTAACAAGGACAATGCCCATGACTCACTGCCAGATAAAACAACCAAGCGACGTTCATTGTTTAACAAGGCTTGCTTAGCATAAGCTTTAACCCAAGAAGTGAAGAATTGAACATGCATAGGTTGTTAGCATCCTGAAATAAGCAGAAGGGGAATAACATTAAGTTTATCAAGTATGTTAAAGCAAAAGAATAAAAAATTAACCTAGCCATTTACATTATTTAACATCTATACTGGATAAAACCCCAAATTAACTATGGTTATTTTGCAAAGTTTGATCTAGGTCAATATAAACGACTTAGCAAGGGATTAAAATTAGTCCTAAATATAGCTTACCTTAATCATAAACTTTCGAGAGCATTATGAATCAAGCAACATCTCCTGAACAACAAAAAAAGCATGAGCGAAATACCTTTATCTTTTTAGCGGTATTTTTAGCGCCAATTTTATCGGTAATTATCGTTGCCGGTTTTGGCTTTTCCGTGTGGATCAGCCAGATATTTTTTGGTCCACCAAGCGCTTAGCCCCTTGTTCACTGAAAAGGCTAAAACTGTGGAACGCTTAGCAGATCCCTCAAGAAGACGTTTTTTTCGCGGCCGTGTTAAAACTAAACAAGAACTGCGTTTACCTTGGGTTATTAACGAGGCTGTTTTTACCTCAGGTTGCACACAATGCCAAGACTGCATTAGCAGTTGTGAAAGCAATATTATTGTTAAAGATGAAGATGGCTTTCCAAAGGTCGATTTCAGCTTAGGTGAGTGTACCTTTTGTAATAAATGTATCGAAACCTGTGAACAACCACTTTTTTCCGGCTCTTTCACTGAAGAAAACATAATCAACAATAGCGAAAAAGCTTGGCCTGTCACATTAGAAATCAGTGATAAGTGTTTAGCTAAAAATAACATCTATTGTCAAAGTTGCCGTGATGAATGTGAAACCAGCGTAATTAAATTTAACTACCTAGATTCAAGCATTCCGCAACCGAGTTTAAATGACCTTGATTGTAGTCAGTGCGGCGCTTGTATCAGCGTTTGTCCACAAAGCGCAATAGCATTCAACTTCGATCCAACAGTAAATTAACCTATATCACGAGTAATTATGACCGATAAAAAAGACAATCGTCCTTCTGAATATCATGTAGCTAGTCTTGTTGCCTATTGCATATTGGCACAAGTGGATGAGGTGAAAGCGGCTATAACTGCTGTTGAAGGTGCAGAAATTCATGCAGTCAGCGATGAAGGTAAAATAGTTTTGACTGTTGAAGGTACTGGATTTAAAAATCTTGACAAAAAAATAGATATTATAAGAGTCCATACTGGCATCATCAATTTATCACCGGTATATCATCAAGTCCTAGATGAAGAGCAAGAGAAAAAGCTTGCTGAAAGTGATAAAGCAGACGCACTTAGCTATCAAATCAAATAATACCAGCAAATCAGTTTTATAAAAATCATAGAAAATATAACCATTTATTTAAAATCGAATCAAAATAAGCAAAAGGAAGGTGACACGATGACAATTAATCGCCGAGAATTTATTAAAGCAAATGCAATTGCTGCAGCCGCAGCTGTTGCCGGGGTGTCTGTTCCTGCAATAGCCTCAAACTTAATTACCAGCTCTGATATTACCAAACTAAAGTGGGATAAAGCCCCTTGTCGTTTTTGTGGTACTGGCTGTAGTGTGAATGTTGGTGTGATGGATGGCAAAGTTGTTGCTACCCATGGCGATATCAAATCACCGGTAAATAAAGGCCTTAACTGTGTTAAAGGTTACTTCCTTTCAAAAATAATGTACGGCAAAGATAGATTAACAACGCCACTACTTCGTATGACCAACGGCAAGTACGATAAAGAAGGTGAATTTGCGCCAGTTTCTTGGGATCAAGCGTTTGATGTTATGGCTGAAAAAGCCAAAGAGACCTTAAAAAAGGATGGCCCAACAGCAGTTGGTATGTTTGGCTCAGGTCAATGGACTGTACAAGAAGGTTATGCTGCAGTTAAGTTAATGAAAGCAGGCTTTCGTTCAAACAACATAGACCCTAACGCTCGTCATTGTATGGCTTCAGCTGTAGGTGGTTTTATGCGTACCTTTGGCATCGACGAACCTATGGGTTGTTACGATGACTTAGAAGCCGCTGATGCCTTTGTCTTGTGGGGCTCAAACATGGCCGAAATGCATCCTATTTTATGGACGCGTTTAACCGATCGCCGTTTAAGTTCACCTCATGTAAAAGTTGCCGTATTATCTACTTTTGAGCATAGAAGTTTTGATCTAGCCGATAATGGCATGATTTTCACGCCTCAAACTGATTTAGCTATTTTAAACTACATTGCCCATTATATTATTAGCACAGGCAGGGTTAACAAAGATTTTGTTAGTAAACACACTAACTTTAGATTAGGTGAAACGGATATTGGTTATGGTTTACGTCCAGAACATCCATTAGAGCAAGCAGCTAAGAACAATGGCAAAACCGCCGGTAGTTCTACACCTATTGATTTTGAAGAATATGCTAAATTTGTTAGTACTTACACGGTGGAATATACCTCAAAATTATCAGGTGTACCTGAGCATAAATTAGAAGCCTTAGCTGAGTTATATGCCGATCCAAAAATAAAAGTAACCTCTTTCTGGACTATGGGTTTTAACCAACATACGCGTGGCGTTTGGGCTAATAACTTAGTTTATAATATTCACTTATTAACCGGAAAAATTTCAACACCGGGTAACAGCCCGTTTTCATTAACTGGCCAACCTTCGGCTTGTGGTACTGCTCGTGAAGTGGGCACATTCTCACACCGGTTACCGGCAGATATGGTGGTTGCTAACCCTAAACATAGAGCCATCGCTGAAAAAATATGGGATTTACCTGAGGGCACTATTCCTCCGAAACCAGGTTACCATGCGGTGTTACAAAACCGTATGCTTAAAGACGGCAAGCTTAATTTCTATTGGGTGCAATGTAATAACAATATGCAAGCCGCCGCTAATATTAATGAAGAGGCTTACCCAGGTTACCGTAACCCTAAAAACTTTATTGTCGTTTCAGACCCCTACCCAACGGTTACCGCACAAGCAGCTGACTTAATTTTACCGACCGCTATGTGGGTAGAAAAAGAAGGTGTTTACGGTAATGCTGAGCGTCGTACTCAATCTTGGTATCAAATGGTTGAAGCACCGACCGGCGCTAAATCAGATTTATGGCAGTTAGTTGAATTTTCAAAGCGTTTTGCCATTGAAGATGTTTGGCCAGAAGAGCTTATTGCTAAAAAACCAGAAGTACGTGGTAAAACTTTATATGACGTACTCTATAAAGATTCGTCTGTTGGTAAGTTCTCCCTTGATGAAGTCCCTGAAGATCGCTTAAATGACGATGCTCGTGATTTTGGTTTCTATATCCAAAAAGGCTTATTTGAAGAATATGCAACCTTTGGTCGAGGTCATGCTCATGATTTAGCACCTTATGATAGATATCATAAAGAGCGTGGTTTACGCTGGCCGGTAGTTAACGGTAAAGAAACTAAATGGCGCTTTAAAGAGGGTTCTGATCCTTACGTTAAAGCGGGTAGTGGCTGGGATTTTTATGGTCACAAAGACGGTCGTGCAAGAATTTTTGCTCTCCCTTATGAGCCACCGGCAGAATCACCCGATGAAGAATATGACTTATGGTTATCAACCGGTCGTGTTTTAGAACATTGGCATTCAGGTTCAATGACCCAACGTGTTCCTGAGTTATATAAAGCTATGCCTGATGCCTTGGTTTATATGCATCCTGATGATGCTAAGTCTCGCAACATGCGTCGTGGTGATTTAGTTAAGCTTATTTCTCGTCGTGGTGAAGTACAAACCCGCGTAGAAACGAGAGGCCGTAACAAACCACCTATAGGTTTAGTGTATATGCCTTGGTTTGATGCCAGCCGTTTAGTTAACAAAGTCACTTTAGATGCCACAGATCCGTTATCGAAACAAACTGATTTCAAAAAATGTGCTATCAAAATTGTTAAAGTTTAGGAGTCTACAATGAAAAATTTTAACCTAGCAGTCATTGCCAGTTTATTGGTACTAGCAGTATCACCAATTATGTACTCGCTAAACGCCAATGCGGCGGATAAAGAAACGGTTAACTCTGTGGCTACACTTAGGGATGCTACCCCTATCGATGTGCAAAAAGAGCCAAACAGAATCCCTAAAGTGGTGAATAAAGATATCAAGCAAGGGCGTAATTACCCAATGCAGCCACCGGTAATTCCTCATACTACCCGTAGTTATGAGGTCAACAAATATAACAACAAGTGTATGTCGTGTCATTCACGTCACCGTACGGAGAAATCACAAGCTCCTATGGTAAGTGTGACTCACTATATGAATCGTGATGGTAATTTCTTAGCAGAAATATCACCGCGTCGTTACTTTTGTAACCAGTGTCATGTTACCCAACTTGATGCAGAGCCTTTAGTAGAAAATACCTTCACTGATATGCATAGCTTAATGAAACAAAAAACAGCTAACGCTAAAGAACACTAGGAGTAGCCATGAAATATTTATTAATGCATATTAGTTTGGCAAAACACAAAATGTCATCAAATCAGACTAAAGAACAGCAGGAGTAGCCATGAAAAAATTATTAATGATTGGCTGGAAAACGCTCATGAAACCGAGTGGTTATTACAGCTTAGGAGCTTTGGTTATCGGTGGCTTTGTTGCGGGTGTTATTTTTTGGGGTGGTTTTAATACCGCGCTTGAATTTACTAATACTGAAGAGTTTTGTATTTCTTGTCATTCAATGGAAAGCAATTCTTATGAAGAGCTGAAAACTACTATTCATTTTAGCAACCGATCAGGCGTGCGCGCTACTTGCCCTGATTGCCATGTTCCACATAAATGGTCCAACAAAATAGCCGCTAAAATTCGCGCATCAAAAGATGTATGGGGTTGGGTTTTTGGTACTGTTAATACTCGCGAGAAGTTTTTAGTGCACCGTAGAAGTTTAGCTGAAAACGAATGGCGTAGGCTTAAAGCCAATGATTCTTTAGAGTGTCGTAACTGTCATAACTTCGACTACATGGACTTTACTGAACAAAGTGATCGGGCTGCGTACCAACACTCTACTGCCTTAGCAAGCGGAGAGAAAACCTGTATAGATTGTCATAAAGGTATTGCTCACCAATTACCTGACATGAAAGGTGTTGAAGGTTGGTAATTTTTAGCTAAATAGCGATAATTTAAACCAGTGCTTGTCACTGGTTTTTTATTGCCTGCTACTTTTTATTAGTTATTTTTTATTGCTTAGTAAGCACTCCATCAACAAGTTTTAAAATCACATAGTGAAATATACCGATACTAATAGCTAACCTAGGAAAACCTATACTTGTGCCGGTTATAAAGAGCTAGTCAGCGATTAATGTAAGTTTTATACCTACTTAGCTTACCTTAATCGCTCTGTAATGATTCGTGCATTTTTTGATTTTTTTTGTAACGAGGCATTGAAAATAGCCATTATCTTACCTATGTTAAGCAATATACATTGAAATGTTTTACCAATAGCAACATAAGGTCAAGCCAATGATAAGCGATATTAACAATAACTTCCCCGATGAAGCAAGTTCAGATGAAAACGTTGAAAAATATAGCCTTAACGGTATTTCCTTGGCTGAAAAGCACGCCCAAGCGCAAGCACAAAAGAACCTATTAGCGCGTAAGCGTATTGATGAGTTGCGAGAAAAGAAACGCCTTAAAGATTTACTGGATGATAGTGAAGATTGGTAAGCAATCGCTAATGATGGTTCATTTTTATATAACTTTGCTATGAGCCAAAGATAACCTCGGCATAACCTTGCAATAACATCAGTTAAGCATAAAATAACCGCACACCTTAACACTCAATCACTTTTAAATATTATGACGTTATTTGAAAAACTACGCTGTCTATTCACCTTTGGTCAAGGCGTCGCCCTACCCCTTCCTGAAATTTCCGAAAACACAACCCCGGCACAGTTATTTGAGCAATGGTTTGCAGATGCCAATAAATCAGGAATATTATTACCTGAAGCCATGTCAGTTAGTAGTTGCAGTGCCGATGGGCAACCTAGCTCTCGTATGGTTTTGCTTAAAGATTATGATGATGAAGGTTTCGTTTTTTACACCAACTACGCCAGTCGTAAAAGTAATGAACTTGTTGACAACAATAAGGTAGCCTTATTGTTTCATTGGAACGTTTTACAACGTCAAATTCGTATTGAAGGCACGGTAGAGAAAATATCCGCGCAAGAGTCTGCTGATTACTTTCATAGCCGAGACAGAGGTAGTCAAGTTGGCGCTTGGGCGTCTAAGCAGAGTCAAAAGCTAAAACATGATAGTGAACTAAAAGATCGAATGAGCCATTACCAGGAAAAGTTCGCCGAAGGTGAAGTTCCCCACCCTGAATTTTGGGGCGGCTGGCGCGTTAAACCGCACGCGATTGAATTTTGGCAAGGTCGAGCCAACCGTTTACATGACAGGATATGCTTTGAAAAACAAGGTGATAACTGGCAACACCATAAATTACACCCTTAATAGAATGCAAAGGCTTAGAGAATTATTTAGATTTTCTAAGCCTTATAATAATGAAGCTAATATTTATAAAAAGGCTGTTAAGACTTAGCTGCTGGGGTCACGCTAGGTTTTTGGCAATGTGGTCGATTACCCGTTTGATAATACTTCATCGACACTGGTAAATGTTCGGTTAGTTGCTTGATACGTGTTTGGTTAGATGGATGGGTTGACATAAACTCAGCTGGAGCATCTTTACTTAACTTCGCCATGTTTTGCCAAAGTTTAATACTGGCACTGGGTTCAAAACCCGAACGCGCCATCAGATCTTGGCCGACAATATCAGCTTCACTCTCATGTGCTCGCCCATAAGGCATAATTACGCCATATTGTAGCCCGACACCTAGCCCTGCCATCCACAAGCCTTTATTTTCTACATCAGTCATACCTACTGCTACCGTTGCTGCAGCCATGCCCATATTTTGTAGCTTGTTAGCTGATAAGCGCTCATTAGAATGGTGTTCAATGACATGACCAACCTCATGACCAATAATGGCAGCTAACTGATCTTGGTTTTCAGTGACCTTTAAAATACCGGTATAAACACCAATTTTACCGCCAGGTAAGGCAAAAGCATTAACTTGTGGGGAAGCAAAAATAACCACTTCCCAGTTACCTTTATGAACTGATTTAGGCACATTTTTGGTGATAGCCTTAGCCACACACTGGACAAAGTCGTTGGTCGCTTTATCTGTACTAATTGGGGTTTTCGTTTTCATCTCTTCGAATGAAGCGGCGCCCATTTTATCAAGCTCGCTATCTGAAAATAGCATCACTTGTTTGCGACCAGTGCTCGAACTTGTACAGGCAGTAAGTGCAATTAATGCGCTAAGCATAATGAGGGGAAGTTTCATGGGTAACTTATATTATCCGTAAATTGTAAGTAAGGGTATTTTATGACGATGACTAGCAAGATACTAGTCAGTTATAGCTTTTAGTTACCTTATACCAATTCCATTAAATTATTGATCACTTGTGCTGGTTTAAATACGCCATGTCAGCGTTGCTCTCAATCCCAATAGCTAGCTATTGCTCAATCGAGCGCCTTGCCCTGATTTATTTTTCCTATACACAACAAGATCACAAACTTAATGAAACTGGTATTAGCTCGAAATTTCAATAAAACACAAAGCTAAGAAATAAAAGCCTAATAAACAAAAAACCGAGCAAGGCTCGGTTTTTAATGGGTATTGCTTGTTAAATCACTTTAGCTACTTAACCGCCCACTAGAGCCAACAAAACCCCAGCAGCAACAGCTGAGCCAAGCACACCAGCAACATTGGGTCCCATAGCATGCATTAGTAAGAAATTATGCGGATTTGCTTCCAAACCAACTTTATTGGCAACACGTGCCGCCATTGGTACAGCAGAGACACCAGCAGCGCCAATAAGAGGATTAATAGGAACTTTAGAGAACTTATTCATGGTTTTAGCCATGATTACCCCTGAAGCAGTACCAATGGAGAAAGCCACTGCGCCTAATCCTAAAATACCTAAGGTTTCGACATTCAAGAACGCTTCAGCACTTAACTTGGAACCAACACCTAGACCTAAGAATATAGTAGTAATATTAATAAGCTCATTTTGCGCGGTGGAACTTAAGCGATCAACCACACCCGACTCTCGCATTAAGTTTCCTAAACAAAACATACCGACCAAGGGTGTTGCTGCCGGTAAAAAGAAAATAGTCATTAACAAGACACCTAATGGAAAAATAATTTTTTCTATTTTAGTGACTGATCTAAGTTGCGCCATTTCAATTTTACGTTCATCTAACGTGGTTAATGCTCTCATGATTGGCGGTTGGATAATAGGTACCAAAGCCATATAAGAATAAGCTGCCACTGCGATTGCGCCTAATAAATCTGGTGCTAATTTCGAAGCAAGAAATATTGCGGTAGGGCCATCTGCGCCACCAATAATAGCAATAGCTGAAGCATCTTTAAGGGTAAACTCTATACCTGGGACATAGTTTAAGGCGATAGCGCCAAACAAGGTAGCAAAAATACCGAACTGCGCTGCTGCGCCTAAAAGCAAGGTTTTAGGATTAGCGATAAGGGCACCAAAGTCCGTCATCGCACCAACGCCCATAAAGATAATGAGTGGAAAAATTCCCGTATCAATACCTGCATAGTAGATATAATGCAATAAACCACCGACTTCTGAAAAGCCTGACAATGGGATATTGGTTAAAATAGCACCAAAGCCCATTGGTAATAATAATAATGGTTCAAAGTTTCGAGCAATGGCTAAATAAAGCAGGCCGCAGCCCACTAACATCATCACTACTTGCCCTAACTCAAAATTTGCTAAGCCAGTTGAAAGCCATAATTTAGTTAATGAATCCATGATAACTCCTATGAAAAGCTAAGCAAGGCATCACCAACGGCAACTGAGTCACCTTCTTTGGTAAATATCGATACAATTTCGCCAGCCGTAACCGCGCGAATTTCAGTTTCCATCTTCATAGCTTCCATAATGATAACGACATCATCCGCTTCAACATGATCACCTTCCCTTACCAAAACTTTGAAGATGTTACCTGCTAATGGCGCATTTAGCGTTTCTTCTGCAGAGATAGACGCAGATTGTTTCATCGCATCATCACCGGCAGGAAGGGTTATCGAATCAATAGAGCCACCAGGCGCAACGATTACATCATAAACCTTACCATCAACACTCACGGCATAATTTTCAGTTGCACCTGTACTAGCATTGTCTGCGACAGTTTTTGCCTTAGTACTAGCTTTAGTTGGGATAGGTTCAAAAGCTGCAGGATTATTGCGATTTTCTAAGAATTTCAAGCCTATTTGCGGAAACAATGCATAGGTTAATACATCATCAATAATTTCATCCGCTAAGCTAATGCCTTTCTCTTTGGCTAGAATTTGTAGCTCTTCTGATAATTTATCAACTTCAGGGTCAAGTAAATCAGCCGGACGACAAGTGATAACTTCTTTACCGTCCAATACTCTTGCTTGTAATTCCAAGTCAACTGGCGCAGCTGTTGCACCATATTCACCTTTTAACACCCCAGCAGTTTCTTTTGTTATCGATTTATAACGCTCACCGGTTAAGATATTAAGTACAGCTTGTGTACCAACAATCTGTGACGTAGGAGTAACTAGAGGGATATAACCTAGGTCTTTACGTACCTTGGGTATTTCAATTAATACTTCATCAAATTTATCCGCCGCGCCTTGCTCTTTTAACTGGTTTTCCATGTTAGTTAACATGCCACCAGGAACTTGCGCGGTTAAAATTCGGGCATCAACACCTTTTAAGCTACCTTCAAATTCAGCATATTTTTCTCTTACATCACGAAAATATGCAGCAACTTCTGCCATTTTTTCAACATTGAGCCCTGTAGCCCGAGGACCACCTTCAACAATCGCAGCAATGGTTTCTGTTGGAGAGTGACCATAAGTCATGCTCATTGAAGAAATAGAGGTATCAATTACATCAATATCACTGTCGATAGCCTTCATTTGCGTGGCAAGACTTAAACCTGTGGTCGCATGACAATGCAAAGCAATAGGTAGAGCAACCGTCTCTTTTAACTTACCAATCAACTCAGCTGCATCATAAGGTTTCAATAATCCTGACATATCTTTAATACATAAAGAATGAGCACCCATGTCTTCGATTTTTTTCGCCATCGTTAACCAACCGTCCAAGCTATGTACTGGGCTCTCGGTGTAACTTAGCGTACCTTGGGCATGCGCGCCGACTTTAACTGCGGCTTTAATAGATGTTTGCAAGTTACGAACATCATTCATGGCATCAAAAATACGAAACACATCAATACCATTGATATGAGCACGCTCTACAAATTTTTCAACTACGTCATCAGCATAATGGCGATAACCTAGAATATTTTGGCCACGAAATAACATTTGCTGTTTGGTTTTAGGCATCGCTTTTTTAAGGGCACGAATTCGTTCCCAAGGATCTTCACCTAAATAACGAATACACGAATCAAAGGTTGCTCCGCCCCACGACTCAATTGACCAATAGCCAACCTCATCAAGTGTCGCAGCAATAGGCAGCATATCGGCTAAGCGAAGCCTGGTGGCTAAAATTGACTGATGCCCATCTCTTAAGACTACTTCGGTGATACCTAATGGCTTACTCATGTTTATGCCCTTTAATCTAATTTTTAATTATAATGGTGAAGAAGAGTTTCAATTTTTATCAAGATTATTTATCTTGGCCATGTTGGCTACGATAGCGTTTGACCGCTCCGCTAATTGCAGCAACAACTGCTGGTGAAAAATCACCATGAGGTTTACTGTGGCTCTTGCTCTTTTTATTAGCGCGAGAAGACGATGCGACAATAGGATCCGGAAATTTTATTGCCAGTTTTGCCAGTACTGTATTAATAAATATAATTAACATACTTAAAAATACAAATACAAATACCATTCCGGCTAACATTAGGGTGCCAGCTTCAATAAACTGCTGCTGCATATTGTCCATTATTTATTCTCATTCAAATATCTTATAATTAGAATAATCACTCCAATAGCTACATTGCAAACAATTTTATTCAATTTCATAAAAATAACTCACCGTCAAGCCCTTAAATGGCGAATATTCACCATATATACAGAAATATACAGAAATATACGGAGCACTTTGCATACTTGTAATATTGTATACATTATCAAATCCATGAATATAGGCATTCAGCAAAAGATAAAACGCAATAATATACAATATACACAACTGGACGCACCACCCATATTATGGAATATATATACGAAACTATTGGTAGTTAGTACAAAAAACACGGACAAAAAACAACACAAATTAAATAACAAACATTTACTTTTACCACCAAACGGCGTTCATCCTAATGATGAGCCTCATAGAATGCCCACGAATAAAGCAAACTGTTCAGCTAAAGAACATGGCTAGCGTTGAGTTAAGATCCGGCAACAGAATAAGGAAATTAATATAGCCGAACTTCCATTTGTCGTAGGCCTACGCAGGGCTATTCAGGCAAGTAGTATTAATACATTTCTACCTGATTAGAAACGAAAAAAGCCCCACCTGTTAAGGAGGAGCTTTCGATATGGTGGGCGCGGCAGACATCTACCTACAAGAGAAACCTGCGACTGTACAGTGACCCATCGTAGCCAACGTTCCATATAGATAAGTCTATCCAGCTGAGCTACACGCCCCACATACTTTAATTAATTTGTAGATATCCAGAAACGAAAAAGCCCCACCTAATTAGATGGGGCATTCGATGTGGTGGGCGCGGCAGGAGTCGAACCTGCGACCGCCTGGTTCGTAGCCAGGTACTCTATCCAGCTGAGCTACGCGCCCACAATAAACTATCTTTTATATCTTAGTCTAAAGATAGTGAACTTTCGTTCTACACAACCATAATTTCTCATAAGAAAAATAATGGCGGAGAGGGAGGGATTCGAACCCTCGATCCGGCTACAAACCAGATACTCCCTTAGCAGGGGAGCGCCTTCGGCCACTCGGCCACCTCTCCAATAATTACAAATAATAAGGAACTCTAAAAAAACCTTATTACCCGCGATTAACTCTCTTCATTCTAAATGACTCAAGTGATGCTTTATATTAAGCAATATCACCTTTGACTTTATAACGAAAAAAAACCCCACCAATTAGGTGGGGTTTTCAATGTGGTGGGCGCGGCAGGAGTCGAACCTGCGACCGCCTGGTTCGTAGCCAGGTACTCTATCCAGCTGAGCTACGCGCCCTCATTAGCTATATTTTATATCCTAGTCTCAAGATAGTGAACTTTCGTTCTTCACAACCATTATTTATCGTAATAAAAGTAATGGCGGAGAGGGAGAGATTCGAACTCTCGAACGGATTTAAAGCCGTTACTCCCTTAGCAGGGGAGCGCCTTCGGCCACTCGGCCACCTCTCCAATACTTTACCTTTTCATTGTCAAGTTCCAATGCGTTTAATAATAAAACGCGTTAGAAAAGAACTTTCATCTGGGATAAACCAGAAACCCTTTTAACAGGAAGCTCTTCGGCCTCTCGGCCACCTCTCCAACGGGGCGAATAATAAGGGATTCTAAAAATAAGTCAAACAATTTTTAGTATTTAATTAGGATTTATTACTGTTTGCTGACAATTCATCCGATTGTATTGTTTTTTAATCATTTACCAAGCATATACATAAAAAAACACCGCCTTAGCAGTGTTTTGTTAGCTGTTATATATAACGTAATATATAACGCTTCTCAGTAAAGTCTCTAATAATCAACTAAAAAAGCAGTGATTAGTTAGACCTTGTTACCTGAAACTTCAGCATCACCTTTCTCAGCTTGAATACGCATGTAAATTTCTTCGCGATGCACTGAGATTTCTTTTGGCGCATTAACACCTATTCTTACCTGATTTCCTTTAACGCCTAAAACAGTTACGGTGACTTCATCACCAATCATTAAAGTTTCGCCTACGCGTCGTGTTAATATAAGCATGTTTTCTTCCTTATCCTTTAAAGTGAGATCACTAAATAAATATATATAAGCTAGTAATATATTAGAATTAGTTACTTTTTAATCCATCCACTATAACTAATAGTCAATTTTCGATAAAAAGTCATTATTCACTAAAAACACCATATCCGATGATAGTTTTCAATGAAGCTTCGATAATAGGCAACAAGTAACTTTGTTGCTACATCTATCTTTCATATTTTAGCAATAATTCCATATCCTTGAATACTTTTATAGTCTATTTTTACTACCGATCCTGTAATCAATTGCAATATTTTGGTGTTTATTTGTACATCACAACAAATAAGCCCCTGCCTCCATGGGCATTTTCATTTTTATAACATGAAATAAAAACAAAAAAGGAAGCAAATGCTTCCTTTTATATTCCCTTTAAATCAGTAGTTAATTACTACTAACCATTTTATCTAGCGTTTAAGCGAGCTTTTCTGTTAACCATGCAGATACACTAGCAAGGGCCGGTGTGATGTTCTCTGGCTGGCTACCACCTGCTTGTGCCATATCTGGACGGCCACCGCCTTTACCACCCACTTGTTGGGCGACCATATTAACTAGCTCACCGGCTTTAACACGGCCAACTAAGTCTTTGGTTACACCAGCGATCAAGCCCACTTTCGGGCCATTAGCCGTTGCTAACATGATAATGCCTGATTGCATTTTATTTTTAAGTTCATCAACCATGCCACGAAGTGCTTTGCTCTCCACACCACCTAGATCAGCAATTAAAACTTTAACGCCATTAATGTCTATAGCATCATTAATTAAATCAGAGCCAGCTTGTGCAGCTAATTCCTGTTTAAGTTGTCCGATTTCCTTTTCAAGCTGCTTAGAGCGACTAACTAGCAGCTCTACTTTGTTACCAACATTAGCCACATCACTTTTAACCAGCGCGGCAATATTCGTTAAAGAGGCGCTCTGTTGATTAATAAAGTCAAGTGCCCCGGTAGCTGTAACAGCTTCGATACGACGAACTCCTGCAGCAATACCAGATTCAGAAACAATTTTTAATAAACCAATATCACCGGTTCTATCAACATGGACACCACCACAAAGCTCTATTGAAAAATCGCCAAGGGTAACTACGCGTACTTCATCATCATACTTTTCACCAAAGAGTGCCATAGCACCTTTTTCTTTAGCTTCTTCTATGTACATAGACTCAGTTTTCTTTGCGTGGTTACGACGAATTTCATCATTAACCATTTGCTCAACCGCATGTAACTCTTGTGCTGTAACACCTTCAAAATGAGAGAAGTCAAAACGTAATTTATCACTATCACATAATGAGCCTTTCTGAGTAACATGTTCACCCAATACTTTGCGTAATGCTGCATGTAATAAATGTGTTGCGGTATGGTTTTTAACGATAGCAGCTCTGCGCTCAACGTTGATTTCAGCTTTTACCCTACGGTTTAAGCCAATATCTGTCCGTGCAGTGCCTCTATGGGCAAAAGCATTACCTAATTTAATCGTATCGGTTACTTCAAACACATCACCGTCTAGGTGTAATAAACCACTATCACCTGCTTGCCCACCTGATTCAGCATAAAACGGCGTATGATCTAAAATAACAATGCCCTGCTCACCAGCATTTAATTGCTGAATCGGCTCTTGATCTTGGCTATTAAATAACTCAACCACAGTCGCTGAATATGAGTCATTGTCGTAGCCTTTAAATGCTGTTTTGTGATCAGATTTAAGCTGTTGATTATAATCAGTACCAAAGTTACTCGCTTTTTGTGCGCGTTCACGTTGCTGTTTCATCGCAGCAATAAATCCGTCTTGATCAATTTTCAATTGACGTTCACGAGCAATATCAGCGGTTAAATCAGCTGGAAAACCATAAGTATCATATAACTTAAAGACGTCATCACCCTTGATGGTATCGCCAGATAAATTAGCTAAAATATCTTCAAGTAAAATCATGCCACGATCTAGAGTACGACCAAATTGCTCTTCTTCTATACGTAATAATTTTTCAATGATTGCTTGTTGCTGGACTAACTCAGGATAGGCTTCACCCATTTGTCCGATTAACGAGGCAACTAATTTATGGAAGAAATGATCTTGAGCTTCTAATTTATGACCATGGCGAATAGCACGACGAATAATACGACGCAGTACATAACCACGACCTTCATTTGATGGCACAACACCATCAACAATTAAAAAGCTACATGAACGAATATGGTCACTAATAACACGTAATGATTTATGTTCTAAATCGCTACAACTAAGTAGCGCAGCGGTATCTTTAATTAATGCTTGGAAAATATCAATTTCATAGTTGCTATGCACATTTTGCATAATAGCTGAAATACGCTCTAAGCCCATACCAGTATCAATAGAAGGATTAGGTAATGGCTCCATAGTACCGTCACTTTGACGGTTATATTGCATAAAGACTATGTTCCAAATTTCAATAAAACGATCACCATCTTCATCAGGCGAGCCCGGTGGTCCACCAAAAATATCGGCACCGTGATCAAAGAAAATTTCCGAACAAGGTCCACAAGGACCGGTATCACCCATTGACCAGAAGTTATCTGATTCATACTTCTTATCCGCTGATTTATCACCAATGCGGATTATTTTATCTTCTGGTACACCAATTTCATCTTTCCAGTATGAAAAAGCCTCTTCATCTGTTGCATATACAGTAACCAGTAGTTTTTCTTTTGGTATGCCTAGAACAACAGTTAAAAACTCCCAAGCATAACCAATAGCATCTTCTTTGAAATAATCACCAAAGCTGAAGTTGCCTAACATTTCGAAAAAAGTATGATGACGCGCAGTGTAGCCAACATTTTCTAAATCGTTATGTTTACCACCTGCTCGCACACAACGTTGTGCTGAGGTTGCTCGGGTATAACTACGCTTTTCAGCGCCTAAAAATACATCTTTAAAAGGCACCATACCGGCATTGGTAAACAATAACGTGGCATCATTACCTGGTACTAACGAGCTGCTTTTAACTATTTGATGTTGTTTGGTGGCAAAGAAATCTAAAAATGCCTGACGGACTTCGGCGGTGCTTTTAATCATGGGATACTCAACAAATCGATTTAGGTCTATTTAAATTCTGGGTTTATGCTAATTTTGGCGCTATTTACGTGCTGTAATTTAGTCTAATACCGCAAAGATTTCATCACTGGAATAACCACGGGATGGTAAAAAACAAAGCTGCTTGGCTTGTTTTTCTTTTGCTGCTTTTAGTCAAGCTTACTATTAATGCTTTCATCAATAGAGTACTTGGCGCCAAAACGCTTATTATACCCAAGCTCCGCTTGAAGATACCAATCAATTTCACAACTTTCACGCAATTTTTGGATAATTGTTGTGCAGACACGCTTTTGTTTCAGTTTGTTAGCGATAGAAAGCCAAGCATAGCCAGGGTTAGCTTGGTATAGACAGCCGTTGCTAGCAAAAACATCAGCATTGAAATAGCTTTTTCCAATAAGCGTTTAATAGCCATATCAATTGCGGTGAGGGAAGTTGCCATGCTGATAAGCCAACTGCGTAAGCTTATGCCGTTTGGTTCAGGTCTATCTGTGCTTGGCTACTAAAAACTAGAGTGAAAGTGACAACTGAAGGCTTTCACTTGGGTTGTCAGCAAAACCTAAGGTTAAGCCGACGAGGCGGATGCCACGCTTATTTGCTCGACTATAGGCTTTTGACAGTAAGCTATAAAACAGGGCTTGTTGACAGGCATTACTCTGGGTTTCAACAGTAGTTTGATTAAAATCGGCAAACTTCAATTTCACCCCTTGCCTAATGATTTCCCTATTACTGTGTGGTGCTAATCGAATTAACAGTTTTTCATATAAGGACTCAATAACAAGCTGGCACTCATCTTGGGTTGATAAATCTTCCATCAAAGTAGTTTCAATGGCGAGTGACTTTCGTTGCCGACTGACCTCTAGAGCTCGATTATCGACACCATGGGCTTTTAAATACAAACTATTAGCAAATTTACCGACAATATTCTGTAATGCTCTTATATTACTTTGACGTACATCCGCGCAAGTGACATAACCATGGCGATTGAGCTTTTCAAAAGTTTTAGGTCCAATACCCGGTATCTTCTTTAGCGATAATTGTTCAACAAAATTCGCGACTTTATCAGGGGTGATTACACATTGGCCATTAGGCTTATTTTCGTCGCTGGCAATTTTAGCCAAAAACTTATTCGGGGCAATGCCCGCTGAGGCAGTCAAGTTAAGCTCATTAAAAATATCAGCTCTAATCTGTTCAGCAATAAGCGTGGCACTGCCCTGACACAAGGTTGCCTCAGTGACATCAAGAAAGGCCTCATCTAGGGATAAAGGTTCAATAAGGTCGGTGTAGCGAGAAAATATTTCTCTGATATGTTTAGAGGCTTCTTTGTACACATCCATGCGACCATGAACTATGGTCAGGTTTGGGCAAAGTTGTTTTGCTTTTATGGCAGGCATGGCAGCACGGACGCCAAATTTACGTGCTTGATAGTTACTGGTACACAAGACACTACGAGGGCCATCGCCACCCACTGCCAGCGGGATATTTCGATACTCAGGAAAATCTCGCATTTCAACGGCAGCATAGAAGCAGTCCATATCGATATGAATTATTTTTCGCTGATTACTCATTTACCACCCACCACCAGGACAACTGTATACAAATACAGTATACTGACTTTGTGTGGCTTAGCAAATGAGTTGAATAGAGTGCTTGATGCTTAAAGTCGCATTTATACCGTACTAATTAAGCTCAGGCGAGCCCAAAGCGGGTACTAAGACATCAAACAAGGCGTCAATATGATCGTCGCGATCATTTAATGCAGCAATATAATGGTATTGCTCACCACCAGCATTGATGAATATTTCCCGGTTTTCATGCTCTAATTCTTCTAGTGTTTCCAGACAGTCACTACTAAAGGCAGGGCTTAGAATGGCAATATGTTTATCACCTTGTTGCGGCAGACTCGCTAATGTTTCATCGGTATAAGGTTGTAGCCATTGCGCTTTACCAAAACGAGATTGAAAAGTAGAGATTATTTCATCTTCTTTAAAACAACACTGCGAGGCTATCTCTGTCGCTAATAATTGTTGCTTTAACAAGTCGGTTGTTTGTAAACAAAAATCATAATAAGGATCACCCCACTGGCGAAATAGCTCGGGCATACCATGGTAAGACAATACCAATTTATCCGGCTTACCATGCGCTTTAACATGTTCAACAATAGTATTAACTAACGCCTTAATATAAAGCGGGTTGTGGTGGTAGGTGTTTAAAAAGTAGATTGATGGCACATAGCGCCATTGTTGCAGCTCTTTACTTAAGGCATCAAAAGTCGAGCCCGTTGTTGGCCCTGCATATTGTGGGTACAAAGGTAACACCACTATTTTATCAACACCTTGTTGCTGAAATTTCTGTAAAGCACTAGCAATTGATGGATTACCATAACGCATGGCGTAATCAACAATAACATTATCGCCATATTGCGCTTTAATTTTCGTGGCTAATTTTTCTTTTTGCGCGGCGGTGGTGGTAAGTAAAGGTGCACCATCTTCTTGCCAAATACTTTGATATAACTTGGCTGATTTCGCCGGTCTAATACGTAAAATAATTCCGTGTAAAATAAAAAGCCAGAGCAAGCGAGGAATTTCAACCACCCTTCTATCTGATAAAAATTCTCGCAAGTAACGACGTAAAGCACTAGTGCTAGGTTCATCTGGCGAACCTAAATTAGTTAATAACACTGCCGTTGTTGAACTTTGCTTATCGGCAATACCTTCAGCAGAATTACCTTCAACAGTGTTATCTTCAACGGTACAGTCGCTACTTTCTTTCCGTGCACTAAAGCGAGATTTCATTTGGCTTTTTCTTCTTATTTTATATTAATAACCTAGGCTTTTGTTCAAGCAGATTATTCAACGAGTTTATTCACTATAAGCTCAAGGGTTTCAGTGCGGTTTACATCAATACCAAGAGCTTCAGCTTTATAGTCTCCTGACTTAATGCCAACACCACCTTGCATTGAAACAATGGCGTAAACATGCACGTTATCGACACTACCTATAGTATGTTCACTGCTCATGGCTTGACTATTATTTAATACAATAACGGTTGGTAAATCACTGGCTTTCATTTTAACCGCGGCAAGTGGCATACGTTGACCATTTGTTGGTACGGCATAAATAAATACTACGCGGTCTTCGCCTTGTGCTAATTGCTTGGCAATATCGTCAGACAAGCTAACACTCACTTTAAGTTGCGGCCCTGAAGTATCTTTTGCTTCATTTTTTGAGCTAGCCGCCGAACTACTTGCTGAGTTAGCTGCCGAATTACTCGCTTGGTTACCTGCCGAATTACTAGCAAAGTTACCGAGCCTATTTTTAGCCTCAGCCACAGCTTCTGTAAGTGCTTCAATATTCACGCCTTGATTATTGGCATCAATAACACGTTGCCAATAAGTAATGGCACTCTGGTAATTTTCACCAATGAAATTGTGCATACCGAGTAAGATATTAGTTGATGCATCATTTACATCAAGGGCTAATGCTTTATCAATATACTCTTGTACTTGCACATTAATTTGTTGGTCGTTTTTATAATAAAGCGCTTGGGCAATAGCCCCTAATAAATCGGCATGTTCGCCTTCAATTTTCATCACTTGGGTAAAGGCGGCAATCGCTTCATCAAAACTACCCACGGCAACATAGGTTTGCCCTAAGTTATACCAAGCTTCACTATCTTCAGGAGTTGCTTCAATATGCTGTTGCAGCTTTTCAATATGCGCCATCGCTTGAATTTCACGTTGCTTAAGCATTTTATCTGCTGACATCGCTTGTTGCTGGCCATGTCCGGCTGGTAATTCGGTAATGAGTTTATAACTGCCTTGTTTGTTATAGAGCGCCACAGAAAAAATGATAATAAAGACACTCAAGCCTAATGGCCAAAAAGGAGAATATTTTTTACCCATACCGATAGCAACGTTATCTGCTTTAGCTGTGCTTTCAATATCTTGTAACAAGGTATTATCAAGCTCAGCTAGCAAGTATTGATAGTTCTCCTCATCCATCCTATTTTCACGATAATCTTTTTCTATTTCTTGTTTGTGTTCATGATATAAACGGACATTGGTTTCATCACGTAAGTTACCACTAACACTTACTTGTTCTGTTTTCTGTTTAAAGAAAGGTCGCCATACCATTAATAATAATAAAATTAAAAATATAAGGCCGATTACTAAAAATTCCATAATGTTATCTACTACTTATTTGAATGCTTCGAATGCTAACGGTTATTTATCATTTAAAAAGTTTTTAAGCTTATCTTGTTGCTCTTTCGATAAAACCAAGTCACTTTTATCCACTGGCTTTCTGCGCACAATGACAATAACGACAATAATGCCTAACAAAATCAGCACTATTGGACCAAACCATAACACGTAGGTCAACGATGAAACTCTTGGTCGATATAAAACAAATTCACCATAGCGGTCTACCATAAAGTTAACAATTTCACTGTCAGCTTTCCCTTGCTGCAACAACTCATATAGCTCTTTACGTAAGTCAGCAGCAATAGGTGAATTTGAATCGGCTAAATTTTGATTTTGACACTTAGGACAGCGTAGCTCTTTAGTTAACGCTTGAAAGCGAATTTTCGTCACTTCATCATGAAATTCATAAGTATCTACTGGACTAGCCTCTGCCTGATTAACGCTAAAAGCTAAGGTCAAAAAGAGTATAAATAGTCTGGTTAAGCGCATGTTATTTCCCCTGCTTTTTTTCTTCAATGAGCTGAGCAATTAATGGCTCAAATTCGCGTCGCCATACTCGGGTATCAATAGCACCAGCAAAACGTTTACGAATAATACCGTGATGATCAATAACAAATGTTTCCGGCGCGCCGTAAACGCCAAGGTCTAGACCTAAAGTCCCTTCGTCATCAAAAATAGAAAACACATATGGGTCTTCATAATGTTCTAGCCACTGCTGCGCTGCAGCGCGATCATCTTTGTAGTTCAAACCATAAAGTTTAACTTGTGGGTCTTTCCCTATATCAACTAAATACGGGTGCTCATACTTACAAGTTGGGCACCAAGTCGCCCAAACATTAACTAAAACAATATCACCCTTTAGATCTGCCTGGGTTACAACTTGTCCATTATCATTTAGCGTTTTCAGTGAGTAAGCGGGCATAGTTTTGCCCACTAACGCCGACGGCATATCCTGTGGGTTAAGTGATAGGCCACGATATAGCACCACACCTAAAGCAATGACTAAAATCAGTGGCAGAAAACGTATTAACTTGCCCATAATTATGCCTCCGACACTTTTGCCGCACTGGCAGCAGAAACTGCCACAGTATCGTTAAGTGAATCGGCCTTTAGAGCTGATTTAACGACAACGGCTTTTTTACGGCGATAGCGTTTATCAACTATTGAAAGAATGCCACCAATACCCATGAAAATAGCGCCTAACCAAATCCAACGAACAAATGGCTTATAGTGTACTCGAATTGCCCAAGCACCACCTGGTAATGGATCCCCTAAAGCGACATAAACATCACGGAACAACCCAGCATCAATACCTGCTTCGGTCATGCCCATCGTTTGCACACGATATTCGCGACGCTCAGGTTTGAGTAAAGTAACAAATTCACTTTCGTTTTCGCCAGTCACTTTATAGATATTGATTTGTCCCTGCTCAGCACTATAGTTTGGCCCTTCAACATGTTTAATGCCTTTGAACTCAATTTCATAACCTGAAACAGTGACTCTTTCGTTTAGCGACATTTTTACATTGGTTTCACTTTCATACATGGAAACAAGCGTGACGCCAACAATAGTGATCGCAATACCAGCATGAGCCGTTGCCATACCTAAATGACTGGTAGTTAATTTTCCGGCTAATTGATATTGGTTTTTAACTTCTTTAACAACAACTAAGAAAACCCAAGTCGCTAAGGTGATACCCATGGCAACTAAAGCATTAAACTCACCGCCATAAACCACGGGGAACAATAAACCAAAAGCAATACTAAACACTGACGGCTTTAATAGCTGTTTACGTAACTCGCCTTTTTTGGCTTTTTTCCAACGAATTAAAGGACCAACACCCATGATGATAAAGAGAATACTCATTATCGGAATAAAAACGGCATTAAAGTACGGAGGACCGACGGAAATTTTCCCATAACCTAAGGCATCAACCAACAATGGATACAAGGTGCCTAGCAGTACCGTGACGGTAGCAATAACCAAAATTACATTACACAGTAGTAGCGCGGTTTCACGGGAGTAAAATGCAAAGCGAGAAAAGCTCGATACCTTATTTGCTCGAAAGGCATACAAGGTTAACGCTCCGCCCATTGCGATAGCCAACAACACTAAAATAAAGATACCTCTACTAGGATCGGCTGCAAAGGAATGCACAGAAGTAATCACTCCTGAGCGCACTAAGAATGTGCCTAATAAACTTAAGCCAAAAGCAAATATTGCCAGTAAAATAGTCCAATTTTTAAAGGTACCACGTTTTTCTGTTACCGCTAACGAGTGGATCAGTGCAGTACCAACAAGCCAAGGCATAAATGATGCATTTTCAACAGGATCCCAGAACCACCAACCGCCCCAGCCAAGTTCATAATATGCCCACCAGCTACCTAGTGCGATACCTACGGTTAAAAACACCCAAGCGCCAACAGTCCAAGGACGAGACCAACGTGCCCAAGCAGCATCCATCTTGCCTGCCATTAACGCGGCAACAGCAAAAGCAAAGGCAACAGCAAAACCAACGTAGCCAAAATATAATAATGGCGGATGGATAATTAAACCAACATCTTGTAATAATGGATTTAAATCTCGACCTTCCATGGGTACATTTGGCCATAAACGTTCAAATGGATTAGATGTCAGTAAGGTAAAAGCGATAAACCCTATGGCGATCATGCCCATAACAGCTAAAACACGAGCAATGAATTCTTCTTCAATACCGTTTGAGAACCGTGCAACCGCAGCAGTCCATGCGGTTAAAGAAAAAACCCACAACAATAATGAGCCTTCATGACCGCCCCAAACGGCGCTTATTTTAAAATAATAAGGTAAGTGTGTATTGGAATGACTGGCAATATATTTAACGGAGAAATCATCAACGACAAAACTGTAGGCGAGAATAACAAGACTGATACCGGTAAAGAAAAACATACCGTAACTTAGGGGTTTAGCATAGCTCATGAGTTTCTTTAAAGAACTCTGCTCAGGGCTATGAACACCTATTAACGGAATCAAGCTTAAGCAAATAGAAAATGCTAAAGCAATAATAAGGGCTAAGTGACCAAGCTCGGGTATAAGCTCAGGCATTTGGGTTGCTACCAGGTCAGGTATCATTGATTTCTCCGCTCTACTTCAAAAAAAACAATTAACCTCTAATAATAGTTATCATTACTAATGAGGTTAAAAATTACCGCGTCATACTAACATTTTATCGGGCGAGATATTAATGTAATTTAGGTCACCAAGTTGTTTCATAATGTTACAACTTTCTTGGCTACGCTAATGTTCGCTATGGTATTATATCACCCAAAGTGATTATACGATCCATATCAAGAATTACTCGACAAACATACGCTAGAATTCACACTCCTAGCTTAATGCGATAAACTTTGACAAAACATTGATAAATAAAGAAGTAAATACATTGCCTAAACAAACCTCAACGCCCTTACTCAGTGCAATAAAATTAACCTGTATTCGAGAAGAGCGCTTATTATTTGATGAATTATCAGTTGAAATTAATGCTGGTGATATCGTGCAAGTTGAAGGTCCTAATGGCTCAGGAAAAACGAGTTTATTACGTATTTTATCTGGTTTATCGCAACCTTATGATGGTCAAGTTGACTATAAAGGCCAAGCTATTCAGCGCTGCCGAGAAGATTTCCATGAAAACTTATTATATTTCGGCCACTTAGCTGGGGTAAAAGGTGAGATGACCGCAGAAGAAAACCTTGAGTTTAATTTGGCCTTACATGGTAACAAAACCACAGAAACCTTAGCTTACTTGGCTAAAGTAAACCTGGCAGGTTTTGAAGATAGCTTAGCATCACACTTAAGTGCTGGTCAGCATAGACGTATTGCTTTAGCGCGTTTATATCAAAGTAAGGCGCCTATTTGGATTTTAGATGAACCTTTTACCGCCATTGATAAACAAGGCGTTGCCAGTTTAGAAAAGCTGTTTTCTGCCCATGCCGAGCGTGGTGGTTGTGTTATCTTAACCACACACCAAGATTTAATTAGCATTAAGCCCGAGCAAATCAAAAAAATCACCTTAGATTACAGCTATGATAGTGCTTTTGATTAATATGAAAATGAACACCGTTTTAGAGAAAGTAACCTAATGACCTTAAAAGCCCAGTCAGCGCAAAAGACTGAAACCTCAGCAGCAAATATCGACAGTAGCGTGGTAAGGGATATAGTTATCGACAGTACTGCTGTAGAAAATAGCTCAGTCGATAATAAAGCGCAGTTATCACAGCAGTTTTCTTATCGCCATGCCTTTATGTTGGTATTAAAGCGTGACCTTACCATTGCCATGCGCCATAAAGATGACATTATTAATCCGTTATTATTTTTTGTTATTGTCATTACGCTTTTCCCTTTAGGCATAGGTCCTGAAGCGGAAACTTTAAGTCGAATTGCCCCAGGAATTATTTGGGTTGCCGCATTATTAGCAACATTATTATCGTTAGACCGCTTATTTAAATCAGATCACCTCGACGGCTCGCTTGAGCAAATGTTGCTAAGCCCACACCCAATATTTTTATTAGTACTCGCTAAAATATTTGCTCACTGGTTAATTACCGGCTTACCACTGATATTAATTGCGCCATTACTGGCGGTATTACTGCATCTCGATGAAAACAGTTATACCGCTTTGTTTCTGACCTTGTTACTAGGTACGCCGGTACTCAGCTTACTTGGTGCAGTTGGCGTTGCACTTACCGTGGGCATAAAAAAAGGCGGTGTATTACTTAGCTTGCTAGTACTGCCGCTATATATCCCGGTATTAATTTTTGCCACCAGCGCGATAGACACTGCCGCACTTGGCTTACCTTACAGCGGCCAACTTGCTATAATCGCCGCCTTATTCTTTGGATCTTTAACCCTCGCCCCCTTTGCTGTTGGCGCGGCCTTAAAAGTGAGTACCAATTAACATGCTAGGCGGCACATGGAAATGGTAACGCCCAATATAAACACGCAAGAGCACTGTTACTTTGCCATGAAAAACAACACGGTGATCCTGCCTTATAACCGACAAAAATAGTGAGTACCAATTAACATGATAGGCGGTACGTGGAAATGGTAACGCTCAATATAGACACAATAAACACGAAAGAGCACTGTTACTTTGCCATAAAAAACAACACGGTGATCCTGCCTTATAACCGACAAAAATAGTGAGAATAAATTAATGTGGAAATGGTTACACCCCTATGCAAACCCGGAAGTGTCTTATCACTTTACCAATAAATTATTACCATGGTTAAGTGCTCTTGCCGCAATATTTTTGAGCATTGGCTTAGTGTGGGCATTACTGTTTGCTCCTGCCGATTATCAGCAAGGTCACAGCTTCCGTATTTTCTATGTGCATGTACCTGCAGCTTCTTTGTCTATGGGCATTTATTTTGCTATGGCAATCGCAGCATTTAGCAGCCTAGTATGGCAATTAAAATTGGCTGACGCCTCTGCTGCTGCTATGGCCCCTGTCGGCGCTGCGTTTACTGCCATAGCATTAATTACGGGTGCTGCTTGGGGTAAACCTATGTGGGGTACTTGGTGGATTTGGGATGCACGCTTAACCTCAGAACTCATTTTATTATTTTTATATTTAGGCGTCATTGCTTTGCATAATGCCTTTGAAGATAAAAACTTAGCCGGTAAAGCGGCTGGTATTTTAACGCTGGTTGGCGTAATAAACATTCCAATTATTAAGTACTCTGTCGACTGGTGGAATACCCTACACCAAGGCTCTACAGTCAGTAAACTGGGTAAACCATCTATGTCTTTAGATATGTTATGGCCATTTATCATTTGTTTTATCGGCTTTTCTTTATTAGTTGCTGTGATTATCTGTCTACGTTTTCGTAATGAAATTCTAGCGCGCAATAGCATTCGTCCTTGGGTGCGTGAGCTAGTACAAAAACATAACAGTTAATCATTCCAGTTAGATAATTCAAAAATAGAGCAAAGTAGTAGGAGAGCACTCAATGCAATTTAATAGTTTTAGCGATTTCATCAATATGGGCGGTTATGGCTTTTATGTCTGGCTATCGTTTGGTGCGACAGCTTTGATACTTACCTTTTTATTGATCAGTTCTAAAGCTGGTCATCAGCAGATCATCAACCAAATAGCTAAGCGTAAACAGCGAGAAGATAAACTCCGCCAAGCCAGAGAGCTACGTAAGCAACAAAATGAACAGCAAAATAAAGCATTAAATGAGGTTACTGAATAATGAATCCACGCCGTAAAAAACGTCTAGCTATTGTTGGCTCTGTCCTGATTGGCATAAGTGCCGTTGCTGGACTTGTTTTATATGCCTTAAGTCAAAATATTGATTTATTTTTTACCCCTTCTGAAATTACCCAAGGTAAAAAAGAGACTGGTTTAAAGCCAAGTCTAGGTCAACGTATTCGTATAGGGGGTTTAGTGGTTCCAGGGTCAGTAAAGCGCGACCCTGAAAGTCTTAAAGTATCATTTAAGCTTAGTGATATGACCATGCCAATCGTATTCAAAGATAGCGATATTACGATTACCGTTTATTATGATGGTATTTTGCCGGATCTATTCCGTGAAGGCCAAGGCATAGTGGCTAATGGCCGGCTGGCAGAACACCCGCCAACAGGGCTAAGTATTGAAGCCAGTGAAGTACTTGCTAAACATGATGAAAACTATATGCCGGCTGAGTTAGCAGAGGCTGCAGGGAAAAAGCATGAAAAAGCTACTTACACTGACAAACAATTAGAAAGTAAAAAATCTAGCGGCTATTAATTTAAATTACACCATTTGATTTAATTGACCCGTCCTAGTATAGGTCGACACAAAAAAAGGTGACATAACTGTCACCTTTTTTTTATCTATTTTTTACTTATTTTTTACTTAAGTACTTTTTATTAAGCGGGTTATTTATCACTAGTGAAGTTAATACTAGTATTCGCCAATAAGCTTATCACCAACACTGTTGATAATATCTACCTCGCCTTCACAAACCGCTACTATGGTTTTACCACGTTTGAAGTCTTGTGGAATGATCATATCGCCATAGGCGTTTAGATTAAAGCTCTGTGTTTTTCTATACATAGCTAAGTCGTCATCACAACAATAGATCACAGTTACTTTCCTTTTAGCTTCCGACATTATTAAATCCTTTTAAGTCATTTTAAGTCATTTTAAGTCATTTTATTATTATTTACTTTCAGCTAAGAGCAGATAATCACTTTTATTTCCCAAAACCATAAAAGTGGTCAGACCTTAACCAGTTAGCCAATACTAGTATGGTTCGAGCACTAGGTCAACATCTGGTACAACCAGTAATCCATGTTTTAAACAATAAAAATTCATATGCTACAGCCCTTTCCTATATAAGTTAAGCTATTGAATTTTAATCATAAAAAAACCTCAAGCCAACCAAGTTAAAACAGGGCAGCATTGAGGTTGTCTTTATTTGTGTTTAAATCACACTCTTTAGTGAGTAACAATAAACACAGTTATATTAACTTACTTCCAAGATTTCATTTTGCAGCCTTTAACAGCGTAGAATAAAATATATAAATAACAAGGTAACATAACGATATAACCACCTTGAAGATCAACGGCTTGTCCGCTACTGCCACTTGCTAAACTCCAGAACAATGGTCCAAAAGCACCACCTGAAATACCCATGACTAACAGCGCAGAGCCGACACTGGTTAACTTACCCATACCTGAAAGTGCTAATGGGAAAATAGCCGGCCAGACGATGGCATTAGCAAGCCCTAAAAAGGCAATTAAAATCAAAGTATCAGGCAATTGAACATCACCCAAAATAAATGAAAGCGCATTAGCAATAGCAAAAGAGTTGTTATCACCTAAGATAACACCAAAACTTAATACTAAACCAAATACTGCAGAGACCATCAAAGCTTTTTGTTGTGAGATAAAGCGAGGGATAAGGGCAATACCTAAAATATAACCAAAAACCATACATGCCATAGTATATGAGGTCATAACACTGTAGCTTTCAACACCTAATGCTAGGGCAAACGCACCAATAGTATCGCCGGCGATAACTTCTACCGCTACATATAAAAACAGTGCAACCACACCAAGTGCTAAGTTAGGATGAGTAAGCGCTTCTTTTAACTGACCTTTATGTTCACCTTCTTCTGCTTCACTCGGTAATTCAGGTAAAGGAGCTTTTTGGATAGCAAAAGCTAATACTCCAATAAAAATAGCAAGTCCTAAATACGGTGTAATTAGGCTGTTTGCCATATCATCAATTTGAATCTGTGTTAATTCAGTACCAACGGTATCAGTAAAACCACTTAAAATTAAGGCAGTAAAGACGATAGGTGCTACTACACCAGCGCCTTTATTTAAGATACCCATAATTGAAATACGTGCTGCTGCAGACTCTTCAGGACCAATACGGACAACATACGGATTAACAGCTGTTTGCAGTAATGTTTGTCCTGCGCCCATGATTAATTGAGCTAACAAAAATAATGGAAACATTTGTGTTTTAGCTGCAGGAATAAATAATAAAGCGGCAAACGTCATTGTTGCTAGGCCAAGTGCCATACCATTTTTATAACCAACTTTACGGATAACCGCAGCAGAAGGTAGCGCAGTAAATGTTACTGCAATATAAAATGAAAATAATATCAGTGATGCTTGGAAGGGTGTTAATTGCAAAATCTGTTGCAAGTAAGGCATTAAGGAGCCGTTTAACCAGGTGACGAAACCTAATATGAAGAATAACCCGGCGACGATTATCATCGGCACAGCATTACTCTGTTTTTTTTCTTGTTTATCTTGCGTGAGTGACATTTCCATAACTTCCTCGTTAACTTGCATTGTTATTATAGTTTTTGCGTAATTTTTTTTGTATTAATTAAAATTTCTGACCGGCAATCCAGGTCTCTTTTACTGATAAGTCATCATTCAATACCACTATATCAGCTTGCATTCCTTGACTAAGCTGACCACGAATGACTGCTTGGTTTTGGTATAAATATTGTGCCGGGTATAAACTACCCATACGAAGTGCTTCATCCAAAGGAATACCTAAGCCTTGATGAGTATTTTTAACCGCGCTCGCCATATCTAACGAAGAGCCAGCAAGTTCACCCGTGGTTGAGGTCAGCTTGCCATTGTCGACATAAACAGTGCGATCATATAAAGCGAACTGGGTTTGTGTTGTTCCCACTGGCGGCATAGCATCAGTAACTAAGAATACTTTTCCTTGGGGTTTAGCTTGTATCGCTAATTTACAACTGGCGTAATCAACATGGAAACCATCAACAATTAAGCCACAGCTAGTGTTGTTATTTAATAGCGCTGCACCAACGACCCCTGGCTCTCGTCCCTGTAATGGTGACATAGCATTAAATAAATGCGTAAAGCCACTAGCACCCGCATCGATAGCTTTTTGCGTCGTTTCAAAATCAGCGTTGGTATGACCTAGACAAACTTTAATACCTAACTCAACCATACGGGAAATATCTTCAGCACTGACCGTTTCCGGCGCGAGAGTGACAATAACCTGACCAATATCTTGGCGGGACAGGATCTGCCATTCAACGGCAGAGATGCCGCGGATATAATCGGCACAATGGGTGCCTTTTTTCTCAATAGATAAATGCGGCCCTTCAAAGTGAATACCAAGAATGCCTGGAACATCTTCGGCTATCGCTTGAGCAATCGCATCTGCAGCTTGTTGCATGACGGCAACTTTATCGGTAATTAACGTTGGCATCATACCCGTTGTGCCAAACTGAGCATGAGCAGCCATGATGATTTTTAGGTTATCAACTGAGGGCGAGTCGTTAAATAATGCTCCGCCACCACCATTAACTTGTAAGTCGATATAACCAGGAACAACTAAACCTTGAGCAAACACATCGACATGACTCGTGTTTTGGTCAATGTCGGTAATTCTACCGTCCACTATAGTCAACACTTGATCATCAAGAAAAGTGTGTCCGTCAAATAGTCGTTGAGCATGGAAGCGCGTTTGTGTCATGGATTGTCCTAGAGTATCAACTTCAATGGGTAAAATTTTTTAAAAAGTATTTGCGATAAAGTACTACGCCGATTGTTGCACAGACGCTTTAGCTTGTTGCTGCCGAGCGAAAAGTACTGAGCCAACTTCCGGTGGATTTAATGGCTCAGTCAGATTAGCTTTTATATCGCTCGCTAACCAAGATTTCAATCGCGGTGTTAGGCCGCCAATCATAGACATTCGCGGTGGATTTTTTACCGCTAAAGTACGAGCAATGCCATTAATATATTCGGCGCCTTCAGCAACAATATCCAAGGCAACTTTATCACCTAGCTCAGCGGCATCAAAAACTAAATTAGCTTGCTGTGCATAAAAAGTCGCTTTTTGACTGGCAACAGCTTCAACTAAATCAGTATCGTCATTGCAGTTAAGTTTTTTCAACAATACCGCTGACATCAAGGTTGGCTCGACTAAGCCATCAAGGGATAATAAAACCTGCTTAACCCCTTGTAAACCAAACCAAGCACCACTGCCTTTATCACCATGAGGGAAACCATGAGCACCAACAATAGTGTGCTGTTCATCGACACAAGCAAAGCCACATGAGCCAGTACCGGTAATCATCACAGCGCCATCGCTACCATTATGGGCACCTAAACAGGCGATTAACAAATCAGTCGCTAGATGCATTGCTTTAAAGGGATGTTGCCAAGCGGCCATTTGGTCAAATAGCACAGGTAAGTTAACGCCTGCTAAACCAACACCAGCGATTATCTCACTCAGCTCTATATGAGCTAAACCAGCATCTGCTAACGCTAATTTAGCAGAGTCAGTAATAGAATAAGTTGCTTGCTCAAAACCATGCAATGGATTACCGGGACCTGAGATGCCTGTACCAAGTATTTCATTATCTTTATTCATAATAATGGCTTTACATTTACTGCCTCCACCATCAATGCCTAAAAATAATTCATTGTTTTTGTCACTACTTGTCAGCATACCGATCCCATGTTCACTGTCTATATTTTAATTTTTTGATTTTTTCATCTTAGCTAGAAATGACAGCGTTGTCATTTGTTTTTTGGATAAAATATCAGCTTTTTTTACAAGTGTTACCAAATGTAAATTAACTAACTGATAATATTAGATAAATATCAGTTAGTTAATTTGAACCTTCTTATTGAACCTGGGTGATACGACTTGCTCTTAGACCATTAGTACTACGACTTCTGATATTTACCTGACCAGAAACGGCAATAGGCTCTTGATAAGTAAGCCAGTTGCCGCCACTCACTTGATATTCAATTGTCAGGCCTGGAAAAGCGATGTTGGCATGCAGTTTACCTGCTTGGATAATGGCGCCCACGGTAGGAAGGCGATAATCAATTTGCGCTAGCTCAAGTTTAGCAAACTCTTTTTGCCCTAAGGTATTGGCAAATTCAGCCCATTGGCTATCACGCATAGTTTGCATTTCTGTAGTAAAAGTATTGCTCTGCGATGAATATTTAGCACCTTGATAGTTATAAGGCACTGCCCAGTCAGCAAGATGCCAGGCACGCTCTGCTAACGCTAATATACGTGGAAATACTTTATGCTCAACCATGTCATCGGTGCGGACATTTTCACTCCACAATTGCCCTTGAATGCCTAAGAATTTTTTACCGGCAGCTAAAGGGGTTTTAGTATCATCGGCGACATAAGTATTATCTTGTCGGTCTAACCAAAATTCGGCATGAACTGGCAAGTTATCAGGCATAAACTGGAATACTTTTTCAGTATTAGTGTGGCGTGATGCCCAATAGTAACCATGCTCTTTAGGGTCTGCCTCATGGGGGAAATCAAAATATAAAACGTCAGGGCTAGAGATAACCACTTGCCAATCTCGGTTTGCTAATAGATGAACCTTATCGTGACCTCCCCAAAATAGCGCATCCCAAGCATTGGCTTGCACAATTGCTGGCATATTTTCCTTGCGAGTATGCTCCATGCCATCACTCCAACCTGCTGTTTCAATATCAAGTTCAGATAAAATTCCGGCAACACGTTCAATAAAATAAGCGCCTAATTCACTCATTTTAGTGACACCTTTATCGTTATTAGCGACAAAAGCTTTACAGGCTGGCGAGTCTAACCAAGCACCGGCAGTTTCATCTGCGCCAATATGATATCGAGTAAGCGGCTGGCCAGCATCGGCATGAATTTTTTTCACTTGAGTCATCACTTCGACGACAAAATCATAAGACGACTCTAAACAGGCATTAATGGTGTTATCACCATAAAATTGCACTGAAGAATACTTAGTTTTATCTTGGAAATCTTCTAGTAAGAACTGCTTGGCTTTAGCTTCATCTTCTAAGGCTTGGTATTTTTTATAACGCGCAGTCATGGCCTTAATTGAGGCACGAGAATGACCCGGCATATCAAGTGATGGGATCACTTGAATATGCCGAGCACTGGCTGCTTTTAAAATTTCGTGATAATCACTAACACTGTAATAACCACTGACTGATGAGTTTTCATCAATGCCAGCACCGAGCTGCGGCATTAAACAATTTTCTTCAGTAACATCAAAACAGCGCTTTGCGCCTATATCGGTAAGTTCAGGTAAGCTGGGAATTTCTAAACGCCACCCCTCATCATCACCAAGGTGTAAATGCAGTTTATTTAACTTGTAAGCTGCCATTTGATCTAACAGTTTTAAAATAAACTCTTTTGAATGAAAGTTACGTGCAACATCCACTAACATGCCACGAAAGACAAAGTGTGGTTCATCTTCAACCACTAACATAGGTATACGTGACTCACCAACAGTCACTAAACTTGCCAGTGATTGCAAGCCGTTAAAGACACCATTACCGTCAACACCAATGATGATAATTTCTTTACTGGTGATATTTAAGCTGTAGCTACCGATAATTTTATTGTTATTAGGGCGAATACTTAACCGTAGCGGTAAACCCGCAGCGTTTTGCTTAACGCCGAGAGTGCTTAAACGTGATAACGCAGCATCAACATCACCGTGTTTAACATTACCTAAAGATACCGCAATACCTTGGCCAATATCAGCAAAACCCATATTAGCGTCGATACTTACCGACTTAGGGGTTGGGATAATTGCTTGCAACACGGCTAGCTTGTCTTGTACCAGTACTGAATTACGTTGATAAAGCTTTTCCGGGGTTAGCCATTGCGTTTTATCTGCGGCACTGCGTTTAAACTGAGTATTGCTATCAGTGAAGGTTTCAACATGAGGAAGTACTTCTAAACCGGTATCTTTATCAATGAAAGGTACTGTACTTTCAATAACTCGAGCTTCAAGCCTAGGTGCACTAACAATATAATTAGGCATCACATCAGACTCGGCTAATGACCAAAACATAGCGCGGAAGTTTAAGGTTTTTGTCTCGCCTTGGCTAAAGCCGGAAAAGTTATCTTTTAAGCTAATCTGATGTAAATCACCGTTCAGGTGTTTTACGCTAAAGTCATCACTTTCAAAAGACTGAATGGGTGCAATTTGACTAAAATGAATAGTCCAATCTTTAGCGGCTATGGCTTGTGTCGCGGTAAAAGATAGCTCCACTTCAAAACAGGCGCCATCGGCAACTTTACTGTCACATTTATCACTAGGGATATTAGTAACCACACGATAGTTAACCTCTAAATGCTGGGCAATGTTATCAATATCACTTTGAGCAACAGAGTAAATAGCTTGTAAGTTAATTTTCTCACCGGTATCAACTGCAGGCGCAGGTGATTTTTCACAACCGAGTAGAGATAAGCTAGCGGCAATAGTAAGCGCTAAAACTTTTTTATTCATCTTGCTAATGTGCATTTTTAAAGGACCTTTTACAACTTTCAGTGATAAAGCTGCTTTGCTTTAGATGTTATTGTTAACATAACTATCCTTAATTTTGACAGCGCTGTCAAAATTAAATACAAAAAACACTAAAGTGATTACAAGAACATACATTTAGCGAGGATGTTTTAATCTCAGTTAACTGATTTTACTAGCCGATTCATAGCAATAGTTAATGAGCGTTATTATTTATCACTTATATCAGCTACCAACATGCGCTACACCGCCCTTTGACAGCGCTGTCAAATTTAAGTATATTAATTTCAAAGGTTCTTATATTAGCTATATAAATATTTATTAAAACAGCATAAAAATAAGCAGTAATATGAAAAACTTAACGTTAAACCCAAAGTTATCCATACAAGAAGTTTCAATTCCTTATACGAATTTAAATGCTTATATCATTGATGACTTTCTTCTAAGTGCTGATAGTGTCATGCACTTTGCCAAGAACATTGCCTATTTCAATCCCATGCATGCAGATAATTCATATTACCCTGGCATTCGTGACAATATGCCGGAGCCATACATACGTTTGCTACATGCCTTTTTTCAGGAGAGTATTATCCCTAAATTAGTCGGTCGTGAACAATCCACAGCTATTATTCACAAAAGCCTAATTTCATTAGTTACTTGCCCACCTTCGCAATTACTTACCGAACAAAAAATGCCGCATGTAGATAGCTGTAAAAGCTCAGAGTATGCTTTTGTTCATTACCTTTCAGGTCAAGAGCTTGGTGGTACTAGCATTTATCGGTATATTCCAAAAAATATAGTTGAGCTTAATGAACAGGATGAAGTGATTCTTGATGATATGCTAAATGAGGTTAGCTCAAAATCGAACGAGCATAATGGCTACATAACAGATTCAACCAGCTTATTTGAGCAAGTATTAAAGGTAGAGGCAAAATTCAACCGTCTTGTTATCTATCAAGGCAACCTTTTACACGGCGCTAACTTAACATCGAAAGAAAGCTATAGTGGCGATACCGCTAAGGGCCGTTTCTCTATCACCTCATTTGCGAGTATTGTAGCGCCATGACTAGATAACATAATCCAGAGTTATCAAATACAAATATCCAAACACAACCAAACATAATAATTAAAATACTAACATCGGAGTCTTTATATAATGACAAATATTGTCCCCTTAAATCACCAGCAGCATGCGGCACTTAAAGTTCAAGATAAAAAAGACTTCACCCGCTTTAAAGAGCAACACCTGATACCTGTTGTTGTGCAGGATTTTATTCCTTTAGCTGCAGAGTTTCCCATTGCCTTTGTTAAAAACACTGAAACGGGGCAATTTACTGCCGTGGCTATGATGGGACTTAAGCCCGGTATAAACTTGTATTGCCAAACAGCAAACTGGCCGGCTGAAGTGATCCCTAGTAGCTTCTTTAATTACCCATTCTCTCTGGTCAAACAAAGTGAAGATGATGATAACTGCTTTGTCTGTATAGATACTGATAGCTCTATGATTAATAACGATTCGGGACAAACGTTATTTGATGATAAGGGTGAACAGACCGATTACCTTAAAGCAAGAACTGAACACTTACTTGATGTCGCAGAAAGGCATGAGCAAACCAGTGGTATCATGCAATATTTGGCTAATAAAAAATTATTAACATTGAAATCACTTAATATTAATTTGGCTGGTGAAGAAAAATTATCCCTTAACGGACTTTATGTAATTGATGAAAAGAAGCTAGAAGCATTACCGGATGATGAGTTTAATGAATTACGCAGCAAAGGTTTATTACCAATCATCTATGCTCACTTGTCCTCAATGCACCAAATAGCAAGACTTGCTAAGCTACAAATTAACTTAAACAAAAGCTCCGCAGAAAATTAAACTGATACATGGCTGTATAGCATAAGCGTTAACTATACAGCCCCTCCTGTTACAGAGCCTGTAAACCAAATTTGTTAATTTTCTCTAGTAATGCCCTATGTTCAGGCAAGTTATTCATTAAGCTGGCGGTGATATCTTGCAGCGCGGCAATGCGGTCCTTCGAGTCAGTTAGCTCCCCCCTAGTCAATTTCGTTTTATATTTCATCCCATATAAGACAAATAGAAAGTTCTCCAAATAAAACACTTCAAATTGACTAAAAAAATCATCACTGATCGGTGTGAAGTTCTCCCACAAAGCTAATTTCTCCTTTAACTCTGTCGACATGGTGCTAGGATCTCTATTCTCACGCCAAAAAGATGAGTCATCTCGGTCTGATAAACAGTAATGCAACTTGATAAAATCAACAACTCTTGCCCAAGCATGTCCCATGGCATGATTAAAGCGCTTTTCAAGTACCAAGAGATCTTCTTTCTCACTAGGGAAGCGTTGTGCAAGAAAGTTTGCCGAAAAATCGGTTAGCAAGATAGATGTAGCTTCTAATGGCTCTAAAAAACCTTGAGCTAACCCCAAGGCGACACAGTTTTTGTGCCAAAATTTTTCACGATAACCTACTTTCATTGGCAGTTTTTTGTAAACTAACTCAGGGTTATGTCCGCCTAAGTAATGATCTAGCTTAACTTGTGCTTCTTCATCACTCATATGATTACTTGAATAGACAAAACCAACACCACGTCTATTGGGTAAGGCTATGTCCCAAATCCAGCCTGCTTGGTGTGCCGTAGCGATAGTATACGGCGGTATATCTGAGTCCTTATCGGTTGGCACTTGCACCACAAGAGCGGTGTTAACTAACAACTGGTCTGAAACATCAATAAAAGGCACCTTCATCGCCTTAGAGATAAGTAAGGATTGAAAGCCTGAGCAATCAATATAAAAGTCAAAAGCTAAATCACCATCATTCTTAGTGGTTAATGAAGCAATAGAGCCGTCATCACTAAGGTTTACATCACTAACATGCGTTAATCGATGTTTAACGCCAAATTTAGTTTGCGCGTTATCGGCAAGTAGCTTGGCAAATTTAGCAGCATTTAAATGATATGCATAAGCAAGATCCCCTTGATATTCAGGACTGGTTATTTGCTTTGGTGCTCTGCCCTCTTCGCACACTTTAAATTGTGCTGATATTTGCTCAGCAAAAGCTTTGTCATTATTTTGAGTTAACCAATCGACTGTTAAATTTTCACTATCATCGCGGTTAGGTACATCAAATAAGTGATGAAAAAAATTGTCTTTACCATGTTTAGCTTGATCTAACCAATTTACAAATTTAATCGACTGTTTAAAAGTAACATCACACTGGCGGATAAAGTCGGTTTCACTAATACCAAAGCTTGCTAAGGTTTTTTTTATATCGGGAACTGTACCCTCACCAACACCTATAGGGGCAATATCAGGAGACTCGATCAAGGTAATAGCTATATCTTTTCTTTTATAAAGCGCTTTACCAAGGTGATTAGCTGCTAACCAGCCAGCCGTGCCACCACCGACAATAGCAATTTTTTTAATCGTCATAAAACCTCAATAATTTCTGTCTAAAAACAGATCAAAATATGAATAAGTCATAATACGTAAAAAGCCCAGCATTAGCTGGGCTTTATTCATGAAACTATGTTTTCTTATTTGAATCTAAGTGTTTTAGAAACGAACAGCAAAACCAACTTTATACGTTGCTTCGCCTTCGAAAGTCCATGATGGGAAACCAAGCTCTAAATCGGCAGAAGGAGCAGAACCAGAAGCATAAGCACCTGTTTGCAAGCTATCTTCTTCTAAGATATTTACCGCTTCAAAAGTAATATTTAAATAGTCAGTTGCTGCCCAAGATCCACTGAAGTCTAATGTACCGAATGATTCGTGAGTACGGTTTAAGTACCAGTTTGGAGCTTCACGCATAATGTACTCTGAACGCCAGTTATAAGCTAAACGCACTGAGAAGTCATCATTTTCGTAGAAACCAACGGTATTAACAGTATGCTCTGATGAATCAGAGAAAACATTCTGAAGGTCAGGGTAGTTTTCAGCCGGAGATTCAGCATCAGCATAGGTGTAGTTTACGCTGTAACCAAAACCATTATCAAATGCATCTTGAACTTGGAATTCGATACCTTGAATAGAACCACCACCTACGTTAGTAGATTGGCCTACATCCCAGCAATCCGGTTGTGTAGGTCCACATGGGCTCATGGTAGAATCATCTACGTAAAGAGGAATATCGATGCCAATTTGTTGTTGAGTTTCTGAACGGGCAGATATAAATGAACTTACATCTTTCATAAAGTAACCAACACTCACCATACCGTCGTCTCTAAAGTACCATTCAACACCAATATCAGCTTGGAAAGCTTTAAATGGTTCAAGTGCTACATTACCAGTAGTTGCTACCTGTACGCCAGGTACATTCGAGTTAAGGTTAGATAAAGAAGTCGCAGAAAACATATCAGCGTAGTTAGGGCGAGAGATAACTTGTGCAGCTGAGGTACGTAAAATAACATCATCAGCTAAATCCATTACCACGTTTAAGCTAGGTAAAAGTTCATTGTAACTTGCTGTATCAGTAGAAAGTGTAGTGCCGTAATTTCCTTCAGCATCTAATGCATAATAATCAGATGATGCATCAGTAGATACATAACGTAGACCAATGTTACCTCGAATACCATCAGTGCTAAAATCACCCATAACATATAATGCAATGTTTTCTTCTTCGACTGTACCATAACCTGCTGCATTAGAAACATAATGGTCAGTTGCCGCTTTAGAGTCAGCAAGAATTAACGCACGATTTGCTTCTGGAAGAGTAAATCCAGCACCTGAAGTTACTCTACCTGGGTAGTATTCACTTGCAGGTCTAAAGGTACTTTCATGATCATAATCATCAGCTAGTACACCGCTAAGGTCTTCCCTTTTAACTGAGTGATCAGCGTAACGGAAACCGGTTCTAATGTTATCAATAACACCAAATTCAACTGGAATTGCAAAATCTAAGTTTAGGTAAGTTTCTTCATCTGAGTTAGGACCATCGCCCATTGCCCAAGTTTGAATACCAATATTGTCAGGTAACACTGTAATTGGGATGTTTTTATTTTCAACATCAAATGTTGCTTGGTCACCGGTCATATCCCATGTACCAAAAGTATCACTAGAGTCACGAGCATACTCACCAACAAGTGCCGTTCTTGAGCCACCATCTGACGCAGTATTACCTATACGGCCAGAAAAAGTGAATGCATCAGCCTCATAAGTCCAATCGAAATCAATCGTGTTAGAGTCCATTGAAGATTCACGAGCCCAAGTTTGGAAATAACCAGAACGAAATCCTTCAGGGCCGTAACCCAAATTATTGTCCACTTTAGTTCTTTTTACACAGTTACCATTAACAGGGTTTGTTTCTGTACATGAATCTTCACCCGGGAACATAATAAGTTGAGTATTAGCGTTGTTTGCGCCTAAGTCTAACGACATTATGCTCAAACCCAATTCTAATGAATCCGTTGGACGGTATTGCATATCAACGTTTAAAGCTGTACGTTCACGTTCCTGTTGAAAAGTCGTTGGCGCCATACCGCCACTCCAGTTACGAGATGTTTCAACACCATTACGTTGGTAATCAGTTTCAGAGTAAGCACCGCCAACTAAGATACCAAAAGTTTCATCATCATTTTTCCAGCTATATAAACCTGAAAGCTCTGGGCTTAATTCTTCATTAACTGAACCATACTGACCTTTTACACTAGCAAAAACAGTGTTTGCTTCAAGATCAAATGGTCTGCGAGTTTTAACGATTACCGTACCACCGATACCACCTTCAACTAAGTTAGCTTGTGAAGATTTATAAACTTCTAAACCACCAACCATTTCAGATGGCAACATTGCGTAGTTAAAGCTACGGTCTACTGGTTGTTGGTCAAACCAACCAGTAGACGCTACTGAATGGCCATTTAATAAAGTACGTGTTAATTGTGCAGATGCACCACGAATAGAAACTTGCTGGCCTTGGCCAAATTGACGAGAAACAGTTACACCTGGAATACGTGCTAATGATTCACCAACATCACCATCTGGAAACTTACCTACATCTTCCGATGTTACAACATCTACAACGGCGTCAGAAAATCGTTTACCGTTTAATGATGCTTTTAATGAACCACGAATACCAGTAACTTGAATGACTTCAACTTCGTCTTTGTTTATTTTAGAAGCTGCTTCTTCGGCTGCGATAGCTTGTGATGATACACCAGCTAATATCATAGCAATTGAACTAGCTAATACGCCTTTCTTAAATGTTTTAGTTGACATTGACTTTCCCTTACACACGTTTTGTTTTTTAGAATGTTATTATTTTATTTTGAATAATTTTTTTGGTTTTACGACAGCGCTGTCAATATTTAATGACAACGCTGTCATAAGACGTAAGAAACCATACCGTTTATTTTTACATTTGACCAGAATAAATTAACCAAAAATTACAAATTGATTACACAAATACGTTAACAACCTGAATTAAAAGAATTTATTATTTTACTTATTTATTGTTAATAAGATAATTATCTAAATAACTATCACTTTCTGTATGAAAAAAATACGTAAAAAGACACCAGTTGACTTTTTATTCTAATTTAAAGAATAAATATTCACAGAGTAAGGAGGGAGAAGCCAGTATTTATTTTACTGACTTATTTGATTTTAGAATAAAAAAAAGCTAACGCCTACCTAGGTAGACATTAGCTTTTATTGGTTTGGCTAGCTGTAAGTAACCTTTAAGATTAACAGAGCTAACTGTGCTCTAAAGACTGATTCTGCTTTAGGTTATTTAGCTGCCTGATAAAACGCCAGTAAACTTGCTGTTGAACAATCGTGCTGGTCTGAGATAGCATTTTTTTCTAATTCGGTTTGAATTTCAGCTGCTAAGCCCTTGCCCAGTTCAACGCCCCATTGATCAAAAGAACATATTTGCAAGATGATACCTTGCACAAATATCTTATGCTCATAAGCTGCAATTAAGCTGCCTAGGTTTCTAGGGTTAATACATTTCAATAAAATTGTATTGGTAGGTCGATTACCTTTATGGACTTTATGTGGTGCGACTTTATCGATGTAATCTTGGTCACGACCTTTGGCTTTTAAGTCCGCTCGGACTTGCTCCTCATTAACACCCGTCATTAACGCTTGTGTTTGGGCAAAGAAGTTTGCCATCAGTGTTTCATGATGGCCTTTTACTGGCGTAACACTTTTTACTGAGCCAATAAAGTCAGCCGGTACAACATTATTACTTTGATGCAGGTACTGATAAAAGGCATGTTGACCATTAATGCCTAGCTCACCCCATATAGAAGGCACAGTGGCATAGTCAACTTCATCGCCATCCCAACTCACCGACTTACCATTACTTTCCATTTCAGCTTGTTGTAAATAAGCGGTCAGCATATGCAGTGTTTGATCGTAAGGTAAAATAGCTTGTGACTGCGAGCCAAGGAATGTGGTATTCCATACGCTGATCAAGGCCAGAATAGCGGGAAAGTTATCTTTTAATGGCGCATTGATAAAGTGTTGATCCATATCATGGGCACCACTAAGTAATTCTTTAAATTTATCAAAGCCTAAATCAAGGGCGATGGCAAGGCCAATGGCCGACCATAATGAAAAGCGACCACCAACCCAATCCCACATATCAAAGATATTTTCCTCTTTAATACCGAAACCCATGGCATTTTCTTTATTGGCAGTTACTGCGACAAAATGTTTAGCAACCGAGTTTTCATCAAAAGAGGCACTGGTTAACCAATTGATTGCTGTGCGAGCATTTGTCATTGTTTCTGTAGTGGTAAAAGTTTTACTTGAAACAATAAAAAGCACTTTTCCCGGCTCTAAAGGACGTAGTACTTCAACAATTTGCGCACCATCAACATTCGAAACATAATGAACATTAACACTGCCATCACTGTACTGTTTTAAAGCTTCGGTTACCATTTGTGGACCAAGATTTGAACCACCAACGCCAATATTTACGATATCGGTGATACGCTTGCCTGAATAACCTAACCAATGCCCTTGACGGACCTTATTAACAAAAACCTCCATCTCGGCAAGTTGTTTTTGTACATGGTCAGTGACATTTTCACCATCAATAATAAGCGGTTCATCACTTGGACGACGTAGTGCAGTATGAAGTACCGCGCGGTCTTCCGTTTTATTGATTTTCTCACCAGCGAACATTTTTGCGCGCCAATCACAAACCTGGGTCTCTTCTGCTAAAGCGAGTAAGGCGGTAATCGTTTCACTGTCAATCAGGTTTTTAGAGTAGTCGAGCAGCATGTTGGGCAATTCAATAGAGAACTTATTAAAACGTTCGCTGTCCTCGGCAAACAAGGTATTCATGTGCTGAGATTTTTTATCTTGGGCAAGTTGCTGAAGCTTTTTCCAGCTAGCTAAGGCTTGGCGAGATGACATACTAGTTCCTATAGGTGATTGAGACACGATTATCGACTTTACCACAACTTCAAACTGAGTTTTTACTCGATTTAAGCATTATGACTTGTAAATATTTCATGGTACCCTATAAAAAAATGACAGCGCTGTCAATTAATAATACTCTACAGAATACTGCAAAAGCCAGTAGATTACCACTGAACAGCCATGTAATAATAACAACGCCTCTGGTAAAACCAGTCAATTTCTAATAATAAGAACAAGGTTACCTGCACATGAAAGCGACAATAAATGACGTAGCAAAGCAAGCTGGTGTATCAATAAAAACAGTTTCTCGTGTTATCAATAATGAAGCGTCCGTACGCCAGCTGACTCGAGAAAAGGTGCAACGGGCTGTTGATGAGCTTAACTACCAACCCAATTTGTCTGCGCGTAATTTAGCGGGAGCAAAATCCTACTCCATAGCCTATATATATGATAACCCCAATGCGTATTACATCATTGATATGCAGAAGGGCATATTATCAGCCTGTAAACAACAAGGTTTTGAATTACTGATTCATCCTTGTGACTCCAAAAGCCAAGGTATTACCGAAGAGGTGGTCAATATGGTTAAGCAAGCACGTATTGCCGGCTTGATTTTAACTCCACCTTTATCTGAAATGCCTGAGTTTGTAAAAACACTAGTAGATCTTGACGTCAAAGTTGTGCGTATCCTCTCTGGCGATGTCGCCCCTGATGACCTTAGCCCTTGTGTTATGGTCAATGATAGAGACGCGGCACAAACAATTACTCAGCATCTTATTGATTTAGGCCATAAAGATATTGGTTTTCTAGCCGGTGACGCTGTACATATGTCGACGATAGAGCGCTATAAAGGTTACAGAAGAGCATTAAAAGCCAGTAATATTGAATTTAACAAGGCACTGGTTATTGAAGGAAGTTACTCATTTGATTCTGGAGTCAGTGGTGCTAAGGAATTAATGTCTGTTCAAACCGCTAATCCCCGCCCTACTGCCATATTTTCTTGTAACGATGAAATCGCCGCGGGGGCATTATTCGCCGCAAGATTAATGAATATATCAATTCCAGAACAATTGTCTATTGTCGGTTTTGAAAACAGTCCTTTTTCCCGCCAGACTTGGCCAAAACTGACTACGGCAGATCAGCCTAACAACCAAATTGCCGAAGATGCAGCAATGTTACTTATTAGCCAAATTCGTAAGCAGAAAAATCCGATTACAATTAGCCAATATGTACCAAAACTTATCGTCAGAGATTCTACAGCTCAGTGTGAAAAGCTCTAATCAAGCGTTTTTTTCAGCAATATTTAAATCGTTATACCTGTTTCATTAAGTTTGTGATCTTGTTGTGCGCAGGAAAAATAAATCAGGGCAAGACGCTTGATTGAGCAATACTCCCTATTGGGATTGAGAGCAACGCCGCCTTGGGGTATTTTAACCAGCACAAGTGGGCAATAATTTAATGAAATTGGTATTATACCGTTTAAATAACGCAAAAGTGGCAAGTTTTACCCGGAGAAATGATCACAACGTTAGTGACATTGAATTTAATAGTTTGCGGAGTGTGAGCAACAGTAAAGTGCTAGCGCTTTATTTAATGTTAAAAGACTCATCTATCTTTTTCATTTTGGCTAAATAATTCAAGTGCGCTTTTTTTGCTGCAAAAATGAAGATACCGATAACAACAGTGATTGAGAGGACTAATACGAGAGGTTCTTGTGATAGCGATCTGCTAAGCCATTCCATGGTTTACTTTCCTTAGTATATAAATGTACTGATAAATTAAGCTAGTCACCGGCTCTATCTTAGCGCCAGTGACATTGCTGATATATTATACGGGTAGTGATTCTCTACACCTTATGATATTTAGCATTTATGTTCAAGCTTATGAGTACTTTAGCTTAATTTAAAGGCTATTCTTCAAAATATGTGCCCCAACCATCGTAGTCTACTTTACATTTAGTTGCCAATTCAAACATAACTTTAGTTTCTGTTTTAATTAATTCAACATCAAGCATCTGTTCAGTGACTATATCAAATGCAAAAACCTTGTCGCCATTTTCTAATTCGGCTTCTTCCGGCTCTTCTATTTCCAAGCCTAGCTTAAATGCCGCAATAGCCGTCTTTTCGAGTAAATCAAAGTCACTGCTGGCAAAGTGGTGCTCTATAGTGTGATAAACCTCATCATTGGTACCATCTGCAAGTAACTCGCTCACAAGTACTTCTGTATGGGTTAGCCAGTGTTTTAATTCTTCATCAATCATTTTAATACCTATATATATTAACTCGTTAAATTACCGACAAATAACCGCGTTATTTATTATGATAAGCCGCTGCTTCAGCAGATAATTCTTCAATTTTATTTTTCATTAATTCATGGACCTGATTCACCGTTTTTCGAAGGTTTTCCCGATCACTATTTTCAATATACAGTGGCTCTAGAAACTCAATAATAATTTTACCATTATCCCAGCGGTTTAACTGAATAGTGCCATGTTGATTACTAGCACAAACTGGCACAATAGGCACTTCGGCTTGTATGGCCGTACGAAAAGCGCCGGTTTTAAGTGGCAATAGACCTCGGCCACGACTGCGGGTTCCTTCGGGAAACATCCATATCGAAAGCTTATCTTTTTTTATTTTATCTGCTGTTAACTGTATGGTATTCATCGCTTTATTAGTGTTTTTTCGATCAATTAGAATATTACCGGTTAACCAATACATTTGTCCAAAAAAAGGAATCCACTTGAGACTTTTTTTACCGACACTGACCGTGCCTGGCAATACGGCATTAGCCACGGTAAAAAGATCATAGCTGTTTTGATGATTTGACAACCAAACCACAGGGCCGATATTTTTAACAGACTCAGGAATTCTCACTTCAATTTCAACACCCAATAATTTAGGGATTTTCCCTAAAAATCTGGCCGTATGATAAACGTTATCACGATGAAAAGGACGCAATAAACAATAGAAAATAGAAATAGTGCAAATGATGACCAACGCCAAGGTCATTAAAATAATACGTATTACAGCTAGCAAAAAAAGCTCCCGCATTGGTAGCTAAAGAAAGATTATTGGCGAGTATACAGAAAAAACAAATAATAGGGTAAAGCTATTAACTTTTTAAACTAGAAATGGTTGATGAGATAAAAGCAGTCCAATAAAACGAAGCGGAATACCTCGTAATATTGAACGCTATTTAGCGGGTAAGTTGATACAGCTAAGACGATATATTATTAAACATATAGCCTTGTCCCCAAACCGTTTCAATTTGATTCTTCTGCATTCCAGCTAGGGTCAGTTTTTCACGTAACTGCGACATTCTGACATCTAGGGTACGCTCAACACCGTTATATACTCGGCGAAGCAAGGTGCTATAGAGCTGATCTCGAGATAATATTTTGCCTTGATGCTCAAGTAGTGCTTTCAATAAATTAAATTCAAAAGTAGTTAATTTCACAACCTCACCGTTGATAAAGCATTTTTGTGACTTGGGCTGTAAACAAACATCCCCCACAGTTAAACTGGCTAACTCAACTTGATTTATTTTATTGTTTTGGCGGCGAAATAAAGCCTCTATTCGCATCATTAAAACACGACAATTAATCGGCTTAAGTAAGTAATCATCAGCGCCTAGCGTAAAAGCGTCTATATGCTCTTGTTCGCTATTCTTGCTTGAAACAACCACTAACAGACCATCGTATAGCGCCCTAATATCGCGAATTATCAGCAGTTGTATACTGTCAGCAAAACCTACATCTAACACTATCATGTTAGGTCGATGGTCAATTAAGTAACTTTTCAATTCTTGGCTAAGCACTTCGCCGGTGCGAATCTTTGTCGTTTGCTGGCCAAAGTTAGCAGCATGAATTGCAAAGGCTTTACTTAGATATTGATCATTTTCAATCAATAATAGCTTTTTTTGTGATTGATTATTCTGGTTAGTTTCAAGTGCTTGTGTATTTTCAACAAGCTCTATACTTGATGCCATGACAGACTCCTTAAAATTAAACGACTTAGATTGGATTACTAAAGTATAAAATCAAAGGTGAGCAGAGACTGTAATAGGTTGTTACGAAACAGTAACAACTTGCAAGACTGGTAAGTTGTTAGAATATTGAGAGATTAATTACTTTTGGAAAAATAAAAAGTCATGCGCTTTAACACTAACCGATACTTGCTGCTTTAATGAAAGCACACTATCACTGTATAAGCTTAATTTGTTAAATGACAAAGTCTGATCAGACACTGAGCTTTCAAGACTACTTAAGTAGTAATGATAACCTTGCTCGGTAACACTGATGTAGTCAACTTGCGCATTGGCGATATGATTTTCGGCAACTTCGGTATCGAGTAATAACTGCGATGGTTTTACCAATAAATAAGCAAAATCTTGCTGTTTAATACTCGCTGTATCGACATCAAGTCGGCCGAGTAAACTCTGTGCTCCCGTTGCATCAAGCTGACACGGCAACCAACTACCAAGCTGAAGAAAGTCTGCCACTTGATAGCTATTAGGTTGTTGGCAAATAACGCTGGGGGCATCAAACTGTAATAACTTGCCTTGTGCCATCACCGCCATTTTATCGGCAAAAGTGAACACTTCATCTTTGTTATGGGTGACAAAGATGGCTGTCATATCAAATTGCTTTAATAACTGCCTGATCTCGACCATTAATTCATTTCTAAGACGAGCATCAATATTTGAAAATGGCTCATCTAGCAAAAGTAATTTAGGTTTTGGTGCTAATGCACGGGCAATAGCTACCCGCTGTTGCTGGCCACCAGAAAGTTGATGAATATAACTATCACTATATTCTTCTAGCTTTAAAATACTGAGCAAGTCATTAATTTGTTTATCTTGCTCAGCCTTACTTAGTTTACTAATACCAAATGCGATATTCTCTTGCACCGTTAAGTGTGGAAAAAGGGCGAAATCTTGGAAAATCATACCTACTTGACGGCTTTCAGCTGGCACGCAGCCGTTATTATCACTGAGGATAAGCTCATCAATAACTATCTTGCCATTACTAGGCTTACTAAAGCCCGCGATGGCATTGAGTAAGGTAGTTTTTCCGCAACCACTGGCACCAACAAGCCCTAAGATCTCACCTTTATTCAGACTAAGATCTAACTCAGATAAAACAACATTGTCTTGTAATGTTATCGAAAGTTGTTGGATAGTTAATAACGCCGTCATACTTTTTCCTTGCTCTTATTTAGTAGCACTATTGGTAATAAACCAAACAACACGATAAGGATTGCGCCTAAGGCACCTTGCTCTAGCATTTCATCAGAAATAAGCTGATAAATTTGGCTACTTAGCGTTTCAAAATTAAAAGGTCGTAGCAATAATACTGCCGGTAACTCTTTCATTGCTTCAACAAAAACTAATAACCATGCCACCAGTATTGCTGGCGTTAAAATAGGTAAATGTACTTTAGTTAAGCTGCCCGTTAAATTAACCCCTAATGATGCTGGAGCATAATCTAAGGATTGCGGAATTTGTTTGATACCACTGATAATGGTGCCATTGGCTATGGCAGAAAAACGTACTACCAAAGCAAATATAATGGCGAACAATGAACCGGATAAAATTAAGCCCGGTGGTGCAAACCCCAGAAATTCAGCAATATCATTAAGCCAGTGATCTAGCGGTCCTAAAGTCGATAACATTGCCATGGCAAGTACAGTGCCCGGTATAGCATAACCAAATCCTGATATTTGCAGGGGAAACTGGCGATACTTATCGCTATGCAAACGCTGATATAGACCTAATGACAAAGCAATCAATACTGCAACGGTCGCAGCAATCACTGAAATTTTCAAGGAATTAACACCGGTAGACATTAACACCGATAACTGGGCTACATCGCTGTACTGCACCGCCATAACGATTAATAAAGTAAGGGGCAGTAAAAAACCAAAAATAACCAGGGCCCAGCAAAAAATGCTGCCAATAATCTGTTGGCTAAAAGATAACTGTATTAACTCTCTTGATAAGTTAGGTCGAGCGCTTTGATGTCTTAACCCTGCCCTACTGCGTTGTTCAGCTAATACCACAAACAGTACCAATAACATCAACACACTTGCTAAGGCATTGGCCGCGCCAAGATCGCCATAACCAAGCCAGGTATCATATATCGCTGTGGTTAAGGTATTAACGGCGAAATATTGCACGGTAGCAAAATCAGCTAAGGTTTCCATCAATACTAAGCTCGCGGCAACCGCAATAGCTGGCCTTGCCAACGGTAGCGCAACTTTAAAGAAACTCTGTTTAGCCGTTAAACCTAAAAGCCGGCTGGCGCGAATTAAGTTCTGATCCTGTTGCTCAAATGCACCACGAGTCAGCATATAAATATAAGGAAATAATACCAAAGCCAGCATTAAAGCCGCGCCTGGCAAAGTACGAATATCAAAAAACCAGTAATCACTTGGTGCTTGCCAACCAAACCAGGCTCGAAGACTGCGCTGTACCGGGCCGGCGTAATCAAATAGGTCAGTATAAAGATAAGCAACTAAATACGCTGGCATTGCTAAAGGTAACAATAATAACCAGCGCAACTGCTTTTTAAAAATGAGATTCGTTTGGGTAATGATCGCTGCACTGAACACGCCAAAGATTAACGCGAGCAATACCACTAAGAAAGCGAGTAATAAAGTGTTTTCAAGATAAGTTGGCAGTACTGTTTGCCACAAATGGCTAAACAGTTGCGTTGACGCGCTAATACCACCGACTAGCATAACCAACACTGGTACGGTAAGTACCAGTGCAATTATATAGCTAGATAACTTCCATATTTTACTGTTATACAGTGCTATCACAAATCAAACTGTGCTTGATCTAGCAGCTTTAATGCTACTTTACGGTTTTTAGCAATATCTTCTAACGGTAAAGTATCAGCTTTATAGGTGCCCCATGAAGCAACTAACTTAGACACTTCAACACCTGCTCGAACTGGGTATTCCATATTCGTTTCTGCGTATAACTGCTGTGCTGGTTTAGAAACTAAAAACTCCATTAAGGCTTGGGCATTTTTTGCATTAGGGGCATATTTAGCCATGGCAACGCCGGAAATATTGATGTGTGCGCCACGGTTATTTTGGTTAGGGAAGTTAATATACACTTCTTCAGCCCATACTTTTTGTTCGTCATTTTTTAGCATTTTACCAAAGTAGTAACTATTACCTAACGAGATATCACATAACTTTTGATGAATAGCTTGTACTTGTCCACGGTCACTGCCTTGTGGTTTGCGGGCTAAATTATTTTTGAATTTTTTCAGCCAATCTAAAGTATAAGCTTCGCCATGTTCACTGATCATTGAAGCAACTAAAGCGACAGTATAAGGGTGTTTACCACTGCGAGTACAAATACGCCCTTTGTATTTTTCATCAGCTAAATCTTCATAATTTAAATCAAGTTTACCTAAACGCTTCGCTGAGTAGATATTACGAACTCGAGTAGTTAAGGCAAACCAAGTGTTATCTTCGGCTTGATATTGCTTAGGGATAGCGCTACTTAAAATGGCAGAATTAACCGCTTGCACTAAGCCTTTTTCACGTAATTCCACCAAACGACTGATATCTGTGGTCAGTAAGATATCGGCAGGACTATATTTACCTTCACGGGCTAAACGCTCAGCCATACCTTTTTTGGCAAAGACCACATTAACTTTAATACCGGTTTGCTCAGTAAACTTATTAAATAAAGGTTCAACAAGAAAAGGCTGACGATATGAATAAACATTAACTTCTTCGCTAGCATTAGCGATAAAACTTGTCATAAAACTAGTGGTAAAAAATAATGCTATAAGTGTGCGATTAAACAATTTTTTCAACATAAATAGTGTCTCAATAAAATACTGTGGGCGAATTGTACAAGGACAGTTAAAGCTGTCAAGGCATTTGAGAATAACTCTCATTAAGACTTGTAACAGATCATTATTTTTTACTTAAATTTAGTTTACTTAATTTAACTGAGCTTAACTTAAACCAACAGCACCACTTACCAATAACCAGCAAGCGAAAAATAATTTTAACTTAGTTACCGATAAGTGTGTAACTAGCGTTTTAGCAAAAATACCGCCCAATACTGCCCCTGGGCCAGCAAATAAAACCACCTGCCAATAAACATCGCTATTAACTTGGGCAATTGCCGCCCAGACGCTAATAGCTGAAACGATAACAGCTGCGGCGACTACCATACTCATATCAAAATGGCGTAACAGCAGATAAATAACTAATAACTCACCGACACCAACACTTAACCAAGCAGTTACGGCACCACCGAATAAGCCAATCAGCACAAGCGCAATATAATCGACAAAGTATAACTGGCTACGCTCACGATGCGGCTGCAGTAAATAGATAGTCAAGATAATGAAAAAACCTAGCAGCAATGAGAAGCAGCTAAAACTGATATGTAAAGCAGCCGGAGAGTCCACTTGGTAGAAAAACACCGCATTTAAGCCAATAACTGAAGCTATGCTGGTGACACAAATGATACGTTTAAAGCCCTGCCATAAACGTAAGTCTGTTTTTTCCGTTTTATAATGATGCCACCAAGTAACCGCACCTGCGGTCATACCAAAACATTGAATAGCAAAGCTGGTGGCAATTGCTTGTTGCTCATAAAAATTTAGTTTACTAAACATGGGAATAAACACCACACCGCCGCCAGCTCCCGTTGAGTTGGCGAAAATGGCACCTAAGCTACCTAAAAAAGTAAATAGTGTATAATCAAGCAGTTCAGACAAAGTATGGCTAGAGCTTAAAAGTAAGCTTGCCCATAGCACTAGAAACAGCACGATAAACTTAGGGTTTGATAAGCGCATAAACGCTTGTTTAGCCATAGCGATATCTTTGATAAGTTAGCCTAAGTTGTGACTGGATTTTTCTGATTGATAAAGGCAATAGCATCATCGGATAAGCAATTTTTAGAGATATAGCTTTTTCCGGCAATATCTTTGCCCATGGCACTTTTACCTAAGCTAAAGTTAATGACAAAGCCTAACTCGGTTTCAGTAACGACAGTAACATCTGCCCATAAAATACGACTATTTATATGAAATGACTCGGTCAATATGCCTTGTTCATCAATAGTAAGCTTAACTACACTTCCAGAAGCTTTACTAAGCATCTGTCTCATCACCCACCAAGGTTTATGATAATAAACACTAAGTGTTTCGAGAATACCGCAAGCGATAACAAACCAAGCAGCATAAGGATTAACAGGAGTGAATAACAAAACAATCAAACCAAAAACAGTTAATATATTGGCTTTAAAATAGGTTTTTCTATTATGCTCTAGCGTACTAGATTGCGTATAACACTCACTATAATGGACTTTATCTAAGGTAAAACTGGCAGAAAAAGAGCTTGTTTGCGTCATTGAAGATTGATTTTTTGAAGGTTGAGTCATTTAATTTACAAACACTAAAGTCGGTTAACAAAGTAAGTTAACGCTAGTTTATCAGAAGACTTACTAAAACGAGTAACTAATTGTCGCGACAATTACAAAGTAACTTTCCTCCCAGTGTTATGAACAATAGAACAAATTATTGTTCGCTTAGCTGTACTTTATCATGGTTAAACACATGTTTAGGTGATCAATAAAGGCACAGACTTGTTGAAAATCTTCAGTCGATATCTTGTGTTTGGGTGTCAGTAATTGCAAACAAATCACTCCTATTGCCTTGCCACCTATTTTTACTGGCACAAAAGCGATTGCGCCATCGGCAATGACTGCACTGATCTCTTCAGTGATTAATTCACGCCAGCGAGCTTCTTGGTGGTCATTAATCAGTGCTGCTGTATCTGTATTAATCACCCTAGCAATAACATTATCACTGTGTTTTATATCAATATTTATTGATATAGCATCGTCTTCGGCATTTTGATTAACCACCAAACGAGACTTAACCCCCGCTCTCTCATCAACCAACATTAAAAAAGAGCTGCGCTCAAAGGCAAAAGTAAAGGCGATACTTTGTAGAGCTGACTGCAAATACTCATTAAAGTCTTTGCTGCTTTGCATTAACTTAGTTAGCTTAATAAAGCCTGCTAATAAAGCTTGCTCTTTACTGGCAGGCTCTGCTGAGGAAGTAACATCGTTGCAGGCTTCGAAGTCCTTACTGGTAGGTAAACTATTGATCCGCTCTATTAATATATCAGCGCCGTAGGATGACAATAACTTGCCAGCTTGTTCACGGGTATGGTCGATTCTTACCGTTAATTGCCTTACCGAAATATCCATAATTTGAGCAATATCAGCCAATAAACGACGATAGTCTTCCTCACTACCTGCGGGTTTGGCAATAATGGCACTGAGTTTATCGGCAAAATAAATAACTTTTACCTCATCGGTACGTGTGGCTGGCTGATCTAAGGCCTTGATTAATAAATCACTCAAATTCCACGTCATCGCAAGACCTTTAGTTAATTCATTAAAGCTGGTGCCCATTTCTTGCTGACAATATTGATTAAAATCTTCTGTTGATGTCGCTTGATGATTTGCTAAATTTTTAGCAACATCACCACCGGCACTCCAAAAAGCGCTTTCACCTATGCGATATAACATTGCGGCTAGATACACTTCTTCTTGCACCTCTTCGCTATAATTAGGCACCATCATTTTAGCAAGCATACCGGCATAAAATGAATTAGCCATAAGCTGAGTTAACTTTTCATAAACATTGATATCAAGGGTCTTTGTTGCCAGTAAGCTAGACACTAACTTTGCCGTTAAACAGATATTCTTAACGGTTTGTATACCCAATACCACTGTAGCCCGTGAGACAGTAGTGACTTTATTAATACTGAAGTGCTGAGTATTATTGGCTACTTTAAGCAAGCAGGTAGATAAACCTTGATCATGCAAGATAGCTTCACTTAACTTAGGCAATGACGATTTATCATCATTGGAAAATTTATCTAACATTTTCGCCGTAGAAGTAATAGCTGGTAGCTCACTGTTGGCAATAAGATCAATCCATTGCTCTGTTGATCGTAAACCACTATTGTTCATGGAAATTTCTCGATATGACTTATTACAAAAGCATGAATATAACTATGCACTCAATAAGTGATTATGTCTAAAAAAGAGCACAACTATTTCTCTGCGCTTAGCTAGATACAGAGAAATAGTTATAGATAATCTTCAACAAAACGCACTAAAAATTGACAGCGCTGTCATTTTTTAATAATGTGACATAATATTCACCATGCTAAAAATTTATCGCTTACACTATAAGAGGTGTATCGGGCTTTTTTATTTCATTGTTCTAAGGAAAAAACATGCAAGTTATTATTTTTGATAATGCACAACAAGTTGCCATAAGTGCAGCCGAATGGGTTGCAGAGCTAATCAATAAAAAATCGAACCCAGTTTTAGGTTTGGCCACAGGCAGCACCCCAATTAGCCTTTATCAAGAATTGGTTAATAAGCATAAAGCCGGCGAGCTTAGCTTTAGCAATACCACAACTTTCAATTTAGATGAATACTTAGGTATTGATGAAATAAATGCACAAAGTTACCGCCATTTCATGAATGAGAATTTGTTTGACCATGTCGATATAGATAAGTCTAAGACCTTCTTGCCTACCTGTAATCAAGGTGAAAACCCAAGAGCACAAGGTTTAGCTTACGAAGATAAAATTGCCCAAGCTGGCGGTGTCGATTTACAAATACTCGGTATTGGCGCCAATGGTCATATTGGCTTTAATGAGCCTACTTCAAGCTTGGCCTCTCGTACCCGCATTAAAACACTCACTCAACAAACACTTGATGATAACAGTCGTTTATTTGCTGCTGATGAATTTCAGCCAACATTAGCCATGACTATGGGTATTGCTACTATTCTAGATGCTAGATATGTACTACTTATGGCAACAGGTAAGAATAAAGCTAAAGCAGTAAAAGACATGGTCACCGGTGCATTATCAGCCGTTTGTCCGGCATCATCTTTACAGCTACATGAAAACGCCATTGTCTTACTTGATAAAGAAGCAGCAAGCGAGTTGGCAGATCAAGAATATTATATTTGGGCTAACCAGCAAAACCTGAAGATAAACCAAGAGTTTGGTCTTTACCATAACTACTAAAAGAATTTATATATAGCTGTAGTTATCAATGACAAAAAAGGCACAAGTTAATCAGTTGATTAACTTGCGCCTTTTTCGATTCTAATCATGGTAAGTAGTTATAGCAAAGCTGAAACAAAGGCCCTGCGTGCAATGAACCATGGATTCCCGACTAAGTGATCACGGGAATGACACTTGCCTTACTTGTTTGGTAAACTTTTTTAATAAAAAATTACTCAGCCATTTTCAGTAGCTCAGGTAAGAAATTCTCACTTTCCTGTGCTAGCTGACATTGCTGCTCTAAAATATCCTGTAAAATCTCTTTAGTCGTTAACGGATTGGCTAACACTACTCTAAAGACAATCACTTTTTCACCGCCGTAACGACTCACTTCAATACGCGTACGAGAGACAAAAGATCGACCGTCTTCACGTTGGCGCTTTTGAATAAACTTGGTTAATTTACCCAATAACAAGTTCAGCGATTTGTTAGCGTCATCATCATTGCGAGCTAATAAAGCTTGTACTGACTTAGGTGCATAACGATAGGTTAATAGACAAAGCTCTGGGCGAGTAATTAACTCAAAATCGTCATGCTGATTAATAAGCTCAGCAAAATATTCGGCTTTTTCAATGGCCTGATTAATTAGCATTTCATAACCTGGTCGGCTAATAATATGCAAACTTGCATACACTAACATCGCCATGCCTGAGCGCGACCCTTCTAGGGTGTGACTACCTAAATCTTTTGAGCCTTTACGTAATATATATTCCGCATGATGTTCAATGGCACTCACAGAGGCAGGATCTTTAAAAATAACTAAACCTGCGCCCATAGGCACATACATCTGTTTATGAGCGTCAATGGTCACTGAGTCAGCTTGTTCGATGCCTTTAAGCAAAGGGCGGTACTTATTCGATAACAATGTTGCTCCGCCCCAAGCGGCATCAACATGAAAATGACATTGGTGTTGCTGAGCAATTTCGGCAATTTTATCAAGAGGGTCAACATTACCGGTTTCAGTAGTACCCGCAACGCCAACAATAGCGAGCACTTTAATATTTTGCGCGCTAAGTTGTCGACATTTTTCCGCCAACTTTTGACAATCGATTTTATTATCTTTATCGGTTGCTATAGCAATGACATTCTCTTGACCTATGCCGAGAATATCAGCAGATTTTTTCAATGAGTAATGACCACGTTCAGACACTAAAATTACTAAGTCTTGATAGCCATAATGTTTCATCGCCCGGTGTAAGCCTTCTCGGGCTACGCCTCTAAAGTCACCATCGGCTTGTAACAGCTTATTTCGCGCTACCCATAAAGCGGTAATGTTGGCGACCGTGCCACCTGAGCAAAAAGAGCCGAGTGAGTGCTGAGCGCTATGCATCCAGTTTTTATAAAAATCATCATCCTGCTGATAGACCAAATTGTGCATCATACCTAAAACTTGGCGTTCAAGCGGAGTAAAAGCCTTTGAGGTTTCAACTTTAACTAAGTTCTGATTTAAACCCACCATCAACTTAGACAGCGGTAAAATAAAGGAAGGTAGTGCCGAGGTCATATGACCAATAAAGCTAGGACTTGAGGTATGAACTGATTGCGCGACTAATTTATCGAGCAAATGATGCATATGATCAGAAACGAATTCAGGCTGCTCTGGAATATGAGGATTAACAAAATCTTGCTCAATATCCGTTAAGGCATTTTTACTGGCAACAATATGGTTGTTTAAAAAGCCAACCAAATTTTGTGACATTTCTTGCTCAAGACGTCCTAAAGTAGAATCAGGCGCTTCCGCAATGGTAAAAATTCGATGTAATGACTCTTGCGTTGCTTCAGCAATGCGCTTAGTTGCTCTCATAGTTTTTCACTTTACTTTACTATATTCACTTGCTTGGCCAATTCCTGTTCTGTCCACACGCAAGTTTTATAATTATTGGCTATTTGTAGCTCAGACGAAAAACGCACTTTAATAAAAAACACCGCAAAAGTCCCGTAATTTCGTCAACAATCCTGTCAATATTCATTATCTATGTAGCGTTAATTGCCAACATATCTGGCCACTAGCTTGGTATTTCGCTTCAAATGGCGTTAACGCCGCAGAAGAATCAGCAGCAGGTAAAGCATCTATTTCACCTTGCAAACCAACAAATTTAGCCGCTTGTTGAAACTCTGCTAAGTAGTTACGCCAATTACTACGTAAAATAAGCTGCTGGCCAATACTGGCCATTTGTGGGAAAACAGCACTACCATGCCAACGGCGCTGTAAGTGCTTAGACTTAGGCCAAGGATTAGGATATAAAATGTAGTGCTTTGATACTGGCCAGCTTGCGGCTTTCACCAAACGATAAAAGTCATTAAGATCGGCACGTACTAAATGATAATTTTCTGCACTAAAGCCATCGTCAGCAGCAAAACCTTCAACATTACGATTAATTCTATGATCGGACTTATCTACACCAATCACTAATGCTTGTGGATTTTGTTGGGCTAAAATACGTGTACTTTGCCCTACCCCGCAGCAAGCATCCAAGATAATTTCACCATCAGGGTTAGCGGTTAGAAAAGCTTTAACAAAAACATCCATTTCAGCGAAGGCTTGTTCTGTATGTTTTTGATAAGGTTTTTGAAAGGCATGAGTAAGGTGTTTTTTCACTACATCATCAAGCTTCTCATGAATGCCCTCTTGATTACTAATAATCGCCTTAGAGTCACCCATTGTTTGGCTGTCATTTGTATTAACTGTCATTTTTTCAGTCTTCTTTTTGGTCATCTTGTCGGTCATTTTTTCGGTCATAGTTAGCTTCTTAGTCCTATACCTTTAGAGATTAGTGTCATAGCGATAGTAAATAAAGTGACAATAAAGAAAATAATCACTGCAAAAGCCGTCACTAAGCTGACATCAGATATACCTAAAAATCCGTACCTAAAGGCATTAACCATATAAACTATTGGGTTTGCTTGTGAAACGCCCTGCCAAAAATCAGGTAATAAACTAATCGAATAAAACACCCCACCAAGGTAAGTTAACGGCGTTAAAATAAAGGTCGGAATAATGGAAATATCATCAAAGCTACCGGCAAAAATAGCATTAATTAAACCGCCTAAAGCAAAGGTTGCCGAAGTCAGTACCACAGTAGCGATAATCACCCAAATATTGTGCAGTTGAATATCAACAAATAACAATGACACTAGGGTAACAATCAAACCAACTAAAATACCACGACACATACCGCCGCCAACATAGCCCGCAACAATAACCCAATTAGGCACAGGCGCGACTAACATCTCTTCAACATTTCGCTGCCACTTGGCACTAAAAAACGACGAGGCGACGTTAGAGTATGAGTTAGTGATAACACTCATCATAATAAGGCCGGGTACAATAAACGACATATAATCAAAGCCGCCCATTTCACCGATACGCGAACCAATGAGAGAGCCAAAAATAACAAAATATAAGCTAATAGTAATGGCTGGCGGTACTAAGGTTTGCACCCAAATACGCATAAAACGTTGAACTTCTTTGGTTAAAATACTTTTTAAAGCAATAGAGTTGTTCATTTAGTTAGCTCCCACAGCAGCGCTCTGCGACTTGGTTTTTGTCGCGCTTGATTTTTTATTGATCAAACTAACAAATAAAGCTTCTAGGCGATTACTTTTATTTCGCATACTCTGCACTTCAATATTAGCAGCGTTCAATTGTGCAAATACCTGATTAAGGTTTTGCGACTTATTTAAGTCAATTTCCAAGGTGTGATCATCAATAGCGCGATAAGTAATTTCTTGTGATTGCTCTACAAACTGCTCAAGTTCGGCCACGGTTGCCGCTACTTTAATATCGAAAACAAAGGTTTCAACATCCAGTTGCGCCAGTAACTTTTTCATACTGGTATCTTCGACAATTTCACCACCATCAATAATGGCAATATTGCGACAGAGCATTTCCGCTTCTTCTAAATAATGCGTGGTAAGGATAATGGTAATACCTTGCTTATTTAGCTCACGTAAAAACCCCCACATTGAACGACGCAGTTCAATATCAACACCCGCGGTTGGCTCATCTAGAATAAGCATCTGTGGCTCGTGCATTAACGCACGGGCAATCATTAAACGACGTTTCATACCACCAGAAAGTGCCCGAGCGGGTTCATCACGCTTGTCCCATAGCTCTAACTGCTTTAGATATTTTTCAGCTCTTTCGATGGCCAGAGGCTTAGGTACACCGTAATAACCAGCTTGATTCACTAAAATATGCATCAAGGGCTCAAACTGACTAAAATTAAATTCTTGTGGCACTAAGCCGATAAAGCTTTTCGCTTTTTCTAAATCGGTATCAATGTCATAGCCAAATACTTTTACTTGGCCAGCCGTTTTATTCACTAATGACGTTATCACACCAATAGTAGTAGATTTACCGGCACCATTAGGGCCAAGTAAGGCAAAAAAATCGCCTTTTTCTACGGTTAAATCAATGCCTTTTAAAGCTTGAAAACCACCTTTATAGGTTTTTGCTAATGCGCTAATTTCTAGTGCGTAGGTCATGCTAGCTGCCAGTAAAAATATGGATGGATTATAAATATGGAGCCTAACAATTCTATTTCAATAGCGCGAATATTATATTTATCAGCTACAGCTAATTTCAACGCTAATTCAACGTTAATTAAAAGATAAGTATTTCATCAATAAAGAATGGTGACTCATCGCCTTTCACTTGAACATGAATTGTATACAATTTATAGTGTTTGCTTGAAATTACAGCCCGTATTGCCAAGCTTAAGGAAAACTATGCTACAAACACACTTAACCTCTTCATTCACTAAGTTATCGACAAAATTGCTGCTTACTGCGGCTATTGCTTTGTCACTTTCAGCTTGTCAAAGCACAGGTGGCGACGATGAACAATCAATCGCTAAGCAAACAGGCTCTGCGCTTACCCTTAAAAGCATTTATCAAGATAAAGCTTTTAAATCAGAAAAAATTGGCCAAATTCGCTGGCTAAAAGACGGTAGTGGCTATCTTGCTATAGAAGACTCAAAAGAAAGCGAAGCTAGCGATATTGAAATAAAGAGCGAGCACGAACAAAAAGACCAAGCTGTTCATGAAGAGAATATAAGTAAGGACATAGTGCGATATGACTCTAAAACATTAACTCGCACTGTGCTCGTAACCGCCAAGCAGTTAACACCCCAAGGTGCAGAAGCAGCCCTGACTATAGACGATTACCTTTTCTCAAAAGATCACAGCAAATTATTAATTTATACCAATAGCGAAAAAGTTTGGCGTTCAAACAGTCGTGGCGATTATTGGTTATTTGATTTCAGTAATAACAAACTTAGCCAACTGGGCGGGAAAAACGTCGCTAAGAGCCAACTGATGTTTGCCAAATTCTCACCTGATAACAAACAAGTCGCTTATGTGCTGAACAATAATATTTATGTGCAAAGCCTTAACGACATGAGCATCACTCAACTAACCAACAGTGCTGGCAACGGTATTATCAATGGCTTATTTGATTGGGTTTACGAAGAAGAGTTTATGATCCGTGACGGCTTTCGCTGGAGCCCAGACAGTAAAAAAATCGCTTACTGGCAACTAGACACCAGTGGTAGCAAAGATTTCATCATGATCAACAATACTGATGCCTTATACCCGACATTAACCAAATTCCCTTACCCGAAAGTAGGCGAAGACAATGCCTTAGCAAAAGTAGGCATTGTCAATTTAGCCAGTAAAAAAACAACCTGGACAAAACTACCTAACAACTCGCGTAATATGTACATCCCACGTATGAATTGGTCAGGTAATAGCAGCGAAATATTAGTTCAACATGTTAATCGCAAACAAGATACCAACCACTTATACCTAGCCAACGTCACTAGCGGTAAAGTTAAGTTAGTAATGACCGAGCAAGAAGAAAACTTCTTAGATTTTTTTGACGATGCTAGATGGTTAGACAAGGGTAATAGCTTTATTTGGACCAGTGAACGTAGCGGCTGGCGTCATCTTTACCGTATTTCACGTGACGGTAAAACGGTAACCAATTTAACTGAAGGTGAGTTTGATATTACCAGTATAAAAGCCGTTGATGAAAAATCTGGCTGGTTATACTTTATTGCTTCACCAACAAACGTTTCGCAACGCTATTTATACCGCAGTAAATTAGACGGCAGCTTATCTAACCAACGTGTTACACCAACAGAGTATGCTGGTTTTAATCAATATCAAATGGCAGAAAACGGCAGCTGGGCAATTCATAGCTATTCAAGCTTTACCAAACCGACCAGTAAATACTTAGTTAGCATGCCTGCTGATGACAAGGTTTCATCTGCAGAACAAAATTTGCATGAGAAAAAACACAGCTTAATGACCAACAACAAGTTAAAAGCTAAGTTAGCACAGCTAGATATTGCGCAAACAGAGTTCTTCCAAGTTAAGGCACAAGACGGCCTAGTACTTGACGGTTACATCACCCGCCCGGCAAACTTTGATGCTAGTAAAAAATACCCAATCATCTTTTATGTTTACGGTGAAGCGTGGGGACAAACAGTACAAGACAAATGGCGCGGTAATGCCTTTATCTGGGACCAAATGTTAACCCAGCAAGGTTTCATAGTGGCATCTGTTGATAACCGCGGTACCCGTGCACCTAAAGGGCAAGAATGGCGTAAGTCTATTTATGGCGGTGTCGGTATTTTATCTTCACGTGATCAAAGTGATGCGTTAAAAGCCATGGCAAAACGTTGGTCTTACATAGACACAGACCGAGTAGGCATTTGGGGACATTCTGGTGGCGGCTCTATGACCTTAAATATGCTATTTAGATACCCTGAGCAATATCATGTCGGCATTTCATCAGCACCCGTAGTTGATCAATTACTTTACGATACTATATACCAAGAGCGTTACTCAGGCTTGTTAGAAGATCATGCTGAAGGTTATAAGCAAGGCTCACCGATTACTCATGCGGAAAACTTGCAAGGTAAGTTATTGCTAGTACATGGTACGGGTGATGACAACGTGCATTACCAAGGCAGTGAGCGTTTAATCAATAAATTGGTTGAATATAACAAGCAGTTTGAATTTATGTCTTACCCTAACCGTAGCCATAGTTTACGAGAAGGCAAAGGTACTACGCTGCATTATAAAACGATGAAGACAGAGTTCTTTAAAAAGCATTTGTTAGAGAAGTAACTTTCCTGACAGAGAGCCAGAGAGCAAGAGAAGATCTAAGGCTTTGTGAGTGAAGAGCTGAAAAAGTAACTAAAAGGGCAACTAGTTTGAAGCTAGTTGCCCTTTGTTTACTTATAAGAAGCTAATACACCATCTAAATACCCACTTGAAAATACAGCTTGAACACTTTTATACCTTACTGTACCTGCTTGACTATCAGATAGAGCTTCAAAGGCGATATTTATAGATGGGGCTTTCGAAAGTACTAATATATGACCTTGTTCGTATGCACACCCAGCGCATTTATGACGCCCATTAAATTGACTTTGATCATAAGGAATTGACTCAAAGTCAGTGCTATACCTGTGCTGTTGCGGACAAGACATTATTAATTCCTATTAAATTGTATTTGCGTAAGATTACTTTTTATAAAAACCTAATCCTTACAACCATTCTTATCACAAGTGACTTTTTGCTGTGAATCGATCCACTGATCATTATTCCTTGTGGTATCAATGCCACAGCCGGTAGTGCCACCTTTTTTTTCTTGGTGTACTACGTCTGTAGGGATATGTTTAACAGCCATGCTTATCTCCTTTCTCGGTTTTAATAAATTGATTTAATACTGCTTTACGCTAGTAATTTTGATAACTTATTTTCCAACTAAAACGCATAAGGCATATGAACACTACCCCCTCAAGTTCTTCGATATATATTGGAGAAAATAAGAATTCAAACCTATTTTTTGACTTAGTTAACTGATCTAGAACATAGTTATGTGCACAATTAGGCTTTAGGTTATAAAAGTACCAATATGCGGCACCAATGACTAAACGTGTTAGTGCTAGTGTTAGCTTTATCCTCTACTCACTATTGCTTCATTTAACGCTGAAACAACCTGTTCAATCTGTGTTTTATCTTCACTCGTTAATGCTTGGTTTTCTCCCGATGAAGTACTTAGAACAACTGAATATTTATTCCTAGCGCCTATTAAAGCTAAAGTAGCGAACATCAGAATAACGAGTCCCCATAGAAAAGGTTTTGCTGAAAATAAAACGAAAACACCAATTAAGCCAATTAAAATACCTGTGCCTTTCTTGGCTTGTTCTACTCCTGTTTTTACCGAAGTAACGTTATCTATTGCATAGGTTTGCCCATCGACAATAAATCGACTATTGGAGACAGAAATATTACCAGCGTCTAAAAATATTTTTTCTTCCATGACAGCTCCCCATTTCAATTGATAACACCATTAGTTAGGTATAACTAAAATAAACTTGGCTCTGATGGGCTAACATTGACCACGGCATCATAAGCAGTAACCCCTGAATATCGTGCTGCAGCGGCTACGTCTTGTTTCACTTCAGCGATGATTCTGTCTTCTTTTACCGTTGCTTTATAACTGGTGAACCAAGTTGTCGATACCTTGGCAAGTTTCATCCAGCCACTACCTCTTATGTGGGCATAGAACTTTTCTCGTTCTATAGCAGTGGTCTTTTTATCTAGGTCTAGCGATAACATTGCATGCATTATTTTTACTCCCTTGCCCACGAAGGCGAGAATAATTGAAAGGGAAAGTTATGGTTCGCTTTGTTATTTGTTCGGCAAGTTAAGCGTCTTAAGCGTCAAGTTTTTCACAAGATGGGAAAGGCATACAAAGTATGATGATTATTGGATCTTTTTTATCAGCACTGGTTGTGCCTTTAAAATCATTTAATTGAGCAGTGTTTTGAGCTGAAGCGCTGCTAATTAATAGCGCAAGGGATAATAAACAGATAATTTTTTTCATAGCTTCCATCTTTAACTTATGATTTTAGATGGATTTAAGTTACTGCAAATGAGCTAAAAAAAATAACTGCCGTTTACTACTTTTTACTGCCTTTGGCTGTTATTTGAGCGATATATGAATCGTTTAGTACTTTTTCACTAAAGTATATATTTGAGGATGCAACGTTAAAGCCGACCATGTTTACATTGGCCATGTGCTTTTCTGGTTTAGTCCGAGTCGTAAGGTTCATTGAGTAAAGTACTCTTTGGTCTACAAAGTAAGCGACATTGTTTTCTACTAACCACTGCCTGCCACTACCAAAATAATAATCTGCTAAAATAGGTGTGTCTTGAATGTTGTCCAGTAAGTTTGTTAATAAAAATACGCCAAACTTTTCTTCTTGGGCAACATAATATTTATCATTTTTACAATCCGCTTTAATACTCGTTACACCTTTCAATAGAATATCCACAGTTCCTGTTGATGGTATAATTTCAGCTAAAGACCAAACATCATTTACTTTAGTCGTGGCTAGGATAGTCTCGTTATTGCAATGCCATATAGGACTTCTAAAGTGTGTTTCATTGGTGGTGACTTTTTTAAAAATACTCTCACTTAAATCAAGCACATTTACTGTTGAATTTGTTAAATAAACTAATGATGTGTTATCCCCAGACAAATTCAGTTCTTTGATTAATAGCTGATTTTTATAATCTGTCAGCTGTTTTAAACTACCGTTATCATAAAGCCAAATTTGCTGTAGCCCAGAACGGTTGGAAACAAAGGCATATTGTTCTGGTGCAACACTTATTGGTGTTATTGAATGGTCATTGAAATGGCTTTCTTGAAGTTGTACTGTTTTATAAGTACCCAATCTACGTTTATATAAATCACTTATATAAAACTCACCAAAGCCTACCAAAAAATTACCGTTTTCAATTACTTGTATTGTTTGCGAGCTTTGGCTCAATTGGGTTATTTGAGTTTTCACTTTGCTGTCTAAGTTGAATTGAACGATATAAGCATCTTGATCTATATAAAAGAAAGATTTCCCATGCTTTGCCCAATCAACATTATATAAAAGGTGCTTATAACTAAATGCCAAAATTTGTTCTTTGGTCTGCAAGTCCATCGTATACACACGACCAATAGCGGAAGCGTCAAACGTTAATATCGCTAAGGTTTTACCATCAGGACTCAAGCTTAAACTATAGTCGCCGTAAGCATCTTCAGTTGGGCTTGTTAGTTGCTGTTCTTTGCCGGTAATTAAATTGATTCTCTTAATGTGCATCGCTTTATTTGGCGCTGTTTTATAAGAGAAGTACAACCACTCATTATTTTTGTCTACAGCCAGTGGGCTTTCACTTTTTTCTTTACCGCATGACGTAATAACTTCAGGTTTACTAAACATCATTTCTTCGATTAGCTGAACTTTTTTAACTAAACATTCTTCATTTCCGAACGCCTGATAATATAATGTAGAACCGTTGGCACTCCAACTAGCAGAGCTTGAAAAGGATGCGTCATCAACAGATAAGAACTTATTATTTGATGATAACTTTACTTTCACCTGGTATTGTAAAGTTTTATTTTTAGCATGAGTAAAAGCCAGGTATTTACCATTAGGAGATAGGCTGGGTTTTAGCTCCTGCCCTTTAATATAGGTAATTGGCTTTGTGCTAAATTCTCTAACTGTGTCAGGCGGATTAGCGCTAAAAGCAAAGTATTGCATTGTTATAAATGCTACTGCTATAACAGCAAGTACTGCTGCATATACAGATTTAGTTATACCGCCTTTTTTTACTGTTTTATCCACTAGCTCTTGAGGTGCTACTGCTTGAGTGTCTGTAGGTTCATTAACTTCTATTACTTCACAAACTAAACGATAGCCCTCACTTCTTTCATTAATAAGGTTTTCACCTGCTCGCCAACCTAAACTTGTTCTCAGCTTGGTTAATGCGGCCTGTACCGTTTTATCTTCTACCTTACGATTTTTCCATATGCGGCTATGCAGGATTTCAGAGGTAACTAGCTGCCCTTTATACTCAATAAATAAAGCTAATATGTTGGCTCGTTGCGGTCTCAACTTTACAATTGAGCCATCCGGCTTGGCAATTGTTTTAGTTGCTGGGCAGAAAATTAAATTGGCTAGGTGATACTTAATAGAATTATTCATTGACTGACCGATTCATATATATTGCTCAGCATACTAGCCAAACAGGTTTTAAATAAAATACGCAGCTTAAATTTGATACTTTTAATGCTCCATATTAATAATAAAATAATACATTGGGCAATTGATTGTATATAAATACCCGTAACTCTACTAGTGAAGATGATAGGTTCTGAGATGGTTCACTGACTAATATGGTAAAGCTATAACTGGAGCCGTTTTCGACGGTAAAAACTCAATATAGAAACAAGTTTCAGGGAATGATTGGATATAAAAAAGGCCATAGCCATTTATTACTCTGAAGCGGGATTTTGTCGAATAGGTTTATCGAATAGTTTTATTAAATATAAGAGTCGAATAGAGTAGTTGGATTGAATCGACTGGGATTGTGTCGTGCTTTCCGCAGATAAGCCAACAGCAATTTAAATGTCTTGAGAGAATAAACTCTTATAGACTCAAACCTAGACTCAGAAGGCTTTTTCTTCAAAATTTAAGTGACATAACAGCTTAATAAATTTCTCAGCCTCAGCTAAGCTGCCAAAACGACCTATAACATCTTCATTAGCGTCTTCCACCTCATAAGAAGTTCTTATGACGTTACCGCTGCTATCTAAAATATCTTTTTGCATCAAATTAAATCCAGACCTACTTGTTAGTGTTTTTCTACTTTGCATGAACTACTCCGGTTGCAAATATTGGCCACAAACAATATCGAGCCTTTTTAACTTCCTTATACCTTATGCAACTATTTAAAAAAAATGCCGTTAACTTCGAATAAATGAATTAACGCCATCGCTATACCCTAGGGCAAAAGCTTGATGAACACTCTTATAACGACCATCCGAACCTGCGTGTGCATCACCTAAGCTTTCAATATCCAAACTAATAAAGCTTTGCAACAGCGAGCCTTGATTGAATCCTGAGTTATAAGCGCATTGGCAACACTTATGCCGACCTTTACCATGCATTTTATGCTCAGCCAAGGTTGTCAGTGTACTTTCATCTAACTGCCTCAGGTGAACATGGGTGCATTGCATTTTGTCATTCCTATTTGTCTTGGTTAACCTTTGCGTTTCCGCAATGCTGCCTGCTGCTAATACAACCTCTTTGTCTAAGTCTCTTGATAATAGTGCATGCATTGTTATTTCCTTACCATCGAAAGTATGAATACTTCCAGGGAAGTTAATTGTTTTTATCCTTAATGCACTATTCCATAGTTGAAAGCAAAAAAACATTACACGGCATTACAAGGCCAATGACATTGAAGCTGACATGGAAGTATTTATAAATTTCCATCACAAAAATATCACAAAAAATGACACGCCCTTACGAGTACAAAATTACATCAATTATTAAGATAAATTTGCACAAAAGTAAAAACATTTAATAAGCAATTATTTAACAACAACTTATTGCACAAGAAAACATTGAAAAACAAGGTGAAGAGCAGTATTAAGTAGTTTGTAATCGGCTGTCATGGTTTGAGAGGTCGTAAACCTTTAAATTTACCTCAGCTTTTAAGCAACTAATTACAAATTTAGACACCATCTAGGCACAAGAGCAGACACAAATTAATTACGAGTATTACTTATCGCAATCGCAAGAATACTTATCACTAAATAGTAGTAGGAAATATCATGAACAAATATATTAAAGTTTTATCAGTAATTTTGGTTTTATCAAGCAGTGTTTTTTTATCTAGTGCCAATGCAGCAAGCACAGCGAACTCAACCGATATGCTAATCACTATTGCCGAAAACAACCCGGTGTTAATTGATAGATTAAATGATATTGCCTTGAATGAGCCAAAACTATTACAACAAATAATGCAAATGGCCGATTCTGACGCGGCGCAATTAGAAAGATTGTTATATTTAGCTGAGTACGCACCTGAGCTGCTTGCAAAAATGGTAACCATTAAGAATGTAGCCGCAACTCAAGAGTTAAAAGTAGCAGAAGAACAAGTTTCGCCATATGGACAAATGTCTACCAGAGGAATTATTAGTGATGGTGGCGGCATTATCCGAAATTAAATTTATAAGCTACTTAAGGCATCGACCAGTATTATCATAATCCTTCATCAACTGCTGAAACTCACCTTCGCCACATAACTGATCAAACCAAGGACGGTTAAACCAAACAATGCCAACATTATTTTTCAATGCGGCTTTAACATGATGAATGGCCGAAGCATCTTCATTTAATAAGCTATAAACAATAGCTGAACTATAATATACCTCACCATTGTCAGGTGCTAAATGTTGCGCTTTACTTAAAGCCGCTATCGCCAAGTTAGCTTGCTTTAGTTGACTATAAGCTTGTGCTAAACCCAGTAAGTATTTAACCTCACTTTCTCCTGCTAAAATAGTAACTACTTGCTGATAATAAGGTAATGCTATTTCTTTATTACCCATCATCATTTCAATATCAGCTAAATTCAATAAATTAAAGGGGTGCTTGGGGTTTTGCTTTAACGCTTTTTGAGCAAAATCTAATGCTTTCTCATATTGTTTATTTAAACCATAAGCTAAACTTAAATTAGTTATATCTCTGCCATTATTAATCCTAGCCACTATTTTTTCATAAGCAGTAATGGCCAACTCAAGTCGTCCTTGTAGTAACCAAATATTGGCTTGTAACTGCTGTGCTATATAGTTATCAGGGACAATTTCAAGCATTTTATTTAGTGATTCCTCAGCTTTAACTAAATCCCCAAATCGCCAATAACTAAAAGCAATATTGTTTAATAGTGTTGTGCTAGGTCTTAATTTAAAGGCATTTGCATAGGATTTAGCTGCCTCATTATACTGTCCTGAATTAAAAGACATAAAGGCTTCAAAACCTAAAATGGTTAAATCATCAGCGCCTCTTTTATTCGCTTCACTGATTTGCAACCTTGCTTCCGCCATATCCCCCCTATCAGAGGCTAACCAAAATCTATCAATGGCTTCAAAAACACTGTAACGGTACTCAGGTGGTGAGTTTTTTAATAAAACATCTAATTGTTGAAAGTACTTTTTATCCTTTGAATCAATATACAGATCTAATGCGGTATCTCGATACAAGGCATAAGCCGCATATAAATAAGGAGAGCGTGCTAACAAAGCTTCTAACTGCCCCAAACTCTCTGCACTATAATTGCCTTGACCTTTAATTTCACTATAGAGTGTTATGTAATCTCGGTAATCATCTTCATCAATAGGACGTTGTACTAAAGCTGATTGGTTAACCTCTGAGTGCTGAGGGAAAAGTGAAGCAAATTGTGTTTGGCTGGTGCTAAAAATAGCATTAAATTTATCTATAGGTGCAAGCCAGTTTTTCTCAGCTTTTACCGTTAACCTTTCAACGCTATCACTGTTTTTTACTTTAGCCACCAAACGTGAAAAGTTCACTTTACAACGGCTGTTATCACACTCTAACTCGGTTGAGATAATATCTGTGGCACCTGTTGCTTGCCTAAGCTTATTTAAATTATCAGGGTATGCTTTACTAATGGCATTCACTTCTCGTTGTGAAATTAAATACATGTCTTTGGTATTTATTACTGCTTGTCGTAAAGCATCTTCTACCGCTGAAGTAACTAAATCTTGTTGCATAGGTGCCATTATTGAACTGTCTGACAACGTTGGCTTTAGTATAACTACTTGCTTGGTTTCCACTACATTAGTCTTATCAAGCCAATAAAGTACAATCAGCATAATGCAAAATATAGTCATGCTAGTAATGACTATATTGCTCTGTCTAAACCAGGGCGTTGGTAGTTTTTCAATTGGCTGAATACTTTGCGTACCTTGAGGAATAAAGGCTTGCTGAATAGGCTGCGTAGCGTATTCATTAGCAGCGAGTTGAGAAGGTATCGGCAGTTCACCTAAAGGTAATGTTGCTTGCTCACTCATCTCTGCTTGTATTAAAGCTGTTCTAATATGCTTTAAACGATTTTCTATGACGCTAGCGGTTAATGTTCGTTGTTCAAGGGGCTGAACTAACATTTCCATTAACAAGTCAGTTAAGGCAATAGGTGCGTTTAACATTAAATTTTTTGCATGCTCTGGCGTTTGTTGACATATTCTTTCGGCAATATCTGTCGCTGAGCCACGGCCAAAGGGGTGGCTCCCTATCATCAATTGATAAGCAACAATACCGAATGAGAAAATATCACTACGATAATCTAATGGTTTTTTTTGTATCTGCTCTGGCGACATATAAAGCAAGCTGCCGTACAGTAACGGCTCTTCGCTGGCTGAAGGTTCTCCACTAGCTGAAGGCTCACTATTTTTTCTTTCCTTGCTGGCAATTAAAGCAATACCAAAATCTGTGATCTTTAGCTGCCCTTGGTCATTCACCAATATATTAGTAGGTTTTAAATCACAATGAATAACATCGTTTTTATGTGCCGCCGTTAGTCCTGCTGAGAGTTGCTGCAATAAATCTAGCTTTTGTACTAAGGTACAGTAGTTTTCCTGTTGAAATTGCGTCAAGGTTTTACTATTGAAATACTCCATAACTAAAGTGATATGATCACCTTCATCATGGATATTATAAATTTGGATAATATTAGCGTGGTTCACACGCGCTAATAAGCGTGCTTCCTGCAGGGCATGATTAACCTCTCCATCTTTTGGTTGATAGGTTAATTCTTTTATAGCAACTTGTCGTTGTAACTGGTTATCTTGGGCTAGGTAAACTTTACCCATGCCACCTTCACCTAATAATCGTTCTCTGCTGTAATGTGGTAACTTATTATCCATGTAATACCGTAAGTGAAACTTTATCTTGTCCGCGATTCACAATCAGCTCATTGCCTTTATAAATACGATAATTAACCCCAGAAAAACGTATTTTCTTTCCTTTACGTTCAATTAATTCATCACCATCACAAGCACCATCAAGTATGTCTCTAAATTGCTGTTTAGCACGGCAAACATGAGTATTAAACAGGGTGATATCACAACCTAACTCTTTGGTTAACACTTCTGGCAAGCGCCAACCTTGATTATCTTCATCTATGCCTTGCTTAGCATCTTCATCTCTATGTCTAGCCAAACTTAAGGTTAAGTAATGATGTGCTTTAGTAGCTAAAGAGAATTTTTCATCATCAGTAGTAACCGTTAATTCAGTATTTTCTTCATCTAGGCTTAAATTAAAGCGGTATTTTATCTGATGAACAGATAACTTAGCTTTCGCCATGAGCACAGTATTTTCAGTTAATGGAATTAATTTTAACTGCCACTTTTGGTTAGCAAAAAATAATAAATCTGAATTTACCACAGGATAAGCACTACCGTCGGTATCAACCAAAAACTCTTTATACCATTGGTCTTTACTCGGCACATAAAACAAAGCAATCTCAGGGTTTTCTTCTGAAGGAAGTAAATTACCATCAGATAAAATAATTGGCGATTCAGTTCCTTGCTCACCATATTGGTCAATAGGCAGTAACATATTTTGCGGAGGATTAAGGTCTTGAATAGCAAAACCGTGGCTATCACCTGAAGCGAAAAATATCTGATCGCCAACCTTAAGTTTATACGGAGTATCTTTTACTAATTTTTGTTTATTTACCCAAGTACCATTATTACTAATATCTCGAATAAGCCATTGATTATTAGTCCAATCTACTACTGCGTGTATGCGAGACACTTCCTGAGCATTGATTACAGTATCAACATTAGTCGGCGACCTGCCAAAGCAATGACAGGCATTTAAATAACTTAACGCTTTGTTTTTACTACTAAGATCTAAAATGGCAGCCATATTATTATCATTGATACGTTGAGTTGATACTGGGATGCAAAGTGCATAGAAAGGTTGATTGTATATAAATATAAGTGACTCTTCTAGTGAATATAGTAACTTCTCGCATTGCGCCCTAATCATGACCTAAAAATAGTGCTTAAAAAATTATCTCTAAATACAATGTTTTATCCTTTAATCGGTATTATATGAGACATTTTTAGGAAACAAATTACAACAAAGCCCCCGCTTAAATCAGCTATGACATTGCACCACTGAAATGGTACCTATTGAATTACCAATGAAGGTGCTAGTTATGACGATAGTCCTGAAAAGTGTCTATATATATAGCAACTTTAAAAAGGGGCCGTTTAAATAAAGTAGCTTCACTATCAATTAAGTTTATTTATTTCAAACACCGCACTAACAACATAACAGCTTTTAAAGCTACAAACATTAAACTAACACCCCGTTTTTATTGGTAAAACCCTAGCAAACAACTCAAGATGATTATCTATTTTCAAACGAGTGTTTACTTTTATCAGCAGAAGCAAGTGCCAAGCGAACGAAATAGCTAGCTACATCAATATTTTTTGCCACTTACCTGCTACAATAGCGCCATCTTAGTAGTAACTTTGAATTACTTTATCATGGCTAAAAAAGCACTCACCATTCGCGAAAAAACCATCTTTGACGGTATTTTTACTAAATATTTCTTAAAATTTATGTTTACTGTTTGGTTTAAAATAGCTGGTTGGAAACTTTCTAAAACAGCGCCAGAAGGTGCAGGGGTAGCTATTGCTGCGCCTCATACATCAAACTGGGATTTCTTTTACGCCCTTGGTGCCGCTATTTTACAAGATGTTAAAATTTACTTTTCGGTAAAAGACAGCTTATGTCGAGTGCCAGTGTTAGGTACTTGGATGATGTATCTTGGCGCTATACCTATTGATCGTTCAGCAAAAGGCGTTGGCCAAGTTGAACAAATAAAAAACTTTATCAACAGCCAAAAATTAAACCGAGTGTTTTTCTTATTCACTCCGGAAGGAACACGAGGCCTAGTGCCTAAATGGAAAAGCGGCTTTTACCATGTTGCACAAGGTTGTGACTTACCGATATTTTTAGCGAAAGTTGATTATTTAAGTAAAGAAACAGGGGTTTTTCATACCTTTAAATTAACTGATAACAAAGACACTGATATTAAGGCGATACAGGCTTCTTACGAGAGTGTGCAAGGTAAGTTCCCGTTAATGCAATTCCCTGCATATACTGGTCGTATGCCAAAAATATCTGAAGCAGAAGCTAAGATAATCAAAGCTATGTACACCTTTAAAGGCGTTGCCACTAAAGTTGAAATTACCGCCAAAGCAAAATTAGGTGAATTATCAACTAACATGTTAGATTTTTTAGTTGATAAAGGCTTGTTAGAAAAAAGTATTAATACTGATAAAGGTGTCGAGCCTCGCTACCAACTAACCTTTGCCGGACGTGGTTGCTTTTTACATTTATCACCGAGTGTATAATTAAGCACACTCACGCTTAATCGCAATACCTTGTCACAAGAAACAAAAAGGCTCTGATTATTCATAATCAGAGCCTTTTTTTGTTAAATGATGGTAAGAATAGAAAACCTACTAGTCTCTCTGTTTAACAAATACCACACTGCTTAGTGCGGGTACAGTAAAGCCATTAGCCGTTACTTTACTTTGTTTAACTACTTCATCAGTGCCACTTTTCTGTATTGGGTGTAATTGATACCCCTGAGTGCTGCTAGCATTAGAGTCATCGCTAAAGTCATAATCAAAGGTTTGGGTTTTATCGCTGGTATTAAAGATAACTATTAAGCTTTGATAGTTACTATCTACCGCGGCACCAACACTGTCATCAATTTTCATTACTAACAGACCTAGTTGCTGTTCTTTGCCCTGCTTTGCGCCATTTTTAGGTGAAGCAGCGTTAAGAAAGCTCACTTTATCAATAATATCCTGTTCGTTGGTTAATCTAAATAATGGACTACCCATACGTATCGCTAGCATTTCTTTAAAGACTTCACTAGAAAATTGTATATGCTTGGCACTGACTTGATCACGGCCTTGATGCCCTTTTAACACTTCTTTAATCAGTGGCCAGTTAGCTTGGTCTTTCTCTGCAGGTGGTAAGCCAACATTATAAAAGTTATCTTGCTTAGAAAAATCAACACGATTAAACCAATCGCCATAATCATAACTGTCACGAAGGAAAGACTTAGAGCGCATAAACTCTGCGCCCATATGTAAGAAAGGTATGCCTTGGGCGAATAAGGTGAAAGACAAGCTTTGTAAATGCATTCTCACTCTATCATCTGTCGAGACATCAAACGCTAAGCGATATTGGCTATTATCCCAAAGGGTTTGGTTATCATGCTTGGAAACATAGTTAATGGTATCCGCGGGGTCTAAGGCATAACCTGTTGGTTGGTCACCATATGGGATATCTTTACCGAATACTGTTGCGCCATTAACCTCCCTTAAAGGGAAGTTAATTAAATTGCCTGCCAAGCCAATACGTAATTGATCCATTCTTAACGCATAATCAGCACGATTTGTTTCTTCATTTTTCTTTTCATTGGCTTTGTCATTAGGGAAGGTTAATAGGCCATTGCCTACACCTTGAGAGTCTCGGGTATTGTTACCACCACCACGAACGGCATCACGCAATCGGTCAGAAAATGTTCCTATCTCCGTTCCACCTAACTCTAACTGACTGGCTTGTGTAAATTGACTATTGCTAGCGACCTCACCAAAGTTCCAACCCTCGCCGTAAAAGTAAGTATCACTGTCTACTTGGCGCACCGCTGCTCTTGCCACTAACATGACATCTTTTGGTTGATGCCCCATTAAATCAAAACGAAAACCATCAATTTTATAATCACGCGCCCAAACGACTAAAGAGTCTGTCATTAGTTTTGCCATCATTACACGCTCTGTCGCGGTATTATCACAACATGTCGATTGCTCGATTGCACCGGTTATTGGGTCTAATCTATGGTAATAATTAGGCACTATTTTATCTAATACGGCATTAGTTTCTAAGCCTGCTTGATGAGTGTGGTTATAAACTACATCCATAATCACCCGAAAGCCCATACCATGTAGGCTTTGCACCATTTCTCTAAATTCGACTAAGCGTGGCACACCTTGGGCATTAACAGCATAACTTCCTTCAGGCACTGTGTAATGAAAAGGGTCATAACCCCAGTTATAGTTGTCATATGCGCGTAATTGACTAACTAATTGCTGTGCTTTTTCTCCAGCAACCGAAAAACTCTGTAATAACGACTTAATTGACTGTTTTTCATCGTAAGATTGCTGACAGATACTGGCATTGGGTGTAATGGTACAAACCTTAGCGAGGTTATCATCTATATCAAGGTGCTTAGACTCATCTTCGTTAACCGTAGCAATGTCAAAGGTAGGTAATAAATGAATATTATTTAGCCCTGCCGCTTGCAATGCTTTTAAATGTTGAATGCCGTCAGAGTTTTGCTCGCTAAAAGCTTTATATTTTCCTTTAAAATCAGGATCACTTAAACGTTGTTCATTAGCACTAAAGTCTCTTATATGGGTTTCATAAAAAACATTATCTTCAACATTTTTAACCGTCGGTATTGGCTGATTCAGCCAGTTTTCGGGTTGAGTGATAGGGTCATTCAAATCGACTACCTGTGAGTAGTCACTATTAACAGACAAGCTTAAAGAGTACGGGTCGGTAACCGATAAGCTTTCTATCTTTTGGGATTCTGGATGATAAACACTGAGCTGATATTTATAATAAGCGTAACTCGCTTGGTCATCTGATATTACCTGCCAAATACCTGTATTGGTATCTTCTACCATGGCAAGCTTACCGCCTGAAATCACTTGTAAGTTGTCATCAAAAAGCTGTACAGAAACAGCTTGTGCTGTTGGTGCCCACAACTTAAAGCTAACCCCTTCCTCTGTAATCGTTGCACCTAAATCAGTTACTTCGTCGGCATCATTTTCACCCTGAGTGTAAAGTGCGTCAATTACCGGCCCTGTTTGCACAAAAGAAACCTTTTGTGCTTGCTGACGTCTATCAAAGGCAACAACCATTAATTGCTGCTTTAACCATTCTTTGGCTTCTACTGGGGATAAGTCAACTTTGTAAGCTTGAAAATCGGCAAGGTGGGGGAATTTCTTTGCTAAGTGCTCAGGAAAATCAACTGCCAATAACGTAATGGCATTAAATTCATCTTTTCCTGTATTAAGAAATTGATATAACACCTCTTCGGTACTTTTAGGTAAAACCAATAACTCAGGTGTTAACCAATGGACTGAGCTATCACTGGCTTGCTTAGCAAACCCACTAGTAAGAGCAGCATTTTTCTCAGCGACTAGTTGCGCGGAAGTTAGCGTTTGAACACCATCACTACAAGCGGTTAGGTATAAAGACACGATAAGTGTCGCGTAAGTAAAAAAGGAAATTGAAGGCTTTTTCATGATCACAATTCTAGTAAGTTTTTATTGTTACTAACTTACTTGTTAAGCCCATATAAAAGAACCAGTTTTATAATTTTGCATACGTATTCAATATTTGCTTCCTAATACTCTATCCTGTTAACCAAGTTTTAGCGGTCTATCAAGCCAAGTATGCGATGGCGATTCGCCCATTTCTTGAAGGTAATCTTTAACAAATTTGATAAATAGTTGCGTGCGTTTGGGTAGGTCTTTTCTTTTTGGATAAACAATAAAGACTCCTGAATTTGGAAAGTCATCAAGTTGTGCCACAACCTTCATCTTGCCAGCAACGACTAAAGCTTTCGCGGTAAAATGAGGCATAAGGCTAAGGCCTAGACCTTCAGCGCACATTTGGGCCATGGCTTCACCATCATCAACAATGGTTACGTTTTTTGGTTCAACATTAATGTGGCAACCTTGATAGGAGAAATTTATCGGCATTGTCCTACCTGTTTGTTTGAAGCGAAATAATACCCAAGGTAAAGCAGCCAGTACTTTATTCGAAATATCAATATCTCTGCTGGTTACTAACTTATTACCTACTCCATTGCTACTGACACCCTCATTACTGATGCAGAGAACAAAAGGCATGGGTGACAGTTTTTGTGCCACCAAGCGGCTGTCATTTAAAGTACCACTACGAATAGAAACGTCGACTGCATCACTAATCATATCAACATATTGATCATTAAAACTGACATCTAGCTGGATTTCAGGATAGGCCTGTTTAAATCGGCTTAACATTGGCAGCATATACATACGGCCATACGATACCGGTAAATTAATTTTCAGTGCACCGCTGTAACTATTATTGTCTGATTTTAATTCTTGCTCACACGACTCTAATTGTTGATAGAGAGAGCCAACGGTATCTGCATACTTCTGCCCTGCTGAGGTCAAACTTAATTGCCGAGTAGAACGATAGAGCAATTGCAAGCCGAGCTGCTCTTCTAATCTTTTAATTGCTTTACTTACCGTGGATGGATCTGTCGAATGTTTTTTGGCTGTTGCAGCAAAGCTGCCAGTCTCGATAGTCGACATAAACAAGGCGATGGTTTTAAACTTATCCATAATGCCACTTATTAATGAATTATATTCACTAATATAATTCATTATCGGCACTTCTGGTAATAATAATTTGACGTAAAATAAATTTCATTGAAATCGCTAAGCAGAAAAATATACAAATTACCTTCAACCGAATAACTAACGGAATCCTTATGCTCATGTTAAAACGATTGCTCTTATCCTTCACTCTGACATTATTTATCAGTCCTATTTTATTGGTGCAAGCCAGCAACTTATCGAAGCAGTTATTAACCATGCCAATGACACTAACCACGGGGGAAGTGATTACCTTAGAGCAATATCAAGGTAAAAAGCCAGTCTATTTAAAGTTCTGGGCAACCTGGTGCAAACCCTGTATTGAGCAAATGCCGCACTTTGAACAGATTAGCCAGCAACATGGAGAAAATTTAGCGGTTATCGCTATTAATCTAGGCATTAATGATAATTTAGCTGCAGTGCAAAAAGTGCAGCAAGAGTTTAACTTATCAATGCCTATGGCTATCGATAATAGTGGCGACTTAGCGCAAGCATTTCGATTACTCGGTACCCCGTATCATTTATTGTTTGATAAACAAATGAACTTAGTTCACCTTGGCCACAAAGCTGATTCAGTGCTTGATAACAAAATTGCCCTGATAAGTACTGACAAACAACTTGATTTACTGGCCGATAATGCCATTACAGAAACTGCATTGCCACTGGAGTTAGGGGTTAATGACAATAAAACACAGGCATTTTTATTTACGGCTACTTGGTGTGATTGGTACTTTAAAGACTCTCGCCCAAGCTCATCACAACAATGCATAGCGGCACAAAACTCAGTCAATATTTTAACCCCGCAGTTTGACAATATCGCATGGCAAGGCATAATTTCAAGACTTTGGACTGGTCCAGCTGAACTAGCGAATTACACTAAGAAGTATCAGGTAAAACATGCCATTGCGATTGATGCTAACAACGGCATGTTTCATCAATATGCCGTGAAAGAATTACCGAGCTTAGTCATTGTAAAAAATGGTCAAGTCATATTAAGAACGTCTGACTTTTCTGAGCCTGAAGCTTTAGCTGAACAAATATCCAAGCTATAAGCAGTAATCATTTACTCGTAGATTTCCGGTGCAAAGCTAAAATAAAAAAAAGCTTGCTGATTTACTCAGCAAGCCTTTCTCATTACCTTCAAAACAAGCTCAAGGTCTATTTTACCCGCATGTTATTCTGCTTTGATTGTTATGGCTGACATTGCTGAATAATTAAACTACCTACATTCGCGCCCTGTGCTGGGTTAGCGTCATTAAGTGTTAATAAAAAGCTATAACTGCCTGCTGGTAAATTAGCTGAATTATTTGTTTCACCCGCATCGCCATAAGTAACATTATAATTAATGCCGACACTAAGCTCGTCAGTATTAATACTAGTACTATCACTCGCTTGTGCCCACAATTGTGTGGTCCAGCTATCATCATCAGAAGCTAATTTAAATGACATCGCACCATCAAAATCTGCTACTGCTTGATATTGATTATTGCCTTTATAATGTAAGCGATATAACTCATTTGCACCCCAACCAGAATGATCACCTTTGACATATAGTTCACCGCCGCCAGCAATACTAAATGGAATACCATCAGCAGAGTCTGTTAATGCACTACAATCTACGGTTAGGGTAATGTTAGTAACAGTGATTTGAGGTGTTTCACCAGAAGCGTCAATGGTAAAGCTATAAATACCATCACTGTCGGCAGTAAATACCATATTGCCACCATCATCATTCACTATGATTGAACTTTCGGTAAAATTCACATCATTAAAACCTAAAGTTACACTTGCCCAGTCAGCATCAGAAAATTTAAAGATTTGCTGGCCCGCAGTTAAATTAACACTAAGAGTGTAAACGTCATTTTCTTGATAAATAAAGCTATCTTCCTCAGTTAATCCATCGTTACCCCAGTTATTCATACTGCCGCGTAAGTACACAATGGTATCACCAAATGGTCCAATATCTTCGGCATCTCGAGTAAGACCCGCGGCTAACCCTGCTCCTTGCTCGCCAACTTGTGGCTTAACAAATACTGCAGTGGTATAAGCAGGTACTGTAAAGGTTCCTTCACCAGCTCCTGCGGTAAAACTTGCTGCTTGGACACTACTATCTACAGACGTTTGCTGTATTGAATGAAGGGTAAAACCCTCGGCGGTAATTATGTTATGACTTTGCTCTGCATCAGTACCGTTAATTACCACAACAATAGCGTCATAGTTATCATCCAAATCATTTAGTTGAGAAGAGCCGCCGATGCCCGCACCAAGACCATCATCGATGCTCATCACGATTAAACCTTGGGTTTGATTAGAGCCGGTATTATGAAAACCAACACGGTCAATAATATCTTCTGCTGAAGTTAATCTAAATAATGGACTGTCACTACGTATAGCTAAGAATTCAGCAAATATCGCCGAGCTGAAATCAATATCGCTATTATCAACAGAAATTTCGCTATTACTTTTTATGGTAGCAATAGCGTCTAACTTACTATCGTTACTATTATCAATAGGCGTACCAGCCTGCCAATTATTACTTTGGTTGGTGTAGTCAACGGCGTTATACCAGTCACCTGCATCGTAGGTATTCCTGTCCATGGATTTAGAGCGCATCTTATCTAAACCTAATTGAAAGAAAGGTATGCCTTGGCTTAATAACGGAATACTAGCCGATAAGTTATGCACACGCACACGATCATCATTGAGCATTGCTGCTGGTAGGTTATATTGTAAATAATCCCATAAAGTTTCATTATCATGTTTTGAAACATAGTTAATGATATCGGCAGGATCTAAAGCGTAAGCTTTACCGTCTGAAAAATCACGGCCAAGTTTAGTAGCACCTCTAAAATTTTGCAGTTGATAGTTTTGCAAGGTACCCGCTAAACCACGACGGATTTTGTCTATTTTATTTAAGTCGGGTGATGTTACTGAAAGTACCGCTTCACGAATTGCATCACGTGGGCGATCATTAAAGGTACCAACCTCTGAGCCAGCCATTGTTTCTTGAATGGCATTTTCAAATAAACGACCACTTACTACTTCTCCCCAGTTCCAACCTTCACCATAAAAGTAATTATCAGGGTCGATAGCTTTAACCGCTTCACGGGCAGCCAAAATGTTAGCTTTAGGCATATGCCCCATAATATCAAAACGGAAGCTATCAAATTTATACTGCTTGGCCCATTGCACTAAAGAATCAACGACAAATTTACCCATCATTACATGTTCGGTAGCCGTATTATCACAACAGGTAGATTTTTCTAAATCACCAGAAACCTCGCTGTACCTGTGATAATAACCCGGCACCATTTTGTCAAAAACAGAATTGTCCCATAAACCAGAAGCTGAAGTATGGTTATAAACCACATCGAGAACTACTCTAAATCCTAAGTCGTGTAAGGCTTTGTTCATTTCGCGCATTTCTTTAATACGAGTTACGCCATCAGCATTTGAAGCATAACTGCCTTCTGGTGCATTAAAATGATGAGGATCATAACCCCAGTTAAAGCTGTCGAATTCACGCATAGCTTCTACTAAATTTTTAGCGTCATTGCTTGTTGGTTGATAACTTTCTAACACCGAAAGAATGGTGGCGCTATTATCTTCCACACCACATACAGGTGCACTAGCATTTAAAACACATAACTCGGCAACAGTATTATGAATATTAACCGTTTCTCCTACCCCTTCCTTAATGGTAGCGATATCGTTAGCAGGCAACATATGAAAATGAGTAACACCTGCATCGGCTAAACTTTTCAGGTATTGCACTGCATTTGAGTCCGTTTCAGTAAAGGCTAAATATTTACCACGATTTTCTGCTGTTGTGCTGCTATCCGTGACACTAAAATCACGAATGTGCGCTTCTAAAATCACCGCATCTTCAATTTCTGCAATTGTTGGCGATAAATGATTATCCCAATCAACAGGTTTTAAATCATCGTCATTTAAGTTAACAAATTGCGAATACAGACCATTAGTCGCTAAACTCACTGAGTAGGGGTCAGTTGACCAAATGTTTTCAATTTTTTGTGAAACTGGGTGATACACACTGACTTGATAACGGAAGAACTTACGATCATAAGAGACCTTATCACCCGTAAATGACCATATACCTGTTGCAGTATCAAGTATCATGGTTTCGGTACTGGTTAAGGTTTTAGCATCATCAAATACTTGTAAGGCAACAACTTGCGCTGTTGGCGCCCAAACTGAAGCGGTAATGTTACCCTTGGTATAAACAACACCAAATGTTGCTTCATTGGCGTCGTTATCACCTGAGGTATAAATATCATCAAGGGCTTTGGCAATTTGCACTCGCGTTGCCGATAACATCTCGTCGTCTGCTGAATACGCTATTGCCACTAACTCACCTTTTAAGGCGGCTTTAATTAATGATAAATCGGCGGTCGTGGCATAAGCTGCAAATGAATCTTTAATATGAGGCACCAATGCAGCTTCACTTTCACTAAGAGTGCTTGAAGTAAAGCTAATAAAGTTATCACCTGATATACCTGAAACAGAATCAAAGGCTAAGTCAGCATCTGCTGCATGGTATATACGCACTTCGGCGGCATTGTCTGTTGGCAGTAAAACTGTAGATGCGGTTAACCAATGTGCGCTAGCACCTTCGATAAAGGTACCTTCAGGCGCTAGTATTGCCTCGGTATATAGATCACTAATACCTGATAATGTCCAAATAGTGTGTTCACCGGTTAGATCGACTACGTTATTAGTATCGCTACCAATGTCTTTTTCATCACCGTTATGCACAATAAAATTAGCACATCCGTTATGATCAGTTTTTAGTGGCAGTATCCAATAAGCACCATAGTTAGGATCTTCACCATTTGCTACTTGACCTACATCCCAAACAGTACCTTCATCATCAGAAAAATCGGCATACGCAATACAGCCATCGCCATTCCACAAATGTAATACCCAGTCGTCATAATTATCGTCAGAGCGGTTATAGAAAATAACTAACTCGTCATCGCCTGCGATAACTACAGGTTCAGGTAAAGTATCAACCACAGGGATTGGTGTAACTTCGTCAGTCTGTTCATCACCCTCTTCACAAGCAAGTAAACTTACTGAAGTAAGAGTAACAATTAAAATATTCCTTAAGCTTTTTATTAAAATCAAAACTATTTCCTTTTATTGTTTTTTAGTTTCTCTTTTAACCTAATGACTTGTTTATTTTTAAAACAGTCGTTGCATACGTATTCAACGGGTATAGAGGACAAGCTTGACCTCTGAATACGTATGCAACCTCTATTCATCTGTAATTTGCCCCTTTATATTAAACTTGCTCACAAATAATAACGAATTAATACATGTGACAGCATAACGACAACATAAAACACTAATATATAATTATTAGGCTAAATGGAAGTTAGCTAATAAAATTAATCATGGATGGCTAGGGGAGAATATTCAATGCTACATTTTAAACCAAGCAAATTGACTTTAGCGCTACTTTCAAGTGGCTTAATGGCATTAAGCACTGCAAGTTTTGCTGCAGAAGAAACTAAATCAGCTGAAAAAATCGCGGAAGAAGACGTAGAAGTAATTCAAGTTACCGGCTTTCGTAAAAGCCTGGTTGAATCAATCAACTTAAAACGTTATTCATCAAACGTTGTTGAAGCAATTTCTGCTGAAGATATTGGTAAACTACCTGACTCTTCAATTGCTGAGTCCATTGCTCGCTTACCTGGTCTTGCGGCACAACGTATTGACGGCCGTGCTAGTAAGGTAAGTATTCGAGGTTTTGGTGAAAATGAAAGTGGCACTACCTTAAATGGTCGTGAGCAAGTGTCTATCGGTGATAACCGTGGCGTTGAATTTGACTTATACCCTTCTGAAATTATGAGCGGCGTTACCGTTTATAAAACACCAAGTGCTAGTCTTGAAGGTGAAGGTATTGCCGGTGTTATTGATTTACAAACAATTAAACCACTTAATCAAGATGGTCGCGTTATTCAATTTAACGGTGTTTATGAAAAAACCAGCTTTGATAAGCTAAACCCTGATGGCGATGATGCAGGCTTAAAGGGCACCTTCTTCTACATGGACCAATTTGCTGACGATACTTTAGGTGTTGCTTTTGCTTACACCACCATGACGTCACCAAACCAAGAGAAACGTTGGAATGCCTGGGGCTACCCAGAATTTGAATACGACGATGGTTCAAAAGGCTCTATTTTAGGTGGTGCTAAGCCATATGTTCGCTCTTCTACCTTAGAACGTGACTCAGTTATGTTAGTTATTGAAGCTGCGCCAACTAACGACTTAAAAATGACCTTTGATGCGCTTTACGTTGATTTTTTAGATACTAAAATTTTACGCGGCATTGAGATTCCTTTTGCTTGGGGTCAAGGCAACATTTCTGCTGATACCGCAGTAATTGATCCGGCAACTGGCTTTGTCACCAGTGCAATAACTCAGGGTCAACGTGTCGTAGTACGTAATGACTACGAAGAACGTGATGCTCAGTTAATGTCATTTGGTTTAAATACTTCATGGGTCGCAAGTGATAACTGGACCTTAGACTTAGATGTTAGTTACTCTAAAGTAGAACGTGATGTATACAGTGTTGAAAGTTACTCAGGTACTGGCCGTGGCGATAGCCGAGGCGCTGCTGATGACTTAGGTTACACTTTCGATTCTGGCAACACTGGCGCTACCTTTAGCCATGGTCTGGATTATAGTGATTACAATCTAATTCAATTAGGCGGCCCATTAAGCTGGGGCTGGAGTGGCGCACTTAATGATAAACATGGCGTTACTGGTACTGACTATGAAAACCAATTACAAGATGGTTTTATTAACACCCCTAGCATTGATGATGAGTTAATGTCTTTGAAGTTTGCTGCGAGTCAGGAAGTTGATTTAAGCTTTATCTCAGATATTACTTACGGTGTTGCTTATCGTGAACGTGAAAAAACTAAAAAGTCTGAAGGTTACTTTATGACCTTAAGCAGCTTTAGCTACCCTGATAACCCAGGCATGCAATCGGTACCTGAAGAGTATCGTTTAGGCTCAGCTAACTTAGACTTTATTGGTATGGGCGACATGATAGCCTACGATACCATGGGTTTGATTAACGATGGATACTATGACCTACTACAAGAAAGTCTAACTAACCCAACCCATGCCACTAAGTCTTGGATGGTTAATGAAAAAGTAATGTCGGCGTTTGTTCAAGCTGAGCTTGTTACTGATATTGCCGGTTTACCACTTACCGGTAACTTTGGTGTCCGTTATGTCTATACCGATCAGTCTTCACAAGGTAATGCCTTTAACACAGTTGATGGTTTAGTCGTTACTGAACCGACCAATGTTAGCCATGATTATGGTAATTTCTTGCCTAGCTTAAACTTATCATTACAGCTTGATGATAGTCAGACTTTGCGTTTTGGCGCAGCTAAAACCATTTCTCGTGCGCGTTTGGATGAAATGAATGCTTCATATAATGCCACATACAACCAAACACCAGATGAAAATGGCAATCACTGGAGTGTTAATGGTGGTAACCCATCACTTGAACCTAAAGAAGCCATTGGACTTGATTTATCTTATGAAAATTACTTCAGTGATGAAGGTTATTTCGCGGTAGCACTTTTCCATAAAGATTTGAAAAACTGGATTTTTGATGGTAGCTATGAAGTTGATATGACCGGTGTTGCCGACCCATCAACAGGTGAATTACCACCAACAAGCACAGGTACAGGTACCGGTAAAGTTAACGGCGGTGGCGGCACACTTTGGGGTTATGAACTTTCAGCAACTATACCGTTTAATGTAATGTCAGAGCACCTTGATGGTTTTGGACTTATTGCTAGTTACACTGGCATTGAATCAGACATGAAAGATCAAAATGGTGATGACTATCAATTACCAGGTTTATCAGACAGTATTACCAGTGCAACCTTTTATTATGATAAAAATGGTTTCTCAGCTCGTGCTAGCATGCGTAAACGTGGTGCCTTTAAAGGTGATGTTTACGGCTTAGGTTTCGATACCGTGCAAGTTGATATTGTTGGCGAAACTATTTGGGATGCACAAATAGGTTATGATTTTGGCGAAGGCGGTTTTGAAAGCTTAGAAGGTCTATCTATCTTCCTACAAGGTTATAACTTAACTGAAGAGCCATTCACTTCTTTACAAGGTGATAATGCACTACAAGTACGTGATTACCAAGATTACGGTAGCACTTACTTACTAGGTTTTAGCTACAAAATGTAAGGGTTTTCTTAAGTAACTCCTTTATATAAAGCCCTAGTGAACATGTGTTACTAGGGCTTTTGAATTTCATCAATGAAGGTTTATCGTCAGATTAAGGAAAGTGCAATGCAACAAACTAATAGTCAAAATGATACACAACGTAAGGTTCAGAATGTTGTTATTGTCGGTGGTGGTACTGCCGGTTGGATGACAGCTTCTTTACTGGCAAAAACCTTAGGTAAAACCCTCAACATAACCCTAGTTGAATCTGACAAAATAGGCATTATCGGTGTTGGCGAAGCGACTATCCCACCCATAGTTAATTTTAACCGTGCCATTGGCATTGATGAAAAATCCTTTGTTAAAGCAACCATGGGCACTATTAAGCTAGGCATAGAGTTTAATAACTGGCAGCAAGATGGTGATAGTTATATGCATGCCTTTGGCAACATAGGTAAAAAGTTTCCTTTCTGTGATTTCCATCATTTTTGGCTAAAGGATCAGCAAAATAAAAAGTCCGATAGCACCATCAATGTCAGTAGTTTTTGGGATTTCTCACTCAATTACCAAGCGGCGAAACAACATAAATTTGCCCCGATAAATAACATTCCCAATACTAATTTACCGGGTATCGCTCACGCCTATCATTTTGATGCCGGTTTATACGCTAAGTTTTTAGGTAAACACGCAATAAATATGGGTGTTAAGCGTATTGAAGGCACTATCACAAAAGTGAATCAGCATACGGACTCGGGCTTTATCGACAGTGTATTACTGGAAAACGGGACCTGTATTTCCGGAGACTTATTTATCGACTGTAGCGGACTTGCTGCCTTATTAATCGAAAAAACCCTTAGTACCGGTTATGAAGATTACTCACACTGGTTACCCTGTGATCGTGCTGTTGCGGTGCCTTGTGAAAAGGTTACGCCTATTGAGCCTTATACTCGTTCAACCGCACATAAGGTAGGCTGGCAATGGCGCATTCCACTGCAACACAGAACCGGCAATGGCTTAGTGTATTCAAGTAAATACATGAGCGATGAAGAAGCGCAAGAATTATTGCTCAATAACCTTGACGGTAAACCGCTAGCAGAGCCTAGAATTATCCCTTTTAAAACCGGTCGTCGTCGCAAGCAATGGCATAAAAATGTTATTGCCATTGGTTTATCTAGTGGCTTCTTTGAGCCCCTTGAATCAACCAATATTCATTTAATTCAAACCGCTGCCATACGATTAATGAAGTTCTTTCCTCATAATGGTATCAAACAAGCAGAGGTTGATGAGTTTAATGCTCAGTCTAAAGTTGAATTGGAAGGTATTCGTGATTTTATTATTTTGCATTACAAGCTTAACAACCGAGGTGATAGTGAGTTTTGGCGTGCTTGTCAGCGCATGGATATACCTGAATCATTGTTTCATAAAATAGAATTATTTAAAAAAACTGGTAAAGTCTTTTGTCAGCCGGATGATCTGTTTACTGAAATTGCCTGGCAGCAAGTGATGATAGGTCAAGGTAGTATTCCTGAGGATCACCATCCCCTAGTTGACACTTTATCTGACGAACAACTAAGCGATTTAATGGCAAACTTAAAGACACTTATCAATCGTACGGTGGAGAAACTCCCCAGTCATGATGAGTTTTTACAGTCACTTTAACCGCTGTGCACAATTATAAAATAAAGGCATAAAATGCAAAAAATTAATTTCACTTCATCCTCAATAACCAGCTCGCGCCTTATTTATGGCTGTATGCGCATTGTCGGTGGTAATACCCCTGCAGATAAAACCAAGGGTAAGCTAGCACTTAGAGCGGCACTTGAAGCGGGTTATAACCATTTTGATCATGCCGACATTTATGGCGGAGGTCACTGTGAAAGTTTATTTGGCGAGTTATTAACTGAGCTTAAACAAGAAACACCAACAATACGTGAACAGCTTATTATCACCTCCAAAGCGGGCATTCGCTTTGAGCCCCAGCGTTATGATTTTTCAACAGACTATTTAACTACCAGTGTTGAGAATTCTCTAAAGCGGTTAAATGTTGATTACCTAGATATGTTTTTGCTGCACCGCCCTGATTATTTATTTAATGCCGAAGAAGTAGCGCAAACTTTTCAACAGCTAAAAGCTAGCGGAAAAGTGAAACACTTTGGCGTCAGTAACTTTAGCCCGTCACAAGTAAGCTTATTGCAATCAGCGTTAGATGAGCCATTACTTGTCAATCAAATAGAAATTAATATTCATAATATCAGCAGCTTGACCGACGGTAGCTTAGATCAATGTCAGCAGTTAGGCATAACCCCTATAGCTTGGTGTCCACTCGGCGGTGTAGCTTATCCTGCTTGGGGAAATACCTTCTCTACGGCTGATGAACAACGTATTGAAATTGAATTAGCGCGGCAAGCTGAGTTATATAATTGTTCACCTTGGCAGCTTATTTTAGCTTGGTTACTTAAACATCCAGCTAATATATGTCCCATTATTGGTTCAACTACGCCTGAGCGAATTGTCGCCGCTAAACAAGCCTTAGGGATTGAATATAATCATGCTGACTGGTATCGCTTGCTTGAAGCCAGAAACGGCTATGCGCAGCCTTAAGTCGTAACCTTAAGTCGCGAATCTTTAATAAAATACTGACAGCGTATTAGTTTTGCTAATACGCTGCTTTGCCTATACGTTTTCCTATAAAAGTATACAACTAAAATTAAACTCTTAGCCCATAGAGAAAACTGCATTTCGGCAGGGTATAATGGTCATCTACTGGCTTTAATTCAATAATTTCTATTTTACCCACCACATCCGTTTCTATATTTTTTTGTATTTCATAATAGAAACGCCACATTTTATTTGACGAAACCAACTCAATATAAGGGTAACTGGTGATCTGCCAACTACCTTTAAGCTGCTCACTTTTCCGGGATTGATGGTCAGTTTTAGTTAAATATAAAAATTGATAACTAGCATCACTATTTAGCCTGAGTGTCATTGAGTCCTGACAATTTCCGCTTTCATATTCATTGACCAGATCTTGCCTTGTCACTTTATCACTTTGCCTCACCCCATCAGGCAGTAACAGCAGTCCAACACTATTTTTAGTGTAATAGTGATTGCCAGCAAAGATAAGCTGTACAGTAGGGACAAGCCAACCAATATTAGCCAGTGTATCGATTAGGATATTTAAAGTATTTTCTCCTTCAACAAATGGCGAATAAAGTAAGGTGGATTGCTCAATACCATCGGGAAAAACAAGCGTATTAACGATGATATCAAAGCCTAATCCCTCTAGATTTTTAGTCACTGCTTCAGTTTCTTCCGCTGATAAATAACGTGTATAAAGGTGCACCTTTGTTGAAGAACACGCAAAAATAAAAAAGCACATCAACAAAACACTTATCATCTTCATTTTATTACAATCCTTAGTATCCAATAAGTAACCTAGATCAAAATAACAATTGACAGCTAAGATTACAAGTGTAATCCTAATTCATGGATTACACTTGTAATAGTTAAAGATACCTAGAATTATACCTAGAAAAAAACTGGAAATAATAATGACTGAAATCAGTAATGCCGAATTTGAAGTATTAGAAGCACTGTGGCAAAACTACCCTGCTAGCGCTAACGATATAATTGCTAAACTTAATGAAAGTGCTAGTTCCAATGTTAATGCCAATAGTGCTGATGATAAAAATCAAGAGAAGCAGTGGCATGATAAAACGGTAAAAACATTGCTAAACCGCCTCGTAAAAAAACAGGCTATTAATTTTGAAAAACAGCAACGTCATTATTTATATTCCCCTTTATTAGAGCGTGAAGCTTACACATTAAAAGAAAGCACCAGCTTAATCGAGCGTATGTTTAGCGGCAAACTAGCGCCTCTGGTGGCTGGCTTTGCTAAGAAAAATGATCTTAATAAAGACGATATTAACGCATTAAAATCATTAATTTCTGACTGGGAGAAAAATAATGATTAGCGCGTTAGTTAATTCATTACTGCCATTAACCGTTTTATTGTCGCTAATGCTGCTTATTCGCCAGCCATTAAGAAAAAGTATCGATGCCAATACTGTTTATAACTTATGGCTGGTTATTCCATTGAGTTTAGTGCTTTATTTTTTGCCTTTACCTTGGCAAAATTTAAGCTGGCTAAGCATGAGTGAGCTAACAGCTATTGAATCACATAATAGCTTAATGCAACGTTATTTAGTGACGCCAAGCCAGAGCATTAGCCAGCAATTATCAATAGATAATCTGTTAGGTTTATGGCTCAGCAGTACTTGGGTGCTAGGTTTTACCCTACTTATTAGTTATTGGAGTGTTAGCCAATATAACTATCGCAGAGCGTTAAAATTAACATTCTTAACTGACGGTAAACATCAACAACAAATAGCCGAAAGTGGCATAACAAAGTTAATGCTTGCACAAAGCAGCCATATTCATAGCCCAATACTTATCGGTTTATTCAAACAAGTTTTAGTTATTCCTGAGGACTTTGAGACACTTTATAGCACTGAGCAGCAACAGCTGATCATCAGTCATGAAATGTGTCATTTTTCTCAGCACCATATGTGGACGAATCAGCTAGCGCTTATGCTCTTAGCGCTATTTTGGTTCAATCCGCTAGCTTGGCGTGCTTATGCGGCATTTCGTCAAGATCAAGAGCATTCCTGTGACCAAGTTGTTTTGGCGCGAAAGCATACCCAATCCAGGATCCAATACTGTAAAGCACTAGTCTTAGCGGCGGAAACGTCACCACCTAACGCTTTTACCTTACTTAGTTTTAAGAATAGTTTTAAGCAAAATGGAGAACAACACTTTATGTTTAATCGAATAGAACAAATAAAACAGATGTCAAAAGCCTTCTCAGCAAAGAGCACTATCGCTAAAGTAGCTAAACTAAGTTTGGTTACCCTAGTATCAAGCTCATTACTGGCTGGTGTTAGTTATGCGGGTCATCAACTGCACCAAGATGAAAGTAAAAAGGGTAGCATTCAAAAAGTAGTCAATGGCCTATCGCCTACCATCCGGATTGAACCTAAATACCCTGTTACCGCAGCTAAAGCGGGAACAGAAGGCTCAGTGGTATTGATGTTTAATGTAGAAGCCGATGGCTCGGTAAGTCATGTCGAAGTGATTAATGGCAAGCCCGCTTATATCTTTGATAAATCTGCGGTCACCGCTTTAAAACAGTGGCGCTATAATGCCACTGATACTATTCATACCAACTTATTAGTGCAATTAGACTTTGTCATGAGTGAGTCATCTGCCATGCCAGAGTCTTTGATTGAACGTATCAAAGTAAGTCAGTAGATTATAAATAATTAATCCGTTGAACCTGTAAGGCCTTCCCTGCGTTACAGGTTTTTTTATCTTTTGTTTTTCATGACCCTTTAAATTTTATCTTTCCCATTAAAAGATACCCTGCCTTGTTACAAATAAAAATGATATACAATATACCGAACTTACTTCATAGTACGTTTATCTAAGACCACTCGACCTAATTTATGGCCGAATTTGGTAAACCAACAAGTTCAAATAAGAAGAAGATTAATGCCATTAATTAGAAATGCATCGTTAGCATTAACACTAATATCGCTCATGTTATTGCCACTGCTTGCTTTAGCAACGACAAATAATACCAGCAATGTCATCGATAGAGCTGGTACACCTAAACAACATAAAGACTACGACAAATACCAAAACCAACGTTTTAATCCACTGTTTGATTTAGGCGCTTGGCACGGTTTTTTATTGCCTGAGCAAGAAAATAATTACGCCGCCTTCACTGGTCCTATGATTATTGCCGAAGAATACAGCTTATTTATTGCTGAAAAATTAGAGCTGTTAACTATTAGGGATTTATCCCGAAAAGAAAACTTAGACTTTTCAAAAGCAAAAATAGAACGTACTTCAAGTCCTGGTCAACTGCAGCAAAAATTTGTATTTAAAGAGCTAACGCTAGATTTAACCTTACATTTCATCAGTAGCCGAACAGCTATTATTGAAACAAAAATAACCAACCACAGTAATGACAAACTTGCTTTGACACTAACATGGCAAGGTCAGTTATTGTCACAATGGGATGATAAAAAGACCGTTAAACAAGCCCTGCCCCAATGGCAAAGAAGTCTTGCTGCAAATGCTAACGGAATAACTTTTCATTTTAGTGAAGTGCGCAATACCTGGAATATTATGACCAGTGATAGTGCGCAATATCAAATAACACGTTCACTCGCGACTAAAACCACCATTAACCAAAAACAGCATAGCTACCAGAGCACAGGCACAATCAACATTGCTAAAAATAGCAGTACTAGCCTATTTAGTACACAAAGTTACTTTCATAACCAAACTGAAGCAGATGCTGAGCAAGCTTTTATCAAAACAGCTTTGGAAAAACCTCAAGAGAAAATTGTAGCGACACAACAACGTTGGCAGCAATACCTTGAAAAAGGCATGGCCGTTGGCAAGCGAAGTAAAGCTCAAAATAAAGTCGCTATCAAAGCCATTGAAACCCTTAATGGCAATTGGCGTAGTCCGGCCGGTAAATTAAGCCACGCTGGTGTTACGCCTTCGGTTACCGCACGTTGGTTTAATGGTGTATGGGCGTGGGATAGCTGGAAACATGCTTATGCCATGGCGCACTTTAATAGCGAAATCGCCAAAGAAAATATTCGTGCAATGTTTGCCTATCAAATTCAAGCAGATGATGCCCTTAGACCACAAGATGAAGGCATGGTAATTGACGCCATATTTTACAACAAAGACCAAGCCCGTGGCGGTGACGGCGGTAATTGGAATGAGCGCAACACTAAACCACCACTGGCTAGTTGGGCGGTATGGGAGATATATAAAGCTACAAAAGATGTTAGCTTTATCGAAGAAATGTTACCTAAATTACAGCGCTATCATCAATGGTGGTATCGCAACAGAGATCATAACCAAAACGGTTTGGTTGAGTATGGTGCAACTAAACATAGATACCATAATAACGCACAAGGCGATATCAGCTTTAAAGTGCGCTATGTAACTCCTCCTAATAACGCTAAACCTAGCAACGCTAAGCCTAAAAGCCCCAGCATTGACTTAAGTTCCTGCCAAAGCGCAGATGAAAATTGGTATCTTTGCTCAGGTATCAGCCTTTACCGAAATATCATCGCCAGTAGCGATTATGATGATATTGATATTGGTGCTCAACATGGCGCGGGTTGGGAGTCGGGTATGGACAATGCCGCCAGATTCGGTTTTATCAATGCCGAGCAATTATCAGATTATGCCAAGAAAAACTACCAAGGCGACGTAAATAAGGCTCGTAAAGATTGGCAAGTGATGTTCTATCAAAACACGAATGACGCCGGTGATTTATTAGGTTTCTCAATCAATCAAGAATCGGTAGAGTTAAATACCTACCTTGCTCATGAAAAAACATTATTGGCCAATATGGCAGAGCTACTGCAGCAAAAAAATCTCGCCGCAGACTATAGGCAAGCAGCTAAAGTGTTAGCCAAACGTATTAACCAGTGTTTCTTCGATGAAGCTAGAGGCTTTTACTATGACCGAAGTTTTACCGCCACTAATATGAAGAGTGATAAAATCGACAAAAATGGCTGTAGCGGTAAATTATTAACGGCACGTGGTAGAGGACCTGAGGGCTGGAGTCCATTATGGGCCAATATAGCTGACGTAGATAAAGCCGAGCGGGTAAAAAATGTCATGTTAAAGAGTAATGAGTTTAATACCACTATCCCGCTAGGTACAGCTGCACTCTCCAATCCAGCTTATGATGCTGACATATACTGGCGTGGCCGTGTTTGGTTAGATCAAGTCTATTTTGGCTTAATCGCCCTCGATAATTATGGTTATCATCAAGAAGCTAAAACCTTAGCAGAAAAATTATTTAATAATGCCGAAGGTTTGAGTGAAAATGGTGCGATTAGAGAGAACTACAACCCTGAAACGGGCGCGGTACAAGGCGCTACCAACTTTAGCTGGAGTGCTGCACATTTATTGATGTTATACCGAGAGTTTTTGGCTAAATAAATGGCCTAAATATCCAATAACATCGTTGCTTTCAATCCCAATAGCCAGCTATTGGTCAATCAAGCGCCTTGTTCTTGAAAATTTATCCTCATTATTATTTTATCTGGTGATTAATATAATTGATAAAAATAGAAAAGCGACTATTAGCTAATTAGAAGCTTTTCGTTAAATAAATTTAAATCAAGCTTATGCTGTAAGGGTAACTTTACCTACCGCTTTGCCAGAAGCAAGGTAATCGTGAGCTTTTGCGACTTCCCAAATTGAGAAGTTGCTTTCATCAATAATAGGGGTGATCTTGCCTGCATCAACAAGTTCAGCAATCTCAGTAAGAATACGACCATGTGATTCTTGGTTAATGCCATGACATAATGGAATAAGCATCAAAATACTGTGGAATGACAAACTTTTAAGGGCAATTTGTAATGGATCGGCAATAGGTAAAATCGTTGCCACATGACCATTATACTTAGCAGCCTCAAAGGACTTTTCAATGTTATCACCGGCAACCGTATCAAATATTTTATCAAAACCAACACCAGCAGTGTGAGCCTGTACATAGTCTGCAACCGACTCAGTTTTATAATCAACTAAATTATCTGCACCCAGTGTTTTGGCTAGCGCTTCATTAGCAGGAGAATAAGTAGCAGTTACCTTAGCACCAAGCACTTTTGCTAATTGAATAGCAATATGACCAACGCCGCCCGTAGCGCCATGAATAAGCACATGGTCTCCGGCTTTAACATTCATTTTTTGCACAAGTGCTTCATAAGCAGTGATTGCTACCAAAGGCAAAGCAGCAGCTTGTTTCATGCTTAGGGTTTTAGGCTTCATCGCCATTAAACGGGCATCAACCAACATAAATTCAGCTAAAGCACCATCAACACCGTTAAGTCCACCAGCCATACCGTAAACTTCATCACCAATTTTGAAGTTACTTACGTCTTCAGCCACTTCAACCACAATACCCGCAACATCGCCGTGTAATACTTCAGGTAAGTTTGTCGACCATGGCAATTCAATTGAACGCAACATGGTATCAATTGGATTGACACTGCTAGCTTTTACTTCTACTACCATATGGCCCGATTTCGCGACTGGTTTTGCTTTTTCAACAAGTTGGAAAACGTCTGTGCTACCGATTTCTTTAATGATCATTGCTTTCATAATTTTACTCTCTATATATTTAAATTAGTTTGCATATTTTCTTATGCTACTTGCTTAGCTATTTACTTAGTTGATTACATAAGTAAAGGCTTTGCTTGTTCGTTTAAGTGCGGCCATTTTATGCCTTGCCAACAAAGCAAACCATTACCTAACTGACAAATCACCTTTGCTTTTAAAGCAAGGCAAAGTTAAAGTAGTTATTAATAAGAGTTAGTGCCTGAGAGCCCTTATTTAGCAGACCTTGTTTAAGAGCAGGCCTAAAGGAATAAAGATGAGTTCATTAAATCGATTACTGTATTTTAATTGTGTGGTAGAAACCGGTAGCATTTCAGCTGCGAGCCGAATATTTGATGTCCAGCCCTCTTCTATTTCAAGGCAATTAGCAGCACTTGAACAAGAGCTAGGTGTGCGTTTGTTAAATAAAACCACTCGAAATACTGGCTTAACTGAAGCGGGTCAAAAATATTACGAGTATTCTCAGCGTATTGTTGCTGAATTTGATGAAGCGAAAAAGGCCGTTAATGACTTACAAGAAAATCCCAAAGGCAAACTAAAAATAAGTATGACCGTCGGCTTTGGCGAAAGCATTGTACTGCCATTGATTCCCAAATTTATCGCCTTATATCCTGATATCAATATCAAACTTGAGTTAACCGAGCGCGTTGTTGATCTGGTAGAAGAAAATATTGATGTTGCTATTCGCAGTGGTCGCTTAACTGACTCAAGTATGATTGCCAAACACTTGGCTTTTAATAACTTTTTACTTTGCGCCAGCCCACAATATTTAGCCAGTGAAGGTACGCCGCAAAGCCCTGAAGAGCTAATTGATCATCAATGTATCCGCTACAGCTATTCTCGTTGGCAAGATTGGTATTTAATGGCTGAACAAAGAACAAAATTAACCATTAGCGATACTATTTCTGTGAACTCAGTTAACGGTCAAAAGCAACTGGTGCTAAATGGCAGTGGCTTAACGTTAATGCCACTATGGGCTGTTAGAAAAGAGTTAGCCGATGGCACGCTCATCCAAGTAATGCCCGAACATACCTTTAGTCCTTATGAAGAACTAAGCTCCACCTACGCTATTTATTTAAAGCGAGAAATGGTGTCAGTTAAAACACGGGTTTTCTTAGACTTTCTAGTAGATAATTTAGTGGCAAACGTAGTAGAAAACAGGGTAGAAGATTAAATTGAAAACATGGTCGACTTTGATAACTAACACAGAAAACAGGAGAGTGTGCCCTTGCTAATATTTGATTTTTTTTTGTTGCTGTTTTTTGCCTTAATAGTGCTATTTATTACCGTGTCGATCATCTATAACACAGTAAAATTAGGCATTTCACCAATGCCAAGCTCAAATAAAGCTTACCTAGCGATGATGCAATTAATTGACGAAGCGGGATTAGAAACAAAAGCAGGGTCGATAATTGATCTGGGTAGTGGCTGGGGCAATTTTGTAATACGTATTGCCAAGCGACATCCGCAAAGGACAGTAGTAGGTTATGAATTATCCTACCTGCCATGGCTAATATCCTCCTTACTTAAGAAGCTACTGGGATTAAAGAACTTAACTTTACATCGACAAGATTTTTATCAGGCGGACTTATCTTCCGCATCGATATTAGTGTGTTATTTATTCCCACAGGCGATGGAGAAAATCAGCGATAAGCTGCACTTAAAACAAGCAGGCGTTAACTTTCTTATCAGCAATAATTTTGCCCTACCAGCATGGCAACCTTACAAGACTATACAAATCGATGATTTTTATAAATCCCCGGTTTACCTATATAAAATTTATAAAAAACAAAGGTGAAAACAAGCAATGTTAAGCTTTTAGATTTCAGGTATTGACCAATGACAGCCAGTACCACAAAGACGATCTAATTAAGACGTGAATTTATCTTAATAAATAGTCCGCTTTGCCACCATTGCTGTTATTCATGGTTAAGCTGGTAACGATCACGTTGTGCACATTGACGTTAACCCTCCTCGATATGAAGGTCAACTTTCCGACCATTCAACTGACATAAATTTTAAATTATATGGCAAAGGGAGAAACCCCCGGATAGTCTCATATGGAATATGTGTACAAATATAAGTCTAAACTTCAGGTTAAAAACCGGTGATATTGAGTCTACTGACTTAAAATATATTTTACTTTTATAGATTTCCCTCTATCCCACAAGTTTTTTTAACTGTCCTCTTATCCAAATATGAAGAGGGTCCTGGTTAGATCTTTGATGCCAGACAGCAATGACTTCAAAATTAGGAGGATACTCTTCTAATTCGATAGTTTTAAGCTGTAGGTCAGGGAGTAAACGTGAGGGAATAAAGCCGCATAAATCACTTTCGCCGATACATGCTTTGGCTGCCGTGAAAGTAGGTACTGACAGCACTACATTTCTGGGGTGGCCTTGTTCTTCAAACCATAAATTAGCGGCCCCACTAAATTCTCCGCTGGAAGGAGAAACCACTAATTGAGGAATTTGAGCTATGGCTGCCACCGACATCTTTTTTTTCACTTTCTTGTTGGTCTTACCGGCAACACAAACATAGTTTTCATTGTACAAGAGCATGGAAGGGTAGCTCTCAGGCACAAATGCAGGGTTACTGATCACTAAATCGACGTCGCCAGTCATTAAAGATTCTGCCAATTTATCTAATTCCAGCTTCCGCACTGCCAATTTCAAATTAGGTGCTTTTTGACGAAGCAGATTCACTAACTTAGGCAGAATGACTCTTTGTTCGAAATCGGTGGAACTGATGGAAAACAGGTCTGTAGCAGTGGCCGGATCGAAGATATCAGGTTTGAGCAGGTTTTCTAATGATTCCAAAATGTGATCTATTTTAGGCTTAAGAGATTCGACAAAAGGGGTGGGGATAACTCCGTTACTAGTTCGAATAAACAATCGATCATCGAAGGTATCGCGCAATTTACGCAGTTGGTCACTTATTGCTTGTTGGGAGACATCCATTTTCTCTGCTACACGGGATAAATTCCGCTCTTTAAGCAATCCTTGAAGAATTCGTAACTGACGAATATCTATTTTATTTAAAAGTTTCATTTGTATCACTTACAGGTTCATCTTGTTTTTAATTGTATCTGTGTCGGTTTAAAATAGCACCTATCTATTACATATTATAAATGAACTAAACAGTTCATTTCAGGAGTTTTTATGTCGTTTTCCAGTTTGTTCAGCGAAGTTTCACTTGGCCCTTATAAATTAAAAAATCGTATTGTTTTGCCCCCGTTAACTCGCTCAAGAAGTTCACAACCTGGCAATATCCCTAATGAGCTGATGGCAGAATATTATTCTCAACGTACGGGAGCTGGATTTATGGTCACTGAAGGGTCTCAAATTGAACCCAGAGGTCAAGGGTACGCTTGGACACCGGGCATTCATAGCAAAGCACAAGTCGAAGGTTGGAAGAAAGTAACCAAAGCAGTACATGACAAAGATGGCGTGATCTTCTCGCAGCTTTGGCATGTTGGTCGTGTCTCTCATAACTCGCTGCAACCAAATCAAGAATCGCCTGTAGGACCTTCTGATATAAAAGCGGATTCGGTAAGTGTGTTCATTGAAACAGGGCCAGGCGAAGGTGCATTGGCAGACCCAAGTCAGCCAAGAGCATTATCAACCGAAGAAGTCGAAGCCTTAGTAGGCATGTATCGCAATGCGGCAATTAATGCCAAAGAGGCCGGCTTTGATGGGGTTGAATTGCACTGCGCTAATGGTTACTTGGTTAACCAGTTTATTTCTGAGCACACCAACACCAGAACAGATAAATACGGAGGAAGTTTAAAGAACCGCTTACTATTTTTGAAAGAAATTACCCAAGCCGTCACTGAAGTTTTTGGCCACGACAAAGTAGGTGTGCGTTTCGCCCCCTTGTTTGAAAGCACCGATGAAGACCGGGTGTATTTAGGCTTGGTTGAAAGTGATCCGCACACAACTTACATCGAAGCCATTAAAGTTCTGAACGAAGTAGGCATAGCCTATTTATCATTGGCAGAAGCCGATTGGGATAACGCGCCGGATTTACCTGAAGCGTTTTACCAAGAAGTAAGAGATACCTTCGAAGGATTAATTATGTACGCTGGTAAATACACGCCAGAGAAAGCACAGAGAGTGTTGACAGAAGGTAAAGGTGACATTTTTGGTTTCGGTCGCCCATTCATTGCTAACCCGGATTTACCAGAACGAATTCGTAATGAATGGCCTTTAAATGATGTTGATCCTACCAGCATGTATGGCGGCACGGATAAAGGCTATACCGATTACCCTAAATTCTCTGGGTGATATAAAAACATACCATCGTAACGGTATTTGCTCACCAGAAAATCAAGGAAAGTCATAATTTTGGTCCTCGAAGGCCTGACCTAAGTTATCGTCTAGTGCAGTGGCTAATTGATTTTAGCCACTGCACTAGCTGCTTTCATTAGTGAAGTTAACATAAATAGTATTAAAAATAACATCATTTAACCGTCCTAAAAGTGGCAATTTCGATCGTTTAGTTTGTCTGATAATAAAAGCTAGTTTCTGAAATTTCCTCAACAATATCATATTCTAACCCTATGTGATTGGAGACTCCTGCTTTTGGTAATTTAGCATAATGCTCAATTACAACTCCCCAGTGATTATCTCCTATCCCACCAAATATTACATTTGTACTGACTTCATCTATTTTAGCTATTGCAGCTACTTTGTGTTCTCCCATAATAGCTCTTAATTTATTTGAGCTAGCAGATAGAGCCATTAGTTTAGGAGCATCCGCGAGTTTAGAGGTAACTTCAAAGTTTCCTGATGGAACAAACCCTGCGTGTTCTGAGGGGAAGTAAGTAATTAGAGTCGTAGGGCTATAAAAGGTGTTATTTACACGATAAACATGATGTGCGGTTTGTTGGACAATGAATATCTCTTTATTTTTATGTAGTTTTTTTAATTGTAAAGAGGCGTCCAGTAAAAAGGCATCGATTACTTTTAACCGTTCAGTTTTACATTTATTCTTTTTACAAATTGACACACTTGGCAAATTAGAGAGTTGTTTTTTGTTAATATTAAGTAATGCTGCACCGAACACTCCAAAGTTAAAATTTGCGAAATCTTGTTTGTCCTTGTTATCCCCAAACTTAAGTGGACGAACATCTAACAAATTAAATGGTTCAAAGGAAGGTAAGTAAGCTAGTGGTAAATCTGTTTTTGGTAACATTTCACGTATATGCTTTATAAAAGTACGATACTCATTATCAATTTCTTTAGTAAAGTAATTTGGGGCATCAGCATGCACAGTAGGAGAAAGTAGGGCACAGATGAAAAAGAAAATTTTTAATAGTTGGGACATAACCTTCCTTGTTTATGCTGACTCCACTGCATAAAATTTAACGACAGCTTATCGCTCTAGGCCGACATTAATCTTTTCAGTTACTTACGTCAACTATGCGCACCAAGAAGTAGTTAACAAAGACCTATTTTTCGTTAGCAATTGATTACGACCTAAGGTTCACTTTTACCACATTGCTGACATTAGCAATTACAGCTAATTGGACAGGTTCCATTAGATTTTGTATTGAAATAGCGTTTACTTGAGCCATAGTCTCTTGTATGTATTACTCTAAAAGTTAGTATTTAATTTTTTATACTCTTCAACGTTTTTTTTCAATTCTTTATCCGCGAAAATAATCATAGCTTCATAAAGGTGCTCAGCCATACCAACTTGATAATTCTCATAAACAGCTTTAGTAATTGGTTCCGATATGGTTTTATCGGCTAGTATTAAATAACCGCTATATCCAATCCCTTTAAAGCTATCTCCGTGAATTTTTTTAAATAAGCTATTCATAAGAAGATAATGAGCTTTTATTTTTTCCTGAACTTTTTCGGAGCCTACAGAAACAGATAACATTAATTTGTAGTCCAATGCCCATTCATCAGTTTGTTTTGTTGATAGTTCTATTTCAATTTTACTAAGTCCACCTAAAGATGAAAGCATTGAGTCAAATGCATCATCGCCTTTGTGTTTCATTAGTTTTTCAGTAAAGCCTCCAGGCATATCACTAAAAAGTAGCTCTAAGTTTTTTTCACCTGCTAAAGTATTCATCGTAACCTCGATACTGTTAATAATTAATTGAGTTTCTTCTTGTCGTTTTAACAGTAGTTTTTTTTGATTACTTAATATTTGTAAAAATTCTAGCTCTTTGGCATAGATTAAGTCTTTTATTTGAGCAAGACTAAAGTCCAATTCACGATAAATAATTATTTGTTTAAGTAAAGCAAGATGTTTTTGGGTATATTCGCGGTAGTGATTATCAATACGTCGGTGTGGCTTTAATAGGCCAACCTTATCGTAATAATGAAGTGTTCGAATAGTAACACCCGAAATTTCGCTTAGCTTACTTACACT
>NZ_JABSPA010000002.1 GCF_013214175.1 Colwellia sp. | reverse complement strand
ATCAAACTCTTCAATTAAAAATCGTTTGTGTAACCTCATCACAAGTGATGTGTTACTGCTCAATGAATTCTGTCGTGATACCAACCGAAGTTGATATCGCATTACATAGTCGCTACCTATCTCGCTAGAAATAAGTAACTATATTTGTTTGCATGAACATCATTCATTAAGCGTTTTTGTTTTCCTCTCGAAAGAGTCAAACTATGTAAAACAACATTAATGTGAGTGCTCACACAAATTGCATGATAACTAATTGTTAAAGAATCTCACCTTGAAGAAGGTAAGGAGCAAATAATCTCATTCGTTATTTGCTTGACTTCGTTGCTGTTACCCCGAAGCAGGTGGCGTATAATACGCTCCCTAGTTTTGATGTCAACGTTTATTTAAAATGAAATTAAAAGTCTACGTTAAGTTAACTGATTCACCTTAAAAGTAATTAGATAACATATCAAAACAGTCCTTTGATGATTCAATTTGCGTGAACCCCTTGGAACTGAGGCGCATTATAGAGAGAGTTCATTTTTGATCAAGGGTTATTTTTACTTTTACGTTTACTTGTTCACAATTCAAACACGAACATCACATACTTTATATGTGTCAGGTTTTTTTACATTACATTAACAACCAGGCATGGTAACTCATTATAAACATAAACACTTTAAAAACAGAGTGATAGATACAATCAACATCTGTTAACTATTATAAAAGTGACTAATCCTGCATTTATTCTTAATATTTATGTAAATTCTTTTTACAATTCATAAGAATTTCTTATTAGGATTATCCTAATTAGCTCTGTTAAAGCGCTACCCTGCTGCATTGTTAACAACTTTGCAACAAAGGCACTATTATTGCTTATATATGTCACTCGCTATTTTTCATTGAGCAGCTGCTAATGAAAATAAAGAAAGTGTAATAAATATACACAGCGAAGATATAACAATAAACCGGAGATAAACATGCATTTTAAGAAATCCATAGTAGGGAGTCTGATTACATTAGCAATCACGGCTGGTGCAAGCACCACTGTATTTTCTAACGAAATCACTGGCGATATTAGTAAATTTAAATCTGTAGGCAGTGAACTTAATAGCAAACAAAAAACAACTGGCTATATTATCCAATTAAAAGGTAATACTGCAATTGCCCAAGCTCAAGATATTGGTGAGCTTTTACCAAGCAATCAATTAGTCGCTAATACAGGTAATCGTTACAACGCCTATACGCCGGCAATGAAAGCCTATACTCAAGCAATGGAAAAAAAGCAAAAGAAAGTTGCTAGTTCAATTGACTCTCTCGAAATTTTACATTCTTTTAAGCATACCTATAATGGCTTTTCAGCCAAGCTGAATTCTAAGCAAAAAGCACAATTAGAATCTCACCCTGACGTAGTTGGCGTGTGGGAAGATAGATTAGAAGTTATTAACACCGCTAATACCCCTGAATTTCTAGGCCTTACAGGACCTGGTGGCCAACACACCATGAATATAAAAGGTGAAGGTGTCATTATCGGTATTATCGATACGGGTATTTGGCCTGAAAATCCAAGTTTCTCCGATGATGGTTCATACACTGATCCAGCAGACCTTGGCTGGCAAGGTGCTTGTGATACCGGTACTGATGAAGCATTTACCTGTAACAATAAATTGATTGGTGCTCGTTACTTTAATGCAAGTTTTAGCAGCCAATACGATGTTCAATATGCTTTAGGTGAATTCGACTCGGCTCGCGATGCAGACGGTCATGGTAGTCATACGGCTAGTACAGCAGGTGGTAATGAAAATGTAGCTGCTATGCTTTCAGGTGCAGCTGCAGGAACTGTTTCAGGCATGGCTCCACGTGCGCGTATCGCTGCATATAAAGCTTGTTGGAATAGTGATTATGTTAGCCCAGAAGGCAATAAAGAACGTGGTTGTTTCTACGGTGATACTATGGCGGCAATTGATGCTGCAGTAACTGATGGTGTTGATGTTATTAACTACTCTATCGGTGGTAGTAAAACAGATTTAACCATTCCATCAACTGCAGCAATGCTAAATGCCGCAGCTGCTGGTGTTTTTGTTGCAGTTTCTGCAGGTAATAGTGGTCCAGATAAAGAGACTGTTGGTACTCCTGCTCCTTGGGTAACCAGTGTCGCTGCATCTACATATAATGGAACTTCTACTATTATTGGTAAAGCGCTTGATGTTACTTCTGGTTCTTTAGTTGGTACTTCACTTATGTCTGTGCCTGCAGGTTTTGCTCCGGCAACAGTTGGTCTTGCCGGTGAGCTTGCTCTAGCAGAACCAGTTGAAGCCTGTAATGATGCACCTATAACTAATGGCGCTGAATTAGCTGGTAAAGTAGCACTTATTGCTCGTGGCTCATGTTCTTTTACTGAAAAGTTCATCAACGCGCAAAATGCTGGTGCAATTGGAGCACTTGTTTATACATATGATGGCACCTCACCATTTTCTATGGGTGGTGAAGATCCAGCAGTAGCTATTACTGGTTCAATGATCTCTTTTGCTGATGGTCAAGCATTAACGGCAAGTGTTCTAGCTGAAAGTACTTCAGTGATCTTTACTGACACAGCAGCTTCAGGTGAAGCGGTTGAAGTGGGTAATACCATTGCATCGTTCTCATCACGTGGTCCAAACTTAAACACTTACGACATTATCAAGCCAGATATTACGGCCCCTGGTGTTAAAATATTAGCGGCAACTACATCTGCACCAATGTTGGGTACACAAGGTGAGACATTTAAGTATCTACAAGGTACATCTATGTCTAGCCCGCACATTGCCGGTATGGCTGCATTATTTAAAGAATCTAATAGTTCTTGGAGTCCTGCGCAAATTAAATCTGCAATGATGACAACTGCTCGTCAAAACTTAACGAAAGAAGATGGTTCAACACAAGCTGACCCATATGATTTTGGTTCTGGTCATATAGCGCCAGTTTCAGCTTTAGATCCAGGTCTATTATTTGATACTAACCTTGCTGATTACCTAGCCTTCCTTTGTGGTCAAGACAAAGAAAGCTTTGTTGCTGCGTACGATACTAGTTGTGCTGATTTAGCAACTGCAGGTTTTAGTACCGATGCTAGTCAATTAAACCTACCTTCAATCGCTATTGCCGAGTTACTAGAACCTGAAACAATTTTCAGAACAGTTACCAATGCAACTCCGATTGGCTCTTCTTACACGGCTACAATTGAAGCTCCAGCTGGTTTTGAAGTGAGTGTACAAACGTTTGACGCTAATGGCGATGAAACAGCTGAAACTACACTAGATGTAGCAGCTGAAGGCGGCAAAGCTAGCTTTGCATTAACTTTTACTAAAACTGACACTACTGAAGTTGATGCTTGGAAATTTGGTGCAATTACCTGGACAGATAGCGCTGGTCACTCAGTACGTTTACCACTAGCAATTAAAGCTGTACCTACAGTGAAAATTGAAGTGCCTGAATTGCTATCTGCTGATCTTAACCGTGGTCGTTTCCGCTTCCCAGTTAAGATGCTTTACTCTGGTAGAACAAGTATTAAACATGCTGGTTTAGTTGCACCATTTGGAACAGCTGGTACTGTTGAAGCTGATCCAGCTAAAGAGTTTGAATTTTTAGGTGCTGGTACAACTTACCACATGTTCCATATTCCTGAAGGTACACAAGTTGCTCGCTTTAGTTTAGCTGATGCACTTGTAGCAGAGGAAGGTGCTGACCTAGACCTATACGTTTATCGTTGTGATAAATGGTCTTGTGCTCAAGTTGCTAACTCACTTACCGATGGTTCAAATGAAAACGTTATATTAACTAACCCTGAGCCTAGAGCAGATGTTAGCGTTGGTGATGTTTATTTAACTATGATTCATGGTTACTCAACAGGTGACGCTCCTTCTACAGATTACACTATGGTAGGTTGGATTGCAGATCAAGCTGAGAGTACTACGCGTGTAATGTCTAGCCGTCGTGCAATTAAAGGTCGTTTCAACTACACAACTATTATGACTAGAGGCCTACCAACAGGTACTACTTATATGGGTGCTGTTACTTACTTTAATGGTGAAGGTGAAGCTGAAGGTACTACAGTACTTGAACTAAAAAACTAGTAAATAACATTCTCTAGCAAACTCCGTTCAATTAGGATTAGCTAGCTGTTATAGACAGAGCCCACTTAAAGTAAATTTAAGTGGGCTTTTTATTAAGCTTTTCTTAGCAAACAAACTATCAACCAAACAATACTCACTACAAAACCTGCAGCCATCTGCTGTTATTACCCAAGCTTACCTTGCTGTACTTAAGCTATACATTTGCGGCAAGCTGCTTAATGCTGTCAACAACTGCAAAGCTAAAGCTCGGCTAAAAAACACTCACAATTAACTATGAGCTGGTAAAATATTTACCCTGTCATATCAGCGCTACCGCTTCCCGTTAAAGTAAGCTATTAGTTACTCTCAAAAATAGAGATAGCAATAATGCATTCATTAGGGTCTACAACATACGGTTTAAAAAATTAATAATCCAGATAAAATAAAGGCTTAGTGACTAGTGCAACAACGGTGTTATTACACTAGTAAGTTAACTAACTTTTATCTTTACCTTTAGAATTATGATTATAGAGTGTCGAGTGCAGATATGAGGCAGAGTGGAAAGGAGCTCTTATGGCGTATGAAGGATCTTCAAGTAATCACAGCGAGAGAGTAGAGAGTATCTTAGGCCCTTTTAGCTTAACAACCAAAACACGCGGCAATCAGGTATACGACAACTAGGCAAAGATAGGTTTAATTGGCTTATCTAGCTAAGTAACTAATTAGCTAGGGACTAGGACAATAGATAAACAAGTAAAATAGCAGGCATAAAAAAAGCCTTACCTAAGTAAAGCCTCTTTAACTATGTTTTAGCACTAACTCAATTTAATGCTGAACTAGAGTTTCAAAATATAGTAATACTATTTATTCGCTTTTTTACGACGAGCAGCTAAGCCTGCAACAGCTGTTAAGAAAAGCACTAAAGTAGCAGGTGTAGGAACAACGCTAGCTTCACCTAGAGTATACTCAACAAAAACATACAACGTAGGATCTGGAATTACCGATAAATCATAAGCAGCTACATCACCAGCACCAGATGCAGAACCACTCCATGAATACCAGCCAAAAACATCTTCAAGGTCGAAGTATAAATCCTGAAGACCTAAAGAATAATCTGCAGTATCAAAGCTAGCTAGAAATTGAAAACCATCTGCTACATCTGGCGCTAACATATCAATACCAAAGAAATCGAATTCTTCCCAAGTATATATAGTGCCGAAACCCCACTCATCAACTTCTGCTGGAAATGTATTAATGGTTATTGAACCAATAACATTGCCAGTTGCATCAGAGATAAAATCTTGAGTGATTAATGCGGCATTGGCACTGGTAAAACTCAAGGCTAAAGATAGTGACAAAAAAGCGCGTAAGATTAATTTATTTAACATGTTACTTCCTATTTATAATATGGCTATTTTATTTTTATAGTATTAATAACGGCGAGGCTTATAAGCGTTCAATTGCTAAAGTAAGCGACTACCGACATTGCATAGTAGTAAAGCAATTATCGCGCCTAAATAAAATTAACCTTAAATTACATGACACTACCTACAAAATAACACGTAATTAACCACCCATTAACAACAAGGTATTATAGTGTAAAAAAATCCGACACTTAACGAGCTAAGTCCAATAAAAGTAACTGTTTGTTATTATATAAATAATTTGCTAGCTTATGGTCACAAAAACAAAGCTATACTTACGCATACTTAGCTCGAAAAATAGCTGTGGTACCCGTTGTACATTACCTATAAGTTACAGGATAAGGTTTGACTATGAGCATTAAACAACTCTCTTTTACTAAAATTTTCCTAGCGGCAACGCTAATAACCTCATCAGTCATCAACATTGCTAATGCAAAAAATATCGCTATTTATCGCTGGGTTGATAAAAATAACATCGTTCACTTTAGTCAAAACCTACCACAAGGGCAGGATTATACCGAGCTAAGCACAGTTTCTTCATTTAAAGCCTTATCAAAAGCTGAAAGAAAAGCACTTGCCGAAGAAGATAAAGCAGCACAAATTGTTGAAGCACAGGAACAAAGACAAGATATTATCATCGCTCAAAATAAGAAAACCTTTGAGAAAAACTGTAAAGCTGCTCGACTTAATATAAAAATGTTAAACTCGTTAGATGATATACATATCAGTGAAGAAAAAAGTGATGGTAGTATTGGAAGTCGCCCATTAACTCAGGCAGAAAAAAAAGAGAAACTTACCTTAAGTAAAAAGCATGAAGGTCTTTACTGTAGTAAATAGTAAGATTCAATCTAATTAGCCCTACTTAAAATTAAGTAAGGCTAATTACTAAAACAAACGCTATAACAAGTTGTTTTATTCACAAAATGTCCCGCAAAATTACCTTATAGATTATTTGCAGCTAAAGGTTAATTGTCCCTCAACAACTGTCACTAAAATTGTACTGCCTTTGGCAAACTCGTTACTGAGTATTTTTTGTGCCAATGGGTTTTCAACCTCTTGCCGAATAGCCCGTTTTAAAGGTCGTGCGCCAAAAATAGGATCGAAGCCAGCAGCAGAGATTAGCGAAATGGCTTGGTCAGTGATTTCTAGGTTGAGATCTTGTGCCGCTAATCGCTGGGCCAAAGCTTGAATTTGTATTTCAGCAATTTGCTTAATTTGTCCAGCTAACAGCGGATGGAAAACAACAGACTCATCAATACGATTGATAAACTCAGGCTTAAAGTATTGTCCTAAAACATTCATTACTTCTATTTTCATTTGCTGGTATTGACTATCTCCGGCAAACTCTTGAATAACATCAGAGCCAATATTTGAGGTCATAATAATAACAGTGTTTTTGAAATCAACAGTACGACCTTGGCCATCCGTTAACCTGCCATCATCGAGTACCTGTAATAAAATATTAAAAACATCGGGATGAGCTTTCTCTATTTCATCAAGCAAAATAACAGAATAAGGTTTTCTGCGTACCGCTTCAGTTAAATAACCGCCCTCTTCATAACCAACATAGCCTGGTGGCGCACCAACTAAACGTGCTACCGAGTGTTTTTCCATAAACTCTGACATATCAACACGAATTAAGGCATCTTGAGAGTCGAATAAAAACTCGGCAAGGGCTTTGGTTAACTCAGTTTTACCGACACCTGTAGGCCCTAAAAATAAAAAAGAACCGATTGGCTGGTTAGGATCGCTCAAACCCGCCCGAGCACGTCTAATGGCATTAGCTACCGAAGTTACCGCTTCATGCTGACCAATAACACTCTGGTGTAAGCTATCTTCCATGTTTAATAACTTATCACGCTCTTGCTCGAGCATTTTAGCAACTGGAATACCGGTAGCACGACTGAGCACATCAGCAATTTCAACTTCGGTTACTTTATTAGCTAACAAGGTCATTTCTTGCATTTCAGCTTGGCTAGCTAGATCTAATTGTTTTTCCAGCTCGGGTAATTTACCGTATTGTAATTCAGACATACGATTTAAATCGCCAGTTCTTCTTGCTGCCTCCAACTCAATCCGTGCTTGCTCAAGTTCTTCTTTAATGGTGTGTGCACCATAAAGTGCGGCTTTTTCCGTGGTCCACACTTCATCTAATTCATCATACTTCAGCTGTTTTTCAGCAATTTGTTCTGAAATGAGTGCCAAGCGCTTGATAGAGGCCTCATCTTCATCTTTTGCCAAGGCTCTTTGCTCAAGCTTTAACTGAATCAATCGTCGCTCGAGCCTGTCTAAATCTTCGGGTTTCGAGTCCATTTGTAAACGAATACTCGATGCCGCTTCATCTATTAGATCAATAGCTTTATCCGGTAATTGTCGGTCACTAATATAACGATGAGATAAAGTCGCTGCCGCCACAATGGCCGGATCAGTAATATTTACCGAGTGATGTAACTCATAACGCTCTTTTAAGCCACGTAAAATTGCAATAGTATCTTCAACACTGGGCTCTTCAACTAATACTTTTTGAAAACGTCGCTCAAGCGCGGCGTCTTTTTCAATATATTTACGGTATTCATCAAGCGTAGTTGCGCCGACACAATGCAAATCGCCACGGGCCAATGCGGGTTTTAACATATTACCTGCATCCATAGCGCCATCTGATTTTCCTGCGCCGACCATGGTATGTAATTCATCGATAAAGAGAATAACTTGCCCTTCTTCTTGTGACAATTCATTCAAAACGGCTTTTAAACGTTCTTCAAATTCACCACGATATTTTGCGCCAGCAACCAGCGAACCCATATCCAGAGATAATACCCGCTTATTTTTTAAGCCTTCTGGGACTTCATGGTCAACAATACGTTGCGCTAAGCCTTCAACAATAGCGGTTTTACCAACACCTGGTTGCCCTATTAATACCGGGTTGTTTTTAGTCCTACGCTGTAAAACTTGTAATGTACGACGAATTTCATCATCACGGCCGATAACCGGATCGAGTTTGCCCTGCTTAGCAAGCTCGGTTAAATCCACCGTATACTTATTTAAAGCTTGGCGAACATCTTCAGCATTTTGGTCATCAACCTTTTGCCCACCACGAATATGTTCAATGGCCGATTTTATCCGTTGCTGATTTGCCCCTAATTCGGAGAAAACTTTTCCTAAGGCACCTTTATCTTCGATGGCTGCCAAGACAAACATTTCTGAAGAAATATATTTATCAGACATTTTTTGTGCGTGTTTATCGCAAAGGTTTAAAATTCGACCTGAGGCTGCAGATAATTGTACATCGCCACCGCTGTCTTGCACTTGTGCTAAAGACGCTAAGGCCGCTTCAATTTTCTGACGTAAAGAGCGCACATCAATAGCAGCACTTTTTAACAAGGCAATAACAGAGTTACCGTTTTGATTGAGCAAGGCTAACATTAAATGAATAGGCTCAATGAACTGATGATCTTTGCCTAAAGCAAGTGATTGCGCATCAGCAATGGATTCTTGAAATGATTGGGTAAAGCGATCTAAGCGCATTTTATCTCCTAAAGCCCAGAGGATTAATTAGTTATCTGAGTATGATTTAATCTTTAAAGCAATGTTAATGTTATAAGGCTAAAAGATTATTTTTCAATGCAATTTCAAATATAAGCTTGATATAAAACAATAAACAGGGGGGAATTGACTAAGCTATTACCTTAGGAGAAATAACACTGAAAAATCATCTTCTGCAAACTTACACCTACAAGTTAACGCCTGCAAATAATACTCGCCATACGACCCGTTACTTGCTCTTTTCGATAGGAATAATACTTATTTGTTTCTTGGTAGGTACATTCAGCTAAAGCAGAAATAGCGCTAACACCCAAGGCTTGTAACTGCAGTTGCGCAATCTGCTGTAAATCTGCCAAGTACTTACCATTTTCTTGCTTTATAAAGGCGTTATTAAAAGCCACACCTTGTTGAGTAAACGCCTCTTTAACCTCACTACCGACCTCAAAAGCATATTTACCAATACAGGGACCGAGCCAGGCCACTAGTTCGGCAGGCTTACTGTGCATTTTATCTAAGGTTTTTTCGATAATATTCGCGGCTAATGAACGCCAACCGCCATGAATAGCCGCAACTTCACTGCCATTTTTATGACTGAGTAATATAGGCAAGCAATCGGCTGTCATTATTGCCAAAGCAATATTTTTCTGACGAGTAATACTGGCATCGGCAGTTATCACTTGCTCATTTACAGCCATGACTTCTACTACTTCATTACCATGGACTTGCTTGAGCCACTGAATTTGAACGTCTTCGATGAGTTTACAATGAGGTGAAGGTTTTTGAGTTAGCTGCTGCTTGCTTAACTTTTGCTGAAGAAGTTGTTTTAACACATTACGATTATGATTCACTTTTTCGGCACTATCGCCGACATGCAAACCTAAATTAAAGGCACCAAATGGGGAGCTTTTACTGATTAACTTTTCATTTTTTAACTGCTGATTTTTTGAGGGTGTGGCTGTTAAATCTTGCTCATTTATCTTTAGTGGCGATATCTGCAGAGGAGAAAGTCGCGTTGTTTGTAGAGCGAGTATTTTATCGCTTATTGGGTATGAGGTGGCAGATGATGATTTAGACCTACTTATAGCTGTAAGTTTAGATATAAGTTTAAATGTAGGTTTAGAGGTAAAAAAAGACGACCAATTTACCAACTCAAATGCCGAGTTGGTAAATTGAAAAGGCTCATTTTCAAAAAGAGCCTGATTACTATAACTAGTATTCTTCTTCGGCATTAAGCTTGTTATCGTCTTGAAGAAGCTTAACTAACTCAACAAAGTCTTCAGGTAACTCTGCATGCCAAGTCATTTCTTCTCCGGTAATTGGATGAAATAAAGATAACATAGCAGCGTGCAGTGCTTGGCGTTTAAAGCTACGCAACTTCATTAACAGCTCTGGTGTTGCATTTTTTGGTGGACGAGGACGACCACCATAAACAGGGTCACCTACTAACGGATGGGTAATGTGTGACATATGCACACGAATTTGATGTGTGCGGCCGGTTTCTAAACGTAAACGTAAACGAGTATGTAAACGGTATTTCTCCATCACACGGTAATGTGTTACTGAAGGACGACCAACAAATGACACTGCCATTTGCGTACGCTTAGTAGAATGACGACCAATTGGCTGATCAACCAAACCACCCGCTGTCATAACACCACAGGCAATCGCTTCGTACTCACGAGTAATTTCACGTAATTGCATCGCTTCAACTAAGTTGGTTTGCGCGGCAATCGTTTTAGCGATAACCATTAGGCCAGTAGTATCTTTATCAAGACGATGCACGATACCAGCTCTTGGCACTACGCCGATTTGTGGGTAGTGATGTAATAAAGCATTAAGCAAAGTCCCATCAGGATTACCTGCACCAGGATGAACAACTAAACCTACTGGTTTATTTATCACTAAAATATATTCATCTTCATAAACAATATCTAATGGAATGTTTTGCGCTTCAAAACGTAACTCAGTTTCAACTTTGGCATTAATTTCAACAACTTCACCGCCATACATTTTCTCACGAGGACGGGTAAGTACTTCGCTATTTACCTGCACTTGTCCGGCTAAAATCCACTCTTTTATCCGTGAACGTGAATAATCAGGAAACATTATCGCTAATGTTTGGTCAAAGCGTTTACCTAAACATGATTCAGGTACAATATCTTTATGTTGAATGATTTCTGACATTAAACTCTCTTTAAACTCGATTAAACCTAGCGAATTAATCAAATTACCATTTGCACTGTGCAAGGTAAGGTTGCTAGGGTAGAATGCTTATTCTTAAATATAAAAACATTTTACCCGTTTACGCGGTGGTTTGATATTTATTTTAATTAAAACAAAGTAGCGATAATAAATTTCATGGATAAATTGACAGTAAAAATTATTTTAACCGTTTTAGCCTTGACCTTAACTGGCTGTTCATCATCTGATGATGACATAGAAAAAGTACCGGATAAATCAGCACAGTCTTTATTTGTTGATGCCCGAACAGCACTTGATAATGGTTTATATCAAAAAGCTATTCAAATACTTGGCGCTATTGACTCTCGTTTTCCTTTTGGTCCAATTTCTCACCAAGTACAGCTAGATTTAATTTATGCTTACTATAAAAGTGGTAATGCTGGGCAAGGAATTGCTTTAACCGATAGGTTTTTAAGATTAAACCCTAATAACTCAAATGTTGATTATGTTTATTACATGCGTGCGCTTATCAATATTTCTACCGAAGAAAATTTATTTCAAGATTTAGCCGGTATTGACCGTACCGATCGTGATCCTGAAGCTTCGCGTAGCGCTTTTAAAGATTTTAAGAGCATAGTGACTGACTACCCTGACAGCAAATATGCTGCCGATGCACGTAAGCGCATGATTGCGATAAAATCTCGCTTGGCACAATACGAAATAGCCGTAGCTAAATATTATATTAAACGTGAAGCGTATGCCTCTGCGGCAAATCGTGGTCGTTATATTGTTGAATACTTCGCGCCAAGCCCTGAAATAGAGCAAGCGCTTGAGATAATGATTGAGAGTTACGATAAGTTAGCACTTACAGACTTAAAGAAAAATGCTATGCAAGTACTTGCGGCTAACTACCCAAACAACAGGCTAGTAAGATAGAAAGTTAGTACTACCTAACCTCTATATTAATGAATAAAAAAGCTGAATTACCTAGGTAATTCAGCTTTTTTATATTAAGTAATTTAAGCAGTTATTTCATGAATGTCAGATCCTTTTACAGCTAACTGAAACTAACTAATCACCCTTTATTCTGTACAGTATTAATTAAAGCTTATAACAAAGAATGTTTACTTTTAACACGTAGCACTAACAAAGCAACAGCCAACAACATCAACATTGTAGATTTTGGCTCTGGCATTTCAGTAGTAGTGAAACCTGCTGGATCTCTTGCCCAAAGCGATATATGTGAAATAGCTGTGTTACCAAAGGTACCTGTCATATTAAAAGTTCCCGTTAAATTATAAGGAACGGTTAAGTCAAGCGTATTTCCTAACTCTGAGTTAATCATCTTAAAGTTAAAGTCGTAAATGGCAAAATCATTTCCCGCTTTGAATATAAATGCTAAATGGTCAAAAAAACCATTGCCAAATACAGGCTCAAGTATCTCAACTATATTAGCGACTGGTGATATTGCCCATTGACCATCTTCACATTCACCACTGGTAATAGACACCTGAAATACTACATCGAAATCATCTGTATATGAGCAACTAAAGACAACAGATAATACATCGTCAATATTTATACTGATATCTTCTCCTTCATCATCTTCTAAATCTTTCCCTGCAATAGAGCCAACAAAATCGCCTCCCTCTTGCTTACCAAGAAAAACCCAACCAGGATCTGTTTTGTTGGTATTACCATCAGTATCATCTAAATCTTGTAAATCTGTTTCAGGGTTAATAAATAGAATATTGTTATAGCCTTCACTTCCATCCTGGGCTAGCGGGCCACTTTCATCATAAAAAGGATCAAACAAAGTATTATTAGGATGCAAAGAAGGATCGGTAGCGCCACCATGAGGCTTCGTTTCACCATTAAGTAAGCCGTCTTGATATTCACCAATATTGGTACCTGGTAAAGGTTTATCATTGCCACTAAGTAGGCCAACACAGCTTGTTGAAGTACGACCATCAGCATCATATAAAGGTGGTGGAGCAGTTGGCAAGTTAAGTACTGAGCCACCGGAGACTAATTGCATTGTTGAAAGGTGCACATCGCTAGTCGCGCACATGGTAGTAGCCATAGCGACAGAGTTAGTAACAACTAAGAAAACCAAACTAATTAATTGAAAAGTGTATTTCATAACGTTTCCTCATGTTATTGAATACCATTTAACAGCATTGGTATTATTCATAGAAAAATTCGTCATAGAAATAGCTGCATAAATTGCACCAAAGTACATTTATGCATAGTTATTAATTAGTTAATAACAAGGCTAATTTACGCTGTGGCAAAGGTGTAAAATAGTAGGACACTTTTAATGGTTTGCTATGCAATTTCGAGTTTGTTTTGAACTAACAAAGCAGAATTCATAGGATCTGAACAAGAGGTATTGAAGTGAAAAGGCATTGATGCGGAGTACGACGGTAAAGCTGATTACCATCGTACTTAAACTATTACTACGATTAGAAAGTAAATAGCGCTAGAAAACTAAATAGCGTCTCGGTTTTCTTCACCCGTTCTAATACGGATAACTCGGTCAACATCGGTAATGAAGATTTTACCATCGCCAATTTTACCGGTTTGCGCTGTTTCTAAAATCGCATTAACACAACGTTCAACATCATCTTTGGCAATAACAATTTCTAATTTCACTTTTGGTAAAAAATCAACCATGTATTCGGCACCACGATACAGTTCAGTGTGACCTTTTTGGCGACCAAAACCTTTAACCTCAGAAACAGTCATGCCAGTAACACCTATTTCGCCAAGGGCTTCTCTTACATCATCCAGTTTAAATGGCTTAATAATCGCTTCTATTTTTTTCATCTGCGTTGCTCGTCAGTTAAAGTTGCATTGATTTCACTAATAAAGATATTACAGCGTGTTTAATGCTATTTAGCAATATCCAATTGGCTTTTAATTTTGTTAAACTAGTGAAAACAACATACTTTACCCACTTGCCAGCTAGGAAGTCTTATGGATCAGCAAACCATTATTGCCGAAATGAAAGTTATCCCTGAAATTGATGTTCAATTTGAAATTAATCGCCGTGTTACCTTTATCAAAAAACAATTAACGCAATCAGGGCTAAACAATTTAGTCTTGGGCATAAGCGGTGGTGTTGACTCTTCAACTTGTGGTCGATTAGCACAACTTGCGATTGATGAATTAAATGAGCAACAAGCTGAAGGCAGTCATAGCAAACGTTATCAATTTATCGCGGTACGTTTACCTTATGGTATACAAGCAGATGAAGATGATGCCCAACAAGCAATAAATTTTATTCAACCAAGTCACTGTTTAACCACAAATATACAAGTGGGTGTTGAGGGTATTCATCATGAGGTTTTACAAGCGATGAGTAAAGCTGAGCTGTTAACTGCTAATGATGCTCATATAGATTTCTCTAAAGGCAATGTAAAAGCGAGAGCACGCATGGCGACTCAATATCATATTGCCGGTATTGTTGGCGGCTTAGTGTTGGGTACAGATCATAGTGCAGAAAACATCACTGGCTTCTTCACTAAATGGGGCGATGGCGCTTGTGATTTAGCGCCACTTTTTGGTTTATCAAAAAGACAAGTTAGGGCACTTGCCAAAGAACTTGGCGCGCCAAGTATTCTCGTTGATAAGGCACCGACCGCTGATTTAGAAGAGCTAGAGCCGGGTAAAACTGACGAAGATGCTCTAGGTATAAGTTATGAGCAATTAGATAACTTCTTAGAAGGTAAGCAGGTAACCACTACAGTTAGTGAACACATCATCAATATCTATAAAAAAACACAACATAAAAGACAAGCGATACCAACAATTTACAGTTAATCCTTTCTTAAAGTACTTTTAGGCTTAGCTAAATCCATTTTTATTATCTATAACTTAATCATACCGGGCAGTTAATAAAAATGGATTTTTTATGCTTAAAACTCAGCCGCATTACCATAGCAAAGTTCCGACCAGAACATCCCTAGCTTACCTTAAAATACAGTCATGCCGAGGCATGACGCTCATCGAATTAATGCTCAGTATAGGAATTACTTCGATACTCACCAGCATTGCCTTACCTAACTTAAACCACTTTATTGTCCAGCTCAGGGTGGATAATGAAATTTCACGGCTATCCCGCTTGTTACTTACCGCCCGAAATCACGCTATTAGCAGTGACAGTAATGTTATTATCTGCCCAATAGCAGGTAATGGCGCATGTTCGAGCGACTGGCACGAAGAGCTTAGTGTATTTATTGATAACAATGGCAATCAGCAATTTGATAGCGCCAATAATGAACTATTGATTGCAACTAAGAGTAAGATAAAATCAGGTGATATACTCATATATGCAAAAAATAGAACTAAAATCACCTACCAAGCAACAGGGCATTTATTTGGCTTGAGTAATGGCACATTAAGGTATTGCCCGAAAGGCTATCAAGAGATGTCTAGGGCCATAGTAATAGCCCGTTCTGGCCGGTTTTACGCAACAACGGACAGTAACTCTGACGGTAAAGATGAAACACGTAGCAACCAAGTAATAAAATGTGATTAGCGATAATAGGCTTTCAGCAAACTAAGTTAATTTTTATTCGCCTGTTGGCGGGGTAAAGACCTTCGCTAAGTTATCAATAGAGAAAACTAATGGCTCTGCTGAAGATAGACTAAATCGTGAAAAGTCATAATGACCTAGTTGTTTTAGGCTTAACCTCTGAGTAAAGTCATGGTAATAAGTACTTAAGCTAGACTCAAAAATATCAACCACCTGATGCCTGTTATCATTTACAAGGCTGTTGTTATCAATATCTTTTAGCATAACTAATGACTTTGCCCCTAAAGCAACATGACCACCAAAGGATAAATCCACCGGATAGTTGATATCATCAATATCCCAGTTAATACCCCCTATATAGATTGGCTGAGACATTTTTGTGGCTAACACAGCTTTTTTTGCCCCAAATGCCATAGCGTCATTAGCTGCCCAAATAATATCGATGCGAGTGTGCTGCAAAATACCTGTTACTTTTTCGTAACTCTGTTGTTTAGACCAGTTCGAGACAGTGCTATCAACAGCCAGTAAGTTTTGGTTAGCTTTTAAAGCATCATTGAAGCCTAACTCTCGAGCAAGTGATGCCGGCGTTGTATAGTCCCCTTGCAGGGCAAGTATTTTGATAAGCTGTTTTTTATCCGCTTTATTTTTATGTGACTTATATAATGTCACTAAACCATTAAGTAGCTTTTTTCCAGCGTTATAGTTATTAGGAGTAACACTACCTTTTAGCAGGCGCTTTTCTTTAGCTGACAATAACACAAAATCTTTTTCATTTAGGCTATTCAATAACATAAAGCTAGCTATGTCATATCTAGCAAGCTGCTTAATAATACTTAACGCTATGCCTTTTTCATTAACTAAAACAACATATTTGGGTTTTTCTGCTGCTATCTCCTCAATTAATGATTTCATTAAAATATGATTGCGATAAGCATATACAGTAACCAATTCAATATCTAAATCTTCCGCTGCAGCATCCATAAATTGGGTAACATTAGTCCAAAAGCTGCCAGTAGTATTTTCTGTTGGAAAGCCAGGGTTTAAAAAAACAACTTTAAAACGGTCAGCGACACTATAGCTAGACTGAAATAACAGTACTAATAACACTAACTTTAAAATCTTATTCATAAAAACAATAACCATTAACTTTAATCCAATAGCTATTATAGCAAATGGTCCTTATTGGAGTTATAGACCCACAAAGCTGCGATCTAATTCCCACTTATAAATCTCGATTCCCTCCACAGGGAAACTACACAATCAATAAAATCAAAATACCATTATAAATCAATAGATAACATTTTGGCACGCTTCTAGCTTTTTAGTTTTCAATAACGATAATACCTAACCTAATTGAAAAGACTAAAGCATGGACCTAACAACGACACTGCAAAAAAAACCACAAGGCTTTAATAAAAAAGGCCTGTTAGCGATCATCACTTTATTGATGACCATATTACTACTCTGGGGCGGCGCTTCATTAACCAATGAACCACAAGTGGAACTAAGTTCACTGCGCATAGGCGAAGTTAAACAAGGTGACTTCAAAGTAAATGTCGCCGGTTATGGCCGTTTAAAAGCCAAGTATCAACGTTTATTAACCAGTCAAACTCAAGCGATTGTTGAAAGCATAACCCTCTATCCCGGCGCTAAAGTCACTAAAGACAGCATCATCATGATCTTGTCTGATCCACAACTTGAACAAGCAGTGGTAAATGCTAAGTTAGAACTTGCACGGCAAAATGCCGAATTTAACCAACAAGTGATTGCCCATAAAAGTCAACTGTTAGAGCACGATGCACAAATAGCCTTGTTGCTAAGTGAATTAGAAAATGCCGAGCTAAGAGCACAAGCAGAGCAACAGTTAATTGATAAAGGTATTGTTAGCGCCCTTGATTTCAAACGTAGCCAGTTAAACGTCCGTCAATTAAAGCAAAGAGTGGCCATTGAGAGAACCAGACAAGAACACTTGAAGGACATGCAAAAAGAACGAGTAAAGATAAGCCAAGATTTGATTACCCAATACCAACTTAACTTTAAAACCATCAAAAATCGTTTTGAGCGTTTAACCGTACGCGCAGGCCTAGATGGCATACTACAAACACTGCCGGTTGAAATAGGACAAAGCTTAACGCCCGGCACGCAACTGGCTATGGTTGGCTCTGACAAAAAGTTAGTGGCGCAATTACGGGTACAACAAAACCAAGCCGACCAAATAGCTATTGGCATGTCGGCCTCTATTCAAACCTCGGGTAAAAATATAACGGCAAAAGTCATCCGCATAGACCCCGTCGTTACCGATGGTCGAGTGATGATTGAGTTAGATTTAACCGGAGAATTACCTGCCAATGCCCGTCCTGATCTAACAGTCGAAGGCAAAATTCATGTCAAAGAAATAAACAATGCCCTCTATGTTGAACAACCTAACAATGTCTACGATTTTAAAGAAAAAAATATTTATCGCCTGCGCAGCGACGGACAAAGTGCACAACTAACCACAATACAATTTGGTACACTTTCGGGCAATCAAATTGAGGTGATTAGTGGTGCTCAGCGCGGTGACCAACTCATTGTTTCAGATATGTCTCAATGGCCGACCACGCAAAAAAACCTACTTGTAAATCAATAAAGGAATGATAATGAATAAGACAACTAGCACACTAAAAACGGTAGAAAACAGCAAAAAAAAGCCAATAATATCATTGAAAAATATTTCTAAAACCTATCATTCTTCGAATATCGAAATTAAAGCGCTGACCGATATAAACCTCGATATTATGAAAGGTGATTACTTGTCAATCAGTGGTCCATCAGGCTGTGGCAAGTCAACGCTATTATCACTATTAGGCTTATTAGACTCGCCAAGTAACGGCGAATACCTTATTGAAAATGTTGACACTCATAACCTAACCATGGATCAACAAGCAGAGTTAAGAAATCTGCATATAGGTTTTGTTTTTCAATCATTTAACTTAATTGATGAATTGAGTATTTTCGACAATGTTGCTTTACCGCTGACCTACCGAGAAGACACTTTAACTGCAAGTGAGATTGAACAAAGAGTAATACAAGCACTGACTCAAGTTGAGATGGAACATAGAAAAAGCCACAAACCTAACCAACTATCTGGTGGTCAACAACAACGTGTCGCAATCGCTAGAGCACTCGCGGGTCAACCCAGTATCTTATTGGTCGATGAACCGACCGGTAACCTAGACTCTAAAAATGGTGATGCGGTAATGGACATATTAAATAACCTGAACAAACAAGGTACAACAATTTGCATGGTTACCCATGACGTTAGGTATGCCGGCCATGCGAGTAAACAAATACACTTACTAGATGGTAAGATAATTGAGTATTCCCAAGCTCAAGAAGACATGAGTAATAACCCAGACGCGATGGCTGGCCTAGCAGAACAAGCAGTGGTGTAATCATGAGTGCTTTTATTCGAACTAAAACGCAGTTTAACCTCGCCTTTAACTCACTGAAAAATGCCCCCGGTTTTGTTGCTTCGGTAATGGTGACCATGTCACTGACACTAGCAACCTTGTTTGTGGTTTTCTCATTGGTAAATACTTACTTTTTAAAGCCACTCAATGTCTTAGATGAACAAAAGCTCTACGTGGTCGAGCAAGAAGTAGATACACCTGCAGGAACCCATAGTGGTTTTCAAAGTTATAAATCCATTATCCATTGGTATAAGACCCAGAACAGCTTTGACAAACTGACTCCAGTTAGTCCTAATAATATTATGTTAACTAGCTTACCTGGTGAGCCTAGAGTGGTAGCCACCTTTGCTATGCCAGACTATTTTGACATATTCAAAGTGCCTATGTTGTTAGGACATAGCTTTGCAACTGACCTGCCCTTAGAGCAAGCATCTGATAATGTTGTTATTTCAGAATCCTTTTGGCAAAAGTACTTTGACCGTACCCCCAATATTATTGGTAAAACACTTAATGACGGTGAACGCGCCTTTACCATTATTGGTGTGGTGGCCAAATCATTTGAAGCGCCTTATATGTTTTATAGTGGTAAAACTGATATATGGTTGCACTTTGGCTCTGACAGACGTTTTTTTAATAATGGTGAATGGGACAACCCTTGGGATAATACCTATAAATCATTAAAACTAGTCGGTATTGCCAAAGTTGGTACTAGCCAAACAAGTATCTTAAAAGACCTAGACGACCGTATTGAAGATATTCGCGCAGAATGGCTGGAAGGTTACGAGACCTCAACAGATTTTAGACCGCTAGTAACAAAATATAGAACAGTTGAGCTAGGTGATAAGGGACATTTAAGCTTGTTCTTATTGGCCGGCACTTTAGGTTTATTACTTATTGCCGTGGTTAATGTTTGTAATTTATTTTTCTCGCGTGCCCTAGCACAACATAAAACCTTAGCACTACAAGCGGTATTGGGGGCAAAACGACGACTATTATTTAACGCCATTTTAACGCAAACATTGATTCTGATGATGTCATCGGTAGCAGTAGCTTTGTTTATCTCTGCATGGGGTATTAAGCTATTCAAGCATCTAGCTGCAGGTAATCTGCCGCTAGTACAATCGCTTACCATAGACATTAACTTGCTTGGTGTGGCGATTATACTTAGCTTACTACTGGCTTATTTATTTGCCTTAGTGACCTCTCGCTTAGTCGATTACAAGGCATTAAAAAACCAGCTGCAATCGAGTGGTAAAGGCAGTGTTAATCAGGTTTCGGCCCGTACGGTAAAAGTACTTATTACTATACAAATGACCTTTGCTAGTTTGTTAATTATCTTTGCTTGTTTAGCACTAACCAAAACCCATCAAACACTAGACCGGCCAATGGGTAGCAAAGTTGATAACATGTATTCCTTTGGCGCTTTTATCCGTGGTGAAAATGATGAATTATCGGTTACCGAGCGTTTTGATAAAGTGCAAAAAATCAAACAAGCTTTCGAGAACTTACCACAAGTTGAAAAAGTATCAAACGGCCGTAGCCCGGTATCTATACGTATTACCAAATCTAACTTAACGGACATGGATGGTAAAACGACCGACTTTATTCCACAAGGGTGGGTGGGCAGTGATTATTTCGAGCACACCGGCTTAAAAATACTGAAAGGCCGCACTTTTAGTGATGAAGCGATACGTGGCGAAAAACAAGAAGTAATGGTGACGCAAAGCTTAGCCTACTTGTTAGATCCAAACGGTGATGTACTGGGTAAAGTCTATGATGGCCATGAGCCAAAAAATGAAATTGTTGGTATTACCGAAGATTTTAATCATCCGAACCACTTTGACAAAGATCAAGGCAAGCATATTTGGTGGCCTAACCAACCATTTGGCTATAACTTAATCGTTGAAACTAAGCCGGGTTACTCAATCAATCAAGAGACCATACTGTTAACTTTACGTAAAGAAGATGCGCGTTTTAATATTTGGGAGTTTCGCTCGCTAAGCGATGAATATGACCGCATCATTTATATGGACATAATCACCTTATACTTAAGCTATATTCTTGCTGCTTTCACACTATTATTAGCCAGTGTCGGAATTTACGGGGTATTGAGTTATAACTTAGGTCTACGCCGCTTTGAATTTGGTATTCGCATGGCACTGGGCGCTAAAAAAGCCCGACTCTATAAATTGCTAATTAAAGATGCCATAGTACCGTTATTACTCGGGGTAGTTTTGGCAAATATCATTATACTAGTGATTTATAACCAATTTTATCAAAGCTTAAGTCCTTGGTTAAGTTTTGATATTCGCTTTGCCCTACCGGCAATATTGTTAAGTACTGGCATTGCCATCTATGCCAGCATTAGGCCAATGCAAAAAATCATTAAAGCCAGGCCAATGAAAGCCTTAAGAAACGAGTAAACAGCAAAGATAGTAACGACATTAGCTTGCTCTCATCAGTTAATGTCGTTTTATGCTTTTTACTGAACAGCCCAACCATTAAATAACCTCTATGGAAAGTAAGTCACTTTATGAATAAAGTTCTGATTGTTGATGATCAACTTGATGTTCGCATGTCAGCATCAATCGCCTTAAGCAACCATGGTTTCTCTTGTATTGAAGCTGATAGTCCACTTCAGGCAATGCAAATAGTCACCTCTGAAAAAGTTGATCTTATCTTACTCGATATGAATTACTCCAGTGATACCACCTCTGGGCAAGAAGGTTTAACTTTTTTACAGCAACTACAAAGAAAAAATATTAGTATACCCGTCGTTGTGATGACCGCTTGGGCAAGTATCGATATTGCCGTACAGGCAATGCAGTTAAATGCTGTTGATTTTATCGAAAAGCCTTGGAAAAATACCCGCTTGGTTGCCATTGTTAAACAGCAAATTGATAGTGCAAAACTGCATAAGGAAAACGCCCGTTATTCGGCCTTAAGCCGCCCTTCGAGCAAACAGGAATATTTCGCCAAATCCCCCGTTATGCTTGAGCTACTCGCTAAAGCAAAACGTGCTGCCCAAACCGATGCCAACATTTTACTTACTGGTGAAAATGGTACCGGTAAAAGCCTACTGGCAAATTACATCCATGAACACTCCAGCCGTGCTGATAATCGTTTTGTTAGCGTGAATATGGGCGCGATTCCTGAATCTCTATTTGAAAGTGAGTTGTTTGGTCATAAAAAAGGAGCCTTTACCGATGCCAAAGAAAATCGTTTAGGCCGCTTTGACATTGCCTCAGATGGCACCTTATTTCTAGATGAAATAGGCACCCTAGGCGGTAACTTACAAAGTAAGGTATTACGGGTATTAGAAACCGGTGAGTATGAAGTTGTCGGCTCAAGCCAAACTGAAAAAACCAATGCCAGAATCATCTCGGCAACCAATGCTAACCTTGAGAAAATGATCGCTGATGAGCATTTTCGCCGAGATTTATTCTTTAGGTTAAATACCATAGAGTTGCATATCCCGCCACTAAGAGAACGCCCTGAAGATATCACTTTACTCGCTGAACATCTGCTTGATAAACATGCCGCTAAATATAATCGCAGTGGTATGACGTTATCAAGTGCTGCCCATGCTGCTATTTTACAACACCCTTGGGTAGGTAATGTCCGCGAACTTAGCCATAGCATAGAGCGCGCCGTTATTATGTCTGAACATCAGGTACTTGATGTCAATGCCCTGAGTCTGAACGGAAACATTAGTAATCATGGTACTAATCCTCAACAAAACTGGCCACTGATGACCTTAGAAGAAAGTGAAAAAAGAGCCTTGATTACTGCCATAAAACACTTTCAAGGTAATGTCATTGAAGCAGGCGATTACCTAGGAATGAGTAAATCAGCCATTTACCGCCGTTTAGAAAAATTTGCCATAGATCCTAAAAACTTGGAGTCCTAATTGAAAAGCAAGGTAGATAAAAGGAGAAAGGAAAAGCTAAATAGTAAAGTGAGTGCTGACCTGCCCGCTAAATCATCGCTTGAGCAAAAACTTATTTATCTGCTTTGCTTATTGGCACTTTTACCATTAATCCCGTGCGCATATATTATTAGTTCTCTGCAATTAGATTTACTTAGCAGCAGTACTCTAATTATTGCCATGTTAATTCCTAGCCTTTGGGCGGCTAATCGCTGTTTTTCCTATGTTACCGACACCCTAGAACGCATTGGTTTGCAGCTTGATGCCATAGGTAATGAAGAATTTAACAGCTGGCATCTTGCTGAATTTAACAGTGGTAGGGTAACCAACCTCAAGCGTGATTTTGAAAAGCTTAGTGCTAAGTTGCAAACTAAACGTTTTGAGTACATGCACAACGAATCATTTTTATCTGAATTTATTAAAGAATTGAACTTGCCCATTTTGGTGTTAGATCATCACCAACAAATTTACTCAGCTAATCACGCGGTAGAAACCTTATTAAAAAGCTCAACGGCAAATTGGCTTGGTAAAAAAGCCGAAAAATTAGGTTTAGTTTTTCAAGAGAACAAATGGCAACAAACCAGTGATTCACAATTAACACAACGATTTGAAGTAACACACCATGTGTTAAAGCGCAGTGGCCGAAATTTTCAATTATTGGTATTGTTCTCAATAGAGCAGCAACTTAGAGCCAACGAAAAACAAGTGTGGCAACGCTTAATAAGAGTACTTAATCATGAAGTAAGAAACTCATTAACGCCCATTTACTCTATGACCCAATCCTTACAAGAAATGAAGTTAATGGGCCCTTTAACACCTGAGCAAGAAAGCCTCGAAAAAAACATCTTACAAGTTATTGAAAAACGCTCGCTGCAGTTGTTAGAGTTTGTCGAAAACTACTCCGCCTTTAGTAAACTAGCGCCAGCAAAAATGGCAAAGGTATATCCAAAAGACATAGCTCAGCGCATGCAAGCCATCTTCCCTAAGCTATCAATAGAGCTTAATGAAAGCGCTTTGCCTTTTCTCGCTGATGCCGGCCAATTAGAGCAAGCGTTAATTAACTTAATTAAGAATGCTTTTGAAGCCTGTGAAAACAGTGACGCAAGTCCTGATGTACAAATGCTTTGGCAACAACCTTTTCAAGAAAATAAGCAGAAAAACCGCCAACAAAGTCATCAACAAGATAAGAATCAGACCACTATTAATATTATCGACTCAGGCCAAGGTATTGCCAATAACGACAATTTATTTGTGCCTTTCTACTCGACCAAACCACAAGGCTCAGGTATTGGCTTAATTATCAGTCGGGAATTTATCCGCAATCAAGACGGCGAGTTAACCTTAAAAAATCGCGATGATGCCCAAGGCGCGGTTGCGCGCATTAGTTTAACAACGAAGATACCCAATTAAATACTTAGTTTAAAAGTAGAGAATAAAAACCCATAAATTATTTTTACAAGGAAGTTATCAATTCATGAATATCTATTTACTCATTGCAGCCTCACTAAGTGCTATTGCCGCCCTTTTACATTTAGGCTGTATTTATTTTGGCGCCTCATGGTATCGCTTCTTCGGCGCAGGTGAGCACATGGCCTTAATGGCTGAGCAAGGTAGTTGGCAACCGACCATCATTACCTTGGTTATATTTTCAGTGTTATCACTGTGGTCAGCTTATGCTTTTTCTGCTGCAGGGCTGATAATTAGATTACCGTTTATTCGCTTAGCTCTTTCCCTGATTACCTTAGTTTATTTAGTACGAGGTTTGGCTGGTTTTACCTTGATGAGTTTTACCTTAAAGAATAATCCGATGGGACGTAGCCCTGAGTTTTGGCTGTGGAGTTCTGTGATCTGTTTAATCGTTGGTATTGTTCATGCTATTGGCTTAAAAAAGCAATGGGCTACGTTGTAACGACATTGGTATAATAGTACAGATAAAAGTAACAGCTAAAAAAGGGCATTATGAAATTCATAATGCCCTTTTATCGTTTAGATAAGATTTATCTAATCAACTACTTATTATTTGAATTTAACTTTTATTAGCGCTCGATTTTAATAACGTTAGCGCTTTAACACAGCGACCTACATTTTGATGGCTAGCTTTTACTGCTTTTAACACTTGTGGTTTCATTTTACTGTAGTCTTTAATCAGTTGCGCTAATTCCACTTCACTTGTTGGCGTACATTGAGATGGCAACATGCTACCGGCAAAAGACTCTAATAAACCCAAATCACTTCCTTCATTTAATTTAGGGATGTGCGCTAAAATCTTAGCTTTATAAGGTGCTTCTAAAGCTTGTTGCTCTGAAGGAAATAACCCCCACATAATATAGCGAAGTGTAGAAAGTTTCAGTTTGTCAGGGTTATTAATAACCACGTTAAACCATTTTGCTTTAACTTCGGCCTCAGGGCGTAAAACTTCTGCGTAAATAGCACTTTTAACACCTGAATCAGTAATATCTTTAGTTGCTTCAGAAGTTAATAATGCTTGATAATTACCATGCTGATAACGGTTCATTTTAGCGACTAATGACCAACGTTTATCTTGATCGATAGTTATACCATCAAAACTTAGCTTACCATTTAAAATGTTTTTCAAATTATCTAAATGCTTTGCTGTTTTACTTACACGAACATAACGGCTATACCAAAGTTTTTGAAAATCAGAGCCCGCTTCCGCTTTTTCTAATAAACCTAAGTATAAATCTTCAACTTCCATATAAAGCGCTGAATAATCGTTTTGCTCTAAGCGTGTTGCTACCGTTAAGTAGTTCAGGGCTGATGTTAATGTGCTGGCAATTTTACGTGTTACGTTATAATCAGTTTCACCTTCAAGGTTAGCCATAGCAAAATTCACTAGCTGGTCAGCGGCTAAATTTGCATCACGAACACTGTCAGACAAACTCTGCCATAACATTAAACGCATGGTTGCATTATCAATAGCATTGATATGTTTCTGAGCTGAAGCTAATGATTTTTCATCAAGATCAACTTTTACATACCCCCAATCGGCTTCGTTTGGATAAACCAAATCAGGACAAGCTTGACCAATAACTTCTTTAATTTCAGTGGTAGCACCTTTATACATGATTGGTGTTGCTGATGTTAAACTCATGCCATTACCATCAGAATTAACATTGTATAAACCAATCTGAACACGTTGTTCGCGTAACGTAGGATAACCTTCAGGCGCAGTTTGCTTTATAGCAAACTCACTAATTTTACCGTCGCTACATTGATAATTGACTTTAATGGTGTTTAAGCCAGCGTTAAATAACCAGTCTTGTGTCCATTGGGTCATATCCTTACCGGCAGCTTTACCTAACTCACCAATAAAGTCTTCAAGATCAGTGTTTTTGTATGAGAATTTTTTCAAATAAGTACTCACACCAACGCGAAAGTTTTCTTCACCTAAGTAATAAGGTAGCTGCTTTAACACTGAAGCACCTTTACCGTAAGTAATACCGTCAAAGTTTGACAAGGCAACACCTGTTGAAGCAACAGGTAGCTCAATTGCATGTGTATTTACCGAGTCATCAGTGCGGTAAGCCCATTGTTTAGTGCCGGAGTAAAACACATCCCAGTTATTTTCAAAGTCACTTGCTTCAGCAATAGCTAAATTAGCCATATAAGTTGCAAAGCTTTCATTTAACCATAAGCCATTCCACCAACGCATTGTTACTAAATCACCAAACCACATATGTGCCATTTCATGAGCGATAACATTCGCTAAACTCATTCGAGCACTTGTCGATTTTTCACCACGTGCGATATAACCTTCACTGAAAGTAACTGCGGCAACGTTTTCCATTGCGCCGGCGTTAAAGTCAGGTGCTACAATTTGATCATATTTTCCAAAAGGGTATTTCACTTCAAAGTATTTGTTGAAGAAGGCAAAACTTTGTTTAGTTGGGATAAACCACTCATCCGTTTTTACGTATTCCGCCAAACTTTGACGAGCAAACAAACGTAATGTCATGCCTTCAAAATCATCTTCCCAAACTGCGTAGTTACCCGCATGAAGAGAAAATACATAAGAAGAGAATTTTGCAGATGCTGGGAAAGACCAAACTTTAGTATCGCCATTTTCACTAATACTGGTTTCGCGTGTTGCACTAATGATTTGCCAATGAGCTGGTGCAGTGACTTCAATTTTGTAACTGGCTTTTAGATCAGGTTGATCAAAATGCGGAAATAAGCGGTTTGCATCATAAGGTTCAAAATCAGTGTATAAATAAACCTCACCATTTTTAGGGTCGACAAAGCGATGAAAACCAGAGCCGTCAGTCGAATAAGCACGTTCGTAATCAATAGTAATGCTTTGCTTTCCTGGGGTTAACTCAGCGGCTGGAATGGTAATAAACCATTTTTCATAGCTAAAGTTAACTTGTTTACCATTAACGGTTAATGATTTTATTGTGCCTTCATCAAAATCTATCGTTAAATCATTTTGATTATTTTCGGTCAATTCAAAATTTAGCGTTGTTGAGCCCGAAAAAGTTTCACTTTTGTTATCTATTTTTACCTGTAAATCATAGCTCACATCGCTTATTTGTTTGGCTCGCATTTCTGCGTAAGTAGCATTAAGAGATTCGCTTTTCATACGAACTATACTGCTACTGGCTGATGATGAACTTTTAACTTGCGTTGTGGTGCTTGCTTGCTCACAACCTGATAATGCAAGACCTGAAGTGACTAGTGCTAGGGTTAATGCCTTAGTCAGTTTAGATTTATTAATAAACATTTATGTTGACCTTAATAATGATAACGACTTTCTTCTTAGAAAATTATATTGTTAATACTTGTAACCCAGTATTTATAACATATAACGTTTAAGAATAATGCCTAACCATCCTGTAAATCAGAGTATCAGTCGTATTCTGAATATTATTAAAATGCTATTCACCATCACTCTGGTCAGCTTTTTCTGCTGCAGGACTGACATTTCGTCTGCCGCTTATTCGTTTAGCCCTGCCCCTCATCACTCTAATGTATTTAGTCCGTGGCTTACCCGGTTTTACATTAATAGACACTCCCATGGGGCGCAGCCCTGACTTTTTTGGTTATGGCGTTCAATAATATGCTTAACCCTAGGTATTTTCACGCCATTGGTTTAAAGAGATAGATGATAAATATTGTTAATAAATAAACTAACAATTAATAACTGTCCTTTGTCTCTTTCACTTATTTATACCATATTGATTTGATGAGCTTTTAAAATTGATGAATACGGCAACTACATTTGTGATGTATCACATTATGTGATTTAGTATGCGAGGCAATAATGTTACTAATTTCATTCAAAACAGATTAAGGAAAATCAAAAGTGGGAAAAAATGCTCAAGTTCGATTAACAGAAACATTCAAGTATTTAGATAAAATTACAGCCATTCCATCCAGTCCCTACGCTAAATTCAAATCTGCAAAAAAAAATGATCTTGCTGCATCAAAGCGAGTCAGCCTTGGCGGTGGAAGTCGGGGGACATCAACAACTGCTGAAAAATTAGAAACTCAGCGACGACATGCTTTACGCGGTTTATTATTGTGCATGGACTGGGCCGGTGGACAATCCAAAATAGCCCAAGCAAAAATTGACTATGATAAGGTAAACGAATCAACAATAAAAAAAGCCATTCAAAGCTTCTTCCCTATTACAGGTAAAAATGCACAAGACGCGGTTATCGAGGCAAAAGCTAATAAAATAACTATATATGGTCGAAATATAGATATTACTAATTTTTATAAATTCTATAGAGAAGCCGTAAAAGGAAATAAAATTAAGATGAGTGGCGCCTGCTATGAAAGTGTATGTGGTTGGATGTACTTAGCAGGAATCACTTCATTAAAGTGGATTTTAGATAATGGCAATCAGCCACGTCACGCACTACCTGTACCATGGAATTGGGGGCCATCAATCACCTCTCTTGAAACTGCAGCACAGATCCCAGCGGGTCGTATTGTTCGCTTTCTTCGTGATGAGGCAGGATTACATTACGTAATTTCTACTGGTAATGGCAAATGTATTGGTAACCATAATACCGGAGAAATTTGTGAATTTTGGCTAGATGGCTACGGACCAGCTCCAACAAGGGATGGTCACACAACTGAATTCTCTATTGCAGGCTACCTTGCTACCATGCAAGCACGCAATAGAAATACAAAGATACCTAGTTTGCGCTCCGCACCAATTGTGCCAAAAGCCCCATACTAGTCAAAGCTAGATTCAGGTATATGTTTAAAGCTTATGCTGCTGTGATATACCTGCATGTATATCAAGCTTATTAGAGTCTTTTCTAACAGCCCTTAAAAATTTCAGTATAAAAAATGCCAGCATTTAGTTGGCATTTCATTTCAAAAACTTAACTGGTTTTGTTAATAGGTATTAAGTGCATGCTGCCCAGTTAATACCATCGATTCCACATTCAAAAACTGTAGTACCATCATCTTGCTTGGTTTCTTTGCGCCACTTACCTTCATCATCTTTGTGAATCACAACATTACCCACGGCCTTACTTTTACGCCAGTAACTAACATCAATAACAACTTCATCATCAAACTTATAAGGCATGCTATCCAAAGCAGTAAAAAACTCTGCGGGGTCTAGCGCATCAGCCTTATCTTTAACATTTATCCAATCAGCTAATGTTTGAAAGTCAGCATTTATATCTCTAAAGTAAAAGTCAGCATTGTAGTCATGATCAGCTTCAACATAACTCAGGCTGAAATTACGCTCATAAGGGCTTTCTAAGCTGGTATTAATACACTCGGCAAGAGTCGGAAAGGTCACAGTAGGTATAGTATTACCAAGTTCATAATGAATACCCTCTTTATCAAAACTTATACGCTCAATATTCCCACAACGATATGTTTTATCCTCATTGATATAAATATCTGCTCGAATACTTAACCAACCCTTTAATGACTGTTCACCCCAAGCCGCCCCTAATTCATGAAGCTTAGTTAATACCACATCAACTTTATTCAATGAACCGGTATCCTTTAGCTTCACAACTTCAATAAAGTCTTCCGTGCCTATAAAAATAATTTCATCACGATACCATGCGTCTGTGTAGCTATACTCTAAATCTTTAGCCTTGTCTTGGTAGATAACAACCCGAATTTCATTTGCACTAGGATATTCCTCTGCCAATGCTTTTTTATGTTTATAAGCTGCTTTCAAGCCAGTAACAATAGACTGGGCTTTGATATAGGCTTCACTGTCATTATTGGCAATGAAATCAGCATAAATCTGCTCTGCAGACAAATTGTAATGTGCCACCAGATTTAATAACACCTCTTCTATTTCACGTTTTAAATTAGTACGTAAATTGGTATCAGCCTTAAGTTCCTCACAACTCAAATTTCCCTTACCACTCCCTTTAAGTTGACGTCTAAATTGTCCCCAAACTTCCGATGTTAATGGTGAAATATTGCGAATATCATCATCAGAAATAGGCACTATCGAAGGAGGAAAAGACATCTGGTATGCTTCAGTCACTTCACCTAGCTCTTCGTCAATAGCACCAACAGGTACATCTACATACATGGCAGAGTACGGTACACAAGATGCCTGCTCTTCAGTAAATTCAAAACTATAGTTACCCGATTCAGTAGAAACGACTGATGGCTCAGTTTGTTTATCAAATTTACCATCACCATCTAAATCCAACCACACAGTGGCACCAGAGACGTAACCGTCAATGACTTTACCGCTAAGGGCTATTGTCTGCTCTACGATAGGAACAGCTTTTTCCGGTGCAGGAGTGGGGGCAGAATCACTACCACAACCAACCAGAGATGCGGCTATTACACTGTAGACAATAAGGCTACTTTTTTTAACTAACATACAAGAACTTCCTTTTAGCGTAAAATTATTACGAGATAACTAAATTTTTAGATGAGTATAAGCATCATGAGTATTATGGTTAATACCCGCACAATATAACATCACATTAACAATTCATATACTAATTAACGACTTAAGCTCGCTTATTTCACCTTTGTTTTTATATAATTTGTCCCTAGCTAACATTAAACTGGTGTTACACTAATACACCTTAACAACCCTTAAGGATCACAATGCGTTACTGTGCCGCGATATCACTTACCCTCATTCTATTAAAGCCATTTAGTCTTTTTGCTGAAACTATCTCCGAAGAAAACACGGTAAAAAGTACCGAACAGATAACCGAACAAAGTACCACCAAAACAACTGAGCTAAGCACAGTACAAAATACTGAAAAAGAGATTGTTAGCAGCAACCAAGTAAAGTCCAATAACACGCTAACAGCAAGTACTGAGTCTGATAGAAACAAGGTATTTCAAGAGCAAACTTGGGGCTTGGGTGTATTATTCAGAAATGCGGAAATTCCCTTTGATACCGAAGCTGACAATGTCACTAGCTTTGTGCCTATGATGTTTTATCAGGGAGAAACTTTTTTTATTCGCGGTACTGAAGGCGGAGCGCATATTTATCAAAACCAAGATTGGCAATTTAACGCCATGGCACGTATGCGCTTTTTCGATATCCCTGCTGAATATCAAAATGAAGTACAAGGCGATACCATAGACCTTGGTTTTCAAGCGAGAAAATCATTCAGTGAAAATAGTTTCTTTGATGTTGAGCTTTTCAGCGATCTCGAAGGTAACCCTTACGCTAACTTAAGCCAAAGCTGGTACTTTCAACACGACAGTTGGGAGTTTATGCCTAAAGTTAGCGCGCGTTATAAAAGTGCCAGCTTTAATAGTCACTATTATGCCTTAGCTGAAATAACCGAGCAAAAGATAGGTGCTGGCATTGAAGTGAATGCCGGTGTAGAAACTCGCTATCATGTTGCCAGTAACTTTTATTTACTCGCCTCAGTAAACGCCACCATGCTTGATAAAAATGCTTATAACAGTACGGCCGTCAACCAACGCTGGCAAAGCGAAGCCTATTTAGGTTTTGCCTTCTTTAATGATATCAGTAAGCCGCAAAAATCAGAGTTAACTAATCATGGTTACCTGCGTTTAGCTCACGGCTGGGCGACGCCATCGAATATGGGTGACATTCTCAGAGGAGATAGCGTTAAAGATGAATACAATAATCAGCTCAGCTCTATATTTTATGGCTTACCACTAACTGACAACTTATTTTCACTACCGTTAGATATCTATTTAACCCCTGGTTTTGTTTGGCATTGGAACTCTGCAGTACAAGACTCAGAGCAAGAATATGTACTGGCCATTAAAGCCTATTACACTATCAAGTGGCCAGTCCGCTGGCGTATAGGCTTGGCTGAAGGATTGTCTTATGTTTCAGATGTTACTTATATTGAAGCGATTGAAATGGAAGAGAAAGGTTATCGCCCTAGTGAGTTAATGAACTATATAGATATAAGTTTTGATATTAACTTAGGTGATGTCTTCAATGTTAAGGCACTCAATGAAACTTGGTTAGGTTATAGCATGCACCATAGATCATCTATTTTTGAGAAAGCCTCTCAGTTTGGCCGTATTAAAGGCGGCAGTAATTATAATACTGTCTATATTCAGTTTGATTTCTAATAACTGTTGCTAAAAATGTGCCTTCTAATTAGAAGACTTAACATAAAATTTGATATTCATGCTCAACGTCACAATCATAAATTACATTGGCCGACATTATGAACATGAATACCACAGTGAATCAATTGCAGTGTGCCGAATTTACACACTGCAATACTCACTACTGTGCGTTAATGGCGTCCGTCATTGCTTGCTCTGCAACTTGCTCTAACCAATTAAGATCAACTGTTTGGTGAGCTTGACAAATAAACCAAGGTTCACGCGAGTCTGGCTCTAACATTACACCATTGTCTATTAAGTTCAGGGCGAATTGTGTGTAAAGATCACTGTTGGTTTGTTTCCAGTCACGATAATTTTGTGGCACTTTATTACCAAAATGTACACCAAACATAGCATCAGGTCCGGCAAAACAATGCTCAACACCTAGTTTTGTAAAAACACGTGAAAGTAAAACTTGAATTTCTTTACCAACACTGGCGATAGTTTCCAGCGCATCCGTTTCTTTAAGTACGGTTAACGTCGCTTTGGCCGCACTTAAGGCAACCATGTTCGCAGTATAAGTTCCGCCGTGTGTTACACCATCTTTAGCAAAAGAAATGGTATCCATCACCTCAGCTCGGCCACCAAAAGCAGCAATAGGGTAACCGTTACCCATGGCCTTCGCGTAAGTAGTTAAGTCAGCGTAAATGCCATACAGTGCTTGTGCGCCACCTTTGGCAACACGAAAGCCCGTTTTAACTTCATCCATGATCAACAATGAGCCATTATTATCACAAACGTCACGCAATTTTTTCATATAGGCTTGAGTTGAAGCAATAGAGCCACAGTTACCCATAATAGGTTCAATTAATATCGCGGCAATATCGTCACCATGTGCAGCAAAAACAGCGTCTATGGCTGCAAAATCATTCAGTGGCACACTCACTTGATGTTCGCGGGTGCTTGCTGGAATGCCACCACCAAAAGGCACAATTTCGGGTGTTTCTTGACTGCTTACATCCCAATTATCAACATCTGATTTCCACATAACTTCATCGTGTAAACCATGGAAGCCACCTTCAACAACAACAATTTTATTTCGTTTGGTAAAACCACGTGCAGTACGTACTGCGCCAATAACCGCTTCTGTGCCTGAGTTAGCAAAGCGCATTTTGTCGATATTAGGGCAAAGTGATTTTACTAATTCAACCACATCAGAATCAAGACCCGTGGAGAAACCTGAAATAACGCCAATCTCAGTAATAGCATTAATGACTGCATTATCTACTCGCTCATCACGATAACCTAAAATAATGGGCCCATAAGCTAAACGAAAATCAACAAAGGTCTGCTCGTCACAATCGGTAATGGTGCAACCTTTCATGCTACTTAAAAATACGGTGTTTTCTTCACCCCAGTAACGATAGCTATCAGCTACGCCTAACGGCATATTATCAACGGCTCTTATAAACAGTGCCTTGCTGTTGGGTTTGTTTTTTTTGGTCATTGGGTTCTCTCTTTTCTTAATAAATTATTTTCAATATTAGCGGTAAATTGAATGGTAGTGTTATGCGTATTTTAATGGCGGACCATAGGCTAAAACATCCATTACTGCCCTTCTTGCATCTGTCCAACCATCAATACTGGCGCAGCATCAAGTTCTTCAGCATCCATCATCGAAGCAATACGTTCAACTGAAGATAATAGCTGACTCTGCTCCCAAGACTCTAGTGCCTGATAACGCTTGATAAAATGTTCTTGCAATGGCTTTGGCGCACCTTGCAGCAGCACTTCTCCAGCCGAAGAAAGATATAGCTCAACTTTGCGCTTGTCTAACTGGCTACGCTTACGTTTAACTAATTTTTTTGCTTCCAAACGGTCAATGATACTGGTTACCGTTGCCGGGCTAAGATTAATTTCTTTAGCAACCTGTTTTGCCATGGGTGCAACTAACTGGGAAATCTTGGTCATTACCATAAGCTGAGGACCAGTTAATCCTGACTTTTTATTCAACTGTTTAGAGTGTATATCAATCGCGCGGATCACTTGACGTAATGAAATTAACAGCTGTTCGTATTTTTCCATAATATATACCAATGTAGCCCCTGAGCTAATAACAATCGCAGGGGCTAGTTAGGGCTGCGCCGGCTAAAAACTAAAGGTACGAGATACCGAGAACACTACCCGAGCATCTGCCGAATCAATGTCCATGTCAGTATTTTCAGCTGCTAGGTTAAAATCAAAACCCTGCCAGCTGGTCATGTATTCAACACGATAATGGTTATAAGCATCTTTACCGTCCCACGCCCATTTATTTTCATCCGCTGAAGTTGAGCGATCAAAGGTCACTTTAATGTTGTGTCCTGGCACTACTTCTACGGTATGAGCAACCATGGCAATGTAGTGACTTACCTCTAAACCAAAGTAATCCCAGCTGTACCAGAAGTTGACTTCACTATCACCCATAGACGAGCTGTAACCAAGTTTGGCATAAGCTTCCGGATAGTTGTAAGTACTAGAGGCGTCATCACCATGGTAGGTGTAATAGGCAATACCAGTATCTAAACCAAATTTATCATTTAGCTGAAAATACTGTCCAGCATAAACATCCCATTCGATGTTGGTGTCTTCACCTGTACCAAAATCAACATTAGAAGCCCAAGTTCCGGCATAAAAACCGCTATCCGCAGCATAATCCAAGCTCGCTTGCAGCGCAGGATCATTACCTGTTTGGCTAACACCGTTAAAGGTGTAGTCAGAAGCCAGATTAACCGTTGAAGATACGGCAGCCATAGCACCAGCAGGCAATGTTAGTAGACAAGTTGTTGCCGCAGCAATAATAGTTTTATTCATTATTTTTTTACTCATTAAATTATTTATTAGATTAGTTCATTAGCTCAATTTTATTAAAATCGATTTTATTTTCTTTCGGTGAACATTCTATCTCGCTGACCACTTTAAACTTGGTCAATATAATATAACCAAAACAAGTGAAAAATAGCCCAATAACTACGGCGCCAACCCATTGGATCTGCAAGAAGTCCAATTTGAATAACAGCGTAAGTAAGCTTAGCGCGATGAGATTACCCAAAAAGTATTTCACTCGCCCCACTCGACTGACACTCAAATTCAAGTTATCTGTATATAAACGAATCAATGAATCGAGTGAGTTAATAACAAAGGTGACGCCAACAATTGCCATCGCTATATTATAAAAACCAGCAGTTTCCAGACCGTTAGCGCTGTAGTAATACAACACGGTAAACCATATCGCGATAGGAATAGACGGGAATACCAACATAGCTAGCAAAACTTGGTAAGTACGCAAACCACCAACAAAGCGGGCGGTAAATTGGCCAATCATAATGCTCCATGCAAACCACCAATACAGGTAGAATTCATGATAATCATTTAAAGGTAAGACAAATTCATGGATATTACCAAAGTAACCGCCAAGCAAGGCAAACGTATTAGCAAATTCACCAATGCCTGAGCCTTCGACAAGAAAAGCACCTCCCCACATTAGCGCTATCAGGGCAATAAACAGCCAAGAGGTTGCCAAACTCAACAAACGTACATAACGAATACTGGTACTAGAATAAACAGCGGCCGCTATGACTAAGAAGACGATTAGATAGAAACTGCCAATAAGGGATTCACCATCACCCAGCTCAGGTATATACCAAGGTAAATTGCTTAGTAATAAATACGCAGTAAAGGCACAGGTACCAATAATAACAACATTATTAATTAGCTTGATTAATGGAATTTCGAAAAATTGCACCCGTGGCTCAATCACGCAGAAGTAAAAACAGGTTAGAAAGTAGAAACCCCAGATAAGAAACGCCCAGAAGCCAAATTCAATAGCTAACGGGTTAGTGAAGCCATATTCAGGACTGGCAGCTAGATCAGCATATCCAGCAAACTCCGTTAAAGGGAACATGATCAGGCCAACATCAAGGCCTGAGGTAAATAAAATTGCAATAAAGGTGAATGTTTTAACGGGTGTTACCCCAACACAGCGAACATTTCCCCAGCGATATAACACAAAGGCAATGGCGGCAAAGGTAAATAAAATCCCAGCAGATAACCATGGGGTCATAACGGCCCCCCGATAATTTTTTTAATGAATGTAAACACGTATTACTCCTCTTTACTTATTATAGTTAGAGCACTCGGTATCACCTAAACAACAGCAAGAGGATCAATAAATCAGTCCACTTAGTATAGGCTTCAAATTTTAACTATAGTCACCATATCAACGCTACAGACAATGTTGATGACGATAGTTAAACCCTGAAAGAGTACTCACGATTGAATAGTTGTTAGCTTAATTTTTGATTTTTCTTTTTGGCGGGTTGGCACGTTGTTGCTGTTGCCAGTTAGGCGCAATGTGCACAGCAGCCGAAGATGGTGTTAGTGTTTCATGGCCTTGAATAAGATCCGCCGCGCGTTCAGCAACCATGATGGTTGGCGCATTAAGATTACCATTTGGAATAGTCGGAAAAATTGACGAGTCAACAACCCGTAATCCGTCAATACCATGGACTTTAGTGTCTGAGTCAACAACAGCCATTTCATCTGTGCCCATTTTGCATGAGCACGAAGGATGATAGGCACTTTCAACAAATTGACGGACAAAGGCATCGATTTCTTCATCAGTTTGTACATCAATGCCGGGTTGAATTTCTTCACCTCGATAATCATCAAGCGCACTCTGGTGAATAATTTCTCGGGTCAAACGCACACAGGCGCGGAAACCTTCACGGTCTGCTTCGTGTTCAAGATAATTAAAACGTATTTGTGGATGTGCTTTAGGATCGTCGGACACCGCGTTAACAAAACCGCGACTTTTTGGTTTATTATGACCAATATGCACCTGAAATCCGTGACCGGCAAAAGCTTCTTTACCGTCGTAGCGCATTGCTGCCGGTAAGAAGTGGTATTGTAAATCTGGCCATTCAACATTCTTTTTAGAGCGAATAAAACCACAAGACTCAAAATGATTGGTCGCGCCTAAGCCTTTTTTGGTGAAGAACCAACGACTACCAATTAAAAATTTATTCCACAAGCCTAACTGGCCATTAAGCGTAATCGGTTTTTTGCACTTAAACTGGAAATAAAACTCCAGGTGATCTTGCAAGTTTTGACCGACACCGGGCAAATCATGTTTAACTTCAATGCCCGCGTCTTCAAGCACCTTTTTAGGACCAATTCCTGAGAGTTGCAAAAGATGAGGTGAGCCAATAGGCCCCGCCGATAGAATAACTTCTTTTTCAACACTAACGTCGAAAACTTTTCCTTTACGCTCATAGCGTACGCCAATAGCTTTTTTACCTGCCAGCAATACCTTATGTACCAAGGCATGAGTTATTACAGTTAAGTTTTCACGCGCCATTGCTGGGCGAAGATAAGCGTTAGATGTAGAACTGCGCACACCATTTTTAATGGTCATGTGCATAGGACCAAAACCTTCCTGTGCTGCGGCATTATAATCATCAGTGGCAAAATAACCGGCTTCAACACCTGCATCAACAAACGCTTGATACAGAGGGTTTTTCATTTCATTGCCGTTATTTACCCCTAATGGGCCACTTTTACCACGGTATTCATTACCGTCGAAAGCCCACGTTTCGGCTTTTTTAAAATATGGCAAACAGTGGGCGTAATCCCAGTTTTTCGCACCGTGTTGCTGCCATTCATCAAAATCTCTTGCATGACCTCGAACATAAACCATGCCATTAATAGATGAAGAACCACCTAAAACCTTGCCTCTTGGGCAATGCATACGGCGATCATCAAGATAAGGCTCGGGCTCAGTTTCAAACTGCCAAGCATATTTTTTGCTATTCATCGGAATTGATAATGCTGTTGGCATTTGAATAAAAATACTTTTATCACTGCCGCCGGTTTCAAGTAACAATACCCGATTATTACTGTCTTCAGTTAATCGGTTAGCCAGTACACAGCCCGCAGAGCCGGCACCAATAATAATGTAATCAAATTTTTCGTTTTTCATCTATAACTCTTATTTACTGCTTAGCTACAACTTTTATTGCTAATAATTCACACTTTCAGAATTATTAATTGCTTAGTTTATGCCTATTGCTAATCGAATCGTCCGGTTAAAAAGGGCTTTCAAGTGGCTGTAGGCCAACATATACGGCTTTAATTTGAGTGTAGTGGTTCAGTGTAATAAGACCATTTTCACGGCCGATGCCCGATTGTTTATAACCACCAACAGGCATTTGCGCAGGTGATGCGCCATAGCTGTTTATCCAACAAATTCCGGCTTGCATCTGATGAATAACCCGATGAGCACGGGTAATATCTTGGGTGAAGACACCCGCAGCTAAGCCATAATCACTAGCGTTGGCTCGAGTAATCACTTCCTCTTCATCAGTAAAGGTCAGTACCGACATCACAGGGCCAAAAATCTCTTCACGGCAAATGGTCATATCATCACGGCAATCGGTAAAGATAGTAGGCGCAATAAAATAGCCATGGGGTGCGTTTTCTGGTTGCAGCGCTGTGCCGCCATGAAGCAGTGTCGCACCTTCTTTAATGCCGATATTGATATAATTTAACACTAGATTAAAATGCTTTAACGAGATTAGTGCACCAAAATTAGTCTCAGGAGCCATTGGGTCCCCAACAACAATATTTTGGCGAGTACGCTCAAGCAATTTTTCAATAAACCTTGCATACACTGACTCTTGCACAAATACACGCGTGCCATTGGTACAGACTTCACCCTGAGTATAGAAGTTACCCAACATGGCTGCAGAAACCGCATTGTCGATATCGGCATCATCAAAAATAATCAGTGGTGATTTTCCGCCAAGCTCCATAGTGACATCTTTAAGCGTAGTGGCAGCACCTGCCATGACTTTTTTGCCCGTACCAACTTCACCGGTAAAAGAAACTTTAGCTATATCTGCATGATGGCTTAACCAAGCACCGACGTCGCCTGCGCCCTGAATAACATTAAATACGCCGTTAGGGAGTCCGGCTTCGGTAAAAATCTCTGCTAATTTTAATGCCCCCAACGGTGTTTCTTCCGAGGGTTTAAATATCATTGAATTCCCACACGCTAGCGCGGGGGCTGCTTTCCAACAGGCTATCTGTATTGGATAATTCCAAGCACCAATGCCTGCGCAAATACCCAGCGCTTCACGTCGAGTGTAATAAAAGTCACCATCAACTTGCTGTTGATTACCTTCAATGCCAGGCGCCAAACCAGCAAAGAACTCGATAGAATCAGCACCTGATTCTACATCAACCACCGAGGCTTCTTGCCAAGGTTTACCGGTATCAAGTACTTCAATTTTTGCCAGTTCATCATTCCGCTCGCGTAATAATGCCACCGCTTTAAGTAAGATTCGGCTGCGCTGTATCGCGCTCATTGCTGACCAAGTCGCAAAACCACGTTGGGCACTTGCCATGACCTGTTGTTTAATTTTTTCATCGGCGACTTCAACCTGATAGATTACTTTTCCCGTTGCGGGGTTAATCACATCAAATGTTTCACCACTGTCGTTCGCCATGTAGGCGCCATCGACAAAATTTTCATAACGTATTAACGACAATTGACATCTCCGGACTGCTTAAGCAGATCGTCTATAAATTTTTTACATAATTGTTCAGCCTGTTTAAATTCTTCTTCAGGCCTTGGGCTTAATGCACTGCGTAACCAGAAACCATCAATCATAGCCGCGGTCTGTTTAGCCGCGATAACGGCTAAATCATCAGCCAATAACTGGCGAAAAGAGAAAAGTAGATTGCTGTATAGGCGTTTGCTGTTGATATGTTGTAGCCGAGCCAATCCGGGTTGGTGCATAGATTGCGCCCAGAAGCTAAGCCACATTTTTGTTGCCGGGGCTGAACGTTGTAATTGAGTAAAGTTAGCCTCAATGATCATTGCAAGTCGCTCGGCCGCGCCGAGCGGTTGAGTAAGGTGCGGCTGATTGACACGTTCAAGCAATGCCAACTTCAATTGTTCCAGCAGATGTTTGACCGTTGCTTCGACTAATTCCTGCTTACCACCAAAATAATGACTAATGATACCTGACGATAAACCGGCGATCCTGCTAATAGTAATAATAGTGGTATTTTGTAAACCGTATAACGCCACAGATTCTAAAGTAGCATTAATTAATTGTTTTTTACGTAGGGGTTTCATTCCAACTTTCGGCACTGACTTCTCTAATTCTTTTTTAATTGAACGTTCAATTAATTACAATACTAATGAATTTTACTGAAATTATCAAGTAACAACCATTAACAAAGTTCGATGAACAGCGCCGAAATGGTTAAAAATAACGTAAAACTTCGTATAAATGACTAAGTATAATATTTACCTCATAAGGTTAAAGCTTAGTACTCAAACTATATTTATTGTTTTTTTACTTATAAAAGAACAGTAAAAAGATAGCGCGACGATTTCCTGCAACTAGAGAGAATAGAATTTAGAACTAAGAATTTTAAACATAAAAAAGCCCTAGCGAAATTCATCGTTAGGGCTTATTACTTTAGTTATTAAAGTACTACTTAGGATTTCTTAAGTGGATTTTCATTAGCCTTTTGCTCAAGCTTTTCAATTTCATTAGCAATCGCTTGCGGCGAACCCGTATTACGACATAACCAATAATAAACTCAGCTTTATATTTTACGGATTGCCATTAACCGATGAACTATTTTCACTGCCGTTATAAATATTGTTAACCCCAAATTTTAATTGGTCAGTTCGTTGGCGAAGAGGTTTAGCTGAGGGCTTGTCTTATGTATCGGGTGTTACCTATATTGAAGCTATTGTGATGGCTTACTGGTTTATTTTACATAACACCAGAAACAAGAAAGCACCAATCATTACAACGGGTGCTTTTACAGAATAAAAATCGTTTAAATAATTAAGACTGTTTCTTAAATTTACGAGATGCTAAACCAATCATACCTAATGCAAAAATAGCAAGAGTAGAAGGCTCTGGAACATTCGTTACGGCTAAAGTAGCATTATTAACCTGTAAATTATGTCCCCCACCTCCTCCAACAACATAACCAAAATTTAGTGTTATTGGTTGAGTAAAAGAGGCTAATTGGCTACGAGTTATTGTAGTCATTTGTTCTGTAAATTGATGTCCTGCTAACAGCCCGAAATTTGTCCAATCGGTACCTGAAAAGCTATAATATAGACGTCCTTTTCTATTTCCCCAACCTTGATCTTTCCAGTTAAAAGATAAAGTAAAAAAATCAAATTCATTTGTAAGTTCGACACTAAACCAATCTTGAACAGTACCTGAAGAATCAGATGAATTAACTCCTGATATGTCGAAATTAGTAATCAAACCTGCTTGCGCATTTGTGATAAAACCAATACATAATGTGAGAGGTATGAGTACCTTTAAAAAATTTAATTTCATGTGTTATTCCTTTGAACCCTTTGCATTAGAAATAAAGATATAATATTGTCATTAACGCTGCGCATTTAAGCATAAAACAAGCCATATTAAATAATTATTTATTTTCAATACGTTAAGCTTTAACAAGCATCAGACACTGACAACATGTAAAAAAACCTGACAAAATAGCTTAGGCATTCATATAAGAAATTAAAAAATAATTTTGCTTAGTCAATAATGTGTTAGATCTAAATTTACTCGAATATAATGTTGATATCGTGAGACTTCGAGTTGTTTAAAATATTTAACCGACAGAGCTATTATTTTTAGTAAAATCCGCTTCTAACCTTAGACTCGATGTTGATCTGAATTTAATGAGCTAGATAATCTATCTAATACGCAGTAGATAATCATTAAACCAACAATTAAATCTCATTAATCAGGGTTAAAAACATACCTAATTTAATAACATTAAACACATAAAAAACCCTAGCAACTTTACTCAGCTAGGGCTTGTTATTTAACTTATCAAAGTACTAAATTAGACCCCTAAATAGGGTGACTTTCATTAGCCTTTTGCTCAAGTTTTTCAATTTCATTAGCAATCGCTTGCGGCGAACCGGTATTACGACATAACCAGTAATAAGCACCCGGGACGATAAATAGGGTAAATATACTGGCGAGTGATACGCCGGCAAAAATAACTACACCTATAACCATACGACTCTCAGCACCTGGACCAACAGCTAACACTAACGGAATAGCACTGGTTACTGTGGTAAAGGTGGTCATCACAATCGGGCGTAGTCTTTGTTTAGAAGCACTAATTAATGCCTCCTCAAAAGCAATGCCTTTGTCACGTAACTGGTTGGCAAATTCGACAATTAAAATACCATTTTTTGCCGCTAAACCAATGAGCATAACAATACCTATTTGACTGTAGATATTTAAACTCATGCCCATCAACTCCAATCCGGCAAGTGCGCCAACTAACGCCAGCGGCACCGTAAGTAAAATAACAAATGGATGAATGAAGCTTTCAAACTGCGCGGCTAATACCAAGTAGGTAATTAGCAGGGCAAGTAAGAAAACAAATAAGATAGAGCTACCCGATTCTTTAAGTAGTAAAGACTCGCCTTTATAATCAATCTGTACGTGTTCCGGCAACTTATTTTTAGTTACCTCCACCAGGAAGTCTAGTGCTTCACCTAAGGCATAACCATCGGCTAAGTTTGCTGTGATGGTAATACTACGTAAACGGTTATAACGATTGAGTCGTGACGAGGTCGCATTTTCACCAATGGTTAATAAGTTCGCTAATGGAATTAACTTATTGGTCGTGCGTGAACGGACATAAAGGTTATCGATATCCGTTGGGCTTTGAAATTGCGTCTCATCGCCTTCAACAATAACGTCATATTCTTCACCGCGATCGACAAAAGTAGTGACACGGCGCTGACCTAACATGGTCTCTAAGGTTTCGGCGATATCACCTACAGGCACCCCTAGATCATAAGCACGTTCACGGTCGATTTGAACTAAAAGCTGTGGATAGGTTTCTTGATAATCACTATTAATATTTGATAAATTAGGGTTCTTTTGCGCTTCGGTGATCAAAATATCACGCCACTCAGCCAACTCGGCAAATGTATTACCTTGTAGTACAAAAGACACAGGTGCATTACTACCGCCACCGCCACCAATACCACGACGCATAATGGCAAAGGCGCGCACATCGGTAACACTTTGCACATCAGCATTTATTTTATTAATAAAGCTAAAAGTATCAATGCTACGTTTATCCCATGCAGGTAAACCGACAATAGCAATACCACCCGTACCACCAAAACCTGGCACACGGACAATCACTCGGTCTAATTCGCCCTCAGCTTGATAACCTAAAAGTTTCTCTTCAATTTTATGCATGTTTTTGACGTTATTTTCATAACTGGCGCCTTCAGCACTTTGCATAATTAAGAAGAAATTACCGCGATCTTCTTTTGGCGTGTATTCAGAAGGTAACTTATTAAACAATAAAAATACTGCTGCTAATGATAAGCCCAGCACCAGTACAATAAGAATGGGTTGATGAATACTATTTTTTAATGCTCGCCCATAAGCTGCTTCAAAGCGAGCAAAAGTGCGATCAAGTTTTTGACCAAAAGAAGAACTACGCTCTCTGTGTTTTAACATTTTTGAACACAACATTGGCGTTAGTGTTAAAGCCGTCAAACTTGAAAAAACTACAGCCGCCGCGATGGCAATAGCGAATTCAGTAAATAATCGTCCCATGTTGCCCGATAAGAATACCAAGGGAACAAAAACAGCTACCAAAACTAAGGTAGTAGCAACTACGGCAAAGGCTACTTCCCTACCGCCTTCATAAGCGGCCATTAAAGGTGTTTGACCATTTTCGATACGGCGGTAAATATTCTCTAATACCACAATGGCATCGTCAACAACTAGACCGATAGCCAAGACTAAAGCCAACAATGTTAATAGATTAATGGAGAAACCAAACCAAGATAATGCCATCAAGGAGCCAATTAAAGCTACCGGAACAGTAATCGCTGGAATGATGGTAGCGCGAATATTTCCGAGGAATAAGAAAATAACCAATACCACCATTAACATGGCAATAATTAAGGTGTTATAAACTTCATCAATAGAGCCTTGAATAAAGACCGAGCTATCATAGCTATTGGTAATCGTTGTACCTACGGGTAAAGAGCTACGGATAGTAACCATCTCTTTTCTCGCAGATTTAACCACGTCCAAGGTATTGGCTTTAGATTGCTTGATTACGCCCAAGCCGACCATATTTTTACCATTGCCGCGGAACATGTTTTCATCATCTTGCGCGCCAATAAAGACTTCGGCAACATCACCTAAACGCACTACAGACTTACCTACTAAATTACTTTCAGAACTACTTTCAGAGTTACCTTCTGAGTGACTAATTACCATATTGGCAAAATCTTGCACGGTTAAATAGCTACGCTCGACCCGAATAGAAAAATCTCTGTCTATTGACTCGATGCGCCCTGCTGGTAACTCAACATTTTCATCACGTAAGGTATCTTCTATATCTTGCACGGTAATATTACGTGCCGCCATAGATACACGATTTAGACGTATTTTCATGGCATAAGTGCGACCACCACCTACTTGCACACGAGCAACACCATCAACCACCGCAAAACGGTCAACGATATAACGATTCGCGTAATCGGTTAGCTCCAGCGTGCTCATGGTTTCACTTTGCAGCACAAACCAAACAATAACATTTTCATCGTCATTGGCTTTTGAAACTTCAGGTGGATCAGCCTGCTCTGGTAAGTTATTTAATGCGCGAGAGATGCGATCGCGGACATCATTAGTCGCGGCATCAATATCTCGGTCTAAATTAAATTCAATGGTAATACTCGAGCGACCTACACGGCTATTAGAATTGATGGTTTTAACCCCTTCAATCCCACTAATTCTGTCTTCAAGTAATTGGGTTATTTTAGTTTCAACTATGGCGGCAGAAGCCCCTGGGTAATTGGTACTAATATTAACTATCGGTGGATCAATATCTGGATATTCTCTTAATGGCAGCATTAAAAAAGCAACAATACCAAAGGTGATAATAAGTAAGTTTATTACCGTGGCAAAAACTGGTCGTTTTACCGATAAGTCAGATAAAATCACTAGTGCTTGCTCCCTTTATCAGCAGTAGGATTTTCTTCAGTTTCAGCAAGTGCTTGTTCTTCAGATTCTTGACCTATAATTGTCACCGCAGAGCCATCACGAAGTTTAAGTGCGCCTTCAACCACCACTTCTTCACCGGCAACTAAGCCTGAAACGACTTCCACCACACCAGGATGGCGACGACCAATTTTTATCGCTTTACGCACGGCTTTACCATCAATCACAGCAAAGACATAATGCATATCTTCAATAGGGATAATACTGCTTTCAGGTAATTGCAGTATGTTTTCTACTTGCAATAACACGCTAATTTTAAGCAACATACCAGGGTGGAGTTTTGACGCTTTGTTATTGATGGTAGCGCGAACTTTAATGCTACGGGTACTTGAGTCAATACGACTATCAATGGCAGAAATTTTTCCAATAAATTCTTTATGTTGGTAAGCGGTATTTACCGCGCTAATTTGTTGACCAACATGAATATGCGTTAATAAACGCTCGGGTAAATGAAAGTCTACTTTAATAACACTCAAGTCATCTAAGCGAGTAATCACACTACCAGCATCAATATAAGCCCCCTTACTCACTTCGCGAAAGCCAAGTACACCGGAAAATGGTGCTCGAATAGTTAAGTTACTTAATTTAGCGCGAGCACTGGTTAGCTGCGCTTCAATCGCTTTGGTTTTCGCTTCTTGTTGCTCTACCAATGATTTAGAGGTAGCTCTACTGGCAAGTAACTCAGATAAACGCTTCAAGTGCGCCTGTGATTCTGACAGGTTAGCTTTTAACTCACTCACTTTGGCTAGCTCTTCTTGATTATTCAGCTTAACCAGTACAGCACCTTTTTCAACTGTTTGGCCATCGTCAAAGTAGATTTCATCTACAAGATCAGAATATTTACTGGTGATCACCACTTGCTCATTGGCACGCGCGGTACCGACCGCTTCGACACTTTCAATAAACTCAGCCAATACCACTGGCACCATTTTTACCGCAACCACACGCTTGTATTTACTTTTTTCTTGCTTAGCTTCTGGCCATTGCAAATAAGTAATTAAGGCCACAAGAATGGCAAGTATAATGAATAAGGGCAAACGGCGGGTAACAGCCGAAGTACTTGAAGTCGCTGTAGATACAGACTGATTTGACATAAAGAGGTTCTCTAATAACATAGTAATAGTGTGGTGGAGATAGTGCACTTGACGCATGTTTGACGGATAATTGCACGCAAATACTATAACCTATAGACCTATCAATAGCATTTACCTAGCCAGTAACTTAGCTTAAAATATTAACCACTTAACGCAAATTAACGTAAAAGAGAAAAACTTTGAATAAATTAGCTGTACTAGCCTTTGCCATATTATTATTTCTCAGTACCATGTTATGGTATCTCGCCAATGGCTCTTTAAATGATTACCTAAAAAGCCAAGTTCTTTTGCAAAGTCATTACTATAGCGGGCAAAAGTCTCAGTTACTCAGCGCTGATTTTTCAACGAATACCGGTATCACTACCTTTACCAATTTCTCTGTTGCCAATATCGATGGTTTAACTCAGCCTCAGCTATTTAAAGTCGATAACATCAGCGTACAACTGGCAGAGCTTGCAACTAGCCAATTTGACGCCCCCAGCGTAGCGAAAAAAACCACTACTTTAGTGCATGTTAAACAACTTCGCTTCAGTAACTTACACGCTTGGTCAGAGATTGATAAAATAAGTGAAACCGGTAAAACTAATTTACAGATTTTGATTAAAAAAGTTGAGAAACAACTAGCCACTGACTACCCCGCTTTATACCCACAACTAAGCGCTGAGCTATACGCAAAAATGTACCCTGAGCGCAGCGAAGAATTGGCCTTAGAAAATATTGATTCCAGCCGAGAAGTAGCAGAAATTGAAACCAACAAAGCAGTTATCGCCTCCAATGCCGCTAAACAGAAAAGACGTTTATTAGGTAAAGCACTAACCCGCGTTCGCATCAGTTCAGTACTTATTGAAGAATTAACCCTGACTATTGTTAAAGACAATAAAGTGCTTACCAAACAATTTGAGAATATCGAGCTAGGCAGTATTGGTAATGAAGATGGCTTAGACAGTAATCAATTAGGCGGAGAGCTACTTAGGCTGTTACTCAAGGAGTTAATTCGTCTTGAAAACTCTAACACTATGGAAAGATTGGCTAATTAGCTTGAACAGCAAAAATAAATAAATCATCTAGATGACTAAAAAACACTAAAGTTCACTCATTATTGCCGATATAGATCAAAGCGATTATTTAACCTTACTGTTAAAGTTAAATAATCACTTTTATTAGCCTACTCACTTTTATGTTGTGCAAACTATGTCATCTACTATGAAACAATTAATTTCTGTTACCGATTTAAAAGGTAATTATACCTATGTAAATCAAGCGTACTGCCAAACCACAGGTTATCAAGAAAGTGATCTGCTAAATACTGATACACGTAGCTTAACTCATCAGAAAATGCCCAAAGTGGTGCTCGATGAGTTATCGGCAACTTTGGCTAAAGGTTTTTCATGGCAAGGCTTATTACAGCTGAAGAGTAAAGCAGGTAAGAGTATTTGGCTTGATGTCTTTATCACCCCGCAATATAGCCAAAGCAAGATAACCGGATTTCAATGTATTAGCTCTGTGGCAAGCACCAAGCTTGCCAGCGATGCTGATCACATCTACCAAGCGCTCAACAAACAGAATAACTGGGTAACTTTTGAATTTACTAAGAACCATAAATTTGCTTTTTTAATATTGCTCACTGTCTTAGCTCAAGGTTATATTTTCACTCAGCTTGGTTTACTTGCTTCAGTTATTGCCGGCCTGAGCGCGGTTACCCCCATTATCATATTTTGGTCAGATATAATCCCGACTGCTATGCGTGCTCAGCGCATGCAAACAGTGTTCGACTCAGTATCACGTAAAGTCTACTTCGGTAAAGGCAGTGCCAGTGTTTTTGATTTTAATTTCTCACTGTTAAAAACCAAAATCAAAGCCATCATAGAGCGCACACTTGATGCTGCTAAACCGATAAAAGCGGTAATGGCGAAAGTAAGCCAAGGTTTAACCGATACCCGCAGCACACTAGCGCAGCAAAAAGATGATTTAGAGCAATTAAGTACGGCTATGAGTCAAATGCAAGAATCAACCCAAGATATTGCCCAGAATACAGTTAATGTTGCTAGCGAATTAGAAATAACTTTCGAACACTGCGAGCAATCACAAAAAAATATTTATGAAACCAGTGATAAAATTAGCCAATTAGCGCAAGCGGTAGAGAATGCTTCAAGCTCAGCCGATAGCTTAACGCAATCGGCTAATAATGTGGGTGAGTTGATGGAGGAGATTCAATCTATTGCCGATCAAACTAACCTGTTGGCATTAAATGCGGCCATTGAAGCGGCTCGCGCGGGTGAACATGGTCGTGGTTTTGCTGTCGTAGCTGATGAAGTACGTAACTTATCATCACGTACGCAAGAATCTGCAGTAAAAATCCATCAACGCTTAACCATTATGCTCAATACCATAGAGCAATGGGTAGCTTTAATGAATAAAAACAAAGATGAAGCGCAATACTGTGTCGATAGTGCACAAGCATCACATCAGCAAATTGATTTAGTGGTTGAGAAAATGCAAAACATTAACCAAGCCGCCACTCAAATTGCTACGGCCGCAGAAGAGCAATCTTGTGTATCTCATGAAATTAATAATCACTTAAATGATATTGCTCACAGTACTGAGACGACTTGGCAGCAAACCGATAGTGTTGCTGAGCAAATGCAAGAGCTGGCGAAGAGTGTTGATGATATCGCTGATTTAGCTAGCACCTTTGTGCCAAAGAATAAGTAAACTCTCTAACAATTAAAAGGACTGAAAATGTCTTGGAAAAATAGTGAAAATCACTACGGGCTTGTCTCAATAAAACTTCACTGGTTAATGGTGGTTTTAATGATTTTTGTTTTCGCCAGCATTGAAGGTAGAGTATTTTTTGAAAAAGGCACCGACATGCGAGATCTCTTCAAAACGATACACTTTATGCTAGGTTTATTGGTTTTTACCCCAGTCTGTATACGTCTCTATTTACGCTGCCTACAAGTAACTCCAAAAATAACCCCGCCACTTTCTAACATGCAAGCATGGGCAGCCAAAACGGCTCACTTAGTGCTTTATGTTTTTATGATTGCCATGCCAATTTTTGGCTGGTTTGTGCTCAGTGCAAAAGGCAAAGTTATTCCCTTTTTCGGGCTAGAACTGCCTGCGCTTATTGCTTATGACAAACCTTTAGGAAAAGTATTAGAGGGCTGGCATAAAGAAATAGGCTCATGGGGTTATTATCTTATTGCTTTTCATGCTGTCGCAGCTTTAATGCACCATTATATTCAAAAAGATGACACCTTAAAGCGCATGTTACCTTTACGAAAAAAAAGATAGGGAACTAGCTATTCATTGGTCTCAATAAATACTGTTCTACTACCGTCACAATGCAAGTCGGCAATCAAATGTGGTGAGCCATCATCATTAAGCTCTAAATACCCTAAGCCGATTTTTGGCTGCAGCCCTTGATGGCCCTAATTTTAATTTTTCAGCCTTAGCTTGTGTTCCAGCTGAAGGCTTATATTGAGTATCGATGCTAACCATTAACTACAGCCTTTAATACGCATAGAACGACGTTTGGTAAATTAGTATTAATAGTAAAGCCAAGTCATTACCTTATGGAATTAAATCAACATATTACCATTACTGCCGATACCATATATTGCTTGCATAACAATACTCAAGCCTTGAGTTACTTCCATTTCATTCATGGCAGCAAAACCCAAGCGGATAAAGCGATACTCCTTTTTGGGTAAGTCATGGTCAGATGATTTTTCGCAAGATAAGTCTTTGAGCCTGCTAAATTCAACTTCCGTTTGCAGGTAGACCCCTTTGGCTAATAGCTTTTCTTTTAAGCCAACAACAGACTTACCAATATCAAGCCAAATTGCCATACCGCCGGCGGGAATTTCAAAGTGTAATGGCAGGCCCTGCCTTTGATAACTTTGTAGCAGTGACACCATATGATCACGGCGCTTGTGATAAAGCTTAGTCATGCGGCGTAGGTGCCCTTCAAAGCCACCTTGCTGCATCCACTTAGCTACCGATTGCTGCACTAAAACATTACACTTATGATTCATCAACATCTTATAAGCCGCAAGCTGCTCAATTAAGGCATCATTTGCCACCACATAACCAATACGCGCGCCGCCAAACATCAGTTTTGAAAAGGTAGAAATATAAATAACTAAGCCTGCGGGATCATCGCTAGCCATCGGTGCTATAGGTTGGCTGTTATAGTGAAACTCATGATCATAATCATCTTCCACTATGGCAACACCATATTGCACCGCTAATTGGTATATTTGCATACGCCTGCTGATATCAAGAGATACTGTGGTTGGATATTGGTGTAATGGCGTCAGATAAAGTAGCTTTACCTTACCCTGAGAAAATACTTGCGCCAGATGCTCAGGATCTATACCACGATCATCTTGTTTGATGGCAATTAACTTCGCACCGGTACGCTCAAAAGCAGCCCAAGCCGGTGGATAACCTAGTTGTTCAACCGCAACCTTATCGCCAGATTGTAACAGCAGTTGTGAAATCATATACAAGGCTTCTTGTGAGCCATTACAAATCATTAATTCTTTATCAGTAATCGAGCGAACACGCCTTAAATAAGTGGCGATTTCTTTAATGAGACCTGCTTCTCCAAGACTATCACCATAACTTAAATCATCTATTTTAGGCCGCTGACAAACTTGCGAAAAATGACTTTTAAACTCATCAAAAGGGAATTTTCTGATATCAGGCTGACCACCAGAGAAGTTAAAAGGATATTGGCTAGCTTTTATTTTTGGCGTGACTGGTACGTTTTGTTTAAAGCGAAATTGCCAAGTAAAACTTTGCTGCGTTTGCGCTACTTTATTTACTTGCTGGCTTGTTTGAATTGGTAAGTTTTTTACCACTCGATAACCTGAACGCTCTTTCGCTTCAACCCAGCCTTGTGCCACTAATTCAGCTAAGGCCGCCATGATGGTATGGCGATTAACCGTTAACTGCTGGGCAAGTTTACGTGCTGACGGCAATGCTTCAGTGGGAGCAACCTGCCCATCTTTAATGGCTTGTCGCAACGCATCGGCAATGGCCAAATATTTTGCTTGTTTAGCTGAGGTCTTATTTTTATCTAAGCTCTCAGAATTTAATTTTAAGCTTAAATGTAAATTCAAAGTTAGGGCTTTCAATCTGGTCTATCAACTTATACAAATCTGGTTGTAGTAGTTATACCAAAGACAATCATAATAACAACCACTAACCAGCCAATTTATGCAGCAACTTATGTTAAAAAACCCAGCGTTAAAAGATTTCCTTATTAAATCTTGTCCTATTAAACCATTACCTCTTAAGGCGATAACATTAGAAACCCGCTTAATAAAATTAGTACCCCTGACAATGCAGCACCTTGAAGGGTATTGCTTAGCAGGTAATTACCCGCAAGTTTGGCAACACATGCCCATCAACCGCTGTCAAAGCCAAGAGATTGCTAAGCCTTGGCTAGCAGAAGCCATCAAAAAAATGGACCAAGGGCTAGAGCTTGCTTTTGTCATCATTAATAAAGTAAGTGAGAAAGAAAGTGATACCGTTATCGGCTCAACTAGACTGTTTCGTTACAACGACAATGATAAAACCATTGAACTAGGCCACACCTTTATCACCCCTGATTTTCAACGCAGCCATGTTAACTCCCATGCCAAGTACTTAATGTTAAAACATGCTTTTGAGCAGTTAAAAATGGTTCGGGTAGAAATATGTACGCACGAAAATAACCAGCAATCACGTAATGCTATAACGCGAATTGGTGGTCAGTTCGAAGGGATTTTAAGAAAGCATCGCCGTGCTCCTAATGGCGACTATAGAAATACGGCACTCTTTAGCATCATCGATGAAGACTGGCTGCAGGTAAAACAACAACTATTAGCTACAGGAAAAAGCCAAGAGGAGTTTATGCATGTGCCAAGTTAATGAATACCCTACGCTCTTTAGCATCATTGATGAAGACTGGCCGCAGGTAAAACAGCAACTACTGTCAACAGGAAATACTATGAACAGCAAAAAAGCAGAGGTGTTTATACATGTACCAAGTTAAAACACACTCGGAACCAGAGTATCCCGCTGAGCATTTCATTAATACAAAGCCGATCGCTATGCTTGAAGTTATCGAGCAAAGTCCATTAGCGACATTACTCTTTTTTGATAACAATAATGAACTAGATATTAGCCACATTCCCTTTCACTTTACCGACAACACAATAGTTAGGATTAACGAAAACCAGAGTGAAAGTAAAAGTGATAGTAATCGGTTGATAGGTCATCAGTTAATGGCGCATGTTAGTAATCAGCATCCCTTAGCACAACACCTTAAAGCTGTTGCTAACAGTGACTATAAAGATAATGCTGAAGGCAAAAAAAATATCACCCTAATCTTTCACGGTGAAGATGATTATATTTCCCCTAATGATGTCAGTGCTGAACATAGTTCAATGCAAAAAGTTCCCACGTGGAACTACGCAAAAGTACATGTTAGTGGTCAAGTTACGGAGGTGACTAACCTTGATGAAAAATACCAGCATATGCTGATCAGCAGTGATCATTTTGAACAAGTTAAAGTGCAACAAAAACTAACATCACCGAATACGCAAGTTGCTTGGTCACTTGCTTCAGCGCCAAGCCATGCTATTGAACACATGCTAAAATCGATTACTGTTTTTACCTTCACCATTAGCCGTATTGAAGGTCGCTTTAAGTTAAGTCAGAACAAACCTACAGCATTAAGAGCGCAAATAGCCGAACAGATCACAAAGCGAAATAAACCTACATTAGCAAAACAGATAACTGGCATTTAGCCTTCACTTACGCTCCACTTATTTTCCATGACCCGGTACGGAATTGCGACGACTTGCGTTTGCTGATATGTTGTTAACGGATATATTGTTAATTAATAGTTAACATAACTACACCAGTGTTAACTTTTATCTATCCATATCAGATAGTTCAAAAAGCGACTGCTCAACTAGTGATAAATCAACAGGCAATAATAATACAAAAAGGACGTTACGATGAAAAAGACATTAGTATCTTTAACGGTACTTATAGGATTAATGGGCTGTAATAACAGTAATAATTTAACTGCAGCAAATGATGACAATAGCAGCCCAGTGCTCATTTCTGGTTTAGATATTTCCTCCATCGATGCCACGGTAAAACCTGGTGATGACTTTAACCTTTACGCTAATGGCAATTGGCTAAAGAAAACTGAAATCCCAGCCGACAAATCATCTTATGGCATAGGCACTATAGTGCACGAGCAGTCTCAAACTGATGTTAAAGCGATAATAGAAGCCGCTTCTGCCGGTAATTTCCCCCAAGGCTCAAATGAGCAAAAAGTCGGTGATTTATATCAATCTTATATTGATTGGGATACCCGTAATAAAATTGGTTTAGCCCCAATTCACCAAGAGTTTAGCCAAATAGATGGCATTACTAATCATGAAGAATTAGCGGTACATTTTGCCTTAGCAAATAAACTCGGTTATGCCATTCCATTTAATCTTGGTCAATATGTCGATTTTAAAAACCCAAACTCTTATATGAGATATACCTGGCAAGCAGGTTTGGGTTTACCTGATAGAGAATATTATTTCTTAGAGGACGATACATCAAAAGAGCTCAGAGCAAGTTACCTTAGCCATATTGAAAAAATGCTAACCCTAGCTGGATTAGCCGATCCCAAAGCGGCTGCTAAAGATATCTTTGCCTTAGAAACTAAACTGGCAAGTCATCATATGAAAAAAGAGCAAACTCGCGATATGGTTGCTCTTTATAATAAAATACCTACCGCTGAGCTAACTCAACTTATGCCAGATTTTAACTGGGATGGCTTCTTAGCACAGTCGGGTATTGCCGATATAGATGGCGTGGTCGTTACGCAAATGGACTACATGAAAGCGCTGAATAACATCATCAAGGATACACCGATATATACTTGGCATGTCTATTTAAAATGGGGCGTGATTAATAGCACTGCTAGTCGATTAACCCAAGAGCTTGATCAACAAAATTTTGAATTCTATGGCAAGACCTTACGTGGTGTAAAAACACAATTGCCAATGTGGCGCCGTGGCGTTAGCGTAGTTAATCAAAATATTGGTGAAGTAGTTGGCAAAGTCTATGTTAAAAAACACTTTCCACCACAAGCTAAAGCTCGCATGGAAGAGTTAGTAGCAAACCTAACCAAAGCTTATAAAGTGAGTATTGAAAATCTTGATTGGATGACGCCTGAAACCAAAAAACAAGCGTTAGATAAACTCTCTAAGTTTACCCCTAAAATTGGCTACCCAGATATTTGGAAAGATTACTCGGCCTTAACCATCAAAAAAGATGACTTGTTTGGTAACTTAAAACGCTCTGCCTTAGTGATTTACCAACAAGGTTTAGATAAACAAAATGGTCCGGTACAAAAACATGAATGGGCTATGACGCCACAAACAGTTAATGCTTATTACAACCCACCGCTAAACGAAATAGTATTTCCTGCGGCAATCTTGCAACCGCCATATTTCAACCTAAATGCTGAAGATGCTGTTAATTATGGTGCTATTGGCGCAGTGATTGGCCATGAGATTGGCCATGGCTTCGATGATGCAGGTAGTGCTTTTGATGGTGATGGCGTCTTACGTAACTGGTGGACAGATGCTGATAAAGCGGAGTTTAAAAGCAGAACTAACAAGCTAGTGGCCCAATACGATGAGTTTGAGCCACTTAAAGATGTGCATGTTAATGGTACTTTCACCTTGGGTGAAAACATTGGTGACCTTGGCGGACTAAGCATCTCACTGCTGGCATATAAAATGTCATTAGCGGATAAAACTTCACCGGTTATTGATGACTTTACCGGTGAGCAGCGTGTCTTCTTGGGCTACGCGCAAAGCTGGAGTAAAAAGTACCGCGAAAAAGCGTTAAAGCATCAAATCAGTACTGATCCACATTCACCTGCAATGTACCGAGTGAATGGTGTTGTCCGTAACGTGCCTGAATTTTACCAGCTTTTTGATGTGAAAGAAGGTGATAAACTTTACTTAGCACCTAGTCAACGCGTTAAAATTTGGTAGTGGTATTTCTCATCTGAACACAAGTTAAACGAAGTGCTCGTTAAAAGAATAAAGCGCTGAGTGGTTTTAAGCCACTCAGCGCTTTTCTTATTTTACCTTTCGAAAGGCGATAAAATCGTTAATCCTCCCAGATACTCTGCAACTCCGGCTTAGACTTAGCTTTAAACTTAGGCATAGGCTTAACTTTAAGTTTTAAATTTATCAACAATTTGTTGTAATTGCGCAGCTTGACTATCAAGGTTGTCAGTGATGCCTTTGATGTTACTAATACTTTTGGTACTTTCATCAATCGCTGTCGACATATGCTGAATATTTTGATTTATCTCTTCAATTGCGCTCGACTCTTCTTCAATAGAAGTAGCGACTAGGGAGGTTTCACTGGCAATTTTTTCACTGGAGGCAGTGATGTTTTTCAGTAATTCAAGTGACTCCTGCCCCTTTTCAACACTTTCTTGAATTTTTGAGTTTAGCAGGGTGATATGCTCATATGATTCATTCGATTGCGATTGTACTGTTTGAATCAACTCGGCAACTTGCGTAGCAGCACTGGTTGTTCTACCTGACAACTCTCTTACTTCATCAGCAACGACAGAAAAGCCTCTACCGGCTTCACCAGCCCTTGCTGATTCAATGGCGGCATTTAATGCTAATAAGTTGGTTTGATCAGCAATACCGGTGATGAGTTTAATTATTTCATTAATTTTCTCAGAGGAAGTTTGTAAATTATTCAAGGTCTCTTTAAGCGAGGTCATATCATCGGCGACACTGCTCATTAACTCGATAGCTTCAGAGATAGTTTTACCGCCAGCAATAACTTCAACTTTTGAATGTTCTGCTAAGTCTTCAGCACCTTTTACCGTGGCTGATATTTGCGCTGAGGTAGTAGATACCTCATGTAACGCCGCAGCCATAGTATGTGATTGAGTATTTTGTTCTTCGGTAGTCGTTGCTAAAGAGTCACTTGCTTGTGCTACATGACTAGACAGTTGGTTAACGCTATCGGCATTACTTTTAACCTCGATCACTAGCTCTCGAATTTTTTCAACAAAATCATTAAAGGAACACGCTAACTCGGCTGTTTCATCATTTTTGCTGCGAACATTAATCCTGATGGTTAAATCACCATCACCCGAGGCAATTTCTCTCAGGTTGTCTTTTATTTGAATGATAGGGTCAGTGATCAATTTAGCCACCTGCCAAGAAGCGACGATAAAGATGATTAACATAACAATTTCAATCATCATCATTCGGGTAATAATCGCATTGCTCATCATCAATATTTCATCTTTGGGCACGAAGCCAACAAACTTCCATCCCAATTCTGCTGAGGTGATGATATTCACTTCATAATCGATATCACCTAATAATATACTGAGTTGCCCTGAGTTTAGTTGTGCTATGTTCTTAAAAGCTTCTCCAGGTAAGGTATTGATATTTTTGAAGGTGTTTTGGGTATTATTGGGATCGACTAAAATAGTGCCATCATCTTGTAACAGCATAATATAACCCTGCTCGCCCAGTTTAATTTTCCTAACAATTTCTGTTAAGCCTTTTAAGCTTACATCCATGCCTTGCACACCAATAACCTTGCCATTAGCATCACTGACTGTGGCAACAGTACTAATGATTGAGGCATCATCTGAGGCAAAATAATAAGCACTGGTTCTAGTGATTTCACCACGGCTATTCAGCGCTGACTGGTAAAAAGGCCTTTGTCTGGGATCATAGTTAGCGCCAATATTCCCGGCAGGCCATTGTAAATAACCGCCTTCATGGTTAGCAAAATAAACATAGGCAAGGTTTTCATGGCTATTACCGAAATTGTCAAACATGGTAAAAATTGATGACTCTAAGCCACCATTTTTTGCTGGCGTCATTAATACGCTGCTAGCATTAGCTTTATAACTGGTGATATCTTTATTAGCCGAAATAATTTTTGGATGATTGATAAGATACTTAACGTTATCCTCTATGCCTCTAAAGAATATTTTCATGCCATTTTCAACTTGTCTTATTTCGCGTTCAGAGACATCATAAAATTGCTCATAAGCTTTTTCAGTAACAAACATGGCTAATATAACTGAAATAACAATACCTGGAATAACTACCGCCGACAGTACACTTAGCTGTATTTTCACTCTTATATTCATATAATTAAAACCTTTCCCTTAACTTAAGTTAACTTCGCAAAACCTAAAAGTAGCTTTAAAGCATTTTAAAAATAATAACCAAAGTTAATATTAAACCTTGTTTGCCAGTCATCACTATCCCCTGCCATGGTGCCGCCAACGAAAGGCTGGTTTTTTGCTCTGACTAAATCGACATAGGTATAAAGTGCGCCTGCTGAAATAGCGACCCCTAACACATTCATAATAGTGTCATTATTAAAGTCGCCTGATTTATCAGTCATCATGTTGTAGTTGTTATAAAAATTTAATGAGGTGATGGGACCAAATTCGACTGGTTTTAAATAGGCAACATTAACGGTATAAAGTTTAGCTTCGCTGGGAATAGAATCATAAAAACTATAAGCACCAACGGCTATTTGTGGCGAGTAACTATCAAAATCGTATTCGTAGTCTGTATATTGTAGTTTTACATTCCAACGATCAAATTGCGCGTCAGTGTGTATGGCAAAGGCGGTACGATCACCTATCGATGATGTCGCATCTCGTATATCTCCTGATAGCCAAGAAAAGCCCAGCTCAACATTAGCTAACTGATAAGCATAGCGTAAATTGAAGGTGTTGTGCTCAGCAGCTTCTAGGCTAGGTTGATCATAAATCCCCTCATCACTTGCACGTACACCAACTATATCGTAAGAATATCTATCGGTTCTATTATCAACATAACCATCTATGCCGCCCATTTCATCGGTGAAAAAAAAGGCTATCCGTAAATCATGGTTTTCATTTTTTCTAATAAACTTGATACCTGCATCATAATCATCTTCTAAACCAACGTAGTAATTACTACTAAAGAAATAGTTGTGAGAGTTATAATTTAAGTTACCAAAGGGCACACGTGTTATGCCAATTTGTCCTTGCCATTGCTCGTTAAAATCATAACCAACCCAGGCGTGATGAATGACATTCATATATTGAAACCAGCGATATTGCGCCGATAATATCACCCCGCCAACTTCACCATTTAAATCAAGGCGAAAGATATCAAAGTCTAGATCGCCTCCTCGACTGCTATTGTTATCATTGTAGTCTTCATATACATATTGAAAACGAACAGCTCCCCCCAAAGTAATGCCAGTATATTCTTTTTCAGCGGCTTTGCTATCTGCAGTGTTTTTTTCTGAAGTAGTGTTATCAGCTGCATTTACTGTCTTTTTTAGTTGCTGTATTTCTATTTCAAGTTGCTTTACTTTGTTGATCAACTCTTCTTGCTCAGCAGAGAAACATGCCGAAGAAAAACACAAGGGTAGTAAAAGCATTATTGATTTTTTCATAATATCGACCTAATTACCTTGCAATAAAATTATTTCCAGCCAAAAACTTATAGCTTTTATGGTTATTTATTTGATTAATTTAGATGATTAATTGATTTCAACTGGCCACTTCTCGCCGTTACTATCAGGAATATAATACGAGATTGACCGCAATTTTTTTAACTTAGCGAAGCCTTGATTAAACTTGTCTCTGAAGTACTCGGCATTGGGGTGATCTTTAGAGCAGAGTAAATAGTTTAACTGTGATTTTAGTGGTTTAGGGTGGGTGGTAATCTGCTTTATTGCTGCTTCACTATAAAGTTCCCGCAATTGAAACCAACCGGTTTTTACACTGGGAAAAAGATCAATTCTACCTGACATTAGTAGTTGCCAGTTTTGTCTGTCTCTGGCAACCCAGTGAACACTTAATTCTTGCTCGTCAGCCAGTTTATGAAATTCGTCACTATAAGTGTAGCTCAAGGTTGCCCCTATGATATAACGAGATAAGTCAGTTAACTTTTGCCATTCAACAGGTGTTTTTTTTAAATGAAAAAATAGCCACTCTTCTTCAAATAATGGTTCACTAAATATAAAATATTTAACTCTATCGGGTGTTTTTCCGTAATACATAATACAAGCTTCATGACCCAACCTTACCATTCGTAAGCCTCGGGCCCAGGGCACAAAGATAAAGCTCACCTTAATTCCTTCTAGTGCAAAAGCATCGGCAACAAGTCTAGATACGTAACCTTTATCCTCATCTGCTTCATTGATAGCTGGCGGGTAAGGACCTGTAACAATAACCATGGAAGTTAAATCATTATTTTCAGCGGCCATCGTTGAGGTGAACAGGCATAAACAGGTAGAAAAAATGCAAAGTTTTAAATAATTAATCATAGATAAACAGCCCCTGTTCACATGACTACTAAAGAGCTTATCTAAAAGCTCTCAACACGCTTAACTTAGTTTAAGAGTTGAATATATTTTATAGCTTATCTAAGGGATTATGCAATGTTTCACTACTAGAGGAATGTACTTGGCAGCGGGGTATACTTACTTTTAGCTAAATATATTTACTCTACGTTTCTTTGAGCTAATCTAAACCCGCAAACGTATTTCTTATAACACTTTTGCGATTATCAAAAAGCCCCCTCCCCCAATTTTCGATTAGCTTTTATCGCCGAAGAAAAAGCAGTAATTTAAGAGTGATATTGAGATAAAATAAATGATTCACGCTAATATTTTCCTGGAGAAGGTACTAGTGAAAGGACCAGTACCGTTACTAAAACAGTACTAATAGCATTACTAAAGATAGTACTAGCGTGAAAATAGGCTGAAAAAGAAAAGCTAGCTTAGTGCTTTTTCAACTCATTGGCTTTTAACAACATGGATTTACTTTCTTCAAGGAAGTCACCAGCATAATCTCCAAACCAATCAGAAACGTGATTAAACATATCAACAAAAGCATCTTTGTCATCAAGACTAACATCTTCAAGTAATTCTAAGAATCGATAAGCAAAGCGTTTCATCATGCCGACATTGTCTTTGTTAGCAAAAATGATATCGGCATAAAGAGTAGGGTCTTGGGCAAATAGTCGACCAACCATAATGAGCTCTAATCGGTAAATGGGTGAGCTCATCGCCACCAGTTTTTCAATATCTGCACCTTCGGCCATTAGATGGTAACCGTAAGCAATAGTAGAAAAATGTCGCATTACTTGCACCATGGACATAGCTTGATCATGTTCATGGGCTTCAACCGGATAAATTTTAGCGCCCCATACTTCAAACTGCTCAAGTAACCACTGATATTTTTCAGGAAAGCGGCCTTGACAACTAATGATGGTTTGCTTAATTAAACCGGTAACATCAGGGCCAAACATAGGATGTAAACCTACCACTGGACCTGCATGTGCCTTTTTCATCTCAAATAAAGGCGACTCTTTAATACTGGTTAAATCGGCCAAAATACAATCTTTTGGCAAGTTATTTAAATGATGAATAACCATAGTAGTTAAACGAATTGGCACTGCGACAATTACCACACCAGCATCAGCTAATATAGCCTCGCTGTTGGGCCAATCGTCTTGTTCTATAATGGCAACCTGATAATCAGAACGTTGAAATAAATCGACAAAAATGGCACCTAACTGTCCTTTACCACCAACAACAACCACTTTTTTACAATCAACATTCACACAGCGATAGCCGCTAGCATCTTGACTGACGTATGAGTCACGCATTAAACGGCGTAAAACATCTTCAATTAAATCAGGGGATAAACCAGCCTCACTGGCTTGTAAACGTCTTTTAGCAAATAAACTCGCTTCACGTGCGCCGTCATAAATAGGCTTGCCGACACTGCTTTTTAATTGCCCCACTTTACTGGTAACGCTAAGTCGCCGCTGTAATAGCTTAACTAAATCACTGTCAATTTCATCAATTTCATCACGCAAGCTGGTTAACTTTTTATCAAAGTCGGGATCTGAATTGGTCATTACTATCTCTTATATAAAACATCTTCTCTAAAGCACATTGTCTAGAACAAGAATATTAAAGTATTTTTCTTAAAATTATTTATCAAAGCCTTTAAAATAAAAAACGCGACATAAGTCGCGTCTAATACTTTACCTACCTACATTAGGTAAAGAACCGGTAGGTAAAAAACCTTTAGGCAATTCGCGCTGTTAAACAACCTGATAATTGTGCTTCGACATCGGCTAATAGCTGCTCAGTTTCAGCAAAATCAATGCAAGCATCGGTAACGGATACCCCATAAGCTAGATCTTCTTTGGCTAAATCGCTGCTTTGCTTACCAGCATTAATATTACTCTCTAACATTATACCAATAATCGACTTATTACCCGCACAAATTTGCTCAACAACATCCAGTGCAACCAATGGCTGACGAGTGTAATCTTTGTTGGAATTACCATGACTACAGTCGACGATAATACCAGCATCAATATCTTGTTTAGCTAAGGTTTTCTCACACTCGGCAATACTTGCTGCATCATAATTTGGCGCTGCGCCGCCACGTAAAATAACATGGCCATCAGGATTACCGCGGGTTTGAATCAAGGCAACCTGCCCTTGACGATTTATGCCCATAAAGTGATGCGGAGAAGCAGCTGATTGTAATGCATTTACTGCCACACCTAAGCTACCATTTGTGCCATTTTTAAAGCCAATTGGCATGGATAAACCACTGGCCATTTCTCTGTGAGTTTGAGACTCGGTAGTACGGGCGCCTATCGCTGACCAGCTAAACACTTCTGCCAGGTATTGTGGGCTAATAGGGTCAAGCGCTTCAGTTGCTAGAGGTAAACCAAGCTCTGTTAAGTAAAGAATTAATTCACGTGCTTTGCGAAGACCGGTTTCAACATCAAACGAGCCATCCATATGTGGATCGTTTATTAAACCTTTCCAACCAACAGTAGTACGAGGCTTTTCAAAGTAAACACGCATAACCACAAATAAAGAACCTTGGTGTTTATTATGCAGCGCTTTTAATTGGCGGGCGTAATCTTTAGCCGCTTCAACGTCATGAACAGAACACGGACCTGAAATAACTAATAAACGCGGATCACGCTTGTGGATTATTTCACTAATGGTTTTACGCGACTGTTTGACAAACTCACGGCCGGCTTCAGAAAGTGGTAATTCTGCACGCAAAGCTTCAGGGGTAATTAATACATGTTCGGCATTAACGTGAATGTCATTTGAGCTCGTTGGCACTGCGCTTAATTCGCTAGTTGTGGTCATGATTTTTCCTTAAACAATCTATTTTTCCACCAAGTGGATTTTTAAAGTGGGTGTACGCTAGCTAAATAAAGAGATTAAACATGTGAAATTCAAGGAAGGATAACAGCTTAAAACAAGGGCCACAGCTCAACCAAAAACAAAAACAAGGAATCGTAAAGATTTAAGTACGCAATTTGTATTGATATAATTACACCCTTTTAAGCTTATGTATAGTATTAAATAGTAAATAAGCGATAAAAAAAGAGTGAAAAATTTACCTGCTTGTTGAGCATTTAATTACACAACAACTTTGGTCAACTAAAACAGCTTCAGTAAACAATTAAATTCATATTCCTTACCCCACCTCACTTAATGATTACAAGTTCAAAGTCGCACAGAAAAACATAGAGCTAGCTTTCAATTAACTTGATAGAAGCTAAAAAGAACTAGATAAGTATTTGGTAAAAAGTAGATTTCATGCATACGTATTCAATATAGATAACGATGACATTGAATAAATTTTAAGCAAATATGCAGCGGTACTCAATTTAAGAAACGGATTTAAAGAGAAAATAAATAATAATTATAAATAGGAGCTAAAATGAGATCTAAAATAACTAAAAATTTAATGGCCACAAGCTTAGCTATTGCTTTACCACTTCTAGCCATAACTCCCGCACAAGCAGCCGCTCAACCAACTACCTTTGTGCATTTATTTGAATGGAACTGGCAAGATGTAGCCCAAGAATGTGAAGATTACCTTGGTCCGAAAGGATATGCGGCAGTGCAAGTATCACCACCCAATGAACATATTCAAGGAACACAATGGTGGACACGTTATCAACCAGTGAGCTATCAACTGCAAAGTCGCGGCGGTGATCGAGGCCAATTTATCGATATGGTTAATCGCTGTAAGGCTGTTGGGGTAGATATTTACGTTGATGCAATTATAAATCACATGGCAAATGGTAGCGGCACAGGTACTGCGGGCAGTAACTATGGCAATAAAACCTACCCACTTTTTAGCCCACAAGATTTCCATAGTACCTGTAACATCAGTGACTATAGTAACCGCTGGCAAGTGCAGAACTGTGAATTAGTCAGTTTACCTGATTTAAATACCGGCTCGGTTTATGTACAAGAAACCCTAGCAGGCTATTTAAATGACCTTACCAGTATCGGTGTCGCTGGTTTTCGATTGGATGCCTCAAAACATATGGCAGTTGGTGATATTCAAGGGGTTTTATCGAAGGTCAATGGCAGCCCATTAGTTTTTCAAGAAGTCATAGATCAAGGTGGCGAGGCGATCAGTGCGTCTGAATACACTAGTGCAGGTTTAGTAACTGAGTTTAAATATACCACCCAACTCGGTAATACCTTCAAAAATGGTAAATTAGCTTGGTTAAGTACCTTTGGCGAGGCTTGGGGCTTTATGGCCAGTAGCTCGGCAGTTGTTTTTGTTGATAACCATGACAACCAACGTGGCCATGGCGGCGGGGGCAATGTCATAACCTTTGAAGATGGCCGTTTATACGATTTAGCCAATGTATTCATGCTGGCTTACCCGTATGGTTACCCAAAAGTAATGTCTAGCTATGACTTTCATGGTGATACCGACGGTGGTGCTCCTAGTGTATCCGTACATAATAATGGCAATTTAGAATGCTTTGGCGACAAATGGCAGTGTGAGCACAGGTGGTCATACATTGCAGGGGCTGTCGATTTTAGAAATAATACTGCGGATAACTGGAGCACAACCAATTGGTGGGATAACGATAATAATCAAATCGCCTTTGGTCGCGGTAGTTCAGGTTTTGTTGCCATCAACAAAGAAAACTCAAACTTAACCACTACGTTAAACACTGATATGGTCGCAGGAACTTACTGTAATGTGCTTAAAGGTGAGTTATCTACCGATGGTCAATCTTGTAGTGGTGAAATCATTACCGTCAACAGTGACGGAACGATCAATGCCAATGTTAACGCTTGGGATGCCTTTGCTATTCACCAAGGTGCAAAAACTGATGGTGTAGTCATTCCGCCAACCGATGCTGACTGGCAGCGTACTGTGATATTTATTCAAGCGCAAACACAAAGCGGACAAGATATGTTTATTCGTGGCGGTATCGATCATGATTATGCTAACAACCAACTAGGCAGAAACTGTCAAACCAGTAACTTTGCTTGTGCTATGCCAATTAGGCATAACAATTTACTTAATAGCACAACAACACCATGGAAAAATAATGAAAACTATTTAGATTGGTATGGCAGTGAAGTGAATCAAAGTACGGCAGCTGAAGGTACGCCTCTTGATTGGACTACCAATGTTTGGCCAAGTAGCTGGGGCGAATTGCGCACCACAGCTAATGATGGTTATGGTGAAGACCCACTCAATATTTGGGGAGCTCATTACTGGATGATAGATGTTGATATGGATTGCAGTAAAGCGGTTAACGGTAAGTTTGAAGTAAAAGCCTTTATTAAAAATGGCCAAGGCTGGGAAGGTAATATTTCACAGGCTGATGCACCTTTTAGTTCTAATAACCACTTTGCCCAGTGTGGCAAGGTTAACAAGTTCGAATTCAATACTAATAGTGTTGAAATAACAAACTTTTAATTTTCATAGTTTAACACCATAAAAAAGCGCCTTTCGGCGCTTTTTTTATACCATTTTAACTAACCTCCTCCTCGTACTGTTAGGGCAAGGTTAGTTAAGCGCTATTTAATCTCAGATCTTTCACTGATCAACACGGGTTCACCATCAATGACCAATTCAAAAGTAACATCTACCGCATTAGGTTTGCTTTTAGCGCCTGCTTTTACAGTAAACTTATTACTAAACTGGCGAATTTCGTAAGGTGCCATGGTAATTTCTTCTTCATAATATGAGTTTTCAAAAATATCTGAAGGGTACGCTTGTACTATTATTTTACCTTTAGTTTCTCCCGCATGTGGCCCTCTAAATTCACTGGTAATTAATACTTCTTCGCCAATGACTTTTGCATCTTCAACAATTGCCATAGATGACCAAGGATATACCCGTGCACCTTGAGTTACCGTTAGCTCAATTAACTGCCCCTGCCATGCAACACTTGCCTTAGCAGTTATCTCCTCTTTACTGGTACGAGTCGCTAACGTAGTGGTTAAGTCTTGCATGGTTTTATCGCCACTTGCTAGCTCAAACTCTTTAGCCAATGTGTTATTACCTTGTTGGCTCAATACTATGTTCGCCTTAGCTACTGAAGCGCCTTGATTACGCAAAACTGCAGAAACAACTTGCTCACCATTGGTCTTTTCTTGACGCCACTCTAAACGCAGGTGCAAGCCAGACAGCTCTTTTAAGGCATGATTAATCTTGTCTTTCGTTGCGCCTGAATTAACAATGGCAGCAACTAAGCTAGCACTAGCAGCATTCAACTTATCTAAAGAAGCTAATTGAGTTTTACGGTCTTTTGGTGTGGCATCTATCATATATTCATACATAGCTGATAACTCACTAGGAACCTTATCACCTAAGCGCCACATGGCTCTAAATAAACGGCTGATAGCACGATCGGCTGGGTTTGCCCACGGGTTAACTTCTAGATTAGTGGTTAAATCTCTAGGTACTGGGTTAAGGTCTCTGCCATCATCAAAAAAGGCAGTGAGCCTATGCTCAGCATTTTCTGCCAGTATTGCCATATTTCTATCAAGTAACTTAGCGCGTACATCATTAGATATTGAAAAATTCACCTTATGCTGACTAGCTTTCGATTTAAGTAAAATAGTTAAATGATCAGCGTTAATGGTAACCGACAGTCCCAATTTAGGTTGTTGCTGGCTTTCTAAGTCAGCAATCATCTGTGGTGAAATAGAGTAACGAATATCTTCTCCGCCCAAAGAACTCGCATTGACCACAATGGTATTGCCTTTAACGACTTTTATTTGCAGTAATTCATCTTCATCTGGTTTATAAGACTTTTGTTTGAAGGTGCCAACTTTTTTGTCCGCTGTTAATCTTTGCTGGTTTTCATCACTGATCTTTAAACCTAAACCAATGCCGACATGACCACGATGCAAATGGTCAGCCAAATAATCTATCTCTAATGCCACCGTAGGGTTATCAACGCCACGGACAGGTTTAACGATTAATGACGACATTTCTGCTAAAGGTTGATCAAATTTAAATGACTTATAGCTAGGTTTCTCACCTGGTTTTAAGCGGACATCCATACGAGGAGAGCCATGTTCGTAGCTATTATTTAGCACTCGTACCCATAACTTATTGCCGTCTTGTTCCCAAGGTCCAGCAGCGGTATTGAAGGTTTTATTAATACCGGCAACATATTCAACAAACTGAGCTTCTACCTTCTCCCAATTGCCAAAAATATCCATCATCAACTGATGAGATAATTCTTTGCCACTACCATAATCCGATTGACGTTTTGCCGCCATTTCATCGCGGTACGCTTTAAATTTATGTGATCTGTCTGGATCGTCTAACATAAAATGCACAATGAAAAAGTTTACCCCACGATACAAACTCGGGTTGTTAGTCATGTCTTGAATACTTGGACTATTTAAGGCTTCATATTGTTTTAAACCTAAGCGCACATAATCCATGGGTGATGCTCGATCGAACACCATCACTTTTAGCTGTTTTTTCTCAGGATCATAATAATGATGTGCTAATGCATCAGCAGTGCCTTCGGTAAACCAAGTGGGTAACCAGCCCGGATAGTCCATTAACGACATTTGAAAAACATGACCTTGCTCATGTACAACAATATATCGTTGATGTTGCTCACGCGCACTGGGAAAACTATAACCTACAAGGTTATAAAACATCGCTTCGCCACCCGCACTAATGCCTCGGGTTAAATTATCGTCGGTAACAAATATTTTAGTTTCACTTTTACTGGAACCATAAACTGCCGCCATGCGTTTATTTTCCATATCTGGCGGTGTCATGCCAAATAGTTCGATATAGTGTGGAAATGAACTTTCCAGTAACTCCATATACAAGAGCACTTGATCTTCTGGCCGGTTACTTTTAAGGGCAAAATGTTTACTGACGTACCAGTCAAAACCTGGGGTATTGTTTACTCTACCTGAGCTATAGGTATAAGGAATATTTTTACCGACCTTAACTACCTCTATGCTATTGAGCGTCGACACTCTGCCATTAGCAGTAACGTCAACACTCATTGCTGAAGGGTGTGGAATGACACTTGCTACTGGTATCAAAGAGCCTTGCGCTGTTGTTAACTCTGCAGAAGTTGCTGGCGACTTAGTAGCGTGATTATCAGTAGAGGCATTACAGCCGGATAAAATTGCACTGGCAATAACCAATGATAGTAACGTTGGTTTTAAGTTCATGCTTAACCTTATAAATGAGAAATTATAATTATTGAGATGACAAACACTATATATGTATATTGTATACACGCAAGGGAAATTGATAAGCAGTTGTAACAAAAACAAATCACCGTAGTAATAAGCGTAATAAAAAATGACTAAGCAAGGGCTTCACGATTAACACATTTCAGGAATGACAAACCTCTCTTCGTCATTCCGGCAGTCTTTTGGCCGGAATCCAGTTGATTTGGACAGTGAAAGTTAATTTGTTTTCTAGATTCCCGACAAGAAACCTCGGGAATGACGACCAATTAAATACTCACTACAAATGACAAATACAAAAAAAGCGCCTTGCGGCGCTTTTCAGTAGTGTAGCTATGATAAACAGTTAAGATTTAACTGCTAGGTATTAACCACCATGAATAATACGTTTAGCAATTAAGTTTTCAACAACACTTGGGTCTGCCAATGTTGAAGTATCACCTAAGCTATCAACATCGTTTTCAGCAATCTTACGTAAAATACGACGCATGATTTTACCTGAACGTGTTTTCGGTAAACCTGGTGCCCATTGCACATAATCAGGCTTAGCAAAACGGCCTAATTCTTTGGCAACAAATTCACGTAGCTCAACATTTAACTCATCAGACTCGGTCGCATTACCCATTAAGGTCACGTAACAATATACGCCTTGGCCTTTAATTTCATGTGGGTAACCAACAACAGCCGCTTCAGCAACAGCCGGGTGAAGTACTAGCGCACTTTCAATTTCTGCAGTGCCAAGTCTGTGACCTGATACGTTCAATACGTCATCAACACGACCGGTGATCCAATAGAAACCATCTTCATCACGTTTAGCGCCATCACCAGTAAAGTAATTACCTGGATATTGACCTAAATAGGTTTGATAGAAACGCTTGTGGTCGTTGTAAACTGTACGTAGTTGTCCTGGCCAGCTGGCTGTCATTACTAACAAACCTGCATTTTCGCCTTCAAGGGTATTACCTTCTTTATCAAATAACGCTGGCTGTACACCAAAGAACGGTTTACCAGCACAACCTGGTTTCATATCAACAGCACCTGGTAGTGAAGTAATTAAAATACCGCCGGTTTCTGTTTGCCACCAAGTATCAACAACTGGACAATTGCTCTTACCAACAATTTCATAATACCAATGCCAAGCTTCAGGGTTAATTGGCTCGCCAACGGTACCTAATAAACGTAATGACGATAAATCAGATTGGTTAACTAAGTCATCACCAACACTCATTAGCGCGCGAATAGCGGTTGGCGCGGTGTAAAATATATTAACTTTATGTTTTTCACATACTTGCCAGAAACGACCCGCATCAGGGTAAGTTGGTACACCTTCAAATACTAAGGTGGTTGCACCGTTTGCTAACGGGCCATAGAATATATAAGAGTGGCCTGTGATCCAACCAGCATCAGCGGTACACCAATAAATTTCGCCTTCTTTGTAATCGAATACATATTTATGGGTCATAGCCGCATATAAGATATAGCCACCACAGGTATGTACTACACCTTTAGGTGTACCTGTTGAACCTGAGGTATAAAGAATAAATAATGGATCTTCTGCGTCCATGATTTCTGGTTCACATACCGCAGATTGTTTTGCGACAGCATCAGCATAGTTAATGTCAACTTTCTCATTCCAAGCAACATCTCCACCAGTACGGGCAACAACAATCACTGAGTGCACATTTGGACAATCAGCAACGGCTGCATCAACATTCGCTTTTAATGGAATACGCTTGCCACCACGAAGACTTTCATCAGCAGTGATAATGACTTTACAGTCAGCATCTAAAACACGGGCTTTAATAGATTCAGTAGAGAAACCACCAAAGACAACAGAATGAATTGCGCCAATACGCGCACAGGCTAACATGGCATAACCCACTTCAGGGATCATCGGCATGTAGATACAAACACGGTCGCCTTTTTTAACGCCGCGTTCTTTTAATAAGTTAGCTAAACGACAAACATGGTCGTGTAACTCTTGATAAGTAACTTTTGAATCATCACTTGGATCATCGCCTTCAAAAATGATGGCGGTATCATTAGCTTTAGTCGCTAAGTGACGATCGATACAGTTATAACTGACATTAAGTTTAGCGCCCGAGAACCAGCTAATTTCAGAGTTTTTTAAATCAACTTTACTTACGCTGTCCCATGGTTGGTACCAATCAATAAATTCTTTCGCTTGCTCGCCCCAAAACTCATCAGGTTGCTCAATTGATTGTTTGTACATGGCATCGTATTTAGCCGCATCAATATGAGTATCCGCTTTAGCTTTATCAGACACTGGATAACGTAATTTTAATTCTTTCATTCTCTCTTCCTTCGGACTTAACTTGAGGTGATTAACTTGAAATATTTTATTAATTGTTTCTTATAATTTTCTTATATTAGTTCTTTATCTTTTTATTTTATTAACGCTAACTATTCTATGGCTACTCTCTGAAAATTAGCTAAACATTCGTTAAAATTTCATTGAACATAGTTTTAACGTATTGCTTGCGCTATTTCCAGCAATAACGTTTTCATCATTTATACCGCTGCGATAATTGCTTAACTAACATGCTAGAATTTTTAATTCGTTTTTCATATACGGCTTTAGTCTTAATTTACGTTTTTACTCTATATTTAGAGTAATTAACTGTAAATTAAATGTACAAGTCAATCACCATAACATTGAACCTTACAATTGACAACGCTGTCATTTTACTAAAATGACACAGAAATAAAAATGCACCCGCTTGTATCTGGATGCTTTTTGCTATTTTTTGACATGGTGGATTGTGTTTATAGAGTGATAAATCCGCCTCTATAATTAATGCTAGGGGGCTTTATACTAGCTGTAATTAGTAACTCATTTTGAGTGATAAGGATATACTTTCTATTTTATAGTCAACAGTCGTTGTGCCTGAATAACTAAGGTATTCATAGTTTTCTGATACCGCCTCGCTCAAGCCCATATCAATAACGGAATATTCTATTCCAATGCTAAAGGTCTCATAAATACGGTATTCTGCACCAACACCATAATAAATATCGTTACCATCACCTTTTATTAGCACTAATTCATTTGGCAAAGAGGAGTTAGTTGAACTGGCTTCAAAATCCCAATTAGCAATACCTAAACGGGCAAATACAGAGAAGTCATCAAAAAGTGGTAAAAGACCTTTAATGCCAACAGTACTTGAAGAGCTTTCTATTTTATCAATAACAGCGTCACCAAACTCATCAATGTCAAATCCATCCAAGTTACCATATTTGTTGTGACCCAATTCAACAGCAAAGTATTGGCCAAATTGATAGCCTAATTTAATAGCCGCAGACATGCTATCTCCTGAAAGGTTTACTGTTTCGGCTATGGGCTCTGCTAACAACGCTCCATTTGTATTGGCAATTGTTGAAAAAGTACTTAGTTTGCCACTATTTTGAGTCAAACCTAAAGAGAGTTCTCCATAAAATCCAGCATCCGCTAAAGCGGGAACGCTGAAGAATAGAGTTGATACCATCGTTGATAATACCGAGGCAATTTTATTCATTGAAAAACATCCTGTTTCTTTTCTATGAGAGAATAAACATAAAAATATGTGTCTATTAAATTTAACATTTTTATTACATTTATAAATAAGCGGGCATACTAGCAAGGGGCATTAACAAACTCCATTGCTAATCCCCCTTGCTAGTATAAATATGCTTTCGCCCATAAAAAAACCGAGCACATGGCTCGGTTTTATCAACGGATATTAAACGACTAACTATTCGTCATCAAAATCAATATCGGCTTCATCTCTTGGGGTAAAGACTCTAACGCCTTCTTTTGCGATGATCTCAATATAAAATGACGTTAAACCGTCAACTTGAGTTTTATCAATGCGTTTATTAATGTCTGACAATTGCACTGGTTCAGCTTCTTCTTTGGTATTACCGAATTGGCAATCAAAGTCCCAATAATCAGCACCCGCTGGTAACTTTTTGTTGCGTTCTCTTTTAAGGTATTTTTTAACCTCGTTCTTTACCGCATCAACACGTCTTTCCAGTTTTACTTTTTCATGGGTTAATTCAAATGTTTTTTTCATGGTTGGCCTTAAGTCTATGGCTACAATTACTCGTTTTTACAACGCGAGCATAGGTGTAAATAAATCAATGCCAGTATTTTACGTTACTTTCACGCAAGTAGCGAGATAGTGATGGCAACACAAGTAAAAAAAATACTGTTGTTGCCCCCTACTGCTATTTTACCTTGATAACGTTAAACGGATAACTTGGTAGCAAAGTTATCCAGACAGAAAGGTTATAGCGATAACATCGCCTGTGTCGCGGCAATAAGGTGATGTTTAGTATTTGGCTCTACTGAAGCATGACCCGAAGCTTCGCTTAACACGAGTGTTGAGTTAGGCAACTTTTGATGTAATAACCAAGCATTATCGGCTGGGCAAACAATGTCATAACGGCCGTGTACTATTGCGGTTGGAATATCTTTTATTTTATCGCAATTAGCTAAAATTTGATTATCTGTTAAAAAACAATCATTAACCATATAGTGCGCCTCGTGACGTGCTAAGGTCCACGTGGCCTTATCATCACTTTTCGCATCAACAAAAGCTTGATCAGGAATTAAAGTACAGCAGCGTGTTTCCCATAGACTCCATGCGCTGGCAACCTTTTGCGCGAGCACTTTATCTTCACCCACTAACATTTCATAAGCAGCTTTGGTATTAGCTTGTGCGCTGCCTTGTGGTAGAACATCAACATAGTCTTGCCAATAATCAGGGAAGATACGTGTGGCGCCACCACCAGAGAAAGTCCAGTTAGTATCAACATCACGACCTAAGAAAATGCCACGTAACACTAAACTGCTAACACTTATCGGGTGAGTTTGTGCATAGACTAAAGATAAGGTTGAGCCCCATGAGCCACCAAATACATGCCATTGCTTAATTTGTAAGTGCTGACGAATTTTTTCTATATCAGCCACTAAGAAACTGGTTTCATTATTATCTAAACAACCATGGGGTAATGAACGACCACAACCACGTTGATCAAATAAAATTATATGATATTGCTCTGGATCGAAAAAGCGTCTGTCATTGATTGAACAGCCGCCACCAGGACCGCCATGAATAAAAAGCACTGGCTGACCTTGTGGGTTACCACATTGCTCAATATAAATTTGATGTTGACCATCTACATCGAGTAAAAAGTCATTAAATGGCGATATTTCCGGATAAAACTCATTCATTTTGTTCATACTTTTATTCTCTTCAAAGGTGATTTTTTCTAGGCTGGCCTTGCTTAGTGCTTGTTTTATCTTGCGCTAGTTCAAATCCAAGGCATATTTTTTTAATAACTCAATAGGCACTATTTCCAGAGCTTTAAGATGAGTTTTTCGTAAATGTACTCGCGGCGCTCTATCATTTTCATAAGCCTCTAACCAGCGTGCTGCACACAGGCACCAAGTATCACCGGCTTTAATGCCTTTAAAGTCAACTTCAGGTACGGGTGTTGACAAGTCATTGCCTTTAAAACGTGAAAACTCAAGAAATGACTGACTGGCTTCAATACAAACGGTATGTGAACCGACATCTTGTGCACAAGTATTACATTTATTATCTCGGAAAAATCCGGTTACTGGCTCACCACTGCAGTCTTCTAGTACTTCACCAAAAACATTAATTGACTCATCCATTGCTATCACTTGTTCCATAACTTGACCTTTATTAACTTGAATGTACTGAATATGCTGACGTTACCGCATTAGCGCGCAAGTTTATACTGTTACCCGCGATAAAAATGGCTCAAATCGCCCATTGACCGGCCGAATAGCAGTAAATGGTTAAGTAGCAGTGCCAAAGGCAGGGTTTTAGCAACTTTGTCGACTCAATAACAAGCTAGATAAGCAATCTACTGCTTGTTAAATATGGCTACATAGAATTTCATCAATTCTTAATCAATTGTTTTTTTTGATAATTAACTCAAAAAAACAAATAGTCTATTATCAAAAACTCAAAGCTAAATGATTTAAAATAGCGTGAGATAACTGTAATAATAAGCTATACATAAGGCATCGTTTATTCTTCTATGATGAATATTTCAAATGGACTTAGATAACGTGCGAGGTAATATGCAAGGAAAGTCGACGGCTCTGCGCTTTAAAATCAGTGAATTTACAATTCGATTTTCCCTACAAATAGCAGTATTGCTAATGGTCACAGGCATAGTCAGTGCCTACTTTTTTCTATCGAGTACCACCAAGTCACTGACCAACCACACATCAGAACTCAATGCACAGCGCTATTTAGAAGCTTTATCCGCCTTTCGCACCCTTTATACCAATGAAGTAGTGAATACCGCTAAAAAGCAAAACATCACCATAAGTCACGATTACAAAAACATTAAAAATGCCATCCCTTTGCCGGCAACCTTAAGCATGGCGTTAGGCAAGGAAATAGGTAAGTTTCAATCAGGTGCTCAAACCTTTTTATATAGCCGCTACCCTTTTCCTTGGCGAGAGCAAGAAAATAAAACGATTTTTAGCCAAGATTTCTCTCAACAAGCTTGGGATAGTTTAACGAAAAATCCAGAGCAAGCCTTCTTTCGTTTTGAAGAGGTTAATGGTCAGATGGCGATACGTTACGCTATTGCTGATGTTATGCGCGAAGGTTGTATTGATTGCCATAACAATCATGCACAAACACCTAAAGATGACTGGAAACTAGGCGATGTTCGAGGCGTGATGGAAGTAATTTTACCCGTAGACAAAGCGCAATTAACCGCGCAATCTTCGTTAAAAGCCACCTTTATCGTTTTGTTTGCAATGATAGTTCTTATCACTTTAGTACTATTTATCTTTGTTAGTCGCATTAAGAAAGATGCAAAAAAACTGGCTGACTCCAATGTGGAAATGATGAACAAACAAGAGCAAGTCAATTTTGCCAATGAAGAAATGGGCTTAGCTATCGAGCAGTTAGAGCTCAAGGCCAGCGAGTTAATTAGCAGCAACCAGGTTAAAGCTGATTTTATGGCAACGATGAGTCATGAAATTCGCACACCACTCAACGGTGTTATTGGCATGTTAAGTTTATTAAAGCAAAGTGAAATGACCCATGAGCAAAATCATCATGCTCACCTTGCCACTGTTAGCGCTAGCTCGTTGTTAAATATAATTAATGACATTCTTGATTTTTCAAAAATAGAAGCCGATAAGTTAGTCATTGAATCAGTGGAAATACGTTTAGCTGAGCTAGTGAGTAACCTTAGCTCTACCATGGCACATATAGCACACGAGAAAGACTTAGAGCTTATCGTTGACGTTTCTCAATTAAAGCATGTGGTCACCAAAGGAGATCCGCATAGGATCAGACAAATTCTGACTAATTTAATTAGCAATGCCATTAAGTTTACCACTCAAGGTGAAGTGGTTATCAGCACCAAGATTGAGACTATTGATGAAAAACATCTGCAGTTTTCCTGTTCAGTTACCGATACCGGCATAGGTATCGCGCAGAATAAATTAGATTCTATGTTTGAACGTTTTACCCAAGAAGATAGCTCAACGACACGCCAATACGGTGGCACAGGCTTGGGCTTAGCCATAGTAAAAAAATTATGCCAGTTAATGAATGGCGACATCACAGTAACCAGTACACAAGGCCAAGGTAGTACTTTTAGTTTTACCTTGTTATTAGAGTCCTGCGATACCCTTAAAGCAGAATTGCCACAAGTAGACTTATCGGCTTATAAAATATTAATTGTTGATGATAATAAAACCAATAGAGAAGTATTGTATGGCCAGCTTAAATTATGGGGAGCAGATGTCAGTCAAGCTGATAATGCTAAAACGGCGTTCTCATCTTTGACTGAAAACTTTGCCAAGGCTAGCGAGTCAAACTTTGACATTGCCATTTTGGATATGCAAATGCCTGAAATGAATGGCGCGCAACTAGGGCAAATAATAAGAGCCTATAAACAGTTCGAAAATTTAAAACTCATTATGCTTACTTCCTTAGCTAGACCCGGTGATGCACAGTACTTTGCCAACTTAGGTTTTGATTTTAGCCTGCCAAAACCTGTTATTACTGCAGATTTAGCCCATGCGTTAATTCAAACGGCAAATAGTAGTGAGCCAACTAGTCAGCAGAAATTATTACCCGCCAGCGCTAATAATAAGAAAATAACTATTAAACCCTTGCCTAAATCTACCCGAGTATTATTAGTAGAAGATAACGCCATCAACCAAATTGTTGCCAAAACCCTATTAACAAACTTAGGTGCGCAAGTTGAAATAGCGAATAATGGCGAAGAGGCACTAGCTTGCTTAGAAAAGGACTATTTTGATGTGATACTAATGGATTGCCAGATGCCGATAATGGACGGCTATACCGCAACGAGAGCCATCAGAAATTCGCAACGAGATTATAACGATATATATATTATTGCTATGACGGCAAACGCTATGAGTGGCGATCGAGAAAAGTGTATTAATGCCGGTATGAATGACTACTTAACTAAACCGGTCGATATTATTGCCCTAGAAAATAGTCTACTCAATGCGCTGAATATGTCCTTAGAAGAGCTTGAATCTGTAAGCCCCACACAAACCGAGCAAGATATTACCAGTAAAGATAATGCAATAAACACAGCAGATGAAAGTAACAGCGATCAGATTTGGGGGAAAGGTGAATTCTATAAAAGGGTTGGACAAAATCAGCAACTAGCTGAGCGGATAGTCGCTATGTATTGTCAGGATATACCCGGTGAAATAGATAAGTTAACTCAAGCGATGACGGCCAAAGATATAAAATCAATTGAAGCTATCGCGCATAAAATAAAAGGCTCAAGTGCCAACCTTGAAGCGAAAAAGTTGGCCCAGTGTGCTCTTGAGATTGAGTTAGACGTGAAGGAAAATAACTGTGTCGATATTGAATCACTATCAATTAAGCTAAAAGATAATTTTGCTGAACTACTCGTTGAGCTTGAAGAGTTCCTCGCCATTAATGTGCAAGATGAATGATAACTTAACTAGAATAGTTGAATTGGAAAGACTTAGCTGATGTGGCTTAACTGAATAGCTTCACTAAATAGAGTAGTTGTCGTCGCTTAGCCTTTGAACTTTGCAATAAACCATGGCAATGCCCCCTGCACTTAAAATGGTATCGGCTATAGTGCTTTGACACCATGACAGCCATTATCTACAATACTCACTCTTACCTTATGCACAATAATTCATTGATAAAGAAGCAAGTCATGTCGAATCAAGCCCTACCTAATAACGAAACTAATAACGAAACCGATATAACACAAGTCATCGCTTTTTTTAAAACCCTGCAAGATAGAATTTGTCAGGCACTAGAAGCCGCTGACGGCTCTGGAACTTTTGTTGAAGATAACTGGCAGCGTAAAGAAGGCGGCGGTGGTAGAACCCGCGTAATGACCAATGGCACAATAGTTGAGCAAGGCGGGGTTAATTTTTCCGTAGTTTCTGGCGATAAGTTACCACCTTCCGCCACCGCGCATCGCCCTGAGCTTGCTGGCAGAACATGGCAAGCTTGTGGTGTATCATTAGTTATTCACCCGAAAAACCCTCATATTCCTACTTCACACGCTAACGTGCGCTTTTTTATTGCCGAAAAAGAAGGTGAAACGCCTGTTTGGTGGTTTGGCGGTGGTTTTGATTTAACACCTTTTTATCCAAAAGATGAAGATGTAGCGCATTGGCATCAAACCGCATTCGATTTATGTCAGCCTTTTGGTGATAATGTTTATAACGATCATAAAAAGTGGTGTGACGAGTACTTTTATTTAAAACACCGTGATGAGACGCGCGGTGTTGGTGGGCTATTTTTTGATGATTTAAATCAGTGGGATTTCGACACTTGTTTTGATTATGTTAAAGCAGTAGGTCAAGGTTTTATCGATGCTTATGTACCCATCATGCAGCGCCGTAAAGATGATAGCTACAGTGAACCTGAGCGCCAATTTCAGCTTTACCGCCGTGGTCGCTATGTCGAGTTTAACTTGGTGTTTGATAGAGGCACTTTATTTGGTTTGCAGTCTGGCGGTAGAACGGAATCAATTCTGATGTCGATGCCACCATTGGCACGCTGGGAATATAACTATCAACCCGAAGAAGGTAGTGCTGAGGCTAAGTTAGCTGATTACTTGAGTCCAAAAGATTGGCTTAAGGTTTTGAAATAGAATAAGGGTAGTACGATTCTATAACATTTACTCTTTCAAACGACTCTAACATGCCTATGTAGTTTACTCCGGAAATTTTTGTAAACGTCATCTTCGAAGTCTCTGATCGAAGATCCATTGCTCTTTATACACTGGATTCAGGACAATAAGCTCCATGCATTGTCTAATAAGTGCCATCCATGGCACGTCCGATTAAAACACCACGGGGATGACGATCCTGAGCCAAGTGCATAGGTTTGAACTCTAAAGATAAAAAGTCTTATTTAATAAGGGCTAGCAATTACTTGCTAAGCCGCCATTAAATAAGACTCTCCTCTTACATTTTTAGCTTTACGCTGATACGAACCTTTACCTTTTTTCGCTTTAACCACCTGCATCTTATAAAGCTTTGATGTTACTAGTGCCGCTAAAAAGTTATCTTTAATTTTTCCCCTACCCAGCTCCGTTTCACTTTTCTTTGTTACTGTGCTCTTAGCTTTCGCTAATGCATTTGTCTGCTTACTCATGATTTATCCTTTTAAATTTTATCAATGACTGAATGTCATTACCTTATGGTAACGTTTGATTATTATACAGCTAAAATACACAAGCTTTGTAAAAAACTTTCTAGTTAAGCTTTTCCCTCAACTTCTTTATTTCTATATACAAAAGCAGCTAATAACGCTACTTTCTTGTAATCTATACCTAGATTACAGTCACACCGCACTCATTTAGCACAAGGACATTAAAGTAATAATGATCATTCAACAGCACAGCCAAGATATAGAAACGCCAACAGGCACCATGCGTACCTATGTTTATCGTCCACAAGCATCAGGCAAGTTCCCCACTATTATTTTTTACTCTGAAATATTCCAACAAACTGCGCCAATAGCAAGAACAGCAGCATTGATGGCGGGACATGGCTTTGTGGTACTGGTACCTGAAGTATTCCATGAATTAAACCCTCTTGGCACTGTGTTAGGTTACGACGATGCCGGTAAAGACAAAGGTAATCAAGATAAGTGGGCTAAACCTTTAGAGCATCATGATAGCGATACCCAAGCCTTAGTGGACTTCGTACATCAGCAAGAATATTGCACTGGTAACATTGGCACCATGGGCGTTTGCATTGGTGGTCATCTAGCTTATCGCGCGGCATTAAATGAGAATATTTTAGCTGCTGCTTGTTTGTATGCCACCGATATTCATTCAGGCGATTTACCCAGTGCTGAGGGCAATGACACACTAACACGCACTAAAGACATTAAAGCCGAGCTATTAATGATTTGGGGCAAACAAGACCCACATATTCCAGATGCAGGTCGTATGATGATTCACAAAAACCTTTTAGCTTCGGGCAATACGTTCTCATGGCATGAGTTTAATGCCTCGCATGCGTTTATGCGTGATGAAGGCGAGCGCTATGATCCTCAGCTTGCCTTAAGAGTTTATGGTATGTCAGTGGAACTATTTCGTCGGACATTAGCTTAATAGTACACTTACCGGAATTTTTATTCTGAGATAAGCACCACCTGTGCACACAGGCACTTAATGCTACACAGAGAAAGTGCACTTATGTTTACTCTCTTCTCGGTGTAGCGCAGCCTCGGTGTTCTCTGTGGTGATGTAGTCAGTTTTAACCTTTGAATAAATTAATAACTTACCACCGAGGCACTTCGTGCTACACAAGAGTTATTTCCCCCTAGCTGGCTATGCTGTGGGTCTCGACTTTAACGGCTCAACCTGAATATCACCGCCCTTTTCAACAAGTAAGGTAATGAGTTGCTCAGCTAACACGGGTTTACTAAACCAGTAACCTTGAATTTCATGACAACCTAAACCACGTAAAAACTCAACATGGCTTTCTTCTTCTACGCCTTCGGCAATTAAAGATAGATTTAAGCTTTTCCCTAACGAAACAATGGTTTTTATTATCGCTTTATCTTCATCATTTTGATGACAGTCACGAATAAATGACTGGTCAATCTTCAACTTATCAATAGGAAAGCGCTTTAAATAAGAAAGCGATGAATACCCCGTACCAAAGTCATCAATAGATAAATGTAAGCCAAACGATTTTAGCTGTTGCAGCACTGCTAGGGTGTTTTCTTCATTGTGCATAAAAACCCCCTCAGTAATTTCTAACTCAAGGTTTTGTGCTGGCAATTGTACATTTTCAAGAGTACTTTTCACTGTGTGACAAAACTGTGGATGAGTAAATTGACGAGGCGATACATTCACAGCAACAACAATGTCGATATAACCTAAATCCACTAAGCGCTTAGCAAACAGGCAAGCTTGCTCTAATATCCACTGCCCAATGGGAATAATTAGCCCTGATTGCTCAGCTAGCGGGATAAAATCTACTGGTGAAATAATCTCACCACCGTGCTGCCAACGAACCAAGGTTTCAATACCCGTAACGCGATTGCTCTGAATATCAAGTTGCGGCTGAAAGACTAAAAACAATTCTTTTTTGGCCACCGCATGGCGAAGTTTATTAATTAACTCACTATTATGTTGCCTATCTTCTGAGAACTTAGGCTGATAGAGGCAAAAATTATTATGCTCATCTTCGCTAGCTACCGCTAAGGCACTATGGGCACTCTTGATCAAAAAATTACGATCTTCACCATGGGTTGGATAACAACCATAGCCGAAATCCAATTCAACAAAGAACTCACCACAATGAGTTAGCAATGGCTGCTCGGCCACAGCGCTAACCACTTTTGTGAGTTTTTGCAGCGCTAATGAATTATTACTTTTATTACACAACAAGCCAAATTGACTATCATTAGTCTGATAAAAATAAACACCTACGGGTAATGCTTGAGAAATATTTTTAGCTAAGGCTTTAACTAATGCCTCCGTTGACTCTAGGCCTAATGTACTCACTTTTTCATCAAAAGCACGAATAGAAAAAATACCAATAGAGAAATTTTCTCCTGCTTTAATGGCATTATCAATATCGCGATTAAATTTATATTGGTTAGGTAAATTAGTCCCTTGATTATAAAACGCCAGATGATTCACTTGCTCTTCTGCTAGTTTGCGTTCGGTAACATCTTTAATGTGAATATCATAAGCATCAATCTCTTCATGCCAATAGACACTAATCTGTAATATATGATCATTAAGTACTTGCTCAACAACCATACTATGTTCTTGTTGTGAGCTCAGCAGCTGCCTTAAAGACAAGAAATTACTGGGGAGCAAATAGTCGACTTCATTAGCTTGATAGCCCACACAAAGCAGTAGTTTTCCACACGCGGGGTTAGCAAAGACAACCTCACCTACATTATTAACACTTAAGATGGGATTAGGATTTTGCTGTGAAAACAGCGCTAAGCGGGTATTTTTTGCTTGAGTTAGCATGTACTGGCGAATATACCAAGAAATAACCCCAGCAATAAGCACAATCGCCACGCCATAAATAATGACTAACCAACGTGAGATAGCCATTTGCGCTAACGTAGCTTGATGACCTTCATCCACAGTTTTTTTGGTTTGCATTTCAATAAATTTAAGTGTTGGCAGTAGTTGTCGCCTTACCTTTGATACTTGCGATAAGATAGCCCGCATTTCATCCCAATTATCTTCGTCAACTTGCATCGCTTGATAAAAATCGTCAAATAAAACAACGATTTTTTTCTGATCTTTAACAATAACAGCCGCTTCACTGGAAAAGCGATCTTGCGATAATATAACCGCTAAGTGCATATCAAAGGTATTCATAACTGCTGTAGATGACTGACGGAAGGTGTCATTATCTTGTGAACGATAATATTCATATATAACCCGCTCTTGCTCACTTAAATCAGCGATTAGTTCATTAATACTGGTCAAAATAGGGATGCGATGGCTAACCAGATCTATGGCGTTGCTTTTAACCTTTTCTGTTGATTGATAAACCACAAAGGATAATGCCAAGCCCATAAAAATGGCAAAGCCAGCTAATAGTGATGCTCTAACTAAATAAGGTTTGCTCATTGATGCCATGGTGAGTCCTTGTCCCTTGGAGAATTTCATTGGTTATTTTACTTGTACTAGATTGACAGGTTTTTTAAAGCAAAAATTACAGAGAATTAAAAATATATTTGCAATGACTATGACAGAGTAGCCGATACTTTATAAAATGACACCAGGGAAAATATTAACGTTTGTTGTTAGTCGATATTGAGCAGGCACTGTGCAGACAATAACTTTTCAAATTTTAAACACAAAAAAGCCTGAATAATTGCTTATTCAGGCTTTTTTTCAAACTTTCTTTACAGAAAAATGTATAAGAAATATTTCTATCTCTTAGCCAATTTTTCTTTAATACGTGCTTTACGGCCAGATAGCTCGCGCAAGTAGTAAAGTTTAGCTTGACGAACATCACCGCGACGTTTCACTTCAATTGAGTCAACAATTGGGCTATGTGTCTGGAATACACGTTCTACACCAACACCGTTCGAAATTTTACGAACAGTGAAAGCAGAATGTAAGCCACGATTCTTAACAGCAATAATTACACCTTCAAATGCTTGAAGACGTGATTTCTCACCTTCTGTAACTTTTACTTGAACTACAACAGTATCGCCCGGAGCGAATGTTGGTAGATCAGTTTTTAATTGCTCTTGCTCGAGCATATCAAGAATTTTACTCATAATACCTTCTTCCTAGTGTGCACAGTCTAAGTGGTTTGCTTCGCTTGTTTTTTAATTAAAGCGAGTGCTTTTTCCTGCTCAGCTGTCAGAGCTAGGTTAATTAATAATTCTGGTCTTCTAGTCCACGTTCTTAGCAAAGATTGCTCTTGTCGCCATAAGCGTATGTGTTCATGATTACCACTAAGCAACACTTTTGGTACTGACATTTCGTCCCCGTTAGGAGTAGTCATTACTTCTGGCCGAGTGTAATGAGGACAATCTAATAAACCGTTAGAGAAGGAGTCCTGCTCTGCTGATTCTTTATGTCCTAAAACGCCTGGCACTAAGCGTGCTACGGCATCAATCACATTCATCGCAGGGAGTTCACCACCACTTAAAATGTAATCGCCGATCGACCATTCTTCGTCAATATCTGACGCGATTAATCGCTCGTCTATGCCTTCATATCGCCCAGCAATAAATACTAGTCGATCATGTTGTGCTAATTCACTTACGCCTTGTTGATCAAGCTTTCTTCCTTGCGGAGACAAGTAGATAACTTTAGCCTTTTTACCACCATGAATGGCAGCATCAGCATCCGCAGCTTTACGCGCTTCAGCTATTGCATCACGTAATGGTTGCACCATCATTAACATACCCGGACCACCGCCATAAGGACGATCATCAACGGTACGATGTTTATCATGGGTAAAGTCTCTTGGATTCCATAACTGAAATTCAATTAACCCATTACGAATCGCTCGACCTGTTACCCCGTACTCCGTGATAGCATTAAACATTTCGGGAAAAAGGCTAATAACCCCAATCCACATTTTGTTTTTCTCTTTAGTAGAGGTAGTGCTAGTCACAAGTTAAAAACCCGGATCCCAGTCAACACAGATTTGTTTATTTTCAATGCTAACAGACTCGATAACTTGTTCAAAAAGATAAGGGATTAACCGCTCTTTCTTACTAAAACCATCATTTAAGTTAGCTTTCACAACCAGTACATCGTTAGCGCCAGTTTCCATCATGTCTGAAACTACACCCAGGTCGTAACCCTTGTTAGTCACAACAGACATACCTATTAAATCGCGCCAGTAAAAATCATCTTGCGATAATTCTGGTAACGCTGCTTCACTGGTTTGTATTTCTGAGCCGACTAATGCTTGCGCTTCGTCTCTGTCATCAATACCCGCCACTTTCACAATTAGGCCTTTGTTATGCTTGCGCCAATCAGTAATTTCTACTGTTTGTATCTTATTCCCTAATTTTAATGACCAAGGGAAATAGTCAAGTATGGCATCGGTTTCACCCGTGAATGAATGAATTTTCAACCAGCCTTTGATGCCATAAACAGCGCCTACTTTACCTAAGGTGATCTGTTGTTCTTTACTCACAAAATTCTCCTAATACCTACTAAGCAATTAAGCCGCAGTTGCGTCTTTAACTAACTTAGCCACACGATCAGATACTGTCGCACCTTGACCTACCCAATGGGTAATACGGTCTAGATCTAAGCGTAATTTTTCTGCTTGACCTTGTGCTGTTGGGTTGAAGAAACCAACTTTCTCGATGAAACGACCATCGCGAGAGTTACGGCTATCTGCAACAACAACCTGATAGAATGGACGCTTTTTAGCGCCGCCACGAGCTAAACGAATGGTAACCATATCGTCCTCTATATATGTTAAGTGTTAAAACGGATTTTCCAGACACTTCCTGCCGATAAACGACAGAAAAGCTCGCGTATTCTACGCTTTTAGAGGCTTTTTACAAGCTTTATTTATCTAATAGACTAGTTCGGTTTATTACTACTCTTGCCTATTTAAATAAAACATGGCGTAAAAGGATAGTTGGTCAGCTCAATACTGGGTTAAGTTTGCTGCCAGGACGGGGATTGCAGTAGCTGCTCAAAGGCTTTGACGTCAACAGGATGACTAAAGTGATAGCCCTGCATAGAGTTCACATGACTCACCGCCATAAACTCACGCTGCTCGGCAGTTTCGACTCCTTCAGCGGTTACGTGTAGCTTTAATTGCCTAGCTAGAGCAATCATGGCTCGAGTAGCCATGACATCAGTTTCACTTTTAGGGATGTTTTTTATAAAACTACCGTCTATTTTCAATTTGTTAAGTTTAAATTTAGATAAATACTTTATTGAAGAGTATCCGGTACCAAAGTCATCAAGGGCGATAGAAACACCTAAATCACTCAATTGCCTAAGTTGCACGATGGATTGTTTGGCATCCTTCATCAGAGTTTTTTCAGTAAACTCTAACTCTAGGTATTGGGGCTCTAAGTTACTATCAGCTAGCGAACGGGAAATGGTGGCAGCGCAATCCCTTATACCTAATTGCATTACAGACATATTAATTGACATCACTAATCCCGGATATCCCATCTGCTGCCAAGTTTTGTTCTGTAAACAAGCCTGGTTAAGCACCCAATCACCTATTTGTGCCATCATGCCTATATCTTCGGCAATGGGGATAAAAACATCCGGCGCCAAATTACCAAGGAATTCATTATGCCAACGTAATAAGGCTTCAACAGCGATGATTTCATTAGAGGCTGTTGATACTATTGGTTGGTAATGTAAAGTAAATTCATCCTTCTCCATAGCCTCAAGTAATTGTTCGGCAATTTTTTTCTTGGTGTTGACTTGCTGTTGTAACTCTTTAGAAAAGAAGGCTAAGCCATTACGGCCTTTTTCCTTGGCGAAACACATCGCAGTATCTGCATGTTTTATTAATTCTTTACTGTGCTCTCCATCATTAGGATAGACAGCAATACCAATATTACTGGTTATATACATTTCTTGCATCGAAATTCTGTAGCATTTAGTAAGCTTTACCAATAACTTAGCTGCAAAATAATTTATATCTTCTGTGGGCGAAAGTGATTCAAGTATTATTAGAAACTCGACACCAGTAATTCTCGCTAAGGTGTCACCAGAGCGTAACTCTCTTGATAAGCGCTTGGCGACTTGTTGCAGTAACTTATCACCACTCTCGTGGCCTTGTTTATCATTGATAGACTTAAAGTCTTCAATGCCAATAAATAACACCGCTATTGTGGTATTGCTTCTTGCTGCGCCTGCTAAGGCATGCTGTAAACGATTTAGGCAAAGTTCTTGGTTCGGCAGGTTAGTTAAGCTATCAAAAAAAGCTAGGCGTTTAATTTCTTCTTCGGCCACAAATTGTCGCTTCATTTTATTACGTAAATATAAGCTGTAGCGAATTAATAATATTAATAAACCAAGGGCAGAAATACTGGCGAAGGTAATGATTTCATCTAAGCGCCAATCTTGCTGTTTACTAGACATTTGCATGACAAATTCAGGTACATCGACTAAACGCGTTAGCCAGAGTGATACGGCAGTAAGGAGGATAATAAATATGCTTTCGAAAACAAAAGCAAAACGTTTGAAAAAGCCGACACTTTCAGCCTTTGCTGTATGTTCTCGAGTAACATTTTTACTGGCTTTGCTTTTAGCCATATAGCCGAATACCTCAATTAGAGTCTATAACTAAAGCCCACGGTTTACTTGCATGATTTACTTACAGAGTTTCATGACATAACTAAACAGTGAGCTTACTGTCAACAGATCACGTTAATTGACGAAGCGCTTTGTGCTATAAAAACGGAGAAATTAAGTGACTGCTAAAGAGTATAGCTAGCCTATAAGAAAATAGTTAACAACAAGTTATAAAGAACTATTTTCTCTGCTACCGCTTAGGCAGAAGACTTTGAGCAGCCTTTTTGAAGGGTTCAAAATATATTTGCAGCAAACTATTATGCCCTTGGTGATTAACACTGATGCCGTAAGTGATTTTTCCCACTTGTGAGGCTTTAATGTGACAGAAAAATAACCTATCCCATAGCGCAAGCGCTGAGCCGAAGTTACGATCAAAGTGCTTAGGGTTATCACTGTGGTGTATTTGATGTTGGGCTGGGCTTATCAAGTAATTCTCTACCTTATCACCCCAACTTAACCAAATATGACTATGGCGTAAATTTGAGCCACAAAAATTAAACATAAACACCAAAGCGTTTGCCCCTAAGATATCGTACATCTTCAATGTTGGACCAAAGAAGTAATAACAGAGCCCGACAACCAAACCTTGGGTTAACGTCATTCTAAAGGCGTACAGTAAGCTCTCAATTGGATGACTGCGATAAATGGTAAAGGGTGTAAGCACTAAAGCGGAGTGATGAACCTTGTGAAACTCCCACAACACCGGGACTTTATGCAAAATATAATGTAATAAAAAGCGGGTAAAATCATCAAATAAAAAAAGTAATACGGTAAAAATGGCAATAATAACGGTAGTAGATAAAGCTATGGGCTCTAGGTAACCAAATAGGTATTCTATTGCTGATGAAACGCCAATAGCAATAGGCGCCATGGTAATGACTACCAGCGGAAATAATGCTGATTTGATCAGTTTATTTACCACTAGCAGGACATAATCATGCCGAGCAGATTTATGTGTATAAACAGACTTTGGAAAAACAAAGCGTAAGAATGGCAACAGGGAAAAACCTGAAAATTTCAGCCAATAAACAGGAACAGCCAACGCTAGTGCAGAGAGTAGATAAACAATGTAAATACGTTTATTTGCATCAAAAAAATATTGGCTGAGTTCCGATATGTTAATTGATAAAAAATCCAGCACAAAACCGCCTTATAAGCTTTAAAATTAGAATAAATATAAGGCGCTAGCCTATATCAAAACAACGGTTATTGTTTTGATATAGCTCAAAAGTGACTAGAATTTAGAAACTATATTGATAACCGACAAACATCTGTTGTGGTTTACTTGGTCTTGCGCCATAAGGTCTACGGCTGACAATTTCTTGGCTATCAAGGATATTATCGGCTTTGATATAGACTTTACCATACTGGCCAAGATAATAGCTTGCTGATAAATCGACAACAACATAAGCTTCCGTTGTTTCACCTGACAAAGTCACATCTTCACCCGAAGCTTCAAGCATTTCACCAACATAACGGGCAATAAAGTTAATATCCCATTGCTCCGCAGTAAGACCAAGGTTTAGCGTTAATTGATGCTCTGCTAAATAAGGTAAACCATCACCAGCCGTGATAGTGCCCCACATTGTAAAATCAGATTCAAAGCTATTTTTAAATTCTGAGTCACTGTAAGTGTAAACAACTGACATTGGTACATCTAATTGCTCGGATAGTTTAGCAGTATAACTGGTAGAGAACTCCAAGCCGTAGACATCAACTTCACCACCGTTATATTCTTTATCTAAATTATCACTACAAGATGATGCCGCAGAGAACGAACAACTTTCTTTTAAGTTACTCATATCGTTATAGAAAAATATCGCCTCGGCTTGTAAATCGCCCTGATAAAAACGGCCGCCAAACTCATAATTAACGCTATTTTCAATTTCAGTTTCCGGGCCTTCTTTTGGACTGGTAGGAATAAAGCCTTCATGAACACCAAAAAGTAAACCTAGGTTTTCATTTACCGTATAAAACAAACTCAAGCTAGGTAACCAAATATGTGAGCTTTTCTTTTGCCAATCATCTTCTTTTCCAACAACACGATTTTGATAAGTCGAATCGATAAACTCACCACGCAGGCCTAACGTTATATCAAGGGCATCGTATTTAATGGTATCTTTAAAAAATACCGCGATAGCGTCAGTTTGTTCGCGATTGGTGCTACCTTTAACTTGCGCTTCGCCATCACTAACTAAATGACCATCACGCATATCAAAAGTATCTTCGGTATGATTACGTTCAATTTGATCTTGATGAAAACGAGCACCAATATTAAATTTATGATTTAAACCAAACAGCTGCTGTTCAAAATAAAGCTCGGTTTGAATGCCTTGTGAATAATATTCACGGGCATTATCACCAACAATAATTTTCTCATGTTCTCCAGCACTATCGGCTTGGCCAGTTAATACTTGATAAAAATCGGCATTACCATCATCTTCGGGGTTGGCTAAGATATCTTGCAAATCACTATATTGATTATCAAACTTTTTAAAACCATTTATTTTAAACCACGAACGCTGAAAATTATTGCGATAAACACGTGTGGTAATATCAAAATCATTGGTTTGCATAAAGTGAGTAAACTGGAACTGCTCATGCTGCCAATCCATATTATCTAATTCGCTAGCAGCATAGCGACGATCTGGGCTGGCGTAAAAGTCGTCGTCGGTTAACCCTAGGTATGTTTCATTGGACTTTTCGTCTGCATAAGAGACTTTTAAGCCAAAAGTATGATCAACACTGCCTGTAGTTAGGTCATAACGAAACTTCGCCATAATGTCATTTTTATCAAAGCCGGTATTACCATCACCGTTGCCATAAAGCGTAGAGCCGCCACCATCCAGCTCTTTAAAGCCATCGGCTTGCATATTTATAGCTTCAACTAATACGCCAAGATCACCAATACTCGTGCCGTAATAACCGTGTACTTTGCTATAACCATCACTACCCGCTGACAAATCTATCATACCCTCTTGGGCATCAGGCACAGCACGTGTTGTCATATTCAATGCGCCAGCAACGGTATTTGGACCATATTTTATTGCCGCAGGGCCTTTAAATACTTCTATAGAAGTCATTTTAGACATCATAGGAAAATAATAAGCCGCTGGAGCAGAGTAAGGTGCGGGGCCGATTAAAATACCATCTTCCATTACAGTAATCTTTTTACTACGCTCTGGGGTAGCGCCACGAAAGCCGATATTAGGTCTTAAACCATAACCATCTTCTTCACGAATATTGACACCGGGCACGTTATAAAGCACACGGTTAATATCATCAAACTTGAATTTTTCTAACTCAGCTTCACCAATTAAAGTGGCTGAACCACCTTCAGTTCTTAGTTTATCCCCGCGGCCAATAATTTGAATACGCTCAATAAAATCAACTTTATTGCTGATACCATCAGCAATTTCATTAATATTACTTGCGGTACTTGCCGCCGTAGTTGTTTGAGCATTATTGCCTGAAGCTTTGTTATTGGTTTCATCCGCCGCTATTGCTTTTGATAGCGGTATTAAGCTGGTAGATAGTGCAATTGACAGCGCAAGTGCTGTCGTTGACAGGGTGAATTTTTTTGTCGAATTAGCCATCATTAATCATTATCTCCAGCAGAAGTTTTTGGCAGCTCTAAAGCTAGGCTGGTAATAAAGTCACTTTTTAGTTTATCGGTAATGTTTTTTACCTCGCCATGGGTTGCCAAGGCTTTATCAGAGTCTGTTGCTAATGTTGTCGCAAGTGATTCTTGATAATTTTTAGTATCCGCTAGAGCCAGTTCTACATGCTCATTAATGATGTTAGCGGTAACTTCATCACCAACATCAATTAAGTAATGACTAAAACCCAAGGCATCTACTTCATCGGCAGTTAAACTGCCTTGCATAAACATTTTCAGCGCTTGTAAGTTATTAGTGATATTTTTAATCGAGTGGTTAGCATATTTTGACTCAACGGCCTCGGGACAAGCTTGTGCACCACATTCATTGGCAAACAATCCTAGCGGTTTCGCTAACTTGCCATCTTTGGTGTATTTATCGAGGTAAAAAATGGCATCACTTAATTTGTTTACTGCTTCATGTTGCGTGGCAAAATCACTGCCGACAGTGCCTGCGCTTTTAAGTTTAGCGGCGTAACCACCATTACCATCACTGCCTAACCAAGCAGTTAATAGCTCATCAGCGTTATTTACAATATCACTGGCCACTTCACTAGAAAATTCACAGCGGACAACTTTACGGTATTGTTCTGTTTGATTATCCCAGCTGTCCGGTTTTGTTGAACCAGTACAAGAGTGAGCAAGGTTATCATTGAAAAGTAAGTACTCTAAGGCGACCATACTTTTACGTGAGGCTGTTCGCGTAGCGATATTGTAAGGTTGGCCATTAACACTGCCGGCTTTAAAGTAAGTTACATCAAGGTCAACACCACAAGTATTTTGTGTAGGCCATGAATAGATATTATTTCGTAAAGCTCCATCACCAATTAGCAAAGGGGACAATTGCATCATATCCGCCTGTTGCCATGAGTTCATAGCATTACGCCAGCTTTCTTTTGCCAATACTTTGGCATCATTTACTAGTGTTTCACTACCAGTACCCAAGGCAAGTGCTGACTCTTGCACACAGTAATTACTGATTGCTTGTTGTTGAGAAGAAGCTACCGAAGAAAATTGTTGATAAGTGGGCGTAATAACCTTATCAACGATACTGACAATTAACTTGCCTTGGTCAAAATCGGTATTAGTGTTTTGGCTGTTATTAAAGCCCTCACCACTGCTGCTGGATGAGTCTTCACCACAAGCGCTTACCAAAAATACTGAGGCAAGTGCCACGGAAATAAGCTTCTTATTGAATGAAAGAGCTAAAGAGAGTTCTTTGGGATACTTCATGAATTTATTTACCTTAACTTGACCTATATCTTGCTTAAACCTTAACAACAATTTCCCCTTGCACAATGATGCAAGTTACTAAGTATTTAAACGCAACAAAGCTCGAACAACATCCCTGTTCAAGCTTTGTTTAAAAATTTTAATTGTCTAACCTAGAGTTTTAATGCCCTAGACTAGCAATAAACGCTTACCAAGCAGCAACGTTTTCAGCATTAAAGTTGTACGCTATACGTAACAACTCACTAGCTAATGCTAAATCTTCACGATAACCAGTAACATCCCCAGTTAAAACTGGCGCATCTTTTAATAGCGTATGAAGCTCTAAAAACTTAGCAAATTTAGCTTCGTCAGTACCAGCAATTGGTGAGTATGGGTTAAATTGTAAACCTAAAGCAAAACCTTTTAGCTCAGAGAAGTGTTTAGCTGTTGTTGCATAATCAAACTCTGCAGTATCAACTTTTGCCAAATCTGCATCTAGATCATTGATATAGTGGATAACTGTAGCAACTACGCCACGTTCCCATGCATCAACGGCAACATCACGGTAGCCTTCTAACTCAGTCATTTGCGCTTCAGTTAATGCCATACCAGCATTATCATTAATAAGTTTACGACCGTTTAAGAAAGCATCCATGGCTTGCTTAGTGTAATCAGTAGACACAACAGCTTTACGGTCACGTTTAGCGGCATTAACTGAGTTACCAAAGTTAAACTCACTCGTTAAGTCGATACCATCTTTACCATCAGTATCATGTTGACCCTGCCATTCATCACGACCACCTTTACTCGCGATCTCATCGTCGCTATATGACAAGTAGTCTCTTGCTGCACCAAAATAACCAAAACCTTCATCAAATTGATGTTCTAATGAGGTGTAATCTTTAGTGCCTTTATCTTGAGCTATGTTATCTGCCGCTAAACCTTTAGCTTCATCCAAGTAATCATCAGTAGCTTGTGAGTAAGCCACTGACATCAATAAAAACTTTTGAATTAATTGATTTAAATCTAAACCATTATCAGTAACGTAAACAGGTATTTCATTATCTACAACTTGCTCTGCACCTGGTACATAACGTTTATCACCCAAAGTACCAATGGCAATATCAGCAATTTGTTTGAAATATTGTTGAACAAGACCATGAGGTGTTTTCTGTGGAAGAACATCCTCAGCAGGGACAAGAGGAGCAACAGTTTCCCATTCAGACCAACCAGCAAAGGCGATGTTTACACCATTGTAGTGACCGTCTGCATTTTGTTCACCATTCCATAACTTGTGTTGACCACCAGAATCATTACCAGCAACTTTAGATTTTAAGCTTTTATAGCTACTTGATAATTCTTTAAATAACTTTTGTTTCGCTGTAGTGAAAGTAATTTCAAATCCATCCCACGATTCTTCAGTGGCATCATAGTAGCTATTTAACTTATCAATAACTTGCTGCTCAGTGGTTAAATCGCCATTAGCTAAATCAGCTTGTAAACCGCCTTTACCAATGTAATGTTTCAGCTCGGCAATTAATGCATGACGTGCAGATTGACCACCGTAAGAAACACTTGAGTTGTTGACATCACCAACTTTGCTCATAAAACCGTAGTAATCAAGTAAATCATTTACTTCGATGCTTAGTACCTTTGTAACAGCAGTACCGCTACTATCAGTAGCTGTAATATTAACATCTACTGTTTGTTCTTTTTCATAATCAAATGAGTATTCAGCGGCTAGGCTTAATGTATTACCCGAAATAACAAAATTTTCATTGTCTGTTGAATAAGTAAATGATTTTATTGAATCTAAAATATCTGTAGAGATAGAGCCAACTTCAGCACCTTTTGAATTTTCATCAACTGAGTTACTTGATAATTCTATTTTAGTTATTTTGTCGTTAATTATTTCTTTGACATCGTCACTTGAACAAGCGCTTAACGTTGAGGTTGCTACCATTACGGCTATAGCGAGTGCTTTTCTTTGAAATTTCATTACTACTCCAATTGAGCTCATTAGTGCCAAAAATGTTAGCTCAATGTTAAATACTGAGTGATAACATGTAGACTAGAGCTATTTTGTATTATTTTAATTGCCCGCATAATACACAAAGTTAAACACAAATGCGAATAAATCTCATAAAGATGTAAGTTAATGTTACCTTTATTGATTTATAGCAACAAATTACCAATATAGGCAAGTGAAGCGATAAACTTAATCGAGATAAAATAGAAAAGGCCGCGAATGTGACCTTATTAGAATAGATAAGTATTAAGCTTAATATTAGGAAAGTGAGGATTAACGGCCGTTCATATCGCCGATAGCGTACTGTCTTCATAGTGCATCATACTTGGCATGATGATCATTGTAGTTTACTTATAACTGCATTGGCTAACAGCATTTGATGTAACTTAAATTTACTGCTTTCTTATCTGTTATATTTTACATTTTTTTATTGCTGAAAATAAAAAAGGCCGCGAATGCGACCTTTATTAGAATAGATAAGTATTTAGCTTACTATTAGCAAAGTGAGGATTAACGGCCAAACATACCGCCGCCACCGCCCATTCCACCACCTGGTGGCATCATGCCTTGCATGCTGCGCATCATTTTCTTCATGCCGCCTTTACCTGACATTTTCTTCATCATTTTTTGCATTTGAGCAAATTGCTTGAGCATTTTATTAACATCTTGGATCTGAGTACCAGAGCCGGCAGCAATACGACGCTTGCGAGAACCTTTGATAATATCAGGACGTTCACGTTCGCCCGGAGTCATTGAATTAATAATGGCTTCCATACGCACGGTGATTTTATCATCCATCTGATCTTTGATTTTATCAGACATATTGCCCATACCCGGCAGTTTATCCATCATGCCCATCATGCCGCCCATGCTTTTCATTTGCACAAGCTGGTCACGAAAGTCTTCTAAACTAAAACCTTTACCACTTTTAACTTTTTTAGCTAATTTCTCAGCTTGTTTTCTATCAACTTTTTGCTCTATCTCTTCAACAAGCGAAAGTACGTCACCCATACCCAAGATACGTGAGGCAATACGATCTGGATGGAATGGCTCTAGCGCTTCAATTTTTTCACCGACACCCATAAACTTGATTGGCTTACCGGTAATATGACGAATAGAGAGCGCTGCACCACCGCGAGCATCACCATCGGTCTTGGTTAAGATAATACCGGTTAATGGTAAGGCATCATTGAAGGCCTTTGCAGTATTCGCTGCATCTTGACCAGTCATGGCATCAACAGTGAAAAGAGTTTCTACTGGGTTGATAGCGGCATGAAGTTGCTGAATCTCGGCCATCATGGCTGTATCGATATGTAAACGGCCGGCAGTATCAACAATTAAGACATCGAAGAAGTTTTTCTTCGCATGATCAATAGCGGCAGTAGCGATATCAATGGGTTTTTGCGAGATATCACTTGGGAAAAAACCAACATTAATTTCATCGGCTAAGGTTTCCAGCTGTTTTATCGCTGCTGGACGATAGACATCGACACTGACAACTAATACTTTTTTCTTTTCACGTTCGGTTAAAAACTTTGCCAACTTAGCAACAGAAGTGGTTTTACCCGCACCTTGTAAACCAGCCATTAATACGATAGCTGGTGGCGCCGCTTTTAAATCAAGGCCTTCGTTGACTTCACCCATGGCTGATTCAAGTTCTTTCTGTACAATTTTGACAAAAACTTGACCTGGGGAGAGACTTTTAGAAACATCGGTACCAACCGCTTGCTCTTTTACTTTAGCAATAAATTCACGAATAACGGGCAAAGCGACATCGGCTTCAAGTAATGCCATACGTACTTCACGTAGGGTATCTTTAATATTGTCTTCGGTTAAACGGCCACGGCCACTAATGTTTTTAAGCGTTTTACTTAAGCGATCGGAAAGATTGTCAAACATGAAATACTCTAACAGCGAAATATAGGTGAGGTTAATGCTGCTATTATACCCAAATATCCCTAAGATGCGACAGCAGATAGTCCCGCATGTCATTTAGTGCTGATAAAAGTGAATTATAAATACTTTAGTGCACAAGATTCATTCGCTATTCTCAATTAAAGTACTGAGTAGCTTGTGAATAAAATAACCTTTGGTTTTCTTTAATTTAAGTCAATACTTTGCACGAATCACATGGCGCAGGAGATTTTATCTGATAGAATCAATTTTTTAATGGATATGTTCCGTTGTTTTAGGGGTTAATTAGTGGATTTTTTGGTTATAGGTTCAAGTTTAGCTTTTGTGCTTTATATACTTGCTACGTTAGCAATCGTTACACGATTATTTCATCCTAAAGGACCGAATATCACTTTAGTATTAAGTTTAGCTACTGCTGCTATCACGGTACATGGCTTTAATGATGCCTTATTATTCTTCTCCCAAAACAGTATCAACTTTAACTTACCCAATGTGATTTCCTTAGTCAGCTTAGTTATCACAATGGTGATTACTCTGGTGGCGCTGCGCTTTAAAGTCAATTTATTGCTACCCGTGGTCTATGGTTTTACCGGCTTATGGCAATTAGTCATCATCTTTCTTCCGCCCATTGACTCCATTCCCTTGGTGGTAGAGAAAGTCATTTTATTGAGCCATATCAGTTTTGCCTTAATTGCTTATTGCATTCTCATTATTGCGACCTTATTTGCCTTCCAAGTCACTTATATCAACTTAAAACTAAAAAATAAAAACTTGACCGCTGTCGCTCATTTACCACCACTTATGCAAGTAGAGAAGCAACTTTTTAGTATCTTAACCGTAGGTACAGCCATTCTATTTGTTAGTGAAGTTATTGGCTTTGCTTTCCTTGATAACTTTCTGGCGAAAGAAAATGCTCATAAAACTGTACTATCACTGCTAGCTTTTGCTATTTATTGCCTTATTCTTTGGGGACACTTTGAAAAAGGTTGGCGTGGTCACCGAGTCTTGGTATTAATGATCAGTGCCAGTGGCTTACTGACATTAGCTTACTTTGGTAGCCGCTTGGTTAAAGAATTCATTTTATAAATAACCACTATTTCTCCCTGCCCTTGTCGCAATGACACTGCTGGTATAAGCTAGCAGTGTTACATCATTATTTTAATTTTTAACTTTTACTTTAGCTAAAGGAAATTCCCTTTTTGGACAGTATATCCACCCAGATGCTCTTTACCATTCTTGGCATCTTAATCGTTTTATCTGCCTATTTTTCAGGCTCTGAAACCGGCATGATGTCATTGAATAGATATCGATTACGTCACCTCGAAAAACAAAAGCACAAAGGTGCTAAGCGAGTCAGTAAATTACTTGCTCGCCCTGACCGCCTTATTGGTTTAATTCTTATTGGTAATAACCTGGTTAATATCGCAGCCTCGGCTATTGCCACGGTAATAGGTTTACGCTTATTTGGTGACATGGGAATTTTGATTGCCACCGTAGTATTAACCTTAGTCATCCTAATTTTTGCTGAAGTCACCCCTAAGACTCTCGCAGCGCTGTACCCGGAAAAAGTGGCCTTCCCGAGCTCAATAATTTTAAGCTTATTACTTAAACTACTCTTCCCTCTAGTGGTCGTGGTCAACTGGATAACCAATAGTTTCTTGATGCTTTTAGGTATTAATGCTGAACAAAGAGAGCAACATAGTCTTAGTAGTGAGGAATTAAGAACGGTAGTAAACGAATCAGGTGCGCTATTGCATCAGCGCGACCAAGCTATGCTAGTAAGCATTTTAGATTTAGAAAAGGTCTCGGTTGAAGACATCATGATTCCCCGCAATGAATTAGTAGGTATAGATGTTAACGATGATTGGAAAAAAATACAGAAGCAACTTACTCAATCAAACCATACTCGAGTGCTGCTTTATCGCGATAGCATAGATGATGTTGTCGGTTATATACATGCCAGAGACGCATTAAAGCTTCTATCCAAAAACCAATTTACTAAGGCGACATTACTTAGAGCGGTTCGTGAATTATATTTTATTCCTGAAGGCACACCATTAAATATTCAGCTATTAAAGTTTCAGCATGCTAAAGAACGCTTGGGCTTAGTGGTTGATGAATACGGTGATATCCAGGGCTTAGTTACTTTGGAAGATATTCTTGAAGAAATTGTTGGTGATTTCACCACCACCATGACGCCACCCACCAGTGATGAAGTTACCTTGCAGCCAGATGGCAGCTATTTAGTCGATGCTAGTGCCAGTATTCGTGATATTAATAAAGAGATGTCATGGCAATTGCCCACAGATGGACCTAAAACTCTTAATGGCTTGATTATCGAATACTTAGAAGAGATTCCACAGAGTAATATTAGTTTGCGAATTTCAGGCTACCCTGTAGAAATCATTGATGTGGCAGGCAATATGATAAAAACAGTACGGGTAATGCCTGAGCATTTTATTGATGATAACCCCGAAGACGAATAATTAAACAGTAACAAAGTTAACCACAAAGTTATCCACAGAATAGGGCTTTCGAATAACCTCATTCAGCTTTCCACAATTTCTGTGGATAACAATAGCCAACCCTATCAGTAGCAGCACTTTGTTATATCAACAACTATTTAACAAAAAAACAGTCTTTATTTTCTATTTTTCTTCTTAAAACGCTAGCTATTGCTGAAGCTATTATCACAGCTAGCCTTAGCGCTTTTTCGTTGTAAAAAGAAGAAAATGACAATCTTTATGGCACTGTGTTTATGATCATTACTAGATCTAAGCTGGTAAAAATTAGCCTGCATAACTAATATGCAATGATTTACTTTAGCCAAAGAATAATCGCCATAACCAACCATGATCGAGATCTTTTTCACAGCTCTTTAATTGACTACTATAACGCCTAGCTCGGTTATCCACTTTACGCGACACCTTAACTAACCAAGGCTTTTTCTTATAGCTTTTCTGCTTAAAGCCACCCCAGCCTTCGTGGTAATTTAGGTATTGGTTATATGCGTCCCATTTGGAGACACCATTCACTTTTTGGGTTTTAAAGATAAACCAGCCCATAAAATCAATGGCATCATCAAAGTCATCGCGATCAGCACCTGAATTGCCTGTTTCCCGCACGTAGTCTTTCCAAGTCATGGTTTTAGCTTGAGCATAGCCATATGCGCTGCTCACCCTACCCCAAGGAATAAAACCAAAGAGGTAATCTCTTGGTGGGATGGCATTATGACGAAAAGAGCTTTCTTGATACATCATACTCATAGGCACATGTATAGGCACACCCCAGCGCTCACGAACATCTTTAGCGGCAAAGTACCAATCACGGTGTTCGCGAAATATTTCACAAATATTTTCAGGGTTTTTAGGAGGTGGTGTTGCACAACTTACCAGCAATAAAACACTTGCAGCAGTTATTAAGGTCTTTTTACATGAAGGCATATACAAATAACAGTTATTTAAATCTACCTTGATAATGCCAGAAACACTTAACCAATGGCAGTTATTGCGAGTAAATTTATCATCTTTAAGTTAACCGATAAAATTATTTAATAATAAATAAAAATAATTTGAACTAAACCTTAAAGCGGTACTCTTACTAAACAGTTATGTTATTCCCTTAGTGTTTCATGTTTTACGCGCTTACTTTTATAGTTAAGCGCTTTTTTTTGCCTAGGATTTAGAGATAACTATAACAACACTGTTATTCCGCCATCATTAGTACCGTTTCATGCTTTTACACGCTCTCTCGTTCCTTTAAAAGACTGTTGAGCGCTTTTTTTACCTGACATTCAGCAAGTAGAATAACAACTATGTTATTCCGACCTCATTAGTGACGCCTCATGCTTTTACCGCGCCTTATAGTTTTAGTTAGGCACTTTTTTTGTCTGCGATTCAGCGAATAGAATAACCATGATGTTATTCCGCCTCTTATTAGTGATGTCTCATGCTTTACGGGTTTCCCTAAATTAAATCGTGAGTTTTAATGTTTAATTAGAAATAATGTGAACTAAACATAAAAGTGGCACTCTTACTAAACAGTTATGTTATTCCCTTAGTGTTTCATGTTTTACGCGCCTTCTAGTTTTAGTTAGGCGCTTTTTTTTGTCTAGAATTCAATAACTGAAAATGTACCGAATAACAGCTATGTTATTCCGCCTCTTATTAGTGATGTCTCATGCTTTTACCGCGCCTTTTAGTTTTAGTTAGGTGCTTGATTGAGAGCAACGCCGCGTTGGCGTATTTTACCCCGCAAAAGTGGGTAATAATTTAACGGAATGGGTATAAGGTTTAATAACAGACCATGTAAGCGTAACAGCCTTATTATTCCACTATCACTTGTAAGGTATTCGCTTTAGCCATTTTCATCGCTAAAACAAGCTTCAGGGCGTTCTAAAAGGGGAAATGGTAGTCTACTGCGCTCTAGGTAATGAATTAAACTATGGCAGTTTTTATCAGGATGAACTTAATGAATATAAATAATTTTTAAATAAAGTGAACTTCTCGTTTGATACGACGTCTTAACTATTGAAACATTCTTCCCTGGATTGCTTTCATTTAATTTAAGTATTGTTTGCTTAGATAACCGGCGCGTCAACTTGACGCGCTTTTTTTATCTCTATCCTACTGGTTTATCTATTAAGAATTCACTCAGTCCTACCTAGTTTTAAGCGAAATAGTCAGATAAAAACTCATCGAAATCTAGTACATCACCTGCTTCAATTTCAGCTTGCGCTTGATGAGAAGCCGGCACACTTTCGTCAAAGAAGGCTTGGTTATAAAACTGGTAATCGCGAGCTTTCGCCTGTTGTTGATATTGACTGGCTTTCTCTAAAGCATAGCTTGATAAACTCTGCTTTTGAATAGCCAATATTAGCTGCGCCGAAGGCGTTAAACTAGCATCATTAATTTTAGCTTGCTCACGAACAATAGCGGCACTGTAATTACTGGTTTGGTAAGCCTTATCTAACAGCTCAGCCACAAGTTGCAGCTGCTCAAATATCTCATTACCCCAAGTAGTAACCGATTTAAGTTTAACTTCACCTAGGTTATTGCTATCAGACAATAATAACTCAGGGTCTCTACCACGTAACACTACCTCATTCATATTCGAGTCATGAATTTTTTGTGCCGCGCAATCAAACTCTTTATTGTCGACAAAAGCGCAAAAGGTAAGGAATATATCTAAAAAGTGAACTTGTTCGATGCTAATACCGGTATCTGAAAAAGGATTAACATCAAGAGCTCTCACCTCAATGTATTCTACTCCACGCTCTCCTAACGCAACAGAGGGCTTTTCTCCAGATTTAGCCACTCGTTTAGGACGAATAGGTGCATACAGCTCATTTTCAATTTGTAGTACATTGTCGTTCAGTTGTTGGTATTGGCCGTTAACCTTGACACCAATGCCTGCAAAGTCTTTAGATTTTAGTTTTATCGCTTGTTGTACACCATCAACATAATCTGCCAAGTTGTTGTAACAGATTTTCAAGGTTGATTGCTCAGAGCTGGTATAACCTAAATCACTCATGCGTAAAGAAGTAGCATGCTCAAGGTAAAGCGCGCCAAAAGGTGATTTTTTAAAAGGTAACTTATGTTCTATACCTTGTAAGAAAGAGCCACAGATCGCCGGAGAGCTACCGTATAAATAGGGGATCAACCAACAAAAACGTTTATAATTTCTTAAGATAGAAAAATAGCGTTCAGAAATGAAGTCACCTAGCGGTAACGACTGCTCACCTGATGACTCTATTTTTGCAGTCTCATGTAGCTTATGTTGTACTTGCCAAAAATCTTGCGAAAATGAAAAGTTAAAATGAATTCCTGAGATGACTTGCATCATAGAGCCATAACGATTTTTCAGCCCTTGACGATAAACCGTCTTCATTTTACCAATATTAGAACTACCATACTGAGCAAGCGGTATCTTTTCAGCATCATTAACAAAACAAGGCATACTCATCGGCCACAACAGTTCTCCTTCAATATTCTCAAAGGTGTACTTTTGAATGTCTTGTAATTGGGCAATAGCTTGCTCTGGTGAATAACTTACCGGGGTAATGAATTCAAGCAAAGTCTCTGAATAATCGGTAGTTATCTGTCCATGGGTCAGCGCTGAACCCAGCTGATGATAATGACTATGCTCAGATAATTTACCTTCTGGCAATATGCGCAATGCTTCTCGCTCTATACCGCGCCCAATACCGGCAACGGCAGCTAAATTTTCACTTTGGCTAAAGGCGCCAATATAATCTGTTAATGAGAGTGTCAAAATAATTCCTATCTATACGAATGCGCTAAGTAGAGCCATTAGCTTAATTTAGTATTTAGCGAGTAAGGGTTTAAGTGTCTAAAACAAAAGACCCCTTATTGATACGATATTAATAAGGGGTCTTTTAATGTTTTTCAATACCTAGTAATTAAATTTCGGCTTTATTTGTTATACCTAAGGTTTTATTTGGCCAATTCTAAATCAACCACTTCAATACCAAGCTTTTCTAATTGTGGCTTAACTACTTGACCGTCACCAACCACAATCCATTGCATAGGTTTTGCTAATTCTTTTGCGGCAATCGCATTTAACTGCTTAAGGGTGATGTTTTTGATAATTTCACCTTGTTGCTCACCGTAATTAACCGGCAGATTAAATTGTAACAATTGTCTTAAGAAACCACTTTTTTGACTCGGCGTTTCAAAACTTAACGCTTCATTTTGTGAAATAGCTTGGCGCATAAAGGTAACCTCATCATCCGTTAAGCCATGTTGCTGGTAATTTTTCAGCTCTGCTTCGATTTCAAGCATAGCATCATAGGTATGCTCTTTTTTAACACTAGCGCCAGCACTGAAGCGGCCGAGGGTTTTACCTGCCGAGAAGTAACTTGAGGCGCCGTAGGTATAACCTTTGTCTTCACGTAGGTTTAAATTAATACGGCTATTAAACGCGCTACCTAGCGGATAATTCATTAACGTTGCTTTAAAGTGTTCACCTGTTGCATCATAAGTCATTGCTCGGCGAGAAAGCTTGATTACCGATTGACTGGCATTAGGTAAATCCACAAAATAAAGTTTATTTGGCGTTACTTGTGGGAACTGATAATCACCATGAATACTGTAGTCCTTGCCCTGCCAAGCTTTCAAGGGCGACAATTTCGCTAATAACTCAGCTTTATCAATATCTCCCACTACCACTAAACTTGCCTTAGCCGGTGAAAAGTAAGCTTGATAAAAGCCTTTGATATCATCAAGTGATATAGCCGATACCGTAGCTATGGTGCCGCTATCAGCTAAACCAAAGCGATTATTCTCACCGTAAGTCACTTGCTTTAATGCTCTACTGGCTAAAGTACGTGCATCTTTATTACCTTGCTCTAATCCTTGAATTAACTGATTTTTAACTCTATCAAAATCCTCTTGAGCAAAGGCAGGTTTAAACATCATTTCGTTCATTAACGCTAGCGTCGCATCAAGATTTTTAACTAAACTGTTAACTTTGATATAAGTGTTACGACCTGCTGCACCGATAGAGATATCACTGCCAAGTTTAGCGAGTTCATTCGATAACTCTTCTTTGCTGTGTACGGTAGTGCCTTCATTCATTAAGCCCGCGGTTAAACTCGCTAAGCCGGCTTTTTCGACTGAGTCGAGTAAGACACCGCCATCAAGACTTAGTAATAAACTTACCGTTGGTGTTTCACTGTTTTTAGTGGCAATCACTTCAATGCCATTATCAAATTTCTCACGCCATAAACTTGGTACGGTAATCTGTGGGTTTGCGCCAGAGCTAGGCATAACACTGCGATCAAAATCACTGGTGTTTTTCATCAGTGGTGTATCAAGTTGTGCCAGCGTTGGTGGCTTACTGATATCCGGCAGAGTAAAGTTGTTTGCTTTTGCTATTAGCGCTTCTTGTCCGTGAGGCACTATGGATAATACTGCCGCGCCCTTGCCTTGAATATATTGCTTAAATACTCGCATAACATCGGCTTTGGTCACTTTATTATAACGAGCCACTTGTTGTTCAGTGTAATTAGCATTACCTAGCATGGTTTGATAATGAGCTAAGTTAGATACTTTACCTGAAACACTTTGCAACCCATAAATGGTGCCAGTTTCAATGCCTACTTTGGTTTTTAATAAATCATCGGCATTTACACCGCGCTCTTCAAACTCAACTAGCGTGTCATTAATTACTTGCTCAATTTTTGTCAGTGATAAACCTTGTTGTGGGTTTGGCAAAGCAAAGAAATTCATACCACACGCTAATTCACGACATGGATGACTCGCTCCTGCTTGTACGGCAACGCCAGATTTCACTAAGTTTTTATAAAGTAGTGATGTTGGACCTCCACCTAAAATATTCGCTAATACATCTAATGCAGGCTCATCAGCATGCATGCCGTAAACCGTTGGAAAGCTAATGTAAAGTAATGGCAAAGAAACGTTATCGGTAAAGGAGTAATAACGATTATCGGTCAGGGTAACTGACGTCTTAGCAATGTTTTCTACCGTAGGACCGGCATTAAATGCACCAAAGTACTTATTCACCCAAGCAAGCGTTTGCGCTTCATCGATATCACCACCGATAGTCAATACCGCATTATTAGGTCCGTACCAACGAGAGAAAAACTCTTTTAAATCAGTTACTGTGCCGCGGTCTAGATCTGACATATAACCAATAACAGGCCATGAATAAGGGTGTTCTCGTGGGAAGATCATTTGATTCACGGTTTCATTTAATCGGCCATAGGGACGATTATCAACATTTTGACCACGTTCATTTTTTACCGTTGCACGTTGTATCTCGAATTTTTCTGGAGTGATAGCTTCAAGTAAAAAACCCATACGGTCAGACTCAAGCCACAACATTTTTTCTAATTGGTTTTTCGGCACAGTTTCAAAATAGTTAGTACGATCTGAATTGGTGGTGCCATTTAAGTCGCCGCCACTTTGCGTAACCACTTTAAAGTGCTGCTCATCGGCAACATTTTGTGAGCCTTGAAACATCATATGTTCAAAGAAATGGGCAAAGCCGGACTTACCTAGCTGTTCACGGGCTGAGCCAACATGGTAGGTAACGTCAACATGTACTAAAGGGTCAGAGTTGTCTTGATGTAAAATCACCGTTAAGCCATTAGCTAACTGGTACTTTTTAAAAGGTATATTAAGCGTACCTTGTTGAGCTGTAACCGTTTCAATTAAACTTACGCCGGTAGGTAACTGCGTCGTTTCTTGACTACTACAAGCAAATAATAACGCTGTACTAGCGGCTATCGCCGTGACTTTAAATGTAGATTTAAATTTATTTATTACCTGCGCAGAAAAGCGGCTTTGAGGAGATTTTCGCAAAATAACATCCTGTAAAAAGAGTAAAATATTTATGATTGAATTATCATAGCAAACATAAAGTCTTTTCGGTTAATTTAAATGTTTAAAACTATTACAGAACATCATGATTTTATTGTGGTTGATAAAGAACCGGGCGTTAATTTTCATGATGAAGGTAAAATCGGCTCCGGGCTATTCTCTTTAGTAAAACAGCAAATACAAAGCCATAATAAGAATGCCGAACTTTACCCAGTACACCGCTTAGATAAAATGACTTCAGGTTTGGTAATCTTTGCCAAAAATCTAACCTGTGCACAAACCTTTGGTCAGCTTTTTAATGATCACGATATCGAAAAATACTATCTTGCCATTGCGGATAAAAAACCGAGTAAAAAACAGGGTCTAATTAAAGGTGATATGGCAAAAAGTCGCCGTGGCATGTTTAAGTTATTACGCACCATGGAAAACCCGGCAATTACCCAGTTTTTCTCTTATAGCATTGCTAACAAGCAAAGGTTATATCTGCTTAAACCTCATTCGGGTAAAACCCACCAATTACGGGTAGCACTAGCGAGCATAGGCGCGCCCATTGTTGGCGACCAACTTTATTACAGTACCTCAAAAGCAGACCGAGGTTATTTACATGCCTATGCACTGAAGTTTACTTATTTAGGTGAAGAGTTTGAGTTTACTTCGCTACCGAGTAACGGTGATTATTACTTAAATACAGAGGTTAATGAGCTATTAACGGCAATAAAAAAACCTTGGCAGTTAAACTGGCCAAGGCTTTAAGGCTGGAACTTTCAAACATTACAGCTATAGAGTTTTATATACCCGTTACCATTCAAAGTGCTCGATTTCAGTGGGAATTAAAATGCCTTTAGGCAAGGAGAATAATTCAAACATAGTCACTCTATGTTTTGATTATTTACCGCTGCATAAAGACATTTTAAACCCATCAGAGAAGCGTTTGAGCAATTCCACTTCTTCGTTGCAGTGACTTAGAAGGGAATAACCATTCCTTCATCACTGCGCCTTGAATTGAAATACCTCAAGCGCTCTGAATATGCATCTTGAGTGGTGACGGGTATAGGTTTAGCTAACCTTAACAAATAGGTTAACGGCTATCTGTTTGGTGTTTATACAAGACATAATATGTGACGTGTAGTCTGCTACACGAACATACGATAACGCAGTATAAACTTCAAACAGGTGTCGTTAAAGAGAATGCCAGAATACTAATGCAATAGCTGTCGGACATACAAACTTAGTGTACCAAGGCCAAATCTTCCAGAAGAGGCTATGTTCCGCGGTATCATTACCTTGTTTAATCTCCGCTAAGATATCACTTCTATGCCATATCCAAGTGGCAAAGACACAACACAGCATGGCGATGATAGGCTGACCATATTGCGTTGATAAAATAGCAACAAAATCTAACATCCATTCTAAATTAACCACAATAATAATACTTAGCACTAAAATGCCTAAGCCAATAAAGGTGGTTGCTCGCTCACGTGGTATATCATGACGTTCTACCGCAAACGATACCGGTCCTTCCAACATAGATATACTCGATGTTAATGCCGCAATAGACATTAAAACAAAGAAGCCAAAGGCAACAAATAAACCAACAAAGCCCATTCCCGAAAATAATGCCGGCAAAACCGTAAAGACCAAGTTAGAGCCAGATATTAAACTGCCGTCTTCGGCGAATATAGCTACGCCCTGCGCCTGTGCTACATACATAGATGGGATAATTAATAAACCTGCTAAAAAGGCAATAGAGACATCAATTAGGGTCACTTGTGCGCCTAGAGTCACTAAGTTTTCTTTCTTCGCAATATAAGAGCCATAAATAATCATCACGCTGGTACCCAGTGACAAGGAGAAAAATGCTTGCCCTAAAGCACTGATCAATAGATCAGGCTCTAATACTCGAGAAAAATCAGGATTTAAATAGGCATTAAAGCCCTCTCTTGCGCCTTCAAGGGTAAAAACATAAATGATTAATAATATCAGTAAACCGATTAACATAGGCATCAGGCGCTTTGACCATTTCTCAATGCCCTGCTCAACACCACTTCGAATGATTAAAATGGTCAGTCCCATAAAGAACGCGGTAAATAGAATATTGCGTATAAGGGAGTGATTTATCAACCAGTCAGCTGCGCCAGTTAAACCCACTAACCTTGCTAGGGGTTCAATGGCATAAGACATCATCCAACCGGCGATAATGCCATAAAAACTTAAAATAAGTGCCGCACAAATAATGCCGCCAAAACCAACGACAAAGCCAAAGCGTTTTTGCCAAGTATTACGGGCAATTTTTTGCATACTACTCACGGCATTGGCTTGACCATAACGGCCAATTAACAGTTCCGCCATAAAAGCTGGGTAAGCTAAACAAAATGCCAAGACTAAATAAACGAGCACAAAAGCAGCACCACCATTACTCGCGGTTTGGGTTGGAAAACCCCATATATTGCCCAAACCAACAGCCGAACCTGCCGCTGCCATGATAAAACCGAAACGCGAACTAAAGCCGCCTCTTGAAACACCCATTTACTTCCTCACTCTCTTGCATTCACTTTAAAAATTATCCGTTGAATTTAGGTTACCCTTACTTTCAAGGAGAATATTATTGTTATATTTTATAAGTGCCCTAATCTACGCAATTACGGCTAAGAAAAATAGCGTTAGAGGTTAAATAAAGAAAAAAGCCCGGTGTATCACTCTCTGTACAGAGTTTTACACAAGGCTTTACATGTTTTAACACTATAACTTATCTGCAGCTAAGCATTACTTGTTATAAACGATAAATATTATCGGCACTATCTCGGTCAATGTATTTCACAAAAGGATCTACACCAGCAAATTTAGGTTTACCCTTTACCCGCACGGTGATTTCGTTACTACCGGTTTTAATTTCATGTTTAGCTAAATATAAAACAAAGTCTTTGGCTGAGAGATCTTCAGGGTCAGCACTAAATAAACCAATATCGATTGAGTCAACAAACTCAACCTCAGTTTCTTTACCTTGACCATCAGCTCTTTTTAAAGCGGCATCAATAGTAAGTGTTACGTCATAAAAGTCATCCATACCGTCAACAGCCACTACTTTTACATCGGTTGTCTTGAGGTCGTATAAACTAATATGTTCAAACAAATTACTGACAAACGCTTGTTCTTGCTCTGTCGCTTCTTTTGTTAAGTAAGCCATTAAATCTAGAGTGGTAGGATAAGGCGTACTTTGATACTTAAACGCTGTTAAAAATGCCTTCAACGCTGTATTAACCTTTTGCTCACCTAAACGATCTTTAAGTGCCATCATCACAACAGAGCCTTTACGGTAATGAATATATTGCTGATTTTCACTACGATAAAGTGGCATTTCTTCTATAGACTCAACACTTCGTCCACGTAAATAACGATCTAATTCGTATTTCAAGAACTTACGGATTTTTTCTTCTCCGTATTTTTTCTCCATTACCATTAACGCACTATATTGTGAAAGCGTTTCCGAGATAATCGCATTGCCTTGCACGTTAGCGGCGCCTACTTGATGTCCCCACCATTGGTGAGCGACTTCATGGGCCGTCACATAATAAGCTGGATCAATATCTTCGGGGTTACGTACATCGCTGATAAAACCAATATTTTCAGAGTACGGTACGGTATTAGCAAAGCTTTGCGCAAAACTTCTATACCCTGGAAATTCAATAATACGTAGTTGCTTGTGTTGATAAGGGCCAAAGTGTTCCGTGAAATAATCAATAGAGTCTTTCACTGACGCTATCATGCTATCCACGTTCATTACATGATTTTTGTGGAAATACACTTCAATATCAATACCTTTATATTGCTCTTTTCTACTCGCTAAATCTGCAGACATGAAAGAGTAAAAGTTTACGATTGGGGCATCCATTTTATAATGATAAATTTTTCGCTCACCAACCACTTTTTCAGATTGTAGATAACCCGGTGCGATAGCAAATTGATTCTTCGCAGTTGAAATTGTTGCTTCAAAATCAATAAAGCCAACACCATTGCCGAAAAAGCTCTCATTATAAAAGCGGTCATCTTCAAGTTTATTTGCTCGTTGCAAGGGTTCTAAATCATGGTTACGACGTTTATGGCGATCGCTGAGCTGAAAGCCTTTTTGATAGCCAAAGGTTGGAAACAATTCAAAGTTATTTATGAAGGTGCCATTTTTAACTAAGGTAACGTCATAATTACCATCAGTGAAACCATTATTATCTCGCGTTACGGTTAACTTACCTTGACGGATTTCACCGGGTTGTAAAGGTTTATCAAAAACAAACCATGCGCTTTTAAACTGAGTATCCATTTCACCTAGAGTACCGCCGTCAATTTCAACATTCCATTGTTGTGTATGCTGTGGTTTAGTGACTAAGAACTTTTCAATAGCAGTGTTTGAGGTATTTGTTAGCGTTAATTCAGCAACCGCTTCAATTCGCCTTTCTTCGGGGTAAATATCTACTTTTGCATGGGTTTTGGTAATGATCGGAATTGCCGCATTAAGATGCTCAACATATTTTTTCTCATAGGCAGCTTGCAAGTCTTCACTATCATCACTAATCACAAATTCATTAACAATACGGGTATTATAATGAATGACACTGCCTGCACCGATAAACAGTACTAAACCTAAAGCTATGCTTACTTTACCTGGCGTAGCAAGATAATAACTGACTTTATTTAGACGTGTTTTAATTTTTTGCGCTGGTCCTCTATGCCAAAGTGCATAGGTCAAGCTTGCAAAAACAATAGTTAAGCCGCCCCAATAAAGCGTATACCAATGCTGGCTTGTTAAAAAGCTACCATAACCATTGATATCTGAATATAACACCTGTGGTGCACTGCCAAACTGAAACATATTGTGGCTAAAACCAAAGCTACTTAAGGTTAGAGAGCTAATAATAAAGAGTACAAATAACAACATACCTATATATTTATTTGGGCTAATCACTTGTAAGAAAAATGCGAGTACAGCAGTAAAGATTAGTGGCAGTAAATTAACGTAACCTAATCGTATTACATACTGGGATAGCTCAATATGGTTATAGCCCTGTAATAACTGATTTACCACAGCAACCGCTATGCCACAAACATATAAAAGTGCCAGTACTAAACTGATTGCAATTATTTTTGATAACCAAAAAGTTATATTGTTCACTGGCATAGAGTCGACAATATCACCCATGCCTGAATTACGTTCACGCCAGACAATTTCAGCACTGTAATAGGCCAGCACGATCATCATTAACAAGCCTGTTGAGTTAGAAATTAATGAAACCATACTTTGCGTCAACGGCCAATTAGGCGTACCAAACATACCTTGCGGGTCTACCAATGGAGCGACTAACATAAAAATAGTTAATACTGATAACACCAAAAATGGTGCACTGAAAATCACTTGTTTAATTTCAAATAATATACGCATGCGCATATGCGAACCAGTTTGAATACCAGAACTTTTTGTAGAAATATTGTTTTGTAATAACTGAGGGATTTTTTCAGTTTGCAGTGTTAGCTGTTGTTCAGCTTTTTTCAGTGCTTTTTTGCTTTGCTTTTTTACTTTGCCTTGGCTTAAACGTACTTTCGAACGAAAACCACCAAACAACACCATAATTACCACAGAAGCGCCAAGCCATAACAAACGGTTCTCAAGTAAAATCCCCGATAGCTCTATTGGGCTATTATTTTTATCAAACATAGTCCAATAACGGGTTACTTCACCAAAAGTATTCAAGCCAAATGGATCAAGTAATGCCGCCAATGTTCTGTATTCAGGTTCATTCAATAACTGTCCTGAAATAGAGTAAAGAATAAATAAAGCAACGGCAGATAAATAAACCGCCATCATAGAACGAAACCTAATAGCTACGGCATAAAAAAAACAAGACAGCACAAATAAACTAGGCAATGATAAGTAAAAATAAGCACTAAAGTAGTAACTTAAATTAGTTGGCCCTAAACGTTCAGTATCAACCCAACCCGCTAGTTCACCTAGAACAGTACCGATAAGTATGCCTAAAGGTACAAAAGCAAATACTGTAGCAACAATCGCAAATGAGCCTAAAAAACGACCCAGTTGGTAACTTAATGGATTAATCGGTTTACTGTAAAGTAACTCCGACATTTTACTGGTTTCATTTCGGGTTGCCGTACTCGCAACAAAATTAACGACTAAAAACATGGCAAATATGCCCATGATCAGTAGTGTTTGGGCAATAGAAAATGGCCCGTTATATAATACATTACCGCCACCGCCAATTTGTATATTTTCACTTACTGTGGCAAAAAAAGTCAGTAAAAAAAACAGTAAACTGGTGACATAAAAAGAAGGTTGTCGAGTAAAGTATCGCCATTCAAAGGCAAACATTTTTATTAACATAATAGATTCCTCATCCTTTATTTCGCTAATTAAGCAACTTTGCTTTTTGTTGCTGCTTGATGAGTTGAACGATGCTGGTTTAATGTTGAAAAATATACATCCTCCAAATTCGCGGGAGCCGCTTCAAAACCTAATGGCGCATTTTCAGCCATAATATGCACGATAGTTTGTCCGGCAAATAAGCGTTTAGAAATCACATTGTATTGCTCTTCAATATTACTTAGCTCAGTTTGCGTAATTGCTTTACGCCAAATTTGACCATTTAACTGGTTAGTGACTTCAATAGGGTTACCCTCAAGTACTATTTTACCTGATGCTAACACCGCCATATTAGGACAAAGTTCAGTCACATCTTCAACAATATGTGTTGATAATATAATGACCTTTTCTTCACCTAAGCCCACTAACAGGTTATGAAAACGATTACGTTCTTCAGGGTCTAAACCCGCGGTTGGCTCATCCACAATTAATATATCTGGATCGCCTAATAGCGCCTGAGCAATACCGAAACGTTGACGCATACCCCCAGAAAAACCACTGACGGCATTTTTTCTGTGCTGATAAAGGTTAGTTTGTGCTAACAACCCTTCTACCGCTTCTTTGCGTTCGCCTGCATTTTTTAAGCCTTTCAATATGGCTAAATGATCAAGTAATTCATACGCGCTAATACGAGGATATACACCAAAATCTTGCGGTAAATACCCTAAGCGTTGCCTTAAGGCTTGAGGATCATTGAGTACATCAATGCCATCAAAGTCAATACTACCGCTGTCTGCATCTTGTAACGTTGCTATGGTACGCATTAATGACGATTTACCCGCGCCATTTGGGCCAAGTAAACCAAACATGCCTTTTGGTATTTCTAAGTTGACGTTATCAAGCGCTTTAACGCCATTATCATACGTTTTGGATAGGTTTTTTATTATTAACATTATTATTCCTGCGTTGTTTTATTATTTGCCTTCATGGCTATTTTATTAAAAAATAATTATCTCTTTTCAATATTTATTGACCACCAAAATTGATGGACGATGAACGATTAAGACTTTTGTCGGTTCTAGGAGTCTAGAGGGTTTTGACTAGTGAGAGTTCGATATCACAGACTAATCGTAGATTATTGAGAAGAGCTATATTGTAGTGCGCAAAGTACGTTCCTCAATTTCAAGAGGCATGCACTGCGATGAGTTTAAAATATCTACAAAGCTAACAATAACAATTTGTTAACCGAATGTAAATTCCAAAAAAGTACTACTTTTTATTCACTTAAGTATTAATACCAACTTGGTATAGGTGTATTGATTAACGCACATAAAAAAGCCCATTGTTACAGTGTGATAAACACTATAAACAACAGGCTTTAGTTTTCGATGTTAACGAATAAGAAATGAGTCTTAAGTTATTATTCCGCTTCAGGGCGCATATGCGGGAACAAGATAACATCTTTGATTGTTGGTGAATCAGTGAACAACATCACTAAACGGTCAATACCAATGCCTTCACCTGCCGTTGGTGGTAAACCATATTCTAGGGCTGTGATGTAATCAGCGTCATAGTGCATAGCTTCATCATCGCCAGCATCTTTTTCTGCTACTTGTTTTTGGAAACGTTCAGCTTGGTCTTCAGCATCGTTAAGCTCAGAGAAACCATTGGCTAATTCACGACCACCGACAAAAAATTCAAATCGGTCGGTAATAAATGAGTTTTCATCATTACGACGTGCTAATGGTGAAACTTCCCACGGGTATTCTGTGATAAACGTTGGTTGATCTAATAAATGCTCGGCAACTTCTTCGAATATTTCACAAATGTATTTACCTGGGCCCCAAACTTTAGAAGCACTACTTTCTTTAACACCTACAGCTTTAGCCATGGCTTTAATTGCGTCAAAGTTATTTTCAGGGTCACGTAATACGGCTTCATCAAGGTGTGCTGCAGCGCGATGTTCTTTGCCGTATTGTAAAATAGCATCAACCATAGATAAACGTACAAACGGCTTACCAAGGTCATAGAATTTCTCTTCTACTACTTCGCCATCAGCATTTTTAACGGTATTACGAATAGTGGTAGTACCTAGTACATCTTGAGCAATGGTACGTAACATTTCTTCGGTTAAATTCATCATGTCATTAAAATCAGCATACGCTTGATAAAATTCAATCATAGTGAATTCTGGGTTATGACGAGTTGAAATACCTTCGTTACGGAAACTACGGTTAATTTCAAAAACACGGTCAAAACCACCAACCACTAAACGTTTTAAGTTAAGCTCTGGCGCAATACGTAGGTACATATCAAGATCAAAAGTATTATGATGCGTCATAAATGGCTTAGCCGTTGCGCCGCCCGGTATGATTTGCAACATAGGTGTTTCAACTTCCATAAAATCACGCTGCGTTAAGAAGTTGCGAATTCCAGCAACTATTTTTGAGCGCATTTTAAAAGTATTACGGGTCTCTTCATTGATAATTAAATCAACGTAACGCTGACGGTACTTAGTTTCTTGATCAGATAAGCCGTGGAATTTTTCTGGTAATGGGCGTAATGACTTAGTTAATAGTGAGTACTCATCCATGTTCACGTAAAGATCACCTTTACCTGATTTATGTAAGATACCTTTAATACCAATTATGTCACCGATATCTAATGAACCCCATTTAGCTCTTATTTCTTTTTGCACGGTTTTTTCAGCATAACCTTGAATACGACCTGACGAGTCTTGTATCACTAAAAATGGTCCACGTTTTGCCATAACACGACCGGCAATAGCATAAGTAACCTGTAGCTCTTCAAGTTCTTCTTTGGTTTTTTCACCATGTTCAGCTTGGATGTCAGCGGCTAAGTGTTCACGATTAAAATCGTTAGGAAAACCATTAGCGGAACAATTAGAGCGAATCTTTTCAAGCTTTACACGGCGCTCAGCAATCAGTTTATTTTCGTCTTGTGCTACGGGTGTATTATTGGCTTTATCTGTCATGTTAGTTTCTCAAAGTTATCTTTAATTTTTCAATGTGTGATTCACACCTTGTTGAGGTAACTATGTCTTTCCTCTATTACCTTTAGTGAATCCATAATGTGTTCATGGATTCCCGACAAGACACTTCGGGAATGACGTAAACACGCTAAAGTGCTTACCTCAATGTTGGTTAATCTATGATTACTGCTACAAACCAGACTTTAAACTGGCTTCTAAAAATTTATCTAAGTCACCGTATTACTACAGTTTGAATACGGCTTGCTTGGTTTATGCTGCTTCTATTTTCAACACCCGCATGCCGATTCTACAAACCAGATTTTAAACTGGCTTCTAAAAACTTATCTAAGTCACCGTCTAAAACGGCTTGGGTATTTCTATTTTCAACACCCGTTCGTAAATCTTTAATACGGCTATCATCTAATACATAAGAGCGAATTTGACTGCCCCAACCAATATCTGATTTACCATCTTCTAATGCTTGTTTGCCTTCATTTTTCTTTTGCATTTCTATTTCATACAATTTGGCTTTAAGCAGCTTCATCGCTGTCGCGCGATTCTTATGCTGAGATCTGTCTGCCTGACATTGCACCACAGCTCCACTAGGAATATGGGTGATACGAATTGCTGAGTCGGTTTTATTAACATGTTGCCCACCAGCACCTGATGCACGGTAAGTATCAATGCGTAAATCTGCCGGATTGATATCAATCTCAATGTTGTCATCAATTTCAGGATAAATAAACGCTGAAGCAAATGAGGTATGGCGGCGACCTGATGAATCAAACGGCGATTTACGTACTAAGCGATGTACACCTGTTTCAGTGCGTAACCAACCGTATGCATATTCACCGGTATATTTTATCGTACAGCCTTTAATGCCGGCAACATCGCCATCGGTGACTTCAATAGCTTCGGTTTTATAACCGTGTGCTTCACCCCAGCGTAAGTACATACGCATCAACATTTCAGCCCAATCTTGCGCTTCAGTGCCGCCTGAGCCAGATTGAATATCTAAATAGCAATTATTGGCGTCTTGCTCGCCCGAAAACATCCGGCGAAATTCTAATTTTTCTAAGACAGCATCAAGGGCAGCAGCTTCTACTTCTGCATCGTCGAAGGTTTCTTGATCTTCTTCTTCAACCGCTAGCTCAACTAAATCTGCGATTTCTTCACAACCAGTTTCAAGCTCGACAATCGTATTGACCACTTCTTCAAGGGCACTACGCTCTTTACCTAAGGCTTGAGCACGCTCTGGCTCATTCCAAACTTCTGGCTGCTCTAACTCTCGAGAAACTTCAACTAAACGTTCTGCTTTAACGTCGTAGTCAAAGGTACCCCCGAAGCGAATTAGCACGTGCACGGATTTCTTTTAATTTACTTAATATTGGATTTGTTTCGAACATAAATCTTCAAGCATTAATTTAATTAACAGTCTTTTAGCTACCTTAACGGGCAAAAGACAAATAGTCGCGCATTGTAACGTAAATAAGGGGGTAAATATACGCCTAACAACTCGCCTTTATACTTTTTAAAGTTACTTTTATTCTTACCTATATACCTAGCTTTATTACTATTTTTTATAACGACTTTTCTAAATAAGTAATCATAACGAATTAGTCATATAAGATTATTGCGGTTTGGTTTTTTTTCTTTGTTTAATACTAAGAATATCGCCGATGCTAATCCCGCTGAAGCAAAGACCATACACATCACCATAATTTGATAGCGCGCTGCGATAAATGGCGAGACGCCAGCAAGTATTTGCCCTGTCATCATGCCCGGCAGAGAAACAATGCCAACGGCAAACAAGGCGTTAATATTAGGTATCATCGACGCTTTAAAAGCAATGTTACGGGCATTTATAAAACTTTCACCGCGATTAAGTTCGGCAAAAAACGCTCTCCACATAAACTGACGCTATTCATGCCATTGGCGAATACCATACCAGCGAGTGGCACTAGCGTTTTCGCTTGATGCCAGGGCTCTAGATTCAAGACACCTTGGGTGATGACGACTAAAACCACCAAGCTACTGATGAAAATAGCTAAAAAAGCACTGTTAAAAAGAGATTTTCGCGGCGACTCAATATTATTTAACGCGATCCAACTTGAAAACAGTACCATCACCAGCAGTAATGAACCTATAACCCAGGCATTATCACTGGCAAAAATATAGCTTAAAACATAACCTACTAACAATAACTGCACTAACATGCGCACTAAGGCATGCAAGGTTCGCTTTTGTGGTAATGACCAGCAAGCTAAAAGAATTAGTACCAAAGCCACGGGAATAAAAGCGATGGCAAGTTTAGTCAGTGGGATAGTAGCCAGTGCTTGCTCCATTTAAAATCCTTAGTTTTTATTGGTGCTATTTTTAATGCTGGTTTCTCTAGGTAGCCAGAGCCTGTGTTAGACAGTACGAATATCAGCAATCATCAGTTGTACGGTACGCTTGCCACGAAATTCATTAACATCGAGACGGTAAGCAAGATGAACCTGTTTAACTTGTGTATTAGGCCAAGCTTTAACATCAACATTAAAGGCAATGCCGTCAAAAACCTGCTTGCCTTGAGCACTGTCTTTTTCTACCACTATCTTCAGGTGCTTTTCACCGACAATTCTCTGCTGTATTAGGGTGAAGGTGTCATCAAATAACGGCTCGGGAAAACTTTGTCCCCAAGGACCCGCTTCACGTAATTGCTCGGCAAATTCAAGAGTCAGCATGTTTGCACTTAATTCACCATCGGAAAGGATGATGCTTTCTAAGTCTTCCGGTTTTAACCATTTTTCAGCCAATTCATCAAACTTCTGCTGAAATAGCGTAAAGTTTTTTTCTTTAATTGATAAACCTGCTGCCATGGCATGACCACCGAACTTAATAATTAAGTCTGGGTTTTGGCTATCAATGTGTTCAAGTAAATCACGAATATGTAAACCCGGAATTGAACGTGCTGAGCCTTTAATTTCGGCGTGTTCAGAATCATTATCTTCGACTTTCGCTTTAGCAAAGACAATACATGGACGATGAAACTTTTCTTTTAAACGTCCGGCAACAATACCAATAACCCCTTGATGCCAATCAGCTTGAAAGAGTGAAATTGCACTGGGTAAGTGCTCTTCATCAAAATTAAGTGATGTAAGTACACGCTCCGCCTCTTGTTGCATACCCTGCTCTATTTCTCGGCGGGTTTTATTTAAATCATCGAGTTCAGCCGCCATTACGCGGGCACTCGATAAGTCATTGGCAAGTAAACAATTGATTCCATAAGACATATCATCTAAGCGGCCAGCAGCGTTAATACGTGGACCAAGAGCAAAACCAAAGTCACTGGCAACCAGCCTTTGCTGGTTTTTATTGGCGATTTCAATCAAGGCTTGGATACCCGGCCGTGTTTGTCCGGCGCGAATACGCTTTAAACCTTGAGCCACGAGAATACGATTATTTGCATCAAGTGATACCACATCCGCTACTGTGCCAAGGGCAACTAAATCTAATAACTGGGCAATATTGGGCTCAGCAATACCTTGTTCAGTAAAGAAGTTGTGCTCTCGGCAATATTTTCTTAACGCCAGCATCAAGTAAAATGCCACGCCAACACCGGCAAGGGCTTTACTGGGGAAATTACAACCGACTTGATTGGGATTAACAATGGCATCAGCATTGGGTAATGAATGCCCTGGTAAATGATGATCAGTAACGATAACTTGCATGCCAAGATCTTTAGCGCGTTTAACGCCGGCAATACAGCTAATACCATTATCAACAGTAATTAACATTTGTGCTTGTTGCTGGGCAGCAAGATCAACAATCTCAGGAGTTAAGCCATAGCCGTATTCAAATCGATTAGGCACAATAAAGTCATGGTGATTACTACCAAACAGATTAAGCGCTGTCATCATTAAGGCGGTACTTGTGGCGCCATCAGCGTCGAAATCACCAACAATTATAATGCGTGTTTTATTTAATAACGCTTGATGTAATAATTGACATGCTTTGTCCATGCCCATAAGCGCAGTATCAGCCGACATGCCTTGTAAACGAGCAACATTAAGCTCAAGCTCTTGCGCTGATTGCATGCCTCGGCTAGCATAAATTTGTTTTATCGTTTCGGGTAAAGTATCTGGCAAATGAGCAGTTGATACTTGTGCTCGGCGAATGATTTTTTTAATCATCTTTATTCGGTCTCAGTTAGGATATTTACGGCTTGCGGACAGAGTTATTTTTAACATAAAAAAAGTACTTACAGATAATCAGCAAGTACTTTTATAAGGTAAGCCATAACAACTATTTAGCAGAGTAATAAAAACTTAAGTCTTTTTCAATAACTCTTCTAATTGTGCAGGTGGTTGGTAACCAGGGATCATCATACCATTGGATAAGATAATTGCTGGCGTACCGTTAACTCCTATTTGGCGACCAAAATCAAACTGTGCTTCTATTGGTGCGTCACAAATTCGATAAGGGATACCACTACCGGCTTTAGCTTTGGTTAATGCTTTTGCAGTATCGTCACTACACCATACTGAGCGTAAATCTTTAAAACCTTGACTCAAATTACCCATTCTGTCTTTAATACCTGAGCGTGGATAAGCTAGGTAGCGAAAGGTTATGCCACGGTCATTATAATCTGCCATTTGTTCATGCATTTTGCGACAATAGCCACAAGTGATATCGGTAAACACTGTTACCACATACTTTTCATTTTCTGCTTTATAAACAATCATGTCATCTTTAAAGTTTTCTATACCTTCAAGACGAATTTTCGCTAAGCTTTCTTCAGCTAAATCGGTCACTGTACTGCCTAAACTATAGACCTTACCTTGAATGAAAAAATCACCATTATAACTGGCGTAAAACAAACCTTGATTAGTGACGAGCAAAGCAATACCAGGTACCGGTGTCGCTTCAACTTTAATAACGGTTAAACCTAAAGAACTATTGATTTTTGCTTTTAACGCTTCAACATCAAGCACACTTGGGTCACTAGCTGTTTTAGCTAATGTCGCAGGCACATTAGCCTGCCCTTCAGCATGGGCGCCTTGGGTAAATAAAGCTAAGCTAAACGTAGCCAGTGCTACGCTAAAAAAGAACGTTTTATACATATTGATTCCTAACAGTTTCCTAATAAATAGGTAACAAATGGCTAATAAACTTTTAATTAATGTTTAATGGATTTTTAATTAACTAACAGCAATAACGCTATAAAAAATAAGCTAAACATAACGGCTCATTTGAATAGACCTAATTTTATCCAAGGAAATTACAGCCATGAGACATTATTTGCAACTTAAAATCGCGACTATAGTGAATTAACTTGTAAACAAAGATAAATGTTTTTGCTAAAATCCCTGTGAAATTGCTCTGTGATCCTGAACTTGTCTCTTGAAGTAGAGCGGATATATATATCAACATTGGAAATAGCAAAATGAAAATTGGTTTGTTTTATGGCTCAACCACTTGTTACACAGAGATAGTTGCCGAAAAAATCCAGGCAATAATCGGTGCCGATCTGGTTGATATATTTAATATCAAAGAGCAACCTTTGGCACTGTGCCTTGATTATGACTTTATAATTTTAGGTATATCCACTTGGGATTACGGTGAGCTGCAAGAGGATTGGGAATCAATTTGGAGTGATATTAACCAATTAGATCTTTCAGATAAGATTATTGGCTTATATGGTATGGGCGACCAAGTTGGTTACAGCGAATGGTTTCAAGATGCACTTGGCATGTTACACGAGCAAGTACTGGCACAAGGCGCTAAACCAGTTGGCTATTGGCCGATTCAAGGTTATGAGTTTGCAGCCTCAAAGGCATTAACAGCTGATGGCGAGCTATTTGTAGGGTTGTCGTTAGATGAAGATAGCCAATATAGCTTAACGGATGATCGTTTAGATACTTGGTGTGAGCAGATATTAGTCGAGTACAGTAGCTTACTTTAATTAGCCCCAGCCACTCAATAATAGTTTCCACAGCGACGCTACTCTATTGATTACTTAGCCCTTGCGATAAATAGTTACAGCAAGGGCTAAAACCACTATAATTGCCGCCATATTAACCTTTTTAACCCTTAGTGAATTATCCCCTATGTTTGAGCAATTCGATCTAGACTCAGAATTATTAGCCAGTATCAATAAACTTGGTTACACCAAGCCTACCTCAATTCAAGATCTAGTGATCCCTGAAGCGATGGCCGGCAAGGATATACTAGCATCAGCCCCAACTGGTACGGGTAAAACCGCCGCCTTTTTATTACCTATTGCTCAACATTTATTAGACTATCCGCGTACTCAACCTGGCTTTCCTCGGGTGTTAATTTTAACGCCAACTCGAGAGTTAGCGATACAAATTGGCGAAGATAGTAAGCAACTTACTGAGCTAACTAAAATCAAAACGGGTGTTATAACAGGTGGTGTTAACTATGGCAGTCATACTGATATTCTTACATCGACAACCGATATATTAGTGGCAACGCCAGGTCGATTATTAGAATATATTGAAAATGAGCAGTTTGATGCCCGCGAAATTGAAATATTAGTGCTAGATGAAGCCGATCGCATGCTCGACATTGGTTTTAGTGACACCATCAACCGCATTGTTGCTGAAGCCCGCTGGCGCAAACAAACCATGTTATTTTCAGCAACCTTAGAAGGTGCTGGTGTACTAGGTTTTGCCAAAGAAGTACTGGACGATCCTATATTTTTAGAATCAAACCCTTCACGCAAAGAGAAAGCGGTAATTCATCAATGGCTTCACTTAGCTGATGATTCTAATCACAAGTTAAATATGTTGATCAATATATTGAAGCAAGAAGGCGTCGAACGTACTGTCGTTTTTGCTAATAAACGTGAAACTGTACAAACTCTTTCGGGTAAACTTTACGCTGAAGAATTACCTTGTGTTTGGCTAGAAGGAAAAATGCCGCAAGATAAACGTAACAAGGCCATTGAACGCTTCAAAAATGGTGATGTGAAAGTATTAGTAGCTACCGATGTTGCTGCCCGCGGTTTAGATATTGATGACATCAGCCATGTCATCAATTTTGATATGCCACGCAAAGTAGATATTTATATTCACCGTATTGGCCGCACAGGTCGTGCTGGTAATAAAGGTACTGCCATTTCCTTAATTGAAGCACATGATATGGCTGTTATTGGTAAAATAGAGCGCTATACCAAAGAACGTCTGCCACGTCGTGTTATTCAAGAGTTACGACCACAGCACAAAGAATCTCGTGTGGTTAATAAGAAGGTAAAACTTAAGCTTACTAACTCGCAGAAAAAAGCCAAAGCTAAGAAACACGTAAAGAGAAAAGCTAAGCAAGCAAAAAAAGCAGCGAAGTAACCCCTTGCTAAATTCTAGCCCTCGCTAAGTGTTACATTGATATAACGCCAAAGATGGTGGCGTTTATCATGGTTGGGGCTTTACGGTAGCAATGTGTAGCTACTAGTAAAAGCATCACCAATAAAAAGACCGTAATGCTTTAAGCAATACGGTCTTTTTTTATCTAAAATTCAAACTGAATAAACTAACCAAATAAATCGCCAAGTTTATTTTTCAACTTATCTTTTAACTTATCTTTGGCTTTATCTTCTAGCTTTTTCTGCTGCTGTTTAACAATATCTGAATTCTTTAAGTCTGCCAGCGCTTTATCGGTATCCGTTAATAAGGCCTCAAGATCAAGCAGCTCTGCCGCTTGACTATCACCTAACTTCAAGGCATTAGCTAATTTCTCATTTAAGCCTTTATTCACTTTGTCCTTAAAGTCATTAAGTTTTCCGGCAACCTGCTGTTTAAATGCACCCGTTAAAGCGTCATTTAATGACGAGGCAATAGTAAAGTTTGGCTTACTTAGCTCACCACGGACACCGACATCAATAGTTAAACTATCTAATGACATAACGGTATCGAGTAATAATTGAGTGATTGTAGACTTAGCCTGACCTTGATAACTTGCCTGCTTTAGCGAGATATGATTAGTTGCGACAACTTCGCTATTGATTAAGTCAAAGCTGCCCTTACCGCTAAGCTGTGCTTTCTCAAGGGATAAGGTTAGCGCTTTGCTTTTGGTCAATTCAGTATTTGATAACTTTCTATCATTTACCAACCATTCTCCGTTAGCCTTAAAATCACCTGATTTTGACTGCATGAAGTTACTACTAAGGCTAAGTTCACCATTAGCGCTTGAGTTAATATTCATTAGACTGGCTTTACCCCTAATCCAATGTTGATGTGTTAACTCACTACCACTAACCGTTACTTCTCCCTCAGCAAGCTGAATAGAAAAAAGTGCCTTTTTGATTAATACTGATGGTAATGGTGACTCTTCTTTAAAGCTGATAAAGCGCCCTTTTGCATGGTTCTGTGCCGCTTCAGTAGTTTCTTCACCATTAGTATTATCAAGAAAAGGTGACACTTTATCATAGGCCCATTGAGCCTTTTGCACATATTCACGCGCTTGCTCGCCAAAGAGGATATGAGCAAAGTCTTCGGTATCGATACTTTCAAGTTGATACGTTTTTTCAATTTGTTGCCAATCTTTACTTGGTGCATCTTTTAGTTCACTAACTTGCTGAGCTAAAAGGCTCTTGCTGGCTAATATTTGTCGTTTAGCTTTTTTAACCAGTGCTTGATCCGCTTTAAACTCGGCTTTGATTTTATCGAATTTAGCTTTGATTTTTTCTATATCCGCTAATGAATTCACTTTCATCTTGCCTAAAGATTTGACTTTATCTTGGTAAGATTTCAGCTTCGCTTTATTAGGCAGTTGCGCCTGCAATGCTTTTAATTTCACTTGTTCAGCTTTATAACTATCTTGTAGTTGTTTGCTGGCGTTAACCGTTAATAAGTTACTGTCATTAAGTAAGGTTTTAACATCCGGTAGTTTCATATCAACTTCCGGTAGCATGGCTTTGGTTTGCTCAGCTAAGCTTATTTCAGTTGCTTCTCCATCCGATTGCTCGTTGAGGTAAACTTTACCCGCTTGTGTACGAATGCTAGAAAATTCTAATTTACTTACTTCAAGTTCATCAATAATGATCTTACCAAATAAGTATTGCCAAACATCGATACCGGCAGTGGCACGCTCAAAACTGAATAAGTTCTGCGTAGGGGCTTCTTTGTCGGTTACTTGAAAACCTAGAACGCTTAACTGCAATGGCGAGTATGAAAGCTGAACCTCTGCAACATTTACTTCTGCGCCAAAAGCACTTTCAGCTGAACTGACTATCGCTTTTTTTACTAAGCTTGCGGCAAATAAATAGATAAATACTGCTACTAAAGCACTTAATACAATAAAGGCAATCATACCTTGCCAACGAATAAAACGAGCCATTACAGGCCTCCTTTAGTTAGGCTAGAGTCACCAGAAAAACTACTATATAAGCTATAAAACTTAGAGGCTTTTAGTGCTTTAACAATTCTAAACTTCTCAAAAAATGTCATTATATGTACGCGGTATTTCTCAATCATAAACTTGCTGATAAAATATATTGGCGCAGATAACACCACACCTAAAACAAACGCACCCAAGGTATATGTATGATGCCAATGGGCGAGTTTAAATATGCTGAGTTGGTAGAGCGCGGTAAAAAAGTCAGCAAGAGCAGGTTGTGTTAGTAATGACTCACCCACCTGAACAATAACAGGAGAGAGTAAGTAACTCAGCCCGGAGAAGAAACCAACCGCAAGAATGAAGCTACCTAAATGCACCCTAATGAGTAAGACAAAAAAGATTATCACGATATTATGCAAAGTAAATAGTGGTGATAAACCCACTATAAAACCTAACGCTATTGCTAAGGCTATTTGCCTAATGGAACTATCACTGTTTAAGGCATGAAAAAGCTTTGCTAGTAAAGTTAACATGTCACCTCCTGTTAAAATGTTTATTTTATAAATTTGGCGAGTAAAGTTAACAACTTCAACTCTCCTGCAAAATGTTTAAATATATAGTCTAATGAATATTGTCGCCAATCACTCAAAGGTAATAGCTAGAGGTCTTTACGGGTAAAAACCCAGTCGTTACCTTGAGATAAACTGTCATTGTATTGATAACCCGCCAAATCGAAATCTTTGATTTGCTCAACGGAGGTTAATTTATTTTGAATAATATAACGCGCCATAAAACCACGAGCTTTTTTGGCATAAAAACTAATAATTTTATATTGACCATTTTTCCAATCTTTAAACAAAGGTGTGATTATGGTGGCATTCAAAGACTTTTTCTTTACTGATTTAAAGTATTCGGTTGACGCTAGGTTAATAAGCACCTCATCACCTTGCTCACTCAAGGCTTTATTAAGTTCACCGGTAATAATATCACCCCAGAATTGATATAAATTAGCACCGCGACTATTAGCAAGTTTACAGCCCATTTCCAAGCGATAAGCTTGCATTAAATCAAGGGGTTTTAACAAACCGTATAAGCCAGACAATATTCTAAAATGCTGTTGAGCAAAATCAAAATCTTCTTCACTAAAGCTAGCAGCGTCAAGTCCGGTATAAACATCACCATTAAAACTTAAGATGGCTTGCCTAGCATTATCCGTAGTAAAGGGGGTTGACCACTCACCAAAACGTGCGGCATTTAAGCCGGCAAGCTTATCACTCAGCTTCATTAAACTAGCGATATCACTCGGAGCAAGCTTGATACAATCGTCGATCAATAACTGGCTTTGCTCAAGTAAACTAGGTTGACTAAATTTATCTGTCGCTAACGGAGATTCAAAATCTAATTTTTTTGCAGGTGAAACAACAAGTAACATATTTTTTTGCCAATTTTAGTGAGACCTTAATAAGACGTAATATATCATAAGCGTTGAGTGAGTTAACAGCGTTTAATCTAGGGCAAGATAAGCCTAATCAATCACCTTTGGCGTAAGTTAAAAACAAAATCACAACAACTTGGTGAAAATAGCGCAATAAAGGGTGCTTTTTTATTTTTTTGTTGTAATATTTCTCCAGCTACATTCATTATCTAATTTTGAAATGTTCAGCAATCAATTTTTCAAGGATAAAAATAAGGTAACGTCATGACAAACTCTTCTTCACAGCTTGCGCAATTAAAACAAATGACCACAGTTGTGGCTGACACAGGTGACATTGAGGCGATCGCAAAGTTCCAACCTCAAGATGCAACAACAAACCCATCGCTTTTATTAAAAGCTGCTTCATTACCTAATTACCAAGGGTTAGTAAAAGATGCTGTTGTTTGGGCTATTACACAATCTGACAATGCTGAGCAGCAAGTTATTGATGCTGCAGATAAGCTTTCAGTATTAATTGGTCTGGAAATTCTAAAAACAGTACCTGGTCGTATATCTACTGAAGTAGATGCTAGATTATCGTTTGATACCACAGCATCAATTACTAAAGCACATAAGCTAATTGCCATGTATAACGAAGCAGGCATTAGCAACGATAGAATTTTAATTAAACTTGCCTCAACTTGGGAAGGCATTAAAGCCGCTGAGCAACTAGAAAAAGAAGGAATTAACTGTAACCTTACTTTACTATTCAGCTTTGCCCAAGCACGCGCTTGTGCTGAAGCCGGTGTATTTTTAATATCACCTTTTGTTGGTCGCATCCTAGATTGGCACAAAAAAGATACTGGTCGTACTGACTATGCTAGCAATGAAGACCCTGGTGTTGTTTCTGTTACCAGTATTTATAATTATTATAAAGAACAAGGTTACAATACCGTAGTAATGGGTGCTAGCTTTAGAAATATTGGCGAAATTCTTGAATTAGCAGGTTGTGACCGTTTAACTATCAGCCCAGCATTAATGGATGAATTAGCTAATAGTACCGAGACTGTTATACAAAAACTTACTGCCAGTGAAGCTTCTGCAGAGAAAGAGCCGGTATTAAGCCAAGCAAAATATCGTTGGTTGATGAATGAAGATGCCATGGCAACAGAGAAACTAGCGGAAGGTATTCGCAACTTTACCATTGATCAAGTTAAGCTTGAACAGCAATTAGCCGCTATGCTCTAGTATACGCCAGTCGTTTTTTATTCAAAAAACGACCATTTAAAACGCATAATTCGTAAGGAATATGCGTTTTTTCGTTTTAATCCTTAAAGATATGTGATAAAAAGTAAGGGCAATTGTTTTTCGATGTGATGGTAAAAATAAGGGGCGCTTAATGGATAAGATAAACCAAGTTTTCAACTCAACAAATCAAGTAGCAAAAAAACGTGTGGCATCAACAACTAAAAGAAAATGGCGAGAAATAGAATCCATTCGAGATAAATTTCAGCTAGAAAAAGATATGCGCATGTATGAGGACTCATTGGAATATATGTTAGAAGAGTTCTAATGAGTAAATAAGCTAAAAACAATCTCAGATAATCATAAAAGCCCAGTATGCTGGGCTTTTTTATGTCTGTTGTTTATTCCTTTAAATTTATTCCCTTAACTTTATTTCTTTAAGCTAACATCTTTAAATTAACACCTTAAAAATACTAAGCAGTTGACAAAATTTAAACACCCGTTTAAATTTCATCCTAGTCTCTTTTACTTGTTAATTTCACCAATGCCAAAACATATCATTAATTTCGCCCACGCTAACGGATTTCCAGCAGGTAGCTATCAAACCTTTTTTAGCTACCTGCCTGAAAATATGCAGGTCATCGCCTTAGATAAATATGGTCACAGTAAACAAAAACCGATTAACCATAACTGGCAAGCTCAAGTAGAAGAGTTAATAAGTTATGTAGAAAGCAATCAAGTGAATGGTAAGAAAGTCATCTGCCTAGGCCATTCATTTGGTGGCGTAATATCTTTTATTGCTTGCTGTCAAAGACCTGATTTATTTAACGGGCTGATCATGTTAGATCCCCCTGCCCTGAGTGGCGCTGGTGCTCTAGCGGCGAGACTGGTAAAGAAAACGAGATGGATAGATAAATTTAGCCCTGCCGGACGTGCTGAAAACCGTCGTGCTCAGTGGCCATTGGGCTCAGATATTGGCGCGCTCTTTTCTGGCAGAAAACTGTTTAAGGACTTTGATAGTCGTTGTTTAAACGATTATATTACTCATGGTATATGTGAGCGTAACAATCAATTAGAGCTGACTTTTGACGCGCAAGTTGAAGCAAATATCTTTCGAAATATCCCTTCAAACTTATCGAGTTATAAAAATAAATTAACTATACCTGCAACCTTGGTTTATGGCACTACTACCGATGTTTTCCCTCATCATATATTTAGTCGCTTTATCAAACTCAACAAACATATCAAGCTACAGACTACTCCTGGTGGCCATATGTTTCCATTAGAGAGCCCTGAACGAACAGCGAAGTTAATTACAAATATAATAAACAGCTTTCCTAAAGAGTAATCCTCCCCCTTCCTACATTAAACTACAGCCACAAAAAAACGCGACCTAGGTCGCGTTTTTCATATATTTAGTTCTGTTATGAATTAAGTATATTAATAATGATTAATACTGAAGCTAGAGGATAAAATAACAAGGCGTTTGCACGGAGCTGACGCTAGTCAGTGAGTACATGCAACGCAGTTATTTTACACACTAGCAAAGGTATTGATTATTATTGGCCTTTAATTTCGCTACGACCATTAAATATTGCTTTATCACCTAAGAACTCTTCAATACGTAACAATTGGTTGTACTTAGAAACACGATCAGAGCGACATAAAGAACCGGTTTTTATTTGACCAGCAGCAGTACCTACCGCTAAATCAGCAATAGTAGAGTCTTCAGTTTCACCTGAACGATGTGAAATAACCGCAGTATAACCCGCATCTTTTGCCATTTTAATCGCAGCTAAAGTCTCAGTTAATGAACCAATTTGGTTAAATTTAATTAAGATTGAGTTAGCAACGCCAGTATCAATACCACGCTTGAAGATTTTAGTATTGGTAACAAATAAATCATCACCAACAATTTGTACTTTATCGCCAAGTAAATCAGTTTGGTATTTAAAACCATCCCAATCAGACTCGTCTAAACCATCTTCAATTGATACGATTGGGTATTCTTTACAAAGTTCGCCTAAGAAATCAGAAAACTCGTTTGAAGTGAATTGCTTGCCTTCACCTTTAAGGTCATAAATACCTTTGTCTTTATCGTAAAATTCAGTAGCAGCACAATCCATCGCTAAAGTAACATCTTTACCTAAAACATAACCAGCAGCATCTACTGCTACCTTAATTACCGCTAAAGCATCAGCGTTAGAAGCTAAATCAGGAGCAAAACCACCTTCATCACCAACAGAGGTACTTAATCCCTTGTCTGATAGTACTTTTTTCAAGGCGTGAAATATTTCAGCGCCCATACGTAATGCTTCTGAAAAGTTTTTAGCGCCAACTGGCTGAACCATAAACTCTTGAATATCAACGTTATTATCAGCATGCTCACCGCCATTGATGATGTTCATCATAGGAAGAGGTAAGCTATAAACACCTGGAGTGCCATTTAAATCAGCGATATGTTCGAATAATTGTACACCTTTATCCATTGCCGCTGCTTTAGCGACCGCAAGAGATACGGCAAGAATAGCATTAGCGCCGAATTTTTCTTTGTTTTCAGTACCATCTAAATCAATCATGATTTTGTCGATATTGGCTTGCTCTACAGCACGTTGGCCAATAAGAGCAGGGGTAATATCATTTTTGATAGCAGCAACGGCTTTTAATACACCTTTGCCTAAATAACGAGACTTATCACCATCACGTAACTCTAATGCTTCACGTGAGCCAGTAGATGCGCCAGAAGGTGCTGCAGCACGACCCCAAGCACCTGATTCAAGATAGACATCGGCTTCAACGGTTGGGTTACCACGAGAATCCATGATTTCACGTGCTAAAATTTTGCTAATTTTTGACATTATCATTCCTGTTAAAATGTATGACGCTCAAGTAATACCAAGTGCTCAATAAATTAGTGCAATTGGTATAATGCTTTGAACGGTAAAGTTAATTTTTAATATTACTAAACTGAAAGCAAAAACCGCAGCGTTAGCTACGGTTTTGATAAAGAGGTTATACGTTTGTTTTTTGTTTTTGCAACTCAAAGGTGGTGGCAATAAAACTTTCAAACAACGGGTGTCCATCACGTGGAGTTGAATTAAACTCTGGATGAAATTGCCCGGCAATAAACCATGGGTGATCAGGCATTTCAATCACTTCCACTAAACTTTTATCCGCTGATAGCCCCGAGAACACTAAACCAGCTTTGCTTAATTGTTCGCGGTAGTTATTATTTACCTCAAAACGGTGACGGTGTCTCTCATTAATTGTTTCACTGCCATATACGTCACATGCCTTGGTACCTTTCATCAGGTGACACAATTGTGAACCTAAACGCATAGTACCGCCTAAATCTGATTGCTCATTGCGGTACTCTACTTGGCCATCTTCATCTAACCATTCACTGATCAAACCAATGACAGGATACTGTGTATCTTTATTAAATTCAGTACTGTGTGCATCCGTTAAACCAGCAACATTTCGCGCAAACTCAATTAAGGCAACCTGCATACCTAAACAAATACCTAAGTAAGGCACCTTATTTTCTCGGGCATATTGCGCTGCTAAGATTTTACCTTCAACACCACGTTCACCAAAACCGCCTGGTACAAGGATGCCATCAAGGTCAGCTAAAATACCAACACCTTTGACTTCAAGGTCTTGTGAGTCAATGTACTTTATATTTACCGTGACTTGGTTCTTAAGGCCAGCATGCTTTAATGCTTCGTTTACTGATTTATAAGCATCAGGTAATTCAATATATTTACCTACCATGCCTATAGTAACTTCACCTTGTGGATTTGCTTCATGGTAAAGTACTTCTTCCCATTCAGATAAATCTGCTTCTGGTACGTCTAGACCAAAACGCTTCACTACTATTTCGTCTGTGCCTTGCGCTTTTAATATCGCAGGGATTTTATAAATACTGTCAACATCACGTAGCGATACCACAGCTTTTTCTTCAACATTAGTGAATAAAGCTATTTTGGCGCGCTGTGCAGCGGGAATAGCGCGGTCTGAACGACACACTAAAATATCAGGTAAAATACCAATAGAGCGTAAGTCTTTTACTGAATGCTGTGTTGGTTTAGTTTTGATTTCGCCTGCAGCAGCTAAATATGGCACTAAAGTAAGGTGCATAAACATTGCACGTTCACGGCCTACTTCAAGCGCTAATTGACGAATAGCTTCTAAGAAAGGCTGTGACTCCATATCACCGACAGTACCGCCGACTTCAACCATGGCTATGTCGTAACCTTCTGCGCCTTCGATTACTCGACGTTTAATGTCGTTAGTAATATGCGGAACAACTTGGATAGTTGCGCCTAAAAATTCACCTTTACGTTCACGCGCTAAAATATCTTGATAGATACGGCCCGTAGTAAAGTTATTACGTTTAGTCATTTTGGTGCGAATAAATCGCTCATAATGGCCTAAATCAAGATCGGTTTCTGCGCCGTCTTCGGTAACAAAAACCTCACCATGCTGTATTGGGCTCATGGTACCTGGATCAACGTTAATATACGGATCAAGTTTTAACATGGTAACTTTTAAACCACGCGCTTCAAGAATTGCTGCAAGGGAAGCTGCCGCAATACCTTTACCAAGAGACGATACTACACCGCCAGTTACAAAAATATATCTAGTTGTCATGTTTACACCGATGTCAGAAAAAACAGAATTTTGTGCTTAATTAGCTAATATTAATAAACTTTATTTCAATTATATTTTAATAAATAACACGGTACACCAATATTTAATACAAGGTTAAATATAGTATTTGTGTAATTATCAAATTATTGAAATAGGAGTTTTGCTAAACAAGCAGGACGGGGAAGTATTATACGTAAAAGCGAATACCAATTCAATTAAGTTTTTACTTACTATGCGGTGATCAAAAGCGTTATTAGCAAGACATTGAAAGAAGGTATGGTTATTCTCTAATCAAAAAACATAACACCATAGACAAGTATTTTTAAACTCGTCTTTAGCTCCTGTCTGAAAACAATAACTGCATAAATTTATTTGGTTTAGAATAACTAGACCAACAAAAATTTTATTTATTCAACTCCCCCCCAACATAGCTCTGAGTTGGGAAGAGAATTATTTGACTTGGTATTTTCGAACAACAATAACAACAAGCCATCACAGCGATAAAATCGTCTATTTTTTATTATTATCTTATTGAGCTTTATTTGGCCTGATTCTTTTTTATTAGTAGTTGCGTATAATAGTGCTACTTTCCTGAATTAAACTGTGGTTTATTTTAAAATGACTAGAGAAAAATTAACTAATACCTTAGCCGCCATTGACGACGTTAATCGCCAAGACCCAAATACAATATTATTAAATGGGACTAGCCAAGTAAAAGAATTAATTTACGGTCAACAAATGACTGACTGCTTAAAAAAATATTGGCCTGAAGCAAATGAGTTATTACAAATTGCTGTTCGAGCTCAGCACATTAAACGCTGGCAGTTAAAGCGCACAGAGTTTAGCGAAGGAAAAGCGGGATATTATCAATGGCGAATTGCTCAAGGTAAGTTTCATGCTGAACTAGCGGCAAGTATTATGATTGAGCAGGGTTACGCGACAGAACAAGCGGAGCAATGTGCTGCTATTATCCGTAAGGACAATTTGAAAACAAGTAGAGATAGTCAAACGTTAGAAGATGTCGCCTGCTTAATTTTTCTTATGCATTACTTTGATGAGTTTTCGGGTAAGTATACCGAGCAAGATAATGAAGCTAAGATTGTTCGTATTGTACAATTAACCTGGAGCAAAATGTCAGCGCAAGCACATGACATTGCTTTAGGTTTAACATTACCGGATCATTTAGCGATAATAGTAAATAAGGCGCTTGCATAGCCTTTTACTAGCAAGTTTATTAGCTGAAAATCGATAATGCAGATTTTCTCCCTCAACCTCTTGTACTAGAGAGTAGAGAGTCTGTAAATTGCTACTCTATGCTTTATCGGTTGTTTAGTTATTTACTTTATTCTTTACTAATGGCTGCTTTACTGATTACTTCTTTGCTTATGGTTCCTTTACTTAGAGGTAAGCGCAGTAAAAAAATAAAGGGACCAATAACAAGTGCGACAACAAGCCCAGTTAATAGTGTATTTTGTAACAGAAAAGCCGACCAACACACCGATAAAACAATGGTTAACAATGCCATGCGCTTTGCTTTTTTGGGGATACTTCTATGTTGTTGCCAATCGATAATCAAGGGACCGAAGGTTTTATTTGCCAGTAATTTTTTCTGCATTCGTGGTGACGATTTAGCAAAACAGGCCGCCGCCATAATTAAAAAAACCGTTGTTGGCAGCACAGGTAATATCGCACCTAATATAGCTAAACCAACACAAAATAGCCCAGTGACTTTCAACAAGAGTATCTTGGCTTTACTCTGCACTGATGGCGAAACCGGACAGGAACTGATATTGATTTTTGCGTTTTCACTTACTTCTCCCTCAGTACTAATCACTCTTTCCATGTATGAATACTCCCTAGTTCAGCTATTAATTGCCGGTGTAAGTTTTAACTTTCACTTTGTTGTTAGTATCACGACTTTGACGAATTAGCACATCATCCGCCTGGCCATCACTTTCTTGCATAACACTAGATTTGGCTAATCGGTCATAAAGCAACACGTTAACCGAGGCAGCTAGGTTCATACAACCAACGGTAGGAACATAGACAACATCATCTGCATAATCTATAACCTGTTGCTTTATCGTGCCATCTTCAGGGCCAAATATATATACCGCCTGCGGAGGATGAATAAAGTGTGGTAAGGGTGTTGCACCCTCCACTAAGTCAACACATATGATTTTAGTCGTCGATGAGATATTTTCCAGTATCTCTTTAATATTTATAAAATCTTCCACTGCTAATAAAGGAATTTTACCCTGGGCATTTTTGGTATCTGTCTTTAAAGTGTCTTTATTATACTTGGCCGCTTGCTCATAGCGTCGGCCAGTATAAAGCACTTGATCTACTTGATAACAACCAGCAGCGCGCATTACTGCACCAACATTGGTAGGGCTCTTCGGGTTAGTTAAACCGATTGTAACGTGTCTTGGGCATTGTTCTTTATTTGAGGTCATAAATATGGTCATAAAATTATTAAGGAGTTTTCTATAGCTTCTTCTCTTGGATCTTAACCTGTTGCCAATATTCTTCTAGCTCGGCTAAGTCATGTTCGGTAAAACTTTTACCCGATTGATTTACTTGTGTTTCAACGCCATGAAAGCGTTTAGTAAATTTTTTATTCGCAAGTCGTAGTAATGTTTCAGGGTCTTCTTTGGCATGGCGGCATAAATTTACTACCGCAAACATTAAGTCACCTAATTCTTCGGCGAGCGCTTTTTTATCCAGTGAGTCTGCTTCTAACTCATCTTTGACTTCTTGCACTTCCTCTTCAATTTTAGCAAAGACATCTTTTATGTCATGCCAATCAAAGCCGACATGCGCACAACGCTTTTGAATCTTTGCGGCTTGGGATAAAGCCGGTAAGTTTTTCGGGATATCAGCCAAAAGGCTCAAGTTTTCGTTATCAGTCTGATTACCCATTTGCTGCTGATTCTTCTGCTGCCTTTCGAGTATTTTCTCATTTTCCCAATTAGCTTTTATCTCAGCATCTGATTGCAAATTAGCCTGAGCAAACACATGAGGGTGACGGCGAATCAATTTTTCACAAATGGCGGCTATGACACTATCAAAGTCAAAGTACTGCTGTTCTTGTCCCAGTTGACTATAAAAAATCACTTGAAAAAGTAAGTCACCGAGTTCTTTTTCAAGCTCGATAAAATCACCTTGCTCGATAGCATCCACAACTTCATAGGCTTCTTCTAGCGTATGACTCGTTATAGACGCGAAGTCCTGCTTAAGATCCCATGGACACCCTGTGGTTGGGTCACGTAGCTGCGACATGATCCAACGTAATTTTTCTATTGAGGCTTGTTTATTTAACATCTTATTTTATTTCTTAATTTCTCATTGTTTTTCATTATTGGCCGCACTGGCTTGAGTAATTAACAGATGGATTGATTGATAAATATTATCGAACAATAATCACAGGCGCCTTACTTGGCTAACATCATCTAATTGACGTAATTTATCTAAAACTCGCAGTAATAACTCACTACTTTCCACTTCCAACTTTAGCGTCATACTCATGGTCTGCTTGGCTTTGTCGGTATGACTTTCCATGCCAACAATACTTACTTTTTCATTGGCAATAATGGTTGATATATCACGTAATAAACCTTGTCTATCACTGCCGATAATTTGTGCCGAGGCTTGGTAACTTTGTTTATGTTCATTACCCCACTGCACTTCAACTAAGCGCTCTGGTTGCAGATTAAGCGCATTAGCAAGCTGCTCACAATCTTGTCGATGTACTGAGATCCCTCGGCCTTGAGTGATAAAGCCTGAGATTGTATCACCAGGTACTGGCTGACAGCACTTCGCCATATGAGTAAGTAAGTTACCAACGCCAGAAACGGTTATACCGTTATCATCTTGCGCTAGGGCTTTACTCGTCGGGCTTTGTTTAACTAGGCTTTGTGGATCTATTTCAGCTTGAGGTTTTAATTTACTGTCAAGGTGAGTAAAGTGGTTAATGACTTGCTGTAATCTAGCATTACCTGTACCGATGGCAGCATAAAGATCATCCACTGTTTTGACATTAAAACGCTTGCTCGCCGCTAATAAGTCTATATTGACTAAGTCATGTTTAGCTATTTCACTGTCAAATAACTCTTTGCCTTGGGCAATATACTTATCTCTATCAAGCAATTTAAAGAAGTGCTGAACTTTAGCGCGGGCACGTGAAGAGTATATGTAATTTAAATTAGGGTTGAGCCAGTCTCGGCTTGGGTTAGGCTGCTTACTAGTCAGTATCTCGACTTGATCGCCCGTTTGCAACTGATGAGTAAAAGGCACTATTTTGCCAAATACTTTCGCACCAATACAACAATGCCCCACATTAGAATGGATGTAATAAGCAAAATCTAATGGCGTTGAGCCCATAGGTAAATCGATAACATCACCGCCGGGCGTGAAAACATAAATTCGGTCTTCAAACACTTGACTGCGTAATTCATCAAGTAACTCACCACTCTCGCTCACATCATCTTGCCACTGTAATATTTTTCGTAGCCAGCCAATTTTATCATCAAAACTATTACTTTTACCGCTAGCGTTACCTTCTTTATAACGCCAATGAGCAGCGACACCAAGCTCGGCATCATCATCCATTTTCTTGGTTCTAATTTGTACTTCAACTGACTTGCCTTCTGGCCCTAATACCACAGTATGTATTGATTGATAGCCATTGGTTTTTGGCGTTGCTACATAATCAGAAAACTCTTTGGCAATATGTGGCCACTGAGTGTGAACAATCCCCAGTGCAGAATAACAATCTTGGACTTTTTCAACCACGACACGCACAGCACGAACATCAAACAGCTCTTCAAAGCCAAGGGATTTCTGCTGCATCTTCTTCCAAATGCTATAGATATGTTTGGGGCGTCCATAGACTTCCCCCTTAATAGCTAAGTCATCTAGCTCATTAGATAAGTGACCAACAAAACTGGCCATATATCGTTCTCGCTCCAAACGAGTTTCATCTAAAAGCTTGGCAATTTTTTTATAGACCTGCGGGTGAAGATAACGAAATGAAATATCTTCAAGCTCCCATTTTAATTGACCTATCCCTAAACGGTTTGCTAGTGGTGCGTAAATATTAGCGCTTTCTTTTGCCGCCAACACACGAGTTTCCTCATCACTATTTTTCTTTTCACGTAAGTCACATAGTCGCTCAGCTAACTTTATCACCACAGCACGGACATCATCCACCATAGCCAGTAACATACGACGAATGTTATCTATATTTTGTGGTGCCGAGCCAATTGATTGACTACTTTGTTGGCGTAGCGCTTTAATAGCTGCCATCTGCTCAACACCTTGGCAAAGCATTAAAATGTCTTTAGAGAAATTCTCTTTAACATACTCAATAGCAATAATATCATGGTCTAATAATGGTGAGATGAACGCCGCGACTAACGAGTCTGCATCAAGGTTTAAACCACTTAATATTTCCACCATTTCCATGCTTTTATTTAGCAGCTCGAATTTTTCAGCACTCTCATGCTGATAACAGTTACAGACTTGCAGCCATAAAGCAGACAAAGCCTTTGCTTTGACATCGATTAACGCTAAGTTGATTAGCCATTGCTCAAAACTTTGTGCTGCTATTTGATGTGATTTACGCACGGAGACCATGGCTATTCCTTTATCTTTTGAGAGGTAGCTTAATGTTAGCTAATACATAATTGAATGATGTTTAATGCTAAATACTATAGGGTAAACAATACCATAGTCTCAACATGCTTTGTTTGTGCAAACATGTCCATAAGAGATATTTTCTCAAGTTTATAACCCTGAGCAATAAGTATTGCACTATCTCTAGCTAAAGTTGCCGGATCACAACTGACATATAAAACGCTAGGTATATGTAGTTTAGCTATTTGGCTAACGGCTTGCTCTGCTCCTGCTCTTGCGGGATCAAGTAACACCTTATCAAACACCTGAGCTTTAGCCCAAGAATCCAAAAGCCAATTACTGTTTAAATCGGCCTGATAGAACTGACAATTATCAAGTTCATTGACTCGGGCATTATGACTGGCTTTTTCAACCATCACTTGCACACCTTCAACACCTACGACCAGCTTTGCGTGTTTTGCCAGTGCCAAACTAAAATTTCCCAAACCACAAAATAAATCTAAAACATTATCGCTAGGCGAAAGATTTAACCAAGCTAGGGCTTGGTCAATCATAGCATTATTAATTTGATGGTTAATTTGAATAAAATCACTACTAGCAAAATAAATTTTACTTTTATCTGCTAATGAATATGAAAGTACAGCAGAATTTTCGTCTTTGGTACTTACCAGCGGCAGCTGCTTATTACCATCATCAATAATGACCTGCCAGCGATATTTTCGAGCATAAGATTGCCAAAGCTCGATGTCAGTTTTATTCATAGGTTTTAGTTGACGAATAACTAGTACAACGTGATCATCTTTTTGTCTTTGCTCTGCAAAGATTGTCTCAACAATATCAGCTTGAATTACTTCTATATGACCTATGGCAGATTGTACGGTGAGTTGTGCCAGTAGTTTTTTTAGTAAGGGGAAAATGACATTAAGAGGTTCGACCAAAACCGGACATGATTTGATTGCGGCTAATTGATTAGTGGCTTTTTGTCTAAAGCCAATAGTTGCGTGAGATTTTTTGTCAAACTGCACCCCGATGCGTGCTTTTCGACGATAATGCCATGGGCTACTTTTTATCGGTGCTTGCCAAGGTAGGTCTTTGCCTTCAATTTTTTTCGCTATACCTTGAGTGCTAAAAAAGCGTGAAAAGAGATCGCTAACTTTATTTTGTTTGAAAATCAACTGCTCGTCTATAACAAGCATTTGTAGATCACAACCGCCACAAACACCAAAGTGCTGACACAGAGGCTCAACCCTATTATCACTTTGTTTGGTAATAGAAATAAGTTTGGCTCGAGCATATTTACTTTTTTGCTCGATAATTTTCACCTCGACCACTTCATGAGGTAAAGCACCGGCTATAAAAACAGGTTTATTTTGCCAGCGGCCAACACCGACACCATTAATATCGAGTTTTTCAACACTAACGGTCAATCGCTGATTGCACGTTTTTTCTTTGATTTTTGCTTTAAAAAAATTTGCCATTTTCACCCTAGAACTAACACTAACTTTATTAACTAATATCTATTTCAGAAGTAGCTTAGCCATCCATACCCGCTCTACTTGAAGATGCTCGTTTCAGGAAGTCTGAGCAATTCATAATCAAGGAGCATTTTTTATTAATGGTTATTCCCTTAATAAGAAATGCAACGTAGAAATATGATTTATTCAGCCTTCCCCAACGGGCTGGTTTAAAAACGCTTTATGCTGCGTTATTGATTTTGAGAAGGGAATAACCATTCTCTTCAATCAATGCCTTGCCCAAAGGCGTTTTTAGTTCCAGCTGAATCCTGCATATTCAAGTGGAACGGGTATATACTATTAATTTATAGCCGCTTATGAGATTATTTATGTTAACTTGGATAATCGATTATATAGCTAATTATTTCAGCGGGTATTTTACCCTAAATAGACAAAAAAAGTTCAACTAAAAATGCATAAAATAAGCCTGAAAGACTGGGTTATCATACTCACTATTATACCAACAACTTTAATCGGTTTTGGTTTAGCAAGTTACTTTTCTTATAGCCGCTCAGTAGAGCTTAATGACTTCCTTGAACAACGTGCCAAAAGCATCATTGAACCAATTGCTATTGCCAGTAAAGACCCTTTACTTAACAAGAACAGAGATAAGCTTCGCCAACTCATTGGCTTTACTCACCGCAATCAATCAAGCATTGTCAAAAGCATCGTTATATTTACCGAAGACAATCAAATTTTTGTCGCCAGTGCCTATCATGGCGATACTAATTTAATGAGACTAAAGGCCGGTGTAAAGCTACCTAGTCATACCAGCATTGAAAACATTGGTGACTATATTATCTTTAGAACGCCTATCATTGATGAAAACTATGGCTCTTCGTTAAGTAAAAATTTCAATATTAACAGTCGTTCATCATTTAACGCTGCCAACAATAGCGCCAGGCCATCCCCCGTTGGTTATATCGCTATGCAAATTGATAAGAGTCAGCTTAATTTCCAACAGCAAAGTCAATATCTGGTTGCTTTTGCTTTTGCCTTACTTGGCTCTTTACTCAGTACTATTTTTGCCCTTAGGCTCATCAAAAAAGTAACTAAACCAATAAATTCTATGGTTCATGCAATTGAACGTATTAGGGAAGGAAAATTAGAAAGCCGGGTTAGCGGTCAACTCATTGGAGAACTAAATTTTTTAAAAAATGGTATTAATGCCATGGCACAATCACTTGATAACTACCAAAATGAGATGCATGCCAGTATCGATCAAGCCACAATAGATTTACGGGAAAGTTTAGAGCAATTTGAAATACAAAATGTAGAACTAAGCATTGCCAAACGTAAGGCTCAAGATGCCAATAGAGTAAAATCTGAATTTTTAGCCAACATGAGTCATGAGTTACGTACACCGCTAAATGGAGTTATAGGCTTTACTCGGCAAGTGCTAAAAACCCCATTGACTGAAAATCAACGAGATTATTTACAAACCATTGATCGCTCGGCAAATAATTTATTAACCATTATTAACGATATCCTCGATTTCTCTAAGCTTGATGCAGGGAAAATGGTTATTGAAAACATTCCCTTTTCGTTGCGAGAGTCTCTTGAGGAGACCCTTACGTTATTAGCACCATCCGCCCATAAAAAAAATATCGAATTATCGATAAATATCCCACAAGAATTACCCGACTCACTTGTTGGCGATACTATGCGCATTAAGCAAATTATCACTAACTTAATCAGTAATGCGATAAAATTCACCCCGCAAGGCTCTGTTACTGTTGATATTACCAGTGAAGAATATAACCAAAAGAATATCAAATTAAAAGTTATCGTAAATGACACTGGCATTGGTATGACGAGCAAGCAACAGAGAACAATTTTTGATGCTTTTACCCAAGCTGATCAGAGTATTACACGTTTATATGGCGGCACTGGTTTAGGCCTAGTAATTTGCCAACGACTAGCACAAGAAATGCTTGGTGATATTGGTTTTACCAGCGAGAAAAATCAAGGTTCTAGCTTTTGGTTCACTTTTCAATGTGAAGTAAATGCTATGCCATTAATGCTAGAGTTAGACAATCAGCATTTAGCCAATAAGACGATACTCTACTATGAAGAAAATGATCACAGTCGAGAAGCCACCAAAAATATACTAAAGAATTGGCAGATGAGCGTTACCAGTGTGATAAACAAACATCAACTAGCGCAAGTACTTTCTCACAGTAAAGAAACACAACGTGGTTTTGACTACGCACTTATCGGCCATAACCAGACAGCTACAGCCTTAAGTGACTTAAAGAAAACCCTTGCACAATTACAACCCCTCACCGGTAATATACATCTCGCATTAAATAATCACTCACCTAGTTTACAAGACGCACTTGTTGCCAATGGTGCTATTAGTTGTATGAGCAAGCCGATAACATTAAGTAACTTGAGTAAAGTACTTCAACCTATGATAAAAGCCGAACCACAAAGGCTTATCCTTAACGCCCCTATAGTAAAAACATTACCGATTAAGGTGTTAGCCGTTGATGATAATGAAGCCAACCTAAAGCTAATTAAAGCCTTATTATTGGAGCAGGTTACTGAAGTGGTCGTAACAGACAATGGCATATCTGCTATCGAGCTTTGTAAGACAGAAACTTTCGCGCTAATTTTTATGGATATTCAAATGCCTATATTAGATGGTATTAGCACACTTAAAGAGATTAGAACTTTACCTATTAACGGTGACACACCAATTATTGCCGTTACTGCACATGCATTAAGTGGTGAAAGAGAGAAGATGCATCAACAAGGCTTCAATGCCTATATGACTAAGCCAATAGATGAAACAATGTTGCGCCATATTATTTATGAGTATTGTGACGTCAACCACTTAGTTAGCTCAGCAGTCCCCCATATTACTAGGAGCCGATTGGCTGAAGTTGAACAAACGTCGAAAGTAATTGATTGGCCTTTAGCACTAAAGCGCAGTGCTAATAAAGCTGACTTAGCTAAAGAAATGTTTTTAGGCTTAGTTGATAGTTTACCCGAAACACAACAAAGTATTCATCAAGCGATTGAAGCGCAAGATATTGCTATGCTTAAGAGTTTAGTCCACAAACTCAATGGCGCTTGTTGCTATACAGGTGCGCCGAGTTTAGCAACAATTACTGCCCATATAGAAACACAGTTGAAAATGGGTGTAAGCCTCAAAGAGCTTGAACCTGAATTTTTAGAGTTTTTTGAACATATAGAACAAGTATTATTTGCTGTGCCTGAAGCACTAAAAGAAATGACTATAAAAACTCATTAACTTTAAGTGATTAGTAAAATCGAAAAACAAATGAGTATTAATAATCAGCAGTAGCTATTGTACTTTTAAGGATAATAACTAGATTGGTAGTTCACCTATAGAAAATAGCTTATAGATAACTTGATTGTAGACTATGAATTGCTAGTTGTGGATTATTGAAAACTAGCGGATGGTGATTTTTGGCGAGGTTTCGATATCGCCATCTTCAGAAATTGCAGCAACACCGCCACTGCATTGCATTACAGCTAAGCTATGGCCATCATCATTACGCACAAAGGTAAGTTCATAGCCAAATTTCCCTAAACTACTAGCAGAAAACTTTTGCGCTAACGATAATTTATTCCACCAAACTGACTGCTCTGGAGCTTCCCTTCTACGCTCTAGCATTGGTTTCAACTGTGTCTGCATCATTTATCCTCACTTATTTTATGCTGAGTCCTTTCTACACCTTATCCATTAAAGTGTAGCCTATAATTTCAACAATTATAAAATAAATGAGTTTTTTTTAAACCATGCCTAATTGCAAGTATATGTACTAGCTAGTGTGTATTCTTGCTTCTAACATCAGTTGCTTCATATCACGAACAGCTTTATCTAGACCATCAATAACTGCACGTGCAATTATTGCATGGCCAATATTTAATTCGATAATTTCTTTAATGGCAGCAATAGGCTTAACATTAAAATAATTTAAACCATGACCGGCATTAACTTTCAACCCTAGGCTATGTGCATATTTAATACCTGTTGTTAAGCGTTCTAACTCTAATAACTGCTCATCTTCTGAGGTTAGATCGGCATAATGCCCCGTATGAATTTCTATATAAGGCGCTTTACTGGCAAGCGCGGCATCTATTTGCACTATATCTGCATCAATAAATAAACTGACCGCAATACCTGCAGCAGTTAACTGCTTTGTTGCCTTAGTAATTTTATCTAATTGACCGACAACATCTAAACCGCCTTCGGTAGTCAGCTCTTCACGCTTTTCTGGTACTAAACAACAAAAAGCAGGCTTAACGTCACAGGCTATAGCGACCATTTCATCAGTAACAGCCATTTCAAAATTCATACGAGTATGTAAAGTTTGCTTTAAGACATGAATATCTCTGTCTTGTATATGGCGTCTATCTTCACGTAAGTGAACTGTGATACCGTCAGCTCCGGCATGTTCAGCCACACTTGCGGCATAAACAGGATCAGGATAACTTGTTCCGCGTGCTTGTCGTAGCGTAGCGATATGGTCAACGTTTACACCTAATAATAACTCTGTCATTTTATCATCTCTTTATATTTATTTTTGACTAATTTTGGTATTTACTGATGCAATAAATAGCTAACTGTATGCTTTATTGGAAAATAGTTTACGGCTATTTAATGGCTTATTTCCTAGTAGCTGGTTGATAACCTGGCGCATTAACAACTTAAAGGTATTACTAACGTCAGCTGTAACCCTGTTACTAAATAGCGATTCTCGTTTGGCAATGGCTTGTAAATGGGCTTTATCGAAACATGGAGCACTATTGTTTGGGCTAGCACCATATACAGGAACAAAACCTTGTTCGGCGATATAATGAAAGTAGCTAACATCGTGCTCAAATACAGGGCTAAAGTCAAATGACAGCCCTAACTCTTCAAGCAGTGCCAATTCAAATAAGCGTAATTGCGGGGCAATCTCTTCTTCTTGGGATAGAGCGGTCAAGGTTGCTTGATATTGTGAGAACAACTGTGGACAAGCAATTTGCTCGGTTAATAGACGAATCAACAATTCGTTAATATAAAAAGAACTAAACAGACTATGCTTTATCAGTGAAAATGATCTGGCAGTGCAGTCAACTTGGCTAATTTGTTTAAAATTACCACTGCCTTTCAACGTTAATCTTAGTGGTAAAAAAGGCTGGATTAAGCCTTTTTTTATTGAACGCTTAGATTGACCAACATATACCAAGGCAGTCACTTTGCCATCTTGCTCTGTTAGTAAGTCAACTAACTGCTGATTTTCACGGTATGGGCGACTATGTAAAACAAAGGCGTTTTGTTCAATCATCTGGCGCATTCCAATTAGCCAGAGTAATCATCACCATAACCTAGGCTGCGTAATGCTCGCTCATCATCTGCCCATCCTGATTTCACTTTCACCCAAGTTTCAAGAAAGACCTTACTCTCAAATAAATTTTCCATATCGCGTCTCGCTTCCTGACCTATGGTTTTCAAACGCTCTCCTCTATTACCAATGACCATACGTTTTTGGGTCTCACGCTCAACTAGTATTAAAGCATTAATATGAATAATTCCCTTATCATCCATTTTAAATTGCTCAATTTCTACAGTAATAGAATAAGGCAACTCATCACCGGTAAAGCGGATAAGCTTTTCACGAATGATTTCAGAAGCCATAAAACGGCTAGAGCGATCTGTGATGTGATCTTCAGGGAACCAAAAAGTACCTTCAGGCAATGTTGTTAAACATAATTGGCGAATGGTATCGACACCATGGCCCTTACTAGCTGAAATAGGCACAATCTCTTTAAATTCGTGCATTTCGCCTAGCTTTTTAAGATGTGGTAATAGCTCATCTTTGTCCGATATATTATCAGTTTTATTAACAACCAATATGCAAGGTGTACCACTTTGTTTCACTTTAGTTAATACCAGCTCATCATCTTGGGTCCAATGAGTGCCTTCAACCAAAAACATGATTAACTCTACCTCGGCAATTGAGCTTGAAGCAGCACGGTTCATTAACCTATTAATGGCACGCTTTTCTTCGGTATGTAGACCTGGGGTATCTACTAGAATTGCCTGCCTGTTTTCTTCGGTCAAAATACCTAAAATACGATGACGGGTCGTTTGTGGTTTTTTAGACGTTATACTAATTTTTTGCCCTAACAAGGCATTTAATAATGTTGATTTACCAACATTTGGGCGACCAACAATAGCAATTAAGCCAGCATAGGTATTTGAGGTTTCGTTTTGCATAATTTATTTTCTCGTACTTATTTTTTTGCTTAAGTGACTTTGCTTACTATTAGTATGTCGGGGAGTTGCTAATTTAGCTTGCTTTGGTGAGTCTTTTTTTACTTCATTAGCCTTTTCAATTAGGGCAAGTATCTGCTGCGCTGCTGCTTGCTCTGCTTTTCTACGACTGGTTCCTTTGGCAACAACCACTTCACTGATCACTGATGTTTGACAACGAACGGTAAATTCTTGGTTATGGGACTGTCCAGAAGTATCAATCACTTCATAAGTAGGTAGAGCTATTTTTCGACCCTGTAGAAACTCTTGCAAGCGCGTTTTTGGGTCTTTTTGTTCATTGCCGGGCTTAATTACAGTTAAACGTTGCTCGAACCAACTTAAGATTAGTGCCTTACAGCAATCAATATTAGAGTCAATGTATACCGCACCAATAATGGCTTCTATAGCATCTTCTAAAATAGACTCTCGACGGTGGCCACCACTCTTTAATTCACCAGGACCCAGTATTAAGCATTCGCCTAAATTAAAGTCCCTAGCGACTTCAGCTAAAGTAACACCCTTAACTAAACTAGAGCGCATGCGAGTTAAGTCACCCTCGTCATGATTTGGGAACTGATCATAAAGTGCCTCAGCGATAACAAAACCAAGGATGGAGTCGCCAAGGAATTCAAGTCTTTCATTATGAGACCCTTTAGCGCTCCGGTGAGTAAGTGCTTGCACTAATAACCTAGGTTCATTAAATTCGTAACCAAGTTTTTTGGTTAACCTAGCTAGGTTATGAGGATTAATTTTCACGATATATCTCTACTGGACATGCAAAATAAGTGGCCATATTAAATAATAGCGCCGATGCGATCAAAACGAACGCCCGATGGTAGCCATTGTGGTAAAAAACTGTCTTCGCTGCGGTCAAAATCGAAACTCATCCAGATAGCAACAGCTTCGCCGACTAGATTTTCTTCAGGAACAAAGCCCCAAAAACGTCCATCTAACGAATTGTCACGGTTATCACCCATAACAAAATAATGCTTAGCAGGTACTAAAAACTCGTCTGCTGCAGTGCTAGATTGCTGAAAATAATGCATTACTCTGGGTAGAGTATGACTATCATTTAATACCTGATGGCTTTTATTCAACATTTTGGCTTCAAATTGATTCATACCAAATTCAGCATCTGGTCCGTCGTATTTGCCAACAAAATCTTGCTGTATCTGTTCAAACTCAGGACATTTAGTATCCGTATCGGTGCAGGCACGCTTAATATAAAGTAATTTATTGCGGTAAATAATACGATCACCAGGCAAACCAATCACGCGTTTAATATAGTCAACTCTCGGATCTTGCGGGTATTTAAACACCACAACGTCACCATGTTCAGGCAGACCATTTTCAAGAAACTTATGTCTTAACACCGGGTCTTTTAAGCCATAATTAAATTTGTTCACTAAAATAAAATCACCATCAAGTAACGTCGGCATCATTGAGCCTGACGGTATTTGAAAGGGTTCATATATAAACGAGCGTAGAATTAAGACAAAAGCAATAACAGGAAAAATTTGTACCGCGGTATCAACTAATGGTGATGGCTCGATTAATGTTGCAAGTGCCTCAGATGTTAACTCTGCAGCAGATTGTTTTTTAGCCATAACCTGAGCATTGACTGCCTTTAGCTTGCGTTGTGGTGCTAAATAGAACTTATCCGCAAACCACACTATCCCTGTTAATACAGTAATTATCACTAAGATAATCGAAAAATAAACGGCCATACTATTCCTATTTTAAAATCCTATAATGCAAAAATTAGCGACAGTAATGATTTACTATCACTAATTTTTATATTTGCGTAACGACTTAAACTAACTATCGAGTTTAAGTACGGCTAAGAAGGCTTCTTGTGGTACTTCAACATTACCCACTTGCTTCATGCGTTTTTTACCATCCTTTTGCTTTTGCAACAACTTTTTCTTACGACTAATATCACCACCGTAACATTTAGCAGTCACGTTTTTACGTAACTGTTTAACGGTTGTTCTCGCAATAACGTTATTGCCAATAGCCGCTTGAATAGCGATGTCAAACTGCTGACGATGAATCAACTCTTTCAGCTTATCAACTAATAAGCGACCGCGAGCAGCGGAGTGATTTCTATGGGTGATCATTGCTAAAGCATCGACCCTATCGCCATTGATCATGACATCTACACGTACCATATCGGCAGTTTGAAAGCGGATAAAATTATAATCAAGTGATGCATAACCACGACTGGTTGACTTAAGCTTATCAAAGAAGTCCATCACCACTTCGGCCATAGGTAATTCATAAGTTACCGCAACTTGATTCCCATGATAAATAATATCTTTTTGCACACCACGTTTTTCAATACATAGCTTAATAACATTACCTAAATATTCTTGCGGTACCAATATATTTGCTTGAACAATTGGCTCTCGAATTTCATCAATATTATTAACAGCAGGTAAATCAGCAGGGTTATCAATGGATAATAGCTCGCCATTAGTACAGGAAATTTCATAGTTTACCGTCGGCGCTGTGGTAATTAAATCTAGATCATATTCACGAGCAAGACGTTCTTGAATAATTTCCATGTGTAACATGCCAAGGAAACCAATACGGAAACCAAAACCTAATGCAGATGAGCTTTCAGGTTCAAAAAATAATGATGCATCATTAAGACTTAATTTATTCAAAGCATCGCGGAAATTTTCATAATCGTCTGAGCTTATTGGGAAAATACCCGCATAAACTTGTGGCTGTGCTTTGGCAAAACCAGCCAGTGGCTCAGCAGCTTCTTTTTTCGAAATAGTGATAGTGTCACCGACAGGTGCACCATGAATTTCTTTAATACCCGCAATAATAAAACCAACTTCACCAGTTCTTAATATGCCTGTTTCAGTTTGTTTTGGGGTAAATATACCTACTTTATCAATTTGGTGAACTTGTCCAGTAGACATCACCAACATTTTATCGCCTTTTTTAACTTCACCGTTCATCACACGAACAAGTGAAACAACGCCTTGGTAATTATCAAACCAAGAATCAACAATCAAAGCTTGCAATGGCGCGTCTGGATCACCTTCAGGTGCAGGGATATTGGCAACAATAGTTTCTAAAACATTTTCAATACCTAGACCAGTTTTAGCCGAGCATGTTACCGCGTCAGTGGCATCGATACCGATAATATGCTCAATTTCTTCACTAACACGCTCAGGATCAGCTTGCGGTAAATCAATTTTATTTAAAATCGGTATAACTTCTAAATCCATTTCAAGGGCGGTATAACAGTTAGCTACAGTTTGCGCTTCAACGCCTTGCCCGGCATCTACAACCAGTAGTGCGCCTTCACAAGAAGCTAAGGAACGCGATACTTCATAAGAAAAATCAACATGGCCTGGGGTATCGATAAAGTTCAATTGGTAAACTTCACCGTCTTTTGCTGTATAGTCTAAGGTAACACTTTGCGCTTTGATGGTAATGCCACGTTCACGCTCTATATCCATTGAATCAAGTACTTGCGCTTCCATTTCGCGCTCTTGCAATCCACCACAATGTTGAATTAAACGATCAGAAAGTGTAGATTTACCATGATCAATGTGGGCTATGATACTAAAGTTACGTATATTCTTCATTTTTATAGATTTTCTCTAAATAATGGATTATTTTTCAAACTTAAAATCCCGAAAAGGAATCAAGGAAAAATATTAAATGCAATAATGCGAGGGATTTTAACGAATTTACTGTCTTGGGGCTATCTTTTGTTCAGATATCTTTTGTTTCAAGCCGTAACAGCCTAAGACTTTATTTACCCAGGGTTGGTGAAAGAAGGACTTCAATTATCTTAGGCTGTAAGTTTTCGCTATGCTCACCCTGTTTTTGCTTAAACTTAGCAAGCCGATAACCTAAGTAGCCTCCCGTAAGACCAAAGCCTAGCGCTATTAATTCATGAGGGAGTATTTGCTGATTAACCAGCCACTGCCCAAGTGCTGAAAAAGCAATTAAGCCAAATAACGGTAGTAAATAAACTTGACCTGCACTCGATAATACATCTTTTTCTGGCAAGGCTAGGACCACACAATCACCCAGTTTCAATGTTTTACCAAACGTATTGATGTCATAAGGTAGCGTTAGGGTAAGCTTGGCTTGGGGTAGTGCTTTAGCAATTTGACCACTGCCACAGGTATCAACTTGCGCACAACCACTGCAACTTGATTTTATTTGACTGGTAACTGTCACTTGCCCTGCTTTAATAGCAACGACATTGGCGAGCTCTTTAATCATCTTGCTGCTCTCTTACCGAACGCTGAACATTGTTTATAGCATTATCTTTCGTTGCAGGAACAATTGATTCGGCAATTTTTTTGGCGGTAGTTAATGGAATATCACCAACAATGCCTACTTCAATCCCTTGTACTATATGGTTGAAGACCATTGTTGCGCCATCACTTGCATATTCTGGTGCTCTAAAATTTTCTTGGCTAAGATTAACGTAGACAGATATTTCAACTAAACCATCTGAAAATAACATAAACTCAACGGCTTTGTTCTCACCCTGGTTATGACTATTTAGGTTATGTTGGTTGGACTTAATCACAGCAAAGCCTTGCGGTAACCAATCAACTTTCCATGCGAGAACTCTATTTTTTTTCTGATTATTTAACTTAATAATTTCAGGTAGTTCAGTTGATTGAAATTGCACTAAGCTTTCCGATAACTGCTCACTCACTTCGATGTGGGTAAATTGAATTTGCTCTAATAATAATCCCTGACGTGTCAATATCGCCATCTTTAACAGCAGACCGGTTTGTTGATCAAGCCAAAGCCAATAACTAAAACGGTACTTATCTTTTGCAACGATACGCACCAGCTGCGCAACACGCCCCAGCACTCGACTGCGCCCGACAGAAATGAAACGGTAATTGTCTTCAAGTTCACTAAAATCACCACGAAAAATAGTAGGGATTGGACTTTGAACAGACTGAGAAATAATTGAGTAGGGTTCTTGCTCGGGTTCGATATAGCTAACAATATCCCCTTGGCGTAATATATCGCGGCGAGGACCATTAAGACGGGAAAATATTTCCAACTCTTGACTATTTTCACCAATGCCGTGTAACCAATGATAGGGCTCGGCTTGATTATTTTTAACGACGACAAAAGAGGTGGTGAAATTTAGCTCTCGTAAAGATTTGGATAGTTGTTCTAGCCAAAGCTTTGCTGATTCGGTCTCAGCAGCTAAAGCTGAGGTATTAAGGCTTACCAGCAATAAAAAAAGTGCCGAAAATTTCATAGGTTCTCAAAGATGATGGCTGAAAGTGCAATTATCAACTAATTCAGCCAATCAAGCTATTTTATATTACTACCTAACTTCACTTGCTGATTATGATCTTTTAAAAGTGCATGTAAACGACGCTGCTGCGCAACTCTTTCTGCGACTAGCTGCTCATTCAGTGCTTTTTGGTTTTGCAGTTTACTTGGTTCATTTTGAGCTGATTGTAGGCTAAAGCTTACTGGATTGGCATAGCCAGCTAAAGGCATAGTTTGCACAACTTGGCTTGGCGTTATTGAGGATGGATTTTCTGCAACATTGTGCTGAACACCAACAATCATTAAAGCTGCAGCAGAAGCAGCTATAGCCACCTGCCCCATCGGTTTAACAAAACTAGACACTCTAGCTTTAAAGCGATTGGTTGCATCTATAACAGCGTTACTACTATGCTTCGTTTCGGTATTTTGTACAAATGCTTCATCAGAAGATAAATCTGTGCTGTTCGCAACAGCCTGTGCAGATGTTTGTATTGATGACTTAGGTGATAATATCGTCGTCTCTTGCGCAATAGCATCCGCAATTGTTTTGCTTAAGTCAAACTGCAGCGACTGAGGTACCTCATCACGTAATACATCACCTATTAAGTGATAATTTTGCCATGTACTTGATAAGTGTTCATCCTTGAGCATGTTATCAATTAAATGTGCGCTGACACTATCATCTGTTGATGGTGAGTAGTTATCCACTAATGAAGATATTGACTCTGATTTTATTTCACTCATACATTACCTTAAAAACATTTCGTTAAATTTTGCTTTCACAAATGACTTAATTATTTCTTTGCAACAAGGGTCTAATCTTCTTGTCGATGGCATCACGCGCTCTAAAAATACGTGAACGCACGGTTCCTACGGGACACTCCATTATCGTAGCAATCTCTTCGTAGCTTAAACCTTCGATTTCTCGAAAGTTAATCGCTAAGCATAGATCTTCAGGTAGTGAGTCCATGGTAGTAAAAATAACTTTTTTAATTTCTTCGGTGAGTAATATCTTTTCAGGAGAGGCATGCTCTCGTAAAGCACCACCACCATCAAAAAGCTCCGCATCATCGATTTCAACATCGGTACTTGGCGGTTTACGTGCAAGCGAAACACTATGGTTTTTTGCACAGTTCACCGCAATACGATATAGCCAAGTATAAAAAGCACTTTCCCCTCTAAAATTAGGTAATGCTCTATAGGCTTTAATAAAAGCCTCTTGTACTATATCGGGTACATCGCTATGATTTTTAACATAACGACTCACTAAATTAGCAACCTTGTGCTGATATTTTGTGACCAACAGATTAAACGCATTTTTATCGCCGCGCTGAACCCGCTCAACTAATTGTTGATCTATATTTGGTTCGCTCTTTTGAGCCATATCCTTTAACACTGACAATTGATTTGTACTCATATTTTCCATTGCCTCATAACAAACGCATAAAATAAGACTGATGTTTTTCAAAAAAGTTCTTTTTATTTTTGATTTTTTTTAACAAGTAGACTTATTGGTTTATCGAGCAATGCTATTATTGATGCCAGAGTGCATTTAAACGCTATTATCTGGCGGCTTATACCTATGTATTATAGAATACCTCAAACTCCTTTACTTATATATTCGCTTTTACTCGCGGAACCTAATCAAAAGTATGACCCAACAAAACAATTGTGATGTTTTAATCATTGGCAGTGGCGCTGCAGGTTTAACTTTAGCGCTCCATTTAGCTAAAAATGCCGATGTTGTGATATTAAGTAAAGGACCATTAAACGAAGGTTCTACTTTTTATGCGCAAGGTGGAATTGCCGCAGTATTCGATGAAAATGATAGCGTTGCTGCTCATATTGAAGATACTCTCATTGCCGGTGCCGGCCTATGTGACGAAGATACAGTTCGTTTTACCACTGAAAATGCTAAATCGTGTTTAGAGTGGTTGATAAACCAAGGAGTAGAATTTGATAAAGAGCAAGGTAATAACGGTGAAGACCGTTATCATTTAACTCGCGAAGGCGGACATAGCCATCGCAGAATCTTGCATGCTGCTGATGCTACCGGGCAAGCAATTCAAACCACTTTAGCCGACCAAGTAAAGCAGCATTCTCGTATTCGTATATTTGAACGTTTTAATGCCATTGACCTTATTTGCCAACCTAGCTCTACCGGTAACCAAGAAAAACAATGTATTGGTGCTTATATATGGAATAGGAATACCGAAAAAGTAGAAAGCATTTACGCGCAAAAAACCATTTTAGCTACGGGCGGCGCAAGTAAAGTTTACCAATACACCTCGAATCCCGATGTTGCCAGTGGCGATGGTATAGCAATGGCTTGGCGCGCTGGCTGTCGCGTTGCCAATATGGAATTTAATCAGTTTCACCCTACCTGTTTATTCCACCCTTCAGCAGGTACTTTTTTGTTAACGGAAGCTCTACGCGGTGAAGGCGCTAAACTAAGACGCCCCGATGGTAGTCGTTTTATGCCCGCTTTTGATGAGCGCGCTGAGTTAGCTCCACGTGATATTGTCGCTCGGGCGATTGATTATGAAATGAAACGTTTAGGCGTGGATTGCATGTACCTAGATATTAGCCATAAACCCAGTGAATTTATCAAACAGCATTTCCCTACTATTTATGAAAAAACCATGTCTTTGGGAATCGATATTACTAAGCAACCTATTCCTATTGTACCTGCCGCGCATTATACCTGTGGCGGAGTTATGGTTGATCAGCAAGGTAAAACCGATATTAGCCAACTCTATGCCATTGGTGAAATGTCATATACCGGTTTACACGGTGCAAATCGCTTAGCAAGCAACTCACTGCTTGAATGCTTGGTCTTTGCCCGCGCTGCAGCCTTAGAAATTAGTGAAACCTTAGTACAAGATAATCGTTATTTAACCCTGCCGCTTTGGGATGAAAGCCGCGTTACTGACTCAGATGAAGAAGTTGTTATTCAACATAACTGGCACGAGCTAAGATTATTTATGTGGGATTATGTCGGCATTGTTCGCACGACAAAACGCCTTGAACGAGCATTGCATCGAGTAGAGTTACTACAGCAAGAGATTGAAGATTATTATCAGAACTTTAAAGTAAGTAACAACTTACTTGAATTAAGAAATTTAGTGCAAGTCGCTGAGCTCATTATAAAGTGTGCCATGGAGCGAAAAGAAAGTAGAGGTTTGCATTACACTTTAGATTACCCGGATTTGTTACCTACGGCACTACCAACAATACTGTCACCCACTTAATATACCTGGACTAGACAATAATTAAGTGACTTCACCGAGTTGCTTTATCACTCGAGCAAGACGAGAAAAATCTTGGTCAGAGATACTATCCCTAAATATAAATAATTGTTTAGGGGAGGTATTGTTAGTATTCCCGCACTGATTAAGTGTCAACTCACTTGGCACCATAATCAACCAACAACCAATAAAACCCAAACGACTTGTTGTTAACAGTTGATAACTTAGCTGATCTTTATCGAAACAAAGACCACCAGTATAAGTTAAGACGAAAGAGTGAGCGATGGCGTTGTTATTACTTTTACTCAAGAACAAACTTAGAAAAATGATAGCTGCTACAGCAATTATTTGAGCTATAACATAATAAAATGTAAAGCTTATTAACAATATCAAGCAAAATATAATTACGGAAAAACTATAAAGTACTAGCTTATATCGAGAGTGCTTAACATTAATATTATACTTTGATGCGCTTAAGTATATGTTGCACCATTGCATTGAGCTCTGTGTCTTCACAAGTTTCATGCCCCATAAACCATGCAAATAATTCAGGGTCTTGGCAAGTGAGTAGACGTTCAAAGGTGAACTGATCTTTAGTTGATAAGTCATCATAGGCTTCATCAACAAAAGGGATAAACAATACATCTAACTCTAACATACCGCGACGACATGCCCACTTTAAGCGAGCCTTATTGACTTTTAAGACATTAGTTGAGTTTTCATTATTTGTCACTGTGTTGCTTGAAACGTCATTACCCGACATAAGTACCCCTTTTTGTTGAACGCTGGTGATTATCACAACGCCATTCTAACAATATCTCAATGGTCACAGCTATCAAAAACCGCTACTTTCACTAATAAAAACCGCTACTCTAGTTGTTTTTACCATTTTCGCCCCGATTGTATAGTTAACCTTAATAGTCAAGCAAAGCTAGTTCTGTGCTTTTTCCTAGAGTTTATTATGACACTAACAACCAATACACAATTACCTTCTCTAAAGCAGTTGCCAAGTACCTACCTTGTTGAGCTTAGTGATTTTGGCGCAATTACTTTATCTGGTGAAGAACAAAGCAAATATTTACAAGGACAAGTAACCTGTGATGTTAATAGCAGCACAGAGCAAAGCTTACTTGTCGGTGCTCACTGTGACGCTAAGGGAAAAGTTTTTTCAGTTTTTAGATTAATTAATCGCTCTGCTGCTCACTTATTATTGCAACCTAAAGCCAGTATTGAAGGCTCGCTTAATGCGCTGAAAAAATTTGGTGTTTTCGCCAAGGTCACTATCGAAGAGGCGCAAGACTTAAGCTTTATCGCCTTAGTGGGTGAACAGGCTAGCGTGCTATTACAAGCTGAGTTCTCACAAATACCTGATAGCTTAAACCCGGTCGTACAACTTGGCTCAACCAGCTTAGTTTATCTTTGTGGTGACCAACCTCGCTATATCATCATTGATGAACAAGACACTATTGCCTCATTGGTTAAATCATTGGCACTACCTGTGTTTTCACAAGGCGTATGGGATTTATTAGAAATAAGCCAAGGTTTTCCAATACTCAACGAAAAAACTAGCGGCCATTACGTGCCGCAAATGCTTAACTTACAAGCGATGAATGGCATTAGCTTCACTAAAGGCTGTTATTTAGGGCAAGAGACTGTCGCTAGAATGCAATATTTAGGTAAAAATAAGCGAGCACTATTTTCTTTGCATGTTCAACTTGAACAAGCTATAGAAGTAGATGACGTACTTGAAAAGCAACTGGGCGATAACTGGCGCAAAGCTGGTGATATCCTAGCCTACTACCAAGCCGATGATGGCAACTGTTACCTACAAACAGTACTTGCTAACGATGGTGAACTTCCATCAATGCGTATCGCTGCACAAACTGATACCGTAGTAACAAAGCAAGCATTACCATACACTTTAGAAACTGAATAACCTGAGCTTTAGATAAATAAGCTCAAAATTTAAATTATTAGGATAGAAAATGAAAATAGCTAAAAACAATGTTGTTGTTATGCACTATGCCGTATCTGATAGCGATGGCACTTTAATCGATAGCTCATATGATGATAAGCCTATGGCGATTATTCAGGGTACCGGTTACTTAATTCCTGGTTTAGATGAAGCCCTTATAGATCGCCAAACAGGCGATAAATTTGAAGTGGCGGTAGCTTGTGAACAAGCCTACGGCGAACGTCATGAAGATTATGTGCAAGCAGTACCTAGAGAAGTACTTGCTGGTGTTGAAGATCTTGGTTTAGGCACACAATTACGTGCTACAACCGATGATGGCGAGCAAACCGTTATTGTTATTGATGTGCAAGATGATCAAATTACTGTTGATGGTAACCACCCACTAGCAGGTTTAGATTTAAGCTTTGATGTTGAAGTTATTGAAGTGCGTGAGGCTACTGCTGATGAACTTGAACATGGTCATGTGCACGGTGAAGGCGGTTGTGGCCACTCACACTAAAGCCATTTATAACTTGAGCATTAAATATTAATTATTAAAGGCTCAGCTCGACATTCCCCTAACTTTAAGCTGTAAGTTTTAGCGGTGAATTTCAGCCATAAAAAAACGTAACCTTAGTCCAAGGTTACGTTTTTTTTGATTAAGGCTTTACTGCTGTGCTTTAGTGACAGAAGTTTTAGCTACTTAAGCTTTAGTTATTCAGTTACCGCTTCTACTGATTTATCTTCTTTGGCATCGGCTTTTGATAAAAACATGTCACGTAACTTCTTATCAACATCTTGCGCCATCTCAGGATGTTCACCTAAGTATTTCGCTGCATTGGCTTTACCTTGACCAATACGCTCACCGTTACAGCTATACCAAGCGCCCGCTTTTTCAACAAAACCATGCTTAACGCCTAGCTCAATTAATTCGCCTAAGTTGTTAATACCTAGACCGTATAAAATTTGGAATTCAGCTTGTTTAAAAGGTGGTGCAATTTTATTTTTTACCACTTTCACACGCGTTTCATTACCAATGATTTCATCACCATTTTTAACCGCGCCAATACGACGGATATCTAAACGTACTGAAGCATAAAATTTTAATGCATTACCACCTGTGGTGGTTTCTGGGCTACCAAACATAACACCAATTTTCATACGAATTTGATTAATAAAAATAAGCATGGTATTGGATGACTTAAGATTTCCTGTTAGTTTGCGCATTGCTTGACTCATCATTCGAGCTTGTAAGCCCATGTGTGAATCGCCCATATCACCTTCAATTTCAGCTTTAGGTGTTAAAGCAGCAACAGAGTCAACAACAATAATATCAATGGCACCAGAGCGCGTTAACATATCAACAATTTCTAAAGCTTGTTCGCCGGTATCTGGCTGAGAAATTAATAGCTCATTAATGTTAACACCAAGCTTTGCAGCATAAATTGGGTCAAGTGCATGTTCCGCATCGATAAAAGCACAAACCCTACCATCTCTTTGTGCTTGTGCTATTACTTCGAGTGTTAAGGTTGTTTTACCACTAGATTCAGGACCATAAATTTCAACTACACGACCAAGCGGTAAACCACCAGCTCCTAACGCAATATCTAAACCTAAAGAGCCAGTAGAAACAGTTTCTATATCCATGGTGGTGTTATCACCAAGTTTCATTATTGAGCCTTTACCAAATTGACGTTCTATTTGACTTAATGCTGCTGCTAGTGCTTTTTCTTTATCGTCTTTCATAGTTGCTCCGCGATTACAATCGCTATTTAATTTTCATGTTTCAATTTAATAACGCCAGTATACTGTATGACCGTACAGTATCAAGTTTTTTATCGATATTTTATTTTTATTAAAAATAAAATCTCACCACGTACTTTTAATTGATTGATATAAAAGAATAATTTTACACTTAATATCTTTTTTATTTTTAATGTGAAAAAGTTACTTCGTATCATTTATAGTGTCAAAAATACTATTTTAACTTTCTATACTTTTTGCTAAACATTCTGATATTTAACTATCATAGTGGCGGGGCGCTCGCTGCAATAGTGAAACTTGTAAGGCCTTTATGCCTTATTGCTTTTCTGGAGCTGAGGTAGGGTTTAGCTGGTAAAGCCGAGACTCTAGGCATGGGGAGTTATTTACTCTTGGCTCGCTTCATACCAAGGCTCTGGTTTATGGATATGATAGCCTTGGCCATAATCGATACCTATCTCCCTTAGCATGACTTCAATGTCAGCATTCTCAACAAACTCAGCAATGGTTTTTTTATTCATCGCCTCGGCAGTGCGCTTAATATTTTCGACAAAAACACGATTTATGGGGTTAGTGTCCATATCTTGCACAAAAGCACCATCAATTTTGATTATGTCTACGGGTAGTTTTTGTAAGTAACTAAAAGAAGATAAACCACTACCAAAGTCATCTAATGAGAATTTACAGCCAAAAGCTTTCATTTTATCCATAAAGTATAACGCTGACTCTAAATGGCTTATTGCCGAGGTTTCAGTTATTTCAAAGCAAATTCGCTCTGCTGGAATCTGGTACTGTTCAAATAGGTTAATGACATGATCGTATATATCGCGATCGGCTATGGTCACACCCGATAAGTTAATGCTGTAACTGCTGGTGTCCTCAGGAGATGAAGCGAGCATTTTAAACGTATGCTCAATGACCCAGTGGTCTACTTGTCTAATTAAGCCATATTTCTCCGCAGCAGGAATGAAATGAATCGGCGGTACTAACGCTCCTTGCGAGTTTCTCATTCGTATTAGTACTTCATAATGAGAGTTCTGTTGTTGGCTAAGAGATTTAATGGCTTGACGATATAAAAGTAAGCGATTGTCTTTGAGTGCTTCAGCGACATCATGCACAGCTTCCATTTCTTTTGCGTGTAAAACCAATTGCTCATCATCACTTTGATAAACTTGTACCCTATTACCGCCTTTCTCTTTGGCTAAGTTAACCGCCTGCCCCAAGGATGAGTACACTTGTTGTGCATCAAAAATAGAATGATCTAAGGTGATGACACCAATACTCGCGGTAATACCGGTATCTTGTTGATAGTCGACAATACGTATCTTTTGTATGAGTAGGCGAATTTGATGGGCAAAGCTTTTTGCCTCACTAAATAATAACTCAGGTAACAGTATGGCAAACTCATCATTGCCTAAGCGGCTAATAATGGCATTCTCAGGAAGAAACTCTCTTAGACTTATCGATATTTGATGTAAGAATTTATCGCCAACGGCATAACTAACACTATTATTTATGACTTGAAATTTATCCAAGTCAATATGCATCACCACGCCGGATTTATTCATTGCTATGGTATTAGCATTAATTGAGTTATGGGTAAGTATACGATTAGCTTCAATATGCTCAAATAACTGCCGATCAAAGTTAACTCGATTGGCTAAGCCCGTTAATTGATCATAATTATCCACATAGGCAAGCGCTTGTTCAACTTGTAACTGCTTACGTAAACTGTGTTTTTGTTGGCGGAAAAAAGCATAAATAAATAAAGTTAGCAGCAACCAAATAAGTACGGCTTTAATCAAACCCTGCCGATATAAATTACTACTATATCGTGGCGATAAACGTATTGCTAATTGCCAGCGAGTATTTGGAATGGCTTTCACAAAGTTAAAAGACGTTAACTCACCACCAGAAATTAATTCGCTGTATTTACTATCATCCATTTCAGTGGTTAATTCTATCTCTCCAGGGGAGTCGGCGCGCATTAAAAAAAGTTGCTGATGGGGTAATTGATATTTTTTTAGGATATTAATTAAAATATTAGGATTAAAGGCAACGAAGAAAAAAGCCCCTTCACCCGAATTAGTCGCCAATGGCTGTAACAAGTCAAAATGAATGCTACTTTTACTGCGATGTAAAAAGAGCTTTTTTTGCACGCCATCGGCTATTGTTGTCGCTATTTCACTTTCACAGTCGGGTAAAAAGTTTCCTGTTATATGCTTCAAACTCCCTTGACCTTTATTGTCTATTAAAGCAAATAAACGTGTGTTATCAATATCATTTCGCAGCGAGTTTAAAACTTTCATATATTCTTGCTGTGAAGCTTGTCCAGATTTTTCCTCTAATTGCTCTATGGCATTAAGCTGCTTTTGCTGGAAGAGATCAATTTCTAAACGCAGTTGCGTGAAGTACTCTTGATAATCAGAAAGGATACGGTCTGTTACTGAGTCCATCAATGACTCTTGGTAGCTTTGATGGATCTTACTGGCAGAGAAGCTCTGTGATACCAACAAGAGTAAGATCAAAAAACTGGTTAAAATAACAACACGCTTAGACGTACTTAATGCTTTGTTCTCTTGCTGTGTGTATGACTTCTTCAATCAGTTCTCAAAATTAACACCTAGTACCAATTAATATAAACAGTCGCATTATTTTACGCAAGGACTATAAAGTACCGTTAGTATGCTAATTTTTCCCGAGCAATCTTAACTATTTGCTCGGAGATATTTTTATTAACACCTTTAACCAGCACCCAGCTATGCCAATATAAAGTCTCAACTAACTCTTTATCTGGGCATAAACTGATTAATTGCCCCGTACTTAACTCTTGTTCAATTTGTAATTTGGGTAACAAGCAATAAGCAACACCTTGCTTCACTAACGCAACAAAGGCCTCCGAAGAGCGCACGCTATGACAATAATACTCACTAGCAGCTAAATTAAAATGCTTAGCAATATAGCGAACATGCATATCATCCTTATGGTCATAACTTATCGCTGGCGCCATTTTTAACGATTTTTGGTTAACGCCATCAGGAAAGTACTCTTCGGCAAAGCCCTTACTGGCCACCAAGCAATACTCCATTTCACCAAGTTTGAAAGAGCGGTACCCTTTTAGCGGCTGCTCAATAACACTTACCGCACCAATGGCTTGCCCACTGCGTAACTTATCTAAAGTACGCTCTTCATGTTCAATAATTAAATTCAATTCAACTAAGTGATTTTTAAGTACTGGCGTAATGGCCTCAATAAACCAAGTAGCGATACTGTCAGCATTTACCGCTAAAGATACTTTCATCGGTTTTATCGGTTTATCAGGATACAATATCGGTACAAGTTCATCTTCAAGTTGCTTAACTTTTTTAAAGTGGCTTAGTATTTTTTCGCCAGCCAGTGTCGCAACAATGGGTTGATTACGAATAAGTACCGGCTGCCCTATGTGTTCTTCTAGCGCCTTTATCCGCTGAGAAATAGCCGATTGAGAAATAAACAGTTTTTGCGCTGCTAATTCAAAGCTTTGTTGCTCAATCACCTCAGCCAATGCCGCAAGGTGTTTATAATCAAAGTTTGCCATGAGATCCTCTTCTTAACCCACAACCCCAGTCATAAGTTTTACTAATGATAGTTGATTATTATTAATTATAATTAAACTGAAAATTAGTGCAAACTAGCGTTTATTAACTACCCCTGACTATTTTACTGAGTACCATTATGAGCTTATTAGTTTTAGCCAAAGGCTTTACCCTAACATTAAGTATGATCATGCCCATAGGCACACAAAATTCTATGCTGATTAACCAAGGCATTAGTCGAAACCATCACAAAATGACTGCGGCTCTTTTTGTACTTTACGATACGATATTAATTAGTTTAGGTGTGCTTGGCGGTAGTATTTTACTTTCACACAATGCGACTTTATTCAACATACTTACTTGGGGTGGCATCATATTCCTAACTGTTTATGGCTTAATGTCAATGAAATCTGCATTCAGCCAAAATAGTAGTTCTGCTGATACTGTTTTGAAAAAGAAATCAGCCAAAATTGTTTTCTTAACAACCTTGGCGGTTACTTTTTTAAACCCACACGCTTATATTGATACTGTTATGGTCATTGGTAGTGTTGGTGGTCAATACTCAGATGAAGTAAAAGTATATTTTCTTATTGGCTGCATATTGGGTTCATTAACGTGGTTTAGCTGTTTAGCACTTGGCGCAGCTAAACTTTCCAAACAGTTAAGCAGACCAAAAGTTAAAAAGACCATAGATATCATTATTGCCTTAGTTATGTGGTTAGTCGCTTGGTCACTGTTTAATAGCTGGATGGCGAGTTAATTACCTTAACTGAACATAATAGCTGACAATAATTGTTAAAAAGTTAAGCAATGCTAATAGCCCTTATGGCATAATCGAGCGGTAATACCAATCGGTATAAATACCCTGTAATAACATAAGAGTTTTAGCATTTCATGACCACTGCCATAAAAGATCTTTCATCACACACCCCTATGATGCGCCAGTGTTGATCTCAATTAAATAAACGCTTTTAAAGGCGAAGGGAAAAACACCTACACCAAAACCTACACTTATTTTTGCAATTGAACATTTAGTTAGTTAACTATCGCTATTTCAAAGCTAGCTAACGGTAGTTTTAGTAATGCTCATGAATACCTTAAACGGGCGAAAGCAGCCCTTGAAAGGGCTGTTTAGTACCTAGAGTTAACGTTCGTTATCCTTTTAAAAATGGCAACACCTGCATAATAAAGTTCCTAGAATAGTCAGTAGTTACTTGTTGTAGGCAGGATGATAGAATATTTTCCCCGAATATATGACGGGTATTTCTTCACCAAATTCTTTTACATTTTTTTCAGCAATCTTTTTATCTGCCTCTGTTTTATTTTTTGCTAAAACAGATACAAAAATAGGCTGTTCCCCTGATTCATTGCAGTACACATCAAATAGAAAAATATCTTCCTTCCTAACTTTAGGGGGAATACTTTCAAAATGAGTATCTAGTTCATTAAAATCATCAGGGAACGTTACTTTCCCTAACTCATATTCCAATACTATGAAGTCCGTGATCGAGTCAACAACAGTGATTTCACTTTGTTCTCTATAATGCTTTAAAAATGGGAGTATTATATCTTCTGAGCCGAAAAACACTTCCTCATCATCGTTATTTTTGATAATAAGTTTGTACCTAAAATCTACGGAAGTTAATAAGTGCTCATTTCGAGGCCTTAATTTTAGGTCCTTAACTTGTTGACTAACTCCCTGATCAGGAGGTAAATATGGAATATAATAAACCGTTGGCTCTTGGGGTTTTCCTAAACCTTCATACTTATCATTGATAAGCTCTTTCAGCTGAGGAGACATAAAAAAGCCAAGTGTTTTTGGTTTATCTTCCCTAATATCAAGATTCAAAAGTTGATGTTCATGCTTAAAGTTGATATCAATTATTGTGGAAACATGAAGAAAAGTATTAATAAATATAAAATATTTAAAATGCCCCTCATCGAAATTTTTTACCGATTTCTTGTGAAATTGTTCAGCTTCTTCTTGTGTTGTGTTTCCTGGGTTATTGGATATCAGAAGAGCTGCAGAGTTTGTATTAACAATACACAATAGGTATTCATTGACATGAACAGATGCTAATTTTAACGTATCGTGCTCAGGATTTTCTCCTGTAATAACGTAGCAAATGTCTTGTTGAAGGTTTACACCACTCTTATTTATATATAACCCTGTATATGCTCCTCCTACCCCATCAGCCATTGTATTAAAATGAGAGCTAAACCCCTGTAATGTTGCTAACACCTTTATAAAAAAAACTTCGTCGTTTTCTGGTAAACCTACATGTTCTAACCAAAAGTTTGTTGATGTAAAGTGAATATCATTTACAGCTTGGACTAGCACGGGCAATGGAGTTCCTATTATAGTTAAACCATTCTCCTCTTTTAGAAATTGCGTTCTTTTGTTCTTTAAAGTGAATAATTGAGGCTCTCCATCAAAGTACGATATAAGAATTTCGATGGAGGGTTTCGAGGAGAAATCTTGATAGTTATTCACAGCGTGAGTCAGAGCTGTTTGAATATCTAGACCTAGCTCTAGACGCATAGTAATTTCATTGATGAGTTGTATTCCAAAGACTGAGTTCCCTGCTAGTGCAAACCCGACCCCCTTATCTGAAAGAACTTTGTAAGCACCTTCAAATATATACTCACCTTGCTTTAAATTTCCCTGAGGTTCTTTAAAAGAACTTTCAGACCCTGCATGGTTAGCACTTACATCATAGGAAGTTACTGCACTATCACCAATGATAAAAGAAGATATTGGTGTTTTCCACCCTATACAAAAAGTCATTTTAACCTATTACCTCAATCCACTTAAAAAGTGTCACTATAAATTCATAACACCTTATAAACAACAACTTACGCTTAGAAAAACAATTAATTGAAAATAAACGAAATAAAAGAAAATAATGCACTAGTATATATAGCCTCAAATAACTAGCAGAAAGGATTTTGCATGTATTTCGAAGATGATTTCGTCACCCAAGACCAGCTTTCGAAGAAGCTGAACATCAGTAAAGTAACGATTTGGCGTATGTTGAAGCAAGGAAACTTGCCTAAAATGGTAACTATAAATTCGCGTTCAAAACGCTGGATCCGAGCGGATATAAACGATTATTTGCAATCATTAACAAACACTAACTAACCTACGAGGATTTTTATCATGGATGATAAAAGCTCAGCAACACCTGAATATCAGTCGGATGAATTTAACGCGATCAATGCCTTAGTTTTCAGAACTGTACGAGAAGCTCAACAGCTTCAAACCAACATCACATTTGACACATTGATGAAACAGCCTGCGATTTGCGAGCTAATGGATTACATTGAGCGACAAATAAAGAGCACTTTTGAGAGTCCTTCACAATTCATTAATCAGTTGATACAAATCGAATATCAAGATAAAGAATTTTGGACGCTACACGAAGCTACCTGTCTATCTTGTGGCTTTGATCCGTTTCTCTTTAAACACTTTGCAATAGAATTCCCTATCATCTATCACGAACGCTACGATGCTAAATTTCAAAGCATATTACGGTTTATGAAGCCTTTATCAGTCGAGTTTATGGTGCCCGAAGTGTTTTGCAAATGGGCACTAGACCATGATATTGCACACGAGAGTGTCACTGATTTCTTTCAAGATATTAAACACAGATATTGAACTCAAACGCTACTCACCGTTGGTGGAAGCGCTGCCTACTTGTCATCGCCCCAGATAAGCTGTAACTAAAGGCTATATCCATGTATCGGTTTACCGCATCGGTGCGCTTAGTTTAGCGCACCTAACCTACTTAATTCATTCATGTTTTCGGAGTATTCATCATGAGCAAACCACTAGACAAGGCTGTCACCGTTCGTTTTTCAAAGGAAGATCACTTGCTATTACTACAACAATCAGAGCTACGCGGTTGCTCTGTAGCGGACATGATCCGCAAATCATGGGCGCACTATCAACAGCAGCAACAAATACAACAATTGCTGTTAAGGCTCGAACAACGTCAACGTAAAAACACATTTGAGATGCTTAGTACTACCCTTGGTCTTAAAGCTGATGAACGTCAGCACGCAATGAAACAACTGCATGAATTAGGAGTGAAATGGTGATGAGCAACCTTCCTCCGTCAGTACGTCGTCAAAACTGGGTCGACATTGCCCTCATGGCAATTATCACGTTTATCATAACCTATGCTGTGCTGTTAAATTACACATGGCACCTTGGCTCAAATTGGGGGCGGTTTTCCTCTCACGTCCCTTATTTTATGGATGCGTTAATCGATTTGTCTTTATATCGAAGCACCTATGAGTGGCACCACTATTGGCAATCGATTGCTGAGTATCACATACACTTTGTTGCTCACCTCACATTGCCACTTATCACCGCACTGTATTTAGCTTTTATTGTTGGTCGTTCTTTTTATTATCCTGGAGGTCAAGATCGATTAAAGCACATCTCTGGTGCGCGTTTGTATTTTTACCAAACAGCACAAAAACACGCTAAGCAACAACTAAAAAAAGAGCTGTCAGAGCAGCATCGACAAGGGTTAAATATACATCCTGACATCGCCATAACACGTGCACGAGAAAGTGGTAATGTGGCGGTCGTTGGCGCACAAGGCACAGGCAAAACCATGTCCATTATTCCAATTATGCAACAAGTTATTGACCGCGGTGAACGTGTTTTCATTTATGATGAAAAGAGAGAGTTTACCTCACTTTTTTATTCATCAACAAACTGTATTTTGATTGCACCGTGGGATGCACGCAGTCAAGCATGGGACATCAGTGCAGATGCTAATACAGCTTCACGAGCACAACTTATCGCTGAGAACATAATTGTTGATTCTAACGACCCTTTATGGAGCAATGGCGCTCGTATGATTTTGGTTGGCATGATAGAAATATTAAATCGAACTACATCAACATGGGGATGGGCTGAACTTGCCCAAATATTGTCTCTTGATGAAGTCACACTCAATAAACAGCTAACACAACATTACCCGCGTGCCGCTCGATTTATTGTTGAGAATAGCAAAACGACCCAAAGTTTTTTCGCACAACTGCTTGGCTCGCTCGGGTGGATATTCACCCTCGCTAAAGCCTGGCCACGTGCTTATGAAAATGGCTTTTCAATTAACAAATGGGTAGAGCAAGTCGATACTGACAAACCCATCATTTTAGTGCAAGCAGACAAAAGATATAAGGACATTGGCGCACCTCTAGCTAATACGCTCATTGCTCTTATGACCGCAAACATCTTATCCCAGTGTAATGACAGCAAGCGCGAATTATGGTTATTTATTGATGAGTTGGGCAATTTACCACGCAACGATGCGTTGATGGAATGGATGAGCCTAGGACGCAGTAAAGGGTGTCGAATCGTCATGGGCACTCAGTCGATATCACAGCTAAAACAGCTTTACACCGAGCACGGTGCTGACACATTACTAAACATGTTTACTTTGTTTATTTCAATGCGTTTGGGAGCGTCTGGTGAGACCTCACATTATACCGCTAAAACGTTTGGTGAACGTGAAGTTGAACGCCCAAGTAATACAACCAATGGACAAGGAAATTGGCAGCATGATACACAAGCATTAGTGACACCTTCAGATTTAGTACAACTTCCTCAAGCAAGCAGTAAAGGCGTTGAAGGGTATTTATTGATACCAAGCTATCAAGCGGTTTACAGATTACGTTGGCCTATTGTTATGCTCCCTAATAAAGCCCAAGAGCATTGCCCAGCACCATGGCTAAGCGATACCGCTAAACCCGCAATGACATCAACAGATCAGACACTTACTCGACGTGAGCAACTACAAGCAAGGAGAGAGCATCATGCTATCAATGAATGCGATCAATAGCCTCGACTATTATAGTGATTTAGCCAAAGAAGATTATTACATTTCAGGAGGAGAGCCTAAAGGCAATTGGGCTGGCCTAGGTGCTCGTTGCTTAGGTTTAACTGATAATGTTGATACCAAAGACTACCGCAATGTCTTTAGGGGATATGCACCTGATGGTACACCTCTGTGCGAAAACCATGGTAATAAACATCGCGCAGGATGGGATCTAACCTTTTCAGCCCCAAAATCATTATCACTTGTCTGGGCACTGTCTGATGAAAAAAGCAGACAAGAAATTCAAGCAGGACAATTAAAAGCAGTTAAACACGCATTACGATTTATTGAGCAACATGCAGCTATCACGCGAAGAGGTCACGGAGGAAAACAGCAAGAATCCGTTGTAGGCCTTGTTGCTGCGTTATTTGATCACTGTACTTCTCGTGCTCGCGATCCACAATTACATACCCACTGCCTTATAGGGAACATTGCACCTCGCCATGATGGAACGTGGGGGACGTTAGAATCTCGCCATTTGTTTTTATGGCAAAAAGCCGCAGGAGCGGTTTACCGTGCGACATTAGCAAATCACTTGCGTGATATGGGCTTTCATATTGAGCAACCTGACGGCAAAGATCATTTTGAAGTTAAAGGCGTAAGCCGTAGCATTTGTCGGCATTTTTCCAAAAGAGCACAAGCGATTGAAGCGGTGATGGAAGCTCTTAATGTCAGTAATAGCTCTTCTAAAATAGGAGATGCCATTGCATTAAAAACGCGCGCTCATAAACAAAAAATTGATAGACCGGCATTGTTTAAAGAATGGCACAGCATGCTAAATACCTTAGGGTTTACTTCAAAACATTTAGCATCAATACAAGACAAAAATGTTGAAGTTATCCCTATGCCACTGCCTTTGTCATCGATTGTTGAGCGCGTTGTTGAAAAACAAGCAGTGTTTCGCCTACAAGATTTATATGCCGCAGTTGCCATTGAAGCCCAGTGGCAACATACCGATTTATGTGAAATTGAGTACACTGTACAAACAATGATTGAGCAACAAGAGGTTGTTTTTTTAGGGATCGATATGAACAACAATCAATTATTTTCAACTCCTGCGATGATAGCACTTGAAAAAACACTGATTGAATATGCCGACAAACTACAACAACAAAACCATTATCAATTGCCTGAGCACACCATTTTAAATGCAGTAAGCCAACAAGCAGCTAACCAAGATTTTTCTCTATCTGATGAGCAAATAGAAGGCGTTTTTTCAATGTGTCAAACCAGTTTAGACATATTACAAGGAGCCGCAGGAGCGGGTAAATCAACCTCAACACAAGCAGTAAAAATCGCTTATGAAAGTGCGGGGTTTAAGGTGATAGGCGCGACTATTGCCCGCCAAGCAGCTAAACAGCTCGAAGAGGAGACAGGCATTATCTCAAGTACTTTGGCGAAGTTATTAATTGAACTTGAAAGTGGTAAAACAAAATTGACGAATACCGTGGTGGTCGTCGATGAAGCGGGTCAACTATCAAGCCCCGATTTAAACACACTAATGACCGCGATATACAACGCAGGAGGTAAACTCATTTTAGTGGGTGAGCAGCAGCAACTCGATGCAATTACTCACACAGGAAGTTTACGGTATTTATCACAACGGCAAGGTTGTGCCAGAGTAAAAACCATACGGCGACAACGTGAGCCTTGGGCGTGTGAGGCTGTTGGCCAATTACGCACAGGGAATGCAATGGACGCGTTATTGGCTCATAAACAACGTGAACTACTCAGCTTCGCAGATGATGCTCAACAAGCACGAATGGAATTAGTCAAACGGTGGCAACAATATTGCCAAGATAATCCTGATAAAGACACGATGATATTGGCTCAGCGTTGGCGTGATGTAAAACCACTGAACGATTTAGTACGACAAGTCCATCAAGCACAAGGCAATCTCGGTAATGAAAACATCGAACTCGATTGTGTGGTAGGTAAGAACATTATGAGCTTTCAATTTTCAATGGGTGAGCGCATTCGCTTTACCCGCAACGACTATCGAAAAGATTTAACCAACGGCCAACTTGGCACTATTGAGTCTGTTGAGCAAAACGGCGAAGATATTCATTTTACTATTCGCTGTGATGATGGCCGCACAGTCTCATTTAACCGTTCGGATTATTGTGATGAGCATGGAAGTTTATTCATGGTTCAATCTTATGCGACAACGGTTTATGCGAGTCAAGGCAGCACGGTTGATGGAGATGTTTTTGTTTATTACAGCTCAGGCATGGACAGATCTGCAAGCTATGTCGCAGGTTCAAGGCATAAAGATAATTGTCATTGGTTTGTGAATTCACAGGAAATGGATACCTTAAGCGGTGCGTCTGATAAAGGTATTGCGGGCACAGAGCAAACGCGCTTAACGACATTAGCGCGTTGCATGAGTACCAACAAAGAAAAGTATCTTGCCGTAGAATATTTGGCTGAGCAACAAGTTCAACCCCAGCATCAAGCTGGATTTGATTTAGCCATGTCAATAGCATTATAAAGCCGAAGATATAGAGGGTGAACTTTTATGATTGAAAAGTCACCTTATAAAAGCCTTTAAACTAATTTATATATATAAACATCATCTAATTTTTTAGAGTAGTTTACGTTGTAATCAGCAGCTTGAGTATAGCAAAGCTGTACAGAGGGGTTTTTAATTGCCGCTAATCCAGCCCCCAGAGTTGATAGTTTGTTATTTAATGGTGCTATCACGCTATTACAGTCAGGCTTACTGTTTACCACTTCTAACAAAGTATCACGAGTTAACTCAGGTTCTTGTAAAGAATGTTCAAACAATGAAATGTTATCTTTAGGATAATAAGCGATTAATTTATTTGTAAATTCAACGTTTCGGTCATGCAGCTCGGTGTTAATTGAACCTGATTGACTACCACAGCCGATTGAAATGTAGTCTGGTTCAAATACATCAATAATGTATTTAGCTCGCTCAAATTCAAACCCATTCAAAACTATTAAGTGTAATGGTTTACTCATCTCTATGTCCCCCATATACCCTAGTACAGACCTTACATCTATGATGCCTTTACTAAGTATTTGATTAACTTCTGCGGCTCTATAAAATAAGTTTACAGATTTAAATCTTGCACGGTGTAAATCAAAAAACTTTACTAAAATCAACAATGATTCACGTGTAAATGTTGATATGTCAACAATAAGTGATTTATCTGTTATTTCTTCAAGTTTACTTAATAATAAATCTGCAAAGTCTGTTGGCCTATCATGTCCGTAAGGTAACTCTTGAACTTTGTCTTGATATAAAGATTTAATTTTATTGCGATTTTCTAAAGTGTATCTTTCAAATTGCTTAACGTAAAACATCAACACATTGCTTATTTTTCGGTGATCTATACCTTCAACTATTGTTAAACATCTATCCTCAAAACTAGCACATGTCAAAAAATAATCGACATCCATATTAATTGAATCATGTAAATCAGTGATATTTTTTTTGATAACCATTCTCAATCCTTAAAACAAGCTTTGTTGTGGTTGAGGTGCAATACTTCCTTTTCTATCCTTAAACCTTTCTCTTACAAAAGCTCTAGGAGAAGACATTGCTATTAACAACATATTAGGAGTAATTGATAAATGTGCTGCATAGCCAGATGCGTCTAATTTAAAATATGGCGCTAATCTTCTATTTAAAATATAAAGAATGTTTCGACCAATACCTTCTTTCCTCGCTATAGTGGATTTTTGTAAATACCCCCACTCTACGGCGGTATTCAAAATATCAGTCAGTTCTGCATCAGGAGTAGACGAAAGCATAAATGAAATGTAGCGTCGCTCAGAATCATCCGAGAGTAACTTTTGCTGAAAGCTTTCTCCAAGAGCGGTAATTAGATTTTTAATTTTTTCTATTTTTGTTGAGTCACTAAATATATTAATTGCTTCTTGCGAATCAACAGGTACTTGTTTGTATAATTCATCCTGCTCTAATTTATCAAACCCATTAAGCATATATTCCTGAGACCAGTTGTATAAAACAGAGTTCTGTACATCATGTGGTATCGTATCTATCTGACTAGTAGTGTCTAGAGCCCTCAGTTCCGAATACATTATTGCTGCAGGCTCAAGGAAGTTACGAATCATACCTGACGAAAGGTTCACTAAACTTTTAAAACCAGCATAACTGTAAGTGTTTTTTTTCTTACTTAGCGCTAACTCTTTCATATACTCTGACATTGCATATCTAACGACGTCATCAGATTTCCTACTGGATACACCTTCACCATTTTCCCATTTTAATTTTATTTTATTTTTAACTTTTTCAAGCTTTATATCTTGATCAGAGTTTGTAGGGAAAAATATATTGGGGTCTATATTAGTGAAACCACTTAACTCTAAACGTCGAGATACAATTTGTAAAACACGGTCATAATAATGGCCAGACTGTTTTGATGTATATACCTGTCTAATATCAATTTCTGAAAAGTCATGAGGAGACTCGATTAAAATCCCTTGGCTCGTACGCCATGTCTTGTATCTTTGCTGCGTAGATACTTTTAAACAAATATCATTGGTTGATCTATAAGAAACCCAACCATTTAAAATTTGTTGCATTCTTACTGTCAAATTATCAGCATCATCTACCATTAAATAAATAGGACCACTTGGAGTGCATGATAGATTTTTTATCAGCTTGATGAAAGGTAAGAAAAAATCATCATATCCAAATAGAGCCTCATTATATGGGCTTAACACTGCTTCAAAAGCTAAGTTACGAATATATACTTTAGCTAACATGGTTTCATGATTGAATAACTCTAAAACTTCCGCAATTACTTTATCTGGGCATGTAAAATCTAAAACATCAATTTCAAATGATGAACCACTACCTTTGGCAAGGCGATGTGTTTTTTTTGCAAAATCATTAATTTCATTTAAATCTTTAGTACAAGAACTCGATATGTCTAATAACGACTCTAAAATATGTTTAATCGCGTTAGTTATAAGAAAATGTTCTGCTAATAAATTGTAAGGTGAACCGCTTAATCTTTCCAATTCACTTAAGCTATAGCTAGCTTTTTTGATTGGCATATGAATTGCAAAATGCTTTAGTTCACTGGTTTTTTTCACTTTGTGAGCAGCAAGTTGCACTTTGGGTTCTAGATACCTAAGCATCATACTTTTACCACTTCCTCGTGGACCATTTAAAAAAGTATGTTCGGCTGCTAATAACCTAGGGAAATCAGTAAAAACATCTATAAATAGAGACGCAATATCTTCTGGTGTTAAAGTTTCTGGTGTTTTGACTTCAAATGGGTTTTTCAAATTAACATCCTTGTTATTATTTGTATTTCTCATACAGTACCTCACCACACCATTCTGAATGTTTTGTTTTTAAGCATGATAAACCACTAGGATAGCCTTGTTCTTCCAGTTCAATAGGTTTGTTTTCAATTTCATCCATATTTTCGTCGTAAATTATAATACTTGCTCTAATTTTATGGATGTTAATTGTGCCAATCATGAACCTTCTGCAATAATGAAGTTCGTAATACATTTTTTCTAATCGAGCAAAAATCTCATCGATTAAGTAAACCTGTTTTATATTATCTTTACTACCCTTCCCGTATGTTTCTACTAAGTTTTTCTTAGTAATTTCAAATTTCAAATTGACGCACCCTCCTCCTGAATCAACTATTACAGAGGAAATACTATCAGCATAACGGTGGTAAACTTGACTCCATTCAGGTAATGCATTTTGCTTTAATAAGAACCGAGCTGCTCGGTTTCTACTTTCGCATATCTCGTCTGCAAATCTGACTAATGCTGCAATCAACCGAGGTCTAAAAATAATACTATGATAAGTATCAGTATTATTCAGTTTGCTAATTGTATCTTTGGATACTGTGCCATCAGATAATGTTATCTCGCCGCCGTGTACTTCTGCTATAGATGCTATTGGTTTTGCTTCGAACTTATCGGAACAAATAGCATCCCCCATATCCATGAATATCTGAAATGTTTTCTTTTCATGCTCATCTCTGCCAAGGATATTGCCAGCGTCATGTAATAAAATAGAAACAAGAGTTATATAAATTTCATATGGAGATATTTCTAACTTATCAGCATACTCATCAACCTTGTTATTTTCCTCAATACCTAATAATTTACCGGCGAATAGAATAACTTCATTGAAATGGTCAATGGAATGATCAGTATAAACACCTTGATCTTCCGCTGAAGTACCAGCACCAATGTATTTATATACATTTTTACTTAAATAGGCTTTTATTTGCTCATATCTTTTGAAATATGAATCATCCCCGTTGGGAAATGAACCAGTTTCTTTGGACTTTATTTCAAGTATTCTTTCTAAAGGTAACATCTAAATATCTCTAACTTTTTATTATTTTTTCAAAAATAGCTTTCGCCAATAAAGGGGGCACAGCATTTCCAACTTGTTGCTGTTGGTATCCAATAGAACCTTTGAACACAAAGTCGTCAGGAAAAGATTGGAGTCTAGCAGCTTCCCTAACAGATAGTCCTCTATTCTCAACGGGATGAATAAGCATATTTTTTCTATAGTTCCCAATAACAATCGAAGGAGAATTTTCGCTTAAACGTTTGTATATTCCAGTGTGACAACGGGTTCTATCTTTATAGTTAGCCATTAACTGAGCAGGTATATTCTCCCAATTCCCACCTTGTGGAATATGTTTATATCGATTAACTATCAACTCACTATTCTTGGTTACTAAATGATTTTCACATCCACTTTCTTTGCTTTTCATGCTTTTCGCATAAGTGCTAACTTCACAATTTCTATATTTTTGAAAGCTAACATTATGCCCGTTTTTTAAACGCGGTAAGTCACCAATGGCATCATTGACAGTAACAGGTTGACAAGTAGTTGCTTTAGGGAAAGTAAAGCTTTTATCTTTTGATTTTGAGCAGACAATAAAATAACGAGCTCTTTTTTGAGGGATGCCAAACTGTTCTGAAAAAAGTAAGCTATCACTTACAGAGTAACCTAGGTCTGTAAAAGCTTTCTTGACGAAATTTACAAACTGTCCCTTTTCAGTTTCTAGTATACCTCTCACATTTTCAAAAACTATCCAATCTGGCTGATAAATTTTAGCAACCCGTATGAATTCTTTAAAAAGCCAGTTATTGGAGTTTTCGCTATTTCTTGTTCTTTGGTTTGAAGTTGAAAAACCTTGACAAGGAGGTCCTCCAAATACAATTACAGGTTGTTTGGATTTTATTGGCTCTGGATTGAAATCTCGTATATCACCATTAAACATTTCTACTTTTGGCGTATGATTAGCAAGATAAGTTTGAGCCGCATATTTATCTTGCTCAACAACGACTTGCACATCAATGCCCGCCATCCTTGCGCCTAAAGACATCCCACCTGCACCAGAAAAAAGGTCGATTCCTATCATTTAATTATATTATTCTTATTTTAAGCGTTTGATTTAAGCTTCGAGATATAATGACTCGCAATTATATCTCAAAAATCAAATCAATGCAGTTGCTTTATTTATAATGCATTGATGTTACTTTATTTGTTGCGAGGGGGTGAATAACACGGTCAAATACTACAAAACATATCGTCTATTCTAATTAACAAAAATTTAGTTATAGGCATCGGTTTACTCTTTTGTGTACAAATAGGACGTACCACTAATGTTAACAAGTTACCATCAAAGTAATAAATCCATATGATCAGCCCATATTTGCAACCACTCTTTACAACCACTTTCATATTTATGTAAATCATAGGTGCCCTCAATACCTGAACGAGCATGCCCCAATACAGCTTCAGCAACTTCACTTGGACACCTCAATCGAGATAAGCCAGTTCGTACTGTACGCCGTAAATCATGTGGAACCCAGTGCTCAATATCAATCATGCGTTCGTCACGCCGCATAAGCCAAGCTTGTTCCGTTATAGCCTTTTGCTGGATCGGTAAGCCTGTTTTAATTGAAGGAAATAAATACCTCCCGGTTTCGAGCTTTAATTGTTTAAGAAAATCTACAGCTTGTTGAGGCAATTGCACATAACGCTCAACATCAGTTTTTGTTGCCTTTAAATGCCAGACCCCCTTACTTAAGTCAATATCGTTCCATTCAGCACTACAAATCTCCCCTGTTCGACAACCTGTCCACAAGGTGAAGCGAAGAATTCTCTTTTGAGTTTGTGTAAAAGCCGAGCTTGGTAACCAGCTTAAAAGTTTAGCTAATTCTTTATCTGATAAAACACGAGTCCCCTTTTTTGAGGTAAGACGAACTTTAGCTTGGCGCAGGCTATTTTTTGCTAATAATGCAGGGTTAGCAAATTCATCAGAAAATTTCTCAAGCCCTATAGAGTATTCATAAGCTGCAGTAAATTCTCTCAGCACATTACCAGCTTGAACATTTGAGCCGCGCTCGACAATACTCATGACCATATTAACGATATCTTTGCGGGTAATTTCCTCTGCATAACGATCTCCTAATACTTTTACAGCATCACCGTATAATGTTCTCCTAGTTTCGTTTTGTCCTTTTTTTTTCCTTGCTCCTTGTATAAGCCGCCCATCCATTATGCGATCTTCGATGTATCGTGATAAATAAAGCTCAACAACATCTGTAACAGTCATTCTCGAAGAGAGCTTTTGTTCTGTTATAATTTTATCTTTTTTAGATTGTTTTTGTTCGCTAGCGGGGCAACGACCATCTTGACGAATAACTTTTAATGCTTGCAACTTAACTCTAGCATCAGCTAATGATGTTGAAGGAAAACGACCAATTTTAATCTGACACAGCTTAATTGTGATAGGACTTTTATAACGATAAAAAAATGTCTTAGCTCCCGAACTACCACAAGATACTCGTAAGCCTTCATTTTCTTCTATATCCGAAAGATCTCTATCTTCTGACTTCATGGCTTTTATTGTTGCAGCGTTTAAAGGTTTTCGCTCATTTATCATTTATTTTACCTTTCAATAGTAATAGCTATAGCACTCGCTTTTTAATATCAGTATTATTGCTGTTATATATTAAAACATTAGTGATCTGATGTAGGTTTTAATGAATAAAAAGTATACACGAAAAAAACCTACACTAAAACCTACACTTTTCGATGGAAATCCATAAGATTAATTGAAATTTCAGTTTATTTCACTAGGTTAAAACAAACACACAAATAGCCGCACAACTAGCTATACGAAACAAAAAGTGTAATAAAAACATGCAAGATCTATCCAAACACACACCTATGATGCGCCAGTACTTAACCATTAAGGCTGAGTTTCCTCATATATTGATCTTTTATCGCATGGGCGATTTCTATGAGTTATTTTTTGATGATGCTAAAAAAGCATCGGACTTGTTAGATATTTCCCTTACCGCTCGCGGTAAAACTGGTGGTAACGCTATTCCCATGGCTGGCGTGCCTTATCACGCGGTGGAGAATTACTTAGCAAAGTTAGTCGCTTTAGGTGAGTCAGTCGCTATTTGTGAACAAATAGGTGACCCTGCTACCAGTAAGGGTCCGGTTGAGCGTAAAGTAGTACGGGTTATCACTCCAGGTACGCTCAGTGATGAAGCCCTGTTAACGGATAGACAAGATAACCTCATTGTCGCCATCGTTGATAACCAATCACCACAAGCAAAACTAAAAACTAGCTCAGCTCCGGCTTTTGGTCTGGCCTATTTAGATATGGCCAGTGGCCGCTTTGTCTTAACTGAGCCGCAAACCAGTGAGCAACTACAAGCAGAATTGCAAAGATTATCTCCAGCGGAATTACTTTACAGTGAGTCAATACAAGACTTTAGTTTAATCGAGCAAAGAAAAGGTCTACGTCGTCGCCCCGAATGGGAGTTTGATCTCGATACCGCAATTAAGCTATTAAATACCCAGTTTGAGACTAAAGAATTAACCGGCTTTGGTGTTGATGATAAGCCATTAGGCTTAGCAGCAGCCGGTTGTTTATTTCAATATGTTAAAGATACCCAACGTACTGCCCTGCCTCATATACGCGCTATTATTTGTGAGTCAGCCAATAAAGGTGTCGTACTTGATGCAGCCACTAGGCGAAATTTAGAGCTGACCCAAAACTTGCAAGGTGGTTTTGAGAATACACTGGCATCAATTTTAGATAAATCCTCCACGCCAATGGGTTCGCGTTTACTTAAACGTTGGTTACACTTCCCATTACGTGACTTAACTGTGCTGCACAATCGCCAAAATACTGTCAGCGATATTATAGCGTTAGACCTAATCACGCCAGTACAGCCAATATTAAAAGGCTTAGGCGATATTGAACGTATTGTTTCGCGTATTGCTTTAGGCTCGGCACGACCACGAGACTTTGCTCGCTTACGTCATGCACTACAGCAGTTGCCAGAGCTGCAAAGTGAGTTACAGACTGGGTCACAGAATGAACAACCAAGTGAGTCAGCTCCTAATTACTTAAGCACCATTGCCCAACAAAGCCAACCAATGCCGGCGTTACAAGGCTTACTTGAGCATGCCATAATTGACAATCCACCGGTACTTATTCGTGATGGCGGCGTTATTGCCCCAGGTTATAATAGCGAACTCGATGTATTACGCGATTTAAGTGATGGCGCTACTGAATTTTTAGCACAGCTTGAACAACGAGAGAAAGAAAGTACTGGCATTCACTCACTAAAAGTTGGCTACAACAAGGTCCATGGCTTTTTCATTGAAATGAGCCGTACTGCGGCTGCTAATGTCCCTGATAATTATATCCGTCGTCAAACCTTAAAAAATAATGAACGCTTTATTACCGAAGAATTAAAAGAACATGAACATAAGGTACTGAGCGCGCAAAGCAAATTTTTAGCCCTAGAAAAAACACTTTATCAAGAATTATTCGCTAAAGTTATGCCAGATTTAGCGCAATTACAGCAATTAAGCCAGGCTATCGCCGAGCTTGATGTGTTAACCACCTTCGCCGAGCGTGCATTAGCGTTAAACTATGTTAAGCCAAACTTAGTCAAAGAGGCAGGTATAAGCATTGATGCTGGTCGTCACGTTGTCGTTGAACAAATGACCAACAATGCCTTTATCGCTAACCCGGTATTGTTAACCGAACAACGCAAGATGCTCATTATTACCGGGCCAAACATGGGCGGTAAATCAACCTATATGCGCCAAACAGCCTTAATTGTTTTGCTGGCTCATATCGGTTGTTATGTCCCTGCTGACAGTGCAACTATTGGCGTAGTTGATAGAATATTTACCCGCATTGGCGCCTCAGATGATCTAGCTAGTGGTCGTTCTACCTTTATGGTCGAAATGACGGAAACCGCCAATATCTTGCATAACGCTACTGACAGAAGTTTAGTATTACTTGATGAAATTGGTCGAGGAACGAGTACGTACGATGGCTTATCACTGGCCTGGGCCTGTGCAGAAATGCTGGCACTTAAAACTAAGGCCTTTACCCTCTTTGCCACGCATTATTTCGAATTAACCATGTTAGCTGAGCAAATTGAAACCCTTGCCAATGTCCACTTAGATGCCATGGAGCATGACGATAAAATAGTATTTATGCACGCAGTGCAAGAGGGAGCAGCAAGTAAAAGTTTTGGTTTACAAGTAGCGCAATTAGCGGGTGTACCTAAACTGGTGATAAAACGTGCTAAGCAAAGGTTAGCTGAATTAGAGCAGCAGCAAGCCCCCACAGTGTTGACTGCTACGCCGATACAAAGTGATGTTTTTGAGCAGCTGAGCTTAGCCCCAGATGAACATCCTATATTAACAACACTTGCCGATACCGATGTAAATGATTTAAGCCCGAGACAAGCATTAGAGTTACTCTTTTCTTTAAAGGAACAGCTTTAAAGGAACTACATTAAGAGCAACGTTAACTATTAACTAACAAATAACTAAAGCAGCAATTGAGTTAACATACTCAGCTAGCTGCTTTTTTTATCTTAGGCTATTGGATTGGGGACTGGCTATTAATGTTCCCTTGGCGCTTTGCCCAGATTTTATTAGGGACTTATAAAGTTTAAGCTGCAGAAACGAAAAAAGCCTCAGCATTACTATTTATAATTAGTAATGCTGAGGCTTCGTTACTTCATAGAGAAGTTATATGGTGCCCCGACCCGGATTTGAACCAGGGACACGAGGATTTTCAATCCTCTGCTCTACCAACTGAGCTATCGGGGCATTCTTTGAAGAGTGACACTCTCTAAAGAGCGCGTATAATATAGTTAAAAATTATCAGTAGCAACCGTTTTATAATAAAAATCAGCTTAAAGTTTCATTTAGTACTTTATTCATACTTAACCGTGTATTAAGTGTGCAATTATTATCCTAAAGCTTACTAATCCTCGTGTTTTAACACCCTTTGTCAACTAGCACCTAACTAACACTCACCTATACTTAACTAGACACAGGCATTAGTTAAGCTATGGGGTTTATTGCTGATAAGTTACCGGCGTTATTTCTTTGAGGATAAACATACCGTGCCAATAAGTGGACCACTCATTTGCTGTCAGTGTCTGTTGATAATCATTAGCAAAAGCTTCCAGATCACTGCCCTGTAGTGTTAGGCCTTTATTTTCAATGTAATTAATAACATTACAGTTCAAACTCACTAAAGTCTAAGTCGGTATTTGGTGATGACTGAGTATTACTTGGCGGGTCAAGCAAAGAGGGTTGTCGGTCTTCTTCAAGTAAAAGCTCAACAACTTGTTCCACGGGTTTTGCCTTTAACTGATTCAATTTACGTTTTTTGCGTTGCAGACAACGTTTAATTACTTTCTGTTTCTCATCGTTTGTAAAGTTAATCCATTCTTGTCGTTCATCACGCGAGCGCATGCAACCTCGGCAAAGGCCTTTCTCATCAGACTCACAAATGCTGACACAGGGGCTAGGAACGTCAAAGAACTCTAATTGCACTTAACCTCACTTACTAAACAAAAAGTAGAAAAACAAATAAAAAAAATGCGCGATAAGTTAAGTATAACTTATCAACGCATTTTTATAACAGCAAGCATTAATAGCGAAATTAGCGCTATTAACAGTAAACCAGCTTAGGCTAGTTTATCACTAGCAATATGATATTCAGGGTCTTCAATTAAGTTAAGCTCAACCAACTTATCCGCTTTCTCTAGCAATTGTTTACACTCTTTATTTAAGTGTTTTAAATGCATGGTTTTACCACGTGACATATAACGTTCAGCTAAAGTATCAATAGCCTCTATTGCCGAGTGATCAACAACACGCGCATTTTTAAACTCAACAATCACATCAGCACTGTCTTTTTCTGGGCTAAATTGCTCAAGGAAATTAGCAATAGAACCAAAAAATATTGGACCATTGACTTCATATACCGTTGAGCCACTTTCATCGACACTACGAGTAACTGCGATATGTTTGGCATGTTCCCAAGCAAATACTAGCGCCGAAACAATAACACCCACTATAACGGCTACCGCTAGGTCTGAATAAACTGTTACGCCAGAAACTAAGATGATAACGAAAGCATCGGCTTTAGGCACCTTGCCTAATATACGTAGACTTGACCATTCAAAAGTACCGATAACAACAATGAACATGACGCCAACAAGTGCCGCCAATGGAATTTGCTCAATTAAACCTGAGGCAAATAAGATAAAGCCTAACAGTGCTAACGCTGCGGTAATACCTGATGCACGACCACGACCACCAGAGTTAACATTAATCATCGACTGCCCTATCATGGCACAACCACCCATACCGCCGAAGAAGCCAGTAGCCGTATTTGCCGCGCCTTGAGCAATACACTCTTTATTGCTGCGACCACGTGTACCGGTTAATTCATCAATTAAGGTCAGTGTTAATAACGATTCAATTAAGCCGATTGCCGCAAGTACTAAGGCAAAAGGAAAAATGAATTTTAAGGTTTCAAGTGAAAATGGCACATCGGGAATGCCAAAGGTAGGTAAACCACCCGCAATAGAGGCAACATCACCAACGAGCTTAGTATCGAGACCAAGGCCAAACACTAAGAAAGAAACGCCGACAATAGCCACTAAGGTTGAAGGCACAGCTTTAGTTACTTTAGGGAAGAAGTGTATAATTGCCATGGTTAAAATAATTAAACCGGCCATGGAGTACAGCGGAGAACCCTGCATCCACTCAAGCTCACCAGCAGCATTGGTTACTTTAAATTGGCCAAGTTGTGCTAAGAAAATAACAATAGCCAAACCATTTACAAAACCAAGCATTACCGGGTGTGGCACTAGGCGAATAAACTTACCTAACTTAAATATACCAGCCAGCATTTGCAGTATCCCAGTGAGTACAACCGTTGCAAATAGATATTGCAGTCCCATATTATCAACCGGTACATCCATGGCCTTTCCCATCGCATTACCTGTTGACACAAGAGCAACCATAACTACTGCCATAGCGCCTGTAGCACCAGAGATCATTCCTGGACGCCCACCAAACACTGCGGTAATTAAACCAACCATAAAGGCGGCATATAAACCAACTAATGGGCCAACACCGGCAACAAAGGCAAAAGCTATCGCTTCAGGGACTAATGCTAAAGCAACGGTTAGGCCCGATAGCACATCATTTTTCAGGTTGGACACTTTACTGGCGTGTAATTCAAACATTATTATCTCATTGGGTTTAGCGCAATAGCTAACACCTCAGGTGAATAACATTGCGAATTCGAATTGGCGAGCAGGTTTTATCTGTCTAATAAAGATTAAGCATAGACAAAAACAAGCAAGTTTTCTGTGATTTTAAGGCGCGGGAATACTATAGATTTAGAGGGGAAAAGTCAATATTGGCTTACTTTTAGGACATATACCCATGACACTTTAATATACGAGTTTCATGGGTATAAGCAAGCAAATCAATTTTGCAAGGTAGCGCTAAATTAGCTACCTGCTGCTTCGCGTTGCTCTAAAAAGGCTACAATTTCATCTCTAGAACTTAAAATATGGTGTTTTAATACGGCTACAGCTTTATCTATATCACCTGTTTTACAAAAGGCGAGTAATTGATTGTGCTCTGGGCCCGCTTTAGAAATACCACCAGCCCATAATAAATGCATACGAATGTATCTATCAGCATTTTTATTCAGGGTATTAACTAGATCTTGTGTTTGCGGACGGTTAGCCGCTGAATATAAGCAGTTGTGATAACGTGAATTAAGCGCACTCCAGGTATTAGCAGCATTTTCTTTGCCAAGTGCTTTGTCTAATTGCGCTAAGATATCACCAGCTTCAGCTAATTTCTCACTGGTTAATAGTGGTAATGATGCCGCTAACAAATGCCCTTCAAGCATTGCTCGCAACTCAAAAAGCTCATCCGCATGCTTAGCATTAAGTTCTGTTACTGTCGCGCCTTTATGTGGTTCGAAGACAACTAGGCCTTCACCTTCAAGTTGCAGTAAAGCTTCTCTTATCGGGATACGACTGACGTTTAATTCGGTCGCTAACGCAGCTTGACGAAGTGACTCACCCGCCTTAAATTCACCGCTAAGGATTTTCTCTCTAAGAGTTTCAACTACTAGCTGTGTTCTTGTCTTATATACTATATTCATAAAATGCTTCCGAACAATATTAGCGACCATTATAGAGAGTCATTAATAGAACACCATTAAAAAATGTATTTTACCGTTCAATAATGCTAAAAAGCGGCAGATAAATTATCTGCCGCTTTATTTTAGTTATTTTTAATAAAATATCATAATTCGCTAATAACTATTCAACAATCCAATAAGTTTCTTTCTTTTGGCCATTACGCAGATATTTAAAGGTTACTCTATCGCCCTTTTCATAACTAGCAAGATGTTTCTTAATTTGCACCGCCGAGGCCAAGTCAGTTATCGCACGACCGCCAACCTCAAGCAGTATATCACCACCCAATAAAATTGGACTGCGACCCATAACCACACTCAGGTTACCACCTTTAAAACCCAATTTATCCGCTAAAGTACCCGGAATAACATGTTGTATTAACATGCCATGGCCAGCTGAATTGTTAATGGCATAAGATTGCTCTTTATTAAGCAACATAGGAATAAAGCCAGAAAAGGTACCTGGGTCGCTATCAATAATATGTTGAATAGTATCTACCGAAATAACAAAACCTAAACCATTGCTGCCGCCACTGCGTGATAAAATATGGCTAACAATACCAATAATTTCACCATTTAGATTAAACATTGGGCCGCCTGAGTTACCTTGGTTAATTGAGGCATCTGTTTGCAATAAACGTGGCACTAACTTTCTACCAGGTATGGCATTACCATCACGAATACCACTTAAATAACCAACAGATAAACTATGGCTAACACCAAAAGGAGCGCCAATAACGATAACTTGCTCACCTATTTGATAGTCGTTAGCTTTAGCTAATTTTAGCGGCTTTGCTGTACTAGGAACTTTACCGGCTTGAATCATGGCTAAATCAATTAGCGGTTCAACCCAAACAACATGACCGGTAGTTTTAGTACCATCAGCAAATACAACCTCAATTTCCGTTGCTTTATCAACAACGTGGGCTGCAGTTAAAATACGACCTTCACTACTCACTAAGGCACCTGAGCCCAATGAACCCATAGTATGTTCTTTATAGGTAACCTGCCCAGCTTTTGGATCTGCTAATGACTTTACATGTAATTCAACTACTGAAGGGTTAACTTTTTTATATAAAGTTTGAATTGAGTTCTCTTTTACTTGATATGCTTGTGATGATGTTGCACAGCCACTTAAGAAGAAAACACTAAGAATTAGAAAAACTCTACTCATTGATAAAAATCCGTATGTTATTAAATTAATAACAGTGTAACTAACTGTAATCTTTTTATCATTCTTTTTATGCACTTGGCTAGGTAATTAACTTGGCATAGATGATATGATAGCCGAGGTTATTTTATGAGGAAAAGTACATGGAAATTATCGCCACACTGGCGTTACTGTCTTTGGTTTGGTTGTCATGGCAATTAGTTAAAGCAAAAAAATTCACACGCTTTAAGCAACATATTAATAGTGAGTTAAAAGAGCAAGTGATAGCTCATATTATTGAAGAATTAACACTTACGCGCAGTGAGCAGCTTCCTAATAATGACTGCCATCAAGCAGCAACATTACTTTATTGGACCCAATATAAAAGCCGCATATTGCATGCGGCCTTACAGCGTGAAATTATTGACCAACAATGGTTAATAGAAAGTGGGAATATGCGTAACGCTCAACATTTATTTTTCATTGAACGCCAATGTTTACCTTTACCGAGTCAAAGCGACCCTTGCATTAGTTCAAGCTAAATCGACAAGGTTTAATGATAAAATTAAGCCTTTTTTGCAAATTGTAAATCCCAAACACCATGTCCAAGTCGTTGACCACGGTTTTCAAACTTAGTTAACGGGCGAGAATCAGGACGTGGAACATAATCATTAGTTTCTGACACGTTATTATAACCTTGAGCACTTTGCATATCTTCTAACATGCATTCAGCATAATTTTCCCAATCCGTCGCCATATGAAAGACACCATCAACTTTCAATTTTTGTCTGATAGTTTCAACAAATACAGTAGAAACTATACGACGCTTATGGTGCTTTTTCTTATGCCATGGATCAGGAAAGAATAATTGTACCGTTGTTAACATACCGTCCGGAATACAATCAGCTAAAATCTCAATCGCATCATGTTCATAAACTTTTAAATTCTTTACACCCGCGTCAATTGCCGATGAAATACAAGCGCCAACACCTGGTTTATGCACTTCAATACCAATAAAGTTTAACTCCGGTGACGCTTCAGCCATTTCAACTAAAGACTTACCCATGCCAAAGCCAATCTCTAAAACCACAGGATTGTCATTAGCAAATAATACTTGGCTATCAATAACACCATCACTATGGTTTAAGCCCATCTCTTGCCAATGATCATTAATCGCACGCTCTTGATTTTTTGTTAAGCGACCTTCGCGTTTAACAAAACTGCGAACTTTACGAATGTACTTACCTTCTTGCTCGGCTTGCTCTATAGTTTTATGTGTTTTTTCAGTCATATTAAGTCTTTACTAATTTTCAATAATTTATTTTCAGCAAGCATAATAGATAATGCTTCATAATTAGTGCTTCGAATTTGTTATTCTAAATAAATGGCTTTTAGACAAAGCCGTCAAATTATTCAGTGCCTGCGCTTATGGGACATAAGTAATGGTAATGAATAACGCCGACAATGCCGAATAAAAGCCATTTATGACGAATAAAACTATTCAGCCCACCAAACATCGTACAAGTCGCTAACTGCTACTGAAGTGGCACCATTATCAGTTAACCACTTCTCAACTGCTGAGCGATGTTCTTCAGTACAAGAGCCTAGTTTCTGGGTACAAATAAGGCCGTGCCATAAAGTATCACCTTCACCGCCAAAACCTAAGCCATTTGGCTGGATAGACTCAGCAAAAAACTTGTCGATAAAAGCATCAAGCTCATCACCACTTATGCCATCTTTTAATTTCCAAGCAACATCAAAGCCTAATTCTTGAAATTCATCAACACGCATTTTTTTACGGATGCGACGACTACGATTTTTTGCAGTTACTTTCATTATAAAGCCTTATTTTTGCCTAGCGCTGTGCTAGATGTTAGCAGAGCGAATTTTAAAGGCGACATTATATACCCGTTAACATTAAGATGCTAATTTGCCTATTTGAGCTCAACACGTTATTTAGTTACACTGCGCGCTATGAATAATCCTATAGCAATATCAGCCAAATCGGCTGAAAAATTTGGCCAGCAAGTCGTTAGCTGGTATCACCAACAGGGTAGAAAGCACTTCCCTTGGCAGCAAGATAAAACCCCATATCGCGTATGGATTTCTGAGATCATGTTACAACAAACCCAAGTTGCAACAGTTATCCCATACTATCAACGTTTTATGGCAAGTTTTCCGACCATCACTGACCTAGCTAATGCCGATGACGATGTAGTTTTACATCATTGGACCGGCTTAGGCTATTACGCTAGAGCGCGTAATTTACATAAAGCCGCCAAAATAATGGTTAGTGACTTTGCTGGACAGTTTCCTATAGAAATTGAGCAAGTTATCGCTTTACCTGGTATTGGCCGCTCAACCGCTGGCGCCATTTTAAGTTTATCCCTAAAGCAACATCACCCTATTTTAGACGGTAATGTTAAGCGAGTACTTGCTCGAAGCTATTTAGTGGAAGGCTACAACGGTTTAAGTAAATTCGACAAAGCCTTGTGGCACTTAAGCGAACGATTAACCCCCGCCATAGAAACAGACAGCTTTAACCAAGCAATGATGGATCTTGGCGCAACCGTATGTTCACGCAGCAAACCCAGTTGTGATCTTTGCCCTGTTGAACAAAGCTGCTTGGCTAAGGCTGGCGATCAACAAATGAACTTTCCTCAGAAAAAACCTAAGAAAAAAATTCCTGAGAAGAGCACCATTATGGTCATTCCTAGAATACAAAACGAACGCTGTGATAAGGTTTTAATGGAAAAGCGTCCACCGGTAGGTATTTGGGGTGGTTTATGGTGTTTTCATGAAGTTGATGAGCTAACTGAAATTGATGACTTAATGGCTAGTTTGTCACTTAAAGCACTTTCATCACAAACCCTAACAGAATTTAGGCATACTTTTAGTCACTTTCATTTAGATATTACCCCTGTGGTAGTAGACTGCCAGCAACTTGATGTAGCAGAAATAAACGAACCTAATAAGCAAAAGTGGTATGATTTACACCAAGAATTAAGTGTCGGCTTAGCCGCCTCTACACAAAAACTACTTACTTTGCTTAGCAATTAATTAATAATTAATCACCAGAATAAGTATTACTTACTTAATATTTACCTAATACTTACCTAATAAAGAGAAGAGAATCCATTATGAGTCGCACAGTATTTTGTCAAAGCCTAAAAAAAGACGCCGAAGGTTTAGGTTTTCAACTTTACCCAGGTGAAATAGGTAAACGCATTTTTAATAATATTTCTCAAGAAGCTTGGAAAATCTGGCAAAAGAAACAAACCATGATTATTAATGAGAAAAAAATGAACATGATGAATGCTGATGATCGTGCTTTTTTAGAATCTGCCATGGTTGCTTATCTATTTGAAGGTAAAGAACCAGAAATTGAAGGTTATGTGCCACCAAGTAAATAGCTAGACACTTTACTTGTACATTCACTGGGCTGGCTGTTTTATCACTCATTAATGCCTACAAAAACTACATAAAAAACAGATGTGCTGTAATAAACAGCAAACAAACACTTTTTATAAAAAAGTTGGTAAAAAACAGTTGACGGGGTCAATGAAAAACAGTCTAATACGTCCCGTCTTAACGAGGAAGCAAACGCAGCCAAGTTAAGCATGTTAAGCCCCGATAGCTCAGTTGGTAGAGCAGAGGATTGAAAATCCTCGTGTCCCTGGTTCAAATCCGGGTCGGGGCACCATTTTACAGAAGTGGTGCTCAGCTATTATTAATAATAATATTAAGCATTATTTCGGTGCCAGAGTGTTTAGACTATTTTAATAGTTTTAAATACTGCACACAGCTTTGTGTGCCGACTTAGCTCAGTTGGTAGAGCAACTGACTTGTAATCAGTAGGTCGCCAGTTCGATTCCGGCAGTCGGCACCATTCCTTCGTAGGAAGCAATAAGCCCTAACATTGTTAGGGCTTTTTTGTGCCTGTCGTTTGGGTAAATTATTTAATAACTTTTAATAGCACCAATAAACTCCTCGACCCCACCAACTCTGCCCCTATACGTGATTTAATCCTGTACTACCAAGATGATAATAGGCACGAAATACACACCATTTTGAATGCCCCTCACTAGGCTACAGATTTAACCTTGGCTTGACTATCACAACAGCCAAAGCTAATGGCTTGCTGGTTGACAGTTATTTACAAGCCTACATAGAGGAGCTGGCTAAAAATAGACAGAGTCTAGAGCACTCTTGCTATCTTGGAACGTAGAGCAAGGCTAGACGCACGAGCCTATACGCTTACGTTCTTTAAACGATTAATCACTAAAGCAATCATTGCTATTATCAACATAATAACTGTTGGCGGCTCAGAAATTTCTAACTTTTCGCCAATTGTATCTTGAACAGATGGGTTTTGAAAAACAGCATATTGACTTAAATCTGCACTTGGATCGTACGAAGTTAAAAACGAAGTTGTAATAGCTGAAAATTCCGCAGTAAAATCAGTAAAAGTCAAATAAAAGGAATCAGGAAGAACTTTAAAACTTCCAGAATATAGATCAAAAACACCACTTGATTCATGAATAACCTCCCATATTGCTACCTGTAACGCTCCAGAACTAAATGTATTTGTATAAAATGAAAATGTATCTATTAACCAAGCCGCTTTATGGTATTTATTATGGAGCTCCGTTAAATCAGTTTGAGTAAATTCATAAACGTCATTGGAAATATACTGCAAAAGGTCAGCACAATACAAATGAGATATTGTTCCATCTTCTTCATGAGTACCTATGAAACTGAACGGAAATGCTGCATCAGCTATACCATTTAATTCAAACGCAACGAAACTTTGGATACTTGTGTCAGACGTTATTTCGACGTAAAAGGTACTTGCTTGTATTGTTGTAGAATACATACAAATTAAAAAACAAAGACTTCTTACTAAATTTAAATAATACATAATATTCCCTTTATAGTTTTACCTTACTTTAACGAACTAATGTTCGCAAAATTCAATTTCTAAAAATAGTAATCATGCGTCTACTATTTTCGCGTTGTTTACTGTTAACATTATTTAATAACTCTATTAGATTCCTGTTGACTCCCAAATTTTTAACATTGATTCTGCATTTTTTTTGTCGGTGAAATCCTTACTTGCTAGTGCCGCAGCTTGCAGGTATGTGTATGCTTCCTCCCTCCGGCCTAACTTGTCTAGTGCAATAGCAAGGTGATAATTAATGTAACCATTGTTGTGATCCAGGCTATACCCTTGCCTTAATACCGCTAATGCTTCTTGATAATTTTTCCGGTTGATTTCTACCCACGCTTTAGTGTCTAGTACAGTGACATTATCAGGTATAATTTCGTAAGCCATTGCGGCCATTTCGGCAGCTTTTTCAGTATTTTGAACGGATAAGTACACTAAAGCAGTATTATTTAATAGTATTGGATGTTTTGGAAATTTAACGAGTAAATTCAAATAGTAATCTAAAGAAACTTGATACATCTCCATATCACTATAAGTTTCAGCTAATGCAATTGAAGATATTAAATCATTGGGATGCTTTTCTATCCAGTTGGCAAGTAAAGCGACAATTTTTTCGTTATTGCCTCTGCTTTTATATACATGATATAGCCCGAGAACAGCCTGTTGTGATGGGAATTTTTCTAGAGATAATTGATAATAAAGCGAAGCCTCTTTATAGTTTCCAAGCATTACGTTTAAATTACCATATAACAAATCAATTTTTGCAACATTACCAATGATGAGTTTTAATTGATTAATCAGCTCCAACGCATAAGTTTTATCTTTTTGAGTTATAGCAATAGCAATTAATTTATCAAAAGCGGGAACAAAACTATCATTCCACGCTAATGCTTTGACAAGGCTTTTTTTAGCGGCTTCTAACAAACCTATACGCATTTGAAAACTAGCTAGTTCAAGTAAACTATTTCCTTTATCAGCGCTATATTTACTGGCACTTACAAACGCATTCATAGCTTTTTTATATTGCTTATTTTTATAATATAACTTTCCCAAAAGGCCATGAACATTTGATTGTTTTTGATTTTTTCTTAAGTGCTTTTCAGTTAACTCTATAGCTTTCTTAACATTATCCTGTTGTTGATACAAAGACACTAATCGTGTAACAGCCATAAAACTCATGGTGTTATTAGACAATACTTTTAGGTACATTTTTTCTGCATCGTCGATGTTTCGAATACGTACATAAATGTCGCCCAACTCTATTAATACGGCACTATTTTTCTCCACTAATTTGCTTTGTTTATCTAACTTTCCAATTGCCTCCTCAATATTATTTTCAAATACATCAATTCTTGCTAAATGAATTAATGCTTGACTATTTTCTGGTGATAATAATAAGGCTTGTTTAAAGTTAATTTTTGCGTTGTCAACATCGCCTGATAACCCAAGTGCACTACCCTTTAATTGATATATGTATGAGTCATCAGGCATAAGACTTAATAATGTATTAATGTATAACAATGCTGTCTTAGGTTCATCTAGCTCCATATAAGCCTTAGAAAGCAGCAAGAGTGCTTCTGTACTATTATTTAACTCATCATGCTGACTTAAATCGGAAGCAACCTGCTTATATTGACCTTTTAACATGTACAATGTAGCTAGATTAACTGTTGATTGAATCGCATTAGGTTGCATTTTCAGCACCTTTTGAAAGTAAGACTCTGCTTTTTCATACCTGCCTAAAACCATTAACACCTTACCAAGCAAAGAATACGTTTCCATGTCCGCTGATTGGTAAATAATCAATTGTGATAATATTAATTCTGCTGAATGAAAGTTTTTTTGAGCAATAGCTATTGCTGCATGGAGTTTTTTCGCTTTATAATCTAAGCGATTATGTTTCAGGTACTTCACTATAGATTTTTCTGATTTAAAATAATTTCCTTGCTGAAAATCAATTACACTCGATAAATAATAAAAAATAGGAAAGTCTTCCTTAACTTCTACAGAAATAGAACCTAAGATATTAGTTAATTGAAAATTTTCTTTTTTCGACTCACTTGTTTTTCCTAAAGAAATGCTAGTTAAATAGTTTAAAAAATTGGCTCCAGGTTCGTTTGGCACAACAGCCAAAACTTGTTCAAGCTCATGCTTAGCCGCTAATAACTGCCCAGCCTCTAAAAGAAGAACTGAATTTATTACTCGTGCAGGTAAATTAGTTGGATTTATACGAAGAACATTTTGGACATGCTCTTTGGCAATAGAGACTTCTCCAGCCGTTTGATGAACTACAGCACTCATCAATAACGCATTAATATGACTTCCATCTAATTTCACCGCTTCATTAACAAAATCTATAGCTTCTATAAACTTACCTTTTTTCAGTGCTACTTGTGCTCTCCCTAAAATAGCTTTTATATTGTTAGGCGAGTTTTCTAGTATCTGAATAAACACCCGGTCGGCCTTGTTGTAGAAATGTTTACCTACGAGAGCTGTTGCCTGATGTAAATAAACCGTGTTATTAACTCTCGGCCCATATAAATTTACATAATCATCAAAAATATCCAATACCTTATCAAACTTTCTTTGTAGAAGAAGTGCTTCCATTTTATAAGGCAATATATATTCAACATCAGCTCCGGAAACTTCTGCTTTACCCAACTCTACTTCTGCTTCATGTCCTTTACCTAAACGAAGTAACAATTTTGCATTTAAGATTCTGGATGGTAAATGTTGAGGGGCTTCAGCCAAAGAGTTTTTCAGATGTATGACTGTGGAATTTAATTCCTGAGCATTAAAGCTAATTACCGCCTTTTCGTAATTAGAGCTTGCCTCTTTTCCCAAAACAGAAAAACAATTTAGACAAGCTGATAATAAAAATATATTAACAAATAAAAAAATTATCTTTTTTTGATAATCCATCATATTAACTTTCCCCTACCTTTAAACAGTATTTAATTAACAGACCGACAAGACATACAAGTTAAAGTAAAGATGCTAAACAATGATTTTAATATTTCAATGTTCATTTTGAATTCCCTCTTATTTATCTTAATAATCTTATAATTACTGTTATGAAGCCCTTCAAGACTTTAGACATTTACAAACTCAATAAAAAATCTATCTATTGAATGTAATATCAAAAAACGTACCAATAAATAAAAAGACTAAAGTTCAGTATCTTAAGTTATTATTTTGGTGAGAGAACAGATCGGGAGGAATAGATTGAGTGCAATATGAGAATAAATTCTTATTTTGAAAATATACTTTACAACTACGATGTAGATATTTTTAGAACTATTAATAAAGAGAATTAATAGGGGATACTAAATTCATTAGGGTTAACACCTAGCGACTTTTTAACCTGGCTTAAGTTGAGCTGCCTATAATAAAGCCTCAAAGAAAGTGGCTAATAAAACTTTGCTTTTAGCTAAACTTTCTTCAAAAGTAATATCGCGAACCACATATTATCTAAAAAAATAATTTAGACTATACTTTCGCGTTATTACCGCACATTGACTGTCAGTAATTTTCATGTCGTAGCTAACCTCTGATAAAAGGACGTTAAATTATGCTCACTGAATTTAACTTGCTTGAAGAAGCAGAAGAATTATGGAGTTTCCTCGACCAAGCTGCTGTTTGCATTCACTTGGTCGGCGCTGATGGCACCATTCACTTTGCTAACCTGAAAGAGCTCGATACTCTGGGGTATAGCGCAGCAGAGTACATAGGTCACAACATAACAGAGTTTCATGTTGATCAAGAGGTGATTCAAGATCTTTTAACCCGCTTAACAAATGGTGAAACCCTACTCAGTTATGTAGCGAGATTGAGGAAGAAAGATAATTCGATTCTTTATGTCAGTATTAATTCTAATGTTTATAAAAAGGAAAATAACTTTATTCATACCCGCTGTTTTACCACTGAAATAAATGAGCTCGCCTGGCAATGCTTAAAAAACACCATCGGCAATGGCTAAAAATAATGACAACGGCGATGAATTTATTAATAGTTGGCTGGTTATTAACAAGTATAGTGATTGTATTGCTATTAAAACGCCAATCACAAAAGCATCAAGAAACCCTACAACTCCAACAGCAGTTGAAAAGCTACCAGTGTAAGCTCAATGCCAAAGACCAAGAAATTGTACTCGCCTATGAGTCCTTTGCCTTATCAACAAAAGAGTTAACCTCTGCTCGATTAAAGGCTATAGAGTCAGTACAGGTTAAAGCTGAATTTTTGGCTAATATGAGTCATGAAATTCGCACGCCAATGGCTGGGGTTTTAGGCATGGCAGAGTTATTACAACAAACTAATCTTCGGCCTCAGCAACAAGAGGTTACCAACAACATTATCACTTCGGCTAAAAACCTGTTAAAAATCCTCAATGAAATCCTAGATCAATCCAAACTCGACGCTGGCAAGCTAGAACTGGATCCCAAGGATTTTCACTTACTGTCGTTTATTGAAGATACCGTTGATTTATTCTTACCGCAAATCAACTCAAAAGCATTAGAGTTAAAAATTGAGTTAGCGAAAAATTTACCTGAGGGTATACATGCTGACTCTTTACGGATTAACCAAATTTTGTCTAATCTACTCAGTAATGCTCTTAAATTTACCGCTACGGGCTTCATATGTGTAAGCGTTGACCATACACCTACAGACAATGGAAAAATATCATTACAGTTTTCAGTCTCTGATACTGGTATTGGTTTAACTCCTAATGAGCAGAACAAACTATTTTCGCCCTTTTCTCAGGCAGATAGCTCCACCACTAGAAAATACGGTGGTACCGGTTTAGGGCTTTCTATTTCGAAAAAACTGGTCGAATTAATGGGCGGTAAAATAGGCATCGAAAGTATTAAGGGTCAAGGCAGCCGCTTTTGGTTTACCATTTTATGTCAACCCGCCTGCACACAAGTGAGTTCAAGTAAAAGTAAAGAGACTAATAATGAATGGGTATCTAATCGAAGTTTAAAATTACTGCTCGTTGAAGATACACGAATGTTACAACAACTTATGTTGGCTGTACTAGGCAACCTTAGCCATGAAGTTGCCGTGGCAAGTAATGGCGAGGAAGCACTCAGCCAACTTAAGCATGGTGATTTTGATCTTGTTTTAATGGATATTAGAATGCCGATAATGGATGGTTTAGAAGCGACTAAGGTCATTAGAAGCTGGGGCTGCAATAAGTCGACCATTCCTATAATTGCCCTAACTGCCGATATAGATAGCCAAAACATTAAACAGTATCTAGCCAATGGCATGGATGCAGTCTGTGCAAAGCCGCTAGACCTTTCTGTGCTACTGACAGTGATGAATGAACTCCTGGTTGAAGAAGTTCACAGCCAAAAGTATTTAATAGAACAAGCCTGATTAACATAACTATATTTCTTGATAAGTAACTATGTTAATCAGCGTTCATAGGCCATTAAAAGAAAAACCAACCTTCAGCCTCTTTAGAGTTAACAACTATTCCCCCGGCACTAAATAGTCCTTATTTAGTGGTAAAGAAAAAACGTTCAAGTACTTTTAATGCACAAACAATGTAAATAATAGCGCCTGATATTAAAAAAATACGCTGGGCTAAAATTGCATTAAAATTTGAGTCTGCCGCCATAGCACTATTTATAATCACTAATAAGGCAATAAACCCTGAGCTGTAGTACTTCGACATATTAGTACCGGAAAATATGTGGCGACCAAAAAATAAGGTCGTAGCGAGTAACAGTAGCAAGTAAAAGTAAAATTGTGGTACCGCAACAATTAGCCAATAGAAAAACCAAGCAAACACACCACCAAGCAAGGTCGACAACAATGAGTTTCGACCGGCTTCTTTACCTTGAGTTAAATCAGGTTTTAAGATGAATATCGCTGAAAAAATCATTACCAACAAATAATCACTCAAGCCAAAAGTAATAAATACAGCGGCAATTGGAAAAGTAACTAAGGTACTTTTAAGGGCAAGCTGAGCGGCGACTTTGCTATAGCGATTAGTGTATTTTGGTTTTACTGGAAACTGGGTGAAACTTGGATCAGGAAAAACAAAATGCGCCAGCCAAAGCATAGCAATGGTTAACCAGCTTGAATAAACAAAACCTGCCGAAAAGCCTATGGCTAAACCTTCATTACTATTAGCAATCATAGGTAACACTAAAATGGCAATCATCGACATTAAAGTAAACCAAAACGAGCCACCACGGTTTAAATAATAATATAAATGAAATAACACTAAGGCCAGGGTAATTAAATAGGCGATAGGATATTGTAAAAAAAACAGTGAGAAAGCCAACCCTAGAGCAAATGCTTGTAAGGTACTCATCATGTTGTTGAGGCTAGCTTTCACCGAAGGTTTTGGCAATGGCATTGCTAAAAGCAACGCCGTAAAAACAGGCATTAAAAAAGCCAGAGGCCAATTAATGCCATAAGCTAAAGCGCAAGCAACAGTAACACCAAAAGCAAAGCGCAAGATCCGCATAGCATTAACATCTGCATATAGTGTCGAGATAAAACTAGCTGGCCTGGCACTTACCTTAGCTTTTATGCTAGTAGACATAAGAAAGTATGCTTAGTACTCGAATCCACAACCAACCTAAACTGTTCACAAACCAGTTATCGCCGGTATAAATTTGCACATCGGCTTGCCCGCCTAAACGGCGCTTACCTTTGGTACTGTCATCATCAAAAGTGATCATTACCGGGAAACGTTGAGCATCTCTAAGCCAGCCAGTTTTTGACTCAACATTTGCTAACCCACCAACGGCACTGGTAGAAGAAGTATCAACGGCGAAACCAATACTACTTATTTTTCCGTGATAAATAGTACCAGGATCAACATCTAGCGCTATTTCAACTGGGTTACCTATGGCTAAATTGGCTAAATTATTCTCGCGTAAATTCACTTGAATCCAAGCTGTATTACCCTCAATAAAAGTCATAGCTGCCGCGCCAGCTTTAGCATAAAAACCGGTATCAATTTGCAAGTTAGTAATGCCACCTAAAGATGGTGAAAGTACTACTGTTCGGCTTAAATCAAGTTGTGTTTTTTTCAATTTTGCCATGGCAGAGCGAATACGAGGGTTATCATTGCCTTCAACACCTAATGCTTGCTTGGCTTTATCTAAGTTCGCTGCCGCACTAATTACCTGAGCTTTACTCGCCTTGATTGCCGCACGTGCTTTGTCACCGTCTGAATGTGAAAGCACGTTTTTACGCTCCATTTCAAAAACACGAGCACTTTGTGCGTTAACATGTTCAACATTGGTTTCTGCCACCACAAGTTGAGCTTGTGCTGTAACCACAGAGGCCATGCCAGCACCAATTTCTTGTCCAGCTAACTCCAATGCAGCTTCAGCATCTTCAACGGCCAACTCATAATCACTTGGGTCAATACGAAATAAGACCTCACCCGCTGTTACTATTTGATCTTGTTTAACCAGTACTTCCGTTACCCGACCTGACACTTGCGGCACAATAGGGATAACATAAGTTTGTACTCTGGCCTGATCTGACCAAGGCGCATGTCTGTCAGCTATGATGTACCAGATAAAGATTAAAGCGGTAATAGCCAAAACATATTTAGTGATCTTGCGTACCGGATCATGGCTAACTTCTGTTACCTCTGCTACTTCGGTCGTTTTTTGTTTTTGCTCTTGTTCTGACATGCTATTTATCTTTCCCTAATTAAATTTACATTTGAGTATTTTATTAAATACAACAAGGTATTAAGCGACACTCATCTTAACTTTATTCGATATTATCATCGATAAGTCATCTTCTATAGGAAAATAACACCCGAAAATCTTGTCGATATATTGCCTATTTTCTCGCTTAGATTGCTGTAAATGGCCACTAAGCATGACTTTTACCTAACAAGCTAATTATTTAACTTATCTAACTACTTGAATAAGCGAATAGAAAAGCGATAATAACAACACGAAAAATCAAGCCTATGCGCTATTTCAGTACGGAGACAAAATGCCACTAGTTAGACTATATAAAAAACTGAGCCCCTTTCAACGGGTTATCATTGCCTTAATACTCGGTATATCAACCGGTATTTTTGTTGGTGAGCCTGCGGGCAATATTGCAGTCATTGGCGATGTATATATTCGTTTACTACAAATGACCGTTTTACCTTATGTTCTGGTCTCAATTATTGGTGGCCTGGGTAGGTTAGACAGTAATATGGCCAGCCGAATAGGCCTAAGAGCTGTGAAAGTAATAGTGATTATGTGGTTGTCGGTTATGGCAACCTTATTATTATTACCACTAGCTTACCCTGACTGGCAAACAGCAGGTTTCTTCAGTACTAGTATGATTGCTGAACCCGCCACCTTTAATTTTGTAAAGCTGTATATCCCTAGCAATATTTTTGCATCGTTATCAGAAACCATTGTGCCTGCCGTCGTATTATTCTCATTATTAATGGGCGTAGCACTTATTCAAGTTAAAAATAAAGAAACGTTACTAACCTTAACCACCAATATTGGTGACAGCTTAATGAAAGTCGCTTCTTATATAGCTAAGTTAGCGCCTTTAGGTATTTTTGCTATTTCAGCCTCTGCCGCAGGTACGCTTGAGGTTGAAGAACTAGGTCGCTTACAAGTATTTTTGTGGGTCTATATTACCGCAGCGGCCTTACTAGCTTTCGTGTTTTTACCACTGGTAATTCATTGGGCAACGCCATTCTCTTATCGTGAAATAATATCAACCGCAGGTGAAGCCGTAGTCACGGCGTTAGCTACCGGTACGGTATTAGTGGTACTGCCGATGATAATTGAGCGCAGTAAAGCGCTGTTAGCTAAGCACGGTATGGAATGTGAAGAGACTGATTCAACTGTTGATGTACTTGTACCTACTGCCTACAGTTTTCCTAGCACAGGGACTCTGCTCGGCTTAGGTTTTATATTATTCTCTGCTTGGTATGTGGGCTCGCCTCTTGGCTTTGATGACTATATATCTTTTGTAGTGATGGGCGCATTAACTGCTTTTGGTAGCATGGCTGTCGCTATTCCATTTTTACTCGACTTCTTTGACTTACCAGCTGATCAATTCCAGTTATATTTATTAGGCAGCGTGGTAACAGCACGTTTTGCTACTGGTTTAGCTGCATTGCATGGCTTTGTGGTGACTTTACTGGTTGCTTCCGCGGTACTGAAAAAGCTTAAGTGGCATAGAATGATGCAAGCCATTGGCCTGCATTTAGCCATCACTTTCGGCGTTATGATTGCCGCTGGTTTTACTTTAAAATCATTAATCCCCTATGAATATGAAGGTGTGCAAACCTTTGAATCAATGAAGTCGATGAATGTCAGCGCCAAAACAGACCGATATAAAGAGCTTACTCCCATAGGCTACTTTGAGCAGCAACAGCCACGTCTTGAGGTAATACTTGCCCGTAAAAGTATTCGTGTGGGTTATCATTATGACAGCTTACCTTATGCTTTTAGAAACAAAGGTGGTCGTATGATCGGTTTTGATGTTGAGCTTCTTAATCAATTTGCTAAAGATCTTGATATCAATATTTCACTGATCCTTATTGAAGATAAAGCTGATGGCGCCGAGCTGTTAGCTGACGGTAGTGTCGACATCATTATTGGTGGCCTCACTATTACCCCTAAACGTGCACTAGAAGTGACCTTTTCAGATCCTTACTCTTTTCATACGCTCGGCTTATTAGTAAATGATGCTAAGCGTGATGAGTTTTCCGATCTCTATAAGATTCAAGCAATGGATATGTTAAATTTAGGCATGGGTAAAAATAAATATTACCAAGACATTGTTAAAGAATATTTCCCCAATGCACAGTTAACAGAGGTCACTAAAGTTAGAAAGTTTCTTAAAGGGGGGTATGAAGGTGTAGACGCCTTAATTTTCTCAACTGAGGCTGCCTCAGCTTGGGCTATGTTATACCCTAATTATTCAGCAGTGATCCCTAAAGGCCTGAGATTCAGAGCACCTGTAGCCTTTGTCATGCCAAAAGCTCAATTAGATTATGTGCAATATATGAATACTTGGCTAAAACTGAAAAAAGAGAATGGCTTCCAAGAAAAGGTCTATGACTATTGGATTTTAGGTAAAAACCCGAAAGCGAAAAAGCCGCGCTGGTCGGTAATGAAAGATGTATTAGGTTGGATTTAGCTGCCACAAGCGTTAGCTAACTAATTAGATATTAAAAAGCACCTTACTTATATTATCAGTAAGGTGCTTTTTTATTGGCTGTAACTATTAGGGATAAATTTATACCAATTCCACTAAGTTATTGCCCACTTGTGCTGGTTAACATAGCCCACGACTACGTTGCTCTCAATCCCAATAGCCAGCTATTAGTCAATCGAGCGCCTTGTCCTGAGATATTTTCCCTAAGCACAACAAGGTCACATACTTAATGAAAATGGTATTACTTCAAGCTAAGTCCCTTTAGCTGCTATTACCTAAGCTTTTATGGTAGTTATTGATATACCACTGGCTATGTTGATCATGCTTGAGCAATAGTCTCATTATAAAATTGCGCTAGGCTAAATCCTCTTTAGTTACTATTAACCTGAGTTTTTATGGTAGTTATTGATATACCACTGGCTATGTTGATCATGCTTGAGCAATAGTCTTATTATAAAATTTCGCTAGGCTAAATCCTCTTTAGTTACTATTAACCTGAGTTTTTATGGTAGTTGTTGATATACCACTGAGTATGTTGAGCAACAGTCTCGTTATAAACACGCTGTAGTGAGGGTAATACCACATCATCAGCTTGGCCGGTGAGTTCATCCATAAAGACTTTTTTCGCTTCCGTCGCCAGCACTAAAACATTGTCATAGCGACTATGGCAAAAACCCGCTAAACGGCCTTTACCATAAAAAATATCATTTTCTGCGGCAGTAATGTCAGTACCGTCAACTTTCATGCCTTGTAGCGCACTTAGCCAGCTATCAATAATCGGTCGCCATTGCTCACCTTTAACAGAAGTTGTGCCGACGTTAATTACAGGTAGATCTGTTCTCTCATGGCGCTTGAAGTTATAAGAGTGATTATCATAAACAACACATTGAGCAAAATCTTCCACTAAGGCTTCAACTACAGCCGCAACAATACGATAAAACTGCGCATGTTTTGCCTTATTTTTGCTAATCATCTCTTCACTGAGTGGTGTTTTCCATATTTCTTTGCCCCAAGCAGTTTCATAGACACATTCATCAGTATTACGATTTAAGTCATATTCATAACGCGAGTCGTGGGCGATTAAAGTGATGGCTTGCTTACTAATAAAACTACCGGTATAAGGATCTTCTTCATAATAACGATCTGCTTTTTCCAACAAACAGTTATCTGCTAATTCTGCGCGGAAATTTCCGCCATCATGAATTGCTGCTGACATTGCAGGAGTATAGCGCTCAATTTTCAATGTAAATGCGCCACCGTCAATAGTCGCTTTAAAACATTGTCGCTGGCTAATCTTATTAATAATTTCTTGTTCTGTTAAATGCTCTGCTAATTGTTCTGTTAGTTGCTCAGTCACAATCGAACTCCCTAAGCTAGATGGTAAATACGGTTATATCATAAGCTTAATAATACTTCAAAGTCAGGTAACTTAATGCTATTAACTGTAATTCCAGCTCACTGCTAATACCAATGTCACTAAATTATTGCTCACTTGTGCTGGTTAAAATACGCCATATCTGCATTGCTCTCAATCCCAATAGCCAGCTATTACTCAATCGAGCGCCTTGCCCTGATATATTTTCCCTATGCACAACAAGATCACAAACTTAATGAAACTGGTATAACTTACTGGCAGATATAATTGTTAGTTACGGACTTGTTTAAGTAAGCACTGCATTAGCTGATTATTGTAGCTATGAATAATATTTTGATTATTAAACATCTGCGGTAACTTAATAATAAAGACCAGCTAGATCATAGCCCCACGAGTAAAGGCTGTATTTTGCTATTTTCCGTAAGAACACTAGTCAAGCTACCATTGAGGCTGGTAGAATCTAACGCATTATATTTTTCGAACATAAAAGAAGACATTGAGATGGGCAGAGCTTACCAAAACCGCAAATTATCTATGGCCAAAACCGCTGGGGCCAAAACTAAAGTTTACTCTAAGTACGGTAAAGCAATTTACGTTTGTGCTAAAAATGGTGGTATTGATCCCGATGGTAACCTTACTTTACGTGGCTTAATTGACCGCGCCAAGAAAGACCAAGTTCCTACTCACGTAATTGAAAATGCGATTAAGAAAGCTTCTGGTGCTGGCGGTGAAGATTTCGTTGAAGCACGTTACGAAGGCTTTGGCCCAGGTAACTGCATGGTAATTATTGACTGTTTAACCGATAACGGTAACCGTACCATCAAAGATGTTCGCCAATGTTTTTCTAAAAGTAATGCAAAAATTGGTTCATCAGGTACTGTTTCTCATATGTTTGATCATCAAGCTGTTTTTGCTTTTAAAGGTGAAGATGATGAAACTGTATTAGAAAACCTAATGATGGCCGATATTGATATAAGTGACGTTGAATTAGAAGACGGCATTATTACCGTATATGCCCCTCATACTGAGTTTTTCAAAATCAAAACTGAATTTGCTAACTCTATGCCAGAGTTTGAGCTAGAAGTTGAAGAAATCACTTGGGTTCCACAAAACTACATTGATGTAGAAGGTGAAGAAGACTTAGCAAACTTTGAGAAGTTTATTGCCATGTTAGATGATTGTGATGACGTGCAAAACGTTTATCATAATGCTGAACTTAAAGCTTAAACTCTATAGCTACGACTAACTGCTTTAGCTACTGTTACCTTAGCTAAAGCCAAAAAGCCAATATCATCAATGATATTGGCTTTTTAGTTTGTATGACATAGGTAACACCTAATCAAGGCGTATTTACTAATACCTTATTGATGCCTTATTGATGATAAAGCGGCAGCACTTTACCACTTAAACTACCACGCCATTTTTTACCGTTTTCAATAAATACATATCACCGTACTTTACTACCATAATCATCATGTTTAATACTTGAATCTATAGCGTTCATACGACCTTTATCGTATAGGCTTACGGTTTCAATTTGTCCACAGTCATTGACTACATTATTGATGGTAAAGTGGTAATACTTTACCACTTAAGCTGCCACGCCATTTTTTACCGTTTTCTATAAATAATATCTCACCATAGTTACCACGTTTGATACTTGAATCTATAGCAATTACGCGACCTTGATAGCGTGTCTCTATTTGTTTTTGTGAGGTGTGACCGACAATGAGATGTTCGACATCAAAATGCTTAAGTAACAAGTCAATTTCAGTAGATGTTGCGCCACCATCTTTACCGCGATCAGCAGAAAAGTAACCACGATACCAAATAGGGCCATTGGTTTTGTGCAAGTACTTTGCCCAGCCTTCACGTGGTTTATCAAGCTCAGCCTTAATCATACTATCTTTAAAGACAGTATTAATTTCCACTAAAGTGCGTTTTTCTGTGGCTAAACTTGGATGAAAGCCACCATGGGCAAATAGCATATTATTTACTTTTACTAATACCGGCTTGCTACGTAACCAGCTACCGATAATGCTATCTTTGGTAAATAGTTTTTCAAATGGCTTATTTAACTGTTTAGCTGTTTCAATATATTTAGGGTGTAAGTAACGTAAGTCACCATTAAGTACCATAACCTCATGATTGCCTAAAGTAAGGTGAATATCACCACCGGCTTTTTGTGCCTGCTGCTCTAAATCATATAAAAACCATAATATTTCGGTGACCTTATCACCGCGGTCAAAAATATCACCGGTAATGACAAAGTGACCTTCGCCAAAAGCCCAGTTTTTATCTTCATCGATAATATTGTTATTGGTTAATAGCTCAATCATTAAGTCATATTTACCGTGAAAATCACTTAAGGCGGCGACAGGATAATCACCAGAAAATTCAAGCACTTTATTTTCAATACTGCTTAAAGCATGTATCGCTGCTGGCATATTACAAGCAGATACCGACAGAGGAAAATTAACCATTTTAGTGGTTTGTGTTAGCACTCCCCCTTGGCACAGCCAGTAAGATTCAAGTTGTTGCTGTTCATTAACAAAAACATAGGGACCATCATTTACTGGCGCTAATGCGTCAGCTTTTGCTTTCTCATCGGATACATTAGTAGAAGGAGGCAAAGCAAAAGTTGAAGCACTCGTTGCTAAAAGTAATATGGATGAAATAGCGGTTAAACGCTTAGCAATGCAAGTGAGAATAAACATAGAAACTCCGGAAAATGAGGTAAACAAGGTAAAGGATAAGGTACTGCAGGAAACGTCTTACTAGAGAAGAAAACCACTTCCGTGTGAGAATTAAAAATGGAGGCTAGCTTAGCTAGCCTCCATAACAGTTAGCTTAATATATTAAGTTTAAAAGCTGATTTCAGCACCCGCATAGATGAAACGGCCTTTACCACCACCGTATTGACTATCATAGTTACCTTTACCACCTAGGATGAACGGACCATTATTATCGAAGATGTTATTAACACCACCAAATAAGCGTAGGTCACCTTCACTTGCAATATCCATAGTGTAAGATACTGAGACATCATTTCTTACGTATGAAGGTAAAGCTAATTGGTAAGGTGCTTCAGGATTATCTACACATGCACTTGCATCGGCGGCACAGTTAGCTTCGTAGGTAGCAAAGATACCATCGGTGCCATAGAAGTCTTCATTACGAGACTGGCTAGAATTTACACCACTTTTATACTTCATGCTCCAACGTACGCGCCAGCCATCTTTATACCAAGTAGTTGATGCGGTTACTTTGTCTTCGAAAATACCTTCAGACAATGAACCAGTATAATCAATGGTATATTGGCCATCAGGTGCAGTCTTGGTTTCTTCATGACTAAGTACGTGTACCCAGTCTAGTTTAAACTTAAAACGACCATAAGTATCTAAATCTAAGCTGTATGCCGCGGCCACATCAACACCACTAGTACGGATTTCATCTTGGTTATAAACACGTTGCATTACACCGGTAATTTGTCCATCCGGGTCACGACTTACATCATTACAGAAAGAGTTATCATCGCCGTATTCTAAAGATGAGTCATAACAAAACTCTAGAATATCTTCATTACCAAATGAAGTTATTGCATCTTCAATTGAAATATCATAGTAATCAATAGCTAACCTAAAGTCTTCTAAAAAGGCTGGTGCCATAGTAAGACCTAGAGTAAAGGTTTCAGCCGTTTCTTCAAATAAGTCAGGGTTACCTACGTTTGGTGAATAACCATTGTTGTCATCTTCAAATACACCGTCGGCATTAATAGTAGCCATTACACCGGCATCTTTACGACAGTTATCGTCTGCTCTACCTGCAGACGTTGCAGTAACGCCATCACAAATGTCATCAAACGAGTCATAATCACCACGTGGTGGCGACATAGCCTCAGTAATGGTTGGTGCACGCTGTGCAGTTGACCAGTTAGCACGGAAGGCGTAACCTTCAATAGCTTCCCATACTAAACCAATTTTATAACTTTGGACTACATCAACATTATCAAGGTCATATTGGCCAATACGTCCCGATACTTCAGCGGTTAAGCTTTTAGCACCAACAACATCTCTTAATAGTGGGAAAGCAGCTTCAGCAAAAACTTCAGAAACACTGATAGCACCTTTAAAATCTGGTACATAGTTAAAAGTCACACCACCCTCTGGCACGTTAGTACTTACATCTTGTGAATCTTTACGGTATTCAAAACCAAATACTGATGATACCTTGCCAGCAGGCATTTCAAATAAATCACCAGCAATGTAACCAAGCACATTAACTTGTTCAATCTCGGTATTAATTTCAGGGTTAGCGCGGATATAATCAGCCGCTTCAGGAGAAATAGAGCCTTCGCCAAACATATTTAGCGGTACACAACCAGCAGCCATGGCATCAGCATCAGCACATTGATAACCACCGTTACCATCACTAACCACATCTAAGGCATTACGAACATTAGCAACATAAAGTTCATTCGAGCGAACTTGCTCTTGATTAAACTTACCGTAACCTGCAGATAAATCCCAATCCCAATCGCCATCAAACATAGTGCCTTGTAAGCCAGCCCATGAACGAATCGTAGTACGGGTATTATCATTGATAATATTACCTACTTCAGCAAAGTTACGATCCCACTTTACCCCTTTAGAACTAGCTTGATCAGCTATTTCAGGATGCATATACGGATTATTTGCTGGAATACGACCAATACAATCTTCACCAAACTCACCAGTATCAAGATCACGAGTTACGATTTTGTCACACTCATCTTCACTCTCTGGCGCTTTATGGTTGATTGAACGGTTATAACTGTATTGTAGCTGCCCATAGAACATCACATCATCAGTTAAATCATAATCAACCTTAATTGCTGCTGAAGCTTTTTCATCTGGCACTTTAAGCATGACAAATTGATTGGTATTGATACCGTCACGTTCTTCTTTCCAGGTATCACCTTGATAACCATCGCTATTGTACCAATAACCTGCATTATCCTTAGTGCTACTTGACTCATCAAAAACACCACCGGGGATTGAGTCACTAAGACTACGCCAGTCAGCTTTGGTGATATCACGCATACACTGATCGCCATCTTCAGTCTGCATTAAGTTACACATTAGCTCTTCATCATAATCCCATGAGTCTTGTTGTTGAGCGCGGTCTCTATCATCAAAAGTTAGCCCCCAATCTTTATCATAAGAAGTACTGAAAAACATATAACCGCGGTCATCATTAAATGAAGAACCGAAGTCTAAATCAAGACCTAACTCTTTAGCGCCACCTTCTGTACTTTCACCGCCACGAGCTTTGAAAGAGAAACCTTCTTTATCTTTCTGGGTGATAATGTTAACTACACCGGCAATTGCATCTGAGCCATAAGCAGCTGATGCACCACCTGTGATAACTTCAACGCTTTGAACCATACCTGAAGGAATGGTTGATAAACTGATATAATTACCTGAATAGCTATTTGAAACAGTACGTCGACCATCAATAAGCGTTAAGGTACGATTTGTGCCTAAGTTTCGTAAGTCAACCGTTGAAAGTCCAGTGCCTGAGACACTTGATTGTGAATTTGAGTTACTAAAACCTTCAGCAAGTTGTGGCAATTCATCAATTAATATATCGGCTAATGAACCAATACCTGCATCTTCAATGGCTTCTCTATCCATTGTTGCTAAAGGCGTGGCCACACTAAAACTGTCACGACGTAAACGTGAACCAGTCACGATTATTTTCTCATCAGCTTCGACTTTTTTTGTTTCTTCAGCCGATGCTGTTTTGGCAACAGGTTTAGCAACTGCATTTTCAGCGTCAGCAGCAAAGGTTGCTGGTGCAAATGCTAATGCTGAACCAGCAATGGCAGTATATATAGCAGTTTGAATTGCGATGGTGATTGGACTTTTATTCATCATTCATCTCTCTTAATGTTTTTGTTTAAGTTTTGTTATTTATATTTTTAATATTATTTTTATATTTTTTATATTTAGGTTTACCGCTAATAGCAGAGAATTTTACTGCTGTTAGTAATAGTTGAGCTACTTACAAACGTGTATTGACAGATCAGGTCATAAGCAAAACTCACAAAAGCAAACATCTTGGTTTCAAGTAACTTTGTGTTAATAAAACGTAGAACAAATTAAGCTTTTCTCTGTTTTAAGTAACTACGTCTACATATACAATCTATAGAAAATCATTTGTACATCGATTTAATATCTATTACCAAAAAACACGAAAATAAAACCATGAAAACATAAGGTTACAAAAGTCACACTTAAAAACCACATCACTCAACTTTTAGATAATCAAAAACATAATGACTACAAATTAGATAATATTTGGATAAACAAGTTACTTAGCTTTGATAATTTTGTTAGCATTAAATTAGCCTAAGGAGGGGTTGTTAAGGTAACTACAAGGACAAGTAGCAGCGACGATAAAGTCAAAAAATTAGACTACTTAAAGCAATACATAATCCAAATCATGCGTAATAAACCATTTAAGATTAATCAATATCAGGTAACACCTGCAGAATTCTCCATTCAAGCCGATGGCTTTGATAAGCAGTCATTACAGCCAAAATTTATTGAAGTATTATTTTATTTAGCAGAGCACCATGGTCGGGTTGTGCCAAGAGATGAACTTATTGATCACATCTGGGGCCAAGATAGTTATGTTGGTGAAAAAAGCTTAACTAATGCTATCTGGCATTTACGTAAAAAACTCAGCTGCGCTGACGACGAAGAAATAATTAAGACCATTCGAAAAGCTGGCTATCAGTTAATGCCAGAGCCGCAATGGCAAGTTAGCCCTGAACTACTAGCAAGTTCAATAAATTACTCCGTTGATAGCGCCATTGAAAATTCAGCTGATATTCCGGTATACCAAACACAAAGTATAGTAAGTAATCCGCAAGCAGTGAATTCCGCTGAGCATACTGCTAATAAGAGTAAAGTGTTTAATATAAGCAGTACCCATGTACTGGTGACTTTAATCCTCAGCTTGTTAGTGCTGCTTTATATTCAGCAATTTTCCGATGACGACGATATTAAAATTACCGCCATCACTAAACATCCCGGCAGTGAGCTGTTTCCTTCTCCGTCACCGGATGGTCGTTTTTTGGTCTACAGCCAAGTATCAACTAATAAACCAACCAATTTGTTTATGAAAGATACCCATCAAGTTGAATTGCCGCCTAAGCAATTAACCTTTGATAATGCTATTGAGATGCATAGTGTTTGGAGTAACAATGGCCAATATTTGTATTTTGCTCGTAAAGATAAAGCGAACAACAGCTGTTATTACATTCAATTAAAAGTCTCTAGCCAGCAAGAAACGCAACTAGCCACTTGCCCAATGCAAGGGGTTTATTATTACCTTGATATATCCCCTGATGACCAGACTCTCGCTGTCTATAACAAGGGCGTGTTTGCTAAAAGAACTGGAATCTACTTTATTGATTTATCGTCAAAAAACTTTGCCATGACACGTTTCTCTTGTGATAGTGATTGTACTTATAAAGATAGGGATATGTCTTTTTCTTCCAACGGTAAATACATGGCTGTTTCTAGAAGAATAAACCGCTTAAGTGAAAATATCTATCTCATTAATCTAGCAACTAAAGAGACAGAACAACTTACTTATGATGAAGAAGATATTGTTGGTATGTCTTGGTTAGGCGATAGCCAAAAGTTAGTCTTTGCAGCGCAACGCGCTGATAATCGCTTTGGCTTTGTTATCGATATTCAAAGTAGAGTAAAGCAAGCATTAAACCTAACTGGCTTTAGCTACCCCAGTATTGCCAAAGAATCACAGCAGCTGTATTACCAAGAACGCATAGAGAGTTCTTCACTTTCTAGCTTGCAGCTTAATGATGCCATAGCCAGTAGCCCATTCCCTGTTCTACAATCGAACTTCACTTATGAATCACCTGATTACAGTGCAATCAATGATTTAGTGGTATTTTCTTCAAATGAATCTGGCTTTGATGAGCTTTGGTCAGCCAAACCCGATGGTAGCGCGCGTAAACAGTTAACCAATTTAAAACAAACACTGCGTTATCCTAAATGGTCACATAACGGTGAAATGGTGGCCTTTTTAGCGCCATTATCTGAAGATAGAGGCGATGGTATATATATATACTCTATGAAAAATGAGCGGGTTACATTACTCAAAAGTCCCTTTAACCAGCATAATCGTCCAAATTGGTCCATGGATGACAATCAAATTATCTCGGCCATTTATGGTAATCATCATACCGATATTTATAGCATTAGTATTAGTGATGCCAGTACTAAGCGCCTAACTGTCGATGGTGGCCGATATGGAGTAATGATATCAGCTGACACTTTACTTTATACCAAACTGAAGAAAGGTTTATGGCAAAAAAACATCAATGATGTGCAAGCTGGTCATAGAGTTATTAAAGGGAGTATATTTAATACCTTATACGCTTGGACTTATGAAAAAGGTCATGTTTATTATCAAAAAACCTTTGATGATCACTATCAATTGATATCCTACGATATTGAAGAAAAAATCAAAACGCCGCTAGTGAGGTTACCGTTAAACTCCATATCTAAAAATGATAGTCTTACCTATGTTGCTACAAAAGATCGCTTGCTCTACACCAGCAGCAGTTTTCCTCAAGCTAATATCAACATGGTTGCTAGCAAAAAACTGTTTTAGTTGTGCGGGATAAAATACTCCAAGGCGGTGTTGCTCTCAATCCCAATAGCCCGCTATTGGTCAATCGAGCGCCTTGCTTTGATTTATTTTTTCTGTGCACAACAAGATCAAAAACTTAATGAAACTGGTATTAGCTCAACATAAAAAAGGCCAACAAATTTCACATTTGTTGGCCTTTTTTATTTCATCATTACAATGAGACATTAATTGTTATTAACAAGTAAAAACTTTATTCACTTGCTTGGGGTGTTTCAGCAACATCTTCACCGACATTATTGACGCCAGCAGGCTCAATATCTATTTGTGAAACACGCTGTAAACCTCGAGGCAACTTATTACCACGACGACCACGCTCACCCATATAGTGCTCAATATCGCTAGCCTTAAGGGTAAGTTTCCGTTTACCCGCATGCAAGGTAATCGCAGCCCCTTGTGGAATAATACTCAGTAAACTAACAAACTCTTCTCTCGTTTTTGCACGGGCAGAAGGTATATTAATAATCTTGTTACCTTTACCTTTACTGAGTATCGGTAAGTTTTGTACTGGAAAAACCAGCATGCGCCCTTCGCTAGTAATTGTTAGACAGTAATCACTATCAATATTACTAATTAATTGCGGCACCATTACTTTAGCGGCTTCAGGTAAGCTAATCAGTGCCTTACCATTTTTATTGCGACTAACCATATCGGCAAAGCTAGTAACAAAGCCATAACCAGCATCACTGACTAATAAGTACTTTGCCTCGTCATCTGACATTATGCTATGCACAAATGTTCGCCCTGTGGTCAAATTAAAACGACCGGTAAGCGGTTCGCCTTGAGAGCGAGCCGTCGGTAAAGTATGGGCGTCAGTGGTGAATGCCCGGCCATCAGAGCCGATAAATACCACAGGACGATTACTGCGCCCTTTTGAGGAGCATAAATAACCATCACCCGCTTTATAACTTAAGCTGGTTGGATCAATATCATGGCCTTTAGCGCAGCGTGCCCAACCTTTATCAGATACCACAACAGTAACCGACTCACTTGGCACTAAATCTTTTTCAGTAAGTGCTTTTGATTCAGTACGCTCGACTATTCTAGAGCGACGATCATCGCCGTATTCAATAGCTGCAGCAAGAATTTCTTTTTTCATTAGTGTGCTCATGCGCGCTTTTGAATTAAGGATTTTCTCTAAGTATTCTTGCTCAATATGTAATTCATCTTGCTCGGCGCGAATTTTGAATTCTTCAAGCTTGGCAAGTTGACGCAGTTTAATTTCTAAAATAGAGTGCGCTTGAGTTTCTGATAAAGAAAAACGCGACATTAATTCTGCTTTAGGATCATCAAAACCACGGATGATCTCAATTACTTCATCAATATTTAAATAAGCAACCAGTAAACCATCAAGAATATGTAAACGTGCTAATACTTTATCTAAACGATACTGCAAGCGTCGACGCACGGTTTCACGACGAAACTCCAACCATTCAGATAAAATGACTAATAAGTTTTTAACTGCTGGACGGTTATCTAGGCCTATCATGTTGATATTGACGCGATAGCTTTTTTCTAAATCGGTACTGGCAAATAAATGCTGCATTAACTGTTCTATATCGACACGATTTGAACGTGGCATTATTACCAAGCGAACTGGGTTTTCATGATCAGACTCATCACGAAGATCAGCTACCATAGGCAGTTTTTTCGCCGTCATTTGCCCAGCAATTTGTTCTAATATTTTACCGCCAGAGGCTTGATGTGGCAGTGCGGTAATAATAATATCACCGTGTTCAACATCATAGACAGCGCGCATTCTAATACTGCCGCGACCGGTTTGATAAATTTTTTCAATATCAGCTTTTGGCGTGATAATCTCAGCATCTGTTGGATAATCAGGTCCTTTCACAAACTCAAGTAAGTCACTGACTTCTGCTTTAGGGTTTTCAATTAAGTGCACACAAGCATCAGCCACTTCACGGACATTGTGTGGCGGAATATCCGTTGCCATACCCACGGCAATACCGGTAATGCCGTTCAGTAGAATATGTGGTAAACGAGCTGGTAGGGTAATTGGCTCTTTCATGGTGCCATCAAAGTTTGGCTGCCAATCAACAGTGCCTTGCCCTAATTCCGCCAGTAATACTTCACTAAACTTTGATAAGCGCGACTCGGTATAACGCATGGCGGCAAAAGATTTAGGATCATCGGGTGCGCCCCAGTTACCTTGACCATCAACTAAAGGATAGCGATACGAGAAAGGTTGCGCCATTAATACCATGGCTTCATAACAGGCGCTATCACCGTGTGGGTGAAATTTACCTAGTACATCACCAACGGTACGTGCTGATTTTTTATATTTAGCCGTCGCAGATAAACCAAGCTCAGACATTGCATAAACTATGCGTCTTTGTACGGGCTTTAAGCCATCACCAATATGTGGCAAGGCGCGATCCATAATAACGTACATGGAATAGTTTAAATAAGCTTCTTCAGTAAACCGCCTTAATGGAACTTGTTCTACTCCATCAAGGCTATATTCGAGCGCATCTGACATGAAATGATTTTCCTGATCGTACAAATTTAGTTATTTTATAAAGTTATAGCTTATCTGATTATGACCTTATAAAAAATAGCTAAGGTAACAAAACAGTTAATTATCCCGTCTTTCTTGTGCTTGGGCGATGTTCTGATAACAAACAACACTATTTCGACCTAGCTCTTTCGCTTGATACATTGCCAAGTCAGCACAGTGTAATACTTGCTCAAAGGTCAATTGATTAGGCGCCATGGTTGCCACACCAATACTGACAGTCACCTTGCTCTGCAGAATTAACGATGAGAAGTCATGCTGTGCTATTTTTTCATTAATACGCATAGCTATCGCTTTCGCTTTGTTACAATCAGCAAATGGTAATATCGCGACGAATTCCTCACCACCTAAACGATAAAATACATCTCTTGAACGCATGGTTTCTTTTACCAGTTGTGAGATGACCTTAAGTGTTTTATCGCCAGCATGATGACCAAAGTTATCATTAATTTTTTTGAAATGATCTAGGTCCAACAATAACACCGATAACTCTTCTGGTTGCGAAGCAAAACTAGCTACCATATGTTCACCATGTTCAAATAAGGCACTGCGATTCCCTAAGCCAGTTAAGGCATCTGTTCGGGTCAATCGAATTAACTTGTTACGTATTCTTAACTGCCTAAAAAAAAGCAGCATAAAAACGATAGCGGTACTGATAATTAAGGTGAAATTATACTGCTGGGTGGCTTTTTGATCTTGTACTTCAGCAACACGACGAACTTTTAATTGATTTTGACTTGCCAACAAGCTGTTGCTGGCCTTTTTATCGTTCACTTCAAACGATTGCTCTAAAGACGCTATCATTGCTAAGCGCTTCTCTTTACGATAGCTATGGTATTTTTTTAAATAGGCTTTTTTCTCGAGGTAAGCTAAATCAAATTGACCTTGTTGTGCATAATTCTCGGCTAATATTAAATGTAATTGTAAAAAGTTTGGCTGGTGCAATTGCGGCTCAAAAATTTGTGCCGATAACTTAGTAGCCTGCTCTAAAAGTACAATAATATCGCGGCTATTTTCACGGTCGTTCCCCTTATCCGTGGCCTTGTTTTTTAATAATGCCTGTGTAACTAACAGTAAGTATTGCTCTGCAACATTAAGTGTTGCTTTAGCAAAGCTTAGTCGAGTAAGTGCTAGTTCAATTTTCTCACTATCGATACTCGTTTGCCTAAGCTGTGTCATTAAAGCCAGTAGTTCGGCATTTATTGGCAATACACTTACTGCAGCTAAATGTAATAATTTATTTTTATTATCTTGGGGCTCTGCAACGACCAAGGCACTAGGGGACTCTTTTGCTAGACTAAAAGATGGCAAAAGTAGCGGCATTAGTAAGATAATTAGCAAACTTGGATTGATCATTTTCATTAGCCACAAACCTTATTTCTTCCTGATGCCTTGGCTTGATAAAGCTGTTCATCGGCTCGCTTTATCAAACTAATTAAGTCATCATCACCTGAAAAAGTTGCAACACCAATACTTACCGTGACTTTTTCAAGTTTATTAAACGCCCAAACGTGTTGATTAACCCCTAAGCGAATACGCTCACTTACCTCTAATGCTGATTTCAGCGTTGTTTTTGGTAAGCAGACCATAAACTCCTCACCTCCAAAGCGACCAAACATATCACTTTTCCGCATCATTTTCGCGCCAAGATTAGCAACTTTCGCTAACACTTTATCGCCTGAGCTATGACCTAAAGAGTCATTAATGTCTTTAAAGTGGTCGACATCTATCATCATAATACTTAAATGGCTCGGCTTTGCTTGAGCCAACTTAAAAGCCTGTTGAGCTTGCTTCATTAAACTTCGTCTATTAGCCACTCCCGTAAGGGCATCGATATTAGCGGCTACTTTAAGCTTATGTTGACTTTGCAGCAGTTTAACCAGTATCCAAGCAAATGCTAAAGTAATCAGGGCACTGACAATAAGGTACAAGCGCTGCTCTTCATTTTCTAACTTAGCTTCGCGTAAGTTTTCGTCATAAAGATCTTGTTCATTATGTAAAATTTTATTTTGTTTATCAGCCTGCTCTCCTTCAAGCCTTAGACGTACTTGAGCAATAGAAAGAACATCTTCATTTTCATACAATTTATCGGTTAAAGCGATCACTTGAGATTGGCTTTTATAGGCCTGTTTGAATTTTTTTTGCTTATTATATACACGAGCTTTTAGGTCAATAATATTGACATAGTTTCGTTGTTTAATTTGTGACAACTGCTGATGATTAGCGACTACTTTCTCTACTTTAGCTATGCTGAGCAAAACATCATCAAAACGGTCCAATTTAAATAAAACATAAGCCTGATCATAATAAAACTGTAACTGATAATCGAACCGCTCGGTTAATTGCAAATACTGCTTAGCCATCATTAAGTATTGATAGGCAGCATCAGGATTACTGTCTGCTTTTTTTAAGTGTGCCCAAGCCATGCCCGAATAAACGATAAACATCCTTTCGCTTGGGCTATCTTTATTTGATTCGGCAATTATAGTATTGAAAACAGTTATCGCTTGCTGATAATCTTTTTTATAGGTATGCATAATGGCAATATTATACAAGCTGTTTTGTGCAGCTAAGAGTAAGCCCGCTTTTTTAAAGTGAGAATATGACTGCTGGTAATAGGCCATTGACTGCTTTTCTTGCCGTAAATAAGAATAGACAATACCAAGCTCACTATTTACCGTACCTTTCAGATCTTCATCATCGGTTTGTCCGGCAATATTATAGGCGTCGTTAAGCAAGACTAAAGAGCGCTTATAGTCATTAGTGAGATAAGCTATAGCACCTAAATTAATAAGACCTAGAGCAACTTGTACTTTGTCATGTAAAGACTCTGCAACTTCTAAACCTTTTTTATATTCTTTAGCTGCTTGAGTAATCTTGCCTAAGTTCTCAAAAGCAAAGCCCTTTAAATACAAAAGTTCGCTAATTAAAATACTGGGGCTCGACAGCCTTTTCGCTATGGTTAAGCCCTGATTGGCCGTTTTCATAGCCCTAGTATATTTGTTCTGCTCTATTTGTATTTCACTAAGCAGTTTAAAATATAATAAATTTTGCTCTATGGTCAGTGCACTCAGTGAGTCTTCATAAATCATGAGTTGTTTGAGGGAGAGTGACAAGTCAGTTTTTTTCAACTCTTCAACTTGCTCAGCTACTTGGTTAAATTGCTTAAGATCCACTCTTGTTTGACTGACACTAACCACGGGGAATAACAGGCAGCTAATACTGATAACAATTTGTATTGCTTGAGCAATTTTTTTAGCAAAACACAACAAACTGTAGTTCCTTAAATAAAGCAAAACGACTTGATCGGATAAGGCAGTATAAAACGATTTACTCTAAGAGTTAAACCGTAATCTTTGACTTTTTACGCTACTTTTCGCACAAAGTAACTGGCGAGTAACATGAATATAAAGGCAATAAACATACAGGCTGTTAAGCCAAACTGCTGAAATATAACACCTGAGAGAACGGTTCCTAGCAGCCGGCCCATGGCATTAGCCATATAATAGAAACCGACATCCATAGACACACCTTCATCTCTAGCAAGGCTGATAATAAGATAACTATGTAAGGATGAATTTATAGCAAAGGCTGCAGCAAATATAAATAAGCCTGAAATGAGTACGTTATTACTCTGCGGAAAAAGGTAAATAGCGACAGATAAAAGTAAGGTTACCAGTGCCAGTAATACCGACCAAAACCCTGTTTGTTGATAACTGTTTCTTTCCCTCTTACTAGATAACAAGCAAAGCAACTTGGGCGCGTTCGCTTGAATGATGCCATAAAATATAATCCAACTGGCAAGAAAAGTGCCGACGCCTTGGTGTTGCCATTGCAATTGGCTTACCAAATAAACAGGTAATGCAATAACAAACCAAACATCACGACCAGCAAACAGACATAAACGCGCTGCAGATAAATAATTTAACGGTGCATTGTTTGAGAATAACTGACTGAATTTAGCTTTATAACGGGTTTTACCTATATCACCACGCAGCAAAGGATAAGTACTTAAAGCAACAATTGCTAAGGTAACAGCCATCAGTAATAGTGAGTTTTGAAAGCCCAAAAGAGCCAACAATAAACCGCCAAGAAAATAACCGACACCTTTTAAGGTGTTTTTGGAGCCTGTCAGTAAAGCCACCCACTTAAAAAGCTTACTTTGCCCTTGCTCGCTATCTAGACCTGTGACTAATAACTTAATACTCGACTTAGCACTCATTTTATTGAGATCTTTAGCAATGCCCGACAATGCTTGCGCAAACATGACGTAGGCAATACTTAAGTACTCACTTGGCACTGCCAACATTGATAAAGCGAATACCTGTATCACTAAACCAATGAACATGGTTTTATTTAAGCCAATACGAGCCCCCAACCAGCCACCAACAAGGTTAGTAATAACGCCAAAAACTTCATAAAGAATAAATAAGCTAGCTAGCGCTAATGGGCTATAACCTAATTGATAAAAATACAGCAATACCAACATGCGCAACGCGCCATCGGTTAAGGTAAAGGCCCAATAGTTAGCAGTGATCACTAGGTATTTTTTTACCGGTGCAGACAACTTTACTGATGGAAACAGTGAACTTAATGAAAACAAGCTATTACTCGCTAAGGCTAGGGTTTGTTGATCTTTCAGGGTTAAATTTGATTCAATTTAAAACGGGCTTAATCGCGGCGCGAGCTTTGTATCATAGTTATTCTATTAAAAAAGCAAGCAACAAGGAGTAAGTTCGTTTTAAATGAACCCAAAGGGCAGCACTTGTTTGAAATTTAAACGGCGTTATCGTATGTTCATGTAGCTAGCTACACTTCACATGCTCTGCCTTGCCTAAATATCAAACATGTTGCTGTAAAAGTAATCTCGAAAGATCAACAGACCCTACTTAAGCTATTTGCCATAAGTTTCATCAACTCCGCACTACGATTAGCATAGCCCCATTCATTGTCATACCATAAATACATTTTCAACTGCGTATCATTAACTACCATGGTAGACAAAGCATCGACGACACAGGATCTAGCATCGGTTTTATAATCAACAGACACTAAAGGCCTTTCTTCATAGCCCAAAATTCCTTTTAACTGCCCTGCCGCGGCATCAGACATTAATTGATTTATTTCCTCAACACTGACATTACGCTGCATTTCAAAAACACAATCAGTTAGCGAGGCATTTGCCAGTGGCACTCGCACCGCATGACCATTTAATTTACCTTTTAGCTCGGGGAAAATATCGGTGATGGCTTTTGCTGAGCCGGTTGTGGTTGGAATGAGCGACTGGCCACAAGCACGGGCACGGCGTAAGTCTTTATGCGGTGCATCTAAAATGGTTTGGGTATTAGTAATATCGTGAATGGTCGTCATGCTGCCATGTTTTATGCCAATATTATCTTGTAATACTTTAACCACAGGCGCTAAACAGTTAGTGGTACATGAGGCGGCAGTGACAATACTATGTTTATTTGCTTGGTATAAATGTTGATTAACACCCATAACAATATTAACAATATCCTTATCTAAAATATTACCAGAGCTATCTTGCGCTAACTTCATCGGCGCGGTAACCAGTACTTTTTGAACACCTTGAGTAAAGTAAGCTTGCAGCTTAGCTTTATCACGCATCACGCCTGAAGCTTCAATAACTAAATCACACGCTGACCAGTCAGTTTCAGCTATGCCATTATTCTGGCTAACGAGCAACTGCTTGTCTTCAATATGCATTACCGTATCGCTAGCTGTCGCTTCATATTGCCAACGACCATGAATAGAATCAAAATTAAGCAAATGAGCCAGTGTTGCGGCATCACCTGCGGGATCATTAATCTGAATAAATTGCACCTCTGGCCAATGCCAGGCAGCGCGTAAAATTAATCGTCCCATACGGCCAAAGCCATTTATGCCTACTTTTATTGTCATTAGTTCTTCCTATTATTCTCTAAACTAGCTGATTTAATTACAACACTGTTGCGCACGTTCAGGGCGTTCACCCATCATTGCTAAATTTCTAAGACATTCATCAATCACCGGCAAGTTTTCCTCAAAGCAACTTTTGATGACTATTTGCTTCCATTGAGAAAGAGGTTTTGCCATAGAGTAATAAACCCAACGACCTGACTTACGTTCACTAAGTAACTGTTGTTTCTTTAATAATGCTATGTGGCGAGATATTTTCGGCTGAGATAACTCCAACGCATGAGTCAGCTCACAAACACACAATTCACTTTCACACATCAACATCAATATGATTTTCAAGCGTGTATCATCAGCCATGACTTTAAAAAATAATAAGCAGTCACTTTCCCTAACTCGATTTGTAGCAGTATTCATTATTTTCTGTCTCGTTCACTAGAACTTGTTCGCTGCGATTAGTTGCCAAACATTATACATATGTTTTTTCATATGTATATGCAAGCGTTTAGTTAAAATACTCAATAATAAAGAGTTAACCTAACAGTTATTTCTTTATAAAAATGTGTTTTATAAAATCTGCCCCTTAAAAACTTTTTTCATCATGTGAAATTCAAACTGTACACTTATCACACATCGGCATTGCATGAAAAAGTCGCTAGCTCTTTGTTTTACCAGCATTACTAAAACTGTGTAGCCAAACTCTTTGCTCGGTAAAATATTACATTGATGTAAAAACAACCACCCACCAAGTAAATAGCCATAATATTTTAACGGTCATTAATTGACACTAGTGACAGCTTTATGTAGATTTTTAACACAGTTTTTTTCACAAAGTTGCCACAGTACTGGCTAGTTTCTAGCTAAGGACCGGCTGTAACCTATTAAAATAATAAAGAAAATAACAGAGAGAGCTATTATGGAAATATTATATAACGTTGAAGATAAACCACCGACAGGCACCAGCCTGATATTGGCAGCCCAGCATTTACTTGCTGCTTTAGGGGCAATAATTACCGTGCCTTTAGTGGTTGGCGGCGTTTTAGGTTTGCCGGTAGAAGATATTGTAGTACTAGTTAACGCGGCAATGCTTGTTTCTGGTGTGGTTACTATTATTCAATGTAAAGGTGTTGGCCCAGTAGGTATCAGACTTCCTTGTGTTATGGGTACTAGCTTTACCTTTGTTGGTGTTTCTATTGCCATTGGCTTTGAGCATGGCGTTGCTGGCATCTTGGGCTCAGCGCTTGTTGCTTCACTCGTGATGATAATTGGCAGCTTCTTTATGCCATTAATCAGAAAATTTTTCCCGCCGATTGTTACCGGTACTGTAGTTACCTTGATTGGTCTGTCGTTAATCCCAGTTGCCGTTGATTGGTTTGCTGGTGGACAAGTTGGCAGTGAAGGTTATGCTTCATTACCAAACTTAGCCATAGGTATGCTGGTGTTAATAACCGTAGTGTTGTTATCTATGTTTGGTAAAGGCATATTGTCTGCAGCCGCTGTAGTTATTGGTATGGTAGTCGGGTTTATTGTTTGTGTTACCTTAGGCCTTGTTGACTTTACACCAGTACAAGAAGCACCATTATTTGCTTTACCTAGCCCTTTCCATTTTGGCTTATCTTTTCCAATTAGCGGTATTATCGGTATGTCTATCGCCTATTTAGTTACCATAGTTGAGTCAACAGGTGATTTCTTAGCTTTATCGAATGTGACTAAAACCAAACTAACCGGTAAGAAATTATCTAGCGGTATTTTGTGTGACGGGCTAGGTTCGGCTTTAGCGTCAATATTCTCGACCACGCCTTTTTCTTCTTTCTCGCAAAATGTAGGTATCATAGGTATGACAGGTGTTGCTAGTCGCTATGTTGTGGCGATTACTGGTGCTATGTTGATTCTTGCTGGGCTTTTCCCAGTTATCGGTGCATTAGTAGTAGCTATACCACTGCCCGTACTTGGCGGAGCAGGCTTAGTTATGTTCGCTATGATAATCACTGCAGGCATAAATATTTTATCTGAGACTAAACATAGCAAAAGAAACGGTATTATTATCGCGGTAAGTATTGGTGCAGGTATGGCAGTAACCGTTCGTCCAGAATTACTAAGTCAATTACCTGATTTTATTAAAGTAATTTTAGCCTCCGGTATTACTACCGGCTCGCTAATTGCCCTACTTTTAAATGCAATTCTTCCTGACGGTGATGTCGTTGATTTTGATGAAGAAGATGAACTTACAGAAGCTTTAATAACTGCTGAGTCATCGGTAGCAGAAGAGCTAGCGACTACCAAAGAAGTTCCTTCAACCTCATAAAAATAGAATTATTGTTAAATGGCCTGATTAAATCACAATAAGTATTATGTGATTTAATCAAGCTACTTTTATTTCCCCTCACTAAAACATATCAGTAAAAAACCTCAATAATGCACACCAGCACCATAGCTTCCTCACTATCTAGTCATTCAGACTTGCTGTAGTAGATTCACTTAGACAATTTTGCATTAAGAACTACGGGAATGTATTGGTGATCAACTCACTTTATTTTAGCCATAAAAAATCCTCTGCACTAAATAAGCGACAGAGGATTTTTTAAGTGTTCTAACTTACCTAGCTCCTACCAATAAGACTTTTATAACAAAGCTTAGCGGCAATGGCTTAAGTAATTAATTCCCTGAAAAGACTAAGACTTTTACCGGTAATAACAAAGCTTGCATACGCAGGATAATGGCATGCACCACTCCAACCGCGTCAACCATATGTAAATAGATAGTCTCAGAGGTACTGAGTGTGCCACTAGCGATTAATTCATGATGGTAGCTGTAAGCATTGGCGATACATTTTGTTCCAGGAACAACGCCATCAAGTCCACCTTCATATAAAGGCACTAACTTTACCGTAAACGTGCCTGGTCTTGCTCTATCTTGTATATCTAACAAGTTTTCATTCGCTCTGATTTGACCACTAGCAATAACACTTTGAATACTTGCCACCCTCATAGGAATGATAGTAAATGGCTTAGACAAACAGGTAATTTCGGCAAAGGTGCCTACTTTGATAACACTGGCCGCTAATTGATTAAAACCCGCTTGCACACCCTCTTTCCCTGATGCCTCGCCCGAGCTTGGTACAATAATACCTGCTGAGCGAATCATAGGATTAATAAAATCACCGGGTTGCAAAGCAAATTGCTGTAATTCGCCATCAACATGGGCATAAAGTGTACGTTTTCCTTCCTCAACTATTGCAGATTCTAACTCTTCAATAGCGCTGGCTTTGTTCGCTGGTAAAACACTTTCAATGACCCCTTGCGCAGCTGCTTGATTCGCTAATGAAGCGGCTAAGCCAGCTTCATTGATTGCTACGGTATCAGCCATTTTTTGTACTTCACTGGCACTGATAATATTTAGACCTTTAAGTGATAACTTCTTCTTACGGTCGTATTCATTCTTGGCACGTAAATAAGCACCCTTAGCTTTTTCAACACTGCTAATAGTTATAGCAAGTTGTGCATAGGCAGTAGAAAATTCAGACTCCACTTGTTTAACTTTCGCTTTAGCACGGTCAATTGCCGCCAATTGCGACTCATCATACATGCTAAAAAGTGCCGTGCCAGCCTTAACATGCTGATGATTTTCAACAAAGACATGCTGAACCCGGCCGCTTTGCTCTGGCATGATAGAGACTGTTCTAAACATGGGCGTGGCGTTAGTCGTTGATGGGTGGTAATAAAAAATCAAAGTCACTAATGAAATAGATAAGATAACACAAGCTGATATTCCCCAGCGCAGTTCATACCACATAGTAAAGAAGGTAATCTCTTTACCCCAAGTCTTACCTTGGCGATATTTTCGGAACAAGTAATCTGGAAAAATGGTGACAAGTGAACATAAAAGAACTTCTAACATTTTAGTTGCGCTCCTTAATAATCACTGACTCTTCCGTTTCTAGCTGAGAGTCTGAATGTGAGTTCGGCTGAGAGTTAGCTTGTGCACTTGGCTGTATTGCTTGCTGCTTACTTTGGGCTATGGTCTCTAGAGACTTAGCAATAGACTTTAACGGCGCCAAAAAGTCGGGTAATTCAACTACAGCCAATACTAAGGCCGCCACCCAAAAAATATTATTATGGGTAAATAAAGCTAAAATTGTTAATATGGCGATAAGCTGTATTTGGCTATGATTTTTTCCGTGAGCAATGTGCTCAGGTATAGCGTGTAACTTAAAGTATAAAACACCTGCTATTAAGATTATCACTACCAAAACAACAGTCATTACTACCATTAATGGGTCACTATCAGCGCCAGCCAAATACCCCGGAATATGCTCTGTATTCATTTCTATGTCCCTATTTTATTTATTATTTTGGATATTACTCATTTATCATAGCAACAGTTGAACGCCTGATTAAACGACGGCCATATCACCTTTACTTTGTAGCCATGCTTTACGGTCACTGGCACGTTTTTTCGACAGTAACATATCCATCAATTCCATGGTTTCACTATGATCGTCCACGGTAAGTTGTACTAAGCGCCGAGTATTTGGATCCATGGTGGTTTCACGTAACTGCAACGGGTTCATTTCACCCAAGCCTTTAAAGCGTTGTACGTTGACTTTACCGCGTTTTTTCTCGGCTTCGATTCGATCTAAAATACCCTCTTTTTCTGCTTCATCTAAAGCATAAAAAACTTCTTTGCCGATATCGATTCGATATAATGGCGGCATAGCAACATAAATATGACCCGCTTGAACAAGCGGTAAAAAGTGCTGAGTAAATAAGGCACACAATAAGGTGGCAATATGCAGTCCATCAGAATCGGCATCCGCTAAAATACAAATCTTACCGTAACGTAGCTCTGATAAGTCATCACTGTCAGGATCAATCCCTAAAGCTATTGAGATATTATGTACTTCTTCCGATGCTAATATTTGCCCTGAATCGACTTCCCAAGTATTTAAAATTTTACCACGTAGCGGCATAATCGCTTGAAACTCACGATCCCGCGCTTGTTTAGCACTACCGCCAGCGGAGTCACCTTCCACTAAAAACAATTCGGTACGGGCTAAATCTTGGCTACCACAATCGGTCAACTTACCGGGTAAAGCAGGACCAGAAGTGATTTTTTTACGTACTACCTTCTTACTGGCTCGCATACGTTTTTGCGCGTTACTGAGACAAAACTCTGCCAATAATTCCGCTTTGTCTGTGTGTTCATTAAGCCACAAACTAAAAGAATCTTTTACTACGCCAGTAACAAAGGCGGCACATTGACGTGACGATAATCGCTCTTTAGTCTGTCCGGCAAATTGTGGATCTTGCATCTTAATCGATAAGATATAACTACATTTATCCCAAATATCATCTGGAGTTAGTTTTACCCCGCGCGGTAAAATATTACGAAATTCACAAAACTCTCGCATCGACTCAAGCAGTCCTTGGCGCATACCATTAACATGAGTACCTCCAGCAACCGTTGGGATTAAGTTAACGTAACTTTCACCAATACTTTCGCCGCCTTCTGGTAACCAAGTAACCGCCCAATCGGCCGTTTCATGTTGAGAAGTAAAACTGCCCGTAAAAGGTTCTTCAGGTAATGATATATAGTCTTTTATTGCATCTTTTAAGTAATCGGTAAGTCCGTATTCATAACACCATTGATATTTTTTATCTTCAATTTTGTCATGGAATTTAATGGTTAAGCCCGGGCATAATACCGCTTTAGCTTTAAGTAAATGGGTGAGGTGACGGACCGAAAATTTAGCGGTATCAAAATAGCTAGCATCGGGCCAAAACTTAACACTGGTGCCAGTGTTACGTTTTCCTACTGTGCCAGTTTCGCGCAGTTCTTCTACCTTATAGCCATTTTCAAAGGCCATTTGATAGATTTTACTGTCTCGACGAACACTGACATCGACCCGAGTCGATAAGGCATTTACCACCGAAATACCAACACCATGTAAACCACCGGAAAACTGGTAACTTTTATTGGAAAACTTACCTCCTGCATGCAGCTTACAAAAGATAAGTTCTACCCCTGAAACCCCTTCTTTAGGGTGAATATCAGTAGGCATACCACGGCCATCATCGATTATTTCAAGTGACTGATCTTCATATAAAATAACACTAATATTTTGTGCATGGCCGGCAAGCGCTTCATCCACTGAGTTATCAATTACCTCTTGACCTAAATGATTGGGTCTTGTGGTATCGGTATACATACCAGGACGGCGGCGAACGGGATCTAAGCCACTGAGTACTTCAATGGAGTCGGAGTTGTATTGGTCAGTCATTTGAAACTCAATTTAATCGCGGTTAAAAGGTTTAGATATTTATGCTATCAGCTATCGCTAATTTCATTGGTGGTCATGTGAAGCCAAGAGGACTAATTTATTTACTATTATCAAGTTGAAAGAAGTCACTTATGGTGGCTAAGCATTTATCAAAATTGATAAAACTATGATCGCCTCCTTCTTGTACTATTAATCGACAATGTTGATATTTTCCCACAGCTTGTTGGTAATTTAACACTTCATCACCGGTTTGTACCATAACTAGGTAATTATTTTTTTTCTTGTCAGCAATTGTCGGGGCTGCTTGTTCAAGCGCTTGCAATTGCTGTATATGTTCTTCGGTTACTTGGTACACTTCTTCTGTATAAGGATTAACTTGCTCACCAATATAGTCATGCAATAACTTATAAGGTGTTATTGCTGGATTCACTAACACCGCTAAACAGTGATATTTTCCCTCCAGGTAACTAGCAAAATAACCGCCTAATGAAGAGCCTATTAAATACCACTGGCTATTTGGGCTGTCACTTTCAATGAGCTGCTCTAATTGACTAATAGCTTTGGCTGGTGTCGAGGCTAATTGCGGGCAGACAAAGCCAACATCAGCATGGTTTTTAGCTAAGTATTGACGGGTTTGCTCGGCTTTTAGCGACAATGGCGAAGAGTTAAAACCATGAATGTAGAGGATGTTTTTTTTCATAATATTATTTATTCTGTTAATAATGACGGCAGTAACTCAGCTATTTCTTAAAGGAGCTTCTACTATATACCCGTTTCAGGTGAAGTAGCTGTAGGTTGTACTATCTGGGATAAACGCACTATTTATAAGTAAACGACATCTGTATGCAAGTTACCATCGGCAGATAAATTAAAAATTCGATAACCCGGTCCTTTCGCTAAAGCAGCCACGCCATCGACACTAGGGTCAAATTGTATCGATGTTGCTGGACAGGTATACAAAGTAACGGCTTGATTTACTGCTGTCGATTGAGTTGTTACGGCTTTAGTTATTTTAGTTGCATTAGGTGTATTAATTACGTTAGATGCATTAGTTACGCTAGTTACCTTAGCTGGCTCACTTTCGTTAGAGAGTTGCATAGCACTATGTACATGGCCACAGGCAATGGTTTGAATATTGTCATAGTCATTTATGGCTTGCCAAAAGTCCGCTTTATTTTGCAAACCATGTTTATCAATAAAATAACCGACATCTATAGGATGATGATGCATCATAACGAGCTGATGTTTGTCCTGCTTGATAGCAGTTTTCAATTTAGCCAATGCTTGCTCACTGACATAACCTGCTGGTGTTGCGCTTTTGCTGTCCACGAGTTGAATTTGCCAATGCGGGTGCTCAATGCAGGTATCTGATGAAAACGGCGCTGCAGAAAAGTACTTAGCTAACAATTCTGGCTCATCGTGATTACCCGCTAAATAATAAATAGGTATGGCAACACCACATTCACGGACAAGGTCCGCAAAATTTTGGTAGGACTGCTCGCTGTGATCTTGGGTTAAATCACCGGTAAAAACGACATAGTCAATTTTGGGGTTATGACAAATACTCAATAAGACTTTTTTAAGATTTTCGAAAACATTGTGGCCATGGTGCATGCCGTCTCGGCTTGAGAACAAGTGACTATCAGTTATTTGTGCCAGCACAATGGCTTTATCTTTTATCGGAGTAGGGTTGCTCATATTCATAATAATAAATTAAGACTGCAACTCAACATTCACTTGCCCTAGACGCAAACATAAATGTAGCCACTCATTTAAAAATTGATTCGTTTGCTGCTTTTCATCTTGCTGATGCATTTGACTATTAGGGTAGTCGTACCGAGGCTTTACCTGCCTGATATCTTGCGTAGCCAGTACTTCCGCCATGCGAGCATCGTGATATAAACGAATAGTCATACGCGGATGTAGCGCACTGGCGACAACACCGGGAATATTTTTAAGGGAATGGCGTAAGCTTTCCTGCTCAAAGCTAATAACAGAGGTATAACGAGTCACCTCGGTTATGGTTACTTGATAAGAGAGGGAGTCACTAATAAAAAAATGGCGTGTTTCATCAAGCGTTGATTTTCCCGCTAACACTTTCAGCAATAACATATAGTTGTTGGCGCACAAAGTCATCAAGCTAACTAAGTTAGGTTGATAATTCTTTCTAACCCCATTAACCAACGCTCTATTGGGAAAAAAACTCATAGCTGCCTCTTAACTACCTCCTTTACTACTGAAAAACTTAGTAATGGAAGTTTTAATACTGAAAGATTTAGTACTAGTCGCTAGTGCCTATCCCTTCAGTAGAAGTGATTGATAATTCATAGCCAGCCATTGTAACCCGATAATAGTGGCTGCGTTAGTGATTTTACCTTGCGCTAATAACTCCAGAGCCTTAGTGCGACTAACAAGGTGCAATAAAATATCTTCATTTTCCTCGATCAGGCCATAAACTTCACCATCACTGACTTGCTCACTGTCAAAATGCGCTAAATATAGATGAATACGTTCACTCATACCGCCAGGGCTAGAAAGATATTCCATGATCGGTTGTAAGTTATCTGCACTAATACTGATATTAGCTTCCTCTTTGGCTTCTCGTATAGCGACCTCAATTGGGCTTTCATTATCATCAAACATACCGGCAATAAACTCTAATAACCAAGGACTATCTTCTCCCCTGATAGCGCCAGCTCGAAATTGTTCTATTAACAGCACCTTATCTTGCTTGACATCATAAGGCATAACAACAACGGCATCGCCACGCTCAAAAACTTCTCGGGTAAATGTCTGACTTTGCTGGCCGGAAAAAAGTTTGTGCTGCAGTGTATATTCATTCATTTTAAAAAAGCCCTGATACTTGGTATCAACCGAGTGCACCGACACCTGTTCATTATCGAATTGCAGCATAGCTAAAGGCTTATTTTTATTAACTTTCATCAAGGTTCTCTTTGGTTAAATACTTTGTAAAATAATTTGTTACACTAGTAAACAGTTATTTTATTTGGTTAATTTAAAAATCCATGTAGGATACTCTATCAGCGAATACCAATAAATAAATAACAAGAGTAATACACCCAAGGAATTCCTTACTCATGAAAAAAACACTAAGCACCCTAATTATAGCGATAACAGCTACTTTTAGCAGTACACAAGCCCAAGCTGATGATTTACTGACGGTTTACCAGCAGGCATTATTAAACGACCCTGTGGTACTTAAAGCACAAGCGCAGTTTATGATCGTAAAAGAAGATATTGAACAAGCGCGTTCAGTATTATTACCACAGATTAATGCCTCGGGTGGTATATCCATTAGCGAGCGTGAATCACAACAAACTCAACTAGTAGGCTCAGATGTGGTTGTCTATGATACAACTTCCAATACTGATGCAACTAATTTTGGTGCCAATTTAAACATGCAACTGTATCGACATGATAGCTGGTTGCGTTTAGGTAACGCCGAAAAATCAGCCCATCAAAGTGATTTAAACTATCAAGTTGCCAAACAAGATTTAATCACTCGCGTAGCAAAAGCTTATTTTGATTTATTAAGCACCAAAGATGATCTCGTTTTTGCTACCGCAGAAAAAGATGCCATTGCCCGCCAGCTTGAACAAACTAAGCAAAGGTTCTCTGTTGGCTTGACCGCAATAACTGATGTTTATGAAGCGCAAGCACAATTTGATAGTGCCGTTACTGAAGAGATTCGCGCCGAAAATGCCATTTTTCAAGCAGAAGAAGAGTTACGAGTCATTACCAATACTTATCCGAGAAATGTCAGTGTATTGAATACACAGCGTTTTAGCACTAGCACTCCAGTGCCCAATAGTGCTGATGAGTGGCAAGTAACGGCTGAAGCAAAAAATCTTGACTTAATTGCCGCAAAAGTCGGTATTGATATTGCGCAAGAAAATATCAGTATAGCTCGTGCAGGCCATTATCCAACTTTATCGCTAAACGGTAACTGGGGCAGTAGTAAAAGTAAAACCAGTGTAGAGGCTCTAGGTTTCAATGAAGACTTTGATGAAACACCTTATTTCAATGATTACTCGGTGGGTATTACCTTAAACGTTCCCATTTATTCTGGTGGAGCTATTCAAAGTTCAGTGCGCCAAGCACAAAGTCGCTTTGTTCTTGCCAGCCAAGACTTATCTTTAACACATCGCGGTGTTGTTCGCACCACACGTAATGCTTACAATACCGTTATTGCTGCTATTTCAGCGATAAAAGCCTTTGAACAATCGGTTCTCAGTGCCAATAAAGCACTAGAAGCAACAGAAGCTGGCTTTGAAGTGGGTACTCGTACCATAGTAGATGTATTAGATAGTACACGTAACTTATATAACGCTAAACGAAACTTATCATCAACACGCTATGCCTATATTCAAAACGTTTTATTATTGAAACGTGCGGCTGGTACTATTACCGATGAAGATATAAGTGCTATTAACACAGGTTTAATGGTAGTTAATTAGTCTATCGATTAATGATACTCCTTAACAAATAGCCTGTTAATCAAGCTATTAAAAAGCCCTAAGCAATACTTTGCTTAGGGCTTTTTTTATTGGGAATTTAACCAGAGGTAGGCACACTATATTCGTTGTTTAATAGCAGTTTAATTAAGTTTGTGATCTTGTTGTGCACAGGAAAAACAAATCTAAGCAAGGCGCCCAATTAACCAATAGCTGGCGTGTGTGATTGAGAGCAACGCCGCCTTGACGTATTTCACCCTGCATAAGTGGGCAATAATTTAATGGCATTGGTATAATAAAGGTTATGAGCACTGGCAGCGCATAAGGTAAACAATAACTTACCTTAGTAAGTTTATATTGAGTTCAAGCTATTTAGCGCAGGATTGTTTAACAGCAGGGTTACTTAATAAATAAGTAAATAAGTAAGTAAATAAGTAAGTAAAGTCGTTAAACAATAACGACTCTCTATCCCATATATTACACTAGGGTTTTAAGGAAACGGGTCAGTTCTATTGCTTCTCTTTCGACAGAATAATATTCCTCAACACGCTGACGACCAGAGTGGCCCATTTGAGCAAGCTTAGTTTCATCACTCAGTAATAACGCCATTTTATCTTTCACTGCCGCCAAATCATTTACCGGAACGACATAACCATCGACTCCTTGACGAATAACTTCAGGCCATGCTCCTGCCTCACTGGCAAGTACAGCAGCACCACTACTCATGGCTTCAAGAATAGTTAAGCCGAAGCCTTCTCTTTCACTCAGGGCAACCACAAGCGATAAACTGCTAAATATTTTAGGGATATCAGCAAAGTCCTGCTCACCAGCAAAGATTATTCGATCCGATAAGCCAGCTTGGGCAATGCTGTCACGTAGCTCTTGGGTATATTTTTCATGCTTAGCGGCAATGCCGCCGACAATAACAGCAGTATAATCAGGGTAGTCATTTAATATGGCAATACAGCTTTGTACAAAGAGGTGCACACCTTTTTGTTTTCTCACTCGGCCAAGAATAGCAATACCGCGTTTGCCTTTGGCTTGACTGGGCGCTAATAAGTTAAGTGCTTGCCAAGCTTTTTCTTTGTCTGCACTCGCCGTATAAGCGCTGGTATTAACGCCATGATAAATTACGGTACTGGGAGGGTTTTCTAAATACCTGGCTGAGGCTTTACACATGGCAATAACCGCATCCATACGTCTAGTTAACCAACAGGTGAATTTTGCGCGTTTTCGCTGAGCCGCAGAGCTGAATACTAATTTAATTTTGGCTCTAAAAAGGTATTTTAACACTACCCCTTGAATCATTTCATCAACACGACGAGCATGAAATATCCGTAACTTGCCATTGGTTAAAGGGCGTTGACACATTTTGACCACTTGCCAGAAGCTAATAGCTAAGCTGGTATCGGTTAAATTGTTTTTTCCCATAATGCGTAATGGGATCATGTGCTTTTGGTAAGATACCACTTGCAACATAGTTGAGGTAATTCCAGAAAAATTCCGTTTTGAATTTCCAATAATAAGCTCAATCTCAGTACTGCTTACCGCTTGGTTAACCACTGCATCCATTAAAAAATTCTCAAAATACCAATTATTGATCTAATGACCGCTATTCTACTGGAAAAACCCATTAAGTGGTAAATAACTTCATTGCCCAAGACAAACTAACTTGCGTATAATCATGCATAGTTAAAATAAAGGTCAGATGAGAAAATACATTGAGCAAAAATAAAGTGTTACAGCCAAACTTTAAGTTATCTTTTTTATTACCCAAATACTGGTTAACTTGGCTAGGTGTTTTTATCCTTTACAGTATTTCTTGGCTACCTTTCAAATTACAACTCGCTATGGGCCGTGTTTTAGGCCGGTTAATTTTCAACATTGCGTCAAAGCGAAAACATGTTGCCCTGACTAATTTACGCTTATGTTTTCCAGAGAAAGACGAGCAAGAAATACAGCGTATTTTAAAAAAGAACTTTGAAAATACCGGTATTGCCTTATTTGAAACAGGTATGGGCTGGTGGTGGCCAAATTGGCGAGTAGCAAAAAAAGTTAAAGTGATTGGCGCCCATCATATTACTTCAGCACAAGCTCAAGGTAATGGCGTATTAGTGTTAGCTATGCACAATTTAAGCTTAGAACTGTGTGCTCGTGGCGCAGGTATTGATAACCCACTGGTGGCATTTTACCGCCCACATAATAATCCGCTTATGGAGTTTTTCCAGCACAGAGGTCGAGCTCGTTCAAATAAGTATATGGTCGGCAAACGTGATGTTAAAGGGCTATTAAGAGCACTGCAGAATAAAGAAGCCTGCGCATATTTACCCGATCAAGATTACGGCCGTAATAAAAGTCTCTTTGTACCCTTTTTTGCCGTTAAAGAAACCGCAACTACCACTGGTACGCTGATTTTTGCTCGAAAACGAAATACCAAAACAATGATGATGATTCCGCGAAGAAATGCCGATGACAGTGGTTACACCATAGAAGTATCACCGCCATTAGAAAATTTCCCAACAGATAATGATGAACAAGATTTAATTCGAATTAACCAAGAATTAGAACAAGCTATTCTAGTGCAACCAGAACAATATATGTGGTTACATCGACGTTTTAAGACTAGACCTAACCCAGACGATGTCTCACTATACAAATGATCATTAACATATAACCAACTGATTATTATAGTGATTCACACACAACAAGTCCCTCTAGCATTATAGCGTTGAGGGAAAAAACACAGAGAGATTTGTATAAATATTACTCTTTGGGTAAAGTAAGCTAACTTCACTATAATTAAAGTAATGAAAACAAAGGTGTTGATTAACCGATGAACTTTTGGCTGCGGAACATTATCTTAGGACTCCTCCTGACAGTGCTTGCTTGGGGCTTTTTTGCCAACCAAGACTTTTTACTGTCCCTTGATGGCTCTTTAGGCAAGGTTGATCAAAGTGCCATAAGTAGCAGTGTAACGTCGGTAACTCCACTGCCCCAACAAGAAAAAAGTAGCGCGAACAACTATCAGCAAGGTGGGACTTCAACCAATGCCGCTGCGATAGGACTATCCAGATTCTATGCGAATTTACACGGCGACATGGATGGTAAAGGTCCGAAAATTCGCAACAATATTGTTTACCTGCCCGAGCCGAAAGGTGATTTAACCAAGTTATTGCAAGCGCGAGAAATGGTGGTACGCCCTTATAAAAAAAATTGGCAAGGCAGTATTGAATCTCGCCCTTTTAGACGCGGTGAAACCTTAAATCAAAAGCTTGCCGAATATTCTGACAAAGATGGTATCGATTTAATTTGGTGGTTAAACCGAGATTATGTGGTAAAAGACCCGTTTAGGATTGAAAAAGATATATTAAAAACCTCCTTTCAAGTAGCTAAGGCCATTGAGGGTCACTTTGAATCGGGTCTGTCGATTTTCTTTTGTAATCGTCAACGCGCTATTGTCATTATTGAAAGTGCTCCTCAGCCTTTTTTGGATGAGGAGTGTATTTTACTTGCCAGTGAAAATTCTTATTAATAAACCCTTTGCTTCACTTTATTAATCACCTTATTAATCAACCAAACGGTTTTGCCAAATATCACTAATAGCAGCTTGCCCAGTGACGTTTTGTCTATTAATTAAATGCCCTGCACTTTCCATGGTTGCTTGATGCCCTAGCGCTCTCAGCTTTTGATACATATCGCCAAGCAGTTTCTGTTCGACTTTTTTAAGTAAAGCAAACTTGAGCAGTAATTTAAATATGCCTAAGTTATCACAAGCTAACATCAATTCAGGATATTGCTTGGCATGAGCGAGCACTAAAAACTGGGCAATGAATTCAATATCAACTAAACCGCCCTTGCCCTGCTTAATATCAAACTGTAATTCAGTGGAGTTATCTAGGTGACTGCGCATTTTTTCCCGCATACTAATAATTTCGCTTTTAAGCTCAGTTAGCTCTCTGGGTTTTGATAATACAGCTTGTCGAATAGCGATGAATTGCTGCTGCAGCTTATCATTACCGAAAATCATTCGGGCTCTTACTAAGGCTTGATGTTCCCAAGTCCAAGCATCTTCATCTTGATATTGGGCAAAAGTAGCTAGATGTACCACCAGCACTCCTGAGTTACCTGATGGCCTTAGGCGCATATCTAACTCATACAATATGCCACTATTCATACGAGTATTAAATAGATGCATAATGCGTTGTGCTAACTTCATATAAAACTGGCTTGCTGGTACCGACTTACTACCATCGGCCCTACCACTAGTCACTTCATCGGGCTCACTATGATGTACAAACACTAAATCTAAGTCTGAACTGTAACCAAGTTCAACGCCACCGGTTTTACCGTAAGCAATAACGCCAAAACCTTTTTCCTTGGCACCACCTAAACATGAATTTGGCACACCAAAGCGTTCATTAACATGCTGCCAAGCAAGGTTAATCACCTCAGATAATATCGCTTCGGCCAAAGCGGTTAAATGCTCACTAACTTTACCGACAGGTAATACATCAGCAATTTCAGCCGCAGCAATACGTAATTGCTGCGATTGTTTAAATTGACGTAGCGACTCCATTTGCGCTTCAAGATCTTCCTCTGGAATTCGCAGCATGCGCTCGCGTAACTCCACCGCATAAGTACAAAGCTGAGGCGGATTATGCAGTAATTCAGGATCAATAAGCTCATCAAGTAATATTGGGTATTTGGCAATATAATCAGCTACCCAGCTACTTGCTTGGCATAAATGAATAAGTTGCTTTAAGGCGCCATCATTTTCAAAGAGCAATTCTAGATAAGCGGTACGGGTGACTATTTTACTAAAAACTTGCAGTACCCGCGCTAATACCTGCCCGGCATCGACATTTTTTTGCAGTCGACATAAAAGCAATGGGATTAGTTTATCTAAAACCTGTCGGCCACGATTACCTAAACTGCGTTTACCAATATCTTCTCGAAAAGCACTTAATGTTTGCCAAACTTTTTCACTTTGCCAGCCGAGAGCCTCTTGATCCAACCAAGCAATAGACTCTTCATCACTCCAACGGCTATGCCAAAGTGTAACCCAATGCTCATCGGGTGCTTGATGATTAGGACTATCAAGACCAATAAGTAAATCGAATTCTTGATGCACCGCTTCCATATGTTTGGCTAGTAGAGATAGAAATTCAGGCCAACTGTCAATGGCAAGTACCGCGAGCAGTCGCTGTTGGTCAAGCTCATTATCCGGTAAGGTTTGTGTTTGTTTATCGGCAATGGCTTGAATAATATTTTCCACACGCCGTAAAAAGCGATAAGCATTTTCAAGTACTTGTTTGCTGGTGTCAGTAATCTCCCCTGACAACACTAATTTCGGTAACACTGTTAATAAACTGCGTTGCTGTAACTCCTTAACCCGTCCGCCGCGAATTAGTTGGAAAACTTGCACAATAAACTCAACTTCACGAATACCGCCCGCCCCTAGCTTAATATTATTGACTAGCTGCTTTCGGCGAACTTCTTGAGCAATCATCATTTTCATACGGCGTAAACTATCGATAACACTAAAATCGATATAGCGACGATAAACAAAGGGCCTGAGCATACTTGATAATTCTTGGTGATATTTAGACTGACCGATAACTCTAGCCTTTAGCATGGCGTATCGCTCCCAATCTCGCCCTTGCTCTTGGTAATAATCTTCCATGGCATTAAACGTTAATACCAGTGGACCACTGTCACCAAAAGGACGCAAACGCATATCAACGCGATAGACAAAACCATCACAGGTGATTTGGTGCAATGAGGCTATTAACTTTTGTGCCAACCGAGTAAAAAATTGTTGGTTATCTATGCTGCGACGACAACCCTGGGTTGCACCACATTCAGGATAAGTAAAAATAAGATCGATATCGGAAGAGAAATTTAGCTCTTTTCCGCCCAGCTTACCCATACCATAAACCAGTAAGATCTGCTGTTCGCCCTTTTCATTGGTAGGTATACCCCACTTCTGTCGACAAAAATCAGTCAGCCACTGCAAGCTCGCTAATATAAGCTCATCGGCCAAAGATGACAATCGCGCTAGTGAGGTATCTAAACTGATATTAAACACCATATCATCAAGGGCTATCCTGACCATTTGCTGTAAGCGAAAACGTCTGAGTATGCGATGTAATTGTGCTTCATCAACACAATCGGCTAATTGGGCAAGTAAAAGCTGCTTATAATCTGGTAAAACATCTTCGTTAGCCGTTTTAAAAATTTCTATTACCAACTCAGGTGCTTGTAAAGCACTAGAAAAAATATAGTCACTTATGGTTATAGCTTGTTTAAACGCGCTCAACTGCTCTTGGCTTAACTCAGCAGATACTTGAGAGTGTTGTTCAATAAAGTGTTGCCAACTTGTTGTTTGTTGTTGCTTTAAGAGCGGGGAAAAGGGTAAGGTCACAAGAATTCCTACATAAGCAGCGTTGCCTATAGACATAATATGTCGTTAATGGTATTAATTGACACTTGCCTATGATTTATCGCTAAATTTAATTAACTATTTCGATAACATAGCATTTTTGAGGAGATGATGGCAGAAATGCACTTACTAAAAACACCTTTTTTATTGCTCTTGATCACAATTACCAGCCTTAGCCTTTTTGGTTGTGGCGATCCCGTGAAAGCGCAAATCGAACAGCAACTACCTATCACTGAACAAAGAGTCGCTCAGTTAGGTGATGCCTTAAGCAATGGCCAAATTCGCAATGCTAATTTAATTAACCAATATGCTGATAAGGTTCAGGTTAATAAAGCCCACTTAACCCCATTGATTAACGAGTTTCGCAAAGATGCTTCTATCGATGGTCCTATGTATAAAGCGCTATTGGATAGGGTGAACACTGCCAAGAATCAACCACAAATGTTTGACTCTTCGCAGGCACTTTATAATGAATTACTTAATATTTACCAAGCGGCAGATCCGGTACTCTATTCTGACGCCTTAAGTGATCCGCTTAATGTTTTAGCGGACATGTCAGATGGCCAATTGCCGCGCATTAATTCATTATCAAAAGCACAAAGCCAGCGTGCCAATAATGCCCAAGACTTCGGTACTGGTGAGCAATTAATTGGCAATCCAAGTTATGGTAACTGGCAAACCGGTAGTAATGGTATGTCTTTTTGGGCTTGGTATGGCATGTATTCAATGATGGGCAACGTATTTGGTCGAACTACCTCTTATAATGATTGGGGTAGAAGCCGTAACTACAGCTATTACAATGATTACGGCAGAACACGCTACAGCTCTCCTGGACAATTAAAAAAACAAAACTCACTTGATACTCGCACGAAGAAATCATTTAGCCGCAGCGGGCAAAAATTTACCAGTCCCTACAGTAAAAATAGAACGGGATCATCGAGTTTATCTAGCCAAAGCAAAACCGCTCAAACAAGTGCCAACCGCTTTCGCACGAATGCGGTTAAGAAAAGTAGTTATGCCAGCAAGTCGAAAAGTAAAAACTCAAGCTTTAGAAATTCAAACACCAACACCTCACGCGGCTTTAGACGCGGGAAATAGTGAATAAGTCGTTAATATGAAAAGAATAGGAACAACAAAATTATGAACACATTCATCGAGCTCGTTGGTGTTAATCAAGATTTACTTATTTATTTAGCCATCGACGTTTCCATTGCCATCTTGTTATTAGGGGCTATGCGCTTCCTTTCTGGAATTAGCGCGAAAGTTAATAGTACTGAAGAGCTAGCAACAGAAGACAACTTCGCCTTTGGCATCAGTGTTGCTGGTAGTGTCTTAGCCTTAGGTATTGTCCTTACCGGTGCCATAACCGGAGAAGCCGCAAGTAGCTACGCTATGGAAGCCATTGGCATGTTGGCATACGGCGGCTATGGCTTAATATTAATAAAAGTGGGCCGTGTTATCCATGATAAAGTGGCGCTGCAGCATATAGATAAAAATGCATTAATTATTGAAAAAAATCTCACCATAGGCATTATTGATGCCGCTGGTGCGATAGCGACCGCCATTGTTATTCGCGCAGTATTACTCTGGGTTGATGGCTTAGACCTAAGCACATTCATTGCCATCACCAGCGGCTTTATTGTTGCACAAACCATGTTAGTTCTTGTCACCCGACTTAGAGAAAAACAATATGCGAAAAACAACCAAGAAGATTGTTTGCAAGAAGCACTAAGTAATGGCCAGCTTGCCCTAGCAATTCGCTATAGTGGCCAAGTGATCAGCACCGCATTAGCAGTAACTGCAGCCAGCCATTTCCTTATCTATAGCCCTGAAACCTTAGTAGTTAATTTAATAGGTTGGTTAGTGTTTGGCGTAGTAATGACTTTACTTGTCGCAATACTTACCGCAATAGCTAAACGCATTGTGCTTTGGGGTATTGATTTAGTTGAGGAAGTTGATCAACAACATAATATCGGTGTCGCCAGTATTGAAATGGCCACCAGTATTGCTATCGCTTTGATCTTAACCGCGCTGATGGCATAACAACATGATTGAATCACCATCAATTTTCTAGTGAAAGTTGATGGTGATTTGCCAAAATTAACGTAAACACTGCCCTAAACCTCCCTCTCCTCTGAAACTAAAACCAATATGTCACAAAACACTTTACCTCAAGACTCTTTACTCCAAAATAAGTCCCACCTGCTCGACGATACCTTACTTATTTTGACCATGGCCGTGTTAGCTGGTTGTGGCCTTATTTATGAGTATTTACTTTCTCATTACGCGGGCCGAGTGTTGGGTGTTATGGAAAGTACTATCTATACCATGATAGGTTTGATGATAGTGTCTATGGGGCTTGGTGCATTTGCAGCGCGTAAAGTCCGCTGCGCTTTTAATGGCTTTGTTTGGCTTGAACTCATTATTGCCTTACTCGGCAGCTCTGCCATTTTAATTATTGGCGGCTTAATTGCCATTACCCAGATATTCCCAGAGCTAATCTCCAACATGTTATCTCTGCCACCCGATATGAAACCCCAGGGTGGGCTTTTTAAACAATTGAGTTGGCTTGCTTTTAATAGCCCTTATTTCTTCGGTGCACTGCTGGGCTTTTTTATTGGTATGGAGATCCCACTAATTGCTCGTATTCGCGAGAATATCCATCAACAACATCTTGCCAATAACTTAGGCACAATTTACGGTGCAGACTATGTCGGTGCCGGTATTGGCGCTGCTATTTGGGTGATCTTTTTACTCAGTATAGATATCAGTAAGGCCGCAGCAATAACCGCTAGTTTAAACCTTATTGCCGGTGGTTTTTTCATTATGCGCTATTGGCAGCGACTGCATTGGCGCAAAACATTTGTCACTTTACATTGCCTATTAGCTTTGGTGATTATTTTAATGTTTAACTATGGTAATCAATGGCTCAATCAAATGAATAGTTTGCTCTACCTAGATAAGGTGGTGCATACCGACAAAACTCGCTATCAACAACTTACCTTTACTGAGCGCCATATGGGGCTTGACCAAGATAATATTATTAACTTTTACCTCAATGGTCGTTTACAGTTTTCTTCAATTGATGAACATATTTATCATGATTACCTGGTTGCCCCTGTCATGGCAGGCTCTGCACGGCATGATAATATATTAATTATTGGCGGCGGTGACGGTTTAGCCTTACGCGATGTATTAAAATATAACCCAAAAAGTGTCACGTTAATCGACTTAGATAGTGAGCTAATTAATATTTTTCAAAAGCCAAATGGACTAGTAAATCCGCGCTTAGCACGACAGATATTGCAGTTAAATGAACAAAGCTTGCAAGATGAACGAGTCACTATTTATCGTGCGGATGCTTTTATAACCATTAATGACTTGTTAAAAGATCGGCAGGTATTTGATGCCATCATTGTTGATTTACCCGACCCTAGTCACCCTGATCTAAATAAACTTTATTCGGTTAATTTTTACGCTCGGCTTAATTTATTACTTGCCGGCGATGGCTTAATCGCAATCCAATCAACCAGCCCTTATCATGCTAAAGACTCGTTTATTGCTATTGGTAAGACAGTGGCAGCGGCAAAGTTTGCCCATGTTGAGCAATATCACGACAATGTGCCCAGCTTTGGAGAGTGGGGTTGGACCATAGCTGCTAAGCGTGGTGCGAGCCCATTAACAAGATTAAACAAACTAAGCCAGTTGCCGGTAGCGCATCAATGGTTAAATTTGGCTATATTAAAAGCGGCTTTTATTTTCCCTAATAATTTCTACCAAGACAAAGCAGATATTGGCATTAATATATTAGGTAGTCATACCATTTATCAGTTACATCAAAAGGCCTGGCAAGATCAACAAGGCTTGAATTAAGCTGAAATGCCCAAATTGTAATTAGGTAGTAATAAAACTTAGTAATACTAGACAGTAACAAATAGTTTATAAAAACATCTTGACATAATATGTCAAGGTGTTAAATTTAACTCAGACGACATAATATGTCATCTAACTTTTTCACTAAAGAAAGGAAGGATAGGAAATACATGAATATTCATACTATAGCCGATCACTTAAACAGCTTGGCAGATAATTCAGACACAGGAATGAGCTTTGATTGCCAACCAATATCTGGCGAAGTTGACGTCCTGCAAATTAGTATTTTAGGCCGTGAAGAATTACCCGTTTTTGTCTCGGTAACCGAAGACCAAATTATTTGCATTACCTACTTATGGGGCGTTGAAGAAGTAAAACCCGAAAGTATTAATACTATGCATGAAAGCATGTTGGAAATGAATATCCCTATGCCGTTATCATCATTTTCAAAAATTGGTGATAAATATGTAGTTTTTGGTGCTTTATCTATCAGCTCAAGCTTTCTTGATGTTGAACATGAGTTAGCGGTATTAAGTAATAATGCCGTAGAAGTTATAGATGATATGAGTGATTACTTACTTTAGTTACATAGCTAATTAAGAATCACCTTAAATTATCCCCTAATTAGAAAGAAGTGGAGTTAATAATGAGTATATTTAAAAAAATTATGACCGCAATTCGCGGCGGTGCATCAGAAGCTGGTGAAGCGATTATCGATGCCAATGCAACCCGTATTTTTGAACAAGAAATTCGTGATGCTGAAAATCACCTGACTAAAGCAAAACGTGACTTAACCGGCGTTATGGCTGAGCAAATGTCAGCTAAACGTGAAGTAGACCGCTTAACTCGCGAAGTTACTGAGCACGAAGGTTATGCAATGCAAGCACTTGAAAAAGGTGATGAGACTTTAGCCGTAGCTGTAGCTGAAAAAATTGCTAACTTAGAAACTACTTTAGCAGAGCAACAACAAGCTCACGATAGCTTTAGTGGTAACTCTGAGCGTCTAAAAGAATTAGTGAAGAAAAGTGAGCGCCAAGTCGCAGAGCACAAACGTCAGTTGTCTATGGTGAAAACCACTGAAAGCGTACAAAAAGCGACTTCAGCAATTACCGACAATTTTTCATCAAGTAACTCTAAGTTATTAAGTGCTAAAGATTCACTTGAGCGTATCAAAGCTAAGCAGCAGAAATTTGATGATAGAATGAAAGCTGCTGAACTACTTGAATCTGAAGACTCAGATAGCTCATTACAAGCACAATTAAAAGCAGCAGGTATTGGTTCACAAGATAATAGCGCTAATTCAGTATTAGAGCGTTTGAAAGCTAAGCAAAAATAGTATCAAGTGTCAGCCAGCTAATAACTTTTAGCTGGTAATGCGTTTAATGTTTTGCATAATAAACAATACCCAATGGGCACTATTATTTATCGCTACTTAATGAAGCTATAGATGAGTGCCCATTCTACGTTAGGTCATCAGATGAATTTTTTAAAAAAAATATTTAACAAATCAAATAATGAGCAGAGAAAGTTAACAGAAGTAAATCAACTACTCGTTGGCGATATTATTGTACTCACCGACAGCTTTGCTTTACCTGAGTCGTTACGTGGGCAAGACTTTCAAGTGAAAGCAGTAAATAGCTATGAATTTGAAAACAAGGTACAAACAGAATGGGCCCTTGTCGGCACTAATGCGCTAGAGATATTTTTATCGCTAGAAGTTGATGATATTACCGAGCTGAAACTTTCATTAAAGATTCAACATGAAGATGTCGAAACACTGTTTGACTTAGAGCGTTTTGCCGAAGTTTTTGATGAGCCCGGACAAGCTTTTCTGGAAAAAAAATCTGACTCAGCAATCACCGCTATGTGGAGTAGTGAGCAATATCAACAAAGTGTTTTTGCTAAGGTAGGATTTTTTCATCGTAAAGATCACCGCAGTGAAAATTTATCAGCGTATGAAGGCAAAGACAGCGGCGAGCAGTTCGAGTTATATAGCCTTTATAATGAAGAGCAAAGCAAAGGCGTTGATGTTGAAGTCTGGCAAGATGGTGATACCGAAGTGTGCTTAACTTTATTTAGGCCACTTAGTGATATCATTGATATGTACCCAGCAAGTTAATCGACAACTTCAGCAGAAGTTAATCTAAAAATTAAGCGGAAGTACTATGGCGAGAAAAATCCCCGAGAAATGGCAATCCTCAGTTAAAGCAATAAAAGCTGTGCAAGTTGCTTTTGATATGGATGAAAAAATCCAATTGTCTATCCGTAAGCAGGCGCTCGATGCTGGTTTAAGTCCATCTGATCAAATTCGTGACATCTTGGGTTTACCGATAAATAAAAGACCTAAACGTCCACGTTTAACTGTAAGTCTTGCCCCTAGTGATTACCAAATTCTCGCAGAAAAATATCAACTGCCAGCCGAAGATCAGCTCAGCATTAAAAAGAGACTGATGGATGATTTAGTCACGCATATTAACTTAGGCAATACCGACGAAAATAAATAGTGATTTCAATGTCTGAGATCAATAACTTACCTCAAGATGTAACTGCTTTGTTAAAGTTTTTTTTTGTGCCATACTGCAATGAACGGAATCTAATAATAACTTCACTTGGGATATCATTATGTTAAAACAAATCACCGCAATTTCTTTCGCCTTAACACTTTCGGCTTGCGCAAACACTGATGCACTTGATGCTAACATTAGCTCATTAAACAATAAGGTTGATGCCTTATCAGCCCAAGTTGCTGATTTAGAAGCTCAGCAAAAATCAATGGCAAGCGATACACAAGCAGCTAAAGATGCAGCAGAGCAAGCAGCAAGCGATGCTAAAGCCGCTAACGAGCGTATTGATAATGTTGTTGCTTCTTATAAGAAATAATAGTTAGCGTTGAGTTAACTCAACAAGTAAAAGACAACAAAAAAGCACCTCCTGGTGCTTTTTTGTTGTCCAGATTTTATTGTTTATTCGTCACTAAAATTACTGCTTACTTGGAGAGTTCAACCACTAAACCATGAGGTTTTTCAATAATAGGTAATAATTGCTGCCAGTACTCCCGATTGGTGCCGACAAATCGCTGCATTGCCTTGGTTACAATGACATTGCCTTTGCTTGATTCAAGATCGGTTAACGGCTGATGTATTTCTATTAATTGCTTGTCACCATTTTCATAGGACATTTTTACTGGTTGGTTAATCACTCTCACTTTAGTATTTAGTGGTACATGATCAAAAAGCCATTTTATATCATCATCATATAATCTTATACAGCCAGAGCTTGCCCGCATACCTATACCAAAGCGCTTATTCGAACCATGAATTAGGTATTCACTGGTGCCTAAACGTAAGGCATATTTACCAAAAGGATTATTAGGCCCGGCGGCAACTTCTTTAGCTAAATACTTGCCATGCTCAGCAAAGTAACGATCTTGCATCTCTTTGGTTGGCCGCCAAGTAGGATCCTTTCTCTTCTCACCAATAACAGTACTAGTTAACGGGGTTGATAGGCCCTGTCGCCCTATCCCGACAGGAAAAACATGGACTTTATTCCCATCAAGAGAAAAGTAGTATAAACGTAATTCTGGTAGATTTATCACTATGCCTTGACGAGTAATGAAGGGTAATAACATTTCGTTGGGAATAACGACTTCGGTACCAATTTGAAGTAAAAATGGGTCATGCTGTGGGTTCGCCGCAAGTAAAGCTAAAAAGCCAACATCATATTGCTCTGCCAGTTGCTGAAAATAATCACCCTTGACTACTATATGAACTTTAGGTTGACCAATCAGGCGCTTGTTAACACTACCTATATCATAAACGGTGGCCAGTAACGGCTGAGTAAATAACAGTAACAATTGCATTGAGATGTTTATAAAAATAGAGCGTGATCTTTTATTTTTTATCATAGCGGCTATTACCAGTAGGGTTTCATCGTTAAGGCTTTAGCTCTAGATTGATCTAGTGCGGTAATTAAATTGTCACTTTTATTGGTTAACCATTGCGCTAATTTCGGCTCTGATACTGGCAAATGTCGTAATTGTTGCTGTAATAAACTCAAAGACTGCAATTCACTAATACCTTGCTTAATATCAAGCCAAGGCATACTAAACCGCCTAACCATATCGCTCTCTGACCCAGAAACTAGGCCACCAAACCAACTTGTGGTTAATAGTGCGCGAATCAATAAGCTGTGTGCGGTTAAATATAATTCGCTAGATGATGCACTTGGTGTTTTTTGCAACTTAGCGAGTTCACAACTTAACGCCCTAGAGCTATGAGTTAAGTGCTTAGCAGCAAACTCAATTAATGACGATGAATTTTCAGTTTTATTTGTATCTGCACTATTTCTTTTAAGCAATAATGACAGTAAGTTTAATTGAAAATTATTAAAACGCTCACTATGCAATATCGCCAACACTTGCGACTCATTAGGGTAACGCTGTTGAGCCAACTGTAGCTTAGTTATCAACTCTTGTTTTACCAACGCGGCCTTTTGATTGCAGATTCGTTTACTCGTTAGCGCTTGAATATAGCGGGCATTATCCACCCAATGAATGGTGCGAATAAAGTAACTAAGTTCGCTGCGTAACTCTTGCTGCTCAGAGGGAGATTTGTTGGCCGGAAATAACTCTTTAAAGAGCCAAAAACCTTGCCTAAGTACCGCAAGCAATTCACTTATCTTAGCTAATTTAGACAATGACGGCACATCAACATAACTATCAACACTGAGCTGTAACTGAGTTATAGAATACTCTATGCCTTTATTAAAGGCGCTGTCTATGCTGCTATTTTTGGATAAATCTATCATTGTCAGTGCTATCGGCTCAACAAGTTCGTCATCATCAATAGCTATATTTTCAAGATTAGCACTAACGGCAATACTCTCATGATATAAGGCATAACCGCGAGCGGCTTTGGTTAACTGCCCAGGCCTTAAAGCTAATTGACTAAATAAAAGCTTAGTTAAGACAAATAACGCCTGAGTATCACCACTCACTAACTCTAACTCAATTTCATAAATACGTGGTTTATTACTATGTCCCTGACAAGCAACCTCACCACTATCAAAGGCAATTTCCACTTGCGCATTACTTAAAGTAACCAACCAGGTATGGCGGGTAAAGTTAGTAGAGAAGAGCTCAACAATCTCTTGTTGTAGTTGCTTAATATCCGTAGCTGGCCGCCAAATGGCTTCCGGAAACAGGGCCAGGATAGGTTTAGCATCATCAATATCGACATTGTATTCTGGTCTTTGGTGCAAACCGGCAATGACGGTGCCAGAAGTTTTGATGGTTTGCTCAAAACTTACACCTTGCTGTAGAGCCTGAGTGCCCCGAGTTCGTAATGCTATTCGTTGTTGGCGCAGTGACAAACTCTCGCTATCAAAATAGTGATTACTTAGCTGCTTAACCTGATGAACAAAAGTTAACTCTTGCTCGGTTAGTAACTGGCATATTTTCGCTTTAACTTGTTGTTCTGTCGCCATATCACGACATTCAAGCAGGGAATATTTTAATTCAATTTCGGTAACCATTATCTTCCAATTAGTATTTTAGCCATCACTTAATAATCATACCGTTAGTACATGAATATGCCAATAGAGAGTTACCGCTTAATTAACGCAAACTCATATAGAATGCAGGCTAGTCTACGAAAACATTACTAGATAACTAATTCTACTTACTGATAACTTACCAATAAAAAGCTAAATATGCTTAAGGTTTGAGCTGATTTTTACGCATAATGAAATCATTCTTAGCTTGCCATCAAAGCTGCAAACACATAATATCTTGTCTTCCTTGATTTAATTACTACATTGGTTTTTTATGAATAACGTTATTAACGTCATAGCATTTATTGCTATCACTTTATCTAGCTTGCTTTTTTCATCTGCTCAGGCTGCAGAAAACAATTACAAGCAGGGTTATATCTCTGATGAATTGTTCATATATATGCATGCAGGCCCAGGTACCAATTATAGAATTTTAGGCACAGTTATCGCAGGATCTGAAGTTAAAATTACCGGTTCACAAGACAATGGCTATAGTGAAATTATCGATGATAAGAATCGCGCCACTTGGGTGGAAAGTAAATATGTAACCACACAAGCCGGACTTCGCTTTATTGTCGCTGAGCTTAATGGAAAAATTGCTACTAACAGTAATTTTGCCAGCCAACTAGATGGTGAAGTGAATGGCCTGAATAACCAAGTAACATTATTAACTAATGATAAGAAAAAGTTAACGGCAGAACTGAAGCAGCTAACCACTACCTTGACAGAAACACGCACAAAAATTAAAGATCAAGATACCAACATCAAAAAGCAATGGTTCTTCAATGGCGCCTTGGTATTAGGTATAGGTTTGATTTTAGGTTTAATTTTACCTAGGTTCTTCACTCGCCGTAAAGGTTCAATGGAAAACTGGTCATAGTGTCGAAACTAATGCTTTAAAGGTATTATTTAATAATTAATACCTTAATGCTAAAAATAAAAAGCTCTTAGTGATTATCTCCCTAAGAGCTTTTTTTTGTCCACTAGCAGATTACCTGGCTAGGCTTATATATTGTTGAGCAATTTTACTTGCGGTTACCTTACCAAGAATATCTGCCTCGGCTAAATCAAGTTCACTCATTAGCACACGCTCAATTGCCAATGCCAGCGCCTTAGGATCTCGTCTAGGCACTAAATAATCACTTAACTGCCCTGTTAATATCTCATCCGGTCCATGTTGGCAATCGGTACTAACAACCTTAGTACCTACAGCAATGGCTTCTAATAATACCGTCGGTAGCCCTTCATAATCAGAGCTAAGTACTAAGGCTTGCGCTTGTTTTATCCAATTGTAAGCATTTTTTTGGAAGCCAGGTAAAATTAGGCGGTCCGCAATACCATATTTCTCTGCAAGCTTAAGTGCCTTTTCGGGCTTATTGCACAATAACACTAGCTTAATTTTTTGGCTAACTTGGGCAAATGCGGCAAATAAAATGTCATGACGCTTTTGTTTCGCTAATCGGCCAACATGGATAATGTAGGGTTCACTGGGTATGGCACTATTTGCTATTAATGACTTCTGCTTAATATCTTCAATATCAAAGGGATTATAAATAGTCATTATGTTTTTGGGGGAAATGACAGTTCCTTCAGATACTTCCTGCTCTATTCCTTTAGACACTGCAATTAAACGCTTGCCAGACAGGTTCTTTTTCGATTTAAGTAAGTACCAATAAGCTAAAGGGCCAAGTTTTTTCTGTCGCTGCAACTCTTCTTCAACACTGTTATGAACAATATAATTAACTGAGCGAATACGGCTTTTGGCGAGTAAGTTATTACTACGATCTAAATTAGATAACACTAAATCAGAAGGTTTACCTTGTTGCTGTTCAACGTCAGCAAACCAAGCTTCAAGTTTAGCAACACTGGCTTTTATTTGCCAAAACCGATCAACTTTTGAAGCCTTATGATCAAATAAATAACAGACTTTAATCCCTTCAGGAATAGCGTAATCACAACGATTACTTAATGATAGTATGGTGACAGTATGTCCTTGGGCAACCATTTCAGTGGCTAAACTGATCATTACGCGTTCAGCCCCGCCTCCCGTTAGCCCATCGATGACTATGGCAATATTTTTCATTTAATTATTATCCTGTACATTATTTTTTTTAGCTGTTTTTTGCTGAATACTGCTTTTCTGGGTACTGTTTTTCTGAACATCACTTTCATTACCAAGAAAAAATAACGCAGCGATATCACCGACAATCAAGGCTAATGCTTTTACTGGCGCAAGTTGTGCCATATTACTAATGAGCGTTTTAGCTTGCTGTTTTTCAATTAATCGCAGCGCCTGCTTTACTAAGCTATAGGGTGTTGCTTCAGCCGCAAGTACTAGTTGCTTATGCTGACATAGTTTTAAACGCGCGGGTTGATCTGGCGATACTGGCGCGGCCACACAAGGTTTATGTAAAGCAATACACTGCAATAAGGTATCACCGGCACTGATAACACAGCCTTGAGCGGTTGAGTTCAAGGCTATAAAATCTTTATTGCTAATACTTTTCACACAGGTGATATCACTATCATCAGGGAGCTCTTTAGGGTAGTTACCCCCAAATATAACTAGGCATTTTATTTTTGTTTTTCGATAAAAAATTTGCGCTGCTTGATAATAGATATCTGCGGCAAGTTCCCCCGCAACCAGATGTCCGCCAGAGCCGGCATTAAAAACAAAATAGTCATTTTTAATTAAATCAAACTGTTCAATAAGCTGGGTTTGGTATGAACTGCTACTCACTTCAAAAACAGGACCTATATTTTGAGGCGCTTTTTTATTAAAAAAGGCTAGCTTAGCTCGTTGCCAATAACTTATCGACTTTATACAAAAATCAGGCTGAACTACCCAGTGAATATCGGTATTGAATAAGCGGTTTAATTTTAAGCCCCTGCTACGCTTTTTATTATGCTGGGAGATAAAGGCAACTTTGGCGCCGACAGCTTTCGCTTGCTTAAACTGTTTAGCGCGACCCGAGGCATCAAAAACCACTAAATCAGGGCTAACCTTAGCAATAATTCCATTAACTCCTACTACATCTTTGGTCGGTGACCCCTGACAGGCATGAACTGTATAAGGACAGTCGTTAAAATAAGCTACTTGCTCATTTAAAATAAAATGGATGTTTATATCAGGCCATCGCAATTTCAGCGCCTTGGCAATAATCATCGAGCGCATGTATTCACCGATGCCGGAAGGTGAAGATACAGGAATAAATAATACGCAGTTAGGTTCCATTAAAGCATAAGACCGAAAGTTAAGAGGGGAAATAAAACTATGCATAATACCTGAAAATAGCGCATTGCTCTAATAGCTATCGCTGTTTTTTTTGTTACTTACTTTAAACAGTAGATGAGTTAACTAGCTAACACTGCTACAATTTACGCAATTTTTATTGTTGCAAATTTTTGATATCTTTAGGCGGCAATTTTTTAGTGTTTATTTATTATCAGTGTACCGCACTCTTTAGGATGTTTTAATGTTGTTAAAGTCTAGTTTGGCCATTTTATCTTTACTTTTTTTAAACTCAAGCTTTGCCGCACCTTGGGTAGAGCCAGATGATCTCGCTTTAAGAAATGATATTCAACTACTTGCTGATATCGGTCTAATTACCGCGCCAGTAACAACTTACCCGCTGATGTGGAATGCTATTAAGGATGACATTCTATCGGCTAACACCTCATTACTTAGTGATGAGCAAATTCAAGCCCTTAATCATGTCCGCTATAACTATAAATATGCGTCAAGTAATCAAAATACGACAAAAAAGAGTATTTACTTAGCCAGTAATCAAAATCGCTTTACCAGTTACGGTAACGACAATTTTGACCAAGGTAATGTAGAGCTCTCAGATGAATTTTTTGTTGGTAACCTAGCAGGTAAAATACAGATTAATTATCGAATGGGCCTAGATGACAACCCAGAGCTTAATCAAGGCAGTGATATGAACCTTGACGGCAGTTACCTGGCCTATAAGTTAGGTAATTGGGTATTAAGTGCCGGTGCAATTGAACGCTGGTGGGGCCCTGGCATTGATACTAATTTAATTATGACCACCAACTCAAGACCGTTACCAGCGATGAGTATCACTCGTGATAACTCTGATGCTTTTGAAACCCCTTGGCTAAGTTGGATTGGCCCCTGGACACTTACCGCACAAATGGCACAATTAGAAGAAAGTCGCGAAGTGCCTGATACTATGATGTGGAGTACTCGCGCCACTTTCCGCCCCCTTCGCGGTCTAGAAATTGGTGGTTCTTGGTCATTTCAGTGGGCCGGTGAAGGTCAGCCAAGCTCTATGAAAGATTTCTTCGACATACTTTTTGGTGGTCAAGACTGTGGCAAAGGCGATCCTAATTGTGATCCATCACTTAACAGTTATCTAGGTAATCACCTAGCTGGTTATGATTTTCGATGGTCTGATACACTGTATGACTTACCTTATGCCCTTTACTTTCAAACAATAGGTGAAGATGGCTCACCTAATGCGGGTTTAATTACCGATAAAGCCGATATGTATGGTATTGAAACCCGCTTCACGCTATTTAATCAGCGTATTATGGCCAACTTGGAGTTTACCGATACTCAAGTTGCTTGTACTGGTGGCGATCCGACACTAAATTGTTTTTATGAGCATAGTCTTTATGCGTCTGGTTATCGTTATTATCGTCGCACTATTGGTTCAACTTATGATAATGATGCAAAAACTCTAGTGGCAACATTTTTAATACAAACAACCGCTGGCAATAGCTGGCAGTTAAAGTTTAGAAAAGTACAGTTAAATACCGATAATGTTGACCGCTACCCTAATGATGTAAACCTAGGGAACCCTGTATCTTCGGTTGCTGAAGATGTATTACAGTTTGATGGTCAATATAAATTTATCGCTTTCGATTCTCGTTTTACTCTTGGCATGATAGTAACCAACTCAAAATTTTTAAATAATAAAAATAGCAGTTTAGCCACCGAACCAAGCTATGAAGACGGCACCGAGTTTGATGCATATGTAAAGTGGGAATATCGCTTTTAATATTTCAATAACTATTTATTCTTACTTATTTCCTCGCGACTTATACGAGTAAGTAAATAAGAATAAACGACTAATTTTAAAAATGAAACCTATGATATACTGCTAGGCTAAAAAATTATGATTAATCAAGATGCGAACTAGCTAATGATAACGACAACCACTCACGCTCCTCGCTGGTATAATACTTATGCCATTCACTTCTTCCGTCTTGTTATGACGCGAATTTTACCGGCTTCCTGGTTTAGAGAAGCATTGCCAGGAAAATCAGAGCGTACTACCGTTGATGGTTTTTTCCAGTTAGAAATTGTCAGTCATTGCTGGGGCTATTCAAACATGCTCACCTACCAATTAAGCTCTTTTGTTAATTACCCACCAACTAAGTGTGCACTTACCGTTACCGTTTTTTATGCCAAAGAAGATGTAAAAACCCAAGCAGTGTTGGACTTTTTCAAGCAAAAGAGTGTTGCTAATGTCACTTGGAACTTCCAAGAGATGTCAAAAGGTAAATTATTTAGACGCGGTATTGGCCGAAATATGGCGGCTCGCTCAAGTAAGGCAGACTGGTTATGGTATACCGATTGCGATATTATTTTTCATGAAAACTGTTTAGATTCATTAGCTGAGCAACTACAGGGCAAAAAAGAAAGCTTGTACTACCCTCAGCAAGAACGTACTACAGAAATGTTGGCGCAAGACGATCCTATGTTACGTCAAGATAGCGAGCCACAATTAGTCGATATTGATAGCGACGGCTTTAGCCTGCATTCTCGCGACAAAGCTAAAGGAGCTTTTCAAATTGTTCACGGTGATGTCGCTCGTGCTATCGGTTATTGTGAAAAGTTAAAAATGTTTCAAACAGAAGATGATCGCTGGCGTAAAACCTATGAAGATACAGCTTTCAAATGGTTAATCTCCAGTGAGGGTATCCCACTAGATATAGATGGTGTATTCCAAATCCGCCATGTGCAAAAAGGTCGCTACGCTAAAGACTCCAACATATCAAAAGTTCGTAGTAAAATTAGACGTTTACAAGAGTAGTACTGATGAGCCGTCGAATAATCGATTTAAGATCAGTTTAATGAATAACCTATACTTAAAAGTGTCAACTTTCATTGAAAAACTTATCTAATATAAAAGCTATATTAGATAAGTTTGAGAAAGACACCCTAGTTTATTGTTAATTATAGTACTGCTATTTCCCTTAAAAATACGACTACAAGGTATTCACTACTAGCAACGTTATCTCTATTTAGTTTTACTTAATGAAGCATATGACGACATAAGAAGTTTAATGATTTCTTGTCGCTTAAACTTCTGACCAGCTATTAATGTATTTTTATGTAGTGATTGCCAGAACTCTTTATTGTTTAACTGCTCTTCAACCTCTTTAGCAATAACTATTTTATTGTCTATGATATCAAAAACGATACCGCAGTTATTACTTTCAATAAACTCTGCTACTTCAGTAATATCTCTGTTAACGACCAAAGGTATACCTAAACTTAGTGATTCAGCTGCTTTGGTTGAAAAGAAGTTCATGGTTACCTTTAATTCAGACAGGTAACCACTTTTTGATGAACCTGGGATTAATGTAAATAAAGAGCCTGCTATCTTGTTGGGAACCTCTTTCCAAGGTTTATATTCTGCAGGATGTTGCCCTATATTTTTTATTTTTTTGTTTAATATGAAGGTAGTTGAATTATTAATTTTCAACTTGAAAAAATCTAACGCTAGTTCTATTTTTTCTGGTGCATACCAAGGACCGACAGAGCCGACATAGCCAAATGTTTGTTGCTTCCATATTGAATCGAATCGCTCAAATAAGTCTTCCTGTTTATCAATCACTTCAAAACCACAGTTTGGTAAATATGTTAATGTTAATGCCGGGGCTGTCATTTTAAAAATATTGATGCCACGTTGCGTTGTGGCAAAGGTGATATCAGACTGTATTATTAATTCTTTTTCCCACGCTTTATAATCTAAATAAAAGAACTTATTTTGACGTGATTTCATTGCTATTTCCTCAGGAAGGAAGCTGCGCATATCAAAAATGATATTTACTTTAATATTTGGAGCGATAGTTTTAATGGCCAATGCTTGAGCTGCGGCATAATAAGATCGGCAATGGAAAACAACGCGACTATAGGAGTTTAAGTCCTTGATTATCTTCTTTGCTGATTGATTTAAAAGATAATCTTTAAATATAAAAGAGGATAATTTGAATATTTTTATCCATGTTGAGTAAGTATGAATGGTCAAATTTTTCCACTGTATTACGCTACTTTTATTTTTTAAATTGTTTTTTAAAAACTCTTTTACCGGTAAAACAGATATAGCAAAAACATCATCAAACTCTGTATTTTTTTCTTTTATTAATCGAGCATTTTCATATTGCTGAGAATATACCAAAGACCCTGTTTTAGCTGATTCACCTACATTTAAATATATTAAAGCGCTTTTCATTTTGTCATTTCCTTTAGAACTTTACGGGCTTGAAATAAATAGTATTAACAGGTCGATATACTTAAATTTATTTGCTACTTCTATCTTTCAAATGCTTCCCGCTTATTAATGCACCTAAATATTGTTTATTAATTTGTTGTCGGTAAAAAGGGATACATAACAACACTAATAGTTGTGATACTTTGAACCACTTTCTAAAGCTGCTTTGATAATGATGGATTTTCAATCCTTTTGCGTTAGCCTTTTCAATTTTCCTAAATAACTTTACGGCTTTAGATTCAATATCATTTCGCGATACCGAATGAGAGAAGCCTTGAACAACGGTTATCTTGCTAGTTGGGATAGTGTGAGCAACCCGCCAACAAAATGTAGTGTCGACACCATAGATGTAAAATCGCTCATCAAAGGTATCCCCGTAATGAGATCGAATTTGTTGTGCTAATTGATCACTTATGATTAAGCCACTACCAATAGCTTCAACTTTATCAGCATTATTAAATTTTATAATTTCTGGCTGAGTATTAGTAAGTAATTTTTTTCTATTAATTTTAGGGCTACATGGTTTACCGCCACTTAAAATAATAGGGTAAGCAATAACCTCTGTTTGTAAGTATTTTAATTGATTGAGGTAATTGCTGGTAATACTTGAGTCATCGTCAAGAATGATATAATGCTTAGCGGGGTATTTTTGTATAAAGGCATTGTATATTTCGGCAAGAGAATGATTATTAACTGTTTCCTCAACAAACACATTAAAACCAAGCTTAGTTAGCTGCTCAGTATTATTATCTAACAGTGCTTTGGGTCCGTTATTCCAGATTATAATATTAGACTGTTCAAAAAGTATTTTTGCCGCTGCAATGCCTGCTAAAGTTTGGGAGTCTTTAATTTCACAGTTATACAAAACAACAATGATTGAAAGTTTATCCATGATATAACGGCTCTAGTTTTGGAGCAGGATAAGTTTTAGTGATTTTCATGATTTAATTTTAATCATTAGCAGAATTATCATATAATATCAGATATTTCTATTAGTAAAAATGTTTTGTTAATAGCTGAAACGGATTAAAATCACAGAGAAATAACAATTTAAGTTAGCTTGTCTTTATCTATAGAGAATATTCCTACAATCGAATAATTTAACGAGAAATAGAATGAAAAACTTTGCCCTGATTGGTGCTGCTGGTTATATCGCACCTCGCCATATGAAAGCTATTAAAGAAACAGGGAATAACCTTGTTGCCGCACTAGATAAGAATGATTCTGTTGGCATAATAGATAGTTTTTTTCCGGAAGCTGACTTTTTTACCGAATATGAACGATTTGATCGTCATATAGATTTGTTAAAACGTCAGGGAACTCAAATTGATTATGTGAGTATTGCCTCCCCTAACTACCTGCATGATTCACATATTCGCTTTGCCCTACGAAATAATGCTCATGCAATTTGTGAAAAGCCCTTAGTACTAAATCCTCATAACATTGAAGCGCTACAATGTGTGCAAGATGAGACAGGAAAACAGGTCTATAACATTCTACAACTACGGTTACATCAAAGTATTATAGAGCTCAAAGCTTTTGTTGAGTCAGAAGTGGCTAAAAACCCGAATAAAGTATTTGACGTTGATTTAACTTATTTAACCAGTCGAGGTCATTGGTATTTCACTTCATGGAAAGGCGATGATGCTAAGTCGGGTGGTATTGCCACTAACATCGGTGTTCATTTTTATGACATGTTGGGCTGGGTCTTTGGTGACTTAGTTAAAAACGAAGCGCATCTAAAACAGGCTGATGCTAATGCCGGTTATTTAGAGTTCAAGCATGCAAAAGTTCGCTGGTTCTTATCGGTCAATTATGACTATATCCCAGAAGAAGTTAAAGCCGCTGGTCAACGTACTTATCGTTCTATTACTGTCGATGGCAAAGAAGTTGAATTCTCAGGTGGCTTCACAGATCTGCACACTAAGAGTTATGAACATATTTTAAGTGGCCAGGGTTTCGGGTTACAAGAAGCTAGAAAAAGTATCGAAATAGTAAGCCAAATAAGAAAGCAAGATACAATAATTAATGTGAGTGATTCCCACCCATTTATCAAAAAAGTATAAAACTTTCGATTTAATTAGTAAGTATGCTGCTTAAATTATTCAGTTGCATACCTACTAATATTACGGCATTAAGAGACCACAACTATATGAGTAATAAATTTAACCGTAGCATTGAAATACAGGAACTTGCCGTAAATTTAAATTTTGTTTGCCCTAATGATTCCAATACCAGATTAGATTGTATTTCTGAGCCCGAATTAAGTGAATCGAATAGCGTATGTGTTTTTATCAAAGGTATTCTGCCAGAACCTAAAAAGAATTTATTCTTATTAGTTAAAGAACCGATTGAAGGTTTTATTTGTATTATTTCATCTGATCCAAAAAAATTACTGGTAGATATTATTAAGTATATTGAAGGCAGCATTGGCTTCTTTAAAAAGTATAAAGATGCTGTTTTACCCAGTACAGTTAAGATTGGACAAAATGTCGTCATTGAAGAAAATGTTGAAATCGGCGAAGGTAGCATTATAGAACATAATGTGGTCATCTATTCGGGTTCAAAAATTGGCAAGAACTGTATTATCCGCTCTAATACTACAGTAGGCTGTCAAAGTTATAACTATTATCCCAATGTATCAGGTCATTTGATCGCTTTTCCTGCTTTAGGTGGAGTGAATATTCAAGATGATGTAGAAATTGGCAGTAACTGTAGTATTGCCAGAGGCCTTATTAGCGACACCCTAATTAACGAACGAGTGAAGTTAGATAATCTTGTTAATGTGGCTCATGACTGTGTTATTGGAGCTGATTCAACCATTACTGCAGGCGTTACTTTCTGCGGTTATGTTACTGTCGGACAAAGAACACGTATAGCGCCACAAGCTACAATAAGACAACGTTTAACTATTGGTTCTGATTCAATCGTCGGCTTAGGTGCTGTTGTTACAAAGAACGTCCCGAATAACACTACTGTGGCAGGAAACCCTGCAAAGCTATTAAAACTAAATAAATAACCTGGTTACCACTCATGCAATTCATTGATCTAAAAGCGCAATATCAACACTTACAAACAAAAATCAATAGCAGAATCCAACAAGTTCTAGAGCATGGCCAGTACATCATGGGGCCAGAGGTTTGTGAACTAGAAGAAAAGTTAGCTGAGTACGTGGGGGTTAAACACGCTATAACTTGTGCAAATGGTACAGATGCCTTGCAACTTACAATGATGGCTTTTGATGTTAAGCAAGGAGATGCTATTTTTTGTCCAACATTTACCTTTTTTGCGACAGCAGAAGCGCCAGCATTTTTTGGTGCCACGCCTATTTTTGTCGATTCCGATAGCGCTACATTTAATATCTGTCCTGTAGATCTCGAAAAGCGTATTCAAGCCGTAATTGCTGAAGGTAAACTTACACCTAAAGCCATTATTGCGGTTGACCTTTTTGGTTTACTTGCGAACTATCCTGAGATAGAAAAAATTGCTGAAAAATATCAGCTAAAACTAATCGAAGATGCCGCTCAGGGCTTTGGTGGCTCACTTAATGGTAAAAAAGCGGGTAGTTTCGGAGATATTGCGACGACTTCTTTTTTTCCAGCTAAACCGCTAGGTTGTTATGGTGATGGTGGTGCGGTATTTACTAATGATGATAAATTAGCTGAATTAATTAAATCATATCGAGTACATGGTAAAGGAAGTGATAAATACGACAATGTTAGAATTGGCATGAATAGTCGGCTTGATACATTACAAGCAGCAATACTATTAGAAAAATTAGCGGAGTTTCCCCAAGAGTTAATTAATCGCAATGTATCGGCTGACGCTTATCAAGCAGCATTATCTCAAAACATCTGTACTCCTCAAGTACCTGAAAACTATATGAGCTCATGGGCACAATATACGCTTGTCGATGAGCGTAGAGCTGAGCTAATGGAACATTTGAAAGTTAAGGGTGTACCAAGCGTAATTTATTATGCTAAATGCATGCATCAGCAAACAGCCTTTCGAAAAAATAGTTATCCGCAAGGTGTTTTTCCTGTAGCAGAGAAATTAGCTAAACAAGTATTTAGCTTACCAATGCATCCTTATATAAATGAAGTGGACGTGGTAACTACTGCTCTTAATAGCTTTTTCGATTAATAAACATAATGCACCGCCCAACCTTTACTTATTAACTATCATATTACATTTTAGCCATTGACACTCCTAAGCCAAGTGCGCTATTAATAGTACATTGAATAGTTTTCTCTTAAAAAGAATATTTATTAGCTTTTTGTGAATTTTTACACAAACGCTAAAAACGAAACATAAAATGACTAAATTGATTAAGCACATTAACATTAACCTCCTCCTCGCACTCATCGTGCGCGGCTAGGTTTTGTTGCTTCTTCAATAGTTTAAATATTAAAAACTAAGTAGAAATTAATTAAAACCCGCGCTAACAATCGCGGGTTTTTTTATGTCCGCAGTTATTAGTGAATGATTTTACAGCAGACATCAGATTTACAAGGACAAAAATATGAGCAACCCACAAGTTAACAATGATCAGGTCATTATCTTTGACACTACCTTACGTGATGGTGAACAAGCATTAAACGCTAGTTTATCCGTACATGAAAAGCTGCAAATAGCTTTAGCCATTGAACGCTTAGGTGTCGATGTAATGGAAGTTGGTTTCCCTGTTTCATCGCCGGGTGATTTTGAGTCGGTACAGCAAATTGCTCGTACCATCAAAAATGCTCGTGTTTGTGGTTTAGCACGCGCCGTTGAAGCCGATATTGATGCTTGTGCTCAAGCGCTTAAAGATGCAGAGCAATTTCGTATCCATACTTTTATTTCCACCTCTGATGTACACGTAAAACAAAAATTACGTAAAGAATTTAGCGATGTAGAAGCCATGGCTATTCACGCAGTTAAACATGCGAGGAAATACACCGACGATGTTGAGTTTTCTTGTGAAGATGCTGGCCGTACACCCATTGATAATTTATGTCGCATGGTTGAAAGTGCCATTAAAGCGGGCGCTACCACGGTAAATATTCCTGATACCGTTGGCTATACCATGCCATTTGAATTCCAAGGCATTATCACTGATTTGTTTAATCGTGTGCCAAACATCGACCAAGCAATCATTTCTGTACATTGTCATAATGATTTAGGTTTAGCTGTCGCTAACTCAATGGCAGCAGTGCAAGCTGGTGCCCGACAAATTGAATGTACCATCAACGGTATTGGTGAACGTGCGGGAAATTGTTCATTAGAAGAAGTGGCGATGATCATGCAAACTCGCCAAGCTTTACTCGGTGTAAGAACTAATATCAATCACCAAGAAATTGCCCGCGTCTCTAAGTTAGTCAGTACGGTTTGTAATATGCCGGTGCAATTAAACAAAGCTATTGTTGGTGGTAATGCTTTTAGTCACTCATCAGGTATTCATCAAGATGGCATGTTAAAAGCTAGCAATACCTACGAGATCATGACCCCAGAAAGTGTCGGTATCGCTAAAACTAAATTAAACCTTACCTCACGTAGTGGACGTCATGTAATCAAGCACAGAATGGCAAGTTTAGGCTATCAAGAGTCTGATTATGATATCGAAGAACTTTATTGTGACTTTATCGTGCTAGCGGATAAAAAAGGCCAAGTGTTTGATGATGATTTAGAAGCGTTAGTTTTTAAGTTACAGCAAAAAGATTTACAAGACTTCTTCCAGTTAGACACCATTAATGTCCAGTGTGGTGACGGCGACTTTGCTACCGCTAGCATTAAACTTACCTCAGGCGGCGAAGGCGGCAATAGTGAAGAAGGCAAAGATAATAGCAAGGTGCATGCGGCCACAGGTAATGGTCCAGTTGATGCGCTTTACCAAGCAATCAAACAAAGTGTTGATATTGACTTTGAAGTCAGCGATTACAAAATATCTAACAAAGGCTCAGGTGAAGATGGCTTAGGTCAAGCAGACTTAGTCATTACTTGGCAAGGTCGAAATTTCCACGGTTACGGTTTAGAAACTGATGTTATTGAAGCCTCTGGGCAAGCATTGATTCATGCACTAAACAGTATTCACCGAGCAATGACTATTGCTGATATGAAGCAAACAAAACAAGAATTAGAGAGATAAACCAATGGATTCCCGATCATAAACCTAGGGAATGACAACCTAACATTAATGCCTAGTAATAGAGCTCGGCATATCGTCATCTTCGAAGTATCTAATCGAAGATCCATTTTATAAATATTTTTTAAAATTTAAAGAGAAATAAACATGTCCAACATAGCAATTTTAGCCGGTGATGGTATCGGCCCAGAAGTAATGGTTGAAGCTAAAAAAGTACTAGCAACAGTGGCAGATATATTTGATTTTGAAATCAGTACTAAAGACTATGATATTGGCGGTGCTGCCATAGATAATCACGGTAATGCCCTGCCTGATTCAACCATGGCTGGCTGTGAAGCGAGTGATGCTATTTTATTTGGCAGTGTCGGCGGTCCTAAGTGGGCAAACTTGCCGCCAACAGAGCAACCTGAGCGTTGTGCCTTATTAGGCTTGCGTGGCCATTTCGATTTATTTTGTAATATGCGTCCGGCAACCCTACAGCCGTCACTATCATCACTTTCAACATTGCGCGCTGATATATCTTCACAAGGTTTTGATGTTTTAGTTATTCGTGAATTAACCGGCGATATTTACTTTGCCGAGCCAAAAGGCCGTAGAGGCGAAGGTGAAGAAGAAACTGGCTTTGATTCTATGTTCTATTCACGTCGCGAAGTAAAACGCATTGCGCACCTAGCATTTCAAGCAGCACAAAAGCGCAACAACAAAGTAACTTCTGTGGATAAAGCCAATGTTTTAGCTACCAGCCAGTTATGGCGCCAAGTTGTCGGTGAAGTTGCTGTAGAGTACCCCGATGTTGAGTTAGAGCACCTTTACGTTGATAACGCTGCCATGCAGTTAGTCCGTGATCCTAATCAATTTGATGTCTTACTTTGCCCTAACTTATTCGGTGATATTTTATCGGATATTTGCGCCATGATTACTGGCTCAATGGGTTTATTACCATCAGCCAGCTTAAATAGCGATGGCTTCGGCATGTATGAACCTGCTGGCGGCAGTGCTCCTGATATTGCTGGTCTTGGTGTTGCTAACCCTATTGCGCAAATTTTATCCGCTGCTTTAATGTTACGTTATAGCTTAAATCTAGAAGCAGCAGCAAAAGCCATTGAGGCAGCTGTTAGCAGTGCACTAGATAATGGCATCTTAACCGCTGATTTATTACCGGCTAACGAACGTTCCGAGGCTAAATCGACCAGTGAAGTGGGTGATTATATCTGTAAACACATCACTGCCCAAAGTAATGATCAGGAAAAAGGGAATACATAAAATGACAACAACTAGCCCACAAACCATGTATGAAAAATTATGGCAAAACCATTTAGTTGAAGATGCTAAAGGGGAAACACCGTTATTGTATGTTGACCGTCATTTGATTCATGAAGTGACCTCACCACAAGCTTTTGCCAGTTTACGTTTTCATAATCGCCCTGTACGCCACCCTGAACGTACCATTGCCACTATGGATCATAATATTTCAACTCGCTCAATTAAAATTGATGCTGCTGGTGAAGGTGCTGCTAACCAATTACGCGCGTTAGCAATAAACTGTAAAGACTTTGGTATCGAGCTTTTTGATATGGGCCACAAAAACCAAGGTATAGCTCATGTTATTGGGCCTGAGTTAGGTTTGACCTTACCTGGTACTATTATTGTTTGTGGTGATTCACATACCGCTACCCATGGAGCTTTTGGTGCTCTTGCTTTTGGTATTGGTACCTCAGAAGTAGAACATGTTTTTGCTACCCAGACTTTACGTCAAAACAAAGCAAAAACCATGAAAATAGAAGTTAAAGGTCATGTCGGCGCAGGTATTAGTGCCAAAGATATTATCTTAGCCATTATAGGAAAAACCGGTAGCGCTGGCGCAACAGGTTATGTAGTTGAATATTGTGGTGAAGCTATCGAAGCGCTAAGTATGGAAGAGCGCATGACCGTTTGTAACATGAGTATAGAATTTGGCGCTAAAGCCGGTTTAATTGCTCCTGATCAAACTACTTTTGATTATGTAGAAGGCAAAGAATACGCGCCAAAAAGTGACGTATTTACCCAAGCGGTTGTTGATTGGAAAAACTTAAAATCAGATGCTGATGCAACATTCGATGCGGTAATAACCCTTATAGCAAAAGATATTAAAGCCCAAGTCACTTGGGGCACAAATCCTGGGCAAGTTATTAGTGTCGACGGTATTGTGCCTTCACCTGAAGATTTCAGTGATCCGGTGGAAAAGGAGTCTTGTATAAATGCACTTAAGTATATGGACCTAACCGCCGGCACTAAGATGACTGATATTCAAGTAAACAAGGTATTTATTGGCTCTTGTACTAACTCACGTATTGAAGATTTACGCGCTGCTGCAGGTGTTGTTCAGCAATATCAAGGTCAGCAAGTAGTAAAGGGCGTAGATGCCATTATAGTTCCTGGTTCTTACCGCGTGAAAGAGCAAGCTGAAAGTGAAGGTTTAGACAAAATATTCACTGATGCTGGTTTTGAATGGCGCTTACCCGGTTGCTCTATGTGTTTGGGCATGAATGATGACGTTTTAGAAGAAGGCGATCGTTGTGCGTCAACCAGTAACCGTAATTTTGAAGGTCGTCAAGGCCGTGGTAGCCGTACTCACTTAGTTAGTCCGGAAATGGCCGCAGCTGCTGCAATTACTGGTCACTTTGTTGATTTAAACAGCCAGTAGTTTTGAGCAAGAGTTAATAGTCATCTTCGAAGATCCAGTAGTTTTACGATAAAAAACTATGGATTCCCGATTAAAATATCACGGGAATGACACTCAATATTTGGCAGCTTGCTTACGATAATAAGCCTGCCTCAAAGAGGAACAGAAAATGGAAAAATTTAACACACATACTGGTTTGGTTGTGCCTTTAGATATCGCTAACGTCGATACCGATCAAATCATCCCTAAGCAATTTTTACAAAAAACTGAACGTGTAGGCTTTGGCGTGCACTTATTTCACGATAGTCGCTATCTTGATCATGCTGGCACCCAGGTAAATCCTGATTTTGTCATCAACAAGCCCGAATATAAAGGCGCCAGTATTTTATTAGCCGGTGAAAATTTTGGTTGTGGATCAAGCCGTGAACATGCACCTTGGGCACTGCTAGAATATGGCTTCAAAGTCATTATAGCGTCTAGTTTCGCTGATATATTTTACGGTAACTGTATCAACGTTGGGCTTTTACCTATTAAATTAAGCGAAGCTGAAATAGAACAGTTATTCAAAATCTCTGCTGATACTCAGTTAACCTTGAAAGTAGATTTACCAAATAACCTGATTACATGCGGCGAACTTTCGTTTAATTTCAGCTTAAATGAATTTCAACAATACAGCTTAGAAAATGGTGTCGACAGTGTCGGTTGGACTTTAGATAAGCTTGATACCATTAAAGCCTTTGAAGCTAAAATGCCCGCTTGGCAATAAACTCTACGGGTATAATTAGTTATCAACTATTAGTTAACACCATAATTAAAAAAGCCCCGGTAAGTTACGACTTACGGGGCTTTTTGTTTTGTCTATTTATTCCCTAAAGCTAAGTTACCCGCTAGCTAAAAAGCGTAAAGGTCTACCAATTGGTTAAAGCCGGTAAACTAAAAGTTTCGCCTTGAAAAGATAGAATGACCTTTTGCGGTAATATTTTTTCAACCACTAAATTATCACCAATATAGTCGCCCTCATAACGATCTCGACCATTCACTTTTACCCAACCTTGGCCATCAGAAGCATATATATGTTGTTCAAAATCTAAACTCGGTATGGAATTTTGGATTTGTTGTGGCATTTGTGCCAGCGGCCTAATGGCTGCCATTGAGTTATCACTGTTATAAAGTGAGTCAAAAATATTACCCTTGATTAATGAACTGTCATTTACTGATGGGAAGCTTATTGGTTGATAACTAACTGAATGAGAGTTAACAGACTGAGAATTAGATGACTGACTGCTAGCTATTTTTTCAGCTAAGTTGTCAGCCTTGCTTTCATCATTAGTTTCATCAAGTGCCGCCTGAAATCGTGCTAATAAATCATTAGATACACCTGCAACTTTCTTTACTTGATAATCTTCATAATTATTATTGGCTAAGCTTTTCTTTTCTGCACTGACAATAATTGTCTTGTCAGTGTTCCCTTGGCTAGTGCTCTTAGCAACAGAGGGCACTGGCTCCACTTTATCTTCAATGGCAGCATTGTTAGCTTTCTTCGCCGGTATGAGGTCAGAATGAGTTGCTGAGGCTTTTGGGCTAGAATAACTATTATCTACTGAAGTATGGTCTGCCAAAGCACGCTCTGCTGAATTGTGCTCTGCTTGTGCGCTGCTAATCATTACAACTTGCGCTTTGCTAGGTTCATCTACAGCAGGCTTTACTAGCTCAACGGTCTTTACTTCAGCCTGAGCGGTACTTACCACAAGTCCATTTAAAGGCGCCTTTGTTTGTCCCCACCAAAAGCCAGATAAAGCAAAGAAAGCCGCAACACTTAATGCCGTGGAAAATATTAGGGCACCGTTATAATGATTTAGTGCGGGCTTACTAGTTAGGTCGTCACCCAGCGCCCGCTGTGCTGCAGCAATAACAGTCTTCTTATTAACCACACTATCATTTTGGTTATAAGCCAACATTAAGGCGCTATGGCACAATAAATTAGTTAACCTGGGCACACCTTGCGACAGTTGATGAATTTTATTCAACGCTGCCTTATCAAAGAGCGCTCTAGCGCAATCAGCAACCATTAACCTGTGTTGAATATATTGCTTCAACTCCTGCTTTGTTAGTGGCATTAAATGATATCTTGCGGTAATTCTCTGGGCTAATTGGCGTAAATCTCGACGTTGTAATAGTTGCTGTAATTCCGGCTGACCAATTAAAATCACCTGCAATAACTTTTTAGTATTGGTTTCTAAATTGGTTAGCAAGCGCAGCTGCTCCAAGACTTCCGGTTGTAAATGTTGGGCTTCATCAATGATCAATACCGTATTGATATCATTTTGATGATTTTTCAGCAGCTTTTCGGCAATTTTATCGGTTAAGTTTTTTAAGCTGGCGTCGGTTTTTCGATAACGAATTTTTAATTCATCACATATGGTCGCCAGTAATTCTTGACAGGATAAGGTTGGATTAAGAATAAAAGCGGCATGAGTGTTGTCAGGCAGTTGCTCCATTAAACAGCGACTAATAGTGGTTTTCCCCGTACCCACTTCCCCCGTCAGTAAAGCAAAACCACCGACTTCTCCTAAGCCATAAGTTAAGTGTGCCAACGCTTCCCTGTGCCTATCACTCATAAATAAGTATTTAGGATCAGGGGAAATAGAGAAAGGTAATTCACTTAATGAGAAAAAATTGCGATACATGGCGTGTGCTGAGCAGGGAAAGTAAGGTACAAAATTAACCGCTTGTTTGATGGATGTCAAAGAGTTAACAAATTTAGAGCAAATGCGTAACATTTAATTGCAAATAAAAACCATTATCATTACCATGTGTGTCGCTAATTACTAATTCATAATACTTAAAAGGAAGATAAGGTGTTAAAAACATCCCTTACACTATTGGCACTAGTTATCGCCAGCCAAGCACACAGCCAAACGAATCCAGAAAATCAAGTTACTCAAACGAAACAAGTTCATAAAAAAGCTAACCAACAAGATATTGAACGAATTATTGTTACCGGTAGTCGTATTGCCGAAAGCATAGATGAAGTGCCTGCCTCAATAACCATAATCACCCAAAAGCAAATAGCACAGCAGCTAAAAGTATCTTCTGAAATTCAAAGCTTATTAGCTAACTTAGTACCGGGGATGGCGCCAAGTACAGGCACTTCCAGTAATTCAGGACAAACATTGCGTGGCCGAGCACCGTTAGTAATGATTGACGGCGTGCCACAATCTACACCACTGCGTAATGGCGCATTAGGTATAAGAACACTCGATGCCAGTGTTATAGAGCGCATTGAAGTGATTAAAGGCGCTACCTCTATTTATGGTAACGGCGCTGCCGGCGGCATTATTAATTACATCACTAAAAAAGCCAATAGTGATAAAGCGCTCAGCGGCCATGCCAGTATTTCAAGTCGCTTTAGTGCGATAGAGATTGAAGATTCAGTAGGCCAGCGTTATGAAGGTGGCATTAATGGTGAAGTAAATAATTTCAATTATGTATTTAATGCCAGTTACGAAAAAAATGGCTTACAGCGCGATGCTGATGGCGATGTTTTAGGATTAAAATACGGTCTTTCTGATGCAGTAATGCAAGATTACTTTGCCAAGCTTGGTTATCACTTTGACCAGGAAAAATCGTTACAGTTTACTTATAACTATTTTCAATCAAAGCAAGACGTTGATCTAATAGATCAAATAGGCGACAGAAATATAGGTGAAAAAACCCAAGCGATCCCAGTACCTGCTGGTAAATCGGTACTCGGTGAGCCTCAAGGTCCGACCAACCATAATATGATGCTTAAATATGTCGATGATGAAGTCTTTGCACAAACAGGATTGATGGTCGACCTTTACCGCCAAGAAGTTGAGAATATCTTCTTTTATTCACCAACATTGGCTAACCCTGATGAGGGCTATGCTGGCGGTCAATCGTTAATAAACTCAGAGAAAAAGGGCCTAAGAGTAACCTTTAATACCCTGGTTGATTTCAGCTTTGATAATGGCGACTCACTTGAGGCGACTTTCATTTACGGTATCGATGCCCTCAATGATGTCACTTCTCAACCCATGGTAGATGGCCGAGTTTGGGTGCCTGAAATGGATATGGAAAGTCTCGCCGGATTTTTACAAACCAAGCTAATTTATAATGATGACCTTGTTATTAAATTAGGTGTCAGACAAGAAGATATTGATTTAACCGTTAATGATTACAGTACCTTGAAGTTATGTAAAAAAATTGACCAATGCTCTGTGCCCGTTAATGTCACTGGTGATACTTTAAATTATAAAGCGACCACTTATAACATTGGTGTAAAATATAATGCCCTAGCACTGTTTAGCCCGTTTATCAGCTACTCACAAGGCGCAGATATTTCTGATACTGGCCGTTTGTTACGTACAGCAACAGTTACCGATATTTCACTTATTCGTACTGAGGCTTCTATTATCGATAATTATGAACTCGGTTTTAGTTCAGACTTCGAACAAGTGCATTTTGAGTTTGCTACCTATTTCAGTACTTCTGAGTTAGGCACTACCAATAAGTTTGATGTAGCAACGGGTGTTTATATGCCAGTGCGAGCACCACAAGAAATCTACGGTTATGAAGCACTAATCAATTATGATATCAACGACGCTTGGGCGGTAAATGTTACTTATAGCTGGGTTGAAGGTAAGAATACTGAAGCTGATGTTTATTTAGGTGCTAAGCAAATTAGTCCGCCTAAGGCGACAGTCAATATCAACTGGAACCCTAATAATGATATCAGCCTAGCGCTAAATTATTTATATGTTGGCGATCGTAAGCGCTTTGAACCAGTTGATGGTGAGTATGTTGGCGATCAAGGCCCCATTGATAGTTATCAAATAGTGAACCTAAGCGGTAACTATGATTTTGCTAACGATTTGTCAGCTTTTATCGGCGTAGAAAACTTATTTAACCAAGATTACTACCCAACAAAATCACAAGGCTACACTTACGGTGGTTACAATATTAAAGGTTTAGGAACCACGGTTAATATCGGTCTTAACTACCAATTTTAATGAGCAATTCTAGTAATAGCTAAATAGCACTATATGGATAAAGCAACATTCAATGTTGCTTTATCCTAACTGCCCCTCCCTGAATTTTGTACGGCCTTATGATACACTTTAGCTAATCTCCTCTTCATTTTGGTCGTACCTTGTCAAGCAACAACTCTGAAAGTAAACATAGCCAACTTAACACTTATTTAGTCGGTGGTGCTGTGCGCGATAAGCTACTTAATCGCCCGATTAAAGACAAAGATTATTTAGTGGTTGGTAGCAGTGTTGAAGAAATGCTAAAGCTAGGTTACCAACAAGTAGGTAAAGACTTCCCGGTTTTTTTACATCCGCAAACGAAAGCAGAGTATGCCCTCGCCCGTACAGAGCGAAAGCAAGGCCAAGGTTATACTGGTTTTAGCTGTTATTTCGCCCCAGATGTCACCATTGAACAAGATTTATTAAGACGCGACCTAACAGTTAATGCCATGGCCATGGCTGATAACGGCGACATTATCGATCCCTACAATGGTCAAAAAGATCTTAACGATCGTATTTTACGTCATGTCAGTGACGCTTTTGTTGAAGATCCTTTACGGGTGTTACGGGTAGCACGTTTTGCCGCCCGCTATCATAAATACGGTTTTACCATAGCCGATGAAACACTTGCCCTAATGCAGGAAATCAGTGCTAGTGGCGAGTTAAAGACCTTAACCCCTGAACGTGTTTGGCAAGAAATGCAATTAAGTTTGGCTGATGGTGGTGATGAAGCTGACATTAATTCAGGTAATCCCGAAGTGTTTTTTCAAGTACTTAAGCAATGTAATGCCTTAGAGGAATTATGGCCTGAGCTTGCCGTTTTATGGGGTATTCCGAATCCCGCCCTTTGGCATCCTGAAATCTGTAGTGGTCTGCATACTATGATGGTATTGCAGCAAGCCGTTTTGTTAACGCAATTAGCCCCCAACGTGCAAGATGATAATAAAACCGCTATTCGCTTTGCCGCACTATGTCACGATTTAGGTAAAGGTATTACCGAGACTCATTTATTACCTAGCCATAAAGGTCATGAAAAAGCAGGCTTACCACTCGTTGAGAAAATATCTAAGCAACTGAAAGTACCGACACACTACAAACAACTGGCGCTAAAAGTATGTGAATATCACTTACATTGTCATAAAGCCTTTGAGCTCAAAGCTAGCACACTGTTAAAAATGTTCAATCACTTAGATATTTGGCGTAAACCAGAAGAGTTTGATTTATTTTTAATGGCTTGTAAGGCTGACTTTCTTGGCCGTTTAGGTTTTGAACAGCGTCCATATCCACAAGAAGAGTACTTACAAGCGGCGGTAAAAGCAGCAAGAGCAGTAACCGCAAAAGCTTTTGTTGAGCAAGGTTTGCAAGGCCTAGCGATAAAAGAAGCTATGGCGAAAGCAAGGTTAAACGCTATTGTGTCAGTTAAAGCCGATTATGCACATTTAAACCCCGCCCCGCACTAAGATGTATTGTTAAATGAACAAGGACAATCAAAGCACTGTTTTTACTTGTCCTTGCTTGAATAAATGAACTGATCAACTTATTTAAGGTCAAGCTTTACTACACCCTCAGTACAAAAATCAAACAACAATTTATTGCAAGACATTTACAAACGACTACAATTTGTCCAAGCACTTTTAACTATCATATTTACATCAAGTCAGTACTTGGTTTGTGTAACTTCTTATTACATTAAGAAAGGTGGTTAACATGACAATGCAAATAACTTCTTCTACAGCTAGCTTCAAACAAATTCAGCCAGTATCATCTGCTAGACCACATGGTGAGTCTCATTCTGACTTAAGCGACATATTAACGCCTGAGCAAAAGAACACCTTACAACAAGGTGCTGATGACAAAATAGCTGAGCAAGTAGAAAACGTTAAATCAAACTATCAAACCGCTAAAGATGTTGATTTAATGCAGTCATATTACCAGCAACAGCAAAAACTCTTTGATATCTATTTGCAAGAAAGTACCAATAGTGACGTTCAAAGTAACAATTCAACCAACATAAATGCAGTGTCTACCTTAACGGATACTTATGCTGCACTATATGAATTACATCAAGAAGTAAAAGAAGGTATTGGCCAAATCCCAGACCATGAACTGCCGAGCATTTTGCCAATGGAGTCAGCTAGCAAGGTTGCTGAAGTTTCAAACAACGCCTTTAATCAGAGCTTAGCTAATAAGCAAATGGATGCTTATAATAGCTTGATGATGCCTAGTACTGCTTCTTACGTGCATTTAAGTGCATAGTTATTTTAACTAAAAAGATAATGCATTTAACAGATAGCTTATAGCTGTTAATGTTTGATCGCTCTAATTAAACTTAATTCCAGTAACAAACATTGTGGTAGCCACAGCCAAAGCGTTAGCGCTACCACGTAAGCCAGATTCACATCTAAAAATAGTCCAACCAGACTTGCCACATAGATTACTGCGCGATTACCGTATAACAAGTAATGCCTCTGCTTTTCAATTGTCATAATGTCCACCATTTCTAACGGTGCGCAAACTTAGTTAATAAGCGGGTTATAAAACAGTTGCTCTACCCTTTTTATCGGCTAAAACATATAAATATTGAGGTTAAACTAAGTTAAATTACGCTTATTGCTATCTGCTGATCTTTACTGCTTTCGATAGCTGTCGATAACTCTTGATATAAGCGCTGCATTTATTAAGCCAAAGATCACGTCAAAATTTACGCTAAAAGTAAACCGAAATACAGCTACTTTACTTGAGCTCAGGCTTATCTATGGTTCTAAAGGTAAGATTTATTCGCGGTTCTAATACTTTCTTAGTTGGGGGTAAGCGATGTAACCAATGTTGCTGGGTTGTGCCTTTCATCACTAACAAACTACCGGGTTTAAGTTGCAGGGCCACAACCTCTTTTGATAGCTTATGTTTAAAGGAAAATTTTCGCTCTGCGCCGAAACTCAACGAGGCAATGTCGCCATTTTTTTTCAAATCCAGCTCACCATCACTGTGCCATGCCATGCCCTCTTCACCTGAGTGATAGAGGTTTAATAAACAAGAGTTATAGCTTTCATTACTATGTTGTTCAACCAGTTTCTTCAGAGCTAATAGCTCTTGGGTAAAAGGTATCGAATGCCTAGTAACGCCTGAATAAGTGTAGGCAAAAGGTTTGCCATCAACGGTATCAGCGCACCACGCGACTTTTCTTTTCGTCTCGATGAGTTTACCAAACACTAATGCTTGATCGCAGCGCCAAGCAATAGTGTTAAGTAAGCGCTCAAAATAAAAGTCACTGTCACTAAGAGGCATAATTTCGCCGTAGTAATTAACCTCGCCATCGTTTGGTAGGATATTTAGCGGCTCGTCGAGTAAAGCAGAGAATAAATCCATAAGATCCTTGTAGGAGCGGTTTTAACCGCGAAAAACTGACTGACAACTCAAAAATTCGAGAATAAATTCTCTCCTACAAAGCAACTAATTACCCCATGGGTTAGCAGGTCTTGATGCGGCTGCGCGTTCACGGGTTTTCTTAGCCTGCTTAATACGCAGCTCTTCAGCATCTTCTAAACTCAATTCTTTCGGTGGTCTTTGCTCAAGTCCACATGGCACAATGCGATCACGTGGCGGTAATTCAAAGTTAGCATCATCAGCTTTTGGCAAACTGTTATATTGATACATATAAAAGGCTTCAACTTTTTCTTGTGCCCATGAGGTTTTCTTTAAAAACTTGATGCTCGACTCAATACTCGGGTTTTGTTTAAAGCAATTTAGGTTCATATAAGCGGCTAAAATTTCAAAGCCATATTGATTAACTAGTTCAGTTAATACGGTTTCAAGGCTAGTGCCATGTAACGGGTTGTTTTTATAAATATCTTTATTAGTCATTTTTTTTCCTAAGCAGCCAAAGGTGGCAACTATGTTTAACTTAACTGGTTTGAATAAGCTAATTATACCACTTGCAACAATGATGTCATGACTAATCCCCATTGCTACAAATAAAAAATCCCCTTGCTTACTTTCTCAAGCAAGACAGGGGGCTTTGATTTTTAGTAACTAAGTAGCCGCTATTTCTATTTCAGCTCTTACTACCTATTTTACTGCTTACTTTACTGCTTCCTCTATTGCTTAGTGACGTTCACTTCAGCTTCAGGGTTATCAAGGGCTAACTTATAACCGAATGAAACATGGTGATAACGCGCACTTGAGTAATCGTCATGAATGGCAAAGCCAAAGTTATATACTTTACCAGCTTCAATACTGACATCTCCGGCTTTATCCGATATAAGTTTACGCTTAACCACTACCGACCAAGTACCATTTTTCAGTGACGCTTCAACTTCTGCACCTTGACCACCATGCATATTACGCTCAGCTAAAATTTGGCCATCTTCCACTTCTTTAGTACCAGATTTATAGCGGATAATATCCATGTATTGGTTGGAAGTTTGTGCCGCATCAATCTCGCTTTGATCTTTCAGTTTATCCCAGCCACCTAGTGCTTTACCACGACGGCCTTTGAACTCTAACTTAGTACGAGATTCTTTTAAGTACTTAGTTACGCCAGTACTTGAGCCTTTACTTGCGCCAGTATTAAACGCTAGACGCTTAGCAAGATCACTACCTTTTAAGGTATCAGCTTCTGGAGCAAACGGCATAGTGTTAGCATCGGCATGACAAGTGCCCCAACAACCAGCTCTATCAGCATATTCAACGTCATCTGTTGCTAGCATGAAAGCTAGTTTCATTGGGTTTTCAGGGTCCATCTTACCACCCTCAACAAAAGGTACCGCTGCATGATCACCTTCAGCCCAACTAAAGCGTAGGTATAAGTGCTCTGTATCATGAGTCGCATCAATAGTTACATCGATAAAACCACGCTTACCTGGAATAACATTAGGCTCTAAGTCTTTTTCACTTGCCCCACTAACAATATTATTACCAATATCAGCAATTTCCTCACCATGACACTCTGTACAACGATCACCTTTACTAAAAGCACGTTTACCACCATGTTTACGTCCTAATATCCACTCAATAGAAGCAGTACCAGGGTAGAAAACACCGATATCTGTTGAGTTAGCTTTACTCCAATCAACGTTAATATTACTTGTTGCAGACGCTGTACTTACACTAGCTTTCTCCCTTTTTATTGCAGCTTGACTAGAACCAGCACTCGCTAAGGCTTCTTCAACGGCAGCAGCAATTCTTAACTCAGTTTTTGCTTTCTCTGCTATTTTTTCAGCTTTAAGCTTAGCTTTTTCAGCCGCTTCTTTTGCTTCAACACGCGCTAAACCATCGCGATAAGCTTGTGGCACCACACGAATATAGTCTGGGTTTGGCGCTTCAAGTATCTCTAACTCTTCGTCAGAAAGCATATTACGCACATCATGGTGAGCGATACCTTTATGACAATCAATACAGGTTTGCCCCGTCTCAAAAGCATTTAAATGTTGTTTGCGTGCACGTGGTTTTTGGAACTCAGGGTTCATTGATTCAAAGTTGTGACAATTACGACACTCTCTTGAGTCGGTTGATTTCATTGCATGCCAAACACTTTGCGCCAATTCAAATCGATGTTCATTAAATTTTTCTTTAGTATCAAGTTTGCCTGTTAACCAAGAGAAAACTTCTTTTGACGCTTGAATTTTACGAACAACTTTATGTATCCAAGGCTTAGGAACATGACAGTCAGGACAACCCGCTCTTACTCCGGTACGATTAGAAAAATGTATTGATGGTTTGTATTCTTGGTAAACGTTGGCTTCCATTTCATGACAACCAATACAAAATTCCGTGGTATTAGTTGCTTCCATGGCAGTATTGAAACCACCCCAAAAAATAATACCGATAACAAAAAATATTACGGCACCGGAAACAGTAGTGCCCCAAATTAGTCTGCGAGACCAAAAACTAGGTTTTAAAAAAATGTTATTTGCCATACTTACCTCTAGGTAACAGACGACTCTTAATAAAAATCATTAGCTTACATCCGAAAACTTAACTAAAAATTCAGCTCTCTTCCCCGCATTAACATAAATATTGCGGAGGTTTTCTCACTATAACTTTCATTTATGATAAAAATTCACAGCGATTTAAGGTGTAGAAAACTCGCTACAACCCTTTCTATTTTCGCTATTGCGTTTTATTAAATGAAAATACACGCTCTTTGCCATCCATAGCACCGCGACATACAGTCCATCCTGTACATAAAAAGGGCATGACACCTGCCATGCCCTATTTGTTCTTGTATCCAACTTAATAACTATTCAGCTTTAAGCTGTATCGTTCTATTTAAAGGAAAGAGCACGGAGTTGACGCATGTCAATGAGTACTCTTGACGCCTAAATCGGGCGATACAGCAACAAGATGAATAAAGTTATTTATGTTTTGTGGTTCATACGGTTATATACGTTGAACTTGCCGGTTGGGGTTGTTAAACCTTTAATGCGGTGTAGCTCTTTAAGTGTTTTAGCATCGTATACTACGATTTCACCCGTTGGATTTTTCGCATCTTTACGGTTCCAAACAGAAACCCAAACTTCAGTTCCATCAGCGTTGAATTCCATGTGTAGAGCTGCTTTACCAGGCTCAGTAGTTACACGGATAGTTTTAACGATTTCGTGCGTATCTTTATCAAATACTTGCACTGACTGTTGAATTTCAGGCTCAGGGTGTTTAAGTTGATCAGCCCAAACGTATTGTGAAGTTTCGTGAGTACGGATAAAGGCTCCAGCACCATCGGTTTCAACTTCGTAACAAAGTTTCCACGCTTGATCTGGATGACCAACTGGATCGTTACCCCATACAGAAACAAGTCCCATACCTAAGTGAGTTGTGCCGCCAACAGGACCACATTTTTTATCAATCCAGTTAGCGCCTGGACCAGGATGCGGTAAGCTTTCAACCTCAATAATTGCTTCTAACTTACGTTCGATCGTATCAACAACGACCATTTGGTTTGAAGCATTAGCTGCAATTTGGAAGTAACGACCTGTAGGGTCGAAGAAACCATCATGTAAGAATTCTGAAGAGGCAATAGCCGTAATAGTTAAGTTATCTATATCGGTATAATCAACTTGCAACATTTGACCTGTTTCTTTAACCGCAACGATAAATGAAGATGTTAGCGGTGAAGTGTAAATAGCCGCTACACGTGCTTCATTGATGAATTCACCTTTAGTATTGTAACCACGAGTAGAGACAACTTTAAGTGGATTCAGTGTTACTGCATCCATAATTACAAAATGCGCAGGCCAGTAACCACCAGCGATTACGTATTTTCCGTCACCAGAAACAGCGATATCACGAGCGTCATAAGCCATTTTAGTTTCAGCAACTAACATTTTATCAGGTGTTTGCCATAAATCGATTTTGTTAACTTTACCGTCACGACCAATGGTGTACCAGAAACGACCAACATCTTTTGCGTGATCTACTTTGTGATGCTCTGTACCTTTAATTACGTGTACTGCGTAACCCGTATCGATATGAGTGATGATTTTTTTAGTATCACCATCGATGATAGCTGCGGTACCGGCATCACGTTCGATAACGACGAAGAAGTTTTTCCAGTTTAAACCATGCATCGGCTTAGTTGGGTAATCTTTTGGAGCAACATATTCTTTAGTATGTGAACGCATTTGTTCTAAAGACATTTCCGGTGGAACAGGTGGTTCCATTTGAATGAAAGTTGCCATGTTGGCAATTTCTTTCTTAGTGAACAAGTCATCAAAGTTGTTCATGCCGCCTTCAGTACCTAACGCAATAATTTTCTCTAAACGCTTCTGACCTTTTTTCATTGTGCTTTTAGGTTCTAAGTTTTTACCGGTAGCGCCTTTACGCAAAGTACCATGACAACCAGCACAACGTTGGAAGTATTGTAATTTTGCTTTTTCATAATCAGCTTCAGCCAAAGTTGGTACTGCCGCAGATGCTGTCATGCTCATACCAGTAGCTGCCATTCCTATTGCAAGTCCAAGTGCTGAAAGACCATATTTCACTTTTTTCATTGGGTACTCTCCAGATTTTAATAAATTCTTTGTTGTTAAATGCGGTAGGCACCTTAAATAATGCCGCCTAACCTTTATTAACTTGTTCATTATGTTCATTTAGTCGATTAGCGTTATTGAGATCTAATCTACTTAAATTGAGCGTTATCAGGCACCTTCAGGAAGTTTTCTTTACACTTTACAGTGTCAAAAATTGATACCTAATTTATGTAACGAAATATTACTATCCGCACTATCGGCTAAATTGGCTTTTGGGAATGTGATACAGATCAAGTTTAAAAAAAAATAAATGTTAATGAATAGACAAGTTGATCAAGGTCAATAAATGGTCTTTTCTCTGGCAAAAGCACTACGTGTTCAATAGTGTTAAGCGCTAGTATTCGCTTCAAGTTACCAATCACTTAACCATATTTATTTTAGGGGTATTGTTTATGGAGAATCGCACTAAGTCGTTTATTTATGCGGCTATCATAGGTCTAATTATTGTTGCTATATTTTTAGGTTTTCTATCGAGTATGGCCAACCCCATCTCTTGGATCTTAATTGCAGTATTGCTACTTATTCCAATATTGTATAAGCGTAAGGCAAACCCGCAGCAAGTACAGTGGCGCGAAGAATACAGCGTTGGCATAGAGCATATTGATAATGATCATAAGAAGCTTATTAGCTTATTAAACAACTTCACCATTGCCTATGACTACGCTATGAGTGAGGCTTTTGAAAAAGAAGCGTTGAACGAATTAGTTAGCTATACCAAGTATCATTTTGACCGTGAAGAAAAAATGATGGCAGATCATGACTACCCAGACTTAACTGCCCATAAAGCGCAACATGAAGTGATGATTGGACAAGTGGAGAACTTTGTACAGTTATACAATGAAAAAGGCCACGATGCCCTTGATGAAATAGCCAGTTTCTTATCTGATTGGCTAATTAATCATATTAATGGCACCGACAAACAGTATTCTGAGCACTTGCATAACAAGGGTGTTTATTAATAAATAGTTACACTTCAATGCTGACAAAATAACTAAAGAGCTTACCTAAAGCTCTTTTTTTTGTTTCAAAAATTAATAATCAGCGGCACTTGTTATAACTTGCCATTCGATGATTTAAATCAAAAAACCTTGTCACTTCCTCGGCAAAGCATGATCTTTGACAAAAAAACATCTGCCTCAGCGTTGTAAGGTTAAGCCAACTTTAAAAAGCTCAGAGAAATACAATGAGTTCCGTAAAAATCACCATAAGCTGCTTGGTTGTAGCGGCTCATTTATTAACTATTAATTTCGCTACGGCTATAGCTGAAGTGACGGTCAATGGAGTAGCCAACGTTGTCGCCAACGAAAAAGAATTGTCACAAGCACGTAAAAATCAACTCACCCATATCGTTAAGCAAGATTGTGGTTCTTGTCATGGCATGACCTTAAAAGGTGGTTTAGGCCCGGCATTATTACCTGAAAACCTTGCAGGAAAGTCGGTGCTATTTTTACAACACTCAATTTTATATGGCCGTACTGGCACAGCTATGCCGCCATGGCAGAGTTTATTAACCGAGCAAGAGGCGCTGTGGATTTCCCAACAGTTAAAAGCAGGGGAAATAGTAAAACCCTAAGCCTAAGAACTAATAGTTAAGAACGAATAGTAAAAAATAATAATAGTTAATCACGTAGCAAAAAATAACGACTGACTGCCATTCCTCAGAAGGAATTGCACAGAAAGTAACTACAGCAACAAGTGACCGTCATTCCCGTAGTCACTAAATCGGGAATCCATATTTCTTATAAAATTTTAGGAAAGTCGATGAAAATAAAATTTAAACAACTTGCCAGTGTGGCACTTTTAACCAGCTTACTCGGCGCTTGTGTTAGTAACACTGCTAATGAAGTAACTGTGGCGCCGCTCCGTGCTACTGGGGATATGGGCGTTATTATTGAACGCGCTACTGGGCAAGTACAAATAGTGAATCACACCAGCAAAACGGTATTAAGTGAGATAGATGGTTTAGGTGATTTATCCCACGCTTCTATTGTTTATTCACGTGACCAAAGATACGCCTATGTTTTTGGTCGTGACGGCGGCTTAACAAAAATAGATATGCTTAAAGACAAAATAGCCAAACGAATTATTCAATCAGGCAACAGTATTGGCGGCGCCATTAGCCAAGACGGTAAATTAGTGGCGGTATCAAATTATACCCCTGGCGGCGTTAAAGTCTTTAACAGTACAACCCTCCAATTAGTGGCCACAATCGACAGCTCAATTTTAACCACTAAGCCAAAAAATAAAGACGGCAGCCCTGTACGATCTAAAGTAGTTGGCTTAGTTGACGCTCCCAATAACAAATTTGTCTTTAGCTTATTTGATAGCCATGAAATTTGGATTGCCGATTTCTCTGGTCTTGAAGCTGGCGAAGAAATGAAACTAACTAAGTTTACTGATATTGGTCTATTCCCATACGACGCTTTGATGAGCCCAGATGGCCGCTTTTATATCGCTGGCTTATTCGGTGAAGACGGCATGGCATTGCTCGATTTATGGCATATTGAAAAAGGGGTGAAACGTATTTTACCTAATTATGGTAAAGGCCAGCAGAAACTACCCGTTTATAAAATGCCTCATTTAGAAGGTTGGGCCATGGCTGGCGATTACGCTTTTATGCCCGCCGTGGGTCAACATAAAGTCTTAGTAGTAAATACTAAAACTTGGCAAAAAGTGGCTGAGATACCTGCTCACAGCCAACCTATCTTTGTTATGGCACAGCCTGATAACCGTCAAATCTGGGTCAACTTCGCTTACCCAGATAACAATACTATTCAAATATTTAACACTGAAACCTTTGAGTTAGTAAACACGCTAACCCCTGGTCCGGCAGTACTGCATATGGAATTTACCCCACGCGGTGAACATGTATGGATATCTGTGCGAGATAGTAACGAAGTACATGTTTATGACACACAAACACAAACCTTGCTTAAAACCCTGAAATCAAAAAGCCCGAGTGGTATTTTCTTCACCAACCGTGCACATCAGATAGGCCTGTAGCCATGACTAAAAGTAAGACTAAAAGCATGACTAAAGAATCGGTAATAATTAGTCAATTACAGCAAGATATTATTAACAATAGCCAAAAGGGTTTCCCCCTTACTAAACAGCCTTATAAAACGATTGCCGAGCAACTGGCACAAGTTAATATCGTCACTAATGAGCTGAGGGTATTTCTAGCTATTGATGATCTCATTAACCAAGAAGTACTATCTCGTGTTGGGCCAGTATTTGATCATAAAAAAGCAGGGGCAAGTACCTTAGCAGCTATTGCTGTACCAACAAAAGATTTAGATAAAATAGCCGGCATTGTGAATCAGTTTGAGCAAGTGAATCACAACTATGGTCGTGAAGGTTCTTCAGGGCAACAGAAATATAACCTTTGGTTTGTAGTGACTGCCAGCAATATGGTGGCACTTAATAACACTTTAGCGAATATTGAATTACTTACAGGTCTAGCCGTTTTAGTATTGCCAATGGAAGCTTCATACCATATTGACTTAGCGTTCAGTATTAATGTTACCGGTGTTGAAAGTCCTACCTCTAATCAAGAAGCTATGCAGCTAGACACGGTTAATAAAAATGACTGCACTCGCTTAACTGAAATTGAAAAAATTGCCTTACGAAGTGCCATAGAAAAAGGCTTACCTGCAAGCTTATTGCCTTATCGGTTGATTGCCCAGCAACTCGCACTGACAGAGCAACAAGTATTAATGCAAATTTCCCATTGGCAGGAAGAAGGTTTGATCCGCCGCTTTGGTTTAGTCATTAAACATAGAAAATTGGGTTATGACGCAAATGCCATGGTGGTGTGGAATATTCCTAATGACGATATGGATGGCATAGCTCAGAGATTAGCGAAATGTGCACCCGTTTCCCTGTGTTATCAGCGCCCTCGCCGTTTGCCTGATTGGCCTTACAACTTATTTTGTATGATTCATGGCACTGATAAAAATTTGGTTTTACAACAAATTAGTCAAATCACCGAGCAACTAGGCCTTGAGTTGATAGAAAAAGATATCTTGTTTAGCTTCAAAGCGTATAAGCAACACGGCGCCAGATACAGCAAAGCCGATAGTAGCACTCAGTACCCTAGTGACAAAAAACAAGGACAAGCCCATGGATAACACCACCAGTCCGTTTACCAATGAGAGTAAAAACGACAGCACAAATAACCGCCAAAATAGCATGCTGAGCAAAAGCAGAAAGTGTCAAACTGTTGAGCTATCACCATTAGAAAAAAGCCTAATCAATTTATTACAACATGGCTTACCTGTGTGTGAACGCCCATTTGCGCAAATTGCCGACGAAGTATCAAGCACCGAGCACGAAGTTATTCAATGCCTAAATAAATTACGCAATGACAAAGTCTTAACCCGCTTTGGCCCGATGTTTGATGCCGCCAGCTTAGGTGGCGCATTTACCTTAGCGGCCTTAGCAGTACCCGAAGATGATTTTGACTTTGTCACTGAGCAAGTAAATAGCTTCGAACAAATTGCCCATAATTATCGCAGAACTCACCGATTTAATATGTGGTTTGTTATCGCCACAGAGTCCGCGGAAGAAATTGATGCGGTTATTGCCGCTATTGAAAGTAAAACCTGCTTGAAGGTACTTAACACACCAAAACTTAAAGAGTTTTATGTTGGTTTGTACCTACCGGTTTAAGCGAGCGTGTAGCTTACTGAACGATGTCACCCTCGAAGTATTTAATCGAGGATCCATGTACTTTCACTAAAAATCATTGCATATGGATTCCCGACTAAATTACCTCGGGAATGACAATGATAAATATGAGCTAGAAATAATGACCGAACTAATGGCAGAAAAAACAAGAAAAAATCAAACGGCACCCGCCAATAAAAGTACAAGTTTAACCGCGTTAGAGCGCCAATATATTCTGCTCACTCAAAATGGCTTAGCTATTACTGAAAAGCCCTATCACGCCATTGCTGAGCAAATGAATATTAGTGTTGAACACGTACTCACCCTGACAAACAGCATGCAAGAGCGAGGTATTATCAGACGCATTGCTGCTGTGCCTAATCACTATAAATTAGGTTATCAATATAACGGCATGACCGTATGGGATATAGATGATGAACAAGCGGAAAAATTTGGTGATGCTGTCGGTCGCTTGCCTTTTGTTAGTCACTGTTATTTAAGACCACGTTTTTTACCCGAATGGAATTACAACTTATTTGCCATGGTGCATGGAAAAACGCCAGCAGCAATAGCCAAGTATAGGGGTCAGATCAAAGAATTGTTAAAAGAGGTCTTGGTCACGCGCAACAATGATTCAAGTCAACAAATCACTACACAAAGTAATGATATGTTAACTAGCACAGAGATACTAAAAAAAACAGGTTTGCGTTTAAAACGTTAGCTATTGCATATAGTTAGCATGGCAAACCGAGAGCAAAGCCCTAGGGGAAAGTATGTTTAGAATTTCACAGTTATTAAAAACATTGCATGATGATATGGCTGACTTTAAGCCAGTAAAAGCGGCAAGAAAAATGCCTGGTCCAGTGGTAATTTGGAATTTAATCCGTCGCTGCAATCTTCGTTGTAAACACTGCTACGCAAGCTCTTTAGACATTGATTTTAAAGATGAATTATCTACCGAACAAGTTAAAGCCACCATAGATGATTTAAAAGTAGCCCAGGTACCGGTATTAATTCTCTCTGGTGGTGAGCCATTACTTCGTGCTGATATCTATGAAATCACCGCGTATGCTAAAAAACAAGGTTTTTATGTTGCCCTATCAACCAATGGCACCTTAATAGACGAAAGCAATATTGCCCAAATTAAGGCCGCTGAATACCAATATGTAGGTATCAGCATTGATGGTTTAGAAGAGTTTCACGATGAATTCCGTCGTCAAAAAGGCAGCTTTAAAACCTCCATGCACGCCATTAAATTATGTAAAGAGGCCGGTATAAAAGTTGGCATGCGTCTTTGCTTAACTAAGGATAACCACAAAGACTTACCGGCAATGTTAGATTTAATGGAAGAGAATAAAGTAGATAAGTTCTATCTATCGCACTTAAATTACTCTGGTCGAGGAAAACGCAGCGCTGAAAATGATGCCATGTTTAAAATGACCAAAGACGCCATGGAGTTATTATTTGGGCGCGCATGGTCACACATCAGCCAAGGCATAGAAACAGATTTTGTCACCGGAAATAACGATGCCGATGGACCTTTTTTATTAAAATGGGCTAGCAAGCAGTTCGGCGAAAGTCATCCTCAATGTATTGCCAATTTAAGACAAAGGTTAATTAATTGGGGCGGTAATGCCAGTGGCGTGAATGTTGCTAACATTGATAATACCGGTACCATTCATCCAGATACCTATTGGTGGAATCACCCCATCGGCAATGTTAAAACAGAAAAGTTCTCCGATGTATGGCAGAACACTCAAGACCCATTAATGCTGGGTTTTAGAACAAGTCCTCGCCCAGTAAAAGGACGTTGTGCAGGCTGTAAATATTTAAATATTTGTGGCGGTAATACCCGTACTCGTGCCTTTGCACAAGCCGGAGATGCTTGGGCAGAAGATCCTGGCTGTTACTTAGATGACGATGAAATAGGCTTTATTCCACCACCGTCAAAGTTTGCCGACCAGCAAAGCAATAAAGAAAATCCTATTCAGTTTATTGAAGTGTAAAAGTATCGGTAAGCCATTAGCAGTAGCTCAAAAGTACCTAACTACCCAGAGCATTAACAACCAAAACACGAACTAGCCAAAGCACCAGCAAACAAAAACTAATTAAGCAACTGAGTCTGTCCTGAAAATGGGCTCAATAGCAATAAGGCGAGAGCATGAACATAAGAGCGACATCCCAAGAAAACAACTTCTCTGCAGTAGATAATGGCCAGATATCCACTCGAGGAAAATCAGTATTAAATCAAGGCGAAGTCGCTTTAGTCGGCTCAGGTCCAGGTGATGCAGAATTACTGACTATACGTGCTATGCGCTTTATTGAGCAAGCTGAAATAGCCATTTACGATAGATTAGTCAGTGATGAAATTTTAGATTTATTACCAGAGAACTGTGAACGTTTTTATGTGGGTAAAGAGCAGGCTAAGCACTGTGTACCACAAGACAAAATCAATGAACTTTTAGTGCAAGAGGCGCTGTTAGGTAAAAGAGTTTTACGCCTAAAAGGTGGGGATCCCTTTATATTTGGCCGTGGTGGTGAAGAAGCAGAATACATGCTCAAACATGGTATTAGTTGTCATATATGTCCCGGCATTACTGCGGCATCTGGCTGTACAAGCTATGCTGGCATTCCATTAACGCACCGCGGTGTCTCCCAAGGCTGTACTTTTATTACCGGCCACATTCAAAATAATGGCCAATTAAATCTGCCATGGCAGAGTTTGATATGTAAAACACAAACGGTTGTTTTTTACATGGGCATTAATACCTTGCCAATTATTGCTAAAAAACTGGTTGAGCATGGTCGTGATATTAATACTCCTGCGGCCCTTATTTACAAAGGCACACAACCCGAGCAAAAAACTTACCGCGGTACTATCGGAAATTTGGCTGCGTTAGTTAAGAAACACGATATCAAACCACCAACACTTATTGTTATTGGTGATGTGGTAAATCAGCTAACCGAGCAACAGCTAACAACACCTGGCTTTTTAGATGCTAAAAACTATGTGCAGGTACAAAACATTAAAACTGCATAAAGGGGCCGTAGTCTATTGGCGAGAATACATAACTTAAAAGTGGGCTCCCCCGACGAAGAGGCCACTGGGATGACGACTTGAAAGTTTGGAGAATAGGTTAATTCTACCAGCCCAACAACCGTCATTTCCGAGGTGCCTGATCGAAAATCCATTGGTTTAAATAATGAATATAGAGTTCCATCATGACTAAATCCCCTTTTTTAAGGTCTCTTGCTGTAGTTATATTATCTAGCTTTTTTGCAATTGATACTGCCCAAGCAGCGCCGACAAAAAACACTTCCATGCCTGCAACGGAACAAGCTGTTGCCAAAAAGCTTTATCAAACCCATTGTCAAAGCTGCCATGGTGTAAATAGATTAGGTGCGATGGGTCCGGCGTTATTACCAGAAAACCTGGCCCGCTTTCGAAAAGACAAAGCCATTAACGTCATTAATAACGGCCGATCTGCCACACAAATGCCGGCGTTTAACTCAGCCTTAACTAAAACCTTAAGCAAAGATGAAGTAGAAAGCCTTGCTAGTTATATTTATACGCCATCAAAAGCCTCTCTTAGCTGGACAGTTGCCGATATCAACGCCTCTAAAATACAACATTTTGACCAAAGTAAATTACCTAATGAAGCGCAGTTTGATGCCGATTTGATGAACTTATTTATTGTCGTTGAGCTAGGTGATCATAGTGCAACCTTATTAGATGGCGATACCTTTGAGCGCTTAGACCGCTTTAAAACCCGCTTTGCTTTACACGGTGGTCCCAAATACTCACCCGATGGTCGCTTTGTCTTTTTTGCTTCTCGCGATGGCTGGATCAGCAAATACGATATTTATAATCGAAAGACCGTAGTTGAAGTACGTGCAGCAATTAATACCCGCAATATAGCCATTTCAAATGACGGCCAATATTTAATTGTCGGTAATTACTTACCTAACAATGTGGTAATACTTAACACTCGCGACTTATCACCACTGAAAGTAATTGCCACCAAAGACAGTGATGGTGTTAGCTCACGAGTAAGCGCAGTTTACAACGCACCGCCACGCCATAGCTTTATCGTCGCACTAAAAGACGTTAAAGAAGTTTGGGAAATTCCCTACTTAGCTATACCTAACAAGAAGAAAGGCGGCGTTGAAGCCTATAAAGGCTTAGCGCATGCTTCACCGATGAAGAGTCAAAGTAAAGCACAGGCTGAAGGTTGGAAACTTGATTTAAATAAAAAAAGTGGACAATTCCCTATTCGCCGCATTAAAACTGATGATTATTTAAATGACTTTTTCTTTGACCCTGATTACATCAACTTAATTGGCACAGCGCGAAACAGTCATAACGGCCAAGTAATAAACCTAGATACCAAGAAGAAAGTGGCCTCAATCGCTTTAACTGGTATGCCACATTTAGGCTCGGGAATTACTTGGAACTATCAAGGTAAACAAGTGTTTGCTTCACCGAATATCAAAGAAGGTAAAATTACCGTTATTGATATGGAAACTTGGCAAGTGATTAAGGAGATAAAAACCGAAGGGCCGGGGTTCTTTATGCGCAGCCACACTAACTCACCCTATGCCTGGACCGACGTATTCTTTGGTCCCAATAACGACAAGGTACACGTTATTGATAAGAGCACCTTAGAAATAGTGAAAACTCTATCGCCATCACCTGGCAAAAATGCTGCCCATGTTGAATTTACCAAAGACGGTAAATACGTCTTGTTAAGCGTCTGGGATATGGACGGTGAATTGATTGTTTATGATGCCGAGACTTTAGAAATAGTTAAACGCATGCCGATGAAAAAACCATCGGGTAAGTACAATGTATTTAACAAGATTAGTTATGAGAAAGGCACTAGTCATTAGGGTATTTATGACTTAATTTAAGACAATATATTCTTCCTTCTAAAACCTGCGATATCAATACTTCAGGTTTTTCTATTATTATTAGTTACTTACTTCTTGACATGGCGTGTAATGTTATTAATTAGATTGTTACGATAAAGTTAATTAAAAACGGTATAAGTAGAATTGTACTAAAACAGAATCAATAGACTGCTATACCTATCAACAGTAACCAATTAGCTTAGGAATACAATAATGGGATTATCGAATGCATTTGTAGGTTTTAGTAGTACAGATATTGATGATTACAGGTTAATGCAAGCATGGAGAGCTAACAATAATATTGATTTGGACTTTAATGATTGTCAGTTGAATGATGCTTTAGCTTCTGAAAATGAAGAGTTTATCAAAACTAAGTGTCGAGAGCGTATAAATATGGCCGATAAGTATGTCATGCTTATTGGCAAGGATACAAAAAGCAAACATAAGTATGTTCAATGGGAAGCTGAAGTTGCTATCGAAAAAGGTTGCACGATTATATGTGTCAATTTAGATGGCTCACGTGAAATGGTTAGGAGTACATGTCCTCCGGTCATTCGTGATATGGGAGCTATTTTTGTAGCTTTCTCTCCTAGAATTGTAGCCCATGCCATTGAAAATTATAAGATGCATGATGATTATGGTAATTATTATTTTAAAGATGAGATATATAAAAAGTTAGGGCATTAAAAACTAAGGTAAAGTTGTTAGGTAGCGGGTATGCTACCTTTTTCCAAGCTCTTTATATCAACATTTAGTAGTAAGTTCTTTTGTTAATAGTTAATTTATCTATACTAAAAACATACTCTTTTATCCGCACTAAAAATGCATAAACAGTTGCCTCATGCCACTTTATTTCACATTTAACCAACAGCTATCAGTTACTTATAACGGTATTATTGAACATACGTTTCAGGCAAAACAGCTAACTTATAGCATTGTATCAAATAAAATAAAGTGGCCATTCAGTCGCTTTATTACATCGACTGAATGAGTATATTTAAGAACCGGCTTAATGGCTTATTTAACTAAGCCTGAAACACTGAAGCGTGTATAATGCGTTCAGTATTTTTCACCAATAGACAAACGATATGCTCGGCTACTACCTTCATACAATAAATGCCCAACAAGCGCTGGAGGCCATTGCTAAAGGACTGTCCTGCGTTATGCTCTCTACTGACCTGAATATTTCAGAGCAAGAATTTTCCATCATTGACCAAGAGCTAGTCCTCGACCAAGACAATAAACTCTCCATTAACGAACTGAAAAAAATCGTCAAGAAAACCCAACGTATCTACCTCTGCAGCGATGGTGATATGGAGCCACTGGAAGACCGCAGCTCTGGTTACTACAAGCTAGTTCCTACCCAAGGTGCACCTCTGCTAGAAATTAGCGGCGTTAAAATGCATATATCCAAGGGTACAGACCCCTTTACTAGTGCTTCAGAAATGTCTCAACAGGCGGTTCGCAAAGGTGACAAGGTATTAGACTGCTGCAGCGGATTGGGCTATGCAGCCATAGCTGCCCACCGATTAGGTGCAAGCGAGGTGCTTACCATCGAACTGAGCCGTCAAGTAATGGGACTGCGCGCGCAAAACCCTTGGTCAAAAGATTTGGGCAATGACGGTATTGTGCAACGTCAAGGCAGTAGCTATGAGCTGATAGGCACAATGCCAAGCATCTCCTTCGATTCAGTAATTCACGATCCACCACGTTTTTCTCTCGCCGGCGAACTTTATAGCGAAGAATTCTACCGCGAAATCTGTCGAGTGCTACGCCCAGGCGGCAGACTTTTTCATTACACTGGCAATCCACATGTATTAAAGAAAGGCAGCAGTTTTGTTGATGGCGTCATCCGACGATTAAAAGCGGCCGGTTTCAAGAACGTGGTCAAGGTAGAGCATCTGATGGGAGTCAGTGCACAGAAAAAATAGCATAGTAGCAGGCACCTGACCCGCGGGTGTATTATACCAATCAGACTAATTAACTGATCTGTTTGGTCTTAGCTAACACTAGCGCTAAAACTTAGATATAGTCATGAGCGACTAAGCTATGACTAATCCATTTTTTACACAACTATGAAACAATCACCGGACAGTCACTAAATAATAAATAAGGACTAGCAGTTAATGTTATCAACTTTTTTTAAAGCGAAACCTATTATTGATGAATCATCGAAAGAATGGATCTTTGATACTTTTTCTTGGTGTATGCAGCAACTTGATGGTGAGTTTTTTCAAAAAAATAGTGAGCTGATATTACCCAATAATTCTTTTTATCCGGGCAATTCAAGCAGTGTAGATGAAATGGCTAATACTATTTTTTCTAATACTCTTAAATATACTGGCATGACCTCATGGCCACTAAACTTGGTATCGAGTGATCATTTTGTGCAAAAGCCAATACCGCAGTTGTTTTTTCAGTCTCGGCTTCGAGGTGAAAACGCAAAGATCAGTACAAAGGTAAACACGCAAGGCAATGGTCAAGCGACTTCAAATTTAAGCTATAAGGTAGAGGGTGAAGCAGTAATGCCTAGCTTAGACTTAGAGCTAAAGTTAGACACAAACATAGACATTGCTTTTCACTCAAGTCAGCTGAACCAGCCGCAAGATATGATTGCTTATTTTGTTCAAATTCAGGCCGGTATTTTAGTGAATCAATATGATGCTCTTGCTGCTAGTGTAAGCGCTCCAAGTGGCAAAGAAGCATTGCCACAAACCATAGATTTAGTTGCCTGTTTTATGGGCTTTGGTGTTATTTTCGCTAATACCGCTTACCAATTTAAGGGCGGCTGTGGCTCATGTAACAACCGTAACCTCAATCGACAAGCAGCCTTACCCGAATTAGAAACGGTATACGCCTTGGCCTTATTTTGTGTTATCAAAGGCATTGAGGTTAAACAGGTTAAGAAAGAATTAAAGTCTCACTTATACAAACCCTATCGCCAAGCATTCAAAGAAATCACTCTGTATTTAGCACAAACGACTAACCCTGCCCATGCATTGCTTAGCGAAAGTATAAGCTAATGATTAACTAATTATGAACGACAAATCACCCACTAATTATCCTCTAGTTAGTGAGACTGTTAGCTCTACTTAAATAATATTTAGAGGATTAAACTCGTGGCCAATATATTTAGTAATATTCCAGCAGAATTACCCGATGAAATATTCGAAGATATCCTCATTACCGAAAAATTAAGGGTTGAGCGTATTGTCTCAAAGGGACAAACATCACCAGAAACTGGTTGGTATGATCAAGATGAAAATTAATGGCTTATAGTCTTATCTGGTTATGGTGTCATTGAATATATTAATGGTGATAAGGTGACACTTAAGCAAGGTGATTACTTAAATATCAAAGCCCATGAACAGCACCGAGTGATTGCAACATCAGCTGATGAAGCAACAGTTTGGTTAGCTATTTTCTATTAAATTGGCAATCCACATGCAGGAAATAAGGACAGCAGTTTTGTTGAAGCATCATCCGCCGATTAAAAAGCAGCCGGCTTCAATAAAGTGCTTACGGTCGAGCATCTGACGGGAGTCAGTGCGAAAAAATAATGGCATAAAAGCTATCCGTTAATATTATCAACATTGTTTAAAACAATAGCTGCTGTTAATGCAGAAAGCAGAGCGTGAATTATTTGATATTTCACTTGCTGAATTGACTAGGTTTATAGCGACTTTATTAAATATAACAAATGGTTAGCCTTACAATATGATATTTCATCCTAGTAGTATAGCTGCAATGCCAGCGATAAAATGGTTTTGCTCAGTATTGCCAACTTTATTAACCTCAGTCCTTACATTGCTTTATATAATTTAATAAATCACCTTGATAGTCACTGAACTCATTTACAACGGATAAAGACTTAATACCCAGCGGTTGTGCCAGCTTTTCAACCAACTGGAAATACAAGCCAATGCTAACCGATTTGATTTGTTTAAGTTTATTTAACAACTCGGCTTGTTCTTGAGCAGAAAGTTCTTTCCCCTTTGATACCTGATGAGCCTTTTCAATCCAAAAAAGGTAAGCTTGCCTAACCTCATTATCGCTAGCTAAGATGAGCCTACTGATACGGTAATGCAATTTTTCATATAAGATAACATCATTATCGAGTATCGATAACCTAAGCAACTGTAAACCTGCGACAATTTGACCTGAGCGCCTTGAAATACGTTGCGATAGTTGCAAAGCCTTTATCAAGTATTCTTTCGCTAACGGATAATCTTCTTCTTTTATAGCCAATATCCCTAAAACATTATAAATAGCGCTTATAAATACCTCTGCATTTTTTTGTTCAGCTATTTGTAGGGCTTGAGCATAACTGTCTTTAGCCTGCTTATTTTTGTTTAGGTAACTCAAACTCGTTCCCTTACTAATGAGCAAACTTATTTTTTGATTTTTGTTTTTTATTGGTTGTCTCAGACCGCAGTTAAATAGCCAAATAGATTCATGAGGGTGCCCTGTTCGGCGCAAGAAAATGCCTAAACTACTCAGTAAAGAAACAAATTTATCCGTTTCTTGCTCTAGTTCAGGGTAGGCAAGCATTGCTCTTACGGTAATTTCAACCTGCTTCATCTGATTCAAAGCAATAGAAGCTCTTAATAGATTTTGATGCCAGCGTAATTGCTCATTTATACTTAGTTGACCAATTTGGGCAAGGAATTGTTTAAGTATTTTTGATGAAACGGAGGGTTGGACTCGTAGGTAATCTTCTGCTTCAGATAACTTGTCCAATAGGTTTTCTGCTGTTGACTCTGCTATTGACTCTGCTATTGACTCTGCTATTGACTCTGCTATTACAGAATGAGCCATAAAAACAATTATTATAAAAAATAGTGTTCTAAGCATAATATTCAATATTGATGGAGTGGCTGCAATGTATAAATTTATTTGAAGTCTAACTAATAACTTGAGTTGTTTTACCGAATACCAAACGATTTCAAGTGCAATAAAATTATAGCATGCCTAAATCCTTTATCTAGCAAGCGGCTGTGTTTGACCAAGAATATCCCCTCCCTAATATTAATAGAACTACCTAATAAAGTAATCGAAGTTCTTCTTATTAGCGAAAAGATAAGAGTTGAATACATAGCTTCAAAGGAACAAACATCGCCAGAAGCTGGTTGGAACCATCAAGATGAAAATTATTGGCTTATCGTATGATCTGGTTATGGTGTCATTGAATATAACAATGGTGATAAGGTGACACTTAAGCAAGGTAATTACTTAAATATTAAAGCCCATGAACAGCATAGAGTAATTGAAACATCCGCTGATGAAACAACAGTTTGGTTAGCTCTTTTTAATTAAGTTTTATCAGTAAGTATCAAAGTGAGGCATGGTCATGAACTACGATGAGTTTAATAAATTTTGTGGTTCTTTAGCTGCAACTAGCTATGTAATGCAATGGGGCAACTCACATGTATGGAAAGTCGGTGGCAAAGTTTTTGCTATTGGTGGTTGGAGCCAAGACAAACAAGCCGCTTTTACCTTTAAAACCTCACCATTAAATTTCGGTTTTTTAAGCGAATGTGATGGTTATAAACCAGCACCCTACTTTGCTAATCGCGGCATGAAATGGATTCAGCAATTCGACAGTACAAAAGTAAAAGATGAAGAACTGCAGTATTATATCTCCGAGTCCCATCGCTTAGTTTCACGAGGTTTAACCAAAATAAAGCAAAAAAATCTTGGTTTAAATCAAAGCTAATATTTAAAAATCCAGAGATAAAAGTATTTAACAGCAAATAACTTACACGGAGGTTTTATGATAGAGGTATACCTTTTTGATTGGGGCGACACTTTAATGGTCGACTTCCCTGATGCAAGCGGAAAAATGTGTGATTGGCAAAATGTTGAGGCCGTTTCTGGCGCTAAAAATACCTTAGCTGCATTATCCAAACACTGCAAAATATATATTGCCACTGGTGCAGCCGACTCAACTGAGTTAGAAATTAAATTGGCTTTCGAGCGCGTAGGTTTAAGCCAATTTATCTCAGGTTATTTTTGTAAAGCTAACTTAGGCTTATCAAAAGGCAGTGCTGAATTTCTCCAAGCTATTTTGACAAAGCTCGATATAGCTGCCAAAAATGTCGCTATGGTGGGTGATAATTTTGAAAAAGATATTAAACCGGCAACGGCTGTCGGTATGCAAGCATTTTGGCTTAGCCCCAACAATACTGAATTGCAGCCAAGTACTGTTAATGTTAGCGTTAAAGTAATTAAATCGTTAACTGCCTTACACACTAATCTGTGTAACTAATCACCTAGATAAGGAGTAATCATGACCATACAAAAATGGGGTGGCATAGCGGCAATAACAGAAGCTTGTACTTATATATTTGGTTTCGTTTTATTTTTCGGTGTTTTAGATGCCAGCGGATATAACACACCAGAGCGTTATCTTGAGTTTATCATTGAGAATCGAGATACCTTTTTTGTTGGCTATTTAGTCAGTGGGCTTTTATTCAGTTTTGCGCTTATTATCTTGGTGCAGTCTATTTATCAACGTTTTAAACAGGTTTCACCTGAATTAATGAAATTCACCGCTATTGTAGGTTACCTTTGGGTTTGCCTTGTGCTGGCGAGTAGTTTAATTTTTCTTACCAGTCTTGCTGCGATAGTCAAATACCATGCCTTAGACCCAGAACAAGCTTTAATAATTCACCGCACTATTGCTATTGTTGTTGACGCATTGGGTGGTGGCATTGAGCTCGTTGGTGCCGTATGGCTGCTGACGATTAGCTATGTGGGCTTAAAGAGTAAAATATTTAGCGCTTGGCTACATTATTGGGGAGCTTTAGTTGCTGTTGCCGGGATTTTAACGCTTTTCTCTGGGCTTTCCTTTTTATCAAAAAATCCTTTTTTTGAGGTTACTAGCGCACTATTTGGTTTAGGACAGATCCTTTGGTTTTTGGCTTTAGGTGTCGCCTTACTAAGAGAAACGCCTACCTCAACAGAGTATATAGCTACAGTAAATGAAGCGGCTGAGACTTAACAAGCAAGCCCAACTTATTACCAGTGTTAGATACATGGGAATATTTAGATATGATTGAAGCAAGTTGTCACTGTGGCAAGGTAAAAATACGAATTCCTAACTCGACTGAAACAGTTACTAGCTGTAATTGTTCTATCTGTACTCGCTATGGCGCATTGTGGGCATACTTTGAACCGAAAAGCGTAACTGTTAGTTGTAATAAAGACGCGTTAGGAACTTATAGTTGGGCTGACAAAACTATTGAATTTAAGCACTGTAAAAACTGCGGCTGTGTCACTCATTACACACCAACAAAGTGTGGTAATAAGGATAAGATGGCGGTTAACTTTCGCTTAGTGCCGGCGAAGATTCTCAACAGCGCAAAGATCAGATACTTCGATGCTGCTGATACCTGGACATTTATTGGTGAATAAGTCCCTATTGAGCCTACTGACTTATAGATATTTAAAGTGAATATCTATTTTATGTCGTTTTTAGCCTCTTTACCTTTCTTTACTTCCTGATGCGCTTTTTTTGTCAATAAAACCCGCTAGCCTGTATATTCAGTTAGTTAAGTACTTTAGCTATATACAGGGAGTTATTTATGTCTTTAAGAACAATTAGTCACGGTATGTTTTTTTTCGCGGGGTTGGGATTATCCCTGACTTCTTTTATCACTTATGCCGAAGTTAAGACTGATGTAAGTGCTGAAGTAGTTCATCCGCAAAAAGACCCTCAACAGCAATTATTAACACTATCTAGTCATTATCAAAAAATATGTAGCTCTGATGAATGTGCCAAACAACTTAAGCAATTAAAAATGTACGGGCGCTGGGGCGATCCTAAAGCACAGTTGGTGCTAGGCACTGCTTATTTGTATGGTGATGGCGTAAAGCAAAGTGCTGATAAGGCTATAAGTTGGTTAAAGCGTGCTGCTTATAATGACGCGCCTAAATATTCTCTTAAAGCTTATCATATTATGGCAAAGCTATATCAGCAGGGAATTGGTGTTGAACAAGATTTAGAGTTAGCCAATAAATATTTCAATAAATTAGCTGATAAACACTACGGGCCAGTATTGTTTGATAGAGCTTTTATCGAGTTTGAACAGAATAATCTAACACAGGGCATAACTTTGTTAGAGCAAGCGAGTGAGAGTCGATATCCTGAGGCCAGTTATTTCCTCGCTAGAATGTATCAACAAGGCGAATTTGTTGAACAAGATATCAATAAGGCTGCCATTTTTTATCAAAAGATAGTAAGAAAAAATTATAAAGATAGCCGTCAACAGTTAGAGTTGATAGTAGCTGAGATGGAAGAAAGTTCGACCGCACATACTGCTACGAATTTAGCACAAGAGCAATCATTGCTTAAACAGTTACATGCGACCCTTAATATTGAAGTGATCACCGTTAGTTCTTATTCAATAGAAACAAAGGATGCGATGACTAACCTAATCGCAAAGTTAACACAAAACCGTAGCAGCTTTATTGCTGCCACAGGAAGTCGAATTAAAGGCCTAAAATGCGGTCAAACATCTAATGATTGTAAGGGCTGGACAGCAGAAGATATTGAAGATGCAATTAATGCAGGGCTAGTTGATTAACGATAATAAACTAGACTAATTTTCTACTTATGATTGCTTTAATATAACTAATCATTAGGCAACCTTGCTGCGGGCTTAAACATTTAGCCCGCTAAATTTCTCTCAGTAATTTACCTACGAGAATCCATCTACAAAAACTCACCTATAAATATCTAGCTACGAATACCCGACAACCTCCCCTGCTTAACTCAATTTACAAAAAAGTTATTTTAGCTGGCACTGCTATTAGCTCGGCGCTAATATCTACAAAGCCATTCTCATGGATGTCATTGTTACTGTCGAGCATAGCGGCAAAGGTTTAAGCAAACAGCTGATGAATTTGATCAAGTCCCATCAAGCCTTACAAGAGGTAAAGCACTTCGAGTAATATTGTTTACCTGATATGGAATCACTTTATCTCGACGAGGGTTTCTCTACTGACCTAGGTGGTATAAAGTTAATGCGGCATCTCAATTGCGATAAAGTCAATTACGATCAAACTAATTGTATTCAAGTCACTGGTAAATAAGTAATAGGTTGATAAATATCTGTTTATAAAAAGAAGGTAAGCTTAGTAAATGGAAAATATTTTTTCGCACTATGCCATAGATTGGCTCGCTATATTGTTAAGTTTATATGGCGCTTATTTACTGGGTAACAAACTAAAAGTTGGCTTTGTTGTTTTTGCTATTTCTAACGTATTTTGGATTGTTTTAGGGGTGTTTTTTATGGCAAGCTACGGTATGGCCGTAGGAAACTTTGCCTTTTTACTCCTTAACATCAGGGGTTATATTCATTGGAATAAAGTCAACTTTTCAGAAAAGACAGATGATGTGAACTGATAAAAAACAACTCAAATAGGACAAAATACTGTTTTCTGTGCTTTAATCCTTGCGCAATTGTCACTGCCAAGCTTATTTAGCAATCTAAAAACTCAATTAATTGAACTCATTAAAATTAGCGCTAATCACTTTAATTTACGTAAAAGCGTAGGCGTTTTATATCAGGAAAGTAATATGTCTCAACCTAGCACTAACAATACACTTATGTCATCTGTTTCTGGCGCTTTATTTGGTGGTGGTATCGCAGGAGTATTTATGGCTTCATATTATTTTATTGATGACGTGATGTTTAATAATGCTCACCAATATGCAGTATTTTATTTAATCGCTGGTGCTTGTGCAATTTATGCATCCAACTCGATAAAAAAAATTAATAAGTAATCCCTATAAACCTAAGAAAATATTTATAAAAAACTGTGCACTGGCTGCATCTAATGGCAAAGCTATTGGGGCTGGTACTGGAGACTATATTGAAAAAGACATTGAATATTCTACTGGTGAGTAGTAGCCAAAGAGCTGAATCTAAAAGTTTTGCTGTCGCACAATATCTACAAACGAATATATTGAATGATATGCAAGGTGTTGAGTCTTCAATATTAGACTTATCACGTTACCCGTTTTTATTAGACCACTATGGTATAGCTAGAGAAACTACCGATAAAGGCGGAATAAGTAGAGATGACTCTACGTCATTAGCTGCCAATAAAGATACCGTATTAAGTCAGTTATACGGCTGTGATGCTGTGGTGTTTATTGCACCTGAATGGGGCGGAATGATCCCTCCTGCCCTGGTTAACTTATTATTGTTAACAGCTAATGGTTCCGCCAACGGTTTACCGCTAGGTCACAAGCCAGCTTTCGCCATAGGTGTTTCAGCTTCTGGTGGCGGCAGTAATCCAATTTCCTTGTTAAAAGGTTATGCCGCAAAAAATAGTCATCTGACATGGTTACCCTTACATGCCATTGTGCAAAATGTTGATGATTTCTTAACACAAGACTGGGCACCAGCATTGCATAATAGATTCTCGCAAGTACAATCACGCTTATTGGTCGGCTTAAAAAGCTTAACTATTTACGCCAAGCAATTATCTGGTGTGCGAGAAGAGTTAGTTGAGCTATCAAAAGTACATCCTTTTGGTCAATAAACTACTACCGTAAATAAAGTAATAAAAACTGTGTGAAAGCAATTTATTGCAGCAGATAATATGAAGGTTTTTAATTTAAAAAAGCTAATTGGTTATGTGTTTTTAGTCTTTTCTTTTCTGGTTTGGGCTGTTATAGCCGCCTTACCCTTTATGGATATTTCCACTAGTGAAATGGCTACTGCCACAACTGTATTGATTATTTCGGGTGAGGTGCTATTTCTGCTAGCTATTGCCTTATTAGGCAAAGAAGCCTGGCTAAAGATAAAAGCTATTCTCAAGGGGAGATAATAAGCTAACAATGCTGTTTATCTCGGATAAAAAAAAGGCGCTTAATAGCGCCTTTATCTAACGTACCGCATAATTAATGCGCAGGTATTTCTCTTTGCTTTTTTGTCACTTTAACTGGCAGAGTTTTGGCACCATCAACTGTCGGGGTAAAGAGACCTAAATCAATGGTATTTTGCCACTCTTCTTGCCATTGACTTAAATCAGTGAGCATAATGGTATTAATACGAGGACGGATAAATTGACCTATTTCATTTTCGTCAATATCACCATCTTTATTATGATCCCAACCCCATGTTGAATGTTCAAAAACTAACGCGCGCCCTTCATCATCTACTGAAATAACCTCCCAAGTACGATGTCTATCACTCCATTCATCAACCTTATACATATTTACTTGACGACCGGCAGTATCCCAAGTCCAACTATTATTTCCTAAAGAGAAATAATCAACATCATAGTCATCCCATTCATATTCAGCGAATACAGACTTCACACCTCGATTTAACGTGCCACCTGCAACAAAGTGATAGCCAAAAATATCGTCAAATTTAAGCTTGTCGCCATCCCATACTTCTTCAATACTACCATTAATATATGCAACTTGAACTTTAGGTAATTCAGTAACTAAGTTCTCAGTAAATTTTGTATAGCTATCATCGAATTGAGCAATTTGTCTTGCTAAAACAAACTCTAATTTGTTATCAAGCCATTTTTCTATTTTAGTAAGGTGTCCCTTGCCTTCAGAGCTAAATGGCGTAAATTTATAGGTTACGTTTTCATTGGTTAGTGCTAATACACCTTCAGTCAGTGAAGCAGTAAACTCTTGATTAGCAAACTGTGCAACTGCGGTAGTACCTTCAATAGTCACCAAATCACTCATGACTTCAGTCATTTCTTCTAGACCAAAAGAATCAGTTACCGTAGCATCAAAGTTGAGTACCCAGTTACCTTCAAGATCTGCTAAGGTTTTCCCCATAAATGCACTCTTTGGCGTATGTACTAAAATTTGATTACGAGAAAATGTTTCTGTTGTTCTAGGATTGGCATCAGTCCATACAACACCAGCAGGTAATGTTAATTCAGTAAAATATTCTCCACTGACATTCACTTGGTAACTGCTTGGCGAACTTGCCAGTAAAACAGAACGTTCGGTGCTATTCCCCGAAATCATGTCCAATTGTACAAAGTTATCCATTAAGCCCGCGTCTGTTGCAGTAACCAATTCATCCACTACCGACTGTGCAACATTATAATTTGTCACTAAATCGCCATATGGATAGTCACTATAAATAATAGTCTCATAAAAGCCATCTAGGTACACCACCTTCAGGCTACCATCGACAACCGACCAGGTGAAGTTACTTTCTCCCGCTATACCATTACTGTTGTTATGGAAACTATAGCTTTTACCGGTACCGTCAGCTAAAAGATTTAGCCCTGTACCACTATATTCATTCCAGCCCTCTCTGGCGCCGTATAAATCGATCATTACTTTTCCAGCAATATTCTCAGTACTGAATTGCTCAACAACATTTGGATCAGAGATTGTTTCTTCTACAGCTACTGCCAAAGCGACTTCGAACGCTTCGCTTGGTTCGCCATTTTCATCAACAAGTTCACTTGCTATTAAGTATTTTTCTATAGCGTCGCTTGTTGATAGTTCTTCACCCTCAACGGTTTCAGCTTCTAAAATAGATAATACCGTCTCTCCTTCTGGAATTTTAAAGTCTGTATTATCAATCAGTAGTTTAATAAAACCAGCTGTTTCAATAAGCTCTTCAGTGGTAATCTCGCCAACTAGTTCGTTAAACTCTTCTTCGTTAGTAATTTCACCACTTTCACTGCGATCTTTTACCAGTAAATACGTTGCCGTTGAGACGTGAGTAACATTGGTTTTATTGTTTTCATCATTAGTCAACTGACGCTCATCATCAATTGAAGCTAGTAAGCTACTGGTTTTACCGACTACAGCAATCAATTCTACATTTTCTTGACCGTTAGCAGGGTTACCTTTGGCTTTAATAAAAATAAGTGCTGACATATCATTAATTGTAATTGGTAAGGCATAGTTACCTTCTGCATCAGCCTCTACTTCAAAAACGTCTTCGCCTATGGTGATTGAAACTAAAGCATTGGCAATAGGGGAATCGGTGACCAATCCTGAGAGTGTCATAGTATGGTTTACGGTAACGTCAATGTTAGCCTCTGCGGTTAATTTACCATCAGAAACTTGATAAGTGATGGTTTCAGTTGTCGCAACATCTGTTTGAGGTGTATAAACTATTTTGTTATCAATAATTTCTACCGTACCACTTTTGGGTTGACTAATAATGGCTGAAATAGTTAATTGATCACTATCTTTATCGGTATCATTCGCTAATACATCAATAGTCATTTTTTCATTGTTTTGCACTAGAGCTTTATCAGCAATAGCTTGCGGGGCACTATTGATTATAGATGTTAGCTCTTCAACCACAGTCGAATCACTACCACACCCGGATAAAATTGCAGCCGTGAGTAGTGATATAGTAATGTTTTTATTCATTAGTATTCCTTTACATGATTTTGTTATACATATTTAAAGTATGTACTTATATGATTTGACGTTCATAGTTTAGATAAGATTTCAATATATGAAAGTTTTCACTTATTGTTATTTATAATTAGCTATAGCCACTATCAGGTAATGTAACTAAGCATTGTATTAAATAAAATCCGGCCTTAATTTATAGTATTAACGCCGCCAAAACACATTCATTAGCCCAATCACTCTTCTTCAAATTTAACCTTACAGTTCAAGGGTTTTTTAACTATTTACCTTCAATAGTTGACACCGTGTCTCCATTTGATAAATTCTATGCAAGCCAAAATCTAATTATAGATATCATCAAACCAATTAAGGTGCTTTAGTTTACATGTTTATCATTTCAATAATTGTTTTCGCCTTGTTTATGCTCGGTATTTTTGTTGATTATGTCACAACGAAAAGAGAGAAAAATCAAACAGATAAAAACAAAAGGATTGTTAAATTACAGTCTGTATTCTTTAAAGGACAACACTTACTCAATGGTCGCTTATGTTTGCCTTTAACCGTATTGAGTTCAGTAGTTTGTTTACAAAGAACCTTAGCTGCGTTGAACGCTATCATCAGGCTTGAGTCAACAGTGCACCGAATTGAAGTAAAAGCCGATTTAGATAAAAAACTGGCTAACTTTAATTCTCTTCCGGCAACACAAGCGCATTTTTATTCCTTATTAGCACTTCCTCAAAACCTTAAAGAGCAAGTAAAGATGCTTAAAAGTAGTGCTTTATTAGTCATGGTTTTGAAGGTAGAGCAATCAAATGGCTATGTCTCTATCGACAGTAATCAAGCTGAAGTTGATCAATTAGACATATTAAATACCAGACTAAGGTCTTCTATTTATGGTCTGCAAGCAACGGAAATGCTAGAGAAAAAAAGTTATGGCAAGTCAAAAGCCTTGAGTGATAAAGCCATGGCATTATTAGTAGTGCTAAAATGTGATAATGAAGAGGTAACTACACTTATTGATGAGCAAATAGCAGCACTTCAGTTAATAAATGATGGCATTGCTGGTGTCATCGATGAGAAAAACCATACTTTTTATGATAAATTTAAAGATGAAGCGAGATTACAAGACGGAAGTAATGACGGACTACACCGGGCGGTAAATTATGATCTGTAAATTATTATTTTCATCGGCTCAAGCTGAGAAGATTGATTATGTAAACCGAGTAAAACACGCTAATTAACAATTAGCGCTTCCACAAGACATTCACTAACGCGCCAACCATAATTAAGCTGCCACCAATGATGGTGGTAAATACCGGCACTTCACTAAAGTACGCCCAACCAATAAAGACTGAAAATAGCACTTGTACATAAGAATAAGCCGTTGCTTTACTTGCATCGGCGCTATTGAGTGCTTTTGTTAAGCCAACCTGCCCTATTTGGGTAAATATGCCAATTAAAATGAGTAACCCTGTCGCCGCTAAACTCGGTACAACAAAATCGTCACCTAACAATATTATTGAAATAGGTAAGGCAATTAGTGGGAAGTAAAAGATAATGACCGAGCTGTCATCGGTCTTAGTCAACTTTTTAATAATGATATAAGCAACTGCACTACCAAAAGCACCGAGCACACCTGCGCCAATGCTTAACCAGGGATATTGCACGCCGCTATCGAATTGTAAATTCGGCTGAATGATTATGAATAGGCCAATTAAGCTTAAGGCAATACAAGCAATAGTAGAGCGCTGTATGATTTCTTTCAAAAAAAACAACGCCAGAATAGCGGTAAATACAGGATGTAAATATTGTAATACCGTCGCTTCAGCCAAGGGCAAGGTTGTTACTGCATAATAAACAAACATCAGCGCAAACGTGCCAACAGTTCCACGTGCTATCAGTAGTATTTTATTATGTCCCCATAGGGAAATATTTTTACGCTTAATGTCAGCGTAACTAATAATGCCCGAGACTATAGCTCGTGCGGCAACAATTTCAAGTACCGGAATACCTAAGCCACTGACCTCTTTAACACAGGCAGCCATTAGGGCAAAACCCAAAGCCGAGATCAACATATACCAAACGCTCATTGGTACTGAATTTTTTATGGTAGTGAACATTTACTAGGGTACTCGAATAGGTAAGAAATAGAATTAGCTTGCTGAATGGGCGCTATTCTACCCCAAGAATGGCAATAAAAAAGGCTTAAGGTGAATTAACCTTAAGCCTTGTGTGTTATCAAAAATTGGCACTAAGTTAAGTAATTGCTTACTAACTTATTTTTAAGAACATCCTAGTAGCTAATGCTGTATTCAACAGCGATTCGACGACCATAACCGGAGAATTGGTTGCGGTACGTTTCCCAAACCACTTCTTTGTTCATTTGTGATACCAGTGGTTGGTAATCTTCATTAAGTAAGTTATCAACACCCAAAGTAATGCGACCAAAGTCAGTATCAAAAGTAGCGATTAAATCAACCAGGGTGTAACCATCATAAGGTGACTCATAATAGCTATAACCTTCTGGACCTTCTGCGGCATTCTTCTCACGGTCGCCAACATAGTTTGCTTGTAAACGTAATGCGGCAATTTCATTAAATTGGTAATTGGCATAGATAGAGGCTTTTACTGGCGTAATTTTGGTATCGTTTAACCAGTACTCTTCACCTGTGCTGCCATTGGTACGCTTACCTTCAGACTGTGATAAAGCACCACCTAATTTAAAACCTTTAGTAATAAAGTAATCGGCGGTGACTTCATAACCCCAAATTTCTTCATCGGCAACAATAACCGAGGCAACGCGTTTATCTAATTCAGCCTTAACATTGTAGTCGTAACCATAACTATCTGAGATATCTGAGTAGAACACAGCAAAACTTGCTTGCAGGTTATGATCGGAAAAGCGCAAACCAGTCTCAAAGTAATTAGTTTGTGTCGCTGGAATTTCATCAGCAAACTCAGCCACTGTATCTACTGGCATATCACGTAACATACGCATATCGCCATGTGAGTAACCTTGTGAGAAACTGGCAAAAATATCGCTGCTCTCGGTAACACTATAAACCGCACCTAAATTAACTAACGGCTTGTTATATTTTAAGGTATCGCCTTGTTTTTCGGTGATAACACCTTTTCTATAGCGCTGATAATCAGGTACTTCAATTTCAAAGTTTTCATAACGAAGACCTGCTTGCAGGGTTAAATCATCGCCGAGCTGATGCCAGTATTGGGCGAACGGGCTTAACTTGGTTTCAGTTAAATCACATACTGAGCAAATATATTGCGATTCGATTACTGCTTCGCCAGCACCCGCTTCAGTGATCATAACATCACGCATACGGCCTTGTTCGGTGTTATCTGTACCGTATTCAAAGCCGTAAACTAAGCGTTGCTCATCCGTGATACGCCATTGTAGTGCCGCTTTAAAACCAGCACGCTCTGAAACAATTTCTGAGCCTGATTCATAACCGACATTAACATCACTTTTATAAGCAGAAAGGCTAAGCTGCTGACCAAAAAAATCATCATGTTCATAGGTTACTTGAAAGCTAGTTAATTTAGTTAATGGGTTTGGGCCTTGATACGGGCTAGTTTCATCAATTTCAACCATGCCATTATCTTCGTTAACTGTGCGTTTATATTGCAGGTTATTAACGATTTTATAATGATGTGCAAGAAAAGCGATGCGAGAGTCGGTCATTTCTTTATCAAGTTTAAATAAAATATCGTACTCGTCTGCATCACCCATACCGCCTTGGCTATTAGGAGCACCGGGTAAACGGTTACCATCGGCGTCATATAAATTGCCGCGATCTTTACCCGCTAGGTTTAACATGAAACCAACATCTGACTCACTGGTACCCGAAACAGTTTGTGAGAAGCTGTAGCCGGTATCAGATAATTCACTGGCAAACGCTTCTGCGCCAATGGTGGTTTGCATTTCAACATTGGCAGTGGATTTTTTGGTAATAACATTGATGATAGCGCCCGCCTCACCGTTACCGTACATAGCACTAGCGCCTTTAATCACTTCAATGCTTTGGATAGCATCAACTGAAATTGATTGTAAATCACGTCCGCCAGCACGCAAGGTTGTTGAAATTAATACGCCATCAATCATAACGATTGCTTTGCCGCCACGGAAGTTTTGTCCGAAGGTAGACATGGTTTCAGTGCTTGGCGAAAAACCCGGTACTAAATTAGAAATAATTTCACTTAAATTACGAGCAACGGTTTTTTGTAAGGCTAAATCTTCTTGAGAGACAATAAAAACAGAGTTTGCAGTATCAGATAATTTTTGCTCAAAGGGTGAGGCGGAAACAACTATTCTTTCGATATTGTCAGATTCTGGTGAATGTTCCTGAGAAGTTTGCGCGAAAACGGGTGTGGCAGCTAATGCTGCAGTTAATGCTGTTGTTACAGCAAGGTTTACAATTGATAAGTTCATGTTAAAACACTAAAGAAAATAGGAATCGTTATTATTGCGATTTAAAGCATTGATGCAAGCCCATCACACACTTAGTTACATCTTTTAACGATATAGTTAGAACTTATTGATCTATCCATACTTTTCTAACCTTAACAGTTTAATTTTTGTTGATTTTTTGCTCTCCATGCCGCAAATACACTGACTATCAATTTTTACTGACAGCTATTTAAACGTTATGAAATTATACTATTTGTACTACAAATAAATAATATAAGATATACAATATATGAGTTAGGGTTTATGATGTTTTTCGCTACAAAATCTGCGCGATTTATAATCATTGAATTTTTCAGGTTTCTGTTTGTAGCGAGTTAATAAAAGAAGCCCCCCTTGATATACAGTACTTTTATAGTGAATTTTCAACTTAGGGATAAGATAAGTAACTGGCTATCAGATAAAAATATAATAATAACCAAGGATAGAAAATGACTCTCATCAACAACAAAGTAATGAGTATGTCTATGTTAATGATGTTATGTGCATCACTAACTGCTGTAGCGGGAAAGCAAACGCCTGATAATGGCTTTGCTAAAGATTTAAAAGCAAGCATACAGTCGACGTCTGCAAAACAAAAAACACTTGTAAAGGGCAATCCCCTAACAAAAAATTTACTTAAAAGTCGCAATGTTCATCAGTCACGTATTAGTGCGGCAACTCAAGTGTGTGCCATTGATGAAAATGGCCAAGATTGGCATAAATTACAAAAAAAACTCACTAGCGAACTTAAACAATTTAGCTTGGCATCAAAAAAAGCAAGTAAATCGTTATCAAGCAGATCCCTAGCAAGCAGCCTTATGGCGAGAACAAGTACCTTGGCTGTAGTTGCCGACAATGGCATTGCTGAACGTTATTACATTCCGGTAGTGTTTCATGTTTATGGTGAAATGTTTACTTGTGAAGATGCTGCTGAAAGCTGTTTAACCGATGCTAAAATTGTTGATGCACTGCAGCGCTTAAATGAAGATTTTCAAGGTACCAATACCCAAGATGGTCCAATTTCTCCACAATTCCAAGCTATTCGTGAAAACTTAAATATTGAATTTGTTTTAGCACAGAAATCACCTACGGGAGCAGATTCAACGGGTATTGTACGCTATAACCGAGAACAAGCAGGTTACGGTAACGGCAGTGGCGCTGATAGTGAAATTGCCGCTGATGCTTGGGATAACGCTAAATACATGAACGTTTATATTATGAACGACTTGTATGATGATGGCTCAACCAATAACTCTGGCGTTGCTTGGTATCCTGATATCAATATGACGCAAGCTAATACTTCGCGTGTCGTTTATAACGGTTGGTATGTTGGCGATAATACCGATGAAAATTTCCGCTCGGTATTAACTCACGAATTTGGTCATTGGCTTAATTTACCCCATACCTTTGCTGGCAACAGTTGTTCATTAGCCAACGAAACCTTTTGTGGCTTAACTGGCGATAATAGCTGTGATACGCCGCAAATGTCATTATCTACTGATATGTATGAAAATTCACTAAACTGCCTTGGTCAGCCGACCAACACAGAGAACTTCATGCACTATACCAGTAACTATGCCATGTTCACTCAGGGCCAAGTAGCTCGTATGACTGCCGCCTTGCATGGCGACGCTCGCTCGACACTTTGGTCAAACGACAACTTAATTGCCACCGGTTTAGTTGATTATACCCACAACGCCGATCACCCTTGGGATGGTATTTCAGGTGTTGATCAAGGCCCTGTTGGTGAAGAAATTACTAGCTTTGACAACCTTTCTGCTGATAAAGATGCTATCGATACTTTTATCGTTGATGCTCCAGCAGGAACAGAAGCCTTAGCATTTTACTTATCAGGTTACAGTCAAGATCCAGATATGTATGTATCTGCAGGTCAAGAATCAACTATGCTAGCCGATGGTTCATGGCAGGCAGATTACATTTCATTTTTGTCTACGGCAACGCCGGAGTTTATTGGTGTTTTAGGCCCTAAAGTTAATGAAAGCTATTATGCCACTGTGCATGCCTTTAGCGCATATGATCAAGCTAACTTGCAAGTATTAGCTGTTGAAGATCCTTTATTAACCGCAGGTAGCAAACGTTACCATGTGATTAAAAAAGGTGGTTTATGGTCACCTAAAGGCGTTGCCCCGAAAAACTTCCAGTTTACTATTCCTGAAAGTGCTGAAAAAGTTGTCATAGTTCTGGCTGGTGCTTATGGTGGCGATCCTGACATGTATGTTAGCCGCAATAAAGTAATCGACATGGAAACGGCTGATTGTAAACCGTTCAGTGCCGCTAAATTAGCTGAGTACTGTGAGTTTGCTCAAGGTGGTACTTTCAACATTTCTATCGACCCTTTCGCTGAGTATTGGGATGCTGAATTACATGTTTATTATGAAACAAAAGATGAAAGCAACCAACCTCCTTTCGCTAATACTTCACCAACGTACCAAGCAATGCTAGATCATGAGGTGCACTTTAAAGGTGACTCTTCAACAGATGTAGATGGCAGTATAGTTAGCTACCTTTGGGACTTTGGTAATGGCGATAACAGCACAGCAATGAACCCTGTTTATGTTTATAACCAACTTGGTCAGTACCATGCCAGCTTAACTGTAACTGATGAGTTGGGTGTGAGTAGCACTACGAATACCACGGTTGATATCACTTTATATAACCCAAATGATGCGGTGTTATGTGACGGCTGTAGCCGTGTTTATTTAGCCGAAGAAATTGGTTTATCTGCTGCTAAAGGTAGTGAGCCACGTACTTATAAATTCAGCGTGCCAAATGCAGCATCACTGGTAGTGATTGAAATTGTTGCTGGTTCAAGTGGCGATCCAGATATGCACGTAAGTCAAAACAAAATGGTATCTATTGAATCATTTACTTGTCGTCCTTGGGAAGGTCCCGGTGCATTAGAAAGCTGCCAGTTCGGTGAAGGTGGCATATTTAATGTCATGATTGACCCGTTTGATGCTTACAGTGAAGTGACTTTTAAAGCTTATTACGACATTAGAGATGATGCCGACCATTCGATGCCTAACGAGTTACCCATTGCGCAAGCGGGCTCTAGTTATACCGGTTTTACCGGCAATGCGCTAATGCTTAGTAGTGCGGGTTCATTTGATCAAGATGGCAGCATTGTCACTTACTTATGGGATTTAGGTGATGGTAATACTAGTGACTTAGAAAATCCTCAGTATAACTATACACAAGCGGGTCAATATAATATCAGCTTAACAGTTACCGATAACGATGGCGCAACGGCTATGGCTACGGCGACAGTAATCATCAATCCAGCAGGTGATATGGATGGCGATGGCGATGTTGATAGAAATGACATGCGCGCTTTATCAATGGCAATTCGTCGTGGTGAGCAGCTAGACCTAGCTTTTGATATTAACGGTGATGGTGTGGTTAACTCACGTGACGTGCGCGCCATGAGAAGTATCTGTTCATATAATCGCTGTAGCACCATTGCTCCTCCGCCAGAGCCACCAACAGCAATGGCAACAAGTAATAGTGACGTAGAGCAATTTGAAACTATTGCCTTTAGTAGTGCTGGTTCAAATGATAACTACGGACGTATTGTTAGTTATGCCTGGGACTTTGGCGACGGTTCAAGCAGTAGCCAAGCAAACCCTAGTCATGAATATCAACAAGTTGGTAGTTACAGTGTGGTATTAACGGTAACTGATAATGATGGCATGACCGCCACTGACACTATTGCGCTTAATGTTAATTACGGCGCCTTGGTAGATAGCTGTGTTAATCAAGCTGCATTTGTTGATGGCACATTAGAAGCTGGCAACATTAGTTGTTTAGGGGCTGAAAGCCGCCAAACATTCTCAATTCCAGAAGCTAGTTATCATAAAAGTATTGCCATTACAGTTGCTCATGGAGCTGGTGATTTATCACTTTATTACCGCAATGGCGGTTGGGTAAATGTAGATACTGGCAATTTTGACGCTTCTTCAACAGAAGCTAATAATCAAGCCTGTATCTATCTTGAGTTAACGCCTGAAATGAATTACTGGAGTTACATCGAGCTTACCGGTGTCAGCTCTGGCGCAACCATAGTGGTTGATTATGATACTCAGGGCTGTCGCCCAGTTCAATAAACTACAAAAACACATTACAAATAAATATACATATAAAAAATAAAAATAAGCCAGTCGCGAGACTGGCTTCATATAAATTTTAATAACAAAACTAAAATAAAATAAAGGAAAAACCATGAAAAAATTTATCGCGATGCTTACTCTACTTATCGGCTTTAATGCTAACGCTGGCTTATTAACGATTGATCTTTCAGCTGATGAAGTTTCAGTAGGTGAATCAGTATTGGTTACTATTAGCGCTCAAGATTTTGATGAAACAGATATGTTTTGGTTTGACTTCAACTTTGACAACTCCGTTGTCTCTTATGATGATAGCTCATTAAGTAGTGGCCTAACTTTGGCTGATGATGATCCTATGTTTAATGGCTTAGAAGTATCCGCCGAAGATTTTGGTTTAGCATTTAACTTTTTTACCGATGATTTTTCATTAATGGCCGCAGGTGACTTTGTCTTAGCAACTTTTAACTTAACTGCTGATTCAGCAGGTTTTACTGACTTCTCAATATTTGACTTGGTTGTTTTTGATGAATTTGGTGAAACAGCTGCTTACTCAGTAGCTTTTTCTGGTGCAAGTTCAGTTAACGTAAGCGCAAGTTCAATTCCAGAGCCAACATCTGCAGCATTATTAATGTTAGCGGGTTTAGCCTTTGTTAGTAGCCGTCGTAAAGCTAAGTAATTCCTCAAGTTAACCGCTGAGTTGACACCTAACTTAACATTTAAGTTAACGCCTAAATATGCAATGTATTTAGCAATAAGAAATGTATTTTATTAACTGAGAAAGTTGTTTAGGCAGCTTTCTTGGTTCATCGATGCACCTACCTGAAAAACTATCAAAACGAATGTAAATCAATTAAAAATTAATTAAAAACAACAAAAATTGAAACAGGTCTCACAATGAAAATATTACCTAAAAAGTCGCTACTTGCTAGCGCACTATTACTGTCGATGAATATCGCCAATGTACAAGCTGTAGAAATGTGTGGCGAGAAAACATTGCCCCGTCAAGGCGAAGTTCCGGCTAACGAAATGCACTGTATTACCGATTATGGCCATTACTTATTTGTCGATGTTCCTTATGATAATAGCGATGTAACCATTACTACTTCTGGTGGTACTTTTACTGGCTCTGATGCTGATATAACCCTTTACCCTGGTACTTGGTGGGGAGACGGCGATGTTGAGGCGAGTAGTAACAACCCTGAGAGCAACAATGAGAGTATTTCATTTGTATCACATGCTGGTAAACGTTACTTCCACATTGGTGGCAACATTCAACAAACCAGTTTAATGGTTAACATTAGCGGTGGTGATATTCCAGAGCCACCTGAGCCTATGGGTGATTATATTATTTACCCAACCAATACTATCGTTGACGTGCCTGCTGCCCTTATTAGCTCTAAAGCACAATATGGCGCTAGCGTTGCTGAAATATTAGCCTCAGATTATAACGGTTTTAAAGCGATTGCCGGCGCCGTGATTGATCCCATCACAGATGTATCTCAAGCCCTTCATTACCTTGCTGAAGCAGATGACTTAGCTGATCCGGATCTTAACCAATTATTATACTTTTTAGCTTCTTATAAATATTATGCTGAGCAGATGACGAACTCAGAAGCACAAGCTTTAAGTACTGCATTATTAGCCGTTACCCAAATGACCGATTTTGTCAGTCCTGCCGGCAGTGTGATACAAGAAGGTTATGCTTATGCATTAACAAATCTTGAGCGCTACTCGGGCGCGGTATTTTATAAAGATCAGTTACCGCATTTATTAGGCCTTATTCAATACTACTCATTACAAAGCAATCCATTCTCCATCAGCAATGGCGGCGATAGCACCATGGCATTCATGGGCGCTATTTCATCTGCCGCCTATTATGGTGATGCTGCTGTTAAAGCCGCCTATAACGAAAATATGTTAGAGGTATTATCGGTGATGCGCTCATTTATATTTTTAGGTGAAACATCACATGATATGCGTTGGTCGGCAGAGTCTGATAGAAAATGGATAATGCCTCATTCGTTTAATGCTATGGGTAAAATTTCAACTATTGCTACCGATGAAGCAAAGGCGCGTTTTGATAGCACTATTTTGGAAGCACACGGTAAAGTCATTGCTGACATTTCACAAGAAACGGCGAGTATTATTGTGACTAAGAACTACTTAGAGAATGCCGGACGTAGTTGTGAAGAAGGCGATGCTTTGTTTGGTAGCTGTATTGTGCCACCTAAAGTAGAAGATATTTTAACGGTAAGCCATGCTTGTACTGATAACATTACCATACGTGCACAAGGCACAATCAGTCCTGCAACACTTGCGCAATCATGTGCAGATATGGCACTACAAGAAAGCGAATTTCATGCCTTCTTTAATACTGTCGGCACACCTGTTGCTGGCGATTTAAATGAGCATATTGAAGTCGTTGCCTTTGCTAGCCCTGAAGATTATGAAAAATATGCAGGAGAATTTTTTGGCATAAGTACTGATAACGGTGGTATGTATTTAGAAGGCACACCAACAGCAGAAGGTAACCAAGCACGTTTTATTGCCATGCAATGCCCTGATTCTTGGCTTGGTGGTTCATGCCAGTACATTGATCAAATATATAACCTAAGACATGAGTTTACTCATTACCTTGATGGTCGTTATATAAAATCAGGTTCATACGGTTCATTTGACTATAACGTTGCTTGGTCTGAAGGCCTGGCTGAGTATATGGCCATGGGTAAAGATCATACCCGTACCTTAAACACCTTAAAAGGTGAAACCATCCCCCCTTTATATAACATCCTATTTATGAGTTATGAGTACGATAATTTATATCAATGGGGTTATTTTGCCATGCGTTACTTAGCTGAACAGCATAAAAGCGAGATGGAGCTAATTACCGCGGCCTTACAAGCAGGCAATAATAATGCCTATGTAACGGCACTTAAAGGGGTTGTACAACGTACAGAGTCAGGCTTTGCAGCATACATGCTGGAAAATTCTGAAACAGTAGCGCCAACAGCAGCACAAATACCCGCGGCTGATACCATTGGCAGTTGTAATTTAGTCCAGCAATATCCACGTTATTTTGATGCCAGTAAAACTAATTTTACCTTTACTAATACTACCAATACACCAGTTTCACTATTCTGGATAAATAGTACAACGGGTAAAACTAACTTTGGAAAAAACTATAAAACCTTAAACCATGGCGATACTTACACATCAACAAGTTGGACAGTTGGCGATCGTATGATGTTAAGCGATAACAACATGAATTGTTTGGGTGTTGCGGTAATGGCAGCAGATGATAATACTTTCACCATTGAAGCTGATTTAGTGAAAGATGTTATTGTTGAGGAAATTCCTGCATTAAACCAAATGGGCAGTTGCGAGTTAGCACAAGCTCATTTAATCATGAGCGAATCACATGAATTCACCATTACCAATACCTCAGATACGCCAGTGCGCTTATTTAGAATTGATAATACTAGCGGTAAAATCATCACCACTAGTGGTGCCAATGAATTTACTCATGGTTACGGCGTATTAGCGCCAGGGGCAAGTTATAGTAACGATGTTTGGTATGGTGATCGTCGCTTAATGGTTACTGACAGTAACTTAAATTGTTTAAGTGTAGGTGTATTAAATAATGCAGTAAGTAGCTTTACGGTTGACGAAGCGACTGTGGCTAAGGCCGCTACGCCAGAAGTTATCCCTGCTGTAAATGTTATTGGTAGTTGTGCGTTAAAAGCGCCGCATTTGGTTGGGCCTTTTGAAAGTGACTTCTCCTTTGTTAATAACAGCGATCACACTGTACGAGTTTATCGTGTTGATAATGTTACTGGTGAGCTAAGTGAGAACTTTGGTTTTACCACGCTAGCAAAGGGTGATACCTACGACAGTGCCTCAACATGGAAATGGTTTGGTAATCGTCGTGCCGCTATTACTGATGAAAGTGGTAATTGTGCAGGTGTGGCCGTGATGACAGAAAAAGACACCAGTAATGACTATGAAATTACTAATGCTCTTTTTGGTACTGACCCTGTTGTTATAACTGGCGATATGGATGGTGATGGCGATGTAGATAGAAATGATATTCGCGCTTTTGCTATGGCTATTCGTCGTGGTGAAGAGCTTGATATCTCATTTGACCTAAATAATGATGGTGTTATTAATTCACGTGATGTTAGAGCAATGAGAAATATTTGTTCTTATGATCGTTGTAGAGCTACACCAGCACAATAGTAGCCTCTGATAGTAGCAATGTTAGTTAATTAAACATTGCTACTGCTTTACTGTTAGGTACTTACAGTGAAACATTTACCGTTAAATTCCTACCGCTCAAATACGGTTATAAAAAAGTGGCTATTGTTAGCCACTTTTTTATATATCTACTTACAGGTGATTTATTTCGCGATACATATTTATCGGTATTTATTTCTCAATAAATGAATATCGCTATTTAATCACTTAAACTCGCCAACTTGTCACGAATAGCTTGATAACGCTGCTGTTCACATAAGCCAAAAGCTGATAACTGTCTGACTTTATTACGGCCAAATAATGGCACTGTCATACCAGCAAAAAATCGGCAGTAACTCTCCAGAGATAAGGATTGGTTTATCTTACCCGATAGTCGCTCAGCTAATTCAGTCATGCCTTGTTTTAATGCCTCGTCACTCGGCCATGGCGTATTTTCTTGAGAGCGCGTAAGCACCGCCACTTGCCCACGACAAACACTGCAATGACCACATTGTGGCACTGTGCCTGATTCACGAGAGTCATCCGTATCTAGGCTATGGTCATCAAAGTACTTAGCCAAATTTGCCGTTAAACAGCTATTTAATTGAAAGAAGCGCACTAAGGTCGCAATACGCTTTATTTCTTTCTCTTCATTATCTTTAAAGTAGTCACTTAAGGTTTGGCACAAACTCGGGTCAGCTAACTCATTAAGGTTTATTTTAAAAACCTCAGTCATGCCTTTGGTTTCAAGTACTATCAGTTGTTGTTCTTGCAGATATTCAAGGGCAGCAATAACCCGATTTCGCTCGATACTTTTATCTTTTAATAAGGTATTAAAATTTAAACTACCCCAGATTTTTTTAAACTCTGTGGCGTTAAAAATACGCTGGAGAAAATCTTTGCGTTGATCATTAAAGCTATTAATGATTTCATCTTTTGGTTTTAACAGCTTAATTTTAAAATCAGCGAAATAGGCATATAAAGGTTCAATGACACCAGCGAGTTCTAACTGTACCAATAAGGTTTTTAATGGCAACTGTTTGATATTAACCGCATTAGACAGCTGTAATATTTGCAATTCCCACTTACTGTCATAAGAGTTAGTAACAACTTCATCTTTGATAGTGTTAATCATCATTTCGATGCCAGCATATTCTGGGGTATCACCATAAACAAAGTTTTCTACCGTATTTAAGCCATCAAGGTTTGCTAGGGTAAAACACTGCGCAGGCTGTCCGTCACGCCCTGCTCGGCCGATTTCTTGACTATAGTTTTCAATAGATTTTGGCAAGTCATAATGAATAACAAAGCGGATATCACTTTTATCTATACCCATACCAAAGGCAATAGTGGCGACAATCACTTGAATTTTACCCGCCATAAAGTCCTGTTGAATCTGACTGCGCGTATCACTATCAAAACCAGCATGATAAGCACAAGCATTAATGCCTTGTTGAGATAAATATTGCGCAACCTTTTCAGCACTGTGTTGCAAGGTCACATAAACAATACCAGGGCCTTGTTGCTGATTAATTATTTGCTCAAGTTGCTTATTTTTATGATACTCAGTCACCGGCAGTACAGTTAGATCGAGGTTGGCGCGGTAAAAGCCTGTTTGCACTATATGTTCGTCTCGAATAGCAAACTTAGCCGCCATGTCCATTTTTACTTTACGCGTAGCCGTGGCGGTAAGTAATAATACCAAGGGAATTTTTAATGCTTGGCAGTAACTCGGTAGTTTTAAATAATCTGGCCTAAAGTTATGACCCCACTCAGAGATACAATGCGCTTCATCAACCACTAACATAGACACAGGCACAGATTCTATAAACTGTCTGAACCTTTCATTTTTGAAACGTTCTACTGACACCATCAATACTTTAATATCGCCATCACGAACCCCAGCCATCACGTTTTGCGCTTCATTGCCTTTTAGGGTCGAATCAATGCTTGCTGCCTTAATGCCTTTGCTAGCAAGAAAGGCCAGTTGATCTTTCATCAAGGCTAATAACGGTGATACTACTAAGGTTAAATGTGGTAAATGCAAAGCGGTTAATTGATAACACAATGACTTACCTGAGCCGGTTGGGAAAATGGCTAAAGACGATTGACCATTTAACAGTTGCGATATGGTTTGTTCTTGCCCTGGACGAAAGCCATCAAATCCAAAAGTTTTTTTGAGTAATGGCGTTAATTCGCTAACTTGTCTGACTTGCTGAGTCATTTGTGGAGCTTGCTGGCCGAATGTAGGATTGGTCATGGGTATTATCACATTAAAGGTAGTCATTTATTAATGTGTTCATCATACCTTGGCTAAGGCGAAAATACTTAATTCTTGCCATCAAAAAGACTTAACCCTCCCCTTAAAAATAAAGCTGGCTAGGTTTAAATGTCGATTCAAAGGCAAATAATGTCAGTTCAAAGAAAGTAGACCGACAAGGCTGTGCCAACGCGCTAAATTTACGCTATCAACAGGTAAGTTCTGCCACGATATAGCACATATAACACAGAATAATAATCAAGATATAAGGGATTAACGAATGAAAAAATTATCACTGAACATAACCAGTCTATTGGCCGGCCTTAGCTGTATTAGTAGCCTAAGTGTCCAAGCCATCGATTTACGTATAGACAATGTTCGTTTGTACCAAGCAGAGCAAAGCGCCTTTAGCCAGCCAAGTACATTGTATATTGAAGATGGCAAGATTATTGAAATAATCACTGGTATAGCAAAAAATCAAGCAGCCTTTAAAACCGCAGATAAGATTGTTGATGCTAAAAACAGCTTCGCCCTACCGGGATTAATTGATTTACATGTTCATCTTGGCGCATCTGGTAGCAACTATGGTAAAGAGTTTCAATACTTACCGGTGGACGCTCATTTTAATTCGAACTTATATTTAGGTGTTACCAGTATTGTCGACTTATTTTCATTTGATATTACCCTTAACGCGGCAAAAAATTTAACCAGCTATAAAACCTCACCAAACTTATTTTATGCCGGGGTATTATTTACCAATCCGGGCGGCCATGGCACACAGTTTGGCGGCAGTGCATTGGAAGTAACCAGTGATGCAGCTATAGAAGGTTTATGGCAACAACATATGGCGCGAAAACCACATCTAACCAAAGCAGTTATTGAAACCTTTGGTGGTCATGGCGACTCATTAACCGACAAGCAACTAACCGAAGTTGGCAGACGTTCAAAAGCGGCGGGACTGCCTTACTTTGTGCATGTATCTACCTTAGCCGATGGCAAAAGAGCAATTAAAGCAGGCGCTACTGCCTTAGCCCATGGAATTAATACCGAAGCAATTGATGATGAGTTTATCGCCTTAATGGTTAAACATAATGTCGCTTACATACCAACGTTAGCGGTTTATCAAAACCACAGTGCCGAGCACGAACTCCAGCAGATTAGTAGTAACACAAGCTTGTTAGCGACAGTGCCAGATAAACTGCAACACTGCTTATTTGATAAAGTGCCTGAGCCATCCAAATGGAAAGATATTGCTTGGCAAAAAAGACAATTGGCATACAAGAACCTTAACTTACTTGCCCAAGCCGGTATTACCATTGGTACAGGCTCTGATGCAGGCAACCCTTATACTTTACATGGCAGCGGTCTGCATAATGAACTACAAGCGCTGAGTCAATCTGGATTAACAAACGCACAAGTAATAAATGCTGCCACAATAGATGCAGCAAAAATAATTAATGCACCCGAGCTAGGCCAATTAAAAGTAGGATTTCAAGCAAGTTTTATTTTACTAAAACAAAATCCGCTCAACGACATTAGCCAGATAAGTCATATCCAATCGGTGTATAAATCAGGGATTAAAGTTGATAGAAAAGATCTGATTGCCCAAAACAAAAAAATAACCATGCTTGGTGAAAAATGTAATGCCGCTGCAGTTATTGCCAGCTCAGCTAAAAAAACCATCGATAACTTTGCAGATGAAATTAAGTGGCAAGCGATTAGCGATACCATGATGGGCGGTCAATCGACAGCAAAACTTGCACAAAAAGAGAAAGTACTCTCTATTGATACCCAGTTAGGAAAACCTGGTGGTTTTGGTGCATGGGCTGGAATGCAGGTTATGTTTGAGACACCCGTTGACGCTTCGAAATTCAAGGGAGTGAAAATAACTTACCAAGGCTCTACAGTTCCGTTTAGCATTTCAGTTTATCATGGCGAAGTACAGGACTGGGACCATTTTTCTGCCACTCTGCAGCCAAGCGAGACTTGGACAACAGTGGAAGTACCCTTTACTCAGTTGCAGCAATTTGGCTTCGGCAGCCAGAAAGATTGGTCGGCAAAAAGCTTAGCTGGTTTGAGTTTAGTATGGCGCACTATGCCTGGACAGCAATTAGCGAGCAACAAAAACACCTTACAAATAAGTAACATAAGTTATTTTTAATTTGCTAAGCTGACGCTAAGCTTTAGAAATATACAAAGATATCTAAAGCAATTCTTTAGATATCTTTTATCACTTATCATTCAGTTTTTTATCGATAACGATTCATCATTAAATATACAAAATAGAGCACTTCATGTTACGACACCCTTTTTTCAAATATAGCTTTTTTATCTTACTCTTGGTTGATCTAACCTTTACGGCTGGCTTGATAGTATTTGGCATGTCTTCTATTTCCTTAAATACACTGTTAGCGACAAGCATATGGTTTGTTTGCTTTTATTGGTTACCTGTATGGCTAGCAGCTTTTCTTATATTCTCAATAAGGGAAAGAGGATTTCATAATGTCTTGCTCGAGTGTTTCATTGCTGTGCTTTCAATGTCGTTTGGCCTGGCAATAACCAACCAACTGCTGCTTTTAGCTTTTGATGGATTCTCCTCTATGGGTAATTTTGTTTTCTTTGGTGGTATGACCTGGGGAATACCTATTTATTTTATTAGCCGTTATATTGAAAGCAGAGGAAAAATATCACAGGAAAAACAGGCAAGGAAACAAGCACAATTGCAAACCTTAAGGTATCAATTAAATCCACACTTTATGTTCAATAGCTTAAATACTATTTCAGCTTATATTCATTCTAACCCGGATTTAGCTGATGAAGTATTACATGAATTAGCCGATATACTTCGTTATTCATTAGATACCGGCGAAAAGAACAGTGTCTCTCTGCAACAAGAAATTGCCATTATTGACAAATATTTGAATATAGAAAAAGCCCGCTTTGGCGACCGACTTACCGTTAACTTAAATATTCCAGCTGAGCTGCTCAATACGCAAGTACCGCCACTTATTTTACAGCCCATTGTTGAAAATGCAGTCAAACATAATGCTCAACAAACTGAATTGACAATCACCATTAAAGTAGAAAAAGTCATTAACCGTAAAGATGAAATATTAAAAATATTAATTAGTGATAATGGCTCTGGATTTAGCGAAGCCGTGTTAGCCAAAGGTTATGGTCAGGGCATTGGTATGAAAAACTTGCAACAACGCATGCAGCAGTTACCACAGGGTAAAGTAAGTTTAACTAACGGTACAGCTCCTAATCGCAAAGGAGCTACTGTATTGGTGGAGATGGCACTATGAATAAGTTAACGGGCAAGGAAATACCAGATAAAATGCGCGTTATTTTTGCTGACGATGAAAAACCAGCCAGAGACAAACTCGCCCATCAGTTAAGTCTTATTGCAGATATTGATGTGCTTGGCTTTGCTACCACGGGTAAGGAAGCTGTAGCGCTAATAAATACCCAAAAGCCTGATTTAGTGTTACTGGATATTCAAATGCCTGAAATTAGCGGCATGGAGTTATTAAGTTTACTTGATTATAAACCACTGATCATTTTTACCACTGCTTATGATCAATTTGCCATACAAGCCTTTGAACAGTCATCTACTGATTACCTGTTAAAGCCCTTCCCTCTGGGGCGGTTAAAAGCTGCTATAGATAAGGCTAAAAAACAGTTTTTGGCCGGATTACCTATAGAGAAAAGCCAACAAGAGCAGAATTATATACTCACTAATAACGCACCGATTAAACGCTTGATCAGTAAAAATGGTGAGCGCATGACCATATTATCACCAAGTGACTTACTCTTTATCAAATCATCTCAAGGTAATTGCTTAGCTTGGGATGGTAAAGAGCATCATTACTTATCAGAAAAACTCGATTTCTTAGAGCAATCATTAGCGCCAGCAGAGTTTGTTCGTATTCATCGAAGCTACTTAATTAATGTCGATAGAATTAAAGAAATTCAACGTTGGTTTAATGGCAAGTTAATGGTGATCATGGATGATGAGGATAAAACAGAACTCAGCACCAGTCGCACTGGTGCTGATAAGTTAAAGCAGTTATTAGGTTTATAACAGGCTTAAGTTCCACAAAAAGTATGATAATTTTCATCACCATCACTAGGCGTATCTTGATAATTGTGAGTATTATCTAATTGTGTATAAGGTTGCTGCACTACTGCTAGAAACTTATTTAAATCTGATAAGTCACCATTTTCTTGATAAGAAGTTTGGCTCGACGCTAAAATAACTTCAACATGATGATTTCTTGGAATGACTAACGGGTTAGTTTTTGCCATCAAGTCTTTAGCTGCGCTAATATCGGCGGCAATTCTTACATACCAACGACTAAGCCATTGCTGCCACTTGTCTTGCTCGGCTTCATCATCGATAGCTCCTTCGGCACTTTCCTGAGCAACTTTCATAGCAAGCACGTTATCTACTTCTGCTTGATTTAAGTTAGCAGCTAAGGTGACAAAAGACTGGGTATAATCTAGTTTCATATCGCTCATGATGCCTAGCAAATCATTAACCAAGTCAATATCACCATCGGCCAATTCACTGATGCCTAACTTATTCACCATCATTTCAAAATAACGATACTGCAAGTCATTGGCAAATTTATGTAACAATGGTGTGATTTTGGCTAAGGCAATATCCTCATCTTCATCAATCAGCGGTAATAAACAGTCAGCAAGACGCGCCATATTCCATTGTATTATTTTGCTTTGGTTACCAAATGCATAACGCGCATTTCTATCAATAGAGCTAAAAACTGTATCACTGTGATAATGGTTCATCATGGCACAAGGGCCGTAATCAATGGTTTCACCTGATATGGCAGTATTATCAGTATTCATCACTCCATGGATAAAACCAACACGTAACCATGACACGACTAAAGCAACTTGTTTGTTGAGAACAGCTGCAAAAAAATCAATAACATTTTGGCTACTGGGTAAGATAACATCAGAAATAACTTCTGCTGAAGACGCTAATTTAATTTCAGGAAAGTGACGACCTATGGAAAAACTGGTCAGTTTTTTAAGTGATTCAATATCTTTTCGGGCTGCAAAATATTGAAAAGTGCCAACACGAATATGGCTAGTGGCAATGCGAGTAACAACGGCGCCAGGTAATGCTCGCTCTCGATAAACCGCCTCACCGGTAGCTACTACCGCCAAACAGCGAGTAGTTGGTACGCCTAAGGCGAACATAGCTTCACTCATCATATACTCACGTAGCGCTGGCCCTAGCGCGCAGCGACCATCACCTTGGCGAGAAAAGAAACTAGTACCAGAGCCTTTTAATTGTACATCCCAATACTGACCTTGTTTATCAGTAATATCACCCAATAAATGCGCACGGCCATCACCTAATTGCGGATTAAAATGGCCAAACTGGTGACCCGAATACGCTTGTGCAATTGGCGTACTGCCATCAATTAACTGGTTGCCAGAGAAATATTGTGCCAACAGTTCACTATCTTTTTGGCTAGAATAGTTTATTGAAAGCGATTGTGCTAAAGGTCCATTCCACAGTAATAGTATCGGCTGAGCAACAGGTGAAGGCAGGGTTTGCTGTGAAAAGCTTTGACCCAATTGATGGTATTGGTTGGAAAGTTTCAAAGAACTTACTCCGTTAATAAAATTCTTGTTCAATCCGCTGACAATAACGGATTAAATTAGGGTAATTACGTGCTTTACTATTAAATTCATTATCACAATTAACTGAGATAAATTGGCACAAGATTGAATAAGCAGTGGCATCAAATGAACTTGGCTGCTCACCATAAAAATAGTCTTGATCACCCAGTAAAATCGATAAAGCGTTAAAACTTTTGTCGGCTATTGTTAATATTTCAGCCTGACTGTGTCGGCCCATACCATGAGCATGTAATTTTTTAATCACTGACTTTCTGACTAAGCTAGGGATAAACCAACGTAAAGGCAACGGCATCCTACCAAAAAAAGCTTTATTAGCAAGTGGCCAAGTCTCTGCTAATACCCAGCGAGAATATACTAAACACCAATATAGGTTTTCATCGAGTGATTTGGTTAACAAATAAGATTGCGCGCGCTGCTCTTTCGTTAAGAAATCGTCAAGGGTAACCGAGTAGTTTTGCGTTAAATACTCAATTATATGCTGTGAATCAGCAACAACTATTTCTTCTGCTTGCTGTTGAATTGAGATGAAAGGCAGCTTACCTTTAGGTGATTTTTTTAAGTAATGCGCGCCACTTTTAACTTCGTAGGGTAACTCTGCCATTTTTAAAAAGGCATCTACTTTCACCACAAATGGACTAGGATCCATTACACCAAAGCTAGATCCAAAACTATATAATCTGATCATTATCAGTTCCTTATTTATTTAATAACACACAAAACAACAGTAAAGAAACTGCCTAGCTTTAATCAACTTAACCTTCAATTGGACAAGCACTTACCGCTGCAACAACACCCTTTTGTTCGGTGAAGCCTTTTGAAGACATTTGATTCCCTATCATTTAAGGTTTGCTTTATTGAATTATTTTATCGGTAAAATTCGCTGTGATAAAACTGTTCAACAATATACGGTGTTAATACTTAGTGAGTCAAAATTTATATAATAATTCTTATTATTTATAAATTTATGCAAAAAAAAACCTTAGGAAAACCTAAGGTTTGTTTGCAAGTAGTAACCCGTTCTGACTAAGGTTATTTTCTTTTTCTAGCTGCTGTCATACCAAATAATGCCAAAGAAATTAAAGCAATTGAAGTTGGCTCTGGAATACTTGAAGCTTGGTAGGTAAGGTTATCAAAAGAAGTATCAGTCCAGCTTCCGGCAACAGAAACATCGACACGATCTAAACCGGTGAAACCAGCAAAGTTAAAAACACTATTCTGACCAGAGTTATACGATTGGCTCGCCACTACTTGACCATTAAAGTAACCTACCCAAACAACTGGATCAGCTGCATCAATATGACTTCTGAAAACACTGACAAGGTCAAAAATTCCGCCGGTGGATAATGAAAAAGTTTCTGGTCCTGCATCACAACAATCAAGAAACCATTTACCATTAGTTCTAATTGGCTCTGCTGATGTAGCTGAAATAGTCATTCCTGCTTCAACGTAGCTTACACCCGTTGAATTCCCTTCAAACTCTAATGTCATTAACGTTGCATTCGCAGACTTAGCTACGAACAAAGCTAAAACCATAGCTAGAACTAAACTAAAATTTTTCATTTTTATCTCTTAATATAATTATTACCTGATTGCTTTGGTCTGTGCAAAAAACAAACCAACATTACAAGACTCTGATTAATAGAGCTTTAATGTCATCAACTTATATATTCATACATTTATGTAAAAAAATCAGACAATCACATTACTTTTCAGCAGCTACTACTGAAATTTCCACTAACAAAGCTTCTCTTGCCATTTTTGCTGCCACACAAGCACGCGCAGGAGCATGCCCTTCGGGTAGCCAAACATCCCATACCGCGTTCATATCAGCAAAGTAACTCATGTCTTTAACATAAATAGTTGCTGATAAGATGTGCCCTCTGTCGCTGCCTGCTTGTATTAACAAAGCATCAACTTTATCCAGCATGGTTTGTGTTTGTTCGGTGATATCTTTAGTGGCATCCGCCGCTACTTGACCACATAAATAAATAGTACCGTTGTGTTTAACAATTCTACTCATTCTTTGCTTAGTTTCTAATCTAGTAATAGTCATTATAATTTCTGCTCGTCCTAGTAGATATTTTATCGGCATTGTTTTATGTTTACTTTCTATAAGTAAAGGCATCACTTATAGTCATCGTCTCTCCTTGGCATCCATGCCATCGCGACATACCGTTCATCCTGAACATAATCTCAAAAATAAAACACTCAAAAGCTTTGCTAAAATCCCAACTAGTTAGAGCTATTCCTTGTGCGTAAAAAATAAAACCTCAGTGTTTTTCAACAGTGAGGTTTAAATTAAATTCTATATGCAGAGCTTTAATTGAAAGCGTAGGTAGAACATTCAAATTCAAGGCGGAAGCACGGAGCCTATGACTATAGGTGAGTACTTTCAACGCCGAAGTTGATTGTTATATCAAGCTTACTATAAAGCTACTCCCATTCGATAGTCGCTGGTGGTTTACCAGAGATGTCGTAAACTACGCGTGAGATACCATCAACTTCGTTGATAATACGGTTAGAAACTAAGCCTAAGAAATCATACGGTAAATGTGACCAACGAGCGGTCATAAAGTCGATAGTTTCAACACAACGTAAAGAAACAACCCAATCGTATTTACGCTGATCGCCCATCACACCTACAGATTTTACCGGTAAAAATACGGTAAATGCCTGGCTTACTTTTTTGTATAAGTCGTGGTTGTGTAATTCTTCAATGAAAATAGCATCGGCGCGACGTAATAAGTCAGCATATTCTTTTTTCACTTCACCTAAAATACGTACACCTAAACCAGGTCCAGGGAACGGGTGACGATAAAGCATGTCGTACGGTAAACCTAGCTCTAAACCGATTTTACGTACTTCATCTTTGAATAACTCACGTAATGGTTCAACTAGACCCATTTCCATATGCTCAGGTAAACCACCAACGTTATGGTGAGATTTAATCACATGTGCTTTACCAGTAGCAGAAGCCGCTGACTCAATCACATCAGGGTAAATAGTACCTTGTGCTAACCACTTAGCATTTTCAAGTTTCTTTGATTCTTCTTCAAATACTTCAACAAAAACGTTACCAATGATTTTACGTTTTTTCTCTGGATCGCTTTCATCGGCTAAACGATCTAAGAATCTGTCTTCAGCCTGAACATGAATAATTTTAAGACCAAAATGATCACCAAACATATCCATTACTTGCTTGCCTTCATCTAAACGAAGCAAACCGTTATCAACAAATACACAAGTCAGTTTATCACCGATAGCGCGCTGTAATAACATGGCAACAACAGATGAATCAACACCACCAGAAAGACCAAGGATAACTTCATCGTCACCTACTTGTGCTTTCATCTTGGCAATAGCATCATCAATAATTGACGCTGAAGTCCAAAGCTTTTCACATTTACAGATATCTACAACAAAGTTTTCTAAAATGCGTAAACCTTGTTTTGTGTGCGTAACTTCAGGGTGGAATTGTACGCCGTAAAATTTCTTCTCTTCATTGGCCATTGCGCCAAAAGCACAACTTGCTGTTTTTGCAACAGTAACAAAGCCTTCAGGAATTGCAGACACTTTATCGCCGTGACTCATCCAAACGTCTAGTAAGGCATTACCATTATCACCAACGCTGTCTTCAACTTTGTTGAATAACGCAGATTGGGCAATTAACTCAACAGCAGCATAACCAAATTCTTTATGACTCGAGCTTTCAACACCACCGCCAAGTTGCTCAGCCATGGTTTGCATGCCGTAACAAATACCTAATACTGGTACGCCAGCGGTATATACATATTCAGGTGCACGAGGAGAGTTAGCTTCAGTTACTGACTCTGGACCACCAGCAAGGATAATACCCGTTGGGTTAAAACCTTTAATTTGCTCTTCAGTTACGTCCCACGACCAAAGTTCACAGTAAACACCTATTTCACGTACACGACGTGCGATAAGTTGAGTGTACTGAGAACCAAAATCTAATATTAGTATGCGGTGATCATGAATGTTTTTACTCATGGTTGTTTTCCTACTGTTAACGCTTATCATGAACAAACTTTATACTTGTTCATTTAGAGCGGTGTGCATTAAATAAAAAGGCTGAGCTTTCTCTTGTGAGATTCCTGCTCAGCCTGTTTGAATTTGTTATCTTCTTAATTTTAATTAAGAGATGAAGAATAGTTTAGTTCAAAGCTAATTAGCGCTAAAGCAAAGAAGAAGCGCGGAGCTGACGCTAGTCAGTGAGCACTTCTGATGCTGCTATTGCGTTAACTAGCACAGAAATAATCTGTTCGACTAACCCGTTCTATAGTTTGGCGCTTCTTTGGTGATGGTAACGTCATGTACGTGCGACTCGCCCATACCGGCTGAAGTAATTTTCATAAACTCAGGTTTGGTACGCATAGTTTCAATATCTTTACAGCCAGTTAAGCCCATTGACGAACGTAAACCACCCATTTGCTGATGAATAATTGCCGCTACAGGGCCTTTATAAGCAACACGACCTTCAATACCTTCTGGTACTAATTTGTCTGCTTCGCCTTCAGCTTTTTGGAAGTATCTATCACTTGAGCCATCTTTTTGCGCCATAGCCCCTAAAGAGCCCATACCACGATAAGACTTGTAGTAACGACCTTGATAAAGCTCAACTTCACCTGGTGCTTCTTCCGTACCGGCTAACATACTACCAACCATAACGCAGTGCGCGCCAGCAACAAGTGCTTTAGCAATATCACCCGAGAAACGAATACCGCCATCAGCAATCACTGGAATACCTGTGCCTTTCAAGCCTTCAACAGCATTTGAAATAGCAGTTAGTTGTGGCACACCCACACCTGTAACAATACGTGTAGTACAAATTGACCCTGGGCCTATACCTACTTTAACGGCATCAACACCGGCATCAGCCATAGCTTTTGCGCCCGATGCGGTTGCAACATTACCGGCAATAATTTGCAAGTCTGGGTATTTATTACGGGCTTCTTTAACTCTATCTAATACACCTTGTGAATGACCGTGTGAAGTATCAATTAATAAAACATCAACTCCCGCAGCCACTAGAGCGTCAATACGCTCATCAGTACCTGCGCCAACACCTACAGCAGCACCAACACGTAAACGACCAAATTCGTCTTTACAGGCGTCAGGCTTGTCTTCAGCTTTTTGGTAATCTTTTGCAGTAATAAGACCTACAAGTTTAAACGCATCATCAACCACTAAGATTTTCTCAATACGGTTACTGTGCATTAAACCTAAAATTTCTTCGCGAGCAGCGCCTTCTTTAACTGTCACTAGATTTTCTTTTATTGTCATTAGTGAAGAGACAGGTTTACTTAAATCTGTTTCAAAACGTAAATCACGTCCAGTGATGATACCCACTAAATTGTTATTATCATCAACAACGGGGAAACCTGAGAAACCTAGGTCATCAGCTTTGTGCATAACCTGTTCAATAGTAAATTTGCTATCTACAGTTACAGGGTCTGAAACTATGCCACTTTCATACTTCTTCACTTGAGAAACATTCTGCGCTTGTTCAGCAATGGTCATGTTTTTATGAATAAAACCTAAACCACCTTCTTGCGCTAACGTGATCGCTAGACGCGCTTCGGTAACTGTGTCCATAGACGCAGAAATCATCGGTACGTTTAAATTAATTTTACGGGTTAATTTAGTTTTTAAATCAGCCGTGTGTGGGAGTACTTTTGAATGAGCAGGTACAAGTAATACGTCATCAAAAGTTAAAGCTTCTTGGGCAATTCTTAGCATCGCAACATCTCTCTAAAAAGGTTGGTTAGGGAGTGAATATTGCGGCAGAATTTTAACCGTTTTCTTGTTTTAGGTAAACCTATTTTTTAAACTTTTATCAACTCACTAAAAAACAACGCAATAATAGTGCCGAAATACTTTATTTATAAGAATATAATTTGGATTAATGTCCTAACAGCTAATTATTGACAGAAGTGTCAACTAATTAACCGTATTACAATAAACTATAAAGTTTGAGCGAAAGGCACTAAACACTAGTAATATATGCTTATGACATTAGCGGTTATCAGTTCGGCATTATCTCAGTAGACTTGATATACTAGCTAGCTATCTGCCTACACAAAACCACGATTACCTCTTCATTATGAGCCAACAGCATATATTACAAATAAGCGAATTAACTAAAAAAGTACGCTTTATTCTAGAAAGTGAGCTAAATACGGTTTGGTTAACCGGTGAAGTATCCAATTTTATTGCCGCTAGTTCAGGTCATTGGTATTTATCATTGAAAGATGCCAAGTCGCAAGTTAAGTGTGCCATGTTTAAAGGCAGTAATAGACGTGTACGTTTAGGCACAGGAGCAAAACCGAGTAATGGCCAACAAGTTCTTGTGCGCGCTAAAGTGTCTTTATATGAGCCTCGTGGTGACTTCCAACTAATTATTGAACATATGGAAGATGCTGGTGCCGGTATGCTGCGTCAGCAATTTGAACAATTAAAAAACAAACTCAACGCACAAGGCTTATTTGATTTAAGCCATAAAAAAGCAATACCAACACATATCAATTGTGTTGGTATTGTTACTTCTCCTACCGGTGCTGCGGTGAAAGACATTTTAACGGTACTTAAACGTCGTAATCCAAATATCAAAGCTATTATCTATCCCGCTTTGGTACAAGGTGACTATGCGCAAGGTGATATTTGCCATGCCATTGAGCGTGCTAATAGTCGTCAAGAATGTGATGTACTTATTGTTGGTCGAGGTGGTGGCTCTTTAGAAGATTTATGGCCGTTTAATGAAGAAAGTGTTGTTCGCGCTATCTATCAAAGCGAACTGCCAGTGATTAGCGCCGTTGGTCATGAAATTGATACCACACTAAGTGATTATGTTGCTGACTTACGCGCCGCTACGCCTTCTGCAGCCGCGGAGCTAGTATCAAGCGATAGCAGTGAGTTACTTAAGCGTGTTGTTATGCTTAAACAACGTTTGCTTAAAGTTCAACAAGTAAAACTCGCCCATTTAGGCAATGAAAGAAATTATTTACAACACAGGTTATCGCAAGTCCATCCTGAACAACAGTTACAATTACAGCAACAAAAATCCGATGAATTGGCCTTACGTTTAAAGCAAGCGATGAAGCGTAATCTAGTAGAAATTCAAACGAAACCTGCTCAGCTTAGCCAAAGACTATTACAACAATCACCGGCAAAAGTGATTCAATTACAACAAGAAAAAACTCAGCAGAATATGCAAAGAATTAGCCATGCAATGCAAAACACTTTACAGCATAAAAGTGAAAGTTTTGTCCACTTGATTGAGCAATTGCAACTGGTTAGCCCATTAGCAACGATAGCTAGAGGTTACAGTGTCACCCGCAATAAAAATAATACTGTTATTACTAAAGTTACTCAGGTGTGCAAGGATGAAGAAATAAGTGTGCAATTAACTGATGGCAGTATTAATGCGCGGGTAATATAAATTTACCACTGATAAGGGTTTTGCTTGAGCAGTAAAGCAATATAAGTAGGTTAGTGATCATGTGCTAGCGCTTGATAAAGCAACTCAATGACCTGTTGCTTACTCACTTTATTAAATTTAACCCCAAAAGAGAGACCATCAACTTGCTGTTTAATATTGCAAATGGTGGCGTTGAGTTTTATATTACTTTCCCCTTCCCCTGTTTCCACCACAATATCGATTACTTTATCTTCTGCCAATACCAACTGTTCGCCATTGATAATATCTAGCTGACCACCATCAACCGATAAGTTAGTCATGGTTGTTTGCCAGTAAACGTCATCAATTTTTACTTTAGCGTAAATGTGGGTATCAATACGCACCGAGGAACGTAATTGTTGTAAGGTTACGGTATTAGGGATGTCTAACACCATAATACGTGAGGGTATTTGCAAGGTTTGTCTAACACTGCTAATAAAAGCCACCGCAGCGCCATCACGACCTTCAATAAGGCCACGAACAGTGATAACTGTGCCTTGAGAAATATATTGAGAAAATGCACCTAATTTGGTCGCATCGGGATATTCGATAAGTACATACTTCTTAGGTAAGTAACCAATATAAAAGGTATGAAACTTTCTTTTTTGACCTGCTGGGGTACAGATATCAATAGTGATAGGCGCACCCGCTTTTAGATAAGCTAAATTACGCGCAGAAGGTTTTTTGGGGTTGGTTAAAATTGCTTGTCCTGCCATATTTTTCAATAAGATCAAACGTGGAACGTACCTATAACCTTAATTAAATAAAACAGAAATTGCAACTTACTGTAAGCACAGTAAGTTGCAACAAACGTTAGTCTTTTTTATAACCTTGCGTTAATCGAGCAATTTTCTTTTGCTGGGTATAGGTTAACTTTTTCTTACCGGCAAATGGATTCAAGGTGTCTTTAAACTGAATACGAATAGGTGTACCCATCATTTTTAACGACTTACGATAGTAGTTCATTAAATAACGTTTATAAGACATTGGCAATTTCTTCGCCAAGTTACCATGCACGATAATAATAGGTGGGTTATAACCACCTGCATGGGCATATTTAAGTTTAATACGACGCCCTTGGTGCATTGGTGGTTGGTGATCAAAAACCGCCATATCAAGTATTTTAGTTACCATAGCGGTTGAAATACGTTTTGTTGCTGAAACAAATGCTTCTTCCACTGATTCATACAAGTGACCAACACCAGTGCCGTGTAAAGCAGAAATAAAATGTATACGGGCAAAGTCGATAAAGCCTAAACGTCTATCAAGCTCTGTCTTAATACGATCTTTTTCATGATCCTCTAAGCCATCCCATTTATTTACCGCTAAAACTAAAGAACGTCCTGCTTCAAGAATAAAGCCCAGTAAGCTTAAATCTTGATCACTAATACCTTCTTGCGCATCAATAATAAGTAGACAAACGTTAGCGTCTTCAATAGCACGTAAGGTTTTAATCACCGAGTATTTTTCTACCACGTCAGTAACATTTTTACGACGACGAATACCCGCAGTATCAATTAAGGTATATTCGCGGCCATTACGCTCCATTGGAATATAAACACTATCACGTGTAGTACCTGGCATATCATAAACAACAACACGTTCTTCACCCAGAATACGGTTAGTTAGTGTTGATTTACCTACATTCGGACGACCGATGATAGCTAATTTTATTTTGTCATTTTCTTTAGGTTCATCTTCAAGCTTTTTAGCCAGCTCTTCTTCTGTTAGCTCAACCTCTAATTCGTCAGAGAATTCATCATTCTCTTCGCCTTCTTCTTTAGGCTCAACTGGGTTAGCCAAAGCTTCAATATGTGGAGTTAAGGCAAGCGTTAATAGTTGCGTAACACCACGACCGTGGGCAGCAGCAATTTGATGGACATGTTCACCTAAACCTAAAGAATAGAATTCGGCAACAGCTGAGTCGCCATGAATACCGTCAATTTTATTGGCTACAACAAATATCTTTTTATTTTGCTTACGTAAATGATCAGCAATACCATGATCAGCTGCGGTTAAGCCATCGCGAGCATCAACTAAAAATAGCACTGCATCGGCTTCTTCAATCGCCAGTAATGACTGTTCAGCCATCTTTACGTCAATGCCTTTTTCATCACCATTAATACCGCCGGTATCAATAACAATAAATGGATGTTCTTCTACTTCAGCTTGACCATATTGACGATCGCGAGTTAGACCAGGGTAATCGGCAACAAGTGCATTACGACTACGGGTTAAACGGTTAAATAACGTTGATTTTCCGACATTAGGACGGCCAACAAGAGCAACTACAGGAAGCATGAGCACCTCAAAGAAATAACCATACAAGCGAGTAATGCATGGTTTTTCAGAAATATATAAAAACTAAATATCAAGAATAAAAAGCAAGACTGCTCAGTCTACTAAGTTAAAATTGATATTGCTAAAAACAAGCAACGGCTCCTGATGCACTTTGCATAGGAGCCGTTATTAATTTTAGCTGCTTTCTTTCGAAAAAGAAGTAGCTAAAAACAGTGCAACTTATTGAGCAGCACTGACAATTTTTGGTGTGATGATAGCTTGTAAATCACCATCACGAGATTGACTATATAAAACATCATCAACCACTGTTGGTGTTGAATGTATACCACTACCATCGACTTTATGACGAGAAACGATTTCACCGGTTTCTTGATCAAGCCAATGTAAGTAACCTTCAAAATCACCAACAACAATATAGTTATCAACTACGGCTGGGCCGGTAACACTTCGGTTAGTTAACTCCATGTTACTCCAGCGTTCAATACCATTGATACGATTAAGTGCATAAACGTGACCGCTGGTATTGGTAATATAAATATCATTTCGATAAACAGAAATTTGTCTAAATGATGAGTATTGGCGTTTCCATAAAATGCGACCTGATTTTAAATCGATAGCAACTAGGTTGCCACGCGCAGAGATTACGTAAATTTTATCACCAAAAACTACCGGCGCAGAATCAACATCAATAACACGTTCTAATTCTGTTGAACCAGTCGCTTCGCCTACTTCGGTAGTCCAGCCTGCTTGGCCTTTCTCAAGAATGTAAACGGAAAGTTCACCCTTGCCAGAGCCAATCAAGACACCACCAGAGGCTATTACCGGCGTACTAATACCGCGTAAGGTTAATGCTGGAACATCTTGCTCAACCTGCCACAACTCTTCACCCGTGCGGGCATCAAAAGCTTTAATTAGGCCTGAGGCAGAATTTACCACTAAGATACCTGAGTCTATCGCGGGTTGAGTTATCACTTCACCCTTAATCTTTGCTTGCCAAACTAGCTCGCCAGTCTCGGCATCTAAGGCATAAACCTTACCACTTTCAGTACCTAAGAATATTTTATTTAGACCGGCTGTCGGACCACCAGCAACTTTAGCAGAAATTCGGCTATCCCAAAAACTACGTTCGTTATTAATATCACTTAAGTCGGCTTGCCAAACTTTTTTACCACTGTCTTTATCAAAGGCAATCACATCGCCCATACGACTAGCGCTATAAACTTTGTTGTACGCAACGATAGGTTTTAGCCGTGAAAAATAATCATCAACGCCATCACCAACACTGCGATCCCATAATACTTCGACATCAAAAGCATTCTCTAAGTCTGAGAGCTCTGCCACTTTTGTACTAGGATCTTCATCATCATTTGAAGAACAAGCCAGTAAACTTGCAGACAACAAGACAATAGCTAGTGCCTTTTTAGCACTAAAGCCCTTAAAAATTTTATGTTCAAAATAACGCATAGTTTGCCTTTTAACTAAAATAAATGAGTGTGCCAAATAACCGGGTAAGTTACTTATCTTCAGACTCAGTTACTACGGGCTCTGCTACTACTTTCTTAGCAGTAGGCAATGTAGTTACTTGAGCTAAATCATCTAATTTAATTTGTAAACTTGGGCTTGTCGCTATACCGTCAGCAGCAATCGCGGCTTGATAGGCATTACGAGCAAGGTCTTTTTTACCTTGTTGTAAATACGCATCACCTTTAATTTCTTCAATAGCAGCGGTAAATGCTTCAGGTAAATTGTTATTTAAGGTAGCGAAAGCTTGTGAGTATTGCTCAAGTTGCACTTGTACTCGCGCTAAACGTAAGCTAGCAATGGCTTTAATACCATCAGTTGGCGCAGATTCTATCGCAGTGGTTAGCTGCTTTTCAACTTGCGTCCAATCTTTATGGGTCGCTGACTCTTTTGCTAGCGCCAATGCAGTTAAAGACACATAGCTATTGTTACCATTTTCACTGATAAACTTCTCGCCATTTTCAGTAAAAGCTTTAGCGTCAGTAGCGCTTTGTTCCATAAGCGTTTGATAGCTGTCTGAAACAGCAAGCTCTTGCTCAAGCTGGTTATCTTGATAAAAATTAAAACCGATAAAACCGGCGAAACCTAAAAAGATACCAGCACTGATGGTCATACCATTTTTTGCCCAGTAACCTTTAATGGCTTCTACTTGTTGTTCTTCCGTTTGATAAATTTCCACTACTTCACCTTGGCTTAAAGCCCTTAAATTAATTCAGTTAACAAGCTAGAAACTTGATTAAAGTCCACGCTTTGTTGTTCTTTTTGACCGCGTAGGTATTTCACCATAACTTGCTCTTGAGCAATTTCATCATCACCCAGTATTAACGCTATTTGTGCACCGGACTTATCGGCACGCTTTAATTGTTTTTTCATATTGCCACCACCACAGTGACACTGCAATCTAATGTCTGGCACTTGATCACGCCATTGTTCAGCTAACTTGTTTGCTATCACTTGCGCATCATCACCTAAGATAACCACATAGGCATCTACTTGTGGGCGAGTATTAGTAACTTTATCTAACTCCGTTAGCATTAACACTAAACGTTCGATACCTAAAGCAAAGCCAAAGGCTGGCGTTGCTTTACCACCAAGTTGTTCAACTAAACCATCATAACGGCCACCAGCACAAATAGTACCTTGTGCGCCTAATGTTGTTGTAACCCATTCAAATACGGTGCGGTTATAATAATCTAAACCACGTACTAGACGTTCATTTAAAACGTAGTTAACACCTGCGGCATCTAATCGAACACATAAGGTATCAAAATGCGCTTGCGTTTCTTCACCAAAATGATCAGACAACTTAGGTGCATTAGTCAATGCTTCTTGAACTTTTGCATTCTTACTATCTAACACTCTTAACGGGTTAGTGTGCATGCGACGTTTAGAGTCATCATCAAGTAACTCTTCATGCTCAATTAAATAAGCAATCAAGGCTTCACGATAATTAGCACGCTCATCGTTTGATCCTAATGAATTCAACTCTAGTGTGACAAACTCATTGATGCCAAGTTCCTTCCATAAACGCGCTGTCAGTAAAATAATTTCAGCATCTATGTCAGGAGTCGCTATACCAAAGGCTTCCAGGCCGAATTGGTGAAACTGGCGATAACGACCTTTTTGTGGTCTTTCGTGGCGAAACATAGGTCCCATATACCAAAGACGCTGCTCTTGGTTATACAGTAAGCCATGTTGAACACCAGCGCGAACACAACTCGCGGTACCTTCTGGACGTAGCGTTAAGCTATCACCATTAAGGTCATCAAAAGTGTACATTTCTTTTTCAACAATATCGGTGACTTCACCAATACCGCGTTTAAATAGTGCGGTTGACTCAACAATGGGCATGCGTATTTCAGCAAAACCATAATTACTGGCAACGCGGCGCAGTACCGCTTCAACCATTTGCCAAGTACTTGTTTCACTGGGAAGGCAATCGTTCATACCACGAATTGCTTGTAGAGCCTTTTGTTTAGCCACTGATGGGTCTCTCTTTCTTATTCTTAGGTAAAGCTGAGGCTTGCCATATTAGACATAGCTGTCAGCGCTTACGTTTAATTAATATATTAAGTGCTGTGTTAAATTTGCGCAACGCGCAGTATACCTAATAACAGAGCGCTAATAAACTTATGCTTTATTTGACGGTTCATATCAGAAGTTAATCGACAGATTTAAAGTCAATTTTATTCTTTTCATCTTGGCGTTCATTTATCGCGTGTGCTTTAGCACGGATGCGCTGTTCAAGTTGATCCACCAGGTTATTATTATCAAAGCGCTCTTTTTGACGTATGCCATCTAAATAAAAGCCACTTTTTTTACTGCTACCGGTTAAGCCAAGATCTGACACCATAGCTTCACCTGGGCCATTAACAATACAGCCAATAATGGATACATCCATCGGCGTCATAATATCTTCAATACGCTGCTCTAAGGCATTGACCGTTGACACCACATCGAACTCTTGACGGGAGCAACTTGGACAAGCAATCAAATTAATACCACGACTACGTAATTTCAATGACTTTAAAATATCAAAGCCTACTTTGATTTCTTCAATTGGGTCTGCCGCCAATGAAATACGTAAGGTATCACCAATGCCCTGTGCTAATAATATGCCCAAACCTACCGATGATTTTACCGAACCAGAACGTAAGCCGCCCGCTTCGGTAATTCCTAAATGTAATGGATTATCAATTTGTTTAGCTAATAATTTATATGACTCAACCGCAAGAAAAACATCCGATGCTTTGACACTGACTTTAAACTGATCAAAGTTCAACCTGTCGAGAATATCAACATGGCGCATAGCCGACTCGAACAGTGCTTCAGCTGTTGGCTCTTTATACTTTTCTTGAATGTCTTTCTCTAATGAGCCGCCATTAACACCGATACGAATAGGGATATTATTATCTCTAGCACTATCAACCACACTGCGAATTCGACTTTCATTGCCAATATTACCCGGATTAATTCGTAAACAATCAGCGCCATACTCGGCTACTTTTAAGGCGATACGGTAATCAAAGTGAATATCTGCCACTAAAGGCACATTGACTTGTTTTTTGATTTCACGAAACGCTTCTGCAGCATCCATGGTTGGTACACTTACACGGACGATATCGGCCCCAACAGCTTCCAATGCCTTGATTTGTGCAACTGTTGCGGCAACGTCTGTGGTCGATGTATTAGTCATTGATTGCACAGTAATAGGTGCATCACCACCTACGGGTACATTACCGACCATAATTTGACGAGAAACACGACGTATAATTGGAGATTCTTTAAACATAATTTTTCTTTATATAAAGGGAGTTACTTAACTCAAAAGCAAATGCTAACAACTAGTCAACAGCACCTATTCAGCAATGCTTACTCAGCAATGATAGGTAATTTAAATTTAGCAATATTACCATCATCAAACGCTGACATATCTATTGGCTTGCCGTTAAAGACAATACTGGTTAACTCAGGTTTACCTACGGTAATACTTAGTGGCGCTTTACCTTGAATGGTCATTACATAACCTGCCTTTTTAACACCCCAAGCAATACGTTCACCGGTAGCATCATAAATATTGACCCAACAATCTCCTTTAAAAGTAAACACCGCGGTACTTATCTCTGGCACCTGTGGCTGAGCCGTTTCACTGACGATTAGCTCAGGCAAAACCGCTGGAATTTCAGTAACTTCAGCACTGTTTAAGGTTTCATTTTCACTCTTCTGTCCAATAATTTGAACGTCATTAGTAACTGAAGCAGTATCTTCACTTAAAGAGCCCTGTACAACAGCAGTAGCTGCTTGTTCATCGCTAATCTTTTCAACGTTAACCTCTTGAGAGTCAGCAGTAAGACTCACAGGGTTTGCCGCTTGCTGGCTACTCTCTTGCTGCCACCATAAAACGGTTAACCCCACTAAAACAGCTACTATTAGGTAGCTTAACCACATAACACGACTGTGCTCAGCTTGTTTAGTGGTTTCATTCGAAAAACTCAACATTTCACTGCGCTGAATACTGGCAGCATCTAAGGCATCATAGCTTGCCAAAATATCTTCTACTTCAACAGCAACTAATTTAGCATAATTAACTAGATAGCCACGGATGAAAGTAACCGGCGTTGATGGCGAAAAAATATCGTTTTCAATATCGTTAACCAAGTCTACCTTAAAGTTCAGTTTACTGGATATATGTTCTTGAGAGAGAGATAGCGCTTTTCGAGCTTCACGTAACATGGCTCCTGGGCTTACCATTTCCATGTCTTCACTCAGTTCGGTAACTTGTTCAGTCATTTGTTCGGTGATAGTACTTTGTTGTTCTTTATCTGGTTTTCCAGTCGGAGCTAGATCATTAATCATTAATATTTTTCACTGTTTGAGGGTCAACCACATAAAGCTTATCGCCTATACGGATTTTATTTTTTTCGGAGATATTATTCCACTTACGTAATGCTTTTAACTTGACGTTATATTTTACCGAAATATTGTAAAGGTTTTCACCTGGACTGACTTTATGGAAAGCATCTTGGGCAGCAACTGTTTCAATATCATTTACCAATGCTTCGGCTACAACAACACTTGATACTGCCGCTGCGGCTAACACTGGAGCTGTTGCCATTAGTAGCGCCTCATCAACATTAGCTTGTGCTTTAATCACACCAGCTTCAGACGTTACCGTTTTAGCAACGAGAGTTTCTGCTTCAACTTGTTGCGGTAAGGCTTCAGGTAAAGGCACATCACGTGTCGCGGGAATAGGCTTAGTTGAAGTAGGTTCAATGGTAGCGGGTACCGGTTGAGTAACTACTGCGCTTATTGCCACTACTGATGTAGCCGCTGGTGCAAGGTCTACGACTTCTTTGCTGATAGTATTAATTTCTTCAGCATTCGTTAATGTTGTGTCAGTTGCTGTGATGTCAGTTTTAACTACTGTGCTGTTAGTTAGTGGCATACTTGTCGCGGCAACCGTACCCGCTACCGTAGCAGAGAGCAAAGCTGTTCCTGAGCCAAGTACCGTTTGTGTTGCACTTGTGGCCAGCTGTGGCGCAGTTGTCACTATAGGCATAGCGGCCACTGCAGGTGTAGCTAGCACTACCGGCGAAGATGTCATTGCCGTTGTAACTGCAACTGATGCTGTTGGCACTTTCGCTATTTTGGCGACCTCAGCGAGTTCACTACTACTTTTAGCAGGACTAGCGGTTTTAACACTGGTGGTATAGGGCGAATTATTTACTTTTCTAGGAGAAAGTTTTACCACACGTTTACTACTGCTGGGTGATAAACGATTTTTTTCTCTTTGACTTACTTGGTATTTTCTCGCTAAATCATCCGCTTCAATAAATTCTAAGTCATTGAGTAGGTATTGCTTACCTTCCCATGATTGTGGGTACATCTTCACTAACATATTTGCGTAATTTGTTGCTGTGCGACGCTGACCTAATTTCCAATATAATTTATAGGCTAGTGCTAATGAGTTGGCCGTAAAACGCCGAGTATGTCGTTCGTATTTATGTAAAAAACGCTTAGCTTCTTGGTAATCGGTCATGGCATATTGCATGCGAACCATTTGCAATAAAGGTCTTGTTCTATTTGGGCTATGAAATATAGCCTTATTCAAATACATTTCCGCTTTTTCAAAGTCATCATTTTGTAAATAACAGGAGGCAAGGTTTTCATAGCTTTGCGAGACCAAAATATAACTAGGCACAGCAATCGCTCTTAAAAACTGAACTTCGGCATCGGCAAGTTTATTTTGTCGACATAAAAACACCCCATAGTTATTTAAGGTATCTGCACTGTCGGCTTTAATTGATAAAGCTTGTTCGAATGAGCCAATAGCAAGTTCACTTTCACCTACTGTTTCATAATAGTGAGCAAATGCCGTATGCACTTGCACTAGACCTGGCGAGAATCCTTTCGCTTTTTCTAAATTGAGCTTAGCTTGGGACATGTCGCCCATTTTTAGGTAGCCGAGTCCTAAAGCAACACGGGTTGCCGCCATCTCATCACGATTAGCTTGGTTTTTTACAATGGGTTCATTATTTTCAAAGCTCTGGGTAACACAACCACTTAACATCGATATTGAAATCGCAGTCAAAAGTGTCGGAAAAATATATTTAGCCATAGCTTTATCCATAATATGCAATGTATTAACCGCCTCTTATTGTTGTAGAGATTTCACTACTCAGTGAGCATTTTCAAATAGTTATCTAACCAACACCATCGTTACTTTCAGTGTCAATAGCCGGCTATTACTCAATCGATTACCTTGTTCATCAACATCTATTGTCATTGCTTCGGTAAAATTGAAGCGGTACCTTAATTAATGAAATTTCACGTATTTTTCACTAAAAAACAGTGCACTAATGCTTAGATTGATTTGATAGAGATAGTGTCAGTTTTAGGCTGATCTTTCAATGAACTTATTTCAACGTTTTTTGCAGCATTCTTTGCGCTAATAAATGCACTACGTTTAGTTCTATCTATAACATCACCTGCCAATTGACCACAAGCAGCATCAATATCACCACCACGGGTACGCCTAGTAATTACCGTTAAGCCATAGCTTTGTAATACTTTATCAAAACGATCAATTCGAGAATTACTTGAACGTTTATAAGGTGAACCTGGATAAGGATTAAAAGGGATCAAATTGATCTTACTTGGTAAATCTTTTAAAGCATGTGCCAGCTCGTGTGCTTGATCGGTACTGTCATTAACATGATCAAGCATAACGTATTCTATGGTTGCTTGTTTATTTGCTTTTGAGCCATCAATATAGCGTCCGGCTGCGGCAAGAAAATCTTCCAATGGATATTTTTTATTGATTGGCACTAACTCATCACGCAACTTATTATTTGGCGCGTGAATAGAGATAGCTAAGGCACAATCAATTTTTTCTTTAAGCATGTCTAATGCTGGTACTACACCAGAGGTACTTACCGTCACACGACGTTTGGACAAACCATAACCTAAATCGTTCAACATGGTATCAAGGGCAGGTATTAAATTTTTCATATTTAATAGTGGTTCACCCATGCCCATCATGACAATGTTGGTTATCGGACGAGTACCGGCAATGCGCGTTGCACCGATATCATTGGCAACACGCCATACTTGGCCAATGATTTCAGCCATAGATAAATTGCGATTGAAGCCTTGTTGAGCAGTAGCACAGAAGGTACATTCTAATGCACAGCCAACTTGAGACGAGACACACAAGGTGGCACGATCATTTTCAGGGATCCATACGGTTTCAATTTCTTGGCCGCCTTCAAGTCTTAAGGAATATTTTATCGTGCCGTCAGAAGAGACTTGTTTTTCAGAGATTTCAGGGGCTGTTATCACACAATTGCGCTGTAACTTTTCCCGTAGCTTCTTATTGATATTGGTCATTAACTCAAAGTCGCTGTAGCCAAAGTGATAAATCCACTTCATCATTTGATCGGCCCTAAATGGTTTTTCACCAATAGATTCAAAGTATTCACGCATACCTTTATGATCAAAATTAAGTAGGTTTACTTTACTGTTTACATCACTCATACAACAAACTCTCAATAACTAAAATTAAACTACTCGATAAAGCAGCCTAAAAAACAAGGCGCACATTGTACGCTTTTCAAGCAACAATCGCAATTTTACTGGTTATCTTAAGCGAATTTATAATCCACTTAAAATAATAAAAGGATTTTACTGACACTCAGTAAAATCCTTTCAATTTAATTCATGCTTTAAGCAAAGCAAGCGAAATGAATTCTAGAAGGCTGCACGGAGTTGACGCTAGTCAATGAGTACAGCCGACAATGAAGTCGTGAGCTTTGCGAAAATTAAAAATGAATTAACGAGTACGTGAACAAATCTCTTCGTCTGAGAAGAAGTAAGCAATTTCACGTGCAGCAGATTCTAAAGCGTCAGAACCGTGAGCAGCATTTTCGTCGATGCTATCAGCAAGATCAGCACGGATAGTACCAGCAAGTGCTTCAGCAGGGTTAGTAGCACCCATGATTTCACGGTTTTTAAGAACAGCGTTTTCGCCTTCTAAAACTTGAACCATAACTGGACCTGAAGTCATGAACTCAACTAAAGCACCAAAGAAAGGACGTTTGCTATGTTCAGCGTAGAAACCTTCAGCTTTTTCTTTGCTTAAGTGGATCATTTTAGAAGCAACGATTTTTAAACCAGCAGTTTCAAAACGATTGTAGATTTGACCGATGAAGTTTTTAGCAACTGCGTCTGGTTTTACGATAGAAAAAGTACGTTCGATAGCCATGATAAGCCCTTTTAAGTTGTATTAATTTAAGTTAAAAATTTAAATATGTCGTTAGCCATTTATTTAAATGGCTAAAAATTTGGGCGCATTATAGACGAAAGTAGACGAAAAAACTAATGATATCGCGTCAAAGCAACATCATTAGTTTAATTAACTAGTCCCAAGTGACAGTGTTTTTTTGTGGCTTAAGCACTAGTCCGGCGATATTCGCGGTAAACCGGTTTCCAGAAGCTTAGCTCTATTTTGGCAAGTAACTCTTCGTCACTCATAGCTAGTGCTAAGTTTTGCTTAAAAGCAACTTTCGCAATCGCAAAAGCAATGTCTTTACTTAATTGCGCAATGGCGGTTAACGGCGGTAGTAATTGATCCGATTCATTATTAGCTAGCGGTGAAGCCGACGCTAAGGTTTCACTGGCCACTTTTAACATGTCATCGGTAATACGTGTGATATTTGCCGATACAACACCCAAGCCAATACCTGGGAAGATATAACTATTATTACACTGGGCAATAGGGAAAGTTTTGCCTTGATATTCAACCGGCGCAAATGGGCTACCCGTGGCAATAATCACTTCTCCTTTGGTCCAATTAATTACTTGACTAGGAGTTGCTTCTACTTGACGTGAAGGGTTACTTAACGGGAAGATAATTGGTCTATCACAATGAGATTTCATCGCGGTAATAACTTCTTCGGTAAACAAACCTGCTTGTCCTGAAACACCGATAAGAATATCAGGTTTAGCGCCATGCATGACTTCAACAAGTGAGGCAAACTCGCCAGTAATATCCCAAGAGGCAAGGGCGTCCTTGTTTTGTACTAATTTTTGTTGGAAATCGCGAAGTTCGGCCATGCCTTCTGTTAGCAAGCCAAATCTATCTACCATAAATACTTGGCTACGCGCTTTTTCAGGGGAAAGACCTTCACTGATCATCTGACTGATAATTTGTTCGGCAATACCACAACCCGCTGAGCCTGCACCAACAAAAGCAACGCTCTGCTCTGATAATTTAGATCCGGTACTACGACAGGCAGCAAGTAAAGTTCCGACCGTAACGGCAGCCGTTCCTTGAATATCGTCATTAAAACAACAAATTCTATCTTTATAACGTTGTAATAAAGGCATGGCATTCGGTTGAGCAAAATCTTCAAACTGCAATAAAACCTGTGGCCAGCGACGTTTAACTGCGCTGATAAATAACTCTAAAAATTCATCATATGAGTCTTGGTCGATACGTTTATGACGTGCGCCCATGTACATAGGATCGTCTAATAACTTCTGGTTATTAGTACCAACATCAAGCATCACAGGTAAAGTATGGGCGGGACTAATACCACCACAAGCGGTGTAAAGAGAAAGCTTGCCAATAGGAATACCCATACCGCCGATACCTTGGTCGCCAAGGCCCAAAATGCGTTCGCCATCGGTAACTACAATCACTTTTACTTTATTTTTAGTGGCATTACGCAACATATCATCAATATTGAATCTATCTTCGTAAGAAATAAATAAACCACGTGAGCTGCGATAAATATCAGAAAATTGTTCACAAGCATCGCCAACTGTCGGGGTATAAATAATTGGCATCATATCGGCAAGATGATTTTGCACTAATTTAAAAAATAAAGTTTCATTATTATCATGAATGGCACGTAAATAGATGTGCTTATTGATGTCACTATTAAAGCAGCTGTACTGACGATAAGCGCGCTCAGCTTGCTCATCAATAGTCTCAAAGCGTGGCGGTAATAACCCTGTTAAGTTGAAACTACCGCGCTCTTCTTTGCTAAAGGCACTGCCTTTATTAAGTAAAGGGGTTTCTAATAAAGAAGGACCTGCATAATGAATATAAAGTGGGCGTTTAGATTGGGGCATTTGACTGACTGCTTATATGTTTGGTGAATGATGAATATTGACTAAATTAATTCAGCAAAGTATAGATGATATTAATCCAGCTGCAAAGCAAGAGAATGATTGAATTTGTTAAAAATATAGGGGATTTACCTGAATCGATTTGGAATAGATTTTAAAAAGACCTTTCGATTCTACTATATGAAAAATTAGCTAATTATTAATGATAAAAGTAAGGTCTTTTCTTTGAAAAATCATTAACACTAGCGTTTAGCTTCTGTGATTTAATCAACTTCGGCCATCCAAGCCAGTTGAATGGCTTCAAGCACTCGTTCACCGCAATGTTCCGGATCATCTTCAAAACGCTCTAATGCAAGTACCCATTGCCTTAATTCAGTAAAGTGTAATTTGAACGGGTCAACATCATCATGTTGCTCAATTAGATCCAACGCAATTTCTTGTGAATCACTCCAAAGTAGTCCGTTTTCCATGATATTCAGCCTATACTTAACACCATTATTTTAGTGGCTTAACTAGCCACTAAAATAATAATTGAAAGAAAAATAAATCTATAATTAACATTAGTATAAGCCAGATGAATAGCAACCTAACCTTTCGACAAAAAGCACAATCGCTATGCCACCATTTTTTAAAACTCTTCATCATTAATCTACTCGTGAAATCGCTGCACTTTTCTAGTAAAAACTATAATAACAACAGAATGATACCATCGGAACTTTTAAAAGATAATACAGTGATCCCACAGCGTAAGTATTTATATGATGCTTATTTTGGTTAAGAAAATAAATCGGTACTAAAGTAACGCTCGGCATTATCAGCCAAAACTTTCACTATATTTTTCCCTTTAAACTCAACACGTCGGCCAACGCTCATAGACTAAATGAGTTTGCTGATTTTCAGCTAGTCACTAATATCAAATCCTTCTTTTTATTCACCCGATAAACAAAGTCATTATTATGTTTTAATCTATAAGTTAATTTCTCCACTTTATTGGGAAATATTTGTGCCTATTTCACTATCAATTGACCACAAGGAGAAATACAATACCAAATTCCAGTGAAAATTTAGTTTTAAATTCTATTCAATAGCCTTAGGTAATAAAATGGATTCTTTTGATAAGCACATTCTTAGTATTTTACAAAAAGACTGTACCCTTTCAACGAGTGACATCGCCGAGCGAGTTGGACTATCGACCACCCCTTGTTGGCGTAGAATTCAAGCAATGGAAAAATCAGGCATAATTAAAGGCCGAGTGGCGCTAGCAGATCCCGAAAAATTAAATGTTGGTCTGTCTATTTTTGTCATGGTGAAAACCAATCAGCATAATCCTGCTTGGTTAGCCACTTTTGCCAAGGTTGCCCAGGATTTCCCTGAAATTGTCGAGTTCTATCGAATGAGTGGCGATGTTGATTACTTGCTGCGCGTAGTTGTGCCAGATATGAAAGCATACGATCGCTTTTATAAAGAACTGATTACCAAGGTAGATTTTTCTGATATTAGCTCTAGTTTCGCTATGGAGGAAATAAAATATACCACCGCCCTGCCGGTTGATTATATTTAGTAGCCATACCAAATGAATAGCTAATAAAGCCTAGTTAACTGCTAGTGATAACTCATTAGTGCACAGCTACCGTAATTAATTTTTGCTGAAGCTTTATAGAAAAGCCACCGTTACCTCGAGGCAACGGTGGCTTTTTGCTAAGAATGTTTAGAGTATGACTTAACCACTGTTCTTAACTTATATCTTTAATTAAAATTGCGCACTAAAGCTCAAGTAATAACCCTCAGATTCATTTTCATCACTATCATTAGACACTGAATTATAACCCGCTTGTACTGAGTAGTTTTGGTTAATGAAGTAGTTTGCACTGACACCATAGTAATCATCATCACTATATGTCACAGACACTGAGGTTCTATCATTAAAATAATAACTGCCGTTAACACTCCAGTAATCATCATCAATAATATAATCTCTATTATCAAAGGTATAAGCACCACCGAGCACTAAATAGCTTTGATCTCCAAGTCCGAAAAAGTATCGTGATGACAGCTGATGAATATCAAAGTCTTCATCAACATTATAGCTAAAGCCTATATAGTCGGTACCTGTGAGTTGCCAGTTATAGCTGGCGCTATAACTAAAATAGTCATCGCCATCGCCGCCGTCATTATAATAAGCACTTATGACTAAATCGTCTGAAATTAAGTAGCCTAGTTCAGCCCCATAATAACTACTGCTATTATCATAGGAGATCTCGCGACCATCACTAAAATAGGAGTCAGTCAACTTACCTTCTGCCTTGAAGTAGCTATAACTTGCACCAAAAATGAAATTATTAGTTATCCACTGCCCGCCAACAGAAATACTATTATCAGTTGATGAAGAGTTAGAATCATGAGATCTATATGTAGAAGAAACTTCGCTGTTGCTATTACTAATTGCAGCATAAATATTACTACTGCTATTAATATAAGCAAACTCATTTAGCGGACCAAGTGCTTGCTGCTCGTCGAAGAAATATTTGCTATATAACGCAACTGAATCCGTGTCACTTTTACCATAAATGTCGTACTCTGGCATATTAGATGTGTAACTATTATGTGAATAACTTATGGTGGAAAAAGACTGGTAACTTTGTGAAAGTACCACATTCGAGAGCAGCAACGCTGCTAGACCTGATAGTTTTGATAGTTTTGATAGTTTTGATAGTTTTGATAATTTCATCAGCTTAATATCCTTATTATTTTATTGTCCATTAAAAAGCAAAATAAATATGTCATTAAAGTAAGACCACGTCTATTAATAGATTAATAAACTTACACTTTTTAGACACATAGCAGCTAAAACCATACAACTGGCATACAGAAAACATACGATTGAAAGCATTGTTCCTTCAATGCTCAACTAGGTATACTACTAAGAGACAACTAAACATTGACATCGCCTCCTTTTTTACAGGTTTATTATGAGTAACATTAAATTTTCCAGCACTGAAACAGAGCAATTAGTCATTAAAATACAAGGCTACTTTGCTAAAGAGCTCGACCAAGATCTTGGTCAGTTTGATGCAGAGTTTTTATTAGATTTTTTCTCAACAGAAGTTGGTGCTTATTTTTATAATCGCGGTTTGTTTGATGCACAAGCAGTTATTGCAGCTAAGCTTGAGAATATTAGTGAAATGATACACGAAGGCATTAGTGAGATAGAAAAGCCTATCCGTTAATTGCAGCTATATTTATATCTAAAATATAGACCTAAAAAAGCCGCTGTTAAGTGATTAACTGCGGCTTAACTTGATGTTTAAGCTAATACTGAGATTAACTGTATATAACTACTGATTTACTTCAGTTTCGATAAAGTCAATTTCGTCAGCAATTAGCTTATTGCCATTCATTTGACCTTCAACTTCAATCAATGCACCTTTTTTTAGGTCACTCGCATTACCATTGTCATATTCAGTCTGCAAGTTAGTCATAACTTGATGCCCGTTAACGGTAAAGCTGAATATATTAGTAAAATTATCAATAGTACCGACTAGTTCAACCTCGTTATCTTTATCATCACCATCAATTTCAACTTCTAGCGCCACCAACAATCCATCTACAGTGTAATAAGTTTCAACTTCAACTTCATCACCCTTAACAATAGTCTGAAAGAAAACTTCTTGGTTTATCGAATTACCTAGAGCATTCTCAAACTTAGTGTCTGCATCAACTAATACATTAATACCTTTAACAGAGAAGCTTGGTAAATCAACATCAATACTGTCAACCACACCTTCAATCTCATAAGTGTCTTGCTCACTGGTACCAGTTTCTTTACGCTCTACTTTGCGGCTAATTAAAATATCATTAAGTTCATAAGCATCAATATCTAACCTGTCACCAATGGCAATATCAGAGAAAGTGAAATAACGTAACTCTTGCTCTGAATTATCTTCATACAGGGTATAGCTATCTACTGTAAATTCTTGGCCAAAAAGTGTAAAACTGCTGCCAGTAGCTGACTGAACAATACCTTCAAGGCTGATTTCATTAGCTAATTCAACACGAATATTATTGATAGGATAATAAGGATACTGTTGTTCTGACTCGATTATCGTAGCGATTAAGTTCACTTGATCGCCAACACGTAAGTTTTCTACATCGCCTTGGCTAAAGTCTGCCTCATTGGTTAGTAGGAAGTTGCGACCATCAACTTTAATAACAGTGCCTTCGTCGACTTCTTTTTTAGTTTCAACAATACCTGAAACCGTCAGTGTGCCACCAATAACTAAAAGCATGCCTTGAACGCTCACTTCATCAGCATTAAATTCACTAGCAATCAGACCGATATCATTTTTTAACGAAACTGTAGAGCCATCATACAAACTACCATCCACATCAGCATCACCGTAATTAACCAGTAATTCACCAATAAAAAAAATTTTATCTCTAGCTTTAAGCTTTGATACCCTACCAGTCAGTTGATGCTCACTGAAATCGTCTTTGATGGTTAAGTAGGTAACCGTAAAGCTACCGTTAGCATTTTCAAAAGCACTCAATTCAACCACCATGCTTTCGCGCAGTTCATTAAAAATCACTTCATCAAGTTTTGTTGCGGAGGTGATTAAATAGGTTTGCCCTAACACGCTTATTGAAGGCGCTGCTAAATCAATAGCTTCAATTTCACCAATAGCATCGGCAAGGTATTTCACCTCAAAGGCTGTGCCCTCAGTCGCACTGGACTGATGTGCGTTAACAACTACTTTCATACCTACTTTAAGTGCCGCTTCGTCACTTTCAACACCATTACTTAGGATATTACTATTTTCAGTCACATAACGTAGGCCATTTACATACACACTACCAAAGCCACTTACAACGCCTGAGCTAGTTGCATTTTGTGTTAATACTTCGTCTTCATCTGAACAAGCTGATAAAAATAGACCTAAACTTGCCACTGTGGCAAACGCCATAAACTTATGTTGCATCAATACTATTCCACTCTATATATTAGGGGTTTTTCCCTAAATTAACTAAGGTCAATGCAGCTCCCCATGCCCGTATGCGTGAATAGAACAAAGTAGATGACATTGGTAATTAAACTGCGAATCAAGATCGAGTCTACACGACAATATTGGCTAATATGTGGTAACTTTGTTTACTCGTGTAACCTAAAGTTAATACCTGATAAGCAAGCGTAAATCTTCATCTTAGTGTCATAATATTGATTTAAAATAAACCGGTATGATCGTTTATCGGCATAAAAAAACTCGCCGAAGCGAGTTTTTAAATTTAATATAAAGTGCTATCTAGGAACTGAGTTAGTTGTTCTCTTTTTCCTTAGCTGGCTTTTCAAGCTCTATCTCAACAACCTCCTGCTTTACTTCCAGCTTAGTTACCGTCGATTTTACCGGCTCAATGGCTTGTTTTACTGGTACAGTTTGAACCACTGCTTGTGCTTGTAAAGCCAAAGCTTTTTGCTCAGCCTGTTTTTTTGTTTGCTCTTGCAGCACTAAAGCTGCTTGCTGCGCTTCTTTTTGAACTTTTTCATCTAAAGCTAACGCTTCTTGCTTCGCTCGTTCTTTTAAAGCCAGTGCTTTTTGCTCAGCCTCTTTTTTAGCTTGTGCTTGTAAGGCCAGCTCTTTTTCAACGGCATGTTTACCTTCAATCTGTAATACCGCTTCTTTATAGGCTTCTAAACGCACCAACTCGATCTCTTTACTTTGTAATTGCTTATTTAGCGATGAATTTTCAACAACAAGAACATCATATTTAGCATTTAAATTAACCAGTTGGCTTTTAAATTCGGCTCTAAGACTCTCCGTAGCGGCGGATGATTGGCTACTATCACTTTGCAGTGCTAACACAGCAGCATTGGCTGTAGTTAACTTACCCTTCATAGTACCCGCTTGTAATGCTATAGCGGCCACTTGCTTAGTTATTGGTAAATCTCGTACATCCGCGATTTCTAACGACTCACTTACCGTGTGTAACAGTGTTTCTTTAGCCAGTAAATATTGCTCATAATACTTACTTTTTGTTTTCTTCAAGGCATTAACTTCTTTCGATATATGGTAAAGATGAGCAAGTTCAAATTCAGCTAACTCAACTGCCACTTTTATTTCGGCGGTTGCTCTAGGAGTAGCTGTAAGAATGGTATTCGCATGACTGCGCGCTGCTAATAACTGTTGGTGACTAATAGGCACATATTTGGCCAAACGTTTTTTCTTAATATATGCGATATCGCTATCAAGTTGGCCTAAAGCATTTTTTCGTACGGTACGTACTTCTAACGCTTGCATATCGACAATAAGTTTTGGCTGTTTTTCCTGTGCTTTACTTACCTTTCCCTCATCAATGTATTCAACTAAATCATCAACTCTAGCGCTAATTTTTCTATAATCTTTAGCAAATACTTTAGGTGCGCCAATACCTTTTAAAAACACCCGTTGCTTAAAGGTTTCTGCCAAGGTGCTTTCCGCTGTATCTTTAATACTATAAGAAAACTTTAACTTCTGATTTGCCAGAGTAATATAGCTAATTATTTCTTGCTTAGCTTGCAGGTACTGCTCGGTATCACTTTTAAAAACATTAAAAGAAGATGCACCGTTTTTACCTATATCTGTATAAACTTCAGTGGCATTATCAAATTCAGCCACCGCTTTTTTAAAGGTACTTGGAGCAAAATAAGCAAGTTGGTCTGTTCTCCCTTGACTAATATCTTGCTTCAACTTATCCAAAGAAACTTTCGCTTCAATAAAGTATTGAGTTTGCTGGTTCACCTCAGCATTTTTAGTCATCGAAGATTTAGTCGTTGATTGACAAGAAGTCAAAAGCGAAAGTCCTACACAGGCAAGACATAGAGTTAAGGTTTTCATTGAAGTTCCTTTTTGGGTTATTTCCATACAGAATTCATACTTTGACAAATTATAGTCGGGAATATATTTTGCTATAAAAAATAACCGTTTTTTTTAGGCCAAGTGACCTAAAAAAGCTAACTTCGAATATAAAACCTCATAAAAACAACGAATAATAAGTATAAAAAAACTCGCCGAAGCGAGTTTTTATTTTCAGTAATAAATGAGCGTTAATTATACCAATTTCACTAAGTTATTGCCCACTTGTGCTGGTTAAAATACTCCAAGACTGCGTTGCTCTCAATCCCAATAGCCAGCTATTGTTCCATCGAGCGCCTTGTCCTGAAATATTTTTCCTAAGCACAACAAGATCACAAACTTAATAAAAATGGTATTACACTTACTATAAATGTGAGTAATTAGTTTTTAACCTTCACAGGGAAGCCACGATCTCGCATTAACGCTTCAACTTTAGCATCACGCCCTCTAAAGGCACGATAAGCTTCACTTGGATCAACGGCATTACGCACACTAAACAAGTGTTCAACAAGTTTATCGGCAACTTCTTTATCGTAAAAACCACCCGGCGCTTGAGCAAAAGCTTCAGCAGCATCAGAGGTAAGTACTTCAGCCCACATGTAGCCATAATAACTTGAAGCATAACCTTCGCTGCTAAAGATATGACCAAACTGAGGACTACGATGACGCATAACAATTTGTTTAGGCATTTTCAGGGCTGCTAATGTTTCACGTTCAAACTTATCAGCATCAATACCTGTTGGGTCAACTGTATGAAACTTCATATCAACTAGCGCTGACGCTAAATATTCAGTGGTGCTAAACCCTTGGTTAAAGGTAGCGGCTTGTTTAATTTTAGCGACTAGTGATTTAGGCATTGGTTTGCCCGTTTTATAATGTACTAGGTAATTATCAATCACTTCATCTGTTGATAACCAACGTTCTAATAACTGCGATTGAAATTCAGTATAATCTCGTACACCAGAGTTTAGTGTTGGGTATTCAACTTTAGACGCTAAAAAGTGCAATGCATGACCAAATTCATGGAAGTACGTTTCTGCATCTGACCAAGAAATTAACGTAGGTTGTCCCGCAGCAGCTTTAGAGAAGTTTGAGTTGTTAGAAGATAAAACATTCTTCTTACCTTGGAATGTAGTGTGAGAACGATAAGTCGTTGCCCAAGCACCTGAACGTTTACCTTGGCGAGCGAACGGGTCTAAATACCATAAACCAATATGTTCACCTGAGGTTTCATCTTTTACTTCCCAAACACGCACATCTTCATGGAATACCGGCACAGAGCCATCGGTTATTTCGGTAAAGTTAAAGTTAAACAAACGCCCTGCTACATAAAACATAGCTTCACGAAGGTTATCAAGTTGTAAGTATTGTTTTACTTCATCAGAGTCTAAATTGTATTTATCTTTACGAACTTTTTCAGCATAAAAACGATAATCCCATGCTTCAACTTGCTCAATACCATCTTGTCTTTTGCCGATCGCTAACATGTCAGCAACTTCTTCATCAACACGGGCAATAGCTGCCGGCCAAACAGACTCCATCAAGGCAATGGCATTTTCAGGTGATTTAGCCATGCGGTCTTCTAAGCGCCATGAAGCATAGTTTTTATAACCTAATAAACCAACACGTTCGTGACGTAACTGTAATATTTCCGCAATGATGCCATTGTTATCATACTGATCGCCATTATCACCACGGCTATAGTAACTATTCCACACTGTTTTACGTAATTCACGCTCAGTTGAGTAAGTTAAAAATGGGTCCATTGACGAACGTGTATTGGTAATAGCGTATTGACCTTGATGATCACGCGCTTCTGCAGCGGCTGCCGCTACGCCGATAATTGATTCAGGTAAACCACCTAATTGTGATTTATCTAAATACAGTACATAGCCTTCTTCATCCGCTAAAATATTATTACCAAACTTAGTTTGTAGCTGCGCTAAACGTAAGTTTATGTCTGCATAACGCTTTTTATCTGCCACATTTAAAGTCGCGCCATTACGAGCAAAGCTGTTATAAGTTAATAACACTAAACGTTGATTAGCTGGGCTCATCGCTTTAGTTGCATCACTATTATAAACCGCTGAAATACGCTTGAATAATTTATCGTTTTGATTAATTTTCGAATAAAACGTCGACAATTTTGGCGCTATTTCACTTTGTAGCGATCTAAATTCTGGGCTTGATTTATTTGAACGCCAAATACCGTAATAAGTGAATAGTCGACTCAACTCTGCGCCAGTTTTCTCCATGGCAACAATAGTATTTTCGAAGGTAGGTGCGTCAGTGTTATTAGCAATCAATTCTACTTCCGCTAACTTATCAGCCATGGCTTTGTCCATCGCTGGTACTAAACCTGCCTGGGTGACTTTATCAAAGGCTGGTACACCCTGAAACGGTCCTTGCCACTTAGCCAAAAGAAGATCTTGTGACTCTTGTACTGTTTGCACGCTAGTCACTTTATTTAATGTATTAGCCGCTGGCTGAACATCAGTAGTTTCAGTTGCTGTTGAGCAACCCATCAAAATACTAGAAACTAAAAATGCCTTGATAAATAGGGGTTTCATTGAATATTCTCTTTTTATAGAAGTTGCCAATAGTTTAACAAGCAAATAGTTGAGGGGAAATGCTTGCAATGACCGTCTATCGCAAGATCAATACAATTAAACTTATTTTTAACTTCAGCTCAAGGTTCAAGGCATAAAAAAGGCCGGCTACCGAAGTAGCCAGCCCAAAGGGGAGTGGAGTATAACAAGTCAATTAAGCCCTTTCTCAGTCCTTAAGAATGACAACGAAACGAATTGATATGGGTTGGGAGCTCCCCTTAAACTGGGTCGAGTATTTGTACTCGTTATTTATCTATTACTGAAAAGTGGCTGAAGTTGTTTTTGCAACAAAATCAACTAACTCTTGTTCTGTTAACGATTCATCAGCATTGCTATCAATGTGTTTGAAAGATTTAACCAACCATTCATTTTTTCCAGCAATAACTTCTTGCTGGCTTAACTTGCCATTTTTATCAGTATCTAAAGAAGTAAAAGTAAACCTTTCACTAGTTTCTTCTACTGTGTCAGTAATTTCAGTGCTAATTGAGTGCTCGCTATGAGCCACACTGTTGTCTTTAATGCTGTGAGCAAATGCATCCTCTGCACTAACAAAAAAAGCAGCCAAGCTTACGACTACAACAAATGCGGTTACTTGCGTTAAACTGATACTCTTCATGGTAATCCTCTTTTAACTATTAAAGCGTTCATTAGCGCTGATTGAATTCATTATCGATTGAGGAATAGCACACAGCGTGCCACATTTATTATCACATTGATTTAATAGGCTTTTATAAATAAACAGTGATTACCTTGCCCGCAAAACCAATCAAAACCGTCGCCATATAGCAACAAAATAAAATATTAATGACTAACAATCACTACTCATAAGTAACACTCAGCTACAAAACCAATAAATACAATAACTTAAAATAATACTAGGCAGAGACAGTAACTGTCTCAAAATAAAGACACCCTTGTTTTTGTTTTATTTTTCAGACAAAGTAGTTGCAGATTTATTCACTGCCGTAGAGTTCAGACTAAATTTCATGGATTACCTAAACAAGCTAAGAAAAAGTAAAACGATATTAAGCAAGCTGCTGTTTTCGCTTTATATTTTTAGTCAGTCAATACTTAACAGGGTATCCATTAATAAACTGACCTTACTTGGTTTTACCTTTGTCGCTATGCCTTTAGTGATGGCTTTACTTTTTAGTGCCAATAAGGTCAGTTTGTTAGCCAAACAAAGTACCAGTGCTATATATCATGTTGCGCAATTAACCCAGCTCAATAGTAGGCTTGAGGACACTATTGCTAAAGTGGAGCGCTATGCCAGTCAATTTATCGTGCTTAAAGATGATGAATTACATACTGCTTTTAATCGCCATCAAGAAGTATTAGCTGACATAATTCAAGCAACCGTATTAATGCAGCAAGATATAGTATTAAAAGAATTATTAAGCTCATTACAAATTGAAAGTGAGCGCATACAAGCCTTGATGGCTAGTGACAGTGCAATGTCACTATCATTAGATCAGGTCCAAGCAGAATTTAAGCAATTACATTTTATAAGTAAAGAGCTGGAAAAACGCAGCAACTTTGTTGTTAATCAGCAAGTGTTGGACATATACCACACCACAGAAAACATTAGCGATAGCATCCTTGAACGCTTGTATATTATTCCTGTCACCCTATTAATTGCCGGTATATTTATCATCCTAATTACCCAACCATTAAAACGACTCACTGATAAAATTCAATTATTAGAGCAAGGTAATTTTGAACAAGAAATCAACTTACATGGCCCTGCCGAAGTAAGAGCAATAGCAGATGCTTTAGAGAACATGCGGCAACGTCTTCATAGCTTAGAATTACAAAAATCGAGCTTTATTCGCCATATATCCCATGAATTAAAAACACCGTTAGCGGCAATTAGAGAAGGCACTGAACTTATCTATGATAATAGCGTTGGCCCGCTCAACGACGAACAACAAGAAATTTGCGATATTATTCGTACAAGTGTAAATCGTTTACAACGATTAATTGAAGACTTACTCGACTTTAATATTGTGTTGGATTCAACCAGCTTGCATGGTCTAGAAAAAATAAATCTAGCGGAACTGATTAGCGATGCCTGTAAGTTAAGAAAGCTCGACATTAAGTCTAAATATTTAACCTTAAAGTACAATAACAATCCCTACTTTATTTACAGTAATAGTAAGCAACTGAGTGTAATTCTAGATAATATTCTGTCGAATGCGATAAAGTATTCGCCGATAAACGGTAATATCACCATAACGTATAGCAGTAGCAAGGAGTGCTTAACCATTAACATTATTGATCAAGGTCCAGGAATAGAATCATCGCTAACCGATAAAGTATTTGATGCTTTCTATCAAGGAAAAGCACCTGAAAATAGCCTAATAAAAGGCAGTGGTTTAGGGCTTACCATAGTCAAAGAGCTATTACTTCGCCTTAATGGCAGCATCAAGATAAGCCAGGCAGAAAAATTAAACGCCGGTAATAACAGCGGTGCTTGTGTCACCATCACCTTGCCTATTACGCAAACAGATATTGAATTATGAAAACAAATAACCTTAGTTTAACCGCCACCATAAACACCGCTAAAGCAGTGTTTTTTAGTAATAGAAAAAAACACTTTTCAATCATATTTATCATGCTAATAGGCAGTTTATCAAGCGCCTGCCAGATGACTACGCCGGCCGATAAAACTCATAATGTGGTCAGTTATAGTAATTATTATTTATGGTTAACAACCTTAAACAAAAAGCAGGTTTTGACCGAAGAACATAAACAACAAGCTTTACTAAACAATAGATTAAACAATAGATTAAACAATAGATTAAACAATACAGTAAACGACGTAGATCCTAGCCAAGGTAAGCTTATTTTAATTTATAGTTTAGCCAATAGCCCGCTTCATCAACCCTATAAAGCTAAACGACTGCTCAATGAACATTTATTAGTCAGCAATAACATGAGTAAAGAGAACCTAGCCTTTACCATGCTACTTAGAGATCAACTGAATACTCAGCTGCATTTACTTGAAAAACAAGCTCAGGCTAGTAAGAAATTTAATAAGCAGAGCGATGAACATCACGCGATAATTGCACAATTAGAAAGCCAATTAAAGCGGGTAAAACAACAGCTGATATTATTAAAGAAAATTGACCAGAATATTAATGAGCGTGGCTAAGCCCTAAGAGAGAAATTTATGAGCCTAAACACTCAAAACATTACCAAAAAAACAGCCAAACATGCAGCCAAAATCCTTATTGTCGATGATGACCCTAGCCTTTTACGTTTACTCAGTATTCGTCTATCCGCTGCTGGCTATAACGTAGAATCCGCCGCCAATGCAAAAATAGCTTTAGGCACATTACAACACTTCATTCCGCAAGTGGTCATTAGCGATTTACGCATGGAAGGCATGGATGGCATGGCTTTGTTCGAACAAATTAGAGTACAACACCCTAATATCCCGGTAGTGATCATGACTGCCCACGGCACAATTCCCGATGCAATTAATGCCACTAAACAAGGGGTATTTAGTTTTTTAACTAAGCCTTTTGAAAGCCAAGAATTGCTAGACACTGTTGAGCAAGCCATACGTTTACAACCATCGAGTGGTGAACAAACTTGTGAAACCGAGCTTTGGCGCAATAATATTATTAGCCGCAGCACGGTAATGACCTCGTTATTACAACAAGCTAAAAAAGTTGCCAACAGTGATTTTAGTGTGCTCATTCACAGCCAAAGTGGTACCGGTAAAGAGCTGTTAGCTAAAGCAATTCATCAAGCCAGTAACAGAAAAGATCAGATTTTTACCGCGATAAACTGTGCAGCAATTCCCGAACAACTACTCGAGTCTGAATTATTTGGTCACGTTAAAGGTGCTTTTACTGGCGCTGAGCGCAATCATCAAGGTTTATTTCAAGCAACCGATGGCGGCACTTTATTTCTCGATGAAATTGGCGATATGCCACTGAGCTTTCAGGTAAAACTTTTGCGAGTGCTGCAAGAAAGAGAAGTTAGACCGGTAGGAAGTACCCAAGCAATAAAAGTTGATGTACGCATCATTTCGGCAACCCATGTTAATTTAACTAAAGCCATAAAAGCCAATACCTTTCGAGAAGATTTGTATTACCGACTCAATGTTGTTGAGTTGGAGTTGCCGACCCTAGTCCAGCGACGGGAAGATATCCCCTTGTTAGTACAATACTTCTTAACCCAAGCAGTTGCTCGTTCCAATATGCCGATAAAAAGCATCAGCCAAGAAGCGATGGAATTACTGATTAGTGCCCCTTGGCCAGGTAACATCAGACAGCTGCAAAACGTGGTCGAGCAAAGCGTGGCGTTATCAAGTGAAAATGTTATCAGTGCAACTTTAGTGAAAAATGCCCTGCGTGATGATTCTACTCAATTCCCTTCTTTTCAACAGGCGCGAGATCATTTTGAGCGGGATTATTTATCCAAACTATTAAAAATCACTGCCGGAAATGTCTCACAAGCAGCACGAATTGCTCAGCGTAATCGGACCGAGTTTTATAAGCTACTAAACCGTCATCACTTGGTCGCTGAGTCATATCGTGTAGATTAACGAAGTAAATAACTAAGAAGTAAGTCACACTAGGCAAGTGTGACTTTCTACTCTATAAAAGTAATGAGAGTGCCAATTAATTAAAGAAGTAGGTAGTTAAGAAAAGTGCTTAACTTTAAATGTGCTAGTTAAGCTTAAAGTCTAGTGATCTCACTTTAATATTTACGCCAGCATTGCTTAACTCTTGATAAAAGTCTCCCTCTTGGCAATAACTCACCTGCCGACAAACTATGACGTATTTAAGCACTCCAGCCTTATCACTTTGCAGTGCGGCTTGTTTAAACCAATACATAGCTTGGCTAAGATCTTTATCAACATATTGAGCGTTTAAGTACATTTGCGCCAAATTAACTTGCCCTTGGGCAAAACCTAACTGGGCTGAGCGGCTTAACCGCTCAAAAGCTTGTTCTAAACTATTTTCTAAGTAACTAGCTTTTAGGAAACTTAACCCTTCGAGGTTTTCTCGCTTACCGGGAATGTAACGCTTAGTAGTCTGTTCAGGCTTAGGATCATTGATATAATTTCCGTACAACATATTTAGATCCGGCCTTTTAATCATATAAATGGCCGCGGAGTCATGCATGGCTTTTAACTGCGTTAGGGTTAAGTCATAACGTTTGGACTCAAAATAACCTTTATATCTTAACTGGCCGTAGTGGATACTATCTTTTAACGATTGTTGGCGTAAGTAAAACATATTGCCATAAAGTAGCGTCACTGTATCGCCAGTAATATCGACCACCTTAGCAATGCGGTATTTCTCTTTTGGCCTTAGTGCGTCACTAAGCACCCTAAAATCTAAAAAATATATATCATCGATTTTAGGGCTGGCAAGATAGGCCAAACTATCATCATTTTCTTGTTGAGATTGGGTCGATTTGTTATAAATAAAAAGACACAGCGCCAGTAAAGTGATTATCTTTAATACGTTAGCAACGCTAAAGAGCTGGCGAGTAAACCAATGAGTAATCTGCGTTACCTTTATTGCCTTCACTGGCTTTTCAGTGCCGTTTTGTACTTTAACGCTGTGCATAAATCACCTTCCGATTCTATCTGTCCGTTTGTTAAAAAAAGCTATAAGTTGCTACTCCTAAGACTGTTTTTTATCCAGTAACAATTAACCATCATTTTTTACTGTGACTTTTTGCCGTGACTAGACCGATTACAGCCTAAACAAGGCTAGCTAATAACTAGCGAGCAAGCAATCGGTCTTGTAACCAAGCGGATATGTCTTTAAGTTGCTCTGGTAATACCGAGTGTTCCATAGGATAAGTTTGCCAAGTCACCTTATATTTAGCAGCGGTTAGCAAGGTATTTGCCATTTTACCAGCACTCAGTGGTACCACATCATCTCGCTCACCATGATTTTGTAAAATAGGCGTCGCTAGGTTAGAGCTATGACATTGCTCGGGCAGTTTATCTGCCGTTGGTAAATAACAAGATAATGCCAAAATACCCGCTAAACTTTGCGAAAAGCGTAAACCGGTAAATAAACTCAATACGCCGCCTTGGCTAAAGCCAGCTAAGACAATATTTTTCGAGGCTATACCTAAATCTATTTGTTCTTGGATTAACGCTTGCACACGTTTTTCAGACTCAAGTACACCGGCCATATCGGCGCGGTTATGCAAATCCATACTTTTGATATCATACCAAGATCGCATTACATAACCTTGGTTAATGGTTACAGCTTGCTCTGGTGCATGAGGAAATACAAAGCGAATACCGTGATTTTCTGGCAAAGCTAATACCGGCACAATAGGAGCAAAACCGGCACCAGAGTCACCCAGACCATGTAACCAGATAACACAGGAAGTAGCTGGCGATTTAGGTTCGACGGTAATTCGTTCAAGAGGCATTGTTGACATAAAATTCAATAGTTTTTCATTGGAAAAAGATGCGACATCATAGCAACCGCGAGTGCCCGTGGCAAAGTAGCAGCGAGAACTGCCAACACCTTTACAATAATTGCCCAACATTACTTTGAAAGTAATCTAAAAAGGTTCGGGTTTTACTGGCAATATTACGACTTTGATAAAGTACACTTAGGCGTTGGGCAACACTCTCTTGGCTCAATGCTAATCGTTGTAAACTCTGTTTTTGGCCATTATTTTTTAGGACATTATCCTTTAAGGCATAGTTATTTAGCACATAGTCAGGTAGTTTACATAAGCCTAAACCTTGTTCTGCTGCTCGAAGACGCATTTCAGGACTAGAAAGTATCAGCTTACCTTTAACATTAACCTGTTCAATTTTATCAGCATTTCGAAAGTGCCAAGGCTGATCTTCTTCCGCTAAAATACAGTCAAATTGAGCCAGTTGCTCTGGCTTAGCTCGCCCTGTCATTAGCGGTTTAATCGCTAGGTCAGCGGCCAGTTGCGGCGAAAGGTATATAGATTGCGGAAAACTTAGCAACTCCTTTGCAATCCAGTTTGATGCTGGCAATGCCTGCTCATGCAAAACAAAACAGAGATCAAACTTAGGATCAAATTCTGGCACTGCGCCTGAATAGTGCTGACAATGTAAGTTTATTTTAGGATAGCGCTGTAAAAAATCGCCAATTAAATTACTAATGATGGTATTAAAAAACTCTAAAGGTAATAAAATATTGAGCTTACCTTGAACTTGTTTTAATGAGGAATAGAGCTCTTCTTCTACTCGAGATAAAGCCTCTATATGCTCTTTACTCGCACAAAAAAGTAAGCGACCACTCTCAGTAAGTGATTGTTTTCGTGTGGTACGAATAAGAAGATCACAACCTAATTCGTTCTCAAGCTGCACTAGGCGTCGACTTAATTTCGATTTTGCTATGCCTAAAGTCTTTGCCGCCAAGGTAAACGAGCCAGCTTCCACTAAAGTCACAAATAAATGTAAATCATCTAAATTGCTCAATTTCATATTTATCTTACCTTTACCCGATATTGTTTCATTTTTAGAACAATGATTCCCATTAAACACATCTAATTAAGTAATTACAACTTAAGTACACTGCCCTTACTAATTAATCCTTAATTACCAATAGCAATACCAACAGCAATAGAATGGAGTACACCATGAACATAGAGACATTAATAAAAGTTACCGAGATTTCAGCAGAGCAATTTACTCCAGAAGTAGAACAAGCAAAGGGAAAAGTATTAATAGATTTTTATGCCCCCTGGTGCGCACCATGCAAAATGTTAGCACCAGTAGTCGAGCAAATTGCCCAAGAACATGATGACATTAAAGTTGTCAAAATTAATGCTGACAATAGTCAAGAATTGATGGCTAAGTTTGGTATTCGAGGTATTCCAACCTTATTATTGATGAATAATGGCGAGTTAGTGGCTACACAAGTGGGCGCGGCTTCTATCAGCCAAGTGAAGAAATTTGTTCTACAACATTAATACTAAGGTTTTTGGTTTATGAGTTATGAGTTATGAGTTATGAGTTATGAGTTAAATTTTAACTCATAACGAGCTTAAGCTATCAACACTTAATGGCTTAAGCTCAAATATTTAAGCCAAGTAATTCACTTTTCATTGATCTATTTCAGGCATCGGCTGTCACTATTCATTACAATTCTAAATAACAATATTGTCGTAATCATCTTAGATGTATATAAGGCACAGATATGATGCAAATCACCGATTTAAAAACTGAACAAAAAATACCGCCGCTATTACGCTTAGGCTTTCGGCCCTTTTTTCTTAGCGGCGCCCTCTTTAGCGTTTTCGCCGTTACGCTTTGGTTATTAATCTATAAGGGCGCCATTAGCTTATCTCCCTTAGGTGGTGGTTATTGGTGGCATATTCATGAAATGATTTTTGGTTTTGGTGGTGCCATCATTGCTGGATTTTTATTAACAGCTGTACAGAACTGGACTGGCGTACGAGGTGCTCAAGGAAATACCCTTTTAGCTCTCTTCTTACTTTGGCTAGCAGGGCGCACCGTGCTGCTAGTACCTGACTTACTGGGCACAACTCTTACCAGCATAATTGACTTAGCCTTTCTGCCTACCGTTGCCTTTGTCTTGGCAAAACCTATTATTGCTATCAAACAGTACCGGAATTTGTTTTTTGTCCCCTTGTTAGCCTTATTTACTGTCGCTAACTTAGAGATGCACCTAGCAATAGCATACCCTGAGACATTTAACAGCGTTTACTCTGGTTATGCTGGGGTTATGTTAGTAACCTTTTTAATGTCGGTAATGGCTGGTCGTGTTGCTCCTATGTTTACTGCAAACGGTACAAAAACCCCGAAAGCAACGCCGTTACCTTGGTTAGATAAAGCGGCCAATGGCAGTTTAGCAATTGCCATGTTCAGTTTACTGTTACAGCCTTTAGTTGGTTTTTCTGCAGTCTTTTTTGGTGTCTTACTTATTATTGCCAGCATATTTCAAACTATGCGTTGGTTAAGATGGCGACCTTGGATCACCTTAAACGTGCCACTTCTATGGTCCCTTCACGGCGCGATGAAATTTATCTGCTTTGGTTTATTTGTTCTCGGACTAAGTTATTTAATCCCTGAAGTACCAAGTAACCATGTTTGGCATTTACTCACTATTGGCGGGATTGGCGGTTTAATTTTAGCGATGATTTCACGGGTTTCTTTAGGTCATACCGGCCGCCCACTAACAGCTCCAAAATCGATGACTCTAGCTTTTATCCTTATTAGTTTAGCAGCACTGGTGCGTACTTTCGGCCCTTGGGGATTACCTGATAAAACCTTACTTTTTATTGATATCAGTGGTGGGTTATGGATTGGCGCATTCGTTATATTTATTGTTGGCTATGCACCTATGTTAATGAACGCAAGAAAAGATGGTCGACCCGGCTAAGGTAATTTACACTAAGCTAACGAGTCTTAACTATACTCGCTAGCTTATTTTTTTACAGCCATAAAAACACCAGAACTAATCCACTAAAACCATTGAGTACATACATGCGCGCGGTATTTCTAGATAAAGACACTTTCAGCTCTGCCATTGACTTTTCAATCATTGAACAACAAGTTACTAAATTAAACTGTTATGCCAAGACCTCCCCTGCTGAAGTGCTCACCCGTTGCCTAGACGCTGAAATTATTATTACCAATAAAGTACAATTAACGGCTGAAATTTTATCGACCTTACCTAAGTTAAAGCTTATTTGTATCAGCGCTACGGGTTATAACAATGTCGATATTGGTGCCGCTAGGGATTTAAATATTGCCGTCACTAATGTTAGTGGTTACGCCGGGCAATCAGTTGCTCAATACGTTTTTGCTCAATTACTCGAGTATTTTCAACAAACCAGCCATCACAATAACAACACTGCACAGGGTTTATGGTCAACAAGCGCTGCTTTTTGCTATCACGGTAATGGCTTTAGTGAGTTAGCGGGTAAAACTCTCGGTATTATTGGTTACGGTAATTTAGGTAAAGCCGTTGCCGCAATTGCACAGGCATTTAATATGCAGGTACTCATTAGTGAGCGACCAAAGGCAACAGCTGTTAGAACAGGCCGGATTGCTTTTGATAAGCTAATAGCGCAGGCGGATATTATTAGTTTACATTGCCCACAAACCGCTGAAACAGAAAACCTTATTAATGCAGAAGTTTTATCGACTATGAAAAATACTGCGGTGTTAATCAATACGGCCCGCGGCGCACTCATTGATGAGCTAGCTTTAGTTACTGCTTTAAAGAATAAAGAAATTTCTTATGCTGTACTCGATGTTTTGAGCCAGGAGCCACCGCCCGCAGAGCACATATTATTGAGTAGTAAGCTAGACAATTTGAAAGTAACAGCTCATATTGCCTGGGCAAGTATTGAAGCACAAATGCGACTCATTAATTTATTGAGCGAGAACATTAGTGCCTTTAAGCAAGGTGAACGTTTAAACCGCTTAGACTAATTAAATTCTGCTGAGTGTTTAAATTTTCACACTGAAACTACCGGCTATAATTCCAGCTAGAATTTTATTCCTGAAGTCTAGCTGGAATTATAGCCGGTGCTTACTTAGGAACTTAACTAGGCTCTTACCTAGAAACTTAGCTGCAACTTACTCGCAGGTTTGCTATCTTAGCCTAGAGTAATCAATTAAGTGCCTTAAGAAGTTCTATGACCAACAACCAAGATACTATTCGCTATTTACCTTTAACCTCAGTCTATTTTTCACAAGTGATAATCCTAGCCAATCAAGTGCACGGTGAGGGTTATTTAGATGATGAAAAAATAAAACAGTGGACCAATAAAGGCATAGTAAATGCTATTAACTGTAGTTTTGTCGCTTTACTCGATAATAAACTTGTTGGCTTTCGTAGCACCTATTCAGCCAACCAATGGTCAATAGATCAATGGTGCAGTCCCGCGTTATGGCAAGTTGATAGTCAAAAGTGTTGTTACTTTAAATGTAATACCGTTGATGAAAAATACCGCGGTTTAGGCATAGGTAAACAACTGCTCAAACTTGCCATCGAAGCCGCACAACAGCAAGGTGCTCAAGCAGGTATAAGTCATTTATGGAAACAAAGCCCTAATAATAGTGCGGTGTCCTATTTCAGTAAGTGCGGTGGAAAACTAATAAAGTCACACCCAGATAAATGGAATGAAGACAGTAGGCAAGGTTATGATTGCGTTTTATGTGGTCATGATTGTCATTGTGAAGCCGCTGAGATGATTATTCACTTTAATAGTCAAGGCTAACATTGTGAGGTGAAGCGATATCTAGTTATATTTAGGAATGTTTTAAATGATAAAGCTAAATATTATTACCATCATCATTAAGTTGCTCAGCTAAGTGTTTAAAGATGTCTTCATTAAATAACGCTAGCCCTGCTTGAGTAAGGATAAAAGATGAGGCACTCCCTACCTCATGGGCAATAATGTCTTCATGGCGTAAAAAGGCCAGTGTGCCTATATGAGCTGCGCGTTTATTGGCATCAATCTCAGCGTCCGGAAATACATCATTAAAGCCAATTTCAGTCGGCATAGGAAAATGCTGCGCTAATACTTTGAGTATAACGATAGCCGACTCATCAAATTGGGTAAAATCTACACTCATTATTATTCCTGTTGATTGTATTAAGTAATATCAAGGGGCTGTTGATCTTTCATTTTAGTCTCTGCTATAGGCTAATTTTTAAGATACCAAGGCGAAAAGAGTGTTATGTAGTCACTCTACTTTAACGATTTTCAACGATGTTAGCTTGAAAATTAGCTATAGCCCTTCGGGTTGTCTTGAAAAAGCGTTACTCTTTGTTGCTTAATGTGCATTTGGAACAACCAAACATTACATTAAGCGCCTCGAGTACCCTCTTTTTCAAGACAACAGCGCTATAAACTGAAAGATCAACAGCCCCTAATTAAAATATAGCAGACTCACTTCAATTAAAAAATTTTAACTATTGCTAGTTGAGCCTCTAATCAGACTTTATTAGTGCATATACCTAGTGATAGTTATTTACAGAGGTTTTCACCGGTAATTTTCACCGGTGCTGTTACTCGAAGAAGCGAATCTTTAGCCACCATCAAGTGAAACATCAAGGGGTAATTGCCAATCAATTTTCTTAATTCCCTGCTTTGTTAACCAAGCATTCGCTTTTGAAAAATGCTGACAACCAAAAAAACCTCGATAAGCAGACAGTGGTGAAGGATGTGGACCGGATAAAACAAGGTGTTTATCTTGATTGATATTTTTACCTTTTTTATGCGCATGCGCTCCCCAAAGAATAAAAACACAGCCGCTATTATGTTCATTTAATTCATTAATCACTTGTTCAGTAAACGTTTCCCAACCAAGTTTTGCATGTGAGTGAGCATTTGCTTGCTGCACGGTTAACACGGTATTTAACAATAAAACGCCTTGCTCTGCCCAATCGCTTAAACAACCATGTTTGGGTGTATTAAAGCCCTTGATATCCGTTACCAACTCTTTATATATATTCACCAGTGATGGCGGCACTTTAATACCCGCTTGTACTGAAAAGGCTAAACCATGGGCCTGATCCTTTCCGTGATAAGGATCCTGACCAAGAATAACCACTTTAACATCGTTTAAATCAACATGATTAAAGGCATTAAACACCGCCTCTTCAGCCGGGTAAATTAGAATGCCAGCCGATCTTTGATTTGTTATTTCACTGGTCAGTGTTTGAAAGTATTCTTTGTTAGCTTCACGGTTAAGTAACTGCTGCCATTGGGGTTTGATCATGATAATACCTGGAGTTAGGACTTAGAATTAATGCCCGAAATTAAAAGCTAAAAAAAAGCCATCACCTAAAGTGATAGCTTTTCTTAGTTTACTTTATTTTTATATTATTAAGCATTATAAAACAATACTAAATGATACTACTTACCCGGCTACGCTAGAAGATAACTACGTAAATCACTAAAGTCGGTCGAGAGATCTTTCGATAAAATAGGCTCGCCGACACAATCTGCCAATTCTTTTGGTAAGCCAATAGGTTGACCCAGAATACTTTCTACAACTTCTTTAAATTTCGCCGGATGAGCTGTGCCTAAAAAGATACCAAACTCCCCTTCCTCAGCACTGTATTGTAGCGCTTTATAAGCAACAGCCGCATGCGGCTCACTGATATAACCAAGCTTACTCAGCTTAATGACTGCAGATTGGGTTTGCTCTTCGTCAATAGATACCGAGCTGACACAGCCTTGTGTAACAATACCGCTTTTCAGCATATGTTCTACTCGTGGCCAGTTACTCGGATTACTAACATCCATGGCATTTGAAATAGTCGCTACGGTTTTATTGACTGTCCATTCCCCTGTTTCAAGGTAACGTGGCACAGTATCATTATCGTTAGTTGCAGCAATAAAGCGCTTAATGGGTAGACCCATCGCTTTAGCCAATAAGCCCGCAGTTAAGTTGCCAAAGTTACCACTTGGAACAGAGAATACTATGTTACTTAAATCACTTTTTACGCGAGATAATTGCGCTACTGCTTCAAAGTAATAACATACTTGCGCCAGCAATCGACTGATATTAATTGAGTTTGCTGAGTTTAAGCCAATGGTATTGGCCAGCTCTTTATCATCAAAAGATTGCTTAACTAACGCCTGACAGTTATCAAAATCACCTTCAATGGCTAATGTTTCAATATTACCGCCTAGGGTGGTAAACATTTTCTCTTGTAGTAAGCTGATTTTACCTTTCGGATACATGATAACAACACGAATATTATCAATGCCATGAAAAGCATGAGCGACGGCAGCACCGGTATCGCCAGAGGTCGCCGTTAAAATGGTTAAAGGCTTAGTTTCACCACTGGCTTTGGCATCTTTGGCAACAAATACTTGTAAACATTTCGCCATAAAGCGAGCACCAAAATCTTTAAACGCCAATGTAGGACCATGGAATAGCTCTAAAATAGCTCGGTCAGGGCTAATAGGTTGTAATAAAGCGGGGAAGTTAAAAGCGTCGGTAACAATCTCTGTTAATTCACTTTTACTTAAATCATCGCCCACAAAGGGTTGTAAAATTTTAACGCTACGTTCAACTAAAGGCAGTGCCAGTAATGCTTCAATGTTATCTAATTTAGGCATAGTGCTAGGAAAAAATAGCCCCTGATTTTTACCTAAGCCTTGCTTTACTGCTTGGGAGAAACTTACCTGTTCATCGTTTTCTTTTAAATTATAATATTTCACTGTCATTCCTATAATCTGTTACTGAATTGTTTAGCTTTAGTACTTAGATATGATTAATGCCAATCGTTATTAAACTATCAGCTAAAGCTCAGTTGCACCCACTTTATCTACTTTACATACGTGCACAAAGCCTAAGGTTGTTTGTAAATAATTATCTTGTAACCATAGGGCAAATTGCTGTGCTTGCTGCTCGCTATCACAAATACAAAATAGTGTCGGTCCTGAGCCTGAAATACCAACGGCTAAAGCGCCTTGTGCAGTCAAATAGTCGCGAGATGTTTGATATCTTGGTAACAAATTTGTGCGATATGGCTCAGCAACAACATCTGTTAATACAGAAAAGGCTTGGTCCTTATCTTGACGATGGCAGGCATCAACAAAAGTTGCTAAATTTTGGCCAAAACAGATCAGGTCACTACGACTATAATCCGTCGGTAAAACCTCCCGAGCAGCTTTAGTTGATACTTCTATGCCTGGATAGGCCATAACGTAGAAGCAATCATCGAAGCTTGGTAAAAGGCGCGAGATGACGTTTTCATCCGGCACCATTAATTGCAAACCACCTAAATAACAAGGCGCAACATTGTCGTAATGGATACTGCCACTAATTTTCCCTTCCATTTGTCCGGTCATTTTCAATATGAGATTTTTAGCAAAACTAAAATCATGGTATTTAGCATAAAAAGCATTTAACGCGGCAAGCGCGGCAACAACTGAACAGGCACTTGAGCCTAAGCCGCTACCAACAGGCATTTTTTTATCTAAAGTCAGCGCAACACTAACGGGAGTTTGTCCTGCCTTTATTAATTGTTCATTAAAAAGTAATAAACATGACCAAACAATATTATCTTCTTTATTACTCGGCAACTTTTTAGCAAAGTTGCCGATCACCGTTAAGCTATTTTCTTCTGTTGTCGCCGATACAGTAACAACATCGCCTAATAAAGTGCCATCAATAGGCTTTACCGCTAGTCCTAAGACATCAAAACCAACACTAACATTGCCGATAGAAGCCGGAGCAAAAACTGAGACACTTGTTGAAGAACTCGTATTATTAACAGACATTAGTGTTGTTGCTCCCAAGCTAAGGTTCTTAATAAATCACCAAAAACACCGGCGGCCGTAACGGCTGCGCCTGCGCCATAACCCCGTAAAACAAACGGTAGCGGTTGGTAATAGCGACTATGGATAGCTAAAGCATTTTCACCATCTTTAATACTATAAAGTGGATGGTCAGTGCCAACGGCTTCAATTGATACTTGGCACTTGCCATCAACAATATTACCGATATAACGTAATACTTTACCTGCTGACTTTGCACTGGCTACACGCTCAGCGAAGTCACTATCAAGCTTGCTTAAGTTAGTCATAAACTCGCTGATATCACCGCTATCATCAAAATCACTGGGTAATACTGACTCGATAGAGATATCAGATAACTCTAATGGCATGCCCGATTCACGGGCCATAATTAATAATTTACGAGCAACATCCAGACCACTTAAATCATCACGAGGGTCAGGCTCAGTAAAACCATTTTCCTTGGCTATGGCGGTAGCTTCTGATAACGACATACCTTCTTCAAGCTTGCCAAATATATAAGATAAAGAGCCTGATAATACCCCTTCAAAACGTTGTAATTCATCACCAGCTTTAATTAAACTTTGCAAAGTATCAATAATCGGCAGACCTGCACCTACCGTTGTTTCATATAAGAAACGACGATTAGTTTGCTGGGCAGTACTACGTAGTTTTTGGTAATATTCCCAAGAATCTGTATTGGCCTTTTTATTGGGTGTGACCACATGAAAACCTTCCGCTAAATAATCGACGTAGCTCATTGCTAGCGCTTCATTAGAGGTTGAGTCAACAAATACCGGATTGATTAAATGATTATCGCGGACAAAGGCTTTTAAGTTCTCAACATTAACAGGTAATGCTTGCTCTGCCTGAGCAACAACGTCTTGCCAGTTATTTAAATCAATACCTTCTTTGTCAAAAACCATGCCTTTGGAGTTAGCAATGCCATAAACTTTCAAGACGATATTTTGCTCTTTTAAGCTTGTTTGTTGACGAGAAATTTGCGCGATAAGCTCGCTACCAACAACACCACAGCCAACTAAAAACACATCAATGGTAGGTTTGTGAGAAAAGAAGTTTTGATGGCTAACTTTCATCGCATCCATACATTTTCTTTGCTCAACAACAACAGAGATACTACGCTCTGAGGAGTCTTGCGCTATGGCAATTACATTAACTCGCGCTTGCGCTAATGAGCTAAAGAATTTAGCTGCTACGCCGCGCTGGTGATGCATACCATCACCCACCAGTGACACTATGGATAACTCACCCTTTAACGATAAAGGTTCAAGTAAGCCATTTAACAACTCTAATTCAAATTCATCTTGTAAGCTTTGTTTAGCAAGCTCAGCATCACTAGAGTAAATACAAAAACTAATACAATACTCACTGGACGACTGACTTATTAAGACTAAGGAGATATTTTCTCTACTCATGGTAGCAAAGACACGACTCGCCATGCCAACCATGCCTTTCATACCAGGTCCTGAAACATTGACCATAGTTAGGTCATCAAGATTAGAAATCGCTTTTACACGCTTTTGTTGATCATTTTCACTGGAAATTAAGGTACCTGGCGCACTTGGGTTACTGGTATTCTTAATTAAACAAGGGATATGATATTGCGCAATTGGACCTATGGTTTTCGGGTGTAAAACACTGGCACCAAAATATGATAGTTCCATGGCTTCTTGATACGATAAATAATCCAGTAACTTTGCTTCTTTGATATAACGAGGATCGGCATTATAAACACCATCAACATCCGTCCAAATTTCACAACACTCAGCTTCAGCACAAACGGCTAATACCGCAGCCGAGTAATCAGAGCCATTACGCCCTAATGTCGTTACTTGTGGCATACCATTCTTAATGTCAGCATTTACGCCAATAAAGCCCGGCATTAATGCCACCTGGCTCAGTTTATTGTATTCACTGGCGAATTTGTCTTTCGATAAAACTAAATCTGCCACGGCGTTCAGTGAGGAATTATTAGTATATAAGAACTTTTCCGGTGCTAATAAAGAAACCTGCAAGCCATAAGCTTGTAACACGGCATCAAGTATTGCCACGCTTAAGCGCTCACCGGTACTAATAATACGAGCACGAATATGAGCAGGGCAATAGGTTAGTAAGGTCGCCCCTTGCATATAACGTTCAAGTTGCTGTTCATAGTTTGTTAGGGCTTGCTTACAATGCTGGTTATTAAAATTTGTAATACTTGCTGATAAATCATCAATAATTGTGGTTATTGCGCGATTAAAGTGACCTAAATCGGTTACCAGCTTTGCTTCATCGCTAATATTTTCAGCCATGGCAACTAAGTGATTGGTAACACCTTGTGGCGCTGATACAACTACCGCAACTTTTGAAGATTTACTTTTATCTTTGATAATATCGGCAACTTGACGAAAACGCTCTGCCGACGCTAATGAAGAGCCGCCAAATTTAAGTACACGCATGTTTTTTTCCTTGGTAAAGAACAATAAAGAGAAACTCTTTTGTCAGTTTGGCTATTAGCCGTCAATTAACTTTAGAGTTAAAACTATTCATCGTAAATATAAAAAAGCCCGTAACCTTTTCAGGTCACGGGCTTCGATAAAATTGTTATTTTTTACACGTTAGCCAGCGACCGCCATCCTAATAAGGGTGGTGGTGGTAATAATAATATTGGTATTGTGGCTGTTGCTTATTTTCATAACTCTAAAGTGCCTTAAGTGAAGATATCTGTCAATCATTAATAACAATAAATATTAAATAAAACGTTATAATTTATGCATAAAAGCTTATTTTTAACGGTTGTTTTGCATAAAATTAAAGCTGACTCTGATATTTATACTAAGCAGTCGCCATGTTAGTGGCACTACAGACTTGATTTCGCCCTTGTGCTTTAGCTTGATATAAAGCTAAATCGGCATGAGTTATCAACTCTTCATAACTAGAGGTCTGCTTACTAAGCGGGGCAACACCCAAACTCACTGTTACCTTGATAACCTGACCATTATATTGTAACGGGGCTTTTGCAATACTATGGCAAATACGCTGGGCAAGCTCCATCGCGCCGGTTAAGTTTGTCTCAGGCAAAATAATGGCAAACTCTTCCCCACCATAACGACCAAAGATGTCTTCAACTCTCAGCAAAGAACTAATTAAAGCACTGATTTCAATTAACACCATATCACCGCATTGATGACCATAATTATCGTTGAGTAACTTAAAGTGATCTAAATCAAGCATTATCAGCGAAAGGTTCTTGCTATGTCGGCGTGACTTTGCATATTCTTGAACCAGTGAATCTTGCCAATGCCTACGGTTATAAATTTGGGTTAATCCATCAATACGGCTCATTTGAGCGAGCTCTGCTAAGGTCTTTTGTAACTGGCCTTGGTAATGACATACATCGGTGACATCTTCAATTAAGATGCAGATATGTTTATGCTCGCAATCAGTATCTATCGGCAAAAAAGTACAATTTTGAGCCATAAATTCACTATCTGTGGTGATTTGTCTAGTGTGAGGTAGTTCGAATAAGTGATGTCTTTGTTGCCAAGAACAAAAGCTTGGGGTATTGAGCTGTAAAACAGCACTTAACTTTCGGCTTAACCAACGTTCAGGCAATTCAGGGAAGGCAATAAATATAGACTGACCAATAATATTAGCGGCATCTTTATCTGTATGTACTTGCAGAAAACGATTCCACAGCACAATATTAAATTCAGCATCTAATACCAAAACCCCAGTATTTATCTGATTGGAAATTTGCGTATTTATTTGTTTAAGCACAGTCCCAGACAATGCCTGTATGCTGGTGTTATTTTCGCTTGTAAGCGCATTAAAATCTAACATTAAAACTCTGCTAAAATCCGGTCGAGTACCTTTTTGATATTAATTATTGCGGTTTCGGGGATCAATAAGATCATATTGCAATTAAAAGAATAATCAGTGACTTGATAATTTATATTTATTTTTAACGCTAGGTCCCAATTAAAGGTCATTTCCTGTAAATGTTCTGACAAACAGTTTTGCACACTTGGCAATAATTTAGGGGCATTATAAGACATTTGGTTGTCTATTTGCCGAGCGAATACATTCAAAAAAGTGGTTGTTAAAATAGAGCTAATATCGATTAATTGTTCATCCTGTGATAACTCATCAGGCTCATAACCGAGTAAATCACCAATTCGACCTGAATCTTCTTCTTGATAAGAAAGTAGCGCCTCACCCCTTATGCCTTCATAGCCAAAGAAACCTTGGCTTACTACAGCCATAGTATTTTGCTGTTGACTCAAGGTTTGTAATAAATCTTTTGCATCAATGCTTTCAATGCTTGGTACTTTCAAATAAACAAAGGTGTCAAGATAACGAGCAAGTTGGTCACTTGCTTGACCCATAGCAATATTTATTAACTCTTGCAGGCAATCTTGCTGGTCTTCAGTTAGGTGAAATTCACTCATAAAAGGCCATGCTGTTGTAAGTGGTTGATTAAAACATCGGGTTTTACCGGCTTACGTATAAACTCTTTTGCCCCTAAAGCTTTCACCTTAGCTTGCATTTCCGGTTGAATATCCGCTGAAATAACAAATACACTGCAGTTAAGGTTCAATTTTTTTATGCCTTGTAACACACCAATACCATCAATACCCGGCATAGTAAGATCAAGAAATAACACTTCAATGCTATTATCACGCAACAGAGTCAAGGCTTCAGCGCCATTGTTTGCTGTTTGAGCTGAGGTTTTCCATTGCTCGGGGAGGCTTCTAAGCACTTGCTTTCTAGCCATATTAGAATCATCACAAATAAGTACAGACGGACTCATACAAGAAAGGACCTTAAATATTATTATTTTATTAAGGATAATTTACCCTAAAAAAAAGCAATTGTTAATCAACAATTGCTTTTTTTTGTGCTACTGAGCTAATAAGGATAAAACTAGCAGGTTCAAGCTGAAGGTATAATAGATTTTCAGTGACGACTAAAGTGAATAGTCAATGAAATTAACTACTAAAAAATATAGAGCGAATAAGCTTCGCTTACAAGTTTAGCAATCTTATGGTCAACTGAAGACTAACCGCCAACAAGAAATGACGCACAAGCGAGAGAGAGTATTGCTGAACTGCTATAAACAGTAATCATTTTGATACTATGTAAATTAATTTTCATCACAATGCCTTTTCAAACTTGAATTAAAAGAGGATAAATAGTTAGTAAAGTGATTATAATTCAAGAGCACTGGGGAAAGTGTAGTTAATGGTTGGCACTTTGTCTAAATCTGTGATTAAGATCATGGAACTTGGAGTGTTTTGTATTCTTTAGCTAGGGTTTAGCCAATATAATTGTGATTGATGATGGCTAAGCCATTGCTTGGCTTTTTGATAATCAGGAGAGTGTTGTTCAACCAGTTGCCAAAAGCTTTTAGAATGATTGAGGAATTCTAAATGGCAAAGTTCATGAATAATAACGTAATCAATGACAAATAAAGGTGTCATCATTAAAAAGTAATTAAAACTTACTTCACCGCGATTATTACAACTGCCCCAACGTGCTCGATATTGGCGAATATTTACTTTTGTTGGCGTTAAAGACGTTCGTTCACTTATGACTTCTAGGCGCTCAATAATAAGTTTTTCCGCTTGCTGCTTAAAATAAGCTTCTAATTGTTTTTTAACCTGCTTAGTTATTGCTAGATCGCTCGCTAGTTTAGTGCTGACTCTATTACTAATAACAACATTAAGTTGTCTGAATGCAGGTTGTTGTATACGCAATAAATCCGTATCAGTTACTAGTTTATCAGCAAAGAAAACCCTCGCTTGTTTTGCTGTACCTATATTAAGGCTTACTTGTTCGCCTAAAAAAAGCAAACTTGCGCCTTGGCTAAAGTCACAAAACTTAGCAATACTTTGTTGCTCAACTAACTTTGCTTGTAACCAAGCTGACTTTTCTTGAATAAAAGTATCAATGAAAGCTGATTTAACATAATGAGGAGCACGTACAGTCACTCGACCATGCTTAACTTGCAAGCTGAGTGTCTTTCTACGTTTACTGCGGATAAGCTGATATTCAAGCATAGAAAACTAGCCACAACACCTTATCATTGATTAACTTGCTGCACTTAATTTTGCAGTCGCAGTTTTAGCTTTGCTCTTTTTTACTTTAGCGGTAGGCTTTTGCTCTTCATTTTCAACAACTTCAGCTATAGATGCAGCAATTATTTTTTCAGTTGCCTTTTTAGCCGTTGGTTTTGTCGGCTTTTTAGCCAATAGTGCCACGAGTACATCATCTCTATGTTGCGCTAAATAAATACTTAATTCTTCATTAGCACTATCACTTAAGGCTACCGGAGATTGAGAGAAAACTTGGCTTAAGTTATCAGCCATATCCAACATTTTGTCATATTCATCTGCTGATTTCTTATCCATAAATGTTTTCGCCTCTACCCCGTTTCTAATCACTACAAACCGACTTTCAACTGCCATTAGTTTTCCCCAATTCCTACATTTGAGCTCAATTAGCGCTCGCTACATCGTTATGAACTTAATACCAAAGGCATTAAATTAACTTATTTCCCGATAATTTTAGCTACAATAACACAGTACCAATACAAACTGTATATAAAAACAGTGTGAGAAAACAGTTAAAAGGTTATTTTTACACCACTAAGGCTACTAAATTTTTATAGGCTTAGTCAATTACCGCAAGATTAATTACTTATACAGCAAGTTTCGTATGTCAAATTATCACCAAATGTAAATATTAATTTCAGCTAAATCCTAAGTTAAATGTTGAATAAACAAGCAATCAATCACTTAGCAAAAATCTAACATGAAACAATTGATTTTTACTTACATCCTCTGTGTGGATGGTTACAACTTTTAACTAAAAACAGGCCACTATTATGGTGTGCCTTGCATAACTAGGTGCATAAAACACTAACGAATTATAAAAACACTTTGGAGAATTACCATGACTACGATTAAAAAAACTTTAGTTGCTCTTGCTGCCTCTTTACCCCTGATAGCTATCAGCTTACCTAGCCAAGCAGCAATGGACCCCTATTTAGAAAGTGCATTAATTAATGTTTGTAAAGCCGCTAAGAGCAATAGTATTTTAAAACTTAATAGCACCACAAAAGGATATCGTCTAAAACATAAAACCGTAGCATTAAAATTAGTCTGTAATGGTCAAGATGTCATTAGCTTTGCTGAAAGTTATGGCGCAAATAAAACCGCAGCTAGACTACAAAAAAGTATTGGTAATGTGAGTATTACTGATGTTGCGGCATTATCAAAAGTTAAAGTAACGTTTTAAGATGATGGCTAAATAAGAACGCTCAACAGGATATTCTTGAGCGTTCATATTTACTGTTAATGCCATAACTACTCGCCAAAGACTTTCTCAAACCAAGAGCGCTGATCGACTTTTTCTTGTAAACACTGCTTAGAGGTAATGATTCCTGCTCGAACAGCAGGATAAATCATGGTATTGGCACATTCCTCGGTAACGGCATTACCTGTTTGTTGCTCAAACAAAGTGATAACTATACCTTCAGGTTTTTCTGTAACCTTATTTACCACACCCTGTTTTTTCATAAAGTTGGCGAATAATGTTAGTGCACCGCTACTGCCTGTTAATCCTGTTGGTGCGTTGTTATCTTTTCCTAGCCAAGTAGTGACTAGATGGCTGTTGTCATAGCCGACAAACCAACTATCACGCAAGGCATTACTAGTACCCGTTTTACCCGCGACCTTGTGATTATTTAAACGCCAAGTCAGTGACTTAGCAGTGCCCCTTTCGGTCACTTGGGCAAGCGCATAATCGAGTAAATAGGCGGTATTGGTAGATAACCGCTGTTCACTTAGTTGCTGCTGTTGCCATAACGTCTCATTTTTGGCAGACAGTATTTTGGTGATGGTATGACTCTTTTTCGCGTAACCTTTGCCAGCAATGGGTAAATACAATTGATTAACTTCCAAAGGTGACATGTTAATTGCGCCTAATAATACTGACGGGCGCATTTGCAGTTTATGCTGAAAGCCTAAAGCTTTAATGGTATCGGCAACATTATCTAAACCTAAGCTCATACCAAGGTTAATCGTTGGTATATTCAATGAGTAGACCAAGCCCTCAATTAATGAAACCTGTCCACGATATTTACCATCATAATTCTTTGGTTGCCACTTTTTACCTGAGCCACTTTTTAAGGTTATTGCCTTATCATCAAGGATAGTAGCAAAGTTATACTCTTGAAAACGCTCTAATGCCGCAGCATAAATCGCCGGTTTAATTAAAGAGCCTATGTGACGTTTAGCGTTAACGGCTCGATTAAAGCCCGCATAGCCACTTTCCCTACCACCAACCAATGCTCTAATTTCGCCACTAGCAATATCGGTGACCACCATGGCGACCTCTAAACCACTTTGTTTATATTGTCGTTCTAGTCGTGGTAATTGCTCGGTAACACTTTGCTCTAATAATTGCTGACTGCGATGCGAAAAGCCGGTAAAAACTTTAATACCTGATTTTTGAGTAAAACTTGAAAGATGTTGATTGAGTTCGGCATTAACAAGTTGCAAATAAGCGGGATAATTTTTTTTAGCTAAGCGTCTATGTGACCGAATAGATAAAGTAGACTCAGCAGCTTGTTCAAAGTCTGCCAGTGATAACAAGTGCTGCTCAAACATTAACCTTAAAACAAGATCACGGCGCTCAATCGCACGTTCAGGATGACGCCAAGGGTCGTAGTAACTTGGTCCTTTGACTTGTGCTATCAATAAAGCCATTTGAGCATTACTTAATTGATTAATTGATTTACCAAAATAAAACTGTGCGGCCAAGCCAAAACCATACACGCCATTGGCATAGTTTTGCCCCAAATAGACTTCATTAATGTAGGCTTCTAATAGTTGGTCTTTGCTGTACCTATATTCTAAAATTAATGCCATCAGTGCTTCTTTAATCTTGCGAGAAAGTGTTCGCTCTCGACTAAGAAACATATTTTTTGCCAGCTGCTGCGTTAAGGTACTGCCACCTTGTACGGTACGTCCTGCTCGAATATTATTAATTAGTGCGCGAAAAATCCCTACAGGTGAAACACCATGATGGTGATAAAAATCGCGGTCTTCAATTAATAATAAAGTATCGATTAACTGACTAGGCAGCTCTTCAAGGGACACCAGTACGCGGTCTTCCTTATTATCTGGCACTAAACGCGCCAATAACTGTGGCTCTAGGGTTAGCTGCGCTACAGCTTGTTTATCGACACTCAAAGCAACCACAATATCACTGACAACTTCAATACTTAATTGCTGCGCATGACTTACGCCATCGGAAAAATCAAATGGACGTTGAAAAATGGCTAAGCGCTTTTTAAATAAAGCAAACTGCCCAGCTCGAGTAACATATCTAACTTTTTTATAGCCATTAATGATCAGTGATTCTGCTATTTCTTCAAGATTTGCACGCTCTCCTAGTTGTAATATTTGCAGCTGACCATACACTTGCACTGGCACATGCCAGCGCTGTCCTTCAAAGGTTTGTCTGATCTTAGCATCAAGGTAAATTGAATAAATCCCTAAGGCAAAAATGAGCGCAATCGTTAATTTACCTAAGGTGATTGCTATTCGAGCTAAAAGAGAGATTTTTTTAACGGATGCGCCGCTGCGTTTCTTTACTTTATTTTTTGACATTATTCTTCGATATGCTTATTAATTTAGCTAACTTGATTATTCTTTTATATGGCGTTTAGTTTTATTGGTTGCCTTGGCATTGGCAGGATCATCTGGCCAATAGTGCCTAGGATAACGGCTTTTCATGTCTTTTTGCACTGCTTGATAACTGCCCGACCAAAATTTAACTAAATCTTGTGTTACTTGAATAGGTCGTTGTGCAGGAGAAAGTAACTCTAGTAACAAAGGAACTCCCTGCTTTTGTTCATTTATCCCTACTAAAACACCAATATTGGGCGTTTGTGTTAAGCCATATAGCTCCTGCATAGGCAGTGAAACTTTTGGCGAACGCTCTAAATCATAGCTAATGGGACAGTGGCGTCCAGTGGGTCCAATATAAACAGTTGGCGCCGCTTGCTTTAATATCTTTTGCTCTTGGTAGTTGAGTAAAGATAACAACATTTGTGACAAGTCTAGCTTAGCTAGCTGTGCTTTGGACTTTATATCGCCAACAAAAGGAGCAAACCAAATTGCTAGCTCGGCCAATAGACTATTATCATCGATAGCCGCTAAATTATATTCTGGAAAGTAGTTATTTAACCATTGCCAACGTGACTTTAATGCTAAATCTTTGCTCTGCCATGGTAGAAAGCTCAAACCTTTTTTTCTGACCAGCTGACACCACATTTCACTAATGGCTTCAGTCGTGATCCCTTGCTTTAAAGGCTTTTCTGTTAGCACTATTGCCCCTAATGATGTTTGCTGGCGCGTTATTATCCTACCGCTCTTATTATCAAATTTGGCTATATCTTGCTGTTTGATTTGCTCTGCAAAAACTTCGGTAATTTCTACCAAGCTCAGTTGGCTAGCTAAACGTACATGCAACTGATTATCACGCTGACTGGCTTGAGCTATAACAATAAAGCTCTCTGTGGCTAAAGCGTCTTGCTCATGCACTGATGCCCCTTTACCATTCACACAAATATAATCGCCATGGCTGCTGCGGGCCATGGCAACTCTTTCAGGGTACGCATAAGCCAGCAGTAGACCCGCTTTTGATAATTCCAATGAGTTTGTGCTAAAACGCAAGTTCATATGTTGGGCAAGTCGATTGGCTTGTTGTATAACCCGTGTTAACAATGGATTTTTATGACTGTTAACTTTAATAAGCAATTGTAATCGATGATTTAAATCACAATCGAATTTCGCCTGCTCGCCCTTAAAAACATCACGTTCTTCGAGTAATGCCGCAATTAAACAAGCCAATAGACTTGCTTGCTCACCATGATTCCCTGCCATTAAGATCATATGAGCGAAACGTGGATGACAAGGTAGATTTGCTACTTTTTCGCCATGTTTGGTCAGTAGGCATTTGCCATCGACAATAGCTAAGCTTTGTAACTCTTGCCAAGCTTGGCTCTCTTTAGTTTTACTCGGTAGCTCTAATAAGGGTAATTCTTTTAATGCAGATACGCCCCAACGCGCCGCTTCAATAAGAGTTGGTAATAAGTCTGCTTGTTGAATATCATTAACACTATGTTGCGGCCTGCGCTCAAAATCATCTTTGCCATATAAGCGGATACAATGCCCAGGCATTAATCGCCCGGCACGCCCAGCTCTTTGTATAGCCGAAGCTTTCGCTATCTGCTTTTGCATCAGCTTATTCATTAAACTAGCACTATCATAAATAGCCACTTTTTCTAGGCCGCAATCAATAACCAGATCAATGCCATCAATCGTTAGTGAAGTTTCCGCGATGTTAGTGGCTAAAACAATTTTCCGCTGACCATCTGCACAGGGCGCTATCGCTTGTTGCTGTTCTTTTAAGCTTTGCTCACCAAATAAAGGGCAAACCTTGGCCCCTCCGCTTTGTTGAGTGCTTAAACGCTCAACTAAAAAACGAATATCTGCGACGCCAGGTAAAAAAACTAATATTGACCCCATATGGTTAAACATTTTATCTTTGATAACCGCCAACGCATGATCACGCCAACGCAGGTGACTTTTAGGCGCTTGGTAACTCACTTCAACAGGAAAGCTTCGCCCTTCACTGCTCAGTAGCTGTGCATCAGGTAAAGCCTTACTTAAATACTCAGTGTCTAGGGTCGCAGACATCAGCAGTATTTTTAAATCATCGCGCAACTCTGTTTGTACTTCACGGGTAAGGGCAAAAGCTAAATCCCCTTGTAAACTGCGCTCATGAAATTCATCGAAAACGACTAACGCTGTACCCGATAACTCGGCATCTTTTTGAATGATCTGGGTTAATATCCCTTCTGTGATCACTTCAAGGCGAGTACTTTTAGAGGTTTTACTATCATTACGCAATCGATAACCAACGGTTAAACCGACGTTTTCATCGAGTTGCTTTGCTAAAAAAGTGGCGATATTTTTAACCGCTAAACGTCTAGGTTGCAGCAAATATATTTTTTTATCAGCCAAGCTTGGCAAGGTTAATAACCATAAAGGTAAACAGGTTGACTTACCTGCCCCAGGGGGGGCCGATAATATAAGCGTATTTTGCTCACCAAGGGCTTGGCAAAATTGTTTTTTAATTGCTTCTATGGGTAAAGAAGTAGTCACAGCCATCGATAAAATAAACTTATGAATAAAATGACCTTTATCATAACAATTATTACTTGCTGGGTATAATTCGATAAGCAATTGATTTTGTCTATAATAAAACTATCTTTTACCAACAGCTTTTCAAGGTAACTCTGCGATGAAAAAAACTCTCGATAACATGATTGAATTTTGTTTTTTAGCTGAACCAACCGATGTGAACTTTGGCGGTAAAGTGCACGGCGGTATGGTGATGAAGTGGATTGATCAAGCATCTTATGCTTGTGCAGCAAAATGGAGTAAGCGGTACAGCGTCACCGTTTCTGCCAACGGCATACGCTTTATTCGTCCGATATTGGTGGGTCAAATGATCACAGTCACCGCACAAATAGTACACACTGGTCGCAGTAGCATGCACATTTATGTGGTGGTTAGAGCTTGTGACCCTAAAGAGCAAAGCTATGTGGTTACCAATCGCTGCTTTATCACCTTTATGGCTACAGATGAGAGCGGTTATCCGGTCAAAGTAAATAAATTTGAACCCAAAAATGAAGAAGAAAAAAAATTAGAACAGGTAGCCATGCATGCTAAGGAATTTGCCATTAAATTAGACCAAGATTTTGAAGAACAACTTGGTTGGAAATAAATAAATAGCAATAACTTAGCGTAATCCCTTTTTCTTCCATACATTATTTAAGCCTTAAAAACACCTAATTAAACTTGCAAAAAAAATTATTTATGCTTACTTGGCAAGTTATTTAAAGGCTGTTATTAATAAACGTTCCCCCTTTAATTAATTAGCACTAATCACAGAGGAAATGACATGGAATACTCAGCACATGGACGTTATGTTATTGAACAGCAAGATAATATTTTGTTGGTTGATGCACAAGGGCCTTTTAATGAGGTGACAGCCGAGCAATACCACCATGATATAAAAATACTCACCGAGAAAATGACTGGTGAGCCCTGGGGTTCTTTAATCACCTTTCGTGGCAATAGTGTTTTTACCCCTGAAGCCGAACAGCAATTACGGGAAACCGCGCAATATCGTCAAAAAAGGGGCATGATTGCTATAGCGGTCGTTATTCTAAATAGTGCTTATGCCGATATGCAGCAAATGCAATTACAACGTATTTACCACGATTGCAAAATTGACTTTCATGTCTTTAGCGATAGCGATAGTGCGAGCAATTGGCTCAATGACTTTATTGAGCAAGCAAACTTATTAAACAATAAACAACAAAAAAAATCCCGAGTGAATTAAAATTACTTTACCAATAAAACTTCGTTATGATGGGCGAAACAATCGTAATACCAATTGAATTAATGAATGCACCACTTAGCGAGAATTAAAAGGCTTAGAGGCAAGGCATTGATTGAAGAGAATGGTTATTCCCTTGTCAAAATCAATAACGCCGCATGTAGGCCTTTTAAACTCGCCCTTCGGGAACTCAGTAGCAAACTGATAACATCGCAAAATGAATGAAATATAGAATAACTATGTTTAACTCATTTTGTTTGTTTTAAGCTCTCTACTGAAGCTCTAAGTTGGTCGATTCATTATTTCAATTGGTATGAGCTCATTTTAATATGTTACTCCAAGTACAAGCCGCCAAATTAATTAAGCGTTATAAACGTTTTTTAGCCGATATCGAACTTACCAATGGTGAAGAAACCACCATACATTGTGCCAATACCGGGGCGATGAAAGGTTGTGCTGAGCCTGCAGATACCGTTTGGTATAGCACTTCAACGAATGTTAAACGAAAATACCCTTTCAGCTGGGAAATCACCCAAAGCCAAGATGATCATTTTATTTGCGTCAACACCTTACGTGCCAACCAATTAGTCGAAGAAGCTTTGCACAAAGGTTTAATTGCTGAACTCAGCGGCTTTAATTTATTACAACGAGAAGTAAAATACGGCAATGAAAATAGTAGAGTAGATTTTTTGGCCTCTTACTATGATGCTCCAGATACCTATATTGAAGTAAAATCAGTGACCTTATTAGAAAGTGGCCACGGTTATTTCCCCGATGCTGTTACCACACGCGGTCAAAAACATTTGCGTGAATTAGTGGATATGGTAGAACAGGGGCATAGAGCCGTTTTATTATTTGCTGTCTTACATAGTGGTATTAATGACGTTGCTGCCGCCAGCCATGTTGACCCTACTTATGCCAAGTTACTCAAAGAAGCCAAACATGCTGGTGTTGAAATAATCGCCTATAAAGCAGACTTTTCGCTCAAACGAGGTGAACTTAATATGAGTTTATCTGAAAAAATTCCATTTATTGAACGATAATGATTGACTAGTCATAGTAAAACTTGCTAAAAAAGCTTGCTCAAAATTTTTAAATATCAGTACAAAAATTATCATCGCCATTAACTAGTTGATAAAGTTAGACAAAAATATTTATTTTAGCTAATTTGTTGATTTTTATCATGAGCGACACAATATAGTCCTGATTCATCGGGTCATATATAAAATATTGGCACTTACAACAGAGGCGTTGTACCACATAAAACGTGGTATATTAATAAATCGTCTTGGTCTATGTAGCATTGGGAGAAAAGCATGCCAACAAAGAAACACAAGCCATTAGGTATTCTTGCTTTAGCGGGCGTTGCGCCATATCAAGAAAAAGCTGGCGAAGAGTACATGGAAGCACCTCAACAAGAGCATTTTAAGAAAATTTTAGATGCTTGGCGCTCACAATTACGTGAAGAAGTTGATCGTACCGTATCGCATATGCAAGACGAAGCAGCTAACTTTCCAGATCCTGTGGATAGAGCAGCTCAAGAAGAAGAGTTCAGTCTTGAATTACGTACACGAGACCGTGAGCGTAAACTGATCAAGAAAATTGAGAAAACCTTACAGTTCATTGAAGATGACGATTTTGGTTTTTGTAACTCTTGCGGTATAGAGATTGGCATTCGTCGTTTAGAAGCCCGTCCTACTGCCGATCTTTGTATTGAATGTAAAACGTTAGCTGAAATTAAAGAACGTCAAATGGCGGGCTAATTTTTTAGTTAACCTAAACTAGCTTTAGTTAGCAATAGTTCAATGCAAAACATGCATAATATGCGACCACGGGAGCCTAATAAGGCTCTTCAATATCGTGGTCGCTTTGCTCCATCCCCTTCTGGTTTACTCCACTTTGGTTCCCTTATCGCTGCTCTAGCGAGTTTTCTTGATGCAAAAGCCTTTGTTAATGCTAATGGTGAGCAAGGAAAGTGGCTACTTCGCCTAGAAGATATTGATCCTCCTCGTGAACAACAAGGCGCTAGCTCAGCAATATTAACGACACTTGCCGCTTTTGGCTTGCATTGGGATGAAACTGAACTTTACCAAAGCCAGCAGAGTCAATATTATCGTGAGATATTGTCTAGCCTAACACAGCAAAAACTAAGCTATTACTGCCAATGTACACGTGGCAAAATCAAGGCTATCGGTGGCATATATCAAGGACATTGCCGCAGCGCAAATCATCAAGCATCTGGGTGCGCCATTAGACTTGTTAACCAATACGGTTTACATAAATTTAATGATATATTTCAGGGTGAAGTCGTGTGCGATCAAGCCTTAGCAGATGAGGATTTTATTATTCACCGTAAAGACGGCTTATTTGCCTATCAGCTTGCTGTAGTTGCCGATGATATTGCCCAAAATATCTCCCACGTAGTTAGAGGCTGTGACTTACTTGAACCCACTGCCAGACAACTAACGCTCTATCAAACCTTAAACGCTAGTTTTTTACCCTGTACCACGCCGAAATACGGTCATATCCCCTTAGCTGTATGTAATGATGGTTATAAACTGAGTAAACAAAATAAAGCGCCAGCTATCGATAATGATAAACCGCAACCAGCACTTATTGCCGCACTAGCATTCTTGGGACAATCACCTGAGCCTGAGTTAGCAGGTGCGAGCGTTGCAGAAATAATTCAATGGGCAATTAAAAGTTGGCAACGAAGCCGTGTACCCAATAAGGTTGAGATAAACATTGATTAACTCCCTGACCTCTTTAACTACTTAAAAATAAGTTACTGAAAACTAGGCGTTTGAGCACTACTGGCACTAAGCTACGACAAACTAAATTCATAAATAAAAGGAAATGTTATGTCTACCAACACAGCAAAAACTATTGTAATTACAGGCGCTAATCGTGGTATCGGTTATGCCATGGCTAAAATTTGTCAACAACGTGGCGATAGCGTTTATGCACTGTGTCGTCACAGCTCTGCACAATTAGATGCCCTTGGCGTCAATGTGGTAGCGCAGGTTGATATTGCCACACAAGCAGGTATCGATACTGCTGTCTCAGCTCTTAGTAGTATTAACATTGATTTATTGATCAACAATGCCGGTATTTTACGTGATGAGCAACTAAGCGACCTAAATCAAGAGACTATTATCGAGCAATTTAATGTTAATGCCCTAGCACCACTATGCTTGAGCCACGCTTTACTCGGTAATTTATCTGCGGGTAGCAAAATAGGCTTAATCACCTCAAGAATGGGCTCCATCACCGACAATACTTCTGGTGGCAGATACGGTTATCGCATGTCAAAAGCAGCACTAAATATTGCCGCGGTTTCATTAGCAAGAGACCTTAGTGCAGAAAATATCGCTGTTGGTATTTATCACCCAGGTTACGTGCAAACTGAGATGGTCAATAGCGATGGCGTGTTAAACAATGGTGATATCAGCGCCGATGTCGCAGCACAGCGATTAATCGCTCTAATGGACAACTTAACCATGGCCGATTCAGGCGTATTTAAGCACTCTAATGGTGAAACATTACCTTGGTAGCAATACCAAGTTGGATAATGACTGAGCGCTTAATACCTCAGTCATTATCCAACTTTAGATTAGATTAGAGAAAGAAAAGCGTGCTGTCATAGTCGCGTTTCTCTCTCTGCCACACTTTAGCTGCTTTTTCATGCTATTTACCCTCTCTGTTATTCTCTTTTGCCCTGCACTGTTATATCATTGCGCCACTATTTTATGTCTGTCTTAAAGGCCTGTGACTATCAAAAGCGTTATAAATTTATGCAAAAGAGTTTTCTCTAGAAAAACGAGTAAAACTATCGCAAAAACGACCCCTAAAAAGAACGCAAAAAAAAGCGCCAGTAACAAAACTAATATTGCTACTGCATCTTTTGATAATCCCTTAGTTTTCTCCCGAGATCAGCACCCTGTTTCCCGTCAATTATTAAGCCCAAGTGCACTGAAAGTTTTATACCGCTTAAATAAAAGTGGCTTTGATGCTTATCTTGTTGGTGGTGGTGTTCGTGATATTTTATTAGGCTTAGAGCCGAAAGATTTTGATATTGCTACTAACGCGACACCTGATGAAATTAAAGAATTATTTAGAAATTGTCGCTTAATTGGCCGACGTTTTCGTTTAGCTCATATTGTTTTTGGTCGCGAAATTATTGAGGTTGCCACTTTTAGGGGCCACCATGATAATGCTTCTGAAGAAGATAAAAGTTGCAAGAAAACCTCTAAGCAAAGTGAAGATGGCATGTTATTGCGTGACAACATCTACGGTAGCATTGAAGAAGATGCTGAGCGTAGAGATTTCACTATCAATGCGCTCTATTACTCTACCAAAGACTTTAAAGTGTATGATTTTGCCAATGGCGTGCAAGATGTAAAAGATAAAGTTATCCGCTTAATTGGCGATCCTGAAACTCGTTACCGTGAAGATCCGGTACGTATGTTACGGGCGATTCGCTTTGCCACTAAGCTCGATATGCAAATATGTGATGAAACTAAAGCTCCGATTAAAGAGCTTTCTTCGTTAATGGCCAATATTCCTGCCGCTCGTTTGTTTGAAGAATTCTTGAAAATGTTTATTGCCGGTAAAGCGGTGGCTAACTTTGAACAATTGCGTAGTTATAACTTGTTTGGTTATTTCTTCCCAGCCGTTGAGCAAGCACTTAACCAAGCACCAGAAGAACAAGGTTTTTTGCTGCCTTTCATTAGATTGGCCATGGAAAATACTGACAAACGCATCAATAACGATCAAAGGGTAACGCCAGCATTTTTATTTGCTGCCTTGCTTTGGTACCCATTACAAAAGCATATTCAGCGAATTAAAGTAACCACACAACTTACTCCGCAAGATGTATTCTTTGCCGCCTTGAATGAAATAATGCCAGAGCAGCAACGCAGTATTGCCATTCCTAAACGTTTTCAAGCCGTTATTAAGGATATTTGGATCCTGCAAGAAAAATTAGCTCGACGCGAAGGTAAGCGAGCTTTTAAGACATTCGAACACCTTAAATTTAGAGCCGGTTACGACTTCTTGTTATTACGTGCACAAATTGAAGGCACAACTGAGCTTGTTGAGTTAGCACAGTGGTGGACAGACTTTCAAGAAGTGACAAATGACGCCCGTCTTCAAATGATTAAAGGCGTTAAGTCACCTCTAGGCCCTAAACGTAAAGCGCCAAGAAGACGCCGTAAGCCCAACAGCAAACCTACTGAATAGTGATAACAAGCTGATGCCAACCACCACTATTGTTTATATCGGACTAGGTAGCAATTTATCAAAGCCAAGGCTACAGGTAACAAATGCCGCTAAAGAAATAGCCAATATTGACAAAACTAAGGTCTGTGCATTATCTTCTCTGTATTTGAGTAAACCTATGGGTCCTCAAGATCAAGATGACTATATCAACGCGGTAATTTCCATAGAAACTAGCTTATCAGCGCTGGCATTGTTAGACGCCTTACAAGCAATAGAAAATACCGCAGGTAGAGTGCGAAAAGATAATCGCTGGGGCGCACGAATTCTCGATTGTGATATTTTATTATATGGTAATGAGTCTATCGACAATGCCCGCTTAACTGTACCTCACTATGGTATGAAGCTGCGTGAATTTGTCTTGTTACCACTGGCAGAGATTGCGAGTAATTTGTATTTACCAGACGACACCTCAGTCAACGCTCTTGCCAATGAGATCAATAGCAATGGCATAGTAAAATTATAATATTGCAATAATAACTATTTAAATAATAAATAGTGGAATCTTAGATATTAGCAATACAATCCTTAGCACTATAATAATTAGAACTAACCGCTTATAGCAAACAGCTTAATAAGCTAATTAACAAATTCGGAAATATCATGGCTAAAATATCCACCGCAAGCTTGCTAAAAATGAAACAACAAGGCGAAAAGATATCAACAATCACCGCCTATGATGCCAGTTTTGCCAAACTATTTGATCAAGCAGGTATACACGCCATTTTAATTGGTGACTCTCTAGGCATGGTTTTACAAGGGGAAGACAGCACACTACCTGTCTCTATTGAAGACATGGCCTATCATACCCGTTGTGTTAAACGTGGGGTTGAAGAGACCCTTGTTATTGCCGATATGCCTTTTATGAGTTATGCCACCCAAGAGCAAGCACTGACCAATGCTGCAGTATTAATGCAAGCCGGTGCTAGCATGGTTAAGATGGAAGGTGGTGCTTGGCTTAATGACACTATTTCAGCTTTAGTTGAACGCGGTATTCCGGTTTGCGCTCATTTAGGTTTAACACCACAATCCGTTAATATTTTTGGCGGCTTTAAGGTGCAAGGCCGTGAAAATGATAAAGCAGAGCAAATGATTGCCGATGCCAAAGCATTAGAAGCTGCTGGCGCGCAATTGTTAGTGCTTGAATGTATTCCAGCAAGCTTAGGTGAAGCCATCACTAAAGCGCTGACTATCCCAACGATTGGTATAGGCGCAGGTAAAGATACGGATGGCCAAATTTTAGTAATGCACGATGCCTTAGGCATTGCCTGTAATTATATGCCGAAGTTTTCGCGTAACTTCTTAAAAGACACCGGTGACATTAAACAAGCAGTAGAGCTTTATATCAGTGAAGTGAGTCAAGGTAACTTCCCTGGTGATGAGCATATTTTTAAGTAACAATTAAGTTCTAGCAATAAACTACTAATAATAAATAACTATTAATAAAGTAACGACAAGATAAATTTATGAAAACAGTCAGTCAAATAAGTGAATTACGTGCGCAAGTAAAAGCATGGCGTCAACAAGGTTTAACCATAGCTTTTGTCCCTACTATGGGTAACTTGCATGCGGGTCATATTTCGTTAGTGGCTGAAGCCCATAAACATGCTGATAAAATTGTCGCCAGTATTTTTGTCAACCCAATGCAGTTTGGCGCCAATGAAGATATTGCTAGTTACCCACGTACTATGGATGACGATCAACAAAAATTAACTGACGCAGGTACCGATTTATTATTTACACCAACATCTGACATCATTTACCCCAAAGGACTGTCTAAACAAAGCTTTGTTGAAGTGCCAAACGTTTCGGAAGGATATTGTGGCGAAAGTCGTCCTGGCCATTTTCGCGGTGTTGCCACAGTAGTATGTAAACTATTCAACCTAGTTCAACCTGATGTCGCTTGTTTTGGTTTAAAAGATTACCAGCAAGTTCAAGTGATTCAAACCATGGTTGAAGACTTATCGATGCCAATCACCATAGTACCTGTAGTAACTAGCAGAGAAGAAAATGGCTTAGCGTTAAGTTCTCGTAATGGTTATTTAACGCCAGAAGAAATAGCGATTGCGCCGGCCCTACATAAAAATTTAACATGGTTAGCCGAACAAATTAGTTCAGGCTTTGCTCAACAAGAAAGTATCGATTTTATCGGCTTAGCAAAACAAGCTGCCAAGGCAATAAATCACGCCGGTTTACATACTGACTACTTGCATATTTGCCACGCAAAAACATTACAACCAGCCAGTGAAGATGACACTGAGTTAGTGATTTTAGCGGCAGCACATTGCGGTAAAGCGCGTTTGATTGATAACTTGCAACTGAACTTAGCTTAAATTAGCTCAGCTTAATTTTATTTAGTTAAGCTGATTCTAGCTAGCTTAGCTAGGCTATATTGCTAACTTTACTGACTTTACTGACTTTACTGACTTTACTTACCAAAGTAATCGCGCGGCTACCCTTCCCGCAGTACGGTTTTAATACTTCTTTCCCCGCAAGACTAAACCAAATAACAATAACCACAGCATCGAGCCAGCACTCGTTTGCTGCTCATCTACGGTGTTAATCTCCTCTTCTACAGGCACAGTTGCAATAGTAGCTTCGGGGGTTGAAACTGGCTCTTTAACCGACTCTGTTACCGGCTCTGGTGGAGAAACAACCTCAGGAGTAATGTTTCGCAGTATGGCAAAGACTTAGCTTAAGCTGGTTTGGCATTGCTTTTATTAACATAACTAGTTTGTATTTTTACTAAGGCTATGACCAGTAAAGTGGTTATAACAAAAGGCGCGGTTAGTGCTGGTATGTTTGCCAACTCGAATGCCCGAGTAAGTAAAACAGCAAATACAATAGCAACCAAGATCAACCACTGCTTATTTGGATAGCGACCCACCAGTGCGATAGCGACCAGACAACTATTAAAACCATACAGTCCCATCATAACTTTCTCTTGAGGAAAGCTAAAGCCAATAGCAATCAACATACCTGCTGCCGAACCGATAAACGCCCAAACGGCCGACTTTCGACAATTAACAAATAATGCACAGAGAAAAAACACACCGGAGAGCCAGTATTCTTGCAACATTACTTGGCCGACACCGCGCATACTCGCTTTAAAATAGCCAACAACTATCGCGAAATTCATGCCAGCGTCATAGTCCATATCAGGAGCACTGCTAACTACACCGTCAACTACATTGCCAACTACACCGCTAACTACAGTGGTCAATTCAGCATAATTAATAAATTGCAATATCAACCAAGTAGTTAGAATAAAGGGCGTGGTAAAAGCTGGAATCCTTGCCATTTTAGAAATCATAAAATGCATTACCGCCGTTGAAAAAGCGCCGCCAACAATAACAACAAATAGAGAGATAAAACTAAGCGGTAGAAAATACAAGACTGCTACACCCACAAGTGCCGCATTAAAACCATAGAGGCCTTGTCGCACAGCGTTGACATCATAATATCGACATAATCTAGCTACAGCGAAAGCTGATATTATTGCCAATATGCTGCCCAGCAACATAGTAGGAGAGTTTAAAGCAATACCGAGCAGGAATAACAAGCCAGTGATAGCGTTGCCTTGCAACATAACTTGGCCATAGCTACGCAAAAAACTTTTATAAAAATGCTTAAAAGAGAATTTCATCAATATTATTTGGTCTTGTTCGCTACTATAAAAGCGGCAATGCTTAGCAGGAAAACTATGGAATTTGGCTGGATTACAGGTCTATAAATTTATTAGCCACTAAGAAATAGTGGCTAATACTTTTGCTACTTGCTACTTGCTACTAATGTATTTTAACGTTTCTATCACTTGTTCAACATTAGTCGCCCAAGCTTGAGCCGTGGCATCAACTTCTTTTAGCGGGTGAATAATATCTTCACTATGTAAAGTAATATAAGGCTTATTCAGTGCAGCACAATAACCAGCATCAAAAGCAGCATTCCATTGCTTGTACTTATCACCAAAACGAATAACCGCAATATCACATCGCTCAATCAAAGTTTTGGTTTTCATAGCATTCACTTTAGCTGATTTATGATCGCGCCAAAACTGTTGCTCTTCAGCACCAAGGTGATCACCAGCACCGTCACTAGTTTCATGATGGGTGACGGCAGAAGTAAAGCTGATATCTAAATCACTCTCTTGGCAACCTTGAATAATTTTATCGCGCCAATCAGTATGAATTTCACCGGAAAGATAAACTTCTAATTTCATAACAATGCTCTCTATTTCAGACTTACAACTTTATATTGCACAATGGTACACCAATAATCAGCCGCTCAATAAATTAATCCAATGAAATCCAATTTCACTATGTGAAATATAACAAAGCCACTTTGAGGATTATAAGCCAGCTATGCTTAGCTAACCCTCTTCGCTTTGCTTTTCTTCAAGCTTAGTTTGTGGCAGAAAGGCATTTAATGCGATTGCCACTAAACCACATAAGCTAATACCTGTTAGGCTAAAATCAGCATTTCCAATAGTCATACCACCGATACCAAAGACTAGCGTAGTTGAAACGATTACTAAGTTACGCTGATCAGCAAGGTCTACTTGAGCTTTGACAATTATGTTCATACCAACGCCGGCTATTGAACCAAAAAGCAAAATCAGTATACCGCCCATAACTGGCGAAGGAATAGTTTGCAAGGCAATGCCAAACTTAGCAACGAATGCTAAGCCAATAGCGAAAGCGGCGGCCCAAAGCATAATGCGAGGATTGAACATCTTAGTGAGCATTACTGCCCCAGTAACTTCTGAATAGGTAGTATTGGGTGGTCCACCAAACAGCGAAGATAAAGAAGTGGCTAGACCATCACCTAATAGTGTTCGGTGTAAGCCCGGATTTTTGGTGTAATCTTTACCGGTAACACTACCAATAGCTAAAATATCACCGACATGTTCAATTGCAGGTGCAATAGCTATCGGTAACATAAATAGAATCGCCGCTAGATTAAACTCAGGTGTTATAAAGTTAGGAATGGCAAACCACTCACTATTAGCAACAGCTTCAGTACTCACCATGCCCATAACTGATGCCATCATATAACCGACAATTACACCGGCCATAATTGGAATTAAGCGAAAAATTCCCTTACCTAAGGTCGCAACTAATACCGTGGTAAGTAAAGCTGACATTGAAACGATTAAAGAGTCCACATATGGGAAAAGTTCCGCAGCACCGTCACCCGTTTTACCCATAGCCATATTCACCGCAATTGGCGCAAGACTCAGTCCGATAACCATAATGATTGGCCCGGTTACTACAGGAGGCATTAGCTTATGTAAAAATCCAGCACCACGAACGGCAACGATACCGGCGATAAGTACATAGACTAAACCGGTAACGAATAGAGAACCCATAGCTGCGGCAACACCCCAAGTTTGCACTGAATAGGCAATTGGCGCGATAAACACAAAGGAAGAAGCCAAAAATATAGGCACTTGCTGTTTGGTAATGAATTGGAATAAAAGCGTGCCTATACCTGCCGTAAATAAGGCTACGCTTGGATCTAGTCCGGTGATTAATGGCATCAATACCAATGCACCGAAGGCGACAAACAGCATTTGTAAACCAGCAAGGGCGTTTCGCCAAGCAGGTTGATTAAAGCTACTTTGATTTAAAGAAGATTCCGACATAATACTTACTCTGTAGTGATTTTGTTCAATATAAATAAGAAATAGTTTTAATAGCTGCTACTTACTTATATTGAATTTATTAGCTTTATTTAGTACCAAATATTTTATCGCCGGCATCACCAAGTCCAGGAATGATATAACCATTCTCGTTTAAGTGGTCATCAATTGAGGCGGTATAAATATCTACATCTGGGTGAGCACTTTGTACTTTGGCAATACCTTCTGGCGCAGCAACTAATATCAGCGCACGAATGTCAGTACAGCCGGCTTTCTTTAATATGTCGATGGTCGCATTCATAGAACCGCCAGTAGCCAGCATAGGATCGATGATCAAGGCCATACGTTGATCGATATCACCGGTTAATTTTTCGAAATAAGTCACTGGCTCTAACGTTTCTTCATCGCGGTAAAGACCGACAACACTAATTTTTGCACTTGGCATTAGCTCTAATACGCCATCTAACATGCCAATACCGGCGCGTAAAATAGGGACTACCGTGGCTTTTTTACCAACGAGACGTTGACCTGTTAACTCACCATCCCAGCCTTCCATTTGAAAGTCTTCAAGCTCAAGATCTTTAGTCGCTTCATAAGTTAATAAGCTACCTACTTCAGCAGACAATTGACGAAAGTCCCGTGTGCTCATGTCCTTGGCGCGCATTAGGCTAATTTTGTGTTGTACTAGTGGGTGTTTGATTTCAAATACTGACATGCTTGATGATCCAATGAAGAAAGTTGACCTATTCTCACATATATTGGCAAGATGTTAGAGGGATTTTAGCTATATTTATCTATATGCTCAGTAGTTGAATAAACACCATATTAACTAGCGCTATGAAAAAGCGTATTTGAAAAGTAAAAGCTGATATCTCACAATTATTTAGCTTCAGAAACCAGTATGGCTGGCTAGATAATCGCAAAAAACAGCATTAATTTTTTAATTAATTGCAACTAGACAAATTAATACAAGATAGGTCTGACCTCTACTTAATATCCTCAAACTCACTTGACAACGCTGTCATTTAGTATAAATATCAAGCTGATTTATTACAAAAACGTTAACTAACAGTTAAAAAACAATATCACAATAATAATAGGCTAACTGATGAATACTAAAAACTTGATAAAACCAGCCATAATCGCTGCGCTATGCACCTCACTATCGATAAATGCTACCCAGCCGCAGGCAGATCCCGACAACCCAAACGGCTACATACTTGCTAAGACAGATATATTAGCAAGTGAACAAGCAAAAACACAAAACCCAATGTATGAAACATGGTCTAAAGCGTTAAGAACTCAAAGTAATACTATTGTTAATGCTATTACACCTAACTCATCGGCCAACCCTGAAAATGTAAGGCGAGCAGAAAGAGTATTTGGTCAGCATGAATGGAATTTTTTAACCGCTATGGCTGCACCAGAATACACTTATACTCGATTTCTCAAGGCTATAGGAAAATTCCCTGCTTTTTGTGGCGACTATAGCGATAACCGCGATGCCGATGCTATCTGTCAAAAATCGATTGTTACCGCTTTTGCTCACTTTGCTCAAGAAACTGGCGGCCATATATCACCAGATAATACCTCTGATAATCCCGCACAATTAGCAGAGTGGCGACAAGCGCTAGTGCATGTACGTGAAATGGGTTGGTCTGAAGGCGAAAAAGGTTATACCACAGGTTGTGGACAAGACGATTGGCAAAACAGACGTTGGCCATGTGCTGTAGATCAAGGCTATTTTGGCCGGGGTGCAAAGCAGTTATCTTATCACTTCAACTATGGCGCCTTTTCAGAAGTCATGTTTGATGGCGACGCCACCGTTTTACTTAACGACCCAGCACAGGTTGCTGACTCTTGGTTAAACTTAGCATCCGCTGTATGGTTTTTCTTAACACCACAAGCACCAAAGCCAGCAATGCTGCACGTTATTGACCGAACTTGGCAACCATCAGCAACCGAATTAGCAGCCGGTATTGGTTATGGCTTTGGTACTACGATTAATATTATTAATGGTGGCATAGAATGTGGCGCGCAGAATAAAGACAAGGGACAACCCGTTAACCGTATTAGTTATTGGCAGGGATTATCTGATCACTATCAAATAATTAAACAAGCGGATGAAGAGAATACTTGTTGGCAACAAACCCCTTTCGGTAGCCTGAATTTAAGCAATGCCGAAGATGTACTTTACACCAATTGGGAAGGTGACTGGCAATATTACGCTGATCGACCGGGTGGTTTCTCATTTGAATGTAAATTAGTGGGTTATCAAACGGCATATTCAGCACTTGTTACAGGTGATTATGAAAAGTGTGTGACGAATTTCTATCAGTCACATGTTAACTGGCCAACTGTGCGTATAGTTGATCAAATAACTGATCCCGTTGAGCCACCAACAAATGACACTGAATGGACTGCTAACAAAGTATATGTGGCAAATACGCTAGTTACTTATTTAGAGCAGCAATATAAAGCTAAGTGGTGGACCCAAGGAGACAAACCTTCAGATGGCGGACCATGGTCGATAGTTTCAGCTACTCCACCAACAGTTCCGCCGACAGAACCTGTTCCGCCAACTATTCCACCGACTGAGCCAGTGCCACCTATTGAGCCGCCAACTGAACCAGTTCCGCCGACAGAACCACCAACAGGCATAGCGCAATGGGATGTAACTACCGTATATTATGGTGGTGACCAAGCAAGCTATAACAATATCGTTTATACCGCTAAATGGTGGACCAAAGGCAGTAAACCTGACACCAGCAATGAATGGAAACAATAAGGCTGTTAATAAGACCGCCGAGCAAGGATATAATTTAAGGTGCCCGGCTTAAGCTAAATTATCTTTAGCCTTTATTATTGCTAATAGAGGCTAAGGTAATTTTTGTCACTTGCTAGAAGAAGCAATTAAAATGGGAAAGAGCACTTAATTTCAGTAATTAATATTCAACACATGCCCGGCTATGTTCAAAGTTTTTCCCTGTATGATTATCTTCACCACATAAAAAGGCACTGCATACACAACTGGAAATACAATGATAATACTGAGTATCTAGCAAGCCGATTTTTCGTTTTCTTACCACTGTCATAATAAAAAACCTCTCAACTAAGATTATTTCACCTTAGTTGAGAGGTTCTGATTTAGTAATTAACAGTGAGTGTCCTTGTTAATTTTTTAACCGAGCTATAAATTACGGCTCGATTAGCGCTGCCATCATTTTTTTAGCTAGGTCGACGTGATGTTGCATGGTCGAGAATTGCTTAATCACCCCCATTGGTCCAAAAGCATAAACAGGAACAGGAGCAGCAGTATGAGTGCCAGTCCCCCAAACTACATTTTGATCAGCGGCTAGGGTGCGGCCAATTAAATTGCCATGAAGCTCATCACCATAAACGTAGAATTCTTTAAAATCGACGATTTTAGGGAATTCGCTGGCATCTAGGTATTTGTGACCTGGCACCTGATATTCATTAACTTCACGCTGAGGTATTTGCTCAGCTTGCTCTGTGGTGACCTTAATCGCGCTATATTGATTGATGACATCTGCCCATTCTTGACCGGTGGTGCCGTTAAAGTCCCAGTTTGAATCAACAGTATTCATCATGTTATAAAAAGTGCCGCTTTGAGCATACAATTTATCGAGTGTTGCCAGTGGGCCAAAGTTAAAGTTAGGTTTATATTCTCGACCTTGCATACCATCACCATCAAGGAATTTTCCTTCCGGTAAATTTTTGCGCGAGTAACTTAAGCCAAAGCTGCCGGTTTCATGATCGGCGGTAACAATAACCAAAGTATCTTCACGGTCTTTAACCCAGTCGTAAACGGCTTGCACCGCTTGATCGAATTTGATTAACTCATGCAGCATGGTGCCGGCGTCATTAGAATGTCCTGCCCAGTCAATTTGACCGCCTTCAATCATGAGAAAGAAACCATCGGGATCTTGGCTCAACACATCAAGTGCTTTCATCGTCATGTCACGTAGTGACGGTTCGACACAGCTATTGTCTTTGCTACAGGCGGTATATGCAATACCATCGGCCATGCCTGAGTTAGCAAACAATCCTAATATTTTATTGCCATCGAGGGCGGCGAGTTGTTGCTTGGTGAAAGCTAAATCGTAACCATGATCGGCTTTGGCTTCTAGGATTAGGTTGCGATCATCCTTACGTTTCGATTTACCGAAACTGGTAGTCGGCATTCCTAGGTCTTTCATTAATGCTTGGTCGGCGAGGTCTGTTTTAATATCTGAAGGTAAAAATACTCGCGCGCCGCCAGAGAGTAAAACATCGACATTACCTGACTCAATCAATTGCTCGGCAATCGAAGTTTCTAATGATCGATGCGGCTGGTGGGCTGCGAATGCTGCGGGAGTCGCATGGGTAATACGGGTATCAGAAACTAATCCGGTTGCCTTACCTTTGGCTTTAGCCATTTCGAGGATGGTTTCGACGATATTACCGTTGATATCAAGCCCAATCATTTCTGAACCGGCAGCCACACCGGTGGCGAGTTGAGTAGCTGAACAGGCAGAATCTACAACTAGGCTGCCGCTATCACCATGGGGTGCGTTGAGCGATAACCCCATCAAACCAGCATTAGCAAATTTTGACAAAGCAGTTTGATTACCCATACTGTTATATATTGAATTTGGGGCGCGGCGCGCATATTCTTCGAGCAAACCAACTTGCTGTGCGCCCATGCCATCACCAATCATTAATATCACGTTTTTAACCTGAGTAACCACCACAGGTGGCACTTCTTTAATGACTTCGACCTCTTTGATTACTTCGACTTCTTTGATTACTTCAACAGTATCTTCACTACAGCCACCCAAAAGAGTTGCTGCAACAGCAAGTGCTAAAATTGTTTTTTTGCTCATCATAATCTCTTGTAAACGATAAAAATTAAGCAGTAGCTTAGAGCGTGAAGATGACAATAATATGGCAGAAATGTTGCAAATTAAAGTTGGCTAATTATTATAGCCAATCGTTCAATTTTAATATTAGAGAGCTGACGATAGTCAAAGTAAATAGAACCAAAGGCGTTGAAGATACACTGACTAGATAGAGAGTGGAATGTGGTTTGCCTTAAATGATTGTCGGTAGAATTTTAGTTTGCTGATAGGCTGTCGCATAAATTAATCATGGCGAGCATAGTTATTGGAGATTAGCCTAAAGACGGCCAGAAGAAATATGGTGGTAATTATTTACAAGAATATATTATGAAAATGGTGGGCCTTCCCAGACTTGAACTGGGGACCTGCCGATTATGAGTCGGATGCTCTAACCAACTGAGCTAAAGGCCCATTTTCACATATTTGGCCTGATGTTTTCTAATGCGTTTATCAGTTTAATCAAATGAGTAAACCAGTAAAGCGCGTGCAGTATAAGCATTTTTTATTTTGTTGTCACCTACAGAATTTTAAAAAGTCACCTTTTTTTACTGACCGCTTATTTCTTAGGCAAATATGCATAATTTAGCCCTAAAAACGATAGGTTAAGCCGACACTCACTTCAGTTTGAAACCAAATATCGCTAGAAATGTATATTGCACAATTTGCTTCATCACAAAATACCGCACTATCAGAATTAAAGAATGTTCCGTATACACGACTATCTAACCTTAAACTAAGACGCTCACTTAATTCAATTTTACTGGCTAAACCAACATTCATCGAAAAGCGTGTTTCACTACTGAGTTGCGCATCTTTAGGGTCTAGATGAGTAAAACCAAAACCACCGGTAACATAAAAAGGAATAGGTCCTTCAGAAATAGGAACATTACCACCTATGTGGGCATAGGTAATACCAAGGCCGCTGTTGCTAGCTGAAAAGTCATCCGAATGGGAAAAGTTAGTACTGTAATGGCTTATTAATAGCTCACCTTGACGTTTTCGATCAAAAGACCAAGCTGTTAACAAACCATAACTGGTTGCTTCATTTAACTCGATGCGATTATGCACCTTATCTTTACTGGTATCAAAATCACCACCAAAGCGGTAACCAATCAACGGGGTTATCTCAACGTTTAGTGCTTGTTTTGCCATTGAAGGCAAAGCGGTGAAGGCAAGTGCGCAAGCGAGTACAACAATAACGCGCATAGAAGTTCCTTATCTTAGAAAGTAAAAAGAGTAAGCTAGGATTACTAACTTACTCTTTTTTATGTCTATTTAAAATAGAATTTTAGCTATTTACGATTTACTCACCATCTAAGAAGCTTTTCAGCTGCTCTGAACGAGAAGGGTGACGTAACTTGCGTAAAGCTTTAGCTTCAATTTGACGAATACGTTCACGTGTTACATCAAATTGCTTACCTACTTCTTCCAAAGTATGGTCAGTGTTCATATCGATACCAAAGCGCATTCTAAGTACTTTAGCTTCACGGGCCGTTAAGCCAGCAAGTACTTCGTGTGTAGCACCTTTAAGATTTTCTGAGGTAGCTGAGTCAACCGGAAGTTCACCACTACCATCTTCAATAAAGTCACCTAAGTGTGAATCTTCATCATCACCAATAGGAGTTTCCATTGAAATAGGCTCTTTAGCTATTTTCAATACTTTACGAATTTTGTCTTCAGGCATTACCATGCGTTCAGCAAGTTCTTCTGGCGTAGGTTCACGTCCCATTTCTTGTAGCATTTGACGAGAAACACGGTTTAGCTTGTTAATGGTTTCAATCATATGCACTGGAATACGAATGGTACGCGCTTGGTCAGCAATAGAACGGGTAATTGCTTGGCGAATCCACCACGTTGCATAAGTTGAGAACTTATAACCACGACGGTATTCAAACTTATCAACCGCTTTCATCAAGCCGATGTTACCTTCCTGGATTAAATCAAGGAATTGTAAACCACGGTTGGTGTATTTTTTAGCAATTGAGATAACTAAACGTAAGTTTGCCTCTACCATTTCTTTCTTGGCACGACGTGCTTTTGCTTCACCAATTGACATACGACGGTTAATGTCTTTAATGCCGTGAATATTTAGGTGCGTTTCTTCTTCAATTAAGTTTAACTTGTAGATACAACGTTCAACATCAAGTTCAACATCAAGAAGCTTAGTTGAGTATGGCTTACCCGCTGCTTTTTCTGCTTCAAACCATTCTTTTGAGGTTTCATTACCTGGGAATAATTTGATAAAGGTTGTTTTAGGCATACTCGCACCAACAACACAGTGTTTCATGATCAAACGTTCTTGAACACGTAATCTGTCCATCATGCTGCGCATGTTTTTAACTAACTTATCAAATAACTTAGGGATCAAACGGAATTCTTTAAAGACTTCAGCTACGGCATCGATAGCTTCTTGAGCATCGTTATGACCACGACCCTTCGTCTCTATTATTTTATTTGCTTTCTCATACGCTTCGCGTAAAGCAGTAAACTTCTCACGTGCTAATTCAGGGCAAGGACCAGTATCTTCTTCTTCCTCGTCCTCTTCTTCTTGCTTTGACTTATCTTCATCAGCAAGATCTGCTTTTGACAGTTCACTACCTACGTGTGTAGCTGCGGGAGCAACTTCTTCTTCCGCATCAGGGTCTAAAAAGCCAGTGATGATATCAGTTAAGCGAAGTTCTTCCGCTTCAAAGTTATCCCACATGTCTAATAAGAAGTTTATCGCTGGTGGATATTCTGAAACACTACGCTGAACTTCTCTGATGCCTTCTTCTATACGCTTAGCGATAACAATTTCGCCTTTACGGGTAAGAAGTTCAACGGTACCCATTTCACGCATATACATACGGACAGGGTCTGTTGTACGACCAATTTCACTTTCAACGGTAGCCAGTGCTTGAGCTGCAGCTTCGGCTGCATCTTCATCAGTGTTGCCTTCACTCATCATCAAGGTATCTTGATCTGGTGCATTTTCAAACACTTGAATGCCCATATCATTAATCATACTAACGATATCTTCAACTTGATCAGAATCGATAATGTCTTGTGGAAGATGATCATTAACTTGCGCAAACGTTAAATAACCTTGTTCTTTACCTTTGGTTATCAGCTCTTTAAGTCTAGATTTAGGGGCTTGTTCCATTGACGAGTGTCCACCTGTATTATATAAATATGGGATGTAAAATATGCGCATAAAACATTAGCAAATGCTAATAAAAGGCGCAATAAAGCCGGAAATTATAACGAATTTTTCAGACAGTTACCAGCGAATATCCTGTCTTAATCGCTTGGTGAAATTTCAAGCCAATATTGTGGCTCTAATCTCATTATTGCTTGCTAAGTATAGTCAAAACTAAGAGTTAAGTATTGCTTGTAACTCTTGTTTTTCCTCAGCAGTTATTTGTCCAGCACGGGCTTTTTGTAATAATACTTCTCTCCGCTGCTCAACAAAGTTATTCAATAGCGCCTCAATATTATCAAGAAAAACATCTGTCGCTGCATCAGCTTCAACGTGATGTTGCCAACACATCAACTTAGCTAATTGTTTGCCTTGCTCAGTTCCTCGAAAATATTCAAGTAATTGTGCTGACTTAATATCAGGGTTTTGCTGACATACGCCTAACACTTGCATTAACAAAGGTATTCCTGGAGCAGTTAAAGGCTGCAATACACTTATTTCACCTAAGCTACTTGCTATATGGGGATGCTCTAACAATAAAGCAAGTGCTAACCTCACGGGGGTGACTTTTGTTCTGGCTTTAAGCGCCGGCCTTGCCACTTCACCTTTTATATTTTTAGTGAACTTTGCTAGAAATTGCTCACTACCGGTACCAAAGTTGTTCGCTATTTCATTAAGCATGGCATCTTTTAAAATGCTTTCTGGCAGCTTAGCTAAAAAGGGTTGAAATGATTCAACTAAAGCTGCACGCCCTTCAAGAGAGCTCATATCAACTTGCTGCATTAATTGTTCAAATAAGAATTTTGATAACGGCATTGCGCTATCAAGGATATCTTCAAAAGCTTGCTGCCCTTGTGCCCTAATCAATGAATCAGGGTCCTCACCATCGGGTAGAAAAACAAATTTTAACGAAAAACCATCGCGAATAAGTGGCAAAGCATTTTCCATAGCCCGCCATGCAGCATCGCGCCCTGCTCTATCACCATCGTAGCAACAAACCACATTAGGAACAGTGCGAAATAATGTTTGTAACTGCTCAAATGTCGTCGCGGTACCTAATGAAGCAACGGCATAGTCGACGCCATGTTGAGCTAAAGCGACTACATCCATATAGCCTTCAACCACAACCAGTCGCTTAAGTTGTTTATTGGCTTGTTTGGCTTCATGTAAGCCATAAAGCTCTTGACCTTTATGATAAATACGCGTTTCAGGTGAGTTTAAGTATTTGGGTTTTGCATCACCTAATACTCGGCCGCCAAATCCTATAACTCGGCCGCGCTTATCGCTAATAGGAAACATAATACGACCACGAAAGCGATCATAAGGTCGCTTTTTATCTCCCGCAATCGCCATACCTAAATCAATCAATTGCTGATTAGCTTGGCCATTGCGTGAGAATGAATTCATCATACCGTCCCAAGCATCACTGATGTAGCCAATGCCAAAGCGTTTAACGACTTCGCCACTTAAACCACGACCTTTTAAGTAATCAATAGCCGTTTCTTTGTCGCTAGCCACTTTTAATTGCTGCTGAAAGAAACTACTAATTTTCGCCATTAACTCATAGTCATCTTGTTTTTGCTGATAAACTTGTTGCTGTCGGCGTTGCTCTGCTGGGCTAGCTGTATTTTCCTCTCGGATAACTTCCATACCACAATGGGAAGCAAGCTCTTCTACTGCATCGACAAAATCAAGTCGATCAAACTCCATTAAAAAAGAGATGGCATTACCGTGTTCACCACAACCAAAGCAATGATAAAACTGCTTATCTTGGCTAACGGTAAAAGAAGGTGATTTTTCATTATGAAATGGGCAGCACGCTTGATGATTTTTACCGGCCTTTTTTAACGGCACTCGACTATCTACCAGCTCAACAATATCTGCTCGGCTTAATAAATCATCAATAAATTGTCGGGAAATGCGTCCAGCCATAATATTAGAAAATCTTCAGTAAAGGGAAAAGTACCACTTAAGTATTCTACACAATACCCGTGAATAAGTAGCTGGATTTTTTAATTTTTAGTAAAAAAACTCTGTATGAGGAAGTCATAAAAAAGTCATAAAAAAACCGTAACAGCCAAGGCCATTACGGTTTTATTTAATGTATTAAAAAGGGTGTTAGCTATGATGCATTAAGTGCAGCTCTAACTTGACCGCTTACCGCGCCCATGTCTGCTTTACCTTGCATTAAAGGTTTTAACACCGCCATTACCTTGCCCATATCAGCCATAGAAGCTGCACCAGACTCAGTAATTGCTTTGCTTATTAATTCATTAATTTCTTCTGCACTAAGCGGCTGCGGCATGAAAAAATCGATAACAACGATTTCCGCTGCTTCTTTCTCTGCCAATTCATCACGACCACCGGCACTGAACATTTTAATTGACTCTTTACGCTGTTTAACCATTTTGGTTAGCAAGGCAATAATATTGTCATCTGTTGCTTCGGTTTTGTGATCAATTTCTGCTAGTTTTATTGCAGAAAGCGCCATGCGAATAACACCAAGACGTAACTTGTCTTTGGCTCGCATAGCAGTTTTCATTTCATCTTTGAGTTGTATTAGAAGTGACATCTATCAATCTCTTAGAATAGTTATACTAAGATAGTTCTTAGTACATGCGAACGCGACGAGCGTTCTCGCGAGAAACTTTTTTCGCAGCACGTTTAACAGCAGCTGCTTTCTTACGTTTACGTTCCCAAGTCGGCTTTTCATAAGATTCGCGACGACGAACTTCTGAAAGGATTCCTGCTTTTTCACATGAACGTTTAAAACGACGTAATGCAACGTCAAATGGTTCGTTTTCTCTTACTTTAATTACTGGCATGTACTTTATTACCTTAGGGTAGCTATATAAATTGGTGATTGATTTCGACTGAACAATACAAATATTTGCAATGTTTGCCTCATCCACACCCACTCTATTAAAAATTGGTGACGTATTCTACTTCTAAGCAGATAGGAATGTAAAGATTAATTTAGGCGCTATTGATAACTTTTGGCTAATTGCACTGGTGCCTAACTTACAAACACGTTAAAATCGCCCTCCTTATTATTACTGTGCTCTGGCGTAATAATAACAAGCTAACATTTTACTATTTTTTGAGACTATAACTATGCGTATTTTGGGTATTGAAACTTCTTGTGATGAAACTGGCATTGCCATTTATGATGATGGTCAAGGCGATCGTCCACAAGGTATACTCGCTCATCGCTTATATAGTCAAATTGCTGTGCATGCCGATTATGGCGGTGTGGTGCCAGAGTTGGCCTCACGAGACCACGTTCGTAAGACTATTCCTTTAATAAAACAAGTTTTAGCCGATGCTAACCTGACACCTCAAGATCTTGACGGTGTGGCTTATACTGCAGGCCCAGGTTTAGTGGGTGCATTACTCGTAGGTTGTTCAATTGGTAGAAGTTTAGCTTATGGCTGGGACTTACCTGCGGTACCGGTGCATCATATGGAAGGTCACCTATTAGCACCTATGCTTGAGGATGATGTTCCTGAGTTTCCTTTTGTCGCATTATTAGTATCTGGTGGACATACCATGCTAGTGCGTGTCGATGCTATTGGTGAATATAAACTACTCGGTGAGTCGGTTGATGATGCCGCCGGTGAAGCTTTTGATAAAACCGCTAAGTTGCTCGGTTTAGATTACCCTGGTGGCCCGGCGCTATCTAAGATGGCTGAAAGTGGACAAGCAGGTCGCTTTAAATTACCTCGCCCTATGACAGACAGGCCCGGTTTGGATTTTAGTTTTAGTGGCTTGAAAACAGCTGCGGGCACTTTAGTTCGTAAAGAATGTATTAATGTTGAGCCGGCTTTGTCTGAAAGCCAATTAAAGCAAACTCATGCTGATATTGCCCATGCATTTCAGCATGCAGTGGTAGAGACCTTAGCGATAAAATGTAAGCGTGCACTACAACAAGAGAAATTAAGCCGTCTAGTGATTGCTGGTGGTGTCAGTGCTAATACTGCTTTACGTGAGAAACTTGCCCTGACAACTAAAAAGCTTGGTGGCAGTGTCTTCTATCCTCGCCCTGAATATTGTACCGATAATGGTGCCATGATTGCTTATGCGGGCTTGCAACGATTAAAAGCCGGTACCGATGCCGACTTAACCTTTAAAGCCAACCCTAGATGGCCTTTGGATTCACTTCCGCCAGTTAAGTAGTCGCTTAGTTAGCAGATAAGTAACACGCCCTGAGTTTTCTATCATAGATATTCGGGGCGTCATAATTGCTTATACAGTTTATTAAATTTTATGAGTAATCTTACTTTCTGTGCCTTTAAACAAGCGTTTAATATTTTCTCTATGTCGAAAGATAATCAGAGCACTAAGCATTAAAGTTGGATAAACATATAGCGGTTTTAACAAGTAGACATAAAGTGGTGCCAGAGATACGGTAACAATAGCCGCTAAACTAGAATATTTACTAACCTTCGCCACTAATACCCAAGTAAGAATGAGTAAGCCTCCCAAAGTAAAACCAATCGGTAGCAAAGTCCCTAACGCAGTTGCGACAGCTTTGCCGCCTTTAAAATTGAAAAATATTGGGTACATATGCCCTAAACAGGCAGCGACGCTAATTACACCTAAATAAATAGCTTCTATTTTTAAAAAATATGCTCCCCACACCGGGATAGTGCCTTTAAGAATATCTAAAAATAATACCGTTGCTGCAGCTAGCTTATTGCTCATACGCAAGACATTAGTCGCACCCGGGTTTTTTGAGCCCGTTGTTCTTGGATCCGGCAAACCTAAAAATTTACACACCAATATTGCACTAGAAATAGAACCTATTAAATAAGCAGCAATGATCATGGTTAGTATGAGTAATAACATTTAAATGACTAAATCCATTATTGGCATAAAAGAATAGAATTATTATTCTATCTCCATCTCTGCTAGTTTTTCTAGCACTTCGCAGGTAAAATCGCTCTTTATTTTGTAACAATTGCATAAATACTGCAAATAGTTACTGCAATATTTCTTCTCACAGCATAATAGGTAAGTCATGGATAAGGTGTTTATTAAAGGTTTAAGTATTCAAACCACGATAGGTTTTTTTCAGTGGGAAAAAGAAATAAAACAAACCTTGGTCATTGACCTTGCCATGGGCTGGAATACGGCTAATGCGGCAAAAAATGATGAACTGGCTAAAACCTTAGATTATGCCGAGATTTCAGTGGCTATAGAGCGCTTTGCTAACGACAACCCTGTTGACTTAATTGAGACCCTTGCTGAACGCTTAGCCAGCTATTTAATGACTCAATACCATATCCCTTGGTTAAAGCTCTTCGTTGGTAAACCAGGGGCGGTACATAATGCACAAACTGTTGGTGTAGAAATTGAACGTGGTAAGCAAACCACAGAGACCCAAGTTTAATGGCACAAATTTATATCTCACTAGGTAGTAATGTTGAACGTGAGCATTATGTTAAACAAGGCTTACTTTCGTTAGCTAAAGCATTTGAACTGCCCTTTGAGCAGTTAAGCTTATCTTCATTATTTGAATGTGAAGCAATAGGCTTTAATGGGCCCGCTTTTTACAACATGGTGATAGGTATCAACTGCCGACAGAATGTTGAACAGGTGGCTAGTATGTTACGTGACATTGAGTTCTATCACGGTCGCGACCATAACGCCAAGAAGTTTAGCCCACGTACTCTAGACCTGGACTTGTTATTATATGATGATTTAATTATTGAGCAGCCAGCACAACTTCCTCGAGATGAAATAACTAAAAATGCTTTTGTCTTATGGCCGCTGAGTCAAATTTCACCTGAATTACAACACCCGATATTAAAAAAATGTTATCAAGAGTTGTGGCATGATTACAATAAAAATAGCCAACAGCTTAGCATTGTCGCTAACTGCTGGTAAAGTGACCCGCACCAACATTAAGATTCAAAGTTAAAGGACAACGAACGACACATGAGTACTTTAGAAATAATCATCCTTGCCTTATTACAGGGCTTAACCGAATTTTTACCTATTTCCAGTTCCGCCCACCTCATTTTGCCGTCAAAAATATTAGGCTGGCAAGATCAGGGGCTAGCCTTTGACGTTGCCGTGCATGTTGGTACTTTATTAGCAGTGATGCTGTATTTTCGCAAATCAGTTGGCTCTATGGCTGTAGCCTGGTGTGGAACCGTTGGCATAGGCCCGGAAAAAGGTAAGCAAAGTTTTGATGGCAAGCTGGCTTGGTGGATATTATTGGCCACCATCCCTGCCGGTTTGTTTGGCCTTTTAGGTAAAGATTTTATTGAAGAGCACTTACGCTCCGCTCTAGTTATTGCTGCGACAACATTATTGTTTGGTGCTCTGTTAGGTTTTGCTGATATTAAAGCAGGAAAACGTAAACAGCATAAACCCATGGAAATACTCGGTATCAAAGGCGCAATGTTAATAGGCTTAGCGCAAGCGATTGCCTTAATCCCTGGCACCTCTCGTTCAGGTATTACCATGACCATAGGTTTAATGTTGGGCTTGAGCCGCGATAATGCTGCACGTTTTTCGTTTTTACTTTCTATTCCTGCCATAGCTATGGCAGGAAGCTATTTAACGTTAAAGCTAGTTTTATCAAGTGAAGTAGTTGATTGGTTTGCCATGGGCTTAGGCAGCTTAATCGCTTTTGTTAGTGCTTATGCCTGTATCCATTACTTTCTTATTTTATTAGAGAAGTTAGGCATGATGCCCTTTGTTATCTATCGATTATTCTTAGGTGTAGGCTTACTCTGGTTTATCTTAGCTTAGATTTGCCTTTGGCTAGGCTCAGCAAGAGAATTAAGAGAATCAATAATTAAGAAGAAAAAGAATAAGCAGCACCAATGACCTATTAAGACTTTCAATAGTTACCCGTTTTATAGTTAAGATTTTAATAATTAATACCAACACATTCGAGAAATAAATATGATTGCCATTACCCTAGATAACTTTCAACAAATGGTTGTTGAAGAGTCAAAAAGAAAATTAGTGCTGGTAACCTTTTGGGCTCAGCAAGTACCTGAAAGTATTGAATTACGCGATAAATTAGCTGCCAAGCTATCTGGATTAACTGACCATATAACTTTGGCGACTGTCGATTGTCAAAGCCAAGAGCAAATCGCTCAGCAGTTTGGCATTCAAGGCTTACCCACGGCTATTTTACTAAAAGATGGCCAACCCCTTGACGGTATTTCAGGACCACAAGACGATGTTAGCATAGCTACATTTTTAGAGAAGCATCTACCTAAGCCAGAGGATGTCTTATTAGGACAAGCTAAAATTGCCTTGGCTAATGGCCAGTTAGTCGAAGCGAAAACAGCCATCGACCAAGCCTATCAAATTGATAATAGTCGTGCCGATATTAAGTTAGTATTGATTGAGGTTTACTTACAGACAGGAAAAACAGCTGAAGCCAAGGCACTGATAGGAACCATAATGATGGTTGATCAAGGTAGTGAATATCAAGTATTACTGGCCAAAGTAGAATTAGCAGAGCAAGCAGAGAATTCTCCTGAAATTCAAGCCTTAGAAACACAGTTAAAAGCAACGCCTGATGACATCAATCTCAGCCAACAACTTGCTACTCAGTACAGCCAAGTGAATCGTCATGAAGATGCCCTAACAATATTATTTCGTCTAGTACAAGCGGGTGATGAAAGCACTAAAGATAAAAGTAAGGAGTTGTTTTTAGGTGTCTTAAAATCGTTACCTGATGGCGAACCACTGGCAGCAAAGTTTCGTCGAAAGCTTTACACACTAATGTATTAATAAGCTACGGCTAACAAGTTTGAACAAGTAATTAAGTAACAGATATCAAAAAGCCCGGTTCACTATGCAAGTGAACCGGGCTTTTTTCATATTCAGTTAAAACATAGCGAATACTGTGCTGAGCTAATGTTTACTCTCATGTTTAGGGAATGTGCTCACTCGCCAGGTAATCGTGTGATTGCATTTCTTGTAAACGACTTAAACAACGTTTAAATTCAAAGGCAAGACGACCACCACTATACAAGTCTTCTAAGGCAAGCTCCGCCGACATAATTAACTTTACATTACGCTCATAAAACTCATCAACCAAGGCAATAAAGCGGCGCGTGGTATCGTCACTATCAGGACCCATTTTTTTAACGTTCGCCATTAATACTGTGTGATACAGTTGACTGATTTCCATATAATCCCCTTGACTACGGGCACTTTCACACAGTACCGAGAAGTCAAAATAGACCACGCCATCACTCACCAAAACGGTTTCTAATGGCCGATTATGAATCTCAATAACTTGCCCTGCTTTGCCTCCATCGCTTGAAAGTTGCTTAAAGTAATGCTGTAAGTTTTCTTCAGCTTGGGCATCAAGTGGATAATGAAATATTTCTGCCTGCTCTAAGGTTCTTAAACGATAATCTACACCGCTATCGACATTAACGATGAGGGTATGTTCGTTTATCAGCTTGATTGCCGGTAAAAAACGCTCACGTTGCAGGCCGTTACGATACAGTTCATCGGGGATAATATTTGATGTCGCCACTAAAATAACATTATGAGCAAATAACTCTTCGAATAATGTGCCTAAAATCATGGCATCGGTAATATCTGAAACAAAGAACTCATCAAAGCAGATGATCTGTGTTTCATCAGCAAACTTTTTAGCAATGATTTTCAGCGGGTCCGATTGTCCTGACAAGCCTTTAAGCTCTTGGTGAACCCTGTGCATAAAGCGATGAAAGTGCACACGAGTTTTGTTTTCAAACGGTAAGCTGTCAAAAAAAGTATCAACCAAATAGGTTTTTCCTCGACCAACACCACCCCAAAAGTACAAACCTTTAATCGGTTTTTGTTCCTGTTTTTTATATATTTTTTTCCAGCGATTAAGGACTTTTTTAAAACCTGATACCGCTAAGGGCTTACTTTGTAAATCGTCATATAAACGTTGCAGATGGATAACAGCATTTTCCTGTGCCGCATCAAAAAGAAAATCATCTCTGGTTAAATCTTGTTTATACTTATCTATAGGAGAGAGCTTTATCATTGAGAGCCTATGTTATTAAAATCAATTCTTAATGCGTGTTGAGGTACTTAAAAAACAACTATTTGCTAAGATATTTAACTAAGCATTAACTCAGCAAATTGTTTTGATGATAGTATAATCTATCTCGGTATCATATTTATACCCAACGAATCAATTTCTATTTACAATGTAAGGTAAACCCTATGGATGTAGTAATAGCTCTAGTCATTTTTATCATCGGCGGCATTGGTGGTTTTTTCGCAAATCGCCTTCTTTCAAGTAGCAGCCAAGAGCAACGTAAATTAGCAGAACAAGTGAATAAAAGTGAAGCAGCTTTAGATCAATACAAACTTGATGTTGCCGAGCATTTATCTAGCTCAGCCAAGTTACTTGAGCAAATGAATAGCACTTGCCAAACGGCGATGAAACAAATGCAAGAAAGTACCCAATTACTGCAAAAAGCTACCACGGTTGAAGTTGACAGTATGCCATTTTTCTCAGCAGAGACTCAGCAACAACTTGCGCAAACAGCAACTTTACGTCATCAAAAACGCAGCAGTGCCGTAACTGAAGTAATCACTGAAGCGCCGCTGGATTACTCTGATACCCCGAGCGGATTATTTGACGAACAGAAACAAAAAGTTACAACTGCAGAGTAATTTTATACATGATTTACTGAACTAAAGGCTTTTAGTTCAGTCTATTTTGGGGTATTGATAAAGAAGTTAACTTGTATGCATGTTAACTTTTTTTAACCGTTATTTTCGGAGAACTCTTAAATATGAAAAAATCATCTAAATTATCTCAACGCGCTAAATATTCTAAATTATCTATTATCATCAGCGCGGCATTATTCTCTTCTACTCTAGCACTCTCTAGTGCGCCAGCTTTAGCTAATTGGCCAGCGCAAGTTGATGGTCAAATGATGCCAAGTTTGGCACCTATGCTTGAACATGCAACCCCAGCTGTTGTCAGTATATCTGTGATAGGTACTCATAAAGTAGCACAGAAAAATGTCCCTGATGCTTTCAAATTTTTCTTTGGTAACAAGGGTGAAAATCAACTTCAACAACAGCCATTTCGCGGTTTAGGCTCAGGTGTCATTATCGATAGTGATAAAGGCTATATTGTTACCAACAACCATGTGGTAGAAAACGCTGACAAGATCATGATCACCTTAAAAGATGGCCGTCAAATAGAAGCGAAAAAGCTAGGCAGTGATGCAAAAACTGATATCGCCTTATTACAAATCGAAGCAGAAAATTTAAGAGAGATTAAGCTGGCAGATTCTGATGAACTGCGTGTTGGTGATTTCGCTGTCGCTATTGGTAGTCCATTTGGCTTAGGTCAAACAGTAACCTCGGGTATTGTTAGTGCTCTTGGCCGTAGTAATTTAAATATTGAACATTATGAAGATTTTATTCAAACCGATGCAGCGATAAATAGTGGTAACTCTGGTGGTGCTTTAGTTAACTTACGCGGTGAGTTAATTGGTATTAATACTGCCATAATTGGACCTAGTGGCGGTAATGTCGGTATTGGTTTTGCTATCCCAAGTAATATGATGCACAACTTGGTGACACAAATTATAGAGTTTGGTGAAGTTCACCGCGGTATTCTTGGTGTATCTGGGCGCAGTGTGAACAGCGAAATAGCTAAAGCCATGGAACTAAACATCAGCCAAGGTGGTTTTATTGAACAAGTAATGCCAGATTCTGCCGCCGATGAAGCGGGTATTAAAGCCGGTGACGTTATTGTTGCGATGAATGGTAAAGCGATCAAAAGCTTCCTTGAACTGCGCGCTAAAATAGGCTCAATTGGCGCCAATAAAAAAGTTAACTTAACAGTAATAAGAGACGGTGATAAAAAAACTTTTACCGTTAAATTAAAGCAAGATCAGAGCGCTGATATTAGTGCCGCAAGTATTCACCGTATGTTAGAGGGAACTCTACTAGAAAATGACACTAAAAATCAGGCGATAATCATAGAGCAAGTTGCTCAAGGCTCTCCAGCTGAAATGGCGGGGTTAAAGGCGGGTGACATTATCACTGGTGTTAACCGTAGTCGCATCAAGGATATTGCCCAATTACGCGATTACCTAAAAGATAAAACCGGTGTCTTGGCGCTAAACATTGTTCGTGATAATCATGCTCAGTACATAATGATCCGCTAATCGGCTATTTGGAATAGTTAGATTAAATAGAAAAATCTACAGCTAAGCTGATGATATTGACGCTAACGATTCAATAGTGGCAGTCAAGAGGGGCTGTTGATCTTTCAGGGTTAAATTTTGTTCGAGATAAAAGCGTTTTAGTCGCGGCGAGTAGTGTGTAGCCTAGTCATTCTAAGCAAATACTACTCAACAAAGAATAAAACGCTTTTAGCCGAATCCTTCGGACAGCGTTTGTTGGGTATTTTTACTGCGTTATCGCCTTTTTATGTGGAATAACCACATGACAAAGGCTCTACCTTGTATAAATACCCAACAATTCGCTGCAAAAGCAATCTCGAAAAATCAACAGCCCCTATCATCAGATTTTTTTATGTTACACTGAAAAACTTGGTGCAACATAAAATAAGATAGCCTTTGAAACTCTTCTCTTCAATCAAATATACACTTACAGCAATCAGTTACGGTGTATTCTTAGCTGTGCTGCTATTACTGCTGATGCCGGGATTAGTTCCTGGTTTAAATGGTACGAGTTTGGTAACCAGCCTTTTCAAAGGCAGTCAAGCGCAACAAGCACCTATGTCATTTGCTAAAGCGGTTAGTATTTCCAGCCCTGCGGTGGTAAATATTTACTCAGAACAAATTGAAGTGAATCCACAATACGGCCGCAAACCCCGTAAAAGTACCCGCTTAGGCTCAGGGGTCATTATGGATAATCACGGTTATATATTAACCAACTTACACGTGATACGCCAAGCAGACCTGATTCAGGTATTACTACAAAGTGGTCAATTATACCCAGCTGAGCTAATAGGCTTTGACCATTATACTGATTTAGCGGTATTAAAAGTGAACGCTAGCAACCTGCCAGTTATTCCACAAAAAGAACAACAAACCTCATTAGTCGGTGATATTGTCCTTGCCATTGGTAACCCACTTAATTTAGGTCAAACCGTAACCCAAGGCATTATTAGCGCTACCGGCCGTAGTGGTTTAAGTAACACCAGCTATTTAGAGTTTTTGCAGATGGATGCTGCTATAAATGAAGGTAACTCAGGCGGCGCACTTATTAATAGTAACGGCATTTTAGTGGGAATTAATTCAAGGAAGTTCACCCAGTCCAATCCGCAATTATCTATTCAGGGAATTTTCTTCGCTGTCCCTTATCAACTCGCCTATAAAGTAATGCGTCAGATCATTGAAAATGGCAAAGTAGTACGCGGCTGGTTAGGAATTTCCACGCAAAATTACCACCCAGAGTTAAAAGGCTTTGTTGTTGATGATGTGATGGATAATAGCCCAGCACAAAGCGCAGGTATACTGGTGGGTGATGTAGTTTATCAAATAGATAACCAGCCAATAGATAGTGTTACAACGGCCCTAGATATCATTGCTGAAACACCGCCAAATACTGAGTTAACTTTTAAGGTTTATCGACAAGGTAATGCCATAATCATCAAGGTTAAGATTATTGAGCTATCTAATTAACAAGCGAGTTACGTTAGTTAATTAGATCTTAGTTAATGCAATGTTATTTTATAGCATTAACTAACATCTGCTAAACAAAAAAAAGGCAGACTGTAAAGATACAGTCTGCCTTTTTGTATTTACTAACATTTATTAAAAACAATGTTATCAATTCAGTACGATTAACTCAGCACTATTAACAATAGTCGTAATAGCTCTTATGAGTCTAATTCAAGTAAGTATTTCACTAGATTTTTATAATCTTGTTCCAAATTGTTTTTATCTAATTTTGCTGCGTTGACTCGGTATTTTCCATTAACAAAAATAGCTGGAACGCTAGTTAAAGCACGTTTAGCACTCATGGTGTCTTGGCTTTTCTTTAATGATTTTGCTTGTGAATTCACGCTAAAGCTTTTCATTAACTTATCAAACTTCTCACCATCAGCACCATTTAAGACAAAGATATTACGTAAGTCTTTTTCTGAAGTTATAACTGCGCGTTGTACTTGTACATAATTAAAGATAGCACCAACAAGCTTATCCGTATTATCCATTTGCTCAGCAACAACGATTGATTTAGTGATCATCGCTTGAACTTTCGGGCTAGCGGCACGAAGAAAATCAACATGGTTACGCACAAACTTTGCATCTGCAGGTAGTGATTTTTTTAAGTCATGGGCAAAAGATTCAAAAGTCATACAATGCGGACAGTAAATAGAGAAGTATTCACGCACTTCTTTTTTCTTAGTAACCGTTTCACTCACTTTAGTGTATTGCTCACCTTCTGTATATTGCGCAGCAGTGGCACCTACAGATAAAACCAACAGCGGCATCAACAAAAGAGATTTTAGTATTTTATTCATTATTTTTTCCTAAAGTAAAATGGCCCAATAACAGTAACAACTATAAATAACTTCAATTAATTACTTATATGCATTACTAGGGCTAAAAGTTATTCAAACTTAACGGTGCTTGTTGCAAGGCAGACATTTGCTCTTTCAGCATCAGTATTTGCTGCTCCCAATATTTCTCGGTATTAAACCAAGGAAAATTTGGTGGGAAAGCAGGATCTTGCCAACGTTTGCATAACCATGCCATATAATTAACCAGTCGCATAGTTCTTAATGATTCTATCAACATAAGCTGATCATTTTCAAAGGAAAAGAACTCTTCATAGCCCATTAATAATGTATCAAGCTGTAACAACTGCTGTTGCCTGTCTCCTGATAGCATCATCCAAAGGTCTTGAATAGCAGGCCCGGTTCGACAGTCATCTAAGTCAACAAAGTGAGGCCCTTCATCACGCCATAAAATATTACCTGCATGACAATCACCATGTAAGCGAATTTGCTTGGTATGTTGTGCCGGTAAATACTGCTTGGCCGCAACGTCAATAACCTGATCTAAAATGGTAAAAAAGGGCGTTGTTAAACTTTTAGGAACATAGTTTGAAGCAATAATACTATCACGTGCTTGGAACAGTAATTCATCGGTATTGAAATTTGGCCTATGTTGAAAGTCATTTTGTGAAGAGACCGCATGAATACGGGCAATAAACCGGCCCATCCACTCTAGTTGGTTGAGGTTATCGACCTCAAAAATACGTCCACCTCGACAAGGAAATACGGCAAAATGATAGCCTTTAAATTCAAATAAACTTCTGCCATTAACTTTTAGTGGCGCAACTATCGGTAGTTCTTGCTCTTCAAGCTCAAAGGAAAAATCATGCTCTTCGTGAATCTGCTTAAGCTGCCAACGCTGTGGTCGGTAGAACTTAGTCACATATTTAACTAAGTTATCATCATGAAATTGATAGACTCTATTTTCATAGCTGTTAAGCGCTAATAAACCGCTATCAACGCTAAACCCGGCACTCTCTAAACCATCAATAATTAAGTCTGGTGACAATGCACTAAAATCAAATGAAGCCATTAGTGTTTATTAAAGAATCGGCTTTCTTGCTCGATCTTCGCCTCACTTTCCGGTGATATTTGTTCAACGGTAAAGGTAATATTAGTCATAAAACTTTCCAATTCATAAGGGTCTACAGAGATACTTATCGGCAATGTATAAACAGTAGCCGCTTTAACGGTCACTTCTTGTTTTCCATGCCATTGGGTATTATTAATACCCTGCATAGATAGCTTATAGGTATTATCTGTTTGCGACATATTGAGGATTTTTAAGGTAAAGACATTTTCAATGTCGCCATTAAAGTTCTCTTTCGCCAGCTCTGTTCGGTCGCGAATAATATCTAAAGATAAAGGCACGCGATTAACGATTTCAAGTACTAACAGAGTACTCATAATAATGAGTAACACCGCATAACCAACGAGTTTAGAACGTAGTAGATGGACTTTATTACCTTGTAATTCATGCTCTGTGGTATAACGAATAAGGCCTGACTCATAGCCCATCTTATCCATAACGCCATCACACGCATCAACACAAGCGCCACAGTTAATACATTCATATTGCAAGCCATTGCGAATATCTATGCCGGTAGGGCAAACCTCCACACATAAATTACAATCAATACAATCTCCTAGCCCCATGGCTTTATGGTCTTGTTTACGACCGCGAGCACCTCTGCTCTCGCCGCGCTTACTATCATAAGCAACAGTTACGGTATCTTTATCAAACATGGCTGATTGAAAACGTGCGTAAGGGCACATATGTAAACACACAGTTTCACGCATCCAACCGGCGTTGCCATAGGTGGCAAAGGTGAAAAAAGCTAAAATCCCGGCCATCATCACGCTAGTATCTAAGGTAAAGACATCAATAAACAAGTCCTGCATTGGCGAAAAGTAGCCAGCAAAAGTCATCGCGGTATAAAGCGAAAATAATAACCAAGCACAATGTTTTAATGTTTTACGTATAACTTTATTGCGATTTAATGCTTGTTTGTCTAACTTTCTTCTTTGATTTGCTGTGCCTTCAATTTTCTCTTCAAACCAAATAAAGATAAAAGTCCATACGGTTTGTGGACACATATAGCCACACCAGACTCGACCAACAAAGGTGGTGACAAAGAACAGTAAAAAAGCACCCAGTATGCTAAACCACGCCAGCAAAGTTAAATCTTGTGGCCATAAAGTAAGGTTCCACAGGGTAAAGCGTTGTTCACTGATATCAAACAATACCGCTTGATGACCATTAAACTGTAGCCAAGGCAGTATGAGAAAGAAGGCAAAATAAACAAGGTTCATCCGCTGCCTGAGTTTTTGAAAAAAACCAGAGACTTTACGGACATATATTTGATCACCGGGTTTGTAACGTTCTTTACCGGTGTTTTTATTGCCATGAATTTTGACATTTTTAATGGGGATGTACTGTTCAACCGCCGCCTTTTTTGTTTTAGGCGCAGAGGATGATGGGTCGTTTGCTCTCACGATGAATCCTTGGTAAGCGAGTAAAATACTACTAGCGGGCTACTTGCTAGCCTTAATACGAACGTTAATTTTATTAACAAATGCGCATAATAGCTAATAATTTATTACCTTAGCGAGTCATTTAATATAAAATCAGCTCTTCTAATTTATTATATGACATATTATGAAGCATTTATTGATCTTAATCGTTGCTGCCGCACTCTATTTACATTTCTATCCGAATGAAGAAGTGACTCAATTTTATAACGAGCAAAAACAAGCTTTACTTGAAGGTTTTACTGAGTTTAGTGACACTAAAGTACGGTTAAAAGCCGATAAGATTTATCAAGATTTAGAAGGTGACTTAGGGAGTTTTTCAGAAAGAGAAGTTGAGCGCTTAAAAGTTATTACCTCATCAAGAGTAGTAGTTAAAGAGTATTATTTTACTATTTGTAAAACTGAACAGCGAGATATTGTCTTTCATATCAAAAATCAAGAGAAAGTCTGTCGGGTCATTACCCGTTACGCTAGCATGCTTTAACCCTTGGATTAAAGCACCTAGCCTTAACCCATATTAGCTAGCAGATAACCTGACTAATAATTTGGCAAAGTTATCACTGGCTTGCTCTTGCTCAACATGTTGTTGAGCTCTTATCTGCCACACACCATTAACCATCACATCGGCCACTGGGTTTTGCTGACTGGCAAAAATCATACTATCCAGTAAGTGCTGATTAGCATTAGCGTATAACTTAGTTTTATCACTATCCAATACTAATAAATCCGCCTGTTTACCAATAGCTAAGCAACCGGTATTACTATTAGTACTTTGCGCGCCTCCTTGAGCCGCCTGTTGCCATAAATTTTGCCCCACTGACGCTTGTTCATCTGAAGCTAAAATAGCGCGTTGTTGCTTTATCAGACGTTGTGCATATTCAAGCCAGCGTAATTCCTCAATAGGATTCACTGAAATATGACTATCAGAGCCGATGGCTATAGTACCTTGTTCAGCTAAAAACTCGGTGGTTGGGAAAATTCCGTCTCCTAAATTGGCTTCAGTAGTAGGACAAATTCCTGCTATGGCTTGTTTAGCGATAATGCCTTTTCTTTCGGCCTCATCGATATGAGTGGCATGAATTAAACACCAAAACTTATCCAGTTCGATATTATCAAGTAGCCATTGCACTGGTCTTTTACCGTAATGTTGCAAGCAATCATCAACTTCTTTTTGTTGCTCACTAATATGAATATGAATTGGTGCTTGCTTATCTAAGCCACGCACATGTGTCACCGCACTGATTAGTGAAGCCTTATCAACAGCACGTAAAGAATGCGGCGCAATACCAACATTGGTATTTGAGTATTGTTCACTTAAGGCAAAGCAGTCACTTACTAACTGGTTAAACTGCTTGGTTGAATTGATAAAGCGTTTTTGTCCATCATTCGGTGCTTGTTCGCCAAAACCACCATGTTGATATAACACAGGTAATAAGGTTAAGCCGATACCGGATTCTTTTGCTGCAGTAAAAATTGCTTGTGCCATAGTGGCAAGATTAGCTGAGCTCCCTTTTGATGGGATGGTTTTTGATGTGCTGCCTTCAGTAGCATTAGCGTCATAAGTACTGCCATCAATATCATGATGTAAATAATGAAACTCGGCAACTCGGGTATAACCCATTTTAAGCATTTCAATATAGAGTTGTTTAGCAATATTTTTAGCATCAACATCGGTTAGCAGGGCTAGAAATTGATACATGATTTTTCGCCATGTCCAAAAGCTATCTTGCCCTTCACTGCCTTGCTCACTAAAACCAGCAAAAGCTCGTTGAAAAGCGTGTGAATGACAATTAACCATACCTGGAATGACAGCACCTTTTGCTATTTCAGCGCCAGCAATCATGCCAGCTTCAATGGCTGTAATAACACCTTGCTCAATAGTAATGGTTTGCTTAGCAGCCCAACCATCTTTTAATAAAATATTTTCTGCGTATAGTTTCATATTACCCTGCCAAACTTCTCTAATTGTGCTTATTTACTAAACTGGATTACTTATGCTGCTTACTAAGCCTATGACTAAACTAGCTAGCACTAACTTCAACTTAGCTTACTTTTCTTGGCCTACTTTGCTTGATTTACTTCTCTTGACTGAAGTCAGCTAAGCATTTTACAAATACCTGTAACTTTTCTTTTACCTGCGCAGCTTTTTGTTCATTGTAACGATCACTAGGTTCATCCATATAGGTATGCTGTGATAACTCTAACTGCACGGCATGAATATTTTCTTTAGGATTGCCATAACCTCGGGTGATATAACCACCTTTAAAGCGGCCATTAACCACACTAGAATAAGGAGATAAATCAAGCATGGCTATTTTATTAATCAACTCACTACTACAACTTTCACCATTAGCACTACCAAAATTAAAGTCCGGTAATTGCCCATCAAAGAAACGTGGCACATGTGACAAAATAGAATGAGCATCCAATAAAATAACTTTACCGAACTGTGCTTTCATTTGGGCTAAGGTATCGTTTAATGCCTGGTGATAAGGTTGCCAATAAAGTTCAATTCTGCGCTTAATTTCAGCTTCATCAGGCTCTTGTCCCGAGATATATAATGGTGACAAGTCAAAAGCTGTAGTTGGGCATAACTCAGTGCTATTTGCACCTGGGTATAAATTTATGCCATCGATATTGCGATTTAAATCGATAACATAGCGACTGTATTTAGGTTTTATAATCGAAATACCAAGACCTTGGGCAAAGTCGTAGAGTTTATCCATATACCAATCAGTATCTGGAACCTGATGACCGGTATTTGTCATGGTGGCAGCTATACTGTCAGGGATTAATTGCCCGTTATGCGGCATGCTAATTAACATGCCTATTTTCCCAGTGACCAAGTCATAACTCTTATTCATGTTATCCCCTCAAAATTGGCTATCGTTCAAATTGTATATACAACTTAGGAGTGACTAATTTATCATGCGTTAGTGACTCTGAGCAAGGATAGATGGAATTCTTTTCTCTTGCTTGTATTCGCCATTATTAATAATTTTATTATTAGTTTATTTTATAAATAGATTTTACCTATTGTAATGATAGATTTAATAAGTTTTACTGAATCAAGTTTAGCTAGCATAATAGCTGCATCTTAACGAGTTACTTGAACGAGTAATTCAAAAAAAACGAATAAAATTTACCCCTAAAGGATTTCATTATGTTTACTGATATTACCGGTCAAAAAGTCCCTGCAGTCACTTTTCCAATCATAGCTGATGACACATGGAGCGCACGTACTAGCGATGATATTTTCGCTAATAAAACAGTGATAGTTTTTTCATTACCAGGAGCATTCACCCCTACTTGTTCATCTTCTCACTTACCACGTTATAACGAATTAGCGCCTAAGTTTTTTGCCAATGGTGTTGATGAAATTGTTTGTATCTCGGTTAACGATACCTTTGTTATGAACGCTTGGGCAAAAGACCAAGATGCTGACAAAATTAGCTTCATTCCTGATGGTAATGGTGACTTCACACAAGGTATGGGCTTGTTAGTTGATAAGTCTGATATTGGTTTTGGCAAGCGTAGCTGGCGTTATGCCATGTTAGTTAAAAATGGCATTATTGAAAAAATGTTCATTGAACCTGATTTACCAGGCGACCCGTTTGAAGTATCCGATGCTGATACCATGCTTAACTTTATTAATCCAGCAGCGGTACAAAAAACTGAAGTCGCTATTTTCACTAAACACGGCTGTTCACATTGTGCAAAAACCAAAGCTTTATTGGCTGAACAAGGTTTACAATACGAAGAGATGATCTTAGGTGAAGATACTAGTATTACGGCAATGCGCGCTATTACTAAAGCCGATACCACTCCACAAATATTTATCGACGGCAAACACATTGGCGGCAATGACGAGTTAACTAAATACTTTAGCTAGTCGCCCTTTACTTGCTTTAAAATTTGAAGCCCTAAAGCTAAGCAATACTCCAATAAAAACACAATAATGATATACTATCGTTATTGTGTTTTTTGTATACTCCGATTGGAATTAATAATGGATAACCAGCCCTACAACCCGCTACATGGCATAAGTTTAAAAACTATAGTTACTGAATTAGAAGCTTACTTTGGTTTTGAAACCTTAGGTAAAACCATTAAAATAAAATGTTTCACTGACACCCCAAGTATTCAATCAACATTAAAATTTCTGCGTAAAACGCCCTGGGCTAGAGAAAAAGTTGAGCAGCTTTATATTAAAAATAAGATTAAAATTCAGAATTCATTTGAATCAGATGATTTGAACTAGCCCTATCAATTGATACACTTTTCTGACTATTTACCCTCTAACATATTGCCAAACAAGCTATTAAAGCACTGGCAATACACCGAGAAATATCTAATGATGGGCTAATACTCATCAGAACTTAGGTAATTATGTCTTTAGCCACGCATTATATTTTAACTTGGCAATGCCCTGACAATTCAGGCGTTTTAGCCAAAGTATCGCAAAGCCTGTTTTCACACGGTGCTTTCATTACCGAAACTTCGCAATACAGTGACCCTTACAGTGAAACCTTCTTTTCACGTATTGCTTTTGATGATCGTAATTTAACCGTTTCTAGTAGTGAATTTGTTGCCGCCTTGGATGAATTAGCAAAACCACTCGCCATGCAATATCAATTACGTAAACGTGATGATGTGCCCAATATTTTGATTGCAGTGTCTAAAGATGACCACTGTTTAGTGTCATTGTTAACTAAGTGGAAATCTGGGGTATTACCTATTAATATCGTTGGTGTAATCTCCAATCATCAAGATTGCAAATCGTTAACTGAATGGCATAATATTCCCTTTTATTACTTACCGGTAAATGCTGAGACTAAACTTGCACAAGAAGCACAAATTAGTGAGTTAATGATCGAGCTTAAGGTTGATTTGTTAGTATTAGCCCGTTATATGCAGATATTGTCCGATGGTTTATGTCAGCAATTACAAGGTAAAGCCATTAATATCCATCATTCCTTTTTACCTAGTTTTAAAGGTGCTCGCCCTTATCATCAAGCTCATGCACGAGGCGTTAAAGTTATTGGCGCTACCGCCCATTATGTAACCGCAAACCTTGATGAAGGTCCTATTATTGCTCAGGAAGTAAAGTCTATTAATCACACTTTTACCATAGAGCAAATGGTACATATGGGTCATGACTTAGAAGCGACCGCATTGAGCCACGCAGTAAGGATACATGCAGAACAACGAGTTTGCATAAACGGTGACAAAACCGTAATTCTTACTTAGTTATTACCTAGTTTATGCTTATTCTTAACCTAGTACTCGCTTAGCTTTAGCTTCAAGAAAACCTATCAGCTTATTCGGCTGTAAGTAATTTTTTACAGCCGTCAACTCCCCCTGACGTATAACAATTGACTAAATAAGGCTAAAATTAGCCTTATTTAGTGCTTTATGATTAAAATTACTCCATAACCTATTTTAATAAAAAGTCTCTTTATGATTAATGTTGAAAAAATTCATCACGTTGCCTATCGCTGTAAAGATGCTAAAGCAACAACTGACTGGTACAAAGACAAGCTAAACATGGGCTTAGTACTCGCGATTGCTGAAAATGAGGTACCTTCGACCAAGGCACCAGATCCTTACATGCACATTTTTCTTGATGCGGGTAATGAAAATGTCTTAGCATTTTTTGAATTACCTAATTCCCCAGCCATGGACAGAGATCAAAATACCCCAACTTGGGTGCAACATATTGCCCTTAGAGTTGCTAGTTATGATGAATTAGTATCCGCGAAAGAAGAATTAGAAAGTAAAGGCGTAGACGTTTTAGGGCCGGTAAATCATGGTGTCTTTAAGTCTATTTACTTCTTCGATCCAAACGGCCACCGTTTAGAACTTGCTGCTGATACGGGTACTGCTGAACAATTTAAAGAACTCAATCGTGTAGCTTATGACATGATTGAAGAATGGTCGGTGACTAAACGTGCACCTCGTCACGCGGCTTGGTTACACGAGCAAGATTAATTTTAGTCGGTAAAATACAGCAGGGATTTACCGCTAGAGCTATTACAAAGCTGAAACTAAATCTAAACCTAAAACGAACACTAAAAGCACCACAGCTTATCACTATGGTGCTTTTTCTTTGGCCTGTAGTCTTAGATTTTAACCTTAGCCTTACGCTTTAGTGAATCCTTTGACTAAAGCTTAGGCTAAGACTGCCTACGACAAGTTAGCTGCACTTAAGCTTTATGCTCGTTATAATAAAAATACTAAACAGTTAGAGATAATAGAAAGCTACTGCCTGAAGCTATCAAAGAATTTGCCAACTTGTATACTGGTTAGTATTAAAAGTCATAACACTAGAGTATTGAGATAAGCCATGTGGCATCAAACTGAAATAACATTGCGCTCGAGAAAGCGAGGCTTTCATTTAATCACCGATGAAATTCTTAGCCAGCTATCGGAACTGAATAACATTAGCTGTGGCATTCTGCATATTTTTATCAAACACAGCTCAGCTTCCATTACCCTCAATGAAAATGCCGACCCGACGGTGCGCGCAGATATGGAAGAGCACTTTAATTACTTTGTCCCAGAGCGAGCGTCATATTACCAGCACACCTATGAAGGTGACGATGATATGCCCGCGCACATTAAGGCAAGTCTATTAGGCAATAGTTTGAGTTTACCCATTACGAATGGACAATTAAATATAGGGATTTGGCAAGGGATTTACCTTGGTGAACATAGGAACCATGCAGGTAGCCGCACGATTGTAGTAACAATTAATGGCGAGTAAATTTCATTACCGTCATTCCCGAAGTTACTCATCGGGAAGCTATTCTTTATGGACCTATTGATTAGAAAGATAAGGAATTAAAAGCTGGATCCCCGACAAAACAATTCGGGGATGACGACTGTTTGGTTAGTATTTAAAAATCTAACTATCTAACTATCATTTATAGTTTTCAGCTTTAAGTTGTACTGTTCAAGTTAAAGGAAGAAGCACGGAATTGACGTTAGTCAATGAGTACTTCTGACGCATAAATGGGACCATACAACGACAAGGTGAATGCTATTCAATAATTAATCTTCTTCTAGTACATGCGGTCCGGCGTAGTTGTCGAAGCGCGAGTACTTACCTTGGAAGGTCAGCGGCACACGACCAATCGGCCCGTTACGTTGCTTACCAATAATAATTTCTGCCATGCCTTTAAATTCACTATCATCGTTATAAACCTCATCACGGTAAATAAACATGATTAAATCCGCATCTTGCTCAATTGAACCCGACTCACGTAAATCAGAGTTAATTGGGCGTTTATCAGAGCGTTGCTCCAAGCCACGGTTTAACTGAGAAAGCGCAACTACAGGCACTTTTAACTCTTTCGCTAATGCTTTCAATGAACGAGAGATTTCAGCAATTTCCAAGGTACGATTATCAGAAAATTGCGGTGCGCGCATTAGCTGCAAATAATCAATCATGATCATAGAAATACCACCGTGATCACGGTGAATTCGCCTTGCTCTAGCTCGTAACTCTGTTGGGGTTAAACCTGAAGCATCATCAATGAACATTTTACCTTTTTCCATCAACAAGCCCATGGTTGATGATAATCGTGCCCAATCTTCATCTTCTAGTTGACCGGTACGGATTTTAGTTTGATCGATTCGTCCTAACGAGGCCAGCATACGCATCATGATTTGGTCCGCGGGCATCTCTAGACTAAAAATAAGTGCTGGATGTTCCTGTGTCATCGCCGCATGCTCGGCCAAGTTCATGGCAAAAGTGGTTTTCCCCATGGAAGGACGTGCGGCAATAATAATAAGGTCAGACTTTTGCAGCCCTGCCGTCATTTTATCTAAATCAGCATAACCGCTGGGAACGCCGGTAACACCACCCGAAGGTGTTGAACAAAGCTTTTCAATGCGATCAACAGTTTTTTCTAACACTGAATTTAAGCTTTCAGGGCCTTGAGATTTACTAGCACGCTTTTCAGCGATAGCGAAAACTTTGGTTTCAGCGAAATCCAGTAATTCTGCGCTGCTACGTCCTTGGGTATCATAACCCGCTTCAGCGATCTCATTGGCAACACTGATCATTTCACGAGTAACTGCTCGTTCACGGACAATATCCGCATAAGCTGTGATGTTAGCGGCACTCGGGGTGTTCTTCATCATCTCTGCGAGATAAACAAAACCGCCGGCATCCTCTAGTTTTTGATCATTTTCTAAGGCTTCAGAGAGAGTAATTAAATCAACCGGTTCGCCGAGTTCAATTAAGGCTCCGATTGTTTCAAAGATAAGGCGATGAGAGCGACTATAAAAATCATCGGCAACCGCTTTTTCTGCCACGCGATCCCAAGTTTCATTATCAAGTAACAAACCACCAAGTACCGACTGTTCAGCCTCTAACGAGTGCGGTGGTACTTTTAACTCATCAATTTGTTTATCTCTAATAAATTGCCGTTCTTTCGCAAATTTACGTGGCTTTTTGTCGGCCATTACCTTAACCCTACTCTGCTACATCACTATACTCGCGCTTGTCTTAATGTCGGTTTTAACTAAGTTAAACCTAAGTTCAAACAGCAACTACGAGTATCTAAAAAAGGAGTGCTAATGTAGCAGAATTTGCCTTATGGGAATATACAATTTTTGCTAAAAAACGCTTAATGAGAAAATAGATTATTTGCTACTTACCACTACATTACCGTTAACGGTTGACACTCTGACTAAGGCGCTGCCATTCACCGTTTGAAAATTTAACTTAGCGCCAGGTCCATACTCAGCGTGCTCAGTTTTATCCTGGGTAATATTGTTGTCTATGTCACCGCCAACACTCGATTTAAGACTAAAATCGGCATCTACGCCTTTTTGGAAGGTGAAAGCTAAGTCACCACTTACCGTGGAAGCTTTTAGTAAGGCTTTTTCAGCTAAGGTTAGCTTTGCCTGTAAATCACCACTGACGGTTCGGATACGTAGCTCAATAACTTCAGCTAAATTAAGTTCACTATTACCGGAAACATTGTTAAAAAATACTTCTTTAGCTTGGCTGTTAATATCAACTTCACCACTCACCGATCTTATTTCTAACCGTCCGGTAGAGTTACTATCGTTAATATCGCCACTGACCGCAGCTAACGAGACTTTACCGGATAAATTATGACTATTGATATTGCCACTAATACTACTGAGTTCAACATTTTGGCTGATGTTTTTCGCCAAGATATCGCCACTTACCGTTTTAACTTCTACGCCACCATGTAAGTTTGATATATGAATATCGCTAGAAATACTTGCAGACTTCATCCTGATGTTTTTGGGCATAAACACGGTTATTTTTGAACCATCCGCGCGCCAATTGTCCATTCTTGGGTATTCAACCTTGATGAGTACTTGCGCACCTTTCTGCTCAAAAATAAGTTTTTCGGCATCATCATCTAGAGTGCCAGTAACGGATATTTTATCTTTATCCCAACCAACCACATTAATAAAGCCACTATGGTTACTGATAGAAACATTGGTAACATTGTCGCTCGGTAAGCTTTGTGCAATCTCAATGGCGGCAAGTGTTTGACCACTTAACATTAGACAAATCGTCACTGTGATGATATTGGTATATAGTTGTATTTTTCTTGTTAGTTTGTTCATGAAAACCTCTTCTTTTATATATTTTTCACTGTCTTTAGCTAGCGCTATTCTTTGTTAACTTGTTCATTGTTAACATTTTATATAACGAAATAGTAACTCGCTAAATCACTTGATATTGGCGATATAATTGTTGTAATAACTTCAGCTCTTGTTGCTGAGTAAAGTCTAATAAATTCAATAAGTCAGCGTTGTTCTCATCCGTTAACAGTGCTTTTTTTATTGATGATCTGGCATCCGCTAATTGCGTTAATTCTTTTTGCATCGCCACTGGCAATTTATCCACCGAGGGTTGACCGTAACTTGCCAGCAATGTTTGTTTTTGTAGCTTAAAATTTTGTTGCATAAAGTTGACCAACTGCCCCGGTGTTGGGCTAGTTTTCTGCTGGTTTTGCACCATTACCGGCACACTTTGTTCAACTGTCGAGGGTGAAAAAGTAAACCAAGACATCAGCACCACCATGGCAATAGACGCTGCCCAGACACTCGGCACAAAAACATTACTTTGCTTATCCCCTGCACTAGCTTGGCTTTTATGGTTAAGCGCACGTTCGATACCCGGCCATAAGTCTCTTTCCGGTGTCATTTCATTCGCTAAATTGGCCACTTGCTCATTCAGCGTTTTATCTGAAATCACCTTATCTAAAGGTAGCTGGCCTTGATGCTCATGACCTTGATTTAAGTGTTTTTGAGGTACTTGCTTATTCATGACTTAATTCCTCCTCAACCGATATAAAATCATTAGCCGTTAATGATTCCTTTAATAAATTTCTCGCCCTATGGTATTGCGACTTACTTGAACCAACCGCCATTTTCAACATTTTGGCTATTTCCTCATGGCGGTAACCTTCAACAGCAAACAAAACAAAAACTAAGCGTGCCCGTTCAGGTAAGCGAGCAATGTGTCGATCTAACATCATTAAGGTAGAATCATCCGTTAGCCTGACACTTGCCTCGACTACATTTTGTCCTTGCTCTTCAATACTAAAAACCCGCTGTAGCCAGTTTTTATTTTTACGTAAATGCCCGAGTACTACATTGGTGGCAACACTGTGCAGCCAGGTACTAAACTTACTTTCGCCGCGAAAATTATTAATTTTTTGCCAGAGCACGACAAAAACTTCCTGACATACATCTTCAGCGCTGTCTTTATCTGCCAGCATACGCCAGCACAAGGCATAAATTGACTTATGGTGTTTTTCATAGAGCCGGTAAAAAGCACTTTGACCACCTTGTTTAGCTTGGGCGATCCACGCCTGCTCACCATCGATGTTGCTGGGTTGCTGAGCTTTATTCGCACTAAATAGTCCCTGGCCATCGATGACTTTTTTATGGTGTTTATCTGCTGTTGTTTGGCTATCCAAGTGCTAAAGCCTCTGACTGGTTCAAAATTACTATCCAAAGTTAATATCTAAAATAGTGTCCGCTATTAACTAAGATACCGAACAACATAAAAAGGTTTAAAGGGTATTTAATAAATTAGCTTAATAAAAATGAATTTATAAAACTGAAAAAGATTAAGTGAAAATTATCCCGCTAAAATACACCTTGTAACATCTTGTTACCCTTTGCTAAGCCTGCTTAGTTACTTTAGCTAAAATCATGTGTAAATTAGCATAAGTCACCTGAACTCTGAATAAACAATATTACACAACAAAGCTATTTTAACCGCTATCAGCGTTATTTCTACTACCAATAGCCAGCTATTGGCTAGGTAAAAAAGCCTTGATAACGATTAAACTATCATCACTGTGTATAACGTATAATTTACTATTTAAATTTCATAGTGTTAAAACATTCATTATCCAGAGTACAGGTTAACTATTTCAACAACTATAACAATAACAACCGTCCCATAAGGAAACTCCAATGAAATTAACCAGTCTAGCAATAGCACTTACACTTGCGTTAAGCGCCAATCAGGTTGCTTTTGCCGCAGATGATAAAAAATCAAAATCGAAGAAGAAAGACCAAACCATTGAGCAAATGATTGAAAATAAAACCGCGACCATAGGTTTGTTTGATTTTTATCAAGATAAAAAGACTGGCGAAACGTTAATGTTGTTGGATGAAAGCCAGTTAGACACGCCTTTTTTACATTTTGCCCAAACCGTTGACGGTCTTGCCGATGCTGGACATTTCCGTGGTGGTTACCGGGGTGAAAAAATCATTGAATTTAGACGTTACTTTGACCGTGTCGACATCGTCACCAAAACCTCTCGCTATCAATTTGATGAAAACAACCCTATTAGCCGTGCTAAAGATGCCAATATAAGTGAAGCGGTATTAGCCAGTTTAAAGATTGAAAAAGTAGAAAATGGCCAAATTGCTTTAAAAGTCGATAAACTATTCTTAAGTGAAGCACTGCATAAAGTTTCTCCTTGGGCGCGTGTTGATGATAAAAAAGCTAAAAAACGCTTTAAGGTAGGCAAGTTAAATAGTAAAAAATCACGCATCCTAAGCAAACGCGCTTACGATAATAATGTTGATATTGTTGTCGATTATGTTTTCAATAATCCTAACCCAAGTGTTTATGGCTCTAAAGCCGTTTCTGATCCACGCTCAGTATCAATTAAGTTACAACACTCTTTTATAGAGCTGCCTAAAGAAGAATTTACCCCACGCTACCAAGATGCCCGTATTGGTTACTTTGGTCGTCAATATACTCAAATGACCTCAAGTAGCTGGGCACCTTATAAAGATGTCATGAATCGTTGGAACCTGGTAAAAAAAGATCCAAGCGCTGCGGTATCAGAGCCGGTTGAGCCAATTGTTTGGTGGATTGAAAATACTACGCCACTCGAATGGCGTGACACCATTAGCGAGGCGGTATTAGCGTGGAATTCCTCTTTTGAAAAAGCAGGCTTTAAAAATGCACTACAAGTTAAAGTACAGCCAGATGATGCCACTTGGCAAGCAGGGGATCTAAATTACAATGTACTGCGTTGGACCTCATCACCACAACCGCGCTTTGGTGGTTACGGCCCATCTTTAGCCAACCCATTAACGGGTCAGCTGCTAGGCGCTGATATCATGCTTGAATTTATCTTTATGAAAAACCGTTGGATATATAACAGCTTATATAGTCAAGGCGCAGCTAGTGTTGGTTTTAATAATTTAGAGCAAGTAAATCAAGGGCCAGGCTCAGCAAGTGCATTAAATTGCAGTGCTGGTCATGAATTGCAACAAGGCTTGTTACTTAGCCAAGCGATGTCCAATGGTAATGACATAGAAAATAAAGCCGTACTAAAAGAAGGCTTACGTCATTTGGTACTACATGAAGTAGGTCATACCCTAGGTTTAAACCACAATATGAAAGCCTCAATTTTGTGGGATGAAAAAGAAATTCACGATAAATCACTTACGCAAGGCGCGTTAACCGGCTCAGTTATGGATTACTCTCCCATTAACGTTGCTCCTAAAGGCACTACCCAAGGTGATTACTTTCAAACAGAGCCTGGTCTATATGATGATTGGGCCATCGAATATGGCTATTCAATTGCGCTTGATGACTCAGAGCAAGAAGCCGAGCGTTTAGCAAAAATATTAGCGCGCTCTAGTGAAAAAGGCTTAGCTTTTGGTAATGATGCTGATGATATGCGTGCTCCTGGTCGTCATATCGATCCACGTATAATGACCGGTGATTTATCATCTAACCCTGTCGCTTACGCAAGCGAGCGAATGACTTTAATTCAAGGTTTATTGAGCGAATTAAAAGATAAAGCACTCATTGATGGACAGTCCCATCAGCAGTTATTAATTTCAGCCAATTCACTGTTTGGTCAATACCGACGTCAAGCTGAGGTGATTTCTCGCCAAATAGGTGGTGTTTATGTTGAGCGTAACGTAGTTGATAGTAGCCAAACACAAAGCCTACCTTATACGCCTGTACCAAAAGAGAAACAACAAGCAGCTATGCAAGCACTAACTAGCTTTGTTTTTGCTGGTGATGCCCTAGCAGACATGCAGCCTTTATATAGCTATATGCAGCACCAACGTCGTGGTTTTAATTATTACAATAAAAATGAAGATCCTAAAGCCCATGACATGATTTTAAATATGCAAAAATCGGTATTAAACCAGTTGCTGCATAAAAATGTCTTGAAGCGTATTTCTGATACTAGTTTGTACGGCAATGATTATTCGTTAACCGCAGTAATGTCAGACTTAACTTCGGCAATTTTTGTTGATAGTAAAAAAGCCAGCTCTACTAGTCGTAACATTCAAGTAGAATATGTGCAGCGTTTAATTGCTATTGCTGGTATTGCTAAATCATCACCTTACGATAACCTTGCTAAAGCAGCCGCACTAGGCCAGTTAACTGCAATTTTAGATGATAGCTCTTCAATGAGTTTTGGTAAGAGTGCTGAAGCGAAAACACAAGATGCCTATATCAGTTTGATAATAAACAAAGCACTTAAAGTCTAACGACTTAGTACTACTCGAATAACTAAATAAAGCCTGACAATCTCTGTAAATAAACAGTTTGTTGGGCTTTTTTATGGCTGTTTTTTATGACTATTAATTTAAGGTATGAGCTTAGCGGGACACTGTCATCGACTTGCCGGCAGAAAAAGAAGCCGATATTTGCGTTATGCTTTTTCAGCTTTATTAACTGAGGGGTTAGAGTAATCTCTATTTAGCAGACACAAAACAAAGTCCGACATTTACGTTATGCTTTTTCGACTTTATTAACTGAGGGGTTAGAGTAATCTCTATTTAACAGGCACAAAAAAAAGGCCTATATTTGCGTTATGCTTTTTCAGCTTTATTAACTGAGGGGTTAGAGTGATATCAATTTAACAGGCACAAAAAAAGCGCCAATAGGCGCTTTTTTACGTTTATCGCAGTAAAGAAGAATCTACTTCTTGCTAAGTGCACCAAAACGTTTGTTAAATTTATCAACACGACCACCGGTCTCAGCTTCTTTCTGCTTACCAGTGTAGAATGGGTGACAAGCAGAACATACGTCTAGGTGAATGTCTTTACCTAAAGTAGAACGCGTTACTATAACATTGCCACAAGAACAATTTGCTGTGAATTCAGTGTACTTAGGATGAATACCGTTTTTCATGGGGACCTCTATCTCTTTTATGAGAATTTGGGCGCATCGCCACTTAGCCATTTATTATTGCCTATTGCTATAATAGACCAAACGCTAAGCACCATACGTAGTTAAAAATTAATGGGGGCAAATTGTAAAGGATAGTTTTATCAACTGCAACATAAAAGAGCATAAGGCGGCTAAAAAAAGACTTTTGGGGCTTATTTACTAACAAAGTTATAATGTTTCTTGGCAGCTGCCATTACAGCGGGCAAAATAGACTCAACAATTGCTAACCACACCAGTTAATTAACCGTGTCTGAACATTACATTCAAGTTGCTATTCCTGTCCCTATGCGGCAGTTATTTACTTATCAAGTACCCGAAACATTAAGCTCACCTGCTCTTGAGGTAGGTGAACGTGTCGTGGTGCCTTTTGGTCCGCGCAAAGTTATTGGTATTGTTATTGATGAACAAGCGGAGTGTAATTTCGATGTCAGTAAAGTGAAAAGCATTACTGGCCGTCTTAATGATAATTTTAATTTAAGTAAGCCATTAGTTAGCTTTTTACAGTTATGTGCCCATTATTATCACCACCCAATTGGTGATGTTTTTAAACAAGCCCTACCCATATTACTGCGGAAAATAGAAAACATTACCTTAAGTCCTCCTATGATTTGGCAGGCAAAAACAGTTGATAAAGATCTTAAAGAAATACTGGTTAAACTCGAAAAAAAAGCAGCTAAGCAATTCGCTTTATATCAACTCATCAAAAGTCACCATGGCATTAGCTGGGTAGAACTTCGCACCTTAGGCTATAGCAAAGCACAGTTAAATGCTCTACAGAGTAAAGATTTAATTATTGAGCAAGAGCAACTTGCTAGCCAATTTTCTTGGCAAGAAGATACCCTTAATCAAGCTGATAGGTTAGTGCTTTCCAGTGAGCAAGCCATCATAGTCAGTGCTATTAATAATTCTTTAGCACAGTTTTCTTGTCACTTGGTTGACGGGGTTACCGGTAGCGGTAAAACTGAGGTTTACTTGCAGGCCATGGAAGATGTACTTGCTGATAATAAACAAGTCTTAGTGATAGTGCCTGAAATTGGTTTAACACCGCAAACATTAAACCGCTTTGAACAACGTTTTAACGTGCCTATTGCTCTGCACCATTCCGGACTAAATGATAAAGAACGATTAGCCACTTGGTTAAGTGCTCAGCAAGGCAGTGCCGCCATTGTTATTGGCACGCGCTCGGCAATTTTCACCCCTTTGCACCGGCTTGGCTTAATCATTATCGATGAAGAACATGACTCGTCATTAAAGCAACAAGACAGTTTTCGCTATCATGGTAGAGATATGGCCATCCTTCGTGCCAGACAACTCGATATTCCCATTGTACTTGGCAGCGCTACACCAAGTTTTGAATCACTGCAAAACGCCTTGTCAGGAAAATATAACTACCATCAATTACTTAATCGAGCCGGTAAAAGTAATAAAGCCAAAATAGCGCTTATAGATATGAACCAGCAGCAAGTTGAATACGGTTTATCTGGTACGCTTAAACATGAAATAAAGCAAACAATAGCACGCGGTGAGCAGGTGCTATTGTTTTTGAACCGACGTGGTTATGCGCCAGCGATCAACTGTCAAGAGTGTCATTGGTTAGCTGAGTGTCAGCGTTGCGATAAACCCTACACCTTGCACCAAAAACAACAACTACTTATTTGCCATCATTGTGGTAGCCAAAAACGCATACCTCCTCAGTGTCCGAGTTGCGGCAGTGTTCGTATAGCACCATTAGGTCAAGGTACCGAGCAATTAGAATCACGCTTAGCCGAACTATTTCCTGACACTTCTATCGTGCGTATTGACCGTGATAGTACCCGAAAAAAAGGTGAATTAGCAAAGTTGCTGCAGGAAGTCACTGATAAAAAACACCAACTGCTTGTCGGTACGCAAATGCTTGCCAAAGGCCATCATTTCCCCGATGTCACGTTGGTTGCCGTACTTGATGTTGATGGGGCTTTATTTAGCTTTGATTTTCGCGCCAGTGAGCAAATGGCGCAACTACTGATACAAGTGGCTGGGCGTGCCGGGCGCGCCAGTAAACCTGGAAAAGTATTAGTGCAAAGTAATTATGTTGATCACCCCTTATTACAAGATTTGGTACATAATGGTTACCATCATTTTGCCCATCAAGCACTTACTGAACGTAAACAAGCACGACTACCGCCATTTACTTTTCAAGCTTTGCTACGTGCTGATGCCAATTACCCTTCGTACCCAGAAAAGTTCTTACGGGCGCTAACGCAGCAGCGGTTAGAAGGATGTGAGTTTGCTGGCCCCGTTGCGGCGGCAATGGAGAAAAAAGCAGGCAAGTTTAGATACCACTTAATCATTCAAGCTAAATCACGTAAAGATTTACATCGAGCAATTTTACAACTGCTTATGCAGATACCTAACAATGAATGGCAAGGTAAGGTTCGATGGAGTTTAGATATCGACCCCATTGATCTTAACTGGTAACAAAAAACTGAAAGCATACTAGTAGTAGGTATAAGAGAGTGTTCGCTTTTTATGCTGGATGGTATTATAGCAAACGGATTAAGCGTGTTTTTTATTATCAGCTCGGTTACACTAGCTAAAATTTTCCCTGTTATCGATCCTTCCCTTTCCATGGCTAATCAAGATTACGTTTCTCGCTCACCAGCAAAAAAGAAAAGAAAACCCCGTAACGGTAAAAAACCGGTACAACATCCCAGAGGTTTACCACTAAAAGCCAAGCTAATCAGCCTATTGTTAGTGATATTAATTGGCGTATTTTCCTATGGCTTATGGTCGCTAAAAACAGACCCTAGCACTAAAACGCCTTTGGTTGAGTCAGTTAAAAAAGTGCAAGATAAAAATCACAAAAACAAAAACACAGAATTACCTAAGCCGCCTAAAGAAAAATGGACTTATGTAAAGGATTTAGCCACCAAAGAAATTGAAGTCGGTGAATATAAGGTGGTCGAAAAAGGCCCTTATAAAATGCAATGTGGTTCATTTAGAACACAAAAACAAGCTGAAGTATTAAAAGCAAGAATTGCCTTTGCTGGACTCGAAGCTCAAGTCAAAAGTGTAACTGGAAAAAGTGGCCTTTGGCATAAAGTATTCTTAGGCCCCTACCCCCGTAAACGCCTTGCTGAAAAAGATAAACATAAGCTTAAACGCAACAACATTAATTATTGTCAAATATGGTTGTGGGAATAATTAATATATAACTTCCTCCTTGAAAAAAACACAAATACCCCAATTACATTAGCATCAATGAATTGAGTTAAAATGAGGTTAATGTGACTACTATTATTTCAGTAAGACGTAATGGCAAAGTGGCTATTGGTGGCGATGGTCAAGTATCACTTGGCAATACCGTAATGAAAGGCAATGCCCTAAAAGTTCGCCGTTTATATAATAACAAAGTACTGGCTGGTTTTGCCGGCGGTACAGCTGATGCATTTACTCTGTTTGAGCGTTTTGAAGCTAAATTAGAGCAACATCAAGGCCACCTAACCAAAGCGGCAGTCGAGCTTGCTAAAGACTGGCGCAGTGATAGAGCGTTAAGAAAGCTAGAAGCTCTACTTGCCGTTGCTGATGAAACCGCTTCGTTAATAATTACCGGTAATGGCGATGTTATTCAGCCAGAGCATGATCTTATCGCTATTGGTAGCGGTGGTAACTTTGCCCAATCTGCCGCCATAGCCCTGCTAGAAAATACCGAATTAAGTGCCAAAGAAATAGTAGAAAAGTCATTAACTATTGCTGGCAATATCTGTGTATTTACCAATCAAGAACACACCATAGACGAACTATAGTTCTAGCTCTTGCAACCTGATTAGAATGCTGCCTGAGTATGAGTCGAGTACTCCTTAGGTGGCAAAGAGGAATAAAAATGTCAAATATGACCCCACGCGAAATTGTCCATGAATTAGATAGCCATATTGTTGGTCAAAGTGATGCTAAACGTGCTGTTGCCATCGCACTAAGAAACCGCTGGCGTAGAATGCAGCTTGATAAAGATTTACGTAACGAAGTTACCCCTAAAAACATTCTAATGATAGGGCCAACAGGTGTTGGTAAAACTGAGATTGCTCGCCGCTTGGCAAAACTTGCCCACGCCCCCTTTATTAAGGTGGAAGCGACTAAGTTCACCGAAGTAGGCTATGTAGGTAAAGAAGTAGAAACCATTATTCGTGACCTTGCCGATATGGCAATAAAAATGGTTAAAGAGCATGAGATGGATCGTGTTAAACATCTTGCAGAAGAAGCCGCTGAAGAACGTATTTTAGATGTGCTTTTACCACCGGCTCGTGACAATTTTGGTAATGATGAAACAAGTGAAAACACCAATACTCGTCAAATTTTCCGTAAAAAATTACGTGAAGGTAAGCTAGATGATAAAGAAATTGAGCTTGATTTAGCCGCGCCGCAAATGGGTGTTGAAATAATGGCTCCTCCAGGCATGGAGGACATGACGTCACAATTACAAAGCATGTTCCAAAACATGTCTAGTGAAAAAACCAATAAGCGCAAACTTAAAATTAAAGATGCCTTCAAAGCTTTACAAGAAGAAGAAGCTGCTAAAATCGTTAACCAAGATGACATAAAACAAAAAGCTATTGATGCGGTAGAGCAAAATGGCATTGTCTTTATCGATGAAATTGACAAAATTTGTAAACGTGCCGAGAATTCTGGCGGCGGCGATGTATCTCGTGAAGGTGTGCAGCGCGACTTATTACCTTTAGTTGAAGGTTGTACGGTAAGTACTAAGCATGGCATGATCAAGACTGATCATATCTTATTTATCGCCTCGGGTGCCTTTCAAATGTGTAAACCATCGGATCTTATTCCTGAATTACAAGGTCGTTTGCCTATTCGAGTTGAGTTACAAGCGCTAACGGCTGACGATTTCGTACGTATTTTAACCGAACCTTTTGCCTCGTTAACAGAACAATATAGCGCTTTACTCGCTACTGAGGGCCTAGAAGTAACCTTTACTGTTGATGGTATTAAAGCAATTGCTGATGCAGCTTGGCAAGTTAATGAAACCACTGAAAACATTGGTGCGCGTCGTTTACATACTATGATGGAACGTTTGGTTGAAGATTTATCGTTTAATGCCGACCAACGCAGTGGTGAGACAATCAGCATAGATGAAACTTATGTGAATGAAATATTAAGTGACGTTGTTAAAGACGAAGACTTAAGTCGCTTTATTCTTTAATCACTCGATAGTTTTTAAATTGGCAAAGAATATAACGATATAAATAACTGTATAAGTAATTTATAAAAATAAGAGGTTAGATGGTTTACTGCAATGAATATTACCCATTTTGTTATAGATAATAACCAACACAGTCTAACTATTAAGTTTACTGCCAGTAAAGCGAGTGAAAATACAGAGCTAAGCTTTGAATATTTGCGTATTAGCTCGCCAGCAAACTCAGCGAAAAAGCTAAAATCGGGTCAGGTTGCTATTACTAGCCATAAAAAGGCGGTGCTGTTAGTTAATATTGAGAGTGTGGCAAAACATGGTTACCGGTTAATTTTCGATGATGACCATAGCGCTATTTATAGCGAAGAATATCTGCAAGTATTAGCCGTTGAGTATAAAGTGCGATGGCCGCAGTATTTAGCTGAGCTAAAAGCCAGTGGTCACTCTCGTGAAGCTATGATTGATATAAAGCAGTTATAAAACAGAAAACTTAGCCTAATTAATATCGGCTTTATATTTAAAAGCCAATAAAAAATGCCCTGACTGCAAAAGAGTCAGGGCATTTTTATTTGATTCATGACTAATCCAAGCAAAGCAATTAATCCGTTTACTCTAAGAAAAATCTATACGGTAAATCGGCTAACCTCTTTGCTTAATACTTGCGCCTGCTGTGATAGTTCTTCACTCATACGCTCATTTTGTTTAGCTGACTCACCAGATTGTTCAGTTACATCTCTAATCATCACTACGTGTTGGTTAACTTCTGAGGCAACAGTACTTTGCTCTTGAATTGCAATGGCAATAGCACTATTCATATCCATGATCAAAGCGACATCTTGCGTTATTTCATCCAACATAGTGCCTGCAGAACTCGCTTGCTTGGCACTCTCCTCACCTTGATTTCGGCACTCTGCCATTAACAAAACAATCTCTTGGGTACGTTTTTGTAATAAACCAATAATGGTTTCAATTTCTTGTGTTGAGTCTTGTGTTCTACTCGCTAGCGTTCTTACTTCATCAGCAACTACGGCAAAGCCTCGTCCCTGCTCTCCTGCTCTTGCCGCTTCAATGGCTGCGTTTAAGGCAAGTAAGTTAGTTTGTTCAGCAATACCACGGATAACACCTAGTACAGAGGCAATGGTGACACTCTCTTTTTCTAGCTCTTTAACAACATTTTCGGAGTCTAACAGCTTCGCAGAAAGCTGACCTATTTGATGGATGGTCTGCTCAACTCCGGCTTTTCCTTTCTCTGCATTAGTATTTGTTAGCTCGGCTTTATGGGCAGCTTCTCGAGTATTAGTGGCAATTTCATCGACAGTAGCGACCATTTCGGTTACCGCCGTTGCCACAAGATCAGTTTGTTGCATTTGAGTATCTACTCCTTCATTGGCATTGTAGATATTCTCCGCTAAGCTACCCGTGGCAGAATTAAGAGTGTTTACCGAGTGATTAACTTCAACGATAAGAGAGCGGAAATTGGTTAACATGTGGTTAAACACTTCGGCCATATCCGATAATTCATCACCGCCACTGACTGCAACTTCAGTGGTTAAATCATTACTTTGAGCAATTTTATTCATGGTCTGTTGTAAGTTGTTAATACGGTCTAAAATACTTCTACCGATTAACCAAGCGCTGCCTAATGCGATTACAAGCACCACAGTAAATAAGCTATATGCCAAGGTATTAACAAAGCCAATATCAGCTTTTACCGCCGCTTCACTCTTCGATAATAGTTGTGCCAGTTCCTTGTCAACTTGATGTACGACATTACGCATGTCATTCATTACGCCCATTTTTTCATTATAACCAAGTGCTTTTTGAGCTGTAACTAAGTTTAAGAAAGCACTTTGATATACTTTAACTAGCTTACTAACTTCCTGCATTTTAGCTGGTGAGAAGTTACTGGCTTGTACGCTCAACAATAACTTCTTGGTATTAGCTTGAATCTTATCAACATATTTATCATCGAGTCGTAACATAAAATCTTTTTCATTACGCCTTAGCTGTAACATTTCACTACGCAAACGATAATTATTTTTACCTATAAGAGTTTCAACATTATGAACCGCGGCACGAAGTTCTCCATATAAGCCAGATTTGGCATCCAAGCCAATTTTCTTTTGCAAGACAATAACCCTATTAAATTGGCCCTGATACTCGGTTAAAATATTCCCAGTACTGGCTAATTCAGGCATAGATAAACCAACTTGAGCGAAATCTTTGGTCAGAGTGGTGATTTGCAGTTGCACTTCGGATATTTGATTATTGAACTGTTCAGAATATTTCAACATTTTACGGGCAGCGAAATCTTTTTCATCACGTCTAAGCTCTAAAACCGATGCTTTAATATCGCCAATATGCTTGGCAATAATTAAATCATGTTGTAAAGATGAACTTGCGTAATTCAATAACACTAACATTAGGCTCATTGCGAGTACTAATATTGTGGTATTGGCGATTAGTTTATGTTTAATAAGCATAGAATTTAACCTTAAAAATGAACCTATATAGAATAAAACGAAAGAACAAAAATTTACTTATCCATAGCCCATTTTCTCATTCTCTGCCAAGCTATTCACCTGCAATTAGAGCAAGACAAAGCAAAGGCGAGAGAAAGGATATATAACTTAAGACGTTCCTTTATTTCAGTATAGACATGTATCGGTAAGTATTAGATTTTATTTAATTTATTTACAAAGTTTTATGGTTTTAGGCTGATTTGTCTCCATTTTATTAGAATAATTTTTTTTCCGAAATAAATTGGCTAACCTGAGCTTGATTTAAACATACCATTAAACAAGTATTTATTGAGACCAATCAGCTTAGTTAGAGAAAGTATAGCTTTAGGCAAGAATAATAATTTAAGCATAGTCATTCTATGGTTTGATTATTTAACGCGGTATAAAGTCATTTTAACCCCATCGAAGAAGTATTTGAGCAGGAGCATATTCTCCTGAACAACCATTATTTCATCGCAGCGCCTTGAATTAAAATTGCTCCAGCATTCTGAAACATGCATCCTGAATGGTCACGGGTATAGAGAGCTAATATTAGGATTTTTTTCTTTTCAGGTAACGTACTAATTCTTCTTCAGGTAAGGGCTTGTCAATAAAGTAACCTTGCACCGCATCACAACCTAAATGGCGTAAAGCATTAAGTTGTTCAACCGTTTCAACACCCTCCGCTAAGACACGTTTACCTAGGCCATGGGAAAGATCTATCATAGATTTAACTATAGTTAGATCGGAGTCATTACTGGCCACTTCGCGAATAAAGCTACGATCAATCTTTATTTTATCTATAGGTAACTCGCGTAAATAAGCTAAAGAGGAGTAACCTGTACCAAAGTCATCAATTGAAACTTTAATACCCATACTTTGTAATTTAACAATACTGTCCATTGCTCGGGTTATGTCTGTCATAACCACATTTTCAGTGATTTCTAATTCAATATATTTAGGAGGCAAATTATATTTATGTAATAAGTTTTGAATATTAGTAACTAGGCGCTCATCTTGAAACTCAACCGCAGTTATGTTTACCGCAATGGCAACACGGCGTTGGTATAATTTGAACCAGCGTTCACTTGTTTGGCAAGCCTTGGCTAGAATGTAATTATCAAACACACTGTGCATACCCAAAGCTTCTACTTCATCCAAGAACTCACTTGGAGCAAGCAAACCTTTTTCTGGGTGTTGCCAACGAACTAATGCTTCGACACCTTCGAGCTTATTGGTTAGTAAGTTTAATTGTGGCTGGAAATATAAAATGAATTCATCATTTGCTAATGCTGCTCTTAACTGTTTTTCCATTAACAGTAAATGTCGTCCCTGTGCCTGCATGCCTTCTTCAAAAGCGACAGAGGCAATATTGTTAGTTTCAGCATGATGTAAAGCAAGATTAGCTTTTTGTAAAAGATCCTCAGATTTTTCGGCATCATCCGGGTAAAAACAGTAGCCGACACTTCCTTGAATAGTTATCTCTTGCTGCTCATAATGAAAGGTACGTTGAATAAGTTCGTGGATATGACTTACCGCTCTATCGACATGAGAAGCCTGCTCGAATTCGATTACAAACATAAATGAATCACCACTTAAGCGTCCTACAGCCTGAGGCATAAAAACACTGTGGTTCAGTCTGCTGGCAATTTCTCCTAGAATATAATCACCTATTTTTAAGCCGTAGGTATCGTTAACAAACTTAAATTGCTTTATATCGATTAAGAAAACCGACAGTTTTAACTGACTTTTGCTGTTTTTATTTACTTGCTTTAATTCATCTATTTTATCCGATAACTTAGCCATGACTTGCCCACGATTAAGTGCTCCCGTTAACGAGTCATGTTTACCTAGATATTGCGCTCTGTTAATGGCATTTATAGCGGCAAACCGCTCAGCTCCTTGCATCCAAATGAGTAAAGTAAAACCTAGAATACTATGTGCAGAAACATCAAAATATAATAAAAACAACTCTAGCTGGCGAAACCAAGGCTCTGTTAAAGCCACAATAGAAATGAAAGAGTGAATCAAATACCGAAAACCAATAACCGCAGAAAAATACATTAATACTTGGCTAGAGAAATAATTCTTTTTATCAAATAAAAGGTAAGTTGCTAAAGCGAGAAAACTGCACCCCAAAATAAAACTAGGTAGGCTAATGGTTAAATAAAAATGATTGAAAGCTTGGCTGGGCTCAAAGGCGAAGAGCATTGTTGTGGTTAAACTGACGGCTATAGTTAAAGCCAATCCGCCTATTGATACTTTCTTGGGGATTACTTTATTTGTTTTAGCATTGTACACGCCAAGTAAAAGAAACAATAAAAAAGCATACTGACAAGTTTGTAGAATAAATTCAGCGATATAGTACCAATTGCTATTGGCCAAATTCGCGCTGGTATAGGGGAGTAAAGCTTTAATAAGGTAGCTAAAACTTAACATGCCGATACTGACTAACCAGTACAGCACATATTTACGAAAGAAGGTGCGATAGTAAACAATAAAGACAAATAACAATACCGAAAAAACTACGGCTTGTGTCGCAAATAAAAAAGTCCGTGGGGTAATATATTCGATCATAAAAAATGTTTAATCATAACTATCAAGAGTTCCGCTTAAAGCCTGTGTTTATCGAAAAGAGAACTTAGGTTTTAGTCGTAAAGATAGTGCTATTAAAAAGGCTTTTACTTTTAAATTCAAGTAATACCCGCTAAATATATAATAGGTTTTATTTTATAGATAACAATATATACTGATATTGAATATTTTCTTAAAATAAAAAGAGAACAAGCATGCAATATAACACCTCTGAATTATGTGACTTTTATGCCGATTTAATTGATGTTGTTGATCCTATTTTTTGTAATTACGGTGGTTGCAGCTCATTTGCCGGCAAAGTAGTCACGGTAAAGTGCTTTGAAAATTTGGGTTTGATAACAGAGTTAGTCAATTTGAATGGCAAAGGGAAAGTGTTAGTTATTGATGGTGGTGGGTCAACCCGCCGTGCGCTTATTGATGTTAATATTGCCCAGAGTGCTGCTAGCAATGGCTGGGAAGGTATTGTTTGCTATGGGAGTGTTCGCGATGTCGATGCTTTAGAAGATATAGATATTGGTATTCAAGCACTCGTGGCTATTCCTGTTGGGGCAAGCGATCAAAGTGTTGGTGAAACTGATATTGCCATCAACTTTGCTGGCGTAACCATGCTACCTGATGACCACCTTTATGCTGACAACACTGGTATTATCCTATCCGCTGAAGCGCTAGATATAGAATAAAGTAAGGCTAACGCTAATGCATTAGCCTTACTATTTAGACAGCTAAGACTTAATAGCTAATATTTAATAAATAGACGGCCTTGCTTCTGGAGGGATTGAGCCTGGGTGCTGTAAATACCACTTTTCTAACCAAATTTCTATTTCATCAGGTACCACACCTGAGTGAATAATATCCCCCTGAATTAATTCACCTCCCATGGCAATATAGGCTTGTGATGCATCATGCCTGTCAATGTTAGTACCAATAAGTGGGATTTTCATACTGCGTGTTAAGGTAACTAGCGCATTGGTGATCGCCTTATCTACTCGATTACTACTATCATTTGATAATTGCTGACAGTTCACTTTCAATTGATGTATGGCCATTTTACGCACATAACGTAGTGATTCATAACTGCCAGAAAAGTTCGCAATGGAGATACTTATATCTAATGACTTCAGTTGATCTATGATGCTTTTTACCCGTTGACTTGCATTGAGCATGACTTGTTCATTTAGCTCAATCATTAAATATTTACCTGCGATACCATGCTGTTGTAACTTTTCCTCAATGAAGTCAACCAAGTCCACTTCAAACAAGTTTTCACTGGCTAAACTCACGGAAATACGTTGATATACACCGATACGGTGTAAAGTCTCAAGGGTGGTAAAGGCTTGCTCAAACATATATCTTGTTAAGCAATATAGTTCACCACTTTGCTCTGCAAGCTCTGAAAACTCGGATAACTCAAGTGGTTTACGGGCACTCTTCTCATACCAATGAACTTTTAATTGAAAGCCGACAATATTGTAATTCTTTATATTTACTTGCGGCTTTAAATAGCAATGTAGCTTTTCATCGTGAATGTCTTGACGAAATGCTTCCATCCGCGCTAACTGGCTTTGTGTATATAGGATACTGCTATTATCAAAATAGCTAATGACTTGCTGAGATTTTAATCCATTGAGTAAGGCATCACCCGCATGGGCAATAACCTCTTCAACAGTATTGCCATGCTCTCCTGATATTGCGATGCCAAAAGCGAGTTCAAAGTTTAAAGAATAACTTTTAAAGCTCATAGCATCAGGAACGGCTTTGCCTAGTTGTTGGCACAACTCATTCAACATACTTTGATCATCGAAGCGGCTATCAGTTAAATCATAAACAACCAAAAACTGTAAGCTTTGCAAACGTGCAATACGAACGGGTTCTGGACTAGCGCCAAAAGTTAATAATTTCTTATTGTTAACTATTTTTTGTTGTAAACAATAAGCAAGTTGCAGTAATAAAATATCTGAATTGTGATAGCCCAATAAGCTATTCACTTGTTGAAAATTTATAGGTTTGAATACCACTGCGGCATAACGTTGCCCAGTACTTGACTTGATTGCCGATTCGAAGGCCTTTAAAGCTTGTTGTGCGGTAGGTAAGTTAGTTACTGGATCATGAGTATAAGTAAAAAGCTCTTCAACACTGATGGTTTCTTTGCCAGCAGTGCTACTTTCTGTACCAAAGAGTTTTTGGGTAAGCAGCCAAGCCAGAGCAATGGCGATAATGATAGCAATAACATAACTGGCCGTTGCAATTAAGCCAATAGGTAACTGTTCGCTATAAAGCTGAGCAAATAGTACTGACAGAGCAACTATCACGATAAAAATAGTGAATAAAAAAAAGTACTTGGCGTTAAAACGACTCATATTTAACAACACCCATCCTGGTAAGCTCTACAAAAGGTAAAAATATAGCCTAATGAAAATATAGCCTTTTGTACAGATATTCTAATTATTTAAGGTCTAACCTTAAGAGATACAAACACTTTCTTTAATGTTTGACGAGACACTGGTACTGTCTCCAATAGTGAGTAATGAATCAACTAAAAAAAGAAAGCCATTTAAGTTATCACTAGACCAATAACGCTTCAGCTGTTTATCACCCGTGACTATTAAGGCAACAAATTTCTTATATGCAGCATTATCATGGTTTTCAAAACACTTTTTACTTACTACTTTTAGGCGACCTTTGCCTTTTAGGCACTCTCTGAAAATAATACTGTAATTATTGATTAATGGGCTAATTAGCTCAACGTGTATGATGAGATGTTCATCTTCACTTGCTTTAGCTTGCACTTTTAAACGTGCTAATCTAGCTTGAGCAAATTCTTGTCCACGAGTGGCAAAAAGTGTCATTGAGTCTGCTAATACTTTATTTTCCTTACGGGTAGTAAAACTGTCACGTTTTTGGCTTATTAGCTGTCGCTGTAGCTTCTCTGCGCGAAGGAAGAAATAGATACTAATCACGACAAAGATAGCCGTTATAATTAAAACAAAAAACATTAAGGTACCCTAGACTGATTAACTTGCTTAATGTTAACAGATTCAGCTATATGTGCCAAAAATAGATAAGGATCAATATCTTTATATCCGGGTGTACTTATTGAATATTTCATTGCAATTGAAAAGCTACCTAAATTAGCAAAGGCTCGACTATTTAAAGCTTGTACTAGCTTATCGACTTTCATTTTCGCCTCCTCACTACTTAAATGCTCAAATATCAATAAATACTCGCCCTGGTTAAGTAAACCTGCGTAATCAAACGCTGTTAATTGACCATTGATTAAGCTGGAAATATCTTTAGTGACTTCATTAATTCTTTTATTATTAAAATGAAAAGCCAGCTCTTGCCAATTTTCTACCACTAAATAAGCAATGCTTAAAGGGTATTGAAATTTACGTGCTTTTTTAAAAGCCAATTGATAATCAAATTTAGTTTGCATAGGACCAGCCATGGCATAACTTGGTTTTTCAATTTCTTCATAGGCTAAATTTATTCGCCGTGCTCTTAAACTCAGGAAAAAACCCAGCAAGGTCATAATCAATAAGCAAACAAGCGCGGATAAACTAATAATAATGCTACGTTGCTTTTGGTACTTTTCGACAAAACTACTCGATAACTCACTACTTTGTGCTAATTTCACTGCCAATTTTCTCGACTCTTCAATAGGCTCAACGATAGCTTTCGGACCAGAGCTCAAATGAGATAATCCATAGCCTAGAGTCAAAGATTTTTTCATATCATGCAGTTTAGTTATTAACACTTTACTATGTTTTTCCCGCCAGAGATAAGCACTTGGATAATTGTCTTGGGCAAGGTGCATCTCTGCAACCATGCGGTAAAAACCAGCAAACTGCAACGAAATATCTTTGCCATCTAAAAGCACTAAAACTTGATTTAATAAAGTATAACCCTCACTAGTTTGCTGCTGGTCTAACTTCGCCTTAACCAGTGCGACCATAGTTTCAATTTGCTCATCAAGCATGTCGTTATGCTTAAATATAGTGATTGCTTGCTCTAATGATTCAATAGCAGCAGGAAGCTGCTGTTGAGTAAGTAATGTAATGCCTAACCCTTTACTTGCGTAGGCTGCACTAATAGGTGCTTGCTTATTATCAGCATGCTTTTTAGACTGCCAAAAAGCATTGTAAGCATCATCAAAACGCTGCAAATAGAAATACGCATAACCCAAATATAAATAGGTCTTATCAAGGTTTGCCACTTGTCCCATTTCAAACCTTAATTTCAAAATTTTTAACTGCATAGTCAATGATGTTTGATAATCACCTAAATGGTGATAGACCATGGACAAGATAGTTAATAGTTCAATATGTTCGGTCAATTCGCTTTTACTAATGCCTCGTTCAACCTGTTGTAAATCCGACAAAGCCTGTTGATGTTTTCCCAGCATGGCAAAAGCGACACTACGATAACTGAGTAAAAGTAATTGATGTTTGATATTACGGCTGTATTCACTATTGTTTACTGCCGTTTGAATCAAAATAAGTAACTGTTGATACTGCTTTCTCGCAACATAAACTTCCGCCAACTTTAACAAAAGCGATAGTTTTATTTTTTTATCCCTGCTATTTACCGATAAACCACTTTGAGCAAAGTCATAAATCTGGTTGATATTTGCTTGGTTACTAGCAACATTAGCGGAGAGTAAAAAAACTTTGGCTAGAATATCATTGGAGAAAAGTTGACGGTTATCAATAATTTTAGCTGACAGCTGTTTCACCGTATCAGCATTGAGCGACTCGCTATTGACTTTTAATAGCTTCAGCACTTGATTAGTCAATATTATTTGCTCAGAAGAAGATTGAGCATAAGTATTGACTGCAAATAATAAAGACAGTGTTAGCAGTTTAAAAGTAAATATTATGAAGGAAAATAACCGCGCACTAGTCATATTCATACCGTTAGTGATTGAAAAACAAACCATTGAAAGTTATCCAATAGTATTTATTACTACTTTTAACCTATAAAGCGAAGCAAAAGTAGCCTTTTCTGTTTACATTTATAAAATTCAACCTATAATGAAATTGAGCTTTACAGCTTGATAAGGGCAAATCTAATGAAAGTTAGAGACGCAAAGTTACCGGTCTAAAGGGAAACCTATGATAGCGGGACTACCAAGTTTAGATATAGTGGGGGCTTATCTTAATTCGATAATCCACTATCTGTTTCTTCCGTTTTCTTTGCGTGCTCCCTCTCCCTTATTCCTTTAAATCCCTTCTGGAACAGCCACATCATCCACTCTGTACAAATTATTTAATAAGATTATATCGCTATTATTCAATCAAGTAACTTGTAATGCCGTTGTGTGCTATCAATATTTACTTCATTAAATAAAGCGAATAGCCTAATACTACCTAAGATAAACCAGACTATTCACTGAGATAAATAAGAGTTATTGCATGATTATTTATTTTCTATTGCCTGCTCATGGATATATTGCATAACAACTTTATCCATCATAGATAATGGCATAGAGCCGTGCTTGAGTAATTGATCATGAAAGTCTCTTAAATCAAAGTCTTTTCCTAATGCTTGTTCTGCCTCATTACGTAAGCGCTTAATCGTTAATTCGCCCATTTTGTATGACAGTGCTTGCCCAGGCCAAGAAATATAGCGATCTATTTCTGTAGTCACATTGTGTAGTGACAATGCAGTATTACTCGCCAAAAAATCAATCGCTTGTGCTCTACTCCAACCTTGAGTATGCATACCCGTATCAACAACTAAGCGGCATGCTCGCCACATCTCATAAGTTAAGCGACCAAAGTTATGATAAGGGTCTTCATACATGCCGGCCTCGATGCCAAGGTATTCAGAGTACAAGCCCCAACCTTCACCGAAAGCTGAAATGTAAGTACGATTGCGAAACTTTGCCACATCAACCATTTCTTTTGCTAAAGATATTTGTAAATGATGGCCTGGCACAGCCTCATGGAGTGTTAATGCTGTTAAAACATAAAGTGGTCGTCGGTCAAGTCTATAAGTATTTACCCAGTAATTACCTGGCTGATCATCACGAGATGAACCTGCATATCTGCCAGTAGTGTATTTGGGAGCAATATTAGCCGGCACTGCCATAACACCATAAGGCGTTCTTGGTAGTGTTTTAAAGAGCGATGGTAATTTAGCATCCATTTTTTTAGCAATAAAAGATGCCTCTTTTAATAGCTCAGTTGCTGTGCTTGCATAAAATTGAGGGTCGCTACGTAGAAATTGTACAAACTCAGCAAAATCCCCATCAAAGTCAACTTGCTCAATAATAGCTTCCATTTCTCCACGAATACGCTTTACTTCCACAAGGCCTTGTTGATGCACTTGCACTGCGGTCATAGGCAAGGTGGTATAATGTACTAATCTGTTTTGATAATAAGCGTCGCCATTAGGCAGTGAACTAGCGGCAATATTATCTCGAGCATTAGGTTGGTACTCATTAACCATAAAGTCATAATAAGCTTTATATGCGGGCATAACTTTAGTGCTTAACACATGCTTAGCTTGTCTTTGTAATTCTTTTTGCTGGCTTAAGCTAATAAAAGCAGACATTTTATCAAACGGTTTATAGTAGCCACTCTTAGTGACATCTTCTTTAATAAAGGCCGAGATAGATTGCTCGAAGCCCTCAAGAACTATTTTAGGTTGGCTAATTCCTTGTTTAAGCCCTTCTTTCATCCAGTGAGTTTGCTGTAAAAAATAGTTTGGTAAGGCAGCTAGACGTGCTAAATAATCTTGGTAATCGACAAATTTTTTAAAATCACCTTTCGTGGAAATACTTGCTATCCAAACATGAAAGCCTGACTCGGCCGTAAGTGGCATGAAGTGCTCTTTGTTAGTGTAATTATCTAACTGATTTTTTAGGCTGTAGCTAAGAACTGATAAATTAATCTGATTATCTTGTGTTAATTTTTCATCATCTAAGGCCATTAATTGCTGATATATAGCTAAACGCTGTTGGTAGTGTGTTAATAATGTATCTGCTGATAGGTTTGGTAATTTAGCATTATTTCCACCAACCTCAGGCTGATTAAAAGGGCTTGATTGTAGATAAAATTCTTCATGTATTTGAATAATAATAGCTAATTGTTGATTTTCGCTATTATGATCTACATTCGCGGCTTGGCTGGCATTGATTAGGCAAATGCTCAGCACAAAAAGCACTAGGCAAGTGATTATAGTTTTCATTGGAATTACTCAAATAGGAAGATGGCACGATAATAACGTTATATTATTTTTCGTGCCTTAATTTTTGTATCTTTATTGTTAGCTCTAGGGCTAAGGGGATAGTTATAGTTTGAAAAATAGCTCTCTATAAACTTTTAACTCGGCAATAGACTCTTTAATATCATCGAGTGCTAAATGCGCGCCAGTTTTAACCACTGAGTCTAGCACTTCTGGTTTCCAACGCCTTGCCAGCTCTTTTATCGTACTGACATCTAAATTACGGTAATGAAAATGATCTTCAAAGTCAGGCATATATTTATTAATAAAGCGTCTATCTTGCCCGATACTGTTGCCGCACATAGGAGACTTGCCTTGAGGTACCCATTCTTGCACAAAAGCCAAACTTTGCTGAGTTGCCTCTGTCAAGCTGACCTCGCTATCACGACATCTTTGCGTAAGCCCTGACTTACCATGATGTTCAATACACCACTGGTTCATATTATCTAGCACTTCATCACTTTGACTGATGGCAAATATTGGCCCTTGCGCTAAGATATTCAAATGACTATCAGTGATAATGATAGCGATCTCTAAAATAACATCACCCTCAGGCTCAAGCCCCGTCATTTCTAAATCAAGCCAAATTAAATTACTGTCATTACCCGCCATAAAGTTCCCTTAAAAAAATGCACAAGCATTCATATATTATTGTTAGTATAATACGCCAGAACTAAGTTGGATCAAATTAAATAGTATGAATAATTAACATGGCTAAAACAAAAAAATTGACCGAAGGTCAACAAAGGCGAATTAAAGCCAATCATGATAAAAGGCTACAAGGCAAAAGCACTAAAGGTAAAGATAAAGTGCAGTGGGATGATGGCGACCTAGGAGCTCCAGAGCAAGGGACCATTATTAGTCGATTTGGCCAGCACGCCGATGTCGAAAATAACCAAGGTGAAATATTCCGCTGTAATTTACGCCGCTCTATTTCCTCTCTTGTATGTGGAGATAAAGTGCTGTGGCGTCTTGGAAATGAAACCCAGCATAGCATTACCGGCATTATTGAAGCAGTACATGAGCGTGATTCTGTTTTAAGTCGCCCGGATGTTTATGACGGTGTTAAACCCATTGCTGCTAATATCAGCCAAATTTTAATTGTCTCTTCGGTATTACCCGTATTTAACAGTGATATTATTGACCGCTATTTAGTCGCTGCCGAGCAAACTGGTATTACTCCAGTGATAGTGCTTAACAAAACTGATTTGTTAGACAGTATCTCCACAGACGAACAAGCAGCGATCAAGAAGCAATTACAAATATATCAAGATATTGGCTATCAAGTGCTTTATGCCAGTAGTAAATCACGTGAAGGCATAAATGAGCTTAAACTGCAGCTGGCGCAACATACCAGTATTTTTGTTGGTCAGTCAGGCGTGGGGAAATCAACCTTAGTTAATGCGTTAATGCCTGAACTAGGGATTTTAACAAAAGAAGTCTCAGAAAATTCAGGTTTAGGACAACATACCACCACAGTGGCACGTTTATATCACTTTATGGAGGGTGGCGATTTAATTGACTCCCCTGGTATACGAGAGTTTGGTTTATGGCATTTAACACCTAAACAAGTTTGTCATGGTTTTATCGAATTTTCAGATTTTCTTGGCCTATGTAAATTTAGAGACTGTAAACATCAGAGCGATCCAGGTTGTGCTCTAATTGCAGCAGGAAAGAATGACAAAATCAGCCCTGCTCGCTTAGCAAGCTTTCAGCGTATCTTAGCCAGCCTCAATGATAATAAATTAACCTCGCGTTTTAATAATTAAGGAAAAATGAGTGTCTTCAAAAAATAATATTAGCGATAAAATTAAAATTGCCTTGCAATACATTATGCCTAAACACGCTATTTCACGTTTAGTTGGCAAGTTAGCTGCGGCAAAAATGGGTTGGTTAACCACTAAACTTATTAATATGTTTATTAAGGCATACGGCATCAACATGGGTGAAGCGAAACTAAAAAAAGCCAGTGACTTTAATACCTTTAATAACTTTTTCACCCGCGAATTAGCAGAGGGTGCACGAACCATTGATGATGATAACAATGCTATATGCTATCCAGTAGATGGGGCGATTAGCCAACAGGGTGATATTGTTGACGGTCAACTTATCCAAGCAAAAGGTTTCAATTACAGTTTAACCTCATTGTTGGGCGGTGATGCCGCAACAGCAGCACCTTTTCAAGGCGGTAAGTTCTCTTGCATTTATCTTGCCCCAAAAGATTACCATCGCATTCACATGCCAATGGCAGCCACATTACGTGAAATGATTTATATTCCCGGAGAGTTGTTTTCCGTCAACCCGCTAACGGCTGCAAATGTACCCGATCTTTTTGCCCGCAATGAACGTGTTGTTGCTATTTTTGATACCCAATTTGGCGAGCTTGCTATGGTCTTGGTCGGCGCAACAATAGTTGCCAGCATTGAAACTACATGGGCGGGTACTATTACACCTCCTGCAGGCAAAGACATCTTCAGATGGCAATACCCTAAAGAAGGCGTTGATGCTATTACTTTTGAAAAAGGTGACGAAATGGGTCGCTTTAAGCTGGGTTCAACGGTAGTTAGCACCTTCGCTCCAAAAATGTTGAGTGAATTTGCAGTAAATGCTGGTTCTGGCACAGTCACCCGCCTTGGCGAACTCTATGCTTCATTAGATACGACGGAAAAATAGACTATTTACTCAGTACGAATACCAAGCAACAAAACGGTTGCTCATTTAGTGTACTCGATATAAGCTTAGACAAAATACGATTAAGTTCGTAACTTGTCTAAGTATTATAATAATAGTTAGCCTGATAAAAAACATCAAAAAAGGAAGTGTACATGGCGCATGATAAATCTACTCTGAAGCCCACAGAAGCAGAGTTAACATTACTCAATGTTCTTTGGAAAATGGGTCCCGCTACTGTAAGACAGGTTCATGATGTTGTTAGTTCGACGCAAAAAACTGGTTACACCACCGTTTTGAAAATATTACAAATAATGCATGAAAAGACATTAGTCATTCGTGATGAAAGCAATCGAGCTCATGTTTATGCTGCGGCAAATAGCCAAACACAAACGCAAACATCACTTATCAGAGATTTAATCACAAAAGCCTTTGGTGGCTCTACCTCTAAACTGGTAATGCGCGCTATTGATGACTCAACCAGCACTGAAGAAATTAATGATATTCGTCAGCTGCTAAATTCATTAGAAAAATAGTACAACTCTACTTTGACTATGTTTGATCAATTATTTAATAGCCCTTTTTTATATAGCTTATCGCTAACCTTAGTGCACTTTGTGTGGCAAGGCTTATTGGTGGCCTTCATTCTAAAGTCGGCGTTATTTATTATTGATAAAAACAAGTCGATATTGCGTTATGCCGTGGCAACATTGGCAATGTTTTCAAACGCAGCACTAGCACTACTTACCTTTTTCATGGTGTACCCAGATACAAGCTCAGGTATTAATAGTAATCTTAGCCCTATTCCGTTAACCAGTTTAGTCAATGAGTTAACTCAGAAAAGTGCATTATTAAGCTATCATGAACTACTGCCTTCAATATTAGCTCACTCCTTGCCTTACCTTTCATTGCTTTGGCTGACGACAATTACCATACTGGCTTGCAAGCTTTTAATTGAAGTTCGAAATGTAAATAACTTACCTTTGCATTCGAGTATTTCCCCCTCTTCCGCTTTGCTCATCCGCTTTAATGAATTAGCTCAGCAGATAAAATTAACTAAAACGCCCAAGTTACTCATCTCATTAAAAGCCGAAGTACCTATGGCAATAGGCTGGTTAAAACCTGTAGTTTTACTACCCGCTAGCATGGTCACTGGCTTAGATTCTGCGCAACTTGAAATGCTTATTTTACATGAACTGGCTCATATTCGTCGTCATGATTATTTAGTTAACTTTTTACAAACACTTATCGAGTTATTATTTTTCTTCCATCCAAGCGTGCATTGGATTGGTAAACAAATGCGTAATGAACGAGAATATTGCAGTGACGATATTGCCGTACAGCATTGTGGTGATGCCATTGCCTATGCGCACACGTTAACGGATACCGCCTCGTTATGCGCCAAAAACCATTTTCACACCATTCCAACCATGGCAATGGCAGCATCGGGTGGTGATTTAAAAGCGCGCGTACTGCGCCTTGTTGATCACCATTGTGCACCGAGTAATAACACCAGTAAATGGCTCGCTGCCATTAGCCTTTTGCTAGCATTAACCTTACTTAGCATAAATCAATTGCTGACCATGCCATTCGCCCAACAGCTAAATGATCAATTCCCATGGCAAGAAAGTAATTCACTTAGCAAAAATATATTCCAATCAAGGTTAACTGGCTTTGATAACAGCCATGCAGAAAAACAGACAATGGCAAACGACTCAATTGCTCAGCAATTACTAAGTCGTGAAAATAGCTTTGCCAAACCTGCCCTCGTCGGCATAGCTAATAATGAAAATAATACTAAGACAGCATTTATTAATAACAGTAAATTAACGACTGCGGCACTTAAATCTTTAGCGGTTATACAGAGTCAAGTGTCTGTCGAGCCAGTACTTAAAACAGCGCCTATCTTTAACCAAGAGTTTGGCAAGGATAAAATAAAAACAGCTGAGCTTGCCCTTACCTATGAGCAAGTAACATTCCAGAAACAGCTGGACAACTCGAATGAAAAACAAACTTTAGCTCAGCTTAACCTAGCTAATGATGAAGTAAGTAAGATCAAGGGTGACTTAGTAGGTAAAACATCGGCACAGACTATTATTGAGCCTAAGCAGACTATATATACGCCAACAATGAACACCCTAACTCAATCAAGCCAAATAACGAAAGCCAAGCAAGCGTTTAAGTCAGCCGTTATAACTACTAAGCTGGACCCCATAGAAAGTTTCGATAAAAAGTTTCCGGTGACATTCAATAACGCATTGCCGAGTAATACCAGCGCTTATACTCACGTGTCATATCGCCAAGAGATCGACCAGTTAGCCCGACAAAATGATCTATATGTCGCCTCACACGCTCTTAATTCAATAACTAGTGTGATAAACAAAGTAAATGAATTAGCTGTTTCCTCTAACCAAACAGCCATAGAAGCACCAAGTTCACATGAAGCTAAGTTGTTGAACTCAATCAGCCCAGTTTATCCAAGCCTAGCTAAACGTCGTGGCATTGAGATGGAAGTGAAGGTAAATTTCACCATCGATCGTTATGGTAAAGTAAAAGATATTAATTTTAGTCCGCAGAGTAAACTTATCTATTTCAAATCGGCTATCCGCTCAGCAATTCGGAAATGGCGCTTTAGTCCCGCAACAAAAAACAACCGCACAATTGAAAGTAAAATGAGTAAAATATTCTCTTTTAGCTTGCATGCATAATTTGCATATTTCATAGTAAAATTTAGAGTAAATCCTGCTTCACCCCGAGTAATATCAATTATACTGTTCAGTAATCATTACTGTTTATCTACTTATAGGGTTTCTACGTGAGCCATTCCGCACAGTTTAATCAAGAAGTAAATCTTAAAGGGAAGTTGCCTGAGCAAATAACAACCTTCTGGCAGCAAGGCTTGTTTAATTCTTTTTTAGGAACTGATGAAGTAAGTATTCATTACGCACAGTTTATTCAGCAAGAAGCTGAACGACCAACAATCGTCATAGTACCTGGTCGATGTGAAAGCTATTTAAAATACCAAGAACTCACCTTTGATTTATACCAGCAAGGCTATAGTATTTTTATTATCGATCACCGAGGTCAAGGCTTATCAGGACGATTACTTACCAATTTGAACAAGGGTTATGTTGTTAAATTTCAGCACTACGTAGAGGATTTACGATATTTCATTGAAAATATTGTAACTCAGCACTGTTCCGATAAACCCTACCTATTAGCTCATTCCATGGGTGCTGCCATTGCCACTCGCTTTATGCAAGATTCAAGCAATGCCATTAAAGCAGCAGTAATCTCATCACCTATGTTGGGATTCAATTCAGGGCTATTACCAACGGCCATCGCTGAAATGATGATAGCGGTCAAACTAGCACTCAATAACTTAATCAGTAATAACCCTTGGTATTTTTTCGCTCAAAAAGACTACTCACCAGTCAGTTTTGACCATAATAGGCTAACTCACTCAGTGCAGCGCTACCAAATATTTATCAACTTATACAAGAATAACAAGAGCATTCAACTTGGCGGAGTCACTAGCCATTGGTTAGCAGAGGGCATAGCAGCACAAAAGCAGATTTTCACTCAGCTAGCTCAACTTAAGACGCCGATATTACTGTTGCAAGCAGGTGACGACATTGTAGTTTGCCAACGAGCACAAGATGATTTTTGTCAGCAGTTACATGCCTTACAACCGCAATCTTGCCCCAAGGGAATACCAAGTAGGCTTGATGGCGCCTTGCACGAATTATTCTTTGAAGTAGATGATTATAGAAACAGCGCCTTAAATCAGAGCCTTGCTTGGTTTAAACAACATAAGTAACACCTTAAGAATTTAGCTTGTAGTGTTTTTAGACTGCTCACTTTGCACCACAGAGCTAGGATCGTGGTGAATAAAGACTTCACAAGGGGCGAGCAAGTGGCAAATTTCAGTTTCAATTTCGTCGCCAATGCTATGCGCTTCAAATAACGATAAGTCATCACTTAATTCTAAATGAAATTGCACAAAACGCTGCACTCCCGACTGTCTAGTACGTAGCTCATGAATGCCTTTTGCTTGGCCATGGTTTAATACAATAGCTCTTATCTGTGCTAGTTCATCATCACTTAACTCACTATCCATTAACTGGGCAACACTTTGCACCATAATTTGACCCGCGCCAAAAACGAGGTATAAGGCAACTAATATGGTGAACACACCATCCGCATGTAACCATATACCTTGACTCAAAATAATGGCCGCTAAAACCCCTAGGTTGAGCAATAAATCTGATTGATAATGCAAGGCATCACCACTGATAATAATGGAGCCTGTACGCTTTATTACATAGCGCTGAAAAGCAACTAAACAGAGGGTTAAGGCAATAGAGATAATCGTCACCCAAATAGCCACTTCACCTTGCACTATCGGTTGCGGATTAAGTAAACGAGAAACACCACTAAAAATAAGGATTATGGCCGAGCCAAGTACAAATGCTGCCTGCACTAGCCCAGCTAAACTTTCAGCTTTACCATGACCAAAACTGTGCTCTTTATCGGCTGGAGCCAGAGCAAAACGCAGAATAACGATACTCATTATCGAAGCAAATAAATCTAAAATAGAGTCAGTGGTAGATGCGAGCATAGCACTCGAATCTGTGACCAGCCAAGCATAGAGTTTAATCACTACTAAGATCAAGGCTATTGAGGTTGAAGAGATAGCGGCTAGCCGCACCCAGAATGCATATTCATCCGTTGATATTGATCTTTTCGCCATAGCTAATCCTTGAAGAAAAATTAAGATCTGAAAGTCATTAATCGTTATAATAACAAAAATTTAATCAGATGATGATTGTTATGCTAGATGTTGTACTTTTTCAACCGCAAATCCCGCCAAATACTGGCAATATAATCCGTTTATGCGCCAATTCAGGCTTTCGTTTGCATTTAATTGAGCCATTAGGTTTTGATTTAGATGATAAAAAATTACGTCGTGCTGGATTAGACTATCATGAATTTGCTGCGATACAACGTCATGCAAACTTCAAAGCCTTCATTGATAAAGAGCAGCCAAAACGAATATTAGCCATAACTACTAAGACCAACAATTTTTACGGTGATGTTAGTTTTAAAACCGGGGATTATTTATTGTTTGGCTCAGAGACGGCAGGATTACCCGAAGAAGTTCGTGTACAAATCCCTGATGAAGATAAAATTAGAATTCCGATGTTAAAAGAAAGCCGCAGCATGAACTTATCAAACGCAGCAGCCGTAATTGTTTATGATGCCTGGCGTCAACTAGGTTTTCCTAACGCGGTATAATACCAAGTCCATTAAGTTAGTTCTCACTCAGAGCTTGCCAGCGGTTTGAGAATAAATAGAATTTTTTTGCATATAGTCACTCTATATGAAAGAAATTCTGTGCAGTTATCGAATCACTGGAAAGCTCCCAAAGGGCGAGCTTAAAAGGCTTACATGCTGCGTTATTGATTTTGATAAGGGAATAACCATTATCTACAATCAATGCCTTGCCTCTAAGCCTTTTAACTCTCGCTGATTGGGAAGAAACTTATTGGAATTGGTATAATCAGTTTTCTATAAGTGATAGCAACAAAAAAGGGTAAATCAGTCTTTGACCGATTTACCCTTTTTAATATTCACATTATTGATAAAAAAGTGAAAGAATTACTCAAATTTCTTATCACGAGAAAGTAAGTCAGCAGCTGCTAACTTGGCATCCTTTCCGCGGTAAAGTACTTGATAAACTTGCTCAACAATTGGCATTTCCACACCATGTCGTTGGGCTAGCATATAAACTTCTCTAGTATTACGATAGCCTTCAACTACTTGACCGATATCAGTAATCGCTTGCTCAACTTCACTGCCCTTACCTAATGCTAAACCAAAACGACGATTACGAGATTGGTTATCGGTACAGGTAAGTACCAAATCACCTAAACCCGCCATGCCCATAAAGGTTGCTGGCTCAGCATTTAACGCTAAACCTAAGCGGGTCATTTCAGCTAAACCACGGGTAATTAAGGCTGTACGTGCATTAGCACCAAAGCCAATACCATCGGCTATACCCGCCGCAATAGCGATAACATTTTTAACGGCACCACCGAGCTGTACACCAATAAAATCTTTATTAGCATAAACTCGAAATAGTTTTTCACAATGCAATAAGTCTGACAACTCAGCAACAAAATCATCATCCTCAGAAGATAACGAAATAGCGGTAGGAAAACCTGAAGCCATTTCTTTTGCAAAGGTAGGGCCTGATAACACCGCTAAAGAAACATTGTCACCGAGTATTTTAGTGGCAACTTTCTGCAACAAATCACCGGTATCAGGATCCAAGCCTTTGGTAGCCCAAGCAATTTTTTCATTGCCCGTTAACATTGGTTTAATTTGTTTAAGCATATCTGCAAAAGCATGGCTTGGCACCACAACTAAAATATTATTACTTGCTTGCACTGCCTTTTTTAAATCAGCTTCTAACACTAATGCTTCAGGAAAAGGACAGTCGGCAAGATATTTATTATTTTCTCTATCTTGTGCCATAGTAGCGACATGATTAGCATCACGCCCCCACAACAAGGTTTTATGACCATTTCTGGCTAAACAAATTGCTAGCGCTGTGCCATAAGACCCAGCACCAAGCACAGTAATTTTTGCAGCTAAAGACATATACAACCCAATTTATAAACTAATGATATTTTCAACGAAGTGCTAATAACTAGTGTGTTTCAGTACTTTGCGGCACGTTTTCTTGTGCGGCACGTTGTTGTACATAAGAAGCATATAAACCTTCAAAATTAACGGGTGTTAAGTTAAATTGTGGGAATGAACCACGGTTTACTAGGCTTGCTACTGTCTCACGAGCATACGGGAATAATGTTGTTGGGCAAAAAGCACCAATAGTATGGGCTAACTGTGCTTCAGGTAAGTTACCAATAGTGAAGATACCCGCTTGTTGTACTTCAGCTAAGAAAGCAGTTTTGTCTTCTACTGTAGCCGTAACAGTTACCGATAAGACAACTTCATAAGTATTATCAGCTAATTTAGTGGAGCGAGTATCAAGATCTAATTTGATTTCAGGTTTCCAATCTAGTTGAAAAATTGCCGGAGAATTTGGCGTTTCAAAAGAAACATCTTTAGTAAAAATACGTTGAATGGCAAATTCTGGAGATTGTGCTGCTGCTTCATTGTTTGCTACTTGATTTTCTTCAGCCATGAGAGGCTCCTATTTTATAATTGTTATAATTTTTTAATTTAATGGAATTGAGTATTAGTTTACGGCTAACAGTCCATCCAACTGATTATTCATTTCTAAGGCCACTAACTGATCGCAACCACCGACATGTTCATCATTAATAAATATTTGTGGAACGGTATAACCACCATTACTGCGTTCAATCATGGTACTACGTTTAGTCATATCACCATCGATCTTGATTTCATTGTATTCAACTGACTTACCTTTTAGTAAGGCAAGAGCATGGGTACAATAAGGGCAGTACATTTTGGTATATATATCAATTTTTACCATTTTTATTTCTCTGTCATAAATGAGTGACATGGATCAGTTCTGTGGTCCAGCTATATAATTACTTAGCTACAGGTAAACCTGCACCTGTCCAACTGTTCATACCACCTTTAAGCACACTAACACGGCTGAAACCAGCTTTAAATAAATCGTTAGCTATTTGCACTGCACTCATGCCGGCAGCACATACTACAATGATGGGTTTGTCTTTATATTTTTCAAGACTAGTCAGGCCTTTTTCTTTGATTTTTTCACTAGGTAAGCTGATAGCCTCAAGAATATGACCGGCTTTAAACTCTTTGTCCTTACGGATATCAAGCGCAATACCTTCTTCTCTATTCATTAAAAAAGTTAAATCTTGTGTGCTTATTTGTTTAATCGGTGACATTTTCATTTTAATTGTCGTGACGATAATCATTACCACTAAGGCAACCCAAACCGCGCTCAGCATGCCATTTTCGCCTGCAAAAGTAATTAATTGTTCCATAAATAAAGCCCATTTTTATCAAATTTCGAATCGGCACATTATACGCAAACCACTTAAAATTGCGAGCATATCCCGCGAGCTACAACTTAGTAAGCCAACATGGAACATTTCAATGTTAAATCCTTAGTGAATAACACCATCCTAGGGTGTACAATACTTGCCCATAAAGCATGGAAAAGACTAAACAAAAACTAAATATAACGGGGAAAATAATGGCGAATAAGAAATCAACGGTACTGATGATTCTAGATGGTTGGGGATACAGAGAAGAAACTAGCTCAAACGCGATTCATCGAGCGCACACACCAGTATTAGATGATTTAAAAGCCAATTACCCTAATATGCTGATTGATACTTCAGGCATGGCAGTTGGCCTACCCGAAGGGCAAATGGGTAACTCTGAAGTAGGTCATGTAAACTTAGGTGCTGGCCGTGTGGTTTACCAAGACTTTACTCGTATTACTAAAGCAATCAGCGATGGTGAGTTTAAGCAGAACCCAACCTTGTGCCAAGCGGTCGATAAGGCTGCAGCTAGCAATAATGCAGTGCATATTTTTGGGTTACTTTCTCCTGGCGGCGTTCATAGCCATGAAGAACATATCTTTGCCATGATGGAGTTAGCCAAACAGCGTGGCGCTAAAAAAGTTTATTTACATGCATTTTTAGATGGTCGCGATACGCCGCCACGAAGTGCACAAGCCTCTTTAGAAAAAGCCCAACAAAAATTCTCCGAACTATTTACTGATGCTGACACAGGTGAAGGACAAATCGCTTCTGTTATTGGTCGTTACTATGCCATGGATAGAGATCAACGCTGGGAACGCGTTGAAGCGGCTTATAACTTGATGGTTAGTGGTACAGGGTTACATCAATACACTAGTGCCTTAGATGCTCTTGCAGCGGCCTATGAACGTGATGAAAATGATGAGTTTGTCGGCGCCAGCGCAATAACTACGCCATCGGGTGAAACTATCAAGGTAGCTGATGGTGATGCGTTAATTTTTATGAACTTTAGAGCAGACCGAGCACGTCAATTTAGTCGTTGCTTCACTGAAGAAAACTTTGACGGCTTTGCCCGCAAAAGCATTCCTGCTATCGGCGACTTTGTTATGCTGACCCAGTATGCTGCTAGTATTGATGCACCTTCGGCCTTTGCGCCAGCGACACTCAATAATGTTATGGGTGAATGGTTAGCTAAACATAATAAAACTCAATTACGCATTTCTGAAACAGAGAAATATGCCCATGTCACTTTTTTCTTTAGTGGCGGTAAAGAAGATACTTTTACTGGCGAAGAACGAATCTTAGTGCCATCACCCGATGTGGCAACCTACGATTTACAGCCTGAAATGAACTCTACCCTACTTACCGATAAACTCGTTGGTGCAATTGACAGTGGTAAATACGACTTTATCGTTTGTAACTATCCAAATGGCGACATGGTTGGCCATACGGGTAACTTTGATGCTGCAGTGAAAGCCTGTGAAGCTGTAGACTCTTGTGTTGGTCGAGTAGTTACTGCTTTACAAAAAAATGGCGGTGAATGCTTGATTACTGCCGATCACGGTAATGCCGAGCAGATGGAAGATCCTATTTCAGGTCAAGCGCATACAGCCCATACTTGTGAACCTGTACCGCTAATTTATGTTGGTCGTCAGGCTACCCCAGCAACATCTGGCACGTTAAGTGATATCTCACCCAGTATATTGCACCTAATGGGCATGGAACAACCAGAAGAAATGACCGGTTCAATCTTAATGCCACTTACGAAGTGATAGTAAATCTATAGTCCATACCCATGAGGTCTCGATAAAAATCTTCACCTTGAGATAACATGGGTTTAAGTGATATATTGGCTGTTGATTTATTGTCACTTTCGATTACGAGATTGTTTATCCACACTTATTTATCAAATAAACACCTATCGCCGCTTGCCGCCGTAAGCTTATTAATACTAAGTTTACTGTGTGCTTTTCCCGCGCAAGCTGAACAAAGTAATCGTAATAAAACAACACAAACACAAAACCGTGCCAAACTCAGTGATGTTCAACAAGCCATTGCTAAGCAAGAATCCAATATTTTTGATACCAATAAACAACGCAGCAATCTAGAGCAACAACTAAAAACCGATGACCTTGCTATTGCTAAAGTCGCTAAAGCAATCAATAAAATTGAGGTTGAGCTCAGTAACACCCAAGTAAAAATAACCACGCTAGCCAAAGAAAAAAAGCAATTAACCTTAGCAAAACAACAACAAGAGCGTTTATTAGCTCAGCAACTTAGAGCTGCATATACCACAGGCCAGCACGATTATTTGAAATTACTGCTTAACCAAGATCAAAGTGAGAAAATTCAGCGTACCATCAGTTACTATCAATATTTAAATCAGGCAAGAACAAAAGAGATAGATCAATTTCAAGTGACCATAGCGCAATTACTGCAAGTAAGCACAGAACATCAAGAGCAAGTTGAGTATCTACAACAGCTAAAAATAGAGCAATTACAGCAAGATACCCAATTACGGTCCAGTAAAACTCAGCGAAGTAAAACCTTATCTAAGCTAAGCCGAAAATTACTTTCCAGCCAACAGCAATTAAATAAACTTAAAGCCGAAGAAGATAACTTAAACCAAGCATTAAATAAGCTAGCCGCAATTATTCAAGCAGAAATAGATTTAACCGGCTTAAGCAAGTTAAAACGAAAGTTATCTTGGCCTGTTAAGGGACGCATGTTGCACCGCTTTGGCACTCGAAAACAAGGTTACTTAAAGTGGAAAGGGGTATTAATTACTGCGCCAATTAGTCGCCAAGTACAAACTATTCATAATGGTACCGTGTTATTTTCTGACTGGCTGAAAGGTTATGGTTTATTAACCGTTATTGACCACGGCAATGGCTATATGAGCCTTTACGCGCACAATCAAACCTTACTCAAATCCGTTGGCGATCGTGTCGAGACTGGTGAGCCTATCGCTTTAGTCGGCCAAAGTGGCGGCCAAGAACAATCAGGGCTTTATTTTGAAATTCGTCACCGAGGCAAAGCCCTTAATCCAAAGCTATGGTGTAAATAAGGCGTCAGCATTTATTTATTCAGGTAATTGAGTTAAAAGCTATTTTTTTTAGCTAAATTACTGCTAGGCTTTTATTAAATATAATAATTATAAGAATCCCATTATCCTGTGCTAATTACTCTTTTAAAAAATATGCCTTTTAAATCTACGCTTTCCCTAGTACTTTTTTCGCTGATAAGTTATCAAAGTCACGCTGAAACTAATCAAGTTGCTATTATTATCGATGATATGGGTTATAGATACACAGATAAACACGCCTTAACCTTACCGGGTGATATTACTTATGCCTTTTTGCCGCATACCACCTACGGAAAAAAACTTGCCATACTGGCCAATAACGACAACCACGATGTGCTAATTCATATTCCAATGGAGTCTAAGAATAGAGAGAAATTAGGTCCTGGGGCGTTAACTAGTGCTATGGATGAAGATGCCTTTAAAAAAAGTTTAACCAAATCCTTTGCTGAAATCCCGTTTGCAATTGGTATTAATAATCATATGGGCAGCTACCTCACGCAACTTTATCAACCTATGGCTTGGACCATGGACTTTTTAAAACAACATGAGTTACTCTTTTTAGACAGTAAAACCAGCCCACATTCAAAGGCGAAACAAGCGGCGCTAGACTATGGCGTGCCAGTAAAATCAAGACACGTTTTTTTAGATAATGAATTAACTGATGAATATATTAGTCAACAATTTAAACAACTAATAGCGATTGCCCAAAAACATCAAACTGCAATTGCTATTGCTCATCCGCACCCTGAAACAATGGCAGCATTGAATAAGTTGATCCCAACATTAGCCTTACATGGGATAGAGTTAGTGCCGCTATCCCATTTATATCCAAACTCAAGTGCGAGTATAGTTACAGCGGTTAGCGAGTAGAGCCTATGGAAAGGTTTGCTATATTGAAATATCATGCTCTCTAAGCACTTGCTGTAAATACTTTACTGGAATTGCGTAAGTGATACCGCTGGGATTACTAATAACCGCTTCTTTTGTCGACTGAACAAACACTTTATTGATTATGCCAACAACCTCGCCAGTTTTCATATCATACATAGCGCTACCACTATTCCCCGGGTAGGCAGTGGCATCAAGTTGATAAACTAAGTAGGGGTTGCGCATTCTTTTAAGCATTTTTAAATTGATTTGCTCCGCAGATACTGCCGGGACAACGGTTGGTGTAATGCTGGCGATGATACCTCGGTGAGTAACTGGGTATAAACCTAACACGCCGCCAATAGGGAATCCGGTAAAAGCAATAAAACTACCGTCTGGGATAAATTCACCACTAGCTAGTTTCATTGCCGGTAAGGCAGGTCCCGATATTTTTAAAATAGCTAAATCATATAAACTGGAAGTCGCCACGATTTCAGCTTCTCTGACTTTGGCATTTTTACCTGTGCCAATAAAAACTGCCATTTTTTGTAATAGGCTTTCATTTAATAAGGTCGGTAGTACATGGTCATTGGTAACTATGTAACGGCCATCACCAATGACAAAGCCGGTGCCCCTTAAGATGTTTTGCGGGCGACTAGTCGGAGTATGCACGCCAATACCAACAACTGATGGTTTAATTTTTGCAACGACTTCAACAAAGTCTGCATGAGCGTATGGCATAACAAAAAAAACAAAAAAACTAATAATCTGTAGGTATCGTCTCATAATTTTCCCTAAATAATTGATGCGATAATGGTGAACAAAACAAAGTCTACCCTAAAGCCTCGCTGATATAAAATACTTTACCTTATACTTGCTAGACAATAATTTTCGCAAAATCGCTAACTTTGTTCATAATTAAGGCTGAAGTCTGCAGTTAAAAATGTAATTAGCCGAGCTATCCTTTGTTATAAGGGGGTTAAATGAATAATACTATTGTACCTATATTTGCTGGTGGCGGTACTCGTCTACCGGCTCATTTAGGTGTGTTAAAAGCACTAGAGTTACTTGATATCAACTTTGAAGATTTAGTTGGCGTATCTGGCGGTAGCATTATTGCCAGTTTTTATGCCGCTGGTTTAACATTAAATGAGATTAAAACCATTGCTTTGAAAACTAACTACAATGATTTTCGTGGTTTCTCATTACTTAAGCTTATTCGTCACGGAGGGTTATGCTCAGGCGATGCTTTTGAGCGTTGGGTAGACAATCATTTACAGGGAAAAACGTTCTCTCAATTAGAAAAGAACCTTCATATAGTTGCTACCGATGTCACTAACGGTAAACCCGTTATTTTTGATGCTGAATTAACCCCTGATATGAAGGTGTCACAAGCAGTACGTTTTTCCATGTCTATCCCACTAGTCTTTAGCTTTAAGCCCTTTGGCAAGCGAATTATGGTTGATGGTAGTATTTTATCTGAAGATGCCTTACATCGAGATTGGGATCATAAAGGTACACCAGTGCTATGTTTTCGTTTACGCGGTGAGCATGAATATGATCAACTCGATGTTAATGGCTTATTTCCTATATTTAACTATGTCACCTTACTTATTCGTACTTTTATGACCACTATTTCCCGTGAATATATTAACGAGAATTTTTGGCATAACACCATAGTGATTAATATAGGTGAGTATTCCGCAGTTGACTTTAAAATGACGACAGAGCAAAAACATCAGCTCTATAAAATAGGCTTTCAAACAGCAATGGAAGTTATTCCGCTAAAAGTGAATATGGTAACTCATGAGATAGCTCATTAAATTATAAGCATTCATTTAACAGCACTTGCCTAGATGATGCTTTCACCGTCATAATAGCCTTGATAAATATACTTATATAACTAACCTGAGCTCAGCTTAGTTAGTCAATTTTCAGGAAGATAAATGACCACCTTTGTTCATGAGCTAATTAGCCATAGTGCACAGCGCTCTCCCAATTCAATCGCGCTGCAAATAAAAGCTAACCAGCTTAGCTATGCTCAACTTGAAAAAGAAGTGAATAAGGTAGCACAAGGTTATTTATCACTCGCTATTAGCCAAGGCGATCGAGTAGGTGTTTATTTAGCCAAGAATCAAGAAAATGTACAAAGCATGTTTGCTTGCTCTTTACTCGGTGCTGTTTTCGTCCCTATTAACCCAGTATTAAAAGCCAAACAAGTTCACTATATTGCCAATGATTGTCAAATAAAACTGCTCATTACCAATAATTCCCGACTAAAGGCATTAGCACCATTACTGGAAAGATTTAGCTCTTTAGTAACCATCATAGTCATTGATGCCGATGAACAAGCATTAGCGCAACAGGCTTTTAGTGAACAATTAACTATTACTAGTTGGCAAAGCTTTATAAACCAAGGTCAACAAGTCAGCAAAGACCTGAAAAATTCTATTGACCCTAATGATCTAGCCGCCATTTTATACACCTCTGGCAGTACCGGACAGCCAAAAGGTATTATGCTGAGCCACGAAAATATTATTCTCGGGGCAAAATCAGTGAGTATGTATTTACAACAGAGCGCTCACGACAACATTCTCTCGGTATTACCCTTAAGTTTTGATTATGGCCTAAATCAATTAACCAGTTGCTTCCTCGTAGGGGCAAAATGCATATTACTCGATTACTTAATGGCAACCGATGTAATAAAAGTCATTGCCAAATATGAAATTACTGGCTTAGCCGCGGTGCCGCCACTTTGGCTGCAGCTTAGTAAAGCAACATGGCCAAAAGGCACGGCACAATCAATGCGTTATTTTACCAACTCTGGCGGCGTACTCCCTTTGCCAACTTTAGCCGCATTACGAAAAAACATGCCCCAAGCTAAGCCCTATCTTATGTATGGTTTAACTGAAGCTTTCCGCTCTAGTTTTTTATCACCACAGGAAATAGACAACAGACCCAACTCAATGGGCAAAGCCATTCCTTATGCGGAAATTTTAGTTTTACGAGAAGATGGTAGTACCTGCGATAGCGATGAAGTAGGCGAATTAGTTCATGTTGGCCCATTGGTAACCTTAGGTTACTGGCAAAATGCAGCAGCTACTGCCGATCGCTTTAAAACAACACCTAAACAAGCAATCAATGCTCAAGGCACACCACTAGCGGTATTCTCTGGTGACTATGTTAAACGTGATGCCGACGGGTTCCTCTATTTTATTTCAAGAAAGGACGCCATGATTAAAACGTCTGGTTATCGGGTCAGTCCAACAGAAATAGAGTCGGTATTGTTACAACTACCCCAGGTAGATGAAGCGGCGATAATCCCTAGCCCCTCAATTGAATTAGGCCAAGCTATAATCGCACTTGTTGTCTGCTCTAGCGACAACAAAGAAGAAGTCCAAACCCAAACCCAAACCCAAACCCAAACCCAAAAAAGTATCATCAGGCATTGCCAACTTAACTTACCTAACTATATGATACCAAAAGAGGTAATATTTTTACCGGAATTACCGCGTAATGCCAATGGTAAAGTAGATACCAAGCTATTGCAGAAGAATTATAACAAACAAGCATACTCACTTAATTGATAATAACTGGTAGCAACATGAAGCAATCACAGACCAACTTAACAACATCACTCAAGGACTTTCTACCGACAAGTAGCGAACTTTCTGTTGGTAAGTTATCGTTAAATCAAATAGAAAAACTGGTATCAAAGACACCTTTTTATGCTTATGACCGACAGCTCATTATCAATAGAGTCAGTCAATTAACCAAAATTTTACCGAAAGAGGTTTCGCTACATTACGCCATAAAAGCCAACCCTTACCCTAGTTTGGTGCAATTGATGGCTGGACAAGTGTCAGGCTTTGATGTTGCCTCAAAAAAAGAAATGCTCTTGGCAATTCAAACGGGAATGCCGGTAAGTAAAATTAGTTTCGCTGGCCCGGGGAAAACTGTCGAGGATATTGAGGCCGCCATAATTGCCGGAGTAACGCTGCATGTTGAGTCAGAGGGTGAAATAGCTAAGATTGAACTGGCTGCCAAACATTTAAAGCTAAAAGCAAATATTGCCATTAGAGTTAATCCTCAATTCGAGCTTAAATCCTCAGGTATGAAGATGTCAGGTGGCGCTAAACCTTTTGGTATTGATGAAGAGAAAGTTCCTCAGGTGCTAAAAGACCTGCCTCTAGCACAAGTAAACTTACGCGGTTTTCATATTTTTGCTGGCTCACAAAACCTCAATGCCGATGCAATCATCTCAGCCCAACAACAAACATTTGCTTTAGCACAACAATTAGTCGAATTAGCAAATAAGTTAGCTAAAACAAAAATAGCTTACCTTAATATTGGTGGCGGTTTTGGCGTGCCCTACTTTGCTAACGAGCAACCATTAGCCGTTACCCTAATTACTGAGAACTTAACCGCTCTTATAAAGCAATATAAAACCTTAGTTGAAGGCGTAGAACTTATCTTAGAATTAGGTCGTTATTTGGTGGCAGAAGCGGGTATCTATGTATGTAAAATTGTTGATATTAAGGTCTCTCGTGGCACAAAATATTTAGTGTGTGATGGCGGTTTGCATCATCACTTGGCTAATTCAGGTAATTTTGGCCAAGTTATCCGCAAGAACTATCCGCTGGCCATTGGCAACAAACTCAATGGCAATGAGCTAGAGCAGGTTAACATTGTCGGGCCATTATGCACGCCGCTTGATATTTTAGCCGACAAAATCATATTACCTAAAGCCATTCTTGGCGATTATGTTGTAGTCTTTCAATCGGGTGCATATGGTGCTTCAGCAAGCCCTAAGGACTTTTTAAGTCAGCCCCAATTAAGTGAAATATTACTTTAAACCATAATTTGACATTAATGATAGCTAAACTAGGTTAACGACTATACTCGTATTAACCTAGTTATTTTCAATTTCATCATGGAATAATAATGAACTGGAATAAACGATTGTTGAACACACCTATTATTGGTGTAATCACTAAAAAAATTGTCTCTGCGAAGGCAAGTAGAGAAGCGCATAGTATTTCAGATCATTTCACTGAATTTTTGCAACCTCATGTTGCCTTAAACCAAGAGTTAAGAGAAGAAGCCTTTAAAATTCGTCATAATGTTTACTGCGAAGAGCTCGCTTTTGAAGATATTAGAGAAAATGGCCAAGAAACAGATGAATTTGACTCTCAATCTCTTTTTTCGTTAATTAAGCATAAACCTACAGAAACATTCACCAGCTGTGTGCGTTTAGTTACCTCAAAAGGCCCTGATGAATTGCTGCCCATAGAAAAATATTGTATGGACTCAATAACCAACGAAGAGCTTAGCCCTAAACGCTTTAACCGTGCTGAAATAGCGGAAATATCACGACTAGCGGTAAAATCTGATTTTCGCCGTCGTAAAGCCGATCACTATAAGGGCTCAGGTACAGGGGTTATTAGTGAGATTAGCTATTCGGAAACAGAATTACGTTGCTTCCCTTTTATTGCTATAGGTTTATATATGGCAGCAGCAACCATGGGCATGAACACGGGTATACGCCATGTCTATGTAATGATGGAACCGAGACTCGCGCGAAGCATGAAATTTATTGGCATTACCTTTCAACAACTTGGCCCTCCCGTTGATTACCATGGTTTACGCGCTCCCTATTACATCAACCCTGAAATATTTATGAAAGATCTTTCCCCCGGCTTTAAAAGTCTTTATAAAACTATTGAAAAAGACATCTGCTTGCAACTAAAACAAATGGACTTAACTTAACTTAACTTAACTAAGCTTAATTTAATCAAAATATAAACTACTACAACTTAACAGCGGCTTACCGCTAAGTGCCTCTCATGTCACCACAACTTGCTTCCCTCATTGAAAACGTCCTGACTAGCGATTCTAGTTTTTCATTTGACTCTCAGCAGCTTTCACCTTTTATGCTGGGCACAGAAGGACTCGCTTTCTTTGATAAAAAACAAAGACAGCTAATGGGCGTTATTACACTGAGCCAAGCTAGCGAGATTAAGCTAATACTAGATTTAGCCAACCAATGCGCCAAAAATGAAGAACTCGCTTTTTCTTTATATCCAATCAGTACTGGCAACAATTGGGGCTATGGCACTAGTCAACCAACGGGCCTAAGTAATAATATTATTCTTTTAGATTTAGGCCGCTTAACAAACATAACTCACTTTGATAGCGAGTTAGGTCTAGTTACCCTAGAGCCAGGAGTCACCCAGCAACAATTAAGTGACTTTTTACATCAGCATAATCATGATTATATGGTGCCCGTCACGGGCGCTGGCCCGAGTTGTTCCATACTAGCCAATGCGTTAGAGCGTGGCTACGGTATAACGCCTTATACCGACCATTTTAGTGCCGTTACCAGTATTCAAGGATATTGGGCTAATGGCAGACCTTATCAGTCTGCGGTTAACGAACTAGATGCCAGTGAGGACAAGTTAGTTGATAAAACCTTTAAGTGGGGACTTGGTCCTTATCTAGAAGGGCTTTTTACTCAGTCAAACCTTGGTATTGTCAGTCAAATGACCATTCGCTTAGCGAAAATAAAACCTGATTTCACTTCTTTTTTTATCCAAATGCAAGATGATGCCTTGCTTGAAAAAGCAGTGCCTTTGATCAGGGACGTATTACAAAGCTATGAAGGAATTGTCGGGGCAATTAACTTAATGGATCAACGTCGCTTATTATCAATGTTTGCCAAGAATCCGAATGGTAGCGATGCTCACCAAGTCATGCATAGTAAAGATATTAATGAGCTAGCTACCGATTTAAGAGCGCCTAGCTGGACAATTGTTGGCAGTATTTACGGTACTACCCGAGTCGTTAATGCGGTAAAAAAAGAAATAAACAACATTTTCAAGCAACTACCATGCAAGCGTATCTACTCAAATAGTCCGACCATTGTCCTCGCAAATAAAGTGATTGATACTTTACCCCCCTGGTTAATCAAGAAAATACCGACGCTAACTAAGGTCGCTGAGCAGCTTGATTCATTTAATAAAGGTAAAGAAATAATGCTAGGCAAGCCTAATAAAGTTGCCTTGAAATTGGCTTATTGGCGGCATAAAGACGCAGATGGCTTTGATAAGGAGAAGCTATCACCTGGTCAAGACGGTTGTGGTTTACTTTGGTATGCGCCTTTAATTACCATGAAAGCAAAAAAAATGCGCGAGTTTGTCGAGTTTATTAGAGAAACTTGTCCAAAATTTAATATTGAACCTTTTATTACTTTTACCAACTTAAAACACGACTGCGTTGACAGTACCATCCCTATTGTCTTTGATTTAAGCAACCCCAAGGCGGTTAATGATGCCCATAACTGTTTAAAAATGCTGGTTGAAGAAGGGCTGAAAAAAGGTTTTGTTCCTTATAGGCTTAATGTTGATCAGCAGCAATGGCTACTCAATAAAGACAGTGACTTTTGGCAAACCGTTAATCAACTCAAAACTAGCTTAGACCCTAATAATATTTTGAGTCAAGGAAGATACAACCCTCGCTAATTAAGCCCGGTATCATCATGCAAGGTTAGCCTTACTTACTTGCACAAAAAAGCCCGATAAGTTTACCTTTATCGGGCTTTATATAAATCGTAGTTAACTTAAAGTTAGCTTAATAAAGCATAGAGGCGCCAGGGTTTAATATTGTTAATAAACTAAAACGCTCTAAATCACAATAATTAACGGCATTTTCTAACATGTCTTTATCAATACAAAGTAGCTCTAATTGCTCTTTGGTTAACAAATCACTGTAATCTAAACTTTGTCCTTTAAAGACCTGGGTTTTGCTCATCACTCGTTTGGCAACATATAACAGCTGTGTTTCGGTACTGTATTGACTTAAATCGTCAACATCTTGGTCACGAATGGGGGCAAAAATGCTATAAGGTAATTGCCATTCTTTTAGTAGTCCGGCAGAGCATTCTCCAAAGGTAAAGCCCAGCACCTCAGATTGTTTAACCCAAGGTAATAAATTGATATCCTGACTTGCACAAGCACTCTGCTTATCGGCTGCAATTTGATGAACAAGTAACTCACCTAAATTATGCAGTAAACCTAAAATAAATAGGCGTTCTGCATGAATAATCCCTAAGCTAGTACCTAAAAACTTCATTAGCAAAGCACAATCAATACTCTTAATCCAAAAGTCATCAAGGTAATCTTGGTTAGCATCAATTTTCTTAAAGGCTTCAGTGGTAAAAAAAGCAATAACTAGGTTATAAACTTCAGTAATACCTAATACCAAAACAGCTTTAGAAATGGTATCTATTTTACCCGGATAATTAAAAAACGGACTATTCGCAAGTTTTAGAACTGTACCCGCAAGGGCAGGATCAAGCAGAATAACTTCTGAAATATCATCTATGGTTGATGCTTCATCATCAATTAACTCTCTAATTCTAATAAAAGAATCAGACAAAACAAAAATTTCACTAGCTTGCTCTACATAATCATCTGCGGTCATACTTTTTCCTTAAACACTGCAGTCTAAATTCCGACATCTTAAGTTACTTAACTTAGCTATTTGCTCTTAGGATAATTATAGCTAAGTGTAATCAGTTATTCTCAAGTTCAAACAACTAATAGTCAATACTTATTTGATATGAGCTGAACTTTCTCATATTGATAACACCCTTATCAAAAATCAAATACTGACCTTTAATACCCAATAATACTCCGGAAACTATCGGTGTTTTATCAAAATTAAAAGAACTAATTTTTGTTAAGTACTCACTTACAGGGAAATGAATATCTTGTACATTTGCATCCAACTCTTGCACCGCATCACTACCAAATTTAAGCCTAAGTTGCGATAAGCGCAAACTAATCTCGGGGATTAACTCTTCTGCTTTAGCCTTTAGGTCTATCGGCTCAGGTTCACCTTTTAACATGGCGCGCCAATTGGTTTTATCGCTAATAAACTCTGCCAATGCGGTTTCGACAAGGCCAGACTGTAAGCGCGTGCTCACTTTAAAAATAGGTAAAGCCTGGCAAGCGCCTTGGTCTATCCAGCGAGTCGGTAATTGAGTGTGTCTGGTTATACCTACTTTTAAGCCTGAACTATTTGCCAAGTAAACATAATGGTCGACAAAACAGTTCTTTTCACCCCACTCAGGCTCACGACAAGTACCTAAATGAAAGTGACAAGTTTCAGGCTTCATAATACACATGTCACATTGGGCAAGTTTACTCATACATGGGTAACAATACCCCTGAGAATAACTCTTTTTAGTGCGCTTGCCACAGTGCTTACAAGCTATATCACCAGTAAAATGTAAGCTTATTTTTTTACCTATTAAAGGATTCAATTCAATACTTTGCTTAGTACCATCTCTGTTAAGACTCGCTAAAGGCAGTTGGTACTGTACTAAATTATTACTATCAAGTTGCGCGGTAAGTTTTTCTATCGCGCCGACTTCACTCATTGGCATAGTTGCTCTCTATTTTTATGGGTATCAGGTTTTATGTTTTTTCGTAAAGGACTTTTGAATTTCATTGCTTGCTCAACCGCTTAAGTATTATCTTGTTAATAACAAGGTAATACTTAAGCGGTTTTCTTTAACATTAGAACTGTACTTTCTTTCGTGTTTGTTTGACGACTTTCCGATTTGCTTTGCCAGCTAAGCGTCTCTTCACCGAACCCTTGGTTGGTTTTGTCGCTCGTCGATTTTTTTGTACTACCATCATTGATAGAATAAAATCTTTTAAACGCGCTAACGCATCCACTTTATTCATTTCTTGGGTACGAAATTTTTGTGCTTTGATGATAACAACGCCATCTTTAGTTACACGACTATCTTTAGAAGCAAGTAAGCGCTCCTTATAGACGGCAGGTAATGAGGAACGCTTAATATCGAAACGCAGGTGAATAGCTGTTGCCACCTTATTAACACGTTGGCCACCATTACCCGTAGCGCGTATTGCACTCAACTCTATTTCCCAATCCGCCAAGCTGACATTATTTGATATTTCAAGCACTTTTATTTACCATTATTTACTTTTACTTTCTTTGATATTGATTATTGCGTTATATGACTACAGATAACATGACAACACAGAGCATGACAGAACATAACAAGACAACGGCTTGGTGGGTTTATTTACTTCGCTGTAACGATAATAGCTTATATGCTGGTGTTACCACAGATATTCAACGCCGAGTTACCGAGCATAATAACAGTAAACTTGGCGCAAAATATACCCGTGCGAGACGACCTGTTAGCTTGGCTTACCTCGAGGCAGCAGACAATAAAAGCTCGGCTTGCAAAAGAGAGTATCAAATCCGCCATCTCACGAAAAACAAAAAAGAGCAACTAGTCCGTAGATATCAAGGACCCTGAAACAAATATTTTTCAGTGCCAATAAGTATCCATAAACAAAAGTAACAGGTCTGCTCAGTTAGAGATGTGCACTATTTTTTCGATTTAAAGTAAAAGTGCTGTTAGAATGCTGCGATCGAATATGTTTTACTCAATATGAAGTTGCACTGATGTCTATTAAAGAAATGTTTATTGAAAATTATTGTCCTATTAGCGCTGATAAAATCAGCTTCACTCGTCAACAAGCTAGTGACTTTGCTAAGCAAGTAGCAGATGATTTTAACCCTTTACATAATATCGATGCTAAACGTTTCTGTGTACCCGGTGACTTATTGTTTTCAATCATTATCGCAAAATCTGGGCTTCATCAACAAATGACCTTCAATTTTTCTGGTATGGTTAACGACAATGTTCATTTAACCTTTCCACAGCAAATTGACACTAACTTTGATATCAAAGATGAGAAAGATAAAACCTGTTTGAGTGTTAATGTTAGTGGTGAAAAAACACATAACCCGACATTAATCAATGCGCTAACAAAAGCCTATGTAGATTTTTCTGGTCACACTTTCCCTGATATTTTAGTTAAGTTGATGGCTGAAAATAAGGTAATGATCAACCCAGCTCGCCCTATGGTAATGTATCAATCTATGTCTATTGACTTACATACTTTAGAAGCTGAATCTGTCACTTTGCAACTTGCTAAAACAAGCTTATCTATAGAGGGTAAACGCGGTAATGCTTGGCTTGAATTTGATTTATTATCAAACGGTAAAGTTATTGGTCATGGTAAAAAGCACATGTTATTAAGTGGCTTACGTGCTTATGATCAAGAAGTTATTGATACCATGGTTGAGCAATACCATGCAAGTAAAGCAGATTACCAAGCTTAAATCGGCCACTAAATCATCTGCTGTACTTTTGCTCAAATAAACCTTGTTTTTGTAATTTATCTTCAGTGCAATAAGCAAAAACATTAAGATTCTTGGGGCTCTGGCACTTCATCGGTTGCTGATAAAACTGTAACCAAGCCAGCCTCTTGTCTCCTTGATATTTTGCTTTAATGACAATTGCGCTATCTTGATTAAAGGTTACCCGCTGCTTTGATGAATTTAAGATTTCTTTATTCATTTTTGTGTAATAAGTACTCTTACTTGCCAACACCTTTTTCTTTGATTTCTTTTTTGACTTTTTCTTTTTTGTGCCGTATTTCGACTTAAATGACGCTAAAGAGCTATTCTCACACTGCCACCACTTATCTCTTGCTTTATCCTCTTTGGCCCGTAAAGTTTGCCCCCTTTTTAAAGAGTAGCTTTTACGCTGCGTAGCTTGAATATTATGGAGTTTCTCTAGCAAAGGCTTGCACCTTTTTTTAGCGGATGAAGCCGTGCTAAATGTTAACAGCACAGCTACGATAGCGGCATATACAACAGTAAGAAAAGTAAATATTTTCATCATAGCAATCCTTGCTAACCTAGTTAGTTTAACCGAAATCACTCAGCTAAAGACCTTAATCATTAAGGTATTCATTTTCCAAATATAGACTAAACTTTACTTTTTACCAAGATCGAATTACATGGAAGTTAGTGATGAAAAAGTACAGTTTACTTATTTTATTTACCCTAATTTTAATAATCGGCCCGCCCGTAAAAGCACAGCAAGAACCGCCCAATAATCGACAAAAGAACCCTCAACAAAATCAACAGCAGAAGAAGCCTAGCAAACCTAAGCTACAGCACGCTATTAGCTATCGTAAAGTAGCGGATATTAGTCAGTATTTTGTTTCTGAAAAACTTGATGGTGTACGCGGTTATTGGGATGGCAAACAATTAATCACTCGCCAAGGTAACTTAATTAACAGCCCTACTTGGTTCACTCAATACTGGCCTACTCAGCCTATGGATGGTGAATTATGGATAGCACGAAGTCAATTTCAGTCATTACTTTCCTGTGTGAGTAAACAACAGGCAGAAGAAAATCAAACAATTAGCTGCTGGCGAAATATCCGTTTTATGATGTTTGATCTACCAAACCACCCAGGAGACTTTAGCAAGCGGGTTAAAAAAATGCGGGCTTTATTGACACAGATCCAATCACCCTATTTAGCTATGATCAGCCAAGTGCGATTTTACAGCTTAAGTGCCCTTGAGGATAAATTGAATGACGTAGTCACAACGCAAGGTGAAGGGCTTATGCTGCACCTTGCCAGTGGCCACTATAAAATTGGCCGTAACTCCGCATTAATGAAGCTGAAGAAAAATCAAGATGCAGAAGCTACTGTCATTGCTCATACCAAGGGAAAAGGTAAGTATCAAGGGCAGCTTGGCGCCATTGAAGTTAAATTAGCAAATGGCGTTGTTTTTAAGATAGGCTCTGGCTTTAGTGATTACCAACGTGCCAATCCGCCAGAGATTGGCACTACCATTACCTTTAAATATAACGGACTAACACAGGCAGGTATCCCCAGATTTGCCCGTTTTTGGCGCATTAAAACCATTGAACGGCAAACCCGCAAAGCTAGCCCTTAAAAAAATTCATATTGTTAACTTGGCTGATAAGTGAAGATCAAAACTTTAAGGCCTTTACCCTCATGTGCTTCTTTAAAGACTTCAGGGTTTTCTATGCGCTGTTCAAATTTACAATCAGGGCATTCACGCGCCACTTCTTCTTTTAAAAAGTTGTCATCTAAATCTGGGGAGTTTAAACATAACATCAAGGTTGCACCGGGGTTCATCCACTGTGGAATTCGGCGAATTATCTTGGCGTAGTCACGCTCAATATTGACACTACCTTTCTGGAATGACGGCGGATCGCAGATTAAAATATCATAAGGGCCATATTTTTTAATACGGCTGTTCGATTTGAAAATATCGACACCTTCAAAAACAATGTGTTTACCCTGTTTTTTAGCCAACAAGTTAAGCTGGTGATTTTCCCTACCTTTACTTAACGAGGCTTTACTTAAGTCGATATTAACTGTCTTACTGGCGCCACCAGCGATAGCACTTAATGAAAAAGCACAGGTATAAGCAAATAGGTTTAGAACATTTTTGTCTTGTGCATGCTGCCTTAGCCAGGCTCTACCATTACTCATATCCAAAAATAAGCCACTATTTTGTGCCTTGCCAAACTCGATATGATAATTAAGCCCTTGCTCACTGACCACAGTGTTACTTATTGGCTCCCCGAGTAATAATTCTGTTGGCGAAAATTTTTCATAGCGATGCTGTACTTGCACCGAGCGACACTCTTTAACTAAGGCTTTTAATGCATTAGCTTGCTCTGCCAGCCATTTGCTATCTACCGCTTGATATAAGGTGATAAGAATAACTGGCGATAACCAATCAACATTAACGTGGTTTAAGTTAGGGAAAGCATGTCCTCGACCATGAAATAGTCGTTGGGCGTCGGTAAAGTCGGTACTAGTAATATGTTCAATCATGGCTGGTAATATGTTCTATCGTGGCTGAGGTTCGGATATTTAATAACTAAGAGTTAAAAGTAAAAAACGCCCAATAATAACATTAATACGAAATCTATTAAGTTATTGTTGAGCGTTTAAATCGGTTAGAGCGTTTATATCCGCTGAAGTGCTTAACTAAAAACCAAACAGGCTTACCGCGAAAAATTTAGTTGCTACGGTATTAATAAAGATAAGTAAAACTATGGCTGGGATAAAAGTACCCAATGAAAAGTTAATATATTTCTCTACCCATGAGCCTTTATAATTTTCGTTACCAATACTTAGCTCTTCCGATAATTGCTTCTTCTTCCAGCGATAGCTAACAAAAACACAAACTAAGAAGCCATTCAGCGGTAAAATCGTATCGTAGAAAACATCATAAACAACATCAAAAAATGACTTAGTACCACCGGCATAGGAAGTGAACTCAGTAAAAAATGACACCATACCAAAAGACGCCATGGCAAATAAAGTTAATATCCCAGCAGTAACGGTTAAGTAACCTAAGGCTTTTTTACGGCTTTGTTTTTTCTCAGTAACTAAATATGAGACCGGTACTTCTATGATAGAGACCAGTGATGTAATAGCAGCAAAGAAAACTAATAAGAAAAAGAAAGCGGCTACGGCACTAGCACCAACATAACCTAATGAGGTTTGCAGAGCTAAAAATATTTTAGGTAAGAAAGTAAAGATTAATGATACTGAACTGTCACTGAGTTCAGCAGGGTTAATTTCAGGATTAAATGAAAATACCGCCGGTAGAATCATCAAACCAGCAATAAATGCCACACCGGTATCGGTAAGTGCTACCAGCTTAGCAGAGTTAGGAATATTGGTTTCTTTATTTATATAAGAGCCATACGTTAGCAATATGCCCATACCTAAAGACAAGGAGAAAAAGGCTTGTGATAAAGCGCCATTAACCACGCTCGGCGTTATTTTACTAATATCGGGTACTAAGAAGAAAGTCACACCTGCCATGGCATTATCAAGAGTTAAGACAAATGCCACCATTATTATCAGCATCACCAACAAAGTCGGCATTAAGGTTTTAGCGGCTCTTTCAATGCCATCTTTTACCCCTGCGGCCAGAATAAAGCTAACAATGCCTGCTACTGCGACTAAGGCAAGATACAAATAAGGACTGTTAATAAACTCACCAAAGCCGGCACCACTTGCTAGGTAATCTAAATGCCCAGTTAGCGTTAAAACAATATAACCAAAAATCCACACCGTGATAACCATATAAAAAACAGCAATCATAAACGGAGTCAATACTCCTAAGAAGCCAGCAGCCCCCCAAAACTTACTGCCTTGGCTTAAACTTTTAAATGCCCCAACAGGCTCTTTAGCGGTATTGCGACCAACAGCCATTTCAGCAATCATCACAGGTAAACAAATAAGAAAAACAAAAACCGCATACATTAGTAAAAATGCTCCGCCACCATTTTTCGCGGCATTGACCGGAAAGCCAACTAAATTACCAATACCCACGGCAGAGCCTGCGGCTGCTAAAATAAATCCAATTCGTGAGCTAAAGTGCTCTCTTGAAGCCGACATACTTATCCTTTTTTTTATAATTATTATGATAACGTGATAAAACTGATCTCTCGATGCTAGCAAGCTTTAACAACTTTGTCTTCTTTTTAGCTAAGCTATACTTTGATCAATAAAATAACAAAGTGCTACTGTGTATATTCTTGATTACGGACTCAAGTAAAACATCTAACATATGGGCTTTTTCTACTGTTAAATGACTCGTTTTATCAGCCGATAAAACCATAACTCACTTACAGGTCAGCTATTTAATGCAAAAATCTTTCATCATTATCATTTTATTATTTTTTTGTTGTTATTGCCCGACGAGCATTGCACGAGATAAAATATACTGGTTCAGCTATGATGAAAAAAATTCTAGTCTGTTAAATCAAGCCACTAGTGTGCCAACCTCTACGGTAATAGATACCACGCGCTTGTTGATGAAATCCTTACCGCAATACCAATTTAGCGTTGAATTTGCCCAAAGCCCGAGTATCGCAAGGTTATTAAAAAAACTTCCCAACAGTTGTTCGCCAAATAGAGTTAAAACGCCCGAACGTTTAAGGGATAATATTTTTAGTTTACCGCTTAATATTGCTTTAGATTTACGTCTTTATTATAAAGGAAATTCTATAGCTAGCGCTCTACCGCAAAGTGCCCTAAATAAAGACCAGCAGTTGATATCATTAGCTTCGTTATTTACCAGTAATTCTACTTATACTTTAGGCATTGATAGAGGTAGGTCTTTGGGGGTGTTCTTAGATAAGCAAATAGCTAGCTTGGACAAACATAACCTAGTGATTAGGAGTGGCGGAGAGTCCACTACTTCGCTGGTCAAAATGCTATTAAAAAATCGCATTGATTACATTATTGATTATCCAATTAGTGTTAATGAGGCACTAAAAAATTCAGTAACAACTATCACACTAGACTCGTTAGAGATAGCGGGCTCGCCAGGATATATTATTGGTTATGTCGCTTGTAATAAAGGCCCTTTAGGTCAAAAAATCATCGCGGATATTAATAAATCATTACAAAATCTTTATCTTAGTTATAGCTTTTACCAGGCACACACCCGTTATTTAGATAACAATGATTTAGTAAACTTTAATCAAGCTTATCAAGCAGTATTTCAAGTTCAAATTCCTCTAGAAAATAACCTTTGGAAAATGAACGCTGAAAAGTAACCTCTGACAATCGAGCACTAAAAATGGACCTCTGATTTGCCAGAAGCCAAAGCTTAGCAAGCGTTTTGTTAGAAAAAGTTAGATTAGAAAACTTTAGATTAGCGGCATAAACAGCCATTGAATCGAGATGATTTATTTAGAAAAAAGCTTGGGATTCATAATAGATAAAATACTGGTTGCTTCACTTTCGGCAAACTCAGCAGCTTGCGAGAGATCCTCTGCAGACAGACCCAGCGACTGACATAAAGATTCATCAATTACATCATCATAAGAAAATTCGCTACTGTGGCTATCAATTAACGCCAGCCGGGAAGCCAAATTTAGAATTTTAACATCTTGATTAATTTCAATACTCGCTGCAGCATTAAAATGGCGAATAGGTAGAATAATTTTTTCGGGCAGCTGCCATATTTTGAGTAAATCAGCAGATACATCCGTATAGGTAAAACCTAAGGCAAGCTCTTGCAACTGCCAGGGTAGTTGATCTTTACCATATTGCTCACAACGCTGAGCAACTTCTGGATTTATTTTAGCGACTAATAACTCGCCGAAATTTTGTAATAAGCCGGCAATAAATAAGCGCTCAATATCACGTTTGCCAGCACTAATAGCTAAGTTTTTAGAGGCCAGGCCGCAATAAACACTCATACGCCAAAAACGTTTTAAATCAATGGCTTGATTTTCAAAGTGCTTAAACGCGGAGGCGGCAACATCGACTAGCATCATATTATAAATAGCCTGCGTGCCAATGATGGTAATCGCGCGCGAAATAGTACTAATTTCGCCAGGGAAGCTATAAATGGCACTGTTGGCTATTTGTAATAATCGAGAGGTCATCGAAGGATCAATACCAATAACATCAGCAAAATCAGAAATTTCAGCGCTGTCATCGGCCATCAAGGCTTTTACTTTAAAGCAGGCATCAGGTAGAGCAAACGAGCCGTTAGCTTGTAATGCGTATTCATGTGCGTTCATAGTCACTCCTTAAGATAGACCCTTGAAGTAAAACATTATAAATCTAGACCTTAAATATATAGCAAAGCTATATCCGCTTAACAATGTTAATTTTATCTTAAAATCAGACGATTACCGAAAATTAAGCTTAGCTAAGTAAGGTTAAGCTAGTCAAACGGTACGCCTCTGTCATGCTTGATATGTTCTGTCACCATATAGGTACTTGTTTGTGCAATGGCCGGTAAATCAGTTATTTTTTCTAATACTTGTCGGTAACCTTCCATATCAGCAAAACGAATTTTCAATAAATAGTCATAACCACCGGCAATTAAATGACATTCGACCACTTCTTTAATGGTTACCACTTCTTTTTTAAATATCTTAAAAGTATCGGAAGTGCTGCGGTTTAAAGTCACCTGCACAAAGGCAGTCATGCTGTAATTAAGTTTACTAGCAGATAAAAATGCCCCGTAACGCTCAATATAACCTTCGCTTTCTAAACGCTTGACTCGATCTAAACAAGGGCTAGCACTTAAGTTAACCTTTTTAGCTAACTCAACATTTGAAATTCTACCATCGGCTTGTAGCGTAGATAAAATAACTCTATCGATTCGATCTAAGGGCTTTGTTTTGTTATTAGTCATATAAACACTATTTAGTAGGGGTTATTGTTGATACTGCCATATCAATATTAATATAACTTTAGCAGAAAAAAAACAAAAAACGCGAACTCTACTCAAGAGTAAAGTTCGCGCTTTATTTAAAGTCACTTGAAAGTTGTTACATCAACTAACTAGTCTTCTTCAACCATGGTCATTAGTGAAGTATTACCACCTGAGGCGGTAGTATCAATACTAATGGTTTTCTCAGTAATTAAGCGTTGAATTAAGTTATCAAAATACTCAGAGCTTATTACCGGTAAAATAGCGCCGTAACGTTGTGCTAATTTTTCACTGACATAGTGCTTATTCTCACAATTACTATCAACCACCACACCCGATAAAGCAGGGTGAGCTAGCAAAGTTTCTAAGTGACATAATTTAGCCACTTGAAAAACACCTTTACTGGCACCGGTAGCATTAAACTTATCTCTAAAGGCTAACGCTTCTTGGTAAAACAAGTCAGAAACAACAGTAATAACGGTATTACCGGTCGCAAGTGCTGTCACTATCGATTGTACCCAGAAGTGGAAGCTGACTTTCTCATCGGCATAACAAATAATATTACCGCGGTTTTCCAAGTAAATAATATTGGATTCACCCGTTGGCCCAGGTAATTCTTGTGGCTTTTTCAAACGTTTTTCAATATTAATAAGCTGCGAACGTGCGGCGGCTAAAGTCAGGTTTAAATCGTCGGCTAAATCATCAACAATTTCTACATGGGCTATTTTAGCAAGTAACTGACGTACACAAGAAATACGAGTGTTTAACTCAGTTAAGCGCCACTCTTTCTCGGCCCAGTTCGCTTTGTCCATTAAACGTGTAGCTTCATGCTTCTCTGCGGCACTGCCAGTTAAGTTAGCAATTTTTTCTATCGGTAAATTAAAGCTGCTAGCATCTGGCGTTGCCTTTTCTTTAACTAAACGTGTTAAGTAACTTGGACCACCCGCTTTTGGACCAGTACCCGAAAGACCACGACCACCAAAAGGCTGTACACCAACAACAGCGCCAATCATATTACGGTTAATGTATATATTACCGGCACGCGATAATTTTGCTAGTTCAATGGCTCTTTGCTCAATACGTGTATGAATGCCCATAGTGAGACCAAAACCGGTGCCATTAATTTTATCAACAACACTTTCAATTTCATCCCCTTTGAAACGCACAATATGTACACAAGGACCAAAAACTTCTTTCGTTAATACGCTAATATCATCAATTTCATATAAGCGTGGCGCAAAGAAGAAGTGACCCTCTTCATCAACTACTTCATCAGAAAACTCACATTGGTATAATAATTTACCATGAGACTTCATATACTCGGCGTGGGCATTAAGCGCATCAAGGGCTTTTTGATCAATTACCGGGCCAATATCAGTGCTTAATTTTGCAGGGTTACCAACATGTAATTCAGCTAAGGCACCTTGCAGCATAGTAATAACATCATCAGCAATGTCTTCTTGTAAAAACAGTACTCGCAGTGCCGAACAACGTTGACCAGCACTTTGGAAACCCGATGAAATAACATCGTCTACCACTTGCTCAGGTAAAGCCGTTGAGTCAACGATCATACAGTTCTGACCGCCAGTCTCAGCAATTAATGGTACTTGGTCACCACCACGTTCAGCTAGGGTTTGTGAAATTAATGTGCCTGTTTCTGTCGAGCCAGTAAACATAACGGTTTGGATACGGCTATCAGGAATAATAGTATTACCTACCGCACTACCGCGCGCTATAACCGCTTGTACTACGTTTTCAGGTAAACCTACAGACTTCATTAATTCAATGGTACGTAAGGCAATTAAACCGGTTTGCTCAGCAGGTTTTGCTAGCACGGTATTACCGGTAGCAATTGCCGCAGCGACTTGCCCTAAGAAAATAGCTAGCGGGAAGTTCCACGGGCTAATACATAAGACGACACCACGAGCTTCTAGTCTTTCATCATCGCTTAATTCAATCGCGCGAGCGGCGTAGTAACGACAAAAATCAACGGCCTCACGTACTTCATCAATACCATCTTGGGCGACTTTACCGGCTTCTTTGATACACAAAGCGATAAGCTCATCGGTATGGCGTTCTAAAATATCAGCAATGCGGCACAGTAACGCGGCACGTTCAGTGACAGGTGTTTGTGACCAAGTAGTAAACGCAGTGTCAGCTTTACCAATCATTGCCAACATATCATCTTTGCTAGCATGTTGATGGAAACCAATAATTTCAGAGCGCTTAGCTGGGTTCATCACCGCATTAGCCCCTTCAGGTACATCATTTTTGTTAAGTAAATGCTCAACAAACCAAGTATCTAAAGACGCTTTTAGTGGCGTAATTTCATTAATATCGCTTAAGTCTAAACCCTTAGAATTATCACGACCTTGCGTTCCTTCAACTTTCTCTTCACCACGATACAGATCAATAGGCATCATGATTTGATTATTGTATTTAGCTTTTAAACGCTGAGTTTTTTCTACCGGATCTTCTAATAATGATTCAACTGGTTGTGACTCATCAACAATGGCATTAACAAAAGATGAGTTAGCGCCATTTTCTAATAAACGGCGTACCAAGTAGGCAAGTAAGTCTTCATGATGACCTACCGGCGCATAAATTCGACATTGAATGCTTTCATCTTTAACAATTTGATCATACAGAGAATCACCCATGCCATGTAAACATTGGAATTCAAAGCCAGCTTTATCATCGCCAGCGAGTTCAACAATAGTTGCCGCAGTGTAAGCATTATGCGTGGCAAATTGTGGGTAAATAGTATCGCGGTATTCTAGTAATTTGTTGGCACAAGCATGATAAGAAACATCAGTCGATGACTTACGGGTAAAAACAGGGAAATGACTTAAGCCATCTTTTTGAGCATTTTTAATCTCAGTATCCCAATAAGCCCCTTTAACTAAACGCACCATCATTTTTCTGTTTGTGCGCAAGGTTAAATCACGCAACCACTCAACCACAAAAATGGCGCGTTTTTGGTAGGCTTGTAGTGCTAAACCAAAGCCTTGCCAATCACCTAGGTCACTATCACTAAACACAGCTTCAATAATATCTAAGGAGATATCTAAACGCTCAGATTCTTCAGCATCAACCGTTAAGCCAATGTTGTATTGCTTAGCTTGTAAACATAACGCCTTTAACTTAGGTACTATTTCTGCCATGACTCGGCCTTTATGAGAAAACTCATAACGCGGATGAATAGCAGATAATTTAATTGAAATACCAGGTACTTTACGTGGATCATTTTTACCTGAAGCAACGGCTACTTCACCAATGGCAGTAATAGCATCTTCATAGGCTTTAAAGTACTTATCGGCATCAGCCATAGTACGTGCGCCTTCACCCAGCATATCGTATGAATAAACATAACCTTGCTGCTCTTTGGTCGCAGCACGCACAGTAGCGGCTTTAATGGTTTCACCCATAACGAACTGTTTGCCCATAATTTTCATGGCATAGTTCATTGATTTACGAATGACGGGTTCACCTAAACGGCCAATAGTTTTTTTCAATAAACCAAAGTGATCTTTTTTACGTTTATCTGCGTAATCAACCATAGAGCCAGTCAATAACAAGCCCCATGATGAAGCATTAACAAATATGGAATCACTGGCACCTAAGTGAGAGCTCCATTGACCTTGAGAAATTTTATCGCGAATAAGTTCATCTTGTGTATGTTTGTCTGGCACACGTAATAACGCTTCCGCCAAACACATTAATACCACACCTTCTTCTGAAGAAAGTGAATACTCATTTAGTAACGCATCAATTGCGCCTTTACCTTCCTGATCTTGACGAATTTGCACTACCATCTTACGGGCACGTTCCCAAGCACGACTACGGGCGCTAACGTTAACTTCAGCAATAGGTAGAATGTGGTCAACGGCAACATTTTCATCGATACGATAAAATTCACGAATTTTTTGTCTAATCGGGCAATCAGTGATTAATGAACCAGTAAAAAGCATGGCTATTTCCTTAAATGCAAGCAGGCTAATTCCTGCTTTAGTTATAGTCGAATTCCTATTAATAAATAAAACATTAATAAGTGACAACATTAAATATATAAGCGAAGTTTAGGAGAACAGCCACAGAATGTGCTGGTTATTTTGCGGACTTTCCGAATTATCCTAGGGTTAAATGGCGAATTGTCAGAATAATATACTGAAAATCATCCATCTAATGAGTTACTGGATGATTTGTGTGCGGGCAGATTGTCGACGTGAGTGGATTCTTACCAAGTGAGTTACTTAGTTATTTACTTGGTTTCTTACTTAGTTATTTTCTCAATAATATAATCAGTGGCATCTTTTGGCGACATCGGTTTGGCAAAATAATAGCCTTGTCCGTATATACAGCCTTTTTCTTGCAATAATTCAGCATCAGCTAAATTTTCTATGCCTTCACCGACAGTAGCCATTTGTAAGTTATTAGCTAAATCGACTATGGTACGAATAATGGCACTATGATTTTCATGCTCATGGACATTACTAATGAAGGAGCGATCAATTTTTAGTACATCAATGGGGAAGCGGTGCAAATAACCTAAACTTGAGTAGCCAGTACCAAAGTCATCGAGCAATATTTTCACGCCCATATCCTTTAAAGCTTGCATATTAGTCAGTACTATTTCAGCATTTTCCAACAAAGCGCGCTCGGTTAACTCAACCCGTAAGTTGTGCGGCGCTAACCCTGTTTCTCGCAACACCTTCTCAATATCTTGCGGTAAGCTAGTACTAAAAAATTGTTTAGAAAATAAATTACAGCTGACATAAAGGTCATCACAACCAATCTCATCCTGCCAAAGTTTAAGCTGCTGACAAGCTTTCTCAATAATCTGCAGATCAATGACTTGAATTAAGTCGGTATCTTCAGCCAGTGGGATAAAATCATTAGGATAAACAAAACCGCGTTTAGTACTTTGCCAGCGAGCTAAGGCCTCAAAGCCTTTAAGCTCTAGGTTATCGAGTTGAATTATTGGTTGAAAATAAGGAATAAACTCCTGCCAAGCAATCGCTTCACGAATATCCGCCTCAAGACTTAAAGCGTTTTGTACTTTTTGATGCATACTGTCATCAAAGACTTCATAACGCCCTCTGCCATTATCTTTGGCATGATACATAGCCGTATCAGCATCTCTTAGCATGGTATTAGCATCATCATAGCGCTTATTACTAAACGAAATACCAATACTAGTCCCTGTGTATACCAGCTGATTATCGATAGTAAAGGGTTCTTGTAGAAATGTGGTGATGCGCTCTGCTACGTCAAAAGCTTCATCATTTGAAGGTAAGTCTTCAATTAAAATGACAAATTCATCGCCACCTAAGCGAGCAACGGTATCTTTGTCACGGACAATAGCCAGTAATTCTCGGGCGATTATTTTTAACAGCAAATCGCCAGCATGATGCCCTAAACTGTCATTAACCACTTTAAAACGATCTAAGTCTAAAAACAGTACCGCAAAAGAAAAATCATCTTTGCGCTTAGCACAGGCAATCGCGTGATTAAGTAAATCAAGAAACACAGTTCGGTTCGGTAGCCCGGTTAAACTATCATGGGCAGCTGTGTGCTTTAATAATTTTTCCGCTTGTTTACGCTGGGTAATTTCATCTTCAAGGGCTAAGGTGCGCAGCTTAACTTGCTGTTCAAGTAATTCATGACTACGTCGCTCAAAATCGGCTAGCTCTCGGCGTTTAATGGCCACAGAAACATGGTTAGAAACGAAATTAAGCAGCTCGGCATCTTGTTGATTGTAAGTAGTTTTATAATGGTAGCTTTGTAACACCATAACACCGAGTAACTGCCCTGAATAAATCAGCGGCACACCAAGCCAAGAGTGAATATCGTCTTGTGGTTTCGAAGTTTCACCGGCAAGGTGCAAGCTCATCATTTCTTGATAGGTCAATAACACAGTTTCTCTACGGCGTAACACTAATTCAGAATAGCGGTTAGAGAGCTTTCTAGTTTGGAAATCGTTAATTAAATTACTAGGATGTTCGTCTTCATAATAAGAAAAATGTAACGTTTGGCTATCTTGTTCATATTTGGCAATGTAGAAATTTTTGGCATTAATCAACTGACCAATAATATTGTGCACCTTACTATAAAAGGTATCTATATCGATTTCGATATCAGTAGTTAACTCAGATATTCGGTATAATGACTCTTGTAATAACTCTGACTTTTCTCGCTCACGAATTTGCGCCATTAACTCTTTAGTTCGGGCATTCACTGCATTTTTTAAGCGTTGCTGATCTTGTAAACGCACCATAGCACCAACAACGTGTTGGGCGGCGAAAGTAAGCAGATTTAAATCAGCTTCGTTATAACGAATATGTTCATCATAACTTTGTATGGTGATTGTGCCGATAACTAGGCCATTGTGCAGTAAGGGTACACCTAACCAGTCAGTACCTCGGGCACCAAATTGTTTAATTTTATAGTTATCGAAAAGTTTTTTTTCTAAGTCAGGCGTCAGTAGTAGCGGTTGTTTTGACTCAATAACTAAATTAGTAAATGAGCCCTCATAATCTTGATAATCGATAAGGCCTGAAGGCATTTCATCTTTTTCATCGATAAAATAAACAAACTCTAAGGTATCAAAAGTTTGATCGTATAAAACAATAAAAAAGTTTTCCGCGGTCATCAACGAGGCAATAGTGTTATGCACTTGCGGATAGAAGCTATCTAGATCATTACACTCTTGGGATAAGTGATTAAGTTTAAATAAGGCGGTATAACGGGCTTGTAAGTCGGCATTTTTTTTCTCTAAAAAATCAACGTTTTCAGACAGCTTAACAATACTTGCTTCTTTAGCATGTATTAACTGTTCTGCAGATTTACTCATTTTAGTCTGTTGATTTTCTGCTTTCAAAATTACCATACCGTTTAATTATTTCGCTCTCGTATACCTTAAGCATTTGATAAATAAATTAACAAACATAACGGAGTTTGTTTATTGCTGCGCTTCTATATCAGCTGATTTATTCACTGCTTTTATCTTATGTTTATTACCGCAGATAGCCGCTTGATGTTCATCACGGTAATAACGAATTTCAATACAATCTTGTTGGTAGCGACGCTCTAACTCAGTACGAATAAGTACATCACCTTTGGCATTCACAATTTGTTTGTGCAATACCTGACACTGTTGAATTTGTTCCGATGCTAGAGTGACATCTTCACAGGCATTCTCAACACTCGAACAACTTGCCAATAAGATAATAACCGGCACAACCAATAACAATGATTTATTCATTTAACAATTCCATTAACAATTACTTTAACTTTGATACATTATTTTACGCTATGACATTATACCCAAGCAAGACTAAAATGCGAGTACCGATATTATTATCAATAACATCAATCAATTAGCAGAAAAAACATCTGTTTTCGATTCATTTTTAAGCACTTATGTTAAGCACTTCGGCTGCCGATAACGGCCGACTTGCACCACTGCTTAATGTTTCATCTAAGCTCAACTGGCCAATAGCATAACGATGTAATACGACAACTTTATTATCAAAGCGCCCAAACATACGTTTTATTTGATGATAACGCCCTTCGGTTAAAATCACCTTGGCCTTAAAAGGGGAGATAATCTCCAGCTCTGCCGGTTGTGTGGTTATTTTTTCATAGGAAAAATACATACCTTGGGCAAAAGCACTGATGTATTCATCGGTTAGCGGCTTCTCCAGTGTCACATGGTAATGCTTGGCAACCTTATGCTCAGGAGAGGTGAGGCGCTCAGACCAGCGGCTATCATTAGTTAACAATACCAACCCAGAGGTATTTAGATCGAGGCGCCCTACTATATGTAAACTCTCTCGAGTTTCCTGCTCAAACTGTCCAATAAGTAAATCAATGACTGTTTTATGTTTGTCATCTTTGGTGGCGCAAACAACACCCACAGGCTTATTGAGCATAATGTAATATGTTTCATTCGCTTGTAAGACCGCATTGTCTAAGGTGATATGTGAAAACTGATCAACAAGTTGCGCAATATCACTTGCTAACACACCATCGACATAAACGCGTTTTTGCGCTAAAACCAAACGTACAGCTTTGCGATTAAATTTGCAGAACTCACTAATAAAACGGTCTAAGCGTGTGGTATTAATAGCCATAAACTTTATTTCCTCCCGAGATGCTAACAATCATATGCTAGCCAGAGACTGCTGCTGAGCGATTAAATTGAGTACTTTATGTAACTTTTTTTCGATAAAACCAGTGAGTATCTTTGGCTGCAATTCGAGTAAAGTCAGCTCTGAATCAGTAATAGCTATAATACAAAGTAATTGCTGCTCAGCTTCATTAAAGCTACTAATCACGTCATCAGAGAAATGGCTGACAATGACTTCACTTGCTGGTAATTTTTCAATTTCTTTATGCCGCTTATTAAAACTGGTGGGCGTTTCTAAAGATAACTGAATAATTAAAATATCATTTTCGTTGCCATACCAATTAGCTGTTAAGGTTTGAAAATTAAACTGTGCCTCAAGCTTATTACTAATGGATTTTATTTTGGCAAATTGGTCGAGTAAGTCATTATTTACTTTAATAGTCAGTGGTAGCGCGTCGGTCATATTTTAGGCTCTGTATCGATGAAGTAATAAAATCGCTAGATAAACCTAACCTAAGCACCGTCTAGACATAACATTGGCACAACTTTAAAAACTGTTTGCTATGCCGCATATAATACCCCTGTTACCAACAAACTTCAGCTTGTTCAAGCAATGACATGTAAATGAATTGCCCCCTGTGATTAACAGCTAAAGACCATTTCGCCGTTGCTAGAAAATTTTGCTCAACAACTTTGTTAATCTAGCCCAGATGCCAAAAAGAGAACATTACACCACATTACAACAGCCAAGATAAATAAGGTGTTCACTCGCTACCTACAAAGCTGGCATCTCATTCATAAATAAGCTCATAAGCAAAACCATAAATGAATTCACTTTCGAACATCAGCCATTTAAAAACGAACATAATTAACTTTATATAATCCAACAAAAACACTAAAACACTGATTTAATGACAATTATAATATTGGCACAGTTATTTCATTACTACTTTCATCAGTTAAGAATTACAGTGAAACTTTATGAAAATTGCGCTAACTAAAAAGCAACCTTGGAAGAAATGGACCGCCATTGCCAGCTTCACTTTATTAATGGGCTACGCCGGCTATAGCGTCAGTGGTAAAGCAACAAAATCTATCCCGCTGAGCCAACTAAGCTTTCAAACGGTAGCTAAAGGCGACCTAGATATCTATGCTAGTGCCTATGGTGAATTTGCTTCCGCGAAAGAACGTCTATTAACCGCGCCTGCTTTAGGTAAGGTCTCTGAAATTTTAGTTCGCCCTGGTACCAAAGTTAATCCTGACACTATCATTTTACACTTAACAAACCCAAAATTAGTGCAGGAAGTAAACGCCGCCAATGGTCAGCTTGCTCAACAATTAGCGCAAAGAGAAGCCTTTAAATATGAACAACAAAGTGAACGCTTAAACTACCAAGGCCGTATTGCTGATATTGAAGCTGAAATTGAAAAAGCGCAGTTAGAGCTATCAGTGAACAAAAACCTAATGGATTTAGGCGTTTCTTCAAAAATAGAATTACAACGCGCTAAATTAGCCGTTAAGCAAGAAAGTAGAAGGCTAGGTTTTGAAAAGAAAAAATATAAACAGTTTATTGAGATGCAAGGTCATCAGCTAACCCAGCGCGACATCACCATCACTCAGCAACAAGCACAAGTTGCCCTACTTGAGCAGCAGCTTGATGATATGAAAGTCAAAGCCGGCATTAAAGGCTCACTGCAAACCTTAGAAATTGAATTAGGTCAAAGTGTACAATTAGGTCAGTCGTTAGCAAAAGTCGGTAGTGACGAAGAGTTAATTGCTCGTTTACGTTTACCACAGAACCAAGCAGATCAAATAGATATCAATGCTCTGGTATTGATTGATACTCAAAAAGGCATTATCAAGGGCCATATCACCCGTATCGAAAGTGTGGTCAGTAACGGCTCGGTTCTAGCTGAAGTGGTTATTGATGAAGCATTAACATCCAATGCCCGCCCAGCGTTGTCCATCTCTGCACAAGTTTTTGTTAGAAATCAACAAGGCGCTAACTACATAGAGCAAGTACCCGGTTTTCGCCCACGCAGCAAACAAAGTGTTTTTGTCCGCGATACTAACAACAACTTGAACCAAAGAAACGTCACTTTTGGCGAGCTTTCAGGAAATAAATTAGTGATCACTGCCGGACTCCAGTCTGGCGAGCAACTCGTCAGTAGTGATACGCAAAAATATAACCAGTATCAACAATTGAGCATCACCGACTAGCAAGTTAATTAACAGCATAAATATACAAAAAATAACAAACAATAAAACTGACGGCTATGCCTGCAGCAATAACGATAATATTAAGGAAAATGCCATGAAAAACGTAGTTACCATGTCCAACATTCACAAGCGTTACGACAGCCAACAAATCGAGACCCACGCCTTACAAGGTATTAGTTTAGAAATAAACCAAGGTGAGTTTGTTGCCATCACCGGTCCTTCTGGCTGTGGTAAATCAACATTATTGTCAATTATGGGTTTGATGGACTCTGCCAGTGAAGGTGATTATCAGCTGGCTAATATTGCCACCAATGACTTAAAAGTAGATCAACGTACACAAATTCGTAATGAACATATTGGTTATGTTTTTCAGTCTTTCAATTTAATTGATAGCTTAACTGTATTTGAAAATGTTGCATTGCCGTTAGAGCACAGAGGCTGTAAAAAAGCAGAAATAAAACAACGAGTAGAAGAAGTACTCAGCCAGGTTGATATGTTGCACCGACAGCATTATCGTCCAAATCAACTCTCTGGTGGTCAGCAACAACGTATTGCTATTGCTCGTGCCCTTGTAGGTAAACCCGACTTGATCTTAGTTGATGAGCCAACGGGTAACTTGGACAGTAAAAACGGTGACCAAGTGATGTCTCTACTAGCGCAACTTAACAAAGCTGGCTCCACCATAGTGATGGTAACTCATGATAGCCGTTATTCACGTTGTGCTAGTCGTCAAATCCAACTGCTAGATGGTCAAATTGTTTCAGAAATAAGTACTGACCCGAGCGTAGAAAATGACCCTGGAGTACACACTCTAGATGAAAAAACATTGCAGGGGGTTGCATGAGTTTATTAAAAAAAGCCTTATACCAAGGCATAAACCGGATATTTTCATTACCGCGCTTAAGTGTGCCGTTAATTTTAACCCTTGGCTTAACCTTAGGCGCGGTTTTAAGTGTTGTGTCAATTTCATCGACCTTGCTCTATCAACCGCTGAAAGGCGTTAAAAACGAGGCTTCACTGCAAACCTTTGACTATCGCTTTAATATGTCAGATACCTTAAGTGTTTCCTATTGGAACATGAATCGCTTAGTCGACTTTAGTGAGCACTTTGCTGATGTCGGTGAATGGGCAGCTATTGCCCCCTCTGAGCAAGATGTTGTCGTTAATAACACCACCTTTGCTACTACCCGTTATGACGCCTCCAGTAACATTATTTCAGTGCTAGGTAGCCAGTTATTATTGGGCGATGATGTCACGGTTGAATCCCCAGAAAAGTATGTCTGGATATCACAAAGCCTTTGGCAAAGCGCATTTTCTGGCGTTAAGTCAGTCATTGGTAAACAAGTTACCATTACCAATAAAAACTATATCATTGCCGGCGTTATTGAAGATGTTATGGCAATAAAAAGTAACCAAGCGATTTTAGCGCAGCAAGTGTGGTTTATCGCCAACCTGACTAAAATAAAAGCGCAAAAAGATAATATCGGTAATATTAGTAATGATATTGATAACCTTATTCTCAAGTCGGCTAATGGCCAAGCACAGCTACCATCACAAGCAGAAGTTGATGCTTGGTTAGAAGACTATGTCACCCGTAATGTCGATGATGAGCAGGTACAAATGTTTTTGGACTTTATTACTACTACCAATAAAGTCGCTAAGGCCAGCAGTTATCGCAGCAATATGTTAGGGGAAACTGAAAGTTTACTTATCGCCTTATTTACCGCAGTAATCGGCTTGTTATTAATGGCGACACTTAACTTACTGAATTTATTTATTGCTCATTATCAAGGCAGAACCAAGGAGTTTGCCATTCAAATAAGCTTAGGCGCCAGTCTAACAAAAGTTAGATTACTGGTATTACTTGAGAACCTACCAAGCTTTATTCTCGCGGCATTAACAGGCTTATTAGTTACCGGCTGGGCGATAAGAAGTTTACCGTTAATTGCCGGTGATAGCTTACCTATGATGGATGCCATTGCAATTAATAGCACTACCGTATTAGCTTCAATCACCATCATCTTAGTACTAAGTGTATTATTTAGTGCCCTTGCACTGGTTGATATTGATAAACAGGCTTTAGGCAATAACTTAAACAGCAGTGGTAAAGGCATTCAAGCACAAAGTAATCAATGGTTAAGCCGGGTATTAATGGTACTGCAATTATCTATTGCCTCGATATTACTGACCGCTTCAGTGATGATCGCCATGCAAAGCTATCAAGCTGTTTACCAAGAAACTGGTTATGATCTTGGCAATAGCTATGAAATTTCCATGACAGTTAGCGATGAAGAGTACATTACCCAGTTAAATACCTTCGACTCTTACGGTAAGAGTGAGGCTAAACAGCTGCTTGATGGCTTATCTCGTTTAATCGAGCAACAAGTACCTAATAGCCAAGTAATTGCCCCTAACTATGGTCCACTATCTGATTCATTACGGGTAAATGTTTTTCGTGATGATGTATCAGGTGAGCGGGTTATTCATCAAATAAAAATCTTAGGGGCTAATTATTTCTCAACCTTTAATATCCCAATGTTAGCTGGAGCTAATGTCAGCCAAGCGCAAATCGATAATGATGAAGATCGAATTGTCATTGATGAAAATATGGCAAAATTATTATTCTCGGAATTTACTTACCAAGAGGTTATTGGCAAGACCATTCAAATGAGCCCTGATGGCTCTATGCCTCCAGTAATTGTTACTGGCATAGTTGGTAATACCTTGAGTCAAACAGGTATTGCTGACCCGTTAGGTTTACCATCCATATATTCTCATAGAGTAAGACCTGGCACTACCATGCAGTTTACTGTGATGTTGCCTGAAGGAGCTACGGTTACGCCAGCAATGTTAGCCAGTGAAGTTAAACGCCAATTCCCGCGTTTAACAAATGTCACGGTAGAATCATTAGCGGATGTTTGGCAAAGACAAACACTCAATCAAAGACTTAGTTTATGGATAGTACTGGCTATGACTGGCTTAACACTTTTCCTTGCTGCCATAGGTGTCGCAGGTCTTACACAAATGACCACTAACCACAGAAAGTATGAACTTGCCGTGCGTATGGCAACTGGCGCTAAACAAGCTAAATTAGTTAGCTTTATCTTAAAAGATGCGCTGGCAATGTTAGTGGTAGGTTTAGGTTTAGGTTTTATTGTCTCTGTCTTAGGTTATGCACAAATATCACAAAACTTAGAGATGTTACCTGACTTTAACTGGTTAGCCATGGTTGGCTTAGATGCAGCCTTGGTTGTTATCGTTATTATGTCGGTCATTATGCCCGCATGGCGAGTAATTAGTAGCGATCCTATGCAAGCTTTGCGTGAAGATTAATTACCTCAACCATGGTAGTGTGGCATAGAATTAACAAAGGAAACGACTGACCTCGTTTCCTTTTCTTTTACTTTGCTTTACCTTCACTTATACCTTAGTGAAACTCACCGCTTAACCTTATGGAAACCCTATGACCAATGCCACCATTTTAATTGCTGATGATGATGAAGATATCCGTTTAGCGTTAAATTTATTACTCAGCTCTGAGGGTTACCAGATCATTGAGGCGGCCAATGCCAAAGAGATCATCATTCAAAGCAATCGGCAACAGCCAGATTTAGTGCTGCTCGATATGAATTTCTCTCGTGATACCACCAGTGGTCAAGAAGGCTTAGCCATTTTAGAACAGTTACAGCCACTAAATATTCCGGTAATTTTAATGACAGCATGGGGCTCAATTGAGCTGGCAGTGCAAGGTTTACAAAAAGGCGCTAGTGACTTTATCGAAAAGCCATGGAATAAACTAAAACTGTTAAACAGTATCAAACAACAATTAAGTTTCTCTCGGGTAAAAGAGCAAAACCAAGGCTATCGACAATTACTAGCCCCAGAAAATAAAAAGGCCTGGGTTTGTCAATCCCCTAGCATGCAGGCCATTGAAACCTTAATTGGACAAATAGCGCCAACCGATGCCAATATTTTAATTTTAGGTGAAAACGGTACCGGAAAATCACTGCTGGCCGAGCGTATTCATCAACTATCTTTACGCCAGCATGCACCATTAATCACGGTAAATATGGCCGCTATTCCTGAAAATTTATTTGAAAGTGAACTCTTTGGTCATCAAAAAGGCGCTTTTACCGATGCCAAACAAAATCGTATTGGTCGCTTCGAGCTTGCCGATAAAGGTACCCTATTTTTTGATGAAATTGGTTCCTTGCCACTATCACTGCAACCTAAATTATTACGGGTTTTAGAAACCGGCCAATTTGAAATTTTAGGTTCAAGCCAAACGCAAGTGGCTGATGTGCGTTTAATTAGCGCCACCAATGCCGACCTTAACCAACTAGTCAGTAAACAAGCTTTTCGCCAAGACTTGTTATATCGCTTAAATACCTTGGTGATTACCATTCCGCCACTGCGCGAACGCCTTGAAGATATTGCCGCATTAGCTGATAACTTTATCTCCAAGTTCAGTGACAAATATGGCAAGCATGCTTTAGCTATCAGTGCTTGTGCGCTCAATAAATTAAAACAACATAATTGGCCCGGGAATATCCGCGAATTAAGCCATGTTATTGAACGCGCAGTTTTACTTAGCACTACCAATGAAATAACGGCGCTACAACTGTTATTAGATAATGCCAACAACATTAGCGATGAGGTGGTATTACAACCGCTAGAACAAGCAGAAAAACAGCTAATTGAAAAAGCCATGACAGTCACAGGTGGGCAAGTAATAGAGGCGGCGAAATTATTAGATATTTCACGTAATGCCCTTTATCGCCGCTTAGAAAAATTTGCCATTCATCATGCGGAGTAGTCAAAAAACAAATAGCCTGAAGGCGCTAGCCAAACCGCTAACATTTAAGTTTAGTCATGAACAATGGCTAGCTTTTGGCTTAGCTTGCACACTCACCATTATATTCAGCTTAACAGCAGCGCTTACTTATAAAATGGGCTGGAGTAAGTTGGCAATTGCTACTTTACTATTTTGTCTCTGCTACCCCTTAATTTGGCTCGCTTGGCGAAGTTATCATTTCTGGCGACAAGCTATTATGCAGCTAACTACCTATACGCAAGTTATCCGCGAGGGCGAAACCAACTTACGTTTTAAAGCACAACACCCAGACAATTTACTGGCTGAATTACAGCAAGAAATATCGGCACTCGCCATAGGTAACGCCGATAAAGTACAACAAAACCAAACACTGGAAAATGTGCTTAGCCACATTCTCGACTCTTGGCCTATTCCGGTGTGTTTGTTCGATGAAAATACTCAGTTAAGTTATCGCAATATTGCCATGAAGGAAAAAATCCAGCAGCCCATGCTTATTGGTACCAAGGCAGCAGATTTAGGCTTTTTCATGGAAAATGGCAATTTAAGCCATAAGCAGTTTAATCATCAATGGCAGTGTCAAAGTATTAGCTATCTATTTCAACAGAAGAAATGTCATATCTTTTCTGCGTTAGATATTTCTCAGCCCTTACATCAACAACAAAGCATTACCCAACAAAACCTTATTAGGGTATTAGCTCATGAACTACGTAATTCGTTAACACCAATGGCATCGATGGCAGATACCTTATTATGTAACGATAGCTTTAATGAAGAACAGGTCCGCATGGTACTGGGTAGGATTAAGCTACGTAGTGAGCGCTTACTCAGCTTTATTAATCAATATAGTCAACTAAGCCACTTGCCAGCACCTAAATCAACTTGGTTTGATTTTAATGACTTACTTGATGAAGCCAAAGCCATGATCACTGAGCCCTGCACTATACATTATCAAGGTAGTGCCCAATGTTATGCTGACGAACAACAAATGGTGCAAATATTAATTAATATTTTCAAGAATTCTCAAGAAGCTTGCGATAAAGAACACTGTGCAATCAGCATCAGTCTTTACTACCAACAAGACAGCATGCAAGCTCAGCAACAAGGCAAACAGATTATTGAAATTATCGATAATGGCCCAGGCTTTGCTAATCTTGATAACGCCTTAACACCTTTTTACACCACTAAAAGTCATGGTTCAGGTATAGGTTTGTCGCTTTGTGCGGAAATAACCCGTAATCATGGTGGTGACTTCACCCTAGAAAACACTGGCAATGGTGCAAAAATCACTATGTCATGGCCGGTAGGTAATAAAACTTCCCCGTAAATTTAACACTGCATTTTTAACTAGCATAAAAAACGGGCCTAATGGCCCGTTTCAATTTAGTAACTACCTTTTATCAATAGTTACTCATTTTAGCTATTTATGCTATTTCACATCAACTTGCACAGCTACGTCACTTCCTGCGCTCTCAACTGCAATATAAAACCAACCTGTTGGCGGGTTATTAACAGTGATGCTTTGCTCAGTAGTACCTGCATTTGTAGACTTATGGCTATGACTAGCGGCAGTAGGCCAGCTAGTTCCAGTATAAAGTTCAACTGCACCAGTACCATGGGCAGTATTCACTTCAATACTGGTAACGCTGTCATCTAAATAGATGTAATAACTATTATGGCCATTACCCGAACAAACCGCAGCACCAGTTTCTAAAGCACCATAAGTAAATGGCGCTAATGTAGTACAAGCGTTAGTAATTGTACCCGTTACTGGCGGCTCTACTGGTGGTGTTACTTCGCCAGTTAAACTTACTTTGAAAGTAACATCAGCATAATTACTGGTACTTTCTAAAGTAATGTAGCGCCAGCCTCGGTTTGCGGTAACTTGCAAGGACTGCGTTGTGCCTACAGCTGCAGAAGACCCTTGCGCATTTGCTGCGGTAGCCCAATTATCGGCGTTAAAATAAATACCGACATCACCGTTACCACCAGCTGTGCTTAAGAATAACTGGGTATTATCTGCTTCAACCCATACGTAGAATGAACCACGACCGCCTGCAACACATTCGTTATTTTCCAGTGTTAATTTGCCACTAGTAATAGTTGCTGCGCCACAATCAGGTACGGTAACACCGCCGCCGTTAGTTGCATCATTTGGATACGGGTCAGAGTTATCACCCATGCCGTCACCGTCAGAGTCTAACCATTCAGTTGCATCATTAGGGAAAGCATCACTGTTGTTACCATGACCGTCGCCATCAGTGTCTAACCATTCAGTTGCATCATTAGGGAAAGCATCGCTGTTGTTACCATGACCATCACCGTCAGTATCTAACCATTCAGTAGGATCGTTAGGGAAAGCATCAACACTATCTAAATGTCCGTCGCCGTCAGTATCAACATCACCATTCGGCGTTGGATCGCTGTTGTCGCCAATACCATCACCATCAGTATCTAACCATTCAGTTGCATCAAAAGGGAAAACATCGGCGTTATCACCAACACCATCACCATCACTATCCTTCGTTTCCGTTGCATCAAATGGGAAAGCATCTAAGCTATCAATTACACCATCACCATCTGAATCTAATGGCTGAGTACCGCCGCCACCGCTTAGCTCATTAGTAATAACATAATCATTGCTAGTGTTTTCTTCGGTCATTACCGCAACACCTAAACACTGATTGCTTTCATCAGTAATTGCCGCACGGCGGTTACCAAACCATTTCCAGGTAGCAACACTGTCATAGCTTTCGCCAGTAGCAAGCGTAGTAAAACCAAAATCAACATTTAGCTCACCAGTTACATTATCAACGCGATGAACACGCACTGGTTTGTCACTGTTATTGATAAAGGAGAAGTCTGCTTCAAATGGACCGGTTAAATGTTGCTGCATCAATGCACAACTACCTATGGTATTTGCTGCTGGAATCACTTCTGCAGCCGCGGCATTAGCTACCATAGTTTGGTCAACAGTAAAGCTAGCAATAGCATTGTTTAACACACCAACACTTAAACAATTTAAACTGCTGTCAGTTACCATTAAGCGGCGATCACCGTACCAAACGTCATTGCTGTAACTTGCGCCCGGCTCTAATACGCCATAACCATGAGTAAAGCCAGTACCACCACTGCTGGTGATTATGCTGCCCTTGGTATTATCAATTCTAAATAAACGAACGGCGGTGTCAGAGGTATTAGTAATAGTAAATTCATGGGATTGATCCATAATCAAATGCGGTTGCGCTAAAGCACAACTACCCATTTGGTTTAAGGCAGGAATCACTTCAGCTACTACATCTTTTACTAATTCAGCTTCAATAGTGAAAGTATTAGTATTTTCAGCCATCACGGCAACACCAATACAGTTCATGTTGTTATCAGATAACATCATGCGATCGTCAACTTTCCAAGTACTTGAACTGTAACTGTCACCTTGATTTAAAGTTTTATAATTCTTGCCAAAATTAGCTGTACCTTTAGTGCTATCTACCCAGAATAATGACACGGGTGTATCTGTGGTATTGGTAAAGCTAAAGTTGGTGGTTGCTGCATCAAAATAACGAGTATATTGCTGAACTAAGTCACAGCTGCCAATCATATCTTGTGCTGGTATTTGTGCAGCAATTGGTGCAACCGTTGTAGAGTTGGCCAGCATATAAGTCTCAAAACCTGCTCCGGTGCGTTCTACTGCACCTTTAAGCGCAGCTTTATAAGCGGCATTGTCGCCAGATTTTAGGGTTGCAGCAATAAGTTCGACTTCATTTTTATGCTCTTCACCTAAGTAACGCATTGCAAAGTAACCCCAAGGATATAAGTTATCGTACTCATATCCCATAAAGACGATGTTATACAATGGTGGAATGGTTTCACCTGATAAAGTATTTAACGTACGGGTATGATCTTTACCCATAGCCATGTATTCAGCCATACCTTCAGCCCAGGCAGCATTAGGATCAAAGGTGCCATATGAACCGGCTTTATTATATCGGCCATCAAGGTAATGAACGAACTCATGTCGTAAGTTATAGATTTGATCAATATATTGACATGAACCGCCTAACCAAGCGTCAGGACATTGCATAGCAATAAAGCGTGCTTGGTTGCCTTGCGCAGTTGGAGTACCTTCTAAATACATACCACCGTTATCGGTAGCTATGCCAAAAAATTCTGGCGCATATTTTTCATAATCTTCCGGGCTAGCAAAAGCGACAACTTCAATGTGTTCATTTAAGTCACCGGTAACCGGCGTACCTGCAGTATTGAAGAATGCATGGAATTCCGTTTCTTGTAAGGCCATATCAGCACAAGATTGATCAAGTGTTGCTTGGCTAATAGAAGCTTGTGCACGAATAGTGATATTCGCAGTACAATCATAACTAACCGTTAAAATATCAGCTTCTTTTGGTGGTACAACACAACTACCAAATAACGGGTCACCTGCTGAACAAGTACGTCCCGCATTTTCTAAGTATTTTTTGGTGATAATTGTTTCTGTTGTTTCAACAGAGATAGTTGCAATAACTTTTTCACGAGCTTCTAAAATAGTGCTATCAAAACGAGCTTTCGCTTCATCAGTGGCAATTGAAGCGAGTTTACCCATAGCGATAAATGAATGTGGCATGATCCACTTTCTATCCGCTTCTTTACTCCAACGCATATCAAGAGAGGTTTCACCTAAAAAGATAAATGAGCGCATTACCGATAACACATCAAGCATGTTGGTATTGATAGCAGACTTTATTGAAGCATCACCATAATAAGCGGCATCACCTAGCGCGCCCATCAATGCCATTGTGGTATCGCCACCATTACTGATGCCAAACGGATTGCTTTGCTCAGAATAATATTGAATTATCGCTAATAAATGCGGTAGCTGATCTTTAAAATAAGCTGAGCTAGCGTCATTTCTGAAATTTGATAAGGCGGTGGCATAACCTTCTTGGATGACACTACCTGCCGGAGCAATGAAGTTGCTCATTTGACTAACGGCTAAAAGCGCTGTGCTTAACTTTGAGGCTTCGGCATCAGTTAATGCGGCGGCATTATATTTATAAGAGGCTAAGAAATATAATAATTGGTTTAAATCAGGATCGGTTAAATCATCGGCTTTGGCTAGGTAATGAATCGCCTGCGATACATCATCAATAGGGTCATTAGCCGCGCCGGCAATACCAGCAAAGTCACTATAACTTGCCACTAAAATTGCTGCTATAGCGGGGCCATATTGTGCTTTAGACGAAATAGTGGCCGCTGGTACATCGACAAAAACATTAGTATTGTAAATGACGTAATCACCCATTGGTGGTGGCACATCACCACCGCTGATGGTTACAGTTAAACTAGTCTGCTCAATATTACCGTCAATTTTAAAGTAACGTTCACCTGCACGTGAAACAAATGTCAGGCTTTCTTCATTTGTACCCGGGGTAATACTACTTAGCTCGACATTGCCGCTCCAATCATTACCATCGTAAAGCTTAATAGCGGCATCAGTACCGTTAAATGTTCCGCCGGAAGTGGTAATAGTTACGTTACTATTTTCATAAGGCACAGTCACATATAAGTAATGACCATAATCGGTGATACAGTGAGTTTGGTTGGCAGGAACTTCGCCTTGACGGTCTAAGGTTTTAGCGCCGCACATTGTTGCTGCTTGAACGCTGGTCATGTTTAACGATAAAAATATCGCGCTGGCTAGTAATGTTTTCTTAGCAGTTAGTTTCATATTTCTTAAGCCTATTCTTAATATAGCGATTAGGTATTTCGTCCGTGTAGCAAAGTAAGCATATTGTATTTTTTATTACTCTCATTGCATCTAACGCGTACATCCCTCTCTGGTCGAAACAAATGTGTAAAGATGTTTCAATATGTTTTATATAATATTTTGTATACAATATTCAAGCAGTATATTAATAAGAATTTCTTCGTACTTTATTAACGAAACTTTTATCGTTTGTTATTAGGATGTTACGAGATATGAATAATTAGACATAAAAACAGTGGAATTACTCAAACTTGAACGTTAAGCAGAAATTAGTAACTTGATTTCAAAGTGGAGGGGATTAAACATTATCAACAACAACAACCGATATCCTTATCGGTTTATTGAACTAATTAGCCTTTAGTTTCTTGGTTTGGCAGTGGCTTTTTCGGCTCTCCTGGCGGTATTAATGAATTGTTTTCAGGATGTCTGTGCTGATTTTCATGACCATGAGCTTTTGGTTGCTGAGCACTGCGGTGATCTGCTGGCTGTTGATGTTTATTTGCCAAAAGTCTGGCGTTACTATCGCTGTTAGCTGAAGGAGCTGCGGCGCTAATAACGTCACTATCTCCCTCGGTATTTTTCCGACTGTTGTTCACAGTATTCAATGGAGTAGCGGTTAACTGAGCATTATCCGCAAGCCCGTCATTTTTACTGCTACTTTCCAGTGTACTGGTCAATACTTTTTTGTCCTCTATACCATGCTGAGCTTGGTTGGCTGGTTGTATTTGGTTATAAATAAGCCCAGCAGTAATTCCAACAAAAAGTATACCGAGTGCCACCTTAGTTTTATTCATGCTTTTATTCATATTGACTCTCCAATCAAATCAAAAAACTGTATATTGAATACAATAAGCTATCATGGAATTTGATTTAGGTTCAAGTGTAATTAAGTTACTCCTCCTGCAACTTGGCTTGAAATATCTTTTACTGCAGATAAGGAATTGATAGCAAGTCATCAGTAATAATGATGAAAGTTAAGCTAAAAAAGTAAGTGTTCCAATACTTTAAAGAATTCTATTTAATAAAGAGGTAACGCTTAATTAACGTCATTTAACTCATGCTTAACTCGGTATTTATCGGTGTGATGTAATGATTAAATTACCATGATTTGTGACTACGCATCATGACTTTTGAAATAATCAGTAGCGGTGATTTGGATTAGATTTTTTATCGATAACGCCCGTAGTTGTTGAGCGCTGCTTTTTGCGCTTCCACAGCATACGTTTGTTAAGTAGCTGATTCCCGTTTACTGACTTTTTCAACAAACTTAATTTCCGGGTGTTCGTCGGCCACAACTTCGACACATTCATCCTCTGTAGAAATTAAATGAGACCATTCATCTTCATAACCCGATATAAATGTGATTGGACTTTCTTTGCTCCATAGATGCCCTTTGATAAGAGCGCAGTTGGGGGACTTCTTTCCGGGTGTCCATAGTTCAAGTAAACCACCTTCATCTAATAAGCGAAAGCCACTAACAACTTTGAACATTACATCATAAACAGCTTCAGTTTCTAAATGAAAAACACTTACAATTAAAGCATAATCGCTGTGTCTCTTAGATCCTCGAAGTTCATAGGCTGGACCCTTAGGATACTCAACAGAAAAGTTCTTTCCGTTCCAAGATAAATCAACGATAAATATTGTACCTTCGTTGAAAGGTGTGTCCCACTCTTTAACTTCCATACATTCTCTCTTAATGCCGGACGAAAGCTACTTAACGCCCTGTTAATGACTTGCAATAAAACACATAACAAAGCAAATACAACAACTTACAAGTGCAACCATTGAGTACCCTTGTTATTTGTAGCACATGTATAGCGTTTTTATTTACAAATTTATTGCGTGAACAATATCACTAAAACGTCGCTAAATACCACCAAGAGGTCATTAGCGGTAAACTTATTTTAACTATCCATTGGTTAAAAGATAATGCTCACTTTTACCACTTTGCTGACATTAGCATTTAACCTGCAATATTGATTTGGATTAGGTTTTGTATTGATAATTACCATAGTCACTTGTTAAGCGTACTCTGCAACAGTTCTACCAAATATTATATCCTTTGATTTTATAAATGACCTTGTATTAGCATCAATTGATTGATCTAGTGATAATTCGTGTACCGGTTGGCCTGTAAGTAAACACATAGATGGTGTTATGGGGATAAATAGATCATCTTCAGGTGTATCAGGAACGATTAAGTCTCGGTGAGGACTATTAACTAAGCACCAATTTAAATTGTCATAACTTCTTTCATACATCATAACTTGCCCTCGTAGTTCAAAGCCTCTTATGTTCCTTGCTGGAAACGTACCACTTTCATCTACATAATGTACATGTAACTCATCTAAATGATTTTTTTCATTCAGCTCTGTCACTGTTGAAGTAAGTTTAGAAGCCTCATTTACGAGTCGTTCTTCGCTATCCAGAGCTGCACGATATTTCCATAAAGCCAAGAAGCGGGTAATAACTCGATGCTGATCCTTTGGTATTTCATAACAACCACGTTGTAATATTTTCTCGGTTACAGATTGAAATTCGTCTTCGATACGCTTACCAAAACTTTTTTCAGTTGATTGATCCCACACTCGATTAACCCAAAACACCGTGTTATTAGGTTTAGCTAAAAATCTTTTACCTGAGGCTTTTCTAAATACTTCAACACTTCCGCCTTCTGCACAAAACCTCTTAATAGAGCGAGACGGAAAAACATGCTGTTTTTTAACTATGATACTACTCATACTTACCTGTACGCTTAACGCCTTGCTAATCGGAAAATAATGGTTGGCTATAATCTCGAAGCGATGGTTAACTGTTATTTTTCCGTTTCAGCAATTTGTTATAATTTTAGTTCTGCTGAGTATCTATGGCTTGCATAGCTTCTTTTCGAAAGATAAGTGGAGCATCTATATTTGGTATTGGGGTTTTTCCACCACCAGTACCATTAATAATTAAAGTACCAAAGCCAAAAATCCGACCCAATATACTTTGATCGATAATAAAACTCTCTACCTTATTGTGATTCAACTCAACAGTGTTTCTGCGAATAAACCCTGTTTTTGCTATAATACGTTTTGAGGTCACTGCTAATTCAGTTGTTTTTCTAATTACAAATGCCTTTATAAACATATAAATAGAAAACATAAATAAAAAGGCTCCAAATGCGTTCACCCCTTCTTTTTGCCCTATTAAAAATATACTTAAAGCAAAAGCTATAATGCTTGGAATAAAAATAAACCAATGAATAGACGCTTTATGTATGACCTTTTCATCATTTAATAAATTTTTATTTACATAACTCAATTTTAAATCTCCTTATATTTCGATAAATTATAACGCCTAAATAACAGGCTAAGTAATGGTTAGCTAAAATTGTGTAGTAAAGTGACACGTAGCCAACTGTTATGTCCTTGTTGATTTTTATTATGTTTGATGAGTTACCAAGTTAAATTTTGTTTTGAAGCTTTATTTTGCTCGTTGTACATCATGAAAATTGTATTGTAGTTACACATTCCGACACTACAATATTGGCGAATTACATTATCAAGTAATTTCCTATTATCGACTTTAGTTAACTTCTTGAAAGAATTAAGCTCTTCTTTTTCCATCATTCGAAGGGTTGAAGGATCTCCCATGCCAATCTGGCTATATGTTTTTTTTACACTTAATTTTATTTGTTGAATTACTTTCTTTTTTTCTGCGTCACCACCTTTGAAGTCTAGAGGGTGAATTATACTCGCAGCTATTGCTCCTGTTGAAACGAATATTGATAATAGTAAAACAATACACTTATTCATTATTTTCTCCTTAATGCGAATTAAAAACATAACTCTAATTTAATTCGTATTAATATCCCATATTTTCAGTACCTTATAAACTGAAAACATTATATTTCTGAGACTTATCAGTAATATCCAATATAGAAATAGATCCTATTTTACACAATATCAATGAGTTAGTATTTAGAATGGTTGATTTGGGCTTATTACTACGACTTATCAGTAATAAGCCACCATTCATTTATTAGAAAATATATGGCAAAAAAATATTAACCTAAGGTCTATATAGCGCACTCAGTTGCCATTATTTTATAGCTATTTATAAAATATTTTTTAATTTTCTCACTACTTTTGACGAAAAATAGAGTTGTTGATCATAATAAAATGAGACGCCTTAACCATGGGTCGTTCCGCATCCTAGTGGACGCAGCTTCAAGTGGCTTGGGTATTAATAAAATGATACAAAAAGTCGCTAGCCAGTTGCTTAATTAAACTGATAACTTTCAATCTGGAAATTAGTTAAAAGCTGCGGTTAGGCTATTGATAAGCTGACTGCTAGCTAGTGATTAGCCTTGATACATTATTTATCAGTAAGGGAATACAAGTGAAAGAAATACAGCGCCGTAAATTTTTAAAAACGACCTTACTAGGCTCAGTGGCCAGCCTATTTACTAGCAGTTTACAGGCAAGAGTAATCACGCCAAGTGAAATGGAAGGGCCTTTCTACCCCATCACACCACAAAAAGATCAAGATGCTGATCTAACCAAAGTAGCAGGTAAAACTGGCCTTGCCCAAGGTGAAATTATTGAAGTATTTGGTCAGGTATTAGACCAAGAGTTAAACCCTGTTGAAGATGTAAGTATTGATCTTTGGCAAGCCAATAGTTTTGGCCGCTACCATCATCCTCATGATACCAATGAAGCCCCCTTAGATGAAAACTTCCAAGCTTGGGCTATTCTACAAAGTGGCGCTGAAGGTCACTATAGTTTTAAAACCGTTATCCCCGGTGCATACCCGATAAGCACTAGCCGACAAAGAACACCTCATATTCATTTTAAAATATCAAAAAAAGGCTATGAATCGCTGCTGACACAAATGTACTTTCCAAACCAAGAACTAAATGACCAAGATGTTTTATTCAACAGAAAGTCTGTTGAGCAACAAGCTATGATGACAGCTAAAACAACGAGTAAAAACAATAAATATCAATATAATATCATTATAGATAAGTTGTAAATCAGTGCAGAGTTAACATAAGCCTTACCTTGTATAAGTAGTTTCGGATTTTCGATTAGGCTCCGCATCAATATTAACTAGCTCTTGTAACACCACCTTTAGCCTTACATGCTCCACAAAGATTATCGGGCCCTTCTCTGCCCTACACTTATCATCAGCTCACTCCGCCCATGCTTCAACTAGTCATTTGAGCCTATCAATTTTGGGCAGGTAAAACCCCTTCACCAATACAAGCTATCAACGAAGGTAATTATTTATCTGCCTGCCTACTTGCCTACCTACATAATGAATAAAGCTTAGTCATGAACATAATAAGTTAACCAAGCAGAGCATTAGAGTTAATTATTCCCCCTCAGTAGAACATATTTAATAAATAATCAATAAAACAGCATAAAGACTTACAAATGATAACGATTCGCATTATAATTCACACGGAATTTTTACAGATGCTTAACAATTAGCTTAGTCTTTCTTTTATTAATTAAAGAATTTAAAAGCATTCGAGGTTAGGTATATCTAGTTAATAAAGGAAGTAAACTCATGAGACTTATCAGCCCCCAATTGCTGGCACTTTCATCGCTCTTGTTAGGTTTAACTGGCTGTGGTTCAGACAGTAAAACAGAACCTGAGCCTATAGCGGCAACTCAACAAATTTCAGGTGTTGCCGTCGATGGTTATTTAGCCATGGCAAAAGCTTGTATAGATATAAATAATAATTTTCAGTGTGATGGCGACAGTGAATATCAAGTACTCACTGATCAAGATGGTCGTTTTGAAATAGTCGCTCCCGAGGGCTTAGATGTTAAAGCGCCATTACTTGTTACCACGTCAGCGGGTATCACCATAGATAGTGACCATCCAGGACAAACCATAAGCCAAGCCTATTATTTACTAAGTGATTATAAAAAGCCTGAGGTAGTTTCACCGCTAACTACCTTGGTTTATGCAAAAACACATACTTTAGGCGATAGCGCCCAAGCCGAAAAAATATTAATGCAACAGCTAGGTTTATCCGATGTCAGCATGCTTTATACCGACTTTGTCGCAGCAAAAAACGACACAAGTTTAACAGCAGAACAAAGACTAGAGCACAGCAGGCTACATCTTTTTTCTCAAGTAGTTACTGATATTATTGCCCAAGGTTTAGCTCAGTCTGCAACTAACACTAGTGATGAAGAAAAATCGCAAGTAGCAAAACTATTTACCGATAAGCTAGCTGACTTGCCAGTAGAACATGTTAGTGAGCAAGTGAATGAAGCTATCAACACGGGTGAGGAATCAAGCACACTAGCCGAGGTGTTTTTACAATCCACACCTAGTTTAATTGTTTCAAAAAGCGAGATAGACTCTGGAATAATAACGCCGGTTATTATTCCAGGTCCGGTTACGCCAGGTCCGGTAACACCTGGTCCGGTAACACCTGATCCGGTTACGCCTGATCCGGTAACACCTGATCCGGTAACACCTGATCCGGTAACACCTGATCCGGTAACACCTGATCCGGTTACGCCTGATCCGGTAACACCTGATCCGGTTACGCCTGATCCAGTTACACCTGATCCGGTTACGCCACCAGCAATAATTAATCCAATAGCACCAATAAATGCAGTTATTGACGATGCTGCCAATACATTTGGCTGGAGTCTTGTGACTGGTTATAGCCAATTAAGTGACTACCAATACTCAAATGACAACGGCACCAATTGGCAAGATGTCAGTGCAAACCCTCAGTTATTAGCAAACCAGTATTATCCAGTAGGCACTGTGCAGGTTCGCATTAAAGCTGACAGTACAATTTCCCGTAATGCTGGAGCAATATTAGCCAGCAATACAGCCTATTTATTAGTACCAAGTGCGCCAAGTAATGGCGTAGTAACTAACGGAGGCCTTAGTGGTAGCAGTAGCTTTGCGTTCGACTTAGTTACCGGCTTTAGCCAATTAAGCCATTATCAATACTCAACCAATAGCGGACAAACTTGGCTGGCAGTTAGCGCCAAGCCAATTGTATTAGCAGAAAAGATATATGCGATAAATCAAGTACAAGTCAGAGTTAGCAGCAACCTTGCCGCTGGTAACCTTGCTGGTTTTGCCCTCAGTAACCAAGAAGAATTTATTTCTGAACTAGCACCAGCACCCAAAGCCGTGCTGATTAAATATTTGTATAAAAACAATGGTATACGTTGGGAAATGTTAGGGGCATACCGAGAAGCAAGCCATTATGAATATACCAATGATAAAGGTATTACTTGGCAACCTGTAGTTAGTAACACACAACATATTGGCCATAAAGCTTATGATAGAGCTGATGTTGGCATACGAGTCAAAGAGCTCGCTAACGGTCAAGGTGCTGCCGCAGGTGAAATCAGTTGGGTTGCAGACAGTACTGCTACCGATATTTTTAAAGAGCTAGCTTATACCTGGTTAAATGAAAGCAGAGAAGCAGAAAAGTTAAGCTTATATGGTAGCTGGGATAAAAGTGATAGCAGTTGTTTAATTGATCACAATGCCACAACACCTACTTACTGGTTAAAAGTCACTTCGGTAAAAACTGCTCAATTTGATCAGAAATTCGATGAAGCAATAGCTAACAGCCCATGTGGGATCAGCGGCTGGCAGTGGTTAACTCCTGATGAACTAATATTAATGTCTCAAGCAGCTACTCATACCGAGTTGGCTGACTTCAGTGATAATGGTAACTATGGTAAAAAATATTTAACAAAAAACAATAGCAATGATGTCGTTGCTATTCGAGGCGGTGCACTGGTTAGTAACCCCCCTTCATATAAATCAGAAAATATGCTGTTAAGATGGCAATACCCCGGTGCTAGCCAAGCTATTACCAAGATCAATGCCTTAGTGACTAAGTTACAAACAGAAGTTAGCAACAATAGCAGTGATTATGATACTGCTCGTTTAGATACTGATGCACTTTTAGCTTCATATACTAGCGCCAGCAGTGTCGCTAATTACCTAGCAGTAAATAATAACTTAGTGGCTAGCCAAACAAGTTTAAATACTGGCGCTTTACTGGTTAATACGCAGTTAGTTACTAGCACTAATGACTTTAACAGCTTATCGTTTTTAGCTAATTTTGTCAGTCAAGACGTATTAGCAAGTACCGCAGAAAAACAAGCTGCGCAAACGGCAGTAACCTTGGCAACAACAGATTTAGCCACGCAAAAAAATCATGATGAGCAGTTAATTTCCCTGCAACAACAATTAAGCCAATTAGAGCAAACCCTAATTAACATTGATGCTGCCCTAGTTAGTAAAGCCGATCTTGATAACTCAACTACAGCATTAACAACAGCGCATACTAGTTACCCGGCAGCAATAAATGCTTTAGGTGGTGCAGAGCAATACACCCTAGCTATGCAAGCAGCAACAACTTGGTATCAAATAAATGGACAATTTACTTTAGCTACTGAGCAATTAACTCACTACCAAAGTCTCCTTGATGCATTACCACTAGATATGCATATCGATGCTTTAGCTGAGTTGACCTTGACACAAACAGACCTTGATACTGCGGTATTACCCTTTAGCGTGGCTGGCTTTATTAGCGATCAGCAAACCATTAAACAAGCATTTGAGACCGCTTACCAAGCGGGTTTTGTCACAGCTGTGGCTGATGCCATGGTAGGTACACACTTTGCCAAACTCGATTTAGCAGGTCATTATATGCCGACAACAGCCACTTTTCAGCAAGGATGGCGCTGTGTTGCTGACCTTAGGCACGAAGGTAAAAGTCGTATTTGGTCGCTCATGGAAAAAGGCACCACAGGCAGTGTTGATAATGTTGCTTATGCTGATAGCAGCGGACGCAATCTAACTCAAGTTGGTGGTTTACAAGCCTTATACAATAGTCAGGCTATTTGTGGGTTTGATGATTGGACTATCCCAACACCAAATCTATTAGAGTCATTGGCGACAGTCGATTACACCAGCAGCAAAAAAACCATTGATGGCACGGTATTCCCCCATCATCAAGGAGCCACCAGCGAATATTATTATTATTGGAGCAATCAATCAGCCTCTTCAAACACTAAACATGTTGGCTATGAGTATCATGGCGATGAGAGTGGCTACAATAACAAACGCAGTATCAGTAATGATGGCGAAGAAGACTATCTAACCTTTGGCCGCTTATACCGTCAACTGCAGCAACAGCTATTAAACAATGATGGCAATGTTGTCACCGATATCGCAGATGCCTACTGTGCCAAAGATCAATCAGGGCTAATTTGGCAACTGCCGAAAACGGACGATGTTGATAGCCGTTATCAAACCGTCGCCAAACTCACCGGATTTAACGATGATGGCACAATTGAAAGCGATAACATTGCTAATGAGTTAAATACCTCAGCAAGCCCATTGTGTGGAAAAACCAATTGGCAATTACCAACCCTAGCCCAGTTGCAGGGCTTATATAATCAACCACTTAACCTTGATTACTTCCAACATTGGATCGTGAACAGTGATGGCTATAATGATCAAGATTATTACCTAAGTAGTGATATCGGCATATATTCACGTAACCGCTGTCTGTCACTCGATGGCAGCGAGAATAGCTCTGGCTGTAGTCGCAAAAATTACAATGGTGCGCCACCTTATCAATATACTTACATGATGATAAGCGAACCTAGCAAAGCAGCACCAGCCGCGCCAACTAATGGTGTAGTAGTCGATAGCGCCGATGACAACAGCTTCGGCTGGGATTATGTTAGCGGTTTTGCTATCCCGAGCGATTATCAATACAGTGTTGATGGCGGAATTTTATGGCGCGATGTTAGCAGCAATCCACAAGCACTTAACGATGCCAATATCGCTCTTGGTGACATGCAGATTCGCCTTAAAGCTCAGCCGACTGAGTACTTGCCGGCTGGTCAAGTATTACTAGCGCAGCAAGAATACATTTCCCAAGGTGGCTGTCTTGGTTATCAGGAAAATGGCCTGTGTTATAGCTACGTGGCCCAAGAGTTAGATCATGATGGCGCACAAGCTTATTGTCAGGCTGAAAACTCAAGTTTGGTCTCAAAAGAAACGCCAGTGTCATGGTCTGCTTTAGCCCAGTCATTCAATTTGGATTATAGCCAAAAATATTGGCTAAAAGAGATCGACCCTAGGTATAGTACAGATGCTTTCTATTTCCACTATTCTGCTGATTGGGCTGTGGCTCCCTATTCAAGAAGACGAAGTAATAGTTATGCTTTTGTTTGTGTCGAGCTTGGCCAAACACCAGCGGCGCCAACCAATGGCGTAGTCGTTGATAGTGCCGACGTCAATACGTTTGCTTGGGACTTAGTTACTGGTTATAACGTGGCAACAGATTATGAATATAGTATTAATGCAGGTACTATCTGGGCAGATGTCAGCGCCAACCCGCAATCACTCAGAGACTTTAATATTGCCCAAGGTGCGATGCAAGTAAGGGTGAAGGCGCAACCGGCATTATATATCCAAGCAGGAGAGGTATTATCAGCCAGTCAAGCTTATACTTCTTTAATAACTTGTACAGGCTTTGAAGATAATGGCCTTTGTTATACCTTAGTTACTGACGGGAAGACACATGATGATGCCATTTCCCATTGTCAGAACTTAGGAGCTGCGCTTATTTCAAAAGATGCCAGTATCAATTGGACTGCAATGGAGGCTGGCTTAAGTATGGATAGAAGCTCATTCTACTGGCTACAAGAGAAATATGCACCTTCCCCTAGTTATGCCTATTCTATTAGGATCAGTAGCGGTGTCTGGGATGTTGATAATGCACTTAAATATATCAGCACCAACCAAGCTTTTATCTGTGTTCAATAGTCATTTAAATTGTTAATAACAAAAACCCCGAATTACTCGGGGTTTTTATTGGCTAAAGCTTTATCAAAATCAGTTTAACTAGTCAAAAATCACAGACAAAAAAGCCGACATATAGCCGACTTTTGATAAAAAACGAAACAAAACTAGAGCAAATTTAAAAAACAAAGTGCCAATAAATACCGGCATGGCGGGCATCAAACGCCACTTCACCTGTGTTAGTGTCTAGAACCTGCTCTGGGTTAGCAATATTGCTAGTCACATCGGCTTTATAATCAATAAATACAGCTCTAAATTCCACCTTACTGTGCCATTGTGGTAACTGATATACCAGTGATGCCAAATAACCTGTCGCAGTGCTAAAATCAGCTTGTGAGTTAATAACTAAGTCATCATCTGTACGCGCTTGTCCATTGATTAGTCCTTGTGCCTGTGGTGCTAACATTTCAGAAAATTCGTTAAATACGCGTAATTCAGTATCTTCTTCACTTCGTGCCGGTTTTACCAAAAGCGGTGTAGATTGCTCATCTAACTTAATATTAAGATGACTAACAAGCCCTAGGCCAAGCTGTAAAGTATCGGTAAGCTGGTAGTAAGGTATAAGCTCAAGTTCAAGACGAGTAAATTTTATATCAGGATCACTAATACGATCCCAATGATAAGCACCGTTTAACTGAATGCTAAAACGCTCATCTATTATATAATTTGCACCTAGCCCTAATACGGCAAAGCCGCCCGTTTTAAGTTTTTCACTGTAGCTAACACCAGTTACCTGCTCTCCATCTCGACTATAAGTCACGTCTGTACCACCAAGAGCCATGGTATCTCCACCATTAGTAATACCAGCAAAAATTGACCATGAGAACTTCTCTTGCGGTGAAAGCTTTTGCATTGAAAAGTTTTGCTGTGAAAAATCTTGCTGCTGATACGTTTGTGCTTGTACAGAACTTGGGCTGGCAAGTGTTAACCCCAAGGTAATAGCAAATGCTAACGGGGCTAATGTTAATGGCGTTAATGTTAACGGAGATGATGTAATTGCCGTTTGTTGCATGTTCATTAAATGGCTTCCTTGAGGCTGTGCTTAATGCAGCCTGTATTTGATAAAAATTCAATATCTTGATGAAAGTTCATCGCTTCATCGATAAATATTGCTTTGATATGCTCCTGGGCATAACGACTATTAACTAACGTTGGCTCAATACTCAGTGCCGTACTAAAAACACCACTGGTGAGCACGCTTTGACTTAACACCGAAACAGCTAACACTTGTTGGGCAACACCTTGACCAGCAAGAATATGAGAACCTTGCTCAGCGCCGTAATTAAACTGTCGATGATAATGACCTGAGCTAGCTAAAGCCTGATCAGACAGAGCAATGCTGCCACAAATTTTATCAACAACTTTTGGGTGCTGAATAGCTACGCGAAAGGCGCTATTATCTGGCTTACGACCCCAAGAAATAATATCGCCACCAAAATTAATTAAACCCGCTGTTATGCCCTGTTTTTTACACAGCGCCATTGCAAGGTCAACACTGTATTCTTTCACTACGCCACCTAGATCAAACTGAGTATTACTGTTATTAAACTGCAAGAAGTTGCCACTAATTTGCCAACTGGTTAAGCCCATAGCATCTTGGTATTTGGCAAATAGTTGCGCTCTAGTTAACTGCGGCCTTTGTGTTGCTGCTTTTTTAATGGTGCCAACACAAATATCAAATATCCCTTGGCTTGCTTGTGATAATTCACGAACACGGGTAAAAATAGCTAAGCTTTCTGGCTCAAGATGTACTTGCGATAAAGCACGATTATTCACCGCTTTATTTAACCAAGAGTCTGCTTGATAAAAGTTATATTTCTTCTCTAACGCTAAGGTTTGTTTTTGCACCGCACTGGCAACTTTATTGGCATGCTCAATATCATCTGCCACTAATAATAATTGACAGTTAACCGTCATCGCACAAAACTGCCAATTATAAATTTGTCTTTGCTCAGGCCGATCCGCAGCTTGGCTACTAGAAGCGATAATTCACTCCCATTACCGCCCAGCTCGCCGCAAACTGATTGCTTTGTTGGTAACGATTAACGGCTAAATCGAGTTGCCAATCACTGGTCACTTGATAGCTGATTATCAAGCCATAGGTATCAGCAGAAAAATCACCTAAGCGAGTATCATTACTGCCGTCACCACTAGCGGTAAAATAAGGCTCTTTAACGTTGGGATTAAGATAAAACTCTGCTTGGCCTTGTTGGTAACGAATGTATTCGGGGGTGATAAATACGCCATCAAATATTTCAAAACTTAAACTTGCACTAGCGGTATGCGAGTTTATGCTCCAACTATCTTGATAATAACGGTAACTAAACTGCCCGGTAAGCCATGGCCAAAATTGCGTGGAGTAACTTAATTTAGTACCAAAACCATTGCGCACATCTGGTCTGCTATCGGATGCTAAAAAATACTCGTCATCGGTAATAACATCATCTTCATTAATATCTATGCCGCGCAATATGGTCAGATAATGATTACTCAAATAGCCATTATCGTGATTGAAAAATAACTTCACATCAAAAACACTGGTTGGTGACAACACCTGAGTAAGTCCGGTTTCAAAGTTAATCACCTGAATTTTTTCCTCCGTGCGGCTTTGGTAACCCGTGCCAAACACTAAAGTTTTGTCATTTAAGTAAGCAAAACCTATATTAACCGAGCGGTTTTTTCCTTTATCTAAAAACAACAAATATGAGGCTGAAACACTGCTACTTTTGTAATCATCTTCTTCTGAATGAGCAAGACCAAGAACCCACTCATTACGGTAGACATCGCGTATGGTTAACGCTGCTGCTGCTGATTTTCGGGTATCTTCTAACGGCACTCTTTGTATTTGGTACTGACTCACATCATGGGCATAACCTAATAAGGTTTCCTCTGTCATCGCCTGACCCTGTTCTAACTCATTTTGACGAAACAGGGCTTCGTTGGCTGATATCTGCCCCGAATTGGCTATTTGCCAAGTAGGTGATGCGCCAGTAACCGAGTCATAACCAAGTGATAAGTCCAAACTATAATCGACACCAAAATCTAATTTTAGCGCCAGTGAGGTATCAGCAACCTTAATGCGATCATCATCTTCTTGGTATTGCATTTGATGCAAAGACAATACTTGCTCAGCATGAGCTAGACCAGAGCCAATAGCTGTACAACTAAGTAAACTGATTTTAATTTTTTTATTCATAACTTCTCTTTTTAATCGCGCTAAATAAACTCAGTTTATTTACAGCCACAACCGCCACCGGCAATACCATCACCGCCAAAGGTGGCAGCTTTTGAAATATATATTTTGCTAGCAAATTTTTTCATCACTGGTGCGACACCAGCGGGTGACATAACAGGCTCAGCTAATTTAGCTTTTTGCCAAGGCTTCACTTCTTTGTCGATAAACCAATCATCAATCCAAGTAAAACCTTTATTTAACCATTGCCCTGCAGGGCTAACCGATGGTGGTGGTTTTTGATCTATTGCGACTAATGCCAACAAAGGTTTAACCTGCTTAGCTGATCCTACTGAATTCCCTGCATTATTCTTTTTTTCAGCCAAAGTAATTGTTGTTAACGATTTGCCTTGCTCTCTTCCTTGTTCCGTATGTTCATCAGTGGCTGGATATTTACTTGTTGCACTAGTACGGCCCTTAGTTTTGTATTTTTTCACCACCCGAGCATTACTCGTTCCTGGGTTGGGTTCTTGGGCAAGCGCATAACTAAATTCTTCGCTGCTCATTTGTTTATCAGCCGGCAGTAAGGTTAGTTTTTCTGCAGCAATAACTTGTCCTGAAAAAACCAGCACTACCGCGCTGATTAGAAGGTTAATGTGTGATTTCACTTAAGCGCTCCCAATTGGGTTAAATCCTGCTTGATGACCTCGCCAATTTGAGGGATAGCACCAAACCTAATACCCAAAACTTTATTGTGCTGAATGTAATACAAGGCAGGCATACCAATAGGTTCAAAAACACCTATGACTTCCTGGCTTTGATCATCAATAACACGGAACGATAGCGCTATTTCTTTTAAAAACTTTTCGCCTACTTCAACATCTTCATCAACTTGTATACCAACAAACTCAACGCTTTCACCTTTTAATTCTTTTGACAAATGATCAACTTCAGGCAGCTCTATGCGACAAGAAACACACCAAGAGGCAAAAAAATCAACCATAGTAATTTTTTCGGGATCAAGTGCTAGTTTAGCGGCTAGCTCTGGCGGTAAACTATCGCCGCGCTGCAATGCTTGGGCAGTGCCTGTCATGGCAAATAACATAGTTAAACTAAGTAATACAGCTTTAACACCGTTAAAAATATCCGGCATTCTACTCAGGGTAAAACATTGCTTATTGGGGAAAGTTCTAGTGTTCATCTGGGGCCTCATTAAGGGGTTAGCACTAAGGTGCGTTCGTCATTTAATTTATCAATAATTTCTTTAAATACGCCTTTTAAATCACTGGCGTAATTTGCGGTATAAAAAGAGTTGTCACTGGCGCAGTAACGCATACGCTGCTCAGCTTCTTGGTCGTTGTAACTATTAGGAAAATACAAGGAGACTATACGTACACCAAGGGTCTCCTTGATATAACTGCACAGCGGTAGTTTATCTAAACGACAAATATCATAGCCGCCCGCAGAGTAACTGCTCTCTTGCTCAATTAACTTACACCAAGGAGTACGGCCGCCTGGGTCACCATCAGAAATGAGCAATACAACTTTCTCTGTACCTACAAGGTTAAATTCGCTCGGTAACTCTTCATCGGAGAATTCTTGATATTCTTGCCACTGTGGCGTTAACATACGCAAGCCCCATAACAGACCTTGATCTATACTGGTGCCGCCACTTGGTGCATTGCTTTTGCCTGCATCGACAATAGCTCGGTCTATTTTTTGCCTGTTATCGGTTAACAAAATTCGCTTAGCATTGGGACCGGAGCAACCTGAGTCGGTGCTCTCTTCTTCTAAACTGACATCAACTGTTTGCTGTAATTGGGCATAATCTAGGTACTGGCTAATCCAAGGATAATTTGGATTCCAGATGTCACTACCACTACTGGTCAAGTATTCGAAACAGTGATTCGACTGCTCATAGTAATCATTGGTCAATGAGAGGGTAATGCCATCACTAAAAGGCGTAATGGCAATTTTTGCTTGTTGGTAGCTGCCATCTTTTATGGTGAGTAAATCGGTTAATTGCGCCAGCGTAGCTTGCATTTCATCGGTTTCTCCGTACATAGAGCCGGAGTAATCCATAATAATACTGAGTTCTAGGTTATGTTGGTTAATGCCACTTACAAGATTTGTTGAACCTTTTATACTTATGACTCCTTGATCGCCCAGTAAGAAATATTCAGACTCACTACTTATACTCAACTGATAAATGCCATTATCTTCATTCATATGCACACTATCAGTGCCGATATCAGCTAAACCATTAAATTGCTTGATAATTGCTGTTGCTGCCGATAAATCAGAGCCGGTTTGCTTATCTTCATGTGAGGCGTCACGTATGGCGATATACATGCTGGCAACTTCACTGGCATTGCCAAGCTGTATTTGTTTAGCAAAAATAAAAGATACGGTAATGGCCATTGCGCCTAAAGCGATTAACGGCAAGGTAACCAATAATGCGGCAACAAAAATCATACCTTGCTGTTTTTTTAGAGAGTCAACCCGGTAAGGTAGGACTTTCATCCTGTTAGTCATCATGTCGTTTCTCCCTTTTCACCATCACTGAACGGGCATATAAATGACTAAAATCACTGGAGTCGCTGAACTTGGCAAATAAACTTGTGCCATTTATGTCTTGGCAAAGCTGTACCATGAAAAGTCCCGGCTCTTCTTTGCCATTACTTGCTTGCGGTAAACTTTCGGCAACGGCACCGGCGCTGCGCCAAGCACAACCACCACTACCATGACTAAAAATAATAGGATCGCCGCCATTACCGGTATGGTAATTATTAAACTCATAAACCCGCACCGCGATATCGTCTTGGGATAATTCATTGCGGGCAATGCGCGTTAATTGTGTGACTTGCTCTTGGCTAAGTGGCAGTACTACTTTTTCGCCTGAGCTTGAAAGCTCAGAGTAATATTGCTCTCTGTGACTAATAATGGTCGCCAAGCTATAACTTAAGCGCTCAAGCTTACCCTGCTTTTGCACATAACTGGTTAAATCAAAGGTCAATAAAACTATCATCAATAAAAAGGGCAGTACTGCAAGAAACTCAACCAGCACAACGCCTTGTTGCTGAGCTAAACCATGATGGTTAGATATAGTGTTAACACGCATATTATGCTTCATCTTCAAGCTCAGGCTCATGTTTCACCAATATTTCCGCACGAAAAGGAAACAAATTTTGCAGCCAAGGGCTAAGCAAAGTCACTTGATAGCTGACTGTGTATTTCGCCAGCAGACCATTGCTGTCTACGGCACTATCGTTTGGCTCTTGATCGGCAAGTTTCTCTGGTGAGCTATAAAATTTCGCCTGTTCAACCACCAGTTTATTGCTGTCTAATAATGAGGCAGGATTAGTTGTCATTTCATCTAACAGCAGGCTTTGGTAATTCGCGCCCGAGGCAGTAGATAATTTTACCTGTCGAGCCGCTTCGCTCAGCACATGATTAAGGCTGGCATAAATGATAAGGCCGCGCGCTAGCTCTAAAGCACTAAAGACAATGAATAAAAATACTGGCAGTAAAAAAGCGACTTCCACCATCATGCTGCCCCGTTGTTTATATTGTTTATATTGTTTAGTGCATTTATGTTGACCATCTTGCCAACTGCCCATACTCACATTAACCAAGGTCTTGCTCCGTGATTAAATTAAGCTTGCTGGCATGACTAAATTGCAGATAATATTTTATGTTCTGCTCTATTTGCTCTTGGTTATAATCTTTAGATAAAACCCGTTTTGCTTGGTTTTTATTGCCATTAAGGGTTAAAGCAAAGGCCAAGTTATTACGCATTTTTTCACTACTACGCTGTTGGCGATATAAGGGTAATAATAATTTTATTGCCGCTAAATATTGCTCACGCAAAATATGATTTAAGGCCAAGTTATTTTTAAACTCTAAACTGCCAGGTGATAACGCCAGTGCTTGCATTAAGTATTGATGAGCTGATTGGTAAGAATGCTGCCAACTATAACTGACCCCCAAACCATTGAGGCTGGTGATATCAAAAGCATTAATGGTAATTGCTTGGCTAAATGCCTGCTCAGCTGATTGGTAGTCTTGTTGATCTAAATAATTTAAGCCCAGTTGACGCCATGCTGCTAAGTTGTTGGTCGACAGTACGGTGACTTGTTTGAGGTAATGTACCGCCAACTCATTTTGCTCAATACCGCGATACGCTGAAGCTAAAGACAATAAAACATCAATTTTTTCCACCGTTTCTTCAGCGCTAGCACTATAGTCTTCACTTGCTTGTCTATCTGCGCTAACCAATAGCTTTTGATACAAGGCAATGGCGCTGCGCATATCACCACTTTGCAAAGCAATATTTGCTAAGGTGGTTTCTGATAATTCAGCTTTTATTTCAGGTACTGGCGTTTGACAGCCGCTGAGTACAACAAGCATGATAAAATTCAGCAGTAAAAGAGTGGCTTTCATTTGCTTAACTATGGATTTTTTATTCACTATTGCATTCCTTTGAGTGCATCCGTTAACAGCGCAACTTGCGGCGCAACTAAAATAAGTAACAAGGGAAAAAATACCAGTAACAGCATAGGTAAGGTGATTTTAGCGCTGAGTTTGGCGATATTTTCTTCCAACTTTAGCTTACGCAACTCTCTAATTTCATCAGAAAAATTGCGTAAGGTTTGTGCCAACGGTGAGCCAAAACGTTCGGCTTGAATCAAGACCGTGACTAAGGCGTTAATTTCTTCTGATTGGTTACGCTCTGCTAATGCTATTAAGGCTACTTTTTTATCTGGATCAATTTTCATTTGTGCCAAGGTCAATTGCCACTGCTTAGAAAGTTGAGGATAAACATCCACTAATTGCTCACTGACAATAGTCAGGGCACGTTCGAGGGTGGCTCCCGACTCTAAGCAGATAACTAACAAAGCTAAACTATCCGGCAAAGCTTTAACTATTTCTGCTTGATTGCGCTTTTGTACTTGCTCTAAATAGTAATCTGGGATTAAGTTGGCAATAAAAGCCATACCGGCAAATAACCATAACTTGCTACTGCCTGCGCTCGCTTCGTAGCCCAAAAATAACCAAGCCAATAAAAATGCCAATAGCGCACATAGCAGTTTTGTTAATAATAAGTACGCCAGCGCCTTAGGCTGAAAGAAACCAGCGCCATGAAGCGCAGCTTGCAATTTTACGGTTTCTTTTTTTAACCAATGCACCTCTTGTTTAGTGGTAAAAAGTGCTTCGCCACTGGCAGAAATTTGTACTGTGTTGTGAATATGCCGTTGTAATCGTTCTTGCTGCAGCTCTTCACGCAAGGCTTTTTTGGCCAGCAGTAAGGTTAAACTACTACCGCTAATAAAAAGAAATACACTGATCAGCATCCATAAATCATCCAAAATTAAGGCCTCTACTCATCGACTTTACTCATTTTTGCTATGATATAAAGCCCTAAAACTATGCTGATAAAGGAATAAATTGCTATCACTTGCCCACGTTCGTCAGAAAACAAATAATCAAAAATATATCGGGCTTGGAACCAAAATAACAGGAGAAACATAGGCGGCATTAGCGCAATAATTTTTGCTGAGGTGCGCGGTTCAGCGGTCATGGCTAAAACCTTTTGTTGCAAGGCTTTACGTTGATGCAAGTTCTCCATCAGTTGCCTTAATATTTGCGACAACTGACCACCCGCATGTTGATTTAATAACAAGGTCACGGTAAAAAACTTAAAACTGGCAAGTTGTATCCGCAAAGCGGCATCTTGTAATGCCTGCTCCAATGAAGTACCTATGGCTAATAAATCATTGATACGGGTAAAGGTCTCCCCGACAGGACCAGCCATTTCTTGGCTTACATGAGCAATGGCTGCGGGCACCGATACGCCAGCACTTACCGCGCGGCTAATACTGGCAATAGCCGTGGGAAAGTCAGCTTCAAAGCGTTGTAATTTCCGGTGTTGTAACCAGCGGACAATAAATAGACTTGCGCTAAGGTAAACGCTAATAAGAACGAACAATTGTCCGTAAATTGGCAATACAGAGGTGCTCCACCATAAAACAGGCGCCAACAAAGCGGCAACCAAGCCAAGGCGCCTCGCTAATTTCATTGGCATCACAGCAACAAACCTTTGTTGGTTACTATATAACCACAACCGCCAGCCTTGGTATTGGCTATTTTTTTTGAATAATAATAACTCAGCGCTACCACTAGGCTTTTCCGTAGCTAAATTAAGGTAGCGTTTGATACGGGTTGCATGTAAACGCTGCTCTTGTTGGTATTTAAGCCAATAAAAGACACAAGTTAGTGCTAAAAAAATAAAAGTCAGCAACAACAATATCATGACAATCCCATTGACTTTAATAGTTGTGACTCAAGGCCAAAGTAGCGAACTTTATCCAGACAATAAGGCTGTATTTTATGGCTAATAAATTCACCATCTAGTTCACCATTGCTTAATTCATGGCTGAACTTGTAGCTAAATAAATCTTGCACTAAGAGGTTATCACCTTCGATGCCAACCAACTCACAAATACTGGTGATACGGCGCTTGCCATCACGCATACGTTCAATATGCATAATAATATCAATGGCTGAATTCATCTGCCTTTTAAGTGCTAACGGCGGTAAATTAACTTGTCCCATCAGCAGCATATTTTCTAATCGAATTAAGGCGTCACGGGCAGAGTTAGCATGTAAGGTAGACATAGAGCCATCATGACCGGTATTCATTGCCTGCATCATTTCAAAGGCCTCTTCACCGCGCACTTCACCTATGATGATGCGATCTGGTCGCATGCGCAGAGCATTTTTAAGCAAGTCTCTTAGCGATATTTCTGCGCCACCCTCTAAAGTAGCCGGACGGCTTTCCAGGGTAACCACATGGGCTTGTTGCAATTTTAACTCGGCCGCATCTTCGATGGTAACAATACGCTCTTGCTCATCTATTTGATAAGACAAGGCATTTAGCAACGTGGTTTTACCGGCACCGGTACCACCAGAAACTAAGATATTTAGTCGACAATGGCTGATGATTTTCAAAAAAGTGACCATGCCAGCAGACATAGCACCTTTTTCGGCTAGGTGTTCTAACTGTAAACCCATGGTGGAGAATTTTCTGATTGAAATAGTGGTACCAGATAAACTTAGCGGTGGAATAACAATATTGACCCGACTGCCATCGGCTAACCTAGCATCAACCATAGGTTTACTTTCATCGATACGACGCCCAACCGCCGAGGCGATACGACGCGCAACATGCAATAAATGGTTTTCATCTCGAAATTTTGCTTTAGTTAGTGATAACTTACCACCACGCTCAACATAAACTTTATCAAAGCCATTAATCAAAATATCATTAACACTGTCATCATCAAGCAATGCCTGTAGCGGGCCTAAACCGATCATATCGGCTAATAATAGTTGCGCTATTTGCTGCTGCGCTTGAAAAGTTAATGGCAAGCGCTGCTGATTGGCGATGGATGTCACCGCTTGTAAAATTCGCTCGGCAAGTTCATCTTGTTTTAACTTGGTTGCCACTGAGGGATCTATGCTGGCAAAAATTTGCTCACGGATCACTTGATATACTTGTGCATCTAACTCAACATCCTCGCTGCTGTTATCATGCTGACTTTGTTGAATTCCTTGCTGAATACCTTCCTGAGTATTGGCCGACAAAACTTGGCGACTGAGCTGTGGAAGCTCGGTTGTTAATACAGTATCAGTTTTAGCTGCTGTTACTGCCTCGCTATCAGGCTGGCAAGCGGATTGATTATCAGGTTCACTCACCTTACGACCAAACATTAGGCTTTACCTCTGGCTTTTTTATACCAGCTACGCAAAGGTATAAAGCGTGCCAATAACGAGTTATTAGCTTGTTGGCTAACACCTAAAATATCATTGCTTAGTGCCAATAAACTTCGACCAACCCCATGAACCTCACTTAATAGCGACTCACCCAGCTCTGCCGCTTTCAACACCTTTTTCGGCGCATAAGGTAGTACATGATCAAAACTGCGTTCTAGGTGCTGCTCTAACATGGTTTGCGATAAACTATGCTCGCTATTGCCGTGCAATAGGTTTAACACCAATAAAGTCCGCTGTGCATACCTTTGCTGGCCCAGTTGAGTTAATAAAGCTTTACACTGACGCAAACTTGCTAAAGTGGGACTACAAACTATCACTTGTACATCGGCATTAAACAAGGTGTCGGCAATGCCTGGCTCATTGAGTAAATGTGCCGGTAAATCCCAGACCAGATAGTTAAACTCTTCCGCCAACACTTGCGCTAATTTCTGATAGTTTTGGCTGTCAAAATGATACTTTTGCCCTAGAGATTTCAATAAATACAAACGCGGTGCTATTTGCAAACAAGATCTTTCTATCAATAACTTATCAATACTTTTCTGTTCATTAAGCAAGGTCACCAAACCAACACCAGCATGGGTACTGGCATTGAGTAATAAGTCGATATCACCGCCGTAACAATTAAGATCTGTCACTAACGTTTTAGAGCCATGATTAGCAAATGCTCTAGCTAAATTTGCCGCTATGGTAGAAACCCCTACACCACCACTACAGCCGGCAATCGCGATACTTTTGCCACTGCCGACCCTAGCAGTTTGGTGCACCTTGCCTGTTGCTCGCCCTAAAACATGCAACAACAATGATTGATTTAGTGGCTTACATAAATAATCATCAATACCCATATTTTTCAGTTCACGATACAAGTCGACATTGTCACTGCTACCAATGACCAATACACGTGTACCAGGCTCGCATACGTGAGCGAGTGCGTTTATTGAGCTAATGACTTGCTCTTCTTCATCTATGTCGACAATAAGAATTTTCGGTGATTGATTATCACGCAAATAGTTGATGGCATAGTCTATATTGCCATTAATAGCCTTAGTGATACCGCCATCGCTTTCCGGTGTGCCCGAATTAAGGCTTTGCATAGAGGTTGAAAAATTACTGAATACTTTATTCAATAACAGCTCATTGCTTTTATCGGTAACAAAAGCAAGTAAGCTAGCCGCTTGTTGCTGACTTTTGTGCTGACTATTCTGCAGAGTAAGGCTTTTCGGGGCATTGATTACTGAAGTCGTCATTACTTCACCTTGGTCAAATTAACTAGGGTTTCGCTTTTTGGCGCTTCAGTGGGGTGACGATAACGTTTAATCGCCTCCGTAGCTTTAACCCCGTCCATTGGCGCTAAGCTAGCACCGCGTATTAATTGCACTGGATCGGCAACCATCATGGCGAGGTTGCGACTGCTAGCGCAGCCTAAATCAGCATAACTAGTACGATGACATGCTGGCGCAATAGCGCGAAAATACTCACTAGTAATAATTAAGCTATTAGCAGATTTGTCGCTATAACGAAAAGCAATATTAGTTGCCTGTATACCCAGCGTTAATAACAATTGACGTAATTTTTCTTGGTGGCGAGTAATTAACTGCTCATTAGCAGTAACTATGACTCGCTGTGGGTAGCTATTGCCTTGCAAGGCAATAAATTTGTGCAATGTCGCTTGTTGTTGGCCACTAAGCGTTTGAGCTAATGGCGCGAGTTCAAGCTGAGCATTTACAAGTTCTAGCTCTATCGCTACGGCTTTGGCTGCTACTGGCACATCCGTGTATTGGCTAAGGGTATAACTACAGCCAGTTAGTAGCATAACTGTGAATATCATTAAGGGGGTCTGGAATAACATAAAATATCTTCTTGTTGCTGCGGTTACAGCGTTTGTTGTAGCTATCAATAGTAAAAGCCGTTATCGCCAAGCAGCCTAGGTTGCTTGTCATTAACCGGTAAATCCGGTACCAGCGCATCTTGTTGCCAAGAGACATTAAATAAACGCTCTAGATCACTGTACGGGGTATAAAAATCTGTTGGCAGGGCCAAATTCTTTTCGCGCGATGGCTCCACCACATAGGCTTCGGCAATAATCACTAACTCAGTTTCGTTGCGGTTATAGCTAGTTGAGCGAAACAAGGCGCCAAGTATGGGGATATCACCCAGGAAAGGAAATTTACTAACACTATTACTTTCATCATTCATCAGTAACCCTGCCAGCATAAAGCTTTCGCCACTGGCCAGCTCAACGGTGGTTTTAGCACGTCTGACCTTAATGCCAGGTACAGATAAACCATTAAAAATCTGGGCACTATTGTGATCCAAGCTGCTGACTTCCGGTTCAATTTGTAAACTAATACGCCTATCACTTAGCACTGTTGGCGTTATGTTAAGTAATACGCCATATTGCTTAAACTCGATAACCACTTGACCATTTGGCGTTAAACTCACCGGAATAGGGAATTCACCACCAGCCATAAAAGTGGCTGTTTCGCCAGACATAGCGGTTAAGTTGGGCTCAGCTAATATTTTTGCCGCCCCCTCTTTTGCTAGGGCATCAAGCATTATGCTGTGCGAGTTAAGCTTTAGACCGAAAATTTTATTTAAGCCTCCAAAGATATCAACGCCAATGACTTTACCAACCGCTTGATTGATATCCATGCTCGAACTTTCCAAGCTGCCCTGACTCCAATTGGCATTTTGTATACCTAAAAAGTTTTCCCCTGGATGCAGACCTAATTGGGTAGTAACTGTACGAGCAACTTCAGCAATACGTACCCGGATATTGACTTGATTGGGTAAAGTGACCGACAGCTGGTTAATTGGCTCTAACACTTGGTTATTGCTATTATCACTGGCATTTTTTTGTTCATCACCAGTACCTTCATTATCGACAGAAACCATATAGCTGCGCGCTAACTCAATGACCGCCGTGGCCATAATGGCTGAGGGCACTGTGCCCTTTAGCAATAATTGGCCATTATTTGAAATAGCCTCGACTCTTGCTTGTGGATATAGTTCAGCAACTTGCGAATTTAATTCACTAATATTGTGCTGCACTTTTATTTTTTCTGAAAAAATAACCGAGCCACTATTATCAAGGGCATATAAATTAGTGCTGCCCGCTTGACGACCAAAAACAAAAATTTTATTCGCCGCAGGTACCTGATAGCTGGCAATATTAGGGTTCGCAATAAAAATAGTTTTGGCATTACTGGGTAAGTTAATTAAATAACCTTCACTTATGCTTAATTCTAAAGCTAAGCTCTGCCCCGCATAAATGAACAATAAACTAGCTAAGGCCAATTTAACTTGGCAAATAAAAGATTTAGCAGTCATCTTACTTATCTCCTGATTGCTTTTCTTTAGCATGACTAAGTACCTGTTTTTCGCCTTGCATTAACACCATCTGTGCGCGCTGAGCGTGTTGGTAAAATTGCGGTAAAATATCGGAAAATACAGTATTGGTGCTATTATCTTCAGTGGCCGCAAGTTGGCTATATTGTCCTGATGAGCCACGCAATAATAAACTTAAGCGGCCCAGTTGTTGTGCCATCGCTAGTTTTTGCCCCTGCTTAACCGTTACTTCTAAAGTAACAGTACTGTGATCATCGTATTTAATTTTACTGCCCTTACGACTATCATCATCAGCAACTTTTTGCTTATTGAGTTGTCGGTCAACGGCAATTAAACGCACATTAGTAACCAGTTGTCTTACCGAGGCACTGGCGTTAATCTGCCAAACATCTTGTTCTTCACTACGTTTTAACTTGTGATAAAAAATCACATCAACTCTATCTCCGGGGCTAACTAAACCAGCAATAGCTGATTGCGCATCAACCTTAATGGCCATAGCACGCTTACCTTTAACTAACGAGGTAGTGAGAAAGTCACTGTCATGTGGCAAAACTAAACTATCAAGACGAATATAATCGCCATTTGCTAGTGGGTAGCGACTGATGGCACCTTTAAATTTTTTCAATTTAAAATCTTGACGTTTAATTAAACCAACAAGATTTTGTGCTTGTTGCTCTGAGATTAACTGCCAACTAAAATATTGCGCTAAAATAGCTTTTCCGGCATCAAGGTCGGTATTAAGTGTTAATACCGAAATCGGCGCTTCATTTGCTATTGCAGTGTTAATTGCTTTAGTGCCACTTAGCTGCAAGTAAATACCAATAACACCAATAACCGCGATGCTAAAAGTTAGATAAATTATATTTCTGGTCGAAAACATCGAAACCAGCACTCCTAAATCTGTAATTAAAATAAAACAAGGGCAGTGCCAAGTGAGATAGCTATGCCATAGGGAACTGTGGTGATTTTTGTTTTATTGCTTTGGTAACGGAAACTAAGCAATGTTAAACAAAGGTTGTAGCAGATAATTATTAGCGCTAAAAAACCGCCTATGAGTGTTGTTAGCAGCAAAAAAGTCTTGAGCTGTTCAAATTCAAACCAAACAGATAGCGCAGCAATAAGTTTGATATCGCCAGCAGCTAAACCACCTAAGTAATAAACCGGCAATGCTGCCAGTATAAGTAGCAAAGCAGTTAACATTCGCAGCCCTAATTCATCATACGATGCGCTAGCAAGAGCTTGCTGTAAGAGAAGAGTTGCTACCCCACTAAACAACACCAGTAGAGACAACCAGTTCGGCAACTGCCGATAGCGCCAATCTAAATATACTGCGCTAGCTAATAACACTGCTAACAAGTAATAAAGCCAAGTGATGAACAGGGTAATGGTAAGCATTGCTTAACTTCAGCTTTTCAACATCAAGCTTTGCTAATTACTCTGCTGCAGTAAGTTCTGTAATCTTAGTTTTAATGGTTTCAAAAGTTTGCTCAATAATAGAACTCAAGCCTTCATCACCACCAAATGCTGACACCAGTAAACCAACAATAATGGCGGCTAATACGGCGTATTCAATGGCAGAAACGCCGCGTTGGTCTTGTAAAAAAGTTTGAAAATTACGATAAATTGTTAACATGATGCTTCACAGGGTTAATTAATGTTAATTTTTGGTTATTTTACCTAGAGAAAACAAATAACGCAAACAAAAATAATTATCATTAAGGTTGTTGATCTTATTATCACCTAATGGGATAATTTGGCTAATCCCCCATTAGTTGACCAATTCTCCATGCACTTAAAATACTTTTTTTTAGTTAAAATTATGATAGTAAGTTTGTTATTTGGCTGTAACAGTGACACTGATAATAATGACGCTTTAATCCCAGAATATGAACAAGCTAAATACAGTGCCAATAAGTCCAGTTGCATTGACAGTAATTTAAATGGTCAATGTGATACTGGTGAAGCTGAGCTGTTAGCAAGTGAACAAGAGTTGTTAGTAAATCAAAGTCCGATTCTTGCTGTATATGATGACTTTACCCTTTCTGCGATTGCAGGTAGCACATTAGTAACGCCATTTACTACCTTGATAAATAATGAAGTTATGTATAACCCACTAGTAAATGGCAGCATAGATCACGCTAAGTCCTACTTAACTGAAAAACTCAATATAGATTTTAGCAAGTTAGATAAATTTGATGGCCCGATCAGTGAAGGCAACCAAATCATTGCCTCAATTATTAAAGCCCAAACCATTACTGCTGATAATCGCTATTTGCCTATTGCAGCTATGGTTGACTTGATGATTTATAGCAATAATCTTGCAGTGCAAACATCGCAACTTCATGCTGATGCCCTCGTTTATCCAAACTTAGTGACAGGTAATTCATATTTGCTTGATGAAGATAGTAGTGTCAGGTTTAGTCAATTTGATTTACACCCTATTACCGGACGAGCCATTATAGTAACCAGTAATAATAAATTAATTAGCTTAAATGCCAATAGTGGTGCTTATGCCAATATTGAGAACCAGGCCAAAAGCAAAAACACCAGTACCGCAAGCAAGCAGAAAAATGCACAGGTGCGCGCGTACAGTCAACTAAGTGTTGCTTCAGCAAAGGATGATGATGACCACGACGATCATCATGATGATGACGACGACCATGGTGATGAGGATGATTTTGATTGGTTTGATTATTTAAACCAAACCCGCAGCACGGATATCACTAAAATAAAGCAGCATGTTAATAGCAATAACTTCTTTATATTAACCAGTAAAGCAGCATCTGGGATAACGGATGTTTGTAATACTAGCGGTGAGCATGGTTTATTTTTATCCAATGTTCAGGCTAATAAAGATGATGAAGAGCAAACACCCAGAGCTAAGAGCAGGAGTCTGACAGCAAGTCATATTGATGGCTTTACTTCGGCATCTACATCTCTCCCCGTTATCAATGTACCTACCGTAATTCCACCTATTTTTGATAGTGAAGCCAGTTGCTATAACGATGCCATGGTTACCATGGCCAGTAGTATCGACAGTAAGTTATTAGCGGTAGTACTTGATGATGGCTTAGGCCATATAATATATCGCCTGTCAGGTGAGAGCCTAGCATTAGCACCAGACTTTGGTTATCGGGTGCCTGACTTTATCGAACTTGAGCACATTGCCTTATCTCCCAATGGCGAGTTACTCGCTTATACCGAACCAGAAAGTGGTAAGTTATCGCTAATTGACACCAATAACATGAAATTATTAGCAAGTTATCAGTATGGTAATCAAAAGCTCAGTCAAGTTCACTTTAGTGGTGATAAACAACTTGCCGCCATCAATATTGCACAAGAAGAGCTCAGTTTTATAGATATTGTTGATAATAAACTTATCTTGAATAAGAGTTTAGTGTTGCCTTATCCACCAAGTATTTTAAGTAGTAATGCTATAACAAAAATGACTGTTGTGGCAAATGACAAAAATATAAGCTTGGTTAAACACAAGAACAATGACTTTACCGTCAAAGCAATACTTACTGACTTTGATAACACCATAGAGCAAGTCGCAGTGCTCTCTGACAAGGTGGTTTACACTACCGGTGACACCTACCTTTTCGGGGCTGATACCATCAACTATTTAAGTACAAACAGTATTATTGGTTCGCCACTTAGTGCTGCACAGCAATTTTTAACCGCTGGCATAATAATGGAAAATAGGACTGGCGTTTACTATCGCAGCGGAGCATTTAATTTACCAAAAAATCTTGATAAATATGATATTGAAGGTATCAGCATCGAGTGGTCGAGCAACCGTAATGATGAAATTGATTTAGACAATGGCGCCGTGAGCAGTAGCTTAGCAAAAGGTAGCTTACTCAAGGCGACAATTCGCGGTAATTTCCGCTTCGAGCCAGCAACGATAACTAAAACGTTTAGAGTGAATTAGTTCAAAGCAGAAGTAAGGCACTTATTAACGGCATTGTGCCAACCCGCAAGTAAAGTTTTCCCCTGAGCTTGCGGCATGTTTCCGGTAAAAGAGTCTATTTCACCATATAAACTTGCTGGTATAGTTTCAGCGTTCCAAATACCTTGCCCCATAGCCGCTAAAATAGTCGCGCCTAATACGGTTGATTCTATATTGGCTGGTCGCTCAATGGTGACGCCCAATAAGTCCGCTTGAAATTGCAGTAGAAAATTATTGGCACAGGCGCCGCCATCAACTTTCAGTTGCTCAATGTTAAGAGTACTTTCTTGCTGCATCAACTGCATCAGATCATAGCTTTGAAAAGCAATAGCTTCTAACGTGGCTCTAACTATATGCGCTTTAGTACAGCCCTGAGTTAACCCTGTTATCGCCCCTGTCGCCTGCATATCCCAATGTGGCGCGCCTAAGCCGCTAAAGGCCGGCACGAAATAAACACCATTATTATCACTGACACTTAAGGCTAACGTTTCAGTTTCACTGGCATGGTCAATAAGTTGTAATTGATCTCTAAGCCATTGCACCGCCGCTCCTGCGATAAAAACAGCCCCTTCAAGTGCATAAGCTGGCTGACCATTTTTGTCGCAAGCAATGGTAGTCAATAAACCTTTATTAGATAAGTAAGGTTGGTCACCGGTATACATCAACATAAAGCAACCTGTGCCATAGGTGTTTTTGATCATACCCGCTTGGGTACACTGTTGAGCAAATAAAGCCGACTGTTGGTCGCCAGCAACACCGGTAATAGGAATTTCTGCGCCAAGAAAGCCATCGGCAGCACTATGACAGAATAAACCTGCTGAGGTTTTAATGCTTGGCAATATTGACTTAGGAATATCAAAAAACGCCAGCAGCTCATCATCCCATTGTTGCTGGTGAATATTATAAAGCATGGTGCGCGAGGCATTGCTATGGTCGGTGCAATGCGCCTTACCGTGACTTAGTTGCCACATCAGCCATGAATCTATGGTGCCAAAAGCAAGTTCATCCTTTTCTGCCAAGGCTTTTAACTCTGGCTTTTCATTAAATAACCATTGCAGTTTAGTGGCACAAAAATAGGCATCAGGCATCAGGCCGGTTTTTTGATGAAGCCAGTCTGCTTTACCCAAGGTTTTTATTTTTTGACAAAGCCCCGCTGAGCGCCGGCATTGCCAAACAATGGCATTATATACCGGCTTACCCGTCTTTTTATGCCAGACAACTGTGGTTTCCCTTTGATTGGTAATGCCAATGCAAGTGATATCAGCAGAGGTTAACTTAGCTGATTCTAATGCCTGTAAGATACTATCTTGAGTAACTTGCCAAATTTCCATGGCATCATGTTCAACCCAAGTTGGCCTAGGGTAGAATTGTTGAAATTCATTATATGCCGCGCCAACTTCCTGACCTTGAGCCGTGGTAATTCTGATAGTTGTGCCGGTAGTGCCTTGATCTATGGCTAGAATCATTATTAATGCCTTAGCTGCGCTTTAAAGTATTTAGCTAGCTAAAAAGTAAAAATGCCACTAGCCAGTTTAATAGGAGCTTATCATATTCGTCATATCGAACGCTTAATGAGTTAGTCATCAAGTTCTCAATATTGTTAGCTAGATTGTAGTTTAATGCCATTAAGACAAAATACTATCCTTTGAGCTAGCAAAGCATATTTTTTCGGGGGGAAGTATTGCTTGGTTTAGCTAAGAGAAAATCATCACTTAATGAGAAGTCAAACTTATCTAGCGTCACTTACCTGAAAGGTGATCATGTCACTGTTACCATGTGAGTCAATCACCGCTATTTGCTGCTCACCATAACTCTTAGCTGCGTAAAAAAAACTTTGTTTACTGGCTAAGCTTTTTACAAAACTGCCATTGTGATACCAATCAAGCTGGCCGCTACTGCCCAAAACCGAAAAATTAATTACCGGTGGTTTATTAACACTGAGACTTATTATTTCAGTGTGTTTCGCTAAGCCAATTATTTTAATATCGCCAAAGTTTGGTGTCGTGAGCTTGGTACAGTGTTGGCTTTTTTTCGGTAACATTGCCGCACGGGTGAACTTTTTCGGTAACCAAGGTTCAAGTGACTTTGGCCACAACGCCATATACTTTTTGGTTTTTTCTTCAGGGCAAGCAAAGTCAGTCAATAATCCCGTTGCTGTTTCTTGCCAATAAGGCTGTGGGTTCATTTGCCATTTATCATGATTAATCGCTGCTAATGAATTCGGGGTTAACCCTGCAAGGGTAAATGCTTGGTGTGAAACATGACATAAATCTTCAGCGGTCTGCTTTTTGCTTTTACCCAGAGGCCAGCAGATTTCTGTTGTACTAACTTTTTCAGGCTTGTTAAGCCAAACATGATCATTTTGATGCAGGACATCTGAGACATTAAATAACAGCGGTGCTGCCGTTAAGCCGCCATAGTGACCTGGTTGTGGAGTGCCATCAGGGCGTCCTAGCCAGACACCAAGGGTATATTTTGCACTTGTGCCAATAGCCCATGCATCTCTAAAACCATAACTGGTACCCGTTTTCCAAGCTATATCATTGGTAGTTCTGCGAATATTTTCACTTAATAAAGCATTGGGCCTAGGGTTATCAATAAGCATTTTATAAGTAATCCAAGCGGCACTGTCACTCATTAGATAACGTGGTGAATCAGCCGTTTTGTTTTGAATTTCACTTTGATTGTCAGCAGCTACGGGCTCATTATAATAACGAGGAGATAATACTTTTCCTTGATTAGTCAGACTTGAAAAAGCTTGAACTAGTTGCCATAAACTAATGCCTGCACCGCCTAGCGCAATAGATAAGTTAGGTTTTGCGGCTTTCGGTAAAGTTAATTTAATGCCCGCTGATGCTAATTGATTATAAAAATTTTGCGCGCCTAAATGCTCAAGTACCTGTACGGCAGGTACATTTAATGATCGTTGTAAGGCGCTTTGCACACTGACCGGGCCGCTGAACTGACCAGTAAAATTTTCTGGTTTGTAATCAGAATAATAACGAGGGCTATCGTTTAGCAAGCTATGTGAATGTATTAAGCCTTTATCAATCGCGCTGGCGTATATAAAGGGTTTTAAGGTTGAACCCGGTGAGCGAATAGCGCTAATCATATCAACATTACTAAAGCGAGATTTATCATTAAAATCAGCGGAGCCAATATAAGCTTTTACCGTGCCTTTTTTATTATCAATTACCAATACTGCGGCGGAGCTTTTATCTGGCTGGTTACTAATAAAGTTTTTTAATAGGTCTTCAAGGCCGATCTGCAAATCATAATCTATGGTGCTGTTAATTTTTTTATGTTGCGGAAACTCTCGTATCAATTTTCTTGCCAGCAAAGGCGCGTAGTTAGGTCTGCTTGGCTTAGCCGCATACACTTGTTCTTGCTGGGCACTTTTTATTATTGCAGCTGACCATACCTGCTGACTAGCTAAACGTTTTAGTACCTTGTTACGTGCTTTTTCAGCTCTGTGTGGGTAACGGTCAGGGCGTATTTTTGATGGGCTTTGCGGTAATACGGCCAGCAATGCTGCTTCAGCATGGCTAAGTTGCTTTGCTGATTTGCCTAAATAAGCCTGACTTGCCGCTTCAACACCTTCAACAGTACCGCCAAATGGTGCATAGTTTAAATAGAGTGTTAAAATTTCTTCTTTCGATAAGCTTAGCTCTAATTGCAGTGTCCTTAATATTTGTACTAACTTTCCAGAGATAGTGCGGCTATGAGGATGTAAAATACGCGCAACTTGCATGCTAAGGGTTGAACCGCCAGAAACGATACAGCCACAACGCCAATTTAAATATAAAGCGCGCAATAACGATACTGGATTTACGCCAAAATGCGACCAAAAATACTGGTCTTCATAGGTTAATAGCGCTTGAATATAAAGTGGTGAAACCGAGTTAAGGTCAGCTTGTTGGCGCCATATACCATTGCTATCAGCAAAAGCACGCAGCGCACGACCGTCATCAGCATAAACCACTTGAGCAAAGCTCTTTTGTGCTTTAGGAATATTAAGAGGGTAGGCAAGATGTAAGCAGTAAAATAATAGCAACATGCTAGCGATAATGGTGCCGAGCCAAAATCGCTTAGTGCCTGCCGCTTGCTTTATTTTATAGGTTAGTAATTTCAATGGTATCTAGGGTATCACCCACTGCGTTTTTATCTGGTTGATACATGTTTTCAACTAACGGGGCTGGTACTAGGTATTTTCCTGGTGTTACCGCGCGAGCTAAATAAAATAAGTAACTAGTGCCTCTATAACCGACATCAATCGCAGCAACATAACGATCGTCTCTAAACTCTTGATGTAATATATTGGTTTTCTTTTGCCATTCACTAGCGGGTTTACCATCAAAGATAATGCTGTCGAGTTTAATTGCGTGGCTTAAATTCTGATTCTCTAATTCTAAACCAGCAGGTAATAAATCAACCACTAATAAGTCCGGGCTTCGGCGCTCGGAATAAACACGAATAGCTACTAATACCATATCGCCAACTTTTAACTTACTGGCATCTATCTGCTGACCTTTGCTGTCGTAGTAGTCTCGTTCAATGGTCAAATCACCCGTTGTTGCTTGCGGTTTTGTTTTACTAACACCTTGATAAGCAAAGTTAACATACAGACGATCAGCAGAGTTATTTGTTAAGCTTAACCCTTGCTGTAAATCAGTTGCCGATAATTTTTGTGTATAAGCACCTGCTTTTTTTATCGTTGATTTCGCTTGATTAAAGCTAAGTAGCGCTTGCCAATCCTTTTGCTCGCCTTGCTCTAAAGATATGCTGGCAAGAAAAAGTGCATTACGCTCTTGTGTGCTTAAATACTTTTTATCGGCAAGTATTTTTGAAAGTGCTAGAGCAGTATCAAAGGCATAATCAAGTTGATATTCATGTTTAATTAATAAATGAATTATCAGTGCCTTATCGCGAATAACCGAACCATAATCACTTAAATATTTCGTGCCACGTTCAAGCACTACAGCTTTATCAAACATGGCTTGGCTGTTAACGTCATCACCTTGATTTTTAAGCGCTAAGGCTAAGTGAATTAAAGCTAACTGACTTTCAGCATCTTTGCTTTTGTGTTTAGCCAGATCACGTAACTTGGCTAATGACGCTTTATTGTGTCGAGATAACACATACCCCGCATAAGCACGGTAAGCAAAATCGTAATGTTTTACTGATTCTGACCAACGGTTGGTATAAGTACCATTTTGATTTTTTAAATAAGTCGTTAAGCGAGCCATGGTTTTTTGGTATTGCTGGCGATTAACTTCAATACCTTGTTCTTTAGCATCCGTTAAAAAGTCTCCGACGTAAGCAGTTAACCAATGCTCTTCTTGACTGGTATTGCTCCATAAACCATAACTACCATTTTTCAATGCTTTGGCTTGAATGCGTGATAAACCATAGTTAATGCTTTCCAAGCGATGTTTATTAGACGTATTTTTTAAATCAAGGGAGTCTAGTATTTCTTTATTAGCATATAACCAGGGGTAGGTTGAACTGGTCGATTGCTCTAAACAGCCATAAGGATATTTTAGTAAATGTTTCATTTGTTCGCGGCTGTTAAATTCAACCATATTATTTACCGATAACACCGCCTCAAGAGTATTTGCTTTTAAATGAGCGTAATCACTTGGGCTAAAACTAAAAGATTGATCTTTAATTAACGTGGCATTTTTATACTCAATTAATGCTGGATAGGCTGATCGTACGGCGATATGCCAGTTTCTATCGATGGGATAGCCCTCAACCCCTTGTACAGATAGTGATACTTTCGATCGTCCTTCTTGGCTACCAACCGAAACAGGGTAGATCAAAGTGGTTTTTTCTTTGGCTGCTAAGGTGATTTCTTGGCTATTGTTGGCAGTAGCATCACTCTTCGAGTTGCTTTTAGAATCAGCACTAGTGAGACTAACGGGGCCTGTCGTGGTTAAAGCCACGGTTAATGTTTGCGTTTGTTCGGTGGAGTTGTGTAAATCAAGGGCAAAGGTTGAATGGTCACCGGTTGCTAAAAAGCGCGGCATGGCTATTTGACTAACAATAGGTGCAGCGATAGTCATTTCACTTTCCGCAGAGCCAAATTTATCATCGGTAAAAGCGATCGCCATTAAGCGTACTCTGCCGTTAAAGTCAGGAATATCAAAAGCGACAGTTGCGTAGCCCTTGTTATCTACAGCAACTAAGCCACTAAAGAGTGACAGTATTTGTACTTCAGCTTGCGCTTTTTTACCGCCGCGACTTAATTCTGCATCGCCACCAAATTTTTGTTTCGCTAGTGGCGCATCATTTAAGTCAATTAAGTTTTGATACAAGTCTCGGCTATCTACTTGAAAACGTCTTGGTTCAAAAAAGAACTGGTGAACATCAGGTGTATCAAAATCGGTTAGGCTTAAAACGCCAACATCAACCATAGCTAAGGTTAATTTAGCTTGTTGATCAGCATGACCATTCACTTTTACTTTAACTTGGTAGCTTTGGTTAGGATAAATTTCCTTAGCAGACTCTATCTCAAGCTCAAGCTTACGTGACTCGCGGTTAAGTGGTAAATGAATTAAACCGATGGCGCGCGTTGGGGTAATGCGTTTTTTATTATCGCCGTACTGTAAATGCACAATTGAGGCATAAATGTCATGGCGTTGCCATTTTTCATCAATGTTTATCGCAACATTAAGCCCCTCAGCAGGTATGGAAATGCGCTGTGAATAAAGCAGCTTGTCCGACTCTATCAGCAGTAATGCTTCACCTGCTTTTGGTGGCACTATGCTTAATTGTGCAACATCACCTGCGTTATACGAAGCTTTATCCCAAGCGAGCGATACTTTATCTGGACGAGCGGCTTGCGATGATGATTGATTATTTCGCCATGAGCTATACCAGTCATGACCGGCAAAAAATCGTACACTGGTCATTGTTTTAGTTGCCGCATCGCTAATTTCTAAACGATAACGGCCGTATTCAACGGGCACGTCTAACTGACTGGCTTTATTAGCATTGGTATCGACAGCACTGTTGTATTCAACAAATTCACTGTCTGACCAACGATAATGCCAGCCATCACTATTGTTAAACTCCCAAAAATAACGACGGTCTTCTCTGACTAATTTAACATCTAAGGCAGCGTTTTTAGTTAATTTACCCTGTGCATTTGTGGTAACCACATCAAAGGTAACTCGGCTATTGTGCTCTGGGTTATTTTTAAAATGAGGTTTAATGCCAATGAGCATATTACCCGAAATAACGGTTGTTTGATGGCGTCTTGAAATTGCTCGACCACCCGTTTCAAATAAACTTGCTTGTAACGTTACTTGCACAGGTGATTTAACCTTAGCCCAGCGATTTTCTATGGTGATTGTTGTTTTGCCTTGGGAGTCTAGTTTTACATCGGCTAATTTATATTGTTGGCTTAGGTTTTTTTCAATAATATTACCAAACTGAAAACCTTTTAATGCATCAAAAGGCTGACGCTGGGGAGTAATTACAATACGTGATTCAAAGCGATTACCCGATGCTGGCGCACCATATAAGTATTCACCTAAGACATTAACGGTTAGCTTGTCATTAAGTTGATACAGTTTAGCTGTTTCGCCTTGGTTAAAGGTAAGCTTCAAACGCTCGGGCAAAAATTCTTCAACTTTAAATTTATAGCTCGCTAATATGTGTTTATGTTTACGAATTTCTAGCAGCCAAGTTCCTGTTTTTGCATCTTTTGGTATAGTAAATTGCTGATGAAAGTAACCATCGCTGTTACTGCGCCAAGTAAAATCTTTAGCCGTTTGACCACTGGGATCTTTAATGTTTGCTTTCAGGGCTATTGCCTTAATGCGTTGACCATCTTGATCTCGTAATAAGGCATTAAAATCAACCGATTCACCTGGACGATATAGATCACGAGCACTATAAACAAATATTTCATCGGAAACAAAAGGACGTTGTGCAAGGGTGAATTCAGATAAATCCAATGCGGGCCCAGTAAGAGAAACGACAGAAAAAGAGGCACCTGACTGAGCAACTATATATCTAGCATCAGTTTTCGTTCTTAGTGTGCCCAAGCCATCGGGTGAGCTTTTAAATTGGTCTATTTGTTTGCCGTTATTATTTAATAAAGTGACTTTTACTGCTGAAAGCGGTTTTTGATTGGTTAAACTATTTAAAGCAACTTCTAATTGGTTTTTATAAACACGTACGTGCATGCCTATATCGGTCACCATAAAATGAGTCATTGAAATATCATTGTAAACATCGTTTGGCTCAGTCATTACCGCGAGGTAAATACCCGCGGAGGACAAAGCCTCAATATTTTGGATCGGTAAATTAAAAGTTCTCCGCTTATTTTTTTGCCCATTAAACTGGTAGCGTGCCGAATAAACTTGCTCTGCACGGCTAATACTCTGTTGTGCGTAATAACGGTATACTTTATTTTGAAAAGAGCTTTTATTAGTTAGAAATTGCACAACTTGATCATCAGGCACTTTAAAGTAATCAACATTAACTGCTTTAATATTAACTAACTCAATAGGTAAGCCGTTATGTTGTTTTAACGGTAAAAAAGAGCCTTTACTGGAAAAGTTATAGCTGGCTATTATCTGACGAGTTTTTATTGCTTTAAAAGTATCTTTTTTTAATGTAGAGCCATTATTTGCGCTCAGACCTTTATATACCGTTAGTTTGTATGTGCTTGAAGGCTCAATAAACGGAAAGTAAACCACCTTGTTATTTTTAGACAAGACAATACTATCATCTACCTTAGCACCAGATTTTTCAGTCAGTGAAAAATAATCATCATGTTTCAATTCGGGGTTTAACGGTGCAGAGAAGGTAACTGCTATGGCATTGCCGCCATTAAAACTGCGCTCAGCAATATCTAAAACTTCAACTTTTCGATCACTATAATCTGGCTGACTTTTTTCTTTGATAGTTTTGTTATTACCTTGGATGACAGCAATACTTGGCTTTTCCACAGGCTTTATTGCTGACTTTTGCGTATTATTTTCAGTTTGAGTGCCGGTACTTGCTGGTTTTTCCGAGCAAGCACTAAGCAATAAAAGCAAAGGTAATATTACTTTTAACGTTGTTAGTCCTTTAACCATGTGTTTATCTCTTTGTTAGATACTAATATTTGTTACTGTGTGGCCGACTGATACAGACGGAGAAAATCTCAATTTCCGACTTACTTTTAAATGGCTAATCATAAATTTTACCATTGAAAAAAGACAACCATTAACTAGATAATAACAACTCATAGTTTTGTTGGAAAGGTTAACTATACCGCAAAGCCAATTATGACAAGTTATAGCGATAGTAAAGTAGCAGCTAGTATGAAGAGAGTATTTTATTTAAATTACATTAGTAAAGGCTTGAGCCTTAGCGGCAACTCTATAGCGAAAATTAATAGGTATTATTTCTAATGGGGATATTTTATTTATGTACCATCTTATGTTTCAAAGTTAGCACCAACAAAATCAATTGCAGAAGCCCCGTTTTACCGGGGCTATCTTAGAATAAGTGAGTTGACCACATAAGCCGGGTTTTGTATCTCTTCCGAAGAAGAGTGACAATCATTCGTCTAGGCCTTAAATCGCTCTAAGGCTCAAGCAACCTACCCGGTTTCCACGCGAGCCACGCTTATATTATTAAAGCTTACGCCTAAATAATCATGAAACCCTATTTGGTCTTGCTCCAGGTGGAGTTTACCCTGCAATTACTGTTACCAGCAATCCGGTGCGCTCTTACCGCACCCTTTCAGCCTTACCTGTGAATCCTCGAAAGGAAGCCATCGGCGGTCTTCTCTCTGCTGCACTTGTCGTCGGCTCACGCCGCCCAGGCATTACCTGGCACCCTGCTCATTGGAGCCCGGACTTTCCTCCCGCTAGAAATACTTACGCAAACTAGCCAGCGATTGTCTGGTCAACTCGGGGCGCATTCTACCCTAATATTTTTGTTGCGCCTATAAGTTGACGAAATTATTTTTAATCGAGTACTTCTATCTGTTCAAAGGAATGTTTATGTTCGATGTCATTTGCCAAACTACTCACATGGTCACCCGCTGTATTTCGAGTTAAAACATTAATATTAAAATGTTTTTTTAATAGCTTATATTGAGTAGCTTTATGTTCACTATCGAAAACATCAATTACATAGTATTGCTCACTCTCGTTACGTAAAAACCATTGCTTGTTTTGCTTTTTAAATAATTGATATTGCTGCAATGACAGCAATAGCATAGGGATTGAGCCTTCGAGCTTGCTGAACGATGATTTTTCTTTCAACGTTGCCATTTCTTCGCTGGCTCTTCTTCGCAGCTGTTCATCTGACGAAATTCTACTCGGTGGTGCTTTAAAATCTGGCAGAGCAGGCATCTCAACCGCGACTTTATGATCCTGTTTCCTTGCCGCTTTAACGGGTGGTTGAGCTGATACTTGAGCTAGAGCATGAACAGATTCTTCAATCAGTGTGCTAGCATTTTTCTTAGCTTGATGCCTGCTTTGCTTGGCAAAATCTCGACTTTGTCCTTGCGCCATAACATTTTTTTCAGCAATGCCTATTCTTTTAGTGCTTAGTGCCTGTTCAGCTTGAACAGTTCTTGGCGCTAACATAACATCGCGATTTGGCAGCACAGACTCTTCTCCTTGATTAACAACCAAGGACACCACTAATACCGTTGACGCGGCTAGGCTAAGCGGAACATGCCAAGCGCGTGACTTTTGATTTTTTGATGGTTTTTCTCCATTTAAATCAATTATTTTTGGTTTTGAATCAACAGCTTTATGCGCTGCTGCTAAAATGCGTTGTTCGAGTGAAGCGCTCGGTTGTTCAGTGAACAGCTTATCAGTAGGATTAGTGGTTAGTTCATTTTGCTGTGTATTTTTCTGTGCGCTTTCTAGTTCCGTTTCTAGCTCAGCATAAAGCGCAGCAATGAACTGTTCATCATCGATGGTGACTTTGTTTTTATCATGTTCAGTTGACATAAAAACTTAACCCCTTACGCATTTTTTTTAAAGCATAACGCCATCGGCTTTTAACCTTTTCTTTGTTCTGCTGAGTAATTTTAGCAATATCATCAATACTAAATCCGGCTTCTTGTTTAAGCAAAAACACCTCTCGCTGTTCAAAGGGTAATAATGATATTTGCTGTTTTAAGGCAATGCTTAACGCTTGTTTATCTGGTTCAGCCTGTTCATCATCTGCGTTAGATTGCATTGATTCTTGTGAATATACTTCGTCATCTGCTGTTGTCACTTCACATATGTGGCTTTTCTTTTGCTGATAATCAATTGCTAACCTTCTAGCAATCGTAAATAAATAAGTGGTGAATTTTGCCGTGACTACATAGCTTTGACGCGCATTAATAATTTTTAGCCAAGTATCGTGAGCCAGCTCTTCAGCCACAGTATGTGTCAAATTTTGCCGAACAAAAAAACGAAAAACAACCAGTTTATGGCGATGGTAAAGCAGATCAAACGCTGAAGCATTACCAGTGGCATAGCTAAGCATAAGTGTTTCATCCGCTTCATCTTGGCTCAGTTCATCTAAAATTAGCGTCTTTCCTTAATAACTTGGGTTTTAGTAAATTGGGCATTAGTACTGTAGGCCTTAGTAATTAGTGTCAAATTGAGTGGCTGCTAAAACTATATCTGATTGAACAGCCAAGTCATTAAACGTTAAGGCATCACTGAGTTTCACCATGTTAATAAATTCAGCCCTATAACCATATTTATCATCACCTTTGGCTACTTCAGCCAACTTTATAACGTCGTTTAATGTCATAGTGGTAAGATTTTTACCGCCACGTAATATTTGCCCAAAACCAGCGACTGCCGCTGAAAACCTAAAGTTGTTGCTGCTAACAGACAAACTAGCTTTCATTGAACCAAGTAAAATCGGCGTCTCAATTAATTGACTGTGTTCTTGGTCAGGCAACTTATAACGTAAACGCAAGAAGGCAAGTTCATCGCTTTTATTGCTCTCACGGTTTGAGTTCTTTGCCTGCTGACTAAGCTCTTGATAACGTAAATCATCAATCAATTTATTTTTGGCATCAACAAAACTGACTTCATAAAGCGCGGTTACCGTATGACCAGCACCTATATCACCCGCATCAACTTTATCATTATTAAAGTCTTCGCGCTTTAATGCTCTTGTTTCATAACCAATCAAACGATATTCACTAATAAGGTTTGGATTAAACTCTAGTTGAATTTTTACATCTTTAGCAATAGTCATTAACGTTGCCGTCAACTCCTCAACCAGCACTTTACGTGCTTCATTTAGCGTATCAATATAATAGGCATTACCGTTACCATTTTGGGCAAGTTCCTGCATTAAAGCATCGTTATAATTTCCCGCACCAAAACCTAAAACACTTAAAGAAATTCCTGATGCCCGTTTTTGTTCGATGAGATTTTTTAGTGCTTGTTGATTAACTGTACCAACATTAAAGTCACCATCTGTTGCCAATATAACGCGGTTGATGCCCTTTTTAACAAATGCTTGCTCTGCCAACCTATAAGCAGCTTGAATACCCGCACCACCATTAGTTGAACCACCAGCAGATAAATTAGCGAGTGCACTAGTGATTGCATGACGGTTATCGCCAGCGGTAGGCTCAAGTACTGTACCGGCACTTCCGGCGTAAACAACAATTGCAACGCTATCACGCTCATCAAGTTGTTTAACAAGCATTTTTAAAGAGTTTTTTAATAATCCTAGCTTATTAACGTTATTCATCGAGCCGGAAACATCAATAAGAAAAACCAAGTTTGCTGCTGGTCGTTTGGCTTTATCAACAGTTTTACCTTGAATTCCTATATGAATTAAATGTTTATCGCGATTGAATGGGCTTGGCGCAACCTCAGTATAAACAGAGAACGGTTGCTTAGTTTTAATGTTTGCTTTGGGGTAGTTATAAGAAAAATAATTCACTAATTCTTCAACACGAATCGCGTCATGTTGGGGTAAATTGCCCTGATTTAGTAATCGACGAATATTGGCATAAGAAGCTGTATCAACATCAATTGAAAAGGTAGACACCGGTTTTTCACTTACCGATTTGACACTGTTTTCAATTATTTGTGGATATTTTTCACGATCTAATGATATCGGTGCAATTGGCGGGTAATGAGAATAAAAGTTGCTCGGCGCTCTTATATCACGGCTCACAGCCATAATACCTTGCTGCATTGCTGGGCCTGTTTTTCTTACGCTATTTTCAACTCGCCGCTTTTGGGCTAAGGGAACAGCAGGGTAACTTGTCGCAGGTGTTTTTTGTGGTTCAACCGCACTGTTGATTTTTTCAACAGCCTCATTCTCAACGGTTTGCGCTATGACAATGTCTTCTTCATTTTGCTGATTTTTGCTGTCAACTTTAGCTTCTTGTGCACATGCCGCTAGTAATAACACACTTGCACATAATGCAATTTTAATAATCTTGGTCATCATTATTCTCCTTTGGTTATTGTTATAAACGCAGGAGAAACGAAAAGGGGTTAATTAAAATGATATTAATTATTTAAATACCCAAACTTATTTAAATGACCCTAATCATATTGCTTGAAATCCAAAAAATCATGCTTGGGGCAGTTATGCCAATGGTGATGATTTTATCAACTTGAAGCCTATCTCAGTTTTATTCATTACTCGCTAACCAATGCTGGAGATAGTCTAGATACGCTGTTTAGAAATGGCGGCAGCTGGTTTTAATTTTTCATAATAAACGAGCGCCAAAAAAATTAATTTTTTGGCTATTCAAAAGTAGCGCGCAAAGTCATCGCTCGACTAATCTTTTAAAGATAAGGCAACTTCATATAGTGCATTTTTCTTAACACCATAAATTTCAGCAGTAATAGCACATGCTTTTTTCGGCTTCATCTCAGCAAGTAATAGCTTTAAAGTATTAATCACCTCTGCTGAAATTTCATTTTCAACGGCTTTATAGCCTTCGATAATCAGTACCATTTCACCCTTTAGTTGATTAGCATCTTGCTCAAGCCATGCCAAAAAGTTTTCAGCGGTATCACTGTGAATGGTTTCAAAGGTTTTAGTCAGTTCTCTCGCAATAACAATATAACGCTCGCCACCTAAGGTGGTGACGATGTCACGTACTGTATCAATGGCACGGCGCGGCGCATCATAAAAAACCATAGTACGAGGCTCATCAACCAAAGCCGTTAATGTCGCTTGCCTAGCGCCTGATTTAGAAGGCAGAAAACCTTCAAAACTAAATCTATCGGTAGGTAAACCCGCAACTGATAAAGCAGCAATCGCGGCACAGGCTCCAGGAATAGGCGAGACATTTAAACCCAGGCTCCGACAATGACGGACAATATGAAAGCCAGGATCACTGATTAGTGGTGTGCCCGCATCTGAAACCAAAGCAATTGTCTTGCCTTCTTTTAACATATTAGCCACTTGATCTTGGCGCTGACGCTCATTATGGTCATGCAGTGACATAGTTTTGTTTTTTATTGAAAAAGCCGAAAGTAACTTGCCGGTATGACGAGTATCTTCACAAGCAATAACATCCACTTGCGTTAGTATATCAATAGCTCTTTGGCTGATATCACCTAAATTCCCAATAGGGGTTGCAACAATATAAAGGGTGCCTGGGGTTAGGGTTATTTCACTCATGTACTTATTTCACTCGATTTGATAGTTATATTTGGGGTATTTAGTTGTGACTAACTTCGTTGGCGTTTATTATAACCCCATACCGACAGCAATATGCACGGATTTATTTATTGTGGTAAAAACAGTGTCCCTACTTGTAAGAATAAAGCCAACAGGATTAAATATTTTTTCAATGTCTTTTCAAAAAATTAAAACTCGAATCTTACCGGCGTTATTGCTTACTTTATTAGCAAGTTGTAGCACTAAACAAACACCTGTACCTCCCACGGACACTACTGCAGTTACTGAAATTGAAGAAATAGTCATAGAGTCTAGTACGTTATCGGCAGAGCAACATTTAGCCCTGGCAGAAACTTTATCCAGTGATGAAGCAGTGCCTGAGTTAATTACAGCGACTAAGTTATTTTTTCAACAAAAAAACCACCTTAAAGCGCTCTGGCTTGCCGATAAAACCTTGCCTTTAGTAGATGAAGCAGTAGCTAACTATATTCAAGAGCGTGTGCAATTGGTGTTAATTAAAACCAGTAGTTTGCAGCACCTTGGCTATTACCCTGAAAGTCAGGTGCAACTAAAACAACTTGAGCAGTTCAGTGCTGACAATGAAATTACACTCTCTGCGACATACTACCGATTATTGAGTAGTGCCCTGCAAGAGCAGCAGCAAGTAATCTCGGCATTGAATGCCCAATTACACGCTTTTTCTTTGACTGATAGCTCTTCACAAAGTCAGCAACAAATTGAAAACATTTGGCATAACTTTCAAAATTTATCTCAATGGCAACTTAGCTTACTCGCTTTAGATAAAGCGCCGGAAAGTAAAGGCTGGTTGGGCTTAATTGCTTTAGCTAATAAATATGGTGGCAAGCAAGAGCAAATGCAGTATCACCTCTCTATGTGGCAAAGAAAATTCAAACTTCACCCTGCTAACATCATTGCCAAGCAACTTGCCGAGCGAAGTATCATAGAAAAAAGTATCGAAAATATAGCAGTTATACTGCCCCTAACGGGAAATCAGAGCTCTGCTGGCTTAGCTATCCAACAAGGTATTATGGCTAGTTTTGCTAATAATGAGACTAAAAAACTACACTTTTTAGATAGTAATACCGTTAACTGGTATGGCTTAAGTAATGAGTTGTCGACCTTAAAAGTTGATTATGTCATTGGCCCATTGCTAAAATCTAATGTCGATAAATACATCACTCATACCAGCTCCCAAGCACAGTCACAAAATGACTATATGCTGAATGCTAACTCTGGCTTGTTTGACCTTAACCCTAACAGTGACCATGAGGTTTTGAACACAGTAAGTAGTGGCCTCGAACAGCCAGTTGACTATATTAGTGCCATTGATAGCCCGTCGGCTATAGAGAGTTATCTGCAGCCTGCGTCTAATTCCAGAGCCATATCGACTTTGTTACTAAATATCCCAACAAATACCTCACTAACTGATCGGCATACTGTGTTGTCTATGCGTCCAGAAGATGAAGCTAAGCAAGCGGCCGCAACATTAAGCCGTCAATACTATCAACATCCTATTGTATTAAGTCAAAAAAACATTGTCAGTAAACGTATAGCTCAAGCTTTTGTAAAACAATGGCAGCGTATTACTGGTAACATTATAGAAGTTGTTTATTACGATACCGGCGCGCAAATGCAAGCGAATATTAAAGCCAGTTTATCGGTAGATAAGAGTAAAACTCGCATTGCTAAGCTTAAAAGTCGCCTTAATCAAAGTATAAAAGCACAAGCAAGAAATCGCCGTGATATTGATATGATCTATCTTGTAGGCACCCCTGAACAAACACGACTAGTGAAGCCTTATATTGAAGTTAATATCAGTCCATTTGCTCAAGTAATACCTGTTTTTGCTAGTTCACGCAGCCATAGTACCCACAGTGATTACAGCAGTAACAGCGATCTACGCGGATTAACGTTTACCGAAATCCCTTGGTTATTAACCAGTGAGCAAAATAGCGAGTTAGCAGCACTGAGCCAAGAGCTATGGCCAAAGCGCAGTGGTGGCTTATCGCGCCTTTTCGCTATGGGTTATGACAGTTATCAACTTATCAGTAAAATCCCTTTAATGCAGCAGGCTCCTTACCTGCAACATTGGGGACAAACTGGTACTTTAAAACTCAATGAAAATAGTATTTTAACGCGCAGTCTACTCTGGGGCACTTATAAGAAAAACAAGGTAGTATCTATTGCTATGGAATAAACCTACTCCGGCTCTAAACGACACTGGTACTGGTACCGATAAAGGTAAAGTTACTGAGCAGTTTGCTGAGCGTTTTTTAATTAAACAAGGCTTAAGCCTTATTGAAAAAAACTACCACAGCCGTCAAGGGGAGATCGATCTGATTATGCTTGATGGTGATACTTATGTGTTTATTGAAGTAAAATACCGTAAAAATAAGGCCTTTGGCGGTGCTATTGCCGCTATTCCTGCCAGTAAGCAGAAAAAAATTAAACATTGCGTAACATTTTATCTGCATCAAGTTGGTTTAAATGAATATAATACTCCTTGTCGTGTTGATGTTGTGGCGCTCGAAGGTGATATCAGTCATCCACAAGTAACCTGGTTAAAAAATGCTTTTTAACCTTATTAACTATAGACATTAATTTCCAACATACCAATTAACAATAACGTCGCGGAGCCAGGCTTCAATGCTAGAACAGATTAAAAATAACTTTAAAGAAAGCATACAAACACAAATTGCTGCTAGCGAGCTATTAGCCCCATCTATTGAACATGCAGGGATGATGATGGTGCAATGCCTATTAAGTGGTAATAAAATCATTTCTTGTGGTAATGGTGGCTCAGCTGGGCATGCACAGCATTTTTGTGCGCAATTACTCAATAAGTATGAAACAGAGCGCCCTAGCCTACCGGCAATATCTCTTAATAGTGATATTTCTACCATCACCTCTATCGCCAATGACTATCAATATGATGAAGTATTCTCTAAGCAAATTCGAGCGCTAGGTCTTAATGGCGACGTATTATTAGCTATCTCTACCAGCGGTAACTCCCGCAATGTCGTAAAAGCTATTGAGAGTGCAGTATCGCGTGATATTCCTATCATTGCCCTTACTGGCGGTGATGGTGGTGATATTGCGGGTTTATTAGGTGAAAACGATGTTGAAATACGTGTACCTTCGGCGAGAACTTCAAGAATTCAAGAAGTGCATTTAGTTGTTATCCATAGTTTATGTGAAATCATTGATACTACCTTGTTCCCTCAAGGTGACCTGTAAATGCCTAAGCCACCAACGTACTCATCGGTATTTGTTAAAGGCAAAGCTACGCAGATTGCTGCCCTATTAATGCTAATATCTGCTCTACAAGGTTGCGCAGTTGCCACTGTGGTAGCAGTAACTGCAGGCGCAACTATGGTCGCCGACAGACGCAGTTTTAGTAAACAAATAGATGATCAAAGTATTGAGTTTACTGCCCATAATGAACTAGCCAAACAAAAGGCTTTAACAAAAAATACTAACTTACACGTGATTAGTATGAATGGTACCGTCTTAGTTATTGGTCAAGCACCTAATACTTATCTTCGAGATCTTGCCATTAAAACAATACAAGATGTAGCGGATATAGTCACTATTCACAATCAAATACGCATTGGCTCTACTATATCGGTAACCACAAAAAGTAATGACATTTGGCTAACCTCTAAAGTTAAATCGGCTCTACTTACCAACAGCGGAGTAAATGCTAAAGATGTAAAAGTAGTAACTGAAAATGCTGAAGTCTTTCTTTTGGGATTAGTTACTAAAGAAGAAGCAGACATTGTGGTGGAGATAACCCGTAACATTAGCGGTGTCAGCCGTGTATATAAGGCTTTTGAGTATATTAGCATCTAGCTGATAACTTTATTTCAAAGCAAAAAAATCCTGTAAGTATCAACGATATTTACAGGCTTTTATTTGGCTTTATAGCGAACAGTTAAAGCTATTTAATAATTTTCAAGCTAGCTTTGCTTTTACCTTTCGGCTTGTTCGATTTTCCTGTCTCACTACCCGTTGAAGCAACACTCATTAAAGTAGATTTTGGTTTTTCAGGTACTTGCTCAATTATCTCATCTTCATCCTCAACAGGATGTTCGATAGGTAATGAAGTTCCCGCACCGTTTTCTTTAGCGTATATTGCACCTATAGCACCATAAGGTACGGTAATGTGCTCTAATATACCGCCAAAACGGGCACTAAACTCAATAGTTTTATCACCCAAGGCAATAGTACCAACTGCTGAACTAGCAATGTTTAGTACAATCTGCCCATCAGCAACATAACTCATCGGTACTAGCACACCGTAAACATTGACGTCTACCATGATGTATGGCGTTAGATCATTGTCTGAAATCCACTCATAGAAAGCCTTAACTAAATAAGGCTTATTAGAGCTCATTGAGCTAGGTGTTGCGTCATCCATTAGGCAGGATGACCAAAGCGTAATTCACGCTCAGTTTCGGTCAATGAAGCTTGGAATGATTCACGTTCAAACAAACGTAACATATAAGTTTTAAGTTCTTTTGAACCTTGACCAGATAATTCAATACCAAATACAGGCAAACGCCATAATAGTGGTGCGATATAACAATCAACCAAGCTATATTCTTCACTCATAAAGTATGGCGCTTCATTTAAAATTGGCGCAATGCTTAGTAAGCTTTCTGTTAACTCTTTACGGGCTTTCGCTGCTTCTGTTGCAGTGCCAGACATAATGATTTTTGTAAGGCTATACCAATCTTGCTCGATACGGTGCATCATTAAGCGGCTACGACCACGTGATACCGGGTAAACTGGCATTAATGGTGGATGAGGAAAACGTTCATCTAAATACTCAACAATGATTTTAGCTTCGTAAAGCGCTAATTCACGGTCAATTAAAGTTGGCACTGTACCATATGGATTTAAGTCCAATAAGTCTTCTGGCAAATTAGCTAAATCAACTAAGTTGATGTCAACACCAACACCTTTTTCTGCTAAAACAATGCGCGTCTGATGACTATACATATCATCGGCATGAGAGAACAACGTCATCACAGAGCGTTTATTTGCTGCTACGGCCATAGAGCCTCCTAAAATCATTTACATTAAAAACTAACAAAGGGGAATTTGATATTTTACCATCAAATTCCCCTGAAATATTTTACATCAATAACTTAATGTACGTCTTTCCAATATTCTTTCTTAAGGAAATAAGTAAGAATAAAGAAGAAGAACAAGAAAGCTAATACCCAATAACCAATCGCTTTACGCTCAAGCTTATTTGGCTCACCAACATATTCTAAAAAGTTAGTTAAATCACGAACAACTACATCATACTCTTCAACAGTTAAAGTACCACCCATTGCTGGAGATAGCTCACCATGTTCGTCAATAGTGCTAACACCTTGCAAGTCTTGCAATACGTGCGGCATACCAACATCTTTAAAAACAGTGTTATTTACGCCAAATGGACGTGCTTCATCAATATGGAATGAACGTAAATAAGTATAGATCCAATCAGGACTACGTAAACGTGCTTCCAAAGTTAAATCAGGTGGCGCGCTACCAAACCATTTTTCCGCTTCTTTTTTCGGCATGCTATTTAGAATATGACCACCAACTTTGTCACCTGAGTACATATAATTAGCAATACCGTCCGCTTCTTCAATACCTAAATCGTCAAAAGTACGACCGTAACGTTGGTACTGTAGCTGATGACAACCTAAGCAATAGTTGATATAAGTTTTAAAGCCTTTTTTCAAAGACTCTTTATCAGTTAAATCGTTATTTGCTTTATCTAAATGAACACTTGGTCCAGAAGCAATCGCGGAGAACGGCACAAGTGCCGTTACACTGCAAAGCATGCCGAAAGTAACGGCGATAATTAATTTTTTCATTAGTCAGCAATCCTCTCAGGCATTGGTTTAGTATTTTCATTTTTACTGTAAAACCATAAAGCAACGAAGAAACCAAAGTAACCAAAACTAGCAATTACACCGATCATATTAGCAACAGGTGTAGCAGGCATAGTACCTAAAGCACCAAGCACTACAAAACAAATCGCAAATTGAATTAAGTTGATTAAGTGCCACTTCGAGCGATAACGCACAGACTTAACCGTACCGCGATCAAACCAAGGTAATAAGAACAACACTATAATAGCGGAGAACATACCAACCGCACCTAATAACTTATCAGGAATAACACGTAAAATAGTGTAGAAAGGACCAAAGTACCACACTGGTGCAATATGCTCAGGTGTTTTCAAGCCATTTGCTGGCGTGAAGTTTGGTGCTTCCATAAAGTAACCACCACCCTCTGGCGCAAAGAACATTACCCAACAGAATAAGAATAAGAAACCAACAACACCCATAATATCTTTAACTGTGTAATACGGGTGGAAAGGTACTGCATCAACAATGTCATAGTTAGCACTGTATTGCTTGTGGAAAGTAAACTTACTTAATTCTTCTGGTTTAACACTGCCTTTAGGCTTCTTAATGTCAATACCTTCAGGGTTATTTGAACCCACTTCATGCAAGGCAAGAATATGTAAAAATACCAAAATAACTAGCACTAACGGCATAGCAATAACATGTAAAGCAAAGAAGCGGTTTAAAGTAGCACCCGATATGACGTAATCACCACGTATCCACAGTGTTAAGTCATCACCTATGATTGGCACAGCGCCAAACAAGGAAATAATTACTTGCGCGCCCCAATATGACATATTGCCCCATGGTAATAAGTAACCCATGAAAGCTTCAGCCATTAATACTAAGAAGATCAACATACCGAAGATCCATAGTAATTCACGTGGCTTTTGATACGAACCATACATTAGGCCGCGCATCATATGCATATAAACTACTACGAAGAATGCTGAAGCACCGGTAGAATGCATATAACGTAATAACCAACCGAAGTCGACATCACGCATTATGTATTCAATTGAGGCAAACGCGCCGTCGCCAGATGGTTCATAGTTCATTGTTAACCAAATACCAGTAAGGATTTGGTTAACTAGTACTAACATGGCTAAAGAGCCAAAAAAGTACCAAAAGTTAAAGTTCTTTGGTGCTGGGTATTGTGCTAAATGTTTGTTCCAAGCATCAGTCACTGGTAAACGTTTATCTATCCAGCCCATGAAATCGGTAAATAACTTCATTAACATTATGCGTCTCCCTTATTTGCATCTGGGCCAACACCAATTAATAGGGTGTCATCACTAATAAATGAGTGCTCGGGAACCACTAAGTTTAATGGTGCAGGAACGCCTTGAAAAACTCGGCCAGCCATATCAAATTTACTACCGTGACATGGACAGAAGAAACCGTTTGGAACGCCTTCAACGAATTCCTCAAAATCACCGCCATGGTGAGTTGGAGCACAACCTAAATGAGTACAAACACCTAAGGCAACTAAAAACTCAGGTTTAATTGAGCGATAAGCGTTGGTTGCATAACTAGGCTGTTGCGCCTTTTCTGAATTGGGATCTCGCAACTGGTCATCATGCTTAGCTAAATCACTAACTGTCTTTTCCGTTCTACGGACGACGTAAACGGGTTTACCTCGCCATTCTGCACGGATTAATTGACCAGGCTGTATTTTACCTACATTAACTTCAACTGGAGCACCCGCAGCTTTCGCGCGAGCACTTGGGTTCCAGGAAGCAATAAAAGGCACAGCTGCTCCGACCACACCAACACCACCAACAACAGCGGTAGCTGCAGTTAGGAAGCGTCTGCGGCCGTTATTCACAGGCACATTGCTCATTTATACTCTCCAACTAAGACTCTAACAAAACAGTTATTTTTATACCAAACGAAGCGTAATATAGATTATACGCCATATGTGGGACTGCTGTTTTTATTAGCTCAAATTTATACCAAGTGGTATATCGACAAAAAAATTTTTACGATCATAAAGAAATAGCGCGTTTTTTACAAGGTAAAAAGGGGCTTAGGTACTGTAAAAGCAGAAATAATTTGAAATACTTTGAAATAGAATAAATAAAGCTTATTTATACTAGAAGAAATGAAACTTGATACTTAAATGAAAGGAAATGATAGATATAAAAAAACCGACACTAGGTCGGTTTTTTGAAGCCATATACACGCTGTGTATATGGCTCATATTTTCTAAATGTTCGGCAATTAGACAAGGCGTTGAATTAAGAGTCCCTACTTATTTTAGCTAAAAGTAGATTAACTAAATGATTAGGACGAATAATAGTAACAACACAGCGTACTCATATTTCAGGCATAAAAAAACCGACACAAGGTCGGTTTTTTGCAGCCATATATACATATTGCATATCTGGCTGCTATTTTCTAAATGATCAGCCTTTAGGCAAGGCGTTGAATTAAGAGTCCCTGAATTTAGATAAACTAAATGACTGGGACGAATAATGATAACAACGCAGCATAAATGTTGAGCATAACGAAAATTAACGTTTTGAGAATTGTGGCTTCTTACGTGCTTTATGAAGACCAACTTTCTTACGTTCAACTTTACGCGCATCACGAGTAACGAATCCAGCAGCACGTAGAGAACCACGTAAAGTTTCATCGAATACCATTAATGCACGAGTAATACCGTGACGAATCGCGCCAGCTTGACCAGAAATACCACCACCAGTTACAGTGATGTTAAAGTCAAACTTTTCTACCATTTCAACTAACTCTAATGGTTGACGAACAACCATAACAGCCGTTTCACGTGGAAAGTATTCCGCGATATCACGTTTATTAATTGTGATTACACCGTTACCAGCTTTCATAAACACACGAGCAGTTGAGCTCTTGCGACGACCAGTACCGTAATATTGATTATCAGCCATTGCTTAAAGCTCCAAAAGTTGTGGTTGTTGTGCAGTATGTGCATGCTCTGGGCCTGCATATACTTTTAATTTGCGGAACATTTCACGACCTAAAGGACCTTTAGGTAACATGCCTTTAACAGCAAATTCAAGAACGCGCGTTGGTGCTTTTTCAATTAGCTTTTCAAAGCTAATTTGCTTAAGACCACCAGGGAACTCAGTATGCGAGTAGTAAATTTTACCTTTCGCTTTGTTACCTGTTACACGTACTTTCTCAGCATTGATAACAACGATATAATCGCCAGTATCTACGTGAGGAGTATATTCTACTTTATGCTTACCGCGTAAACGGCTTGCAATTTCGGTAGCGATACGACCTAAAGTTTTATCTTCGGCGTCCACTAAGAACCATTCGCGTTGTACGCTTGCTGGTTTAGCTACAAAAGTTTTCATTAAAAAACCCAATCTTATAAATGTTACTTAAATAACAATAAAAGCCAATAAGCTTATATTGTCCGTTAAATGGACTACGCCACTGCCCCTTCGAGCATCGAGTCCAGCGCCACTGTTTATAGGGGACTTAACAAGAAACCACAAAACAATAGGCATTTGTAACGCAGGGAGCGCGGATTATACAGAAATAAATAGCAAAGATCACCTATATTTGCCATTGTTTTTTAAATAATGTCTTCTACTATGAAGAGGTTTACTTGTTTGTGTCATTGAATGAGGTTCAAATTAAGTAAATATCGTCAAAGAAACGTAAGTGTAAGGCTAAATAGCTTGTGTTTGTAATAGCCTGTAATAGCCTGAATAACTTTATTACTGTATCTTTCAATATGTCAAAGGTCACTTAGCTTATTGTTAGTAATAACCGAGCTTAGTACATTGAGATTTATTACTGCTATTACCTATAAGGGAGTCATCATTTTAAGAAAACTCATTTTAAATTGATCACAACTTTGATCCATTTATATTGAAGCTGATAGCCCTTAGCGTTATTTAGGTAATAGAGTAAAAATCCTCGGGCAAAAGTTAACCTTTAGTTAATAATGGGTTACAAAATAATCGATTGATGGTTAACCAGTAATAAAAATAAAAAAAAGTCGCAACAAAGTTTTACATTTAATAAAATTTGTCGCAGTATGAAGTTAGCCCCCGTAAAAAACAGATGGAAATATAATTATGAAAAACTTACAACAAATGAAAAAAAGTACACAAAAAGGTTTTACTCTAATTGAATTAATGATCGTTGTAGCGATTATCGGTATTTTGGCGGCAGTAGCAATACCGCAGTACCGTGAATATACTAGAAATGCCACGGCTCAATCGACAATAACAGAAGCAGGGGCATATAAATTAGCTGTATCTTTATGTATTCAAACTAATGGCGGCGTTGCTGCCGGCTGTGACGCTGGAGGTAATAGAATACCTGCTGCCACAGGTATTGTTACTGGTGTTACAGATGGCGTTATTGCAATTACTTTAGGCGATATTGACGGTGATGGTACGGATGAAACAGTGATAAATACCCCTGTACCAACTGATACATTGGTTACATGGACTATTACGTCAGCTGGTGGTACTGATGTTTGTGCCTCTGGTTGGGTTGATTGTACTTCTATATAATCCAACGATAAAAATTAAATAGCTTGTTAATCAGTTATTCATGCTAAAGCTCCTTCGGGAGCTTTCTTATTGAAAGACTATAGAAAACTCTGTTTATTCTCGTTTATTTTTTCCCTTATCTATAGCTATACTTTCCGGTTAAGAAACGTCATCCATATGATTAACATAGCTTTAACACTCTAAAAAACATAATTAATACTTTTAATAACTTGCTAGATTGTATTAGTCAAATTGTAATAACAAAACACATTTCCTCCTGAAATTTTTGTGTCAGCCATTTAGTTAACTATATTCAGCTTCTAAGTATAAATCCCTTTGTTCTTTTATACTTTTATAAGTTACACTGATTCTATTAAGCACAATTTTAATATTTCCAAAAGGTTATCTCTAAACGTTATGAAAGGAAGTCATCAGCAATCTAGTGTTTTATCGGCACTGTCCAAGCAGAACCTTATTCCTCTAGAATCAATTGATGACATTACCGCGGAATTCGTCGGAAAAAACAAACCCTTTATTCGTTTTCTAATCGAAAATAAAAATATAGATGGTAAAAGTATTGCCAAAGTACTGTCTAAAAGCTTTGGCTATCCACAAATTAAACTGAATAACTTTGATACTACTCTTGTTCCTGATGGAATACGAAACGAAAAACTGATAATAAAACATAATGCGCTACCACTATATTTACGTGGTAAAGTGCTTTTTGTTGCTATGTCAGATCCCACGAACTTAGATGCACTTGAAGAAATTCAATTTAATACTGGTTACAGCACCGAGCTGGTGTTATGTGAAGAGACAAGCTTACAAGCTTGCATTGAAAAAGTTCTCGAAGATGAAAGTGATGCCCTAGATATCAGTGATATTGACTCCGAAGAATTAGCGGGCATAGATGTCGAAGAAGCCAAGAAAGAAGAAGACAATGCTAACAGGGAAGATGATGCCCCCATTGTAGTATTTATCAATAAAATTTTACTTGATGCTATTAAAAAAGGCGCCTCCGATTTACATTTTGAACCCTATGAGAAATCCTTCCGCATCCGTTTCCGTATTGATGGCATATTGTCTGAAATAGCTAAACCGCCGGTGGCCCTAGCCTCGAGAATGGCTGCCCGCTTAAAAGTCATGTCGAAATTAGATATCGCTGAGCGCCGAGTACCACAAGATGGTCGCATTAAGTTAGCACTGTCAAAGAAAAAATCCATAGATTTTCGTGTCAGTACCCTTCCCACCATGTGGGGTGAGAAGGTGGTAATGCGGATATTAGACTCCTCCAGTGCCATGCTTGGCATTGATATGTTGGGCTATGATCCTGAACAAAAGAAAATATACATGGATGCCTTAGAACAACCCCAAGGTATGATTTTAGTTACTGGACCAACGGGCTCAGGTAAAACAGTGTCCTTGTATACCGGTTTAAATATCCTCAATACGGAAGAAAGGAATATTTCCACCGCTGAAGATCCGGTGGAAATTAACCTTGAGGGAATTAACCAAGTACAAATTAATAACCGTGCCGGTTTAACCTTCCCCAGTGCCTTGCGGTCATTTTTACGACAAGATCCCGATATTGTTATGGTCGGCGAAATTCGTGATCTTGAGACTGCTGAAATTGCCATTAAAGCAGCACAAACTGGCCATTTAGTATTATCGACACTTCATACCAACTCAGCCGCGGAAACCTTAACTCGCTTATTAAATATGGGCGTGCCTTCATATAACGTTGCCAGTTCTGTGTCTATAATTATTGCCCAGCGCTTGGCAAGACGGTTATGTCCACAGTGTAAAGAAGAAGAGCAGCTATCTGAGATGCAATTAGCTGAGCAAGGCTTTCCTGCTGATAAACTCTCAGAAATAACACTATTTAAACCGGTAGGCTGCAGCCACTGTACTGGCGGATACAAGGGGCGAGTAGGTATTTATGAAGTAATAAAGATTAGTCCAACCATAGCTTCTATTATTATGGAAGGCGGTAACTCTCTTGACATTGCCACTCAATGTCAAAAAGAAGGCTATAACAATTTACGTCAATCTGGCTTGATAAAAGCAATGAGCGGCATGACTAGTTTAGAAGAAATTAACCGCGTGACTACCGCATAAGATAGAACGTTGTTAAATTACTTACTCTTAAGTAAATAAGTTACGATTAATAAAAACTTTACTCACGTCATCTAAAACTAGAAGTAAATAAATTCATGGATAAGGTTAACTATGGCTATTACAACTACAAAAAAATCGGCTAAGAAGCTAAATAAAGTCAAAGAGCAAGAAATTTTTATTTGGCACGGCGTTAACCGAAAAGGCAAAAAAATCAACGGTGAATTGCCAGCTAATAGTATTATCGAATTAAAAGCGCAACTTCGTAAGCAGGGAATAACACCTAGTAGAGTCAAGAAAAAGGCTAAACCTTTATTTGGTCTGGGTGGTGGCGATAAGGCTATAACTCCAGGCGATATTGCCGTTATTACCCGTCAAATTGCCACCATGTTAGGCGCAGGTGTGCCGCTAGTGCAAACTATCCAAATGATTGGTAAGGGCCATGATAATGGCAAAATGCGTAAATTACTCGCTGATGTAGAGTCAAAATTGTCCTCAGGTATTCCATTATCGGACTGTTTGCGTGATCACCCGCTTTATTTCGATGATCTTTATTGTGATCTAGTGGCATCTGGTGAACAATCAGGTTCATTAGAGACTATCTATGGCCGTATTGCCACCTATAAAGAAAAAGCCGAAGCATTGAAGAGCAAAATTAAAAAAGCGATGACTTACCCTATTGCGGTTTGTATCATTGCTTTTGTTGTAACCTCTATTTTATTAATCTTTGTTGTCCCTGTTTTCCAAGAGGTTTTTTCCAGTTTTGGTGCTGAGTTACCTGCTTTCACTTTATTTGTCATTGGAATATCCGACTTTATGCAGTCTTATTGGTATTTAGGACTTGCCGGAATATTTACTTTTAGCTTTTTATTTAAACGCGCCCATAGGAATAGCCTAAAACTAAGGGACACTGTTGATAAAAACATATTAAAACTTCCAGTTATTGGGAATTTATTAGAGAAAGCGGCAGTTGCTCGTTATGCTCGCACCTTATCAACCACTTTTGCTGCCGGAGTGCCATTAATTGACGCCTTAGCTTCTGCTGCTGGAGCTTCCGGTAATGCAGTATTTAGGGATGCCATTCTTGAAGTTAGAACAGAGGTTTCTTCGGGTATGCAGATGAATTTAGCCATGCGTAACTGTAAAATATTTCCTGATATGGTTATTCAAATGGTAGCTATTGGTGAAGAGTCAGGTGCTGTTGACGACATGTTATCCAAGGTGGCTAATGTCTATGAGCAGCAAGTTGATGATGCTGTTGATGGTTTAACTGCGTTATTAGAACCATTAATTATGGCTGTTTTAGGTGTAGTTATTGGTGGCTTGATCATTGCTATGTATTTACCCATATTTCAAATTGGTGCGATTGTATAAATACAATCAAAAGTAATAGAGTCTGATCTAGTAAGGCTCCATTACTGCTGCCTCTCGACTTTCCCATAAACTTCAATTAAAACTTCTTAAATTTAGATGTAGGTAACCCATTTGTTAGATAATAGCTTTTCTTTCTTAAATCATTTAATTATGTCATTGCAGCAATCTGCCACTTTGTTTTATTTCAGTGTTGGCTTAATTTCATTGACCATTGGCAGCTTTCTCAATGTGGTGATTTATCGTACTCCAAAAATGATGGAATATACTTGGTACCATGATTGCCGAGAATTTTTAGCTGATGAAGTTACTAATGTAAAAGCTAAAAAACTTACTGCTATGACCTTATCTAAACCTGATTCTAGCTGTCCCTGCTGTAATCATAAAATTCGATTCTATGAAAATATTCCTGTCTTGAGTTGGTTATTATTAAAAGGGAAATGTAGTCAGTGCGCCAATAAAATTTCTGCTCGCTACCCCTTAGTTGAACTATCAACAATGCTGCTAAGCCTTATTGTTGCTTATCACTTTGGCGCTACGGCTGAAACATTTTTTGCTTTGATTCTTACCTGGGGCTTAATAACATTAACCATGATAGATTTTGATCATATGTTATTGCCTGATCAGATAACCCTGCCGCTACTATGGTTCGGTTTACTGATAAATATCAATGGTACATTCGCCCCGTTAACCGATGCTGTTATTGGCGCCGCAGTGGGCTATATGAGCCTATTCTCTCTCTTTTGGTTTTTTAAGTTACTAACCGGTAAAGAGGGCATGGGTTTTGGCGACTTTAAATTATTCGCTGTTTTTGGTGCTTGGCTAGGGTGGCAATTATTGCCGCTACTTATTTTAATGGCATCCGTTGTCGGCGCTATTGTTGGCATTGCCTTAATGTTATTTAGAAACCATCAGAGAGAGCAAGGTATCCCTTTTGGCCCTTATTTAGCGATAGCAGGTTGGATCACTTTATTATGGGGTGAAGGTATTTGGTCATGGTATTTAGAAAAGCTACTCTAATACCATTTTCATTAAGTTTGTGATCTTGTTGTGCATAGGAAAAATTAATCAGGTCAAGGTGCTCGATTGAGCAATACTCCCTATTGGGATTGAGAGCAACGCCGACATGAAGTATTTTAACCAGCACAAGTGGGCAATAATTTAATGAGATTGGTATAATTAATAAGTTTATATTCTTTGTCTGAGCAATTTCATCATGTCTAAGTTATTTTATTATGTCTAAGTTAGTTATTGGCCTTACCGGCGGTATTGGCAGTGGTAAATCCACTGTTACACATTATTTTCAAGAATTAGGCATTGAGGTTATCGATGCTGATATCATTGCCAGAGAAGTTGTTGCCATTGATAGTCCCGCATTAAAAGCCATTGCAGAGAATTTTGGTGATGACTATATACAAGCAGATGGTCAACTTAATCGAGGGCTATTGCGCAGTAAGATCTTTGCCAATGAGTCAGATAAACTCTGGTTGAATAAACTATTGCACCCTTTAATACGAACCCAGCTAATAAGTAAAACTGCAACAGCAAAGAGCTCATATTGTATTTTAGTGGCGCCTTTACTGATTGAAAATAATTTATTGCACCTTGTTAACCGAGTGTTAGTCATTGATGTCACTGAAGAGACTCAGCTAGAACGCACCATGCATAGGGATAGCAGCTCCTTAAAAGAGGTGAAGGCTATTTTAGCGAGTCAGACTAGCCGCAGTGAAAGACTTGCAGTAGCTGATGATATAATTAACAACGACAAAGCTTCACTATCTGAGATCAAGGCAATGGTGTTATCGCTTGATAAAAAGTATTTAGCCTTGACAACAATGCTTTAAAAATCAACAATGAAATAATTCGTGCTTTAATTTCAATCTCAGGTTAACTGGTTACAAAACTTTGTATGTCTACCGTCTTATATGAACACCCGCTCAATGAGCGGATTCGAAATTACCTAAAACTTGAGCAACTCTTCGCTCAGGCCTACTCATGTATTAGTAACAAGCTCACTATAGCAACCAGCCACCAAGTATTCTTCAATGCATTGTTTGCAATTGTCGATACTTTAGAGCGAAATGACATCCGCGGGGATTTAATTAAAGATTTAGAGAAGCTTGAGCAAAATTTAGTTATTTGGTCAAAAGCTCCAGATGTAGACACCAGTGCTCTAGAAAAAAATTTAGCCGAAACGGTTAAGTTAGTTAGCCACCTCAGAAGTCCTCGCCCCACTTGGTGGCAATTAAAAGAAGATAAACTACTCACTTGCTTAAGGCAACGTTTTGCCATTCAGGGTGGCAGTTCTAGTTTTGATTTACCCCAATTACATTTTTGGCTGCACCAAGATGAAACAAAAACAACACTAGAAGTTCAGCAATGGCTTAAGTTATTGAGTGATATTTCATCGGCTCTGGCCCTAATACTGAAATTTATCCGCCAACGCGCTGAATTTGAATCGATTGAAGTTGATAGTGGCTTTTATCAAGATAATGGTGAAGGACTTTTGTTATTGCGGATAAAGTTAGCGCAAGATGCTGAATATTATCCAACCATTAGTGGCAATAAGTTCCGCTACTCCATTCGTTTTATGCTGCCCTGCCAACACACAGGCCGTAGATACGCCAATCAAGCGACAGAATTTCAACTAGCCCGCTGCTAACTTCTCATACCAATTTCATTAAATTATTGCTCACTTGTGCTGGTTAAAATACGACATATCAGCGTTGCTCTCAATCCCAATAGCCAGCTATTGCTCAATCGAACGCCTTGCCCTGATATATTTTCCCTATGCACAACAAGATCACAAACTTAATGAAACTGGTATCACTAATGATACAGCGAATACTTTTTATGTCCTGTGCTGTTGATTCAATCTATTAAGCTTTAGTGTATAATTAACATTACTTATAGTTTTTAAAATGATATTACACCATGACCTTAAAAGTTCCTTGCCCTCAATGCCAAAAAGCTGTTGTATGGCAAGCAAGTAGTGAGTTTAGACCCTTCTGTAGTGAGCGATGTAAGCTGCTTGATTTAGGTGAGTGGGCCGATGAAAGCAATAAAATTAGCCAACCTATACATGCTGACTCAGCCATATCTGAAGAAATGCTCGATGCAATGGAAGATGAATTTTTACAAAACAATAATTTTTTTGTCGAGCCTGAATAGATCGACAATTGAACTGGAGCTTGTTAACTATTTGAAGAGGTAAGCTCGCTAATAATTACTTTATTAGCAGCTGGAAATTCAAGTGACTGTAACTCTGCAAGTGAAAACCAGCCTTGTCCTTGCCCTTCCTGTGCACTTGGCTCGCCAGTAAAGTTATCCACGACAAACACATCCAAACAAACGGTTTTATCTGCTCCGCCGCCATCTTTACTTCCCTTTTTACCTAAATAGGTATGCTCAACCTTAATTAATGGCTGACAGGATAAAACATCAATTGCCACTTCCTCTTGAAGCTCTCTAGCAAGTGCTTGGGCGACAGTTTCGTCTTTTTCCACCTTACCACCAGGAAATTCCCATTTACCACCTTGATGAGCCTGTGCTAAGCGTTTAGTTAAGAAATACTGAGTTCCTTCTTCCTTACAGCTTCGGGTGATAACACCCACGGCAACATGTACTACTTCATTCATAACTCTCTTCCGTTGTTAGCCACTCTACTTCAAGATGAAGAAGCTAAAATAAAAATGCCAGTCATGTGACTGGCATTGATTAATATTAAGGCTAGTTAATTAAGCTAACTTGCCATGACATTGTTTGTATTTCTTACCTGAGCCACATGGGCAAGGTTCATTACGACCTACACGAGGCATCTGTTCTTGTTGACCAGGGCTTGATGCAGATTGATGTTGGAAGTCCATTGGAACTTCTTCAGCCCTTCTATGCTGCTCTTCAACCGCTTCAACATCTGACTCAGCGCGAATTTGTACTTTAGACAAAATGCCAACAACATCATATTTCAAGTTGTCTAGCATTTCAGTAAATAACTGAAATGACTCACGCTTAAATTCTTGCTTCGGATTCTTTTGCGCGTGGGCACGTAGCCCAATACCCTGGCGAAGATGATCCATGGCTGATAAATGCTCTTTCCAATGAGAATCTAAGCTCTGTAGCATTACCGCTTTTTCAAATTGACGTAAAACATCTGCGCCAACTGCTTGCTCTTTATCTTTATAGGCTTGCTCAAACTCAGCAACGATCTTTTCACGTAAGCTTTCTTCATGAAGTTTATTATCTTCTTCAAGCCATTTTGCAATGGTTAACTCAGTTGAAAACTCACCTTTTAGTTGCTCTTCAAGTCCCTGAATATCCCACATTTCATCTAATGACTGTGGCGGGATATGCTGCTCAATAACACCATTAATAACATCACTGCGAATGGCATTTACAACTTCACCAATCTCATCATTATCTAATAATTCATTACGTTGCTCATAAATAACACCACGTTGATCATTGGCAACATCATCATATTCTAGTAATTGCTTACGCATATCAAAGTTACGACCTTCAACTTTACGTTGCGCATTTTCAATACTGCGGGTCACCCAAGGATGTTCTATCGCTTCGCCATGCTCCATACCTAATTTACGCATCATATTAGAAATACGTTCTGAAGCAAATATGCGCATCAATGAATCTTCCATTGATAAGTAAAAACGTGTTGAACCTTCATCACCTTGTCGTCCTGAACGACCACGCAGTTGATTATCTATTCGTCTAGACTCATGACGTTCTGTGGCAACTATATGTAAACCACCTAGCTCTAGAACGCGCTCATGGTCAATTTTCCACTGCGCTTTAACTTTAGCAATGTCATCTTCACTCGGATTAGTTAACTTAGCGATGATGGCATCTAAATTACCACCTAAAACGATATCTGTACCACGGCCAGCCATGTTAGTAGCAATAGTAACAGCACCCTCTTTACCTGCATCGGCGACAATTTCAGCTTCTTGCTGATGGAACTTAGCATTCAGTACCTTGTGCTTAATTTTTTCTTTCTTCAAGAAATCAGATAAGAACTCAGAGGTTTCAATGGCAATAGTACCAACAAGTACTGGTTGGCCGCGTTTAACACAATCTTGAATATCAGCTAAGATTGCTTCAAACTTTTCATCTCTGGTTAGGTAAATCAAATCAGCCATATCTTTACGAATCATTGGCTGATTGGTAGGGATAATCACAGTCTCTAGACCATAAATGTGATTGAATTCGAATGCCTCAGTATCGGCAGTTCCTGTCATACCTGACAGTTTCTGATAAATTCTGAAATAGTTTTGAAAGGTAATTGAAGCTAGGGTCTGGTTTTCATTTTGAATATTGACGCCTTCTTTTGCTTCTACTGCTTGATGAAGACCTTCAGACCAACGACGACCTTCCATCGTACGGCCAGTATGTTCATCAACAATAACTATCTCATCATCTTTAACAATATAGTCGACATCTTTTAAGAATAACTTATGAGCACGAAGCGCCGCCATAACATGATGTAATATCGTTATATTCGCCGCTGAAAACAATGTATCACCTTCAGTTAACAGCTCTTTTTCAACCATGATCTCTTCGATATGAATTTGACCACGTTCTGTTAAATAAACTTGTTTAGCTTTTTCATCGATAGTGTAATCGCCGGTGCTTTCTTCACCTTCTTTATCTTCTTCTGCTTGTTGCTCTAATGTAGGCACAACAGTATTAATAATTTTATACAGTGCTGAGCTATCTTCGGCCTGACCAGAAATAATAAGTGGTGTTCTAGCTTCATCAATTAATATTGAATCGACTTCATCGATAATGGCAAAGTGCAGTGGCTTTTGTGAACGTTCTTGTGGTGAGAACACCATATTGTCACGTAGGTAGTCAAAACCAAATTCGTTATTGGTACCGTAAGTGATATCAGATTGATATGCGGCTTGCTTACCCTCAGTGGTCATGCCTGCAACATTACAGCCGACAGTTAAGCCAAGAAATTCAAATAAAGGACGACTCCAATCAGCATCACGAGTAGCAAGGTAATCATTGACGGTAATAACATGCACGCCGTTGCCGGTTAGTGCATTTAGATATGACGGTAAGGTCGCCGTTAATGTTTTACCTTCACCGGTACGCATTTCAGCAATTTTGCCATCATTAAGTACCATACCACCAATCATTTGCACATCGAAATGACGCATGCCAAATACGCGTTTACTGGCTTCTCTTACTACAGCAAAAGCTTCCGCTAACAATTGCTCTACTGTTTCTCCTTGAGATACACGCTCTTTAAATTCAGTGGTTTTAGCTTTTAATTCTTCATCACTTAACACTTCTAAAACAGGTTCAAGTGCATTTATTTTAGTTACTTCTTTGCCCATCAGCTTTAGTAATCTATCATTTCGACTACCAAATAATTTTGTTAACAAATTTCCAAACATCTTATTTAAACCATTTATTGAGAATTATCAGTGACTTGTTCCGCCACCTTGAGTGAATGTATTATGATAACCGTTTAACGTATTACTTACGAATTAGTCGGCTACTTCCCTTTGCGATAAACAAATTTTATTGGGTCAATTTGTTTATTATTTCGTAATATTTCATAGTGGACATGTGGCCCTGTAGAGCGACCAGTACTGCCCATACGTGCAATTTCTTGTCCTTTATTAACAACCTCACCGACACTGACCAGTACATTCTTGTTATGACCATAACGAGTAGCTAAGCCATCACCATGATTGATTTCAATCAACTGTCCATAGCCATAACGTTTACCTGCCCAGGTAACAACTCCCCCTGCAGTAGCAATAATAGCGGTATTTTCTTTACCGGCAAAATCTACGCCTTTATGCAGGGTTGGCTTACCGTTAAAAGGGTCTTTGCGCACGCCATAATACGAGGATAACCAACCTTTAGTAATTGGTCGCCCTGACAAATATGCATTATTTTGTATATGGTGACCAAAGGTTAAAGATTCAAGCATTTGTAATTGTTTTTCTTCGTAATTTATCTTGTTTTCAAAATGCTCTATTTCAACAAACAATTGCTCAAGCGTTTTATTATTGACTGGCAATGTGTCTGATGAAGGCCCACCACTTACTGGCAGCTGGCTGAAATTAAATTCATTTGCCGGGATGTTAGCATCATCCGCCAAGCGATCACCAAGGGCATTTAAACGTAAGACCTGACTTTGTAATTCGGCTAGCTTGATGGTTAAGGCGGTGATTTTTTGATCTTTGATCAAGTTTGGTGCCGAAGCAACGTGTGATACAACGCGGTATTGCTCACTGTTGGGTTGCCATTTGTTACTGGCAATGAGGTGGACAATCAATCCTGAAAGCAAGGCAAACGCGCACACTGCTGACAACCAATGCAATTTAGTCAGTTGCATTGAGAATCTGACGTTTTTTCCTCGGTATAGTAGTGTTAAACTCATAGAACTCTATTTTGTTAATTTACTCAGTATGCTTAGGTACTGAATTTAGGTAGTTACAATGGCTAGAAAATCAAAAAAACCTATTAATATGACAGCGCTATTGCAAACAACGACAGGCACTTTGGCACATATTCAGTCAAAAACCAACTCTTTGACAATCTTGGCAGACATTGTACGGCAAATATGCCCTGATTTACCAGTAGATGCTTGGCATATTGCCAATTGCCGCAAAGATACTCTTATCATAGAAGTGAAGTCACCCGTTTGGGGGCAAAGGTTACAGTTTGAGCGCAATAATATATGTAACGCCTTGGCAAGCGATACTGATGGTAGCTTTCATAAAATAGAGATTAAAGTTAATCCGCAAGGCTTTCGCCAGCAACGCCATGAAATTACTGAAAAGATACGTACTGAGCTTATGCAATCTGCTCCGGTAATAACGGCTGATAGCAACACGGTCGTTAATAAAAAAACCGCTGAGCAATTTTTAGATATCGCCAAAAATGCCCCTAAGGGCTTGAAAGAAAAGCTGGAAAAGTTAGCTAGGGTTGCTGGAAAGAGGTAAATTCGAGTGCAGATTTACTTAGGGTCAAACTCAGTTTATGGTGAGAATTTGTACAGAAGGTTTTACCTGGCCTGGAGAATTAACTTAGGCGAACACAGTGTTTAGTGTTCGCACTATAAAAGCATCAGGTAGAGTATTTTAACACTGACTAAAATGCCGCGGCATTTATTTCCTGATATTCTATTGGCGAAGGCTTATCATCTTCATAGGTTACCCATTCCCAAGATTCAGTTTCTTTAAAAACCTTTCTTAGCAAGATGTTATTTAAACCATGACCAGACTTAAAGGCATTAAACTCACCTAAAATACTGGCACTGCCCATATACAAATCGCCAATAGCATCGAGTATTTTATGTTTGACGAATTCATCATCATAACGTAATTCATTTTTATTTAGCATGCGGTATTCATCTAGCACTATGGCGTTTTCTAAGCTGCCGCCTAAGGCTAGATTATGAGATCGTAAAAACTCAATGTCTTTCATAAAGCCAAAGGTTCTGGCTCTACTAATTTCTTTAATAAATGAGCAACTAGAAAAGTCCATACTCATCGTTTGACAGGTTTTTTCAATAACAGGGTGTGAGAATTCAATGGAAAAATTGACTCTAAAACCTTCATAAGGCAATAACTCTGCCCACTTATCACCCTCTTCAACACGGATTGGTTTTTTAATACGTAAAAAACGTTTCGGTGCATTCAAGGTCTCGATGCCGACCGACTGAATTAAATAAACAAAAGGTAAGGCACTACCATCCATAATAGGAATTTCAGCCGCATCAACTTCAATAATTAAGTTATCGATGCCTAGGCCGGCAACTGCTGAGAGTAAGTGCTCAACAGTTGAAACCTTAACTTGCTGTTCATTAACTAAACAGGTACATAACGTAGTTTCACCAACAGCTTCGGGTGTCGCTTTAATTTCAACCACAGGGTTGAGATCAATTCGACGGAAAACAATACCGGTGTTTGCTAGCGCAGGACGGAGAGTAACCTGAACTTTTTCACCTTTATGTAAACCAACACCTACGGTTGAAACACTTGTTTTTAATGTACGTTGCTTAATCATATCAGCCTCGCTTACCTTGCTTTTCATCTGTAATAAATGCAATTACTTTCATAGATGTTTCATCAAGCAGCTAAGCTAGATAAAGGTATCTACTACCAGAATTTCCCCATCGTTAAATGTACTTGCCAGCAACTCCCATATTTAATGAACAGTTAAAACAGCCAAGCCAATTTAACGGGCGCATAATATACCAAATAAAAGCGCTAAAATCAATAGCAGCCTATTACTACTGGACTTAGTTGATAGCCTATCAGTAGATATAGCGTAACTAACTAGTAAGATTAGTCCGCTTGTTTGCGCAAAAATGCCGGAATATCTAAATAGGTATCAAGATCAGTAGCAACCATTTTTTGGGCATTGCTATCAGTCATTGCTACTGGTTCAATTGCTGCACTAGGCTGTGCCGCCGCTGCTGTATAATCTGCACCAACAACTTTTGGCTCAGCTATTGGCATAGGGTTCACTAAAGTAATATCAGGTTTACTTTCAGCGCCAATACCGGTGGCAACAACCGTAACGCGAAGTTCATCGGTCATATCCATATCAATGACAGCACCAACAACAACAGTAGCGTTTTCAGAAGCAAAAGCTTTTACTGCATTACCTACGGTTTCAAATTCATCGATGCTAATGTCCATACCGGCAGTAATATTTACTAGAATACCGCGAGCACCCGCTAAATCAACATCTTCTAGCAGGGGACTTGAAATAGCTGCATCAGCTGCTTCTTGTGCTCTATCATCGCCAGAAGCCGTACCTGAGCCCATCATAGCAGTGCCCATTTCAGACATTACCGTGCGTACATCGGCGAAATCGACATTAATTAGACCTGGACGGGTAATTAATTCAGCAATACCTTGTACCGCGCCAAGTAAAACATTATTAGCGGCTTTAAAGGCATCTAATAAACTTGTGCCTGGGCCAAGTACTTTTAATAATTTTTCGTTAGGGATAGTAATGAGCGAGTCAACGTTTTTAGATAAAAACTCAATGCCTTGATCGGCATAGTTCATGCGTTTTTTACCTTCAAACGGGAACGGTTTAGTGACTACTGCCACAGTTAAAATACCCATTTCCTTCGCTATTTCAGCAACTACAGGTGCCGCACCAGTACCTGTGCCACCGCCCATACCTGCTGCGATAAAGATCATATCAGCACCTTGTAGGGCTTGCTTAATAGTTTCTCTATCTTCTTCAGCTGCACAACGACCAATTTCAGGGTTTGCACCAGCGCCTAAGCCTTTAGTGACGTTTGCGCCAAGCTGTAAAGTAACATCTGCAGAAGAGTTTCGTAACGCTTGTGAGTCAGTATTTGCCGTAACAAATTCAACACCTTCAATCGTTTGTGAAACCATGTGTTCAACAGCATTACCACCACCGCCGCCAACGCCGATAACTTTAATTATCGCTTCTTCGTTATGGTCTTCCATTAATTCAAACATTCTCTCTCTCCGTTTTACTTACAATTACTTAAAATACTTAATTTGTTGTTGCTAATACTACTGCTTAACAACAACACGAGAATACTGTTACTTCCTGTAACAGCTCACCACACTATTTCTTTAATCTAGCTTTTAGCTCTTTCCTCTAGAATTCGCCTTTAAACCAGGCATGAATTCTTGACCAAAAATCACCAACACTTTCGCGTTTTTTAGTTAAACTTTCGGCTTCACTGGCGGCTTGCATGCCATAATGCAAAAGACCAACAACAGTGGCATAACTTGGGTCATTAACATATTCTTTTAGCCCTTGTACTGCCAAAGGACTGGCAATACGAACTGGCATTTGAAATATTTCTTCGGCAAATTCAAGTACACCTTCCATTTTTGCCGTGCCGCCGGTTAGTACATAACCCGCAGCAATTTGATCTGCTAAGCCTGATTCTCTAATTTCATCTTGAATTAGCTCAAATAACTCTTGATACCTTGGCTCTACTACTTCAGATAAGGTATGACGTGACATAGAGCGTGCCGGACGACCACCAACACTTGGCACATCGATACTTTCTTCCATGCTAACTAATTGCTTTAACGCACAAGCATATTGCACTTTAATATCTTCAGCATGACTTAATGGTGTTCTAAATATTTTAGAAATATCACTGGTTACTTGATTTCCGGCCACAGGTATTACCGCGGTATGTCGTAAAGTACCGCCAGTAAACACTGAAATATCCATAGTACCGGCACCCATGTCAACGACACAAACGCCTAATTCTTTTTCATCATCGGTTAACACCGCATAACTTGACGCTAGCGCTGAAAAAATTAATTGGTCGGCAGTTAAATCACAGCGTTCAACACATTTAACTAGGTTTTTCGCCATATCATTGGCACAAGTTACTATATGAACTTTTGCCTCCATGCGAACACCTGACATGCCAATAGGGCTTTTAATACCATCTTGACAATCAATACTATATTCTTGCGGCAGCACATGTAACATACGACGTTCCGCTGATATTGGCACTGAACGGGCAGTGTGAATAACATTGTCGACATCTTCTTGAATAACTTCGTTGTCATTAATTGGCACCATGCCATTTTCATTTTGACAACTAATATGTTTACCAGAAATACCTAAATAGATTGAGCTTATTTGGCAATCGGCCATTAATTCAGCTTCATTAATGGCACGTTGAATGGCTTGAATAACTAAATTCAAGTCATTAACTCCACCTTTATCCATACCGCGAGCTGGCTGATTACCGACACCAATAATACTTAACTGGTTGTCTGGGGTAACTTCTCCAACGGCGACAGATATTTTTGAAGTACCAATATCAAGGCCAACCACTAATTTTCTTTCTGCTGCTTTAGGCATTTAACTTAAACTCTTAACTGATTGTGCTCATTTGAGGCACTGCTTTTAGGTGATTATTATCATTATTTTTTAGCAATTTATTCTGGCTTATTTTATCTACAGTTTTCCAACCAACAGCCAATCCCGTATCATACCGTAAATCGATGTAATCAACTGCCTGATTTTGCTGTTTTTCCGCAATTATTTTTGCTTTGAGCTGTGCTTTGATTATTGGATAAACATCCATAAAGCGTTGAATCCGCTCAACTCGCTCTTCACGCCCTAAATTTAGGGTTACGCCATCGTCTAAGGTTAGTTGCCAAGAGAAGCGTTCACTCAGCACTAACTCATCTATCGACAGTGCTTTAAACTCAAGTAAACCGTTGAGATCTCGATAATTTTCTAACGCCAGCAACTCACTTCCTTCCGGGCCAAAAAAGCTAGGCAGATAATGATTTATGCGACTCATTTCTGCCTGAAAAACGTGACCAAGCTGATTAATTAGAAAGTTACCATTCCAAAATGCAACTGGTTTTTGATCGACCACATAAATTTTTAATTTGTTTGGCCACTGTTTTCTTACTGCGACCGAGTAAACCCAAGGTAGCGTAAGCACATAACTTTGCACTTCGTTGACATCTACTTGGAAGAAATTGCCCATATCAACTTGCTCAATTGCATTAAGGATATCGTTACGTTGGCTATAGGGCATTTCCCCGGAAATGACGATAGAAGTTACCGGCGCACTTTCTTGGCCAATAAAATGCTGGGTAAGCCACCAACTGATGGTAATTAAACTAAACAGCACGACAATAAAAAACAGCAAACCCAAACCAAAATACAAGGCTGTACCTTGGCCTAATTGGCGTGTTTTTTTACTATCTACTTGCTGTTTTTTTACCATAATATCCTTCTTACTCTGGCCTTATGCTTTTATGCTAAGCAATAAAATTTGCGTCACTAGCTCACTGAAATTCAAACCGTATACCTTGGCGGCTTTTGGTACCAATGATGTTTCTGTCATCCCTGGTACAGTATTCACTTCTAATAGCTGCCATTCTCCCTTGTTATTACGCATAATATCTACCCGACCCCAGCCTTGAGCACCGGTGGCATTAAAGGCTTTAACAGATAAGGCTTTCAATTCATTTTCATCCTGTTCACTTAAACCACATGGGCAGTGATACTGGGTACTTGTTGATTGATATTTTGCTTCGTAATCATAAAACTCACGTGGTGTTTCCATATGAATCGCTGGTAACGCTTTATCACCGAGAATAGCGACAGTATATTCAGGGCCATCAATCCAGGCTTCAAGTAATACTTGTTGATCAAAACCAAAAGCTTCAATTAAGGCATTGCGCAGTTGCTCAATGGTTTGTGCTTGTGCCATACCAATGCTTGAGCCTTCATTAGCGGGTTTTACCATGACTCGACCGCCTAACTCAGTCAATATAGTCTTTAATGACAAGTCTTCGAAGTCGTTCTTATCAACAACGGCGAAGGGCGCTGTTGGTAAGTCACAGGCTTTAAAAATTTGTTTACTGCGTACCTTATCCATTGAAAGCGAAGAGCCTAAAACATTCGAGCCAGTATAAGGAATGCCCATGTACTCAAGCGCACCTTGTAAACAACCATCTTCGCCGCCCCGACCATGCAGAGCAATGAAAACCCGGTCTATTTTTTTACTAAGCAAATCAGTCAAAGACACAAATTTGGTATCGATTAACACCACATCAAAACCTGCTTGCTCAAGACCATTAGCAATAGCTTGTCCAGAATTAAGTGACACTTCACGCTCTGCAGAGTTACCACCGTAAAGCACAGCAATCTTCTCTTGCTTAAGCTGTTTTAGCTGCACCAATTCACTGCTGATATCGCTAGTCATTACTCAGTACCTTTAACAGCGGAATTAACATGCAATAAACTATGTTCGGCTAGGTTTTTGGCTACGGCGCCTATACTACCGGCGCCTTGGGTAATCACCATGTCATTATCTTGCAGCTGGTTGGCAAGTAATTGCGCTAACTTATCAACATCACTGACATAAACAGGCTCTATTTGACCACGTTGACGAATTGATCGCGCTAAGCTTTTACTATCAGCTGTTGAGATGGGTGTTTCTCCGGCTGCATAAACATCGAGTAAAAATAGACAGTCAACATCTGAAAGCACTTCAACAAAGTCTTCATATAAATCACGGGTTCTAGAGTAACGGTGTGGTTGGAAAACCATGACTAAACGCTTATCCGGCCAACCTTGGCGCATAGCTAGAATAGTGGCTTTTACTTCACTCGGATGATGACCATAATCATCGATTAAAACCATATCGCCGGCAGCAGTAGTCAAACCAGCTAGTTGCTCGAAACGTCGACCGATACCGGCAAACTCGGTTAATGCTTGGCATATGGCGTCATCATTAACACCTTCGTCTTTGGCAACGGCGACACCAGCCAAGGCATTTAATACATTGTGTTGACCCGGCATGTTTACACTCATAGCTAGTGGAGCTTGACCGGCAACCTCTACAGTAAAATGACTAACAGCGCCATCTTGTTGGTAATTTACCGCTCTGACATCGGCATCTTCAGAAAAACCATAGGTAATCACTTGACGGCTAATGCGTGGTAATAACTCCCGCACTACCGGATCATCGATACAGACAACAGCTAGGCCGTAGAAAGGTAGGTTATGTAAAAACTCTATATAAGTGTCTTTGAGTTTTTCGAAGTCACCGCCATAAGTTTCCATATGGTCGGCATCGATATTGGTGATCACAGCAACCATTGGTTGTAAGTGTAAAAAAGAGGCATCACTTTCATCGGCTTCAGCTATCAAGTAGCGACTGCTACCTAATCGTGCATTGGTACCAGCACTGTTGAGTAAACCGCCAATAACAAAGGTAGGATCCAATTGTCCTTGGGCAAAAATACTGGCAATTAAGCTAGTTGTTGTGGTTTTCCCATGAGTACCCGCAATAGCAATACCATGGCGAAAACGCATTAACTCGGCCAACATTTCTGCGCGTCTAACCACGGGAATACGTAATTTATTTGCCGCAACTAGCTCAGGGTTATCACTACTGATCGCGGTAGAAACAACAATTACGCTCGCCTGGGCGACATTTTCTGCTTGATGGCCAATAATAATATCTGCACCTAAGGCTGTTAAACGTTTAACTACCTGGTTTTCACCTATATCCGAGCCAGAAATTTGGTAGCCTTCATTAAGCAATACCTCAGCAATTCCGCCCATGCCTGCGCCACCTATACCAACAAAGTGGATACGCTTAACCCGACGCATTTCAGGGATCTGAACTGCGTATGAGTTGCTAGCTTTACTTGATTTAGTACTTGAGCCCGTACTAATAGCTGAGCTAGTAATTGAGTTGGTATTTAAATTAGTTTGCTTAATCATATTTTCTCTTCATTACTTCTTATTTATTAGCGCTAAGTTCTGCGCCATTAGCTGGTGCAAGCTGTTGGCACAATTCTGCGACTTTTTGACTTGCATCACTGTTTGCCGCGGTAAAAGCAGCTTTAGCCATCTTTGCCAATGTTTCCGGCTGGTCAAATAGCTCGGTAATTAACGCTGTTATAGTCGCTTCATTTAATTGTCTTTGTGGTAACAGTTTTGCTGCATCACGGTTGACCAAGTAAAGGGCATTTTTTGTTTGGTGATCATCTACTGCATGCGGCAGAGGCACAAAAACAGCTGGCGTTGCTGCCATGGCTAATTCTGAAACCGTTAAAGCGCCGGCACGACAAATGACAATATCAGCCCAATGATAGGCTTGGGCCATATCCTTGATGAATTCAGTGATTTTCACCTTACCCGTTGCCAGACCTTGCTCTGCATAAGATGCAATAACTTGCTCTTGTTTACTTGCGCCTGTTTGATGCCAAATTGAAAAATCATCATCACTACTCGATAAGCAAGCAAAGCTGCTGGGCATCACTTCATTTAACACTTGTGCACCCAAACTGCCGCCAACCACCAATATATTTTTACTCGGCTTTTTATCAACAATTTCATGTTCTGCTTGCTTAGCTGATTTTTTCTGAGATAACGAGTCTTGCTGGCCAATTGAAGCACGCAAAGGGTTGCCAACTACTTCGACATCAATATCACTAGCAAAGGCATTAGGGAATGCGCAACATATTTTATTGGCAATGCGCGCTAATAACCTATTACTTAAACCTGCCGCGGCGTTTTGCTCATGGACAATTAAGGGGATTTTACTAAGCCATGCTGCCAAACCGCCCGGGGCGCTGGCATAACCGCCCATTCCTAAAACCACATCTGGTTTAATTGTTTTAATAACCCGTCGGGCTTGTATTAGCGATCGCAGCAATTTAACTGGCATAACCAGCATTGCTAACAAGCGTTTACCACGCAGACCGCTGATGTTAATAAAAGAAATATCATAGCCATGCTCAGGTACGATTTGAGCTTCCATACGATCTGCGGTGCCCAGCCAATGAATATGCCAGCCTTGCGCTTTTAGCTCATCCGCTACCGCAAGACCTGGGAATATATGACCACCGGTACCACCCGCCATAACGAGCAAGGTTTTTGCTTTAGCTTGCTTAGTTTGGTTAGTTTGGTTAGTTTGGTTAGTTTGGTTAGTTTGGTTAGTTTGGTTAGTTTGGCGATTATTAATGACCATTATTTATCACCACTATTCTTAGCACTTGGCATCTGACCTTTGTTCGTAACTTTCTGAGTAACTTTTTGAGCAACTTGCTGCAAGCCTTTAGCACTTGTTCTTTTTGAGCTAGTAGCTTGGATACTCTGTAAACGAATTTCATGGTCAATGCGTATTAAAATAACTAAAGCTATGGTCATAACTATCAAAGAGCTACCACCATAACTAATCAGTGGCATGGTTAAGCCCTTGGTTGGCACGAGACCTGCGCTAGCACCAATATTTACCGCCGCCTGAAAACACATCCAAATGCCTATTGAGTACGCCAAGAAACCTTCAAAATACTTTTCTTTAGCCAGTGCGCAACGTCCTAGAATAAGTGCTTTGTAGACCAAGGTCATACTCAGTAACAGCACCACACTGATACCAACAAAGCCAAACTCTTCGGCTAAAACCGCCATAACAAAATCAGTATGCGCTTCTGGTAAATACTCTAATTTTTGTATGCTGTTACCTAAACCCTGGCCTAAAACTTCACCACGACCGTAGGCCATTAATGACTGCGTTAACTGATAGCCACTACCAAACGGGTCTTGCCATGGGTCTAAAAAGCTAGTTACTCGTCGCCAGCGATAAGGTTCAAAATAAGCCAACATGCCTAGTGCAGTTGCGCCAACCGAAGCCATTGCCATGAATTGCCATAACTTAGCACCTGCTAAAAAAAGCAAACCGAAAGTGGTGACAAACATAACTATCACTGTGCCTAAATCAGGTTGCATTAATAGCAATACTGCCATAACACCAAAAACAATTAGCGGCTTAATAAAGCCTTTTAAGTTTTCCATGACCTGCTCACGACGTCGCACTAAGTAGGCTGATAAATAACAAAAGAAGAAAAGTTTCGCTGGCTCTGCTGCTTGTACCGTAATAGGGCCGAGCACAAGCCATCGGGTTGAGCCATTAACTGAACGACCAATAAGCAAGACACTAACTAGCAGTACTATGGCAAAGCCTAATAAGTAGCTACTGTTTTTATGCCACCATGACATAGGGATTTGTAATGCTACTCCAGCAATAGCGAGACTTAAGCCAATATAGATACCGTGGCGAATGACAAAATGAAACGGATTATTAAATAATCGTTCCGCTACCGGTATTGAGGAAGATGCCACCATGACGAGTCCGATCATATACATGATCAATCCCAAGACTATAAAACTGCGATCAAAGGCGCTGGCACCATATTGATTTGGGCCGGCCATAAAGCGGTTAATCCATTCAGGTACAGGCGGTACCGGTACTTTCGAGAGGGTTTTAGCTATTGCCTGAGTAGTTCCTAAGGACATAGTTCTTGCTAAGCTCATGGTTTTTTCTAACGACATGAGTTCTCCTTAGCTTGAACTGCAGCAATAAATTTCTCACCTCGAACCTGATAATTTTTGAACATATCAATACTGGCGCAGGCTGGTGAAAGTAATACCATATCACCTGCTGCCGCTAACTTTTTAGCTTGTTGCACTGCCTCAATGAGTGTTTCAACCTTAATGGCATTACTCACTAAATTGGCAATCTCACCGCCATCTTTTCCTAAAGTAATCAACTGACTGACTTCATCATTAAACATAGCTTTAAGCGGATAAAAATCAGCACCTTTGCCATCACCGCCAGCAATAACAATTAACTTGTTTTTATTGGTAAGCGTCGGCGCTAAACCAGTAATTGCCGCTAGTGTTGCGCCCACATTGGTCGCTTTAGAGTCATTAACCCATTGAATACCATCGTCACTTGCTACCCGTTGGCAACGATGTGCTAAGCCGGTAAATCCCGCTAGTTTTTCAACCATGGCAGATAAAGGCCAACCCGCATTATAACCAAGTGCCAAAGCCGCCATATAATTTAAGGCATTATGCATACCAGCAAGGGGTAATAGCTCGGTGGAAATTAACGCTTGCTCACCAAACATTAGCATCGGCTTGTTATCAATAACCGTCAGGCCAAAATGGCCTGGCTCTGGCTTAGTTAAGCCAAATGACATAATTTCTTGCTCGGCAACTAAACTGTTAGTCGCTTGATCTTCTCTATTTACCACAGCAATTTTCGCTTGTGGATAAATGCCTTGTTTAATAGCCTGATAATTAGCTAAGGTTTTATGTCGGTCTAAATGGTCATCACTTAAATTAAGCACACTTGCGGCAATAGCTTGCATGCTAATTAATGTTTCTAATTGAAAGCTGGATAGCTCAACAATAGCAATATCTGCTTGATTAGCATTCAAGCTGTCGTTTGTTTGCTCAAGTTGCAGTAAATCAAGTATTGGTTCGCCGATGTTACCAGCCAGAGCCGCATTTACGCCAAGCGCTTTCGCTAAATAAGCAAGCAATGATACGACGGTAGATTTTCCATTAGAGCCAGTGACTGCCAACATTTTCATTGGCTTAATCCGACTATTATTGACCAGACAAAATAATTCAATATCACCAATAACTTGGCAGTGCTTGGCAATAAGTCCAGCAATGCCCTCACCCGCTAAATCAATACCAGGGCTAGCGATAATGATATCGGCATTGGCAATTAAGCTTGCTTGCCATTGCCCAAAAATAAATTTAGCCCGAGGAAAGTCCTGCTGGTATTGTGTTTGTTCACTTGCATTGGCAAAAGGCATAGCACGAGAATCATTAACAGCAAATGACAAACCTTGCCCATGCAAAAAGCGCAGGCATGACAAACCTGTCATTCCGGCTCCAAGCACAACAATATTTTTATCTTTAAACGCTGTTAACCAAGTCATAATTTTTTTAGCTTACCTTCTTTACTTAGTGTTCTTTATTTAACGCTCTTTGTTTAATGTTCTTTGTTCAACGAGCTTTGCTTAATGCACATTAACGCAACTTAAGTGTCGCTAAACCTATCAATACTAATATCAATGAAATAATCCAAAAACGTACAATCACCCGGGGCTCTGGCCAGCCTTTTAATTCATAGTGGTGATGAATTGGCGCCATACGGAAAATACGTTGACCACGTAATTTATATGAGCCGACTTGTAAAATGACCGATATGGTCTCCATCACAAATACACCGCCCATAATAAATAGCACCAATTCTTGGCGTACTAACACAGCTATAACGCCCAGTGCTGCACCTAAAGCAAGTGAACCAACATCGCCCATAAAGACTTGCGCCGGGTAGGTGTTAAACCACAAGAAACCTAAGCCAGCGCCCACAATCGCAGTACAAACCACGACTAATTCACTGGTTAAGGCGATATGAGGAATATTAAGGTAGTCAGCAAAGTTAACGTTACCCGTGACATAGGCAAATAATGCAAAAGCGCCGGCAACCATGATAGTCGGCACTATGGCTAAACCATCAAGTCCGTCAGTTAAGTTAACGGCATTTGAAGTACCAACAATAACGAAATAGGTCATCACCACATAAAAAATACCAAGCTGAGGTAACAACTCTTTCATAAAGGGTATTAACAAGGCAGTCTCATTTGGACCTTGGGCAATATAATATAAAAATAGTGCTGTGCTTAAACCAATAACCGTTTGCCAGAAATATTTCCAGCGAGCAATCAGACCATTAGAGTCTTTACGAATGACTTTGCGATAATCGTCAACAAAACCTATGGCACCAAAACTAACCACTACAAAGAGCACCACCCAGACATAAATATTGCTTAAATCTGCCCACAGTAAAACACTGATAACAATGGAAGCGAGTATTAATATGCCGCCCATAGTTGGCGTGCCCGATTTAGATAGGTGACTTTCTGGACCATCCGCTCTTATCGTTTGACCTATTTGCATTTTTTGCAAATAGCGAATAAGTTTTGGACCAAAATATAATGATATAAACAGCGCGGTTAGCGTGCTGATTATGGCGCGAAATGTTAAATAAGAAATAACATTAAACGCTGAATAAAATTGAGTTAAATACTCACCTAACCACAATAACATTAAGCTTTACCTTCTTTACTTTGATTTTCACTAGCTTGATTTTTACTAGCGTTACTTTCATTAGCACAGCTTTCTTGGCTAGTACTTTGTTGACTATTCATTTGTTCAAACCAGTGCATTATTTCAGTTACTACATGCTCCATATGAGCACTACGAGAGCCTTTAACTAAAATGGCAATGTCTTGCTGACCAGCCGCCAATTGCTCGTTTAGCATAGTAAGCAAATGAGCCATCAAATCATTCCTTTGGCTAAAATGCTGGCTTAGCTCATTTTTGTCATTGTTTTGAGCAAAAGCATCACTAGCACTTTGACTCAATACACCTAATGACAATAAAGTATTTAACTGCAGGTTTTTGGCAAACTCGCCTAGCTCTTGATGATAACTACGCGCTTCACTACCCAATTCTCCCATATCACCTAGGATCAGTAATTGCTTGCCTGGGTAACTTGATAACAACTGCGCTGCCGCTTTCGCTGACTCCAGATTGGCGTTATAGCTATCATCAATAAGTTTGATGTTACAACCGCTTGTTTTATCGTGCAGTTGATATAAATTCAGTCGCCCTTTTACTGGCTGCATTTGCGCTAAACCTAAAGTTATATCCTCAAGGCTGGCGCCAAATTCTAAGGCAATACAAGCAGCTGCTACGGCATTACAAACGTTATGTTTGCCTGGTATAGTTAAGTTAACTTCACAACTGCCCAGCTCGGTTTTTAAAGTAAAACTCGCGCAACCACTTTCATCTAAGTTGATATTTTCGCTATAACAATGGGCTTTATCAGCACCCGTACTAAAACAAGAAAAGGTACGCACCGTTTTATCCGTTAAGCGCCACTGCCATTTATTAGTATATTTAGTGTCTTGGTTATATATGGCGACACCCTTTTCACCAAGGCCAGAGAATATTTCGCCTTTAGCACGCGCAACACCACATAAATCACCAAACCCTTCTAAGTGCGCTGCAGCAATATTATTAATCACGGCAACGTCAGGCTGAGTTAACCCTGTGGTATAGGCAATTTCACCGATGTGATTAGCGCCCATTTCAATAACAGCAAAGTCATGGCTGCGGTCTAAGCGAAGTAAAGTTAATGGCACGCCAATATCGTTATTAAAGTTACCTTGAGTTGCCAGCACCTTGCCTAAGCGCGACAAAATTGCCGCGACCATTTCTTTGACCGTGGTTTTACCACTACTACCAGTGATACCGACGGTTTTAGGAGCAAGCTCTTTTTTAACAAAAGCGGCAATTTTGCCTAAGGCTATACGAGTATCGCTAACCACTAATTGCGGCGTATTGGTCACTGCGTGCAAGTGATGATCAACGATAAGTAACTGACACCCTTGCTCAATAACTTGCTGAGCGAAGCGATGGCCATCAAAGCTAGGGCCTTTAAGGGCAAGAAAAGCGGATACTTTGGTAGAATTTTCATCGATAGCACGACTATCAGTAACTAAATCATCGATATATAAATCATCAATAGTTAAGTCGTCAATAGCCGAGTCATCAAGACTGTGCGAGCTTTGATTATCTGCAGTAAAGAGTTCACCATGGGTAATTTCAGCTAAAGTGGCCAGTGAAATTTTGATCATAATTTTGCCTTATTAGCCAAAATGGCTAAACTAGCGTGCTGTTGATAAAAGTTGGCGACCACTAAACGTTCGTTATAGGCTAATTTCTGCGTACCTATAATGGTGCCTTTGTCATCATGTTGACCGACAATGACATAATCTTCATGTCCCTTGCCTGCCAATAAGACGATATCACCCGTTTGTGCTGTTTGCAGAGTATTCAATACGGCTTGTTCTCGTTCTAAAATAATGGTTATTTGATTGCCATGTGGCTTGGTGAAACCGGCAATAATATCATTTGCTATTAACTGAGGATTTTCACTGCGTGGATTATCATTAGTCACCACTATGTAATCGGCATATTTTTCTGCCGCTTGTGCCATTAATGGCCGCTTACCTTTATCTCTATCACCGCCGCAACCAAAGACTAGATAAAGCTTTCCTGAGCAATGCTGACGACAGGCTTGTAGCGCTTTTTCTAATGCATCGGGTGTATGGGCATAATCAACTACGGCGGTAGCTAAGTTATTGGCACTAGTAGCTTCCATTCGCCCAGCTATACCACTTACTTGCTTAACTAATTCAGCAACGTCGGTTACTGGTACACCTTGAATAAGCAGAACACTGACTGCAGCCAATAAGTTATCGATATTGAAATCACCTAATAATGGACTAGTAATTTCAACACTGCCTAAGTGACTTATTAGGGTGAAGGATACACCATGACTGTGGCGATTAATGTTATTTGCGGTTACAAAACATTTATAAGAATCTATTTTCTCTGCTCGGCCATAAAGCCAAACAGCTTGTTGCTCGGGCCAGTTTTCTAGCCAGCTCTTGGCTTGTTCATCAGCAAAGTTCACTACCGCAACTTGACTATTGTCACCGGTGAAAATTTGTTTTTTTGCTGCGCCATAACTTGCCATAGAGCCATGGTAATCAAGATGGTCTCGGCTTAAATTGGTAAACACCGCGATATCAAATAAATCGGCTTGCACACGTTGTTGGCATAATGCATGGGAAGAAACTTCCATAGCAACATGGCTAAACTTACCATGGACAGAGTGCTCATCGTTAAAACGGTTGAATAATTGGTGTAACTCACAAGCGCCAGGCGTGGTATTTTCTATCGACTCTAGGTTATCGAGACTACCCGCACCATTAGTACCAATAATGGCGCAAGGTTTATTATAATTACTAAGCATCTGCGCCAATAACTGACTTGTAGTGGTTTTACCGTTTGTGCCGGTAATACCCACTATGGTCATATGATCTTGCGGCGCTTGATAGTAACTTTTTGTTAGGGTAAATAAATGTCGATTAAGTTGATAAAACTTAACCATAGTGACGTATTTTTCACTTGTGGCAATGACAAGTTCACCATGCTCGGCAGCACTTTCACACTCCGTAATGACTAACTTAGCACCTTGGTTAATCGCCTGTTCAATATATTGGCGACCATCTTGCTGGTGGCCAATAATGGCGCAGAAGATATCACCTTCGACAATTAATCGACTGTCGTTGTGCAGATTGCCATTAAAACCCGTTAAATTAACCCTAGATGGCATAACAATATCGAATTCAGCTAAAGCGCTAATGATATTTTGCGTGGCAGGTTTAGGCATTATGTTCTCCGGCAATGATTTTTTGCTCCGGGTCTGTTGGCTTAACGACTTGATTAGCTGCTTGTTTTTTTTGCGCATCTGGAGCGATATTAAGCACACGCAGCGCGCCTTTCATCACACGTGAAAACACCGGCGCTGCAACTTCGCCACCATGATATAAATCGCCGCCAGGATCATTAATAACTACCACCACCACTATTTCAGGGTTGGAGATGGGCGCCATACCGGCAAACAAACCAACATAATCATTGCCATAACCACCAGCGACCGCTTTAAATGAAGTGCCCGTTTTTCCACCGACGCGATAACCGTCTACTTTTGCTTTTGGCACATGGTCATCTACCACTTCCTCAAGCATATTGACTATGGCTAAGCTGTTTTCCTTGGAGAATATTCGTTCTCCTTCTGCTGGTTTATCTCTTTTAATTATTGATAACTCACGTTTAATACCACCATTTGCCAAGGCAGCATAAAATCGGGTTAGTTGCATAGGGGTTATCGCTAAACCATAGCCAAAAGATAAGGTAGCTAATTCAAATTTTGACCAACGTGACCTATCATGCATCATACCGGCACTTTCTCCGACCAGATCAGTGCCCGTAGTCTCAGCAAAACCGGCATCAAAGAATTTATCAAGCAAGTAATTTTTTGGTACTGATAATGCTAATTTAGCCGTGCCGACATTAGACGACGTGACTAATATATCCTCAACAGAAAGTTTACCGCGATTTATTGGGTCACTGACTCGGCGTCCGCCTAAGCGCATCCAACCTGGGCTAGTGTTGATAATACTATTAGCCTTAACAGAGCCAAACTCTAACGCGGTCAATGCAGTGAGTGGTTTCATAGTTGAACCAGGCTCATAGATATCAGTAATGGCCCGATTTCTAAATCTATGAATGGCAGTATTACGGCGATTATTGGGGTTATATGATGGGCTATTGGTCATCGCCAGTATTTCACCGGTATGAACATTAACGACCACTACGGAACCTGAAGACGCTTTAAAAGCTTGTACCGCACCTTTTAACTCTTTATAAGCAATGGCTTGAATTCTTTGGTCAATACTTAAGGTAATATCTTGTGCTTGCTCGGCTTCTTCAACAGATATAATTTCAATTTTTCGACCTTTAGCATCTTTTCTAAAACGTTTTTCGCCACCGGTACCGGTAAGTTGCTTATCATAAATACGCTCTATGCCTTCAATACCTTTATCATCAACATTAGTAAAGCCGATAATATGAGCACTAATTTCCCCTGCCGGATAAAAGCGCTTCGATTCCTTGCGCAAGTGAATGCCGGGAATTTTTAACTCTTTAATATAATTAGCAACTGCAGGTGAGATTTTCCGTTCAAGATAAATAAAGCGTTTACGAGGATTTTTAAGTACACGAGCGGTCAATTTATTGATATTTTGATCCAGCACATCGGCTAAAGCTTGCCAGTGTTCAGTCATGGCTAAAGCCTTATTGTCCATGATAATCTTAGGATCGGCCCAGACTGTTTCCACGGGAACACTGATGGCAAGTTCAGCGCCATTGCGATCAAAAATAGAACCGCGTTGTACTGTATTTGCGGTGACACGTAATGAACGTAAGTCACCTTGCTTTTTCAGCATATCGGGTTCAATTATTTGAATATAAGCGGTACGCGCCATCAAACTTAGATAAATGAGGGCAACAATAACCAGCACTAAATAATAACGCCATGGGGCGGTATTTAGTGGATTATTATTTTTGGCTGCTTTTTTATTCACACCGTTCTCATTTATATTATTGTTTTATTCGTGTCTTATCGTGCCTTTCCATACATTAAAGGCATCGAGCTTGTTATTGGCTAAACAAGCTCTAACGCTCAACGTCACTACTTCAAGCTAACAATCACTTCCGAATCCCTGTCGGGCCGTTTCATACCTAAAAGCCTTTTCGCTTTACTCTCAATCGCGCTATGCTCGGCTAAACTGCTTTGTTCTAACAATAAGTTGCGCCACTCAATATTTAATTCATCTTTTTTCGAAAACAAGATTTCAAGTTCACTGGTGGTTTGTCGATTAATATGACTGTAATAAATTACAGAAAATGCTGACATCACCACAAATACCAACAAAATATAAGTAACGCTATAACGAACAATATCTTGCCAAATATCGAACACTAAGGCACGAGCGGCCATAACTAATCAGTGTTTCTTGCTAAGCGCTCAGCTACACGTAAAACTGAACTACGCGAGCGTACATTTTCTTCAACTTCTGTTTTACTCGGTTTTAATCTTCGACCAATTAACAAGAATTTTTTACTCTTGTTTAATTCAACTTCACTAATCGGTAAGCCACGCGGAACTTTTCTACCCTGTGAGTGTTTTTTCATAAACTGTTTAACTAAACGGTCTTCAAGAGAATGAAAACTAATAACAACAAGACGGCCGCCTTCGGCTAGCACATCAAGTGATGCAGCCAGAGCTTTTTCAATTTGCTCTAGTTCGCTATTGATATACATACGAATGGCTTGAAAGCTTCGTGTTGCCGGGTGCTTTTTGATTTCTCTTTGTGGTGCTGTGGTTTTAATCAGCTTAGCTAATTGACTGGTTCGGGTTAACGGTGTTTCATCTCGGGTGTCAACAATTGCATTAGCAATGCGCCAAGCATGCTTTTCTTCACCGAAGGTTCTTAATACCCAAGTAATATCTTCAACATCGGCAACGGCTAGCCACTCGGCTGCGGTTTGGCCTTTACTGGTATCCATGCGCATATCAAGGGGACCATCCTTCATAAAGCTAAAACCACGTTCAGCTTCATCTAACTGAGGAGAAGACACACCTAGATCAAGTAAAATGCCATCAACCTTACCTGTTAGCTCATGCTTCTCGACAATGTCAGCTAAATCGGCAAAACCTTGATGCTCAATTAAGAAGCGTGAATCATCTTTAAATTTTTCAGCGGCAACGATTGCTGTTGGATCACGATCAATAGCAATTAAGCGACCATTGTCAGATAATTTAGAAAGAATTAATGATGAGTGTCCGCCACGACCAAAAGTACAGTCGATAAAGCAACCATCACCGGTAATAGCTAAGCCATCAACAGCTTCATTGAGCAATACTGAGATATGAGTGGTGTCTAATTCCATGTTATTTTTTTTATAACCTTTGTTAACGCATTTATTTTTATAAAGTGATTTGAATAAAGACTAAAGTGATAAGTCGAGCAAACGTTCAGTCAATTCAATTTCACCTGTTTGTATGTTACTAATACCTTGCTGCATCAGCTCTTGCCATGCAGTATCATGCCAAATTTCAAATTTATTCAATTGGCCAACCAGCATGATGTTCTTCTCTAAATTGGCATGTTGTCTTAAAGGGCCGTTGATTAGTAAACGACCATTTTTATCCATCTCGCAATCACTGGCATTACCCAAAATTATTTGTTTGAATAAGCGCTCTTGTCGGTTGGTGCTAGACAAGCTAGCCAAAGCTAATTCTATTTCTTCCCATTCAGCTAAGGGATAAAGCAATAAGCAAGCTTGCTGAATATCAACAGTACAGACCATTTTTCCTTGGCAATCAGCAAATAGCTCTTCACGATACTTAGTTGGTATCGTGATCCTATTTTTGCTGTCAAGGGTAATTGCGCTGGTGCCTCTAAACATATCTGCTGCTGTTTCGCCGTTTTTAGGTTGATTAATAAACAAGTGATATAGCATGGAACTTCAAGATCCACATTTATCCACTTTTTTCCACATTGCTACAGTTTAGAGAAAAAAGCAAGGCACTGTCAAGTAAGGAAAATGAAAAACAACTGACTAAATACTGGCTATAACACCAGTAAAATTAAGGGTCTTGAGGAAGTGAATGAATTTGTGGGGTTTTGTGGTACACAATCCCACAAAAAGTACTGAGAAATATTTATTTTACCAATAAATAGTAAAAAATTAGCAGTGGTGGTGGTCAAAATGGTAGTTGAGGGTTAGTTTTGCCCAAAAAGCAAAAACTAACCCTAACAACATCAGCTGTAGCTACTTGAACAGCTTAAAAAAGCTCATCATCGATAGCAAACAAGGTATGACAACCCGACTTGATTGTCGCCAGCAGAGATAAACGACGTGGCAATAAACGGGCAAAATAGTATCTTGCAGTGTGTAATTTACTCTGATAAAAATCAGCGCCATACTCACTTTGTTCATCACTAGTTTTTTCAAGTTGAGCAAGCTGCTGCAATGAGACATCTGCCATCTTAGCCCAAATAAAGGCCATAGCAGTGTAGCCAAATACGTGTAAGTAATCATTGGCTGCTGCGCCAATTTCATTTAAGTCATCAACAGATTTTGTTATTAACAACTCAGATATTTCGGTCAAATCAGCTAATGCACTTACTAACGGCTCAACAAACTCAGCCATGGCAGCGTTGCCCTGCTGAGATTCGATGTAGTCACTTACTTCTTTAGTAAATACCTTAATCAAAGTGCCTTTGCTGCCAATGACTTTACGCATCAGTAAATCCATGGCCTGAATACCATTGGTACCTTCATAGATTTGGGCAATACGAGCATCTCTAACTAATTGCTCTTGTCCCCACTCTCGAATATAGCCATGACCACCCAGAACTTGCTGTCCTGCAACCGTGCTTTCAAAGCCCAGATCGGTAAAGAATGCTTTAGCTAAAGGTGTCATTAAGGTAGATAACTGCTCACCCTTTTGTTGCACCTCACCTGTGGCAAAAGTCGCATAATCAAGCTGCATAGCAATATAACAACTTAATGCCCGTGAACCTTCATTAAAGGCTTTCATCGAGAGTAACATACGGCGGACATCACCATGAACCATGATTGAGTCTGGCTGAGCTGATTTCTTTGACGATTTAGTTAGTGACCTACCTTGGCGCCTATCTTTAGCATACTCAAGAGCATTTTGATAAGAGCGTTCACCTGCTGACATACCTTGAATACCAACACCGATACGTTCAAAGTTCATCATGGTAAACATACAAGCTAAACCTTTATTTAACTCACCAATCAAGAAACCTTGCGCACCATCAAAATTCATCACACAAGTAGCTGAGGCATGAATACCCATTTTTTCTTCAATAGAGCCACAACTAACATGATTACGGTCACTTAAGTTTTCATTATCATCAACATTGAATTTTGGCACTAAGAAAAGTGATATACCACGAGGGCCATCAGGCGCATCCGGTAATTTAGCCAAAACTAAGTGAATGATATTTTCGGTGAGATCATGTTCACCACCGGTGATAAAGATTTTACTACCGCTGATTTGGTAGCTACCGTCTGCTTGTGGCAAGGCTTTGGTTTGGATAATACCAAGATCTGAGCCCGCATGCGCTTCAGTTAGGCACATTGATGCCGACCATTGGCCACTATATAATTTAGTTAAGTAACGTTGCTTTAATTCTTCACTACCGTGCTTGGCTAATGATAAAGCAGCACCTGCGGTGAGTATTGGGTATAAGGCAAAAGAAATGTCAGTACTACAAAGCATCTCTTCCATAAAAGCACTGACTATTTTTGGCATGCCCATGCCACCATAGTTAACATCGCCACCAAGGGCGCACCAACCGCCTTGAGCAAAAGTGTCAAAAGCCTCTTTATAACCCGGCGCCGTTGTAACTTGGCCGCCAACACCTTCATCATTAAGGGTAAAGCTTACACCGACTTCATCACCTTGGCGGGCAATGGGATCGATTTCTTGCTCAGCAATCTTTGCACATTCTTGTAATATTGCTATCGCTGTTTCTTTATCAACTTGTTCACTGAGCTGGGGTAACTGTTGCCACATTTTATCGGCATTAAACACTTGATATAACAAAAAATTCATATCAGTTAATGGCGCTTTATATTCAGCCATGTAGACCTCCTTTTGAGAAAATAGATTACGTGTGGCAAACACACAATTAAAACACGTGTTTGAATATAATATAAATCAAGCTAAAGTAAAGCGCTAATCATCAAAGCTTTTCATTATTTTAGTCCCCAAGGAGACAATTAAGATGAATAACTGTATTTTATTTGCTGAACTTTATCCGCCGTTTAGTATTATCTTCAAAACTAAGTTAATGTCTTATTAAGGGTTTATACTCATATTATCCGTAGCTAAGTTGCTAAAGCTGAGTTAATTTAACCATAGACTAGTAAAGCTTAAGCGATAATAAAATTAATGACTGTGCTAACCAATGGCAGTACAAACAACCGTTCTAACAGCAGTAGTAAAGAGTAAAGATAACGTGACTTTAAATTTATGGTATTCATTTTTTCAAAAGCACCAGCGCTTATTAATAATAGCGACCCTGATGCTATTTTTTATGGCTAAGGGACAAGCTCAGCAATTAAGCTTTACTAAAACTCAAATAGAGCAAGGCTATAGTTTTCATTATCAATGGCTTGATCACAGTAAAACAAAACAAGAAATTAGCTTTACCCTAGCGCAAGAAGGGCTATTTGAGCGCTTTAGAAACTTTAAAAACTACCAAAATAGCTATGCGCAAAAAACAATTCTTCGTCGTATAAAAAAGCATATGCAGAGAAACCCTATTGCCGGCGTGCAAATACGTTATCGACAACAGCAGGATAATTATTTCATTGAAGCCAGAGGCTTAGATAACGATAAAGTAGCCTATGCCTATCAAGAATTAGCTCGATTAGAAGCTAAAATAACCAAGGAGTACTTAAAGGAGACTTATTACCAAGCTTTTACCAATCATCAGCAGATCAGTGGCATTAAGGTGAACCATGTCAGTATTGCTAATGATTCGGTGGCAGATTTGAAAGTTTTAAAGCCGATAATTTTAGAGCAGGTATCTATCCAAAACATCCGCAAAGCGACTAACTTTGTATTGAGTTTTGTGCAGAGTATTCCTTATAGTACTTTAGAATCACGACTCACTTCTTCTGGTGCCGGTTTTAACCCACCATTGCAGCTACTGTGGCAGAACCAAGGGGATTGTGATAGTAAGATGACGTTAACCGCTGCCTTACTCAGGGCTTTGATGCCTAGAATTGAAATGGCATTAATCTATATTGATGGTCATGCATTTCTTGGTATTAATATTCCAGCAGAAGCGGGAGAAGTAGCCATTGAGCATGAAGAGGTAAATTACTTATTAGCCGAGCCAACAGGGCCAGCTTTATTACCTTTAGGAAAACTAGCACCAGAGTCAGAACTAGCAATTAATCAAGGGCACTACATTGCCGAAAATTATCACGAAGTGATAACTGCAAAACCAACGGAGCCAGCCGTGCTAGCCACAGAACAGGAACAATAAGTTACCCTGCTCTGCTTACCTCTTAACTTACCGAAGCTAACTGACTTAATTTAGTTGGCTTAAGCTAACTTGGCCTGACTAAACAAAGACAATAATTAGTCAATATCAGCCACATGGGCAAGAAAGGTTAAACTCGGCGCAAAAAAGGCGCTACCGGTTTCTGCTTGGGTATATTTAAGTAAATGATCAGAATTACCATGGCCATCACCATGAATCATACTTTTCAGCATGATCTCAAATGGCTTAGGTGACTGACAATAAGACACAAAGAACAGCCCTTTACGTTTCATGTCACCATAAGGCATGCTTTGTCTAACAATTTCAAGACTATTGCCCTGCTCATCTTTAAGACTAGTGCGTCTGGTGTGTGCTGTTGGCGCCTTATCAGCACTTTCATATTCAACGTTATCTAGCTTAGTTCGGCCATAAACATCTTCTTGCTCATGCTCGGCAAGTGACTCCCAAAGTTTTAAATTATGCTGATAGCGCTGGGTATGTAGATAGCTGCCGCCAGCAAAGCTAGCATCATCTTGCTCTTTAACAAGCGCTACTGTACGGCGGTGTAAACCTTGTGGGTTTTCAGTGCCATCAACAAAGCCGGTTAAGTCTCGACCATCTAAAAACCTAAACGCTTGTACTTGTTCGATTAACTCAACACCATCACCAAGTAACTGGCATACTTTAGTGCTGACAATATGGTTAACATCAGCACGATCACTACGGATTTCAACGTATATATCATAACTATTTTTCGGTGCAATTCGATCATCACTATGCATAGCAGGAAATGGCGCTAATAGTGCAGGACGGGCTTGAGGATAAAATTCATCCCAATACGCTTCACCTATGGCAACAACACCAATAAGGTTGGCTTCAGAAAACTGCTCAGCATAATTTTCAAATAACTTAGGTAAACGAGAAATTGCCGCACGAATAAAAGCATTTTTATCATCCAAAGCATTGAATAATAAATAATTTCCATGCAAGTTTGGTTCTGCACAAACACCAAATTGTTCTCTAGCCATTTCACTTCCTGTTAACGTATTTAATTACCAAGTTATATTGTCAGTATTGTACACAATATAGTATGTCTTACCATGAAGTAAGCGGGAAAAGCTTAAATCACTTTCCATAAACCTTTGTCATCAATACACATTAGCTCTTTGAGGGTTTCTTTTTCACTGCCAAAATGATTATTAAAAGTGACATTAAGACATTGCTGCTTATTACGGGTAGTCACTTTACCCTTAATAATAGTGCCTCGATTACCACTGTCCGTATTTTGCCAAACCGATTTTCTTTGGTTGTCATCATTAAGTAAAGTGACAACTTTTTCTTGCATCAGTGCAACATCTTGCGCGGTTAAATACTTAGCAGAACGAGAGTCTTTATCAACAATGCCAGTTAAGCCTGCTACCATTTCAAATGGCAGAGATATCACCCCTTTAAAAAAACCTGACACTATGCCACTACTTGCTTCTGAGCCAATTGTTTTAGCGTCAACAATGGTATTTTCAATACGTGTAAGGTACAGCGGGATATATTCTCTGGACAGCTCAATTTCTGCTAGGTATTTCGTTGAGTGAGGCCGCCACAGGGCAACTTCTGCTGTGGTATTATTTGTAGTTTTAACAACGGCATCAACACGTTTAAGTATTGCCGGCATTGAAGCTTGTAGTTTTGCCACTTGCTGCTCTATGCTCGCCAGTTGACTTAGCACTGTAGGTAACTGTCTTGAATAATGCTCACTTTCCGCTATGGCTTGTTGCACGACAGGCAGCGAGTCTGCTACTTGCGATAAAATAGCTGGGGTTTGTTGTAAAACTAATTCTCTCACTTTACCAATTTCTACTCTGACGAGGGCAACCTCATTGACTATATCATCTACTTTCGGACTTACTGAATCGACTGTTTTAGTAGTTTTATCAATAATACTGATAATAGCGGGCAGGTGCAGAGTGAACTTGAATAACGACAAGGCTAAAAATGCAATAGCAAGCGCCAACAGGGCTTGTGAATAAGAAAACGGTTTCGTCATAATTTAATACCAATTACTCTTGTTCTATTAAGCTAATTTCATCAACTAGACAATGCGCCAACTCACTAATTAACACATGATCGGGTTTATCTGTCGCTGATTCTCTCTTAATTATAATCTCTAATTCTTTTGCTGCTTGGTTAAGCTCATTAAAACCAAACATTTGAGCCGCGCCCGCTAAGCGATGAGCAAGGTAAGCCTGTTTTTCTATATCATGATCGCCACTACTAACTAACAAGTCTCGTTTATCGTCACTAAGGTTTATTTTAAATTCACTTACTAAGTCACTCAAGTCAATCTGAGCAAGGCTTTCTTCAGCTTTAGTAACAAGATCAGTGTTAGAGTTATTGTCACTATGAGAGCTGAAGTATTTGGTTATGGTGGCTATAAAGGTCTGTCGTTCTATGGGCTTCTTTAAGTGTCCGGTAAAACCTAACCCTAGGTATTGACTAACTTCATGAGACATAGCGTTCGCCGTTAAGGCATAAATAGGCTGCTTATAGCCTAAATCACGTAGTGCTTTAAACGCTTCAACACCATCCATCTCCGGCATTTGAATATCCAAAAGCACAATAGTTGGCTGATGTTCAAGGCAAAGTTGTACCGCTTCCTTACCATTACTAGCGACAATGACCTCTAAACCTAAACCGGACAATAGTCGGGCTATCAAGCGACGGTTATCATCATGATCTTCAGCCAAAAGTATTTTACCGCTAAATAGGTTAGCACTGTCATGCTCTATGGGAGAATCGGTTGTGGTACTTAGACGGTCGTTGTTATTATGCATGCAGGGCAAAGTTAAACAGAAAGTACTACCCTGCCCTAACTTACTGGTCACAGAAATATTGCCTGACATTAATTTTGCCAGTTGGTTTGATAAACTCAAGCCAAGTCCAGAGCCACCAAAACGGCGGCTAATACTATTATCCGCTTGAGTAAATATTTCAAAAACTTGTGCTAAGTGATCTTTACTCAAACCAATGCCGGTGTCGGTGACAGTGAAAATCAATTGTCCATTTTGCCAATTAATATCAAGTGTTACCTGACCTTTTTCGGTGAACTTAATCGCGTTGGCGCATAGGTTCAATAGTATTTGTTTTAAGCGCAAGCTATCCACTTGAATAATAAAGGGTAAAGATAATTGATGTTCAATAGTAAAGCGTAACTGCTTTTGCTGAGCTTGATCAGTAAAGGTATGGGCTAAATCTTGAATTAACTCGCTTAAGTCCAATGGTTGTATTTCTAATTCAAACTTATTCGCTTCAATTCGACTTAAATCCAAAATATCATTGATTAACTCTAATAAATGTAAACTATTGCCATGGATAACGGCGATATCTTCTTGAACTTTATTTTTCTCAATATCACCATGAATAATAGCTTCTGAGTGACCTACAATAGCGGTAAGTGGTGTGCGTATTTCATGACTCATATTAGCAAGAAATTGACTTTTAACTTGGTTAGCTTGAGCCAATTCATGGGTTAAATCTTCAAGTTCACGGGTCCGCTGTTTAACACGAAACTCCAACTCTTGTGTTAAGCGCTTTTCAAGGTAACGTCGGTAGATAAAAAACACTACCACTAGAATAAGCACTAGAGCTAAAATGATAATATTGCGTTGCTGCTCTATTTTAGCTGATCGTAAACTCTGTAGTTTTCTGCGCTGCTCCAAATCAACTATTCTCTGTTTTAACTGCTCTGCCTCAAACTCCGCTAGCTTATCGTTAAGCAAGTTATTAGAAATAAGCAGGTAACTTTTTTCATAGCCTTGTTGTTCAGTCAGTGCTTTAACATACTCATGTTTCCCTGCATAAATTAATGCGGAAATGGCCATGTTTTCGGTCAATAGCAACTGGTAATCTATTTTTTTTCCAACTGCGATAGAACGTTCAATGTAACTATTTGCCAGGGGTAAATCGCCTGAATAAAAGGAGGCTTTAGCCAGGCTTTGTAAACTACCCGCAATTGCTTTTTGGTGGCCCAACTCTTCGCTAGCCGTTAATGCTTTTTTACCATAAAAAATTGCTTGTTTAACATCAAAGGCATCATTATAAAGCTCAGACATATTATGCAATTGTGAAGCAATATCATGTTTATAATCATGTTCTTGAAAATAACTCAATGCTGCTAATAAATGTTCTTCCGCTAATTTAAATTGCCGAGAGTGTTTATAAGCAATACCTAAGTCTGCTCTAGCCTTAGCCACACCATGTTCGTCTTTAAATTGCTGACGTTTTCTGATAACAACAGTCAACATATCAATGGCACTATCAAAGCGCCGTAAACTAATATGCAGGGCGGCAATGTTATAGCGAACGTCAACTCTATCGACTTCATCGCCATAACGGGCATATAAGGGTTCAGCCAATTGATAATTTATTAAAGATAAATTAGGTTGCCCTAATGAGGTATAAACAAGTGCAATATTATTTAATAGGTTTGCTCGTTCAATGGCAAAAGTATTAACGTTATTCACTTGATTATCATCATAATAAGTAAGGGATGTTTGATACGCTTTTAAGGCTGGTTTTAGCTCGCCTTGATAATACAGCAGGATGCCAAGCATTTTATTTGCTTGTGCTGCTAAGCTAGCTAAATCTGCCTGCACGGCTATAGCTCTTGCCTGTTGAACGATTTCAATACCTTGATTATATTGATGCAGGCTAAATAGAGTTTTAGCTTGTTGTAGTGATATCAATACTTTTTCTGCCGCATTAAGGGCTGGGGACTGAATCAGTTGCGATAATTCCAGCAAGGCTTGCTGTTTATTTGTATTCTGCTTTATTTCGCTAAGCTGTTGTTCTACCGAGCGATGCTGCGCCAAAGCTTTATTGAAGCCTACTAAATTGCTGATGGTCAAGACAAAAAAGAGCAGTATTATTTGTTTTAGTGGTTCCATCATGGGGTATTTAGAGCTCAACTTTTCGCTATTATGTGCTGATGCATTTTATTAGCAGTATTAAGAGGGCATTTCTTAGCAGTATTAAAGGTCATTAGTTATAGCATTAATTTCCCTTAAAAAACATCCTATGATAAACAGCTTTAACCAAAGTATTGCCGCAATATAAATAACATAGCCAATTTATAGCGCACAATATCTTTACTAGCCAATGGCTTAATTTTTAGCTTACCTAGCTATCTTCCTTTTGACTAGCCTAGTGTTCGCCAAATAATGCCATTAACAGGGCAATAAAAAACCACCGACGAAGCGGTGGTTTTCACTAAATGATTATTGCCTGCCGATTAAACGGCGCTGGCTTAACTGAGCTAAGTTAACTTAGCTGCCTTAAGCTTTAGTTGTATCCGCAGCATCCGTACCAAATAACATGCGTTTAATGGCGTTGATAGTGCGTCTTGACAGCATACGTATATCTTCAATGATCAAGTAAAGGCTAGGAATAAACACTAAGGTGACTATAGTGGCAAATAACACACCAAACGACAGTGATACCGCCATGGGGATCACTATTTGCGCCTGAGCACTGGTTTCAAAGAAAATAATAGGTACTAGGCCAATAAAAGTAGTAATTGACGTTAACATGATGGCGCGAAAACGCTTGGTGCCCGCATGTATTACTGCATCTTTTAAGCTCTCACCACGCTGCCTGGCCTTATTGACAAAATCCACCATCACCAAAGAGTCATTGACTACCACGCCCGATGCCGCCGCAATACCAAACATGGATAACACACTTAAGTCCAAGCCTAATATCAGGTGACCGAATACCGCACCAATGACACCAAAAGGGATAACGGTCAAAATCATCATTGCTTGTGAGTAAGACTTTAATGGAATAGCCAACAGTGAAAATATAATCATGATTGAAATCATTAGGTCACGGAACTGCTCCGCGGCACCATCCATTTCTTCCTGAATACGTCCAGACACTTCACTTTTCACCAATGGGTATTTACGCAATAACTGTGGCACAAAATTATCACGGATATCTTTAGCCACTTTAAAGGGCTCAACTTGTTCGGCATCAACACTGGCCCAGACATTAATAGTGCGGTTACCATCTTCACGACGAATACGCGTAACACCATCGGTTAATTTAATTACAGCAAGCTCAGATAAAGGCAATTCCGCGCCGTTAGGTGCTTGGATCATGACATCATCAACATGGCCAACACTGCTACGTTGTTCAAGCGGATAACGTACCATCACTTTAACTTCTTCACTATCGCGTAAAATACGCTGCGCTTCTAAGCCATAAAAGCTATAGCTGACTTGTGAGGCAATATCTTCCAACGTTAAACCTAAACTATAGGCCAAGGGCTTTAATGAGAACTGCACTTCCTTAGCACTGGTTTGGCGAGAGTCATTAACATCACCGACACCTTTAAGTGAATTAAGTTTCAGTTTAAGTTCTTGCGCTGCCGCCAGTAACTGAGCATCGTCCTGACTTTCCAGTCTAAAGGCAATATCACCATCATCTCGGCCACCGCCAAACAAATTATCACTAATGGTTAGCGATTTAACACCTGGGTAATTAGGAATTGCCTTACGCCAGAGATCGGCCAGTTCAAAAGTGTTGATAGCTCTTTCTTTTGGAATAACTAGCTTAACCATCACTTGACCGTTAGTTCTGCTACGCAAATCAACTTGCATATCAGAGATCATTGAACTGCCATATTCAGCTTCAATATCTTTATCAATTTTATGAATAATACTTTCAATGCTGAGTAGGGTATTTAAGGTGGCTTTTTCCGAAGCATCTATGTTCATTTCTACAGAGATACGAGGGAAATCATGAGGGATTTTAGGTTGGCCAACATAGCGAACTAAACCACCACCAAATAAACCGGCACTTATTAACATCAAGCTAATAAAAAACATCAGCACCGCATAGCGATATTCAATAAACCTTATTAAAGCCGGACGATATACATTTTCAATAAAGTTTTTTAACTTAGTATCAATCCAGGCCCTAAGTCTATCCAGCGGGTTTCTAGGATTAAACTTTTTCACCTTCATTTTAACCAAATGCGCCGGTAAAATAAGTTTTGATTCAATGAGTGAGAATATTAGACATAAAACCACCACTCCACCAATGGCTTTACCAAAAGCAGCGGACGGACCTTCACCAAAGAGGAAGGGTAAAAATACCGCAATAGTAGTTAGTACACCAAAAGTGGCAGGCATAGCGACACGTTTAACACCGCGAATTACATTGTCAGTAGTGTGACCGTGCTCTTCAATTTCATCGTGGGCACTTTCCCCCATAACGATGGCATCATCAACAACAATACCCAGCACCAATATAAAGGCAAACAAACTAATAACGTTGATACTGACACCGATAAATTCCATCGGCATAAATAATAACGTGCCTAAGAAACAAACAGGCAAGCCCATCATTACCCAGAAGGCTAGGCGCACCCGTAAAAATAGCGCTAACATCAAGAATACTAATACCGCACCACTTTTCATGTTGTCGAGCATCATATTCAAACGGCCATTGAGGTAATAAGTCATATCAACCCAAGTTTCTAGCTTAACTCCTTGCGGTAAAATAGAGGCTTTATCTTCAACATAGCGATTCATAATATCGGCAATATCCGTAATACTTTGATTCGCTGAAGCGCCGATAAAAATAGTGATGGAGTTTTCACCATTAAATTTGGAATATTGTAAACCTTCCTGGAAACCATCATTAATGGTAGCAAGCTCACCAAGTAGTACTTTGCTGCCATCTTCGAGGGTAATAACAGGAATTTGTGCAAACTCATGGCCACGATAGGCTTGGTTTTCCACCCGTAAGTTGATATAGCCATTAGCTGCGCGTATCTGTCCCGCCGACATATTGCGGGAAAAACTACGTACTGAGTTAGCGACATCGCGGAAACTTAAGCCGTATTCACGTAATTTATCTTTACTGACTTCAATCGATATTTCATAGTCTAAGCCACTGTATAATTCAGAAATACTGATGCCAGGTAGTTGCTGTATTTCATTATGAATTTTACGACCAAGCTCTTTTAACTCACCATTGGTTAAATCACCATAGAGTGAAATATACATTACTTCTTGACGGAACTTCTCTCGTTCCACCTTGATTCGTTCCATACCGTCTGGAAAACTTGGAATCGCGTCAATGGCTGATTTTACCTCCTCCAGTACAACTTGCGGATCATAATCAAGCTCAACTTCAAACCAACCGTTGGAGTAATTTCGGTTAGAATAAGTTATCACTCGCTTAAGACCTTGCACTGATTTCAGCGCCTCTTCGACCTTAATGGTAATGCCTTCTTCAACCTCTTGTGGTGCGGCTCCTGGATAAGGTGCGGCATATGAAATCCAGTTAAATTCTAACTGCGGAAACATTTGTTTATTAATGGTCAGTGCCGTTAAGCTGCCACCAATCAAAATAAAAAACATAAGTAGGTTGGCAGCAATACTATTACGAGCAAACCAGGCAATAATGCCTTTATGGGTATCTATATCATCATGAGGTCGATTCAAGTTTTCGCTATCATTTTGCTCATTACTTCTTTGTTCATTAGTTTGGTCATCAGAGCTCATTACTATTCTCCTGACTCTTTGTTACTTGCCATTTGAGTTTCACTTTGCTCAGCTTCAAGCTCTTTTTCTTCCAGTTGCTTTTCATCACTTATTAAGGCTAGCTGCATACCATCAACAGGATAATCAAGTGCAGAAACAATCAGTTGATCACCATCAGCTAAACCGTTAGCAACAACAACATGGCTGCCTTGCTGACGAACAATATCAATGGCAGCATAATGTAATTTTGACTCACTATCTAAGATAGCGACTTTACCATTAACCACTAAATAGCGCGGCACTAAGCTTGCTTTGCTGATGTCATAACCCATAATTTTAGCATTAACATAACTACCAAAACGTAATGGTGCAGCGCTGCTATCACTTGATTTTTTTAATCGATAAGGGTCGTTAATTTCAGCCACTAAATAACTCATACGGCTTGTGCTATCAATAACACCTTCACTGCGCGCTATTTTTGCTTGCCATAGCGTGTCCTGGCCAGCATAAGTGCCAATAAGGTTAACTTGGGCATTAACGCCTGCTTTAGTGGACTTTGTTTTAACTAAAAAGGCTAATTGATTATCTGCCACGGGCAAGCGAATCTCTGCAATTGCAGTGCCCAATACATGACCAATTTTACTACCAACACTTACAAAGGAGCCTAAGCCAACATTACGACTGTCAATCATGGCATCATAAGGTGCGCGAATTTCGGTGCGTTCTAAATTGCGTTCGGCACGTAAAACTGAAGCTTGCGCAGCTTTCACCCGTGCTAGTTCTTGCGCTAGTTGTGGTTTACGTAAACTTAGCTCTGTTGGTGAGCTATTTTCAATTTGTCTCCACTCACGCTCAGCTACTTTACCTTGGGCAAGCTCAGTTTCTAATGCCGCTCGTGCCGAAGCCATTGAGGCTTGGGCATCAATCAGCGCAGCATGATAATCACTGGGATCAATACGTGCTAATAACTGATCTTTTTTGACAAAGCCTCCGCGAACAAAGATATCACTCAGCTCAACAATTTCACCATTAACCTGAGCGACCAATTGTGTTTCATATTTAGGTTTGACCATGCCGTAAGAATTTACTTCTAGGGTCATTGGTGCCACGGATATATTTTCCACGGCAACGATAGGTGTATTATCTACTTTCTCTTTTTCTTCCGGTGGCTTTTTCATACTAGAAAAGCCCACCATTACGGCAATGCCGGTAACTAAGATAACTATTGGTATAATAATTTGTTTTTTAGTGGCCACTTTTAATCCCTTTCTCTCTAAAAGTTTAATGTTTTTTATTTGCTCTAGCGCTTTCTTGCTGGCAAATTTATATTTATTTTATCCTGCTAGAATAACCAATTATTGATTACGGTTATTAACAAAGATGTAACTCGGTATTACAAAATCCACGCCAGGTACTAAATTTGCACATTAAAAGCTTAGCGATAACAATTAAAACCCCTTACTTCCAAAGAGTTACAGATTATTTTATGGCGGACAATATATAACATCTAAATTCACAGCAAAATAAAATTATTTCTGTTTTAGTCTATTTCACCATTTCTTTAGTTATTTATGCATTAGCATCGACAAAATCACCACTTATGCCGAAACCATAAGCAATATTGAAATCATTGGGTATACCCCTGTGAATGCGTTACAATATGACAAATTCTCTCCACGGCACCTCCCATGACAAACCCACAAATAACCACGCAAGCCACCATTGGTAAATACAATCAACTAAATGTTGTTGCCATGGCAGACAATGGCGCTTACTTAGATGCGGGTGACTTAGGTGAAATCCTATTACCTAAACGTTATGTACCAGAGTCATGCCAAGTCGAAGATACTCTTGCCGTGTTTATTTACCGCGATTCTGCAGATCGATTGATTGCTACCACGGAAACACCTTTAGCGCAGGTGGGCGAATTTGTTTCTTTGAAAGTTATTGAAGTCAATAAAATGGGCGCTTTTCTTGATTGGGGCTTGCCTAAGGATTTATTGGTGCCTTACAACCAGCAACACACCGCAATGGAAGTGGGTAAATATTACTTAGTCAGAGTTTTTCTTGACCAACTCACAGACCGTATAGCCGCCTCAAGTAAGTTAGATAAGTTTATTGATATATGGCCGGCAGAATACCAACAAGGTGATAAAGTAAACTTAACTATTGGTGGTAAAACAGATTTGGGTTTCAAAGCTATTGTTAACGATCTACATTGGGGTTTACTTTACGATAATGAAATTTTTCAACATCTTAGAGTTGGCAAAAAAATCACCGGTTATATTAAACAAGTTCGTGAAGATGGCCGTTTAGATCTTATTTTAACCCGTGGTAGTAAAAATAAGGTTAATGATTTTTCTGAGAAGTTGTTAGCACATATTGCTGACCGTGGTGGTATTAGCCCACTACATGATAAAAGTTCGCCAGAGTTGATTCAAAGAACGTTAGGGGTGAGTAAAAAAACCTTTAAAGCGACAGTCGGAAACCTATTGAAAAAAGGTAAGATTACTATTATCAAAGATGGCATAAAGTTAGTTTAATGCCAGTTTCATTAAGTTTGTGATCTTGTTGTACAGGTAAAAAAATCAAATAAAAAAGAGGCTATAACAATGTTATAGCCTCTTTTTTTATACTTGACTCGTCCTAAATAAGGTTGACACTTAGCTATCCTGATAATAGCCGAACCAACAACTTTATTAACGTAAGTGGCTCGGTATTAATAAACCTTAAAAACTACCACGAATACCAACACTAAAGTTACGTCCAGGTAATGGCGCTACCTCTTTTAGAAAAGATGAATGCACTCGCGCATGTACATTGGTTAGGTTTTGCCCTTTCATATACAAGGTTAAATCATCACCAACGCCTGCAAGGTAATAATTAAGATGCGCGTCAACCATGGTATAACTATCCGTGGTAGTTTCTAGCTCGGCAATATCCGTTTGTTCAAAGTAATGACTAAAACTCAGTTCACTATCAAAGCTATCAGCTTGGTAATTGACAATAGCGCCAATTCTCATTGGTGGGATACGTGGTAGATTACCGTCCTCGTTATTATCAATCAGTTTAGCTCGAATATAGTCGGCAAATAAGCTGGTTTTAACTGCCGATGACACTTGATAAACAAATTCAGCTTCAGCGCCATACATTTCAACATCAGCTTGTTGATAAACTAAGATAGGTAAGCCACCTTCATTCTCATGTTCATCTGCATGACCATGGGTGTGATCTTCGACAAAAAATAAGCCGGTATCTTGTTGGTAATAATAATCGTCAATGCGATTATAAAAGGCACTAACAACATAGCCAAAGTCACCTTTAAATTTTCGTAAAGTCACATCTAGGTTCAGTGATGTTTCGACGCTAGGCCCTTGCTCAGCTAACTCGATATGAATTTCATCACCGTGTTGATGAACATCAAACATTGCGCCTACTTCAAAGGTATTGGTGCCTATATGTGGACCAAAAGAAAATAATTCTCCCGAAGTGGCCGCACGTTGTGAGAAAGCCACTGACAGCCCTAAATTATACCCGGGTTGGTAATCCCATACTAAACCTGCTGAAGCACTAATGGGGGTAAATGATTGCTGCTCGAATGATATTAAGGTTTCATGATGATCATGACCTGATGGCTCAGAATGCTGACCCTGGTGAGAATCTTCAAAACCAATTAAGCTATCATCGGCATCTATAGTAACTTGCTCAATTCTAGCGCCCAATTGCAATAAGACCGGACCAAAGTGTTTCTCTTCTAACCATGCAGCAGCGAACATTTCCGACTTAGCTGGCGGCGAGAAAGCCTCCTCCCCCATTGCTTTAAAATCTGATGATTTATAATGTAATGTCCACGCACCTTGCCAACCGGAAAAGTCGTGATGGAAAAGGTCAACACGCGCTTCAGTACTTTTATTGGTAAAAGTTGTGCCAACCAAGCCCGACTCAATTTCTTGATGTTGATAATCACTGTAGGAAAATTTTGTACCGACTTTACTAATAAAGCTTTGTTCAAAATTATACTCGCCCAGCACTTGCCACCTATCTTGCTGCATTTTGGCATAGACACCTTCATCTACATCAAGGCTAGTGGTTAAATGCGGAGCATGCTCTTCACCATGGCTATGTCCTGGAATTCCGTATTCTCTATTCATAAAGCCATAGGAAAAGCCGATAAAGCCATTATCAAGTAAGTAACTTGAACCAAAGGTGGCACCACTGGCAGTAGAGGCACTATTTTCTAAGCGGTCCTTGCCGTGCTCTTCATGCTCAGCATCCGCTGTATGATGTTCTTCGTCATGACCTTCATCATGCCCTTCTCCATGAGAATCAGCTTCACCGGCCAGTTTATAATCTTTAGAATCGCGCCAAAAACCATCTAAATGAAAAGCGATATTATCGATACCCGTTTGGATATTGATTGCCGCCTGTTTTTCATTGGAAACATCGTTATATTGTAACAAGTAGTCAACTTGTTCATCAGTACTTGTTGGTACACGATCATCAACCACATTAACCACACCACCAATAGCACCACTACCGTAAAATAGCGTTGCTGGGCCACGTAATACTTCTATTTGAGTAGCCGTACTCGTTTCGGTTGCCACAGCGTGATCAGGACCAATACGTGATGCATCGCCAACGTCTAAACCATTTTGGGTAATAAGTACCCTAGGTCCATTTAAGCCCCTAATGATAGGAGTACTGGCAACGGGGCCATAATAACTAGAGTGAACACCCACTTCATTTTTTAGTGTTTCACCTAAGGTTGACGCTTGTTTCATTTTTAATTCATCGGCACTGAGGACATTTATAGGCAATGCTGACTCTATTGAAGAGGTATGTAATGGCGTTGCATGCACATCAATGATTTCCATCACCGAGGCTGACAAAACAATATTTAAACCAGAGATATTACTTTCACCGACAATAACTTGCTGATTACTATGACTGTAATTTTTTGCACTGATATGAAGCTCGAAATTTCCTTGTTTAATATCGGTGAAATTAAATATTCCTTGTTTATTGGAACGTACTTGCTGTGAGCTATTACCTAATGCCACCATAGCATTATGAATTGGCTGGCCTTGTTTATTTAGTACAACCCCAGATAAACTCTGGGCTAAGCTAACATGACTAAAACATAACAGGGTGCCAAGGGTAGATATTACACTGGCCTTCACAATTTTTTTAACAGGTGATTTCACTCGAGTATTGATACTCTTTTGAGAGACAAAAAATGACATAAACGGGTTTCCGATAATTTTTTAGGGGATGTATGCCGCCTGATAATTAAAATTTACAGACAGGCAACTAGGAGAGGAGTTAGCTATTTGAACTAAGCTCTTCACCATAAAAAGACACAATAATAAAATTACAGAGAGTTTGGCGGTGCTCTTAACTGCGGGGTAACATATGCAGAGGTAGCAAGTACGACCCTGATAATTCGAACTTTTATTATACTGGCTATACCCGTTGATACTAGGTATAGGCCAATAGAGTTCGGTGGAGAATCAATGCCTTGTTGGCATAAGTGACAGTCATGCTGTTCAAAATTTGAAAATGCGTCAAACTCTACTTGAGTATAATGCTCACTATGCGCAAAAAAAGTCGCACAAAAGAGCAAGAGCGTTAAAACACTCTGGCGAATTTGTCGCTTATTTATTAGAAGTCGAAGTTGACGTATAGCTAATGCATAGTTCATAGATGTTATACTATAACACTTAGCCAACTAACTCAATAATTGCTTTTCTTGCCATAGTGAATTTTTCGTCTACCTCCAATACAGCTATAAATAAAGGATTGAAATCATCATGCTAAACAGCTGCGCTATACTTTGTCCTGTTAGCCCTATATTTCTATTGGGTTGATTTGCTATGTTGTCTTATTAACACAAGGATTTATTTATGGCCTATTGCACTAATTCCCCGTTAAATATTACCTGCCGTCAAACATTTAAAAGAGCATTATTGTTAATTCCAGTCATGGCTATGACATTACCGAGTTACGGCGAAAGCTTTACCGCTAAACGTACCGGACAAGGCTTTACCGGCCTAACCCAAGACTTCACCTCATCATTGAGTAACCCTGCGTTACTGACCAAATTTGATAACGATGATGATGTTTTCTTCTCATTAAATGTTGGCGTTATGGCATCGGATAAATATGATGTTGCTGATACTGCCGAAGATATTAGTGACAACCTTGATAAATTAGCCGATGACATTAACGGAATTCAATTGCAAAATGTCCAATCATCAGAGCAACAGCAGAATTATTATAATGATTTAAATGAGCAAGTAGATGTTATTATTACTGACTTTAAAAAGATCGATGGCAAAGTTGTTAAGATCCGCAATGGTTTGAATTTCCAAATTCTCATTCCCAACCAGTATATAAGCATTGGCTTTTTCACTAATCAATATGGTCGCATCGGCGGTACCATGGATTACAGTGAAGGTGATGAAGCTATACTAGACCAAGCGGTGAATGACTGTACCAATATGCTTGATTGTAACTTAAACCTAAATAACCTTGAATCGGCCACTACAGCCGTAGGTTACTCAATTGCTGAAGCTGGTGTTATGGCCGCTTACCCTGCGGTTAAACACGCCAATTATGATTTAAGTATTGGCGCAAAATTAAAGTACCAACGCGTTGATCTTTATTTTAATCGCGTGCAAATTAGTGACTTTGATGATGATGACTTTGAAATTACCGATGACGAGAATATCACCGATGAAAGTGGCAGTAATATTGACTTAGGTTTATATATCGCTTGGGGAGTAGAGCGTCAATGGCACGCTGCGCTTGTTACCAACAACTTGATTAAACAAACCGTACATCATGTCGAACAAGATATAACCTTTACCTTAAAAATGACCAGTAGCTTTGGTTTGAGTTATCAAAATGACTGGCTCAGCTTAGCGACAGAAATAGACTTAACCGACCGAGAACAGTTTGCCTCTTTAGCGCCGTCAAAATATGCTGCCGCGGGTGCTGAGTTTCGTTTCTATGAACATATTCAATTTCGCTTAGGTTATCGTACTGACTTAAATGATGCTGATGATGACATTTATACTGCTGGTATTGGTATTTCACCTTGGGATGTCTTTGCTATTGATATTGCCGCTTTCACCGGCGATAACGATACTATTGGTGCGGCATTGCAGCTCAGCTTAAAAATATAGTCAGCTGCATAGGAAGGTAAATAGATTCACTTCATGGATATACTCATAGACACCTGCCTCAGTGAACGAGGGGAAATCCTGTTTAGCTCGCTCCTAGATATCCCTATCTCCGCGAACTAGCGTACATCCTGTTTTGCTCACTCTTAGATATCCCTATCTCCGTGAGCTACCGTACATCCTGTTTGGCTCGCTCTTAGATATCCTATCTCCGCGAGCTACCGTACATCCTGTACATAATAATAAAAGCTAAAGATTACAGTTTAAAGTAATTACAAAGTACCTTATACAACTCTGTGCCCTGATTAACGCTAGCAGAAGCAAAGTGTAAAATAGGAATAACTTCTTGCTCAAGCGAGACATAATGCAATGCCTCACCATCACCGTAATTATCCATACGCAGGATCCGTGCTAATGGCTCGCCGGCAGCTAAAGGTTTGCCAAATTCCGCAAGATAATCGACCATGCCACCCATAGGCGAATATAACGCTTTATAATCTTTCAAGTAACCTGCGTATCGAGTCATTTTTTGTGGCTGGTATTGCTCATTATCAATAACACCCTGATATTGTAAATAAGATAAAATACTTAAGGCATCTTGCTTAGCTACATCCAAGTCTATTTGCTCTTGCGAGCCAAGTTCAACAGTAAAACTTTCCTTATTAAAAGCCCCCTGTCCCATGGTGAATTTTCGCCCTAAAGTCTGGTAAGCCTGCTGTAAACTCCACCAAGGACAAAATGTTGCCTCATCCATAGCGCCACCGAAATCATTGGGAATTAATAACGTATGTTCAATATCAAAATATTTAGCACTGTCTTGAGCATATTCAGGGCAATATAAATGTTTACTGGAAATTGGCCCTGTATGTAAGTCCAAAACGATATCTGCTTGGTGAGCAAGACGCTGCAATTGATAAGCAATACGTTGTCCCGTAGTGAGCCCCCAAGTATTTTGCTCTAGCTTACTTTCAACTTCATTAACTAATAGTTGTTGGAATTTATCCTTTATATCGTCTTCGCTGGCATCTAAATATTGTTGTGCGAAAGGCTCAATCACACTTTCATCAAAGTGGTACATACGATTCCAGTTTACCCCAGTGATAGGATCAAAACGACCTAAGGTATACTCACCATTTTTGTGATTACAAGCGACGGGATTTGCATAAGGCACTAAAGTAATATTACCTTGTAATTTACAGTGCTGTAGTAGTTCAAGTAACTGGAAAATTACCGCGTTACCTTGTACTTCCGCACCATGCATGTTTGCCTGTATATAAACATTAGAACCAGTGTTGGAACCCGTATTGTTTTCAGCTTTAAAAGCATATACCGGTACGGTGAGTTTAGCGCCACTGGCCATTTCGCCCACTGACATAACTTCTTTGGTAAATTTATTCATCATCTTCTCTCAACTATCCCTTAACAATTGCTTAACTATTCCTAACTATGCCAAATATGATGAAGCTGGCTGAGCAGCTCTCACTTGAATAAGACTGCCATTTTGATAAACGTACTCGGCAGCTAATTCATGACATAAGAAAAATGGCATACTTTCAGTAAAACCATAAGCGCCGCAATAACCAAAGATTAACTGCTCACCAACAGCAATATCGCTAGGTAAATCTAACTGTCCGAGTTTATCCATGCTAGTACATAAAGGACCATGAAGATCAAAAGCCTGCATAGTGGTATTTTCACTTGTAAAACCTTCGCGTAGTATTTGTACCGGAAAGGGTTGTTCAGTAATTGCTGGACGTAATAAATGATTGATACCTGCGGCTAACACCAACTGCTCTTTGTCATAATTCATTTTCCTATCAACGACTGGCACAACATAATAGCCACACTCAGCAACAGCAAAGCGCCCTAATTCCAGCCACAATTCCTCTACGCCAGCTTTTTCTTTGATGATGGCTAAATCTTCAATAACTTTCGGCCAAGACAAAGTTTGCCCTGCGCCTAAATAATCAATACCTAGACCACCACCTAAATCTAGCACTTTTAAGCTCATACCTATGCTATTAGCTAACTCAGTTAACGGCGGTATCATTTGCGACCATAATGAAAACATTTTTTCATTACTGAGCATATTTCCCCATTGGAAAATATGTAAACCACACAGATCCAAGGCAGGATAGTTATCTGCATGAATATTCTGCCACTCAGACACCGATAGACCAAACGGCGTTAAACTATTACCACCTAGTGGGTTTTTCTCACCTTCATGCCATTGCAGCTGCACTCTAAGTAGCACTTTAGGCTTGTCTGCCTCAGCTGATGACAACTCCTGCTCCAGCACGACTTCATTGAGCCAGTTCAGTTGGTTTAAACTCTCAACGACAAAGGTACGTACTCCTTGCTTAACAAAGGAACTTATTTGCTTCTTTGATTTAGCTGGACCCGTATTCAATACTCGGCTTGGATCTATCCCCTGCGCTAATACTTGCGTTAACTCACCCGCACTGGCGACATCAAAATCAAAGCCAGCACCATCTAGGGTTTGAATAATTTTGGATAGCGGATTAGCTTTTACAGCAAACCATAACTTAATAACGTCTTGCTGCTGCAAGCTAGCCAAATGTGTTTTGAGCGCATCAAGTTGATAGACAAAATAGCCATGTTCATCGTCAGGTGATTTATGGTTGATTAACGCGTTTTCGATAGTGGTGTCGAACCAAGTGGGTTTAGTCATGATAAATGTTCTTTTAGGTGTTAAGACGTTAGGAATTTATATCGAGGGGTAAAATCAGCTATTAATTATTCAGCTTTAAGTTGTAAGGCTCAAACTAAAAGAAAAAGCACGGAGTTGATGAATATCAATGAGTACTTTTGATGCCTAGTTTGGACCTTACAGCGACAAGGTGAATAATTAACGTAAAATAGATTCTAACTCTAGAGAAGCATCACTTTGTTCATCACGGTATTTTACGATAAGTGCACAAGCCATGCTTAAACCTTGCGCTTGTGCCCACTCACCTTTGACAGGACGAGTACCAGGTACAACCACAGCACGTTCAGGAATTTCAGCACCCTTTTCACGCATAACTTGCTTTACACAATCATAAACAGGCACTGACTTAGACAGAGATACGCCCGGTGCTAATACTGCACCTTTTTTAACAACAATACCTTCAACAACCACAACACCCGCACTTAAAAAAGCATCGTCTTCAATAATTACCGGGCTAGCACCTATTGGCTCTAATACTCCACCAATTTGCACAGCAGCTGATACGTGAACATTTTTTCCTATTTGTGCACATGAGCCAATTAACGCATGGCTATCAATCATAGTACCAGTATCGACAAAGGCACCGACATTGATATAAGCAGGAGGCATAATAATAACGCCTTCAGCAACATAGGCACCAGCACGTACTGATGAGCCACCAGGCACTAAACGAACACCGTCTTCTGGTGAAAACTGACGAGCAGGTAAGTTATCTTTATCGACAAAACCTTGATAATTATCACTAAAGGCAACGTTTTTACCCGCTTTAAAAGCAGCTAAAATACCTTGTTTCACTTCAATATTTGCATGCCAGTTACCGGCTTCATCTTGGTTTGCCGCTCGTAAACTACCTGATTCTAACTGTGCTAATACATCTTGCCAGTTCATTTATTACTCCGCTTATCTGATAAAAGTCTATAGAAAGATATTGAGTATCAGCATTATCAAAACAGGCATAAAGATGCAGGGTTAATAAAACTAGATACAGAGTGCGGAGGACTGGGCGATTACAAAGAAGAGCATAACAACAGCGAGGCTGGCATTTTGGCTAATATGCAACAGGCCAGAAGCTCCCCACTTAAACAACCAATATGGCTATTATTCAAAGTGACAGTTGTTGGGATTCAGCCCACTACTCTATAAGGTATAAAGTAAACAACCGATAAACAGCCAATCAAATAGCCATCTATCTCGGCGTTAATCCCCCTCATTACCCTCTACAGAGTTTGATCTCTGTTTTTGACTGTATGAAAAAACACCATACAAACAAAACAACGGTAATTACCTGGTTAACGCTCCTCTTCTGGCCCTATTAATATTTAGCGGTTAGTTGATTAACCACTAAATAGGAATTAGGGACATTTGCTATTTAAGCATTTTTTTTACCTTGGTACAATTAACTTCCAGCAAATTTCCCTATTCCCTTATACTAATTTACCGTAGAATATAACCTTTATTCTTTCTCTGTTTATTGCCCTATGTCTTTGTCGAATCCTAGCCAAGTTTTATTACGTAATAGTGAATTACTTATTGCTAAAGCACCATTATTGATTAATTTACCTGAGGATGGCTTTATTGATGCGCTTATTGCACTAGATCAGCCAGAGAGTATTCATTGCTTTAATACTAATTTTATCGATTATCAGGCAATTACCAAAAAAAATGACGGAGCAAAGAGACAAGGTGTTCATGCTACGTTCGCTAGTACGTATCAAACAAAGACTTGTCATGACCTTGTTATAATAGCTTTCCCTAAAAGTAAGGCTGAATTAACTTTTACCCTAGCTATGATTGCTCATTGCATAAATGAAACCACAAAAATATTACTGGTTGGCGAGAAAAAAGGTGGCATTCAGTCCGCGCCTAAATTAACCAAAGACCTACTGAGTTGTTGTCAGAAAGTCGATGCTGCTCGCCACTGTCTGCTTTTTGCCGGCTTGTTTCAGCCAGAAAAATTATCTGTCGTCTTTAACTTACAAGATTGGTTTAAAAAATATCAGATCACTGTTGAAGGAGTTGAACTAACAATCGCCTCACTACCTGGCGTATTCAGCCAACAAAAACTTGATACCGGTACGGCTTTATTATTGAGTAATTTACCCGACAAAATGTCAGGGAAAGTTCTTGATTTTGGCTGTGGGGCGGGCGTTATTAGCTGCTTTATCGGTAAGAAACATATCGACACTAAATTGTATCTACTTGATGTCAGCGCCTTAGCGTTGACTTCAGCACAAGAGAGTTTAGCTTTAAACGGCTTATCGGGTAAGGTGTTCCCTTCCAATAGCTTATCTGATGTTAGCGAAAAGTATCAACACGTTGTTTCGAATCCTCCTTTTCATCAAGGTGTCAAAACGCACTATGAAGCCAGTGAAGACTTTTTAGCTGGAATAAACAAGCAACTTACCAAGCAAGGCAGCATAACCATAGTTGCCAATAGTTTTTTACGATATCAACCCATCATGCAAGCACATATAGGCAATACCCGTGTTATAGCAAAAGGCAAAGGGTTTACTATTTACCAAGCTCAGCTATCATCAAAGTAATAGAAGTTAATTAATTGGTTACCATGGCAAAAGCAACTCAAAAGATGTCACTGCATAGTCGCTTAGTACGAAGTATTATGGCGTTAAGTACCATTACTTTACTTATTGCTGCGATAAGCATAATTAATATGGTTGATAAAGAGGGTGATGAAACCATTGCCAGTGAAACACGTGCTTGGGCAAATATATTAGCTAAGAATAGTAGCCGATTTCTCGAAAGTGACAATGACGTTAGCCAAGTAAAACTAAAAGAAGAACTTAAAGAATTAATCACCACGCCAATTATTAACCATATTCATGTCTATCGATTAAATGAAGATGGCAGTGTTGAGTATTTCACTAGCTATAATAAAAACCATAGGTTTCCAGCAATTAGTAATAAAATCGACCAAATATCACAATTGAGTACCATTCAATACCAAAGTAATCATCTAGAGCTCATCGTTAAAATTAGCCAAGGGCAACAGACTTTAGGCTACTTATTTATCCAATCGAGCCTCCTTGAAAAACAGAGCTTTATTAGAAAATTAACTTATATGACTTTGGCCTTCTTAGTTTTAACCTTGATGCTTGCTTTTGCCATTTCCCAATGGATTTTTAGAACAACGACTCAACCCATGGTCAAGCTCATTGATGATATTAGTAAAATATCTCAAAGTAGAAATTATCAGACTCAATTAACGAGGCAGCCCTATAAGGAGCTTGATATTTTAACTAAAAGTATCAACGTATTATTATTGCGCACCGACAAACATGTGAGTAACTTTGTCGAAGAGCAAAAACATGTAGAGTCTAAAAATCAAGCGCTGGAAAACAGACTAAGTGCCAGAACAGACGCATTAAAAGAGTCAAATCAAGAGTTATTATCAACATTAGAGAAATTACACGAATTCCAAGATCAATTAGTTGAAACAGAAAAAATGGCTTCCCTTGGTGATATGGTTGCCGGTATTGCTCATGAAGTAAACACGCCAATAGGTTTAGGTGTTACTGCTTCGAGTTTATTGGCAGATAAACTAAGTGAAATAAAAATGGCCTTTGATAATCAAACTCTCAAATCTAGCCAACTAAAGAAATTCTTAATCGATAGTGATGAAAATGTTGCTATTATATTCCGAAATTTAGAGCGTGCCGCTAAGCTAATATCAAGCTTTAAAAAAGTTGCAGTAGATCAATCAAGTGCTGAGAGTAGAACATTTAATGTCAGTGGCCTAGTTGACGAAGTATTATTAACAATATCAGCAAAAATCGAATCAGCTAATGTTAATGTCAAAGTAAACTGCCCTGAAGAGTTATACATCACCAGTAAACCAGGTCCCATCAATCAAATATTAATAAACTTAATCCTTAATTCGATTTTTCATGCTTTTGATGGCCTTGATAATGGTACAATTACCATCAACATTATGAACTTAAGCGATCAATTACATATTAATTATCGTGACGATGGTAATGGTATTGATGAATCAATAAAAGCCAAAATTTTCGACCCCTTTACGACTACCAAGCGTGGTAGTGGTGGCAGTGGACTAGGTATGCATTTAGTATATAACCTAGTAACTCAGGCACTAGATGGTCATATTACTCTTGAAGAAGAAGAAGAGCGGGGCGTGAGTTTTGATATCACCTTTCCCGTGGAGTTAGCAGCAAGTGAATGAAATAAAAGCCTTTAAAAATTGTTTTTTCATTTTCACTTGACTAAAATAGTTAAATAAATGTAAATAGTTAAATATATGTAATCTGATTACACCAGTTCTACCCATTAAAAAAATAATAATCACAATAGCCATTTAAAATATTAGGTAAATTCCACTATGCAAACTTATCAAATCTTAGTTGTAGAAGATGAAGATGTCACCCGCTTTAACTTACGCAATTTATTTGAAGCTGAAGGTTATATTGTTTTCGAAGCTGTTGATGGCGATAGTATGGCTGAGCAGCTGAAACTAAATACCATCAACCTAGTCATTATGGATATTAATTTACCTGGAAAAAATGGCTTGTTATTAGCAAGAGAATTAACCGCCAATAAAGACTTAGGTTTGATTTTCCTAACGGGTCGAGATAGCGACATTGATAAAATACTTGGTTTAGAAATTGGTGCTGATGATTATTTAACTAAACCATTCAACCCTCGTGAATTGACTATCAGAGCACGAAATATTTTAAGTCGCATTGGTCAATCAAATACTGAAGTTGTACAAAGCGTGGTTAGTTTCAATCAGTGGACTTTGGATGGTAACTCCAGACAAATGACTAGCCCAGACGGTGAAGTTATTGCGATTCCTCGCGGTGAATACAGAGCATTAAGCTTACTTATAAAAAATTCCGGTAAAATTATTACTCGCCAACAACTGATTAAAGAAATGACAGGTAGAGATTTACGCTCCAATGACCGTACGGTTGATGTCACCATAAGACGCTTGCGTAAACACTTTGAAATGAATAAAAATACTCCTGAGCTTATTAACACCATTCATGGTGAAGGTTATCGTTTTGTCGGTACACTAGATTAAGAGCCGCTTAACTAACTAAATTAAGTTAAGTTAAGTTAAGTTAAGTTAAGTAAGCAGCCCATCATTTCAATAATTAAGAAAAGGGCTGCTGAATTACAACCCTCCCTGTAACTTATTTATAACTAACGACTTGCCAACCAATCTTTGAAAGCAAGCATTGCTTGTTCATTTGCCAACTTTAACTCGGTTAATAAAACAATTTTTTGTTGCTGTGACTCATCGGTGTGCTCTAATAATTTTAACTGGCCATGTAATTTGTACATACCAACACTGGCTGCTGCACCTTTCATTTTGTGACAATGCTCTTGCCAACCAACAAGTGAATTATGCACTTGCGCACTTTCAATATCATTAAGGTAAATCTCTACCTGCTGACAATATAAAGCAAACATCTGTTCAACAATAGGTTTACCCAAACTGTCTAAATAGCCTTGAAGTAACTCTATATCTAAGTAATGACTTGATTGCTCAGTTTCCACAGACACACCTTTTGCGGCAAATAATAACGAGTAGCCCTATATTAACGCAGTAATATAACTCAAACAAACTTATTGAAAAATAGAAGAAAAGGCTTCAATCCTGGCTGTTTTTTAGCTAGAGAGCAACAACAATAATGATTACCATTAAAAAATAAGCTAGAATATGCGCCCTTAGATCTACTCTTCGTATTTATTTCAAAAATACCCTCGGAGTTTAGTTAATAACTATCGTTTTAAAGTGGAGTCGAAATGACGACATCAATGCCAGATATCGCCAACCATACAACAGCTCAAACCGAAGGTACACTTGACTGGGTCGGCATGAGTAACATTGAAATGCCTATTATGGTCGCTTCAAAAGACCAAGGCGAGCGTATGGTCTCAGCTCATATAGATGCCTTCGTCAATTTAAAAGACGCACAAGCTAAAGGTATACATATGTCTCGCCTTTACTTACTTATCGATGAGTTATCTACAAGTAATGTGCTTAATTATCAAAGCTTAGTCAGCTTACTTGATGGCTTTATTAGTAGTCATCAAGAGTTAAGTGATCAAGCTAAAGTGCAATTTAACTTTGAATATCACTTACGCAGAAAGTCATTAATAAGTGGTAAAGAAGGCTGGAAAGCCTATCCAGTAACACTTACTGGTTACTTAAATAAAGGCAAACTCACAATAGAGTTAACCGTTGATGTCCCCTATTCATCAACTTGTCCTTGCTCTGCTGCCTTAGCTCGTCAATTAATACAAAAAGCCTTCCACGATAAGTTTGTCCAACAAAGTGAATTTGCCTTAACCGATGTTCATGATTGGCTTGGCAGCACTGACGGTATTGTCGCCACACCACATTCACAACGCTCAGTTGCGGAAGTAAAGGTGAAGCTTAATTCTAGTGTTAATGATTTCCCTATTACTGAGTTAGTTGACCTTATTGAAAACTCATTGAAAACACCAGTACAAGCCGCAGTTAAGCGCGAAGATGAACAAGAGTTTGCTCGTCTTAATGGCCAAAACCTAATGTTTTGTGAAGACGCAGCACGTCGCTTACAATACAGTATCAATCAAATAGCTACTTTCGATGACTTCTGGTTACGCATCAATCACCTAGAGTCACTGCATGCTCACGACGCTGTTAGTATCACTACCAAGGGCATCGAGGGCGGCTATCAGCCTTAGGCTATAACCAACCCCTTTCAACATGCTAAAAGCCAATAGTGATATCACTATTGGCTTTTTTGTTTTTATTGCTGCAATTTTTGCGTTATACCATTTTCATTGAGTTTGTGATCTTGTTGTGAGTAGGGAAAATAAATCATGGCAAGGCGCTTGATTGAGCAATAGCAGGCTATTGGGATTGAGAGTAACGCCGCCTTGGAGTATTTTAACCAGCACAAGTGGGCAATAATTTAATGAAATTGGTATTAGCAACAAAAACAAACCATAAACTGCATAAATACTGAATATAACCACGAACTATAAAGCCCACCATAATGTAATTTTATTTCATAAAATTTCACTATATGAAAGACTAAACACATCAACAAAACAACAAAGCCTTGACAAACAATGAGATACAAATAGTTAATTTCATTAGCCGATTACAAAACAGTAAAAAGATGTAAATTAATTACGAGCAAAAGCTCTATTTTAATTGACGTTTGCCCTATAACTGAGTAATGTTGAATGTCCACTTACTTAATAAGAGGAGTATTTATGCATTTTTTCCATGCCTTTATTCTTCTTTGTCTGTCCTGTGAGTAAGTTGGCTTATTATTAGGAGAAAAACATGCAGCTTTATGATCATAGCGTCCAAAAAGACAACTGTGGTTTTGGTTTAATTGCCCATCAACACGGTGAAACCAGTCACAAACTAATTAAGACCGCTATTTCCGCTTTAGATCGTATGCAACATCGTGGTGGTATCGCCAGTGATGGTAAAACAGGTGACGGCTGTGGTTTGTTATTACAAAAACCAGATAGCTTCTTTCGCGCCGTAGCCGCAGACAATAACTGGAAGCTAGGTAAAAAATATGCTGTCGGCATGATTTTCCTAAACACTGATCCGATTGAAGCTGCACTCTGTAAAAAAGTATTAGAAGAAGAGTTAGCCAATGAGAGTTTAACTTTAGTTGGCTGGCGTACAGTGCCTATTGATACCTCTGTACTTGGGGAAATAGCCCAAGGCAACTTACCCAATATTGAACAAGTATTTGTTGATGCGCCTCCAGGTTGGCGTAATCGCGACTTAGAACGTCGCTTATATATGGCACGTCGTCGTGCTGAAAAACGTATTACCGACGAAAAGTTTTATGTGGCGAGTTTGTCTTGCTTGGTCACTATTTATAAAGGTCTAATGATGCCAAAAGATTTGGCAAATTTTTATTTAGATCTAGCTGATATTCGCATGCAAAGCGCTATCTGTGTTTTCCATCAGCGCTTTTCTACCAATACTTCGCCAGAATGGCATTTAGCACAACCTTTCCGCTATCTGGCACATAATGGTGAGATTAATACCATCAATGGTAATCGCCAATGGGCACGTGCGCGTACCTATCGCTTTAAATCTCCGTTATTACCTGATTTACAAGATGCAGCACCTTTTGTCGGCCAAACCGGCTCAGACTCATCGTCATTAGATAATATGCTTGAGCTATTTTTAGCCGGTGGTATGGATTTATACCGTGCTATGCGTTTATTAATGCCACCTGCATGGCAAAATAGCCCGTTAATGGACGATGACTTACGTGCTTTTTATGAATTTAACTCTATGCACATGGAACCATGGGATGGCCCTGCAGGCGTAGTAATGACCAATGGTCGTCATGTTGCATGTAACCTAGATAGAAACGGTTTACGCCCGGCCCGTTACGTTATTACTCGTAATGGTTTTATTACCCTTGCCTCAGAAGTCGGTATTTGGGATTACAGCGAAGATGAAGTGGTAGAAAAAGGTCGTGTCGGCCCCGGTGAAATGCTCGCCATTGATACCTATACCGGTAAAATTTTTCATTCAGCCGATATTGATAATGACTTAAAAGAGCGTCATCCATATCGTGAGTGGTTAGATAAAAACATCCGTCACTTAGTACCGTTTGATGAACTGGAAGCAAATTTAATTGGTACCCGCGCATTTACTGATAAAGAAATGGCTCAGTATCACAAAATGTTTAATTACAGTTATGAAGAAATTCAGCAAGTGATCAGAACATTAGCGGAAAATGGTCAAGAAGCTACCGGCTCAATGGGTGACGATACCCCGATGGCGGTACTATCAAGTAAAAGCCGCACCTTATATGACTATTTTCGTCAGCAGTTTGCCCAAGTAACTAACCCGCCAATTGATCCTTTGCGTGAGCGTTATGTTATGTCACTCGGCACCTGTATTGGTCGTGAGCATAATGTTTTTAACGAAACCTCAGGCCATGCCGATCGGATTCTATTTTCTACTCCGGTACTAATGTATACCGGGTTAAAACAGCTACGTGAATTAGATCCAGAACATTATCGCTCTGATACTTTATCATTGCATTATGACCGTACAGAAGGTTTAGAAGCAGCAATTATTCGTCTTTGTGATCATGCAGTCGATTTGGTACGTAATAAAAATACCGTTATTTTAGTGTTCTCAGATAGAAATATTGAGCCTGATTTATTAGTGATCCCCGCCGCTATGATTGTTGGCGCTGTGCAAAAACGTTTAGTGGATGAACAATTACGTTGTGACTCCAACATTATTGTTGAGACGGGTTCAGTACGAGACTCTCATCAATATGCAGTATTATTAGGTTTAGGTGCAACGGCAATTTATCCGTATTTAGCTTTTGAAACCATTGAGCAGTTAGTCACACAAGGGCAAATAGAAATGACTGCCCGTGACGCTATTGTTAGCTACCGAGAAGGTATTAACAAAGGCCTATTGAAAATACTCTCTAAAATGGGTATTTCCACTATTGCCAGTTATCGCTGTGCCGGTTTATTCGAAATTATCGGCCTTAACGATAACATTATGCAGTTGTGTTTTAGCGACTTACCTAGCCGTATTAAAGGCGCTGACTTTAGCGATATCGAGCAAGACGGTATTAATTTAGCGCGTAACGCATTTTTAGCTCATAAAAAAATGTCTCATGGTGGTTTATTAAAATATGTGCACGATGGTGAGTATCATTCATACAATCCCGACGTCGTTAACCATTTACAACGCGCAGTAAATACCGGTAATTATAGCGATTACCGAAAATTTGCTGATGAAGTAGATCAACGCCCTATTGCTACGCTTCGTGATTTACTGAAACTCAAAGATGATTGTACGCCAATAGCCCTTGATAAAGTCGAACCAGAAAGTGAAATGTTTAAACGCTTCGATAGCGCGGCTATGTCAATTGGTGCATTAAGCCCTGAAGCACATGAAGCGCTAGCCATAGCGATGAATCGTTTAGGCGGCAGCTCAAATTCTGGCGAAGGTGGTGAAGATGAACGCCGCTTTGGTACCGTTAAAAATTCACGTATCAAACAAATTGCTTCCGGTCGTTTTGGTGTTACGCCACATTACTTAGTGAATGCTGACGTATTGCAAATTAAAGTAGCGCAAGGAGCAAAACCCGGTGAAGGTGGCCAATTGCCGGGTGATAAAGTATCACCTTTAATTGCTAAATTACGTTACTCAGTGCCAGGGGTGACCTTAATTTCACCACCACCACATCATGACATTTATTCTATTGAAGATTTAGCCCAGCTAATTTTTGATTTAAAACAAGTAAATCCAAAAGCGGTTATTTCAGTTAAATTAGTCTCAGGCCCAGGCGTTGGTACTATTGCTGCCGGTGTTGCTAAAGCTTACGCTGACTTTATTACCATATCGGGTTATGACGGCGGCACCGCTGCTAGTCCATTAACCTCGGTTAAATATGCCGGTTGTCCATGGGAGCTAGGTCTAGCTGAAGCGCAACAAGCCTTAGTGACCAATGGTTTACGTCATAAAGTACGTTTACAGGTTGATGGTGGTTTAAAAACAGGTACCGACATTGTTAAAGCCGCTATTTTAGGCGCTGAAAGCTTTGGTTTTGGTACCGCACCTATGGTGGCTTTAGGGTGTAAATTCTTGCGAATTTGTCACTTAAATAACTGTGCTACCGGTGTTGCCACGCAAGATCAAGTACTGCGAGACGAATTCTTTAAAGGTATGCCTGAGCAAGTAATGAATTATTTTAAATTTATTGCTCGTGATGTCCGTGAAATATTAGCTCGTTTAGGCGTTGAAAGCTTAACGGCGTTGATTGGTCGTGTTGATTTATTATCACAAATTGAAGGCGTTAGTGCTAAGCAACAAAAGCTTGATTTATCACCTATTATCGCGCCAGTTATTGCGGGTGACAACACTGCATTATATAAAACTGAAGAAAACACCGCTTTTGATCAGGGTGAATTGAATAAGAAGATCTTGAGTACTGCAAGTGATGCTGTTGCTCACAGTAAAGGTGGCGAATATAGATTTAACATTCAAAATACCGATCGTTCTGTCGGTGCAATGCTTTCCGGCGAAATTGCTCGCCAACATGGCGATCAAGGCATGGCACCTGCGCCTATCACCTTACATTTATCTGGCACTGCTGGACAAAGTTTTGGTGTTTGGAATGCTGGTGGATTAAACATGATCTTAACTGGTGATGCCAACGATTATGTAGGTAAAGGCATGGCTGGTGGTCAATTAACTATCAAAGCACCTGTCGGTGTTGATTATTTAAGCCATCAAACTCCTATTATGGGTAATACTTGTTTATACGGAGCAACGGGCGGAAAGTTATACGCTGCAGGACGTGCAGGAGAACGTTTTGCCGTGCGTAACTCAGGTTGTCTTGCCGTTATTGAAGGCACCGGTGATCACGCATGTGAATACATGACTGGCGGTATAGTAACCGTTATTGGCGATGTTGGTGTTAACTTTGGCGCAGGCATGACCGGTGGCTTTGCTTATGTCTTAGATGAAACTGGTGATTTAGATATTCGTTTGAATAAAGAATCCATTGAAATGTTAGAGATGGGCGACTTAGCCATTCATCAAGAACATTTACGTGGCATTATCGATAAACATTTTAACGAAACTGGCAGCTTACGTGCGCAAGAAATTTTGCAAAACTTTGATAAATTCTCGCCATTATTTAAATTAATCAAACCCAGTGCTACCGATGTTAAAACCCTCTTAGGTCATCGTAGTCGTTCAACAGCCGAACTTCGTGTTCTGATAAATTAGGAAGTAGTTATGAGTAAGAATGTTTATCAATTTATGGACGTTGAACGTATTGACCCACCTAAAATGGCAATCGCAAAACGCAAAATAGATTTTGTCGAAATATATCAGCCTCTTGGGCAAGATCAAAGTGCTGGCCAAGCAGATCGTTGTCTTGATTGTGGTAACCCGTATTGTGAATGGAAGTGCCCCGTGCATAACTATATTCCACAATGGTTGGAATTAGTCACCGAAGGGCGTATTTTTGAAGCTGCGGATTTATGTCATGAAACCAACAGCTTACCGGAGATGTGTGGTCGTGTTTGTCCACAAGACAAATTATGTGAAGGCTCATGTACCTTGGATGCTGATTTTGGCGCAGTAACCATAGGTAATATTGAAAAATTCATCACCGATACCGCATTTGCCCAAGGTTGGAAACCCGATTTATCTGGGGTAACTAAAATAGGTAAACGCGTTGCTATTATCGGTGCTGGCCCAGCAGGCTTGTCCTGTGCCGATGTATTAACTCGTAACGGTATTGATGCAGTGGTATTCGACCGTAACTCTCAAATCGGTGGTTTATTAACCTTTGGCATTCCGTCATTTAAATTAGAAAAAGAGGTGATTCAGACTCGCCGAGAAATCTTTGAAGGCATGGGCATCGAATTTCGCTTGAATGTCGAAATAGGTGTTGATATTAGCTTTGAAGAATTAAGCAATGAATATGATGCTGTTTTCTTAGGTTTAGGTACTTATACCGATATGACCGGTGGTTTTGCCAACGAAAAGGCCCCTGGTGTCTACAACGCTTTAGATTTCCTTATTGGCAATACTCAAAAGATAATGGGCATTACTGATTCAGCTAATGCTGATGATAAGAAAAACCTTAAACCTTATGTCAGCTTTACTAAGCAGAAAGTGATTGTTTTAGGCGGTGGTGATACGGCAATGGATTGCGTACGTACTTCTATTCGACAAGGCGCAACCCAAGTCACTTGTGCTTATCGCCGTGACGAAACTAACATGCCTGGCTCACCACGCGAAGTGAAAAATGCTAAAGAAGAAGGTGTGATCTTTGAGTTTAACATTCAGCCACTTGATATTGCTGTTGATGAGCAAGGCAAGACTATCGGCGTTAAGTTTGTTAAAACACAATTAGGTGCGCCTGATGAAAACGGTAGACGTAACCCTGAGCCTATTGGCGGCAGTGAGTTTGTCATGGAAGCCGATGCAGTAGTTATCGCCTTTGGTTTCTTACCAAGCCCGCCTAAATGGATGGTGGATGCTGGTGTAGAATTAGATTCACGTGGCCGTGTTATTGCCGTTGCTAGCTCTGACTTTGCCTTACAAACCACTAAACAAAACGTCTTTGCTGGTGGTGATATGGTATTAGGATCTGACTTAGTGGTTACTGCGGTAGATCAAGGCCGTAAAGCTGCCATGGGTATTCTAGATTATGTCACTCAATAGCTATAATTAGGTGAGTTACCTTAGCTAAATAGGTAATTTCCTTAATTAAGCACTTAATAAACAAAAAGCTGCACGCTAATAACGTGCAGCTTTTTATTATCTCTATGCCTTGTCAAAGGATACTAACAAGCAGGTTAAGTTTAATTACTTAGCGGTACGCTCATAGACACAAAAATCTAATTGATGGATATTCTTCTCATCACTGTCGCGTATTTCACTGCTGACCTTTTTCCAGCTAGCATCATCATAATTGGGAAACTGGGTGTCACCAGCAATATCCGCTTTAATATGAGTGACATATAATCGATCCGCTTTAGGTAAACAATGCGCATAAATTGCACCGCCGCCAATAACCATAATCTCGTCAACCGCGTCACTACCATCAGAGCCATCGACCAAGGCAAGTGCTTGCTCAACTGAAGTGACAGTATCGACACTATCAGCACCTTTGCCTTGTGGTTTGTAGTTTTCATCACGAGAGATAATAATATTACGTCGTCCTGGTAAAGCCCTACCAATGGACTCAAAGGTTTTACGCCCCATAATAATAGGCTTACCCAAGGTCACTTTTTTGAAGTAGGCTAAATCGGCTGGCAAGTGCCATGGCATAGTATTATCTTTGCCAATGATATTGTTATTAGCAGTGGCAACTATCATAGATAAAATGGTCATTTGAAACTCTCAAAATTATTTTTTGGTATTATCGTTAGTAAAAGGCGGAATAAAAAACTAAGTTAAAAAACACTGAATTATACGCATAAAAAAACACTGCTTTAAGTAAATAAACCAGTGCTTATAATATCAATTATTGTGATAAAAACTTATTGGCGATATTCTACTTCAACATCGTAGTCATCTTCATTCCAGTCTTCATCATCTAAGTCGTCATCTGATTCATGAGCAGCTATCGTATCTTCATGATAGGTGTCCCATTTAAATTCAACAGTTTTACCGTCAATCACTTCTTCCTCTTCAGGAGGTAATTCTTCGATAAAGGTCATCACCTTTTGTGATAACTCTTTTGTTCCAGTGCGATTAAATGCTGAGATGCTATGCACCTGACCTTTCCAGTCAAGACCAGCTAAAATTGCATCAGTAATTTCTTTAGCTTCTTCTTCAAGCACTAAATCAAGCTTGTTAAAGACAACCCAACGCGGCTTGCCTGCTAATTTTGCATTATGCTGTTCTAGTTCACTGATAATGACTTTAGCGTTCTCTAATGGGTCTGTGCCATCAATAGGCAGAATATCAATAACGTGTAGTAATATACGACAACGCTCAAGATGTTTTAGAAACTGCGTACCTAAACCAGCACCCTCAGCAGCACCTTCAATAATGCCAGGTATATCGGCAATAACAAAACTACGCTGGGTATCTAAACGTACTACACCTAAATTAGGCACTAAGGTAGTAAATGGATAGTCAGCCACTTTCGGTGTTGCTGCTGAAACGCTGCGAATTAGGGTAGATTTACCGGCATTAGGTAAACCAAGTAGGCCAACATCGGCAAGCAATAGTAACTCTAATTTTAAGTTACGGATTTCACCCGGTGTGCCATCTGATTTTTGACGAGGCGCTCGGTTAGTACTGCTTTTAAAACGAGTATTACCTAAACCATGCCAACCACCTTTAGCAACTAGAAGTTTTTGCCCTTTATGGGTCAAATCACCAATTTGCTCACCGGTATCTTGATCGACTACACGAGTACCAACCGGTACTTTTAGCACTAAGTCGTCAGAGCCTTTGCCAGTACAATCACGACTTTGACCATTTTGCCCACGTTTAGCACGATGGAAACGCTCAAAGCGGTAATCAATTAGGGTATTGAGACTTTCGCTCGCCTCTAAAAATACGTCACCGCCATCACCACCATCACCGCCATCAGGACCGCCAAATTCAATGTATTTTTCTTTACGGAAACTGCTACAGCCGTTGCCGCCATCACCCGCTTCAACTCTGATCTCAACTTCATCTACAAATTTCATGGTATCTCAATAACCCTAATGTGGTAATGCTTGTGCTTAAGAGCAATCGGACTAATCCGTTTGCTATATCTACCGCTAGTATAAACTATTTTTGACCGACTAAAAATCATTCTTAGTAGGTCAAAAAAAAACTAAAAAAAAACCTCGCTGTGAAGCGAGGTTTTTATAAATCTAAGTTCTTATTAGTCAGCGATAATGCTAACGAACTTACGACTCTTTGGACCTTTAACTTCAAATTGTACTTTACCGTCAGATAAAGCAAATAAAGTATGATCTTTACCGATACCCATGTTGCTACCAGCGTGGAAACGAGTACCACGTTGACGAACAATAATGTTACCAGCTAAAACAGATTCACCACCAAAGCGTTTAACACCTAGGCGTTTTGCTTCTGAATCGCGACCATTTCGTGTACTACCTGCAGCTTTCTTATGTGCCATGTCAAAATGCTCCTAATTAGCCGTTAATACCAGTAATCTTCACTTCAGTGAACCATTGACGATGGCCCGCTTGCTTGCGTGAATGCTTACGACGTTTAAATTTAACAATGGTAACTTTAGCAGCACGAGCTTGAGTAACAACCTCAGCTATAACTTTACCACCAGCAACGTAAGGCGCGCCTACATTGATGTTATCGCCATCTGCGATCATTAAAACGTTATCAAATTCTACTGTTGCGCCTACTTCAAGCTCAAGCTTTTCTAGACGAACTGTTTGTCCTTCGGTTACACGATGCTGTTTACCACCGCTTTGGAATACCGCGTACATAGCTACTCCGTACTGCGCCATCAAATATGTGACGCTAATTTTAAAAATATAGGGCGCAAATTCTACGCGAAGAATATAATTAGGGCAAGTATAAATATGATCATTTATTAACTTTATTGACCTTTTATGCTTTTATTTTGCTTTTGGCCTAAGAATTAACACAAAGCCACTAGAAAACTACTTTTGCCTAAAATTTAGTGTAAACTTTGCCATCTTCACCAATTGAATATTTTTGATTGATATCTAGTCAAAACAGCTAAAGAAAAGCAGCATGGGCAATAAAGTAAATATTAAAGCAATACAGGCATTAGCGCAAAGCGACATGACAGCAGTCAATGATCTTATCTATGATCAATTACAATCTGATGTCGCATTAATTAATCAACTCGGTATTTATATTGTTAACGGCGGCGGTAAACGTATGCGCCCTATGTTAACAGTGCTTGCTGCTAGAGCTTTGTCGTACCAGGGCGAACAGCACTTGGATATTGCCGCCATTATCGAATTTATTCATACAGCAACGTTATTACACGATGATGTTGTTGATGAGTCTAATATGCGCCGCGGCAGAGAAACGGCCAATGCTTTATTTGGTAACAGCGCCAGCGTACTCGTTGGTGACTTTCTTTATACTCGCTCTTTCCAAATGATGACCAAATTAGGTGATATGCGCATTATGGATATTTTATCTGAAGCCACTAATATAGTTGCCGAAGGTGAAGTATTGCAGTTGATGAACTGCAATGATGCGAGCACCACAGAAGAAAGTTATATGCAGGTCATTTATTGTAAAACGGCTAAATTGTTTGAAGCGGCAACCCGTCTTGCTGCAGTAATAGCACAAAAAGATGAAAAAGTTGAACAAGCCATGGCTGATTATGGAACATTTCTTGGGACTGCGTTTCAGTTAGTAGATGACATTATGGATTACACTGCTGATGCCAAAGAAATGGGCAAAAATGTCGGTGACGACCTTGCTGAAGGCAAACCTACCCTACCACTGATTTATGCCATGAAACATGGTAATAACGCTCAACAAGCACTGATCAAAGAAGCGATTGAACTTGGTAATGGCATGGATAACCTTGATTTAATACTCGAAGCTATGGAAGAAACTGGCTCTTTACGTTATACCCAGCAACAGGCTGAAATTGAAGCGGACAAAGCCATTAAGGCACTAGACATTATTGCTGACAGTGAACACAAGCAAGCATTAATTGCCTTAGCGCATATCGCCGCCAATAGAAGTCATTAATTCCCCCCTTTAATCCCATAAATATATCACAGTAGTTATTTGCTGTGATTCTCTATCATGAGCACCTTTCATCAGCGTCTTTCATGGTTACCTCTTGCGACTACCTATCGGAATTAACACCTGAAAACCAGGCATAAAAAAACACTATTACCAATAAGTAAAAACCAATCGATAACAGCGTTTTTTTATAAGGTATATGCCCAAACCACTTGAAGGCGCGTTTTTCAAGACGCTTTAGCGGTTTAGGTATAAGTTTTATGGCAGCTTAGCTAGCCATAAAATCAACACCTTCTTTGATGTCTTTCTTTAATGTCGCTAGCATATCTTCTTTTGCTTTTTGCTCAAAAGCACTTAGCTCGCCGTAAGATAAAATTTCACTAACACCATTTACGCCAAGACGTACTTGTTGTGCGAAAAACAATGCATCTTCGCCTTTGCCTTCAACATAAGCGTAATCAACAACATCTTCGCCTTGTAAACCTTTAACCAAAGACATACAAAAACGAGCAGCAGCTGCACCCATTGAAAGTGTTGCAGAACCGCCACCCGCTTTTGCTTCAACAACTTCAGTTCCAGCATTTTGGATGCGAGGAGTAAGCGTAGCAACTTCTTCTTCAGAGAAAGTAGTACCTTCAACTTGAGAAAGTAATGGTAAAATAGTTGTACCTGAGTGGCCGCCAATTACTGGAACCTTAACAGTCGCAACATCAAGGCCTTTAAGCTCAGCAACAAAAGCTTCTGAACGGATAACATCTAATGTAGTTATACCGAAAAGACGAGCAGCATCATAAGTGCCCGCTTTTTTGAATACTTCTGCAACAATTGGCACAGTACCGTTAACTGGGTTAGTAATTACACCAACTAATGCTTTTGGACAGTTTGCCGCAATGCCTTCAGCCAATACTTTAATAATGCCAGCATTTACGTTGAATAAATCAGCACGATCCATACCCGGCTTACGTGGCATACCTGCTGGAATCAAAACAATATCAGCACCTGTTAACGCACCGTTAAGGTCGTCACGACCAAAACCAGCAACTTTAACGTCAGTTGGGATGTGTGATAAATCTACAGCAACACCAGGAACTACAGGGGCAACATCATATAAAGATAACTCAGAACCTGCTGGAAGTTGAGTTTTTAATAATAAAGATAATGCTTGACCAATACCGCCTGCGGCGCCTAAAACAGCTACTTTCATGTGATTTCTCCGAAATTAAGTGGGGTTTATTTGTTATACAATGAATTATTAAAATATTATTCGAGTAAATACGTTAATTTTTGCAGAGCAAAAGATATAGTATAAGCAGGTAAAAAACAATTGTTATAACCTTATACCGGATATTAACTTCCAGTATGATGACACGATAACGTATACTAGCGTTTATCACACTGATTACAAACGCCACTTTAGTCTATTACAGGGTTAATTACGCATGATGAGCGCTTTACAAAAACAAGAAGCACTAGTACAAGCATTTAAAGGTTTATTAAAACAAGAACAGTTTGGCTCTCAAGGTGAAATTGTTGAGGCATTAAAAGCCAATGGTTTTGAAAATATCAGCCAATCAAAAATATCTCGCATGCTCAGTAAATATGGTGCTGTACGAACCCGTAATGCTCGCCAAGAAATGGTTTATTGTTTGCCTGCAGAGTTAGGTGTACCAACAGCACAAAGCCCACTCAAGCAATTAGTGTTAGAAATAGAGCACAACGAAGTAATGATTATTGTGCAAACAAGCCCAGGCGCAGCGCAGTTAATAGCTCGACTACTTGATAGTTTAAGTAAAAGTGATGGTGTACTTGGTACTATTGCCGGTGATGATACTATTTTTATTGCTCCTACCGATGTTAGCAAAATCAGTGATACCATCAAAAAATTAGAGCAACTCTTCTCTAAAAACTTAAGCTAAAAATTTAAGCTAACTATCGAACCTGAAAACTTAGGCTAATAGCTTAAGTTTCTACCTCACTAAGAACTTGTTTTATGCAAGTAAGCAAAGCTTGCCCGGTAACGGGTTTAGGCATATGCAAGTTCATGCCTGCGGCTAAACTTTGTTGTTTATCTTCGTCTCTAGCATGAGCGGTCATGGCCACAATAGGTAAATGTTGATATTTACTTTGCGCTCTAATAAGTTTAGCGGCGGTAAGGCCATCCATAATTGGCATTTGAATATCCATCAATACCACATCAAAATGATACTCTGCTAGGGTATCTATAGCCCGTTGACCGTTATCAGCAATAGTGACCTTAGCGTGCATATTCAGCAGTAGCTCTTTAGCAACGAGCTGGTTAACTAAGTTATCTTCCACTAATAAAACTGAAACACCTTGTAAGCTCTGTTCGTCTTTTATCATTAATGGCTTTTGTGTATTGCCCCTTGCTGTTTGATTGCTTGAGCTTGGTCGATAAGCTTGGCTATGTCCTCTTTTCATGACAGTACTATTCACGCCAGCACTTTTATATTGTTCGGTGGCAGAGCCGGATTTAGCAAGTAAAGCCTGTGATATTTGATCAAGGGAATAACGAAATAACGGCATATCAACCAGTAAATAGGGAGCAGATAGCTTATCGAGGTAATCACAGGTTTCATTACTCAATTGCGTTAATGCCGGCTGACACAGACAAAGTAATCTAAACGCTGTTAAGGGCATAATAGTGTCTTGTCGGCTTTGCTCGGCAACAAAGGCTGCTTCATCAATAAATAAGACACTGTTTTCGACAATCTCTAATTGATACAAATCGTCAACACTGTGCACCTCATGCAATAACCAATTCATCTGAGTAATACTTTCGACAAAGCTCGCCGATAACTTTTGATTTATCGCATAAATTGTAATACCTGTGATTAGCGGCTGAGTTAATTCTGCTGGTAGCTTTGATATTCCTTCGGTCGAATGATGGTTTGACTGAAGAAATAACGTATCAGCAATTACTTTATTGCTGCATTCAAACTGAGCACGCTGCAGGGGTATAACAAAGCTCAGTTCACTGCCTTGCCCTAATTCACTGGTAAGACTGATCTCGCCACCGAGCAACTTAATAATTTGCTGACAAATGGATAAACCTAAGCCTGAGCCACCATATTTTCGCGTCATTGACTCATCAGCTTGACTAAAGGCGTTAAATAAATGACTTTGATTGTCACTGGCAATGCCGATACCCGTATCGATTACCCGAAAGCGTACTTGAACCTCACTATCATTAGTCGACAGTGCATCAACAATTAACTTAATTTCGCCTTGCTCGGTAAATTTGATGGCATTATTAAATAAGTTAGCCAGCACTTGCACTAAGCGCATTTCATCACTGATGACATTGCTGGGCACCTCTACCGCCATATCAACGGTCACTTCGACCCGTTTATGATCAACATTACTTAAGTTTAACTTTAACGCCTTATCAATTATGGTCGGCAGATTGACCACATCTTGACTGACGATCATTTTACCCGCCTCAATCTTAGATAAATCCAATAATTCATCAACAAGGTGTAGCAAGGTTGAGGAAGCACCCTGCGCGTTGACTAAATAATGTTGTTGGCGATTATCTAAAGAGGTATGTGCCAATAAGTCCATCATGCCTTGCATAGCATTTATTGGCGTTCTGACCTCGTGACTCATATTGGCAAGAAACTGTATTTTTACTTTATTCGCGTATTCCGCTTGGTCTTTTGCTTTTTCCAACGCTGACTGTGTTTCTTGCTGTAAAGTCACATCATGAAAAATACTGATAGAGCCAAGAATATTACCTTGCTCATCGGTGAATTGATTACAAAAGCCTTGGTAAATATAATCCCCTGCCCTTATGAGTGCTTGTTGAGGGTAAATATCATTACATGTGGCGTTTAAACGATTCACTTCTTGCGCTAATGCAGTAGGCATAAAACTCACTGATTTAAATCCTAACATTTGCTCAACTGATTGATTAGCCAATCGTTCAAAAGCTTTATTACAGCCCATTAACAAGCCGTTTGGGTCATTAAAGACAATCAATTCGGGAATGGCATTCATCACCGAGCGTAATAGCGCATAATCACGTTGATGTTTTGCACTCGTTTCTTGTAACGCTTTGGTTTTTTCTATAACACGACTATCGAGCACATCATTTTGTTCAGTCAGTTGTAAAAGTAGGCTTCGATTCTGCACAAAGATATCTTCAACCACTTGAAACCAATGTAACCAATCAGCTGCGGGGGTAATTTTACCTGGGTCACCTTCGGCACAATATTGTATATGGCTAATAAATTCTGTGGTTGGCTTAATAAAAGTACGCTTTGTCATGGTATTAACTAACATAAGAAAAGCTAACAAACCAATAAACAGCGTGGCAAAGACGAAAACAAAATCACTGTACTGAGGCGCAGAAAAACTCTCATAACTTTGATATTTAAGTAACGTCCAGCCGTTAACTGCAAGCACTTGCTTTTCTATAAACCAATCACCAAATCGCTCCGAATCACCTACTTTAGTTAACTTTTCGGCGCTCAAACTCTGTAATGATTTCGGCAGTAAATCTTGCCAAGAAGCACGATAACTTAACGACTCTTTTCCCAGGCGCTTAGCCAATAAAATATCATTATTTTGATTGTATAAAATAAGCCCTTGATCACTTGATTCTAGCTCGGTCAAACTAGCATGTAAACGCGATAAATTGACATCAATAACGACTGCGCCTAACAGCTTGTCACGATGAAAAACACCTGTACCCACTGAAGCATTCATGCCTCCACCGGCCGCATCAAGATAAGGAGGGGACCAGAGCACACGATTATTACTTGACGTAAGTGTACGCACTTCTTGGTTATATGGACTCATTAAGGTTTTATGACTAAACTGCCAAACTTCTCGGTCAACCCAAGGGTAGATATTGACAAAGTCACTGAAGGAAACATAATAAAACCAAGTCGCTTCTTCTATGATATTTTGTGCAGCAATAAATGCCGGTGTTAGTGCATTAGCCATAGCGATTTCTTGTTTTTTAGCCTCGCTAAACTGACTCACTTGCCCTATACCAGTAATATTACTGCTTAAACGCTTACCTTGTTTAATGACATCATGCAGGGGCTTGTTTAAATAAAACATCTCTCCTTGCTGTGATAAGGAAGGCATAGGGATATTGATTTCATTAGGGTGTTTCAGAACATATTCGGCAAATTCTTCTATACCCACCACAGCTTGAGCGCTTTGCTCTAGCATATTATTTAGCTGTTGAGCTTCTTGACTAAGCTCAGCCAAACTTTGCTGTTTATGTTTGGAAATCTGATTAAAATAACGAAAAGAAGCAGCCGAAAAGGCTACGAGAATAATAACAATAAAGGCAACCACAACTGTGGTGTTATAACGCCTAAAAACTGTATTTATGCCCGCTTGGTAATACACTAAATCGCCTTAATTTTTTTATATAGCCAGTTAACTAGATAAGTTAAAGCAGTCACCCCATTTAAACAAGAGTTAAACAAGGAAAAGCACCGCTGAAATTAACTTTTAGCAGTGCTTTATTGTTTTCTATGCATTTTCTAAACCTTAATGGAAAAGGCTTAATAAAATAGATCGAAAAAATAGAAGCTCATTCAGTAAGGTTTAATCACCTTACTTAGAAGTCGTTGCTACTTTCTCTATGAAAAGTTACAAATTCTCTTCGGCAAAAGAAGCCAGTCGGCTTCGCACCACGCCATTTAAATTAACCGTAGCAGAACCAGGAAAGTCCTTAAAACGCTCAACAATATAAGTTAACCCTGAAGTAACTGCGGTTAAATAGTTACTATCAATTTGTGCCAAATTTCCTGAACACACTATTTTAGTGCCTTCGCCACAGCGGGTGATAATAGTTTTTAGCTGAGCCGCGGTTAAGTTTTGACATTCATCAAGAAGTACTAGCGCATTTTGAATACTGCGGCCACGCATAAAGTTTACCGACTTAAATTGAATATTGGCTTTTTCTATAATGTAATTCAAACTGCCATGCATACTTTCATCTTGTTTATGCAATACCTCAAGTGAATCGGTTATTGCGGCCAACCAAGGCGCCATCTTTTCTTCTTCAGTACCAGGTAAAAAACCGATGGACTCGGCAATTTCCGGCGTACTTCGCGTGACAATAATTTTGTCATATAAACCACGTTCTATCACTTGCTCTAAAGCAGTTGCCAAGGCAAGTAGGGTTTTACCACAGCCTGCCGGTCCGGTAAGAATGACCAAATCAATATTAGGGTCAAGTAAAGCGTCCATCGCCATGCCTTGATAAACATTTTTAGGATGAATACCCCAGGCATTTTTGGCTAACAAGCGCTCTCGACCAAGATCTAATATGGAAATACGATCATCATCCCAGCCTGTAACTTTACCAGCAAAACTATCGCCATCATCAAGCAAATATTCATTGATATAAGCTAAAGGCACTGCATCGCGAGCAACATAATGAGTGGTATTTCGTCCTTCTGTCTCAGTATCTACGGACTGAATTTGTTGCCAAAAATCCCCTTCAAATCGATGATAACCTTTAGTGAGAAATTGGATATCATCAATCAGTTGATCTGTTCTATAATCTTCAACATGCGCCAGCCCTGCTCCCTTAGCTTTCAAACGCATATTAATATCTTTAGTCACTAAAACAATTTTCTTGTGTGGGGTTTTCTTTTGAATATGTAAGGCGGCGTTAATGATACGGTTATCATTTTCATTAAAAGATAACGTATGCGCTGTTTGTTTTAAGGCATAATCATTAATAATAGCGAGACAACCACTGGGATGCTGTTCATCATTTTGTGGCAGTTTAACGCCAGCAAGCACCTCCTCTGGACTGGCATCTCTTAGCGTGTCTTCCAATGCTCGAATTGCAACTCTAGCATCACGACTAACATCTTTACGTCTATCTTTAATTGAATCGAGTTCTTCTAGCACTGTCATAGGCACAACTACATCGTGCTCTTTAAACGATAAAAAAGCGAAAGGTTCGTGCAAAAGGATATTGGTATCTAAAATATAGACAATTTGTTGGTCGGCGGTCTCTTCGGCTGAAGATGGATGGGCTAATTTATCACTTAACATATTCTCATTATTCATATTCTCTTTAGTCATGGGCTATCTCCGTGAGTCACTGACAAAACAAATATAAAAGAGCAATACTTTAATCTATACCTACTAAAGTATAGCTTATACCAAGCCTATTAATGCGGCGCTGAGCTAGCAATAAATTAATAGAATTGGTCTGTTCCACAATAATCTCTAAATTATCGTGAAGCAAGCACAATTTTTTAATGATTCCGTCTATGATAAAGAGTATTATAGCGCCCTTTTTTTACCCCAAGTTTTTAATGCTTAGTCTCTAGTTTTATTAAATAGAAAGTAATTACTAAGCAATCGTCGGAGAAGTAAGTTTATGCCATTTCAGCTAGGTCAGCGTTGGATCAGTGACAGTGAATCAGATCAAGGATTGGGTACAGTAACTGGGGTTGAACACCGCTTTGTTAATATTGTTTACACTGCGACCGGAGAGTCTCGACAATATGCTAAAGAAAATGCTCCTTTAACCCGTGTTATCTTCAATCAAGGTGACCTTGTTCCCAGCCATGAAGGCTGGATGTTAAAAGTAGAGTCAAAGAGTGAATCACATGGTATTTTGACTTATGCGGGCATACGTCAGGACACCAAAGAGCAAGCAAGCTTAAAAGAAGTGATGATAGATCATTTTATTAAATTCAATAAGCCGCACGACCGTTTGCTTAATAGCCAAGTAGATCGTTTAGATTGGTTTCGCTTGCGTAAAGACTGTTTACAACATCAATATCAGCAGCAACAATCTGACTTAACGGGCCTAACAGGTGGTCGAGTTAGCTTGATACCACATCAACTCTATATTGCCGATGAAGTGGGTAATCGTTTTGCTCCTCGTGTTTTACTCGCCGATGAAGTGGGTTTAGGTAAAACCATTGAAGCAGGCTTAATCATTCATCAACAATTAGTTACTGGCCGCGCTAAAAGAATTCTCATCATAGTACCAGAGTCTTTAATGCATCAATGGTTAGTAGAAATGCTACGCCGTTTTAATCTTAATTTTAGTATTTTTGATAATGAACGTTGTGTTGAAACCAGCCAAGATAATTATGTTGATGGTAAAAAAGCTAACCCTTTTAGTTCAGAGCAACTGGTACTGGTTAACTTAGGCTTTATTACTAATAATCCAGAATGGTATGACGCACTTGTCAGTGAAGACTGGGATTTAATGGTCGTTGATGAAGCGCACCACTTAAACTGGCAACAAGACAAGCCAAGTATTGAATACCAATGTATTGAGCAACTTGCAAAAGTTATCCCTGGGGTTTTATTGTTAACAGCTACCCCTGATCAATTAGGTCATGAAAGCCACTTTGCCCGTTTACGTCTACTTGATCCTGACAGATTTTATGATTATCAAAAATTTACCGAAGAAGAGTCCCACTATAGCGAGGTTGCTGATGCCGCTAATGCTTTAGTCGATGGTGAAAAACTTAACGCTGAGCAAGAAAAAACATTGGCTGACTTGTTAAAAGAAACCGATATCAGCGCCCAGTTAACTGAATTAAATCAGGCTGACTCGGCAAGTTCAGCCAAGGTACGCCAAAATTTATTAAAACAATTACTCGATAGACATGGTACTGGCCGTATTTTATTTAGAAACTCGCGCAACACAATTAAAGGCTTTCCGGCACGCCAAGTAGTACCCGCACCATTAGCTATGCCAGAGCAGTATCAAGATAACATCAATGAATTTATGCTTAGTGACTGCCCAGGAGTATTAGCTAAATCTAAGCAAGCTAAGTATATATTTACCCCGGAAATGCTCCATGGTTTAAACCTACAAAATGACACTTGGACTGATTTTGATCCTAGAGTTGATTATTTAATTGAGCTACTGCAATCACTTAATAAAGAAAAAGTATTAGTAATTTGTGCCCACGCGCAAACTGCCATTGATTTAGAAGCTGCTCTGCGCATTAAAGAAGGTATTCGCAGCGCAGTGTTCCACGAAGGTTTATCAATATTTGATCGTGATAAAGCCGCCGCTTATTTTGCTCAAGATGAAGATAGCGCACAACTTTTACTCTGTTCTGAAATCGGTAGTGAAGGGCGTAATTTCCAATTCGCTCATCATTTAGTATTGTTTGATTTACCAAGTAATCCTGATTTATTAGAGCAGCGTATTGGTCGCTTAGATCGTATAGGTCAAACAGAGATAATCCGTATTCACGTGCCTTACTTTGAAGACTCTGCACAGCAATTATTATTTGATTGGTATCAGCAAGGTATGCAAGCTTTTGAGCACACCTGTATTACCGGTCGAGTAGTATTTGAAAGCTTTGGCGAGCAATTATTATCGCTAGCGTTAACTTGCCAGCAGCAATCCGCTGAGGCCGAAGCGCTTATTAGCGATACTTGGCAAAAGCACTTAACCATCAAAGCTGAGCTAGAGTCAGGGCGAGACAAATTATTAGAACTGAACTCTTCGGGTCAAGGGCGCGCACTTGAATTAGTTGAAAAGATTCGACAAGCCGATGATGACATAGGGTTGCCGCAGTTTATGTTTCAAGCGCTGGATGTTTTTGGTGTGCAACAAGATGATAAAGCCGATAATGCCATTGCCTTAAATCAAAGCGAACATATGCTTAATAGCAACTTCCCTTGTTTACCAGAAGACGGCACCACAATTACTTTTGATAGAGATACTGCTTTAGCCAATGAAAACTACCAATTACTAACTTGGGATCATCCTATGGTGCGTGGCGTCATGGACTTAGTCTTAAGTGATGAAATTGGTAATGCCAGTATTGGCTTGTTAAAAAATGAAGCGCTACCGGTAGGCACCTTCTTCCTTGAGTGCTTATTTACTGTGGAAGCAACTGCGCCAGCACATTTACAACTAGGTCGTTACTTACCGACTACGCCTATTAGGATTTTAGTAGATAAAAATGGCACTAACTTAGCGGATAAGGTCAGTGAAAAAGTACTTGATAAACAATTATCGCCAGTTAAAAAACAAATGGCCTTACAACTTATCAAAGCGCTTAAACCTCAAATTACACCTTTGGTTGCTAAAGCCGAAACCCACGGTACTAAGCAAGTTAAAGCTATCCAAGAAAAGTCCTTAGCGGCGATGAACGATAAACTTTCTTTAGAGCAACAACGATTAACCGCGTTAAAGGCAATCAATCCAAGTGTTCGCCAAGAAGAGATTGATTTTATTAGCCAACAACAAGATGAGTTAAGCCACTATATTGATAAGGCACAATTGACCTTTGAAGCAATTCGCATGATAGTGGTTACCCATTAATAAAAAATCAGTATAAAAAGTGACCTCTTATTTATGCGGATTGCTATAACAGCAATTGTATTAAATTAATGACGCAGGGCTAGGTTGTTTTGAGTTTAGCTCTGCCATAAATTCATGAGAAAGTAATGAGCGCAAATCCCGATTTTATCTACCTCCCCACCATGTCACCTTATCTTGATATTATTTACCAAGATGATGATTTTGTGGTTATAAACAAAACGAGTGGTATTTTAAGTGTGCCAGGGCGTTTACCTGAACACCAAGATTGTTTACAAAACCGTGTGCAAAGAGTATTACCCACTGCCACTATTGTGCATAGATTAGATATGGCAACCTCAGGCATAATGATTATGGCATTGAACAAACCTGCCCATGTCGCCATTAGCCGTCAATTTGAACAGAGAAAAACCAAAAAAAGTTACCTTGCCCGAGTTTTTGGCTCGGTCGCGCAAGATGAAGGCAGTGTCGATTTACCCTTGATATGTGATTGGCCCAATAGACCAAAACAAAAAGTAGACCATGAAAATGGCAAACAATCATTAACCCATTATCGCGTGCTTAGCCGTAGTAATTCAACAGATGAACATGCAAGTACCTTGCTTGAGTTAACACCTATTACTGGCCGTTCACATCAACTTAGAGTACATATGCTCGCCTTAGGCCATCCTATTCTAGGGGATAGACTTTATGCTCCAGAGCCAGCATTAACAATGAGAAATAGATTACAGCTACATGCTTTGCAGTTAAGTTTGTTTCACCCAAGTACTGAGCAAGCCATTAGTTTTAACGCGCCTTGTCCATTTATTTAACGTTATTTCTTTCACGCTTTTTATTCTATGGTCGATATAAAGCGTAGGAAGTTTAGTCCGTAGAGGAAAGATAATTGCAACAGATAAGTCTTGATAAAGAAATTCGAAGCACAAACAGTCAAAGGAAAGGCAGTTCAAAGTTATGGGCTTTACTTATCTGCTCGCTTATTTATATTTGCACAATCGCTCCCTCGGTTGCTGAAGAAAAAAAAGCTGATACTGCACAAGATAAATCTCAAAAGAAAGCTAATACTGCAACAACAATAAAAGAACCGATCCCGTTAACCAAGCAATATAAAGCAGACCTCAAACACTACCTAGCAAGTGAACAAGTGAAACCTTTATTGGCAGGACCTGATGATTATCTAACGTTAGTGAAAAGGTATACCAGTGCGAATAGTAAAGGCGTGGCTATTTTATTACCTGAATGGCAGCAAGGAGCTACCAACCCAAAAGCGATCAACTTTTTACGTAATGCTTTACCTGCGCAAGGTTGGAGTACCATTGCCATACAACCTAGTAACAAACCAGACAATTATCCCTCGACGGCGATAACAGTTGCCGAGCAGAAAAAAGAAAATGAATTAATACTTAAAGAGTATAAAAACAAACTTGGGGCAATGCTGAATGCCGTGATGAATACAGCAAAAGAATACCCTGGCATAGTGCTGGTCATTGCTCAGGGGAATAATGCCGCTCTATTGGTAGACTTATATAGTAAAACAGGTAACCAATTACCAAACGCGCTTATATTACTAAGTGGCTATAGAAAAAGTAATCAAGCTCTGACCAACAGCGTCAATGAAGAGTTTGCCCGTCAATTAGCCTTTACTGAACTACCAGTACTTGATCTATACCTTAAACACGATAACCCACTGGTATTAGCAAAAGCAGCACAAAGAAAGTCTTTTGCCCAACAAGAAATGAAAGTGTATTACCGCCAGCGCCAACTCAATAACAATGTTACCGGCTATTACCCGGAAAAGGAGTTATTGAATCAAATCAATGGGTGGCTAAAAGCTATTGGTTGGTAAAGCTCTCTGCACACAAGTACTAAGACTATTCAGCTTTACTTTCTTCTTTATCTTTCTACTTTAGCTTTCTGCATGAATTTCCTAACTTAATTATGATTACTTTTGCTGTTTAACAATCACATCATAGGCTGCTTGAATATCTTGAGTTTTTTGTTTGGCACTTTCCATCATTTCTGGTGGTAGACCTTTGGCAATTAATTTATCAGGATGATGTTGAGACATTAATTTTTTATAAGCTTTTTTGATGGCAGGCATCGCTGTACCTTGCTCAATACCGAGTATTTTATAGGCATTGGCAAGTTGTTGTCCGCTAGTAGGTGCTTGCCCTCGCTGACGGTAGCCGCTACCTTGCTGCTGAAAGTTAGCACCGGCAATAATCATTTCCAGCAAATTATCAAGCTCACGAGCGGAATAGCCTAGAAACTTAGCGATGGTATGCAGAACTGAACGCTCGGCACTATCTAACTCGCCGTCACTAAAAGCGACTTGAATTTGAATCTCCAGAAACATTAACAATAAGTCATGTCTATTGCCCATCAAACGCTTAAATTTTACCAGACGGTCTTTGAGCGGAAAGCCTGAAGACTTACCTTCCCGAAAGGCATCTTGAGCTTGCTGTCGTAATTCAGTACTTAGTCCCAGTTTATCCATATAGGCACTAGCAAAAGCAATTTCATGGCTAGTCACCTGCCCTTTAGCTTTGGCTACATGGCCCATAACCGAAAAAGTGGTGTAGAAGAAGGCGGCTTGTCTAGAGATATCATCTTCTTTACCGCCAGATAAACCATTAAAATTAAAACCACGGCCACGATCAAAAATATGACCAAGCCAAAGGCCAAGTAAAGCACCAAATATGGTTTTACTGAGCATAAAGCCAAACAAAAACCCTAAAACCTTACCCCAAATATGCATATTTTTGAGCATTCCTTATAATAATATCTTGTTTACTGGTGAACTATGACAGAAGAATTTAGTCCAACTGAAAAAATTGCTATATCATAAAGCAATTAGCCGTTAAAATACTTGATTCACCATTAGAAAATCAATTTATAAAAACTTTCACCCTTTATCGGACAATAAATGCTTTTTTCCCGTACATTGAAATTTACCTTAGTTACGTTGCTAGCATGCTTATCAAAAGTCACGCAAGCGAACGCTGATGTAAAAAGCCAAGCGCCTGAAACTCAAATAATGATATGCCCATTACCTGAGTTTGATGATATTGCCATCGACATTCCTGAGGTCCTTGATGACAACATCCGTATTTCATCATTACACGCCAGTATTAAACAAGATCAAATAGCTCAATTTAATGGCTCGGTTATTTTGGTTGATAAAAGCCAAAGAATACTTGCCGACCAACTGGCCTTCGATCGATTAAAAATGCAAATAGAAGCGGTTGGCAATATTCATTACCAAGGCAAACAAATTAACATTTTTGCAGAGACCCTTAGTGCAAGTAAAGTAGATCGCGCCACAAAGATGACTGCTGCCTCATATCAACTCCACGGTAATCCTGGCCACGGTACAGCAGGAAGTTTGTCCATTGATGGTGATGGCCTACTCAGTTTAGTGGACTCAACGTTTACTACTTGCTTGCAAGAAGTGCCTGACTGGCAAATAAAAGCCGCTGAAATTAATTTATCTGCCAGTGGCGATTTTGGTGAAGCTTACCATGCACAATTTAGGGTATTGGATGTACCAATATTTTATGTGCCTTATTTTTCTTTTCCAATTTCAAAAAAACGTTTGACCGGTTTTTTATACCCTCAAATAGAAACAAGTACCAATACTGGCTTTGAAGTTACCGCACCGTTTTATCTCAATATTGCCGAAAATTATGATGCCACCATTACACCACGTTATATGTCTAAGCGTGGCTTGCAATTACAAACTGAATTTCGTTATTTAAATGATATGCAATCAGGTAAAATTGATCTTGAGTATTTAGATAATGACAAAGCAATAAAGTCTAATAACGATCCACGTTATTTAGCCCGCTTTCAACATGTAGGTACTTTTTCTGACGACTTCCGCGCTTATATCGATTATACCACCATCAGTGATGATAATTATTTAGTCGATATTGGCAGTAAGCAATATAACTCAAATGATGCTTACCTTTATCAAACGGGTGAGTTGGCATACTTTGGTGAGCAATGGCAAGCGACAATGCAAGTACAAGATTTCGAAGTACTAGGTGATCATCAACCGAGTTATAAAACTTTACCGCACATTGAATTATCAGCCCAGCAACCGTTAAATTTTTTAGCTGGCCAATTTGAACTTTATTCCGAAGTAACGAGTTTCCAAGCCTCAGAAAAAGATCAAGTAGAAGCTAATCGTTACCATGTTGAGGCGGGCTTTATTTTCCCTATAGTTAGACCTGCTTGGTTTATAAATTCTGAAATAAAAGTAATGCACACTTATTATCAGCAAGATAATATTACTCAAGGAAGCAACTTGGATGAGACTGTCGAAAGAACCTTACCGAAAGTGCGTCTTCATGGTGGTATTAATTTTGATAGAGAGCTAGTTGCTTTTGGGCAAAGCTACCGTCATACCTTAGAGCCACAGTTACAATACCTTTACGTGCCAGAAAAAGATCAATCAAACATTGGTTTATACGATACCACGCTCTTGCAAGACGATTTTCATGGTATATTTCGAGATACAAGTTACAGTGGTTTAGATAGAATAGCAGCAGCTAACCAGTATACCTGGGGGCTTACTAGCCGATTGCTTGATGAAGAAAACATGGAAATAATTCGAGTGAGTATTGGCCGCATTCAATATCTTGGTGATAAAAATACTGACCTTGCCAATGACCCCTTGTTAATTGATAATGACAGCATTAACGATAATCAGTCCTCAGTCGCAGCTGATTTGTTTTATCGGGTTAATCATCAGTGGCAGGTGAGTGGCGATATTCAATACAATACCATCGAAGACTTTACCAACAAAGGGCAAGTCAAAGTTGATTATCAAATTGATAAATATAATCTAGTACAATTGAACCATCGCTATACTCGTAATGTCTCAGGAGATAGCTTAGAACAAGTTTCACTATTAACTAGCTTCGCGATTAACAAAAACTGGGCCTTTGTCGGACGTTTAACGCAAGATTTACAGCAAAATAGAAGTTTAGAATCATATGCAGGCTTTCAGTATGAAAGCTGTTGCTGGGCAGTACGTATTGCCTATCATCGCCATATTAATTCTAATTTAGACCCAGCTAGTTTTGCTGAGGAGAGTAGAGAAGAGTTTGATACTGGCATTAGCATCAAGTTCATCATTAAGGGCTTAGACGGCAAGCAATCAGCCATCGGCACTCAAGAAATGTTTGATAAGAGCATATTTGGTTATAAACGCCCTTATCATTTGCAAAATTAACATAAAGAAATTAGCACCTTCGAAAATTATAAAATATAAAACAAGACCTAAATAATGAAAAATACCATTAAAACAATATTGTTAGTATCTAGCCTTATCGTTAGTGCTGTATCCCCCGTTCACGCCAATGAGGAATTGCTCGATAGAGTAGCTGCCATAGTTAATAGCGGCGTAGTACTTGAATCTGAAGTTAATGATTTACTTGCCAGCATAAAACAACAAGCTAAAAGTAATAACCAAGAACTACCATCGGATAAAGCTTTACGTATTCAGGTGATGGATAAATTAATTAATGACAGCCTGCTTAGCCAAATGGGCCAGCGTATGGGTATCCAAATTAGTGATGCTCAGCTGGATCAGACGCTAAACAATATGGCTAAAGACGATAAAATGACTTTAGCTCAATTTCGTCAAAAAGTTATTGATGAGGGTAGTAGCTATGAAAAATACCGAGAAAATGTCCGTACCGAGCTAATTTCTGGCGAAGTAAGCCGTAATAGTGTTCGACGTCGGATATTTGTCTCACCACAAGAAATCGATAACTTACTCAACATAATGAAAGAACAAACCAGTAATAATGTTGAATATCATTTAGGTCATATTTTAATTGAGTTCCCCGCTAATGCGAGCCAAGAGGACTTAGCCGCAGCAAAAACTCGCGCCGATAGAGTTGTTGAACTACTCAATGATGGCTCTGACTTTGCCAAAATAGCCATTACCTCATCAGGTGATGCTAATGCTTTAAAAGGTGGTGATTTGGGGTGGAAAAATATTAATGAAATGCCGACTCTTTTCTCCGAGCTCATTAACGAAAAGCCTAAAGATACTATTGTTGGCCCTATCCGTACGGGCTTAGGTTTCAGCATAGTTAAAGTACTCGATATTCGTGGCCGAAAAATTGTTGAAGTCGAAGAAGTAAAAGCACGTCACATATTAATTAAACCTTCGATTATTTTGAGTGATGCAAAAGCACAGGACCTACTACAAGGTTTCTTAAACCAAATTAACGCTGGAGAAGCCACTTTTGAAGATTTAGCTAAAGAGCACTCTGAAGGGCCGACGTCTGTACGTGGCGGTGATTTAGGCTGGGCAGATCCAACCAGCTACGATCCAGCCTTTAAAGATGCGTTAGCATCAATGAAGAAAGGCGAACTACATAAACCATTCCGCTCATCTTTTGGCTGGCATATAATTCAGTTGAACGATCGCCGCATGGTTGATGCCACCTCACAAATGAATACAAATCGCGCTCATCAAATTCTCTTTAACCGTAAGTATGGTATGGAGAGTACTCGCTGGTTGAAAGAGACTCGAGATGAAGCCTACATTGAAATTTTCGAACAGGATAACAAGTAATGACTCAGCGCATTGCAATAACGCCAGGCGAGCCTGCAGGTATAGGTCCCGATATAGTCATTAGTATTGCCCAGCGAGATTGGCCAGTAGAAATGGTGGTGATTACTTCAAAAGCATTACTATTAGAGCGTGCAAAACTACTCTCTTTACCATTGACCATAATCGATTATGATCAGCATGCTCCCGCAAGCCCACAAAAATCTGGAAGTTTAACAGTGCTTGATGTCGAACTGGCTGAGCCCTCTACCCCTGGGACCTTAAACAGTGCCAACGGTGCTTATGTGGTAGAAACGTTGCGAATAGCCAGTGAAAAAAATATCTCTGGCGAATTCGATGCCATAGTTACTGGCCCAGTACATAAAGGCTTGATAAACAAAGCTGGCATTGCCTTTAGTGGTCATACTGAATACTTTGCTAATCAAGCTAATTGTACCGACGTGGTGATGATGCTGGCGACTGAAGGCTTAAGAGTCGCTTTAGTTACCACACATATACCGCTAGCCTATGTTGCTAAAGCTATAACGGCTGAACGTTTACAAAAAGTAACCCGTATTTTACACCAGGATTTACAAGAAAAATTTGGTATTAAATCACCTAAAATTTATGCCTGTGGCATCAATCCTCATGCCGGAGAAGACGGTCATTTAGGCCGTGAAGAAATTGACGTAATGGAGCCTGCTTTTGCCGAGCTTCGTGCCGATGGCATTGATATCATTGGTCCTTTGCCTGCGGATACCATTTTTCAAGAAAAGTACCTTGTTGAAGCGGATGCTATTTTAGCCATGTACCATGATCAAGGTCTGCCCGTGCTAAAATATAAAGGCTTTGGTTCATCGGTAAATATTACCCTTGGGCTACCTTTTATTCGCACTTCGGTCGACCATGGCACAGCACTAGATCTTGCTGGTACAGGTACCGCGGATTCAGGTAGTTTCATTGAAGCGATGCGCAATGCTATCAACTTAGCCAGTAACAAATAGATTAACAAAGAAAGAGTTATGAACGATAAAAAACATTTAGGTCACCAAGCCAAAAAACGCTTTGGACAAAACTTCCTCCATAATGAAGCTGTTATCAGTGATATTGTCGATGCTATTAATCCAGAGCCCGGTGAAAACCTTGTAGAAATAGGCCCGGGTTTAGGCGCATTAACTGAGCCAGTGATTGAACGAGCAGGTAAAATATCGGTAGTAGAATTAGATAGAGATCTAGCTCATAGACTGCGTCACCATCCTTTTATAGCCGATGACTTAACCATCTATGAAACAGATGCCTTGAAATTTGATTTTGCTCAGTTAGCTAGCGAAGAAAAACCATTACGAATTTTTGGTAACTTACCTTATAACATTTCCACGCCACTAATTTTTCACCTACTTACTTTCAAAGATAAAGTGAAAGATATGCACTTTATGCTGCAAAAAGAAGTGGTCGAGCGTATGGCCGCAGGTCCTCATTGTAAAGCCTATGGTCGTTTATCAATAATGACTCAATACCAGTGCCAAGTATTCCCTGTGATGGAAATTGGTCCAGAAGCATTTAAACCCGCACCGAAAGTTGATTCTGCCATTGTTCGGTTGATCCCGCACGAACATATTGCTAACCCTGTTAAAGATATCAAGGCCTTAAATACTATTTGTTTAGCCGCCTTTGGTCAGCGCAGGAAAACTATACGAAATAGTTTTAAGAAACTAGTTAGCGTAGCGCAGCTAGCTGAATTAAATATTGATGCAAATTTACGCCCAGAAAACCTAAGCATTGATGAATATATTAAGCTTGCCAACTTTATTTTTGATAACCCACCAGAGGTTGAGCCAGTAAAAGAAAAAAGACATATGTCAAAAAGCAGACTAGCTCAACGTGCTAAAAACGATTTAAATAAGGACTCTGCGCCAGAAGCAGAGTAATACCAATTTGACTCAGTTTGTTCCCACTCATAGCTTATCAGCGGTTTGAGAACAAATTGAATTTTTTACATTATAGTTATTTCTATATGAAAGGAATTCAGTGCGGTTATCGAGTCGCTGACAAACTCCCGAAGGGCGAGTTTAAAAGGCTTACATCCTACGTTATTGATTTTGATAAGGGAATAACCATTCTCTTCAATCAATGCCTTGCCTCTAAACCTTTTAACTCTCGCTGAGTGAAAAGAAACTAAATCAAAATGGTATAGCTTATGGCGATCTATCTGGTAGGCGATATACAAGGTTGTTTTAACGAATTAACGGCTCTGTTAGTGCAAGTTAATTTTGATGACAAGAAAGATACCCTCTACCTTGCGGGCGACCTAGTCGCTCGCGGCCCTGATTCTTTAAAAACCTTACGCTTAGTAAAATCTCTTGGTGAAAGTGCCAAGGTGGTCTTAGGCAATCACGATTTACATTTATTAGCAGTGCATGCTGGTATTAAAAAAGCTAAAAAATCAGATCAGTTAGCTGCACTATTGGCTGCTGATGATATTGATGACTTGATGGACTGGCTAGCGGCGCAACCCTTATTACAAAAAATACCTCAGCTATATTCTCAAGCTAAACAACAAGCCATAACTAATGATGCCTACATGAGCCATGCGGGCATATCCCCACAATGGCAACTAGCCGATGCCATAGAGCAAGCTCAGTTTGTCCACTCTAAACTTGCCAGTAGTGAACGTAATACCTGGTTAGCACTTATGTATGGTGAAGAGCCTAATAGTTGGCTGCAAGCAAAAAGTGAAATTGACAAGTTTCGCTATAGTATTAATGCCTTTACCCGCATGCGCTACTGCTTTAGTGACGGCTCATTAGAGTTTAACCAAAAAGAATCTCCTGATGATATTAATTTTCCCAGCATAGTGCCGTGGTATGAGTTATCTAAAACTATCAATAATACTGCTTGGGTTTTTGGTCATTGGGCTTCGTTAATGGGCCAATGTTCACACACTAATATTTATCCCTTAGATACAGGGTGTGTCTGGGGGAATCAATTGACCATGCTTCGCTGGCATGATAAAAAATACTTCAGTCAAGCGGCAATACTGAGCATATAGAATAATAAAGAATTTTATATAAGATAAAAGCAAAGAATCCATAGCGGATATATTTTCACTTAGTATAATGTTAACAGTAGTTGGAAATAAAATTAAATATTTCCTATTGCGCGCCGATACAAGCTAAACTTGATAAATATCAAAACAAATTAACGTATTAACTAGGCAAGTAGCCTACCAATTGGGTGGATTCTATGAATTTAACTGTAGCTGTAAAAATTATTGGTGGCTTTGCCATTATTTCAATTTTACTGGTAGTAATTAGTATCATATCGCTATCGAACTTAGATACTATAAGTGAGGCCACTCAGCAACAAAATACTTTGGCAATCCCAACTCTTAAAGCCAGTAATAAACTTGCCCTTGAGTTGAGCCAAATGAGTAATTTAACTTTAAAAGGTTACTATCAAACAGATCTTAATCTGTTAGCTCAACAGCTGAGAGATTATAAGAAAATTAATAGTCTTTTCTCAAAAGAATTATCAGAGCTAAAACAAATTGTTGCTACCGAGCAAAATTTGTTAGCAAACTTGGGACAGGTAGACAAACTTTCCGCTAATTTTCACAGTGCTGGCCTTGGTTTATTTAGTAGCCATAAAATAAGTATCGAACAACAGCAACAATTAATAGAAAAAATAGATACTTTAGAAGAGCAAGCTGATGACACAGTGATGTTACTTTTAGATCTAGCTGATCATGAGCTTGCTGACACTAAACTACAACGTGCAATCAGTTTAAGCGAACATTTAGAAAACCAATTTAACTCCATAGTATCTTCCTCATTTGAATACCGAGATATCCTCGATGCAAGTACCGCCAAACTCATCGAGAGTGAGCTTTCACGCAGCCTAAGTGAAGCAAACAAGTCTGTAGACGATATCATCTCTGAATTAGATACCCATAATATCGGCGACATTTCACAGCAAGTCAGCCTAGCCTTTAAGGAAATTCAAGCACTTTTATCTCAAGAAGATGGCATTCTTGCTCATAAAACAGCGCAACTTGCCGCTAATAAAAAAGCAGCTCGTATGCTCAAGCAAGAAGAGCTATCGGCTAAACAAGTTAATAGCGCTTTAGAAAAACAAATTGAGTTAGCTAATCAAACCACCATCAAAGCAAGTCAGTTGATAGAAGACGCTGTAAGTAGTGGTAATACCCAAACAACAGTTATCATGCTTATCTCAATTGTTGTCGCCCTATTTATTGCTAGAGCAACGCTTATCGGCATTACTCGCCCACTAGCTCGCGTTAATGAAATGCTTAATATTGTTGCCTCTGGTGACCTTTCAATGAAACTTGATGAAAGTGGTAATGATGAGTTTGCTCAGCTATCAAGAAACTGCAATTTATTAATAGATAGCTTACGTAACCTGATAGAGAGTATTGTTAATCGCTCCGCTCAACTTGCTGCCGCCGCAGAGCAAACATCTGCAGTTACCGCGCAAAGTACCACTGCCATTGAAGAGCAACGCAATCAAGTAGAACAAGCCGCTTCTGCCACTACAGAAATGAGCAGTACTGCTCAAAGCGTACTGGCAAGTGCTAATGATGCATTGAGCGAAATAAAGCATGCCGATGACGAAGCTGAGCGTGTTAAAGTTATTTCAGCGAGAAACCGCCAGACGATAGAATTATTAGCCAGTGAGGTTGACTCAGCATCTCAGGTTATCAATCAATTACAGCAAGACAGTGCTTCAATTGGTGGCATTTTAGATGTAATTCGTGGAATTGCTGAACAAACAAACTTACTAGCTTTGAATGCGGCCATTGAGGCAGCTCGAGCGGGTGAACAAGGTCGAGGCTTTGCCGTAGTTGCTGATGAAGTACGAACCTTAGCAAGCAGAACTCAAGAGTCGACTTCAGAAATTCAAACCATGATAGAGGCGCTGCAAACCGGCGCAGGTAAAGCGGTAACGGTAATGGATGCCGGTAAAGCTAAAGCCAGTGATTGTGTCAGCCAAAGTGAAGAAGCAGATCAAGCACTGGAAGTCATTACCCATGCAGTGCATGAGGCATTTGATCGCAGTACACAAATTGCTACGGCAGCCGAAGAACAAAGTGTTGTCGCCCATGAAATTAGTGAAAACCTTGAGTCTATTGTGACTATTGCTGAGCAAACCACTGCTGGTTCGCAACAAACTGCAGCATCAAGCAGTGAGGTTGCTCGTTTAGCAGAAGAACTACAGCAATCGGTGCAAGAGTTTAAATTATAAGGATAAACATAAGCTGTAAGTATAATATTCTAGTTTACTTGCAGCTTAAAGCGCACTTATGGTTGACATATGGCGCGCTAACTATATAATGCCCCCAGCTTGAAGTTAGTTTATTTTTTTGTACACCATTTCGATGTTATCTCATGCTTACCTTAGATAAGATATCTGTAACACGTCCTGATTTATAAGTAATAGCAACTCTTTTTAGCAAACCCGCTAGCTATTTGCATAAGCAATTGGCAGCACAATTACTCTTAAATATATATAGGATACATTATGTCTACTACTACTGGTACAGTAAAATGGTTTAACGAAGCTAAAGGTTTTGGTTTTATCGAGCAAGAAAACGGTCCAGACGTTTTTGCTCACTTCAACGCTATCGTTGGTGACGGTTTCAAAACTCTTGCTGAAGGTCAAAAAGTTGAATTCACAGTTACTGAAGGTCAAAAAGGCCCTCAAGCTGAAAACATCGTAGCTCTTTAATTAGCAATTGTTAAGTTAGCTATTAGCTAACTAACATTAGATGTTTGAAAAAGGACATTCCTGTAAAGGATGTCCTTTTTTATTGCCTTAAATTTATGCCTTGGAAAATTTAGCTCTCAAACAGATCCCTTCAATACAACTAATTAACTTAAGCTTTAATCATCTTCAGTATCTGACCGCGCCTCTTTATATAGCCTAACTACTAGGAAAAATATTTAAGCCCTTTGTTACCATGCAAAAATTTCACCTCCATAACTATCGCTGCAACTTTTATTTTATTCACTTTCTGCAGACACAAAAAAGGCCAGAACTTTTGCAAGTACTAGCCTTTATAGTTTTGAATTAATACTGCCGCTAGCGATATTAATTCAAACCCTAGTGGATAATTAATCCGCTTTAATACGGATAATATCAGCGCCTAAGCCTTGTAACTTACCTTCGATACAAAGGTAGCCACGATCGATATGATAGATACGATCAACTTGGGTAGGTGATTTAGCCACTAAACCTGCTATTACCAGGCTTGCTGAGGCACGTAAATCTGTCGCCATCACCTGTGCACCATTAAGGCTAGTAACGCCCTTAACTATCGCCGTATTACCTTCTAGCGTGATATCAGCGCCCATACGTTGTAATTCTGGAACATGCATAAAGCGATTTTCGAAAATAGTCTCGATAACGGTTGCTGTACCTTCAGCCAAAACATTCATGGTCATGAATTGTGCTTGCATATCAGTAGGAAAAGCAGGATGTGGTGCCGTTCTAACATTTACCGCTTTCGCCGGTGCAGTCATTTCAAGCTCAATCCAATCTTTACCGGTAGTGATTTTAGCGCCTGCTTCTTGCAACTTGCTTAACACTGCTTCTAATGCCGTGGGATCAGTATTTAGACACTTGATATGGCCTTGAGTAACGGCAGCAGCCACTAAAAATGTACCTGTCTCTATACGGTCAGGCATCACTGTGTACTCTGAGCCATTCAGCTCACTCACACCCTCAATAGTTAAAGTATCACTTCCAGCACCGGTAATTTTAGCACCCATACTTGTTAAACAATTAGCCAGATCAACAATTTCAGGTTCACGCGCCGCATTTTCAATGACTGTGGTACCTTCGGCTAAAGCTGCTGCCATCATTAAGTTTTCTGTGCCGGTTACACTAACCGTATCCATAAAAATAGTGGCACCAGTTAAGCGACCTTCTTTTTTGGCAACTATATAACCGTCTTCAACGGTAATATCGGCACCCATCAGTTTTAAACCTTGAATATGAAGATTTACCGGTCTTGCCCCTATAGCACAACCACCTGGTAAAGAAACCTCAGCATGACCCATACGCGCAAGTAAAGGACCAAGTACTAAGATTGAAGCACGCATAGTTTTAACTAAATCATAAGGTGCGCGACAAGTATCAATAGTACTAGCATCGATCATTAATTTGTTTTCGCTAAGCCACTCACTTTTAGCACCTAGCTGACCCAATAACTTAACCGTAGTTAAAATATCATTAAGCTGAGGTACGTTACTAAAAACGATTGGCGTTTTAGACAACAATGCCGACATTAAGATAGGAAGAGCTGCGTTTTTTGCCCCGGAGATCACGACATCGCCGCGAAGTGGATTACCACCAATAACTTTAAATGCGTCCAAAATAACTACTACTTACTTAAAATGATGAAACAATATTCAGCCAGTATACACAAAAATGCCCAGCATTAAAAAGCTAGGCATTAAAAATACAATTAAGTAACAACTTAACCATTAATTAAATAATTTATCACGCTGCCATTGCGCCTTATTAAAGGTTTTCACGGTTACCGCGTGAATTGTGCCGTCTTTTATAATATCAGCTAACGGCTTAAGCACAGCTTGTTGACGCTTAACGCGGCTTAAGTCATCAAACATATCACTCACTGCATTAATACGGCATTGTGAGCCATCAAATTTCACATGCACTTCATCAAGTTCTAGTGCTTCATTAATCAGTTTACTTACTAAGTCTTCAATTTCTTTAACTTCCAAGGGAGTCTCCTATGTACGTTATTTTATGGTTACTAATCAGATGCTAAGGGCAATAAACCGTCCACGCCACTTAAACTAATTAGTTTAGTTAATTTCTCAGGAACATTACTAAAGCTTAATTGGCAGCTATGATGAGATGCCTGCTCCAAAAGGTAAAATAACCAAGCAAGTCCAGCCGTATCGGCCTTGTTGACTTGGCTTAGGTCAACGTTCACCGCACCATGGGCAAACCAGTTAACATAGGCATTTTTTTTAATTTCGGCGACACTATGACGGGTTAATTCACCCGCAATAGTAAGAGTACCATGATTTAGAACTATATTCGCTTTACTCACGATTTACCCTTGCTGTGCTTTTTTTGCAGTTGTGCCACTGTCTTTGGCTGCACGACTTTTAAAGACAATGTCTCGAGTGCTTTTTCTTTTTAATAATTCAGTCACATAAGGTAGGCCCTTTTGCCTAATGATACTACCTAACTCGGCTTGCTTTGAGTCAAGTAAACTTATGCCTTCTGCTACCATATCAAACGCTTGCCACTCTTTAGTCTTTTTATTAAGTCTTACTTTGAAAGCAACATTAATATTAGCTCTACCTGGCATGATAATGCGAGTATTCACCGCAACAATTCTTTTACCCTCATAAGACTTTTCAGGGGAAAACTCCACCGCTTGATTATCATATAAAGTAAAGACTTGTGCATAAGAGCTCACTAAGTATTCACGAAAAACAGGTACAAATGCGCGACGTTCAGCGTCGGTTGTTTTCTTTAAATGCTTACCAATAACTTTAAAGGCAGAATATTTATGATTGATATAAGGCATAAGCTCTTCACGAACTATATCCTTTAGCAAATTGGGGTTTGCTTGGATAGCTTGTTGCTCTGCAGCAAAGCGCTTAAAGGTCTGTTCGGCAGCACCTCGTACCATTTTATAAGGATTACTTTGGTCAACAAGAAGTCTAGTTGGCTGTGAAGGGAGATTAGTAGCCTCTACAGGTAACTTAGTTGCTGCGGCTTCTGTATTAGCCATAGCTGTATTATTCAGTAGCAGGCCTAAAACTAAGCCAACAAAAATATTACTGTTGCACTTACCTATATATAGCTTACTTATATTCTCTAACTTATTCATCACCACTTCCTTGGCTAAATAAAAACTGTCCAATTAACTCTTCTAATACTAAGGCTGGCTTAGTATCTTCAATAAAATCACCTGGTTGCAAAGTATCAACCGACTCATCGACAAAGCCTGGTTGCACACCTAAATATTGTTCACCTAATAAACCGGCAGTTAATATTGCCACAGAAGTAGCCTCTGATAACTTATTGTATTGAATATAAATATCAAGAGTGACTACAGGTGTATAATCTTCGTCATCTAGCGATATATCGCTGACACGGCCGACAACAACGCCACCAATTTTAATAGGCGAGCGCACTTTCAAACCGCCAATATTATCGAACTTAGCAAAAAGCTGATAACTTTCACTACCACCGCCAAGACCTGCATCTGCAACTTTTAGCGACAACATTAATAAGGCAGCTATGCCTAATGCAACAAAAAAACCTACCAATAACTCTACTTTCTTAGACACCATGTCTTTCACCAACGCCTTGTAATAAAAAATTCAATATAAACATCTGACTGATTAACTCTTACCGTGATTATTTTACGAACATTAACGCCGTTAAAATAAAATCTAGACACAAAACCCATAATGATGATTGTACCACAGTAGAGGTAGTTGCCCGACTAATGCCCTCTGAGGTAGGCTCACAATCATAGCCTTTGTATACCGCTATCCACATCACTACAAAAGCAAATACGACACTTTTGATTACGCCGTTGAGGATATCTTTTTCAAAATCGACTTGATCTTGCATCACTGACCAAAAAGTTCCGCCATCAACACCCAACCAATCAACACCAACGACGTAAGCACCGAGTATGCCCACCATTGAGAAAATAGCGGCCAATAAAGGTAAACTAATAAAACCGGCCCAAAAGCGTGGTGCAATAATTCTTCTTAATGGATCAATGGCCATCATCTCTAAGCTTGATAATTGCTCAGTGGCTTTCATTAAACCTATTTCAGCCGTTAGAGCAGAGCCTGCTCGGCCAGCAAATAATAACGCGGCAACCACAGGGCCAAGCTCTCGTAATAACGACAGCGCAACCATAGGACCTAAGCTAGCTTCTGCGCCATAGCCGACAAGAATAGTATAGCCTTGTAAAGCTAACACCATACCTATAAACGTACCCGAGACGATAATTATCAATAAAGACAAAACACCGACACTATAAAGCTGCTGGATAAGTAAAGGTGTACCCTTACGTATATTAGGCACATGCATTAACGCTGATACCAACAAAATTACTGCGCGTCCTAAACCACTTATCATGCTAAGGGTTTTTTTACCTAAATAATGTAACTTTTGCACTAATTAACGCCTCGAATTTTACTATTTCGAATAAGGTTCATTTACTCACTATCCCTTAAGATATTTTCATAAGTTCATCACGATAAGCTGGCGCTTCATAATGAAAAGGTACTGGGCCATCAGCTTCACCTTGCACAAACTGCTGTACCAAAGGCGAGGTATCTTGGCGTATTTGCTCTGGGGTACCATGACCAATGATTTTCTTTTCCGCTACAATATAAATATAATCAGCGATACTCATAACTTCGGGGACATCATGTGAAACGACCACTGAAGTTAATCCTAACGCGTCACTTAATGAACGTATTAATCGCACTATTACCCCCATTGAAATAGGGTCTTGGCCAGCAAAGGGTTCATCATACAAAATCAGCTCGGGATCCAAAGCGATTGCACGCGCTAATGCTACTCGACGAGCCATACCGCCAGAAAGTTCACTAGGCTGTAAATGCCTTGCACCACGTAAACCAACGGCTTCTAGCTTCATTAATACTATTTTTTCAATGATGGCTTCAGATAATTTGGTGTGTTCTCGAATGGGGAAGGCTATATTGTCAAAAACATTCATATCGGTAAATAAGGCGCCACTTTGAAAAAGCATACTCATATGTTTACGTGCTTCATATAACTCGCTACGTGATAGCAAAGGTATGTTTTTGCCAGCAAAGAGTATTTTACCACTTTCTGGTTTTATTTGACCGCCAATTAAACGCAGCAAGGTTGTTTTGCCTATACCACTGGGTCCCATGATTGCGGTCACTTTTCCTTTCGGAATAGACAAGCTGAGATCGTCAAAGATAACTCGCTCACCCCGTTTAAAGGTTAGGTTTTCAATTTCAACCAAATTTTCTTCAGATGCAGGCTTTGTCATTGTTCAACGTCACTGTTAATTTATTGCCGCAGACCATTAGACTAAGTCCGCAATATAATTTCTTTAGTAGCCCGTGATTTTACCTGAGCCATAACAATTCTTCATTAGAAATAAACCAATAACGAGGCAATAAGTGTAAAAACTCTAAGCTAAATTGTAAGAAAGTGATCGTTTTCGCTTAAAACTAAGACAAATTAATACTATTTGCCTGTTGTTGACATTATTTACTTCTTTTTTGCTCAACAACCAGCGACAATTTGCTCATAATACCAATTCGATTCAGTTTGCTCCCAACTCAGAGCTATATTAGCGAGCTTAAAACAAGAAAAATTGATTAAACATAGTCATTCTATATTTCATTAATTTTGGGCAGTTATCAGTTTGCTAATAAACTCCCAAAGGGCGAGTACCTAATATATAGGTAAAGGTTCATATGCTGCGTTATTGATTTTGACAAGGGAATAACCATTCTCTGCAATCAATGTCTTGCCTCTAAACCTTTTTAATTCTCGCTGAGCGGGAAAAAACTTAGTCGACTTGGTATCACCTTGGAGTCATTAATGCTAGAACAAATTTTTATATTACTCATTGCCCTTATTGCTTTAGTTTGGAGCGCCGATAAATTCGTATTTGGTGCTTCATCATTAGCGAGAAATTTAGGCATTTCACCCATGATTATTGGTTTAACCATTGTTGCAATGGGTTCTTCAGCACCCGAAATGATGGTAGCGGCAACGGCATCTTTGCAAGGTAATCCAGATACCGCCATTGGTAACGCCATTGGCTCAAATATTACTAATATTGCTTTGGTGCTTGGTATTACCGCCTTGTTACAACCTTTAACTGTATCATCACAAACAATAAAACGGGAAATCCCACTGATTTTAGCCATCACCGCATTAGGCTATTGGGTACTTAGTGATAACCACTTTAGTTTTTATGAAGGCATTATTTTAATGTCCGGCTTTGCTATTTACATCATTGCGCTACTCGTTATCACATTAAAGAAAACTCAAGGGAAGCCCAGTGATGACCCCTTAATTATTGAAGCTGAACATGATGTTGCCCCAGCAGTAAGTATGAAGTTATCTTTACTTTGGTTAGGTATTGGAATCATTTTATTACCATTAAGTGCGAGCTTTTTGGTGGATTCTTCGGTATTTATTGCTAAAGCATTTGGTATTAGTGACCTAGTGATTGGCTTAACCATTATTGCTATAGGTACTAGCTTACCCGAGCTAGCCGCGTGTATTATGAGCATAATCAAAAAAGAAGACGATTTAGCCTTGGGTAATATAATTGGCTCAAATATCTTTAATATTTTAGCGGTATTGCCACTAGCGGCCCTTATTTCTCCCGGTGATATTGACCCTTCAGCCGCCAGTAGAGATGCCCCCTATATGTTAGGTGTTACTTTATTGCTATTTATTTTATGTTTTAGTCGCCGATTGGGCGCATTTAGAATTACTCGTGCAAAAGGCGTATTATTACTGTTAAGCTTTATTGCTTATCAAGTATTACTTTTTAGTCGATTATCATAAGCAGAGTTGATATAAATTAATCATTATGAAAAATTTCAAACAGTTAGCAAAAAACGTAATTGAGATTGAGCAGCAAGCCATTGCTGAATTAGTGCAATTCATTGATGATAGCTTTGAACTTGCCTGTCAACTTATGTTCCATTGTAAAGGTCGAGTGATTGTTATTGGTATGGGCAAGTCAGGTCATATTGGTGGAAAAATAGCAGCCACCCTTGCTAGCACTGGCACACCGTCATTTTTTGTTCACCCCGGCGAAGCCAGCCATGGTGACTTAGGTATGATCACCGGTAACGATGTAGTGTTAACCATCTCTAATTCAGGTGAAACCAGCGAAGTACTCGCTATCATCCCGGTGATTAAGCGCATTGGCGCGAAACTGATTTCAATGACGGGTAATAAAGACTCTACCCTAGCTAAATTAGCCGACACCCATGTTTGCATTAAAGTCTCTGCTGAAGCTTGCCCACTTGGTTTAGCGCCAACATCAAGCACGACCGCCGCCCTAGTAATGGGTGATGCCTTAGCTGTAGCTTTATTAAATGCCCGTGACTTTACCGCTGATGATTTTGCCTTATCTCACCCAGGTGGTAGTTTAGGTAAACGCTTATTACTGCGCCTCAACGATATTATGCATCAAGGTGAACGAGTGCCAGTGGTTTCTGAGCATGCACTTATCAAAGATGCCTTGGTTGAAATGTCATTGAAAGGCTTAGGCATGACCGCGATAGTTAACAATGAACAGCAAATAGTCGGCTTATTTACTGATGGAGATCTTCGCAGAGTACTGGATAACAGAATAGATATTCACAGCGATAGTATTAGTACAGTAATGACCCACAACCCGCAGGTTGCCCAAAGCGATATGCTCGCGGCGCAGGCCCTAAAAATAATGGAAGATAAAAAAATTAACGGCCTGATTATTGTTGATAACAACAATACTCCTGTTGGTGCCATGAATATGCATGACTTATTAAGTTCTGGAGTACTTTAATGAATACCTTATACGGTGATGTCCACAACAAAATTTTAGTCAAAGCTGAGCAAATAAAGTTACTCATTTGTGATGTTGATGGCGTATTTTCTGACGGTAGAATTTATTTGGGTAATGATGGTGAAGAACTAAAAGCTTTCCACACTAAAGATGGTTTTGGCATAAAAGCCTTAGGTGCAAGTGGTGTTGCGGTAGCAATTATTACCGGTAGGAATTCTGCTATCGTAGCAAATCGTATGAAAGCTTTAAATGTCGCGCATATTATTCAAGGTCAAGAAGATAAATTACCGGCATTAATTAATTTAGCTCAGCAATTAAACATTGACCTTAACGAAGTAGCTTATATAGGTGATGATGTCCCTGATTTAGCTTGTATTGCAGCGGTCGGATTAGGCATTTGTGTCGCAGATGCTCATCCACTGGTATTGCGTGGCGCTGATTATATTACTTTTACCCGCGGCGGTTTTGGCGCGGTACGAGAAATTTGTGACTTAATTATGCAAAGCCAAGGCAACTTAGATGGCGCAACAGGCGCTAGTGTATGAACCGATTAAATAGCCTAGCGCTATTTGTTTTACTGCTTAGTGCGCTAATATATGGCATTATCGAATGGCGTACGGCAGCCATTGAACAAGATACCTTAATTGTTGATGTAGAGCGCCCTGATTTTATCGCTGAGAAACTAAAAAGTAGAATTTATAATGAAATGGGGCAATTATCTCACACCATTGAAGCAGAGCGAATGGAGCATTATGCTGATTTAGAGGTGAGTTACTTTGAAGCGCCACATTATACTTTGTACCCACAAAAAGATGGTCAGCCATGGAAAGTTAGCGCTCAAGAAGCGACACTGTACAAAGATAATCGTGTTGAACTCAAAACACAGGTCCATATTCAGGCAACTGAAGTTGATAGCTTAATAAAAGAGATTTATTGCAAAACAATAGCATTAGATTTAAAAACCAATATCATTAGTTCAGAGCAAGCCGTTATTGTGGTCGGCAAAGACTTCACCATGTACGGCTCAGGATTAATTATCGATTTAAACACTAAAAAAATGACCCTAACCCAGCATGAACGTACTATTTATAAAAAACATGATGAAAGCTAATTTACACCCAAGTGCATTAAAAGTACTGGCCCTAACTTGCAGTCTATTCTTATTCACTAGCGCCCAAGCTGCTAAAGAAGATTTAGAGCAAGAAATAACTATTAAATCACAACGCCAGTCTGCCGATCTTAAAAACAAAATTGCCAGCTATTTAGATAATGTTAGCATCCAACAAGGCTCTATTTCTATTACCGCCGATATAGTTATGGTCTTTAGCAGTATCGATAAAAACAGCGGTGAGAAAACTGATACCTATCTAGCCAAAGGTAATCCAGCGGTCTTTCAACAGAAACTCGAAGACGGTAGCTTAATTAAATTACAAGCCGATGAAATCACCTATATCCCTAACGCTAATATGATCACAATTTCAGGTAATGCTTTAGTCAAGCAAGCAGGTAGTGAAGTCCGAGGTAATGAAATTACTTACAATACCTTAAGCGAAAAACTAGAAGCACAAGGCTCAGAGAATCAGTCTGTTACTACCGTCCTGCAACCAACAATATTAAAGAAACAAAAAGAAACTTACGAAAAGTCTAAAGCAGAAAAAGCCTCTGATAAAGTAGTTGATAAAAAATCAGAAAAAAAAGGTAATGGCAGTGAAAACTAATATCGATAGTACCTCCCCTAAAAACACTTTAATTGCCGAGGGTTTATCTAAGTCTTATAAAAGCAGGCAGGTTGTCAAAAATGTCAGTTTGCAAGTTGATGCTGGGCAAATAGTTGGTTTATTAGGGCCCAATGGTGCAGGAAAAACCACCTCGTTTTATATGATCGTTGGCTTAGTACCTAATGACAATGGCACCATTAAACTGAACGGCGAAGACTTAACGCTTGCTCCTATGCATGAAAGAGCTCGTCGTGGCATAGGTTATTTACCGCAAGAAGCATCAATTTTTAGAAAACTTACCGTTTCTGACAATATCATGGCTATATTACAAACACGTAAAGAGCTTAATGAAACACAACGCGCAGAAAAGCTTGAACATCTCTTAGAAGAGTTTCATATCTGTCATATCAAAGATAATACCGGTATGAGCTTATCAGGTGGTGAACGACGACGTGTTGAAATTGCCCGAGCATTAGCGGCAGATCCACAATTTATTTTATTAGATGAGCCTTTTGCCGGTGTTGATCCTATTTCGGTTGGCGATATTAAAAAAATAATATTACAATTAAAGCAACGAGGTATCGGTATATTAATTACCGATCATAATGTAAGAGAAACTTTAGACGTTTGTGAACATGCTTATATAGTTAGCCACGGTGAAATAATTGCCCAAGGCAACGCCGAGCAAATTCTTGCGAATCAAAAAGTGAGAGATGTATACCTAGGCGAACAATTCACGCTATAGTAAAGTTATATAAAGTAGCTCTAGCCAGAACAGTTTAATAGCAAAGTAGTTAAACATTACCCGTGATAACTACTAAGAATAATAAATAGGAAAACATATAACCTAGATGCGCCCTACATTACAGCTCCGTATTGGACAACAATTAACCATGACTCCCCAATTGCAACAAGCAATCAAACTGCTGCAATTGTCGACATTAGAGTTACAACAAGAAATTCAAGAAATTTTAGAAAGCAATCCATTACTTGAGCTTGATGAAAAAGTTCAAAGTGAAAGTACTGGTGAACAAAATAATCTAGAAGAAGCTTTTTCAACCAGTCCCGCTGAAACTAGCACTGAGTTGCCAACAAGTGATGGCAGTGAAGAGCAACCGGCAAGTATTGACGAAATTAGCACCACTGAGGCCATGGAAAAAAAGGACATCCCAGAAGAGCTTAATATCGATACTACCTGGGAAGAGAGTTACAGTGCTGGGGTTTCAAATACCGGCGCAGTCAGCAGTCCCGCAGATGATTATACCTATCAAGGTGAAACCACTGATTCCATTCAAGATCATCTATTGTGGCAAATGGAATTAACGCCGTTCACTGATACCGATAAAACCATTGCTATTGCTATTATTGAAGCGGTTGACGATGCCGGGTACTTAACAGTATCACCAGAAGATATTCTAGAAAGTGTTGGCACTGAAGGCCTTGAGCTCGATGAAGTGGAAGCGGTCTTAAAACGTATTAATATGTTTGACCCCATTGGTGTCGCTGCTCGCTCAATTCCTGACTGTTTACTTATTCAATTAAATCAATTTAGTGCTGATACCCCTTACCTAAAAGAAAGTAAATTAATTATCAATGAACATATTGATTTACTTGGTAACCGAGATTATCGCCAGTTAATGCGGAAAACCAAGCTAAAAGAAGATCAACTGCGTGAAGTTATGCGCTTGATCCAAAGCTTAAACCCTCGCCCAGGTGATGCTGTTATTAAAGGCGATGACCAATACGTTATTCCTGATGTAACCGTTGAAAAGAAAAATGGTCGTTGGGTGGTTGAATTAAACTCTGACACAGCGCCAAAGCTATCTATTAATCAGCAATATGCAGCTATGTCTAAAACAATGAAATCATCAACCAATGATGGTCAATTTATTAGATCTAACTTACAAGAAGCCAAATGGTTTATTAAGAGCTTAGAGTCTCGCAATGACACCCTGCTTAAAGTATCTAACTGTATTGTGCAACGCCAGCAAGGTTTTTTAGAACATGGTGCTGAAGCGATGCGCCCTATGGTTCTAAACGATATTGCCGAAGCAGTTGATATGCATGAATCGACCATATCGCGAGTTACTACACAAAAGTATATGCACACCCCTAGAGGCATCTTCGAGTTGAAGTACTTCTTCTCCAGCCATGTTAGTACTGAAAATGGTGGTGAGTGTTCGTCTACAGCAATTCGCTCTTTAATTAAAAAACTTATCTTAGCGGAAACGCCTGCTAAACCGTTAAGTGATAGTAAAATGGCTGATATATTGGCCGAGCAGGGAATAAAAGTGGCACGACGCACTATTGCTAAATACCGTGAATCATTAGCGATACCGCCGTCTAACCAACGTAAGAGTTTACTTTAGATCACTACAATAAAAGGATCATGCTTATGCAAATTAATCTTTCTGGCCATCATGTAGAAGTAACACGTTCATTACGCGAATATGTAGATACGAAATTCTCAAAACTAGAGCGACATTTTGATCATATCAATAATATTCACGTCGTACTTACCGTAGAAAAGCTTAACCAAAAAGCAGAGGCCAATGTCCATATAAATGGCAGTGAAGTTTTTGCCTCAGCGGTTAACGGCGATATGTATGCCTCTATTGATACTTTAGTTGATAAGCTTGATCGACAAATCCTTAAGTATAAAGGTAAGCTAGCTCAGCACTAAGCTGAACTAAACCATAACAACGCTTTAAATGAAATTAAAGCATGTAAATCTGGCGCCCTAAGCTAAATGAATTAGCACGATTGGGCGCCTAAACACTACTAACACCATTATGCAATTAACAGAAATATTAACTATCAGCTGTACCAGTTGTGATGTAAAAGTTACCAGTAAAAAACGCATTCTAGAAAGAATTTGTCAACTCGCCGCCAACCAAGTTGGAGATATAGAACAAGATGAGCTATTAGAAAGTCTACTCAATAGAGAGAAAATGGGTAGCACAGGCATAGGTAACGGCATTGCCATACCTCATGGTCGATTACCTAATACCAGTAAAGCTGTCGCCGTATTAGTAACAACCGAGCAAGCGATTGACTTTGATGCCATAGATAATAGAAACGTCGATATCTTCATTGCTTTATTTGTCCCAGAAAACAGCTGCAAAGAACATTTAACTACCTTACAAAGTATCGCTAAGTTATTTAGTGATAAAAAGGTGATTAAGCAAGTGCGAAGGTGCCATGATAATCAAGCCCTCTATAACTTAATTCAACAAGCTAGTCATACCATAGATGCCATATAGTAAAGTACACGGAATTCAAGAATGAAACTACTTATAGTCAGTGGCCGCTCAGGCTCAGGTAAATCAGTTGCCCTACGCGTGTTAGAAGACCTTGGCTACTATTGTGTCGATAACATCCCAATTAATCTCCTGCCGGCATTAACTCATACTGTAATTAATGACTATGAAAACGTTGCGGTCAGTTTAGATGTGCGTAATTTACCTAAAGACCCACAAGATATTCCGGAAATTATTGCTTACTTACCCAAAGCAGTTGACGTTAATACGCTATTTCTTGATGCTGATGATAAAGAGTTAATCAGACGTTTTAGTGAAACACGTCGTTTACACCCGCTTATTAAAGAGAATATGGCCCTTGAGCAAGCAATTGCCCTAGAAAAATCATTATTAGAGCCAATATCAACTAATGCCGGTTTATACATAAATACTAGCCAGCTGACTCCTCATCAACTAGCTGATTTAGTTAGGGAAAGAATTTTAGGCAAGAAGACTGGTTCCATGGTCCTAGTCTTTGAGTCGTTTGGTTTCAAACATGGTATTCCTGCCGATGCTGATTATGTTTTTGACGCAAGGTTTTTACCTAACCCTTTTTGGGAGAAATCTCTTAAGGGTAAAACAGGCGTCGATCAAGAGGTCAAAGATTTTCTTGCTAGCCAAGCAATAGTTACTAAGTTTATATGGCAAATTAACAGCTTTATGATGACATGGTTACCGCATTTAGAACGTAATAATCGTAGTTATGTCACCATAGCTATTGGTTGTACTGGTGGTAAACATAGATCTGTTTATATCGCAGAAATGTTAGCAAAAAACTTCCGTAAAGAGCGCGAAGATATTCAAACGCATCATAGAGATATTCATATTAAATCAACCTAACCAAACGGATAATCAATGAGCGCGATAGTACTGCAAAAACAATCTCAACAAGTGACCATTTGTAATAAGTTAGGCTTACATGCTCGTGCGGCTACTAAACTCGCGCAATTAAGCCAAAAGTTTTCCGCAAAAATCACCCTGGAATTGGCAGGAAAAAAAGCCGACGCGAGTAGTATTATGGCGCTGATGTTATTAGCGGGTGGCCAAGGAAAAACCGTCAACATTACCGCTCAAGGCGAAGATGCCCAGCTAGCGTTAACTGAAATATGCCAACTTATTTCTGATAAATTCGATGAAAACGAATAACATAAACCGACTAAAGCAGTACCTAGCTCAAGATAAAAAGCTGATAAAACCACTGAGTTACGATAAACTTGAACTATTTTCCAAAGAAAGCTTTTTTTCTTTTCATCATCAAATAACCCTAAGTCTCGCCAATTTTCTCAGCGATACTCTCTTGAAGGGTTTCTGTGCACAAACACTAAAGAAGCAGAGTCGCTATGCCAGAAGTATCAGAACAAGAATTTAACCAAAAAAGATTACAGCAAGTTAACGAAGCACTTAGCAGTGGTATGTTCGTCTATGTACGAAAACTACTGCAAAACATGCCGGCTTACGATCTCGCCCTTATATTAGAATCCTCCACTGCAAAAAGTCGACCGGTACTCTGGCAACTTATTGATCCTGATTTTCATGGTGAAGTACTCGAAGAGCTTAATGAAGAAGTCCGTAAAGGTATTCTTAAAAGCATGCGACCGGAAAAGCTTGCGGCTGTTGCCGAAGGTATGGACGTTGATGATTTAGCTGAAGTTTTACGTACCCTACCTGACAGTACTTTTAACGAAGTGCTTAATTCGATGGACTCGCAAGACCGTAGCCGAGTCGAAACGGCATTATCTTATGAAGAAGATACTGCTGGCGGCATAATGAATACCGATACTATCACCCTACGTCCTGACGTAAGTGTTGATGTAGTGTTACGTTATTTACGTCTAAAGGGTGACTTGCCCGAGGCAACCGACTCCTTCTATGTTGTTGACCGTAATAATCGTTTTATTGGTGTAGTGTCACTTGCTGCCATAGTGACAGCCAAAGCAGATATGATTGTATCTCGTTTAATCAAGGCGGAAGTTGAAGCGGTTCAAGCCGATATGGATGAGCAAGATGTTGCTCAGCTCTTTGAACGTCACGATTGGTTTTCTGCCCCCGTTATTGATAAACATGGTCACTTACTCGGTCGTATAACCATTGATGACGTCATCGATATCATTCGTGAAAACGCAGAGCATTCCATGATGAGTATGGCCGGTTTAGACGATGAAGCAGATACCTTTGCTCCTGTACTCAAGAGTACTAAGCAGCGCTCATTGTGGCTGGGTGTTAACCTTATTACCGCATTAATGGCTGTAGCCGTTACCAGTATGTTTGAAGGTGTCTTTCAACAACTAGCTATTCTAGCCGTATTGAACTCTTTGGTTCCTAGTATGGGTGGCGTTGCCGGTAATCAAACCTTAACACTGGTTATCCGTGGTATGGCATTAGGTCATGTCGGTGACAGTAATGCTCGGGCATTATTGAGTAAAGAGGTAGCGATTGGCTTTTTAAATGGCATTATTTGGGCGACGTTAATTGCTACTGTCGTAGCTATTTGGAAACAAGATTTAATGCTTGGTGGCGTTATTGCTTTCGCCATGTTGATGAATATGACCGCCGCTGGCCTTGCTGGTGTAAGTATTCCATTGATATTAAAACGTATGAAGATAGACCCTGCTCTGGCAGGTAGTGTGATTATTACCACAGTAACGGATGTAGTAGGTATCTTTGCTTTCCTAGGAACAGCAACGCTGCTGCTTACCTAGTAATAGTTAGTTAGCTAAATATTACTCAACAAAAAAGCGTTACCTAATCAAATAGATAACGCTTATTCTACTTATTCCACAGAGTAGTGGTTAAGTTTAAGTCAACTTTCTAACTTGATAGTTTTGCTTAATTCAAGAAAAACTTACGCGTCAATAGGAAGCCTATTGCAAGTCAGTTTGCCGATGAAGTAAGTAAAAATAGCGGTTAGTGTCCCGCGACTTGCATCTCATCAATCAAAATAGAGCCAGTTCTGATACTGCCGCGTAAATCCACATCAGAGCCAACAGCAACAATACCTTTGAACATCTGCGCTAAATTCCCAGCGATAGTAATTTCACTCACTGGGTAGGCAATTTCTCCGTTTTCGACCCAAAATCCTGCCGCGCCGCGAGAGTAATCACCATTAATAACATTAACGCCTTGGCCCATTAATTCAGTTACCAGTAAACCTGTTCCTAGGGTTTTTAACATAGCATCAAAGCTACCATCATGACCTTGTGCGTCGACGAACCAATTATGAATACCACCGGCATGGCCTGTAGTAGTTAGCCCTAATTTACGGGCTGAGTAGCTAGTCAGTAAATAGGTTTGTAATGCACCTTGGCTAATAATCTCCCTATCTTGGGTTAATACGCCTTCACTATCAAAAGCGCTACTGGCTAACGCTTTAGCAATATGAGGTCTTTCACTGATATTCAAAAACTTAGGGAATACATCATTACCAATGGCATCAAGTAAAAATGACGATTTACGATATAAATTGCCGCCACTGATCGCGGCAATAAAGTGTCCCCAAATGGTATTGGCAATATCTGCTCTAAATAATACCGGTACTTTTCCGGTCGCTATTGTTTGTGGTTTTAGGCGAGATAACACCTCTTGCGAAGCTTGTAGACCAACATTTTTGGCACTTTCAAGTAAAGAAAAATCTCGATTAACCGTATAGGCATAGTCACGTTCCATATCGTCACCATCGCTGGCAATCATCACACAGCTTAAACTATGGCGAGTGCTTGGGTAACCCACCAACTGGCCATGGCTATTACCATAGACTTTAAAGCCAGAAAAACTATCAAAGCTCGCGCCGTCTGAATTACTAATACGTGGGTCAACTGCTAATGCGCTTTCCTCACATTCTTTTGCCAGCTCAATTGCTTCTTCGGTACTTATTTCATGTGGATGATATAAATCTAAATCAAGTGGCTGCATTGCTAACAGTGCTTTATCCGCTAAACCTGAGCAATCATCAACCGAAGTATACTTGGCAATGTTTACTGCAGCGGTAACCGTTTTAGTGAGTGCTTGTTCAGATAAGTCAGCTGTAGAAGCACTGCCTTTACGCCCCTGCCGATAAACAGTAATGCCTAAAGCACCATCATTGGTAAATTCAACATTTTCTACTTCACCCATACGGGTACTAACACTTAAACCTTGTTGACGGCTCATTGCAACTTCAGCACCATCTGCGCCAAGAGATTTAGCGAGTTCAAGTACAGTGGCAACACGTGCTTTTACTTCACTGAGTTGTTGGTAGATTAGATCATTCGATTTGGAGGCTGGGGTCATATTGGTTTCTACTTTCTCTTTTCTTTTTAAGGAGTAACAAGGTTAAAACAGTAACTTTACATATTAAGTACTGTGAACTATCGAGATTATATTAAGCTATTTTCTTGGCGCGACTAAGCTGGATACCGCTCGCCGTGATTAAAACGCTTTTATCTCGAACAAGGTTTGACCGCAAAAGATCAACAGCCCCTATAAATTTAGTGATATAATAAGGGTAATTATTATTTATTTTACCATGGTATTAGACATTATTATGCCCCAGTCAGCCAACGATATCGACGATTCATCACAAGAAATGGAAGAAGAATTTAAAAGTAAAACCGAAATAAAACGTGAAATGCATCAATTGCAAGATTTCGGCCAAAGCTTAGTGGACATGTCTAAGCATCAGCGTAGTCGCTTGCCTTTAAGTGAGGACCTAAAATACGCTATGGTTTTAGCTGACAAAATCTCCAATAAACATGAAGCTTTGCGTCGTCACATTCGTCATATAGCTAAGATATTATTGGAAACTGACCTAGAGCCAATTCACCATGCTATCGAAGTTATGGCTAATAAGCATCAACAAGAATCGGCAAAATTTGTCCGTTTAGAAACTATTAGAGATGAATTAATAGCGCAAGGTAATGACGCTGTTGAAGCATTAATAAGTGAATTTCCTAAAATTGAGCGACAAAAAATCAAGCAGTTAGTTCGCAATGCCGCGAAAGAGAAAAAAGCTGAAAAACTAGGTAAACATTATAAAAACTTGTTCACTTACCTAAAAGCTAATGCCTAATTAAAGCACCTAAAAGTTAATACCGTAAAATATTAGCTAAAAAGGTAAAGCTACTAAGTATCAGCAAGCACTAATTGAAAAGTCAGTGCTTGCTAACATATCAAGGTTAGCTGTTAACTAAGGCTAATTACTGGGTACCACCAATAGTCATCTCATCAATTTTCAGCGTCGGTTGACCGACTCCAACAGGTATACTTTGGCCATCTTTACCACAGATACCAACACCGCCATCAAGCTTTAAGTCATTACCCACCATGCTGATTCGTTTCATCGCTTCAGGACCATTACCTATCAAGGTAGCGCCTTTTACTGGTGAGGTTATTACACCATCTTCAATTAAATACGCTTCTGACGTGGTAAAAACAAATTTTCCAGAGGTTATATCAACCTGACCACCGGCAAAGTTTGGCGCATAAATACCTTTTTTCACTGACTTTATAATATCTTCAGGGCTAGACTCACCAGCTAACATATAGGTATTAGTCATGCGAGGCATAGGTAAATGCGCATAAGATTCACGTCGTCCATTACCTGTGGGTTTTACCCCCATTAGACCGGCATTATGTTTATCTTGCATGTAGCCTTTTAAGATACCCTTTTCGATTAAGACGTTATATTGTCCAGGTGTACCTTCATCATCTATAGTAATAGAGCCTCGACGATTAGCTAAGGTGCCATCATCAACAATGGTACAAAGCTCGGAGGTAACTTGCTGACCAATTTTACCAGAAAAAGCCGACGAACCTTTACGGTTAAAGTCACCCTCTAAACCATGACCAACGGCCTCATGCAATAATACTCCAGGCCAACCAGCTCCCAGCACCACTGGATAAGTACCTGCGGGGGCTTCAATGGCAACTAAATTAACTAACGCTAGTCTAACCGACTCTTCGGCATAAGCCAGGTAACGGGCTTTGTTATCGCCAGGTTCAACTTCAAAGAAGTAACTGTAATCAGTACGTGCACCACCACCAGCACTTGCGCGCTCTCGTTTGCCATTTTCTTCAACTAACACTGAGCAGTTTAACCGTACTAATGGACGGATATCCGTACCATAAGTACCATCGCTGGCACTGATTAAAATAGTTTCATAGACACCAGAAATACTCGCAATAACCTGTTTAACCCGACTATCAGTTTGACGCGCATGTGCCTCGATCTTGTGCAGTAAATCAATCTTTTGCTCTTGGCTTAAACTGCCAAGTGGCTCAACGGCTTGATAAACCTGAATAGGTGATTGACGAGTAAAAGCTTTAACGGTAGCGCCTGTACCACTATCAGCAATACCTTTAGCTGCATCAGCGGCCTGTTGCAGTGCTTCAGGAGATATTTCATCCGAATATGCAAAGCCGGTCTTTTCGCCGGAAATTGCTCTTACACCAACGCCACGCTCAATATTATACGAGCCTTCTTTAACAATACCGTCTTCTAGCACCCAGGATTCATGCTGACTTGCTTGAAAATATAAATCAGCATAATCAACTTTTCGTCCCATCATGCTTCTTAAGGTTTTTGCTAATACTTCATCATCAATATGACTATCACTTAATAAGGATTTTTCAACAATATTCATTAGGTATAAGCTCTACTTCTATGTTCTTTAATTATAAGCGCTGCAATTAATTATTCAGCGGCGTGTTTAAAGGTGTAGTCAAAGGCATGCTTTGACGTATACGTGTTACTTCTTGTTGTTGGTATTCAACGGTAATAAAACCTTCACCCGTGGCGATACTCTGTTCAACTTCACCCCAAGGGTTAATGATCATTGAATGTCCCCAAGTTTCCCGGCCATTTTCATGAACGCCTTCTTGTCCTGCGGCAACAATATAGACTTGGTTTTCTATCGCGCGTGCTTGCAATAATGTTTGCCAGTGTGCTTTCCCTGTTACTCTAGTAAAGGCACTGGGTACGGTAATTATCTCTGCCCCCGCTTTTACTAGTTGTTGAAACAAGTTAGGAAAGCGTAAATCGAAACAAACTGATAGACCAATGTTAGCAAATTCGGTGTTAACAACCTTTATTTCTTTACCAGCTTGGGTATAACGCGATTCACAATAACTGTTAGTACTATCACTGACATTGACATCAAATAAGTGAATTTTATCGTATTGCCCTATTAATTCGCCATTAGGACTAAAGACACAACTGCTGTTAGTAAATTTTTTAGCTGAAGACGTTAGAATAGGCACAGTACCTGCGACTAGGTATACCTTAAAGCGCTTAGCTAGTTGTCCAAGCGAAGAACAAAGATCGTTCGCGAGTGCTGATTTTTTTGCCAAACTTAGCTGTTCGCTGTCTTTGCTACCAAAGTATAAACAACACTCAGGTAAAACCACTAAATGCTGAATCGGCTCATTAACAGTATCATCATGTTTACCTATGTTAGTACTGCCGTTTTTAGCCCTTATCGGACCCGCGGTAATTTTAGCGAGTAACTCAGCTATTTTAGCAAGGTTGGTGGCAACATTAGCCGCTGATGATAATTGTATCGCTGTCAATTTAACCATCAATTACCTCATTACTTATAGCTGCTAGTGGTTTATCACCCTTTGACTCATCTTGTTTTTCATCTTCAGTTGGCGCTGTGCCCTTGAGACTAATGCTCTTACTTTTACGATCAACTTCTTTAAAGTCAGGATTATCCACAGTGCCAGTTAGTTCAAATTTAACTTCAGAGATAACTTGAGACCTAACGACTTGATCAATGGCAACGCCTGCAAGAAAAGTCACTGGATTCAAAGATGTAGCTATCCAAGCAAGTACCGGTAAACTAGAGGTCAGATTCGGTTTGTAAGACATATCATAAGCTAGCTCACCCGTTACTAAATTGGTATGCCCCGTCATAAACAAATCACCGGCAGTACCTTTCATTTCGGTATTATTTGTAGTTAACAGCCCCTGACTTAATTGATAGTCACCGGTGATATTACTGTAAAACATACCGTCACTAAAGATATCACGGAAGTCCAGCGTTAGCTTACGTACTAAAGATTGCAAACTTAGCACAGAAAAAATCTTTGCTTTATCACTAACATCCGCTAAATAGCCATCATCAAGACGACCATTGATAGTACCGTTTAACTGACTAACATCGAAGTCATGTAGACCTCCCGCCCAGTTTAGGTTTACTTTGAATTTAGCCCCACTGTCTTTAATTATGGAGTCATAACCCGCGGCTTTTAATTCTGTCTCTATATCAGCCACCGATAGATTACCTACTAACGAGGTTATCGATTCTTGCTCGTTATGAAGCCAGCTACCGGTAAGGTTTAATTGTGTTTCCCCACGTTTAGCGGTTAAGTTAGTAAACTCTATGGTTTGTTTGTCAATGCGCTTAATATTTACATCAACTTCCCCTAGCTCTACTGAGCCCATAGCGCAACTATCACAATGAAATTTTATCGGCGGGATATTGGCAAAGATATTATCGTTTTCCGCTTTGTCTGGCTGTTTATTTAGTAAAAGCAGCTCAGCCTTCGGTATTGATTTTTTAGCTAGTGTCAGTTTTAAAAATTCAGCATTGATATCTAAACCTTGGGCTAGCCAATCGGGATAAATTTTTATTTGGCTACGAGTTTCTTTGGCATCCAGTTGTAATAGCCACCACTCAGGCTTATCTAACAAGTTAAAAGAAACATTATTGAGCTGCTGGCCTAGTATTTTTAACTGACCAATTGAGCCTCTTATTCTTTTAGGTTTCGCTAAAAAAGGCGTAGTATTTTCTAACTCTGTAGCTGCAGTTATACTTGTGCTTGTGCTTATAGTTGGTTGATTAATACTGTCGAGAATATCGCTGATCAGTGGTTGCCATAATGAAAAATCTGCTTGATCTAACTTAGTCGTTATATGAAATCCGTCACTTGCCAATGCCATAGTGCCTTGACCCAGCATCAAATTAGCACGAGTGAATGCCGTAGTGTCGTGCTCTAATAAGCCGGAGAATTGCATTTTATCGCCATAATTGAGCACGACTTTAGACTGCTCCATCTGACCATTAATTTGCACCGATAAGTGATTTTCTTGTTTTTCGCTACGATCATAAGGTGGCGGTAACAATAACTGAGTTTTATTTAAGTCAGAATAAAAATTGGCATTGTAAGAAAAGCCACCTTGGTGGTGCTGGTGTAAGGATAAATCCCCTTGCCATGGCAGTTCACCTTGGGTATATCGTTGTAATTGCTGCGGTACATTAGCCAACCATTGCCCTTCTTGCCATAAAGCAGAAAGTTTAATATCAGTATCGTAATAATCAGCTTTGTCCATGCCAGTAATATCAAGGGCAATAGGTAAACCTTGCCAAACAAGGGTTAAATTTTTAGTACTAATTTTATCATTACTAAAACTTAATTGACCGTTAACCTCAGTAAAATTCATCTGCGGTGTTTGCAAACTAGCCTTATTATTAGCAAAGTCGATAGTACCACTTGCCAATGCTTTTTCATTATCGTTCAGTGGTAAATTTAAATGAAACTCGCCACTGACCTCACCCGTTACTTTTAATTGCTCTAAAACACTACCAACGCTACCTTTAAATGGGCTTTGATTCATCAAATCGCCAATAAAGCGCGGTTCTGTTGGTTTTATCTCTGCATCTACCGTTAAAATTTGGCCATGGGCTAAATCAGCAATACCTGCACGCACTCCAGTTACATCCAAGCCGGTCAATTTTCCCCCTCGACCGGTAATTAACATAGAATTATTAGTGAAGTTTAAATTAGCAACAAAGTCAGTGATGGCTGGCCAGTTTTCAACAAACTTAAACTCAGATTTACTTAATTCGGCATCAACAACAAAAATACCACTACCATCGGTGAAAGGAAAACGACTGATAGGACCATTTATTAAGATCTGGGCATTTTCAACACGACCAGAGACAACCGCGGAATTAAGATAGCTAACTAAGTTATCACTCATAATAGGTAAAGGTAAGTAACGGCCCACCAAGCCCGCATTGGCATTGGAGACATTAGCCAGTAGCGCTAGCTTCACTTCGCCATCAAGCGGCGCCTCGACTTTTATTTGTGCCGATAAGTTAATTTCTTTTGAAGTAAAATCAAATTTTTCAACCGTTAATGCCCAACCCTTATCATCAAATTCTGCATTGAGCTGTCCTGATAAACCTTGATAGGGAAAGGCTTGTACAAACAACTTATCAAAATCTAACTTACCCTGCTCGGCGTTAAAATCAACAGATAGATAATTGCCAACAAAACTTAGCTTGCCAGAAACATTTTCTAAGCCCGGTATACCGTGACTAAAGTTGTTATTAAATGAGGTAAAACTTGTCAGTATTTGCAGCTCGTCATTATCTCTACGAATATGTAGATTTTCAACTTTCCCCGTTAAACTCATATCTGCTAGCACGTTACGTGTTGCTTTTTTCGCCACGATTAACGGCGCTAATTGCGCTAACATAGCAACATCTATTTCGGAGAGGTGTAGTGAAAAATCATCGCCCTGCTTCGCTAGCATAGCGGTAAATTGTTGAGGTGCTTGTTCGTTAAACTGTAATGATAACGGCGTACTATACAGCTTAAAACTTTGCTCTGCCTTACCTTTAACCAGTAATACTTGCCCGTTATTTAAAATCAGCTTTTGCTGCTTTTGGTCAAATAACCAATTCATACTGCTTTGTGCGATATCTATTTGTAAGCGATCATACTCACCGTTATTGACACGTAACCAAGCGGAAAAATTAATATCGGTTTTAGTTTTATCATCTTCAAGTACTAAAACACTATCTAACCAGGGAGTTATATCGATATGATTTGCTTGTAAGTAAACTTGTCCAGATAAAGTACGACCCTGCTCTCCTTGCAAATCTACCTTCAACTGTAAATTATTCGAACTTAAGCCATTTAAGACCACACTGCCTTGTCCTTGATGACGCCCATCGGTATTTAACCAATCTAATTGATTGAGGCCAATGTTACGGGCAATCGCCTTATTTCGAACCGTCAATTGGCTTTCACGAATAGAAAAGCGCTTTATACTATGCAGAAAAAGATTACTGATAACTTCAATATCATTGGCTTCATTTTTTGTATCGACGATCTCGGGGATATTGTCTTCTTTTGATGATAGCCACAAGCTTTGGGAGATATCAACTTGAGCACCGGAAAGAATTAGGTTTTTAGTGATAAGGCTTTGTTCTGTCAGAGAGCGCCAAAAATCAACTTGCAATTCAAGTCGTTTAATAAAGACAGAAGCCCTTTCAGTTTCAAGTATTTGCACATCACCAATAACAAGAATAGGCCCTGACTGCTGCCAAGTCATACTTAAGCTGCCAATGGAAATATTCGTTTGCGATATTTCGTTTAAATAATCTTGCAGAGGGATCTTGTAATGCTGCACATAAGGTAAAAATAAACGAAAGGCACTAATTAATACCGCTAACAGCACCAATAAGATGGCAACTGTTTTATAAAGGCGATTTAGCCAACGATTAGAAGTGCTTACAATACTCATTAAAGCTTAGATAGTCCTATATTTGTTATGCTGTAATCGTGCTGGGGCATTACATCATAACAACGTCAAATTGTTCCTGATTATACATGGGTTCGGCTTGTACTTTAATCACCTTACCAATAAAAACTTCAACTTCAGCTAAGTTATGGTATTCATCATTAAGCAAAGACTCACTAACCGCACTTGAAGCATAGACAGTGAATTTATCTGCGTCATGGGCACGATTTACCCGAACGATTTCTCTAAGGACTTCAAAGCAGACTGTTTCTACTGTTTTAAGGTGGCCACGGCCAGTACAAAGTGGACATTCACCACACAATACATGTTCTAAGCTTTCGCGGGTTCGTTGCCGTGTCATCTCAACTAAACCAAGAGCTGAGAAGCCATGTAGGCTGTATTTTACTTTATCTTTACTCATCGCCGTATCTAGGCTGTGTAATACCCGACGTTTATGATCTTCATTGTGCATATCGATAAAATCGACAATGATAATACCACCGAGGTTTCTTAACCTTAGCTGCCTGGCAATAACTTGAGTCGCTTCAATATTGGTACTAAAAATAGTATCAGCTAAGTTACGATGACCAACAAAAGCGCCGGTATTGATATCTATGGTAGTCATAGCTTCGGTTTGATCTATGATCAAATAGCCACCCGATTTAAGCTCTATTTTACGATGCAATGCTCGCTGAATTTCGTTCTCGACAGAAAACAAGTCAAAAATAGGACGTTCACCTGGGTAATATTCTAACAGTGGCGTCAATTCAGGGACAAATTCTTTGGTAAAAACCTCCAACTCTTGGTAAGTAAGATTAGAGTCAACCCGAATACGTTCTAATTCAATACCAACAAAATCTCGCAGTACGCGAAATGACAATGACAAATCTTGATATAAAGGTAACTTGGTTTGTTTACGTTGTTTACGGGTTAATACTTTTTGCCATACTCTGCGTAAGAACTCGGCATCATGTTGTAGCTCAAGCTCGCCGGCACCTTCACCTGCGGTTCTGACGATAAAGCCTTGTTGCTCATCACAATAGGGGCTAACAATATCTTTTAGTCGTTCACGCTCTTTCTCATCTTCAATGCGTAATGAAATACCTGCATGTTGAGAGTGAGGCATCAACACTAAATAACGTGAAGCTATGGTTATATCTGTAGTTAATCGAGCGCCTTTCGAGCCAAGCGGATCTTTAACCACTTGCACCATAATTTTCTGCCCTTCGTGCACTAAGGATCGAATATCGGCTACTTGCTCATTATCTTCATTTAAAATAAGTTTACTTTTAATATCAGAAGCGTGCAAAAACGCCGCTTTTTCTAAATTAATATCAATAAAAGCGGCTTGCATACCCGGTAAAACACGAATCACTTTACCTAAATAAACATTGCCAACAATGCCACGCTTGCCTTGACGCTCAATATGCACTTCTTGCAGTGAACCATTTTCCACCAAAGCAACACGTGTTTCACTAGGAGTAACATTAATTAATAACTCGGCACTCATATATAGCCCTTACTTCAATAAATTATTTTGCATGAATAGCGCCAATAAATCCGGCCTTAGCCAGCAGTTGGGCTGTTTCATATAACGGTAAACCCACTACAGCTGAGTAGCTACCGTTAATGGATTTAACAAACTGTCCGGCAATCCCTTGAATACCATAACAACCCGCTTTATCTTGCGGCTCACCGGTTAACCAGTAAGCTTTAATCTCTGCTGTTGTCAGCGTTTTAAAAACGACATCGGTGGTAATTACCTGCCCTTGCACTCCTGCTTGGCTAGCTAAGGCAACGGCCGTTAATACTTGGTGCTGATTATTGGATAATAGCGATAAAGTCTTAATACAATCGGCTTCGTTATCAGGCTTACCTAAAATCTGGCCATTTAATACCACACAAGTATCTGAGCCTAACACCTGGCTGTTGATTTGCTCCGCTTCAGGCAATAAATCCTGTATATGTTGCGCTTTTTGCTTGGCTAAGCGTAGTACATAATCATAAGCGGTTTCAGTATCTGCTACTGTCTCATCAATATCACTGACCTGTACGGTAAATTGATAGCCTAATTGAGCTAACAACTGCCTACGTCTTGGCGATTGCGAAGCTAAAATTAGCTTTTGACTAGTATTTTTTGAATTAGCTATAGGGTTTGTCATAAAAATTATTTACTGCTGTTGTAGCTAGCCCTTGAAGAAATGTCGGATTATGTGCTGCTTACTTATTGTTAGTTACTAGATAGCGCTCTGTTACTTAATGCATGATTACTTGAAACATTGTTATTTAAAACATCGCTATTTAAAACGTAGTTACTTGATACACCGTTATTTAATACGAAAGTGACGACGAACACGGCGTAACAATAAAAATACCCAAGGCCACAAGACTATAGTCGTTAACACTGGATATAAATAATTCGGCAGGAAAACCACATCACTTAAGAAACGTTGTAGCCAAAAAACAACCAGATGATATTGTGCTGAAAGTACACCAATAATGAGTGCTTGCTGCCAAACTGAAAAATTTCTAATTTTTTGAAAATTAACGACAACAATATAAACAGATAAAGCCATTGCACAGGCGTGAACGCCAAGCACGGAACCAAGTAATACATCAAGAATAAAGCCCATCACCCAAGCGGTAATAATGTTTACTTTATTCGGTAAAGCTAAGCACCAGTAGACTAAAACAATGAGTACCCAATCAGGGCGAAAAGCATCGACACTAAGTGGCATAGGGGTAATGCTGGCCATCAATGCGATAAGCAAAGTTAGCAGAATAATAAAACCATTATTACTAAACATTAGGATTTACCCGCAATTGCTTTAATACTCTTGGCAGAGTTAGCATCATTAACTGAAGGTGATGATGACTGCTTGTTAGACTCTTCTTTAGAAAGCAATAACATATAACGTAACCTATCGATTTGCGCGACTGGCTTGCTATAAATAGTGGCAAATTCGCGTGACTCATCGGTGCGCACAAATACTACGCGAGATACTGGATAACCTTCTGGGTATTTACCACCTAAACCTGAGGTAACTAATAAATCACCTTCTTTTATATCGGCACTGTGTGGCACAAAGTTATGAATAAGACGATCAATTTGGCCACTACCCGAGGCAATAAGCCTTATGCCGTTACGTTGAATACGCACTGGAATAGCATGAGAAATATCACTTATTAAAATCACTCGGGAGCTACTAACACCGACATGCAGTATTTGCCCAACAATGCCCTTTTCATCTAGGACCGGCTGACCTTCGTAGACACCATCATTAGCACCACGGTTAATCACCACTTGATGGGAATAAGGGTCGCTATCTACCGAGAGGATTTCGGCAAACATTTTTTTTATTTCATCGCGAACTGGAGAGGAAAGTAATGAGCGTAAGCGTTCATTTTCTTGTCGAACCATACTCAGCTGCATCCCTTGTTCATGGAAAAACAGTTCATTTTCACGAAAGGCTTGATTCTCTTTCATCAATTGCTGACGAATAACGATATTTTCTGCAGCCCAAGTCATCATTTGCTTAGGCGCATTAGCCATATATTGCAAAGGACTCACTAACGACTGTAAATAACCACGGGCGGTTTCAAAACTTGCCATTTTATGGTCGAAAAAAATCAAGGCCGCCGAGCAGAAAAGTACCAAGATAAGTCGGTGTGCTGGGGATGTGCCTTGATTAAAGATTGGGTTCATAAAAGTCAGTTATGAAGGGTACTGTGAAAAAACAACAGTAAAAAAAGAAAGTTAAGCTGAGATGTTTTTGCAGCTAGTTAATCCAAGTACAAGGCAATAGCACGGAGTTGACGCTAGTCAATGAGTACTTTTACCGAAGTAATTGGACTAAGTAGCAATAAAAACTTCCAACGACTATTCGTAAGAAAAGAGGTCGCCACCATGCATATCAATCATTTCTAAGGCTTTACCACCACCTCTGGCAACACAGGTAAGAGGATCATCAGCCACAACAACAGGAATACCGGTTTCTTCCATTAACAAGCGGTCAAGGTCTTTCAATAAAGCGCCACCACCGGTTAATACCATGCCGCGCTCTGAAATATCAGAGGCTAGCTCAGGTGGTGCTTGCTCTAAGGCCACCATAATGGCACTAACAATACCACTCAATGGTTCTTGTAATGCTTCTAAAATTTCATTGCTGTTTAAAGTAAAGCTACGTGGTACACCTTCAGCAAGGTTTCGGCCACGTACTTCAATTTCAATAAGTTCTTCACCTGGATAAGCAGAACCAATTTCATGTTTAATGCGCTCAGCCGTTGCTTCACCAATTAAGCTACCAAAGTTACGGCGAACATAGTTGATAATGGCTTCGTCAAACTTATCACCACCAATACGGACAGATGATGAGTAGACAACACCGTTTAATGAAATAATACCCACTTCGGTAGTACCACCACCGATATCGACCACCATAGAGCCAGTTGCTTCAGATACTGGCATACCAGCACCAATAGCGGCTGCCATTGGCTCATCAATTAAGTAAACTTCACGAGCCCCTGCGCCCATGGCAGATTCACGAATGGCACGACGTTCAACTTGGGTTGAACCACATGGAACACAAACTAAAACTCTCGGGCTTGGACGTAAGAAGTTATTGTTATGCACTTGTTTAATAAAGTGCTGTAACATTTTCTCGGTAACGAAGAAGTTAGCAATCACACCATCTTTCATTGGGCGAATCGCTTCAATATTCCCTGGGGTTCTACCCAACATGGCTTTTGCAGCAGTACCCACAGCGGCAACACTTTTAGAGCCACCAGAGCGGTCTTGACGAATAGCGACTACAGAAGGCTCGTTTAACACTATACCTTGGTCTTTTACATAAATAAGTGTATTTGCGGTACCTAAATCGATGGAAAGATCGTTAGAAAACATGCCGCGTATTTTTTTAAACATAAGCTCAAAATGTCCTGTAAAGTGCTAATTAAATAGACGCTGTTAAGATGCGAATAACAGATCGGATAATCATACCTTAGTATTTAGTTAATGTGTTGCTTTTTTAAAAGAAAGCACTAAAGAAGCGCAAAAAAAAATGAGACGCTAGTCTCATTTCATAATGCGACTGATAAAACTAATTTATTTTTCTATCTCACGCTGGTAAATAATACGGTCATTACCGCGATAAATGCCAAAGGTAGCAACTGCGCGTGGATTATCGTTAAAAAGACCATCTACTCCTTCAGTGTCATAAGCCCAATCGTATTGCAGCCATTCGCTGATAGTATAAATAACTTCTACTTGCCCAATATTGATATCAGTTGGGCCCGTTGTTGGCGCCGTTAGTATAATGCTGCGGGTTTCACCGAAAGGTAATTCATCTGTAAATTTACCATCCACAAGGGTTTTCACTGCGGTTTTTGATTCACCTAAATCAATATTAGTTAACGCAATATTCGTAGAATTATAGAGAGTACAGGTATCAGTTGCACTAAGCACATAACCGTTTGCTGTAAAATAGTTAATTGATAACGTTTGCGGTAAGTCTGATGTATCTGGTCCATAGCTGTTTTCAAGTTGAGCGCGACCAAAACGAATTTTTGGTGCCGTTGGGTTTAAGGTAAATATACCATTACTAACATCGTTATCTTCATCTTGAGTAACAACAGTATCACCATCAATAATTGATACCATGGATAAATCTATATCCGCTGGAAACTCGATAACCTCACTATTACTTTCGTGGGCATAAATATAGTTATCATTATTATGATAACTATAAGTAATTACCCCTTTATCATCATCAAAACTACCATCACCTAAATTTGCCGTTAACCTTACCTTAGTTAATGGGTCTTTTCCTGGAGTAGTAGCATCTTCAATGGGCGCTAAAATAGGATTGTTATTAGCGTACTGTAAAGTCAAACGTGTAAAAGAAGCATCCGTAAGTTTAAAAAAAGTATCAATATAATTTTGAGTGAGTTCATCTTTTTTATTGCGTGCTTCAATAATAAAACCAGGTGTAACCTCATAAACTAATGCGCCACTGCTTGAATCATTAACAAGCATTTGCCCACTATAGGCAAAAGGTATACTTTCAGTTTGCATAACACTAGAATTACAATACGCCCATATATCGCCATCAATAAGCTGGGTAACTTTAAAATTATTAGGGATAAAACGGCCAACATAAGGTGCATACCCCTCGATATCAACACCATCTATCAATAAGTATTTATTACGCCTAGCGGTAAGTGAAACAATCCCCACTTCGTCATAGCTGATTTTATCGGTTTTAGTTCCATTAATAAATTGTGCTGTGGTATCTAAGATATCTAACGCGTCTGTAATACCACCAATCGGCGCTACTTCGTTATAGTTTAAACTTGTTAAAATTTCATTAGTGTAATTAGTCGTTGTAACATTAGAAGCTGAAATTTCATCTTCATCAGGCATACCATTGGCATCAGTATCATCACCTGCTTTCCAAGCTACCGCGCGATAAGTAATTAATAAACTTTGCCCTGCTACGGTAAAAATATCACCCGTAGCACTCGTTGTCGCTGGATTAACTTTATACCCTAAATCTGAATTATCTAAGTTAGTTTCAATAAACATATCAAAAGCAAACGGACGAACAACTATAGAGTTAGAGGTACCTTTAATGAAATTACCTGAAGGATTACCATCATCATCAGGTAACTCATAACGGGCATTTAAAACTACGGAACCAGCATCAGGATAATTAAATATATATTCAGCGCTATTTTGAGTATCACTGCCAAAATTTAAGAGAACCGAGGTAAAGGGTAAACTATCAAATGCAGTACCACTAACAGCCGTACCGATATTCTGTCCTGCGATATTAACGGCTTGTGTACCTGATATTGGTGATTGATAAGTCGCAGCCATATCTATACTTTCACCTGTCACCAATAATGGAGCACAAGCTCCTGAGTTATCAGTTTTGACAGCTTCAACTTTTAAAATATCTGCATTAAAGCCAATGTTTGATGGTTTACCTGCAAGCTGAATAGGTAAACTCGTTCCCGCTGTACTGATAAACCTAAAGCCTGCATCAGCAAAAGTGACATCACAATCAGTAGGAGAACCATTTATACATTCATAGGTTTGATCTAAACTTAACTCAGCATTGCCCACGCTAGTATGGGAGTAACTTGTACTGGTACCATTGACTCCTGACACGGTAACCGTTTTATTTTCAATATTATTAATAAATAATTTAACATCGACCGCATCTGGATTAACAGTACTACATGATGCATCAGCGCAAGCTCTGATAATGATTTGATCCGCCTCGCAAGTTAGGCCTTGCGCATTTAAGGTATTAATTTCAAAATGATCTATGACATTACAACCAAAACTCTGGTTCATATCTGCTTGAATTTCAACTGATGTCAATACACTGTTATAGACTCTGACTTCATCATAATTACCACGTGATGAATACGGTGAAGCGATATTTGAGTTTCCTGTTTGAGTATAATTTGAAGCGTTATCACCAAAGACTATTTGGTTGAGTTCCCCCATAGCACCATTAGTATTTCTGCTTTGCTGAATTTGTAGTGTTCCATCAACATAAATGGCAAAGTCATTAGCAAGGTAATCCCATGTAACAGTTAAGTAATACCAAGTATCTGCGGTTCTGTTATTTGTTGATGACTCAACTAAATTAAAATCGGTATCAGCGGAGTCTTCAAAAGCAAATTTCAGTCGACCATCTTGCTGAATTTCTAATACAAAATACTTATCGCTAACTGAATTACCAATGCTAGCATCAAACAACACTCGCTCTTGCCCTTGATTCCAGTCAATCCTACTGTTAAACCAAAAACTAATGGTGCCTTGTAAGCCAATATCATCATTAACATCTAAACTTGAACGAAAAGCATCTGTTATGCCGTTATAATCATTTCGGCTTTCACTCTCAAAACCCCGACAGTATTTACCATCCGGTGTAGATAAACCGCCAAAAATATTTTCCGCATGATTATTTAAACCACTGGTATCATCTATTTGGCTAGTAAAATCTGTTTGTTCAAATTGATAAAAGGCTAATAATGTTGAACAAGAAACCGGTGCACGGACACTAGCATCATAATTATTCCCAGCTAGCTGATTATCATAGATGCTTAAGATATCCGCTGCGCTAAGCGCTACATCATAAACAAGAAACTCATCCAAAGGTGCTCTGAAGCCCTGAGGGTTATTGCTATTAACGTCATCAAAAGAAGTTCCTATATACTTTAGCGTGCCCGCGGGAGCTCTATTCACTGAATCTGTAAACACACCATCAATATAAAGCTGAGTTCCGCCACCACTATATACCAAGGTCATGTGATGCCAATTATTGTCCAAAGTCGCAAATGAAAAAGAACCATTACTAGTCCCTGTATTCGGGTTATATATTCCCCAACGCCAATTATTAGTCCGATCAACATATAATAAATCACCGCCATTTTGCATTGCACCTAAAGCAAAGTAGGGACTATCGGAATTTGAGTTCGGCTTTTTGAACCAAGTGGAAACAGAGTAGCTTGCAGGTAGAGGGACTGAAGTCTCAATATGATGGTCTTCAAGGTATATATCAGAAAAACGTGCAATTTGTCCCCCTGTATTAGTATCCATACTCCCAAAAGATTGACCTGAGTAATTCCCTATTTGGTCTATAACTTCACCTGCAACACCCGAATAACTACATTCGTCAAAGCGGAAATTCAGAATAGGTTGTACTTGAGGAATTGCAGCACAGGTATAATATATCTGGCTGGTATTTTTTAATTTTACAGTGTTAGCTGAAATGGCACCGGTTAACTTAACGCTATTTTTTAGTTCCGCTTTAGTTTTAGAATAGATTAAGCCATAAAATTCACTGGTATTTTTAATATTGATATTTTTAAAGCCATAGACGAGAAAATTTTCTGGTGCACCACTAATATTAACGCGAGTATTACCTTCAAAATTACTATTATCACGAATAAAAATCCTTACTGCACCATCGCCGATAATATTAAAAGTGGTATTGAGCTTAGTTTTTATTTTTTTTATATAATAATCACCAGGCGATAAATTTATAGTCGCCGAACTATTATTTGGCTCGCCATCAAGTACCGTGAGATTTTTAATATAGTAAGTACCATAGTTCGCAGAAAAGTTTAGGTTGCCACCATTTTCTATGGTGATATTACCAAAGCTATCCGTGTTGTAATTGCCAATCCCAAGTGTCACTGCCGATGAAATAGTTAATGCCGTGTTATCGTTGCTATTAACAAAACTACCTAAGTCTAATGATTGGGTTGGTGTTCCTGAAGATGTACAGCTACCAAAACCGTCACAGATTAAACTTGGGTTACCTCCAAGTGGGTCCAATTCTTTGGCTGCTAACACACCATTTCGATCATTATAAATGATGGGGTTATTTTGGTATTCAATTTTGCCATTACTAGTGAATGATGTTGCGCCATTAATAAAGGTAGTTTCACAATAGTCTATTGGTGTGGTTGATGGCACGTCACACATGCCATTAAAATCGGCCCCCGTAATACTTGATTCTTGATATGAAGAAGACGTTGGGCTATCTATATCTACCTCATCAGCAGTAATTGAACCAACAATGACAGATTCTTCACCAAAGTCGAGCTCTTCCTGAGCATACATAACCCCAGTAAAGTGCAATTTTTCACCTGCACTTATATCACCATAACTAACCATTATTAATGAACCATTTGCATCATTAATATGCACTTCTTCATCAATGCTAATACTGTTTGCATAAATTCTTACCGTATCACTACCTGTAACTGCAAGAGTAGTTTCTTTGCCTAGAATTAAAGTATCAATAAAATAATCACCGCCAACAAAAATTACCGTTGATTTTTCACCGACATCAAGTTTAGTTATACTGTAGGCTCCCCCAAGGGTGGCAAAGAAAGCTAATCCCTCTCCTGTTACAACGATATCTTTATATTGACCTTCAACTAAAGACAAATTTGAACCACTCAAATCGCTAATATCTTCATCACTAGATTCAAAATTAGGTAATGTTAATTGCGGCCCAAACTCTTGCTCTACATCAGGAAAAATGGCTAAACATTGCTCTAAAGCATTAGCGGGTGAAACTAACCCTAGAGTAAACATTAAAATCAGTAATAAATATAAACGAGACAACATTTATAAACTCCTCGCTTCAACTTGAATTGTACGACTACTTTTTACTATAACCTTGCTATCAGCTTCCATAGCACCACTGCCACATTCACCAGTACTGGTTAAACGGTAGTATTTAGTACCATCCAATCCTGTGTGGTAATTGTCGCAACTTGTAGCAGCTGTACAATCATATAATCCAGGGATATCTTCATTCAAAATCGTTTGTAACTCATAAGGTTTATCTGTAAATGCTGTATCACAAGTATTTGATGAAGTGACATTTAGCGGAAATAATAACTGTAACTCCGCCTGCATAGCAGAGTTTGCCGCCATATAAGCGCGAGCACCGAGTACCTCTTGCGATACTGTTTCATTACTAGTAGAAATCATACGCATCAAAACACTGCCTAATAAGGTCAATATAATTATAACAAATAGGGCTAAGACTAGAGAGCTACCTTGCTGTTTAGAGCTTTGGAGTAAGGAGAATGATTTTTTTATTTCAGGCAAATGCTGATAACGAATAGACATCTGGGCGTTACGGCTACAATTCATATGGCAAAGGTACTACAAAGGTAACGCTAAGCACTTATTTTTGCAATATAAAGCATAAAAAAGCCCCGTAAAACGGGGCTTTAATAAAATGTGCTATCGAATTTAACCGATTATATAAAACATATTAAACTGATTTTTTTCTCAGTTTGATTTGCAAAGCAATTAACGCAGTTGCAAAAATGATAATAGTTAACGGCTCAGGGATTGGTTTTGGGCCTTGAGGCAGAGCGTTACGAACGTAGAAGGTATCAAACCAAGAATTAGGTGCTCTTTTCAAGAAGTTTGCCGTATCATAGATTGCGTCTTCGCGAAACTCACCACTAATATCACCATCATTAAAGTCCATAGCACTAATAGCTAAGGTATCATTAGAGTTAAAAAATTTGACTGCATTTTTATAGCCTCCAGTGTCCCGTCTAAAGTTTAGTGCGGTGACATTATTTGAAAAAAAGCTAAACTCTTCAGTTGTTGCTACACGCCAGCCATCAATTATCGTTGGCGCAAATAATTCATTGAAAAGTTCAGCATCACTATAATAATACTGTACGTTATAATTCGAAGCCCAAGCCCAGTCTAAATCAATACCATTGTGATCAACGGTAATAAAATCATCATCTGTCAACATTAATGAGGCATTGGCCAAAGTGCTAACGGAGAAAAAAGTGGCTAAGGCTAATATTTTTAATAACTTCAAAATTAAATCTCTATAATTAATCTTTAAGGGTGTTTCCATATAGAGATAGTGCTGCAAGAAGCGAACCACTACAACACTTGATTGATATTGTTAGTGTTTTTTAAATTCACTGTTTTACTTACATTTCAAATGTAAAAAAAACAGACACAAAAATACGCTAAAACAGTGATAAGTCGATAGATTTATTAAGGTACATTGTTAATATGCACTTCGTGGTCAAATACATAGTGCTCATCTTCTTTTGTAAAATGCAGATGAATTTGCACTACTGCATTACGCTGTAATGTCGCTTGTTGGTAATTAAAAGGGAACTGGCCTCTAATATCATTAATTAAATAACCTGCCATTAGAAAAGGTTTAGAGCCTGGTGATGTTTGGTCTCCCTCGGTAATTTTATCGCGATAGCGAATCATTATACCGCCAATCCCCCCTGAGCCTGTTGAAATAACACAATAACTAACCTGCTCCTCTGTGATATATAGCCGCTGGGTGGGTGAGTCTTCATCAAAATGAATTGCCCCATTCAGTATGTTAATCTTCCAAGGAACGACCGTTTTATCAACATTATCAACGAGGAATACTTTACCCGTTGCATCCAAGTGATTTGCATATATATCGCCACTATCTAATGGGTAAACGGTTACCATATCAGTACAATCCGCGTCACACTCATAATGTGCACCACCCTCACCATTAAAAGGAATGACTGATAGAGTTTGACTGGCTACCTCAGGCAACACAGGGATATCGGTATAAATAGTACTAGCTTTAATGGGGGTGAATTGAATACATTGTGTTCTATTACCATCAAATTCCTTTATACGAATACTGCTTGGTACCGCATTGCGCAAATCACGGTTTAGTCTCTCAATGGCAAAGCGAGCATTACCAATTAGCTCATCACGGTTGGTGGCATTTAAATAAGTTTGTGTCGATAAGGTGATAAAGCCACTGATACCCACAGACATAATGCCTAATATAATAATAACTAATATTAGCTCCATTAGCGTGAAGCCTTGAGCTGCCTTTCGCTTAATACAGCTATCTTTCATGCTATGTTTAACTTTGCTACTCGCCATCAGAAATTGGCCTTATGACTAGTAAATTCTATGGCTGTGCCTAATGGCGTCGTTACCGTAACAGTAATGCGTTTTGCTAAATCATTTGCCAAACCTAAATCAGCACCGGCATATATAACACTGACATGAATATTAAATTCACTATAACCACCGTCAAGATCAGCACCTGTGGAGTTCACTAAATCTTCAAACTCATCAAAATCGTCAACATCATTATACTGACTTCTACTTGTTTCTCCTGTCTCAGGCCCAAAATCAGCTTCAGCAGTACAATCATTTGACCCATCAGCTGGTTCACCACACCTAACTAAACCACCAGACATATCTGAATTGTGATCAAAAGCACGGCTAGTTATATCATTCATCATACTTTGGCCAAGTTCAGAGGCTTTAATTTGCAAGACATTATCGGCACTTTTCTCTTCTGCTGGAGCGATTAATGTACTGACAATTGCTAATGAAATACTCAGTACAACTATGCCAACAATTAGCTCTATTAACGTAAAGCCTTGCTGAATTCTATTAGGGGTGGAGCTCGGTGAATACATTAATATAGCCCTCCTCTTCTATATATATTTTAAGTGTCTGCCCTTCTGCTTGGCTAACATTAATTTCACAGCCACCAGAGCAAGATTCGGTAGGACGCCCCATCCAATCAAAGCCAACGGTTTGTGGGTTAGGTAAACCATCAATATTGAAAGTAATTTGGTAACGGCTATCAACTGTATGTCCGGTAGCATCTGCTTGCCAACTTGGTAAAAACACCGGGTTAGTCTCCGTGCAATCAACTCGATTTGGAATACCATAGCGACTTTCAACGTCATCAAATACAATTTCATGGCAATAACCATCGGTAGAATTTGTTTGCTGCATGGCGCGCTGTTGGGTTAAGCGTAGTGCCGAGATAAGCTGCGCTCTATGAGTATGAGCTTCATAGCCTGAAGTACCATCAAATTTTGGTGCCACTGACACCGCTAAAATAGCAATAAGAATGATCACGACAATTAATTCGATTAAAGTAAAGCCTTTACTATTTATCATGTATCTCTATTGCCTCTAGCGCTTTTTCCACAGAAAGTATCAACATAACTAACATCATAAATATCAAAACAAAGAACAATCAAGTTACCAACAAAAATATAGTTATTATCTTACAACACTTTAGCTATAGATTGTATACTCGGCCATTGCATTTTCCACAACGAGCTTATTTTGTCTCTATTACCCTACTATAAATTTTTCCTCATCCTTTATTTCCTTGTCGGCATGCATGTTATTTTAGATACCCCTGGCGGTGTCGGTTTATATTATTCCTATAATGTTATTGCTTGGCTTATTACCACAACTCTTATTTCACTAGGCCTGTGGCAAATCACCCTAAATAAGAAAATTTACTATAGCAAGATGCTGCTTTGGCTAACATTGGGCTGTGTTTGTTTAATAATTCCGGTATTTTATCATTTCGAATTTACTGACCATGCTATTCCACGAATTTTAGCCTTAGTTGGCGGATTACTTTTTCTTTTTTCACTTTATCAATTTAAACTTTCCAAGCTTGATGCGCTGCATTTACTTACACTAATTCTACTGGCGGTAGTTATCGAAGCATGCTTTGGTTTAGTGCAATTCTTTCTCTTTGAAAAAGGGTTTTGGGGCGGTTATATTGTCGGTAGTAGCCGACCACATGGTGTTTTCATTCAACCAAATGTTATGGCCAGCTTTATGGTTACAGGTCTAGCCATTGCTTTATTCCTGTCAGTAAAAAGTAATGTTATTGAGAATAAATTAGCTTTCAATAGCCTAATAGTTTTTAGCCTGTTTGTTAGCAGTTTTCTGCTGATATTACTGCAATCTCGTACCGGTTTTGTCGCCGCCATTGCAGTACTCGCCCTTACTGCGCCGTATTTATATCAAAAAAACAAAAAACAGTTAACCACTAACTTAGCGATTATCGTTATTGCCGCACTGCTCGCCATAACCAGTTTTGAAAACTCCACAACACCGATTAGAGGTGAACAGACTTATGAAAACGTCGGTGCTCGTGATGTCATATTTATAGTTAGTGCCGATATGGTCAAAGAAAAGCCACTGCTTGGTTACGGCTATGGTGGTTTTGAGCGTGGCTTTATTGATCATTTCAATAAGTATGCACTAAAGAACCCTGAGATAGGCAATACCATTACTAACCTATCTCACCCACACAATGAATTGCTTTTTTGGGTGGTTGAGGGCGGCATTATCGCCTTAGTTGCTTTTCTATTTTTTACTCTGGGTTATATTTTTACTTGGCGTAAAATACCGATTTACAAAGGGCTAGTTATATTTTCCCTGCTATTGCCCATGCTATTACATAGCCAGTTAGAATTCCCTTTTTATAGCTCTGTCAGCCACTGGTTAGTCTTTTTAATCATGCTTTGGTTAGTGGATAAATATGCGCTAGTAGAGGGTTTAACGTATCGCTTTATGGCTTGTCCACAAACGTTCTTAATTCGATTTCTTGCCATTTTAATACCCGGTATATTTATTCCCTTTTTATTAACTACCTTGCATACGGCTAACATTCTTGTTGAATATGAGAAAAATACTCGAGACACGAAATCATTAGAGCGATTAAACGACATCATTAACCCTATTGCTTGGCAAAGCCGTTTAGATGCAGCTGTTTATGCAAACATTCTTATTTCAGCTATGCGTGAGCGGGATGTTAATAAACTAGAAAGGTACTTGGCTTGGTCATTAAAACGAATCAAACATAAACCTAGAGAGAGCCTATATGAGAATAGCTTATTGATATTAAAGGTTCTTGGAAAAGATAAGCCATACCAATTACTGCTAAATGAAGCTAAATATACTTACCCACAACATACTAATTGGCAGGATAGCATTTTACAGCCCAAGAAGGCAAAGTAGAGTTAATACAGCTTATTGTAAATAAGCCGATGCCTATAAGGATATTTTCATTGTACATAACAATTAAACTAAATTAGATTTGTGATGCAATGCTCCTTGTTTTATTGGGTTAATTTTGGACATAAAAAAACCGAGCAAAGCTCGGTTTTCATCTTAACTTCTAGCTTAGCTAGTCATTAACATTTATCAGTATCGCTAGCTATTACAGGCTTAACATTTACATCATCTGTTGCAGTATAAGTAGCTAAACATTCAGTTCCATCTACAGCAGTAGGATGAGTATAAGTGGTTACGCCATCATCTGCATCGGCATCAGTTGTAGCAACATAAAAATCACCATTGCCACCACTAGCTGAAGTATTAATATCCATCAGATCGTTAATAGACCCAGCTGTAGGATAAGAATTAATAAACTTAATACTTTTGCCTGCAATACTTAAATCACCGGCTGTAATACCTTCAACTAAAGCTTTAGCATGGGCCATATCGGCAGCTGAGTTAAGTGCGCCTTTTACTGCCTCGACGGTGGAAGCTTTAGCATCGCTGGTTAAATCAATAAATTTAGGTGCCGCTGTTACCGCTAAAATACCTAAAATAACAATAACTACTACCAATTCAATTAAGGTAAAACCCTGTTGATTTACTTTTACATTCATACTACTTTTCATGCTTTTTCCTCAATTTACGAATAAATTTATTTAAGTTAATTTGTGCTTAATGCACGGTCAAAAAATCAATTAATAGTTATCCGTAACTAGTTATCATTGATATAAATAATTACCGAACTATTTGCTGGCTGGTAACTAAAACTATTACCCTCTTGGGTTAAATTTGCTGGAGCAAGGTAAGCGCCATTACTATCGCGCGTTAATGTTTCTTTTAAATGATAGTGACATAATGTGCTTGAGCCACTACCTTCAACATTTGCTAAATACCTAAAGCTTCCATCATCATTAATTTCTGTGACACTACTGGCCAATAAAGGTGGTTGCTGCAATAAACTATTCCATACCGCAATACAGTCAGCTACGGCCATGGTTTTTCCATTTATACCATTACCACTATCAGTACCAACAATATAACCTGGATTAATGGTTGGGGTAGTAGTGCTATCTTCACTGGTTAAATAAATGGTAGTGCCATCATAATTAACCATATTGACACCGTCGGTATCTTTGGGACGAGCCTCAGCTTCCCATTGCGAGCGAGCTAAAGATACGCCCGTGGCAAAGCCACCAGCCATACCTTGAATATTTGCCTGCTTAGCTTGTACGGTTAAATCAATAAACTTAGGAATAGCAGTAGCGGCCAAAAACCCTAAAATAACGACAACAATAACCAATTCAATTAAGGTAAAGCCCGCCTGTTTAGTCGTGCGAACATCTAGCTGTTTATGGCTATGTTGAACAATACCTTGCTTGGAAATGCTTTTTATCATTGAGATAACCTTCTTATATCAGCCAATACTTTGAGTTTATTCTCAATAGCATCAGCTGCAAATTTATATCTTTAGCTGCCAGAAACATAATGTTACCATTTTGGTCAGTAGCACACCACTTTTCAATCTCGAATATAGCTAATCACTTGTACTTATTAAATAAATTAGCCGATGAATAATTTTCTGATGATAATTTATTCAATAGCAGAATTAATTTACCTGCTTCACTTTCCCTGTATCACTACGATAATCAAAAGATTGCCCATTAGCAATACTATATCGGCATAAGCGGCCGTTTTTAATAGCTTTATTTTGAATTTCAATCGCCACTACCGCAGATTTAACGACTTGTAATGGCATTGTTAAGGTTTGCTGCCAAATTTCATGGCAAGCCAAGCTGGTATGGTCGCTATCAATCCAGCCAGATTTGTTCACATTAACATATTGCTTTTCTTTACTATTTAAACGGCTTAATACCACAATATTAGGCTCTTTATCCATTAACCATTGGCCATGAACCACATTGACTTTACTGGTAAAACTTTGTGCTAGGCTAACAAAAGCTGTATTGGTTATTTTTTCTTGCTGAGTAAAAAACATATCCAATAATAACTTCATCAACACTGCAATAATCACCACAACAATAACAAACTCAATAGTAGACTCTTGTTTTTTTTCAATATTTCCCGGTGGATTCGCCATATTATCTGTTATTAACCTTGCATAGCCGAAGCCATATCCCACATAGGCGTAAAAATACCTAGCGCTAAAACTAATACCATTACCGCGACCACCACTAATAATAGCGGTTCAATTCTTGCGGTTAAAGTGGCTAAATCATAATCAACTTCTCGTTCGTAATAATCGCCGACCTCTGCCAATAATTCATCAACTCGACCAGTTTCTTCACCAACCGCAACCATTTGTAATACCAAGGGAGTAAAAAGATTACTGGCAACAGATGAACGTAATAAACTTTCACCACTTTCTATACCTTGTCGCATCGAGGCAATTTTCTCCTGCATATAGGTATTATCTACCGCTTCAGCAACTAAGGTTAACGCTGTAGTCATAGGCACACCCGCCTTTAAGACAATGGCAAAACTATGGGAAAAGCGTGCCAATATCGAACGTTCAATAATGCTGCCAATAATGGGAATTTTAATCTTGCGGCGGTCCCACTGATAACGTCCCTGCTTGGTTTTTAGCGACTTATTGATCATCAAGTAAGTCACCACTATGGCAAGTAACATATAATACCAATAATTGGTAAATAAGTTAGAGCTGGCAATTATAAATTGTGTCATCGGGGGTAAGTCGGCCCCTAGTCGAGAGAACATATCGGCAAACGTTGGGATAACAAAAATGTTTAAAATAACCAAAGCGGCTGATAAGGCAATAAGCACCATACTTGGATAGCGCAATGCCGCTTTAATACGCTTGCGGGTATCTAACTCACGTTCAAGGTAAGTGGTTAACTTAAAAAAAGCTTGATCAAGCTGACCGGTATTCTCACCCACATGGACCAAGGAAACGAAGAGATGGTCAAAGATTTTTGGATGATGATTAAGTGCAGAAGAAAAACTATAACCACCTTCCAGCTGTTTGCCTATATCCGAGAGCGCTTTTTTAAGGGTATTGGAATTGGCCGATTCAACCATGCCATTAATAGCGCGCAATATAGGCACACCAGAGCGCATCAAGGCATACATTTGCCGACAGAAAATAATCAACTCTTCTAAGGAAACCCGACCATTATTGAGTAACTCAAAAATATCAGTACTAGCAATACTACTATTCCCTTGCCCACCGGCAACGATAGAAATAGGTGTAATACCCTTTTTGAATAATTTTTCAGCAGCCGCATCTAAATTGGCCGCATCAATACTGTCTTTTACCTTACTACCATTGGCATTTCGCCCGGTATAATTAAATGACGCCATAAATATCTCTATGCTCTAACATACGTTATTAGTTGATTAATCATTTTATTAATTAACTAAAGTGACTAATTAATATCAATTGTTTCAACCAAACGTAACACTTCTTCTACTGTAGTAATGCCCTTGGCAGCATAATCAAAAGCCGCTTTAGCAAGCGGAGTAAAGCTAGGGTTTGCTTTGGCTAACTGACCAAAGGCTTCACTATCATTACGTTTTAATGCCGCCATCATCTCTTGATTCATTTCAAGTATTTCAAAGACACCTATTCGACCTTTATAACCCGTATATTGACAAGATTGACAACCTTTACCCTGCTTAAACTGGCTAGTTTTTGCCTGCTCGCCCGCTAAGTTCGTTAGCCAAAATATTTCTTGTTCATCCGCTTTGTATTCAGTGGTACAAGAGTCGCAGACTCTACGCACCAAGCGTTGAGCTATGACAGCTCTGAGTGCACTACCCACTAAAAACCCTGCTGCGCCCATATCAATTAAACGCAGCGCACTGGTAATGGCATCATTGGTATGCAGTGTTGATAACACTAAGTGACCGGTTATCGCGCCTCGTAAGCCTATTTCTACTGTTTCTTGGTCGCGCATTTCACCCACCATCATAATATCTGGATCTTGGCGAAGTGCTGTTCTTAATACTCTTGAAAAAGTTAAATCGATTTTAGTATTTACTTGTACTTGGTTTATTCTGGGTAAACGATACTCGACCGGATCTTCAACCGTGATGATTTTTTTACTGGCTTCATTAAGTTCATTTAATGCCGCATAGAGTGTCGTTGTTTTACCACTACCCGTTGGCCCGGTAACTAACACCATGCCATGGGGTCTACGGATTTGTTGGCGGACACGTTTAACAATATCTGCCGGCATACCCGTTTGCTCTAGGGATAACAACCCCGCAGATTGATCTAATAAACGCATTACTACCGACTCACCAAATTGAACCGGCATGGTCGACATACGCACATCAATATTGTGACCACTAATATCTATATTAAAGCGGCCATCTTGCGGGATACGCTTTTCTGAGATATCGAGACCCGCCATCAACTTAAGGCGCAACACCATAGCAGAAGCAATTTTATTTTCTTTCAGAATTTTTTCTTGTAAGACACCATCTATACGCTGACGAATACGTAATTGATGTTCTTCTGGCTCAATATGAATATCGGATGCACGCATTTGTACCGCATCTTCAAATACCGATTGTAGTAATTTCCCTACTGTGGCATCACCACCTTCATCAAGGAAGGTAGTGGCAAGATCAAAACTAGAAGACTCTTCATATTCTTCCTCTAGTTGGCTGGCAAAAGATTCAATTTCAGCGGTACGGCGATATAAGCTGTCGAAGGCATCAAAAATTTGTGACTCCATCACTACCGCAAGTTCAATACGCTTAGGCGATAACATCCGCTCTAATTGATCTAAGCCACTTAAATCGGCAGGGTCGCTCATACCGAGTAATACTGAAGCGCCTCGGTCTTCAATGATCAAGGCTCTTAAACGTCTCGCATGCACTTCCGGCAGTAAACTGGCAACATTCGGCGCTATTTTATGCTGGGAAATATCTAAAAAAGGCACATTGAGTTGCTGCGCTAAAAATTGCAACAATTGTCTTTCAGAGAGATGGCTAAGCTCAATTAAGGTATCACCGAGCTTTCGACCCGTTTGCTTTTGACTCGATAACGCTTGCATTAGCTGCTCATTGGATATGATATTTTCATGAACCAATAAGTCACCTAAGCGCATCTTTAATTTGGGAGCTGCCATAATTTGTCCTACTGTCCTATTGCCTGTATGCGTTGTTTAACAAATTTTTCTGTTGAAATAGATAAATCACTTTTTATTAACGCTTCTTTATCTGTTAGCGTCAATTGGCTATTCTTATCGTACAATACCGGTACAGCAAGTTGCCCGCGGCCCATATAAGATAGGTTCCTACTATCCTATTGCCTGTATGCGTTGTTTAACAAATTTTTCTGTTGAAATAGATAAATCACTTTTTATTAACTCTCTCTATCTGCTAGCGTCAGTTGGCTATTTTGATCGTACAATAGCGGTACAGCACGTTGCCAGTGGCCCATATAAGATTAGTTCCTACTGTCCTATTGCCTGTATACGTTGCTTAACAAAGTTCTCTGATGAAATTGATAAATCATTTTTTGCTAGTGCTGCTGCATAAGCCTTACTTGCTAATTTAAATTGGCTATCTTTATCATACAATACCGCTAAGCCTAACTGCCAACGCCCCATCTCAGGCTGCATGGTTATCAGCACTTTATAAGCAGCAATACCTGCTTCATTTTGCTGTGCTTGCTGCGCAATATTTGCCAGCATAATTTGATACTGCTCATCTTTAAGGCTCGCTAATGGTTTTAAGGTATTTAATGCGGCCCTTGCCTGTCCCTGCTGTAAATAAATACGAGCTTGCATCTCACGTAAGCTGCTGTCTTGACCATTTAAGGCGATACCTTGTGATAACAAATTCACTGCATCTTGATAGGCTTGTCGACCAAACCACAGTGCTGCTAATTTTTTACGGGTTTGACTATCCGTCGGCTTGATAATAAGCACATCTTCGAGCAAGTTCTCTGCTTTGGCAATTTGTTTAGCCCCAAGTGCCTTTTCAGCTTGGACAATTTTTTGTTGTGCTAACTCATCCGCGGACAACTGCCGACGTGATACCGAAATTTTATTTGCCTGTACTTTTGGCTTAGCACTTGAATTAGCTTTGACTACGCTGGCGTGCTTTTGCTCCGGTGGTATATGTGGATGACTATGAGTATTCTCTTTGGTACTATATTTAGTGCTACCTTGGCTATGAGCTGCGGCATGGCTTTTGTTATAACCTGCACGACTATCTTCAACGTTAACTTCAGTATGAGCGATAACGGCAGCTTTCTTTGCCGGGGTAACTCGACTTGAGCCATTATCGACAATAGTCTTAGCCTTAATTTCTTGAGCCTTGCTGGTCGATGCTTTAAAAGTAGCGCTATCATTTACTGACGTTTTGGCTTGCTTGGTAACTTCTTTAGTTGGGATTTTTGTCGAAGCTCCGATACCTCCAAGTACAATGTCTGAAGGAATAATGTCCGAAGCTATATTACCTAAAGGTACAAGTTGAACTGAGCTAGCTTTAGTCGCACTGTACACCGCTTTTAAGGCTTTATTTTCATTCTGCAACGACCACACATAAAAGCTAGTCAAGCAGACAACCAGCACTAAAATAGTGGTTATAGCGACAGTTTTCATTGGTGAATGCACAGGTGCAAGGTAATTTGGCTGTGCAGCAAGCGCATCAGCGTCAGGGGTTCGCTGATCTAAATCCTTTAGCATCTGATTAATAACACTCATGATTTAACCACCAAGGTATAATAAGCCATAAACAGGGCACTTAAGATGCCCAGGCATGAAAAAACTAATAGGCTTTTATTTGAGCCTTGCTCGATACTTTCAGTATCTTTAACTGCGGCTTTAAGTAATTTAACCGTCATTTTGTAGTGTCCTTGACCATAAGCAAGCATTAGCATTTTGTGGCATAACACATTGACCAAGCGCGGTACGCCTTGGCTCACTCGGGCAATCTTTTTGCAAATTGCCACCGGAAAGAGTTCTGCACCTTTATAACCCGCTACTAATAATCTGTGTTGAATATATTGCTGTACTTCATTGGCATTCATCGGCCTTAATTTATAGGCAAAAGTAATGCGTTGCCTTAGTTGGCGAAATTCTGTTTTGGCTAAGCGCTGATCAAGCTCTGGTTGCGCGAATAAAACCACTTGTAGTAATTTACGTGTTTCTGTCTCTAAATTAGTAAATAGTCTTAACGCTTCTAAGCTATCTTCTGGCAGTGCTTGTGCTTCATCAAGTATCAGTACCACTGAATGTCCTTGACCATGTAACTCTAATAAACGCGTTTGAATTCGCTGAGTTAATAACTGCACTGACATACGTTGTGCTTGTTTAACGCCTAGCTCAACGGCAACTGCGCGCCTTAATTCATCAGGATTCAAATAGGGATTAGGGATATACGCAGTGACGAAATGCTCTGGTATTTCATTGAGCAGCTTTCGGCATAACAATGTTTTGCCTGTACCTACTTCACCGACCACCTTAATAAAGCCTTCACCCGTTTGCAGCGCTGTTGACAGCACTGCTAAGGCTTCATTGTGTGGTGCCAATGGCAAATAAAAATTAGTATTAGGCGTTAGCGTAAAAGGTAACTCTCCTAAACCAAAATGATATAAATACATAGCAATTCTACTAGTTGAACTAATTAAGCGAAGTTAAGCAAAATTAAACAATTAAGCACTTACACTTAATTGTTTAACTTAGTTTCATTTTACTGTGCCGCTTGGCAAACATCATGGGCTGCAGCATATTCTGCATCGACACATTGCTCTTGGCATTCTGCTGTTAACTGACCTTCATCAGATAGCTCACACGCTGCTACTTCTTCTGGAAACCATTTTGTCAGTAGGCTGCGCGCATCTTGAAGTTGGTTTTTCCAAGTATCTTGACCAACAACAATTGGCTTAAGCATGATAACTAATTCACGTTTTTGCGTCCGTTGTGATTTACTTTTAAAGAGCTCACCTAAGAAAGGTATATCACCTAAGAAAGGCGTTTTTGACTCAATATCAACTTTATAGGTTTCAATTAAGCCACCAATGATTACTACTTCACCAGATTGAGCACGAATAATAGTATCTGACTCACGAACACTACTTTGCGCTAGTGGTAAAACTAGTACTTCATCACCTATTTGAATGACTTTAGTTTGCTCTTCGGTAATGGTAACCGAAGGGTGAACATGTAATATTACACTACCATCAGCACTAATTTGTGGTGTTACATCGAGGGCAATGCCAGAGAAAAACGGTGTTAACTCAATTTCTGGAGTGGTGGTGGTTGAGGTGCCAGTAGTGGTTGTGCTGGAAACTTCAGTGACGAAATACTCATCCTCACCCACTTTAATAACCGCTTTTTGATTGTTAGTGACTGTAATACGTGGGCTTGAGAGTACTTGTACATTACCTTGTGTTTGTAAAAGCTCAATAACACCGGAAAAGTCACTACCATTAGTTTGTTTACTAAATGCCAAACTACTAACACCGCCAATAGTATTAGAGATGACATTACCAATAACGTTACCCGTGGTGGAATAGATAATTTCAGCACTACCGACTTGATCTAAGACTTTCTCCCATTTGATACCTTGTTGATAATCATCATTAAGGGTAACTTCCATTATTTTCGCTTCAATGATCACTTGGCGATGTAAGTGGGTTTCGGTAGCTTTTATAAACTTCTTAACGGCTATGATTTCTTTTGGTAACGCACGTACTGTCACCAAACCGGCTTGTGGAGAGACTATCACGGCGCGACCATCACCGGTACCAACAAAGGCAGTTAAAGATATTTTCAATTCTTCCCAAAAATTTGATTCATTTTCAGTATATAAATTGATGCCGCTACTTTGATTATTAGAGCCACTATTGCCACTGCGGTTATTGCTGTTACTACTGCTGTTGCTGTTATTGTTGTTATTACTGCTATTTCCGCTGTTAGGATCATTTTCTGAGACACCACCAGAATTAATTGTCGTGCTAGATGAACCAAAACGTTTTAGAAATAAGTAATTTAAGGCAATGGTTTCTGTACGTATCCCTGGAGGGAATACCTTCACTGTGTTACCCGTGCGAGTAATATCATAGCCATAGACATCTTCAACGACGTCTAAGGCCTCTGATAAAGTAACATTATTTAAACTGAGGGAAATTTGGCCAACAACATCAGGGTGAATAACAATGTTATAACGTGAGCCTTGAACAATCGCTTGAAAAAAATCTTTGGCGGCAACTTCAGTGGCTGAAATCTCCAAACGTTTTTCAGCCAACATACCCAGTTTAGCTCGATTCATATCATTAAACATCAGTTCTTGCTGTACTGAACTGGGGACTTGCGTTAATGGCTTAGGACCATTAAATGCTTTAGCTTCTTTAATGGATTTATCGAGGTCTGCTTTTATTTCTACCGGATCATTCGGTACTGTTTGACAGCCAACTAAGGCAAATAATAACGTTGAAAAGGCGATTTTTAATTTTAGTTTGTTCATAGGGGGGCTTGTTTTTATCATTAGTTACCTACAGTACTTGCTACAACGGTACTTTTAAAACCGGTATTTTTAAATATATTTATTTTTAATCGTTTAGTTTTACTGCGTAATATCACACTGTGACTATTAATAGCGGTGATACGATACTCTCCTACATAGTCAAACATTTTATAAATTTTGCCATTGATGACAGCCGTATGAATGCCATCACCATGAATAATGGAGGTTAACAGAAAACCGCCATCACGTTTTAACTTGCTATCACTACCTGAGCCACTTACGCCAAACGGACGAGTGGGGTCAACATCAGCGGCTAGGCTAATCGGCGAAATCAGCGTCGTTGCCACAACAATCAAGCCTGCGGATAAGAATAAATTAAAATGTACTCTAGACACCAATAAACTCCTTATTTAAGCCCAAGCTATAGATGGTTATCTCGACTTCACTGCGTGGGTACTCTTTGACTTCGAAAAGAAAATCTTGCCAAAAAAACTTCCACGATAACTGCTCTAGCTGTTGTAGATAATTACGTAACTGAAAATATTTACCGGATAATTTAATTTTAATGCCGTGTTTATATAAATTTAAACCCAATTGCTCGTCTGTCGGTGCATGTGAGCCCGCAGTTGTATTTTGGGTTTGGGCTGGTAAATCTAATAACGGTTTTGCACCAATTAAATCGAAAGACAGCAATGACACGCCAGGCTCTAATTTAAGCAGTTTGAGCAAGGCTTCTCGCATCTCACTTGGGCTAATTAACTCATTAGTTAAATGTACTAATTGCTGGTCAATTTTAGCTAGCTTGGTCTCAAGCCTTGCTATTTGTTTAACCGTATCTTCATTGGCATCTTTTTCGAGTGCTGTTTGGTATTCTTTGATAGTAAAGTTAAGGGTTTTATTGCCAGAGGTCATTGCTCGACTTTGTTTATCAAAGGTAACTATCTTGGCACTTTTATCATCAATAAATAAATAGGAGATAATAAAAAATATCGCCACTAGACCCGTTAATAGCAGTAAAAACTGCTCTCTGCTGCTGAGTTGCAGAAACTTATCACTGGTATTTTGCCATTGTTGCTTCATTAGCTTTTACCCTTTTTAGCCGTTGAACTGACAGAAAACTCGGTAATATTTTGCTCATTCTGACTAAGTTTAAAATGCACAAAGGCCTTACCGGATAATAAGCGTGATTGTTTAAAGCCTGCTAGCCATGCCGGTACCGCTTGTGGATTTCGGGCTAGGCCGGTAAAACTCATGTCGGTAGCATTGATACTGATGCTTTGTAAGCGAATATCTTTATGATGCATAGCTGACAGATCATTCATTGCCATAACAAAGCCGCCGGCAAAAGTCTCATTTGAGTCGGTGAGTTTAGTTAACAGTGCATCTTTATGCTGCATCACTAATTTTATGGTGTTGAGATTTTGCATTAAAGCCGGTGAAACTTGCCTATTTTTCACTTGCGCTGCTAATTTATTGGCTAATTTTGTTTTTTGTTGTTGCTCTTTTAATAAGCCATCATACCTTGCCGCCGACTGGCTATAATTAACCTCAGTAACAACAGCCCACACGACCACAATAACGAGCAAAGCCAACCAAGCAAGTGCGACTCTGGATAAGGTCAGCAAGGGTTGTTCAGGGAAAAGCTCAGCTTGTAATAAATTAATACTATGTTTAGCTGTCATAACGCGCTCCTGCTAAAACTTCGCCTGCAACTTTGCCGTCAATATTGTCAGAAATACTTTCTAGACTAGCACCTAGTGCTGCGGCAAATTCTCTATGGTGATGATATGGTCGCGGTAATTCAAGTGAAGTCACCGGTACTGCCGAATTTTCAGCTAGCTTTGCAATAAAGACACTCTCCAACTCAATGGGTAAAAGCACTTTAATTTCCTTGATAGGCGCTTGTTTTAGCTGTCGTTCAAAATAATCGGTCGAGCGTTGAATCTCTAAGCTGATGTCATCAATAATACCAAAAGATAATTCATCTGCTGTTTTACTGCCGATTTGGGCGAAGCCTCGTAACCGACGGTGAAAGTATATTTGCTGTTGTTTAACAATAATTAGCACAACTTCTTCATTAGGTTGCTGACACACTAATAAATTTGCTTCATTTTGCGGCGCTAATAAATTGGCAAAAGCAAACTCTTGGGTAGTAATACTAGTAATTTTAACCTTGCCCTGCTCAGTAGCTAGCAGTAATTTTTGCAGCTCATCCAATGGTGCACAAACAACATTGATTTTTTCTTTACCACCCGCAAGGAGCGGGGCATCATAATAATCTAACACCATATTATTTGGTGAAATACTGACTAAATCTTTAATTTGCCACTTCAAGGCACTGTGTATTTCACTTTCAGACAAACTAGGTTTGTCCACTTGCACTATCTGTGATTGTGCTTCGTTCAGCACTAAGTGGGCAGTACCTTCAAGGTCATGGTTTTTATGTAGTGCTTGTATCGCTTGTGAAAAGTTAGCCGAACTTACCTTTTCTTGCTGAAAGAGCACTTTTGCCGTTTTACTCTGCTGGTCAACATTATCTAAATTTTGCTGAGGAATTGAGCACAAGGAGACACCCTGCTGCTGAAAAGCAATACCAAGACGCTGATTGGAAATATTCTTTGAAAAAAGTTGACTAATTTTCGTTAAAATTGACATCTATCGGCAATATCGCATATAGCTAAAATTAATAAGGATATTACCCTTTGTTACACCTTTAGAGCAAGCATTACTAAATATTATTAACTAAGTTTATTAGTGATTTATACTGTGAAGAGTGCCGTAATTTAACGCTATCGTCTGATGAAAACACTTTGTTACTTGCTATAACTCGCCAGAAGAAAAACTTCGAAAAATAGCAATATTGTTTATAATAGTAGATAAACTTGTTGTTAATTAACCTTTAATTAAATAGCCATGCCTAAGCCTCTGTCAATACTACAAAAAATAAATCACCCTCTATTCGATAAATATAAAGTTACCGTGCAAGTTAAACGAGATGATTTATTGCATAACATCATATCTGGTAATAAATGGCGAAAACTTAAATACAATCTAGAAAAATTAAAGCAGGGTAACTACCAAGGTGCGTTAACTTTTGGCGGCAGCTACTCTAACCATATTCATGCTTTTGCCTATGCCTGTAAACAAGCAAACATTCCCTGCATTGGTGTAATACGAGGCGAAGCACATTATGCCAATAACTTTACTTTAGCTTGGGCTAGGCAGTGGGGTATGCAGTGTCATTTTGTTGATAGAAAAACCTACCGTCGCCGTTTTGAGACAAACTTCCTTGCTGAGCTTAGTGAGCTATATGCAAACTACTTTTTTATTCCTGAAGGTGGCAGTAACACCTTAGCTATAGCGGGTGTAGCCGAGATATTAACTGAGCTGGACAGTCAAACTGAATTCGATACCTTACTCACTCCCGTTGGCAGTGGCGGTACCTTGGCAGGTCTTATTTCTGGAGATACTGTCGCCAATAGCAAACAACATAGAATTTTAGGCATTGCCGTATTAAAACAAGCAGAGTATTTAGTTGATGAAATTAAGTGCTTACTTACTCCTGAAGGTAAGCGACATAATAACTGGCAATTATTAACCAGCTTGCACCGCGGCGGTTATGGGAAATTTAGTAGTGATGATGTGCAGCGGATTATCGCCTTCAACCAGCAAACCGGCATTACCTTTGAACCGGTGTATTCAGGCAAGATGATATTGGCCTTGCTTGATTTATTGACGCAAGGCTACTTTAAGGAAAATGAACGCCTTGTATTATTACACACCGGAGGACTTCAAGGTTTGGGTGGCATGATTGAACAAGGTCGACTAAATGCCGAAGATTGGCCAGCCCTTACAAAAGTAAAAGCAAACGCTAAAACTATTGATAATGGACTAGAGTCTTAATTGATGCCGTTCTAATTTGATTCATGCCTGGTTAGCAGTCAAAGTTGACTGCCTCTAACTCTAACCACCAAGCAACAATCTAAAATGCTAAAATGCTAAAAGTTTAGCTGATAACGCCCTTGATTATCAGGTCGACCAAGAAATGATAAAACGGATTTTAACTGCGCAGGAAACTTAGCACCGGGTTTTAAATATCCCTGACCAGAAGCTCTTTGTTGGGCCAGTGACAAACGAGCATTAAAACTCAAACCTAGGTTGTTTGTAGGCAATATAGTGGCCATTAAATCACCTTGTTCACAGTGCATATCAGCAGAAACATTACCTAATTTAATGTTGTTATTCAAAGCGACCACACCTGAACGTAACCAACTAACGTGTCCCTGTGCGCTCTGACACGTTAACTTGTCAGCAATATTAAGGTTTAACTCAGTAAAAAACAATTCGACGCTACCTTGTGCGGTAACAGGAATAGGTAATGGTAGTTGCTTAGCAATATCATTAGCAGCAACAAAAAGTTCTACATCATTGAGTATTAATTCTTTGCTCGAAACGGTTAAGGTGAACTTCCCCTCAGCTCCAGCTAACATAGCATCACCAAAAGTCACCTGTACTTTTGGTGACAAACTTAACAATGACCAAAAGCTAAGTTGGCTTTTAATTTGCTGAATTTGATTGTTATTCACAGTAAGGTGAGTAACTTCTCCTTGCCAAATTGAGCCTGAAACGGTGCCAACTTTTACATATTTGGGTAACTCAACTGTGTTTATCACTAATGCTAGTGGCAAGGTGGCCACTAAAAAGGCTAGATAACTGCTCAAAAAAATTGCCGTAAAAGCAAACCACTTTTTCATCTAATTTCTCTATCTGCTATTGCTCTGCGCTGTTTTGAGCGCCGAACTTGAACTATGGAACATGGGCTATAGTACTTTAGTCATGATTGACTAAAGTACTATTAAAGCCGAGTAAGGTGTAATCGACGCACTTTCACTTCGCCGCTAGTATCACCTTGAGTTAAATCAATGGCTTTAACTTGTAAACCTTCATTGTTGGCTAAATGCTCTAACCAAAACAGTAACTGGGTAAAGGGCGTGCTGTCTATCCATACCTGTAAGTCATCACCTTGGGGTTGCATGCGGGTGATGGTTAATTTATAGGTTTTTGCACTACGGTTGGCAACACTGGAAATGCTACCACTGAGTTTTGCTTTACCACCTGAGCGCTTGGCTTGTTGGTACAAAGCAGTATTTTCTTGCACCCAAGATAACAATTGCTGCTGTCTTACTAACTTACTGCTCGCTTGGCTTAAGCTACTATTTAACGGCTGCCAAATAGCGCTATAAAAAATAAAAACTGCAAAAACAATTGCCATTGCTGCGACAAGACGTTGCTCTCGGCTGTTGAGTTGCTGCCACCATACTTTCATTATGATGTTTCCTTATTGTTTTTATTGCTGCGCTGTTTTGCTGCACCTTTACGTTTACTTGAATTTTTATTACTTACTTTATTAGAAATGCTAAATGAGCCCGTCACCAGATCACCTTGGTTATTTTGTGAGCCTTGCTTAACGTTCAAATTGGCTGCGGCTAAGGCAACACTAAACTGCTCGAAAGCTTGATAATCCTTCGCTGTTGCTTGAATACGTAACTCTTGTCGCTTGCCATCAAACTTTAACGTCTCAGGTCTTAAGGCTGGTACTTTGGCAAAGGCAGGTTGCAATTTAGCCAGCATTGATAAAAACCCTTGTCGGTCACTTACTCCGCCCAATAACGCTAACTCTCTATTTAGTTGCGATTTAATAGTGGAAACACGCACTCTTTTCGTTTTCGGAAAAGCTTTTTTATAATGGCTAATGATACTTTGCTGAACATTATCTTGCTCGGCATTTAACTGCCATAATTGTGCGCCCTTGTATGATAGATTAAGTAACAAGGCAAATAAGGCAACACCGGCAACCCATAACCACTGACGTCCTGCATTACTGCGCGCTTCTTTAACCTTGTATTGTCCTTGCAGTAAATTAAAGCGGCTTAATTTACCGTGGTAATTCTTCGCCATCAACGACAGCGGTAATTCTTCCGGCATAGCGGTTAGTGTCAACTGCTCACTATGAGGCAATGGCGAGAATGCCGCAATGGCGATACTTGCTTGTTTATCTGCTTTATTTTCTTCATCAGCGGCTTGCTCAGTAGCGAAAGCCTGACATTGCAATTGCCAAGCACTGGCATCTAAGACAAACCCCTGCCAAAGACCTTGACGAACAATCACTTGCTGCTGCTCGCTATCACCAAGAGCAACGGCGCTCCAAGCATTGGTCTCTAAAGGCATAGCCAAGACATCAGGCAATATATATCTAGTAGTAATATCGGCATCAGCTAACCATGATAACCACTGCTGCATCTGACTATGAGCAACAATAGCAGCGAAGCAATTATGCTCCTCATCCTTAGCTAAATCGGCATAAGCAAAAAATAACTGTTCAACTTCTTCGGCTAAACCATCTTCTAACATATAAGGCGCGGCTAAGCGCATTGCTCGGGAAGACTTTGCCGGTACCTGTAACGACTTCAGCAGCACATCACAGCCCGGTACTAATATTTTCACCTGTCGCTGCTGGGCTTTACTGGTCAGTTCACCTAACTGCTGAGCATTTTTTAGCTCACCGCTAGCAATAATTTCCTGTTCATCATTGCTAGTTTCAGCAACAACCAACCAATGAATGGTATCGTCTGCTTGACTTCCCAGACGGATAAATAATGTTTCTGTCACTAGTTACGTCCTATAGTACGACTAATTACTTGAATTTCTTTAGACTGATTAACTTTCATTATTGAGCTCATAGCAAAATAGCTATTGTTAAAGCGCGCGCTGGCTTTTAATTTAAAATATTCGCTATCAACGACAAACTGCGCTTGTTGCCACTTTGTTATATTAATTTTACTTACTTCTGGCAGCTTATAAAAATCTTCTAAATTTTCATAGCCAGAGCTGTCCCGTGCGTTAAGTATCTCCTGGGCATCTTCTAAACTCGAATCAAGTAAGGCTTGTAATAACTCAGGCTTTTCTGCATCTAGGGTATTGATATTTATTAGATGTTGACTATTTTGTGGTAGCACACACACATAAGGTTTTAAGGCTAAAATAACCGCGGGGGTAAAGTGCTCAATTAATCTTAATTCGTTAACACTGCCTAAGTAACTATTAGCGGCAAGATACGGGAATTCACGGGAAGCATAATCGTTATCTTCAGCACCGCCAGAGCCAGTTATCATATCATTGTCATCAAGCCAATCTGTTAACGCATTTACCATGGCTTCGGCTTCAAAATTACCGACACCTTCAACATTTAAATTGACGATAAGCCCTTCGAGGACTGTTGCTGCCGGTAACTGTTTGGCACTACCTGATTTACTTGCTGGTTTTGGAGGATCCGCTTTCCCCCCCGTTTTTGATGAAGCCGAAGACTGTCCTGAGCCACTATTAGCAGACTCATCCTTAGTCTTTGCTTTTGGGTGTAAAGCGTTAAGATTTAAACAACTTTGTAAATCGGTTATTTCACCACTTATTTCGCCAAAATCAACTGGGTAAGTAGTTGTCTCTTGCGCCCAAATTTGTTCCAGATGGGTAACTTTGGGTTCATCTTTAAAGGCTTTAATAAGCACTCGTTTGGTAAAAGCCTCAGCGCCTAAAGCATACCAGTAAGCTTGCTGATTATAACTGATATTAGTGCTGCGCTGCATTTGTGTTTGTAGTCGGGTGGTCATTTGTGCGGCAATAATTGAACATAAGGCAACAATAAGCATCACGGTAATTAAGGCGACGCCTCGCTGACGTGTTATTGCTAGGCTGGATAATGACGATTTAATAGTCATAAGCTAGGTTTTACTCTGTTCATCAGCAGCGAGATCACCGGCAACTAAAAACTGGCGACGGATTAAACCATAAACTTCCGTTTCAATTTCAATGGCAATCGCTTGCGGCAAGGTGCTGCCAGACCATTTATCCTGCCATTTACTACCATCATAAAACTCAAAGGTTAAATTAGTCACTTGGCTTATTAGTGGCCTAACCTTTGGCTCTTGGCCAACCACAGCATCAACAAAATTATAATGTAAGCGCTGCAGGGTTTCATCAACGACTCGATAAGCGACTCTTTGCATATCACTGCGCGGTAATAATAAACCAGGATTAGTCCAGCCATTACGGACAAAAGCGATGGCCTGCTCATCGGCTAAAAAGCTATCGTCAGATGTTTGTAAAAAGCTATTGCTTGGTGCTTCACCATTAACTCGCATACTGCGCTTGGCAATTTGAGTAAAGTCTCGCTCCATTAACAAAAAGGCCCGTTGTAATTCATTTTGCCGGTCACTGCGTATTTTTGAATTTTCGTCACCTCGTAAGACGGTATCAAAAATGGTGAAACTAGCTAAACTGACTACGGAAAATATCGCAATGGCGATCAAAACTTCAAGTAAGGTAAACCCTTGCTGTTCAGATCTAGCTATTAGTTGAGCTTTATTAACTATTACTCTCATCAGGGTTTATCCTGAGCTAAGAAAGCCATCAAGCTAGCAGTGACTAGTTCATCATCTTCATTTAAACGCACTTCCATTATGATGGAGCGCAATTCTTTATTATTAGTTTTAATAACTTTTTGTTGCCAATACCAGGTTCTGCCTGCCATTTCGACTTTACCTTTACGGTTATTTTTCGGTGGCCAAGTTTTATCTAAGCTGACTTCGACTAATTGATTGGAAGCAACCCAATTGGCAAACATCTGCTCTTCTAAATGACTAATATGGCGATAGTTATTATCGGCGACACCCAACAAGGCGACACCGGCAATAGCAAAAACGGCCATGGCTAACATCACTTCAAGGAGGGTAAAGCCACTTTGTTTAGCTTTTCTAGCGAGAGTAATTTTATTGATCATCGAGGACTGGCCCCTCAATAGTTAACGGAATGCTGTAAATGCCCGTAACGCGATAAGCTAAATCTTCCGCGCCTTCGATAAAGGCTAAGTCTTCATTTAAGCGAAAAGTGACACTAAATGGCGTTAGATCGCCGCCGGAGAGAATATACACTTGTGGTATTATTTTCTTTTCTCGCTCTTCTTTCGACATTAAGGTGAAGTCGTCTTCATCTTTTTCTTTAAAAGTGTCGGCGTCAAAAAGCAAAGGTTCATCTATGGGCAGATCATCAAGCTCTAAGCTTAATTCTATTTCTTCAGACATGGTGACATGGGCTTGCCAGTCTTGATCAGGGATCTCAGTCCACTGAGTTCCGTCATAACCAACAAATTGATAACTATCTTTTTTAACAATTAAACCCAATTCAACATTATTTAACATGCCGTAATCTGCTGCCACTTCAAAAATAGCGGCAAAGCGGGCACTTTCATGCTTTAACTTATCAGCAGGATTATTACCGGAAATGTTAAATTGCACCAAACTGGCCATAAGACCAATCAGCACAATAACGACCATCACCTCAATTAAGGTAAAGCCATGTTGTTTCTCTGCTGTATTGGTAGGAGTATGTTTCATAGTATCTATTGTGCTGTCTTGAATAAGCGTTACCGAGTGAACAAGCAATACGCGTTAACCCATCCATGGGGCTCTACACAAGCATCCATGCTTGAGAAGATTGCTTTTATCATCTTCGCCAACGCTCATCCAAATCTATTTATTTCTCTGAACGTCCACAACTTTATAAAACATAACCAAAGAGTAAAAGTTTAAAGTGTTTTTATTCATAGTGCCGTCAAACTGAATTTCCGACTAAAATGCGCTTAATCAAGGCGCTAAATATGACGTTTAGTTTACTAAACGAGTATTTTGCAACGATGAGTAAGCGTTTATTAGACGAAATTACTGAAAGTCGCCCAGGTTCCAGTTGCCTATATCATCTTCGGTGCCAGCTTCACCGTCTGGTCCCACTGAAAACACATCCATTTTACCCTGCTCGCCTGGATTCAATAACACATATTCATTGCCCCAAGGATCTTTTGGTAAACGTTTAATATAGCCATCTTCAGGGAAGCGACGTGGCTCTGGCTCAACATCGCTTTGCTCAACAAGTGCTTCTAAACCTTGCTCTGTAGTTGGATAGTCATAGTTATCCATTTTATATAAACTTAATGAAGTTTCTAAAGCGGTAACATCTGATACCGCTTTTTGCATATTGGCGCGCTCTTGGCTGCCCATTAAGTTAGGTACTACCATACTGGCGAGAATACCTAGAATAACGATAACCACCATCACTTCGAGTAAGGTGAAACCTTGTGCTTTTTTCATATTCATATTACTTTCCTAACGTCTGATAAATTGAGATTACTACAACTAAGCTGTCAAATAAATTTTATACCAAGTAAATTGATTAAGGGTACAGAATTCAATCAGAATAAATTTTCAATAACAAGGCGCTTGATTGTGCAATAGCTGGCTATTACGATTGAAAGCAACGAAGTGATTGGATATTTAGGCCATTTGAAAATGGTCACTTAATTAGTGTACTTGGTATTAGCCACCTACTAGGCTATTAAGTTGTAAAATTGGTTCTAATATTGCCATAACAATAAAGAGTACTACTCCGGCCATAGCGACCATAAGTGCCGGTTCAAATGCTTTTAATGAGATACTTACCAAGGCTTCGAACTCTCTATCTTGGTTATCCGCAGCGCGACCTAACATATGTTCCAACTTGCCACTTTTTTCGCCACTGGCAATCATATGTAACATCATAGGTGGGAACAATTTAGTTTGATCCAGTGACACCCGTAAACTAGCACCTTCGCGTACTTTATCGGTAGAGAGTTTCACTTGCTGTTTAATATATAAGTTATCAAGTACTTGCCCTGAAATACGCATACTTTCCAGTAAAGGCACGGCACTGGCAGTTAAAATACTTAAAGTACGGGCAAAACGCGCAGTATTGATGCCGCGAACTACTTTACCAACGCCAGGTATACGCAACAAATACTTATGAAAAGCCATTTCAAAATCTGGTTTTTTCATCAACTGTGAAAAAAGTAACATTAGTGCTGCAACTAGGATGACGACTACGAAACCATAATCACGCAGGAAATCACTACTGGCAATCAAAAACTGCGTAGTACCAGGTAGATTCTCGCCCATATGTTCAAACTGACCGACGATTTTTGGCACTACCGCCGTTAATAAAATGGTAATAACGCCGACAGCAACAACGGTCATAATTATGGGATAAACCAGTGCTTGGATAAGTTGTGAACGCATCTGTTGGCGCTGCTCAGTATAATCCGCTAAGCGATTAAGCACCTTATCAAGATGTCCTGACTTTTCACCGGCGGCAACCATAGCTCGATACAAGCGATTAAATACCTTAGGGTATTCCGCCATACTTTCCGATAAACCGTAGCCTTCGGTAACTTTGGTACGCACACCCATGATCATACTTTTAATGCGGTTTTTTTCACATTGCTCGCCAACCGCCAGCAAAGATTCTTCTAACGGTAAGCCAGATTCTACTAACGTAGCTAGTTGACGAGTGATCAAAGCTAACTCTGCCGCCGAAACCTTAGCACCGGCACTTTGACCGAAGCTTGCGCTGAAGCCAGTTTTCTCATTGGCTGCCTTACGCTTGGCTAAAGTTGCGGTAACAACAGTTGGCATCAAGCCTTGCTCACGTAATAAGCCACGCACTTGTCTTGGTGTATCACCTTCGATAACACCTTTTTTAGTTTTACCGCGACTATCTACCGCTTGGTATTCAAATGCTGCCATTAGTTATAATGTGTACTTATATTTAGTTATTTCAATTATATGGAATATATGTGTCATATAAATTAATCTTCACGCGTAACACGTAAAACTTCTTCTAAGGTGGTTTGCCCTAACATCACTTTATCAAAGCCATCTCGGCGGATACTGGCGTTGGCTTTACGGGCATATTTCTCAATAGCTTGCTCACCATGGCCATTGTGAATAATCTCTCGTATTTGTTCATCAACCGGTAATAATTCATGGATACCCATGCGGCCACGATAACCTTTAAAGCTACATTCCTTACAACCAACCGCTCGATATATCATGGCGCTATTATCATCGGCTAAGGCTAACAAATGTCGCTCTTCTTCATCAGGTAGGTGGCTTTCTTTACAATGTCGGCAAAGTGTTCGTACCAAACGTTGCGCTAACACGCCTAATAAACTTGATGACAGTAAAAATGGCTCTACACCCATATCTTCCATACGAGTTATAGCACCCGCCGCAGTATTGGTATGTAAGGTAGATAATACCAAGTGACCCGTTAAACTGGCTTGTACGGCAATTTGCGCAGTTTCTAAATCGCGAATTTCACCAACCATGACCACATCAGGATCTTGACGTAAAATGGCACGCAAGCCACGAGCAAAAGTCATATCGACTTTAGTATTGACTTGCATTTGCCCTATGCCTTCAATGGAGTATTCAATCGGGTCTTCGCAGGTTAAAATATTACGTTCTTTGGCATCAATTTGCATGAGACCAGCATAGAGGGTGGTACTTTTACCTGAGCCGGTAGGACCGGTAACTAAGATGATGCCATGGGGTTTTTCAATAAGCTTGGAAAAATTAGCTCGATTAGTGTCGGTCATGCCCAAGTCTTTCAAATCTAAGCGAGCAGCATTTTTATCGAGTAATCGTAATACTACCCTTTCACCATGACCTGTAGGCATAGTTGAAACACGCACATCAACCGCGCGACCACCTATGCGTAGGGAGATTCGACCATCTTGTGGAATACGTTTTTCAGCAATATCGAGCTTGGCCATAACCTTAATACGTGAAACCAACAAGGAAGCTAGTTTTCGATTGGGTTTTAATATTTCTCGTAAAATACCATCGACGCGAAAGCGAATTTGTAAGCTATTTTCAAAGGTTTCAATATGGATATCAGAAGCACTTTCTTTGATGGCTTCACTGAGCATGGCATTGATCAGCTTGATAATAGGCGCATCATCTTCATTTTCTAGTAAATCTTCACTTTCAGTAAATTCATCGGCCAATGAATATAAGTCCACTTCATTACCAATATCTTCCATCATTTGCTGCGCTTCGGAGGAGTCTCTTTGGTACGCTTGGGTTAGCAGTAATTCAAACTCTGGCAACTGTAAAAAATCGAAATTAAAGGGTGCTTTCAGAATGCGACGAATCTCTAAAATAATGTCGAAGTTAACCTCTGCCAAGCAATGTAAAATATAGTCGCCACTTTCTTCATCGGTAGAAATAAGCACACTATGGCGTTTAGCAAACGCGAACGGCAACAACCAAGCACTACTGGTTTGTGTCGGCTCAGTCTCATCCATAGCTACTGCAACATCATCAGCCATTAGTGCTTCTCTTCCGTAGCAACACCTTCTGTTGCAGCAGGTGGCTTAGGCAAGTCGATATTGTTATGTTCAAGCTTTTTCTGGTAGTCATCAAATGACGGCGGTAAGGTCAATTTATCTTGCCATTGTGGCAATATTGGCATGTTTTCATTACTCATTAATGACAAGCCTTCTTCATGTTTTCGAATTTGATCGGCGCGAATATAGTTATACTTTGACTCACTAATTTCTTTCATTAATGCAGAGTCACGAACTATAGTAGCGCGTAAAAACACCATTAAATTACGTTTACGGGTAGTGTTAGTGGTCGATTTAAATAAGTGACCAATAAAGGGAATATCACCTAAGATTGGTACCTTTTGCACACTTTCTTGCACATCTTCATCAATTAAGCCACCTAACACTATGGTTTCGCCACTATCGGCCATAACCGTGGTTTTAATTTCTCTTTTGTTAATGGATATATCAACGCCAGTAGTACCACTAACCGAGGAAACTTCTTGTTCAATCACCAGTTGCACCGCATTGCCTTCATTTACTTGCGGAGTAACGCGCAGTTTTATCCCAACTTCTTGACGGTCAACCGTTTGGAATGGGTTGGAGTTATTATCGCCCGTGGCTGAGCCTGTAATAATTGGCACTTCTTGACCAACAATAAAGTAGGCCTCTTCATTATCTAGGGTTAATATACTTGGCGTCGCTAAGATATTTGAGTTGGTGTCACTACTTACCGCTTGCACAATAGCGCCCCAGTCATTTTTAGCAATACCAAACATCATACCACTGACATTACCAAGTACTGACGCAAGTACGCTGTAATCACCATTGGTAGGTGGGTTAATAGTCGTGTCGCCATTGTCCTTGATAACAGTGCTGCCTTTATCACCTTCAGCCGCTTTTGCACCAGCAGCAATTGAAGAAATACTGGCTGCACCATTGGTAAACTGAGTAAAGCCACCGGCCTCGTTATACCATTGCACACCTAAACTAATGCCATCACTTTCAAAGACTTCAACAATAATGGCTTCAACTAACACTTGCGCTCGACGTTTATCGAGTTGACGAATAACCGCCTTTAAAGAGCGCAACATATCAGGCTGTGCGGTTATCACCAAACTATTGGTAGACTCATGAGCTTCAATGCTAACATTACGTTTTGTACTACTGCGTGATTTGCTTTTTGTGCTCTTGCTTTCTGAGCCAATGGACTCACTAACCCCTTGCAGTACCTTAACTAAATCTTCAGCTTTTGAGTATTTCAGGTAATGAACATAAGTATTACCACTAGTGGCCAATTCGCTATCTAAGCGTTTAACCAAACGTATTACCCGCTCACGTGCTTTCACTTCACCACTGACAATAACGCTATTTGATCTATCATCGGCAACAATTTTAGGAATAAGAAAAGTCGGTTTACCTGATTTACCACTGCTTGGCTTGTTCATTGCTTCAATGATACGTACCATTTCACCTGCTGAAGCATATTTTAGCTTAATAATTTCAACATCTTGATCGCCGGCTCTATCAACACGCTCAATAATCTTAACCAGTCGATTAACCGTTGATGCTGTACCCGTTAACATAATGACATTTGCTGGGTCATAATTAACGACATTGCCACCACCGGCTTGATCGGATAATTGTCTTAGTAAAGGTACTAATTCACGGACGGTAACATTTTTTACTTCAAGCACACGGGTGACCATTTCATCACCCAAAATATTACTGTCGCTACCAATAACAGGAATAGCCGCTGTTTTAGCATCTTTGTTACGGATAATTTTAATAATATTATTATCCTTAGCTACGGCCGCATAACCGTAAACTTCAAGAACATTGAGAAAGAATTGATAATATTGTTCTTCCGATAATAAATCATAACTACGGACATTAATTTTACCGCGAACATTGGGATCGATAATCATGGTCTTTTTCAAGTTTCTACCGACTATATTAACGAACTCGGTAATTTCAGTACCCTTAAAATTAGGAGAGTATTGTGCAGCACTGGCTTGACCTACTAAGCATAAAAAATTGAATGCCATTGCTGTCGTTAAAATTAATAAAAACTTTTTCATCATTATTAGTGTCTCTGCTTATTTAACTTTAAAGAAAATCTATTTCAATAGTCTTTATAGAAAATAGTTATAAATAATTTTCACTTTAAAAATTACGTTAGTTTATTCAGCTAGCTCAGCGATTTAATCTAAGCTAATTAATATTTCGGTTAAATTACCTTGGCGATTTACCAGCAGTGAAATATCACGAGCCTGTCGCATTTCAGCCATGGCTTGCATTGCTTGTGTCGGGGCAATTAAATCAAAGCCGTTCATTTCAACGGCAACATCACCAGCTTTTAAGCCAGCGAGTTTAAAAAATTCAGGTTTTTTACCGGGTCTAAGGGTATAGCCAATGATCTTGCCGTCTTTACGCTTGGGTGAAATACGTAAATAATCGCCTATTTTTGCCGGATCTTGCGAAAATTCAGCACGTAAGCTTTTAGCGGTCGCGGTTAATTGTTTATTACTTCTTTGATCGACCACACCTGAACGGGTAGATTGTGGCCCTATTTTTGTCTTATCTCTTTTAGCGACTGGCTTGTTAGCTATTTTTTTTGCTGGCTGATTATAGTCAAATCCATCAAGCATTAAGGTTTCTAATCGACCAGATTGTTTGATTAACACTCTATCCATTAGTACTTGTTCAAGGTTAGCGCGGGTGCCGATAATAATATCGCCAATACCGTAGGTTTCTTGTTTGCCTTGATATTCAATGATTGCCGCTGCTTTTGATTGCTCGTCACTAGCGACTAACCCAGTTAACACTAAATTTAATCTGGTTTCTGGCACGTTAGCCATTTCAATTTCAGCTTCAACAACGTCACCTTCATTATATAAACCAAAAAGATTAAGTGACTGTATTTTAGTTACATCAACAGTATGGCTTTGCTTACTGCTATTAGCATTGCGACTATTTATTGCCGTTGAAGTACTTTGACTAGACTGTGCTTGCGGCACTACAGACCAGGTGATTTTTGCGCCAACATAGGCGATGTAGACTAATAATACCGCCATCGCAAATTGCGCAACACGTCGATGACCAAGTTGAGTGAATAGAGATGAAAGATCTATCATGTTAGAGGGAAGTGGCATATCTACTTATATTGTTATTATTTATGAAAAAATACAGCCACATATAGCAAAAGCCATATGTTAGTTTTTTGTTACTTTACTGTTAGATAAGCACGGATGATACTTGACCACAAGCTATGCAACAAGTAATACCCTGAGTTTTTAAGGCATTTAGTAAATAAAATGGTAACAAAAAAGTTACTATTCGATAATTACCAGCTGTTATAATAATTTTCAGACTCAGCCAATTCATTAAAGTTCCATTTTTAGGTTTATTATGAGCACAAGTAAAACAACAGAAAATAGCTCAACACGATTAGACAAATGGCTCTGGGCCGCAAGGTTTTATCGGACCCGTGCTATTGCCAAACAAATGATTGATGGCGGCAAAGTTTTTTACAACGGTCAACGCACTAAGTCAGGTAAAGCCGTATCAATCGGTGATATAATAAAAATTCGTCAAGGATTTGAAGAAAAACAAGTCACCGTTATCGCCTTAGCGGATAAACGCAAAGACGCTACTTTTGCTCAAACCTTATACCAAGAAAGTAAGCAAAGTATTGATAGCCGTGAAAAAAATGCCTTCGCGCGAAAACAAGGCATTTTATTAAGTCCCGCTAGTGATACTAAACCCGATAAAAAACAACGTAGAAAGCTACGTGAATTTAAAGAAAGGATCTAACCTCCATGAGCCAATTCAATGTATTAAATCGCTACTTATTTACCGATGCCCATGCCCGTGGTGAGCTAGTTCAGTTAAGTAGTAGCTTTGAAAGTATTATTAAAAATCATAACTACCCTGCGGGAGTTGAAAAATTACTCGGTGAGTTATTGAGTGCAACCTGCCTTTTAACTGCGACATTAAAGTTTGAAGGCGATATTACCGTACAACTGCAAGGTGACGGCCCGATTGGTTATATGTCAGTCAATGGCAATAATAACCAACAAATGCGTGGTATTGCCAAGATAGCTGATGTTGCAGAAGCTAGTGAAGCAAATGGCCTTAAAGCTTTAATTGGTAAAGGCACCATGATTATCACCATACGCCCTAATGCTGGTGAAGCCTATCAGGGTGTGGTTGCTTTAGATGCAGATGATCTGGCTGGTTGCTTAGCTCATTACTTTGATGTGTCAGAACAAATTCCCACTAAAGTTTGGCTGTTTAATGATGAAAATAGCAAGCAAGTCGCTGGCGCCCTAGTACAATTATTGCCTGATGGTGATGGTAGTGCTGACAATAAAGCTAAGCAAGAAAGTGACTTTGAACATTTGTGTCAGCTGACTAATACCATCAAAAGTGAAGAGATTTTTTCACTTGAAGCAGAAGCGTTACTTTATCGTTTATATCACCAAGAAAAAGTTAATATTTTTGAACCTCAATCGGTTAGTTACCAATGTGGTTGTTCTGCCGATAAATGTTTAGCGGCAATCTCACAAATAGAGCCTAGTGAAATAAAATCCATATTAGCAGAGCAAGGTAAAATTTCGATGACCTGTGATTATTGCGTCACCACTTACGATTTTGATGAGCTAAGCTTGCAAAGTTTCATTTCGAAAGTTAACCATTAAAATAAATGGCTGTTTTTTCATCAAAACCAGCCATATTAGCCCGTATTAATTATCACTTATTCCACATAGTGATAATTAATAGCTAGAATAAAACCCCACCTACCCCTTACCCAGCGAGCTTAAGAGCTGTTTTGTTTGAATAAAAATAGTTTTAGATCTAACCATTCATGATATTTATAGTGAAAACTTTCACATTAAACTATTTTTTACTTTCGTTTTGGTCGCTATTACCCTAAAATAGCGACAATGAAGGCTGCCTGAAAACTTTCACAGCGCCCTTCATAAACCTACTTAAATATTTAATTTGTCATACTTAGGAGTGAATTTGCTATGACCGCCCCGAAAAACTCAATTGATTTGTCACAATACGGCATCAACGATGTTAATGAAGTTGTTTATAACCCATCGTATGAGTTACTTTTTAGTGAAGAAACTAAAGCTAGCCTTGAAGGCTTTGATAAAGGCGTAGTGACTGAACTTGGTGCAGTTAATGTAGATACAGGTATATTTACCGGTCGTTCTCCTAAAGATAAATATATTGTTCGTGATGACGTGACTCGCGATACAGTATGGTGGTCTGATCAAGGTAAAAATGACAACAAACCTATGACTCCTGAAACTTGGGATCACTTAAAAGGTTTAGTGACTACACAACTTTCTGGTCAACGCTTATTTGTTGTTGATACCTATTGTGGTGCTGATGAAGCAACACGTTTAAAAGTACGTTTCATTACACAAGTTGCTTGGCAAGCTCATTTTGTTAAGAACATGTTCATCCGTCCTACTGACGCTGAGCTAGAAACATATGAACCTGATTTTGTCGTGATGAACGGCGCAAAAACAGTTAATGATAAGTGGCAAGAGCAAGGTTTAAACTCTGAAAACTTTGTTGCTTTCAACTTAACTGAAAAAATTCAATTGATTGGTGGTACTTGGTACGGCGGCGAAATGAAAAAAGGTATGTTCTCTATGATGAACTACTACCTTCCGCTGCAAGGTATTGCTTCAATGCATTGTAGTGCTAACGTTGGCGAAGATGGCGACACTGCTATTTTCTTCGGTTTATCTGGTACAGGTAAAACCACGTTATCAACAGATCCTAAACGCCAACTTATCGGTGATGATGAACATGGTTGGGATGACAATGGTGTATTTAACTTTGAAGGCGGTTGTTACGCTAAAACTATCAACCTAAGCAAAGAAAACGAACCTGATATCTATAATGCAATCCGTCGTGATGCATTATTAGAAAACGTTACTGTTGATGCCGATGGTAAAATTGATTTTGATGATAACTCAAAAACTGAAAACACTCGTGTTTCATACCCTATTCATCATATTGATAACATCGTTAAGCCAGTTTCTCGTGCCGGCCATGCTAAGAAAGTAATTTTCTTAACCGCTGATGCTTTTGGTGTTTTACCACCAGTAGCTAAACTTACGCCAGCGCAAACTGAATATTACTTCTTGTCAGGTTTCACTGCTAAATTAGCGGGTACTGAACGTGGTATTACTGAACCAACACCTACTTTCTCTAGCTGTTTTGGTGCTGCGTTCTTAAGCTTACACCCAACACAATACGCTGAAGTATTACACAAGCGTATGGAAGCTGCTGGCGCTGAAGCTTACCTAGTTAATACTGGTTGGAACGGTACTGGTAAACGTATTTCAATTAAAGCGACACGTGCCATTATTGACGCAATCTTAGATGGTTCTATCGATAACGCTGAAACAACGATTATCCCAATGTTTAATCTTGAAATACCGACAAAGCTTGCCGGTGTTGAAGGTGACATTCTTGACCCTCGTAATACTTACGAAGATGCCAGTATTTGGAATGATAAAGCAGCGGCATTAGCTAAACGTTTTGTTAATAACTTCGAGAAATTCACTGATACTGATAACGGTAAAGCATTAGTTGCTGCTGGTCCTCAGTTATAAAATGGTGTGTTAACAACTGTTAGCTAGTCAAATAAAAAATAGCTAATAAAAAGCCACAAGTATTTAATTACTTGTGGCTTTTTTGTTTTCTGACTGCCAAGTTATTGCAGGGTATTTTAACCAGCACAAGTGGGCAATAACTTAGTGTAATTGGTATAAGAGTTAATTTTTTTGACACTCGCTCCATGACATACTATCACCGCGATATACCGTTCATCCTGAACAATTAACCACATTAATTATTACTAATGCGGTTAATTGTTTTTATTATCTACTAAGGCTTGTATATACAGGCCAGCATTCAAGCTGTGCAGTTTTCAAACAATTTTATTTAGGTAACTTAGAAGCTCAGTGGCAAAGACATTTTTGCTTGTAAACCACCTTCTGGCTTATTAGATAAAACAACACTACCGCCATGAGTATCAACAATACGTTTAATAATCGCTAAACCTAAACCACTGCCTTCAGTGCCGCGGGCAGTATCACCTTGGGTAAAAGGCTGAAATAAGCGTTCGATATCAGCTTCTGGAATACCTGCTCCATTATCACTGACAATGATAAAGACATAGTCATTTTCTACTCCAGTAAAGACATCAATGTCACCTGAGGTATACCGAATGGCATTTTGCACTAAATTGGCCAAGGCCCGCCTAACAGCGACATGTCGTAAAGGTATTTTAGGACAGTCACTGGGGTGAAATGTTATCACCCTATCACTTGGCCTTTCAACGTTGAGCACTTCATCAACCAAGGCATTTAAATCACCAATCTCGGCCTTATCTTTAGAGTCGTGGCGAAGGTAATCAATAAACTGATCAATAATATTATTCATATCCTCGATATCGATTTCTATACCTTCTTTAAGAAAGGCGTCTTGATCTTGCATCATTTCACTCGCCAGCCGAATACGTGTTAACGGCGTGCGTAGATCATGGGAAATACCCGCCATTAATAAATTACGGTCATCCTCAAGTTGTTTGATGCCTTTAGACATGTGATTAAAGGCTTGTGTTACCGCCATAATCTCAGAAGTACCGCGTTCCACCAACGGCTCAGGAAAGTCTCCTCGACCAACATCTTCAGCAGCTATTTCTAATGATTTTAACGGCCGGTTAAGCTGGCGCACAAAAACCCAGCCGCCCATAACACTTAATAAACCAATAACCACCATAAAGAAGATTAACGGATTAAAGTTACCTCTTTCCATGCCAACAAGGGGGATTTTTACCCAGAGGTGTGGCGCTTGTGGCGCACGGATCCAAAATAAATATTCATTACCATCCGAAATCCGCACCTCTGCATCGCCACCAAGTAACAATGACATTTGCTCAGAACGATAAGGAAATAAGCCCGCACTGGCAAGGCCAAACTTAAGCGCATCTTCTTCACGATATACACCTATGCCGGTTTCATTGTGAAATGCCTTGGCCATTTTAGGACTTAACTTAGCATCATCAATATCAATGAACACCACCCGTACCTGTTTTGCCAGCAATTGATTTATTTGCTGTTGATGAGGGTCGAAAACATAAATGGCAAAGGAGATGTAAGAAACAATTTGATTGATAAATAGTAAAAAACCTATCAATAAAACCGTTTGGCCAAAGGCACTACGAGGTAATATTTTCATATAAACAACTTAAATACGTCGCAAGTAATTAGCTAGGCTGGAGTACCATCAGGTACAAAAACATACCCTAAGCCCCAAACTGTTTGCAAGTATCGTGGTTTAGCTGGATCAACTTCAAGCATACGGCGCAAACGAGACACTTGGACATCAATACTGCGTTCTAAGGCCGAGTAATCTCTACCACGGGCAAGGTTCATCAATTTATCACGTGATAATGGCTCTCTAGGATGGGTAACTAATGCCTTTAATACCGCAAATTCTCCACTGGTTAATGGCATGCTAATATCACCTTTTTGCATCTCTCGGGTGGCCAAATTTAACTCGTAACCACCAAAGCTGACAATGTTTTCTTCTAGTGAAGGCGCACCTGGGGCTTCTTGAGTTCTACGACGCAATACCGCTTTAATTCGCGCTAGTAATTCTCTTGGGTTAAAAGGTTTAGGCATGTAATCATCAGCACCTAGTTCTAAGCCAATAATTCTATCTACTTCGTCACCTTTTGCCGTTAGCATAACAATAGGAATGTTATTTGAATTTTGACGTAAACGGCGGCAAATGGATAAACCGTCTTCACCTGGTAACATTAAATCTAACACTAATAGGTGGAAATTTTCACGTTCGAGTAAGCGATCCATTTGTTCTGAGTTAGCGGCACTACGCACGGTAAAACCTTGTTCCACTAAATAACGCTCTAACAATGAGCGTAAACGCATATCATCATCTACTACTAAAATTTTAGGGGTTTCTTGAGGCATATTTTATTTCACCTTGCTTTGCTTGTGGTTCATTAAATTTATAAAGTTAACGCTACTATAATTGATATTGCTTACAATAAGAAAGTGGCAAGAGTAAAACTCCCTAAGTATTTGTTACAATTTATGTAATTCCTAGGTCTGGGAGGTCATTTAACCTGAACTCTGGATAATGAGTATTTGATGTTTAAGTGAAAACAATAGCTTAGATTGTTAAGCACAAAATTAACCAGATTAAGTAGCGATATACTCTATCAATGTTTCAATTTATTCGATTATCAAGGCAAAACGTTTATGAATAACGGGTTATTTATCGACATTTTAACGCTAAGAATCGGATAAAGGGGAATATTGAGCAAGTGCTGCTTATCCATAGTGCAGATTACTTAAGATAATGAATACTTTGCTGGGTGACACATTGAGTGAAGCTTTTTTTACGTTCTTCATGAGATAACGAAGACATCGCTTGTTTTACTAAATGCATTTTTTGCTCACGTTCTGCTTTTGGCAAATGGGCTAGTTGCTGATGAAAACAACCAAATAGGCCAAAATTTAAAGCAACATCCGATTGCATCGTATCCTCACCTAAACAATGAGCTAACTTCTCCGCTAGGGTATTTTTATCCATCTCACTAATTAAATGACTCAGCTGATAGTCGACCTGGTCCGTTTTTCTTGCTTGATTGCAGCTAAAGAACATATCGGCAACCGCGACAATGGGTATTAGTTGCTGATGTTGTTTGCTAAAACGATTTTTTAGCCATTCATTATGGGCTTTATCACTGTCATCAGCAGGACTAGTAGTCATTGTCGAATTAGTTGACACAAGCCACCATGCCTGACTTGGCAAAGCGTAACAAGTAAAAACAATTAGTAATATTTTTAACTCTATTTTCATATAATTAGGCTCTAGCCATCGGCAGTAAATTAAATCACAATGAGGATATTGTGCATTACTGGCAAAACTAAGTATATACCCAAACCACTTGCAGGTGCAGGTTTCAGCTGGAATTAGAGATGCCTTTAGGCAAGGCATTGATTGAAGAGAATGGTTGTTCCCTTATCGAAATCAATAACGTAGTATAAAGCATATCTAAACCAGCCTACGGGGACGCCTGAGAAATCCATCCTCTTCGTTGCCTCCTTTTTTAAGGGAGTAACCATTAATAAAAATAGGCGCCTTGATCATGAATCGCTCAGTCATCCTGAAATATACACCTTCAAATGGCTTGGGTATTTAAGTTACATATAAAGAATATAGGAAAAGGTATGCCCTATTATCTAAAGTCCTGGATAAAGACAGTATTCATCAGCTTGTTATTGATACTTAGCATTAACTCTTCTAATGCTAGTGCCAATGATGCCACGTTTGAGTTTGAACAAGCTATGGCGAAAAACATAGGCAAAGTCGTTTATTTGGATTTTTGGGCTTCTTGGTGTGTGCCTTGTCGAAAGTCCTTTCCGTGGATGAATGCCATGCAAACAAAGTATCAAGCGCAAGGCTTGATCGTGTTGAGCGTTAACCTAGATGCGCGACCCACATTAGCTGAGCAGTTTTTACAACAAACCCCGGCAAATTTTGCCATTATTTATGATGCTAAAGGCAGCTTAGCTAAAAAATTCCAGCTAAAAGGCATGCCCAGCAGTTACTTATTTGATCGCCAAGGCAAACTCATTAGTGCACATACTGGTTTTAATGGTAAAAAGCAGCAAAAGTATCAGCAAGAAATTGAAAATGCTTTAACAAAATAAATATGATTATTGAGCCCTTAGATCAGGGCACAGTAGTTTCACCCGCTATTTATGACGATTTTTCCCGTTAGAAAAATATACCCGCCTTAAAAAATCATGCATAACAAACTCTTGCTCACGACCATACGCTTTAAACATACGATTATTATGCATATGCAATAAAGAGGATAAAAGTGAGTCTTTAGAGCAATTTAATCCCACTTCAGATGAATACATCGCATTGAGACTATCAACAAAGCAACTAACTTCTTGCTGCCATTCATTAATTAATGGAAATATAACTTTTTGTGAGCTAGTCAATTCAGCTGATGATTGCTTAGTAATCTTCTTAATATCATCTTTTATAATAACTTCCATTTCTCTATACCGATTACCTAGCTGCTTTCTTAACATACTTGATTCATTGAATTCAAGACCAAAGCCAGTTCGTAAGTGGGAAATCAATGCAAGTTTTTCACTGTCAGTATATTTAAACAGGTCTAATATCTTGTCGGTAACTAAAAGAGTTATTCGCCAACGAAGATCCTCCCCATGCTCTTGTATCAATTGCATAGATTTAGCTATAAGTCGGCTATCGACCATAAATATAGACTCAACGAGCTGCATTGATTCAGGCCCGCCATAACGCTCCACCTCACGCTCATAGGTAGACAATTCAATTTTATGAATTTCACCGCTTTCAACCATAGGCTCAAGTAATTGATTCAGTTTAGGTAAAAGTTGACCATATAATTCACTTGGTTGTCCATTAAACCTGAGTCTTAAGTGCCAGCTAGGATCACCGTAACGAATGAAGAACCACTTTTTATAATTACTAGTTGACGAATTAATTAGAGGTAATAGTTTTTCAGCTAAAATAGATTCAACAGTAGAGTTACCTGAATATATTTTTAAGCTTAACCATTCAGAGCCAGGAGAAAATCTACGCTTTATAGGCTTGGCTTCAATATTCGTTTGCGGGTTCTCTTTTATAGTGTGATGAGTTTTAGCACCGCTATTAAACAGAGGAATAATTAACTCATTGTTATAATACTCACCATCAACCGATTTGACTGGTGTTTGATATTGAGCAACTAAAACTTCTTTTAATTCAATAACTGCTACCCTTCTGGTTTCAGTTAATAAAATTTCAAACATCAGAGGGTTTTTCAAGTTAAGCTGCAGAACATTATCATTAACTGCATAAGATACATTATCATCTAAGTTGTATTTTCCTTGCAAAATGGCGAGCTTGTCGTAATTAATCTCTGAATTTTTTATTACAGTTTCAAGTTCTTTTCTAGGTATGCGCCAAGTTTTTTCTGAAAGAATCAAATTATCCAGCATTATTCTAGGCACAAAACTAGCTTGGTTATAACTTGATGGCAAGGCGAAACTCGGCGCCTGACCTGATTGTTTCTGAATCATACTTAAGAACTTATATATGCTTAGACTGCGAGATGAATAGTTATGAGCTGATGATAACCTTGGAATCACTTGCTTTTTAAGTCGCTTAGACCACAATTTAACTTGACTATTTTCAACCCAAACATACAGGTCTTTAACAGGTATTTGAAAATCCTCATCAAGAGTCGAGTCAGCCATAAATACAATTTCATAACACCTTAAATGTGGCCTAGCTATAACGTTTCCAGGCCTACCCTCTGGCATGTGAACAATTTCAGCAAAAATAACTTCTGGAGAGTGTTGCTGCTCTTTTTCCAAGTGCAACTTTACTTTCTCTTCAAGTTCATTATTAAGGTGACAAAATCTCCCCAATAAATTAGCTGCTGAAGGGCCATAACAACCATTAAACTTCACTATTGGATTAGAGTACTCATCTTGATAAAGGGAAATCATAGCAGCAAAAGAGGCAGGCAAGCTATCATCAAGTGATTGACTGCTTATATGTTGTTTCAGCTCTTTACTTTTCAAAATAATAACAGATTTATTGCTATTCTCTGGCGCTGTAATGGCTTGGGTAACTAGGCTATCGATTACTGATGCTGCAGGAGTTCTCATTGCTTGAGTGCTGTTTTTAGCCAGACTTAAACCCGCTAACAAAGGTGCTTCATAGCCTGTTTCATTAGAAAAGCTAATACCTGTTTCGTCATCTAACAACTGCTCTAAAGGCACTAATTGCCCTTCAAACCTAGCATCAAATTTAGTAATAAAATCATTAAAAAAATCATTACTACTATGGCTGAGACCTTTAAGTAAAGTTAATTGCTTAATTAACTTAGCGACAATTTCCAGATCAAGGTTGCACTGCTCAAAACTTCGATATATATCCGCTTGAAATAATTTTCCCTCGTCAGCTTTTATTGGCAATTTATTGAGGTGCAGGCAAATATTTTTATAATCTTCAACCTTTCCCACTTTTCTTGTATCAATATTATTCAATTGATGCAGTGTAGTATCAAGATGATCTGCAAGGGTTGTTTCGCCAATATTATTTAGCGAGTCGACTAAAGCACTATCTGATGACTTTCCTGTCAGTGGTAACGGAATATCCGCTAATAAAATCGATTCATCAATAAGTTGCTGCACATAAGCTGTAACATCTTCTTGCTCAGCTTCTTCATATTTGGCTAAAAAGGATTTAACCAATTGATTAAAGTTTGATCCACCTTTAGCTTGCTCAAATAAAAATAAAAAGTATTCGTCCGCATCAATAGCACTTAACCGATATTGGCGAGTTTCTTTTGACTGGTAGGCTTCAATGTAGCGACACTGTTCGGCAACAAAGTAGTGTGAAGGGTTGGGGAAATAATTTAATTTATCACTATGGGCATTAGATTTAAGTAACTGCTCTTTTATGGCCGAGAGGTAAAACATATCTAGTCGTGTTTTGCGGCTATCATGCTCTAAAGAGTGGCTTAATAATTGAGTTTTTGAAGTCACTTTTCCTAAATGAATACCTGAAAACAAACCAAAAGGTGTCGGTCTAGAGCTCATGCGGATCATATATTTCAACAAAGCTTGTTCTACTTTTCTGCCTTGCTTAGAATCTGGTTTGTTTTTCCAGTAATCAATTCGTTCAAGTAAGGAAGGCGTAGCAAGGTATAAAGCTTCAACAACTTCTTTTTGTCCTAACCAGTTTAATATCAACTCTCTAGTTTTATCTTTATCTTTACCCAAAGACAATATCTTATTCACTGGCATTCTAGGTGTTCTAATAACAAAAAAACCTTCATTTTTTATAGTTGTTTTCAAAATGATTTTTCCCTAAATCTTTAATTACGACGGCTAAATTACGATAATAATAAACAATCAAGCCAATCTGCTTCATCATTAAGGCAGGCTAACAAGCATAACCCTATACCTGCATACCCCTCTAAAAACCCTGTTGATTCACTTGACGTTAGATCAAAGCCCGATACTTGATAAAATCCCACTAAGCCTTTGTTCTGATATGTTTGTAAAGTAGAGCCTAGCCATTTTTCAGCAGCGATTTGAAATTCAGCTACCCGAGATTCATGAAAAAAGGCCTGAAAAATAACGGCTAAACCTGCACTACCATGACAGAGACCAGCATCATGGACCATGCCAGTTTCCTCATCTCTTTGTGATGCATGTAAGGCGACTTCTAATGCTTTATCTTGATATAAGGGTATATCGAGTGCTTTACCAACGCGAAAAAGAGTTAAAGCTATGGTTAAATCACCATAACACCAACCTAAGCGGGAAGAGTGTGCCCCATTACTTGTAGAAGAAAAATAACTTTGCTTATCGATGCCTTCAAGTTGTTGTTGTAATAACCAGTCACAACTTTGTTTGAGCAATTTTTGACTACGATAGAATAACGAAGGAATGGTTAATGCCGGTAGTATGGCTGCAATAATACCAACAACGCCATGGGCTAAACCAATATTAAATTCTGCTTTATTAAGATCAGATTTATTCAAGCGAAATATCGAGTGTTGTGGTTGTTGCCAAGTCAAAGTATCTTCAGTTACTTGTGTGGCTAAACCTTCGTATTGACTAATAAGTTTTTCATAAAAAATAATTTGTAGTGATTTTTTCTGGCGCCGCGCACTATACACAGATAAACCACTAAGGCCTAGCACCATCTCAATTTCACCTGCCCAGGGGCTTATACCTACAGTTTCCAATAAAATTCGGTCGATATCTTCACATAAATCGATATCATAGTTTCCTGCTTGCGCTTGATTGATGTATTCAAGGAACCAACCGATGCCCGATAAACCAGAACTTAAGTTAAAGCCAATGGCTGGTGACAGGCTATTTTGTAAAAACTGAAGTTTTATATTAAAAAGTTCTTCATTGACAAGCTCAGGGGCGAACTGACTTACCTTATATAAAAATAATAACTCTCCGGCAATACCACTATATAAACCAATATTGTTTTCATTTTGAGGTGAACTTTCAACTGTAGAAACTAAGATTGATAAAATTTTTTTTATCTGATTTTTTTTCGTAATTGATAGCTGTATTTGACGTGACATAATCCTTTCCCACAACCTATTCCATGAGTGTTTCTAGTAAAACAAACTAAGAAACAGAGTGTTAACTACAGTAACAAAATATTTACTTATTGCAATAGCAACATTTTTAACTACTTGACAATATTAAATAACTTGCTAACTTACCTGAGTGTTTTTTAAGCACGACAACTCATTAAATGGAAAAAAGGATGAAATTAATGAAATTACAATTAAATAAAAAGAAACTAAAAAACCTCTCAAAAGATGCACAAATTTTGCCTAATGATATGACACCAAATGTTGCTGGTGGAATGTATACAGATGATTGCAACGTACTTACTACAAAATGCCAAAACAACCCATCTTTAGACTCTTGTGGCTGTGCATCTGCAGGAAAACACACCGCAATATGCTGCGACAGCAATACCTGTTGGTAGTAAGTATTTAACATAGCTATCATTATATTAGAAAAGGAATAAAGTAATGAAATTACAACTTAATAAAAAGAAACTAAAGAACTTATCTAAAGACGTACAAATATTGCCAGAAGATATGACACCAAATGTTGCAGGGGGAACCCGAAGTTTAGGTGGTGCTTGCAACCCTATAATCACACGAGATTGGGGTTGTGATGCTACAGGATCCTGTGGCTGTAATTCTCAATACGATTGCACCAATACAAATACTTGTATGTAAGTAAACTAAGAAATTAGTTTGACTTCGGGAGCTACGGCTCGCTTTATCACTTACTTAGAGTGAAAGTAATAGAATTAAAAATGGAATTATCTAATGAAATTACAACTTAATAAGAAAAAGCTAAAAAACCTTTCTAAAGATGCACAAATATTACCTGAAGACATGACACCAAATGTTGGTGGCGGTACATTAAGATCTGTTGGCTGTCCTGCGACGAATATAACCATTGATTGGACCTGTAATGGTACTGGTTCATGTGGCTGCATCTCTCTTGGTAACTGTAATACTAATACCTGCTATTAGTGCTATTTTATAGTTGATACTATTGAAAGCGAGGGAGTCCACCTGAGGCTCCCATTTAATGCTGCAGATTCCTTTTAACACAATAAAAAGTATCTTATTTCCTTCCTAAACCAACCAGACTAATCAACTGTAAATTGTTAAACCCTTGGAATTATCGCTCAAATTGCCTTCAACATGAACATTCGGGTCATATTATGGAGCTACAATTCAATAAAAAATCAACTACAAAGCCTATTTATAGTTGAGCGAGTATAACCTATAACAATAGAGGTTATACTATTCATCTAAAAAATTAGTAATTCATCAAGAAAATAAAGCTAAGGTCTCCCTAGCCTGTATAGATAGACTTTTATTAGTTAGTCATCTCGTTAATTTTTGAAGAGACTTGCTGTTTTGATAAGCGTATTTCTCTGCTTGCCGAGGCTATAGTTTCTTTACGGTGGGCAATAATAATCCGAGTAATATCTAGCCGCTTAATAGCTTCATTAATATCAGCTTCAAGGGCAGTATCTAAGTGGCTGGTTGCTTCATCCATAAATAATATTTTTGGCTTTTTATAGAGTGCCCTAGCAAGAATAACTCGTTGTTTTTGTCCACCAGACAAGCTCGAGCCCATATCACCAATCAAACTGTCGTAGCCCATGGGCATATTACTTATATCATCATGAATAGCGGCCAGCTCTGCGCAATATATAACTCTTGCCATATCAATGGGGGATTCGAAAAAAGCAATATTGTCGGCAACAGAGCCTGATAACAATTCATCACTTTGCATTACAGCGGCAATTTGTCGGCGATATTGATTATGGCCAAGTTGAGCTAGCGGTATATCATCAATCAATATTTCACCTTGCTGCGGCGAAGTAAGCCCTAAGATTAACTTCAGCAAGGTTGATTTACCGCACCCCGATGGACCCGTAATAGCTACAGATTCACCCGCTTTAATAGTTAGGCTAAAATTATCAATTACATTAGGGGTTGCATCACTATAGCGATAACAAACATTTCTCAATGTTATCGCTCCTTTTATGGCTCTATTGGTTACTTGATTAGCTTCCAGGGGCTCCTTTTCAGTTAGTGCTATGTCCGCTAAACGTTCAAAATGTAAACTTAACATTTTAAATTCAATTAACTTTTCAATAAGGCTGGTCATTTTCCCCATAAACTGCTGCTTATAAGCCATAAAAGCAAACAACATACCTGTACTGAAACCACCCGAAATCACTAAGTTAGCTGCAAGGTAAATAACAACAATATTTTCTAAACCAAATAATAATCGATTGATTGAGGTAAAACTAATTTCATAGTTACCTAAACGAATGCTCTGGTTAATACTATGAGCATAGCGATTTTGCCACTGGCCTTCTCTCTTTACTTCTGAGCCAAATAATTTAATAGTTTGCATGGCTCGAACAGACTCCATAAAGTGACTATTTTCTTCTGCTTTGGCTGTTATTTCCTGCTCACTAATATTTCTAAAAGGGCGATACATTAATAGTCGAATAAATGCATATAAACATACCGTGATTAAAACCACTATTGCTAATTTAGCACTGTAGATCATAATCATGGCAAAAGTGACTATTGCCATTAGTCCATCAATAATGGCTTCGGTAATACCTGTGGTTAGTAGTTGCCTGATTTGTTGCAGCGAGCCAAATCGAGAAACAATATCCCCCATATGACGTTTTTCAAAAAATTGCATAGGCAATCGAATTAAATGATGAAATAAGTTAGCACCTAACTGGATATTCATTAGATTACCGAAGTGTAATAAGGTAAACCCTCTTAAAGCACTGGTTGCTATTTCAAATAATAAAACCAAGAAAAAGCCAATGGCCAGTACAAGTAAGAGCGAAGTGTCCGCCGTGAGGATGACATCATCAATGACCAACTGCATATAATAAGGGCTTGCCAAGACAAAGACTTGCAATAACATTGATAGGGTAAAAACTAATAATAGCGATTTTTTTAAACCTGTGATTTTGCTCCAAAAGTCTGAAAACTTTAAACTGGGTTTAGCCTCCCTTTTTTCAAAGCTACTGGTCGGTGATAATTCTAAAGCAATACCAGTAAAGTGCTTACTCACCTCTGACATTTTTAATGTTTTCTCACCGTAAGCTGGATCGTGTATTACAATTGATTTGCTACTAGCTGACTTCAACACGACAAAGTGATTTAAGTCCCAATGCAAGATGCAAGGGGTTTGCAGGCTTTGCAAATCTTCTAGTTCTATTTTCAAAGCCCTAGAAGTTAAGTGTAATGCTTGTGCAAATTGCATAATGTCATGTAAGGTGGCGCCGCCAAGTGACAAGTTAAATTTTTGCCGTATTGAGACTAAATCAGTTTTATAGCCGTGGTAATCTGCCACCATAGCCAAACTCGCTAAGCCACACTCTGCCGCTTCAGACTGAATAATAATACTCAGTTTTTTTCTCGACCAAAATTGCAGTTTATCAGTAACATCCGTTGTCATTACAATCTCCCTCCAATACTAAACACAGGATCAAATAACCAACGAATTAAGGAGCGTTCTTCAATGACAATATCAGCTTCAAGCATCATTCCTGATTTTAAAGGTATTTCTTTACCATAGGCATTCACCTTATCTGTACCTAACGCAATAACAACTCGATAAGATGGCTGTGAGATTATATTTGGTGTTTCTGTTTCTGTTGGTAAAATAACGGTAGCACTTATTTCTGCTACGCGACCATCATAAAGGCCAAACTTCTCATAGGGAAAGGCATGATACCTGATAGTTGTTGCTTGCCCCTCTTCAATAAAGCCAAATGCGGAGGTTGGTACATAAATAATCCCCTGTAACTCACTGCCTTTAGGTAAAATAGTTAAAATATTTTGCCCTAAGCTAACATTCCTGCCTTTTTTGATTAGTAGTCCAGTAATAACTCCATCGATTGGTGCCTTTAATTCACCAAGCTGTTGTTGCTTGACTGAAGACAATTGCACTTTAATGTTTTCTATTTGCCGTGATAGTTCTGATGTTGTTTTCCCTTGTTCTATAGGGAGCTGAATCAATTGATTATCAATCATTTCTAATTGATTATTTAACAGTAGGCTTTCTGACTCAATCGCGGAAGATTGTTGTTTAAGCGATAGCAAAGTATCGTCTTGCCTTTTAAGCTCTATCTCAGAGATATAGCCAGTGCTGGCTAAGCTTGATATTTGTTCAACAATGCTTTTATTGATTGCTATACGTTTGTTAAAAAGCTCATTTTGAAGCATTAACTGCTTCAATCTTTTTAATAAGCTTACACGGTTTGTTTGCAACTCTTTATTTTGCAATTCGTTTTGTAAAAATTGTTGTTGGTATAAATGTTGTAGGTTTTTAAGTTGAAATTGGTATTGATTAATCAACGACTGATTTATTTCAACGCCTCCTACACCATACTTTTCGGTTTTAATTCTTAATATGGATTGACCTTGTTTGACCGACTGCCCTTCGGAAACAAATAATTCAACTAAAACTCCTGATTGTGGGGCCATGAGCTTAACTAAGCCTAAATCAGGTTGTAATACTCCACTAACTCGTTCTTTTCTACTATATGAGCCATACGAAAGAAACACTAAGCTGATAACGACTATGATTAACAGTAATAGCGTTAGTGATTTAAATATAGGAGGCTGAACCAAGCTTATTTTACCCTCTAAGCGATGATTCTTATTTTCAATAACTTCTTGTCTAAACAGGTTTTCCATAACTTAAGTTTATTTTTTATTTTTCTCTATCCTATCACAAAAACAATAAATAAATAGTACGTAATAACTTGTGTTAGTCGTTTGCTTTCACTCTAAAAAATCACCTAATTAAAAACTTAAAGACGATAAAAACTAACTATTTTTGCTCGAAAAATCAAATGCAACAAGCCTAGTTAGCTATCGTTGAATTTTTCGATATATCCTCATTGAGTTTATGGTACCGTTCCCCCCCCTATCTTATTACCTTCATAGTTCGACCAGCCCGTTGTTTATCTAAGGTACGGGCACGAACTTGCACAACACCGCCATTTACTTTTACTGGCAATTGATAAGCTTGCCACTGACCACTGTTAACTCGATATTCAATGGGCAAACCTTTAATAGCGGTATTGGCCGATAGCACCCCGCCGTCAATTTTCGCGCCCACTGTCGGCACTCGATAAAACACCCCAGCAAGGTCTAATTTAGCTAACTCTTTTTTACCAATAGTTTGTGAAAAGGCTAACCATTTTTTATCCCTTACTTGCCGTAACTGCTGGTTAAAAACATTGCTGCCTTTACTGTATTGGCCACCGTTAGCATTATAAGGCACTTGCCAACTGGCTTGATGCCAAGCACGCTCCGCCAACGCTAACAGTCTTGGATAGATCATATATTCCGCCTGTGCATCGCTACGCACAGTTTCGCTCCACAATTGCCCTTGAATACCACTAATGCTGAAGTTGTTCGGTAGAGGTTGATGTATTATATTGCCCGACTTATCCATTTGCGGCTTATCATTAGCGATATAATTTTTACCTAAGGTGTCCAAGCGAAACTCAGCGTGAATAGGTAAATTATCAGGCATAAAATTAAATAATGAGCGGGTAGTAACGCGCCTTGAGGCCCAATGATAACCGCGCTCTTTTGGATCGACTTGATAAGGAAAATCAAAATACAGCACATCCGGCGTTGATAAAATAACATGCCAATTACGATAGGCTTGCTCACTGACTTGTTTATGAGCCCCCCATGGCAGCGCATCCCAAATATAAGAATAAACATTCGTTGGCATCTTAGTGACATCGGTTTCTTTTAAACCGTCATTCCAACCACCTACAGCAATGCCTTTACTGGCCACCATATGTGAGACACGCTCAATAAAATGTGCGCCTAAATGCTTGGCATCACCAAAATCATTACTTTTATCGGCAATCAAGGCCTGACAAACCGGTGATTCAAGCCAAGCGCCAGCGGTTTCATCTGCGCCTATATGATAAAGCGCTAACGGATGTTCAGCTTGTTGATGCAGGGCCTTTAAATCTTCTAATACCCTATCAACAAAGGCATAAGTCGACTCCATGCAAATATTTAAGGTGTTGTCGTTATAGTTTTGAATTGAGCTATAGCGAGTTTTATCATCGAAGTCGGTTAGCAGATAACGTTTAGCTGCAACTTCATTCTCCTTGTTCATATAATAATGATAACGCGCTTCCATCGCCTTGATAGCGGCTCTTGAATGTCCTGGCATATCTAACGATGGAATAACTTGGATATGATGTTTACTCGCCATACGAAGAATTTCTTGGTAATCAGCAACACTATAATAACCATCTCTGTCACTGACACCGCCGCCTAATTGTGGCTGCAGACACTGCTTATCTGATAAGTCTAAACAGCGCTTAGCGCCGACTTGCGTTAGCTCAGGTAAACTGGGTAACTCTAGACGCCAGCCTTCATCTTCAGCCAAATGAAGATGTAATTTATTAAGTTTATAGGCAGCCATTTGTTTGATCAGAGAAAAGATAAATTCTTTGCTGTGGAAGTTTCTAGCGACATCAATATGTTGACCGCGATATTCATAATGAGGTTGATCATCAACATTCACTAAAGGAACCAGTGTTGACCCCAAAGTCACTAAGCTGGCTAAGCTTTGTAAGCCATAAAATGCCCCTGTGCTATCCTGCGCCTGAATGATGATAGCGCTGTCATTAATGATTAATTGATAATGACCGGCACGCCAATCAGCATTCTTTTTATCATTCAAGGCAATAGTAATAACAACGCCTGTTTGATTTTCTTTTATACCCAGTTGCGCTAAACGTTCAAATGCGGCGGCCAATGCAACATATTTAATGTTGCCACTCAGTGTAACTTGCAAGCCTGAGGCAAGATCTAAGCGCGCTAGCTTATCTTTAACCACCACGGATTTAGGTGTAGGTATAATGGCAAAGTCTAAATGACTATCATCAAGGGCTAATTGTGGCTCATTATTATAAAGCCAGGTAGTTGATGCATATTGATTGATGTCATCGGGTGCTGATTTTATTTGTTTAACGGTATCACTAAAGGGTACCACCCAAGGTTGCAACTCTAAACCCGTTTCCGCAGCGATTTTTGTTGTCGTACTGGCGATAATCGCCGGTGATAAACCTGCTATAGCTAACCAATAATTAGGCATTAACTCTGATTCGCTAATCAGAGTGCTTTTAACCCATAATTTAATTTTTTGACTCTGGCCAGCGTTGAAGCCAGTAAAGTTATTTTTCGGCGTGATTTGATGCATATCACCATTAAGGTGTTGCAAGTCAAAGACTTCGCTGCTGCTAGCATATGCGGGGTAAACCTGGGAAAAGTTGAGCTGCCAAGCCTGAGCATCACTAAAATAAGCTTGTTTAGTGTCAGTCACAGCCATAGCTAAATCAAAATGAATTTCTGCGCTATAGCAGTATTTTACTGCCTTGCCGTTATGCTGGGGGCAATCCGTTTCAACATTACTTAAAAATTGATACTTTACCACTAGCTGACTGGCTAATTGATCAAGTTGCTGTTGATCGCTAAATGGTTTTATTGAACTGCCAGCTTGTTTGGCCGGCTGGTCAGTTTCACCACCACATGCCGCTAATACTAAGCTAGCACTAAGTAGTGATGATTTTAGAGTATTGTTAATCATATAGAGTTTTCTCATTAATAAAGAATGGTCAACTAAAGATGGCGAGCTAAAAATTCCTAGCTACTTATACCGAGTTAAGGATACCTAATTAAGAATACCTAGCAACTTACGCCGAGTTAATAAAAAAGCCTATGCCAGTAAACTGATATAGGCTTTTTAGCGCAATTCGACTAAGTACTATTGCCGATAATTAAGCACTCGGTGTTTGATGGATATGCACATCACGTTGTGGAAATGGAATGCTGATGCCAGCTTTATCAAACTCAATTTTCACTTTTTCCATCATATCGAAGTAAACACCCCAATAATCTTCAGCTGTAGTCCATGGGCGAACAAATAAATTCACTGAACTTTCACCATGCTCACCCACCCAAATATCAATGGCTTGATCTTTAAGAACACGTTCATCGGCTTCAAGTAATGCACGTAAGAGTGCTTTAGCCTTAGTAATATCATCGTTATAGCCAATACCAAAAACCATATCAACACGACGGGTGCCGTTAACATTGATGTTGGTTACACAGCCGTTAGATAACAAAGCATTAGGAATGATAATACGCTGGTTATCAAAAGTTTTTAGTATGGTATTAAATATTTGAATTTCTTCAACAATACCTACATAACTCTGCGCTTTAATGGCATCACCATTTTTAAACGGACGAAACAATAGAATTAACACACCACCGGCAAAGTTAGCCAAGCTACCTTGTAGCGCTAAACCTATAGCTAAACCTGCAGCACCTAAAACAGCAATAAGCGAAGCGGTTTGAATACCAATCATGGAAGCAAAAATGATAATTTGAATGGCTTTTAATAAAGTATTTAAAATACTTAATAAAAAGCGATGTAAGGTAACTTCAACTTTTTTCTTCGATAAGCCTAATTCAACCAGGCTAAGCAGCTTTTTAATAATGAAGTTACCAACGAGGTAAACAACAACCGCTAATAAAAACTGTACACCGAACTGTAAACCCATTTCACCGAGCATTTGCACATAATGTTCTATTTTTTCTATATTGATTTCCATGAAAATGATATCCTAAACCACGTTAAATAACAGTTAATTACCAAATTAACCTTTAGATCACAATTGTATGCTTTCTATAAAATTCTGTAAATTATATTCCACTTTATTTTAAGGTTCCAAGTGCATACCTAACAACATCTTAAATATTAATTCTTAACAAGGAAAGTCCTGAATTATGGCAAATTTGCTGTCTTTTTTTACTCATAAAATTTTCAAAGTACTGTTAGCCTTATACCTAGGTTTGTTTTTTCTTATTTGGTTAATTTCTTCACCGATAGCCAAGCACTTTATCGCCCCTATTTTAGCCGAACAGCAGTTACACTTATCTGACGATGCTAGCATACGCTTTAACCCGTTTTTAATGCGGCTAACCTTGAGTGATATCGACGTAATCAGCAGTAAAAATGAGCAGCCAGAAAGTGTTTTTTCCCTAGCAAAACTCGAGCTACAAGTTGAGTTATGGCAGTTGGCCTTTGATAAAATAGTGGTCAGTGAGTTTTCTCTAATTCAAGGTCATCTCAAGGTAACTCAAGATGATAAGCAATTAGTTATTGCCGGCATTGAGATAACCGACGAAGTTAAAGCTGAAGAAGCCGCCGCTGAAGAAATTATTGAAACATTTGTTGAAGACACACAAGAAAACACCCCTTATCAATTAGTGCTACCTAAATTCCTTTTACAGCAATTTAGTATTGAAATAGCAATAAACACTGGCAGCCAAAAAAGTAAAAGCCATCTTATCGAAATAGAGCAATTGGCATTAAATCAGATAAAAGCCAATGAAATTCAGCAAACAGGTAGCTTCTTGCTCACCGCATTGATTGACAAAACTCAGCTAAACCTTTCTGCCAATATGGAATTAACCGCCGGTAAAGGTGAGATCAACAGCACTGTTCGTTTAGAAAGTTACCCCATTGAAAATCTCGCTCGCTACATTGAACAACTTACCAATCTGAAAGGTTCACTGTCGTTTAACAGCCAACAATCACTCACCATAGGCGAGCAAGGTGTTAACTTTAGGCTTAATAACGCCAAGTTAACGATTCAAAAAATGTTATTAGGCTTGCCAGAGCAAAACTTTTCGCTTAAGTCCTTTGAGTATAATCTCGCTGATCTGGCCATAGATTTACAAGGTAACAGCCTTACTCACCTAACAGGTCATAGCAGCATAAAATTAGCTGAGGCGATATTTAGCCAAAAGGATAGTAAAGCGACAATAGCCGCCTTTAAACAGCTTGAGCTAGCCGATATCAATTTTACTTTAGACGATGAACCCAGCATTGATATTACCGATATAATACTGGATGAATTTTTATTTTCTAAAAAAGCCACTTTAACCGATACCCAAGCTAAAAAGGCCATTGATAAGATTAACCAGCGCTCTGCAGAAGATGGTATTAAGATTGCCGCCGAGGATATTGTTAAGCTCCCGCCAGTACTACAACTTAAACAGCTAACCTTAAATGACCTGCACATTCATGAAAAAAGCATCGCTATCGAAAATATTATTTTTGACACGTTAACGGGTGCAATTATTATTAAAGAAAATAAAGATATTGCTAATTTAATTTCCCTAGGAAGCCAAGAAGTTGAGCAAGCAGCTGTTGAGCCTAGAGCAGTTAAAGAATTAGCCGCTATTGAAAAAAAACAAACAGAAAACTTAGCAAACATAAGTGACCAAGGTTTTACCTTCAGCTTGCAAGCGCTACGTTTTATCAATGATAACGCACTCGAATTTACCGACTTCAGTGTTGACCCTATTTATCAACGTACTTTATTTATTGATACCCTTGAAGTTGGCGCGATAAGCAATGCTACAGAAAAACAACAAGTAAAAACCCCCTATACACTGGTCGGTCGTAGTAATAAATACGCTAATTTTAACTTAACGGGTTATTTGCAACCTTTTTCAGCGGTAACAAGCTTCCATGTTAAAGGCGATTTCAAAGAGTTTTCACTGCCCGCAATTTCGACCTACTTAAAAGCATCTACTGGCCTTGAAGTTAAAACTGGACAGCTCAATACTGCCTTAGACGTAACACTGACTGGCGATGAACTCGATGGTAACGTAGTAGTCTTATTACAAGCCTTAGAAACTGGCTTAGTGGACAGTGAAGAAGCCGGTAGCTTGATTGATCAAGGCGCATTGCCATTAAATATGGCTATGGGTATGCTAAAAGATAGTGATGGCAATGTAGAGCTAGACGTACCGCTAAGTGGCTCAACTTCAGACCCTAAATTTGGCTTAAGCAGTATCGTTACTTTAATCACCAAAAAAGCCATTATGTCCGCCACACAAGATTACCTACTGACCACTTTTGTGCCCTACGCCAACATAGTTTCTTTCGCCATAACGGCTGGTGAGTTTGCCTTAAAGTTACGTTTTGATGACTTAGATTATCAGGAGAAACAAATCGAACCTGATGAACAACAAGGCGATTATTTACACGACTTTATCGCCTTGATGCAGGATAAAGAAGATACCAGAGTAACGATTTGCGCTATTAGTACACCAGCGGACATTGACCTTAAGGCTGGAGTTAGTGTTAGTGACAAAGCCGATATAAAGCGCTTACTCGAGCTGGGTGAGCAACGCGAACATGCCCTTAAAGACTACTTAATTGAACAAGGTAACATCGACTCATCGCGTATTTTATTCTGTAAGCCGCAAATAGATAGCGATGAAGGAGCAATGCCGCGTATTGCAATCTCGGTATAATATCAAGCAAGTCTTTGGCTGTTATTAGTTTAGCAATATAGTAATATCAATAAGTTATATAAATATGGAAATCAAAATGAAAGTAATTAGTAAATTCTTTGTCGTACTATTATTACCACTACTTTTAAATAGTCATGTTTCGTTTGCCACGAAATCAACTATGGCTGAGCAAGAAGTAATAAAAAAACAACATGGAAAATTAGTCTGGGCTGACCTTTACACAGGCGATGTCGATGCCTCACTTAAGTTTTACCGAAACACCTTTGGCTGGACGGTTAAAGAGTTTGCCAAAGATAAAGCTAAATATCACATACTCTACGATGATGGCCAGGCTATTGCTGGCGTACTTGCCCGTGATTCCAAGCGTAATAAAACTGATAATGCCCTATGGGTAGGTAGTATTGATACCGATAACGTATCAAGTAGGAGTGAATTATCTACTAAGAACAATGCCAGTATTATATTAGCACCTCATGATTTTAAACTTTATGGTAAAAGAGCTGTATTAGCTGATCCGCAAGGAGCAGTTATTGCACTACTTGAGTTAGACCCTTCTAATATAAACCACAAGAACATAAGTAATAAATGGGATTGGGCGCAACTATTCAGTACCGATACCAAACAAGCGGCTTTGTTTTACCAAGATACATTTGATTATTCGATTGAGGCAATTAATAGCAAAAAAGATAGTTTTTATTTGATTCAAGCAGGTATGGTGCAAGCCAGTATTGTCAAGCTACCAGAATCTTTTGAGCAAAGAGATCGCTGGGTAAACTTTGTTGAAGTTGATAGTCTCACCAGCATACTATCTAAAGCTATCAAGAATGGCGCAAAAGTTATTTATCAACCCACAGGTAACAGTTTAGCCATCATAACCGACCCTAATGGCGCATTGTTAGGCTTAACGCAGCAGGAGAGTGAATAATGAAAAAGCTTAGCACCCTATTACTGACATTTATCATTGTTATTGCCGCCTTATCCATCACTGCTTGTGAAAATACCCATGTAAGTGGCTCTGTTAGTTATGGTATGGGTTATGGCTCTGGGTATGGCTACCCAATGTATTATGGAAATAGTTATCGTAGCCATAGTAATATTGTCGTGGTTAGACCCACTAAAAATAGTCGCACTCGTCCATCACGAGCGAAGATACGTTAATAATAACAAGTATGCACTAACGACTTTACCTAGCGCCAAATAAAATTAAAGAGAACGCTCTTGAAAACAATGACTCGCCAAGATAATTTTATTTATCTCACTTTCGCTTTAATATTATTATTATTAGGCACCTCATTAGCGCAACAGTTTTTTGATGACTCAGTACCGCGTTTGGTACAATCAGCCATCATAGTTACCTTGTTAGTGGCTGTCTGGGGCGTAGATTCTAAAGATTTTGTCCTGCGCAAAACCTTTATTTTCCCGCTAGCTATTTTATTCTTCTCTTTTTTTGGCGCCTGGCTCGATGATGCCGGTTTTGATCAATTGTATTTGCTGCTTTTACTGAGCTTTCTTATTTCCAGCGCCTTGCGCACCGCCAAGCAAGTATTATTTACCGGTGATATTGATGGTAATAAAATATTAGGGGCCATTTGTTTATATTTATTAATGGGGCTAATTTGGGCGGTACTATACACCCTAGTTCAGCTAAGTTTTCCTGGTTCTTTTACTAATATCAGTAGTGATAGTGCCTGGTTTACTTTGTTTCCTGATTTTATCTACTTCTCCTTTGTTACCATCACTACCTTAGGCTTTGGTGATATTTCACCGCAGTTACCTATTTCAAGATTTTTAGTCTATTTCGAAGCCATAGTCGGTCAGTTTTATATGGCCATTTTAGTGGCGAGTCTAGTCGGCTCCCATATGAGTAACTTCGGCGCTAACAATATTACGCCAATAATAATGCATACCAACACACACAAAAATAATAACGCAAAGGATAGAAGATGAAAAACCTGCAAGAGTTAACCACGGATCAGGCATTTAACCGCCGGGTTATTGACCTAGCCATTAAGATTGGCGCCATGGCGATGATTTTTTTATGGTGCTTTGCTATTGTTAGCCCCTTTATTTTAATTACCATTTGGGCAGCTATATTAGCGGTCGCTTTATTCCCATTACACGCAAAGCTAAGCAGTCTGCTTAAAGGCAATAAAAAAATGGCGTCCACCATTATCGCCCTAGTCGGTATATCGCTTATTGCCGGACCATCAATAAACCTTTCTTCATCAGCCATTGATTCTGCCCAGCATGTTTATACTGGTATTGAAGAGGGCACACTGAAAATTCCCGCCGCCAATGAAAGTGTAAAAGAGTGGCCATTAGTAGGCGAATGGCTGTATAAACTTTGGCAAGATGCTTCTCAAGATATTCAAAAAGTTGCTGGGCAATATCCTGAACAAATTAAATCACTTTCCAGTACCTTATTATCAGCGGTAGCTGGTATTGGTGGCGGTATTTTACAGTTTATCGTTTCATTGATGATTGCCGTGGTCTTTATGGCTAAATCGGCGCCACTACATCAAGGTGTAAGTAAACTAATGCGCCGTTTGATGAATGAAAATGGCGATAGAACTATCAACACCACCATTGCCACTATTCGTAGTGTTGCCACCGGCGTGCTTGGTGTTGCGGTAATTCAATCAATATTATCTGGCGTAGGTTTGATGATTGCTGATATCCCAGGCGCTGGCATTTGGGCAATAGTGGTACTTATTTTAGCCATAGCCCAGCTACCACCTATTTTAGTACTAGGCCCGATTGCTGCTTATTACTTCTCGGTCGCAGACACCACGCCAGCCATAGCATTCTTAATTTTCAGCATTATAGTCAGCGCAAGTGATGCTTTCTTAAAGCCAATATTTTTAGGTCGCGGTATGAGCATACCTATGCTGGTTATCTTACTCGGTGCCATTGGTGGTATGTTACTGTCTGGTATCATTGGCTTATTTGTTGGCGCAGTCGTTTTAGCCATAGGTTACGAATTAATGATGGACTGGCTAGGCCAAACGCCAGATAAGCAAGTACAAGAGCAGAGTGACACTGAAGTCAGCTAATAATAGCTCTAGCCAAAAGTAACACCATAAAAAGCCGTATTCTCTTATAGGGAATGCGGCTTTTTGATCTAATACCTTTTCATTACGTTTGTGAATCTTGTTGTGCTTGGGGAAAATATTTCAGGACAAGGCGCTCGATTGACCAATAGCTGGCTATTGGGATTGAGAGCAACGTAGTCTTGGGCTATTTTAACCTGCACAAATGGGCGATAACTTAGTGAAATTGGTATATTACTTCCTGCTAACGTTAGCTGATTGCTCTAACTAAGCAGCTATCTAGCTGACTAATTTTTCAAAGTGACGGGCAGTTCACCTTGCCCTAGACCCTCATTAACAATAACCGCCATGCTGGCATTGAAACCAGGGCTGATCGCTTGTTGGTTATTATCTTGATAAATCCTATCATCAAAATTTAGCAAAACAGTATCGACAAATTCACTGTACTCATTTATCAAAAAAGGTGAACCTTTAGCAATAAGTATTGTTGGTGTACTTGCCTTTGCAGCGAGCGCGAGCTGCTGTTTCAATAATGTTGAATAAGTTAGCTTTTGTCGCTGTGCAGCGGCACTACCATAACTCGGTGTTAAGTCATCCATACCACCTAAGTCTACTAAACTTGCGGTTTTAATATCAACCGTGGCAATAACAACATCGGCTTTAGCAAGTACTCTCTCTGCTTGTGCATCATATCGGTCAGTATCAGCAATAAAATGGCTTATTTTAATCGCCGTGAGCTGCTTTTCTGTATGTTTTTTTGCTAAGGCTGTAGTTGCGGCGTAAGTGAGTGCCGCTAATTCCTGTTGATTTGCCACAATAAAGTGCAAGTTTTTAACTTTTGACATATCAAGCGGTAACAACTGATCATCTTTCAATAAGGTTACTGCTGCATCAGCAAGCGCTTGCTCGGTAGTTATGTGATGAGCATTAGCATTAGCAATAATAGCTTTGGCTGTTATCACTTGCTGTGTTAGTGAGTCATTACTCATTGCTGCATATTGCTTTTTATACTTGTTGAGCCTGGCGACTGACTGCTCAAATTCAGCTAATTTATAATCACCTTGTTCAATACGCTGTGTTAATGCCTTGGCGACATCTTTTATAAAGACATTGAATGCGGCAATATCCTTTGGTGTTCTAACTTTAAACGGCATAACCGCAAGATCAGCGCCAGCAATAAAGGTTTCCACCACAGCTTCAACATCGGTAAAAAAATGAGTCACGCCGGCCATATCAAGGGCATCGGTGGCAATAATGCCGTCAAATGCCATTTCTTCCCTGAGCAGGTTAGTTAAAATTTTGCGGGACATAGTTGCCGGACGAATAAGTTGTGCACCACTTTGACTGAAAAAAATGCTGTCATCCAGTGCTGGGTATTGAATATGAGCCGTCATGATCATCGCTGGCTTAGCGTGTTTAATTGCCCAAGCAAAAGGGGCAAGATCAACTTTATCTATAATAGCTCTATCATGATCAACGCGCGGTAAACCTAGGTGGCTATCCACATGGGTATCACCGTGCCCAGGAAAGTGCTTTAGGGTCGCCATCACACCTTGTGCTTGCATAGCATTAACGGCACTAACGCCCAGCTCAGCGACTTGCTGAGGGGACTCACCAAAAGAGCGAGTATTAATCACTGGATTATCAACATTGGTATTCACATCAACCACTGGCGCATAGTTATTATTGATACCTAAGGCTTTTAGTTCCTTAGCAATCACCGCATTAACTTGCGTAGCAAAGTGCGTACCGTGTTGGGGGTAACTAGCACCAATGGCCATATTGCCAGCAAAGCCGGTCATTTTAGCAAAACGAGCCACTCGACCACCTTCTTGATCCATTGAGATAATTAGCTGCTTACCTTGAACTGACTTAACAGCTGCTTGTTGAATGTCAGACGTTAGCTTAACTACTTGCGCTATTTCTTGGACATTTTCGGCAAATAGCACAATACCGCCAACACTAGTGCTGCTGATTAGTTGTGCTAGTGCTTGAGGAAGTTCAGTAACGGCTTGTCGACAATGCTTTGACGTCGGCACACTTGCCTTGCCATTAATATCAGCACAATAGTAACGGATATCAAGGGACATTCTTTGCGTTATTTGTTGCTCGAACTCAGTAAAGGCAACTTTTGCAGAGAGCGATGTTTTGCTGGGCTTATTATGTTTAGTGGTCATGTTTTTTTCAATCGCCTGACTTTGACAAGCGCTTAGCGCCATTGAAACTATTATTAACGAGCTTGCTGCTAAATACACAGCTATTTTATCGGAGAAATTATTAGATGGTTTAGCCATCAAAAACAACACCTACTTGCTAAAAGCGAGTACATATTTTACCAATTTATTAATGCCAACTGCTGCTTCACTAATCGATTCAGCTAGCATATACGCAGGTGTAGTTACAATTTTATGGGCTTCATCGATCACAACATCACCGACACTACACTCAATATGAGTTAATCCCTTAGCACTAATCAATGCTGCCGTAGCATTGTCTTTGCCAATAGTGCCTTTGACCCCAGCAGGGTAAACAAGGGGCAATATAGCAGGAGCAATACACATATACCCAGCTGGTTTCTCTACCTTAGCAAAGGCTTTAGCCGCGAGAAGTACTTGTTCATTAACACTATAATTATCATTGTCTAAAGCGAAACTACTGAGGTTTTTTGCTGCGCCAAAACCACCAACAAAAATGATGGCATCAAAGTCTTGCTCACGTAATTCAATTAAATCTTCGACATCGCCACGATTAATGCGCGCGGCTTCAACCAAGACATTACGGCTCTCATCTTTACTGACTTCACCGTTAAGGTGATTTATAACATGATGCTGCGTTATATTGGGGGCAAAGCAACTATATTGTCCGCCCTGCTGCTCTATCGCCAGTAATGTTAATACTGCTTCATGAATTTCACTACCATCATAAACACCACAACCACTTAAGATAACCGCTATGTTTTTCATTTTTAATTCCTTTAGTAAATACCTTTGTATTCAAACTACTTTTATTGCTAAACCATACAGTTAGTTGACGGCATAATATTAGCGAGTGCTAACAGAGTTGGAAATCCTGACGAATCTCACTGTCATCCTATAAATCATAAACACCACAACCACTTAAGATAACTGCAATATTTTTCATTATTGAACCTTTTTATTAAGCATCTTGGTACTAGTTTTATTGTTAAACCAAACGATTAGCTGACAGCATAACACTACCAACACAGCGAAAAACATTAACAAGGCAAACGGTTTAGCGCTACCATCATAGAAGAAAGCCAGAATAGGCCCAGCTAAAGCCCCTATGCCCCATCGAAGTGTACCGATGACCGCGGTAACCGTACCCGAGTGTTCGGGAAATTTAGTAAGAATTAAGGCATCACTATTTACCGCGATCAAGGAGATACTGCCCATTAACGGAAAAATCGCTACCACTGTATACACTAAGGGTAATTGTAATATATTTACCAAAGCTAAAGCTGTTGCAGCTAACGTTGCTAGGGCTAAACCACAGCGCAACATGACTCTTGAACCTTTACGTACCACTAAACGGGTATTGGTAAAATGTGCGATCATTAAGGCGAAAATATTCAACGCAAATAACAAACTAAATGTGTATTCAGAGACAGCAAAGACCTTTAAATAGACATAAGGAATAGCGGTAATGTAAGCAAAGAAAGCCAGTGATATCATCATTGAAGTAATAATATCTAACCTTGCCTCAACATTACCCAAGACTATTTTATAACGCTGAATAAAGCTCAATTGCACGATTATCTTAACAGGCTTATTCACCTCTCCTACATTAGCGATATTAGCGGCATCAGGTAAATACTTCATCACTAACAATAAGACGATAAAGCTATAGCCCGCTAGTACATAAAAAATTAGCTGCCAGCTATGGCTAAGTAACAAGATACTGCCAATACCGGGCGCTACCATAGGTGCTAACATCATGATCATACTGACATAAGAAAGCCCTTTTGCCGTATCTTTGCCGTAATATTCACGCACAGCACCCGGTACGACCACAGTCGCGGCGCTACTTATAAAAGCCTGCATAAACCTGACAGTTAAAAATTGTTCAATATTATTGACCATCGGCAGTAATAAACTGCAAATAACAAAACCGCCAATGCCGAGTATGACTAATTTTCGACGCGAATATTTATCCGCCATAGGGCCAAATAAAATTAAACCCAACGCATAACCAAGTAGATAAACACTCAAGCTATTCTGTACCATGCTCATTGGCGTATTGAGGTGCTCAGCCAAGGTTGGCATTGCAGGTAGGTACATATCAACAGCTAGCGGAGAAATCGCTAAAACAGCCGCTAATAGCGGTAATAATAACCTTAAAGATACTTTAAGTTCTGTTGTCATGATCCTTGCACCAACTTGCCTATTTTGCTGTTCGTTTGTTTTTGCTTAGTTGCTAGTAATATTTTTTGCTGACCGGTGAATTCAAAAACCAACGCGCCTAAGGTTTTAATCGCCTGTTCAACGTCCTGCCCCCATTTCACACCAAAACTAACTCGCATATAGTTTTGATATTTTCCTGAGGGAGAAAATATTGCTCCAGGGGCAAAACTAACGCCCTGAGTTAACGCTTGTTGAAAAAACTCACCGGTATTGACATGTGATTGACAACGCAGCCAAAGCACACTGCCCCCTTGTGGTTTTGAGATACATACTTCCTTAGGAAAGTGTTCAGCAATTAACGCCCGCATTCGCTCACAGTTATACGCTAGGTTTTTGCGCAATACACAAAGATGGCGATCATAATCGCCGCTAAGCAAGTATTCATTTAAGGTCCACTGCTGCAACATAGAGGTAGAACAGGATTGTGCCCGCTTAATTCGCTTGGCTTGTTCCTCAAACTTGCCTGGCAATAACCAGCCAATACGATAACCTGGTGCCGCTGTTTTTGAAAACGACGAACAGGTCATCACTAACCCTTTTTCAGAGTATAACTGTGCTGGTTTTGGTTTTTTGTCGGTGAAGTATATTTCGCTATAAACATCATCTTCAATTAAAGGGATATCATGTTGCTCTAACAACATCACCATAGCTTGGCGTTGCTCATCAGATTTCATTGAACCGAGCGGATTATTGATGGCGGTAGAAAATAAACAAGCGGTAATATTATGCTGTTCAATTGCCTGTGATAGCTCGTCAAAACCAACGCCGTCTTCAGTGCAAGTATAGACTTCTAAGGCTTTCATGCCTAAGGTTTCAATCAATTCGATAATACCAAAAAAACACGGCGATTCGATAGCAATAATATCACCGCGTTTGGCTACACATTGTAGTGCAATGGATAGTGCTTCTTGTGCACCATTAGTGATAACAATATCATCAGGATGTATCTCTACACCTTGATCTTGATACCTAAAGGCCAACTGCATACGTAATTTGGCATCACCGGTAACTGGGCCATAACTCACTGCTTTTTCCGACACTTTGCTTAACACCGAGCGCATTAATCTGGCGAGAGTTTTATCTGGTGGGTGTGCCTGAATAGGATTAGATATGCCCAAAGCAACCGTATCGGGTAAATGTACGGCGGCATGCACTTGCTCAATCATACTGCGACCTTGAACTTCTGCAGGTTTACATTGTGCCCATTTAGCCGGTCGTGGTTTTAACGTCCTTGCTTGCGCTGCTTGTAAGTAATAACCCGATTGTGGCCTGGCACTTACCCGACCTTGTCGCTCTAATTCAATATAAGCTTGTTTGACTGTTGGCACACTGATTTCGAACTGGCGGCTTAATTTTCGTAAGCTAGGTAATTTATCACCGGGCTGCAAGGCGCCAATCTCTTGTTGGTTTTCTATAAAATCAATCACTTGCTGATACAAGTATGCAGAAGAACTTTTATCTAATAATTTCATTTATTTTTCTCATCATAGGTGTTTGACCACCTAAAACTGTATAGGTTACATTTTCAGTTTTCTGTATATGTTATTAAATCAAACTATCATTACAATGTCACCCTTATCCGGTCAGTTCTCAGTTATGGGGTGTTAAATTTAATGAGCAATAATCTTTTATATGTGATCACAGTACTTATTTGGGGTTCAACTTGGATTGCCATTAATTATCAATTAGGTGATGTCGCCCCTGTAGTGTCGATTGTTTATCGCTTTGGCTTAGCTGCGTTAATTATGTTTGCTTACTGTCGCTTTAAGAAATTACCGCTGTCCTTTTCCGCCAAGCAACATGTGCAATTGTTCGCCTTTGGTTTAACCTTATTTGGCTGTAACTATTATTTACTCTATAACGCGCAAGCACATATCAACTCGGCCTTAACCAGTATTGCTTTTTCCACCCTAATGATAGCCAATATAATTAACGCTCGTATTTGGTTTAAAACCCGCATTCCCAGCCAAGTTTATTTTGGTGGCGCACTAGGTTTAGTTGGTATTGTCACTTTATTTTGGCCACAAGTAAGCAATACTGAATTTGCTGACAGTACTTTATTGGGTCTAGGTTTGTGCATGGTTGGCGTAATGTTTGCTTCAACAGGCAACATGATTTCAATTAAAAATCAGCATAATAATATGCCTGTATTACCTGCTACCGCTTGGGGTATGTTGTACGGCTCTTTATTTATGTTTGTACTTGCACTAGTACAAGGGCAAACCTTTAACTTCTCCTTTACCCTGCCTTATATCAGTTCATTATTATATTTATCAATATTTGGCTCAGTTATCGCCTTTGGTTGTTATTTAACTTTACTCGCTCGTATCGGTGCACATAAAGCTTCTTATGCAACGATTATGTTTCCGGCAGTAGCTGTGGTTATTTCAAGCTTTGTTGAAGGCTTTGTCTGGGATGTTTACACTTTTTCCGGTTTAGGTTTGATGTTAGCGGGTAATTTAGTGGTATTGGCTAAACCGAAAACAAGTAAAAAGACTGAGCAAGCAGGCCCTTTGACAGAAATACTGAAAAGTTAAGTATTATACCAATTCCATTAAGTTCGTGATCTTGTTGTGCGCAGAAAAAACAAATCAAAGCAAGGCGTTCGATTGACTAATAGCTGGCTATTGGAATTGAGAACAACGCTGCCTTGGAGTGTTTTAACCAGCACAAGTGGGCAATAATTGAATAGAATTGGTATTCGAAACTAGGGGAATAAAATAAAAAATGAGCATCAAAATGATGCTCATTAAAGAAAACGACAGCCTATGGTTATAATTGTCCTAAATGCTAAAAAGTAGATAGTAAGAAATAACTACTTAACAGTTTAAGCCACGGCTGCCTTCAAATACATTAAAGACTAAAAGTTATAAGTTGCTTTTACGTAGTAGAAACCACCGCTGTAATCAAATGGCCCACTTTCGTAATAGACACCGCTTACAACACCGTAAGCACCACCATCTTTTTGTAACTCTTGTGCTTTTGTATCAAGAATGTTGTTAGCACCTACAGAAAGTACCCAGTTATCATTAAAGTAATAGCTGACTTCTGCATCTAAAGTAAACGATGATCCAGCCGTTTCTGACCAGCCATATGAGCTATCAACATCAGGCTCATCTGCATGGGTTGCAAACCATTCACCAAAGTAGTTAGCACGAACAAACATGCTGACACTTTCCCAGCTTTGCGCCATTGTTAACGTACCACGATGTTCAGGAATACCTTCCTCTAAACGACGAACTTTAAAATCAGAAGTAAATAAACCAGCATCCTCAACCTCAGTTGAATTGTAGTTATAAGCAAGACTAAACTTAGTATCACCCTCCATTAATTCCATACCGTAGTTCATCACTACATCAACACCTGTTGTTTGGGTATCGAAATCGTTAGCAAAGAAAGTAACTGAGCCGCCTAATAATAATTCTGGGCTTGGGTACTTACCTTGTAGCGCATCAACATCTGCTTGAGTGATAAATATTTTATCGGTTTGAGCTACACGGTCGGTTACTTCAATACTATAAGCATCAACCGTCATAAAGAAGTCTCCGCTTTGGTATACTGCACCAAATGCAAAACTTTGTGATTCTTCTGGGTCAAGCTCAACACCACCCAACTGTGCAGAAACAACGTGTGTTGGCGGATAGGTTGCCGATTGAATTAATTCACCATTAACAAGTGATGTTTGAGTATTAACTACATTTGCTTGACCAACCGTTGGCGCACGGAAGCCCGTTGAATGAGATCCACGTAGTGAAAATTCATCAGTTAGTTGATATTGTGCAGTTAATTTATAGTTAGTGGTATCACCAAAAGAAGAGAAATCTTCGTAGCGAATGGCTGCACCCAATAAGAAATCTTCAGTAACGTATGCTTCCACATCAACGTAGACGGCAATACTTTGACGAGAATTTATACCTTGAGCTTCAGGCGAGAAACCAGCAAAACCATGGGAGCCAACACTAAAACCTTGATCCGCTAAAGGACCTTGTTGCCATGATGCTTGTTCTCCCGAGACTATTTCAAAGCTCTCTTGGCGCCATTCAAAACCCGTTGCAAAGTTCATCATGTCGTCTAAGCCAATATCAATACCTTTGACTAGATCAAAATTAAAAGATTTTTCTAACTGAATATAAGATCCCGCTTCAAAGGCGTTATTAGGTTGGCTAGTGTTTAATGCCCCCATGGATGGGTTTACTGTGTTGACTAGGGTATAAGTTGACTTGTTTCTTCCTACTGAGCCACTTATGTCATAATAAGCATCATCCAAGAATCCACCACTAATTTCACCTCTAGTGCCCATAGTCAAAGAAACATCATTAATGACACCGGTAAATTGTGGCGTGTAACCACCAGGCATCATTTCATTAAACGCCCAACAATTTTCACTTGCTGCCACTTGTGCATATTCAGGCGTTAGAAGAATATTATCGATACTATCACCGGTAACATTATTGACCAAAGTAACATCTGTTGGACAGCCACTCATTCCTGCTCCAGCCATATCTCCCACTAACCAAACTTTACGAGTTGGATCATTTGTACCATCACCATCTGGATCCCAATCATAATCGAAAACATCTTTACTAAAGACACCGCCACGGTTTTGCGGGTTACGATAGTAGTAACCACCGGTCGCTGTACGATCAGAATAATTACCAAACATATAAAATTCGTTATCATTACCTAAATCAAGACCGACATTAGCAAAAAGTGTAATATCATCTTCAATTTCAGGATTACCCCAAACCATTGCTGGGCTAGCTACAGCCGTATTACCTGCATCTATTAATCCCTGAGCATCTGGACGTTGCACGCTTCGACTAGTGGCTTCGGCAGTTTTATACTGAAAACTTAAGTTAGCAAAGCCATCATCGGTAAACGGCATACCAATATTACCATCAACGACCAATAAGCCACCGTCACCTTCATAATATTCGCCTGCTTTTACCGAAATTGAGCCACCCTCTGCACTGTCTTTTAACACAAAGTTCAGTACACCAGCAATGGCATCTGAGCCATATTGCGCAGCAGCACCATCTCGAAGCACTTCGACTTGTTTTATCGCAACACTAGGGATCACCGAAATATCAGGACCTTGGGCACCATCATTTACACCACCACCTTGAAAGGCAATAACAGAAGCCCTGTGACGTCGTTTTCCGTTAAGTAAAACTAACGTACTGTCTGATGACAAACCACGTAAGTTAACCGGGCGAATAAAAGATGCGGCATCAGATATTGGTTGTTGGCGAACATTTAATGAAGGGATTGCTCCTTGCAGCATATCAAGCATATCACTTGACGCATTTTTACCGAGTTCATCACCACCAACAATATCAATGGGTACTGGTGAATCAGCAACAGATCTAGGAGCAGATCTTGTACCAACAACAGCGATTCGTTCAACACTTTTTTCTTTTACTGCTTTGGCATCATCTTCTGCAGCATATGCAGATACAGTACCTAACGCCATGCTAACTGCTAACGCTAAAGTTCCCGTACGGAATTTATTAGACATATTATTTCTTCCCTATTTTGGACTCTTGTTATAATTATTCATTTATTTATTATTTTTATTATGTTTTTTGATTGTTTATTACAATGTTCACAAAACAACCCAGTCAATTATTTATAAAACAGCGCTAAATTCATTACAATAGGTAAAATAAGGAATCGGTTATGTAAATTTTTAGTTAAACAAAAACAATGGGTAACATTTGATAACGTTTTGATTACACTTTTAAACACAAAGCCCAACAAAATGCTGTTAATTCACTCACTTAGCGCTCAAATTTAAAACAATACAAGTACCAAAGTTCTGCAGTAAATAATTAGATTTCTAACAATAAAAAAGTAAAAAAATAAAGCTGAATTTTTTATAAAAAATTGATCTAGAGTAACTAAACTACCTAAACACCTCGGCTATTGACATAAAATTAACAATGCATACAATATAATGTATACCTTAATGTCACTATTTGGCTATATTAAAGGCTTTAATTAGGTGTTTAACATTACAAATACGAATATATATACATATAAACTGAATTATTATACAGTCAAAAGTGTTACTGTGCATGTTAGCAAGTACTCGAGTTTCAGTACTAAACATCTTAAAAATTCTTAATCAATTAGTACTATCAAGCAATAAATAAAAATATTTTGGCTACCACTTAACTTTAAAATACAAGGCATTTTTCATTAAGAGATTGAGCTACTATGCTATAGCCGCTCTTTATATCTGCTATCGTCTTTTGTAGGACTTGTATGAGAGGTTTATGTTGGAGAAGTTATAACCTGATTGAACTTAGGTTGCTGTATTATGGGAGAATTTTTTCACTATCATGCAGATGATTTCAATTAAAAAACAATATGATAATATGCCCGTATTACCCGTTACTGCTTGGGGTTTGATTTACGCTACCTTATCTATGCTGATATTTTCATTGACTTAAGCTTGTTGCTGGCAGGTAATTTAGCCCTGCTAACTAAGCCTGATATTGTAAATACGCTTTAGCTTTACTCGTCTAAAAGCCAGTAAAGTGAAGCAATAGCAAGTATTATCGGTAAATTAATCGCGTTAAGCATGTTAAAGCGAAGTACAACCTTGCTATAATATGTCAGTCGTTTTAAATGATTACATCAAAAATAAGACGACTTATTACGCAAATAATAATACGCAACAATTGCCCAGCGCGATGACAAGCAAACTAATTCAAACCAAACAACTTTAAAGTAATTTAGGTAACCTAATGCAACGACTAGCCCCAGCTTTACGTCAAGACAATGTACCTCTTGATTTAATTTCATTAATAAAAACTATTTTAGCTGCCACGAAAGAAATTTCGTTTCGAGTTAGCCAAGGCCACTTAGGTGACGTAATGGGCTCAACCCTTGATGAAAACATCCAAGGTGAAGTTCAGAAGCAATTAGATGTGGTTGCCAACGAGTTATTTAAAGATATTTTACTTGAGTCTGGTTTTGTTAAAGCTATTTCATCGGAAGAAGAAGACCACTCAGTGGCTGGTGATGAAAATGGCAAATATATTGTTTCGTTCGATCCCCTTGATGGTAGCTCGAATATCGATATCAATTCATTAATTGGTACTATTTTTTCAATTCATGAAGCGCCAACAGATATTAAAGCTGGCGATGATGATATGTTCAAACAAGCAGGTAATACTCAAGTTTGTGCAGGTTATGTCTTATACGGCCCATCAACAATGTTAGTGATGACCACAGGTAGTGGCACACACTTTTATGTACTAGATAGAACCCATGGTGGTTATTTGCTAGTAGAACGTAATGTACAAGTGCCTACAGATACCCAGGAATTTGCTATAAACATGTCAAATCAACGCTTTTGGCAAGCACCAATGCAAAACTACATTGATGATTTACTTGCTGGTGATACCGGACCACGCGGTAAAAACTTCAATATGCGCTGGATAGCTGCCATGGTGGGTGATATTCATCGTGTATTATGTCGCGGTGGTATCTTCACTTACCCTGCCGATAGCAGAAAGCCTGAGCAACCATACAAATTACGTTTAATGTATGAAGCCAATCCGATGGCATTTTTGCTTGAACAAGCCGGTGGTTTAGCAATGACTAGCCAAGGCCGTATTATGGATATTGAACCTGATAGCATCCATCAACGTGTTGAAGTTATTATGGGCTCTAAAAATGAAGTAGAGAAATGTTTAAGCTACTACAAATAAAGTAGATAAGCAGGAAATACTCTTCTCAGTAAAATTCTATTATTAGATAAACATCAAATAAAAAGGCTTATTGTTTCAAACAATAAGCCTTTTTTGTATTTGTTTACTTAGTTACCTGAATTTACTCAGCTTAGTTAGCCATTAAAAGTGTTATAACTGAAAGGCTTTACCGTTAATTGTTAACTGGCTTTCAACATATTTAGCAACAAAGCTCACGTCATTATCTTGTTTGGTTAAATAACCTTGCGCAACAAAATTATCTACCATAGGCGCCATACCGAACTGAGTTAGAAATTCCATAGGTACGCTACCTTTAGCATCCGCTTCTAAAGCCATAATTAAGGCCATTGAATTCGAGTTAATACTATTAAAATCAAACAGATCTTTATTGATATTCAAAGAAAACTCACTAGCAATCTTGCCTTGTTCAGTGACCACACTTAAATCGGTCACAGTCAATTTAGGCTCTTTCGCTAAGATTTGATCAGCAACCGCTGACAATGCCGCTAATAACTCGGCTGAGTAATCCTGCCCTGCCACATCTATCGATAGTTCAGCGCTCAGCTTATTCAATTCTTGTAAGGCATTAATATCAATATTCGCTAGTACTACCTCTAAATTAGGCTGTTCAAAACTCTGTCCTGAGGCACTAATTTCTTTAGCATGATATTTTAACTTAAGTGCTAATAGCTCATCATCTACTGAAACAACACTGGTTAAGCCCGCTTCACTTAATGAGAAAACATGACTGTTCTGGCTATACATATCAATATTAGCAACATTGAAAGTAGCATCACCCGTTAAAATAGCCGTTCCTTGCAAGTAATCGCCACTGACAACCTTTTGCTCGGTTGACATAGCTACTGTGCCAATAACAAAACGTTCGCCTTCTCCCTTGATCTCAATACCACCCCAAGAAAAGTCACCATTGATTTCCTCATTGTTAATAAGAGTAAATTGCGCTTCCGCAGGTGCAGAGACAATTAAAGTTTCACCATCCTGATAGCTCATTTCTTCAGTTTTAATAAAGGTGGTGACATCTTTATTAAAACTAAGTAGCGCGCCAAGGTGAAGCTTTTCATTAATAAGGTCGATAATTTCGTCATCAACTTCAGCCGCTGAGAATTCAAACTTCATCGATGAATAGCCAAGTCCTAAATGCCAATCTTGCTCAGTGATAATCACCGGGCCAAATGACAACTGTTCCTCTAAAAGAATGGTAACATCGGCTAAACCAGCGTCATCAAGGGAAAAAGTCAGTTCAGATGTCACTTCAGCACCAAACCAACTGCTAGTATATTGGCTGGTAGTTAAGGTAATACCGTCAGTGTTATTCAGTTCAACCAGTACTTTTTCGCGCTCTTCTTCTACGACAGAGCCAATAAATTTTGGCGCCATAAGTAAGCTTGCTAGTATTAAAGCTATAGCAATAGATAATTTTTTCATTTGTAAACTTCCCTTTATTATTAATTCGACTTACCTAATGACAAGCCGAATGAGTCCATTATTAAATAGAACGTTGGCGTACCATTTCAAACAGGCAAATACCTGTTGCCACTGATACATTTAAACTAGAAACGGTGCCTGCCATAGGCAACTTAACTAATTGGTCACAATTTTCGCGAGTCAATCGACGCATGCCCTTTCCTTCAGCGCCCATCACAAGAGCCATCGGACCTGCGAGTTTGGTGTCATATAAACAGGTATCAGTTTCACCGGCCGTGCCGACTATCCAAACACCTTGTTTTTGCAGCTGCTTCATTGTTCTTGATAAGTTAGTTACTTGTACTAAAGGCACACTTTCCACAGCGCCAACAGCAACTTTACGCACGGTAGGGGTGATTTGAGCGGCATTATCTTTTGGAACTATGATGGCTTGTACACCAGCAGCATCGGCATTACGTAAACAAGCACCTAGATTATGTGGATCGGTAACACCATCTAAGATGAGCAAGAATGGTGGTATACCTTTTTTCTCAGCGGCTTGTAAAATGTCATCTATGTCATTTTCTGTATAGGCTTTACCCGGTCTAACACGGGCAACAACACCTTGGTGCTGCTCACCTTCACTTTTTTCATCCAATACTTTACGACTGGCCAATTGAGTACCGATTCCGTATTTACGAGATAAATTAATGATTGGCATTATACGGTCATCTTCACGACCTTTTAATAGCCATATTTCGATAAAACGCTCCGGTGCTACGTTAATTAAGGCATTAACTGCATGAATACCAAAAACTAACTCTTCATTTTTTGCCATGTTCTTTCTCTATATTTAAATTATTAACCGAAGTTTAATACCCGAAGTAATTAAGGGTTTATTTCACTATTTTGTCACGTCGCTCTTGGTATTCTTGCGGGCATTTTTACCCGGACGTTTTTTACGCGCACTGCGTTTTTTCACTTTACTTTTTTCTTTCGGCTTATCTTTAGCATGGCCTTTAGACTTGCTTTTAGCGCCACTTTTAGACTTGCCTTTTTTAGCGGTCGCATTATTCACACTGTTGTCAGTCGGTTGACTTGCCTCAGAGCTTTTCCCTGAACGCCGACCACCTATGCTTTTAGACTTACCTTTAGACCTATCTTTAGATTTTCCTTTAGACCTGCCTTGAGGTGAATCGTCAACATCAACACCTTCAAGTCGTAAATCTATTTTCTTTTCATCAAGGTTAACCGCGGCAACTTGCACACGAATTTCATCGCCGACACGGAATTTATTGCCACTGTTTTCACCGGTAAGACACATACGAACATCATCAAAGTGGTAGAAGTCACGACCAAGAGAAGTGATATGCACCAAACCTTCAATATGTAAATCTTGTAAGCGAACAAACATGCCAAAGTTAGTCACCGTTGAGATAACGCCGGTAAAATTATCACCAACATGGTCTTGCATAAACTCACACTTAAGCCAGTCAGCAACATCACGCGTCGCTTCATCAGCCCTGCGCTCAGTCATAGAACAATGTTCACCTAATTCAATGACTTCTGCTAATGTGTACTCGTAAAAACCTTCATTAGCATCATTCTTAGCTTCTTTTTCAAGAATTGCTTTAATCACACGATGCACAACTAAATCAGGGTAACGACGAATAGGTGAAGTGAAGTGACTGTATGAAGGTAACGCTAAACCAAAATGACCTTCATTGTCACTTTGGTAAACCGCTTGGCGCATTGAGCGTAACAGCATGGTTTGAATAAGCTCTTGATCTGGACGACCGGCCACTTTCGCTAAGATATCACCGTAATCTCTTGGCTCCGGCTCTTCTTTTACTGGCATTGATAAACCAAGCTCATTTAAGTAAGTAATAAAGTTACGGTACTTATCTTCATTAGGCTTTTCATGCACACGGAATAAACCCGGTTTTTCATGTTTTTCAATAAATTTCGCTGTCGCTACGTTGGCTAAAATCATACATTCTTCAATGATTTTATGAGCGTCATTGCGAATTAACGGCACAACACTATCAATCTTTTTATCTTCATTGAAAAGGAAAATAGACTCTTGCGTTTCAAAAGCGATAGCACCACGTTTAAGACGGGCATCCGTTAAGGCATGGTACATATTTTCAAGATTTTTTAAATCTGGTACCAAGGCTTGATATTCATTAACCAGCGTTTCATCACCGTCAAGAATAGCGGCGACTTTGGTGTAAGTAAAACGGACATGAGAGCGCATTACTGCCGGATAAAATTGACTGCCTGAGAGATTACCCGTCGCGCTAACCGTCATTTCACAAACCATACATAAACGGTCGACATCCGGTTTTAGTGAACATAAACCATTAGAAAGTTTCTCGGGCAACATAGGGATAACTTGGCTAGGAAAATAGACTGAATTACCGCGAGATATTGCCTCTTCGTCAAGGTCTGTGCCATCTTTCACATAATAACTAACATCGGCAATCGCTACCCATAAGCGCCAGCCACCTGATTTTTTCGGCTGACAATAGACCGCATCATCAAAGTCGCGAGCATCTTCACCATCAATGGTTACTAACGGTAAGTCACGTAAGTCTTTGCGTGGTAACTTAGCTGACTCTTCTACTTCATCAGCAATACTGGCCACTTCCGCTTGTACGGAATGAGAAAATTGATGAGGTAAATCATGGGCGCGTAAGGCGATTTCTATTTCCATGCCTGGGGCAAGGTGGTCACCTAACACTTCAATCACTTTACCAATGGCACTAGTGCGCCTAGTCGGTCTTTGTACTAGTTCAACAACCACCATTTGACCATGACGAGCACTAAGCCTAGCTTCAGGGTCGATTAGCACTTCTTGTTTAATTTTACTGTCTTCGGGCACTACCGAGCAAATATGATGATCAACGTATAAACGACCAACTATGGGTGCTTTCCTTGGTTCAATAACCTCAAGAATTTTAACTTCTTTACGGCCTTTTCGGTCGGTCCGATCAACCAGAATAGCTTGCACGATATCACCATGAAATACACGTTGCATTTCATAAGAAGAGATATAAAAATCTTTGCCTTTTTTATCGGTAATCGATGAATCATCCGGCGAAAAGAAACCAAAACCGTCCCTATGACCGATAACTTTGCCGGTCAGTAGGCTATTTTTTTCCGGCACTGCGTATTGTTTGAATTTATTAAAGATTAACTGACCACTATTTTCCATGGCGCGTAAACGACGTTTCAAACCAATAAGTTGATATTCTTCATCATACTTTAGCGTTTTAACCATGGTATTGAAGCTTGGTGGTGGTGAGCACTTTTCGATGATTGAAAGCAATAATTCGCGTGAGGCGACTGGCTTTTCATATTTTTTGGCTTCGCGTTTAGCATGTGGATCGTTATAGGTCACTATAAGAGGTCAGTATTTAAGGATAACTGTTTGTCAGTATACCATAAAGATTAAATTAACAGCCTTAAGCCAACGCTTAATTGGTAGGATACCAACTACAATAACTAAGTAGCCATTTTCAAATGGCCTAAATAGCCAATAACTTCGTTACTTTCAATCCCAATAGCCAGCTATTACTCAATCAAGCGCCTTACTATTGAAAATTTATTCTCATTGAAAGTTGTAAACTTAATTAATTTAATTGGTATAACTAGTACTTTTCGCTTGTGTGACGACTTTACTCGGCATTTTACTGGCAAGGTCGGTCAATAATTCACTGATTTTTTTATGGGTTGCTTTATCATCGGTTAAAGAATGATGCAATTGAGAATATAAGGCTGGGAAGTCTAATGGACTACCATAGCCCTGTTGGTATAAACCCGCTAAACGCATTTGCGCGGCTAAGTTATTTAAACTTGCCGCTGTTTTTAAATAAACAATGGCGCGTTCAGTATCAACCTGCATAAATTTACCGATATGGTAATAGCGGCCTAATTGTTCTAAGCCTTCCGCTAAGCCCTGATCAGCGGCGAGATGCATATAATGTAACCCTAAGGAAATGTCTTTTTTGACACAGACACCATAGGCCAACATATCACCCCATAAAAATTGATAAGAGGGCATTTTGGATATATTAGCTCGCGCTTCTATATCTTGTACTAATTGACATTCATCTAGCACCACTTGACTTAAGTGTTTATTATCTCTAATCAAATCAAGTAATTGATTATCAGTGTAGATCTGCACCGCTTGCATATTTTTTGCCATCGCCATAGCTGATGGCGTAATAGATAGAAAAGTGGCTAAAAAGATAAAAAACAATAATAAAATACGCATAATAATCCTAACTAGGCTAAACCTGCTTCCCCCCTATATCGGCAAACAAGCGGTGAATATGAAATTTATTTAACTAAACTCCTATTGTAAAGCAAATTTAACGCCAAGTTGGTATTTTAAAAGTTGTGATAGAATGGAATAACTAACTAAGTATGACTAGTATTATTCAGCACATAATAAAAAACATCAGCTAGTATAAGCAAGCTTCCAAATGACTTCTGTTGAAATACTAGCCCTAAAAAACGGCGCGAGCGCATGCTAATTGAAAAAAAAATTTCCGAGTTGACTGTTGGCCATTATGTAGTAAAGATTATTAGCCAAGCAGATAATTTTTCTTTAACTGCCGCAGGTCACATAAAAAGTAAGGCGGTCATTAAGCACCTTAAAAGAAAAAATGTTTATTGTGTGCTAATTGACGATAGCAAAACAATTATAACTAGTAGCAAAAAACCTGAACCTATCCTTGCAAAATCCTCCCCTATTAATTTAAAAGAACTTAAACAAGCACAAGAAATTTTTAACCAATCTAAATTAATTCAACAAAAATTGTTCAATGATGCTCTTAGTGGTAGCAGCTTAGATTTATCATCTGTTGTTGAAGTTACCAATAAGTCTATCGATGCAATATTTAATAGCCCTGACTCCCTTGCCTGTATGTTAAATATTCGAGAAAAAGATGAATACCTATTAGAGCACTCTGTCGCAGTTTCAGTTTATATCACTTTGTTTGCTCGTTATTTGGGTTTAGCAAGAGACATTATTGAACAGCTATCCGTTGGTGCATTTCTCCATGATATTGGCAAAATTAAAATACCCAATGAGATCTTAAATAAACCGGGTAAATTAACCGATGATGAATTCACTATCATGAAAACTCATGCCAATCATTCCATCGACATCATTAAGGAGACACCTGGCGTCAGTGCCCTGAGTCTTGAAGTGGCCGCCCTGCACCATGAAAAACTTGATGGTAAAGGTTATCCGTTTCAAGTTTCAGGTGCAGATATTAGCCAATATGGCCGTATGATTGCTATTTGTGATATTTTTGATGCGCTAACCGCTACCAGAGTTTATAAGGAAGGTTTTGCCCATGGTAAAGCTTTTGCTATTTTACGTGAGTTAGCCAAAAAAGATCAGCTAGATTGCGACTTGGTTGATCATTTCATCAAGTGTGTAGGGGTTTTTCCTGTTGGCTCTTTAGTGCAGCTGAGCTCAAATAAACTTGCCCTGGTGAAGTGTCGCAACGATAAAGATCCGACCAATCCACAGGTTCACTCCTTTTATAGCGTTAAACTTAATCACTTCCTCAATAAGCAAGAAATTGATCTGTCAGCATGTGACGACTTCATTGTTAAAGGAGTAAGAGCAGAAGAGTTCGATCTTGATATGCAGCAAATCATCGAAATGTTGTTGATGGAAGGCTAGGCCTTTCATTAAGGAATGACACACTAAAAAACGTATGACTGAACGACAGAAAACTACCATTGAGTCATACGTTATACCATCAAATAAAGTGAGAACCTAAGCCGCGTTACTTACCTCATTAACGAGATTATTTTCTTTAGCTTCTATTTGCAGCTTTACTGCTGCAATGGCCTGTTTATCTTCTTTTCGCTTATCTCTTAACACCAATAAACATGGCGTTAATACTAAGGTCAGTACAGTTGCAAAGGCTAAGCCACCTGCGATGGCTGTTGCCAACTGTGTCCACCATTGCGTAGAAGGTGCACCAAAGACAATAGTACGTTCAAAAAAGTCTAAGTTAACTTGTAATACCATAGGCAATAAACCCAAGATGGTGGTTATTGTCGTTAACATAACAGGGCGTAAACGTTGGGCACCGGTACGTAAAATAGCATCAACCACGGCATAGCCTTCTTTGCGTAACACGTTATAAGTATCAATCAGTACTATATTATTATTCACCACAATTCCCGCTAATGAAATAACACCAATACCGCCCATAACAATACCAAAAGGTTTTTGCACCAATAACAAAGCCAGGAATACGCCAACCGTTGAAAATATTACCGCACTTAAAATCAATAGCGCCTGATAAAAACTATTAAATTGAGTCACTAAAATCATCGCCATAACAAATAACGCGATAGCAAAAGCTTTCACTAAAAACGCTTGCGACTCTTGTTGATCTTCATTTTGCCCTTTGACATTAATCTCCACCGATGGATGCAGCCCTAAAGTAGCTAGCTGTTCTTGTAAAATAGGTAACTCTTGCAATAACTGCGCACCGGCAATTAAGTTCGCTTGCACAGTGACCACGCGTTTAGAGTCCACTCGGCGAATGGTATCTACTTTCGGCGCGGCTTTACGTTCAACAAAACTGCCAACCGGTACTAGCCCTGAAGGGGTTTTTAGTCGCAATGAATCTAAGCGACTAATATTACGTTTCTCTTCAGGAAAACGTACCCGAATATCGAGTTCATCATCGACATCGTCTGGGCGATATTCACCCAGTTTTAAGCCATTGGTAACCATTTGCACACTCGAACCTACCAAAGCAGCATCGGCGCCATAGGTAGCGGCTTTATTTCGATCAATGATCAATTGCCATTCTATGCCGGGTTTAGAGCCAGTATCTTCAATATCAGTAAATTTTCCAGAAGCAGCTAAAGCATCACGAATAATTGCCACCGATTTATCTAAATGTTCAGGAAAGCGCGAGCTCAACTCAAGTTTTAAATCTTTACCACTTTGCGGACCATTCTTATTTTTTCTAACTTCAATTTCAACACCGGCTAAGTCCTCAGTTAACTCATGGATAGTAGCGACTATGTCATCGGCAGAGCGCCTTAATTGCCAATCAACAAAGTTTACTTTAAAGGTCCCTATTTGGTTATTACCACCCGTTAAGGTGTACAGGGTTTCAATTTCTTCTAACGGTAGAATGCGTTGTTCAATAGCACGCATAATGACATCTTTTTCTTTTACCGATAAATCACCGTGAGAGCGCACCACCATAGTGGCACTTTGCGGCTCAACATCAGGGAAAAAACTAACACCAAGGCCAGATGCACCATAAAGCCACATCACCACAAAAGACACAGTTAAGGTGCCGGCAACTATTTTCCAAGGATGTTTAATCGCTGTCATTAATACACGAATATAACCGCCGGTAAACCCCGATAGTTTACTGAAATCCCCTGCGTCAACTTGCTCAATTTGCTTTTGCTCTTTACAACTGACAACACGCGCTTTGCCCAACACTGTACCTAAAGTAGGAACAAAAATTAGTGCCATTGCTAAAGAAGCAGTTAATACCGCAATCAAGGTGAAAGGTAGGTATTTCATGAATTCACCCATGATGCCCGGCCAAAACATTAACGGAGCAAAAGCGGCTAAGGTTGTTGCGGTTGAGGCAATAATAGGCCAAGCCATGCGACGCGCCGCCAAGCCATAAGCAACACTTTTGCTATGACCTTCATTCATTTGCCTATCGGCAAACTCGGTGACCACAATAGCGCCATCAACTAACATACCAACAGCCATTATCAGACCAAAAAGCACCACGATATTAACCGTCATGCCGGCCAAGGCAATAACTAATATACCGGTTAAAAAGGCTCCAGGAATGGCTAAGCCAACCAATAAGGCGGTACGAGTGCCCAAAGCGGCAATAATGACAATAACCACTAACAGTACTGCTGAGAAAACATTATTTTGTAAATCGGTAAGCGTTCTTTTAATCTCTATTGATTGATCGCCGACATAATCAACTTGTACTTGCTGCGGCCACTTAGCTCTACTTTTTTCAACAATGGCTTTTACTTTATCGACTGTATCAATGAGGTTCTCGCCTGAGCGTTTTTTAACTTCTAGTGAGACAGAGCGATGACCATTAAGTCGAGCAAAGGTAGTTGGATCTTTATAAGCACGGCGCACAGTGGATACATCTTGGAAGGTGATAACTCTGTCGCCATCCACTTTAATTGGTAATTCTAATAAATCTTGAATATCTTCAAAAACAGAAGGCACCTTAATAGCAAAACGACCTTTACCGGTATCCATAGTACCTGCTGGCACTAGGCGATTATTGCGTTCTACTAGGTTATAGATATCAGCTTGGTCAAGACCATAGCTTTCCATCAATAGTGGGTCGACAAGAATTTCAACCATGTCTTCACGGTCGCCGCCGATATCAACTTCGAGCACTTCTTGCATGCCTTCAATTTTATCTTTGATATTACGCGCTAAGGTGATCAAGCCTCGCTCGGTAACCGCGCCAGATAATATAACCGTTAATGCTGCTTCTTGGTTAGCCATAGTAACTTCATTGACTACTGGCTCTTCCGTATCATTAGGCAGTTTAGCTTTCGCTAAAGTAACCTTATCACGGACATCGGCAAGCGCTTCTTTCGGGTCAAGTCCAGCGATAAACTCTAAGGTAACTGAAGCGTGGCCTTCACCGGCATTGGAGCGCATTTCTTTAATGCCAGCAATGGATTTAAGTTCGTTCTCCATGGGTCTAACCAGCATGCGCTCGGCATCTTCTGGTGAAATGCCATCATGGATCATAGAGACATAAATAATTGGAATGGTAATATCTGGGTTGGCTTCTTTAGCGATATTGTTATAAGTGATTGCGCCAGAAACAAGTAGTAGCACAAATAACATTAGGACCGAGCGAGTACGCGTTAAGGCGGCTTCAATAAGCGTTAACATAAAGGCTCCTAATCCTGTGCAGCTGCAGTGGCAGCTGTTTGTTCATCGGTACTATCACCTACTTTGCCGCTCGCTTGCATGTCTGCTTGGTCGAAGATGGCTTCGACTTTATCACCGGCACGAACGAAGCCTTGCCCTAAAACAATAATATCTGCTTGTTCGCCTAGGCCGGTTAACCAAATACCATCACTATCACTTTTAATGATTTCAATGGGGGTAAATTGCACAATAGACTCTTTAACTGATTTAACGCCAATATTGCCTTGTTCATCCAAAGCTAGCAGTGCTGGTGAGATTTTTATTGCTGACATTAAGGCTAAATCTATACTTAATTCACTACTTAAACCTGCTAATAACTGTGAGTTTTTATTCTCGATGGCCACTTCTATTTTAAAGGTATTGGTTGCATCATCACCGACACTGGCAATATAACGTAATGTACCTTGTGATCGCTGGCCATTAAGTAAGCTCACTTGGGCAACTTGGCCAACAGATAACTGACTTATTTGTTGTTCAGTAACATGGGCTCTAACAATAAGTGGGTCTAAATCAGCAATCATGGCAATATCATCGCCAGACGCAACATAATCACCTACTTCAACATAACGAGTATTTAAAACCCCGGCAAATGGCGCCTTAATAACCGTGTTGGCAATATCTAATTCTAAACTGATAATTTCAGATTTTACTGACGCTAACGCGGCATAGGATTGTGCCAAATGCACCTTACCTTGATAGCCTTGTTTATTTAATTTTAATGCACCTTGGTACTCGACTTCACGCTGGGTTAATAATGCTTGGCTACGTGCTAATTGCGCGGGTAAACTATTTAAAGCAATTTTTGCAATAACCTGCCCTTTAGCTACTTTTGAGCCTCTTTTGGCCAGTACCTCAACAATTTTACCGCGAACTTCTGCTTTTAATGTGGTGATACGATTAGGCTCGGTACGGCCGTAAAGTTCAATTGTTTTATGTATATCTTGGCCGAATCGGGTTTCAACTTTAACTTTAGCTATCAGCTGCTGTTCATTATGACTTGGGATTTTTGCTTTTAATGTCGATTTTTGCTCGGCGACACTGGGACCAGAAGCCATCCATAACACCAAAACAAGGGTAATTAAAGTGGCGATAAGGTAAGGACGTTGCGCTAACCAGCGAGAATTCAAGGTAAATTTCATCATTATAACTCCATATTGATGGCGGCTATAGTAACGTGTTTTCTAAAGAGGATATAAACTAACTTGCAACAAATTGTTCGCCTCTTTGTGCCTTTATGTAACCTTTGGTAAAATTAAAACAGCAGCCATGTAAGAAATACTCTTCGCAAGCTGGGACTCATCAAGCATTTTTCGTCTTAATTTATCTCAGAAGTCGTGGTCAGGAAATTTGGCTATGACACAAATAGCTGAAATTTTTAGCGGAGCAGAAATGACAATGCCGACATAACGTCGGCATTTAGTAGCTTTCTTTAACTAAAAAATTAGCAAGCTAGATAGAAAATGATGAACCGCAACCACAAGTAGTCGTTGCATTAGGGTTGTTTACCACAAAACGGCTACCTTCTAAACTTTCAAGATAGTCTACTTCACCATCAACAAGGTATTGTAAACTCATAGGATCTATCACCATAGCAACACCTTGCTTTTCAATAGTCATATCGCCATCATTTACTTTTTCATCAAAAGTGAAACCATATTGAAAGCCTGAACAACCACCACCAGTAACATATACACGTAGCTTAAGAGCAGGATTTTCTTCTTCGGTGATTAGCGAAAGGACTTTAGTCGCCGCTGCATCGGTAAATTTAATGGGTAATTCAGGGTTTGACATGGTGCTCTACTTAGTACTATAAAGTACGAAAAAAAATACGCTTTAAAAACGATGGATGGTAACAAAGCTAATTATCTTAAACCTGACTAATTTAATCAAGTATTATTCGTTGATAAGTATCAAAGGTTACTGACTTACCAGCCATGGCACATGTTTATCTTTTTTAGCATATTTTTGCCAACGAGATTTACTTAGTATTGCCGAGACCAAGATATTTTCAGGAGTGAAATGAGCCGGCAAGGTAAATTTACCACTAATAATCTGGAAATATTGAAAACTGAACTTTACATCTTTCTTATTTAATTTAGAGACTTGGGCAAGTTTAAGCTTTATTGATTTTTCACCTTCATAACCTTCAAAGACCAATTCTATATAGCCTTTAGTATAGCGCCGCTTCAATTGCTGTTGCACTAAGGTCACTTGAAAATGGTATTGATTAGGCGTTTTACTGGCGGTTATTTTCACACTTTCAACCAATAAGCCTGCCGCTTGTTTTTCTGGTGCCATTATCTTTTCGTAAAAAGCTAATTGCTTTTTCACTTCAAACTGTTGCACGGCTTCGGCTTTAAGTAAACTTTGTGCCTTTTTATTAGCAAGTTGTTCAACAGCTAACTCAACCTCTAAGGAGTGAATTCGTGCTGTACTCTGCTCTTGTTGGTGATAGAGTTGTTCCAATCTAAGCTTTTGTTGTTCAAGGCTGGTCACTTGAAAATAATGATAATAATTTCCCATTCGGTAGCCAATAAAAAGACAAAGACCTATCACTGTGCATAAAAACAAAGCCGATTTAAAGGTGCCTAAGCGCTCAATGACTACCCTTAGATTTATTTTTGCTAACCATTTCATTTGTAAAGTATTATAATCCTGTAATGATAATTTCAATCGCTGCAATAAGAAAACATTTAGCTTTACCAACAACCTCTTGGCAAATTTGTTTGCTGGCCATTATTGGTGGCTGCGCTTCCGCTTTATTAGTGGTGTTATTTACGCTTACTATCGAAGAAATCCAGCAGCTCTACCTAATAAAACGCGATAACTATAGCAGTTTAGATGAATTAAGTCGTTTTGATTTACCCATAATCGGCGCTCTTATCATCTTACTTATTGGTTGGCTTACCGGTTATAAATATTTACGCACCGGTATCCCCTTTGTTCTACATCGCTTAAAAGTTGCTCATGGTGTCATTCCCTTTAAAAACACTCTTAACCAATTTTGGGGTAGCGCGGTAGCACTCGCCTCTGGATTTTCTGTTGGGCGTGAAGGACCTGCGGTACACCTTGGCGCAGCCTGTAGTAGCTATATAGGTAGTGTTTTGAAACTACCTTATAACAGTATCCGTACCTTGTGTGCTTGTGGTATAGCCGCAGGCATAGCAGCAACATTTAACACCCCGATTGCTGCGGTTATTTTTGTTATGGAGGTAATCATGCGTGAATACAAGGTCCATATTTTTGTGCCTGTTATGCTGGCTGCTATTGTTGGCTCCTTGATTACCCGAAGTGTCTTTGGCACCAGTCATAACTTTGAATACTTTCATACCATAGCACTTGGCCAACACCACTACTTTTCCTTAATACTGCTCGCCATAGTTTTAGGAGTTTTGGCGGCCGCATTTAATAAGTACCTAGTTTTAATCATTAAACATAGTGTTAAATATCATATAGTGCCGCGCTTATTACTTGCCGCTTTTATTACCGGTACTTTAGGCTATTTAGTGCCTGGCGCTATGGGCACAGGCACAAGTGCCATAGATATTTCCTTAACCAGTAACTTGCAGCTAGGTTTGTTATTTAGCTTACTTATCGCTAAATTATTAATGACTATGTTTGCTCTTGGCTTAGGTATACCGGGCGGTATTATTGGTCCGACACTTGGTATAGGAGCTATAGCAGGCGCTTGCGCTGGTGCGTTAGTGATACAAGTATTACCCGGTGAGCACCTTGGCAGTGATTTCATTCTCATGGGCATGGCCGGTTTTATGGCTGCCAGCTTGAATGCGCCCCTTGCAGCTCTACTCACTGTAGTAGAGCTATCTGGTCAACTTGAGTTGGTTGTTCCCGCCATGATTGTCATTACCATTGCCAGTATAGTGTCTCGACAACTTTGTAAAAACGAGTCTATTTTTATCATGCAATTAGATGCGCAAAACTTATCCTATCGCAAACCGCCCATTGAAGAATCATTGCAAAATATTGGTGTCTTAGCGGTAATGAAAGATAATTTTTTGATGTTAGAGCAAGCCAGTAATCGTTCTATTATCGGTGAACTACTAAAAAATGATGAATCACAATTCATTATTAATAAAGCGCCTGCACAGTCGGCAAAGATACATGATTACTATTGGGCGCAATTCGATGCTGAGATAGCTGACGATGAAGATAAGGACATTGAACATAATCTTGCTAAAAAATTGATATTACACAAGCTTATGCCACTGAATCATCAAGCAACCTTGGCAGAAGCATATTTAGCATTAGTAGAGCAACGTTCAGGGGCGGTATACATTTATCATAAAGATATCAACGACTGTATTGGCCTAGTCACTTTTGAACAACTTAGAATTTATTTAGTAGCAGGAAAACTCCTTTAATGGACACATTTTTAATCAACAATATCCTCTGGCTCAAAGCCTTCCATGTTTTTTTTATGGTCGCTTGGTTTGCTGGTATCTTTTATTTACCACGTTTATTTGTCAATCACGCAGAAACCAAATCAACTGAAGTCGCTCAGCACCTTAAGGGGATGGAAAAACGCTTATTGTATTTTATCACTCCTTTTGCCATTTTTACCTTAATAATGGGTTTAGCAATAATCCACGCTTACGGACATGACTGGTTTGTTGCTGCTAAGTGGCTACATATTAAATTGAGCTTAGTGATAGTGCTATTTGTTTACCACGGCTATTGTTTTAAGTTAGTGAAAACCTTTGCCCAAGATAAAAATACCCGTTCAGGTCGCTTCTATCGTATTTTCAATGAACTTCCGGTACTTATTTTATTAGCAGTTATTATTTTAGCTTACGTTAAGCCGATGTAACTTCCACTCATCTATTAAACTCGATTAAGGCTAATCAAGGCCAACTAAGGTAAGTTATGCTGTATTTATATTTGGGTTATGTAGTCACGCAACTTTATGCCATTGCCGAAGTATTTTAAAAAAACACCTTGGCGCTCAGTGCACTCTTGTTCTCATTAGTTGTCTTATACCAATTGAAATAATGAATCGGCCAACTTAGAGCTTCAATAGCGAGCTTAGAAAAAACAAATTTAGTTAAACATAGTTATTCTATATTTCATTTATTTTGTGATGTTATCAGTTTGCTACTGAGCTCCCGAAGGGCGAGTTTAAAAGGCATATATGCGGCGTTATTTATTTTGACAATGGAATAACCATTCTCTTCAATCAATGCCTTGCCTCTAAGCCTTTTAATTCTCGCTAAGTGGTGCATTCATTAATTCAATTGGTATTAGTCATATGGTCATTTATTCCTGTATTAGCTTATCTGCTGGCAAAATCTATTGGTGCTCAAGGCCAAGCAAACAAAGTCACTTTATTTATTTCGGGTGTCGTTATTGCATTAGTCGAGCATGGTTTTAGCTATTTTAATTTATTGACTGATAAGCAGCATGACATCAGTACGGCAATCGTTTTTTTATTGTTTTTCCTAGTAGCTTATTTACCGTTACACAAACAACAAACCGCCGATTTGTAAACAAAATACATAACAGTGAACCCCACTTCATTTTTCATACATTGCAGTTATAATCTAAATAGGGTAATTTGCCCACAATGTTAAAAAAATGTTAATCCGCTTGTGGATTACCTAAATTAGGGAACATTTTAATGAAGTACATTTTATTCGCTTGCTTAGCGTTCACTACTCTCTTATCAACAGTCAATGCCAATAGCCAATCAACGTTACCCATAATCAAGCCTAAGATTGTTGGTGGTCAACTTGCAGGTCAAGGTGATTGGCCTTGGATAGCAGCCTTAGTTTCTACCTATAATGAGGTCAATACCTCTTTAGAGGTCGCTGGTACTGCCTATGATAGCGGCTCTTTTTCAAACAGCCCATCGGGTCAAGCTAGTGCCACTATGGCTGACTGTGGTATTGGCGATAGTCAATGTGACTCGGCAGCAGGTAAAATATGTTTAATTGCTCGTGGGGAAATCGATTTCTCCGTCAAAGTCGATAATTGCCAAAACGGTGGTGGTATTGGTGCAATTATTTTTAATAATGTTGTAGGTGATCTCAATGGCACCTTAGGTGAGGATTTCTCTGGCACTATTCCTGTGGTAGCCATTAGCCAAAACGATGGTGCCACGCTGCTAAATATGCTTGGTAGTATCGCCACTATTAATGTTACAGCCCAACAGCAAATTGCTCAGAGCGCTAATTGTGGCGCTAGCTTTATCGGTGAGCAATGGGTACTTACCGCGGCTCATTGTGTTGTCGATGCCAATATTAGCTTGCTAAAAGTCAATGTCGGTGAATATGACTTAAACGATGGTGCTGAAAATGCCACAGCGATTAAACGAATTTATATACATCCAGAATATAATGAAGGTGCCTCTTTTAATAACGATATTGCCCTGATAGAACTAGTTGCAACTATTGATAATCCAGCGGTAAAGCTAATTGATTTAGCTTCGAGTAGCCAGCTAGCCCTAGACAACGCAGCTGCAACAGTCATAGGTTGGGGCAATGTTACTGCTTATGGTGCTAATGAAGAATCCCCGCCCAATAGTCAGCCCGATAAATTGCGTCAAGTTGAGCTTGCATTGCTCAGTAATGAGCAATGCAAAGATAAACTAGCGCAAGCTTATACTGACTTAGAGGGTATTAACTATTTACCTAGTCAGGTTGGTATTACTGACAGCATGATCTGTGCTGAATTTTTAGGTGGTGGTAAAGGCTCATGCCAAGGAGATAGTGGCGGGCCATTGTTAGTTAACACCAATCAAGGTTGGCAACAAATTGGCATAGTCAGTTACGGTGTCGGCTGTGCCGATGCAGCCTTTCCAGATGTGTACGCTCGTGTTGGCAAGTTTACGGCTTGGATTAACAGTCTCACAAAAGGCATAGCCATTGAGCCAAATTATGACTTTGCCATTACTCCACAACAGACCGCACAAACAACCCAGCTAACGGTCACTAATAATAGTGATTTGACTGCTAATTTAACTTTCACCCTAGAAGCTGAAAAAATTGGCAGTACTGGCTTTAGTTTAACTACCGATAATTGCACTACGTTAGCTGCAAAACAAAATTGCCAAATTCAACTTGCCTTTGATGCTAAAACTGTCGGTCAGCATAAAATGCGGATTATTATTAATAGTAATGATGAAGCCATTCCAACTAGTCAAAGCTATATAAGCGCACAAGCTATTGCCGCTAATAATGCTATTAATACTCAATTATCTAATGGGTCATCTGAATTACTTTGGTTTAGTGGTGGTGATCTACCTTGGTTACTTGATAATAGCGAGGCAGCAATTTTAAGTGGAGACATAACTGATGATCAGCAAAGCACTGTTATGCTGACATTCTCTGGCGCGGGTAGCTTATCATTTGATTGGAAAGTTTCTTCGGAAGAAAATACCGATAATCCTGATGCTCCCTATGATGCCTTGTATCTATTTGTTGATGGTGAGCAAATAGATTTTATCTCTGGCGAAGTCCCTTATACTAAGGTAACTGTCCCTGACTTTCCTGTCGGTGAACATCAAATAACATGGCTTTACCTCAAAGATGGAGCTACTAGCGAAGGAAGTGACCAAGGGTATTTAAAGAACATCGTTTTTACTCCAGCTCAAGACACGGGTAAATCAAGCGGTGGTAGCGTCTATTATATTCTGATGCTACTAACCTTACTAACCTTTAACCGTCGACGAAGTTAAGGGCAAGCTATCGATAATAAAAAGGCAGTTTCATCTGCCTTTTTTTATTTTCATCGTGTACTGACAACAGGTTAAAATATTGTTTACCATTCGCAAATTGGTCATTTTATGCTATATTCTTGGCAAATTTTTCCCCTTTCAATGTAACTAATCACGATGATGAAATTTCAAGGTAACCATATTCTATCGGTATCACAATTTGACCGAGAGGCTATCGTAAAGATTTTACAAATTTCCGCACAAATGGCACCTTATGCGTCACGACAAAAACGTTGTCATGTGCTCGAAGGTGCAATATTAAGTAACTTATTTTTTGAACCAAGCACACGTACTCGTGTTAGTTTTGGTACCGCCTTTAACTTACTCGGCGGTTCTGTCCGTGAAACCGTTGGTCAAGAAAACTCATCGCTAAGTAAAGGTGAATCTTTATTTGATACCGCGCAAGTGATCAGCGGCTATTCCGATGTCATTGCCATGCGTCACCCACAAATGCACTCGGTAGATCAGTTTGCTCTAGGCAGTACAGTGCCAGTTATCAATGGTGGTGATGGTGCCAATGAACACCCTACTCAGGCTTTACTAGATTTATTTACTATTCAGTCTGAAATGATGCACTTTAATAAAGGCTTAGATGATTTAAATATTGTTTTGATGGGTGACTTAAAACATGGTCGTACCGTACATTCATTATCCAAATTACTCAGTCTTTATGACAATGTTAAAGTGACTATGGTGGCACCCAAGGCCTTACAAATGCCTGACAGTGTTATTTCAACATTAACTGATGCCGGTCATGAAGTTACTTTGACAGAAACTATGGCGGGAAATTTATCTGCTGATGTTATCTATCAAACCAGAATTCAGCAAGAGCGCTTTGCCAGCAAAGATGAAGCAGAATTATATCGCGGACATTTCAGTTTGAATAAGAGTGTTTACCAAAAATATTGTCAAGAAAATACCGTTATCATGCATCCATTGCCGCGCGACTCTCGCCCTGAAGCCAATGAATTAGATACAGATCTAAATGACTTAGATAACCTAGCTATTTTTAGGCAAGCACAAAATGGTGTTTTAGTGCGTATGGCCTTATTTGCCTTAACGTTAGGTGTTGAAGATCAAATCACAAATTACGAAAAGCCGGTAAACTGGTTCACAAATAAAAATACTTAATTGCCATTATGGAGCTAGCCTGCGCATAGGCTATTTCCTGGTATTAACGTTAGGTGTTGAAGATCAAATCAGCAATTATGAAAAGCCAGTAAACTGGTTGACAAATAAAAATGCTTAGCGGCAATACTCCCTATAAGTAACGACTTTTAGAAGAAATATATTATGAATAAATCAGAACAGTTATTTGAACAAGCGCAAAAAATAATTCCCGGTGGTGTTAACTCGCCAGTGCGTGCTTTCAATGGCGTTGGCGGTACACCTTGCTTTATAAAACGTGCCCAAGGTGCTTATATTTATGATGCAGATGATAAAGCTTACATTGACTATGTTGGCTCTTGGGGACCAATGATTTTAGGTCATAACCACCCAGCCATTCTTGATGCCGTTATTACTACGGCAAAAAATGGCTTGAGTTTTGGCGCACCAACAGAGCTTGAAATTACCATGGCTGAAAAGGTTCGTGAGTTAGTGCCATCAATGGAATGTTTACGTATGGTTAGCTCTGGTACTGAAGCTACCATGAGCGCTATCCGTTTAGCGCGTGGTTATACTGGCCGCGATAAAATATTAAAATTTGAAGGTTGTTACCATGGTCATGCTGACTCATTGTTAGTAAAAGCGGGCTCTGGTGCTTTGACTATGGGTATACCTAATTCACCGGGTATTCCTGCCGATTTTGCTAAACATACCCTGACAGTTAGCTATAACAACATCGAAGAAGTAAAAGAGATTTTTGCTAAATACGCCGATGAGATAGCTTGTATAATTGTTGAACCTGTTGCCGGTAACATGAACTGTATTCCTCCTGTTGCTGGTTTTCTTGAAGGTTTACGTGCGGTATGTGATCAGTACAGTAGCGTATTAATCTTTGATGAAGTGATGACTGGCTTTCGTGTCGCACTAGGTGGTGCACAAGCTCTTTATAACATTAAACCGGACCTTACCACTTTAGGTAAAGTTATTGGCGGCGGCATGCCTGTTGGCGCTTTTGGTGGCAAACAAGAGATTATGGATTATATCGCCCCAATTGGCCCAGTTTATCAAGCGGGTACTTTATCAGGTAACCCAATTGCTATGGCGGCAGGTTTAGCGTCATTAACTGAGTTAGCTAAAGGTGATAAACATCAACAATTAAGTGCTGCTACTGAAAAACTAGCTATGGGCTTTAAAGCCGCAGCTGAACGTAATGGTGTTAGCTTAAGTGTAAATTATGTTGGCGCCATGTTTGGCTTCTTCTTTACCGACGACAAAAACCCTATCACTAGCTACGAGCAAGCAACTCAATGTGATGCCGAGAAGTTCAAACGTTTCTTTCACTTGATGTTAGCTGAAGGGGTTTACTTAGCGCCATCGGCTTATGAAACTGGATTTTTATCAACTGCACATAGTGATGATATTATAGAAAAAACATTAGTTGCTGTTGATAAGTGTTTCGCTCAGCTATAACTACCAAAATATTTTTGTAGTGTGTTATTAGTAAACTATAATTTTTGATATAAAAAAGCGACTTAAATTCATTTAAGTCGCTTTTTCTTTAATAAATCGCTTTTATCTATCAAGCCCTCTCTTTTCAGTTCGGTTCCTGACAGCGTTACCTTCAAGTAACCAATAAATCAAGCTCAGCTTGTAGCCAATCATAACCCTGCTGCCAACCAAGATCTAATGCTGGAAATACTTTTAAATTCCAATCATCGATGGCTCGTAGCGACATGACATCGTCTATTATTTTCTGGTCTTCATCTTTATAAACAATCACAGCAATAGCGACTAACTTTTCATTTGAGGCCATGGTCATCTTTGCCTCAAAAGTATAGCTATAGCTATTTACTTTATTGATCAGCAAAACAAAGTTATCACTCAGCTGCAGGCTAATAAAATCATCGAATTCATCAAGCATCTCCATTGATACTTCAATGCCATCAGCTATAATTATTTCAACAATACAATCACTTAATACATTAACTGTTGCAAAGCTTAATTGATGTTTCATGGTTACACCCACCTACTACTGTTTATTTTTTGTACTATACAATAAACCTTAACCCAAGACAAATGATAGACAATATACAGAACGACTTGCCATTAAATGTAATTTATAAGAATTCATCGAATAATTGCACATTAACCATTTCTCCTGCCGCGACCTTACCCTGCTCACTTGGCAGAATAATATAGCAGTTAGCCTTAGCTAAGCTAGATAAGATACCTGAGCCTTGCGCACCCGTTGAACTAACGATATTTTCACCTTGTGAGTTAATCGCTAAAATACCTCGTTGAAAATCCATACGTCCTGGAGATTTACGCAAGTCAGTACTGCATTTCACTGTTAAATGTGTGCGCTTTAAAGGTTGAGCATTTTGCATTTTAGTTAAGGCAACCAAAGCTAATTGATGAAAAGTCACCAAGGCTGAAACTGGGTTACCCGGTAAACCAAAAAATAGGCTGTTGGCTAGCTTACCAAAAGCAAAGGGCTTACCTGGTTTCATTGCTATTTTCCAAAAAGCTATTTCACCCAATTCATCTAGCACAGTTTTAGTGTAATCAGCATCACCTACCGAAACACCGCCAGAAGAAATCACTGCATCGGCCTGCTCATCGGCACTAATAAAGGCTGCTTTTATTGCTGAAAAATCATCTTCAATAATACCAAAATCAATAACATCAACATGTAGCTTTTGTAACATGGCAGCTAAAACAAAACTGTTAGACTCATAAATATCGCCAACTTGTAATGTTTGTCCCGGTAATTTTAATTCATCACCGGTAGCAATCAAAGCGACCTTTAATTTACGATAGACTTTAACTTCAGCCACACCCAATGAAGCAAGCACACCAATATCAACCGCCGTTAGCTTATGACCAGACTGCAGAACTTGTTGACCGAGTTGAATATCTTCCCCGGCATTACGGACATGGCAGCCAAAGCGTTTCTCTTGTAAAAAAGTAATTTGTTCGCCATCCGCGCTAACATTTTCTTGCATCTCTACTGAATCACAACAGTCAGGCATTTTAGCACCGGTCATAATACGAATGCATTCTCCAACCTGACATACACCTTGAAAAGGCGCCCCAGCCATAGATCGACCAACAAGGGTAAGGATTTTATTAGCCGTAAAACTCTCAAGAGCAAAAGCATAACCATCCATTGCAGAGTTATCATGAGGTGGTACATTTAATGGGCTAGCAATATCTTGCGCTAAAACATAGTGCAAGGTTTGGTCAATGGCTAAGGTTAATGTTTCGGTGACAGGTGAAACTTGCGCTAGCATGTTAGCTAAGGCATTTTCAAAAGGTAAAAGCCCTGGAGCTGAGCAACAATCAGACATAAAAAACTCACTTAAATACGTTAATACATGAATATCACTCTAAACTAGGTAAATTTACCAGCCTAATTAGAAAAATATTGGTTAAATCCGTTATAGCTAGTATCGCTTAAGTACCCACAAAAATAATAGTGCTATAACCACATCTTTATTGATTTTGATCAATATTAAGGGCGGCTAAAAAAATTATTATCACGCCATCAAAATAATATATGCCCATTGCTCTGAACTTGCATCTTCAAGTAGGCCGGGTATATACTAAATATTGAACAGAATTTTATTTATAACACCGAGCTGTCATAGCTACCATGACTTTCTTTTTAGGCACTATAAAGCCTACTTATTATAAACCATCATGTTGTGACAAGCCGTAACTAAGGCCATGTAATTATTGGTTTTTTAGTTACCAGGGTTAACAAGGAAACGCGTTAGCCTCCCTACATTTGGAAAGGTGACATGTTAACAGACAACTATGGTCGTAGGTTCTCTTACCTGCGCTTATCGATTACTGACGTGTGCAATTTTAGCTGCACTTACTGCTTACCTGACGGTTATCAGTGCGATCAGCCACGTGATTTCTTATCACTATGTGAAATCAAACGTTTAACCAAAGCTTTCGCCGAGCTAGGCACAGAGAAGATCCGCATTACTGGTGGTGAACCTGCCTTGCGTAAAGACTTACCTGAAATCATTCAAATTTGTAAAGAAACACCAGGTATCAAGAAAGTTGCCATAACCAGTAATGGTTTTAAATTGCCCGAGCACTTACCTCAATGGTTGGATGCCGGCATTGATGCCATTAATATCAGTATCGATAGTTTAGATCCACGCCAATTTCACGCGATAACAGGCCACGATAAACTCAAGACCATTCTCAAGGGTATTGATATGGGCTTAGCCGATGGCAGAGCATCAATTAAGGTTAATACGGTATTAATGCGTGAGTACAGCGGCAAAGATATTCAGAGCTACCTTGACTGGATAAAAGATACCCCTATAACTTTACGTTTTATTGAGTTAATGCAAACTGGCGATAATAAAGAATTTTTTGATGCGCAACATGTACAAGGTTCACGTATTAAACAAAACTTGATACTTGATGGTTGGTTACCTGTTATCCAAAGTAAATCTGCCGGTCCCGCACAAGAATTTTATCACCCAGATTATCAAGGTAAAATCGGTTTGATCATGCCCTACTCCAAAGATTTCTGTAATAGCTGTAATCGTTTAAGAATTAGTTCAAGCGGTAAATTGCATTTATGTCTATTTGGTGACGAAGGTTTGTCACTACGTGAACAATTGCAAAGTGATGATATCGCACCATTACAAAAGCAGATCGTATCATTACTCGGTGACAAAAAAGCCACCCATTTTTTACATGAAAAGCTAACAGGCGCTACTAAACACCTCGCTATGCTTGGGGGTTAGTTATGAATTATCAAGCTATAGATTGCTTAGGTGTAGTACTTGCTGGCGGTTTATCTTCTCGTATGGGGCAAGATAAAGCACAGTTAACACGTCTTAAAAATGTAACTACTACCACAAATAATTCCGCTATTAAATCAACAAGTAGCATGTTAGATTTTTCCAAGCAGCTGCTTAGTGATGCAGGCATAAAAAATATCGTTGTTAGTGGTGATAACTATCAAATTCCAGACCTAGTACCATGCTCTGGTCCTGTTGGTGGAATTTATAGTGTTTTAGCTCATTACCCTGAACACTTACAACCAAAAGCATTATTAATATTACCCGTTGATTTACCCTTAATGACAGCCGCAGATTTAGCTAAACTGCGTCTAAAAGGTGAACTGAGTCACAAAGCGACTTTTTTCAGTGATGGCCAAAAACAAGCGCATCATATTCCGTTATACTTGCCCAACAATGCTTTTTTGCAACTGTTTTTAGCACAAGCATTCCAGCGAGAAAGCTTGCTCGCCCTCGGCAATGAAAAGAGTAAAAGAAGCGGCCAGAAAAATAATAAAAATGGTCCTTCAGTTAGAGCCTTGCTGGCGAAAATGCCTCACCAAGCCATTACTAGTCCAAACAATCAGGCGCTATTTAATACCAACACGCCAGAGCAGTGGCAACAAGCAAAAAAACAATTTTAGAGCGAACGTATTGGTTAGCAATACACTCACTGTCAAGAGAATCAATGGCAGCAAGCACAACAACAGTTTTAGGCTAAACATATTGAGTAGCAATACGTTTCAATATTAGTAGCGAAAATTTAATTTAATCTAAAATATTTAGTCAAGGAAAAACCTATGTCAGCACATGGCGGCAACACTTTCGTTCCCTTAAATATCGCCGTTTTAACGGTATCCGATACACGCACCGAAGCGAACGATACTTCGGGGCAAGCGCTAGTTGAGCGTTTAACACAAGCAGGTCATAACTTAGCTGATAAAGCCATTGTTATTGATGACGTTTATCAATTGCGTGCACAAGTTTCCAAGTGGATTGCCGATGATACTATTCATGCCATTATTTCTACCGGTGGCACTGGCTTTACCGATCGTGATAATACTCCTGAAGCATTAACGCCATTATTTGATAAGGCTGTAGAAGGTTTTGGCGAAGTTTTTCGTCATGTGTCATTAATTGAAATAGGTACCTCAACTATTCAATCTCGTGCTTTTGGTGGCATCGCCAACAAAACGGTAGTTTTGTGTGTACCAGGCTCAACCAATGCTTGTAAAACGGCTTGGGATAAAGTGATTAAAGAGCAGTTAGATGCTAGTCACCGTCCTTGTAATTTTGTCCCACATTTAAATATCACAGTAGAAGCATGTGAGACTCGCGGCTAATGACAACTAATACTGATATGCAAGAACAGAAACCTGAGTCAGCGCCTGAGCTAAGCCACCTTAACCAACAAGGTGAAGCGAATATGGTCGATGTCACGGAAAAAGCCATGACATCACGTACGGCAACTGCGCAAGGTTTTATTAAAATGAACCGTGCGACTTTTGAATTAATTACCACAGGTAAACATAAAAAGGGAGATGTGTTTGCTGTTGCTCGTATTGCTGGCATTCAAGCCGCGAAAAAATGCAGCGACTTGATTCCTTTATGTCACCCGTTAATGTTGACTAAGGTACAAGTAGATTTCACTCTTGATAGTGAAAATAGCCAAGTACAAGTTAATAGCCTATGTCGCTTAACGGGGCAAACAGGCGTAGAGATGGAAGCATTAACTGCCGTTGCTATTGCATGTTTAACCTTATTTGATATGTGTAAAGCGGCTGATCCTGCCATGAAGATTTCTGGCATTGAAGTATTAACAAAAGAAGGTGGCAAGTCGGGTCATTGGCAAAAACCTTCTGCTTAATTAATTAGAGAACAAATAGAGAATTAGTATGATTAAAATTGTTTTTTTTGCCGCCTTAAGAGAGCAGCTAGATTGTGCTGAACTGTCTTTAAGCGCTGATGATGTTAAAACAGTCAATGAGGTAAAACAGCGCTTAAGTGATAGAAATTCCCAGTGGCGACAAACATTTAGCAATGCCTCACTGTTATCGGCAGTAAACCATGACATGGTTGCTGGTGATCATTTAGTGAAATCAGGTGATGAAGTTGCCTTTTTCCCTCCTGTAACTGGTGGATAACTGATGACAAGCCAAGACCTTTTTGCAGAAATATCCATCCAAGCTGAGGATTTTAGTTTAGCCGATGAAGTTGCCTTACTCGAAAAAGACAACTTAACCGATGGTGCTGTGGTGACCTTCACAGGCAGAGTTAGAAATAACAATAATGGTAATAGCGTAACTAGCTTAACGCTAGAGCATTACCCAGGTATGACTGAAAAATCCTTAGCTAAAATTATCAACCAAGCTAAAGAGCAATGGCAGATAGGTCGAGTTAAAGTAATTCATCGCATTGGCGAACTGCATATAGGTGAGCAAATTGTTTTTGTTGGTGTCACCAGCAAACATAGACAAGATGCTTTTGCTGCCAATGAATTCATCATGGATTATTTGAAAGTTAAAGCGCCTTTTTGGAAGAAAGAGCAAATTACCGAGGCAGGGAAAACTTCAGAAAACTGGTTGGACGCTAAAACCGGTGATACTGACAAAGCAGAGCTGTGGAGCTAGCGTGCTACGTTTTCTTTTATACACCTTGTTACCTTGCTGTTTTGTCATCAGCTTACTCACCAGTGTTAACAGCAATGCACAACAAAGCATGGATAAAGGAAAACAAGGTTCCAGCACACTGTTACGCATTGCCGTTGCCGCTAACTTCACCCCAGTATTAAAAGTATTACTCGAAGACTTCCACAAGCAAACAAGTATAAAAACCCAGATAATTAGTGGTGCTAGTGGCGCGATGTTTTTGCAAATTAAACATGGCGCGCCTTATGACATTTTCCTCAGTGCCGACAGCCGCCGTCCAAAGCAACTTGAGCAAGCCGGTTTTGCGCTGCAAAATAGTCGAAAAACCTATGCCATTGGTCAGCTCGCCTTATATTCCGCCACTAAAAATTCACTTGAACCATTATCTCTTGAACAATTATCTATTAACCTGTTAAAAAGTCCGCCGGTACGCTTGGCCATTGCTAATCCCGACATTGCTCCTTATGGTAAAGCAGCCAAAGAAGCGCTAAACCATATGGGTTTGTGGCAGGCTTATCAACATAGGTTAATAAAAGGCATTAATATCGGGCAAACCTTTGCCCAGGTACGTAGTAAAGCGGTTAGCGGTGGTATAGTTGCCAATAGCCAATTAGTGCTAAATAATTTATCTGGGGTTCTTATCCCAACAAGTTATCATCAAGCGATTGAGCAACAGTTAATTATTATTCGCGCCAGTAAGCAGCAAGTAGCCGCGAAAAAGTTAAGTGACTATTTACTCTCAGCCAAGAGCCAAGCGACGATCGTTAGTTATGGCTACGCCGAAATGACTCTAACGAATAACAGCGAGCTAATGACTAGATGATGAATTCAGACTTACAAGCACTGATCACCACCTTAGAAATGGCGGCATTAACCACGATAATTTTACTGATTATTGGTACTCCGCTGGCTTGGTACCTTGCCAAAATGACCAGTCGTTTTAAAGTTATCATAGAAGCTGTGGTCGCTTTACCGCTAGTGTTACCACCAACGGTATTAGGCTTTTATTTACTAATAGCTTTTTCCCCTGAATACTTACCCGGACAACTTTGGCAGCAAGCAACGGGTCAACAGCTGGCCTTTAGTTTTTCCGCCATCGTTATTGGCTCAGTTTTATATTCACTGCCTTTTGTCGTTCAGCCACTGCAAAAAGCCTTTGAACAATTAGGTGACTCCTTATTAGAAGCGGGCGCTTTACTTGGTGCGGGGCCAATCGATAGATTTTTTTCTATTGTGCTGCCATTAACAAAAGCCAGCTTTATTACCGCCGCCAGTTTAGGTTTTGCTCATACGGTCGGCGAATTTGGAGTCATCTTAATGATTGGTGGCAATATACCCGGTGAAACACGGGTACTTTCCATTGCGCTATTTGACCATGTTGAGGCTTTTGATTATGCCAGAGCACATCTGCTTTCCATCAGTTTATTAATAACTTCTATGGTGCTATTAGCCGCTATCTATTGGTTAAATTTACCGAAAAAAACAGCAGTAAGAATTTAATGGTTAACACTGTGCGAGAAGAGAGAAGTTCCCATGACTAATTTTCCTATAAATAATCCTCCTATAAGTCATTCTCCTGTAAATAATGCAGCTTTGAATAGTCGGCCTAACAATAAAGCGCCGCAACTAGACCTTAATATTCGTGTTAATTATCAGCAATTTGATTTAGCCATTGAGCTAGCAATCCCCTTAATAGGCATCACTGGAATTTTTGGCCATTCTGCATCAGGTAAATCAACTTTATTGCGAGCCATTGCTGGTTTAGAAACATCATTGCGTGGTGAGATAACCTTAACCGATACAAGCTTGCCCAGTAAAACGTTAGTCAGTAGAACTTTAGTCAACAGTGAACAAGGTTTGTACCTCAAACCTGAGCAGCGCCAAGTAGGCTTAGTCTTTCAAAACAGTCGTTTGTTTGCACATTTAACTGTGCTCGGTAACTTAGAATATGCGGTCAAACGTTGTAAAAACAACCGCCTGTCATTAGATGAAGTAATCAAACTCACCGAGTTAGGCGCCTTGCTTGATCATCGAGTCAATCAACTCTCGGGTGGTCAACAGCAAAGAGTCGCCTTAGCCAGAGCAATACTAGCCGAGCCGAAATTATTACTACTCGATGAGCCATTAAGCGCCCTTGATCGACACAGTAAAACCCAATTGTTAAAGATGATGCTTAACATTCAAAAACAGCTGAGTTTACCTATGTTATACGTCAGCCATTCTTTAGATGAATTACAGCAAGTTTGTGACAACTTATTAGTGCTAGCTGAAGGTAAGGTGGTCAACTTCGGTAATATCCACCAAGTAATTCATCAGCTCAACAATGACACTAATAGTGATATTATTCATCAACAAACCAGTTTATCACTGCCCATTAAAACCTTTAATAATGGTCATGGCTTAACGGCTTTAGCGTTAAATGCCCACGAAGACATTTTTATGGTCTGCGATCAGACATTTGCGCAGCAAACTCAATTACGTTGCTTTATTTTGGCCAGTGACATTAGTATTATCCTAACGGAGCCAACTAATAGCTCTATCGTTAATCACCTCTTTGGCACGATAAAACAAATAAACCATCAGCAGAATAATGTCTTGTTGACGGTTCATTGTGGCTCACAAGACTTTTTCGTCACTATCAGTGCTTTTTCTCAACAAAAATTATCACTAACCATCAGACAACAGGTATATTTGCAGTTCAAAGCAAGTGCTGTGCGTACTTTTATCCATTAAAGCCAATAAACTAGGAACACACGTGTTAAGTAATCAAGAGCAAGTTAAATACTCCCGCCAAATAATGTTGGATAAAATTGGCGAGCAAGGACAATTAGCACTGCGTAACGCTAAGGTGCTTATTTTAGGCGTTGGTGGCTTGGGTAATCCAGCCAGTTTATATTTAGCTGCCGCCGGTGTTGGCACACTTTATCTTGCCGATGGCGATTGCATCGAGCTGAGTAACTTACCCAGACAGATTCTCTTTAGTGAAAGTAATATTAATGAAAATAAAGCTGACGTCGCCGCAGAGAAACTACAGCAACAATTCCCTGATGTAACTATTGAAGCTATTGATGAAATGATCGATGCAGAGTTATGTGAATATTATCTGCCACAAGTCGATTTAGTGCTCGATTGCTCTGACAATATTCAAACGCGTTACTTGATAAACCAAGCCTGTGTGCAACATAAAGTGCCACTGATAGTAGGTGCAGCTACGGGCTTTGATGGTCAACAACTCACCATAGACCCTCGTGATGACAGCAGTGCTTGTTACCATTGCCTGTTTCCTGCCAGTGAAAAAGCGCCAGCCAATAATTGCCAAACCATAGGCATTATTGGCCCAGTATTGGCCATGATTGCTGGCATGCAAAGCTTACAGGCAATTAAACTATTAACGGGAAATAAAGTGCAGCTTAACCAACTAAACTTACTCGATGGTTTAGCCAATCAATGGCAGCAATTTAACATGAAAAAACAAAAAAGTTGCGTGGTATGTGGTACAAGCGATAAAACTATTAACGGCTAATGCCAGCTAAGAAAGTGCAGCTTAACCAACTTAACTTACTCGATGGCCTAGCTAATCAATGGCAGCAATTTAACATGAAAAAGCAAGAAAACTGTAGCGTTTGTGGTTCGAAAGGCTAGCTTAGATAAACATCAAAGAGCAGCGGTTAATAGCTGCCTAAGATAAATTGACTTTCGGCACTGGTAATAATGAGCTCAGTGCCGTTTTTTGTCTGCTGTTCTTTGGCAATATCCACCCATTGATAATAAACATTGCGATGAACTTTCGCGGTTAAGTTTCGTCGTACTGTCACATACAAGTCGCCATTTTCGTTAACCGTCAGCGGATGCTGTTTATCAAGGATAAACTCATCCCCTAAGTTAGTACTAACTTGCATAACAGTCTCTTTTTCATCTAGCCAGCGCCATTGGGTAAGTACAAAAGGAGCGTCATCCACCTGAATTTTCACTTTCTCCACTGGCGTCACTAAGAAATACTCGGCGATAGCTTTAGATAAGTCGCCACTTACATCTTTGCTTACATCTTTAATAAGTACAGAAGCAAACATTTTTACCAGTGCTAAACGCTTAAAAATAGTGCCGTTATAATACCAGTCGCCATTCGCTTTAATCTGTATATCAATTTCACCACAATAGGGCGGGTTCCATGACTCGACTGGCGGTAATGATTTTTTACTACCAGCTAGTTGAGCTGAAATTTTATCTAATGACATAATGGCGGAATTTCCTTACAAAAATACATTAATTGGTAAAACGGGTTAGCCTAACGGTATTACGCGACCAGTGCATTTGATTATAATTAATATCATGCTAACTTATTCCCGATACATTTTTTTAACATTTGAGCCAGTTCAATAAGTACTTGCTTAAGATAATACCAAATCTATTACGTTATTTACCACTTAGGAAGAATTTAATAGCATTGGTATCACAAGGAATAGACATGAAAATAGCGATATCTAAGACTAAGCTAAGCTTAATAGTCTCCTCTGCTCTGCTTATCGCGGCTTGCAGTAATCAAAATAATGAAACTACTAACACAATGGCAAATATAAACGCCCCTGTCGCTAAAAAAGTTCCCCATGAAATGGTTATTCATAACCATACTCGTGTCGATGATTATTACTGGATGCGTGATGACAGTCGTACAAACCCAGAGATTTTAGCGCATTTAGCCGCAGAGAATGATTATACCACGGCACAATTAAAACATACCGAAGCCATGCAAGAGCAGATCTTTGAAGAGATCAAAAATCGTATTGAAAAAGATGATAATTCAGTACCAACCAGAGAAGGTGATTTCTACTATTCACGCCAAATGCAAGGTGAGAATGAGTACCCTATCTACGTTAGAGCCACTGACTTTAGCGGCAGCAACCTTGAAGTCTTACTGGACGTTAATGAATTAGCCAAAGAGCATGATTACTATGACGCTCGAGGTTTAAGCGCGAGTCCAGACGGTAAGTTACTCGCTTACGGTGAAGATACCGTAAGTCGTCGTATTTATACCATGTTATTTAAAGATATCGCAGGTAATACTTTACTTGATGACAAGCTTGAAGGAACTAGTGGCAGTGTTGTTTGGGGTAATGATAATAAAACAATTTATTACATCAAAAAAGACCCACAAACCTTATTAGGTTACCAAGTATTTCGTCACACCTTAGGCACATCACAAGCTGATGACGAGATGGTCTACGAAGAAAGTAATAAATCTTACTACACAGGTATTAGTAAATCTAAAGATGGCAGCAGCGTCTTTATTTGGCATTCAAGTACTGAAGCCAGTGGTGTCTCGGTTATTGATGCAAATAACGCTAAAGCCATGCCTAAAAAGTTCATTGAACGTGAAGAAGGCCATGAGTATTCAGTTTCTAAATTAAATGACTGGTATTACATCAGTACTAACTGGCAAGCAACCAACTTTCGTTTAATGAAAGTAAATACAAAAAACCTTGGCGATAAAACAAAATGGCAAGATGTCATCCCTGCTAATGATGCGGTTAAACTTGAAAATTATGAATTATTTACCGACCACCTTGTTTATCAGCAGCGTGAAAATGGTATTAGTCGCGTTACAATTCAGCAAATTTCCACAGGTAAAGAGCAGCAACTAAGCTTTAATGACACTGCCTATAGCTTAAGTTTATACGGTAATAACGAAATAGATAATGAAGCGTTACGCCTTTATTATGCTAGTTTTACTACTCCTGGCACCCATTACGACGTTGATTTAACTTCGTTTAATAAAACGCAATTAAAACAAACTAAAGTACTAGGTGATTTTGACAGCAACAACTACGCCTCTGAACGAATTTTTGTTAAAGCGCGTGATGGTAAACAAGTACCAGTATCATTAGTTTATCGTAAAGATAAATTCAAAAAAGATGGTACTAACCCATTATATCAATATGCCTACGGCTCATACGGTAATACTATTGACCCTTACTTTTCGGTGAGTCGTTTAAGCTTACTTGACCGAGGTTTTGTTTATGCCATTGCTCATATTCGTGGTTCAGAAATGCTTGGCCGACCTTGGTATGAAGACGGTAAAAAGCTAACGAAAATGAACACCTTTACTGACTTTATTGATGTCACTAAAGACTTAACTGCACAAGGCTATGGCGATAAAGATAAAGTATTTGCTGCTGGTGGTAGTGCTGGTGGTTTACTGATGGGCGCGATAATTAATATGGCTCCGGAGCTTTATAAAGGCATTGCAGCAGCAGTACCTTTTGTTGATGTTGTCACCACTATGCTAGATGAAAGTATTCCATTAACCACTAATGAATTTAAAGAATGGGGTAACCCAAAAGACAAAATTTATTACGAATATATGATGACATACTCGCCTTATGATCAAATTAAGGCACAAAACTACCCTAACATCCTAGTTACCACTGGCTTACATGACTCACAAGTACAATATTTTGAGCCAATGAAATGGGTTGCTAAGTTGCGTGAATATAAAACTGATGACAACTTGTTAGTATTTAAAACTGATATGGAAGCTGGACACGGCGGTGCATCTGGACGCTTTAAACGCATTCATGATACGGCTTTACAATACAGTTTCTTTATTGATTTACTTAATAAAGGTTAATCAACTTAAGAAACATAAAACATCCTCGCCTTAGCCTAGGTGAGGATGTTTTCAATTCTTCTAAGCCATTGCTTACATTAATTTAATTAAGCATGACTAAAACATCATCATTTGCCATTTCTAATGACTTCCGGTCGATTGTTATCTATATTAAGACTAACTAAGTACCATTTAAACAGCACCTTAATGAGTAATGTCACCTCACTTGCTTTCATGCTTCTACTGTGCGCCAACCACTACAGCGTCTCCGCGCAGCCAGTAAATATATTACAAGTGAGAACTATCGCGGTATCTCCTTATGGTATTGAGACTAATGAAAAATTAAGTGGCATATATTACGACTTAGCCAATCGCCTACTAGCAAAAGCAGGCATAGAGAGTGAACACCATATATTTCCTTATGGCCGAATAATGCACGAGCTTAAATTGGGAAAAACAGATTTAACAATAATGTTTAAATATAAAGAGTTAGCTGATTATGTAGATTACATTTATCCGCTGCCGACCTTAAAAAATGTGGTTATTGGCCGAAAAGGCGCTGATTATCACTCAGTAAAGCAGCTAGAAAAACTCAGTATCGCTTATTTGCGCGGAGCACAATTTAGTGATGACATTGATAATAACCCCAAAATAGTCAAACAAACGGTCAGTGATTTTCACCAAGGGCTATTAATGTTACAAAAAGGTCGCGTAGACGCTATTATCGGACCCATGGTGCCAATTATCAGTGCTGCTAAACAGTTAGGTTTAAGCAAGGCGTTTTTTGGCAAGCCCTTGGTAGTCTCAGAGCGTACTCCTTGGCTACAGCTTTCGAAAAAAAGTCATCACAAGGTTTCTGCTAAGCAATTAAAAACCCTCTTCAGCCAGATGATGGCTCAAGGTGAACTAAAGACAATTCAACAAAAATATCAGTAAGCCGATAAAATATGACTCCACCTAGGCGAGTCACACATTAACACCAATAAGTTACAAAGCCATACATGTAAGGCTCTCTGTAAACTTATGTAAAAGCTGTATCCCCTGAAAGTAACTTTGATTACACTTGTATTAGATAATTTATTTAAACTGAGTTACTCGCGTTATGACAAGTCGATTCCGACAACTACTGCCACTGCTTACAAGCTTGTTTTTACTGGCTTGTAGCAATACTTCCGAAGTAGATAAAAAGCTAACAAACCCAAGCCTTCCCGATAACTGGCAAGAAAGTAAACAAGCCCTGAGCGTTGAGAATAACTGGCTATCGCAACTTGATAACCCTCAAGTTCAGCAATTAGTGATTAAAGCCTTGGCCGCTAACCACCAGTTTGCTATACAAGCTTACGATCTAGAAATTGCCGAGCAACAACTGATCGTTTCTGGCAGTCAACTTTGGCCTGAGCTTGATTTGTCTTTTCGTAGTGGTCGCAGTAAAGACAACCAAAGTGATAGCTATGCTAATAGCAACTCAGTTAATTTGAATTTAAGTTACGAGCTTGATATTTGGGGCAAGTTATCTGCAGCTGATCAGATCAGTAACTATAACTACCTGGCACAAAAAGCCACTTTTGAGCAGTACAAACAACAGTTAGTGGTCAATGTAGTTACTACTTGGTTTCAGGTCATTGAAGCAGATAAGCTGCTAAAGCTTTATCAAAATAGAGTTGAAAATTCTCGACAAAATCTCACCATTATTGAAGCAGGATATAATTCTGGTTTAACCGCAGCCCTAGATGTTTATTTAACCCGTAACGACTTGAACAATGAATTAACACGAGTATCTGAGCAAGCCACGATAAAAACCAAATTAATTAGACAGCTTGAGCGTCTCATTGGCGAATACCCTAAAGGAGAGTTATTAGTAAACGCTAACTTACCCTTACTAACTAATGATATTCCACTTGGCTTACCGTCAGAATTAATTAGCCGAAAACCCGAATTAAAAGCCAGTTGGTATCAACTGCTGTCACAAGATGCTGGTTTGGCCTATGCCCATAAACAACGCTTTCCAAGCATAGTTTTATCTGGCTCTATTGGTGACTCTACCGCTGACATTGGCGATTTACTCTCTGGCTCTTCCCTTGTCTGGTCATTACTAGGTAGTATCAGCGCGCCAATTTTTAATGCCGGCCGCCTGCAAGCCAATGAAGAAAAAGCCCGTATTGAACTTAAGCAAGGTGAGCAGCTATACCTAGATACTTTATATCAAGCTTTTAGTGATGTTGAAAACGCCATCACCACAGAAAAGAGTTTAAAGCACAGTTATTACACCATGTTGGCCGCACAGGATAATGCAAAAATAGCGTCAACATTATCTTTTGAGCAATATCAAAGTGGCTTGGTCAGCTATACCACAGTACTTGATGCGCAAAAGCGCTCGTTCGAAGCACAAACTACCTTGATAAAAATCAAAAACCAACTCATTGTCAATCGAATCAATTTACATCTTTCTTTGGGTGGCGACTTCAGCACACCGTCACTTGAAAACAAGGCCGAATAACCATGTCTAACACTCAGAATTTCAAAAAAATATTATTGCCTGTCGTTATCATAATCGCCACCATAACGTTAATAATGGTTATATTTAAAAACCCACCGACCAGTAATAGAGCTCAACCTTCAAAAGCCGCACAAATGACGGTAGCTACCACCACACTGACTCCGCAAAGCTATCAAGTGATGGTGCAAAGTTTTGGTACCGTGAGACCTAGAACGCAAAGTGTGCTTTTCGCGCAAGTTTCAGGACAAATTAATTACGTCAGCAAACAATTTAGAGCCGGTGGCTTTTTTGAGCAAGGCGATATTCTCATGCAACTCGATGACAGAGATTACCGCGCCGAAGTTAAAATAGCGCAAGCTAGCTTAATGTCAGCCAAACAGAGTTTGCAAGAAGAAGGCGCACGGGTAAAACAAGCACAAGCGGATTGGCAGAGATTAGGTAAGGGTAAAGCACCAAACGCACTCGTTTTACGTCAACCACAGTTTGCCGCCGCCAAAGCGCAAGTACTCTCTGCAGAAGCACAGCTTGATAAAGTGGAGCTTTCCCTAGAACGTACCAAGATAATCGCACCTTATGCCGGCCGCATATTAAAGAAAAATGTTGATATTGGTCAGGTTATTTCCAGCAATACCCAGTTAGCCGATATCTTTGCCGTTGATTATGTCGAAATTCGTCTACCAATAAAAAATAAAGATTTACCACTAATGAAGTTGCCGGAAGAATATCGCAATGCGCATGAGCAATCTGAGGCACATAGTGGCGAGGCTAAGCACTCAATGATCAGTAATGTGGTTATTTCATCCGATTTAATGGGTGAGCAAGTGTGGCAAGGCAAGATTGTGCGCACCGAAAGTGCTATCGATGAAATGTCGCAACAACTTTATGTCGTTGCGCAAATTATTCGTCCTTACGATGGTGAATATAACCAAGGCGCACAAATTAAAATGGGCCAATATGTCACCGCACAAATTACCGGCCGTGAAGTTGAAAACGCTTTAGTGATTCCCAGCAGCACAATATACCAAGGCAGCTATGTTTATATCGTTAAAGGCGACCTACTAATGCGTAAAGAGATTGAATTAGGCTGGCAAAATGGCACTGAAGCTATTGTCATTCAAGGCTTAACCGCCGGTGATGAATTAGTATTAACTTCCTTAGGACAAGTAAGCTCTGGCACGCCAGTCGAAATTTCAGGAAAATCGCCGGAAAAGACTGTCCCTAAGCGAAAGATGTCAAAAGAACGTCTTGCCAAGTTAGAAAAAATTGCCGCTGAAAAAGGTACCACAGTTGCAGCATTAATTGCCGAGCGCAAAGCAAAATGCATCCAAAAAGCTAAAGCATCTCAAGCAACACAGCCAAGCCAATCCGCTAAGGTGAATCACTAATGATTGCTTGGTTTGCACGAAATCATGTGGCAGCAAACTTACTATTAATTACCATATTAATAGCAGGTTTATTTAGTTTAACTAACCGTATTCCACTAGAAGTATTCCCATCTTTCGCCACCGATCGCATTAACGTGAATGTGTCATTGCGTGGCGCAACACCCGAAGATGTTGAAAAAAGTATTTCTATTCGCATTGAGGAAGCAGTGCAAGACTTAGAAGGGGTCAAGCAAATTGCTAGCAAGTCATCTGAAGGATCTTCTTCGGTCAACATTGAAGTAGAGTCAGGCTATGATCCGCGCGAAATGCTCGCTGATATAAAAAGTCGAATTGACGAAATAAATACCTTTCCTGCCGAGGCAGAAAAACCGGTAGTGTCTTTAGCTACACGTAAACGTGAAGTGATTGCCGTTACTATTGCCAGCATTTATAGCGAAAAAGAGACCCGTGAATTCGCCGAGAAAGTCAGAGATGATTTATTAAAAATCCCGGCAATCACCCAAGTTGAGCTCAGCGGTGTTCGTGACTACGAAATATCCATTGAAGTGCCACAAGACAAATTTCGCCAATATGGTTTGACCATAGCGCAAATATCCTCAGCAATAGCCGACTCAAGCACAGATATTTCTGCCGGTAATTTAAAAACCAAAGGTGGTGATATTTTATTACGCTCAAAAGGCCAAGCCTATCGCAAAGACGAGTTTGAAAGAATAGCCATTAAAACCAACATTGATGGTTCTATCATTCGCCTAAGTGACATCGCCATCATTAAAGATGACTTTGAAGAAACGCCAGTGCGTACACGTTTTAACGGTAAACAAGCGGCCTTTATCGATGTTTATCGTATTGGCCAACAAAGTGCCATTGAAGTTGCCGATGCGGTGCGAACTTATATTAACGACCAGCAAAGTTCATTGCCGGTCGGCGTTGAATTAAGTTTTTGGGATGATGACTCTCAGATAGTTAAAAACCGTATTTCTACCCTGACCACCAGTGCCTTGCAAGGGGGTATTTTAGTACTTGCCTTATTAAGTCTATTTCTTAGACCTTCCATTGCCTTTTGGGTATTCCTTGGTATTCCCATCTCTTTTATGGGCGCTTTTATCATGATGCCTTTTTTTGGTGTTACCTTAAATATCATGAGCTTATTTGCCTTTATCTTGGTTTTGGGCATTGTTGTTGATGATGCCATAGTCACCGGGGAGAATATTTACACCCACTTAAAAACGTCTGAATCCGGTGAAATGGCCGCCATTCGTGGCACCCAAGAAGTCGCCACGCCAGTGACTTTTGGTATTTTAACCACAGTAGCCGCCTTTCTGCCGCTGGCGTTTATTGAAGGTAACCGCGGCGCGTTATTTGCGCAAATTCCCGTTATCGTTATTCCGGTACTTATTTTCTCCTTAATTGAGTCAAAATTCGTTTTACCCTCTCATTTGAAAAACTTAAAACTGCGCTCGGAAAAAGATAAGCAATCTAAATTCAGTCGCATGCAACAAGGCTTTGCCGACGGTTTCGAACGCTCGATTATCCGTTTTTATCAGCCTTTACTAAAACGAGCCATTGATAACAAAGCTACCACCTTAGTTGGCTTTACTGCGGTATTCTTGGTTATTCTTGCGCTAATCATCAGTGGTTGGACAAAGTTTGTTTTCTTCCCGCGTATACCGAGTGAAACCGTACGAGCAACACTAACCTTGCCTGCAGGCACACCTTTTGAAGTAACCAATAAATATATTATTAAAATGGCCGAAAAAGCCGAGCTGCTAAAAGCGAAGTACATTGAGCCATCAACCAACGAAAGTGTCATTATTAATATCTTAGCCACTACGGGTGGCCGCGGCGGTGTATCAAATAAAGGCAGTGTTCGTTTTGAAATTACTCCGCCAGAATCGCGAGAACTGTCGGTTACTTCACGTGAATTAGTCCGTGAATGGCGTAATTTAATTGGCCCTATTCCCGGCGCTGAAAGTATTACTTTTAGAGCGGAGATTGGTCGTTCATCAGACCCTATTCATGTGCAGTTTAAAGCAAGCTCATTAGAGACCTTAAAAGAAGTCACCGATAAAGTGAAAATTCGCTTAGCCACCTACCCGACCGTATTCGACATTGCTGATAGTTTATCGAACGGTAAGGAAGAGCTGCAAATTGAATTAACCGAGCAAGGTAGAGCGCTAGGATTAACGCGTACCAGTATTTCCAATCAAGTACGTCGTTCTTTCTTCGGCTCACAAGTGCAACGTATTCAACGTGGTAGAGATGATGTCCGCGTGATGGTGCGACTGCCATTAGATGAGCGCCGTACTATGGCTGATTTAGAAAATATTCTTGTTATCACGCCTTCAGGTGGCTCAGTACCATTATCCCATGTTGCTAAGCTTATCCCCGGAAAAAGCCCATCGACCATTTCAAGAATCGACCGCTACCGCACCGCCAATGTCAGTGCCGATGTGGAAAAATCGAATACTAATATGACAGTGTTGCAAGCCGACTTAAAAGACTATTTAGATGAGTTGATGGTGCAATATCCAGGGGTTAGTCACTCACTAGAAGGTGAAGCCAAAGAACAAAGAGAATCGTTTGGCTCGCTCGGTTGGTCATTGTTATTTGTCTTTTTTATTATTTATGCGCTATTGGCCATTCCTTTTAAATCTTATTTACAGCCCATCATTGTCATGAGCATTATTCCTTTTGGCATGATAGGCGCGGTAATTGGTCACTGGATCATGGGCATGGAATTAACCATCATGAGCTTATTAGGCATGTTGGCGTTAATTGGCGTGGTGGTAAATGACTCACTGGTACTGGTTGATTTTATCAATAAAAAACGCAGTGAAGGTGGTGAATTAATGGAAGCAGTGTTAACGGCTGGGGCAGCTCGCTTTAGACCGGTAATGTTAACCAGTTTAACCACCTTTATTGGCTTAATGCCCTTGCTGTTTGAACAATCGACTCAAGCCCAGTTTTTGATTCCAATGGCGGTATCATTAGGTTTTGGTATTTTATTTGCCACCTTTATTACCTTAATATTAGTGCCGGTAAATTACCTAATTGTTGAGCGGATAATAGCCGCGTTTGCCCATAAGGAAGTCGACAAACAAGCCAGTGATAAGCAATTCGCCTAGTAGCCGAAAATGACTCTATAATTAGCAGTGGTAAGTTCTAATATTATTATCTCTCAACAAAGCAACTACTCTAATTATTAGCCAGTTGAACAAGTTGACCAACTGGTCTATTATTTAGGGTAATTGGTCAATATCTTTAGTCACCCCGGTTGATTAAAGGCAAGTTTAGCCCCATATTGAACTTATAGATAAAATATTAGGAGGTTTGTAGATGAAGTTAAAAAAGAAGAAAATGATGGTCCGAAAAAACAAAAACAATTTAAAAGTTAAGGCATTACGCTCTCTTAAACGACGTAATATCGCTCACTTCTATAAATTAGACGATTAAGTCACTCGTTAATTCGCAGATTCAGTACAAGTAAATTAAGCACCCTTACCAGTTTTGCTGTCAAGGACCTTATAAAATCGGTTTATTGTCGCATCACTGAGCTTTCCCCCCCAAAATAAAATCGCTCACTATTAGATGCTTTTGGGTTACTCATGCCTACCTTTGTTAAATTCTATGATGTTAGCTGTAGATTAATCACACAAAGACAGTAAAACAAAAAGAATTATCTATAAATACCATCAAAAGCAAAGATTTTACTTGTCATGCTAGTCATAAATGCACTACAATCGCCGCGCTGTTAAAGAGCAGCACTCATATTTAAAGTTATTAGCATTAACTATGTATCAGTACACCTCAGTGGTGGCTATAGCTCAGTTGGTAGAGCCCCGGATTGTGATTCCGGTTGTCGAGGGTTCAAGTCCCTTTAGCCACCCCATTTTTTTCTTCCTTTTTAAAACTTATACCCCAAACAATCACGGGTGATTCCATTTTCGCTTTACCGTGGATTGAAGCTCCTTTAGACAGCCCATTTTTTATTAGTCTCGTAAAAATTTAGAACTAGAAAGAACCCCCAGTGATTCCATAATTCATTTCCATAGATTCAACTTCCTTTAGCCAGCCAACCTTTTTTTATACTCCTTGAAAAATCCTCAGTAATCCATCCAGTCAAAAAACGTACTACTTTTAGCTACTGTTAATTTAACTCAATTGTTCATACTCCAGCTCTCAGTACTGCTAATAACGAGCAATCTAACTCGCATTTTGCAAAATGAAAAGCACTCTTCCACACTGTTCGCTATATGCAAATCCATAGATTAAAAATATCGAGTAAATAACTATGCACATCATAAAATTAAGCCCCGTTAGTTAAACTGGTACGTCACTTGCAATATTCTGTTGGCTGTTACTACCAATTCTCGTAGAGACTAAAATCGGCGGAGAAAATGAAGCCATAAAAAAGGTTTTAGCTCTGTATGCAAGTGCATAAAACAGCAGTTGAGCTAATCGGCATGGGCAGTATTATCAGTCTTCTTCGAGGCATTACTATGGTTAACAAAGGTGATAAAATAGCCTTATCAGATAAAGCGACATCGATATTTTAGGGACTCAGACACTAACTTTAGCCATGCTATTTATGGTTGCGAGTATTGTGATGACTTACGTCTATGTCTTAGAAATATCGGATAATTCTGCTGATGAGGATTCAATATCAGGAGCTCAGCGATACCTAGAAGCCTTAACATCCTTTCGAACTCTATATACCTCAGAAGTAATCAATACCATCACCGACGCCGAAGGTGATGCTTTAACCATAACCCACAATTATAAAAACATTAAAAACGCTATTCCTCTGCTGGCTACATTAAGTATGGCGCTAGGCGATGAAATTGGAAAATTCCAATCAGGCGCTAAAACAGCTTTATATAGTCCATTTCCTTTTCCATGGCGCAAACAAGAAAGTAAAAAAATATTTTCGGGCCCTTTCGCTGAAGAGGCATGGGCGAGTTTGTTGCAAGAACCACATACCCCCTATTATCGCTTTGAAGTAATCAATGATAACAAATATATTCGCTATGCTGTTGCTGATTTAATGCGTCCTAGCTGCATTGACTGTCACAATAACCATCCAGATACACCTAAGAGTGATTGGCAGGTAGGTGATGTGCGCGGTATTATCGAAGTTTTATTACCTGTCAGTATCGCCAAGGATAAACAACAGTCATCGTTACAAAAAACCTTTATTGTATTATCTAGCTTCCTCTTAGTTATATTCTGTATTTTATGCTTATTTATCGCTCGTATAAAACAAAGTGAGCAACGCCTTACACGATCTAATACCCAACTAGTTAAACAAGGAAACATTTTAACAATAGCTAACATTGAGGTTGAAGCTGCGCGAATAAAGCTAAGTAATTACGCAACTGAATTAGAGGAAAAAGTAGATTTACGCACCAAACAACTACAAGAACATCAGCAGCAATTAATACAGTCAGAAAAATTTTCCTCATTAGGGGTGTTGGCCGCAGGAGTTGCCCATGAAATTAATAACCCGACCGCTTTTGTAAAAAGCAATATGCAAGTATTGACTGAATATATGACTAGCATACAACTTATTATGCAAAAATATAACGCATTAGAAGAGCATATAGTTAAATCAAATAATATAGGGTTAATTAAAACCTTAGAAAGGGTACAACAACTAAAATCGACTCATAACCTCGATTATATATTGTCTGATGTGAATTCACTTTTACTCGATTCAAGTAGCGGTTTGGATAGGATAATAACAATAGTACAAGATTTAAAAAGAGTTTCTTATGTCGGTAGTAACGAATTGACTAAAGTGGATTTAAACTCAGATGTCATTGAATCTGCTTTGCACTTAGTAAGGAACGAGTTGAAATTTAAGTGTAGCTTGACAACTTCTTTTTCAAAACTACCTTTGTATGCATGTCGCCCCAATGAATTAGGTCAAGTTATTATAAATTTATTAATGAATGCTGGCGATGCAATTACCGACAAGGGTATGGATATGGGTATGGTTAATATTACCAGTGAAGTTAACAAGGCAAACATAATAATTTCTATAACCGACAACGGTACTGGTATCGCAGACGAAAACATAACAAAAATATTCGACCCATTCTTTACTACCAAAGGCCTAGGTATAGGCACTGGATTAGGATTATCTATTTCTAATGGCATAATTAAAAAACACGGAGGAACTTTATCGGTTAGCTCTCATTCAGGGCAAGGCAGCACTTTCACTATAACATTACCATTAACGCTCTCCATATAAGTCTACTTTGCGAGTCATACAGGCATAGACTGATAAAATAACTATTATTACTTGAGTTGATTTGCATCGATATCACTGAAAGTATTCTGTGGCCTCAACTAGTGTTTGATTGATTCCTTTGCTTCGTTTCCTTGGGTTTAAGCCCCTTTAGTCACGCCAACTGTTTAAGTTTATTCCCCTAAAAATTCAAACCACTAACTTATATACAAACTCAGCTTGTTTGACTATATCGAGCAATGTTATTTCGAACAAAGTCAATGAAGGCTTTTAATCGTGCCGGCTGATATTTATCTTGTACATAAACCAGATAAAAAGGTGACTTAGGAATAGTCCAGTCACTGAAAACTGGCAGGAGTGTGCCATTGGCGATTTCTTTATGACAATAAAAATAGGGTAAACGTACTATGCCATTACCCGCTAAGGCGCTGCTTATCATGGCACGACCATTCTTACACTTGAACGAGCCTCCGACGCTAACATCAATCTTTTTACTAGCTGTTTTAACATGGATAAAAGACCAGTTATTTAATGAACCTGTAATGCACTGATGCTGCTTTAGCTCTTTTGGATGTGATAATTGACCATTGTTTTGTAAATAACCTGGACTAGCTAAGGTACATATTGAGATATCCATTAACTTTTGTGCAATCAAGTTTGAGTCTTCAAGCTGCCCCATACGAAAGACAATATCAAACTCACCAGCAATCAAGTCAACTCGTCGACTACTAAAATCAAGATTAACCTTAACGTCAGGGTATTGCTGAATAAAATCACTCACTAAAGGCGCAATTATATCTTCGCCGATATAACCGCCCACACAGTTAATGTTAATGAAGCCTTTCACAGTATCAGCGTCATTTATCGCTTGCTCAATAGCATAATCAATACCATCAAACGAGCGGCTACATTGTTCAAAGAAAAGTTTTCCCTGTTCTGTTAAACGCTGTGTACGCGTGGTTCGTATGATCAGTTTCACCGCAAGCGCAGATTCTAACTGCGATAATTGCTTAGACAAATGTGAGCGTGAACATAAAAGCTGCTCAGCCGCAGCAGTAAAGCTACCTGCTTTAACAATTAAGACAAAAGCACGGATATCAGCAATATTCATATCGACATTCATAACGACATTCATAACGACTCAAATTCAGTTTATTGGTAATAGCACTATATTATCAAAACTATCATTAGATCGCAGATGTAAACAATGATGTAACCGATACACCATATATCAACAATTACTTATTGCATAGAATAGCTACATCACAAATAAGCAGTATTAAACATTAGCCAAATAAGTAGAGACATTATGAAAAAATTAGTTGTTATCACTGGTGCGAGTTCAGGTATCGGCCAAGCAGTTGCCAAACATTTTAGCGATCAGGGCCACCCATTATTATTGATTGCCCGTAGGGTAGAGAACTTAGTAGCGCTAGAGTTACCAAATACATTATGTGAGCAAGTTGATGTAACCAATAAAGCCACATTTGATGCTGCGGTTGCTAAAGCCGAAGCATTTTATGGTCCAACAGATTGTCTGATAAATAATGCTGGCGTTATGTTATTAGGACAAGTTGATAGTCAAGATGCCAATGAGTGGAAAAACATGTTTGATGTCAATGTCATTGGTTTATTAAATGGTATGCAGTCTGTTTTGTCGCCGATGAAAGCGCGTAACACTGGCACAATTATTAATATAAGCTCTATTGCTGGCAGAAAAACCTTCGCTAACCATGCCGCATACACAGGCACTAAATTTGCTGTACATGCAATTTCAGAAAATGTTCGCGAAGAAGTCGCTGATAGCAATGTCCGTGTTATTACCATCGCCCCTGGCGCGGTAGAAACCGAGTTGTTGTCTCATACAACCAGCGATGAAATCAAAGAAGGTTATCAATCATGGAAAGAAAGCATGGGCGGCGCTATACAGGCAGAAGATATCGCTAATACAATCATGTTCGCTTACAGCCAACCACAAAATGTTTGTATTAGAGAAATTGTCATCGCAGCAACCAGACAGCAAGCTTAATAATACCTGATTGCCATCAACAAATAATTATTGGACTTGCACTAATAGTGGTTAAATTCTATTTAGCCACTCTTATATTTATAGTCCACCTGCCACAACCCTTTCCTAATGCAACTAAGAACTCGGTAACATCCTAAATCAGTTCAAGCTACTCAAGGCTTTATTTGATTCCTTTTAGATAAGCTATTATCATCGGGAGTTATTGGACCAGAGCTTTTCATATCCTTATGACTAATGAAAAATAATAAAAACAAAAATAAGACTCACCAATAACGTTACTGGCCTTGCCAGGCTTAGCGATAACAACACTAACAAAAATAATTTTAGTTATTTAAAAGGAATACAACATGAAATCTCTTAAGAACATAGCTTTAAAAGCAGTACTAGCCGCTACTCTGGCACTTTCAGCGACACAAGCAAGCGCTGACGGTTTCTATATTGGCGCAGGTATTTATAGTCCAGAAGTTGAATATGCAGCAGTAAGTGACAGTGACACTACGCCGGCATTCTTTCTAGGTTACCAGTTTATTGATACCAGCATTTTTATGTTTTCAGCGGAAGTTGGTTATTATGACTTAGGTAGTGTTAGCAGTAACGGCGCTAAAATCGAGTCTGACGCATTAACGTTAGCTGCAGTAGCCTATTTACCTATCGGCCCAATCTTTGAAGTGTATGCCAAAGCGGGTGTTGCACAAACCAATGTTGATTACTCTTTTGAAAGTATCAAAGAAGATTTTGGTGGTACAGACGGTTTTTTTGGCATAGGTGCATCACTTGATATTCTTGATACTGTTGATATCTATGTTGAGTACTTGAACTTTGATACCGAAGTTAAATCAGAGTCTGTTGGTGTTGGTATTCGTTTCGACTTCTAGACTTATTTTTAGCTAGGTGTTTAGTTAGATCTTTAAGCAGAACTCATACCTGTAAAATACGAAATTCAAGTGGCCAATATATCTCGGCCACTTTTCCCTCTCTATCCCTTATTCTTCACACCTGTAACACAAACCTCATTAAGAGATACTCACCCATAGTTGCCTTGCCCTAACATCAGCAAACAAGCCATAAAATCATTAACTAATCGTTATCTTTTCCAGCACTGATAATATTTATGCTGTTTTAATAAGCGTTTCTCTATAGCTATCTCACTGATAAAGCGTTAATTTAGTTATCTGGTACGATCAGTAACACTTTTAACAGGGTCAACTTATGACAAGCATAAAGAATACATTTGATTATATTATTGTTGGCGCTGGCTCTGCTGGTTGTGTGCTGGCTGCGCGCTTGTCTGAGGATGAAAGTATATCAGTCTGTCTTTTAGAAGCGGGCGGCCCTGATAACAGTATCTTTATTAAAGCCCCTATAGGCTTAGCAGCCATGTTACCCACCAAACTTCATAATTGGGCCTTTAAAACCATTGCTCAAACCGGATTAAATGGCAGAAAAGGTTATCAGCCAAGAGGAAAAACCTTAGGCGGCAGCTCGTCCACTAATGCCATGTTATATGTACGTGGCAATAAATGGGATTACGATAATTGGGCTGCGCTTGGCAATGACGGCTGGAGCTATAAAGACATACTGCCTTACTTTAAAAAGTCAGAAGGTAATGAAGCATTTAAAGACGAATACCATAACGAAAAAGGTCCATTAGGTGTTTCTAATGCCACTGATGCCAGTGACCTTAATCAGATGTTTATCGATTCATGTATACAGCAAGGCATTAAATATACCGATGATTGTAATGGCGCAGAGCAAGCAGGTGCTTTTTACTTTCAACGTACCATTAAAAATGGTGAGCGCTGTAGCGCTGCCAAGGCTTATTTAACCCCTAATGCCAAACGAAAAAACTTAACCATTATTACCCATGCATTAACTGAAAAAGTACTATTTGAAGGTAAAAAAGCGGTAGGTGTACGCTACAAAAAGAATAATAACTCCATTGATATTCTCTGTAATAAAGAAGTTATCCTCAGTAGTGGCGCCTTTGGCTCTCCACAAATCTTAATGTTGTCTGGTGTTGGTGCTAGTGAACATTTAACAGATAAAGCCATTACACCTGTGCATGAACTACCGGGGGTTGGCCAAAACTTACAAGACCATATTGATTATATACAAACCTTTAAAATCGATGGTAAACACGATACTTTTGGCTATTCGGTTAAAGGTAGCTTTCGAATACTTAAGTCTATGTTTGAATGGCACAAACATCGCACCGGAAAAGTTACCAGTACCTTCGCCGAATCTGGCGCTTTTTTTAGTACTCAAGCAAACTTAGTTGCCCCCGATGCGCAGTTGATATTTGTGCCTGCTATCGCTGACAACCATGCTAGAACGATGAATTTTGGTCATGGTTATAGTTGCCATATAACCTTATTACGTCCTGAAAGTATTGGTGAAGTAAAACTTAACAGTAATAACCCCGCCGATTCATTGGCAATCGACCCTAAGTTTTTTAACCATGAACATGACATGAAAGTAATCAAGCGAGCAGCTAAAAAAATGCAAAATATTCTTGAGGGAGCACCTTTTTCGCCCATTCGCAAAGACATGCTTTATCTGGTTGAAAATGGTAATGACGAGCAACTAGAACAAGATATCCGTAATAGAGCCGATACCCAATATCACCCCTGTGGTACCTGTAAAATGGGACCAGCATCCGATGAAATGGCTGTGGTCGATCCACAATTAAGAGTTCATGGCATAGAAAACTTAAGAGTGGTTGATGCCTCAATCATGCCTAAAATCATCAGTGGCAATACCAATGCGCCAACGATTATGATTGGCGAAAAAGCCGCGGATATGATCCTAAATAATTAGCAGCAATTGTTAACCCTATTGAGAGGCTTTGCTACTAAAAGTCATCCCAATAGGGTTTATCACCAAAACGCTGAGCAATAAAATCAATAAGTGCTCGGCAACGCGCCGATAAAAAACGTGTTTGTGGGTATACCGCATAAGCATGCAATGCTGGTAACTTATAATCATTCATCAAGGTGACTAATTGACCAGTTTGTATCGCTTGGTATGAAATAAAGTTAGGCAAGTAACAAAGTCCTTTGCCTTTAATGGCCATCTCCTTTAAAAAATCACCGTTATTGGCTTTCATAATCGAGTTAAGGTGTACCGTATGAGTCACGCCTTTGTTATCAATTAGCTCAACCTTACCTTGAGCGGTATGACTCGCACCGATATTTCCATATTGTAAGTAGTTGTGGTTACTAAGAGCTGCTAAGGTTTCGATGCTGCCGTGTTTTTCAAGATACGCTGGGCTGGCACATAGTTCATGATGAATTGGGGTTAACCGCTTAGCTTGCAAACTCGAATCTTTGAGCTCGGCAATACGTATCGCCAACTCATAACCTTCTGCCAATAAATCAATATGACGGTCAACGAAGTCTATTTGTAAATTTAGCTCAGGGTGCAATTGCGAGAACTCATCTATTACCGGCGTTAAATGCAATAAACCAAACGATAACGGCATGGTGATTTTTAACGTACCTGATAATGACGTTTTCACCCCATGAGTTTGCGCATTTAGCTCAGCGACTTCATCAATAATAGTTATCGCTCGTCGATAATATAACGAGCCTGCTTCAGTCAGTGCTGACCTACGTGTTGTTCTCGACAGCAATTGTGTACCCAGCCTATTTTCTAATTCTTTTAAGCGTTTACTCACCGCAGATTTTGCTATATTTAACTGTTCAGCCGCTTTACCAATACCGCCAGCATCAACAATACGCACCAGTAACGCCATATCTTCTAACTGTCCCATATTATACCTATGTCACACTCACGCCAGCCATTGTTCTCTTTTAGAGAACTATCTTTTACAAATACTACTGTTTATTGAAATTTGTTCAACAACTAAACTTAACTTAATGAAAAGAAAGCAACGATACTAAGCAGACTAGTGGACATATATTCATTAGTCGTTATTTTGCCAAACAACCAACCTTGGAGCAGACACATGAACAACAATATAACCACACTACAACAAATCAGCGCCCCCGTAGGACGCGTACTTTTAGCCTCTATTTTCTTTATGTCTGGCTTAACTAAAATAACTTCCTACGCTGGCACGCAAGGTTACATGGATGCCATGGGCGTACCCGGCATGTTACTACCAATAGTAATCGCTCTAGAAGTTATTGGTAGCCTTGCCATTATGCTTGGTTGGAAAACTAGGCTAACTGCCTTTGCTTTAGCAGGCTTCAGTATACTTTCTGCCATGTTGTTTCACGCCGACTTTGGCGATCAAATGCAAATGATTATGTTCATGAAAAATATAGCCATCGCTGGTGGGTTTTTAATGTTAGTCGCCCAAGGTCCAGGCGCTTATGCATTGGATAATCGAACAGCGACTAAATAACCCCACCCTTTATAACTTACGGTAAGAAATGGAGTTACAGATGAAAGCCAGAACACTGATCAAAATATTTTCCGGCATAGATACCGCTGACGGTGATGGTGTTAAGTTAACCCGTATTATTGGTTCGCCGCAGCTAAACATGCTTGACCCGTTTTTATTACTCGATTGCTTCGCCAGCGACCAAGTACAAGATTATATTGGCGGTTTTCCTGAGCATCCACATCGCGGCTTTGAAACGGTGACTTATTTACTCAACGGAAAAATGCGTCATAAAGATAATGCCGGTAATGAAGGTATTATTGAAGCAGGCGGTGTGCAATGGATGACCGCAGGTCGCGGCATCTTGCACTCAGAAATGCCTGAGCAAGAAGACGGTTTACTGCAAGGTTTTCAATTGTGGGTCAACCTACCGCGCTCAGCCAAAATGACAGCGCCGCGTTATCAAGAATATGCGCCTGACACTATCGCCGTTGAACAGTTAGCGGCAGGCGGAAGTATTAAAGTCATTGCCGGTAAAACCGACCAAGACACTCTAGGGCCAGTAAAGAACGATTACGTTTTTCCAACCTATATGGATATTAGTTTGCCTGCTGGCAGCAGCTTTAGCCAAGCTATAACTAAAGGCCATAACGCTTTTATTTATTTACTTGAGGGGGAAGTCCTTATCGGAAGTAAAAGCGAAGGAACTAGTGATAGCGAGCAACAAACATTGTCCGCCAAAAACTTAGGCATCCTCAGTGATGGCGAGCAAGTTAGTGTAACGGCAGGTGAGCAAGACAGTCGATTTTTATTAATCGCCGGTAAACCTTTAAACGAGCCTGTCGCCCGTGGCGGTCCTTTTGTGATGAATACTGAGGCTGAAATACAACAAGCCTTTATAGATTATCAGCGCGGGTTATTTTAATTAAATCATTTCACGCTAAACAAGCAGTTCAATTTTTAAGACATTTTTAAGAAAATATTTCACAATAATATTTGGAGCAAGAACATGGGATTATTAGTAGATGGTAAATGGCGAAATCAATGGTACGACACTAAATCATCGGGCGGCCGTTTTGAGCGTAAAGCCCCAAGTTTTCGTAATTGGATAACCGCGGATGGTAGCGCAGGCCCTTCTGGCATTGGCGGTTTCAAAGCCGAAGCCAATCGCTATCACCTTTATGTATCACTGGCATGTCCTTGGGCACATCGCACCATCATTTATCGTAAACTCAAGGGATTAGAAGAGATGATCTCAATATCCGTAGTCAATGCATTTATGGGTGATGAAGGCTGGACTTTTGCACCGGGCGAAGGCGTTATTGCCGACCCTATTTTTAATGCCACTAATGTCCATGAAATTTATACCGCGGCACAAGCAGATTATACTGGCCGAGTGACTGTACCTATTCTGTGGGATAAAAAAACCAACACTATAGTGAGTAACGAATCTCCTGAAATCATTCGCATGTTTAACTCTGCCTTTGATCAAGTAGGTGCACTGCCAGGTGACTTTTCACCGCCAAAATTATTGGCTGAAATTGATGAGCTGAATGACTTTATTTACCCAACCATCAATAACGGCGTTTACCGGGCTGGTTTTGCCACTACGCAAGAAGCTTATGACGAAGCAGTGGTCGAAGTATTTACTGCCCTAGATACCATAGAGACTCGCTTAGCTAAACGTCGTTACCTAACCGGTGACACCATTACCGAAGCAGATTGGCGCTTATTCACCACCTTAGTAAGGTTTGATGCCGTTTATGTTGGTCACTTTAAATGTAACTTACGCCGCATTGTTGATTACCCAAATATTTGGGGCTATTTACGCGACTTATACCAAGTAGAAGGTATCGCTGACACAGTAGCTATGGAATACATCAAAGCGCATTACTACGGTAGCCACGAAACTATTAACCCAACACGAGTAATTCCTGCAGGACCAGTAATCGATTTTACTAGTGCCCATCATAGAGAGAAGTTAACCAATATTGTAGAGAATAGCGCTGTTACATCAAGTAGTTAAACTTTAGTAGCAAACCTTTAGCAGCAGCCTTTACGGTAAAGGCTTGCTGCAATATTGTTGGCTCGTATGCTAATCAAGGGACTGCCAACTTTATTATTTAGCTATGTTAAAAACATGTCTACAAACATAGTCCGTAAAGGTAATCATCAACCAATTTATTATTGATCAGCGTGTTTTGACGTAAACAGCCTTCACGGGCAAAACCTAACTTTTCTAACAGCATATATGAACCAATATTGTTAACCGAGCAAATTGCCGTTAGCTTATTTAACTTTAATTCGGTGAAGGCATAAGCTTTCAGCAGACTTAACGCTTCTGAAGCAAAACCTTTTCCTTGGGCGCTTGGTTTCATCATAAAGCCCACTTCACCTATTTTAGCCTCATGATTAACTATTTTAATACTTATGCTACCCAGCTTTTCACCTGTTGCTAGTTCGGTTATGCCCAAGGTAAACCAACTATCACTTGCTTCACTCCAAGGCTGTGATTTAGCCTCAAAAGCACCCTTTGCTTCATCATAAGTACAAGGGGTGTAAACATGCTCCATCATTTGTGCAGACATAGATAATTCAATGAAAAGATCTTTGTCTGAATGATCGAGGGGAGATAGTTGTATTCTTTTTCCAGTAAGTTGCACGATACTTCCTTGATTTTATTTCACCTTGTTATGGATATAAAATGAACCTATTCGCTATTAATATCCAACTATTTTAATACTGGAGAAAGTAGACAAGAGTAATTATATGCTCAACAACCTTTTCACGTTTTTCAGAAAAGCTTCCCTTTTTCGGTAAGTGCTAAATCCCTACAACATCACACAAAACAACAATTACCACTTATATCAGTAAGTTAACTATTTGGCACACTATTCGCTCTATAGGGTTTAAGTTAAATAAAATTATCGCTCTTTACCTAAGAGCAATCGTAGAGAGAGGCAACATGGATATACAAAACATGGATATTAAAAAGACCGCGCCAGTGAAAAAAAACTTATGGCAAAAGCCTGCCGTATTCATTGTTGCAGCCTTAGCTTTTACTGCTTGGCAATTCAATAAACCCAGCTCTGATGACAGCGTAGCTCGCAGCGAGTTAAGTATTGCGACTGTCCAGCAAAGTGATTTAGCTTTTACTATTTCAGGTTTTGGTAAACTAATTTCTAAACATAAACGTTTATTAACGGCGCCGACTAAAGCCACGGTAGAAGAAATTTTACTCTTACCTGGCACACAAGTAACACCAGACACTGTCATTATGAAATTAAGTAATCCTGACTTATTACTGCAAGTAAACAATGCACAAATGGAACTTGCTCGCCATCACGCCAGCTTACGTGAATTAATAATTAATCAAAAAAGTGACTACTTAGCGCATCAAGCTATTTTGATACAAATAAAAGCGAACCTAGCCGCAGCAGAGCTAAAAGTTGAAGCGCAAGCTAGCTTAGCGGAGAAAGGCATAGTGTCATCACTTGACTTCAAACGCTCAAAACTAGCAGCCACACAATTTGCCGAACGACTTAACATTGAGCAACAAAGGTTGGCACACTTAAAAAGTGCTCATCAAGAAAAAATTGCCGTACAAGGGGAATTAGCAAAGCAGCTTAATGCTAACTTAGTGTTAAAGCGCTCATTACAAGCTGACTTAGTAATTCATGCGGATATTGAAGGTGTATTGCAATCTATGCCGGTTACCTTAGGGCAAAGCGTTACAGCAGGAGAACAACTAGCACTGGTCGCCAGTAATAAAACCATGATTGCGCAACTAAAAATTCCGGAGCGAGATGCGCAACATATTGCCATTGGCCATCCAGCCGAAATAAATACCCGCAGCGCATTGGTTCGAGGTGTGGTCAATCGTATTGACCCAGTTATCACCAACGGCAGCGTGATTATCGATATTGATATCACCGGTGCCCTACCTGTAAATGCTCGACCTGAACTAAAAGTAGAAGGCATAATTGAAATCGGCATATTAAATAATGCACTCTATGTAAAACACCCTGTTGGCGTAAAAGCTAACTCAAGTACTCAGCTTTTTACTTTACTTGCCGGCCAACAAACCGCAACATTACGCACCATGAAGTTTGGTCGCGTTATTGGTAATAACATCGAATTACTCTCTGGCGCTAGCGAAGGCGAACAATTTATTGTTTCAGATACTTCTAGCTGGCTGTCAAACCACACCCTAACAATAACTGATTAGTAATAACTAATTTAAAAGGACTAAATTATGACCAAGCACATAACTAAAAAAGCACTTATCGAACTAAAAAACATCCAAAAAGTTTACTCTAAAATAGATATGGAAACCCATGCACTACGCGACATAAACATGGCGATATACGAGGGTGATTACATTTCGATTTCGGGCCCGTCAGGCTGTGGTAAATCAACACTATTATCAATTTTAGGCTTATTAGATACCCCGAGCGATGGCAGTTACTTAATCAATGGCCAGCAAGTGGCTAATTTAACCGCGGACGACAGAGCTGAAATTAGGAATTTACATATTGGCTTTATTTTCCAAGCGTTTAACTTAATTGATGAAATCAGTGTTTATGACAATGTCGCCTTGCCACTTAAATATCGTGAGCCAAAGTTATCAGCTAAAGTCGTACATGAACAAGTGATGGACAGTTTAGAGAAAGTAGAAATGCAGCACAGATGTACACATAAACCCAATCAACTTTCTGGTGGTCAGCAACAGCGTATTGCTATCGCCCGCGCATTAGTTGGTAAGCCAAGTATTTTATTAGTAGATGAGCCAACCGGTAACCTAGACTCTAAAAATGGTGATTTAGTGATGGCTTTATTAGATGACTTGAATAAAGAAGGCACTACCATTTGCATGGTTACCCATGATCCAAGATATGCTGATCACGCTAAAATTAAATTAAACTTATTAGACGGCATCATATTAGAAAACCTTTCCTTAAACAATGCCTTAGATTCTTCATTAGAGAATAATTTACAGGAGGCAGTATGAGATTTTTAATCAATGAAATAAAAACTACCGCCGCTAGCCTTTCTCGCGTACCGGGTTTTGTCTTAACAACGGTATTTACCTTGTCACTTACCTTAGGGGTTTTATTGGCTGCCTTTAGCCTTAACCACTTATTAATATTTAAAGCACTACCCTACCCTGATGCGCAGAACTTAATTTTAATGGAGCAAGAATTACAAGAAGGAGAAAGAAAGTACTCTGGTTCTCAATACTTTGTTGCACAAAAATTAATGTATCTACAGCAAAAAACCCTAGCAAGCATGACCATGGTATTTCGCAGTAGTGCCATTTTAGCAAGCTTGCGCGATAAACCCTTAACCGAACTCAGCTATGTTACCCCTGAGTATTTCGACATGCTTGGTGTACCTGTCGTTCTTGGTCGTGGTTTTACCGAGCAAGAGAGCATTGATAGCAATACGGCAAGTGCTTTAATTAGCGAACAGTTATGGCGTGAACAATACGCCGCAGATGCCGACATTGTCGGTCAAAGTATCACCTTAGGTGAACAGCAATATAAAATAGTGGGTGTTGTTGCATCAAGCTTTGCTGAGCCAGGTAACTTTGCTGATGATGCTAATTCACAAATTTGGTTACCGTGGGATTTTCATGGTCAGGATGAAGAAACATGGAACTATGTTTACAGCCAAACAGCTGCTATAGGCAAATTATTGCCAGCAACAACTATTAACCAAGTAAGCGATGAGTTTAATGCCTTAGTCGACCCTATCTTTCAGCAAAATGGTCGTGTGGGTCATGCTAAAAATCAAGCTATCATCGCCCAATTTCAAGACTTACAAGTTGCCATCGTAGGTGACAATAAATACATCGCTTTATTAATTTTACTGGGAGCTGGGGCATTATTACTTATCGCTTGTGCCAATATTGTTAACTTATTCTTTTCAAGAGCAGCACAAAGACAACGTGCTTTAGTTATACAAGCAACATTAGGGGCAAAACTTAAACATCTATTTTTTGATATTTGGTTAGAAAGCCTATTGTTATGTGTCGCGTCAATGGTTATCGGTTTGGTTATTGCTGGCTGGAGCATTGAATTATTACGCAGTGTCGCCAGTCACGCTCTACCACGCCTAAATGAATTGTCATTGGATTTAACCGCGATAGCTTTCGCTGGTACATTAACACTGACTTTATCACTGATATTTGCTGTTATTACCTTAAAACTGATTAACCACAAACAACTTATTTCACAGCTACAATCAAGTGGTAAAGGCACTGGCGCACAAGTGAACTCTAAAGTACGTAATACCCTCGTTGCCAGTCAAATTTGTTTAGCAACCTTGCTATTAATAGTGACCAGTTTAGTGATGAGTAATGCCCTAAAAGTATTGAATCATCCATTAGGTTTTGAAGATGAAAATTTATATAACTTAAGACTAGATGTTGGTGAGGGTTACCCAGAAAAAGAAGGGAAAATGCAACTTTCTCGTGATTTGCTCGCGCAACTAAAAAATATTGACGGTGTTACAGAGGTATCACGTGCTAGTAATGCTCCTATTCGACGTGGCAGTAATAATACCGGACTTTTTAATAATGACAGTGTGAAGTTAGGTCACTTCTCTTTTGTCACGATTGATGACAATTATTTTAATACCGTTGGTTTAAAGGTGCTTGCTGGTCGTGGCTATAACCAACAAGACATCATAGAAGATGGCGACAATATAGTATTAAGTAAAGCTGCTGCGACAAAAGTAGTTGCTGCTACGGGTGATGGTAAGGGTAAAATTGAAGACATTATCGGCAAAGCTGTATACTCCGCCGGTGGTGATATCTGGACAGTTATCGGCGTAGTTGGCGATGTTTATAATCATTATAACCATGAAAGAACGCAAGGTGCGATGATGTACTTTTCCAGCTCTCGCACAAATTTCATTATCAGAATGCAAGAGGGTAATATTTTAGCGAAAACTGACATTTTAAATTTACTTGATGAGCATTTTTCCGATATCAAAGTATGGCGTTTCAGCTCAATTGCGGACATCCATGAGCAATTGGTATATCAGAAAAAACTCACCTTATGGCTAAGTTTAGTCTTAGGTATTTTTGCTTTGCTCTTGGCTGCGGTTGGTATTTATGGTGTTATTAGTTACAACAGCCAAATGCGCCGCTATGAATTAGGCATACGCATGTCATTGGGTGCTAAGAGTAAACGTATTCTAGTTGAGTTTATTAGCGAATCATTTGCGCCAATTGCTGCAGGTTTTGGCTTAAGTCTGCTGTTAGCTGTGATGCTTTATACTTGGGCACAGCAGCATATTAACCAATGGTTGAGTTTTGACTGGTTGATGATATCAAGCTGCCTACTGGCATTAATTGTTATCGCACTAGGGGCTTGTTATTTCCCGGCTAAAAAGATCATTGCTAGCGACCCAATTAAGGCGCTGAGAAATGAATAGTCCGGCTATGGGGTGCAGTAGCGGCTTGAAACACTAGACTCCCGATGAAACACTTCGGGAGTGACGATAATAGAATAGTTAACAATAATAAAAATTAAATAAGCCTCATATAAGAAAAGACAAAATGAAAAAAACAATAATTGTTGTAGATGATCAAAGTGACTTACGACTATCTGCTAAATTTATTTTAGAAAACTACGGCTTTAATGTCATTGAAGCCGAGTCTCCTCTGCACGCACTTGACGTTATCGCTGAGCAGCCGGTAGATTTAATGCTGCTCGATATGAATTTTCAGTACGATACTACCTCCGGTAAGGAAGGCTTGGATATGCTGAAAACTTTAAAAGATAAAAATTATCACTTTCCCGTTATAGTTATGACCGCATGGTCTACGGTAGAGATTGCTGTTGAAGCAATTAAACTCGGCGCAAAAGATTTCATTGAAAAACCATGGAAAAACCAACGCTTAGTACGAATCATTGAACAGCAATTTCAATTAGGCTCAGTGCAGTTAGAAAACAAGCGCCTAAAAGCACAGCGTCCAAGCAACGATGTATTTATGCTTGGTGAGTCTGCTGCCATGCAGTTAGTACTTACTCAAGCTAAAAAGCTAGCGGTAACAGATACACCGATTTTAATTACCGGTGAAAATGGTACTGGTAAAAGTATGTTGGCAAATTTTATTCATCAGCATTCGGCGCGCAATAATGAAAGTTATGTCACAGTGAATATGGGCGCCATTCCTGAAACGCTATTTGAAAGTGAGCTATTTGGTCATACCAAAGGCGCTTTTACCGATGCAAAAAAAGATCGTATGGGACGTTTTGAAGCGGCACAATCGGGCACTTTATTTCTCGATGAAATTGGCACTATTCCGCTGAATTTACAGCCTAAGTTATTACGTGTACTTGAATCAGGAGAATTTGAACCCGTTGGCTCAAGCAAAACATTACAGGCTGAAGTAAGATTAATCGCCGCCAGTAATATCGACTTTCAACAAGCCATTGCCCAAGGCGATTTTCGCCAAGACTTATATTATCGCATCAATACCATAGTGCTTGATATTCCGCCACTGCGAAAAAGAAAAGAAGATATTTTACCCTTAGCTGCGCACTTTTTAGCGCAGAAAAATCAGAAATATAATAAGTCTGGTTTGTTCTTATCAGAGCAAGCCAAACAAGCTTTAAACGATTATGACTGGCCGGGTAATATTCGAGAGCTTAGCCATGTCATTGAACGTGCTGTTTTATTAAGTGATTCATTAGCAATAGAAATCACCGGTTTAACGGATCAACTAGCGCTAGGCAATAATGGCGCTAATACAAGTAATGGCGCATTGCCGTTTATGACTATTGACGAGGCTGAACAAAAATTGATTGAGCAAGCCTTACAAAAAACTCAAGGTCGTGTTGTTGAAGCCGGTGAGCTATTAGGCTTAGGAAAAAACGCGATTTACCGACGATTAGAGAAGTATAAAATTGACTCAAAAGGTAGTTAAGCACCTGGTAATAAAAATACTGTTTTATTTAGATTCGATGACTAGAGAAATACCAAATTGATTCAAAATCTTAGTACTAACACTAATACAAGCGTTAGCCTCGAGCATCACTTTAGCTGGCTTATTATCGCCAGCTTGATTCCGACAATACTGCTCTATATTGCCGTGGGTATTGGCTTTGGCTTCAACATCCTTGGCTGGTCAACGGTAGGTCTGGTACTTACCATTGTTTACACCTGTATAGTCATAGCGCTCTATAGATTAGTTATCACGCCCTATTACAGCTTAACCAGCTTAACTGAAGCACTAAAAATGGAAGATTACAGTCTTAGGGCTAAATCACCTTTTAGTCAGGGCATAGTGGCTAAATTATTTAATGAACTATCTAGTTTAAGTCAAAGTTTGCAAGTAAGTAAAAGCCGCTATGACCAACAAATGTTTTTACTGTATGGTTTGATTGAGCAATTAGAATCACCTGTGCTTATTTTAGATAAAAACGATCAGCTACAACATGCCAACCCCGCCGTAAGCCAATTATTCTCAGTGCCTTGGCAAACATTAAAACAAAAATCAGCACAAAAACTAGGACTAAAAAAAGTTGATGGTTTTTGGACTTTCAATGAAAACAATGAATCGAATACCCAGAACACACAAAAGAAGTGGCAAATCAGACAAAGTGAATTCAAAGAAAATAACAATAATTATCAGCTACTCATGCTCAATAATATTAGCCAAGAATTACAAAAAAATGAGCAGCAAGCTTGGCAAAATATTATCCGTATTCTCAACCATGAAGTGCGTAATTCGTTAACGCCTATTTCGGCACTGAGCCAAAACTTATTAGAAATGCCAGATCTCACACCAGAGCAGTGTCAGCAAGCGATTAAAATTATTGATAACCGCAGTAATAACCTCTTGGCATTTATTGATAGTTATTCCGATTTAGCCAAACTGCCCTCACCTACTTATCAGCAGTTCGATTTAGCTGAGCTACTGCAGGGTATTGCCAGCTTAGTACAGCAGGTGAAGGTTAACCTCTCTAGCCCGCTAATGATCAAAGCCGATAAAGGCCAATTGGAGCAAGTATTACTCAATTTGATAAAAAATGGCAAAGAAGCGCAGCTTGCAAAAGCTAAGCCAAATAAAGACCTAGACCTAGGCCAAAACCAGGAGCCTGAGCCAAACCAAGCAATTGAAGTACAGGTTTTCCAAACTAAGCAGCAAGTAATTATTAAGGTGCTAGATCAAGGCTGTGGCATCGCTAATAGCGCCAATTTATTTGTGCCATTTTATACCACTAAAGAGACAGGTTCGGGCATTGGTTTAGCGCTAAGCAGACAAATAATATCGAATCATCAAGGCGAACTAACTCTGACTAATCGCACGGATTTAGCTGGCATAGCTGATGTGAACGAAAAAGCTAATTCAACGGGTGCAATTGCGACCATTACATTGCCATTGGTCTATAAATAATTAAACCTTAACAAATGACGATAAAAGTTGATTCGGAGTAGATTTTCTATCAATGAGGCTAAATAATTGAAAGTTGAAATTTCGTGACAATAGGAAATCAGTCTTAATTTGTCCCAGTGTATATTGTGTTAGACATAAAAAAGTCCCGATACAATCGAGACTTTTTCTACCAAGCTGTTACTTTTAACTACTTAGCTTTATTTTTTCTTGCAAAGCTAAGTCCTACTAAACTAAGACCAAGTAATACTAATGATGTTGGCTCTGGAACTTCAACTGGAGTGCCAATTAAAACATACCGTTGAAATATATTGTTAGAATTCAGTCCCGTATTTGAGCCACTACGCCATCCGCCGTATCTGGTAGTATTGTTGTCACTAGAGATCGTATGCCATGATAATGCTGCGCGGTTACTAGAATTGAATGTATCTGCCTGACCTTGAGTAATAGTACTTACATTACTGAAGCCTACAGATAAATCATTATGGTACCAAAAAGCTCCATTATCAAAAATAGTAGCATTCTTACCTGTAATTGAATTTAATATGCCTGCAGTTGTAGCTGCAAAAACATCAAAGTTAATTGCGCCATCAGAAGTAGCTCCAGCTAAAGCAACTGATACGTTAGAATCCAATCCGCTGATTAAAGTATTCAAATCAAAAGTTGTTCCGTAACCACCTTGGTAAACAATACTCCAACCATCACTAAGCGTTTGAGTTTTGCTATAATCATTTTCCACGCCAAATGGAATAACTGTAGCATGTGCCATTCCAGTAAATACAAATAACAAAGCAACTAAACACGATTTCATTTTTATCTCCATATTTTTCAAATTAAAAATCAATTAGCACAATCTAGGCAATATTTGAGCCATATATATATCCACTTGTTATTTAAGTGTTTATTCCTTTTAATCTCGTTACATAGCTCAAAGTGTAAAAAAAAATGACACTCCCTTTATACTAAAATAAATGGCCTAACTGTATCTTATGAGTACGTCTCAGTAATATGACAAGAATAATTCATTAGAAAATATATGAACATTAATTTGGGATAAGTCCCGCAATTTTTACGGTTGACTTGCTAAAAATAACCTCACCTAATGGTCACTTACTGTTCACTTAATAAAAAAGCGAACCTTATTAATTGAATATCAAATAGTCATAGCTCTGACACGTAAAAAAATTAGCCTTATTCTGTTACCGCGCTTGTATTTTTTACCGATGAATCTATACAATGTTGTATGAGCAGTAAATAAATTAAAGGTCGCCGTTTAATGTTTAAAAAAATGCTGTTGTTACTTATAATTATGATTTTAACCAGTTGTAAAAGTACCCCAAAATTCGCCTCAATCCGTAGTGTTGAAACCTTGATTAAGCAAATAAATTCTGACGATACTGATCTCATTACTATTGCTGATCAAGCAGTTAAAACTAATAAGCTGATTCAACAAGATCTCAATGACATCAAATATTTGCTCGATGAATTGAGTAAACATATCGGCGATGTGTGGGGCGAAGATAATCCGCAAATTCCTAACAATAAAAAACTGGTTAAATACACTAATAACTACAAAGCACGAGCAATTGTTGATTTTGAAAAAGGCATCATTTTAATCGAAACGTTAGCTGATAAGTCGCAAGTTAAAACGTTGGAAAACTTACAAAGTGCCATAGTCACTACCTTATTATCGACATCCGATCCTCGAAAAACGGACATATTTTCAAGCGACGCACCACAACTATCAGGCAAACCTTATTTGTACCAGCAGGTAGTTGACCGCGACAATAAACCCATTGAATATCAATGGCGCGCCAATCGATTCGCCAACCACTTAACCGAATTCAACCTACAGAAATACAGTAAAAATGAAAAACAAATTTATGCTGTTAAAATTAAGATGGTTGAAAAGCATCAACATTTACGTGAACAAAAATACAGTAAATATGTACTTGCAGCGGCTAAACGTTATCAAATATCACCACAACTGATATACGGCATAATTGAAACCGAAAGCAGCTTTAACCCATTTGCTGTAAGTACAGCGAATGCCTACGGCTTAATGCAGGTAGTACCTACAACAGCCGGAGCCGATGTTTTTCAACGTATAAAAAAGAAAAAAGGCATGCCAACCAAACAGCAACTATTTGATCCGGCGTTTAATATTGATATTGGCTCAGCCTATTTACACATTCTCAATAATAATTATTTGAAAGATGTGACAAATACAACCAGTCGCCATTATTCAATTATTTCGGCTTACAATGGCGGTGCCGGAAATGTATTAAAAACCTTTCATGGTAATCGTAAAACTGCGATGAAAATACTCAATACGAAGTCATCTAGAGATGTATATTATTTACTGACCAAGAAACACCCCAAAGCCGAGTCTCGTCATTATTTGGAGAAGGTAACTAAGGCTGAAAAAACGTATTTATAAAATGCTCAACTTAGCGTTCAGAAGATCTAAAGATCAACCGAACGCTAACTTTTCCAATGCCCACGCCAGACTTTATCTATAGCCAAGCCACTTCAATAAGCTTGTGTCAGGTAGCGTTACAGCTCACTAATAACTATTTCCTCACCCCCTTATTATTACAACTCCCCTCAAAAAAACCTAAAAACTAATTAATTAGTTGATAAAAAATTAACCAGCCGCTATAGTATTTAAAACTAATTAATTAGTAGGAAGAAAAATGGCTCGTAAAAAATCAACCCAACTCACTGACAGTGAACAAAGCATTATGGAAATTCTTTGGCAGAAGGAGCAAGCCTCGGTTAGAGAAATCGCCGATATACTCAGTGAACAAAAAACCACTGCTTACACCACGGTGCAAACCATGTGTAAAATTTTAGCGGACAAAGGTTACGCCGATTTTCATAAAGAAGGTAAGGCTTTTATTTATACCCCTAAAATCACGCAGAAAGATGCCCGAAAAGGCGCACTGACTTCTCTGCTCAATAAGTTCTTTGGTGGTTCACCCGAAGTACTGGCGCAACATTTAATGGAAGAAACAGATATTGAATTGGATGACTTAGCGGCATTGCAAAAACAAATTGATCGCGCCGACGATTAGCTGCATTGAGACTTTTCGCTGTAGATAAAAAATAGAAAATAAAGATAGAAAATAAAAGATAAAGGTACGTCACTATGATTGCTCAATACACATTGTTAACCACATTAGCATTACACCATATTGTTATTGGTGGCTTGCTGATACTGATTCTTTTAGTGCTAGGTAAGGTACTAAAAACCAGTGCAGAAATGCGTAGTTGGGTATTAATGACTGCCTTTATCACCTCAACTTTAGTGCCTATAACATTACTTTCAACCACGTCAGCATTACCTATTGCGGCCAAGCCTGCATCGACAAAATCAAATACAGTAGTTGATGCAAGTGCAGCTCAACCGAACTTAGAAAATGTTGTTATGCCATTACAGGAGCAAGCTTTATGGCACATGCCCAGTGAAATTGTTTTTCAATTTAGTGGAATATTAACGGCACTGGTTGTGGTTTGGTTTATCGGCAGCTTATGGCGTAGCTTAATGGTTTTCGGTTCATTTTTACGGACTCGAAAGTTAATCAAAATGAGCAAGCCCGTTGAGAAAAAAAGTATCCAAGCACTCGTGTCTAAGACTGATATTAAAATTTTCAGCGCTAGCCAAATTAACTCGCCTATGGTGGTGGGTTTAACTAGCCCTAGAATCATTTTACCTGAAAACATGATGCAGCAATTAAGCAGCGAACAATTAGCCCCGATAGTATTGCACGAACTTGCTCATATTCAGCGTAATGACATTTGGTTTAGCCATTTTCAAGAGTTTATTGCCGTGGTGTTTTGGTGGAGCCCGGTGATTCGCTTACTCAATAACAAAATTCATATCGATAGAGAATTAGCTTGTGATTTACGAGCGGTAAAACAACTGAACAATAACAAACAATATGCCCAATCACTGATTGATTGTGCAAAATTAATGATTACCCAACAACGGAGCGTATTAGCCATGGGATTATTTAGCCAGAAGAAAGAATTGAACAATCGTATTAGCACTGTACTTAAAAGTAAAAAACTGAAAACGCCAAGCATGTTAACAATTATTGCTGTATGCCTAGGTTTATCAGTACTGACGATTAAAGTTTCACAGGCATTTGTACCAAAAATTAGCATCAGTGATACACGACAAAATGCTCAACATTATTCATTACTGCCATCGGTACAAGGTGAGCAATTGATTGCTGCGGTAATGAAAAATGATATTGCCACCATTGAGCAAATGCAAAACCAAGGTGTTGATATTAATACGCCAGCGATTGGTGATGGCACAGCGTTAATTATTGCCGTCAAACAAGATAACCGTGAAATGGTGCAAGCACTCATTGATTTAGGCGCCAATGTTAACCAATCATCACGGGGTGATGGTAACCCATTAATTACCGCAGCCATGACTAACAATATAGCCCTAGCGCAATTACTTATTGATAATGGCGCAGATATAAATGGCATCGTAAGAGGTGATGAAACACCGTTAATCAATGCAACCAGAAGAGGGTATTTTGAGATGACTCAGTTACTTGTTAATCAAGGTGCTGATGTTAACTTATCGGTAAAAACAGGTTTATCTGACGGTCTTAAAATTCGTTCACCACTAAACATGTCACGTATCAGCGAAATAACTAGCTACCTTATTGAAAACGGTGCCATTGAATAAGTTTTCCATATCAATGCTAACCACATTGCCCGAAGTCACTTCATATAAATTGAGACGATAGAACTCAAAGCCACATAAGCATTTAACGTAAAGACGAGCTACGTACTTTTCCTAATCCACGCCAATCATTTTAAAAATGTTAGGCCTTAGGCTCGATAGACTCGTCTTTAAAAAAGAGCACAACATGAATTTATTACTTAACAAACGCGCTGTAGAGCAGAGAATAGGAGGTCACAATGATATTTAATACTCCGATATTCTTTTGGTTCTTTTGCATTTTTATTTTGTTTTATGGCTTCGCCTTTTTAAAACAAACCCCTAAAGTTTACCTGTTGTTAGTCAGTAGCTTGATCTTTTACGGCGGCTGGAATTACAGCTTTATTCCGTTATTAGTGGGTAGTGGTATTGCCGATTATTTTATTGCTCAAGCTATTTTCAACTCATCGAGTCAAGGCAACAAAAAAGGTTGGCTAACCTTATCGCTGGTACTCAATTTAGGCATTTTAGCCACCTTTAAATATGCAGATTTTGCCATAGCTTCTGTTGCCGATTTATTATCAGTACTGGGCTATCAAGCCTCATTTACCACTCTTTCTTGGGTGCTACCTGTGGGTATTTCTTTTTATACTTTCCAAAGTATGAGTTACACCATAGATGTGTACCGTGGTGATATGAAACCCCGTAAAGGCCTAGTTGAATTTGTCGCCGCCTTGTCTTTTTTCCCGCAATTAGTTGCCGGCCCTATTCTTAGAGCCAAACATATCTTGCCACAGATGCACGTGATATCTATGCCGAAATGGCTAGAAGCAAAACATGGCTTTTTATTAATTACTGTCGGTTTAATCAAAAAAACTGGTGCCGATATTCTCGCTATTCCAGCAGATAAAGCTTTTGCTGCGCAAGAGTCATTAAGCACCTTAGAAATGTGGACTGGTGTGCTGGCATTTGCTGGGCAAATCTATGGTGATTTTTCCGGTTATACCGATATGGCCATTGGCTTAGCTATTTTGCTCGGTTTTAATATTCCGCTTAACTTTAGAGTACCTTACTTTGCTAAATCTCCGGTCGATTTCTGGCGTAGATGGCATATTTCCTTATCGAGCTGGTTGAAGGATTATTTATACATCTCCTTAGGTGGCAATAGAAATAATAATCGTACCCGTAATGTATTTTTAACCATGTTATTAGGTGGTTTATGGCATGGCGCTGCATGGACATTTGTTGCTTGGGGCGCATTTCATGGCGCAATTATTACCCTTACCCATTACCTTGCTAACTTGCAGATATTCAGCCGTTTTAATCGCAGCAATACCTTAGCTGTCAGCTTCGTTAAGTGGGCGGTAACCTTCTATTTAATTCTTATTGGTTGGGTGTTTTTTAGAGCAATCGACATAAATAGCGCAATAATCATTATTGGTAATTTACATACTTTTGGTAGCGCGAGTCAGTTAGGTGCTAATGCCTGGAGCATATTTATCTTAACGTCGGTGTGGGTATTATTGATGCATGTGATGGACTACTTTGTCATTAAGTCAGCAGATAAATTGGAAAAGAAAAACTGGCAGTTTTGGTTGCTAATTATTTTAGGCCAAGCCATTTGTTTATTAATAGGAGAACCAAGTAATGAGTTTATCTACTTCCAATTTTAATAAGATGCAATCAGCAGAGATGAATGAAGCAATTACTTTAGGTGAACAAGCACCAACTGAACAGGTATCTGCTGAGCAAGTCACAAGTCCCACAGCAGTCCAAGCCGAAGATAGACGAGTATTTGTTAAAATAACCTTAGCCATTGTACTTGGCATGATGGCAGCCATGGGCTTAGTGCGCCTTTTGCTCGATGCCAATGGTGCCAATAAACAAGGTATTTTAGGACGGGTATTACAGGCACAAGCAGCAATCCCGCAAATAATCGCTGAGCCAAATGATTTGGTAATGTTTTACGGCTCTTCCATGACCCGTGCTGGTTTTTCACCACGAAAGTTTGATGGTGACTTAAAAGCTATGGGCAAAGATATAACCTCATTTAATTTTGGTTTTGGCGGTTTGAATCCTTATTACCAAGATTTACTATCAAGACGTTTAGCTGAGCAATTTGTCGAACAAGACAGAAAACTTAAACTGGCTTTAATTGAATTCAATCCTTTTCAAACGACAAGCACACGCTGGAACAGGGCAAAATTCTCTTTAGATTCGTTTATTACAATGTTGTCTAACGATGCCGAGTTATGGCAAATATTAAAAGAAGATCTCAGCAGAGGTATTCATTTATTTAACATTAAATATATCCGCAATCATGTCTCCGCTGAAATGGTCACTAGTTATTATTCGAGGGAGTTATTTCCACCACAAAGAGGCCAACGCTTTAAAGATGATAAAGAAACGATAACTGCCCGTAGAAGTTTGGGTAAAGAGTTAAACGAAGCATTCGAAAAAGACTATCCAAACTACTCAGGTGAAGAGTGGTATTACCCTTGGCGAGGTGCTGGTACTATTCCGCAAGAACGTTCTGCCGAGACGCTAGCAATATTTGATAGCTATTATGCCGCCTCACAAACTGAGGCTAGGATGAAAAATGATCGTTTGAGTCGTATTCGGTCTGCTGACATTGAAGAGTTACATTTTGAACCCTTTTTAGTAGAAAGCTTCATTGGCATAGTGAAAAACTTCCAACGCTTTTCCGATAAAGTGGAAGTGGTTATGCTGCCAAAGAACAGTCGCTATATTCACTACACACCCGAGGCAAAAATACGACTCGCGCAAGCAATAAAACAAATTGAACAGGCGACGGGTATCAAGATAAAAAATCATCAAGATATTAAAGAAGTTAACTCTGATATGTATCGAGATACCACCCACCTGTCGCGCTACCGCGGTGATATTGCTTACACAGACTTCTTAGTTAACGAGTATGCTCAGGCATTGTAACAACTTGGCTGGGCTACAGCGAAATCGGATAGCCCAGCGCTTGCCATTCAGCAATGCCTGAATGACTAACACAGGTGATATTTTCTAGCCCCATCATGGCTAAATTAGTTAAGGCAGTTTGAGATCTTCGACCTGAATGACAGTAAATATAAATATGTTTAAAGCTTTTAAGCGCTTCGAGATGAGCTGCTTCTGTACCTAAAGGGATATTTTGGCTGTCGGGGATATGCCCTTGTAAATATTCATCTTCGCTGCGGTTATCAATGATCAAGTTTGCCAGATTTTGTTGTTGCCATACTTGATAAAGCGAAGTCATAGAAAAGTCTTCATGCACATAAATATTGGGGTTAAAGTTAATACCACAGCCCTCATTTGCAGGTACAGCTTCATTAATTTTTTTAGGTAATGCTAGGTTCAGATTACTCATAATATCGATAAAATCAGCCAGAGATATTTGTTTACCAAGCCTAGGGTTCCATTGCTTCTCTTCAGCAATCGTTGAGCTGGTATTGCCATTATAATCATGGCCGGGATAGACAATGGTTTTATCATTTAAGCTAAACAGCTTTTCAGTGACACTATGGTAGAGTTCCACTGAATTTCCCTGCTGAAAGTCTGTCCGACCGCAACCTCTTATCAGCAAAGTATCACCGGTGAAAACCATGCCGTTAAATGCTGCGCCATTAATAACTCCGCCAGCGATGTAAAAACTCATACAAGCGCTGGTATGTCCCGGTGTACGTATCGCTTTAATGTGACTATGGCCAAGGGGAAGCATATCTCCATCATTCAACGCAATATCAATAGATTTGATGCCTGCCGCTTGGTTATAAACTATTTTAGCACCAGTTTTTTGTCTGATTAAACCTGCAGAGCTAATGTGATCAGCATGAACGTGGGTTTCAATAGCATAAAGTAGCTCAATGCCCAATTCCTCAATATATTGCAGATCACGCTTGAGTTGCTCCTTAACCCCATCAATAATCGCACCTTGGTGAGTTTTGGCATCAACTAATAAGTAAGTATAAGTACAGCTATCCCTATCAAAGAACTGTTTTATCGTTAATTCATTTATTGCAGATTCATTTATAGTTAAGGGCTGCTGAGGGGAAATGCTCATAGCTATGCTCACGTATTTGAATATACATAACAGCAAGTATAGCTAGTGAAATTAGGGGGGCGTTTAAGGTTCAAGTTAAGGTTAAGGTTAAGCTAATGTTGGGAGCATAAATATTAGCTTAAGGTTTGCAGCCAATGCATCGCATCTTCTTCATTATCAAAGCTGCGTGTTTGTTGCGATGCTCTTGAGGGTGATAACTTATTGATGACATCTAAGGTGGTATTTGAGGTGATAACCATGGCTTTAGCAATGAGCTTTTGCTGGTTCAACCAAATATTATAATTTTCCAGTTCTTGATAAGCTTCTGGTGTAGCCCCTTGAAATTCTAGATTATTAACGAGAATAGAAAAGCTGGCATCCTGTAAATCATCTACAATAGCCTCGACACCATTAGTATATTTCTGTGCGCCGTATTCATTAAAAGCACCGACATTTCGGACAACAATGATATTGCCCTTTAGGCTAATAGATACTTTACCGTGTTCAATACCCATACATTACCTCTAGCTCAGTAACTGAACTTAATTTATATCATAATTAGTAATGAAATAATTACTATAGCCTATAAAAACTAATGAGCTAAAAGCAAAAAAAACGTAATAATCTATTATTACGCTTTTATTCTTACTTGATATCAGAGTATTACCAACAGCGTAAGCGCTGCTAGATTAAACTTATATTTCTTTAATACGGACACTACAATTCAAGAGTATATGTAGACATGCATGAAATTAGTTATCTCTAAATGCTCGTTCACTGCCTTGAAATAACGAATAAAATAGGTAATCCGTTAATGTTTGATTACCCGTTTCAATAAATGCTTCGGCTCCCATACCAGGACGAAGCTCAAGTCCCAAACTTTCCATATTTTCAATATCATTCACTTGCAACGCTACACGATAATAGGGCTGACCTTTGGAATCAAACATCCGATCCGGCGATATTTGAATAACTGTTGCAGCAATCATAGGCATTTTTCGCTGATTGTAAGCAGTCAAGCGGACTTGAGTTTTCGCCGCTAGCCTTATACCATCGATATCATCAGGGGATAATTTTACTTCAACGATTAAATGATCATTTTCAGGTACTATTTCCATCAACACTTGCTGAGAAGCTATTGTTCCGCCAACAGAGTGAATAGAAAGGTTGCTGATTTTTCCTGCTACTGTCGCTCTAATCGCAGAACGATCAATAGTTAATTTTAATTGCCCCAGTTCACTGGTTATTACCGGAATTTGAGCGGTAATTGCAAATAACTGCAGTTGATATTGATAATCACTCTGACTTTTTCTATTAATTTCTGAAAGTTGTTGCTGCTTATTTTCTAGTTGATATTGCGCTATTTCGGTATCAATACCAGTAATATTCGCCATGATTATCGTGATATTACGGTTTATTGGCTGTAATTTTTGTCTGGCATAAAAATCACTACTAGCAAGTTTTTCATAGGTGCCTCGCTCAAGTTCTAGTGATGCTAATTGATCTTGGTAGCTTTGTTTTTCTTTCTTTTTTCCGACAATAGCCAATTTAATTTGGTGAAGTTGACTATTGTGTAATGCCATCAATTCTCGCTCTATATCTCGTTGTTTTTTTAACTGTGAATGATTGAAAAACAACCGGCTTTCTTGAGATAACTTTTCTGATAACTTCAGTGTTTCTAACCCTACCATTAGCTTTTCTTGTTTATTCAACATTGCTGTAAGTAATTCACGCTGTAGTAATAAATGCAGTAACTGGTTAAGTTTGCTCTTGATACTAAGACGAGGTTGATCATTTTTTAGCTGTACCAAGACATCACCCTTGCGGACTGTTTGCCCTTCGTCGACATTAATCTTAGTAACTATTCCACCACCCAGATGCTGAATTTCTTTGCTAAAGCCACTAGAGCGTATGTAGCCTTGTGCAATAGCGGCACTACTCATTGGCGCAAATGAAGCCCATAAATAAAAGAGTGAAATAACCACGAATAAGAGTAAGCCCAAACATAATTTATAGCTGCTCAAATCTATCCTTTGTGAAGTCATAACTTTCTCCCTAACTAAATAGCGGATGCACTCGCTGCGAAGCACTTTTTTGAACAAAGGCTTGCAGACTTGAAACCGTCCCTGAATATTCAACTTCACCTTTATCAATTAAAAGTACTTTATCGGCAACACCGAGTATTTTAGTGTTTTGAGTTACTGCAATAACTGTACAGCCAGCAGATTTAGCGCTCATAATTAAGCTCAAATAGGCTTTTTTTCCTGCTTCATCTAAATACGCATCCGCTTCATCAAATATCAGTAATTGTGGTTGATGGTATACAGCTCTAGCCAAACAAACCCTTTGTAATATGCCCAAGGATAAACCAGCACTTGTCATGTTCACCGTGGTTTCATAGCCCTCTGGCAGTGATGAGATAGTTTGATGAACTGCGGCAGTTTTAGCGGCATGAATCAACTTACTTTCGTTGCATTCTTCATGATGACAAATGATATCTTTAATTGAAGCATTTGGCAGATGTAAACGTTGCGGGACATAGCCTAGTTGTTTACCTAACCATTGACGGTCGATAAACTTGGTATTAATTTCATCGATATACACCTTGCCTTTATCAATGGCTACATTACCCAAGATACTCTCTAATAATAGTGTTTTACCACTACCATTTGGTCCTATAATCACGTTAAACGAAGCTGGTATTGCCTCAAATTCATGAACCGACAATATGCTCGATTTACTTATAGGGTCTTTTACCACTAAGCCTTTTATAAAAACTCTTCCAATGATTTTTTCTGGTGGCTGTATTATTTTTTCATTATGACTCAAGTCATCAGTTACTTTTAATTGCACGACTATCTGCCAAGTACTTGAGACCAGTTGCCAACTATTCACTAAAATGTCAAAGGGCATTATACCTCGCATGCTAAGCATTAACGCAGCCAACATCACGCCGGCAGAGATTTGACTTGTGATAAGTAAATAAGCTCCTAACGTTGGTACTATTATTTGAAATAGCCAACGAATACTCAAATTGACACTTTGAAAAGTATGATTAGTATTCTCATGTATACACTGCATTTTTTGTGCTTGTTCACTGACCTTTCTCGTTTTCTCAAACCAAGCATCAGCCATGCCCATAGCTCTAAATGCGGGTATATTTAACACAAAAGATTGGTTTTTTCTCTGTTGAGCCTGACTAGATTTTTGATGAATGTCTTGGGTTTTACTTAGTGAATAATGTTGAAAAATGATCACTAAAAAAAACATAATATTGGCAATTGTCAGTACATAACCAAAAAATGGATGGAGGGCAAAAATAGCAATAATAAGTATAGGTATCAGTGTGGTATCCATTACCGCAAATAACGTTGGACTGGTGGCAAAGGTGCGTAGTGTTTTTAATTGATGTAAGGTCGATTGTCGCTGTTCAGCGGATTGATGAATATTACTGAGCAGTTTATCCAATAAATAAGGCTCAGTGGTTTTTTCAATAAAATTGGCTAAACATGCTGCCACTTTTCGACGTAAAATTTCGCAGCCTATTAAGAGTAAACCAAAAATAGAAATAGCCACTAACAGCATTATTAATGTTTCTTTACTTTTACTTGGTAGTACCCGATCAAATATTTGTAAGGTGTAAAAGGGAATCGCCAAATTCGCTAAAGAAACCAGCAGACTGAGTAACCAAATAAGTGCTAACGCCTTAATGGTTGCTTGTCGGAGATCTGCCCATTGGCTCGACATATAGTTATGCTATTAGATCAATATTAAGTTGCAGTAAATTTAAATCGTCTATATTTTCAAGGACAACAAAATTACTAAAACCATAATTACCTCCCGTACCATCAAGATCAATTTGCACTATAGTATTTCCATCAACTTCGACTAAATTTAGCCAATCGGAAACATTGCTAAGGCTGAAGTCTTCAGTCAAAGTAAATTGTAAAATATCATCGCTAGCATCAAAATCAGTAATCGTATCTAAGTAACCGCTTAAATCACTTTCTTTCCAGGTAAAGGTATCTTCGCCCAAACCACCGGTTAAGGTATCATTTCCTCTAACGCCTCGAATAAGATCATTACCAGCACCGCCTGCTAATTCATTATCACCACCTGTGCCTTTAATGTAGTCGGCAAAGTCTGAACCTATCGCATTCTCAATGGACAAAAGGGTATCTGAATCTCCGCCAGTAGTACGCTTGCCATGAAGATCAATGTTTACTCCGCTAGTTGTCTCAGCGTATGACACAGTATCACTACCGCTACTACCATTGACCGTATCTCTTCCTGAGCCAGTAATAAAAGTATCATTGCCTGAGCCACCATGAAGAACGTCACGGCCAGAGCCACCATTTATATAGTCATCACCTGAACCACCCGTAATATCATCTGAGCCACTACCACCATAAATTATATCTGCGCCAGAGCCGCCCTTAATAGTATCTGAGCCACTACCACCATTAATTGTATCTGCGTCAGAGCCACCAATAATAGTATCGTGGCCACTACCACCATCAATAATATCTGCGCCAGAGCCACCATTAATAATATCGTAGCCACTACCTCCATCAATAATATCTGCGCCAGAACCACCATTAATAGTATCGTAGCCACTACCTCCATCAATAATATCTGCGCCAGAACCGCCATTAATTGTATCCGATGCTGAGCCGCCATCAATTGTATCTGCGCCGGATCCGCCATTAATTGTATCTTGACTTGAACCGCCATCAATAACATCGTCTCCACCACCACCTTCGATGATATCAGCGCCAGTACCACCAAAAATAGTATCGTTACCTGAATTACCTGTCAGCTGATCATTACCACTATCACCATAAATAGTATCATCACCTGAACCGCCAATAATCTCATCATGGCCATTTCCCCCAAAGAGGCTATCGTCACCAGAGCCACCTTCGATATAATCACTGCCGCTACCACCGTAAGCTGTATCTACTCCTGAGCCACCATATATATAGTCACTGCCATTTTCGCCATAGAGTAAGTCATCTCCAGCTCTGCCATGAAGCTGATCATTACCACTGCCGCCATGAAGCTCGTCATCATCCTCAAGGACGCCGCCGCTTGATGGTGGACTTGCCGGTAAAACAGTATTACTTGTACCTATATAAGCAGTAAAGACACAATCATCAAAGTCCAGATCGCCACCATTATATAAATCTTCAAAACCCAACCTTATATAACCATCAGGCGGACTCATTAAACCTACAATGTGAGATATGCCATCCGGATTGAGATTATAGTCACTAATCTGGCCATCAGCAGAGTGATATTTGTTGGTTTGAATTTGTGTTTCACTGCCATCTAGGGCAACAAACCACAATGTTGGATTGCTATCATCAATATTTGCAATATTTCCTAGGCTATCTCTAAACACTAATTGCCCAGTATCGAAGTCCAGTCCTTGGTAGCTGTTATTTACACTATAGCCATTAGCTACAATAAAAAATCCCACTTGCTCTCCGGCAGTCAAACTAAGGTTACTACTGCTTACTCCTGGTGTTAACGTACCGCCAGAGCCGTTACTACTGGCATTGGTGAAATGAAAAACCACATCGATAATATCGCCATTTTCATCAATTTTATAACTACCAAGAGTATTTCTATAACCAGCAGTTTCACCTTCAAAAACGATGCTGCCTTCATAATCTGTATTTATTTCTAGTTGATTTAGTTTGATATATTTAGGGCCGCCACCGCCCCAAAGCACATCATTCCCAGACTCCCCATATAATAAATCATTGCCGGAGCCGCCAATTATCTCATCTGTACCTGAACCCGAATAGGCAATATCATCACCACCGCCAGCACTTATGACTTGGGAACCAACCCCCGTGGTAATAACATCATCGCCACTGGTACCAATGACGGGTTTTATTGCATTTGACATAATAAATACCTCAAATATAAATGAATACTTATACTAAGCAATATTCATTCCGATACATTAAATACCAATTATTCAATAGCTTGATAAAAATTTACTAAAGATTAAGCCAGTATTTTTTGAGGGCTTTGCACTTTGCAATGCACAATACTATGAATATAACGACCGCATAGCATTAACCAGTTTACTTTGCTAAGCAGTGCCAACTAAGAATGCCAAAATAAGTGCTTTGCCAATGATTATTTGACAAGTAATCGTTGTTTTTTATCGGGATAAAAAACGGCGAGTATGGATGTGTTATCGCTAAACTGAAGTGTTTTTATGTGATTTTAACTGAGTGATTGCAGCCAATGCATAGCATCTTCTTCATTATCAAAACTGCGTGTTTGTTGTGATGCTCTAGAGGGTGATAACTTATTGATGACATCTAAGGTGGTATTTGAGGTGATAACCATGGCTTTAGCAATGAGCTTTTGCTGGTTCAACCAAATATTATAATTTTCCAGTTCTTGATAAGCTTCTGGTGTAGCCCCTTGAAATTCTAGATTATTAACGAGAATAGAAAAGCTGGCATCCTGTAAATCATCTACAATAGCCTCGACACCATTAGTATATTTCTGTGCGCCGTATTCATTAAAAGCACCGACATTTCGGACAACAATGATATTGCCCTTTAGGCTAATAGATACTTTACCGTGTTCAATACCCATACATTACCTCTAGCTCAGTAACAGAACTTAATTTATATCATAATTAGTGATGAAATAATTACTATAGCCTATAAAAACTAATTAGCTAAAAGCAAAAAAAACGTAATAATCTCTTATTACGCTTTTATTCTTACTTGATATCAAAGTATTACCAACAGCATAAACGCTGCTAGATTAAACCTATATTTCTTTAATACGGACACTACCACCACTGGTTTTTAATACCAGTTCAGGGCCACCGCCATTGATAGTGCCTTCAATTTTGCGTTTGCTGATTTCGCCATTGACCGTGAACTCACTAGAGACACGACCGCCACTGGTTTTAGCTGTAAGGTTTACCGCAACATCTTTAGCTAAATAAGCGGTAATAGAGCCACCCGAAGTTTTTAACTTACTATCTTTGGTTGGGTTCTTCGGTAATTTCAGCTTAATGCTGCCACCTGAGGTTTTAGCATTAATTTTACCAATGACATTATCAAGATCTAAACTACCACCCGAGGTTTTAATATTTACGTCACCGACTACCTCTTCAACAGAAATAGAACCACCCGAGGTGTAGGCATCAACTTTACCTGTTAGGTTTTCAATTTCAATAGAGCCGCCACTCGTGTTTACATCAATATTATAGTTTTCCGGCAAGGTTATTTTATAAGTTACTCTGATACTTGTTGAGCCAAAACCAAAGCCACTGCGATCTAAGTCACCATTAATACTGACATTATCACCGGACTTTTTAATATTTACCTGCATCTTGTCTTCATCTTTACCGCTAATATTTACTTCAATCAATACCGTATCCTTGGCATGAGTTTCAATATCAATAGCACCAACATCAGTCTCTAACTTTAATAAACCACCAGCTGCTACATTCAATTCTTCATTATATGTTTTTGCTTGCAAGCCACCTGCCATTAAGAGCAGTGCAATTGGTGCATATTTAAAAGTATTTTTCATGTTTAACATAAAGTATCTCCGTATATTTTTTATTAGTATTGGTATTACTAAGTGCTTGAAGTTTCCAATCACTTAGCAGTATTTTTTGGTCACTGCTAAGTGAGATGCAACTTGAACAAAAAAGGTTTAAATTTAATTTTAATTTTATTCAATGCAACTTATACTCCGCTAGCTCAAGTAACCTTAACTTAACCAAGAAGTTAAGAAAAAACCACCAAAAATTAACATGATGAAAAGTAATGTAGCTAATAATAACGGTTTAGGTCCAGCTTCCTTGATAGTTGCCCAACGAGTGTGTGCTCCTAATGCAGCCATCGCCATAGCTAATGAAAATTGACTCGCAAAGCTAAAACTTATTTTAACTATTTCAGGTAAAACGAACATACTATTGATCATAGCTGTTGCCATAAAGCCAAAAACAAACCAAGGAATAGCAACAACACTTTTTTCGTTACTGCCAGCGTCATCACTACGATTCAAACGTGTTAACACCAGACTTAACATGATAATAAACGGCGCTAACATCATCACCCGAATAAGTTTTACCACTACCGCCGTTTGCATGGTTTCAACATTAATACTTTGCCCAGCAGCCACCGCTTGCGCAACTTCATGAGCGGTACTGCCAATATAAATACCAAAGGTGTGATCATTCATCGCAACCCACTGATAAATGAAAGGATAACTAAACATGGCTAGGGTACCGAAGAGCACTACCGTGGCAATAGCAATGGTAATATGTTGTTGTTTTGGTTTCAGCACAGATTCAGTTGCTAAAATAGCTGCTGCCCCACAAATAGCGCTACCTGCGGCAGTTAATATCGCAACATCCCGGTGTAACTTAAATACTTTTATACCAACAAATGTTCCGACACTAAAAATGACGGTAATCACTACTAGGTCAATAACCACAGCTTGCCAGCCCACAGCAACTATTTGCTGAAAACTTAAACCAAAGCCAAATAAGATAATGCCTAACCTGAGCATTTTTTGTTTACAAAAATGTGAAAACTGATGGTCTTTTTCATCTTCTACTCTTAATAAAAAATGGCCATAGCTCATCCCTAATAGAATAGCTAAAGGTAGTGCACTTAAACCAAAAGCCGATACTTGTGGAATACTTGCGAGGGCAATTGCCACTAAGGCAATAACGGGTAGAACTATATAGGTAGGCATAATGGACCTCTTTCTGATATTGAGTATACGAGTGAATCAACGATTCATCACTTTATGGAATATAATATAACCCAATCAATATAATAAGAATAATGGATAGTTTAAATGTATAGTATCGGATAAACCGAACTATAAAACGGCTATTAAGGTCAATACAAGTTATGACTATTTCAATAAAGAAACTGCAACTTTTTGAGGCGACTGCACGTTTAGGTAAACTAACTCAAGCCGCTAATGAAATAGCTTTAAGCCAGTCCGCGGCGAGCCAAGCATTAAAAGAGCTAGAACAAAGCTTAGGATACCCACTGTTTGAACGGGTTGGTCGAGATTTATTGATCACTGAAAATGGCCTTAAGGCACTGCCTAAAGTGCGCCAAATTGCTGATATTCTTGACAGTTTACAGTTGGCTAATTTAAACCCGATGAGCGGCGTATTGAAAATTGTCGCCAGTGCCACCATTGCTACCTATTTACTACCCAAGCTGATCGCTAATTTTATAAAAATCTATCCAGACGTTTCCCCTGCAATACACATTGGCAATACCCAAATGGTGATAGATTACTTAGATAAAGGCCAAGCTAATATTGGCCTTATTGAAGGCCCGGCATTACATCCACACTTACAAATAACCCCTTGGCAAGAAGATAAATTACAAGTCTTTTGCCCGCCTAATCACCCGTTAGCAAAAAAAACAACGATCAATCTAGAGCAGATTCAACAACAGTCTTGGGTATTGCGAGAGCAAGGCTCTGGTACACGTGCAATTTTTGATGCCGCTATTGAGCAAGTGGGCGCACAAATTAATTTAGCTATGGAGCTGACCAGACAAAGTGCTATTAAAGAATCAGTTAAAGCGGATTTAGGTCTAGGTTGTCTGTCTAAGCTATCTATTGCTGAAGAATTAAAAAATGGCGGCTTAGTAGCGCTGAAATCACCACTGAACTTATCAAGACGTTTTTCTTTGGTGACTCATAAAGAGAGCCATCACAACTTGCTTACTCAAACATTCATTGATTATTTAATAGCAGAATCATCGAGCAAGTAATCATTTAAGAGCAATAATTAAAAAGAAATAAAAACGGCAGTGAATATAATTAACTGCCGCTCTCTTTGGCATTAGCTATTTACAACGCATGCAATGCTCTTTATTTATATGATCTTATTCATATCTAAGCGCTTTAATTGGATTTTTTCTCGCCACTTTAGCCGCATTAGCACCAACGGTACTCCAAGCGATAATCAGTGATAACAAACCTACGCCCAAACAAATAGGTATCAGCCAAATAGCACTTATGCGATAAGGAAATGCTTCTAACCAAGTTAGCATTAAGTAAGCGGCAATTGGCCAAGCAATTAAATTCGCCAGCACCACTGGCTTAGAGAATTGCCAGATAAGTAATGCCACTATATCTTTTACACTCGCTCCCATGACTTTTCTAATACCAATTTCTTTTGTTCTTCTTTCTACGGTAAAGGCAGATAAACCATATAAACCTAAACAAGCTATCACGATGGCAATGAATGAAAATACCAAGAACAACTGCGCTGTGGTTAATTCATCATGATATTGTGCCGCCATCATTTCACTTAAAAACTGTAAGTTAATCGGTTGCATAGGCACGTTATTCTTCCACACACCTTCAATATCGCTAATTAAATTAGGTACATTGTTAGTAGTGAAAGAGATGTTAGCCACTCGAAAACGTTGTGGATTTAAGGTATAAACCGAGGCTCTGACACCAAACTTAATAGAACGAAAGTAAATATCAGGGATAACACCAACAATGGTTAAATGCTGTTTACCACGAATATCAATGGCTAATGTTTTACCTATGGCATCTTCTGCTCTACTAAAGCCAAACTTTTTCAAAGCTGATTGATTTAGTACCACACTGGCTTGACCTACTTCACCTTCAGCGACTTTTTTAATAGTGTCGGTACCAAAATTTTCATCAAATAATCGACCTGCCAAAGGTTTTACTTGGTAGGCTTCAAAGAATCCATAACCCATATTATGGTAATTAACTAACTGAGCTTCGTTAGCAACGCCGTTGGCATGGGATTCTAATAATTTGAAATTATTATTATTCTCATTATCTTGTGTTGGCGCTTCCGATGAAAAAACTACACTGCTTACATCGGGTAAATTTAATAATTCTTGTTTTAAGCTGGCTAAGTTATCGCCAGTATTGCGAATACTAAGTACCAGCTTGTTATCACTTTCATAACCCACCGCCATATTATTAGAGAAGATCGTTTGGCCATAAACCACCAAGGTTGATATCACTAAAATAATGGAGGTAGCAAACTGAAAAACTACCAAGACACTTCTAAATTTTGCCGAGTTTTTCGACTCAACACTCTTACTCGACTGTAAAATTTTTCCCGGTATAAAGCGTGATAAATAAAGTGCCGGATAAATTCCTGCGCCAATGCCAACACAAATGGCTAGGCCAACTAACATCAACAATAAACTGGGCTCATCAAGTAAGTTTAGGGCTAATTCTTTACCTAATACTTCATTATAAAAAGGTAACACTAGCTCTACTGCCACCAAAGCAAACAGTAATGACAACAGCACTAAGGCTATAGCCTCGCCTAAAAACTGTATCGCTACTTGTGTTCTGCTCGCACCTAACACCTTACGCATAGCAACTTCGCGCGCTCTTTTACTGGCTTTAGCTGTAGATAGATTCATGAAGTTAATACAGGCAATTAGTAACACTAAACCGGCAACAATAATAAAGGTGGTGATCATCTTACCATCACCCATGGGCGTTAAATCGCCCATATTTCCGGCTTGGCTTTTGGCATGTAAATGTAGGTCAGCCACCGGCATAATACGTTGCCTAACAAAATCGGTAACCTGCTTACCTGAAGCTTTTTCACCTAAAATATTAACTAACATGTCAACTAATGGACTTTCATTATTCATCCAAAAGCTGATGCGATCTTGTAATTGTTGCGCATCAATACCCGGATTTAATTTGAAATAGGTATAAACATTAAGGCTAGTCCAGGTATGCAAAGTGCCATCATTTTCACCAAACAAAGCGGGTTGTAAATAAACAATCATATCGGTATTTAAATGCGTAGCATCAGGTAAATCTTTTATTACCCCAGTAATAGTCAGGGTTGTGGTATTACCGGCAATACAGCAAATGGTAAGCGTTTCGCCGACCGCATCACTTTTACCAAAATATTTATAAGCTAACTCTTCGGTGATAACCAAATCCATCGGTTTGTTAAAAGAAGACTCTTTCGAACCATGAATAAAAGGTAAATCAAAGAGTTTAAAAAAGCTGCTATCAACCATTGTAAATTGTTCTGGAAAAGCATCTTCATTTTGCCTTACCGTTAAATCAAACTGAATAAAACGCACACCAGTTTCAATTTCATTTTTAGCATAATCTCGTATCGCTGGCATCATGCTGCCAGCCGACCGTACCGTTTCAAACGGTTCTTGATTCGGTATAGAGTAAGCGGTGTGCATACGTACTAGCTGCTGATGATCTTTAAGCCAGGTATCAAAGCCTGACTCTTGACGGACAAACAACATGATTAAAATACAGCTCATTAAACCTATGCTTAAACCAAAAATGTTGATGACCGAAAAAATACCGTTTTTAATAACATTGCGCCAAAAGGTAATAAGGTAATTGTGAAACATAATAAACTCTCCTAATCAGCAGTTAAGCCATCTTCTCAGCAACACGAACACTCTGGGCAACCACATGACCATCAAATAAATTAATGGTACGTCTAGCGTAGTCAGCATGCGCTGGGCTATGAGTCACCATAACTATGGTGGTGCCTTCATCGTTAAGTGCTTGCAACATTTCCATCACTTCTTGACCGTGAGCACTATCTAAATTACCCGTTGGTTCATCGGCTAAGATCATTTTTTGATCACCAACCACGGCTCTAGCCACGGCAACACGTTGTTGTTGTCCTCCAGATAACTGACTCGGTAAATGTTTGGCTCGATGAGCAATGCCAACCTTATCCATTACCTTATTCACTTTAGCTTTACGCTCTGCTGCGGGGATGTTGTGATAAATTAGCGCCAACTCAATATTTTCAGCAACAGTTAATTCATCAATTAAATTAAAGTTTTGAAAGATAAAACCAATATTCTTTTTACGAATAACCGACAATTTTTTTTCTGGGTAACCGGCAACATTTTCACCATCAAAAATGTACTCACCACTACTGGGTGAATCCAACATGCCTATGGTGTTGAGTAAGGTTGATTTACCACAACCTGACGGCCCCATGATGGCAACAAACTCGCCTTGGGCTATTTCAATATTTACATTATTCAAGGCTGATGTTTCTACGTCTTCAGTTTGATAAATACGAGTTAAATTATGTAGTTTTAGCATGTTGTATTCCTTTGCTCTTTTTGAGTCTTTTAGTGTTCGGTTCAATCGATAAATTTGTTTGGTATTTTTTGTATTAGCTTTTTTAAATAAACGTTTCTGTTGCTATGACGCTTATTGAAAGTTCAGTCGTTGCATATCTTGGTAACTGCTATAAGGACTAGTGACAACTTGCTCACCTAACTCAAGGCCTTCAATAACTTCAATAAATTGGTTATTTCGTCGACCTAAGCGCACATTCCGCTTCACTGCTTGACTGCCATCGACACTAACCACAAACAGCCACTTGCCGCCGGTATCTTGATAAAAGGCGCCATTAGGAATCAACATGGCTTCACTGGCGTCGCCTAGGGTCAGTTTAATTTGAATGGTTTGTCCGCGGCGTATGCCTTTAGGTTGCTCTTTGACAAATTTAAAGTCGACTTCAAATTGTCCGTTTTGAACTTGTGGATAGACTTTGGCAATAACCAAAGAATAATTTTTATAGTTAGCGGTTTGACCAATATCAACACGTCCTAAATAAAATTCATCAATAAAAGCGGTCAGCTTGTAATCGTTAGGGGTATCTATTTGACCAAGGCGCTCACCACGAGCAATGCTTTGGCCAACTTCAACATTAAAGCCAGATAAGATACCTGCAACAGGCGCTTTAACATTCATGTTTTCTAAGTTCTTGCGTGAAATGACTAAGTTACTTTCTAAGCGAGTACTGGTGTCTTTTAAAAAGGCCAATTGCTCACCTTGCATGCGGGCATCTGATTGCTGACTTTCAAGTGTTAATGCCAAACGATCTTTATACCAAACTAATGTATCTTCGCTATCTTCTACTTGTGTCTTGGTGATCGCGCCAGTCGCGATCAAGGATTGTGAACGATCAACTTGACGGGTTAACAGCTTAATTTGGTGTTTAATATCGATAATATTACGCTTATGTTGCAAGCGATTTTGCTCTAGATTTAACTCAATAGTACGCATATTATTTAGCTGCTCGGCTACGCGTGTTTCATTACCTAAAGCACTGAGTTGCAGTGACGCATTTGATAGTTCTACGATAAGGTTGCCAGCGGTTAAACTAGCGCCATCTTCCACCAGTATTTTTTCAACTCGGCCACCTTCAATGGCATCTAAATAAACCGTTTTTGCTGGAGTGACTCGACCACGAATAGGAATGAAATCTTCAAAAATCCCTGAAGTAACTTTTGACACCACTATGCGGCTATTGTCTACCGATAAAACTTTACCTGTGCTTTTATTAGCTATCATATAAACAGCAAAAACAACCATTAGTATTATCAGGGTTAGACCCAGCCATTTTTTTATGGGGTTAGCATTAGTGGTAATTTTACGATCCATACCTGAGCCGGATACGGCTTTAGTTACAGAAGTAAGCGGCGTTGTATTTTTGCTTGAATCAGTTTTTGTCTTGTTTACTTGGGTCATATTAACCTGTCATTAAGAAGTATTAGCTTAAGCCAATAGATAAACTTACTACTAACAATCCAATAATCGTTCCAACCTGTAATCATCTGTTTTTATTATGTTTTGTATATCCCGGCTAAAATTAACTTTAATTAAACTGTACGTTTATGAACAGTAGGTGTACGTTAATGAACACTTTGTCAGTTAAAGATCTATCAATTAGAAGTGATAGACAAACTAGACACTGCCATTGCTTGAGCAAGGCACTTACCGTATTTAAAGGATCATTTAGCGTGAAAAAAGAAGGCAAGATTCTCATCGTTGATGACGATGAAGATATTTTAACCGCGGGTAAGTTACTACTTAAACGCCATTTTTCACAAATAAGTACCTGTAATGTGCCTGATCATATTCCTCAATTTATTAATGATCAGCACTTTGATGCCATTATCTTAGATATGAATTTTGGCCCAGGTGAAAGCTCTGGTGCGCAAGGTTTTTATTGGCTACAGAAAATATTAGAAATTAAGCCAGAAAGTGTCATTATTATGATCACCGCTCATGGTGGTATTAATGTTGCGGTTGAAGCCATGAAGCTTGGTGCAACTGATTATATTGCTAAGCCTTGGCAAAATGAAAAAGTTATCGCCACGGTATCAACGGCAGTATTACTGGGCAGAAGCCGCAGTGAAGCGCAAACATTACGTGAAACCAATAAAGTATTAGTACAAGCGAGCAACCCGGCCAGTCAGCAAAATATGCTTGGTCAATCACCAGCCATGAAACATATTCAATCGTTAATTTCTCGCTCAGCGCCAACTGAAGCCAATGTAATGATATTGGGCGAAAATGGCACAGGCAAAGAGCTGGTCGCCCGAGAAATACATCAACAAAGTGCTCGTGCTCAACAAGTATTTATGTCGGTTGATTTAGGCGCTATTAGTGAAAGCCTATTTGAAAGTGAATTATTTGGTCATAAAAAAGGTGCCTTTACTGGCGCACAACACGATAGAGTCGGCCGTTTACAAGCAGCAGATGGCGGTACCTTATTTTTAGATGAAATAGGTAACTTACCCCTGCACTTACAAGCCAAGTTACTTACCGTGTTAGAGCAACGAAAAGTAACTCCTCTAGGTGCAAATAAGGCGATAGCGTTTAATGTCAGAGTAGTGTCTGCCACCAACTTAAAAGCAGAAGCCCTAAAAGATGAGCAGCGTTTTCGACCAGATTTACTCTTTAGGCTCAATACCGTTGAAATTAAGTTACCGCCGTTGCGCGAACGTAGCGAAGACATAGTACTTATTGCCCGTCATTATGTTAATTTCTATGCTAGAAAATATCATCAGCAAGGTAAAAGTATTAAGCAACTAAGCAATGAAGCACTCACGGCGATTACCTCCTATGCTTGGCCGGGTAATATTAGAGAGCTACGTCACGCCATTGAACGGGCAATGATATTAAGCCAAACTGAAATACTTACACCGGCTGACTTTCAACTTGATATTGCTCCCCCAGTTCAACAAAATATACCCAGCTCTATGGTAGTTACCAATGTTGAGCCAACACTAATCTCATCGCTACCAGCAGATCTCAATTTAGAGCAGATAGAGAAAAATGCCATATCCTTAGCGCTTAAAAAGCATCGTTTTAATATTAGTCACACTGCCAAAGAGCTTGGTTTAACGCGCGCGGCCCTCTACCGCCGGATGGAAAAACATGGACTTTAAAAGGTTTTCGCTATTAATTGCTACACGTACTATTTTAGCTATGTTAACGCTTATTTTTCTAACCCAAGCGGTTATGCATGAGGGTTATCACGCCACTATATTATTGTTATCGGTAGTACTTATCCTACAATTTTTTGAAATAATGCGTTTTATTTCAAAAACGAATGCCGAGCTAGTGCGCTTTTTTGATGCCGTTCGCCATGCTGACTTTTCACAGCGCTTTGAATTAAAAGCACAGGGTGCGGGTTTTGATGAGTTAGGCGCAACCTTTACTGATATTTTAAAGCGTATTCAAAAGGTGCGTTCAAGCCAAGAAGCAGAGTTACGCCATATAAAAGCCATTATTGAGCATGTACCAGTACCGCTATTAAGCATTGACCATAGCGGTAAAGTAACCTTATGGAATAACAGTGTCAGGCGCTTGTTCGGCGCGAATGCAGTTACCCATATTGATGATATGGCGCAATTCAATGAAGACTTTCCGAAAAAATTGCAGGGTATCTTAGCCGGTGAACGTACCCTAGTAAATATCACCATTGATGACATGGAACACAAACTTATTGTCTCTGCCACTGAGATAATAACGGCAAGCAATCAAGAAACCTTACTCAGTATGCAAGACATCCAAAGTGAACTGGCCCTTGCTCAACTACAGGCTTGGCAAGACTTGGTTAGTGTTTTAACACACGAAATAATGAACAGTATTACCCCGGTCGCATCACTGGCCAAAACCGCTGTCGATTTAGTGCAAGATGTACAAGAAAAAACTCAGCAATTGCCGGTAATTAACGATGAGCGTTCTGAAAAGTTAGCTCAAAAATTAACTGAAGAATTAGCTGAAGACTTAGATGATGTTTTAGCTGCAGTAAAAACCGTAGCAAGACGCAGCGACGGCTTAATGCAGTTTGTCACCAGCTACCGCCGTCTAACACGGTTGCCCTCACCCAATAAAAAATTACTGTCAGTTGAGACGCTATTTAACCATGTAGCAACCTTAGCTCGGCAAAATTGGCAAGAAAATGATATTGAATTAACCTGCACTATTAACCCTCAAGCCTTAGATTTTATTGTCGATAGCGATATGATCGAACAAATATTACTTAACTTACTGCAAAACGCCGAACACGCGTTAACTCATATAAACACGCAAGTTACCGCAGCAAAGATTACCCTGCAGGCTTTCTTGAATGTGCGTGGTCATGTCGTTATTGAAGTTTCTGATAATGGCAAAGGTATTGAAGAGGAAAATATTGCGCAAATATTTGTGCCTTTTTATACCACTAAGAAAGAAGGCTCTGGTGTCGGCTTAGCCCTAACCCGACAAGTTATGCTAGCTCACAATGGCAAAGTTACCGTACGTAACAATGACCAAGATGGTGCTACTTTTAGCCTTACTTTTTAGCTAGGTTTTAGCTAATTAACTTGTTCAACCATTTGCTGCATCAAACTATAAGAGAGTTGACTATAGGGGGGTACAAATAAATCAGCACTAAACAGGTTTGGGTAGTCATCTAATAATCCCCGGCTCTCAAGGTTAACCGCTGCAGGTAACATAGAAAGTTCATCGACTATTCTTTGCTGAACTTTTTTATTAATAAAATAATTAGCAACTATTTCTGCAGCCTCTAATTTTTCATCTTTTAAACCACGAACAAAATTAATGGTATCAAGCCAAGCCATATGACCTTCTTCAAAATCAATTAACTGCCACTTAGCTCCTTTATCATTTTGACTCTTTATCTCTGGTCCCCAGCTAGAGACTATTTCAAGATCTTCGCTAAACTTAGTGGAACTTTGCCAAAACCCTCCGGCATTATTATAGAGTTTTTTGAATTTACTGAGCACAACCCCATGTTCTGAAAGTAATTCCTTTAATTTACTACGATTATTTTTTTGTGCTAACTGCTCTAAGTAAAAGGGATGAAAGTCTAAGGCTTGCAGTGTTAAGCCAACGTTATACCAAAACTGTCCTTGATTTAATGAAAACTTATTGCGCCACTTACTACTCCATAAATCTTTTACCGATCTCGGTATGTCCTGTTGTTTAACCTTATTAGCATTGACAAAAAATCCATAAACACCTCCCCCCCAAGGAATATATAGTGGTTTACCTTGCTGCATTCCCATTGATATTTGAGTGAGTTCTGGATCTAGGTGTTTGTAGTTACTTAATCGAGGCGAGTTAATATTTATCGGTTGTAACAGTCGAGAAATCTGTTCACCATGCATTTTAATAAAGAAGAGTGTTAGAAAGGTAATATCACATTGTTGATTGCGGATCACAGAAAACATTTGATCGGCATCTTCAGCTTTAGTGGTAATGACTTCAACTTGATAGTTATAACCCTTATTTAATAATAGCTGATTTACTTGCGCTATATTTTCAGCGGTTACATAGCCTGCCCAAGTAAAAATCCTAAGTTTTTCAACTGCCAATAATTGCCAAGGTAGAAGTATAAGAATACTAAATAAGAATAATTTTCTCAGCACAGCTAGGTCTCTCATTTAACAGTTATTAATTCAGTATAGAATGCTCTTTAATTAAAGTTAGATATTTAGCAGATAAAGCCACTGTAGCTAAAGTGACTTCGCCCTATTTAGCTTGATTATTTATTGTTAACACTGGGCAACTGCCATTGCTCAAAAAGGCCATCACTATTATTCGTTACAATTTTATCTTGCCCTGAATAAGCAACGCTGAGCACAGAAGCTCTTCCTTTTGTTGCTTCAGATTTCCACTCAGCAACTAATGCTCCATCAACTACTCGCCAAAGTTTAATCACCTGTTTAGGAGAACCGGTTAAAAGCAGCGAATTATCACTCGAGAATATTGAATCATTAAACTCAAAAAATCGTAAGTTGGTATCTAATTCTGCTAATACCTTTCCCGTTGATAAATCCCAAAAAGTACGGTCTTTTATCGCATCAAGGGTAAAACCAACCTTACCATCACTACTTATACTGACATGATTAACTCTCGAGCCATGAGAGAACTCATGCACATTTTCCCCTGAGCTTGTGTGCCATACCCGTGCTTTCTTATCACTTGACCCGGTGAAGGCCATTTCACCATCATCGGACAAGCTTACCGAATTAATATCCAATCTATGTTTATCAAAACTAGTGACTTCATTTCGTTGAACATCAATGATGCTGGCTTTTCCGCTGCGAAAACCTAATAATATTTTATTGCCATTAGCAGAGATATCCATATCATTAATGATATTTCCTGCCACTCCCCACTCGCCCAGTGGTTTATGACCCTGCACCGAATATAAACGCACTGTTACTTGATTAGAGACTAAATAAAACTGATTATCTTCACTAATATCAAGCAATTCCATAAACTGTGCTTCATTGCCTTTTAAGCAGTGCAATGGTGATTCCACTTGGGTATTTTTCCATAAACAAACGGTTTTACCATCTGCAACCAAGTTTAACTGGCCATCTTTAGACAATACCGAAGCTGTGATTATATTATCACTATGACTTAACGCTAATGTTGATTTAGCGGTGTGAACTTCTTGTTGGCTACAGCCGAAAAGAGTTAATGCGCTTAGTGCACTTATTAGCGTGACAACTTTTACCATTGAAAATATTCCTTTAAAATTTTGCGATAAGCTAGTTAATTACAGTAACTATAAACGATTATGCCCTTAGCCTAAAATACAAAAGCTAGATAAATGACCTCACAAGTCAAGAACTAGGTAACTGAGATCTTACGATGTATACTCACAAGCTATTGGTCAAAAAGGAAGTCACCATGGCAAGTATAAGCGCTCAAACCACACTCTTATCGCAAAACACTGCAACAACCGTCACAAGCTCCCCTATTGCTACTACATCGCAAGAAACAATCGCTACTACTCCTGAAAAAAATAAGCAGTTACAAGCAGATGAAGTAGTGTTGTCCGCTGAGGCTAAAGCCAAATCGGCGGAAGCCGAAGAAAAAGAAGGTAAAGACAAAAAAAGCATAGATGCCAGCAGCTTAAATGGTGTCATGACGGCTGAAGAAGTTGCAGCAGCCAACACAGCCAGTGAAAATGACTTAGATAAAGAAATTCGTGAATTATCAATGGAGATTCTTGAACTAAGTGTAAAAATTCAAATGCTACAAGATAAAGAAGATAAAGAGTCAGTAAAAGAACGACAAAAACTTGAAGTGGACTTGGCTATGAAAAAAGGTCAACTTGAAGCAGCTATGGATAGAAAGTTACAATTGGCAGCAGTGAGCTGATAGTTTTCAGCAAGTGATCTCATTATCGAATATCCTCAGTTTTTGCTAAAGATATACTGGCTTCTGTCTTGCCATACTGAACTAATGAAAACAGCAAAGGTTGCCACTTGATAGAAAAGTCTCCAAGAGTGCATCCTAGTAGAAAAAGACTCATATGATCCGTAAGATGAGCTATAAACCTTTAAAATAAGACCTTTCGTATAACTTAATGAATAAACGCACTCTACTAATTTATCAGCTAGTGACTAAAGATGCTCTGCGCCGGCAAACATTAGAATGTTTACGTGTACTTGATTTATCTGATGGCTATATTGCCGCCGGCTTTGTCAGGAACTTAGTCTGGGATCATTTACATAACAAACTAATACCGACACCATTAAACGATGTTGATGTTATTTATTTTGACTTAGATGAAACAAATACCGATAAATATAAAGACTACCAACAAACGCTCAAGATAATGATGCCAGAGGTTAATTGGCAAGTAAGAAATCAAGCCTTAATGCATAGCCAAAATGGCGACTTGCCTTATAAAAATAGCTTGGACGCCATGGGTTATTGGCCAGAGAAAGAAACAGCGGTGGCGATACGTAAATTAGCTTCAGGTGAATTGGAATGTATTGCTGCATTTGGCTTTGAATCACTATTTAACCTACAACTGACTCATAACCCCAAACGAGAAAAAGCTGTATTTACTCAACGTGTCAAAGCCAAAGGATGGCTTAAGCAATGGCCCAAATTAACTATTACTCAGTAACCTAATAAATAGTTAATAAAAGGCCAGTAGTTGGGTTTTTCCTGCTGACTTATTCTTGCTGCAGGTTCTTCAATATCTGACAATCACCGACCTTATCATTAGGGCACGATGTGGCTAAAGCATGCAAGGTTTGTTCTAGCAAGGTCAATTCTGCAATAGTTTTTCTTACCTTATCTAACTGCTGATCAATCAAAGCATCAACTTCCTGACACGATGACTTTTGATCCACTTGCACGGCTATCAAAGTCTTAATTTGCTCTAGCGGAATTTGTAATTCCCGGCAGCGTCTTATAAACACCAAACGTTCAATATCGCTGGCACTGTATTCTCTATAGCCATTGTCATTTCTATAAGCCTCAGGCAGTAAACCTATATCTTCATAATAACGAATGGTTTTACTGACGACATTGGTTGTTTTAGCAAGTTGACTTATTTTCATAAAAATTTCATACCTGTATTGATAACAGTTGACCTTACAGTGACTGGAAGGTTTATTATGCCGCCATTATAACGATAAGCCTTAGTTGGTGTTAGCTGTAAATATCAGCAAATTGTAACTATCGGGCAAATAAATAGTCGTTATTTAACCGTTAACTTAGCTAAGTAACTCACCTACCTAAGTGAGCAAATTTAGTAAATATTAGGAATATCAATGTTATCGTATTATTACCGCTCGTTAATACACCATCATAATGGATGGCAAACAACTAGCTTGTTAACTTATCCACTAACCTACCTAGTTATTGGCGTAGCTGTATTGCTACTTAGCCCTAACGCAAGAGCACAGGGCAATAATCCTGCTACTGATAAGCCAACAACTTTAACTTTAGCCACAGCAATTAAGCGTACTTTAGCTGAAAACCCAGCCTTTAAAGTATTCACCCTGCGCCAAGCAGCCCTTGATGGCCAACAACAAACGCAAGCGCTAGCACCTGGTTATCAGTTAGGATTTGAAGCAGAAAACTTTGCCGGCACAGGTCAGTTAAAAGGCTTTGATGGTGCTGAGTTTACCGTGTCTTTATCATCTGTTATTGAAATGGGTGGTAAACGCGATGCACGTCGAGACTTGGGTACCCATAGAAGTGCCATGTTAGCTGCTGAACGGAAAATTACCGCCTTAACGCTATTAGCTGAAGTTACTCGTCGCTATATTGATGTACTGGCCGGCCAAGAAAGTTTGCAGTTGGCCTTTGACGCAACAAGTTTGGCAGAAGAGACTTTATTGGCCGTTGAAAAGCGCGCCAAAGCGGGATCGACGCCAAAAGCCGAAATAAAACGTGCCCTAGCCGCCGTTGGTAATGCTCGCTTAAATGCTTCATCAAAGCAGCAGCAATTAGTAGCTGCGAAAATGTCCTTAGCCTTACTTTGGAATGAAAGCTGGAATGAAAACTCGAATGACAGCTCTCCGACATTTAATACCGTTGCCGGAAATCTCTATCACTTTTCACAAGACGTCTCTTTTGATCGACTTTATGCCAAGATAAAACAAAATCCTGCCATCCTCAGCTTTGCCAGTGAAGAGCGACTTAAAAGTGCGCAATTACGCTTAGCCAAAAGCCAATCAAGTACCGATATTCAGTGGACGCTTGGGGTAAAACAACTACAAGATGTTGGTGATACCGCCCTTGTTGCGGGTTTTAGTATCCCGTTATTTAGCTCAAGCAATAATTCAGGCGCTATTATTTCAGCGCAAGCAGAGCGAGATGAAGTACAAGCAAGAAAAATCACCGCTATGTTGCAGTTGCATAACCAATTGCAACAAGCCTATTCAAGTCGAAAACAAGCTATTTACAACGCAAATAGCTTGAGAAATACCATTATTCCACTACTTGAAGAAGCGCTAGCTGAGACACAAGTTGCCTATCAGCGCGGCTTATATAGTTACCTTGATTATTTAAACGCTAGGCAAGAGTTATTACTCGCTAGACGCGCGTTAATTAAATCGGCAACAGCCGCTTTGCGTTTTGGCGCCGACATTGAACAATTGATAGCAGAGCCGCTACCGGCGTCGCAACATTTTCAGCAACAAGCCTCATATGAAAATATTTCACCGATAAACTTTTCACCGATCAACAAGCGTTTCACCCAAGGATAATTTAATGAAAAATCATTTTTTAACTAGCAGCCAGAAGACATGCCTATTACTGGGTACTGTGATGGCTACCTTATTATTTACCCTGCCATATTCTCTAACAAGTTATGCGACTTCCCATACAGATAAGCCTGTAGATAGTCATGTCGATAAAAAAGTAGCTGAACACTCTAATGATCACGGTGATCCTCTCTCTATTTTAAATAGCGACGAACATAACGATGAACATGGTGAAACTCATACCGATGAGCACGGCGAAGAAGGACAGATAGAAATGACAGCCGAAATGATGAAAACCGTCGGTATTACTACTTTAACGGCAAGCTCAGGTGAGATAAAACAGCGATTGACCTTATATGGCACGTCGACGACTGAGCCAAGTGCGATTAGTCATGTTCGAGCACGCTTTGCTGGAGTAATCACCAAGCTCAGCGTCAATGTCGGCGATAAGGTAAAAAAGGGTCAGCTTATTGCTGAAATAGAATCCAATAATAGCCTAACGCGTTATAGCGTTTACGCTGCTATTTCCGGTGTTATCACTCAGCGTAATGCTAACCCCGGTGAATTAGCCAATGAACAAGTATTAGTCACTATTGGGGATCACCAAAAGTTATGGCTGGAGTTACAAGTATTTGCCACGCAACAGCCTAAAGTGGCCATCGGCCAAGCTGTGCGTATTACTAGAGAGCAGCAATTTACCGACTCTGTTATCAGCCAACTTTTACCTAGCCCAAAAGATAGCCCCTTTATTATCGCCAGAGTGCCATTGGATAATAGCCAAGGTACTTGGTCTGCCGGTAGTCTGCTTTCAGGCTCTGTCGTTATTAACAAAAAATCAGTACCGCTAATTATTGATAATCGTGCCGTGCAAGTGATGGCTGGTAAAGCAGTGATATTCGTTAAAAATGAACATGGTTTTGCAGTACGCGAAGTGATGTTAGGACTTAGCGATAGTCAATTTTCACAAGTATTGTCTGGTTTAAATCAGGGCGAAGTCTACGGCGTTAATAATAGCTATTTACTCAAAGCCGATCTGGAGAAATCCAGTGCTGAACATCACCACTAGGGGCACGGAATTATGATTGAATCACTTTTACGCTTCTCCATAGCCAAACGCTGGCTAATTATTTCATTAACCTTAGTTTTAATGGCCGTTGGTTCTTGGAGTTATCAAAAGCTGCCTATTGATGCCGTACCAGATATTACCAATGTGCAAGTACAAATTAATACCCGTGCCGATGGTTATTCACCCTTAGAAACTGAACAACGCATCACTTACCCGGTTGAAACTGCTTTAACGGGATTGCCAAACTTATCCTATACCCGTTCCCTATCACGCTACGGTTTATCACAAGTGACCGTGGTTTTTGAAGAGGGGACAGATTTATATTTCGCCCGCAGTTTAATCAACGAACGACTTAATGCTATCAAGGGTAAACTACCCGCAGGTCTATCGCCAGAAATGGGGCCAGTTTCTACCGGTCTAGGCGAAATTTTCATGTATACCCTTGATGCTGACCCCGATGCTAGGCAAGCCAATGGCAAGCCTTATGATGCTACGGCTCTTCGGGAAATACAGGATTGGATCATCAAACCACAACTCGCCTTGGTAAAAGGTGTAACCGAAGTAAACACTATCGGCGGTTTTGATAAGCAATATCACATAACTCCATTCCCAAGAAAAATGCTCGAATTTGGTATTTCTTTTGCCGATATACAGATGGCATTAGCGGCCAATAATAGTAATCGTGGTGCTGGTTATATTGAAAGTAATGGTCAACAGCTGACGGTGAGATCGCCGGGACAATTGAAAACCATTGCCGATATTGAACAGGTAGTTATCAAAAACATTAATAATACGCCGATTAAAGTCAGTGATATTAGCGATGTTGCTATAGGCAAAGCGTTACGTACCGGTGCTGCTACTCACAGTGGTAAAGAAACCGTGCTCGGCGCAGCCATGATGTTAGTGGGTGAAAATGCCCGTGAAGTATCACTAGCTGTCGCTGAAAAGCTTGCCCAAGTACAAAGCTCTTTACCCCAAGGTATTAAGCTAACCGCCGTTTATGATAGAACCACTTTAGTTGATAAGGCCATTGCCACCGTACAAAAGAACCTAGTTGAAGGTGCTTTATTGGTGATAGTGGTGTTATTGCTATTACTGGGTAATGTTAGAGCCGCGTTAATTACCGCCGCGGTGATCCCGTTAACCATGCTCGCAACGATAACAGGCATGGTACAAGCGGGCGTCTCAGCAAACTTAATGAGTTTAGGGGCATTAGATTTTGGTCTAATCGTCGATGGTGCGGTTATTATTGTCGAAAACGCCACCCGCCGTCTAGCCGAGGCACAGCGTCATAACGGCGCAAGATTGGCACTTAAAGATAGGCTACATGTAGTTTTTCAAGCTACTAATGAAGTGATCAGACCGAGCTTATTCGGCGTAATTATTATTACTGTGGTTTATATCCCGCTGTTTTCATTAACAGGCGTAGAAGGAAAAATGTTCCAACCTATGGCGGCGACTGTCGTTATTGCCCTGTTATCGGCATTGGTACTTTCGGTTACTCTAGTACCGGCGGCTATTGCCTTATTTATGACAGGTGATATTAGCGATAAAGAAAGTCTGGTAATAAAAGTCAGTAAATCACTCTATAAACCTATGTTAGTGATGGCGATGAAAGTTCGCTGGTTAGTACTTTCACTGGCCACATTACTGGTAATATTTTGTGCTTGGCTAGCAACAACCTTAGGCTCTGAGTTCATCCCGCAACTTAACGAAGAAGATATTTTATTACAGGCTATTCGCATCCCAGGTACGGGTATAGAGCAAGCGGTTGAAATGCAAAAGTTACTTGAGCAAAGCGTTATTCAATTTCCACAAGTACTCAATGTATTTTCAAAAATAGGTACACCGGAAATTGCCAATGATCCTATGCCACCTAACGTTGCCGATACCTTTATTATGTTAAAACCACGCAGCGAATGGCCAGATGCTAATTTAACTCATGCTGAATTAGCCGCTGACATTATGGCTAAAGTATCGAAACTACCTGGTAATAACTTTGAATTAACCCAACCGATAGAAATGCGCTTTAACGAGTTGATTTCAGGGGTTCGAGCGGATTTAGGCATAAAGGTCATTGGTGATGATCTTCAACAATTATTAACCTCAGCCAACGCCATCCGTGAAGTGCTTGAAAAAGTTGACGGTGCTAGTGATATTCAAGTTGAACAAGTCACTGGCTTGCCCATGTTATCAATAGTGCCAAAACGAATTGCCCTAGCCCGCTATGGTTTAACGGTAGCTGAGTTACAAGACATTGTGGCTACCGCTATCGGTGGTGAAAATGCAGGGCTAATTTTTGAAGGTGACCGACGTTTTAATATCGTGGTTAGATTACCTGAAGAAATTAGACGTGATGTTAATAAGTTAAGTGAATTACCTATTTCTTTAGCTAGTGGTGGTTATGTGCCGTTGTCAGAGGTAGCGACATTGGATATTGCGCCAGCACCTAATCAAATCAGTCGAGAAAATGGCAAAAGACGCATAGTGGTCACCGCTAATGTTCGTGGTAAAGATCTTGGCAGTTTTGTTAACGAAGTCAAAGCAAAGATCAGCAGCGAAGTTGAAATCCCTGCCGGTTATTGGCTAGAGTACGGCGGCACCTTTGAACAACTTGAGTCTGCCAGCAAACGTTTATCGATTGTTTTACCACTAACGTTAACACTGATTTTTGCACTGTTAATCATGGCGTTTAGTTCAGTAAAAGATGCGGCAATTATTTTCACTGGTATCCCATTAGCACTTACCGGTGGCGTGATTTCATTATGGTTACGCGATATGCCACTGTCTATTTCTGCTGGTGTTGGCTTTATTGCCCTGTCAGGTGTCGCGGTATTAAATGGCTTAGTGATGCTGGCTTTTATCAGGGAGCTTTGTAAAGAACGCACCGAGTTAATTACTGCCATTATCGATGGCGCTATGATCAGACTGAGACCGGTATTGATGACGGCATTAGTAGCAGGTTTAGGTTTTGTGCCTATGGCACTAAACGTTGGCACTGGCGCTGAAGTTCAGCGCCCGCTGGCTACGGTAGTTATTGGCGGCATTATTTCATCAACACTGCTAACGCTGTTGGTCTTACCGCTGCTGTATCGCATTGTCCATGAGCGCAGTTTTACTAAAGCTAAGCTAATCGAAACTAAATGAAGTTCAGTTCAGTTCAGTTAAGTTCAGTAATTTGCTACTGAGCTTTCAGCCACTCAACTATTTCCGTTCGTAAAGAGCATGGCAATAGTTGAGTGGTAAGTGCTGAGTGGTAATTTTCAGGTAATAGTCGCTAAAGTAAATCCCCAAGGGTTTGTTCGAGATTACTGTGATTAAAATCAAATTCATGATTGAGCAGCTTTTGTGGGTATATATTTTGACTACTCAGTAATAGCTCCGCCCCTTGTCCCATCAGCATATTTAATATAAATTCAGGCACACTAAACCAAGTGGCTCGATGAAGCTGTTTACCTAGACTTTTAGTAAACTCCTCATTAGTTAGTGCTTGTGGCGAAGTACAATTAATAGCGCCCTCAATGCTTGGGGTCAAGATGATAAACTGAATAGCATGCACCATATCTTCTATATGTATCCAAGACATATACTGCTGACCATGACCAAGTTTTCCACCTAAACCTAACGTAAATGGCCAGCGCATTTTTGTCAGCGCGCCGCCATCATTGGCTAAAACCACACCAGTTCGTAATAACACCACTCGACAATGTTCACTAGCTTTTAGGGCTATATCCTCCCACTTTTTACATAAAGAATGAGCAAAATCTTCTTGTTTAACTTGGGCATCTTCATGGGTTGAAACATTGCCCGTTTCACCATAATAACCTATGGCAGAGCCGCTAATTAAACAGGTCGGCTTGAATTTAGAACGCTCAATCATGGCAGTAACTTGTTCGGTTATTTGCCAACGACTTTGGCATATCTTTTCTTTTTGCATAACTGTCCAGCGCTTATCAACGATAGGCTCACCGGCAAGGTTGATTATCACCTCAAAATTATTTTGTTCTGGCAGCTCTTCAATAAAATCAACCCCTTCAGGTAAGACTTTTTTCGCTCGTCGGCAATTACGGGTTAATACGGTGAATTGATATGGCTGCTGAAATGATTTGATAAAGTGTCGGCCAATTAAGCCCGTGCCACCGGTTATTAAAATATTCATCTAGCCTCCTATACGTTCAGCACTTTGTTAGTGCATTAATAATAGTAGTAAACAGCAGAAAGTTTTATAAACCTAGGAGCAGGTATTTCGCCAAAGAAATTAAAACAATTAGCGGGGATTGATAAACAAGCACAAAAAAGCCGTTGTACTTAACAAGTACAACGGCTTTATTTATCACACTTACTGAAATATTATTTTTTAACCCACTGACCGGCATAATTTTTAATTAAATGCCCTGATTGGGTTTTCGAAATAGATTTCTCTCCGGCTAACTTAGTGACTTGCTGCATAGTAATTTTATTTTTACGCGCTAAGTTCAAATAAATATCTTTACGCTTTTTATTTACCATTGCAACTAGGCTGCTTACTTCAGAGCTGGCAACAACCACACCTAAATAGCCATTAGGCATTTCACCAACAAGGCCTTGCTGTTTAGCTTGATCAAGTGATATTGCCCATGCCGAAAAAGCCATACTAGAGGCAAGCAACACTAGGCTTACTTTCCTAATTGAGTGCTTGATTGTCTGCTTCATTAATTTGTTCATAACTGCTCCTAAAAAATATCGCTGTCGTCACTGAAAATATCATCGAGTTCTTTATCTACCTTTACCCGAATTTCATGATCAATCTTGAGGTTTAAATTAATGGTGATGGGCTCTTTAGCACTCACTTCAATCTTGTGAGTACAGGCTGTAAATAAAAAAACAGCTAGCAGAGGTGCCAGTATTTTATCCATAAATGTTCCTTAGTTCTTTTTTTGTAGACCTTTGATAACTTTGCTCTCAAAGTGCTCGGTGATATTGAATGACTCTAGCAAACCTAATAAGTCATAGCTAAGATTTAAATTTAAATTTACTTCATTGTCTAAATCGGGGTTTCGACCTTTAATTTCAGTAACGAGCAACATATAGCCATCATCAGCCATTGAAACTTCCGAGGTTAAATGATGATAGTGCAAGTTTTCTAGGGCACTAAAGGCTAATTTCAATTCAGTACTGCTGGCCTTTAACTCCTCTACCGCTGGGTTATTAAAAACCTGAATAAGGCCATCACTGACATTGTATAAACTGCCCTCTTTCACCAGTAAGTGCTGGCCATCATAATAAATGGGCAACAGCCCTGAAACCTTACCCGTAACGACAATACCTTGCTTTTTATCTAACTCTAGTAATTTTTCTAAATCTATTTCAGTTAGTTTAACATTCATAGCTGAATCTTTACTGAACGGCCATTGCACCTGAACAATGTCGAAATACCCACCCAACAAGTTTCCGTGAATATCTTTGGCAACAACTGTGATGTTACCTTGAGAAAAATCAATTAGGGTTCTCGTCGATAAACCGATTATCGGCGTGGCGGTTTCTACCTTAGCAATAGTCAGGTTAGGTACCGCTTTAGTATTACCTTTAACATCTGCCACTAGCGACTTTAACTGACCATTTTGTAAGATAAATTTCTGCTGCCAATTAAGCCCTTGTAGCCAAGTACCATCAATTTCACCCGTGACATTTTGCACCGATAAAGTTAATTTTATGGGGTTAGCTATTAGATCTTTATTATTTTTTAGCTGCGTAGAGATGTGGTAACTAAGAGTGCCATCAATAAGCTGTAACTCAACCGGTGGTTTTAGCTTTAATGCTAATAAATCGGTGAGTAAAATATCATTCGCTGACACTTCTAGCTCTGGATGAAGTATGTCTCCAGTTAATTTTACCGAAGCTAAGGGTAACTGATCGACAATAACCTCGGTATTTATCGCTATATTATCAATACTGCCACTAAGTCTGCTATTTAACTCTAGAGCATTAACTTGCATGACTTTTGCAATGTTTAACTCTTTTAGCTGGTTGTTAATTTCTAACTCAAAAGTCACACCGCTATTATTACCGCCTTGACTTTGACGGCTACTTTTAGCAATAGCCACAGTGCCCTGCCAATGACTAATTAATGATTTTGCCCTTAGTTGCGAGTTGGCTGGTGATTTGGCTTTCGCTTTAGATTTTTCTTGTTGGAGCTGATTTGTCGGTAGACTTAGTTGAGATATTTCAATTGCCGTTTTGTTGCCAATTTTAAGCTGCCAAACATCACTCTGCTGCTCAATTTCACCAACCAGCTTTAGCTTTACTGGTTGCTCACTATAAGATTGTAATTGGCCAACCTTTACATGCCCTACTAGTGCAAATTTTGTTTTATGTAAATTAATAGTAGGTGTAGCTTCATTAGTATAATTAAGAGCTATGTCATTGAGTGACAGCGTTACTGGTTGAGCTAAGTTGCTACCGGCTAGTGTAACGCCATCGCTGATGATACTTTGCTGGTTAAAGTCTATTTTTATCGAGCCTAAAGGCACAATAGTTACCCTATTCATTGTATTGTCTGCGAACAGTGTTTTTAGTTGTTTATCGTTCACTTGCGCAGATAAAAAATCTGTCAGCTTTTGCTGATCAACTATCAGCTTAACGGCACTGTCATTAGCAAAATCAATGTGTAAGTGTTCACCCGCTAAGCTGAGCTGCCAAGCTAATGTTGCATCTAGCTCCATAGCTCCAGTCTGTGCAAAGCCTTGCTTAGTTCGAACAGATAAATTACTTAAAATATTTTTCATGTTCAAGGTTTGCTTATGCCAATCAATTTGGCTACTAAATGCCCCTTTAACGGACCAACCTTTATTATCGGCATTCACTAATTGAGCGACGACTGCTGACGGTAATGCCGATTGATGAAGCTTTAGAAATTGTCTTAACTTGGTTAAATCAGTACTGATATTAGCCGTAAAGTCTGCTCCCGTTCGAGCTAAATCCAGCGACAATAGCTGTGCTTGTTTAGGATTAGTTAGTGATAAAGAGATTGTCTCGGTATTGGCTGATAACTTACCTTTATAACTTTTTCTTGCCTCATCAGCACCAATATCTGAACCAACAATAAAAGGCTGGTAACTAAAAGTGTCAATATTTATAGCAACAGGCACAGTATAATCAGCAATGCCCTGCATGAACTGCCTTATACTCTTGGGTAACTCATTAAGCTGTGTTGGTGATTGAGTTGTACTTGATGTTAATGCAATTTCCGCTTTAGCGCGCACATCAACCGAGGTGATTTTTATCGCCGAAATTGCCTCTACGACTTTATCTACCGTTAAGTAGCTAGGCTCAAACTGCCACTCTATAAGAATACCAAGCAGCTCTATATCAGCATAAGGTGAATCAATGCATAACTTAGCAATTACCAGATCAAAGTCTGCATTAACGGTAAAATCGATACAGCTTATTGCGCTGTTATATTGCGTTAAATAATCATTTACCAAAGAAGTAACCACTGAGCTACGGGCATAAAATACTGAGCTAAGGGTAATAACAATGACCAATAAAATGGCTAAAGTAACTTTGAAAAAACGCAATTAAAATCCCTTACCATCAAATATGAATGTGATAGCTATACAGCCATGGCATGACTCTAGTATCCTTTTATCGAGTATATCAGAAAGTCATTGTAACTAGATTAGAATAGCGAACAAAATAATAGACTCAAGCTGCTATCTAAAAGATAACGCAATATACTGATTAACTTTATTGTTATTCAGTCGTTGAGGGGACATGTGGTCAACAATTTCTAGCGCTTGCTGTACCTTAGATAATCCTATTTGATCATCTAAGGGTAAGCCTGCAAATGATTTATCATTAATAGTCTCTTTAAGTAAAGCTAACGCCCCCTGAAGAGATGATTTAAAGTCAGATTTATGTTTCTGTTCCTCAACATTGGCTAGGATTTCTTTGGCGGTATTTAATGCCCCCGTTAAAGCTACTACGGTTTCACTTTCAATGACAACATCTTCACCTTGAGCATCTTTATTTTCGTCCTCGGCATCATCTACATCTTCGGCATTCAAGCGTTCAAGGAAGTCACCGATAAAGCTAGTTAAGGTGGTGGTGGACATTTTCTCGCTAGCTTCACTATTTTCCTCATTTACTCTGCCACCGGTTAAAGCGGCAAAATCGCCCTCTGAAATAAGGCCAAATTGGTATAGTTTTTCTTTCAGTTTACCGACATCATCTAATGTCAGCTGGGCACCACTAAAAAACTCGCTACTAATGGCATTTATCTTTTGGGCCCTGCTTGATAAAAATAAATTATTAGTAGCTATGCCCGCCGAACTTTCACTTTTAACACTATTTTCAGCATGCTGTTCAATTATCGCTTGTATCTCAGGAGTATTCTTTTGAGCCACAGTTGAATTGTTAGTATATTCAGCGCTATATAGGCCTAGATTATTGATCATTTAATAAATTCCACAATATATTGACGGTTATATTGCAAGCAATTTACACACCACTAATCGTGTAGCTTTAGTTACGCTAAAGCCAGTTTTAACAAACGTTGAAAGTTGAGACTTAAATGCAAGATTTCAAGAGAAAATATCATCCGAAAATAACCATATAAAAATCAGCTAAACCAATAACCTAACCAAACACAAATGAGTGAAGAAAAGTAATATTTACCACGTTTAACAAAAGTTTTGCTTAAGTTGTAAATACTAACTTTTAGTTTATAGTTAATTGAAGATCTAAGTTATATAAATCAAAGGAGTGTTGTGACCAACGCCAGCTCATTAAAAGACACATATTTATTAGCAAAAATCTGGCCGTTATACCTTACGCTCTTTGCTAGTTATATTATTTGTGGCTACCTTTTATCATCCATTTCATTTCAAAGTCAAATAATCTATATTTGGTTACCTGCAGGAATAGCACTGGTCGGCTGCTATTTGTGGTGGTGGCGATTTTTTCCGGCAGTCTTTTTAGCATCCTATATTTTTAACTTTTCATTTACTCTTAATTTTGACTCAACAATGTTGTTTTCAACTGCCTCTATACAAAATTCTATTATAGCCTGTGGCGCAGGTCTACAAGCCATGGCGGGTAGTGCACTACTTCGAAACTGGCTTGGTAACCCCATCAGTCAATGGCAGAATAAAAACACTATCTATTTCATTGTCATTGTTGGCATTCTAATTAACCTAATTTCTGCAACGATAGGCGTTAGCTCTCTCACGGCATTTAATCCTCAATACGCTGTTGAAGATTTCCAATTAAATTTGATTTTCTGGTGGCTAGGTGACTCATTGGGAGTATTACTTGCACTGCCCTTTATCTTAAGTTTGCTTAACTTCCGCCACTTAAAAACTGAGCAACGTAAAGCTAGGTGGATAATTTTATCTTCAGTCAGCGCCTTATTCATTATTATCATTTTGCTCACCAAGTTTTTTATTAGCAGCTCAAATTTCAATACCGATGAGTTGGTAATTAAAGAAGTAAAAGTGATAGAAAATGGTATTTACCGACAAATAAGTAGCAGTATTCAGCAATTAAGTTTATTAGCCGAATTTATTCAACATAACCCTAATGCTAACCGTGAACAGTTTCATACGTTTGTCCATAACCTCACACGAAGCTCTAACACGCTTAAAGCCATGTCATGGAACCCCTTGATTAAGCAAGCAGATAAAGAAAAACATGAAAGTGAATTAACAAAGCTCTACGGTAAAAAAACCACCATTAGAGGCAAGCCGTTAGCCATAAATGACGACATGATTTATGTAAGACTTATCAGCCCTGAAATGGATAACGGTAAAGCAATTGGCTTTAATGTTTACTCCAATCCATCTCGAAAAAAGTCCCTAGATAGCACCATGGTTAATTATCAACCGCAAGCCACCCCGATAATTCAGTTGGTACAATCTTCTAAAGAAGAACCAGCATTTTTATTGTTTTTTCCGGTCTTTGAACAAACTATGCCAACAAAAAACAACGCGAAGAAACAATTAATTGGTTTTGCCACTGGCGTATTTTTAGCAGAAAAAATTATTGCTAATGCGATCAGTGCTTCACAACAAAAACTCTTCCATTTCCAATTGTACGAACAAAATAAAAAAGCATGGTTTATCTCCAATACCGAAAACAGTCATGTCAACTCAAAGGATATTAACCAGCATTTTAGCCATTCTTTCAATGTGGCTGGACAAACCTGGTATATCCACTTATTTGCTAAGAAAAGTTATTTAAGCCAACAAAAGCATCAAGGATTCCTACAGTTTTACTTATTACTCGTTGTTATTGCCACCATAATAGTTGCCTCACTTTTATTAATGCATAACAGGCAATTACAACTTAATAATGAAGTTGACCAGCGTACTAAATCTTTACAAAAGGCGATGCAAGAAGCCAATTATGCCAATAAAGCAAAAAGCCAGTTTCTAGCCAATATGAGTCATGAAATTAGAACACCAATGAACTCAGTAATTGGCTTCGCGCAACTTGCCAAGGTATCTAACGACATGGCGGAAATAAAGTCCTACTTGCAGCACATCGATATCTCCTCAGGCTTACTTCTTCACATAGTGAATAACATTCTTGATATCTCAAAAATTGAATCAGAAAAGATCTATCTCACTAATGAAGCCTTTGATATGCATTTACTGTTAAGACGGATTTATAGCTCATTGGAAGTGGAAGCGAATAATAAAAAACTCACTTGGCGGCTGAGAGACAGTCTTCCATCAGCCGTTACTTTTTTAGGTGATCAAGCCCGCATAGAGCAAATATTAATGAATTTATGTGGTAATGCGATGAAATTCACCCAGAGTGGTAGTGTATCCCTGACAGCTGATGTACTTGAAGTTGCCGATAATAAAGTACATTTGTCGATAAAAGTAAAAGATACTGGTATTGGCATCGCTGAGGAGCGTATTGATAAATTATTTAAGCCCTTCACCCAAGCGGACGATTCAACCTCTCGTAACTTTGGAGGCACAGGCTTAGGTTTAACTATTGCCAAAGAACTTAGCCATTTAATGGCCGGAGATATCTCAGTAGAAAGTAAACTAGGTGCTGGTACTAGCTTTATTTTTACTTGCTGGCTGCCACTAACAAGTACGAACCCAAAAGCAGAAGAATACAGCCATGATACATTTGAACAATTAGTTCGAGAAAATGAACAAAGTCCGCTAAATAATGCCGCACTAGTAACCAAGGTGGCTAGCGACCATGATGAACTCACTGCCCTAAAAGTATTGGTTGCTGAAGATAATCGTATTAACCAAAAGCTGATCAAGATAATACTGGCTAAGCTGGGCATTGATGCTGTGATTGTCGAAAATGGCCAATTGGCTATCGATTACTTAAAAACTGAGCCGGTAGATGTGATTTTAATGGATTGTCAGATGCCAGTATTAGATGGTTATCAAGCCACAGAAAAAATAAGGGCAATGCCAGAGTATGCAGATTTACCGATATTTGCTTTAACGGCTGATGTTGATACTCGCAGTAAAGACAAAGCGCTGGCAGTGGGTTTTACTAAACATCTTGCCAAACCTATCAATATTGAGCAACTGACGGCTTGCTTACTTGAAGTAAGTAAAACTGTGCTCGCTAAATACAATAACTTCAAATAACTTAGCCACTCATATCGTTACTCAGTTCGTTACTCAGTAAATAACTAAAAAGCCGCTTAGAAGTTAATTCTAAACGGCTTTATTTAATCAAAAATATTTAATTGCTAGTGTCTAAATGAAAGTATCTTATCGATAGTAACTAGTACTGGTAACTTATAGCTTAACTCTATCATTCTTTATTAAACATCTTGGCGAATAAGGTAATCAAAAGCACCTAGCGCAGCATTGGCGCCACTGCCCATAGCAATAATTATTTGCTTATACGGACTATCAGTTACATCACCAGCAGCGAAGACACCGGCGATTGAAGTTTCACCACGAGCACCAGCGATAATTTCACCGCGATTAGTTAGCTCGATATCTCCTTGTAAAAACTCAGTGTTAGGCATCAAACCTATTTGCACAAAAATTCCAGCTAATGTTAACTCGTGGCTTTCATCTGTGCTGCGGTCAGTGTAACTCAAACTAGTTACTCGTTTACCGTCGCCATTCACTTGTGTAGTTTGTGCATTGGTAATAATAGTGACATTGGTCAATGAGTTCGCTTTTCTTACTAGCACGTCATCAGCACGTAAAGTGTCAGCAAATTCTAATACCGTGACATGCTCAACTAATCCGGCTAAATCAATGGCCGCTTCAATACCTGAATTACCACCACCGATAACCGCTACGGCTTTACCTTTAAATAATGGCCCGTCACAATGAGGACAATAAGCAACGCCTTTTCCGCGATATTCATGTTCACCCGGTACGTTCATTTCACGCCAGCGTGCACCTGTTGCCAAAACAACCGCTTTACTCTTAAGTACCGCACCATTTTCTAGGCTGACTTCAATTAAACCGGTTTCTTCATTACGTTTTACTTGGCTGGCTTTGTTACTGTTCATGATATCAACATCATAATCACGAACATGCTCTTCTAAGCTAGCAACCAGCTTTGGTCCTTGGGTGGCTTTTACCGAAATAAAGTTTTCAATCGCCATGGTATCACTGACCTGTCCACCAAATTGGTCCGCTACTAAGCCGGTAGTAATGCCTTTTCGTGCTGCATAAATTGCTGCGGCTGCGCCTGCCGGACCGCCACCAACGACTAAGAAGTCATAGGCATCTTTATTTTCTAGCGCTTTGGCTTGATGAGCACCGGCATTTTTATCAACTTTATTTAAAATATCGGTTAACGACATTCGACCTTGACCAAACGACTCACCATTTAAATAAACAGTTGGTACTGACATGATGTCGCGATCAAATACTTCGGTTTGAAATAATGAGCCATCGATCATGGTATGTTTTATTTGTGGATTGATTGCCGCCATCATATTAAGTGCTTGCACTACATCGGGACAGTTTTGACAGCTTAGTGAGATATAGGTCTCAAACTCGAATTCGCCATCAAGGTTACGTACTTGTTCAATTTGCTCAACTGATAGTTTTAATGGGTGTGAGCCGCTATGCAATAACGCCATCACTAGTGAGGTAAATTCATGCCCCATTGGTAAACCGGCAAAACGCATTTCACTGCCTGTTTCAACAGAGCGTACCAACATAGAAGGCACACGTTCATTGGTAACTTGCTCAATTTGACTAGAGGAAAGGTTACCATCAATAGCAGTAACGAGTGAAGATAACTCAGCAATTTGGTTTACTAATTGGCTAAGTTCTTTTGCCTTAGGACTTTCATCAGTAAAGGTGACCAGCTCGACTGGTGTTTTTAAATTTTCTAAATAACTTTTTAATTGTGTTTGTAAATTTGTGTCTAACATAATGACCTCTATAGATATTCAAGGAGAAATAGGGAAAGTGATAAGGAAAAGGAACTTTAGTTAAAAGGATCGCAGCAAGATTGTTAATTCACTGCTGTGATCCTAAGTTTGATTTTAGGTTTAAATTAAATGCCTCCTACTTGAGGCGCGAGGAATGAGCATAGGCTTTCTAAGAAATTTCCGAGCAACAAAAAGTAGGTGGTAATTAAATAAACCTAAGGAAAACTTAACTAATCAAACTTTAGATTTTACCTACTAAGTCTAGAGATGGCGCTAAAGTATCTGCACCTGGCTGCCATGCTGCTGGACATACTTCACCGTCATGCTCTGCTACATATTGTGCAGCTTTAACTTTACGAAGTAATTCTGCAGCGCTTCGGCCTATACCTAGGTCATGAACTTCAGCGATTTTGATTTCGCCTTCAGGGTTAATCACAAAAGTACCACGAAGTGCTAAACCTTCTTCTTCAATCATGACACCGAAATTACGCGTGATTGCACCAGTTGGGTCACCAATCATCGGGTAAGAAATTTTCTTAATAGTATCTGAAGTATCGTGCCATGCTTTATGCGTAAAGTGGGTATCAGTTGATACTGAGTAAACTTCAACACCCATTTTTTGTAATTCTGTGTAGTGGTCTGCCATGTCGCCTAATTCAGTCGGGCAAACAAAAGTGAAGTCAGCTGGGTAGAAGAAGAATATTGACCATTTATCGGCAACATCTTTTTCGCTTAATTCAACAAACTCACCGTTGTGAAAAGCAGTAGCGTTAAAAGGTAATAATTTAGTATTGATAATTGATTGGTTCATAATGAACTCCCATTTAGTTAAGTAGATTAAGTAACTTTTTGAAGCGCTTCCTCGATGTAGAGTTAACCGCTTCGTTTAAGATGGGATAATAATAGCGATCAGGATTAGATTAGTATAATCGATAGTAATTATTAATATGATAGCTAAAACCTATCAAAGTATAGGTTAGAGAATTACTAGAAAACTAATAGTTAGTTTTCTCCAGAGGTAAGAGCAGCAGATCTAATCAATGATATCGCTAAGAGACTTTCGAACACTGGCCACTATGGCTCTAACACACTGCATGCGCGAGTAGTTTGGTCTAATAACCAAGGAGATTCCGCGTATCGGCACGGGTGCTTGAAATTTACCATAGTGAAGAGTGTCGCTGGCTAAGTTTCCTTGCGCTGCCAGCGCGGGTAATAAAGTGATGCCCATGCCACTGGCCACCATATGGCGTAATGTCTCTAAACTTGTCGCTTGAAAGCTATTATCTTCTTTAGCGCCTGCAGCAAAACAATAACCCATGGCTTGATCTTTAAGACAATGACCATCAGCTAAAGTAAGAATTTTTTCACCATGTAAGTCAGCCAGTGATAGTGATTTTTTAGTGGCCAAAGGATGATTTTTTGGAGTTGCCAACATGAGTGGCTCATCAAACAATTGGTATGATTCAAATTTTTCCATTTCTGCGAGATAAGGCAAAATTAATACATCTAATTTACCCTCATCTAATTGCTGCAATAACACCTTAGTTTGATTTTCATGTAAGAAGAAATTGATATTAGGCAAGGTGGTATTTAAGTCAGCCATAATATGTGGCAATAAATACGGCGCTAATGTAGGGATTAAACCTAGGTGTAAATCGCCAGCAAAAGGATCCAGCAAGGCTTTGGCACATGACTCAAATTCACCGGCAGCTTGCAAAACTTTCCTTGCTTCTTTTACTAGCTGCTCACCTGCCGGCGTTAACATAACATTACGGCGATGACGTTCGACCAACTGCAAGCCTAATTGTTGCTCTAGCTTCATTAGCTGACCACTTAAGGTCGGCTGACTGACAAAGCAAGCTTGCGCCGCTTTACCAAAGTGTTTGTGCTGATCTATGGCAGTTAAATATTCTAAATCGCGCAACTTAATCATAGTTAGAGCCTATCAATTAATAAGAAAACGTAGTGATAGGCTATGGTAATAGCTTCATGCAATGAAAGCTAGCTAAGTGCTAACCAAATACCGACGCCAATCATCAAACTACCAGCAATACGATTCAGCCATTTAATGTTGTCACCACTACTTAAGAATATGCGCAAGCTTTTACCACCAGTGGCATAGGCCATCATGCTAGTAAACTCTGTAACCATGATAACGCTTAACAACACCATAAGTTGCGGTGCTACATCACGCTCAACACTAATGAAAGGCGGCAGCAGAGAGATCATAAAGGCCCAACCTTTAGGGTTGGCAATAGCGGTAACTAAGCCTTGTGAGAATAAAGACTGGCGACTGACATCGCTTAGTTCATTTTCGCCCACTGACATTTTACCTTTTGCCCGCCACATATTAATGCCGATATAGGCTAAATAAGCACCACCAAGCCATTTTAATACTTCAAATACATCAGGGTAATTGAGCATAATACTGGCAACGCCAAGTACGGCGGCTATGGCAACAATAGCGACACCAATGAGTTCACCAATCATCATCCACATGGTACGACGAACACCAATACTCATGCCTAGCGTCATAGCCAACGTCATGCACATACCGGGTGTTATTGAGACAAAAAAGAATGTTGGAATAAAGACCGCAAGCACAGCTAAATCTGGCATTAAATTTACCTTCAGTTTTGGTTTAAGGTTGAAAGACAGAAATTCGTCGACACTTTAACAAAAAAGCGTGGCATGGATTAGAGATAAACGATGAATTAGTGGCTAAAAAAGCTTAAATGCAGAACTAGCTACAGGTTAACTATTCTTTTGAGGTATATCTTGTTGCTATTTGTTTTATCGCGCAGCAGTTTATTGGGGTAAAACTACCGGCTAATTTTAGAGAGATTAGTGTAATAAAAGTAAAATTAGTGAAGTTAATCATCATTACTGCAAGGAGCTAATGCGCCCCTACAGTAAAACTGATTGTTGCTTAACGCAACAGAGTAAACCAACCCATAAGCATTGGTAATAAAGGCATGGCAACCATTGCTACAATAATCATTAATACATTTACGGTTGAGGTAGTATCTTTAAAGTCTTCTTCGTGGTGTGTCATGGTCTAGTATCCTGTACAACAAGTCATCAACTAAAAATAAGGCGCGCATTTTATCCGATATTGTTAATTATAGACAGAAAAACTTGATCTTGATCAAAGAAATCAGATGAAACGAGTTAAAAATAAATAAGGTTTTTTATTTTTAATTAATGCTAGGGGTGTTGATCTTTCGAGATGGTTTTTTACAGCGAATTGTTGGGTATGTATACAAGGCAGAGCCTTTGTAATGTGGTTAATCAGGACAATATGCTCCTGTATTGTCTATTAGGCTACATCCATGTAGCGTCACATAAAAAGGCGATAACGCCGTATAAATTCCCAACAAACGCTGTTCAAAGGATTCAGCTAAATCATAACAATGCTGGCAATGATATAAGCCACTAAAGTTACCGCACCACCAAATAGTGCGTAAGGCATTTGAGTTTTAACATGTTCAAGTAAATCACAGCCTGAAGCGATAGCCGAAACAGCCGTAGTATCCGAAATGGGAGAACAATGATCACCAAAGATGCCGCCACCTAAAATCGCAGCAATAACCAATGATGGCGGTAAACCGAGTGCTTGAATGAGTGGTACACCAATAGGGATTAATATGGCAAAAGTCCCCCACGAAGTACCTGTACTAAATGAAATAACCGCGCCGGCTAAAAACAACATTGGCACCACTAAAACTAAAGGTAAGTGTTCACCAACTATACCGGCAATAAAGAAACCCGTTCCTAGCTCTTTTAAGCTTGCGCCAAGGGTTAAAGACATCAGTACTATTGTTACTAATGGCAATAGTTCTGCAATGCCTTTAAAACCTATATCAACTAGCTCTTTATGCTCAAAGCGTTTATAAAAACGTAATAAAAAGTAACTAACTGCCAGCGCTAAACAAGTAGCATAAAGTACGGATTTACTGCCGCTACCTTGGGTGATATCACCATTACCACTCCAATACATAAAGAAGAACATACCCAAGATCATGCTCATTAGCGGCACTAACATAAAGCGGGCTTTAGTAGCCGGTACCATGCTTTCTGCTAAAATATCTTTTGTTAAAGTTCCCTGGATAACCGCTTCTCGGTTAGCGTTTGTTTGGTTAACTGTTGCTGGTGATGCTATTGCTTGTTCTTGCTGGCTAGGTGAGTTGTCTGCGTTAAGTGCTAACTCTGTCGCTTTAAGCGGACCATGTACTCTATCGGTGACAACCGTATAAACCACCATAAGCAAAGCGATAATGGCATAGAAATTAAAAGCAACTGAGCCCCATAAAATAGAGACTGACGATTCCCCTAAATCATAGTTATTCAATAGCGCTAGCACATAGGCGCCCCAACCGTTAAGCAGTACTAAGATGCATACCGGAGCACTAGTACTATCAATAATATAAGCTAAACGCGCTCGGCTCATTTTAAATTTATCAAATAAGTCGCGCGATAAAATACCCGCGGTTAGTACACTCAGGTTGGATTCAATAAAAATTACCATGCCAGTGAACATGGTTAAACCGCCCACTTGCCTTTTACTCTTGGCAATACCTTTACTTACTAATTTCTCCACGGTGGCGGTAACACCTCCTGAGTCTCGGATATAAGCTAATAAAGCGCCAATAAGTAAGCTGAAAATCAATATACGGGCATTACCGCCTGAGCTAACGACACTAATGATGCGTTCAATAAAACCAATGAAAGCATAAAATATTGCATTGCTATGATTTTGGGAGGCTAATAACAACTCTGCGGTGAACACGGCAGACAACAAGGCAAGAATGACTTCTTTTTTCCAAATAACAATAATAATTGCCACCAAAGGAGGCAGCACAGACAACCATTCCATAAAAAACCTTATACCTGAGTTTTGAAAATTAAAAACAACGCAGGCAGTGTGTCAAATAGCTAATACCAAATCAAGTAAGTTTGTTACAACTCAGAGCTTGTCAGCGGTTTGAGAACAAATAGCATTCTTTATCTATAGTCATTCAATATATTCACCAGGTAATAATAAAAAACCCGATAAAGTGTAAACTTATCGGGTTTATGATTACTTATTGAATAATAAATTTTAAAGTTAATTAGTAGTAATCATCTTTTTTATTGTGTGCTTGTGGATCTTCAATAATATCGCTGATGTTGACTTCAAAATTATTATTATTATTACAATCAACCATATAAATGGTATGTGTTGAGCCATCAACCCAAGTAACTGTACCACTGCCTTTTTTACTGCCACATTTCATACCAATATGAATGTCTTTAAATTCCATAAGCCCTCCTCGACGCTAGCTAACCAAGGTGTGTTGAGTTAGAGTTCGCCACCACTAACAAGTTCATTTTTTGAACACTTAAACTTTAAGTATAGTGACGAAGTGATGAAATGCTAGTGGCTAAATTGCAAAGTTAGCAAGGGGAATGGTCAGTTTTGACTATAGGCTAATAATTACTAAAAGAATTTATCAAAGATAATATATTAATAATTTAGGGAGAACATTCATTACCTAAAGTGCAGGCTGCACTTGCGCCAGTTATCGCCGGAATATTACTGTTCAGTTGATGTTCAAAAGCATAAGTAAGCCAATATACTATTTCCCTCGCCCGGTATTTTCTTTACTAATCATTAGTCGCTAAATCACTGGCTTGGCTTGCAGGCTGTGTTGAAAGTAAAGCATTCTTAGCACCTGAAAGTGCCTCAAGTCGCTCACTCGCTAATAAGGTGAACTTAGCTTTGTATTTCTTCGCAATAGGTCTAGCATCCGGTAACTTAACCGTGCGTGGATTGCGATGTACGCCATGGAGTAAAAATTCATAATGTAGATGAGGCCCTGCTGCTAAACCAGTAGCCCCGACATAACCAATAGTTTGGTTTTGCTTAACACGTTGACCTTTTTTTACTGATGGTCGCTTATAGAAGTGTAAGTACTTAGTTACTATGCCATTACCATGTTGAATAAATACATAATAACCATTGTACTTACTATATCCAGCTTGAGTTACCTTACCATTACCCGCGGCGACTACTGGTGTGCCTCTTTTCGCTGCGTAATCTATACCATTATGCGATTGCACACGTTTTGTTACCGGGTGACGGCGATTTCGCTTAAAGCTAGAGCTGATGTATTTAAAGTTAACGGGAGCACGTAGAAAGGCTTTACGCATGCTTCTACCATCAGGGCTGTAATATTCATCATCAGAAAAACGAATCGCTTGAAATACTTCGCCTTGGTTGGTTATCTCTGCCGCTAAAATATTGCCGGTACCTATATATTCACCTTCGACATATTTTTTCTCGAAAGTAACATGAAAACTATCGCCTTCACGTATGTCCAAACCAAAATCTATATCCCAACCAAAAATATTAGCAAAATTAATAATTTGGCTATCATTCAATCCTGCAGTTATGCCAGCATTCCAAAAACTCGAGTTGATGGTGCCGTAGCTAAAGCTTTCCCGTACTTCTACTTGCTTAGTCTCTCGATAAGATTGGTAATTATCGCCAACTAAATTAATAAAAAGCGTTTCTGTTCTTGAAAGCGGATACTCTAGTGCCGCTAGTTGCTGTTCTTCATTACTAGCAACGCGCAATTTATCCCCAACATTAAGTCTTTTTAATAATTTGCTGTCTTTACCTTTAGCGGTACTCACCGCATAGGTTGTTTGCGCGCTAAAGCCTAAGCGTTTTAATATCAAGGCTAATGAGTCCCCACTGCGCACTTTCACTGTTTGCCAGCTTAAATTGGCAAGCTCTTCTAAAGTGTCTTGTACTTTCACTTTACGTGGTAATTTACCGCTCGCTAAGCTGCCATCTTGTTGCGTACTTTGGTTTTTAGCTAATGAAGGTAGTTGCCCTGTAGCAATATTATTGGTGACTTTAGCAGTACTGCGTTGTGGTAAGGCACTTTGCCTTGGCACTGAACCTGCTGGTACTATATCTTCAGGAAGTGCCAACTGAATACGCTTTCCTACTTGGATATTTTCACCTTGCTCATTATCATCACTGGAAGGCAGGATCAGTAACAGCAGTAAAAAACCACTACTAGCGATAATTATCGAACGATGTAACTTAGGCAGGTTTTGGAATATTTTTAATGATTTTTTTAACAAAGTACGACTCGAAACTTTCATAGCGGGAAAAGGATAAATGCAAAGCAAATTCATATATTCTACTGACTATATCAAAACTACAGAAAAAATACCGCTATAACTCACCGCAATACATTTTGAATACCAAAACAGCATTATTGAACAACTAAGGGTTCAGAGATTGCAACTTTACTGAAAAAATCAGTCATTCTTTACTAAAAAAGCCATTATAAGGTTTTATCCCACTGGCAAAGTGCAGTAGAATTCGATCATTAAATAATCTTTACCTAGTCAATATAACCACTCGATTATCAAAGGTGCTGCGCCTTATTTTCAGTGCAACAACTCAGTAGTTATCACTTATTAATAGACTAAGTACCTAAAGCCAGTCAGTGGAGTCTTAAATGACCGATGTTAACCAAGCATTTGCCGAAATAAAACGCGGCGCAGAAGAAATATTAGTAGAAGAAGAATTATTAGCAAAACTTAAAACCGGTAAGCGACTAAAAATTAAAGCTGGCTTTGATCCAACGGCTCCTGACTTGCATTTAGGTCATACTGTACTCATTAATAAACTGAGGACTTTCCAAGAACTTGGCCATGAAGTTATTTTCTTGATTGGTGATTTCACTGGCATGATTGGCGATCCAACTGGTAAAAATGTTACCCGTAAAGCGTTAACTAAAGAAGATGTTTTAGCCAACGCTGAAACTTATAAAGAACAAGTGTTTAAGATTCTTGATCCTGCCAAAACCACAGTAGCCTTTAACTCTACTTGGATGGATAAATTAGGCGCTGCTGGCATGTTAAAGCTTGCCTCTCGCCAAACCGTTGCTCGTATGATGGAACGTGACGACTTTAAAAAGCGTTACGCCAATGGTCAAGCCATTGCCATTCATGAGTTTATGTACCCGTTAGTGCAAGGCTGGGATTCTGTCGCCCTTGAAGCAGATGTTGAGCTTGGTGGTACAGATCAAAAATTCAACTTATTGATGGGTCGTGAATTACAAAAATCTGAAGGACAACGTCCACAAACCGTATTGATGATGCCATTACTTGAAGGTTTAGACGGCGTACAAAAAATGTCTAAATCATTAGGCAATTACATAGGTATTACGGATAGCCCTACAGAAATGTTTGGCAAAATCATGTCGATTTCTGATGTGTTAATGTGGCGCTATTACGAATTATTGAGCTTTAAGCCACTTAGCGAAATCGAAGGCTATAAAACCGATATTGAAAACGGTAAAAACCCACGTGATGTTAAAATCGATTTAGCTAAAGAATTGATTACCCGTTTTCATGATGAGGCATCTGCACAAGCTGCCCATGATGAATTTATCAATCGCTTCCAAAAAGGCGCTTTACCTGATGACATGCCTGAGTTAGAAATTAAAACTGAGAGCGGCGAAATTGCTATCGCTAACTTGCTTAAAGACGCAGGCTTAGTAGGCAGTACTTCAGATGCTTATAGAATGATTAAACAAGGCGCGGCTAAAATTGATAGCGAAAAAGTTACTGAGAAAAGCCTAGTTATTAAAGCCGGCACTACTGCGGTTTACCAAGTTGGTAAACGTAAGTTCGCTCGTATCACGGTAAGTTAATCAATAAAGTCATTATCATTCAGAGAATAAGTTAACTAATTGCCTTTATTTCACTCTTTCTCAACTAAAAACCAGTCACTTTGACTGGTTTTTTTTCGCTCGCAATAAAGTGCTATAGATAAGGTTTAGCTAGGTAAACTATTGATAAACTCACTAGATTCAATAAAGAAACCACAGTTGTTCATCCACGTATTTGCATCTGCCGCGTCAACAAAGACTCTGCGCTCATAATCACCTTCACTATGAGGCACAATGTTTTCAAGCTGCATACTCTTCCATGTCGCTGGTGTATAAATATGGCAGTCTTTAATACAACCATTTTTTTTAAATAGCTGGCAATGTGCGATGACATGCGATTCAATCTCAGGAACGCCTAATTCCCAGTCATCAAAAAAAGAGATAATTGCCCATTGTGTTCCATTTAAGTGTTCGGTTTCCTTTAGAAATTCTTGACAGTATTGAATAGCAGCTTCTTCATTCCAGCAACCACTAAACCACTGTAAAACATAATTATCTTTTACTAGAATTCGCCAGTCACCATGTACTGTAAACATATGGCTTTACCTATAATTTTATCTGGTTATACACCTTACTTTAGCACCAACAAAAAGTTTGCTTCAAGTGAAATAAAGCATTGATTAGCAATTAACTCACCTCGTCAATCTCCTTAAAATATAAATGGATTTATCTGTTTCTTACGGCCGTACATTTAATTGCATAGCTTGATCTACATCAAAACGGCTAAAAAGCACAAGCGTACACTGTGACATATTGTCGCAGTTGCTTATTTTATTGTCGCACTGCTTGAACACAGAACCTGGATGGTTTCATGTTAGTTAGCAAGATTTTTGGCGTAATACCACGCTTTAGCAAAAATACAATTTCCACCATGAGAGTCGCACTTACTCAAGTATTGGTGCTTTTTTTGTGTGTCATAATGCCAGCTCAAGCATTATTTGTTAGCCCTCCTAAAGATCCTATGCCGCTGATCAAAGAGATCTTTGCACAGCAAACAAGAATTAGTGACAAGCAAGCTACTAAAGAAGATGGTCCATTAGTTTGGACCGTTTACGGGCAAGCAGATAAAGGCGAAGAAATTATTGGTTACGCCTTTGAAACTAACGATATAGCTAGAATACCAGCCTATTCAGGCGAGCCAGTTAATATGTTGGTGGCTATCAGCCCAGAAGGTATTTATCTTGGCGCAAAAGTATTAGAGCATCACGAACCCATCATTCTAGCGGGTATTCCAGAAAGTAAATTACATGCTTTTACCGATCAATATGACGGTTTAAATGTCCGCGACCGCCTCAAAGTGGGCGGCAACAAAACAGCAAACGTCGTGCATATCGATGGCCTTTCAGGTGCTACCGTAACCGTTATGGTGATGAACGTTGGCATTGTTAAGTCGGCCACCATAGTCGCCCGCACTTTAGGTATTATCAGCGCCAGCCAAGAAGCCATTCAGCCTATGGGTACTATCTACCCTGAAGTATTTGAAGAGTCTGACTGGAACACACTGACCGGTGACGGCTCAATTCGTAAACTGTATTTAAATAGAAAAACCATTGATGAGGCTTTTATTGGCACCGAAGCCGAGCATGTTGATGAAGCCAGCAGCGAACAAAAACAAGATATGTTTGCCGAAGTTTACTTTGCCCAAGTAAATATCCCTACCATTGGCCGTAACTTATTGGGTGATAGTGAATATGATTATCTAATGTCATCACTCAAACCCGGTGAACATGCACTTATATTAATGGGTTCAGGTTACTCTTTTAAAGGTTCAGGTTATGTTCGTGGTGCCATCTTTGACCGTATTCAGGTTTTGCAAAACAACAATGCTTTTTCTTTTAGAGATTTAGATCACAGCCGTGTGCCTGATATTTATATTGACGGTGCGCCACGCTTTAAAGAGCGCTCTATCTTTATTGTCCGTGAACACCATGAATTTAACCCAGCATCTGATTGGCAGTTAGAATTACTGGTTCGCCGTCAAACCGGTCCCCTAGATAGTATCTTCACCAGCTTTAAAGCGGAATATCACACCTTAGATAAATATCTTGATAGACCCGCCCTGATCCTGCCTGAGCCTGAGCAAACCTTAGTGCAACAAGTATGGCAAGAGAAAGAAGCGGAAGTAATTATCCTAATCATTTTACTGGTCATTGTAGTAATGAGCTTGTTTTTTCAGGACATTTTAGTACGCCATCCGACTTTCATGCACAACTTCCGTCACCTGTTTCTAATTATCACTGTGGTCTTTATTGGTTGGTCATGGGGCGGACAGTTATCTATCGTTAATGTATTTACTTTCTTGCAAGCCCTTATGTCTGATTTTTCTTGGGACTTATTCTTACTTGACCCGGTGATTTTTATTTTATGGGGCGCAGCAGCCGTCACCATGCTTTTATGGGGTCGTGCGGTTTATTGTGGTTGGTTATGTCCATTTGGCGCTCTGCAAGAGCTGATGAATATATTTGCGCGTTACATAAAAATACCGCAGTTTGAATTTCCTTGGGCGGTACATGAACGTTTATGGGCAATTAAATACCTTATTTTATTGGCGCTCTTTGGTTTGTCGATGGAGTCGCTATCACTAGCTGAGCAATTTGCTGAAATAGAACCGTTTAAAACCACCTTCTTATTAAAGTTTGATCGTGAATGGCCATTTATCTTATACGCCAGCGCACTGCTTATTATCAATATTTTCAACCGTAAGTTCTTCTGTCGCTACTTATGTCCGCTTGGTGCGGCGTTATCTACCAGTAACAGCATCCGCTTATTTAGCTGGTTAAGACGTCGTCCTGAGTGTGGTCAGCCATGTAAAACTTGTGCCAAAGAATGTGAGATCCAAGCGATTAACCCAGACGGTGAAATCAACATGCGTGAATGCCATTACTGCCTAGACTGCCAAGTAACTTATTTTAATGAAGAAAAATGTCCTCCATTGAAAAAATTAGCACGTAAAAAAGCGCGTTTCGCAGCAGATAACAAAGAACGAGAAATAGAAATAACCGAAGTAGCTTAATTGATTACTGAATCAAGTGAGCTAACAAACGAACTAAAAATTTAACTAAATTAAAATCTAAGTGGAGAATACCAATGAGTAAAGAAGAGTTAGCTGTAATTAATGACTCCAATGACGTGAAATTGGAAGATGAAAGTCGCCGTAAGTTTTTCGGTAAAACTGCACTAATCGGCGCAGGCGCTATTGCTGCACCAATGAGTGCTGCAATGTTTGCCTCAACAGCCCAAGCTAAAAGAAAAGAAGCGGCAATGAGCCCAGTGGTTCATCCAGGTGAGCTTGATGAGTATTACGGTTTCTGGTCAGGTGGTCACTCAGGCGAAGTACGCATCATGGGTGTACCTTCAATGCGTGAATTAATGCGTATTCCTGTATTTAACATTGATTCTGCAACGGGTTGGGGCATCACCAACGAATCTAAAGCGATTAAAGGAGATGACTACTTGGCTGGTGATTGTCATCACCCTCATATGTCAATGACAGACGGTCGTTACAATGGTAAGTACGTTTTCATTAACGATAAAGCCAATACCCGTGTTGCTCGTATTCGTTGTGATGTAATGAAAACAGACAAAATTTTGCATGTACCAAACGTACAAGCAATTCACGGTTTACGTGTACAAAAAGTACCTTACACTAAGTATGTTATTTGTAACGGTGAATTTGAAATCCCAATGAATAACGATGGTAAAGCATCTTTAGAAGACGTAAGCACTTACCGTTCATTGTTTAACGTAATTGATGCTGAAACCATGGAAATGGCTTTCCAAGTTATGGTTGACGGTAACTTAGATAATACCGACGCCGACTTTGATGGTAAATATTTTGCTTCTACTTCATACAACTCAGAAATGGGCATGAACTTAGGTGAAATGATTTCTTCTGAACGTGATCACGTCGTAGTATTTGATTTAGCACGTTGTGAAGCGGCAGTTAAAGCCGGTAAATTCAAAACCTATAACGGTAACGATGTACCTGTATTAGACGGTCGTAAAGGTTCACACTTAACACGTTATATTCCTGTACCTAAATCACCACATGGTATAAATACTTCACCTGATGGTAAGTACTTTATCGCCAATGGTAAGTTATCTCCAACAGTATCAATTATTTCTATTAAGAAATTACCTGATTTATTTAACGACAAAATCAAGCCGCGTGATACCGTTATTGCTGAACCAGAACTAGGTTTAGGACCGTTACATACAGCTTTTGATGGCCGTGGTAATGCTTATACAACGTTATTCCTTGATAGCCAAGTAGCAAAATGGAACGTTGAAGATGCGATTAAAGCGCATAACGGCGAAAAAGTTAACTACCTTCGTCAAAAATTAGATGTTCATTACCAACCAGGTCATAACCATACTTCACAAGGTGAATCTCGTGATGCTGATGGTAAATGGTTAGTGGTTTTATGTAAGTTCTCTAAAGATAGATTCTTACCTACTGGCCCACTTAAGCCTGAAAATGATCAATTAATTGATATTTCTGGTGACGTGATGAAACTTGTTCATGATGGTCCTACCTTTGCTGAACCACATGACTGTATTATGGTTCACCGTAGTAAAATCAAAACTAAAAAGGTTTGGACACGTGATGACCCAATGTTCGCACCAACCGTTGCTATGGCGAAAAAAGACGGCGTAAACTTAACGTCAGACAACAAGGTTATCCGTGACGGCAAAAAAGTACGTGTTTATATGACTTCTGTTGCGCCAGTTTATGGTATGGAATCGTTTAAAGTGAAATTAGGCGATGAAGTTACCGTTGTGGTAACTAACCTTGATATGGTTGAAGATGTTACTCACGGTTTCTGTATGACTAACCACGGCGTGCAAATGGAAATTGGTCCACAAGCAACGGCTTCAGTTACCTTTATCGCCGACAAACCTGGCGTACAATGGTACTACTGTAACTGGTTCTGTCATGCATTACACATGGAAATGCGTGGTCGTATGTTGGTTGAAGCTTAATAGCTGATCTGTAGCGTGATATGAACAGAACGTGTTCTGTCACGCAACCATACAATACAAGTATGGAAATACATGGTCGTATGTTGGTTGAAGAATAAGCTTTAATATAACAAGTACAGTTAGTTAAAAATTATAAAGCCCAAGACTGAGAAGTTTTGGGCTTTTTTCATGAGTAATTAAGTGAAAACTGGTTCTGTCACGCAGCTGTATGAAACGATAACTGCCAACATGCATCGTCATTCCCGAAATTTCTTGTCGGGAATCCATAAATCCCGTCATTCCGGTTGTTTCTTAAGCCGGAATCCAGTAATTAATGTTAACAAACACATCAAAATAAGAGCCATGGATTCCCGATAAAACAACTCGGGAATGACGGAGCTTCATTAGCTGCTTATAGCCAATTAACAGCACACGCAATGACAGTGACTAAATGATAATTCCATAAATCCCGTCATTCCGGCGTTCTCTTGGCCGGAATCCAGAAGCTAGTCACACTTTGTCAAATCAAGAAACATTCAGTTTAGAAAGCCTCTAAACCAGTAACCAATATGTAGCAAGCATGTCATAATAAAGCATATAAATTGAAGCGAGCTGGTCCCCATGCTATTAAGTGTTATTTACCCCGTACATGTAACTAGGGAAAGTAAATATATAATAGATCGCATCAATAAGTGTCTTTCAAACACTATTAATTGTTTGCCTCATGCTGAACATATTATCGTGTTATCAGGCGACATTAAGTACACCCAAGCAGCTGAAGAAAAATTAGAGATAATCCAAAACCAGCTAAGAAAATCATCACTGAAAATATGCCATTGGAGCACACCAACAACGCCATATTCCCCGGGGACAGCACGTAATGTTGGCATTGAAGCATCACAGGGTGAACACCTACTTTTTTGGGATATTGATTTATTAGGTAGCCCTGAGTTGTTTTCTGCTATACCTAAACATCAAGAAACATTGCTACAACAGTCACAAGCTTTTTATATGTATCCTTGCCTGTATTTAACACCAAGTTACAGTAAAAGTTTTACCACAAACTTTGAACAAGCTTACCAAGATGTAATACAACTAAAAACTAACACCATTGAACATATAGCGTTAGCCACATCTACCCTGTTATGTGATAAGCAGCACCTAGTTGATTTAGGGGGATTTGATGAATCATTCATTGGACATATGGGGGAAGATTTAGAGCTTATCAATCGACTCGCTATTGCCTATAACAAATATCCACTGCGTGAAGATCACCTTATTGATGCACCATCTAAAATACCAAACCAACTTAAAGGGTTTCGGCGCTTGTTTGCTCAATACGCATTGCCTCACTTTGAGCAAGAGCAATTTAGTGTACATATAGCGCATGCAACAAAATTAGGATCAAAATACAAAAAAAGCCAAGTAAGCAACATGAAGTATTTTCAAAAGAGAATGGAAGATGCTATCGGCTTACTCACCTTAGCGACTTGTGAACAAAAATTGTTGGGGAATGCCGCTTGGCTGAACAGTATGCCGCCAATCAAATTAACCGCTTTGGAACGCTGGAAAAAAAAATGGCAGAAGCTCCGAAGAGATCCGCCATTATTTTTTAAAGATATGTTCGCTAAAAGAAAACAGAATGATTAAAGTGACAAAGATAATTATTAACTCTTAGTTGTTATCAACTCTGTAATTTGAGCCATCTCTTTATTCCAACTTCGATGGTTACGGATATATTCAATATCACTAGGTACATAACTCACGTATCTTTGGTAATCATCCCTTAAAGATAAAATTTGTTTCTTTAGTGAGCTAGCATCATCAGGTTTCGCATAAAGTAAAGCATTCAAACCTTGCATCAACTCCACAATAGCAGGTAGTTCAGAGACGATTACAGGTAAACCATGCCATATAGCTTCTATTGGTTTTAGCGGTGGAACCATTTGCGTAACTTCACAATCTACTCTTGGAACAACAACCCCATGAGCATTACGATAAATGCCTGCTACTTGCTCTGAAGGAACCCTGCCATGAAAAAATACATTCAAGGCTTTTACCTGAGCTAGTTTACGTTCAACCGCTGCTTGATGTGGACCTGAGCCATAAATATCTAATTGAATATTTTTATTTTCCAAACCAGCAACAACATCAATCAAACTCACTAAACCCTCGTAATAAACTAAACTGCCCACATACACCAATTTAAAGGGATTTTCTTTTTGGTAATTTTTATGAATAATCGCGTTTTCAGAAAGATCATTAATACAATTTTTAATGATAAGGGCAGGAATTTCCTTATTTTGGTAATACCTTTTCTTTAAAATATCAGAAATAAAAATATTAGCACTGGCATGGTTTAGTACTAATTGCTCCATTCTATCCTCATAGTTAAAGCGCTCACTTTGCCTAAACGTTGGGTTAGCACTAGCGGCTGTTACATGCCACATACCTCTTGCTTCATATATGTAAGGTACGCCTGTTTTACGGCTAGCAAAATAAGCAGCAAAACCATTTATATAATTTGAAGAAGCTTGAATTAAGCCAATATTTCGTTCCGAAATTATTTCAGCTACTTTTTGACCGTATTGCACCGCATACTTTAAATCACTATCAATTTTGTATTGGCGTGTGCCTCCAATCGCCAGTATTTCAATACCATCAACCCAACGACTTGTTTGAAAAGGTAGCTCTCGGTGTTTGGCTAAATCCCAAGGGTAACCCAAGCGGGTAACGATGGTAACTTGATAACCTAAGGCTTGATAAGCTTTTGCTTCATGTAAGGTTCTAAGGGCATAGCCTGCATTATCGTAGGGGGCACTATTATGCACTACCAACAAAATAGAATGACTATTATTAACAGCATCAATAGAGATTTTAGGCTTAGAAAAATTATGGCTAAGTATTGCTTGGCAAAAATTTAAGTTATTAATTTTCTTTATGTCTGTAAGGCGCTTGTTATTCATACTGCTAAGAAGTAGCAAAGGTGTCTTTATTTGCCCTCTTAACTTAGCTTCCGTAGCAATTTTTGCTAATAAGCGCTTCCGCCATTTCCTCGCTAACAATTTAGAAATAACCAGATAATGAACAGCAAGATGGATAATAAGAATTTCCCATAAGAGAACTAATTTTTTTTTCATATTATCTCTTTATAATAAAAAAGATCCTCGTATGAGGATCTAATCAAGTCAATTGGGTTATCTAAATTTTATTAATTAAGCTAAGCAATAACTAATCAAGAAATTATAACTTTACTTATCAAGTTAGGCTTTAAATAATCACCCTTCTCTGTGTTAGATTATCGCTATCAAAGGTTTTGATAAACGTTATAAACTTTATTTGAAAGCACTTTCCAGTCTCTATTTTCAACAGCCCAATCTCGACTTGTCTGTTTAATATCCTCTCTCAACTCCTTATCACTCACTGCTTTGGTTAGTTTATTTGCTAAATCAACAGAGTCATCTTTCTCATGTACAAAGCCATTTTTACCTTCATCAATAAATTCTGCGATTGCTTTTACCGAAGAACCAATAATGACCTTACCCATAGCCATTGCTTCAAATGGTTTTAATGGAGAAACTAACTCACAAACTGGCAACCCACGTCTTGGAAAAGGGCATACATCTATAACAGAATAGTAATCTGGTACTTGCTCATGGGGAATTCGTCCCGTAAAAATAAAGTACTCAGTTAGACCTGCATCCACAACTTGCTGTTTCAATTCAGGTAGTACCACACCATCACCGATGATAAGCACCTTAAAATTAGAAACGTGATTTCTAACCATTAATTCTATTGACTCAACTAACAAATCCAAGCCTTCATAATCAACAATAGAACCCACATAACCTATTACCGTATCCTCTTTAGCAATCCCTAAATCGGATTTAAGAGAATGGTTTACTTCCATAGGTGTAAATATTTCAGTATCTACACCATTTGGAACAACATTAATTTTATCTGCGCAAACACCTCTAGATATTAACTCTAATTTCAGCGCTTCCGTGATAGTAATAACCGCATCAGCTTTCTCACAAGCTAAAGTTTCCAAGTAACGGTAGGCATCAAATTCAATACTACCTTCCCATTCTGGTTGACGAGATAAGCGAGTTATCTCCCACATACCACGCACTTCGAAAATTGTTTTTATACCTAATTCTCGTCCCGCCAATATTGCCGCTATACCGTTAATATGGTTTGAGGCAGCATGAATAATACTTACGTCATTAGATTCAAGCCTTTTCTTTACTTCATTTTTATAAGCATCTAAATATGAAAGTACGGGAACAAAATTAAGCCCCGGCCCATCAAGTAAACGATGATATGTAATACCATCGTATGTCTCATGTGCGACTTTCTCTCTAGATTGAAACTTATTTAAATCATACGGGTAACCCAATCTTGTCATTACATAAGGCTCTATCTTCTTTTGCATTAGATTTGTGATAATGCCATGAGATCTTGTTGCATAACCCCCTGAGTGCACAGGTAAACTATTATATAAAAGATAAGAAACTTTCTTATTATAGGCTCTTAAATTAACTGGCTGATTTGGTATTTCAATACCATTTTCAGCGATTGAAATTAGGTCTATCCAATGCATTTTCTTTGGATGCTCAAACGAGAATCGCTCACATAAACTTACTGCTAACTTTAACTGGCCAGTGTATACAACTTCATCAACTGCTTTTCTAAGTACATTAGGGTACAAAACAGCCCATGTTGAATCATTAAATTCTTTAGGGGTCGATTTTATGGCTAAATAGCCTTTATAAATAGAATCAACTAAAGGCAATGTGCAATTGATAACTAGCTCAGCACGCAAACAAGAAATGATATAACGCTCTGCAACTACAGACTCTTGTTTCACTTCTAAAAGAACAGCATATAGTTGCGCCGCTTGTAAATAGTCTTTAACAGACCAACGTGATGCAGCAATTTTTTTCGCTATGGAGTAATACTTTTGATTCACCCCGCGGCGTAAAAAGCATACGGCTAACTTTTCTTTATCAAAAACATTATAGTTTTTTTGTAATATTTTTGTCGCTACAGATGTCTGCGCCTCACAAATTAATACCTCAATAAATTCAGAATAATTTGCACCTGAATTTTGCAAAGCCAGTACTTCAATGAAAGCATTTGCTACAACTTCTGGATTTTCAAGCTGATAAATTTTTTTAATAATATGTTGAGTTAGCTCAGTATCGTTACTACTAACCGCGACCCACAAACCATAAGGTAAAGAAAGAGCAATATGATCAACAGATAATTTGAAATATATTGCTTTAGCAATTGATAAGCCTTGAGTTTCCATACTCAAAGCAGTAATCGCGTAAATTGCTAAGGTATTATTAACACCCCTAAAATCAAAATATTCCATGAAGTTTTGAACTGAAAATGTAACTGTTGACCGCTCAATAATGTTTAAAATGCTTTCATCATTACCACCATTTTTTTTATACTTCCCACCATATTCGGCCACTAAGCTAGGATTTTTTTTATTCAATGTTAGCAAGGCTCTATATAAGTCTTCTTTAAACCATAAACCTTTTCGTGTATTTCTAAGTCCAATTTTTTCCGCTTTAGATCTTTCATCTAACCATATAGCAACTTGTGCTTCGACTTCCTGATATGTTTGTCGAGTTCTTTTACGCCTAAATATATTAAAAATCATTTTACTCTGCTCTAGCTATCTTTTCTAACTGTTACTTCAACAGGAAGGTTGTTAAATGTTAATTCACGTTCATCATTGGATCTTCGATAAATAATATCTTGGGTTTCGCCTTGAGTTGTTTGCCACTTTAACCGTAAATATTTGCCATTACTGGCAGATTTAAATAGCTCTATTTTAGGTTTAGCCGACTCGCTACCAAAACTAAACAATGTCGCGAAGGTATGTTCTTTGGCACTTTCTACCGTAAAAGCTAATGCATCATTTGGTGTTAACTTATAGGGTTCAATGCTGGTCCACCCTTGTAATCTGGGCTCAGATTGTGCTTTTACATGCTCGACTTTTTCGCCATCATTTAAGGATGAAACCCATAACCTTTTATTATTAATATCTACATAGGTTTTATCTAGTGAATGAATTAAATTTAAATCAGGATGAAAATGAAACCATTGAGTAAATTGATGCTTTATAGAACTGTTTAATTCATCTATTACAACTAACCAGTGCCCTGGTTTAAAAAATAGAATACGGCAATGCTCTGTTTTAAAAAATCGTTTGCGATCAAGATAGGCTTCAACTACTTTAACCTCTGAGTTATCTGACCAAGCAGTAATAGCTGAACCAAAAATATCTAAATTGTATAAGCTATAATCGACTTCATCAATTTCTACACAATTATGTGCTCGTGTAGATTGAACATATAGTCTCTCTTCTGCTTCTCTCTCATAACCATACATGCCAGCATCAATAAGAATCCGTTGTGAAAATTCAGACCATTCAAAATTAAAGTCATCCGCATGCTTATGAGTCCGTTTGTGAAAAGCGGCACTGAAAGCCAAGAAAGATTGATTTTCAAAGTCACCCTTCTCCCAGTTACTTCGAAAAAACGCATACCCACTTTTGGGAAATACACTAGGCAACGCTTCAGGTGATTTACCCCGTACTCCTTTTGAAAATATATAATCCATAAAGTCATTAGATATATTAAATTGCTGTATAGAGCGTTCCGGTGTATCTCCAAATCGAACTACTTGACCATTTGGGTGAAATAGTAAAGACGCCATATTGCTCATTACTGCAACTAAGTTGACAAAATCTTTATTATCAATCCATTTAGCATTTGATATAGCATTGAATATTTCTGTAATATATACGTGATATGCAGGGGAGTGCTCTAAGTGAAGCCCTTCCTCATTAACATCCTTTTTCAAAATTATCATAAGCTCTGATGTGGCATATGTTTTTAATTTTGTTGCATCCCTAAGCTCCGGTAGCACATTACTTATCGCTAACAATCCTGCCAATTGATATAGACCATGGTTAGAATGACGAGCTAATTTTTCGCTATCAGAAAGATCAATAATGTGGAGTTTTAGCAGTAAACAAAGCTTATATAATTCATCTTCTGAAATAAGGTTAAATAAGACTCCATATTCAATTAAAAATGGAATTCTAGTTGCCCTAAATGCCACACTCATGTCATACCATGCAAACTTGTTATAGTTAACTTGGTTTATATTGAACTCATACCAATCTAACGCCAAATCAATAGCATATCTGATTTTACCTATGTCATTATCTTTCAATAATGAGTCCATAAACACCCACGAATTAAAACTATATTTCCATGACCGTTTATCATACGGCTCTGTCGTTTCAGCCCAGTTAATAGGTAACAATAAAGGATATTCAGGGTAACCAGGATAGAAGTATATTTCTTTATGGTGATCTGCAAATGCCGATACTTTGTTTAAAACAACGTATTTGCTTTTCTTTCTTTTAATAAAAACAGATTTTAGACTTTCTAAGCAGTTCTCTCCAAATTGAATAGAAAAAAGCTCTTCCTGTAAATGTTTACCGGGAGCTTTCTCTTTTGCAATTTCTTCCTGCACTAAATATAAACATTCACTTGCAATATCCTTGACATGTTCAATTTTCATGTCTTTTTTATTTTTTTTTATATCCCTAAACTGGATCACTCCATCTACTGGATCACCAGCTGACATTTCCCAGCTGAAAATATCCCCATCAATTTTATATTGACCTATACTGCAATCCACTTGCTTTACAGACGTCTTATACCCAAATAGTTTATTAATTGATATTTGGACTTTTCCTCTATTACATTCAAATTTTATCATAGCTATCCGTTTCTCCCCGAAGCTTTACCTTTTGAGTTGAAGTAGGTCGTTTATACCTTAAACGACCTACTTCAAAAGTGCCTAAGCGAAGATGAAGACATTCAAATCAGTGCTTAGTATCTTGATAGGTAAGAGTATACAGATTAAAAATTGCGGTCATTATCTATAATTCGTAATCGCTTAAAACTAAATAGCACTAACAAAATCTAAGATATTTAGATCTTTGGCATTCAATACTAAAAACTCTTGATGCTTGACTAATACTGCAACCAAATCCGCTTCTGCAACTGCAGTTTTAAGGTCGACTAACTTCACATTTTCAAGTGACTCGAACTTGGCAGGTAAAGCTTCAATATTTGGCTCTACGGCTAAAATGTCATAACCTTTCAAGCCTAAATTTTGGGTAATATCTAAGGCAGGGCTTTCGCGTAAATCATCAATATTTGGTTTAAATGCTAAACCTAAACAAGCAATCTTCGGCTTGGTTATATGCTTTACTGCAGCTTCAATTTTTTCTTGTACCCATACTGGTTTATGATCGTTGGTATTGCGGGCTTGATGAATGATTTTTGCTTCTTCTGGGTTTGAATTAACGATAAACCAAGGGTCAACCGCGATACAGTGACCACCAACACCAGCACCAGGCTGTAAAATGTTTACGCGAGGGTGTAGGTTAGCCAGTTCAATGAGCTCCCATACGTCAATTCCTTGTTTATCACAAATCATTGAAAGTTCATTAGCAAAGGCAATTTGTACATCACGACTAGCATTTTCAGTTAGCTTCGCCATTTCTGCTGTACGGGCCTTTGTCGCAATACAGTTACCTTTATGGACAAAGCTTTTATAAACCGTAGTAGCAGCTAATGTGCTCATGTTATCCATGCCACCAATAATGCGATCATTATCTACGAGTTCACGAATAACTTGGCCTGGTAATACACGCTCAGGACAGTGAGCAACAAAAATATCAGGTTTGAAATCTGCTATTTTATCTTCTTCTGAAAGGTGTTGTGGGAATGTTAAGTCTGGTCGTGCTTCACTTAACCAAGCGGCCATTTTTTCTGTCGCGCCAACGGGTGAGGTAGACTCAAGTACCACTAAATTACCTCTTTCAAGCAACGGTGCTAAAGCGCGTGCCGCAGATTCAATATATTTTAAATCAGGTTGGTGATCAGCACCTTTGAAAGGGGTTGGTACCGCAATTAAAAATGCATCTGCCGCTTGTGGCTCTATGTGTGCAGTTAAATTCCCATCAGCTACGGCACATTTTACTAGCTCTTCAAGCCCTGGTTCTACAATATGAATTTTACCTTGGTTGATGGTATCAACCACATGTTGGTTAACATCAACACCTTTTACACGAATACCATTACTGGCGATAACTGCTGCGGTTGGTAGGCCAATGTAACCTAATCCGATTACTGATATTGTTTCAAACTTCATTTTCTGTTCTCGATTAACTTTGCTTAAATTTATTTACTTTTACGATAAGACACTTAGATTCCCGATTAAGAAACCACGGGAATGACGCTAGCTTAGGATTGCATCAATAATATGATGGCTGGTTCTACCGTCACCATAAGGATTGTTAGCATGGCTCATGGCTTTATAGGCGAGTTCATCGTCTAATAAACGCGTAGTTTCAGTGACTATGGTTTTATCGCAAGTACCTACTAGTTTTACCGTACCTGCAGTTACTGCCGCTGGGCGTTCTGTGGTATCACGCATACACAACACTGGCTTACCTAGGCTTGGCGCTTCTTCTTGAATACCACCTGAGTCAGTTAAAATCAGGTAGCTTTGCTTCATTAGGTAAACAAAAGGTAGATAATCTTGTGGTTCGATTAGAAAGACATTATCAAGACCTTTAAGGTTACGATTTACTGGCTCTTGCACATTAGGATTAAGGTGAACAGGATAAACAATTTGCACATCATCACGTTGTGCTAATGCAGCAAGTGCTTTGCAGATACGTTCAAAGCCTTCACCATGGTTTTCACGGCGATGTCCTGTTACTAAAATCAGCTTTTTACTGCTATCTATAAAGCTAAATTGAGATGCTAATTCACTATTTATATTTTCTTTATTCTCTATACGTTCTGAAACACTTACCAAAGCATCAATAACTGAATTACCTGTGACAAAAATATTATCCGGCGCTACATTTTCAATGAGTAAGTTTTTGAGTGAATCAATGGTCGGGGTATAGTGTTGATCAGCTAATACTCCGGTTAAACAACGCATACCTTCTTCAGGCCAAGGCGAATAAAGATTGCCAGTGCGTAAACCCGCTTCTACATGACCAACAGGTATTTGCTGGTAGTAAGCCGCTAATGTTGCTGCAAAAGAAGTGGCTGTATCACCATGTACTAATACTCGGTCTGGCTTAACGTCTGCTAATATCACTTTAAGTTTTTGTAATATTGCTGTTGTTACGTCGGTAAGATCTTGTCCTGGCTTCATAATATCTAAATCAAAATCAGGTGTGATATCAAATAAATTCAATACTTGATCAAGCATTTCCCTATGTTGTCCTGTTACACATACCTTTACATCAATAGCTGAGTTTTCTTGCATAGCTAATATGATAGGACACATTTTTATTGCCTCTGGTCGAGTGCCAAAAACTAATAAAATCTTCATTTTCTTTCCTTAATAATCTTTAAATATAATGACTTAATTTCTTAGTGAAATTAGCCACGGAATAGTTTTCTTCCAAGTAATCAAATGGAATTTCAGGGGCCGATTTATCCAGCGATTTCTTTAAATCTGTAATGCTGTTTGCTTGTATGGTTAAGTGGCTTAGCACACCTTTATGTTTGTGCTTATGTTTAGTGATATCAATCACCCTAGTTCCACATGCTAAAAGCTCTAACATTCGCCTACTAAACATAGTTTTAGAGCCATCACAGGTATTTACATTGATGTGTGTATGCCCTGATTGATAATACTTTTTTGAATCAATGTAATTAAAAGCTTGCTCACGCTTAAAGCCTTTATGCTGTGCCCAACTATTATTACCTTGATTAAAACGATCAAATACGGTGAACTCTTTATCTTTAAACGCATCTATCGCCATCAGTAAACGTTCTGCACGTTCCGGAAACTCTTGTTTATATAACCCGCCACAAAAAATTATATCTTGGGCTAGCCGATTCACTTGCTCACCTCGCTTGGGGTTATGCAATTTCGGTTGAAAGAAAAATGGCATTACTGCCACCGTTTCTAGTTGTGTGTAACGCTGTTTATATTCTGCAACTAGAGACTCTTCTGTAGTTAAACAGACATCAAACCATGCAAGGTTATGTGCAAACCGTTGGAAATGCACTGGATCTTCTTTGTTCCAAAAAACCGTTTTAATACTTTTTTTCCGGCAATAATTAGTTATTTTTTCTAGTGTATTGTCTGGTTTTACATCGGTGTAACAAGCAATTTTCTTCCGCCATTTACCCTTTACACCAAGCCAAGCTGATTCCACTAAAAGTATGTCAATCTGATGACAACATAGCTGCATTCGCCAAAAATCTGGATCTATTAAAACTAACTCCAATCCATGTTCATACTTTAGTAATGTAGTAGTAAATTCATCTGCTATTAAGCCAATTTTCACGTTAAACCCAGTCATTAATATCGACATTTAGAGTAATTGTACTTACGCTAATAAGTACCTAATTTTCTCTTAAAGTGTACTGCCGTAGTGTCCAATTTTTATTCGCGGATACTAACTAAATTACCTGTAACAAATACCACTTCTTTGTCGTCAAAAAGTAATACTTTGCCTTCAGGATTACAGTAAGACACAAGTCTTCATACCTTGAATTCGTTAACCTAACGCCCTTAAATTTCAATGAACGCTTTAGCATTTCTAGGTGGGATAATTTTAAAGGTTTTTAATAAAGAGAGCTGTGCAAGCTGTGCCAAAACATGTGCAATTATGGACAAAATTAATACAGGAGTGTGGTTTTAGTTTGATAGTTCTAATATTCAGTAGGGAGGCTACTTTGTAGTTCACTGCCGTGGGGGACAATACTTAGCCACAGGCGTGGCTAAGTATTGTAAAAATGAAAGTTGTGTACTTACAAGGCAATAATTACAGCAGCTGACATGGCTACTTGATAGATAAGTTCAGTGATATCTTTCGCTAGCTGAAAGCCTTTAAGATCGGGCTTAGCTAATACAAATATTTCATCACCAGGGTTAATCGCTTTGTTTTTACTGAGTAAGTCATTTACATTGATAAAACTACCGTTAGGCTGCATTACCAATACATTGAATTCGTCTAAGTCATCCGTGGCGCCACCTGCTTGCTTGACGAAATCTTCAATTGAGAACTTATTGTTGTAAGCCACAGCGGTAGGAAATAATACTTCACCATGTATCATGACTAAGTTTTTCTTCGACGGTATAACTATTTTGTCACCTTGTTGTAAAATAATTTTACTGGCATCAAAACCTGCTACTAACAATACCTGCCCTTTCGGTTGCACTTGGCGTGCTTTAGCCACCCACTGCAAGATAATGTCTGCTTCGGCTTTACGTAATTCAGCTGATTCTTTGGTATTTGAACGTGCGGTAAGTACCGTTTGTTCTAAGCTACTGAGTGATGCTTGCAACATGGTATATTGACGTTCGGCAACTGATTGACGAAATAATTGCACCGCATCAGCATTTGAAAGCTTGGTCATTTCTACAGAATTTATAAGGTCCGCTAAGCTGGCTCCCCAAGGTAATACCATTTCTTGTGCTGACTTATGTTCGCCGATTAAGCTAATACTAATGCTGTTAGCACGAACTTGTGAGGATACTTTTACCATAGCGCCAGCAGGTAGATTAATGTTATCAATAGCATTAATGTCATATTGCTTGGCTTCAATAATACGATTAGCTAACTTTGTATTTTTACTTTGGCTTAGTTTCGCTGTTAATGGAGAAATAATAGTAACGTGTGTGGCTTTTTCGTGAGTCACAGATGCTGCCAAAATGTGTTTTAAGCTGATGGTTTTTCCTGATAATTCGAAACGACCTTCAAAACCCACTTCTCCTTCTAAAGTAACCTCACCATTTTTACCGGCAACAAAAATAACATCGCCGTCTTGAAGTTGTAATGGTGGCATGATCCCTTGCAGTAAAAATTGATATAAATCTATGGTTTGTACAACTTTATTAGCACGTTTTACTTGTACATTACGATAGCTTCCCATGTCATTACGAATGCCGCCCGCTAAATCAATAAAGCGTAAAATACTATCCGCGCTTTGGCCTTTATATAAACCGGGATTGTTAACCATGCCGGATAAAAATACTTTTACCTGTTGATTTGAAACTAGCGATACATACACAGAAACATTAGATTTATAAACTCGCTTAATACTACTTAGCACGACCTTATTTAATTTTTTATTACTGACCCCTGATACACGTACTGGCCCTACTTTAGGAATAAATATATTGCCTTGTGGGTCAACAGTCATTTGCGCTTGAAAATCAATACCGCCCCAAAGTTGCACTAAGAGTTGATCACCTTGGCTTATTTTATATAACGGGTTTACCGCAGAAAAGGCTTGGTCTTTAAAGCCACCATTGAATAACCAATGCCCGTAACGCTTAGTTACGCTCGTGTCTTGTATCTGCTTTACTTCTTCAGTATCTGCATCAACTTGCATTGACTGCTGAACACTTGCAGTAGCACTGAAATTTACCAATGCAGCGAATACCATAGCTATGCTTAACAGCATGCTTTTCATATTTTTTATGTTAAAAACCATTACTCTTGATGTTCCTTTATAATTGAAAACACTAAACGACCAACACCATAAATTAGTAGCAGTACTACAAACCAAGTGACAATTGAATAAAGTCGTCTAGGATATTTGGCGTCCTCAGCTAAATAAGGTCGCTCTACTACTAATAAATATTTTAATTTTTTATACGCTTCACCACGTACCACTTCTAAGCTGGCAAGCGCAGATTTATATAACTCAACACTGAGTTCACTATTAAGTTTTAACTCCTGATAGGCAGAGTTAATTTGATTTAACGAATTACTATCATCACTGGTTAAATGTACCTTTTCTTCAATCAACTGGGCTTGTAAGGCATCTACTTGATACTGCTTAGTGACAATTTCAGCATTATCATCATGTAAGTAGGCCTTTAATGATTTTATTTCTGTTTCTAGAGTAATAATGTCTGTTTCAAGCTTGGTAATGACACCGAGCAAAGCACTGCCTTTTTGCTCAGGACTGTACAATTCATGTTTATTTTGAAAGTTAAGTAACTTTTTTTGTTGGAGATTAAGCTCTTTAAATGCGCGGTCGACATCTTTTTGTGCATAATCAAGTTGTTGATTCGCCATTCCTTCACCTAAGTTATTAATGAACTCATCGCTGATTTCCATTATTACTTTTGCCAGTTGCAATGAGTAATCGGCTTGATAACTTTGCACTTCTACTTGCAAAATTTCTGATAGTTCATCATGTGTTACTACAAGGTGATCTTGAAAATAGGCAATTAACTCTTCACTGCTGCTTTTTTTAGCTAAGCGACTAAACCAATCCCATTGTTCACTTTCATAATGTGCCTTTAATGCCAGCCTTTGATTGAGTGCTTGTGCCATTTCACGAGAGCCTATGTACTCTTTTAAAATTAAAGCATCACGCATAGAGGGGGTAGTAGCTCCAAAGCTTGCTAAACCCGCTAATGCCACCTCTCCACTACTCGCCTGTTTAACCACAAACTGTACTTGGCTTACATAACGTGGTGAGGCGACGACGCTGTAATAGGCGACAACAATTAAAGAGGCAATAATAACCAGAATAAAGGCGCCTAATTTGGCCCATGCCCTGTACATAGCTTTCGTTGCTTTTGAATCAGCCAAAAACAACTTGGGATCACGTTTAAGTTTTCGAATTTTACGTTGTGTTTTAGATAAAGGTACTGGCACTTTTTTTTCGCTTATCTCATGTAATATTCCAACATCATTATTTTCAATGTTAGACGGGTTGCTAGTTGACATACATTTCCTGGTATTCTTTTATTGCATCATCGATATTGGCAAAATAATGTAAGTTCTGATCTTTAATTAATACACCTGCTTGGCACTGTTTTTTTAACTCTGGCATTGAGTGACTGACCATAATAAGTTTTGTTTTCCCAAAGCGCTCTTTTAACAAGGATTCACTTTTTTTTCTAAAGGTAGCATCACCAACTGCGCTTAATTCATCGAGTAGCAATACATCAAAATTAAAATCAAACGCCATGCTTAAACCAAAAGTAACTTTGGATTTCATGCCGCTTGAATAGGTTTTTACCGGCTCATCAAAAAACTTACCTATTTCGGCAAAGTCAGCAACTTGTTGCTCTATTAATTTGGTATTTTTATAACCGTGAATACGAGCAACAAAACGGGCATTTTCTCGAGCACTCATGGAACCTTGCAAACCACCTTGTAAACCTAATGGCCATGAAATATTTTTCTTTGAATAAATACGACCTTTATTTGGCATATCTGCGCCGCCCATCATCCGAATAAGGGTAGATTTACCCGCTCCATTCGGCCCTAATATAGCGATATTAATATCTGTCGGCAGGGAGATATTGACGTTTTTAAAGACGTAATGCCGTCCTTGTTTGGTGGAGTAATATTTACTCATATTGTCGAAATATATCATTGGGTTGTGAGTTCCATGTTTAGCGTCATTCCTGATGAACTACTAGTTAACGTATCTCCTGAGGAACAACTTACAAACGTCATTCCCGAGTTGTCCTGTCGGGAATCCACAACACCAGACAATGGATCTTCGACTAGTAACTTCGAAGATGACGGCTGATGGGCTACGGAATAACGACTGGCAAACGCCTCTCCTGAGGAACAATTTACAAACGTCATTCCCGAGTTGTCCTGTCGGGAATCCACAAAACCAGACAATGGATCTTCGACTAGTGACTTCGAAGATGACGGCTGATGGGTTACGGAGTAACGACTAGCTAACTTTATCGCTGGGAAGTTATTAACTAACATCATTCCCAATCCAATATTTTCTGGCGTCATTATCGAGGGGCAACTAGTTATCGTCATTCCCGAGTTGTCTTGTCGGGAATCCAAAACACCAGACAATGGATCTTCGACTAGTGACTTCGAAGATGACGAGTTGTGGGCCAATTTCGAAGATGACGGCTGGTGGGCAATATTTATCATGTGGTTAAAAACCTCATGCGGCTTTGATAGAAAGTAACTATGCCCAAGGTAAAACTCACCAATGCGCATAAACTTAAATACAACCAGCTTCCTACGGGTGTTACATAACTGACAAAAAATGCATCGCGACTTAATTCAATGGCGTGAAATATGGGATTCCAAGTAAAGAGATACCAATATTGTTGCGGTATCATGGTGGCAGCAAAAAATATACCTGAAATAAGAAACATTGGCCTCATTATCATACCGACAATTTTACTAGTATCTTGCCAATAGCTCATGGCAACACACAACATTAAACCGATACCAATAGCTATAATAATAAGTAATAAACTCGCCATTAAAACCCCTAGAATATCGTGTGGAATTACCTCAAAACCTAACCAACCCATAACGCTGAAAATAACAATGTAGGCAACTATGAAGGTCGAAACTTCAATAATAATACGGGCAATAATAGGGTCAATAGCACTTACTTGCCGATAAGCCAGTAGTGCTTTATTAGCATTTACTGCGGCTGATAATTGCGGCAATAATTTAGCAAACAATTTAAAAGGTAAAATGCCAGTAAACATAAACAATGCCACTGAAATTCCCGAAACACTGCTTCGCCCTAGTAGGGTAAAAATAAGACCAATGACCGCCGCTTGTGCTACCGGTTCAGCTATTGCCCAAAAGTAACCTAAACGGTTAGTGCCGAATCTTGTTTTAATCTCGCGCATTAATAATGCATGCACACTGTCACACATTATTTGCCAACTACTTCTTGATGCCATACCACTCATAAAGGGGCATCACTCTTTTGCAGTAATGCCTCTTTAACAGTGGCATTAACGACGATATATTTTGGTGAGGTGGCGATGACTGTTAACATTTTCACTCTATTTCCTGTCTACAATGGTAGGCGAATCAACTTACATTTTAGCGATATTATTGCCGCCTAAAATAGTGCATCTTGTTAAAATAACTTTCGTATTTTCAGTGAAGCAAATTTTAGATGATTTCAATAAGAAGGGCTTTGCAACTTGTGCCAAAAAATGTGCAATTATGGACAGAATTAGTAGGACGAATAACCCCGCTAACAGCTGGGTACATTTAGAACTACTTCTCGGTACCATACTGTTCATGAGGCAAAACTTCTTTTTGAATACTCAACCATTAGTTGATTAGGTGTGTTTGTTACGACAGTTGTATCCGTAAATTTTTCACTAGTTTTCTGGGTCGTGTCTTCCATCATTATTTTTTTTGCTATTCTCGATAAGAACTTTTCTGAGGGTTTATAAAAATCACCTTGAGTTTGTGTCTTATCTTGTAAGTAACCTTGGTATTGATGGAAAAACTCTTCATTCACTTGAAAATCACTTTGCCAGAAATCAGTTAAATCACCTTGAAAGGTTAACCCTGGTAAATCATAAATCGCTTTCCCTAAAGTGATGGTAGGTAAAGCGTGTAATACCGCAGACAAACCAACAGTACTATTAACGGTAACAACACCTTTGCACGAACGATAAATACTAGGTAGGTTAGCTTGATGAACATACAAAACACGTTCGGTTATTGCTAACTCTTTACACAAGGTTTTAATAAACTTGCCATAATGTGCAAAGCCACGTGCTTGCGGATGATGTTTAATCAGTAAAGCATCATCTTTGCGAGCATTTTGAGCAAAAGATTCCAATGTAAAACGGATAGATTCTTTCACTGAATTAAAGCGCGAGTGTTGGCGCATTTGAAAATCAATTTCAACTTGCAAAGGTAATAAGAAGTATTGTTTATGATACTTTTTGGTAAATGGCTTTAGGGCAATGGGATCAATTACCTCTGAGATAAACTTCTGCTTAAAATTACCAAACCAGAACAAAGCTTCTTGCCACCATACCCAAGGGCGATGATGTTGGTAATGAGGAAATCGTTTAGTATTTTGTCTTACTTGCCAGTAATAATAACTCGCTACAATACTGCGATATAGAAAAGTATTGCCCACTTGTTGGTCACTAATGATTGGTTGTTCATTCGTTGTAGTTATCGCTTGTTGTGATCTATCTAATAATGAGTTGGCATTGCAGCCGCCTTGTTCGAAGGTGACAAAACCAGCACGCAGGTAGCCTTCTTCACAAACCCAGAAATCTATATCTAATTGTTTCGCTACCTTGGCCGCTTCTTGATGATAAAAACGACAGTCACCATAAACAATGATCTTATCTATTTTGTACTTGTCGATATATTCAATAAGGTATGTTGACCATTGTTCAGGCTTGCCGGTGAACTCATCAACTTGCTTAGCCCAAGCAAAGCAGCTGTCACCGCCATTAAAGTTTATTTTAAAGGTTTCATGGTTTTGAGCATGTAAGTATTGCGCTGTTTTCTTAAAAAACGTGCCCAGAGGACCTTGTAAAAATAAAACTCGTTTCAATTAATTTGCCCGCTTCGCTTTGTGATTTCTTTTAGCAATTGCTTAAAAATAAGCGCGAGATAATATATTAAAAAAAGCTTAACCATAACCCTTGAGCCTCTCTGGATAACAATACAATACAATAAAATACATTTTAGCTTGAAGTATAAACGTACAATTAATGTCTGTTAAAATATCAAAATTCTCTCGGTAAGTTATCGTAACTGACTATTTCATAAGATAGTTTCAGACCGTAAACTGACACTATTCATTTGAGCTAAATACATTTTATGACTGAACACTCCTTTACCATTTGGACAACCTCACGCGGCATAATGAAACATGGCTATATAAACTGCTTGTTATCCGGTGAGTTAAGACATGTCAAAAGTATTAGTAAAAATACTGTTGGTAAAAAGGATGTGGTTATTGGTTGGGGCAATAAAAGTAATACCCTAAAAGCGATAAAGTTTGCTCAGCAGCACAAGCTGCCTTTTATCAGAGCGGAAGATGGTTTTATTGGTTACATTGGACACCCAGCTAAGCAAGGTCATCAATTATCTTTAATCACCGATGATACCGGTATTTTTTATGATGCAACTCAAGCAAGTCAGTTAGAGCAGTTAATAGCACAAGCAAGTGATGATGCTTTATTAAAACGTGCGAGTAAGTTAATAGAGAAAATATCGACCTTAGGCATAACTAAATACAACTGTTATGACAATCATGCATTACCAACTTCATTAGCAGAGCGCTTTGATCAGTTTACCCAGCCGACAATATTATTAGTTGACCAAGTTGCTGGTGATCTTTCCATTGCCGGAGCTTTAGCTACAGAAAGCGACTTTATTGCTATGGTTGAACAAGCTCGTATTAACCATCCATCGGCACGCCTATTAATACGTACTCATCCCGATACACGTTTCGGTAAAAAGAAGGGTGTTTTAGCGAACTTTAACTTAGCTGATTTAACCATTATCGATGAAGCTTGCCATCCTCACGCATTAATTAAGCAGGTAGATGCTGTTTATACCGTGTCGTCGCAAATGGGTTTTGAGGCATTATTACTTGGCAAGGCGGTCTATTGTTTTGGCATGCCTTTTTATGCGGGTTGGGGTTTAACAACGGATACAAAAACCTGTTCTCGTCGTGGCACTGCCAGCCTTGAGCAAGTAGTTGCAGGAGCCTTGATTAACTACCCTAAGTATTATCATCCTATTTTGGCGCAACCCTGTGAAGTAGAAGCAGTAATTGACCTTATCAACGAACAATATCGCCCTACCCCACAATGGTCTACTTTATATCTGGTTGGATTTTCACTATGGAAACGCGCTTTTTTAACGCGCTTCTGTCGTCACCTTGCCGATAAACTGACGTTTGTAAATAAACCGCCAGCACAATTAAACCAACAAGATATGATATTAGTATGGGGTGCAAAACATCCAGAACTAGCTGATTGCCTGAGAATTGAAGACGGCTTTATTCGCTCAAATGGTTTAGGCTCAAACTTATGCCCACCGTCATCATTATCACTCGATGCAGACGGTATATATTTTGATAGCCGCACGCCAAGTAAATTAGAAAAACTTTGTTCAAATTATCAATTAACTGATGATGAAATAAAACGTGGTGAACTGTTAATCTCTTGCTTGAAAGCAACTAAAGTCAGTAAGTACAATACAGGCCAAGTTACTAGCTTTCAAAAACCTAATACCGATAAAGAAGTTTTATTAGTGGTAGGCCAAGTAGATGGTGATGCCTCAATTTTAACCGGCAGCCCAAAGATTAAGAGCAATGAAGCTTTACTGTGGGCAATACGCCAAGCCAAACCCGATGCATTTATTATTTATAAACCTCACCCCGATGTGGTATCGGGCAATAGGCTCGGTTCGCTAACAGCGCAATGTATTGATGCTTGTGTTGATCAACAAGTGATCGATATTGAGCTAAACAGCTTGTTTCCTGTCATTAGTGAAATGCATACCATGACATCGCTCAGTGGTTTTGAGGCATTGGTACAAGGCGTTAACGTGGTTACTTGGGGCCAGCCCTTTTATGCTGGCTGGGGTTTAACAACTGATCTGACGCCAATAACTAGACGCAATACTCAACTAAGCTTGGCTGCCTTAGTCTATTTAACCTTAGTTAAATACCCAAGTTATATTGATTGGCCGACAGGCTTGTGGAGTAGTCCAGAGCAGCTAATTGCTAAATTATCACAACAGCAAAATGCCAGTATTAAATCGACAAATATTTGGCAGCGTTGGAGCATAAAAATAACGGCCTTGTGGAAAACTTTGTTTTAGTTCTTAAGCTGGTATTAGTTCACCGCTAAAATTTATCCCTATGTTTATCGGTAAAAGCTTTAGAACTGATAAGAGACATATAAAGAATGTGCATCTAGTGATGGATTGATATGGTATCTGTCGCCATTGGACATGTGTAAATAAGCATAACCAAAATTCCAACTTTTTCGGATATTGTAATCGACACCAAGTTTTGCTTGATACTGCCACGGGCCACCATAATCTTTATAGGCAATACCTACCTGACCAAATTCATGTTGATCTAACCAAGTAACACCGCCTTCAAAGAATATATCAAGCTTGTTAATTATTGGGTATGAAAGACCTAATGCCCCACCCAACATCATTATGTTTACATTTTCTACAGCTAAATTTCCTAAATTAAATGCGACGTGCCATTGCAGGTCAAAATTGTCATGGAACGTTCCACCATCAATAAGGTAGCTCAATTCAAGTGTACTAATATCTAAATTTTGCTTGTTGGTCGGTTGTGCGGCAGCTAAACGTAATCGGCTTTCTATCGCCGTGACTTGGAAACAAGTAAAACTGAACAAGATCAAAAATAAGCTCAATAGTTTTTTCATTATTAAAAACCTAACCTTTGCCAGCATAAACTTACACTTATGTACAAAATAAAACATTACCAACTAATCTACCAGTAAAGAAATGCATTGTTAAGTCTTTCTTTTTAATACTTTAAATGTAACAAAAGTGCTACAAAGCAGCTGTTATTTTAACATGTTGATAAATCTGTTTACTGTTTAGTTTTTTAATCGAGATCAAAGCTTGGATAAATAAAAGTGTTAAGCTACTCGCATCGTAAAATTAGTAATATTCTTTGATAGTGAATAGATTCTTAGTTTTTTTATTTGGCTGTATCTTGGCAGTTTTAAGCATTGCTCCTGCGTTTGTTTTTGCCAAATCAATACAGTTATCTGCCAGTGATAACTTACAGCAGACTTTAGATAACAGCCAAGATGGCGATGTTATTACCTTAGCTGCTGGCCAGTATTTGGGTAATTTCATTATTAGCAAACAAATCACCCTACGTGGCACCGGCATAACCGGCGAAGTCGCTATTATTGATTCCCAAGGCAAGGGTCATGGCTTACGGCTGAAAAACTCTCATATCACCATAGAAAACCTCACTATTATCAATTGGGGTGATGACTTAACTGAGCAAAATTCAGGTATTTATTCTCACGATAAAATTGATAATAAAAAAGTCCCAAATATAACTATCAAAAATAATATTCTAATTGGTGATGGTTTTGGCATTTGGCTTAATCAAGCCGACAATGCCACTGTCAGCCATAACCGCGTTAAGGGTAATTTAACACTGCGCTCTTCTGATAGAGGCAACGGCATTCAAATCGCTAATGTTACCAATAGCCACGTTTTTCATAATGAAGTCAGTGAAACTCGCGATGGCGTCTATGTTATTTCCAGTCAAAATAATATTATCGAACAAAATACCATGCACCATTTACGCTATGGTATTCATTATATGTATTCTTACGATAATACTATCAAGGATAATACCGCCTACTCTACTCGCGCAGGCTACGCCTTGATGAGTTCACGCCGCTTAACTATTACCGGTAATAAAACCACAGACAGTGAAGATTACGGATTTTTACTCAACTTTATTACCCAATCTACTTTTAGTCATAACCATATTAAAAACGTTTGGACTAAGCCTGAAAACAAGGTGCTTGGCCGTGATGGTAAAGGTTTGTTTGTTTATAACTCCGGCTACAACACACTGAAATACAATATTATTGATACCGCAGAAATTGGTATTCACTTAACTGCTGGCTCAGAAAACATCAAAATATACGGCAATAGCTTTATCAACAATCCCACCCAAGTGAAATATGTTTCCAATAAGAAACAGGAATGGAGCAAAGATGGTCAAGGTAATTACTGGAGTAATTATTTAGGCTGGGATATGGATAATGATGGCATTGGCGATATTATTTTTGAACCAAACGACGGTATAGATAAGCTAGTGTGGCAGTATCCTGAAATGAAAATGATCATGGACAGCCCGGCTATTTTAATTTTACGTTGGGTGCAAAGGCAATTTCCGGTATTAAAACCGCCAGGCATTAAAGACAGCTTCCCGTTGATGAGTCAGCCCCATTTATCAGCGAATCCGCAAGCCGATTCAACACTTGTCCTTGCAACACCTACTTTGATCAAAAGTCACGCTGCGCAGTCGACAACAAGCGTAAGTTTGAAGGAATAATTTTATGAATACGCCACTAGTATCACTCATAGATGCGGGTAAAAGCTATCAAGATCTCGACGCGTTAAAATCTGTGACCATGCACTTAAATCAAGGTGAAGTGATGGGTTTATTTGGCCATAATGGCGCAGGTAAAACCACCATGATGAAACTCATCTTAGGTGTTATTTCGCCAAGTCGCGGCAAGGTTGAAGTAATGGGCATGGCGCCAGACTCCAAAGAAGCTTGGCATAGTCGTAGTAAAATCGGTTACTTACCTGAAAATGTCAGTTTTTATGAACAACTCACAGGCTTAGAAGTATTAAGCTACTTCGCTAAGCTCAAAGGCTTTACTAATGGTAGAGCTAAAAAACAAGCCATTGATTTACTTGAGCAAGTGGGTATTACCCATGCAATGAAGCGACCAGTAAAAACTTATTCAAAAGGTATGCGTCAGCGACTTGGTTTAGCGCAAGCTTTTATCGGCGAGCCAAAATTATTATTACTTGATGAACCAACAGTTGGTTTAGACCCTATGGCGACTCGCGACTTTTATCAGACCGTTGACCAATTAAAATCGAATGGCTCTAGTGTCATATTATGTTCACATGTTTTACCTGGTGTTGAGCAACATATTGACCGCGCAATGATTTTATCAACTGGCCAATTATTAGCTATGGGCACGTTAGCTGAATTGCGCCAACAAGCCGCTTTACCGGTTGCTATCAAACCATCTGGACTTAACGGCTCTGTCGCGAATGACAATAGACTTAATGGCTTTTTAACCTCTAACTGCCCAGAAACATTATTAGTGCCTGAACAAGAAAAACTTAGTGTATTAAGGCAATTACTTAGCCATGAAGGCTTGGACGACTTGCAGGTAGAGGCTGCCAACTTAGAGCAAGTTTATCAGCACTTCCTCTCTTTACATGAGAAGAAAAATGAAAAAGGAGCGCAAGGCTAATGAGACAAATACTGACCGTTGCCAATAAAGAGTTTCATGATGGTTTAAGAAACCGCTGGTTAATTTCTATCACGCTCATTTTTGCTTTACTCTCTATTGGTTTAACTTACTTCGGCGCCGCCGCTTCCGGTGCTGTTGGCGTAGCTTCACTGTCAACCACAGTAGCGAGTTTAGCTAGTTTGGCTGTTTTTCTTATCCCTTTAATTGCCTTACTGCTGAGTTACGACAGTTTTGTTGGTGAACAAGAAAGTGGCACCTTATTACTACTACTTACCTACCCGATAAGTAAAAGCCAATTATTACTGGGTAAGTTCATCGGCCAAGGCAGTATTATCGCGCTAGCAACTATATTGGGCTTTGGCTCATCGGCAGTATTACTGTATTTTCAACTTGGTGATATTGAAGTGTTAATTAGCTTTTCAGTCTTTATCTTCAGTGCAATATTATTAGGTTTGAGCTTTACCGCAATTTCTTATTTAATTAGTTTATCGGTCAGTGAAAAATCAAAAGCGGCAGGTTTTGCCCTTATTACTTGGTTTTTATTTGCCCTTGCTTTTGATTTAGCCTTATTAGCACTACTGGTTGGCGTTGAGGACGGTATTAGCCAGAACGGCTTAACACAGTTGATGATGCTTAACCCCGCCGATATTTTTCGTCTAGTTAACCTGTCAGGACTTGATAGCAGTGACGTTAACGGCGCACTTGCTGTCGCCATTAACGCCAGCCTATCACAAGGACAGTTGTTCACCGCTTTAATCGCTTGGGTTGCTCTGCCCTTGACCTTAGCTATCTTTATCTTCAAAAGGAAAAAACTTTAATGTCCCATTTAATAAAAACCGCGCTAATTTTATGTTTACTGTTAACCGCTAGCGCTTGCTCTGACAATGCAGCACAACAAGCTGTTATTCATAAAGCCGTTGCTATGGAAAGTAGCGATGAGTGTCATTTATGTGGCATGCTCATTACCCATTTTGATGGCCCAAAAGGTGAAGTATTTCGTAAAGAGCAAGGCGACAAGGTATTTAAATTTTGTTCGACTCGTGACATGTTTAGCTACTATTTAGACCCAGAAAACACCCGTAATGTTAGCCAAATATTAGTGCATGATATGAGTAAGATGCCTTGGGGCAGTGACAGCATTGATGATAAACATTTTATTGATGCTAAAACCGCTTGGTTTGTTACTGGCTCGGAAAAAACCGGCGCTATGGGTAAAACTTTAGCCAGCTTTAGTTTACAAACTGATGCCCAAGCTTTTGCCAAAGAGTTTGGCGGTAAAGTACTTAGCTTTAAGGATATTAATCAAGACAGTCTTTGGTAAACATCAATGATGTTACTTGCTGACTTGATTTAGCTCAGGCCAGCAAGCTTACATATTATTTCATGGTTCTGTAGCTAATTCAGGGGTTAGCTGTAATCGTCATCTTCGAGGTTTCTGATCGAAGATCCACAGCCACTTAGACACTGGGTCCAGGACAATAAGCTCCATGCATTGTCTAATAAGTACCATCCATGGCACGTCCGATTAAAATACCACGGGGATGACGAACCTGAGCCATATACATAGGCATGTATTATTTTCCACTACCTTTTTATCAAAAATTATAACTTCTCTACGCGATAGCCTTTAGCTTTCAGTAAGGCTAAAACACTTTTATCCCCAGCCAGATGTGCGACGCCCACTAAAACAAATTCTTTATCGCTGCTGTTACCGTTGCCAGCAAACATGCGTTCAATATGTGGCAGCCAGTTTTCATTTCTGTCGGTAAGCAGAGACTTGATGGTTTTAGGATCATCCTTCATCGGCTCAATAGCCAGCGTATTTAATCGCTGTTCATCACCTTTGCGCCACGCGGTGAGTAAATCAGTAAACATTGATTTAAAGTCTTTCATTTGTTCAAGGTTCGACTTGATGAATTTCTCTTCATTACCCTTGCCCATGTCGGCAATCATATTCATTTGAAATTCTACGGTTTCAAAATATGCTATTTGTTTATTATCTCTTATCGCCTTATGACTATAAAAAATATCAACACCTTCTCCTGACAAACCTGCTCGCTGAGCCTCTAACAAAGCTAACATTGTTACCAGAAAACCAGGTTTAAAACGTTCAAACATCATTAAATCAGCACCTAGGCTGGCAATATGTTGACTGAGATTTTGTTTGGTTTTAGCAGATAAAAAATCACCAATGGTTTTGCCATTTCCATAAGCCATTTGCTGCATCATCTTCATTTGAAAAGCGCTGTCGTTAGCGTCGGGTAACTTAGTTTCTAACACTATGCTATCGCTTTGTTTATACGCCTGCTCAAATTCTGCCGGCAGTGGAAATTCTGATGCCGGTAAAATATGCACTGTGCCGCCAATGAAAATATGATCATTGCCCTTACTCACTTTCCACACCGATGACTCGGCCAAAGCGGATAACGAGACCAAACTCGTTAAGGTGAATAATGTGCCTATGAATAACTGCTTACTACTTATCATTATGTAAATATCCTTATTTTTACCAGAGAAAATGAATAACTCATTATTAGGGTCTGTTGAGCATGAACTTGGACTCTTTTATAACTTATCCCTACTAAGCCTGCAAACGCCCCATGCTTTTAAATGACACACTCAGTAGATTTCTAAGTAATTAATAACTGCTTAAAGGTTTATCTGTTCAAATCTTAGTGCAGTTGTTAGTCTAAGACTTTACTCTTTACTGTGTTATGACTCTGTGTTGAAAAACTTTCTTACCACTATAATTTCGCCGATAAAGCTATTACTAACATGCTTGTTAATTGTCTGTGTCTCTAGCTGTAGCTCAAAGACAAATCCAGTAATTTATTATAATAGCTTCGATTTTTCCAAGGTTAAAACCTACAGTTTTTATAGCAGTGGTTCTAAATTTTTTGACAGCCAAAACCTACCGCACTTCCAGCGTAGTGGCATTGAACTCGCCATTGAAAAAAGCCTAGACGCACAAGACTTTCACTATAGTGAACTCGACAGTGCCGACATTATTGTCACTTATCACCTAGTCAAAAAGCAGTCGAAAGATTACCTAAATTACAACAAAGCAGTATTATTCTGTGCCCATTGTCTTAGGGCCAATGCTTGGCAGAACGACAATGGTGACTGGCAAGTGTATCGTGGTGGGCTAATTATTGATCTTGTCGATCCAAAGAAAAATCGCTCGGTCTGGCGTAGTATTTATCCACTAAAATTTAACGACAAAGATAATAGTAACGAGCTACACGAGAAAGTCATTGAAGCGGTTAATATCATGCTAACGCAGTACCCAGGAAAATAAAAAATCAGTGCTAATCATATTTATTTAGCCCGAGCCCTATTCAAGGCGATTTTCCCGCTTTATAATGCTCGCTTCCAATAGCATAACTATATTACTTTTATATGAACTTTCCAGATGATGAAACAGGCCAAGTATTAGCCGAAATGCAGCAAGCAGGTATCGACTTGAGTCAATCACATGACGTGGTATTCTTTCATTTGTTTGAACAAGAAAGCCAAGCACAAGCCATGGTTGAACATATAAAAGAGCACCTACCCGCAGTTAAATGCAACTTACACCCTGATCAAACACCTAATGTTTGGGATGTAGATTGCACCGTGGTTATGACACCATCGCATGCAGCGATTGTTGAACAAGAAGCCGTCTTAGAAAAAATTGCCACCAGCTTATCCGGTTATAACGATGGTTGGGGGATTGAAGCCTAGTTTAGCGCTTCAGTATTAGATTCATGTTTGCCTTCTATTTAAAAAAATACTCTATGTACGTCGCTATAGCGGCTCAGTCTGTCGCCTTATCTTTGTCTAAGCGCCACGGCATAAGATTTAATCGGTTACGTCGAATTTTCACTGGGCTGATTATCCGTAGTGTTGGTGCTCAAGTGAAACTAATCGGTACTATCGATGCTGATACTGATATTTTAATTGTAAATCATCAAAGCATGTTAGACATCTTCTCCCTTGAAGAAGTGGTCGGCAATGATACGCGCTTTATTGGTCGCACCGGTATTATGGACAAATGGCCAGTGTCGCGCATTGTTGATAGGGTTGGCCATATCACAGTTGATCAAAAAGATCGCCGCGCCATCATCACACTATTAAAAGACGTAAAAATCTGCCAAGGTAAAAAAGTGATCATTTTTCCAGAAGGCACACGCTCCCAATCAGGTAAAATTGAACCCTTTGAAGCTGGGGCAAAACTATTGGTTGAGAAGCTAAAACTTAAAGCACAACCAGTGGTCATTAAAAACATTTTAGATGTTTATAACGAGTCAAATAAAAGCGCGACTTCAGGCACCATTGAAATAGAAGCTTTACCGGCAATTACCATTACAGACGGCTGGTATGAAAACATTCATCAACAAATGAATAAGGTATTCAATCAATAGCCTTATCACATTGACTTTATTAGTCCGCAGATAAGTAATACACCCAGCTACCGGCCCTTTAATATGTCTAATAGAGCTAGAATTAGACATATTCAACACTCCCCTTAATGCTATCGCTTCTCTCTAATTCACTTTTATGTTTGTATCTTTGCCTATAATCCAAGCTTATAGCAATCGATAGCTAAAAACTTTACAGAAACTTACATTATCATTACATTTATCAAACGGTAATTTTAAGCACTTTTATTAATAATACTCTTAGTTTATTTTTTATTAATATCTCGCATAGGACGCTACCCATGAAGTTATCTCCCTTAATGACGATCTCGTTACTTTCACTGTCTTTACTTAGTACATTTACCCACGCACAAGACCACCAGCATAGCTATGGCGTAACAATTGGTGCGGGAGGTGGTGAATACAAGAACTCAACTCAGGATGGTGACGGCTTTGCTCAAGCCTACCTTTTTTATAACTATCAAGCCCTAGAGCACTTTTCAGTTGAAGTTGCTTATAATTCTGCTATAGAGCTTGATAGCTGGCAATGTGAAGAAAAATATGATGATAAGTGGACATGTGGTGCAAATAATAAACCCATGTTTGGTTTTCTCGCCAATGAGTTTGAAATGGATGGTTTTGTTGTCGCCATTAAAGGCCAAGTTCCTATATCACAACGTAATAGTTTATATGGAAAATTAGGCGCTCAATATTATGATTATGCATTTAGCCGTAACGGCTACACTGTTGAAAATGAAGATGGTACAGGTGTTTTATTCGAGGCTGGTTGGCAGTATCAGTGGGATATGGGCATTGGCATGAACGTAGGGCTACGCTACCAAGATTTGGGCGATTTAACGTTGATATCACAAAATATCGGTATCAGTTACTCTTTTTAATACTTCTGTTTTTGCTGAATAGGCAAAGGCTTAAGAATTAGACATCTGTCTTTATTCTCTATATTTGCTTTTATCTTTACTGTTATCTTTATGCGGCTTTTCAACGATATGAAAAGCAGGTAAAGATACATGCCAATAAATAGCCGCTAAACGTAGAACTAGTGCAGCACTGATCGAAGTAATAATCGCGTTGGTATCAGACCAGTTCAGCCACTGTAAGAAGATAAATAAACCGCCACCCAGCATTGCTGCCAATGCATAAATTTCTTGCCGTAAAATCATTGGGATTACGTTACACAAGACATCGCGAATCATACCGCCGGCCACACCAGTAATTGTTCCCAGCACTATAGCTACAGGAATAGGTGCGCCCAAAACTAACGCCTTTTGAGTACCTAGCACAGCAAATAAAGCTAAACCCAAGGCATCTGCAATCAATAAAAAACGTTTAGGAATACGTTTTGGTTGCCTGATAAAGATGATGGTCAGTATGGCTGTGGTTAAAATAACATAGAGATAGAAAGGCTTAACCACCCAAAATACCGGTGTTTGTAAGATAACATCGCGAATGGTACCACCACCTACCGCGGTGACTGAAGCCAGCACCACAACACCAAAAGGGTCAAGTTGGTATCGGCCAGCCATAAGCGCACCTGATAAGGCAAAAACAATAATGCCAAAAATATCTAAGTAATATAAAAGTTCATTCATAGCCAGTGCTCAAAAAGGTGTGGGTTTAGCTTGGTTTAATTTTATTTATCTTTGCTTAACTTGGTTTAGTTTGGTTTAGCTAATGAAAATTACTTTACTTGCACCAGTTGCCAGCTTATCGCTAACAAAACCAGTATAAACAAGCTGCTATAACAAGCAAAATTAACTTTACCCGTGGCTTTAATAATGTCTTGTGGCTCGGGTTGTTTAGCCAGATCATTAAAGGCTATTTTTCTTAATTTTTCTTCTTGATACATGGCGACACCACCTAACCTCACCGCTAGTGAAAAAGCATGCACACTAATAACAAAGTTACTATTAAGCTTAAAAAAATGGCCGCGTGTTAGTCGCCAAGATAATGAAATATCTTGCCCTAAGGAGCTCAGTAATATCAATAAAGCCATCAATCGACTCGGTAGCCATTGGATTAACTGGATAAACAACTGACTAAAAAAGCCAAAGTGCTTAAATTGCGCCAGTTTAGTATTCCAACAGTAATGCATTTCTAGTATTAATCGATAGCTAAGGGCAGCTAACGGACCGAAAACAATAAAAACAAAGCTAACCACATAGACTTGCTGAACACAGCGTAGCAGCTGCATTTCTATAGCTGCTTTACTCAAACCCACTAGCGAAAGTTGCTCGGTAGATCTTAATAGCCAAGGCTTAAGTGTTTGCTTAGCTAGGTAGGTCTGCTTAGCAACTAAGGTTTGGGCAAGCGCTTTATTTACCTGGCCGAGATTAAGGCTACCTAGAGCGAAATAAAGCAGTAAACCTTGCCACAGATAATCTACGGCAACAAAGTCAGCAAATAGCCATAAAATAATAACGATAGGCAGCAAGGTAACCAATAACGCCAGCAAACCCGCGATGCTTTGTTGCTGGTTTGCAGTGGTGCTGTTATTAACTTTATTACCTAGCTGTAGACAATAAAATTGAAAGAAACGTAGTGGCTCATGGGCAACAAAATGGCTTACCGTAGCTTTTATCACCAGCACTACCATGAGGATTAACACATGATAAGTAAACGGCATTAACTCGATAAATCCTGTCATTTATTGTCTCTATTCATTACTTGGCCAATAAGAAAACAATCAATTAATTAACTGATTGTTTTACCTTGCAACTGCTCTAGCATATTCAGTACTAACTGCGATGAATTAACCGCTGCCGTTTCTAAGTACTCTTCAAAAGTATGTGGTGATTCTGTACCAGCAATATCTGACAATGAGCGAATAATAACAAAAGGGGTTTTCAGCTGTAAACATGCTTGTGCGATAGCAGCACCTTCCATTTCAACTGCAGCCATAGTGGGAAAATTAGCCCGTGCTTTAGCGACATCTTCTTCTTTGGTCATAAAGGTATCACCTGTGGTAATTAAACCAGTAATTGCCTGAATGTGTTGTTCATTTGACTGGTTTAATTGCTCAATACCTTTTTTAGCAGCTGCAACTAACTCTTCATGTGGTATAAAAGCCGCAGGATTAGCGGGTAGTTGCCCTATTTCATAGCCAAATGCGGTGATGTCGACATCGTGATAACGTACTTCTGAACTAACAACAATATCGCCCACTTTCAATGTTTTATCGAAGCCACCAGCAGAGCCAGTATTAACCACGTAATCTACATCAAAACGGTCAATCAATATTGCCGTTGCTAACGCTGCAGCAACCTTGCCGATACCTGATTGCACAATAACCACATCACTGCCGGCTAATTGACCTTGATGAAAGGTGTAACCTGCATGTTCGGTTGATTTAGCATCGGTTAATTTTGCTTTTAAAATAGCAACTTCTGGCTCCATTGCGCCAATGATTCCTGCTTTCATGTTCATTCCTAATTCTGTTTAATAAAAATAAATAGTAACCTTGGTCTTTGGTTCGATAAGAAAATTAATCTGCTGATGTTAAGTAGTGACTCAACTATTCGCAATATTCTTGTAGACCATAGAAAATAAGGTTATCGATAAATTGGATGTTTGTTACGGCAATAAATTTTTCACTGGTCTGTGCTAACACTAATTTTGTTAACGCCATACCATCGCCACCGGTTAAGATAATGCGATCGATGCTAGCTAATACTTGACCTTGCTCAATCGCTTGTTCAATCATACCTAGGGTTGCTGCCCAACAAGCATTATTAACATTATCGCTAGTATTGCTGCCAAATGCTAAGCTAGGTAGGGTTTTATTTTCCGCATGAACTAAGGTGCTATGAGTTAAAATGCTGCTAAATAGCGCTTTGATACCCGCTAATATCCAGCCACCTTGGTGCTGACCATTACTTGCCAGTAAATCGACGGTAGTGGCCGTGCCCGCATCTATAATTAAGACATTTTCATTGGGGTAAAGATGTATGGTACCTAATAGCGCCAGCCAACGATCAATACCCAAGCTCGTTGGTTCTTGATAAGCCGACAGCAAAGCATTTTTTTGTTGTTCACTATGCACTTGTTTAAAGCTAATTTTTTGCTCGCTACACCAACTAGCCAGTTCAGTGGTTAATGATGATTTAGCGACATTGGCAACAACTACTTGGCTAGCATGAGTAAAGTGCTTAGCAAAGTAGCCTACGGAAAAGTCTTGATTATTAAGCTGAGTAGTAACTGATAATTGTCCTTCTCTCAGCTGAGCATATTTGGTTCGGCTATTACCAATATCAATTAATATCATCATTCATCCATCCTCAGGCTCACTTCACCGCCGTATACTGGTTTTATTTGGCCATTAACCTCTAACAATAAAGCACCTTGATTATTCACACCGCGACATATGCCATGTGTAGTGCGCTCGCCGGTAATTAATTTGACCCGCTTATTTAGAAAAGCATCCAATGCGTGCCATTCATCTAACATAGGCGCTAAGCCTGTTTGTTGGTATTGATTCAAGCGCTGGCGTAAGCAACTGATAAGTTGAGCACTCAAGGCATTTCGATCAATTTTAACCTGACTGTGTGATTGTAAATCTGTCCATTTTTGTTCAATTAATTTACCTGCTGCTTCCGGCATATGTAGGTTTAAGCCAATACCGATAACACTGTGGCTAGGCTCTAACGCTTGGCCTTCAAGATCAATTAAAATACCCGCCAGTTTCACGCCATCAAGATAAATATCATTAGGCCACTTCAACTGAACTTGCACATTACTATGAGCTTTTACCGCGTCACTGACCGCTAATGCCGTCACTAAACTGAGTCCCATAGCTGCTGATAAACCTTGCTCTAAGTACCAGTACATAGACAAGTAAATTTGTGAGCCGAAAGGAGAAATCCACTGACGACCACGACGACCACGACCAGCACTCTGATATTCAGCTAAGCAAACCTGTCCTGGCGATAATTGATTAGGTAAACGTCTCATTAAATAATCATTAGTCGAATCAATTAAGCTATGTACTTCAACGATTGGCATGTCGACTGATCTTTCAGTTTGTTTGCTCGCCTCAATGGCCAATAAACTGATGATCTTTTCTTTATCAAGTAAATAAAGCGGCTGCGCCAGCTTATAACCTTTGCCTGTGACACTGTAGATATCTAGGCCAATATCCGTTAGCACTTTAATATGTTTAGCGATAGCTGTACGGCTAATACCTAATTGCTCACCAAGTAACTGCCCGGAAACAAATTGCCCAGCAGCTAATGACTTTATCAAATGTTCTTTTACAGTTTTAGTCATTGTTTTTTCCGTTAGTAGCTTTGCTGTCGACACAATGTCCAATAGGGTTAACATCACGCAATGATGAAAATGACCTTTCGCCTTGCTCGGTGATCATCCGCACTTCTGGTATTAGCGATATTGAAAATTTATCCGCTACTTGGCGCTGGATATATTTCGCTAAGCTAACAATATCGCCGCCAAGTTCACTTCCATAATTAACTAATACCAAGGCTTGTTGCTGATGAACACCAACCTGTTGATGGCGAAAACCTTTTAATCCAGCTTGATCTATTAACCAACCTGCTGCCAGCTTTACCTGAGAGTTTGGCTGTGGGTAATGTGGCATATTTGGGTATTGCTGTTGTAACTGGACAAAGTCTGCGGCACTGACAACGGGGTTTTTGAAAAAGCTGCCTGCATTAGGTAATGCTTTCGGATCGGGTAACTTGCTACTGCGCAAGGCGATAACTTTCTCCATGACCTGCTTAGCAGTGCTATCTTTTGTCAATACATCTAAGCCGGCATAGCTGAGGTTTGCTTGCCATACTTTAGGAAATTTAAACGTGACTTGGGTAATTAAGCCTTTGTTATAACGTTCTTGCTTAAAAATACTATCGCGATAGGAAAAATCACACGCTTGATTAGCGAGTGAGTGCATGCTTTTACTGGCAAACTCATACCATTGCACTTCTTGACAGTAATCGGCAAATTCAACGCCATAGGCACCAATATTCTGCACAGGTGCCGCACCAACACTACCTGGAATTAAGGCTAAATTCTCTAAACCGTTAATACCTTGCTCAAGACAGAAACAGACTAACTCATGCCAATTTTCTGCTGCACCAACAGTGACGATAAAATGATCATCTTGTTCAAGGATATTAATACCGTTAAATTTCGGCTGAATAATAATCGGTGCTTGTGGCTCAACAAAGAGGGTATTACTGCCTTCACCAAGGATATAGAAATGTTCGGCGCTTAACTCAGGTAACTGCTGTAATTCAGCCAGTGTGCTGGGAAAATATATGTGCGAGCAACTCGCCTTAATATTAAAGCTGTTACTGCTTTGTAGCGAGTAATTTAAGTTTGAGTGCATAGCCACGAAAATGAAAAATGAAAGAATCATTATTGTACTGAAAAATCAGCTGAATACCAGTTTCATTACGTTGGTGATCTTGTTGTGTCCAAGAAAAATAAATCAAAGCAAGGCGATCGATTGACCAATAGCTGGCGTGTGTGATTGAGAGCAACACCGCCTTGGAGTATTTTAACTAGCACAAGTGGGCGATAATTTAATGAAATTGGTATCAAACCAATTTTTAGCTGAGATTAACAATGATCTAGCAGCAAGTATCCATTTGCTGCATCAATCACTTTCACTATTACAGAACATTCACTTTAAATGCGAACTAAAATCTCACTTAAAGCTAGGCGTGATTTTGGTAACTTGGCATTGAAGTCTTCTTCTGAATGATGGTAGCCAATAGCTAAAGCGACATCACACTGATAACCTTCAAGCTCTTCGCTAAACTCTTTATTAACCAGCTCAATATCAATGCCCTCCATTGGTGTTGAATCGATTTTCAACCGCGCCAGCACATGCAAGGTATTACCTAAGGCAAGATAAGTTTGTGCTTTGGTCCAAGTACAAGTATCACCATCTTCAGCTGTATTAAGCTCTGCAAACAGATACACGCCAAATGCTGCTTCACGATTTTCAGGTAAGGTGCGTTTGTCGGCAATCCCCTTATCAACTACCTTGGCGTAATCGTCACGGGTATATTTTGGGTTGTGAGCAAAAAGAATCACCTGAGAGCTATCAAAAACATGTTTCTTATTATACTCATGCATATTCACGAAGGTTTTGCTTAGGCGCGTTTTTGCTGCATCACTTTCTAAGACAATAAACTTCCACGGCTGTGAATTAATAGACGAGGCCGAAAGGCGCATAGCTTCAAATAGAATATCCAGGTCGGCCTGTGGGACTTTTCTGCTAGCATCATACTTTTTTACCGTATGGCGGCTGGTAAGATCTTCGATAATTGGGTGAGTCATAGTGTTTCCACTTATATAAAGAATTTGAACATAAGGTAATAGCTCTGACGCTGCCGCTCAAGTTAATTTTTGTTTAATATTACCTGAGCGGCAATTTCCTTACTGAAAATCATGACCTCATCAAGAAACTACCTATTTACATCAACCACAACACGACCGGTAATATCGCCATTGAGTAATTTACTAGCTGCTTCGATAGACTGCTCTAAACCGATCACTTCTGCTATTGATTGCATTTCAGTTGCCGGTAACAATTCGGCTAATTTTTTCCAAGCCTCTATTCTGTCTGCTCTAGGACGCATGACACTATCAATACCCAACAATGAAATCCCTCTTAAAATAAAGGGTGCTACAGAAGCGGGTAAATCCATGCCTTGTGCTAAACCACATGCAGCCACAGCGCCGCCATATTTTATACTGGCACAAACATTTGCCAGGGTATGGCTACCAACAGAGTCAACAGCAGCTGCCCACTGCTCTTTCATTAAAGGTTTACCCGGTGCTGATAATTCTGCTCTATCGATTATCTCAGTAGCACCTAAATTAGTTAAATAATCATGTTGTTCACTGCTACCCGTTGAGGCCACAACCGAGTAGCCCATTAGTGACAGAAGTTTTACTGCAAAGCTACCAACACCACCAGTGGCGCCAGTAACCAAAACCTTACCATCTTTGGGCGTAATACCGTTTTTTTCCAATGCTAGAATACACAGCATTGCGGTATAACCTGCTGTACCAATCGACATCGCCTGCAATGGCGAGATGCTTTCGGGTAAAGGAATTAACCAGTCACTATTTACTTTGGCTTTTTGTGCTAAACCACCCATATGCTTTTCACCGACACCAAAGCCATTAAGCAACACCTTATCGCCGACCTTAAACTCATCACTTTCACTGTGTTCAACAATGCCACTAAAATCAATACCTGGAATCATAGGAAAGCTTCTAATAACCGGGGCTTTACCGGTAATTGCTAGCGCATCTTTATAATTAAGCGTGCTATATAGGACTTTTACTAAGACATTGCCTTGGCTTAAGTTATCTTCATCTATTTGCGTGCAAGATGTTCGATAACCTTGTTCATCTTTATCTACCTGTAAACATTTAAACATAGAACCTCCAATATAGACCGACTGTCTATTAACTACTAAAAAAATTATTTTTTTAGTAGTTGTAGAAAATAGTGGATAAAAAGATCAATAGGTTGGGTAGTTTTAACCAGCTTACAGCGACTTACCGCCCCTTCCCAACCAAGCCAAAAGAACTCGGCAAGTGAATCACATTCCTCTTGCTGCGTATCAGGAGAAAGCACTTTTAGATAAGCAGAAATATTACTTTGCCAGCCTTGCATCACAGTAGACAATTTTTCTCGATGACTATCGGGTAATAGCGCAATTTCTTGCTCAAGGTTGCCGACTAAACAGCCGCGATTAAAATTATATTTCTCGATACCTGCTTTAGCATCGTTAACAAAGCTCATTAGTCTCTGCTCTGGCACTAGCTGTTCATTGTTTAAATGCGTATCAAGCTTACGGGAGAAGTAAGCATCGTAATGAGTAATTACCGCCAGACCAAAGACTTCTTTATTGGCAAAGTAATAGTAGAAAGAGCCCTTAGGCACAGATACTTTTTTTAATATCTGCTCTAACCCTGATGAAGCAAAGCCAAATTGGGTGAAATGTTCAACACCACTGCTTATCAGCTCGGCTTTGGTTTGTGCGCTATCCCGACCAGATTTAGCCGGTCTGCCTCGACGTTTTATATCATTATTTAATTGCATCACTTATATTAGACCGATCGTCTATTTAATTACAAGCGCTAATTTATCTAAAAACAGACAAGCAGATTGACTAACAAAACAACAGCTGGTCAAATAAACTAAAAACATAGTCAATTTAGCTAAAATATGAATCACTCCTTAGTGGCGCCATTTTACTTTAAGTATGACATTCAATAATTATTAGTAAATATCAAGTACTTATATTATTTGTAATCTTTGGCACAGCACTTGTAATACTAAGTTCAAGCAAAACGATGTTAGATAGCAACATCAATAACTAGAACCACTTTATAGCCAACAGATACTAAACAAGAAGGAATTTATTATGAGCACTTTCAACATGACTAAAAATACTAGCAACATAATTAAAGATGTAAGCCTTACGGTAGTACTTATCGGATCTTTATTGGCGGCATTAACAGTAAGCACTCGTGTTAATGCAGCACCAGCGTCAAGTATTGAAAGCGCCGTAAGCAACTTTGTTGTTGCCCAAGGAGAAAAAATGATTGCTGAGCTAAATATACAATTACAGCAATCAATTGATAAAGAAATTAAAACATTTTCTGCCAACTTCTCACTGAATAGTGCGACAACTTGGTTAGCAGCAGAGCAAAAAATCACACAAAAAGTGAAACTAACGACAACCGTCGTCAATGAAGATAGCAAGGTAGCGAGTAATGTGGCTAGTAATTAAAAATTACTATCAAGCTAAATTAGCAAACTATAAACCACAACTAATTTTCAAAAATTAAATATCAAAAGAGCAGGAGAAAAACTATGGGATTATTCAGCCGTTTTACCGACATTATTAATGCAAATTTAAACAGCATGTTAGACAAAGCCGAGCATCCAGAGAAAATGATTCGTTTGATCATTGGCGAGATGGAAGAAACATTAGTTGAAGTTCGCTCAACCGCAGCCAAAAATATAGCTGAACAAAAAACCTTAGCAAGAAAAGTAAAAGCGGCGCGAGAAGGCGTAGCGCACTGGCATAGCAAAGCAGAGATAGCATTGAGCAAGTCTCGCGATGACTTAGCCAAATCAGCACTGGCACAAAAACATAAGTGCCAAGCTGAATTAACGCAACTCGATGGTGAAAATGGCCAATTAACTGACTTGTTAAGCGCCATTCAAGAAGATGCCCAACGCTTGCAAGATAAACTAAATGAAGCTAAACGTCGTCAAGATGCGTTACGACTTCGTCAGGAGTCAGCGGAAGTAAGGTTGAAAGTACGAGAAAAAGCCGTTATTCACAATATTGATGAAGCGATGGCTAAATTTGAACGTTATCAACAAAAAATTGACCATCTTGAAGCGCAAGTTGAGTCTTATGATTTAACTGAGAACAAAGACTTATCCACGCAAATAGCTGAATTAGAGCAAGACGATAGCATTGAAGCTGAATTAGCTGAAATGAAAAAAAAGGTCGTTAACGGTTAAAGCATTAGCAAGATCATAGACCGAAAGCATAAACCTAAAAAATTAACCTAAAGTCCCTCGTTTACGGGGGCAGCAATTTTCATTTTATTACAATAGAAAAGTAATAAGTGCAGAGTAATACCGTAAAACTAAGGAGTTCCCATGAGATACGACAGAGAATATTCAACTATAAAGAATGTCCGTCAAACATTATGTAAAGACGTAGTAAATAAAAAATTAACCGGTGTTTGTGCTGGGATTGCCAAGCATTATGATTTTCCACGCTTAGCTGTTCGTATTGCTGCAATTGCTGCATTGATTATGTTACCCGTAGTCACAGGTGTTGCCTATGTAGTGGCAAGTATGTTGTTACCTAACAGCAAATATTACTAGTCTCAAAACCATTCACCTATATTTAAAAGTGAGCAAAGCATGAGCTTCTTAAAATCTTTAACATTGGCCATTTTGGCGACCATTTTCTTAACTTATGTTTTTGGCGTCGGCATGTTGGAATTAATGAACTTGCACGTGATGATGGATGGTGAAGTCATTGAGCCATTGAAAGCCATAGGTGTTTCAGCTTTAGTGGTGGTGTTATTAGTGGTAATTGCCCTAGCAATTGTCTTGAGTGTTTTTGGTAGTCTTATTTTTATTGTTCTGGTGCTATTTGGTAGCATTGCTATGGTGACTATCGGTGTATTTTGGCCAATTTTATTAATGGCTGTCGTTATCTGGTTACTTTGTCGAGATAAAAACACTAAGCAATATGCTTAGTGTTCAATGGCATAGTAGCTAGTCATCGCACTTTATTTAAAAAACTGAGCTAAGATGTTTTTACATTCATCTGTATTAACTAAGCGAACAAACTCTTGGCTCTCATCGCTGATGGCTTGGCTTAACGCTAGTTTCTGACCTTGTCTAATTAAGCGTCGACTAGTCATTACCGCGTCAACCGGCAAGTTGGCAATCGCTTGGGCAACGTCTTGGGTCAGGGTAATAAGTTCATCCGGCTGACAAATTTGGTTAGCAATACCATAACTCAATGCTTGCTCAGCGTTAAAGGTTTTACCCAACACCATTAATTCAAAGGCTTTATTTGCACCGACTTTTTGCGTTAATAACAAACTAGAGCCAGCTTCTGGGCATAAACCCAGTTGGGTAAAGGGCAATTTAAATTTACTGTTATCGGCAGCAATGACCATGTCACAATGTAATAACAGCGTAGTACCGATACCAACAGCAACGCCGGCGACACCAGCAACGAGAGGCTTGGTAAATTCGGACAGTGCTTTAACAAATTCAAGGGCAACTAAGTCATCATCAGTTGAACACTGCATAAAATCATGTAAGTCATTACCGGCACAAAAACAGTTTTCATTGCCTTGAATGACTAAGCAATGAACACTAGGTGTTTTTTCTGCATAGGCCAAGTGCTGGCAAAGCTCTAGATACATAGCATTAGTTAAGGCATTTTTTTTATCAATACGATTCAAGGTAATAGTAAAAACACCTTGTGTTTCTGTCGTTAAAATCAAGTTACTCATTTGTCACCAGTTTTGTTATGTGGGCTTACCAATACGATTGGTATATACCCGTGATCATTCAAGATGCATGTTTCAGAGTGCTTAAGCAATTTCAATTCAAGGCGCTGTGATAAAATAATGGTTGTTCCATTATAAGTCACAGCAACGATGAAGTGATGTTGCTCAAACGCTTCTTCGATGGGTTTAAAATGACTTTATACCGCGTTAAATAATCAAACCATAGAATGACTATGCTTAAATTATTCTCCTTGCCTAAAGCCATTTTAATTCCCACTGAAATCCTGCACTTTGATTGGTAACGGGTATAAGTTATAGTCAAACAATAATATTTGTTAGCAGGGATGTATAGTTACAATGAAAAATATTCACTATGGAAAATTTGTTATCCTTTTCGTTTTATTACTCGGTATGACAAATAATGTCTATGCAACCAGTGCAATAACTGTTGAAAATGCCTACATTAAAGCAAGTATTCCCGGTAGCAGTGTGACCGCAGCATATATGACAATAACTAATGCTGGCGATAAAAGCGCTACCTTGAAAAAAATCACCAGTTCAATATCTGCACGAATTGAAATTCACCAACACAGTATGGCAAATGGCATGATGACTATGCGTCAAGTAGACGACATAACTATTGATGCTGGCAGTCACGTTGTTTTACAACCTTCAGGTTTGCACCTGATGATTTTTGCAGTAAAACAGCAAATTACTGAACATGATGTTATTCCGTTAACATTATACTTCTCAAATGACACTGAAGTTAATATTCAATTACCTGTTTATCGTTATAAATAGTACAATAACCAACAATTTATCCTTGGAGTGGCTATGAAAACCATGATCTCTACAAAAATTATTGTCTGGGCTTTTACCGGCATTTTTTTTATTCTATACGGCGTTGGTGTTTATTGGAGTAGTGAACCTGCGTCCATTAATATTCATGCTGAAGTAACACAAGCTGCCAAAGCTGAGAATGTTGCTCCTGTAGTAGGTTACACCACCACAACTGCATTAATAAAAGTCAGTGAAATGCTATTACATAAACCGGGTGGTTACTTATCAAATGACATCATGCCGCCGTCACTGTTTTTAGATAATATGCCGGCATGGGAATTTGGTGTTTTAGAAATGGTGCGTGATATGGCCTTAGTCATGCGTAAAGATTTTAGTCGTTCACAATCGCAATCCTTAGTGAATCAACATTTAAAAGAGGCGCAACCACGCTTTAATATCGATAGTAAAAATTGGGCAATGCCAAGCGCTGAATCTGAATATGGCAAGGCGATCGAACAGCTTTATGCCTACCGTACGGCATTAGTCAGTAGTAATGGCAACAATAAGGCACAATTTTACGCTCGCGCTGATAACTTACGTTCTTATCTTGATGAAGTTCAAAAACGTCTCGGCAGCTACTCACACCGTTTAAGTTTAAGTGTTGGTCGTGAACAAGTTAACACTGATTTAGCTGGTGATAATCGCGCAGAACAATCAAGCCAAGGTGTTTCTTATTTACAGCTAAAAACTAGTTGGTGGCAAATAGATGATGTTTTCTATGAGGCCAGAGGAGCAACGTGGGCATTACTACAACTACTTAGAGCCATTGAAATTGATTTTAATAGCGTATTAGAGAATAAGAATGCCAAAATTAGTTTACAACAAATTATTCGTGAGTTGGAAGCCAGCCAAGAATCATTATGGAGCCCAATGATTTTAAACGGTAGTGGCTTTGGTCTGCTTGCCAATCACTCATTAGTTATGGCGAATTATATTTCTCGCGCCAATGCAGCATTAATTGATTTAAATGAACTTTTAACCAAAGGATAACAACATGAAAAAAACTTTATTAGCCGCCAGCTTTGCAGCGTTAATGTCTACTACTGCCCAAGCTGATACCTTATTAGGCTTGTATATTGGTGGCCAAATTTGGGCGAATGAAGCAAGTGGTAGCTTTGGTGATGGAGATTCAAATACGGAGCAAGCACTATTTGATTTTGATGATAAAAATCAAGGCAGTTTCTATGTCGCCTTTGAACACCCTATTCCATTAATTCCAAATATAAAAATTGCATCAACAACGCTCGATACAGTCGGTGGTACAACAATAAATCAAAATGTTAAAATATTAGGTACTACTTACAACGTAAATGAAACTTTAGATACTACGCTAGATGCCAGCTTTGTTGATTACACACTTTATTATGAAGTGTTTGATAATGATTTATTATCCTTTGATTTTGGTTTAACCGCACGTGATCTAGACGCCTATATTAAAGTGTCAGAATCAAATGCTAAAACCAGTGATTTAGATGTTTCTGGCATTATCCCAATGGCTTACCTTTCCACCATTATCGGTTTACCTTTTACTGGTTTAAATGTCTTCGCTGAAGCTAACTTTATTAGCTTTGACAACCAAACCGTTTATGATGCGCAAATTGGTGTAAGTTACTCTATTCTAGATAACCTAGCGGTAGATTTTGACGTTACTTTAGGGTACCGAAAAATGAAAATGGAGTTAAATGATTTAGATGGCTTCTACAGTGATTTAACTTATGACGGTTTCTTTGCTGGTGCGGTTGTGCATTTCTAAAGCACCATTAATACCTAATACATAACCAGTACAAAAAATATAAAAAAGCCGTGACTATGATAAATAGCTACGGCTTTTTTGTTTCTGGGTGTAGCTAGTTGTATTAATTACAGCTATTAATGACTCACATGAGAAAATCTGCCATACCTTTGGTGTAAAATCCCAACCCGTTCAACATACACTTGCGTCTCTTTGTATGGAGGAATGCCGCCATGCCGCTTAACTGCACCCTCGCCAGCATTATATGCTGCCGCTGCTAGATTATTATCACCGTTATATTTTCTCAGTAAGCGAGCTAAATGTTTAACACCGCCGTTAATATTCTGTTGAGCACTTAAGGAATTTTTCACCCCTAACTCTCTAGCCGTCGCCGGCATCAACTGCATTAAACCTTGGGCGCCCTGCTTAGACACGGCTCTAGGATTAAAATGAGATTCCGCATGAATAACAGCACGGACAAAGGCTGGATCAATACCATGCTTAAATGCCGCTTGATTAATATCACTTTTATAAGGCTGTAAATATAATTTGGCCTGACGCCAATCAATTAAGGAGTCGACTTTACAAGCATAGCAATCAAAGCGATAACGACTAAAGTCAACATCAAGGGGTTCAATATCAGAGAAAGACGTTACCCCTGAAGAAGATTTATAAGTATAAATATTTGTGGGATTTTTGTCAGCAGCGACACTAATACCAGCTGTCAGCAAAGATAAAAAGATTAGAGCAAGGCTGTAAGCAAGTGTTTTTCGCCAGCGGATATTTAAAAGTACTTTCATTGCGCCTCTATTATTCTGCCAGTTAATAGCAGCAAAACTTTCCAGTGTTTCAGATACACAGTCTATATTCCATTTTGGAATAAAAAATCGCTATCTATTCCTTTTGATCTTACTCTAATTTGTCTATTCTTCATGCTTCAATTGTCATGGGTGAAAATAGTTATGTTGCCAGAGCAGCGCTTATTAAATCAAAATACATCAAATTCAGCAAACAATAGTAGTGCCTTAGATGCTAATCAACTGGCCTCACTACAACAAAGCGTTGCTGATTACTCATCACTACAACTTGCTTGGGCAAGTGGTTATTTAGCTGCGAGAAGCGAGCAAGGTCAATATGCTCAACTAGCACCAGCTCCTGCTGCTGCAGTCGTTGCCAAAACCTTAACTATTTTATATGCCTCACAAACAGGTAATGCTAAAGGTGTTGCTGGTCAGCTAGAAAAAAGTGCTAAAGCGGCAGGTATTAATGTTGTTCTTAAAAACATTGCCGACTATAAAGCTAAAGCAATAAAAAATGAAACACATTTAATAATTGTAGCCAGTACAAATGGTGAAGGCGAGCCACCTGATGATGCTATTGAGTTTCATGAATTCTTATTAGGTAAGAAAGCCCCTAAATTACCAAACCTAAGCTACAGTGTTTTAGCCTTAGGTGACAGCAGCTATGAGTTTTTCTGCAAAACAGGTCAAGATTTTGATGAACGTTTACAAGCACTAGGTGCCAAACAAGTTAGCCCACGTGTTGATTGTGATGTTGATTACGACAGTGACAGTGAAAGCTGGACTTTAAGTATTGTTGAAACACTTAAAGATGAACTAACGCAAGCCGATGCTCCTTTAGCGACCGTCAGTAATATTGGTGGTTTACCTACTGCAGGTGCTGCAAGTCAGTATTCAAAACAAAACCCTTTATCCGCAGAATTTTCATTAAGTCAAAAGATTACCGGTCGTGACTCAGCTAAAGATGTCCGCCACATTGAAATCGATTTAGGTGAGTCAGGTTTAACTTATCAAGTTGGTGATGCCTTAGGTGTTTGGTTTGAAAATGATGAACAGCTTGTTAGCAAGCTACTTATCGAGCTTAACTTTTCTGGCGATGAAAAAATAAACTTAAAAGTTTCAGGTGAAGTAAAAGAGTTTTCATTAAAAGAAGCACTAATTAGCCAATTAGAAATTACTCAAACAGCACCATCATTTGTTGAATTTTGGGCACAAGCCTCTAAAGACAGTACGTTAGTTACTGTTGCCAGTGATAAAAATTCGGCACGAGAGTTTGCTGGTGAACATCAAATTATTGATGTTGTTAGCTTGGCAAAAGCTGAAATTGATGCGCAAAGCTTTGTTGATGCTTTACGTAAAATCACCCCGCGTTTATATTCAATTGCCTCAGCGCAAGCAGAAGTTGAAGAAGAAGTACATTTAACCGTTGGTATTGTTAGTTATGAAGCCAATGGCGATACTCGTACCGGTGGTGCTTCTGGCTTTTTAGCCGAGCGTTTAGAAGAAGGTCAAAAAGTACGAGTTTTTGTCGAACATAATGACAACTTTCGCTTACCACAATCAGACGATACCCCTGTGATCATGATTGGACCTGGTACAGGTGTTGCGCCATTTAGAGCCTTTATGCAAGAACGTGAAGCGCGTGATGCTGGTGGCGACAACTGGATGTTCTTTGGTGATCAAACTTTCACCCAAGATTTCTTATACCAAACTGAATGGCAGAACTATTTAAAATCGGGTTTATTAACGCGTATGGACGTAGCCTTTTCTCGTGACCAAGCTGAGAAAATCTATGTGCAAGACAGATTAAAAGAACAAGCAGCTGAAGTATTTTCCTGGTTAGAACGTGGCGCACACCTATATATTTGTGGTGATGCTAATCGCATGGCTAAAGATGTTCACCAAACCCTGGTTGATATCATCCAAGAGCACGGAAAATTAACGGCTGAGCAAGCAGAAGATTATTTAAAATCACTTAGATCTAATAAGCGTTACCAGAAGGATGTTTACTAATGAGCAACAATTTCACCAAAGTTGAAAACCCTGTCTTGATTGTTGAAGGTAAACAAGCCGATAACGAACGCATGAAAGCAGAATCAGATTTTTTGCGTGGCACTATTGTTGATGATTTAGCCGACAGAATGACCGGCGGTTTCACTAGTGATAACTCGCAGTTAATTCGTACTCACGGCATGTATCAACAAGATGATCGTGATATTCGCGCCGAACGTCAAAAGCAAAAATTAGAGCCATTACATAATGTCATGCTAAGAGCGCGGTTACCCGGTGGTATTATTAATCCAACACAATGGTTAGCTATTGATAAATTTGCTGATGATTATACCTCGTATGGCAGCATTCGTTTGACCACACGTCAAACATTTCAGTTTCACGGGGTATTAAAGCCAAACATTAAGTTAATGCATCAAACCCTTAACAGTATTGGCCTTGATTCAATTGCTACTGCCGGTGATGTTAACCGTAACGTGCTTTGTACTTCTAACCCTGTTGAGTCCGAATTACATCAAGAAGCGTACGAATGGGCCACTAAACTCAGTGAACATTTATTACCAAAAACGCGTGCTTACGCGGAGATTTGGTTAGATGAAGAACGTGTTGAAACGACGGAAGGTGAGGTAGTAGAGCCTATTTTAGGCAGTAACTATTTACCCCGTAAGTTTAAAACCACCGTAGTTATTCCACCAAATAACGATATTGATGTTCATGCTAACGACTTAAACTTTGTTGCCATTAGTGAAGATGGTGAATTAATCGGCTTTAACGTACTTGTCGGTGGTGGTTTAGCCATGACTCATGGTGATAATGCAACATACCCTCGTTGTGCTGATGACTTTGGTTTTATCCCGAAAGAGCACACCTTAGCGATTGCTGAAGCGGTTGTTACTACCCAACGTGATTGGGGCAATCGTGTTAACCGTAAAAATGCCAAAACTAAATATACCTTAGACCGAGTTGGTGTCGATACCTTTAAAGCCGAAGTAGAACGTCGTGCTGGTATTAACTTTAGCGATTCTCGTCCATACGAGTTCACCACCCGTGGTGATAGTTTTGGTTGGGTTGCCGGTATTGATGGTAAACATCACTTAACTTTATTTATTGAAAATGGCCGTATTCTTGATTCACTAAGAGCAGATTTAGACGGTAAAACATTAAAAACCGGTATGCGTGAAATTGCCAAAATACATCAAGGTGACTTCCGTTTAACCGCTAACCAGAACCTTATTGTTGCCGGTGTAGCTGAAGCAGATAAAGCAGCCATTGAACAACTGGCCCGTGATCATGGTTTATTGAATGACGGTGTTTCTAAGCAACGTAAAAACTCTATGGCTTGTGTGGCTTTCCCAACATGTCCATTGGCTATGGCTGAAGCCGAACGTTACTTACCTGGTTTAGTCGATGATGTTGAAAATATTCTCGCTAAAAATGGCTTGAAAGACGAAAGCATTATTTTACGTGTGACTGGTTGTCCAAATGGTTGTGGTCGTGCAATGCTTGCTGAAATAGGATTGATTGGTAAAGGTCCCGGTAAGTACAATATGTACCTTGGCAGCGATGTTGCGGGCTCCCGTGTACCAAAATTATACAAAGAAAATGTTGATGAAGCTGGCGTATTGAGTGAAATTGATGCCTTAACTGCCCGTTGGTCGGCAGAAAGGACTGCTGGCGAAGGTTTCGGTGATTTTGTTATCCGCGTCGGTATTGTTGAACAAGTTATCGTCAGCTTTAGGGATTTTCATCATGCTTAATACATCGACAAGTGTTGCTGAAGGGGCCATTAATAGCCCCTTGACGACACCATTTCCTAGCCCTTCGATGTCAGATTGGAATCAATCTCTTGAAAAAGAATCGCCTATTGCCCGAGTAGAGTGGGCAATGGACAACTTACCGGGTGAGTTTGTTTTGTCGTCTAGCTTTGGCATTCAATCTGCAGTGATGCTGCACTTGCTTACTCAAGTTGATAGTAATATTCCAGTATTAATTACTGATACAGGTCACTTATTTCCTGAAACTTACCGTTTTATCGAACAGTTAACCGAACGTCTAAAGCTAAATTTACACGTTTATCAAGCGAAAGAAAGTGCCGCTTGGCAACAGGCAAAGTATGGGGAAGAATGGGCTATAAGTGATGATACCCTTAAAGCTTATAACCGCCGTAATAAAGTTGAACCACTTGAGCGAGGCCTATCAGATCTTAACGCAAATACTTGGTTTTCAGGTGTTCGTCGTCAGCAGTCTGCTCATCGAGAAGGTTTATCGGTAGTCAGTACATTACGAGGTCGTTATAAAGTGCATCCAATTATAGATTGGACTAATAAAGACGTGCATGAGTACTTAACTAAACACAACTTACCATATCATCCACTTTGGGATGAAGGTTATGTTTCAGTGGGTGATGTACACAGTACTAAACCATTGACCTTAGGTATGACAGAAGAAGAAACCCGTTTTGGTGCTGGCCAACGTGAGTGTGGTTTGCATACTGACGGTGATGGTATTTAGTTACCCTGTTAACTTCTTACTCAGTCATAAAAATAAAAAGCTAAAAGAGAGAATCTTTTAGCTTTTTTTGTATTTACACTAGGGTACTTTACTAAAGTGATTTGGCAACCGAACATAATCGTCATTCCCGCGATGTATTGGCGGGAATCCATTGTCTCTTTCTATTAAGCAATTAAAATAAAAATCTCAGAACGTTGAGCAAAAACTGGATTCCCGATCAGTACCTCGGGAATGACGTGGTGCCCTAATCAGCAGAACATTCAGCTTTAAATTTCAACTAGCATAAACCACGAGGTCTGCCGCTAAGCTCATGGTACAAGTCGTCCATGAACAACGGCAGCCCTCGACGTCGTGTCTCGGGTCGAGGTCTACGATTGCTAGTTGATGATTGAATTGCTGAGATGAGATTTGGGGAGCTTGGCTATTATCTTTTCCAAACTAGCAACAGAGCTTTTGGTGAGATTAAGTGACACAGTATCAACAAACACCAAGTCTGCTTGAGCAAACGCTGAAATGAATGAAATTGTTCACGTATGTTCATCAGGGATGATGAACAAGGCGTTGTCGGCACATGGATGTGCCATCAGCGCTGTTACGTCGAGAACACTTGAGTGAATTGAAGAATACGTTTGTTAGCACCTCCGAGGGACTCCAAAGGTAGAAGAAAGAGTGGAGGCAGTCTCACTCTTTCTTCTGGGTGTCGTCGCCACCGTGGCAAAACATTTAAATGTTATCTGACCCCAATGATTATTATTTTGATCATAGTTATTATTTATATAAAAGTTAAACGTTCTTTCTTCTACGTAATCTTAAACCCATTAACCCTAATGAAAATATTGCTATTGACGATGGCTCAGGTACTGAGGTGGCTGTGGTTCGCACCAGAGCAACCCCCATTGAATTCCCTGCACTATAGTCTCGCAAGATGGAGTCATCAGTTAAATGTGCTTTTTCGACACTCTCTAGGCCGTTGGTTGTTAGGTCCGACATCACACTCGCCAAATTATAAAAACCGTCTCCATCAGCATCACTACCATAAAACGCAGCTGTACTTTCAAGTGCATCTACCCCTTCTCCGCGATTACCGCCTGAGATATTCCATGTTATAGAAAATAACGACAGAAATAGGTCATGATTACTTGCGTCTATGAATGGCGTGTAATTTCCGTAGTCACCTATATAAACATTTTCGTCTGTCGTAGCTTCAAACCCGAAATCGGTGTAAAGATTACTCATCTGCACGTTGGATGCTAGAGTCCAACCATCATTTGCGTAGGCAGCTAGAGCCTCATTTATCGACATACCTGCGGTTACATTCCATTGCATCCATTCTGTGCCTTCATTTGTAACAGTATTGGTCTCCGTATCTAAAGTATAATCATTATGTGTGATCAAACTTGCACTGGCCAATGAAGAGGCTAACAAACATGCACATACGACAAGTGACTTAATTACATTTAGATTCATTTTTCTTCCTTTTGAGTTTACGTTCATTTTTCTTCCTTTGGGGTATTACTTAGGCAATAAAGATGGGAATCCTTAAGCGCTTTCGTTTAGCAAAAAACAAGCCAAATATATTAAGTCATGTAAAAACAACCAGCTATAACTTTTAATTCAGGTAACTACTAGATATTGTAAAATATATCGACATTCAACCATAACCCTGACGGTAATTTATATTAAGTTGTTTACAGAGTAGATAACGAGGAAATTTGAAGATGAACGAGTGAATATTAGCGAAGACGCTCGCTTATTCCCCCCTAAGACTAAATAGTAACACAAGCTAAATAGCCACTCAAAATTGATAAAATACTAGGCATTCTCAATACCAAAAGAAACTACTTCATTAATATTCTGGCAATCAAGCGCTAGCATTATCAGTCTATCAATCCCCAAAGCAACACCTGAACATTGTGGCAACCCGTGGCTTAATGCCGCGATAAAGTTTACATCAATGGGTTTAACCGCTAGGCCTTGCTCTGTTCTTTTTCGATTGTCTTCTTCAAACCGAATAACTTGCTCTGTTGCATCAGTTAATTCATTAAATCCATTAACTAACTCAATACCACGGTAGTAACATTCAAATCGCTGTGCCACTCGAGGATCATCACTTGATCTTTTTGCCAGTGATGCTTGAGCTATGGGAAAGTCATAGATAAATTGCGGCTGGTCGATGCCTATTGTAGGCTCAATGATCTCAGTAAAGATAAACTGCAGCAGAAAATCAGGATCGTTCATTTCAACTATCCAATCAGCAGATTTACCATGCTTATTTAATAGCTCAACAAGCTCATCAAAACTTGCTGTTAATGGATCAATAGAGACGGTTTGCATAAATATATCTTGGTAGCTAGTAAATACCGCCTTACTACCGCCTAAAACGATTTGTAGTAATCCTGCCACCTCATGCATCAAATCAAACTGATCAAAGCCAATACGGTACCATTCCAGCATCGTAAACTCAGGGTTGTGGTTGCGACCTGACTCTTCATGACGAAATGCCTTAGTTATTTGAAAAATGCAGCCATAACCGCAAGCAAGCAACCGTTTCATATGAAACTCTGGCGAAGTTTGTAAGTACAAATCAGCTGACTGATCAGCCGGACTATCGGCTAAAAAGTTATATTTACAGGTGAAGGCATCTAAATAGACATCAGTCACTGTGCCCTGAGATAGCGCTGGGGTTTCAACTTCAATAACTTGTCGCTCAGCAAAGAACTGTCTAATTTGTTGCAAAACTGCCGCGCGTTTTTGTGCATTTTGCCAAGAGAGTGTGGTTTGCCAAGTCATGTGAATTCCTACGAGAGATCTTGTTAGTTTACTTAATTACTGGAATATCCAGACAATGGATTTAGGAGAATATGCTCAGGATAATTGCTCCTGCATTATCTAATAAGGTACTTCCTGTACCATCTGCATTCTCTAATAAATCACTTCCATGTAACGTCCGACTAGAGACCTCGGAAATGACGACTGATATTTTAAAGACTCTTTCAAAATATTCAATAATCCAGTGTAAATATTATCAAATTTCAGGCACAAAAAAGGCCGCGTTAGCGACCTTCTTTAGATATTGATAGATTAATTTGATGCTAGGTGCAGTCTTAACAAAGCGGAAGCATGGAGTTGACGCTAGTCAATGAGTACTTCCAATGCCGTTAAGACAAATTCTAGCGCAAATTACTTATCAATAAGTTATCAACTACTTGTCTAGGATTGTAGAAACAACACCAGCACCAACAGTACGACCACCTTCACGGATTGCGAAGCGTAAACCTTCGTCCATCGCTACTGGGTTGATTAGCTCAACAACAAACTTAAGGTTGTCACCAGGCATAACCATTTCAACACCTTCAGGAAGCTCTACTGAACCAGTGATATCCGTTGTACGGAAGTAAAACTGTGGACGGTAACCTTTGAAGAATGGAGTATGACGACCACCTTCATCTTTGCTTAAGATGTAAACTTCTGATTCGAACTTAGTATGAGGTAAGATTGAACCTGGAGCACAAAGTACTTGACCACGTTCAACGTCTTCACGTTTAAGACCACGAAGAAGAATACCACAGTTCTCGCCAGCACGACCTTCGTCAAGAAGCTTACGGAACATTTCAACACCAGTACAAGTTGATTTTTGTGTATCACGGATACCAACAACTTCTACTTCTTCACCAACTTTGATGATACCAGATTCAACACGACCTGTTACAACAGTACCACGGCCTGAGATAGAGAATACATCTTCGATAGGCATGATGAATGCACCGTCGATTGCACGCTCTGGCTCTGGAATATAAGTATCTAACTGGTTAGCTAGTTCAAGAACTTTCTCTTCCCATTTTTCTTCGCCGTTCAATGCACCAAGTGCTGAACCTTGAATTACTGGTAAATCATCACCTGGGAAATCATATTCGCTAAGAAGTTCACGAACTTCCATTTCTACTAATTCTAATAATTCTTCGTCATCTACCATGTCACATTTGTTCATGAACACGATGATGTAAGGAACACCAACTTGACGAGATAATAAGATGTGCTCACGTGTTTGTGGCATAGGACCATCTGTAGCAGCAACTACTAAGATAGCTCCATCCATTTGTGCAGCACCAGTGATCATGTTTTTGATGTAATCAGCATGGCCTGGGCAATCTACGTGTGCGTAGTGACGTACTTCAGTATCATATTCGATGTGAGAAGTATTGATAGTAATACCACGTTCACGCTCTTCAGGAGCATTATCGATTTGTGCGAAATCTTTAACTTCGCCACCGAATTTTTTAGTAAGTACCGCAGAGATAGCAGCTGTTAAAGTTGTTTTACCGTGATCTACGTGACCGATAGTACCAACGTTAACATGTGGTTTGGTACGTTCAAATTTTTCTTTAGCCATTTTTCAATTACCTTAAAGTTTAGTAAACTATATAAATTAAAAGGCGCAGTCAAAATGACCTTGCCAGATGTAAATATTCTATTGAATGGATACTCTAACGAGTTTCCATAATTTTTTGTGCTACCATTTTCGGCGCTTCATTATACTGCTGAAACTCCATAGAGTAAGATGCACGGCCTTGAGTAGCACTACGCAAGTCGGTAGCATAGCCAAACATTTCGGCTAAGGGTACCAATGCATTTACAATTTTCGAACCTGCAGGACCTTCGTCCATGCCTTCTATCATTCCACGACGACGATTTAAGTCACCAACCACATCACCCATATTGGCTTCAGGTGTTGATACTTCAACCTTCATCATTGGCTCTAAAATAACCGGGTTTGCTGCAAGCGCACCCTTTCTAAAGCCCATAGATGCAGCAACTTTAAACGCTATCTCGTTAGAGTCAACGTCATGAAAAGAACCGTCAATGAGCGTAACTTTTATGTCTAATAATGGAAAGCTAGCTAAAACACCGCTATCCATTTGCTCTTGACAACCCTTTTCTACTGCAGGAATATATTCTTTGGGTACTGAGCCGCCAACAATTTCGTTTACAAACTCAAAACCCGCGCCTTCTTCGTTTGGCTCCATCTTCAGTACGACATGACCGTATTGGCCTTTACCACCTGATTGACGGATAAATTTACCTTCGACTTCAACACTGCTGCGTATCGTTTCGCGATAAGAGACTTGCGGATTACCGACATTACACTCTACGCCAAATTCACGCTTCATGCGTTCAACTAAAATATCTAAGTGTAGCTCACCCATACCAGAAATAATGGTTTGACCCGTTTCTTCATCGGTATGTACCCTAAAAGATGGGTCTTCAGCGGCAAGTTTACCTAATGCCACACCCATTTTTTCTTGGGCAGCTAATGTTCTTGGTTCAACCGCAACTGAGATTACCGGTTCAGGGAATTCCATCCGCTCTAACGTAATAACATGGGTTAAATCACATAAAGTATCACCCGTGGTGACATCTTTCAAACCAATCGCAGCAGCAATATCTCCTGCGCGAACTTCTTTAATTTCTTGTCTGTCATTCGCGTGCATTTGCACGATACGGCCAAAGCGCTCTTTCTTACCCTTTACTGGGTTATAAACACTATCACCTGTTTGCACTACGCCGGAATAGACTCGGAAGAATGTTAGCGTGCCAACAAAAGGGTCAGTTGCTATTTTAAAAGCTAAGGCGGAGAAAGGTGCATCATCACTTGCTGCACGAGTGCCTTCAGTTTCATCTTTATCGTCATTAATACCGGTAATCGCGGCAACTTCAGTTGGCGAAGGCAAGTATTCGATAACAGCATCAAGTACCGCTTGTACACCTTTGTTTTTAAAGGCTGAACCACAGCTACATAAGATAATGTCATTGGCTAAGGTACGCGCACGTAAACCCGCTTTAATTTCTGCTTCGGTTAATTCACCTTCTTCAAGGTATTTATCCATTAACTCTTCATTGGCTTCAGCGGCTTCAGAGACTAAATTTTCACGCCACTCTTCTGCCAATTCAAGCATGTCAGCCGGAATTTCTTCGTAGGTAAAAGTCATACCGTGATCTTCTTCAGACCAGTTAATGGCTTTCATTTTAATAAGATCAACAACGCCGGTAAAATCTTCTTCTGCACCGATAGGTAAATGAATTGGTACAGCTTTAGCACCTAAACGATCTTTTAATTGATCAACAACAGCTAAAAAATCTGCACCGGTGCGATCCATTTTGTTAACAAATACTATGCGTGGTACCGCATATTTTTCCATTTGACGCCAAACTGTTTCTGTTTGCGGTTGAACACCCGAAGATGCACATAGCACTAATACCGCACCATCAAGTACACGTAACGAACGCTCTACTTCAATGGTAAAGTCAACGTGACCTGGGGTATCAATGATATTGATGCGATGGTCATCAAATTGACCTTCCATGCCTTTCCAAAAACAGGTGGTTGCAGCAGAAGTGATAGTTATGCCACGCTCTTGCTCTTGTTCCATCCAGTCCATAGTGGCCGCGCCGTCATGCACTTCACCAATCTTATGAGATAGGCCAGTATAAAATAATACGCGCTCTGTGGTTGTCGTTTTACCTGCATCTACATGCGCACAGATACCAATATTACGGTAGCGCTCTATAGGGGTGATACGGGCCAAAATGAAATCCTCTTACCATTACTGCTCATTTACTCAGGTAAATGAGCCAGTAATTTATGTTTAGTGTTATTAACTAAATATTCGCTGGAGATCTTATCTCAAAGTACAAATTTTTAGTTAATAAAACTCTGTCATTATTATTCGAATTATCGCTAAAAGCGCAAGTCCGTAAAATGAGTATGGCTAGCAAGAATAATCTTGCTAGCCATGTACCTACCAATGAGCATGCCCAAAGGTAGATAGTACAATCAGTCAATACTGCTAGCTTACCAGCGGTAGTGAGCGAATGCTTTGTTAGCATCAGCCATACGGTGAACGTCTTCACGTTTCTTAACCGCTGAACCTTTGCTGTCAGACGCATCTAACATTTCGTTAGCTAGGCGCTGAGCCATTGATTTTTCACCACGTTTACGAGCTGCTTCAACTAACCAACGCATGGCTAGAGCATTACGACGCACTGGACGTACTTCAACTGGAACTTGATAAGTAGAACCACCAACACGACGAGATTTAACTTCGACAGATGGACGGATGTTCTCAAGAGCTGTTTCGAACAACTCAATTTGAGTCTTCTCAGATTCTTTAGTTGATAAAATGTCTAATGCACCGTAAACAATTTTCTCGGCAGTAGATTTCTTACCATCAACCATAAGGATGTTGATGAATTTTGCTAAAAGTTCGTTATGGAACTTAGGATCTGGCAATATTTTACGTTGCCCAACGACGCGTCTTCTTGGCATCTTAATTCTCCGTGTTATTCAGGTTTAACCCAAAATACATAAATTTAAAAAATTTTTAATTTGGCCTTACTTAACGTTTCTTATCTTTTACCTAGTAACTAGGCAAAGAGAGGAAAACTTAAGATTTAGGTCGTTTAGCACCGTATTTAGAACGGCCTTGTCTTCTGTCGCTTACACCAGAACAATCTAGCGCGCCACGAACGGTGTGGTAACGCACACCTGGTAAATCTTTAACACGACCACCACGGATTAAAATCACGCTATGCTCTTGTAAGTTGTGACCTTCACCACCGATGTATGAAGTAACTTCGAAGCCGTTAGTTAAACGAACACGAGCTACTTTACGTAAAGCTGAGTTAGGTTTTTTTGGTGTAGTAGTATACACACGAGTACAAACGCCACGACGTTGTGGACAAGCTTGTAACGCTGGAACGTTACTTTTAGTTACTTGTCTAACACGTGGTTTACGTACTAGTTGGTTAATAGTTGCCATTATAGCTCCTGATTAGTTGTTACCAAGGAAAGTAGCCTTGGTAAATTATTGCGTAAACCTTAAATCAATGGAAAAGGTTTACACGCTCGTAATTTTTACCTTATCAAAGCATGAAATATTCATGCTTTGTACATTAAGCACACTAGGTACAGAATATAAGGTCGCGGAATTCTATAGGTCAATGATTGAGCTGTCAAGTATTTGATCGTTATAGCCGCGTTTATTCTGGCTCAGCGATCGTTTGCACAATTATCAGTGGCAGTATCTCATCAGTATTATTTAAGCTTATAAAACAAAAAAGCCGCATCTAATAAAAGATGCGGCTTTTGATTATTAGTTAATAGGTTGCCCTATTACTTAATAACAATCACTTAATAACGATTAATCATTATCACCTGAAAGTAAATCAGCATTCAAAGCATCAGTTAGTGCTTTTTCTGCGTCATCAGCTGAAACTTTTGTTTCAGCAACAGGGTTTAGTGCTGCAGCTTTACGTCGAGCACGTTCTTGATGGTACGAATAACCTGTACCCGCTGGGATTAAGCGACCAACGATAACGTTTTCTTTCAAGCCACGTAGACCATCTTTCTTACCTGCAACAGCAGCTTCAGTAAGTACACGTGTTGTTTCTTGGAACGACGCCGCTGAAATGAATGATTCTGTTGCAAGTGATGCTTTAGTAATACCCATCATTTGCATTTCATATTCAGCTGGTTGCTTGCCGGCAGCTTCAAGTTCACGGTTTGAGATATTAACTCGCGCCACTTCAACTTGCTCGCCTTTAAGGAACGTTGAGTCACCTGCATCAAGAATTTCACACTTACGGATCATTTGACGTACGATAACTTCAATGTGCTTATCGTTAATCTTAACACCCTGTAGGCGGTAAACTTCTTGTACTTCGTTAACGATGTAGTTAGCAACTGGTGCAACACCACGTAAACGCAAGATATCATGTGGAGACTCAGGACCATCGGCAATAACTTCACCTTTGATTACTGGCTCACCTTCATAGATATTCAATTGACGCGTTTTCGGGATCATCTCTTCGTAAACTTCACCATTTGGCTGAGTAATCAATAAGCGTACTTTACCTTTGGTTTCTTTACCGAAAGCAACAACACCTGTTTTCTCTGCAAGAATTGCAGGAAGTTTAGGTTTACGTGCTTCAAATAAATCAGCTACACGAGGAAGACCACCGGTAATATCACGAGTTTTTGAACTTGCTTGTGGTATACGCGCTAGTGCATCACCAACGCCAACATCGGCGCCATCTTCAAGGTTAACAATTGCATTACCTGGTAAGTAATAAAGTGCTGGAATTTCAGTACCAGCGATCATTACGTCTTTACCTTTACTATCGACAAGTTTCAATGCTGGACGCATTTCTTTACCGGTAGCGTTACGCTGGGCAGCATCAGTAATGATGATACTTGATAAACCTGTTAATTCATCAGTTTGGCGAACCATAGTTACGCCATCAACTAAATCAACAAATTGAACCTTACCTTTTACTTCCGTGATAATAGGATGAGTATGTGGGTCCCAGTTAGCGATAATATCGCCAATTGTAACTGCTGCACCATCATTTTTAGAAAGTACAGAACCGTAAGGCACTTTATAACGTTCTTTCTCACGACCCATTTCATCAATGATAGTTAACTCTGATGAACGAGAGGTAATAACAAGGTGTTTGTCTGAGTTGGTTACATACTTAGCGTTTTGTAACTTCAAAGTACCAGTATTCTTAACTTGTACACTGCTCTCAGCAGTTGCACGAGATGCCGCACCACCGATATGGAACGTACGCATGGTAAGCTGTGTTCCAGGCTCACCAATGGATTGCGCCGCAACTACACCGATTGCTTCACCTTGGTTGATCATATGGCCACGAGCCAAATCACGACCGTAACAGTAAGCACAAATACCAAAATCAGTTTTACAAGTAATGATTGAACGTACTTTGATTTGATCTACTGAATTTGCTTCAATAACATCACAAAGTGTTTCATCAATTAAGGTATTACGAGGAAGTAATACTTCTTCAGTACCTGGAATTAATACGTCATCACAAACAACACGACCTAATACACGTTCACGTAACGGCTCAACAACATCACCACCTTCAATTAATGGCGTCATTAATAAACCATCTGTAGTGCCACAGTCATGGTTAGTAACCACTAAATCTTGTGCAACATCTACTAGACGACGAGTTAAGTAACCCGAGTTAGCTGTTTTAAGTGCTGTATCGGCAAGACCTTTACGCGCACCATGAGTAGAGATAAAGTATTGTAATACACTTAGACCTTCACGGAAGTTAGCTTTGATTGGCGTTTCGATGATTGAACCATCTGGTTTAGCCATCAAGCCACGCATACCCGCTAGCTGACGAATCTGTGCAGCACTACCACGAGCACCCGAGTCAGCCATCATAAAGATTGAGTTGAAAGAATCTTGCTCTTCCATTTCGCCATCTTTATTCATAACCATTTCTTTCGATAAGTTATCCATCATCGCTTTCGAAACTTTTTCGTTCGCAGACGACCAAATATCGATTACTTTGTTGTACTTCTCACCAGCAGTCACTAGACCTTGGTCGAACTGTGCTTGAATTTCAGCAACTTCAGCTTCTGATTCTTCTACAATCGTGTACTTAGCGTCAGGAATAACCATATCTTCGATACCAACAGAGGAACCAGAGATCATTGCATAATGAAACCCTGTGTACATGATTTGGTCAGCAAATATTACCGTTTCTTTTAAGCCAAGATTACGGTAAGCATGGTTAATCAATTTCGAAATTGGTTTTTTACCTAGCGGCAGATCAATTAGATCAAAAGGTAAGCCCTTAGGACAAACTTGCCACATAATGGCACGACCAACTGTAGTATCACGCAACTTAGTAACTGGTTCCCATTCACCATCAGCATTTTTAACATGCTCAGTAATACGAACTTTAATGCGAGCATGAAGTTCAGCTACACCAGTACGGTAAGCCTTTTCTACTTCTTTCTCATCGGTAAAGACCATGCCTTCGCCTAAACCGTTTATACGAAAACGTGTTAGGTAATAAAGGCCTAATACAACATCCTGCGATGGTACTATGATTGGTTCACCGTTAGCTGGTGCTAATACGTTGTTCGTTGACATCATCAACGTACGTGCTTCCATTTGTGCTTCGATTGTCAACGGTACGTGTACCGCCATTTGGTCACCATCGAAATCGGCATTGTATGCCGCACAAACTAGTGGATGAAGGTGAATTGCTTTACCTTCAATTAGCACAGGTTCAAACGCTTGGATACCCAATCTATGAAGAGTTGGTGCCCGGTTAAGCATTACTGGATGTTCGCGGATTACTTCATCAAGTACATCCCAAACTTCAGCGCCTTCACGCTCGACTAATTTCTTAGCCGCTTTAATTGTTGTTGCTAAACCACGACGCTCTAAAAGACCGTAAATAAATGGTTTAAATAACTCTAATGCCATTTTCTTAGGTAAACCACATTGATGTAGTTTAAGCGTAGGACCAACCGTGATTACAGAACGACCAGAGTAATCTACACGTTTACCTAGTAAATTCTGACGGAAACGACCTTGCTTACCTTTGATCATATCGGCAAGAGATTTAAGAGGACGTTTGTTAGAACCGGTAATTGCACGACCACGACGACCGTTATCTAGTAATGCATCAACAGACTCTTGTAACATACGTTTTTCGTTACGTACGATAATGTCTGGTGCAACTAGGTCTAGAAGACGTTTTAAACGGTTGTTACGGTTAATAACACGACGGTAAAGATCGTTAAGATCTGAAGTCGCAAAACGACCACCATCTAGAGGTACTAACGGACGTAAATCCGGCGGTAAAATTGGTAGAACATTCATAATCATCCATTCAGGTTTGTTACCTGAAGCGGCGAATGCTTCCATTAATTTTAAACGCTTAGTAATTTTTTTACGTTTAGTTTCACTACCGATTTCAGGTAACTCTTCACGCATTTGCGCTACTTCAGCATCTAAATCGATTTGTTGTAGTAAAGCTAATACAGCTTCGGCGCCCATTAGTGCGTCGAATTCATCACCGTGTTCTTCTAACGCATCAAGATATTCTTCTTCCGTTAGAATCTGGCTTTTTTCTAGTGTTGTTAGACCTGGCTCGGTAACAACATATGATTCGAAATAAAGCACACGTTCGATATCACGTAAAGTCATATCTAATAATAAACCAATACGTGATGGTAATGATTTTAAGAACCAAATGTGAGCAACTGGGCTAGCTAATTCGATATGACCCATACGGTCACGACGAACTTTAGTTAAAGTAACTTCAACGCCACATTTTTCACAAATAACACCACGATGTTTTAGGCGTTTGTATTTGCCACAAAGACATTCGTAATCTTTTACTGGACCAAAAATACGTGCACAGAATAATCCGTCACGTTCTGGCTTAAAGGTACGGTAGTTAATGGTTTCTGGCTTTTTAACTTCACCAAATGACCAAGAACGCATCAAATCTGGTGATGCTAAGCCGATGCGAATACCATCGAAATCTTCGGTTTGATTCTGTTGCTTAAGAAACTTAAGTAAATCTTTCACACTCTTCTCCTGTCGGAGTTAAATCTTTAGAAGAAGACGAATACTTTGTCTTCTTCCCTCACTGAATATGTTCAGCTACAACTGCTTAGAACTAAATGCCTAGCGCTAAGCGCTAGGCATAAGGTACTAGTCCTTATCTAATTCGATGTTAATACCTAAAGAACGAATTTCTTTAAGTAATACATTGAATGATTCAGGAATACCTGGTTCCATTTTATGATCACCGTCAACTAAGTTTTTATACATCTTAGTACGACCGTTAACATCATCAGATTTCACTGTTAACATTTCTTGTAATGTGTAAGCTGCGCCATATGCTTCTAAGGCCCATACTTCCATCTCACCGAAACGCTGACCACCAAATTGCGCTTTACCGCCAAGTGGTTGCTGGGTAACAAGACTGTAAGAACCAGTAGAACGTGCATGCATTTTGTCGTCAACTAAATGGTTTAGTTTTAACATATACATATAACCAACAGTTACAGGACGCTCGAACTTACGACCAGTACGGCCATCAGTTAACCAGAACTGACCACTTTCAGGCATTTCTGCAAGTTTAAATAACTCTTTGATTTCTTTCTCGGCTGCGCCATCAAATGCTGGTGTTGCAATCGTTAAACCAGCACGCATATTATCAGCCATACGCAAGACTTCATCGTCAGAGAAAGTTGCAATATCAACTGTTTGACGAGATTCACCAACATCGTAAACTTCTTGAATGAAGTTACGTAGTTTGTGCATTTCACGCTGCTCTTCTAACATACGGTTGATCTTCTCACCAACACCACGACATGCCATGCCTAAGTGAGTTTCCAAGATCTGACCAATGTTCATACGTGATGGAACACCTAACGGGTTCAAGACGATATCTACTGGTACACCAAACTCATCGTATGGCATATCTTCAACAGGTACTACGTTTGAAATAACACCCTTGTTACCATGACGACCAGCCATTTTATCACCTGGCTGAATGTGACGTTTAACAGCTAAGTAAACCTTAACAATTTTTAATACGCCAGGTTGTAAGTCATCACCTTGAGTGATCTTACGACGTTTCACTTCAAACTTCTTATCGAAGTCTTCTTTGATGTTGTCCCATTGCTCAGCTATTTGCTCAAGCTCTGCTTGTTGACCTTCATCAGCTAAGTTTTGCATTAACCATTTGTCACGAGACATAGACGTTAAGTCAGACTCATTTAAACCGGCTGATAACAATAACTTTTTAGTACGTGCATAAATACCATCTTCAAAGATACTTAATTCATCGCCAAGATCTTTCTTAACTTCTTTAAGTTGCATTTGTTCAATTTCAACCGCACGAGCATCTTTTTCTACGCCGTCACGAGTGAAGATTTGTACATCGATGATAGTACCTTTAACAGAGTTAGGTACACGTAACGAGCTATCTTTAACGTCAGCAGCTTTCTCACCGAAAATTGCTCGTAAAAGTTTTTCTTCAGGGGTAAGTTGTGTTTCACCTTTAGGCGTAACTTTACCAACTAGGATGTCACCACCATTTACTTCAGCACCAATGTAAACAACACCAGCTTCATCTAATTTAGATAATGCTGACTCACCTACGTTTGGAATATCTGCAGTAATTTCTTCACTACCAAGCTTAGTATCACGTGCAATACACGTTAGCTCTTGTATGTGAATAGTGGTAAATCTGTCTTCAATAGCAACACGCTCAGATAACAACATTGAATCTTCGAAGTTGTAACCATTCCAAGGCATGAATGCTATACGCATGTTTTGGCCTAATGCCAATTCACCCATATCAGTTGAAGGACCATCCGCTAATACATCACCACGTACTACTGGTTCACCCATACGACACACTGGACGTTGGTTGATACAAGTATTTTGGTTAGAACGTGTGTATTTAGTTAAGTTATAAATATCAATACCTGCTTCACCAGCATGCATTTCATTTTCGTTAACTTTAACTACGATACGTGAAGCATCAACATAGCTTACTACGCCGCCACGTTTGGCAACTGCAGTAACACCTGAATCAACTGCAACTACTTTTTCCATACCAGTACCAACAAGCGGTTTATCAACTCTTAAGGTAGGTACAGCTTGACGTTGCATGTTCGAGCCCATCAAGGCTCTGTTAGCATCATCGTGTTCAAGGAATGGAATAAGTGACGCCGCAACAGAAATAATTTGTTGTGGTGAAACATCCATATATTGAACTTCAGCAGAAGCTTTTAAAGTAAATTCATTTCTATGACGACAGTTAACTAACTCTTCAGTTAACATGCTTTTATCATTACGTTTAGCGTTGGCCTGAGCGATAACAAAGTTACCCTCTTCAATCGCTGATAAGTAATCAATATCATCAGTCACTAAACCGTCAATTACTTTACGGTAAGGTGTTTCTAAGAAACCGAAATCATTGGTACGTGCGTAACAAGAAAGCGAGTTGATCAAACCAATGTTTGGACCCTCTGGCGTTTCGATTGGACAAACACGACCATAATGCGTTGGATGTACATCACGTACTTCAAAACCAGCACGTTCACGGGTTAAACCACCCGGCCCTAAGGCAGAAATACGACGCTTATGCGTTACTTCTGATAACGGGTTGTTTTGATCCATAAACTGTGACAATTGTGATGAGCCAAAGAACTCTTTCACTGCCGCAGATATTGGCTTAGCATTGATTAAATCTTGTGGCATGATTGCATCTAAGTCACCAAGACTTAAACGCTCACGAACTGCACGTTCAACACGAACAAGACCAACACGGAATTGGTTTTCTGCCATTTCACCAACAGAACGAATACGACGGTTACCTAAGTGATCGATATCATCAACTTCGCCTTTACCATCACGAATATTGATCAAGGTTCTCATTACCGAGATAATATCTTCTTTCGATAAGATACCACTACCAACATCATCGGCATTGCCAACACGACGGTTGAACTTCATACGACCTACTGTAGACAAGTCATAACGTTCAGAGGCGAAGAATAAGTTAGTGAATAACCCTTCAGCAGCATCTTTTGTTGGTGGCTCGCCTGGACGCATCATGCGGTATATTTCAACTAAAGCTTCTAGCTTGTTAGTTGAACCATCGACACGCAAGGTATCAGACATGTATGAACCAACATCGAATTCGTTCATATATAAAGTAGAAAGTACTTTATGGCCCGCTTGGCTAAGCTCGGCTAACATTTCTAAAGTGATTTCAGCATTTGCTTCTGCAATTACTTCACCGGTAGATTTGTCGATGTAGGCTTTTGATAAAACACGACCAACGATATAATCTGCTGGTACTTCTAGTTTATCAATTTTAGCTTTAGATAAAGCGCGAATATGACGTGCAGTAATACGACGACCAGACTCAACTAATACTTCACCTTTTTTGATCGAAAGATCAAAAGTAGCAGTTTCACCACGAAGACGTTCAGGGACAAGATCCATGATCAACTTATCACCTTTAATGGTGTATTCAGTTGTGTCATAGAACATATCTAGAATTTCTTCAGTAGAATATTCTAATGCACGTAAGATAATTGACGCTGGTAATTTACGACGTCTATCTATACGTACAAATAAGTTATCTTTTGGATCGAATTCAAAATCTAACCATGAACCGCGGTAAGGAATAACGCGTGCGTTATATAATACTTTACCCGATGAATGCGTTTTACCTTTATCGTGATCAAAGAATACACCAGGAGAACGATGTAATTGTGAAACGATAACACGCTCAGTACCATTAATTACGAAGGTACCGTTATCTGTCATCAACGGGATTTCGCCCATGTACACTTCTTGCTCTTTGATATCTTTGACAGTACCGGCTGCGGCTTCTTTATCGTAAACCACTAAGCGTAATTTCACGCGTAATGGTGCAGAATAAGTCACACCACGTATTTGACATTCTTTAACGTCAAATAATGGTTCACCTAAACGATAGCTTACATATTGTAATTCTGAGCTACCTGAATAAGCTTTAATAGGGAAAATAGAACGGAAAGCAGCCTCTAGACCGGTTTCACCTGTTTCGTCAAGATCAATAAACTTGCGGAAAGAATCGAGTTGAATGGACAATAAGAATGGATATTCCATTACTTGTACACTTTTACCAAAGTCCTTTCTAATTCGCTTTTTCTCAAAGTATGAGTAAGCCATGGGGTTCCTCAGCTTGCTGGTTATGGCCAAATCTGCCTACTGAGCAAAGCTCAGCTAGACAGGTTATGCTGTAATATTTACGTCTAAATATTACTAGATGATTCACTAATAGTTAGAAAAATCACCTAAACGCTTAATAGTGCATTATTAGTTAATAAAAAATCATTTATTCTCTAACAACAAAAGCGCAAAAAGGCCGGTGACGTTTAAATCACCAGCCATGCCTTTTCAGGCAAATAATCTGTTTAAAAACAGATTATTTGATCTCAACAGAAGCACCAGCTTCTTCAAGAAGTTTCTTAAGGTCATCAGCGTCAGCTTTTTCTAAGCCTTCTTTAACAACGCCAAGAGCTTCAACTAAGTCTTTAGCTTCTTTAAGGCCTAAACCTGTAGCGCCACGAACGGCTTTGATTACTGCAACTTTCTTAGGGCCGAAGCTAGTCATTACAACGTCAAATTCAGTTTGTTCTGCAGCAGCACCACCAGCATCGCCAGCAACAACAGTAGCAGCAGCGGCAGATACGCCGAACTTCTCTTCCATTGCTTCGATTAGTGCAACTACGTCCATTACTGACATTTCAGCAACTGCGTTTAAGATATCGTCTTTAGAAATAGACATTTTAATTTTCCTGTTTTTTAATAAACAGCTTTATATAATAATATAATATGCTGTTTTGAATAACTATAAATTCAAAAAGTGCTTTTATTTCGTTTACCTTAGTAAACAAAAAATAAATTATGCAGCTTCTTGTTCTTTCTGATCGCGAAGTGCAGCAATCGTGCGGACTAACTTGCCTGCAGATGCTTCTTTCATAACGCTCATTAATTGTGCAATTGCTTCGTCGTAAGTTGGTAGCTTAGCTAACATGTTTACGTCTACTGAATTACCTTCAAATGCAGCTGCTTTTAATTCAAAAGCTTCGTTAGTTTTAGCGAAGTCTGTGAATAAACGTGCAGCAGCACCTGGGTGTTCACTTGAGAAAGCGATTAATGAAGGACCTTTGAATACGTCAGAAACACATTCAAATTCAGTACCTTCTACTGCACGACGTGCTAATGTGTTACGGACAACTTTCATCCATACGCCATTATCACGTGCTTGCTTACGCAATACAGTAATTGCTTCAACTGGTACACCACGGGCATCCGCGATTACAATTGATTGAGCGCCATTAGCAGCTTCTTGAACTTCAGCAACAATTGCTTTTTTATCATCAAGATTGATAGCCATTGGCTTTAACTCCTGGTTTCACCGGCATATATCTAATATATAAGCACCGGTATTTACAATCCCTGACTTTCTATATAAAAAGTCAGGCCATAACGGCGAGGACCAGAATTTAAGGAAAATATCTGGGTAATCACCATCTACGTAGGAAGTATTAAGTATCTAAATCAGAAGAAATAAATACACCTACGGTCTTGGACGGGGGTTGTCTATTTTATTCAGCAATTAAGCAAAAAAAACCGACAACTCCTACCAAAATTTAAGGGGCGAAATTATAGATTATAATTTCGCCCTTGTAAAGATTCAATACACGAAACTTTACTCAAGCATTTACAGGTAATAATTTACCAGCAAATATTAGTCTTGAGAAAGAGTCGATTGGTTGACGACAACGCCGGCACCCATAGTTGTAGAAAGAGAAACTTTCTTCAAGTATTGACCTTTAGCATTTGCAGGTTTTGCTTTTTTAAGCGCTTCAAGCAATGCTTCTAAGTTTTCTTGCAAGTGTGCAGCATCGAAATCAGCCTTACCGATAGTGGTATGGATGATGCCGTTTTTGTCGTTGCGGTAACGGATCTGACCAGACTTAGCGTTTTTAACAGCGCCAGCTACGTCAGGAGTTACTGTGCCAACTTTAGGGTTAGGCATTAAACCACGTGGGCCTAAGATTTGACCTAGTTGACCAACAACACGCATTGCGTCAGGAGAAGCAATAACAACGTCGAAGTTCATTTCGCCAGCTTTTACTAGCGCAGCTAAATCTTCCATACCAACGATGTCAGCACCAGCTTCTTTAGCTTTCTCTGCGTTTGCACCTTGTGTAAATACAGCAACACGTACATCACGGCCAGTACCATTTGGTAATACTGTAGCGCCACGAACGTTTTGATCTGATTTACGAGCATCGATACCAAGATTTACTGCAACATCTACGCTTTCACGGAAGTTAGCAGTAGCAAATTCTTTTAATAAAGAAACAGCTTCTTTGATATCATATTCTTTTAATACGTCTACTTTTTCACGGATAAGACGAGTACGTTTTGATAATTTAGCCATTGATTAGTCCTCTACCACTAAACCCATTGAACGAGCAGAACCCGCAATGGTACGCACTGCAGCTTCCATAGAACCAGCAGTCAAATCAGGTTCTTTCATCTTAACAATTTCTTCAAGTTGAGCTGTAGTTACAGAACCAACTTTTTCAGTGTTAGGACGACCAGAGCCGCTTTTTACGCCAGCTGCTTTTTTCAATAAGTAAGAAGCAGGTGGAGTTTTAGTTTCGAAAGTAAACGAACGGTCATTATATACAGTAATTACTACTGGAACCGGAGCGCCTTTTTCTAAAGAATCTGTTTTCGCGTTGAACGCTTTACAGAATTCCATGATGTTAACACCATGTTGACCTAATGCAGGACCAACTGGTGGTGACGGGTTAGCTGCACCAGCAGCTACTTGTAGCTTGATTAGAGCTTGGACTTTTTTAGCCATTTTAAAATACCTTTAGTTTGGGTAATTAACGCGATACATATAACACAAAATTAGCATTCACTAATTCAGCACTGTATTTTCGCTTCCCTGTTTTACAAAATTCGCTTTAAAAACAGTTACTTTCATAACGTTATCAAGCGCATTTAGTGCGCGCTAAAAATAAGCGGCAGCGGATTATATATTAACCAGTAGTGCCATTTCAAGTGCTTTTATTACAAGACGAGTCTAAGTCACTATTTAATTGCTTAGTGATACCTTTATCTCGCCAAATAATTATCGTTTTTCAGCGACTTGCTTACTAGTAGCAACGATTGCTTCAATTCTACGATTTTGCTTATGCGCTGCTGCTGTATTGGCTGGGTTCATCAACATTGTTTCACCGTGCCCAATAAAGTTTAAGCGACTTGCATCAATAGAAAAATCATTAATTAACACAGCAACAATCGCTTGCGCACGTTTTTCTGATAAAGCTTGATTATATTTTTCACTACCTTGTGCTGAAGTATGACCTTCAATAGTTAAATTCACATGAGGATAGGTATTCATGAACTCTGCAGCTTTTGCTACTTCATTTTTATACTCAGTGCGTACTTCGCTTTTGTCATTATCAAAATTTACTAATAAGCGCATTGATCCTTGTTGCGCAGTAAATATAGTACAACCTTTAGCGTTTACTTTATCCATTGCAGGTGTATTTGCACAATTATCTTGGCTATCAACTATGCCATCATTATCACTATCTTTTGTCGCAACAACAGCCATAGTGGGCTGTATAGCCGTAACTTTAGTCGATTCAGTGCGCTTTATCTTTTGAGGCTGACTACCAAAATAATAGATAAAACCGATTTTGCTAGAAAAGTCGGTAAAATTATTATCGAATTGATAGTGCCCCTTCCCCTCAAAATATAGTGCCATGTTTTGCGATAAATAATGACGGTAACCGGCACCTAAAGCAGCAGACAAATTTGACTTCTCTACATCTAGAAAGTCTGCACCACCAACAACATAAAAACTTTCCTTAAAGGGAAAGTATAATAAATCTAAGGCAATACTTTTACCCGAAGATAAATCATAATTATTGTTTTCAGCAACCGGATTAAAGTGTGTATACGATATTCTGGTCTCGAATAATTCAGATAAGCGATACCCTGCTTCAGCACCTAAGCCCGAGGCATGATCAATTGACGAATCAGCGTTACTATTATAAAAACGATCTTCATCGGTTTTTAAATACATAGCATGACCACCTAGGTATACATTACCAACAAGTGATTCGGCTGTTGGTTGCTCCGAGGCAGCCAACGAAAATGAAAAAACGGATAAACCAATGAATTGACATAATTTTGATAGTTTAAATGGGCGCATTGAATAGGTTCCTTATATAAATCGCCTGAAGAAGTATTTCTTGCGCGCATTCTAATCTTTTTGAGTAAATACTCCATAGATTTGTAAAAAAAGTGTTAATTTTAAGTGCTTACTATTAAATATAACTATTCATAGCGTTAATACTTCACATTTAGTCACAGATTTCATTGAGCATTAGTGTACAGTCTCCCTGTTTTCTTCAATTGTATATCACCTTATCTTCCTTAATTATTCTCTATTCGTCGGTAATCACTATGTCATCTATTAATAGGCAAAACATCAGCCTAAAAAAATTCGTTGAAAGTAAGCATTTTCAGAACTTTATTATTTTTCTTATTCTATTTAATGCCTTTACTCTTGGCCTGGAAACTAGTCAATTTGGTAAAGATAATGCCGATATCCTGCTCGTCATAGACACAAGCATCCTAGTGATGTTCTCCATCGAGCTATTGTTAAAGTTCATTGTTTATAGAAGCAGTTTTTTTCGTTCCGGATGGAATTGGTTCGATTTTATCATTGTCGCTATTTCTTGGGCACCGACCAGCGGGGCATTATCGGTATTACGCGCCTTTAGAATATTAAGGGTATTACGCTTACTCTCGGTAGTACCACAAATGCGTCGCGTAATTGGCGCACTAGGTCACTCAATACCAGGTATGGCCTCAGTAGTAGGCGTATTAAGCATTATCTTTTATGTTTCTGCCGTATTGACCACTAAAATATTTGGTAGCCATAGTGATGTCAATATGCAGGAATGGTTTGGCAGCATTGGAGCTTCCGCATATACCTTATTTCAGGTGATGACATTAGAGAGTTGGTCTATGGGTATAGTTCGACCGACTATGGAGCTATTCCCGCTTTCTTGGCTATTCTTTGTGCCTTTTATTATTATTACCAGCTTTGCTGTACTTAACTTATTTATCGGTATTATCGTTGATGCCATGCAAGTTATGCATGAAGAGGAAGGCAAACCCAAGCAAACTATTGCCACTAAAGAAGATATGTTAATACTCGAAGCAAAAATAGATAAGCTCAATCAATTATTAGAAAGCAAACATATTGATAAATAGTAAATAATTAACGACTGTATAAAGCAATACCTAGTTCACTAAAAAGTAAGGATATAAGTCCCTGCTAACAGAGTTAAGGTATTACTAATTCACCATGATTAGGCTATGGTTAATGTTATAAAAAATATAACCTTACGGAAATAACATGATGTTTACTCCATCCTTCTCTCATTTTGGCAAGCTAATACTAGTTGCCATGTTAGTGCTAGTTTCTGCTTGTAGTAGCAAACCTCAGCCAAGCAACCCACCCAATATAGCTAAAGCAAACATTTACATTAACCAAGTAGCTTTCGACGTGCAAGCACCCAAGCAAGCCGTAATCGCCTTACCTATAGGAGAAACGGCGAGTCGTTTTATTGTTTACCAAGACTCAAACATTATTTATCAAGGCAAGCTAACCTCCGAGCCAAGCTTCACTGAATGGGGACAAGGTAATCACTATTACCTTGCTGATTTTACATCAATCAAGCGCCGCGGTGAATTTCATATCGTAGTCAATACCCCAAAGCAACAACTGGCTTCATCAACCTTTACTATTAAGCCTAATGCTTACTTCGCCCTAACAGCAAAATCACTGGTTAATTATTTTAAAGCGAGTCGTCACACTAACCCGAAAGATAAATCCATCCGTATTATCGAGACAGAGCATTACCTTGATGTTTCAGGCGGCTGGGTGGATTCTGGTAGCAATTCGAACAAGTCATTGGCGCAGTTAACTGCATCAAACTTTCTCGTTAATCAACAAAGTGCCTTGGCTACCTGGGCGATGGCGAAATCATACAGTAGGTTAAGTAGGCTCTACGACCGCAAGGCTTTAACCCTAACTTTAGCCGAAGAGGTAATTTGGGGTGCTGATTATTTACATAGAGTATTGGCCAGTAATGGTTACTTCTACACCACGATCCTTGATGGTAGCGATGCAGATGAAGACCGCTTAGTAAGTAGCTACAACGCACTTAATGATGAATACACCGCCAATTTTCAAGCCGCTTTTCGTGAGGGTGGTGGCATGGCAATTGCTGCATTAGTTAGAGCTCATGAAATAAGTAATAAAACCGGCGTACAGGGTGAGTTTTCAGCTAAACAATATTTAACCGATGCCGAACGCGCTTTTGCCCATTTACAAAAATACAACCAGCGCTATGTTGATAACGGCAAAGAAAACATTATTGATGATTACACTGCACTTATTGCTGCAACCGAGCTTTATCGCATCACTAAAAAAACTAAATACTTAAAAGCTGCTCGCCATAGAGCTCATAAGTTAAATAACAGAATGACATCCCAAGGTTGGTTTGTCAGTGATGATGACGAAAGACCGTTTTATCATGGCGTTGATGCGGGTTTACCTATCATTGCCTTGGTTGATTACTTGACTATAGAACGCAACCGTCAGCTTAAAAATAAAACTAAACGTACCATTAAATTATCCCTCGATTATCAACTGGCATTAAATACTCAAGTCGCTAACCCTTTTAATTTAGCGCGACAAACGTTTAGAACCTCTAAAGATGGCCTGTACTCTAAGCAACAAGAAGGCTTTTTTATGCCTCATGACAACGAATCAAATGATTGGTGGCAAGGTGAAAATGCTCGCATGGCATCATTAGCTGCGGCAGCAATTTGGGGCGGTAAAATAACTCACAGCGATCCCCGTGGCGCATTTGGTATCAATAATGAGCTAGCCAACTTTGCCCAAAGCCAAATAGATTGGCTTATGGGTAAAAACCCTTACCAAGTGAGTATGCTCTATGGCTTTGGTGTTAATAACCCACCACATGCCAAAAGTGCTGGCACTATGCTTAATGGTGGTATTTCAAGTGGCATCACTGGTGCGACATTAAGCCCTGAAGGTCGAGGGATTACTTGGGCTGAAGGGCCAGACGAAAACAATTGGCGTTGGGTTGAGCAATGGTTGTCACATTCAACATGGTATTTATTAGCCATGACGGCCATGACTGAGTAATAAAAATTTAGCCATTAATCACATGAACGGACTAGCTTTGAAGCTTAGTCCGCTTATTTCCGCGCTACTTTCTTCACACCTACCTTACTTCATAGGATTTTTTATACCTGTTTCATTAAGTTGGTGATCTTGTTGTGTACAGGAAAAATAAATCCTATGAAGCAAGGCGACTGAATGCTATTTATAACACCTTAGTACTCGCTTTCAATACAAGGGCTGTATAAGTGAGCTTAAAGTCGGTATATGCTTTGTACTGCCAGTAATAATCTACTACTGACTAGAAAGTCATTGGCTATAGTTTTTAAATAAAAATAAAGCCCAAAAACAAAAAACGCCTGCACAAGGCAAGCGTTTTTATATCAAATACTTTATATATCAAGTAAGGCTAGCTAATTAGCTACCTTTTTCAACTTGACCAAATTCTAAATCAACTGGCGTTGAACGACCGAAGATAAGAACTGATACTTTAATACGGTTTTTCTCGTAATCAAGCTCTTCAACAACACCGTTAAAGTCAGCAAATGGTCCGTCAATAACACGAACAACTTCGCCTGGCTCAAATAATGTCTTAGGCTTAGGCTTATCAGTTTCTTCAAGACGCTGTAAAATACGATCAGCTTCTTTTTGAGTAATTGGTGCTGGACGTTCTTTTGTACCACCAATAAAGCCAAGTACACGTGGAACGCTTTTAACTAAATGCCAAGACTCATCATCAAGTTCCATGTGAACTAACACATAACCAGGGAAGAATTTACGTGAACTTTTACGCTTTTGACCAGCGCGCATTTCTACGATTTCTTCGGTTGGTACTAGAATCTCACCAAACTTGTCTTCTAAGCCGTGAATTCCTATATGTTCAACTAATGTTTTTTGAACACGACCTTCATAGCCTGAAAATGCTTGTACTACATACCAACGCAACTTTGGATTTCTATTTATTTGTATTTCTGCATTTTCTGCAGCAGATATCTCTTCTGGGATATCTTCTTCTGACATATTTTCTTCAGACATAACTAAACCTGCATACCTGTAACTAAACCAACTAACCAGAATAGAACAGAGTCTAATCCCCAAAGTAATAATGACATCAATAAAGTCACTACTAATACAATACCTGTCGTTTGTATGGCTTCTTGACGTGTTGGCCATACAACTTTACGTACCTCAGTACGCGCTTCTTTTGCAAATATAGCGGCATTACGGCCTTTTTCAGTTTGCAATGCGATTAAACCCGCAACACCAACCATTACTACAACGGCAACGGCTCTAATTAAAACTGACTCTTCACCGTAAACGTAATTACCTGCAACTGCACCAGCTAAAAGTAAGAAGATAACTCCCCACTTTAATGTATCGAAAGAACTGCTTGGTTGCTCTTCTGTACTTGCATTCATAATTCTATTCCGTATTAATCTACTTTCTAATAACACGACTTGTTATTACAAGTCGCTAAAACATACGCACACTTGCCTATGTTTACTCAAAATGGCAGGGGTGGAGAGACTCGAACTCCCAACCATCGGTTTTGGAGACCGCTGTTCTACCAATTGGAACTACACCCCTACAGATCGCTTACTAAAACGATAGTTACACTCATCGGGTGAATCTTAGTTTTTTGGGAATTAAGAGATACTCGAGAAGTGAGGCGTCATTATACTCAGCCCAGTGTTTTACTCAAGAAGTATTTGATGTATTGACTAAGATAAGACATTTCTTTGACGTAATTACTGTGTTCAATGACAACAAGAGACATAAAATTTGAGCGAGTATGCTATCGCAGTATTATTTATCAAAAAACAGGCACAAAAAAGGCCGCGTTAGCGACCTTCTTAATTTATAGCACTTGCTTGTTATTCAACGAATAACAGCAAATAAATGCTACTTGTCTAGGATTGTAGAAACAACACCAGCACCAACAGTACGACCACCTTCACGGATAGCGAAGCGTAAACCTTCGTCCATCGCTACTGGGTTGATTAGCTCAACAACAAACTTAAGGTTGTCACCAGGCATAACCATTTCAACACCTTCAGGAAGCTCTACTGAACCAGTGATATCCGTTGTACGGAAGTAAAACTGTGGACGGTAACCTTTGAAGAATGGAGTATGACGACCACCTTCATCTTTGCTTAAGATGTAAACTTCTGATTCGAACTTAGTATGAGGTAAGATTGAACCTGGAGCACAAAGTACTTGACCACGTTCAACGTCTTCACGTTTAAGACCACGAAGAAGAATACCACAGTTCTCGCCAGCACGACCTTCGTCAAGAAGCTTACGGAACATTTCAACACCAGTACAAGTTGATTTTTGTGTATCACGGATACCAACAACTTCTACTTCTTCACCAACTTTGATGATACCAGATTCAACACGACCTGTTACAACAGTACCACGGCCTGAGATAGAGAATACATCTTCGATAGGCATGATGAATGCACCGTCGATTGCACGCTCTGGCTCTGGAATATAAGTATCTAACTGGTTAGCTAGTTCAAGAACTTTCTCTTCCCATTTTTCTTCGCCGTTCAATGCACCAAGTGCTGAACCTTGAATTACTGGTAAATCATCACCTGGGAAATCATATTCGCTAAGAAGTTCACGAACTTCCATTTCTACTAATTCTAATAATTCTTCGTCATCTACCATGTCACATTTGTTCATGAACACGATGATGTAAGGAACACCAACTTGACGAGATAATAAGATGTGCTCACGTGTTTGTGGCATAGGACCATCTGTAGCAGCAACTACTAAGATAGCTCCATCCATTTGTGCAGCACCAGTGATCATGTTTTTGATGTAATCAGCATGGCCTGGGCAATCTACGTGTGCGTAGTGACGTACTTCAGTATCATATTCGATGTGAGAAGTATTGATAGTAATACCACGCTCACGCTCTTCAGGAGCATTATCGATTTGTGCGAAATCTTTAACTTCACCACCGAATTTTTTAGTTAATACCGCAGAGATAGCGGCTGTTAATGTTGTTTTACCGTGATCAACGTGACCGATAGTACCAACGTTTACATGTGGTTTCGTACGTTCAAATTTTTCTTTAGCCATTTTAAAATACCTCTGGGTATAGAATTAAGTTTAATTTTATAATATTTGAAATATCTGGATAGAATTATCTAAGGAATGGTGCTGATAGGCAGATTCGAACTGCCGACCTCACCCTTACCAAGGGTGCGCTCTACCAACTGAGCCATATCAGCGTACATATACAAAGATTGGAGCGGGTGGCGGGAATCGAACCCGCTTCATCAGCTTGGAAGGCTGAGGTAATAGCCAGTATACGACACCCGCTTACTCTATCAGATTATCTCTGTTTTTTGACTTACCCTCATGTTGAATAAATCGCAACAAGCGTAAATCGAAATATGGTGGAGGGAGGTGGATTCGAACCACCGAAGGCTGAGCCGTCAGATTTACAGTCTGATCCCTTTGGCCACTCGGGAACCCCTCCACTTAAAGCCATACCTTTTACCAAGGTACCTTATTAATAACATTGTCTTAATAAGTATTAATGGTGCCGACTGCCGGAATCGAACTGGCGACCTACTGATTACAAGTCAGTTGCTCTACCAACTGAGCTAAGTCGGCACTACATTAAGTGGTGCGAATTCTAGTGTAATGTTTTGCCCCTTGCAATAGCTAAATTGAAATATTTTGCACTTTTTAGCTGTTTATTGTTTGTTTGCTGATTTTTTATTCAAGGTATGGTTACTTTAACCGCTTAGCTGCATATTAGTGCTGGTAAAAGTAAAAAATCCGCCATTATATTATCTAAAGATATAATGGCGGATTTATTGTTTTATTGTACTTTTCGCAGTTAAGCTATTTTAAGGCCCATTCTTCACTCTATTATTTGCACTTTATAGTAGTGCTGTTCTCTAATAAAAAATGTCTAACTAGAAATGCAAAAGCTTAATGTGATAATGAAGCGGCGGGCATAGACCCTAATTGTCCGGCAGACATTCGTGGTAACACTGGCGATTGTTGCTCAACTTGTGCTCTAGCTGCTGCTGCAGTTAATGCGCCAGCTGGCTTATTTCTCGCTCTAACCATAGGTGCAGGAATAATACGGCCTTTTATTTTTGGCTGCGGGGCAAAGTTAGCAGCGGATTTACCCAGTAATCGGGTATGAATACATGTTCTTATTTCTTCTAAGGTGTAATTCGCTTTTACTTTAATACGCAGATGCGGAATTGAAGCTGCTTCTAAACTGCCACTAACAAACCAATCTTTTTTGATTTTATAACCTTTACCTTGCGTATCAACTAGATCAATAGCACCAAGTAACTTCATGCTACTGCGGTCACAAATAACAAAATCTAAGTACTTTGTTTCGGCACTTTTAGCGGCACTTTGACTAGCGCGACTTGAAACACCATTACGAATAGTCACTACATCACTTAATCTTACCCGATTTAGCACACGATATTTTGTCCCTAGTGCTTGTTCAACTAAGTTTTGGAAGTTTTTTTCTGCTGGTGTAAAAATGGCTTTTTTACTATCAAAAGGAAATGGGAAACTATTATCGTTTAAACGACTCGCTAACACGGCAACAATTACCACTAAGGTAATCAAGGTAAATAATATCAGTTCCATATACTTCTCCTATTACCAATCGCACTCATTATTTAATCATCTTCAAATGGTCTAAATCTACACTTTCTGCGTTGCAGTCAATCGCAATAGCCTGCTATTACTCAATCCCGTGCCTTGAACTTGAAAATTTATTCTCATTGAATGTTGTTTATCTAACGAATTTGACTGGTATGATTCAAATTCTTGACGCTTTTCCCTTTTCAGAGAATAAACGCACTACTTTCTTAGGATTAAGCAGAATGTGTGCCAAAGATGATTATGTATTAAGGTGATTTTCAGAGGAGGTTTGCTTGCGAAGGTGTTTACGACTTTACTGGCAACTATTACCAAGCTTTAAATTTATTTTTTTATAGATTACTTAGTTAAGAGTTAGGTGCAGTGACAAAATACTGCACCTCTCTTTTTTACTACTCATATAGCTACTATATATAGTAGTACTTATATATAGTAGCTAATTAGCTTAACTCTTAATTTAAGCTGGGTATTTTTCTTCTAGCGCTTTATACAATTGCTGTTGAAAATCTTCCGCACCTGCATCTAAAGTACTAACGAGTTTAGCTAATACTTCATTGTCTTCTTCGCCATGCCACTCTTTTATATAACTGCCATCTTTATAGCCATGATCTTGACGGAAGAAATTTAATGTATTCTTGCCAACGTATTGACGGAATAACTCATCAAGGTCCATATTCATTAACGACATACAATCAGCTAGGGCTTTAGCATCAAAATCTTTAGCTGTAACAGCTGCCGACGCCAAGTTTTCTAGTGCTATTTTAAAGTCACTTTCTGCCGTACCTTGGTGTAATTCTTTCGCTAGTTCATTAGCAATAAGCGCTGGGCTATCGTTGGACATTAAGCGTAAGCTCAAACCAAAGTGAAATATGTCGACAAGCTCTAATTGCACTTGAGCGATATCAATTTCTTGGTGTTTCCACCACTTCCAACCATGATGATCTAACATCTCTGCACATTCCACCCATATGGCACGATACCACTCATAACCATTTTCACGCCAGGTATCACTAACACGACTGTTCATCGCATCTTGCATGATTAGCATTTGGCTAATTTGTTTCTCGGCTTTAGAGAGTGCGGTTGATAGTTGTTCGCTCATGTATTTCTCAAATAATAAATGTTAGAGCTATTTTGCCGTAGCTGAAAGCTAGTGACAAGCATTTGCTGTTTTTTTGCGTAAAGAGTCATTTTATGGGTATATTAGTTGCATGTTCGTTTTTTAACCATTTATTAGTTCGTGATATCAATCTGCGAGAATAAACTAGGGGTATTTATGGAACATTTAGAAAATAGTAACTTACTACTTAGCTCTGTTATTAATTTAATCGATGATTTAATTTTTTATAAAGATGAGAACTTCAAATACCTTGGCTGCAATAGTGCCTTCCTTACCTTTATTAATAAATCACCAGCAGAACTTATCGGCAAGGATGACTTTGAAATATTCGATCATGAATTAGCCTGTCTATTTCGGCATAACGATGAACTGATGTTAGCCGAAGGCAACATCAGAACTAATGAAGAATGGGTCACCTATCCCGATGGCAGTAAGGTATACCTGTTAACAAAAAAAATCCCTTTTGTTTATAACCACGTAAGTACTGGCATTCTTGGTATAAGCAGAGACATCACCTCGTTAGAAAAGGCAAAACAACAATTAAAAGCACAAACCTTAATCGATGAACTCACTAACATTAAAAATAGAAAAGCATACAACTTAAAGATAACAGCACTGCTTGCTGTTTTTGAGCGCTATCAAACGCCCTTTTCTATCATAAGCATTGATATCGATGATTTTAAAAAGATTAATGACAATCATGGCCATGATATTGGCGATAAAGTTTTACAAGGCTTCAGTGCGCTTATTGAAGCTCATATTCGACAAACTGATCACCTTTTCAGAGTTGGTGGTGAAGAGTTTATAATTCTATCTGAATCAAAAAACAAAATTGATACCATAAAGCTAGCGGAGAAGCTTCGTATTACTGTCGCTAATAAAACGTTAATGTCAGATATTAACATCACCATTAGCTTAGGTATTTGTGAAGTAATAAAAGGTGACTGTGCAAACTCTATCGCTAAACGGGTTGATACTTTACTTTATCAAGCGAAATCAAGTGGCAAGAATAGAGTTATTCATAATTCTGTAGCGTAAGTGCATCGATTATTCTAAGTAACCTGAATTCAGGTCAGATTAGATTTGATATATCATGGTTCATCTTCTATGCCGCTAACTGAAAAGCTTTTTCCTTACCATGGCACGATAAGCTTTTGGCGTTAACGTTAAGTGCTGTTTAAACAAGCGTGTTAAGTGCCCTTGATCTTGGTAGCCGACCTGATCTGCTATTTCTTGAATGGTTAAGTTACTTGAGGCCAGTAATTCTTTGGCGGTTTCTATGCGTAATTGCTGCCAATATTGGGTTGCCCGTACCCCCGTTGCCGCTTTGAACCGACGGGTAAATGAGCGTTGGCTCATACCAAATTGCTCGGTAATTTCAGTCAGCGATAATTCAGTATTTAAATGGGTGCGTAACCAAAATTGAATTTCAGCAATCAATTCATCGGCGTGCCTATCACCAGAACCTTCTAAATAACGTTGTTCTTCATAGGGCTTGCGTATTTCATGAGAGAAGTTTCGCTCAACATTTTGTGCCGCCGCTTTGCCATAATGCTGAGCAATTAAATGCACAATAATATCAGCCAAAGCATTTAAGCTAGCAGCACAATAAATACGTTCTGATTGAGTAATAAAAAAATCTGGCTTTAAGTCTACTTTTGGATAATCACGTTTAAATTGCTCAACATAATGCCAATGAGTGGTCGCTGAATGATTATCTAACAAGCCCGATTCTGCCAAAAAACACACCCCGGTACCTACACCAATTAACGTACTACCCTGCTGCCAGCAACGTTTTAACCAAGTAATAAGTTTTTGATGACTTTTAAGCACAGGCCTAGGATTACGCCATAAACTCGGCACAATAATGATATCGGCAGGTGTTGTGTTAGCAATAGATTCCTCATCAAGGGTGATATCGGCAATCATAGTAATACCCGCACGTGACTTTATTTGTGTCGACGACTCACTTAAAAACTGGGTATTAAGCTTTAATGCCGATTTGTCATAACGTCTGGCAAAGGCCTCACCAGCCATTAACATTTCAACAGGTAAAGTAACTCCTGTCGCCAAAACGTGTGGGTAAATGACTAAGTTGACCATTAGATTGTTTGTTTTAATGTATTGATCAGTCATCAGCTTCTCCTACCAGCACCATTTGGCCATTATCACACAATATAAGGCCACTTTGGCTTATTATTATTTTTAATAGTCATTAGAATAGCTAATATATTACGCATTATTACCATTTTGCATTTACTCAAATTCTTTAAGTGGGTTATTACATGGCACGTTTACCTTTAATTATTGGCATGGGCGGCATTAATGCCGCAGGACGCACCTCTTTTCATCAAGGCTTCCGTCGTATCGTAATCGACAAGTTAAATGCCCAAGCACGCCAAGAAACGTTTGTTGGCTTAGCTAGCTTGATGAATATAGTCACCAATCAGCAAGGCGCTTTAGTTGATGCTGAGGGTAATACGGTCGAACCAGCTGAGATAGAAGCCAAATTCGGTCAACAAATCCTTGACGGTACCTTAATTCGTAAAATTGAGAAAAATCACTTTGATCCTGATGCGACGCATTGGCATCAAAAGATGAATATTAGCCCTACTGATAAATATATAACCTTTGAGTTACGCACGAAAGAGCTACCTAAACCTTTGCCAAGCTCATGGTTAGTGACTGATTTAGGCGAGAACAGAGTGTCGGTTAAGATACCTGAACAATTAACCATTACCCATGATTCATATCGTGATAACCCTATTAAAGCCGCGGGACAGTTTCCAACCGGCTTTGACCCGGCAAAACTTTATAAAAGCCGTTATCAACCACGTGGTTTACAAGCGACTATTTTCGCTGCTACCGATGCTATTCGCTCAACGGGCCTTGAATGGGATGCTATTTTAGATAAAATTAGTCCTGATGAAGTAGGTGCTTATTCAGCCTCGATCGCCGGCCAACTAAACGATGAAGGCTTGGGTGGTTTGATTAAAAGTCGGTTAACAGGCTCTCGAGTCAGTACTAAACAATTAGCCCTCGGCTTAAATACCATGTCTACCGATTTTATTAATGCCTATGTTATTGGTAATGTCGGTACCACATTTACCAGCTCTGGTGCTTGTGCAACATTTTTGTATAACTTACGTGCTGCTGTTCATGACATGGCTGCTGGCCGCATCCGTGTCGCTATTGTCGGTAGTAGTGAAGCAGCGATCACGCCAGAAGTGATTGAAGGCTTTGGCAATATGAGCGCACTAGCCAACGAAGAAGGCTTAAAAAGACTAGACGGTACCGACAGCGCAGATCATCGTCGTACCAGTCGTCCTTTTGGCAAAAATTGTGGTTTTACTATGGGTGAAGGCGCACAGTTTGTCGTCTTGATGGATGATGCCCTTGCCCTAGAAATGGGCGCAAAAGTACTCGCTTCAGTTGCCGATGTATTTATCAATGCCGATGGCTATAAAAAATCTATCACGGCGCCAGGTCCTGGTAACTATATAACCATGGCAAAATCTGTTGCTTTAGCTGAGCAAGTATTGGGTAAAGAAGCACTACAAGAGCGTAGTTTTATTCTGGCGCACGGCTCAAGTACGCCACAAAATCGCGTTACTGAGTCTTTGATTTATCATAAAATTGCTGAATGCTTTAATATCGAAAACTGGCCAGTAGCTGCGCCAAAAGCTTATGTTGGCCATACGCTAGGTCCTGCTAGTGGCGATCAAATGGCCATGGCATTAGGTATTTTTAGTGAAAATATTATGCCTGGCATTACCACCATCGATAAAGTTGCTGATGATGTTTATGATCAGCACCTTAATATCGCCACTGAGCATTGGCATTGTCATGACATGGACATCGCTTTTATCAACTCAAAAGGCTTTGGCGGTAATAATGCCACAGCAACGGTATTTTCGCCAAAAGTGAGCTTAGCCATGATGGAAAAACGCTATGGCAGTGAAGCTATGCAAGAGTATCAACAAAAACTCGTGGCAGTAGAGCAAGCTCAACAAATTTATCGTGATAACGCCAACAAAGGTCAATTTGATTTGATTTATAAATTTGGTGAAGGCATGGTCAATGAGGCTGATATTGAATTAACCACTGAGAGTTTAAAGTTCGCTGAATTCAAGAACGGTATTGCCCTGCCAACTAAAAACCCTTTTGATGATATGGTTTAATAGTCAGCTGCATAACTTTAACCCGAGTTAAGGTTAATTATTAAGGTGTTATCTTGCCAATTTACTAAGCTGGCACCTTAATTTTATTGTTAACTATTGATTAAGAACTAGAGAGCCGAATCACTTACCTCACCATCGTTGCCAATACATAGACTAGGAACATATATGACTCGCTTTAAAATAATCCTAATCACTTTTCTATCGCTATTGGCCTTTGCTGCTAATTCACTGATTACGCGTTTTGCCTTAGAACAAACCACCATAGATGAAGCCAGTTTCATAATGCTGAGAGTGGTTTCTGGCGCACTATTCTTATGGCTATTTGTCACGCTAAAAAAACATAAAGCGCCCTTGCAGTCGGGCAGTTGGCTCGCTGCTATTGCCCTCTTTATTTATGCGGTTAGCTTTACTTATGGTTACGGCTTAATCGCCGCTGGTACAGGCGCGTTATTGCTGTTTGGCTCAGTGCAAGTAACCATGACAGTTGTTGGCTACCGTGAAGGAGAGCGCCTGAATAGCGTACAATTAATCGGCTTTGTGTTAGCGCTTTTTGGCTTAGTGATATTAATGTTACCCGGTATAAGCGCACCTTCATTGACTGGCGCATTATTGATGTGTATTTCAGGTGTTGCTTGGGGTATATATACGCTACAAGGTAGAGGTACAAGTAACCCCGCCGCCTCTACTGCAGGCAACTTTATCAAAGCAGCCCCAATGGCGATACTGTTATGGTTTATCGTTAGCTTATCAACAAACAACACCATTAATTTAGCCAGCGATGGTGTTTTCTGCGCATTACTATCAGGTATTGTCACTTCTGCCATAGGTTACATTATTTGGTACAGTGTCCTACCTGAACTCAAGGCCACTCAAGCCGCCATCATTCAATTAAGTGTGCCTTTATTAGTAACTTTAGCAGGGGCGATATTGCTTAATGAAGTTATTACCCTACGCGTAGTACTTGCTTCATTTACTATTTTATTCGGCACTATTTTGGTGCTAACTTACAAGAAAAGTAAGCCCAACGTTGCCAAATAGTAACGCTTTTTTCAAAAAAACGTAAAGAACCACAAGAAAAAATCTCTCTAATCCTCACAGCTATTTAAGTGAATTATTACTCATTTTTACTAACACCAGCTAGAAAAACTTCTCATTATCCCTCTATGAATAAACGGTTATGAAAGACACTCAGAAAACAAAATATACGTTATATTCCTGCATTAAATTTCTAAATCACTTATCAACCCAGCATTATATTCGAATTAATTCTAAGCTAAGAGTATTTTATTCTTACGGTCATTTACTTGTTTAGCCTTTCTTTTCTCCTTTGCCTCAGCGAGCATTTTTGCTGCATTTGCGTTAATCCCAGGTAACTTTTCAGATTGATCTTGTTGCAATTTGTATCATCTTGCAATCAAATAATTGTAGATAATATACAATATAACGTATATAACTGTGATTGTACTTCTGTGTTATTCGCTTAAGAAACACCTACTGCTGACAAGTAAAAAGTACAAGGGGAGTTAAGTCAGGTTAAGGGATAAAACAAAAACAACATAAAAAACAATAAGATGAAACTAAAACAGGTATAACATAATGATTAAATCAAGCTTGAAGGCACGTAGATCACTCGCTGCCATTGCCGTAGGTACAGCATTAATGCTGACAATGCCAACTGCTTTGGCTGCAACAGATGGTAGAGGTACTTTAAAAGGTCATGTTGAAACAACACAAGGCCAAGACATGAGTAACGTAAAAGTTACTATTAAACATGAAGGTAAAGGTATTGTAAGAACTGTAAATACCAAGTCAAATGGTAGCTTTTCATTAAAAGGCCTACCAATTGGTAAGTATACTGTAACTGTAACAAAAGAAGGTTTTGGTACAGTAAGTGAACAGCATGTAGATATCACTGTTGGTGGTTTAGTATTTGATGCTACCTTAATTGAAGAAGGTTCAGTTGAACGTATCGAAGTTAGCGGTGCACGAATTAGTGTAGTAGATACATCTACAACCCAAACATCTCAAGTTATATCAACAGAACGGTTAAATTTATTACCTGTAGAGCTTAATTCTGCAGCTATTGCAATGCTAGCTCCAGGTGTAGTTGGTGGTGACAGTGCATTCGGCGGTGTAGCAATTGGTGGTTCATCAGTAGCTGAGAATGGTTACATGCTTAATGGCTTGAACATTACCGATGTACGTAAAGGTATGGGCGACATTGAATTACCATGGGAAGCTATTCAACAAACTGAAGTTATTACCGGTGGCGTATCTCCAGAATACGGTCGATTCATTGGTGGTGTTGTTAACTTAGCATCAAAATCTGGTGATAACGATTGGCATTTTGGCGGTAAAGTAGAAATTGATCCAGATGCGTTACGTGAACCTTACCCATACTATAATAATGATTTAACTTTAGTAAAAGACGACACAAATAGTTTTGATGAACAAGAAGTAAATTTATGGGCTAGTGGTGCAATTATTGAAGACACTTTATTCTTCTATGGCTTATATAACCCATATCGTGCAGAAGGCACAGGTAACGGTGACACCAGTTATAACGAGAATGAAGCTGAACGCGACATGTGGTTTACCAAATTAGATTGGGAAATCAGTGAAGATCACTCGATCAGCGCTATGGCATTTGACAACAGTACAACTTATACAAATAAACAATGGCGTAAAACTGATGGTGAGTATGATCCAAGTTCAGCACCTGGCGTAACTAAAGGCAAAGAGGGTGGTTTAGTTTGGAATGTTCAGTACACTGGTTACCTTACTGAAGATCTATCTATGTCAGCAATGTATGGCTCTGTAACGAATGAAACAGGTGTACCATCTGGAACTCCTGACATGTCAACTTATGAAGATTACCGCAGTGGCTTTTATGAGCCATTAGGCGATTGGGTAGGATACGGTGATTCTTCTACTAAAGATGTACGTACTGTTTATCGTATAGATTTTGATTACGTTATTGGTGATCATACCTTACGCTTTGGTTACGATCATGAAACACTTGAAATTTCAGACTTCTATACTCCTCATGGCGACGGTTGGTATGAATACCATACAGCTGGCGAAGATGGCGCAGCAGGCTTACCTATACTAGAAGGTGAAGATTATGCAGATTTGCGTAAGTGGGGTAAAGCCAGTGAAACTGAAAACCAATCAGATGCAATTTACATTACTGATACTTGGCAAGTTAATGATGCATTATCAGTTAATTTAGGTGTACGTGTTAGTAACTTCAGTAATACAACAGGTTCAGGCGAAAAATATGTTGATTTAAAAAATCAAGTAGCACCTCGTCTAGGTTTCTCATATGACCTTTTAGGTGACGGCGAAAGTAAGCTATATGGTTCAATTGGTCGTTACTTCCAACCTGTGTCGCCGAATACTAACGTACGTATGGCATCAGCTGCATATGATAATCACACTTACTATCGTTTAGATGGTGTTAATAGTGATGGTTCTCCACAACTAGGTGAGCAGCTTGGTTATGATGAAGTTGCTGATGGTGTAGTTCCTGATGCTGAACAATTATTTAATGACCAAGCTGAGTCTATGTACTCAGATGAAATTGTTCTAGGTTACGAGCAGCAAATTAATGAAGACTGGGCTGCCGGTGTTCGCTTGATTTCTCGTGAGTTAAAACAGTCTATTGAAGATGTTTCATTTAACTATGGTATGAATGCTTGGATCAAAGAAAACTACGCAAATGATCCAAATATGGAAGATTACTTAGTTGGCGGTTGGTTCCCAACACTAACTAACCCTGGCCGTGACGTTACTATGAACTATGATGTTGACGGTGATGGTATTAAAGAATCTGTAACTGTTGGCTCTGACATGCTAGGTTTTCCTGATGCCAAGCGTCAATACTATGCAGCAGAATTTAATTTCTCAGGTTATATTACTGAAGATTTCTTTATTGCAGGTTCATACACTTGGTCACATTCTTATGGTAACACTGAAGGTTTAGTTCGTTCAGATAATGGACAGGCCGATCCCGGCTGGACAACCTCTTTTGATTACCCTGAGCTAATGGATAATGGTTACGGAAACTTACCTAACGATAGACGTCATAACATTAAATCTTACGGTATTTATTCGGTTACTGAAGACTTTAGTATTGGTTATAACTTCTGGGTTAAATCAGGTAAACCTAAGAGTGCCTTTGGTGTACACCCTGAAGATCAAGGATACTGTCCAACGGCTATTGATATAGATGGTACTTGTTACGGTCGTGATTGGTATGGTGCAGCATCTTTCTATAATGATGGTGTAGCAACTGACCGTGGTTCTTTAGGTACTACTGAATGGGTTTATAATCTTGATTTAAACTTGACTTATAAAGTAGATATGGATGACTCTGGCTTATTAACTTTCAAAATGAATGTATTTAATGTATTCAACTTTGATGGTGTAGAAGGTGTAGATGAGCAATCTGAATTTGATAGTGGTACTAATAACCCTAGATTTGGTTATGCTAATGACTTCCAAAAACCACGTTATGTGAAACTATCCATGCGTTATGATTTTTAATTAACGTTATAGTTAATTGCTGAATAGAAACCGCTCATTTTGAGCGGTTTTTTTTACTCAATTTTTAGGGTTACATAAACACAAAAACAAAGCTGTACATAAAGACAGTGCGCGCATTATAATCAAAGTCATCACACCTTATCACCATCATTCAAATACCATTGAAACTCTACATTGCTGAAAAACCCAGTTTAGGTCGCGCTATTGCCGCGGCACTACCTAAGCCACATAGAAACTGTAAAACCCATATCGAACTAGGTAATGGCGATGTGGTCAGTTGGTGTATCGGTCATATATTGGCACAAGCAGACCCTGAAGATTATGATGTGACATTAAAAAAATGGCGTATGGAAAGTTTACCTATAGTGCCTGAGCAATGGCAGCTAAAACCTATAAGTCGTACTCGCTCACAGCTCACTGTTCTACGTAAATTAGTCAAACAAGCCGATGAAATTATTCACGCTGGTGATCCTGACCGAGAAGGTCAATTATTGGTCGATGAAGTGATTGATTACTTCAAATTATCAAAAAGAAAAAAATCGAACATTCAACGTTTACTGATTAGCGATTTAAACCTACCTGCCGTTAAACGCGCACTTAACTCACTAAAACCGAATAGTGACTTTATGCCTTTGTCTATTTCTGCCTTAGCTCGCTCTCGAGCTGATTGGCTTTATGGTATTAACCTTACTCGCGCTTATACCTTACAAGGACAAAAGACCGGTTATAACTCAGTGTTATCAGTGGGCCGCGTACAAACACCTTTATTAGGTTTAGTGGTCAGGCGTGAGCAAGAGATTGCCGCCTTTATTAGTAAACCTTTTTTTCAAGTACAAGCCCACATTGCTTTAGGGGAAAACGAAGCTGTTGCTTTTACCGCGAAATGGCAGCCCAGTGACAGCTGTAAGCCTTATTGTGATGAAGAAGGCAGAGTGTTAGTAAAAGGCTTAGCGGAAAATGTCGTTAAGCGTATTGATAACCAACCAGCAAAGGTTAGTGATCTTGAAAGTAAGGAAAAGCAACAAGCGGCGCCCTTACCTTTTAACTTGTCACAATTACAAATCAGCGCCGCTAAGAAATTTTCAATGAATGCCAAACTGGTACTTGATGTGTGTCAGGCCTTGTATGAAAGGCATAAGCTGATCACCTATCCGCGCTCCGATTGTCGTTATTTGCCCAAAGAACAGCTAAAGCAAGCAAGAGGTATTGTTAATACATTGGCACAATCATCTTTACCTTGTAATAAAGCAGCACAAGGGGCGAACACTGCTTTAGTGAGCAAAGCGTGGAACGATAAAAAAATAACTGCGCATCATGCCATTATTCCCACCGAAAAATCACCAGAAAATATCAACTTAAATACCTTTGAAAAAAACATATATTTGTTGATTGTCCGCCAGTATTTAGTGCAGTTTTATCCAGCCTATATTTACCAGCAAACCAAAGTTACCCTGCTAATCGCCGGTGGCCACTTTGTTAGCCAAGCAAAAATAGAGAAGCAACAAGGTTGGCAAGTACTTTTCCCGAAAAGTAAAAAAGCACCAGCTGAAAGTAGTGCCAATCCAGAGCAAGAGCAAACGCTACCACCGCTGACAAAAGGGCAACTATTACATTGCCAACAAGGTGAGTTGCTGGAGAAGCATACTTCACCACCACAGTCTTTTACGGATGCAACGTTGCTAGCGGCCATGACAGGCATCGCCCGATATGTCAGTGATGCTACTATTAAAAAGGTGCTCAAGGAAACTGATGGTTTAGGCACAGACGCTACTCGCGCCGGCATCATCGATTTACTGTTTAAACGGGGGTTTTTACTGCGCCAAGGCAAAGCTATCACAGCAACAGAAGTAGGCATTGCGTTAATCAACGCCCTTCCTGAAATGGCCACCCTGCCTGACATGACAGCGCAGTGGGAAGCAACACTCACCGCCATTAGTGAGAAAACTGCTAGCTACCAAAGCTTTATGCAACCACTAACAAATATAGTCACAGAGATGGTTTATGGCGCTAGTCGACAATCATTTTCTGGTTTACCTAAGATCGCTTTTAAAGCGAAAGGTGGTAAAAGAAAATTTGCCAAGAAGCCAACAAAAAAGGCAAGCTAGTAGCTTGCCTTCATATCACCTAATTAAAGCGTAATTAATATAGGCTAGCTCAAGCTCTTTTTTAATGCGCCAAGTAATGCAGTATAAATAGGATCACAAAATTCAGTGACTTCGCGGTCATTAGCAGAAGTAAAACTAGAGCTCCATTCAACCAGAGTACCAGTGCTACTTGCTGATAATTTCACCACGCCAAGGTAATCACTTACTGCAGACTTTGCAATTGGGCCAGGGCCATCATCAATAGAATAAGAAAAAGTATAAGCTTTGGCGTCTAGTGAGATTAAGGTTTCATGAATGGCGTCATTTAGCATTCTTTTAGCGCCTAATTCAGTGCCACTCACCTGACCCACTTTAACTAAAGAAGTGATCACTCCTTCTGCCCATGACATATCGTGGAAATTTGCCATTGTTTGCCATACCGTTGCAATTGGCGCTGCGATATCAATGTTGTTATAACACTTGCCCATAAATAACCCCTGTTCATCATACATAAATGTTAGTTAAGTTTATGCCAACACAGCAAAATTGCCAGATAGTGACAAGCTGAATGTAGAGAGTGTCATATATGTATAAGCTAAGTGATGACAATCCCTTAGCTTATACTTCTCTATCGTCTCCGATTGTAATATCATCGAAAATATTCTAAGTAAATTGCATAGAGATCAAGATGATTATTCTACAAAGCGCCATGGAAAAAAGTAACTTATATAAAGTTGATGAGTTTGGCGTAAAAAACTATAACTACGGGGCATTAGGGCTGTTATCTGTGGTCTTATTCGCTCTTATCAATATGAGCTTGGGTTATGTTGCCTTTGTGGCAGAAACAGCGGTAGAAGGCTCGCCAGTAAAAAACTATGCTGATGCTTTTTGGCTAATGTTAATGTCTTCAACCACCATTGGCTTTGGTGATGTTTACCCAATAACATTAGTTGGCAGAATTGCAGTATTTATTATGTTTCTTTTAGGTGTTGGTATATTAGGTGGCGTAGGTGCGGTCTTTGCGAATAAAATATTTGGCTTTGCTGATACCAATATCAAAAACCGAGAATTAAGAAAACAAAACGAAAAGATTTTGCAGCAAAATGAAAAAATTTATCAGAAACTTACCGTTTTAGAAGACAAGTTAGAAGCGTTTAATAAAGAGGTAAAATAGCACATGGAACTTGATGCAAGACAGACCCTGATTCTAGCGGTATTGGTGTTATTTTTAGGCCGGTTTTTAACCAAAAAAGTCTCTTTCTTGCAAAAGTACAATATTCCCGAGCCTGTCACTGGCGGTATTGTTGCCTCCATTTTCTTTAGCGCCATTTATTTTACCTTTGACCGAAGTGTTGATTTTTCCTTAGATCAACGTGATCAATTACTGATTGTCTTTTTTACCTGTGTTGGCTTATCTGCCAAGTTCTCTACCTTACTGCAAGGAGGCAAGGCACTGATAACGCTGCTCATCCTAGCCGTTTGTTACTTGTTTCTGCAAAACTTTACCGGTATTGCCGTTACGTTAGTAACTGATTTAGCTCCTCCTGTAGGTGTACTAGGCAGCTCAGTTTCTCTTAGTGGTGGTCACGGTACTGCTATTGCTTGGGCGCCAACTTTTGTCAGTGATTTTGGCATTGAAAACGCCATGGAAATTGGTATTGCCTGTGCAACATTTGGCTTAGTTTTAGGGGGCCTTTGTGGCGGGCCAATTGCTAGCTATTTAATAAAGCGCCATAACTTAAGCTCCGATTGCCAAGAGAATCTGTCTGTAGGTGTTAATGATGAGCAAGAAAAAATCACCGTACATAGTATTTATACTGTGTTATTGGTGCTGTGTATTGCCATTGGTATAGGTATACATCTACACCAAGTTATTGATAGTTTTGGTATCAAGCTGCCTATTTTTGTACCTTGCTTATTTGGCGGAATTATTCTGACGAATACAGTGCCACTTATTTGGAAAAAATTCCCTTGGCCATCAGGTACACCAACATTGGCATTAATTTCAGATTTCTGCTTAGGGTTATTTTTAGCGATGTCTTTGATGAGTTTGCAACTATGGACTCTTATAGACCTTGCCCTGCCAATTTTATTACTGCTGGGTGCGCAAGTGATTATGGTGTTAGGTTTTTCTATTTTTGTAATCTTTAGAGCACTTGGCAAAAATTATGATGCGGCTATTATGGCTTCTGGCTATGCCGGCTTAGCCCTTGGAGCAACGCCCACCGCGATTGCCAATATGACCGCAGTTACCAAAAAATATGGCCCGTCACCACAGGCATTTATTGTTGTACCACTAATTGGCGCCTTCTTTATTGATATTTCCAATGCATTTATTATCCAACTTTTTCTTGGCTGGCTTAGCTAACTATGCGATTACACCTTCTACTACATCCGTTACTAAACCTGTTACTAAATGATGAGCCACCACCATTATGAAAAATATTTATCAAACGTTAATCGCTATTATGCTCACCAGTTTTATTTCAGGGTGTGTGAATTACAGTAGAGATTCTGGCGTAGAAAACCTTTGGCGTCAGCCACAAACCTTTACTAACGGCACAACTACTAGCCAGCAAGTATTAACGGCTTTAGGGCCGCCATCACAAGTATTATCGATTGGTAAAAAAACCATTTATTACTACTTGAAAGAGCAGGTAACACGAGAAGGCTTAATTCTGCTAATTTATAACGAAACCACTGAAGTTTCAGTTTTCGACCGCGCTATGTTTATCTTTGATCAGCAAGGTGTTTTAGTCGATTTTTCCTATAGTAAGTTGGCTGCTAAAACCGAGTAATAACCATGTTAAAGCGACTAATTCTACTTCAAGTAATCAGTTTTATTTGTCTGCTAATGCTGACTTCATGCTCGGTAATAAAACGCCAATACGGACATGTTGCAGCGGTACCAGCTTTCTCGCCAAAAGATTACCATCAAGTATTAACTAAAATGGGCGCACCTGACTCAATTGCTGTGCTCAATGATGCCTTTATCTTTGCTTATCATAGTGTCGCCATCGATGAACCCCAATTCGGCTTGGCGATCCCTTCTTTTGATTTTTTAAAATTTACTTTAGGCTCGGCAACTGCGGTTCATCACTACCATTTTTATGCTTTTTCTTTACAAGGTAATGTCATCAACTTGCAAACCAACCATTGGCAAAGTGCTCTTGGTGATAGCTCCAGTATCGGTTTGATTTTTGTCGTTGAAGAAACCGTTGATTTAGCTAGCTTTGAAGTTCGACGTGCTGCTAACCTTTGGGGTGAACGTTTACTTTTTGATACCAACCTTATTGAATTTTCTTTTGAGGAAATCATTTTAGCAAAACGTTTAGATCTAATTGGCCAAGATTACTAACCCCCACGCAATCAACTCAACTAACATCAATATAATAACTAAAAAAGAGTCTAGGATGACACGTAAAACTACTTTATTAATCAGCATTATTTGCATTAGCGCAGTGATGTTTTTTATTACTTTAATGCCTAGCGTAAGCCCCTCAGACATTACACCTACTATACCTATTGAGTTTACCCGTGAGTCCAATGTTCTTGACACTATATCAACTGAGGAAACTACGCCTGAGTCTCCCAATAACAACGTAGAGAAAGAGGTAACCTCAAGAAAACCAACAGAGCAGGACTATATTGTTCATTGCGATAGTACAACAACCGAGAATAGCTCCAATATAGATGAAGAGTTTAATGACTTTGCGCAACACCTTCAACAATCAAACTCACCAGATAAGCAACTTGCCTATATCTTATTTTCTTCACAATCCGATGAAGAGCATCAATTATAGTTATTACAGTCTTATAACAAGAAGTTCTCTGGCAATAAACGTGTCTTAATGGATATAGTCGGCTTATGTTCAATCACAATGAACCATAAATATTGTGATGAAAGCTTACTCAAGCAAGCGATTGAATTAGATGGTGATAATGGTGCATTATGGTTACAAATTGCTAATTTTCATGCTGCGAAAGGAAACACTCCTGCAACACTTGAAGCCATAGAAAAGGCGATTACTGCCACGCACTTCAACGAATATTACTTTTATAAGTTAGCCCTTTTCATGCAAACATCTAAAGGAGCTCTTGATGTAGATTTTAGCCACAGAGCCATTACTGGCCTTGGTTACCACGCAGCGACATCGGTATGTATAAGTGAAATAGCTAAGTTTTGCACTGAAGAAAAAAATTATTCCAATCGGTATAACCAGCTCTGTTTAGCTCTCGGTAAAACGATGTCGACACAGAACAATAGCTTGATAGTTAATACTATGGGTTTAAACATACAATCACAAATATACAAAAAAGAACATAATGAGGAATTGCATTTAAAGGCTGAAAAACAAAAATCGACAACAATGCAAAAATCCGTCAATCATGATCTGTATTTTCAAGCACAAACCCTAATGTTAGTTGATGAAAAGCTATTTAATTTTTGGTTAACCAGTGTGATAGAACAAGGTGAAGCGATAGCTGACGAAATGCTAATTAAAGAAGCAATAACACTTTCAAAAAACCCCTATTATCAACCTTGCGCTAAGTAAGGGAAATCATAGGAGTTTAGCTAAAACATCCATGAAAACTACCGTTTGTTATCGCTATAAACATACTTTTTACTACCCTCAATGGGCGATATAGGGTATAACAGCGCAATGAAAATTCCAAAGCGACTATTGCCTCTCGTAGAAGAAGGCATAATTGATGATGTACTCAACCAATTAATGAGCGGTAAAGAAGCCACAGTGTACCGAGTACGTTGTGGTGATGAAATTCGCTGTGCGAAAGTATATAAAGAAGCCACTAAACGAAGCTTTAAAAAAGCATCACAGTACACAGAAGGCAGAAAGGGCCGAAGTAGTCGACGTGCAAGGGCCATGGAAAAAGGTTCTAAGTACGGTAAGAGTCAACAAGAAGAAGCTTGGCAAAATGCTGAAGTTGATGCTTTGTATACTCTTGCCGAGCACGATGTTCGTGTACCACAACCCTACGGCTGTTTTGACGGCGTGTTATTGATGGAACTTATCACTGATGAAGAAGGTGAAGTTGCACCACGCCTTAATGATGTAGTGATGCCTGCAGAACAAGCCATAGAAGATCATGCTTTAATGATGATTTATATTATGCGTATGCTTTGTGCGGGTATAGTGCACGGTGACTTATCAGAATTTAATGTTTTAGTTGATGCCTACGGCCCTGTCGTTATCGACTTACCACAAGCGGTTGATGCCTCAGCGAATAACAATGCCAAGGCTATGTTACTGCGTGATGTCAACAATATCACTAGCTATTACGCCCAGTTCGCCCCTACTTTAGCCTTAACTAGATTTGGTGAAGAAATGTGGGCCCTGTATGAAGCCGGTGAACTCAGTGACACTACGAAGTTAACAGGACAATTTGCCGAGGATACTCAAAGCGCAGATGTTGAAACTGTGCTGGCAGAGATCCAAGCCGCTTTTGAACAAGAGCAAGACCGACTTGCTTACCTTAAAGAGGCTGCTGAACAAGATTAATTGACTAATGAGTGATAGCTTCACACGTAAGCTATCACTGTTAACTTCGAGTTATAGCTGCAAGGTAGCACTTACCATTTAAGCTCAAATATTTAATCCCTTGATAATATTTCTATACACGCTATAACCTTTTATTAAGTACCTAGTATTGTGAAAATATCTAGCTAAAGAGCTGCAATACCACCTCAAATTCACTATGTAGGACACTGTATCAACCATGTACGCTACACTGTTTATAAGAAGACTTATTATTTCACTAACCTAGCTGTAACGTTATTATGAAATATTTTTGCTGTTGTTTTTTTATTATCCTTGGGTTATTTAACTGTGCTTCTGCGGCAACGGGTAAGCTAAATGTTGCTGTATTTCTTGAACCACCCTATGTAGATTTAGTTGCTAACAAGTTAGTAGGTGAAAATATTGATATTATTCATTTGTTAGCTAAATCCATTGGGCTTAAGCCTGTTTTCCTTCGATGTCCTCCTGTGCGTTGTTTAACTATGCTCAAACAAGGTCAGGCTGATATGATATTGGGATTAAGTAAATCTTCTCCTAGAGAACAGCATTTTATTTTTCTTAATCCCCCTTACCTGCTCCAACATCAGCCATTACGTTTTTTTACCCTGAAATCAGATAACTTAACAATAAAAAATTTTAGTGATCTTACCCCCTTACTTGTCGGTACATTAAGAGGTGCCTTGTATTTCCCTTTGTTTGATGAAAGCCAATCGATAAAAAAAATAGAGTTAACGTCAAGAAAACAACTAGTTAATATGCTACTCAAAGGTCGAATAGATACTTTTTTAGAGAGAGAAGAAACCGTTTTACCCTTGTTATCAACAACTGAGTATCAAGATAAATTTTCCATGGCTAATTATCAATATAACAAACCCATGAATAGCTATATTGCTATATCCAGACAGTCAAAAATTAAACATTATGCGAATGAGTTATCTCAAGTATTATCAAAAGCGATATCTGACGGTACTATTGAAAAAATCAGGACTAAAAATCGAAAAAAACATCTTGAAAATCCTAAGCATAAGTAACCTTTACAAGATTAATTTTCCTTCCATACTGCACCAGCACTATTTACAATAAAAATCTAACAGTTATAAAAAAGGCAGATTAACCTAAGTTAATCTGCCTTTTTTTGTTATGGCTAGTTAGTCGTCATCAACAGCGTGACTTAATCTTTAGTTTATAACTATTGCTTAGTATATTTTTCTAACCATTTGAATACTTCGTCATACCAAACTACTAGATTATCAGGTTTACGAATATGGTGATCTTCATCGGGGAACATCACTAAACGGCTATCAATGCCTTTACGCTGCAGCGTAGTAAACGCCCCTAAACTTTGTGCGTACGGCACGCGGTAATCTAATTCACCTTGAATCACTAACATAGGTGTTTGCCAGTTATTAACGTAATCAGCAGGGTTAAATTTAGAATAATCAGGGCTTACCTTACCTTTATTACTGCCACTTTCTTTACCCCACGAAGGGCCACCCATATCATATTCTGGGAACCATAATTCTTCAGTAGTTTGATAAAAGCTTGGCATATCATATAAACCAGCGTGATTGATCAAACATTTAAAGCCTGTAGGCCAATTACCGGCAATCCAGTTCATCATATAACCACCGTAAGATGCGCCTAACGCACAAGCGTTATCACCATCTAACCAAGGTTGGTCTTTAACGATAAAGTCTAAACCTTTTTGTAAATCTTCTAATGGCTTACCACCCCAATCTCGACTGATTGAATGGGTAAACTCTTGGCCATAACCAGTTGAACCGTGGAAATCTACCATTACTACACCATAACCTTGGGCTGCCCATAATTGCGCATTCCAACGGTAATGAAACATATTGCCAAAGCTTCCTTGTGGGCCGCCGTGTACTAAAAAGGCGATAGGGTATTGTTTACCCTCTTCATAGTTAGCCGGCTTTAACCAGTAACCATGGACAGTTTCATCATTCCAACCTTTAAAGTTAAATTGTTTATAGTCAGCAAATTTAACTCCGGCAAGCTTGTCTTCATTGATATTTGTTAGTTGCTTTAACTCATCACCATGGTCATCAATTGAAAATACATCTTTTGGTGAGTTTAAGGTATGACGGGTAAAATAAAGTTTGTTGCCATAGCTAGTTACATCGCCATTACTGCCGACATTATAAATTTTGCGCACTTCATCAAATTCAGGGGTAATAGAGAAAATGCTCTTTTGGCCAACATCTTGAGCAACGACATAAAGCGATTTATTATCCGGTGCAAAAGCTAAGCTGCTAATTGAACGATCCCAATCTTGTGCAACAGCACGAGTTTTTCCTGTTCGGTTATCACGAAGTTGTAAGGTAAATTTATCCGCTTCATAACCCGGGGTTTTCATTGCTTTATAAGCTAAGAAACGACCATTTGACGAATAAACGGGATTGGCATCCCAAGCTTTATTTTGTTCAGTAATATTTTTTAAGTTAAAAGCTGTTTGTCCTGCTGATAGCGCAACTTCAAAGATATCAAAGTTAGTTGTCCACGCATGATCTTTCGCTGCTGCTTTACTTGAAGAGTCTTTCGCTGAAAAGGCTAACGAGGTGGCATCTGGGTGAATGGTAACTTGGCTCATACCAGCAAAATCACTTTGCCAATTTGGCATTATGTCTTGGGCACTCTTAAGTTGACCGTCTTTACCTAAATGAGCGACAAATAAATGCTCTTTATATTCTGTTGCCCAAACATCCCAGTGGCGCACCATTAATTGATCATAAGCGCGGATGTTATATTTCTTCTCGGCATCAATTTTTTTAGCGGTAACAGTACAAGCTAAGCTGCCACAACCCGGTTTAACGGTAAACGACAAAGCAAATACTTGCCCATTTTTAGCCAGCTTAAAGCCATTAATTGCTAATGAAAAATCAGATATTTGCTTGGCTTTATTGTCATCTAGACTCTTTTGCCAAATTTGGCTGCTGCCACTACGTGAAGAAAGGAAGTAAACCGACTGACCATCATCCGCCCAAACGACATTACTTTCACTTTTCTCATGGTCGGTAAACTGACTGACTTTGCCCGTTTTAACATCTTGTCGATAAAGGTGATTGTCACTAGCGCCTTTTTTCAAACCATAAATTATGCTATCTCCCTGCGGAGAAACACTAACATCATGTAGTTGGTTTAATTGGTTTAGCTTTTCAACGGTAAACACTTCGCTATTAGTATGTGCATTAGCGCTTACCGACATTGATAGCGATGCTGATGCAGCGAGAGAAATCGCCGCCAGGGTAAATAGTTTTTTCATCATTATTCTCACGTAATACAACCAAGATTTTGAATGCAGCAAGAATATACAATCTACCTTTGTTAAGCAATATTGCCGGAGACGGTTAGCTGTTTAACTTTGTAAACTAATACCAGTTTCATTAAGTTTGTGATCTTGTTGTGCATAGGAAAAATAAATCAGGGTAAGGCGCTTGATTGAGCAATAGCTGGCTATTGGGATTGAGAGCAACGCTGACATGGATTATTTTAACCAGCACAAGTGAGCAATGATTTTAATCAAATTGGTATAAAACCACCAATGGGTGACACTAGTAACATCGACTAATTACGGCGCGGCTAATATTTGGCCAATAAAAAACGCCAGCTTGAAATTCAAGCTGCCGTTTGGTTAATCTTTGCGTCTATCTGTTGCAGATTTACTGCTACTTAGCTGCTTGCTTCGCTTTTTTATCGCTTTTCTCTTGGCGGCGTTCTTCAATGATATTTTGAATATCACCACCGATATGACTTTCACCGCGTTGCTCTGCTAAAGAGATTTGGCGTTGACGTTCAGCATAACGATTACGTTGTTGCTCGGTAACTTTGTCATGACAACGATGACAGCTCACGCCTTTAACGTAATGTTCGCCTGCTTTTTCAGCTTCAGTTAGTGGAAAACGACAAGCAAAACATTGGTCATACTGACCTTGCTCTAAGTCATGATTAACCGCAACACGACCATCAAAAACAAAACACTCACCTTCCCATAGTGTCTCGGTACTCGGCACTTCTTCAAGATACTTTAAGATGCCGCCTTCAAGATGATAAACCTCTTCAAAGCCCTGCTCTTTTAAATAAGCAGTAGATTTTTCACAACGAATGCCACCAGTACAATACATGGCAACTTTCTTGTGTTTGTTTTTATCTAGATTTTTCTCTACATAGTCAGGAAATTCACGGAAAGTTTCCGTATTTGGATTGATGGCATTTTTAAAAGTACCAATCTCAATTTCATAATCGTTACGGGTATCAACCAAAACTACGTCGGGATCAGAAATTAGCGCATTCCAATCTTTTGGTTTTACGTAAGTGCCGACCACTTGGTTAGGATCAATACCTTCAATACCCATGGTGACGATTTCTTTCTTCAACTTCACTTTAGTGCGATGAAATGGATTTTCTTCAGTGTAAGATTCTTTATGAACTATGTTATCTAAACCCGGCTGCTCAGCTAAAAATGCCAACACAGTTTCAATACCCGCCTGAGGGCCGGCTATCGTACCGTTGATGCCTTCAGCCGCTAATAATAAGGTACCTTTAACATCTACATTAGCCATTTTATTTGCTAATGGCTCACGTAATGCTTCAAATGCATCTAAACGAACAAACTTGTACAACGCACAAATGGTGATGGCATTGGGTGTATTTGCTGTAATTTTTGAAGATATAGCTGTGGCAGAGGTAGATAATTTTTTTTCTAATGAACTCATAGAGTCTCCATTGAACTAGCTGGAACGTAAATCCAGTGCTGTAGATTAAATTTTTTGTATCAATAATTAACGTAACATTGCTTACGTTTTTTGGGTGGCAAATTCTAGCAAACAAATTCCACAAAAGATACTGTACATTTTTCACACAGTGGTTATTATTGATCGCTGATAATAGCTCATCGCTGTACTGATTTGTCATAAGTATTCTTATCGGGTAACTACTATTTTCAAGAACTTAAGGACTTTAACTTATACCTGTTTTATTAAGTTTGTGATCTTGCTGTGCACCGGAAAAATAAATCAAAGCAATGCGCTCGATTGACTAATAGCTGACTATTAGGATTGAGAGCAACGCCTTGGCATATTTTACCCAGCACAAGTGGCTAATAATTTAATGGATTGGTATTACAAAAGGATTAATCATGAACATAGCTAAACAGCTCATATTTTGTATCATACTATCAATAACCTGCATTTCATTGGTCTATGCTAAGAAAATAGATAAACAACTACCTCACATTTTTTATATTAATATTCCTGTGCAAACCGCCGATACCTCATGGCAGGTTTCCGCACAATATCGACTACCTCGAATTGAAACTGCGCAAGCTTTACCAGCGGTAATTATTTTGCACAGCTCTAGTGGTATCGACAGTACCGGGCGATTTTATGCTAGAGCATTAAATAATGCCGGTATTGCCACTTTAGAGCTAGACCTATGGGGCGCAAGAGGCCTACAAGGTGGTAGTGCCAATAGACCAGCAACCCCACAAGAAACATTACCTGACGTATTTGCTGCCCTGCACTATTTACTACAGCAACCAAATATAAATGCTGAAAAAATCGGTGTTATTGGTTTTTCTTGGGGCGGTGTTTTATCTATGTTGACAGCAACAGAACAATATATGGCGATGACAGGTACACCATTTCGCTTTGCTGGTCATGTCGCTCATTACCCTGTTTGCTGGTTATACAATAATGTTCCGGGCTTTGAGTTTGCCAATTTAACCGGTGCACCGGTATTAATCCAGACGGGGGAGTTAGACGACTACGACCTGCCGGAGACTTGTCCGCTAATGGTAGCTAACTTAAGCGAAGTTGATAAAGAAACTGTTGAGCTAAATACCTTTAAAAAGGCCTATCACGCTTGGGATAGACTTGAAGCAGAATGGCTGGTTACCGATCCATTTTCACATCTTGGTCAAGGCGGCGAAGTAACCTTGTCTCCCAATAAACGAGTAGCCAAAAAATCGAGAAGAAATGTAGTGAAATTTTTTAGTAATATTTTTGAGCTTTATGACGATTAATCTCTACCACAAGTTTCACAGCCAATAAAAATGCCACCTTGCATAACAAGCTGGCATTTTTAGATTTTAAATACCCAATAAGTATCCGCTGATGTCATTAATTGACGATATTTAACCGTATCGTTATCTGCAATACCGACAAGAATAACATCCTGAATTAATTGTGCTTTATGGTGTTACTGCTGCTGATTAATAATCATTAAATGTTGTCATGCATGGGTAAAGTAATGCTGGCAACAGCCCCTTGGCCATCACCTCTGTTACTTAAAGTTAAGTTGCCGCCATGGTTAACGATAATTTGTCTGCTAAACACCAAGCCTATGCCGCAACCATCAACTTTAGTGGTATAAAAAGGCACAAAAATATTATCACTGTTATTTATACCTGTACCTTGGTCGCATAGCTTTATTTCTACAATATCTTCTTTTTGCAGCCACTCAATAGTTATAACACCACTGCTATTACTCAACATCGCTTGTTGAGCGTTTTTTATCAAATTAACAAAAACTTGTTGTAGTTGCTTTTCATCGCCGTAGATAACTAACGGCTGACCTAAGAGGCTAATATTAGCGTTATCAAAAAGTAGCAATAATGACTTGAACAAGTTAGCTAAATCAAATAGGTTTTTTTCTGGTTTGGGCAGGCGGCTAAATTCTTGGTAGCGTAATAAGAAGGCATTAAGCGACTCGGCTCGTTCGGCAATAACAGCTAAGCCCTCTTCTAAATCATCAAATAGCTCAGTATTACTGTCGCTGCTATCTTGCTCTGTGGTTACTTGCTTCTGCTTCATTATTAAACGTATTAGGGTGTCACTTAATGAAGCAATGGGTGTTAACGAATTATTAATTTCATGGCTCAATACCCGTAATAACTTTTGCCAAGCCTGCCGCTCTTCCTCATGTAATAATTTTTGAATATCGGTAATGAAAATGAGTTTTTGTCTATCACCCTGTTCCAAGTATTCATCAGTATGAATGAATACTTTTTTCTTATGCGCCTTAATTTCAAATTCAGTAACTTTACGGTGTTCATTGGTTAATACATCTTGCAAGCCGATAGTACTAATAGGCCAACCTGCTACCTCCTCGAAACGACAAGCAAACAATTTTTCTGCCGCCGGATTCATTAAAATGATATTACTATTTTTATTAACGGCAATAATGGCGACATCTATTTGCTGGGTAATTTTATCTAATAATATTTGTCTTTCCCTACTGATCAGCTGTTGCTCAGCAAGCGCTGCCGATAAGCCATTAAAGACCTGATTAAATTCGCTTAACGCCCCTTCACCTTCAAGGTGGTTCGCTCTGATAGCATGATCGCCAGCTTGCATGGCAGTAATTAAATTGGCGGACGTTCTAAATTGAGATACCACTTTTTGCCGAATGAGAAAAGCACCATAAATAACACTTACCAAGAGTAAGAACATCAGCATGATTTTTAGATATATCGATAGCTCATGGCTATACAGGGTATAAAATAACAACGTCGTTGGTAATAGCCCAATAAGTAAGGCTATACGTAATAGTTGATTTTCAAATGAGGTCGTAACTCGGTCTTGTTGAATTTTCATCTGATACTTTTCATCCGATAAGACCGCCAATCATTCATAAATTATGTTTTTCTAGACGACGATAATAAGAGCTGCGGCTTAACCCTAAAGATTCAGCAGTTTCATGTCCGCTATTATCAAAACGTGCCAACCTATCGACTATGATTTGTCTTTCTATAACTTCTAGGGTGTCACTTTTACTGTCAAAACCGCCGCTATCAATACCGGCAACCTTAGCTGTCTGTGTCGGTGACAGACCAAGATCACCTAGGGTTATCAATTGCTGTTGACTAAGAAAAATTGCTCGCTCTATCATGTGGCTTAGTTCACGAATATTACCCGGCCAATGGTAATGCTTTAACCCTGCGGCGGCCTCATCAGTAAGCTGATGACTTTCCAGGCCATACTTAGTAGCAAACAGTGATAGAAAATACTGTGTTAACGGTAATATATCAGCTACGCGATCTCGCAGTGGTGGGATATGAATTTCAATGGTATTAATACGATAAAGTAAGTCTTGTCTAAACTTACCTTGTGCTATCAGTTCAGCTAATGAAGCATTGGTGGCTGAGACTAAACGTACATCTACTTGTTGGGTTTTAGCACTACCTACTTTTTCAAATTGCTTTTCTTCCAACACCCTAAGCAATTTAGCTTGTTGAGATAAAGGAATATTAGCAATTTCATCAAGGAAAATTGTGCCGCCTTCTGCCAATTCAAAACGACCGATACGCGTTTCTTTAGCGTCGGTAAAGGCGCCTTTGACATGACCAAACATCTCACTTTCAAAGAGATTATCGGTGATCGCACCCATATTGACTGAGATTAAACTTTGCTTATGACGCTGCGAACATTGATGTAAATAGCCAGCAAACATACTTTTACCGGTACCATTTTCACCGGTAAATAGAATATTCATATCACTTTTCGCCAGCTTGGCTAATTGACTAAGCAGCTGTTTCATCACAGCAGATTGCGCTACTATATTTTGGCAATCTGTGCTGCTTTGTGATTTAAGTAAAGCATTCTCTTGCGCTAACTTCTGCCCTGCTTTTGCTATTCGTTGAATATGACATTGTGCTTGTAAAATACTTAATAAACGCTCATTTTTCCACGGTTTTTGCACAAAATCTGCAGCACCTTGTTTCATCGCTTCCACAGCAATATCAACACTGCTGTAACCTGTCATTACAACAATAGGCATATGTTCATCAAGCACTCGCATTTTCGCGACTAGTGCCAAGCCCTCTTTACCTGAAGTAGTGTCATCTTGATAATTTAAATCAATTAACGCCACTGAAAAGCTACGCCTTGCCAGTACCGTTAACAACTCCGCCGGTGAACTAACCGCGACAACTTGGTAATTTTGCGATTTTAATAACAGTTTTAACGTGGTAAGAATACGCGGGTCATCATCGGCAATCAGAATTGAAGGCATAGTTGAATGAGTAGTTGAAAGTGTAGCTGGAGGTGTACTTGAAGCTGTAGCTGAGGTCATGTTATCCAGTTCTTTAGCGTGAGGTAATAGGTTTTAATGTCTTACTTTTCAAAATATTGGTTTTCGAAGTGAGACTGTCCCAGGTAATACTTTATGACTTTATCAAAGTATTACCTGGGTTTCTGCTAAAAGAGCATTTAATCAGTCCTTATCCGATACTTATGCAACATACATTCAATATTTTTAATCATGATGCAGCGCATCACTAGGCTCCATTAGCACAATTTTACGTGTAGGCACATAGGTGGCAACCAGCACCATAATGATGATTAATAAAGGTATCGCAATTAAACCGACCATATAACTGCCCTGGTTTATTACCATGGTATCAGTCATTTGATTAACCACCCATAAAGACATAGTAATGCCTATGCTCAAACCAATAACCAATTGCCAAACAGCCTTTATCATAAATAATTGCATAATTTTACTATCGCTAGCACCAAGCGCTCGGCGTACACCTATTTCTTGAGTGCGTTGGCTAATACTATTGGCTGCAACAGCATAAATACCACTGGCCGCTAAAAATATTGCGATAACACCACATAACAAAAATACTTTTGAAATAGCTGACACTAAAATCATTGGCTGTGAGATTAATTCATCATAACTTTGCATGTTATACACGGTAGCATTATTGTTCACTTGATTAATCGCGTGTTGTAATGATTTTTCAGCCTCTGCTTGTGAGCCATTATAGTGAATGGCGACATCAATGCTGCTGTAACCAATATGGTCTAACATAAAGTAAGAGCTATATTGTTCACTGGACGTGCGCATGGCTGAACCATGATAGGTATCAGAAACCACCCCAACGATAGTCTGCCAACCGCCCTCTCTATCTGCATCAGGATTTCTAAAAGCACGACGAACACGCTGGCCAATAGCATCTCCATCAGGAAAGAAGTCATTAGATATTGATTCGTTAATTATAATGGTATCAACTTCTGCGCTGATATCATCAAGGTTAAAGTCTCGCCCCTGAATAACTCTCATACCTATGGCGTGCCAAGCATCACGAGAAACCACTTCATTATTGGAATAAGGATTTTCGTTATAAACTGCGGCAACTCGCCCTTCAATTTCAAAGTAACTTGCGCCAGCACCCGTACCAGGTAACTGGCTCATAAAAGCCACACCCTCAATATTTGGCATCTGCTCTAAGGTATCTTTTAGTTGATAATAAAATGCGGTTCTTTTAAGGGTATCTGCTAATTCAAACTCTTCCTCTTCTCTAATAGGGTAATCAACTACCGGTAACTCTATTGTAGCGGTGATTCTATTGTTGGTATCAACACCGTAATCAGCCTGTCCGGCAGAGTAACTGGTCGATAAAAGAATTGTGGCGATAACAAGTACCACACACGACAGTAATATTTCACTGATTACCAAGATTTGGCTAGCTCGAGCGGCTTTTTTACCTTGTGAGCCGCGAGTGCCATCTCTCAATACCGCATTAAAATCACCAGATAATGCCCGCCATGCTGGAATAAATCCAGTAATGGCAATCATAGCGACAACTGCAACAATTAATAAAATAATAGCATCAACATCTAAGCTCACTTGCCACCAAAATGGTTTCTGCTCCGTAGCCATATACATTTGTTCAAAAACAGTATTACTCAGCTCTAAGCCCCACCCGGCAATGAGTACCGCCAAGAAGCCGCCAACAGTGCAGATAAAAATACTCTCAAGCAACATTTGCAATATCAAACGATTACGCGGTACACCCAGGGCAACACGTATGGCAACTTCTTTAAACCTTTCATTCACTCGGGCCAGTAATAAATTACCAACATTAATACAAGCGAGTAATAAAATAAGCAATACCACTACCGCCATAGTGATAAAAATAGAATAAAACTGAGTGATATTGGCTTTTTTATAAGGAACCGCTCTTAAGTAGCCCTCGAAGTCATCCATACGCCAGCGCACATTATCCGGTAAAAGTTTGACTACTTTTTTATTGAGTAATGCCAACTCTTGTTGGAACACTTCAAACGGCACTTCTTTTTTTATCCTTGCGTAAGCGAATAAGCCATTACGCGACCAATCTGTGGGCGATAACAATTCTTGCTTTATCGGTAACCAGGCTTGCGCAGTCATTGGAAAAGCAAAACCTTGTGGCATGATACCAACTACACGTGTCGGTATGGCATCAGCTAAGATAACAGAGCCAACAATATCCTCTTGTGCCATAAAGTAATGTTGCCAAATATCATAGCCCAAAACAATCACAGGTTCAGCACCTTCAAAATGATCTTCGGCCATTAGAACTCGTCCCATAATGGGTTTAACACCGGCAAACTCGAATACATTCCACTCAATGTTTACGGAATTATATTTGCGGGTCACTGAATTATTCTGTGTGCTGCCAATGAGTGATGTTCTGTCCTGATAAACACCGATCTCATCAATTGAATCCATTTCATTTCTTATTGTTAAGAGATCATAGGGATCAATACCAATCCTAAATAAATGGCTTTGATTGAATTCGGCTTCAATAGAAATTATCGGTGACTCTTTATTCAATAATAAAGGTTTAAACACCAAGTTACTCAATAACGAATAGGTGTAAAGAGTCAGTCCCAAACCAATGGCGACGATGAAAATGGTAAGGGCAGTAAAAACTGGTTTTTTATGGAGCAGCCTAGCTGCATATTTTATATCAAGAGTTATAGACACCTGAAAATCCTCGTTTTATGTTAGCGATTTATACCGCAATGGCTGTAGGTGTTTCGGTGCGTTGATCAGCGACTATCTTGCCATCGAAGACTTCTATCATACGCTCAGCTCTTGCCGCCGATCGTGGATCATGAGTAACCATACAAATGGTTGCCCCTTCTTGATGTAATTGATCAAGTAAGGCCATAACGATTTGGGCATTTTTCGAGTCTAAATTACCCGTTGGCTCATCGGCAAGAATAATAGAGGGTTTGGCCGAGATAGCGCGGGCTACAGCAACACGTTGCTGCTGGCCACCAGAAAGTTGCGAGGGAAAATGATGGGCACGATGTAACATATCCACTTTTTCTAAGGCTGTATTCACCATAGCGGCACGCTGTTTCGCATCAAAATCACTGCGATATGTTAGTGGTAATTCAACATTTTCTGCCACTGTTAAATCACTAATCAAGTTAAAGGCTTGAAAGATAAAACCTATTTCTTTATTTCTAATCGCTGCTCGTTCATCTCGATTTAAATCAGAAACGTCGTGTCCTGCTAAGGTATAACTGCCACTACTGGAAGTGTCTAATAAGCCTAATAATGATAACAAGGTAGACTTACCGCAGCCTGAAGGACCCGAGATTGATAAGTATTCACCTTTATTGATAGTTAAATTGATATTATTTAGTGCATGCGTCTCGACATCATCAGTAAAAAAAACTTTTTTGATATCATTGAGTTCTACCAATGCTGTTACGCTATTGCTTGCTTGACTTGTGCTATTTAAATTATTTATGTTGTTAGTCATCACGTGCTCCTAATTTACGCTAATAGTTTGTAGTTTTTCCCAAGCTGAAACATCAGAAATAATAATATTATTTCCTACCGTTAAGCCTGATGTTATTTGAATATATTGTGTAGATGTTTGACCAAAGTGAATACGTACTTTATCTGCTTGGCTACCGTCTGCTGCCAGTACATAAGCAAAAGCTTCGCTATGTTCGTTAGCAAACATAGGCCGTTTAACAAAAAGCGTATCGGCGATATTGGCAATGGCGATAACACCATTTACGGTGAGATCAGGACGAGCATCTTTTGGCATATCACCAATAAGCTCTATATCAACTTGTACTGAGCCGTTATTAACAATGGGATCTATGCGTTGCACAATACCAACGATCTTACTATTACGGGTATCAACAACAACTGATTGGCCAAGCGCTACATCTTTGATTTGTTTTTCCGGAATACGCAGCTCAGCAATAAATTCTCCGCTGCGTGCTAATCGGGCAAGATTACTACCCATTAAGACCCGTTGGCCAAGTTCCATCGGCATCGCTTGCACGATACTGTCCATGGTGGCATGTACTTTTAAAGACTCAACTTGCTGCTGCGCTCTTTGATATATTTTATGCATGCGATTAAGTCTGGCTTGATAAGCTTTTGCTTGTGCCGCTAAACTTTCTTGTTTTTTATTTAAACGTTTTATTTCTAGCTGCCAGCGCTCTTTATATTGCGCTACATCTATTTTTACTTCTTCATGAGCAATATGTGAGACGGCGACTGTGCCTTGGTCTAGCAATTTTTTCTGGGCGTTATAGGTTAACAGTGCTCGTTGATGATTCAGTTTTTCGTTAATAACTGCGGCTTCTTGATCTAATAACTCTGAGGCTAACGATACGTTTAGTGCATTCGTTTCGGCGACCATTTCTTCTAATTGCCACTTGGTTTCTTCTAGTTGCTGTGCTAATTGAGGGTTAGATAATTCCAGTAATAAATCACCTTTTTTTACCTTAGCGCCAGCTTTAATTAGAATGCGCTCAACACGGCCGTCAACATTGGTCGCTACCCAGCGAATATCTTTCGGCACTAGCACACCAACACCACGAACACTTATATTGAGTTGACCTCGCTGCACTTGAGCAAGCAGTAATTCCGATTTATCAACCTGATATGCCGATGAGTTTCCTGAGAGGTTAACTATCAAGGTAAGCGCCACAATGATCATAGCGGCAATAGAAAGCCATTGTTTATACTTGATTTTTTTCTTCTGCTTTGAGCGAACAATATCCATAACTAAGCCATTTAATAATTCATGGTCTTGTTAGAGCAATCGTCATACCAATTATAAATTAATGATTGAATACATACAGTTGGTTACAACCAAGTTACAACTAAGCACATTTAATCTCGATATCGAGACGATATTATTGAGACGATATTTCGATTTCGAAACTATGCTTAAAAAATTATTATGGATAAAGTAAGATTATTAGCCGCTCAAACTAAATGTTATTAAAAGAAGCACTACATAAATCGCTATAAAGAAAGTTACAAACCTCGCCCAAACTGCAGATAGGTTTGAACGAGTATTTGCTCTGCTGCTTCTTTCGATAGGCAAGTAGCTAAAAGTTCATGGTTAACAACGTTTTGGTTAACTTCTTTTGACACCGATGTCCATTTCATTTGGTCTAATACAACCTCAACTCTACATTTCTTCTTGTCATCGGTGTTGATGTAGAAAACATTAACAACATTAGTGCGATTGATCAGGTTTTTATAGGGGTAATTGTTCGCCGTTTCTATAGTGATATGCTCAGCCTTAGCTAGCTGACAAAAAATAACAATACTTATAAATACTATGTTTTTAATAAGCTTAATTGATAGGTTTTTCATTTAAATTCTCTGCTCATGTCTTAAGTGTTGATAACAGATTAGTTATGATATGGTGGTAAAACAAACGATATAAAATTGATTGTAATTAAGAAAATCTTAACTATGAAATATTTACCGCCATTGAAGTCGCTACAATTTTTTCTGGTAGCAGGACAATCTAAAAATTTTAAACAAGCCGCTGAACAGCTCAATGTCACACAAGCAGCAGTCAGCCAACAAATTCGCTTGTTAGAAGAAAACCTACAAGCGAAATTGTTTGAGCGCACTAATAAACAAACCATGCTTACCGAAAAAGGACGAAAACTATTACCCTTTATGCAAAGGGGGTTTGAAGAACTAAGCGGTGGTATTCAAGTCGTTACGGGGGATCCAAATCCACAAATATTACGTATTTCTACCGTGCATTCTTTTTGCTCTCTTTGGCTGGTTCCTAGGCTTCAGGAGTTCCAAAAATTACACCCTGAAATAATGGTGCAACTTGCTCCATCGAGTGCTCTTATTGATTTTCAACAATCAAATATTGATTTAGCCATTCGTATGGGCAGAGGCGGTTATGCTGATTTAACCGAGAAGAAAATCTATGATGATAACCTCATCTTTGTGGCAAGTCCTAAGCTGCTAGACGGTATTGATAAGGATGACCCTGAGCAAGTATTTCAGTTACCTTGGATAGAGGATACCAGCATAGGAATACAGGAAACCTTTCAAGAATACTGTAAAAACATAAATTTTAACTATGAAAATTTGGTTCCTGTCATTCAAACCAATGATGCACTGCCGCTAATTGATAGTGCAGTGCATGACCGCGGTTTCTTATTAGTAAATAGTAGCTTAGTGGCTGAACATATACGCGCTGGTCGTTTAGTTAAGCTACTCAACTACTCGATAAAAAGTCCCTATTCACTTTACCTTGTCGCGCCAGAACAGCAATTTTCATGGAGAAAAGTTAAGCTATTTGAAGACTGGCTAGTGCCTAAACTACGTAAGTCATTCTCCGATCTAGACAGTTATCAATAGCTCATAATTTTTATGGTTTACTAAAAAAATGCCACCTTGCATAACAAGGTGGCATTATTTTTTAACTATTTGCTGTTTTCTTTAAGTTAAGTAATGCTCTTTCTAGGAGGAAGCACGGAGCCTATGACTATAGGTGAGTACTTCCAACAACAAAAGAGTGAAACTTAACGACAAGAAAACTTCAAATTAGGCTTCGACTTGTAAGATAACGGTATCCGCTTTCTTGGTGTACTGCTCCATCTTGTCGAAGTTCAAGTACCTATAAGTATCCGCTGATGTGGCATCAATTTTAGACGCGTATTCCATGTACTCAGCCGGGCTAGGTATTTTACCTAAGATAGCACCAACACCAGCAAGCTCTGCAGAGGTTAAGTAAACATTGGCGCCATTTCCTAAACGGTTAGGGAAATTACGTGTAGATGTTGAAAGTACTGTAGATTTATCAGCTACACGTGCTTGGTTACCCATACATAATGAACAACCAGGTGCTTCAACACGCACGCCAGCTTTACCGAAAATAGAGAAATAACCTTCGTCACTCAACTGCGCGCTATCCATTTTCGTTGGTGGTGCTACCCACATACGTGTTGGTAATGTGTCACCACTCTCTTCAAGGAAAGAGTCAATGATTTTACCCGCAGCACGAAAATGTCCAATGTTAGTCATACATGAACCGATGAATACTTCATCGACTTTAACACCAGCAACGTCTGATAATAATTTGGCATCATCAGGATCATTTGGACAACAAACGATAGGCTCTTTGATATCGGCTAAATCAATTTCAATAATGTGTGCGTATTCAGCATCGCTATCAGCAGACATTAATGCAGGCTTAGTTAACCATTCTTCCATACCTTTAATACGACGAGTAATAGTACGAACATCGCCATAGCCTTCGGCAATCATCCATTTAAGCATAATAATGTTAGACCTTAAGTACTCGCTAACTGAATCGTCTTCAAGTTTAATAGAACAACCGGCAGCGCTGCGTTCAGCCGAGGCATCTGATAATTCAAATGCTTGCTCAACTGATAAACCTTTCAGGCCTTCAATTTCTAGTATTCGACCTGAGAATTCATTAATTTTTCCGGATTTTTCAACCGTTAATAAACCTTTCTTGATACCATAATAAGGGATTGCATGAACCAAATCACGTAAGGTGATGCCTGGCTGCATTTCACCTTTAAAACGAACCAAAATTGATTCCGGCATATCAAGTGGCATAACACCTGTTGCCGCGGCAAAAGCAACTAAACCAGAGCCTGCTGGGAAAGAAATACCTAAGGGGAAACGTGTATGTGAGTCACCACCAGTACCAACAGTATCTGGTAATAACATACGGTTTAGCCAAGAGTGAATGACTCCATCACCAGGACGGAGTGAAATGCCACCACGGTTCATCATGAAATCAGGCAGAGTATGGTGGGTAATAATATCAACAGGCTTAGGATAAGCAGAGGTATGACAGAAAGACTGCATGGTTAAATCAGCGGAGAAACCTAAACAAGCTAAATCTTTCAATTCATCACGTGTCATGGGGCCGGTTGTATCTTGTGAGCCTACCGTGGTCATTTTAGGTTCACAATATTGACCAGGGCGCACACCATCAACACCACAGGCTTTACCAACCATCTTCTGCGCTAAGGTAAAACCTTTAGTAGAAACCGCTGGATCAACTGGTTTCTTAAATATGTCTGTTTCCGCTAAACCTAACGCTTCACGAGATCGGCCGGTTAAACCACGACCAATGATTAGTGGAATACGACCACCAGCACGAACTTCGTCTAATAATACTGGCGCAAGTTTAAAGGTAGAAATAACCTGACCGGCAGCGTTTTTAACGACACCTTGGTATGGGTAAATGTCAATAACATCACCCATGTTCATTGCTTGTACGTCTAATTCAATGGGTAATGCGCCGGAATCTTCCATGGTGTTGTAGAAAATTGGTGCGATTTTACCGCCTAGGCAGACACCGCCACCACGTTTGTTAGGGATATAAGGAATATCATCACCCATAAACCATAAAACCGAGTTAGTTGCTGATTTACGTGAAGAACCAGTACCAACAACATCACCAACATAAGCCAGTGGAATGCCATCTTTTTGTAATGCTTTAATTTGTACTATGGGTCCAACGCTGCCGTCTTTATCCGGTGTAATGCCTTGACGGGCAATTTTAAGCATGGCTTTTGCGTGTAATGGAATATCAGGACGAGACCAAGCATCTGGTGCGGGCGATAAGTCATCGGTATTGGTTTCACCGGTAACTTTAAAGACTTTAACGGTAATTTTTTCCGCTACTTTTTCTTTTGCAGTAAACCACTCGGCATCAGCCCAAGATTGCATAACTTGCTTAGCAGCAGCGTTGCCTGCTTCCGCTTTTTCTTGCACATCATGGAAAGCATCAAACATTAGTAAGGTATGTGATAAACCTTTAGCTGCTGTGGTAGATAATTTGTTACAGTCAAGAAGATCAATCATGGGTTGAATATTATAACCACCTAACATGGTGCCTAATAATTGTGTGGCTTTTTCAGCGCTTAAAATAGATGAAGTGACTTCACCTTTAGCCACAGAGGCTAAAAAACCTGCTTTTACGTAAGCTGCATCATCAACCCCTGCTGGCACACGATTACTTAATAGATCAATTAAAAAGGCTTCTTCACCCATCGGTGGGTTTTTAATTAATTCGACTAATGCTGCTGTTTGTTCAGCGTCTAAAGCTTTAGGTACTATACCTACAGCTGCACGTTCCGCTACGTGGTTGCGATATTCTTGAAGCACGACATTCACCTAATAAGATAAGTGATACTTAATATTGCATAAGGCACTAAGGACACAATGCCAGGACAAGCTACTCAGCAATCATTATTTAAGTATCTGTAATTAAAAGTTATACGATACATCTTTGTTAATGCTTGTTAAAAAGTACCGTAAGGTGGCTACTATTTGGACTGTATCACTAAATATAGACGATAATTAATATGCGTAGGTATCAAAGAAATTGATATTTACCATTAGTTGTGAAGAAAGTGTTATGAGTAAAGTGGTATAACCACTATAACTATATCCACTACCAACTATAACCAAAGTGAATAGTGCTTATTTAAGCAAATGATTACGTAGTGCTTAGAAAATCAGGTAAAATAGAGCTAAAATTTGTCCATGCTAATGATGACAATGTTATTAGCGCCTTAGAACTAGAGAGAGTTTTAAATGAGTCTATATATAGAATACATTAAAGAAATTGAAAGTCGTAAAAATGATCTAGCATTGGCTCCTTTGCCAATTGATGGCGCTGAGTTATTATCTGAGATTATTGCTCAAATTAAAGATTCAGCAAATGAGCATCGCGAAGATTCCCTTAACTTTTTCATCTATAACACTTTACCAGGCACAACTAGTGCTGCCGGTGTAAAAGCTGCTTTTCTAAAAGAAATAATCTTAGGCGAATCTGTACTAGCAGAAATTACCCCAACGTATGCTTTTGAATTGTTGTCTCACATGAAAGGTGGACCTTCAATTGAAGTACTTCTTGATTTAGCGCTTCTTGATCCAACACTGCCTGATAACGCAGCAGTAGCAAAACCAGCAGCAGAAGTTTTAAAAACTCAAGTATTTTTATACGATGCTGATACCGCTCGTCTTGAAACGGCTTTTAAAGCAGGCAATGCCATTGCTAAAGATATTCTTGAAAGCTACGCACAAGCTGAGTTTTTCACTAAACTGCCAGAAATAGCAGAAAAGATTGAAGTAGTTACTTATATTGCCGGTGAAGGTGATATATCAACTGACTTACTTTCTCCTGGTCATCAAGCTCACTCGCGCGCTGACCGTGAATTACACGGCCAATGTTTAATCACACCAGAAGCTCAGGCAGAAATAAAAGCATTACAAGCTAAGCACCCTAAAGCTAAACTAATGCTTATCGCAGAAAAAGGCACTATGGGTGTTGGTTCTTCTCGTATGTCTGGTGTTAACAACGTTGCACTATTGGCGGGTAAAAAAGCCAGCCCATACGTACCATTTATTAACATTGCCCCAGTTGTTGCAGGTACAAACGGCATCGCTCCTATCTTCCTGACTACTGTTGATGTAACTGGTGGTATTGGTCTTGACCTTAAAAACTGGGTTAAGAAAGTAGATGCTAATGGCAACAATGTTGTTGACGATAATGGCGATGCAGTGCTAGAAGAAGCTTACTCGGTAGCTACAGGTACTGTATTAACTATCGATACTAAAGCGCAGAAGTTATATAACGGTGATAAAGAATTAGTTGACGTATCTTCAGCATTCACTCCACAAAAAGTGGAATTCATGAAAGCAGGTGGTTCTTACGCGGTTACATTCGGTAAGAAATTACAAACATTTGCGGCAGAAACTTTGGGCGTTGAAGTACCTTCTGTTTACGCAGCATCTAAAGAGATCTCACATGAAGGTCAAGGTTTAACTGCTGTTGAAAAAATATTTAACCGTAACGCAGTTGGTGTTGCTTCAGAAACACCATTACATGCAGGTTCTAACGTTCGCGTCACAGTGAACATTATTGGTTCTCAGGACACTACAGGCCCAATGACATGCCAAGAGTTAGAAGCGATGGCTGCTTCTACTATTTCTCCACTCGTTGACGGTGCTTACCAGTCTGGTTGTCACACCGCATCAGTATGGGATAGCAAAGCAAAAGCGAACATCCCTAAGCTTATGAGCTTTATGAATAAGTTTGGTCTTATCACGGCTCGTGATCCTAAAGGCGCTTACTTGCCGATGACCGATGTAATTCATAAAGTATTGAATGATATTACTGTGGACGACCGCGCTATCATCATCGGTGGTGATTCGCATACTCGTATGTCTAAAGGCGTCGCTTTTGGTGCCGACTCAGGTACAGTGGCGATCGCATTAGCAACAGGTGAAGCGGCTATGCCAATCCCTGAATCAGTTAAAGTAACCTTTAAAGGTCACATGAAAGACCACATGGATTTCCGTGACGTAGTACACGCAACACAATTGCAAATGCTTAAGCAATTTGGTGGCGAGAATGTATTCCAAGGTCGTGTGATTGAAGTGCACATTGGTACTTTATTAGCTGACCAAGCATTCACATTTACCGATTGGTCTGCAGAGATGAAAGCAAAAGCGTCTATCTGTATTTCTGAAGATGACACTTTAGTTCAATCACTTGAACTAGCTAAAAGCCGTATCCAAATAATGATCAATAAGGGTATGGAAAACACAGCGAAAACACTTAACGGCTTAATCGCTTTAGCTGATAAACGTATCGAAGGCATCAAAGCAGGTACTACCCCGGCATTATCACCAGATGATACCGCTAAGTATTACGCAGAAGTGGTTGTTGATTTAGATGCTATTGATGAGCCAATGATTGCGGATCCTGACGTAAACAATGATGATTTATCTAAGCGTTATACCCATGACGTTATTCGTCCTGTTTCATTCTACACGGATAAATCAGTTGATTTAGGTTTTGTTGGTTCTTGTATGGTGCATAAAGGCGATATGCAAATCATCGCGCAAATGTTACGTAACATGGAAGCACAAGGTCAGAAGATTGAATTTAAAGCCCCCTTAGTTGTCGCGCCACCAACATACAACATTGTTGATGAGCTTAAAGCGGAAGGTGACTGGGACATTTTACAAAAGTATTCCGGTTTTGAATTCGATGATGCACACCCTAAAGGTGCTGCTCGTACTAAGTACGAAAACATCATGTACCTTGAACGCCCAGGTTGTAACTTATGTATGGGTAACCAAGAGAAAGCTGAACCAGGCGATACGGTCATTGCTACTTCTACACGTTTGTTCCAAGGTCGTGTGGTAGCCGATACTGCAGAGAAGAAAGGTGAATCATTATTGGGTTCAACACCGCTAGTTGTGCTTGCAACTATGCTGGGTCGCTTCCCTACCCTGGCAGAGTATAAAAGTGCTGTAGACGGTATTAACTTAACCAAGTTTACTCCTCCTGCACATGAGTTGAGCACTAAGTTCACCGGTGTAGCTGTACCAATTAAAGTAGTTTAATCCCTAATTAGGAGCTAACTAGGAACTAATTAGGAGCTCTATTTTAATAGCTAAATAAATAATGGGGGCTACTTGTATAAGTAGCCCCCATTTTTTCATCTGCTATTTATTTGCTTATTGCACACTCTAATTTTGCGGTTAGGTTTGGCATGATTAAATTAGGTGACGCCCGCGGAAAATCAAAGCTTTCAACGCCCTTAATTAATTCCAACTTGTAGCCATAAGTACCACAAATTAAGTAACTTCGGCGTAATAAAAAGGCAGATAGTCGTTCAAAACTGACTTTATTATTAGCTATGACTTCTAGCTTGTAATGGTTGTCATCAAATTTAGTTTTCTTAAATTGCAGATGGTGATCAAAGTCCCACTCAGATTTCGCTTGGCCTAGCACGACTGTACTTGGTCCAGCACAAGCGCCTAAAAATAATGCACATAATGGGGGAAGTATATATTTATATGCGAGCTTAGTTGTTAGCCTTTTCATCGTTATTTTCCTTATAACTTTTGTCATTACCTTGAACTTATAAGCTTAACAAAAAAAAAGCCACGACAATACTTAAAAATAACCTTGTAAGCTAGTGCTATTTTGCCCAAGTAACATACGTTAAGTGTCTGATACCATGACGATCAATTCGAATAAACACTTCTTTATTCCCCCTACGTCCTAGTGACATCCCCCAACCTATTTCACTATTGTTCGATGGTTTCTCCGATTTATTACAGCCCTTACCTTTGGGTGAATTACATGAATTACCATCAGTTGAGTTACTACCTGTACTAGTGCCACCTGAATATGAATTATAACTATCAACGTCATCATATATAGCCGCTAACTGCTCAAAGTCATGGGAGTCTGGGTCCAAGAAAGGCGGATCCTGATATTCCATACATGAGGTAGAGGAAGCTTGGTCAAAATCTTCATCTTGGTGACCTAAGCCCAAGTTATGCCCTAACTCTTGACAGGTAACACTTTGCTTCCAATCGGCACTGTTATAATAATTCCAAGAAAAATAAGTATCATTAAGTTTAGTATAGCCACGAGTGATGTGTCCTTCAGCATCAAGAGATATTCCGGCAATGCCAAGCCAACCTGTTTGACCATAGGCTAAATTACAGATACGCACTTTGCCAGCTGGCGCTTTACACTGACGGCGTATTTTTTTATTGCTTGTACCATCTCCCTCTTTAGCTAAGTTGACTTTGGAACTTGCTGACCAATCAATAACGGCTTGTCCGACATACTCATGCCAATCAGCCGTAGTGCTATTAATAAGAATTAAATCAAAAGAAGCCGTGGTTCTTGCCCAGTGATAAGACGACCAAGCATGCTCTGCAAGCGCAGATGTTGAAAGTAAATAAGTTGCCATTAATATAACAAGTAGCTTTTTCATAACTTACCTCTTTATCAATGAGTTATAAGTGCAACATAACTACACCAAATAAATATGTTAGACATCTATTAAGTATAGCGAACTGTACGGCAATTTCTTCTCTGCAACTTAGCTGACCTTTTTCATTATTCTTCAGCCTCAATTACCGTAATCCGGATTTCATGGATAAAAAACAACCTATACTAATAACTTGTTTTTTACTTTTGTACGGTGGTTATCATGTCCGATGAAAAATCAAATGAAAACGCTTGGTCACTAGCTATGCATCAAATTGAATGCTGTAATTGTAGTCATGGCTGTGGTTGTCAGTTCTCCGGTTTTCCAGATAGTGAGTCCGGCAGTTGTGAGGCACTACTTGGCTTTTATATTAAAAGTGGTCAGTTAGACAGTTTAGATCTCACCGGCATAAAAGTAGTTTTTGCTGCCGCTTGGCCTAAAGCCATTCATGAAGGTGATGGTAAGGCATTGTTATTTATCGACTCTGCCGCCTCTTCTGAGCAAGTAGCCGCTATTGGTGGTATCTTTTCCGGTCAGTTTGGCGGTATGCCCTTTGAAGCGTTAGCAGGTACATTCTCTGAGATGGAAGGACCCATAGTAGCCGCTATTACTATGAATACTGATGATAAACACTCTAGCTTTAGCATTGCAGATGTACTTGCAGTAGAACAAACACCCTTGATTAATCCGATGAATGGTGAAGATCAAAATGTCCATATCACCTACCCTGATGGCGGCTTCTTTTGGAATGATGGCATCATAGGCACCAGTAAAACCATGTCAATAAAACATAATATGTTGTCGTTTGACCATGTTGGTCAGTTTGCTGCCAAAGCTGAAGTGAACTGGGCTAACACTTAGCACAGCAATGAAGATGACTTATCAAAAAATTAACATGATTCAATTAAAGAAACACTGGTCACTGCACGCGGTTGCAATCATTATCGTAGCCGCTTGGTATTACATGTTTTTTTTGATGACTATGAATATGGCTCCGGTTACTCAGTGGAGTTACCTAGATATAGTTGTGTTGTTTAGTATGTGGTCAATCATGATGGCAGGTATGATGTTACCTTCTGCCTTGCCAATATTTCACTTAATTGACAAGATTAATGATCAGCGTAAGGCACGCAATGCTCCATACGCGGCAAGCTTTTATTTTATTATTGGCTACTTACTCGCTTGGTTTGGTTATAGCTTAGCGATTACCCTGCTGCAATGGTGGTTTCATCATTTAGCCTTATTAACACCTATGATGAACAGCGCTCAGCTTGAGTTTACTTGTTTAATTCTGTTAATTTCTGGGGTGTATCAGTGGTTACCTATTAAACAGCGCTGCTTAAATTATTGTCGTTCACCACTGGGCTTTTTAACTTCCTCTTGGCAAGAAGGCATAGCTGGTGCTATTAAAATGGGCTTCAGTCACGGTCAGTACTGTCTTGGCTGTTGCTGGCTGTTAATGACATTACTCTTGATTTTTGGGGTAATGAGTTTGCCGTGGATCATTGCCTTAACGCTTATAGTTGCCATTGAAAAGCTATATTCACATGGCCAGATATTTGGAAAAATATTAGGAGCGTTATTAGTATTTTTGGCGTGCTATATGTGGCTTATGACTTAAACGCTCTTAGTACTTTAAATAGTAGTAGTGATCTTACCTGCTCAATATCCAATAACGCACTAATATTAGATATTAACTCGAAACTGAAAGTCATGACTTTATTGCCAGTCAACTAAACCATACTTAGCTAATATAAGTGATAATTCACCACTGTTCCGTAACCGAACAATGCCCTCAGACAAAATATCGGCATACTGTTGTGATGCTTCAATTGCGGGAGAAAATGCTATATAAACCGGTTTAGCTGGAGCAAGTATACCAACCATATTAAATTTTTCCTGCTGGTTTGATTGCTTACTGCTATACCAAAATACCGCTTCGGTTTCGACCAGTACATCTATTAACCCCTGCTCCAATAGTGCTATATTTTCAGTTAATGGTTGATTGCCAAAAGCAGTATAAATACGACTCACATCTGCTTGGTGTACTTTTATATAACTATCCAAACTATCGGTATAAGCATAGCCATCTGCCACCGCTAAAAGTTTATTATTCAAAGAGTTTATCTGCTGATAGCGCCAGTTACTTTTACCTAAAGTGAAGAAACTAAAGCCAATCAAGCCTTGCTCATTTTCTGGATAAATAAAATCTTGTGCATCAGATTTATAACCGCCGACTACTGCCGAAATGATTCCTGCACGACAGAGGCGCAAAGCTCGAGACCAAGGGATTACTTGATAGTTAATATTGATATTGTGCTCAGTAAACACTTGCTGAGCAATTTCAATCATATAACCTGGATTAGTTGAATTAGGCTGGCAATTAAATGGACACCAATTATCAGCAGCAATAGTAAGGGTTACCTTGCTTCGATTTGAGTTATCTTGGCCACTTACTGCTATTGAATTGTTTGCACTTATAGTAAGAGAAAAAATAACGGGAATGATAAATAAATTTGCATATTTTTGCATGTAACAACTAAAAATAAAGTCAGCTCAATAGTTAGTTAAGCACAAAAAAATTTATAGTGTTAATGTCTCAACATTGCTCGCCATAAAGCTCACGCAACAGTTTGAGATAACTAGTTAGGTTAATACTTTCATCTGTACTGAATTTTTCAGACTCTACCACTAGTGCTTGTATGCGATCTAAACGAAACTCTCGATAATCATGGCGAAGTAGGCACCAAGCAATCAAGGTCCATTTCTGCCCCCAATAAACTAAACCAAGTGGCATTAGCACTCTCTTTGAATGTTCACCATCGGCTTTTTTATATGCCATAGTGAGGTAATATTGCTGCTGAATAGCTCTGCGTATTGACAACGAATGTTGCGCAGCTTCAGTATTGAGGTAATGTTTAGAGACTAATAAACAGTTTTGCTGATTAGTTTCTTTTAATCGATCGGGAATAACCGCTTCAATCTTTACTCTTGCCTCTTCTGCTGATATTGCTAACTCTTTATCACTCCAGCCTTGCACCATTTTCAAGCCAAGCTGCACAGCAAGTAATTGCTCGGCGGTAAACATTATCGGCGGAATTTCAAAACCTGGTTGTAATCGATAGCCAACGCCTGCTTCACCTTCAACTGGGAAGCCAGTATCAAGTAACACTTGGATATCGCGATAGATGGTGCGCTCTGACGTCTCTAACACCTCGGCAAGTTGGCGCGCTGTTATCACAGTACGCCGCCCTTTGAGTAAGGTAATTATTTTAAGTAATCGATCCGCTTTAGCCACAGCTTTCCGTTTCCGTACATTGAGATGACAGCAGAATATCAGCGTGTTGCATCTTAGTCGACTCAATATCAATAATAGCCATTAACTGCTGGCATACTTTTGACTGCATAAACTTTTCTTGCGCGGATTTAGCCGCTGCTTCATCTTGCCAATAAACCACATCAAACCAGGTATCACTGTCTTTTTGATAACAAACAGAGCGATACAAAAAACCAGAGAATTCCCGCACCTGCCCCATGACCAATTTATTTAGCTCAAGCATTTTTTGTCGACTAACACCGGCTTTACTTTTAAAGGTTACTAATTCTAATACCTGCATAATATCTTCCTTATTTTATATAGTTAGTATGTTTTCTCACTAACTATTATCAAACAAGGCTACTGACAAAAACTGTCAGTAGCTGAAAATATATTAAAATTAACAGGGAAATAGCCGACTTTCTTCGCTCACCGAAATTACTTACCGCATTATTTTTTCTCTACGCTACGGGCAAGATTCGCTAAATCACTGTCATCGATAAAAGGTACTAGAGTAAAGCCATACTGGTAACTTTTGGCTGGAATGCGGTAAGCCTCATGCACAAGTCTCCCCCATGAAGTATCACCACCCACGCCCATTTGTTTATGATCAATATTGACTGTCACCAAATCACGCATTAATAGTTCTGCGCCATGTTTACTGGTTACTGGCACTAAGCCTGAAGCGGAAGCACTGCCATCTTTTCCAGCAATAAAGTCGATATCTTGCTGTAAATAAGGCCAAGCACTTACACTTAATGGCTGGTCACCCACGGCTAATAAACCTGAGCCTGTAGGGCTTTTCATTGCCAACCAACGCACATCGGTTTTATTGGCATTTTCTTGAGGTCTAGCGTAATGATGAATTTGCGCTGTCACTGGCGCCTGATACAAACCAATGGTCGCTGAGGTTTTTCTGTCAGCGTAGCTCTCGTGTGGCCCACGGCCAAACCAACTAATAAACTGATACTCACCCGGCATAACCAACTGCATACCCATGCGCGGTATATCCGCTAACGTTTGCCCTTTGGCCAGGTTAAGTTCACTGGATACATGCACTCGTCCATTGGCTGATATTTGATAATTTACTTGGTAGCTACCCACAAATAAGTCACTCGAATAAACAGCTTTAACGACAATATTTGAGTCCACGACCTTGTTTGATAGCTCAACTAACTGCAAACTATGTGCAGCCTGTTGCCATACTTGTGCTCTTTTTTGTAGACCATTACCTAGATCATTATCGGTGGGTGCCCGCCAAAAATTAACCATTAACGGTTGATTAACCAATGGCGATATTAATGACTTGCCTTGATAATTAAATTTACTTAACCAGCCGGTCTGCTGACTGAATGCAACCGTTATATTATCATTAGAGAATGTTAACTGACCATGCTGTTCAACTTGCTGTAAGGACTTTCCTGAAGGAACATCCACCTCAGCGGCTTTATATGCCACTGGCATTTTGAATTGCTCAAAGGCAACTTCATGACCTAGTGCTAATAATGGCTGCGGCTTATTTACCAGCATTTTAAGCGTTAAAAAGTACTCTTTATCACTACGCTTAGGTAAATGACTCAGTATATTTTCAAGCGTGATAACTTTTGCCTGACCAGCAGCAATATCAGCCATAGATTGGTGCCCTTGAGCAACCAAGTCGCCATCAGTCGTTAACAACCACTGTAAGTCATACTGGCTTAAATTACTAAAGGCGAACTTGTTGGTAACGGTAAAGCTCGCTTTCGTTAAATCCTGAGCAGCAAACTTAACTGGCTGATAAACTTTTTTCACCTCAAATAAATGCGGATGCGGCTCACGATTGGGATTCACTAAGCCGTTATTCAGAAAGTTACCATCGCTAGGTAAATCAGGATGAAAGTCTTTGCCGTAAGCCCAGTATTTAACACCATTACTATTGGTATATTCTAAGGACTGGTCAACCCAATCCCAGATAAAGCCGCCTTGCAAGACATCATATTTTTCAATGACATCCCAATATTCTTGTAAATTACCCACTGAATTACCCATAGCATGGGCATATTCAATCATAATCGCTGGACGATGTGGCTTTGATTTAGCATATTTCTCTAAACGCTCAATCGATGGATACATAGGAGCAAAGATATCGGTGTAATGTTCTTCACCTGCGGGCTCATATTGCACCGGACGGCTATCATCGCGCTCTTTAAGCCACTGATACGTTGCTTCAAACACTTTTCCTTCCCCGGCTTCATTACCCAAAGACCAGATAATAATGGATGGATGGTTTTTATCACGTTCAAACATCCGCTTAGTGCGATCTAAATGAGCCGGTAACCAACTCATTTCATTACCCAACTGAGTCTTTTTATCAATGGCTAAGGGATGTGATTCGATATTGGCTTCATCGATTACATACAAACCGTATTTATCAGTTAAATCATACCAATACGGGTCATTAGGATAATGACTTGAGCGTACAGCATTGATATTAAATTGCTTCATCAATTTAATATCCTGTTCCATTAAGGCTTTAGTTACCACATGGCCATGTTTTGGTGAGGTTTCATGTCTATCAACACCACGAATATAAATAGCCTTGCCATTAACCGTTAGTTGACTATTTTTAATTTCAATATGACGAAAGCCAATATCATCTTTAACTGCGGTAAGTACCTGACCATTTTCATCACTTAAGGTAATGAGTAAAGTATATAAATTAGGGGTTTCCGCATTCCATAACCTTGGCTGGACAAACGCGCCAGTTAAGCTAACTTGCTGTTTATCCTCGCTATCAATACTAATCGTTTTTTCAGCGGCAATAATTGGCTTTAAATGGTTGCTTGGATCAAGTAATTGGTAAGCTACAGTTAACTTACCGCTGTTATGCTTAGCTAAATTGTTCACATCAACAATGACACTAAACTCTGCTTGGCTAAAGTCTTCATTTAGCTCAGGTTTGACATGAAAATCGACAATATGCTGTTGCTCTCTGGCGTACAAGTAAACATCACGTTCTATGCCTGATATACGTAACATATCTTGGCTTTCTAAATAGCTGGCATCGCTCCAACGCCGTATTTGCAAAGCTAATAAATTTTCACCACCGTCAAGATACGGCGTTAAATCAAATTCTGCCGGTGTTTTTGAGCCTTGACTAAAACCAACTTTCTCACCATTTAACCACACATCTAACGATGATTTAGCTGCACCTATATGTAAAATAACCTGCTTATTTGCCCAGTTTTTAGGTAAGGTGAATTTTTTACGGTATGAGCCAATAGGATTATAATCGGTTGGTACATCTGGCCATGTGGTGCTAAAAGGGAAACGTTCGTCTAAATAGATTGGATAGCCGAAGCCTTCAACTTCCCAGTTTCCTGGTACAGGAATTTGTGACCAACTAGAGTCGTCAAAAGCCTTCTGTTCAAAGCCTTGCGGTTTATTGCTAGGGGAGCGTTGCCAATTAAACGGCCACTGGCCATTAAGTAAAATGAAGTTATCACTTTGCTCTTTATTATCGTCCAGTGCCGCATTGACTGTACTAAAAGGAAAAAAGCTAGCATGAGGATCTAGCTTATTGATGGCAAATACTTGATGATCTTGCCAAGGTTCTCGCGCCTGCTCAGCTAACACACTTGTGGTAAAAAAAGTGACGCCAAAGATAAAAAATAACAAACTAGCTTTCATTAAAAACACCTATTGTATACAATGCATCAATATACTATGGACAAGTTCAAGCTAGTTCAAGTGTTTTACTGTTATTTTATTGCTAAAAAATGACTTTATAGCGCTTTCATCTAGAAGCTAGTAAGGCTCTTAAAGTGATGAGCCATTTCACCTGCTTTGCTATCAAGGTAGACCCTTGCTATGAATTTAAAGTATGTTAGCTAACTTTTGAGTGGATGCTCAATTAACTTAAATTGAGTATTGGGCTCACCAAAAACATAGATGCTACAATTTTCCCAGCTTGTTGGTAGCTTCCAGGTAGAATTTTTTCCTATGGTATAAACATGTCGTTTGTTAGCACAGCGAACATCTAGAGTATGTAACGATCCTTCGACATCGGTTAATGAAAACTCCTTTCTAACTAGAGCTGCACTCCAAAAATCGTGGTCGACAATATCGGCTGACCTGACTAAATGTTGATCACCCCCAATAAACTCATCGACCTTTGCCATAGTTTCTGCCAATTTTGCCAAATATGGTTTTGCTGCCTCCAGCTTAATAAGTCTATTATAGCTCCCGTGTGCTGCTCGGAATTCATTCAACTCAAGTTCAAGAGAAAGCATTGTATAAAGAGTTGCCAATTTTTGTTTTTCGTTGTTATCACCTTTTATACTTCGTACTCGCCTTAAATGAAACAACCTTAATTCCTTGTCACCTTTAGCTTTTGCATAATCCGCTGCTAATAAGTGCATATAGTTATTTTCAGACAAATGCATATATTTGCTCTTTTTCATCAAGGCTATCTGTATTTCTACCTCGTCATAGTCCTTTGCAGTTAATGCTTTTTGTGCTTTTTTATATTTAGATATGAATTTCCTTGTGGCTCCTGTGGTGCCATTTTTATTCATTTTAAAGTCCATTTGCACTGAGTTGACACATTGCTGAATCGGTTTACCATTTTCATAGGCTGGTTTATATTTCCATTTCTTTACCGCTCTTACCGCTTCTTTAGCAAAATCTATACTGCCTGATGTTTCGTTCACCAAAACATCGCTGACATTACCCTCTTTATCGATAACAAAACTAAGCCTTGCCCATCCTTCTCGACGGCTTCTAGCAGCATTAATTGGGTATTTAGGTTGTACTCTTTTTATTGGCTCAGGAAGAATTATAGTCGAGAGGTGTTTAGAAAGATTATTGGCATTAATCGTAGTAGTGCTATTTTCTTGCGCTTGGATAGAGTTTGTAATAAATAGCGATGTCATTAACATCATGCTGATAGGGTGAATTTGCATTAGTCAGTCCTTTGATTTTTTACAATAGGTTAACACCTACACCAGAAAAAACCATTCATTACCCCGGTAAAGGTTCCCGCAGATAAGGCAATGAATTCATTTAACACTGTAGGAGCATAAATCGTGTACATAGAAGGAGTCATTGCGATTAACTTTCCCACAATTCTCAACACTTAATTTCATCTGCCTGATAACTATCAAAAAATGACATAGACCTAATAAATTAAAACATTTTTATTCAGAGTAAATAACAAGTATGATAATCAACCAAAATAAATTAAGCTTTTGTTCTTTGGGTACTTTTAAACCCAATAATGCACTATTGGTGGCAAACATAATAATAAGAAGAAAATAGTATGCAAATAAAGAAAAAAACTTACTGGCAGTATATTCGCACTATAGCTTTCACTGGAGTGAGCTTAGTGACATGTTTTAGTTCCATGGCAAATGCTATTGAAATAACGGCAGAAATGAGCCCTGAAGTTACCGCTGAATTTAATAAACAGTTAGCTTTGCAAACTTGGCCAGAGATGCACACTAAGTTAGCCTTGATGGATAATCCCTACGCTACATTTTATAAGGTCATCAGAAAGAAGCTTAAGGCAGAAGCAGAGCCCGATCAAAAGCGGCGCTTAATGACTGATGAAGAAAGCATAGTAGCAGCTAAAAAGAAACGCTTTGATTATTGCCAAGCATCAGTACCCTTTTTTGTTAGCTTTGCGAAAAGGGCAGATAATTTGTCTACTCTAGAAGACAACCCTCTTACTAAAAATCAGCTTATGAAAGGCAATGGTATTAAGTATCCCTTTACTGAAGAGCAAACTAATAATGCTAACTTTAGACCTGCGCAAATAGCGTTATCACTAGGTTGGAAATACCAAGGTAAAGGGGAACAATATGCAGAAGAATTTCTTGCTACCTGTTTAGCTATACCCCTTAACTTGTATGCCACTAAAGATAAAATTTAATAATCTAAACAATAATATAAACCTAAAAAAAGTCAGTTACTTTAGTTAAGTAACTGGCTTTTTAAATTAATATCTTAAACGTATCGCAGTGGTAAAAATTTTCCGGAATTGATAACAATCAGAGCCGTCCCCATAACACCAGCGGTTCATTTTTTAAATTATATACTTTTTCCTGCATGGCCTACGCTAGCATTATCTCAACTAGAAAAGCCCAAGGGAGGTAGCCACTTCAATTTTAAGGCTTGTATTGTTTGTATCAAACTTGATACAAATGTTAAACAAATGGGTACGCCGAGGCTATGATAAGCAAGGTACATTAACTTCATCTTTAACGGGTAATAAATTCGAGATTTTTATGAAAACATCAATACTGCTTGCCAGCCTGCTATGCATGGTAACTAATGCAAACGCACAAAACAGTGCACTCTTCTCAAATGAGCAATGGCTGACCACCAAGTTAACCATTGAGCATAATAATAAGCTTATTAATGGCAAAGCCTCAGATAAAAAAACTTTTGATATCAATATCGCTGAATTAGAGCAATTGACCAGAGATAACAAATCCTTCCTTATCGATTTACCTTTGCCAAATGGAGAGTTTGTCCAGTTTAAGCTTACCTCTTCTACGGTAATGAGTAGCGAATTAGCTGATAAGTACCCATCAATTAAAACCTTTACTGGCTACCAAATTAATAATCCTGAACATTCAGGCCGATTTGATATTACCCCCCATGGTTTCCATGGCGTATTTAATTATGAAAAAGAAAAAGTCTACATAGAACCCATTAGTCGAGAGAATAATCACCAATATCAAAGTTATTTTAAAAAAGATGCTCAGCCATTAACTAAAGATGCTCCAGGACGTCGATTAGCACCGAGAAAGAATTCATTACCTTCTTTCCCGCTAAAAAATATAGCTCGAAAAACCATGAAAGAAACAGCGAATGACTTAATCACTTATAAAATAGCGATGGCGGCGACAGGTGAATATAGTAGTTTCCATGGTGGTACTAAGGAAAAATCTTTAGCGGCCATAGTAACCTTACTCAACAGAGTAAATGATGTTTACAGTAGAGACTTGGCGATACAATTTGAACTAGTGGCCAATAATGACGCCATTATTTACTTAAATTCGTCTACCGACCCTTTTAAAAATACCGATGAAGATATAGATACCGTTAGCCAAGTTATTAATGGCGCAATAGGGGAAAGTAATTATGATATAGGGCATTTGGTTGGCACCGGCGGCGGTGGTTTAGCAAGCTTTGCTGTTGTCTGCTCTGCTGGAAAAGCGGAGGGTATTACCGGTAGTGACAGCCCAACAGCGGATGCCTTTCATATTGATTATGTTGCCCACGAGATTGGTCATCAGTTTGGTGCTGAACATACCTTTAATGGCAGCCAAGAGGCTTGTGAAGGCAACCGAGTATCAACCAGTGCATATGAGCCAGGTAGTGCTTCTACCATCATGGGCTATGCAGGAATTTGCGCTGACCAAAACTTACAAAACAGCTCAAATCCATATTTTCATATCCATTCAATTGACCAAATTAGTGAGTTTAATCGACAAATCAGCTCATCATGTGGCATTAAAACACAGCTAAATAATACCGCACCAATAGTCAATGCGGGAAGTGACTATACCATTCCTGCTCGTACACCTTTCACGTTAACAGGCTCAGCAACGGATGCAGACGGTGACACCTTAACTCATAGCTGGGAACAATTTGACTTAGGTGGCGCAACAAGTAGCAAAGCAGAAGATCAAACAGATGACGGTAGTAAACCATTATTTAAAACACTATCTCCGACATCACATACAAGCCGTACTCTTCCTGCCATGGCAGACATTCTAGCCAATAAAAACGTTTATGGAGAGACATTACCAACAACTACCCGTGAGCTAAATTTCAGACTAGTTGTTAGAGATAACCAAGGTAATGTCAGTGATGACGCGACAAAAATTAGTGTTATTACTAACCAGCAAGGTTTCACCATTAACCAACCGAGTAATTGGCATGGTACAAAACAGTTAGTCACTTGGAATACGGCGGCAACCGAACAAGCCCCTATTTCATGTACACAAGTTAACTTACTGCTTTCAGTGGATTCTGGTTTAACCTTCAGCCAAACATTAGCAAATAAAACAGCAAATGATGGCAGTGAAGAAGTCATCTTACCTGAGTTAACAACCGAAAAAGCGCGATTAAAATTAACTTGTGAAAATAATATTTTCTTTGCTATCAATAACCAAGATTTTCAGATTAATAGTCAAAGCACGACAAATAGCAAACCTACAGCGGTTGATGACCAAATAACGCTAGAGCAAGATAAAGTAACAACAATCGACGTGTTAAGTAATGACATCAGTACCGATGGTCAGAGCTTACAATTAAAGAGTGTTAACTATACAGGTACAGGTAACGTCACCATCACTGACAATAAACTTAGCTATACACCAGCAACAGGCTTTGTTGGCAATGAACAGTTAACTTATACCATAGCAGATAGCAGCGGTGACCAAGCTACAGCAGCATTAACCATTACCGTCACAGCTAAAAAGGCTATTGAACCAACAGCAAGCTCTTCTGGTGGTAGTATGTATTATCTAATATTACTAACTGTGCTGGCTTTGAGAAATAGACTTTTTAAAAGGATATAAAAATGAAAAATTTACTTTGGTTAAATGTACTAATCTTAGCGGCTTGCGGCAGTGATATAAGTAAGGGTGCACAGGAACAACAGGTCGAATTACCTACTAATGTTGCTCAAGCAATCAATATAGCTAAGGAGAATAAAGACCACAGATTAATGTACACTCTTGGCAGAAACCCTGTCATACCGGGTTTTGAAACAAACAACTTTGCTGCACTTAAAAAACAATGTGGTATAAAACCCATACACGGTACCGGCGATGTAATAAAAAGCCCAAGTGATAAACAAGAGCGCAGAGTGAAGTATCAGTTTGCTAAAGAATATAATAGTAAGATCTATGATATTTGCCAAAATGCAGAGTAGAAGAAATAGCTTATGAACAATGACATTCAAAGCAGTGAAACCATTTTAATTATCGATGATGATGCTGAGCTGACCTCACTCATTAGCCAATACTTAACAATGAATGGTTATCAGGTAAGTGTGGAACATAATGGTGCCAATGCGCTAACAACGGTCGCACATATTCAACCAGACCTCATTGTTTTGGATCTCATGTTACCAGGCGTAGATGGCTTAACTATTTGCCGTCAATTAAAGCCTGACTTTATTAATCCTATCATTATGTTAACTGCGTTAGATGATGATATTGACGAGGTTACTGGGCTAGAAGTAGGCGCCGATGATTACTTATGTAAGCCAATAAAGCCTAGGGTTTTATTGGCTCATATCAGGGCTCAGTTAAGAAGACAATCACATCTTAAAAACCTAACTCCACAAGATATAAAACATGTCAGCAATGGCGCTCTCACCATTGATATTAGAAAACGTATAGTTCGCTATAATGAAAAGGAAATTACCTTATCCAGCGCTGAGTTCGATTTACTCTGGGTACTGGCAATGAATGCTGGCAGTATTATCTCAAGAGATCAGTTACATAAAGAAATATTTAAATTAGATTATGATGGTTTTGACCGCTCTATTGACCTTAGAATTTCAAGATTAAGAAAAAAGTTGGGCGATGATCCCAAAGAACCAAAAATTATTAAAACTATTCGTAATAAGGGTTATTTACTTGCAAATTAGCAATGCTAAACCAAGTACACTTGTTCTAGCTCTTTTGCTATTTAATATTACTATCGCCAGTTTATTAAATACCCATGTTTATTACTCTCTAGAAACTTATGTTTATAAGCAATATGAAAATTATTTATTACAAGTCAAAGAGCAAATGCACCAAGCCTTCATCGATGTTCCACATAATCAATGGCAAAAACAAGCCATTATACTTGGACAAACCTTCGATACTGAGTGTTTACTCATTGATAGAACGCCCGAAAATTTCTCTGCTGAAAACTTTAAATTATTGCAGTTAAAACAAGCCCAATCTGGCCTTATAGATATTAATAGCGCAGTGATTTATTACCCCCTTGATGAACATTATATTGCAGAAATAGGACCAATCGCCTTCACTAACTGGCAGACCTTCTTGCTAGACTGGTTTAGCTGGCTCTGTGCCCTTATTATCAATTTACCGATAATATATTGGTACTTAACCACTATAGAAAAACATAAAAACAACGTCTCTACTATGTTACAAAAGTTGCCTTTTAATGTTCGTAACGACAAGCAAAGCATTTATGAAAATATTAAAGAGCTCAATAGAGTAATGCTTAAAGCTCAGCAAGAAAATTCAGAAAGGTTAATTCTACAAAGAGATCTGCTTCATGGCGTAGCCCACGAATTTAGAAGCCCTATGGCAAGAATTCAATTTGCCTTAGAAATGCTTGAAGATACTCCTGAAAATGAACATGAGCGCTTAAGACATAGCATGCATACTGCGCTGGACGATCTTGATAAATTGGTCAAAGAACTGCTTTATTATGCCAAATTAAAAGATAGTGAAGCAATTATTGACCTAGAGTCGGTTAACCTACATGACACTTGTATCGCTGCCATAGAAGAGGTTGAAGACTTTTACCCTGAGGTGGCATTCAAACTAACAACGAATAAAGCTATCTACCTTGAGGGGAATGCTAAGCTACTCAAGCGATTTATAATAAACCTGCTTAGAAATGCCGGACGTTTTGCCAATAGCCATTGTAAGATTGCCCTAGATGATACAAATGGCAGTATTACCATCATAGTAGAAGACGACGGCATGGGTATTCCACCGGGTAAATCTTCAAGGATATTTGAACCTTTTACTCGCTTAGACGCTAGTCGTTCTAGAGATTCTGGCGGCTGCGGACTTGGCCTTGCCATTGTCTTATCCATCGTTAATAAACATCATGGCAGCATTAATCTTGTTGAGGGTACATTATCAGGGGCCTGTTTTAAAATAGTTATTCCTCAAAATTCTGCAGAGTAAAATCACTAAATTACAGACAATAAAAAAGCCAGCGACTTACTTAATTAATCAAGTAAGTCGCTGGCTTTTGAAATAATTTAACTTATTAAATTATTTTATTATTATCTTATTTCTTTTTCTTAACTGCTTTAGCATTTGGTAAATCAGTGATTGAACCTTCAAAGATTTCTGCTGCTAAACCAATTGATTCATTTAACGTTGGGTGAGCATGAATCGTTAATGCCAAGTCTTCAGCATCAGCGCCCATTTCAACCGCTAAACAAATTTCACCAAGCATTTCACCAGCATTGATACCAACAATAGCACCACCAAGAACACGACCAGTTCCTTTTTCAAAGATCATCTTAGTTTTGCCTTCAGTACGTGCAGAAGCGATAGCACGACCAGAAGCAGCCCATGGGAAGTTAGCAACTTCAATGTTCAAGCCTTGCTCTTTTGCTTCAGCTTCAGTAACACCAACCCAAGCCATTTCCGGATCGGTATAAGCAATTGAAGGAATACAACGAGGGTCAAATTCATGTTTCTTACCAGAAATAACTTCTGCAGCACAATGTGCTTCATGAACCGCTTTATGAGCAAGCATAGGTTGACCAACAACATCGCCAATAGCGAAGATGTGCGGTACGTTAGTACGTAATTCTTTAGATACGTTAATGAAACCACGTTCATCAACATTTACACCAGCTTTATCAGCAGCAACTAAGTGACCGTTAGGCTTACGACCAACAGCAACCAAAATCTTGTCATAACGAACTTGTTCAGCTGGTGCTTTTTTACCTTCAAAAGTAACGTATAAACCGTCATCTTTTGCTTCAACAGCAACAACTTTAGTAGACAACATGATGTTGAATTTTTTCTTGTTGTAGTTGGTATAAACTCTAACAATATCTTTATCAGCCGCTGGCACTAATTGGTCAGCAAACTCAACTACAGATACATTAGAACCTAATGCAGAATATACAGTACCCATTTCTAGACCAATGATACCGCCACCCAGTACTAATAATTCTTCTGGTACGTCTTTAAGTTCTAAAGCACCGGTAGAATCGATAACACGTGGGTCATCGGTTGGAATGAATGGTAAATTAACCACTGATGAACCTGCCGCAATAATGGCATTATCAAAAGTAATCGTTGTTGTTTCACCGTCGTTACCTGCAACTTCGATAGTTTTATCAGAAGTAAATTTACCGTAACCATAAACTGTGGTTACTTTACGGCTTTTTGCCATACCCGATAAACCACCGGTAAGCTGTGCAGTTACACTGTCTTTCCAGCTACGGATTTTATCTAAATCAATTTCAGGCTTACCAAAAGTAACACCGTGAGATGCCATTGCGGCTGCATCGTCAATAACTTTAGCTACATGAAGTAATGCTTTAGAAGGGATACAACCCACGTTTAAACAAACGCCGCCTAATGTTTCACGACTTTCTACTAACACTACATCTAAGCCTAAATCGGCTGCGCGGAATGCTGCAGAATAACCGCCAGGGCCTGCACCTAATATCACTACTTGAGTTTTAATTTCGTTACTCATAATTTTCCTCACAATTAGTTAAGAAAAATTCAATACGTTGTTTTTTTGTCCAATTGCTACGGCGAAAGTACTCATTGACTAACGTCAACTCCGTGCATTCTTCTTGCTATCGTACAAAGTCACTTTGTCTTGAAATATTCTTGAATATTTATATTTATTGGTTTTAAATTTTATGGGCGAAATTCTACTCTTATGCGTTGAATTTCGCCAACTTTAATTAATCAATATCGACTAAAGTATCAATTTACGAATATCAGACATTACGCCAGCTAAATGCACTGTAAAACGTGCGGCTAAGGCTCCATCAATAACACGGTGATCGTATGACATAGATAAAGGCAACATTAACTTAGGTTCGAAATCTTTACCATTCCATTTAGGTTTCATTTCTGATTTAGAAACACCTAAAATAGCAACTTCTGGGGCGTTAACGATTGGCGTAAATGCCGTTCCGCCAATACCGCCAAGGCTAGAAATAGTAAAACAACCACCTTGCATATCAGTCGCTTTTAATTTGCCATCACGTGCTTTAATGCTGATTTCAAGTAATTCACGCGATAACTGGTGAATACCTTTTTGATCAACATCGCGCACTACTGGCACAACTAAACCGTTCGGTGTATCAACGGCAACACCAATATGGATGTATTTTTTCAAAATTAAACTTTCACCGTCTTCACTCAAGCTTGAGTTAAACGTTGGGAAGGCACGTAAGGCATTTGCCGCCGCTTTTAAAACAAATACCAATGGCGTAATTTTAAAACCAAGCTTTTGCTTTTCACAAAGTACATTTTGCTCTTTTCTGAAGGCTTCAACGTTAGTGATATCAGCTTCATCGAATTGAGTAACATGTGGAATAGTTACCCAGTTGCGATGTAAGAAGGGTCCAGAAATTTTCTGAATACGTGATAATGCTTTTGTTTCAATTTCGCCGAATTTAGAGAAATCAATTGCTCTGGCACTAACAACTTGTAAACCACCTTCACCAGCAGCAACAGAGCTACCTGCATTAGCTTTCGGGCGAGACAATTCATATTTAACGTATGATTGCACATCTTCTTTTAAGATACGGCCTTTACGACCAGTACCTTTAACTAAGGTTAAGTCAACACCAAATTCACGGCCAATACGGCGAATAGAAGGTGAAGTGTAAATGTTACCTTTACTAACATTACCCGCTTGTGGATGATGTGGTACAGGTGAAGCCGCAGGTTTGGTCGTTGCAGCAACTGTAGCAGTAGGCGCAGCAACTGGAGTAGGAGCTACTACAGGAGCTGGAGCCGCTACAGTTGCTGCAGCTTCACTGCCAACAGTTTCAAGCTTGATTACTAATGAACCTTGCTTAACTTTATCACCGTTGTTAATGAATACTTCTTTAACAGTACCTGCATGTGTAGATGGCACATCCATAGTGGCTTTATCAGTTTCTAAAGTGATTAAACCATCTTCTTCTTCGATGACATCACCAACGCTAACAAGTACATCGATAACTTCAACTTCACCGTCTTCACCAATATCTGGTACAGAAATTTCAATGATTGCTGATGCAGTAGCGGCCGCAGCAACTTCAGGCGCCGCTTCAACTACCGGAGCAGTAGTTGCTGCCACTGGTGCTTCAACTACTGGAGCTTCTTCTGCTGGTGCAGAAGCACCTGCAGATTTCATCTCGGCAATGACATCGCCTTCTTTAATTTTGTCGCCAACACTTACCAATAAGCTAACAAGCTCACCAGCAAATGGCGCTGGGATATCCATTGAAGCTTTATCTGTTTCAACGGTGATAATACCTTCGTCTGCTTCTAGGCTATCGCCAACAGCAAAACAAATTTCAATAATTTCAACTTCATCGCCGCCAACATCAGGGACTAGGATTTTTTCAATATCAGACATTTTTATGTTCCTTCTCTAGTCAATAATTATGCGTAAAGTGGGTTAAGTTTTTCAGTATCAATATCAAAGCGTTTAATTGCTTTAGTTACTACTGAACGTTCAATTTCACCACGATTCGCTAATTCATACAATGAAGCGACTACCACGTATGCTGCACTTACTTCGAAGTGAGTACGTAAGTTTGCACGGCTATCACTACGACCAAAGCCATCAGTACCTAAACAACGGTATTCAGTATCGATGTACGCACGTACTTGCTCTGAGTAGTTTTTAATGTAATCGGTAGCCGCAATTGCAGGACCTGCTGCTTTAGTAATAACTTGGCTAATGTATGGTACACGTGGTGTACTTTCAGGGTGAAGCATGTTCCAACGTGTTACATCTTGACCGTCACGAGTCAATTCATTAAATGAAGTTACTGAGTAAACATCACTTGAGATGTTGTAATCATTAGCAAGAATTTGTGCTGCTTCACGTACTTTCTCTAAGATAGTACCTGAACCTAATAACTGAACATTGGCAGTCGCTTTACCTTTAGCAGGTGCCGCTTTTTCAAGTTGGTAAATACCTTTAATGATCTCATCTGCAACGTTTTCTCTTTCTGGGAGCGCTGGGTGTAGATAGTTTTCATTCATTAGTGTTATGTAGAAGAAAATGTTCTCATTTTCTTCGTACATGCGACGTAAACCTTCACGCACGATAACTGCAATTTCATAACCGTAGGTTGGATCATAAGTAACACAGTTAGGAATTAAACCAGCTTGTACATGTGAATGACCATCTTGATGTTGCAGACCTTCACCGTTAAGCGTGGTACGACCTGCAGTAGCACCTAATAAGAAACCACGTGTTTGGCTATCGCCTGCTGCCCATGCTAAATCACCAACACGTTGGAAACCAAACATTGAATAGTAGATGTAGAATGGAATAGTTGTTGCGTTACACGTTGAGTAAGAAGTACCCGAAGCGATCCAAGATGCCATAGCACCTAGTTCGTTAATACCTTCTTGTAAAACTTGGCCTTTTTTATCTTCGCGGTAATAAGCCACTTGATCAGCATCTTGTGGAATATATTTTTGACCCTCGCTTGCGTAAATACCTACTTGACGGAACAAACCTTCCATACCAAAGGTACGTGCTTCATCAGGAATGATTGGCACGATACGCTTACCGATTTTTTTGTCTTTTAATAAGGCATTCAATACACGAACAAAAGTCATGGTAGATGATACTTCACGCTCACCAGAACCTTTCAAAATAGCATCAAAAACTTTTAACTTTGGAATTTCAAGTACTTCTTCCGCTTGCTGACGACGTGCTGGTAGAGAACCACCTAATGCTTCACGACGTGCTTTCATGTACTTAAATTCTTCGCTGTCTTCAGGGAACTTGAAGAAAGGTAAATCGGCAATATCTTCATCACTTACTGGGATATTAAAACGGTCGCGGTAATGTTTAATTGACTCAAGGTCCATTTTCTTAACGTTATGCGCGATGTTTAATGCTTCACCAGAAGCGCCTAGACCAAAACCTTTCACGGTTTTAGCTAAGATAACTGTTGGACGACCTTTAGTGTCCATGGCTTTTTGATAAGCAGCATAAACTTTCACTGGGTCATGACCACCACGGTTTAAACGCCAGATGTCTTGATCAGACATGTTAGCAACCATAGCCTTAGTTTCAGGGTACTTATTAAAGAAGTTTTCGCGGGTGTATTTACCGCCTTTCGCTTTACAGTTTTGGTATTCGCCATCTACTGTTTCGTTCATTAACTGTAATAATTTACCTGAAGTATCACGAGCAATAAGTGAATCCCAGTAAGAGCCCCAAATAACTTTCACTACTTCCCAGCCTGCGCCGCGGAAAGTACCCTCAAGTTCTTGGATGATTTTACCGTTACCACGTACCGGACCATCTAAGCGCTGTAAGTTACAGTTGATGATGAAAGTTAAGTTGTCTAAACCTTCACGAGACGCTAAACCAATAGCACCTAATGATTCTGGCTCATCTGTTTCACCATCACCTAGGAAACAGTATACGCGTTGGCCTGAACAATCTTTAATACCACGGTCAGTTAAGTATTTTAAGAAACGTGCAGTATAGATAGCTTGTAATGGACCTAGACCCATAGAAACGGTAGGAAACTGCCAGAAATCATCCATTAAATGAGGATGCGGGTATGAAGGTAAACCTTTGCCATCACATTCTTGACGGAAGTTATTCATTTGATCTTCAGTTAAACGACCTTCCATAAATGCGCGAGAATAGATACCCGGAGAAATATGACCTTGGGCAAAGATGAAATCACCGCCATCTTTTTCTGAGGCTGCTTTAAAGAAGTGGTTAAAACCTACATCGTATAACGTTGAAGAAGAAGCAAAACTACCAATGTGACCACCAAGATCTAAATCTTTTTTAGAGGCGCGTAATACTAATACTAATGCATTCCAACGAATTGCCGCACGGATGCGTGATTCAATAGTTTGATCCGCAGGCATATGAGGCTCTTGCCCTGGTGGAATAGTATTTACATAAGCGGTAGTCGCATCAAATGGTAAATGAGTACCACCACGACGTGCGCGTTCAATTAATGCTTCTAGTAACTGATGTGCACGCTCTGGGCCTTCATTTTCTAACACTGATTCCATTGATTCTAACCACTCTTGGGTTTCTGCTGAATCAATATCGATATTTGGTAGATCTGACATATTGTTTAGTCTCCAATATTTTCTTATATAATAAAAAGTTTAATAAAATGTTTAATAACTGTTTAACGTTAATTGTTCTAATTATTCGTTGTACAAATTGGTGAATTCTTTCTGCGAGTTTTACATCCGTCGCATTGAGCGCTCCATGCGGCTGTTTTCTTGAGTAACGTCCCTTTAAAGAGCAGTAAAAGCTCTTTAATAAAAGCTAAATGTCTATGGCTCGCTCCCCACGTTTTTTGTGGTTGGCTACTAATTTTTACATTCTGCGCATTGAGCGCTCCATGCGACTGTTTTCTTGAGTAAGCTTTAATAAAAGCTCTTCAATAAAAGCTAAATGTCTATGGCTCGCTCCCCACGCTTTTTGTGGTTGGCCACTAATAATGGCGTTGAGCAAACGTTTTCTATAATCGGTAATCTTTCTAAAGATATCAGGACGCTTAGCCAATACTGTTAAGTTTTGTGCAATATTATCTGCCAATAATGACGACATGCTACGCGCAAGTTGCAATATCACCGCATTATGTGACGCTGCACAAATAGCTAAATGAAACTCAACTACCGCTTCTGCTTCCGCGCGAAAATCATCTTCTAATTGGCTATTGCCAATTTCATCATGCTTAATTTGAATTTGTTCAAAATCTGCCGGTGTACCGCGCATGGCAGCATAATACGAGGCCATACCTTCAATTCCATGACGAAACTCCAATAAGTCAAATTGTGATTCATTGTTATTCGACATTAATTCAAACAGTGGATCAGAAAAGCCTCTGAGTAAATTATCACAAACAAAAGTACCGCCACCTTGCTTACGTGTAACTAGACCTTTTGCTTCCAATTTTTGCACTGCTTCACGTAACGATGGTCTTGATACTTCAAACTGCAACGCCAGTTCACGCTCGGGTAATAATTTTTCACCCGGCTTTAAACTGCCTTCAATAATCATACCTTCAAGCTCGGCTAAAATGATGTCAGCCAACTTCTGTGGCTTTACTCGGCCAGTGCTTTTTGATGCTCGTATTGATTTATTTGTCGTTTGGTTGGCATTCATAAAAGTAAATTAACTAATAATCCCGTGATTTTAAAGAGTCAAGTAAAGGGTGAAATCACCCAAAAACCTCTTGGTAAATTGGTAAGACCAATTGCTTTTAGAGCAATAATATAGCAAATATGGCTACTTTTGACAAGTAAACTTAGTTTATGGTTAGTATTTAAGCAAGGTTTTAATGCGCCAAACCAAGAAAAAACTGTTTGTTTTTAGCGCATTAAAGCAGGAGTGACGAATGGTCTGACCATTGATTTTGACTATGTTTGATTAGCTTAAATAAATTTAATTGAGTCTAGTTTAGCTAAGTTTAATTTAGTAAACCCGCTAGGGTAAGTATTGAAATTACCGCAAGTACCAGTAAAACATTGCGTTTGGCTAATCTAACTAACAAACAAGGCTCTGCTGTGCAGTCGTCTTCATTAACCATAATGTCTTCTGATTTTTCTGCAACATCAATTAAAACTTGATGGGTCGGTTTTTGCACATCAAATAAACTCTCTAGCCAAACAGGTAGCGCTTTGGAGAAATGACCAACAAACATATAACCAAAAGAAGCAATACGTACTGGTAACCAATCAAGCCAAAAAAGTACATCATGATGATTCTGACAGCCACTAGCAATATTAGGCGCAGCATTCGCTTCATGATCAGCCTTGCTATCTACATCTGGCGATACCGCTTCATTAAGCTCATTACTTTCATTAGCCGCGGCAATACATTGCGCTTTTTTATGCTCTATGACTGTCGTAAGTAAACGGTAAAATACCGCGCCGGCAGCACCAAAGACGATAAAATACAACATAATAGCGATGTAATAACGGTAGTTTAACCAAATGAGTGCTTGGCCAAAACCCATATTAGGTAAGTTCTTGTCCGATAATAGCTGCTGGTGATGCATTTCCGTAGTCGCCTCTTCACCGCGAAAGGCCGAAGTCAGATAGTTTTTATAACTATTTCTGGTGGTGGTACAACCAAAACAAACGATAAGCACTAAGGTGGAGATAAGCAATTGCATAACGCTATTATCAATTAGCTCAAGCAATAAATAGGTGGCAACAACAGGCAAGATAATAAATACCACACTAGCGGCCGTACCTTGTTTAGCGGTAAAGTTTTTGCTAAACAAATTAAAATAATGTTGGTAATAAAAATTAAATCGCCATACTTTGGCAGATAAAGCACGCTCTGCAGCCAATGCAATTAATAAACTTAATAAACTCATGTTAGGTGTTATTCCTTGTCGCTTGTTCAGTTAAACGCTGACGATAGTATTGCCAATCAAATACCAGCCCAGGATCGGTTTTCCTCTCTGGGGCAATATCGCAATGACCAACAATATGGTCCATGATAATGGCAGGAAATTGATTTTGCAAACAAAGTGTTAACGCAATTAGCTGCTGATATTGCTCTCTAGTATAAGGAATATCATCAGTGCCCTCTAATTCAATACCGATGGAATAATCATTACAACGCTCTCTTTGTTCAAACGAAGAAACTCCCGCATGCCATGCCTTGTCAGCAAAAGATACATACTGGCAAATACTACCGTCACGGCGGATAAGACAATGTGCTGAAACCTCAACGCCCTTTAAGTCATTGAAGCTAACATGGGCATTACAATCTAATTGCCCAAGAAACAAATCATTAATGCAATTGCCACCAAACTGCCCTGCCGGTAAAGAAATATTGTGAATAACCAATAAACTGACTTCATCACCTAATGCGCGCGGAGAAAAGTGCGGAGAAGGTAAATGTTGTGCTTGCGCCAGCCAACCAGAAGAAATTGAAAGCATGGGTTTCTCATTTTTATTGTGATGGGTACTGTATATATGGTTACACTTTCTACTTTCTTGCTTACTTAAGAAAACATACAATACTACTAACCTTATCAAGAGTTGCTTAGTATGACTGAAGTTGACCCAACAAACAAAATGGCAAAAATATTTGTCTGGCTGGCTTGGATAATCGCGCTGGCATTATTAATGTTCTTTTTTCAAGATGTGCTTGATGAACAGTACAACCCTAATACCCAGCCAGAGATGCGCTTAACTGCAGGTGGTCAAGCAGAGGTGATTTTAGCGCAAAACAGGCAGGGTCATTATGTTGCTCGAGGCACAATAAATGATACACCAGTGACTTTTTTACTCGATACGGGTGCAACTCAAGTTTCTATTCCGGCTCATATCGCTGATAAATTGGGTTTAATCGCGCAAGGTAATTATCGAGTGCAAACAGCCAATGGTAGTATTACCGTGTATAAAACTGAAATTACCCAATTGAGCTTAGGTAATATTTTCTTGTATAATGTCGCAGCTCACATAAACCCGGCAATGAAGTCCGATGAAATACTTTTAGGCATGAGTGCCCTAAAGCAAGTCGACTTTCAGCAAACGGGTAAACAATTAATTTTACGAGAACCCCTGTAACAGGAAGCAAACCATGCTTAATGCACAATTAGAAAAATTACAGCAAGATATTAGCAAAACCATTTCTTGGGCCCTTTCTGAAGATTTAGGCGCCGTTGGTGAGGCAATGCCTCAAGCTAGCCATGATATTACCGCTATGCTCATTCCTGAGAGTGAACAAGCTGTCGCTACTGTAATTACTCGTGAAGATTGTATCGTTTGTGGTGTTGCTTGGGTTAATGAAGTATTCAAGCAACTTGATGCGTCATTAAATAGCACCGCTGAGCAAGCGACTAACTCTTTACCTACAAGAATTACCTGGTTTGTTAATGACGGTGAGGCCGTTGCTGCCAATAGCACTTTATTCGAATTAGAAGGTAATGCTCGTACTTTGTTAACCGGTGAACGTGTTGCGTTAAATTTTTTGCAAACCTTATCAGGCACAGCGACCTTAACTAGCAAGTATGTAAAAGAACTTGCCGGTAGTAATACTAAGCTGCTTGATACTCGTAAAACGCTACCTGGTTTACGTAGCGCACAAAAATATGCTGTGCTTTGTGGTGGTGGCGTAAATCATAGAATTGGTTTATTCGATGCCTTTTTAATAAAGGAAAACCATATCGCCGCTTGTGGCGGTATTAGCCAAGCAGTTGCTACCGCTAAGAGTAATCACAGTGATAAAACCGTTGAAGTAGAAGTAGAGTCTCTCGATGAGCTTGAGCAAGCACTTAATGCTGGCGCTGATATCATCATGTTAGATAACTTTACTCCAGCGATGATAGAGCAAGCCGTGACAGCGACACGCGGAAAAGCAAAATTAGAAGTTTCTGGTAATATGACCATAGAGATTTTGCAAGAATACGCCAAAGCGGGCGTTGATTACATCTCAAGTGGTGCATTAACCAAACATGTTAATGCCATTGATTTATCAATGCGTTTTAAGTAACGCTCTGCTAATTTACAATAAAAAAGCGGTAAGCATTTTATGCTTGCCGCTTTTTGAATGGTAAACTATTTTAGCTACAATTTCCTACTAGCCAATGCTTAACAGCTACCAATTAATACCAAACTAGGTACCCATTATTCCCCAGACCATAGCAATAATCGCTGTTACGGCTATCATAATGCTATATATAGTGCCGATAATACTAAACTTAACTAGGGTGAAAAAGTAGCCCTGTTTATAAACTCTTTTTTGCATTAAAAATAAATATATGGGTATCCACAGTAACAAACCACCGGCAAATACGCCGAAGAAATTAGCTATGCTTGGACTTGTCGGCGCTAGATAATCATCTAATAGCTCCAGAATTTCTGAGAGTAATACCGTTATAAAAATAAAACTATGGCTGTGTAAGGCGACTGTCAGGTGTTCCATATATAAACGCTTGGAGAAAATAAACATCACTTTCAGTAGTACCGCAAACAATGGCAATAAAATAAACATCAATTGCGGTAGTTTGCCAATCACTTGCTCAATTAACGGGCCTGTATCAGAGTTAAAGGCTTTCTCGCCTTTTTCAGCCAGCTCTTCTGTAAAATTATTGAGTTTCTTATTACTCTCATCCGATAAAAAATCAAAAGACAAAGTACCATCGTCATTATTTCCGATATTTAGCTCTTCAGATACTATGCCACCATTCAGCACTTTTAATCGTCTAGCCGTTAACTTATCAAATTTCACTTGTTCTTTTGACGAAAACACTTCTTCAGTATGATCAAACTCTAATTCAAGCAACTCACGGGTAAGTTTAATAATTTGTTTATTCTGACCCGAACTATAATCACGGTTTAGATCTGCTAAATAAGTATTAAACTTAGCAAGATCTGCATTAAGACGAGTTACTTGTGCAAGCTCTTCCATACTTTCAGAAGGTATTTTTGATAACGTTTTTTGCTCAGTGGTTAGTACTTCTATATGACCTCTAACTTGAGTAATGAGGTTTTTTTTGTCATTAATATTAAAACCATTGCTATCGTCTGCCCCAACAAAAAATTTTAAGGTGATAAAAAAGACAATACTTATAAATAAATATAAGCGTAATGGCGGTACATAATGCACTCTTCGACCAGAAAAATATTCATTGGTTATAAAAGCAGGCCTGGTTATTAATGGCCAAACGGTTCGACTGGCACGCGAATCAAAGCTAAAGATATCATCCAATAAATGCATAATCACCACCCAAAAATATTTCAATTTCGAGTCCGCTTCTTGACCACAGTTAGCACAAAAATTACCCATTAATGGCAGGTGGCAGTTTTCACAGTCTTTAATTTCCGCAGCTGGAACGATTGCCGTTTCAGTTGTTGGCTCTGTTTCGATTAATTCGTTTGTTGGCATAATGAATAATTATTGAATAGCAATAGACCATAAAATCATAACACTATAAAACACAAAAGTTACATCTTGCTATAAACTCTAGTAAATAAGGTGTCGTCAGTGACTAATTCTGCTAAATTAATAACGAGATGATAGATAAAATCAATGTATTTCAGTTGGATCTATAAAAATAAGCCAAGTATGTCTAGGCATAATTACCGATAAGATACATTGGACATAAAGCCAAAATCAGGAGAATTATAATGGCGTTTGAAGTTAAATTTGAATTAACCGAAACAGATCTTGAGTATTTCCGCGATGTCATGCGCAAGGCGCAAGCAGGTGCGAAAAAGCTCAGCGAGCAAGAAATATTAGTAAATGCTAAAGAAATTAGTCAAAGTATAAAAGCTAATGTCCCTGAATTTGTCCGTTTACGAATCCAAAAATTAGAAGTCTTTGTTGCCATGATTGAAGATAATGAATGGCAAATACCCAGTGAAGAGCGCGTCGAATTATTACATGCTTTAGCTTATTTTAGTGATCCTGAGGATTTAGTCCCTGATCATATTCCGGTATTGGGCTTTTTAGATGATGCCATCATGATCGAACTGGTCGCTGAAGAATTTAAAGATGATGTTGAAGCCTTTGAAGAGTTTTGTGCTTACCGTGAACGTGAAGAAGGCCGACATGGTGAAGAAGCTATTACTCGTGAAGAATGGTTAGAATCAAAACGTCACGAACTTCATAGTCGCATGAGAAGCCGTCGTTCATCAAGACGCAGTGGCCGTTCATCATTTCGTTCGGTCTTTTAATAAAATAACGCTTTAAAGTTTTTATTATTAAGGCCTTAGACTGTTAAAAATTAAGCTGACGAAGCATTTTCTTCGTCAGCCTCTTATCAAACTTCCCCGTCTATTCGATATTAATATACCCGTTACCATTCAAAGTGCTTGATTTCAGTGGGAATTTAAATGACTTTAGGCAAGGAGAAGAACGTAAACATAGTCACTCTTTAACGCCGCATAAAGTCATTTAAAACCCATCGCAGAAGTGCTTGAGCAACATCACTTCATCGTTACATCAATTTGAAATGGCGCTACATGGATGTAGCTTAGAAGAGAATTCAGGAGCATATTTTCCTGAATAACCATGGCTACATTGATATGCCTTGAATTGAAATTGCTCAAGCACTCTGAAACATGCATCTTGAATGGTAACGGGTATAACCCCCTAAATATCTTGAGGCCGACCAGCATCTCCTTGACTATAGTCACAGACCCCACTGGCAAAAATAGCCCGCAAATCATTAAGCTGCTCTGTTAAGTCAATATCGCCATACATACCTTGTTTAACCGCCTGCTCAAATGGAATTTTATGACACTTGAAAACACTGCCCTGCCAAGGACCTTCGGCTTGAATACGACTATTAGAAAAAATAGCATAATGTTCTGCACACGCCCCTCGTTTTAAAGGTTTTTTACTCGAGTCAGACTCATTCCAATTACCATGCCAAACCCCCTCTCCTTGAGCCAGTATCTCCCCTTGGTCATCAAAACAAGTATCTTGTAATTGTATAGGTTTACTTTGTGCGGCATTCAATTCTGGAAATTGTTTACCTTTTAGTAACCATAAGTCCATTAAGTCAAACGCTTGATAGGTAGGATCAAAATCACGTTTTGCCACCCAAATGACTTGGTTATCAAAATGACCATTGGCTTGTTGTAAACGTATGCGAGTACTAAAAGATGCCGACATATGGTGCATATCGAGCTTTTCTTCTAAGTAATGGCGAACATCAATAATAGGCAGATCAAGCTTGCCAATAAAAACCTGTCCGCCACGATAAGCCGCTGCAATAGCTTTAAGTGAAGCACTACGCCTAGGTGCACTTTGGTTATCAATCACTTCAGTGATATTGTCACTGCCCCATAAAGACACCCAAAAAGGCATTTTCCGGCCAAAGGGTATGATAATATTTTCTGCTTTCATTTGGTGCTGCTCTTTCCAACTACCAATATTTTTATTGATATGCACAAACTCAGCTAAGGTTATCTGTTTTTGTTTCAAGGCATGCAAACCATATTGCACACCATCATTATCCCAAGTAGTCTCCACTAGCCCATGTTGATCACGACTGAATAGCCAAGCCATGTCTTCCCAATAATTCCAATTGGTTTGCTCAACCACTTCATCACTATAAAAATGTCGCAAGAAACCCTGTCTAGGGTTGTGAATAAAGGTAGATAAGCCAAAGTAGCCATTAATACATTCACTATTACCTTTAGGGAAACTCGGTACCATACCCGCCATTAGTTGCGCTACCGGCTGTAAAAAAGCTATTTTTTGTGGGAAGTCTTGTAAACTATTCATGCCTTCCAGTAATTGTCGCTGATCCCACTGCTGCCAGCGGCTGTTATCTTTGGCTCGAAAGGTAAAATAATTATTAAATAAATCGCAATCTAAGGTATATATGGTTTGGCTGACCATATCAGGATAAGAATATTGCGGAATTAAGCCATCGAGAATACCATGACTATTTTGCCCAATAAGATATTGAGCTAAACCACCACCTGAGCCGCCAATGCCGACAGTGTATAAAGGCTCACCAAATAAGCTGATAAAATGAAGTTTTACCCGACGGGCGGTATCTTCTGCCAACAGCATATTGTAGGTATAACTGGTGCGATTACCGCTTGAGCTGATAAGCGCATAGCCTTTTTGTACTTCGATTAAACGACGGGTAATGGTTCTGGTCGCTTTTTGCCGACCTTGTCGAAAACCTATGCCAGAGCCACCATTAAATTGATAGATTAATTTTTTATTCCACAAAGAACTCATGGTACGTGTGCCAAGCTCTTCCCGTGTTATTGCCATGGCAATGGTATAGATAAAACGATTAATACTGCCTTGTTCAGCACGAAATAACTGCAAAGGTTGCTTTGCATCCCTCAAAGTATCTAAGTGACTGAACTGTTCCGGAGCAAGTTTGGCTAATTTATCATCATGATTTAAATAGTAAAACTGTAAATGGCTTTTGAATAAACAATCTTTTGAGTAGCCTATAACATTACTACGCTGTACTAAATCCTCATAGACAGGCACACCAAAACCTTCTTGGTTATCAACCAAGGGCTGACCTATATGTGAATCTATGGTCATACAATAAAAAGGATATTGTTTTGGCCCTGAATACAACGAATTACTTGGGCCAACATCGCCTAACTTGATAGGAAAATGAAAGGATTCATTGGGTCGACTAACTTGACTAATATGTGGGGAAATTGGCAGTAAATAATTTTCTTCTGCCGTAGCTAGTAGTTTAACTTGCCGAAATTTATAAGGTTGTTCTGCCGGATAAAATAAGGCTGTACAGGCTATAACACATATGATAATTAATAAACTTTTCTTCTTATTCATAAGATCACCACCCTTAACATACCAAGGTTACAATCAGAAAAATCGAAGGATTTCTTTTCAGATTAACTATTACCAGTATAGAGTACCGGATGTTTTTTGAGCACAAAGAATAAACGGACTGTTATATTTAAAATCTCAAATATAATCATTCAGTTAGATTTTATATGAGTTAACTTATTATTTTATTTATCTAAATCTTGTGTAATAATCAATCAGAACATGGATTTTAAAATAGAGAAAAAAGATACGCAACATGCCTATCTAAACTCAATAGCACAGACAAGGAACTGTAATGATAAAACTTAATAAACTTATTTCTCACGTTATGATTTGTAGCACTTTACTATTTGTAGGCTGTAGTTCGACAGAAACGTTAAAAGCCCCTGAAATTTCATCCGACGGCCTAACCTTAAAACATATCAGCCAGTCTACAATAGTTTATAAAAAATCAGGCATAGATTTTTCAAACTACGATAAGGTAAAAATATTACCTGGCACTGTGGCTTTTAAGAAGAATTGGCAAAGAGATTACAACCGAAGTGCCTCAACCCTTTCAACACAAATTAAAGACAAAGACGTTGTGCGTATAAAAGGGTCAGTTGCCTCTTTATTAAATGAAGTATTTATAGAAGAGTTTAGCCGGAATGATGACTACCCTATTGTAGACATAGCGAGCGAAGGCACTTTATTAATAAAACCCTCAATCATTGATTTAGATATCAACGCACCTGATATCACTTCATCAAGAATAACAAGAACAATTACTGAGGAATCGGGTTCTGCAACATTGTTTTTAGAAATTTATGATGCTGTAAGCGGTGAGATCTTAGCTCGTATAGTTGATACAGAAACAGCTGAAAATAATAGCCACTATCAGTGGTCAACTCGAGTATCTAATCACGCGGATGCCAAGCGAATAATCAAAAAATGGGCAAAAGCTTTACGCTCAAATTTCGATCAAGCTCACGAGTAAAAAACACTCACTAAATTCCCTCTAATCACCTTGCTTATAACTACTTATAGGCAAGGGCTTATTTCAATTTGGCAACAAAGGTTTTTCTAAACTTGGCTAATTTAGGTGATACTACGGCTTGGCAATACTGATTTTCAGAATTATTTTTAAAATATTCTTGATGATAATCTTCACCACAATAAAAAATAACCGCTGAACTCACTTTAGTAACAATAGGGTCATCGAATAATTGCTCTTGGCTTATTTCTGCAATTATTTGTAGCGCTAATTCTTCTTGCTGAGCATCATGAGTAAAAATCTCAGAGCGATACTGGCTGCCGATATCATTACCTTGTCGATTCAATTGCGTTGGATTATGCAAACTGAAAAATATTTCCAGTATTTCACGGTAACTAATCACCTGACTATCAAACTGCAATTGCACTACTTCTGCATGGCCAGTATCTCCAGCACAAACCTGTTTATAACTAGCATTATCACTCTGACCGCCCATATATCCAGACGTTGCGCTAATAATACCGTTAACACAGTTAAATGCACTTTCAATACACCAGAAGCACCCTCCGGCCAGCGTGGTTTTTTGATACGATTTTTCGTTCACTTGCTCTGTCATTTTATCTGTTGCCTTAATCAATGTTTTTTATGATTTACCTCAGCCTTTATATTGATAAGTAGGCTAAAATGTCATCGTTAATTTTCGTCAATATCATTATTATACTCATATTAAGTCAGTAAGAAATATATGCCACAATTTTTCAAAAGAGCCAGCCAGATACAGGTCATTATTGCGCTGCGCAGTGTCGCCATTGCCATCCAATTACTGTTAATTCTCTTTGTCAATTTGGCCTTAGCGTATCAACTACCTTGGATGCCATTGGTAAGTGTTATTAGTTTAGAGATACTTTTCACGCTAAGCAGTACTCTTTATTATCGCCACTATCCTTTAAACGAAAAGAAAGCCAGTCAAAAAGCTATTTTGGTGCAAATATGTGCTGATATTATTTTTCTGTCACTCTTGCTGTTTTTTAGTGGCGGGGCAACCAATGCTTTTGTCTCCCTATTACTTATTCCCATCGCTATTGCCGCTGTTACCTTAACGCCGCTATTACTCGCGGTAGTCGCCTCTTTAGCTATCGCTTCTTACAGCATTTTATTATGGTCATTACCTATGAGTGTGATGCACGGCAATATGCAAGGTCACTTTATTGGTATGGGCATCAATTTTTTATTCTCGACCATGGTGGTTGCCATTGTGGTCGGGAAAATGGCGCGCAGTATTAATCAGCAAGAGCTTGCCATAGCCGCTTACCGTGAAAACTTATTAAAACAAGAACAAGTGACTGCACTCGGGGTTGCTTCAGCACAAGTAACTCATCAATTAGCAACACCTATAGCAACGGTACAACTACTGGCCGATGAATTAAGTGAAGACTTACCTGACAATAACATTGTTATTGAGATGCAAAGCCAACTGGCTCGCTGCCGAAATAGCTTAAACGATTTTCGCGCTATGGTTTTTGATATAAAAGAACAAGTTATTAAGTCTATAAATTGCCTAGATTTATTCGATGACATAACTGATAGCGTACGGGTAAATAACCCAGAAATAAACTTACAATTACGCAAAAAAAATGACCAAGACTCGACGAAAGCGGTCGCTATTAACGCTGATGCCGCTTTATTACCCGCAATTATCAATTTAATCAATAATGCCATTAGAGCCAGCAAAGCCAATAACAGCAATGCACTTAGTCTCACTAGCCAAATTATTGAAGATAACTGGCAATTGACTATTCGCGACTTTGGTAAAGGCTTCACCTTGAAAAAGCTTAATGATTTAGGCGTTAAACCTGTGACCAGTGAGCAAGGCTTTGGCATGGCCGTTTTTTTAAGTCATGCAAGTTTAGAACGCCTTGGTGGTAAGTTAGCCTTAACAAACCATCAAGATGGTGGCGCACTAGTGACGTTAAGTTTACCTATTGCAGTAAAGGAAATACCCTCCAATAAACAAGTAAGGAGTGAGACATGCCTCACTTAACTAGGACAAGAGCAATGACAACAGCAAAGTCCAAATTATTAATCGTTGAAGATGATGTTATTTTTGCCAACACTTTGAATAGACGGTTGAGCAAACATGGTTTTGATTGTGTGCAGGTTGATAATAATAATGATGCACTACTCGCCTGCCATAGGCACACGCCCGATTATATTTTGCTGGATATGAAATTGGCTCATGAAAACACTCTGTCGATCATCACACCATTACGTAAATTACGACCAAAAAGCCGTATTGTATTACTGACTGGTTTTGCTAGCATTGCCACCGCTGTTGAAGCGATAAAGCTAGGCGCTGATGACTATTTATCTAAACCTGTAGATAGCCAAACTTTACTTGCCACCCTTAAGGGCAGTAAAGCTTCAGCTATCGAAGTAGATAATCAAAGCGAAAAAACGTTATCTGCCGAGCAAGTTGAATGGCAACATATTCAGCAAGTGTTAAAAGTCAACCAAGGTAATATTTCTGCTACCGCTAGACAGCTTTCAATGCACCGCAGAACCTTGCAACGCAAGTTACAAAAACGACCTCAGTCTGCTTAAAGCGATCAGTTAAAAATTATAAGCAATGTGTTGATGGAATCTAACCATCAGCTCTTCTTTACTCGGCTCAATTTCAAGCTCAACCGCCATCAATTGCATCGCTTGTTCTATTTGATTTAAAAACTGACCAAAGCCATATTCACTATTATTCTCAGGGGTGGCAACAAAGATAAAATGTATGCTATCCGCTAGCTCGCCAGCACGCCACTTACTAATAATTCCGCATGGGCTTTGCTCGGGATTGTAACCCAACATTTGTAACTCGCCGACACGGGAAACTATCTCATGGATACTATAGCGAACAATAGGCACTAAACCGTTAGCAATCAGTGCACCATTATTTAAATTGTAGTGCTTTGCTGCCATAGTAAAAATGTCAGTTAAGTAAGTGTACAAAGGGTTATAAGGATCTTGCGAGTGACTATCAATTTCAACTTGTTGCAACAGCTTATTACTAATATTCAAGGTAACTACGGCATAACTCATGGCGCTGTGATAAGTAGGTAATTGTACATCTTGGCTAGCATAACGTTTTTTAATTTCACGTAACTTATGAGGCTGTGTGGTGGTGCAGCCTTTATTTTTAGCAAATAAATCATAGGTAAGATGTTGATGATCTCTAAGGCGCATATCGCTTTTATCTAGCTGAATTTTTTCGCAGAATTTCTGTACCACTTGACTAACTCTGCTATGAAACCTGGCAGCATTCACTCGAATTTCACTGCCTGTAGCCAAAAAGAGTAAACAAATTTTATTTGCTCTTTTACTGCCATCAAAAAACGATTTTTTAAGCTGGTGACTCTCTGGATTGTAATAAAATAGAATCTGCTGATTTGTTTGCCATTGGTGCATCTCTTGACTAAAACGCACCCGAGCTAATTTGTCGTTGGCAATGAATTGACAGTTCTTAAGCTCAACGTCCTCAGTTAGTTGAAAAAATATTGTCGATAATTGCTGATAAAAATCATAATATTTCTGTGGTTTTAAATCGCTGTATTTTCCAGAAAAGCGCTGTAGCATTTCATCGGTCAAAGTAAACTCGGCTAAGATATATTGATTATCGCGGACATTACCAGGCAAATAGGCTTTGTGAGCCGCACTTCGTTTTCTAATAATTGACATCTTCATCCCTAATTTTATTCAACCGGTTAACACTGAGTTATTAACCTTTTAAGTTAGGAGCAGTATAATGAGTACAAATGAAGCTTTTGTGACTTAACCATGTCACAAATATGACAAACTCTGTAGAGGACAACATTTTGCTAAACGATCAACAAACATTAGTTGCGGCCATTAATCAAACCATGCCCTTTGGCAAATATGCTGGCAGAAAGCTGCTACAGCTACCTGAACCTTATCTGGTTTGGTTTCATAGCAAAGGTTTTCCTGAAGGTAAATTAGGCCAACAACTGGCCTTAATGTATGAGGTTAAACTCAATGGTCTAGAAGCTATGCTGCAACCTTTATTAGAAAGTTAATGCTTAAATCCAGCTACAGCCGAAACTAAGTAAAGTTAACTGCTGCTGACTAAGTCATAGTAAACATCCAGCCATTAATTTCCTCTCAGGCGATTTAATACTAAATAGTCCATGCAATTTCTTTAGAGTATTTTTGTCTAAAAAACAAACGGATTAACCTCTCAAGTAATAACGATTATCATTAGAACTTGCTAACAATTTGTTTTATCAAATAAACTTTTAAGCTCAAAATAATCTGTTATCTTTTTTACTAAGAATCATTTTTTTGCACACTATATTTCTATTTTTCCCTCTTGCATCACCTGCCAAAATCCTCTTAAATAAGCCGTCGATTTAAAAAACTCTGCAAAATTAAATACAAGACAAAATTAGTAAATCGGCCACTCTGTAGTATTTAGTAATTAGAAATCTTTATCTAATTAAGGTTTCTATATATGTCATACCAAGTCCATTAAGTTAGTTCCCACTCAGAGTTTGCCAGCGGTTTGAGAACAAATAGAATTTTTTGCATATAGTCACTCTATATGAAAGAAATTCTGTGCGGTTATCGAATCGCTGGAAAACTCCCGAAGGGCGAGTTTAAAAGACTTACATGCTGCGTTATTGATTTTGATAAGGGGATAACCATTATCTACAATCAAAGCCTTGCCTCTGAGCCTTTTAACTCTCGCTGAGTCGGAAGAAACTTATTGGAATTGGTATTATCAATTGATTTATAAGATAATTACGAGGTGTTTATGAGGTGTAGTAGATGAAAAGACAAAAAAGAGATAAATTAGGTAGAGCGCATTCTAATGGCTATCAAGCTGGTCTAGGAGGCAAAGCTAAGGACCAATGTCCTTATCAAAATATTGAGGCAAAATCGCAATGGTTAGGTGGTTGGCGAGAAGCCATTAGTGATAGAAATATGGGCTTATTTCGCTAACTTAATGTGATCAATAAATTTGATAAGTAATCAAAGTAATCTTAAGCCCCGAACTTCAACGTTCGGGGTCATTAACGTCAGTAAGTAACTTGCAATAATAACCTTTTGCAAATTACCCTTCACAAAGATCCTCAACAAGCTATCGCAACCTTCAGCGCTTACTATTACATTTAGCGGATTAAATAACCCGCGAGAAGCGTTGTTGATTAATATGCTTTTTCATATAAGCATCAAAGCTCATACAAATAATACGAATTAATAAACGGGCTTTTTGCTCTACTTTAATATGATTAGCAGTATTTTCGACTAAACCATCATCAATAAATGTATTCAATAGTGGTAAGTCTTCAGCAAAATATTCATCAAAATCAATATTAAATTTTTCACTAATCAGCTGTTTATCTAGATACAAGTTACACATCAATTCTTGAATGACTTCACCACGTAAAATATCGTCTTCAGTTAAACTTACGCCTTTTATCTGCGCGTGCTGCCTTTCGGTAATTGCTTGATAATATTCTTTTAAGTCTTTTATATTCTGGCTAAAGCTATTACCAATAGAGCTGATTGATGACACACCCAAGCCTAATAAATCACAACCACCTCGGGTAGTGTAACCTTGGAAATTACGATGCAAGGTGCCATCACTTTGTGCTACTGATAATTCATCATTAGGTTTAGCAAAGTGATCCATGCCAATAAAATCGTAACCAAAGTCACAAAGCGTTTCTATAGCCAACTTCATTAAGGCGAATTTTTCTTGAGTATTAGGCAGCCATTCATCACGTAATTTACGTTGTGCGGCAAAACGACTTGGTATATGCGCATAGCTAAATAGCGAGATACGATCAACATCCCACTCATGTGCTTTCACTAAAGTTTTCGTAAAGTTCTCAAGAGTTTGATGTGGTAAGCCATAAATCAAATCAATATTAATTGATTTAAAACCAACCGATTTAGCATGCTGAATAAAGTTACCAATAAACTCAGTTGACTGTACACGGTTAATGGCTTGTTGAACTTTTAAATCAAGATCTTGCACACCTAAACTTAAGCGATTAAAGCCTAAGGAATATAAGTGTTCCGCTAAGTCCATCTCAATTTCACGGGGATCTATTTCAATACTCATTTCTAAATCATCAGAGAAATTGAATTTCTCTTTTAATAAAGAGACCAGCTTAGTGATTTGTGGATGTGTTAAAAAGCTTGGTGTGCCACCGCCCCAATGTAATTGCTTAACGGTATATTCTTCAAACAATGGCGCCTGAAGGGAAATCTCTTTGGCTAAATATTCAAGGTAAGTATCTGCTTTGTCACGATGGCGAGTAATAACTTTATTACAACCGCAGTAATAACAAAGCGTGTGACAAAATGGAATATGCACGTAAAGTGACAATTCACGATTTTGCGAGTCTTCTATCGCTTTAATAAAATCATCATGTTTAAAGTCATCATGGAATTCTAACGCCGTTGGGTAAGAGGTGTATCTTGGTCCACTGGTGTTATATTTATTTAATAGTTTATTATCGAAGAATTCACTTACTTTCATATTTTCGTACCATTTTATTTAGCGATCGAAAATATTATATCCTTTTCAAAAGTATGGTTATTGATCAAGCGCAATAAGCGAGCAAAAAAGAATACCAATAGCGAGGAATATAGCTATTGGCACTAATCTATAAATGAGGTATCAATGAGTGATTAAGCAGTTAAACGAGTGAGCTGCTCTGCAGTGAACTGATGAAGACCATCTAAGTCTGCAACAACTTTATCATGCATGTTATTTAAAGCCGTCATGCGTTTATAGTCTTCACGCATCCGCTCTTTTTTCGTTAGTGTTTTACGTGCATCACGTATGGCTAGATCTTTAATTGCATCGTATAAGCCATAAATGCCAGGAAATTTCACTGGCATTTCCGTCATTGTTTTCAATGAAGATAACAACACAGATAAGCGCCAACAGCCTTCATCAAACTCACACTGCTCTTGCTGCATAGCGCGCGTAATCAATAACACACTATCAAGTACTTTTTTATCGTGCTTATTTAATGCTTGTTGCTGCTTTATTTGCGCTTGGTGTTGTTGCTCTTTTTGCTGTGCTACTTGTTTTAATAACTTGCCGGCATAAAAAGCCAGAGCCAAGACAATTACAGCAGCAAGCAACAAAACATAAAGCCAAAGATCACTCATTAAAGCTACTATTTCTCTTCAAAATCTGAAAAGTCTGGGCGATCCAACTTATCCCATAAGTCATCTTCGCTATCACTACCTTTTTCTTCATCGCTTTCACTGGCTTCGTCTTCATCATCGAGACCTAATTCAGCTGATAATACTTGATGACGTTCCATCTTCTCATTGTAGTAATCAACTTCTTGCTCAGTTAAGGCTATATCATCTTCTTGCTTAGCTAAAATACTTTGCAATGTTTCATCTTGCTCAATAGCATCTATCTCTTGCTCTGCAGACAGTTCTGTTTTAGCTGGCTGTTCATTATCCGTATTTTCAACATAACGAATACTGGCAATACCGGCTGACTTTTCACTGCTTTGCTGTGCTTTTACTTGCTTAGCTTTTTCTACTTTTGCGACAATTTTACCTAAAGCAATAGGGGTTTTATTACCTAGGCGAGGATCTTTGTTCGTCTTTTGTTGATTGTTATCTGTTTTTTCTTGTGTTGCTTCTTTTTGGCGATTACCCGCCACCTTGCCCGTGGATTTACGGATGCGTTTTTCAACAGTAGCTAATTCTTGCTTACTTAACTTAGGTTTAGCTGTAGGTGCGCCACCTGGTTTTCTAGATTTTTTTGAACGAGACATAAATACAATTACTTTTTTACCAATAATGTCCGCTATTTTACGTTATTAATGGTCGAAAAACCTTAAAAAGCAGAAAAAAGACACAAAAAAAGCGCCAATAGGCGCTTTTCTTAGCTATCGATAGCTTAATGACGAATATCGATATTTGGGTGAGTATTGATTTCTCCTCCTTTAGAAATCACAGCAATATTTTCATTACAGCTTAATACTGCAATATGAGTATCATAAAAGTCTCTTATGAAGTTAAGTTTGTAACCAAATTGGGTCAAACTACTAGCAGCAAACTTCTGCGCTAAGGTTAACTCTTCCCATAAATTATCGAAGTCGCCTGACGTTGGTTGTCGCCGTTCTAGCAGATCTTCTCTTTGCATCGCTAACGCCATAATCTCCATCCCAGTCCATTATGATTTTTTAAATGTTATATTTTTGTTATTCATTTATTTTATTATTCTTCTTATGGATGAAATTTAACCTACTTTACATATAACATCAATAGCGATTAAACTAACAACCTTGAATTAATTGGCGTCTAGCCAAATAGTTATACCCGTTTGTACTGAGAAGTTGTCACTTCGTTATGTATAACGTTTATGCCAATCGGTATTTCTGCAATATAAAGGTAAAAAACATGACACGTGTCTTGGATGAGTTATCGGCGTTATTAAAGTTAGAAGTCATTGAGCAAGGTATCTATCGAGGTCAAAGCCAAGATTTAGGCTTTCGAGCACTCTTTGGTGGTCAAGTCATGGGGCAAGCCCTCTCAGCAGCACAAGAAACCATTGCCGCTGATCGCTCGGTCAATTCACTGCATTCTTATTTTCTTCGTGCCGGTGATGCTAGTCTGCCGGTAGTCTATGAAGTAGAAGTCATTCGTGATGGCGCAAGTTTCAGCACTCGCCGTGTACAAGCAATACAAAACGGCAAAGCCATCTTCTATATGACCGCATCTTTTCAACATAGCGAAGGCGGCTTTAATCACCAAGATACCATGCCTGATGTGCCCGCTCCTGAAGATTTACCATCATTTACCGACTATATTAAAGCCAACCAGCAATACATTCCCGAAACAATGCGCGAAAAATTCTTAGCTGAAAAGCCTATTGATATGCGTCCAGTACAGCAATACAACTGGCTGCAACCAAAACCAACCAATTCTGTCAGTCAAATGTGGATAAAAGCTAATGGTGATTTACCCGATGACTTAGGTATTCATACCTATATGTTGGCTTATACCTCAGATTTTCACTTTTTACCGACGGCGTTATTGCCGCATGGCGTCAGTCATTGGCAACCAAACTTCCAAATAGCCACCATAGATCACGCCATGTGGTTTCATCGTCCATTTCGCTTCGATGATTGGTTACTTTATTGTATGGATAGTCCGTCAGCAAGTAATGGCCGAGGCTTAGTACGAGGGCAAATATATGATCGTCAGGGAAAATTAGTCGCTTCAACTATGCAAGAAGGCGTAATTAGACAAAGGTAGGTAGCGGTTTAATGCGCGGACAAATATTTATTATTAAGGTAAAGCACCAGGGACAACTCGTTGCTTCAACTATGCAAGAAGGTGTAATTAGACAACGATAAAGTATGTGGCTATAAAATTTATCGCCACATAATTTTCAAGCCAGTAGTTCGGGCTATTTAGCGCGTTTTTGCTGTTCTAATGCTTTGCGTTTTTCTACTGCTAGTGAAGTAATGTGAGCTTTTAATACAGGCTCTAACCCGAGCATAAAATACACTTCAGCCATTAAAAATAATGGTCCAATAAGAAACTGGCTCAAGTCATCAACAAAAGCCGGTTTCGCTTTTTCATAATGATGACCAACAAATTGAATAATCCAGCCAATCACAAACAAACCTATGGCCATATAAAACAGGTTATCAATACCACTAAATAAGTGCGCGACAAACAAGTTTACTGCGATATAAACCAGCATACCCAAGGCTAATAGTCGGTGTAAAAATAAATAATAAATAGCTATAACCGCAAAAATCACCATAGCTAAGGTAAACTCTAGGGTGAAGGGTGCGCTTAAGACATCATCCACTTTTATTTCAAAACCAATAGTACTCAGCATCAAGGTGACGGCCAAAACAATTAAGGGCACACCAACAAAATGGGTATTAATGTTTTTTTGATTTAAATGTACACTTTTATAGCGTGCTAATTGCTCTTCAATTGATTTCATTTTAATACTCTATTTTATTAATTTTTTATGAGTTTTTTATGATTTATTTTGCCAATCATGACCGCTTGGATGCTGAAAAATACGTAAATCGAACTGCGGTGCAATAGCAAATAGGTGGTCAAAAATATCGGCTTGAATTGCCTCATACTCAAGCCAATTGGTGGTATTTGCAAAGCAGTATATTTCCAAAGGCAAACCCGCTTGCGTCGCAGTAAGCTGTCTAACCATACAAGTTAGGTCAGCGCGGATAAGGCTATTTTGTTGTAGGTATTTGGTGATATAAGCGCGAAATGTACCGATATTAGTCAATTGTCGGTTATTGAGAGAACTCAGCGCTTGGGCAGTTTCATCATTATCTAGTTCACTGTTATTTCCTGGTCCACTTTTCGCCAGTTCTTGCTTTTTATCACTAAGGTAACCGTGTAGTAAATTGGCCTTAGTGAGCTGATTTATTTGTTCGGCACTGTAAAAATCAATACTGGCAATATCAATAATAATCGTACGCTTAATGCGGCGCGCTCCGGTGTTATACATATTACGCCAGTTTTTGAAAGAGCCACTTATCAAAGCGTAAGTGGGTACCGTAGTAATAGTTTTATCAAAATTTTCTATTTTTACCGTACTTAAGCCTATTTCCAATACATCACCATCGGCGCCATATTCAGGTAATTCAACCCAATCACCGGCAACCACCATACGGTTTGCTGAGATTTGAATACTGGCGACCAAACCTTTGATGGTATCTTGAAAAACCAATAATAACACCGCGGTTAAAGCCCCTAAACCACTCAGTAAATACACCGGTGAGCGGTCTATAATAAGCGAAATAATAATAATACTGGTCACTAAATATAACGCTAATTTAATGATTTGAATAATGGCACTTAACGGTAAAAAGCGTTGTTTGGCACTTTCTTGGTATATGCTTTTACTGACATTTAACAAAGCGCTAATACAGCGAGATATTTGAAAAGTTAACAATACCTTACTTAATACTATCAATAGGGTATTAGCGACACTGCTAGCTTCTATAATGAGCGGTGTTAAAAAAAGGATTATCACCAAGGGTAACAGCAAGGTCATGCGATTGAGCACGCCATGCTCCATCAACGCATCATCCCAAGTATTTTTGCTATTGATTATCACCTTGTTTATCAAGTTTAATACTTGATGTTTAGCGAGGTAATAACTAAGCGCGGCAAGAAGAAATATCAAGCTGATACCAATGGCGATGGCGGCACTGGCTAAATACTTAGCACTAAGCCCTTGTTCACTCAACCAAATACTGATCAGTTCATTCATACATATCTCCTGTCATGCTCTCGGTAAGTAAATTAGTTCAGCACTAATAAGCGTAGGTTTTATTTAATATTTTGAGCGTCATACTGCTGCCTAATTTTTTCAAGGCGGGCATCTTTCTCATGCCAAAATTGCGTTAACCATTTTTGAAAAGCAATTCTATCATTACGATCTGAAAAATTGATATGCCCTAATTCACTGGCAATATCAAAGGAATGCACTTCAATATGCACCCTTTCTACTTGTCCGCTGACAAAATCACTGAAATTAGGAATGCCATCAGGGTAATAAATAGTCACATCAACAATTTTAGTTAAATGCTCACCCATGGCATCAAGCACAAAAGACATACCACCTGATTTAGGTTTCAACAAATAGTTAAATGGTGAGCCTTGTTTTTTATGCTTTTTATCGCTGAAGCGAGTACCTTCAATAAAATTCATCACACTAACAGGTTTGTGCTTGAACTTAGCACAGGCTTTTTTGGTTGTTTCTAAATCTTTACCACGCAAATGCGGATTCTTCTTTAAAAAAGCTTGGCTATAGCGCTTCATAAAAGGGAAGTCGAGTGCCCACCAAGCTAAGCCCAATATTGGTACATAAATCAGTTCTCTTTTTAAGAAAAATTTTAAAAACGGAATCTTGCCATGTAAAGCTCGTTGTAAAACGACAATATCAACCCAGCTTTGATGGTTTGCTAAGACCAAATACCAGTCCTTAATTTTAAGCTCTTCTAATCCGGTCACCACAATGGTGGTTTTAGTGAATATATTCTGAATAATACTGTTGGTAGCAACCCAATTACTTGCCATCAAATCGAGTAGGTAACTAAAAATTTGTTTAGATAAACGCAATGGAATTAACGCTTTAAATAATGAAAACACTAAAATAGGCATGAGCCAAAATATCGTATTAAGGATATAAAGGGAAAATGAAATAAAACCGATCAATTTGGCGGGTAAAAAATTTAGCATATATTGATAATTACTAATAATGGATAAGTGACACGGATTGCGTTATTTAATCATGATTTAGCTAATAATTATATTTTTTTATTATCACCTCACCGAGCTATTCATTTTAATATAACGCGTTCAGTCAAAATTAATGCATGGGTGAAAAACGATCGCTTTTTTTTTATAGGCCTTCAATTTCGCTTTTTTAATGAAAGTAAGTGTGTAAAACACAGGGTTACCTGCATATACTTTATTAAACAGCTAAAAGCATGCTTTACATACTGAATGATTATGCATAATCGCCTTTACTAATTGAGTTTTTACTCAGTTTACTGCATACTTAAGGAAGCATTATAAAGGAGATAAAATGAATTTTAATAGAGCTGTAATCAAAGTTGGTAGTGCCTTAGTTGCACCCACTAGCGATGGTTGTAGCGGCCAATACCTCTTAGCAATCGCACAATTTATTACTAAATGCCACCAACAAGGTAAGGAGATCATTTTAGTTTCCTCCGGTGGTGTCGCAGCTGGCCGAACGGTCATTCAACATGGCTCTCCAAAACTTTCCCTTGCCACTAAAAAAGCCATGGCCAGCGTTGGCCAAATGCAAATGATGGCTAATTGGCAGCGCTTCTTTGATGTTCCTTGTAGCCAGATACTCATTACTCAAAATGATTTAGCCGATAGAGAGCGCTATATTAGTATTCAAGAGACTATTAGAATTCAATTAGCCAATGGGGTACTACCTATCGTTAATGAGAATGATACTGTCACCACCAAAGATCTCACCATAGGCGATAATGACAATATTGCCGCGCTTGTTGCCCAAGCATGTGAAGCTGACAGTTTATTCATCTTAAGTGATATCGATGGTGTTTTTACCAAAGACCCAAAAATCAATGACGATGCGGTATTAATTCCTAATATTGATAAGATTACTGACGAAATTTATGCCATGGCTGGCACAAGTCGCAACCCTTTAGCAAGCGGTGGCATGAAAACCAAAATCCAAGCCGCTGAAAAGGCCGTTGAACACGGTATCAATACCTATATTATTAACGGTACTAAAAGTGAGGTATTTAGCTCACTTTTAGCAAAAGTTAATCCAGGCACTCGTTTTGTCGCAGATAAAGAAATTATTACCGCGAAAAAGCATTGGCTCAAACATACCTTAAAAAGCCGCGGTAAAATTAAACTCGACTCAGGTGCCGTAAATGCGGTTGTTAACAAAGGTGCTTCTTTATTACCAGCAGGTATTAAGTCTGTGACTAATAGATTTAAGGCCGGTGATGCTATCGATCTCATTGATGCAGAAAATAATGTGGTGATAGCCAAAGGCATAACTTTATATAGTCACTATGACTTGAAAAGAATTATGGGCAAACACAGTAATGATATCACCGCAATTTTAGGGCATGACTATGGTGAAGTTGTTGTACATCGCAATGATATGGTTATTCTATAAAGAGCTTTATAAATAAATGTATAAAGCGGCTATAACCCACATTAAACTTATCGAAAAATACTGACACCAACGGGATTAATTAATTATCCCGTTGGTATTAAACAACCTTCCAAAGAGTAGCCAGATGACAGACTTTAATATCGCCACTATGGCAAAAAAGGCTAAAACAGCCAGCAGAGTTGCCGCACAACTTAACAGTAGTGAAAAAAACACTCTGCTAAATGCCCTTGCCACTGCTATTGAAAATAATAGTGACATTATTATTAATGAAAATAGTAAAGATATTGCTGCCGGTCGAGATAAAGGTTTATCGCAAGCAATGCTCGATCGACTGGTGCTAACCGAACAAGGTATTAAAGAAATTTCATCGGCTATTCGTGAGATTGTTGCCTTAGCCGATCCTGTCGGAGATATTGATAAACTATCATTACGCCCAAATGGAATTCAAGTCGGTAAAATGCGTATTCCACTTGGCGTTATTGCTATGATTTACGAAGCTCGACCTAATGTAACCGCCGAAGCTGCTGCTTTATGTATAAAGTCAGGTAATGCGGTAATTTTACGTGGTGGCTCAGAAGCAATTCACTCCAACTTAGCAATCGCTCATTGTTTACATCAGGTATTAATAGCGCATGATGTCGATGAAAATATTGTCAGTGTCGTCCCTGATACCAGTCGCAGTGTTATTGAGCAATTATTAAAACAAAGTGACACCATTGATCTGGTCATTCCTCGTGGCGGCGAAGGTCTTATCCGTTATGTTAGCGAAAATAGTCGTATCCCAGTAATTCAACATTTTAAAGGCGTTTGTCATTTATATATCGATAAACATGCCGATTTAACAAAAGCAGTCGATATTTTGGTGAATGGCAAGACACAAAAGCCCAGTGCTTGTAATGCCTTTGAAACGGTCTTAGTACATGGCGATATCTGTGACGAATTTTTGCCTTTAGCGGCGAAAGCGCTTGAAGATGCTGCGCAAGTTAAAGTGCATGCCTGTAAAAATAGTATTGGCTATTTTGCCCATGCTGAATTGGCAACAGAGCAAGATTATCAAGCCGAGTATTTAGCACAAGAAATTGCCGTTAGAGTCGTTAGTAGCTTTGATAAGGCTATTAGCCATATCAATGAGTTTACCTCTGATCATACCGAAGTCATTATCAGCCAAGATATTTCACGCGCTCAAGCCTTTATCCGTCAAATAAATTCATCAGTTGTGATGGTGAATGCTTCATCACGTTTCTCCGATGGTAACCAATTAGGCTTAGGCTCGGAAATAGGCATTTCTACCAGTAAACTACATGCATACGGACCGATGGGCTTAGAAGCATTAACTACAGAGAAATTTGTTGTCTTTGGTGATGGTCAAATTCGACTGTAAAGCTGTATGCATACGGAACTCTTGTTAGACATAGAAGCGTTAACTACTGAGAAATTTGTTGTCTTTGGTGATGGCCAAGTTCTACCTTAAAGCAGTATGCATACGGAACTCTTATTAGACATAAAAGCGTTAACTACAGAGAAATTTGTTGTCTTTGGTGATGGCCAAGTTCGTCTGTATAGCTTTATGCCTACGGAGCTCTAATTAGACATATAAACGTTAACTACAGAGAGATGTGTGGTCTTTTTGGCGATGGTCAATTTCGTCTATAAAATAAGAGAGTAAGTAGAGTTTCTAAAAAACAGCTCGGCCTAAGGTTATTCAAGACCTTAGGCTCCGCATTAAGTTTAAATTAGCTATTAACTTTAATGAACACGTCGAGTATTTGGTTTTTGTTTCACCACACTCAATGCTAAGCGAGCAGCCCATTCACCACGATGTTGTCTCTGACAAGCCTCTTCACTATCAAAATGCACACTCTGTTTAATATTTTTAACCACTACGCCCACTTTTAATAATTGCTTTTGAATACTCAAGCGCAATACTTCATCTTGCTGCTGAGCTTTCATTGCAACCACTTCCTCATCAGTATTAAAGACACAAGTGATCACTAAGCTGGCAGGAAAATTAGTATAATTCGCTCTATGGGTTAACCAAACAAAGCCTGCTACTTCATGTAAAGAAGACTCACATGCCGCCGTTAACGCTTTACAGACATTATTATCAATTTTTTGATTGGTTTTAGTTAATTTCATCAGCCATTTCTCCCAGTATTTTTTGCTATTTTAACTGCGCCTAAAAGCGAACACAATAAAAGGATTGGCTTTAGCTTTTCCGCTTAGTTGTTAACTTCACTACAAAAAGTAAAATTCAGCCACTAATGCTTGTGATTACCTGAGTTACTGAGTATGCTACGCGACCTTTTTCTCCCAGGCATTCTCTAGGTATTAATGATGATAGGTTTCGATTACGGTACATCTAATTGTGGTGTTGCCACTATGCGCAACGGCCAACCCCACATTATTCCGTTATTAGGTGACGAGTCATACATTGCTTCAAACCTATACGCGCCAAGCCGCGATGTAATTACTAATTGGCTCTCGCAACAATTAGTTGGCACACAACACGCTGACTTTCTCGCTGCGCGCAAAAATCAGCTACAGAAAGGCCAATCAGCACTACGTGAGTTAAAATTTGATGGCATATCCAGTGAGTTACTCTTTGGTAAAATGGCTTTAACACAATACCTTGAAGATCCAGAAGAAGGCTACTACATCAAATCACCGAAATCATTTCTTGGTGCCAGTGGTTTAGCGAAAACACAAATTCAATTTTTTGAAGATATTGTCGCCTGTATGATGAGTAATGTTAAAAAACTCACCGAGCAAACATTGCAAAAAGAAGTAACACAAACAGTTATCGGTCGACCGATTAATTTTCAAGGTTTACATGGCGAAGAAAGCAATCGACAAGCAATTAATGTCTTAACGAATGCGGCAAAACGAGTAGGTTTTAAAGATGTTGAATTTCAGTATGAACCCGTTGCCGCAGGTTTTGAATTTGAGGCTTCACTCACTAAAGAGACGCGAGTATTAGTGGTAGATATTGGTGGCGGCACCAGTGATTGTTCAATGTTATTGATGAGCCCTGATTTCAGCAATAACGATAATCGCAACGAACACCTGCTAGCACATACTGGTGTTCGCATTGCCGGTAATGATTTTGATATTCAATTAGCCTTACAAGGCATAATGCCAAGCTTAGGCATGAATAGTTTATTAAAGACCGGTAAACCTATGCCAACCGCTAACTTTAGGCAGGCATTGGCCATTAATAATATCAATGAACAAACTGAATTTTACAGTGCCAAGAATAGACGAGAAATGGAGCTATTAAGCCGCGATGCGCAAGAGAGTGAACTTGTCTCACGCTTACTCACAGTACATGACCATAAACTCAGTTATCAATTAGTCAATGCCGCAGAGCAAGCTAAGATTGGACTGTCAGATCATGAAGAGCAAACTATTTGTTTAAATGATATTCATGACTCACTTGCGGTAAGTGTTTCTCGAGCGACGTTAAAACAAGCAAACATGCGAACACTAGACAATATAGCGCAGTTGATGACCTCGGCAGTGGCAGAAGCCCAGTGTCAGCCGGAAGTTATTTTTGTCACCGGTGGGACGGCAAAATCACCAGTACTGAGTGAATTTCTACAGCAACAAATGCCTGGCATCCCACTCGTTGTTGGTGATCATTTTGGTAGTGTCACCTCTGGGTTAGCTCGCTGGGCTGAACGTATTTATAGATAATTAATACCAATCCCTATAAGGCTGATTAGGTAATAAAAAACCAGTACGAATAATAAAATTCGTACTGGTTTATAATAATACCAATGCCAATAAGTTACCTTAAAACGATGGTGAGCTAGTCAATTGGCGCAACCAACATAGTGTTACCAGTAATAGCAACAATAGTACATTGGCTATTATTTTCAATCAGCTCAATATTAACATCATCAGCTAAACGTGCCGGCCAATTAATGCCAGAGTAACGAATACTACCACTAGCTTTAGTGATATCGTCACTAACCTGTACTTGCAAACCTATCATATCGCTGGAATTGTCGGTTTTACTGCGTGAGTTTTGCATCTTCTTTAACGGCTTCCACAGCAACAAAGTAATAACAGCAGATAATACCCCAACCACCAATATTTCACTTTGCCAACCGTCAATAAGTCCTAAACTGATTAACACCCCGGTGATAGCGCTGGCGATAGCGAAGAATAATAACGGGCCACTTAAGCCCATAAGACCTAACTCAAGCACTAGGCTTAAGCCTGCGATGGCATACCAGATAAGTTGATGATTTTCTAAAAATGTCTGCATATTAATATAATTCCTTAACGCTAATACTTCCACTCATTAGTGACATGTATTAAAGCTTCAAACTACTTGAGACGGCAATCGCTTGGGCAACCGTATTGGCAATGTTATCGCCTGTTTTACCATCAGTTAGCACAATAGTACTTTCATTTGCTATGGCTTGATGCGCCTTAATAGCCTCTTGCGCTAAGGTCAAGGTTACTGCGGCTTTACCTTCTGCAGTATTAGCTGCACTACCAACCACCTCAAGGGCATTAGCATCAGCATCCGCAACTAAGCGTATCGCTTCCGCTTTACCTGTTGCTTCTAAAATTTGTGACTCTTTAGTGGCTTCGGCGGCTAATACTTGCTCCGCTTTTGCTGCTTCTGCATCAAGTACCCGAGCTTGTTTTAAACCTTCAGCTTCGGTAATGGCGGAGGTTTTAACCCCTTCAGCGGTTAAAATCACTGATCGTTTTTCTCGCTCTGCCGTCATTTGTTTTTCCATGTCTTCACGTATAGTTTGCGGCGGGGTGATGTCTTTAATTTCATAACGTGTCACCATTACACCCCAAGGTGCTGTCGCTTCAGTCATCGCACCTAAAATTTGAGCATTGATGGCATCACGATTTTGGAAACATTCATCTAATTCCATCGAACCAATGGCATTACGCATTGTGGTCATGGCAAGTTGAACAACGGACATTTTATAATCGGTAATGTTGTTCGTCGCCGCAGCAGCATCAGTAACTTTCATAAACAAAATGCCGTCTATATCCAAGGTGATATTATCTTTGGTGATGGCGGGCTGAGAGACTATTTCTAACGATTGCTCTTTTAAATTGCGATCAGCCGCTACCGTTTGCACGTAAGGAATAAGAAAATTTAAACCCGCCGATAGGGTTTTGGTGTACTTTCCCAGGGTATAAATAACATAACCACGGTTTTGTGGCACAAAGTAAATGCCTTTTTTCAGCGTGTATAAAATAACAATTGTCACCCATAAATACGGGCTAGTGAGTAAGTTTGCAACGATATATTCCATGAATTAACTTCCTTCTAATGATATGAATTCAACTGAGAATTATTTCTGATAACACGTTAATTGACTGTTAACTGCAAAGCAAGTCTTTAGTTGTAGTCGCTGTAAAATTAAGCCAACATAGCTGCTTATTCCTTAAATTAAACTTTAACTGTTCTTTTATGCGATTTATTTTTAACGATAGTGAGCTCAACTTAACTGCGGGTCTGTTGATTAAAGATGGTCAGACAATTAGTATCCGAGCAAAAACGTTATTAGTACTTAAATACTTAATCACTCATAAAGCTAAAATAGTCAGTAAACAAGAGATATTAGCCAGCGTCTGGCACGATGTGGTGGTGCAAGAGCAAGTATTAGTACAATCCATAAAAGAGATTCGTGACTTACTTGGCAGCCATGTAATTAAAACCTATCCACGCCAAGGCTATCAGTGGACAGCCGAACTCAACGACATTAGCAAGCAATACTCCTTCTTTGGTAAACCAGTTAACCGAGCATCGTTAGTACAAATAGCAGCACTGCTCTTGCTCGCCATCATCGGCCTAGTTGTTTATTCTTTAGCTAGTAATAATTCAAGTACCAAAGCAGCCAAATTTACTGTCGCTTTCTTACCGATCATTAATGATATGCCTGATGATATTCATGATTGGGTGCCTTTACAGGGCATGGACTATTTATCTGCCGGTTTAAAGAAAAGTAGTCAATTGCAACTTATCCCAAGAGTAGCGTTACTCCAGTCACTGCCCTTTGCTAATCAAGAAAATTTTCAACACTCTGACTCTCAAAAGTTACCGCTACTAGCCCAAGCGTTAAAGGTTGATTTATTAGTACAAACTCGGCTGCGTGGTTATCCACAAGACTTTCAATTAGATTATAGCTTTTACCTTGGCCAGCGCGTTGAACAAGGGGTGATTTTAGCCGCTGATATTGCCACAGCTTTAGAACAATTAGTACAAAAAATAGCACTGCGCTTTGACCCAGATGCTATCAAAACGTCACAACCCTATATAAGCAATTTTAGTAATGAAGCGTTTGCACGTGGCATTGAACTTTATTTACAAAGAGAATACCTGCAAGCTAGTACCTTTTTCGCTACTGCACTGCAAAGCAACACTGACTTATTGGCCGCACGTCGCTATCTGGCGGCAAGTTATATTAATAGTGGTGATATCGAACAAGGTATTACCTTAATGAAAGTAAATATTTCCCAAGCGCGACACAAGCAAATGCACAGAGAGGAAATTCGCAGTCATTTAATGATAGGTGTCTTAATTATTCATCGATATCAAAATGACTCGCAAGCTAGTGATGATTTAACCGAAGCTGAGCTTTATATTCAGTTAACAAAAACACTAGCAGAGCAATACCAAGATACCTTGTTTATCGCTTACGCTCTTGAAGAATTAGCAAAGATAAGACGCTTACAGCAACAATATCAGCAGGCAATTCCGCTATTGGCAGCGGCAATGCAATACCATAAAGAGTTCAAAGGTAGCTATGGGCAAACCCGTGCTCTTATCGAGCTAGCGCTGATAGCCTTTGCCCAAGATAAAGAAACACTTGGTCAAGACTATTTCAGCCAAGCGACCACCATAGCGAACCAAAATGGTGTTGCTACTAATAAGGTAGCTATTTTACTCGCGCAAGCACAAGTAGCTCTGACTGCACAGCAGATAGAACAAGCTAAAGCTTATGGCGAGCAAGCTAAAGCTATTGCAATAAAAGCAAAAAGTAATGTCTTAATTGCCCAAGTAAGCGCTTGGCTAGCAGAGAATAATAGCTATCAAGTTAATTAATCATCTTATTGAATAACTGGGTAATAAAGCTAAGCTATCAGCAACGCCATGACTATTACCTCATTATAACTAGATTGGGGTTTTACAAACCACAATAACTAGCAAGTTTTGGCTGCCTATGTGGCACAGTGTCTTGTTGTTTAACATTACTTGCACGTAACCTTGCCACTTCATTGATTACGGCCTTATGAGATAAATTTTCATCTGCATTAAAGTACACCCAATCAACCTCTTGATGATATTGACGCATTTCAGTACTGGCAACAATTTGTTCAGGAATAAACCATAAGTTAAAGTTTACCGACATTGCCACTTCTGGATAAACATCACTGCCATGCTCAGAAAACAAATGACCATTAATATAATATTTAATTGTGTCATCAAAAACTTGCAGTACTAAGGTATTCCAACCCTGCAAGCTTTTTACATAAGTATCAAAGGCATTTATTTTTGTCCAAGGTTCAAGTTGAAATGTTTCCCATGAGGTTGAAAACAACACATGCTCTTGCTCGCCCCAGCCACCATTGGCAAGGTATTCAAAATCCATTTCACTGTAGTTTTTATCCATGGGTGCTTCTAGCGGGCTGATGGTATAGAAAGTTTCTACTATGCCATCACCATCCGGACCAAAATCAGGCTGATCGTTAAAGTAAACACGTGCGGCATAAGTGCCTGCTAGATACTTACGTTGATGACATATTTGTGTATGACGGGTATTTTCAGCGCTGCCATCCGTTTTAGAGGTTAAACGCATTACAGTATTATTAGCATTAGCTTGATCTGGATGAAAGCTAATACCTTCTGCCCACCAAGTTGCATTTTTGATACCTGGATGGCCCACTTGTGTTCGAGGCACCCAGCCATTTTTTTGCGCATCAGCTAAGGTTTTATAGCTAAAATCATCGAACATTACTTTGCTATTATTGTTGCTGATAGTGGCATTAGTGAGATCAGAGGTTGCTTGACTAGTTGAACTCGCAATTAAAGCGATAGTGCCAATGAATAAATGGCTTAGTGCTGAAGAGGACATCATTATTATTTAATTCCTACCTAGGTAAAGGTTGTTGTAGTGAGCTGTTATTGTTCTAGCAACAATGAAACACTTAGGAAGTTTTTTTGCTAATTAAATAATATTAAAGATAGGTTTTTGATTGGTTAAATTTTATTAAAGCCTGTAAACATAGGGTCAACAGGCTTATTTTAATGATAGAGGGTTTTATCTAGCTTATATAAGTACAACAATAATCTACTAAGGTTTTAGCTCTGATTTCAAAGGAGCTATTCGCTGCAACGTTAAAAGATTGGCCTGCGCTAATGTTTTGCCAAGTATCAGAGCCAGCCAATAATATTTCACATTCACCGGCAGTAATTTCCATTAACTCTTTTTCCGCGGTAGCGAATTTATAGTCACCCGGCATCATGATACCTAAGGTTTTAAAACTACCGTCGTTAAAGGTGAGCTTACGGCTGGTGACTTTGCCATCAAAATAAACACTGGCTGCTTTAGTAACGGTAACTTCTTTAAACTCTGACATAGGTAGTTCCTTGTTTAGGCTTTATTTATATTTAATCTGAATATTATTGGCAATAAAAAACGGCATTGAATTTAACTTCATCTGCCGTTTTTATTGATTAACCAACTCTACTTGAAAAGAGGAGTATTATTTTGCACTAGCAATTTTTTGCATATCAGTCATGTAACCACGAAGCTCTTTACCAATCACTTCAACGCCATGGCTACGAATAGCTTCATTCACTTCAATTAAACGTGCATTATCAACATTGTTTGAGCTAGCTTTTAGGCCTTCACCTAATTGCTCTAATGTTAACTTAGCCGTGTACTCTTCAAGAAGAGGTACTGCTGCGTGAGTAAATAAGTAGTTACCGTATTCTGCAGTATCAGAAATTACTACGTTCATTTCATATAACTTGTTACGTGCAATACAGTTAGCAATTAATGGCGTTTCATGAAGTGACTCATAATAAGCAGACTCTTCAACGATACCAGCAGCAACCATAGCTTCGAATGCTAACTCAACACCGGCTTTGATCATGGCAATAACAAAGATACCTTTATCGTAATATTCTTGTTCGGTAATTTCTGTTTCACAATCTGCCGCTAATTCAAAGGTTGATTCAGCAGTTTCTGCGCGCCATGTTAATAAGTTAATATCATCATTAGCCCAATCAGCCATCATAGTTTCAGAGAAACGACCTTCAATAATATCATCCATATGTTTTTCAAATAATGGACGTAAAATCACTTTTAATTCTTCTGACATATCAAACGCTTTGATTTTAGCTGGGTTTGATAAACGGTCCATCATATTAGTGATGCCGCCATGTTTAAGACCTTCAGTAGTAGTCTCTAAACCGTACTGTAATAATTTACGTGCGTAAGCTGCGTTCATACCTTGAGCGATTAATTGCTTATGACCTAATACCGCAGCCGTTTGCAACATACCACAAAGAATAGTTTGCTCACCCATTAAGTCAGACTTAACTTCAGCGATGAAAGAAGACTGTAAAACACCGGCTCTATCACCACCAGTAGCACTAGCGTAAGCTTTAGCAATCGCTAAGCCATTACCTTGTGGATCATTTTCAGGGTGAACCGCAATTAGTGTTGGCACACCAAAACCACGTTTATATTCTTCACGTACTTCAGTACCTGGACATTTAGGTGCAACCATAACAACAGTGATATCAGGGCGAACTTGCATACCTTCTTCAACAATGTTGAAACCATGTGAATAAGAAAGCGTAGCGCCTTGCTTCATCAATGGCATTACCGCAGTAACGGCAGAAGTATGTTGTTTATCAGGTGTTAAGTTTAATACTAGATCAGCTTGCGGAATCAATTCAGCATAGTTACCAACTGTAAAACCATTTTCAGTAGCCCACTGCCATGATTGACGCTTTTCGCTAATTGCACCATCACGTAATGCATAAGAAATATTTAAACCAGAATCACGCATGTTCAAACCTTGGTTTAAACCTTGAGCACCACAACCAACAATGACAATGTTCCAGTCTTTGATGAAGTTACAACCATCGCTGAACTCTTCACGCTTCATAAAACGACATTGGCCTAATTGGCCTAATTTTTCACGTAAGCTTAAGGTATTAAAATAGTTGCTCATGCTGGTTCCTCTGAATTTGGTTCTAAAAATTAGTTATTAATCGAGTCAGCTTGCTGACTGTTCTTTTTACAATGCTTTTTTCAATGTAAACACCATACCCTAGATATAACGTTGCAAAAAGTGATATATTCGCACCACTACGTTGCGTTTTTTGCAACATGAAACATTTGGAGCAATTCATGGATCAAAAAGCACTATCGATGTTTACGCATTTGAGCCAAAGTTTGCATTTTGGTAAAACTGCACAAGCACATCACATCAGCCCATCGACCCTCAGCAGAGCAATCAAACGACTTGAAGAGGAAGTAGGCGGCGAGTTACTGCATCGTGACAATCGCACTGTGGTACTTACCGATGTCGGCAAAAAATTCAAAATCTATGCTGAGCAGCAGCTTGAACAGTGGCATGGTTTCAAGCAATCACTTGCAGACAAACAAGTAGAGTTAACCGGAAAGCTACATATTTACTGCTCGGTTACTGCTGCGTATAGCCATTTACCGCCTTTGCTGGAACGATTTCGAGTTCGCTACCCTTTGGTAGAGATCATGTTAACCACGGGTGATGCCGCAGATGCCCTTGAACAAGTGCAAAATAAATCGGTAGATTTTGCTATCGCGGCTGCCCCCGAGCAACTACCGCGTAGTGTTTATTTTCATCACTTAGATACCATAGCCATGGCGGTAATTGCACCAACAATGGCCTGTAAGGTCCAGCAACAGCTGAGTAAGAAGGTACTTACTTGGTCAGAAATTCCGATAATTTTGCCTGAACACGGCGCCGCACGAAAACGCTTTGATCTCTGGTATCGGAAAAAGCAGCAAGGAAAACCGATGATTTACGCAACGGTTTCAGGGCACGAAGCCTTGGTCAGTATGGTTGCTTTAGGTTGTGGTGTTGGCATAGTGCCGCAAGTGGTGGTGGATAACAGCCCGGTAAAAGATAGAGTCACTAATCTCGCTAATATCGGCGAAATAGAACCATTTGAACTCGGCGTTTGTTGTTTGAATCAATCAAAGGCGCAGCCGCTGATTAAAGCTTTTTTTAACTCAATAGATTAAAAAAAACGGGTTAACTCAAACAGCAATAGCTCTCGTCAGATGACGTAAAAGTCTGTCCATCGCCCGGTAAGATAACGCCTCGGTTAAGTGTTTACGGTGAATTTCAATTGATTGCTCCATATCGGCTAGGGTACGGGCAATTTTTAAAATCTTATGGTGTGCTCGAGTTGATAAACCCAATTTCTCTACCGCCAACTCTAAAAATTCATTATCATCGGCCGTTAGCCGGCAATATTGTTTTAACTCACGGCTACTGATAAGAGCATTGGCTTTGCCTTGTCTTTGTAACTGAATACCCCGACATACTTGCACTCGCTGCTGTATCTGCGCACTGGCTTCATTTTTTTGACTGCTCTGCGCCCACGTACCCCGAGGTAATCTGGCCACTTCAATTTGAATATCAATTCGGTCGAGAAACGGCCCTGATAGCCGATTCAAATATCTTAGTACTTGCTCTGGTGTACTGCGCTTATCGTTATAAAATCCGGTCGGGCTAGGGTTCATCGCGGCAATCAGTTGAAAACGCGCCGGAAAACATTGCTTGTGCAGAGCTCGGGAAATAGTGACCTCCCCCGATTCCATTGGCTCACGTAAAACGTCTAACACTTTCCGCTCAAACTCAGGCAACTCATCTAAAAACAGTACACCATTGTGCGCTAAAGAAATTTCTCCCGGTTGCGGCTGACTGCCGCCGCCGACTAAAGCCGCTGACGAAGCCGTGTGATGTGGTGCCCTAAATGGTCGAGTAAACCAAGACTTACGACTAAGCTCTTGATGGCTAATCGATTGAATGGCAGCAACTTCCAGCGCTTCTTGCTCGGTCATCGGCGGTAAAATTCCCGCTAAACGACTGGCTAACATGGTTTTCCCTGTACCCGGAGGACCGATAAATAATAAATTATGCCCACCACTAGCAGCAATTTCTAAAGCTCGCTTTGCTAGGGGCTGGCCCATGACATCACTCATATCAAGCTCTTGCTCAGGTAACTCTTGCGCAACCTCCTGCTCAGTGACTAAAGGTAAAACTTGTTGACCGGCAAAGTGAGGAAATAGCTGGGTTAAGTGGCTAATGCCATGAATTTTTGCTTGCTTGACCCAACTGGCTTGCTCAATATTTTGCATGGGGATTATCAAGGTCCGCTGGCTTTGGCTAGAGGCCATGGCGACAGGGATTTCACCAACAATAGCGCGTAGTTCACCCGATAGACCCAGTTCCCCGGCAAATTCATACTGGGATAAATCTACTGGCGGCAATTGTTCAGAAGCGGCAAGAATTCCCACGGCAATAGGTAAATCAAAGCGCCCGCCTTCTTTGGGCAAGTCCGCTGGCGCTAAATTGATGGTGATTCGTTTGGCGGGAAATTCATAACCACAATTGATAATTGCGCTACGGACTCTATCTTTGGACTCTTTCACCGAGGCTTCCGGTAAACCAACAATATTGAATGCCGGTAGACCATTGGCAAGATGAACTTCAACTGAAACTAAGGGAGATTCAAGACCAATTTTTGCTCGACTGTACACACAAGAAAGCGACATAAAAGTTCCATTTTATTGATTCCATTTTTCCAGTGTAGTTCAAATAATACCAATTTGGTTAAATTTACTCCCAACTCAGAGCTTTGTTTGGTGAGTTAGAACAAGCAAAATTTATACAGATCTAGTTATTCTAAACCAAATATATTTGTGCCGTTATCACTTTCCATACAAGCTCCCAAGGGCGAGTTTAAAAGGCTTCAAAGCTACGTTATTGATTTTGACAAGGGAATAGCCATTCTCTGTAATCAATGCCTTGCCTTAAAGAATTTTAATTCTCGCTGAGTGGGAAGTAACTTAATCAACTTGGTATGAAGTTAAATGGGTTTATTACCTATTGCCAATTACTGTACAAAAAAGCTATAACAAAAAGACTTGCACAAAGGATTAGAGCTATGGTACTAATTTAATAAGTAAGCGACTCTGAGCAGATGAAACAATAATCAGATGACGCAAAATAAAACAAGCAAAGAGATAAGATGCAAAAATTTAACTCAATTATTATTAACCTTCTCGTCGTGGTGATTATTAAATCATCTCGAGGGTTTTGTTGAGCTAAAGAAAAGCAGCCAAACAAATAACAAACCCTCGCTTCGCAAGAACCGAGGGTTTTCTTTTAGCACTTTTTTACTAAATTATTTCATTATATTTTATTAAACAAACTGCTGGAAATATAGAATTTAACAAGATAAAAGTTGGAATCATCATGACCGAGAGTAAAACGCTAACAGGCAGCTCATTATTATTTGAAGTGTTAAAAGACCATGGCGTACAGCACGTTTTTGGCTACCCTGGTGGCGCCATAATGCCTATTTATGACGCTTTATACGACAGTGATGTAAAACATTTTCTATGCCGACATGAACAAGGAGCAGCATTTTCTGCTGTTGGTTATGCTCGTGCCGCCGGTACTGTTGGTGTCTGTTTCGCCACTTCAGGCCCAGGCGCAACAAACTTGATTACCGGCCTTGCCGATGCGCTTGCCGATTCAATTCCGGTTGTTGCCATCACCGGGCAAGTACCAACTGCGGCTATGGGTAGTGATGCCTTCCAAGAAATTGATATTTTTGGTTTATCGCTTGCCTGTACTAAACACTCTTTCCAAGTAACCGATATTAATGAACTGGAAAAAGTATTACATCAAGCCTTTGAAATTGCTTTGGAAGGTCGTCACGGTCCAGTACTTGTTGATATTCCAAAAGATATACAGTTAGCTGAAGTAACACAACGTCTAGACAAACTGTCTCACTTAAAAAACAAAGTGCAATTACCCCTTGCTGATATCAGTAAAGCGCTAGAATTACTAACCCATGCTAAACAACCTATTTTATACGTAGGTGGTGGTGTTGGCATGGCAAACGCGGTAGAAGAAGTACGTGAGTTTGCTGAAAAAACCGGTATGCCGAGTGTTTCAACATTAAAAGGTTTAGGCGCAATTAACCCGGATAATGAAAACTACCTTGGCATGTTAGGTATGCATGGCACAAAGGCTGCCAATATTGCGGTGCAGGAAAGTGATTTATTAGTAGTTGTTGGCGCTCGTTTTGATGACCGAGTGACCGGTAAACTAGACGAGTTTGCTCCTAACGCTAAAGTAATTCATTTTGATATTGATACCGCTGAAATTAATAAACGTCGTACCGCGGATGCTGCCATTTTAGGTGATTTAAAAGGGAACTTACCCTTACTAACCACTAATTTAGAAATTTCAGTTTGGCAACAACGATTACAGCAAATGAAAACTGATTTTGCTTGGCGCTATGATCACCCAGGCGATAATATCTATGCCCCTGCGGTATTAAAAACGGTTAGTGATCTTATGCCAAGTAACACTTGTGTAACTACCGATGTTGGCCAACATCAAATGTGGGCAGCACAACATATGGCTTTTAATGATCCAAGCAACTTTTTAACCAGTGCTGGCATGGGTACCATGGGTTTTGGTTTACCGGCAGCGATTGGCGCACAAATATCACGTCCACACGATACTGTTATTGCCGTATCGGGTGATGGCTCAATTATGATGAATATCCAAGAATTAGCCACGATAAAACGCTACCAAATTCCAGTGAAAATTGTGTTAATTGATAACGCTAAGCTAGGCATGGTTCGCCAGTGGCAAGACCTATTTTTTGACGGTCGATTAAGCGAAACAGATTTATCAGATAACCCTGACTTTGTCATGTTATCGCGGGCGTTTGATATAAAATCACAGAAGATCACTAAAAAGAGTGAAATTAAAGCTGCCGTTGAAGAGATGTTAGATCATGACGGTCCTTACTTATTACAAGTACAAATTGATGCCGCTGAAAATGTTTGGCCATTAGTACCGCCAAATACCGCAAACGATAAAATGATGGAGGGTGCTTAAGATGAATCCTATGACTTTAAATAAGTATCAATTAGTTATTATGGCTGATGATAAGCAAGTGGTGTTAGAACGAATCTTGCAAGTGACGCGTTATCGCGGTTTTCTTATCAACGCCATGAATGCTGAAGTAAATACCGGTAATAATGTTGCTACTATCACTATGACTGTCAGCAGTGATCGCCCTATTTCTCTGCTTGTTGATCAAATAAACAAATTGATCGACATCAAGGGTGTCAAAGTAGACAATAGTGAAGTGCAAATACAGCAATATAGCGCTTAAACAACAAGCAATATAAGTACTATTAACTGTTATTATTAATAACAGTTCCCGCAAATAATAAAAATTCGCTCCTGATAACTTAACATTACTCTGACATTAACGTCGGGGTTGGTTAGTTATCCAAGAGCAACAAAATTAGGAAAAGAAAATGGCTAAAGTAAATGCAGAATATATTTGGTTCAATGGTGAACTTATGCCGTGGCAAAACGCTACTGTTCATGTAATGAGTCATGCACTTCATTACGGTTCATCAGTTTTTGAAGGCATTCGTGCCTATGAAACACACAAAGGCACCTGTATTTTCCGTTTGGAAGAACATATCAAGCGTTTGTTTGATTCTGCCAAAATTTACCGTATGAATATCCCATACACTCAAGCAGAAGTTGTGCAAGCGTGTAAAGATGCTGTAGTGAAAAACGATTTAAAATCAGCATACCTTCGTCCATTAGCCTTTTTAGGTGATATTGGCATGGGACTTCGTCCACCAATTGATGCTAAAGCTGACCTGATGATTGCCGCGTTTAGCTGGGAAGCATATTTAGGCGCAGATGCGATTGAAAATGGTGTTGATGTAGGTGTTTCTAGCTGGAACCGTTTAGCGCCAAATACTATGCCGACGGCTGCAAAAGCTGGTGGTAACTACCTGTCTTCACAGCTTATTTCAACAGAGGCTGCTCGCCATGGTTATGCTGAAGGTGTAGCACTAGATATAAATAACATGGTAAGTGAAGGCGCAGGTCAAAACTTATTTTTAGTGAAAAAAGGTGTTATTTATACCCCGCCAGGTTCAGCCTCTATTTTATCAGGCTTAACCCGTGATGCAGTATTTTACTTGGCTAAACAACTTGGCTACGAAGTACGTGAAGAATCTATTGCTCGTGAAGCGTTATACCTTGCTGACGAATTCTTTATGTGTGGTACAGCGACAGAAGTAGTGCCAGTAAAATCAGTAGACGGTTTGCCTGTAGGTGACGGTTCTCGAGGTCCTATTACTAAAGCAATTCAAGACGCTTTCTTTGGTATCTTTGATGGAACCACCACCGTACCAGAAGGTTGGTTAGACCCTGTTAAATAGTTAGTAACTACCCAACTCTTTGCCAGTTAATACTGTAGCAGCATCGGAAATACTCACTTATATTCATAAGCTCCGTATTTCCTCTTTGTTACAGCATCAACTGACTTTGAGTTGAGCAGCCACATCGCCTGTAATTAAATAATAATACTCATTTTAAAAGTTCATTTCACGCTGCAATCATCAAGTGAATTTTCAAAATAAAAATTCAAAAAACAATCATTAATCGGAATCAAAATCATGCCTAAATTAAGATCTGCAACTTCTACCCAAGGCCGTAATATGGCCGGTGCTCGCGCTTTATGGCGCGCAACAGGCATGACGGATGGCGATTTTGGCAAACCAATTATCGCGGTTGTGAACTCTTTTACGCAATTTGTTCCTGGTCATGTGCATTTAAAAGACATGGGCCAACTCGTTGCTGGCGCTATTGAAAAAGCCGGCGGTGTAGCCAAAGAATTTAATACTATCGCGGTTGATGACGGTATCGCCATGGGTCATGCTGGTATGCTTTATAGCTTACCTTCACGTGACTTAATTGCTGATTCCGTTGAATATATGATCAACGCTCATTGTGCTGATGCCATGGTTTGTATTTCAAACTGTGACAAAATCACTCCAGGCATGATGATGGCAGCAATGCGCTTAAACATCCCGGTAATTTTTGTTTCCGGTGGCCCGATGGAAGCAGGTAAAACAAAGCTTAGTGACCAAATTATCAAGCTTGATTTAGTTGATGCCATGATTAAAGGTGCCGATCCAACAGTAAGTGATGAAGACAGCGATAAAATTGAACGTTCTGCCTGCCCTACCTGTGGCTCATGCTCTGGTATGTTCACGGCAAACTCAATGAACTGTCTTGCTGAAGCGTTAGGTTTAGCCTTGCCAGGCAATGGCTCTATGTTGGCAACACATGCAGATCGTGAGAAGTTATTTTTAGATGCCGGTAAAGAGATTGTTAAGCTAACAAAACGTTATTATCATGATAATGATGAATCTGCATTACCACGTAATATTGCCTGTAAAGATGCTTTACACAATGCTATGTGTTTAGATATTGCTATGGGTGGTTCAACCAATACCATCTTGCATTTATTGGCAACAGCACAAGAAGCCGAAATTGATTACACCATGGAAGACATGGATAAATTATCACGCATTGTACCGCAGCTTTGTAAAGTAGCGCCATCAACGCCTGAGTATCATATGGAAGATGTGCATCGCGCCGGTGGTGTCATTTCCATATTAGGTGAACTATCGCGTGCTGGTTTATTAAAAACTGACGTTCCTAATGTATTAGGTACCACATTGGCTGATGTTATTGCTAAATATGATATTACCTTGACTGACGATGAAGACATTAAAAAATTCTATCGTGCTGGACCTGCTGGTATTCGTACTACTAAGGCCTTTAGCCAAGATTGTCGTTGGGATACCTTAGACGATGATAGAGAAAATGGCTGTATTCGTAATCTTGCCAATGCCTTTTCGTTAGAAGGTGGTTTAGCGGTACTTTCAGGTAATATCGCTCCTAATGGCTGCGTAGTTAAAACCGCAGGTGTAAGTGACGATAACCTAGTGTTTACCGGTCCTGCCCATATCTTTGAAAGCCAAGATGAAGCGGTATCAGCCATTCTTGACAAAAAAGTACTTGCCGGTGAAGTGGTGGTAATTCGTTACGAAGGCCCTAAAGGCGGACCAGGCATGCAAGAAATGCTGTATCCAACTACCTACTTAAAATCTATGGGGTTAGGTAAAGCCTGTGCTTTATTAACTGACGGTCGTTTCTCTGGTGGAACTTCTGGCTTATCAATTGGTCATGTTTCTCCTGAAGCAGCTGACGGCGGTACAATCGCCTTAGTTGAACAAGGTGATATCATCCATATTGATATTCCTACTCGTGAGATCACCTTACAAGTACCTGAAGCTGAACTTGATGCCCGCCGTGCTACGATGGAAGCTAAAGGTAAAAATGCTTGGAAACCTAAAGACAGAGTTCGTCCAATTAGCTACGCACTTAAAAACTACGCAATGTTAGCTACCAGCGCCGATAAAGGTGCTGTTCGAAACAGAGCATTACTTGACGGTTTAGTCGATTAATAAGATTAGGCGCGACTTCCGTCGCGCTTAACCCAAGTAATACCAATAGCTCATATAATTCCTAGGTAAATCTAATGACAGAAACACTCAAGCAAACATCACCTCATACACCATTAGATTACCTACGTCGTATTCTACTCGCCCCTATTTATGATCTCGCCGTTGAAACCGAACTGACCACGTTGAATAAGTTATCCTCTCGATTAAATAATCAAATTTATTTAAAGCGTGAAGATCAACAAGCTGTGCATTCGTTTAAGTTACGTGGCGCTTATAACAAGCTCAATAGTTTAACCGAAGCACAATGTATTCATGGGGTTATCGCTGCCTCGGCAGGAAACCATGCACAAGGGTTAGCATTAGCTGCTAATAAGCTTGGTATCAAAGCAACTATCGTAATGCCTAAGACTACTCCTGATATCAAGGTCGATAATGTTAGACGTTTTGGTGGTGAAGTACGATTAGTAGGTAATAGTTTCAATGAGGCGCAAGCCGCTGCAGTCGAATACGCTAAAGCAGAAAGTAAGACGCTTATTCATCCTTTTGATGATGTTGAAGTGATTATTGGCCAAGGCACTGTCGCAAAAGAACTATTACAACAATTACCCCATGCAGATGTGGTGTTTATTCCTGTTGGCGGCGGTGGTTTGCTCGCTGGTATGGCAGTCTATTTAAAACAACTGAGCCCTAAGACTAGAATCATCGGTGTTGAAGCTGAAGATTCAGCCTGTTTAAAAGCAGCACTTGCCGCTGGCAAACCTGTAGACCTTGAGCAAGTAGGCTTGTTTGCCGATGGTGTAGCAGTTAAGCGTATTGGTGAACATACTTTTGGTTTGATTCAAGCGTTTTGTGATGAGGTAATTACGGTATCTACCGATGAAATATGTGCTTCAATCAAAGATATATTCGAAGAAACTCGTGTTATTGCCGAGCCGGCTGGTGCGCTCTCATTAGCCGGTTTACAAAAATACTGTCAGCAACAGATCAGTGATAACAAGCCCGGGGGCGAATCATTAGCGGCAATACTTTCTGGCGCTAATATGAACTTTCATACTTTGCGTTATGTTTCAGAACGGTGTGAATTGGGCGAGAAAAAAGAAGCTATCTTAGCGGTAACTATTCCAGAAGAAAAAGGCAGCTTCAAACGTTTTTGCCAAACCATAGGTAACCGAGCTATTACCGAATTTAACTATCGTTATACTGGTAAACCAAGTGCTGAAATTTTTGTTGGTGTGCGTTTAGGTGGCAGTGTGCAAGAACGACAAGAGTTACTGCAAGGCTTAGTGAAAGCTAATTACCAAGTGCGTGATTTCACCGATAATGAGCTAGCTAAGCTGCATATTCGCTACATGATTGGTGGTAAAAGTGCTAATTCTGCGGCTAAAAACAACAATGAACAGAATGATGAACGTTTGTTTAGTTTTGAGTTTCCTGAGCACCCGGGAGCACTAGAAAAATTCTTAGCTGCTATGGGTGAACATTGGAATATCACGCTATTTCATTACCGTAACCATGGCGCGGCCTTTGGTCAGGTACTAGCTGGCTTTGATCTAGATAAAAATCAGCAAGCTGAGTTCTTCCAACACCTTGATGCCTTGGGTTATCAATGGCAAGAAGAAACCGACAACCTAGCTTATCAAACCTTTTTGAATTAATACTATCAACTAAATTCTATCCTAAGCATGTACAATAAAACAAAAGCCTTGACATAATATGTCAAGGCTTTATTGTTATTAACAGTCTTGTTACAAATAATATCTCCACAAGAAAGTAACAATTAATAATAAAGGAAATAGCATGCTTAAAAATGGAATGACAAAAACGCCAGTCGACCTTGATACTACCAAAATAACCAAAAATTTTGGCAAAATTACCGCAGCGGTTGTTGCTGGTATTATCTTATGGCAAGTTCCCTACACTATTGACGAAGGTCATGTAGGTATAGTTAAACGTTTCGGTGAAGCAACCACGCAAGTAAATCCTGGCTTACATACAAAAATTCCTTTTGCTGACACTGTGGAAGAGCTTGAAATTCGTACTCGTAAAAACACTGAAAACCTCAAAGCTTCAACATTCGAGCAAATGCCCGTGCAAGCAGAAGTCTCGGTTAACTGGACCGTGATTCGCGCAGAAGCATTTGAACTGTACAAGGGTTACGGTGGTTTAGATCAATTTGAAAACCGTATTTTAGATCCCCGTTTACGCTCAGCCACTAAAGATGCGTTAGCGCGCTTTAAAGCTGAACAAATTATTCAAAATCGCGGACAAGTTATTCAAAAAATCGAAGAAACACTACTTTCGGCTATGAGTGATTTCCCAGTAAAACTTGATAGTGTGCAAATTGAAAACTTAGTATTACCGCAAAAATATCTACAGAGCATCGAAACCAAACAAACTGAAAAGAATTTAGCTGCCGCAGAAAAACATCGCTTAGAGCGTCAAAAACTTGAAGCACAGCGAGAAGTGAATACCGCAGAAGCCAAACGAGATGCGGAAAAAGCCCGTGCCGACGGTAGCGCTTATGCCATTGAAATTGAAGCAATCGCACAAGCTCAGGCAATAAGAGTCAAAGGACTAGCGGAAGCTGAAGCGATATTAAAAAAATCACAGGCGATTAAAACCAATAAAACCTTAGTAGAGTATGTTAAAGCGCTGCAATGGGACGGTAAGTTACCTACAACGGTAATGGGCAGTGGCCAAGACATATTATGGAATATGAAAGAGAAATAATCCTGTTCTTTAAGTGGTACGGGTATAGCGCAATACTATCGCGCTATACCCAACCTAACTTCAATTCTTATTTAATTAGACCAATGGATACGGACTATTTTCCACTCACCTCGTTGTTTTTCTAACACTATAGTTTCCATACTTTGGTAATTTTGCTCTTTACCTTTATATGTTCCGGTAGTTTGACTACGAGACATAGAAACAGCACTGTTACCGATAATTTTTACATTGTGCTCTAAGGTTTTATTCTTTACTGCGGCAAGATATTTCATATCTGACAACATATGATGGCTGGCGTATTCATCAGCAGAGCGCTCTACTCCGCCACCTTCAAATATTTGTACATCATCGGCGAGTAATAGACGTGCGGTAACTTTGTCGCTTGTTCTTAGTGCATGATGAAAACGTTTAACGATCTTAGCTGGCATAGAATTAACACCAATAAACATGCTTGATTTTAGTTCTGCTTTTTTAGCATCTTCATGCGCATAACTTGTCGGTATAAGGGTCGAAAATAGTAGGGTGAAACATAGTACTTTATAGTTTTTCATAAGCTTATCTCTCTTGATAAATAGTTTTTTTATTTGTTTATTAGTTTTGGTTTTGATTGTAATTTAAATTTTAGTAGTCCGGCCCAACGACAGTAGTCAGCCAAGTGGTTGTTAGTAAAATCAGCAAGGCTAAAACCATCTCCCATTGAATAGAACGAGCCAAGGCTTGTTTACCCTGCTCACTTTTTATTAGCTTAGCTACCAAGTTAAATTTATGATGAGCTGCGATCGATAATATGCCCATCACTAAGACAAGTTTTAGTAAAAAGCTTTGTCCATAACTGGTGAAAAACAAACCATGTATTGAGCCAATGAGTTGATATGCCACGATTAAGCCACAAACGATTAATAGTGAAACAGCATAGCTGGCATAGTAGCCAAACTGCTGCATAACCTTATGTAAAACAGGTGAAGATAAAACCCCACACGCTTTCCAGAGCGGCCACAGTGAGCCTAACCAGCAGAAAACCAATAGTACATGTAAATTAAGCAACAATTGGCTAATCATAGTCATCTCTGCGGTATGGCCAATAACACTGAATGAACGCGCCAGCAGTAAGATAGTTAAGATAAAAGTAACTAAAAAGAAGCGGCGATATTGCTCAGTTGCCATTAACTTAGTCACTAAAATTAACGCCAGTAGCAAACCCGCAAGACGATATAATAGTGCATCACCGGCATTAGATTGCCACAGCAAGGAGTTATAAAATGGATCTAATACACCTGATAGCCCTGACTCGGAAAAAGCACCTACTTGCATAAAAAAATTCAGCAGTGTGCCAACTATGCCAATAAAAATCAGGAGCTGGCAGTGCTGTCGTAAATTAAATGGGTAAGCTCTTTTGATAACTAACCAATAGATGAAAACACCACCAACAAAGCCAGATATTCCAAGGTATATCATCATCTTACTGATAATAATTGCGATGTCCCAAGGTGATATTTCCATGTTAAAAACTCCTAATGACTATGCTTGCCATTAGATGGGTTATCTTTATGCTTTTTCATGCCCTTGGTATTAGTCTGCCCATGAACCATAAAAGAAAATTTTCCTTTCATTTTATGAGCGTCTTTTCCCATTATGGTCCAATTAACTTGGTAGTTGCTGCTAGGTAACGTGGGTAAAGCTAAGCTATAACTAGCCGCTGCTTTTGTCGAAGGTTTGAATGTTATAGGCATCAAAGCACCGCTATTATCGGCAAGGGTTAGTTTCACTAGGCGAACATCCTTAGTAAAAACTAACTGCAATACTGTTGGGCTTGCCATTAACATAGCGCCATCTTTTGGCAATGAGGTTTTTAAACCGGCATGGGCTAATACCGATGACGAAATAGTTAATAAAGTAACGGTAAGTAATATTAAAATTTTATTCATGTTTGTTCCTGGGTGTTGTTTAACAAGGTAAACGTACTGCCATAAAAGGCATTATTTAAAGGTGTTATCGCTAATATTGGTTTAAAGAGCAGAAAAAAGCATTGCGAGAAGGCAAGTTAACAGGCATTTTTACAATAAAGTTGAATTGACTTAACAGTCAAAGTACCGGATACAAGCTAACACGCAGTAAATGCACCAAACTTTGGACACATTTATGCTCTATTTAGCTAAATATTGGAGGACGGTATAGGGAAGTTAATTGTTGGCTAAGCACTAGACTAGCTATAGATTTTATCTTTGCAGTAGCAGTGACAACGAGCTCGGTATCACTAATATTAGTTAATAGCGCTAATGTTGAGCAGCCGCCAATAAAACAGGCACAGTCATTTTCACAACAATCCATAGTAGGATTATCCACATCACTCGCCATTTTATCGCTACTGTGGACCATCATTGCCATATCATGAGGTTGTGCCTGAGTGTCCACTGTATTCATATTCATCATCTGATAAGGCATAAGGCTAGTAGCCATGACTTGACCGATAAAGGTCAAACACAGTAGCAACACCATTAAGGCTTTAGTGATAGAAGGGAACATGCAAGCTCACGAAGAATAAGAATCACTTTTATGTTACACAAAAAATCACACCATTCAAGAAATTTTTCTCTGCCATAAGTTACTTGAATGGTAATAAACATTAATTTATAAAAGCTAAAAATCGCTAAAGTTAATTAAAACAGTAGCTAAACAGCGTCACTCATTAGCAAATTAAGCGAGTAATTATTTATCAAATAGAACACATCTAAAGTTAACGTTTAGCAAAATGCACTATTACTCCGCTGGAATGGCGGCATCAATTTTCTTCAATGAACGTAAAAACATACCTAAGCCGCCCATGGCTAGCACTAAGATGACAATCAAATCAAATGAAGTCATGGTTCTCATGCTAAAGCGAATCGAAGAAATCACACCAAAGATCAAGCCGGTAATAGAACCTAGCGCTAATATCCAGCCAATGGGATTTTTACTGTTATAAAAAATAATGCCAACCCCAAACATAAATGGAATCATCACCATACCACTGGTTATGCTGTAACTACCGCCCATAGCAGAGAAACCATAGAGGCGCATGCCCATGCCAAAACTCGAACTGACGGTAATGGCATTTAACAATAAATAAAAACCTCCGCACATCATAAATAAGCCAATAAAAAACTGCCCTAAACCACCCGATGTACCACCTGCTCCACGCATAAAATCAACCTCTGTAATTTATATTATTTTTTAGCCATTACTCTGCTGATACCTGATGACCATTCATTTTAGTCTTTACTTGTGCAATATTGGATTGCTGAACAACTGTTTTAGTATCCTCAATTAAAGAATGTTTACCCATAATCAAATCATTTAATGTACCTGATTCTTTATTCACTAAGCCAAGCTCTTGCAGCATTGAATCGATCATAGGTGCATTAGCTCGATAATTTAATGCTGCTGAAGTAATTTGTTCTGCTAATCCACCACTTCCGGCACTCTCATTTGTGCTCATTGTTGCATTCGAGTTCCCATATCCTTGCAGGATTTTAATACCATCAATATTTTCTAATGGTTTAACTGAATTCGCGATCATTTCTGGCAATGTTTTTAAAATCGCTAACGATTTTTGTAATTCAATTTGCTCATCACGCAGCGTATTTTCTGCCTCATATAAGGCCTTTTTACCTGCTGCTTCAACTGCATATATTTTCTCATCTGCTTCAGCCTTTAATTTTTTAGCATCCGCCGTAGCTTTCGCTTCGGTAAGTACCGCTGTTGCTTTATCTTCCGCAGCTCGTTTTTCCGCATCGGCTTGAACAATGATACCTACAGCATCTCGTTCGGCTTCTTTTTTAGCATCTATCACTTCAATTTCTTTACGACGATTTGCTTCTGCTACTTCTCTCGCCGTTGTTACCGCTTCTTCTTTTTCTACACGGATTTTTTCAGCGCCTGCAGCTTGTGCTCTTGCTGCTGACTCAGCTTCTGATTTTTCTGCTACGGCTATCTGTTTATCTTGCTCAGCGACTTCAATATCACGTTGCTGTTGTATACGTGCTTGCTCTAAAACTGTACGTTTCTCAATTTCCCTAGACTCAACATCTCTGCTCTTTAATATTTCAGCTACTTCAATCGCTTGCTCTTTAGATATTTGAGCTTCTCTTTCTTCTTGCTCTTTGTATTCGCGAGTTTTCGCAATTTCAGCTTTTTGCTCGACACGTTTAAATTCTAGAACTTGTTCTTGGGCGATACGAAGTTCTTCTTCCTCTTTTTGGATTTCTAGTGATTCGCGCTCTGCATCAAGGTTTCGTCGTTGAATTTTAACGCGATTCTCTTGCTCTATATCATTGGTTTCTTTGCGTTTCTCTTCGATTATCTTAGTTAACCTTGCGCGACCTTCGGCGTCAAAAGCATTGTTTTCATTAAAGAATTTTAAATCAGTTTGATCAAATCCCGTTAATGAAACAGATTCTAATTCAAGACCATTTTTCTCTAAATCATTGGCGACATTTTGTTGAACTTTTTGGACAAAATCGGCTCTTTGTTCATGCATTTCGGTCATAGTCATTTCCGCAGCAACAGTGCGCAGTACATCAACAAACTTCGATTCCATCAGTATTTTTAATTCATCAACTCGCATGGTACGGCTGCCAAGTGTTTGAGCCGCCATAGAAATACCTTCAGAATGAGGTGCTACGCGCAAGTAAAAATCGGCTTTTACATCAACACGCATTCTATCTTTAGTAATAAGAGAGTCTTTTTCTATTTTCTCTACTTCAATACGAAGTGTGTTCATGTTGACGGAGATCGTTTCATGTAAAACAGGTAAACAAATAGCACCACCATCTTTAACAACTTTCTCTCCACCCATACCTGTACGAACAAAAGCGATTTCTTTAGTCGCACGAACATATAACTTAGCAAAAATAAGCCCCATCGTAATGAAAGAGACTAGTCCGACACCGACCATCATTAAGATAAAAGTGCTGTTAGCATCCAAATTTCCCATAGTAAATTTCCTTTTTATTATTTTATAAGATGTTGTAAATGTTACTGATTAAATTTTATTGCCAGCCAGAAAGTCTCTTTTTTCTCAACTAGTACAATTTGTTGACCTTGACTGAATTCTTCATCATCACTGTCTGGTGTAACTAAAACATAATGTTTTTGATTATAGCTATCTGTTAACGACGCTTCTGCGGGGCTACCTTGTTTTGCTGTGCCAATAGTTATTGTGGCAATTAGGCCATTAAAGCTATTATTTGAAATTGCTGAGGATTCATTTTTAGGAAGTAGGCGACTTAGTGGTACACCGATATGGTGGGTGATATATAACGACAAGATGAACGACAAACTGTAGGTTAAAAATTCAGATATATTAACCGTAAAACTATTTAACAGTATGTAGTTTAACGTATAACCTGTTATGCCAAAGCTTGTTAAAAATAGTACCAACCATATCAATAAAGGTAAACGGTTTAAGCATAACCAACCTAACAGGGGTGTAAGTCCTGTCATAGGTAAATCCGCATCAACGTCTATATCAAGATCAATCGGTGAGATATGGTCCAGTAAATTGAGCATACTTAACCCTATAAGCATACCAACCCCTTCGAGTATTGCCAAAGCTAATACCGAGCATAATGCTATAGCGAAACCTACATTTATATCCGCGAGAAGAAATTCAATCATATAGTAATCCGTTACCTAAATCAGAATGCAAATTTATTAGAAGTGTACTGAAAGGTCAAGCCGTTCAAGTATTTAATACCTTCAAACTACACTTTATGACATAATATGTCAAAGAATTAAGTTTATCTAAAAGAGCAAAATACAAAACCAGTTGTTGCCTCAGTTATGATACTTTGCACTACTACACTTTAGAGGCATGTTTATGTTTTCGTCTGCTAGTTTGCCTACGTTGCTATTTTATTTAGCTTAAAATTTAATTAGTCAATTCACGCTGTTACTTAAAAGTTACAATTTCCTTTACTTAATCGATTGCTCTTTTATTGATATCTTGCTTTTAATGATGCTAAAATCAGCATTCTTATTGCCTAGTTGTGTGTTGCTTGTGCCTACTTTTATAAATAAAACAGTAATGGTGTTATTGCTTTGTTTGATCTTCATTGGTCAATCAATGGCATCTATGACCATGTTTTATTCCATGACAAGTATGCAATCTATGGCTAATAGCAAAGAGCTGTCATCTATATCGGCAACCAGTTCACATCATCATATGAGCACTATGGCTAAAACAAGTGCTTGCGAAGACGATATGACTACCGCTTGCTCAACAACTAGCATTGAAGAATGTTGTTCGCAGGAATGTGACTGCTCAATCAGTGGCTGCTCAACCATATCGGCGTTTTCAACAGGTATTAATTACCACGCTGAAATTGCTATATCGAGTAAAATAGTTTCCCCTAGTGCTTTTATTGCCAGCAATACCCTTACCTCACTTTATCGACCTCCTATTCTGAGCTAAACACAGCCTCATTACGTCTAAATTTCTCTGCGAAAAATTTAAAGGAATAAACCTCAGTGTTTTTCCATTAAGCAGTACAAACATTAAACGTATTTTAAATTGTTATATTTAAAGAATTAATCACTACCCAGTAGTTAAATTATTTTAACTACATATTATCGTTAAGTTATTCCCCTAGGAGGGGTTATGCATTCATTTTCTTTTGCTATTAAAGCAGGCACAGTCATAGTATCTGTGCTCTTTTTATTGCTACTTAGCGCTTGTACCGAGCAAGCAGTTTTAGTTGCTGAGCAAACAAATAACAAAATTTCGGTTGAGAAACCGCACAGCCAGACCATAAAAGCACTGCCAGTGCTAGAAGTTTATAAAAGTCCCACTTGTAGTTGTTGTGAAAAATGGCTTGAGCACGTTGACCAACATGGTTTCAGCTCAAAAGCCTACAATCAAACTGATTTAGCGGCTTTTAAAAGCAATAAAGGTATCGCGCCACAATATCGTTCATGTCATACCGCCGTTTCAAAAGATGGTTATGTTTTTGAAGGTCATGTGCCCGCTAAATTCATTCATCAGTTTTTAGCTAAACCACCAAAAAATGCCATTGGCTTATCGGTACCTGCCATGCCTATTGGCACCCCGGGAATGGAAGTTGGTAATAAATTTATGCCATACCAAGTCATTTTACTTAAAGCTGACGGTAGTTATGATATTTACGCCGAGCTTAATAATTATCAGGAACAATTCTAATGATTACAGATAAACTAATTCAGACGAAGAGAACCTCAATTGCCAGTGCCATAGCATTAGCTTGCCTTTTTGTGTTTAGTCAAACCAGTCAAGCGGCAAACAATGAACGAATTTGGTCATTTAATAGCGCGGTGAAAACAGCACAAAAAAATGACCCTTGGCTAGCGGGCAATAAACATCAGCAACAAGCCGTTGAGGCATTGAGTCACGCCGCTGCCACTATGCCTGATCCAAAAATGTCCGTTGCCCTGGCTAATTTACCAACAGATGGCTTCGACTTTTCTCAAGAAGGCATGACCCAGCTTAAGGTTGGCATTACCCAGATGTTTCCCCGTGGTGATACCCTAGCGATTAAAAATCAACAATTACGCATTGAAAGTGAGGCTTATCCTTTTCAACGCGCCGATAGAGAAGCTAAAGTCGCGGTAACCGTTGGTAGTTTGTGGCTTGATGCTTATAGAGTTCAACAAAGCATTGCCCTTATTGAGCAAAATAGATCTTTGTTTGAACAATTAGCTGATGTTGCCCAAGCGAGTTATTCTTCCGCATTAGGAAAAACACGCCAACAAGATATTGTGCGTGCGCAACTTGAGTTAACACGGCTCGATGACAGGTTAGATATATTAGCGCAACAGCAAAATGCCTATTTGGGCATGATGGCACAATGGTTATCAAGCGCCTTTGTTGAAAGTGATCAACAAGATGCAATCAGTCAATTATACAACATACAACTAGCCCAGCAGTTACCACAACTTGATTTACTCAATAATGAGCTGGTTTATAGCAAGACCTGGTTCTCTGTTGACGTATTGGCTAAGCATTTTGCCAACCACCCAGCCATATTTGCCCTCGATAAAAAAATATCGGCTAGCAAAACTGGTATTAATTTAGCCGAACAACAATATAAGCCCGAGTGGGGAGTTAATGCCAGTTATGGTTATCGTGATGATGATCCTATGGGTAATAGCCGCTCAGATTTTTTCTCTGTCGGTGTTACCTTTGACTTACCGTTGTTTACTGAAAACCGTCAAGATATGACAGTAAAATCTGCCATTTCAAAAACGGAAGCGGTTAAAACCGAAAAAATACTGTTATTGCGTCAACTACTGGGTGCATTCTCCAGTGGTAAAGGACGTTTATTACGCTTAGAAGATCGAAAAAACCTCTACAAAACGCGACTATTACCACAAGTTCATGATCAAGCCGAAGCGTCATTAACAGCTTATACCAATGACGATGGTGACTTTGCTGAAGTAGTACGCTCACGCATTGCCGTGCTTAATGCTCAAATTGACGATTTAGTCATTCAGGTCGCCGAGCAAAAAATCATCTTGGAATTAAATTATTTATTTGTTGGCTCGTTAAGTACCACAAATATCATAGCTGGAGAAAAATAATGACAGCAACTAAACCCTCAACACTTAAAGCCGGCCTATTTGGCTTAATTATTGGTTCAGTGTTTACCTTTGTCGCTTACTCAATATTAATGCCGACAAGTGACATAGCTAATACAGAGAATAACGCCAGCAGTGAGTCACAACCACTCTATTGGGTTGCCCCCATGGATGCTAATTACCGACGTGATAAACCCGGCAAGTCGCCAATGGGCATGGATTTAATTCCCTACTATGCTGACAATGGCTCAGGGCCAGATGAAGGTGTCGGCACTATTCGTATTTCAGCGAATGTCATTAATAACCTAGGTGTACGTACCGTTAATGCCGAAGTTAAAACCTTACATACACAAATAAATACCGTAGGTTATGTCACCTTTAATGAAGATACCTTAGTCCATATTCATCCGAGAGTAGAAGGCTGGGTGGAAAAGCTTTATGTTAAAGCCATTGGTGATGTAGTAAAAAAAGACCAACCGCTATACGATATTTATTCTCCTGAGCTAGTTAATGCCCAAGAAGAGTTTTTACTGGCCCTAGACAGAAAAAACCGCCGCTTAATTACTGCGGCAGAAAATCGCTTAGTGGCACTGCAATTACCAACATCAGCTATTAAGAGCCTTAAAAAAATTCGCAAGGTTCAACAAAACATCACTTTTTATGCGCCACAAAATGGCGTTATTAAAAACCTAGCAATACGTGAAGGCTTCTTTGTTAAACCTGGCTCAACGTTAATGTCTATTGGTGATTTATCACAAGTTTGGGTGGTCGCAGAAGTGTTTGAACGCCAAGCAAATCAAGTGGTACAAGGTACAGCGGTGACCATGAGTCTAGATTATCTACCCGGAAAAACCTGGCAAGGCAAGATAGATTATGTTTATCCCATCTTAGATGCAAAAACCCGTACGGTAAAAGTCAGATTGCGTTTTGATAATGAAAATGGCGAATTTAAGCCCAACATGTTTGCCCAAATTACTATTCATACTAACAGCAATGAAAAAGCGCTGTTAATTCCGAAGGAGGCGCTAATTCGCACCGGCAACCAAGACCGTGTGGTATTAGCATTAGGTGAAGGCAACTTTAAATCTATCGCTGTGAGTGTTGGTCGTTTTGATAGTGATAGTGTGGAAATATTATCTGGTCTGAGCGCCGGTGAAAAAGTAGTTAGCTCAGCGCAATTTTTACTCGACTCTGAATCGAGTAAAACCTCTGATTTCAAACGTATGAGCCCTGAAACTGTGCCTAGCACTGTGTGGGTCGACGCCAGTATCATTAGCCTAATGGCAGATCACAAGATGCTGACTTTAACTCATGACCCTATCCCCGCATGGGACTGGCCAGAAATGACCATGGACTTCACTGCATTAGACTCAGTCGACTTTTCTCAATTAAAAGTAGCTATGACTATCCGTGTTGAAATTGAAAGAGCCAGCGATAGCGATTACCGCATTATCAAAATCGAACAAAATGGTGAAAAACCGCTTAGTAGTGCCACGGTAAATGGCACGGTAAGATCGGTGATGCCAGCGCACCGCATGGTTACTATCGACCGTGAAGCCATAGAAAAATGGGGGCGATCCGCTGACACTGTTGATTTCATCGTCAGTGAATCAGTTGACATGTCACTCTTTACTATCAATGCGTATTTAATGTTTACCTTCGAAATTCAAAACGGTGAGTTTATTATTGTTAGTGCTATGCCAATGAAGGGAGAGATGTAATGATTGCTGCCATTATTCGCTGGTCGGTAGGCAACCGTTTCTTTATCATATTGGCCACCATGATACTCGTCGGGGTCGGTTTATATTCAGTAAAAAACACCCCCATTGATGCCCTGCCAGATTTATCTGATGTGCAGGTTATTATTAAAACTAGCTACCCAGGGCAAGCGCCGCAGGTGGTTGAAGATCAAGTAACTTACCCATTAACCACCGCCATGTTATCTGTGCCTGGCGCGGTAACCGTACGTGGCTACTCATTTTTTGGTGACTCTTACGTTTATGTTATTTTCGACGAAGATACCGATCTTTATTGGGCGCGCTCACGAGTTTTAGAGTATTTAAGTCAAGTTGCCCCCGATTTACCTAGCGAAGCTAGACCACAACTAGGTCCTGATGCCACTGGTGTTGGCTGGGTATATCTATATGCACTGGTTGATAAAACGGGTCAACATGATCTGAGCCAGCTACGTAGTATACAAGATTGGTTTTTAAAATTTGAACTACAAACTGTCAAAGGGGTTTCCGAAGTTTCCGCACTCGGCGGCATGATCAAACAATACCAAGTACAAATTAATCCCGATAAATTACGTGCTTTTGGTATTCCTTTATCGCTAATCCAAACAGCGATAAAACAAGGTAACCAAGAAATTGGCGCCTCTGTGGTGGAAATGGCTGAAGCCGAATATATGGTGCGCGCCACCGGTTATATCAAGAGTGTTGAGGATCTTGAAAACATTCCCCTTGGCGTCAATGAAAATGGCACACCGTTATTATTAAAAGATGTCGCAGAAATTGGCACAGGGCCACAAATGCGCCGCGGTATTGCCGAACTTAATGGTGAAGGTGAAGTTGTTGGCGGTATTGTCGTTATGCGCTTTGGTGAAAATGCCCAGGAAGTTATTAAAGGTGTAAAAGCAAAGCTTGAGCAGTTGAAAAAAGGCCTACCCGATGGCGTAGAAATTATCACTGTTTATGACAGATCAACCTTGATTGAGCGCGCGGTCAAAAACCTAGCGATGAAGCTGTTAGAAGAGTTTGCTGTCGTTGCCTTAGTATGTGTAATTTTCCTCTTTCATTTACGTTCATCGTTAGTGGTGATCATTAGTATTCCTGTTGGCATTTTAACGGCCTTTATCGTTATGCATGCCCAAGGCTTAAACGCCAACATTATGTCGCTTGGTGGTATTGCTATTGCCATTGGCGCTATGGTTGATGGCGCTATTGTCATGATAGAAAATATGCATAAACATATGGAGAAAACGCCACTAACCGATGAAAATCGTTGGCGAATTGTCACCGAGGCCGCTTGTGAAGTAGGTCCTGCACTGTTTTTTAGTTTGTTAATTATCACGGTTAGTTTTGTGCCGGTATTTACCCTTGAGGCGCAAGAAGGTCGGATGTTTTCGCCGCTGGCTTACACTAAAACTTATGCCATGGCGGCCTCAGCAGCTTTAGCCATTACTTTAGTACCAGTATTAATGGGCTACTTTATTCGCGGAAAAGTGCTCGCGGAGCATAAAAACCCGGTAAATAAATTCTTAACTTCACTATACATGCCGACGCTAAAAGCAGTATTACATAATCCTAAAACCACCTTGTCAGCTGCCCTTGTCGTGCTGCTCATAGGTTTATATCCGTTAGATAAAATAGGCAGTGAGTTTATACCGCCCCTTGATGAAGGTGACTTAATGTATATGCCCACCACCTATCCGGGTATTTCTATTGGCCAAGCAAGGCAGCTGTTACAGCAAACCGACAAGCTTATTAAAACCGTACCTGAAGTTAAAACTGTTTTTGGTAAAGTGGGTCGCGCTGAAACGGCAACCGATCCTGCGCCCTTAACCATGATAGAAACCTTTATCCAGTTAAAGCCAAAAAGTGAGTGGCGTGAAGGGGTTACCATCGAAAGTTTGAAAAAAGAATTGGATGCCTTAGTGAAACTCCCTGGGGTAACCAACGCTTGGGTTATGCCGATAAAAACGCGCATAGACATGTTAGCAACAGGTATCAAAACCCCTGTTGGTATCAAGATAGCAGGGCCGAAACTCGATGTTATTCAAGAAATAGGACAGCAGCTAGAAGTTATTTTAGCTGACGTGCCTGGTACGGCTTCAGTCTATTCTGAACGTGTCGCTGGTGGTCGCTATATCAAGGTGGATATACAACGCGCTAAGGCAGCCCGTTATGGCTTGAATATTAGTGATATTCAGCAAGTAGTCGCTACTGCCATTGGTGGCATGAATGTTACCAAAACTGTTGAAGGTTTAGAGCGTTATCCGGTCAGTTTGCGCTATCCGCAAGACTACCGAAATTCGCCTGAGCAGTTGTCACTATTACCAATAGTTACCCCTAATGGTCAGCGAATTTCCCTAGGCGATGTTGCACATATCTTTATTGAAGATGGTCCGCCGGGTATCAAATCAGAAAATGCCCGCTTAAATGGCTGGGCCTTTATCGATATCGAAGGCGTCGATGTTGGTACCTATGTGGAAAACGCTCAGCTAGTGGTTGATGAACAGCTCAAACTGCCAGCAGGCTACTCAATTGCTTGGGCAGGTCAGTATGAATACATGCAACGGGCAAAAGCTAAACTGACCTACGTGGTGCCGTTAACGTTAGCCATTATCATAGTATTGCTGTATTTAAACTTCCGCAATGTTATCGAAGTAGCGATGATTTTAGGCACGTTACCACTGGCTATGGTCGGTAGTATTTGGCTAATGTACTTACAAGGCTTCAATTTCTCGGTTGCGGTAGGTGTTGGTTTTATTGCCCTAGCTGGCGTGGCCGTAGAAATAGGCGTTATCATGCTGGTCTATTTAAACCAAGCCTACCACGCCTTACTGGCTGACAATGCTGCCCAAGGAAAAGCCACAACCAAGGCGGAAATATTACAAGCAGTACTGCATGGTGCAGGTTTAAGAATTAGACCTATTATGATGACCGGTGGCACAGTGATTATTGGTTTATTACCAATATTATATGGCACAGGTACAGGCTCAGAAGTAATGAGTCGTATTGCCGCGCCTATGGTTGGCGGCATGGCCAGTGCTATGTTATTAACCTTGTTAGTATTGCCTGTACTTTATTATTTATGGCGTGCCTCAAGTCTAAAAGACATTAATGCTAACTAACTTAGTTAACGAGCTAAAGCAGGGTTAATTAGCAGTAAGTGGCTCCAATGACCACTTACTGCTGTCACTTGTCTTTATCAGCAACCTTGGTAGTTAGTGCTAGCGCTTACTATTATCACTAGCTCTTTAGCTATAGAATATAGAATATAGAATATAGCCCATGATAAAAGTCCCTATCAAGCTATTGCAGCTTAGCCTCATATTTTTCTTACTATGGTTAAGTATTGCGATTAAGCCAGCCCAAGCAAAAACCTTAACAGTTGTCTCTGATGAATGGTGCCCTTACATTTGCGATGATCGTGTTTTACCTGGGTTCTTGGTTGAAATAGTCAATGAGATAGCTAGAGACAATGATCTAAAGGTAAAGTTTACCTTAATGCCTTTAGCACGAGCATTAAACCTAGCTAAAAAAGGCCGAGTAGATATATTACTTGCCTTAACCTCGCAACATATTGCTGAACTTCAATTGCAGCAAAGCCAGTTAAGCTTTGGCGGCTTATATAATGATTTTTATGTAAGAGCAATCAACCCTTGGCGCTTTCAGAGTATCGCTCACTTATCCGCGAGCTTAAAAGACAATGTTATTTTAGGTACCATTAATGGTTATCATTATGGTGAACAGCTAAATCAGTTACTTAAAAGCAATACTGACCATGTATTTCCCGCCAGTGGTAACTCGCCCTTAGAAAAGCAGTTAAAAATGCTACAAATGGGCCGACTAGATATTTTGTTAGACTCTCGACTTACCGTGCAATATCAACTGTCAAAACTACCCAAATCATCGATTATTTATGCGGGTAGCCAAGGGGAATTTACCCCGTTATTTTTAGGGTTTTCATCTTTACTCAGCAAGGAGAAAGTTCAGCTATTTGATAACGGCTTAATGACACTTAGACAAAGTGGTAAGCTAGACGATATTTTAGCAAAATATGCTCTTACCGACTGGCAACAGCAAGCACCGACTAGCAGCCGTAACATTTCACTCAATAGACAACCGCCTCTCTAGGCCCGCACATTACTTTTAAAGGATTAAAATGCATTTTATCAAATCAACACTGCTTGCTAGCGTCGCTAGTTTACTACTATTAGTGACAACGTTCGTCCAAGCAGATGTCACTTATCCGCCCTTGAATAAACATCAATGGACTTATGATACTGACCCTTATGGTAGTGAAGCTATTATTAATGAAAAACTTATTAGGCACGGCGGTATTTGGATAAAATTCAAACGTGTTCCGCGCGTTGATGACAAACGTAATTCATGGGTTGAATTGATTCATAAGTTACCTAAAACTTCTTTAGCGGGCAAGCAAAAAATACGTTTAACTTATCAATGTGATATACCACTTATCATTAAGTTATCACAACAAGAATACGGTAAAAATGGCGACAAAAGTTATGCTCATTACCAAATAAAGTTACCGGCGACTAAACAGTGGGCGACGCAAGAAGTAGATTTAAGAGACTTCTACCGTCCTGATTGGACACCGGCTAGTTCGAAAGATTATGGCCTATTACCAGAACATATTAATGCCATTTATTTAACGCCAAGTATGACAGATAAAGCTGGCGGTGAAGCTATCTTACAAGTTCGTGCGATTGAATTATTGCCTTAAAAATAAGCGTTAACAGAGCATTATAATGGCGATAGGTACGCTGATTGAAACAATGGCAAAGTTTCAATTGTTAACTACAGGAAATTAAACAACTTGTTATCGATATTTATAATTTGCACAAGCATATAAAGTAACCTATTTTATATAATACCCATATTTTTTATGTGAGAATAAAACTAAGCCTATCGAGCAAGGAGCAAGAATGTGATAAAGATTATGTTAGTGGATGACTCACCAGCGATGTTGAGGCTTATTGAAGGGTTAATAAAAACTGAAGTAGAACTTGATATTGAGGTGTTATCTTTTCAAGATGCTAGCCTAGCAAAAGCACAGTTTCTGAGCATTTCACCTGACGTTGTTATTACTGATATCGACATGCCCAACGTTACTGGTTATGACTTAATTGAATATATAAAATCCGTCGCCAATACACCAATACTTGCCATGTCCGGCAGCTCATTTGAAAATAATAGTACAGATACTATTTTACATTGCTCCGAATTATACGGCGCCGATCATCAAATCCTTAAAAGTGACTTAGCAGAAAATTTTTCCAGCCTAGTTATGGAGATCATCACAGCAATAACCGTTAAAAGCTAACTTGAATTTTAACGGTTATTACTCGTTTTAATGCACACTGTCGACTTTCAATAACTGACTAAGCGGCCATTAAAAGTAATTAATGCTCGGCGGCATAAGCCTCTGCAGCTTTCCAAACGCGCATAACATTACCTGAAAGGATTTTGGCAATATCTTGCTCGCTATAACCACGCTTTAACAAGCCCGCAATCAAGTTGGGATATGAAGCAACATCTTTTAAGTTACTAGGTAAGCTATCACCAACACCATCATAATCAGAGCCTATACCGACATAATCAATACCGACTAATTTCACCACATGGTCAAAGTGATCAAGTACATCGCTTAAACTAGAAAAAGGGTATGGATTGTTGATTTTGTATTGTTCTTTAAACGCTTTAACCTCATCACTATTTTTCTTAAGGTTGTTTTCAGCGATAAACACTTTTATCGCTGCTTTGCGCAACTTACCGTATTCAATTGCCGCTTGTGAAATAAAGCTAGAGCCAAAGTTGATTTGAATAACACCGTCATTTTTCGCTAACGCTTGAATCATCTCATCACTCATATTACGCTCAAAACCTGGGGTAAAATGACGTGCTGAAGAATGTGAAGCAATAACAGGTGTTTTAGTTATCGCCATAACATCATAGAAAGCCTCATCTGAGATATGAGAAACATCAACCATGACGCCAATATTATTCATTTCTGCTACTAAAGTTTTACCAAAATCAGTTAAGCCGCCAGCGGGACGATTTTCATCATAAGAAGAGTCTGAAATATGGTTCGCTTTTGAATGCGTTAAAGTGATGTAACGAATACCGCGGTCATAAAAGTGCTTAAGGTTAGCTAAATCACCTTCAATCGGGCTACCGTTTTCCATGCCCATAGGCAGTGAAATAATACCCTTAGCAAAGTTAGCTTTAATATCAGCCGTTGAATAAGCTAAAGAAAATTTATCTGGTGCTGCTTTCACTATATCTTCAACCATAGTGATCAATTTATCAGCAAGTGCTTTACTACCACCGGACTTCTCAAGCCTTGCAGGAATATAAATAGACATAAATGGGGCATCTAAACCACCAGCAACTGCTCTTGGAAAATCAAAATCGCCATGTGCTGTATGCTCGGCAACGTTTTCAAATTCACTTTCTAAACGGTACGGCACATCAATATGGCCATCTGTAATAATGTATTTTTTAGCGATTTCTTCGGCTAATGCTGCATGATTGACTTCAACAACTTGTTCTACCTGTTGAGCTGACTCAACGACCTTACTGGTAGTTGGAGTTACTGAATTAGTATCTTGGCAACCACTAACCACTACGCCTAACGATAAAACCACACCAGCCATTAATGGTGATAATTTAAAAGGTAAATTTTTAACAGACTTACTGCTTATTTGATTCATTATTATTATCTTTTCGCATTTAAAAAATTACTTTGCCAATGCTAAGCGTTAATGTCAAAGCAAATGAGGGCAATAGAGGCAAAATAGAGTTTATATAAGCTGAATGGGAATATTTTATTAAACCTATAAACAAATTATGTTGCTAAAAAGATGAATGTAAGTGCAAATAGCGGCTATAAGAGCAGAAAAGTAAGCTAAGTTGTTGCCTATATATTGTCATGTTAAGCTCAATCAAAACAGCAGTAATAGAAGAGAAATTCACAACGACTTATGAAAACCTCATTCATTGATTACACTCAAAATAAAAATTGGCTAAATGATGCACATAAACAGGCATTACTTAAGTTAATTTCTGCCAGCTTTAACGACGTTGATGCTGAGTATTACTTTAACAAGTACTTTGTTGCTAACGATGTCTTTGCTCGAAAGTTAAGGCTGTACTTTGCTCAAAATGAAGTGGTCGGTTATTGCTTAATAAATTTTAGTCAAAGTGGCAAGAATGTATTAATCAGGGCATCCGCAGCTTTTTACCCCCAATATAGAAAAGGTGGTAACACTTTTATGTATTCGATGAAGCAAGCATTTATCTGCTGGTTGAAAAGCCCTAGACAAAATATCTATTACGCCGATACCATGTTAAGTCCCGCTATGTATCGCGCTATGGCTAAAAAACTCGCCATTATCTGGCCAAACGCTAATGGCAAAGAGCAAGCGAAGCATTTATTCGAGCTGTTTAATAAAGACGGTTTTGACAGCCCGGCTTTAAAAGTGCCTTGTTTAGTCACTGCCGGTCGAGCCAGTAATTATAGTGAACAAGAAGTAGCAAACTTTAAAAAAAGTGATAAAGAAGAAATCAATTTCTATTGCCAACTCAATCCTGAATTTGATAAAGGCACAGCACTTTTTGTTATTATCCCGGTAACGTTAAAACAATTTTTTCTCACCGGGATAAAGTTGCTAACGCCTTTTTACCGATAACTAGCTAATTCACAGTCGTTATTTTTTCCTCCAAGAACGCTATATTCGCCGCTCACAATAAGTTTAATGGCTTTCGCTGTATCTGATTTTTTCAATACAAACATAAACACCAGCAAAAGGTGTGCTGCTGCCGCCTTTCATTTCGGCTAAGTTGGCAGTGACGTAACTTTCATAGTGGCCTCTAGTATCGCCCCAGTTTCAGCAGCTAAAGCAAAGAAACTAGCTTTTTATTGGACGTATATCAGCTGTATGAGTTATCATCTTGGCGTATTTAAAATGCACTATCACAATTATATCAAAAACTTATAGCTAACTATTAATATGTCTCACGCTACGGTTTTAAATTATTTAGTTGTCATATTTGAACGTGAGTATTTATAAGTCTTAATTTAAAAAATATCAAACAGGGAAAATAATGAAAAAAATATTACAGGGAGTATTACTCTTATCTACGTTATCACTTGGGACTCAAGCAAGTGCTAATAATTCAGAAGCAGCTGCTGAGAAAAACTGGAGTGTAGGGGTTGGCTCTTACGCTTTTACCTTAGCAAGTGATAACAGCTACAACTCAGATCTAGATTTCAGTGGTTTCAATTTAGCAGCAGGTTATGCTTTCAATAATCACTTTCAAATAAGAGGCACTTATTTTTCACTAGAAAATGATGATCTTAGCTCTCTAGAAAGTTCAGGCTTTGACGTGATGGCTTACGGTGGTGTCGGTCTATCTAAACCTGGCTTTAGAGGCTACGGTGGCGCTGGTTTCTTTTCTGACAAGTGGAAATTCACACAATTTAGTAAGTCTATTTCTGGTATTCAAGCGGGTGGTGGTGTGGGTTATAACTGGGGATCAGTCGCGTTAGATTTTGTTTTAACACTTCGCCAAGCGGATAAGTATAGTGATGAATTGTTTGAATCTGGAAATTACGTAGCAATGTCGGGCAATTTAAGCGTTTCCTACTTGTTTTAAATAATGACTAGATAAAATAGCTAGTATTGTGAGCCGTTGTTTAAACGGCTCATTGAATGCTAAAAGCCTTCCTTTCTATTTTTTTAGGGCATGGAAACTATATTCACCACTGACAATCAGTTTCACTGTTATCGCTTTATCTGACTTATTTTTCCAATACCAGCCATGAACACCGGCAAATGGTGTAGTAAAACTGCCCTTCATCTCCGCTAACGTCGCAATTGCATAACTTTCGTAATAACCGGTGGTATCACCTTCTGGTTCGCCATGTAAATCAAAGAAAAGCTCGTCTCCACCCGTTTGCCATTGATATTCCATTTTCTTAAATTGCGCCATAGTAAACTTATACTCAACACCACGCCCTGCAGGCACAATAACCTCGATAATATCTGTTGCATCTTTGCTTGCTGTATTTGGCTCAGCTGTTTGTTGGCCTTCAATTTGCTCATCTTTAATGTCAATGCTAGCCGTAGGGTTAGCCAAAGCCGTTAAACCCAATTTAGCACCAATGCCTGTTGGATCGATATTGTATTCTGCCGGTAAAATAAAGCTAATCAGCGCTAAGCCAGCAATAAGTAAAGCAATAATGGTCGATTTGAGCAAAGCTTTGTTTGATAAGGTATCTTGCATATCTATTTCTCTTCTCTTTATGTCTGAACGCTAAAATGACTGATTGCGTTCATTGAATAATTAACTAACTTAACTGGTAAAGTAACCGGTTAACTGAAAACCAATGAGCATAAAGCCTGCGCTCATCAATAAGGTATTACTTGCCGTTGCAAATTGCTTAAATGAAGGATGTTTTCGCCAAAAACTTATAACAAGTAAGATAAAAGTTAATGCAGCAAACTGCCCTAACTCTACCCCTAAATTAAAGGCAATTAAATTGGCAAATAAGCCATCTTGTGGCAGTTGAAACTCTTGTAATTTTGTCGCTAAGCCAAAGCCATGAAAAAGCCCAAAGATTAGTACCGCTGCTTTAGCATTAGGACTAAAGCCTAACGTGCGTTGAAAGCCGCCTAAGTTATCAAAACCTTTGTAAACAACCGACAAGCCAATAATTGCATCGATAATATAGGCATTTACTTGTATGTCGGACAGCACACCAAAGAGTAAGGTTAAGCTATGGCCCAAAGTAAACATACTGACATAAAGCAAAATATCTTTGCTCTTATATAAGAAGAAAATGACACCAGCTAAAAACAACAAATGATCATAACCGGTCACCATATGTTTAGCGCCAATATACATAAAAGCAAAAAACTGTACGCCGGTATTATTTTGTAAAAACAACCGGGTACTTTCATCAACACCGTGTGCCATGGCATCAAAAGCGCTTAAGCCCACTAGGCAAAAAACCATAACAATTATGGCTAAGCGATTACGACTTGAAAACATTCATTACTCCGCTAACTTCAGCCTGCTTTGCCTGATAACAAAGTTATATCGTCGACAAAACAAACAAGGTAAAAATAATGACTACATCATGCCAGTTAAATTAATACTGACAAGTCTTTAAGCTAAAATTGTCAAAGTCTAAGTGGCAATATATTTAGACAAATTACTCTGCCGCTTTAATATCTAATGAGTTAAGATGTTTACGAAACAATTATTTAGGCAGCTTTTTAATACCATGCGCTATAGCTTTAAAGACTTTGAATTTGACAGTGACAGTTTAGTGCTAAGACAAAGCGGTCAATCATTGGCCATTCGCCACAACGAAGCCAAAGTACTCACACTATTACTTGGGCAAACAGACAAGGTATTCAGTAAAGAAGAAATATTATCACTGGTTTGGCAAGATAAAGTAGTTTCTGAACAAGCGGTATTTCAAAACATCAGCCATTTAAGAAGTTTATTTGGCAATGGCGCCATTAAAACCTTTGCTAAACGCGGCTACCAATGGCAGTTAGCCGTTGAAGAGCTATCAACCGCGACTCCTGTCACTGCACAAAAGCCATCAGTCACTACTGTGACTGCATCACCAACTAGCTTAGCAAACACTTTTCCAAGTAAAACACATAGCAAAATCAAGGATTATTGGCCATATGCGGTCTTGGCCACAATAATGCTTATTGTCATTATTGCTATCAATTTTCAAAATAAGCCTGCAATAGAAAACAAAGTTGCACTGAAGAAAATTGCTTATATTCCTATTTCGTCCGCTCAAGATGGCGATAATTTTACCCTAGCAGATAATGAACATTTTGATTTCACTGCCTTAAACAACATTACCACTGATGAATTTCATAATAATCTGGAGTTAACCTATCCAGAGTTAGCAAAAATACATCCGTTGATATTAACCGCACAGATGCGTCGCCACAATCAACACAGCTATATCGATTTTCTTGTTAAAGGCCCATCTGGCGATTGGCAAGGACAGTTATCCGGCGTTTCAAGCAAAGAAGTAATTGAAAAACTGCAAAAACATTTACAGCAGCAAGTTATTTATGACTTGCTTAACACGGCACAAGCTCCAGAGCTGAAACAAGCCAACTTATCTATCGCCCATCAAAAATCACCGGACGACCTCATCATCCTAGGCGCATTAATCAATGTTTATATCATGATGAATGAACTGGAAAAGGCCATGGTCATGGCCGATAAGTTAGCCAAAATTTCTGCACAACAAGGCAACTGGCAGCAACTAGGTAACGCTTTGCTTTTTCAAAGTAAAGTACTTACCCAGAAAGAACTCTATGAATTAAGTTCTCACAAGCTCACCACAGCTATTAGTTATTTTGAAAAAATTGGTGATTTAAAACGTCAAGCTGATGCTTGGTTCGCCCATTCATGGCTTGATCATCAAGAAGATAACTATCCGGCAATTAAAGAAAGTTTACTAAAATCGGCAAGTTTATCGCTCAAGGCTAATGATATCCCGCGCGAACTAGATGCACTGACCTACTTATCAGTACTGGCACATAAGCATAACCAAGCAGATGATAAATACCTTTATTTGCTACAAGCCGAAAATAAGATGAAAAGCTATCAGCTGCCTATTTATCACTTTGCCAAGGTACCCTTTCATTACGCTATCTATGCTAAAGCACCTTCAGATAAAGAGCCCCACTGGAAGCAAGTACTTGAATATACCAAATTGACCCCAGATCATTGGGTCGCCCAGTCTAGTCGAAAAGCACTCATGCGCCATTTCATTAAGCAAAACCGGCTAAGTGAAGCGAAGGTGTTAATTGCCAATGTGACTACGGATAATGCCGAAAACTCTTATCTTAGAGCCTTATTAGCCCAAGCGATGTTAGACGAAGAACTGTTTAACCACCATGCTCAACGTAGCTTTGAACAAGCTCGACTTGGGGGCGAAACACGACTAAGTTTGGATATTGCCCTGCTATTATGTAGTGAAGCCAGTGTTCAAGTTAATTACGATTTTTATTCTCAGTACATCAATGACAATGCTGACAACAATTGGCGACGAGATAATAAAGAAAGGTTATTGGCACTTAACTTTTAAAATAATCACCGTTAACCGCCTTTAAGCTTTGATATATTTCTTTCGCTTGCAAGTGTCCGAGCTCTGCCGCTCTCTCGAGATGATATAGCGATTTTCCTGAGTTTTGGTTATGGTGATAAGTCCCACTAATTTCAAAATGAGCTCTGTTATTGTTAGGGTATAACGCGATAAATTTTTGCCAGTGGTTAATAATTGGTTTCCATTGTTTGGTTTGGCCTAATACCATATCTAATGCCAAATAAAACTCTATCTGATGTGGATCAATTTCAATGGCTTCTATCAACTTAACTGCTGCCCAGTCAGCATCATTTTTTTTGATTGACGCTAATGCCTCTTTATATAAAAGAGACGCTGATTCATTCAAATCTTTATCACCCATCAATAACGCTTTATCTTTTACATCTCCGGATAATGAAAATCCATAATACTCCCGATAGTTCGCATTACCCACCACTTGTGTTAAGGCTGTTGTTTTCTCATTATATTTTTTACTATTTGGTTGTAATGAACTGGCCAAGAGTTGATCTTCTTTTGCAGCATTGAATTTTTTTAATCGCTTTAGGGTAATCGAGCGCCAGTAGTAATATTCATGATCATTGCTATTTAAAGCTATAGCTTGATTGAAATAGCGTAACGCAGAAGTGTAGTGCTTCTGTCGATATTCACTTTCCCCTTTTTTCCATAATAATTTATCATTTTGGCCAAATTTAAGTCCTTTACTATAAAAGATACCTGCCTGCTGATGATCTCCATCGATAGCAGCTATATCCCCAGCCTCTTCATACAAATAGCCCTTTAACAGAACTAGCTGAGTATTTTTATCACTATGTAGCTGGGCCTCATCAACCACCTTCTTTATGGTGCTATAATCACCGCCCCACCTAGGTTGAGCTGCGATTAAAAAACGATATCTTAATAAATAGGAGCCTTCAAATTTTGGCAAAGTATTCTTAAAAATTTCTTTAGCAACATGATAGTCACCCAGTGTTCTGGCAATATCAATCATTCTGGCTTTAACTATCAAATCAAAACGTTCATCACCACTGACAGTTTCCAATAGCTTTTGACTTTTTAAGAGCAAAACCTTCATTGCAGCAAGATCTTCTTCTGGGGTTAAACTTGAGCTTCTAGTTCCTCTTACTCTCCATGCCTTACCATAATAATAAAAAGCACTGGCAATAATGGCTTGCACATTTTCTGGCTGTTGATTTTTCCAGTTTTGAACTCGATTTAATAGATTAGGGTCATCGATAGCAAATGATGAATAAGCTTTATAAAGTAACATGTCATATGAAATATCTTGCTTGAGTAAATGATGATAACCATCAAGTAAAGTAGAGAGTTCGTTAAACTCCCCAGCATGAGCAAGCTCAATTATTTCTGGGGAAATTAAAGGGATTTTAGTTGAAGGAACACTAACACTTGCTTTAGTGTTTGCTATGTCCTTCTCTGCAGCAAGCAATACTCGCTCAGTTTCCATTACAAAGTTATTTTCAACCTCAAAATCAGAGAAGTAACTAAGTGATAAAAATGCCAAAGTGACTAACACTGAGTATAAACTACTCATAATTGATGTTTCTTCTATATCACTTCCGCTAATTAGCCTTACCAAACCTTTAGAAAACACAAACAAGCAGATAATTTGTATAGTAAAAAAAAAGCTAAAAGCAATTGGGCTATTTTCCCAATAGATAGGAATGAAGTCCTCATATGGTAGTGTAAGGCTTAACGTTTGAATCGAGTAAGTTACTAAACTTCCCCACCAAAAGCATATAACAAAGAGTAAAGAGCCCTGTACCCAAACAGAAGATAATAAATGTTTAATGCTATTTTGAGTATGTTCATGCTCTGTTGCAGCTGTAATAGACTTACTCGGATATTTAGCATTATTAATACCCAAGACCGCAAGTATATTTATTAAGCTTTGTTCTGCAATTGAATTATGCTCAATCACTAGTGAGATATATTTTCCGTTATCATAAAGCTCAATAAATTCTGAGAGGTCCAAAGCTTCAAGTATGTCATTAAATTCACTTTTATCATTCTTGAAATCATAAAAGCTCAGTACGATAGCGTTATCAAAATACCCCTCTTCAGCTCTTAACAAATTAAAAATAATGTAGCTAAAGTCTTCTGTCTTTTTAAAGGTTAACCATGAAATGGTGCAGTCTCTTTTTAATTTCTGATTTGATGCTGTTAAGCCACGATCTTGAAAAACAGCTGCTGCGATTGTCGATAAGAAGGTAAATGAGTTTTTACTTACTTTATGATTTAACTTAAAGCCCATTAAACGCAATTTTTTCTGTATATCCTTATCATATTGCACCTTAGAGTGACTAATAAGTGATATATAGATTGTATAAATGATTAGAAAGAAAATGAGAATGTGGGAGGCTTCAAATCCATAAAATATCATGACAGTCCTTGTCTTTCGCTACAGAGAGCAAGTAGCGATAAATGTTAGTTAATTATCTTTATCGCTAATATATTGAGGTTAGCACTACAATAACATTATTCAATATACAGTAAAATTTTAATCTTATTTCATTAGATTAAGTAATAATTATAACCTTGAATTATACGCACCAAAAGCTAACTCCCCGTAGACTTTTGATACGTACGATTTTAAATGATTAACCCTTAGTTACCGTTAACCAATTCAGCTTCCAGTTATTATCTAATGATTTCAAGGTCACTGTATTTTTACCTTTCTGCAATTGAACTTCTAAGCCCTGTTGCGTCTGCCACTCATGATAACCGCCCGTTGCAGTCACTAACTCAACGCCCACTTTTTTATCATTAGCTAACACTTCAAAACCTTTAGTATCACGTGGCGTAGCTACCCGATACGCCAATTTATATAAACCAGCTTCAGGTACTTCAATTTGATAAGTGAATTGTGCTTCAGCACCAATACCACCGATACCGGTGAAATTGTAACCGCCATCGTCATCTGAAGTACGTGTCAGCGAGCTATCACTCGATTCAGCAGCCCACTCAGCTTCAACACGACCGGGAATAGCAACCCATCCCGCTTGGGTAGACACTTCGCTATAGTGGCTTTGTTGATGAAAACTCACCGAAACCACAGCATAGTCGTACTTCATTAACCCCATTTTCGGCTCAGTAAAACTAGTGGTTGTTAAATTCGTCGCTAACAATTTGAACATACCGCCGGTAACTTCATTGCGATATACACGGTAGCTTTCTACATCTTCTTGTTTGCTTTTATCCCAACTGATGGTGACTGTTTTATCATCTTGTTGCATTTTTACATTACTGACCGCATCAGGGAAAGCAGGTTGTATATCCCTTCGTTTTTGTTCTTGTTGCTGAGCAAAAGTTAAGTTTGCCAAAAAGGCCTTACTGGTCTTGGATAATTGAGGCGCTTTGCCATCAAGGGCCAATCTAAAGCCATCAACACCACCAGAAAAATCTTCCGGAATACTGCCGCGCTGTGTTAAAGGTGAGTGACTCCAGTGCCAACTGCCACCACGGGTTGAGCGACTTTCACATTGTTCATCGATATAAGCTGAGCCATCAGTCGGAGTATTACTGTAATCTTCACTTCGACAATCAGCCAGCATTTCTAAGACGTTACTGACCACATCATGTAAACCAAATTGATTAGCTTTGTACATACCCACGATGCTGGCATAGGCTGAGTGGTCATCACAATTTGACATATCACCCGACCAATTATAATAACTGGTATTACTATCGCGTTGTAAAACGTTCTCACCCGTTAAGTCGGCAGTATTGGCATAGTCACACACTTTAGTTAGGTCGGTATCATCACCAAAAAAGTAATCGGTTTTAGTGCCAGCTCGGGCAGCGTATTCCCACTCAGCCTCGGTGGGTAAGCGATACGGTTTACCCGTTTCTTTTGCCAACCACTTGGTATAAGCATTGGCAGCTTGCCAATTAATACAAACCACTGGCTGAAATTCACTGGTGTTCAAAGCATTGGTTTCCCAGTTGCCTTTTGAATAAGCTCTAAACCAACCATTGAGTTGATGGCGACATTCTTGTGGTACTGTGTAATTAGTGGCTTCTACAAACTGACGAAACTCATTCACTGTCACTTCATATTTACCCATACTGAATTCACTGACCTTAACTTGATGTAGCGGTTGCGAGTTTTCGCTCGCTACTGAGCCCATTTCAAAACTACCTGCTGGAATGGTCGCCATAATAGGTTCGATGGCGTTAATGTTTTCACCAGCAAAAAGTGTCTGGCTCGTGACTGATAAAAAGAGCGCCGTTACACATGTATTAAGTTTCATTTAGTCTTCCTTTTTATTGAGTACACCACAATGAAAAAAACAGCCGCGAAAGTCCTATTAAAAAGCTAGTTATTGTTCAAAATAGAAAAATCCTAGAAAAAATATTTTTATTAAGTAGCACTGAATATATATAAAGCTATGTTATATCTTACTTAATTTCACATTATGAAACTTTCGTCAAAAAGTAGCCGTCCCCATAATTACCTTATCAAAACAAAAACAACATCTTAATTAGATCACTCGAAGCGACTGTTTTTCAAGGAATTGATTATGATAAAACGACTGATTTATCGGCCTATTTCAAAAGTAAAACACGCACGTTAATTCATCTGATGAAAAGCTAAAGTAACAAAAACTCAATCCTGACACTTGTGTCAACTATCCATTCTGCTATAGTAAATCCATACGAATATTCAAATCGACATAAAAAATCAAAATTAAAGCGGAAAGAATAATGGTAGCAAATACAATAAAATTCCTGTTGAACAACGATGTTGTAGAGATTGAAAACTTAGATCCTAATACGACTGTTTTACAATACTTACGTGAGCAACAATTTAAATCTGGCACAAAAGAAGGTTGTGCTTCAGGTGACTGTGGTGCTTGTACCGTAGTACTAGCTGAGCTAGATGCTGAAAACAGCAAACAACTTAACTACAAAGCAGTTAATGCTTGTATTACTTTTGTTGGTAACTTACACGGTAAGCAACTAATTACAGTTGAAGATTTGAAAGACGGCGCTAAGTTACATCACGCTCAACAAACTATTGTAGACAACCATGGTACACAATGTGGTTTCTGTACCCCTGGTTTTGTAATGTCTTCTTTTGCTTTACACAAACATAATCAAAACCCAAATCGTGATGAAGTTCTTGAAGCTTTAGCGGGTAACTTATGTCGTTGTACTGGCTACCGTTCTATTATTGATGCAGCTATCACTTCAAGCGAAAATACTGATGATGATTCTTTTGCTAAGCACTACCAAGACACACTTGCTACGCTTAACGAATTCACAAAATTACCAACACCAACATTAAATGGCAATGGTAATACTTATCTTGCTCCTCAAAACATTGATGAGTTAGCGACTGAACTAGTCAGAGAGCCTAAATCAACGTTACTTGCTGGTGGTACCGATTTAGCACTTTCAGTTACGCAAAACTTAGCCGTTGTTAAAAAGCTTGTTTATATTGGTAATGTTGCAGAATTAACTACCCTTGAAGAAACTGATACTGAAATCGTTATCGGTTCAGCAGTACCTTACAGCGAGTTTATCGATACTTTACACCATTACTACCCTGACTTAGGTGACATGATCGAACGTATTGGTGCAAAGCAAGTACGTAACACTGGTACTTTAGGCGGTAACGTAGGTAATGCTTCACCTATCGGTGATATGCCTCCTGCACTTATCGCTCTTGGCGCAACAATGACACTACACCTTAACGGCGTGGAGCGTACAATTTTAGTTGAAGACTATTTTGTTGATTACAAAAAGACTGTTCTGCAAACTTCTGAATTTATCAAATCAATTCAAATTCCTAAGCCTGTTGCGGGTCAAACACTTAAACTTTACAAGATCTCTAAACGTTTAGATGATGATATTTCTGCGGTATTAGCAGCGTTTTTCATCGAGCAAGATGGTCAAAAAATTACTAAGGTACGTTTAGCATTCGGCGGCATGGCTGCAATCCCTAAACGTGGTCCAGCAGCAGAAGCTGCATTATTAGGCAAAGATTTAACAAAAGAATCCGTAGCGCTAGCAAAAGCGGCGTTAGCAACTGACTTCCAACCTATGACTGATGTACGAGCTTCTGATAAGTACCGTATGACAGTTGCTCAAAACCTTATTGAAAAGTGCTATTTAGAGCTACAGAGTGCCCATACAAGAGAAGTTATTGAAACACGAGTGGTGAATTACTAATGCGTAGTCTTATTGATGTAAAAAAAGCCGTTACTAATAAAGTACAAACAAACACAGATAAAACAGTTATTAACGGTCAAGTTGGTATTGGCTTAGGTGGCGTTGGTCGCTCTAAAAAACACGAAAGTGCTGACAAACAAGTTGCTGGTGCAGCGATTTATGTTGATGACCGTCCTTCTCTTCGTGGCGAATTACATGCAGCGGTTGGTCAATCAACCATGGCACACGCTAACATCATTTCAATGGACTTATCTGCAGTTAAAGCTGCAGAAGGTGTTGTAAAAGTAATTACCGTTGAAGATGTACCAGGTCATACTGATATCGGTCCGGTATTCCCAGGTGACCCAGTATTAGCTATTGGTAAAGTAGAGTTTGTTGGTCAACCGCTTTTCGCCGTTGCAGCAACAAGTTTCGACCTTGCGCGTAAAGCCGTTAAACTTGCAAAAATTGAGTATGAAGAACTTGAAGCTGTACTTACAGTGAAAGACGCTTTAGCTAAGAAAAACTTTGTTCGTCCTCCACATAGTTTGAAACGTGGCGATTCAGACTCAGCTATTGCAGCTGCCGAGCATCAATTATCTGGTGAAATCAAAGTTGGTGGTCAAGAGCATATGTATCTTGAAGGCCAAGTTTCAACGGCAGAGCCTACTGAAGATGGTGGCATGAACATTTACACCTCTTCACAACATCCAAGTGAAGTACAAAAGTTAGTAGCTGAAGTACTTGATATTCCACTAAACAAAGTTTTAGTGGATATGCGCCGTATGGGTGGTGGTTTCGGTGGTAAAGAAACCCAAGCTGCACCGTGGGCATGTATTGCCGCTTTACTTGCTAATGAAACAAAACGACCTGTTAAGTTTAAGTTAGCTCGTTTAGACGATATGGTAATGACAGGTAAACGTCACCCATTTGAAAACAACTACACCGTTGGTTTTGACGAAAAAGGTCAAATCAAAGGCGTCAACATCGAAGTAAATGGTAACTGTGGTTACTCACCAGATTTATCTGATGCGATTGTTGATCGGGCAATGTTCCACTCAGATAATGCTTACTACTTAGACCAAGCAACTATTACCGGTAACCGTTGTAAACTAAACACTGTTTCTCATACCGCTTACCGTGGTTTTGGTGGTCCTCAAGGTATGATGACTATCGAATTAATCATGGATGAAATTGCTCGTCATCTAGGTAAAGATCCATTAGAAATCCGTAAAATTAACTTATACGGTAAAGATGAACGAAACGTTACCCATTATGATCAGACAGTTGAACATAACAACTTAAGCGAAATTATTGACTCATTAGAAGAAAGTTCAGATTACCAAGCACGTCGTCAAGCAATCACTGAATATAATGCTAATAGCAGCATACTGAAAAAAGGTATTGCCTTAACACCGGTTAAATTTGGTATTTCTTTTACTGTTCAGCATTTAAACCAAGCTGGTGCACTCGTTCATGTTTACACTGATGGCACAATTCACTTAAGCCACGGTGGTAGTGAGATGGGTCAAGGCTTGAATACTAAAGTAGCGCAAATTGTTGCTGAAGAATTCCAAGTTGATGTTGATACTGTTGCTTGTTCTGCTGCTCGTACTGATAAAGTACCAAACTCATCTCCTACAGCTGCCTCTTCAGGTACCGACTTAAATGGTAAAGCAGCTGAAGCGGCTGCTAAAACCATCAAACAACGTTTAATAGACTTTGCTTGTGAGAAATATGACGTTGAAGCTGGACAAGTTCAATTTGAAAACAACAATGTTATTGTTGGTGAGCAAACCTTTAGTTTTGCTGAGTTCTCTCAAATTGCTTACATGAATCGTGTTTCATTATCTTCTACAGGATTCTACAAAACACCTAAGATTCACTATGACCGTGCTGCTGGTAAAGGACGTCCATTCTACTACTTCGCCACAGGTGCTTGTGTTTCTGAAGTAATCATAGATACCTTAACAGGTGAGTACAAAGTTACCCGTACTGATATCTTACAAGATGTTGGTGCTTCAATTAATCCAGCGATTGATATCGGTCAAATCGAAGGTGCTTTTGTTCAGGGCATGGGTTGGTTAACTACTGAAGAGCTAGTATGGAATGAACAAGGTCGTTTACTTTCAAACAATCCAGCAACATACAAGATCCCAGCTATCAATGATGCCCCTGAAGACTTCCGCGTAGCCTTAGTACCAAATGCTCCAAATCCAGAGCGTACTATTTACAATTCGAAAGCAGTTGGTGAGCCTCCGTTTATGTTAGGTATAGCTGTTTGGTCTGCATTGAAAGATGCTATTGCTAGTGTCGCTGACTACAAAGTTAGTCCTAAGCTAGACACACCTGCTACACCTGAACGTGTGTTATTTGCTGTTGAAGCAGTTAAAGCATCAACCACAGCGGGTACGGCGAAGTAATTCGCCCTCAATAGGTAGGAATATCATCATGAAGTTAAATTGGACCGGTGCAGTTCACCAACTAAACAAACAAGGCAAAGCCTATGTTGTTGCCACAATTGTCGGTGTAACCGGTTCAACGCCACGTAATAGTGGTACCAAAATGGTGATAACCAATGAAGATATTTTTGACACTATTGGTGGTGGTCATCTTGAACATAAGGTGATTAAACGTGCTCATCAGTTGTTAACTAGCGGCGAAGCTTGTCAACAACTTGAGCATTTCCAGCTAGGTGCACAATTAGGTCAATGTTGCGGTGGTGATGCCAGCGTATTATTTGAGTGTTTTAGCGCTAGTGGTGCCAACATCATATTATTTGGTGCTGGCCATGTTGGTAAAGCACTAATCCCTATTCTAGCGGGTTTACCTTGTAGCATAACTTGGGTTGATAACCGCGCTGAACAATTTCCTGATGATATCGACAGTTATTCAAATGTCACTGCGATAGTTAGCGAAGAGCCTGCTGAAGAAGTGGCTGCTATGCCGGCAAACAGCTACTACATAGTGATGACACATAATCACCAGCTTGATTTTGAAATTAGTCATAATATTTTGAAGCGCGCTGATTTTGCCTATTCAGGCTTAATTGCTTCGGATACCAAATGGCGTCGTTTTCAACAAAGGTTCCAACACCGCGATATTGAAAAAAGTTTAGTTGATAAAATGAATTGCCCTATTGGTTTAGCACAAGTACAAGGCAAATTACCGATGGAAGTTGCCGTGTCGGTTGCTGGTGAAATCATTCAGCTTTATCAAGCACAATTGGCTGCCAATGCCATAGCCAACCCAAGCGCCAATAAACAAAAAAATGCCAAGCCAAAAAGCTCAAAACGCGGTATTGCTTGGCAAGAGTTAAAAAGCTTAGTCAACGAAGAAGTGAGCTAACAAACTCATAAGTTAGCTCAAGTAGAAGTTTAAATAAAAAATATGCTCGCACATATTTACTGACCTGAACTCGGTTTAACAAAGCGTTATTACCAATAAAGTTAATTAAACCGAGTCAGGCTCATTTTTTAAAACACATTTAAAACGTTCAGGTTTATCAATTTAGAGGAGTAGCAAGGTGACCCATTTTGCTCTACAAAGTACCCAAGTAGTGATTGCAGGAAAAATGCAAGCTGCTTGTATTGAAGTTAAAGATGAAGTAATCATTGCCATTCATAGTCACGGCGAAGCGCTAAGCTGCGAAGTTAAAGACTTTGGCGAACAAGTTATCATGCCAGGTCTAGTTGATTCACATGTGCATATTAACGAACCAGGCCGTACTGAATGGGAAGGTTTTAATACCGCAACCCAAGCAGCTGCTGCGGGTGGTATCACTGCTTTAGTTGATATGCCGTTAAACTGTATTCCAGTGACAACGACCAAAGCCGCTTTTCAAGAAAAACTCGACTCTGTGCACGATAAACTTTGGGTTGATTGTGGTTTTTGGGGTGGTGTCGTGCCACACAATATTGATGATTTAGATGATTTACTTGATGCTGGTGTTTTGGGCGTTAAGTCTTTTTTGATTGATTCAGGTATCGAAGAGTTTCCGCCTGTTACAGCGAAAGATATGCGTGCCGCTATGCCTATTTTAGCCAAACATGATGTGCCTTACTTGATCCACGCAGAGCTTGATTGTGGCCATTTTGATGATGTTGAAATCACCAAAGAATACAACTCGTTCTTAGCATCACGACCAAAGAGTTGGGAAAACGATGCTATCTCGTTAATGGTTGATATGGCTCGTGAATCTAAAGCTGCCGGTGATAACTGTAAAGTTCATATCGTGCACTTATCCTCTGATGAAGCATTGAGCACTATTGCACAAGCCAAAGCAGAAGGTTTACGTTTTACTGCTGAAACTTGTCCTCATTATTTAACCATTGCCTCTGAAAATATTCCTGATGGTAAAACGCTATTCAAATGTTGTCCGCCAATCCGTGAAAACAAAAACCGTGAACACTTATGGCAAGCCGTTAAAGATGGCCGCTTAGACTTTATCGTTTCTGATCACTCGCCTTGTACACCGGAATTAAAACATATTGATACTGGCGATATTGAAAAAGCCTGGGGTGGTATTTCAGCACTGCAATTTGGTTTATCGTTAATTTGGACTGAAGCCAAAGACCGTGGTTTTACCCTAGTGGATCTAGCACGTTTGATGTCTACTGAAACAGCTAAGTTTGCTGGCTTAGATGGTATTAAAGGCGCGATTAAAATAGGAAATCATGCTGATTTCTGTGTATTTGATCCAACTGTTGAATACACCATTACCACTGAAATGATCAAACACAAACACAACATTACCCCTTATGCGGGTCGTAAGGTGCAGGGTCAAGTAAACCATACGTTTGTCCGTGGCCATCATGTGTATCAACAAGATGAATTCATTAACACGCCAGTAGGCCGACCGCTACTTAAAGGTCAGCTGTAAGCGGTTGTTCGTATCACAAGGTACGAAGGTCAATAGTTAGACTTACCCGCGCGTTATTAGCAGGCATTAAAAACAAAAAAATAGAAGATAACTCACGCACGTTAACTCAGCCGAATAGGCTCAGCTAACGTAGCGTTAACAGGAGATGAAGTAATGGAAATAATTGAAGATTGGTTAGCACAAAATAAATTATCTGCCGAAGATGCAGTGCTAGAGCAAAAACTAAAAACACATTATGTTGATTTAGCCAGCGAAAAAGTTGGTGGCGAAACGCTTTCATGTAGTGATGATTTCTTTTCTGAAATGGAAAACTTATTAAAAGTTGGCCGTGGTATTTTCATCGAAGAGAAATTTACTGAACGTGGTAAATGGATGGACGGTTGGGAATCACGCAGAAGTTACGGTCGTAACAATGGTCGTGACTCTGATTGGTGTATTATCCGTTTAGGCATCAGTGGTGTTATCCGAGCTTTTGATATTGATACCAACTATTTCCGTGGTAACGCGCCAGAGAAAGTATCTGTAGAAGCTTGTGTAAGTGAAGTTCAACCAAATGAAGATACTGTTTGGCAAACTATTTTTGAAGCTACTGACGTTAAAGCTCATAGCCAAAACCTTTTTGAAATCTCAGACGACACGGCTTATACCCATGTTCGTTTAACTATGTTCCCTGACGGTGGTATTGCTCGTTTCCGCGTTTACGGAGAAGCAGATGTAAACTGGAATGATTTTGTAGACGGTGAACTAATCGACCTAGCTTCGATTAAAAACGGTGCAAAAGCATTATTAGTTTCTGATATGTTTTTCTCAGACAAAAACAACCTAATCATGCCTGGCCGTGGCGCCAACATGGGTGATGGTTGGGAAACTAAACGTCGTCGTGATCCAGGTCCAGATTGGTCAATTATTAAACTTGCCGCTACCGGTAGTGTTAACAAAGTCATCATTGATACTTGTCACTTTAAAGGTAATTTCCCTGATACCTTTATGCTTGAAGGTTGTATCAGCGATAGCGATGACTTCACTAAAGGCGCAGCCAGCGTAACTTGGTCGACAATTATTCCAAGTACTAAGTTATATGCTCATCGTGAACACTTATTCACTAAAGAAATCGTTGTTGAAAAAGATCAGCCTTTCACTCATGTACGTTTAAGTATCTTCCCTGATGGTGGTATTTCTCGTATGCGTGTTTTTGGTAACCGCCAAGGTTAGTTAACACGATTAGCAACGGCATTGACTAAATGCCGCTGCTAATTTGCAGTAAAGATTTAAGGAAACATGATGTTATTAGAAGATTTAAACCAATTACCAGCAGCTGATGCTAACCATACGTTTATGCAATGTTGTACTTCAAGTACTTGGGTAAACAACATGGTGGTAGCTCGTCCATTTGCTAATACGCAGGCTATAAAAAAAGCTGCTGATGATGCTTGGTTAGGTTTAACTGAACAGGATTATTTTGAAGCCTTTGAAGGTCATCCAAAGATTGGTGATGTTAGTAGCCTACGTGCTAAGTATGCCAATACCAAAGAATTAGCCGGTAACGAGCAAGGATTAGTAAAAGAAGCTAACGACACTGTGCTGGAAGTTCTTTCTCAAGGTAACAGCGATTACGAAGCAAAATTCGGCTTTATCTTTATTGTTTGTGCAACGGGTAAAAGTGCTCAACAAATGTCTGATTTATTGCAAGCTCGTTTACCAAACAGCCGAGCGCAAGAGCTTGTTAATGCTGCTGAAGAGCAAAGAAAAATCTTCCAACTGCGCATTGATAAAGCATTAGCTGAAAGCTAGCCCCCAACACCAGTTAAGATAAATTTTAAGGAAAGAATATGAGTCAAATTACTACTCACATATTAGATACAACCCGTGGTTTACCTGCGCAAAATGTTCCAATTACGTTGTTTGCTCAAGACGGCGAAGGCTGGAAAGAGATAAACGGCGGAGTTACTAATACTGATGGTCGTTTACCCGGTTTATTAGCTGATGATGAAAAATTACCAGCAGGTGTTTACCGTATGCATTTTGCCACGGCACAATATTTTGCCGCGAACAAAGAAGAAGGGTTTTACCCATACGTTGATATCGTTTTTGAAATTGATGCCAGCGGTACTCATTACCATATTCCATTATTGCTAACAGCATATGGCTACTCTACTTACCGTGGTAGCTAATCGCTCAGTATCAATAATCTGCTTTTTAGTAATAGCTAAGTAGCACTTAACTAGTAGATAGCAACAGTTTCAAGACAGTAGAAAAATATTAACCGTTAACAGAGAGATTAAGATGACCAGTAAAATCATTAATGTTGTACCCCAAGAGCTAACGGCAGAGAAATTCTCAGCTTACGGGGATGTTATTTCAGTGTCCGAAAGTGCTGAACATTTCGCCATTAATGATGGCCACACCATGCGTTATCATAATCTTGCTGACGTTGATGTTGCTGAGCAAGAGGGTAAAACCTTGATTAATATTTTTCGTTCCACCCCGCTGGCTTTTCCTTTACCTGTCGAAATGATGGAACGCCATCCTTTAGGCAGCCAAGCATTTATTCCTACGGGCAAGCAACCCTATGTAGTTGTTGTTGCCCCCAAAGGCGAGCTTGATACTTCAAAAATTGAAGTATTTCTAGCGACAGCAGAGCAAGGCGTTAACTACCATAAAGGTACTTGGCACCATTTCTGTTTAGCGTTGAATGAAGTTAGCAACTTTTTAGTTGTTGACCGTGGCGGTGAAGGCGATAACTGCGATGTTGAAAAACTCGACGGTTCAATCGTTATCACGCTAGCAGGATAATCAATAATTTGATTCACCTTGATGAATCGGATTATAAAAAATAAATTAATTTAGTGCAGCTAGTATAAATAGCAGCACAAATAGATAGCAATAAAATAAGTAATAGGTTTACCAATATGTCTAATAATATTTCAAACAGTTCTTCAACTAACACAGGTACCAAAGCGTACCGCGGTGAGATACTGCATTTTTTAGCCGACCCGGCGAAAGTATCTGAAGAAGATAGTTACCAATATTTTGAAGATGGACTTTTAGTCATCAAAAATGGCTTAGTTGAAGCGGTAGGTAATGCGCAGGAATTACTAGCAACACTCTCAGCAGATATTAAGGTTACTCAATATGACAATGGCCTAATCATGCCTGGCTTTATTGATACTCATGTACATTATCCACAAGCTGAGATGATTGCTTCTTACGGTGCGCAATTACTTGAGTGGTTAGAAAACTACACCTTCCCAGAAGAAAAACAATTCGCTGATATTGAACACGGTAAACGTGTTGCTGAATTTTTCTTAACACAACTATTAGATGCTGGTACTACTACGGCCTTAGTTTTCGGTACAGTACATAAAGAGTCTGTTGAAGCCTTCTTCACTATTGCTCAACAGAAAAAATTACGTATGATTTGTGGTAAAGTTTTGATGAACCAAAACTGCCCTGATGACTTACAAGATACCACAGAGTCAGGCTACGTAGACAGCAAAGCATTAATTGAAAAGTGGCATAACACCGACCGTTTACTTTATGCGGTTACCCCTCGTTTTGCACCTACTTGTTCAACTGAGCAATTAAACAAAGCCGGTGAATTATTAAAAGAATTCCCTGATGTTTACCTGCACACTCACCTTTCAGAAAACAAAGACGAAATTGCTTGGGTAAGTGAGTTATTCCCAGACAGTGACGGTTACCTAGATGTTTACGACAAAAGCAGCTTATTAGGTCGTCGTAGTGTTTTTGCTCACGGTGTACATTTACATGACCATGAATGTCAGCGTTTAAGTGATACCAATTCAGCTATTGCCTTCTGCCCTACTTCAAACCTATTTTTAGGCAGCGGTTGTTTTAATTTAAAACAAGCTGAGGAATTCGATGTAAATGTAGGTTTAGGTACTGATATCGGCGCAGGTACGAGCTTCTCAATGTTAACGACATTAAATGAAGCTTATAAAACTCAACAGTTACGTGGCGATAAATTAAGCCCGTTTAAATCATTCTACCTAGCGACTTTAGGTGGCGCGGTTGCTTTAGATTTAGAAGGTACTATTGGTAACTTTACTAAAGGTGCTGAAGCTGACTTTATCGTACTTGATTACCAAGCGACACCGCTAATGGCAAGACGTATTGCCCGCTGTAAAACCTTAACAGAAAAACTATTTGCCTTAAGTATATTAGGTGATGATAGGCACGTTAAAGCCACCCATATCATGGGAGAACGCATTTAATTCACTAAGGTAAATTAAAGCGCTTCACTTACTACAGGCGAAGAAGCTAATAAAAATACCAGTACTACATATAACAGAAAGTTGCCTAGCTGGGTCTAAGGCAACATCGCTTAAGAGAAAAGAGTTATTCAACACGCTATTGAGTAAAGCTATTTAGATAAAAATTTAGTTAATCATAAAATTATAAAACGTCGACTTCGAGTAGGCGTACAAAAGGAAAGACTATGGACCCGTATATTACAGATTGGCTAAACTTAGCCATTCGCTTTGCACATGTTGTTACAGGTATCGCCTGGATTGGTGCTTCATTTTATTTTGTTTGGTTAGATAACCATTTAGAAACGCCACCGGATTGGAAAGCAGAAAAAGGTATTTCAGGTGACCTTTGGGCTATCCATGGAGGTGGTTTTTACGAAGTCGCTAAATACAAACTCGCTCCAGAAAAAATGCCAACACTTTTACATTGGTTTAAGTGGGAAGCATACACAACTTGGATTACAGGTTTCTTCTTATTAGTACTAATGTTTTATGTTGGTGCTGAAACTTACCTGATCCCAACGGGTTCTGATATGACTCAAATGCAAGCAATTGCATACGGTCTAGGTACTATTATTGTTGGTGTTGGTGCTTATGAAGTGCTAGTTCGTACTAAACTTAAAGATCACGGTTTAATTCTAGGTATTATCTTATTAGCACTTGGTACAGCGTTATCTTACGGCTTAATGCAAGTATTTAGCCCACGTGGTGCTTACATGCATATGGGTGCTGTTATGGGTACAATCATGGCTGGCAACGTATTTTTCGGTATCATGCCTTCACAACGTGCACTAGTTAAAGCCGTTGAAGACGGAAGTAAGCCTGATTCAAAATATGGTTTAAATGCTAAGTTACGTTCTACCCATAATACTTACATTACCTTACCGGTAATTTTCATCATGATTTCTAATCACTACCCAATGACATATAACCACAATGCTGGTTGGATTGTATTAATAGCACTTATCTTAATTGGTGCTGCGATCAGAGAGTATTTCGTACAACGTCACTTTGGTAGAAACAAGCCTATGCTTATAGTTGGTTCAATTGTTGCAACAATTGCTTTAGCTTATGCTATTGCACCTGCAAAACTTGAAGCAACTCCAGAGCAACTAGCACAAAAAGTGACTATCGCTGATGTGCAAACAATTGTTGAACAACGTTGTAGTGCTTGTCATAGCGAAAATAACACCGATGATATCTTCCAAACAGCTCAAGGTGGTGTGCTCTTTACTGATGCAGCTTCAATTGAGCAATGGGCACCAAGAATCAAAGCGCGTGTAATCGACAGCAAAGATATGCCCTTTATGAATAAAACCAAAATGACTGACGAAGAGCGCTTAATCTTGTCACTTTGGTTAAACCAAATCAAATAAGCTTAAAGAACATTATTTGAATTGGTATTGAGCCAAATGAAAGATAAAGAAAAAGGATAAGAAATGAAGCAAAAAACAATCAAGCATGGTTATAAAGTTGCAGGCTGTTTATTTAATTTAGTAAATAATGAAGTGTTACCGGGTATTAGTATTACTGCCGATCACTTTTGGGATTCTGTTGCCGACGTTTTAACTGAGTTTACCCCGCGTAATCAACAGTTATTGACAAAGCGCGCGAGTTTACAAGCGCAAATTGATACATGGCATACGGATCCTGCCAACCAACCTTTTAATCAACCGAGCTATGAGTTGTTTTTAAAAGAGATAGGTTATTTGGTAGAAGAACAAGCTGATTTCACTATCTCAACCAAGAATGTCGACGACGAGGTTGCCCGCATTGCGGGCCCTCAACTCGTTGTACCCTTGATGAATGCTAGATTTTCTCTCAATGCAGCCAATGCTCGCTGGGGAAGTTTGTATGATGCTTTATATGGCACTGATGTTATCGGCGACGATAACGGTGCTAAAGCAACTAAACAATATAATCCTGCTCGTGGCCGTAGAGTTCAATCTTACGCCCGTAGATTCCTTGATGAATCCCTGCCACTAAGCAGTGGTAGTCATATCAATGCGGTTCGTTACCATATTGAGAACAAGACCTTTACTGTCACCCTATTATCAGGTGAAAAAGTTCAACTAAAAGATGCTACACAATTTGTTGGCTACACTGGCTCTACGTTATACCCGACTGCATTATTATGTCGCCATAACGGTTTACATATTGAAATTCAGATAGATAAAGACCATATCGTTGGTAAAACTGATGCTGCTTCTGTTAAAGATGTGGTATTAGAGTCTGCGTTAAGTACTATCCAAGATTGTGAAGACTCTATTGCCGCCGTTGATCCAATGGATAAAACTTTGGTATATCGCAACTGGTTAGGTTTAATGAAAGGTGACCTTGCAGAGAGTATTCAAAAAGGTGATAAAACCATTACCCGTACATTGAATGGCGATCGTAGCTATTTATCTCCGACTAAAGAAGCCTTTACTCTTCCAGGCAGAAGTTTACAATTTATCCGTAACGTCGGCCATTTAATGACGACTGATGCAATTGTTAACGAAAATGATGAGAATGTTCCAGAAGGTATTGTTGATGGTTTAATTACCAGCTTAATATCTTTGCACGACCTACAAGGTAACTCTAAGTTTACCAACTCTAAAGCAGGCAGCATTTATATTGTAAAACCTAAAATGCATGGCCCAGAAGAAGTAGCTTTTAGTCACGATTTATTCAGCGCGGTCGAACGTGTATTAGGTTTAGAAGAAAATACCATTAAAATGGGTATTATGGATGAAGAACGTCGTACCTCTGCTAACTTAAAAGAGTGTATCCGCGCCGCCCAAGCCCGCCTTGCTTTCATCAATACTGGCTTTTTAGATCGTACTGGTGATGAAATACATACCAGTATGTTAGCGGGTCCGGTTACACAAAAAGAATTAATGAAACATGAGCCTTGGATTGAAGCTTACGAAAACAGAAATGTTCGCATTGGTTTAAAAGCCGGACTGCAAGGTAAAGCGCAAATTGGTAAAGGCATGTGGGCTATTCCTGATGAAATGGCGAATATGGTGCAGAGCAAAATCGCCCATCCACAATCAGGTGCTAACTGTGCCTGGGTGCCATCGCCAACTGCTGCTACTTTACATGTAATGCATTATCACAAGGTCAATGTTCAAGAAATACAATTTGCTATGCAAGCTGAATTTGCCAAGCCGGGCCATACTGATGATTTAACTGATTTGTTAACCATTCCTTTATTAAAGAACCGTGAACAATTATCAGCTGAAGAGATCCAGAAAGAATTAGACAATAACATTCAAGGTCTACTAGGTTATGTTGGTCGTTGGGTAAACCAAGGTGTTGGCTGTTCTAAAGTACCTGATATTGATAACGTTGCTCGTATGGAAGATAGAGCTACCTTAAGAATTTCTAGTCAACATGTCTGCAACTGGCTGCACCATGGCATTATTACTGAATCACAAGTAAATGAATCACTGAAACGCATGGCTGTTATTGTTGATGAGCAAAACGCTAGTGATGCTGGCTACAGCCCAATGGCAACTAACTTTGACCACTGTATTGCTTTTAAAGCCGCGACTGATTTAATCTTTCAAGGTAGAAAGCAACCCAGCGGTTATACCGAGCCGTTATTACACAAAAGACGTCTGGAAGTAAAAGCAGCGCATTAATATTAATAGCTCAACACTTGACCAGCAATGAAAAGCAAGATGACTTCACCACTAAGTCATCTTGCTTTTGGCTTTCTAGCTTTTACTAACATTTACTGCATACTTTCTACTACAGCGATGCCCCAACCATGATCTAGAGCAATTTATAAAAATTAATCATTCCATTTACAAGAAAGCTATGGCTGTCGATTGCAACTTGTTATAAAGTTATTTCCTCTACTATAAATGAAGTTATGAGGTATCTGTGCCGGTAAAAAAAGAGTCTGTCGGACAAGTTCGTCAAAAGAACGTCGCGCTTATTTTAACTGCAGCCAAAACAGAGTTTGTTACTCACGGTTTTAAAGGCGCATCTATTAAACGCATTGCCGAACGAGCCAATATTCCCAGAGCAAACATTCATTATTATTTCAATGATAAAACTGACCTTTATCAGCAATTGCTTACCGAGATTATTGTCAGCTGGAATACTAGCTTTGATACCTTAAGTGTTGATGATGACCCGAAAACGATTCTTACTGCTTATATTCATGAGAAAATCATGCATGCTAAACATGATCCTGATGGCTCTAAAATCTTTGCCAGTGAAGTTATTCACGGAGCGCCTATTCTTAAAGACTATTTACATACAGAATTTAAGCAATGGTTAGATGAAAAGATTTCCGTAATAGAGACCTGGATTGAACAAGGCCAAATAGACGCCATTAACCCATATCATTTGTTATTTCTTATTTGGAGTTCAACCCAGCATTATGCAGATTTTAATGTGCAAGTATTGGCTGGCTTTGGTAAAGAGGCGATGAACGATGATGATTTTGATGAAGTCGTTGCATCACTTACCAGCATTATCTTGAAAGGTTGTGGTTTAACTAAGTAACTGAAATTATCTTTTAGTTACTTAGCTTAGTGGGTAAGCCGCCAGCCCAACAGCGGTTTGTTAATTAGGCCACTGGTCATACTGTTGGCTTTTCAGATATCCAAAGTTTAATATTCCCCTTAACTACCACAATGTTATTTTCATCATAAGCGGTGATGTGCACCAGCATATCACCCGGCTGCCAGTCTTCTTGGTTTACCTTGGCTACACAGCGAATATCGCTACCTGCTTTGGCGGTGTAATCTACCGTCATGCCTTTTGGGATCCAACGAAGATGTTTGGGAATTGAAGCTTCTGCCATTACCCCCATAGCCATTTCTAAACCATTACAAATGGCTATCACATGCACTGTTTTTATATGGTTAAAAACCTTTCTCTTCTTTTTGATAAGACAAGTGCACTGGTTAGGCACTAATTCTGATATTTTAGGGCTAATAGTGGCAAAATAAGGCGCGACTTGACTGACGATAATGGAGAATATTTTTTTGCCAAAGGGATACTTTTCAAATTTATTGTAGGTCGATAAGGTTTTATTAATCTGAGTCATCGTCGAAATTATAAGGTGAAACGGTAATGATTAACTTATCATTCGGCGAACTACTCCACAAACAATTGCCTACTATTTTTAGTATTACCGCCGTGAATATCATTATTGAACGCTCATTTAAAGCTGCGTTCGAAGTTAGTTAGCATTTCAACATGTAGAAAAAACCGTTACCGGGAATTTCATCATATAAAAAAAGTTCGCGACAATATCAAATCCATCATTCTTATTCCATATTATGAAATAAATCGCCAAGATAACGGTCATAAAAAGCTGTTTAGATTTCACTATGCGAAAAAAAAGACCACCGAAAGGTGGTCTTTTTTCATTAATAAAACTATTTATAGCGTTTTATTGTGCCTTTATTGATTCAAGGCATCTTTTAATGCTGATAAACATAAGGCAACATTTTCACTTTTAGCCCCATGTCCCATCAAACCAATGCGCCATGCTTTACCAGCAAAGGCACCTAAACCTGCACCTATTTCAAGGTTGTAATGCTCTAGTAAGTAGTTTCTTACCTTAGCATCATCAGCGCCATCAGGAATGTAGATAGCGTTTAACTGAGGTAAGCGCTCTTCTTTAGGTACGATAAACTCAATACCTAATTCTTTCAGACCTTTAGCTAACACTTCATGCTGTTCTCTATGACGTGCCCAGCTATTTTCTAGACCTTCATCATGTAGCATTATCAAGGCTTCATGCAGTGCATATAAAGAGTTTACTGGCGCAGTATGATGGTAGCTACGCTTACCTTTACCAGACCAATAACCCATAACTAACGTTTGGTCTAAGAACCAGCTTTGTATTTTAGTTTTACGGTTTTGTACTACTTCTACGGCCTTAGGGCTGAAAGAGATAGGCGAGATACCTGGCACACAAGACATACATTTCTGAGTACCTGAATAGATAGCGTCAATGCCCCATTCATCCACTTTAAGCTCAATACCACCTAATGATGTTACAGCATCAACAATTGTTAAACACTCGTGCTCTTGGGCCAATTTACATAGGGCTTGAGCGTCTGACACTGCACCCGTTGACGTTTCAGCATGAACAAAGGCTAAAAACTTAGCATCTGGATGATCATTTAATGCCGCTGCTACCTTGTCAATTTCAACAGCTCGACCCCAAGGAGAGTCAACAACTATAGCCTCTGCGCCAATTCTGGTAACGTTTTCAATCATGCGTTCACCAAACACACCATTGCGACAAACAATGACTTTATCGCCAGCTTCGACTAAGTTTACAAAACATGCTTCCATACCTGCTGAGCCCGGTGCTGATAAAGCAATGGTGAATTCATTTTTGGTTTGGAAAGCATATTGTAGTAAGGTTTTCACTTCATCCATCATATTGATAAATAAGGGATCAAGATGACCAATAGTTGGTCTAGACAGCGCAGAAAGTACTCGTGCACTTACATCTGAAGGGCCAGGGCCCATTAAAATTCTTTGCGGCGGATTAAATGATTTAAACGTCATATTACTTTACCTTCTATTTTAGTTTTAATTTTTTGTTGTGTTTACAAAACAACCTGATGTATCTTAGTTAATCGCAACCTGACACATGTGTCAAGTTACGGAAAATTGTGACATACGGACATTTTTAAAAAAATTAAAACAAAAATCAATATAACTATTAAAAATAAATTACATTAAGAGAGACACTATGAATATGAAAGCATCACTTACCGCACTTGCATTAACTGCAGCATTATCTGCACCAATGGCATCTGCAGAAACCTGGAGCAATACCGAAGTTCAAATTCAAGCACTAGGTGAATTAGAACGAGTGGGTACCGGTGGCACCGCGGATACTACCATCATCACCTTCCAACATGCTGGCGGTTGGGAATACGGCGATAACTTCTTCTTTATGGATTACTCACGTTACTCAGTGAATAACGATGCTAACTTCCCTGTATCCGACTCAAGTGAGCTTTATGGTGAGTGGTATTCAAACTTTAGTTTAGGCGCGATCACGGGTAATGACCTCAGTTTTGGTCCGGTAAAAGATATCGGTATAGTCGCAGGTTTTAACTTCGCTCCTGAAGTAAACAGTGCTTGGGTATTACCGGGTGTGAGATTTGCACTAGACCTACCTGGTTTTGCTTTTGCGCAAATAGATGTAACTGGTTATATCCATCAAGGTGGTGGCAGTGCAGATTCTCCGGTCTTTACCGTAGTTGATGAAGACTCTAGTTTTATGGTTGATTTTTCTTGGGCTTATCCATTTAAAATTGGTTCTACAAGCTGGAGCATTGAAGGTCACTTAGAGTATATCGATGGCCGTACCCAAGTTAATAACTTTGGCACTACCGAGTTAGAATCATGGATTCTATTTCAACCGCAAATTCGTTTGGATTTAGGTGAAGTATTAGGACAAAAAGCACAACGTTTATTCGTTGGTATTGAATACCAATACTGGAAAAATAAACTAGGTGAAAAAGGTACTGATGATAATGCAGCACAGCTTCTTGCTGTATGGCGTTTCTAATAGGCTAATAGCCTATTTAATCGCGTAAATTAAAAACAAACTGCGCTATTATTACTCATTATCGACAGCGGTTAATAGTAGCAATAGCGCACTTACAAGGGGGAACTATGAATACAGAAAGTAGCGAATACAAACTTTTTCATCGAAGTGATCTCAGTGCCTTTTGGGCGCTTTTTACCGATAACTTAACCAACCTTATTGTCTTAAGTGGTATCTGTAAGTTTGTTTTTAATATGCCAACTGAGATTGTCTTTGGCCGCATCGTACCCGGTGCAGCCATTGCCATTCTTGCCGGCGTGGTTGTCTATACCTTAATGGCAAGACGTTTAGCGGCCAAAACTGGCCGAAACGACGTAACTGCTTTGCCTTACGGTATTAGTACACCGGTAATGTTTGTTTACTTATTTGGTGTTATTGGCCCTATTTATTGGGCAACTCAAGATGCTGAACTTGCTTGGCAAGTTGGTATCGCCGCTGGTTTTATTGGTGGTATTGTGGCCGCATTTGGTGCCATTGCTGGACCATTTCTAAAACGTGTTACTCCACGTGCTGGCATGTTAGGCACACTCTGTGGTATTGCTTTAGTATTTATTGGCAGCGTTTCCTTAGCCAGTATTCTAGAAAGCCCTGTGGTAGGTTTTGCTTCTCTGATGATTATCATTTGGGGTTTAGTCGGACAGTTTAAACTACCGTTCAATTTACCCGCTGGTTTAGCGGCATTGATAGTAGGTACCGTTATCGCTCTCATCATGGGCGAAACGTCAATTAGCTTTGAAGGAGTCGCCTTTAATCCTCCTGTTCCCTATTTTGGCGATTTAATTATTGGCTTACAGCATTTATTTAATCATATGGAATTGTTTTTAGTACTCATTCCTGTGCAAATATATAATTTTATTGAAACCATGAATAACGTTGAGTCAGCAGAATCTGCTGGCGATGAATATCCGGTAGCGGTTTGTCAGGTTACCGACGGTGTTGGCACCATGATTGGCGCACTTTTTGGCTCGCCTTTTCCAACAACGGTTTATATTGGCCACCCGGTATATAAAGCGATGAAAGCCCGTTGTGGTTATGTACTTGGTGTCGGTATCGTCTTTTTCTTAGCGGCAACTTTTGGTCTATTGGCTTTTTTAAGTAACCTTATCCCGTTATCTGCCGCCGCACCTATTTTAGTTTTTGTTGCCATATCACTGATATCACACAGCGCTACTAGTGTTAAAAAGTCTCATATTATTGCCATCATACTCGCCATGATGCCGCATGTTTCCAGCTTTATTATGGTCAAGTGGGGTTCAATGATGAATGCCCTGCGTGATGTTGGCGCGCAAAATTTACCAAATTTAACCGACCCTGCAATGGTAATCGCCATGTCACAACAAGGTGCACACTTGCTAGGTCATCAAGCCTTATCACAAGGAGCCATTATTACTGGCTTAGTGTGGGGTTCAATTGTCGCTAATGTTATTGATGCTCAGTTCAAACATGCCGGTTGGTTTTCAATCGCTGCTGCCATAATGGCATCTATTGGTATCTTGCACTCAGCAACTCTGCATATGCCGCACCTAACCGGTATTGTCGGAGGTTACCTGATGATAGGTGCTTTTTTACTAATTTATCCGAGAGTTACGGAAGTGAAGTCCACGATGTAATTTTCATAATAAAGTTCCTGAACAACAGTTTCTGAACAATAGCGTCATAACAACAAGTTTTATTGGTATTCGGCATGCTACCCCCAACCGGCATGTTGAGTACCTCCCTTTATTTATTACAACTCCTTAATCTTATAACTATAAAAGTAGGTCACACATGTCTGATTTTAAACAAGCAGCACTGGATTATCACGCCTTGCCAACTCCAGGTAAAATTGCCGTAGCCATCACTACACCCGCCGAAACAAGTGCCGATTTATCGCTAGCTTATAGCCCTGGTGTCGCCGAGCCTTGTCGAGAAATCGCCAAGAACCCAGAAGATGTTTACAAATATACCGCTAAAGGTAATACGGTTGCCGTTATCTCCAATGGTACTGCGGTATTAGGTTTAGGTAATCTTGGTCCAATGGCTTCAAAACCAGTAATGGAAGGTAAAGCGTTATTATTTAAACGGTTTGCTGACATTAACTCTTTTGATATTGAAGTAACTCATAAAACTACCGAAGAGTTTATCAATACGGTTGCCTGTATTGCTGATAGCTTTGGTGGCATCAACTTAGAAGATATTAAAGCACCAGAGTGTTTCATTATTGAAAAAGCATTAATCGAACGTTGTAAGGTTCCAGTATTTCATGATGACCAACACGGTACAGCTATCGTAACAGCTGCTGCAATGATCAACGCACTTGAAATTCAAGGCAAGAAAATTGAAGACGCTAACATTGTTTGTTTAGGTGCTGGTGCAGCCGCTATCTCTTGTATGGAATTGTTAATTCAATGTGGCGCAATGCGTGAAAAAGTCTACATGTTAGACACTAAAGGTGTAATTCATACTCGTCGTAGTGATTTATCTGAATACAAAACACGTTTCGCTAATAACACTGACAAAAGAACATTAGACGACGTTATTGAAGGCGCGGATGTGTTCTTAGGTTTGTCTGGTCCTAACTTACTTAGCCCTGAACAGGTTTTAAAAATGGCTGATAACCCGGTTATATTCGCTTGTTCTAACCCAGATCCTGAAATTAAGCCTGAACTTGCTCACAGTGTAAGAAGTGATTTAATTATGGCGACTGGCCGCTCTGATTACCCGAACCAAGTAAACAATGTCTTATGTTTCCCGTTTATTTTCCGTGGTGCTTTAGATGTTCGCGCTCGTAAAATTAACAACGAAATGAAAATTGCTGCCGTACATGCCATTAGAGAACTTGCTAAGCAAGAAGTACCTGAAAGTGTGTTAAAAGCCAGTGGCGAAACAGCCTTATCTTTTGGTAAAGGCTACATAATCCCTCGCCCAATGGATCCTCGCTTATGTAAGGATGTTGCCTTAGCCGTTGCTAAAGCCGCAGTAGACTCTGGCGTTGCTGCACTACCGTTACCTGATAACTATATGAATGATGCTTAAGCCATTTTCTTATATGAAGCTATTCACTAGTTTCACTGATAAAGTTTAGTAAAAATAACTACTAAGAATAAAAGCCGCTATTTTCAGCGGCTTTTTTATAGCTACTTTTTATAGCCAGATCACCAATAGCGCAGAAAACACATACAATAACGAATGATTCTCATCCAGTTATATTTTATTCCATACAAATGTACTACAATCGCCAAAACGTTACTTAAATCTCAGCAAAATTACCCTGCTAAATTTCAGTAAGCGTACTTTAGGTCAGCAAGATGCTCACCTTGTTTTTGTACTCAAGGACGTTTAATACCCCGTGTTTTGTAATACTGGCTCAAGGTAAATTGATGAATATAAGAAAAACCTTTTTTTGGTTACATTTGATCATAGGCTGTAGCGCTGCCATTTTTATTTTTTTAATGTCTATCACAGGTGTAGCATTAACCTATGAACGTCAGATGATTAAAACCGCCGAGCGTAGTGACTACCCAACAGCGCCAACAAGCTCAGCTAAGCTCTTACCCATGTCAGAAATTTTGGCGATAGCTAATACTTATCCAACCAAAAAAACCGCTGTAATTGTGGTAGAAAACCAGTCTAATGCACCAATTATTGTCAAAGACGGTAGAAAGAAAGTCGCTTATCTCAACCCTTATACCGGTGAAGAAATGGCGATTCCGGGTCAAGGTACTAAAATATTTTTAGGTAAATTACGCGCTTTTCATCGCTGGTTAACCTTAGATGGAAAGTTCAGTGAAATGGGTCGATGGGTCAATGGCATTGCCAATATTATTTTTCTTGTTTTGATTCTTTCAGGGCTTTATTTATGGTTACCGAAACGCTTCAATTCCAGAGCCTTCAAACAAAGGCTAACCTTGTCAGGTAATTACCCTAACAAGAGCGCTAGAAACTCTCAATGGCATAACGTCTTTAGTATTTATATGGCGCCTATACTGTTTGTTTTGGTGGTCACGGCGTTTTTCTTTTCGTTTAAATGGCCAGGTAACACTCTTAAAACCCTGGTATCAACAGAGTCCGTTGCACTGGCTAAGCCAGTAGAGATCTCCGCTAAACAAAGCGCTTTTCAGCTTCCTGTTGGACAGCAATTAGCAAAAGTAAAAGCGCTATACCCAGAATGGCAAAACATTCAATTTTCTTTAGAAAGTGCCCCATTCGACAGTAAAGTTTATAAGATAGATAAGGGTAATGGTGGCGAGCCACAGAAAAAACTCAAGGTACTGTTAAGTACTTTAACGGGTGAGGTGGTTCAGCAGCAGAAATTTGAGCAACTCTCTACTTATAGTCAGTTACGTAGCTATATACGATTTACTCATACCGGTGAGGCTTTCGGTCTCTTTGGCCAAACCATTGCTGGCTTAGCATCACTATTAGCCTGTTTGTTAGTTTATACCGGCGCTATGCTCTCTTGGCGACGTTGGAGAAACAGTCGAAAAGTGAAAAATAACCTACCTGCTTTTTCAAACTAACAATCTTTAATAGAGCAAAGGTAGAGTCCTATATATAAAGGGAAAGGCTCTACCGTAAGATAGCTACTGAAATTAGTCTCGCTTATACAACGACTCAATTGTGCTAGTGGCTATAGTATTAGCATTAATCATATAGCCTGCTAACGCACCTGAAGCATCTAGCGGTAATTCAAGCCTCTCAACAGATAGTGCATGTATGGTAAAACGGTAATGGTGCACACCATGACCTGCAGGCGGGCAAGCGCCACCAAAACCTCGGCTACCGTAATCATTTTGTATTTGCATACTGCCTGCTGGTGCTAAGTCTTTTTTAGTACTGCCTGCACCGGCTGCTACTTCAGTCACTGTGTTAGGAATATTAACTAATTGCCAATGCCACCAACCACTGCCTGTCGGTGCATCTGGATCATAGCCAGTAATAGCGAAACTTTTAGTACCTTTAGGTACACCCGACCATTGAAGTTGTGGTGATAAATCACCACCAGTACAACCAAAGCCAGTAAACTCCTGCGCTTTAGACATAAACTTGCCCTCAGCGATATCTTGGCTAGATAACCTAAAACTGTCGGCGAAAACGGCTGATGGAAAACTTAAGGTGAATAAAGTAATTAATGTAAGCGGCTTAAACAAAATAATGTTCCTTATTTATTGAATGATTTGTTGGTTAGAAGAGTAAATATGGAGTGTACTTTAGCGTACTCAGCCAACTTTTATAGTCGCAAAACCGTCAAGATTTCGCCCTATTCCGTCACTTTGATTTTTTGTTTAGTTTTGCGTAAAGCTGAAGGAGTAAGGCCAAACCGCGCCTTAAATCGACTGCTAAATCGAGATTGTGACTGATAACCACATTGCTCTGCGATATAAACAATGGCGTGACTAGTGGTTTGTAATAAGTGTAAACCGAGTCCTAGCTTCACCTGATCTTTAATCTCTTGCACCGTGGTTCTCTCTGCCGCTAACTTTCGCCTAAGGGTCGACTCACTCATAGCGACTTGTTGGCAAATGGCTGTAAGAGATATTTCTGCTGAAGGCTGCTTACTTAAAATGGCATGTATTTTTTGACCTAACTTATGCGGCGTTGCCATAGCTAAAATATCTTTATGACCCAAGTGATAGAGTAGATGCAGGATTTCTTTTCTGCGTAAGGACCACAGCTCTTTTGGTGAGTACAGCGACCATTCGACAAATTGCTGTAGGCACTTTGCTAGGGCAATAGATATTTCACCAATGCTATAAGACTTGTCACTGACAGTTTTAGCACCTATACCGTCAAAATCTTGATAATCAAACTCAATCAGCAAGGCAAAGTATTCTTTTTCTTTGGGAATATTGCGCATATTTATCGCCGGGTTGTCCGATAAAAAAATGAAATCTCCGGCACGACAAACTATTTCACCCTCTTTACCCAACTTTTTATCGCCATCAAGTACTGCAATAAATAATGGTTTTACCACGGGTACATTTAATAAATGCTGTTCTTTTATTGAGGAGTAAACCGAAAAAGGCAACGCGCGGTCTTGGTTATTGGTCGCTTTAATGGCATTGATCAGCTTGTTCATATTCGCAGGCATAGTCATGTAAATAAAAGCTTAACAGCCAGTATCAACATAATCGACAATAGGCTCACTGCCATCCTCCGCTACATTAAGGTAATAAGCAAAGCAATCATCTAATACATAACCATTTGGCCATAAAAATACGCCCGTACCGCTGTTAAAACCATCGATTGGAGGAATTCGATTATCGCTAGGAGGGCGATTACCCACTACGCAAAACTCTGAGTTTTTACAGGGTATAGTTGACCAATTTGAAGTAAAAGTTGTTGAGGGTAAATCCATTTCAAGCAAGTAGCGCATATGCTGGGCATTAGCGGTAGGGTTTCCGGCAGTAAAGGTAACCGTATTACCGTTATAGTCTATTGAATCACTATTGCCGCCGGCTATTTGATCTTTAAGTACAGTAAACTTAATAGCGGTTTTTAAATTACCGGAAATGTTTTGTATCACTGAGGCTTTTGCATCACTCGACAAATCAATAAACCGGGGTGCTGCTACAGCAGCTAAGATACCTAGAGTGGTAATAACTACCACTAACTCTATCAGGGTAAATCCTGAATTTTTCATTTAAACAAACTACCTAATACTACTTAATACACGACAAGGTAATTTTACTACAGTTTTATACAAATTTACACATGCCATGTCCCAAGCTACTATTAGGTCTTTGCATATACCCATAGCGAGTATAAAAGGACTCTTTTCCCTGTGCAGCCAATAAGCCAACAGTAGCACCTTGCTTAGTCGCGTCATTTAAGTAACTTTCGATTTTATCCATTAATGCTGCGCCAATACCTAACTTTCGATGACTTGGCTCAACGATAACGTCTTGTATGTAAAAGTACATGGCGCCATCACCAACAACACGCCCCATGCCAATAAGCTGTTGATTAAGATAAATGGTTACGTGAAATAAGCTATTATTTAAACTCACTTCAGCGAGGTTGGCATCAAGCTCACCCCAACCGACTTTACTGCGTAACTGTAAAAAATCTGCAACTGCAGGGCTGGTTAATTTAAGACTATATTTTTCAGCTAACACTTTGTATAGCACTCCTTGTCATTAATTCGCTCATGTCCGCCATAGCTTTTAAATGCGCTTTATCTTGCTGCTGATGCATTTCCATAGCATGTTGTTTGCTCTGCTCGGCCATTTCTTCAAAAGTATTGCCATGAAATCCTTTATCACAAGCGCCATCTAATTGCTTACAAGTCATTGTTTTCATATATATATTCCTTTATATATTTTTGATTAGCTAAAGATAACATCACCTTAGGATTAAAGGTTTGCTATTACTTAACTAAATAATCCACTAAGCCAATCAAAAGTTAAAACTGTGGTGAATATTTTTAACGCTATTATTCCAAGGCCCAATATTATGACCGCGACTTTTACTTTTCTACTTTTAAGGTTATGCCAATATAACAATTTGGCTTTCAGCTCACTTTTCAGTTCATTCTTCACTTCTGCCATCGATTCTTTCATTGCTGCTTTCATGAAACGCTCTCAGCTAGGTTCTTAGTTAGGCTGTTAGTTAAATTCTTAGCTAACCCCTTCTCGACACCTTTAGTTAAGTTATCAGGAGATCCCCAGCTATAGATGAATTCTTTAACCTTGTTACCACAAGGTGTATGCCAATAAGCTGTAGCTATATTTTTCGCTCCTTTCGCTTCATAGAAACCTATAGCCCTGCTATTGCACTCTAACACTTCAAGATACAAGTCATGACTATCATAATTGACGATTGACCATGATGCCGCAGCAGCTAATAAACGAGAACCTATGCCCTGACCTTTACTAGCCTTTTTTACATGAAGATTATCGATGATAGTGCCATATTGAGGATGGTTAGCACCCAATACACAAATAAAGCCACAGAACACTCCAGCTAGCTCAGCAACGAGTACTAACTGGTTACTCTGTGGTTTGTTAAATCGCGCTGTCCACACCGCTTCTCTTTCAGTAAAAACCTTTTTATCAAGGTAATCAGCAGAGAGTACTTGGTTATAGTTTTCACGCCAACTTTGTGCATGTAACTCGGCAATATTCGCCAAATCGTCTATACGCGCTGCTCTAATTATCACCATAATCTCAATGAGCTCCAATACTCAAATATGTCTCGATTAAAGTACCACTATACCTTTACTAACTGACTCGGCAAGGTGCACATAGTAACTATTTATGTATGGTGCTTTGCCTTAATTTCTTAATAGCACAAAAAAGGGCTGTTTAAATGAATAAACAGCCCTTGAGCAAGAACTTAGCAGGCGAAACCTACCAAGAGGCTTACTTTTAACTAATTGGTTGGGAAAGTCTTAGTTTAAAGTAAGGAGTTAAGCAAAAAGTTAAAAGTTCAAACATTAAAGTTTGAAGTAAGTAGCTAAACCTTTAGCTTCCGCTAATTCAACAGCTACCGAAGCAACAGCTAAATCTTGCAGGCCAACACCAGTACCATCAAACAAAGTGATTTGTTCTTCAGAAGTACGACCTGGTTTAGTACCATTGATAACATCACCAATTGGCGTGATATCAGACTCTTTGATCAAGCCAGAAGCAACAGCGTGTTGTGCTTCTCCGATAGTAATAGACTGAGCAATTTCATCAGTAAAGACTGTAGCAAGTGCTAATATATCGACATCAACTTCTTGTTTACCTTTGGTATCTGTACCCATACAAGCGATGTGAGTACCAGGCTTAATCCAGTCTTTGTCAATTAGTGAGCCAAATGCAGAAGTAATAGTAATAATTACGTCAGCTTGTGCACATAACTCCTCACAAGTTACCGACTCAAATGGTAAACCTAATTCTTCTGCCACAGCAGCAAGCTTAGGCAGCATTTCAGGGTGGAAGTTCCAAGCGACAACTTTTTCAAAATCACGTTGTTCAACCGCAGCACGTAATTGGAAAGAAGACTGGTGACCCGCACCAACCATACCTAATACTTTAGCGTCTTTACGCGCTAAATGAGCGATTGATACCGAAGAAGAAGCCGCAGTACGTACCGCTGTTAAATAGTTACCACCAACAAGTGATTTTAACTTACCAGTATCGGGATCAAATAAAATAACAGTAGACTGATGGTTAGTTAAACCTTGTGCCATATTATCTGGCCAGTAACCACCAGACTTAAGACCTAAAACCATACCGTCACGGTCAAAACCAGATTTAAAACCGTAAAGTGCACCCGCGTGACCAATGTCTTCACGAATTACTGGGAAGTTGTAAGCGGTGTTTTTTGCCATAGCAGCAAATACATTTTCTACCGCAGTAAAGGCATCTGAACGGCCAATAACTTCTTGACAGATTTCTTCAGAAACAACTGATATGCCTTTGTTTTCTGGTGAAGTATTTTGTGAATCACTCATAATTTATATCCTCTAGAAATGGTAATACCAAGCGACCTAATCAATCGTTCACATAGTTCGCTTGGTAGATACCCAAACAACCTCAAGATGCAGGATTCAGCTGGGATTAGAAACGTATTTAGGCAAGGCATTGATTGAAGAGAATGGTTATCCCCTTGTCGAAATCAATAACGATGGATAAAACGTTTCTAAACCAGCCCTAGTGGGACGTATGAGTAAATCATATTCATCGTTGCGTAGGTAATTAAGGGAATAACCATTAATAAAATACGCGCCTTGATTATGAATCGCTCAGCCGTCCTGAAACGAGCACCTTGAAGTAGCTTGGGTATAAACCCTCGACTAAACACCGAGGGTAGTGGTTGCTATTCAATAAGCAGCTAGTTAATAGCTAGGATTAAAATGCTTTACCACGTGCAGATACAGGCCATAACGTTTCTACTTTACCGTTACGTACACCAACATAGTAATCATGTACGTTACACGTTGGATCACAGTGACCGGGAACAAGTTTTAATTTTTCATTAACTTTTAATATGCCAGCAGGATCTGAAATAACACCATGCTCATCAGAACACTTGATGTATTCAACATCATCACGACCAAAGATGTACGGTAAGCCACTATCTACTGATTGCGCTTTAAGACCGGCATCACAAATAGCTTTGTCTGCTTTCGTGTGACTCATAACAGAAGTTAAGATGAAAAGTGAGTTTTCGAATTCAGAAATTCTCTCGCCTTTTTCATCATGAATTCGTTGGTAATCCGCATCCATAAACGCGTAAGAACCACACTGTAATTCATTGAAAACACCTGAGTTACCTTCGAAGTAGTATGAACCTGTACCACCACCACCAACGATGTCACACTCAAGACCTTCGGCTTTAAGCATTTCAACAGTACGAGCAACCATACCCACAGCAATGTCGATTTTCTCTTTACGCGCTGTGTAGCTTTCCATGTGCTGCATAGCACCTTGGTAAGCTTGAATACCTGAGAAAGTTAAACCTGGGGTTGCAGCAATCGCTTTAGCGATATCAACAACAGGTTGGCCTTCAGTAACACCACAACGGCCAGCACCACAATCAATCTCGACTAGACATTCAATTTGCGTATCATGTTTAGCAACGGCAGCGGCTAATTCAGCCACGTTATCAATATCATCAACACAAACGATAGTACGAGCACCTAATAAAGGTAAACGTGCTAAACGGTCAATTTTTGCTGGATCACGTACTTGGTTAGATACCAATACGTCTTTAATGCCGCCACGAGCAAATACTTCTGCTTCTGAAACTTTTTGACAACATACACCACAGCTATCACCAAGCTTTTCTTGTAAAAGCGCGATATCTACAGATTTATGCATTTTGCCATGCACACGATGGCGAACACCCATTTCTTTAGCGTATTGACCCATTTTAACGATGTTGCGCTCTAATGCGTCTAAATCAACTACTAAACATGGTGTTTGAATATCAGCTTCATCCATACCGGGAAGTGCTGGAACGTCATAACCTACTTCTAAATCACTTACATTTGACATGTTTTTCTCCAAAATTTTAATTATTTACTTACTTATTTTTTAGCTTTAGTCTTAATTTGAATTTGTTTTAGCTATCGAATAAACAGCTATTCGAGCTTATTTGTTCATCCACGGCAGTTTGTCTAAATCGACGTTACCACCGGTGATAATTACCCCAACACGCTTGCCTTTGAACACTTCGGGGTTATTCAAAATACAGGCTACTGGTACCGCAGAGCTTGGCTCGATAACGATTTTCATTGTCTTCCAAACAAGTTTCATCGCATCAACTATTTCTTCTTCTGTACAGGTGAAAATATCTGTTACGTGGTTGCTAACAAAGTGCCAAGTTAGGTCTTTTAAAGGCACTTTAAGGCCGTCGGCAACGGTTACTGGCGCATCATCCGCAATAATGTGACCGGCTTTAAAAGAGCGCGCGGCATCATCAGCATTTAAAGGCTCGGCGGCGTAAATTTTAACGTCAGGGGCAATACTCGAAATTGTTAAACAAGTACCTGAAATCATACCGCCACCACCAATAGGGGCAATTACGGCATCAAGATTTTCAACTTGCTCAAGCAATTCTTTAGAGCAAGTCGCTTGACCGGCAATAACACGAGGGTCGTTGTATGGATGAACAAAATCAGCACCTGATTCGGCAACAACGTCAGCAAATACTGCTTCACGAGAAGATGTTGATGGCTCACATTCTACGATTTTGCCACCGTAGCCAATTACCGCATCTTTCTTCGCTTGTGGTGCTGTACGAGGCATTACTACGGTAACGGGAATACCACGTCGTCCCGCAGCATATGAAAGTGATAAAGCATGGTTGCCGGAAGAGTGAGTGGCAACACCAATTTTTGCTTCTTCGTCAGTTAAACCAAAGACAGCATTACAGGCACCACGTACTTTAAATGCCGCTGCTTTTTGTAAGTTTTCACACTTGAAGAATAACTCAGCTCCGGTCATCTCGTTCAAGCGAGTTGACGTGAGTACTGGTGTTTTGTGGATGTAAGGTTGAATGCGCTCATGGGCAACGAGTACATCTTCGTAGCTTGGAATGATCATAATCGGTTTGGTTGAACTGCTCATATGTTCCTCTTAATCTTTCATTTGTATAAACCGTGATATTAATCGCGGTATAAGTAAGCTCTATCGTCAGCTTGCCGTGCCTTTTCTGTCATATAGGTCGGTTGTTTACTCAACTTAGTGCGCTAACTAGATGCTCTTTCTCAATAATTAGTCTTAATACGAGTCTTTATTGGAAGAATATTTTGTTTTATTCACCTTGATTTCACCTTATGAAAAATAGCCAAGTCAGGCAAACAAGACAGATTTCACAATGTGAAACGCAGCTAATACCCCACAGAATAAAAAAGCACAAGCGATTGAATTAACTCTATTTATACAAAGACAAAACCAGCCTAAATTTAATATTTCACAATGTGGAATGGGCAAACTAGAATTAACTAGGGGTTATGTCGCTTTTAGTTCTATATTTAAATCAAAAGTTGACACAAGAGTCAAGAAAAGAGATGTTAGATGGATTATAAAACTGAGCTTAGAAATAAGCCTGTAAACTAAGCGGTAATATTATGAACAAACCTAAACCAGAATCTCGCATTCAAGTAATCGATAGAGCAGCCACATTATTGGATGCGATTTCACGCTACACCATGCCGGTAACATTAAAAGCATTAAGTGCAGATACTAATTTAGCGCCGTCTACAGCTTTTCGTATATTACATTCTCTTATCGACAATCATTTTGTTGACCGTGACAATTCAGGTAAATATCAGTTAAGTGGCCGCCTTATTAGGCTAAGTAATTATCAATACCAAAATGTTGATTTTCGTAAAGTAGCACTACCCTACATGGAAAAGCTGCGTGATAAATTTGGTGAAACCATCAACCTTACTGCGCGTGAAGGTGATGTCGTTATTTACGTAGAAAAAGCTGTGCCCAATAGAATGATGCATGTTCAACAAATTATAGGTAGCCGCGCGCCATTGCATGTCACCGGTGTTGGAAAAATGATGTTAGGCATGGAAGGTCATGAAGGTATTTGTGGTTATGCGCAACGGACAAACTTACCAACCTATACCCGTAAAACATTTTCACAGATTGAAAGCTTAGAGCGCGAATGTATGCGCTGTGTCGAACAAGGCTTTGCTTACGACAACGAAGAAGCCGAAATGGGCGTAGGTTGTATTGGCGTACTTTTATATGACAGATATGGCGAAGTTGTCGCCGGACTATCTGTGTCAGCGCCAATTGAACGACGTAAAGATGAGTGGATTAAAGATTTAGTTAAAGCCGGTAAGTCCATTTCCATTGAGCTGGGTTTTGTTAAAACCGAACAGACAGTTAAAAAAGCCAGTTAAGTCGCCATACAAAATATTTTCACAGCCTAGGTATTAACTCATCGTCAATATGCTTACCTAAATAATGCTGTACCAGTTTTAAAATTAGAAGAGTAGAAACTATGTTGACAATAAGTAGACTAAACCAAGCAGAAGCAAAAACAATAATTGATGGCGCGGTGCAAAAAGCCACTGAACTTGGCGTACCAATGTGTATAGCCGTTGTAGATGAATCAGGTAATTTAATTGCCTTTGAACGTATGGATGGCGGTAAAGTACACAGCATTACTATTTCGCAAGATAAAGCCTTTACCGCCGCATCGGCACGTAAGGGGACGCATGAATTTAATAAAGCCTGTATTCCAGGCCATAAGAATAATTTATTTGGTATTCATACCGCTTTAGGTGGCCGTATGTGCATTGTTGGTGGAGGATTACCCCTAAGCTACAATGGTAGCGTAGTCGGTGGCATTGGCGTTAGTTCAGGCTCGCCAGAGCAAGATATAAGCTGTGCGCAAGCCGGCATTGATAGCTTTACTAAGGCCTACGCTTAGGCATAAGTTAATACGCTAACACAATTAAAATACTTAAACGCTAAAGCCCCCTGCTTTAGCGTTTTTGTGATCTGGCGTTCTGTTTAATAAGACACATATATTCTCTATGTTGTTTCTAAACTCATTAAAATATGGGATATTACCCGCCTAAAATGACTATGCAAAAACACCGTTAAAATACTTCATATATAAGGGTTAATATGTCTAAAAAAGTTGGTTTGTTCCTTTTTCTACTTGCGCTTTACTTCGCCTCAAGCTCTAGCTATTCCCTAATTAATCTCCTCTCTAATTCCGAAGAAGAGCAGGGAAAAGAGTCGAAAGTTGTTGAACTCACTAAAACCTATACACCGCAACTATGGACTGACTTTAAAATATTAGATATTGATGCTGAACTTTGCTCTTTAAAAGGTAAGGGAATTTTAGAATCATTAAGCTTTAAATCGATAAGAAGAAACCTTACATACGACAAAGCTAAATATGTTTATGGTAAATTTAATGACAACCAAGTATCAATTACTTGTGCCAGACTTGAAGAGCGCACTTTTGTCTATACCTCGGTAGCAGGCCCCGATGCGACAATAGTAGAACGCTTAAGAAATGAGATAGTACAAAAACTTTAATGAATTAACATGGCTTAGTCATAATAATCAACAAAGCCAATTTACAGAAATAAAAAAGCACCAAACTCTACGAGTGGTGCTTTTTTAGGCTTTGTCTATCTATCGAGTAATTAAGATTTTTTCTTAAATCGACGAGATGCTAAACCGATAATGCCTAATGCAAAAATTGCTATTGTTGTAGGCTCTGGTACGGCTTGAATAGAGAAAGAATTTGAAATATCAAACTCTACTGGGCCTTTGCCACTATCAGAAAATGATAAGAATTTGAAATCTGAAAATCCAGAAACATTGCTAAACTCTAGATCTATATCAAAATTATCAATATCATCAATTTCATAGATCATGCCGTCGGTACAGCAATCAACCCACTTCCAACGGAAACCATTTTTATTTTTTTCACTAGAATCATCGACTAACAGTACCTTTGATAAATCGAAATCACTTATAGCTAAACTAGCAGTACGTTTATTATGCTTAGTGCCACTTGCATCAAGCAAAGTATATAGTGCTAAAGCGCCATTATGCTCTGCTAGGAACATGACAGCTGTCGCTTCTTGTTCATAACCAGTATGAGAGCTTGATCTTCTGTAATCGTAAAACGATTTAAAGCTTTCACTTAAAGACAAAACACCTATTTCAGTAGAGTTGTTTAGCGTAATAATTCCAGCATTCGCTATGTTAGTAACAACAAGAAGCATACTTGCAAGTGCAATGTTCAAAAATTTAGTTTTCATTAATTTTTCCTTTAAAGCCCATTTCATCTATCTTGATAGGTAATGGTAATAAAATGGCTATATAATAGCCTTACGACTTACAAAGCAAGAAACATACCAAAAAACAAAACAAACTAAAAACCAGTGAGTTAGTACAAATAGACTAAAATAAAAATAGTTAACTGTAAATTTTACTGACACCTAGCGCTTAATTAATTGATTGATTTCAAAGTAATATTTAAAGTTACCTCAACAAAAATCAGTACACACTAAAGAATTAAACTATCTGCCACAAAACATCATAATAAGATCTTATTTAGACCAGTTCTATTGTGCTTTCAGTAGCTTTGGTCGTGAGGAAATAGATAGCGGCTAGCACCTGAAAAAATTAAATTTTTCTTTGTAAGGTTTAGACAAAAGCATCAACACCTAAGATATAAATACCTGCTTACACTGAGTAAGTAGGCGCTCACATATGCCAAACAATAATGAGAATTCATATTTCTTAGGGGCTGTGGGGTAAAACTGCTATTTTTATGAATAAAATAACATGAACTTTGCTATTTCATTAATCTTCTTATAACAATATTGCCAACTGTTGCTTTGGCTGTAACAAGCTATTGCTTGATAATTTGTTCCAACGCACTATATCTCGCACACTTACCTTATATTTTCGACTGATATCCCATAAATTATCACCACTTTTAACCGTATGAGTAATCTTATTACGGCTAAATTTAGCCAGCCCTAAGGGGTCCATATCACTATGGTTAAATGGCACAATCAGCTTTTGACCGATACGAATAATATCTGAATTTAAGCGATTATGTTTTTTTATCGCGCTAACATCGATGCCATACTGAAGACTAATTTTGCCTAAGCTATCACCTGATGTCACCGTATAACTATGCCAGCGTAACCAGTCTTTTTTATTGGTTGTCGTTAGCTTTGCTTTAAAGGAATCTGCCGCTGAGATTGGCAACATCAAATGATAACGACTATCCGGCGCTGTTGCCCAGCGATTTAAACCGGGGTTAAGCTTAAAAATGTCATTACTGTTTATGTTAGCCCACTGTGCCGCCAAGCTAATATCAAGTTGTCCCTCTACCTCAATAACTGCCACTGCGGGGCTATTTTTAATGGGAGTAAAAGCATAGTTAAGTTCATCGGCACGTTTTAAAATATCAGCAATAGCGAGTAATTTAGGAACAAAATTGCTGGTTTCTGTCGGTAAGTTAAGTGACCAAAAATCACTCGGTAGGTTTGCTTTTTTATTCTTTGCCATTGCTCGACCAACTCTTCCTTCACCTGAATTAAAGGCGGCGATGGCATTGAGCCAATCTTCATCCAAGGTACGATGGAAAAACTGAAAGTAATCAAGGGCACCACGGGTCGACTCGACAATATCTCGTCGACCGTCATACCACCAATTTTGTTCGATATTAAAACGCTTGGCCGAAATAGGCATAAACTGCCACAACCCAGCAGCGCTTTTATTTGATAAGCCATAAGGCAGGTAGGAGCTTTCAACTATGGGCAACAGCGCCAATTCAACCGGCATATTGCGCTTTTCAATTTCTTCAACAATATAATATAAAAAAGGCTCTGCACGCTTAGAAATAGTCACCATAAAATTAGGGTGACTTAAATAGTATTTACGCCACTTATCCACTTCTTTGTTATCTGGTACCTCAATGCTTAGCTGGCTGCGAATACGTTGCCATACATCTTCATGTTCGTGGGGCAACTTGGCTAATGGTGTAATCTTGGCTAACTTGACTTGTTCCTCTTCAACCAATGTCAGCTGTGAGGCTTTTTCTTGGTTTTTAGTTAATGGTTCGGTAATTACTTCCGGCGTTTGCTGGCAAGCGGTTAAGCCTAATAAAACAGTTAATATTATTATTTTTTTCATTTTTATTCGTAACTCAACTACAACAAATGGCACATGCTTTTAAGGCTATTGTACCAGAGACTTTATTTTCTTATTTTATTCACAACCAATACTAATTTTCATTTACTATTTTTACTTGGTAAAGCCTCTATCGACATGAGTATATCTCGCACTATCGCTTGTCTTTTATAGAGATCTTTCATTCCATCTGGAGTATCGATATTTAAGGCAAAAAATACTGGTCCATTTGGCCATTCAACCCAACCTATCCACCAACCATGTTTACCTTGCCAACCCGTTTTAGCGCGTAATATCCACGTTCTTTTTGCCTCAGTCACCATAAGATCTTTCACTATTAACTGGTGCTCTATTTTAAAAGGCAGTTGATTTTTATAAAGACGTTGCAGCAGTTCAATTTGTTCGTGCGCTGAAATAGCCAACTTACCATCTATCCAATAACTGCCCTGTGCAGTAGTTGGGTCGGCATTACCATAGGCTATTTTCTTCAAGTAGTTACCAGATTTTTGTTCACCTAGCTGCTCCGCAAAAATATCATAAACCCAGATTGCCGAATTACGCATGGCAGAACGTAAATTTTGATCTTGATTATGAGGTGAATAACCTCTTTTTACGCCATCCCAAGGAAATACTTGAAACTCATCTTTGACCAGCCCAGCATCAAGAGCAAAAAGCGTGTGCGGGATCTTATAAGTAGACGCTGGCGAATAGCGTTGCTGTGCTCTAGCTTGATCATATACCCAAGTTTTCTCTTGATTAGCCCGTTTATCAAGCACAACAATGGTGCCCTTAGCCTGGTGTTTTTTAAAATATTTACCCCATGATGCACCCTGAATTCCTGCGGCTTCTGCTCGATTAGTGGAACTTATGACTAAGCTTGCTATAAGCATCACAGTAGTTATGACAACGGATTGTAATATTGATGAATTTTTCATAAAGCGTTAATAACCCCTTAGTTTTATTTAGGATAAAGAGTACGAGCCGCCATAGTACTGAATGGTAAATCTCGAGTGAAATATTAATATGTAACAAAGTAATCACCTGTTAATGCTAGCTAATTTTCTAACCAAGCTTTAAGCGGAACTACCCATTCAGTCATAGGTCGATAAAAAGCACCATGTTCCTCACCAGTACTGATGGCGATTTCTTCCATGGTGTTTACTTTATTGCTTTGTGCCATTAAAAATTGGCAAGAACCATTACCATCTGAGGTTTCGTAAATTGAATGGAAATTGCCTATAACGATAAATTCTGCGTGACCTTTCATAAAAGTATTACAAGTAGCCAGTAAGATGATATTAATGTCATTTGATTGGATATAACTCGACGCTAATATTGTTATTTCACCGCCACGGGAAAAGCCCACCAAGCTAATATCACCCGGCTTTACTCCTTGTTTAATAAGTAAATTAACATCAGCAGCCAACTTGCGCGCAAACTCCCTCGGTTTAGTGTTTTTTGCTCGGTGATAGGCTATTAAGTTATACTGTTCACTAGCTAGTGCAGCTTTTACTTCAGGAAAGTCATATAAGCCCCAGCGTGGGTTTATCGGTGTCGGATTGCTACCCTCAACAATAAGCCCATGTGAGTAAAATACATATTTTTCATTAGCATGTATTTCTGTTGGCAAGCGCTCAAATATCGCAGCTGCATAGACATTAGTCACTGGTGCTAATAAGCAAAGTAAACTGATGAATATGGCTATTTTTAATATTTTAAGCATGATGATCCCTAGTCCCTTCTTTGAGGGTAATTAATGGTTATTTTTATTGGTAGTGTTGTGAGTTTTAGCGAGCCGTACTGAAATATTAGTCCGGCAAAGCCTTTACTTGTTTGACCCAGGTTTTCACTTGTTTTAGCCACTGTGGTAAAGGTTGGTAGAAAGCGCCATGCTCTTTACCTGTACTAATGGCGGTTTCTTGAAAGGAGTGGGTTTTGTTATTTCTGTCGGTTAAAAACTGACAAGAGCCAGCAAAATCCGAGGTTTCATAAATAGAGTAGAGCTTGCCATAAGCTTGGTATTCTTGATGCTCTTTAACAAAACCGCCACACACAGCTAGCAATATAGTATTAATTTTATCTAACCTAAGCTTATCCGAGGCAAGTAAAGTGATCTCTCCACCTCGAGAAAAGCCTAACAAGGTGATATTTTCCGGCTTTACCCCTGCGACAATCAGTTTTCTGACATCAGCAGCCAGCTTTTCGGCAAACTCATCAGCCACAGTTTTATTCGGCCGATGATAGGCAATAAGATTATAGTGCGGATCGGCTAATGCCTTTCTTACCGCAATAAAATCATAAACGCCCCAACGCTTGTCTACCGGCATCAAATTATCACCTTCAACAATTAAGCCATGGGAATAGAAAACATACTTCTCATCGGGGTAAATTTTTTCAGGAAAACTGGTGTAAAGCGCTCCAGCTAAGCACTTTGTTCCGATAAAAAGGTAGGTAATAAAGAGCGCTGCCAAGCTATAAGCTAAGAATGAACATACAGACTTCATCTTAAAACGCCTACTTTCCTTGCTGAGCTTGATAGCTCGGATAAATTTAAAAAACGCTTAGGATTGGCATGTTTACCGTTTTCAAGTACCTCAAAATGCAAATGTGGACCAGTCACTCGCCCTGTCGCGCCAACGGTACCTATTTTATCTCCTGCTGAAATATATTGCCCTGACTCGACCGAAAAGCTACTCAAATGAGCATATAAACTTTGATTTTGCCCTTGGTGCTCAATAAGTATTACCTTGCCATAGTTTTGGTGCAAAGTGACATCATCAGCAATGATTACCCAACCAGAGAAACTGGCAACTACCTCGCTACCAATTGGCGCAGCGAAATCAATGCCTTGATGGGGTCTCTTACCGCGAAAATCACTAATATCATCATAACCAGAAGAAATCCGACCATTTAACACAGGTAAGATGCCGTCAGTATTAAGCTGATTAAAGTTATCTAGTGAGAAAAAGGGTTTAGCCGCCATGGCAAAAAAGCCAATAGAACAAGACATCAACACTAACGTCAAACGAGCACACCAGCCAAACTTCTTGTTTGACTGGCCAGACATGGCTAACTTAATTCTATTTTCAAAGTCTTGTTTATTAAAACCAGGACCAGAAAAGTAAGTGGTTAAGCCACTGTCAAAAGGACTTTTATGCAACTTTAAACTCGCTATTAACGCGCGAGCATAACTAAGCTTAGCTCCGGGATCGGCTGAGATGACCGCAGTATCACAATTCAATTCCATGCATTGTAAAAAGCGCTTTTCCATAAAACTGATAAAGGGATTGAACCAAAACAAACAAGCACATAAGCGAAATAAAATAACTGCCTTAGGATCCTGCCTTTTTATATGCATTAATTCATGGTCAATTAATAAACCTTGTTGCGCTGCAGGCATTGTAAAAACAGACTTTGGTAACAACATGCTAACTCGAAAAAAGCCAAAAACAAAAGGTGATACTGTTTGCTCGGTCACCAATATTTTTATGCTGTTAGCCGTTATGGTCTTTTGCTGTACTGGGCTAAAAGCTTTAAAATCAGTTACCAGAGTCGCTTGTTGAATAAATTGCCTAACTTTCCATAAGCCAAGTACAAAGCGTAATAGTGACAAACAAACACCAAGCACTAACATCAAGCTGACTAAAGATATAAAGACTTGCAGCTCGCCGCTGCTCTCCATTTGGCTAACCACTGAGTTTGAGTGCAGCACTAAACTTTGTTGTGAGTCACCAAAAGCTGCTTTTAATTGCTCAGGAATAATGCCGTTTGTTTGAGAGAACAACGCCGGCAATAATGGCACCAAGGCGATAACGAGCCAAGCTTGCCAAAATCTAGACCAATTAATTATTTTTGGGGAGAATTTTCTGATAGCTAGCGCTAAGCCAGATAAAATACCGCTCCAAGCAATAAAAATGGTGAGTTGAAATAAGAAAGTACCGGTAAACCATTGCTCAGCCATGACTATTTACCTTGCTGCTCTTTTGATGAGTCTTGCTCTAAATCATGTAGTAACTTTTCAAGATCAGCAATTTCGCTATCATCAATTAATCGGCTATCGGTAAACATGGCAATCGGCAAAGGGCCGTCTATTTCAAAGACTCGTTTGGCAAAATCCTGAGCGAATGCCGCAAGAGTCTTGACCTTGTCGACTTTGGCGAAATAAATCTTCTTATTACCGGAAAACTCCATCGCCACTAAACCTTTGTCACCCATTCTTTCTAAGGTTTTACGGGTAGAAGAGTAACTCCAGCCGAGTATTTTTTCGACTTCATCGTGAAGCTCGCGGGCAGTTTTTGGCTGCGAATGCCATAACTGTTTTAAGATTTCTAGTTCGGGTGCGGTTGGCTGCATTTTATATCTTGATAATTGGATTACCCATACATAGTGCGACAAGTGTCGCACTCATGCAAGAAAAATATCAGATAGTTACTTTTTATGGTGAACTGGGCAAGATATGATGTAGCAAGAGCAGCCGTTATTGCACGAAAAATATAAATAAATAGCTAAATCACCGCATTTACTGTCGCTCAAAGTTATCGTCTCACTATAATTTTTTAACCATAAAATATTTGCAACCGGTTTTAGGGTAGCCCTGCTGAACCCATTGAGTTTCATAACCATATTTTTGGTAAAATGGCATAGCTTGAAAATTAAGTGTATCTAATAAGCACATGCTGCAGCCTCGGTTTTTACCTGCTGCTTCAATTTCTTTTAGAATTTTACTACCGATATCTTGGCCACGTAAATCTTCTGAAACCCACAAGGTATTTATTAACAACCAATCACCAAATGTACGAGCGGCTGCACCTGCAATAACCTCTCCTTGCTCATTTTTTAATTGTACGGCTAATGGCAGTCGTTCACTTACTTCCCAATTAGCCCAGTTGAAATCAGCAATTTTTTTATCAAGGTAATCGAGAAATTCTTGTTCTGGTTTTTCTATAACTTCTATTTTCATAAATACTCCATATCACCTTTTAGCGCTAATACCACAGTCTATGGGTTAGTTTTTCGGTTGATGAAACTCAATTACGTTGCGATCGGGATCGCGAATAAAAACCGATGACCCCGTTGGAAAAACTATTGGCCCTTCGGTAATTTCTATGTTCAAGGCATTAAGCTGAGCTACAACGCCATCCATATCATTTACCTCCAAAGCAACATGGGTATAACCTGCTTTTTTCACTGGCTCATCCATCAATACATTAGTATCTGTGGGTGCTGCGGCATTTAAAATAAAATTAATATTCACGCCACTGGCATGTTCCATAATAGCGACAGGCTCAGGACCCACTGGCCCAACTAGAAACTCAAAACCTAGTTGTTCGTAAAAAGCGCGTGATATATCCAAGCTATGTACACGTATACCAAGATGGTTTACTCGAGTGATTTGTTTCATAAATTAACCTTATTAGTTTTAGTGTCTTCGTCACAGTCACCTTCGTGACAGGTATTGATTTTATCTTGCTCTTTCAAGTCATTAGTTAGCACTTGTTTGAGAACTTCCATGCGTTGTTTTACCGCAATGCCATAAGTATGATCATCACCCCATAAATCAATCAACAATTGCATCGACTCTTCATCATGCTCGGCAAATAACTTTCCCGCACGCTCGGACGTTTCTTGGCTATTGCCTAGCAAGGTTAACGCTTCAACACCTAAGTTTAATGCTGAATCAAAGGTTTCACGCTTGAAAGACGTTACCCCTAACTTCATTAATTCATAAGCATGTCCGCGGTCTATGGCTCGGGCAACGATGGCTAGATTGGGATAATGCTTTTTGGCCATCACCGCTATTTCTAAAATTTTATCGGCGTCATCAATGGCTATCACCAATAGTTTAGCTTCTTCAGCACCGGAGGCATCAAGCAAATCTTTGCGCGCCGCATCACCATAATGTACGGTAGTAACAAAACGTTTTACCATTTCAATTTGGCTAGGGCTATGGTCAAGAATAGATAAATGATAGCCTTGTGCGCTTAATAACCGACCAATAATTTGGCCAAAACGGCCATAACCGGCAATAATCACACTACTGGTTGCTTCTATATTTTCTGGTTTATCAAACTCAGCTTGGGTGTTATTGGTATTACTCAACATTTTGTCATAAATCATCAGTAATAACGGCGCCATCAACATAGAAATAGCCACAACTAAGGTTGTTAACTTGGTTTGCTCTGGATCGAGTATATGCAGCGATGAGGTTAACGAGAGCAAGACAAAAGCAAATTCTCCGCCTTGCGCTAATGCTAAGGTAAAAAGCAGCTTTTGCCTGCCCTCCATTTTAAAAAATACCGCGAGTAAATATAAAACAAGGGCTTTAATAGCGATTAGACCAACGACTAATAGCACCACTGTTGAAAACTGTTCGAATAACAATGGAAAATCAATAGAAGCACCAACAGCGATAAAAAATAAACCCAGCAACAAACCTTTGAATGGCTCTATATCTACTTCTAATTCGTGTCTAAAGTCACTTTCAGCCAGTACAACGCCAGCTAAAAAGGTGCCTAGGGCTGGTGATAAACCAATTTTTTGCATTATTACGGCTATCGCTATCACTAAGAACAAAGCAAACAAAGTAAAAACTTCTCGTAAGCGTGTTTCAGCGATATACCTAAATAAAGGCGCAGAAACATATTTTCCCGCAAGAATGATGGCTGCAATCACAGCAATTGAAACAGCGACTTGCAAATAAACTGGATAATGGGCAATTAAGTTACCGTGATCTGACACAGTAGCCATGGTGTCGCTAAAAGCTAATAAGGGTAATAGTGCCAAAATAGGGATCACGGCAATGTCTTGAAAGAGTAGTACCGAAAATGCGTTTTGCCCCGCCTCTTGTTTTGTCCAGCCCTTTTCACTCAAGCTTTGCAGCACAATTGCCGTTGAAGATAACGCTAGCATTAAACCTATTGCCATAGAAGTTTGCCACTGTAAAGCAAGTACCTCCTTGCATATGACAAAAATAAACAGAGTAGTCAGCGTAACCTGCAGACCACCTAGACCTAGAATTGAGTGCCTGAGTTTCCACAGCCTGGATGGTTGTAATTCTAAGCCCACCAAGAACAACATCATCACCACGCCAAACTCGGCAAAGTGCATAACATCAGTTTGATCACCAACCAAGCCTAATAAAAATGGCCCGATCAGAATACCAGCCAACAAATAGCCAAGTACAGAGCCTAACCCCAAACGCTTAGCGACAGGTACCGCTATGATCGCAGCAGCTAAATAGACAACAGCAAGTTCTAGCATTTAGTTCTCCAAAAAATAAAAAAATTACAGAAGGTTATTACCACTTACTTTACTGCATCAATAACAGAATACCAATCCGCATAAATCTAATTAAACAATCCATTAAAAGTATCCTTTGGAAGAGTTTTGCTAGGCTTGCTCTCTTTCATCTACGGTATTTATGATAATGCTGCTACTGCCTTAATGCGTTTGTTGAAATACAAGACAGAGACAAAAAACAGCGTTACCAATGAACATAATGCCATGGTGTAATTCATAGTAGTGGCATCAACACTCACACTAATGCTCACCACTGCACTGGCTAGCGCGCCTAAGCCAAACTGCAACACGCCATTTACCCCAGAAAGTACGCCAGTGCTACCTTGCACACTAGCTAAGGCGGCTGAAATGGCATTCGCTGCTGTTAAACCTAATAAACCAACATATAAAATAACCCCCACCACCACATAAGCTAATGATAAATGTAGATAAGCGACTACGGCTAAATAAATGCCTGCTGCTGCCAGTAAAACTCCAGCGACAATGAGCTTGTTAATGGTATCAACATTTTTTAATAACCGAGCATTGAGTAAATTCATACTGATCATGGCGACCGCATTTAATGCCACTAACCAACTAAATTGCTCCGGCGTGGAGCCAAAATATTCCATATAAACAAAAGGAGAGCCCGAGATAAAAGCAAATAAGCCAGCAAAAGCACTACCGCCCGCTAAGATGTAAGCCATGGTAGTACTGTTCGATAAGACTTTTCGATAACCACTGTATAGTGCTGCTACGTTAAGCGGCTGCAGTTCAGTGACGACATGCTTAGGCGGCAAAAGGCGTAATTGGGTGACTAAGGTGACCAGTGCCAGGCCGGCAAGCACTAAGAAAATCCACTGCCAATTAGCTGCGAGCAGTATTTGGCTACCAATCATAGGCGCGACCATAGGCGCTATCACCACACAAGCCATCACGTAACTAATAATTTGGTTACTATTTTTACTGCCATAAAAATGATAAATCAAGGCAAAAACCACCACAGAGCTACCACTAGCAAAGGCTTGCACCGCCCGCCAAAAATAGAGTTCTTCAATAGACGTTGTAAACGCTATCATGGCACTGGCGATGGCAAATACAGTTAAACCAATGCTGAGTAACTTGGCTTTATTCATTGAATCGGCCAGCGCGCCTAATATTAGCTGTCCCAGAGCAAAGAAGATTAAATAGATGGCGACTGAAGCCTCAATTGCATCAATTGAGCTGCCAAAGTACTTCGCCATGCTAGGTAAGCCGGGTAAATACATATCAATGGCAAACGGTGACAGTGAAAATATCATTGCCATCAAGATGACAAAGGGCCAATAGCCGATAGAGGACGTTGATTTAGGGTTCATAAGTAATTTTTATCTGAGCTTTTACAAGCATAAATGTCATGGTTATTAGTTTAATTTAAAGTCGAATAAAGATTAATACATTAAATGAATAATCATTGTTTCCATATGACATGCAATTGAATTTATAAGTAAATTTGCACACATTTTTAGTAAAAGTACACACATCAATAAATAAGTATATTAGCCATCATAGCGATTAAAGTTACTCCGACCACAATACTGAGCCCTACAGTGACATCACTATTAAAATCAAAGTTCAACCCCTTGCAGCACAATCATCTATTTAGTCAAGGGGGTCTTCTTCAAGTTGCCGCTTTATGCCCAAATATCACCTTTGCTGATGACCATCGTATTGAAGTCAATTATCAACTTTAGTAAGGCAATGTTGAAATTATGAATACATTTTATCAAGTCATCTTTCTGTTTAGCTCATTTTTTATGTTAAATGTCGGCTTTGCCCAAGAGAGTCAAATTAAAACCGCTGAAATAGCCCTATCAGCAAAAGATTGCCAATGTATTGATGAAAGAAGTATTGCTGTATCTGAACAATTCGCCACGTTAGAAAGTCGAGACATAGGTACGCCATTATTAGATGAACATGGCGATAAGGTTATTTGGCCAAGAGCTTTGCCATTCTTCGCACAAAATGTCCTTGATTTAGGTTTTGAATTACCGAAAACATTTGGCCTGGCCATTATCCCCAATACCATTAAACAAGACCTAGTACTGAAAAATCTCAAAGTAGGCTTAAATGGCGCTGATATGGTCGATATGGATTTTGTGCAATTTGGCCCTGCACGAGCTGATAACAGTAACTTGCAAATTAAAGCCGATGTTTGGTTATTCCCTTTTCTAAATCTGTATGCAACATATGGAAAAATGCACGGCTCTGCTAGTGCCCCCATTACTATTAAAGGTCAAGATTTACTGGAGTTTCTTGGTAATAGCTGTGACGGTCCATTTGCCCCCAAGGCTTGTGAAAAAACCTTTAGTGCCCTTGCCCAACCAGAATACACCGGCTCAAATATATCAGTCGGTTTCACTTTAGCCATGGGCTGGGATCGTTTTTTCGTCGCCTTACCCGTTACTTATGTGCTTACCGATTTAAATATATTAGCGGATGATATTAAAGCTTTTCAGGCATCGCCACGCATTGGTATTTCATCCGATGCCGGCCAGTGGGGCACAATATCAACATTTGTTGGTTTAACTTACCTCAACGCTGAACTTGATGTTGCCGGTAAGTTGTCCTTTGATACTTCGGCAATACCCGGTGAAGCAAATATCACCGAGTTAGATTTTTTTATCAATCAGGAAAATGCCGACAAAGTTAATTACTTAATCGGCTTTAACTGGGATGTAAGTAAAAGCTGGGCTTTTCATGCGGAAGCAGGTTTCGGTGGCAGTAGAGAAAGTTTTATTGCCTCAACAACATATCGTTTTTAGGAGATAGTAGTGTTGTTTTTTATAGAAAAAATTGTTTTTTTTTTACTGTTGTCATTGTTTTCAATGAATTGTTTTGCCAGTTCTAGTCAGTTTATTGACCTTTTAGACGGTCAATTAGATGCCTCACAATATCTTTCAGAAAATGCTTATGGCTTTTTACCTGTGCCTATCATTATCACAGATCCGGCGGTTGGTGGCGGCTTAGGCATGATGGGATTAATTTTTCATGAGGAAGAGCATGAAAAAGATGCTCGTCTTGTCGCCATGCAAGAGGGTGAAAATGCCGCAGATTCACTTCTGCCGCCTAGCGTTTCTGTGGCGCTTGGTGCTTATACGGGTAATGACTCCTATTTTGCTGGTGGCGGTCATATGGGATTTTTTAATGAAGGTAAAATTCGTTATTTAGGCCTTGGCGGTTACGGTGATATAAATTTAGATTTTTATGGTTTTGGCGATATTAGTTTACCGAAACCGATAACGATAAAAACTAAAGCGACAATAATTATGCAAACGGTAAAATTTAAACTTGCCGATAGCGACTTCTACTTAGGGCCTACACATAAATATATTAACGCTGATATATCGCCGGCTAATATTAACGATTTAGTCGATAATTTACCCCCAGATTTGCAAGCGCCCTTAACAGATTTACTGACCAACAAAGTCACCACCTCAGGTGTAGGCTTTACCTTAGAATATGACTCTAGAGATAACATTTTTTCGCCAAAGTCTGGCTTAAAATATGAACTTACACATTTATGGTACCGAGACGCCTTAGGCTCTGATATAGATTATCAACTGACAGAGTTTTACGGTTTAAATTATTTTACCTTAACCAAAAAGTGGCGTACTGCCTTGAGGGCAGAAATTAATTATGCTGATTCAGATAGTATCTTGCCGCCATATGCAACCCCCTCAATTTCAATGAGAGGTATTCCCTCAGGAAGGTATCAAGGTAACGCTATTGGTGTCACTGAGCTTGAGGTTATTTATGATCTCAATCTTCGATGGGAATTTAATGTGTTTGCTGGCGTCGGTAAAGCCAGTAATAAATTTTCTGATATGGGCGATAGCGATAGTAAAATTAGCCAGGGTGTTGGCTTTAGATATCTAATAGCCAGAAGATATGGTTTTAATATGGGCCTTGATATAGCTAAAGGCCCAGAAGAGAATATCTTTTATATTCAAGCAGGCTCGGCTTGGTAAATCTGCCTTTGTCTTTAAAAAACTCAATGACAATACTCAGCATTACAAATTGTAATATTCCTTATGAGGATATTTGTTTATCATATTTCTAATGAGTCAGCTCTTTTAAAAGCAAGTAAGCCACCACAGTTTATTGCAGGAAATACGGCGATTTACGCCTTTGCTCTAGCCTTGGTGTTCATCTACTTATTATTGGTTGCCCATTTTGAAAGTTGGAGTTTGCCTTTAGCCGTTATTTTTGTTGTGCCTACCGCCATTGTCGGCGCAATTCTAGCGCTTAATATTAGTGGTTTGTCTTTGAGCTTATATGCGCAAGTAGGACTGGTGTTACTGATCGCCCTCGCCGCTAAAAATGCCATCTTAATTATTGAATTTGCCCAGAACAAATTGAATAATGACAATACCTCCATTGAAGATGCGGCAGAGCAAGGCGGTAGTGCGCGTTTTCGTGCGGTAAACATGACCTCATGGTCATTTATTCTCGGTATTTTACCGTTAGTTTTTGCCAGTGGCGCCGGCGCGGTCGGTTTGAAAACACTAGGGGTAACCTTACTTGGCGGCTTGTTAAGTGTCTTACTGATTGGCAGTTTCTTTGTGCCTGGCTACTTTGCCCTAATTCATAAAATGAAGACGCGACATTGTAAAAATAACCTACCTAACAATAAATTAAGTAAAAATAGCTTACGTGAAAGTAAGTGTAATGAAATAGCCTTAGCGGAGAACAGATAAATGAAGTATTGGTTAAAACAAATTGCTATTTTTGGCGTGATCTTTCTTATCATGAGCTTCGCCGTAGATACATGGCGAGCTAAGGATATTGATCGACAAGCGCTACCCGAACTACAAGGGTTGACGATTAATAACGAAGCCATTGATTTAAAAGCATTAAGCTTTGATCAGCCCGTTTTAGTGTATTTTTGGGGAACCTGGTGTCCGGTTTGTTCGGTGGTAAGTCCTTCGGTAAATACCCTATCAAAGCATTATCCGGTTTACAGCATTGCCATGCAATCCGGTGATAATGAAACACTAAAAACGTATATGGCAACTGAAGAGTATCAATTTAAGATCATCAATGACGATAACAATGACATAGCACGATCCTTAGGTGTGCAAGTAACTCCTTTAGTCATGGTTATTGACCAAGGGGAACTCGTTAGCTACACAACGGGTTATGTAAGTTTATTTGGCTTATGGTGGCGCATTGCTTGGGCCAGTTGGTAAACGATATATATAGTGTGAACACATTAATAATGGGGTTACATTTAACCAAAAGTAGTTATGACTAAAGGAATAACATGGACAATGATTTAACTATTCGCGCTGCAATAGACACTGATCGCGAGTTCATTTTTGGGCTATCGCCACGTTTAGCTGAAGTAGCCGGTTTACCTTGGCATAGCGATAAGGCAGTGCAGAAGATGCACGATGATTATTTTGCTGAAGTATTCGCAAATTCATCACCACTGCAAGCGACCTTTATTGCCGAAAAAGGCAACGAACCACTTGGCTTTATTCATACTCGCTCACATAAAGATGATGTCTCAGGAGAAGCATGCGGTACTGTGCCTTTACTTGGTGTCTGCCCATCAGCACAGGGTTTGGGCGTTGGCAAAGCATTAATAACAGCAGCAGAGCAATGGGCCAAAAAACAAGGTTATCGCTTATTACACTTAGAAGTTTTTGCACATAACGACAAAGCGCAGGGCTTTTACCAAAACCTTGGTTTTGAAACAGAAATCCTGCATATGATTAAAGAAATTTAACCCATACAAAGGTTACTTTATTTGAATAAAGGCCAGCTTTGACACTGGCCTTTTTAATAAAAAAATCTGAAAAAATGATTAATAACAATCAGACTAGTTAAAGTAACTATCCAATATTTGATTACTATATTTACCAGGGCTTTGGCTAACATCATTACACAGCACAGCCACAGACAGTTTTTCTTCAGGAATTCTTGCGTAATAAGTAGAAGTACCTAACCAGCCGCCCGAATGAGAATACTTGGTCATTTTATCCATCGATTTTACAAATTGACCATTGGCATACAACTTCCCACCTAGTTCATGTTTACTATTAGGAGTCAGCATTTTTTTAAGAAACTCTTGCGGGTTCTTACCGAGTTTTGGTGTGTAGAATTGTTGATCCCAAAGCAGTAATTCAGTGATGCTGGTATGTAAACCGCCATCACCAACCCAAAATAGATTAGTCATATTCGTTTCATAACCACCCTCTTTTAATGGTGCGTAACCTGAAGCTCTATTCTTAACAATTTCATTGGCGTCATCACTAAAAAAGGTGTGCTGCATGCCTAGAGGTTTGAAGATATTCTTTTCAGAATATTCTCTTAATGTCATGCCACTCTGCTCTTCAACCAGCATAGATAAAAGAAAATAGGCAAAATTGCTGTATTCCATTTTCGTATCGGGTTTACGTTTTAAAGGTAACTTTTTAACGACTTGGTAAAACTCATCAATGGAAAGATAGTCTTCATTGCCTAGGCGAAATTCACCACCTGCGGCAGACTTCAAACTGTTATGTTGACCTTTTGCCTTACCCTCGTATGAATCACCGACCATATCGTAATCACCCATGCCAGCAAAGTGCCCTAACATGGCATTCACTGTTACTTTTGAGCCATAATCTGCTAATTCAGGTAAGTAGCTGCGAATATCTTCTTGCAGATCGATTAAACCTTCATCGGCTAATAACAACACAGCTGTTGCAGTAAATTGTTTAGAAACCGATGCCATTCTGAAAATTGAATCAGCTGAAAGTGGGATGTCATGTTCTAAGTTCGCCAAGCCGTAACCCTTGGAAAAAATCAATTGATTGTCTTGTATAACACCTACCGAACAGCCTGGCGCATTGGGCGCAAACTTATTGGCAAAAACAGTTTCTATTTTCTCAACAAAGGCCTCATTACTCGGTTTAGCAAGTAGAGGTAACGTGATGGCATATAAAGATAAAGCCGCCAAGGTTGAAATAGTACCCATGAAAGATCCTTCTAATAAAATTTATGAAAACTATCCTAATGCTTAAAGGAAAAAACAGCAATTGAACAGCTGCTGTTTTTTTAGTTTAAGCATTTCAAATAGTAACAAGATCTTTCATTGGGTTTTATCTGAAGGTCCGCCTATTAAGTTTGCTGCACATTGAAAAGAAAGTAGATCTATGATTATCATCCATCTGAACTTAATTACGGCTTTACTCGCACCTAGATTAGAAAAAACTAAAGCGAATCAAGATCTGTAAGGCCAGCAGAGTTAATAGCCACTTTAACAAGTGCAAAAAACGTAAGGGGTCAACTTTACCGCGCAATTTAGTACCTATATACGAGCCGAAAAAGGCTCCCAAAATTGCAAAGATGATAGGGCTTAAGTAATCCCAAAAGACAAAGCCTAAGGTCGCATAAGTGGCGACTTTGGCAAAATTCACCAAGACCATTAATAACGATGCTGTCGCTATAATTTGTTCTCGATGGCTAAGTTTCTTCATCAGCAGGGTTACCGTTAAAGGACCCGGCGCGCCAACCACCAGGCCTAATCCCGTTTGCAACATGCCCACCAAATAGAAGCTTTCAATCTTACTGAGCAATCTATCAACCGACTTGACCCACAAACTCAATAATAAATAGATCGCTATAATCACCGGGATATACTGGCTTGATAAATTAGTCAGTACTAATGAAAATAAGGCAACTCCCGCCAGCGAGCCGATGACAAATTGAGGTACCAGTGACCACACCACATGTTGATAGGACATCATTAAGCGCGAAACATTGCTAGCTAGCTGAGTGGTACCGTGAATGGGTACTACCGCGTTGACTGGCACAAACCATGGCAGCGTTACCGCTAAAATTAAACCGCCACCTAGGCCAAACACTCCGGCAATGATTGAGGTGAAGGTGGTTAAAAAGAACAAGCTAAGGTAGTTAAGAGTAATGCCCGTTAAAATAGTGCTGAGGCTGTCGATCATCTAGATGCATAAAAAAAAGTTGGGTCACAGATGCTAACCCAACAAACACCTCTATATAATTAGTTTTTATGAACAATATTCTTTTAATCGCCGCCGATGAGCTGTTCTTTATTCGTGAAGCCTTGTAATAGTAAACAAGACAGCTGGTTGCGAATAATCTAACATTGCCATTCTCAACTATAATTTAACTAATTTAAACAACGTCGATAATAGTTGAGAAATCATGAATAAAACCAATCAATTATTTACCTATATTTTTAGTGCATTATTTGCTGAGAGTTTATTGTTAGCAGTACTTTTTGATTCATACCTGTCTGCTTTTGTTATCGGTATACCAGCATTGCTGGTGCCGCTATATTTCAATCGCACCGCTCCCCAGTCAGTAATCACCAGACATGTGTCGGCACTCGGCACCATGATATTTGCTGCGCTTCATATCCATCAAGCAAACGGTTTAATTGAGGTGCATTTTGAAATATTTATCTTGATGGCGGTGTTAATTATTTACCAAGATTGGCGGGTATTTATTACCGCAATTATGGTTGTCGCCGTACACCACATTTCCTTTTATTTTCTACAAATCAATGATGTTGGTGTATTCATATTTGATCAAGATAGGCTGCTATTTACCACAGTAATAATTCATGCGGTTTACGCTATCGTCGAAGCTTTTGTTGCCGGCTACATTGCAAAAACCATGGCCGAAGAAAGTAAGGCCGGAGAAGAGCTATCGAGGGTAGCAACGGAAATAGCATCGGATATAAATGCCATAGACTTGAGCATAACAACAGCGGCAGGCAAGAATAGTACCTTACTCTCATTTAACGAATTATTAGCTCTGCTCCATCATGTTGTTAGTGGCGTAAAAGAGCAAGTTATTGAACTTAATACTAACTCTAATAATTTGATGACGACTAAAACTGACCTAGAAAGCTCTTCAGCACAACGTCAACAAGAAACTGATGTTATTGCTACATCCGCTGAAGAGATGGCAGTAACCGTTGCCTCAATAGCAGAAGAAACCAGTCAATTAAGTGATCAAATGCAGGAAGCAAATAATTACACCCAAGCGACCCATGAAGAAATATTTAAAATCAACGAGCAAAACAGTAGCCTAACCTCTGCCTTAGAAGATACTAATAAGCAAGTCTCTGAGCTTGCTAACTCTACCGAGGCTATTTCAAATGTATTAACTGAAATTACCAGTATTGCCGATCAAACTAACTTGTTAGCGTTAAATGCTGCCATTGAAGCAGCAAGAGCAGGAGAGCAAGGTCGAGGTTTTGCTGTGGTCGCTGATGAAGTACGGGCCTTAGCTAATCGCACCAAAGAAAGTACCGATAAAATTGGTGCGACCTTATCTTTGCTACAAAATTATTCTAAGTTAGCAACCAACTCAATGACCAGCAGTATAGAGATTGTTCGTTCTGTTATTGAAAGTGCCGATAAAGCGCAAGAGCAAATAACCCAAGCCTCTAGTTTGGTTGAGCAAGCTAGCGCTATTTCGATCAATGTTGCTGCGGCCGTTGAACAACAAGCAACAACAACGGATGATATTGCTAAAAGTGCTGAGAGTTTACGAAGTACCGTTCAGCTTGATATTGAAAAAGTGGCAATGCTAGGCCAAGAATCAATTAAGGTCAGCCAAACGGCAAGTGAAATGGAAAGTAATATTGCTCGTTTCAAGTAATCGTCTAACCAAGCCGCAACTAACTAAGCTACATCTGGTTATCGTCATTGTTTGGCTAAGTTTTACGGTCGCTGCCTTTGTTTACTTGGTAAGCGAAAAACTAGTAAGTTTTGATTTGGAAAGTAAGTTGGCGGGCATTGGCCATCTACAGCTTGCCACTGCTTTAAAACCCTATGTAGAGTCTGTGCTACCAGGTAAAGGCAATACAGTGCTACATTTTTCTACGCCAGATTGTGATTGTCAGCAATACAGTGCCGCGCATATTGAGGATATCAATAAAATAGCGACAGCTAATGATTTCTCTATCATCGAGGTTGTTATTAATGAACACAATTTTATTCCCGCGACACCATCGGTCGCTATTATTGACCTGCTCGGCGAGGTTATTTACTTTGGTCCTTATGGACAAGGCTTAGCTTGTTCGAAAACTTCCGGCTATGCACAGACCATGTTAAATAACTTTGTTAAAGGTTATAAAGCTAACATCATAATTAAAGAAGCAAAGGGCTGCTATTGTCGAGTTTAACTACTTTATCGTGATTTCATCTATTCGTTATGATGTGAATAAGTGTTTTTTTCTCACTTGAAAAAAAGACAACTATAGCTAAGATCAAACTATGAGCTATTAACTTGCAGCCAGTTAAAACATGTTTATTAAACTTGCCCCGCCACTATTGATATTGCTACTTTTATCACCCTGCTGCCTAGCTGAAAAAATAACAGTCGCCTTTGGTAATACTATTGCGCCTTGGGTCATGGCTGAAAGTAACGACGGTATTTTGATAGAACTGATTAGTGAGGCAATGGAGCCCTTAGGTTATGAAATAGAGAAGGTTTACTTCCCATATGCTCGGCGAGTGAAATCATATCAAGCAGAAATAGTAGATGTTGTTTGCGATATTAATCAAAAGCATATCAACATATCAGATCTTAAAGGTCACTTTTCAGGTATTGTTTATGCCTATAAAAACTATGCTTTTACTCTTAAAAAAAGAAACTATAGCTTTAGTAACATGAGTGAATTGAGCAAGTACAGCTTATTGTCATGGCAAGGGGCTCGAAAACAACTGGGCAGCACTTATGACTTAATGGCTGCTAACAATCCTTTTTATATAGAAACTCATGATCAAAGAAATCAAGTAAAAATGCTGTTTCTGGAAAGAGTAGATATTATTCAACTAGACGTGCAAATCTTCGAATTTTATCGTTTAAGTTTAATCAAAGAAAATGAAATTGATGGCGATATAGCAGTAGACCGCTTTGCTTTATTCGGCACAAACCCAAATGGTTGTTTATTTCATTCAAGCAAAGCTAGAGATGACTTTGTCAAACAAATAGCACTAATGAAGCAAGACGGTCGTTATCAAGAAATTTTTAATAAATATACCCTAGCTAATTAAGACCATAATTTCGAGGTCATAATTTAGAGGTCATGGTTATTTTTTACTTTAGCTATGCCCTAACAACCTAAAGCTCCAGTTCTCTACTTTTTTTGTCGCTAAGCGTTGCGACACTTTATCCATCCAACTGTCAGATAGCGTGCTTTGCTGTCTTAATTGTAATAAACCGTCTTCATTAAGCGGGTCTCCAAAAAAAGCCTTACATACTTCGCGTATGGTCATAGCATTGCTAACTCTGGCAATTAATTCCAATGGTTCATCAACATTCACCATGCCAGGTCGAATAACGCGATACAACCAACCACAACGGCTAAGCTCCTGCATATCGACCGAGAAAGTCTCTATATCCCAACGTTTATTAAGTTTAAAACAAGGAGAGCGCGGCTGACTAACCTCGATAATGGCTTCGCCCCACTGATATCGGTCACCTAAACAGACAGTGTCTTCAGTCATCCCGGTTGAGCTGAGGTTTTCTCCCATGCCGGGAGCTTGCCAATTAGCTTTATCAACAGCACGGTTAGCATATTTTTCCTGCCAATATGCATAGTGCTCTAGCGGATATTGATGTAACGCGCGATCAAGGCCACCATGATAATCTTTATCGGCGCATTCATCACCCGCTAAACCTTCAACAGATAAATACAGACTAGTACTAGCTAGCTGCTTGTCGATGGCGGTTTCAATGCCGTATTTTTGTGCTACTTTTCCGCAGTAAATATTAGCTAGGTAGTGTTTACGTTTCATCTGTCATTCCTTTAGGTGATGCCGCAATTGGTGCTAAGGGCTTTAAAGCTGAATAATAAAAGCACAAGCATACCAAAAACCACAGATCTTTAATAAGAAAATGACCGGTGGTTGAAAGTAATGTTTCACTTGATAATGAAGCCGAAAAAGTCACTAAAAAGCTCTGAGTTACCACAAATACCATGCCTGACATCAACACTGCGGGGTAAATTAATTTTCTATAATATATCGCTAAAATTAACAATGCTACGGCAATTAAATCATATACGCCGATGATATTTGATGTTGTTTGAATGGTGAAGAAATTATACAACCAGCCCATAAACGGCGAGCTTTTTACCAAAGCTTCTATACCTTGCGCTTCGAATAAGGTGAACTTCATACCACCAATCCACAACAAAACCAGCAGTACCGGAATAATGCTAACCCAGACGGATAACAAAGGAGAAAGTGTACGCTTGATAAGGAGTATTCCTATGGCTAATAAAGCAAAGTATTTGATGACACCTTGACCAGAGCCGATAACTGGAAATCCACCCATGGAAGCTATCCACATAGACTCACTCAGTAGTGAACCTAAAGGCACTAGGCTTGTCGCAATCAGTAGGTATCCTAAAATAGGCCGCAAGTTACTTTGTTTTATCGATAAAAAAGCCAAAACTGCATTGGCAATAAAAACCAGTGCTGCGAACAGGTTAAATATTTTTGCTGGTAACAAATCGCTAATCAGATAAAAGTCAGTGGTTAAAGCAATATGTTTATGAGGACCCAATAGCAAGATACTGAAACCTAATAGCGCAGTAGAAATAGCAAGTAAGAGTAAAGCAGTGGTCATGTGTAGTGGCTTCATAAGGTTCCACGGTTAAAATGATAAGTACCCATAAGACCTGATTAACGACATTTTATTTCGCGCTTAATAAAGAAGCTAGCGAGTATAAGCAAGCGTTGGAAGGTAGTTAAAGTGATTGAATATGAATTTGCATTTTATCGCGATAATCTATTGAAGAATTTTCTGCTTTGTTTTAGTGCCGCTCTTCTAGCTCTACGGCATGGGTAACTATGGGCTCTAGCGCTATTTTTTTGTTGCGCCAGTAAACGCTAGTAGCATCATGATCTCGCTTCAGACAATGACTACTATCGGCAATGGTAATATCAACGCCTGTGAGAATACCTTGATATGCTGATATGCTTAATTCATCTAGGTGAGTGGCAGCTTTAATTTCATTGCGCATTATATTGGTATTGAACTGCAATAATAGCGCGAAATGTTGTTTTAATGAGTTATCTAGTCGTAGTAATAACGCCTCATCTTTACTATTTTCATTGGTAAGCTTTTTGATTAACGTACTAATCTTGCCACTTCTGGTAAGTATGAGCTCAACTTTTTCTTGAGTGTTATGTTTCAATTCAGTTAATTTCTCACTCCAGTAATTTAAATCAATACTTGTGGTATCGCCACAAGGAGAGCCTAAAGTCCCGACAAAAATAGATCCGCCTGATTGAATATAGGAACCAAATAATTTTCCATCAGCAATAGTTTTGCTTCTATCGCCAACCCAAAGTTCGCCCTCAACAATTATTTGGCAATGAGAGATGTACTGGACAATCGAAATTTTACCCTGTGAGACCATGTCGGTATATTGGACAAATTGGGCACTTATACCGCCTTTGGCATGAATAGTGGTACTATTTTCGGGCTCACCATTATCACCTACGGTTTGATGGCCAATAATCCCTTGATTGATACATATATCCCCCTTGGATTTAACCTGAGCAGATTCAACACAACCGCCAATGATGATATCTCCCGTGGCAAAGAGCTGCATCTTTTCACAAACATCTCCTTTTACAAAAATAGCACCATCAAAGCGAATATTACCGGTACTAACATCAATATTTTCAATTTCAAGTAAATTGTTAACAGCAACGCTTTTGTCCAGGTGTTTAGGCATGCCACTCTTATTCGCTACTAAGGTAGTTTTCCCTTCATCAATAAAATGTGAGCCTTCCGCTTCTTCGATAAAGCCTTCCTTGCCCGGCTTTGCTTTTATAATATTTCCGGTGATGGTAAAGCCATCTATCCCAACTGTTGGTGGTATTAACTTAGCCAACTTAGTACCTTGGGTGACATAAATTACTCCACCTAGATCGCGCATATCTACTTTGCCATTAGCTCCTTCTTTTGGAGATAAAACCTTATTGATAGGGTCTTCAACCAAGTAATCTATAAAGCCATCAACACCAGGTTCACAGCTTCCTCCTTGGGCAATCTCCATTGACGTTGCATCTCCTGCTGACGTGAGTAAACCTTTGTTTATCAGGCGCTGCACTTTTTCTTTACTAACACCTTTGACAATGCCACTACTTTTTAAACATTGCACCACGTCGCTATAACATATCGGGCTACCGCCTTGAGCCGCTGTTAATTTGAGTGTCGCAGACATGTTATCAGGGCTAATTAAAACACTGAGTTTTGCGTCTAGAGCACAGGCAATTATTTTTTTAAATCTAAGCTTATGATCTAAGGTGTTGTTGTCCATCTCAGCAAATAACTGCTCAATGGCTTCTTCGATAAGGGCATATTTGGCAAATTCGGAAACTTCGAAAGCAGTGTGCAAGGCTGTTAAGTTAGTTGCTACCCCAAACTCGGGCATAATTGTCATTACTAAGTCTTTATTGCCGGTAACTGAGAGTGTTATGTCACACATTTTCCCTTCCTTGGTCCCTAGTCGCTAAGTTGTTATTTTTACTGCTTTAGTCCATTTAATCTTAGTAACTATAGTAGCAGGCCATCATTTAGCAATAATGAACTATGCCTTTGTATAAAATACCTTTTAAAGAAAGAGCTGACTGAATATTTTTTTGTAACTATGGTGTTAACACCACCATTTATAAAAAATTCTGGACGGTAGAGGCTGCAGTCGATTTAATTAAAGCCGAAGCGGGACAACACATTGAACCCCCAAATTAATTGCTATATTTTTAAAGTAATTACCACAAGTCTTAGCAGTAAAATCCTCGTATACGGAAACAGTGCAACATAAATTAGATTAAACCGAATAGACGAATAACCCGGCCATGCCAACAGCGCTGACTAAGCCGGTTATACTCGTAATGAACCGTAAGAACACCACACCTCCGCTATTTTACTTAGCGACTACTGCTGCTCTTTCAGCTGGATTTTTAAGGTATTTACCGCGCTGGCCGGTGCTATTTTTTCCAAAGCCTGTAGGCAAGATTTAGCTTGAAATGAACGATTGTTTATCTGCATTTCACATAAAGCATACAAATGCTGTGGACTACGACTTATTTTATAGGCTTTGGCCATTGCCTGTTCTGCTGCTTTGTCTTTGTCACCGCGCAGCGATAAGGCATAGACATAATAATAATTAGCATTGCTTGCCGCTAAAGTAGCCGCGGTTAACAAGGACTGCTGTGCTAACTGAATTTCTTTGCTGCGAATAAAAGCCAAACCTAAACTGTAAGGAATACTGCTATCTGACGGGTTAGCTTTACTACCAAGCAATAGGGTATTTATCGCCTCAAGGTTTTGTCCTTGCCGACGGTAAAGCTCTGCCATATTGACATAGCCGGGGGAAAAGTAAGGCTCAATGCGCATACTTTGTTGATAGGCTTTGTTCGCTAGCTCAATTTTATTTTGGTAGCCAAAAACAATAGCCTTATTGGTATGGGCATAACCTCTATCGGCATTAAAATCTTGAATCGCCATATAATCAGCAAGTGGCGCTTTAAGTGCCTGTTGCTGCTCTGCCGTTAACTTCGACCATAAAGAGACTAACGCCATCGCCGCCTCACTTCTGACCGAGAGTACTTTATCGGTTAATAACGGTGATAAAATACGCCACTTCTCTGCAGGATTAATATTGACGGCACCATCAATAGCACCACGACGGACATTACTATCTGGGTGCTTAACATTACGGGCTATGGCTATTAAGGTGTTGGTATCTGGAATATTAGCCATTCTCACCAAGGCTGAAGCACGAATAATATCGGCATACTGCTGAGATTGAGCGATTTTAGACAGCTGTGATGCCATATTTTGATAACCGCCATCGGCAATGGCAAAAATAGGGGCAAAAGGTTCTTCATCTGTAGCTGTGTTTTTGTCAAACCATTGGTTAACAAACTCGCCACTCCATTGACTGTCTTTATCTTTATGACAAGACAAGCAGGTATCCGGGGTACCAAATTGTTGTGCCATACCAGGGTTAGGCTTATGCCAGCCATGGTCACGCCTGTCATCTACCCCCATGTAAGTAGTCTCTGGCATATGACAATTAACACATTGGGCACCGGTTGAGTCTTCTTGATGTTGATGATGACTTTTTTGAGCGTAAACTTGTGGTTGATGACACTGTAAACACACCACTTCTTCGGGCATAGTTAACTGAGCTGTATGTGGATCATGACAATTGCTACAAACTACGCCATTCTCTTGCATTTTAGACTGTAAAAACGAGCCATAGACAAAATCTTCGTCATAAATCTGCCCGTCCGGATAATAGTTATCATTGGTAATTAATGATAATAAATAACGTTCGCCAAATTCATTACCATCAATATGACTGTTACCGCTTATTTGGGTGCGGCGACTATGGCATTGCGCACACACTAAATTTTGCTGGGTAGTATGAATGCTTTCGGGCTTAAGGGTATCAAAGCCGTCTTTAACGACCCATTTATTCACTTGTTTTGATAAGTTACGACTAAAGCCAAAGTTTTTTACTTTTTTATCTTTTGTCCAATCGATATGTTTGCTCGCTGGGCCATGACAAGCTTCACAACCAACATTAATTTCACTGTACGTAGTTTTGTAGCTATTGGTTTTCACATCGAAATTCTTTTGCACATTAGTCGAGTGGCAATCTGCGCACATGTAATTCCAGTTTTGTCCGGTATTGGTCCAGAAGAAATCTTGATGGTTTTTGGTATATTCAGGATATAAATTAAACCAGCGTTGGCCGCCGTCTTGTTGAGATCGGGAATCCCAAGCAAAGGGAATTAACTGGATACGGCCATCATCAAATTCAACCATATATTGCTGAAGTGGTTCAAAGCCAAAGGTATATTTTATTTGGTAATCATGAAACTTACCGTCAGGACCGACAATATTGACCCAGAACTGTTGGCCTTTTTTGAAGAATTTATTTATTTCCCCAGCGTTTTTGAATGAAAAATTATTGAAATCACCCAACACAGATTTTTCACCGGCATGTTTCATCGCCATATCGTGATGTGAGCCTTGCCAAGCTTTAAACTCTTGCTGATGGCAGCTTTGACATTGCTTAGAACCGACAAATTCGGCAGCAGTGCTGTTATGCTGAAAAATAACGAAGGCGATAAAGAAAATAAAAGTGTTTACTAATTTTCTGCTCAGGATCATGTAATTTAACTCATCAATAATCAAAAACGCTTAGTGCCGCTGAGATTATTTGTCATTGCTCATTTAATATCAAACAGCGTAAAGGTAAACAATTGATTAATTTACGGCTGTTTCTGCTCTCTAGTTAGAATAACCTACTTTTTTAGTTTATTAAATCTTCACTTTAAACAGTGAAGGCTGTTATACGGCTAAAGCAGCTATTTCACCTAGTTATCACTGATTCATTCTTATATAAGGTAATAAATTCAACTGGTTGACGAGGTGACCTCGTGTCAGGTTTATTTACATATTAACCTTGCCTGTATAGGCTTAAACTCTCACTCCATTGAAATAGTTATCTTTTTTAAATTCGGCATGGTTTGTGCTTTTGTACAATTATAAATATTAAAATTAATATTTACCTGATTCCCTCCGATATTTAATTGTAATGCCTAAAAGAGATACAAAATGAAAATGAAATTCCTGCCACTTGTTATATTAACCACAGCTCTGAGCTTGCTAACTGCACCTGCTAGTGCAAGTTTAATTCTTGGTACCGGTACTCAAGCATTAATTGGTGGTGATTTAACTGACCCAGAAAATGACGGTTTAGCCGATTCAAATGTTAACTACAATGCAACGTTCCGTTCAAGTGTCGAGCAAGGTTTTGGCGGCAGAGAATACGCATTTAATGTTTTTGATAACATACTTTCAGGCGGCAACGGTAAATGGTGTTGTAACGGCGGAACCGTTTGGGTTGAAGCAGATTTTGGCTCAGACCAATACATATTAGATACCTTCACGCTATCTTCAGCAAACGATGTCGCCAGTAGAGATTCGGACCAATGGAGCATCTTGGGTTCAAATGATGGTGTTAATTACACTACGATTTTTTCTTATGATGTCGCAGGCCTATCTATTTGGGGAGCGGATCGCTTTGAAGTAGTGCAATTTTCAAACTCTGATGATTATAACGTTAACACTGCCTATAGCATCTTTCGTTACCAGTCTACCTCTGTAGTAAGTGGTTCTGCCCACCAATTAGGTGAAATTGAGTTCTTTGGCACTAAAATCCCAGAGCCTTCAACAATTGCTATCTTTGCATTAGGTATGATTGGCTTAGCCTCTCGTCGCTTGAAGAAGAAATCTTAATCAGCAAATAGCTTTTTAATTCAATAAAAAACACCGGTGTAATAACCGGTGTTTTTTTGTTTTAAGGCTTGATTTTTATAGGTAGCGGCAAGCAAAGCTGCCTACAATTCAACACGGCCAATTAAAAAATAGGATGGCCAAAGCTCCCTAACCTGAGATTCCCAGTTGGGGTCAGCCCTTTCATTGGGTAATTGTAACAGCCAATATCTTGCCCATGTTCGAACTACTTTACCTGACTTGCTTAACTTTAGCGGTGAGAATCGGCGTTGATAAGACTTTCCTTCATACTCAACAACCACATTGTTTCTTGCTCGCTTATGTAAACCATCTAATGCGGCTGTAATTAACTCTACCTCGGTTAATGCCATTAGCCCTTGGGTTTTTAAAGAAGCCAATATTGCCGCTTTCTTTATACTGGCTTGCATAAAGTCATCTATATGTGGGGTATAAACCATGCCAGTCAAACCATAAATAGCTGCACGTTCTCTATCGGCTAGTGCTTTTAAAGGAATGATTAGCTCATTGATGTCAGCTAATTCACTGAAACTATGAAGTTTGGGGGTCAATTTAGACAATTGCTAGGCTCCAATTAAGGCGAAAGTTCATTGCTTTTTTACTCGCTCATTTATACTATCAACGGCTATAGCCGCTGCACCGGGTCTGCGTGGATCTGCCGCACCTAAAAACACGCCATTATGTCTCATAATACTTTGCAAGCTACCCAATGAACTAGAGACGACTACGGTATAACCCTGCGCTTTTAAGTTATCGACGGTATCTGCCGGAGTATTTCTTTCCACATATAAAATATCGGGTTGCCATTGATGATGAACCCTTGGTGCATTGGTCGCCTCAGCAATATTCATTTCGAAATATAAAACATTAACCAATTGTTGAAATACTGCCGTGATAATTTTACTGCCGCCAGGAGTGCCTGTAGCAATATAAGGTTTACCATCTTTTAACACTATCGTTGGCGTCATTGAACTTAGCGGGCGTTTGTTTGCCGCAATAGCATTAGCTTTACCACCAATTAGGCCATAACTATTTGGACTACCCGGTTTTAGTGAAAAATCATCCATGGTGTTATTAAGTAAAATGCCTGTGCCAGGAATAGTAATACCACTACCGTAATTATGATTTAAGGTATAAGTATTACTGACTACATTACCCGCAGCATCCATGACAGAAAAATGCGTAGTATCAGGGCTTTCATATTTACTTGGCTCACCAGCTTTAATGTCTGTTGAAGGGGTGATTTTATTACGCTTAATACTTTTACTTAAATCTTGGGCGTATTTTTTACTGGTTAAGCCCTTACTTGGCACTTGCACAAAATCAGGGTCACCTAAAAAGGTACTCCGGTCGGCAAAAGCACGCTTAAAAATTTCAGTTTGCAGATGGATCATGGCGGCAGAGCCTTGCTGAATATTGTCTAAGTTAAGTGCTTCCAGCATATTTAACATTTGAATCAGATGAACACCACCAGAGCTTGGCGGCGGCATGGTTAAAATTTCATAGCCATTAAAGGTACCACGAATAGGCGCTTCTTCTTTCACGGTATAATCCGCTAGGTCTTTAGCGGTAATAAGACCATCACCCTGCTCCATTATCGCAACCATTTTTTTGGCAATCTCACCTTGGTAAAAGCCCGCTTTACCGTGCTCTCGCAAGTAAGCTAAGCTATTGGCAAGATCTTCTTGGATAAAAAGATCACCCGCTTGATAAGGTAGGCAGTTTTCTTTTAAAAATACTCGGCATGTTTCTGCAGTACGTGAAAGAAATATTTGGTCTTTATAAAAAAATCGCGCCATATCATCATCAACAACCACGCCATTTCTAGCTAATTTTTCTGCCGGTTTTATTACTTCAGACCAAGACATTGAACCATAGTGTTCAAGGGCATAATACAAGCCCGCGACTGTACCAGGTACGCCTGATGCTGATAATGTTTTTAGTGATTTATTTACTACCGGATTGCCCTGTACATCAAGGAAAACATCTCGGTATGCTGATGATGGAGCGGTCTCTCGATAATCAATGGCAATGGTTTTATCTTGCTCAGCTAAGTGCACAAGCATAAAGCCACCACCGGCTAAATTCCCTGCTCGTGGCAAGACCACAGTTAAAGCAAAACCAACAGCTACCGCTGCATCAATAGCATTACCACCTCGGCGGAGAATATCCGCACCCACTTCACTGGCGATGCGTTTTTGGCTAACCACCATGCCTTTTCTGCCTATAACAGGATGGTTTACATCGTAATAATCAACCAATTGCCATAAACGCGGCACCTCAACTTTTTTAACTTGCTCAGTGGCGCTAATAACGGTATTTGCAACTGTGTTGGCAACACTGTTTGCAGAAATAAAAGCTAAGAAGCAACAGGTCAATTTGATTACCGCATATTGTGGTTTGGTGCGAAGAAAAACGCTTAAAAATGACCGTTTCTTAATAGGGGTAATAAAATATTTTTGCATAGTTATTTCTTTATTGCCTGTAATTTTCCACCAAGGGAAAAATGGTTGAATGGACTTCCTAACTTGCACTAGGTTGTTGGTAATTAAGAAAAGTTCGCCTACTCAAACTTAGCAGCTGCAACATCGAATAGCTGTAAGTAAAGATTTAGGATTGTAAAACATTTTTAGCCGATAAAATATCCCTACTTAATATCATTACATTTCAGCACAACTGACTTTAGTTTTATCTATATCTTCAAGGTGAAAATTATGAAGTTGCCACCATGACTAATATGAACCCAGATTGCTATTTTATCTGGCAAAGCTCAGGTATCATGTTCGAGACCAGCAGTACATAGAGCTTAAAATTTTACGCTGCAATCTGTGCACTTTGCATATCTGCATTTTGTTTTACTGTGTATTCTGGGCTGTTTAGGTATTTAGCAACCATAATCACGACAAGAAAATATAAAAAAGCGACGACTCAAAAAATAAGTCGCTTATTAAATTCCGTCTTGGTATCAGCTGTAACAGAATAAGAACCATTGATAGGTACGTAGAGCCTTAATTATGTTTGTTAATACTCTTGCATATCATATCTCGTAGCCATTTATGACCCGGCTCCTCATTATTCCTCTGATGCCACAATAAAACATAGGCAATCCGAGAAAAATCAATTGGCAAAGAGATTTCTTTTAACGGGTAGAGTTTTTGGGCATGACTAACAAAACTCGAGGGTAAAGTGAAAATAAGATCGCTATGTGCACAAACACTTGCGGCTCCGTAAAAATCAGGCAGTGTGCAAATGATATTCCGTTGTTTGTTTTGCGATGCTAAAAAATAGTCTAGTTCCCACCATTCTTTGCCTTCACAACGTACTTGCAGGTGGTTGTGCGCTAAATAGCTTTCCATACTCCACACGTTTTTTTCAACGTCTGCTAATACCGGATGCCTATCATTAACTAGGCAAACATGTTGGTCGTTCAGCAATAGTGAGTAATCAATATCATCAGCTAACTTATCAAGATTTAAAGTACCATCATCGGATAATTCTAGCGCTGTAATGCCAAAGTCGATACTTCCTTGTTGTAACTCTTGTATAGAATTTTTTGACCAGCTTAAAGTGTCTAAACATATATTAGGGGCCTGCTGTAACACTGGACCAATGTAACTGGGCAGTAAGGCCGCATAAGCACTTTCTAACATACTAATTGAAAAGCGTCGATTGCTCGTTTTGGGTTCAAAACTGGGCGCTTGAGTAAGTTGATATATATGTTGTAGTAAATTGGGTAACTGCTGTTTTATTTGCAGTGCGTGAGCTGTAGGTTTTAAGCCATAAGCTGTTCGGCTAAAAAGTGGGTCATTCAAACTGCTTCTTAACCGAGCTAGGCTTTTACTCAACGCTGATTGACTTACATTTAAACGATGTGCGGCTCTGGTGACGCTTTGCTCTTCTAATAGTACTTGTAAGATAACTAAAAGGTTTAAGTCTATACGTGTAAGACTCTCAATTTTCATAGATATTCCTCCAAGGAAATTCTCTTCTGAAAATATACCATTTCTATTCATATCATGCTTGGATTACACTGTGCTTCTTTGCACTCAGGAGTAACAAGTGAGATTAAGCTTATTACCTATTTTAATGATCATGGTGGTCTTGTCGCCACTTGCCATCGACATTTATTTACCTTCAATGCCTGTTATGGCTGATGAGTTTGGTGTTTCAAATACCGAAATACAATCAACAATCGTTCTGTTTATGCTGGCGATGGGTATTGGCCAAATTTTAGTTGGCCCATTAGCGGATCGATTCGGGCGAAAACCCATCGCTTTATTTGGCATTATTTTATATATATTAAGCAGCTTACTTGCCGCTAATGTTAGTGACTTTCAACATTTACAGCTAGCAAGAATCCTTCAAGGTCTAGCCGCATGTGCAACATCCATCGTGGTATTTAGTGCTGTTCGAGATACTTTTCCTGCTAAAGAAAGTGCCTATTATTATAGTTATTTAAATGGTCTTATTTGTGTGATTCCTGCACTAGCGCCAACATTAGGTGGGTTATTAGCATTACAATTTGGCTGGCGTTCAACATTCATATTTATGATGCTCTATGCGATTTTAGTGCTGATAATTGTCGTGCTGAAATTACCTGAAACACGTCCTAAAACAACGGTGACAACTAAAGCCTTGTATCGCTGGGCATCTTATCAACCTATGTTAGCAAACAGTCACTTTGTATTTTATGCTGTGTGTTGCATGGTCGCCATGGCATCAATTTTAACTTATGTTTCTTATTCACCTGGCTGGGTGATTAAACATTTAGGCATCGCGGAACTCAGTTTTAGTTATTTATTTGGTTTTAATGCCTTAATTAATATTGCCGCCTGTTTTATTGCGCCTAAGGTGATTAAAAAGTTAGGTAACCGACCAACTGTTTTATGCGCTTTATGGTTGATGATAGCTTCAGCTGTTTTGCAACTAATTTTGCAACAACTTCCCGTTGAAAGCTCTTTAACTGCTGCGCTATATTTTATGTTACCAATGATATTATTATGTATTGGTTTTGCTTTACTATTAGGTCCGGCAACAAGTATGGCTTTAAGTGGCTTTGGCCAACGAGCTGGTACTGCAACCGCTATTTTGGGCTGTATTCAAATGGGTGGCGCTGCCTTATTGACTGCCTTAATACAACAAACTGATTTAAGTGCACCTTATGCTAGTGCGTTAATGATTGGTGGCGGTGCGAGTGTATTGTTGCTGGCTATGTCACTCTCTCGTTTATCACATTGGCATGTTGAACAAGTGCACTCTTGATAAACATCTAAAAAAAGCGACTACTCAAAGAGTTAGTCGCTTTTTATTTATCATAGATATACCCGCTACCATGCAAGCGCTTCTTTGATGGGTAACGGGTATAACTGTTTAGATAAGTTTTTTGGCGAGCTTTACCTTAATTTATTTGCATGTGAATAAGAATGATCCCCTGTTAAGGCTCTTCTTTCTCCATTAACTCCATTAACCCCACTAATGCTGCAAAAAGTACCGCCCCTACAGGCCAGATGATCCAGGTAACTCCCCAATTCATGGTCCATAAACTCCAGCCAAGGAATATGGCTGTTAGCAACGGCCAATAGAATGCCGCTAGTTTTTCTGTGCGTTTTTCTCGTTTACTTTTTTCTGTGACAAAGTTATCTTTGAGAATATTATTATAAGCATCATATCTAGCAGAAACAGGGATCAAAATATAGATTCCTGTAGCTATGATGAAAAGAAGTATAATCAGCATCATAAAAGTAATTTCTTCGCCTTCAAAAAACATATTAGCAAAAATTAACGGCATAATACTGACGATAAACAAGAATATAGCTATTGATAACCTTAAGTTATAGCGAGGTAAAAACTTTTGTAATTTTTCTTGAATCACACTATGAACACCATAAGCTAGTTCAAATGGTTCACTATCTATTGTTGCTATGCCACTCTCATATTGGTTAGTTTTGATAAAATAACTAACGCCTATAGAAACCATTATCAATATACTTAATACACCAAGTCCTGCAGCCACATCATCAGTCATGTTTAATTTATTTGTTCCAGCCATGGCTAAAAAGAAAAATAGTGGCACTACTGAGCATAAACAAAACATCACTCCCTTAGTAACTAAGTTAGAAGCATCAATTTTATTTTCTACATATTTTAGTGCCTGCTCTAAAGTAATTTGAGTAACGCTCGGCTCTTTACTTTCAGTTACAGCATCAAAAGTTTCGTATTCATCTTTCAGTAAAAAGTCAGTGGTAACGTCAAAAATATCCGCTAACATAATTATTTTATTTAAATCAGGTATGCTATTTGTACTTTCCCATTTCGAGACAGACTGTCTCGAAATATTCATCTTCTCAGCCAGTTCTTCCTGCGACCAACATGATTGCTTTCTTAATTTGATAATCTTATCTGCTAATATCATATAGTTTACTCTACCCTGTTAAATGAGTGCCAAGCATAGGAAAATCAGTAGTTGCAGACTAGCAAGCTCGGTTGTTATTTTGTCAACCAGCGGTTGCAATGCAAAATATTTGCTTAAATTTAACCATTTATTGAGCTACTAGCAATTAAATAATAAAACTTAAGTGTACATATTAAAGGTTACTAACTAAGTCCTTTTGAAAGTAATCTCTTCGAGCAAGGCAATAAAAAAGCGACTACTCAAAGAGTAAGTCGCTTTAGTTCAAGCTGAGATGATGCCAGCTTTATTTAGCAGCCAAAAATAGCAACTAATAGGTCACCATTTCATTTAAATGGCTTATTCAACAGTAACTGATTTTGCTAAATTACGAGGTTGGTCAACATCAGTACCTTTGATTATGGCTACATAATAAGAAAGTAGCTGTAAAGGTAAGGTGTAAACGATTGGCGCGATAATGTCATCACACACTGGCACATCAATCACTTTCATGGTGTCATCGCTAGCGAAGTTAGCATCGCTATCAGCGAAGACATACATTAAGCCGCCACGGGCACGTACTTCTTCAACGTTTGATTTAAGTTTCTCAATTAAATCATTTTTTGGCGCTACGACAATTACCGGCATTTCAGCATCAATAAGCGCTAATGGACCATGTTTAAGTTCGCCAGCAGCATAGGCTTCAGCATGAATATATGAAATCTCTTTCAGCTTCAAGGCACCTTCCATAGCTATTGGGTATTGATCACCACGGCCTAAAAATAGTGCATGATTTTTATCGGCAAAGTCTTCGGCTAAGTCTTCAATTGAAGAGGCAAGTGCTAATACTTCATCAAGTTTTGCCGGTAATGACATTAATGATTGGCAAATTTCGGCTTGTTTTTCTTTAGTCATACCATGATGTTGGCCAATGGCTACGGTCATCATTAATAAGCCAACAAGTTGTGTAGTGAAAGCTTTCGTTGAAGCTACGCCAATTTCAACGCCCGCTTTAGTCATAAAGGCTAGGTCAGATTCACGTACTAATGATGAGCCCGGCACATTACAAATAACTAAGCTTGATTGATAGCCAATCTCTTTCGCTAAACGTAACGCAGCTAAGGTATCTGCGGTTTCACCTGATTGTGAAATGGTAACTAATAGAGCGTTTTTTGGCACAAACGATTTACGGTATCTAAATTCACTGGCAATTTCAATATTACATGAAACACCGGCCAATTCTTCTAACCAATATCTTGCTACCATGCCTGAATGGTAGCTGGTACCACAAGCAATAATTTGTATATGTTCTACGTTTTTAAATATCTCGTCAGCGCCTTCGCCAAAGGTATTGATATCTATACCGCCACCAACGACTCGGCCTTCTAAGGCATTACGAATAGCAGTCGGTTGCTCGTACGTTTCTTTTAGCATGTAGTGACGGTATTCACCTTTGTCACCACTATCGTGGGATACGCTAACTTCTTTCGCTTCACGTACTACTGGTTTACCATCAATATCATAAATTTTCACGTCAAAGCGACTAATTTGCGCGACATCACCTTCTTCAAGGTAAGAGAATTTACGAGTTACTGGCAATAAAGCCATGATATCAGAGGCAATAAAATTCTCGCCTAAACCATAACCAATCACTAATGGGCTACCTGAACGAGCAACAATAAGATTGTCTTGGTCGCGACTATCCATAACAACTGTGCCGTAAGCACCTTCAAGTTGTTTAACCGTTTTTTGTACGGCTTCGAGTAAACTAGCACTGGTTTTTAGTTCATGATGAACCAAGTGAGTAATCACTTCAGTATCGGTTTGCGATAAAAATTCGTAACCTAAGCCTTGCAGCTGGGTACGTAAAGCTTGATGGTTCTCAATAATGCCGTTATGTACTACCGCGATAGTATTATTTGATACATGTGGGTGAGCGTTCACTTCACTTGGTGCACCATGAGTGGCCCAGCGAGTATGAGCTATACCTGTGCCACCAGCTAACGGAGTTTCGGTAAGCGCTTGGTCAAGCTCTTGTACTTTACCTAAACGTTTGGTGGTAAAAAGTTTGTTATTATTGATCACCGCTACACCAGCAGAATCATAACCGCGATACTCTAATCGCTTTAAACCTTCTACTAAAATATCTGCTACATCGCGTTGGGCTACTGCGCCGACTATGCCACACATAATATTGATTCCTTTTCATTGTTCATATTTGATTATTTTGAGCTTAACTAACTTGAATAGCTTGTTTAAGTTAGCCCTTGGCGATAATTAATTTTACGCCTTGCTCCGTTAAGGCTATGCGCATTTCTTCTGAGAGACCATCATCGGTGATCACTGTATGAATTTGCTGCCAGTTTAGTTCTAAATTAGGGATTTTCTTGCTTATTTTGGCCGATTCAACCATCACGATGACTTCGCGAGCCACTTCAGCCATAACACGGCTTAAGCCGATTAATTCATTAAAAGTAGTAGTACCACGGTTAATATCAATACCGTCGGCACCAATAAACAGTTGGTCAAAATCATAAGAGCGTAATACTTGCTCGGCAACTTGCCCTTGAAACGCCTCTGAATTAGCATCCCAAGTACCACCGGTCATCAATAATGTCGGCTCATTTTCTAAGGCGTGAATTTCGTTAGCAATGCTCAAAGCATTGGTCATTACCACTAAACCTTTTTTATGGGCTAACTCACTGACTAAAGCCGATGTGGTTTGACCGCTATCAATGATAATGCGGTTGTGATCACGAATAAGCATGGCCGCTTTTTTAGCTATGAGTAACTTTTGTTGCGACAGTTGCTCAGTCTTTACTTCAGTAATTTCACTAGGCAAGGCCACTGCGCCACCGTAGCGCCTTAACAATAAGCCACTGTTTTCCAGTGCCGCTAGATCTTTTCTGATGGTGACTTCTGAAGTATCAAATTGCTTGGCTAAGCTGTCTACGCTCACTTCACCCTGGGCATTTAAATCGGCAATAATATTATGACGACGTTGTTGAGTATTTCGTTTAGACATAGGATTTTATTTTTAACTTCTATGATTAGTTTGTTTCGAAAAGTTTCGAATTGCGCAACTTAGTTTCGCTATAATCGATATTATGTTTCATACCGAAAGATAATGCAATTTTTTACTTTGACTTAGCTATAACTTATCTTAAAAAAAAGTCACAAAAAAAGCGCTAAAATAGCGCCTTTAGTAAGGAGTGCTGAGCTTAAGTAGGCTTAGTTCTTTTTTACCGGACGTTGCCAACCACTAAGGTTACGCTGTTTTGCTCGGCCAAGGGCTAAATCACTTTCTGCTACTTCTTTAGTAATTACCGAGCCCGCAGCTATAGTTGCTGACTTTCCAATAGTTACCGGTGCTACCAATGAACTATTAGAGCCAATAAATGCATGATCACCAATGACTGTAGTTGATTTATTTACACCATCGTAGTTACAAGTAATAGTACCCGCGCCAATATTTACCTTGCGACCAATTTCGGCATTACCTAAATACGATAAGTGACCTGCTTTAGTGCCTTCACCTAAAGTAGTATTTTTCATTTCAACAAAATTGCCAATATGCGAGTCTTGTTTCATCACTGAACCAGGACGAATACGGGCAAAGGGACCCACCGAACAATTCGCTTCAATGATTGCATCTTCAATAATACTGTTTGGCTTAATTTCAACATTTTCGCCAATAGTACTATTGGTAATAATACAGTTAGCGCCCACCAGTACATTATCAGCCAGTGTAACTTCACCGACAAAAATACAGTTTACATCGATACTAACTTCAGTGCCTGTGGTTAACTTGCCACGAACGTCAATGCGCGCAGGGTCACGTAAACTAGCGCCAGCAAGCATAAGCTCTTCAGCAATGCGCGCTTGGTAAGCACGCTCTAAGGTGGCAAGTTGCACACGGTTATTAGCGCCTTCGACTTCAATTTCAGTTTCAGGATGCGCAGTAGCAATGGTTTTACCTTCGCCATGAGCGGCGGCAATAATATCCGTTAAGTAATATTCACCTTGAGCATTATCGCTAGACAAGTTACTTAACCAACGTTTTAAGTCACCACCGTTAGCTAATAAAATACCAGTATTGGCTTCATTAATTTTTAACTGCTCGGCACTGGCATCTTTTTGCTCAATGATGCCGACCACTTGTTGTTGTCCGGCTATTTCTTCACGGACAATACGGCCATAACCCATAGGATTAGCTAAATGTACAGTTAATAGCGCCATGCCATTGTCAGGTTTAGCTGCCAGCAAACTTTCTAAGGTAGATACTTTCGTTAACGGCACATCTCCATAAAGTACTAATACATCTTCATCATCACTTAGAAAAGGCGAGGCTTGATCAACGGCATGACCGGTACCTAGTTGTTCTACTTGCTCAACAAAGGTTAAGTCTTCACCGGTAATACGCTGCTGCAATACTTCACCGCCAAAGCCGTACACTAGGTAGATATTGCTCGCACCTAATTGACGAGCACTATCGATAACATGAGCAACCATAGGTTTTTCAGCTATGTTATGGAGCACTTTGGGTAAAGAAGAGCGCATGCGAGTACCTTTACCCGCGGCAAGAATAACAACAGAAAGTGACATGATAAATCCATTCATTGAGCATTTTTAAGAGCGCGTATTGTAACCAAGTTACCCTATGCTTTACTAGTGCGCTTATTTAGTAAAACATGAATAAATCACAGTAAGCGATTTACAATTTGTTTTTCTTCGACTTAAATAGAAAAAACAATTACCACCGAGGACACAGAGGCGCTTTGCGCTACACCGAGTAAGTGAGTAAGTGAGTAAGTGAGTCTAGATTAGACAGCGACTACCGCCATGTCATGTTGTCGAATTAAACTGGCTAACTCAGGTTTACATGAACCACACTTAGTACCACATTGCAGTTTTTCACCCAGCTGTTCAACGCTGCCACAACCTTGCGCTATAGCTTGGTTAATTGTTTTTTCACCGACAGCAAAACAACTACATACTTGTTTGCCTTGATTAAATTCTTCACTGGCTATACCCAATAATAACGATTGTATGGTGGAAAACTCTAGCTTTTCTTCACTGAAAACGTGTTCAAGCCAGCTCATTTCAAGCTTAGGCCACTCTTTAGAAAAATAGGCTAAGGCGACTAACTTCCCTGCTTGCAAACAGACAATATACGACTGGTCGCCTTGATTAAATTGCAACCACTCTCCCGATAATTTAGTCGCTTGCTGACACCATAACAAGGCATCTGCAACCTGCTCTTCAAAGGCTGTTTGGTATGCACTGCCATAAGCTGCTTTATTTTTTAACCAAAAGTCTGCCGAGACTTCAAGTTCATTTACATCACTTATGCTAGCGAATGTGTGTAAACTCAAATATTGCTGATAGCTTTTTTTAGTTAACGCAACTGCACCTTGCTTACATTCAGCTTGGCCCGAAATAGGGTCAACAATACCTTGATATAAGACACTAACATTCGCATGTGAGGCGTAGCTTTTATTCCAATGTATCGGCATAAAACACTCACCCACGCGCTGTTTATCATCTAACTTAACGTGTGCAATCGCCTGGCCAGTACTGGCGGTAATGTTAAGCATATCGTCATCAACGACTGCTAAGTTCTTGGCATCACTAGGGTGAAGATAAAGATACGGTTTGTCAGTATGCGCTGACAATTTACTGGTTTTTCCGGTACGAGTCATCGTATGCCATTGATCGCGCATTCGACCACTGTTAAGCACAAAAGGAAATTTCTCGGAAGTTCTCTGTATTGGTAATTGGGGAGTCACGGCAATAAATTGCGCTTTACCGGTAGCGGTATTGAATTTACCATCGGCATAAACCCGATCACAACCTTGCGGGTATTGCTCGTTAACCGGCCATTGTATCGGTGTCAACTCATGGTATTCCTGCGCCGTTAACTGACTCAAGCCAGACAAATCAAGCAGACGTTCACCATTATTTTCAAAACTGGTTAAACGGGCATGTTCGTTAAAAACATCGCTAACATCTTCGAAATCAAAACCGGCAAAGCCCATGCTTTGCGCTACATCACGGATAATTTGCCAATCATGTTTTGCTTGACCTGCAGGTGCGACGGCATTGCGTTGACGAGATATACGACGCTCTGAATTAGTTACTGTGCCATTTTTTTCTAACCAAGGTGTTGCTGGTAATTTCACGTCGGCAAAGGCTAAGGTATCATTTTCTTCAACACAATCTGATACGACTACTAACTGACACTTTTTCAGCGCCGCGGCAATTTTGTCGCGATCAGGCAAGCTCACCATAGGATTGGTTGCCATTACCCATACCGCTTTAATTTCTCCCGTGGCGATTTTGTCAAACATCTCCACGGCCTTAGCACCTTGTTTATTTGCCATGGTTGGTGATTGCCAAAAGCGCTGTACTTTATCTTGGTGCAGTGGATTATCAATATCCATGTGAGCTGCGAGTTGATTGGCTAAGCCACCTACTTCCCTACCGCCCATGGCATTAGGTTGTCCAGTAATTGAAAACGGGCCACAACCCGTTTTAGCCATTTTTCCGCTGGCTAAATGACAGTTAATAATACTCTGGCACTTATCTACGCCAGAAGAAGATTGATTAACGCCCATAGAATAGAAAGTTAGCGCCTTTTTACTCTGGCAAAACAACTGATAAACAGTCGTTAACTCTTCCGCACTAACTTGACAATATTCAGCCACTTTATCTACTGACCACATAGCTGCATGCGTTAGCGTTTCTTCAAAACCTTCGGTGAATTCGTCGATATAATCAGCATCTAAACCGCCATTTTCAGCCAAATAATTCAACAGACCATTAAAAAACGCACCGTCACTGCCAGGCTTTAATTGAATGAAGTTATCGGCTAGTTCACAAGTAGCTGTTTTTCTTGGATCAAGCACTACAACTTTCATTGCCGGATTGATCTTTTTAGCGCGCTCAATACGTTGATACAACACAGGATGTGTCCAGGCGGCATTCGAGCCTGTCAGTAATAACAAGTCGGTTTGCTCAAGATCTTGATAACTACAAGGCACCACGTCTTCGCCAAACGCGCGTTTATAAGCAGAAACTGCTGAGGACATGCATAATCTAGAATTAGTATCGATATTGCCTGAGCCGATATAACCCTTCATCAATTTATTAGCCAAATAGTAGTCTTCGGTCAAGAGCTGACCTGAGACATAAAAAGCAACGGCATCTTTACCGTGATTTTTAATAATATCGCTGAATTTATCCGCCACATAATCAGTAGCTTGCTGCCAACTAACCTGTTCTCCTGAAATTTCAGGCACTAACAAGCGATTAGTTAAATCGATGGTATTGAGTAAGTTACTGCCTTTTACACATAGCTTGCCATAGTTGGCCGGATGATCAGCTGAGCCAGTTAATGATGTTGCTTTGCCATCAGCTATACCAATATCAACACCACAACCAACACCACAATAGGCACAGGTACTCTGGATCAGTGACGGCATCTTTTTTTCACTCTCAAGTGAAACATATGGTGAATCAGCGGTTAATAAACTCATACTGAACTCCTACCTAATTCTAAATAATGTATTAATGAATACGAGATAAAAACAAGTTAATAAAGTACTTGTACTTGCTCATTTTCAATACGAATCGGGTAAACCGAAATACTCTGCTCTTCTTGCAAACAACGACCTGTCTTTAATGAAAAATGTTGTTTGTATAACGGCGAAGCAACAACGGGTTCATCGGCAATACAGCCAACAATGCCGCGATATAAAACATTGGCTTTACCGATAGGGTCGTAGTTGCCAACGGCATATATTTTATCTTCGCTGTTCGGTAGGTGAAAAATAGCAATTTGTTCTTCGTTACCGGCTTCATTAGCAAGTAACGCGCAAATACCTGAATCTTTTACTAAGTCACTTGAGTCACAAATTGTGCGCCATGTTTTTTCTGTATTTGTTGTAGTCATTTTTTGTGCTCCTCTTAAACTTCTTCAGCTACTGCTTCTTTTTCTGTAGCATCATTTTCTACAGATGGGATAAAGGTTACGGCAATTTTCTCTTCACCACGTGCTGGACGAATTTGCTCACGCTCGGTAACAAACTGGATATTGCTATCACTTTTGTCAGAGTTAACAAAAGGTTGGAAACGTTTTAATGCTTCAGGGTCTTCCAAAGTCGTTTTCCATTCACATTGATAACTACCAACAATTGCCGCCATTTGCTCTTCTAGCGCGTCGGTAATACCTAAGCTGTCTTTCATGATAACGTCTTGTAAGTAAGTTAAGCCGCCTTCTAAGTTATCCATCCAAACTGAAGTACGTTGTAATCTGTCACCCGTTTGTACGTAGAACATTAAAATTCGATCAACATATTTTACTAAGGTTTCATCATCTAAATCGGTGGCAAATAAATCACCGTGACGTGGTTTCATACCACCGTTACCGCCGACAAAAAGGTTCCAACCATTTTCAGTGGCGATAATTCCTATGTCTTTACCTTGTGCTTCAGCACATTCGCGGGTACAACCTGAGACACCAAATTTAATCTTATGTGGTGCACGTAAACCTTTGTATCTGTTTTCTAAATCGATGGCCATGCTCATGCTATCTTGCACGCCGTAACGACACCAAGTAGAACCAACACATGATTTAACGGTACGTAATGATTTACCGTAGGCGTGGCCGGTTTCAAAACCAGCATCAACTAACTCTTTCCAAATGGGTGGTAATTGTTCAACACGCGCACCGAATAAATCTACACGTGCGCCACCAGTAATTTTGGTATACAAGTTATATTTCTTGGCAACTTGCCCTAAAACGATAAGTTTATCCGGAGTGATCTCACCACCAGCAATACGTGGTACCACTGAATAGGTACCATCTTTTTGCATATTACCTAGGTAAGTATCATTGGTATCTTGTAGTGATAAATGTGGTTTTTTAAGAATGTAGTCATTCCAAACTGACGCCAGTACTGAACCCGCTACCGGTTTACAAATTTCACAACCTAAACCACGACCGTGTGAGCTAAGTAGCTCATCAAAGGTTTTGATTTTTTCAACACTGACAATGTCAAACAGCTCTTTACGTGAATAAGCAAAATGTTCACAGATGTCTTTTTTAACTTCAACACCGCGTTTTTCAAACTCGTTATCGGCAACACTTTTAACTAAGGCTGCACAACCACCACAACCTGAGCCGGCTTTAGTGCCGCTTTTCACTTGACCAACATCAACGGCGCCACAATCAATCGCGGCAATAATGTCGCCTTTAGTAACGTTATGACATGAACAAATAGTGGCAGTATCAGGTAAGGCATCAACACCTAAAGTAGGCTTATCTGCCGCCATTGGCAGAATTAGACCTTCAGGTGATTCCGGTAATTCAATGGCATTAAGCATATATTGCAATAAGGTATCGTATTCACTGGTATCACCAATAAGCACTGCACCAAGTAAGGCTTTTTTATCGCTCGATACCACTATTTTCTTATAAACGCCTTCAGGTTGGTTTTCATAGGTATAAGTTAATGAACCTTCCGTTTTAGCGTGGGCGTCACCAATAGAGCCAACTTCAACACCCATGAGTTTTAATTTAGTACTCATATCAGCACCGGTAAACTCAGCTTCTTCGCCACAGATATCTTTAACGGCAACTTTAGCCATGCTGTAACCGGGTGCAACTAAACCATAGATAAAGTTATTCCATAAGGCACACTCACCGATTGCATAAATATCAGCGTCTGAGGTTTTACATTGGTTATCAATAACAATACCGCCACGCTGACCTATTTCAAGATCAAACTCACGGGCGAGGTTGTCATAAGGGCGAATACCCGCTGAGAATAAAATTAAATCGGTTTCAAGTTCGGTACCGTCGCTGAAACATAATTTATAACGGTGCTTATCACCCGCTACAATTTCATTGGTTGCTTTTGATGTATGCACTTGCACACCTAGCTCTTCGATTTTTGTTTTTAATAAACGACCACCGCCGCCATCAACTTGTACACCCATTAACTGTGGAGCAAATTCAACAACATGTGTTTCTAAGCCAAGCTCTTTTACCGCTTTTGCTGCCTCTAAGCCAAGCAGACCACCACCAATAACAACACCAACTTTACTAACGTCAGCACTGGCTTGAATCGCTTCTAAGTCATCAATGGTACGGTAAACTAAGCTATGTTCAACATCGCCACCAGGAATAGGTGGCACAAATGGATATGAACCAGTAGCTAAAATAAGTTTGTCATATTCAAAACAGTCACCGCTTTCAGTAGTGACTACTTTAGCTGACTTATCAATATTGGTTACTTTGGCATTAGTTTTAAAAGTAACCCCTAACTCATCATAATGCTCAGGCGTGGTCAGGGCGAGATCATCTGCAGTTTTACCTGCAAAGTATGAAGATAAATAAACACGATCGTATGCTAATCTTGATTCAGCAGATAAAACTGTTATTTGATAATCTGAATTTTTAGCCATTTCTTCAACAAAGTGATGGCCAACCATGCCATTACCAACCACAACAATTTTAGCTTTGCTCAACAGCTGTTTATCTGTTTTCATAAGGACAATCCTACTCATAGTGCGAGAATAGAATAAAACGCTTTGCTTGAGACTTAAGTTAAGGCTTCTTTTGCCAGCAAGGTTTTATTCAACATGACATATATAGAGCAAGCTAAGTGCCAAAAGGTTATCTACTTGAATAACAAGGATTTAGAATAAAGGCCTTCCGCTATTTTTACCTTTTTGCACTAAGGTGATGACTAAGCGGCACTGACACGGTGCAAGTGCTGACACAATAGAAATAAGCTGAGCACCAGTCAACAAATGGTAACTGAGTGCTTCTGTCATTAAATTTTTAGGGTTTGTTGAGTAGTTAATTTAGGAATAATTAGGGGCTAGTGAATGTAAGAATGATTAGCTTTAGCCGAAGTTTTATGGATATAGAGCCTATATCGACTCTATACCCCCTTAATTCTTTAATATCTGGGAGTGCTTGGCCGCCATAGTTCCTTAATAGCAGCGTTTTGCTCAAGTCGTTATGATTGATACCGCCGCTTCATTGGCTAGACTAGTGTCCTTTACTCGCCTAAATTTTTCGATAAATTGGCTGGCTGGCATAGGTCTGCCGGTATAATAACCCTGCACATAATCACACTTTTCGCCCTGAAGATATTGCAGCTGCGCCTCTGTTTCTACACCTTCGGCCAGTACATCTAAGCCCAATGAGTGGCTCATCTGAATAATAGCTGTGGCAATCGATTTACTATCATCGTCATTCTCAAGATCAGTAATAAAACTACGGTCTATTTTCACTTTTTGAATCGGAAAGCGCTTCAAATAACTCAGCGAGGAATAACCGGTACCAAAATCATCCATTGCCAACTGAAAGCCAGCATCATGTAAAGCCTTCATCATATCTATAGCTTGATCAACATTATCCATCACCGCGCCTTCGGTGATTTCAAGTTCGATAAAGTTGCTGCTAACATCATGCTGCTCTAAAATTAGCAGCATATGTTGTAAAAAATCTTTACGTCTAAATTGTACCGGTGAAATGTTAATCGCTACCTTAATATCGACAATCCCGACATTTACAAAGGTTTTTATTTCACGACATGCCTGTGCCAAGACCCAATCGCCCAATTCATTGATCAGTCCACTCTGCTCAGCAACAGCAATAAACTTATCCGGCGGGATCATACCTTTCTCTGGGTGATGCCAACGTATCAATGCCTCAGCACCAACAAGTGTCTTATGGTCAATAGTAAAGAGCGGTTGATAGTAGAGTTCAAAATGACCTTGCAGTAAAGACTCGGCTAAATCAGTCAAAATTTCCTTGTTTTGCTGCAATCTAACATTCATCTCACGAGTAAAGAAGCAGGTGGTATTACGACCATTATCCTTCGCCTGATACATGGCAATATCGGCATTTCGAAGTAGCTCCTCACTATTATCAGCATCATCAGGACAAAGTGTTACCCCTATGCTACTGCCCATATTAATATTGTGACCATTCACTGTTATTGGTGTTTTCAATAACTTATTGAGTCGACGAGCAAAACTCACTGCGTCTTCAATGCCATTAACCTTATTGATAATGAAAGCAAACTCATCTCCACCTAACCTTGCTACCGTATCCATTTTTCTCCCGGTACCAGCGAGCCTTAACGCCACTTCTTTAAGTAATTCATCGCCAGCTTCATGACCCATGGTGTCATTTATTATCTTGAAGTTGTCTAAATCCATAAAGAAGACAGCAAATTTATGATCGTGACGTTTAGCCATTGCTACCGCCTGCTGTAACCTATCTTGAAATAATAACCGATTAGGCAAACCCGTCAGTGAATCATGCAGTGCCAAATGCTTCAGTTTATGTTCTGCTTGGTTAAAGTAATAAGCCAACAAGCCGAATTCATCTTTTCTGCGATCATCGAGCAACTCTGTCTGAGTATGCTCGCCATCTGCTACCGATTTCTGCAGTTGGTTGACCATTCGATACATAGGGACAATTAAACTGCGTCGACAATAAATAAAACCGAAAAAAGCCGCGACAATCATGATGGCGAAAAGCAATATTAAGATCAAATTAGCCACCTTACTGGCGCTATTTATCGCCACTTGTTGAGGTGTGACGACAATTATTTTCCATAAGGTTTTTGGCATGATAAATACCGACACGTTTACTGGCTCACCGAGTATGAAGTCTTGCTGACTGATCACCGAAATCGTTGTAGAGCGAAGCTTGTCATGCTGATCTCGTAGCATCAACATATTAGCGACAATTAATTGTGCGTCTATGGAAGATATTTGTTTGCTTTGCTCAGCAATACCCTCAGCCAGTCGCCTATTTTTCTCTACAACAGACTGAATCAAAGATTGATTTATTTCAGTTAACACATCAGCAACAGGCTGAAATGAATCAAGTTTTTCTGCTAGCTGATTTACCGTAATATACTCTTGAGTAAGATTATTATTATCTCGATTGGTTGTTTTAGTTAGCTGGTCATCGGGAAATGACAAAAATTTATTATTACGATCAACGGCATAAGCATAGCCGCCAAGCTTAGCGCTACCTTCGCGTAATATACTCTTCAGCTGTTGCAGGCTGACATCAACCGTAGCATTACCCGAAAACTGTTGCTGATCGAACATTGGCACGGTACAGGTTACCATCGGCGCCAAAGTATATGGGTCCATATAAGACTTAGACCAGAGACACTCTCCGGGCTTGCTATAGCGACCTGGCACATACCATTCTTCGTTATGATAACCTGTACTATCGGCATCATTATATTGGTCGAAATATTGCAACTTACCTGAGCTGTCTCGCCCCCAAAAGAAGCTACGTTGCTCTTTGCCTGGAGTAAAGTGTCCAGGCTCAGGCCAGACGCCACCGCCGACAATAAAGTCTTGGCTTTCTTGCATAGCAAGCATTTGAGGAATAACTTTGTGGAACAGTTTTGGCTCTTTCGGCAAGGTTTCCCCTGCAGCGGCCAAATTTCGAGTTAAGGTTTCCGCAATACTAATGCGTAGTGATATCTCTGATACGATTCGAGAACCAGTCTCACCAATCAATTCCTTATTTTTATCAACTAAATATTCCTTAGCGACGAGATCGACCACCATATAAGTTGCCGCGAGCATCACTACAAATAACAGACTCAGGCCAAAGGAAAACTTAAATAAAATGGTATGTTTGGGTCTTACTGTCGGTCTAATAGCAGACATACCTTCTCCTGAAAGCTAGCTATATTAATAATAAAAAATGAATGACGTAGTAAATTTTCAACTAGTTTCAGCATAAACTTGCAGTAAATGGCGCTATCGCTCAAAGCATAGCTATCTTTCACCACGTATGCGTACAACTAAACAATGAAAATTAAGAAATATTATCGTTTAGTTTTACGCATACTCAACTGAATATCAATAGGTTGTAATGCTGTGTAATGTTCTAATTTTACGGGCTCTTCGCACTACAAAATTAGCGCAGTTAACCGTAAAATGAAGAGCGTCAGCGCAAGGTTATCAAGAGATATTAAGCAAGATGAGGGAGTTTACTCTAGGTAAACTCCCTATGCTGTACTAGATTTTTGTTATAGCTTTGACTTGGAAGTGGTGGTGATAGTTTGTTTGAATTGATTATTAAGCTAGACGGTTAGGTATTCTTCATAAATTATTTTATTATCTTGCCAAGTTTGAATATGTTTGCCGGTAAATTCATTTAAGGTTTCATCAGTACCTATCATTTTATAGAAAAAGACCAGCTCACTAATATTACCCTTAAGTTGCTGAGAGATAAGTTGGATATCAAAGGATTCAATGGAGGCGACAAAGCCTTTTTGTCTTTCATAGGCTTCAGACATTGATTGAGCAAACAGTTCTCCATCACTGAGCATAGTGACATCATCATGATAGTATTTTTCACATAATGCCAGTACTTGTCCTGCTTGATTCATCCTTATAAAATCATCGACTAAATATTGCATAAATTAATCCCTTAATTGTTTTTAGACGTTATACCAATTGAACACCAACTTAAAATTATAGCTGCTTTTTATCGCAATACTAGGGTCTGTTCTTACTATCCTTTATGTTACTTACCCGTAAAGTGATTGGCTTACTTCACTGTTTGTGTATAAAACTCACTGATGTACTGGCCACCTTTAATATTGGCGATTAAACGTAATCTATAACTATCGCCTTTATTAGCTACCAGCTCACCTATTGGTGTATTACTGCGCCAATAATAAGGACTTTTTTGCATACCTAGTGGATAAGGCGTCATGTTATCGCTTTTATCGACCAAAAATAGGGTGGCACTATCTAACGGAAAAGTTGAGTTAACTTCAGTAACACCTGCGTTATCAGAAATGTTTACTTTAAATTCACCTGAGCTCAGCACACAATTTTTATTCACAATATCACAGTGTCCTTCCTGCGATAATTGAATGAGTTTATTACCATCAGCTTCTGCCTCTTCATAATAATCCGCGCCAATAAAACCAATAATAGCGAGAAAAGGAGCAACCATAAAAGCAAGTCTAGTGTGTTTATTCATAGGGTATCTTCTTATACTTTTTCTTTAAAAAAAAACATTGGTTTACTAAAGACATTAAACCAAATCGCGGCAGAAAAAGAAAGGCTAGCGACTTTGGGAGCAACAGTCGTCTAGCCTTTTAGTTTATCTTGACGTGACCTAATTCACGTCTAATCACTTAATATTCTAGTGATCGTGTGCTGCACTAACATTTCCTGGAATACGCATGTTCTCTACCATTGCTTGGATATGTGCTGGTGCTGGACCCGTAACTCTAAGTACTGCAAAAGCTACGATAAAGTTAACTAATGCACCGACCGCACCAAAAGCGTTAGGCGAAATACCGAAGAACCAGTTTGGACCCATATCACCTAGGAACGAAGTACCTGGGATAAACATAATGCCTTTATGTTGGAACACATACAGCATAGTTATGCCGATACCTGAACACATACCTGCAACGGCTGCTGTACCACTCATCTTCTTAGAGAAGATACCCATCATTAGCGCAGGGAAGATACTGGATGCCGCTAAACCAAAGGCTAAGGCGACCGTTCCTGCGGCAAAGCCAGGCGGATTTAAACCAAGGTAACCCGAGACAATAATCGCTATGGTCATGACTACTCGACCAGCCAGCAACTCATTTTTCTCCGACAGATCCGGTGTTAATATACCTTTCATTAAATCATGTGAGATGGATGAGGATATTGCCAATAACAAACCAGCGGCGGTTGATAGCGCTGCAGCTAAACCACCCGCGGCAACCAAGGCAATAACCCAGTTAGGTAAGTTCGCAATAGCAGGGTTAGCTAATACCATAATGTCACGGTCAACTTTCACCATTTCATTAGTTTTAGCATCCGCTGTGTATTGAATTCTACCGTCGCCATTTTTGTCTTCATACTTTAATAGACCAGTTTTTTCCCAATCTTTAAACCATTGTGGACGTTCAGCATACTCAAGATTTTGACCCGCGACAGGTTCAATAGTATTCATCAAGTTAAGACGAGCCATAGCGCCAACTGCAGGAGCAACAGTGTAAAGCAAGGCGATACAAACTAAGGCATAACCCGCTGAAGCACGTGCTGCTTGTACTGAAGGTACAGTAAAGAAGCGCATAATTACATGAGGAAGACCCGCAGTACCAATCATCAAAGAGATAGTATAAGCGAACATATTCACTGTACCACCTAGGTTATCTGTGGTGTATTCTTTGAAGCCTAAATCTGTAACAACCATATCTAACTTATCAAGCAAATAAACACCACTACCATCGGCAAGGGTACTACCTAAACCTAATTGTGGAATTGGATTACCAGTAAGTTGTAATGAAATAAATACCGCAGGAATAGTGTAAGCAAAGATCATTACTACATATTGCGCAATTTGTGTGTAAGTAATGCCTTTCATGCCACCTAACACTGCATATACCCAAACAACAAACATGCCTATGCCTAAGCCTATCCCGTAATCAACTTCTAAGAAGCGAGAGAAAGCAACACCGACACCTTTCATTTGGCCGATAATGTAAGTTAATGATGCGATGATTAAACAAGCTACCGCAACAACACGGGCAGTTTTAGAATAATATCTATCAAAAATGAACTCAGGAACGGTAAATTTACCGTGTTTACGCATGTATGGCGCTAAAAGCAATGCCAGTAATACATAACCACCAGTCCAACCCATTAAGAATACTGAGCCGCCGTATCCCATAAAGGCAATCATACCAGCCATGGAAATGAATGACGCAGCACTCATCCAATCGGCGCCAATTGCCATACCATTTTGTAATGGCGTTATGCCACCACCCGCTACGTAAAAATCACTGGTTGAACCCGCACGAGCCCACCAAGCAATAGCAAAATATAAGGCGAAGGTGCCAAATACTGCGATGTAAGTATAAAGTTTTAGTTCTTCCATCTCTTAACCCTCCGCGTGATATTTTTTATCAAGCTTATTCATTTTGGCACCATACCAAAAGATCAAACCTAAAAATGAGTAAATAGAGCCTTGCTGTGCAAACCAAAAACCAAGTTTGTAGCCACCTAGACGTATTTCATTTAATGGTTCAACAAGCAACAAACCTAAACCAAATGAAACGATAAACCAGATTGTAAGACAGATAAAGATCAGGCGAAGATTTTCCGACCAATAGGTTTCTTTATTTTCTTCCACGATGTTCTCCTAGCGAATGTATAGCGTTAATTAGCGTATTATATTTTTATTGCGCTTTGACGCATTTCTTAATAAAAAGAAGTTGTAATAATTTTAGTGAACGTTTTAGTAAAAGTGTGGATATAGATTTCTGTCAAAATTGGCTAAAGAGCGCGAACAGTGGCAAAAATCCATATTCAACTTTACCTGTTAATCAATCTAACAAGCTTTTTTTTGGCCGGGTATTAGCCTTTAGTCTAGATTGATGAAAAAGGCTGGAGCTAGGATGAAACCTGAGTAATTAGTCTAATGTTAGTCTTGTATATTCACTCTGGACATATAAAAAGTGATTACCAATGCAATGTGCTTAGCAGAGCTAAAGATCTACCCTAGGCTGTTAAAATATTGATTGCCATACTCAACTTTAGTCTAGGTTTTCCTGATAACACTTGTCTATACGACAACAAAACTCTAGATTAATGCTATACCCGTTACCATTCAAGATGCATGTTTCAGAGTGCTTGAGCAATTTCAATTCAAGGCATATCAATGTAGCCATGGTTATTCCATTTTAAATGGATGTAACGATGAAGTGATGTTGATCAAGCGCTTCTGCGATGGGTTTTAAAAGACTTTATGCCGCGTTAAAGAACAAAAATATAGAGTGACTATGTTTACGTTCTTCTCCTTGCCTAAAGTCATTTAAATTCCCACTGAAATCGAGCACTTTGAATGGTAACGGGTATATCACTAGATAATTGATTCTTACGGGCTAAATAGCGGGAAACATATGGATACTGAACTGTCAGAAATTAGCACTTTTATTCACAGCATTCCGCCTTTTGATAGCTTGCCCAAGCAAGTACTTGCCCACCTTGTGCGGGAACTAACTATTAATTATGTGAGAAAAGACGACTATCTTCCGCCAAAAGGCATTAACGAGCCAAGATTATATATTTTGCGAAAAGGTGCTATTAGCTGCCGTTCTGCCGACGGTGAATTAGTCAGCCGCTTGGGTGAAGGAGACTTGTGTGATGCTTTTTACCATACCGAGACTAATGCACAAAGTAACAGTCAAACGGCTACCACGAGCCAGTTGCAAGTACATACCGATGAAGACTGCTTAATTTACAGCGTTGAAGCCACTGTTTTACAGGATATAGGTGGGCGTTTCCCCAGCATTAGTGACTATTTTAGTCAAAACTCCGCCCAACGCTTAAAAAATAAAATGACTCAGGTAAATGAAGAGGCTATTTTATCTTCCACCTTAATGAATACTGCGGTCAGTAACTTTTATCAAAGCCCTGTGGCGAGTATTAGTACCAATCAAACCATTCAGCAAGCCGCCATGCAAATGAATGAACAAGGCTATTCTTGCCTAGTGGTGGTCGAAGATGATAACCCAGTTGGCATTGTCACAGATAAAGATATTCGCCGCCGCTGTGTGGCTACGGGGTTAGCAACCAGTGCCGCTATCAGCGAAATTATGACCCGAGATATGTGCACTATTGATGCAAAAAGTAACGCCTATGACGCTTTGATGATGATGACGGCTAAACATATCCATCACTTACCGGTCACCAAAAATGATGAGCTTGTCGGTATGGTTACCGTCACAGACTTGATTAATAATGAAGGCCATAATGCTATTAATTTATCGAGCATTATCCACAAAGCAAACACCCTCACCGAGCTAAAAGAAATCAGCCAGTTATTGCCTAAGTTACAAATTCGCCTAGCAAAATTAGGCAGCAGTGCCGATCACGTCGGTAAAAGCATTAGCGCAATTACCATGGCTTTCACCAAACGTTTAATTGAAATGGCCGAATACAAATATGGCCAAGCGCCGGTGCCTTATGCTTGGCTTGCTGCGGGATCGCAAGCAAGGCAAGAACAGCTCGCCCATTCAGACCAAGATAATGCCATTATTATCTGTAACTCCATGAAACCTTATGATGATGCTTGGTTTGAAAGTCTCGCTACCTTTGTTTGTGATGGTTTAGCCGAATGTGGTTTTATTTACTGCCCTGGCGATATTATGGCAACCAACCCTAAATGGCGAAAACCGCAAAAAATCTGGCAAAACTACTTTACTGATTGGGTAGAAACACCTTGTCCGAAGGCCTTACTCAACAGTTGCGTATTCTTTGATTTAGAGACCATTTATGGCGATGTCGCTTTACTTAATAAAGTAAGAAAACAGCTATTAATAAAAACTCAAAATAGTACGCTATTTATTGCCCATTTAACTAAAAATGCTTTAAATTTACGACCACCACTGGGATTTTTCCGTGACTTTGTTTTAAAGCAAAATGGTAAACATAGAGCGACGCTAGATTTAAAGCATAATGGCATCGCGCCAGTGGTCGATTTGGCCAGAATTTATGCTTTATCTGAAGGTATTAGTGCGGTAAATACCATAGAGCGAATTCAGCAGGCAGCTGGCACACCTTCTTTAACCCGAGGCTCTGCAGAAAACTTAATTGATGCTTTTGAGTTTTTAGGAATGCTGAGAGTGGAGCATCAAGCGAAAGAGTTAATGCGCGGTGAGACTGCCGATAATTATTTGTCACCAAAAGAAATATCTAAGTTAGAGCGTGAACACCTTAAAGATGCCTTTAAGGTCATTAAAAGCCTACAAGATGCAAGACAGTCGAGCTATTAATGCCTAGTACAACCTTGACAAATTCACCACTGTTCGGCTGGCTACTTGGTTATGAAGCTAAGCGTAAGCTGTTGTTAAATAAAGCACCTGCAGGCGCATTGCGTGACTTCTTATCCGTGCCAATGCCTTGTATGGCAACCCCTATTGATAAAGTAGCTATTTTGGCGGTGGACTTTGAAACAACCGGCCTAAATGCCAAGCAAGATAAATTGCTTAGTGTCGGTTTTATTACTCTTAAACAGCAGCAAATGTCTCTCAAGTCCAGTTACCATCAAATCATCAAAACTAAAGCTCAGCTTGAAGAAAGCAATGTCATTATTCATCACATTACCGATAGCCAAAAAGAACAAGGCCAAGCCTTAGCTACAGTAGTTGAAGCTTTACTTAAAGCACTTGCCGGTAAAGTGATGTTGGTACATTTTTCTCGTATTGAAAAACAATTTTTGACTGAAGCTTGTCATCACCTTTATGGCATGGCGCCAATTTTTCCTATGATAGACACCTTGGCACTGGCTAAACGCCGCTTGGATAAACGCGACGTTGCTTATGACCCATCGGAATTACGCCTTGCCAATTTACGGCATAAAATGCAACTGCCAGAGCACCATGGCCATAATGCCCTCAATGATGCGATTGCCACCGCCGAATTATTTATGGCACAAATGAGTAAGGCCAATAAAGACGGAAAAATCACCCTTAAAGATGTCTTGCTCTAACCTCTCTAAATGACTAAATCTACTCGCTAAAATATAAAAAACCTTACTACGATTTATTTCGTATATTTATTTGACTCTACGTAACTCTTCGTACATAGTCAGTCCCGTGTTCGTTTTTCATACAAAAATAAAAACTAGTAACTCAAATAATTCAAAGGAAGAAATATGTCTGCAAGAAAAATTCGCTCAGAAGTTGAAAACTCCGAAGTCGATATGACACCTATGCTCGATATAGTCTTTATTTTGTTAATCTTTTTTATCGTCACCACCTCCTTTGTCAAAGAAGAAGGAATAATGGTTAATCGCCCTAAAATTAATAAACCTCAAAGCCAATCTGCGCCAGCGATGGTACTCAGAATCAGTGATTCTGGCATGGTGACTTTTAATGGCAAACCTGTCGATATTGAACGTGTTCCGGCCCGTATTGAAAACTTTATCGCTAAAAACGACAGCAGCTCAGCCATAGTGATTCCAAATTATAATACTCGTCATGAAGATGTGGTTGCTGTCATCGATAAAGTAAGAGAATTTGAGCACTTGACCATCTCAATAGGAAAATAAACCCGCTTAGATAATTTAGCTACGCTACTGCCGGTCACTCTTTAAGCGAACTTAGCCGTCCAAAAAAAATTGATAAAAAATCGATAAAGAAATGAGCCAATAGAGCTTTTTCTGTGGTCGTCTTGAGTTACAATCTAAGCATGCTACCAATTACACTAATGAATTGATCAGCTTAGAGTTGTATTAGCGAGCCTAGAACAAGCTAAATTATTTAAACATAGTTTTTCTATATTTCTTTAATTTTGAGCAGTTATTTGTTCGCTAATAAACTCCCAAAGGGCGAGTTTAAAAGGCTTACATGCGTCGTTATTAATATCGACAAGGGAATAACCATTCTCTTCAATCAATGCCTTGCCTCTAAGCCTTTTAATTATCGCTAAGTGGTCAATTAATTAATGTACTTGGTATTCTCAAGATAGCCATTAGATCTAAAGGAAGCTCATGAATAACTTACTAAACGCTGAAAACCAAGGTATTAACCTTTTTGTTATTGAAAAAAGTGCTTACCAAGCTTGGTTTAGTAAACAAGACAAACATAACCAAACTTGGCTAACTAATACTAATTACCAAGGTGACGGCCTAGCACTTATGTCAGATGGTCAAGGTGCATTGAGTCAGGCCATTTTTTGTGTGGCTGATGCCAGTGATTACTTTGCTTGTGGCGACCTAATTAAACAGCTGCCTCAGGGCCAGTTTTTATTACAAGCAGAGTCAGAGCACGTTGCCGCTATCAGTTTTGGTTGGTTAGTAGGTGCTTATCAATATGATAGATACATTACTAACAAGTCAGATAAAATATTTGCTAGCTTAGCCATTAGCAATACAGCAGGTAATGCTGAGATTGTTGAAAGCGCTATTAAGTTTGCTCAAGCCACTGCCTTAACACGTGATTTAGTCAATACACCTGCTGCCGATATGATGCCAGTTGATATTGGTCAAGCCGCAGAAGAGTTAGCCAAGCAATATAACGGTGAAGTTAAGCAAATTATTGGTGATGATTTACTTGAGCATAACTACCCAACCATTCATGCCGTTGGTCGCGCCAGTGTTCATACGCCACGTTTAGTCGATTTAACTTGGGGTGATAGCAAAAACCCACAAGTAACTTTAGTGGGTAAAGGTGTTTGTTTTGACAGTGGTGGTTTAGATATGAAACCCGCTGCTGGTATGCGTAACATGAAAAAAGACATGGGCGGTGCTGCCCACGTTTTAGGTTTAGCTCAGTTGATCATGGCGCATAACTTACCTATTAATTTACGTGTATTAATTCCAGCGGTCGAAAATGCAGTCTCAAGCAATGCACTTCGTCCAGGAGATGTAGTTACTACGCGTAAAGGTCTTACCGTTGAAATTCATAATACTGATGCTGAAGGTCGTTTAGTTTTATGTGATGCCTTAGCAGAAGCAGAAAACGATGAGCCTGAATTGATCATCGATTTTGCGACCTTAACAGGTGCTATGCGTGTTGCTTTAGGCACTGAATTAGCGGGCTTCTTCTCAACTAATGATCAAGTAGCTGCCGATATCACCACTGCAGGTCTGAAAAATAGTGATCCAGTATGGCGTATGCCGTTACATAAACCTTATGATGATTTATTCAAAAGCACTATAGCCGATATGACTAACTGCCCAACGCAGCCTTTTGGCGGTGCTATTACTGCCGCATTATATTTACAGCGGTTTGTTGAAAAGACTGATTGGGTACACTTTGATGTTATGGCTTTTAATGTTCGTCACTTACCTGGTCGCCCATTAGGTGGTGAAGCGTTTGGTATTCGTGCAGTGTTTGATTACCTAGAAGCAAGATTTAAATAAGCCGCATCTAAATAAATAAACGCGACGATATTATCACCGAACTCTTAACCTTTAGAGTTCGGTGATATTTATCCGCTGGTAGCAATCCTCGGATGACGAATTAAACTCCCCATCACCGAACGCATCCTCGAACACACCAAGCACACTAGCTTTGTCGGCATGACGATAGCTCGATATGACTACTATTTTTACCTAACCAGCGCTCGCTGTTACAACTAGCCAACAAAACATTCTCAATTTAACTCTATTTAATCTCGATTTTCTCTCTTTTCATCGAATTTAATGCACTTCCCATTGGTTTCACGCTCAAAAAAACATAAACTCGGAGGGTTAAAATTTTTCGAATAGACCTCTAGGACTAGAAATGAAACTAAAAATAAACTCGTTAAAACAAGCCTTAGCGATCAGCTTTGGCTTGCTTACTTGTTCAGTAGCCGTTGCTGAACAAACAAGTAAAGTTATTACCGCTGAAAACCTGGTAACTTTGCAATCAGTTAGCCAAGCACAAGTCAGCCCAAGCGGTGAGTATATTGCTTACACTCGCTCAGTTCCTCGTGAGATCTATGTTGAAAAAGACGGTAAAAATTGGGGTGAATTATACCTAGTGAATGATAAAGGCGTCGAACGTCCTTTTATTACCGGTAAAATAAATGTTAGAAATATTCAGTGGTCTGCTGATGGTTCATTAATCTATTTCCTAGCCAAAATGAATGATGATAAATTCACTAACCTTTATCAAATTCCTGCCAACGGTGGTCAAGCACAAAAAGCCGTAGTATTAAAAGACACTAGCATTAATAGCTACGCTCTTAGCAGTGATAATAAACAAATTGCTATCTTAGCGAAAAAAGCCAAAGACAAATCAGTTAAGAAACTACAAGGTTTAGGTTTTAAAGCGGAAGTTTTTGAAGAACAACTTACTAATCAGCTTTTATATGTAACCAATCTGGCTCAGTCTGATAAAGCGATTATACCGACAGCATGGGACATCAAAGGTTATGTTTCTGATGTGCATTTCTCGCCAACAGGTAAAGATTTATTAGTTAAAACCCAACCTACTGCTTTAATTGATGACAAATACATGAAGTCACAATGGCACATTGTTGATATCGCTAACAAGTCAGTTAAAACCTCTTTCGCTACCGAAGGAAAATTAGGTGCGGCTGAATTTTCATACGATGGTAAATATGTTGCCCTACATGGTGCGCAAGACAAGCATGATCCTGCAACAGGTCGTTTATTTATTGCCAATGTTAACACGGGTAAAGTTGCTAACTGGTTACCAGACTTTAACGGTCACGTAAGTGATTTTGAATGGTCTAATAAGCGTAATGAATTATATTTCATCGCCAACATTGGTACTCAGTCTGTAGTTGCCAAAATTAAGCCTGGCTCTAACAAATACAAAACAGTTGTTGCCGGTGGCAAGTTCATCGCGGGTAACTTGAGTATTTCTGACTCCGACAAAACCGTTGTGGTGAAAGCAAACACTGCCCAACACCCTAACGAAGTATTTATGCTGCGTGGCAAAAAACAAACTCGCTTAACTGATTCAAATACTTGGTTAAATGATGTTGCTTTAGCTAAACAAGAAAGTCTTACTATTAAAGCCCGTGACGGCGTAGAAATTGGTGGTGTATTAGTTTACCCACTTGATTACAAAAAAGGTCAACGTTACCCACTAATCATGTCAGTACACGGCGGTCCAGAAAGCCATGACAAAGATGGTTGGATAACAGCTTACTCTCGTCCTGGTCAATTAGCAGCAGCACAAGGTTATGCAGTATTTCACCCTAACTACCGTGGTAGCACAGGTAAAGGCGTAGACTACTCTAAACTAGGTCAAAACGATTACGCAGGTAAAGAGTTTGATGACTTGGTAGACCTTAAAAATCATTTAGTAAACATTGGTTTAGTGAATGAGAAAAAAGTTGGTATTACTGGTGGTTCATACGGTGGTTATGCCTCAGCTTGGGGTGCAACTAAATTAACTAAACACTTTGCAGCTAGCGTAATGTTTGTTGGTATTTCTAACCAGTTATCAAAGTTTGGCACTACCGATATTTCAAACGAAATGAACTTAGTTCATGCTCGTTCATATCCTTGGGACAAATGGCAATGGTACTTAGAGCGCAGCCCTATTTATTGGGTAGAGCAATCTGAAACGCCATTACTAATTATGCACGGCAAAGCTGATCCTCGTGTACATCCGGCACAATCTATGGAAATGTACCGTTACATGAAAGTACGTGGTAAAACAGTGCGTTTAGTCTATTACCCAGGCGAAGGCCATGGTAATAAACGTGCCGCTGCCAAGTACGATTACAGCTTACGTTTAATGCGTTGGATGGATAACTACTTAAAACATGATAATAAGCCAATGCCTGTTCATGACTTACCTCATGCAGCTAACTTAACAGCGAAAAAATCAGCTGATAAGAAATAAAAAACCTACACTTTTGTTACAAAAAAAATGAGAAAGGTCAGCTTAGCTGGCCTTTTTTATTGTCTATTAAACAAAAAACAAACAATAAATATACGCTAAATCAAATATCTGGCAATAAACTCAAATAAAAACAAAACAAAGATTGCTAATGATAATAGTTATCATTAGAATTCGCACAATTATTTTATTGCACTTTTGTTTTACTTATATATTCATTAAGGTTTGAGTTATTTATGAAGTTTTCTCCCCTCTTTTTAGCGGTAAGCGCCGTACTTTCTTCGACAGCCGTTTTTGCAAATACAGATGCCAATACAGCTGTAAATACTACTAATACCACTGACGCTCCAACAGCAAAGGTTGCAGCTAATTCAACAGAGCAGAAAGCACTTAAAGATATTGAAGTAATTCAAGTTAAAGGTAGTTATTTTAATGGCTATAAAGTTGATAATGCTAATGGTGCCATGCGCGGTAACTTTTCCTTATTAGAAACAGCGCAATCAGTTACCGTTATTCCAAATACAGTCATAAACGAACAGCTCGCCACCACCTTAGGTGAAGTGCTAGTTAATGACGCCAGCTTAACCGCAGGTTCAAAGCAACGTAACCGTGAAGTATTTAGTTTACGTGGTTTTGAGTTAAGCTCTTCAAATGGTTATTTACGTGACGGTCATCAACATTGGTCACATTACCAGCAGCCCATTGAAACTTTAGAAAGCATTGAAGTAATCAAGGGACCATCAAGTATTTTATACGGTCAATCTGGCCCTGGTGGTTTAATCAATATGGTTACCAAAAAACCTACCGCTAACAGTATTTTTAACCTAGGTATCGATGTTGATCAAGAAGGTTCATCTCGCCTTACGTTAGATGCTGGTGGTGCCATAACTGAAGATGAATCATTACGTTACCGCGCTAATTTAGTTAAACAAGATGTTACTTATCAACGTGAATATCAAAACGGCGAGCAAAGAGAGCGTGAACGTTTCCTTGGTGCTCTTGTTGTTGATTATGATATCAATGACGACTTACTAGTAGGTTTCCACTATGACAAAACCAACGATAAAGCCGGCTTAGATACTGGCGCTTGGTTAGATGATGAAGGCAATGTTATTGGCGAAGATAAAACTATTCGCGATATGTCATGGGCCTTTACTGATATTACCGTTGAAAACTACGGTGTTGATGCCAGTTATATTATTAGTGATGCTTGGCAGGTCAAAGTTGGCTATAACGAGCAAACATTTGAGCGTCAACGCTTTGAATCTGCCCCGAAAAATCCTAGCGACTTCGTCGAAGGTGATAGCTATACCTCAAATCCTTATGATCGCTTTGATGACTGGCAATTTACCACTACTTTTATTGATTTTACCGGTAACTTTGAACTTGCTGGCGTAGATCATAACTTACTTATCGGCGCTAATTACCTTGATTACTACTATGGTCAGTTAAGAACGAAGAACAAATCCGATTCATTTGAATACTCAGCAGGTCAAGCTGAGCCTCCTCGCCCAGATATTAGCTACACCACAGATGATAGCCTTTATACCAGTGAATATGATTATTACGGTATTTATATCCAAGACTTAATAACCATTAACCAACAATGGCAAGTGATGATCGGTGGTCGTTATGATAAACAAAGCAAAACCGGTGCTGATAACGAATCATTACTACCTAAAGCTGGTGTACTTTATCATCCAAGTGAAAGTACCACTTTCTATGCTAGCTATAGCGAAGGTTTTGAGCCACAAGGTAGTGAAACCATCAATGATGAAGAAGATTTGAATGACGGTATGGAAATCGATGCCGAGACCTCAAAGCAATATGAAGTAGGGGCAAAATGGCAACTATTAGATGATCGTTTGTTACTAACTACAGCAATATTCGACATCACTAAGTCCAATGTACTAGTTACCGAAGACTATCAAGGCGCAAATAAAGATATAAACACAGTTACCACACAAGTGGGCGAGCAACGTCATAAAGGTTTTGAAATGGCTGCACAAGGTGCGGTAACCGATAAGCTTTTTGTTATGACATCAATGATGTATCTAGATGCTTCCTATGATAAAGATGAAGACTACACTGGCATGACTCCTGTTGATGCCCCTGAATGGTCAGCATCACTTTGGTCACGTTATGAACTTACCGAAGACCTAGCAATTAATGCTGGTGCTTTTTATGAAGGTGAGCGCTTTGCTGATGGAGATAATACGGTAGTAAAAGATGCTTATACTCGAATTGATGTTGGTGCTACTTATAAAATCAATGTAAGCAATACTGACATTAACTTACGTTTTAATGTGCAAAACTTATTTGATACTGACTACCTTGCCGGTGGCGGCACTTCTAATGTTACCGTAGGTGATGGCAGAAGCTACCGTCTTGCTGTGCAAGTTGCTTTTTAATTAGCGATCAAGTAAATAATTAACCATGATCGTTAAGGTCTAAATAACAATAAAAAAACAGTAAAATAAGCCTAGGATATTAAGCAATATAACACTGCTTTATCCTGGGCTTTTTTCTGCTTAACACTTTATTTAACCTAACCCCAGTCTTCCGTTCAACTTTAATAATTACCAGCTGAACAGCTATTTTTAGTCGATGAATTAAGTCTTTAACTGTCAATAATTAACATGATTTTGTCAGCAAGCTATATTTAAGGCAAGCACTGGCAGTGGTTGATAATTGACGATCAAGCTAGAGGGAATTTCAAATAGTGGAAGTTATTTGATAAAAATCGACTAAAGTATAAGTACTTTTTCTGGCAATGTAGACTTAGGTCTAATTCCTTTTGTTCACTTTACACACTAACTTACTATTAGATAACAAAAAGCCACAATAAAGTAAAATCATAAGAGGCGTATAAGACCTCGTAAAAGATTAGTAGCTTGAAACAAATACCTGACAATAAGTCACACTAAAATAAGTCACACTATAATAAGTAAACAAAAATGGGGAATATCATGTTTAAGAATTCATTATTTAAAGTTAAGAAATTAGTACTAGCAACCAGCTTATTAGCGGTTACCAGTGCAGCTAATGCCGGTTACACCATCAAATTAGACGATGGTGATAGCATCACTTTTGGTGGTTACGTTAAAGTTGATGCGCGCTATACCAGTGGTAATATTGCTGCAAATGACTACTGGTACGGTGGTGGTACTGTACTTGCTGAAAGCCAATCTAACTTTGGTATTGCCGTCAATGAAACCCGTTTTAACACTAAATATGTCCATGGTGATGTCACAGGTTTTATTGAAATGGATTTTTACGGTGATGCCGTGTCAGGTGGTGGTAATGAAATTATCTCCAACTCTTCCAAGCCACGTTTACGTCATGCCTTTGTTAAGTACAAAAATATCTTAGTTGGCCAAACATGGACTACTTTCCAAAACACCAGCTCTCTTGCTGAAGCAGCCGATTTTGGTGGTCCATTAGTGGCCTCTGCCTTTATTCGTCAAGGTCAGGTTCGATATACCAATGGCGGTTTACAACTTTCTATTGAAAACCCTGAAACATACAAAGGTGTTCATGGCAATGATTCCATTCCAGACTTTATTGGTAAATATACCTTTAAAGGTGACTGGGGTAATGTTTCTGTTTCTGGTTTAGCTCGACAATTACAAACCCTTGATGGCTCTGAGTCTGCAGTAGGTTTCGGTGTTGCCGGTCGTATTAATACCTTTGGTAAAGATGATTTTCGCTTTCAAGTACACGGTGGTAATGTCGGTCGTTACGTCGGTGTTACCGCTTCTACAGACGTAGCTCAAAATAGTACAGGTAGTTGGGAAGCAGAAGATACCACCTCGGTCATGGTTGCTTATCGTCATTTCTGGACAGACGATATGCGTAGTTCAGTATTCTATGGTAATACCACAACTGATCTTCGTGATACAGACCGCTCTCATTGGGGAGTCAACATCTTTAAAAACGTAACTAAGCAGTTATCTTTTGGTTTAGAAGTGGGTAACTTTGAAATGGCTGAATCGAATGCTGATTCTGACTATGTGCAATTATCAACCAAATTCGTCTTATAGTTTGTACAACACCTTGCGTTAGTTAACCTCGTTGAGGTTATTTTATAGGGAAGCATTTGCTTCCCTTTTTTTATGGGAAAACATAAGCTTGCCTATTCGATGACATATATTGATAAAAGAAACTTTTTATACCTATACTGAAGTATTATTCCCGCACTATAGGCTGATAAAATGACCAAGAATATCGGCAGACAAGCCTTCCTAGCGATACTCGCTTTTCTGGTTTTTATCATCCCCCTAGTTCTTGCCGATGAAGTATCTTTGTTTGCAAACTGGCTATTCATTTTTATTAGCTGGTCATTGGTCATTTTGTTATCGGCTTTGAGTCCCACACAGGTCGATAATAACACCGCCAAGAAAACTGATTCAGCGTTAAAGGAATCACAATAATTGATTTCATTTAGCCAGGTACTCATCTTATTAGCCATTTATATTATCTCGCTATTTTTCTTGGCTCAATGGGGTCAGTCAGACAGTAAAGCAGCTAAACGAATACGTAACTCTGCCAATACCTACGCATTAAGCCTGGCTGTTTTTTGTACTTCCTGGACATTTTTTGGCAATATTGCCGTCTCGACTAAACAAGGGCTATTTCCAATCGCCTTATACCTAGGTACCACCTTAACCTTCATTTTTATGACGCCACTGTTAAAGAAAATGGTGCTATTAAAAAATGAGTTTCACTCCACCAGTATTGCCGATTTTATTTCGGTCCGTTATAAAAGGTCGCAAGGGTTAGCGGCATTAGTTAGCTTATTGTGCGTAATTGGCATCACTCCCTATTTGACCATTCAATTAAAGTCGGTCATTGATAGCTTTCAAATACTGACCGATAACTCCCAGCAGACCCTAGCATTTCTTGATTATTTGGATGTAATTATTGTTTTGATGATGGCATTTTTCACCATTGTTTTTGGTGTCCGTCATATAGATCCAACCGAAAAACATCCCGGTATGATGGTCGCGTTGGCAGGTGAGAGTATTCTAAAACTTTTAGCCATGCTCATTGGTTGCCTATGGATTTGTTATATGATCAAACCCGGGGTGTTTAGTATATTTGCAGAGTTTGCCCATGAGGCACAATTAAATCCCAAAGTACTGACGCTATCTACCCAGCAATGGCTCAGTTTTATGCTCATTGGTGCTTTAGGCATTATCACCCTGCCCAGACAATTTCATGTTGGCATTGTTGAATGTAGCGATGCTAAATTTTTAGACCGGGCGAAATGGCTTTTCCCACTGTATTTATTACTGATCAATTTGTTCACTTTCCCAGTGGCATTAGCCGGTTTAATAACGCCCGGAGCACTTGAGTCGTCACGTATATTATTACTAACTCAACCGCTAGCAAACCATGCACCTTTTATCGCCCTTATTACCTTTTTAGGTGGCTTTGCTGCAGCAACAGGCATGATAATGATCAGTGCCATGACGCTATCCACCATGCTGACCAACCATATTTTGATGCCGGTTATCATGCAGACTCCTGCGCTGTCAGCGTTAAAGCGTCAAATCTTACCTTTACGTTGGTTAATGGTCTTTGCCATTCTTTTCTTAAGCCTATTCTATTATCGCGCTATTGGTGACTCTCAACTTATTGTCAATATTGGTAGCATAAGCTTTGTTGCCACAGCACAATTTGCGCCAGCATTAATAGGCGGACTAATTTGGCGCAAAGGTAATTTGTCCGGTGCATTCAGCGGACTTACTATTGGTGCTTGTGTATGGTTTTATTGCACTTTATTGCCATCTTTAATTCGCTCTGGCTGGCTAGATTGGTCAATATTATCTCAAGATAGTGGCTTTTTTTATTGGCTTAACCCAGAGCAACTTTTTGCCATTCAAGCAATCAGCCCATTTACCAATGGCCTTATATGGAGCTTACTTGCTAATATCCTTTGCTACATCGGCGTTTCTTTATTTACTAAAATGTCTGAAGAGGAACAAAAAATATCACACCAATTTGTTGATATTAAAAATATATACCTTAAAGACAATTTTGCTGCAGGCACAACCGCCGATATTAACCTGCTCAATAAGAAGCGGCTTATCACAGAAGTTTTTCTGCAATATCTACCTGAAGAGTTAGCCGAGTCAAAACTACAACAATCACTAGTAAAAGCTGAAATACATGACCAAGAAAATATTAATATTGTCGAATTGTCTTCGTTAAAAAATGCCGCGCTTAATGCTTTAGCTGGCGCCATTGGTATGGCCTCATCCTATAAAGCTTTTAATAATATTAATTTAATAGATGCCGATGAGGAACAGCAATTAGCCAGTTATTTTTCCCACTTTTTTGCGCAATTACAACTGTCCCCGAAAGAGCTCTTTGAGCAAGTTAACTTTCACCAGCAAAAACGTGAATTACTGGAAAGTCATGCCAAGCAACAGCTCGACACCATATCCAAATTAGAAACAGAGGTCACACAAAGGTTAAAGGCTGAACAGGTAGTTAATTCACTCAATGAAGGTTTAGAGCTCAGAGTAACAGAAAGAACCCAAGCATTGAGCCAAAGTAATAGTGAGTTAAATAAAACACTCGAACAATTAAAACTTACCCAAGGTCAGTTACTAGAAAATGAGAAAATGGCTTCCTTAGGTGGGCTAGTCGCGGGTGTCGCCCATGAAGTTAATACTCCTATAGGCACAGTACTCACCTCAATCAGTTTTATGAAAGAAAAATGTCACACTATTATTAAGGCGATGGACGATAAAACATTAAGCTCTCAGCAACTGTCAAAGTTTACCGATGAACTTGAACAAGGTTTTGACCTTTCATTACGAAATATTAGCCGGGCTGTTGAGTTAATTGAGGGCTTTAAGCTTATTGCTGTTGATAGCGTTGTTGATGATGCTCGCACCCTTAATGTGCATGATTATTTAGAAGATGTACTTAGAACATTAAGGCCAAAAGCAAAGCAAGCTCAGGTGACTATTAAACTTTCCTGCGCGAAGGACATAGTTATTAACTCATACCCCGGAGCCCTTGCACAGATCACTAATAACCTGATCATCAATAGCTTAGTGCACGCCTTTACTGAGAAAAATGACATCAAGGGTGAAATCACCATTGATGTTAAGGCCTCAAAACAGAGTCTTGAACTTATCTATGGCGATAATGGCTGCAAGCTTGATGAAAACACTAAAGCGCAATTATTTGAACCCTTTTATACCACCAGACGAGGCCAAGGCGGCTCAGGTCTAGGAGCACATATTGTCTACAACTTGGTCACCCAAAAATTAAAGGGCACCATAGAGCTGATCACAGAACAAGCTCTTGGCAAAAGTTTTAAAATAAACATCCCACTAACGAACAGTAAATAACAACTAAATCTCCTGAAAGTACAGTAATTAACTGTCATTTTTTCAACGCTGTTATTTATATTTTACATTTTGTGCTTATGATAAAAATTGAACTAAACTGATAAATACAGTTAGCTGATATAGAAGAATAATTTATGGACTTTTTACGGAAATTCAGCATACAACAAAGGTTAGCCATGCTGGTGGTCTTAATTATTAGTGGCATCATTGCGCTAGATGCCATGAGCTTGTCAGAAGAGTACCATTCCTTAATAGCACAAAAAAAATTCACTACCAACGAATTAATCGATAGCACTTACGGTATTGTCGAACATTATTATGCCTTACAGAAAAAAGGTGAACTCACTGAGGCACAAGCACAAAAGCAGGCTCTGAGTATTATTGCCAGTTTACGCTACGATACCAATAATTATTTTTGGATTAACGACTTTACCCCGAACATGATAATGCACCCAATAAAGCCACAGCTCAATGGTAAGAATATCGGTGGTGTGAAAGACCCTGATGGTAATGCTTTATTTATTGATATGGTGAATATAGTCAAGGCTAAAGGGGAAGGCTTTGTTTACTACAAATGGGCCAAACCTGGCTTTGATGATCCGGTTGACAAAATTGGTTTTGTCAAAGGTTTTACCCCTTGGCAATGGATTATTGGTACAGGCACTTACCTAGATGATATTGATGCGACCTTTGCCGAGCAACGTAATATGATCATAATAGATAGCGTAGTTATTGCCATTGTGATCATTGGCTTAAGTTACGTTATAGGTAATAGCATCTTAGTTCCTACCCGCTCAGCGGCTGAATTAATGAAAGATATAGCACAAGGTGATGGTGATCTGACCAAGTTTTTAGATGATAGCGGTCAAGATGAAATTTCTCGCCTATCTAACTACTTTAATGAGTTCACCGGTAAAATGCGGCAGTTATTACAAGATGTCGCCGATAATACCTCACAAGTTTTAGAGCATGCCGAAGCTGTTTCTGGCGCTAGTGATACCACTCAATCGCTAATACAAAACCAAAACGACATAACCGTGCAAGTTGCTACGGCAATGGAAGAGATGACCTCACAAATTAAGGAAGTGAGTGATAATGCTAGCTCTGCTGAGCAAGCAGCCAATGATGCCAGAAATAACACCTCTGACGGCAAAGAAATCATCTCTCATACCATCAAACAAATGCAATCTCTGTCGAGCAATATCGATGAGGTTAGTCAAGTGGTTGCCAGCCTTGCTTCTGAAAGTGACAATATTGGCTCTGTTCTGGATGTGATTAGAGGTATTGCCGAACAAACAAATTTATTAGCGCTAAACGCCGCGATAGAAGCTGCACGCGCCGGTGAGCAAGGCCGTGGTTTTGCCGTAGTAGCCGATGAAGTACGAACTTTAGCTAATCGTACCGAGCAAAGTACCAATGAAATTCAGCAAATGATTCAAAAATTACAAGCTGGAGCGCAAGAAGCCGTAGCAGCGGTGAAAGTAAGCCAAGACATCTCCCTGAAAACAGTTGAGCAAACAGCAAAAGCAGATGATTCCCTTTCTGAAATTGACCGTTTGATGGAAGTTATTTCTGATATGAACACACAAATAGCTAGGGCGACCGAGCAACAAAGCCAAGCTGCTGATGAGGTTAATTTACGTATTAATGATTTAGCAGGAATGACCGATGAGTCTCTCGCGACTACCGAACAACTTAGTGAAACGAGCCAGAAGTTGAAGGTCAGTAGTAATGCCATGTCTGAGGTTGTTGGTCGCTTTAAAATTTAGCTGCTATAACACAAAGTACTAATACCAACGCCCTAACGAAGTTATCATTTTAACAGGGCATAAAAAAACCAGTAATATTTGTCGATTAGGAGAATATTACTGGCTAAACCATCAAAAATTTTAAAGTCGAATTGCACTGAGCAAAACTAGGTAGAACCTTAAAGTAGTCACTTAATGGTTATGTGTCCTGAAGCATAACCACTAAGTTCCGTACTTTGCTGTTGCTTATTTAGTGAGAGAGCATTCACTGCCTAAGCAACAAGGTAATGGTAATCATTCTCATTTATATTGTCAACACTATTTGTTAAATTTTATTAAATATTACTTTTTTGATATAACAGGCATAAAAAAGCCAGTAACACATTTCCATCAAGAAAATATTACTGGCTAAACCATCAAAAATTTTAAAGTCGAATTGAACTGAGCAAAACTCAGTAGAATCCTAAAGTGGTCACTTAGTGGTTATGTGTCCTGGAGCATAACCACTAAGTTCCATACTTTACTGCTGCTTATTTAGTGAGAGAGCATTCACTGCCTAAGCAACCAACTAAATAGTAATCATTCTCATTACGAGAGTCAACACTGTTTTGACAATTAATTGAATAAAGCGGCTCTTTATTTCTTCAGCTTAGCAAAAGCATCTGCGAAAGCGTTACCCATAGCAGCATTGTCCACTTTTTTAGCTTTTGATTTATTTTGATTTACTGCGGGTTTTCTTTGATTATTGCTACTATTTACCTGGTTTTTCGCTTTATTGTTATCACGTTTACCATTATCTGTTGGCTGAAAAGACTTGTTAGTGGCTGCGTTAACTTGCTCATCTAAGCGCATCGTTAAACTGATACGCTTGCGAGCAACATCAATTTCCAACACTTTCACCTTAACAATATCCCCCGCCTTGACAATTTCCCGCGGGTCACTGATAAATTTATTAGTTATTGATGAAATATGTACTAGCCCATCTTGATGCACACCAATATCAACAAAAGCACCAAAGTTAGCAACATTAGAAACCACTCCTTCGAGTATCATACCTAAGGTTAAATCTGCCATGCTAGTTACACCTTCAGCAAAACTAGCTGTTTTAAACTCAGGACGTGGATCTCTATTCGGTTTTGTTAGCTCATCAATAATTCCTTTTACCGTGACGGCACCAAAATCATCATTTGTTAACTGGCTTATGTCTAAAGCTTGTAATTGTGCGCTGTTATTTAGCACCTGAGAGATATCAAGTTGTAATGTCTTGATGATTTTCTCTACTAGAGCATAACTTTCAGGGTGCAAAGCAGATTGGTCTAATGGATTATCACCACCTGTAATACGTAAAAAACCAGCTGATTGCTCAAAAGCTTTTGGCCCTAAGCGGGCAACTTTTTTCAATTGCTTTCTATTAGTGAAGCGCCCTTCACTATCTCGAAAAGCAACAATGTTATTAGCCATGGTTTTGTTTAACCCTGAAACACGGGTTAATAACGCTGCAGAGGCACTGTTTAAGTCAACACCAACGGCATTTACACAATCTTCAACGACATCATCAAGGGTTTTACTCAACTGGCTCTGGCTAACGTCATGCTGATATTGACCGACACCTATTGCTTTAGGGTCAATTTTTACTAACTCCGCTAAGGGATCTTGTAATCGTCGAGCAATAGAAACAGCACCCCGTATTGACACATCAAGGTCAGGAAATTCATTGGCGGCAAATTCAGAAGCAGAATAAACAGATGCGCCAGCTTCACTGACAATCATTTTAGTTAATTGCACTTTGCTTTCATCGGCTTTAAAAACTTGCATAACCTCGGCAACTAATTTGTCACTTTCACGAGAGCCGGTGCCATTACCAATAGCCACTAACTCGACTTTATGTTGACGACAAATATTAACTAAGGTTCTTACTGACTTATCCCAATGATTTTGCGGCGCATGTGGGAAGATGGTAGCTGTATGTAATAACTTGCCAGTGCCATCGACAATAGCAATTTTACAGCCCGTTCTTAAACCAGGATCTAAGCCCAAGGTGACTTGTGGACCAGCAGGAGCTGCCATCAATAAATCGGCAAGGTTATTAGAGAAAACATCTATCGCTTGGGTTTCAGCTTGCTCACGTAAGCTAGTAACCAATTCATTAGTTAAACTGATACTTAATTTAGCTTTCCAAGTTAATTGTACAACCTTGGTTAAAAACTCAGCAGCGGCCTGATTAGTTAAGCGTAAAGTTAAGTGCTCACTAATCATTTGCTCAGCACTACTGCATGCTCTGGCATCTTGACCGGGATCAACATCGATGCTGAGTTGTAGAAAACCTTCATTTCTACCACGCAACATGGCTAACATACGATGAGAAGGTACCGTTCTTAATTTTTCACTGTGTGAAAAATAATCTCTAAACTTGGCAGCGGCTTTCTCTTGGCCTTTAACTAGCTTACTGGTTAAGTGCGCTTGTTTTAATAAGTGGCGACGTAACTTTGCTAATAAATTAGCATCTTCACTAAACCTTTCGGCTAAAATATAACTTGCACCATCAAGTACCGTTTTTACATCAGTAAATCCAGCGGCTTCATTGATAAAAGCTTTAGCTTCTTTTTCTGGGGAAAGTTGCCAGTTATTAAAGAGTTTGTTCGCTAAAGGCGCTATACCTGCCTCGCTAGCAATCTTACCTTTAGTGCGACGCTTGGGCTTATAAGGTAAATATAAATCTTCCAAACGGGTTTTATTATCGGCTTGCAGAATTGATTTTTCCAGCTCAGGGCTGAGCTTACCTTGTTGTTTAATACTCGTTAAAATAACTTGCCTGCGGTCATTTAACTCACGTAAATAGCTTAACCGCTGTGCTAAGTGACGAAGGTGATTATCATCTAAACCTTGAGTAACTTCTTTACGGTAACGGGCAATAAATGGCACGGTAGCACCATCATCAAGCAAGGTAATAGCGGCATTAATTTGTACCGCGTTAACATTGAGTTCTTGAGCGATTTGCTCGGCAATAGTTAACATTGAATTGAGATTCCAACAAGATTAAGAGTAGACGGGCATGATAACAGAAAAATATTCTTACGAAAATTACTGCGGCTCCTGCCAATGCTTTACTCAAAACAATGGACAGTATTACCCCCTTGCGCTTTTGCTTGGTAAGCGGTTTGATCGGCTAAATTTAGTAGAGCCTTAAAAATAAAACCGCCCTGCTCGGTAGAACTAACACCAAAACTAGCCGCGACTTCAACTTTTGCGGCACTGCAATTTATATTACTCACTTCTACGCATATTCTATTGGCTATTTTCTGTGCTTGTTTTTGTTCACAATGAGGTAATACCAATAAAAATTCGTCACCACCAAGACGAATAGCGAGATCTTCTAGCCGACAATTATTTTGCAGAACATTAGCAATATTTACTAAAACTTCATCTCCGATTTCATGACCAAAGGTATCATTGATGTACTTAAACTTATCAAGGTCGATCATGACTAAAGATAAAGTATAACTGTGTCGCTTGGCTAAACTAAGTGCTGGCTGTATTGCGGCATTTAAATAATGGCGATTATGCAAACCCGTTAGCTGATCCGTCATCGCTAGTTGCTCTAATGCTTGTTGCTGACTGACCATTTTTATAAAGAGTTGTCGAGCGACAACGAGATTTTTTACCCTAGCAATGAGCTCTGCTTGAATCACCGGTTTACTAATAAAATCGTTAGCCCCGACTTGCAAAGCATGAATTTTTTGACTGGATTTAGTCATAGCTGACATAGCTAAAATAGGCGTTAATTGCTTATCATCCGTTCTTGCTCTAATTTCCTCAACCATGGCAATGCCATCTTTATCACCGGGTAAGATAATGTCTAATAGCACCAAATCATAATCGGCTCTTTCAAAATGAAGCAAACCGTCTTCAGCCGTTTTATGGTGCTCGACTACCAACCCCATTTGCTGCAAAATATCTTTAGTCATATTTGCTAAGGTCAAATGGTCCTCAATATATAAGATTCGACCTGTTATTTGCGCTACTGCTAAATGATCTTTAGTTAATTCCGTTAAAATACCTTTAAATTTAGGTAACTCATTACGTTGGCAAACATAATTAACATCAATAGTTTTCATTTTCGCTAGCTTACTTTGCTCTTGTTCACCGGTAATAACCACAATTTGACTATCCTCCATACCAGAGATAGCTTTTATCTGTTTTGCTAAGGTAAGTGCGGTCATATCGACTAAATTCATTGCCACAATAACTAAATCAACTTTATTATTGCTTAGCTCTATTAATGCGGCTTCGCCAGTAGATACTTCCTCATGACTTATAGAGAAGCCAAATAAAAATTCATGAAGTAATAATCGGTAAACTCTTGATGGTTCAACAATCAATGCTTTCATTGGCACTTCCAAGGCAATAGAAAATCTAATTAACAGTATGGTCGTTGTTTTTTAGTTATACCAATATGCTATACATTTTTGATATTATGTTGATACTTAGTACAGTAATTATTAACAAGTAATCTATGAAGAAATCAAACTACATTACTCGCGCAGGCTGGGACCGTTTAGATAAAGAGCTAAAGTTTCTTTGGAAAGACGAGCGGCCTAAAATCACTCACTCCGTCAGTGAAGCGGCTGCGCAGGGCGATCGCAGTGAAAATGCTGAGTATATTTATGGAAAACGACGTTTACGTGAGATTGATCGCCGAGTACGCTTTTTAATGAAGCGTACTGAAGAGTTAAATATTGTTTACCCAGATCCTCAGCAGGAAGGTCGAATATTTTTTGGTGCTTGGGTGACACTCGTTAATGAAGATGATATTGAAGTGCTTTATCGCCTTGTTGGTCCGGATGAATGGGACGTTAAACGAGGAGAGATCAGTATTGATTCTCCTATGGCACGAGCATTATTAGGCAAAGCCGTTGATGATGAAGTGGTAGTAAAAACCCCTGAAGGTGAACGTATTTTTGATATTATTAGCATTAGCTATAAACCAGCCGTATAAAGTACTCTTTATTGGCTAGCTAGTAATCAAACTGTACACCTAAGCGCAGATTTAAGCCGCGACGCATTTCATTACCGTCTAAGGTAACCGTATCTAGCGTGGTGGCAACATCCAGATTAATAAATTTCATTACCGTGATGCCCGCATTAATATAACCTAAGCCAGTGCCCGCTAAATTTCTGCTCATACCCAAACGTGCGCTAGGTAACCACCAACTATCGGCTGCATAGCCTGCGGTTAAGGTAAACCACTGATATTCATCATGCATTGGATCAACAACCGCATTAGCATCTAGCTCAACGTTTAAACTCCAATGGCGTTGATCAGTAAAAATCCCTGCTTCGATTTTTAACTGCCGTGCCATAGTAAATACCTCATGGTCATTTAACTGATTGAGGATGCTCGCGGAACTAAAACGGTTTCTATCCAGCTCAGGAAACTCATAAGTATGCTCAAATACGCTAGTTAATGAAGCACCTAATTGATAATGTTCGGCTGCCCAGACTAGCCCTAAATCAACATCGAAACCATTTTCATAAATGAAATCAGCATTTTTGATATCATCAAATAAAGCTTCGGTATCGGTAATATCACCAATCCGGGTACCGACACTGGTTAAACCAACACGATAAAAAGTCGGTTTAATGCCCCAGTATAAATCACCTAAATCACTTTCCAATGCATGCCGACTGTAGGCCAATGAAAACTGAGATACCTTTGCCGCTTTAATCAATAATAGACTGTCATTATCGACGGTCATTTTGACTTTATTATTCGCAGGATTGTAGAATAAGGTGATTCCACCGGAGAGATCTAGCTCTTGCACTGGCTCATCTTCGGTATAACCAGGAATAGTCTGTAATTGCTCTTTGGCTTGCTCTGAGTCAAAATCAATATCCTCAAAAATACCTACTGCTTTTGAGTTGCCTTTAAATGCAGCACCAAATAACAAGGTGCCACCAAATAAATCTTCACTTAGGACAAAGCTTGCATCACTGGTAACCTCAGCTTTTCCATACCCCTCGGTAGCAATTAACGCTAATAAACCGGCGGTGGTAGCCACTTTAGTTTTGACGATATCGAGGCGGTCTTCTAACTCTGGATACTCGGTAAAGAGATCTTCCCAAGTGTAATCTCTAATCGGATTTTCCGGTGTCGGTGGCAACTCAACTTCACTACCATCATCCCCTTCGCTAGGAGGATTAAATAGCAATGACAATTCATCTATTTTGGAGAATAGTTCATCGAGATTACCGTATTCAATACCTCCGCCCAATTCAATAGAGCCCCCCGTCATAACATGGGGATCTTTACGGGCAACTATCAAGGCAGCTGCCGCAGGGTTACCAGCATTGGAGAGCGATTTTTGTGAATAATTAAGACTAGCACTACGCGGCTGAATATCGGCCCAAGCATGGCTACTTAGTGCTGAGATACTCATTAAAGTAGTAACAGCTAGGGCATTGCGCTTTGCTATTATTTCAAGGAAACATAGTTTGCATAGGTTTAATGAAAAAATAGGCAAAATATCGACTCTAGTTAGTAGTTAATTATAGGTCATACCAATCAGACTAATTAAGTGGTCCGCTTGGTATAATATGTACTATTAATAACCTATATTAACATGTCACTAAAATCAGAACACCTGCAAACAAACAAAACCACCGAATCGTTACAACTTAATAGCTACAAACTAAAAACCTAGCTAATTGATAACCTAACTAAACCTTACTTAACTAACCGACTTCTAATAGGAATTTGGCATACATCAAGTACCGGCGGTGGTTTTTTATAGAAAAAGGCATTGTCCCGTTTGCGACGTTTCACTAAGCGTTCAGCAAAGGCCGTTGATTCTGTATTCTCTACTTCAAGGTGAATTTGCTCAGCTTTTGTCACATCACTCATCAACTGCATACTAATGATTTTAGTAAAGTTACGATGATCGACCGCATAATCCCCTTCCACAACTTCAGTGCGCTGTATCGCTTGAATATGCTGCATACCGTAAACCACGCGACCAAAGATGGTCATTATACGGTCTAAATAACGCGGCGCTTGACCAATAACAAAATAGAAATGGCTTGAGGCTGAATTTGCCTCATTGTTTCTAGCCATGGCGATGGTACCAGGGCAATGCGTTAACCAAGCTTTACCAGAATTAGCATTTTCATCCGCTTGATAAGCCAAGGCAAAGCCGTCTTTAAATCCAGTTTGCTCGGCAAATAAATCTTGCTGCTGTACGGGGGTGTAGCGCCATGTCTTATCTGTGTGCCATTCCGATTCCATGGCTAATAATGGTACTGATTTATCTTTTTTACTACCATCTTTGGGGCCTGCTTGGGCAACAAAACCGTCAATAACACGATAAAACTTAGTGCCATCATAAAAACCTTGCTGAGTTAAATCACTAAATTGTCCGGCATTTTTTGGCGAGAATTGCGGCGCCAGTTCAATAACGACTTTGCCATGGGGTAAAGTTAACAACACAGTGTTATCAAGGGACAACTTGCGCCACATTGAATCTGCAGAATTATCAGCGCCACAAGCACTAATAAAAAATAACGTTGCTAAGGTCAGTACAGTTTTTAAGGAAACTTTCATGGCAGAGCCTTTATCTATTTTTATGGAGATACCAAACCTATTAACAGCGATAAAGTCATTGAATTTAGCATAACTAGAGCTGAATAAATTTAATGGAATTGGTATAAGTAAATTAAATGCTATCATAGCCACTTTTATAATTTAACCAAATCATTGTGGAGTGTTTCGTGAACAAAAGCCTTATCACCAACCTTATTGCGTTAACTTGTACGTTAGGCGGCTATGTTAGCGAGCAACATTTGCTTTTTACTTTAGGTCTTTTCGCTTTATCTGGTGCCGTCACTAACTGGCTTGCCGTGCATATGCTCTTTGAAAAAGTACCACTGCTTTATGGCTCTGGCGTTATTCCTGCACGTTTTGAAGAATTCAAAGTAGCTATTCGTCAATTGATGATGGAAGAATTTTTTACTGAAGAAAACATCGACCGCTTTCTTTCTGATAGCTCAGGTAAAGCCAGCACCATTAACTTATCGCCGGTTATTGATAAAGTCGACCTTAGTCCTGCGTTCAAGAGTTTAGTTGAAGTTATTGAACAATCGTCATTTGGCCCTATGCTTGCCATGGTTGGCGGTAGTGAAGCCATTCAACCAATGAAAGAACCCTTCATTGCCAAGATGAAAATCGCTATGCAAGACATTACCCAAAGTGAGCAATTCAATACCCTGCTGCGAGAAGAATTGGAGCAACCGGATATCATTTCCGGCATGCGGGATAAAGTTAGCGATATTATCGAAAAGCGCCTTAATGAATTAACTCCTCAGTTAGTCAAAGAGATCATTCAAAAAATGATCAAAAAACATTTAGGCTGGTTAGTGGTTTGGGGCGGAATATTTGGCGGTGTTATTGGCCTTGTTGCAGCACTCACTAATAGTTTTTAGTAACTATTATTCAAGGATAAATACTCATGGCTTTATTTAACAATTCTATTGGCACTTATAAAATAAAGACCCATCACCGTACAAATTAATCTTATATTTGCCACATTATGGTGTAAAAATCACTTTAATTACGCCTTAATCTTAGGTTATGCTTAGTTAACTAAAAAAATTAGAGCTTTTAAGCTAATAAGCGCAATGATGCCTTATTACCAAGCTCTCATCTAACATAAGGTAAACTTCTGTCATGTTTGGTAGTTTAAAGGCTTTGCCTGCCGATCCAATTCTTGGATTATTGGCTAAATATAGAAAAGATAACAACCCAAATAAAATCGATTTAGGTGTTGGTGTCTACAAAAATGAAGCAGGTCACACTGCGATACTTAATTGTGTAAAAAAAGCTGAACAACATCGCCTAACGACAGAAGACACCAAAGTTTATATTGGTCCTACTGGCTCAGAGTTATTCAATGATGAAATGGCTAAGCTTATTTTTACCGCTGAGCATAAAGTATTAAACCAAAATCGTGCTCGTACCGTATCTACCCCTGGTGGTACTGGTGCTTTACGTGTTGCTGCTGAATTTATCAAATCGTGTAAAGCAGGCGCTACCATTTGGGTAAGTGACCCAACATGGGCAAATCATACCGGTTTATTTAAAGCGGCTGGTTTAAACGTTAAAACTTACCCTTATTATGATCATGAAAACAAAAGCTTAGACTTTGACGGCATGTTAAATGCGCTTAAACAAGTCAGCAGTGATGATGTGGTGTTATTACACGCTTGTTGTCATAACCCAAGTGGTATGGATTTAAATAAAGAGCAATGGCAACAAGTTGCTGAAGTAGCAAAAAGTATTGGTTTTACGCCATTAATTGATATGGCATACCAAGGTTTCGGTTCTGGTTTAGACGAAGATGCTTACGGTTTACGTTTAATGGCGGAAACAGTTAAAGAAATGATCGTCTGTAGTTCATGTTCTAAAAACTTCGGTTTATATCGTGAACGTATTGGTGCTTGTACCATCATTGGCGAATCAAGCACAGCGGTTGATATCGCTAACTCGGTATTACTTTATGTGGTACGTGTTATTTACTCTATGCCTCCAGCACATGGCGCAGCCATTGTAGAAACTATCCTTAGTTCTAATGAATTGCGTAACGAATGGTATGGCGAATTAAAAGAAATGCGTGATCGCATTAATGGCAACCGTAAATTAATCGTCGATAAGCTTGTAGAAAATGGCGTAACTCGCGACTTTAGCTTTATTCAACGTCAAAATGGTATGTTCTCTTTCTTAGGTATTACCCCTGAGCAAGTGCAACAACTACAAGATGAATACAGCATTTATATGGTCGGTTCTAGCCGTATGAGTATCGCTGGCATTGCCAATAGTAATGTTGATTACTTAGCGAAATCTATTGCTAAAGTGCTTTAGTACGGCAATAAATCACAGATAGTAAGTATAAATAAAATCTGGCTGAGCTTTTTTTATTCTAATAGAGTAAAATATGTCTCAGCCTTTTTTATTGGCAAAAATTTATAACTAAATGGAGTAACTAATCACTCAATTTAGTACTACTCATATGTGATTCAAGTTTGTTTTAAAGGAAAACCCTGTGACTGTTCCCGGTAATTTATTTATTCTTTCTGCGCCAAGTGGTGCAGGGAAATCAAGCCTAATCAATGCTTTACTAAAGCAAGATAACCAAGCATCCGCTAGAGCTATGCAGGTATCGGTTTCTCATACCACTCGAGATGCTCGTCCTGGTGAAAATAATGCTGAACATTACCACTTTGTTAGCGTTGAAGAGTTCAAAAAACAAATAAGTAACAATGCCTTCTATGAGTATGCCGAAGTCTTTGGTAACTATTACGGTACCTCTGCAGCGGCAATCGATGCACAACTTGCCCAAGGTATTGATGTATTCCTTGATATTGATTGGCAAGGCGCTCAACAAGTTCGTATGAAGAAACCTAGTGTAACCACTATTTTTATTAGCCCTCCTTCTAAAGAAGAGCTAGAAAGTCGCTTACGTGGTCGTGGTCAAGACAGTGAAGAAGTAATCGCCAGTCGTATGGAACAGGCGCAAGCTGAATGTTCTCATTATAATGAATTTGATTACATTATCGTTAATGATGACTTCGACCAAGCCCTGCTTGATCTAATCACTATTGTAAATAATCAGCGCCTTAAATGTCGTCAACAGAGCATTGCTCAGCAAGAATTATTTAGTAATCTGCTGAACAATGCAGCGACTGAATCGGCTGAATAAGTAAGATAAAAAATATTTCCTCGGTTGCGCGGCTTAATACACATGGTATTACTTGCTTAATTAATGAGTGGGCAGTAAACTACGCAGCTATTTTATAAGTTCGTTTATTAGTTGGAGTGACCAGATGGCTCGCGTAACTGTTGAAGATGCCGTAGAAAAAGTCGGTAATCGTTTTGATTTGGTGCTAGTTGCATCACGTCGTGCTCGTCAAATTGCAACGGGCGGAAAAGAGCCATTGGTTGAAGTCGAAAACGACAAACCAACGGTAATTGCTTTGCGTGAAATCGAAGCAGGCTTAATTACTACAGATATTATGAACACTTCTGATCGTGCACAGCAAATCCAGCAAGATACTGCTGAATTAGATGCAGTTGCAGCGATTGTTGGTGGTCAACAAGACGAATTAAGCTAGAGTTAACTCCTTCTATTTAGAGAAGGACTTAGTTTTAAGCACTTAAAAACGCGTACCTCATTCTGCTTATGTCAGAAAATAGGTTACGCGTTTTTTTATTGCTTATTTATTAGTTAGACTTTGATACCTATTTCACTAAGTGACTGCCCACTTGTGTTGGCTAAAATACTCCATGACTACGTTACTCTCAATCCCAATAGCCAGCTATTGGTCAATCGAGTGCCTTGCCCTGATTTATTTTTCCTACCCACAACAAGCTCATAAACTTAATGAAACTGGTATGATTTTCCTTGTAAACAGAGCGTATTGCCGCGTATGCTGGCTATAGTAGGGTATATACTCGAATTACCCCCATGTTCCCCCTTAATTTGGAGTATTAGGTGTACCTATTTGAACCGTTAAAAGAACTTAGCTCTACCTACCTATCAAAAGTACAAGTTGACCTGCTTAAACACGCTTATATAGTTGCGCGTGATGCCCATGATGGTCAAATGCGCTCAAGTGGTGATCCTTATATTACTCATCCGGTTGCCGTAGCGATTAATTTAGCCCAAATGCACTTAGACCATGAAACACTCATGGCGGCTTTATTACACGATGTTATTGAAGATACCGAAGTAACCAAAGATGAATTAGCTGAATTGTTCGGTCATACCGTAGCTGAACTCGTTGAAGGGGTTAGTAAACTCGATAAGTTAAAGTTTAATAACAAAGAAGAAATGCAAGCGGAAAACTTCCGTAAAATGGTACTTGCCATGGTGCAAGACATTCGTGTTATTTTAATTAAACTTGCCGACCGTACACATAATATGCGTACCCTTGGCTCTTTACGACCGGATAAGCGCCGTCGCATTGCCCGTGAAACCTTAGAGATTTATGCGCCAATAGCGAACCGTTTGGGTATTCATGATATAAAAAATGAATTAGAGCTTTTAGGCTTTGAAGCGCTTTATCCTATGCGTTCACGTGCTTTAAAATCTGCAGTAAAAAGTGCCCGCGGTAATCGTAAAGCTATTGTTGATAACATTGAGAAAGAAATTGCCGCACGTTTAGCCGAAAGCGGCATTGATGCACAAATTGTCGGTAGAGAAAAACATCTCTATTCAATTTATAAAAAAATGCTTAATAAAGAATTAATGTTCAATGAAGTCATGGACATTTATGCTTTCCGTGTAATCGTTAATGAGAAAATTGACAACTGCTACCGTGCTTTAGGTGCCATGCATAACCTGTTCAAACCCATTGAATCACGCTTTAAAGATTACATCGCCATTCCTAAAACTAATGGTTACCAATCGCTGCATACTTCGTTAATTGGTCCTCATGGTATTCCGGTAGAAATTCAGATCCGTACCCATGATATGGATCAAATGGCGGATAAAGGTGTTGCCGCGCATTGGCTTTACAAACAAGACGGTGAGAACACCGGCACAACAGCGCAAATGAAAGCGCGTCGTTGGATGCAAAGCCTACTTGAACTGCAACAAAGTGCCGGTAGTTCTTTTGAGTTTATTGAAAACGTTAAGTCTGACTTATTTCCTGAAGAGATTTATGTTTTCACCCCTGATGGCCGCATTATTGAGCTACCAATGGGTGCCACGGCAATCGATTTTGCTTATGCAGTGCACACTGATGTTGGCAACTCTTGTGTTGGTGTTAAGGTAGATCGTAAACCTTACCCAATGAGCCAACCAATAGATTCAGGGCAAACCATTGAAGTAATTACTTCTAAGGCAGCCAGACCTAATGCGACTTGGTTAAACTTTGTTGTTACTGCTAAAGCACGCTTACAAATCAGAACTTACTTAAGAAGTTGTGAAAAAGACGAATCCCATGCGTTAGGCATTCGTTTATTAAGTCACGCCTTGGGTAAAACCAAGCTTAAAGATTTAGCACAAGAAAAAATTGATGAAGTAGTGCAACAAAGTGGCAATAAGACCTTTGATGAATTACTGACTAATATAGGTTTAGGCAATGCCCTCAGTATCGGTATTGCTCGTCAGCTAACCGATGGTTTTACCGAAGATACCGAACTAGATCCTAACAGTACTAAAGCTAAAATGCCGATAAGAGGCACCGAAGGCATGTTAGTCAATTACGGTAAATGTTGTCGCCCTATCCCTGGCGATGGCATTGTAGCTTACTTAAGCCCAGGTAAAGGCTTGATGGTACATCAGCAAGGTTGCCGCAATATCAAAGGTCATGACCAAGGCAGCTTGTTCCCAGTAAAATGGGACAATGATATCGATAAAGAATTTATTGCTAAGCTTAGAGTTGAAATAATTAACCATCAAGGTGCCTTAGCATTATTAACTAATGTTATCGCTCGATGTAGCTCTAATGTGCATAGCTTAAACTCAGGTGAAAAAGAAGCAGGTTTATACGTAATAGACATGGAAATCACCTGTCGTGACCGTATTCATTTAGCTGATATTATTCGCAAGATTAAAGTGATGATTGATGTGCAACGGGTTATCCGTAATAAATAACCACAGCGGTTATTGCTCATTAGTAAACTAACAAATTACATAACTATTTAGTGGTATGCTAAATAAAACAGTTTAAACAGGACGTATTATGAAAAGTATTATCAGTACAGACAAAGCACCAAGTGCCATTGGTACTTATAGCCAAGCGGTAAAAGTAAATAATACGGTTTACTTATCAGGACAAATTCCTCTTATTGCTGAAACTATGCAAGTTGTTGAAGGTGACTTTGCTGCACAAGCAGAGCAAGTATTTAAAAACCTAGTTGCCGTTTGTGATGCAGCCGGTGGTGAAATTAACAATATGGTAAAAGTAAATATCTTCTTAACCGATTTAAGCAATTTTGCTACGGTTAACGAAATTATGAGTCGTTACTTTAGCCAGCCTTACCCAGCAAGAGCTGCGGTACAAGTATCTAGATTACCTAAAGATGTGGCCATCGAAATTGACGGGATAATGGAACTTCCTAGCGTCAATTAAAATATGTGTCATGAAAGAGATTTATTCGGCATTGTCTGCGCTGTTCGTTCAAGTCACTTATAGACATAAGCTCCATGAACTCACAGCTTGATGGCTTTGCCTAAATTTCATTCATTTAACATATTGGCTATGTTTACGCGTCTTGCTTGTTCGTGCAGCAACACTTAACACTAACATATTAGACTTTTTACCTTTACAGAATAAACCACAATGACTCCAGAAAGATTAGCACGCATTAATACCATGTTAGATAAACGCCAGCCAGACTTAACAGTGTGTATGGAAGGCCTGCATAAAAGCCATAATTTAGCCGCCGTAGTACGTACTTGTGATGCCATTGGTATTAGTGATGTTCATGCCGTATGGAAGAGTGAAGAGGCGGAAGTACGTGGTGGTAGCGCCGCCGGCAGCCAAAATTGGATTGACGTGCATAACTATCACAAAACAGCTGATGCAATTGCCGTGTTAAAAGCACAGGGCATGCAGGTATTAGTCACCAACTTGTCTGATACTGCGGTTAATTTTACTGAAATTGATTATACCAAGCCCACCGCCATTATTTTGGGACAAGAGAAGTTTGGTACCTCAAAAGAAGCTCTTGAACTAGCTGACCACCACATTGTTATTCCTATGGTTGGCATGGTTCAATCACTCAATGTTTCGGTTGCTTGTTCGGTGGTTTTATACGAAGCACAGCGCCAGCGTCAATTAGCCGGTATGTATGATCAACCGCGCTTGAGCCATGAACGTCGTCAACGTACTTTATTTGAAGGTGGTCATCCTATCTTTGCCGAGGCTTGTCAGCGTAAAGGTTTGCCTTATCCTGAAATTGATGAAGCAGGTCAAATTGTTGCTGATGAAAAATGGTGGAAAAAAATGCAAATGAACAAAAAAGCTTGGCAACACATTGATGACTAAGTACTAACAATGGCACTGGAAGCGCTCACTAAGCTATCGAAAATTCCGCTAAGCACTCTTAAGGGTGTCGGGCCTAGTCTAGCTGAAAAACTTGAGAAAATAGGCTTGCTGTCTGTGCAAGACATGCTCTTTCATTTACCACTGCGTTATGAAGATAAAACCCGTGTCAGCACAGTGCGCGAATTATTAGTGGGTACCTCAACCAATATTATTGGTGAAATTACCGATAACCAGATCACCCACGGTAAACGACGCATGATGGTGGTTACTCTCCATGATGGCACTGGCAGTATTCAACTGTGTTTTTTCAGCTTTTCCGCCAGTCAAAAAAATAGCTTAGCCATTGGTAACAACATTCGCTGTTATGGTGAAGTAAAACGCGGCCCTCGTGGTTATCAAATAGTTCATCCTGAGTACAAAACCCTTGATGACGATAGAGCATTAACCTCTGTAGAAGAGACCTTAACACCGGTTTATCCCAGTACCGATGGCTTAAGACAAGTTTCACTACGCAGCTTAACCGAACAATCTTTAATTCGCTTGCAGCGCGGCCAAGTAGAAGAATTACTGCCAAGCAATATTTTTAATGAGCAATACACGCTCAGTGATGCCTTAGCCATTATTCACCGCCCACCGCCCGATGTTTCTATTGAGCAATTAGAGCAAGGCCGTCATCCAGCACAGCAACGATTAATTAAAGAAGAGTTACTTGCTCACAACCTGAGCATGCTTAAGCTCAGACAAAATAGTGATGTGCATGATGCGTTACCTTTGTTGGGTGATGAAAAAGTTAATCAAAAATTCCTCAAAGCATTGCCATTTACGCCAACCAATGCGCAAACTCGTGTGGTTGATGAAATAAAAACTGACCTGGCTAAAAGTCAGCCTATGATGCGCTTGGTTCAAGGTGATGTCGGCTCAGGTAAAACCTTAGTGGCTGCGCTTGCCGCCTTAACGGCCATTAGTGAGGGTTATCAAGTTGCCTTAATGGCACCGACGGAAATTCTTGCCGAACAACACGCGATTAACTTTGCCAACTGGTTTACCCCGCTAGATATTAGTGTCGGTTGGTTGGCTGGCAAAACTAAAGTAAAAGCGAAAAGAGAAGCCCTTGAGAAAATAGCCAGTGGTGAAATGCAAATGGTTATTGGCACCCATGCGCTATTTCAAGCCGATGTGATATTTAAAAATTTGGTACTGGTTATTATTGATGAGCAACATAAATTTGGTGTTCATCAACGCCTGACCCTGAGGGAAAAAGGTGTCTTTGATAACAAGTATCCACACCAACTGATCATGACGGCAACACCTATTCCTCGTACTTTATCGATGACCGCCTATGCGGATTTAGATGCCTCTATTATTGATGAATTACCTCCAGGTCGCACACCAATAAACACCGTGGCATTACCCGATTCACGCCGCGGGGATGTTATTGAACGTATTCGCCAAGGCTGTGTTAATGATGGCAGGCAAGCTTATTGGGTATGTACCTTAATTGAAGAGTCGGAAGTATTACAGTGCCAAGCCGCCGAAGCAACTGCGCTTTTATTAGCAGCACAACTGCCGGAATTAAAAATTGGCTTAGTACATGGGCGGATGAAAGCGGTTGAAAAACAACAAGTGATGGATGCTTTTAAAGCCGGCGATCTTCACTTGCTTATCGCTACTACAGTAATAGAAGTAGGCGTTGATGTGCCTAATTCCAGCTTAATGGTCATTGAGAACCCAGAGCGTTTAGGCTTAGCACAACTGCACCAATTACGTGGTCGTGTCGGTCGAGGCTCTGTCGCCTCTTTTTGTGTATTAATGTATAAAGCACCACTATCAAAAACCGCCGTTAAACGCTTAAAAGTATTACGTGAAAGTAATGACGGTTTTGTTATCGCAGAAAAAGACTTGGAAATCCGTGGTCCCGGAGAGTTGTTAGGTACCAGACAAACCGGTTTAGCCGATCTTAAAATTGCCGATCTGGTACGAGATGGTTACCTAATCCCTGAAATACGGCAACAGGCGTATTTATTATCGCGCCAGCACCCTGAATGTGCGCAAGCATTAATTCAACGTTGGTTAGGTAATAAAGAACAATACTCCAACGCCTAACTAAAACTTAACTAATAGCTAACTTATACTTAATTAAGCCTTAACTAACCTCTTAGTTAATACTTAGCCAACGACAGTAATTAATAATACTGTCGCGCCCTCCTGATCACAATAAGTCAGCAAAAATTGCATTTAAGCAAAATAGGGTAGTATTGAGAAAACATATGAATTACCATAAATAACAATGGAATAGATAAGGTAAATAATGTTATTTAATACGTTTATACAAAACAATAAGAAGTTATTAAAAATAACCTTAATAGCGCTCAGCACCATTGCTCTTTATGCCTTGCTGTTAGGTTTACTGACGCCTTATTTACTCAAAGAAAAACTTCCGGCCATAGTCAGTGAAAACTCTTCATATACCATGCAAGTGGCAGATATTGATATCAACCCCTTTTACTTATCCCTTGAAGTTAAACAATTAAAAATACTCGATAAAAATGGTGACGATTTTACCGGATTTAAGCGCTTATTTGTCAATTTCCAAATGTCCTCACTATTTCGTTGGTTATGGACTTTTGATGAATTCACCCTAGAAGCCCCGCACTTGCACTACCAGATATACCAAGATAACAGTAGTAACTTTGATGAGCTTATTGGTTCACAAAGCAGCACAAAAACTAAAGAAAATGCTGAAGGGAGTGCGGAAGAAAATGCTATTCCAGAGATCCTAATCTCGCGTTTAAATATTGAGCAATTAAATTTACGCTTTACCGACCATGCTAAACAAGAGCCATTTGATGCCAACGTTGGCCCATTAACTATTGAACTGGATAACTTCACCACGCAACGAGAGTTAAATAGTCCCTATAAGCTAAAAGCAACCTCTGCCGGTGGTGTTATTGGTTCTAGCCTTGAATGGCAAGGTCATGTCACTATTTTACCATTACGCTCTTCCGGTAAAATTAAAATAGACGGTATTGATCTGCCAACACTGTACCAATATTTTCAAGAGGACCTGCCAACGGCACTCAGCTCAGGTGAATTAAATATCAGTGCCGAATATACCGTAGATCTCTCTCAACCAGAGATGATACTTAAGATCAAGAATACTAACCTGTTGTTTACTGATTTATTTATTAAACAAAAAGCCGCCAATATTGATGATGTGCAATTAAATAGCCTTGCTATCAATGGTCTTAATTATTCATTACCAGAAAACCAAGTAACACTAGAAGAAATTGTGCTTACTGACAGCTTAATAAATGTCATTCGCAGTAAAAGCGGGGAGCTGAACTTACTACAAATGTTACCGCCAAGCCCTAACGAAGAAAGCCCTAATGAAAAAGGCGCTAAACCAGAAAGTAAAACCACTGCACCACAAAAAATGCAACTAGCTATTGATAAAATAAGCCTAGTAAACAACCAATTGAAACTAACCGATAACACCACAGATGTAGCAACTCAGGTACATTTAACGGCTATTAATATGAACTTAGCTAAGTTCAACTTACAAGCAGAGGCTATGTTCCCCTTAGACTTTTCAGCGGTTGTTGAACAAACTGGTAATATTTCCGCCAATGGAAAGCTGTCCTTATATCCGCTAACAGCCGAACTCGACTTTAACGCCGAAACTGTTCCATTGCTTAGCATTGAGCCTTATATGCATCAATTTATTATTTCAGAGCTGATTGCCGGTAATTTTGATGCAAAATTACATATTAATTATGCCGAAGCGCTTGCCGCCAATATATCAATGGCTGCCAGCCCGGAAAAATTCCGTATCACTGGCGATATGGCATTAAATAACTGGCGTACCCGAGTTACAGACAAAGATGAAGATTATATACGTATTAATAAAGTTTCAGTTCAAGGCATTAATATTGTTCAGCCAGAAAACACCATAGACATAGACAAGGTCACTATTGATAAGTTGTGGCTTAATGCTCAGCGTAATGAACAAGGTGTTATGAATGTTGCTAGCATTCGTAAAGAACGTATGGAGCAACGCCACGAAGCTGCTGAAGCAGGTAATGCCGCGGTAATTAACCTTAAACATTTTCAGCTGAATTCCTCTGCCGTGGTTTATACCGACTATTCGGTAAGTCCGCGTTATAAAATGCGTATTGAGCCTTTACAAGCAACAATTAAGGGCCTTTCAAGTAAAGTGAATAGCCGAGCAACCATTGATTTACAAGGTAAGATAAATAAATTTGCCCCGCTTAAATTAACCGGTAGTGTGAATTTATTATCTGAGACCTTGTATACCAATTTCAACTTGCTATTAAATGATGTGCAAATGAGCGACTTTACTCCTTTCTCTGGCACTTATGTTGGCCGCGAGATTGATAAAGGTAAGCTAAACCTTAATATAAATTACTTAATTGAAGATCAAGAGCTTACTGCCGACAATACTATTTTTATCGATAAATTCCACTTAGGTGAAGAAGTCGAAAGTGAAGAGGCAACCAGCTTACCAATTGGTCTTGCGGTGAGTTTATTAAAAGACAGTAAAGATGAAATTCATATTGATATGCCAATAAGTGGTAACCTTAGTGATCCTGATTTTAGTTATGGAAAACTGGTTTGGGGTACCTTAGGTAATCTGATTATTAAAGCCGTTACTTCACCATTCAGCTTACTTGCTGGTCTAGTTGATAGTGACGAAGATTTGGGCACTATTGAGTTTATTGCTGGCAGTCCAACTCCTGATGAAGCAATGATGGAACGTTTAAACTCGCTAAAACAAGCACTAATGCAAAGACCTGAATTACAACTAGAAATTACTGGCTGTTATCATCCGCAAGATAGCGAAGCGCTAAAACAGCAAATATTCAAACAAACTATTAATCCAAATGCTGTAGAGCTAAGTAATAGCCAACGCTTAGCTGCATTAGAAAATGCCTATAGCCAAAGCTATGGTCAAAGGTATAACTTTAGCGAAGCGCCAAACATGGCAGTCGATGCTTTACTCAGTTGGAAAATAGAGCAAGTTGAAGCAGTATTATTAGCAAAAGTAGTGATTGATAATAATATGTTGGTCAATTTAGCCCAAGAGCGTAGCCGTAGTATTCAACAGGTGCTACTAAGTGATGATCAGCTTGCAGCCAATCGTCTCATTATCGGTAAAGTAGAAGTACTTGCCGCGTCACCAAGTGATATTAGCTGTTCACTAGCGCCAGCAGGATAAGCAAAAATTTATTTTTAAATAAACAAATAATAAAAGCACCGTTAACTGAGTGCTACTAATAATAGAGTTTGTAATCATTATGAAATTAACCCGTCAGCACTTTATCCCACTTGGGCCAGCTATTGCCTTTGGCTTTTATTTATTACTAGGTTACTTTGGTTTAGCTGATAAACCTGCCATAGCCGCAGCAATTACGCTACTAACGGTAATATGGTGGATCACTGAAGCTATCCCAATTCCGGCAACCTCATTAGTACCTTTTGCTTTGTTGCCCTTGTTTGGCATTGTTGATCACAAAACCGTGGCGTCCTCATTAGGTAGCCATGTAATTCTATTGCTGATGGGAGCATTCATGCTTTCAAAAGCCTTAGAGAAGAGTGGCGCCCATGAAAGGCTGGCTGTTTACATGGTACGACTTGTCGGTGTCTCTAGCGGTAGAAGATTGGTACTAGGCTTTATGCTGGCTGCCGGCATATTGAGTATGTGGATATCAAATACGGCGACTACTTTAATCATGTTACCAATGGCTTTAGCAATACTGAGCCATGTAGATAATAGAAGATTAAAGGTTGCTCTGATATTAGGTATCGCTTATGCAGCTAGTGTTGGTGGACTAGGCACTTTGATTGGAACTCCCCCTAACATAATCTTCGCGGCTATCTATGAAGAGCACACAGGTAAAGAATTTGGCTTCTTTGCGTGGATGAAAATCGGTGTACCTGTGGTACTTATATCTTTACCAATCATGGCGCTATGGTTAACACGTAAAGTAAAACTTGAACATGAGCTAACTTTACCTGAGTTGGGTAAATGGCGACCTGAGGAAAAGCGTACCTTATGGGTATTTGGTTTAACCGCTCTAGCTTGGATTACAAGGGGTGAACCCTTTGGTGGCTGGAGTTCATTGCTGGATATAAAGATTGCCGGTGATAGCACAGTAGCGCTGCTAGCCGTAGTTATTATGTTTGTTGTGCCCAATGGCAAAGGCGGCAGATTACTTGACTGGAAGACAGCCAATTCAATTCCGTGGGGTATGCTGTTGTTGTTCGCCGGTGGTATTGCCATAGCAAAAGGTTTTACAGCTTCTGGTCTTAGTACCATTCTTGGTGAATGGTTAACATCATTATCTAGCCTACCGCCAATGCTGATGATATTGACTATTTGTTTGGTGGTTACCTATTTAACAGAGATAACCAGTAATACTGCCACGGCAACGTTACTAATGCCTATATTAGCTGTTGCAGCTATATCATCGGGACTCAACCCTGAGATACTTATGATACCCGCAGCGATGGCCGCTAGTTGTGCGTTTATGCTGCCTGTAGCAACAGCTCCTAATGCTATTGCCTATGGTACCGGCGAAATTGAAATTCAAGATATGGTTAAAGAAGGGTTTATTTTGAGCGTTATAGTATCAAGTATTGTCGCTATGGTTTGTTACGCGTTTCTTATTTAAATAGAAAAATGGGGCAGTGTTTTGCCGCTCTACTAAACAGACGATTATTCACCATGAAATAATCGTGATGAACAGCTACAGTTAGAAGTAGCACACCTAAGTAATGGGATTTTAGCTGATGTTATTCTATTTCTCAACGACACAAGATCAAAGCTTCTCCTCGATAAAAGCTAATGTACATACAGGTCCGTTAGCTTTACTTTTACCTGCTATTCAAGGCATTACTTTCAGCCTTATCCTCATCATTAGTTTGAATTTAGGCTTAAGCCAAGTCGCACAAGCTAAAGTTCAAGTCGAAGCTCTAAGCGATAGTCAAAACGAACAGTTAACGGTTACTTATTTCAGCGAAGGCCAACAACATACCATTCAAGGAAAACAAACAGCTCAAGGTTATCGCTTTAACGAAAGATCCAATAAAGTCATTAACCTAGCCAGCTTAAATTGGCCGCCTTATATTAGTGAAGAGCTCTGCAATAAAGGTTGGGTTTTCCAATTTGCCGTCGCAGTACTCGTCAGTAAAGGTTACCAAGTAAATATCCACTTTTACCCTTGGGCAAGATCTGTGATGTTAGTGGAGCAGGGTAAAATGGACATACTCTTCCCAGAGTATTTTATTGAAAGTTCCGCACCATCAGATGCTGTGCCAGGTAAAAAACGCAGTGAACTACTAGTGCTGTCAAATAAGTTTTCTGGCGGTGAGTTATCTTTATTGAAAAGGCTAGGTTACCCGTTTGATTTACAAGAAAATTTGAGGAATTTAAAAGGTAAGATAATTGGTGTTGTTCGCGGCTATCAAAATACCCCTGAGTTTGATGCCATGATGGATTCAAAACAATTTGCCGTTATTGAAGCGGTAGATGAATTACAATTAGTAAAGCTACTGGTCGCTAAAAGAGTCGACTTAATCATTGGCGATCCTAAAGTGTTTACCTATAGTGTCAATTACTCCAACTTATCAAATCGCAATAAACAAGCACTGCTCAATAACATAGAAATAGTACAGCCTGCGTTAAAATACAACCATTTATATTTTGCTATCAGCAATAAATATCAACAATGGTCTCAGTTACTCGATGACGTTAATTTAGCGTTATTAGAGTTTCAACAAAGTGGTGAAACCGATAGGTTTATCAAGGTGGGAAGTGGTTGTACTTTAGATTTCTAAACGGATTTTAATACCCGCAATAAAAAGGCAGTTATCTAATTCAGATAGATAACTGCCTTACTTTTGATACGTTATAGTTTATTCAGGTAAAACTTACTCAGCTAATTTAAGCTAACTTCACTTAGCTTAGTGCGCTTCATCCCAGTTATCACCTATGCCTGCTTCAGCAATTAATGGCACCTTCAGCTCTACTGCATCATTCATCAATTCAACCAACTTCTGCGTAGTTTCTTCGACAATGTCTTGATGAATTTCAAAAATCAATTCATCGTGCACCTGCATGGTCATTTTAATACGCTCATCGTTTTGCTCTAACAACCATGAATCTACCGCTAACATGGCCTTTTTAATGATATCGGCAGCAGTACCTTGCATAGGCGCATTGATTGCAGCACGCTCGGCCGCTTTTTTGCGCATGCCATTTTTAGCATTAATGTCAGGTAAATATAATCGGCGGCCATACAAGGTTTCAACATAGCCCTGCTCACTCGCTTTTATGCGAGTATCTTCCATATAAGTTAATACACCGGGATAACGCTGGAAGTATTTATCTTGATACTCTTGTGCTTGTTTACGGCCAATATTTAATTGCTTGGATAAACCAAAGGCTGACATACCATAAATCAAACCAAAGTTAATGGCTTTGGCACTTCGGCGTTGATCAGTGGTTACTTCATCAAGTTCAACAGCAAAAATTTCTGCTGCTGTTGCTCTATGGATATCTTTACCTTCGCTAAAAGCAGTAACTAAACCTTTATCATCGGACAAGTGCGCCATGATGCGTAATTCAATTTGTGAGTAATCTATTGCCACTATTTTATGATCTTTTGGCGCTATAAAGGCTTGGCGAATTTTGCGACCTTGCTCACTGCGAATTGGGATGTTTTGTAAGTTTGGATCGGTCGAAGATAAACGCCCCGTTGCCGTAACTGCCTGATGATACGAAGTATGTAAACGCCCGGTTTTTTCACTCACCATTAACGGTAACTTATCAGTATAAGTCGACTTTAATTTACTTAAACCTCTATTCTCTAAAATAACTTTAGGTAATGGGTAATCAAGTGCTAGCTCTTGCAAGACATCTTCTGCAGTAGATGGTGCACCTTTGGGTGTCTTTTTGATGACCGGGATTTTTAGATCTTCAAAAAGAATTTGCTGCAATTGCTTCGGTGAAGCCAAGTTAAAGCTTTTACCGGCTAAGTTATGCGCTTCAATTTCCAGCTCGGCTAAGCGCTGACCTAGGGTCTGGCTTTGATCGGCTAAAATATCACTGTCAATCAATACCCCTGTTTGCTCCATACGGGCCAGTACAGGTAATAAAGGCATCTCAATTTCATTAAAAACACTGAGCTGCGACGTTGACTTTTCTAACGCTGGGAAAATAGCTTTATGTAAACGCAAAGTGATATCAGCATCTTCTGCGGCATAATGACCAGCCTTTTCCAGCTCAATTTGATTGAAAGTAAGCTGCTTAGCACCTTTACCAGCAATATCTTCAAATTTTACCGTTTTATAATCAAGGTATTTCAGTGCTAGCGCATCCATATTATGGCGAGTAGCAACACTGTTGTAGCAATATGACTCGATCATGGTATCAAATTCGATACCTTGCAAAGCGATATCATAATGGCTTAATACATTGGCATCATATTTAAGGTTTTGACCAATTTTTTTAATTGTTTTACTTTCTAGTAACGGTTTTAACTGCGCTAATACCCAGTCTTTATCAAGCTGCTCGGGAGCATCTTCATAATCGTGAGTTAATGGTACATAAGCCGCTTTACCTACTTCCACTGCAAAAGATACGCCGACTATTTCAGCTTTCATATAATCAACACTGGTTGTTTCAGTATCAAAGGCGAAGGCATCACACCCTTGTAACTTCTCCAGCCACTGGCTAAATAAGGCCTTATCTAAAATGATATCGTATTCACTTTCTGTAACCGTCACGGCTTCGATTTCCGCAGCTTGCTCGCCTGTTGAGCTTGTCGATTTACTTGATTTAGTACTTGCTTCATCGACACCTTTAGCTAAATCAGCTAATAAGCGTTTTAATTCAAATTTTTGATAAAGCTTAGTAAGTGCTTCGACATCGGCTTCACTGGCAGCTAATTGTCCTGCGGTTTGATCTAGTTCAACATCACATTTAATAGTGGCTAATTTATATGACAAAGGTAGCTGCACTAGCGCATCACGTAGGTACTCGCCTATTTTTCCTTTTACTTTATCAGCATTAGCAATAACTTCAGCCATGGTGCCATGCTCTGCTAACCATTTAACGGCAGTTTTTGGACCACACTTTACTACACCAGGAATGTTATCAACTTTATCGCCCATTAAGGCAAGATAGTCGATGATTTGATCGGGGCGAACACCAAATTTTTCACTAACGCCGGCAACATCCATTTCTACATCAGTCATGGTATTAATTAAACGCACATGTTTAGTAACTAACTGCGCCATATCTTTATCGCCCGTTGAAATAACGGTTTCTATACCGAGTTCATCGGCTTGTTTTGCCAAAGTACCAATAACGTCATCGGCCTCTACGCCAGGGATGACTAATAAGGGTAAACCCATAGCAGTAATAATTTCATGCAATGGCGCTATTTGTGTACGTAGATCATCCGGCATTGGTGGACGATTTGCTTTGTATTCTGGATACATATCATTGCGAAAGGTTTTACCTTTTGCATCAAAAATAGCGATAATATTGCCATTTGGGTAGTCTTTTTTCAAACTACGTAGCATATTCAATACACCGGTGATGGCACCTGTTGGTTGGCCATCTGCGGTTGAAAGTGCTTGCAAATATGGCACGTGATAGGCTCGAAATAAATACGAAGATCCATCAACTAAGATCAAGGGTGATTGCGTGTTATTAGCATCAGGTGAGGTTGCAGAAGTTGTCATAAGAAATACGCGAAGCGAGTAAAATAAGCTAAAGGTGGCTAAGCATGCCACAAAGTGCAAGTAGGCTCCACTTTATCAGTGTGCTTAATTGCTTGGATCATGGATCCTCTTGTGGATAACCTTGTGATCAAGTACGAAAAACAGCCAAGGATTTTCAAATGGAAAATCTGGCTTGATAAATATAGTCCTTTGATTTAATTGTAAAAAAACGAAGTGCTAAAGACTTCTAATAGACAATGTTCTTATTTTTAAAATATGTGGATAATTTTATTATCAAGTTACTTTCAAGTTGTACAAAAAAGCACCTGATGAAAATAACGAGGTAAGAGATTATCAGAATTTGGCGTGATTACCAGCGCATTTTTAAACTTTTTTTACAGAGTAGTTACACTTTTAAAGAACAAAAAAACATAAGCGAGTAAGGACAATAGCTAGCAACAGATCCACCAGTTAAATAAAAATATTTATGATAGTTTTTATTTTAAAAAACAAAATTCCTGCTAAATTTTAACAGGAATTTTTATCCCCATGACACGGCAAAATGCGAGTTTTAAATTCCAACTGCATTCTGCCTCTTGGGATAGCAGGGTCAAATATTTTACTAACGCGTTAGTTGGGCAATTTTTGTTTTAGAAAACCTTGGATACAATACCGGCAAAACAAATAAAGTTAATAACGTTGCTGTCACTAAGCCGCCAACAATAACACTGGCCAATGGTCGTTGAATTTCAGCACCAACACCATTTGACATTAACATTGGGATCAAACCTAATGCAGAAGTAATAGCCGTCATCAACACTGGACGTAAACGTGATACCGCGCCATCAAAAACCGCTTTTGATGTGTCAATACCATCCTTAACCAGTTGATTAATGCTTTCTACCATCACCACACCATTAAGTACGGCGACACCAAATAAGGTGATAAAACCGACCGAACTTGGCACTGACAAATATTGCCCTGAAATATAGAGCGAGAAAATACCGCCAATAACCGCCAAAGGCACGTTAACTAAAATAAGCATCGCTTGACCGACAGAGCCAAAAGCAAAGTAAAGTAGTAAAGCAATTAGCGCCAGTGATAACGGCACTACTACAGCAAGACGTTGCTGTGCTCGTTGTTGGTTTTCAAACTGACCACCAATAACCACAGAGTAACCTGCGGGCAAGTCCACTTTGTCATCAATAGCTTTGCGAATGTCGTTAACCACACTGCCCATGTCTCGGCCTTGTACATTAGCCTGAATAACGACACGTCTTTGCACATCATCACGGCGTACTTGTGGCGGACCAGACTCAAAACTAACGGTAGCAATATCGCCTAAACGTACCCAAGCACCGGTAGGTGATTGTATTCTCAGGTCAGCAATAGCCTCTTGGTTATCACGATACTTTTCTTCAAAACGCACATAAATATCGTATCGTTCATTACCATTGATTATTTGGCCAGCACTAACGCCGCCAATGCCATCTTTAACCACGGCCATGACATCGCCAACCGATAAGCCATATCGTGATAGCTGTTGTCTTTTCGGTTTAATTACTAGTTGTGCTTCACCAGCTATTTGCTCTAAGGCTACATCTCTAGCGCCTGCAATTTTCTTAATGACGGCTTCAATTTCTTGACCTTTACTCGCCAGAACATCTAACTCAGGACCAAACAACTTAATAGCAAGTTGTGCTTTAACCCCAGAAAGTAATTCATCAACACGTGTAGCAATCGGCTGTGAAAAGTTAAGTAATAAGCCTGGAAACTGTTCAAGTTTCTCTTCCATTAACCCCTGTAACTCAAAGCGATTACTCGCACTGCTCCACTCGGAGACGGGTTTTAAGCCAATATATATCTCAATGTTATTGACTGGCTCAGGATCGCCACCAATTTCAGCACGGCCAATGCGGCTTAGGGTGTATTCTACTTCAGGGAATTCCATTAACATTGCTTCAAGAATGGGTGCCACCGACAAGGCAGTTTCCAAACTTGATGAAGGCGCCAAAGTCGCTCTTAGGTTAATAGTGCCTTCTTCGAGCTCAGGCACAAACTCAGTACCAATTTGTGGTACTAAAGCAGCGGCACCAATAAACAATAAAACGGAAGCAGCAATCACTACTTTTGTGTGTTTCATTGCCGCTTTTAGCCCTTTGCGATAAAGCTTGTTTAATGGCTTTAAGACAAAGCTTTCTTTTTCTTTAACGCCTTTGTTAAACATATAAGTCGCTAAAGCCGGTACTACAAATAATGCCACTAAAATAGCCGAAATAACCGCTAAAATAATACTGATAGCCATAGGTTGAAACAGTTTAGCTTCAACACCTTCAAAACTAAACAGCGGCATAAATACCACTAAAATGATGGAAGCAGCAAAGAATACCGGACGGGCGACTTCTTTACCGGCTTCTTTTAATCGTAAAGGGATACCAGCTTCATCACTTTCTACGTTATGTGGGTCAACATCTGTATCTGGATTTCTTGCTTGGGCATTTTTGTAATGAGTGGCATCAGGTCTATTAAGATGTTTAACCATATTTTCAACCATCACTACTGAGCCATCAACCAACATACCAATAGCAACCGCAATACCACCTAACGACATTAAGTTAGCCGATAAACCTATCCAAGACATCACCATTAAGGCAATAGCGATAGAAATAGGAATTGAAATGAGTACTAAAAACGTGGCGCGCAAGTTCATTAAAAACAGTGCCAACACTATGGCAATGAAAATAAACGCTAAGGCTAAGGCTTCAACCACAGTATCAACTGCTTGAGTAATTAAGTCCGCTTGATCATAAAACGGCTCAAAACGCACACCTTCAGGCAACGCTTGATTGATCATAGGAATACGTGCACTAATACCATCAATAGTGGCTTTGGTATTTGCCCCCATACGTTTTAGCACTATGCCGGTAACCACTTCACCTAAGTTTTCAATATTGCCTTCTGCATCTCTGCGCGTCATAGTAACCGCGCCTTGGCGAATTTCACTACCCAGTGAAACTTTAGCGACATCGTCAATAGTAACCACAGTACCAGCAACGGTTTTCACTGGTACTTGTCTAATATCGTCTAAACCTGCTTCGCCACTATTAAACCAACCGGTACCACGAATCACTAATTGCTCTTGCCCGCGGTTCATGTACCAACCACCAACATTAGCATTATTGTTCTCAAGTGCCGCAACAATATCGTCTTGGGTTAACTGATATGACAATAACTTACTGGGTTCAATATTGACCTGATACTGTCTAACGTTGCCGCCAAAAGACAAGACATCGGTAACACCATCAACCGGCATTACCAATAACTTCACTATCCAGTCATTTAAACTTCTTAAGGTCATTGAATCATAACCAGAATCTTTGTCAGCAATTAACAGATACTGAAAAATTTGACCCAAACCCGAGGTATTAGGTCCCATTGCTGGTGTACCTACACCTTGAGGAATTAATTCTTTCGCCGCTTGTAAACGTTCAAAAACCAGTTGGCGAGCAAAATAGATGTCGGTACCTTCTTTAAATACTACGGTAACGCCCGACAAACCTGTTTTTGAAATTGAACGTACTTGCTCTACATCAGGCAGTGCATACATTACAGCTTCAATAGGATAAGTTATTAACTGCTCAACTTCTTCTGCTGCTAAGCCAGGTGCTTCGGTATTTATCGCTACCTGAACATTGGTTACGTCAGGAAAAGCATCTAAATTTAACTTGGGGATCACCATAACAGCTGCCGCCATAGTGGCGATCAGTGCGATAACTACCAATAGTCGATTATTGATCGACCAATCAATCATTTTATTAAACATAATTTCATTCCTTACCTAGTGGCCGTGCGGATCAAATCCGCCTTTTGCTATTTCTGAAGCAACAAAGAATGCACCTTTGGTCACCACTCGCGTATTAGGGGCAATACCGATAATTTGACGGTAATGACCTAAGGGCTGACCGAGTTCAACTTCAACAGCTTTAAACTCACCAGGATGATCTTCAACAAATACAGTCCAATCACCATCTGCACCACGCATTAATGCCGTTTCTGGCACCGCGATTACCGGGGTTTGGGTATCAAACTGAAAATTAACATTAACGAACATGCCGGAGTGTAAAGTGTCATCTTTATTATCAACGGACAGGCGCACAATTCGGGTACGGGTAATTGGGTCTATGGTGTGTGCTTCTTGAATCACTTTAGCGAAATGTACTTGGCCAGCAAACTCAACCTTGGCTATGGTGCCTACGGGTAAGTTCAGTTTCTTATTAGGTGAAACTCGCGCTTCTACCCATAAATTTTCTTCATTGGCCAAGACCATTATTTTATCGCCCGGTGCAACTCGTTGCCCTTGGGAAAAATCATCACTTAATACCGCGCCAGCTCGTTTAGCTACTAAGGTATACTCACCCAGATTTGATGAGTTATTTTTAACAATTTCTTTAATAGCCGCTTTGGTTAAGCCAAATGCAGTTAATCGACCGTAAGCAGTAATATAAGCGGTTTCACTTGCTAATAAACGGCTTTCACTGACAGTGCCAAGACCTAGTTTTTTAGTTCGCTGCCACTCACTATAAGCAACACGGTACTCTGCTTGCGCTTCTGCCATCGATTCACTAAATAAAGTCACCAAAGCTTGGCCTTTTTCGACATGTTCACCCAAAATGGCGTGACGGCTTATAACTACCGACTCGGTACGTGGCGAGACAATATAGCTGGTGTAACCGTTGGCTTTTATTTCTCCGGGAGCATAAACACTTTTAGCGAAAATTTTGGCGGTTAAAGTAGAGACTTTGATATTGGCTAAGGCCATTTTTTCAGGGCTAAAGCTTATACCTTCTTCATGCTCTTCTTCACTAGCACTTTTACTGCCATTTTCGTTTGTAATTTCGCTAGTACCTTCGTTCGTATGGCCGTGACTATCATTAACTTTAGCTTCTTGGTCGTGCTCGTCTTTTTTATTCTCGTTGGCATGATCATGACCCGCTTCTTCTGCTACTTCATGAACATGTTCAGCTTGTACCACTATCGCTTGCGCACCCGACAGCGCGTTTTCTAGCACAACATCCTTGTAAGCTAACACTGTGGTCGATGCCACAGCTAAGCCGGTAAATAGACTACTCAGGGTAATGAGTTTTATTTTTTTAGATACTTTATCAGTTAATATATTTTTCATTTTTGATTCCAAATTCTTTGACAACTTATACCTACGCTAATGGTAGTTATATAAGATGAGATAACGGTTTTAGTTTAATAGCTTAGTGGCGACATTTAATTGGCCGACATTCAGTAACCATTGCACTTCGCTTAATTTGAACTGGGCTTGTAATTCAATGCCCGCGTATAAACCTTCCGCTCTTTGTTGTAACGCCAATAAATAATCAGAGGTATTTAAATCACCTAATTGCCATTGTTTTTGCAATAATTGCGCACTGCTTTCACCACGCCCTTGCATTAACTTTTGCCAACGGCCAAGATATTTTTTATTAGAAATTAATGACGCGGTACTTGCCTGTATCAGATACTTTTGTTTGCGCATAACCGCACGAAAACTCGCTTCTGCGGCGATAGCTTGCTGATTTTTGGCCTTGGCATTGGCTTGGTAGTCATTACGAATATTTAATGGCATAGAAAAGGTGATGCCGACTATATTATCGTCAGCATTTTTTCCGGCACTAAGACCAATAGTAGGATCTGCTTTGGTTTCAAGCATGGCATATTGAGCAATGTTTTTTTGTACTTGCCATAGCGCTTGCGCCGCTAATACTTGCGGATGCTGTGTTAACCACTGCTCAACTACTTGAAAGTTTGTAACTCCCAAGCCCTTCTCTGGATACACCTGAGTATCAGGGCGCCAGTCAGGCAGTAGTTCATTAACATCCGCTTGAGCTTGGGTTAACTGTGCTTGTATTTGCGCAGTTTTATTGAGTAGTTGCGACAAATTCAAGAACGTCAGCTCAGCATCAACCGGACCAAGATCGCCAGCCTGCTGCCTTTTAGTAACAATTTTTAGCAGAATATCTAATTGTTGTTCCTGCTCAAACGCAAGTACCGATTTGTCCGTGGCAAGTTGCCAGTTAATCAATGCTGTTAATGCTTGGGCTTTTTTTTGTGCTACTGCGTAAGTAAATTGATTACTAGCTACGGTTAATATTTTATCGCCAATGGCAACATTAACGGCCTGCTTATCCCACAAATCAATGGTTTGGCTAATACCAATATTAAAGTTATTGCCATCACCTTCTCGCTCATAACCGGTAGACAATTCAGGGTTATAAAGTGGTAACTTACTGCCCTGTGCTTTTGAGAATTCAGCATTCATCAGTTCACGCGCTGAGACAATATCAGGATGTTTATTGATTTGTCGATCAAGCCAATCACTTGATAAAGTTGTTTGTGCAAAAGCCAAACAACTTACCGACATAGTTGCCGAGTAGCTAATGAATAACGCTACGCCAGCAGATTTTACCGAGAAAAATTTCATAATAATCTCTTAATTTAACAATAAAATGTCGCAACTAAGCTCAAATAAACTAACTAAGCTAAATCAAATTCGGCTTTAGTTAAGCTTTGCTTAAAGATAAGGTTTGTTGCGGGTAGTTTTTAAATTAAATTAAGAAATGGGGGGGCGTATAAGCTCTTCAATGAAACTCTTATCAAGGTTGTCTGTATAGAAATATTGATTGGTGATTATAAATTGAGGTGTCGGTAAAGCAGATTTGTTACTGGCAACCCATTGGGTATGAGCGCCTTGACAATGACCACAGTGATGGCAGTCTTTAATATTATGTTCACTGTCAGATGATTCATCGAGAAGCTCAATGTCATCAACATCATGAAAATGTTCTGTTAGAATATGTTGAGAGTCAACTTGATGATTTTCATCTGAATTAGCCACAGCAGCATATGATTGCAATGCAATCAATAATACTAATATTAAGCCAAGCCAAGTGTTTTTCATCTGTATTATATTTACCCTAATATAAGAACCTGCGAAGGAAGATGTTAATCAAAAAAATTAACCTAGTCAATAAAAGCCATGTCGCCTACCTCGCGCGACCTCAGTATTACAAGTTAGCTAAAAACATTAAAGTGCTATCAAGTAATTAAATGTAATCAGCCCCATATTTCCCCTCTTTATTTATATTTAAGAATGAGACCTATTTTTATTTGAGCCAACTCTATAATTTTGTTATCTTTGCCGACAAAATATCAAATGGACTCGAAATTAATGAAATATTACTCCCTACTCAACAGCCTGATCTTAAGTATACTTTTATCGGCTTGTTCTACTAACCCCGTAAGTGTCTCTATGTCTACCACTCGCTTTGATAATCCAGAAGTTAGTAGTGAGCCTTTAACAGTGAATTTAGCTTTAGGTCATGGTAGTAGAACAAGGTTGATTATAGAAGATCAAGGTGATGATTATGATATTAGTGGCACAAATCTTTATGGCTATTACCGAGGTAATATCACCGCAGCAAAAGGTTTAGAAATATCACTACGAGGTGATGATGACTCGGCGACTCGAATTGGTATCAAATATCAATTTTATGGTGCCCATACTGAGCAATCAACTAAAGGGAATCTTTCACAAGCGTTTACCTTAGGTTATGAAAGAAATACTACCAGTAAGCAAGACTACATTGGTGGCTATTACAGCGATTGCGATGATTATTATTGTGATTATATCTCTGAAACGGGAAATTGGCAGCATGACACCAATGTTTATGATATTGCTTGGGTAGTCGGTTATAAATTCGCTGCCAGAGACATTATCTACGGTGGTCCGTTTTATCAATGGGGCCAGCTCCGCGGCGATAAAACCATTACCAATGCCACTACTCAGCAACTTAAAAGTGATGGTTATATGATAGGTGCAAACATCGCCATAGAACATAGGTTTTCTTTTGGTATGGGGTTAGCAGGTGAAATAGTCTATGCCAATTTAGATTGGGGAAATTACAGTCAAAATGATACCAGCTTTAATTTTAAAATTGACTACCAATTTTAATCAAATATTGACGGCTACAGTAAGTACCGCTATTTTTATCCCATCCGAAAATTAATTAAAACAATCGATTAAGATTATTTACTTGAAATAAGCGAGTCATAAGATGAAAAAACTTATCCAATTATCACTGTTAACTTTAGCGTTAAGCCCGGTGTTATTAACATCGGAACTAGCTAACGCCAATAGCATGCCGCAATCTGTATCTCCAGCGAGCGCTAATGTTTATATTATTACACCTGTCGATGGCGCAACTGTGCCTAGTACTTTTACCGTGACGTTTGGCTTAAAAGATATGGGTGTTGCTCCTGCGGGTGTTGAGAAAAAGCATACTGGTCATCATCACTTATTGATAGATAAAGACTCCCTTCCTGACTTTGATATGCCGATGGGCGGTGACGTGAAACACTTCGGAGGTGGTCAAACTCAAACAACATTAACCTTACCTAAAGGCACACATACTTTGCAGCTGATTATGGGCGATCATCATCATATTCCTCATAAACCAGCGGTTGTTTCCAAGAAGATTACTATTACCGTGAAATAAAGTACCTCTAGGTAAAAACTATATAAAAAAGCCTATGAGCCTTATTATTAAATAAGTCTCAGAGGCTTTTATTTGTTAAATGTTATCTATCGAAGCTAATGCAAAGCTGTATAAGCTCGGTGTGACAGATAATTAGCTCAACGTAACAAACTCTTCTGCTGAAGTGGGGTGGATAGCAACTGTATTATCAAAATCAGCTTTGGTTGCGCCCATTTTCATCGCTACCGCAAAGCCTTGTAATAACTCATCACTACCAAAGCCAATACTATGTAGACCAACAACTTTCTCATCCTTGCCAGCACAAATTAGTTTCATCCGTGTTGGATCGCGATAATCGTCAGTGATCGCTTGATAAAGCGCAGTAAATTGTGAGTTATAAACAGTAATATTGTCTGCTCCGTATTCGGCTTTAGCCTCATCTTCAGTTAAACCAACGGTACCGATAACCGGATGACTAAATACCACGGTGGCAATGCCAGAATAATCTAAATGCTCATCAGGTTTGTTATTAAATAACCGTTCACATAAACGTCGACCCGCAGCAACGGCAACTGGAGTTAGTTGTGCACGACCGGTGTTATCTCCGACTGCATAAATACCTTCAACATTGGTGTTTTGATATTTATCAGTAACAATAAAACCACGTTCATTAACCTCAACGCCTGTGGCAGCTAAGTTGATATTATCGGTGGCTGGCTCACGGCCTATGGCCCAAACTACAGTATCTACTGGCGCTAATGATTTACCATTAGTAAAGTGCACAACTAATTTTCCGTCACTCAGTTTCTCAATGCGTTCTGGTGTGCTGTGATTGTGTAGCTTAGGACCGTGCTTAGCCATTTGCTCAACCAAGGTATCACTTAACATGTCATCAAAGCCGCGCAATGGTTTTTCTTTACGCACTACTAAGTGAGACTCAGTGCCCAAGGCTTGAAATACTCCGGCTAATTCAACGGCAATATAACCTGCACCAATAACAGCAACGCTTTTAGGTTGTTCCGTTAAGGCAAAAAAGCCATCGGAATCGATACCATACTCGGCACCTTCAATAGTAGGGATCGCGGGGCGTCCACCCGTAGCGATAGTAATATGGTCAGCGGTGATAAGCTCACCATTCACTTCCACTGTATTTTTATCAATAAATTTGGCAAAGCCATTAATCACAGTGACATCATTCGCATCAAAACCACGCTGATAGGCCGCATGAATTCGTTTAATATAAGCTTCACGGTTAGCAACTAACTTGCCCCAATCAAATTGAGACTCACCTTGAGTAAGATGCTGGCTAAAGCCGTAATCATGGGCATACTTTAACGCATCGGCTATTTGTCCGGCATACCACATGGCTTTTTTAGGGACACAACCAACATTGACACAAGTACCACCAATGTATTTAGCTTCAATAACTGCGGCCTTTTTACCTAATCTAGCCGCACGGTTAGCTGAAGCTATACCACCACTACCGCCACCAATGGCAAGATAATCAAAATGTTGTGTCATAATTCTCTCAATAAATTTGTCGTTTCTTAATCAATATATATGCCCAACAGCCGCTGATTTCAAGTGTCATTTTATAAAGTCGACAACCGCGAACAATAAGCTTGGCTTTATTATTAGGGCAATACCTTGAAATTGTCTTAATTAAACATTACATATAAGTAATTCATAAAGCTATTTAAGTAACCCTATGACCAATCCATTATTAGTATCGAGTGAACTACCTGCCTTTTCAAAAATTAAGCCTGAGCAGGTAAAACCTGCTGTTGAGCAAGCTATCAGTGACTGTAAAAAAGTTATTGAGCAAGTACTCGCTGATAATGAGGTATTTACTTGGCAGAACTTAGTTATGCCAATTGATGATGTTGATGATGTGTTAGCTAAACTATGGTCACCGGTTTCTCATATGAATTCAGTGGTTAGTAGTGATGAATTACGAGAAGCCTATGAATCATGTCTGCCAATTTTATCTGAATATGGCACCTTTGTTGGTCAACATGAAGATTTATATCAAGCCTACCTTAGTATTAAAAATAGCGATGAATTTGAACAACTCGACGTAGCTCAACAAAAAGTAATCACCAATGCACTACGCGATTTTAAATTATCAGGCATCGCGCTAAATGATGAAGATAAAAAGCGTTACGGTGAAATAAAGACACGCTTATCTGAGCTCAGTTCAAGCTTTAGCAATAACGTACTCGATGCCACCCATGCTTTTAGTATCACCATAGAAAACAAAGATAAGTTAACTGGCTTACCTGAAAGTGCCTTAGCTGCAGCCCAAGAATTAGCTAAAGCAAAAGAAAAACAAGGCTATACCTTCACCCTAGATATTCCAAGCTACCTGCCAGTAATGATGTATTGCGATAATACTGACTTACGTGAACAACTTTATACAGCCTTTGTTACCCGTGCCTCAGATCAAGGCCCAAATGCTAATGAATTTGATAACAGTGGCATTATGAATGAGTTATTAAGCTTAAGGCATGAATTAGCGAATTTACTCGACTTTGACAACTATGCTCAACACTCCTTAGCGACCAAAATGGCAAACTCCACTAGTGAAGTAATGCAGTTTCTTGAAAACTTGGCTATTAAATCACAACACCAAGGCAAACAAGATTTTAAAGAGCTAAGTGACTTTGCTGCCAGTGAGTTCAAGCAAGAAAACTTGCAAGCTTGGGATTTGGCTTATTACAGTGAGAAATTAAAACAAAGTCGTTATGCTATTTCAGATGAGCAATTACGTCCTTACTTTCCAAAAGATAAGGTTGTGGCTGGTTTATTTGCCGTAGTGCATAAATTATTCGGCCTATCTATCACACATCGTGAAGGCGTTGATGTTTGGCATGACGATGTGAACTTTTATGACATAGTTGATAAAGCCGGTAAAAAGCGTGGTAGTTTCTATTTAGATCTATATGCGCGTGAGAAAAAACGTGGCGGCGCTTGGATGGATGTTTGTGTAGGTCGTAGTCAGAAGTCTGATGGCGCTATTCAATACCCCGTTGCCTATTTAACCTGTAACTTTAACGGCCCTATAGGCAATAATCCGGCATTATTTACTCATAATGAAGTAGTGACCTTGTTTCATGAGTTTGGTCATGGAATTCACCACATGTTAAGCCAAATTAATGCCAGCAGTGTTGCCTGTATTAATGGCGTGCCTTGGGATGCGGTTGAGCTGCCAAGCCAGTTTTTAGAAAACTGGTGCTGGCAGCCAGAAGCTTTAGCCTTTATTTCTGGTCATTTTGAAAGTGGCGAGCCATTACCACAAGAAATGTTAGATAAAATGCTGGCAGCCAAAAACTTCCAATCTGCTATGCAAATGTTACGTCAACTTGAGTTCAGCATCTTCGATTTTACTATGCATGAAAGCTTTGAGCCAAAAGCATTAAACAATGAACAGCATATTCAACAAACACTCGATAATGTTAGAAAGCAGTACTCAGTAGTCAAGGCACCTGAATTTAATCGTTTTCAACACGGTTTTAGCCATATCTTTGGTGGTGGTTATTCTGCCGGTTATTACAGCTACAAATGGGCGGAAGTTTTATCGGCTGATGCCTTTGGTTTATTTGAAGAGCAAGGTATCTTTAACGAAGCAACTGGACAGTCTTTCTTAAACAATATCCTAGAGAAAGGTGGCAGCGAAGAGCCAAGTGCATTATTCCAAAAATTCCGTGGCCGAACACCCGAAATTGATGCTCTGTTACGCCATTGTGGAATTGAAGCATAACGAGCACTATCAGCGGTTAGCGAGAATCAAGTCTCTCGTGTTAACAGAACCTTAGCCTAAACCATAGGCTAAGGTTCATTCATAAGATTAGCTTCCCGCTCAACGAATGCAGGAATGATTTAACTTATCAACAGAACCATCCGAATTAAGAAACTATGACTCACGAATCATTTAAATCACTATTCCAACGTGCTGCCGAAAGAAAAGGTGGCGTACCCGCTTTAGAAGTATTGCTAGGTAAAAAAATCCTCGGTAAGCGATTACTAGACGATACCGCAGCACAACACAGTGTTGCCGAACTAGGTGACGATCGTATTCTTGCTGCATTTACCAAACAAATTTTCAAATCCGGTTTTGTCTGGCGTGTGGTCGAAAATAAATGGCCTGATTTTGAAGAGAATTTTTTCAATTTTAATATTGAAAAAATTCTTATGATGCCAGAAGAAATGTTGGAACGAAAAGCCGCCGACCCAAAAATAATTCGTAATTATAATAAAGTAAAAACCATTAAAGCCAATGCGCAAATGATGTTCGATCACCACATTGAAAGTAATATGAGCTTTGCTCAGTTTATCAACAACTGGCCAAGTACAGATATCATTGGTTTATGGGCTTACCTGAAAAAGCACGGTCAACGTTTAGGTGGCAATACTGGACCTTATGCATTGCGATTATTAGGTAAAGATACTTTTATTTTAAGCAGTGATGTTGAAGCTTACTTAAGAGCACAAGAAATTATTGATGGTGGTTTACAAAGTAAAAAAAGCTTAACAGCTATACAAGCACACTTTAACAAGTTACAAAGTGAAAGTGGCTATAGCTTAACCCAGCTTAGCCGTTTAATTGCTTTTTCTTGTGGTGATAATTATGTGCAGGTTGGGGAGTAAGCTGCACATAATTTATTAACTAAGCTCGACCATACCTATCTTCAAAACGAACGATGTCATCTTCGCCTAAATAGCTACCTGATTGCACTTCAATCATCTCTAAAGGTAGTATTCCAGGGTTTTCTAAGGCATGCACTGCACCAACGGGGATATAAGCCGACTGATTTTCAGTTAATAACACTGTTTTTTCATCTATGGTCACTTTTGCAGTACCTGAAACAATGATCCAATGCTCGGCTCTATGATGATGCATTTGCACCGATAACTTAGCGCCAGGTTTTACCGTAATACGTTTTACTTGGAAGCGTTCACCGGTATCAACACTGTCGTATTTACCCCAAGGACGATAAACCTCTCGGTGTAATACAGCTTCAGAGCGTTGCTCTTTTTTCAACTGCTCAACAATTTGTTTAACTTCTTGTACCTTGTCTTTATTGGCAACCAAAATAGCATCAGGTGTCTCAATAATAACTAAATTATCAACACCAACCGTTGCGATCAGTTTATTTTGACTATGGATATAACTATTAGTGGTTGTCTGTGCAATGACATCACCTTTAAGAACATTTTTATCATCATCTTGCTGACAAACTTCCCATAATGCTGAATATGAGCCGACATCACTCCAGCCAGCATCAAGTGGGATAACTACAGCTGAATCTGTTTTCTCCATTACTGCATAATCAATAGACTCACTAGCACAAGCTAAAAAGGCCGCTTTATTTGGTCTTAAAAAGTCTAAATCTAGCTCAACATCAGTCATTGCTTGTTGGCAGTTGTCAAGGATATCAGCGCGATACTTAGCCAACTCATCTAAATAACGAGAGGCTTTAAATAAAAACATACCGCTATTCCATAAATAATCACCTGAGGCTAGATACTCATCGGCTATATCCTGATTAGGTTTTTCAACAAATTGTGCGACATCAAAAGTATTTGTTGTTTGCTCAGTGCCTTTTTTAATATAACCGTACCCTGTTTCAGCATGAGTCGGCACAATACCAAAGGTAACTAACTTACCTTGCTGTGCTGCAATAATTGCTTGTGCAACCGCTTGATGAAAAGCGACAGTGTCTTGAATAACATGATCGGCGGCTAACACCAGCAACAATGCATCTTTATCTTTTTCTAAGGCATTAATTGCCGCTAAGGCAACAGCAGGGGCGGTATTTCGTCCTTCTGGTTCAAGTAAAATAGTGCCTTGGCTTTGTGATAATTGCCTTACCTGCTCTGCGACTAAAAACCTATGCTCTTCATTGCAAATAAATACTGGCTCATTGCTATTTTCAGGCAAGCGTAACAGCGTGTCTTGTAGCATGCTAGTATCATTAACTAAGGGTAAAAATTGTTTCGGGAAAAGAGCACGTGACAAAGGCCAAAGGCGCGTGCCGCTGCCCCCGCACATAATTGCTGGGTAAATAGACGTAGATGAAGTATTTGACTGGCTCATATTAATTCCATTGATGAGAGTTATTATTGCTACATTAGTAATGTATCAATAATAAGCGATACTGGCTGTCAACGAAACCTCTTTCACCTTCGCTAACAACTAAGTATAAATACTTAACATTATTGACACCTATCGGCAGTCATTAACTCATTAGCGGCCTTAAGAAGTAATGAAGAAGGAATATTAGCGTAAGCGGCGCCATCTTTATCAGGTGCTACATTTACTTCGATAACCAATGGGCCACTATCTGACATACATATATCTAAACCGGCAAAGTTAGTATAGGGAAGTTTTCGAAGGGTCTCACAAGAGCAATCTAAGATTTCTTGCCATCGAGGCAAAACTTCATTATATAACGGCACTTGGCTATCGCAATGATGTTCAATATTTTCTCTATATGGAGTAGCAGTGAAGATCCCTTTAGCAAGTTTCCCTGTTTTATGATCAACAGGGCAAACAATGCCACCTGCTCCAGAATTATCTACTATTGAGTCTTTTCGGCCGATACGAAAATAAGCTCCTATGACCTCAATAGTTCCCTTTGTTTGTAGCACCCATACACGCACAGTATTAACACTTGCAGGATTAAACCTAGCGTAGCCCTTAGTTTGTTTAATATAATGCTCAAGAATGATCCCTTCATGCTCAATAACGTCTTTATAATCTTCAAGTAGAGCCTCTAAGGGAATAGTATTTAATTTACATATAGGCTTAAGAATTATTTCCTCACTGTCCTGCTCATTTTCTTGCACTTCACCAGCAAAAAAACCTTGTCCACAAGAGCCTTCTGGAATTTTTATACAAATACTGCCACCTTGAAACGAGAGCATTAAACGTTCTAATGCTGCATAAGTTCGAAGGGAATCACCATTATCATCAAATCCCTTTAGCGGATGGTAATAACCGATAAAATCAGCTGTTGGTATTTTTGCGAGTTGTAAAAACGCTTTCTCTGTTAATTTATGCTGAGTTAACTTGCGATATGGTATTGGGTTAAGAATATTTAACGCTCGGTGGTATTGAGCATGATTGATGTGCTGACATTTTTCATGCCATGACATGTTTTTATCTGCCATGCCAGCCAACAAATAATAATTAGGACCAAAACCATTCTTTATACACAGGTATAACATTTCAAGAATAATACTGATAATACTGCGATGGTACCTTTTCGCTTCTAATTGAATATAAGAATAAGTAAGTATTAACCGCTTAAATATAGAAAAACTATTGGCCTGCATATCTTCCCTTTAGAAACCACACTTGACTAATAAGCAGCCAGTCCCCCTAGTATAGTTAACTATTTACCGTTCGTAGCTTTCCGCTAATAATTAATGACTTAAGCTTTCTAAACACTTCTAATACGCCACTCACCTCAGCTTCAAAAACTATTTGAGGTATATTCTCTCCATCTAAAAAACGAGGCAATGCGAGTTTATTTGATTGTTCATCACAAAAGCCAGGATTACAGGTTGTTGCTGTTTTTATGCCTAATCGTTTTAGCCATTGTATGCTATCTGCATTATAGCTACCTGATGGATAACAATGATGTAATGGCTTTATTCCAGTTATATCTTCAATATGCTGTTGATTTGCTTGAAGGTCTTTCTCAAAAGCATTTTCATCAAATAAGTAGGTATGATGGCTATGAGTATGTAGTTGAATATCGGCACCTAATTGAGCGATATTTTTGACCTCATCCACTGACATCAATGAAAAGGATTTTTTATCAATTATCCCACCGATGTCAACATCAAGACTTCTTGCTATAACAGTTAACAACTCCGTATCTAATCTCTTCGTTTTAACAAGGGCAATCTCTTTTTTTAAATTTTCTATATTATTGATACTTACAACAGTTTTAATACACTCCTTACCTTTCAATATTATCGTTAAAGTCTTCCCCACAGATGCCTGTAGAATATAATCTAATAAAATATGAAAAACAGGTTGGTTATCCAATACATTTTCTGTTGTTAAATAGATAGTATAAGGGAAATTGAATTTACTAAAAACAGAGGATGCGTGACTTAAAGTAGAAGCCCAGCCATCGTCAACGGTAATAACAACAGAGTTAATTGGCTTATTAGATTGTTCGATCTCCGAAAGTGAAACTACATTACAGTGGGTTTTCAAATACTTTAACCGCTGGGTTAAGGTCGAATATTTAATAAACAAATTAGGCCGGAATTCACTTTCATCGAATACTTCAAAACTATGATAAGCAAGAATAAGTGTTTTATTACGGATTAATTTTCTAGATAACCAAAAGCCACCTAGAAATTTTATGAAATATAAAATAATTGTTTTCATTAGACACCTAAAACGAATTCGTGAACCAACTCTATAATCAATAGCCTAGGCTATTTAATTTTTGAGTCGGCCCAGTGAATGATTGCCTCTCTTGGCCACACCAATAAATAATTTTTGGGGGTGTATTTTCCATCATGATAAAGCTTCAGGCGTGCTTTTGATTTGGAAAATGCGCAACCCGATTTATCGGAGCCAATATAAAATAATTTAGCGCCATGCTGTAAAGGTAAATCCTGCAAATAACTCAGATGAGGGCTGATTTTTTTAATTTCAGGGTCAAAAAACCAACTTCCCCGAATAACACCTTTGATTGTTTTATCACGCTTTAACATTTCTGCAAGTTGCAAATAACTTTTCGTCCAACCATCCTCGGAAAAATTACTAATGGTCGGCGTATGAGTATGTACTTTGTAATAAGCCTTTCTTACAAAATCACTTTGGAGCAAATAGGCTATAAAACGAATGGTTTCAATTAAATTGAACGTTAAGCCTTGTCTAATACCAAAACCTGAGTAGAACTCAGCAACACCTGCACGCAATGGAAAGAGTTGTAAACGAGCAACAGCCAATTCCTTCCAAAAAATATCCATATTATCGAAACTATCATCTAATTCATTAATAAACAGATGATAAATTCGCTGTAAATAGACCTGATACTCTACAGATAACCGCCCCTTCGACTGAGCGCTTAAATCAGGCCAGTTTTTTAAGATAGATCCTATAATAAGAAGTTTTTTGTATGTTTGTAATAAATGATAATCATTGCTTTCATTTAGTTCAATAAATGCTTTCGCAAGAGTCTCGTCTTGATAGCTTTGTACCCTCACCGTTTGCTTGTAACTAACGGCAACTAAGCTATGTATTCTACTTACTTGCACAGAGCTCAAATTGCTTAATAACTCATTATATAAGTTCGTAAATAACTCTATATTCAAGATCCCCCCCCCTGGCATTAAAGCTTAGTAAAACTATTGGGATTAATCATAGAAAACGCCTTCGGTTCAACATTTAAAAGCCTCTATGTACTAGAATAAAGCAAGTACATAGTTAATTTGGCTCTATAACATACGCTTTATCAGGGTAAAATACCGACTGTATCGATAGTATTAATACTGCAACAGAGAATAAAAACTCTCTAATTTCAGAAGCCGCATCCATAGGTAATAAATCAAAATAGTACTTACCAAACACATAGGCTGCTACAGTTAATATACCGAGGCCCAGTGATGGTGCAGGGAATGCAAAAAAATGAAGTATCCTCTTGCCTGTAGCAAAGAATTTCATTATTGGAAATACCAAACCAAAGCACAATAGCATTAAAGAAAATAATCTATATTTTCCTCCCATAGTATTATCAACTATGGCTAGATTATGAAGATTAAACTCTTGCTGTAAATTTGTTTCCATCAAAGCTTCAGGAGTGGCAATAGAAAAAATTCTTTGCCCCCAGCTAATTTCCTCTCCCATAAAAATAAACATTAAGGTTACCCAAGCTAGTGTAGCCCACATACCTAAACCTATTTTAATGTCGAAATATTGTTTATTCGTTTTTATGGCAAAAGCAAAAACGAAGGATGCAACCCCAAAGAAAATAGCACTTAAATTTTCAAAAAAACCATCTTCTAGTGAGTAATCGACCAATGAACTAGGTGAAAATTCAGCCCAAATAATAAAAAGGCTAATAATACTTATTGATATAAAGTAATCAAGTCGTTTGATAATCATTCTTTCATCCTGTTTGTAAGGTAACCTTAGTCTATATCACACAAAAAATTACTGTTTAGTCTGCGATAAAGCAATTTAGAAGGTTATAGCAAAGACTTTTTGAGAAGTGAGGGTAATTTGGCAAACCAAGTTCTTCCCTATTTTTAAAGTAGTTATTAGTGCTAATTTTTTCTTCTGATAAATCTATACCAATGATCAAGTTTTTTTCCTGAATAACACTAATCCCTTGTTGTTTCGATGGTAATTTTAACATTTGGTTTACACCTATTCTATCTAAATAAATAATATTACCAACAAGTTGTATTTGATTTTTGACATGCTTAATCCCTTCTAAACCAAAACCAATCATTTGTCCGTTTGTTGACTTAGGCCCTTGTTCTAAGATTGAATTTTTTACGATAAGCTCACCGCCATTAGACATATCAATTAAACGACTATCATCCGAAGATAATGAAGCGATTACTGATGCTTCAATATAGAGCCTCTTACCTCTAACTTTAATCGCATGCCCCTCACTTTTAGCTGCAACGAATAATGACTGATAAATGGCCACTTCAGCTTTATTCGTATATATTCCATGAGCTTGACCATTAAAACCTAACCGTTCAAAACGGCTATCAAATATTTTAATAAAACCGATTTCCTTTGCTGTTTCTAATATTCCCTCTTGACTACTATGAAAATAAACATGGTTGAGAGTAAGGTCTTTACCCTCCTGCCTTATACAAGCACCATTCCCATCACTGACATTTATATAGCGACACTCTATATTTTCAACCGTTAAATTATTACCCTGACTTAATATATACCCCTTCCCCCTAGCGGCCTTTTTTTCAAAAACAACATGGCCATTACCAATGATAGTTATATCATTCTTCTTTATAACTATCGGCGTTTGATACACCCCTTCAGGAATAACTAAAGTATCTCCGTGTTGTAGGCTTCTTATCGCAGGTATGAGTTGTTCAAACGGCTGTTTATTTACTAATATTTTATTTTGAATATCTACATTTTTGGCTCGTGGCTTCCAAGCAACAAACGCTTTTGATATTTCTTGCTCAAGCGTCATAATTTTACCTTGAGTAAGTAGTTTATATTCACGCTTGGCTTGAAATTGATAATATTTATTACTTAGTTTGTTCGTTACTTTTTTAATGAGGGAGGGTTGCCATAAAAGTATTAAAACTACTAATAAATGTACAAGTACACCTGATAAAAAAAGATATCGCCTAAAAAGAGTCACTTAAAAACACCTGTATATCTTGATATTAAATTTAGCCTATTAAAGCAAAACGTAGCATCAGAATAAGCACCAAGATATCCGAATAGAGGTTTTTCACCACAGAAACTATTATTTTCAGACAGTTCATAACTTCCAATATCCCTAGCGTTTAGCCATGAAAAGTCACCTATATCTGGTGCAGAAAAGTACTCAGATAAATTATCCTTCCCAGTAAAAAAGTTGCGTTTCACTATCAGGTTGTCCTTTTGAACCAGTTCACCTTTATCTCGACTTTTAACTCGCCCAGAAATAACATTATTATAAATAAAGGCTGTTGTTTCTTTAAAACGGGCATCAATGCCTAAGGTGTTATACAAGATATTATGATGAACTTGGCTATTGGCTGCCTTGTTTAAATAAATGCCTACATCATTGGCACAATGCATGATTATATTATTACGAATTGTGCCATTGACATGTTCAGCAACATTATTATTTCTCCGATGAGCCAATGGTGATCCTCCACCACCTAAAGAAAGCGCAATAGATGTATAATTACCAGGTAAATTAGCTGCACAAATAATTAGATTTCTCTCAAAAACACCCAATTGAGAGCCTCCTTTAAAAAAGGCCGCATAACTTACTTGATTACCTGCCGACTTCTGAATATCAAAAATAAAATTATCAGCAACTTGCCAGCTATTTGCATGCATTAAATCAATAGGAGTTACAGGGTTTGCTGTATTTCTTGCGCTAGTATTAAAAAGGGTGTTTTGAATTACTTTGCCATAATCCGGATAAGAACGACCAATACCATTAACTTTAATCATGGCATTAAAGTCTTGAATAATATTATTTTCTATTAAAACATGTTTCCCTTCACCTACCACATGAAAGGCATGCTCACAGCGGCTATGTATTTTACATGACCCTATCAAATGCAAATTATGAAATTGCCAGTAGGGTTTTTTAACGACAAAACCTTCCCCTCTCAGAAATATTTTAACTGTACCTAGCTGCTGAGCTATTACTCTTATAGGTAAGAATTTAGTGCCTGATTTATTTAAGCTAATACCAAACTGATCGACAACGTACTCACCTGGAGCTACAACTATAGTTTGGCCTGCTGATACATTTTTTAGCGCTGAGAGTAACTCTGAAGCATTAAAAACGTTAATATCAGCGGTTGAACTAACAGAGAAATATTTTTTTGCTCCAATTCCAGACCATTGTTCAATATCAACTTCTCTAAAGTAATAATTCTTCGATTTAAGTAAACTCATAACGTCTAGTATTGGGGCTACTATCGCTAATAAATTGGGTTGATTGGTTTTTAATTGTTCACGCACTTTTTCACTAAATAATGGTAAAGATAATTCTAAAGATGATATTTTATTTAACAACAAACCAAAGATTACAAAGAAGGTTAAATTCCCTAATAAGCCTATTAATATGAAATACTTTTTTAATACCTTTACCCATTTATTCATGCCATATATTCTCTGATAACTTATTACTTAATAATTCCAAAACTTATCATTAGCTTTATTTTCTAATATGGTATACAAGCCTGAAAAGGCTCTTGAACTGATACGCTTATCTAATTGCTCATCCGTAACAGAAAACCCATTACTTTCAATTTCCTGTCCAAATGTAGTAAAAGTAAAACGTTCGTCTTGGTTAACATAACTACATAACTGTTCTAATCTTTTACTGTTAACTTTATTTGGTCTAACCTGTTCAAAACGAAAGTTTTTGTTTTTAACAAACTCATGAATATGGCTCAATATGATGACGTGTTCAATACCTTGTTTATGGCATGCCTCAAGTACGTCTTTAATTTCATGAAAGCTAACACTAGTTATCGTTAATAGCTTTTTTCGATTACCTACAGATCGAAAGGAAGTTATGGGTACTTCCAGTACCGAATCAAAACGTTTATTAAAATTTTCAAATTGCATGTCTGAATCAACAGGCATGAATAGAGCGGTGCCCACAGAGCTAGATAGCTTGATATCAAATTCATACAATAGTTTGTATAGATTCCGACTAATCTCTAAATTTCCTGTACGGATTGCAGTAGGTGACTTAACATCCCACCTATTAAAAACCTTTAGACAATAGTTTAAATACTCTCTGACTGTGTTTTCTGATAATTGACAAAAATTGTCATCTGGACAAATAGCTTCAGGCACTTTTTTATTATGCTTAAACTTCCCCCAACAAGGGTGAGTATGTAATTGAATATCTTGTTTAGAGTCAGTTAATTTCTTTACATAACTACCCATTTTTTCATGACCAAAATAATATGACTGCAATGGCTCAACAAAAAAAGTACATTGAACATCATTTTTATTTAATATCTCGAGAACATTTCCAAAACCTATTTTTTGGTTTTGAAAAGTAGGGCTGAATATTTCATCAGATAAAGGGGTATATTTTTCTGGAAATTGAAAAGCCCCACCAATACTAAATTCAGTATCAAATGAGATGATTACCTTAGTTTTATGCATAAGAACTGACTATATCTACCTTAAGTAAAGTAAAAACACTTAAACTCATTATTTATCTAACTGTTTTATATAATTAACTATGCTTTCTGTTCTGCATTCCCATGTATTATTTTTAGCAACCTTCTTTCTTTTAGCGACTAAGTCAGATGAGTTGCTTTCATTTAATAATATTTTAATATTATCTACCCACTCATCTATACCTTCAGCAATTGAAACTACATCAGAAAAGCTCCTAACAGCCTCGATGTTAGAAGAAATAACAGGTTTACCTGCTGCTAAATACTCATGAAGCTTCAAGGGATAACCTGAAGATGCCCAACCACTTCGATTAGATTTATAAATCATTGTATTAATATCAAAGTGGTGCATATAAGAAGCTATTCGATCTTTCTCTTTACTACCCAGATAGAAACTGTTTTTTAACAGTTTTAGCTTGTTAAAAGTATTATGATCATCCTCTGTTAGCTGATTGACCGGGCCAATTAAAACAAATGAGACATCTTTAAAATGATTAGCAAGCGCAAACCATAATGCTATATCAGCCTTTAAATTAATGGCTCCAACATAACCGATTCTAGGTTTAGGAATATTCGCCAACTCGGCTGGCTCTTCATAAGAACGTGAAAACGCATCATAATCCACGCCATTTGGTACAAACTTCACTTTATTTTCCGGTTGACTCTCGAGATAACGTTCTCTAATAAGTAAAGACGAAGTGATAATTAAGTCTGCTTGCATACACAATTGTTCTTCATCATGCTTTATTTGGTTACCATAACCATTTTGTTTTGAATAATCATCGTAAGCATGAAAAATTAAATAATCATGCTTAATGTATTGTATGTACTCAAAAAATTCAGGATGAAATATATAAAGAACAATAGGCTTATCTTTAGATATTGCGGTATTAAACTTAGATTTATAGTGATTTACGGCAAGTTTATCAAACAACTTAAACTTAGGATTTCTCAAAAAAATATAGCTTGGATTTATAACGCTAACATTGTCTTGCTTGGTATGTTTTTTTTTAAATAATGAATTAAACAGTTTTTTAAGCGTAAAATCCCAAGTAAACGCTGCACCAGATCCGTAAACAACATTATGTTGTTTGCCTATTCGGCTAAACAACTGCTGCCTGTTCATCCAGCGGCTTTGCCATTGATTTTGAGCTAATACTATAAACTGCATCACTTTACCTTTAATAATGATTGATAAATATTCGATATCTTCGATGTATAAGCACTCAAAGAATAATTATTATCGATAACACTTTGATATTTTATTGAAAAATATTTTTTTCTCCCATTCGTCATGGCAAGTGTAAGTAGCTTTGAAAGTTCGTGGTCGTTAAGCACTCCTTCGCCCGAAAAAAACAAACTTGATTGCTCATTAAGCTCAGGGTTAGTTACCAAATCAACAATACTACCTAACTCACCACAAACCACACTGCAGCCACATGCGATGGCTTCTAGCATGGAATAAGGTAAGGCGTCTGACAAAGGGTTTTGAACGTAAACATCTGACAACTGATACAATTCTTTTAACTCATTATGCGTTAACCTCCCTGTAAATATAACCATCTCTATTAATTTATACTTTTTGACTAGGGATTGCAGTTCATCTGTTTGTTCGCCATTCCCTGCTATCACAAGAATAGTATCCTCTTTAACACTAAAAGAGGAAAAAGCTTTAATTATTGACTGAATGTTATAAATTGATGCATGATTTCTTGTACTAAGTAAGACTTGCTTGTTAGCAAATCCCCACCTTTCTTTCAAAAGTTCTTGAGAGTCCTCAGAATCTAACAAAGTAAAAAAGGATGTATCTATTCCCCAAGGAAGTTTAACAACCTTTTTGCTAGCTCCTCCAAGTTTAACCAACAACTCTTCTTCAGAGCTCCCAGGAACAACGATATTAGTAGAACGTAAGAAACTCAGCTCGATATAACTTCTGTCCACAATGGTATTAAAGGCAGAAACATACAGATCAGAGCCGTGAATAGTTGAAATAATAGGCAAGGATATATTCGATAAATATAAAGTAATACAAGCTGGGCGTGTAAGAAAGTGACAATGAACAAGATCAAATTTATCTTGCTGAATGGCGTTAACTTGTCCTAAATACTTCAGAGAGTTTTGGTATAAATAAAGGACTCGAGCGCGCTCTTTCCATTCAAATAATCTCCCTTTAACTAGAAGGCTAAACAACTGCTTAGCCATATAAAGCCAACCCTTAATTGAGAAGCGACGTTTATTTAGGTGGATAAAATCAACGCCTTTTATATAATCAGGGCTATCTGGCTCTACATCTGACAAAACCGTCAGCTTATAGCCTGCATTTATTAACGGTTTAATATGCATATCCCTCAAATTAAACCAGTTAATATTACCTACAATCAGTATATTCAAAACGTCACCCCGAACCATATAAATACGCTTAAACACCTACTAACTAAGAAAGGCACTTCAATGAATAAAAGATTTTATTCAAAAACTTCATGAATTGCTTTTCTATTTATCTCTTTGAATTCAGCAATTTTCATAAATATATTTGACTTTATTTCATCATATTGAGAGAAAATCAAAGAAATATTTTCTATAATTTTAATCGGCTCAACCTGATTGATATCATGAACAAAATTTCCTAAGTCCATGGACTCAAAAAGTTCTGCTGACTTAAACTCATAGCATATATTAATAGTCGGAATATTTTTTAATAGCGCAAGAATACACGCATGCATACGAGTACCAATAAATACATCTAATTTTTCAACTTCAGACATAAACACTTCAGGGGTCATAAATGTAGAATTAATTGTAACTCTTTCTTTAGTATCCCTAGACAGTCCTGCAGTGATTTCTTCAGCAACTTTATTATCATGAAATTTATATGACTCATCACCTTGACATGTCGAGACAAAAACAATATTTGCATTATATTTATCCACCAATGAATTCACTAACTCTCTCATAGAAGAAATGTAATTTTCGTACTTTTTATCTCTATCTAGTTGTGAATCATATGGAAATGTCCATTTTCTAACAGAAATACCAATAGTTAAATTATCTTCATCTAATGTTTTATTTGTTACCTTCGTACTAATATTAAAAGCCATATCTTTAGCTTCATATAGGGAATCAACAGAGCACCCCATATCTAGCGCCTCGAGATAGCTCTTATGATCACGTACAAGTATTTTATCCATTTTCCTTAAACGAATAGCTACTTCTTCTTTTTTTATTTCTGAAGTAAAAGGCCCTATTGATTGCCCAACAAGGTAAAGAGGTTTTTTCAAATTTAAAGCGACATCATAACCTAGAAGTGTATTCTCCAAAGAATATGAATCAGTTAAGAAGCTACCACCACAAGTTATTACAATGTCTGCTTGTTTATAATCATTAAAGGCTTCTAGCTCCGCTTTTGAAAGAGTTAAGGGACCATATTTTACAAATCGATTTATAGATGAGAACCGCCAAAAGAAGCGTGGAGGAAAGAGGTTAACCGACTCCTGTATTGAACGGTTTAATGGTAAATCTTTATATTGATTTATTGCTGAATCAAAATAATCACAATGAACTTTATAAGAAAAACCATTGCTTTTTGGGAGTGTATTCAGAACATCAAAAGTCCCTTTTAATATGGCTGAATCTCCTCCATTTAAGATTACGTTATCTGTTAATAAAATATTAATAGTCATAGTTTCCCTTTTAAAATTTCCTTTATTTTTTCCATTAATTGAAATGAAAAGTGTTCGGTTTGATATATACGAAAATACAGTATTATTAACAGTAAATATATGACAGCACCTAAAGACACTTGCATTATAAAGCCTATAATTAAGCTACTTGTAAAATAGCTGTTTTCTTGAAGCAAAAGAAGAGTAAAGTACATTATAGAGCTGACAATAACAGGAGGTAAAAAAATAGATAAATACTCTTTAAAGTCAATAGATATACAGTAAGCTAAACTCCCCAAACTCATGAAAAAAACTATACACGAAACCAATAATACTGACCATGCTCCCCCGACAGCAAGATTTGTAGGTACCAAAAACAAGAGTAAAGGAATAATTAGAACTAGTCTGATTGTTGAGATTACCACTGGTATCATTGGCTTACCAATAGCAAGAAAAACACTTCCTGCATTACTTACGGATGCACGTATTAGCCCATAAAAAGCTAAGATATAAATTATATCTTCAACACCCTCCCACTTATCTCCTAGCAGTATTGCAACAATATCTTTTGATAATACCGCTATCCCAAAGCTTATGGGAGCGGCAAAAAATATAATGACGGTTGTATATTGAAGGAACATTTTTTTAAGTAAGGATTTATCTTCTCTAATTTTTGCATAACCGGGAAATATTGCCCTACTTAATGGAAAAACTAACTCTGTTGTTGGTAGATTTGAAATCTCATAACCCACAGTATAAAAACCCAATTCTTGTGCTGATGACTGCTTGCCAATAAATAAGTCAGTTATTTTGTGATTAAAAAAGATAAGTAGATTATTAAGTAAAAGCCACTTAGAGAACTTAAATAACTCTTGAGCATACACCAAAGAAAAATGGGGTCTATAAGGGTGCATTAGAAAGCTCATAATTACTTTCATAACAGCATTTACATACATCCCAATAACTAATGCCCAGTAGTTTTCTAAAAAAATAGCAAAGCCTATTGTTGCAATGAAAGAACCTAACTTTGAAACAACCTCGAGACGAAACTCTTTAGTCAGGTCTAACTTCTTTCGATATAAAACAAAACCAATATTTTGCAAACTAGAAATCAAGGGGAGGCAGGATAGGACAAGAGTTAATTGGACAAGTCTAGTATCATCATAATATAAACCAATATACTCACTTATCACCACTAATATTAAAGTAAGTACCCCTCCCGTTACGAGCTTTAAGGTCCAAGCAGAATCCAATAACCTATTACAAACTTTATCCCTCTGGATAATGTTTATATCAAAACCAAAACTAGTAAAAACCTCAAGGAAGGCAATAATGATCATGCACATTGCTATGACACCAAAATCTTCAGGTGCCAATACCCTTGCTAGAATCACTGTACTTATTAACCCTAACGATTTAACTAAAAGCCTTGTAAAAATTGCCCAGCCAGCACCGATAGCTACTTTTTTATTTAAGGCATCCATCTACAACTTTCCTTTTGAAGTAGTTTCTACGCGAAAAGTAGAAATCAATTCCATAATATCTTTAATATGAGTTCTACCTATTAGCCATATACACATTGAATAAGCTAAGCCACCTTGCACAATCATAATGCAAAGGTTTAGTAACGAATGGAGGTTAAATGGATAATAAGATTGCTGTAATGAAATTATTGACCACATAAGTAAAGCACATACAATAGGTCGCCATAAGCACTCTATAAAGAGCCTATACGAACAGCTTAACTTACTTATGGAAAAGTAAGATACTATTAAAAAGCACAACGTATAACCAAGCACTAAACCGATTACCGCATCAATGACTTCTCCATAACTACCTATTATTAAACCTACGCCAATAAACAATAAATATAACAAAGACATTTTAAGGTTAAATTTTGCATCACCTTTACTGGCAATAAAAGTATTTACAAAACTACTAATTAATTTTAATGGCATGATTAACGAGAGTAACTGTATAAAAATTATGGACTCAAGCCATTTATCGCCAATAAGTACAGGGATTAAAATAGGCGATATTGCGGCAATACCAATAAATGCAGGAAAAAGAACAACGGCAAGAAGCCTAAGTGAAAATAAAAAGTGTTGCTCATTTTCTTTACTATCATTATTTTGGCTAAAAGCAGAAAAAGCTACTTGGTTTATTGTGCCTGATATTTTCTCTAACGGCATAGACGCTAATTGCAAAGCAATAGTATATACACCCAATAATTGCGAGCCAAAAACACGACCTATAATCAATATATCGAGCTTATTATAAAATGCCCAAACAGCTCTTGAGGCAAAAGTATAACCACCAAAATTCAATAAGGATCCAAAGCCTTTAAAATTAAACATAAGGTTATAATTATGATAACCAAAGCTATTAAACAAGATTACCCGACTTAACGTATTTACCGCTTGTCCTATAAGAATCGACCAGTAACCAAAACCTGTTACCGCTAAACCCAAGGTGGTCAACGTATTAAGAGTACTGGCCAAGGTTTCAATCAATGCTCTTCGTTTAAAGAGCATTTTTTTATTCATTAACGTTTCAGGAATAACGATAAACGAAGAGAGTAATAAATTGGCCGCAACAAATAGTAAAACAGCTTCCAACGCCTTATTCTGATAAAAATCAGCAAAACTAGCACTTACACCATAAAAAAATATAAAAATAATCGTATTTAATAATAACGTTGCACTAAATACTTGTGAGTAGTTTTCTTCCTTGGTGTTCTTTTTCTGTATTAATGCATCTGCTAAGCCAAACTCACTCAATACATAAAAAAATCCGGTAAAAGCAAAAGCTAGACCAACGATGGCATAATCGTCCGGATTTAAATAACGTATAACAACAAAAGTAGCTATCCATGATAATAGCTGAGCGATCAATTTAGCTAGACTTGACCAAGCCAAACCAGAGATAACTTTATTTTTTAATGATGACAACTTTATCAACCCAATAACGATTAAATATCAAAAAATTAACACAATGATCTTAATAAAAGATCTAACTGTAGTGTTTTGGTATAACGAGAAAAGCTAGCACTTGCTCTTTCCTTAATAGCTCCCTTTAACAACATTCTTTTTATTGCTTTTTTAATATCATCTACACCCTCGACTATTTCAGTACCATGAACTTGCTGCAATAGCAGTCCAGTGGAGCCATCCCTTGGTGTTAATGCCAATATAGCTTTATTACAACGAATATACTCATATGCTTTGCTTGGAATCTGGTTATCGAATAACTGACCTTGAATAAGTAAAAGACCCGATGTTGCCGCCATTTCGCTTAAAGAATCGCTATACGATACATTTTTTTTAAAGTGAACTAAATTTCCAATTCCTAGTTTTTGTATCTGTAATTTATATCGCTCACTGCTGGCACCGCGAAATACCAATTCAAAATTATCGTTATTAAGTAGTCCTTCTTGTTGTAGCTCACTTATCGCACTAAAAATAGACTTAGGGTCCCTACCATTTTCATAGACAGCACCACTATGCAATAAGGTATATTTACTACCTATATTATTATCAACAACAGTAATATTTTTAAAGTTACCTTCATCAAAGCCATTTTCGATAAGTGTAAACTTAGTTAATTTTTCATCCGGATATAATCTTCGGTACAGCTGCGCTGCTCGTTCAGTGGTATATACCGCCTTGCTACAGTGTTGAATAGTCTTTTTTTCAATCCATTTAGCTATAAAGCTATATTTTAAGACTTTCTTATCATAACGACATTGCAAAGGATCTCTATAATCAGCAATCCAAGGAAGCTTGCTGAATTGCTGTAATTTATAAGCAATAAAGTGAGCCGTTGACACAGGATAAGTAGACCAAATAATATCAGGTTGATATTGTTCAATCAGTTTCTTGCCTAAGGGGATTGCTTTTATCGCCCATGACCACCAACGATCAGGCACTTTACTCCAAGCAAAGTACTTGCCCTTAACTGAAAAATCTCTTGCCGAGTCAAAAGCATGGCAACGATATACTTTTACATTTTCAGGAATACTTACCTGTTGATCGGTTACTGCATAAACATTTTCATCAACTGTTAAAACAATAACATCCCAGCCTAGGTCCACTAAATACTCAGCGAACTTTAACGTGCGTTGCACACCGGCACTCTGACAGGGTGGAAAGTCTAAGGCGACCATTAAAATGGTACGTTTACTCTGAGTCGTCATTTAATTGAATAGCCTTGTATATAGCCCGCTAAAGTTTAACGCTAAACGCAAACTAAATTTAGCCTCAGTAGCATCCCATGGAGTAAAACGCTTGAAATAAAAGGGGTCATCCGATTTATTTATGCAACCCCAGTCACTACTAAATGCAGCTTTAAAACCACATTCTTTGGCAAGCTCCTGATGTTTTTCATTAAAATCTATATTCTTTTTGCCATTCGGGTAAGCAATAAAGTCTACGGGCTTACCTATAATATCTTCCAATTGACGCTTTGATTTAAGCATTTCAGCTTTAGCGGTAGCGTTATCTTCGCAAGCGAGTATTGGATGATTTACCGTATGTGCACCAATGCCCATACCGGCCTGATGCAAAGTAATGATCTGCTCTTCATCTAAAAATTGATGGCATAATTCAGGTTGACCTATTTGCTTTAATAACAGTTTAATAAGCCTTTCTCTTTCTTGTAATGAACAATACTTAACTTTTTCAATAATTAGTTTTGAACAACTAAGTCTTTGGTTATAAGTAGTTAATGGGTATTTATCACCATCAAAGCTTAATTCTGAAACATTAACCGCTAGAGTCAAAATAGTTGAAGAAATAAGTTCATCCCATAAAAAACCAGATTTCAAACCTGAAGTGCTAATAAAAAAAGTAGCGGTTATTTTGTGTTTTTTTAATAAGGGAAATATTTTTGTGTAACTATCCAGATAGCCATCATCAATGGTTATAGCGACAGCTCGTTTTGGCAGTTTACCTTGTTGTTGCAGTACTAAACCTTCAGCGAGACTAACCGGATTAAAGTATCGTTTTAACCAAATGAGTTGCTGCTCAAACAAGTGTTCATCCATAAAATTTTGGTTATATGATGCACCAATTCGGTGATAAGTTAACACCCCTAACTTATTTTCACCCGATACAGCGACAACGCCATTTAAAACAGGGGCAATAATATGACTAAACATTATTTGTATACCTTCTAGAGTTAATCGCGGGCTCAACTAGTAAGTGCTTGTTGTTTTGCCTTTTAACTATTTCAGATAAAATATGGCAAAGGGCAAACAAAGCAAATGAAAGATCAAAGTAAGGTAAACTTAATGCCGACCCCCCTGCGGCATAGGCAACTAAAGACACTTTGACCATTCGCGCTAAGCCTATAAGCCATTCATCAGTAGTATTTTTAGTCACCCAAACTAACTTACGGTAAGCAAGCAACAAAATTGCCAGAAAAGTAAATAAACCGACAAAACCTTGATCACCTAAGACTTGAAAATAAATACTATGGGCAGCTTTTGGCCTAGAAACTCTATAGTCACCGGTATCAATAATAAAGTTTAAACTGTGGAAGTTATCTTCATACAAATACCAAACACTTGGGTTTTGCCCTGCTTTAAAGCCGCCACCCAAAATAGGATGGTCAACAGCCATTAATACCGCTTGCTTCCAAGCAACAACTCGTCCAAGAAAAGAAGAGTCTTGCCCCATAGTTTCTATAGTATCCATACGATTTGTCCATTTATCAGAAACAAAGACACTACCAATGCCGACACTTAAAATTAAAACGATTGATACCAGTAACTTCCGTTTACTTTGCAAGAAAAAATAGCCACCAATGACAATCAACCCTAACATGCCGCCGCGTGAGAAAGAGCCTATGATTGCCACGACATTAAAAATAACTGCGCCAATCAAAGCTAACCTTAACCATTTATATTTTGTTTGCGACAATAAAAAAATAATTAAGGGTAAAGTCATATTAACGGCAAGCGCTAGCTCATTCCTATCTCTTAGCCTACTACCAGGTATGCCCTCAATAACATGGCCGCCAGCAGTTATTATGTATTTAAGACCTTCTGCGGCACCAAAATAAGCTGCCGACAAGGTAATAGCCCAAATAAATACATTTACATGATGCTTGGTTTTAATCGTTAAAATGCACAATAGATAAAAAATTATAATTTTAAAAAATAAGCTCCACTCATACCAAACAATATCGAGGTTCGAAATAGTAAAAGCACTAGAAATAGTGGTCAAAATAAAAAAGAACAGAATTAAAGTCGTTAAAGCTGAGCTATCTGTTTTTATTTTATCTTTTTGGAAAAAATAAGAAATAATAGTCACAGCTGCAATCAACATGTTGTAGCGTATAGATGAAGCAAAACCCCAGACCCAACCATTTGGAAAAAACATTGCGCTCCAAATCCATAACGAAACACCAATATAAGGGCGCTTAAAGATAAAATATAGAAGGAAGGGAAAAACCAATACCAGTAAAATATCGCGCATTATTCGTCATCACCTTCATTTTTTACAGCCCAATAACATAAAAAGGCAATCGAAATAATGTTTACACCAAAAAGTAAACTATCCATTTAAAACAAACCCTTTATATTAGCTATTTCGTTTATCTGGCGATATTGCTGCTCTGTTGTTTTTTCCCAGCCGTAGCACTCTGAAAAACACCGGATATCCTCTTTATTTAAGTCTTTTGATAAAACGGAATTTAACGCTTTAACAATACTTTTACTACTTCTATCATTTAGCAGCTGACCCACTTCTAGTGAATATATTACTTCTTTGCTACCTCCAACATTAGTTGCAACAACCGGTGTTCCACATGCTATGGATTCCATCAGCACGTTAGGCATCCCTTCTCTACTGGATGCGAGTACTAAAACGTCCGCACTGGCGTAGTAACCCGGTAGTTCTCTTTGTAATATGTTACCCGTAAAGTGCACCCTATCAGCTAATTTTAGTTTTTCCACTTGCTGTTGTAATTTTGCCTTCAATATACCTTCACCAATAATGATCAGCTTGATATTAGGCATTAAGGCCAGTGCTTCAATAACAAGGTGATGCCCTTTTAACTCAATTAGGTTACCAACACTGAGAATCAGCTTTTCATCTTTAGATAAAGTAAATGGTAATTGTGGCTTAGGCACCTTTGGGTGAAAAACTTCTAAGTCTACTCCATTTTTTAATACTATTGGCGGCTTAGCCAATGGCGCAAGCTTCATCATTTCCTCAGCCAACGCTTGTGAAACAGCTGCACTGGCATCAATATTCATTAATGCCTTTATTATTCGTTTTCTAGCAATCTTATTTTCAGGGATAACATTAATATCACTACCACGTGCCGTTACCATTACCGGTATATTCAGTTTTTTACTTATCCAACTAGCCACTACACCATCTGGATAGAAGTAATGGGCATCTATTACATCAATAGAAAAACCTTCATCTTGAATTTCAGCAATGCTAGTTAAGCATGTTTTATATAAAAAATGAGGCGTAATATTCATACCTATTTTAGGTATAACTAAATACTTAGGATGGAAAACCTCTATATTGGCGCGAACTTCTTGCTCGAATACGGCACTATATTTCTTATATTCATTAATAGGTAACCAAGTAGGAAAATAAGGCACTGGCGCAAGTACCTTTACCTTAGCGTCAGGATAACGCTTCACTAGTTCTTTCACTCTATTTTCAATAAAAATGCCATGCCTGTGCTGAATATTATTTGGATAGAGTGTCGTTAAAACGAGGATATTCATTAGCGGCTTTGTTCAGTTAGCTTTTGATAAAGCGGTAAGTAATTGTTGACACTATTTCGCCAATTACGGACGTTTTCGACATAATCACGACCGTTAGAAAGTACGCTGTTAAGTTTATTCTCATCTGCCAATAAATCAGCCATACGCTCAGCAAGCTCGACGCTATCCCCCGCTTTAAATAAAAAGCCTGTTTCATTGTCACTAATAAGTTCTTTATGACCACCGACATCAGATGCAAGTACTGGCTTACCTTGCGCCATAGCCTCTAAAGGCTTTAATGGTGTTACTAAATTGGTTAAGCGCATGGCTTTACGTGGGTATACTAATAAATCAACTAAACTGTAATACTTGCCAACTTCACTGTGAGGTACACGACCGGTAAATATCACCTTGCCTTCTAAGCCTAACAAAGTGACTTGTTGTTTTAGACTTTGCTCTTGCGGGCCACCGCCAACGAGTAATAATCGCGCTTTCGGATTTTTAGCCAATACTGCCGGCATAGCCGTAATAGCTAGGTCTAGACCTTCATAAGCATAAAAAGAACCTATAAAACCGAGTACATCACAATCTGTTAATTCTAATGATTTAGCTAAATCGGTATTATTGGCTTTATCTTGTAATGTAATAACATTGAATTGTTCGATATTTACCGCATTAGCTATAACAGTAAATTTACTTTCCTCGAAGCCTCTACTAATTAGGTCTGCACGTAATCCCTCACAGATAGTAGTCACAGCATTCGCATTCTTGACCACATGAGTTTCCATTTTTCGGGTTAAACGATAGCGTAAGTCATCTTCTTTACAGGTGCCATGGTCAACGGCAGCATCTTCCCAGAAAGCACGAATTTCATAAACAACGGGTAATCCTGATTTCCTGCCCGCTTTTAAGGCCGCTAAACCATTAAGTGCCGGAGAATGAGCGTGAATAACATCAGGCTTTTCAATTGCAATAACTTCTAGAATCCGCTTAACCATTGGGGCTATGTAAGCCATTTGGTTCAATAGCGGTAGTTTTGACATCAAGCCAGAAATGGGCGCACTACGATAAAACTTAAGACCATCAATCTCTTCAATTTCAATTTGGTCATTACCATGTTTGGGACTGGTGACATGGCAGGTTTCAATACCTAATGCATGCTGCTGCTTTAATATAGCGCGGCTTCTGAAGGTATAACCACTATGTAATGGCAGGGAATGATCAAATACGTGTAAAATTTTCATAATATTAATACTTTACGTTAAATATACGGCAGATCCCGTAACGTAATTCCGATATTGTTTGGTAAATGCCATAACAAGTATAACTTGCCAAGATTACTCTTTTTCATATTAAAGATCATGGATTCCCGATCAGACACTTCGGGAATGACGATAGAGTGACTTATTCGCTACCCAGCTCTGCTTGTTTATAAAAAGATGCAAACATTAACAGCGTCCATAATGGCGCACTATACTCTTTGCGACCTGATTGATGATCATCTAGCCACTTTTCAACCGTTTTCATATTAAATAAGCCGCTATTTCTCATTTGCTTACTTAATAATGAATCACGTAATTTTTGTTTTAATGGACCTCTAAACCAATCAGATAATGGCACTCTAAAGCCCATTTTTTTTCGGTAAAGTACATCGTGTGGCAGATGTGGTTCCATGGCTTTTTTCAAAATATATTTACCACAACCATTTTTAATTTTTAGCGCTGTTGGCACCTTTGCTGTCCACTCAACAAACTTATGGTCAAGAAATGGCACACGAACTTCTAAGCTATGCGCCATGCTCGCGCGGTCAACCTTAGTTAAAATATCACCAACAAGGTAGGTTTTAATGTCTAAGTATTGAATGAGAGATAACGGGTCATTGCCATCAAAGTTAGCTTCATGCTCTCTAAAGACTTCTAGAGCCGTATAACCTTTAAGTTCTTGGTATAATTCATCAGAAAATAATGCTTTACGTTGGGCATCATTTAGCAGAGATACACCGTGGAAGTAGCCCTCTGCAGTATCCATTGCTAAAGACTGAAAGGTGGTTTTCGCTCGTAAAAATTGTGGTGCCCAATCCATTTTAGGATAAAGCTTGCCAAGCGTGCCAAATATTGGTTTGCGAATTGCGTAAGGTAATATTGAACGTACTTTTTCTTCGTTCATCATTAAACCGTAACGGCGGTAGCCTGCTAATAACTCGTCTGCTCCGTCACCAGATAAACACACGGTTACTTGCTCCCGCGCCATTTGGCAAACACGATAAGTAGGCATGGCGGAGCTATCAGCATAAGGCTCATCATATAAGCCTGCGAGAATATCAACTAATTCAAAATCGTTACTGGAAATCACTTGTTCATGGTGATCGGTCTTATAATCTTTAGCAACCATACGAGCAAAGTCAGTTTCGTTGTAATCTTCTACATCAAAACCGATAGAACAAGTTGTGACCGCCTTATTTGATACTATACCTGAACTGTTTTCTTTCAATTTTTCACTGTTAAGTTGCGACATCATAGCCACCACTGCACTTGAATCTACACCGCCTGATAAAAATGAACCCAATGGCACATCGGCATTCATATGGCTATCAACGGCGCTTTTAAATTGCTCGACCATTTCTTCGAGGTAGTCTTCTTCGTCCATTTCGACTTGCTGAGCATAACTTACATCCCAGTACTGCTCTATTTTAGGCGCCTTATCACCAACGGTAAGGCTTAACGTATAACCAGGCGGCAATTTAGCCACCTGTTGATAAATAGTATGCGGTTCAGCGGCATAACCTAAGGCAAAGTATTGCTCGATAGCTTTTACATCTATTTTTTTACTTAATCCTGGTACCAAAGTGATACTTTTCAGTTCAGAGGCAAAATAAAGTGTGCCGTCAATCAGGGCATAGAATAATGGTTTTATACCTAAACGATCACGGGCAATAAATAAATGCTGTTTGGATTTATGCCAAAGAGCAAAGGTAAACATACCCTGAAATTTATCAACGCAAGCCTGACCCCACTGCATATAGGCATGTAAAATCACTTCAGTATCGCTATGGCTATGGAAAGTATGACCTAATACCTCTAGCTCTATACGCGTTTCTTTAAAGTTGTATATTTCACCATTAAAGATCAACACATAGTCGCCATCGTCACTTGCCATGGGTTGCTGGCCCGATGATAAGTCAATTATGGATAAGCGCCTATGCCCTAGAGCAACATGCTTATCAAGATATTCACCGCCCTCATCTGGACCACGATGAAATTGTGCCTTATTCATTTGCGCTAATAGTTTTTGATCTATTACCGAGTCATTGGCAGAACTATCTGATGAGCTAGCAGCTGAAAAATGTATAAAACCTGTTATCCCGCACATTCTCTTATTATCCTTTAATTAGTGCTTTATACTGTTCTAAGTATGCTTGCACCATGTGTTTTTCATTAAACTTTTTCAATACCTTGGCACGGGCATTATCGCCATGCTTCACAATTAATTCAGGTTGATTGATATAGCGTAGTAACCCATTTGCTAAAGCTGCTGGATTACTTTTCTCAACTAAGAAGCCCTCTTTAGCATCATCAACGATTTCTGGAATACCGCCCACTCGTGTAGCAACTATCGGAGTTTTTCCCGACATAGCTTCTAAGATGGTCATAGGGATACCTTCGGCAATTGAAGATAAAACAAAAACATCTGTTTCCGATAATATCTGCTCTATATCATCACGAGCACCGAGAAACTCTACAGTACTTAAAGCATGATCTTGGCAGTATTGTTCTAATTGTGCTCGTTGTTCACCATCTCCGACAATTGCAAGTTGCGGCATTTTGGCGCTACCTATTTGCTCTTGCAATAAGACAAAGGCGTTTAATAAATTTTGGTGATCCTTTACTGGCGTGATACGCGCGACAATAGCAAAGCGTAGCTGCTTGGTGTTTTCTTTGTTAAAAGTTTTTGGCAGGTTAAAACGATCGGTATTGATACCGTTTTGAATAAGTAAGGCTTTACGCTGAGATATGCCGACAGTACTTATTAACCATTGATGTAAGTCTTCACTTACACAGACATACCGCTGTATAAAGTTCGCCATCAATTTTCGTAAAAAATTATGTTTTTTATTTAAGCCTTGTGGATCGCCAATGTCACGTCCATGTTCGGCATGGATATGACCTTTAACACCCGCTAACCAGGAAATTGGATGGTACTCAATGGTTGGGAGGTTATAAGTATGTAATATTGCAGGCTTTATTTTTCTTAAAAGCTTAAGTAGTTTAAAGTGAATACCAAGATCACTACCCTGCTTTTTACCTAAACAAAAAACTTCAATATGAGTATTTTCAGCTTGGGCAAAATTATTAGCATCAGTTAAAGATATAATGACATGCTGAAATTTTTCACCCTGCATCTGATTAATACAATTAAGCATCACTCGCTCTAAACCGCCGATATCTAAACGATAGATAAGGTGCACTATTACTGGGGCTTTATCCTTATCTAGCATAGCTAACGGTTGCCTTTAGTAGATATTCACGCGAGAATTCAGAAAAATTCGCCTGTATAAATGCCATAGTAAGCTTATCTTCAGCAACGGACACATCTATTTGTCCCGCGAAAGAAACAGCTCTAACTTCACTAATATCTGACTGACGAGTTAAGCTATTCCATGCTTGCATTAATTTGGCTTTATTTTCATTAACCGTGTAGAAATCACCAACTTTATATTGATATAAATAACTTCTTGGTTGGCCATTGACACTACGTAGATGTACCAACATTACTGGTTTATCAGCGATTGATAACTCTTCAGCGCTCACGACTGTCCATTTATCATGGTCATGAGTGACATTTTCCCAGGAGATCATCTCTCCTTTAGTTTGTTTATTACCATACACAGCATGAAAAAGTTCGACACCTTCATTATCACTTATTTGAGTTTTCTCTAGCGCACCAGAAAAAGAAATCCCCCAAGAAGAGACTAGCGTTTCATCATTGTCCATACTAGCAGCTGAAATTATAGGAATGGATTGCAGCAGGTAAAAAGCCAATAAAAATAACGGAAAAACTACAGATACCTTGTATAAATACCCAAAACTAGCTTTAGTGTTGTTATTGCTTTTAACTTCACTTGACTGCGTGAGGGCACTACTTTTCTCTTTATCAGCAAAAAAGCCACCAATCCAGAACATCAACATAATGACTAAACCAAAAAACAACCAACCATAAATCAAATGATCAGCGCCGGTGGCGTACTCCATATCTGAATAATAGGCAATTGCCACTATGCCGTATGCGCGCATACCATTAGCTAAAATAGGTAAACACAAAGCAAAGATAAAAAAGATGACTTGTTTATGAATTTTTTGATAGGTTAAGTGCCCATATAGAGCGCCAACCGCCGCAGAAGCGATTAAGTAACGAATACCCGAACAGGCAACCGCCACTTCAAACATACCAGTAGGTATTTGAATATATAAGCCATCAACGTAAACCGGTATGCCATTTAACTTCAAGAAGAACACGGTAAACCATGCGGTTACGTCTTGCAGCCAGGGAATAAGGTTCTCCCCCATAGGCACGGCAAACAATAAATAGGCTAATGGGAATTTATAATGCCATGCTAGTTTGTTACCAATAAGCAGCCAAAGTAGAAAAATCAGTGAAGTAACCGCAGATAACTGGCTCAAGACATTAATATCTGCAGCATAAGCGAATAAGCCTACAAACAAGGATACGGCCAGTAAAGGCAATGGCAACCAACTCGCTTGCACCTTGCTTTGTAGCAAGTTTTCTTTATCTTGCCATAAAAGCCATAAGCTAATCGGTAAGATAAAGTAGCCATGGGCAAAAGTATCCGACCTTGACCATATTGCTTCCATTCCCACTAAAGCATCTTGATAAACCAGTGCCCAAGTAAGAATGAGTAATGAAAAGGTCGCCAAAAATCGTTTATCGGTTATCTTCATCAATGACTTTCCTTAGCTGTAAAATAATTCATTAATGGCTGTAAAGTTTGCTGCCAAGTAAAGTGATCTAAAATCCACTGTCTATTTGTTAAAACCTTTGGCTGCTCATCGAGTAATGCTAAACAAGCTTGTGCGTATGCATTACTATCATCGGTGATGATGACACCATCAGATTGCTGGGCATTAATGCCAGCCATCGCCATCGTTGTGACAACAATGGCTTTATTAAGAGACATAGCTTCTAATACTTTATTTTGAATGCCACGGGCAATTTGTAATGGCGCGACCACGCATTGAGCTTGCTCTATAAAAGGCCGTACATCATGTACACGACCCGTAACAACAATACCTTTCTTTTTAGCTAAAGCACTCACTTCACTACTTGGGTTACCACCAACAATGCAAAAAATAGCATCGGGTTGCTTGGCTAAAATTGATGGCCAAACATGTTCAACAAACCACAACACGGCATCAACATTTGCCCAATAATCCATAGCACCAGTAAAACTAATAAAGGGTACCTGAGGGACTAAGCTTTCTTCAGAAAATGTGACTGCAGGGTTAAAAAAAATAACATCTACCCCATTAAGTAAACCATGTACTTTGGCTTGTTGCGCTTGTGGCTGACTATCCCTAAATAGTTGTGCTTCATCCGCTGAAACAAATAAGCTATGAGTAAATTGGGCACTAATTGAGTTTTCTTCTTTCGCTAATAACTTATATTCACGATTAAAAAACCACTTAGCAATTCCGGTTTTTTTATTCGCGTATTGACGCCATTTATCAGAATCGACATCAACAAAGTCAATCACACGCTCTAATACTTGATACTCATCATCTTTACCGGGCTTGCTTTGCACGTACTGCGCCATAGAAGAAGAATAAATAAAAACCTTACTAATATTATGCTCAGTAAGTGTTCTATTAGTCCATTGCTGCATACGTTTATCAAAATAATAAGGTAGAGTAATTGGCTGATTCGTTATAAAGCCTGTTAAGCCTTTAATTTTTGCCAGTATTTTATGCTGATCTAAATGAAACACTGCAACACAATATTTAGCCAAGGTTGCCACATATTGCTTATCAAATGGGTCATCGATAAAACAACCCAAATGCACGTCATAATGTTCACTTAATTTTTTTAGAATATTAAATGAACGTATTTTATCGCCCTTATTAGGCGGGAAAGGTATTCGATGACAAAGAAACAGTAAAGGCTCTTTTTTTATTAGACTTACATCGAGTTGAACTGGCTGACTAGCAAGGGTCATGGCAATTACCCCAAAAACTTAGATAAAAATGGACCAACAATTTGGCTTACTTTTAACGGTAATTTCTGCCAAAGCTGAATAAACAACTTATATTTTGGATTGTTAGGACTTAAGTTAGGTAATTCATCGACATTAACTAGGTGGTAATAGTAATACAGTGACTTAGGCTGCATGCCCCAGTTTTTCTTATATTTGTAGGGGCCACTATCATTTTTACTGCGACCAAAGTCATAGCTACGATAGCCTCGTTCACTGGCATTACACATCACTTGATAATACATAAAATCTGCACTTTTCAAGGCTCGAGCACTGTCATTACCGCCGCCATAATAAGGTAACACTTGTCCATTAAAATAAAAATTCATCACTGCACTTGAAGGCTGATTATCTTTGTTTTTGATGACAGCGATGTCAACATTGTCGCCAAAAAACTCAACTAAGTTAGTAAAATAGTCCTGGCTAAATATAGGCGTACCTAAGTTGCGATAGCTGGTTGACAATAGTTGATAAAAGTCATGAAAATTCGCTTTTCCTTGTTTGAGGGAGAAACTCAGTTCATTTTTAAGGGAATGACGAATAACGGCACGCTGTTTTTTCTTAATATTTGCTAGGATTTGTTCATTGTCATCGGCCAATTCACAAGCAAAACTACTATGCGCTTGTTTAAGCAATAACTCCGAATCCTGCTTTTCTTGATATCTTAATTCTAAATAATCAACGGAAAGCTTTTCGGCTAACTGGCAAGCCTCTTGTTCCAGTTGGCGTACAAGAGCTGGAGTATCGGCAATAGCGCCGCCATAAACACAAAAAGGCGTTGAGATGAGCGCGTGACCAAATAATTTACTTTTAACTTCTACTAAAGGTAGAACACCGGCAATATTGCCATCAAGCTCTATAAACAAAAAATAGCAATCATGGTTAAAGCTTTTTGAGATAACCTGTTGCCAGCCACTTAAGTGAAAAAAGCTACCTTGCGAATGGTTTTTGACATAGAGATCCCACTGTTCAAAGTCAGCGGAGGTTAGCTGTTTAATTGCAACATTAGTATTAGAAGCTGTATCAGTGCTGGTATTATAAATAGTATTCAAGTATCCATTCTCTTGTTATTTAACTTTATGATTAATACCATAAAAGCCTTATCTCCGTTTAGCGTTTTAGCTATTTATCCAAGTAAACACTTTTCATTGTATCCCATTGGTAATCCTCTAATAAGCGCACAACTTTAGCTTCCATACGGGATAAATTTAAGTAGTGACGAAGTCTTGATTTAACTGAAGCGCCAGCTACCCGAGGTTGCTCTGGGTCTATCTCCCAAGGATGAAAGTAAAAGCTATAAGGCTGCTGCTCTGTACTTAAGTAGTTATCAATTCGCCTTTTAGATAAAAAGTAAGGATAAAGACGGAAATAACCGCCGCCACCTATGCCGGTATTACGATCGTTTTTACGTACTGTCGGTACAGGAATTTCTAAAATCCCTTCCGGACGCTGGTATTTGAAGCGTGGCCAATCAGGCACGCCATATAAATCATGTTCAATCGGATAGGTACTAGAGCTGTAGTCAAAACCCAACTCAGCCAGAATTTCATAAACCCAAATATTACTATCGTTAAAGGAGAAACTCGGCGCCCTATAGCCTATAATCGCTTGCCCTGAAGTATCTTCAAGTATTTGTTTGCTTTTACTAACATCAGCGCGAAATTCATCGGGTGTCATGATCGTCGCCCGTTGATGAGCAAAGCCGTGGCTAGCCAGCTCATGCCCTTGTTCAACAATGGCTTTAATTAAATTAGGACAGCGCTCCGCAACCCAACCGAGCGTAAAAAAAGTACACTTGGCTTGTTTTTGCTCAAATAACTCGAGTAAACGATAGGTATTACGCTCTACGCGCATTTCTAAGCTTTGCCAATCTGACTTATTAATAACCTTTTCAAAGGCAGAGACATGAAAGTAATCTTCTACATCAACCGTTAACACTTGTTTTTCTGGTAATTGACTGGCTTTATTTACTACTGACATCTTAATTAGCGCCCTTTGCCAAATAATACAATTTCAACGGTTCTAATTAATATTAGTAAATCCAATAAAAAACTACGGTGCTTAATGTAATAAAGGTCATACTTTAACTTTTCTAGTGAATCAGCCTCTGTTGCCCCGTAAGGGTATTTCAATTGTGCCCACCCCGTTAAACCCGGTTTAACATTATGACGTTCGTTATAATAAGGCAGATTTTTAATTAAGCCTTGCACAAATTGTGGCCGCTCAGGTCTTGGACCAACAAAACCCATATCGCCATGGAGTACATTCCAAATTTGTGGCAATTCATCAATACGGTATTTACGTAAATATTGGCCAACTTTGGTAATACGACTATCATTTTCACTAGCCATTTGTGCGCCATGCTTTTCTGCATCTAAACGCATACTACGAAATTTAATAATATTAAAGGGTTCACCGTCTAAACCAACACGCTCTTGCCGATAAAGTACCGGAGCATTAAAGCCTTCGGTGAGTTTCATACATAACACAGCAATAAGCATAATTGGCCAAGTAACTAACAATAAAACCACTGCCATTGCTGCATTAAAAATCCAATCTAAGGTATTGCGCAAGTGATTATTAGAAGCAAAGCCGTTGGAATAAATAACCCAACTTGGATAAATAAGGTTTACCGCTATTTGCCCGGTTTCACGTTCGATAAAATCTAATATTTCGGTTATTTCGATACCACGAATTTTACAAGCAAAAAGTTCATCAACGGGTAAATTATTACGGCGTTCATCATTGGCGACGACAATTTCGTCAATTTCATGAGCTAAGGAGTACTCCACCAATGACTCAGTTAGATTAATACGTGTTTCACGTTTAATTCCGTCAGGTGTATCCCCTACCATAACGATAAAACCATGGACGGTGAAATCTTGCCTATCGACATCACGTCGCATACGCTTTTCAATTATTGATGCTCGTTCACCCGTGCCTAGCACTAAAATATTTCGTTTGCCAAAGCCAAAAAAATCGACCTTAAAGGTAAAGTAGCGAAAGCAACTTATCAGGAAAACACTAACCAATGAGGCGATAGCCAATAATTCAATGGGCAGATGATAAGGCCCATAAAAGGGATTGATTATGGTTGCAGCAAAAAAAGCCACTGATACACACATCAACATGCGACGGAAAATACCGCGAAAGCTTTCTCTCAGTTTTGAGTTATATAAACCTAATGCTAAAGCACTTAATTGATTAAGTAGTGCGAAGATAACCGCATATAGCAATAAGAAACCATCTGGAATCAACTGAAACTCAACAACTTTAAATAAGCCATTCAAATGAACAGCTAAAAACAGAGAGCCAGCGAATAGGATCTGCTCTATGAGAATTAAAGACTTACTTCCTGCTGATAAATCACGAAACTTCGAACTAGACATAACCGACTAGATTCCCTTTAATTGATAGCTGCTAAACTGCAAGTACCTTCCAACAAAAACAGCTCTAATTCTAACAAAAAACACACTAAAGTTAACGTTTAATTTACACTTGTTAATTTACGTTGTTAAAGTAAGGTAAAATATCATACAATTAATCATTATTTTCTAATTAAATTGTATTTAATAAAAGGTGTAAATTATGGATAATCGCTTTGCCAACAACTTAAAAGTTGGCCTGCTATTGCTAGCAACTTTTCTTTCAGGCTGTAGTTCACACAGTACACTTCCTAGCGCAACCTTGCACTCATCAAATACTATTAATATAAATTCGTATAAATACTTAATAGGCTCAGGTGATGTGCTTAATATTTTTGTTTGGCGAAACCCCGAAGTATCCGGCTCTTTTGTTGTTAGACCCGATGGCATGATTACCACATCGTTAGTTGAAGATATCAAGGTATCAGGTAAAACCCCAACTGAACTAGCCCGCTCAATTGAAGAAATATTAGCAACTTACCTGCGCGACCCTATTGTTACGGTTACAGTAGCAAATTTTGTCGGTCCTTTTAGTGAGCAAATCCGTGTTATCGGTGAAGCAGCGCAACCGCGGGCAATTAATTATACTCAGCATATGACTTTACTGGATGTTATGATCCAAGTCGGTGGCTTAACTGAGTTTGCCGATGGTAATGATGCGGTATTGATACGTATTGAAGATGGTAAGCAAAAGCAATATCAAGTTATGATAGATCAATTACTTAAAGATGGAGAGATAAGTGCAAATGTTGATATGTTACCTGGTGATATTATTATCATTCCTGAGGCATGGTTTTAAAACTGTCATCATTAACAACATCTCAAATTAGCGGACAATTAAAGGGTAGTAATGCAAGAAATATTTGAAGAGATAATTGATTATCTAAAAGGAATTTGGTTAAAACGTCGTTATATCATCATAGCAACTTGGCTTATTTGTCCGCTTGGTTGGTATTTTGTTTCATCTATGCCCGATGTATATGAATCAGAAGCAAGGGTTTATGTTGATACACAATCATTATTACGTCCATTATTAAAAGGATTAACTGTTGAAACTAATCCGAATACTCAAATTCGCCTAATGGTTAAAACGCTATTAAGCCGCCCTAATTTAGAACGTATATCGCGTATGACCGACCTTGATGTTCAAGCAAGTAATAGTGAAGAATATGAGAAAATAATTAAATCATTAAAAAATAACATCAAAATATCTGGGGTTGGTCGAGAAAATATTTATACCCTGAGTATTGAAGATAAAGACCCCGAAATGGCGAGGAATATCGTTCGCGCAGCGTTAACTGTTTTTATTGAAAACACCTTGGGAGAAACCCGCAGTGACTCTGATAGTGCGCAAAAATTTATAAATACTCAAATTAGAGATTATGAAAACAGATTAAGTGATGCTGAAGCTAGACTCACTAGCTTTAAACAAAAGTATAGTGGGATCCTACCTAATCAGTCGGGCGGATATTACATAAAGTTGAACAACAGTAGGGAGCAGTTAAAATCTATTGAATTAGATATTCTGGAAAATAAAACGCGTTTAGCATCCGCTAATAAACAACTTACACAGTCAATAGTTACCAATCCCAACAGTGCTAATAAAATAAAAAGTGATAGCTCTATTCAAACCACTTACGATAACCGTATTACTGAACTCGAAGTACAGCTTGATACCTTAAAACTACGTTATACCGACAGACATCCAGATGTCATTGAAGTAAGCCGAAATTTAGCGCACTTAAATAAATTGCGCAGTGCTGAAATAGACAACTACCTCGAGCAAAATAGTGAAAATAGTGGCAGCTTAAACCGATTAAGTGCTAATCCGGTTATTCAAGAAGTACAAATACAAGTTAACCAATTGGAAAACTTGATTGCTTCGCTCAATGTCAGAGCTGATAATTACCGCCAGCGTATTATTGAACTTGAAAGTAGTGTACATACTATACCTGAAATAGAAGCAGAATTAGTCGCCCTAAACCGTGGTTACTCTATTACCAAAGAAAAATACGAACAGTTATTATCACGTAAAGAAACCGCGCAACTAGCTCAACAAGCAGATGAAACAACAGATAAAATTCAATTTCGTACTTTAGATCCACCGCGTATTGCAAGCAAGCCGTCCGGTCCTAAACGTTATGTCTTATTTGCCTTTGTCACAGTAATAGGTTTTGGTGTCGGCATTGCTTTATCTTTATTAATGAGTCAATTAAACCCAGTAGCAACCTCGACAGCTCAATTATCAAAAGCCACCGGAGTGCCTATTTTCGGGGTAATCTCAGCGAATGAAAACTTAGGTTTACATAAGTGGCATCAAAAGAAAACCTTGATTTTTGTCTGTTCTAACCTGTTATTACTATCTATTTTAGTGATGTTTGTTAGTTATTTTTTATTTCCTGACCTCGTACAGGCTCCATTGAAAAGGATCTTTTAGCCATGAGTACTATTGAAAAAGCCCTGGCTAAACAAAAATTAGCTCAGCAAGAAAAAATTACTAACATCACTGAACATGAAGTGGAAAATGAGGCTATTGTTTCCAAGACAACTAGCACGTCAGTTCCTGAAACAAGCGAACCAGTTAACAACAAAGAGAGCTGTAATAAAGATAAAATAATTTTAAATGGTGATAGGTTAAATGAGCGCGGCTTTATTTATAGCCCAGATAGCGCTCATCATATTCAAGAAGAATTTCGCCATATTAAACGAAAATTGTTAAACAATGCTTTTGGCTTAGCATCAAAAACACTACACAATAGCAACTTGATTATGGTGACCAGCTCTCATCCTAATGAAGGAAAAACCTATATAGCCATTAACTTAGCATTAAGTATTGCCCTAGAGCAGGATAAGACAGTACTGCTAATTGATGCTGATGTACTAAGGCCTAGTTTGCACAGAGAATTAGAGTTTGATAGTAAAAAAGGCTTACTCGAATACTTATTAGCTGAGGTGACATCGCTTTCCGATATTATTTATAGTACTAATATTGAAAACTTAAAACTGATTCCTGCCGGTAAACCACACCATTTAACCAATGAGTTATTGGCCAGTGAGCGTATGGAGAGCTTAGCAAAAGAACTAGCTGAACGTTACCCCGACCGAATCGTTATTTTTGACTGTCCGCCAATCCTCGGCGTTACAGAAACGCCAGTATTATCCGATCTTGTTGGCCAAGCGCTTATAGTGGTTGAAGAATCAAAAACTAAAACAGATGATGTTAAAACAGCGGTAAGTCAGTTAAATAACGATATTGCTATAGGCTTAGTAATGAATAAAACCATTAGATCTAAAAAGGATATCTATGGCTATTATGGATATGGCTATGGCAGAAAAAACCAGTAATATTCTGTCACCAATACATTGCCTCGCTCTAGCTGGCTTATTTTTATCCGCCAACTCAATAGCAGGTGAATGGCGCTTTGATCCCAGTCTAGGACTCACCGAAACCTATACTGATAATATTGAACTGAATCAATTAGATAAACAAACGAGTCTAGTAAGTCAGTTCATTATTGCTGCGGATGCTAACTTTAGCTCAAGAAAATTACAATTTTCATTTACTGGTACAGAAACGCTGGTGGGCTATAGCCATGATAGTGATCTGAATGATGATTACCAAACATTACAAGCTAATTCCTCATATTCACTGTGGCAAGATAATCTAACAGTAATAGCTAACTCATTAATAACCAATGTTAATACAAATGATACTAATAATAGTATCTCGGATTTAATTACTGCGGATACAGTACAACGTCGTAGTCATGATGCTGGACTGGAATATAACAGTATAAATAGTGATTATTACATATACTCTTCAATAACTTACAGTATAGTTGACACTGAAGACAGTATAGGGGAAAGCAATGGCTACACCGCAATACTCAATAGTGAAAACGGTAATGCTGCTCGTTATTTTTTTTGGCAGGTTGATGGCTCCTTCTCAAACAGAGATAATGGCGGTTTTACCAGTGAAAACTATCAGTTAGAAACTAAAATAGGCACCATTACCCCCTACAAAATCAACCCTTTTTTCCGCTTTTATAATGAAAGAGTTACCGGTACTTTCGCAGAGAACAACTCTAAAGGAATTCCTTCTTGGGGGCCTGGTTTGCGATACCAAGCCGCAAAACATTTCATTATTGACCTGTCGTATAATTACGTACGCGATGATAGTCAAGAAAATGATGACTACATTGCTGCCGATATTGACTGGCAACTATCTGCTCGAACATCATTTAAAGCAGGCTATTCTAAACGATTTTTTGGTGACTCTTATAAGTTTGATTTTTCACATCAAACGAGACGTCTAACCAATAGTATTTCTTATCATGAAACCATTGAGGTGTTCGATCGTAATAACTACCAGCAAGTTGATAGTGAAATATGGTGTCCAAGTGATACCACTGACATTAATAACTGCTTACCTATAGGGGAGATTCCTGATGATACCAGTGATTATCAAAACCTACCTGTCAATACATTCAAACTTGTTGAAAGTAACGAATTTAGTTTGAACAAACGTCTAGCATGGCAATCGAAATTAACCTTAGCGCGCACTACTTTTAGCCTAAACCTTTCGAATCGCGAGCGTGAAAGCTTAAAATCGGGTATTATTGATGATTACCTTGATGCGCGCTTTAGTGTCACTCGCCGTATAAGTCCTAAAAGTAATGTTACTGTTTATCTTGATTACCGTAAAAATACTTTTGACAAAGATAGACCTGAAGGTCCTCGACAAGAGGATATCTATAAAACATTTTCGACAACTTATAATAGAAGCTTAGCGTCATCTCTCTATGCATTTATAACCTTACAATACCTTGACAGACAATCAAATTTTGAACGCTACACTTACACTGAAGCCCGTGCTTCCATTAATTTAACAAAAGATTTCTAATATGTATGAAAGTTACTATGGCTTTAGTGAACGGCCTTTCCAGTTAAGTCCTGACCCTCGGTTTTTCTTTGCTACCAGTCATCATCAACGGGCTTTATCATATTTACAATACGGCTTAGATCAAGGTGAAGGCTTTATTGTTATCACTGGCCCTATTGGCACAGGGAAAACAACGATTGCCCGTAATTTACTAGCAAATATTGCTGATGAAAATATTGTCGCGGCTCAATTGGTTACCACAAATTTATCTCCTAATGAGTTACTTGAGCTTGTTGCTGCTGAGTTTAAAATCACAGTCACTGGTAACAGTAAGGCTGATACACTACGAAGTATTGAACAGTTTCTTATCGGCTTAAATAAGCAAGGTAAACGTGCTTTATTACTTGTTGATGAAGCACAAAATTTGCCGGCAGAAACCGTTGAAGAATTACGTATGCTCTCTAATTTCCAACTAGATAATAAGCCGCTTATTCAAAGCTTCTTATTAGGTCAGGAAGAGTTAAAAACCATTATTTCTGCACCTGACATGGAGCAATTTAGACAGCGTATTATTGCCTCGGCTCATTTAAAGCCCCTTAGTGTTGAAGAAGTTAAAGATTATATTAATCACAGGTTAGCGCAGGCCAATTGTAATAAAGAAGCTTTATTTACTGATGATGCCTTTCAGCTTATTTTTGAAAAAACGCTCGGTGTACCGAGAAAAATAAATATTTTTGTTGATAGGCTGCTATTGTTCGGTTTCCTCGAAGAGTTGAGTCACATTAATTGTAAAGTCATTAATGAGGTAGCGAAGGAAATGTCTGTTGAATTAACCGGCTCCCTTAATGGCGCAACCCTAGAAAATGAAAGTAAGCCCTTTGTCATCAACTCAACTGAACACGTTGAGAATATAAAAAATGTTTTACGAGAAGTAGAGGAAATATTAGAAGGCTCGATTCAACAAAAAGTTAAAATGACCCGCTATATAGATAAGCTTTTAAAACAAAAGAGCCGTGAATTCGCCGAACTACAAAGTAAAGCCACTGATAATAAATAATTATCAGTGGCTAATTGTCTTTCCATAAATATTAATAACTTAAGTATTAATGGCAATTTTGTATTTTTCAATTAATGAATACAGCGTCGGTCTAGTTATTCCCAATAACTCCGACGTTTTCGACATATTTCCTTCCGTCAAAGCATAAGCATTTTGTATAGCGATGGTTTCTGCTTGTTCACGAACCGCACGTAAATTTAGCGACAGTTCATACTCAGCATTTTCTTTATCAAAAAAGCCTAAATCAAACGCAGTCACTTGGCTACCTGTACTCATGATAACCGATGATTTTACTTTGTTTTGTAATTCTCGAATATTACCCGGCCACTTATGATGCCTCAGACCATATAAGGCATCATCGGCAAATGATTTAACACTACGCTTATACTCGCCAGCGTATTGCTGTAAAAAGAAGTTAGCTAAAATAAGCACATCTTCTTCTCGATCACGCAGTGGTGGAATATTCAGAGTGATTTCAGTAATACGGTAAAAAAGGTCTTCACGGAAGGTTTTCTCCGCCACCATACTTTCTAGGTTTTGGTTGGTTGCACAAATAACACGAACATCAACCGGTATTTCTTTACGACCGCCTAAGCGCTCTATGATTTTTTCTTGTAAGAAACGTAACAATTTAGCTTGTAAGTGATAAGGCATATCACCTATTTCATCTAAAAATAACGTCCCGCCTTGAGCACATTCTATTTTTCCTAAGGTGGTTTTGTGAGCCCCAGTAAAAGCACCTTTTTCAAAGCCAAACAATTCACTTTCTAATAAGTTTTCAGGGATAGAAGCACAGTTAATGGCAATAAAAGGTTTATCACTACGATCACTCACTTTATGAATAGCTTTGGCCGCGACCTCTTTACCGGTACCACTTTCACCCAGTAATAACGCGGTGATTTGAGTAGGAGCAATACGTTGCACCATAAGGCGTAATCTATCAATACTTTCACTACTACCAATAATACCTGTGTCACAGCCTACTATTGATTTCATACTGCGGTTATCTGTTTCTATGGTAGCTAAGCTAAAAGCACGAGAAACAATGACATTAATTACATCGCCATCAACCGGTTTTTGATAAAAATCATAAGCGCCCATTTCTATGGCTTTAAGGGCATTGCTTCGGTCATCATTACCGGTAATAACAATAACTTTAGTATGTGGGGCAAGCGCTAGTATTTCTCTTAACGTTGCCAAGCCTTCGCTGGCATTGGCGGGGTCTGGCGGTAAACCTAAATCTAAAGTGACTACTTTAGGTTCATGGCGTCTCACGGCGGCAATAGCACTCTCACGGGTATCCGCTAATATTACTTCGTAATCAGCTAGGCTCCATTTCAATTGTTTTTGTATACCGAGATCATCATCAACAATCAGTAACTTTTCCATCGCAATGCTATTTCCTTTATTTTTAAATATCTATAATTTTTAAAGCGCTTTACAGGGTATAACGATTTTAAAATGACTACCTTCATTTTCCTGGCTGGTTACCTGCATGGTGCCGTTCACGCTCTCAATGAACTGTTTCGCTTCATAAACACCAATGCCCATACCAGCATTGCCCTTAGTAGTATCGAAGGGCTTAAATAGGCGATTAGCGATGAAATCTACTGACATACCACAACCGTTATCAATAATTTCAATATGTAACTCATTTGCCATCATCTGTGCAATTATCTTAACCCAGCCATTATCGTTTGTCGCTTCTTGTGCGTTTTGTAATAGATGATTTAATACAGAAGAAAGTGTCTCTTCATCAATAGAGATCCTACTTTCTAGGGATAATTGCACGCTAATATGCGGCATCTGTACATTACGTTGCTCCACTACCGCCATGATTAACGCCTGTACATCGGTATTTTTCTTACTTGACTCCACCAGTTGTTTATTGCGCAACTGGGTCAGTACTTTATCTAGCCGTCCTGTTGCCGAGGCAACAGTTTCAAAGACATCATCAATAAAAGCTGGGTTATCTCGATGACGTTTCGCATTACTATTAATTAACGACAGCTGCGCTTGAATATTTTTTAAGTCATGCACTAAAAAAGCTGACATGCGATTAAAAGCGTCAAACTGCTTAGACTCAGCTATACGTTCATTGGCTTCATTAAGTGACAGGTAGTTACTGAGTTGCCTAGAGATGGAAAAAAGTAAGTCCCGGTCTTCCCAATTTAGTAACCCTTGCTCTGCTGGCATGGCCAATAAAAAAAAACCATACACTGATTTATTCATAAAGATTGGAATGATTATATCAATGTGCTTTTGTCGACATAATTGTGCATCTAACGATAAGCCAGGGTAACTTTGCTCAACAACAGCTAGCTCTCGGACATCAATAATCCAACCATGTTGTTGACAAAATTCGTCAACTGTAACTAAACAGTTTAAATCCTCTTGCTCGAGTCGATAGTTTTTTTGGTAAAGGCACTGATAATTGCCACTCGATACTTTTTTAACTAATGCCCCTTGCTCGATATTCAAAGATGAACAAATAATATGAGTAGCGGTATGATAGTAATCATCACTTGCGCCAATTTCGAGTTGCTCTATTGATTTAAGCCACTCAATTCGATAATCATATTTATTAGCAAAAAAGTGTTTGGTGATAAATACTTTAACTTCTCGACGTAACCTCTCAGTAATTAATAGTGCCGCTAAAACACTACCGCCTAAAAGAATAAAGGCGATACTAATTACATCTCCCCAAGTACCACCAAAAAAATTAATCGCATAGCCAGCTATGGCTAATAACAATAAGTATACCCCTGAGATTAATAACATAGAGCTATAGAAAACCATTTCACGGGAGACAAAAACATCCACTGACCAGTCTTTTATCCGTCGAGTACTGACCAATATTAACGGCATACCTAACGCCGTAATGAAGCCACGGGCATACCAGTAAGAAAAGTCTAATTGGTTAACCATGGCTGCCTGAGCAAAAAGCACAAAATCAAACACTGTTGCCATACCTAGGGCAATGATCAATGACCATAGAGCCCATTTTACTTTAACATCGGCATTTCTATATAACTGCTCAAGTAAGACTAGTAGCCACAAATTAAGTAATAAAAATAATGAGAATAAAAGCTTAACGCTATCAGGAATAAATAATGCAGCTCCCCAGCAGAGTACTGATAAACCTGCCCAAATTTGTAGATACTGCTTGATTTTCTGGTCAGTAACAAAGGCTTTAACTGAGGTTATATTGGCTTGTGTGCAAATAATTAATAGCGACCAAGCCGCTAACTTTAAGGTTTCTATGCCGAGAACAATAAGTAATGAAAAACCTTGTGTGGGTTGTAGTGCGGCGCTAAGCGATGATGAAAAAACTAAAAGTGCGGCTAATAAGACTAAACCACCGGCGAGGGTTTTATTTCGTGCCGCTAACAGTAATAAAATAAAAACAGCATAAGCACAAGCTGCTAAAAAATAGCCTGAGGTACCAATTACTTCCATATATATTTACCTGAATTTTTAGCTGCGGTATTAATTAGTCACTGTATTGTATTCGTAGAAAAATAATAACTAGCCATAGTGATGCCTTTGCAGGATTGGCAATGATTATATATGAATTTACTTTTTTGTATTGGCTTTCTTAACTTCCTTTTAACAACAAAGCAACTTAGTTCGATAGCTTCTGCTCTACCTCCTTGGTAAACAGCTCAGTTAAAATAGGCACCAACAAGAAACTAGAAATAGCAGAAATACATAAGCCAGAAATTAACACCACACCAAGTGGTTGCCATAAACCGCCACCAAATAAAGTTAATGGAATTAAACCACCAATAGTCGTTAACGTGGTTAGCAATATAGGCGTAAAACGCACCGCACTAGCCTGTAATATTGCCGAGTGTTTATCTAAACCAGAGCGTAAATTAGCATTGGTGGTATCAATCAAAATAATGGCATTGTTTACCACAATACCAAATAAACTAATCAAACCAACAAAAGCCATCATAGAGAAAGATAAGCCCGTTAAATATAAGCCTATAATAGAGCCAGCCATGGCAAATGGAATTGAGCTAAAAATAATCAGCGGCTGTAAAATCGATTTAAATTGCAACACTAATACCGCAAATATTCCCATCGCTGTTATCAGCATGACTTGTGTCAACCCAGCAAAAGTTTTTTGTCGTGACTCTTCTTCACCGCCTAAAGTGAAGTACATGCCCTTAGGTAAGTCATACAACTCAAGGTAAGCCACTAATTCTTTGGTGATGTCACCGACAGAATAACCGGTTTCAACATCGGCAGATACTTTGGCCATGCGTAGTTTTTGATAATGAAAAAAGTCACTGCCACCTTTTTTTAGCTCCATAGTGGCTAATTGTTCAAGGGGAATAGCTACGCCTTGGTTATTACTAATTTCTATTGCTGATAAACTCTCAATAGTGGGGATTTTTCGACGAATCATAATAGGATAGTCTTCACCGTTATTATCATTAAACTGACCTATGGTAGTACCCGATAAAATGGTACTAATGGTATTATCTAATCGTTCAATACTAACGCCGCTGAGTGAAGCTTGTTGATAATCAATAGTAAGCACTAACTCGGTATTTGCCATACCGATCGGATTATCAATGTTTACCACCCCTGATAACTGTCGCATTTTCGCCGCTAAATCATTAGCAACTTGCTCTAAATCAGGCAAAGATTCACTTAGCAGCCGAATAGCAATAACTTGGTCGGTCACGGGTCCTTGAGTAAACTCTTTAACGGTTATTTCCGCCTGTTGCCAGTGAGAAAAATCATCACGTAGGTTTTTTACTAAAGCGGTTACTTCATCGGCTTGATAAGCCTTTAACACTAACAATGCTTGGCCAAAACGAATCATGCCACGTTTCGGCACCTCATTATAATAAATACGTGGGTTAGCATTACCGATATTAAGTGCTACTTTATCAACTAAAGCATATTGCTTAACATGCTGACGTACTTGCTGAAGAACCTCATCGGTATAGGCCAGCGATGAATTTGCCGGTGTTGTGACATCAATTAACAACATAGGTTTTTCTGCTTTAGGGAATAAGCTAACACCTACTTGGCCAAACAGAGAAAACATGGCCATTAAAGCAACCAAGCTAACAATAACAACGGCTATTTTGTGCCGTATCAATACCTTTAAAGTATTACGATAGCTTTTTTCAGCAAATATATTGGCATAATGTTGTAAGGTCTGTATTTTTAATGCTTTCGGTTTAGCTCCTTGGTCAATAACAACCAGCAACTTACTGGCTAAAAGCGGTGTTAAGGTTAATGCCACGAATAACGAGGCAAGTAGTACTAACACTACAGTTACCGGCATTGAGCGAATAAAATCACCGGTATTACTTTGGATCATTAGCATAGGTAAAAAAGCCAACATGGTAGTAATTGTGCCGCTAGCTATGGCCCAAGCAACTTTACTGGTACCACTTGCTGCCGCTTGCTTGATATCCTTACCAAGTTTCTTTTCTCTATGAATACTCTCAGTAACCACAATTGCGTTATCAACCAATAAGCCTAAAGCTATTATTAAACCGACTATGGACATTTGTTGTAAGCCATAACCACTAAAATCCAACCAACCTATAGCCATCAAAAATGAAATTGGAATAGCAAGTATCACCACTAACGCTTCTCGGAAGCCTAAAAACAATAAGGCCATCAAACCTACAATCACTAACCCTTGTGTTAAGTTATCAAAAAAACCATTTACACGAACGTTAACACTGTCGGCTTGTTGAAATAATTTGGCCAATTTTAGGCCGCTTGGTAAATTCTGTTGAAATAGCTCTATTTCTTGGTTTATTTGTTCGGTTAAAACAAATATATTGGTTTTCTCTCGCTGCTCCACCGTGATAAATATCGCTGGTATATCATCAAAATAAGCTAAATAGCTCGGCTCTGCGCTAGCAAAACTGACACTAGCAATATCTTTAACTGTCAATACACCATTAGCATTGGCTATATTGCTGCTACTAATAATAGTATTTTCAATATCAACCAGTTGAGTGAAATTGCCACTGGCTTTGACATTAAAGCGCCGGGTACCCGCATCAACAAATCCAGGGGTAATGTTCAATGCTCGACCCTGAAGAATTTGATTAATATCAATAAGCGCTAAGCCATAATATTTCAATAACGCCAGATCAATATCTATTGCCACAATTTGCCGCGGATAGCCCCATATACTTGCCTTGCGCACACTGGCTATAGTTTCAAGGCGTTTTTCTAGTAACTTGGCATGCAACTCCATAGTTTTGTAATCGGTTGGCTCTGACCACAAAGCCAACTGCATTATGGCCACACTGCTTGGTGTTGCTTTTAAGACTAATAATTCCGCAATACCACTAGGTAAGTTAGGCCTTACCGTTGATACCGCCTGCTTAACTTTATTAAATGCCGCTTCGGCATCTGTGCCATAAAGAAAGTCTATGGTAATCCTTACCGCGCCATTATGGATTTTGGCCTCAATTTTTTTAATATTTTCAATATCAGCAATTTCTTGTTCCAAAGGATCAACCACTAATGTTTCAATATCACTGGGTGAAGCGCCTGGATAAACCACCTCAATTAAGGTGACCGGTAAATCAAACTGTGGATCTTCTGAGCGAGGCATATTTAAATAGGAAAGCACACCGACCAAAACCAGTAACAATATAATAGTTATAGTGAATGGGGCATTATCTATCGCTAATCTAGGGAGTTTCATCTGCTAATACCCTTATTGATATTGTGCTTCATCTACCGACGGCTCTTTCGCCAAAGTCAGCTGTTGCCAGCCTCGAGTAACAATAGTTAAGGGTAGGGAGCTTTGCTTAGCGGACAAATAGATATATTCATTTGAGAGCTGCTTAATGACAAACGCCTGCTGTTGATAACCTTCAGCTTCTGTCGAATTACTAACTAGCACCATAATTAAGGCTCGACCTTGGCTATCAACACTATTAAGCGCCTCAATAGGTAAACGATAGGCAAGGATGTCGGTAGTGATATCAGTTTTGACATGGGCTAGTTGACCGACAATAATTTGATTGGCGGTTATATCTTCTAACAGTACTTCAATAGTAAACAAATGACTGTGTTGATCGGCAATAGCTGGAATTTTGCTGACAGTGCCCGAAGTGACACCGAATTGCGCTAAATTTACCTTAATATTTTGCTTTAATTTAACTAAATTAACTTCTGCTGCGGTTAGCGCCACACGAACCACTAAGTTGTTTTTTATAGCCGCTATTTGTAATGCACTTTGGTTTGGGTTTTGTAACTCACCTAACTCGGTAAATCGGTTTAATACTACGCCATCAAAAGGAGCTAACAATTGCGCTTTAGCGAGGTTATATAAAGCCACTTTATGGCTGGCACGTGTCGTTATCAATAACGTTTTAGCATCATCTAATGCTTGCTGAGAGCTCAATTTTTTACTCAGTAAGGTATTTATGCGCTTAACATCTCGCTTTGCTTGTAATAAACGCGCATAACTAGAGTTTTTTTCCGCTATTAGCTCAGCAGTATCAAGTTGTGCAAGCAATTGACCTTTACTAAAACGTTCACCTTCATCAATGTTAAGTTCTTCCAAGTAACCACTGCTTTTAAAAGATAGGTTTAACGTTCGCTTAAAGGCTAACTTACCGGTACGGTTAATATGCTTAACAATAGGCTCAACTTTAAGGGTTTTAGTTTCAATCGCTTGCCCATAAACGGGCGTCATTAATGACGTACTGACGACAAATAAACTTATCAGTAACATTGGGGCTATTCGTGATGAAAGTAACCCGAAAAGACGTGGTTTCATTTTGGTAATACAACCGAAAGTTTAATAGGGTATTCATAACTTTAGGCAGTTTTTTAACTAAAGTACATAAGTTTTATAAATATAGGGGATTAGCGATAAGTAAAGCTACCGACTAATGAGATATTTTCGACAACTTAACTAGACAAGTATATTGATAAATTATAGTATTTGCCGCGCATTCCTTGAGACAATATTAATCTTAGTATTTTCCTCAACAAACCACCCGTAGCTCAGCTGGATAGAGCGCGCCCCTCCGGAGGGCGAGGTCACAGGTTCGACTCCTGTCGGGTGGACCAATTATTTAAAGTAAAAACCTTACTGATTGCTTTAAGAGTCAATACTTCATAGAGCTGAAAACTAAAAGTTTGGTAATGCCCAGCACATATCCATTATCTTAATACCATCCAATTATAGGCCTATCACCCTAAATTCATTGCAATAAAGTGTGATTTAAACGTTTTATATCCATTTTGGAAAAATCAAATTGGGTAAATACTCTTTTTACATAATGTACATAAGTCATTGATGCCAACCTTTGTATTGTTCCCATAGGAAACTTTAAGATTGGAGTAATAGCTTGAGTGTCAAAGTTATAAAAATTAAATTGGTGTGAGTTAGCGTAATCATGTTGAAATAAACTGAATAACTAAGATACTCTTTGGCAATAGTCATCATTTTCTTCAACATATATTTGGGCTTGGGCAATAGAGCCAAAATAATAGTTAAGTAATTTACTACGTTTATCGCGAATAGTGATAGGGATATCGAGTTGTTGAACAACATCAAGCCAGGTTTTAACGAGAGTTAATGGCGGTAGTTCTTGCATAATTTCATCCTTGAAAGTAATAACAATAGATACTTTACGTTAAAAATTTGTTAATTCAAAGCTGGCATCTGCTATTTGTCACTTTTTATACACTTTAATTTTAAAGTACTGTTAAAAATAATATCTTAAACTAGCATAAACACTCAGCTGATAAGCACGAAACTCAGAGCCAAAAGTATATTCATTATTTGGTACATCCGCGCTAACAGAGATAAGCTGAGAGGCCAACCAAGTTAGCGCAGGGATAAGATAATGCTGACTATATAGATATACACCAGCCTTCTGATAAGGCGCTTGAGTGGCAAGTTCATGGTAATCATCAGCGTTGTTGCTACCAGCACTATTATAGTGGTACTCGATCATCACAATAACATCTTCATTCTACACATAGTCTGAGGGTAGGGTATTAGCCGAAATGCCTGCTAGAGCTTTGTGAACGAAATAGCTAATCCATTTTGTCAGTCATGCTGCGGTATCATCTACACATTCATAACTAGGTAAAAATAAAAGCAGTGAAAATAGCCCTGATAAAAGTAACTTCAACATAAACTAATCCCTAATAGTATTTACTATACCCATAATACTTCAAGATTCTAGTTTGATACTCAAGGCGCATTTTTTATTAAGAGTAGTTTTCTTAAAAATATATTATACGTTATTGATTTTGACATGAAAATAACTATTCTCTTCAACCAATGCCTTACCTCTAAGCCTTTTAAGTATCGCTGAGTAGGAAAAAACATATTTGAATTGGTATTACATTTATTAAACAATATATTTAACACAAAAAAAACCAGCACTAGGCTGGTTTCTAATATTGGGAATTTAACGATATAATATTAATTAATTTTAGCTAATATCTCTTCAAGTTTTTCTAAATTAGCATAAGAAATAACTAATTTTCCTTTGCCTTTTTTATTGTGACTAATAGCGACTTTAGCGCCAAGTTTGTCTGCTAAGACTTGTTCCAACTCTACGGTCTCAATGGCTTTTTCAACTTTTTCTTTTATCGCTACTGGATTTTGAATCTTCTTAATTAAGCTCTCGGTTTCTCTTACCGTTAACTCTTTAGTCGCTACTATTTGTGCTGCTGATGTTTGCTCATCACCTTCCAATGCTAATAAAGCACGGGCATGGCCCATATCAATATCACCATTTTCCAAAAAGGTTTTTACTTCTTCGTTTAAGTTATTTAAACGCAATAAGTTACTGACTGTAGTGCGTGATTTACCAATGGCTAAAGCAACTTCCTGATGGGTTAAATCAAACTCAGTTAATAAGCGTTCTAACGCGATAGCTTCTTCCATGGCATTAAGATCTTCACGCTGAATATTCTCAATTAAGGCTATCGCTACGGCTGATTCATCTGGTACGTTTTTAATTAAACAAGGGACAATATCAAGCTGAGCCAATTTAGCGGCACGCCAGCGACGTTCACCAGCAATAATTTCATATTGATCATCTGCAACTAAACGCACAACAATTGGTTGAATAATGCCTTGTGCTTGAATCGATAATGATAATTCTTCTAAGGCAGTATCCGACATATCACGACGCGGTTGATATTTACCGGGAATAAGTGAGGTGATGGCAATTTTTTGAAACTCATTATTGCTGGTGATTACCGTTGGACTTTCTTGCGCTGTATCTGTTGGTGCAGCTGGAATCGCTGTTGATAATAAAGCATCAAGTCCGCGACCTAAGCGACTAACGCCTTTACGTTTTGCTGTACTCATAATTTTCCTTTGCGCTAATTGGCGACACTGGCGGTAGCTTTCTGAGCTTTTTTCGCGGCATCATTTTTACGTAACACTTCACCAGCTAGGGCTAAATAGGCTTTAGCGCCGGTTGATGATTTATCATAATACATAGCTGGCGTACCAAAACTTGGTGCTTCAGCTAAACGAACATTTCGAGGGATAACACTACGATAAACTTTATCACCAAAATGACGTTTTAATTGCTCAGATACATCATTTGCTAAACGATTACGAGGATCGTACATAGTGCGAAGTATGCCTTCAATATGTAATTTGTCATTCACTACTGACGTTAACTTAGTGATGGTATCCATTAGGGCCGTTAAGCCTTCTAACGCATAGTACTCACATTGCATTGGCACTAAAACAGAATCAGCAGCCGTCATAGCATTAACGGTCAGCATATTTAGTGATGGCGGACAGTCAATAATAATAAAGTCATAAAAATCTTTTACTGGCGCTAAGGCGCTTTTTAATCGCTGTTCTCGGGCAAAAACTCCCATCAACTTTATTTCTGCTGCAGTAACATCGGCATTGGCTGAAATTAAATGATAAAGACCTGAAGTTTCTTTAATAACAACCTGTTCAACGCTCTGCTCTTCAACCAGTAATTCATAACAAGTGGCATGAACATTGTATTTATCAACACCACTGGCCATGGTGGCATTGCCTTGCGGATCTAAATCAATTAATAAAACTTTGCGTTTTGTCGCCGCCAATGAGGCCGCCAAATTAACCGCGGTTGTAGTTTTACCCACACCACCTTTTTGGTTTGCAATTGCTATTATTTTTCCCACAAGCGCCTCTATTTATATTTTGTTGCTAGTGCAATTTCTTCAAGACCAGTACATGGCGTTCACCAACCAAGTCAGGTACGATAATTTTATGACTGTCTACTAAAGTAATATTTTCAGGTAATTGGCTGATCTCATCCTGAGGATATTGGCCTTTCAGTGCAAAAAATCGTCCTTGCTCCGTGGTTATTAAATGCTGACACCAGCTTACCATATCATTAAGAGAAGAAAAGGCGCGACTCAAGACACCATCAAAAGGCTGCTCGCCTTGATAGTCTTCAACTCTTGCCTTCACTGGTGTGACATTAGTGAGCTTTAACTGAAAAACCGCTTGTCTAAGAAAGGTAATACGCTTGCCTAAACTGTCTAACAAGACAAAATTTCTTTCTGGATACAAAATGGCCAGTGGTATGCCCGGTAAACCAGGACCAGTACCAACATCGATAAAGTTTTCACCAATAAGTACTTCACCTACCATTAAGCTATCCATAATATGTTTGATTAACATATCACTAGGATCGCGAACTGAAGTGAGGTTGTAGGCTTTATTCCATTTGTTGAGTAGCTCAACGTATTGAATAAGTAAATCTATTTGCTGTTGAGAGACGACAAGCTGCGTTTTACTGATCAGTGTCGTTAATTGTTGTGTTAAATTCATTTTTATTTAGACCAGCTGACTAATTTAAAAAGTTAGTCAGCTCGCCCCTAGCTATTGCTTTTAGCCTAATTTGCGTAAAAGACCGTGTTTTTTTAAGTAAACTAATAATAACGAAATTGCCGCCGGAGTAATACCAGAAATTCGCGAAGCTTTACCAATAGTTTCCGGACGAGCATCAGTTAGCTTAGCAACAACCTCGTTAGAAAGACCTGAAATTTGCTTATAATCAAAATCTATTGGAATCAAAGTATCTTCATTACGCTTTTTCTTGGCTATTTCGTCTAGTTGACGATCAATATAGCCAGCATATTTTGTTTGAATCTCAATCTGCTCAGACGCCTGTTTATCAGCTGCTGCCGGACCTAAACCTTCAATTTTCATCAGATCGTCATATTTTACTTCTGGGCGACGGATCAAATCTTCTAAACTGGCTTCTTTACTCATCGGCGATTTTAACAAGGCATTGATCTGATCAATATTCTGATGATCCTTTTGAATCCAGGTAGATCGTAAACGTTGACGTTCAAGTTCAATATTTTCCATTTTTTCATTAAATCGTTGCCAACGAGCATCATCAACTAAACCGACTTTACGACCTAACTCGGTTAAGCGAATATCAGCATTGTCTTCACGCAACAATAAACGGTATTCAGCACGCGAGGTAAACATGCGATACGGTTCTTTAGTACCTAAGGTCGCTAAATCATCAATTAATACGCCTACATAGGCTTGGTCACGACCGAGAATAAATTCATCGCGCTCTTTCACTCTATTAGCAGCATTGGTTGCGGCAATAAGCCCTTGCGCAGCAGCTTCTTCATAACCGGTAGTGCCATTAATTTGACCGGCAAAATATAAGTTCTGCACAAATTTACTTTCTAAGCTCTGTTTTAAGTCGCGAGGATCGAAGTAATCATATTCAATGGCATAACCAGGACGAGTAATAAAAGCGTTTTCAAAACCTTTAATTGAACGCACTAAATCAATTTGCACGTCAAAAGGTAAACTGGTTGAAATACCATTAGGGTAGACTTCATGGGTAGTTAAACCTTCAGGCTCAACAAATATTTGATGTGAGTTTTTATCAGCAAAACGAGTGATCTTGTCTTCAATTGATGGACAGTACCTTGGGCCAACACCTTCAATTACGCCAGTATACATAGGCGATCTATCTAGACCATCTCGAATAATCTGATGTGTTTTCTCGTTGGTATGAGTTATATAACAGGATATTTGCTCAGGATGATCTGCGCGTGATCCCATAAAAGAAAAAACTGGACGCGGTGTATCACCAGGTTGCTCTTCCATCACTGAAAAATCTAATGATCTTGCATCAAGCCTTGGTGGTGTCCCGGTTTTTAAACGATCCATTCTAAACGGCATATCACGCATTTTTTCTGCGAGATTAACACTGGCAGGATCACCTGCTCGACCACCTTGATAATTATTTAAACCAATATGAATCAGTCCTGAAAGGAAAGTACCTACGGTAAGTACCACTGTTTTGGCTTTGAATTTAAGACCCATTTGTGTCGATATGCCAACAACACGATCATTTTCAAGGATCAAGTCATCGCAAGGTTGTTGGAAAATAGTTAAATTCTCTTGGTTTTCCAACACGTTTCGAACATAAGATCGATATAAAACTCGATCCGCTTGAGCACGAGTGGCTCTCACTGCTGGACCCTTACTTGAATTTAAGGTTCTAAATTGAATGGCGCTATGATCAATGGCCGTTGCCATCAAACCACCGAGAGCATCAATTTCTTTAACAAGATGCCCTTTGCCAATACCACCAATGGCTGGATTACAAGACATTTGGCCTAGAGTGTCAATGTTATGAGTTAACAGCAACGTTTTGCAGCCCATACGTGCTGCTGCAAGTGAGGCTTCGGTTCCCGCATGTCCACCACCAACAACGATTACGTCATAAGACTCTTGATACCACATAAAATCACAATCCTGCTTGGTTAAAATTAGTTAAAGTTTTTATTTAAAAGCGCATAGCAAAATTTGCATCACTCAAAAATTATGGAACGTATTTTAACGCTTTTTTCTCTTCAGGGATACGATCAAATTCGTAAAAAAGATCGGGGTAGATCTTTAATATATATAAAGAGATCTTTATAAAGATCTTATTATTATTACTTATTAGGATCATAGTTTTCTGTGGGTAAGTACTTTTTCCTTATATTTATTAACGAGTAACACCAATGATAACCTTGTGATCAAGCTTTGATCAACCAGCAAATAAGCTTTGATCAAAAGTGCTAGTTATCCACAGGCATATTTAAATGTAATTTAATCCACTGAATAATAATAGAAAAATAACCGGTTATTCACTGTTTTATCCACAATGGTAAAAAATAAGATCATAAACTGTGAATAACTTATGGGTAACTGATCGTGCTAGATCGAAAGTAGATCTATATTTGTACTGATCCACTGCTGTGCTAGATCTTCTGGATCAATGTCTTCTGACATATCAAAGGTTTTAATAGGCACTATCTCAACACAACCCTTTGAAATCATTAGTTTTGATAATTCTTTAGCTGCTTTGCAAAAAGTATCATAACTAGAATCTCCGATCCCTATGATTAAAAAACTAACCGTGGATAGATCTTGTTCACAATTACTTAGATCACTGACAAATTGCATGATGTTGTCAGGGTAGTCACCGGCACCATGTGTAGAGGTACAAATGATCCAAAGAGGGTTTTTGTCGGAATTACTGTGTTTTTTTTGTTCGTTAATGCTCGGGAAAGTATTATTGAGGATGCTTTTAAGATCAGGTTTAAGGTGAATATCAACCTTATGATCAAGATCATTTAGGGTTTCTTCACAGGCTTCAGCAACATATTCTGTGCCACCAAGCATACTGCCAACAATGATTTGAATTGAGCTCATAGGGGTCTCTTTTTAATAAAACGGGGCTATTTTTAGCGATAATATATAGGCAGTTATTGTATTACTTCAGCACAGATAAACAATAATCAATGTATAGATAAGCTTAAATTGGAGGGGAAATAGGGCACTTAAACCGCTATTTTGTGCATTTTTTAGTGTGCTATAGGCTGTTATAACCCGTTATGACTGTCAAAAAGGCCGTGAATAACGGTATAAATCATTATTATTAAGGGCTTCAATAGCGATAATACGGACTATATAATTATTATATATGAAAGAAATTATGTGCAGTTATCGAGACGCAGGTAAGCTCCCAAAGGACAAAGACCTAATAAAAGGTAAAGGCTTACAAACTGCGTTATTGATTTTGATAAGGACGCTGTATGGATGCAGCTTAATAGAGAATGCAGACGGTACAGGAAGTAGCTTATAGACAATGCAGGAGCATATTATCCTGAGCTTATTCTCCTGAATAATCATTATCTTCAATCAATGCATTGCCTCTAAGCCTTTTAAAGCTCGCTGAATGGGAAGAAACTTATTGGAATTGGTATAAATAACGGACGGTTTATTGCTGGACGGATAGATATTTTGCCATAACTAACAGTAATTAGTTAGTCAGTGAGAACCGGGGGATTGAGTTGCGTTAGTAGTCGAGAGAGCAGTAGTAGAGGTAAATTAATACCTTTACTACTAAAAAAATAAGTCCGTTATTTACCAATACAAAAAGAGCTGAATATTTTACCTAGCAAATCATCACTAGTGAATTCACCAGTGATTTGATCTAACTCTTGCTGACAAATACGTAACTCTTCAGCCAATATCTCACCGGCGACGTAAGATTCAAGTTGCTCAAGTCCTATTAGTAAATGTTGATGAGTATTCTCTAGCGCAACTAAATGGCGTCTTCTTGCCATAAAGCCGCCTTCAGTACTACCTTGGTAACCCATAATGGTTTTTAAGTGCTCTTTTAGGCTGTTAACGCCATCACCAGTTTTAGCTGATAAGGTAATGATGGCGTGCTGCGTGCCATCGGTATCGGTAAAATCGCTAAAACCTGTTTTAGCATTATTCACGTCGGCTTTATTTCTTATCAGTGTAAGACCCATGTTTTCCGGTAGTTTGGCAAAAAACTCAGGATAGTAATCTTTTATATCTTGTTCATCTTCTAAGACACTGTGATCTTCACTAGCATCAACCATTAATAACACGCGATCAGCTTTTTCTATTTCTTGCCAAGCACGTTCAATGCCTATTTTCTCAACCACATCATCACTGTCTCGTAATCCTGCGGTATCAATAATATGTAATGGCATGCCATCAATATGAATTTGTTCGGCCAATACATCACGGGTAGTACCGGCAATATCGGTAACTATCGCCGTTTGTTTACCACTTAAGGAATTTAGTAAACTTGATTTACCGGCATTTGGACGACCGGCAATCACTACGCGCATACCCTCACGAATAATACTGCCTTGTTGTGCTTGCTTACGAACATCTTCTACCTTGCTGATAATAGCTTTTAAGTCAGTGACTATTTTTTTATCGGCAAGAAAGTCAATTTCTTCTTCTGGGAAGTCTATGGCGGCTTCTACATACATGCGTAGGTGAATAATATTTTCGACCATTTCATGCACTAGTTTTGAAAAATCACCTTGTAAAGAGTGTAGGGCAGAGCGAGCTGCTTGCTCAGAACTAGAGTTAATTAAATCAGCGATGGCTTCTGCTTGGGTTAAATCAAGTTTGTCATTCAAAAAAGCTTGTTCGCTGAACTCTCCAGGTTTAGCCATAATGACCTTCGGTAGCGCAAGAATTGCTTTAAGTAGCATATCTAATATAACCGGACCACCATGACCTTGAAACTCAATAACATCTTCGCCGGTAAATGAATGTGGTGCTTTGAAAAAGATCGCGATACCTTGGTCTAATATTTGTGCTTTATCTGTTGATGCGCTATCTGAAAAAGATAGATATTCAGCTTTTCTTACTTCAGGTATTTTACCTAAAATAGCTTGCGCAACATTTTTGGCTTCTGGCCCAGATACTCTAATTATACCTACGCCACCACGGCCAGGTGCGGTTGCTTGTGCGGCTATTGTTGTTGTGTGAGAAATTGATGTCATGGCTAGGTAATTAATTTGAGCTGTTGAATACTGGTATTTTACTTTATTTCAAAATTAATACCAATTTCATTAAATTATTGCTGAGTGGCAATTGTTTTTAATGCTCCAAAATAAAAAAGGCGATTACTGTTAAACAGTAATCGCCTTTTTATTTATTAGTATTTTGTTAACTAAATACTAGGTTAAGCAGCTTGTTCTGCTTTTTTCTTGGCAATACCAGCAAATATTATTTTCATTTGCGCAATTGAAATCAAGTTACTGACTAACCAATAAAGTACTAAACCTGATGGGAACCAAGCCATAAAGATTGAGAATACTACCGGCATGTATTGCATGATTTTTTGCTGCATTGGGTCTTGAATGGTCATAGGCTGCATTTTTTGCATAACATACATACTTGCACCCATTAGCACTGGTAATACAAAGTAAGGGTCCATTGCTGATAAATCTTGTATCCAGAAGAAGAACGGCGCATGACGTAGTTCAACACTTTCTAAGAATACCCAGTAAAGCGCTAAGAAAATTGGCATTTGCAGTAATAATGGTAAGCAACCGCCTGCAGGATTCACTTTCTCTTTACGATACATTTCCATGGTGGCTTGTGACATCTTTTGTCTGTCATCGCCAAAACGTTCTTTTAGCTGCGCCATTTTTGGTGCTAAATCACGCATTTTAGCCATTGAGGTATATTGCGCTTTAGTTAATGGGTACATACCACCTTTTACAATTAAGGTGATGATAATAATAGCCACACCCCAGTTAGTAACAAAGCTTTGGATAGTTAGTAGTAACCAGAATAATGGTTGGCTGATCATAAATAAGAAACCATAATCTATGGTTAAGTCTAAGTTATCAGCTATTTTCTCTAGGACTTCTTGATCTTTAGGGCCAACATAAAATATTGCAGAAGTTGAACCTTGCTGACCAGCATCAATAATAACGGCTGGAGCTTTAAAGCCAATTACCGCCTCAAAGTTATTACTGTAACTGGTATAAATTTGGTTATTCTCTTCAGCCTTTGGTACCCAAGCAGAAACGAAGTAATGTTCAAGCATAGCAACCCAGCCGCCAACCGTTGCTTTAGTTAAGTTAGCGTCTTGAATATCATCAAAGTCATATTTCTCGTAACGCTCTTCACTGGTTGAATAAGCAGCGCCACGGTAGGTTGGTAACATGCCACCACCTGTATCGACCATGGTAGATTGTTTAAGTTGACCATACATTTGTACCGAGACACTATTTGCTGTGTTGTTATCGATGATGTATTCAACATTAACGCTGTAGCTATTTTTATTAAAGGTAAAACGTTTAGTTACCGTCATACCGCTAACATCGTTAAAAACTAAATCAATGATTAAGCTATCATTGATTAATTCATAATCGGTTTGCGCAGTGGTATAGATTGGGCGACCTTTAATAAGACGGTCAATACCATTAGCACCGGTTAAACCACTTTGAGCAATATATTTTTGATTGCCATTCTGCATAACGGTAAAGGGAATACCATTGCCTTGCTCGGTATCGTAGTTAAGTAATTTTACTTCTACGATATCACCACCTTGACTATTAATTTTTAAGTTGAATGTGTCTGTGGTCACATTGATTAACTTGGCAGAAGTCTCGCCTGATTTTACAGAACTTATTTGTGCATCTGATGATTCAGGCACGAAGTCTGCGTTAGCATTTTGACCAGACTGATTTTGGCTAATACTTGTTGGTGCAGCTATTGGGGCGTTTTGTTCCTGCCATTGACTAAACAGTAAGTAGGTAACAACCATAAGCGCAATAAAAAGTAGACTGCGTTGGGATTCCATAAAATTTACTTCTCTTCTTTGTGATGGCAGGGGAACTTCCCTTGCATAAATTAAATATGATAAGTGTGCGGCATTTTAATATACGTTAGCTTGATAACCAACACTCTTTTAGTCGAGCGGGCTATTTATTCTTTTTATCTAGTGGTACAGGATCTTCGCCGCCTTCATTGAGCGGATGACATCTTAATATACGTTTGCTTGCTAACCAACCACCTTTTATCACACCAAAGCGATTAATTGCTTCAGTAGCGTAGGCAGAGCAGCTTGGAGTGAATCGACAATTAGGACCTAGTAACGGGCTAATAAAGCGTTGATAGCCTTTTATTCCGGTAATTACTAGCTTTTGTGGCGTTGAATTATTTTTCGCCATATCTTCTCTAATTCTTGATTTATCGTATTGTTATCAAGTTGATCAATGCCTGACTTTACCATAACGACTATATCGATAGCAGGTAAATCATGTTGATTAAGACGGAAGCTTTCTCTGATTTGCCTTTTTATGCGATTTCGTTGTACAGCAAGTTTTACGCGTTTTTTGGCAATAGCTAAGCCTAAACGGTTTTTGGCAACTGAATTATTTTTATCAGAGACGAGAGTATGAGGTTTTAGTGTTACTAATAAAGTAAAGTGGCGAGAGCCAAAACGGACAGGTTTAGAAAAAACTGTCTGAAAATGACCGGGAGTCAACAAACGTGACTCCCGATTAAATTTGTAAGTAGCCATAGTCTGACTACCTTATATCAAAAATTGTAAACAAGGTTTGATATTATGCGCTAAGGCTTGCACGGCCTTTGGCACGGCGACGAGCTATTACAGCACGGCCGTTTTTAGTTGCCATGCGAGCACGGAATCCGTGGTTACGCTTACGCTTGAGTATGCTAGGTTGAAATGTTCTTTTCATTACGCTAATCCGTCGGTTGTTGTTGCCCTGGCGAAAAAGCCTTTTGAGCACACTGGTCTAAAAAAAGAGGCAGAATAGTAAAGCTTAATAGAGCAATTGTCAATCATTTATGTGAGCTGTTTTCATAATGATCATTGGTTTTAAACTAGAGGATCATCGTGATCTTTATTGCTATTGGCAATTATATTCACAGTTTTATCACATTGCAGTTTAGCCATCTGAATAACTAATTCTGTTAAATGCTCATTTAAAGAGAAAATCACCAATAAAAAGCAGAGTTTTTTTTGTTGGTAATGTTGCGTTATACGTCATATTAACAGTGTGTTAGCTGTAGATGAATGAAAAAAGTGTAGAATAGTTAAAAGTCAATATTGCACTTGTGGATAACTCAATAGATAATAGCCCTCAGAAAAATAATTACCTAGTAACTACTGGAGTTTTGGTTGGATCATTCCCCTTGGCAACGATGCCTCTCTGTTCTGCAAGAAGAATTGCCTGCTCAGCAATTCAGCATGTGGATCCGGCCCTTGCAATGCGTTGTTAATGACAATGTTATGACTTTATATGCACCAAACCGTTTTGTTCTTGACTGGGTTAGAGATAAATACGTCAATCGAATTAATGAACTTCTCACCATTAATGAAGCTAATAATCCATTATTGCTGCGTTTTGATGTTGGCAGTAAACCGGTTGTTAATAATATTTCTATAGCCGCAAGAACTACGGGTAACGAAAGTCTGTTTGCTAAATCTATTCTTGCTCCTCAAGTTGCAGAGCCTGAAAGTAATATACCTAAAAAAACCAATATTCGATTAAATTACACTTTTGATAATTTTGTTGAAGGTAAATCGAATCAACTTGCTCGTGCTGCGGCCTCGCAAGTTGCAGATAATCCTGGCACGGCCTACAACCCTTTATTTATATATGGTGGTACCGGCTTAGGTAAAACACATTTATTACACGCAGTTGGCAACGGTATTTTACTTAAAAATCCCAATGCTAAAATTGCTTATATGCATTCAGAACGTTTTGTCCAAGATATGGTTAGAGCATTACAAAATAATGCTATGGAAAAATTCAAACAATACTACCGATCTGTTGATGCATTACTCATTGACGATATTCAATTTTTTGCTGGTAAAGAGCGAACCCAGGAAGAGTTTTTTCATACTTTTAATGCTTTACTTGAGGGAAATCAACAGGTTATTTTAACTAGTGACCGTTATCCAAAAGAAATTAATGGTGTTGATGACAGGTTGAAATCTCGTTTTGGCTGGGGCTTAACATTAGCCATTGAACCTCCAGAGCTTGAAACGCGTGTTGCTATTTTAAAACGTAAGGCGCAAGAGAGCCAAATCAATCTAGCAGATGAAGTTGCTTTTTTCATCGCTAAACGCTTACGCTCTAATGTCCGAGAATTGGAAGGGGCATTAAATCGTGTTATTGCGAACGCGAATTTCACTGGGCGTGCTATTACTATCGATTTCGTCCGTGAAGCATTACGTGATTTATTAGCACTACAAGATAAATTAGTGACTATCGATAATATCCAACGCACAGTTGCTGAATATTATAAAATTAAAATAGCGGATCTGTTATCAAAACGACGAAATCGTTCAGTTGCTCGACCTCGCCAAATTGCCATGGCATTATCTAAGGAATTAACTAATCATAGTTTACCTGAAATTGGTGATGCTTTTGGTGGCCGAGATCACACAACTGTTTTACATGCTTGTCGAAAAGTTAAATCTTTACGCGAAGAAACGCATGATATTAAAGAAGATTATTCTAATTTGATCAGAACACTTTCGTCTTAACCTTTGTATAAAATAAAAATACTAGCATTTAAGCAGGTAACAAAATGAAGTTTTCATTGAATAGGGAATTATTACTTAAACCATTATTATTGGTTTCTGGTGCCGTAGAGCGAAAAAGCACTTTACCCATTCTAAGTAATATACTTTTTGAAATAAGTGGTCAATCACTTACTCTGACAGCGACAGACTTAGAGTTAGAAATGGTTGCTTATGCAAATGTTGATAATCAAGGTGATGATGGCAAACTTACTATTCCTGCCCGGAAATTATTAGATATCTGTAAAAGTTTACCTGATAACTCATTAATTTCTTTTGAGTCCATTGATGAAACGATAAAGTTATCGTCTGGTCGTAGTCGTTATTCGTTGTCAACGTTACCAGCGGTCGACTTTCCTAATATAGAGGAATGGCAGGGCGATGTTGAATTTAAGCTGTTAAAGTCTGAATTTTTACGCCTAATTGAAAGTACACATTTCTCCATGGCCAACCAAGATGTGCGTTACTATTTGAATGGTATGTCCATTGAATGTGAAGGCAATGAAATTCGTTCAGTGGCTACCGACGGTCATCGTCTGGCTATCTGTAAAATTTCAAACGACACGCTCGCTTTACCGGCCAGACAAGTTATCGTGCCGCGTAAAGGTATTTTAGAGATTATTCGTTTACTCGCTCCGGTTGATGAGTCAGTAAAAATATTCTTAGGCACTAACCATATACGTATTATTGATACTGAATTTTCTTTTACCAGCAAATTAGTCGATGGTCGTTTTCCTGATTATCGTCGTGTATTACCTCGTAATGGTGATAAGGTTTTTGAAACTAATAAGGATGCGTTACGTCAGGTACTTTCACGTGCATCAATATTATCGAATGAAAAATTTAAAGGTGTACGTCTAAATTTCTCTGAATCAAATTTAAAAATAACAGCGAATAATCCTGAGCAAGAACAAGCGGAAGAAGAAATTGAAATCCATTTCCCATACGGTGATTTAGAAATCGGTTTTAACGTAAGTTATGTACTTGATGTATTGAGCGCTATTAAAGATGAGCAAGTTAAATTTACTTTGGCTGATGCTAATAGTAGTGTTGTTATCGAAGGTAGTAATAATGGCGAAGCGCTTTACGTCGTTATGCCGATGCGTTTATAGTTTTCAATAAAGTTATTATATCTACTGATGAGTGTTGCCAAACTTACGACTTATAATTTTAGGAATTTATCATCGGTAGCTATAGATCTTCATCCTAAGCTTAATTTCTTTGTTGGAGATAATGGTAGTGGTAAAAGTAGCTTACTAGAAGCTATCTTTTTTATTGGTCACGGAAAGTCTTTTCGAACCACTAAACTTGAGCATCTAGCAAGTTACGAGAGCGATAACTTTGTTGTTAGTATTAAAGACGATAATGATTTACAACTTGGTCTTAGTAAAAATATAGATTCAGGTCTTACGTTAATAAAGATTAACGGTGAGCGACATGCTAGATTATCTGAGCTAGCCAAAAATATCGCAGTACAAATAGTTACCCCAGAAAGTTTTAAGCTTTTTTTTGGTGGGCCAAAAGAACGTCGACGCTTTATTGATTTAGGTATGTTTCACGTGAAACATGACTTTTCCAAACAGTGGCGTGAATTTAACCGAGTGCTTAAGCAGAGAAATGCTTGTCTTAGAAATCACTTAGATGATTCCACCTTAGATTACTGGACAAATATTTTTTGTCAGTTGTCGGAAAATGTTGCCCAGATAAGATCACATTATGTAGCAGGTTTAATTGCAGAGCTACCTTATTGGTTGGCTATCTTATTACCTAATATAGCTGATAAAGTGACTGTACAGTATTTACAGGGCTGGCCACAAAAAAAGTCTTTGCTTGAAGCTCTTCATGATAGTCATGAAAGAGAGCAAGCTTACGGTTACACCTTATATGGTGCACATAAATTTGATGTGAAATTCCTCATTGCAAAGCAGCCGTTAGAAAGCCAGCTTTCAAGAGGGCAACAAAAGTTGTTTTTATTGGCATTAACATTTGCACAAGCTAAATTGATTGCAAGAGTTAAGCGAGTAAAACCAATTTTACTTATTGATGATATAGGTGCTGAGTTAGATAGTAATTCAAGGCATGCTTTATCAAATGCAACGAGTAAATTAGATTGCCAAGTGGTAATCACGGCAATAGAGGAAAGTGTGCTACAACCTTTTATAAATGACCTTAGTGTTATTAATAATAAGGGTAGCGACAATAATAATTATCATATGTTTCACGTGAAACATGGTGTTATATTACCTGTGAATAATTCAGTAATGATTGAGTAGGCTAAAACTATGACAGTAGAAAATGAATATGGTTCGTCCAGTATTAAAGTACTAAAAGGACTTGATGCAGTACGAAAAAGACCTGGTATGTATATAGGTGACACGGATGATGGCACTGGTTTACATCATATGGTTTTTGAGGTTCTAGATAACTCAATCGACGAAGCATTAGCAGGGCATTGTTCTGAAATTGTGGTAAAGATTCATTTAGATGGTTCAGTATCTGTGCGCGATGATGGACGTGGCATTCCGACGGATATTCATCCAGAGGAAGGTATCTCTGCCGCTGAAGTTATTATGACTGTTTTACATGCCGGTGGTAAGTTCGGTGGTGAAGACTCAGGTTATAAAGTTTCCGGTGGTCTTCACGGTGTGGGTATTTCAGTGGTAAATGCCTTAAGCTCAAAACTTAAGTTAAACATTCGTCGCGGCGGTAAGTTGTTTGAACAGTTTTATCATATAGGTGTTGCGGAAGCGCCACTGGCAGAAGTTGGTGTAAGTGATAAAACGGGTACTGAAGTTCGTTTCTGGCCAAGTACCGATACCTTTACTGATGTGTTATTTCACTATGATATTTTAGTTAAACGTATCCGTGAGTTATCTTTCTTAAATTCAGGTATTTCAATACGCTTAATTGATGAACGAGAAGAAGGTAAAGAAGAGTTGTTTTGCTACGAAGGTGGAATACAAGCCTTTGTTAATTATTTAAATACCAATAAAACAGCCGTTAACGAAGAGATATTTTATTTCGATTTAGAGCGTGAAGACGGTATTATTGTTGAAGTAGCAATGCAGTGGAATGATGGTTTTCAAGAAAGTATTCACTGTTTTACCAATAACATTCCTCAACGGGATGGTGGTACTCATCTAAGTGGCTTTAGAACAGCACTAACCAGAACACTTAACTCTTATATGTCTAAAGAAGGCCTTAATAAGGGTAAAAAAGGTGGCAATGAAATGAATGCTACGGGTGATGATGCCCGTGAAGGCTTAACTGCGGTTATTTCGGTTAAGGCGCCTGATCCAAAATTCTCGTCACAAACCAAAGATAAACTTGTTTCATCTGAAGTGAAAACTGCAGTAGAACAAGCGATGGGCGAAAAGCTAGGTGAATACCTGTTAGAAAACCCTTCAATTGCGCGCACCATCATTATGAAAATAGTTGATGCGTCAAGAGCCCGTGAAGCTGCTCGTAAAGCCCGTGAAATGACCCGTCGTAAAGGTGTGTTAGATATCGCCGGTTTACCGGGTAAGCTAGCTGATTGTCAGGAAAAAGATCCTGCTTTATCTGAAATATATATTGTGGAAGGAGACTCTGCTGGTGGTTCAGCCAAGCAGGGACGTAATCGTAAAAACCAAGCCATATTACCGTTGAAAGGTAAAATTCTTAACGTTGAGAAAGCACGTTTTGATAAGATGATATCTTCTCAGGAAGTTGGCACGCTAATAACAGCACTAGGCTGTGGTATTGGCCGTGATGAATATAACCCTGAAAAGTTACGCTATCACAGTATTATCATCATGACCGATGCCGATGTCGATGGTTCTCACATCCGTACTTTATTATTAACATTCTTCTATCGTCAAATGCCAGAAATTATGGAACGTGGCCATATTTTTATTGCCCAGCCTCCACTTTATAAAGTGAAAAAAGGTAAGCAAGAGCGTTACATTAAAGATGATGAAGGTCTAACCGAGTACTTAACAACACTAGCACTCGACCATGCCTCAATTCATGTTAATGAAGATGCACCGGCTATATCGGGTGCTGGCTTAGAACAGTTAGTAAATCAATATCGCAAGACTATGGATATAGTTAAGCGCCTATCTAGACAGATGCCTGCTGATATTTTAGAAAAAATGATTTATAGCAGCACTATCACAGCGGAAGACTTTACTGACGAAACTAAAGTGCAAGCGTGGACCAAAGATCTAATTACGCAACTAGAAAATCAAGATGGTAACGGCTCAATCTATCAAGCTGAAGTAAAGCATAATCTAGAGCGTAATATATATTATCCGAACTTTATTGTCAGACAGCATGGTATTGATAAAGAATACCATTGTAGTTATGAATTTTTACAATCAAAAGAGTTCGCGGCAATTATGTCACTAAACTCGGCAATTAATGGCTTGATGGAAGAAGGGGCTTACGTTAAACGTGGCGATAAAGTTAACCCTGTAGAAAGCTTTGATGAAGCTTTGACTTGGTTGATGGCAGAGTCGAAACGTGGTCAATACATACAACGTTATAAAGGGCTAGGGGAAATGAACCCTGAACAGCTTTGGGAAACTACCATGGATCCTGATACGCGCCGTATGTTACAGGTAACAATCGAAGATGCCATTGCTGCTGATCAACTGTTTACTACCTTAATGGGTGATCATGTAGAACCGCGTAGGAAATTTATAGAAGATAATGCCTTAAGAGTTTCAAACTTAGATGTATAGTTATTGTTAAAGGTAAAATAAGATGCCCGGTCTTCATGTCCGGGCATTTTTGTAGGATAAATACTCTAAAAAAGCTATAATCGTCACCCGTAAAAAACGCAAGATAATTTCCCGCAAATATTATTTGCTCAATTAATCCGTTTGGCATTAAATAAGACAAAAGTGAATTAGAACACCATGACAACTTACAATAGTAAAACTTTTCAAGGCTTAATTTTGCAATTGCAAGATTACTGGTCACGTCAGGGTTGTGTATTAGTGCAACCTCTTGATATAGAAGTTGGGGCAGGTACCTTCCACCCAATGACTTTCTTACGCTCAATTGGCCCAGAGCCAATCAGCAGTGCCTATGTACAACCTTGCCGTCGCCCAACGGATGGTCGTTATGGTGAAAATCCAAATCGCTTACAGCATTACTATCAATTTCAAGTGATGTTAAAACCGTCTCCTAAGAACATTCAAGAGCTTTACCTCAACTCATTAAAAGAGTTAGGTGTAGATCCGCTAGTACATGATATTCGCTTTGTCGAAGATAACTGGGAATCTCCGACATTAGGTGCTTGGGGCTTAGGCTGGGAAATTTGGCTTAATGGTATGGAGATCTCTCAATTTACTTATTTTCAACAAGTAGGTGGCTTAGAGTGTACGCCAGTTACCGGTGAAATTACTTACGGCCTTGAACGCTTAGCTATGTACATTCAAAATGTCGATAGTATATATGATCTTGTTTGGACTGACGGCCCATTAGGGACTATCTATTACCGTGATATTTTCCATCAAAATGAAGTGGAGCAATCTACTTATAACTTTGAGCACGCAGATGTTGATGCATTATTTAAGCAGTTTGATCAGTGTGAGAAAGACAGCCAAAAACTAATTGAAGCTAACTTACCATTACCTGCTTATGAGCAAGTTATGAAGGCATCACATGCCTTTAACTTACTTGATGCTCGTCATGCAATATCTGTGACTGAACGTCAGCGTTATATCTTACGTGTACGTGCCTTATCGAAAGCAGTGGCACAAGCCTACTACCAGAAACGCGAAGAGCTTGGTTTTCCATTATGTAAGAATAATGAAGCCAGTACTACACAAGCTTCAGCTAAAGGAGAGAAATAATGACTACTGAAACACTCCTTATTGAGCTTGGTACAGAAGAGTTACCACCAAAATCATTAAAAACATTAGCGATAGCTTTCTATGACAATATTAAAAGCCAGCTTGATAGCCATGATTTAGCCTATAGCGATATTAAATGGTTTGCTACCCCACGCCGTTTAGCGGTACAAGTTTTTGATTTAGTTGATAAACAACAAGATAAAACCGTAGAGAAGCGTGGCCCAGCAGTGAATGTTGCTTTTGATGAGGCCGGTAATGCCAGCAGAGCCGCACAAGGTTGGGCAAAATCCAATGGTATTGAAGTTGAGCAAGCTGAGCGTCTAGTAACAGATAAAGGTGAGTGGTTACTTCACCGTGCCACAGTAGCCGGTAAATCAGTTACTGAATTAGTACCAGCGATGGTAACTACGGCATTGAATAAGCTACCTATTGCTAAGCCAATGCGCTGGGGAGCAGAGCGTATTCAGTTTATTCGTCCTGTGCACACCTTAACTATGTTATTTGGTAGTAAAATTATTGCTGGTGAAGCCCTTGGAGTAAGTTCAAGTAACCAAGTACAAGGCCATCGCTTTCATCACGAAGGTTTAGTAACCCTTAATCATGCTAATGATTATCAAGCAGAACTAGCCAAAGCTTATGTAGAAGTCGACTTTGAGCAAAGACAAAGCAAAATTGTTGCTCAAATAAAACAAGTTGCTAAAGACATTGATGCGGTTGCCCTTATTGATGAAGAGTTACTAAACGAAGTCACAGCACTGGTTGAGTGGCCTGTTACTTTAGTAGGCACATTTGATAAAGACTTCTTAAATGTTCCTGCAGAGCCGTTAATATACTCGATGAAAGATCATCAGAAATATTTCCCAGTTACCGATCACAAAGGTCAATTGGTTAATAAGTTTATATTTGTTGCTAACATTGAATCTAAAGAGCCAAATACAGTGGTATTTGGTAATGAAAAAGTTATTCGTCCACGCTTAGCGGATGCTGAATTCTTCTTTAAAACAGATAAAAAGCAAAGCTTAGAATCAAGACTAGACAGCCTTGAATCAGTATTGTTTCAAAAACAACTTGGTACATTGAAAGCAAAGTCTGAACGAATTGCGACATTATCTCAGTTCATTGCCGAGCAATTAAATGAGAATGCCCAAGATGCGTATCGTGCTGGTTTACTCAGTAAAACGGATTTGATGACCGAAATGGTTTTAGAGTTTCCACAAGTGCAAGGCACTATGGGTAAGTACTATGCTTTACATGATGGTGAAAATGAAAATATTGCCCAAGCATTGGAAGATCAATACCGTCCACGCTTTGCTGGTGATACTTTACCAGAAGCTAATATTGGCTGTGCAGTTGCCATCAGTGACAAGATTGATACCTTAGTAGGCATCTTTGGCATTAATCAGGCACCTAAGGGTGATAAAGACCCATTTGCGCTACGAAGAGCTGCCATTGGTAGTATTCGTATCATAATCGAAAAGCAGCTCGATTTAGACCTATCCGCATTGATTAAAAAAAGTATCGAATTATTCGGTGATAAATTAGTTAATGAGAATACCGCCAGCGATGTGCTTGATTTTATTATGGGTCGCTTCCGCGCCTTTTATCAAGAACAGGGCATCAGTGTTGATGTTATCCAAGCGGTATTAGCGAAAAAGCCAAGTGCGCCACTTGATTTTGAAAAGCGTATTAAAGCGGTTACTTTCTTTGGTGAGCTACCTGAAGCGGCGACACTTGCTGCGGCCAATAAACGTGTCGGTAATATCTTAGCAAAATTTGATGGTGAGCTATATCAAGCATTCAATCAAGATTTAGCAACGGAACAAGCAGAGCAAGATCTAGCTAGTATCTACCAAGAGATAAGCTTAAAAGTAGCGCCGTTAATGGCTGACAAAAATTACCAAGCAGCTTTAACTGAGTTAGCACAACTTAAAGCACCAATAGACACTTTCTTTGATAACGTTATGGTAATGAGTGATGATGAAGCGGTTAAAATTAACCGTTTAACATTGCTGAATGAAATTAGAAATAGTTTCTTTGCTATCGCTGATATTTCAGTGCTTCAGTAATAAACCAGATAAAAATATTGATAAAAGGTCATGGCAACATGGCCTTTTTTTATGTCTAAAATTTGATAACTACTAATATTAATAATGACGTGAATAATTTGAGCTAGATCAACAACAAGAAAATAGATAAGCGTAAGGTAAATATAAGAGCTGATATAGATACTGACCAATAAGGAGCTACTAATGCCAAGTAAAGAGATAACGATATTATTGGAAAACAAAAAAACGCAGCTAACCAAGCGAATTGCTGCGATAGAAGCTGACTTCCATAAAGGACGCTCGCAGGACTTCGCTGAACAAGCAACCGAAACCGAAAATGACGATGTCCTCGATGAAATTCATCACGAAGCAAAATTAGAGCTAACTTTAGTCAAGTCAGCATTACAACGAATAGCTGAAGGTTTATATGGACACTGTGCTGAGTGTGATGAGCTTATTAACCCAGACAGATTGTCGGCAATACCTTATACAACGAAGTGCATTAATTGTGCACTATAAACCGATTTTTAAATAACTTTTGGAGCAGAGAATGACATTAGAGAAGCATGATTTACACCACGAATTTCCAAATTTAACAGATGAAATACATTACCTGAAAATGAATGATAATCACTTTGCTAGACTATTTAAGGACTATCATGAAGTTGACCAAGAGGTTAATCGTATTGAACAAGGCGTTGAGAACACTAGTGATCAATATTTAGAGGGAAGAAAGAAGCAAAGGCTTAAACTAAAAGATGCACTCTTTGTTATGCTGAAAAAAGTCCAAGTTCCCGCATAGCGGTAGTAAAAAAACTAAAATATAAATCCCCATGCCTTAAACGAGGTTGGGGATTTATTTTTGGAAGTTATACTAAATATTATAAAGGTCTTGGAAGAAGCGTTGTGCTCGGGGCAGATAATAATTATCGTAATCAACAGAAAAGGCAATTGCTGTAGCTTTGCCTCGTAACTCATGATGAGGGACAAAGCCATAAACACGAGAGTCTGCACTATGACGACGATTGTCACCTAACACCAAATAATGTCCCGCAGGTACTTTTATTGGGGCAAAGTTACTCAGCCTATTACTGGCGTTGTTATCAATACTTACCCGATGTTGGATGGCGCCTAAGTTTTCTGTTGCTGTGATTACTGCTGGTGAGCCTTGCGGTAATTTGATTTTACGCGAAGGTTCAAAAGCTAGCTGCTGGCCGTTGATTTTAAGTACTTCATCAGTCATTGATACGATATCACCAGGTAGACCCACGACACGTTTAATTAATCTAAGATCAGCCGCTTTCGATTCAAATACTACTATCTCACCACGTTGTGGAGTATTAATAGAAATTAATGTTATATCAGTGAAAGGTAGCCGTAAGTCGTAAGCCATTTTATTCACCACTATGCGGTCACCGACTTGAATGGTGGGTTGCATTGAGCCGCTAGGCACTGAATACCAGTCAGCAACTGCACTACGAAATACCGACATTAATAAAATAAAAAGCAGAAGCTGCTTATTACTTTGTAGCAGGGAAAGAAACTTATTATTACTAGGTTTTACCATTGTGTTTTACTCCATGTATGTATTAGCTATCACTAGCTGTCCCGTTTAAGGCAGTACATTTAAGAGAAAGTTCCGTGTGGAAATACTTACTTACAACTTGGTAATAAAAAGTTAAGTGCTTGTTAGTTTTTTTTTATAACATAGAGAAAAGGCAGAGTATCGGTCTGCTTGGCCAGAAGTTCATGTTCCATGAAACGACAAAAGCTTGGAATATCTCTAGCGGTAGAAGGGTCATCACATTTAATTAATAAAGTTTCGCCGCTAGCAATTTTTCTAATATTCATACGCACCATCATTACTGGCTCTGGGCAGCGTAGTCCAATAGCATCGAGGGTATGATCCGTTTGTTGAAAAATAGTTAGAGACATAACACATACATTATTAAAATTAGTTAAAAAAGAATTATACCTTATTCAAGCAATTCGACATAAGAAATAAAGTAAATACGACTTTGAAAAATTTAGCTTCAACTATACTCAATCTATCGTAATAAGTTAGAAAAACGATGAAACTTTTCCGCATAAATTTATATGCCGACTCCTGAGGTGCCAGTGAAAAATACAGTTAAAATTTTACTCTTGTCTGCTTTTACCTTTGCCTCGATAAATATGTCTAAAGCAAATGACAACCTGAAAATAATGACAGATATCGGCCAGCAAAAAACCTTTTTAAAGGCCGAAAAACTCTTAGCGAAAAGCTATTCTCAGCAATATAAAAATCTATATAACCAACTGTATTACTACCCATTGCAACCTTACTTAGACCAACGACGCCTTAGTGAAACCATGCAGTTATCATCTGCAGGTGAAATTGCGGTTTTTTTAGAAAAATATAGAGATTCACCATTAGATTGGCCACTTAGAAAGGCGTGGTTAAGGTATTTAGCAAAAAAAAATAAAGGCACACTCTTTCTCGAGTTTTACAAAAAAACTAGCAATACCGCGTTGACCTGTCAAAAGCTACAATTTTCATTAGCGGCGGGTATGCCAGCAAGTGTGGTGCTACCGCAAGTAACAAAATTATGGATAGTGGGTAAGTCGTTAGATAAAGTTTGTGACCCACTAATTAAGCAGTGGCAACAAGCTGGCTATAGAACCGATGATGTTGTCTGGCAGCGGATAACTTTAGTGGCTGATGGCGGTAAACATTCATTAATCCCTTATTTAACCGGGCTTCTTCCTAAAGAGCAGCAATACTTGGGGCGATTATGGCATCAAGTAAGGCGTGATCCGGCAAAAGTGGCACGGCAAGATAAGTTTATTAAAAAATCGGCCAAAGAGAGTCAAATTTATACTTATGGTATTAAGCGTTTAGTGTGGCGCGACCCCAATAAAGCATTGGCGAGTTATAAACAGGCGCAGCAAGATTTTAGCTTTTCAGCAAGCCAAAGCCAGAAAATAACAGAGAAGTTTGCAGTCGCTTTAGCCAGTAAAAACCACCCTCAAGCACGAGTTTGGTTGGAAAAATTAGATCCGGTAAATGTAGAACCTAGTATTATGCAATGGCAGTTAACCGATGTATTGAAGCAGCAAAATTGGCATTTAGTATTGCAAGAGCTAGCCAAAATGGCGTCAAGATATAAAACAAAGCTACAGTGGCAGTATTGGTATGCAAGGGCGCTGATTGGCACTGGTGAATTGGAACGCGGTCAAGACGTTATGAGTGAGCTAGCCACTAAACGTCATTATTATGGTTTTCTAGCTGCAAGTTACTTAGAAACACCGGTCAGTTTACAAAATAGTCCATTAGCGATCACTAGCCAGGAAAAAAATGGTGTATTGTTGCACCCAGCAGCGAAGCGGGCTTTTGAATTTTACTACTTAGGTCGTTATGTCGAGGCGCGTAGAGAATGGCGTTATTGGCTTAGCCAACTAAATTATCGGGAAAAGCTGGTTGCAGCAAAATTAGCTAATGAAAATGGCTGGTTTGACCGCGCTATTTTCACTTTAGCTCAGGTCGGTTATTTAAATGATGTCGAGTTACGTTTCCCAAAAGCCTTTGATAAAAAAATAAACCGACATGCACAGCAGCAAGACATAAATCCTGCTTGGGCTTTTGCTATAGCCAGGCGTGAAAGTTCGTTTATGACCGATGCTCGCTCACCCGTAGGAGCTAAGGGCTTGATGCAGCTGATGCCCAACACGGCCAAACAACTGAAGCGCGGTAGTCTCAGTAGAAGATATCTTTACAATGCAGAGAACAACATCCAACTTGGGACAAAGTATTTACGCAAGTTACTAGATAAAAACAAAGGAAATCAGATTCTTGCTACTGCATCTTATAATGCAGGCCCTTATAGAGTCAAAAAATGGCTAAAAAATACTAGTGCCATGCCAGCCGATATTTGGATAGAAACGATCCCGTTTAAAGAAACACGAAACTATGTAAAAAGCGTATTAGCTTATCAAGAGATTTATCAGCACCAGCCGGGGCAGGTTAGTCGAGTTTTTGAGCAAGTCATTAATATGAATATTGGTGATTAATTAACGCATAGCTTTCAGGTGAAATTTGCAAAGTTTTATCCACAAATTGAGCGCATTTAGCTCGAGTGTTTCTTCTGTCAATAACCAGGCCTACTAGGGATATGCTATCATGAGGGAAATTTCTTGATGGCCGTCTTTCGGAGACCGAATATATGACAACACTTAATGCTAAGTTGGCTAGCCAATATCCAGCTCATATTACCCAATTACAACAGATGACTAAAGCCGTACTGGCACGTGAAAACTTAGAAGGTTTAGTTATTCATTCTGGGCAAGAAATTAAGGCTTTTCTCGATGATAACTGTTATCCATTTAAGGTAAACCCACACTTTAAATATTGGTTACCATTAATTGAACTGCCAAACTCTTGGCTGGTGATTAATGGGGAAGATAAACCGACACTGATCTATTATCAACCCGTGGACTTTTGGCATAAAGTCACTCCGTTAAATGAAAGCTATTGGGGTGAATATTTTAATATTAAGATTTTAACCAACGCCAGTGAAGTCGATAAGTTACTGCCTTATGACAAAAAGGGCTTTGCCTATATTGGTAGTCATATTGAAGTTGCCACGGCATTAGGCTTTGAAGCTATTAATCCGGAACCGTTACTTAACTACATCCATTATCATCGTGGTTATAAAAGTAAATATGAGCACGAGTGTCTTCGTCAATCTAATGCTTTAGCGGTAAAGGCGCATCAGGCAGCTCGCAATGCTTTTTTTCAAGGTGATAGTGAATATGATATTCAACAGGCTTACCTTAAGTCTATCGGTTATGGCACTAACGATACACCATACGGCAATATTGTCGCGCTAAATAAAAACTGCTCAATTTTGCACTATATGTCTTTAGATAAAGTGACTCCACAAGTGCATCAATCATTTCTTATTGATGCTGGTGCTAATTTTAACGGTTATGCAGCAGATATTACCCGTACCTATTCATATAAAAATGATAAGTTTGCCGAGCTAATTGCTCGCATGGATCAATTGATGCTTAATGCCGTATCAGGATTAAAACCTGGCGTAAGTTATGTTGACCTTCATATTGAAACACACAGAGCCATTGGCCAAGTTTTGCGTGACTTTAACTTTATCAATGTTGATGCGGATACTGCAGTTGAGTCAGGTATTATTTCTACCTTCTTCCCACATGGCTTGGGTCATCATTTAGGCCTTCAAGTTCATGATGTTGGTGGTTTTATGGCTGATGAACGAGGTACTCATGTTAATACGCCTGCTAGCCATCCATTTTTACGTACTTCTCGTACGATCGAAGCCAATCAGGTGTTTACCATTGAACCCGGTCTATATTTTATTGATTCATTGTTGGCAGATTTAAAAGCGTCGGCTAATGCCGATCAAGTTAATTGGCAAAATGTTGATGAAATGCGCTGTTTTGGTGGTATTCGAATTGAAGATAATATTATTGTTCACCAATCCCATAATGAGAACATGACCAGAGATCTAGACTTAAGTTAAGCTCAAGGGCTGTTGAGCTTTCGAGATTATTTTACAGCCGTTCGTTTGATGTTTAGATAAAGCAGAGCAGGTGAAATGTAGCTTGCTACATGAACCTGCGATAACGTGGTCTAAATTTTAAACAAGCGCTGCCTTTCGGGTTCATTTAAAGCGATTTTACTCATTGTTACTCGTTTTTCATATAGAACAACTACATTACAAAAATCGTGCCGCGATTAAAGTCGCTTTAATTTGAATAAATTTTAGCCCTGACAGATCAACAACCCCTAGATAAGAAGCAAGCTATTGTGACTCAGTCCTTTCCTATCGCGATTAATCATGTCGAAGATGAACTCATTGTTAATCGCAGTCGTTTTATCTGCTATTTACGCCCCTGTGGGGATATAGCAGAAGCAAAAGCCATGCTCAAAGAGCTACAAAAACTTCATCCGCAAGCTAGCCATCATTGCCATGCATTTTTAACTAAAGCGTCGGATGATAGCCAAGGCTATGGCTTTTCTGATGATGGTGAACCGAGCGGGACGGCGGGGAAACCTATGTTAATAGCCTTGCAAGGTGGTGGTATAGGTCAAGTTTGTGCGGTTGTTGTCCGGTATTTTGGAGGCACTAAATTAGGTACTGGTGGATTACAAAGGGCATATGGTGGCAGTGTTCGCCAAGCCATAGCATTTTTGCAGTCAAAAATTAAAATAGCTATGGTGCACAAAACCTTAGCATGTCAATATAGCCAAGTAGATGATGTTTTGCATTTACTTAGGCAAGTTGAGGGTCAAGTAATCACTCAAGACTACCAACAAACAGTCATTTTTACACTCGCCATTCCAAGCCAAAAATTGGCTTTAATGCAGGATAAGTTACACACATTGTCATCCGGACAATTACAGTTCTACAAAACGGATCAATAAATTAGTCCGATTGGTATTAACCACTCTCGAACAATAAAGCGAACAAGAAAAATAAAACGTGCAATATAAAAATATTATCCGAATTCTAGGTTTGTTGGTTGCGTTACTGAGTGTGACCATGCTGCCGCCGGCATTAATTTCATTAGTCTATCGCGATGGCGGTGGCTTATCTTTTCTTCTGGCTTTTCTTTGGTGTCTCGGCACCGGGTTCTTGGCTTGGTATCCTTACCGTTATGAAAAAACCGATCTTAAAGCGAGGGAGGGTTTTTTAATTGTTGTGCTCTTTTGGTTAGTATTAGCCAGTTTCTCCGCGATTCCGCTGATGCTGTTAGATCAACCTAACCTGTCGATTACTGATGCCTTCTTTGAATCCTTTTCCGGGTTAACGACCACAGGGGCAACTATTTTAAATCACATAGATGATTTACCCCACGCGGTTTTATGGTATCGCCAGCAATTACAGTGGTTAGGAGGTATGGGGATAATTGTTTTAGCTGTTGCGGTATTACCCATGCTCGGTATTGGTGGTATGCAGTTATATCGAGCTGAAACACCAGGGCCAGTGAAAGATTCAAAAATGACGCCTCGTATTGCCGATACCGCAAAGCACTTGTGGTATATCTATCTAGGTTTAACTATTGCTTGTGCGTTTGCTTATTGGCTGGCTGGCATGTCGGGCTTTGATGCAATTTGCCATGCTTTTTCGACCATTGCTATTGGTGGGTTTTCTACTCATGATGCCAGTATGGGTTACTTTAATAGCCCTGCGATCAATTTAGTCTGTGTTAGCTTCTTACTTATTGCTGGGGTGAACTTTGCCTTGCACTATGCGGCAGTACAAAATAGATCACTGAAAAACTACTTCTTTGACCCTGAGTTTAAAGTATTTATCGGCATTCAAGTGGTGTTGATATTGATCTGTTTTACTGTGTTAATAAGCACTGGCACCTATCAAGATGCCGACCAAGCACTCGACCAAGCACTGTTTCAATCAGTCTCTATTAGTACTACTGCGGGATTTACCACAACCTCATTTGCTGATTGGCCAACGTTATTACCTATGTTACTTATATTTTCGAGTTTCATTGGTGGCTGTGCCGGTAGTACCGGTGGCGGTATGAAGGTTGTACGTGTGGTACTACTTTATTTACAAGGTCTTCGAGAGTTAAACAAGTTGGTCCATCCTAGAGCTATCTTCAGTATTAAGTTAGGTCGAAAAGTTTTACCTGATCGCGTAGTTGAGGCAGTATGGGGATTCTTTTCTGCTTATGCGGCAGTGTTTGTCATTTGTATGTTATTGCTACTTGCTGCCGGCATGGATAACGTCACCGCCTTTACCGCTGTTGCTGCTTGTATTAATAATCTAGGTCCAGGACTTGGGGAAGTGGCTGCTAACTTTTCAACGATTAATGATATGAGTAAATGGGTATTAATCATGGCAATGTTGTTTGGCCGTTTAGAGATATTTACCCTGTTAGTTTTATTTACCCCTGGATTTTGGCGCACATAAAGTTCAGGCACACATCAGTAAAGTGGTTGTATATACATACCCATAATATGTATATACAACCCAAATATTTAACTGAAATTACTACCACTTATAACTAAAAGCAACCCAGCCTTGCGTATCTGAACTATCATTCTCTGGGTTTACCTGCGCTACTCCATAATTAATGGCCAAATTAGTTAAGCCAGTAAAACCAAAATCATTAAGCAAGGTACCTTTAATGCCGTAACTATCGATAATGGCTTGTTCTGCCATTTTGTGTCGAGTATAAAATATCTCAATAAAACCTAATGGCAGGTAAGCTTGATAAGCTTGATAGTCATTAGCTGTTTGTCGATAAAAGGCTAATTCAGGTGCTAATTGTTTGTTTAGGTGTGCTTTCTCTTGGATTAATGTTGAAGAGTAACCGCCTAAACTGAGTATATCGCCGGCATCCTCTGAACGTTGCGCCCATAGATATTTAAAGCCTAAACCATAATTATGAATATGCGCACTTAAGTTAACCAAACCATTACTACCGGTATAACTACCGTCATTACCATTAACTTCAGCTTGTTCATCTTTAGCGGTAATGAACTGGGCGTTTAGTGTTTGTGATATGCCCCAGCTCTGTTGGTCATGAGACCAGCTTTGCTCAAGACCCAGAGCAAAAGATTGACTGGAAAAATCTACATCTTGGCTATTTTTAAAACTTGCAGCCTGCACTTGGGCAAATACATCTATAGCAAATGTTTCTACGCTATAGGGGTAACGTGCTTCTAAAAACAGTCCTTTCTCAGTTGTTTTGCCTAAGGCTAATGCATCACTATCTTGCTGGTCTATTTTTAAGTTAAACAGATAACTGTGAGCAAGTAATTTAATCGGCCAGCCTTGCCAGCGAATTGCGGCTGAGGCTCCCGAGATAATATTGCTAAAGACATCTTGGCTGGCGTTTACCTGCCAATCAAAGCGGGAAAGCACATCGCCAGACTTATAACCAACTTCAAACATACTACTACTGGCGGAATAAAAGCTTTCAGCCAGGGTTATTGTGCCTTTTTGCGGACCTATGCCATAAGTTGATTGTTCGCCAAGGCTTTCATCTATAACAGTACTTGCCTCTGCTAGCTTTATGTTGCCGGCTAAATCATTGGTGATTGCCGAGCTTATCGTAGTGTTGGTGATTACTTTTTTATTGGCTTTGCTTAAATCAAGTTGATAAACATCGGGCCCTTGAGCATTAATAGCTAAATGCAGTAATTCATTATCGCCTTTTATCATAGGCCAAGTTATGACTTGCTTACCTGAAGTGACAGCAGATAATGTTTGCTTAGAAAAATCATATTGATATAAGCGAGTTGCACTATCTAAACCGGCAACAAAATATAGCAATTGTCCATCTGTAGACCATTCAGGGAAAGAAAGAAATTGGTAATTTTCAGGTAAGGGTACTATTTGCTCTTGATCGCTATCAAGTTGGCGAACTTTTAATTGCCATTTATTGTTCAAACTTGAACTGACATAAGCAAAGCTTTTAGACGGTGAGCCATCAATAGTTGGTCTAAGTCGCGGGAAATCGTAGACTTTTCCGAGGCTTTTTACTGTTAATTCAGCGGTTACTTCGCCTAATGAATCAGGAACTAAACTTACTTTTACTAATTGTGAATAGCCAGCACGGCTTCGCTCAGCAATGATAAATTGACCATTTTTGCTAATATCAAAGCGACGTATATTAGCGCTAGTTGTTAGCTGCTTGATGGTATTGCTCGGTAAATGCCAAGAAAATATATCTTGATGGTAACTATATTTATCCGCTAAGCTGCTTGCCCCATAAATTAGCGTGTCATTATCGAGCCAGCGCGGATTTTTAATGCCACGGTTATTTCTTTGGTTTAAGGTATAGGCAACTTCACGCTTAAAAACATTGGGTGCTTTATCGGCAATATCTTGCGGGTCGTCAGCTAATACCTCTTCAGTATTTTTGCTGAATTTCTCAGCGGCTTCGGTATTGTCACTGGTTTTATAGACTTCTAGTTTAGTGGTTTTACCTTCATCGTTTCTTTGAGTATCAACGATAGCGAGGTAATCACCTCGGGGACTTAAACTTGCATCACTGACATAGCCAGATAAGTCTAACCATAACTTTGAGCGACTATCCTCGTTACTGCGAGCACTTAATTGCGCCTCATTTTGCATGGCTTTATAGGTGTATTCAGCAACAAAGCGCTGATAGAGGTTTTTGGCTGTGTCAGGAAATACGCCTTTAAAGGCTTGTTCGAAATCACGTTGTTCAACGGCAGACCAACGTGTCCAAACGGCATCAAGAGTTTCTTCACCGTAATTCTCTTCTAACCACTGTAAATAACGGACACCCACTAAGTAAGCCATAGAGCCAGACATGAAGCTATCGTCGCCTTCATTGAGTTGCTTATAGCTGGGTAAGGCGCCTTGGCGAGCAAACTGTTGAATGATAGCTTCAACATGGTTGTTGAATAAGCGACCTCGGCCGGTGAGCTTGGACTCCAGTAAAGTGGCGTAACCTTCACTGACCCAGCGCTCACCATTAATTTGCGACGCATCAAAAAGATCGTACCAATTAGCTAGGCTGTTACGCCATTTACTGCGACTTTTTTGCGCCAAATGCACTAGATGCACATATTCATGTAATACCAGTAATTGCTGCCATCCGCTAGAGTTGGCAATGATACTGTCTGATTGTGCAGGGGTGGTAAATAAAGCCATATAAGGTCGATGACTTAACGGCAGGGCAAAGCCATTGGCAGCATTATAGGGATCGATAATATAAGCATCCACCTTTTCCGTTAAGACTCGACCTTGTTGGTCTTTGATTAATTGGCGGACAACTTCCATTTCTCTGGCACTTGATAAAGCCCATTGGCGATACTCTGGAGTGAAGTGCACACGAAAGTTTTCTGTTTCAAATGTTTGCCAATCTTGAGCACTATCAACTAATTCTGCTTGGCTAGTAAAGACTGTACTGGTTAAAGCTAAGGTAATAGCAGCGAGTACTTTAGATACTTTCATAAAAATCCTTTTTAAATTTGAGTTTTGTCTGATGTTTTTCTATAGGGTGAGAATGGGAAAGTAATATGTTCAGGTTATATCAGGGGATTATTACAGCTAATCAAGCTAAGGATAAGTGATTAGCTGTAAGTAATTATGTCAAGTAGAGTGGCTTAAAAGTAAATAGCACTGACTTGAAAGAGTTTTTCAATATCATAAATATAGCGTTTGTTAACTAAAAACAGTATTACGTGGTCTTCTTCGTGTATTAATGTATTTGAGTGGGCTATAAGTACTTCACTACCGCGAACAACTGCTCCTATAGTTGCTCCGGGAGGTAGCTTAATATTTTTAATGGCTCGGCCAACAACTTTAGATGACTTTTCATCCCCTTTGGCAACTATCTCTATCGCTTCTGCCGCACCACCACGTAGGCTATAAACATTATCGATTGCGCCACGCCTAACATGGGTTAACAGCGCCGAGATGGTTGCTTGCTGTGGTGAAATGGCAATATCAATAGTGCTGCCATGGACTAAGTCTATGTATGCATCGCGCTGAATAAGCACCATGGTTTTACGGACGCCAAGTCGTTTAGCCAACAATGATGACATGATATTGGCTTCATCATCATTGGTAACTGCAATAAAAATATCAAATTGGTCAATATTTTCTTCCATAAGTAGTTCTTGATCAGAAGAGTCACCATGAAAAACCAAAGTATCATTGAGTTCAGAGGTTAATTGTTCGGCACGTTTTTGTGAGCGTTCAATAAGTTTTACTTGATGATTCTTTTCTAAAATTCTTGCTAAGCCGGCACCAATGTTACCGCCACCGGCGATCATAATGCGTTTGTAAGCCGGTTCGAGCTTTTGTAATTCATTCATCACCGCACGAATATGAATACTGGCGGCAATAAAAAACACTTCATCATCAGCTTCAATAACGGTGGTGCCAAGCGGGCGAATAGGTTTACCATTACGATAAATTGCCGCTACTCGAGTATCAACATTAGGAATATGATCTCTTAATGCTGACAGCGCATGGCCAACCAGTAAACCACCATAGTAGGCTTTTACCGCAACTAGACTTACTTTTCCATCAGCAAATTCTAATACTTGCAGTGCGCCTGGGTAATCAATTAAGCGGGCAATATCTCGAGTCACCAGTTGTTCAGGGGCAATAATATGATCAACAGGAATGTGTTTTTTATGAAAAAGTTGCTCAGAGTATTTTAATATATCATTAGAGCGGATACGGGCAATTTTTTTCGGCGTGTTAAATAATGACGAACATATTTGGCAAGTGATCATATTAGTGGCATCGTCACTGGTAACAGCTATCACCATATCGGCATCTTCACCGCCGGCTTCTTTTAATACATCAGGATGGCAGCCTTGGCCAATAACCACTTGCAAGTCCATTTTATCCTGTAACTCGCGTAATTTTTCACCATCAATATCAACAATCGATATTTCATTATTCTCGCCAACAAGGTTTGCAGCTAAAGTACCGCCAACTTGTCCTGCACCCACTATGATTATTTTCATGTGTTACTTTTCTGCTTGTATTATATATATATTAATTGAGTTTTAATAATTTGGCGTAATAAAAACCGTCCATATTTTCACTATCAGGTAATAATTGCCAGCCGATTACATTTTCATCAGTATCAAGGTTATTATGGGTAATGGCAATTAATTGTGCATCTCCATTTTGCTCAATAAAACGAGAAATTTGTTGGCTGTTTTCTTCAGGTAAAACACTGCAGGTGGCATAAAGTAGTGTGCCGCCTGGTTTGAGTAACGACCAAATATTATCAAGAATCTGCTGCTGTAATATAACTAACTTATCAATATCGTCGGCTTTACGTAACCATTTGATATCAGGGTGGCGACGAATAACGCCAGTACCAGAACAAGGAGCATCGAGTAATATGCGATCAAATTGTTCACCGGACCACCAATCTTTACTGGCTGCATCACCAACAATAATTTCTGCGCTTAGGCCTAAACGATCTAAGTTTTCATGAACCCGTGTAAGGCGATCTTCTTCAATATCTATTGCCGTCATTGAGGCAATATCAGGTGTTTGCTCAATGATATGGCATGTTTTACCACCAGGGGCGGCGCAACAATCTAATACCACGTCATTTGGCTGACAGTCTAGTAAGCGGGCTGCTTGCTGTGCCGCTCCATCTTGTACTGAAACCCAGCCTTGATCAAAGCCCGGTAACTTAGCGACATCGAGTGGTTTAGCAAGGGCAATGGCTTGGGAGTTTTCTTCAACGTTAGCTATTTCAATTCCTGCCTCAATGAGCAAGGCTTGATATTCTTCACTAGTATGGTGCTGCTGGTTGGTGCGTAACCACATCGGTGGCCTTTGTTGGTTAGCATCTAGGATAGCTTGCCATTGCTCAGGATAACCTTGTTGTACTTTTTTAATAAACCAACCTGGGTGGTTATATTTTATTGGATCGGGTAGGTTTTTAGTTGTCTTATTTTCTAGTTTACTTTCGGCCTCAAGGGTACGAAGAAAACCTCTAAGCACAGCATTAACAAGCCCTTTCATGTGATTGTTTTTTAATGTCTTGGTAGCCGCAACGGTTTCACTAACCGATGCGTGATCTGGTATTCGCATGTATCTTATTTGATAAACGCCTACTAACAGTAAAAAGTGAAATACTCGCTGCTTACCCTTAATTGGCTTTTGCACTAAGTGACGAACATCGTTTTCTAATTCTGGTAGATAACGCAGTACGCCATAACAAATTTCTTGTAGTAAACCTTTATCTTTACCCATCAACTTATCTTGCTGTCTAGGTAGTTCGTCACTTAAGCTACGCCCTTGATCTATAACGGCGTAACAACACTTTGCTGCAAGAGCTCTTATATTAATTATCATTGTTTCTCTTAACCCAGCTTATTGATAGGACTGTCAACAGTGAACCATTCGCTGCGACCATTAAGGATATCTTTCACCGCTAATGCTTTTTTACCTGGCAGTTGCATTACTTCTAGGCGCAATACACCATCAGTTGTTGCTACGTCTATGCCTTGTTTATCCGCTTTTATTATAGTACCCGGAGCAGCGCTGCCTTGATATTCCTGCACTGAGGCTTGCCATACTCTTAATCTATGCTGCTTACTTTCTGATTCAGTGAAGGTAAATTGAGATACGGGCCAAGGGATATAGGCACGGATTTTTCTGTGCAGTTGGTCCGCACTGAGTTGCCAGTTAAGCTCAGCTTCTGTTTTGTCTAGTTTATGCGCGTACGTTGCCAGCTCATTATCTTGGGCAACATTGTGCTCGCTTGCTTGGTAATTAGGCTGTGCCATAAGTGCCAGTGTTTCTACTAAAGCACCGGGACCTAAATTGGCTAGTTTTTCATAAAGGCTTGCACTGGTGTCAGTATTTTCTATGGCACACTCGGCCGTTAATATCATATCGCCAGTATCGAGTCCTTTATCCATTTGCATTATGGTGACACCGGTTTTTTTATCACCCGCTTCAAGTGAACGTTGAATTGGCGCAGCACCGCGCCACTGAGGTAAAATTGAACCATGCACGTTAATACAGCCCAAGCGTGGCGCATTTAATATGACTTCAGGTAATATCAAACCATAAGCGACCACTACCATAATATCGGCATCATATTGAGCTAATTGTTGTTGGTCTGCTGCACTTTTAAAGTTAATAGGTTGTTCAACAATGATGTTGTGCTCTAGCGCTAACAATTTTGTTGCACAAGCAGTTAGCTTTTTGCCACGACCAGCGGGTTTATCTGGTGGACAATAAACGGCAACAACATTATGTTCAGAGTTAATTAATGCTGCTAAATGTTGAGCAGCAAAGTCAGGAGTGCCAGCAAAAGTTATATTTAATGGGGTAGCCAAGGGAGTATCCTATAATGGTAAGTATGTACTTACTTAGTTGTTGCTATTTATCTAAACGAGCTTCTTTTTCAAGCTTTTTTTGAATGCGTTGACGCTTTAACGGCGATAAGTAATCAATAAATAAAATGCCATTCAAGTGATCTATTTCATGTTGGATACAGATGCTTTGTAAGCCTGTGGCGTTTAAAGTGAATTCTTTACCCTGACGGTCAAGTGCCTTTACGGTGCAAGCATCATGGCGATCTACTTTGGCATAAGTCCCTGGTACGGATAAGCAGCCTTCTTCGTTGATCGATGTTTCCTCACTGCTGGCAATAATTTCAGGGTTGATAAGTATCATCGGCTCATCGCTATCTTCGGAGGTATCCATAACAACAATACGTTGATGGATATTGACTTGCGTAGCGGCAAGGCCGACGCCTTTCTCTTCGTACATAGTTGCCAGCATATCGTCTATAATTGTTGCTGTCGCATCAGTAACAGCGGTAACCGGTTGCGCTTTTGTTCTTAAACGCGGATCGGGGAAACGTAAAACAGTTAAAATAGTCATATTTTGTTAAAAGAATTAGCGATAATTCACCTAGAATGTTATGTTTTAATTATATACTCAAGTAACTGTAACTGAAACCTGCATTTTAAAGTCACTCGATATAACTAATAATTATAGTGCGTTATAGCAGTAAGTACGCAAAAGGAACGAGCTCAATGCTTAAAAAAATAATACTCTCGCTATCTTTAATGTCATGTCCATTGATTGCACTTGCTGATCAGATAAAACTTAATGATGACGCACCTAAAACACATGTGGTCGTGAAGGGTGATACGTTATGGGATATTTCAGCTCTGTTTCTTGAGCAACCTTGGTTATGGCCTAAATTATGGCGCTTAAATCCAGAAATTAATAACCCACATTTAATTTACCCCGGTGATATTTTAAAGCTAGTTTTTGATGAAAACGGTGAGCCTATGTTAGTGGTTGAACTGGCTAAACCTAGTTATAAATGGTCACCTAAGATTCGCCAAGAGAAGAAAAAAGACTCTGCCATTACCTTATTACCGCTAGAAGTTATTGCGCCTTTTATTCGCTATGATCACTTATTTACCGAAGATGAGTTAGACGCCTTACCTTATATAATTGGTAGTGATGAAGGCTATAGAATGAGCATCAAAGACTTTAAGGTTTATGTTAATGCTGATCTAGATGTAGCGCAAAGTTATGCTATTTACGATAAAGGTGAAGAGCTCTTCGATCCAGAAACCGATGACTCTTTAGGTTTTTATGTCAACTTAGTCGGTACCGGGCAGGTGTTAAAGCGTGGTGATATTGAAAATGATGTGCCATCTACCATGAATATTGGCTCGGTAAAAAGAGAAATTCATGCGGGAAACTATGTTGTACCTATTAATGAAGGGCAGCTATTACCAGCGGTTTTTTCAATGAAAGCTGCGAATAAATCATTACGTGGGGCAATTGTTAAAGCGACTAGTAATGGTCGTGAATTTGCCAAGCTGGAAGTTGTTATGATTAACCGTGGTTTGGATCATGATGTGACCGTTGGTGATGTTATGGCAATAAAACGTACTAGTCCTGCAGTAGTTGATACTGGCGATGGCCCTGCTTATGTTGCTGAAACATCCACTTGGAATAGAATTACTGGTGGTGATTATAAAATGCCAACAGAGAAATTAGGTGAATTAATGGTTTTTAAAGTCTATCAAAAAGCCAGTATGGCACTTATTTTACACACAGAAAAACCTGCCAGAATTAATGATTTAATTACTGCACCAGAATAACCCACTGTTAAATGTTTTACTTTCCTCTTTTGTATAAGAGATAGTTAAGCAGACCACTTGTTCTTAGGGAGAAGACAAGTAATGAATAATAACAGTAAAAGTAACAATGAATATTGGCTAGCTTTAAGGCTTGTTCCTCGGTTAGCCACTCACAAAAAAATAGCGCTGGTTGAAACCTTTGGTTTAACCGCGCTTTTTTCGTTTAATGATAAGCCTTCAGTGCTTACTTCTGCCAATGGCTTAAGTGTTAAACAACTTGGTGCTTTCTATCGGCCTAACTGGCAACAAATAAGCCAAATTATACAAGACAGTGCAAGCTGTAATAGTGAGTTAATTTGCTTTGATCATGCTTACTACCCGCAGTTATTAAAGCAAATTTATGATCCACCTTTGGTGTTATTCCTTCAGGGCAATGCATTATTACTCAATGCACGACAGCTCGCCGTAGTTGGCAGTCGTGCTGCTAGCGCAGGAGGTCGAGATACCGCCTTTTCATTATGCCAACAACTCGCTCAATACAGCTTTGTTATCACTAGCGGCTTGGCACTTGGTATCGATGCTGCAGCTCATCGTGGCGCCTTGAGTGAGTCTACCGGCACTATTGCAGTAGTTGCTACTGGCTTAGATCAAGTCTATCCAGCAAGACACCGTAGCCTAGCCGAACAAATAATTAAATCTGGTGGCGCTATTATTAGTGAGTTTGTTCCAGGCACGCCAGCTAGAGCAGGGCACTTTCCAAAAAGAAATCGTCTTATTAGCGGCTTGAGCTTAGGGGTCTTAGTGGTAGAGGCTGAATTAAAAAGTGGTTCTTTGATTACTGCGCGCTGCGCACTAGAACAAAATAGAGACGTTTTTGCTATACCAAGTTCTATTGAAAACCCGCAGGCTAAAGGTTGTCATTGGTTAATTAAACAAGGCGCTAAACTAGTTGAGCAATGTGCCGATATAATAGATGAGTTCGCTTTTGCCGATAAACCTAGTCTACACTTAAAGAGTGATGAACCGCCGTTAAAACCAGTTGAACAAGGCATTAACAAAGGAGCAAATGAAATAAATCAAAAAGGCTTGTGTAACGATGCATTGTTGGCTAGTGTGGGATTTGAAATTACTCCCGTTGATAAAGTAGTTTCACGAAGCGAACTTCCCGTAGAGGAAGTGTTAACTCGATTAATAATGCTTGAGCTAAGTGGTCTGGTAACTGCGGTGCCTGGTGGCTACATTAGAACACAAAGTATATAAGGGGCTAATTATGTTCGATATCTTAATGTATCTTTTTGAAACCTATATCCAAAATGAAGCAGAAGCTATGGTGGATCATGAGCTGTTAACCGATGAGTTAACACGAGCTGGATTTCACCAGGATGAAATATATAAAGCATTAAATTGGCTAGAAAAATTGACCGCGTTGCAAGACAGCGACGCTTATCCTTACCTTACCCGTGTTGGCAGCAAATCGGTACGCATTTATACCAGCGAAGAAATGCAGCTGCTTGATACACCAAGCCGTGGTTTTATTTTATTTTTAGAGCAAGTGAATGTACTTGATTTTACTACCCGCGAAATGGTTATTGATAGGGTGATGGAGCTTGATACTAAGTACTTCTCTATGGATGACCTTAAGTGGGTAATTCTTATGGTGTTATTCAATGTACCAGGCAAAGAATCTGCTTACTCCCAATTAGAAGATTTAATCTTTGAAGAACAAGAAGGGCCACTACACTAATAATTACTAGCAGGCTGACTAATAAATAGTAGAGTATTTATGTCAGCTGTCGCTCAGCATATTGTTTAGTGAGGTTTTGTGGCATAATAGCGCCATAATTTTTTACGCGCAAACGCCTATAATGTCTGAATCTGATAAACCGCTTTTTACTCACCATGAACATGCTTTAGAGAAAGAGTATCAAGTGTGTCCAGAATGTGGCTCAGAGTTGACTATAAAACGTGGTAAATCTGGAGCCTTTTTAGGTTGTGTAAATTACCCAAATTGTCAATATACCCGTGCAGTAGTAGAACATGAACGTGTAGAAAATAAAATATTACCGGGTAGTGAATGTCCATTGTGTTCCCATGAGTTAGCGGTGAAACAAGGTCGTTATGGTATGTTTATTGGTTGTAGTAATTTCCCTGAATGTCATCATATTGAGCAAGAGGCACAAGAAATCTTACAGGATGTGGCATGTCCAAGCTGTAAAGGTGGAGCATTACAAGAAAAGACCAGTCGTTTTGGTAAGAAGTTTTACTCCTGCGATGCTTACCCTAAGTGCAAGTTTGTTGTTAACCATGAGCCTATTAGTGGTAATTGTGAAAAGTGTCAATTTCCACTCTTATTAAAGAGAAATATGGCTGCCGGGCTTAAATACCAGTGTGCAGATAAAAAATGCTCTCATATGCAGAAGACATGACAAGGTTATGTAACTATCCTAGAAATAAAAAAAGACGCCTTTCTATATGTGAATAGGCGTCTTTTTTGTTATTAGCTACAATATTTATTACTTTTGCTTTGCTAAATAGTCTTTAGCGAAGTCGCTAAGATCAGGGAAGGCTTTATTGCAAAGAATATCAGCTAAACTTTGCAAACGCTGAGCAAGTTGCAATTCATTGTTACCGCTAACATTAATATGACCCATCTTGCGACCGACACGCTTGCTTTTGTTGTACCAATGTACTGAAGCACTTGGTATAGCAAGTACTTCGTTAGGAATACTATCCTCACCAATAATATTGATCATTGCAGTTGGACGAACAAGCGCTGTACTACCTAGAGGTAAATCACAAATTGCTCTTAAGTGATTTTCAAACTGACAGGTGTCAGCACCTTGTTGAGTCCAATGACCTGAATTATGTACTCTTGGTGCAATTTCATTTACCAACAGCTGATTGCCTACTTGGAAAAACTCAATTGCCATAACACCAACATAGTTAAGCTTGTCAGATATTGCTTTAAATACAGTACCTGCTTGCTCTTGTAGTTTAGTATTAACAGGGTTGGCAACGGATACACTTAACATGCCATCAGTATGATGATTTTCAGTCAGTGGATATACCGCAACATCGCCATTTACGCGGCGAACACCGACAAGAGAAATTTCGCGATCAAAAGGCACCATTTGTTCAGCAACAAGGCCTTGCTTGACTGTTGTCGTTGAAGCTTTTAGAAAGTCAGCCATATCTTGCCAAATTGCTTCGGCATCTGCGGCTACTTTTAATCGCCATTGGCCTTTACCATCATATCCTTCTAGTGCGCTTTTAAAGATAATAGGTAAAGATAAGTGGCTAATTGCTTTATCAAAGTCTGCTTTTGAGTTAACAAAATAATGCTTGGCATTGGCAACATCACAAGATTCAAGTAATGCTTTCTCTAATCGTCTATCACCACCAATCTTAATGGCTGCACTCGTTGGAAAAAGCTTTCCTGATAGCTCACACTCAGCAAGTACGTCATGGGCTACATGTTCAAACTCTGCGGTAATGACATCGGCATCACTAATGCCAGCTTTTAAATCGCCGTATATGTATTTCGGAGCAAGAGGGCGTACAACCTTGTTACTTAATACATCTAGAGCTTTAACATCCAAGTTTAAAGGTGTGCCCGCTAATTCCATCATGCGAGCTAATTGACCTGCGCCAAGTACTAGAACTTTTTTCATAATGCTGTGCTTATTCTGCCGGGTTTGGGTTAGCAAGTATGGTTTTGGTCTGTTTTTTACGAAACTGTTCGATATTTTCTTGGATTTCAGCGTCATAAGTACCAATAATTTGTGCCGCAAGTAAACCTGCATTAGCAGCACCTGCATTACCTATAGCTAACGTACCTACAGCGATACCTTTTGGCATTTGCACAATTGATAATAAAGAGTCTTGTCCATTAAGAGCTTTAGATTGCACCGGTACACCTAAAACAGGTAAAGAGGTATAAGCTGCAGCCATACCAGGTAAGTGAGCAGCACCACCAGCACCAGCTACAATTACTTTAATGCCTCTGTCTTTTGCACTTTCAGCATACTCGGCAAGTAGGTGAGGGGTGCGATGTGCTGAAATAACCTTGGTCTCGTACTTTACACCTAAAGAATCAAGCATTTCTGCTGTGTGTTGCATTGTTGGCCAATCTGATTTTGACCCCATGATGATACCGACTGTCATGAATGTATGCCCTTTAAAAAATAAAATGGTCTTCGGGTACGAAGAAAGTAGAATTTAGAGCTGCAATTATAACCTTCTTTATCGCAATACGGAATCGAGAAGTGTTTTATCGATAAATTAATCCATCATTAGGTATTTCTGCTGGGGGTTTGGTAATATTGTCATTAATGTGATTATTAGAAGGCTGGTCTGTGAACGAAACAAATGTAGTTGATGCTTTTAACCGTGGTGGCATTATTGCCTACCCAACAGAAGCGGTGTTTGGTCTCGGTTGTGATCCCGACAACGAAGAATCACTTAAGCGGCTGTTAGCACTAAAAAAAAGATCCGCAGAGAAAGGCTTAATATTGCTTGCTGGTAACTACTCTCAATTACTCCCTTACATTGACGACAATCAAATTCCGCAAGATATGCGCTTTACTGTCTTATCTAGATGGCCAGATGGCATCACTCAACTCTTACCTAAAAATAAAAAGCTATCACCATTATTATCCGGTAAATTTGACACTATCGCGGTAAGAATAACCAGTCAGCCAGACGTTGTTGCCCTGTGCAAACAAACTAATAAGCCGATAGTATCGACTAGCGCTAATTTATCGGGTCAAGAGCCAGCTAAAACATGGCAAACACTGTCACCACTATTGCTTGAAAATCTCGATTTTATTATTAAAGGTGAGACCTTAGGACACAACAAGCCCTCACAGATAATTAATGCGTTAACAGGAAAGGTGATTAGAGTTTAATTTTAAGCTGAAAAGGGCTAAGAACAGCAGCGACAGACCAAAAACTTGATCAAAATCAATATTAAAGCACTTTCAAAAAGTTCACTTTAAAAGTTTGCGCTGAATCAAACTTTATTAAATCATTGGCCTTATTATATCCATAATTAATTTAAGGATATAATATCATGAAAAAAACGTTATTAACTCTAGCCCTATTCTCATGCACTTCAACAGTAGCTCTAGCTAACCAAGCTGGTGACATATTAGTTCGTGGTGGTCTAACAATGGTTGCACCTGACAGTGGTAAGACTCCAATTTTATTAGGTGGAAGTGCAGACAATGGAATGTCACTTACCGTAGATGATAATACTCAACTAGGTTTGAACTTTGTTTACTTTTTTGACAGTAACTGGGCAATCGAATTACTTGCTGCAACACCATTTACCCATGATGTAACACTTCAAGATCCTAAAGGTACATTACAAGCTGATGGAGCACAGTTAGCAGAAGTAAGTCACTTACCACCAACATTAAGTGCTTTGTACTATTTTGATACCGGCACTTCACTTAAGCCATACGTTGGTATTGGTTTAAATTACACAATATTTTTTGATGAAAAGTTTTCAGATACAGCTGCAAGTTTGGGCTTAAGTAACCTAGAACTAGATGGCTCTTTCGGTTATTCAGTTCAAGTAGGTGCTGACTATCATATTAATGATAAGTGGCATGTAAATGCATCAGTTCGCTATATTGATATCAATTCAGATGCGACATTTGATTTTGATGGCGATAGCATTGGTAGTGCCAGTATTGATGTTGACCCTATGGTTTATTCAATCATGCTGGGTTATAAATTTTAAACGGTCTTTTTAGCACTCAAAACAAAAAGCAGTAACTTATATAAAAGGGTTACTGCTTTTTTGTTTTCATTAATTGTTGATTCAGTTAGGCTGTAGCCATACGTTAACTTCTGCCAATAACTATGACTCAACAAAATCCAGACCAATACCTCGTTTACGGAAATCCGATCGAACAATCACGCTCGCCAGATATTCATCATATATTTGCCAGTAAAAGCCAACATAATATCAGCTATAAAAAACAGCTAGTGGCTCTTGATGATTTTTCTACGGCAGTTAGTGATTTTATTAGCCAAGGCGGCAAGGGAGCAAATGTCACTGCACCTTTTAAAGAACAAGCACTTAGATTAGCCGATGTTTTGACTGAACGAGCCTCTTTAGCGGGTGCTGTTAATACACTTACCTTTAAAGAGGGAAAGATATTTGGTGATAACACCGATGGTGAAGGCTTAGTACAAGACTTATTAATGCATGGCGTTATTTTAAAGCAAAGCAGAATTTTGATATTAGGCGCAGGTGGTGCTGTTAGAGGTGTGCTGTTACCAATGCTTGCGCAAAACCCTGATGCGATTACTATTGCGAATAGAACGGTAAGCAAAGCAAAGGACCTTTGTCAGCATTTTAGCGATGAACGACTTAGTGCTTGTAGTTTTGATGAAACTACAGGGCAAGAGTTTGACCTGATAATAAATGCCACCTCGGCGAGTTTATCTGGTGATTTACCACCTATCCCGGCATCGATAATAACAACTACAATGATCTGTTACGATATGGTCTATGGTAAAAATAAGACGCCATTTCTTCAATGGGCAAGGGAGCAAGGTGCCCTTAAAGTTATTGATGGCTTAGGTATGTTAGTAGGGCAAGCCGCGGTAAGCTTTGCTATTTGGCGCGGCGTAATACCAGATGTGCAGCCAGTAATTGATGTATTAAGAACTGCTATTAAAGAAGGATAGGAGGCGAAATGAATCAGGCAATATTATTTAACGATGATTTAGTATTTGATAAGGAGCAGGATGCTTGGTGTTTTACCGCATTACTCTCCGGTCAATCGGTGACTATATACTTTCATTCAATGCAATTAAAGCGATTGGATGAAATAGACAATTGCACAAAATTTGATTTAGAAGAGATAGTTGAACTCTGGCTCGAGAAGAATGAACCAGAGGGAAATACTATTAATATACAAATGCGTTAATTACCTTGTTCACTCAGGTATTTATTCATTAACACAATCACTCACTAAGATAATCATTTTTTAGTTCGACATAGTTTATGGCTGACTGTTTAAGAAAGTTCGCTTCACTTTCCTTTAAAGGTCTAACTTGTTTTACCGGATTACCGACATATAAATATCCACTGATTAATGTTTTATTTGGTGGAACTAAACTACCGGCACCAATAAAAACATCATCTTCGACAACAACACCGTCCATAATTATAGCACCCATACCAACTAGTATACGGTTACCTAGCTGACAGCCATGCAGCATACATTTATGACCAACAGTTACATCGTCGCCAATAACTAAGGGGTTTCCCTGTGGGTTACTCGGGCTTTTACGGGTGACGTGTAAAACACTACCGTCTTGTATATTCGTACGAGATCCAATGGTAATTGTGTTTACATCTCCTCGGGCAGCAACAAGCGGCCAAATACTGACATCATCAGCTAAGCTAATGTCTCCAACTAAAACGGCAGAATTATCGATATAGATATCAGAACCAAGGGAGGGGAGAATACCTTTATAAGGACGTATGTTAGTTATACTCATATAGCACCTATTGCAATACTGCAATTTAATTGAATGGCAAGTGAGAGTAAAAATAACATAGACAGTCAATAAAACCAGTATTAGAGCAGCTTAGTATTCAAAAAACCTATAAAGATAAAACTAAGTAATTGAAATAGGAATACTAAAGTCGAGTGAGTAATGAGCGTATCGAGGTAAACTCACACAAGGGCTGTATGAAAGTTGAACTAACGGTGCTTTAATACAATTTTAGGTGAAAAAATGGTTGACCTAATTATAAAAGTGTCTAAAATGCGCATCCAGTTCCAAGGGGTAACCCAAAGAACTGTTTTGATAAGTTATCTTCTACCTTTTAAGGTGAATAAGTTAACTTAACGTTCACTTTTGAAATTTATTTAAAATAAACGTTGACATCAAAACTAGGAAGCGTATTATACGCATCCTGCTTCGGGGCAACGGCAACGAGCAAGGCAAATTAAGTTCTACTTACTTTGCTAAGGTGAAGAGCGAATGCGACTCTCATCTACTTCTTAATTTTCTTAAGAAGTTCTTCTTTAACAATTAGTTATCATGCAATTTGTGTGAGCACTCACATTAATGTTGTTTTACATAGTTTTCCTTTCGGGGAGAACAAAAACGCTTAATGAATGATGTTCATGCAAATAAATATAGTTACTTATTTCTAGCGAGATAGGTAGCGACTATGTAATGCGCTATTTACTTAGGTAGATAGCACGACAGAATTCATTGAGCAGTAACACATCACTTGTGATGAGGTTACACAAACGATTTTTAATTGAAGAGTTTGAT
>NZ_JABSPA010000019.1 GCF_013214175.1 Colwellia sp. | reverse complement strand
AATCACAGCAGAAAATAAAGGTGTAATAAACGACGGCACCGCAGATGAAGTTAATTTTGTTAATTTTAATGCCTTAATTGGTGGCACGGGTAATGATGATTTTGTTATGGGTGCTACGGGTAATGTAGATACGCTTATTGGAGGAAATGGCGCAGGTGTTGATAGTCTTTCTGCTCGTGTAGGTGTTAAAAATACATGGACATTTACTGATGCGATATCTTCATTAACGCAGGGTAATACAGACCCTACACCGGATGAGACCTATGTAGGTGATTTCTCGGGTATTGAATCTTACCTTACGGGTATGGCCAATGAATGGGCGGATGTTTCTGCATTAACCAATGATATAGCAGTCAGTAGTTATTTAAGTTTTGCAGGTATTGTTGGCAATAACTTGACCAGTACTTTGATTGGCCAAGATGTTGATAGTCTTTGGGCTATTTCTAAAGTGGAAGATGCTGATGGTATAGATAGTAGTGGTATAAATGATGGTGTTTACACTACCGTCGATGACACACTTAAATTTATTGGTTTTGCGAATCTGACGGGTGGCAACCAAGTGGATGACTTCACTTTGGCCTTGATGAATAATATCACCGGATTAATCAGTGGTGGCATAGGTGAAGATACTTTAACGCTTAGCACAGTGAATCAAACGGTTGAAATCGGTACAGATATTTCCAGCATTGAAACGCTTACTGGCATTGGTAGCAATACTTTAATCGCGAGCAATATCGATAATACTTGGTTAATAAATACCACAGACCAAGGTGTAATTAACAACGGTACCGCGAACGAGGTTAACTTTGTTAACTTTGACAAACTTACCGGTGGTAACCAAGTAGATGACTTCACCCTAACCTTGATGGATAACATTACCGGGTTAATCAGTGGTGGTTTAGGTGATGACACCTTAACACTCAATACAGTAAATCAATCCGTCGTTATCGGCACAGATATCTCTGGCATTGAAACGGTTACCGGCACAGGCAGTAATACTTTAACCGCGAGTAATATCGATAATACTTGGTTAATAAATACAACAGACCAAGGTGTAATAAACGACGGCACGATTAATGAAGTTAACTTTGTTAACTTTGATAAACTTACCGGTGGTAACCAGGCAGATGACTTCAGCCTAACCTTGATGGATAACATTACGGGGTTAATCAGTGGTGGCGCAGGTGTAGATAGCTTAATACTTGGTACGGTAAATCAATCCGTTGTAATCGGTACCGATATTTCCAGCATTGAAACGGTTACCGGCACCGGCAGTAATACCTTAACCGCGAGCAATATAGCTAATACTTGGTTAATCACAGCAGAAAATAAAGGTGTAATAAACGACGGCACCGCAGATGAAGTTAATTTTGTTAACTTTAATACCTTAACTGGTGGTAACCAGGCTGATGACTTCACCCTAACCTTGATGGATAACATTACTGGGTTAATCAGTGGTGGTGTAGGTGTTGATAGCTTAATGCTTGGCACGGTAAATCAAACGGTTGTAATCGGCACAGATATCTCTGGCATTGAAACGATTACTGGCACCGGCAGTAATACCTTAACCGCGAGCAATATAGCTAATACTTGGTTAATCACAGCAGAAAATAAAGGTGTAATAAACGACGGCACCGCAGATGAAGTTAATTTTGTTAACTTTAATACCTTAACTGGTGGTAACCAGGCTGATGACTTCACCCTAACCTTGATGGATAACATTACTGGGTTAATCAGTGGTGGTGTAGGTGTTGATAGCTTAATGCTTGGCACGGTAA
>NZ_JABSPA010000018.1 GCF_013214175.1 Colwellia sp. | reverse complement strand
TTGAAGTCAACGTTTTTTCTTAATTAAAAGTAAAGTATTTTAAAACACTTTAAAACTCAACGTTAAGTTAACTGATTACCCTTAAAAGCAAGAAGATAACTTATCAAAACGTCCAGTTGGTCAAGGTTATTGCCTGAACCCCTTGGAACTGGGGCGCATTCTAGAGGGTTTTAGTTTTAGTACAAGGATTAATTTCAATCTTTTGTCTGTTCGATTATAAATACCGCTATTCGCCTACTTGCTGAATCAATATAGCTGCTAAATAGCGCAAAGCACATAAGCATTAGTTATTATCTTCTACTACTTTTCGAACTTGGTCTTCTTTTATTCGACTTATCTCCTGAAGAAAACGCCTTTTTTCGTGCGTTTTTCTTATTAATCGGCTTTTTGTCCGCTTGAGAGGCTTTTGTTAAGTCCGGTTCATAGCCAGGTAACCACTGTTGCAATAGACTTATCTCGAGTAATTCTTCTATTGCTGTTAGTAACCATTCTTCTCCTGTACTCACTAACGACACAGCCAAACCAGAATTCCCCGCTCTTGCCGTACGCCCTATACGATGAACATAGTCTTCGGCGTTGTATGGAAGTTCATAATTTATAACATGGTTAAGGCCTTTTATATCGATACCTCGCGCTGCTACATCGGTCGCGATTAAAGCCCTTATTTTACCTTCTTTAAATTCATGCAATGCTTTTTCACGAGCACCTTGAGATTTGTCGCCATGTATAGCTAGTGATTTTACGCCATCTTTCGTCATTTCTTTTGCTAAATGATCTGCACATTGCTTTGTGCGGGTAAAAACTAAAACTTGCTGCCAGTTCTTTGAACCTATTAAATAAGAAGTTAACTCTCTTTTACGATCAGCATCTACGGCATAAACAATTTGCTCTACATCATCCGCAGCTTTGTTTTTCTCATCAATTTCGACAATTTTGGGATTAACTAAAATACTTTTACTCATGTTATATATTTCATCTGCAAAAGTTGCAGAGAAAAGTAGAGTTTGTTTATCAATTGGAAGGTATTTCCGAATTTGATCGATTTCCTCTTTAAAGCCCATATCCAACATTCGATCTGCTTCATCAAATACGACAGTGTTTATCTGTGCTAAAGAAAGGTGCCCACTTCTAATAAGATCCAATAATCGACCAGGTGTCGCGATTAAAACATCAACTCCTGCTTTTAATTCGCTAATTTGTTTTTTAGTACTTACGCCGCCATAGGCAATGCCAATATTTAGATTGGTGAACTGTCCATAATGGCAGAAGCTTTTGTACACTTGTTGGGCCAACTCTCTAGTCGGCGTTAATACCAAGGCACTTAGTACTTGTTTACCTGATTGCTTTACAATTAACTTTTGTAGGATTGGTAGTGCAAAAGCAGCCGTTTTGCCAGTGCCTGTTTGCGCTCTTGCCATCACATCATGTTTAGCTAGAATTAGAGGGATACTTTGCTTTTGAATTTCTGTTGGTTCATCATAAGCAGATTCAGCTATTGCTTTAAGCAATGTGGTGTCTAAGGAAAAAGAAGAAAAAGTCATGCGTTTAGCCAGTCAGTATAGAATGTGCTAATTGTACCAGAAGACATCTATCACTATTCCGGTAATTAGGGTATTTGATATTAAGGACATTATGGATAAATCCAATTCTAAGAATATGCGGTACTTGATTGTTGATAACATAAAGCCTTCACAGGATATTCTTAAGCAATTTGTTATGGGCCTGACCAATAAGCAAGTGGATAGTACTCACTATGCACAGGACGTTGCATCAATCTGCCAACAAAAATCTTACGATGTAATTTTATTGGGTTATGATCTCGGGGATAATCAAAAGAATGGTCAACAAATCTTAGAGGAATTGAGAGTAAATGGTTATATAAACAGACATTGTATTGTAATTTTAATTACCGCCGAAGTATCACAATCTATGGTACTCGCAGCACTAGAGCATAAACCTGATCACTATTTATGCAAACCCTACTCTCTGTATGATCTAGATAAACGCTTAAATCATTGTCTTCATAAAAAAAAGGCTATGGCACATATATATCAGGCCCTCGATCAAAGAAATCCTCTTCTGGTCATAGAACGGTGTGAAAGTGCACTAGCAAATAAAACCACTTACAAAACTGAATGCTTAGGAATAATTTCAAGACAATACTTTGAGTTGCAGCGTTACGATGAAGCAAAGTCTATCTATATGACCTACCAAAACGCCTCAAATTGTCAATGGGCTACAATAGGCCTTGGAAAATTAGCTCTTCACGAAAATAAACTAAAACATGCAGAAGAATTATTTAAATTACTAATACAGGATTATCCTTTATATTTGTCAAGTTATGACTGGCTTGCTGCTACTTATGAAGAGCAGTTCCATTATGTTTTTGCCGAAGATATTTTAGAAAAAGCGTTGAAGTTGTCACCTCGATCTTTAAATAGATTAAAGAAGTATGCACAGCTATGTGTTCACAATGAAAATTTTGATAAAGCAACGGTAGCATATGAAAATAACCATAAGCTTGCTCATAACTCTATCCACCATTGTGCCGACAATACTATTAAATATGTACAGGCTGTAATCGAACATGCCCCATCACTTCCCCTTGCCGATGCTAAGAAAATGAATAACAAAGCTTTAAGCTTTATGAAACAAATGACACGTGACTTTAAAGGTGTAGATATCAGAATCCAATCCCATCTCCTTGGCGCATGCTTATTTGAAATTACCAAAGAAAGAAAATTAGCAAACACGGAAATGCAACTTGGACAGCTACTACTGACAAAGGAACAACAGAATATCCCCCACGACAAATTAATAGCTATATCACTTACCTTAAAAAAGCTTAAAAAAGATAACCTTGCTACACAGATACTACTGACTGATGGAATAGTTAATGCTAAAGATGGAACTTTTGTTAGCTTAAAAGAGCAAGCACAAGCTAATATTGAAATTGGGTTATCATTATATGCAAAGAAAGATTACCCGCAGGCTATTGTTAAATTGAGAGAGGCTGAAATAATGTTTCCAAAGCATATTGGTATTAAACTTAACCTTTTACAGGTACTGCTTGTATCTATCGAAGAGAACGACAGGGGTAATAAAAATTTGGATAGGGCCAAGAAATTATTAGTTGATGTAGGCGGTTTGAAACTGACTACGGAAGAATCTGAAAGGCTGAAAAAAATGCAAAAAAAATACCAGCTAGTTGCTGGTATTTAGTCTTCCTAACGGAATATGGTGGAGGGAGGTGGATTCGAACCACCGAAGGCTGAGCCGTCAGATTTACAGTCTGATCCCTTTGGCCACTC
>NZ_JABSPA010000017.1 GCF_013214175.1 Colwellia sp. | reverse complement strand
CTTGAACTAATTGAACTGACAGGGCGTTGTCTTCGTGAAGATAAAGCAGGTTACATTGAAGAAAATCAACCAACCTTGCTAACTCGGCTTAATATAAGCCCTGAAAACTGGCTGACACTAAGCAAAGGCTTTAGAAAACTCTTTCATGGCGCGGTGGGACATAGCGATGTATTGACCGAGTACTGTGAACACCAAGGGTTAAAGAGACGAACCAATGTCACTTGCTGTGATAAACTATTGGCTTAACAACTCAACGCTCAGCAGACCCCTTCTTTTATACCAACACATCAAGCCTGATTTTTTGTCATGTCTAAAAAGCACTAATCCTCGTATTTGTTTAGAGGTTTAGTACCGATTAATATTCACTAGAAAAATTTGAGGTTATTTTGAGTGAATAGTTAGCTGGTGTTATTGTTTTTTTTGGTTGCTTTATAAGCGAGTGTCCTACATATTTCTATTTCGATAAATTCTAGCTAGTAAAGCCTTCGCAATTATAGGCGAAGAGGCTCTAGCTATGGGATAAACATCTCGGGCTAAAGTTGATGATAATGTTGCAGTAATCCTTGCCATTTTAAAACTCCTTTTTTACGTTATCAGTTTAGTTATCGTCTTCATCATCGTCATAATATATTGAGGTATCTATGGGAGGATCAGACTCTACATCCCATGTGCAGCGACTAACAATAACATTATTATTGACTGCAATAACAATCTCTTCTTCTAAAGAAAGTTCACAGGAAACAACTAAGGGTTTACCACGTGCTTCATAGTTTTCTGTAGAATCCATAGAGGCAGCTCCCCACATGAAATATTCCACATCGTCTTTATAGGCTTTAATTTCTTGTGCCACCACAAATTGCATAGGTAAAAATATTCCCGCAATGTTATGCCTAAATACCGCAGGGAAATGAAAGTTTCCGTGTTCATCAGTAACCGTTTCGTCGTACTGCGCTTTGTTATAGTCCACCATACGTACTAACTTAACGCCAGCCACTGGTTTACCTTCAAAATTTATTACACCTGTCATTTCTGAAAACAGGCATTGTTTTACGCTCATCGCAGTTACTCCATATGAAAACAATAATAATAATAAAATTGGAAGAATGTATTTATTCATCTTATTCCTACTTACTGCTTAGTCCGTTAAAATCGAGTTTATGATGATAAGGTATTGATATAAAAATAACAATCTCACCCTCAACTCCCATCACCCACATATTCCAAGTCCCATCATCCATATATCCCAATTTGACATCCAGGTATTTCCATCCTCGTTATGCCCGCGGTTTCGCGCAGTAATTCCAGAAGTTAAGCCTTCGTCATTCCCGAAGTTACTGATCGGGAATCCAATCTCTTAAAACCACTAAACTTTGATTTTTATGGTATTCATTGGCACTAGTTTTGTTTTTAAAGTATGGATGCCCAGATTTCAGTATTCTACAACAGAGCCAAATAAGTAACCGAAAATTTAGCCGTCTCATGCCATAAATATGCTGGCATGTGATGTTTAAGTTGCCAGTATTTTTAGAGGGATGTCTTCTGTTTTTCTGTAAGTCATTACCTGAAAAAGAACATATAGCAACATTCTTGACCAGTATCGAGGTAGATCCAGCGTCGTTTTTTAATATGAACAGTACCAATCAACAGATCAAGCAACGCATTGAAACCAATATTGCAGAAATGCAAAGCAACAAATTAAACGGAGTTCCGTCGATCATTGTTAATGGTAAGTATTTAGTGATCAAGTCAAAGGGTGAAAAATATTTTGAATTGGTGAGATACCTTTCAACTTTATAGCATATATCTAACCAGTTCAGCTATAATCACCAGCCCCGTATTCTCCGTCGTTTATTATGAAATATTTATTACTGTGCTGTCTGTTATTCGTTAGTTCAATTAATGCTCAAACCTTCACGTTTACTGCGATCCCCGATGAAGATGAAAGCCGTCTGAGCAGTCGCTTTGACAAAGTGGCGTTGTACCTGACTGAGCAATTAGGAGTCGATGTTAAATACGTCCCCGTTAAGTCTTACAGTGCTGCGATTAGTGCTTTTCGCAACAATCAGGTTCAGCTCGCTTGGTTTGGTGGGTTGTCAGGAGTCAAAGCGCGACATCTGGTTGAAGGTTCTCGAGCTATTGCTCAAGGTTATGAAGATCAATTCTTTAAAACCTATTTTATCGCCCATCATTCAACGGGGCTGACCGAGCAAGCACAACTCAATAAAGATATCGCGAAATTTACTTTTACCTTTGGATCGAAAGGCTCGACATCTGGTCGCTTAATGCCAGAGCATTTCATCCAACAAACGTTTGGAAAATCACCCAATAAAGTGTTTAAACGGGTAGGCTTTAGTGGCGATCATAGCCGAACTATTGCGCAAGTTCAGTCGGGTGCATGGCAAATAGGGGCCGTTAATTACAAGGTTTGGCATAACGAGCTTAACGCGGGGAAAATCGATCTCTCAAAAATTAAGGTAATTTGGACCACCCCAACTTATCCTGATTATCAATGGACTATCCGTGGCGATGTCGACCAACAGTTTTCACCAGATTTTAGTCAGCGAGTGCAAAAGGCGTTACTCGATATGTCGGATCCATCATTACTAGCAAGTTTTCCACGCCAAAAATTTGTCCCAGCAACTAATGATGATTACGAACCGATTAAGGTTGTTGCAAAAGCCATTAAGTTACTATGACACAAGATTGTCCGACAGTGTTTAATATATCCAATCAAGCCATTGGATTTAAAAATCACCCAATATTTTCTAATCTCAGTTTAACGATTAAACAGGGTGAGAAGGTCGCCATAGTCGGGACCAGTGGCAGTGGTAAATCAACCCTACTAAATTACCTGTATCAGTGCCGCAGTGTCGATGTTGCCTATTGCCCGCAAAAATCGATGCTGGTCGTCACGCTGAGTGTTTACCATAATATTTACATGGGAATACTCAACCAGCATGGCTTTTTATATAATTTCATTAATTTGATCCGACCATTTCCGGTGCATAAAACCCGAGTTGAACAGCTAACCCGACGGTTAGGACTCACTGGATTACTTTTTAAATCAATTGATAAGTTATCGGGAGGCCAGCAGCAACGATGTGCCATCGGCAGGGCACTTTATCAGCAACTGCCAATATTTATCGGTGATGAACCATTCTCGGGCTTAGACCCAAAACAAAGCGTTGAACTATTAAAGGCGATTAAGGATCAACATCAAACAGTTGTTGTTGCGCTGCATAATAAAGAAATGGCCCTCAATCAGTTTGATCGGATTATTGGCATAAAGGACGGGGCTATCGCTTTTGATACACCGGCTACTGAAGTAAGTTCCGAGCAATTGGATCTGATATATCACCGCATAGAACACAGTGAATAACCACGTTATGATCACTGTTGACACCACTGCACGAAAGTATCGTCTCATCAGCTTGTTTATCGCAAGCTTGGGTATTCTCACGTTATTGATGGCGGACATTGAAATCAGTGCAACGGATCCAATGGATGAGTTGTTAGCAATTTTAGCAGGGTTTATTAGTCCAGATCTTAGTCAAATCGACTATTTAGCCGAAGCACTACTAACCACGGTTTCTTTTGCGGTGGTCGGAATTAGCATCGCCGCGACGCTTGGGATTTTTCTGGCACCTTTACATCATCTGCCATTGGTTAGCCATTTTTGTGCCTTTATTCGCTCAATTCACGAGTTATTTTGGGCGTTGATATTTTTACAAATGTTCGGATTATCTTCTATTACCGGTGTCTTGGCGATTGCCATACCCTACACGGGAATATTTGCCCGAGTTTATAGCGATATTCTGGAGCAAAGCCCACTGGATCGTCGCCATTGGATTAATGACACTAGCCTCAGTGTTTGGCTTTATACCTGTATTATTCCTTGTTGGGCTGCGATTGCACAATATACTCGCTACCGTTTCGAATGTGCACTGCGCAGTGCCGCGATATTAGGATTCATCGGGCTGCCAACCTTAGGTTATTATCTTGAAACTGCATTTTCGCAAGGACAATATAACCAAGCAGCGGGGTTGTTATTGTTGTTCTTTGCCATGATAGCGACTTTAAAATGGTGGCTTAATATCCGTCTAGTATTGGTCTACCTCATTGCGGCCATCGTCTATTTACCTTGGCAGTCTCAGCTTGAGTTTAAATACCTAGTGCGTTTTATCACTCAAGATATTGTGCCACAGCCATTGCTTGAGCCTACGCTTAATCTAAGTCACTTAAGTCAGTGGTTTGGCGATTTGGTATCAGGTCAAATTCTACCAGGGATGGGGGCCAGCTTATTGCTTAGTGTTAGTGCATTGCTGTGTTGCGGCGTGATAGCGTTGTTAACTTGGCCGCTGGCCTCTAGAGCAATTCTTGGTCGTGGTTATATCTTGGGGCACGGTTTATTAATCGTCATGCGCTCGACGCCAGAAATTATCCTGGCTTTTGTGATTATGCTAATCATTGGCCCGTCAATGCTCCCTGCAATATTGGCATTGGCCCTGCATAATGGCGCAATTATTGGTTATTTGTTGGCACATCGTGCCGATAGAGTCCCGCTGCGAGTCGATCGACCTAACGGTTTAAATTTGTGGGCTTATGAGCTCCAGCCACAGATATATCCAAGCTTTATCAGCCTGATTTTCTATCGCTTTGAAGTCATATTACGTGAAAGTGCCATTTTAGGGATGCTTGGGGTCACCACGCTCGGTTTTTATATTGATTCAGCCTTTGAAGCACTATTTTTTGATGTCGCCTTGATCTTAATTTTAGTGACCGCCGCACTTAATATGTTGGTCAATAGCATCTCACTCCGTTTAAGACGTTATTTAGCGTTAGACCGAATCGTTACCGCTTAATGTCCTTAAAATTTTTGTAATAAGTAAATAACACCACCGCAAAGTAGTAATTAGCAGTAACCAAGCCCGTAGAATATAACAAGGACAGTCGCTCAAATTTGAATAATATAAACCTCTCAACTAGAGTTAGTAAATAAGCATTCTTCGAGAGGTTTTGTTATGACTACTGCAAGAAACCAATTAATTAGCTTAGCTGATACACCTTATTATCATTGTATTTCTCGTTGTGTTCGCCGCGCCTTTTTATGTGGAGAAGATAAAAATACCGGGCAGAATTTTGACCATAGGCGAGGGTGGGTAGAAGATAAATTACTCAGCCTAAGTCAAGTTTTTTCAATTGATGTATGCGCTTACGCTGTTATGAGTAATCATACGCATATAGTGCTTTTTGTTGATGAAGAAACTGCAAAATCGTGGACAACAAGTGAGGTACTTCAACGTTGGCATCAATTATTCAAAGGCACATTAATAACACAGCAGTATTGTCGTGGAGAAGAAACCCCCGATTACCTTATGACTTCTTTACTGGAAACGGTTGCAGTGTATCGCAATCGCTTAATGGATATTAGCTGGTTTATGCGCCTACTAAACCAAAGTATTGCTAGACAAGCCAACCTTGAAGATAATTGCACAGGTCATTTTTGGGAGGGGCGCTTTAAATCACAAGCCTTATTAGACGAAGCTGCTCTTGCTGCTTGTATGGCGTATGTTGATTTAAACCCAGTAAGAGCCAAGATAGCTAAAACCCCTGAAAGCTCAGGGTACACTAGCGTCAAACAACGGGTAATATCAGCAAAAAAAGGGAAACAACCCACAAGGCTACTTCCCTTTGTGGGCAATCCTAGAAAAGAGATGCCAACAGGTTTACCGTTTGAGCTTGAAGATTATCTTGAACTAATTGAACTGACAGGGCGTTGTCTTCGTGAAGATAAAGCAGGTTACATTGAAGAAAATCAACCAACCTTGCTAACTCGGCTTAATATAAGCCCTGAAAACTGGCTGACACTAAGCAAAGGCTTTAGAAAACTCTTTCATGGCGCGGTGGGACATAGCGATGTATTGACCGAGTACTGTGAACACCAAGGGTTAAAGAGACGAACCAATGTCACTTGCTGTGATAAACTATTGGCTTAACAACTCAACGCTCAGCAGACCCCTTCTTTTATACCAACACATCAAGCCTGATTTTTTGTCATGTCTAAAAAGCACTAATCCTCGTATTTGTTTAGAGGTTTAGTACCGATTAATATTCACTAGAAAAATTTGAGGTTATTTTGAGTGAATAGTTAGCTGGTGTTATTGTTTTTTTTGGTTGCTTTATAAGCGAGTGTCCTACATATTTCTATTTCGATAAATTCTAGCTAGTAAAGCCTTCGCAATTATAGGCGAAGAGGCTCTAGCTATGGGATAAACATCTCGGGCTAAAGTTGATGATAATGTTGCAGTAATCCTTGCCATTTTAAAACTCCTTTTTTACGTTATCAGTTTAGTTATCGTCTTCATCATCGTCATAATATATTGAGGTATCTATGGGAGGATCAGACTCTACATCCCATGTGCAGCGACTAACAATAACATTATTATTGACTGCAATAACAATCTCTTCTTCTAAAGAAAGTTCACAGGAAACAACTAAGGGTTTACCACGTGCTTCATAGTTTTCTGTAGAATCCATAGAGGCAGCTCCCCACATGAAATATTCCACATCGTCTTTATAGGCTTTAATTTCTTGTGCCACC
>NZ_JABSPA010000016.1 GCF_013214175.1 Colwellia sp. | reverse complement strand
TTCTTAGTCATATGTCACCTCATTGTTAGACGTAATCTAACTATAGAAGGTGTCCACTAATTATGGGTAACACTGACAACTAACGCCGCCATAAACGGCTAGTAATAATTGGCTAGCATGTGTAACCAAGTGGCATCGAGTCAAATGTTATGTTGTCCCGACTTTAATTATCTTGATAGTAGCGGCCACGTTAATTAATGGGTCTATTGCTAATGTATCGACCATTTTCAAACGTTGAAAAATATTGTTTAATCTCGGGGTGGCTGATAGCTTCCAAAATATCATCAGGCGCTAAGTTTTGCTCAGCAACATAAGTTGAATGTAAACTGCCATGAACTAATACACTATACCAAGGCTTATTTTTTGGCGGTCGAGACTTCGCTACTTGTTCATACCAATCATCAGTCAATTGAAAGTTCAGGTCAACATCGACAATAACGCCACGATAGCCAAAAAGTTGATGGTGAATTAAATCGCCAATAGAATACTTTGCATTAATTATTTTAGTTACCGTTCCCATACACTTTTCTCCATGGTCTAGCTGATTAGTCAACTTACTATAAAGCAACTTCCATTTTAAAATAAGCAACATCTGCTTTATAAAAGCGCTCACTACATTTATACATACCAAAACGTTTATAAAGACCTAATGCAGTTTCTCTAGCATCGCACCAGAAATACTCTATCTGAGATCCATTGAGGTAATTAATAATATGCGCTAATAGTTTTGAACCAATTCCTTGGTTTTGATAACGTTCATCAGTAGCGAATTTCCTTAAACGTGCTTTGTTATGATTTACATAAACAGAAGCGACACAAACAACTGCCCCATTAATAAAAACACCAAAATGCAAACCCTCGGGGTCGCCATCAATATGGCAAAACTCGGGTGGTTTACTTGGCCATAATACGCTGTGACGAAGTGGAATTGTTTGCTGCCAAGGAATGGTTCGAATTTCCATGTAAATTTGTTGAGCCTCTGATGGTATCTAATGTTTAATGAACGAAAAAATCGCCAACTGGAAATTTTCCGTTTAATTGCCTTGGTAAACGTTTTACACGGCTGCTTTACTTGTTTTAAACATTACAAAACTACGAGATAGAAAAACACCACTAAAAGCACCGTAAAGCAAACAGAGCGATACTACAAAAAGATGTTCATTTACGACGGGTAATTCTCTAGCAACAGCAAAACCAACAAAATATTTAGTGAAGAAAATACCCATCATAAAAAATAAAGGAACCAAACTACCTGGAATTTTCAATTTGTTACTTTGCACAGAGAAACTTACTAGCTTCGGGTAAGCTAATTTTAAGCCTATCACTAAAGTTATCGCTAAACCTACAAACCAAAGGCTAATCGTGAACCAAGAAAGTCCAAAAACAGAAGACACACCAAAAAATGAGAATAAGATCATTGCTATAGGCAGTATAAAAATTGTTTTTACTTTTACTACACGCTCCTTACTTTGGATAAAGCCTAAAGCAAGTAAAGTAAAAAAAACTGCAAAGACCCATGTAGGGGTATGGCTAATTAACTCTGACAACGGCTATATCCTTTTGAAACGTATATCGCCCTAATAAAGGACAAAAATTGTTGGCTAAAATGAGAAACGCAGTGGAACGTAGCCAACGGTTACCTGTCATTGTTTATTTTCTTGTTATATAGCCGTTAAACACGACCCTAACTTGTGGTTTTCTTCGTTACCGCAACCTTGGCAGAAATAGCTAAACCAACACCCGTTATTAGAGAAAGCATAGCAAGACCAAACATTGCATTATCTTGAGATTTAAAAGCTAAAAGATAGATACTTAACGCAACAAAGAGTATACCGACTAAAAAGAAAGCTTTGGGATGGGAAGTTATCAGCCCAGGTGGTTTTGCTGCTTTAGGTTTAGTGTGAGCTGAAGCTTTTCGTTTGTGCTTATTTGTAGGCATCGACAATTCCTTAGGTCTTATTACGCCCTGTTAATGGGCAAAATTTAGTTGGCTAAAATGTTTGATGAACGAAAAATAGCCGACTGTTTTTTCCGTTTGAAGTTCTGTTATGTATTTATTAAAACACATCATCTTCGCTATAAATACTAACGGCAAGCTCACCATTAACACTTTCAGAAACCAAGACGTTTATCGGCTTACAACATACTTGGCAATCTTCAATATACTGTTGTTCTATATAGGGTGAATCAATTAAAATTTTAATCGTTTCACCACAATAAGGGCAACCTATAGATTTCTCAGTTAATTGATTCAACTTTTACCAACTGTTTTGTGTCCGTTTAACTAACTTGTATGGGTAATACATACATCTTGTTATGCCCTATTCCATTTATTTAGGCTTTTCTTGGTTAACAAGTATGTTCATAAATTTTGCAAACCGCCTTTGTCTGGTTTCAGCTTTCTTCGCACTTATCAATCCGTACGCTATTACATAGCGACTCGATTTATTGAGAGTTTCAAAAAACTCTTTAACATTCGGCTTGCTCTCCAGTGCAACTAGAAAATCTGAGGGTACATCCATTTCACTTACCACATAGGCATTTTCCCAACGACCGTCCGCTTTCGCTGCACGAACATGCATTAGCCCTGATTCCTTCATCCGGCCCTCACTTATCAAACGTTCTACATGCTCAGTGTTCCTTTTAGACCAGTTGCTTCGTGCTTTTCTGGGAGTAATGCGCTGAAGATAGGCTTGGTCATCGATTGACTTCTTAATACCATCGATCCAACCCCAGCATAGAACCTCGATCACTACATCATTCCAAGTCACACTCTGAATATCAGTATTTTTCTTGTATATCTTCACCCACAATTCACTTTCAGTGGCGTAATTCACCTTAATCCATTGGTTGAGATCTTTCGGTGTTGCAAATGTCATGATTTTCAGTGGATCTGGTTCAGGCATCAAGTGAGATTCTCTACGGCATAACGCTTACATAAGCGGAAATTTATAGTTGGCTAAAATGTGCGAGGAACGAAGCTCAGCCAACTGTTGCGTGTCCCGTCTTTATTGGGTTTATGATGAATAGCCACTAAACCATCAGTGTTAAAGCTATATATGGCGCCAAATTAAAAATGAGGATTCCTATTTTGTAATTTGCCATGTATGAAAAGTACAACGAAGGTAATTTTGCAGCACTTACACCAGTCAATTTACTATGTGTATTGATAGCGAAGTCTTTAAATATGAAAAGGAGTATTGCTGCGAACGCTAAAATCACCATATTTATAGCAGTACACCAACCTAAGAAAGTCGTAATTTGATTAATATCCATAGTAGATTAATTCTCCGTAAATTTGCTTCAAGATATCGCCCTAATAAATGAGCAACTGTTTTTAGTCCTGCTTGATTGCCTTGCCAGGCATTTTTTTAACCAACTGATTCAATAAGATACTTGTTTTCTTCTGTGATTTAAACACAATCACAGAAGAAAATATTGAAACCAAAATAGCACCTAATATATCTAGAGGAAAGTGCACGCCACCAAAAACTCTAGAAAAGCCACTAATTAAGCTACACCCGCATAAAACTATACCTATGACTCTTGTTGTTTTATTAAATAACAACATTACAGATATAGAAAAAATAAAAGTCGTATGATCAGATGGGAATGAAGAATCCGGAGCATGCTCGATTAACTGCGTACCTAGATTATCTACAAACGGACGTGGGTGATAATAAAAAAGAGAAATAACATAACTAGTTAGCATTCCAAGCAACACAGAAAGCCCAGAGTTGAAGCTCGATTTTTTTCTTTCTATATTTCCGTCAAACCAAAGGTACACCATTATGAGCATAAAAAAGTAAGGCATTACCTCTGCAGTACCTATTAAAACTGCATCTAAAATACTACTTTTGCCTGCATATTGATTTATAAATAGAAAAGTTGATACGTTGAATGCTTCCATTTAACTAACTCGTAGCTCCGTTGAATGCCTAACTAAGCTCAGAATGGCTAAGTAATAGTTGGCTAAACGTTGTGAGAAACGAAGCACAGCCAACTGTTGCATGTCCTGTATTAATTGCCTTGTAATAATTGCCTTGTATAAACGTTTACTGAAATAGGGCAAAAATTCTTTTGTCTGAATGTTGCAAATAAGCATATTTTAACTCTAATAAATGTCCAACTAAATCCATAGAATTAACCTTTGTATTTTCCCATGAACCTTCTTCTGACCAATAACCCGCTATATCTTTAAGCTTATTATCATTAATTGTTGCTAATTCTTCAGAGAAGCTTAGCGGTAACAACCAGAGGCTATCACTTAAAGCAGAGCTCGCGCATTTGAAGCAACTTAGTAAATCACCAATGTGGTCTTTGGTAAAGTTACCACCACCCAAAATTAATGATTCCGGAATGTCTTCAAAACTACTAAAATCACAGTCATTATTTGCTGCGAAGAATATTACGTCCAAACTCAATCCTTTAGGTATTTAAACGCCCTAATAATGGGCTAAAATTGTTGGTTAAAAAGTTGAGGATCGAAAACAGCCAACTGAAAATCTACCCTCTTCAGTGCCTTGTTATGGCCCTTTTACGATAATTGCAAGATCAATCTATCCGATGAAGTGCACAAATTTTATTATTTGAAGGATCTCGTAAATAAGCTAAATATATTTTTCCAATCGCTCCCTCACGTACCCCAGGAAGATCTTCACAAGCAGTGCCGCCATTTGCAATGCCAGCTGCGTACCAAGCATCAGCTATATCAGAGGTCTTTGCTGAGAAACCAATAGTAGAGCCATTACCATGGCATGCAGGCTCGCCATTTATAGGCTTAGTGAGCGCCAAAACACCACTTTTAGTAAAATAAAAGCACCGTCCTTTTTCGTCGATCACACCAGGTTCGTAACCCATGGTTGCTAAAATAGCATCGTAAAAAACTTTCGATTCTTGCACGTCATTTGCACCAATCATTATATGACTGAACATTTTATTTCTCCTAGGTAGAAAGATAGATAGACCGAGCTCACTAAGGTCTATTGACGAGAGATAGGCTCCTATCTGTTATTTGCCCTAGCTAGCGTCTACAAGCTCACCAATATTAAATTCTGAAACAACACTTTGGCCTTTCAACCAATTAGAGATGCTTGATATGTCCGATTCAGTAACTGAACCATAGCGTTCATGAGAAGAAATAAATCCGGCAAAGGAAGTCAGATCCCCGCCACCGCCAATACACAAATTTAGCGTATTAACATAAACAAAAAATTCATCCATTATTGTTGCTAATTCATCCTCATTCTTACAAGTTAAATTACAATCTAATTCAACTCCTTTAACAGCAAATTCATCTAAATAAAGCTTTTTTCTTAATCTACGTGATTTTCCAGAGTGCATAATTTTTCCTTGGGATATAGCGCCCACATTAACGGGCTAAATAATTGTTGGCCATAATTGTGAACGGAGTGAACGCGGCCAACTGTTGCGTGTCACGTTGAATTGCTTGTATGGATAATACATCCATCTTTTTATTATTTTAAAACCGTTTAGGTAAAGTGAGGCCCAAGCGTTGGCTGCAACCAATGCCTTTTTATACGGTAGTTCGATTGAATGTAGGCTCCTCAATTGAGATACCGATAACAAGATGGAACGCCGTATAAAACGCCAAGCACTTAACCCGGATAGTCAACTGGGTTTCGAGCCCGAATAACAAAGCAGAGTGAGCTTATTATGAATAGCATAAATAATCAAAATGAAATTAACGTTAGTGTCTATACAGGTAAACTCAACTCGACATTTACATACGGCCTTTAGACATAAAATTTGTTGTTAGTAACGACGAAAGCGGCATTGAAGAAGCCATTAACGAAATAAAAAAACACAAGGTAACTCGTGTTGTCATCGAAGCAACAGGACGATTTAATCCTTGGTTAAAATGTGTAGCGAAGCGAAACGCAGGCAATTTTGTCCACTTTGATTGGCTTATACATCTATAGCGCGTAACTTTTTGGCTAAAATAAGCGACACAGAATAAAAAACCAACTGTTATTTGTCCTGATTAATTTGCTTGTTATATTTTGGTTGTCTCTGCAATTGGTTTTAAAGCTAGGTAAAGTAACGGGCCAATTGATACAAACACTAAAGTCAGCAGTGCAAAAGGTAGTAAGTGTACAATTGATTTCCCTAACTTTTTGCAATCTTGATACATCCAGACTATGGCTAAGAATGCCATAATGTATAGATCAAAAACGACTTGTGCTGTATCTGGACTAGAAATTAACTGGTATCCAAAGCTTAACAATGATTGTTGAGCAATTGACATTGTATAAGCTGTGTAACCAGTGAAAAGAAGTAATAATATTACTGATGTTATTCGAAGGTTCAAACGAGTTTCCTTTTGCCAGATTTTGCTAAAATATACCGCTTTGCTAAGCGGCTAAAATGTGAAGCGGAGCGAAACGCAGCCAACTGTCGCGTGTCCCTTCTTAATTGGCTTATAACTACGTTACTACACAATCAACTTCTGTCTCGACTAGCCATTGTTGATCGATGAATCGACTAACCTCAACAAAAGTACAGGCTGGTTTAATAGTAGAGAATAACTCTCCATGAGCTTGTGCAGCTTCCTTCCAACGAGATATATCGGTAAGCATTATTCGAGTTCGGATAACATCTCGTATACTACCTCCTGCTTCTTTTATAGCGAGAATTGAGAGTTCAAGGCAGTGCTTTGTTTGACTGTAGACATCACCAATATGAACTGTTTTACCATTATCTAATGGAGCAGTACCAGAAACGGAAATAAAGTTATCAATTCTACATGCCCGAGAGAAGCCTATTGGCTCTTCGAGGTGAGAACCTGAACTGACAATTTTTCTCATAAGATCCCTAGTAGTTATAACGCCCAAATTAATGGGCAAATAATAGCTGGTTAAAATAAGCGACGCTGGAGCAGAAACCAACTGTTATTTGTCCTGTTTGAAATTCTTGTTATATTTTTAACCCGCCGACTCATAACCTGAGTGTTCTGGAGCTTCAATGCCAGCTGTAAACCACCCAGCTTTCTCACTACAAAATATTTGAGCTTTGGGAGTTAATGATGGTTCCGCATCAAGACTACCTGCTGGGACAACTAAACATTCACCACTTTGTGATTCATGTGGTAATCCAGAGCCACATATAGAACAAAAGACTTTAGTAAAAGCCCCCTCTTTATGGTCAAAACGAACTATTTTATTAGACCCACTTAACCATTCGATATTACCTATTGTGGTCAGCAAATTAGACGCATGTGAAGAACCTGATACTTTTCGGCATTGCTCACAATGGCAAAAGTAAAAGTTATCGAAACTGTCATTAACAGTAAATTTTACAGTTCCGCATAAACAACCACCTGAAATTTTACGAACCATACTGATTCCTTGTACAAAGTTAAAATGAAAACATAGACACAATGACTCCCACGAGAGGCTAGCATGATAAAACATAACATACTTTTCATTGGCTTAGAAACCCATAAAACATTTACCGAAGTGGCTTACATTGAAGATCAACGTGGTACAAAACCACTCACTTAGGTAAAATTCTCAGTAATAAAGCCGTACAGGCATTGCGTAGGCTTAGGTTATTAGTGACGGCCATTACTCGACAAATAATTGCCTACATTTGGGCTATCTCCCGTGAAGTTGTTTTGCCTGTGGTTGATGTGAAGTTACGTTTAGTAAGGATGCCTGCATGAATAATGTCTTAAAAAAAGTTTTGATTTAGCGCATGAAGTCAAACATCGGGTGTGGTACAACCACCGATGCCGTTAGGATGGCAATAGCCTAACGGCTATTGAACCACGAATAGAAACTGAAGACAGGTGCCACGACGAAATGAGTAAGGAACGGTGTATTTAACTTGCCGTGGGGAGTCATACCAACGCCTCATTAAGAGGCTGTTCATTGTTTACTACAATGTGCAGCGGAGCGGAACCGAGCAAGCTATTTTTTATCCTTTTGAATGACTTGAATGGATAATTGTATACTCACCTTTAATTAAGGGACGGCAAGAACCGCACAATTACAAAGGTCATCACTCTCAAAAGAAGTTAAATCACCGGCATTGAGTCCTGGAACGGGAAATAGACGGACAGTTAGAGGTTTATTTAAACGATATGCCATTGTTCCTGTATCTCTCATTAACGCCGAAATTTTCTCTGCTGGTGTATTACCCGGTATTGGCACTGTATCTAATCCTATGCCGCATACTGAGCTGTATGTTAATAAGGAACGTATATCAAAATGCGAATTGATACTGCCTTTAGCAAGTCCTGTATCCTCAGTTAACGCAAGCATTAATCCAGAAAAACCAACAAGATCAACACCTTTAATTGATTTAAAAACCTTAGTCAGTAATGATGAGGCTTCAACAGTACCCGATGCTCCAAAATATTCAACGCCCATTAGTTCATAAAGTTCCACCATGCTCGCACAATCTTTAGAAGGAGCAGCAGAGCTATCAAACCCTGAAAATACATATGATTTATCACAGTTTGAATGTTGAATTATATTATTAATATTGGTTATGTGGTGTTGTAAAGCCCCACTCATTCCTTCGTAGTAGCCTTTAAATTTCTCATTGTGACCTTGTTTACCATTAATCTGGTTGCAATTAGTGAGTACATTAACCAGTAAATCAGGTGTTTCTAGACCAATAACAAATCTATTTCCTAATTCTTTACGATGGTAACTTGCTGGAAAGTAAGGAATGAGAGGATCACAATTAAAATTAACTGTAAAATTGAAGTTACCTTCACCCCTAGGTGTTATCGAGCTAATCCGCTGAACTGCTTTCACTGAATGTTGAATTAAATTATTATCTAACACCCCAAACTCATCAAGACTAACATTTACACATACATTGCATAAATCGCCAAATTCCTTGATCAGCTCTGGTAGCAGTTCTATTTCCTCTTTTGATCTAGCCTCGCCAATAGCAAATCGAATTCTCATGCCTGATTGATTTGAAGCAGTTAACAACGCATTTAAATAACTAAGGTCAGCTTTAGCATTCTCTAAATTATCAGTATTTAAATACTCCCCAAAAGGGTTGGTAACAATTCTAATTGATTGAACAGTATAATCTCGAGCCTTGAATTCTTCTGCCAAATTTAAACAGAAATTTGAAGCACCTTTTATTTTATCATCCCAACTTTCTTTATTGTTATCCAAAGATAGAAAGGTTGTTATCGTTCGTATCTTACAAAGTTCTTTGCTTTTATATGTCAATTTAAACTTCCTACTGAAATAATAAACGGGTGATCTAACGCCCACATTAACGGGCTAAGTAATTGTGGGTCATAGTTTTAAACGGAGTGAGCGCGGCCAACTGTTGAGTGTCACGCTGAATTGCCTGTTAGACAACCCCCTTGAGGGCTGGGTACTCTTTTAACAAGTTAATAAGCGGCAAAAATAAAGGTTCTGGAACTTCGTCTAGTTTGCACCACTTCCATTGCTTACATTTATCAGGCTCCATTATTTGAGGCTCACCTTCATCACATGACGCTATAACAAACAACGTCACATAGTGCTTATTCTCTTTTTCGAAAATATCATTGGTAAAGCCAAGTTTGGTTATAGAGTTTACGACTAAACCAGTCTCTTCCAAAGTTTCACGCTTTGCACATTCCTCGATACTCTCGCCTAGCTCTAAATGCCCGCCTGGAGTTGCCCATGTATGTGCTCCATGAGAGCCAATTCGTTCACCAAGCAAAATGCAGTTATCCTTGAGAATGACTGTAGCAACTCCCACACGTACTTCTTTATTCACTGTATATTCCTCTTCAGATAACTGTTGCCTAACGCCCTAATAACGGGCTAAACAATTAGTTGGCTAAAATGTAAAATGGAACGCAGCCAACCGAATTTTGTCCAGTATAAACAGCTTGTTAGACAATACTCTCTGTATACTCTGCAATGCTGTAATTACTTTTGAAAGAAAATGCATTGGGTGTTTCGCCATTTTTTCGTAAGTATTCTAGTTTTTCTAGGGCTTCTTCAACTGTAGGGATATGACCTACCGGAACCCACCATAAAACATAACTCTCCTTGGGTATATTATGAAACCACTCCTTTTTACGACGAAGAAAATCTCTATGATGAGTTTTGAATATAAAATTTTTCAGAGCATCCACTGAATCCCAGACGGACATATTTACGATAATATTAGGATCTGAAAAAACTTGAATATCAGTAGCATCTCCACTTTCGTCCTTCAAGCGCCAAATAAAACCACTACTTGATTCAGCGGTGTTATTAACGGGTTCTAAATTATCTACGAATTCTTTAATTTCAGGAGCTTCTAAAGAGTATTTAACTTTAGCAATATTCAATTGTGCAAGATGCATATGGATCCTCCGTGATGCCTAACGCCCTCGTTAAGGGCTTTTGATTAGTTTGCTAAATTTGTACAGCAAAGCGGAACTAAGCAAACTGTAAAAATGCCTGCTTTAACTACTAGTTATATTATTTTTTTAACCAAGTTGTAGCATCAGTTAGATTATCGAAGTACTTTATTTCTCCTGAAATAAACCAAGAGCCAACCTTAGCCGCTATTTCCTGCCAATTTTTATTACCGTATATGGCAACTTTATTAAATTCGTTGTTATGTTTAAGCCCAATCTTGAAATCATCCCAAACAGCTCTTAACTCCCAACCTTCTAATTCTGTACCATCTATCAAGACATCAACTTTAGGCTCTCTTACTGATTCTAAAGCCGAATCTAATAAGGGGGTTATTACTTCATAATCAGCATGAGTAAGTTTCCCAACAGCTTTTAAGGAAAGAAAAAAGTTACTATCAACTCTTTCAATACCAATCGAAATACCATGTTTTACAGAATTCATGAGTGACTCTCCAAATAATATAAAGCCCAAATAATAGGCTAAGTAATTGTTAGCTAAAATGTTGAGGAACGAAAAACCTAACTATTTTTGTCCTGCTTGATTGGCTTAGAAGCGCTTATTCACCAACATCATTTAATTTTTCTATATATTCATCGAGATATTGTTTGTGCTTATTTTGATGCCAAACAATCATTGATTTAGATTTTTCTACAGCTTGAGTTTGGTATTTAACCGCCTTGTTAACATCTCCGAGATCAGCATATGCCTTTGCTAAAGATGATAATGCATATGCTGATTCTGGATAGAGTGCGGCTGTTCTTTGATATATAGTTAATCCTTTTTGGGAATCACTTGCCATTAATGATTTTGCTAGTGCCTTTAAAGAACCCTCTGCAGAAATATCGAAACCATATTTTTTATCAGAAATTAGAGCGTAATAATCAATTATTGCTTGAGCCCCATTTATAGAAATTTCAGAATCAGCTTTGAGATCGGTATGAATATCATTAAAAAGAGCTTCAATGCCGTTTACAATAGAAATTATTGGTTGTGACATATAATTACTCTTATTATTACGATGAACTTGCCAATCAAGAGTACTTGGTGAAGAGGCTTTCAACGCTTTTTCAAATAAATCAAAAGACGGTAGATTAGCTTGTTCATATTGATGATTACCTGTGGCAAGGTATAAAAATCTCATTTGATCATCTTTTGAGGCTAGTTTTATTTTTGATTCTGACGTTATTAAACCAAAATCATTCGCCAATGATGGGCTAGAAATAATATATGCATTAAATAGTTTAGGGCGATTTAGTAAAGTGAATAACCCTAATGCTCCATTTCCCATAAAGCCGCTGTAAATTTTAAATCCATTTGTTCGATATTTTTCATCTATAGCGTTTAGTAGATCATGCTCAAAATAATCGAGCATTGTTTGATTGCTCGGTTCACTTACAATTTGCTCAAATAATTTTGCAAATTCAGGATTATAATTTGCCGGAGTAATTACAATTGATTCAAGCCAAGGCCACTCACCGTTATGACTTAACCAATCATGTAAACCGCTAAGGTAAGGTTGGCTGCGAGGATGTAAATCAAAAATCACAAAGTATTTTTTATCTTTTCCCTTTGCCTCACTATAACTTTTAGGCAATGTAACATTGTATTCAATTGCCTCTTTAAAATATTTAGATTTTACTTTAAGTGACTGAATTGGATTGAGCTCTTTGACATCTGTTGCTTCCACAACTATTGAATGCAAACCAATCAAAAAAACTAGGCTAGTAACAAATATTTTAATCATTATAATTCCTTTAATTATGCACAAAACCAAGAGTGCGCTTCTAACGCCGCGATAAGCGGAAAATTACTGTTGGCTAAAATGTTTGAGGAACGAAAAACAGCCAACTGTCCATTTAAGCAACTTGTTATACGTTTATAACGCGGTTCTTTGCTCTGTTAAACTTAAACGTTTATGTGAGCTAAAAACATGCTGCTTTGAATTATTTAAATTTAAAAACACATCCATTTCTACAGAGATTAAAGCAGACTTTGGGTAAACTTCTAAAATGCCATGATCTCCAAGACTTGCTGATAAAAGAGCTACTTTACCATTAGCTATAAAGCTTGAGTCTTGGTCACGAAAGTCGCCATCTACATATAACTTGGCTCCACGAGTCCATGTATTAACAATTTTAATTGAGTGATTTTTAACGTTGAATTGAAACTCTTTTCTCATTTTTAAAACTCCATTTTTGAAATACGTTGGTGTTACCCATAAAAAGTAGACACTGGTTATGCGCCAATGCGCTCATATTCAGCCGGACTGACATAGCCCAACGC
>NZ_JABSPA010000015.1 GCF_013214175.1 Colwellia sp. | reverse complement strand
TCAGTAACATGACATAAAATATTCATTAGAAAATATAAGGCAAAAAATTAAAGGCTAACGTCCGGAATGCGCACCAACTTGTCGTTAGGATATCTTTTGAAATATCGAGTTTTTAAAGTAAAACTAAAAATTCATACACCGGATAACTCTAAGGGGAGTAGCTACCACAAAGTGATTACTTAAAGGAAATTCCGATGGAGTTACTTTCCTACAACCGAAATTTTTGCTTAGCTACACATTGACCTGAAGGTGCATAACTACGGTCATATACTTCAACACTTCCTTCAATGTCTTGCGTAATAATAGAGGTTGTTCGTGTGCCATATGTTGGGGATACTATAAAAATAGCACTGAGTAACTGCTCCCATTCTTCAGTAAGCCCAGTTTCAGGAAGTAAATTTGGCAACGCTTGTTTATCATTGGTCATTAAATCAAACAGTGCATCAATTGAGAGGTTTTCTTGTAAATGAATAGTATCACTTAACAGCTTTTCTCCCCTTGCCATTTTCGGCCAGATATCATCTAGTGCACCATTACAAATACTGTGTACGCCTTTGGAAAGTTCATGGCATTGGTTATTTACGCTGTCATAACAGTACAACTGGTTTAATGAACCATGAATGAGATTAAAGCCATGATACTGACTTGCTTGTTGAGCGAGTTCCTCAGACAAGTTGTTTTCAGTGCTGGCTAATGCCTGTAAAACAAGACCTCCCCTAGATTTTTTAGCTTCTTCGTTTAAAGGGAATTTTCTAAAATTGGTTAAGGCAGCAAATTTTCCCTTTGACGATAAGCCTAACCAAGTTCCTCCTGCTTGGAGATCTTTTCCGGCAAGTATCTTGGATTGCTGCCAAACATGCATGGCTTGAGTTGGACGTTGATGAAACTCATCTCTATTTGCACAAATAATCAACGGATACTTAGGATGTTGCTCGATAGCAATAAATAAAATGCACATAAAGAAGACCTTAGTACCTGATTGATTTGTAGGTAATTATTACACTCTACTACCGTTGTGACTACGAATATTTTATGAATTTACAAGTCGAAATACAGCCAAACTATATTAAGTAAATAAAAAGAACACATGTAGTTAACAAGTCTCTATCTCTTCAATTCGTTTATACTAAATCGACCACACATATTAACCTCAACAGTTTATCTTAGGGATTTCTGACCAGTTACTCGTAGAGCGAGGTGATAAGAAGTTTCGTCTCATTGCCCACTTTTCATTTTTTTCAGCGACTGCCACTTCAACAGCACCTCTTCCATAACGATGGTTTATTTGATCATAGCATTTCATTAAAGGCGGGTTATTCACACTAAGACTAAACATATCTTCTTGCTGAAATTGACTATTCTCTAGTTCAATGCCACCTACCCCGCAGCGATAAAAGCTAATGCCTTGCCTATAAATACTATCAAATACATAAGAAATAGCACCTACTAGCTTTAAGGTATTGTCTGTCGCAATAGGAAACTCATAAATGACCGATTTTTTATAGTAACTGTCATCATGTGGCGAGCTTGATGCAAAAATAACTAGTCGTTTAATTAAAGAGCCTTGCCTTCTAACTTTTGCCCCAACAATACTGGCGTGACTTGATAGTGCAGCTTTAAGCGCATGACCGTCGGTAACTCGTTGCCCGAAACTACGTGTAGAAAATATCTCTTGTTTGTCTTGCCCTATTTCATCCCAGTTTAAGCACGGCATGCCGTTCAGTTCATTCACGGTACGTTCAACGACGACACCAAACTGACCTCGCATTGCTTTAGGCGATTGGTTCGCTAAATCCCAGCCATTTTTAAGCCCTAATATACTTAGCCGTTTACCTAATTTGGAGCCAATACCCCAAACCTCAGTGAGCGACATTCTAGAGAGGATTTCTTTACGAGAGGCTTTATCATCTATTACAGCAACACCATCAAAACCTGACAGTTTTTTAGAGGCATGATTAGCGGCTTTGGCTAATGTTAAGGTTGCGCCAAAACCTACACCAACGGGTAATCGTGTTTCTCGCCAGACAGCCTTTCGTATTACATGGCCGTATTCGTGCCAGTTATCAACACAGCTAAAGTTCTTGAAATGTAAGAACGATTCATCAATAGAATAGACATAATGGTTATCAGAGTACCGTGCAATAACGTTCATCATTCTTTCGCTTAGGTCTGCATATAACTCATAATTTGAAGAGCGAACAACGACATTATGCTTTGCTAAAAAAGACTTTATCTTAAAGTAAGGAATGAACTTAGGTACACCTAGTTGCCTAGCGATAGGACACACAGCACAAATACAGCCATCGTTATTCGTTAAAACGACAACGGGTTCATGCCTAATGCTTGGGTCAAAGACCTTTTCCGCACGCGCATAGAATGAAACGGCGTCAACTAAACCAAACATGACAGCAGTACGGGGAGTTTTTTATGCAATCTAAAGGATACGTTTACTACCCCTTCTATTTGAAAGTCATCGCTATCTGTTATTTTAATGGGCTTGTGTTCGTCAGATGCAGATAGCAATAAGGCATTATCTGTATCAATGATTTTGCAGACAAAGCAGCCATTAAAATTTGCCACAATCACAGAGCCATTACTAACACGCTCCACTCTATCAACGACAAGCACATCCCCATTAAAAATCCCTATTCGTTCCATTGACCTTCCATTAGCTAGGCCGAAGAAAGTCGCATTCGGGTGCTGAAGGAGTAACTCTTCTAGTGATAGATTAAGTTCTCTGTATTCTGCTGCGGGTGATTCAAAACCTGATATCCCTGCTTCAATATAAACGGGTATTACTTTCATAAAAAACCAATGTAACTGTACATAAACACAGTATAGTGTTTTATGGGAATATTTTGAAGTGGGATCATCAATTAAAGAGCACTAATAACGATAGAGCGTTAGCGTATTAGTCATTAATAAAACGTAATGGTTTGATGTTAAAAACTATTAAGGTAAGTTGGACATTCTTTGCTAGGTCGTGTTCATTGAAGGTTTATCAGAGTAAGTTTCTTGGCTTCAGTCGGGCCCTTTGTGAATTTTCTTTCACCCACATAATATGAGTCACGAGTAGTTTATAACTTTCAGTCATTTAATCAATATGACTAGAATAAGTTCTAACTTTTACTAAGTTTCAATATGGGAGGTTGTGCCTATGATTCTTTGATGTTTTAGGATAAGGAAACAGCTATTAATAAGCACAACCCCCTATAATACATAAAAACCCCGCTACATTTAGCGGGGATTATTTTGTTGTAAGTAACTTCAATTACTTACTTTGATTTCTCTCAGCACTGGGATAAATTATTTTTCGCCCTGGAGTCGTGACCTTTTCTATTCTCTTTGTGGTTAAACTTCTCGCCATTTCAGGGGCTACCCATAATGTTGGCTTATTTTCTTTTTTATAGATATTGAGTCTTGCCGGAAAGTAGATGGCATAACCTTCTGAATTTTCACTTTCAATATTTTTATTCCAAGATACATTCATTCTTGCTTTTTCTAGCGTATAAAAACCGTCCTCAATTTCAGCTAATGGTATCCACTCTCTTCGATGACAAAGAACATCTTCATCACAGCCACCCCATGTACCATTGAATATGAATGTATTTTCAACTATTTCCCAATTGAAATCACTAGTGGATAAAAGTAATTCGGTAGCGTTACCATCTTGATCTGCATCTTCAGTATAATAACTGTTATTGAGCATCGTTTTGTTATTTAGAATGTCCCAACCCCAAAGTTCGTCATTAAGCAATGCATTGGTCTCTTCATCCCATAGAGATGGTATCCACCCATTGACATAAGTTTGCCAGAACTGTTCCGCTGAATTAACCAGAAAGTCAGCTGTGAAAGTGAAGTTCATGTCTTGTTTCACAGAAAATTCATAACTGCCATAGGTTTTGTCATCAACCGTTTTGACCAGGTTATAAGCACCATAACTAGGGGCAATATGATCAAGTAAGGTGATTGTTTGAGTTTTCATGTCAGGGTAAGTGACAACAAGTGAGCCTTTACTATCGATTAGCCAGGTAAGATTAAGTTTACTTTCATCGCCGCTAGCAGAGCCATCTGCATTAAATGTAACCATATCAGCCCAGAAATTGACTCCGTAATCATAGTCATTATACCGAATAGGAATTTGATGATGTATTTCCATTGCCCATGTGCCAATTACCAGATCCTCGGTAAAGGCTATTGTGTTGATCTTATCGCCATCACGATACTCCTTGTTATTAACCCGCTCATCATTTACCGCTGGTAATTGGTAGGTAACGCCTTCGTGTTCGAATGAACTGTAAATTTCACTTACTTTTTTTACCTCCCTAACAGAGTCAACTAACTCACCATTAGAGATGATTTTAAAAGTGAGTCCTGTCAAGTAAGTACCAAAATCAATAAGTGCATTGTCTGATGCAAACGCTGCACTTATCATTGCTTGGTCATCTGTTAGGAGGTCAATCCACTCACTGTTAAAAAATTCCAAAGGCGGCTCTGCAAAAGTCACTTCTATCTCGCCATCAGTATTTTTTAACCAAGTAAATACAGTGCTACTTAAATCATTTACATATCTACCGGTACCATCTTGTGCAAATTCGTAAGTATCACCTCCTCTTGCTAAGAAGCCAGGCACAGCATCGGGAATAGTATAATAAAGTGAAGGTAGTGCAGCCGCGTCTACTGCTTCCACTAAGTCTTTGTCGTCAATGATTGATTCAATCGCTAGGGTTAGTGGATTGCTTTCAATATTTTCAGCAACAACGGCTTCAACAAAAGTATTGTATTCCTCTTTTGTTTTAACAAAATCAAGTAAAGATTTACTGGTATCAGGGATATTGAACTCTGGGTTATCTACAATCAACTTAATTACGGCAGCTATTTCTAATAAAGCATCACTGCTAATAGATTTTTCAGCCGTTTGAATTTCTTCAATAGAGGTTAATTCTTTACCATCATTGGCTTCAGTCATTAAAACAAACTTCGCAGTGGTAACGTTGGTAACATTCATTGCAAAGTTTTCATCACTGGAAAGCTCATTATCATCTCCAGCAGACTCTATCAATGAACCAAAAGTGCCTGGGATACTGATGAATTCTACAAATCCTTCTCCTTCAGCTTCAGAGCCTTTTGCTGTGATTTTGACTACTGCAGTAGAGTCGGTAACAGTTATTGGTAAAGAGTAATTGCCGAGATCATCAGCTATGGCTTCAAATAATTTATCTCCTACTTGAATGGTAACTGTCGCTTTAGCTATAGGCTTGTCAGTTACTTTGCCTGTAAGGGTTAACTCTGTTGAAGCATTCACTGTTACTGTACTTTCAGAGGTTAACTCGCCATCGCTTATTTGGTAGGTAAATACTTCTTGCCCTGCATATGACGCTTTAGGTGTGTAAGAAACCTTGTTGTCAATTATTTCAAGTATCCCATTTTCAATTGAAGTTGTAGAGATTATAGATAAAGTGTCGCCATCGGCGTCAGTATCATTTGCTAAAACATCGATTAATACAGTTCCTCCGTTAAGTGATGTTACCTCATCTTGATTTGCTACGGGCGCTTGATGAGTGGGTGCTACCTTTTCAATTTCTACTTTTTCATCGCTTCCACAGCCAGATAAAATAGCTACAGTGAGTAAAGAGGTGGAGAACACCTTTTTATTTATAATCATTTTAATTTCCTAGTTCTAATTGCAAGTGTATGGAGTAAAACCGGATCGAGCTAAGGCATTATATTTTTAGTTTTTTAGATTTTCGTGGTCGACTCAACTTGGTGACTGGAAATAAACTTAGGGCAGAATGAATAGGTGGCTAAGATCCATCTTATTTTGAAGTTTTAACTGCTTCCCGGACAAATTCCTTATTGGCACGGCTATCTGTTTTAAATATAACTCCTCATCTGTGGTTTGCACTTATTCTAGTATCTTTTAAGTTTTTTGTGCCTTTTAGAGAATAATCAATTTAACTAGGTGCATATGAGCATTATTAAGAAGTGGTTTTCATAAGGAGAGTGAGCACTACAAGTATGTTATTTTTTTGGCTCTATCGAGTTGACCTATATGTACGCTGAGCAGAATCAATTTCATCACAGAAAAACGTCATAAGATAACGAGCTTCTAGTCTGTTTTAGTAATGTTACGTTCTGGCCATTGATACCACTACTGACATATTTAAGGTACTAAAAACCATCAATAAATTGAGTACTTTCATAATATTAAATTAGACAAATGTGGTTGGAATTAAATAGCAGTATTTCCTTCACAAATAAGGAAAAATCTCGCTTTTCAACGGATAATTAAAAAATTACAAATGTATAACCTATTGATGATGTGTTAGTAAAAAGGTATTCTTGACTCTGTACTTTCTAAGGATCATATTGTAATGCAAGAAAAAATCACCTTGGTAGTTGATTACCTGAACAGAGTTAAGACTCGCTGCACATACAATGCTGCTGCGAAAGCATTGGGTGTTACACCAAAAGAACTAAAGAAACTGTTGGGTAAGCGCAGTCCTGAAAACTCTTGGTTTGTTAATACGGGAACTGGTATTCCAGTTGGGTATACTGACGAAGAAAAACATCCGGAGCTTCTTCGTACAAAACTTATTATTAAATCAGCGGAAGTTTTGACACGAAATCTAGATTTAAAGAAAAGTTAACAAGTTGCTCAAGCAAGTAGATTAAAAGCGGGGGCTCGCCCTAAAACGCCCCTTAGCAAAGCTAAATTTTACCAATTAGATGCACCCCTAAATTAATTCAAGAGAAAACAAATGGCGAAAAACAATTACAACTATGAGAAGCGGCAGAAAGAGCTCGCGAAGAAGAAAAAGAAAGAGGAAAAACGCCTGAAAAAATTAGAAAAGACTAGTGATGAAAGCCCATCCGAAGATCCTCTATTAGCTGATGATCAAAATACATCCATATAATTATGTCGTCTACTGTGCTCGCATAAAGGAGCAACTATACCGGCATCCAAGTGGTAGCAGATCTTAATAGACTTACGTTTTCAATCCAAATTATAGAGAACGTAAGTTACAGGAATCGTGTATCAACTCATTTTTCATGGGCCGATACTACCAATTAATAAATTTAGTAAGTAAGTTAAATTAGGAGTATTGTATTGCAAACTGTAGTCAAGAAATGGTTCCGAGATAAAGAATCTGGATTTCTGGATAACGGGAATGGCCCAGATATAATGGTACGTAAAGCCGACCTTGTTAATTGTGCTTTCTTAAAAGTTGGTGTCACTGTTGAGTTTGAATGCCACGCAGATAAGCGAGGATTAATAGCCAAAAAGGTTAAGCTTTCAAATCAGAAGCGCTCGCAACAGGGTATTCGAGAGAATAAACCCTACCGTCCAGGTGTAATGACTTAAGTAATTAACTGTCATTAAGCGGATTATGTCCCCGCAGAGCAAGACGATGCAATCTGACCATAAAAATTTCTAGGCAAAAAATGGCTGCCAACCTTTGTTGCAGCTGAGCGTGGCGTTATCAATAAAAATCTAATCCCAATCAGCTTGAAGTACCAACAACCTAATGTCCGAAAAATGACTTGAGTTCAAATGGTGAATGCAACGCTAGCCTTTATATCACAGCCCAAAACGCCTGATTTTAGCGAGTTGTTTACCTTAATAGCCCACTATAGCTAACATCGCCTTTGCGCTGCCGACAGCCAGCTTATATTGCTAGTCACTTATTAAAAGAAAATTTCAAAGATTGGCTAGGTGTATTAATAACACACCTTTTGTAATCGCAACTTAGTCAGTAGGTTCAACATGAATCATTTCATCGTTGACATGCTGAAGTAATGGTTCGACTTCTTGATACGAAGAGTTAAACCAAAAGTCTTTATCTTCGTTAGTAATAAGTACAGGCATACGTTTATGGTACTGACCACACTTAATATTAGGCTTTGTCGTTAAGGTGACTAATTCAGTAAATTCATGCTGAAACAATATACCTGCCATATACAAAGGTACTTTGTCAGTGTGCTCAAATAGGTACTTAACTTTTTTACCCTCCTCTGTTCGCCATTCAAACCAACCGTTACATGGAATTAAACATCGTTGATGTTGAAAGGCTTGTCTGAATGTAGGCTTGCTAGCAACTGTTTCAGCTTGGGCGTTAATAATAAGCTTCTTTGACCATGAGGGTTTTATTCCCCATAGCGCATTTACTTGATGGTAGGTTGAGTTGCTATTTACTAACGTGGCAACTGATTGGCTGGGACTTAAGTTAGTATTCGTTACTGCATTGAAGTGGGTATTAAATAACTCACTCACGATAGGTGAAATGGCTCTGTTTACACTAAATCGACCACACATACTTACCTCTACATTATTTTATCAATATGACTGCATCAATAGTTTATCTTAGGTATTTCTGACCAGTTACTCGTAGAGCGAGGTGATAAGAAATTTCGTCTCATTGCCCACTGTTCATTTTTCATTTTTCATTTTTCATTTTTCATTTTTCAGTAACTATAGGGGTCAACTAATTCGTACAACGTGAATATAAATAATTTAAGCTAAATACAGCTGTTAAATTTAAGCAAATGTATTCTTAAATATTACCAACTGACTTGTGAAAATTGTGACGTCAGTTGTTCTATTTGAATAATCGTTACTTCCCTTAACTAGGAGGGTCAATATTATTGGCAATACTGTTGTTTAAGCGAAACCAACCTGCAATTGAGTATCGATCTCGCCTAGCGGGTAATACTTCATGAGGGAATTCTTCACTTAAAAACACCACTACCGTGCCAAAATTAGGTATTACGGTAATAATATTTTGGTCAACGACTGAAGAATCTGGCGATTTATCATCATAAATAACTAACTCGCCACCATCAGCTGCAGACCAATGTTGATTAAGATAGACCACCACAGAAAGCACACGATTACCTTCACCTTTAAAAGCATCCTTGTGCTTCTTATAAAAATCGCCCTTAGCGTAATGAGAAAAATGACTTTCAAAAGAGAATAAACCAAGAAACAAACGTCTATTTAAATAGGCTTGCAGTGACTCTGACCATTCAATCCAAGAACTACCTGCTTCGCTGTTACTGGTTATCCAGCTAATTTCATCGGTGCGAATAAGTTCGTCAATAATATGTTCTTTGGCACGACCTATACCTGCACGTTTAAAGTCTTCACCTGGCAGTTCGGTAATATGTTGTAATAACAAGCTGGATAAATCGTCGGGCAAAGCGCAAGGGCTGATACTGTAGCCCTTTTCAACAATGTCGTTGGCTATTGATTCAAACAGTGCATTGTCACCATCAGAATGAGCCGTTTGAGCTAGCGTCAACTGCAAGCCATCTTAGGAGATAAAATTAACATTAAACTGTATGAGCCAATAAGTGGGAGTAAACGGCATAATAGCACTTTACACGCACATTAGTGTGGGCTTTCGTTGTCATGATTGTTTAACAACTGACTCTAAAAATAAGAGCTGTTTATGAAGTACTATTTTTGTTTTGGTATTACAAAAATTAATCGTATCGAATTATCGAGGTATTACGTCACTGGCTAAGGCACTAGCTTATCCTATGACAAAAATTGTTACATTCAATATTGAAAGTTTATTAATTTATTGCTGCTCTTATTATATGGTTCCATAACGACAAATCAGCAGAATTAATCGATGACAGTAAAAGATCACACAAGCTTACTAGAAGGGAAAATATCATCGATAATATGGCGTAATAGCCAGCCGATGTTTATGGCGATTCTATTATTATTAATGTACGAACTTTTGGAGTCAGGGTTAATTGCCTTGAGTAGTACCGCAACCTTAACCGCCTTTGGTTTTACCGTTCCCATCACTGCTGCGATGACAGCGCTTGCCGTTGGCACAAGTATTCGTTGTAACAATAAAGTAGTGAAGTCTGCCTGTCTTGAGAAAAACAACCTTGGTCGTAACATCAGCCAGACACTAATCATCTCCGCACTAACACTAGTCATATTCACAATATTGGCATTAGTATTTTCAGAGCAGCTACTTCATTTATTAGGAAACAATAACTGGTTATCGTCAGAAGAAGCCATAAAGGCACCACAATTAGCGGTAGAGCAATCAAGTTATATCAATAATCGCTATTTTTCTTGGTTATTTTTAGGTGCTGTTTGGCAAATTAATGGCATCTTACGGGCGTTAAACTTCAGCCAACTTGCCAGTAACATTATGGTTGCCTGGATAGTGCTTAAGGGTAGCTTGGCATTATTACTATTACTTCCACAAAGCCCTTGGTACTTTGATAGCTTAGTCGCCATCTCACTGGTACACGCTATAAGTGATATTAGCTTTACTCTTATTTCTTTTTATCTATTACAGCGAAAAGTAAAACTTAGCTGGCCATCATTGAATGAGTTTAAGACGCAATGTAAACAACCAAAGTTAAACAGCATTTTAGTTATTGGCCAACAACTGATCACACCATTAAGTTTGGCGATATTAACGATAATTGCTGCTAGTTATAACCACCTTTATGTTGCCGCTTTTGCTTTAATCTTTAAACTTGAAGCGATAATTTTGCTAATCCCCATGGCATTAACCACGTCAATGCCAGCAATAATTGGCTTTAATTACTGGACAGGTCATCATGATAGAGTAAAACAAGCATACCGCTATATGTTTGCCACAGTGCTAATAGCGCAGTTTGTTATTGCCATAGCGTTAAACTATACGGTAGATTTTTGGGCAAACTCATTATGTCCTCACGATAGCGTTACCATACATTTAAAACATTACCTTACTTGGTTACCTTGGGGCTATATCGGTGCAGGGTGTGTCATTGTTTATCAATCAACATTGAACGCCAAAGATAAAGCTATCACGGCAAGTGTACTTGGAATTATTCACCGTTTAATTCTGCTCATCCCCCTTGCCTGGTTCGGCCTCAATGATGGTGAATATTCACTTTATCCTGCGCTCATGCTAGCGCATTTATCTTCTGGATTCTGCGTTTTATATTTATTTAGAAGAGTAAGTATTATCAATAAAGGTATTCCGGCATTAAAGCCGCAGGTCACGATTTAAAGTAACAATGAAGAAGTGAGATCTCTTGTAAGCAGTTAGTTTAGAAAGGATAGTATTTCAGAAAGATAATACAGCTTAAATAGCTGGGCTATTTTTGAAGGCTGTTAGTTAGAGCTGTGGCTAAATTGCAGTGTAAATCCGTTACCATGCAGGTTGAATATTAATGGCTATAGAGGGTAAAATTGCTTTACCCTCTACTGATGTAACTATCTAACCAAAGATTGCTCTCATCAAACCAATAACATGTTCTACACTCTTACCGGTTTTAACTTCTCTAAGGATAGTCTCGCGTTTGCCTTGAATATACTCAGGTATACCATCTTCAGCAAGTGCTTGATCAACAACTTCCTCAGGGGTTAACTTAACACGACCTCGTCGACTAGACTTGTAGCTACTTTCTGCGCTATTTAATTTTTTATCACGAATACGCAAAAAGTTAGATCCAAAAGCAAAATCTTCATCGGCAAACATAAATAAGTCGACTAAAACCGCACGAGCTTGCCAAAGTTTGGCTTCACGTTCATCTTCAGGCTCGTCTTGATGCCACCAAGCGAAAGTACGTAAAGTACCGATCATATCTTGCCAATAGCTTTCAAAATCAAAGCTATTAAATTTTGCTATCGATAAACCTTGGCAAAGCACTTCAATTTTTGCGTTTGTTAGCGCAATAAATTGATCAGGACGTTTCATCGCTAATAAACGTGTAGCGGGTGCTAGTGGTGCTTTCTCACCGTTTTCCTTGCCAACAGTGTAACTGGTAAAGATTTGTTTGTAGGCACTAACAAACTGCTGATACTGTTTAGGCGTTACATCACCAGAATCTGGAATATGACTTAAAGCAGCATCAAAACTTTCAGGTTGCTGGGCTAATAAAATATGAAAAACTTTAGCGCCTTTGGTGGAAGCAAACCATTCGACATCAAAATTATATTGCGTATGACAATGTTGGTTAGTGTGTTTACCAGCAAAGGCAAGACGTTCAAGTTCAGACATCTCAGCTAAAGTTTTGCTCTTTATCAATTGAATATAATCAAGCAGTGCTAAGCGCTCTTCCAAGGCATGTAAACTCGCTTGCTGTTCAACAAAAGCAGTGAATATAGGCCATGGTGCTATGCGTGCCATTTTGAATTGACTAACACTAGCGCCTAAAACCAGCACTTGCTCTAATTTTTTCAAAATAGGTAATTGGTGATCTTCAAGCAGGCTTATATTAATGCGGTTGCGACAGACATCAATTAACTCGGTACACCAACCGAGGTAATCCTCAGGTCGATTTTCAACTTTAACCGCCATTAGGTTTAAAGTTAACTCAGTAACATGCTTTAATGCATTTTGGTATGAAGCACTTTCGGCTTCACTTAGTGCCATTTTTACAGGGGAAGATAAAAATTTTCTCATTTACCAGTACAACTCCAAAATTACATAAATACAAATAAATCCGCAGTGTTCACTACGCATAGATATAAAACTTGTCATCTGACTCTTATGAATCGGGCTTATCTTAATACAAGCTAGCCATGTCCGACACTAACATAGGTTATTTAAAACCCAGAAAGCAAAAAACCCGCAGCGTGAGCTACGGGTTTCCGTGTACCGAAGTACAAATTAGAAGTCTCGTAATGTCCCGCTACGCTCTCACATGGGCTTTACTGTGACATAAGTCACACTACCATCGGCGCAATGCGTTTCATTATCGAAACTAAAATAAAAGTTTAGCAATGTCCTACTCTCACATGGGAACTCCCACACTACCATCGGCGCAACTGCGTTTCACTTCTGAGTTCG
>NZ_JABSPA010000014.1 GCF_013214175.1 Colwellia sp. | reverse complement strand
GTTTCTTAGTCATATGTCACCTCATTGTTAGACGTAATCTAACTATAGAAGGTGTCCACTAATTATGGGTAACACTGGCACCTAACGCCGTTTTAAGCGGCGAGAAATAGTTTACTAAAATGTGAAACGAAGTGGAACCGAGCAAACTGTTACGAGTCCGACTTGAAAACCCTTGTTATATGCAATTTATTTTTTGTTAAACGCACATCGTATTTTTTGTATTATAAAAAATAATAAAAACAACATACCAACTACAATACTTATCATACCGAGTGGCAGGAACATACTCTCATGAAGAACCCCTTCATTATCAAGAAATTGATAAAAGGTACTCTCGGCTATTAGAGATAACATTCCCAAACCAAGTAAAATCAAAGAAATAAGAAGAGTTTTATTTGCGAGAATATTCATTTAGGCACCTGCATATAACAGCTTATTATGGAGTCGGCTCAGTAATGACCGTTCCATAATTAAAATTTAATTTTTATTAATGTCCCACAAATTCAAAGAATTAGAAACTACTGCAACCAATTAGTTAATAAAAGATAGGATGTTACTAAACCCGCTCAGTAATACTCATCATAGAAAACGCTGTATATTACACTAAGATCAATAAAATAGACGTTTATTCGTGTTTTTTAGGAGTGTTACTGAGCCGGCTCAGTAACATGACATAAAATATTCAATAGAAAATATAAGGCAAAAAATTAAAGGATAGCGTCCGGAATGAGCACCAAGAAGCCCTTAATAAAAGAGCTACTTCATTTATAGCTCACTAACTTTTTAAAATGAGATGTTAAGGGCGGTAAATACCACATTGCGGACATTAACAAATGGAGGTAAAAGTTAATTCGGATTATATATGGTATCGATAACGCCCACAGCAGCGGAAACTGGGCTTGAGCTGCTATGCAGCGTCCCAGCTTTCCGACTGACTGTGCTTGTTAAATGATTTGCCCAAGCTGTTTCTCCAGGTAGTAACGTTGATGCTTGCCAGAGTAGCCGTTAAGCTCACCAAAAACAGAATACCCAAGCTTCTGGTAAAACCTTAATGCTTGAAAGCTGAAGGTATCTAGACTTGAACCAGTGCATCCTCTCTTGATTGCTTCCTCTTCAGCTGCGGCAATCAGTTTAGATCCTAACTGATTTTTACGCTCGGATTCATTCACCCACAAATAGTCGATGTGAAGCCAGTTCCAATATGTTTTCCCAGTCAAGCCAGCGACAATATCACCTTCGGAATCGCGAAAATAAGCCGATAAAGGATTAACGTCCTTCTCAACAAATTGAAGATTATACTCTCGCAATTTACTTGCGACAAACTCATCGTCGCTAGCGACTGGATAATTAGTAATTTCAAGGTTCATATGTTCATTCATTTAACAGCTTATTATGGAGACTTCTCAGTAATGTCCGTCCCATAAATTTAATTTAATTCGCATTAATATCCCATACTTTCAGTATGTTATAAACTAAAAGTATTTTGTTTTTGTTAGGTTTTGGATATTACTGAGACTTCTCAGTAATATGACACTGTCAATCCATTAAAAATATATCGTAAATATTTTTAAGCGAACTTCCGCTCTACGCACCAAGAAGTCATTAACGGTGAACTAATTTTAATAGTCCATTGGTAAAAGTTAAGGTTCACTTTTGCCCATTGCGGACATTAGCTGATAAGGATTAGAATTGATTCGGATTAGATTTTGTATCGATAACGCTAAGCTAAGCGGAAAATACAGTTAGGCTAAACTGCGCGAAGCGAGAGCCAACTGTAATTTTCCCGTTTAAACGCCTTGTTATGTTTAAAACTGATAACCAGCTTGAATAAAAGCGCCTGTGGCACTTTCTTCGCTTCCCTTTCCCGCTAGGAGAGTAAAACCAATATTGAAACCCGACTGGTCAATACCACTAAAAAAGTAAGAGTAACCTAATCCGCCACCGTAAACTGGATCATTGCCATCGAAAGAGTTTTCAGTGCCAACTGCTCCAACGTATATGTTTATACCATGTTTTTTACTTTGAAAATCAAACAAGTCTGTAGTTATCCACCCAAGACCCAAACCGTAGGTGGTACTGCTGCCGCTTAATTGCAAAATTCCAGCCGAAACATACTTTATATCGACGTCAGACTGAACCCCTGCATTCATGCCGAGCCCACCATACATAGTTCCAACGCCAAGACCCAAAGTATACTTATTATCCGCTAATGACTGCGGTGAAAGAGCTAAGACAATAGAAAATAATGATGATTTATAGATGATATTCAAACGTACTCCTTACGTTTTAAGTTTTATACATAACTTTTATTATGGAGACTTCTCAGTAATGTCCGCCCCATAACCTTTATTTAACTCACGTTAATATCCCATAGTTTCAAAGCTTTAGAAACTACAAATATTTTATTTTTGCTATAACTTGGATATTACTGAAAGTTCTCAGTAATAATTCATTAGAAATATATGGCAACAACCATTTTGCTAACGTCAGTTAAGCGCACTTTGTTGTCTTTATAATTATAATTATTACAGTTATTTAAAGAGCTCCAAGTAAAAGTACCTTTGCCATTCTGGCAGGCGACTAACTAAAGGTAAGAATACGGTAATGTGATTGTTTTCCTTTGATCTAAAGCCTAATTTCTAGCTAAAGCCTCTTTTGAGGTGTACTTGAGTTGTTCATGTTTGCCGATATACGACTAAATGAGGCTTTAGCCTGATTTTGGGCTTTAGGCTAAAATGTTGAGGGGCAAAAACAGTAAACTGTTTTATTGTCCCTTTTTAACAGCTTATTTTATACCGATCACTCCATGCTAATGTATTTTGGATTTGACTGAATTCGTTCTATCCATTGTTGGATTGCCGGATATTCTGACAGATCAAAGCCACCTTCATGCGCCACATGGGTATAGCCGTAAAGTGATATATCTGCGACAGTTAATTCATCTCCCACAAGATACGGTGTTTTTTGCAACTGTTCTTCCATCACTTTAAGCGCTTTATGTCCGCCAGCCTGTTTCGCTTCAAATTCGGCTTTACGCTCTTCCGGTAGTCCAAGGTATTTGGCAATAAATCGTGCAACGGCTATAAAAGGCTAATGGCTATATTGTTCAAAGAATTGCCATTGAAGAATTTTTGCTGAAGTAAAACGACTATTACCAATTAAGGCTGTATTCGATGCTAAGTAATGCAAAATAGCATTAGACTCTGAAATACAGCTGCCATCTTCTAATTCAAGCAATGGTATTTTCCCATTGGGGTTCTTTGTTAAGAATGAATCGGTCTGTGTTTCATTAGCTAAAATATCAACTTCTATCCATTCATGTTCAATATCGATAAGTGAAGTAAGAAGCTTCACCTTATAGCAATTTCCCGATTGAATATCTCCGTAAATTTTCACTACACTCTCCTTAGGCATATAACAAGTTATAACTCAGGCTTAAGCCCTGCGGCTTTAATATCTTTAATTAAAGAGAGCCCTATTTCCTCAATATTCTTATCGACTTTTTTATATATAAAACCACTTAACTCAGACGGTATAACCACATCACCTTTATGAAGAGCACAGACATTTGTTCTACCAAGCTTGGCTACAAGGTAACCAAATTCAAAGATGACATTGGCTCTGGCTCTCGTTTGTTTATTTCTATCAGCATCAATGATATTGGCTTGATCAATCGTATATGAAATCTCATCAGGAGTAAGTAGTATGAATGCATAAGAGACATCACTATTTGCGGTAAACTTTTCAATGATAGTTTTCCCACCTTCAACATCTCTATGTAAAACAATTGGCTTTATGCCAATACGTGAGAGAAATACCTCTAGTTCAATCTTTAAAGCATCATCATCTCCATGAACAATAAATACTTTATTATTACTCGGTACTAGAGCGGAAGGTAGCTTTGTTCTTGCTGTTGAATCTTTGGGTTTATTTGTTTTTTTTGGCACGCCTGACACCAACAATTCATTAAACAAATCACCTTCCTCTAACAATGAGATTAATGCATGTAATGTTTTAATATAATTTTCTTTGGCAATCCAAAACTTATCTTCATCATTGCCTTTTACCGGTGAATTATTTGCCGCTTTAAAATAAACAAAAGGCTCTGAATTTGACCTGACTGTTGTTTTTAAAATACTTTCTATATTATTAACCCATGTATGCCATGCAGGTGATGGCTCACCAAGAATCTGCTCAAGAGAATCATGCTTTATACTGCAGTTTTTCCAGTTAAACTCTGCACTCTTTTCTACTAGTTTATTGATTTTATCTTTTAACAGGTTCACTAATCGAATCCTTGTTCTGTTTTTTGTGCCACAGCAAACATATCAACAATGCAAATAGGCCACTTAGATAGGTTGCGAGTAAAGGAATTATTGTCAGCTGATATGCATGTTCATGATCTTCCGGGTAAAATGAATCACCCGCGAGTAGCCAAGCCGAAATAGCTCCAATAATTAACCAAACGACTGAAGCTATGGTTTTATGACTAGGGGCTGTGACATAGCCAGAAATAACCACACAAAAAGCAGCAACAGAGCCAATGATTGGTTTTTTCCAAACGCTAGCTAAATCAGCCAGCACTCCCGCAGCTATTGCTGAAACTAGAAATGAAATTATTACTATTACAATTGATAAAGCAAAACCTCTAACCTGATTCATACTCAAACCTATTAAAAATATAACACCACATTAAGCGGCAAAAAAATTGTTTGCTAAAATGTGCGAAACACCAAAAATAGCCAACTGTAAATTTTACGTTTAATTGCCTTATTAGACAACATATTGAACAACCAACTCTTTTAATACTGGAATAACAGAAGCGACTAATAGCAGAGCCATAGATAAATTAAATATTTTTTGGTGTTTTGGCGAATTAAGATACTTTTTAAGCCCGACACCAAAAAATAACCAAATCCCGACACAAGGAAAAGCAACAATAAAGAAAGCCAACGCAATAAATAGTACTTGTGAGAATATATCTGAGGTAATTGAAGTGTAAGCTGAAACCGCACCTGTGGCCATAACCCATGCCTTCGGGTTTACCCATTGAAACAAAGCAGCTTGAGTAAAACTAAAGGGCTTAGAGCTTTCTACTTCAAGTGAAGTCGGCGAAGACGATGCGATAAGCCAAGCTAAATATAAAAGATAAGCGATACCTATGACCTTTATCACTTCGTGAATCAATGGATACATTTCAAAGACAACACTAAAGCCTAAACCAACCATTATTACCATGGCAGGAAAGCCAAAACAGATACCTAACAAGTGTGGAATACTATTTTTAACACCGTAGTTGAGGCCAGAAGTCATAATCATTATGTTATTTGGGCCTGGTGTTACTGTAGTTGATGCTGCAAAAAGAATAATAGCTAAATAAAGCTCCATAACCTTTGAATACTCCGTGTTGCTTAACGCCTAGTAAGAGGCAAATAATTGTTGGCTAAAATGTTGAACGAAATGGCACCGAGTAAACGGTTTTCTATCCCGCTTTAATTGGCTTTTTAATTGCCAAAGTCTATTTCTTTCGCTGGGACTCCTGCACCTAAAACTATTGACCATTCATTAATAGTCCAACGTTTAACTAAGCCGTTTAAAACATACGGATCTTTAGTGACAAAGTCTTCAGCTACTTTAGGTGAGTCCCCTTCGAAAAGTAAAGCGGCTCCAAGTGATGGCTCGGTTAACGCTCCACCTAATCTTAATTCGCCACGACTAACCGCTGCTAAAGCGAGTTCAATATGGGATTCTCGAAACTGCTCTCTTTTCTCTAAATACTCAGGAACAACATCATAAGTTAATAGATAGTACATACAGGTTTCCTTTCGATGTGCACAAAACGGCACATTACGTGGCTGAATAATAGTTTGGTAATATTGTGCAGTGCAGCGGAACCAACCAACTGTTGCGTGTCCCGTATTATTTAGCTTGTTATAACTCTTTCACTAAACAATATGTTGTATGACCTTTTGGATAATCAGGTAACTCACCAAATACTTTATAACCTAGTTTTTCATAAAAAGGTTTTGCCTGGAAGCTAAGAGTTTCAGTACGCATGTAGCCAAACCCTTTATCTTTAGCAAACTTTTCAGCTGCTGCCATTAGATTGCTACCGAGCCCTAAACCTCTAGTATCTTTAGCTAACCAGAGCAACTCAATAGTACAGTAGTTCCAGAAGGCATTAGCTCTAATACCTCCTAAGACTTGTCCATTTTCATCTTTAGCAATGACAGCAAATTTTGTGTCTTTTTCAAAGCCAACTTCATCAGGTAGGTAATCTTTATTATAAGAGCCAATACCGACACTTAATGCTTTAAGATCGTCCTGGGTAGGTGAAGTTGTTACTACGATATTCATATGTTCCGACATCCGAGAGAGTTATAACGCCACAATAAGCGAGTAAGTAATTTGGCTAAAATGTGTAGATCACACTGAAGTATCGATATTTTCATTTATAACATTGTCATTTTTTAACACTAACACGATTATGAAAACAATATTTAATGGCGGAGTAATACAGAGTAAAACACCAATGAGTGCTGTTATTTTAGGTGCTGAAGTTTTACGTTTACCTAAGTAGTAACTTAAGCCTCCAATGATAAACATTGAGAATAAAATGACATTACCGAAAAAGGTCATATTGATATTCATGTGCATAAATCCTTTTTGCCTATAAGCGTTTATGATGGGGACTTATCAGTAATGTCCGCATCATAAGCTTTATTAAATTCGTCTTAATATCCCATATTTTCAAAGCTTTAGAAACTACAAATAGTTAACTTTAATAGGAACTTGAAAATTACTGAGAAGTTTCAGTAATTCCCAGAAGAGAATCAAATATTATTATCCATAATATCAATAATTTAGAAGAGTAAGATATCAGGCTTTAGTGCTTTATCCACTTAATTAAGATTAGAGGCACAGCAAAATTAGCTATCGAATAAACAACTTATAAACCAAACGATGTATGGCAGTATTAAACGGCGGGAACAACAATGGCGTTAGGTTAATACGCCCTCTAGTTAACACTGCTTTTTGATGGGAAAATGTTTTAAAGCCCTCTTTTCCATGATATTGCCCCATGCCCGAAGCACCTACTCCACCAAAAGGTAAATCATCGTTGGCAACGTGAAATGCAGCTTCATTTATGCAGACACCACCCGCATGTGTTTTTAATAAAAATTCTTGTTGGAATACTTTATCAAAACTGTAAATGTATAGTGCTAATGGCCTTGGTCGTGACGTTATGTAGTCAAAAACTTCACCAATTTCATCATAAGCAATAATCGGTAATATCGGGCCAAATATTTCTTGCTGCATCACCAACATGTCATCTTGAACATCACAAACCAAAGTTAACGGTAATTTTCTTGCTGCCCTCTGCTTACTAATTTCTGTCGTGTCATGTAAACACGGAATAACAACTGCGCCCTTCTCTTTAGCATCACTGAGCAGGAGACACAAACGTTGATACTGCGCATCATTAATAATGCTAGTGCAGTCATCATTATTGCCAAGGCTCGGATACATCTGCTGGTAGCGTGCGGTTATTTCTTTAACCAGTTCATCACACTTGTCTCGTGGACAAAATATATAATCTGGCGCGACACAGGTTTGCCCTGAATTGAGCGTTTTACCCAGTATTAGCCGAGAAACCGCTGTGGCAATGTCCATAGCACTGTCAATAATTGCTGGAGACTTTCCGCCCAATTCTAACGTCACCGGCACTAGGTTCTCTGCGGCTGATTTCATCACTAACTTACCTACGGCGGTAGAGCCAGTAAAAAACAAATGATCGAATGCCAGTGAAGAGAATTTTGTTGCTATTTTTACATCGCCAGCAACTATGGTTACTTTTTCAGCGGGAAAAATATCGGCAATCAGTTTGGCTAATAAGGTACTGGTATGAGGGCTGTATTCCGACATCTTTATCATTGCCACATTCCCCGCAGCAAGCGCAGCGGTAAGTGGACCTAAAGATAAAAACAGTGGGTAATTCCACGGTGTAACTATACCAATTACACCTTTCGGCTGGGAAACCACCTCGCCTTTTGCTGGCTGAAATAACAGACCGATATGTTTACGTTGAGGCTTCATCCAACGTTTCATTCGCTTCAAGGTGTAATTGATACCTGAAATAGTGGTGAGTATATCGCCAATTTTGGTGTCATCGGCACTTCGGTGACCAAAGTCTAAACTGAGTGCTTTAATAAATTCATCTTGATTAGCTAACAATAGTTTTTTTAATGACTTTAAGTCGTTCACCCTTTCTTGATAACTCGGGTACATATTTTTACTAAAGTATTTTTTTTGCGACGCTAAGCCTGATTCCAGCTCAGCAATTGTTGTTATTTCTGTCATTGGGGATTCTCAGGATTAATTCTAACTCATGGGGAAGCAGTTAGTTTTTACCAGTAAAAGCTAACTGCTAGATGATATTAAAAGCACTAGCTCTACACTAAGGCGTACATAGCTGAGTTAACATTTTTTCACATTGCGATGGTCGCAAATATTTAGGCACAGGATAAAAGTAATGCGCCTCTTTTAGTGCTGATTTTGCCAGTGACTTTATATCTTTTTCTTCAATGCAGTTTAAGGTCTTTGGTATGCCTACGTCCGCCTGTAATTCCTTTATCGCTAATATAAACTGCTCTGCCGCTTGGACACTCGTGAGGTTATTGGTGTCTATGCCAATGGCTTTTGCCATATCAGCTAAACGCTTTTCACTGCCCTTTAGGTAGAAATCGAGCACTACCGGTAGCACCACCGCATTAGTAAAACCATGAGGTGAATGATATTTTGCGCCAATTTGGTGAGCAATCGCATGCACATAACCGACATTTGTTTTGTTAAAGGCAAGACCTGCATAACAAGAGGCCAGCGCTAGCGCTTGTCTTGCCGCTAAATCGTCGCCCCTATGATAACAAGTAGGTAATTCCTTAAATATCAGCTTTATTGCGGTTAAGGAAAATTGATCAGTTTGTGCATTAGCATACTTTGATAAGTAGGCTTCAATTGCATGAGTCAAAGCATCAAAACCGGTATCCGCGGTAATTTTCGCCGGCATGCCTTGCATAAGTACAGGGTCTAATGCGGTTGCCATTGCCATCATTTTTGGTGAGACAACTAATGATTTACTTTGGTTTTCTGTATCGGTGATTACTGCCGCCATAGTCACTTCTGATCCCGTGCCAGACGTTGTTGGTATGACACACAAAGGTAATCCTTGTTTTCTTATTTTCAATAAACCCGCGACACTTTTAATGGTTTGACTGCTATGAGCCAATACCGCAATCATTTTAGCTGCATCAATTGAAGAGCCGCCACCTATGGCAAGTACTAGGTCACATTGCTGCTTCCGAAGTAAGGCGATGCCATTATTCACCACACTTTCACTCGGGTCTGGCGTGACTTCGTCATAAATTGTCACCTTCACTTGGTATTCGGCAAGTAAATTACAAACCCCCTTTGTTATGCCTAATTTATTGAGTACTGCATCAGTAACAATAAAAACATGTTTAGTATCTTGATCTATGATGAGCTTGGTCAGCGCTAAAGATGAGTAGCCGCCAGTAAAGATAAAAGGTTGTGTCTGGGGAACTAACTTTCCGGCAAGTTTTAACACTTGCATAATTACTTTATAAAATAATACTTTTAGGTAAAACATCTGTTGTCCTGAGGAGTTGAGAATGACTGCATAACAAACAAATCGCTAACCATCAGTGGTAAGCGATTGCATGTCTCTTGGTTAATGTACTTTAATTAAACATATTCATTTAAATAGTAAATGACGGGCTAGTTACTTATCTTTTACCACTCCTCCTTAAAGCACCTAGGCTGAAGTCTTTTCGAGAAGATTGTTGTTCAAAAACAATGGGCTCTTTTATTTCATTACTCAAAATGGCTAAATAACGTTCTGCCATTAAATCATGATAAATTTCTGCCGAGACAAAATTTGTATTACCTACTGCATATTGTAATTGGTGCGCTTCGCTGACTCGCCATAATAAATTCTTATCGTCATATAAGTCAGCAATGCTTATTTGCCAGCTATCTTCATCAATATAAAAGACGCGCTTTGAATAGATATTACGCGTTTTATCTTTAATGCTTGCTTCAATTTGCCAGACTCTATGTAGCTCATAACGCGTAAGGGTTTGGTCAACATGATTGGCTTGCACCATGTCATCATATTCCAAATCTGGGTTAGCTAAAGCATATGAATTATAAGGAATATATAATTCTTTCTTGCCAACAATCTTCCAGTTATAACGCATGGGCGAACCGGCAAACATATCAACTTGATCTGTGGTTCGTAAGCCATCAGAGCCATTATTCGGCGCGTCATAGGCAACATTGGGTGCACGGCGCACTCTGCGTTGACCTGGGTTATAGGTCCACGCTTTTCTCGGTGCTTTAATCTGATCTATGGTTTCATGTATTAATAATAAAGTACCGCTTAAACGAGCTGGCGAGGTGATCTTAGAGGTATAGTAAAAAAGAATGTTGTCATCTTTATTTTCATCATAACCATCAGAAATATATTGTGGTGAACTAAATTCAGTGACTAACTTAACCGGGGTAAAACTGCCATTTCGCTGTACAGGGATCATACTAAAATTACGCGCGACATTACCGCCTCTATAACGAGTGATATGATTCCAAATAACTTCCAAACCACTTTTAGGAATAGCAAAGGGAATAGTCTCATCAAAGTTACCTAAGCCATTACCGTCATCTAACAAAACAGTGTTTAGTGCGTTCACCTTAGCTTTATGCAAAACCTGCTGTGGCTGTGAGGCCGTTCTATGGGTTTTATACACTGGCATAAAGTAAGTATCAGGATATTGCTTTAATAAGGCGATTTGACCTGGGCTTAAGTTGTCTTGATATTGATCTACATTTTTAGCGGTAATAGTAAATAGCGGCTGCTCATCTGCAAATATATTCACCCTATAATCGACATTTCTATCTGCGGTTAAGCCGCCGGTATATGCGGGAATTGTGCCTGCTTGGTTTCCTGCCTTTTCAGCGCCAATGAGGGTAAGTTCTTTACCCAGTTTGGCCGCTTCTTCAGGCGTCACTTTCGCATTAACATTAGTCTGTACTACCGCTAATATAAAAAGTAACGGGGTTGATATTTTATTAATAAATTTCATTGTATTTCCTTTGGTAACTAACACTAATATGACTAAAAAATCACACCAAAATTAACCGACATAAAATCATGATCCTTAAGCACACTAAAGTCATCGCCTGAATAGTGCGTATAGGCAATAAGTGCTGAGTAGGTTTCAAGGTAAGAGGCTGATAAATTAACGGCTAGCTTTTTATTACCTTCAATAAAGTTACCGCCTGGTTGCGGTGCATAACCATTAACATCATGACTCCATAAAATAGACGGTTTGAAATTAACACCGGCAATGACATTATTATATTGTGCTGAAACTAAGGCTCGATAACCCCAAGAAGCTTGTGTAACAAAGCCATCATTTACTGCCGCAGGATTATTTGGGTTATGATCATAAAGTCCGAATATGCCACTACGGCCATATTTTGTTGCCATTGGGCTGTCATTAAAATCGTGCACGTAGGTATAACCAATTTCACCCAGTATGCTGACTTGACTCGCACCCATTACTTGGTCAAAAGTATTGATAGCGGTTAATTGCAGTTGCGACACATCAAATTCGTCAGAGCCACTGAAAAAGGCGCCATTTTCTGTGGCTTTGACCCGTTCCTTCAGCTCTGTACTGGTAGAGTTTTCGGTTAATAAGGCACTTACCACCATAGGGCCATTAATTTGAATAGCCTTATCTTTTAGTAGTGAATACTCTCCCGATAAAGAGATACCGCCGACATTAGTGGCAAAGGTAAAACCGGTTACTTGTATCTGACTGGTATAGTCAGTGATATAACTTGATGTTGAAATACGGTCTTTGCTAATTAAGGCTTTGTATAAATCAGCGAAAGAATCATAACCACTACCTTGACCAACTTGCTGCCATATCTGCATGGTTTGCTGAAATAGAGCGCCCATTTCTGAGCCACCCACGTCATGTTTTGTGAAACTAATAATAGGCAGTCGGTCATTTATCTGCATGAAATATAAACCAAATTCAGTATCCGCTAATGCTTCTGAATAATAACGCAGTGCGACACCTAGTTGGCCACTGTCAGTACTTTTGCGCACACCATCAGTATTTCGCGCGATACTCGTTGCGCCATTACTTAATGAAATAGAGTTACAACCTGAGGTAACATAATCAGTGCCGGAGAAATACGTACCACAGCCATCAACTACGGTTTCTTGATAACCTAATTGATAAAAGAATTCTGATGTTAGGGTTTCTGTCATACCAAAGCTGGCATAGGCCATGTTAATAGGTAAAAGTGCTTCTTTTACCGTAGCTCCTGGTCGCCTTAATGCACTTGAGTCAATAGGGCTAATTGAGTTTAACGGGCTGCGAATAAAGTTACCCTCACCCCAATTAATTACTTGTTTACCTAAACGAAGATCAATCGGTGTGTCACCCACTTCAAACTCACCATAAATATAGGCATCTAATAACGCCACGCCACTTGCTTTAGATAAGCTATCAAAATTGTCATCATTAAGTGGCTCATTTGGGTGGTTATAGATTAGCGGAGCACCAGGAATACCGTTTGAATCTAATTGTGCGAGATTACCGTAATGCACATTACCCTTGTCCATTTGACGGTCATACCAATATTTACCTCGCACAAATAGGCCAAAATTTTCATATCTCAGCTCTAAATCGTGCACACCTTTAATGATCTCAGAGAAAGAATCGCCCTTTTTATAGTTATTATTAGCATCATCATTATTGCCATAATTACCATAGACATCCTTTAATAAGGATGGGTCAGCCGCTTCGACTCGCCAACTTTTACCTATAGAAATATCACTATTAAACACTGCCTCTATATCACCTAACTGAAATTCAATCGCTTGTGTTTGACCACACAACAATAGTGAGATGATTGCCGACAAACATGCTTTTCGCTTAAATAAGTTATCAATATTACCCATTCTCATGACTTCCCCAAATTAGTACTTTTAATTATTTTATTTATTCTTTTTTAAAAGTTTTATTTATTGTTTTAACGCTGTTGCTTTATTGACCAAACATTATGGTGATTTCATACTCTCATTATGGCACTCCAAGTGTCAATAGTTTATTTTATAACTTGATCGGAAGGTAATTATAGGTATAGTTGACTTTTGACATGGCGCATGCCAAAAGATTTATTTACTAAAAAACATTCATTTTTCATTCAAATAATAAATATAAATTAGGTCTGATATATGGTTTCAATAAAGAGAGTTTCAGTGACAAAAGTGCTTATCGCTTTAGTCATATTTTGTGGCGTAGTGCTATCCGCTTTAGTAATAGCTTATTGGCAGTTAGACTTGCATGCAAAACCCAGAGAGTTGCCTGCGTACAAGCTGACCGAATGGCAGCCTAAAGGTCTGCCGAATGTTGGCGTAATCAACCCTGTTATCCCTGATTTAACCACATCAAACTCCATGCATTATGGTATTAATAATAATGCGCAATTGATGATTGTCACCGCACCTAAACAAGAATTAGCTTGGGTTGCCGAAGAGAGCTTTTATATTCCGGAGGGACCCACGTTAGACAGAGAAGGCAACATATACTTTAGCCCCTACCAAGCACATGAAGATGTTAGTTTAGTAGCCATTGACGGTGAAACGGGTAAAAGACGTTGGGTAATTCCTGCGCACGGTGATACCAACGGCTCTGGCGCTATATTAATTTTAAACGATGTCGACACCAACTCTCAGATCCTTTATCACTCAACCTATAGCGATGCTTACGCGATTAAAACCACTGGTGAAATAATATGGCAAGCTAAAACTGGCTTTAAGTATGCAGGTACAGGCACTAATCCACATACTTGGGGTGTTAACTACCTACCAGGAATTGATGCGGTAAGTGTTTTATCTGAAGACGGCAAGCTGACCTTGTTTGCGCGAAAAACCGGTCAACAGCTTTTAAGCCAAGTGTTAAATTTACCTGGTTCTCCAGCATCAATGGACTATGTCGATCGCCCTTCTGACTTTATTTCAGACCGAGCTGATAAGGCCGGCGAAGAAGTTTTTGGTAAGGCGCCTCAAGGTCAGGGCTTATTCTCAACCATAAGTATGATTATTTTTGGTGGTGGCAAAGAAGTCACCAACTTTTATGGCAGCGATCCCATGTCAAATCGTTTATATATTGCCGCTACGGCACCCGATGAAGTAGATGGGGTAAAAGATAATATCTCCCAGCTTGGCGCTATTTACGCCTTTGACTTTACCCAACAAAGTGATGGTTCAGTTACAACCGAGATAGCTGCCCGATATGACTTTGATGGTGGAACAGGCTCTACCCCAACCATAAGTAATGATGGTAAATATATCTTTGCTTCCGATGAAAATGGCAATTTAATTACCCTTGATAATAAGCTCAATGAACTTTGGCGGGTCAATGTCGGTTTACAAATTGCTGCATCCATTTCGGCCAGTGCAGACAATAACGAATTGTATGCGGTAACTGCACTTAATATACATAAGGTTATTAATCACGGTGACCGTGGTGAAATAGTGTGGACAACAAATTTTGAGATGTACCCAGGCTTTAATACTATTAACGCGCTTACCGCTGCCATTACCGCAAATGGTGTTGCCGTTAGTCTAGGTGCAACACCTAAATTTGTTGGTGACATGCCATTAATGATCGCCAATGGTTTTGGACTGTTAGATAAAAATACCGGCGAAGTGATTAGTTTTGTTGAAGGTTATGAAGAATCTATCGCGGCAACGATGATAGCACCCGATGGCGGCTTTGTTATTGGTAGTTCGCCAACACGTCGTTTAGTCGCCAAAGGCATATTTGGTGATAAAATAAAACCTATTAGAGGCGGTATCGCCCGCTACAAGTCCACAGATAATCGTCTACTGGCAAGAGATGCTATATGTATGGCGCAACGTTATCAAATCCGCTCCGATTCCTACAATGCTAACGAGCACCCAGTAGCAAGTGAGTGGGATAAAAAACAAATTTTAATTTTACGCAATCAGGCCAGTATAGCTTTAGGCCGTAAAATGGGCGATTTAGCTGATGAGTGTAAACGCTTAATTCAACAAGACTAATATTAATGAGCTCTGTATTAATGAAAACTGGCAAGTCCAGAACGAGGTATTCATGTTTAAAAAGAATAATTACCTAAGTAAGCTTTGTTTTAGCTTACTTACCGTTTCAGTATTAACGTCATGTTCAGAGCAGGTACCGTATGAAGACAGTGCCAATGAACAAGGCTTTACCGCACCAACGCCTGCTACAACAGCAGCAAACAAGGCACTTGTTGCAACTTTACCTTTTGGCAATAACAAAGACTTTGAGCAAGCCAACAGAGGTCTAATAGCCAAAGAAGATAACTTAATTATCAAAAAAGAATCAGGTAAAGTCATCTGGAATATGTCGGACTATGATTTTATCAACTTTGAAGGCAAAAACGGTAATGCACCTGATAGCGTAAACCCAAGTTTATGGCGACAAGCAGCGGTCAATAACATTCATGGTTTATTTAAACTACACGATGATATTTATCAAGTCAGAAATTACGACTTAGCCAATATGACTATTATTAAAGGCGATAGCGGTTGGATTCTGGTCGATCCATTAACGTCTAGAGAAACTGCCAGCAAGGCATTATTATTTGCCCAAAAACACCTAGGTAAAGCGCCAATTAAAGCGGTTTTATTTACCCACAGCCATATTGATCATTTTGGCGGTATTGATGGTATTTTATCGCACCTGTCTGACACTGAAAAAGCGAACTTACGTATTATTGCCCCCAAAGGCTTTATGGAAGAAGCGACCAGTGAAAACCTTATTGCTGGTATCGCAATGTCGCGCCGTTCATCTTATATGTATGGTCAGTTTTTACCAAGAAATGATCGAGGCCATATAGGCTCTGGCTTAGGGAAGAGTCCTGCCTTCGGTACTTTTGGATTAATGGCGCCAACAGAAATTGTTGATCACAGTGTTGCCTCTTTAACTATTGATGGCGTGCCGTTTTCATTTCAATATACACCTGAGTCAGAAGCACCCGCTGAATTTACTTTTTACCTACCGAAACAAAAAGCCTTTGCTGGCGCTGAGTTAGTCTCACGTACCATGCATAACATTTATACGTTACGGGGTGCTAAGGTAAGAAACGCAGCTCAGTGGAGCCAGTATATTGAAGAGGCAAAAAACGAATTTAAAGACGCTGAATTATATTTTGGTAGCCATCACTGGCCAATATGGGGACAGGATGACATTCAATCATTCCTACAAGTGCAAAGTGATACCTACAAATATATTCACGACCAAACTGTACGTTTATTAAATTCAGGATATACCCCAGCTGAAATAGCAGAATTAATTGAATTACCGCCATCATTAACGAAAACCTTCTCTAACCGTGGTTATTACGGCACATTAAAACATAACGTTAAGGCGGTTTATCAGTTTTACATGGGTTGGTTTACCGGTAACCCTGCCACCTTAGATCCATTACCAGAGCAAGAAACGGCGCAACGCTATGTTGAAATGATGGGTGGTGTCGACAAGGTTGTTGAAAAATCGCAGCTACTTTTTGAAAAGGTTGACCAAGTAGGCACTGAAAATGTGGTGAAAGAATATCGCTGGATCGCACAGTTGTTAAATCAAGCTGTATTTGCCGCGCCTGAAAACAATCAAGCCAAAGCATTATTAGCGAAAACTTATGATCAACTAGGTTATTTATCTGAATCAGCACCGTGGCGCGACTTCTACTTGTCCGGGGCGTATGAATTACGTAATGGTATCTCATCAAAGATTCAACAATTGAACGATCTTAAGCAGGTTTTAAAAGCGATGTCGGTCGACAAGTTCTTCACCAAACTATCAGTCAGTTTGAATGCAGATAAAGCGCAAGATAAGCACTTTACTCTGTTAGTTAATTTTACCGATATTAATGAAAGCTACTTGTTAACACTGAATAATTCGGTATTAAGACATCGACCATATCAAGAAGCTGAAGAGCTAGGTTTGCAATTAGACAACCAATCAGAAAAGGCAGATACCGTAATTAACATTACTCATCTGTTATTTATCGATTTAATTATTGGTGAAGCCGGTATAAAAGAAACGTTATTTGGTGATGATCTCACCGTTGAGGGTAGTAAACTTGACCTTATTAGCTTTCTTAAATCATTTGATAAGATTGATGGCAACTACAATATGGTAACGCCTTAAAAACCTGAATCCTTGAACGATAGTGCGCTGATTCAAGCGCACTATCGTTTAAATTTATCATCATGTTTATCTGATTTAATGTCGAGCTATTTACTTAGTCTTGCTATTTTTTTGCTAAGTAGGTATGTATTAAAGCGTCCATTATTACTTTCATGGTGTTATGGCTCTGCTCAGGGGAAAGCTGGTGATTTTTTCGGTATTGAATCCAAGAGTCATTACTCAGCGTACCTTCCAAAGCATTGAACAGCTCAGGTTCATCCTCTGGGCTAAAAGGTAGAATACTCATTATAATTTCGTGTTCAATGCTTAACCAACGATTATTAAACTCTTTTAAATAGCTCGAGTTGTGACGAAGATATTGGGCGGCGATACTATAAGGCATCATTCGTTCATAGATATCTGCCTTCCTTGTCAGCATCTCTTCAAGCTGCTCTTGCCAAATAGTCGAAACCCAAGGTTTTGTCGTTTCCGGTCCAAAAGCATTTTGAACTTCAGTGGCCACTTCCCGATAGAGTAATTCCATTTCTTTAAAGCGTCGAAATACCGTGCGCAAACCAACCTTGGCTTCTTTGGCAACGTCATCGGCACTGGGGTTAACATTACCTTGTCTAAGCAAACTTAAAAAAGCGCTAACAATTTTATTGTGGCTATCCTTAGTACGCATCATTCGGCCATCATCAGACTTAAGATGTTTGGAGATCCTTTCTGCTACTTCTTTCGTTGGCACTTCGTTGAACTCTTGACTGGTTTATTAGCAGGTAATCATACTGTTAACAGCCATTATTGCAAACTAAGTTTGCAATAATTTACTTGATGATTTTAGCTATATCTAACGTGGGAACACTCGGTGATTGGTAGCATCACGTGTAATACTTAATTCGGATTATATATAGTCGATAACGTCCACATAAGCAGTTAACTGTTATCAATCCTGTAAGCTATTGTTCGCGCTATTGAGACTTAAAAAATGTTGACAATAACTGAAAGTAATCTCTATTTTGAGAAATATCATTGTGCCCTGCCCCTTTAATAATAATCACTTCGGGTGGAATATTAACAAAAGCCTCAACTAGATTATTAGTATGTATGCGGGCCACTACATTGTCGTTTTCGGCTACTAACATTAGCGTATCAGCGTGAATTTTCGCAGTAAACTGTACGGAGTTATATTTATCTTTCAACAAAATGGACATGGGATAAAACGGGAATTGTTTTTGTGCAATGCTTTGAATGCTATCAAATGGAGTAATCAACACCAACTTTTTCACCAGACGCTCAGCAGCAAGATAAGTTGCCACACCACTTCCTAGGCTCCTACCGATAACAAATACATCATCATGAGTTTTAGATAAACTATCATACAAAGTTAACGCATCTGAAAATAAAGCGCTTTCATCAGGAGAGCAGCTACTGCCACCGTAACCTCGATAATTTATCAGGTAAATAGTATATGAAGTGAGTTCATCGACAAAATCGAAAGCTGTAAATGCACCTGTTTCAGCGTTACCACCAAAATACAAAATAGCCTTATCTTGTCCCTTATTTAATAATATAGTTTTTATCAATTCATTATCATTTTCAAATACCCTTTCATCGAATCCATGTTTCACCGGCTCTGTCGGAAAATAAATAAAGTTACGCTGCATTGAAAATAACAGCGCTCCAAAGCCAACATAGAAAACTATAATTGATATTAAAATGAGTGACAAAATTCGATTCATAAAGTTAAGTGTAACGCCCAACGAAGGAACTGATACTTTTTGGTTAAAATGTGATGTCTAAAATGTTAAGTCTAAAAAGTGAAGGCAAACGGAAATGAACCTACTGTTCTATAGCCAGCTATGGAATTTTAGGTGCCTGACACCATTCTAATTCTTTCTGCTGGCACACGTAATTGCGCCATTAAGTAAATTTTAAACGCTTTTTCATAGGGCTGAGAATCTACAGATTTTTGCATACACAATAACCATGCTTCGCTTTCCTCAATACCTACTGTCAAATGCTTATGTGCTAAGGGGATATTGATACTGCCGTAACTCTCAGCATACAATTTAGGGCCACCAAGCCAACCAGACAAAAAATAGGCTAGCTTTTTGCGAGACTCTGTTAAATCACTAGAATGCATATCTCTAATTTTTTTTGATTCTGAAAAATCATTCATATTATTATAAAACTCATCAACGAGTTTAGTAATACCAAGTAACTCTCCCGCCATGGTGTAAGAGTTGTCTCCTACGCCATATTCACAACTTCTAAAACTCATAACTTAAACCTAAACCTATTTGTGGGAAATACTGACAATGGTGTTACCCATAAAAAGTAGACACTGGTTATGCGCCAATGCGCTCATATTCAGCCGGACTGACATAGCCCAACGC
>NZ_JABSPA010000013.1 GCF_013214175.1 Colwellia sp. | reverse complement strand
CTGCCGCGTGTGTCCCTTACAAAAGCAATGCATGAGAAAAACACCGCAATCAACAGGCAGGCAAGTACAGTTTCTTCAGAAATATGAACAGAAAATGAGTTATAGCGATAAAATGAAGGTAAAAATAGACAGTCCAGTGGGAAGACGACAATACAGTAAAAGGTTGGGTGCCATTGAACCAGTATTTGGCAATATCACGGTGAATAAAGGCATGAATAAATTCACCTTGCGCGGACAAGAAAAAGTGAATGCCCAATGGCAAATGTATTGCTTAGTTCATAATATAGAAAAGTTAAGACATAGTCTGCATTAAAGCGGTAATCCCGCATCCCCCCCCTCAAAACAGCCATAATAAGACAAAAACCAGTAAAAAACCCGCCATTAGTTAAGCCTCATAGGTGCATAAATAAAAATCGCCAAAAACGTAAACGTTTTTGATTGTTAAAAGAAAATATTGCCGTTACAGTATTGTGATTATAAATAAAGTTTAAAAACGAGTTATTCTACAAGCTCGTTAGAGGTCACCGACTTATGAGACATATTCTCTTTCTTTGCATAATCTTTTCGAGCATGGCATTTGCTAATAAAGAAGTGCCTAAACCAAAGATTACGAAGCTTGCTGATAATGTTTATCAACACATTTCATATAAAAGGGTTGGATCTTATGGAATAGTAGGGGCATCTGGTTTAGTTGTTATTGATGGGGTTAATGCACATATTATAGATACCCCTTGGACCGTTAGAGATACAAAAAAATTGGTAGCATGGATTGCATCAAAAGGGTTAACGCTCAAAAGTGCAGTAGTCACCCATTTTCATAAAGATGCTAGCGGTGGGCTTTCATTTCTTAATAGCTTAAAAATAAAAACCTATGCTACACCACTAACTAATAAATTACTTGATTCTAAGCAAAGAGAAAAATCTAATCATGAAATAAAAAGCAATGAATATGAATTGCTTACAAATAAAATAGAAGTATTTTATCCTGGTGCTGGTCACTCACAGGATAATATTGTCGTTTGGCTTCCAGAAGAAAAAATCCTTTTTGGTGGTTGTTTTGTTAAAAGTATAAATAGTAAAGGCTTAGGTTTTATGGGACATGCATCAGTGAAAGACTGGCCTATATCAATTCAAAAAGTGATTAAGAAGTACCCTAACGTAGAGAGGGTAGTACCGGGACATGGTGAAATCGGTGATATAAGTTTACTTAGACACACAGCACAACTAGCTTTAGTCAATAAAGGCCTCTAACAAGCTGTTAAACAAGTACAAAAAATAGTTGGCTTTTTCTCCATCGTCGCTTATTCTAGTCAACTTTATTTTTGCCTGTTAACAGGCCGTTATAATCAAGGAAGATTGGATGAAATGTCCTCACTGTATGTCAAAAATTAGCGTGTTTTCTAAAGCTATGAATCGCTTAGGTACACAGAAGAAGTGTCCATATTGCTCAAAAAAGGCTGAGTTATTTGTTAATTATAAAATGGCGGCAATTCTATTCATTCCGACAATAGTGTTATCAATTTTTATTATAAATCCTTTAGTAGCTGATTTAGGGTTTTTAGGATCACTTATTTCAGGTGGTGTATATGGACTTATTATTTCTTTCTCTATGCAGTTAAGGCGTCTGAATTAACCTAACAAGCTAATAAACAGGGACAAAAACAGTTTTTATTGCTCCATCGTCGCTAATTTAACCAACTGAATTTTGCCCATTATTAGGCCGTTATAACGATAAGGAACATCGTAATGAATCTAAAATTTTTTATACTGATATTAAAGCTTACGGCAATAATCTCTAGTATTTTTTTTATCGTACCTATCATAGGCGATGATTCGGAGCTTTCTTTAGTAGAATTTATTCCGTATTTATTATCATCTCTAATAGGCTGTCTGTTCGGGGGGATATATGCGCAACGCTTTCCGGAATACTTTCTTAGACATTCTTTTACTGCTGCCTTAATTCCTTCATCGATTTTGTTGTTTTTAATTATTCTAACTGGATTGATAAATGCCTGGTTTATTGATGCTGCATGTGTTGCCTTATCATTTCTTTTTTGCTCTGAGAGAGTTGCCCAGGTAAAAAATACAGAGTTAGGAGTTGAATCGTTATAACAAGCTGTTTAATAAAGACAAAAAACAGCTGGCTGTTTCACTTCGTTCACATTGATAGCCAACTATAATTTTACGCTTATTTCGGCGTTGGTAAATATTTAAATAAAGTAGGGATCACTTTTGCAAACAATTACAAAATCACTTCTAGTTTCATTCTCTTTAGTCTTATCACCTCAAACATTAGCAAACGATAACTTTACCTTTGGTATGGGCGCTGGCACTTTTTATAGTGGTATTGGTGTTAATGCAGGTATTCAATCTAAAAATGATTTGAAATATATATCTGCTGGTTGTGTTAGCTATTCTTCCATTTACGGTGGTACATGTGGTGTTGGTTTTGGTTGGGTCAAAACGGACATCTTTGACTTTCAAACCCCGAAACATGGTGCAAGTTTATATATTGGTGTCGTGGGAAGTGAGTATGACAACTTTGATCATGAGGCTGTATATGGTGCAGGCTTAGGATATCATTACTTTCTTAGAGGCATAGGGAATCCCGGATTTAATTTTGGCTTTACTCTAGTCGCAGGAAATGAAAAAGATGGTATAGGTGTAGGTGGTATTTTTCAGGCCGGTTATCAATTTTAAACATAACAAGCTAATTAATAAGAGGCAAAATTTAGTTGGCTGTTTTCGTCCCTCAATATTTTAGCCAACTATAAATTTCGCTAATGAAAGCGTTATATGCAAATGGAGAACGCATGAAGTATTTGTCTTTACTAATTATTATCCTTATATCAGGTTGTTCATCTCAACCTGTTAGTCATCAAATTGCTAATGTCATCTTGGGTGAGATCTTTGAAAAAGTAACCAAAACGGATGTTAGTTACAATGCAGCAAGTTGTCCTAATGTAAAACGCAACTGTTCAAATGGTAATTACCAAGAGTGGTATCAACAAAATGGGAAAAAGGCTTGTGCATGTAATAAGTAATTGCATATAGCTATAAGCTGTTTAATAAGGAAAAAAACAGTTAGTTTTTGCTCCGTCGTCACTACTTTTAGCCAATCATTAATTTCTGCTTAGCAAGGCGTTATACGCAAAAGGGTATCTGCAATTGGAATTAGATATAATTCGTAAAGATAAATTATCAGATGAAGAGCAACATGCTCTTTGGGATGGTATTGAAGCCTTCATACAACCAATAGTTGGTGATACTGGTCGCCATGACGTATCTTTTTTATTACATAATGAATGTGGTGAAATTCTTGGAGGAGTACAAGGGAATTATGACAATTTTGGTTGGCTTTGGATTGATTCATTGTGGGTCTCTAAAAGTGCAAGGGGTCAAGGTTTCGGAATAAAGCTGCTAAATGAAATAGAAAGTGTTGCCGTTGATAATGGATGTAAAAACTCTCATTTAACAAGCTTTAGCTACCAAGCAGCTGATTTTTATATAAAGCAAGGTTATGAAATATTTGGAGAACTCGAAAATTACCCCAAAGAACATCGTCGTTGTTGGCTAAAAAAAGAATTAGTGACTAGTTGTTTATAACAAGTATTTAAAAAGTAAAATGAAAGTTGTTTTTCCTCCTCTGTGGCTTGTTTAACAAACTGTTTATTGCCACTTAGTCAGGCCTTATAGCTTAGTGCTACCAAATTTTGGTTGCCTATCAATAAGAATAAAGAAAGGAATTTAAGTTGAAATTTTTTATAAAATGTACGTTAGTTTTTGTTTTAATCATGAGTAGTGCTAATGCAATAATCATTAGACATGATGTTGATGATGTAAAGTATCATCAACTCGGTGAAGAATATTCGTTGTCCCTAGCTTATGTAGGCGGCTGCGCAGCTACCCTTATCGAGAGCACTTGGTTGCTTACAGCCGCTCATTGTGTAAAAGGAAAAGAAGATAACTTTTTTACTGCACGTCACCATGGCTCCGTCTATCGAATAGAAAAAATATTTGTACATCCTCACTTCGATAGAGAAAATGACGAAGCTAATGACATAGCCTTAGTTCAACTAAAAGACCCTATAACAACGGGCAGACCCGCAAAGTTATATTCGGCTGAAGATGAAAAAGGCAAACCTGTCATCTTTGTAGGTAGAGGCACATACGGAAATGGACGTGAAGGCTTACTTAAGGATGACGATATTCAGCGAGGTGCTACTAACACCATTATCAGTGTGTCTGATCAAGTAATTGGTTTTACCTTTAACTCAGGAGATGACGCGACCAAATTTGAAGGTATTAGCTCACGTGGAGACAGCGGTGGACCAGCATTTATCACGTTAGATTCTAAACTTTATGTTGCAGGGGTAAGTTCTTATCAAGTTAAAGTGGGGCTTAAAGAGGGCACATATGGTGTTATGGAATATTACACTCGAGTGTCGACTCACCTTAACTGGTTAAATAAGGTTTTAAAAAATACTCAAGCTGTTAGCCCACCCAAACACCTAATTATTGAAGGGGTTAAAAGCAACGATTTACTGCAAGTAAAACAGTTAGTTGATAAAGGTGTACTTAAGAATGATGAAATTTTGAATGAGGCTTTTTATCAATCTGTTGTACTTAATCGAATAGAGGTGATGGAAGAATTAATCAAACAAAGAGAAGTCATTGAGCGTGTAACAATCAACCATTCTTCACTTTTTGAGTTTGCATTGAGTTATAACCGAAAAGATTATTTCGACAAACTGTTGGAAAAAACGCGTCTAGATAAAAATATTCATAAGCAAGCTAGTGCCGTCTTTCCTTTATTAATAGCTAAATATAGTCATGATAAGACCTTAATAAAACGTGTGAAATTGGTCCTTAATCAAGGGGCAAACATTAATGCCAGAACCTCTTCAGGTGATACTGCATTGATTATCACTGGCTGGAAAACAAAAAACTTAAAACTAGTACGTTATTTGGTCGATAATGGCGCGAATATGAATATTGCAAACAACAATGGGGATACGCCATTAATGGATGCAGCATACCTTGGGAAAACGTCTATTTTAGCTTTCTTGTTGGAAAGTGGTGCTGATACAACCTTAACAAATAGAAGAGGTAAAACAGCATTAGATTTAGCCCAAGGTAAAAAGAATAAAGAGGCAATAAATCTTCTAGTTTCTTATACAGGTAGTTAAAAAGGATTCATGATGAGAGCTATAATAAGATTTTAAAGTCGGACTGTAACAGCTCGCTCGGTTTCGCTTCGCCTCACATATTAGTAAACAATTTTTTGCCGCTTATCGCGGTCTATCTTTTCAAGGACGTTTTATGATTTATTCAACCACTGAGTCAATTCCAGGCAAGGAAATCGAAGAAATAGTAGGTGTCGTTACGGGTAACGTTGTTCAAGCAAAGCATATTGGGCGTGACATCATGGCAGGTCTAAAAAGTATTATCGGTGGTGAAATACACGGCTACACAGAAATGCTAACTGAAGCTCGAGACATAGCTGTTCAGCGTTTAGTCGAAAACGCACATGAAAAGGGAGCTGATGCTGTTGTAGGTATTCGTTTTACTACAAGCGCAATTATGGATGGCTCATGTGAAATTATGGTTTTTGGCACGGCGGTTAAATTAAAAACATAGTGTTAAGCCTCTTGTGGGTCTGGCTATCTTGATACTAAGATTATAAATAATGGATGGCTATTTTTGCGAGAGCGATACAATATCTCCAACTATAATTATTATTTTTTCTATTGGTGGTTGCATGTATATCTTTCAAAAAGTACTTGTTGATTTACTTGTAACTTCACAATAGTCGGTATCAACTACTAACAGTCCCTTAAGTGGGCGTATGCCCTTTGATTTTAGGAGTTAATCTTGGATATTGATGAAGATAAAATAGATGAGGCAGCCTTAGCTTTAATGTATCTTACATTGCATGACCACTTTCGAGCATGGAAACAAATTGATTGGGAGGTGACTAATCGGTTACATGAAAAAGGCTTAATTTGTGATCCCGTTGGCAAAGCTAAATCTGTTGTATTAACAGATGAAGGGCTCAAAAAATCTGAAGAGTTGTTTTATAAGATTTTTGCTAAAAATTAAGCGGGAAAAAGTGCATGTAAGCTAATTAATAAGGGCAAAAAACAGTTGGCCTTTTCGGTCACTAAAAATTTTAGCTTTAAATTTCATTACCGCTTAGAAAAGCGATATATGCACTAATGGTTTTGGTTGTTACTTTAAACTTATATTTTAAATTGAGGCAATTATGAAATTGAAATATTTAATTGGTATTACATTCTTCGTCCCATTGTTGGGGCTGTTTTTCATAAATGTATTTGCAACAAATTTATCTGGTTTTGTAGTTTATTCGACCAACTTTGTTTGTTTAGCTGTTCTGCTTATTGTTGTTGTAGATGTTTTATTTATTGCACTTAAACGTCATAAATTGAAACTTGATAAAACTTAGTTTTTTGTTCAACACCTATATTATGGCTCTGATTTTACTAACCGACGAGTCTAGATGCTCGTACCTTGTGGGGGCATTATGTCTATGTTTTTTTGTAGTATCAATTTAAAAAGGAGTCTATTTTGGGCGGAATAAGTATTTGGCAAATTTTAATTTTTTTCATAATATTATTTATAGGGATGTTACCTTGGGTTCTCGCTTTGATATCTAAAAAAGCTAAAGGCATACATAAACTTATTTGGTTTCTCATGTCCTTCTTTATTTCTTGGATAGGGTATTTGGTTTATTACTTTGTCGTTATCAAAGAACTCCCAGATAACAACACCTAATGTCGATCAAACGGAAAAATGGTCTTGCCTCGATAAAATAGACACATTTTATCGAGGCAAGATCATAGTGACAAAAACAGATAACAAAAACGTTAAAGGTAAATAACAGTTGGCTATCTTTACTTTGCCCTGGAGCTACCTTTATTAGCAGGGCAATACCCAATCCATGTATTTGAGGACACTATGAAGATTAAGTCATTGATGAGTACTAATGTGGTTACAGTCAAACTCGACGATCCTATTAGTAAAGTAAAAGAAATTTTTGAAGCGCTGGGCTTTCATCATCTTTTAGTGGTTGAAGATAAAAAATTGTTTGGCATTATTTCAGATAGGGATTTACTTAAAGCCATCAGTCCTAAAGTTGATACCGCTGCGGCAACTACTCAGGACTTAGCAACGCTGAACAAGCGGGCACATCAAATAATGACCAGTAAACCCCTTTGCCTAAAGGAAGAATCCTCAGTGAGGGAAGCGATAAACCTGTTCAATGAAAATAAAATATCATGTATCCCAGTGGTTAATGAAAACAATAATCCTGTCGGTATCGTTTCATGGCGAGATATTATGAGAGTTCTTAGTAATAAAGCAGGGGAAAATTAACCAATTAAGCATGAAGCACGATTCATCGTTGCAGATTTTGGCGTTTAACATGCTATCAAATGACAACAAAATAGCTTGTCTGTTCACATTCCTTTCCTCAATGACCTCTTTTTTGTCATCAATAAAGCTCTACTTGGCTTAAACTCGCTATTTACTCACTTTCATTCGCTGTATAATAGCTTTAACCATACAAGTTGATACTGACTTTTTTCTATTGTACCGAAGGTGCCTTTTGGTACCATCAGCTACCCCTATAAGAGCTAAATATTTAATGAAACCTTATAACAATACCGCCGAATTAATTGCATCGTTAGAGTCTGAAATGAAATCGCTGAGCGAAACCATTGAGACCTTAAAGCAAGAGCCACAAAGCTTTAATGAACAAGTTATTTTTAAGTATATTGATACGGCGAGTACCGGAAAGACCAAAGATTTTGTCAGATCATTAGGGGTAAAATCTGAACGTGGTTCATTATTTTCTTCGGGCGATGTCAGTAAGTTAATTAAAGCCGGTGCCGATGATATTTCACCTGAGTTACTAGCGATAGCGCGAGATGTCGTTAGCATGAAAAAGAAAAAACGCTAAGCAGTGTTAATCAGCCATATATTGATCATTAAAATAATATAAAAAAACATTTAGATAAGTAATTTTCACTTACTCACATACCTGTAGGCTTTACCTATGAATAATCGATTTACTTCAATGTTATCAGGGCTAATTTTTGCATCATTAAGTTTTAATGCTGCAACAGCTCATGCCCAATCGGATAACTTTTCAACGCTACAACTAGCGCAAGTTGAACAGATAAAACAGCAGGCCCTGCAAAGTGACTTAGCTTGGAACCTTGTTGAGTCGTTAACAACGGAAGTTGGCCCGAGAATGCCAGGTACTCCGGGCGATAAAGCTGCAGTCGCTTGGGCCGTTGCCAAGTTTAAAACCATGGGCTTTGATAAGGTATGGACTGAGCCTGCGACTTTTCCTAAATGGATTCGATATTCTGAGTCAGCAGCTATTGTCAGCCCAGCACCACAACGGCTGCACATTACTGCTTTGGGAAATAGCATAAGTACACCTAAAGACGGTATTCAAGCACAAGTGATTGAATTTCAAACTTTAGCTGAGCTAGAAAATGCGCCGGACAATGCTGCAAAAGGTAAAATTGTTTTTATCAACTATCGAATGAACCGAGATCGCGATGGCAATGGTTACGGTCCTGCTGTTCAGGCTCGTAGTCGAGGCGCTGTTGTGGCAGCACAAAAAGGTGCTGTTGGGTATGTAATGCGCTCAGTAAGCACGGCTTATCACCGTTTTGCTCATACAGGCGGCAGTCATTATAAAGACGGCGTTACTAAAATTGTTGCTTCTGCCATATCTAATGCTGATGCCGATCAATTACATCGCTTAGTTGCTTTAGGAAAGCCTGTAACTATCAATATTAATGTACAAGCAAAATCAATGGGTGAGGGCACTTCTTATAATGTAATTGCTGAGTTTACTGGCAAGGAATTTCCAGAGCAGCATGTACTTATTGGTGGTCATTTAGATTCTTGGGATTTAGGTACCGGTGCATTAGATGATGGCGCTGGTGTTGCATTAACAATGGCTGCGGCAAAATTGGCCGTATCTAAAGGCCAGCCAAAACGCAGTATTCGAGTAGTATTATTTGCTGCTGAAGAATTTGGTTTATGGGGCGCTAAAGCTTATGTTAAAGCCAATGAACAAAGCCTTTCAAATATAGTGGCAGCAGCAGAGTCTGACTTTGGTGCTGATAAAATATGGGCGTTTGATTCTAATGTTCATGCCAGTTCATTACCTTTAGTTAGCGATATTGCCGTTATGATGAAATCTCTTGGTGTTGAGTTCTTAGCTAAAAACTCAGCGCGTAGCGGTCCAGACTTAATTCCATTTCGTAAGTTTAACATTCCTGCCTTTGCTTTATCCCAAGATGGTAGCGACTACTTTGATTATCATCACACAGCGGATGATACATTGGATAAAGTAGACCCAAAAAAATTACGTCAAAACGTAGCAACTTATGCGGTATTTGCTTTTATGGCAGCTAACGCTAAAACGCGCATTATGGGTAAATAGTCGGGTAAATAATTTGGGCAATAGTTTGGTCAATGAGTTACTGAAAAGCTGATTCAATGACGAGCAAGGCACAAGCAAACTTGTCAATTGTAAACCAATAAATTAACAAGCACTGGCTATTAGGTCAGTGCTTTTTTTTGTCTATCTGTTATTCTACTTTTACTCGCTAAGCCACTTATTTTTAGGATTATATGAATCGAACACTTATACCAACACTTGTTGGTGTTTTTACCAGTCTATTTGCCATTTGGGCGTTACATACTTTTTTAATCGTTGATGAATGTTTAGATAATGGCGGCTCGTTTGACTACGCTAGCGCTAAATGTTTACTTGAAAATGGTCAAGTCTATGATTCAGAACTCGCCACTATTGCAGTAGTGCTCTATTTTGTCGTTGGCTTCATCGTTTCATTTGTAGTTTCAACTTGTATAAGAAAAGTATTTAATATCAAAGCTAATTCATAGTACCTAGATTCACTTGGCAATTATATTTTAGGATGTTTTTTGAAACGGAACAACTAGTCATAAGTAAAATCAGTAATGATGATTCTGAAAGACTAGCAACAGTCTTATCTAATCCTGATGTAATGAAATACTCTACCGTAGGTGTTCATACGGAAAAACAAATTCTCGCTTATATAGCCAACTGTCAGCAACAATATCTTACCAATGGCTATGGACATTGGGCTGTGTATCGTAAAGAAGATAATGCCTTTGTTGGTGTTTGTGGTTTGAATTACCATCAAGTTGATAACGAAGATGTTATCCATATTAACTATCGCCTGGCGAGTGACTACCAAGATAAGGGCTACGCTGTTGAATCTACACTGGCTGTGTTAGCTTTTGCTAAAAAAGTTCTGGGCCTAGAATCAGTATCTGCTTTGATTGAGTCTGACAATGTTAGCTCGGTAAAGGTAGTCAACCGAACGGGTTTTGTATTTGCTAAGGCAACAAACTTTCGTGGCTTTAATGTTGATGTTTACCAAGTGAGCTTATAAAGCACTCTCATAAATTATTTTCCATTTGAAGCCGTAATAAGTAGTCATAAATTATTACAATTGCAGCCCTTTATTTTCTTAACGTTTACCTATCAAATAGAGTCCTTAACTTAAGGTTTGAGTAACAGTCAAACGCCAGTGTATTTAAAGGGACTAAATAAATGTCAAAAGTAAAATTAACCGTTATAGCTACGCTACTCTTTCTAGGCCTAATGTCACTACCTAACCATGCTAAAGGACTGACAAGTAACGAATATAAAGCCGTTGTTGATACTGCTTACAACTACTTTAATGCTATGGCAAATGGTGACCAGCAGCTTTTTAGTAAAGCCTTTGATTTGGACTTTGGTCATGTGAAAATGATCACAACTGACAAAGAAACGGGTAAGGAAAGTATTAGAAGTTTGACCTTACAAGAATTTTCCGGTTTTTTTAATAAAAAAACTGAGGATACTTGGCATGGCAAGGTTTTATCCGTTGATATTGTTGATGATAAAATGGCCATGGTAAAACTAGACTTTAAAACCTCGAAATCCCATTATATTGACTATTTAGTTATGTATAAGCGCGACAATAACTGGCGTATTATCAATAAAACCTTTGTATCTAAGTAAAGTATGATTTTTATAATTGCATATTCGTTGAGGTGTTAAATGTTTGCTATTGAAGTTTGGCTTACTTACCAATAACTAGCACCAAATCGAAAGTTAATGAGCAACAGCACTGAAATGTATTCAAACAGTATATGATCGGTAATTATCGGTGTGAGGAAAATTAATGGAACGTGTGGTAGTCATTGGCTCAAGTTGTAGTGGTAAGTCGACTTTTTCTCAAAAGTTAGCCAATAAGATGGCATTAGAATATATAGAGTTAGATCAATTACATTGGTTGCCCAATTGGCAAGAGCGAGCGGATGACGAATTTAGGGGCTTAGTCAAACAGGCCACAGCTTCAGATACTTGGGTACTTGATGGTAATTATTCGGTTGTACGGGACATCGTTTGGCCACGTGCCACTAAAATAATTTGGCTTAATCATTCTTTTAGTCTGGTGTTATATCGCTCATTTACGCGCTCAATTGTTAGAGCGGTAACCAAGAAGAAACTCTTTGCAGGTAACGTTGAGACCTTTAAGCAAACCTTTTTTAGTCGCGACTCCATTATCTTGTGGGTACTACAAACTTATCATCAAAAGCGTAAACGTTATAACAAGCTGTTACCACAACTGAAATTCCAAGGTATAGAAATTATAGAGCTAAACAACCAAAAGCAAGTACAGCAGTACCTTAAAAATATATAAAAACCGAGAGAGATTATTCCCCCTCGATTTTATTGTTAAGGTTAAGGTTATTGTTGAGGTTATTGTTTTAGGGAAGGGTTAACTTATGGTTAAGTTATGGGTTAGCTTGCAATGTTAGCGTTAAGCCAGAAACTGCTTGATAACCATAAACATCAAGATACCAAGTGCCTGCTGCTGGAGCACTAAGACTACAGCTTTCAGTATTGCCATCTAAATACGGACGACATTCATACAAAGTAGACGTTGATTGAGCGCCGTGGCGAATGTACAAATCTGCATCACCGGTACCCCCTGAAATGTTAATGGTCATATTTGCATAACCTGCAGGTAATACTTGGGTGTAATGTTGCCATTGACCCTGAGGTACCGAGATATTATTCAGGGTATCGTTGATGGGATCATTACCACCGGTTGAGCCACTGGTATAACTACCCGTTAAAGTCACACCGCTAATAGCGCTCCATGCTTCAACCATGACATGATAAGTACCCGCTTGAACATTAGTAATATCACATGATTCAGTGTTGCCGTTGGACGTACTTTTACAATCTTGCGTAGTTAGGCTGGGTTTAGCGCCAAATTTAACATACAAATCTGCATCACCTGAGCCGCCGGAAGTACTAAAGCTTAAGGCTGTAGCATTAGCAGGTACTGCTAAGGTATAAAATAATTGTTGTTTAGCTGCACCGGATATACCACTTTTAGCGACACCATTTTGTAACTCGTCAACCGGTGTAGTGCCACCATCACTGAAACTTGCTGTTAAACTTACACCACTAATAGCACTCCATGCTTCAACCATGACATGATATGTACCTGCTTGAATATTAGTAATATCACATGATTCAGTATTGCCATTGGAAGTACTTTTACAGTCTTGCGTGGTTAAGCTTGGTTTTGCGCCAAATTTGACAAATAAATCAGCATCACCGGTACCACCTGATGTTTTAAATTTTAGCGCCGCTGCGCCAGCAGGTACTTCTAGTGTGTAAAATAATTGTTGCTTTTCACTAGCTGAAATAGCTGTTTTTGCCACACCATTTTGCAATTGATCAGTAGGGTTACTTGTACTATCCGTATCACCTTTAGCAAGCTCCCCAATATAAGACATTGATAATTTGGTAAAATTAACTATGTGATTAACATTGTAAGTCGAGTCGTTATCAGTATGAATTTTACCGTTGATGTCATTCATCCTTGACTCAAAGGGCATTGAGGTGGCGTAACCTTCATTATGCCATGATGCATGATCAGAGCAGCCATAACCACACTGGTCAAAACCATAACTGATGCCAGGAAGGTAAGTATCAATAAGTTGAACTAAAAATTGATTTTGGCCATCGTTGGTATAATCGGTCATGAAAACAATATCTTTATCAGCACTGCCTTTGTTAGCGGTCATATCAAATTGCACCACACCAACAACACTATTTCCGGCCGCCTTATAACTTTGTGCAATAGCTTTAGACCCTCTCAGTCCAACTTCTTCCGCAGCATAAGCAATAATCTTAATTGTGCGTTCAGGTTTAAAACCGGTAGCGATAATAGCCCGTAAAGTTTCAGTAATCACCGCAATGCCTGAGGCATTATCATCAGCGCCAGGTGCGCGCCCTGTGTTTGGGTTACCACCATTAATCGAATCAAGGTGACCACCAACAATGACAATTTCTTCACTGTTAGTACTACCTGTTATAGTGGCGATAACAGACGGTTGTTTCCAGCTATGCTGATAAAAATCGATACTAATGTCAGCACGCTCACTTGCCATATTTGACCATTTGTTTTTTAGCCAAATAGCAGCGTCTGCTCCTGTTTGTTGTGAGTAATATCGATTGTGATAACTGGCGAGACTATCAATAGTTGCTGTGATATTGCCAGCGGTTAATTCGCTTAATAGTGAATCAACCGTCGTTGCATTATCAATTGAGTAATTAACAGCAACCATAGCGGATAACTGTGTCTGGGATTGGGTCAGTGCTTGGGTATAGGCTTGTGCTTCAGCTAAGTTTTCATGGTAAAAAAAACCACCACAACGGTTAAACTTCTCATGCATCAATTCACTCAATCGGTCAATCTGTGATTCAGGTAGATGGGCAATTGTTGTGGTAGGTAAAATAGCACTTGCTACACTATCTATCTGCTGTAAATTAATAAATCCTTGATACTGTTGATCAATCAATTTGGCAGCATCAGCACCGATAGAAATCCATACTTTTTTGTCAGTTGACTCTTGTTGTCCAAGCGCAGAGCTAGATAAAATTATACCGCTAAACAAAAAAAGTCCTGTTAGTAACTTATTCATATATAAATCCTTGTATATCAAACTAAAGATAAAAAAAGAGGAGCGAATGCTCCTCTGAATTATCAATATTTAAATTTATGGGTTAGCTTGTAATGTTAGCGTTAAGCCAGAAACCGCTTGATAGCCATATACATCAATATACCAAGTACCTGCTGCTGGAGCGCTAAGACTACAGCTTTCAGTATTGCCATCTAAATACGGACGACATTCATACAAAGTAGACGTTGATTGAGCGCCATGGCGAATGTATAAATCAGCATCACCAGTACCGCCTGAAATGTTAATGGTCATATTAGAATACCCAGCAGGTAATACTTGGGTGTAATGTTGCCATTGACCTTGCGATACTGAAATATTGTTCAGAGTATCGTTGATTGGCTCATTACCACCGGTTGAGCCACTGGTATAACTACCCGTTAAACTCACACCGCTAATAGCGCTCCATGCTTCAACCATGACATGATAAGTACCCGCTTGAACATTAGTAATATCACATGATTCAGTATTGCCGTTGGAAGTACTTTTGCAATCTTGCGTGGATAAACTTGGCTTTGAGCCAAATTTAACATACAAGTCGGCATCACCTGAGCCACCTGATGTGGTGAAACTTAAGGCAGTGGCATTAGCAGGAACTTCTAAGGTATAAAATAATTGTTGTTTAGCTGTACCTGATATACCACTTTTAGCGACACCATTTTGTAACTCGTCAACCGGTGTAGTACCACCATCACTGAAACTTGCTGTTAAACTAACCCCACTTATAGCACTCCATGCTTCAACCATGACATGATAAGTACCGGCTTGAATATTAGTAATATCACATGATTCAGTATTGCCATTGGAAGTACTTTTACAGTCTTGCGTTGTTAGGCTTGGTTTTGCGCCAAATTTGACAAATAAATCAGCATCACCGGTACCACCTGAGGTTTTAAAGTTTAGATTTGTTGCACCAACTGGTACTTCTATCGTGTAAAATAATTGTTGTTTAGCGGTACCAGAAATCCCAGTTTTTGCTATACCATTTTGTAACTCTACACCCGGAGTAGTGCCCCCACCAGGACATGTACCTACGCCTACTGCACACCACGCAGTTTCAACCGCAGTTTTTTCAGCTGTACCATATAAATCTTGGGCTGATTGTGCCGTCGCAGTTCTTGCTCCTGAAAAATCAGTATTTTGGTTCATGTAAGTGGTTAATGCGCGATAGAAAATTTTCTCCGCTTTAGCCATACCAATACTTGGCACTTGTGCAGTCGACTTATTACGCGGATGAGTACCACCATCTACCAATAACACATAAGCTAAATTTGCTATACCTGAATTGCCATGCACACCACCTTGATCATTATTATTATTTGGGTTACTTACATAGGGAATACGTTCCGGCCACCAGTCTTTTGAGTAACCATCTTGTGTTGGGTTATTCATATAACGAAAAGCTTTACCCGGTTGATTATTATAAAGATCATTACCTAATAGCCAGGTTGAAGTGGTTATGCCGTTTTTATAAGCTTCAGCTGAAAGCCCTAAAATATCCGACCAAGCTTCGTTTAAGGCGCCAGAGGCATTCGCGTAAACTAGTCTCGCAGTATTACCTGTCACACCATGGGTTAATTCATGACCGATAATGTCAAAATCAGCAGTAAAATCATTGAGACCATTTGATGCTTGGCCGTAGATCATTTGACTGCCAGTCCAATAAGCATTAGAAACACCCATATCTACACTTGAAATCATGGTCATACCGTTATTATCTAATGAGTCTCTGCCAAATTTACTTTGGTAGTAATCATAAACCTTTGCTGCGCCATCATGTGCTCGTTGGGCTGCTGCATTACCGCCACAACTTTGATTATTTGTACATAACAAAGTTCCAGGTGCTGAATTAGCTGAGCCGCCATTGAGCGTATGAGTCCGCCAGTTCTTTGCTGAATGTACTTGGGGTTCACGTGTTAATACTTCAGATGAATTAGCATCAAAATAGATAAAGTCTCGTCCAAAGTCTTCATTACCATTGTCCCAAGTAACCTCTAATCGATAGGCTAATTTGGTTTCTTCACTTAATGGTAAATAAATATAAACTAGCTCTGCTGTACCAGCAGTATTACCAATATTTTTTGCTGCAGCGAGTGCCTTTTTAGCACCATTGTTATTACTAATGCTATTCATTACAGACATGGCATTATTATCATTGTTATGCGCTAGACGCCCAGTTAAGCCATAAATAGTACTGGTAGCATTACCGTTATTTAAAGCACCTAAATTCGGGTTAGCATGAATAATCATGCTGGTACCATAGACCTTAAGGCCATTAATAGTCTGATCAAGATGCGTATGTTTTTTACCTAGCTCATCAATCCATTGACGATGTATGGTAAAACTTTCATTGCCTTGTGCACCAAATTCGTTTTGACTGGTAATGATATCTTTTAATGACTGTACCGCTGACTTATCTGTCATGTTACCAAGGTCACCAGTTACAAATGAGGGCACGCCATTTGCGGTTTGGTTTTTGATGGTCATTGAGCTAACTGTTGTTGCTGATACATTCATGCTTGCGGCAGCTATTGTTGCACCGATCACTATGGATAACTTAGTAACTTTATTATTTTTATACATTTGATACTCCGTAAATTTATTGTTCATTGAAAATTAATAACTTCAACGATATTTTTAAATAGTGCTTCCTTTAATTTTTAAACATCAGTTTTTACTGACTATTTCAAAGTAGCACTAATTTACGAAAGTTAACAAATTGTTAATGAGTGCTTAAATAACAACCTAAATCATCGATGTAAATTTTTATTTACGATACTGTATTGTATGTTGTATACGTAGTTAAAGTGGTTATTAATCAATCAGGTGGTTATGCAGGGACTATTTTGTACATTGAATTCTTATACGTAAATAGTAAATAAAAAGAACGCATTTGAGAGGTGTATTAGTCGATTTTATTCAAAATACGATAAATAACGGTTAAAGAAAAGTCGATGGCAGGGCTAAATAGTAATGCTGTATCTTTACTTTTAAAGGAAAAATATCATGCTTTATAATTGTTGTTTTGTCTGTGTGGTGTCTTTTATGAGTTTTGTCAATTCAACAAATTCTACGGTGATATTGTTGATATTATTTGGTTTATGGCCACTCACCAAGGCAATGGTCGTAGTGGATATAGCATTTCCGCCTTTTGAGGTAACGATTACAGACACCAATTTTCGCCATTTACAGCCAGTGAAACCACATTCACCGCCTAAGTCCATTTGATGAAATTCAACCCAATGCTTAGCTAAAGTTTTAGTGGATAATAATTCAATTATCTTAGGGTGTTTCTTAACAGCTTCAATAGCAATATCTTCAGCAAGTAGGGTGCAAGAAAATAACATTAATAACATGATAAAAGGTTTCATAATGGCTCCGGTTAATTTATCGCCTACGAGATGCAGAATATAAACATTCAATGAACAAATCCACTTTGAATATCATATTTTAGTCGGTTTAAATTACAGCTGTTTATATTAGCCGATGAATTTCAGCTTAAAACACGGACTAATTTGCTAGTAAGTAAAGATTATATCCTAGGATAATAATCATTCAAAAAAATCATTCTAGCGGCTAGCAGCACAATTGATTACAAAGTCAGGCATTCTTTACAAAATATAATTACGGCTTGTCGGGTCTATTAAGCTAGACACAATAACTATTTCAGGAATTTCCTTTGTTACGCAGCTTTTCTATTCAAGCAATTATTTTTTTAGTGGCCTTTCAACTGCTTTCTCTTTTACGAGAAACCAGCATGTTAGCAACTGATACGCCGCTAAGTGAAGTTGTCAGTTCAAATCAAGGTGTCAATATTGATAAGGTACCGACTTTGATGGGCGAGACAGTGTCGTTAAATGCACAAGGTAAGACCACCATTTTGTATTTTTTCGCGCCTTGGTGTCAGGTTTGTCATGCTAGCATAGGTAATTTACAGGCCTTGTATCAAAAAAATGAGCAGCTTGACGTGATTGCTGTTGCTATGGACTTTACCAGTAATAAAGAAGTCATGGCATTTACTAGCAAACATCAATTAACTTTCCCAATTGCTTTGGGTAATGAAGCCATCAAACAAAGTTTTGAAATCAGCGGATATCCCAGTTATTACGTTTTAAATGAAGAAAATGTGATTATTGGTAAATCTATGGGATATTCTTCAGAGTTAGGGCTTTTTTTACGCTCATTATAAAATCTTTTAGGGTGTTCTATATAGTGATCTGCCAGTGGTTTGTGTACACTGTGTTATTCAATTATTCATTGGCGTTATGCTGAGCAAATACGCCAAGCAAATTAAGAAATAATTATTATGCAAATTACTGACAATTTCGACAGCGGAAACATTCGCGTTATTGATGCATCTGATGCAAGCAACATTCAACTAGAAATAAAAAAAGACAACCAGTCTGATTTCTACCAATGGTTTCACTTTAAACTGCAAACAGACTTAACGGCCAATGGCGATCGCTTAGAGCATGTTATGCATTTAAACAATGCCGGTAAATCTGCTTATACAGAAGGCTGGGAAGATTACCAAGCCGTTGCTTCTTATGACCGTGAACATTGGTTCCGTGTACCAACGCAATATGATGGTGAAAAGCTTACTATTACGTTAACGCCTGAACATGACTCAGTATATTTTGCCTACTTTGCACCTTATAGCTATGAACGTCATCAAGACTTAATTCATAACGCGCAAATGCACCTTGATTGTCATCTACAAGTACTTGGTCAAACCATTGATGGTCGTGACATGACTTTGCTTAAAATAGGTGAAGAAGGTGAGGGCAAACGTAATATTTGGATCACAGCTCGTCAACATCCAGGCGAAACTATGGCTGAATGGTTTGTTGAAGGCATGTTAGATCGCTTACTTGACGAAGATGACGGTGTTGCCCGCGCTTTATTAAACAAGGCTGTTTTCTATATTGTGCCTAATATGAATCCAGATGGCAGTGTTCGTGGTAATCTACGTACTAATGCTGTTGGCGCCAATCTTAACCGTGAGTGGTTAGAACCAACAATGGAACGTAGTCCAGAAGTTTTCCTTGTTCGTGAAAAAATGCTCGAAGTGGGTGTCGATATGTTCCTTGACGTGCATGGCGATGAAGCATTACCGGTAAACTTTGTTGCTGGCTGTGAAGGTGTTGTAAATTACGACGCCCGCCATAAAGCATTAGAAGATAAATTTAAAGAATTTATGGTTGCTATCACACCAGAATTTCAAGATGAACGTGGTTACGATAAAGATGAACCAGGTAAAGCATTACCAACGGTAGGCACCAACTGGGTTGGTAATCAATTTAAGTGTTTAGCTTATACCATTGAAATGCCATTTAAAGATAATGACCTGCTACCTGATTACAGCGTTGGTTGGTCTGATGAACGCAGTAGTTTATTAGGACGAGATTTCTTAACAGGCGTTTATCATATGGTAGATGACTTACGTAAATAAGTAATAGATGAATAAAGCTTAGGGCGAATTTTAAAAAATTCGCCTTTTCTTTATCTAAGAAAAGCACTTATGGCTAGGGAGATTAGTCATAGGTGTACAAATTTATAATTTCAGCTTAAAAAATAATTAAAAGATAACTAAATAAAATAATAACAATCATAGGAGTTAACCGTGCAAGATCTTGTCAATAGTATCAACGCCATTATTTGGAGCCCTGCGCTAATTTACTTGTGTTTAGGTACAGGTTTATTTTTCACCGTAATAACACGTTTTGTGCAAATACGTCAGTTTAAAGAAATGTTTCGCTTATTGCTTTCGGGTAAAAGTTCAGACAAAGGTATTTCATCATTTCAAGCACTAGCCGTGTCGTTATCGGGTCGAGTCGGTACTGGTAATATTGCTGGTGTTGCTGCTGCCATTGGTTTTGGTGGGCCGGGTGCTGTTTTTTGGATGTGGGTAGTCGCGTTTTTTGGCGCAGCCACCGCATACATTGAATCAACCAATGCACAAATTTATAAAGAAGAAGAAGACGGTGTCTACCGTGGTGGTCCAGCGTACTATATTGAAAAAGCCATGGGACAAAAATGGTATGCGTGGATATTTGCTATTTCAACTATCGTTGCTTGTGGTGTGTTATTACCCGTAGTTCAGTCGAACGGTATTGGCGATGCATTAGTTAATGTTTTTGGTACCGGCGGTACTGTATCTTCATCATTAGGTGAACTTGCATTAACTAAAGTTTATGCGGCGACCTTTATTGTGCTAATCCTAGGTTTTATCATCTTCGGTGGCGTTAAACGTATTGCTAACTTTACCCAAATTGTGGTGCCATTTATGGCGTTAGCTTATATCATCATTGCTTGTATTATTATTGGTTTGCACATTGATATTTTACCGGGTGTTTTCATGTCAATATTCACCGATGCTTTTACACCTATGGCGGGCTTTGGTGCTGCTATTGGTTGGGGCGTTAAACGTGGTGTTTATTCAAATGAAGCAGGACAAGGTACTGGACCTCATGCTGCTGCTGCTGCAGAAGTTGAGCATCCGGCACAGCAAGGTTTAGTACAAGCATTCTCGGTTTATATTGATACCTTATTTGTGTGTACCGCGACCGCTCTAATGATTTTAATTACTCAGTCTTACAATGTTATGCCTGAAGGTAGCAGTACTTTTATAGTGCAACATCTTGCGGCTGATGTAGTCATTAGTGGCCCGGCATTTACTCAGATTGCTGTTGACAGTGTGTTAACGGGTTTTGGTAAACCATTTATTGCCATTGCATTATTTTTCTTTGCTTTTACTACCATACTTGCTTATTACTTTATTGCCGAAAACAATGTTTCTTATATCAACAGAACCATAAAGATTCCTGCATTAAGGTTTGTTTTAAAAGTCATTCTTATGTCAGCTGTATTTTACGGCACAGTAGCTCAGCCAAGTGCGGCTTGGGGCATGGGTGATATTGGTGTTGGTTTGATGGCATGGCTTAATATTATCGGTATTCTTATTATTTTCTTTATGGCAAAACCTGCGATAAAGGCACTAAAAGATTACGAGGCGCAACAAAAAGCCGGTGTTAAAAACTATACTTTTGATCCAAAAAAGTTAGGCATTACCAATGCTACGTTTTGGGAAGAGCGCTTTGATAAAGCTCAAAGCAAATCGCAAGCGTCAACTAAAGACAATGAAAGTTAAGCTGAACTGAGCTGTTCTGATTTGAGTTGCTCTAACTTGAATTGAGCAGCTCGATTAGTAAGCAATAAAAAGCCGCTCCTTATTTTATATGGAGCGGCTTTTTTATGCGCAGTGTTTACTGGCAAATTGTGTTATTTGAGTTGGTTACTATTTGAAATGGGTATTTTTGGAAAGGTTAACTAGTTATTAATGTTATCTACCAGCTGTGCACGAAACTCTACCGGCGAGACTCCGATATGTTTTTTAAAAGCCCGGGCAAAAGTACTGGGTGAGCTATAACCAAGTTGATAAGTTATTTCGGTAATAGAAATGCTGTTGATGGCTAATTGTTGCTTGGCCAATATTAAACGTACTGAGGTCAGTAGTGTCAAAAATGATTGTTTTTCTTGGCTCAATTTCCGCTGCAATGTGCGTTTACTCATATGTAATTTATAAGCTAAGGTTTCTTCTGTTGGGCAGCCTAAGGGTAATAGCTCATTGATTATTTTGATCACTTTAGCGCTGGTATCGCCATTTTCCATAGAGGCAAGGTGTTTGTTGATAACCATTTCGTTCATCTCTACTAACTCAGCATCGTGGGTTGGTAGGGTTTCGGTTAGCAGTGCCTTAGAGAATGAAATACCATTAACTGCTTGGTTGCCATAAACAGGGCATTGAAAGTAGTCTTCATAAGCTTGTTTGCTTTTATCAATTGAAAAGGTAAAGTAAACACCCGTCGCTGGAATGTTTTTACCTGCGGCCAAACGAAACATCTTTAAGAAAAAACCAATGCCTAGTTCAATCGAACAATGATGAACTTTTAATTGATCTGCTAGTTTTAGGCGCTTTTGGTACTGAATTAATATTTCCTCACCGTTTTCACCATTCTGCTCAGTCAACTCAATTTGTATCGCGGTATTGATAAGCTGACTGCTGGCGATAAAGCGTTTTAAACCGTCTTCTAAATTAGCACTGGCAAGCCAGGCCATGCCAATACTTTTTAAATATGCGGGTTGAAATAATGATGCCGCCACTAAGCCCAGTTCATTATTTTTGGTCTCTTGTACCGCGAGTTTCCATAACGTGGCCATTTTAACCATGGGAATACGACTTTGGCTGTCATCTGAAATATCAATACCGGCAGAAGTGAACACGCTTGTAGCTTCAACATCATAAATGGCAAGCACTTGGGCGATAAGTCGAGGAATGGTGGCAAGGGTTGTTTGGCTCATAAATTCTCTATGGGTTACTTAGTTAAAAAGCACACTCAGCGGCTCACTTGGTAGCTATAATTAATAGTACCTTTATATCGATATTTACACTATTGACCACTTTGGCAGTAAATTGTCCTTTTTGGCACAGTAAATGGCACAAATTGTTAAGCTTCTAAGGTCGAATTCTAGCATTATAGTGCGGTAAATAATTCATTTATCTAGGATAGTTATGTTATTAAAAGTACCACAGAAGATTCAAGCTATTGTCAGCGTTTTATTGACCACATTACTATTAGGTGGCTGTATGAATGTCACCGACCAACAAAAGTCAGGTTTTTTAAAAAACTATGAAGGTTTTGAAGATGTTTATGACCCTGATTATACCAAGGTCTATCGCAGTGACAATTTTACTATAGACATGCTTGCTGATATGCATCGTGTTAAATTAGTGCCTTTTGAAATGTGGGTAACACCAGGACCTGATGCTAAATTTAGCCCTGAACAATTAGAAGAGCTTTCTAAATATTTCCATCAACAAATGCATGATAGGTTAGTTGCCAATAACTATGAGGTAGTTGATCATGTCGGCCCTAGAACCATCACCATTCAAGGTGCATTTTCTGGCGTTAAGTTCGAAGACCCTGAACTAATGCCAACCGACTTTATTCCCTTTCGTATGGTTATTAACGCCGGTAACCTCGCTTACTTACAAATAACCGATAAGAGTGATGTCACCACCAAAGTATCCGTTGAAATTGAGTTTTTAAAAGGCATTCGCCGTGAACGAATCTTAGCGGCAATAAGTACGAAATATGTGGATACTACGATTGCCAATTCAGGTGCCGACAATATGACCGTCGTTAAAGAGCTAGTAAAGATGTGGGCAGAGAAGTTTGTTGACCGTCTGGTTGAAATTCGTGCAGATAAACACGAAAAGTAACAGTTTTGACTCAGTTATATCATTATATTATCCCCCTCAATTACCCTCCATATAATAAACAATAAGTCTGGGAGTTTATCCGCGATGAATTTTAACCTAATTTTCAAGCCTATTTTAATTGCCATTATGGCGATAGGTTTATTAAGTGCTTGTGAAAAACCAAAAGAAATAGCAGAAAAACCACAATTAAGGCCGGTCAGAACCTTGGTAGTACAAACCCTTGATGTTAGCCAAACGTTAGAATTTACCGCGGTTGTTGATGCTGTTAATCGCGCCGATTTAGCTTTTAAAATATCTGGCGAGTTGACTGAATTCTTGGTTAAACAAGGTGATGTAGTAAAAAAAGGTGACATCATCGCTAAACTCGATGACAGTGATCTGAAAATATACTTGGCTGAAGCACAAGCTCATTATGATAAAGCCATGGCGGATTTAACCCGTGCTAAAAATCTACTTAAAACGCAATATATCTCTGCTTCAGAATTTGATCAAATCAGAGCGAATGCCCAATCTACTAAGGCACAGCTAGCGACTGCCAACAACAACTTAAAATACAGTGTACTCACCGCTTCATTTGATGGTGTTATTGCTAAGGTATACAGTAAAAATCATCAAGAAATTAACGCGAAAGAGCGTATTGTTCGATTGCATGATTTAAGTAAAATTCAACTGATTGTTAATATTCCTGAAAGTATCATGATTCATCTGCGAAAAAATAGCGTTAAAGGTGGTGTTAGTGCCAAATTTAATTCAATAGACAATGAACTGTTTCCGTTAGAGTTTAGTGAAGTTGCTACCCTTGCCGATGAATACAGTAAAACCTATGAAGTGATTTTCACCATGCAATCACCTAAAAACTATGTGATTTTGCCTGGCATGACAGCCTCAGTAAGTGCCAATTTATCACTCGGTCGTTCGTCACACAGCAATTCATTACCAGGAAAGAATAATGAGCAAAACCAAGCCAGCTTTTATTTACCCAGTCATACCGTGTTAAAAGATGCTCAAGGTAATTTTGTCTTTGTTGTGCAAAAGCATGACCTCGGTGTTGGCAAAATAGTAAGGAAATCCGTAGTGGTAGGGGGTATCACTGCACAAGGTATTGAGGTTTTTGCCGGTTTAACTTCTGCCTTAACTTCAGTATTAAAGACTGGCGATTACGTGATAAGTGCCGGCATGAGTAAAATATCATCGGGTAGCTTAGTTAAATTTACTCCCGCTAGTGATTTGATTAGCCATTAATAACTAGAAAGCCACAACTAAAAGATAAGAAGAAAAGGACAGTTAATGAATATTACCCGTATGGCTATCACTAATAATCGCACCACGTTTATGTTGTTAATAGTGATACTGTTTTTTGGTGTAAATGCTTATAAAAATATGCCCAAGGATTACGATCCTGGTTTTATTATTCGCACTGCGCAAGTGATTACCCAGTTCCCCGGTGCTAGCCCTGAGCGGGTTGAAATGTTAATTACGGATAAACTAGAGCGGGTTATTCAAGAGTTACCTGAATTAGACTTTGTTAAAAGTGAATCTCGTACTGGCATTTCAATTATTAGTGTCAATATCAAAGAAAGTTACCGTAATCTACGGCCTATTTGGGATAACTTACGCCGTAAAATTGACGCAGCACAAAGTCAGTTACCCGCCGAGAGTTTCCCATCCATTGTTAATGATGAGTTTGGCGATGTTTTTGGTATTGTCATTGGCTTAACTGCGGAAGGCTACAATTACCGAGACATGAAAACCATTGCTGACCAAGCCAAGGACGCCATGCTTCGGTTAACGGAAGCGGCAAAAGTCGAGGTGTTTGGTGAGCAACAAGAACATATTTTTCTTGAATATGATAATGCCCATCTAGCCAACTTAGGCATATCGCCAAGCCAATTAAGTGAGCAACTTTCCAGCCGTAATATTGTTATTTCGGGCGGCAGTATTATTTTAGGGGATGAGCAAATTCCCCTAGAGCCCAGCGGTAACTTTGAAAATATCGATGAAATTAAAAGAACCATTATCCAAATTCCTGGTAGTGACCGTCTACTTTATTTAAGCGACTTGGTTACTATTAAACGTAGTTATGTTGACCCTATGCAAACTAAGGTCAGTCTTTCGGGAGAGCAGGGCTTATCTATTGCCATTGCTATGCGTCAAGGTGGAAATAATATTCTACTTGGCCAACAAGTAAATGAGCTTATCGCTAACCTTAACCAAAGTTATCCCATTGGTGTAGAATTTGAGGCGGTGTCTTTCCTGCCTTTTGATGTCGAGAAAAAGGTCAATGATTTTTCTAGCAGCTTGATTCAAGCTGTAATTATCGTGACCTTAGTGATGTTACTCAGTTTAGGTTTTAGAACGGGCTTAATCGTTGCTGTGCTTATTCCATCGAGTATGATTTTTGGCATACTGATCATGTCATTCTTTAATATTGGCATAGACCAAATCTCCTTAGCCGCGCTTATTATTTCGCTAGGTATGTTGGTGGATAACGGCATAGTCATGTCTGAAAGCATTATGGTGTCGATGGAAAAAGGCAAAAAAGCCATTGATGCGGCAGTAGACTCGGCAAATGAGTTAAAAATACCACTGCTTACTTCTTCATTAACCACTGCGGCGGCATTCTTACCCATATTTTTGGCGGAGTCGGCTACGGGAGAATACACGGCTTCTCTTTTTAAAGTGGTCAGCATTACTTTATTGTGTTCATGGGTTTTATCAATGACAGTAATCCCTATGTTGTGTGTCAAATTTATGAAAGTAAAGAAGACTACGCAGCTGTTTGATAGCCGATTATTTGCCGGCTATCGCGCACTATTGCTTAACTTACTGCGTTTTCGTTGGTTAACACTTTTGGTTACCTTGGGCTTGTTTATCACCGCTATCTGGGGACTTTCATTTGTGCCTAAATTGTTTTTCCCACCTTCTGACCGTGCTTTTTTCAAAATGGAATTAGAAATGCCCATTGGCACCACTTTAGCGGCAACAGAGCGAGTCACCGAGCAAGTTGAAAGCTTTATCCGTGCAGAGTTACAGGCAACGCCAGAGCTAGATACCGGTGTCACTAATTGGGTAACTTACCTAGGTAACGGCGGCCCGCGCTTCTTATTAACTCATAATCCGAAACCGACCAGTAGTAACTATGCGTTGATGATCATAAATCTAACCAGTAAAGATTTGGTCGACGAAACCATGGATAAACTTGAGCGTTATAGCTTGGCAACATTCCCTGATTTATTGGTAAAACTTCGTAAAATTGAAAATGGTGCTCCCATTGCCAATCCAGTAGAGGTACGTATTAACGGTGCCGAATCTGAGCAATTATTTATTATTGTTGAGCAAGTTAAACAACGTATGGCACAAATTAACGGTGTTAAAGCTATTAGTGATAATTGGGGCATGCCAATTAAAAAATTGCAGGTCGATATTAACCAAAGTCGTGCTCGTCGTGCGGGTGTAACCAGTAAAGATATTGCCATATCATTGCAAACCGGTCTTTCTGGCCTTGAGCTAAGTCAGTATAGGGAAGGGGATATCGTTATACCGATTACCCTGCGCACACAAGCTGACGATCGCCAAGACATTGGTAAATTACAAGCTTTAGCTGTGTACTCGCAAGCTACCGGTAGTTCAGTACCGTTAACACAAGTAGCAGATATCAAGGTGGTATGGCAATCCGCTAAGATTTTACGTCGTGACCGCTTAAAGACCATCACCATTGGTGGCCAAATTGATAATACGATTACTGCGAACCAAGCCTTTAATGAGCTTTTGCCCTGGCTTGAGACACAGCAAAAAAACTGGCCATTAACCTATACTTTTGAGCTTGGTGGTGAATATGAAACATCAGGTAAAGCCAATAAATCCATCGGCGAGAAGTTACCTATTGCCGGTTTTATTATTTTGCTGTTACTTATTGCCCAATTTAACTCGGTTAGAAAAGCCTTAATAATCTTATTAACTATTCCATTAGGCCTAATTGGCGTAACCAGTGGTTTGTTAGTTGGGCAATCTTTTATTGGTTTTATGACCTTATTGGGTATTATCTCTTTAGCCGGTATCGTTATAAATAATGCCATTGTTTTATTAGAGCGTATTAAAATAGAAGAGCAGGCACTGCCTGAAAACCCATGCCAAGCTATTATCAACGCCGCTCAGCAAAGGCTTAGACCGATAGTACTTACCACAGCAACCACCATATTTGGTCTAATTCCGTTATACCTAGGTGGTGGTGAGTTCTGGGAGCCTATGGCGATTGCCATTATCGGCGGCTTGTTGTTTTCTACAGTGTTTACTTTAGGTGTTATTCCCGTGGTTTATGCGGTATTGTTTTCTATTAAAACGCCGACAAAAGCAATGAATGCTTAACTTATTTCTTTAGCGGAGAAACTAAAATATTTTGTGCGTGTCTGCGTAGTGAAATAGCAAAATAGGTCAGGTATACTAAGTGAAATGCCCGCAAATGGTTCATAGACAACATTTGCGGGTTAAACTTTTTTATATCATTGCATGAGTAATTAAATGGCCGTTATTAATTGTCCGGGTTGTTCGAAAAAAATTTCCGACAAAGCGAAAAGCTGTAATCACTGTAACCTTAATTTATCTGGGCTTGATGCCGAGAAAATTGCCAGTATTAACCGAGTTGACTTAATCAATAAAACTCAACGCCTAATGAATTACTCATTCATCGCCATGCTGTTATTTTGTGGTGGCTTCTTATTTATGTTTTGGGATAATGTTGAACCAGGTAGTTGGCAACATAACTTAGCCATGGTCAGTGCTATGCTCGGTTTTGTTATGTATATAATTATCCGCGCCATGTTGCTCTTTACCAAGCGTAAAGCGAACTAGCTTTATTTTTCTTGTGAAGCAAATAAAAAACTATCAATTAATACTACTTAACCCTCGGAATTCTGATGGATTTACTTAACACCATAGACGCTATGTCAAATGACATGTATTTACGCTTAAAATGTGCCGCGGAAACAGGCAAGTGGCCTGAAGGTACTGTGGTTGATAAAGCCCAGCGCGCCACGGCTTTGCAATTAACTATGGCCTATCAAGCTAGACATTTAGAAAATGATCAAATGCTAACCATTGGTCCTGATGGCCATATCGTTGAAAAAAACAAACGCCAGCTTAAAGCTCAATTCTCTAGCTATAAGCCGGAAGAAAAACTTAAAAGCTGTGACAAACCAACACAAGCGGATATCGCTTATTTCAGTAACAATGAGCTGTAAGTATTACAGTTAAACCTTATTGTTATTCTTCAACTGAATGAAACCAAATAAACTATGATTTTCTCCTCTTTTTTTAAAACAAAAGCCAACTGGCAACATAAAGACGCGACGGTACGTATCACCGCCATTAATGATGAGTTATCGGCGAGTAACAGCGAACAACTTGCCATTTTAACGGAACTTATCCAGCAAGATGTCAGTGATTTAGTACGTCGAGCAGCCTTGATTAAAGTGGCCTCTTTTGATAGTTACCTTGAAGCAAGCCATAAGAATTCCCAAGCTAAGGTAAAACAATTTGCCGGCAAACAGGTACATGATATTTTGGCGACCGATCACAAAATTGTGCTATCGGCTGAGATAAAACAAAGTATATTAGCGAAACAAGCGCACAGCCCATTACTCGGTACAGCGTTATTAGAAGCATGGTTAGCCCATGAAAAAGACAGTGCAATTATGATTGCGCTTTATCAGCAAATTAGTGCCCGTAAAACCTCTACCCATTTGTTAAGCCATAGTTTTAGTCAAAAACAAAATCCTGACTTTCAAAGCTACTTACTTGAGCAAGTTGATGATGCCAAAGTATTAGAGAAACTGAGTAAAAAGGCCTGTAATGAAGTCTTAGCTCAAAAAATTCAAGACAAACTTGCCGCCATCCAAACCGCCATTGAAAAACCGCTAAAATTGGCCAAGAAAATACAACTTGTTTTAGCCAAATTACAAGCACTAAAAGACGTTGCTGATTATGGCGAGTATAAGAAACGTAAGTCAGTGTTAATTCAACAGTGGCAAACATTTGAGCCAGAACTAGCGATTTTTAACGAAGAAGAATTATCAGCTTTTAATGATAAGTACCAAGGCATAATGAGCCAATTGGATAAGTTATTTATCGCCAAAGCTGAAAACTATCAGCAACAGATCATTGCCGATAAATTAGCGCATGATAAACAGCAAGACAAAAAAGACTTTACCCAGCAGCTTAATCACATTAGCCAAGCGATAACAACGGCAGTATTTTCCAGTGATAACTTTGATGAAGAACAGTTTAAAAGTTTACTCGGTCAGTTAACCACAGACATTAATGCCTCGGTACTGAATAAAGACGAGCAACAAATTTTTATCAAGCAAGTTAACCAGTTAACTAAACGTTTAGGTGAAATACCAGAGATTGCTGAATCGGTAAGTCAAGCGACCAATTTAATCTCTAAAATATCGCAACTTACTTTACCTAAGTCATTAAACGAGTTAAATACGCGTCAAGAAACTTACCAAGACTGGTTAAAAGCATGGCGAGTAATTGAGCAAAAAACTGCCGGGATTTTACCTGAGTCTATTGTGCAAGCGCAAAAACAAATTATCAGTACTTGGCAAGGTGGTTTAAAGCCATTACAAAGTCAGCAAAAAGAATTGTTTTTCCAACATAAGAAAAAATTACAAGATATAAAGCGTCTACTTAGCAATGGTAAATACAAAGTTTGTTTTGGTTTATTTAAGGGTGTGAAAGAGACTATTGAGCAACTTTCTGCTCAGCAACAACAACAGTTGCAACGTGATTTTGACCAAGTTAGCGAAAAAATGATCGAGCTGAGCGATTGGGAACATTATATCGCGACACCTCGTAAACAAGAGCTAGTTATAGCAGTGCAAGCACTGGTTGAAACGCCACTGGATAATCCTAATGAACAAGCAGCAAAAGTTAAAGAATTCCGCGGTACTTGGAATTCTTTAGGTCATGCCGATGAAGATATTGATAAACAATTAAATGAGCAGTTTAATCAGCTTTGTGAACAAGCTTTTGCACCTTGTCGGTTATTCTATGCCGAGCAGGATAAAATCCGTGCGCAGCATTTAGAGCAACGTCAAAAGATATTAGCGCAAGCTGAGCAACTTGCGAGTGAATTAACGCTTGTTGCTGATATTGAGAATGGTCAAGAGACGCCAGTTATTGATTTTAAAAAGCTCGACGGGCAATTAAATACCGTACAACAGCAATGGAACAATGCTGGCGAAGTGGATCGTAATCAATACAAAAAATTACAGCAGCAATTTAAAAATGCTATTGCGCCTATTAAAACCGCCATCAGTACTTTTCATTTAAGTAACAGTGAAGAAAAACAAGCCTTGATCGTTAAAGCACAGCAGTTACTCGCTGGTGATGATGTTTTTTCTGCAATTGAATCCGCTAAACAACTACAACAGCAATGGCGTGCAATAGGCTTTGCTGGCAACCATCAAGAAAATCTGTTGTGGCAACAATTTCGTAAAGTAAACGATGAATTATTTGCTAAAAGACAAGCGTTAAAGTCAGAGCAGCAAGCGGCGTTCACCAGTCAACAACAAGCGTTTGATGAAAAAGTGCAAGCAATAGAAGAGTCGCTTAGTGCTTTTGCAGGTCAAGAAGCTGAAGAAGGCTCTAACCTAGATACTACTCCTGCAAATAACCAAGCATTAAAAGCTATTGACCAACAAGCAGAAACCTTACTGCAAGAAGTTATTGCTAATAAGCCGGTTATCAAGGCAGTGGCAGTACGCATTGAAAAGATTATTAAGCAAGTAGAGCAAATAATTAACACTAATAATCAAGTTAAGGAACAACAAAGTTGGTCGAACTTGTTTGAGTTAATGTCGGTACAGGCGCCAAACAACAAAGGTGTTGAGGCATTATCAGCATCGAATATGTTTAACAAGCTAAGCAGTTTTTGGCAAAAGCGTTTTCAAGAGCATGTTAAGCTAACCAATCAAGTTGATGGTAGCCGTCGCTTCGATAAAACCTTAGAAATTGAAATACTGGGTAAAAGTGATTCGCCGGTAGAGCTAGCTGATCAGCGTATGAAAGTTCAAGTACAATTAATGCAAGAGCAAATGCTGTCTGGTATCGAGATTGATCTCAGTAAATTACTGGTCGATTGGTTAATGTTAGGTACGCTTACCGAAGGTGACTTACCGTTAATTGCACGTTTAAAAACAATTTATTGCCAATAGCGTTTTTTAGAAGTATCGCTATTTAGCGAAGACCTAGCGAACAGATAACTAAAAATCAGTTTACTTCTTTACCAAGAGGCAAACTGATTTTTTTGGTTTATACCCGTTTCATTAAGTTTGTGATCTTGTTGTGTACTGGAAAAACTAATCAAAGCAGGCGCTCGATTGACCAATAGCGGGCGTGTGTAATTGAGAGCAAAGTCGCCTTGGCGTATTTTACCTCACGCAGTTGCGCAATAATGCAACGATAAATAATTTTAGAAAGTGCACATCAACAAAATGGTACAGAAGACAATAAGTAAGCTATGAGCAAAGTATTTTAAATATAACAAAGAATAACAAGTGGTTACAATTAATCTTATCCGGAGCGATTATAATACTTCACAGAAAATAGTATTAAGATAATTTAGGGTTAGCAGGGTACATGGCACAGTTAAGAAACAGAACACATGGATTTACCTTAATTGAGCTCATTGTGGTTATTGTTATTTTAGGCATATTAGCGGTAACGGCTGCACCTAAATTTATTGATTTAACCGGTGACTCTAGGGCAGCAACACTAGAAGCTGTTGGCGGGGCAATGGCCAGTGGCTTACAACTTATTAATTCTCGTGCGATCATTGATAATGAGCATTTAGGCATTGGGGTAATTCAAATCGCTGATGTTGAAATTCCACTTTATAATGGTTATCCCTCAGTTCGTGGTCGAGATAGCTTTATTAAATTAAATGCACAAGTAAAAGCTTGGTTAGAAATAGATGCTGTAGATCGTAATACCGCCAATAGAAACCGTAATGCGGCTCCTTTCTTCACCGACAAATCAACGGCTAATAACTACATCTATATTTTCTTGATTGATGATTATGATCAAAAATCAACGATTAAATGTCATGTTAGATATGAAAACAGCGAAAATGGCACACCAAAAAAACCAGTTATCACTATTGAAACCAGTGAATGTTAGAAAATTAATTCACTATTTATTGATCAAACACTATCAACAGACTAATCACTCCCTACAAACCCCTACACTTATTTTAAGTTGCTCAATGCCCCCTAAAGAACGCCTAGTTAAATGAAATGGCTGTGTAATTTCTTGCTTCCTTTTTTAGCAACGACAGCGTAGTCTGCTTTATCAGTTTGATAATAATGTTGAAGTCTAACTTTGCTCATCGGCATTAATTATCTCGGCACTAGTTTAAAACAAGTATTCGTGCCTGCTAGTGACGTTTCAACGCTAGTACTTCTTATTAAGGGATTTAACATGAAATTTATATATGCTGTGGCTTGTACTTTTTTGCTGTCATCTTGCGTTTACTATAGCGTACAAAGAGACTTTGGTGGTGACCCTTCAGCGCCTTGTACTAAAGGTTCTACAAAAGATAATGACCGATGTAAAGCGGAAATAAAAGCGCTTAATATCGAATTGAAAAACACTCACAATGATTAAAACCGTATTAACCTGCACAAGGTAAGCTAGTCACTGGTAAATATTTATCTAAGCACAGTTACCACTACTAATGAAAAAGGACATTTTATGAAGTTTTTGCTATCAAGTTTACTCAGCGTTTTATTAACCTTGCCACTTATGGTCAGCGCACAAGATAAAGCTTTCAACTATGAACAATTTACTCAAGACTATTTCACTGCCTGGACCAAGGTGCAAAAGCCCAATGCTAGCAAGCAAGATTTAGAGCATTATTTATCTTATCTAACCGATGATATCGGTTACCAGCATTTACCTTATGCAAATGATGATAGTCGTGCTGCCGATGGTAAGGCGCTGATGCGTAAAGGCATGAGTTATTACTTGGGCATTCATACCGAGTACCAAGCACAGTTGACTAATAGTGCCTATGGCAATAATGTCATTATGATTAAATTTAACACTCAAGCGAAGGGGATACATCCTGATAATGGTCAAGAAATCATTATTAATAACAGTACTTTTGAGGTGCTAGAAATTGAAAAGGGTAAAATATCTGTTATTCGTCATTACAGTAGTTAATGGCTTGATTCATCGACATCAGGAATTTATATGATCAGGGCTGTACAAGAGCAAGATGCTAAAGCCATTAGCGATATTTATAATTATTATATCGCTAATACAGTAATCACTTTTGAAGAAGATATTTTAACGGCAGCAGAGATGCAACGGCGTATCACTAGTGTACTCGCTGCGGATTTACCTTGGCTTGTCGTAGAAGACGAGCTTGGAGAAATACTTGGTTATGCTTATGCCAGTAAATGGCGTGAACGTTTCTCCTATCGTTTCTCTGTTGAAGTTACCGTCTATTTATCACCAGAGCAGAGCGGTAAAGGCCTGGGCACTCAATTGTATCAAGCATTGTTTACCGAGCTTAAAAATAGAAACATTCATAGCGTAATCGGCGGCATTACTTTACCCAATGCGGCTAGTGTTGCTGTGCATGAGAAATTTTCTCTGGCAAAGGTGGCTCACTTTAAAGAAGTCGGCTTTAAGTTTAACCAGTGGCTTGATGTCGGTTATTGGCAAGGCACTCTTTAGTCGCTAGCATTAGCAACTTTCTTTAACGAATAGTTCAAGCACTAGTTCAAGTAACAGCTCATTTATAAAGCGAATTTATGAGTGGCAACAAGGCCTTACAACTCAGCATTTTTATCCTCGCGTAATACAACTTACCATACCGGTTAATCGGCTCAATTCCCTTACAATTCGCTAGTGTTTATGATTAAGTACTAGCAGTTATTTAGCTAGTCCAGCTAATACCCGTTTCATTAAGTTCGTCATCTTGTTGTGCATAGGGAAAATAAATCAAAGCAGGGCGCTTGATTGACCAATAGCTGTCTATTGGCAATAAGAGCAACGCCGTCTTGGCGTATTTTAACCCGCACAAGTGGCAATAATTTAATGGAATTGGGTTAAAACATACAATACAAATGTATAAGGTAGTTCTCATTATGTCGAAAATCCTATCGTCAAAAAAGCTCCTGCTCTCAGGTGTAGCACTAAGTGTACTGTTGGCATTGCCAACTGCTTTTGCCCAATCAAATACAAACATTAACGAAACCAGCACCAGCGAAACTATTGCTAAAGACGTAGCAACAAAATGGTCTGTTAACGAGCCTCAAGGAGAATTTACCACAGCGAACATTGATGTTCGCTCAGGTACTTGGATGAATGTTGACTTAAGTCCTGATGGAAAAACCATTGTTTTTGATTTGCTCGGAGATATTTACACTATGCCAGCCTCTGGCGGTGAAGCTAAAGCATTGATGACAGATATTGCTTGGCAAATGCAACCACGCTTTAGCCCAGATGGTAAATACATTGCCTTTACATCAGATGAAGATGGTGGCGATAACTTATGGATAATGAAAGCCGATGGCAGTGATGCTAAAGCGGTAACCACTGAAACTTTTCGGTTATTAAATAGTCCAGCTTGGTCACCTGATGGTAATTACTTGGTTGGCCGTAAGCACTACACCGGTACGCGCTCTTTAGGTGCTGGTGAAGTGTGGATGTATCATAAGTCGGGTGGCAATGGCATTATGTTAACCAAACGTCCTAATGAGCAAAAAGATTTAGGTGAACCCGCATTCTCTCATGACGGTAAATACGTTTACTTCTCTCAAGATGCTACGCCAGGTAAATCTTTCCATTACTCAAAAGACTCAGTGAAGGGCATTTATAAAATTAAACGCCTAGAGCTTGAAACCGGCGAAATTAAAGTCATTGTTTCCGGTAAAGGCGGCGCGATTAGACCAACACTTTCACCGGATGGTAAGTACCTAGCTTTTATCAGTCGTGATGATTTTCAATCAAACTTATATCTATATGATCTTAAGAGTGGCGCACAAACCAAGGTTTATGATGGTTTAGATCGTGATATGCAAGAGACCTGGGCTATTCATGGTGTTTATCCTACTATGGCTTGGACCCCAGAAAGTGATGGTTTAGTCTTTTGGGCCGGCGGTAAAATTAATAAATTATCACTGGATTCGAAAAAAGCTAAAGTGATTGAATTTCATGTTAAAACACAAAAGAAAATTCAAACTGCTGTGCGTTTCTCGCAAGACTTAGATCAAAAAACCTTTGATACCAAAATGCTACGTGATGTCAAAGTATCACCCAATGGCAAAGTTGCTGTGTTTGAGTCCATGGGCTTGCTTTATACCAAGAGCCTACCAAATGGCAAACCAAAACGCTTAACCAAACAAAAAAGTCAGTTTGAGCTTAACCCAAGTTTTTCACGTGATGGTAAAAAAATTGTTTATGTGAGCTGGGATGATAAAAACTTAGGTCAAGTACGTGTAGTCTCAAGCCGAGGCGGTAAAGGTAAAACTATTACCCGTGAGCCTGGAAAGTATGTTGAACCCAGCTTCTCACCTAATGGTAAAACCGTGGTTTATCGTAAAATCAGCGGCGGCTCTATTATCGACCCTACTTGGGGCTTAAATCCTGGTATTTATGCGGTTTCGGCGAAAGGTGGTAAGGCTGAACTGGTTACAGAAAGCGGTTTACAACCACACTTTGGCGCACGTAATGATCGTATATATGTTACACGCAATGGCAAAACGCCGCATATTGCTCGTATCGATTTAGATGGGCAACATGATACCAAGTTATATCAAGGTAAATTCGCCTCAGAATACCGTGTATCGCCAGATGGTAATTACCTTGCTTTTGCCGAGCGCTTTAAAGTATTTGTTACGCCATTGGTAGAACGTGGTGATGTTATTGATATTGGTCCTAAAGCGAAAAATTTACCGGTAGAGCAGTTATCAATACGTGCTGGTGAAGGTATTAACTGGAATGGTAGGTCCAATGAGCTTTATTGGAGCCTAGGTGCAGACTTATACCAAGCTTCAGTAAAAGGCCTGTTTGAAATCAGCAGCGATGTCAGCGATAAGGCTACTTATAGCGATAAAACTAGCAGTAAAACAAAGGCTAAAGAGACTGAACAATCGGCGAGTGATGTTAAAAACGAAGTCAAAGTGATTAACTTAAGCTACCAGCAAAAAGTTGATATTCCATCGGGTCGTGTTGCCTTTGTTGGCGGTACAGTGATCACTATGGAAGGTGAGCAAGTTATCGAAAATGGCGTTGTGCTAGTAGAAGGTAACAAAATCAAAGCCGTTGGCACTAAAGCACAGGTAAAAATTCCAAGTGATGCTTACATAGTTGATATTACCGGAAAAACCGTTATGCCTGGACTAATTGATGCCCATGCTCATGGTTCACAAGGCAGTAACGAAATTATTCCACAGCAGAACTGGAAAAACTATGCTGGTTTAGCGTTAGGAGTAACATCAATTCATGATCCATCTAACGATACCACTGAATTCTTTGCTGCTAGCGAAATGCAAAAAGCCGGTAAGATAGTCGCCGCCCGTTTATTCTCTACTGGTACAATTTTATATGGTGCTACTATCCCTGGCTATACCTCACATGTTGATAGTCTGGACGATGCTAAATTTCACGTTGAACGTTTAAAAGCAGCGGGTGCCTTTAGTGTTAAAAGCTATAACCAACCACGTCGTAATCAACGTCAGCAATTTATTCAAGCCGCACGTGAATTAGAAATGATGGTTGTGCCTGAAGGGGGCTCATTACTGCAACATAATTTAACTATGCTTGTTGACGGTCATACCACCTTAGAACACTCTATTTCTACTGCTAAAATTTATGATGATATCAAGCAGTTATGGTCACAATCTGACATGGCTTACACGCCAACTATGGGTGTTGCTTATGGCGGTATTTCAGGTGAAAATTATTGGTACGATACCACTAATGTTTGGGAACATCCGCGCTTAAGTAAATATGTGCCAAGTGAGTTTTTAGACCCTCGCTCGATGCGTCGTCCAAAAGCGCCATTGCATCACTATAACCATTTTAATGTCGCCAAAGTGGCAAAAGAGATGCAGGACTTAGGTGTTGAAGTAAACGCTGGTGGTCACGGTCAACGTGAAGGTTTAGCCATGCACTGGGAAATGTGGATGATGGCGCAGGGTGGTATGACACCACTGCAAGCTATTCGTACTGCCACTATTTCACCAGCAAGAACTCTTGGTTTAGATAAAGATCTGGGCTCATTAACAGTGGGTAAACTTGCCGATATGATTGTTATTGACGGTGATGTTAGTAAAGACATTCGCTTAAGTGACAAAGTTACCCACACCATGGTGAATGGCCGTTTATATAACGCTGAAACCATGAATGAAATAGGTAACTATGATAACAAACGTGAAAAGTTCTACTTTGAAGACAAGTAAAAGCTTGCTTCATTGGTAAATGTTAACAGTTAAAACAAGGCCAGCAGGTAAACTTGCTGGCTTTTTTATTTACCTAATTGAAGTGTTAGTTAATGAGTTAGGCACTGAAGTACTAATAAATACATTAAAAGGAAATTAACGAATGCAAAAGAGCTTACAAGAAAAAATTATAGCTGTGTGTGATAAAAAAATAGCCCTAAAGGGCACTAATGTCGGTTTATCATTTTATGCATTTTTTGCTAATAAAAATGATGACCCTGAATTATTGATGGAAGCGGCAAGCTGGTGGATCATCACCCATAAACTTGACCACTTTGAAAAAGCACTAAAAATTAAAGCATTGGTAATATCCGAGCAGTAGCTTGTGATTAGCCTTTAACTATTAAAAAAAAGTGGGATTACTAGCCATTGGTCAGCTTCCGCCTGTAAAAATGTTAGCCAAGATCGATAAGTCTTTTTAGGTTTTATATGTTGGTAAACTAATACTCGGACAAAGGCTAAAAAATATGAAAGTAGTGTTATGTTATGGTGATTCAAATACTTATGGCTACGTCCCCGGTACAGGGGCACGATACCCTTTCGAAAAGCGTTGGACAGGCGTGTTACAAAAGCAGCTAGGTTGTGACGTGAGAGTAATAGAGCAAGGGCTAAGTGGCAGGACAACCATAGTGGACGATCCGGCCCGTGCAGACAAAAATGGAGCGACATTTTTACCGCAATGTTTGGAGTCACATTCTCCAGTTGATGTGCTGGTATTAATGCTAGGAACTAATGACATTCTGCAACAATCCTCAGCGACAGTACAGGATGCATCTCGAGGCGTATCAAAGCTAATCGATTTAATGACAGCAACATGCCTGCGCCTCGACTTGCCAGTTCCTCAAGTATTACTAGTAGCGCCACCGCTTCTCTCCGAGCAGAAAACCGAAGAAAGAGTCGAGCAGAGAACCGAAAACTCAGCCGAAAATAAGCTGACTAGTTCGATTCAAGCGGTAAAAACACATGATTTTTCTGAACAATACCGCGCTATTGCCAATGAACAGCAGTGTGCTTTTCTTGATGCAGCACAACTGGTCTCAGCGAGCAATATTGATGGTATTCACCTTGATGAAGATGCTCATCAGAAGCTTGGTGTTGAAATTGCGCGAATGGCAGATGAAATGCTCTAAATTAAAGCCAATTCGCGATTCAGTTAGCTGTGCCGCGATATTTTATTTTATCGAACTTGTTAGTTCACTTAGTTTTATCAATAGTATTTTAATAGCGAAATATTATAAGTAAACGCCTGATGGTAACTGTATTCTTATACAGTTACTGTGTATTCCTTCTTTCTACAATAAAGCGGGAATATTTCCGCCTTTCACACATCTACCAGTTAAGTGAGTATTTTTAACTCATTGATCTGTCGATAACAATCAAGTAATCTCTTAGCATTATAAAATTAGGGATGATTAATCTCATCTTGTAGAAAGAAGGGGTTTTGCCTCTTAATAAACTGTTATATGCTTTTTAAAAACTACATTTTAGGGCTAGAGAATTCTAGCGTTTTCCGCTAAAAGAGTTGGGTGTTATCGCTAATAAGCTTTTGCCTTTTTATACCTTTTTCAAAGGTGGCAAAGCTATTAACTCTGTTGTAGCTTTTGTGTGTAGCGTAAAAATTCACGGCGTAGCGTTTTTATAACGTGCGCTATAAAATTCGTGCAGTATCTAGTTTAACCAGTGCTGCATATAACAAGGCGCTCAAACGGAAAAAATACAGTTGGCTGCGCTTCGCGCATTATAGCCAACTGCTTTTTTCCGCTTAGCTTAGCGTTAAATTTGCCGAGCAAGCTCGGAGAATCACAATTTACTCTTGTTGGCACTCAAATTTAACAGCAATCCCTCTT
>NZ_JABSPA010000012.1:34462-137324 GCF_013214175.1 Colwellia sp. | reverse complement strand
TTTAATAGGCCAACCTTATCGTAATAATGAAGTGTTCGAATAGTAACACCCGAAATTTCGCTTAGCTTACTTACACTGTAAGTTTTATTTAACATAAATTTCCAATGGCCTACTGTTAATGACAAATAGAATCATCAACTATCACGTAAGGTTAGGGTCAAGCAAAATTTAGATACATACTGATGCCGAGCGAGAAAACTTAGCTATAAAACTGCGATAAATGAAAAAACTATCTCTTTTGGTATATTAAACAACCTTTCAAATAGTTAAACAAAACAAAGCCCCTTTAGCTCACGTTTACCACAAATCTATCTTGAAATATTTGCATTATTTTTCCCATTAAAACGATAATTACAGCGCCAATTAATACAGGAGTTACTAAGAATAACCAACTTTGTCCTGACATCATAATTAGTAACGGATTAGCTCCTGCTGGCGGATGCGTAGTTTTTGTTAACAGCATTCCGCTAACTCCTAGACCTGTTGCTATAGCTAAATCTATTTGGGATACACCTATAAATTGAACAAAGAAAACACCAATAAATGCAGTAATTAAATGCCCTAAAATTACATTTTTTGGTTGTGCCAATGGGCTTTTAGGCAAACCAAAGACAATCACTACTGTTGCACCAAAAGGAGCCATAATCAATGTTGAATTTTCGAATGTAGTCTCAAAGTACAAAAGAAAACCAATTGTTATAGAGGCACCCACCCCTGCAATCAACGGCAAAACAAATTTATTCATATAACCTCCGAAACAAAAAAAACAAGACAACTCTGTCTACTTTATATTCTAGACAAGTCGGTCTAGTTTTGTCAATATAAAAACTTAGGAGAATAAAATGAATAAAAAACGAAAGTTATTAATTGATACTTCTTTAAGTCTTTTTTATTCCAATGGTATTAACTCTATTGGAATAAATGAAATATTGAAGATTTCAGGAGTAGCAAAACAAACTCTTTACAGCCATTTTGAAAGCAAAGAAAGCTTGATACTTGCAACTCTTGAACAAAGGCATATGAACTTTATTGAATGGTTAGAAATAAAGCTTCAAGGAGCAGATTCTAACGAAAAAGTGATAATTAGATTATTCACTGCACTAGAAAGTTGGTTCACTAATTCTGAACCAATGCTTGGAGATTTTCGTGGATGTTTCTTTATTAATAGTTCAGCTGAATTTAGTAATAAAAGTAGTGATATTTCGTTATTTTGTAAAAGGCATAAGCATAAAGTTCGAGAAATCATTCGCCTGCACATGACAAAAGAAAACCCTTTTTTACTCGATGCTATTTGTATTATGAAGGAAGGAGCAATAACTAGTGCATATGTGACTGGTGATTATTCTTCAGCGATGAAATGTGTTCAGATACTCACACGATATGAGTGCTAACGCTTATTATGGAGACTTCTCAGTAATAAGCCACCAATCATTCATTAGAAAATATATCGCAAATATTTTGAAGCTAACTTCCGCTTAGCGCACATTCCAGACGTTAGCAACGGTCGATTATCTGGCTGTTTTTAGTCGCATTGTGCCTATTAGATACATTAACTGTAATAGATTGCCAATGACCCCCCCCTAAAGTATCCAAGGTGACATGGAAAACTTTCTTATTCTTTGTTGCTCTAACTGCAATTGTTCAAGGGGACATTAGGACAAAATCGTCTTGTTGAAAATTAAAGTATTTAGCTTTATTACCGATATAAACTTAACGTGGGTTTACGATTAAGGACAATCATGATTAACAATGTATTAAACAGCCCATTTGACTTAAAAACATCCCTTGCCCAACCAGTCAATCAGCAACCCCATACACTCACCAATGAACTTAAAAATATTGCGCCAGAAATGGTTCAAGAACTATTGAGCCAGTTTGATGAAGAAAGAGTGGAACAATTACTTCATCAACAATTTGCCGCACTCATCACTGTATCAAGTGGACCTACAAACTTCGATTACAAATATTCAGACAAAGAATTAGCCTTACGCACAGTGATAAGCAGTCAACAAGAAGGTTTACTCAATAATGAGAATAGTGATGAGCTAATGAAACGTTTGAATAAATCGGTAAAAAACATTCACGGAGCTTACGCCAATACTAGTGATATATTAGCGAGTTTAGGGCAATTGGGTCATGAGCAAAAATCATTTTTAGCCTCGAGTGAACAGCGCGTTGAACGAGCACTGGGTTCTTATATGGAAAGTATCAATCGAACCGACAATGAAGATAATGATAACTACAGTTTTGAACTTTCAGTGAAAACTAAGGAAGGCGATATTATCAATATCACCTTTAATTCATCGCAAGGCTATGACGAAAACACGGGTAAAACAGTAGATGGTTTTGGTCTCATTTATCAAGTTGAGGGTGACTTATCAGAAGCTGAGCATCAGGCACTAACCGAGGTATTGTTAGGGATTGGACAAATGGCTGATGAATTTTTTAAGGTAAGCCAAAACTCATTCAGTAAATATGTTCCCCCAGGTCAATCTAATTTTAACCTAGATTTTTTGGCTGCTTTTAATCATCAACAGTTATCTGGTTTTGATGTGTCTTTTTCGACCACAGAAGGTCAACAATTTGACTCCCCAGAAAATAATCTCGCTCTAAGTTACCACGTTGATCAAGAGTCAAACCAACAAGCGCTTATGTTTAACTCTCAAGCGGGTGTTAACGAAATAGATTTCTCGTTAGATATGTCTACTTTTGGCGGTAAAGACGTAAAGCAAATGCAGCAATACATAGCCACATTAGATAAAAACCTCGAAGATAGCCGTTACAATAGTAAAGGCGAAAATAAAACATCAGCATTTGGGAAAAAAGACGATTTAAAAATGCAACAAGGCTTTGCTATTTTTAAAGGCGCTTTTGCTAGTATGTCATCGGCAGCACAGCGTTATAGTAATATAGAGTCAGTAGCTGCTCAACAATTCACTGATGGCCGAGCAATGGTCGCAGAGTTAGTCGATAACATGATCACCAATGATCCTCGCTATCAAGGACTTGGCAGCGAAAAAAATAATACCTTAGGTACTGGCATTTCTAAACTAGCAGATTTTGATGCTAAATTTTCATTTTCAAGAGAGCCACTAAACCGGCGAGAACTGGCCCCTAAAATTAGCGTTGAGTTAGAGCAAGTCACCCAGCAATACAAATCAGGAAAATTTACCGGGGTAAGCCAAAGTAAAACGGTAGCGACTCATTTCGATTATCAGCTTACCCGACCTGATTACTATGACAAAACTGAAAGCTACAACATTGGTACAGCAGTCAAAAATCAAGAATTGGTTGGACTTGATCAAAAACACCAAGTGGATGTTAGTAAAGAAACTTATCAATTTAACCCTAAAACGAATCAATATGAACTGCAAATGGCATTTAATGAAAATATTGAGAATGAGAGCAACATTCGTCTAATTAATGATCTTTGGCTTGAAAACACAGAGAGTAGCCATACTCTGGATAAAAAAGAGCGTATCGCTAACGAAGGAAAACCAGAAGATTTTAAGCGAACAAATCACCATTCTCATAAAAAACTAATGACGTTAATTGGAGATCTAGATAAGTTAGCAGAAAATAAACACGTTAAACGTGAGTATCTTATCGGATTAAGTAATGTGAACTTTTTTATGGATAGTAATACTAAATAAGAGAATACTTCCCTTGTTAGTGGTTAGAAACCATAAGGTAGCAGCGGCATTATCAACTTAAAAGTGAGCATGATAAGTTAACAATACCGTTAATAAATTACTTTTTGCAAAAGTTAAGTCGAAGCAAGTTAACTTTAAAGCTGTCAATTTCCTTCACCATATTTCCATTAGTATCTAACAAAACACCTCAGCTCAGTTTAACGGGTTAATTTGTTGCAATTGAGTTTTTCCATCACCAATTACCAAGTAAATCATTTTGTCTGGAACCATGTATTGACTCATGGGTGTATTGCCATGAACTTCATCATGGCAACCTTGCAGACCATACAAATTGATGACTTTTTAAATCCCTGTTTAGCGCTATAAAATTGCTAGCACTACACTATACAAAAAAGTAGCCTAGCTATATAAAAAGAATTGCTGTGTTCTATACGGATCAACCGAGCTGTACTCTTAATTATATCGCTAGCATATTTGATAATTTACGCCGGTTTGCATAGCGCTTTAATACGGATTTTATCGGTCCAACTAAGAAAACCATGATTAGTTAAGTACTCAACGTTAATCATTGAGGTGCCATTCGGGCATTGCTGTAAAAGTTGTTTATAGGCTTGATCAACATAATTACTATCATAAACAAAACCTAAAAATATTTTTTGTGACTTTTCAATATTAATAACCTTGCCACTAGCCAATTCCTGCTGACTATTAGTGCCAACATCCACTTGTGACATATGAATACTGCTAGTACAGGCACTAAGCATCACTACCATAAGTAACGAAAATAGCTTTTTCATCACTACACCTCATTACAGTAAGCGGAGACAATAACTTCTCTTTTAAAGACAAGTAAATAGCCTGTAGTTTGGTGCTTGGTATATACCCCTTCAATTTTTCCTGTTGGACATTGTGCTTTAAGATTATCAATGGCTTCATCAACAAAGGCATTGCTAAAATTAATGCCAATAAAATTCCAGCTAGATGCAGCAGTAGTTATTTTGTTTTCTCTTTCTGCTGGTATCTGGGTCATTGATACGGTATTTAAACCAACACAACCACTAAGTGAAAGTGCTAATAATGAAAATAATATGGTGTTCTTTAACATGATAATTCCTAAAATTTAGTTAATACAGTAACCCTTGATACGTACAACCTCACCACTTACTGGGCCAACATTGGTTGCTTCGCGTACGGAAGTTAATCCCGTTATTTTTTTACTTGGACATACTTTAATAACCTCAGAGAGCACTTGGTCAGCATAAGCATCGTTGTAAACTGGATTACCCGTTTTAGGACCAAAATTACTGATAGCCAAAATTAAAGCGACAAACTCCAAATCTTCACTGGTCGAGGCAGACTTTGCCACTCCAGCGCCTATTTCTGCGGCTTTAGCTGCATCAAAGCCAAGTTCATTTACCTCAATAGTAAATGGCGTTAACCTCCCCTGCGACTGATCTATATCACCAATATGAACATGATGAAGTTGACTACAGCCACCAAGAAGTAAAAAACTAAGCCCGAGTATACTTTGCAATTTTATCGGCATATGTGCCTACCTGTTGTTAATGTCTATTGATAAAACTTGTGACTATTATACGTTTAATTGTAACGAACAGGTGCGCTTTACTGTTTAGTTAATGTGGTGGAAGTGTCAGAAAATGTAAGCTAAAGCCGAAATATCCAAGTTACATAAAGGTGTGTGTTTCAGGTGAAATTGCAGGTTAAATGTGAGTTATGAACGAGAGTATAGATAGTATTAATGGCGCGGAGATGACTTATGTTTTGTTAATAGGAGTTGTGAAAGGTAATGATGATTAATAAAAAAACACTGTGAATGCTTTAAATAAAGGTCGGTAAAGCGTAGGCAGAAGACAAGCCTGCCTTCGCCATAACGCCGTTACTATTTAACCTGAATCCAGCTTAACAAATGTTTCTCTAGCAGCTATTTTTACTTACTTCTGCGTTAAACTCACTTGCAATAGGCCAGCTATTGACGCGTAAATTAGCCTTGAATTAAGAAAAGCTATCAAGTTAGAGGTGCGTAAAATAACTTTACTAAAATTTAAATTAGTTAAACACATTTCAAACCGAGTTCAGGTTATTTAAATGTATTTTTATGAAGCCTTTAATTTTTCCAATAAGTCATGAATCTCAGCTTTTAATTCTTTATCTGCAATTTTATTACAACTGATTTTAGCTTGTTCTAAATGCTCAATAGCCCCTGTTTCATCACCTAACTCCACTTTTAGCGCCGCGATTGAAAAACCAATGGAAGAGCGGAAATCTTTAGAGTTAATAGCTTCAGCCTTCACTAATGCTTGTTGATAAATAGTAACAGCTAAGTCTAAGTCATCGGTAAAGTCAGCTAGGGTTTCCCACTGTACTGGATGGTCTTTATCCGACTTTTCATTATCTTCACAAAGTTGCTTTAATTCTAAATAAAAACCATCAAATCTTTTTTGATTTTTTTGTTGAGCAGCCGCTAATAAGTTATCAGTGAGGAAAAGCACTCTTTTGTATATTTTGGTATTCATCTTGTGGCCCTGTTATTTAGAGTAAAAAGCAATTATGGTTAACAATATATGGTGAACTAAGTTTCAAGCTGCCATTATAATGTTTTACCGAAAATAAACAGCAACTATAGCGAACTAACCTGAACTCTGGATAAGCAGCACTTGCTCAATATTCCCCTTTATCCGATTCTCCGCGTTAAAACGTCGATAAATAACCAGTTATTCATAAATGTTTTGCCTTGATAATCGAATAAATTGAAACATTGATAGAGTATATCACTACTTAATCGTGTGAATTTCGTTCTAAACAACCGTAAACTGTTGTTTTACCTAAACATCAAGCACTCATTATCCAGAGTTCAGGTTAACTAAGCAGAATACTTACTCATATAAATGTCTCTATTAACTTCCATAGAAAATATAACGCCAATTTTTTAGACTCATACTTTTCTACAAAGATTAAAACCTTATTCTTTATAGTTAACAGCTCGTTTAGAGCATAAATCAAGCGGTAAAAAAATAAGTAAAAAAATGCCATAAACATTACGCTGTCAACAAGTACAATAGCGCCATAATATTTGTCGAATTTATACAGATAACAGGATATATAACATGCCCTCAGCTATGCAGCCATCAATACAAGTATCAAAACAGCTCAGTAAAGATGAGCTTAGAGAAAACAAACCAACACGAGATGACTACTTAAGTCAGCCTAAGCTGCCTCTAATAGTGGTATTAGATAATGTTACCAATAGCTACAATATTGGCTCCTTTATTCGTTTAGCTGATGCTTTTGCTATTGAAAAAATCATTGTCTGTGGTCAGTTGACTATCTCAGATAAGAAGCTAAAGAAAGCCTCCCGTAATGAAGCTAAATGGGTTTGCATTGAGTACAGCGATAGCACCACTGCAAGCTTACAAACACTAAGAGAGCAAGGTTACGGGATTTATAGTGTCGAATTGTGTCATGAGTCTGTTGATTATAAGACGGTTACTTACCCATCTCCCTGTGTATTAGTATTGGGCAATGAGCGTAAAGGTGTTAGTGAAGCTGCCTTACAATTAAGCCACCAACAAATACACATTCCTATGTTCGGCATGGGTAACTCGTTGAATGTTTCTACCGCTGGCGCGATTGTTTTAGCTGAGTGTGCGAGCCAAATTCGTGGTTCCTTAACAGCATAAAGAAAAAGCGACCTCAACATTACTTGAGGTCGCTTTTTTTATATCTTTTTAACAGGCTTAGTTCTCCTGCCTAATTACCTTTTCACTAACTATTTCAGTTGATAAATAGCAAAACTCAATGGTGCTATTTCGCCATCATTTTTCGCTTTGACAGAACGGTAAACTAGTTTAGCCTTTTTTTTATTAGCATCCGCTTGCTCAGTAATAACATCTAAACGCTCTGCATTATCAGCGGTATTAAATACTATTAATAAATTTTGCGCTTTTGCTTCGCTTGTCGCTTTCACTTTCCGAGTTATAGCAAATATTCCAGCTTTATCTTGCGAATAAACAACTGTTTGCTCACCAAAACGTAACGCTGGGTATTGTTGATATAATTGCGCATATTTAGCAAACGTTTGATAGAACAGATGGTTAATATCAAAGTTATCATCAGCAGTAGTATTATTTGTTGCTAATAAATCATCATCGTTATAACTGGCAACCAAAGAAGGCATCATATCTTGGCGTGAAGCTTGATCACCACCATCACCAACAAACCCTTGCTCATCGCCATAATATATAACCGGTACACCACGACTAAAGAACATCATGGCGTGAGCCAATAAGTTACGCTGAATTTGCGTTTGCTCGCTATAGTTATGAGGACTTTGTTTAAGTGTATAAGCAAAGCGGCCCATGTCATGATTACCGGTAAAGTTAACTAATTGATTAGCATTGGTGTTACTAATATATTTATGTTCAGTTTGATAAAAATGATCTTTAGCAAATAACTGCGCCAGTACGTCTGTACCCTGCTGTTCAACCAAGGTTTTTGTCATCGCGCCTTGAAAAGCAAAGTCTAATACTGAAGGGATTTTCGCTTCAGTGGTAAAGCGGCTTAATAACTCAGGCTCAAAGCTATAAACCTCACCAAACATGAAAAAATTATCTATGCCTTGTGTTTTAGCATGCTGCATTAACGCTGGTGAGAATTGTTGCCAAAACTCTATGTTGACATGTTTAACCGTATCAATACGAAAGCCGTCAGGTTTGAATTCATCAATGATATCTTTATAAATATCGACCATGCCATTAACAACACTGGCTTTTTGAGTATATAAGTCGTCAAGGCCAGCAAAGTCACCACGCACTGAGCTTTCGCCACGCCAAAATGAATCACCTTGGTTGTGATAGACATCCATGTCATTAAGCCATTTTGGGTATTTTAATGTTTCATCGCCCTTAGGAATTAATGGGCTGTAATGTTTGCCTTCTGCAAGTTGTGCCATTGAAATAAATGGGCAATCATTGCCTTTATTACCTTTACCGCCATCAACAATCCAACCTAAGCCATCTTCGCCGTGACATTCTTTGTACTTAATCACGTCAGCAGTATGGTTAGTAATAATATCGAAAAACACTTTAATATTGCGCTTGTGTGCTTGGTCGATAAAGTTTTTCAACTCTGCGTTACTACCCAAGTGAGGGTCAATTTCAGTAAAATCTAGAATCCAATAACCATGATAACCTGAAGTTCCTGCTTGCATAGCGCGATTACGTAATATCGGCGTTAACCAGATAGCACTTACACCCATATTATCAAGGTAAGGTAATTTTTCAGTAAGGCCGGCTAAATCACCGCCGTGATACATACCTTTATGAGTTTTATCTAAACCACCACGAGAAACGCTACGCTTTTTATCATTGGCGGCAGCGCCTAAATCATTGCTGGTATCACCATTATAAAAACGATCCGGTAAAACAAAGTAAAACACCTCATCTTGAAAGGCACGTTGCTGATAGGGTGCTAGCTCTGCGGCTTTTGCTGTTAACTTTCCCGTTACTTTTGGTGTAACCTTAGCATCGCTTGCTTGGCTTACTTGAGATGTTAAACAAGCCAAGCTTATTGTAGCTAGTAGCGAACATTTACTGATAAAATTCATAGAGCTTCTCTTAATGCGTTTACCGTATTTACGTTACTGACATTACTGATGTTAATCAATTTAACTTACTGAGTTAATTTACTGAGTTAATTTACTGAGTTAATTTACTGACTTGCTTTGCTGCTCTAGTTTGCAGTAAAAGCAACCAAAAGGCGGTAACTGTAATACGCCATCAACAATCGTTGCACTTGTTAGCTTATGCCCTGATACCGCAGTTAGGCTATCGCTTAGTTGAGTCAGTGAAGATAAAGCCACTGTTTGACTTTGCTCACTAAAATTAAAGCATACTAATAACTGCTCACCTTGGTATTGACGTACAAAAGCTAATATTGGCTCAGGGGTATCAATAAACTTGATATCACCGTAACGTAACGCCGGTTGTTCCTTGCGCCAGCGATTAAAGTGACGGTAACTATTTAATACTGAATCAGCCGTTTCATCTTGTAGATCTACCGATTTAGCAAAGTGTTCGCTTGCTACAGGTAACCAAGGTTTGCCTTCACTAAAGCCAGCATTGACTGAGTCATGCTGCCATGGGTGCGGCGTTCTACAACCATCTCGACCTTTAAATTGTGGCCAAAAGGTTATGCCGTAAGGGTCTTGAATATCTTCAAAGGCAATATCAGCTTCGGTTAAACCTAACTCTTCACCTTGGTAACTACAAATACTACCGCGTAATGATGAAATCATCGCAAAAAGCATTTTAGCAAAATCGTTACTGTTAAAGCCACCCCACCTTGTAACAACACGCTTTACATCGTGATTTGAAATAGACCAGCATGGCCAGCCATCCGATACACGCGACTCTAAACTTTCTACTACTTGTTTAATGTAAGCGGCTGAAAAATTGTCAGTTAATAAATCAAAGCTGTAACCCATATGTAGTCGGCTATCACCTTGGGTATATTCAGCCATAGTTTTTAACGAGTCTTCTGAAGAGATTTCACCTAAGGCCACTGCTCCAGGATATTTATTCAATAAACTGCGAATATCTTCCATAAAGCCCAAGTTTTCATCTTGAGTATTATTGTAATAATGATATTGATAAGCGTAAGGGTTTTTCTCATCAAAACCTATGCTTGTACGTAATTCTTTAGGTTTAGCTGGGTTATCACGCAATTGAGCGTCATGATAACAAAAGTTAATAGCATCAAGACGAAAGCCATCAACACCACGTTTAAGCCAAAATTCAATATTGTCTAACACCGCTTGGCGCACATCAGGGTTATGGAAATTTAAGTCTGGTTGACTAGTGAGAAAGTTATGTAGGTAATATTGCTGACGTCTAGGATCCCAAGTCCAACCGCTACCACCAAAGATAGATAACCAGTTATTTGGTGCAGTACCATCTTCTTTGGCATCAGCCCAAACATACCAGTCAGCTTTATCGTTAGTTTGATCTTCACGTGAATCGATGAACCATTGATGTTGATCTGAAGTATGGCTAAGCACCTGATCAATCATTATTTTAATACCAAGGGCATGCGCTTTCAGCACAAGTTCATCAAAGTCAGCTAGGGTACCAAAGATAGGATCAATATCACGATAGTCGCTAATATCATAGCCAAAATCTTTCATTGGGGATTTGAAAAAAGGCGAGATCCAAATAGCATCAATCCCTAAACTAGCAATATAATCTAACTTACTAATGATTCCCGGCAAATCGCCAATACCATCTTGATTAGCATCATAGAAGCTACGTGGATAAATTTGATAAATTACCGCGCCACGCCACCACATTTGTTCATTCATTTGAAAACCCCAACACTGATACTTGCTCGTTTAGTGACAGTTATTAATAACCGTCGCTGTCTAAGCACTTAATAATTATTATCAAATAAGAATACGCAAATAAAAACGCAGCTGATAGGCTTTGCATACGTATGTATCGCCTTTGTCTAAAAATGCATACGTATGTAATAACAATTATGGACTTAGTCTGTATTGCATACGTATTCAAGATGTTGCGCAGCTTAGACTAAGGTTATTATCAACAGCACTCCGCTAGCCACATTCAACTTTAAGGGTTTTGTTTTGCGTTTATTCACCTTGAAATACTGCACCGCTTACTTATTAACAAGTGTATTTACTTACTTGTTCTTCTCAGGCCAATCATTGGCAAGTACTGGCAATTACCTAAACCATAAATTAGAAGGTAATACCGTTGTTATCAGCACGACTTTAACGACAGTAACCTTAAATGCTTACGGGGAAGGCGCCATAGCAATACATTATCAAAGTCATAAAGAAAAACTTCCTGCTAGCCAATTGCCTTCCTTTGCCATCAAGGAACAAGCCGTGAACCGTCGTTTTGTTATCCAAGAAGATAACCAGCAGCTGACACTTACTTTGAATAAGCTGAGTGCTGTTATCAACAAGTCGCCTTTTTCTATTTCCTATTACCAGAAAAGTAAGTACCAAAAAAATAAGCACCTGAAAAATGGTAAGCATGAAGACACCTTACTCATCGCCGAGCAGCAAGGTTTTTTTAGCGGTACGGTAAATGAAGTTACCGAAATCCCCGCTATTGACGGCAGTAGCACGGCAACCAAAATAACTAAAAATCTGCCAGTGCAAGGATTTCGCTTTTATCTAGATGACACCGAAAAACTAGTCGGCGGCGGCGAACGGGTATTAGGTATGGATAGACGTGGCCATAGTTTCCCTTTATATAATCGCGCCCATTACGGCTATGCCACACATTCAGAGCAAATGAATTTCTCTATCCCGGCGGTAATGTCGAGTAATAAATACATAGTATTGTTTGATAACTCCGCCAAGGGTTATATGGATTTGGCTAAAAAAGAAGAGAACATATTAGAGTTTTCTGCTGTTGCCGGTCGTATGGCTTATATCGTTTTTTCCGCGGATAGTTATCCAAAACTAATTAATAACTATGTTGATGTTACCGGCAAGCAACCCCTTCCACCGCGCTGGTCTTTGGGTAATTATGCTTCACGTTTTGGTTATCGATCAGAAGCTGAAGTTAGAGCAACGGTAAATAAATTTATTGATTTAGACTTCCCTCTTGATGCGCTGATCTTAGATTTATATTGGTTTGGTAAAGATATTAAAGGTCATATGGGTAATTTAGCTTGGGATAAAAACGCCTTCCCCGAGCCTGAAAAAATGATCAGTGATATTAAAAAGCAAGGCGTGAAGACTATTTTGATCACTGAACCCTTTGTGCTGAGTACATCCAGTAAATGGCAGGACGCTGTTGAGCAACAAGCATTAGCGACAGATGCACACGGCAAGGCTAAACAATTTGATTTTTACTTTGGCAATACCGGTTTAGTTGACGTCTTTAGTGACAAGGGTCAACAATGGTTTAACGATATTTACCAGAAGCTTTACCAACAAGGCGTCACTGGTTGGTGGGGTGACTTAGGTGAGCCAGAAGTTCACCCAAGCGATACTTTACATACCCTTAGCGATGGTAGCGTAGTTAATGCTGACGCTATTCATAATGTTTACGGCCATCAATGGGCCAAAATGGTTTTTGACAATCAACTTAAGATGGACCCAGAGCAGAGACCGTTTATCTTAATGCGTTCAGGTTTTGCTGGTTCACAGCGTTATGGCATGATCCCTTGGACCGGTGATGTTAGTCGTTCGTGGGATGGCTTAAAGCCGCAAGTGGAATTGAGCTTACAGATGAGCTTGCTTGGCATGGCTTATACCCATTCTGATTTAGGCGGCTTTGCTGGTGGCGAGACCTTTAATCAAGAAATGTATATCCGCTGGTTACAGTATGGCGTTTTTCAACCGATTTACCGTCCTCATGCCCAAGATAACATTGCCCCGGAAGTTGTCTTTCACGATAAAGAAACTCAAGATATTTTAAGAACATTTATCAAGTTAAGATATAAGCTACTACCGTATAATTACAGCCTTGCTTATCAGAATAGCACTACTGGCATGCCTTTAATGCGCCCGCTCTTTTTTGAAAGTGAAGAGCTTGATCAAGGCTTAGAACAAGAACTTAAAAGTAGCCCTAAAAGTGACAACTATTTAGCTTCCTTTGATAATGCCAGCAGTTACCTGTGGGGCGATGCCTTTTTAGTGACTCCGGTAGTGGCAGCTAATGTTAGCTCTGTCGCGGTTAACTTACCTGCAGGTGTTTGGTTTGATTACTTTGTTAGTGACAATGAGCCAGCTAAAAAATATCAAGGCGGACAAACAATTAACTTAGCCACGAGTTTAGAGACGCTACCAGTACTAGTGCGCGGTGGTGCCTTTATTCCTATGATTGATGATATTCAATCTACCCAAGATTATGACGCCAGCAAGTTAACCTTACATTATTATGCTGATAAGTCAGTCACTAGTGCTAACTATGAAATGTATGAAGATGACGGCAAAACCTATCAAGCCATTGAAAAAGGATTGTTTGAATTATTACAATTTTCAGCTAAGCAACAACAAAAGCAGTTAACCATAAAGCTTAACCGTACCGGCAAGGCTTATAACGGTATGCCACAAGAGCGGACCATGACCTTGGTTATTCATAATATCGCGCAAGTCCCCAATAGAATTAGCTTGAACAATAAAGTGATAAACAATGCTGTTTGGCAAGATACAGACAACACATTAACTATCGATTTTACTTGGCAGCATCAACCTTTAACTTTAACTTTAACGATACAGTAAATAATGAAGACACATTTATCTAACAAAAATAAAGACACCATCAACCTTATTGCCGATATTGGTGGTACTAATATTCGCATAGCGCAAGCAACGACAAACCCTGAGGCTGATCAAAGTGATAGTGAGGCCACGGACATTGATAGCATGGGCATTAATATAAGTCACATTGAAACTTATCAATGTAAGCAGTTTACTAGTCTAGCTGAAGTGCTTGCCCATTATATTGAGGTTAAAGCGTTGGCCGACACTAGTATTAACGCTTGTTTTGCCATTGCTTGCCCGGTTGATAGAGACTTAATTAGCATGACGAATTTACCTTGGCAGTTTTCCCAAAAAGAACTTCAACAGGCTTTAAAACTTAATAGCTTAAGCTTTATTAATGATTACACCGCCATAGCAATGGCTATTCCCCTTTTATCAGATAATCAAAAAGTAAAAATTGGTGGCGGTACCAGTGTTGCTGGTAAACCTATTTCGGTATGTGGCCCAGGAACAGGTTTAGGCGTAGCTAATTTAGTCTCTGTTAATATTTCAGGAAAGAGCCAATGGCATTGTATCAGTGGCGAAGGTGGTCATATTGATTTTGCTGCGGTTAATGAAACCGAGCAACAAGTAATGAACTTTATTCAGGGCTTAAAAAAACGCGTTTCATACGAGCAACTATTGTCAGGTTATGGTTTAGAGCAAATACATCAGGCGTTATTATTTATTAATCAAGGTAAAGAAATCACCACAGTAAAGGATAAGCTTTCAGCCAGAGACATTACCACTAATGCCCTTAATGGTACTTGTGAGATCTGCCAGCAAACACTTACCCTTTTTTGTAATGTACTGGGCAGCTTCGCCGGTAATTTAGCGCTAATAATGAATAGCCAAGGCGGCGTTTATATCGCTGGTGGCATAGTACCGCGTTTCATTGATTATTTAAAATCCAGTGATTTTAGAGCGCGTTTTGAAAGCAAAGGGCGTCTCGCTTATATCACCGAGCAAGCACCCACTTACGTGATAACAGAAGAGCAACCCGGGTTGCTCGGAGCCGCTGCTTTTGTCTTACAAAAGTAACCAAAGACAGTAAATGGTAACTAGACGTTACTGAATACGTATGTAACATCTAGTGGTTACCCTAGAAACTGCGTATATTAAATTAATTGCTGTAGTTTTGTTGTAAATCTATTTCAATATACACCTTGTTTTATACCTTATTGGTATTGCACATTACTACTTTATTTATCTAGAGTAATAATGTGCTTTTTTTTAAAGACAAGCGCCGCAACATATAACAATAAGAGTGCCTCGAGATGAGCGATACCAGCGACATGAGTAATCAAAGCAAAAATAACCAGCAAAAACCACGTTTGAGTTTTTGGCAAATTTGGAATGTAAGTTTTGGCTTTCTCGGTGTTCAATTTGGCTTTGCCTTACAAAATGCCAATGCCAGTAGAATACTCTCTGATTTAGGCGCTGACTTACACTCACTGTCACTCTTTTGGTTAGTTGCGCCAATCATGGGCTTGCTCATTCAGCCTATCGTCGGCTCAGCTTCAGATAAGACCTGGAACAAATTAGGTCGTCGTAACCCTTATATTCTAGCCGGCGGTATTGCCGCAGCAATCGGCATGTTATTAATGCCAAATTCAGCCACCTTAGCGAGCTTTATCACGCCACTATTTTTTGGCGCCATGATGTTAGCGTTAATGGACGCTTCTTTTAACCTAGCGTTTCAACCTTTTCGTGCCTTAGTGTCTGATATGGTACCTGCACAGCAACGTACTGTTGGTTACTCTATTCAATCGTTTTTAATTAATATTGGCGCCGTTTTTGGCTCCATATTACCTTTTGTATTAACCAATGTGATTGGTTTAGAAAATACAGCTAGCGCTGGCCAAGTGGCACCTTCTGTTATTTGGGCTTTTTATATTGGCGCAACAGTGATGTTAGGCTCAGTATTATGGACCGTTTTTAGAACCAAAGAATATGCACCTGGTACTAATGGTTTGTCGACCTTAGATAAAAATGATAGTGAACGTCCACTGAGCGAAAAATTAGCCGAGTTTTTTGGCCTAATGAAAACTATGCCAACCACTATGAGACAACTTGCCTTAGTACAATTTTTCTCGTGGTTTGCGCTGTTTATTATGTGGGTATATACCATGCCAGCCATTGCCCAACATATTTGGGGCATTGATGCTAAATGGTTTGACCCGACTTATTTAGAATCAGTTGGCACCATACCTGAGCATATAGCCAAAGCAAAAGGCACCGCCGGTGACTGGGTTGGTATTATCTTTGCCGCTTATTCTTTGTTTGCCGCGATTGCTTCCATATTTATGGCAAAAATTGCCAATACTATCGGTCGTAAACTCACTTATTCAATATCGCTATTGGCAGGTGGCATTGGTTATATCAGCATTATGTTTATCCAAAACTCTGAGCCAACGTTAGTAAACTTACTCATTACTGAAATCACAGTACCACAAGGTGCAGTATCATTATTCTTACCTATGATTGGCATTGGTATGGCTTGGGCGGCAATATTAGCAATGCCTTATGCTATTTTGGCAGGATCATTACCTGTGAAACAAACCGGTGTTTACATGGGCATATTTAACTTCACCATTGCCGCTCCGCAAATTGTTTCAGGAATTTTTGCTGGTTGGATTTTAACGGCAGTATTTGATAATCAAGCCATCTATATCATTATGCTTGCCGGTGGCTCAATGATATTAGCGGCATTGTCAGTGTATTTTGTTAAGGATGGTGTGGAAGAGCAAACGGTTAATCATCAAGATGAAGCAACGGCTTAATACCAGTAGCACTAATTACTAAACTGCACATACTAAAAAGGCGCTTAAAGCGCCTTTTTAGTTTCTAAGTTATTTAAATTAATGAAGTCTGTATTAAAGCAAAACTTAACTAGCTAACTACCACAAGATTTTCGAACAACTAACTCAGGTGGGATCAAGGTGGTTTTCGCCTCTTCACCACTAATCAAAGCCAGTAAAGTTCCCACTAATAACTCACCTGCCAACTGGGTATCTTGTTTCACCGTAGTTAATGGCGGGAAGGTAAAACTGGCAATGGCAATATCATCAAAACCAACCAGTGCTACTTGCTCAGGGATCTTAAGATCATGCTCTTGTAGTGCCCGCATTGCACCAACGGCAATAAGATCACATGCAGCACAAATAGCATCGAAAGACTCACCACTTGCGATTAATTGACATGCGGCCTGATAGCCAGCTTCTTCGGTATATAGCGCGTTAAACTGCAAAGCTTGATTAACCACTAGACCATTATCTTTTAACGACTGACAATGACCTTTATAGCGGTCAAAAAATTCCGGTGCATGACTCGAAGCACTGCCTAAAAAGGCCAATTGCTTTCGCCCTTGATTAATGAGGTGTTCAGTCATCTCTATACCGCCTTGGTAGTTATCACAACCAATAGAGATAAGCGGTAAGTTTTTAACTTCAGCTCCCCAACGAACAAAGTGAGTTCCTTGCTCAAGTAATTTAATTAACTTCTCTTCATAGTCAACATAATCACCATAACCCAATAAAATTAAACCATCGGCTTTATTACTATCTTCAAAGTCAGCATGCCAATCGTCACTTGCTTGCTGAAAAGACACTAACAAGTCATAACCTTTTTTGGCACAAGCACGGGTGATGCTACCTAACATAGATAAGAAAAACGGGTTTATGTCTGAATCATCATTGGTGGGATCGGCGAATAACAACAAGGCAATTGTATCACTTTGCTGTGAACGTAAATTACTGGCATTTTTATCAACCTTATAATTTAACTCTTTGGCAATGGCTTGAATCTTCTCTCGTGTTGCCTCATTAACTAATGGGCTATTTCGCAAAGCTCTTGAGACAGTAGATTGAGAAACCCCTGCCTTATAAGCGATATCAAATGACGTTGCTTTTTCTTTCACGCGACCTACTTAAAAAATTAAATAACAAGAATAAAATAATAAGAATAAAACTTAATAATAATATACCTGAGCTGCTGACTTATGTATAGCTAGCAGCAAGTTAAACTAGATTAACTTACTGGCATATTTATTAATTATCTCCCCTCTAAAGCGATGTTATCGCAGAGAGTATTGCTGTTTTCTAAGCAATAAAAAACCCAGTAAACAGTAATACTGCTTGCTGGGTTTTTTTCATAATTTGACTAACGATTTACTCGTAACTAACGCTATTCGCGATAAGTATTCTGTCGCTTATATAACTTAGAAAATAGAACCTATTTCCAGATGGTAAGAGCCGATGCTGGCATCATCTGAATGACTAAAATCAATCCAAGCTTGTTTATAACTGGCACGGAAAAATAAACTGTTATCTAACTCGTAACGAAAACCGACAGCAACATTGTACGAAAAGCGCGTATCATTAAAAGTGTTCTGATAAGTATCACAAACATAACCCCACCACGGATCCCACCAACAAACAGAGCCTGGCGGACCTGTAGCAATGTTGCTATCGACAAAACTCCAACCGGCTCCGGCTTGGATATACGGAGTAAATTGTGAAGCAAAAACACTGTAAATGACATTAAACTGACTTTCTATCAAATCCATTTTATGATTTATTTGATGACTACTACCATCGTCAGCATCAATTAAAGTAGCCTTATAACTTGGCGTCGATGAAGACAAGTCAAAATTAAACAAAATATGTGGATTCAAATTATAGCCAAGGGTAAAACCCCAACCATAGTCACTTTCCATAGCGGTTTTAGAGCCATTTTGTCCATCGATATCAGTAGCTTGGTTATTGAGTAATTTAAAGCTCGCTTCCCACTTATCACTACGCTTAGTATATTTAGCGTTGGCATCAACACTTAACGTACTCGCTAAAAAGCCAAGTAGACAAGTTATTAGCATTGCCTTTGACATTAACACCTTGTTAAACAACATCATTATTCCTTTAACTCAATTGAGTTTGATAAAAATTAGTTTGATAACTTTATTAAGCTTTGCTTGCTCGTGATACATATTCGCCCGAACGTGTATCAATGCGAACTTTCTCACCAATTTGCACAAACAAAGGTACACGCACAACCGCACCTGTAGCTAAAGTAGCGGGCTTGCCACCAGTACCTGCGGTATCACCTTTAAGGCCAGGATCTGTTTCTGTAATATCTATTTCAACAAAGTTTGCTGGCGTTACGGTAATCGGCGTGCCATTCCATAAGGTAATAGTACAAATGTCACCTTCAACTAACCACTTAATAGTATCAGCTACCGCTTTTTCATCTGCGCCAATTTGCTCAAAAGTTTCATTGTTCATAAAGTGCCAGAATTCACCATCAGCATATAGATAGGCAAGTTCAACTTCCATTACGTCGGCACCTTCAACAGTCTCTCCTGACTTAAAGGTTTTCTCTAACACCTTACCTGAAACTAGTTTACGAATTTTAACGCGACTAAAGGCTTGGCCTTTACCTGGCTTAACCAATTCATTTTCAAGAATGTTACAAGGTTCGCCATCAAGCATGATTTTAAGTCCAGCTTTGAACTGGTTGGTACTGTAATTAGCCATAATAAGAGTGCTCTTTTATTGATTACTTAGTTATTTATTTGATCTCCACTAGTCTATAACCGTTATAATGGCAACAGTAGCTAGTGAGAGATGTTCAATTGAAATTAGAATTGCCGCAGATAATAACCCAAATTGATCACGATTTGCATCTTTGTGATGAAAAATCATGGCAAAAAGACTTACGTGATGTAGTGACAGAGCCAGAACAACTATTAGCCTTGATTAATATTGCCCCTGATGACTATTTACAACATTTCAAAGCACGGAGTTTATTTCCCGTGCGTGTGCCGCTGTCATTTATTAAACGCATGAAAAAAGGCGATTTTAACGATCCACTACTCAAACAAGTTATGCCGCTGTCTGAGGAATTCTTGCTCACCGATGGCTACTCTGCTGATCCCTTAAATGAACATGATACTGTCGCAGAAGGTTTATTACATAAGTACAAAAATCGGGTGTTGATGATAGTAAAATCAGCCTGTGCCATTAATTGTCGTTATTGTTTTCGCCGTCATTTCCCTTATCAAGATAACAGCCCTAATAAAAAACGCTGGCAAAGTGCTTTAGATTATATTGCTGCTCATGATGAAATCAGTGAGGTGATTTTTAGTGGTGGCGACCCATTAATGGCTAACGACAATCACTTGGCTTGGTTGGTTGGGCAAATAGAACAAATTCCCCATGTGACACGTTTACGACTTCATAGCCGCTTGCCTGTGGTGATACCTAATCGTATTACCGCAAGTCTTGTAGCACTGCTAAAAAACTCACGTTTAAAAGCTACTATGGTCTTGCATATCAATCACCCTAATGAAATTAATGATGAGTTAATAGCGGCACTTGAACCGCTACGGGCAGCACGGATACCACTCTTTAACCAAAGTGTATTGTTACGTGGGGTAAATGATGATGCTAAAGTATTATGTAACTTAAGTGAGACTTTATTTGATGCTGGCATTCAGCCGTACTATTTGCACCTTTTTGATGCTGTGCAAGGCGCTGCTCATTTTGATGTCAACGAGGCTGATGCGGTGACAATAGTTAATGACATGCTGGCCAGCTTACCTGGATTTTTAATGCCAAAGTTAGTACGAGAAATTGCTGGTCAAGCTAACAAAACCCCAATCAATCTGGCATAATTGCCGCAATTAAGAAAAGCCCTCAAAGTAAGAAGTATTATGACAAAAGCAATTGAACAACAACTTATTGAAAATATTTCAGTTATCTTAAAAAGATCTTTAACGGCTGATGCCACCCTAGCCAATTTGCGTGAACAGAAGAAAGCCAGTTTTAAAGCTGTTTTTACTGCCGAGGCTAGCTTTAAAAGTACTGCTGATACCTTCCAACCCTACATTGAAGAAATTGCTGATGACCTTTTAAAGTGGCAAGAAAGCAAAGACCAAGGGCAATTAATAGCCTTGGTTAAAAAGATAGAGCAGTTGTACACGGTATTAGCTAACTTTGAACAAAGCTACAATCAATAACCTGAGTTAAAAAAAACCAATAACGCTAGCCGTTGAAACTGTCATCTTCGAGGTGTTTTAGTCGAAGATCCATATTCTAAAGATATGGATTCTCGATCAGACATCTCGAGAATAACGACTTAAGCTCGCCAGTTACTCAGCAACTCTCTCTGCCATAACTTGTACCTTACAATCATGCTCGTCCAATAAAGCGAGTATATTCAGATTGAGTTGGTTAATTTCATCAAGAAATACATCAAAGTCTGTAGTTTTAACATAAGCCAAAATATCTAATTCTAAACCATAGATGGTATACGCTTTAAAATGGGTACGTTGCGGTGATGCTGCAATCATTTCATTATCGCTGAGCATAGCCCTAATGGCTTCCAGTACAGCCTCAAGGTTTTCTTTCCGCGTACTGGGTGCTAAGAATATCTTAGGTCTAAAGGCTATTTTTTCACGTTCGGAGTAATTTTCAAGATTCATATCAATAAACTTGGCATTGGCAACGTAGATGACACTTCGGTCTAACGTACGAATTCTAGTCGAACGTAAACCTATCTCTTCAACAACACCAAAACTGTTGCCAAAACGGCAAAAATCGCCAATTTTAATTGGCGCAGAAGTGTACAAAGTAATAGCACCAATGATATTTTCTACTGTTTTTTGCGCGGCTAACGCAATAGCTAAACCACCAATACCTAAACCAGCCAATAAGGTAGAAGCATTAAAACCAAGGTTTTCCAGCCAATTCAAAGCGGCAATGCTAAATATAATGATCTTTATTACTGTGCCTGCAGGCCTTAGCAAGTACACGGCTAAGGGTTTGTCTTGAGCAATAAATTTCTCAGCCAGTATAATTTTCATTAAATCAATAAAACGAAAACAGAGCCAGCACCAAGCAACAATTAGTAGCGTACTGCCTTCAGTCACAGCTCTTACGGCCATAGTGACATTCGCTTCATCACGAAAACTACGGGCAAAAATCACTGCGATTAATAATGCTACCGGTTCTTTTATAAAGCTTAAAACGTCATTTGACACTTTATGGTAAACACGTTTGAGACTAAAGGCTGTCAGCCAAGTAAAGACTTTAGCGACTGAGTAATATATCAACATCATCAAGGTGAAATATAACCATTGCCAAAGCATGACACCAAAGAGATCTATAGCCGGTAACTTTTTAGCTAAGAACTCTCCCAAAGGTGAGTACGAATAACGCTTAAATAACCTTGGGATTTTCTCAACCGTAGCATTTGATATTTTCCAAATTCTAACTTTATCTTTAGCGCGAGGAATGCGCTGCAATAAAATATCGATGTTATTACCTTGGTAATCTACCTGCCCTACCAACTCCCTATACGAGGGTAAGTTGTCATTTATCAGTCCTTCTTTTAAGGTACTAATACTATTTAAATCAATCCATAAAGTACGATTTAATACTACACCTAATTGTCGTGCTAACTCTTCTTTACCAACGCTAAGGGTTTTTTCTGACAGGTTACGGTAATCTAGATAATTTGTCGCTAAAGCTAAATCACCAGCACGCATAGCACGTAAATAACCGGCAATGGCACTACGAGGTTGACCTCGTTCAAAATCATCTTGCGGAATATCATACTCATCAGTGTAATCATATGGGTTTGTGTTTTTCTGCGATTTTTCTTTGCTCTCGAGCATACTTTTTATCGATAGCTCTTCACCATTATGTTTGCCTGGCTGAGCGCTCAATACATTTGGACTGATTAGGAATATAAATAAGAAAATGATAAGGGTAACAGGAGAGTGGTAAAAAAAAGTAGAGTGTTGGGCGAGCTTCATTGCGCCTTTTCCTTGCGATAACATAAAGTAACATGGCAAAGATAATAACTTAATTACATGTCATAACATACAATTAGCGGCAATAAAAAAGTCACCGAAGTGACTTTTTGTTTAGCTTTTTAAATGAGCTACTATTTTTTGACTATCAATTCTTTAAAAGTCTTGTCAAACCAGTCATCGAGCATCTTCTTCTCATAACCTAATGATTTATTACGATACTTTAAGCTACTACCAGACATAAAGTTCATATCTTTTACCACAACCTCATCGGCTTGAATCACCTTGCCATCAGCATCAAGCAGTTGGTAGGAAAAATTCATTCGGGGCATATATATTTGCTTAACAATACGGGTTCTGTGTATGCCAGCGGCATTAGTATCACCAGCTAGGTCGACATCAGTAACATCAATTTTAAGTACTTGCCCCTCTGGTAAATTGGCGGCTAATTTTGCAAAGTGTTTTTCAAACTCTTTAAAGGTACGTTCTCTAAATGACTTACGGTTTTCATTACCGGCGTCAATATCACGATAACTTTTATAATCAGTCCAAGTCACTTCACTACTTGCGGCAAATGCACCTGGCGCTATTAATAACGTTGAAGTTAACAGTGTAACCATTAAAATAAATTGTTTCATATACTGCTCCTTAATTAATATTGTAACTTAAGTAAAACAAAAAACAGCTTAGCGATCTGTGTAAAATTGATACTTAACTGTATTAGTTTGTAGCGTAAAACTGCTTCATCACACGACTGACAATCGCGGCAGTACGATGCTCTCGCTCTGCTTCATTAGCATCTTCATGTGCAAAACCCTGTACCGCACCACGCCACACTTTCTTACCTGTACGAGCATCTTCGATGTAAATCAAAAAGCTGCCTTTTTTCAAATCATCATTACCCGGTAAACCTGGGGTAATACCGAATTCATCATTGATGGTTTTATCTGATAAATCACTGGCTAAAGCAACGCCAAAACCAACATGAAAAGCAGAGTTACTGCTATCAACAGTATTTTTAAAGCCATGACTATTTAGATCAGCAATAATGGCATTCGCATATAGCTGATATACTGCTTGTGTTTGCTCTGGCTTTAATGAAGTTTCTTCTACATATTTCGGTGCTAAAGAAAACTGGCTGCCCGGAGAGTAAGAAATAGGAATATCTCGAACACTTGATATGGCCAATTGATTTTTATTCACTTGTGGCTGTACCTGTACAGTCACACAAGCACTTATAAATAGGCTACTAAGTAGAGCTATGGCTACAGTAATATTTTTCTTCATTATTCAATCCCAGAAATATGTATTATCACTTCAATACTGACTTAAATCACTAGTTAAGTATATAAATACAATCAACTAAATTCCGAGAAACAATGTTACCTTAACGTTATCTTATGTAAACAAGATTCCACTTCAAATAAGCAGTATAACTTTCGCTTTTAAAACAACATCATCTGCTGTTTTCAGTGATTTAAAAGACTTAAGCTTCATCATAATTCGGCTTACTTCTCTCGACTTAATCAAGTAGGTAGGATAAACACGTTTAGTGTTTCTTAAACGAACTATTCATTTCTTCTTTTACAAAAAACAAAAAAGCCCGCCGAGGCGAGCTTTCATTTACTTATTCAAGTAAGTGCTATAAACAATAAAATGTTTTATGCGCAGGATAAACTGTTTAGTTCAAGGCGCTTTATGATGACGTTAAGTGTTTCTTAAACGAATCATAAAGCAACGATGAAATTAACAATTTAGACCAGCATAAATTACATCATACCGCCCATGCCGCCCATACCACCCATACCGCCCATATCAGGCATAGCAGCAGATGAATCTTGAGGAGCATCAGTAATCATAGCTTCAGTAGTAAGCATTAAACCAGCGATTGAAGCAGCAAACTGTAAAGCACTACGTGTTACTTTAGTTGGGTCCAAAATACCCATCTCGATCATATCACCGTAAGTGCTGTTTCCGGCATTGTAACCGAAGTTACCTGTACCGTTACGCACTTCGTTAAGCACTACTGATGGTTCATCACCACAGTTAGCTACGATTTGACGAAGTGGCGCTTCCATAGCGCGGATAGCAACGTTAATACCGTGAGTTTGGTCTTCGTTAGCACCTTCTAAATCTTTAATCGTTATCGCAGCGCGAACTAAGGCAACACCACCACCGGCAACAACACCTTCTTCAACTGCAGCACGCGTTGCATGCAATGCATCTTCAACACGGAACTTCTTCTCTTTCATTTCCATTTCAGTAGCCGCGCCGATTTTAATTACCGCAACACCGCCAGCTAATTTTGCTAAACGCTCTTGTAGTTTTTCTTTATCATAATCTGAAGATGAATCTTCAATTTGACCACGAATTTGGCTAACACGTGCTTTAATGTCGGCTTCTTCACCAATACCATCAATAATTATAGTGGTATCTTTAGAGATAACTACACGTTTGGCTTGACCTAAGTCTTCTAACGTTGTTTTCTCAAGCTCCATACCGATTTCTTCAGAAATTACCGTACCGCCAGTTAAGGTGGCAACATCTTGCAACATAGCTTTACGACGGTCGCCAAAACCTGGTGCTTTAACCGCAGCAACTTTAACAATACCGCGCATGTTGTTCACTACTAAAGTAGCTAAGGCTTCGCCTTCAACATCTTCGGCAATAATTAATAACGGCTTACCTGATTTAGCAACGCCTTCAAGCGTCGTTAATAATTCACGAATGTTAGATACTTTCTTATCAACTAAAAGAATGAAAGGGTTTTCTAATTCAACACTGCCATTTTCTTGGTTGTTAATGAAATAAGGAGATAAATAACCACGGTCGAATTGCATACCTTCAACAACGTCTAATTCGTCAGTTAAGGCTTGACCTTCTTCAACCGTAATAACACCTTCAGTGCCAACTTTATCCATTGCGGTAGCAATGATTTGACCAACAGTTTCATCAGAGTTAGCAGATATAGTACCTACTTGCTCAATCGCTTTGTTGTCAGTTACTGGTGTAGAGTTTTCTTTCAATGCGGCAACAGCAGCGATAACGGCTTTGTCGATACCACGTTTAAGATCCATTGGATTCATACCAGCAGCAATAGATTTCAAACCTTCGCTAACAATGGCTTGCGCTAAAACAGTTGCAGTAGTTGTACCGTCACCCGCTTCGTCATTCGCTTTAGAAGCAACTTCTTTAAGCATTTGCGCGCCCATGTTCTCAAACTTGTCTTCAAGTTCAATTTCTTTAGCAACGGTAACACCATCTTTAGTGATTGTTGGACCACCGAAAGATTTATCAAGCACAACATTACGGCCTTTAGGACCAAGCGTTACTTTTACCGCGTCTGCTAATATATTTACACCACGTAGCATTTTTGCACGTGCGTCATTTCCAAATAATACGTCTTTTGCAGCCATGTTATTTATTCCTATTTATATTACGGGGATGGAGCTAAACGAAGCTCAACATCAAATTAAAATTTAGTACTTAAAAAACAGATTATTCTACGATTGCTAAAATGTCAGATTCAGAAAGGATTAAAACTTCTTCACCATCAATTTTTTCAGTTTTAACGCCGTAACCTTCAGAGAAGATCACTTGGTCGCCAACTTTTACGTCTAATGCACGTACTTCGCCGTTTTCTAATATACGACCATTACCTACAGCAATAACTTCACCACGTGTGGATTTTTCTGCAGCGCTGCCTGTTAATACAATACCGCCAGCTGATTTTGTTTCTGCATCTTTACGTTTTACGATTACACGATCGTGTAGTGGACGAATAGCCATTTGTTTTTCTCCAAAAAATGATTCTGTTGTATAAGGTAGTGATTAAATTAACGAACAAATATTTAACACTAATCGTTGTTGCTAATAGAAATGGGGATAAAAAAAGTCGACACAAGGTCAGCTTTAACTTATTTGTACTCTTTGTTTACTTTACCTAAGGGTCTATTGATCTTTCGCGGTGGAATTTTGTTCGCTTCGTTTAAAGAGAGTAAAGCGTTTTAATCGCGGCGGGTAGTGTGTAGCCTAGTCATTCTAAGCAAATACTACTCAACAAAGAGTAAATTTCTTTTAACCGAATCCTTCGGACAACATCTGTTGAACCTTTTTACGGCGTTATCGCCGTTTTATGTGACGCTACATGGATGTAGCCTATTTGACAATGCAGGAGCACATTGTCCTGAATAACCACATGTCAAAGGCTCTGCCTTGTAAAAATACCCAACAAATAGCTGCAATCAACAGACCCTAGTCTTTACGCTTAAACTCACCTTCTAGAGTCTCACCTTGGTGATGTGAAAGTGGCTCATTGGCTTGAGCTCTCGACGAAGTAAATGGCTCGCTGGTAGTTTCATGCTGATAAACATTACCTTGAGCACTATGATTAAATGCAGCGCCTGCGCCAAATTGATTAACCTTAATATGCTTTTGCACTTGATTAGCTATAGCAGTACGTACCGCGGGTACCAATAACGATAAGCCGAAAATATCAGTAACAAAACCGGGAGTGACTAATAAAACACCGGCGACTAATAGCATTAAGCCTGTGACTATTTCCTCTGAAGGCATTTCACCTTGTGCCATTCTCGTTTGTACCGACTGTAAAGTAGCTAAGCCTTGTTGACGGACATATTTAGCCCCTAACCAAGCACTTAAAATAACGATAGCAATGGTTGGCCAAATGCCAAGTAAAGCGCCTACTTGCATAATCACCGTTATTTCGATGATAGGGATAATGATAAACAGCACAAATAATAGTTGAAACATAATAATTCCTTATTTTCTATGAAACTTATATGGGGCTAAACAGGTCTTTTTCAAGGCTAGCTAATAGAACCCTAAGTTTTCCTTAATTCTCAGGGTATACTAGCAACAAGATTGCAGGAATTAGGTAACAAAAGTGTATCAATTAGTATTAACAACGTGCCCAGATGAAATCGTCGCCCAAAAAATTGCTCAACAATTGGTGACAGAGAAACTTGCTGCCTGCGTTAATATTATTCCTAACATCACCTCAGTATATTATTGGCAAGACGAATTACAATGCGATAGTGAAGTGCAATTGCTGATAAAAACCGATGAAAAAACCTTTGCAGCCTTAAATGAGCGAATTAACCAATTACACCCGTATGACGTGGTGGAAGTTATTGCCTTGAATATCCAGCAAGGTGATAAACATTATTTAAACTGGATCACTAACTCTTTGAAGTAGACTGAATGAAAAATTTACTTTCCCTATGTTTGATTATACTAACAAGCTTTACTTTTCTTCCCGCTGTTGCGCAAGAAAAACAATCGATTTTTGATATATCTAGTACTAGCTTATTTAGCAACGATGATGAATTCTTAAAGGTAGACCAAGCATTCACCTTCAATTTTTATCAACAGAATAACCAATTAGAAGTTAGCTTCGATATTGCCCCTGGCTATTACCTTTACCGTCATCAATTTAAGTTTAAAGGTAACAACATCCTCTTCACTCCGGTTGAGTTACCTGTAGGAATAGACCATGAGGATGAATTTTTTGGTATTCAGCAAGTATTTACTGAGCACCTTAGCTTTGTAATAAACCTCGAACAAGTATCAAGTGATGGCAGTATTAAAGTCACTTACCAAGGTTGTGCTGAAAAAGGCCTATGTTATCCACCAACAAGCCAGGTGGTCGAGTTAAGTAAAATTACCTCTGCTGGCAGTGCGGCAGTAAATTCGTCGTTATTTACCACAAGTGACAATAGCTCAAGTACTAGTGCCGCAAGTAATAATACTCAGCTAAGCACTAGTGAAGTGCAAAACAGTGAACAACATCAACTTGCCGATATGCTTAAGCAAGAGAGTTTGTTATTAACCCTTATTGCTTTTTTTGTCGGTGGTTTATTGTTGTCATTCACCCCCTGTGTTTTCCCTATGTACCCAATTTTAACGGGGATCATTGTTGGCCAAAGTAAAAATGGCACACCATTAACCACTAAGAAAGCGTTTACCTTATCTTTTGTTTACGTACAAGGTATGGCTGTTACTTACACCTTGCTCGGTATTGTCGTTGCTTTAGCAGGAGCCAAATTTCAAGCGGTATTTCAACACCCTATTGTACTGATCAGTTTAAGTGTTTTATTTATTTTCTTAGCCCTATCTATGTTTGGACTGTTTAATTTAGCCTTGCCTGCTAGCTGGCAAAACAAGCTCAATGCTATGAGTAACCAGCAAAAAGGTGGTTCATATGCAGGTGTATTAATGATGGGTGTTATCTCAGGGTTAGTCGCCTCACCTTGTACTACCGCACCATTAACAGGGGCATTGTTGTATATATCACAAACTGGCGATGTTGTTTTGGGCGCATCGGCTTTATATGCGTTAAGTTTAGGTATGGGTTTACCCTTGTTAGTACTGGGTAGTTCGGGCGGTAAGCTATTACCGAAAGCGGGCGCTTGGATGAATATAATTAAGAATATCTTTGGCTTACTATTGTTAGCCGTACCTATATTTTTACTCGAACGTTTTATCCCTGAAGTTGCTAGCCAAGCACTATGGGCATTATTGATATTAGCCAGTGCTAGTTATTTCTATGTCGCCAACCAAAACCATGCAGCAATACAAAAGAGTCAACAAGAAAAAGGCTTTTGGTTCGGCTTGCGCTCTTTGGTTATTTTCTTGATGTTATTTTTTGGTGCTAATATGACTTACCAATTAGTATTTCCAAACAGCAGCACTGTTGCCAACAGTGCTCAGCACCCGAGTTTTAAACAAGTAACCTCTTTGACGCAACTACAAAACGAAGTGACAAAGGCTAATGAGCAGGGTAAAACCGTGATGGTAGATTTGTACGCGGATTGGTGTATTGCTTGTAAAGAATTTGAAAAATATACCTTTGTTGATAGCCATGTACAGCAAGCACTGAGCAATACTGTCTGGTTGCAGATTGATATGACTGACTTTGACTCACCTGATAATGCCGAGCTTGTTCAGCATTATACTATCTTAGGTTTGCCATCAATTTTGTTTTTTGATTTACAAGGTAATGAGTTAACCAAGCAACGTACCACAGGATTTATAGGTGCTGATGAGTTCAGCGCCCATATTCAAGCAATATTTTAATAGTTATGGTGGCGTTGCTGAGTTCTGCACATAGCAGCGAATAGAAAATTAACAGCAAGTAGTCAGCCTTAGCTTTGGCTGACTATTTAAAACTGACCACTTAAGACTGACAGCCCAAGTCTAATTATTCAGAGCTAACGTCTCAGGGTTCAGGGTTCAGGGTTCAGGGTTCAGGGTAGTTAGGCTGGCTTGCCTCAAGATAAATCAATAGGGATTTCTTTAGGTACTTTCCAGAAACCTGCTGTCGTTTGTTTATCTATCATGGTAAACAACTCTGCTTCAGGTATCGGTTTAGAGTAATAGTAGCCTTGAATAATATCGCAATCATTTTCCGTCAAACTACGTAATTGCGCCTTAGTTTCAACCCCTTCAGCCACAACCATTAAGCCTAGGTTTTTCACCATGGCAATAGTTGAGGTAATAATTTGAAAATCAGAGTGATTTTCAAGCATGCCAAAGATGAAACTCTTATCTATTTTAATAACATCCACTGGCATTTTCTTTAAGTAGGCTAGTGAAGAATAGCCAGTACCGAAGTCGTCAATAGCAAAGCTAAAGCCAATCCTTTTTAAAGACTGCATCATGGCAATAGTATGATCCATATCTTTCACTAACGTTTGCTCGGTTAATTCTAACTCAAAAGTCTGCGCGCTAATGGAAAACTCTAGCAGTAGTTCTTTTAAGAAATGCGGTAAATTACTGTCAATAAACTGCCCCGCAGATAAGTTAATGGCAATGCGCACATCATCTAAACCATGTTTTTTAATGGCTACCGCAATCTCAAAGCAGCGTCGAATAATCCAATAACCGAGCTCAATCATGTGCTGTGAGTTTTCTAGAATAGGGATGAAGTCTTCGGGAGAGATCATACCGCGCTCAGGGTGTTGCCAGCGCAGCAGAGCTTCAAAACCATAGAGTTTTTTCGTTTTGGCACATATTTGTGGTTGCAGACTTAAGCTAAACTGCTGTTTGGCTAGCGCTTGTCTCACTTCACCTTCGAGCATAACTCGATGAGCAACACGTTGAAACATTTCTGGATGATAAACATGATATTGTCCGCCACCATTATCTTTTGCTTCATACATAGCGATATCAGCATGACTGATCAAATCATCCGACCTCTCAGTAGCCGATTCGGTATAAGCTATGCCGATACTGGTCGATACATAAAAAATATTTGAGCCTAACTTAATCGGTTCTTTAAACTGCAGCAGTACCTTCTCAGCAACTTCAATGGCCTCTTCAACATTTTTAAGGTGACTCAATACAATAACAAATTCATCACCACCAAAGCGAGTGGCTAGGTCTATATCACCAACACTAACACGAACTCGCTCAGCAGCTTGAATAAGGAGTTTATCGCCAACATTGTGGCCATTACTATCATTTACCTTTTTAAAGTCATCTAAATCGAGAAACAGTACTGCGACACCGCTTTTATGACGAGCAATATTGCCCAGTGATTTACGTAGCTGATAGTTCAGCATATTTCTATTTGGCAGACCAGTAAGTAAATCATACATGGCGATATTTTCTAACTCTTTGGTCTTTTGCTCAACCACTAAGTTAAGCTGCTCTAATTCAAAGCTAAGCTCTTTCGATGAATTCGTTAAAACATCCAACTCATCGGCAAACATTCTCGGTCTTTTTAAGTCAACTTGTCGAAATTCATCAAACTTTTTTTGCGCTAATAAAGGTAAGGCATTAGAGAGCAATAATAGTCGTTTGGTAAACGGGCTAGAGATAAAATAAACAAAGGCGGCTAACAAACTAAAGATAAGGCTTAGCGACAAAATAAAGCGTAGCTGATAAGCATCATTCTTAGCTTTAAATGCCGAAACATCATCAATTAACACGAGATAAAAGCCCTGTTCTTCCTGTATTACTAGTTCGAGTAAATTAAGTAAGTAGCTATTATTATCAATCTCAAGGTGCAAGCCCTGCTCTAGGATAGTATTTAAGGTTGAGTCGGACTTACCTAAGGTAAGCAGGGATTCCGTTAGTGTCATATTCGACGCTGAAATAACTTTTGCATTGGCAGTATTAATTTCATTATTAGCCTGATTAGCTATACGAATAACCGCCACATCTCTATCTAAAGTGGTTTTAAGAGCAAACAGCATATCCACTAATGAAGTGCTCATAGTGACAACAACCATGTCACCATTTTTATTCAGTAAAGGTAAACTCAACAATAATTGACAGCTTTGAGGGCAATAAATTCTATGTTTAGGCTCTTGCTGCTTGAACACTTGGGCAATGTTATCCTGCACAGCTTGAGGGAAGTCTTTAGTTGAAAACAAGATATTTTGATTGTCATCAACCAGCCAAATATCCTCTACGTTGAGGTGCAATTGTAATGCGTCATATTGCTTTTCAAGCTGCTTGGTTAGGCTGGAGAAGTCATCATGCTCTGATAATTGGATTAGATCGGTAAAGGATTCTAACCAAACCGTTAATTTTGTACGTAATATATTATTGTGCAAATTGACTTGCAGCTGACCTTGCACGGTATTATTTTGCTGAAACTCTTTATAGTCTTGCTGTAAACGCCAATATGACAGCGAAGAAAAACCCACCGCTAAAAAGAGTAAGGTTGATACAATCAGTATCATCAGTTTGGTTGGAACACCGATAAATTTTTTATTCATTAAAGTACTACTTCTAGAACCAATACATCAATTGTACGGCCCACATTTGCCAATCTTCGGAATTATTAATTTCAGGGTTAGGAGCTACAACAGGAGTTAACCTACCAGCACCTCTTACCCAATGATATTCAGCCCGAATACTAAAGTTACTGGTAAAATCATAATTAACACCTAAGGTGATATCTTTATGAAAACCAAAATAATATGGAATAGCTCCTCCTGTGCTTTCTTCCAATTCTTTGCCGTCTTTATCATCTTTATCTAGATAGAAGTCTTCATATCGCGCTAAAAAAGTTAATTTTTGCGTTAACTTATAGCGTGATTGTAAATAAAAACCTTGGCCTATATTATCGAGTTTAAAAGCCGGAAAATAAAAACCATCGATGGTAAAGCGCTGTTGATATATCTCACCACTGAACTCCCACTTTTCACCTTCATAGATAGCATTCATGGTATAAAACTGAAAGGTAAAGTCACTATCATAAAAAAAGTCACCCTTAGCTGGACCAGCACTGTCATAGGTAAAGCCTGCATCAAGCAGTGACACACCAAAACGCCACGGAGAAAACGCCGGTTGCCAATAGATACTTGCTTGGGCATCGTGATCTTGCTCGGCACTACCTTGAGCATATTCACTCAATATATTCTTGGTCTGTTCATCGGAAATAGGCGATGAACCATAGCTGAGTTGAAAATCAAAATTACCATATTCATCGGTACTGTGACTTAATTTCGCCGCGATACCATCACTTCCCACGGCAATATCTCTAAAGCCATCAAAATAAACAGATTGCGGCAGAATAATACTGGGTCTAGCAAAGGGGATATCTCTAGAGCTTGAATAAAGCCAATGATTATTTTTAAAGCGGCCTAAATAAATATTGGCTTGCCAATGTTCATCAGTAAACGCTGACCAGTCTAACAGTGCATAATCTACTCGGGCACCTTGTGCATAACGATTACCACCGTCTAAATAAACCACCTGACCCGCCAAACGAAAATTATTTGTTAATTGATACGAGATATTTAGCCCAATTTCGGTTAATTCAGTCGAAAGTTCACCGTCGTCATTAACAAAATCACTGCCGTTTACGTCAATAATGCCCTGTGAAATAAAGCCATGCAGTTGAAAGTCTTGCGAGTTAGTATAAGTTTTCCCCTCCTCTGCTTGTGCTTTAGTCGCAATACATGCGAGCAATAAAAAAGTGCACAACAGTGTTCGGGAAAGAAAGCTTCTAGAACAATACAAAACATTAACTCTGCTAGCTATTGCTACTGCAGCATTAGTCTTTAATTTTGACAACATTTACTACTCCTTGACTGCTAACCTTCGACTCTTCATCCATATGAAGTGGCTCTTGACTCCGAGAGTCATTATTACTTTGCCTTAATAGCACTAACGTTGCTTCACTTATATATCCAATAGCGCCAGGGGTTTTGGTGACTGCTTGGATCAGTTCCTGTTCAGATTTTACAATTGTCGGTGCGACCCCTAAACCTGAATAAGTTAATTTATGCCAGATACGATTGAGTTGATAAGGGAATATTTGCAAACGCTCTTTGGCAAAACGTTGGTGAAGTTCATGCTGACTTGGTAAAACAAATACGGTAATAGCATGGTTATCACTCCAACGTAATTGACGCATAGTATAAATACGTCGCAGCTGTGATTTAGTTAAGCTACTTTGGGTAACTTGTGGGTGGGTGACTACTTCAATAGCGGCAACTTGTGTGGTCACAAGGCACGCTAGCATAAGCACAATAGCCAGAAAATAGTGTTTAATAAGGAAGCCCTACAATAAAGCTGAAAAAATATAAAAAATACGTTTAAAATCAATACAATAATAACTACAACTAGCTAATGATAGCCCAAATCAGTAGAAAATCAAACACCTAGCTTACCTCTAAAGAGGTTTGACCAGTACTTTGCTGCTATATTCTTCGAAAACATAGCTATTATCGCCAATAACAAAATAATAGTGAAAAACCAATTTTTTTAGTTCACAGTGCTGCTATTTTGTGTAATTATTAGCGCCAATGATTTTTTAATGGTGTTTTAGCAGAAGATGAGCACGAAGTTTACAGTTTTAGTGTTAAATGGCCCAAACTTAAATATGCTGGGTAAACGAGAGCCTGCTATATACGGTAAGCAAAGCTTAGCTGACATTATTGCTGAGCTCAGCTTGCAAGCTGCTGACAAGCATATTGAGTTAAAGCATCTACAAAGTAATGCTGAGCACGAATTAATCGATGCGATTCAACAAGGCTTTCAACAGGTAGATTTTATCATCATCAACCCTGCTGCATACACTCATACCAGTGTCGCTATAAGAGATGCTCTACTTGCTGTTGCCATACCTTTTATCGAAGTACATTTATCAAATGTGCATGCGCGTGAAGCTTTTAGAAAGCACTCATATTTATCTGATATCGCCGTAGGCGTTATTTGCGGTTTTGGTGCGCAAGGTTATAGCTTCGCCCTAGAAGCGGCCAGTGCTCACTTAAACAAGGCACAAGCGAGCAATAAGAATCAATAACAAAACGTAACGGTTAATGATTAATTATTAACCTATATTGAAAAATATTAATTTTAGTAACCCAAATTAAGGTGTTCCCATGGATATTCGTAAAATCAAAAAACTTATCGAGCTAGTTGAAGAGTCAGGTATCAACGAACTAGAGATCTCTGAAGGTGAAGAATCAGTACGCATTTGTCGTGGCGCTACTGTCGTTGCTGCAGCCCCTGTTGCAGTTGCAGCCCCTGTTGCGGCTCCGCTTGCTGCTGTTGCCGCTGCCCCAGCTGAAGCCGCTGCCCCAGTAATTACGGGTCATATTGTGCGTTCTCCTATGGTTGGTACTTACTACGCATCAGCTTCACCTGATTCGCCAGCATTTGCTGAAGTAGGTAAGCATGTAAATGCTGGTGATACTTTATGTATTGTTGAAGCAATGAAAATGATGAACCAAATTGAAGCGGACAAGTCTGGCGTTATTAAAGAAATTTTAGCGCAAAATGAAGACGCTATTGAATTTGACCAACCGCTATTCATCATTGAATAAACCCATTTATCTTAACTTAAAGATTTCAAACATAAGGGTTATTCCATGTTAGAGAAAGTTGTTATCGCCAATCGTGGCGAAATTGCCTTAAGAATATTGCGCGCTTGTAAAGAGCTTGGTATCAAAACTGTCGCTGTTCATTCAACGGCTGATAAGAACCTTAAACACGTTTTATTAGCGGATGAAACCATTTGTATTGGTAAAGCACCTGCACCTGATAGCTATCTTAATATACCGGCAATCATTACCGCAGCAGAAGTAACCAATGCTGTTGCTATTCATCCCGGTTATGGCTTTTTAGCAGAAAATGCTGATTTTGCTGAACAAGTTGAAAATTCTGGTTTTGCCTTTATCGGTCCAAAAGCAGAAAGCATCCGTATCATGGGTGATAAAGTTCAAGCTATCAAAGCAATGAAAATTGCCGGTGTGCCATGTGTACCTGGCTCTGACGGTCCATTGACTGAAGATGAAGCAGCAAACAAAGCCCATGCTAAACGTATCGGTTACCCAGTAATCATTAAAGCGGCTGGTGGTGGTGGTGGTCGCGGTATGCGCGTAGTGCGCAGTGAAGAAGAATTGGTTGAGTCTATTGCCTTAACCAAAAAAGAAGCTGGTACTATTTTCAAAAATGACATGGTTTACATGGAAAAATTCCTTGAAAATCCACGTCATGTTGAAATTCAAATAATGGCTGACGGCAAAGGCGCTGCAATTCATTTAGGTGAGCGTGATTGTTCAATGCAACGTCGTCATCAAAAAGTAGTAGAGGAAGCTCCTGCACCAGGTATTACCCCTGAAATGCGCGCTAAAATTGGTGAGCGTTGTTGTAAAGCTTGTATTGACATTAACTACCGCGGCGCGGGTACTTTTGAATTCTTGTATGAAAATGGTGAATTCTACTTCATTGAAATGAATACCCGTATTCAGGTTGAACATCCAGTAACTGAAATGATCACCGGTGTAGATTTGATCAAAGAGCAACTACGTGTTGCTGCTGGTCAACCGTTATCTTATACGCAAGATGATATCAAAATTTCAGGTCACTCAATTGAGTGTCGTATCAATGCTGAAGATCCTCGTACTTTTATCCCTTCACCGGGTAAAATCACTCGTTTCCACCCACCAGGTGGTTTAGGCGTACGTTGGGACTCTCACATTTATGCAGGTTATTCTGTGCCGCCACATTACGACTCTATGATTGGTAAGCTAATCACTTGGGGTGATAACCGTGATGTTGCAATTGCGCGTATGCGTAATGCCTTAGCAGAATTAGTGATTGATGGCATAAAAACCAACATTACCTTACATCAAGATATTTTAAGTGATCAAGGTTTTGTAAATGGTGGTGCTAACATTCATTACTTAGAGCATAAGTTAGCTGAACTTGACTAACTAACACTCAATTAGCTATTAAACAAAGCCCTGCAATTGCAGGGCTTTTTTGTTATTCTAGCCTGGTAAATATTTCACTTATTTGAGTTAACAAAGCTTATGTCCAATCCCAATGAAAAACCCCTAGCGCCTGCCGATGACGATTGTTGTGGTGGTGGTGCCTGTAATCCCTGTGTATGGGATGGCTATTACGCTGAATTACAAACATGGCGTATTGAAGAAGCAAAACGCCGGGAACAAGCTGAAGCAGAGAAAAACTCAGAATAAGTCATTATTAAAATCAATAAAAAAGCCAGTAATGCATTAGCTTTACTGGCTTTTTCTTATTCAAAATAAAAACAGTGAATACTTACCCTAAAATGGTTTATCCCGTTTTTATTACACCTTGGCAATACGCTTAGCAAAGCTATTGGCCTTATTAAAGCCAATGCTTGAGTTTCTCGCCAACCGACTAAACATCAAGTAACACCAAGGAACTAGGTATAAACTGGTCACTGTTGAGAAGGTTAAACCGCCAATAATTGCCACAGCTAAAGGCGCATAAGATGGGCCATCTCCGCCAATTTGAGTTGAGCCTAGCGCAAGTGGCACCATACCTAATACTGTCGTTGCTACCGTCATTAACACTGGGCGCAGTCGAGTAATACAAATATCGGCAATCACTGTTTCCAACTCATCAATTTTTGGCGACATCTGATTTATTTGATCGATGAGCACAATACCATTATTGACCACTATGCCCATTAATATCAAAATTCCAATCATTCCCATCACCGACATACTGCTACCAGTAAGCAGGAAGAACCAAAAGACACCGACAATTGAATATAAAATAGAGCTAATAATAGCCGCTGGTAATAATAACGACTCAAATAAAGCCGCCATCACGATGTAAATCATCGCTAAAGCTAACAGCATATTCACCAGCATAATATTTTCCTCTTGTTGCTGACGATTAAAACCTCGCCCCAACTTCCAGGTGTAACCCGTAGGTAAATTCAAGGTATCCATGGCCTGCTCAATACGCTCTTGTGCTTGCTCCATGGTGATGTCATTCATGTTGGCCCCTATGGTCAATGCAGTTTGTCGCTCTTCACGATAAATTGCCGATAGCCTTGGCTGAACCTTAAATTGAGCAACACTTTCTAAACTAATAGTTTGGCCATCAATTTCGGTAATAGGCAATTTTTTCAACTGATTTAACGAGTACTTAAGGCGTTCATCATAAAGTAGACGAATATTAACTTCGCCATTGGGATCATGACGAAAACTACGCAGTTCAAGTCCACGTAATGCTGTACCGACTATTTGCGCCACTTGCCGAGAATCAAGCCCCAATTGATTCGCTTTAAATCTGTCAATGACCACCACCATTTCTTTTTGATGTTGCGAGACATCACTTTTTACATCCGTTAAACCGTCAACATGGGCAAGCACCGGTACGATTTGCTCAGAGAGTGTCATCAACATTTCAGTTGAGGCACCCAATAAGGTGACACTTACGCCGCCACTTTTAGCACTGCGCCAACCAAAGTCGGGTTTAGCTTCAGCAAATACCGGCATATTTTCTCGAATACGCTCTTTCAATTCATTCATTGAAATATCGCGACTTTCTTTCAACAATAAAGTCGAAGAGGCACGTTCACCACTGTAGTAACTGTAAACAGAGTCAATATAGAATTCTTCTTTATGTTTATATAAGTATTCTTCCATGCGATTGACCATAGCTTCGACATGCTCAAGTGGAAACTGACCTTCGACGTGGTAACGCATAAACAAACGAGTACCGTCTTGATTGTCATTATTGTCTGAAGTAATCACGCCCATAGGGATTGCCGTACTGGCTAAAATCAACAATGCACAAAAGCCAGTGATTTTAGGATGCGCTAATACCCATGACAGGCTTTTTTTGTAGCGCATACTGCCTTTATCACCTGCGGCACTGTTCTCTTGATTAGCCATTGAATTAGACGATGTGTTAGTCGATTTATTTGCCAGTTTTTTTATTGTTGCCTTGCTAGGTTTTGCTGCCAGACTTTCTAGTGGCATCTTACTTAACAGCAAGGGTAATAAGGTTTTGGCAATCAATAATGATGCCGCTAATGATATACAAATGGCGATAGCGACATGCTCTAAGAAAACCGTCAATTGTACTTTTTCGCCAATGATATTGGGCAAAAACACTATCATTGTGGTTAGTGTACCCGTCATTACCGCTAACGAGACTTTATCAACACCGCGCAATATATTGTCAATTTTTTCTTGTTTAGTACTTGCAGGATTATTGCGGTGCTCCGCAGCGATAGATTCAGTGATCACCACAGAATTATCAACCAACATACCGACCGCTAATAATAGCCCCATCATTGATAGAATATTGAGTGTGTAACCTAAAAAGTACATCACAGCTAAGGTTATACAAATTGAAAAAGGCACGGAAGCAACCACTAAAATAGTGGCGGTAGTGTTGCGCAGAAATAGAAATAGCACAATAAATGACAATGTGGCGCCAATGCCACCGGCCATCAATAAATCAGACAAAGAATCGGTTACCCCTTTCGCCTGGTCCTCCATCATAAAAATATTGATGCCATTAAACTGAGGACTATTAGATATTTCATCAACGGCACTAACCACTCGGCCGGCAACATCAACTAGGTTAGCGCTAGACTCTTTAAAAATATTGACACCGATGGCGTAACTTCTATCTAAGTGTCGACCGTCGATTCTTTCTGGCTGCTCAAATAGCACCTGGGCCACATCACCAAGATAAACATTATCTTTAACCATCAACTCTCTAATATCATTTAACTGGGTAAACTCTCCTTTCGGACTGATGCGAATAGTGTTGGTTGCTGACTTTAGCGAACCGGCATTTATAGTAAAGTTATGCGCCTGCAGTATTTGTGTTAACTGTCTAACATCAACATTGTGACTTGCCATTCTTTCACTTATTAACCGGATAGAAATTTGTCGTTGATCTACGCCATAAAGCTCAACTTTTGAAACCCCTGACATGCGCTCAAGTGGCTTTTTCAAATAATTATTAAGCAGTTGAAAGCTATTTTGTAATTCACGTTCACTGGAAATACGTAATGTTAAAATAGGCATATCTGCGGTAGAAAATTGATAGACAAACACCCGTTGTAAATCTTCCGGTAATAAATGCCGCACCGCATCAATTTTTTCCCGCGCTTCTATCGATTTACCCGTTAGGCTACTTTCCCATGCAACTTCAATACTTATTTCTGCGCCATGTTCTGTTGAGCGAGAACTGAGTCGCTGTATGCCGCCCATAGTTGCCAGTGCCTCTTCAAGCGGTTTGGTTACTAAACGCTCTACTTCTGCTGGCGTTGATGCTTGATATGGCGCACTGATCATCATTTCGGGAATGTCTATACCTGGCCATTTCTCCAGAGGCAGTAACTGAGTTGCAGCCATGCCCATCATCAACATAGTGAGACAAAGCATAAAGGTGGTTACTGGCTTCTTAATAGCCAGCGCCGTTAAGTTGAACTTGCTATTAGACATTTTGAGGCTCCACTAATGGGTTTATTCCAGGTGCATTATTACCTGCAACCGTCTCAACGCCTTCAGCAAACTTCTTATTATCGAATAACTGATACAGCACAGGTAAAACCACTAAGGTTAATAACGTTGAGCAAAGTAAACCACTGATAACGGTAATCGCCATTGGAGTTCTAAGTTCAGAGCCCTCCCCCATGCCTAAGGCCATAGGAAGCAGACCAAGGGCCGTGGTCAATGTTGTCATTATAATAGGACGTAAGCGAGACTCAGCAGCCTGCTTTATCGAGCTAATTTTATCCAAGCCTTGTTCGCGTAGTTGGTTGATCCTATCCAATAAGACAATGGCATTATTAACGACAATCCCCGCTAACATGATCAAACCAATAAAGACGATGACACTGATATTGCTGCCAAATAAATATAAGCCATAAATAGAGCCAACAGCTGCTAACGGTACACTGAACAAGATTAATAATGGCTGTAATAACGACTCAAACTGAGATGCCATCACTAAGTAAACTAAAAATACTGCCAAGGTTAATGCCATCAGCATAGAAGTAAATGACTGCTGCATTTCTTCACTTTGGCCACCAAAAGTTGGTATGACAGTTAGCGGCAGTTTTAGTTGTTTTATTAACTCATTCGCCCGAGCTAAGGCACTATTTTGATCGCCCATAGCAATATTTGCGCTAATAACGGCAACACGTTGTTGATTAATACGATTAATTTGCGCGGGGCCAACTGTCTCGACAATATTACTGATACTTTCTAGGGTGATAGGGAAATCATCATTAGGGTTAACAACCAGCTCTCTTAAATCACCAATGGAGTCTCGTTGCTTTTTATCGCTACGCACTAATATATCTATCTTGCGATCAAGTAAGGTATATTTACTGGCTATATTACCGCCGATTTTAACCGCGACAAGTCTGGCGATATCAGGGGAGTTTAAACCTAGCTGGGCAATTTTCTTCTGGTTAAAATGTATGGCTAACTCTGGCTGACCTTGACGTTGGCTATTCGCTACGTCGACAAACTGTGGGTCTTGCTGCATCAATTGTGTTAAACGTTTGCTGTAGCTTGATAACAAGTCCAGATCATAACTTGCTAATTCAATGCTGATTGGTTTACTAAAAGTAAACAACTCTGGTTGATTTAATTGCGTGGTCGCGCCAACAAGCTTTTGTGTATATTGACGAATATCAGCCATGACTTGCGCTTCATTTTGACTGTCATGTAGCATAATTTGCAATCTAGCCTGATGTTCTCCACCTTTATCAGCATTACTGGTCATCAAGCTACCGCGCCCGGTTAATGAGTAGGTACTTTTAATTCGCTTATCTTGTTGTAATTGTTTAGCTATTTTATTGATGGTGCGGTCGGTTACGGCCAGTGGTGTACCCGGAGCAAGCTCAAGTTCAAGGTAAAATTCTCCTTGTGCCAACGGCGGTAATAATTCCACGCCAATTTTAGGTAATATGAAAAATGCAGAGCCAGCAAAGGTCAAGCTTATCAATAATGTAGCAACGCCATGTTTCAAGGCAAATGTTAACGATTTACTATAGAGGGAAGCGAACTTATCAAAGATAAAGTTAAAGCCGGCAGTGAGTGGCTTCATTACAAAGGAAGCAACCTTATTCACGCCATGAAAAGCCAACAGCACAATACGGGTAATCAACATTGGCAACCAAATAAAGACCAGCTTAAGTGGCAAGGTTAAAATAAAAGTTATTTTTTTATACCAAACTAGTGCTTTAAAACTAGTTTTACTGTCATCAACAGCAGCATTGTTTGTGGTACTGTTTTTGGCATTACTTCCAGCATTGCTACTTGTTTCGCTTTCTTCTCTCTCTTGAGAGGCCTGTCTTGAAGCTAGCATAGGAATCAATGTTAAGGCGACAATTAATGAGGCAATTAAGGCAAAGGCAACTGTCATCGCTTGATCGGCAAAGAGTTGGCCGGCTACACCTTCGACAAAAATTAACGGCACAAAAACAGCCAGCGTCGTTAATGTCGAGGCTATAATTGCGCCACTCACTTCTTTAGTACCTTTTCTAGCCGCTTCAACAGCACTCAAGCCCTGCTCTTTATAACGGGCAATATTTTCCAGCACCACGATGGCATTATCAACCAATAAGCCCGTTGCTAAGGCAATACCGCCAAGAGACATAATATTAAGACTGATGCCATTGCCGTACATCATGTTAAAGGTAGCAATAACAGAGACCGGGATTGACAGTGAAATAATGAGTGTTGGGATAATCGAACGTAAAAACAGATACAAGATTAACATGGCCAGCAAGCCACCAATTAACGCCGCTGATTTCACTTCGCTAATGGCATTAGAAATAAAGGTTGATTGATCATAGACCACAGTTAATTGATAACGATCGCCTAATGATTTATTGATAGCGTCGAGTTTATTATTGATTAATTTAGCCACTTGTACCGTATTAGCGTCACCTTCTTTATAGATGGCTAACTCAACCGCTTCAACAGCATTAATACGAGTCACATCGGTACGTTCTTTGTAACCATCAACTATGGTGGCAATATCGTTTAGGGTGATAATTTGTCCGTTTTCACGATAAACCACCAACTCGCCAATTTGACGGATATCGGTAAATTGATTCAGCGTGCGTACTAGGTATTGGGTATTACCCTCAATTAATTTACCTGCTGAAATATTTATATTCTCGGCATTAATTCTATTAATTATCTCTTGGCTACTTAAGTTAAGCTGCGCCAATTTGTGTTGATCAATAATCACTTGATATTCTTGCTCTAGACCACCACCTAATTTTACCGACGCCACCCCAAGCAGTGACTCTAATTGTCGTTTAACATCATATTCGGCATAGGTTCTTAGCTTGGTTAAGCCAGCTACTGAATTATCTGAGGTTTGTAAACCCAAACGAATAATGGGATCTAAAGACGGGTTAAACTTTAAAATCAGTGGCTTTTGCACATCAAGAGGTAAACTAATAAGGTCAAGTTTCTCTCTGACTTCTAAGCTGGTAATATCCATAGCAACATCCCACTCAAACTCAAGTAACACGTCTGACTGGCCTGCTTTAGAGACTGAACTTATTTTCCGTAAGCCTTTTACCACACCGACAGCTTCTTCAATGGGTTTGGTAATTAACTGCTCAATTTCTGCCGGAGCAGCGCCGGTATAGTTAGTTCGCACGGTCAACGTTGGGTATGACAGATCAGGTAATAGATTAACCGCCAGACGAGATAAACCCACTAAACCAAAAAGCATTACCGCAAAAGTAAACATCCACACCGTGACCGGACGTTTTATTGCTACATCAACAATACTCATGATAAGGCTCCAATGGTATTTACACTACTGATCAGTAATGCAGTAAAAATTAAACATAGGGTGGCTATTGGATGTTTAGCAGCCACAAAAAACAGTCTATCAATCAAAATATTCATCCTCTTTGACTCTCTATTTAGTGGTTTTTGCTATAGCAGTATCAGTATCAGTTAGTGCTTCATCCTCGAGAGCATCATCATCACTGGCTTTGGCATTTAAAATTTCCACCAAGGCATTGGCTTTAAGGTTATGGTGGCCATTAACCACCACAATGTCACCTTCATCTAACTCGCCGCTTATTTCAGTAAGTTGCTCTTGTACAAAACCTTTATTGATTAACACTTCTACCGCTTTATTATCTTTTACTAAGTAAATTTTGCTTATGTTATCAAGGGTAATGATGGCATCTGTTGGAATGGTTAAGGTGTCTTGGTGGGTATCAAAAGTCAGCGCTATTTGTGCAAACATACCAGGCTTTAACTGCAAGTGGTCATTACCTAGGGATAAAATCACTTTGAAGGTACCGCTGCGACTGTCGATTACTGGCGAGATTGAACGTATCTGAGCAACAAATTGTTTACCTTGACGGGCACTGAACTGTAATACCGCCTGTTGTCCTAATTGTACATAGCTCAGCTTATGCTCAGGTAAATAAACCACGGCTTGTAAGCTTGATTGATCAACAATATGAAATAGCTTTTGGTAACCTTGAGTAAAGTGGCCTGTTTTGATAAAGCGTTCAGAAATATAACCTGATATTGGTGCAACAATTTGGCTATCCTTTAAGTCTAGCGCAGCCAACTCTTTCGCAGCTACTGCAGCTCGATGTTGATATTTCAACTTATCTGATGCTTGTGCACTGACCAGTTGCTTTTCAGCCATTAAAGATAAACGCTTTAACTCCTGCTCAAAACCCGCTAACTCGGCTTCAGCTTTATCGAGTGCTAATTGATAACGTCTGGCATCAACTTTAGCAAGCAGTTGACCTTTTTCGACAAAATCACCTTCTTCAACACTTAGCTCTTCAATGATGCCTGTAACGCGGGTGATAATCTCCGCTTCATTACGAGACTCAAGAGTCGCTGTGGTATGGAAGTTTGAGGAAATATCTTTACGTTCGATACTTGCCACCATCACTGGTATGGCAAATTCTGCAATTTCCTGCTCTTCTTTAGCTTCTGGCTCTGAACAAGCCGTTAGAAAAACAGTGGTAAGCAGCATAGAAGAAAGTAGTAATTTTTTTGAAGCTAATGTTTTTGCAAATAATGTTTTAGAAAAAGTAAGCATGGGTATTTCCGTATTTTTAATATTGCATTAAAAATAGCACAGGCTATGCCACTTAATCATTTTCCATATGTAACAGTAAGTTACACTTGATTACACAATATAACCCAAACAAAACTGGTTAATTTAACTAATAAGTTAGTGTTTTTCATAATTATTTTTGTCAAATTAACTAATTGATAAGTATTTAACCACTTAGCCTAAATAAATTAGTAGCACATGAGAAAGGTAACAAAATTTTTATTTATTTTAACGGCACTGGTTAGCAAAATAGACTGTACAAAAAGCAACATCAGCCCAACAATTCTCAACAGTGTCACCGGTCATAATTGGTTATTATCTCTCCACTAGCTAAAGAGTTAGGTAAAAATCATGCTAAATAACTTAATACAGAACAATGAATCAAGGTCTATCAATGCTTTTTTAACCGACAGCAGACAGCAGAGCTACGATCAAGACACCTTATGGGACAAACTTAACCTTAGCCAACAATATGCGGTGTGTAGCTTAGGACAATTTGGTTACCTACTCACCTATGTACGTAACTTTGGTGATACTACTCTGGCAATATTGAAGCAAAATGACAAAATTGCCACTATCAACGAAGCGGGTGTGATCAATATTAATCCGGCTATTGTCTGTCGTCAGTAATACTAATTACTTCATATTTTCTTCGTAAAAGACCAAAATAAAAAGGCGAACACATGTTCGCCTTTTCGCTATAGAAAACGGCTATCAGCTAAATTTCATCTCAGGAATATCGCCTTCAATCACCAGCTCACCTTGAGTTAACTCGATAATTTCTGCCACCGACACGCCTGGTGCCCGTTCAAGTAAATGAAATTGCCCTGCTTTTATTTCAATAAAAGCTAAATCCGTTAATACTTTTTTGATACAGCCTTTACCTGTTAAGGGTAAAGTACAATTACTGAGTAATTTAGACTCACCATGTTTTGAAGCGTGGGTCATAGTAACGATAATATTGTCAGCGCCCGCCACTAAATCCATAGCACCACCCATGCCTTTGATGAGCTTTCCTGGGATCATATAAGAAGCAATGTTGCCATTAACATCCACTTCAAATGCACCTAATACAGTTAAATCAACATGGCCACCACGTATCATGGCAAAGGATTCGGCGGAATCAAAAATTGACGCGCCAGCAGCCATAGTTACCGTTTGTTTACCGGCATTGATTAAATCGGCATCAACTTCGTCCTCTGTTGGAAAAGCGCCCATACCCAATAAACCGTTTTCTGATTGCAGCATCACCTCTATGTCTTTAGGAATGAAGTTTGCTACCAGCGTTGGTATGCCGATACCTAAGTTTACGTAAAAGCCATCTTGTAATTCTTGCGCGACACGCTGTGCGATTTGATCTCTTGATAAAGCCATGATTATTCTCCTGCAGGTCGTGTAGTACGCTGTTCAATACGTTTTTCAAAAGTACTTTGAATTAAGCGGTTAACATAAATACCCGGCGTGTGAATCTCATCTGGGTCCAGTTGCCCTGGCTCAACGATCTCTTCCACTTCAACCACAGTTATTTTTCCAGCGGTTGCCGCTAAAGGGTTAAAGTTACGCGCTGTTTTTCTAAACACTAGATTGCCGTATCTATCGGCTTTCCACGCTTTCACTATGGCAAAGTCACCCACTATCGCCTCTTCTAAAATATAATCACGACCATTAAACTGGCGTTCATCTTTACCCTCAGCCACAGGTGTACCGACCCCCGTGGCCGTGTAAAATGCAGGAATACCAGCACCACCAGCGCGCATTTTTTCAGCCAAAGTTCCTTGGGGGGTTAACTCAACACTTAGCTCTCCTGACATCATTTGTCGTTCAAACTCAGCGTTCTCACCAACATATGAGGCAATTATTTTACTAATCTGGCGATCAGGTAATAACAAGCCAAGACCAAAACCATCAACACCACAGTTATTAGAAACGAGAGTAAGTCCTCGGGTGCCTTTATGTTTTATCTCACTGATTAAGTTTTCTGGAATACCGCAGAGGCCAAAGCCGCCGGCAATAATGGTCATGTTATCCGTTAACCCTGCCATCGCTTCTTCATAGCTATACACAACTTTATCAAATCCTGACATCTGTATTACTTTCCACTTTGATGAAAAGCCCTAAGTAAGTTTTAAGTGTTTAGCAGTTTTAACTAATTGCATGCATTTGTTAAATTGATTAATCTTAACTATTGATAACTTTTACTTATAAATGATATCTATAGGTACAGCTATAAATAGTTTCCTAATAAATTAATACGCCGATGTGAGCATAAAATGAATATCACCTTAAAACAGATCCGCGCATTCCTTGCCATTGCCCAAGTAAAGAGTTTTGCCGAGGCTTGTGAGCTGTTACATATTTCACAACCAGCTTTAAGTGTCACTATCAAAAACTTAGAAGCAACCGTTGGTGGTCAACTTTTTGCTCGCTCAACCAGAGCCCTAGCCTTATCTCCTGAAGGTGAGCTATTTCTACCGGTAGCAAAACGCTTGTTAACTGATTTTGATAATGCCTTGGTCGAACTGCATGAAAGTTTTGCGCTTAAGCGCGGCAATTTATCCTTTGCTGCCATGCCCTCTTTTGCTAGTACTTTATTGCCAAAACAACTGGTGGATTTCAATAACCAATACCCCGCAGTAAAAGTAAAAGTTCATGATGTCATCGCTGAAGATGCAGTAGCCATGGTGCGTTCAGGAAAAGTAGAGTTCGCCATCAGCTTTGATCCTGGTAATTCTGATGATCTTAACTTCGAGACCCTTTTTACCGACAAATTTATCGCTGTTTTTCCACAGAGCCACCCGCTAGCTAACACAAAGAACATTCAATGGCAGCAGCTTAGTCAATACCCATTCATAACACTGCAAAGACCATCAAGTATCCGCTTATTACTCGATGAAACCTTAGCCAAAGAGGGCATATTTCTCGATATTGCTTTTGAAGCAAATCAGCTAGCAACCGTAGTACAAATGGTGGCTAATGACTTAGGAATTAGTGTTATCCCCTCACTTTATCAGCAACAACTCTCGGCGCTGAAGCTTAACTATTGTCAAATAAATGAACCTGTTATAAGCCGCCGTGTCGGCATTATCAGTAAGCGCAGGCATGTTTTTTCTCATGCTGCCACTGAGTTTTTAAGAATTATCCAGCGTAATTTCTCACAAGATATCTCATCAGTTAAGTAGATCGAATGAATCAAACTAGCGACTAACCTAAGTCAATCAACTTAGGTTAATGGATGAAAGCTCATCAAACTAATCCTTCAAAATAAGCCTTAAAACTCCCCCCTTCAAAAAAGTATTTACATAGCTAGATTTATCTACTATCAGTCATGCCTTGAGTAAATAGTCCTGCTAGCTAATGGCACTAAGGTAGTAAATCAACTCGCCCTTAATTCAGCTAAGGTAAGGCAATAAATTTCCGCATACTGCTTGTGCTAGGTGCAAATAGTTTCACCTCAAAATACGAGCCGTTTATCAGCATAAGGATATGCTGATCTTTTTAATCTTTATCAAAGGAAACACTATGCTACAAGGTAAAACAGCACTTATCACCGGCTCAACCAGTGGTATTGGCTTAGCCAGTGCTCATGTATTAGCTGAACAAGGCATTAATTTAGTGCTACACGGCTTAATGAGTGATAAAGAAGGTGCCAGCCTGGCACGCGAATTTAGTGATAAATATCAAATTAAAACTCTGTTCGATAACGCCAATTTAATGGACTCAGACGCCATTAGTGTTTTTATGACCAAAGCAATCAAGACCATGGGCTCGATTGATATATTGATCAACAATGCCGGCATTCAACATACTGAAGCGGTAGACACTTTTCCTGAGAACAAGTGGAATGCCATCATTGCCATTAATTTAACCGCGGCCTTTCATACGACTCAACATTCTTTAGCAGGTATGAAAGAGAACTCATGGGGCCGAATTATAAATATAGCTTCGGTGCATGGTTTAGTTGCTTCGAAGAATAAAGCCGCATATTGCGCAGCAAAACATGGCATTGTTGGCTTTACTAAGGTGGTTGCGCTGGAATGTGCCGAGCATGGCATCACTGCCAATGCTATATGTCCAGGTTGGGTAGATACCCCCCTTATTAATGATCAAATCACTGATATTGCCAAAAAAGAAAACAGTAGTTTTGAGCAAGCAAAATATCAACTAATTACCGCCAAACAGCCGTTACCTGAAATGATGGACCCACGCAAAATTGGTGAATTCATTCTATTTCTTTGCAGTGATAGTGCGCGCAGTATTACCGGTTCATCTTTACCTATGGATGGCGCGTGGACGGCTCAGTAATAGCCAATAGATAGATAATAGGTAATCAGCAGATAGCCAATATTAAGTAAATAAATTATCTCGCGCCCCTTTAACGCCTTATATTAATCGCAATTAAGCTATTGGAAATAAATTGATATGAACTCAGAAGACTCAATTGTTATTGTCGCCGCAAAACGTACTCCTATGGGCAGCTTTCAAGGTTGTTTTAAAGGTGTTTGTGCAACCGATTTAGGCGCAGCAGCCATTGAAAGTGCTCTAGCAAGTACCGCACTTGAAAGTAGTGATGTTGATGAAGTGATCATGGGCTGTGTTTTACCCGCTGGCCTTGGTCAAGCCCCTGCAAGACAAGCAACATTAAAAGCAGGTCTACCTGAAAAAGTTGGCGCTACCACCATTAATAAAGTGTGTGGTTCAGGAATTAAAGCAATGATGTTTGCCCATGATCTCATTAAAGCTGGTTCGATGAATATTGTTATTGCTGGCGGTATGGAGAGCATGACTAATGCGCCTTATATGTTAGCCAATGCTCGAGCGGGTTTTCGTATGGGTCACGGCAATATAAACGATCATATGATGATGGACGGTTTAGAAGACGCTTATGAAAATAAAGCCATGGGCTGCTTTGCTCAAGATACCGCTGATGAACATCACTTAACCCGTGAAGATATGGACAGCTTTGCCATCAATTCATTAGCTAAAGCCACACAAGCTATCGAATCAGGTGCATTTGTTAATGAAATCGCGCCCTTTACAGTAAAAAGTCGACGTGGCGATACGCTCGTAACGATCGACGAAGCGCCAGCCTTAGTTAATAAAGATAAAATCCCTAGCTTGCGCCCTGTGTTTGCCAAAGAAGGCACCATTACTGCGGCCAATGCCTCATCGATTTCAGATGGCGCGGCAGCATTAATACTGATGAAAGAATCAACTGCCAGAGCAAAAGGGCTAACACCATTAGCGCGCATTGTTGCTCATGCCAGTTATGCACAAGCACCCAAAGATTTCACCCTTGCGCCCATTGGCGCTATCAATGCTTTATTAGCCAAAGCACAATGGCAACAAGATGATGTCGATCTTTGGGAAATTAACGAAGCCTTTGCCATGGTTACCATGTTAGCTGTAAATGAACTAAATCTTGATACCGCTAAAGTGAATGTGAATGGCGGTGCCTGTGCTTTAGGGCATCCCCTTGGCGCAAGTGGTGCGCGTATAGTCACTACGTTATTACATGCCCTGCTCAATAGAAAATTAACTAAAGGTGTTGCCAGTTTATGTATTGGCGGCGGTGAAGCAGTGGCTATCGCTATTGAGGCACTTTAGTTATGTTGGATAATAAAACTAACTCACAAAAATCTGCTGGCGAAACTATCAGACGAAAAGTCATGGGTGATGACTTTGTTGATAGCGCCTTAGCTAAAGCGACTGATTTGACTCAACCGATGCAAGAATTCATTAATGATCATGGTTGGGGATCAACGTGGCAAAGGCCTGGGTTAGACTTAAAAACCCGCAGCTTAGTTACTATTGCCATGTTGGCTGCTCTAAAAGCGCCACAAGAATTAAAAGGTCATATTCGCGGCGCACTCAATAATGGCGCCAGCATTGAAGAAATTCAAGAAGTGCTGCTGCATAGTGCCGTCTATTGTGGCGCACCTGCGGCGCAAGAAGCCTTTCGCGCCGCACAAGAAGTATTGATAAACGAATAAGCTTTAACGCCAAGTTAACTAAGCCATAAGCGACTTACCGAGTTAATGGCTTAGCTAACTTGGCATTACTCAAATATTAGTACTCAAAAATACTTATTCAAAGATATAACTTCTTTTAAAACCTGCCTTTAAAATCCTCAAGCAGTGAACCTTTATAGCTCACATCCCAAAAAATCAGTTATCAAAGCTAAAAACTAAAGCTAATTATTTTCCTTGTTCACTTACCGATACTACTAAGGTGCCACTTCTTTTTACGATGAAATTGCCTAGAGTAGCTACTGTGCAAAAAACGCACAAGGATGTTCAACCAACGGATAATTATAATAAATAAAAAAGCAGGTTTTCTTATGAAGATATTATTAGCATTGAGTATAAAAATAAACGTTAACGTAATAATAAAACTATTAACCTTACTACTGGTGATACCGCTAAGCGCTTACGGCGGAAGTTGGCAGCAAAACGTCGCAATTGGTGGCTTTAACAAGGTCCATATATACACCCCTGATTCAATGTCACCCATAGGCGAAGGCAAGTCGCTACTAATAGTGTTGCATGGCTGTGTGCAACCGATAGATAATTTTTTAACTGCCAATTTAGAAGTCGCTGCTGAAACATATGGCATGGTAATCGCGATACCTGATGCGATGAATAAAGCAGGCTATAGCTGCTGGTCCTATTGGCAAGGCAGTATAGCTAGAACGGCGGGCGATTATAAAAACCTGATCAACTTAGCCAATACCTTATCAAGTGATAGCAACCAAACTATCGATGCCAAACAAATCTACATAGCTGGCTTATCTTCTGGCGGAGCTATGTCTGCACAAGTTGCTTGTTTAGCTCCTGATATTTTTTCCGGTGTCGCCCCTAGCGCCGGCCCAACGATAGGTACGAGTTCAAATGGTGCAATAACAACTTGCGAAACTGTATCCCCGACAACTTTTAAGGCACGTTGTGAAGGATACGCAGGCACAGCCAAAAATCACTTTGCTACTCAAATAGCCGCAATTGGCCACGGCACTGCCGATACCGCAGTAAATACCTGTTATAACCAACAAAATTCTGATGGTTTTGCCAATGTTTACGGGGTAAGCCAATTAACTGGCAGCAACATCATTTCAGAAGGCTCAGGCCATAGTGCTGCTGAAACACTGTGGACTGATAATCGAATCGCCATGTTATGGTTTGATAACTTAGACCATTCTTGGTCAGGTGGTGCAGGCGCAGGTGGTGATTATATCGCAGGCAACAGCATTAACTTTGCTAGCTACCTAGGACAATACTTCGCTGAAAATAATAAACGTGTCGATAGAAATTCAGGCCCAACCATCAGCAATCACAGCGCCGTTGATGAAAGTAGTCATATAGTTATTAGCGGTAATGCCATTGATTATGAAGGAAGTGTAAGTAATGTCTCTTTAAATATTTATACATTAGATTCAGGCACTGCAGTATTAATTGAAACACTAAACAGTCAAGCCGCCGTTGCTGATGGAGCTTATAGTGTAACTTCCACTTTGCTAGCTGATGGTTTATATCAAGTAACATCGACAGCTACCGACAATGAAGGAAAAACTGGTGATAGTGCATCTGTCACTACTAGAGTAGGCCCAGAGCCACCAGAAACTGCGCCTGTATTATCAAATATTAACCTCGTTGTTGCCGGTCAATGTATATCAATAACTGGCAGTGTTATTGATATAAACCAAGATTTAGCCAGTGTGGTAGTGAGCTTTGCTAATGGTGATATCAGTGCAAATATTTCAGAAAATAACTTTGCTGCCGAGCAATGTAACTTAGCTGGTGGTGGGCAAAATGCAACGGTAACCGCGACAGATACTACAGACCTATCAAGTACTGAAACAGTAACCTTTACCATAGACGCTGGTGTTATTGGTGATTACAATCTACACATTAATTCTGGTCATATCACTTGGGGGAACAGTTACTCTGCTTGTTACTTGGCTTTTGGCAGCAATGAGTTCACTATGCGTGAATATCCTGCTGGCAGTGAGCAGTGTCAATGGATAGCTGATGGCGAACCTAGCTGTGCGGGTCCAAGTCAAAGTTGTGTTATAAACAATAACACCCCTGATAACGATACCGATAATGATGGCATAATTGATAGTGCAGATAACTGCCCTAACACCAGCAATGTCGATCAAGCTGATAATGATAACGACGGCTTAGGTAATGTTTGTGATGCCACCCCTGATGGTGACATCCCTGATCCTATATTTACTTGTCAGCAATTTACTAGCAGCAACTATGCACATGTACAAGCGAATAGAGCAACCACCAATGGTTTTTATGCTTATGCTATTGGCTCAGGGGAAGCATTGGGGCTTTATAATATCTTTTACTCAGCAACGCTTGCGCAAACAGCAGACAACTTCTTTTCTATAGGGACTTGTCCGTAAAGCCGGAGGTTAAAATAAAAAAGTCGCGCTAAAATTTTTAGCGTGACTTTTGGTGATTAATTTTAAAAAAAAATTTACAATCATTTTTCTTCATTACATGAGTTAATTCAATATAGGCATTACTTGTGCGTTGAAAGCTCGAATATTTCTTTGTTTGCTAAAAATAATCAGAGCAATCTTTTCTCTCGTTAAAACTTACATTAAAATCAGTGATGACTACACTTTAGCTATAATTTAAAAGCAGATTATTCGTGCAATACAGTCATTGATAATAATTTTGTTAGGAAAATAATATGCCGTACTTTAAGCTCTTATTACTATTAATTTGTAGCGCTCTATTCTCAGCTCAAAGCTTCGCTAAAGTAGATGTTAATCTTTTAATTGAAGATGGTTATTATCCACTGATAATAAATACTGAAAAAGAACAGGGTTTAGCTTTTGAATTAGTGAAAATTTTAAATGAGTCGCAGCATGAATTTAACTTCTTTCTTAATACTCTGCCCTCAAAAAGGCTTATTAAATCTGTGCAAGAAAAAAAGTTTGATGCTTTATTTTTAATGGCTATGATTTGGCTACCAAAATCAACTCATTCATATCTGACAAAAACAAAATTCTCAGTAACCGTAGCAAATGAATTATATGCATTAAAAGAGAATGCACTCGATCAATCTTATTTTGATAATCTCGATGAGTTAACTAAGGCTGGGGTGCTAGGCTACTCATATAAATTTGCTGGCTATAATACTGATCAGATGTTTTTAAGCAATGTGCATAAAATGAGCCTAACCAGAAGTGAAGTCCATGTTGCTAGAATGGTTTTATTTAAACGAGCAGAGATTGGCATTATTGGTAACCTTGCCAGTCAGTATTTTAAAAAGACTAAGACCAATACTATTGATATGAGCCTGCTTTATAAGAGTGATATCCCGGATCAAATTTATAACACCGCATTTTTAGTAAACCAACAAAGCTCGACAATAACGGCTTATAAATTTGATGAAGTTTTAAAGTTGCCTACGGTAAAAAATAAACTTAATGATTTATTCAAAAAATACGGCATAGATTCGAGCGTAAAACCTTGGTAACCCCTTAGTTTTCAAAATCTAGTTATATAAAACATAGCCATACGACATAGCCATATAAAAACTGAGCAATTAAGCTCGGTAAAGATGAGAAATACCAAAGGAAATAATAAAGCTTATTTGTTGTCAGAATCCGCCTTAACAAATTCATTAATAAGCCGGTAAGTCGCTAAACATTCTTCACTAACCAGTTCATCAAGTAACATATAGGCGTGAGTCATACCGTCAAATGAATGGTGTTCAACTGCTACACCTACTTCTGTTAATGACTTAGCATAAGCAATGCCCTCATCTCTAAGTGGATCACAACCTGCAGTGATCACTAAAGTGCTTGGCATGTTTGCTGAGAACTCTCCGAATAACGGCGAAGCTTTTGTTATTTTAGCCTGGTCTAGGCTATTGGCATGAAAGTACTGCTGAAAATACCAATGTATTTTATCTTGTTCTAATAAAAAACCTTGACCATTTTCATCAATAGAAGCGCTACTCATGGTGTAATCTACACTCGGGTAAATTAGAATCTGCTTAGCTATTTTGACTGAAGAGTTCAGCAATTCATTATGCTGGTTATTCATCACTAAACTAGTACAAATGGCGCCACCGGCACTATCGCCAGCAATATAAAGCTGGTCACTATGTTTCATATCAAAAAGTAAGCTTTGATAGTGCCTAAGTACTTGCTGACAATCATCTAGACCCGCAGGATATGGATGCTCTGGTGCTAAGCGGTAATCTACACAAATAACAATGGCCTGCGCCGCAATAGCGAGCTTACGGCTAATAGGGTCGTATAAATCGATGCTACCGCACATATGGCCGCCGCCATGAAAGTGCAGTAATACCGGTAAAGTATCATTAGCTGCTGGGTTATAAATGCGCACGGGAATATTATGGCTAGCTGTTGCTAAGTAACTGTTTTTTACTATGTCCATATGTGGCCCAGCGCCAATTAACGGCGCTAAGTTATCCAAACCTTGTCTAACTAAGTCGACACTAAAGCCCTGGCCATTTTTTTTGGCTTTAGCTTTGGCATCGGCCATAGCCTTATTAGATTTATCAAGAAAACCGACTAACTTAGGAGAGATTATTCCGCGCATAATTTGTCCTCACTTGCTTTGCTTTTATCATCACCTTCATTAGTGATGGCTGCTTTTACCTTTCCTGTTTCAGGCAAGAAAAAACTCCCAATAAAAAAGGTACTACTGACTATTGAAATGAGAATAAATGAGACGGTGTAATCACCTTGATTGATATCCACTAACTTGCCAAATAACCATAAGATAACCGTAGAAATTAAGTAGCTGATTGAGTAGAACAAACTAAATACCACGGTAATACGTTGCCCGGTCATTTTGGGTAATTCATGGGGAATAGAAACCAAAGCAGTGATAGGGAAGAAAATGAAAAAACCTAATACTATGGCTGATAAAGTTTGTAACCACTCACTGCTACTAAACGACACACCAATAATGGTTATCACCATGACAGCACCAGACCAACGAATAACGGGTAGACGCAGTGGCATTTTTTTACTGTAAATAATACCTGCTAATGTGCCGACAATACCAAAACCAATCACCCACTTACTTTGGCTAATACCGGCTTTAGGATAGAAGGTAAATAAACAAATATAAAACGCCAATAGCCCAGAGTAAGTTAAACCATAAGCCCAATTAAACTTATCTTTAAGACCATCGATATAACTGTAATTGGCCACGGCGTTTCCATCTTGGTTTTGCTCATCGCTTTCAAGTTCGAACTTTACCAATAACCAAGCAAAGCTAAGTAATAAACTAGCAATAGAAAAAGCAGTTAGGCTAACCTTCCAATCTCCAGTGAACTGATTAATTTCAGCCATTTTCCACAGCACAATACCAGTACCGATATTAAAAGCCACGGCATTCAGGCCGTTAATCACCGGACGCTCATCCGCTGGAAACCAGTGCATAACAATAGGGTTAAAATAAACAATCATAAAGGCGCCACCTAAGCCCATAAGAAACCGACTAAGTAGCAGTAATTCATAATTAGGCGCTAATGGCGTTAATAAACCAATAACAATAAATAGGCTAGCAATAAAAAATGCGTATTTAATACCAAACTTTAGCGCAACCCAGGCTGCACCAAAGGTACCAACAATTTTAGCCAAGGTGACTGCACCACTGATAAAGCTAGCGGAGGCTAAACTATCAACATGCATAGTCGCCATGATTTGTCCCATACTTGCTGTGCCACCAACCCAAGCCATAGCAAAGAGTACATAACTAATAAAAACAATGGCTTCAACCAAGTATTTGTTACTGATTTTCATATGTGATAGTTTCTAATCCAGGAGAATATTTATCGTTAGGTTAGCGTATGACGGCTAGCAAATAACTACTACCTTAGTTCACTACCCTGCTACAACTGGCGTGGTATGCTAGCGATAACATTATTTACCGATAACTTTTAGCACCTATTTACCGCACTCGTTTACCATGCTCTTTGACCATAATAAAAGGCACTGCATTTGTTAGTTTGGCTTTCACTTGATACTTGGCTTATCACCGTTCTTTCCATAGCCTACTTAGCACTACTCTTTATTGTTGCTCACTGGGGGCAAAATCAAGCCCCTGAAAACTGGAGCTGCAAACCTTGGGTATATAGCTTGTCGCTAGGGGTTAGTTGTAGTTCATGGGCTTTTTACGGCACGGTCGGTCAAGCAGCGACCACAGGCGCTTGGCTCGCGCCGATTTATATTGGTTCTATTCTTTCTTTCGTATTGGCTTGGCCAATGTTGCAAAAAATCCTGCTGATTGTTAAGCAGCAAAATTTAACCTCTATTGCCGACTTTATTGCCTTTCGCTACGATCGTTCACCCAAAGTCGCCGCTCTGGTTACCATTGTCGCGCTACTAGGCATTATCCCTTATATCGCCCTGCAACTTCGCGCCATCAGTACCAGCTTTGATTTATTAACAGGCACTTATCAATCAGGCATTAGCACGGCTTTTGTTGTCACTATCGTACTTATCTTCTTCAGTATTTTATTTGGTACTCGCCAAATAGCCGCCAATAAGCAAAACCAAGGGCTAGTATTGGCTATCGCTTTTAGCTCAATTATTAAATTATTCGCCTTAACGGCGATAGGTATTTTCGCGACTTTCTTTATTTTTGATGGCTTTAGCGACTTACTTAGCCAAGGTAAAAACATCAGTTCAATTACCGGTACAAACTCAGCCTACCTTGCTGTCGCCCATGCGGTATTGGGGGCAATTACTATCTTTATCTTGCCGCAACAGTTTCATATGATGATGATTGAAAACCACCATCAACAAGAGTTAAAAACAGCCCGTTGGTTGTTCCCTTTATACCTGCTATTAATTAATGTCTTTATTTTACCCATTGCCATCGCTGGCCAGTTAACCTTTCCTGGCGGTAGTGTCGATGCCGATACCTATGTGTTAACCATCCCGCTTTTTTATCAACAAGCCTGGTTAGGTATCACTGTTTATATTGGCGGCTTAGCCGCGGCCACTAGCATGGTTATAGTCGCGGCTATTGTGCTTAGTACTATGGTGGCAACTGAAGTATTAACCCCCTTGGTATTGAAATTCCGCTTATTTAATATCAAGGAAACTCAGCAGTTATCAGGGCTATTACTTAACTTACGCCGGGGTTCCATCGCCATTATCTTACTGCTGGCGTTTGTTTTTGAGCGTATCATTGCCCAGCAAAACCATCTTGCCACCATTGGCTTGCTCTCGTTTGTCTTACTCTCTCAATTTGCCCCAGCGACAATCGGCGCGCTGTATTGGCGTAAAGCTAATACTAAAGCGGCCTTAACGAGCTTAATTGTTGGTAGTTTTGTTTGGTTTTATACCTTATTACTGCCAGCATTAATGCCAACTAGCCAATGGCTTGAAACCGGTTTATGGCATATCACTTGGTTAAAACCTACTGCCCTTTTTGGGATGAATTTTCTAGATAGTACTAGCCATGGGGTTTTTTACAGCTTGCTATTTAACCTTACCTGCTACGTTATCGTCTCAATGGTAAGCCGGCGCAGTGTCGGTGAAAAATTACAAGCCGAGTACTTTGTTAATAAAAGCCAAAATCAGTTTGAACGAAACTTATCCCTAGATGACTTATACAGTTTATTAATGCGCTTTATTGATAAGGAAGCAGCTGAAGCCTTGGTTAGCTTTGCTAAAAGTGATCTAAATACTAATAAAAACAGTAGTAATAAAAACCAGAAGCTCATTGAATATACCCGCTTACAGCTTTCCGGAGTACTTGGCTCTGCCTCAACACGCATGGTAATGAAAGCCGCTTCAACTTCACAAGAAATGCCCTTAGAAGATGTCGTTAGTATTGTTGATGAAGCTAACCAAATATTCCGCTTTAACCGTGAATTATTACAATCAGGAGTGGAGAATATTGAGCAAGGCATTAGTGTCATTGATGCCGATATGCGCTTAGTAGCCTGGAACCAACGCTATATTCAATTACTTGATTATCCTGAAGGTTTTGTAACAGCAGGAAAGTCAGTGGCAGAATTACTGCGCTATAACATTGATAAAGGCGTTATTACGGGTGTAGGCAGTGAAATAAATATTGCTACGGGTACTGAATCGAATACGCATATAGATAGCTGTACTAGCGTAGAAAGTGAAGCTTTAATTGCTCGACGTATTGAGCATATGCGCATGGGCCATAACCATTACTTTCAGCGTACTATGCCCAATGGCATAGTATTAGAAATCAGAGGGCAATCTATGCCAGGTGGTGGCTTTGTTAGTACCTTTTCTGATATTACCGCCCATATTGAAGCCGAAAAAGCCTTACAAAAATCCAACGAAAGTTTAGAAAAGCGTGTTGAAGAAAGGACGCAAGAGCTAAGACACGCCAAAGCTGAAGCAGAAGCAGCCAATAGCAGTAAAACCCGTTTTTTAGCGGCCGCCAGCCATGATTTGATGCAACCCTTTAATGCCTTATCACTGTTTACCTCTATGCTGAAAAAGAAAGTTGCAACGAAAGAGTTAGCGCAGTTGGCCAATAATATTGATGATTCCCTAAATGTTGTTGAAGCACTGCTTTCCGATTTGGTCGAAATATCACGCCTTGATCATAACTCAGAGAGCATTGAGAAAAAGCACTTTGCGCTAGATGAGTTATTAATACCGCTAAAAAATGAGTTTACTGTTTTAGCTCAGCAAGATGACATCAACTTTAGCTATCAAGCTAGCTCCACTTGGGTCAATTCAGATAAACGTATGTTACGACGAATAATACAGAACTTTTTATCAAATGCTGTGCATTATTGCCGCGATAAAACCGGTGATAAAGCAGCTATAGCCAACAAAATAGTATTGGGTGTTCGTCATAACAAAGACATGGTTCGCATCGAAGTTTGGGATAACGGTCCAGGTATAGCAGCAGATAAACAACAAACTATTTTTCAAGAATTTGAGCGTTTAGAACAAAACCGTGAAATACCTGGCCTTGGTCTAGGTTTAGCCATTGCAGAGCGCATGACTGGCCTGCTTGGTTCGAAAATATCAGTTAAATCGACCGTTGGCAAAGGCACGGGCTTTATGATTGAAGTACCTCGAGTGCAGCCTAGTGCGGTTAATGGCGGCAGTGAAATATCAACCATTAACGGTAAAAAATCAGACTCCAGCAGCGATAACTTTGCCAATATGTCAGTGTTGGTTATCGATAATGATGCGCTTATGCTAACCGCGATATCTTCACAGCTTACTGAGTGGGGCTGTAATGTCTATACCGCTAAAGATCAAGCATCACTAAGCAAGGTGACTAAAGACATGCAACAGGCCCCTCGTTTTATCATTGCCGATTATCACCTTGACAACGATGCCAATGGTGTAGATTTAGTGAAAAGTTTATTGAACAAAGAAAATTGGCAAAGTCCTTGTGTAATATGCTCTGCCGATCCTTCCGAGCAAGTTAGACAACACACCAGTGACGGCAAGTTTTTGTTTTTAAGAAAGCCGGTAAAATCGCTAGCGTTAAAGCGCATAATTAGGCAAATGATTGCCTGATAGTGAGTATTTACTGGCTTTTAATATATAAGAGTTTTTACCTGAAGCACCGGTCAAATTAATCAGCAGAACTAACCTTGCTAAACACAAATTAGCCAGTAAACTTTAATAGTAGCATGACTATTTTTAGGAATTGTTACCCATGCCCTCTTTAAAGCCTTACTTTTTATTTTTGATATCTTTACTCCTTTGCCCAGCTATTCAGGCAGAGCCCTCGTATACGATAAAACTAGGGACCAAAGTGGCATGGCCACCCTATCATATTGACTTGAAATCAGGTGCGACTGGTGTTGCGGTTGAAGCTGTAGACTGTGTGATGGCGCGTATTAAACAGCCTTATGAAATAAATAAACTGCCTTGGTCTCGCGCGCAAGCGTTAACTAAGTCTGGCGCCTTAGATGGTTTTTTCTCAGCCTCTCAAAGTGACAAAAGAGATGGCTATGCTGAGCTATCAAGGGTTTTTATCCCACAAATACGTAAATTCTATTTTTTAAAAAAATACTTCCCCGCTAAGGTAGAGTTATATTCCATTGACTATATAAAGGAAAGTTTTACTGTAGGCGCTAGATTTAGCTCAAACGCTATGAATTATTTAAAAATAAATAATTACAATATTGGCGCTGAGCACCTTAGCGAAACAGTATTAATGAGAATGCTCGATGCGGGTCGAATGGATGCGGTGTTAGAGAACTCTTTGGTTTTTGCGCTTATGGTCAAAAACCTAGATAGATCTATGGATGAATATTTAAGTATCGAAGTAGGCAAAAAAAACATGGGAGTATATTTTAGTAAAATATTTTTAGATAAACACCCAAGTTTCCTAGCTTTATTCAATGAAAATATCCCACCTTGTAGCTTAATAAAATAAACTATCTGCAACTATATTATTAACCATAATAGCTAAAAGTTATTAGCTCTTTGTTATGAGCAGTTACTTATGATTATTTACTTACTAGAAGCTACTTACGAGAAACTACCTATAAGAAGTTACTTAGGAGAAGTATTTTCCCCAGGTGCTAACATTAATTGCTGATACGCTAGCCCTGCTAAAGTACGGTTATTCACCTCCAGCTTTTCTAAAATAGCCGAAACATGCTTTTTTACCGTGGTCTCTTTAATATTGAGATCATAAGCGATTTGCTTATTGAGCTGACCGTCGGCTACTTTGGTTAGCACTACATACTGTTGTGGCGTTAATTGTGCAAGTTGTTTAGCTAAGCGCTGGTTGGCAAGCGCGACTTGCTGATTTTCATTTTTTTCTATTAGTTCCGGTAACCAGATATCACCCGCTAAGACCGTATCTATGGCACTAGCGATAGTGGTTAAATCAGCGGATTTAGGAATAAATGCCGCAGCGCCAAAGTTAATGGCTTTTTGCATAGTTTCATCATTATCATCAGAAGAAACCATAATCACCACTAAATCAGGATAATGATTTTGCAATTGCGTTAAACCGGTAAAACCGTTGTTACCTGGCATATGTAAATCGAGAAAAATAATTTCTAAACTCGGCGTTGCTTCAATAGCCGTTAACAACTCACTAAAGTTGTCTGCTTCTAACGTACCGGCATCATCAATACACTCCACTATGGCGTGTTTAAGCGCACTGCGAAATAATGGATGATCGTCAGCAATAATTACTTTTGCTGGTGACATATAAGCTCCTAAAACAAGATTAACGTTAATTAAGTTAGTATGAAAAAAAGAGCTGACAAGTGCCAGCTCTTTTTAATTTGTTTCTACTATTTTAACCTAGCCCTCGGCTAAAGTTAGAATTGATAACCTATGGTTAGTGAAACTGTCGATGGATCGCCGTAATAAGCAATCAAGGTAGTATCACCACCAAAACCTGGTAACCAATTACCATCATCATCTTGTCCACCAGTAAAGTCATAGGCGCCAACCATGTACTCTTCATCGGTAATATTTTTCCAATGCAGTGCTGCTGTCCAATCACCATCATTGCTGTACCAATTGATACCAAGGTTTAGTAAACCATAAGCTTCTTGAGTTAACCTATTGTCAAGCTCAACTAAGGCATAATCACCGCGATAGTAATAATTACTATTTACCACGAAGGAGCCGACAGAACTTTCAATATCGTAGGTAACACCAAAGTTAACTGTGGTATCTGGGGTGTTGGCTACGGTATAAATATCAGAGATATCATCATAGCCACTGCCATTCCAGCTGAGTACTTCAGTGAATTCACTATCAATATAACCAAGAGCAAAGTTAAAATTTAGTGACTCTGTCGCTGCATAATGCATTTCAAGCTCTAAGCCTATCGCTTCAGATTGACCAATGTTACCTAAACGTGAATCTAGCACTGTAGGGTCTTCATTTGGCGCGACACTTTTATATTGACGATCTTTATGCTCTAAGGCAAAAACAGTAGCATTTACGCGTAATTGATCAAACCATTCACTTTTAATGCCCAACTCAACTGAATCTACTATTTCAGGATTCACCGCGGGTTCATTAGTAGATGCTCGCGGATTAAAAGTACCTGACTTGAAACCTTGTGAATAACTGGCAAATACCATCATATCGTCATCAATTTGATATTCTGCTCCCACTTTAGGAGTAAATCGTGACCATGATTTATTACCATTTAGTACTTCCGTCTGCGCTAAATCACCGCGGATATAACCGGGTATCCATCCTGATATTGGGTATTCTATCGAGCCATAAACGTCTTTAGTCACATTGGCAGTTTTCTCTTCTTCGGTAAAACGAGCACCTAAGGTAAAGGATAATTTATCGGTGACATTATAAGAACCTTGTCCATATACTGCATAACTTTCACTGTTATTACAGCCACTTTGATCAACAGTCATCGATTGAAATATAATGGCGTCGTAATGACCACAAGACTCTGAATCAAAATAATATAAACCAGAAACAAAAGTTAAATTCTCACCATCGTAATTTAACTGGAATTCTTGTGAAAACTGCTCATCATCATAGACAGCAGGAACATCAAAAATTTGTAATGGCGTATTATCAAAATCAATATTGGTTGGTGAATAATTTTCACGTGCTGCCGTTACTGATTTTACTGACCAAAAATCATTAATAAAGTACTCTGCTGTTAAGCTCCAACCTTCATTTTCAACTAAATTTTCTGTTGGTAAACTTGTATATGAGTCATAAACGCTATCAGGTACCGGCGCATCCGTTAACATACTGGGTAATAAACGGTAACCACCTTTTGCATTCGACTCATCTTTAGTATTGTCGTAGTTAAAACGGAAGAACCAATCATCAGTGGGGGTAAACTCCAATGTAATACGGCCAGCAAAAACATCTTTGTTGTAGTTTTCAGTATCTTGGTTAGCTAATGATGTTTCAAGAAATTCACCATAACCATCACGAGATAAGCTGGCTAAAGCAAAACCAACATAAAATTTGTCATCAATAACAGGGATTTTACCGGCTACTTTGTAATCTTGGCGGCCGTAGTTACCAAAGGTAGCCGTGAGATCGAACTCCCTATCCCCTGACATTTTTTTGGTAACGTATTTAATAGCGCCACCTATGGTATTTTTACCGTATAAGCTACCTTGTGGTCCCCGTAATACTTCAATACGTTCAACATCAATAATATCTAGCACTGCACCTTGTGGACGGGCAATATAAACATCGTCAACATAAATACCAACACCGGGTTCATAACCCCAAAGCGGATCTTCTTGACCAACACCACGGATAAATGCTGTTAAGGTAGAGTTTGTGCCACGGCTACTTTGCAAGGTGGTATTTGGCGAAAACTGTTGCACCTCAGTCATAACACTAATGCCATTTTGCTCAAGTTGCTCAGCACCAATTGAGGTAACGGCGACAGGTACATTTTGCAGAGTTTCTGCCGTTTTACGTGCGGTAACTTCTATACGTTCGAGACCCGAGTTATTTTCAGCGGTTGATGACTCATTCGCTTCTGCTGCAAAGGTAATGTTGGTGGTTATTGCGCTGGCAATAGCTAAAGCGAGGTAACTTAATTTCTTGTTATAGCGTTTCATATTAGTGCCTTATTATAATTATATTGAATCAGCTTTTTTAGATTATTGTGATGTTTTTTACTGATGTTAAAACTCTATAACAAAATTAGACAAAGTTAATCTGTACTATAGTACCATAGAGCTTAACCATTGAATATTAGAGAGTTTTTTCTTTTAACCTCCAGAATTTTACGATATCGAGGGCGCTATCGAGGGAAGATTCAAACAAAAAAGGTGCACTAGCATCTCTATTACCAAACGCGGAATTAACCGTTAAGCCATGACCAAGGTCATTAATTTCAACTAATTTTACCTGTGGCGGTTTATCATTATCTTGCCAAAGGGTTAGCTGGAAATCTGCTGATGATATTTTACTTGTTGCTAGCGGTTTTTCAGCTAATTTTGACCACTGTACAGCCAATCGCGATGAGTTTTTCGGGTTAACTACTTTGTCATTACTGCCGGTGATAACAATAAGTCTTGGCCACTTCTTGACGGTTTCATTACCCTTTTTTGCTAGGTTAACTAATTCAGTTGCTGATTGTGAGGGACCATTTCTCATACAAGAAATAGCTTTAGCGAGATCATTCGCGCAAGGGTAAGGTAGACCGGCAATAACAGCGCCTGCAGTAAATAACTCTGGGTAGTGCGTTAACAGCGCACTGGTGATAGCGCCACCGGCAGAAAGACCAGCAATATAAACCTGCTCTATGCCTGTTTGGGATTTTACTGCGCTGATCATATTTTTGATCGACAACACTTCCCCTTGATCTTTAGCGCTATCTTGCTCTGAGAACCAATTGAAACACGACTTTACATTATTCTTTTGGCTTTGCTGTGGTAACAACAAGGTAAAATTATATTGCTTAGCTAACGCGACAAAACCACTTTGCTTCGCTAGAGTTTCACCCTTTTGCACGCAGCCGTGTAAAAGTACCACCAGGGATTTAGCCTGTTTAGATGGCGATAAGTAACTTGCGGTTAACTCACCAGGATTATCACCAAAGCTATTTAATGGTTGGAAGTTAGCTAATGTCTGAGACATAGCTAAAGTAGGGAGACTGATAAAGAGTAGAGACACCCAAAGTATGTGCTTTATTGTAGATAACATAAGGTTGGCTTAGTTGACTGTGTGATGTGCCATCATGGCGCATTGCCTTATTGTGCAATATGGTACTTTAGTGCCAACGTCTTGAGTGCTATTAGAATTAAGCTGCTTGCCAGTGATTAAACGTATTTAACCGTTCAGGGGGATATTAGTAGCTGGTGAAAGGGTAGTAATATGGCATGATGATAAAAAACTAAGCTACAAAGCAGCCAGAATATAGCAAGAGAAAATAGTCTATAAAAAGCTGCTTTGTTATGCATATCTTTATGTTTATGTTGGTAATCTAATAAAATATTTGTCGTTATTTAATCAAAGTCTATTGATGCAATTCTATATAATCTTGTGTAGCTAATGTTAGTCGCTGTTTTTCACTTTGAGAAATAAAGCTCGCCTCAATAGCATTTAAAGTAAATTGGGCAATTTCAGATTTATTCATCGGTAGCGCATTATTTACTGCCAAAAAATTATCTGTCATATAGCCACCAAAATAGGCGGGATCGTCAGAATTAATGGTGACACAAACGCCCTTTCGCAGCAGAGACACTATATTGTGTTGCTCCATACACTCAAATACTTTTAGCTTAATATTAGAGAGTGGACAAACAGTCAGTGGAATACGCTCTGTGACTAACTGCTTTACTAACTCTTCATCGTCGGTACAACGAACGCCATGATCAATGCGAGTAATTTTTAGTAAATTTAATGCCTCATAGATATTACTTGCTGAACCTTCTTCTCCAGCATGGGCAACGGTTAAAAAACCTTGCTCAAGTGCTTTTTTAAAGACTCGCTCAAATTTACCCGCAGGGTTACCAACCTCGGTTGAATCAAGGCCGACTGCAATAATTTTATCTTTATGTGCTTGTGCTTGCGCTAAGGTTTCAAATGCTGACTTTTCATCTAAGTGGCGTAAGAAACACATAATTAGTTTACTGCTAATATTTAATTCCGTTGCCGCTTTGACTAACGCCCGATGAATACCGTTAACCACAGTATCAAAGCTAATACCACGCTCGGTATGTGCTTGCGGGTCAAAAAACACTTCGGTATGTAAAACTTTATCTTCTTTACAGCGCAGTAAGTAGGCCCAAGTTAGCTCAAAAAAATCTTGCTCATGGATAAGTACATTGGCTCCTTGGAAGTAAATGTCTAAGAATGACTGCAGGTTATGGAAATTATAAGCATCCCTAACTTCAGTAACTGAATTAAAGGGTATATCAACCTCGTTTCGCTTTGCTAGCTCAAACATTAGTTCAGGTTCAAGTGTGCCTTCAATATGAAGATGCAGTTCGATCTTAGGTAAGGATTGAATAAATTCTTTCATGACTTAGTCCCCAATAATTAAAAGGTTCATTCAGTACTTTTCTGTGAAGAAATATTATTCGTACCAAGAGAAAAGCACTAAAGCGCTAAACTCTTCGTAATCAGGATTTATTGGTTCCTGGTAGGGACCAAAAATCCCTATCATTGGGATTATTCGAAGGGAAAGCTAGTCATTGCATCTAAAGAAATGACTAGCTTACTATTCTATATTGCCTCATTTTATTATACAAGTCTAGACCAAAACAATGGCTAGGTAATTTTCCAGTTATGGAGTAATCACCACGGTTGCTCATTAAAATTACTTGTGCCACAGCAGATGCTAACTCTACTCACCATATAAAGACAAAAAGTATAGACACAAAAAAACCTCTATCAATTTAACATTCAATAGAGGTTTTATATTTTACTTTAAGGTGTCTTTACAAAAAGAACAACCGGAAGCCTAAAATGGAATATCATCATCAAAATCAATTGATGGTTCTTGTGGATTTACTTTTGGAGCTTGCTGCTTTTGCTGACCTTGATTAGCAAAGCCGCCTTGTTGCGCTGGTGCTTGCTGTTGAGGAGCAAAACCACCTTGTTGCGCTGGTGCTTGCTGTTGAGGAGCAAAACCACCTTGTTGCGCTGGCGCTTGTTGTTGAGGAGCAAAGCCACCTTGTTGTGCTGGCGCTTGTTGTTGAGAGAAACCACCAGACTGTTGTGGAGCTTGTTGCTGGAAGCCACCTTGCTGTTGCTGCCCTTGATTAGAGAAACCACCGCTCTGACCTTGAGACGATTTACCATCTAACATTTGCATTACGCCGTTGAAGCCTTGTAATACGATTTCAGTAGTGTATTGATCTTGACCTTGTTGATTGGTCCACTTACGTGTTTGTAAAGAACCTTCAAGGTATACTTTTGAACCTTTTTTAAGGTACTCACCAGCAATTTCAGCTAGTTTGCCAAACATAACTACACGGTGCCATTCTGTTTTTTCTTTTTGCTCACCAGTTTGTTTATCTTTCCATGAGTCTGACGTTGCTACAGTAATATTTGCTACTGCGCCGCCATTTGGCATAAAACGTACCTCAGGATCTTTACCTAAGTTACCTACTATGATTACTTTATTTACACCCGCCATGAAAATATCCTATTAATTGAGCTATTAAGACATGTGCCGTTTCTTTATCTATTTACATAGAAAGAAAATCTGTCTTTGAAATTTAGTTTAAGAGGGTAATTCTATAGTGAGCGGCGATCAAATTCGAGTGATTTTTTGTTAAACAGGCCATTTATTTTATTTTATTCTCTTTTAAAAAGCTCGTAGAAAATAGCTTGCTTATCACAGGGTAAAAACACAGCGCTGATCTTGTCGACTAATTAATTGTTATCACAACGAATTAGCAGCAAAACGTTAAAGTTTGACTACGTAAAACTGAACATTAGCAATCAATATGCGTTTAGGTCTATCAAGTGTTCAGAGAGCTGTGCTCGAATATCATCGGATATTTTTTTCGAACTTTGTGCTTTATAATCAAAATTGACCATGGCGGCCGTACCCGATACACATTTTTCACCGTGTTGCCACAGCTCTTGATAAACATCAAACGAAGCGCCACCAACTCGACTAATGTAGCTTCTTATCTCTATTTCTTGACCATAAAAGAGTTGACCATGATAAGACACTTCTATTTTAGCAATAATAAGTTGCCATTTCTTTGGATCTAAATCGGGGGTGAAAAATTTAAAAATTGGTGCTCGTGCACCTTCAAACCAAATGGGCGGTTTAGTATTATTTATGTGACCTAAAGCGTCAGTATCACTGAAGTGTGGCATCATTTTTTCACTGAACATAATTAACCTTTTTATCTTTATTAACGTTACTGCAATGCATTTATCTACAGCTATATTACTTTTACATATAAGATATAGTATCTTAACCATATTTAGAAATACCATCAATATTAGAGATAAATAAATGAATAAATCTTTATCCTTACTTGGCTGTTTTTGTGCTTACCTAGCTATCACATTAGTCATCAATCTAACCACTGCCACCGCTGCATTAGCCTCAGGTGATGCCAAAGCCCCAGAACGTACCACGGGTGAAGGTCCCTATAAGCGACTTATTCTTCGTGGTGGTATTGTTATCAATGGCGAAGGTGCGCCTGCACGTGGTCCCATGGATATTGTTATTGAAAATGACCGCATTGTAAAAATCGTTAATGTTGGTAACCCAGGCGTACCTATTGCGCTAGCACGTCGCCCGAAAGCTCGCCCGGGTGATAAAGAAATTAACATTGAGGGTCAATATGTACTGCCTGGCTTTATTGATATGCATGGTCATATTGGCGGCAGTGCCGATAATATTCCAGCTGAGTATGTCTTTAAGCTCTGGCTAGCTCATGGTATTACCACAGTGCGTGAGCCGGGAACTTTTAATGGTATTGATTGGGTTATGGAGCATGTAAAGCGCAGTGAAGAAAATACCATTGCCGCGCCACGCATTATGCCCTACTTTGTTTTTGGCTTAGGTTTAGATGAAAGCATAACGACGGCTAAACAAGCAAAAAAATGGGTGAAATCTATCCCTAAAAAAGGCGCTAAAGGTATTAAGTTTTTTGGCGCAACACCGAAGATAATGACAGCAGCACTTAACGAAGCTAAAAAACAAGGGCTAGGCAGTATGATGCATCATGCCCAACTTGACGTAACCAATATGAACGTACTTGATTCAGCCCGTTTAGGTCTGACCTCAATGGAACATTGGTATGGTTTGCCTGAAGCCTTATTTGAACATCAGCATATTCAAAATTATTCACCCGATTATAATTATAATAATGAACAGCATAGGTTTGCCGAAGCCGGACGATTATGGCAACAAGCAGCAAAACAAAACAGCGAAAAATGGTTAAGCGTGCGTGATGAATTACTCAGTTTAGATTTAACCTTAAACCCAACCTTTACTATTTATGAAGCAAATCGTGACTTAATGCGTGATATGAATGCCGACTGGCATAAAGAATATACCTTGCCAACATTATGGGACTTCTTCCAGCCTAGTCGTAATGCACATGGCTCGTATTGGTTTGATTGGACCACGGATGATGAAATTGCTTGGAAGAAAAACTACCAACAATGGATGAGCTTCGTAAACGATTATAAAAATCATGGTGGTCGAGTAACCGTAGGCTCAGACTCTGGCTATATCTTTAAAATATATGGCTTTAGTTATATTCGAGAATTAGAGTTACTGCGAGAAGCAGGTTTTAATGCCCTCGAAGTTATTCAAGCAGCAACCATTAATGGCGCTGAAGCGCTTGGCATGGCGGATGAAATTGGCTCTATCCGTGTAGGTAAAAAGGCAGACTTAGTGATAGTTGGTGAGAATCCATTACGTAACTTTAAAGTACTTTATGGTACGGGCCACTTTCGCCTAGATGAAAACAATAAACCCATCCGTGCAGGTGGCGTTAATTACACGGTAAAAGACGGTATTGTTTATGATGCCAAGTTACTCCTCAAACAAGTAAAAACAATGGTTGAACAAGCTAAAATAAAGAAAATTGATAGCATTAAACGAGCGAAAAACTAAATAACCTCAGCTAAGGTTAAGCAACTTCATCCAGTAGAGCTATAGTTAAATGAGTGATATATATACCCATGTTACTTCTATATGCAGAATTCAGCTGGAATTAGAAACGTTTTAGACAAGGCTTTTGTTGAAGATAATGGTTGTTCCCTTATCGAAATTAATAACGCAGTATAAATCGTTTCGAAACCAGTCCGACGGAGATGACTGAGCAAATCACGCTCTTCGGTGCATATTTTTTTAAGGGAGTACCATTAATAAAAAAAGGCACCTTGATCATGAATCGCTCAGGTATCCTGAAACTCGAATATTGGAGTATCATGGGTCTCAAAAAATCACTCATTTAACCTTAACTTAGGTACGCGATGCAGTTTTTATTAGCAGTCATAAAAAAAATAAAAAAATGTAATGTCATATCGTCACCCCCCATAAAAGCAACCTCACTTATTTGGCGAGATAAGACAATAACTAGCCTGCCGTTCTTGTTAATGGTCGGCTTACTCACTGCCACTTTCTGTGGTGCTGTCTCTGCCGCCGAGCAAGTAGGTAATCAAGCAGTTAAACAAAACACTAAACAAGTAAATACCTCATCCAGCATTGCCAATTTCACCCATGATGATTCAGCCAGTACACAAACTTATAACAAGGCTGCTATTGAACCCTCAAATGAAAATATATTGTGTGATACCAGCCAACCCAAAGTGATATTCAAACCACAAACTATCTTTGATGAAAGTGAAGAAGGTATAACTTTTTTACATCGCTGGGCCAATGCTATCCACATTGATACCAAAATTGCCACCTTAGAAAATGAAGCCAGCTTTTTTGTTAATAAGTGCATAAAAACCTTTGCTGATATGGCCGAGCTTGAGCGCCATTTACGTAGCAGGAAATACTTAAGGGATGCCGAAGTCACTAGTGATGAAAATCTTAAAAATATAACAGTAACCACGTGGGACAACTGGTCACTCATGCCAACGGTAAGTTTCGGTCGTAAAGGAGGTATAAACACTTACAGTTTTGGTATTAAGGAGCGTAATTTACTCGGTTTAGGTATAGATACTGAAATTGAAGCGTACAAAAACACCCAGCGCTCTGGCTACAAGTTAAAGGCTACCGTGCCGCTTTTTCAAAAACAAAATACTGAGGTTAAATTACGATTTGCTGATAATGACGATGGCCAACAAACTAGCTTATTTTTACATAAAATGTTTGCCAGTTTTCATACCAAAACGGCTTATAATATCGGTTTTAATGAAGAATCCCGTAACGATACACTTTTCCAAAACGGTCAAAATCAGAGTATTTATGCTCATGATATTAGTTACCTAGAAGCCAGCTATGCTTGGTTAAACTTTAATAGTGATAGCCGTTTACTGAGATACCGGGTTGGCATAACACAAGATAAAGATACTTTTTCAGCGCTGTCGAGTCAGGATAGTAGTGACTTAACCAGCCCGCCACTAACCAATATTCGTCCTACGGATAGGGATTTACTCTACCCCTGGTTTGCTTTTGAATATATTGAAAAGGACTTTAGAGAATTAACCAACGTTCACTTGATCACCCAAATAGAAGACTTTAATCATGGCTGGCAGCTTAAATCTCGCCTAGGCATAGGCAATGGTAATAAAGAAAACGCAGCGTGGACGGTATGGAAAATGCGGGTGAAAAAAGGTTTTAATCTATATAACAATGCCTTGCTATTACTTGACTTTGCACTGGCGAATGATATCTATCAACATAGAGATAGTCGTTTATGGGTAAAGTTAACAGCTGAATATTTTTATCAGCTAAATAAAAGTTGGGGCTTTTATTTAAGTAATGCCAATGTTACCAGTAAAAATCAGTACCTAGACCAGCCGGTAACCATGGGCGGAAATACCGGTTTACGTGGCTTCCCTTTACAATATCAACATGGCCAAAGTAGTATTAAAGTCACTTCTGAAATCAGATACTATCCACAAGTAAATCTATTCAAACTCTTTGATATAGCCGGTGTTGCTTTTGTTGATGCGGGTCGAACGTATGGAGAGTCGACCGTTAAAAACATAGAGCATGGTTGGCTAGGCTCTGCAGGCTTAGGTTTGCGCTTGCACTCCCCTCACTCGGGTGGCAATCACCCTATTATTCATATCGACTTTGCTTTTCCGCAAAGTGATAATCCTGATATTAATAGCTTTGAAATTAGAGTGCAGGCCAAGAAATCATTTTAAGGGTTTTAGCATGTAATAGGCTTGTTAGTGCTCCAACGATTGATTACAGTATTTTTTACTGTAATCAATAGTACTAAAGGAATCGTTTTAAAACCCTATCAATTTGTGCAACACGTATTTTTTTCAATAATTTCTGCGGTTTTTCCGGGTAGTCATCAACTGATTCAATATCTGAATAATGCACTATTTTAGTGGTATCCACTAAAATACCCAGTAATTCATCATTGGTTTTTTGTAAAAGCTGCTTACTTGCATCATCGACAAGTAAACCATTTTCTAGATCCAGTGCCCAAGCACGCGGGTTTAAATTACTGCCGGTAATTAAATGGTAGCGATCATCAACACGTAAACCTTTAAGGTGAAAACTATTATCTTTATCTTTCCACAAATGAATATTCAATAAGCCTTTATCGATAAAACTTTGGTAACGCTTAACAAAACGCTTTAATAACATTTCATAAACGTAAGGAATGATACCGATAGTGCTAAAGTCTTCATCATTACTAATAAAAAAATCATTCGCTGTTTTATCGCCAACAACCACAGTGATTTTAACACCACGTTTTAATGCTTTAATAACATCTCGAGCAAGGGCATGAGGTAGATTAAAATACGGCGTGAAAAGCACTATGTTATTGTCAGCTTGTTGCACTAAATGACGGGTAGCTTGGTTAAGCTGATTTTTACGGCGACCAAAGCCTACTAGCGGAGTAATAAAGGTTTTATCACTGACTAGCTTGGACTGACTATTACTTTGCTGCTGAGCAACAATGTAGTGGGACTTTCTTAATCGGGCTTTTAACGTCGCAAGATTTCTCTTTTGCTCTATGGCATCAGGTAACCATGCTTGATTAAGCAGAGGCGACAGACCTGAACCAATAAAGGTATCAGTTAAGTAATGACAAAAACTTTCAGCTAATTCAGGACTATTAATAGTACAGTAACGGTCTAAACGGTATCGTTCACCTTGGTGTAAATAAATATCGTTAATACTTGCACCTGTATAGAAAAGCTTATCATCGAAGACCATGCCTTTCAGGTGTAAAACGCCAAAGACTTCTTTACGCTTAACCGCCACACCATAAATGTTGACCGTTTGCGGGTAGTCTTGCGCTAACTGTAAATACAGAGCACGGTTACCTAAGCTCTCTTTTTCACCTATTAAGCCACGTTGACCACGGTTAAAGTCGACAAAGATATTAATATCTAGCTCGGGGAAGTTTGCTTTAGCTTGGTATAACGCATGGAGGATTTCCCGACCTGCGTCATCATCTTGTAAATACAAAGCAGTAATGAAGATACGCTGACGCGCACCCTCAATTAATAATAACAACTGCTGCTTATATTCTTTAGGGGTGGTATAAAATTCAATATCACCGCCATCGACAATTATTTTTTGCACTGTGCTCTATCTAAAAAAAATTAATTCGCGACAGTATATCAATAATAAACCGAACAAATATAGGCTTTTTCTTCGGTTAACTATTGATATCTCGATAGATAGGCTCAAATAACGCCTAAATTTTCACCGCTAATTCGGCAGCTTGGCGTATCGCACGTTTAGCATCAAGCTCGGCCGCGACATTTGCACCGCCAATCAGATGCACAGGTAAACCGCCATCAACTAATGCTTGTTGCAAGTCTCGATTAGACTCTTGTCCTGCGCAAATAATAATATTGTCCACTGCCAGCAACTGCTCTTTACCATCAACTTCAATCAATAATCCCTTATCGGTAATGGCTTTGTAACTTGCGCCAGCAACCATAGTAACGCCCTGTTTAACTAAATTAGCTCTATGTACCCAGCCAGAGGTTTTACCTAGCCCTTTACCCACTTTAGTGGTTTTACGTTGTAACAGGATAATTTTCCTTTCTGGATTATGTTTAGGTACATCTTGCTTGTTGAGTAATGCTCCGCCTTGCTGATAACTTTTATCAACACCCCAGTTTTTAAGCCAGGCATCAGGTTCATTGGTTAGTGATTTTTCTGACAAGTATGTTGCCACATCAAAGCCAATACCACCGGCGCCGATAATAGCAACATTATTACCTACCTCAACTTTATCACGCAGTACTTGTAAATAAGTCAGTACTTTCTTACTGGCATAACCTTCTCCTAAGCCCTTTATGGTAAGTTTTCTCGGTTTAATACCCGTAGCAAGTACCACTTCATCAAAACCGGCAGCGATTAATTTCTCTGCACTTTGCTCGCTATTAAGGTGCACTTTAATACCATGCAAGCTAAGTTGTTTGTTAAAGTAGCGTAGTGTTTCGAAGAATTCTTCTTTACCTGGAATTTGCTTAGCGACATTAAACTGACCACCAATTTCACTAATCTTATCAAACAGTTCAACTTGATGACCACGTTGAGCCGCATAAACACTGAAGGCTAAACCTGCAGGTCCTGCTCCTATCACCGCTAATTTTTTAACTTTATTCGTTTTTTCAATTACCAGCTCAGTTTCATAACACGCCATAGGATTTACCAGACAAGAGGCGCGCTTTTGTGCAAAAACATGGTCTAAACAAGCTTGGTTACAGCCAATACAGGTATTAATCTCATCGGCTTTATTCTCCGCAGCTTTATTAACAAAGTCGGCATCGGCAAGGAAAGGCCTCGCCATTGACACCATATCTGCTTGCCCTGTAGCTAACACTCGCTCGGCAACATCAGGGGTATTGATGCGGTTAGTGGTAATAAGCGGAATAGATACTTCCTGCTTCATTTTTTCAGTAACCCAAGTAAATGCTGCTCTAGGTACAGAAGTTACTATGGTAGGTACACGCGCTTCATGCCAACCGATACCGGTATTAATGAGTGTTGCGCCAGCCTGCTCAACCGCTTTTGCCATAGTAACAACTTCTTGCCAACTGTTACCACCTTCCACTAAATCCAACATGGATAAACGAAATATTATAATAAAGTTATCGCCCACTTTGGCGCGTACCGCTTTGATTGTTTCAATGCCTAGGCGCATTCTATTTTCAATGCTACCGCCCCACTCATCATTACGTTTATTGGTTCTAAGACAAGCGAACTGGTTAATTAAATAGCCTTCAGAGCCCATGATTTCAACGCCATCATAGCCCGCTTTAGCGGCCAATTTAGATGCATAAGCAAAGTCTTTAATGGTAGATTTAATTTGCCTAACGGACATGGCTTTCGGGGTAAAAGGTGAAATAGGAGATTTAATTTTGCTCGGCGCGACACCAAAAGGATGATAAGCATATCGCCCTGTATGTAATAACTGTAAACAGATTTTAGTAGGGTATTGATGTACCGCCTCGGTGACTTGCTTGTGTTTATTTACTTGCCAAAAATGGCTTAACTCACTGCCAAAAGGCGCGATTCTGCCGCGTAAGTTAGGACTAACACCGCCAGTAACAATCAAGCCAACACCACCTTTTGCCCTAGCTTGATAAAAGGCTGCTAATTTAGCAAAACCGCCGCGCTCTTCCTCTAGGCCAGTGTGCATTGATCCCATAAGGACACGGTTAGCCAATTGGGTAAAGCCAAGGTCTAGTGGCGCTAATAAATGTGGGTAGGCAGTTGTTGTCATAATTTTGCTCTGCTATTGGTCGTACCAGTTAATTTAGATACATAATTTACTGACATTTAGATAAAAACACAAGTTATGGTAAAATATTCGGGTTAACATTACCTAAAAGTAGAGCCCTGATGGTTACCAACTAAGTAGTTATCAGTTACTGACTAAAACATCTAAAATAGCGATAGAATAAAATTTTATGCCCAATAAAAAACAGTTAATTAATCTTATTGTCACGGCATTAGCAAAAGAGCTTCAACAAGCTATTGATGCTGCCAATGAAGCACATGCCGCTGCTGTTGATGACCAAAGTGTCGCGGAAACACAATATGATACCTTAGCGATAGAAGCGAGCTACTTAGCAGAAGGACTATCTAAGCGAGTGAATGAATTTCAGCATGCCATTGATACCTATACCGCACTAGAGATCCTTGAGTTCAATGTTGATAGTTATATCGCCCTTGGGGCGTTAGTACAGTTATCAGCAGATAAGCAAGCCAAGCACTGGTTTTTTCTCGGCCCTGCCGCAGGGGGCTTTCGCTTTCAGTTAGCTGAGCAAAACATCACTGTCGTTACACCCCAATCCCCTATGGGCATGGCATTACTTGGCAAACAACAAGATGATGATATAACAATGATGCTTGGCGTCAATAAGCTAGAAGATTACATTGCTGCACTCAAATAAGGCTAGTTAAATACGCTACTTGAACAAAGCTAAGTTAGCTTGACGCTATTTTAAAGCCTATTTTCAAAGTGACTTGATAATGGCCGACAGCACCATCAACTATATGACCACGGGTTTCTGTGACCTCAAACCAATCCATATTTTTGATAGTTTTATTACACTCAGCTAAGGCATTTCCTATGGCATCTTCGATACTGGTTTTAGATGAACCAACCATTTCAATTTTTTTGTAAGTGTGATGATTAGACATGTTAGTCACGCGCTAAATAAGGGATAAGGTAACCCTTAGTTTAGCGCGATTTTGCTAGTTTGCTTTATCCAAAAAAAATCCCTCAACTAATTTTAATAGTGAGGGATTTTTATTACGCATTACACGCTAACTTACAATAGAGTAGTTTAAGTCTCTACCCTTGTAATAAAGCTTTAACGGCTAGTAAATCAACGCTTTTTTCATCAACTTTTAAATAGGCGACCGCTTCTGTATGTACTAGGGTTGCTTCGATAACACCTGGCATATTAATTAACTGCTCAGCCATTTGTTCGGCTTCTTGTTCGCAAGTGATGCTAGTTGCAAAACTAAAACTTTTCGATTTTTTAAGTTTCTGCATGCCAAAAGTGAGTAGTAACCAAACTAGACTTGCAATAGCCATCACTAAAAAGATAGTTTGTTCACCATATTGACTGGCAATGAAACCGCCTAAAATACCGCCGACAAACGCTCCTAAAAATTGGCTGCTTGAATAAACGCCCATAACACTACCTTTCAGACCAGCTGGTGCAATGCGCGATAAAATTGATGGCATGGTTGCTTCTAAATAATTAAAAGCGGTAAAGAATAAGACCATCGATAATACCAAACTCCAAAAGCCTGTTGGTAATAACCACAGCGAAAATAACGCTACCGTTAATAAAGTGACCGCCGCACTAAACATTGGCGTTTCTTTTTGTTTTTTAATGGCAATAATCATGAAAGGTACCATCAAGAAAAATGATCCCAGCAAGGTAGGTAAATATATTTGCCAGTGATTTTCTAATGCCAAACCACTGGCAATAAACTGTTTAGGCAAGGTAACAAAACAGGCGGTTAATGCCATATGTAATATAAAAACGCCCCAGTTCAAGCGAGACAATTGCGGATGGCGAATTAAGGTAAGAATCTGCGCGGGCAAAGCAACACTATCGCCACGCGGCGCTTTGTTTACCGAATTTGGCACCATAAACTGGATCATAAACATAGCGATAATAGTTAATAAACCGGTAAACCAGAATAAACCACTTAAACCAAAAACATCCGCAACAATCGGCCCTAAAATCATGGCCAAAGTAAAAGACAAACCGATGCACATACCAATGGTTGCCATCACTTTTGGTCTTTGCTCTTCGCGGCTTAAATCAGCAGCCAAAGCTAAAATAGCACTGGCGATAGCTCCCATACCTTGAACCGCTCGCCCTAAGACCACGCCATAAATAGTGTCTGACATGGCGGCAATAACACTACCAATAAGAAACACCACTAGCCCAGCTAAGATAACCGGCTTTCGGCCAAATTTATCAGATAGGATTCCCATAGGTATTTGTAATAAAGCTTGTGTTAAGCCATAAGCACCAATGGCTAGCCCTAACCACATGGGGCTATATCCCGTTAGTTGCTCACCATAGATGGCAAACACGGGTAATATCATGAATAAGCCTAACATGCGCACACCAAAGACACTGGCTAAGGAAAAGGCGGCTTTTTTCTCAATACGGTTTAAACCTGAAACACTCATAACGTTGCTAAAACCTAAAATAAAATGAAGAACGCGGAAAAATTTGCCACTAGTTTAGCACGCAAACTAGTACAACAAAATCCCAACAATGAAAACAGGAGGTTAAGGACAAGATAGTTTGGTCGTCATGGTAATTGTTGGTTCGTCTGCTTAATGACATATCTCCGTTTTTTCCTTTCCCAGAGAGCTAACAGAGCACTGTAAAAATAAACAGTTTAATTTGATATTCTGCCCTAGTTTAGTTTTTATACTGTAAATTATATGACATAATCGTCGGTTCTATTTTATCGTAAGTTGGGTTAAAAACGCATGAAAAGTATTGTAGTCAGAGGGGCTCGCACACACAACCTCAAAGACATTAGTATAACAATACCTCGAGATAAACTCGTGGTAATTACCGGTCTTTCTGGCTCAGGAAAATCTTCTCTTGCCTTTGATACGCTCTACGCTGAAGGGCAACGCCGTTATGTAGAATCACTTTCAGCTTATGCTCGTCAATTTTTATCGTTAATGGAAAAGCCGGATGTTGATCATATTGAAGGTTTATCGCCCGCTATATCCATTGAACAAAAATCTACCTCTCATAATCCGCGATCAACCGTAGGTACTATCACTGAGATATACGATTACTTGCGTTTACTTTATGCCCGAGTGGGTGAACCGCGTTGTCCGGAGCATGGTCAAGCACTGGCAGCACAAACCGTTTCACAAATGGTTGATAAAGTTTTAGAGCTTGAGCAAGGCACGAAGGTGATGCTACTTGCTCCTATTATCCAAGAGCGTAAAGGCGAACATGTAAAACTGCTTGATAACTTAGCCGCGCAAGGTTTTATTCGCGCCCGCATTGATGGTGAAGTATGTGACTTATCCGATCCACCGCCATTAGAGTTACATAAAAAACACACCATAGAAGTTGTCGTTGATCGTTTAAAAGTGCGTGATGAGATTCAATTACGCCTTTCTGAGTCTTTTGAAACAACATTAAGCTTAACCGATGGTACCGCCAAAATCGCTTTCATGGATGAGCCCGACCGAGAAGAACTGCTTTTCTCTGCTAATTTTGCCTGCCCACATTGTGGCTACAGCATGCAAGAATTAGAGCCGCGCTTATTCTCCTTTAATAATCCAGCCGGCGCCTGTCAAACTTGTGATGGTTTAGGTATTGAGCAATTCTTCGATAGTAATCGCGTTATTGCCAATGAAGAGTTAAGCCTTGCCGGCGGCGCAGTCCGTGGCTGGGACAAACGTAATTTTTACTACTTTCAAATGCTGCAAGCCCTTGCCCAGCATTATGGCTTTAACGTTGATAAGCCTTTTAAAAAATTATCCACTGAAGCACAAAAAGTTGTGCTTTATGGCAGTGGCGAACAAGAAATTGAATTTAAGTATATGAACGACCGTGGTGATGTGGTGATGCGTAAACATGCATTTGAAGGCATCATCAATAATATGCAGCGCCGTTACAAAGAAACTGAGTCAAACTCGGTACGTGAAGAGTTAGCCAAATACCTTAACTCACATCATTGTCCAGACTGTAATGGCAGTCGCTTACGATTAGAGGCGCGCAATGTTTTTATTGCTGACACACCGCTAAACATAATCGCCGAACTATCAATTAGTGAAGCATTAGCCTTTTTCCAAGGTTTAGCGTTAACCGGACAAAGAGGACAAGTCGCTGAAAAAATCTTAAAAGAGATCAACGAACGTTTAGGATTTTTAGTCAATGTTGGCCTTAATTACCTTAATCTATCACGCGGCGCTAATACCCTATCTGGTGGTGAAGCACAGCGAATACGTTTAGCCAGCCAAATTGGCGCAGGTTTAGTGGGAGTAATGTACGTATTAGATGAACCCTCTATTGGTTTGCATCAACGGGATAATGAACGCTTACTTAGCACCTTGATACACCTCAGGGACTTAGGTAATACCGTGATTGTCGTTGAACATGACGAAGATGCCATTCGCGCGGCCGATTTTGTTATTGATATTGGTCCAGGCGCAGGCGTGCATGGCGGCGAGATTATCGCCCAAGGTACAGTAGATGATATTTTAGCCTGTAAGGAGTCACTCACGGGTAAGTACCTTTCAGGTGTCGAACGTATTGAAATACCGAAAAAACGTCATGCCTTTGATAAAAAAGCCGTGGTAAAACTAAAAGGCGCCAGCGGCAATAACTTAAAGGATGTTAATTTAGTTATTCCAACAGGTTTAATGACCTGTATTACTGGTGTTTCCGGCTCAGGAAAATCGACACTGATCAACGACACCCTATACAAACTCGCTCATATTGAGCTAAATGGTGCCACCATTGATGAACCGGCCCCCTATAAAAGCATTCATGGATTAGAGCATTTAGATAAAGTTATCGAAATTGATCAAAGCCCTATTGGTAGAACACCACGTTCAAATCCGGCAACATATACCGGTATATTTACTGCGGTACGTGACATTTTTTCCGCCACGCAAGAGTCGCGTTCACGTGGCTATAAGTCGGGCCGTTTTAGCTTTAACGTTAAAGGTGGTCGCTGTGAAGCCTGTCAGGGTGATGGTATGATCAAAGTGGAAATGCACTTTTTACCCGATGTTTACGTGCCTTGTGATGTTTGTAAAACTAAGCGCTATAACCGTGAAACCTTAGAAGTTTTATATAAAGGTAAAAATATCCATGAAGTATTGGATATGACCATTGAAGATGCTTATGAGTTTTACCAAGCCATTCCAGCAATAAAACGTAAACTGCAAACCTTACTTGATGTTGGTTTAGGTTATATCAAATTAGGCCAATCTGCAGTGACACTCTCTGGTGGTGAAGCGCAGCGCGTTAAGCTATCAAAAGAATTATCAAAACGTGATACCGGTAAAACTTTATATATATTAGATGAGCCGACCACAGGTTTACATTTTCACGATATTAAACAATTACTGCATGTTATTCATCGATTACGTGACCATGGTAATACCATAGTAGTAATTGAGCATAATTTAGATGTGATAAAGACCGCTGACTGGATTGTCGATTTAGGCCCAGAAGGTGGTTCGGGTGGTGGTGAAATATTAGTTGCAGGCACACCTGAGCAAGTAGCAAAACATAAAACCTCACATACAGCGAGATTTTTAAAACCTTTGCTGCAACAATCATAAAGCCCTTGTTAGCATTGTAATAAAATTTAACCAAACATAACGAAAAGTAGATTGCGTTATGTTTGCTTTCTTATCATTTTTTAATAGGTTTATTATGCAAATCAATAATACTGAACGCCTTAAGTTTAGGTTAATGGATTCTCAAGATGCCCAAGCGCTATGGCAATTAGATCAAGACCCACAAGTGATGAAATTCCTAACTGGCGGCCAAGCCACCAGCATGGATAAAATTAACAGTGTATTTATTCCGCGTATGGAGAAGTACCGTGATGACAAGTTAGGCTGGGGGATTTGGCAAGTATCAGACAAGGTAACTGATGAGTATTTAGGTTGGGTATTAATCCGCCCTATGGCGTTTTTTACTGACTCACCAAACTTTAAAGACTTAGAATTAGGCTGGCGTTTTTTCCAAAGCACTTGGGGCAAAGGTTACGCTACAGAGGCGGCAATAGCTATTAAGAATGCAGTTATCACTCTTTCTGATGTTAGCCATGTCTCTGCGTTAGCGGTAGCCGATAACTTGGCTTCTGTAGGCGTGATGAAAAAAATGGGCATGAGCTTTGTCAGAGCTTATTTACATACTGATCCCATTGGCGATTTTGATGCGGTTCATTATCAAATGTCAGTGCAGAAATAATATAGCTAAATAACTCACCAACTAGCTTACCAGTATAAAATGCTCAAATATTAGGCTAAAGTCTAATAGGTTAATTTTGTCGACAGTTTTAAGGTATCACTACCCATATAGATTGTAAGGTCAAGATAATGAATAACTCTGAGCGACAAGAATTAGCAATAAACTCACCGGAAAGTTACTGGCATGAGCAAGCAAAGCTTGTAGCTTGGTATAAAACACCACAAACAATATTGTCGACAAACAGTGACTCTTGGCATGAGTGGTTTGTCGATGGCGAGTTAAATTCTTGTTACCTCGCTTTAGATTATCATGTTGAACAAGGTCGTGGCGCACAAACCGCCCTAATATACGACTCGCCAGTCACTGGACTCAAGCAAAAATTTACCTATAGTGAACTCACTAGTTTGGTGGCTAAATTTGCTGATGTGCTCAGATCTCAAGAAGTTACTAAGGGAGATCGCGTATTAATTTATATGCCGATGATCCCCCAAGCGGCTATCGCTATGCTTGCTTGTGCTAGGCTTGGCGCAATTCACTCGGTAGTTTTTGGTGGTTTTTCTGCTAACGAGCTTGCCGTGCGTATCAATGATGCCGAGCCGAAAGTCATTGTTAGTGCCAGTTGTGGTATTGAAATAGCTAAAGTCATTGCCTATAAACCTTTAATTGATGATGCTATTGAAAAAGCCATTCATAAACCTAAAAGCTGCATCATTTATCAAAGAGAACAAGTTCAAGCGCAGCTGATAAAAAACCGAGATCTTGATTGGCAAACACAAATGGATGTTGCTGTAGAAATCCCCCCTGTAGCGGTTAAGAGCACCGACCCACTCTATATTTTGTACACCTCGGGAACTACGGGCAAACCCAAGGGCGTAGTCAGAGATAACGGCGGTCATGCTGTCGCTATGCTTTATAGCATGAAAAATATTTACGGCATGCAGCCAGGCGATACCTTTTGGGCTGCTTCAGATGTTGGTTGGGTTGTCGGCCATTCTTATATTATTTATGGCACCTTAATGGCGGGTTGTACCAGTATTATTTATGAAGGTAAACCCATTAAAACACCTGATGCAGGTGCTTTTTGGCGGGTCTGCGCGGAGTATAAGGTCAATGCATTATTCACAGCTCCCACCGCCTTTCGAGCCATAGGTAAAGAAGATCCTGAAGGTGACTTCCTTAAGGATTACGATCTCTCCTCATTAAAACGCCTTTACCTCGCTGGCGAACGCTTAGACCCAGCCACTTACCGTTGGCTCAAAGAAAAAACTCAATTACCGATAATCGATCATTGGTGGCAAACAGAAACGGGTTGGGCAATTGCCAGTACACCACTAGATGACGGCAATGGTAATATGATGACAACCAAGGCTGGCTCTTCTGGACCTGCTGTTGCGGGCTATAATGTACAAATTCTGGATGTACATGGCCAGCAAGTTCCTGCGGGACAACAAGGTAGCGTGGTAATAAAGCTACCATTGCCTCCTGGCTGCTTAGCAACAATTTATCGAGATCCACAAAGATTACTTTCCGGCTATTTATCAACTTACCCTGGTTATTACCTGACTGGAGATGGCGGCTATATTGATGAAGATGGCTACCTTTTCATCATGGGCCGCACCGATGATGTTATTAATGTTGCCGGTCACCGATTATCAACGGGTGAAATGGAAGAAGTTTTATCGGCTCACCCCGCAGTCGCAGAATGTGCCGTAGTTGGCATTAATGATTCATTAAAAGGGCAAGTACCATTAGGGTTAGTGGTAATAAAAAATGGCATCAGTACCTGTGATACACAGTTGGAGAAGGAGTTGAAGCAAAGTATTCGTACTAGCATTGGCGCAATAGCTTCATTAAAAAATTTGTTTATTATTGACCGATTGCCTAAAACACGTTCAGGTAAAATTTTACGAAAAACCCTTAGGCAAATGATTGATGGCGAAAAAGTTGAAATTCCATCAACCATAGAAGATAGCCAAGTAATCACTGAATTGTCAGCAACTTTAGCTAATATTAACAAAGTATAAGCCTTTACGACTGCAGAAATGCCTAAGATTATTACGATTAAGCACAAGGAAGTGTTTATATCGACGAGCTAACCATGATAATTAAATTAATAGCTTGAATCAGTTGACTTTTATTAGGCTATTTTCAAATTTATCTCCTATATTTAACTGTGCTAATAAGATAAATATTACGGAGACAATGGATGCACACGAAAAACACCACGGCAAAAGCGACTAAAACAGCGCAGTCTACAACACAGACAACAGCAAAAAAACAGCAAGTTGACCATAAAAATAAAACTGTGATTTCGAGCTCTGCTGGCACTAGTCCTAGCGATGATTTTGATATCATAGTAAAAACAGATAAAAATATTAAAAGTGTTAGTAAATCTGCTGACCCAACGCACTTATATTTTACTGAAAAAGACTTATCGCGTATTTTAAGCAATTTAGATACCTTGCGAGATGATGTTTACCCAGTCCCCGCTGACCAAGAAGATCAACCAAAAAAATCCCAGCCCTTTCCTTCTGTTTGTCTTATAGGCTTAGGACGATGCGGCTCAAATATCGCTTTAGATGTTGCCTCATTAGTGCACAGCGCCCGCAATTATTATCTTAATGAATTTCATAACGAAATGAAAAAAGCCAAAGAGCGTGAAGGCAGTTCGTTAAAGTGGATAAAGCGCAGCTTAAAGCTACAAGATAAAAAATCAGACAAACCAGTATTTTTAATTGAACCACTCGTTATGCTGGGTGATTTAGATAAAGATATTGAAGGTAGAATTCGCTATTCTTCACAAAATTACGACAAAAATTTCCTTGATGAATACAATAAATTAAAAATAATGGATTTATCTGAGGTGCATGCTGGTGGTGCCGGTAACGCACCTATATTAGGGCAATACCTTGCCAAAATGATCCTCAATAAAGAAACCGAACACTTCAGCAACCCTGATTGGCAGTTTATACATTCTTACCTTATTGACTCTTGTGGCATCAAGGCCAATCAATCACGCTTATATTTTTATATCTTCAGTGCCGGCGGCGGCACAGGCTCAGGCATGGCTTCAGAATTTGGTTTAGCACAGCAATATTCTTACATGAGTAAAACCTTTGAGATTCGCTCCGAAAAAGAAATAGCCACCCACGGACAAAATTTTGTTTTTGAGCCTATTTTCACCAGTGGCATTTGTATTTTACCCAATATAAACGATCCCAGTGTTGAAGTATCCGAAGCACTTCATATCAATGCTGGACGTTTATTATGTAAGTATTTAGCCGAAGAATGGGACTTTTCTTATAACCTAGAGAATGAAAAAGAGCATGTTGATGGTCAAGCTCCTTATCGAATTCGGCCTTGGAATGCCATGATGCTAATCTCGAACGATATAATGCGCTATGCCGAGGAAAGTGATACCAATGGCGATATTAAATATATTGATGTTAATACCATGGAAAAACATGCCAACCAATATATCAGCCAACAAATTTTTAATATTTTAACCGCGCAAGCCGTGACCACGGATTATGATGATAATTACTTCCGTCGTGCGGGAATTGATATTGGTGAGACTATACGCTTAGATGCCAATGACTTATTTATGAGTTTAGCCGGCCCAGTGGCCATCGCCTATGCCGAATCGGTCGTTGCTGACTCGCCGTCTGTTGCCGATGAGCAAAAACAACCCAGCTTTAATGGTGAGAAAGTGGCATTGGATGTAGATGATCTATTTTTCCGTTCTATTGATTTACCGCATTTTAATAATACAACGCAAGCTATTGAGGGGGTAAGTTTATTACCGATAGAGTCAGAACAATACCGAGCCGCATTAGGGAAATACAAGACCTCTGGCTTTGATGCTAAGCATTTAAACGATTTACACTTTTTTAAAAATTGCTCATCAATCGTTTCTATTATTTCACTGCCTAAAGACTATAAATTGTCTTATATGGACTTAAATAAACTGAAAATGCATTTAAACAACTTGTTCCCCAATACCACATTGAAACGTTATGCTTTGGTTATTGGTGCTTCAGCTAATTTATCGTTAACCACCTTAATAGCCAAAAGCCCATGTTTGAGTGATGACTTTTTAACGCTGATTGTCTCTTACATTAAACGCTGCTTTGCTAAAGAGGAATATCGTTTTGACGACTCGTTGGACATCGCCATTATTGATTTTATTAAAGCACCTGAATTTGATGAGTCAAAGCTCGAGGCCATGTTAATTGAACATGAAAACCCCGCAAAAATACTCGACACCAATTGGTATGCCATCAAACCCATGTATGAAAAAAAATATCGTGAATTAGTACGTGATAACAAAAAGTTTGTTTCTATTAACGATATACGTTTAACCATTAATAGTGTGAAAAAATCGATTCATTATTTACGTGAAATATACCGTCATCGAATCAGTAAAACTCAAGTTATCTCACTTAATAAAAAACCGACAAAACCAGCTAAGCCTACTTCTTAGGAGTGAGTTTAAGCGTATTTCGTCCTGCTGGTTTACTACTCTTTGTAGTAGACCAGATATCACTAGCACTTAATTTTTTTGGTGTATCTTGGTCATCAGGTGCCGCTTTTTTAGGTGTGTACTCATACGGACTCTTCTTACTTATATTAAGGTCTTCATCTATTTTTTTGGCCAATTCGTCCAGGCTCAATGCTGCTTTAGGCTGAGCAGTATCAATCGCTGTTTTACTAGAGTGCTGTACCGCAGTATTAATTTCAGCCATTTCCGCCGTAGTTAAATCTCGCCACTGCCCTGGACTTAAATTGCCCAGTTCAACTTTCATAATACGTGAACGTTTAAGTTTTAGAACGTCATAATCAAGATATTCACACATGCGGCGAATTTGACGATTTAAGCCCTGAGTTAATACAATAGTGAAAACAAAACGACTTTCCACCCGCACAATACAAGGTTTAGTTATAGTCCCTAGAATAGGCACACCACGAGACATACGTTGAATAAAGCGTTCGCTGATGGGTTTATCTACTGTCACTATATATTCTTTATCGTGGGCATTTTCTGCACGTAATATTTTATTAACAATATCGCCATCACTGGTGAGAAAAATCAAACCTTCCGAAGGCTTATCTAAACGACCAATAGGAAATATGCGTTTTTTATGACCAATAGCATCAATAATATTACCTCTTACATGTTTTTCCGTAGTACAGGTAATACCAGTAGGCTTGTTATAAGCAATATAGATACGATCCGATTTATCATCACTAATTGGCTCGATATTATAGCCGTCTACTTTAACGACATCCCCCTCTAACACTTTGGTACCTAACTCTGGCACTTTATCATTAATGGTGACACGGTTATCTTCTATCATTTTATCGGCACTACGGCGCGAACAGAAGCCAGAATCACTAATGTATTTGTTTAAACGTTTTGGGAAGATTGAAGTGGTCAAGGTAATCGCTACTTATATTTTGGTGCATTTTTAATTATCACTATTATACTCAAAAGTATCACCAATGTATTAATCATCTGCAAAACACTATGCTAATTTTTGCACATCGTGGCGCCAGCGCCATTGAACCGGAAAATACCTTACTAGCATTTAACGCCGCATGCACTGCTAATAGCGATGGTGTTGAATTCGATATCCACCATGTTGATGGCAAGTTAATGGTTATTCATGATCGCTATCTTGAGCGCACCACATCAGGAAGTGGCTTATTAATAGCACATAGCTATGCTCAATTACGCCAACTGAATGCCGGTAAGGGAGCGATAATTCCTACTTTAGATGAGGTGTTAGCGGTAGTTACTAAGCAGAGTGTTATTAATATTGAGCTTAAAGGCATTGAAATAAAGGACATGTCACTACTATTCGACTGTTTAGACAATGCTAAAGCAGTGCTTAAATTAAACTTCAAACAAATATTACTTTCTTCATTTAACCACCATTTATTACAAGCAATATATCGACAAAGGCCTGAATTTAGCCTAGGTGCATTAACCGCTGGCCTGCCACTAGGTAATGCCCAATTTGCTCAGCAATTAGCAGCTTATTCTGTCCATATTGTGCTCGACTATGTTAATGCCGAATTTGTCATAGATGCTCACCAACGAGGACTAAAAGTTTATGTTTATACTGTTGATAAGTTAATAGATATTAAAAAGATGAAAGCATTAGGGGTTGATGGCATCTTTGCCAACAACCCCCAACAAGCGCGACTGTATTTACAGCAGATTTAGCTTTAAATACCGTTTTGCACTAATACTTGATAACAGAGCTCTGTTGGTTAACTGTAGGTAGTACTCCATAGGGCAACTTCAGTAGCGTAGATTCACACTGATGTGCGGTTCAAAACCGCCCCCTAAGCTCAGTTAAATAACTCGTTTTCCTGCTTGGTATAACGCTGCTAATGGATTTACGCCAAATTGATAACAAAGTTCAGCTGGTTGTTCGATCTTCCATAGTGCAATATCAGCATCATAACCAACTGCCAACTGCCCTTTAGATTCGGTTAAACCTAATGCTTTAGCACCGTAACAAGTAATACCTGCCAGTGCTTCACTTGGCGTTAATTTAAATAAAGTACAGGCCATATTTAACATCAAGTGAATATTATGAATGGGTGAGGTACCTGGGTTAGCATCCGTTGCAACAGCCATAGGTACTTGATGTTTGCGCAGTAATTCAATTGGTGGTAATTGTGTCTCACGCAGGAAGTAAAAAGCACCGGGTAATAAAACCGCGGTCATGCCTGATTTCTTCATTGCTTTAATACCAGCTTCATCTAAAAACTCAATATGATCAGAAGACAAGGCATCATAGTTTGCCGCAAGCTCTGAAGCGCCGAGGTTAGATAGTTGCTCTGCATGCACTTTTATCGGTAAGTTATGCGATTGTGCGGCATCAAAAACACGCTTGGTTTGCTCAAGGCTAAAGCCAATGCCTTCACAAAAAACATCAACCGCGTCGGCTAAGTTTTCATTAACCACTTGTGGCAACATTTCATCGCAAACAAGATCAAGATAGCCTTCGGCATTGTCTTTATATTCTGTCGGTAAAGCATGGGCGCCAAGAAAAGTACGTTTGATTGTCACTGGCAGTTCATCAGCTAACAGACCAGCGACCTTAAGCATTTTAATTTCATTAACCGTATCTAAACCATAACCTGATTTAATCTCTACAGTAGTGACACCCTGTTGATGCAAAGCGGTTAATCGAGGTAAAGCGCTGGCCAGTAACTCTTCTTCACTGGCTTTTCTTGTCGCGGTAACGGTTGAAACAATACCGCCACCAGCATTTGCTATTTCTTGATAGCTTTTACCTTGTAAGCGCATTTCAAATTCGTTGGCACGATTACCGCCATAAACAAGGTGAGTGTGACAATCGATCAAGCCAGGAGTTAACCATTGTCCTTTACCATCAATCACTTCAACATCATTATCTTTTTCTGAGAAGTCAGCGGGTAAATCACTTTCTTTACCTAACCAAGCAATTTTACCATTGCTGATAGCTAAAGCTGCTTGAGTTATTTCACCGTAGCTATTACTGCCATCTGTCATGGTTGCCAGGTTTACATTGATATAAAGGGTTTGCCAGTCTTTAGAATTTGTCATGGAGCTACCTAATAAAGAATAAGTTAAAGTGACTATAATAGAAAAATTTTACCCTGAAAATATCCAAGGTGCAACTTGTATATACAACTATTGCCTTTTCATTAAAGATATGAGACTGTATAAATAAGTTCAGCTAACTCAAACATAATCATGACTGCCAATTCTACTGTCCATACTAGTAATAACACTAACAATAGTTCTGCAAAGAAAGATAAGCCTGCTAAGTATACTATAATCAAGCAATTTATCTGTGAAAATATTGAGTCTGGTGAGTGGCCACAAAATGCCAAAGTACCTTCTGAAAATGAATTAACTCAGCAATTTGATGTTAGCCGAATGACCGCAAGACGTGCTTTACAAGATTTAACTGAGCAGGGTATTTTAGTACGTTCACAAGGCGCAGGTACTTTTGTCGCCACCTTTAAGTCGCAATCATCACTGCTAGAAATTCGTAATATTAGTGATGAAATTAGTGAACGTGGCCACCAACATAAAGCTAAACAATTAATACTTAGATCAATTGCCGTTACTGAAGAGTTAGCTATTTTATTAAACTTGAAAAATAACGAACACGTCTTTTATTCAGAAATTTTACATCTTGAAAATGATGAGCCTATTCAATTAGAGCAGCGTTATGTTAATGCCAGTTTAGTACCTGAATATTTATTACAAGACTTTAGCCAAATTACCCCACATGAATATCTTTCATCTGTGGCACCATTAACAGAAGCAACTCACGAAATAGAAGCGGTATTAGCCAACGAAAATATTTGTCAACAATTAGAGATAAATTCGAGCACGCCTTGTTTACAAGTAAAACGTCGTACGTGGTCAAAACAAGGTGTGGTGAGCTTCGCTATGTTGACATCGCCTGGTGATAAGTATCGCTTAGGTAGCCATTTAGTTATTTAAGCGCGACTAGAAATCGACACTTTAGCAGAAATGAATTCAGAGCTACTCCAATCTATACGGAATAGCTCTGAGATTTAGCATTTTACAGTGATAAGTTATTTAAAATATCGTCATCAACTAGGTTAGCTAAGGTTACTTTAAGTTTAGGTGTCCTTGCCATTTCACGTTTTATCGCAAAATTAGCTTCTGAATTACGCGCCCAACTGCGGCGTGCAATACCATTATTAACATCAAACAACAGCATAGATTTTAGTTTGCGTTCAGCATCAGCAGTACCATCAAGTAACATACCAAAACCGCCGTTGGTTACTTCCCCCCAACCAACACCGCCGCCATTATGGATAGAAACCCAAGTGGCACCACGGAAACTATCACCAATAACATTGTGAATTGCCATATCTGCAGTAAAACGACTGCCATCATAAATATTAGACGTTTCACGGTATGGTGAATCTGTGCCACTTACATCATGGTGATCGCGACCTAGTACTATAGGACCAATTTCACCGCTATTAATGGCATCGTTAAAGGCTTTAGCAATTTCCATTCTACCTTGTGCATCGGCATAAAGAATTCGCGCTTGTGAACCAACCACTAAGTTGTTTTGCTTGGCGTCTTTAATCCAGGTAATGTTGTCTTGCATTTGTTGCTGAATTTCTTCAGGCGATTCTTGCATTAATTTTTCAAGCACATTTGCGGCAATCGCATCAGTTTTATCTAGATCTTCTGACTTACCAGAAGCACATACCCAACGGAATGGTCCAAAACCATAGTCAAAACACATAGGCCCAAGAATATCCTGAACATATGAAGGATATTTAAAGTCTATGCCATTTTCAGCCATAACGTCACCACCAGCGCGGGAAGCTTCTAATAAGAAAGCGTTGCCGTAATCGAAGAAGTAAGTGCCTTTAGCAGTATGTTTATTTACTGCATCGGCATGGCGCCTAAGTGTTTCCTGTACTTTAACTTTGAATGCTTCAGGCTCTTCTCGAATTAATCGATTCGATTCTTCATAGCTAATGTCTACAGGGTAATAACCGCCCGACCAAGGATTATGTAATGACGTTTGGTCTGAGCCTAAATGAATGAAAACTTCGTTCTCGAAAAAACTTTCCCATACATCTACTATGTTGCCTATGTAAGCAATTGATACGACTTCCTCGGCAGCTTGTGCTTCTTTTACACGTGTTACCAATTCATCCATGTTATCAATTAACTCGTCAACCCAACCTTGCTGATGGCGTTTAGTTGCGGCATTAGCATTCACTTCGGCACAAACCGTAATACAATTAGCAATATTTCCCGCTTTAGGTTGCGCACCGCTCATGCCACCTAAACCTGCTGTTAGGAACACTTTACCTTTAGACGTTTCGCCCTTATTAAGAACTTTACGGAAGGCATTCATTACGGTAATAGTGGTGCCGTGTACTATGCCTTGTGGGCCAATGTACATGAAAGAACCCGCTGTCATTTGTCCGTATTGTGTTACACCTAAGGCATTAAACTTTTCCCAATCATCTGGTTTAGAGTAATTAGGGATCATCATGCCATTGGTTACCACAACACGCGGCGCTTCTGTTGAAGACGGGAATAATCCCATTGGGTGACCAGAATAAAGATGTAAAGTTTGATCACTTTCCATTTCACTCAAATACTTCATCGACAACAAGTATTGCGCCCAGTTTTGAAAAACTGCACCGTTACCGCCATAAGTAATTAACTCTTCAGGATGTTGCGCAACAGCAGGATCTAGATTATTTTCAACCATTAACATGATTGCCGCTGCCTGAGTACATTTAGCCGGATAATCGCTAATCGAGCGTGCTGTTAAATCATAACTTGGCTTGAAACGGTACATATAGATACGACCGAAATCTTTTAGTTCTTGAGCAAACTCTGTTGCTAATTCTTGGTGCCACTCTTTAGGGAAATAACGTAAGGCATTTCTTACTGCCAGCTGTTTTTCGTCAGCTGATAGAATGTCTTTACGCTTAGGAGCACGATTGGCATCTGCAGGATAAGCCTTTGCTGGTGGCAATTGGCTTGGGATCCCTTGCTGAATCTCTTCTTGAAAAAGAGTTAGCTCTTGAAAATTCATCGTTGTATTCATAGCAATGGGCCTTTTATTAATGATTAAAGCTAACTGTAAACGCTTGTGTCTTAACCAATTTAATCATGGCATCGATGTCAGGCTTCAATAGTCTATCTTCTTCAAGTTTAGCTACTTTTTCTCTGATCACTTGGTGGTTTAATTCAATAATATCAGAGCATTTGTTAGGGCGTCTAAATTCGAGAGCTTGTGCCGCATACATTAACTCGATAGCCAATATTTTCTCTAAATTACCTAAGATTTGATTTAATTGTCTACCAGAAATACTACCCATAGAGACGTGATCTTCCTGACCCATAGAGGTAGGCACACTATCAGCAGAGGGTGGGAAACAAAGCGATTTGTTTTCTGTTACCAGTGCCGCGGTTGCATATTGTGGGATCATCATGCCTGAGTTGATGCCACCGGACGCGGTTAATAGTCTCGGCAAGCCGTGCAAACCTTCTAACATCAAGTAACAACGTCTGTCTGAAATATTGCCCAATTCCGATGCGGCAATCGAAACATAATCAAGCACCATAGCTAGTGGTTGACCATGGAAATTACCACCTGAAATCGCTTCTTCGCTACTGATAACAATTGGGTTATCCGTTACAGAGTTCATTTCAATTTCAACTAACTCTTCTAAGTGATAATAGGCATTACGTGATGCACCATGCACTTGTGGAATACATCTTAATGAATAAGGGTCTTGCACACGATCACACTCTTCATGATCAGCCATGTTTTGTGAACCTTTAAAGAACTCTCTCATACGCGCTGCAACAACAAGGTTACCTTTAAATGCACGAACTTGATGTAGTTCGTCTCTAAATGGCGATTGGCTGCCTTGCATGCCTTCGATACTCATCGCACCTGTCATATCTGCTAGGTCTAATAAGTAACGCATTTTAGTTAACGCTGTGATGCCATGAGATAATATAAATTGTGTACCATTAATTAACGCCAAGCCTTCTTTTGCCTGCAGGACCATAGTATCTAGACCATGTTCGCGAAGTAACGGTGCTGCTGGTACTATTTTATCGGCTTGCCCCTCTTCACTTACCCAGAATTCACCTTCACTTAGCAGCGGTAAGAATAAGTGAGAAAGTGGTGCTAAATCACCCGATGCACCTACTGAGCCTTGCTCTGGTACAACGGGGATCAAATCAAGTTTGATAAAGGTCAACATGCGTTCTATCACATCAAGGCGAATACCCGAAAAACCTTGACTTAAAGCATGTACCTTAGTGATCAGCATCAGCTTTGAAATGGCTTTTACAATTGGCTCACCAACACCTACTGCATGGGTTATAAGCAGATTTTTTTGTAATAAATTAGTGTCTTCAGGTGAAATTTGTGTATCACATAACGGGCCAAAACCTGTGTTGATACCATATACCGCTTTATCTGAAGCGGCCATTTTATCTACTCTTTGGCGGCTTGCATTGATTTTATCTATCGCTTCTTGGCAAAGCTCAGCTTTGATACTGCCATCAGCAATACCATTGACAATATCAAGATTCAGGCGATCAATACCGTATTTAAATGTCATCTTAAAGATCCTAATTATTTAGTTATTTTATTTAGCAAAGCGCTATTAATAGCGTTATTAATACCTTTATTTTAGCTTGCTCTAATTGTTTTATAAATACATAATAATCGTAATTCATTCCGGTTTTACCGAACTAACAAAGAAGGGAATAAATACGTGCAAGTTCATGACGTAGATTTACGTTTATTAAGAATATTTGTCGCTATTGTTGAATGTGGCGGTTTGTCCGCGGCAGAGTCCCGTTTAAATATAGGTCGTTCTACCATTAGTTCCCACTTATCGGACTTAGAAGTTCGTTTAGGCATTAAATTATGTAAACGCGGCAGGAGTGGTTTTGAAATAACAGAGTCTGGCCGCGTGACTTATCAAGCATCATTAGAGTTACTACAACAATGTGAAGCGTTTGCCAGTACTGTAGCCAGCTCTAAAAATGAACTTTCAGGTCGGGTAACTATTGCTACCATAGATACTTTAGTGAGTGATCCTCGTTGCGGTGTTGCTCGTACTATTCGTGCCTTAAAAGCAAAAAGTAATAACATTCAGTTTGATATAAACGTTTGTGAAGCACGAGAGGTTGAAACATCTGTAGCCAATGGTCGTTCTTTGGTGGGAATTGGTGTAAGCAGACACCACCTACGCGGCTTAGACTATTACCCTTTACACAATGAAAATAATTACTTGTATTGTGCTGTCGACCACCCTTTATTTGATTGCAAACCTGCAGAAATCAATAAACGGCTACAAGATGCCGAAGTAATAACCAGTAACTATATGCGTGATAAAGAAAGTAGGAATGACGGTTTAAATTATCAAACCAGCGCCATTGCTTATCACGATGAAGGCATAGCACACTTAATATTATCTGGAGAATTCATCGGCTATTTACCCGACCATTATGCGAATTACTGGGTCGAAAAAGGGCTATTCAAGTCTATTTTACCTGAGAAATATTCTTATCAAATACCCGTTGTTTTAATCTCCTCAAAAAATAACATCGTCTCACCGCTGGCAAATGCGCTGATAGAAGAAATTAAGCGCTGTCATTCTTTTTAAAGGCAGTAGCTAGACTATGTCACCTACACACGCTGACTTTTCCCTTTGTAAGTTATATGGAAGGCCTGATAAGTTGTGCGGCTTCAAGTATGATTACGGCGTATCAAGTAAACTAACTTGTTATGAACAAGGCTTAGACATAACAATAACGGCACTTCATAGTGGTAGATTATTGATTAAAATACCAACAAGTCATTCTGAGGGGATTGATAAGTTATAAGTGGCTTCCTGGGCTCTGAAGTAAACATAAAATAATGGCCCAATAATCGAATGATTGAGCCATTACTAAATTTTTAATTGAAATTGTAAATACTCAATGCTCCAGTGGCAATTACTTACTAGAACGTCTACTAAACATTAAACCAAATAAGCCCAAGGATAATATGGCCACGCTAGTTGGCTCAGGTATAGCATTGGCAACATCGCCATCTCGAACTGCCCACGTATGAAACTCAGCACTAATATTGTAGCCATTCTGCATCCCCCCCATGTTAACAAAGGTCCATGCATTATTACTACGCCCTGGCACATAAGAGCCATCGTACCAATCGGCAGTCCAGTATATAACTTCTATATTACTAAACAAATCGAACTCTGGGTCACCTGCGGCATCCCCCACTAAATCACCAGCCTCTAACCCAAAGTCATTATAAAAGAGATGACCAAGCTCATTACCTGTACAGTTAAAATCCCCACTTTCACAAACTGGCGATGCATTAAATAAACGCCAGTCGTCATAGCCACCAAATTCAAGTTGCCCAGCCCAAGCTACAGAGTCACTCCAGTTCATTCTACCATCAGCATCATAGCCACTGGTCTTAGCATAATTAGTATCTTGCATCCATGTAATGTTTTGCACGTCGTCATATATCATACCGTTACCACGATCAATTAGACCTGCGGTAGCAGTATTATTAATTAAACACCCTGTTAAAATAACCCCAGCTATAACAGTATTTAAAAACGTATTTCGCATTATATTCCCTTATTAATTTAAAAAACAACGGTATGCAAAAATGGCACCATTATATTTATACCAATAAATTCAACTACTTAAAAACCATAAATTTAGATACAAGTAAGTGTGTAAAAAAAATAGACACCAAGTTATTAGGCTAGTCAATTAAACCTCAGGGTTTACGTATACCTAGGAATATGAAAATGTCAGGTTAAACTGGAATTAACAACGACTTCAGGTAAGATCTTAATTAAAGTAAATGAATTTTCTCTTGTCGAAATCAATAGCGATGCATAAATTACTTTACAAGATAATATGATGAAATGTCTGAGCTAACCACGCTCTGCAATGCGTAATTTTATAGGACGTGACTCAACTATGCAGCCCAAGACGACTTAAATAAATATCGACAATCTGATTTTTGTCCTTGTGATTAAGCGCTGTCACTTTTTTGGCTAATTGTAGAGGCTCAAAAATTAAAGAAAATACAAAAAAGGGCAACCAATGTCGCCCCAACTAACTCTTTCGATCTGGTTTTAAAACGCAGCTTTAATCTCTTCTGCCGTTTTTAATCGTCGAATTTCGACAAATAACTCATCTGCTTCTTGATAATGATTTTTTAAATATTTCAGCCACTGCTTGATACGATTACAGTAATACTTGCTCTTATCGCCGTGAGTTTCAAATTCTGTATAAGCAGATAACATAGCCAGTACGTCTAACCACGGCATAATGCCGCTTTCTTGTTTAATGACTTGCCCTAGGTTCGGTATAGTCAGTGCGCCACGGCCAACCATAACATCAGTACAGCCGGAAACTTCTCGACACTTAATAGCATCGTCTAAATTCCAAATTTCGCCATTAGCGATAACGGGAATATTAATGGCATTTTTAATTTTAGCAATCCACTGCCAATGTGCCGGTGGTTTGTAACCTTCGACTTTAGTACGGGCATGTACCGTAAGTTCACTTGCACCTGCAGCCTCAACCGCTTGCGCATTTTCTATGGCTAGGCTTTTGTCTTCATAGCCCAAACGAATTTTAGCACTGACAATGGTGTCGCTAGGTACTGCATCTTTAACTGCTTTTATTATTTGATAAAGGTTTTCGGGATCTTTTAATAAAATAGAGCCGCCACGACTTTTATTAACCGTTTTAGAGGGGCAGCCAAAGTTCAAATCGATGCCACTTGAACCAAGCTCAATCACTTTAGCGGCATTTTCAGCCATATACTCAGGGTATTGCCCCAATAACTGTACACGAACAGGTGTGCCCGCTTTAGTGCAGCTACCGTAAACATCGGCATCAATTAACTCTGGGCAGTAACGATGAAAAACACGATCGGGAAGAACTTGGTCAACTACACGAATAAACTCAGTGACGCAGAGATCATAACTACCTACTTGCGTAAGTAAGTCACGCATTCTGTAATCTAACACACCTTCCATAGGCGCAAGTACAACACGCATTAGTATGGAGAGCTATTGCTAGCTTGCTTGGGCGTGTTACTTTCCCGAAAGCGAGTCATTATGTTAATCAGCATGAAATAAAAAACCAAGGTTAAAGCGGCGACTGTGAGGTGAGTAATGACGGTGAATAACTGTAAACTTTCTTGCCAAAAAAAGATCGGCCCTGAATAAGTAACGTAGCAAAGATCTAAAATAGTGACATGGCCCCAAACCACAATAAACAGCAATTTAGCTTGATGACGAGTAATAATGTTTATTGGCAATAAATTCAAAAGTAGACTCTTTAATAAATAACGGCGCTAGTATAACAAAAGCATTAGCGCTCAGTGTAATTATCATTTTGATATAAAAAATTTCTATGTAGTTAACTCACGATCTTGATGTAAAAGGCATCTTCGAAGATCCATCACATTTTACAAATTGGATCCCCGATTAATACACAACGGGGTGTCGTCACTTAGTCATGTGATAGGAACGTAAAAAATGCTCACCTAAACATAAACATAAGCAAAAGGAACTACTCTCCTTGTACTAGCCATTTGAGTAAGTCTGCATAAACAAAACGATAGTTTAACGCCGCTTGTGTTTTTGTACCTGAAACGATCTTTGGCTTATCCCCTGATAACATAGCGTCTTCTTCAAAAACCGGCGCAGGTAATTTTAAGGCTGTTGCTGCAGCCTGATAATATTGCTTTTTAGTTACCTGTGTAGGGCTAACACCATTAAAAATCCCGCCTGTAAGATCACTTGTTAATAATGCCTGAATAAGGCCAATAGCGTCTTGTTGATGAATCAAGTTAACAATAGCCTGTGGACTTTTCAACATACGACCATTTAGTAAAAATTTGCCAGGATGACGACTTGGGCCAACTAAGCCTGATAATCTAAGTACATAACCATTACGATTAGTTAGCTTATCATTTGACTCATTAAAGAGAAGTACCGCTTGCTCAGCTTGGCTTAATAGCGATACTTTATCAGCAGAAAAATCCAATTTATTGTTTTCATCAACTAATCCTGATAAACCGTTATATATCGCACTGCTACTCAGTAATATAATTTTCTCGACGCTGCTACTAGCTTTAGCTCCGACAACCAGTTGCTGTACTTTTTCAGCGTAATCAAGCCGACCTTGCCTAAATTGTGGCGTAATAGCGATGACCAAGCATTGTTGGTTAAAAATGACATGGCTATTTAACCGCCCTTGCTCTGCTGGTAATGATAATACTTTCGCTTCGACACCTTCGCTCTGCAACTGTGCTGTATTATCAGAGTTACTGCGCGTAGCAAGTACCGCCACGCCTTCTTTTATCAGTTGCTGTGCTAAGGCGCTGCCCAACCAACCACAACCGACAATACCTACAGAAAGGCTTACTGAAATATCTGCTGAAGAAGCGACTGTATTACTCATGGCTTTATTCATCGTTATTATTCTCATTACTGTATTAGATTACTAATTAGGCTGCTCAAAGGACTTTATTTGCTGCACTAGCGCTTTAGCTAAACCGTTAGGCATAGGGATTGATAAATTATATTGGGAGATTTTCCAACCCTGCTCGGTGTTGATTAACACCCCAGAGCCACGACAAGTGCCGTAAATTTCGCTAGATAGTAACTCATCAAAAAAGGCGACCTGCCCTGCTTTAAGTAAACTTATATTTCGCTCTGTTGGCGTATATAGCCAGCCAGTGCCTTTTGAAAAGTATGGCACGACAAACGCTTTAAATTCATCCTTACTCCAGCGCTCGCTAGCATCTGTTCCCAGAAAAATAGCATCGTCGCTAAATAAATCAAAATAAGGCTTCGCCTTTGCATCCGCAGCTGCTTGATGAAAGCTATTTAATACTTTAGTTATGCTTTGCTTATCAGTAGCGGCAACGGCATTAAAACTGACTACCCCATGGATTAGGCCAAAAACTAGCGCTATAACTAGCAAACAATACTTTTTCATTATGTTCTCACTTGTTAACTTTCAAGATTGGGTCTGCTTTAGGTTTAGGAGCTAAAACAACATAACTACCAGTAAACGTTGCCGCAACGTGCTCGCCACTATAAAGATGAGCAGTTAAATTAATTCGAGAATTTTTACCTAATGCCAATCGACTGAAGTCACCTGATACCGAATCGCTAGAAACTTTTGCATAACCCGGCCCTGTTATCGGGGCATGATATTCTATATTTGCCTTGGCTAAAACAATGTCACCTTGAAGTTGCTGGCGCTGTAATTGCAGATACACCCAGCCCCAACCTGATAATGTTGCCAAAGTATAAATACTGCCGGCAAACATAGTGTTATGTAAGTTTTTATTAAAGCTAGCATCACAATGAGTTATAAGCTCTTGACCATCAAAGTAACTAATTTGAATGTTCATCGCTTTGCTGAGCGGAATAGTATCATGCCAAATATCTTGCAGTGCCTTTGAGCATGTTAGCTGGTGGCTATTAGCATGAGTTAACGCTTTACTCATGGCAAAGTGCTTAATTTCATCAAATAATAGATGAGAAAAACCGTGAGACTGGTAACCGAGCTTCTGATAAAAAGCCATAGCACTTTCTCTAGCGTTTAAAGTCAAATCAGTAATACCTAACTTTTGTGCTTGCAACTCTAGCGCTTTGATAATTATCTGACCAAGACCTTGTCCTTGCGCTTTTAGACTTACTGCCATAAAGCGAATTTGGCCACTGAACTGGCTAGTTTTCTCAAGACGACCAACCGCTAGTACTTTATTATTTTCATCGATAATCATCCGATGGAAACTTTCTTGCTCTAGGCCATCACGTTCGCTACCAAGTGCTTGTCCCCATGGCTTACGTAATACTTGCCAACGTAATTGGTAATATTGCTCAAACTCTACAGCTGTTTTTGGTGACCTACAGACATTCATTGGCTATTCTTACTCTTATTCAATGTGTTTATACCCATGTTACCTCAAAATTCAGAATTCAGCTGGAATTAGAAACGCCTTTAGGCAAGGTATTGATTGAAGATAATAGTTATTCTATTGTCAAAATCAATACCGTAGTATAAAGCGTTTCTAAACCAGCCCTGCGGGGATACCTGAGTAAATCATGCTCATCGTTGCATCTATTTTTAAGGGAATCACCCTTAATAAAAAGATAAGCCTTGATCATGTATCACTCTGTTATCCTGAAACTCGCATTTTGAAGTATCATGGGTAATATAATAAAATTTAGGAATTGGTTAATGCGGTTAGCAAAACATTTAGCCCAAGGTCGGTTAGTGTATTTAAGCCAGCAACAAGATGCAATAACGGTTAGTGAAAACGACTATTATCGTTGGATGGCATTTAGTGACATAGTGCAAAGTGTTATGCACAGACGTAAGCCTTGGCAATTAACCTTGCCGCATCAAATTGCCTTGATGTTACCACTACTTTTTTTTAGGCCAACCCGCATAATTGAATTAGGACTGGGTGGTGGCAACCTAACACGATTTTTACAACATTTATCAAGCGACATAATGTTAACGACAATCGATCACAGTCAAGGTGTTATCGATAGTTTTGCGCAATATTTCAATCCTGAGCGGGCTGAACTGGATATAGTCTGTGCTGATGGCATGACTTGGTTAACAGAGCAAAGTGCTGCTGAACTTGATTGGATTATTTGTGATGTTTATCAATCGCAAGAATTTGGCTTTGATGCCATCGTTAAGCAACTTGAAACACTAACCAGCAAATTAAATTCGCAAGCCTGTTTGTCCATTAACTTACCTGACATTAGTGATAGTGATATTAACTTGTGCCTAACCATATTGCAGCAGCTACAACCAGATCACCATATAACTTATTTTAATATTCCAAATTACCTTAATATAGTTATTCATTTAACCCCTGCACATTGGCAGCTACACAGGTTAATAAAGCGCAATAAACACAGTTACCTATCTCAGGTAACTTTGCAGCGCTGGCGACAATTTTGGCGTCATGGTCAACAGCTCAATTAGCTAAGTTGTAATGACTGCTTCATTAAATAATATAAACTCTAGAATTTATGCAATAAAAAAGGATGCCGAAGCATCCTTTTTTGTATTAACAGTTATCTTAATTAAAAGCTGTTAATTATTTTCTACTTTCTAGCAGCGTCTTTAGCTATTTTAGCAGCTTTAACTTCAGCAATTACTGTTTCACACCGTTATTAGGACAAGGCACTTGTATTGCTAGCTGAGAGAATTCCGTTGGAATTAACCTCGTAAATCGCAGGCATAAAAAAACCTACCGAAGTAGGCTTTTAAATTAACAGCTAAGTGTTAACTACTTTCTAGCAGCATCTTTAGCTATTTTAGCCGCTTTAACTTCAGCAATTACTGTTTCACACCGTTATTAGGACAAGACACTTGTATTGCTAGCTGAGAGAATTCCGTTGGAATTAACCCCGTAAATCCAGGCATAAAAAACCTACCGAAGTAGGCTTTTAAATTAACAGCTAAGTGTTAACTACTTTCTAGCAGCGTCTTTAGCTATTTTAGCCGCTTTAACTTCAGCAATTACTGTTTCACACCGTTATTAGGACAAGGCACTTGTATTGCTAGCTGAGAGAATTCCGTT
>NZ_JABSPA010000012.1:0-34362 GCF_013214175.1 Colwellia sp. | reverse complement strand
AAAACCTACCGAAGTAGGCTTTTAAATTAACAGCTAAGTGTTAACTACTTTCTAGCAGCATCTTTAGCTATTTTAGCAGCTTTAACTTCAGCAATTACTGTTTCAGCTACGTTATTAGGACAAGGCATGTAGTGAGAGAATTCCATAGAGAATTGACCACGGCCTGATGTCATTGTACGTAATGTTCCGATGTAACCGAACATTTCTGAAAGAGGAACGTCAGCTTGAATACGAACACCAGAAACACCAGCGACTTGACCTGCGATCATGCCACGACGACGGTTTAAATCACCAATAACATCACCAACGTGATCATCAGGCGTAAACACATCAACTTTCATGATAGGTTCGATTAACTGAGCACCAGCTTTTGGAATTGACTGACGGAAAGCACCTTTAGCAGCGATTTCAAATGCAACAGCAGATGAATCGACAGCATGGAAGCCACCATCAAATAATTCAATTTCAACATCTAATACAGGGAAACCAGCAAGAACACCAGTATCCATCATGCCTTTGAAGCCTTTCTCGATTGCCGGGAAGAATTCTTTAGGTACATTACCACCAACAACTTTTGATGTGAATACGAAACCAGAACCAGGTTCGCCGGGCTTGATACGGTAATCAATTTTACCGAACTGACCAGAACCACCAGATTGTTTCTTATGTGTGTAAGAATCTTCAATCTCTTGCGTGATTGTTTCACGGTATGCAACTTGTGGCTTACCAACTTCTAATTCAACACCGTAGGTACGTTTTAGAATATCTACTTTGATATCTAAGTGAAGTTCACCCATACCAGATAAAATCGTTTCACCTGAATCTTGATCAGTTTCAACTTTAAAAGTAGGATCTTCTGCAACCATCTTACCGATAGCAATACCCATTTTCTCAGTTGAACCTTTATCTTTTGGTGTTACAGAGATTGAAATTACAGGCTTAGGGAATACCATAGCTTCTAGGATGATTGGATCTTTAGGATCACATAATGTGTGACCTGTCTGAACGTTACCTTTCATACCAACAATCGCGATGATATCACCAGCTTGCGCTGAAGTAAGTTCGTTACGTTCATCGGCTTGCATTTCACACATACGACCAACACGCTCAGTTTTACCTGTAGCAGCATTAAGAATTGTATCGCCTTTCTTCAAAGTACCTGAATAGATACGTACGAAAGTTAATGTACCAAATCTGTCATCAGTGATTTTGAATGCTAATGCTTTGAATGTTGCATCTGCAGTAACGATTGCGTATTCACCATTCGGCTCACCTTCTTCATCAGTAAGTGGTTGTGGATTAACATCTGTAGGTGAAGGCAAGTAATCAACAACAGCATCAAGAATTAATTGAATACCTTTGTTTTTAAATGCAGATGCACCGTAAGTTGGGAAGAAAGTCATATCACGAGTACCAGTACGGATACACGCTTTGATTTGTTCTATAGTAGGAACCATTTCCCCTTCTAAGAACTCCATCAACATGTCTTCATCAACTTCTAAAGCTGTTTCAATTAACTTCACACGGTACTCAGCAGCTTTTTCTACCATGTCTGCTGGAATATCAGTGATTTCGTAGTTTTCTGGTTCGCCAGAGTCATCCCAGATGTAAGCTTTTTCAGATAATAAATCAACTAAACCTACGAACTCATCTTCAGTACCAATAGGTAAGGTCATTATTAAAGGGTTAGCACCTAAAACGTTTTTAACTTGATCACAAACACGGTAGAAATCAGCGCCTAAACGGTCAAGTTTGTTAACCATGATGATACGAGCAACTTTTGAGTCGTTCGCGTAACGCCAGTTAGTTTCTGATTGTGGTTCAACACCACCAGAACCACAGAATACACCAATACCACCATCAAGAACTTTAAGTGAACGGTAAACTTCAACAGTGAAATCAACGTGACCAGGAGTATCGATAACGTTGAAACGGTGATCGTCCCAAAAACAGCTTACCGCAGCAGACTGGATGGTAATACCGCGCTCAGCTTCTTGTTCCATGAAGTCAGTCGTTGACTCGCCGTCATGTACTTCACCAGTTTTATGGATCATACCGGTTAATTTAAGGATACGTTCAGTTGTTGTGGTTTTACCAGCATCAACGTGAGCGAAAATACCAATGTTTCTGTATTTGGATAAATCTGCCATTACTTTACTCTATTTAAGTCGCTACTAAAAAAGCGGAATTGTTGAAAATTTGCGCGCGAGTATACCATTAACAATACCAAATCCATAGAAAATTGATAAAAAATTTGTTAAGCCATCTTATTTTAAATAGTACTTTTTTATCAAATGAGCCTCCAGTAATTTATTACCTATATAATAGGTAATAAAAAATCCAGTACTACAAATTATCTTAAGCTGCAGCCAAATAGGTGTTAATTTTAGACTAAGTGAATGCTAGCTTAAGTAATTATCAAATAAGATACCGCCCCAAGTAACGACACAAATACAAAGGGCTAAAAATACCGCCGCAGAGCCAAGATCTTTTGCTCGACCTGACAGTTCATGGTGTTCAAGGCCAATTCGGTCTACCACAGCTTCTATCGCTGAATTTATAACTTCCACTAACAGTAATAATATTAAAGAGCTTAATAATAATGCTAACTGCATACCGCTGGAGGCAATAAATAAACTAAGAGGAATTAAGCAAAGGCATAAACACAACTCCTGCCTAAATGCTGACTCATGTTTATACGCGGCTTGTAAACCGAGCAAAGAACAACGCGTTGCTTTTAAGATTCGTGTAAAACCTGAACCGTTTGGTTTATTTTTTATCTCTGCTTGTGCCGAGTAATTTTCGTTCATATTCATAATACCCGTTACTAATCAAGGTGCATGCTTCAGAGTGTTTGAGCAATTTCAATTCAAGGCGCTGTGATGAAATAATGGTTATTCCATTATAAATCACAGCAACGATGAAGTGATGTTGTTCAAGCGCTTCTTCGATGGGTTTAAAATGACTTTATAGTAAGTTAAAGAAACAAATTATAGAGTGACTATACAAAACCTACTCTCCTTACCTCATGTCATTTTAACTCCCACTGAATCCTTGCACTATGAATAGTAATGGGTATGAACCTACTGAAGAAAGTGGCTATCCTGCTGTCGCAAGATTTGCAGTTGTTGATAGTTAATGGTATCAGGTTTTTTATTCAAATCGTCAATATGGTATTTATTGGTTAACAAGCCACTGGAATAAACGGTATTACCTACTAGATAAGCTTTATCAATATAGCTCGCCATAGCAACGCCTCGCTGCATGGGTAAGTCAAACAAATCAAAGCCCGAACTAAAGTTCGATAACGGTGAAGTGCTATTTAATACATGTCTTAATAGTGTTGGTACTATATCAACATGAGCAGAGCGATTAATTTGCTTAACTAAATCATTTCCCCCTGGAATATGCATTACTAACGGCACTCTGGTTTGTGCTTGAGTAAAGTTACTACCATGCCCCCAATAGCCTTGTTCATTATCATTGAATTCTTCACCGTGGTCTGAAGTGATAATAATGACGGTATTTTTATCTTGACCAATATCAATCACTGCTTGATGAATTTTCTTAAATAGCGAATCAATATAATGTAGAGAATTCTGGTAGTCATTTAAAAACGGCTGAGCATTAATATGTTTGTTAACGAGAAATTCAGCGGTCACCTTAGGTGTAGGTATAAATTTCCTATGCTGTTCAGGGTAGTCATAATCATGATGTGATGAAGTCAAAAACACAAACTTAAACCAAGGTTTATCACGACTAGCCGACTTAATATCAGCGATAACGTTATCGGCTACTTGTTTATCATTTTTGCTGCTACTGCCCTGCTTTGGGTAAATATAAAGAGGCTCTGATATTTCGCCAAAAAACATTGCTTTCATAGCAAAGCGATTAAAATTAGAGCCGCTGTATGAGCTGATATTGTAACCCTGTTGGGCAAAGCTTTTAGTGAGCATACTTTGATGCTTAAAAGGGGCTGATTGGGCACTTGCTAAATAACTCGGATTTAAACCATACATCAAACTAAATAACCCCGAGACAGTGACATTACCGCCACTGTAATGGTTTTCAAATTGATGACTCTTTTTAGCAAACTCCGAAATATAAGGGGTTATGTCACTGGTCAGCATATCAGCCCGCCAACTTTCAACAACAAATAACAATACATTAAGTGGCGTATTGTTATCACTTTCATCAAAAACAAGTGGCTTAATTGGATAGTTAAAACGTTGCGAAGATACTTTATTCTCAATGATGGGTTCATTGCTTGAAGTATTAACCACAAGTAATTCTGGGAATTTTTTTTGTAACTTTTTCATCATGCCCGTTGACGTTATGGGGGCGTAATAAGGCATATAAGGAGTGTATGTCAGAATACTTTCTTGCTTAGTGTAGTTACCCCAAATATGTATGCCTTGACCCAAGAGAAAAAGGCTAATAATACCAATATTAACTAGGGCAGTTTTCATATTGGCTAACTGCTTAGCTTTGCCATAAATAAATACTTGTAGGGCGACAACAGCAATAGCTACAATAATAACCAGTAAACTCATGCCCCAAGATAAACCTATACCTTGAAAATCAAAGATAGCCATTTCTATAAAAAGCATATCGATATGAAAGCGATAAATATTAAAGACCAAAATATCTGCCAGTAAAAAAATATCGAGTAGTACTTTCGGAATAATGATCAACACAGCAACTTTATTACTATATAACAGTGGCGTTAACATCAAGGTCAGTAGCAAACAAACTAGATAATAATAACTTGGGATACTCAGACCATAGATATAAGTGCTAAAAGTCCCATGCTGGTAAGCTGAATATATAAATACAGTTAACAGCGCTAGGCTAGTAACAAAACTGATGAATACATAACGAGTGACAAATTGTAGGTGATTTAATAAAGTTTTCATTACAGTGCCGGCGAATTCAGCAACAGAGTATTAGCTGAATATCATCATAAGGGATAGGTGCATAAATTCTAATCCAATGAAACTTTACAAACAGTTACACAAGTGTCACAAAGATGTAAATTTGGTCGACGAGAGTGTAAGGAACTCAATAACAGATGTAAATTTATGTAAGAGTTACATTTTTGGTTTTGGTGGCTTAACTTAAATAAGTTAAGTTAATTAATTTTACTGAATTAAATAAAGAGTGGCTAAGTGGAGTACCACAACAGATAATCAACCATAACGTTTATTAACATTTAAGTTGCAGTCTTCATCAGCAAGCTAGCGTACTGTCAAACTATCAAACTATCCAACTATCAAAGTACAATCCCTTGCTGATTCATTAAGCTGTAATTTAACCTTCTATAGGACACCTATTATATGATTATCTTTTTTATATGTATAACGCTGCTAATTTTAGGGTATAAATTTTACAGCCCCTTTGTTGAAAAACAGGCAGGGATTGATCCTAGCGTAAAAACACCGCAAATACGTTTTGAAGAAGGCGTAGATTATGTCGCCATACATCCGGTGAAAGCCTTTCTCATTCAATTTTTAAACATTGCCGGTGTTGGACCAATATTTGGACCCATCCTCGGAGCACTTTATGGTCCTATTGCCTTAGTTTGGATTGTGATAGGTAATATTCTCGGTGGTGCTGTCCATGATTATTTCTCTGGCGTAATGAGTATCAAAGAAGACGGTAAAAGCCTGCCAGAAATAGCAGGTAAGTACTTTAATGTTTTCTATAAAGGCATAATGCTTATTTTTACTGCCATGCTACTTTTCTTTGTTGGCGTAGTTTTTATCATGAGCCCCGCAGGTTTACTGGGTAGTTTAAGTTACTTTGAAGGAACCTTCCTTGAGGGCAATACTTTTTGGGTATTTCTTATTTTAGGTTATTACTTCCTGGCAACATTATTACCTATCGATAAAATCATAACTAAGCTCTACCCGCTATTTGGTTTACTTATGATAGTAATGACCACGCTGATCGCTATTTCATTATTATTCAATGCGCCGAACTTACCGGTAATGGGCGATTTTCTTGGCTACTTCAATCATGATCATTTTAATCATGACTTCTTAGAACCAAATCCTGATGGTTTACCGGTTTGGCCATTGTTATTCATTACTATTACCTGTGGTGCAATCAGTGGTTTTCACTCCACTCAAGCTCCTATTATGGCGCGCTGCTTAACCAATGAAAAATATGTTCGTCCCGTTTATTATGGTGCCATGATATCAGAAGGTGTTGTCGGCTGTGTTTGGGCGCTAGCCGGTATTGCAGCATTCCCTGAAGGCTATACCGAACTAAAAGCGATGTTAGACCAAGGTGGTCCAGGGCTAGTGGTTAATCATATTGCCACCAGTTACCTAGGTGCTTTAGGCGGTATTATGGCAATTGTTGCGGTGGCTATATTCCCAATCACCTCAGGTGATACAGCCTTTAGATCATTACGCTTAACTATAGTTGATGCCTTTAATATTCCACAAAGTATGCGTAATCGTATTTTATTAGCGGTACCTATTTTAGTCATTGCCTACTTTATGACTAAAATCGATTTCTCGCTCATTTGGCGCTACTTTGCTTTTTCAAATATGCTACTTTCAACCAGCGTACTCTGGTTGGCGACTAAGTACCTGTTTGACCGTGGCACCTTCCATTGGGTAGTGAGTATCCCGGCAATCATTGGTACCAGTATAACGGTGTCATATATAGCAACCGCAGGTATAGGTTTTAACATCCCTGCCGACTATAGCCAAGCTATAGCTATAGGTGTGGCGATATTATTGTTAACAACTTTAACATTCTTGCACGTTAAACGTGCTAGCCCCGCACAAAGTTAGCCTTTAACATATCAATGACACATCAATGACACATCAATGACACATCACTTTAGTTGAAAATAAGGTGATGTGTTCTACTGAGCCGTTAAATAATAAGGCTATTCTGCAACTATGCCTCTACAGCACGTAACTTATGCAGTTTCCTATCCCACTGAAAACGCCTTAATTAACAATTATCAGCAAGAAAGCTTGCACACAACAAGCTTTCTTGTATAATACGCGCTCGCATTCAGCCAAATTGAGTGTGCTTTGCTAAAGACTTTTACTAAAACTTTTATGGTTAAGTAAAGCTTGTAGCACTAAATAAAGAAGAACTAGATTCTTGTTTATTTCACAGCAGCTCTAATTTTGAGTTGAATGTTTATAGTTAACACACCCCCTTCCGGCACATAAGGAAGTAGAGGGTCGTGTTTTTTTGTTCTTTAAAAAGGGGATTTGTCTTCATGTCAAATCAAAGAATTCGCATTCGTTTGAAAGCGTTCGATCATCGTTTGATTGATCAATCTACAGCAGAAATCGTTGATACTGCAAAACGTACTGGCGCACAGGTTCGTGGTCCTATTCCACTTCCTACACGCAAAGAACGTTTCACTATCTTGACTTCTCCACACGTTAACAAAGATGCACGTGATCAGTACGAAATTCGTACTCACAAGCGTCTGATTGATATCGTTGAGCCAACTGAAAAGACTGTAGACGCATTAATGCGTTTAGATCTTGCAGCTGGTGTTGATGTTCAAATCAGCTTGGGCTAAGAGGAGTTTTAACAATGACTATAGGTCTAGTTGGACGTAAAGTAGGTATGACACGTGTCTTCACAGAAGATGGCGTATCTGTACCTGTAACCGTTCTTGAAGTTGAAGCAAACCGTGTTGCTCAGGTTAAAACTGTAGACAACGATGGTTATGCAGCAATACAAGTTACTACTGGCAAGCGTAGAGCAAGCCGTGTAACAAAACCAGCTGCGGGTCATTTCGCTAAAGCAGGTATCGAAGCAGGCCGCGGCTTGTGGGAATTCCGCTTAAACGAAAATGAAGGTAGTGATATTGAAGCCGGCAGTGAACTAACTGTTTCAGTTTTCAATGACATCAAATTAGTAGACGTTACTGGTACATCGAAAGGTAAAGGCTTCCAAGGCGGTATTAAACGCTGGAACTTTACTATGCAACATGCAACGCATGGTGTTTCGTTATCACATAGATCAAACGGTTCGTTAGGTCAATGTCAAACACCAGGTCGCGTTTTCAAAGGCAAAAAGATGTCTGGTCACATGGGTGCTGTGCGCGTTACTACACAAAACCTTGAATTGGTTCGCGTTGACGCAGAACGTAACTTGTTGCTTGTTAAAGGCGCAGTTCCGGGTGCTATCAATGGCAACGTAATCATCAAACCAGCTGTTAAAGCTTAGTCCAGGAGATTTTCTAATGGAATTATCATTAAAAGACGCAACAGGTGCTCTTGAAGTATCTGAAGCAACTTTTGGACGTGAGTTTAACGAAGCGTTAGTACATCAAGTAGTAGTTGCATATGCAGCTGGCGCTCGTCAAGGTACTCGTGCTCAGAAAACTCGTTCAGAAGTGAGCGGCGGTGGTGCAAAACCATGGCGTCAAAAAGGTACTGGCCGTGCACGTGCCGGTACTACTCGTGGTCCAATCTGGCGTTCTGGTGGCGTAACATTCGCTGCTAAACCTCAAGATCACAGCCAAAAAGTTAACCGTAAAATGTATCGTGGTGCTATCGCTAGCATCCTATCTGAACTAGTTCGTCAAGACCGTTTAGTAGTAGTTAACGATTTTTCGGTAGAAACGCCTAAAACTAAAGAACTTGTTGCTAAGTTAAAAGGTTTAGAGCTTAAAGACGTATTGATTGTAACGAAAGAAGTTGACGAGAACTTGTTCTTATCAGCACGCAACTTGTACAAAGTTGACGTTCGTGACGTTGCAGCAATCGACCCAGTAAGCTTGGTTGGTTTCGAAAAAGTTTTAATCACTGCAGATGCAATTAAAGAAATTGAGGGGATTTTAGCATGATAAACGAAGAACGTTTGTTGAAAGTGCTTTTAGCACCGAATATTTCTGAAAAAGCAACTACAGCCGCTGAAGCAAACAACACTGTTGTTTTCAAAGTAGCTACAGATGCAACTAAAGCTGAAATTAAAGCCGCAGTTGAGAAACTTTTTGAAGTTACAGTTGAAGGTGTTAATACACTTAATGTTAAGGGTAAAGTAAAACGTACCGGTGCTCGTTTTGGTCGTCGTAACGACTGGAAAAAAGCCTACGTTACTCTTGCAGAAGGTAGTGACATCGACTTCGTTGGCGCGGAATCATAAGGAGCAGTTAAAATGGCTATAGTAAAATGTAAACCTACTTCTCCGGGTCGTCGTCACCTAGTTAAAGTGGTAAACAAAGAGCTTCATACAGGTAAGCCTTATGCACCATTATTAGACACTAAGTCTAAGTCTGGTGGTCGTAACAATAATGGTCGCATTACGGTTCGTCACATTGGTGGTGGTCATAAGCAACATTATCGTATCGTTGATTTTAAACGTAATAAAGATGGCATTCCAGCCAAAATAGAACGTTTAGAATACGATCCAAACCGAAGCGCTAACATCGCATTAGTTTTATATGCAGATGGTGAACGTCGTTACATCTTAGCCCCTAAAGGCTTAAGCGCTGGAGATACTATCCAGTCAGGTGTTGATGCTCCTATCAAAGCTGGTAACACTATGCCGTTACGTAACCTACCATTAGGTAGCGTTATTCACGCAATCGAACTTAAACCAGGCAAGGGCGCGCAAATTGCACGTGCTGCTGGTACTTACGCACAATTAGTTGCGAAAGATGGTGCTTACGTTACTTTACGTCTTCGCTCTGGCGAAATGCGTAAAGTTGAAGCAGATTGTCGTGCTACTTTAGGTGAAATCGGCAACTCTGAACACATGCTTCGCCAACTTGGTAAAGCTGGTGCTTCACGCTGGCGCGGTGTTCGCCCAACTGTTCGTGGTGTTGCCATGAACCCAGTTGATCACCCACACGGTGGTGGTGAAGGTAAAACATCTGGCGGTCGTCATCCGGTATCACCTTGGGGTGTACCAACTAAGGGTTACAAGACTCGCTCGAACAAACGTACTGATAAATTTATCGTTCGTCGTCGTACTAAGTAATTAGTACATTAAACTAATATTCTGATTGCTTGAACTTAGTAAACTTTTGTTAATGCTAAGTTCAACATGAAGAATTTGAATTATATAAGGATTCACCATGCCACGTTCCCTCAAGAAAGGTCCATTTATTGACCTACACTTGTTGACGAAGGTAGAGAAAGCGGTGGAAAGCGGGAATAAAAAGCCAATTAAGACTTGGTCCCGTCGTTCAATGATCATTCCTACAATGATCGGATTGACCATCGCTGTCCATAATGGCCGTCAACACGTTCCTGTATTTGTAACCGAAGAAATGATCGGTCACAAATTAGGCGAATTTGCACCAACTCGTACTTATCGCGGTCATGTCGCTGATAAGAAAGCGAAGAAATAGGGGAAATTGAATGCAAGCAATAGCTATACATAAATTTGCCCGCGGTTCTGCTCAGAAAGCGCGTTTAGTTGCGGATCAAATCCGTGGCGTAAATGTTGAGAAAGCACTTGAAATTCTAACTTACAGCAACAAGAAAGCTGCTGAGTTAGTTAAAAAAGTACTTAACTCAGCTATCGCAAATGCCGAGCATAACGAAGGTGCAGATATTGATGAATTATTCGTTAAAACTATTTTAATTGACGATGGTCCAACAATGAAACGTATTATGCCACGTGCGAAAGGCCGAGCCGATCGCATCATCAAGCGCACTAGTCACATCACTGTGATCGTGTCTGATTCTTAGGAGTATATTAGTATGGGTCAAAAAGTTCATCCTAACGGTATTCGCTTAGGTATCACGAAACCTTTCGCGTCTACTTGGTTTGCAAGCACAAAAGATTTTGCTAGCAACTTAGCCGGCGACCACAAGGTTCGCGAATTTTTAAAAGAAAAGCTTAAACGTGCATCACTTTCAAAAGTGATAATCGAACGTCCAGCTAAATCTATCCGCGTAACAATTCACACGGCTCGTCCGGGTGTTGTTATCGGTAAGAAAGGCGAAGATGTTGAGAAACTACGTTTAGCAATTACTAAAATTGCTGGTGTTCCTGCTCAAATCAACATCGCTGAAGTACGTAAGCCAGAAATGGATGCGCAGCTTGTTGCAGACAGCATTGCTAGTCAATTAGAACGTCGTGTTATGTTCCGTCGCGCTATGAAGCGTGCAGTTCAAAACGCAATGCGTCTTGGCGCTAAAGGCATCAAAGTACAAGTTAGTGGTCGTTTAGGCGGCGCTGATATCGCACGTGCTGAATGGTATCGTGAAGGTCGTGTACCTTTACATACATTACGTGCTGATATTGACTACGCAATTGCGCGTGGTAACACTACTTATGGTGTAATTGGTATCAAAGTTTGGATCTTTAAAGGTGAAATCATTGGCAAAATGCCATTGCAAGTAGAGCAACCAGCTGCTAAACCTAAAAGAAAAAACACCCGCAAAGCGAAGTAAGGAATAAGTAATGTTACAACCAAAACGTACTAAATTCCGTAAGCAACATAAACTACGTAACCGTGGCTTAGCACACGTAGGTAGTTCAGTTAGCTTCGGTACTTTCGGTTTGAAATCACTTGAACGTGGTCGTATGACTGCGCGCCAAATTGAAGCTGCTCGTCGTGCCATGACTCGTCATGTTAAACGTCAAGGCAAAATCTGGATACGCGTATTCCCTGATAAGCCAATTACTAAAAAACCTCTTGAGGTTCGTATGGGTAAAGGTAAGGGTTCTGTAGAATATTGGGTTTGCCAAATTCTTCCAGGTCGTGTTCTTTATGAAATGGAAGGTGTTTCGGAAGAAATCGCGCGTGAAGCTTTTGCTTTAGCCGCTTCTAAACTACCATTCAAAACTTCCTTCGTAACTAGGACAGCATTGTAATGAAAGTTAGTGAACTTAAAGCAAAAAGCATTGAAGAGCTTAACGCTGAATTACTAGAACTTCTTCGCGAGCAGTTTAACTACCGCATGCAAGCAAGCACTGGTCAATTAGCACAAACTCATTTGCTAAAAATCGTACGTCGCAATATTGCACGTGTTAAGACTATCATCACTGAAAAGGCAGGTAAGTAATGAGCGAAGTTAAAATCCGCACAGTACAAGGCGTTGTTATCAGTAACAAGATGGATAAGTCTATCGTTGTAATGATCGAACGTCGCGTAAAGCATCCTATGTACGGTAAATACATCACGCGTTCAACTAAGTTGAAAGCACATGATGAAGCTAACGTATGTAACGAAGGCGATATCGTAACTATTACTGAAGTTGCACCAATTTCTAAGTCTAAAAACTGGAAATTAGTTGACGTAATCAGAAAAGCTTAATTTAGTATTTATACTTAATTAAACTTTAAATAGTTGCCAAAAGACCTTAACATTAATTTGTTAAGGTCTTTTTTATGCGTGAAATAAAGTAAAAGAAATTGTCAGAATTTCTAAGTCTACTCATAAAGATAAGTGGAAATTAGTTGACGTAATTAGAAAAGCTTAATTTAGTATTTATACTTAATTAAACTTTAAATAGTTGCCAAAAGACCTTAACATTTATTTGTTAAGGTCTTTTTTTATGTGTGAAAGAAAGTAAAATAAATTGTGATAATTTCTAAGTCTGCAGCCCTCACTTTTAAAGATAAGGACTGTAGCCTGTCGAAAAGAAAACTTATTAATGACATAACATGGCTGTTGTAACCTAAAGGTCTAATAATAACTCCACCTAGGATTATTCTGCGCCTTTAACAGCCAATAAAAAATCGTTATCACCTTTATAATAAATAAAGTCATCATCACTATAAAAAGCCTCTTCGGCAAAACCTTGCTTCCTCGCTAAAGTGACGTATAAAAGTAGCTTTTCTTTATCTCGCTTTAAGGAATAGTGGCAGGCAAGATTAAAAAGCAAGGTACTGTTACTAATTTTTTTTATATCTATATTAGACAGTATATGTTCTTCAGCCCTATCAAAGATTGTTGGTTCTTTGGTGCGCATGCTGAGTATTATCGCAAAGCTAGCAACATAAGTGCTGCTTGTTGCTACCTCTGAGTGAGGAAGGACAAGGTCAACATAACTATCAAAGACTCTGAGTGCTACTTTATGCTCATCTTTATTAATATACTCAAGCATAAGGTTTGCAGTATAAGCCGCTAAGTCATGGGGAAAAGAACCCTTTTTTTGATATTCTTTAACTGACTCTTCTGATAATTCTAAATAGCTATCAATCTCTGCAGAATCTATTAATGCCGCTTTATATTTTACCCTTAATTTAGAAAGGGCATTTTCATATGCTTCTTGTTCTTTTTCCTGTATTTGCAAAAGTAATAGCTCCTGCCTATACGCTTTATCTTCTTTAATCCTTATGGATAGCTCAGAAGGCTCATAACTAACAACAAAGAGCGTTACAACTGCAATGACAACCGAGGCTAACCAAGCATAAGAAAACAGCGTGAATCCCCTGTCAGTAGAAAATAAAGCGGCAACACCAATACCTAGGTAAGTAAATAGCAGTGTAACCTGTATAATTTTACTTGTTATGGCGCTATTAGATGGAACATGGGTTGCATGTGACAAGAGAAATATTGAGCCAAGACAAATAGCTATAGTAGATAATACCACCGCCCATATTAAGCCTGCTTGCCCACCTAGCTTGTGCGCACAAAAAAGTAGCATAAGCTCTGCAACAATCAGGTATTTAAATATATTTATAGCATCAGTCGACATTTTAACTCTTTAGCATTTGGAAGTTATAATAAAAGGAGGGAATAGAAGTCTTTTAAATCTAGATGAAACTCACTAATTAACTTAATGCTAATTATTTATCTGTAAAACGTCGATAGCTTACTCGTAACACCAAGAACAAAATAGGTAAGCTAAAACTGAGAAGCCAAAAATAAAAATAGAATTCAAGAGCAACCCCTTCTTTAAAATATAAAGCCAACGAGTGTAGCCCTAATGACAGGTAGGCAGAATAGCAAAGGCAAGCTAATGCAATCATCATCGACTCACCTTCTACTTTCGAAGTATCAGCAGGCGCATTAGCAAATGACCGGCCTAAATTTTTACCCCATACTACGGCAAAATATACGGCTATTGATATTAGAAACGAACTAATGACAAAACCGGCATTACCTGCAAAGTAACCCAAAGAAAAAAGTAGGGTAACGGCAATAATAGTAAAATAACTAAATGTTGCAAGGTCATCCATACGAATGTTTCTTACTTTCATAACGTCTCTCCTCGTGGATTAAATTTATTTAACTATTGAATGTATATTAAGGAAGGAAAGCTGCCTTTTCTAGCTTTATAGAGTGCTTGGTGTTATATAAACGAATGGAACTCGTTTCAACAGGTAGTCGAGGAGTCACTTCAATATGAATTAAGCGTTCTTCAGGCTTTAAACCTTCAACAGCATCAAGCTCTTCAAAAGCAGCAATAGTTTCATAATCATCTAAATTTACTTCGTAAAGTTCGGAGGCAAAGCGGAAACGGATAAACGAAGGAATACTCGAATTGTTTATTTGAGAGTAGTCGGTTTTAGCACTAAAAAATTCACCGTTTATATGGCTGACATACAAATTGCTAATAGGAGCATTGTTTTTCGCTTCAATAATCCATTGAAAGGGTTTTCTGTAACGCATCCAAATATCAAAAGGTGCACCATTCTTTTGAATATTGTTGAACTGCTCTTCTCCAACGGTCTCCTGTAACACTTCTACTCGAAATATTTCAGCTTCGTCCTTATTTCTAAAGGGCACTTGGAATACTGAGCTTAAGCTCATATCAATTTTTTCAGCCTTGCCAAAAAACACCTCTCGCTGTTCTCCGTGGCCCTTAATCCAAACAGCAACCGTCCCACCAGGAGCAATACCTACAACAAAGCGAGTAAAGATAGGAAGGCTCATCTCACCCATAATTTTGGGGTTGTCTACGCCCCATTGAAAGAGTTCAACTAACTTATCGTAAGGCAAGTCAAATATACCATGGTAAGCCTGATTCTCGGCATAAGAGTAAAAGGTAACTTTTAAACGATCAGGTAAACTCCGTTCAACATGAGGGTGATTAGAAATTCCCCGCCCCCATTTTCCATCAGAGGGTCCATCTGGAGTAGGCAAACCTACATCTTCACCTTTAAAAAATAAAGTCGCGCTTAAGATATTCACGGGGTAGCCTTTAGGACCACTTTTTTGTGCACCCCAGGTAAATTTTTTATGCTGATTGTTCATTGTTGAGCTACATCCTATAGTGGAAAATATAATAATTAGAAAAACACCTACTTTCAAAAGATTAAGCATCATAAATGAACCTTTTACGTTTGCCATCGGAGAATCTAGGTGCGTAACCAATTGCCCTGAATGCAGAAAAATTTAGTTGTTTATGTCGAGACGACTTGATTTTAGGATTGTCGAGCCAATCTTCAGGTTTGGAATCCGGTTTTTTAGCAACATAAGAGGTAATCTCTGTTTCTAAAACGCCCAAGTCACATATCTTTATTACAGTATCTGCTCTTTTTAGCATTTCGGGTTTGAGCGTTAACTTAGGTTCTTTTTTAACAAAATCGGCCATTATTTTCAGCGGTATATTGGCATAACCACTGTTAATTCCTGTTCTTTCTACTGATAGTGTTGCGTATGATAACCTCATCCGCCGGCCTAGACGCCTATAGAATAGCCTTGTTGTAAACTCACCATCTTTAATCGTTATTTTTTCTTTATCTTTTTTTTCTAGCTCTTTTACTTTTTCTCGAGTCTCTTGTTGATTTGTTGCATCATTTTTTCCGTTATTTGCTGCTTTATACCAGCCTTGTTCTATCAACCAAGCTTTATCTGCTTCAATTTTAGCTAAAGAGCCTTTGTTAATGGTCATATCCTCAGCTGTTGTTAACATTAGTAGAGCTTTCTTTTTATCCTCATCTGTCTCAGCTTCAATTTTTACCTCATCTGCTGCATTATAACTACCACCTATATCCGAGTGTACACCGGGTAAATAATACTCTTCACCACCATTACATTTAGAGCTCTTAATATTGTGCAAAGGGAAGTCTTTTCTATGTTCATCAGCAGAAGCTAAATGCACAACCTTATTGGCATGCTTATGAGCCGTTTGCTCAAGTCTATTTCTAGATGACTTAAACTTTTGACTTGCCATATAGGATAAAACAGTATCATAAAGACCAGCGAAGCCAACTTCTACGGCGTCTTTAGCTATATCAAAGTCAAATTTCTTTAAACGTGAATAAAGGTTATTTTTAGCTTTCAAGACCTGAAAGATAGCATAACGTGCTGTAGCAGCGCCGCGACTAAAACCAAAAACATCAATAGTTAGTTTTTCAATAAAATGCACCTTTGGATCAAAAATTGTAATATCAATACCAGAAATAACAGAAATTGCTTGCTGCACACCTGCTTTTGCCCTGCTGGGAACTCCTGAATCACCAGCACCCATAGCAAAGCCCCAGGTACTATCCCCTTCAAGATTAAAAGTGCCTTGCCCTGGTGTATATACACTCTCAAAATAATCATAACCATCAGGGATTTCGGTTGTCATGTGTGTTTCCATGATAGCAATGTTAGTGCGACCATTTTCATAACTACTGCCAGGCTCGGTATTATCTAAATAGTGTTCACTATCGTCTTCTCGCGCTTTAATATTAGTTCTATTATTCAAGGTGCCATCAAAAAACAAAGCAATACGAATTTTCTTAGGTTTTTTCTTAACCTCTTCTTTTTTTTCTTCCGCCTGCTCTTGGGCTGCTATACCAATACCTTCACAAATCTCGGTCATACTAAGTTCCTTGTATTTTAATCTGTACTAGCAGTAATCGTTTTTGCTAATACTTTTTCAATCACAATAGCGCCACGTTTAGCGTTGTCCGCAGAGCCATAAACCAAACTGCATCTTGCTTGTTTATCTTGCCATAAATCATCTGCAGCCAATGCAAGTAGTACCGGTGCAGTAGCAGCGCCAATATCACCAAAATTTTCGGCGGGGTGGATAATTTCAACTTGCTCAGAAAAATCGGGCTTGTTACGTAACTGGGCAACACCAAGCTCTTTGGCCCAGAAGTGTTCACCATTCATACTGCTATAAATAGTGCTAATGTTTTTTTGTTGATGAGTTATTAATGCCTTTTTAAAAGCGTCATCTAAACCCTCTCCTTTATAGGGTGAATCACTATTTAAGTGTCCAACCTCATCAGCAATGCCTGGAGGGTTCAAGGCGATCATATAACCATTTTTAACTAGCGCTAACTCTGGGTTGCTAGTTAAAACTAAATAGCCAGCAGCTTCACCGGGGACAAAACCATCAGGGTTATTGGTATGAAGCAAACGACCGTCGTTAGCTAATTGGTTGATTAATTCATCATCAAAGTAGCTATCACTGCCACCAACAATATAATAGTCATGTGGTGCGTCATATAAATAATCAAACACCATAGTTATCGCTTCAAAACCTGCTGCTCTACCAGAATATATACTACGGCTAATGTCACCACTATCCCAAAGCTCTACATTGTTAGCTAGGTTTTCAGTTAAAGAGCTAAGTTCAGTTTGATCATATCCGTATTCAGATTTTGCCATCAATAAAGGCACAGACTTATCACTTTTTATTCCAGCACAAGCCTCTTGCATTGCCATGGTAGCCATGATGCTAATACGATCATGTCGAGCATTGTAGCGGTCACCTTCATCCAACGTTAAGTTAGATTCAACTTCTATTTCGTCAAATATTTCATCTGGCACTAATGCCATTTTTATTGGCTCACCACAAGCACTGTCAAAATCGGAAAGTTCATAGGCACTTATGTTGGCGTTCACTGCTGTCGTTGTCATATCTGCATTGCCGCCAATGGCTGTGACCATACCAAGACCGGCTATGTATAGTTGCTGTTTTGCCATTAGATTTTCACCTTAGCGCGACTATTGAAGAATTGTAGAGCATTGTCATTAAGCGCTAACTCCATTGCTGCTGCATGCCTTTGTCTTTGTGTGCCATTATTTAAAATAGACTTTAACCAAGCAGTTGTAATGGCTTGACCAATAAAGTAGCGCCTACCTATAAGAAATTTTTGTCCATGATTACGCCATAAGGCCGTAACTTTTCCTTGATGGGGATAAGGTAAATTCTCGTCCTCATCTAACTCAACATCGTCATCAAACTCATCAACTCCTTGCATGGGATGAGTTGTAGGTTGTTCCAATGTTAATTCATGTTTAACAAGGTCTGCGCCGGTAATAAAACTAAAGGCTTCCCCTGCAAGCTTGGCAAGTTTAGGCTCTGCCATTTTAGATATGAGCCAATTAACCGCATGAGGATCACCAAGAATTCCGGTAGCCTTAATTACCGCTCTCGCTTGGTTTTCATCCTTAGCAAGTTCCGAAATCCATACACGTCCTTGCTCCACAGATAATACTCTAAAACATAATTGTATAGCTAAAGTCTGATACGGGCTTTCAAGGTCTACGACAAAGTTTTTTAATTGATTAAGACAAGCATGCTGACCAAGTAATACTGCTGACCAATTACTCCAAAAACGTATGATGTCACGATCATCAGTAATCGCCGCCTGTAACGCAGGCATACAATCTTGACGTCGTAACTCACCAACTAGCCGCAAAGCACGAGCATAAAGTGCATCATGTGCTTTACACTCTTCTCTTTGTAAAATTTGACTTAATACTTCACCAGGATCTTGTCGACGAATACTACACGTTGCTAGGCCAAGTAACTTATGGCTCATGTCTTTACCATTTAAAAAACGTTGCGTCCAAGGATTAACAATATCTTCCGGTAGCCAACCCATAGCGGATATTAGGCCTTTACTACACTCGTCAGAAAATAGACCTACTTCAACTGCCTTTTGGATCCTTTTTGGATCATGACTACGCATAGCAATAACCATGGCAGTAAAAACTTCACCCGCTTCTTCTAAATTTAACCCTTCTTCGCATACTGCCCAGCCAGTATCAATAGAGCTCATTAAACCATTTAATTGTGCATCTATTCTTTGCTCTAACGCCAAAATATCGCCAGTATTGTTATGTGGTTGCTCAATAGCAATAGCGCGCAAGAGCCATAAAAAAGCGGCATCAGTGCCATACTGCTCAAAAATATCGCGGTATACTGGCTTCTTATGCAAAAAATCAGGAATACTTAGTTCATCCATTGCTAAACACTAACCCATAATATTTTTTTTGTTGTGAAATAAGGGATCACCTAAACGACAGACATTTTTCCCTTCAAACTTAACATCAAAGGAATACATCATAAATTCGCACTCGCCTTTGGTGGTTCCACTAATAAGACCTTTAAGACTACCGGGTTCATCGCCGGTACTTTTGGTGTAAATAGCACCTTTTACCATCGGCATTTCACCATCAACTTTAACTGACTTAGCACCTTTATCGGTATCGGCTGAAGCACCTATATTAGGATACGGGATGGGCACTACAGCAGGGCCAACTTGAGTTTTACATACATCAGGGAAAACAATACTCTGACCGCCGCTACCTTTATGGGCAATACCACGTGTATTTGCAAATGTTGTTTGTGCCATATTTCTTTCTCTTTGTCTGGGATTAACGCGCCATATTAATTTTTATAGTATTAATCTTAATTACTTTCTTATCGCACAACACAACTGCACGCCACACCATACTGATGGTTAAGTCATTAGGCTCTAACAATAAGGTTTCTAAGTTAAATTTTGGCTTATATTCCGTGTTAGCCATAGTCACTGCACAATTGAGATTCACATGCGGGATAGTAAATTTTAGGTTGCCTTGAGCATGCATATTGGTAATTTCTACAGGTTCACCGCCTTGTAAGTATTCGGGGTAAACTAAACCGGAACTAGCGACATTACAAAATCGCTTATCAAAATCGAAGGGTAAATAAGGTGCACAAGTAGTTTGCCACTTTTCATCGTAAGTGCCTGCATAACCACTTCGAGGTAGCCAATAAGGGGCAATAGCAGCAAAACAAGCCGGTTGAGGCTGGTCTTTGATAGTTGTTATTAACTCATCAAGGCTTTCTAAGTTTGGTAAAGGTAAACCGTCTACTTCTGCTTTATTTCTCTTGCCAACAAACCCTAAACCAACAGGGTTACTTTCTTGAGCACAAATTTCGTCATCAAGCGTGTATTGACCACCATAGGCTCTTTCATAAACCATAGGCATCATCTGAAAAGGTACTGGTTGGCTAATATAGCCATCTTGCCATTGTCTATCACCAAAAACTCTTACAGTTTTCGCCACTTTCCCTGCTGTTAAGCTAACATCAAGTTGCTGTACATTTTTTCCATTAGGCGCAAAAGCAGAGCCAACCATAATGATATCAGTACTTGTTTTACCTAAATGGATATCTGATGGGTATTTAATACTTGAACTATCAGGTTCTCCCCAATACTCATCTACCTGAACAGGGGATAATTGTTGGTCTGCTAACGACCATTGTTGACCAATTTTGAACGTTGCTCTTATATTGACATACAATGAGTCAATACCATTTTCATTGGGGAATAATGAGAAATCTGCTGAAAATGGGGTGTTATTTTGAAGTTGTAACATCTAGGCCACACTAATTAAAGTTATTAAATGCACATGAACAAGTAATCAATTTACTTGTACTGAGCCGCCCATTATCCGGTTCACACCACTTGAGCGATTAAGTAGATATTTACCGCGAATAAGTACCTTGCCTGATTTTGTTAGCGTAATACTTGATTTTCCACATTTAAAAACCATCTCATCTTGGGCTTCAAAAGTTATTTTATTTCCATCCACACTCACATCATCAGTGCCTAAGTTCGCTGCCAACTCCACCTGGGTATCTTGGCTTGTTGTATTACCAAAAGACGTTTCATGATCTTGCTGAAAGTTATCTAACATTGCTTGTAGTGGACTATGGACAAGACCAATTACAATAGGTTGAGATAAATCACCTTGGTTAAAGAGTAAGGCAACCTGACGAGACACTTGCTGAGAGGTTAATACCAAGGTGGTAATTGCCTTTAGCGCTCCTTTTTCAGGGTTGAGTGGATAATCAACCATAGGCTGACCCAAGACATCAATTGAGGTAATAGTGCCGAGGATAATCTCGCCTGGCGCTATCATTGATTTATTATCTAGCTCTGTTGTTGCTTGTTCAAAAACATCCACATCGCTATTAGTATTACGGCTAGTTGGCAAGGACTTTACTCCCTTTCAATACAACATTCCCTGAGCCTTTAATATTAATATTTTTACCACTAATAGTGATATCGCCATTTTTCTTCATGGTTATTTTGGCAGAGCCTGTTTTAAAAGTAATTTCATCTGCAGCTTCTAAAGTTATGGTTTTAGCTGATGCTTCATAAGCTTTAGTAACTTTTTCAACGTATTTCCCATTAACATTCTCTGTTAAATCTTTATCAACATTAATAATCATATTACCAGTAATAGATTCCCGGTGATTCTGACCTACTTCAATGGTTTTATTCTTAATAATATTTTCTGTTTGGTTATTATTAACGGTCTTATTTCGATCATTTTCTATGGTTGAGTTTTCATCATGCTTGACCGTTTTGGTCCTATCATTACCTATTGTCAATACTTCATCATGCTTGACTGATTTCACACGATCGTTACCTACAGTTAACGTTTCATTATTACCTATATCAATGGTTTCATTATTCTTAACGTAAGTATCAAGATTCTTTTCCGCTTGAATATAAACTTGCTCACTAGCCTTTTTATCATCAAAACGAATTTCATTATAATTATCGGCACCGCCACCTTTGGTAGAGTGCGTTTTAATGCCGCTTTGTGTTTTAGAAGCGTATGGCGGTTTGTTATTACCGTTATAAACACTACCGGTAACAATAGGACGGTCTGGGTCACCATCTAAGAAACTGATAATTACTTCATGACCTATACGTGGGATAAATGACGAACCCCAACCGTTACCAGCAAAAGATTGCATCACGCGGATAAAGCACGAGCTGTTTTCGTCTTTTTTACCGTCTCTATCCCACATAAACTGCACTTTAATGCGGCCAAAATCATCAATATAGATCTCTTCGCCTTTCGGCCCTGTTACTAATGCCGATTGCGGTCCATACATAACGGGTCGAGTATAAACCATAGGTGGTCTATACATATTTTCTAACGGCATACAGCTAAATGAATTACTGTATTGATCGTCACCACCTTGACTTGAAAAGTAACTAGCATCACTCGCTTGGTGATGCACACTTAGCAGTAAATATTTACCCATTTCAGATTTAGCTTCGTGCTTTAAAAGACTAAAGAATTGTCCCGCACTGAAGCCGCTACAACTACTAGCACCACTAATGGTATTGGCGCTAGCTTCTTCTGCATCCATTCTGGCATTTGCAAGCTTACTGCCTAGCGCAAAGTCATATTGGCTAGGATAGCTGTAGTGTTTAAATTGGCTGTTCTTTTCTAACTTACTTTTTGAAGTACTTTGCGAAATTAAGTTTTTATTAGGCTCTTTGAAATTATAGTCATTGACTATCCACTCGCCTTTTTTCAGTTCATAGTTATGTTGCCATGCGTTAATTTCAGCATCTGGGCTATTACCTTTTGAATAAGTGAGTTTACTTTGCGGGCTTTCCGCATAAGCACTCATTTGGTCGACAATAACTAGAGTATGTTTTTTCTTATCGTGATTAAAGAAGCAGGCATAGCCTTCTTCGGCTAATAAACGCATAACAAAGGTTAAGTCGCTTTCACCGTATTGCACACAATATTCGCGCGGGTTACCACCCTCTGCTTTAAAATCGAAATCGTTATAACCTAAGTCAGCAAAGACTTGGCTAACAATATCTTTAGTATTCTTATTTTGAAATATTCGACGGTTTTCATTTTGATTGAGAAACCATGTCCATGGCACAATCGTCAGTTGATACTCTCGTAAGCCGTTATTCTTAATCTCACCAAATGAAAAGTGGCTGACATAACCATTGAACACTCGTTTTTCATTATCGTGAATAGTAAAAGTCACTGATTTATGAATTAGGTCTTCCGGTTTAATATCGGTATTTTGAGATAGCGCAGTTAAGCTAAATTGAAAAAGAGACGAAATGGCTTCGATACCATTGATCGAAGTAAGTAGAAGTTCATCTTTTGCTAGCGGGGTAACAATTGATAGAAAACGTCCGTCTTGAGTATATTCACTCATTTACTATTTCCCTTCCCTGAGAATATTATAAAGAAAAGCTATCTTATTCTTTTGGAATATTTGATAAGTAGATATAAATACAGCCCAAAGGGCTGTATTTAATAGTGCAAATTATAAAGCTTTTGCTGCAGTTAAGTCATAACCAGCGCGTTGCGGGCTACCACTCTTATTACTGCCATCGTAGTCAGTATAATTGATTTCACACTTAGAGAAGCTAAGTGTTACGTTTTCAGTAGGCTCTTCATCACCGTCAGCAGATATATGGTAGCTACTTACTAGACAGTCTTGTAAAGCATACTGCATAAACTCTTCAACTTTATCACTTCCTGTGCGTACAAACTTAAGTGTTACTTTTTTACCAGAAGAACCAGAAACCGCTTCTTTAAATAATGCAGTAACTGAGTTATCTGCTTTTTTAGTTAAAGAAACTTCTGATACGTTAGGCTTACCTACTTCACGGTTTGCCATTTTACCTGACTCCATAGTAAGTCCACGGCTAACACCGAAACTAACTGAATCAACTAATACGTGGTTCTCAAAACCTTCTGCTGTAACATTCCCTTTGATCCCTTCAAACTCAAGATAAATTGCCATATTTTTCCATTTCCATTTTTAAAGTTAAAGAACACTATTAAATTATTGTGTTCATCCTGATTTACTCTGTATAAATTAAAATATTTACAGCCAAAGTTCAATAAAAAACCACAAAAAATTAACACTTATTTAGTTTTTTATTAACTTTTACTTGTTAATGCAATTACATTAACCGTTGTTATAATTTAAAAGCTGTACTGAATGTTAAAAGTAACTAGTGCTGAGTCATATTCAGGCTCTTCCGTTACAATTTTTAATTCGCTTAGCACAGGAAAGGCTAATTGTATTGTTCCACTAAAACCACTGTTATGAGCGATTTGTAAACCCAAGCCGACATCAGCTAAATTAGCTGTTGCATTGGCTTCTCCTTCTTGTAAAGAGTAGCGGTAAGCAAAGCCATAATCGAAAAATACAAAAGGTTTAAATACGTTAGTAAAATCTACATTGAAAAAGCTAAAATCTAACATATCAGGACTATTAAACATCCAATCAACACCTAAGAACACTGCGTCATCGCCAGTAAAGTAGCTTTGACTAAAACCTCGGATTTTTGTTGGCCCCGTCAATGAGTACCTAGCTATCGTGGACAGTGTGGTACCCGAATATTGTATATGGCTTTTAAAGATCAACCTTGAGCTACTATCAGTAAAGGGCACTTTTAAAAAACTGAGCAAGGTATAATCCGCAGAATAAACGTCGAAATAACGTTCTTGACCTTGGCTAAAACCAAATTCAAAATTCCCTCGATTGTAAGTAAAAGTAGCATCGTGTAAAAGCTTACTTTCATCATCAAGTAAGTCAAAGCTATAAGATAAATAGAAATTTGAAAGTGTTTGATCTAAAAATCGACTTTCTTCTGATATATCACCATATTGTAAATCTGAGTTAATACGCTCCAATCTGAATTCATAACTACTGTTTCTTTTACGACTTCGTTGAGCTATATAGCTAGCATGAGCACCATAAACATTAACAATACCACTTAACTCTGCCACATCACTCACAGAGGATTGATCAGAAACAAATTGATTTTCAGAAATATCGAAACCAACTCTTACCCGCGGACTAAAAAATTTACTGTCATAACTAAGCTGACCATACGTTGTACCAAACGGAAATACTGACTGAAGAATACTAAGGTGAAAATAGTCGGCTATACCAAATAAGTTATTTACTTGCCCATCTAAAAACAAACGATATAAACCTGTATCCTCAGTACCGTGATTATCAACACGCGTAGAAAAATTAAACAGTCTCTCTTCTCGAACATTAACGTTCAAACGTGTATCACCTACTTGTCTCCCTGGCTCAAAATAACCATCCACACTAATGCCAGGGAAATTATTAATAAGATATAGGCTTTCTTCAATTGATTGACTAGTAACGGGTTTATCAATGAGATTATCAAATACTTCGGTTAATATACTGGCATTATACATTTCGTTATTTTCAATATTAACTTCACCCAAGGTACCCAGTAATACCGTTAAATTAACAATACCGTCGCGTACTTGTTGTTTGGGAATGTACGCCTTAGCGAGAATAAAGCCTCGTTCTCGATAAAACTGAGTAATGCTACTGGCTACCCCTTCAATTTGCCCTAAGGTAACACCACGCTTGCCCTGCTGAGCACGTATAAGCCAAACCAACTGTTGTACTTCCAATGAGCTTACGTGGCGATCAACAGTTTCTTCTTCAATATCAACGAGTAAATCTGACAGTTCCCCCAATTCATCAATGGTATATCCTGATTGCAATAACTTGCCCTCCCCCATCAAATCAAAACGAATACTTTCCACTAGCTGAGCGATTGCTTCGCGGGTAATACCCAATTCAGGGAACTCTACCAAGCCTTGAATTCTAAATTCAGCAACTGCAAGTCGAGGCCCCGCCATAGGATCAGGCAAGCGGTCCCGCACGGCTGGAATATTCATATCTTTGAGTAAGGTTTTTTCTTTTATTTTTCTAAGCTGCTCAATTTCTGGCATTTTTATAAAATCAGCTTTAACGATGGTGGGAATCAACAGTAACGCTAATAACATATACCACGCTATATTCCCTACGCTTTTCACTACTACATTTTGCACAAAATCAACCTTAAATTATCTACATCTTAATGATGAATATTTACTTTAAACAGGCGGCGATTAGTAAACTTCATTTCTTATTAGTAACCTTGAGTTGTCTTTAATTACCTTTAATTAACAAGGGCAATTACTCTTCCTCACTTTCTTTCTTTTCATCATCATAATCGCGCTGGTCTCGCGGTAATAATATTGATAAATTATCAACGTTATAGTTTTTAATATCCGAAAATATAGCGGGGTCGACCTCATCTAATGACTCAACTTCCAACAAGTTCCTACTGGTTAATACCGCCAAACTACTGGTATCCGATAAATCACCCGTGGTATTAATAACAAGAGGTTTAGGATAAATATAAGCAACTGAGCCACTTTGATTTAATAACTCTAAACTACTATTTAACCTTAACTTTATTGGCTGACTTTGAGTACCGAAGAAGATGATAGTGTTAACCTCTAATGACTCCCCAGTAATATCAGCAAGTGGGCTATTAAAGGATCTATCTGTGTAAATACTATTATCACCATTATTAAATATCTTGATGCGACCTGCATACTCTAAATCCTGAGTATCACCATTATAATGAGCATCAATAGCTCCTTGTTGAACTAAAGTACTTTCATCCACATCGGTAATTTTAAGGGTTATATCGCCAGTATTAGTAAAAATAATATCGCCATTATTTCTTAAATCGGCAATAGATACTTCTTCACTATTAACAATATTAATGATGCCTTCTTCGCCATTATTAATGGCACTTAATACGGAAGTATTAGTATTAATAGCTGAGCTATTAACATCACCATAAGAGGTTATTGTATCGAAATCAGCATTACCAATACCAGAATAGGCTCGAAGCATTAATTCAACAGTCGTTAAATTAGAGTCCTTACTTTGAATAGCACCTTCTTTCGATTCAATATAAATAGAATTTCCAGCGATAATATCGCCGACAAGCACATCACCAGTAGCGGTTAGCTTAAGATCACCAGCTAATTCACTGCCTAATATAGTAATTGAATTAACATCAATTATTTCAGCATTATTAGCAATGATAGAGATTTGACCAAAATCATTATTTGCATTGGTTAGGCTTACATCACCATTATTAGCAGTAAGTATTAAAGACGTGCCATCAACAGAAGCGCCAATAGTTAACGCTTCTGTACTAAGAATCGAGCCATTTGTACTGACTGCCGATAGTGAATTAGCCATTAAAGTTGATAAATCAATATCATTACCAGCTTGTAGTATTAAAGTATCTGTTGTTACGTTTTCAATAGTAATAGTGGAGCTGGCAACTAAAGTTGCACTATTAAATGTTGATGTTCCCGATAAAGATATAGCACCATCTGCACTCACGATTAAATTATTAACCGAGCTAAAACCTGCTAAGTTAATACTGCCCAATGAAGACTCAATCGAAGCCGTTGCATCGTTAGTGGCATTTTCAACAATAAAATCACCCGTTGAAGTAACATCACCTGAAGACTTAATATCGACCGTGTTTGCCGAAAGGTAATTTATAGTGGTATCGCTATTATTAACTAGATTGAGTTCTGTGCCAGCGGTTAACGATAATACGCCAGTAAAAGCATTCTGCTCAGTTAAGTTTATCGCTTGTGCTGCCGCTAAAATAAAGTTACCTGATGAGGTAACTGCACCAGAAGAACTAATATTACCCGTTGCAGAAGTAATCGTTATGTTGCCTGTTACTTCGTTCATTTGACCTAAACGAATATCATTAAGTTCATTAAGGTAAATATCTCCCGAGTGAACATTCACATTAACTTCATCAACATCAACAGATAAGGCTTTATCTGCTGCACCAAGTAAGGTTACATTATTTAACGTAAGTGAGTCTGCCTGCACGATACCTTGCAGCTGTGAAACTGTATCTCCAGAAAGTGATAAGTTACCGTCAACAACTAAGCTATCGGTTAATTCTATTGAGCTACCACTTGACGCTTGAACAATAATATCGCCTTTATTTTGAGAGTTCATTAACACATCAACCGAAGCTGAAGTAGCACTAAACATGCCTTGTTCAATAAATAGCTTGTCACCTTCAGTAGAATTCAAAGTAAGGCTTATCGTGGCTATATCATCAATAACCACAGCAACATCACGATAATAAATGGCTACACTCGCCTCATTATTACGGTTGTAACTCAGTTGATCAAACTGTTCACTGTTATATTCAACGTTAGGGTTATAAATTTCACTGTATTGTGCAGAGACACCGTTTATCGAGACAATATCATTACCATTACCGCCATCAAATCTAACCGATGTATTCACTGTATTTCTACTTTCATTAAGTTCAACACTTAATATATCATTACCATCATTGCCATTGATAATGCCCGATAATGCACCATTTTCTTGAATGAATATACTATCTACGCCATCACTACCGTTTATTGTTGAGAAGCCAGTAAATGCTAATGCAGTTTGTTGTGTCGCTGAATCAGTAACATAACCAGTATTTAACGATGACACTGTCCACGATGAATCAGCGCCACTTTGACCATTGATAACGCTGTTTTCAGTGGTTGCAATAAGACTTTCGAAGCCAATAATATCATCACCAATAGTCACTGAAACATCTTCAAGATAAGTAATGGTGTCTATGCCTTCGCCTCCATCCATATGGTCTTCAATATTAACCTTAGTTAAAGTGAAGTTGTCATTACCAATACCGCCAACTAAATTAGTTACTTTACCCGAAACGCCAATAAAACTATCATCGCCACTGCCCATATTTATCAGCGAAACACCGTTAGCACTATTACCGGTATTTACCGTAACAGTATCTTTTCCGGCGCCACCATAAAAGTTATCAATGTTGGTAAAGGTAACGGCTGTACCGTAAGTAAGGCTACCACCACGGGCTTTATCAATTAACCAGACGTTATCTACATCATCCGCAATTAAAGTATTAGTGGCACTTGTATTCGCTGAAATATTTTCTATTTCATTGATATTTAAATTACTGGTAACGTCACTACCTAACTCAATGACATAATCTTTATTCACTTGTAAAACTAATTTATCAGTACCACTGCCACCACTTATAACGCCAGTAATATCGCTATCTATAGAACTAAAAGTAAAGTTGTCACGCTGCGCACCACCGGTTATGTTTTCAAAACCACTAAAACTAATAGTACTGGCGTTATTAACGGTAATAGCACCTTGGTTAAGATCTGTGATTAACCAATCATTTTCAGTATCGCTAGCCGTTAACTGATTATTACCAGCAACTAATGCGCTAATACTTTCAATACTATTAACGTTACTGCCTAAAATAACCTGCTGATCAGCACTTTGTAATACCAAGGTATCATTATTGCCGTTACCATTAATATAACCAGAAATATTGACTAAGGTATTAATAGTAAAGTTATCAATTTCACTGCCACCCTCTAATTGATTGAAATTAACAAAGTTGATGCCATCCGAGTAACTAACATTGGTTAAGTGACCACTATTTAGAGCATCGACAATCCAGGTATTAGCCTCATCGTTGGCAACTAAAGTATTAGTACCTGCAACACCGGTAATCGATTTAATATGATTAACATCCGAAACTAAATTAACCACTTGCCCGTCTTGGGTAAACGTTAAGGTGTTGTTATTTCCAGCACCACCATCCACTAAACCACTGATGCTATTAATATCGTGTAAGGTTATATTATCGTTATCGTCACCGGTATTTATGTTAGTAATGGCGTTAACCCCAACATTACTATCAACAACAATACTGTCTTCACCTGCACCTGAATTTATAGTACTGATACCAGCAGAAATGGTGAAATTATCTTTATTAGTACCACCAACTAGCTGAGTAAAGTTGGTAAAATTAATACCATTTACATTACCGCTATTATCAGCGGTTACTTGCCATGTATTCTCTTCATCTCTACCTTGTAAAGTATTGCTACTCAAGCCATGAAGCTCTTCAAAGTTATTAATATCAGCAAGTTTTAATGTTTGGCTATCACCGGTTAGATATATGGTGTCAGTACCATCACCAGCTTCAATTCTATTTTGCACACTGGCGAGGTTTTCAATGTGAAGGGTGTCGCTATCGTCACCCAAATCAATAGTGGTAATAGCATTATCGATAACAGAACTATTAAGTGTGATTTCATCATCACCGGCCATTGAGCTTATACTGTTAATGGCAGCAGACACGGTAAAGGTATCTTTATCAGCGCCACCGACTAAATCGGTAAAACCATAAAAATCAATGGCATCAGCTGCACCTAATTTAACCGTGCCTTGGTTATCTGCGGTTACAAACCAAATATTTTCTCCATCGCTGGCTTGTAAGGTATTGCTGTTAAGAGTTGTCACTTCCTCAAAATTAATAATCTTAGCAAGATTGAGTATTTCACCTGTGCTAGTTAACTCAAGGGAGTCGTGATCATCGCCACCTTTAATAACATCTGTCACACTATCGAGCTTAGCGATAGTTAAAGTATCGTCATTAGCGCCTAAATCAAGTGAGGTAATAGCGCCAGTTGCTACCAAATCATCAAGGGTAACTTCATCATTGCCTGCACCGGTAGAGATACTATCCATTGCCGCTGAAACATTTACTTTATCAACACCAGTTCCGCCAACTAAATTATTGATACTCTTAAAGGTAAAACCAGCAACATTACCAGCGTTGTCATTTAACACATTCCACGTTGTTGCGTTATCACTACCTGTTATCGTATTAACACCCCCAGCGCCGTTAAGTATCATATTGCCCGTATCGGCAGTTTTTAAAACGTAATTATCTGTCTCATCACCACCAAGTAAGGTAGCAAAGTTAATAAAGTTAACACCTTGAATATTACCCGAGCTTGTCCCCGTAATATTCCAAACATTATCCCCGTTTGTTTCTCCTGCAAGGGTATTATTTAAATTATTACCATCGAGGGTTTCAATTGAGTTATCAAGAATATCTAAGGTCAGCGTTTGGACTGAATTGGTGATACCAAGAATATCGATACCTGCACCACCAACAATTAAGCTGGAAACACTATCCGCAGAATAAACATCAATACGGTCATTATCATCACCAGCATTGATATTATTAATACTACCAGCACCAACATCTTCAATGATTATTTCGTCTTCACCGGCCATTGAGCTTATACTGTTAATGGCAGCAGATACGGTAAAGGTATCTTTATCAGCGCCGCCGACTAGATCGGTAAAACCATCAAAATCAATGGCATCAGCTGCACCTAATTTAACCGTGCCTTTGTTATCTGCGGTTACAAACCAAATGTTTTCTCCATCGCTGGCTTGTAAGGTATTAGTACTGGCACTGAGCGTTGTTACTTCCTCAAAGCCACTGATATCAGCTAGGTTGAGTATTTCAGCTGTGCCGGTTAATTCAAGGGAGTCGTAATCATCGCCACCTTTAATAACATCTATAACACTATCGAGCTTAGCGATAGTTAAAGTGTCGTTATTAGCGCCTAAATCAAGTGCGGTAATAGCGCCAGTTGCCACCGAAGCATAAATGGTTACTTCGTCATTGCCAGCACCGGTAGAAATACTATCCATTGCCGCAGAAACATAAACTTTATCAACTCCAGTTCCGCCAATTAAATGATTGATACTAGAGAAATCAAAACCAGCAACATTACCAGCATTATCAGTTAATACATTCCACGTGGTTGCGTTATCAAAGCCTGTTATGGTATTAACACCACCTGCGCCGTCAAGTAACATATCGCCTGTATCAGCAGTTTTTAAGATAAAATTATCAGTACCACTACCACCTTCTAATATGTCAAAGTTAATAAAGTTAACGCCTAGAATTTCACCCGCTTTTGCGCCTGTGATATCCCAAACACTATCACCTTCTCCGACTAGAGTATTATTTGCATTTTTACCATCGAGGGTTTCAATAGAGCTATCAACAATAGCTAAGGTCAGTTTCTGATCTGAATTGGTGATACCAAGAATATCATCACCTAACCCCCCAATAATTAAGCTTGAAACACTATCCGCTGAATGAACATCAATACGGTCATCATTATCTCCTGCATCAATGTTAGCAATACTGCCTGGCAATACAAACTCATCAATAATGATGACATCATCACCCGCCATTGAGCTTATGCTGTTAATGGCAGCCGACACGGTAAAGGTATCTTTATCAGCGCCGCCGACTAAATCGGTAAAACCATAAAAATCAATGGTATCAGCTGCACCTAATTTAACCGTGCCTTGGTTATCAGCAGTTACAGCCCAAATATTTTCTCCATCACTGGCTTGTAAGGTATTACTGTTAAGTGTTGTCACTTCTTCAAAGTCAATGATCTTAGCAAGGTCGAGTATTTCACCTGTGCCGGTCAATTCAAGAGAATCGTGATCACGACCACCCTGTATTACATTAACAATGCTTGCCATATCGGCGATTTTTAAAGTGTCATCATCATCACCTAAATCAACGGTACCAATACTATCAGCGACAATGGTGGTAATAGTAACTTCATCATTGCCATAACCCGCAGTAATACTATTGATTGCAGCAGACACATCAAAAACATCCTTACTCCAACCACCAACCAAATCACTAAAACCAGTAAAGTTATTGGTAGTACCACTACCCAACTTAACCGTACCAGTATTAGAACTTGTAACTGCCCAAGTATTTTCGCCATTAGTCGCTGCTAGTGTATTGTCACCGGTACCTACATAACTTTCAAAACTACTAATATCAGCTAGATCTAATGTTTCACCTGCTGTAGTTAGGTTTAAAGTATCATTGCCATCATTACCTTCAATGGAGTTTTGTACCTGACCTAGGCGGGCGATAAAGAGTTCGTCATCGTTAGCACCTAAGGTAAGTGTTTCAATAGCTCCATCGACAACGGCGGAATTTATGGTGATTTTGTCATCACCTGCCCCTGAATCAATACTCTCAATAGCTGCTGATATAGCAAAGATATCATCGGCAGAGCCACCTGTTAACTCGCTAATATTAACGAAACTAAAACCAGATACTGTGCCTTCATTGGTATCAGTAATCGCCCATGATGAGTCATTATCACTGCCTGTTAAGGTATTAGTGCCTGTACCACCATCGAGAGTTATAGTGCCTATAGCTGTGGTTGCAATCGTAAAGTTATCTTGCTGGTTACCACCCAGTAAATGGATAAAATTGGTAAAAGAAATACCATTAAGCAAGCCTGAGTTTGCGCCCGTTATCTGCCAGGTATTTGTCTGGCCATTTTCAGCTTGCAAGTCATTACCATTACCATTAATAACCTCTATGTTATCAACATTAATATTTGCAAGGCTTAGCGTTTGACCAGACACATTAAGAATCAATATGTCTTCAATATCATGATCACCGCCATCAATTACATCCACACTATCAAGGTCAACAAGCGATATCGTATCATCACCCAAGTTACCTTTGATGCTAGTAAGTTTACCGCCAACTATGACATTAAAAGTATCGTTGCCATCTCCACCTTCAAGGTAGCTAAATTTAGCAAACTTAACTCCTTCAACACTTCCTTCATTTTCTTTATCAATTGTCCAAATATTATCACCTGAATTGATTTCAAGTGTATTGATACCGCTAGTAGCAAAGACTTCTTCAATATCAGTAAATGTGGATAAGTTAACCGTTTGGCTCGCCATAGTTACTGTATAACTATCACCCGTAGTTTCACCACCCCCATCGATTGAACCGCTAATTTGTGTGCGTGTCGCTAACGTGAAATCATCATCTCCACTACCACCGACTAAGTTAGTAAAGTTAACAAAATTTACTTCATTAACTGTTCCGTCGTTAATTACACCTTGGTCTGCTGCATTTATTAACCAAGTATTGTCGATATTACTCGCGGTTAAAGTATTACTGCCTTGCCCTGTCACCGTTTCAATACCAGAGATATCGGTACCGATTACAACGGATTGATTTACTGTATTGAGTATTAAGGTATCATCACCTGAGCCACCACTGATTAACCCAGTAATGTTATCCATCAAGGTTAGGGTGAAGTCATCTACTTGGTTACCACCGGTAAGCTTGTCAAAGCCAAAAAAATTAACTTCATCCGCTGTACCGTCGTTAATTACACCTTGGTCTGTGGTATTGATTAACCAAGTATTATCGATATTACTCGCGATTAATTCATTACTTCCTAACCCGGTAACTGTTTCAATGCCTGAAATATCGATGCCGATTTCAACCATTTGATTTACCGTGCCAAGTATTAAGCTATCGACACCTGTGCCACCACTGATTAACCCGGTAATGTTATCCATCAAGGTTAGGCTGAAGTCATCTGCCTGGTTACCACCGGTAAGTTTGTCAAAGTTAACAAAATTAACTTCATTAATCGTGCCGTCGTTAATTACACCTTGGTCTGTTGTATTTATTAACCAAGTATTATCGATATTACTCGCGATTAATTCATTACTACCTAACCCTGTCACCGTTTCAATGCCAGAGATATCTGTGCCGATTTCAACCGTTTGATTTACCGTGCCAAGCATTAAGCTATCAACACCTACACCACCACTGATTAACCCAGTAATGTTATCC
>NZ_JABSPA010000011.1:133374-143774 GCF_013214175.1 Colwellia sp. | reverse complement strand
ACATATATTATGGCTCTGGTTTGTAAAACTAACCCACGGTCAGAGGCTAGCACCTCGTGGGGAGTCATTGTGTCTATCAATACAAAACCTAATCCAAATCAATATTGCAGGTTAAATGTTAATGTCTCTTTTGTGGTATATAGCGACGTTTTAGTGATATTGTATAAACAATAGATGTGTTCACATCTGCTACAAACAAAGTTCAAGGCTTTGCTGTTTACTATGTGAGTCATTGATATGTGGATGGTTGATTCTTTATATTGAAGTCATTAATAGGGAGTTATATTTTTAAGAAGGATCTGTTATGAATTTAAGGTTACTAAGTGTTTTTCTAATATTTTCCATAATTTCTTGTGATGACAATAAAAAAACCTCCTTGACTAATATTGAAGATGTACAATCTGTTATTTTAGAAAATCAAAATAAATGGAAGCAAAATTCTCTTATTGATTATTCCTTTACTTATCAACGCAGTCCCGGAGACTGTCCTACAGCTGATGAATTACCCGCTTTAGATATTAATGTTGAGGATGGAGTTGTAGTTTCGGCTTATTATTCAGGTACAAGTGAAATTGCTGATGTTGAAAATGCAGTAACTATTAATGACATTTTTTCATACCAATTAGGATTGGTTCATGGACAAGCAATTCAGTTCTCTAATAATAAAAATAGTAGTGAATTACCAACCTTTGATAGTAATCTTGGTTACCCTATTAGTTTTTTTGTTGATAAAAGTGATAACGAATGTGATGCTATTTTTAATAGGGTCTCAAATTTTCAATAAAACTATAAGCCAATCAAATGGACTGCTAACCGTTTGTTCAGGCGTTGGTATGATCTCACGTCAAGTTAAATACACCGATCCCGGCTCATTAATTTAGAGTTATAATGTCTTCTTTTAAAAGAAAACAGTTAATACATAGATGAAACAAGTAATTTCGTCGGTTATCATACTAATCATTAGGAGCTATTGGTCGCTTGCATTCCGCACTATTATCGCTCCATCTAATTGAATGCTTGAGTCGTAATTAATATCTCAAGTTATCGGATATCACTTCAGTCACTACACTTAATTTACTTGTTCAGGTACACTAACGGCACTTCTTCATTGCACAGTTTTCTTACCGTTTTATGCGCATTATCCATACCTCAGATTGGCACCTTGGCCAATATTTCTACGGCAAAAGCCGCGCCAATGAACATCAACAGTTTCTTACCTGGTTGTTAGCACAAGTTAGTATCCATAATATTGATGCCATTATTGTTGCTGGTGATATTTTTGATACTTCAACACCACCAAGCTACGCCCGTGAAATGTATTTTGATTTTATCGCCAAGCTACATGTTACCGATTGCCAGTTAATAATTTTGGCCGGAAACCATGACTCTGTTGCCATGTTGTCAGAGTCGCAAGCGGTATTAGCTAGTTTATCTACCCGTGTTATCACTCAAGTTATCCCCGTATCTATTAGCGAAGATGAACTCGCCGTTAAGCAGAATGAAAACGCTGAAAGTTCTGATTTTACTGAAAGAAATAGCGCATTGGTACAGCAGGTCTTTCCGTTAATGAATGCCAAAGGACAAGCAACGGCCATTATTTGCGCCATTCCATTTGTCCGTCCACGAGATGTCATTAAAAGCCGCGCAGGGCAGTCTGCCAGCGATAAGCAGCAAAGTTTGCAACAAGCGATAAGTGATCATTATCAAGCACTTTATCAACACGCGCGTCATTTATCAGCACGTTTAAGTAAAGAATTGGCGACAGAACTAGAGCAGGGCGAAGAATTGCCTATTATCGCTACAGGACATTTAACCGCCCTTGGTGTGTCGATAAATGACAGTAAAAGTGATTCGGTTAGAGATATTTATATTGGCTCGTTAGAAGCCTTTCCAGCTAGTGCCTTTCCGCCGGCAGACTATATTGCTTTAGGACATATCCATAGAGCGCAACAAGTGGCGAAATCGATGCATATTCGTTATTGTGGCTCACCAATAGCGCTAAGCTTTGATGAAGCTAAACAAGATAAACGCGTACTTATGGTTGAGTTTATCTCCGGTAAGTTATCTCAAGTTAAAGATATTATTGTGCCGCGTTTTCAACCCTTATATATGGTGAAAACATCCGTCGATGGACTTGAATCCAGCTTAAAAGAGACATTGGCAGAGTTTGAATTGTTTAAATCAAAAGCTGAGCAAGAAAATGACTTGCCGCTATCAATTTGGATAAAGAGCAAAGCTTGGCTTGATATCGAAATTGATAATGGCGACCACTTGAGTGATTTATCACAACGAGTCAGTGAACTCGTAGTTGATATGCCGTTTGAAGTGTTATTGGTTCGTCGTTGTAAAAAAGCGCGTCAACGTCGTCAAGCACAACTGTCACAGCAAGATAACAGTACCTTAAGTGAGTTATCTTTAGCGGAAGTATTTGATTCACGTTTGTCACAACTTGATTGGCAAACTGAGGAAGAAGTAGCGCGTAAAGGGCGCTTAAAGCAGTTATTTACCGAACTTTCTGTTGAATTATCTTTGGCAGGCAAACAAGAAAAACCCTCTGTTGAGGCTAATGTCGGTACTGATAGCAGTACAAAGGAAAATAAAGAGAAAAATAACGACAAAAACCAAGACACTAAACCGTCAGCCAAAGAAGAACAGCAAGAGCAAAGTGATGTCGATGTTAGTGATAGCGCTAATGGCAAGGTTGAAGAGGTTGAGCAAGACAATTTATGAGAATTTTAAGTTTACGCTTTGAGAACATCAACTCTCTCAAAGGCAGTTGGAAAATAGATTTTAGTGCCGCACCTTTCGATAACAGTGGTTTATTCGCTATTACCGGACCTACTGGCGCAGGAAAAACCACCATTCTCGATGCTATTTGTTTAGCGCTCTATCATCAAACGCCACGATTAACTGTCTCTAAAAAACAAAACCAGTTAATGACACGCCATACCAGCCACTGTATGGCAGAGGTTGAATTTGAAGTGAAAGGCCAAGGTTATCGAGCCTTTTGGAGTCAAAAACGCGCTCGTAATAAGCTTGATGGCAATTTATTAGAGCCTGTTGCAGAGTTAGCTAAACTCGATGGCACCATAGTGTCAGATAAGCTTAAAACAGTGCGCAGTGATATCAGCAATTTAACCGGGCTGAACTTTTCACGTTTTACTAAATCAATGATGCTTTCTCAGGGTGAGTTTGCCGCCTTCTTAAATGCCCCTCCAAATGAGCGTGCGCAATTACTCGAGCAACTTACCGGTACCGAAATTTACGGTGATATCTCACAAAAAGTGTTTGATGATCATCGTAGTGCCAGTGATGAATTGAAATTATTACAAGCACAGAGCCAAGGCGTTACCTTACTTGATGAAGAGCAAGTGAGTGAACTTGAGCAACAACTTGCCCATACCACCAGCGAAGAAAAGCAGTTAACTGCGCAATTACAGCAGGCGCAAAAAGTAAAGAATTGGTGTGCGAGTTTTTCTGCTAATGAGCAAGCACAAAATGCAGCAAAACAGCAGTTAACCAGTGTTGAAGCACAAGAGCAGTTAGCAAAAAGCGATCTTGATTTACTCTTTCAGTCGACCTTGGCTGAACCGTTGCGCGCGCCTTATGAGCAAATGGTGCATTATCGTCAACAATATCAGCAAAACTTGCAGCAAGTGACTAGTCAAACAGAGCAGTTAGTTGCACTGGAGCAAGCCGTTGTAGCCAGTGATACCACGTTAACTCAGCTAACAAGCAAACAAATTTCCGCAGAAGCAGAGCGGAAAGTTATTGAGCAAGTATTACTGGAAAAAATCGAGCCCCTTGATCATGCACTTACTCATCAACAAGCAGCTTGGCAAGAAACTAAAAATACTGTTGCCACGCAGAGCCAAGAGCTAACGGTTAATGTCGATGTTCTAGCAAAGGTGCAAACCGAGCAAGAAAAAGCATTGCAAACTGTAGTGCAGCAACAAGAGTCTTTAACTAAGGGCCATGCATTGCAACAAATGCCGGAAAAACACCCCTTATGGCAAAATCAATATCAGCAATTAACTCACCAACAAGCGAGTGTGCAGGGTTTATTAACTGAGCAAAGTAACATTGAGCAAACGTTAGTAGCGTTACAGTCTCAACATCAAGAACAACAGCAGCAGATTGCCCATAGTGAAGGCGAGTTATTAAGGCTCAATAACCAACAGCAAGCAATGATCACTCAAGCTGAGCAACTGGTGCAAAACAGCCAAACCGCTCAGGCCATTGTTGCTAGCGACTTGGATGATAAAGCCACGAATGGTGTTGAAGGTAATACCACAGAGCTAACCAATGGCCTTCTTAATCAAGCTGTTGTTGATAGCCAAAGCCAACAACTAACCTTAAAGCAAGCCGGGCAGTTAGCGCAGCGTTATCATGTGTTGGCAAATGAACAACAAGCGTTGTCACAGCAGCAAGTAAAAGATAATCAACAGCTCAAATCGACAGAGCAAGAGCTAATTCAATTACGTCAGCGTTATAGTGCTAATCATCAACAGAAAAAAGATGTTGAAACCTTACTGGCTCAACAGCAAACTATTATGGCGCTCAGTGAACACAGAGCAAAACTTCAAGCAGATGACGCTTGTCCTTTGTGTGGCTCATTAGAACATCCAGCGATAAATGATTATCAAGCCCTTAATAGTAATGAACACCAAAAGCGCTTATCCATATTGACAGATGAGTTATCTCAATTAGAAAAACAAGGTAAAGCGCTTAATAGTGTGCAAGCGAATTTAACCGCGCAACTTGCTATGCAGCATGACCGCATACAAGGCATAACTAACGAGCAAGATAACATCGGACAAAACTGGCAGTCGTTAAATGTTAATCAAATTGTCTTAGCTGATACTCACGCTGAGCAAGCTATAAATGAGCAATTAAACACTGCCTGTCAGCAACTTGAAGAGTTACTTTTCTTGCAACAAGCGCTGCAGGAAAACAGTCAAATTCAGCAACAAAATTTAGAGCAGATTACCTTAGGTGACAAGCAATTATCTACGCAGATAAATCAATTACATTTGTTGCAAGAACAGGGTAAATCCCAAGGTGATCTTAAGACAAAAACTGCCAATAATTTAGCAGTAGAGCAACAGGCAATTGTCACTCTGAATGGACAATTGTTGGCAGACATTAATGGCACAGGCATTGAGAATAAAATTGCTTTACCTATTGTTCCGGTAAGTGTTGGTGAAGACAGCCAAGTTCAGTCGATATGTATTGATGAAAGCTGGCTGAAATCAGTACAGCAACAGGGACAATATTATCAACAAATTGTTAGTAGTCAGCAAGCAGCACAAGAGCACTTAACTCGCCTTGAACAAAAGCTGGGTTTACTGAAACAACAAGTTGAGCAGCAGCAACAATTACATGACCAAGCAAAAGCGCAGTTAAATCTGCAAGAAAGTGAAATAACGGCTCAAAATACATTACGTGTTAACTTGTTCATCGAACTGGATATTACCGATACTAGCTTACAAAATACGGTTATATTGAGAGAAAGTATAACAACGCAGCGCGCAGCTAGTGATAAGGCGCTTGAAGAGTCGAAACGTCTTCATCAGGCAGCAATAGCAGCGCAGCAGGAAAATAAAGGCCAGTTAAATACTGCCAAATCACAGTTAGAAAGTGTGGTTAAGCAAAATGACAGCGCCAACAGTGATTGGCAAAAGCTAATGTCTGCCAGTGATTTTACCGATGAGCAACAGGTTTTAGCAGCACTACTTAGTAGCGATAAAAAACAGCAACTGAGTAAGCTTGCCGACGAGCTTCGTGATAGTAAAAAACAAGCGCAAGTTTTGCTCGCGCAAGCTGAAAAAGTAACGCTTGAATTGCACGAACAAAAGGCTAAGTTAAGCGAAACTGGCACGGGTGATTTTGATGAACAATCCATTTCAATGAACTTAATCAAACTGTCAGATCAGCTCAAACAGTGCCAGCAAAAAATGGGTCAGTTTGGTCAACAAATCAGCCATGATAAAACCAATAAAAGTCAGCAAAAAAATCTACTTGAGAAAATAAAACAAGCGCAAATTTCTTTGGATGATCTCAGTCATTTAAATGCTTTAATTGGCTCGGCCGATGGTGCCAAATTTAGAAAGTTCGCGCAAGGTTTAACCTTGGCTAATTTAGTTCATCTGGCTAATGCACAACTAGATAGATTATTTGGTCGATATCAACTGCAATGTCAGCAAAGCGATACCTTAGCTCTAGAAGTTGTTGATACTTGGCAAGGAGATACCGCTCGCGATATTAAAACTTTATCGGGCGGTGAAAGCTTCTTGATAAGTTTGGCGCTAGCCTTGGCGCTTTCTGATTTAGTCAGTAATAAAACCAGTATCGACTCATTATTTCTCGATGAAGGTTTTGGCACTTTAGATAATAATACGCTGGAAGTAGCGCTTGACGCTCTGGATAATTTAAACGCCAGTGGCAAAATGATTGGTGTTATTAGTCATGTTGAGGCGTTAAAAGAGCGTATTGGTGTACAGATTAAAGTAAGAAAACTCAGTGGCTTGGGCGTTAGTAGTTTAGATAAGCAGTATGAGTTTCATGCCGAGACTATTACTGAGTGACCGCATATTCGACCAACACTAAGCCTTAAGCTTTAAATAAATAATAAGAAATAATAGGTAGGGATACTTCGTTGGAAATTTGGATTTATTTTACGCTGTTAGCGGCGACTATGCAGGCGGTAAGAACCGCAGGACAAAAACAGTTATCAACTAAACTTAACTCAATGGCAACAACGGGTGTACGTTATTTGTATGCCTTACCATTTGCCTGGTGTTACCTCTGGTGGATGCTTGATTTTAAACAGCTTGCAGTACCAGCGCTCAATAACTCATTTTTACAATACGCGCTCATCGCTTGTGTGATGCAAATATGGGGCACCGCCTGTTTAGTAGCGGCTTTTCGCTACCGTAATTTTGCTGTCGCCACCAGTTTAGCTAAAACCGAGGCCATTCAAGTAGCCATTGTTGGCGCTTTATTTTTTGGCGCTACGCTTTCTGGTTTAGGCTGGTTCAGTGTTGTTGTCGGTGTAGCTGGTGTGTTTTTAGTATCGAAAGTGAAATATAGGCTGCGAGATATTTTAGCTGACTCCCAAGGTCTAATTGGTATGGGGTATGGCTTAGCTGCGGGCCTAGGTTTGGCGATTACCACTTTGCTTATTCGAGAGTCGAGTTTAGCACTGAATACTGACTTAATGCTCAGCGCTGCCGTTACTTTAGTGTTTATGATCACAGTGCAATCGGTCATTTCTCTGATTTATATCAGCCTGCAAGATAAAGCACAATTACCTTTAATGCTTAAACATTGGCGCTTATGTCTATTTGTTGGTATTACCAGTGTACTAGGTTCAATCGGTTGGTTTACCGCGGCGAGTTTTCAAAATGCCGCTTATGTCAAAGCCTTGGGACAAGTTGAGTTCTTTATTACTTTGGCGCTAACTTATAGAGTATTCAAAGAAACCATCACCTTAAAAGAATATGCAGGTATGTTCTTGATTGTCTTAAGTGTTGTTATCTTACTCTTGTGGGCATAACCATATGCATATAGTTATATGGAAAAGCAGTACGGGCATAAATCGACTTGCTTAGGCACTAAAGTCATTTAAACTATTTTAAATAAAGACTAAAGCAGGGTAAACTGCACACTATTAAAGAAAATATTATTTTACTCTTATGAGTATCAAACTGAAGTATTAAAGAAGAGATAACTATGAAAATTGCTGAAAAAACCGTTGCTCACTTTCACTACACCCTTAAAAATGAAGCGGGTGAAGAATTAGAATCATCAAACGGTCATGAGCCTTTAACTTACTTACATGGCGCTAACAATACTTTAGCTGGCCTAGAGAAAGCTTTAACGGGTAAAGCAACAGGTGATAAGTTTTCAGTAACTTTACAACCAGAAGAAGCTTACGGTCCTTACCAAGAAGGTTTAGAGCAACGTGTACCTGTTAAACACTTACAAGGTTTACCAAGCAAAAACGCTAAATGGAAAAAAGGCATGACCGCAGCAGTACATACAGAGCAAGGTCAACGCCAAGTTACTGTGCTTAAAGTTGGCAAGTTCATGGTGACTGTTGATATCAACCCACCATTAGCAGGTAAAGTGCTTACTTTCGATATTGACGTAGTTGACGTACGTGAAGCGACTGACGAAGAAGTTAAACATGGCCATGTGCACAGTGCTGATAGCAGCTGTGGTCACGACCACTAGTATAAAAGTCAGGTGAGTCAATCTTGGTCGTTGATAAGCTGATTTACAAAATTATAGATAACTAATCTATAAAAAAAGCGCTAAGCAGTTTAACTGCTTAGCGCTTTTTTATATGCGACTATTCATATATTACGAGATTGATTAACCATAAGAAAAGCAAAAACGCTCAAACTTGATCTCTCAGGTTTACCTATAAATTTTGGGTTAATCGCACAGTCTGGAAAGTGCGCATTATAGTCTGGATGCCACCATAATTTAGCGTGCACAGATTAGTCTATACTTATTCTTGATAGTGATTGGTTATATTATGACTAATTTAACGAGGCAACTACCATGAAGTTAACCAATGTTGGTATACTAGTTACTTTGTTAATACCTCCATTCCTGATGTCAGAAGAAAATAAACCTGATACTCCACACTATTCCCTTCAAAGACTTGCTTTACAACACCAATCAAACTTTAAAAATGAAAGTATAAATACAGTAAATAAAGCTAAGATGTTAGGCTTGCCAATTAGGGGGAAAAACATCTTAAATCAAGAGGTTGTATTGCAAAGGTTTAGAGGTAATCGCCCTTTATATTATAAAACAGACAACCTTAACGCTGCTGATACCGTTTCGAGCGATGAAGTATGGTCTGGTGGTAGCCTAGGCCTAAATTTATCAGGCTTCAACCAAGTGATAGGCATTTGGGATGGTGGTAGCATAAATGAAACTCACCAAGAGTTTCTAAACTTCATTGATATTATTGATCAAGCAAGTGTAAGTAACCATAGTACCCACGTAGCGGGTACTATGGTAGCGTTCGGCATTAACCCATCGGCAAAAGGAATGGCTTTCGAAAGTACGTTGAAAAGCTACGAATTTAATTTTGATACCTTAGAAATGACACAGGCACAACTTGATACAGAACCCATAACAATTTCTAATCACTCTTACAGCTATATTTCTGGTTGGTTTTTTGATTTTTTTAATGATAATCGCTGGGCTTGGTTTGGTGATGTTAATACAAGCTCTATAGAAGATCCACTATTCGGATTTTATGACGATAGCTCTATGCAATGGGATGAAATTGCTTACCTTTCACCTGAGTACCTTATAGTTAAATCAGCAGGTAATGACAGAAACGAACAAGGGGTTGATGAACATTGGCACTTTGATGGAAATTTAGGATATTTTATTCTTGGAAATGATGTTCACCCTGCTGATGGAGGTGCATCAGGTTTTGACAGCATTGCTGGTGGTTCGGCTTCAGCGAAAAATATTCTTACGATAGGGTCTGTGTCAGACATTATTGGAGGTTATCAATCGGTAAATGACATAAGTATTAATTATTTTAGTGGTTGGGGGCCTACGGATGACGGCCGTATTAAACCTGATATTGTCGCTAACGGAATAAATTTGTTTTCTCCCGTGGCTACTAATAACTCTTCTTATGCTATTTATTCGGGTACTTCAATGTCTTCAGCTGTTGTCTCTGGTTCCCTTGCGTTGTTATCACAACATGCAGAAAACTTATTTTCAAGTAAATATCGTTCCGCAACGTTAAAAGCACTTGTTATTCATACTGCGGACGAAGCTGGAGCTGCTCTAGGTCCAGATTACACTCACGGTTGGGGGCTATTAAACACAAGCAGTGCAGCTTCGATAATATCCATAGAAGCATTATCTCTAGCTACAGAGCATATACATGAAGTAGAACTGTTTGATGGCAATACGATAAACTTGAATGTAAATGGCGTTAATAATTCTCCAATTAAAGTAACAATTGTATGGACCGATCATCCTGGGCTACCTGTAGCGTTAAGCGTAGATCCGACTAACTTAATGTTAGTAAATGATCTTGATTTAAGAGTTACGGCTCCTAATTCACAAATATTTATGCCTTGGGTCTTAGATCCTCTTTCACCTCAAAACCCTGCTAGCACCGGAGATAATTTTCGAGATAATATTGAACAAATAGTAATACAATCTCCAGTAGTTGGCGTATATCAACTAGAAATATCTCACAAAAACAATTTGTTAAATGGTGCCTCACAGTTAGTAAGTATCATAATAACGGGAAACATCCCCGGTGAAGCCCCAACTATAACCTCCTCACCCACCTCAGTGGCAACCATCGATGTGCCCTATAGCTATGACAGTGACAGTATGGTCGAAGC
>NZ_JABSPA010000011.1:116480-133274 GCF_013214175.1 Colwellia sp. | reverse complement strand
GTTATCCCTGTTGGACAGTACTATACTGGCGTGATGAACTACTTGCTGTTTGTTATGGACCATGATGTCAGTAACCCAACCGGCGATAGTCGTTTTAGTAATGTTCAAGTCTATGAAGCAATACAGCTGCCTTCACCAGCCACTATAACCTCCTCACCCACCTCAGTGGCAACCATCGATGTGCCCTATAGCTATGACAGTGACAGTATGGTCGAAGCCTCAGGTACCGCACCAATTACCTTTAGCCTCAGCCAATTTCCTAGTGGCATGACGATAACGCCTTCAGGGCTAGTCAGCTGGACACCTAACAGTAGCCAAGAAGGTGATCACCCTATCGAAATTATGGCCACTAATACACAAGGCAGTGATGTGCAAAATTATTCGATAACGGTTTCAACGGCCAGTAATAATCCACAGATTGATTTTAATAATCATACTTTAGGCGGTTTTGACTCACAAGATGGCGACGGTAGCGTGACAATAGAAGGTAATGGCAAAACCTTACATTTAACCGGAAATCGCTGGCAACAGATTAATTTCCCCTACACGGTTACCCCAGACACAATAGTAGAATTCGACTTTGCCAGTAACGTGCAAGGTGAAATTCATGCGATTGGTTTTGAAAATGACCTTACCTTAAGTCTCAATAGGCTGTTTAAGTTATACGGAACACAATCAGTGGGTATTGTCGATTTTGATAACTATAGCGGTAATGGCAGTGTGCAGCATTATGTTATCCCTGTTGGACAGTACTATACTGGCGTGATGAACTACTTGCTGTTTGTTATGGACCATGATGTCAGTAACCCGACTGGAGATAGTCGCTTTAGTAATGTTCAAGTGTATGAAAATTAGATAAATCTATTATGAACAATAATTATCTCTTCATGTTATTAACAATCGATTCAGCCTACTAGGCAACATTAGATATACTATGAGTCAAAAGTAGTTAAGCGGTATATGGTGACGTTTCTGTGATGTTTTTTAACCAATATATGCGTAAATAAAATTGCACTGTAGGTGCTACCAATGAAAGTGACATTTTTGGTTTTTACCTTTACGTTTTTTATTTGAAATTTGCTTTCTGTTTGTTAGTAGGATGTTCTATTTTTTTAAGTTTCAGGCAATTAATATGGCATCTAATTTATCCGTTATGGCTTGTTTTTTTATCTCCCTAATCGCTTTATTAATCCCTTTTTCATCGTTGGTTACGATGAAATATCTAAAGGTCGTCTGTAGATATCGAGTTGTGTTTTACTGGTATCAACACCGACGTTAATTTCATTTTGATTATTTTTTCTATTCCTAATACGCGGACTCTGCCTTGCTAATTCGGCCTCGAGGGCCAGTTGATTATCCGAGTTTAGTGCTTGGGTTTTTATACGGCGTTCGTACTTGTTATCGGTGAGCCAGCCTATCATCGAAATACAGCATGAAATGGCTTTGGTAGCAGCCAAATCTTGGGCCTCACATTACCCGAAACTGGTTTAAATAATAATTTTTTATGGCTTTATTATCGATACAAGCCGATCAAAGTGGACAAATAACAGCTTGGCTTTTATTGGGGCGTTATCGATACAAAATATAATCTTAATCAGACTTACCTTCACATGCTAAACTTCTACTTTGTGGTAAAGTGAGCCTTAATTTTTCTTCGTATATATTCTAATGAATAAATCATGTCACATTACAGAGAAGTCTTAGTAACAAACATCAACCAGTTGACTAAGCAGGTTGATCCTATGAAAAAACTGGATTGACAATGTTATTAGAGCGGTCATTACTGATACTGCCAATCTATATCCTAAGTTTGACCAATATTATAACTTTGTAGTTTCTAATACTTTGAAATTATGGGATATTAATCAAAAATCATTAAATGTTATGGAACTGATATTCCAGTGCCGTATTCATAATAAGCTTATATGTTTTTATATCCGACACCAATACTGTAAACATTCAAGGCGGGTCTTATGTCAAAGAAATATAAAAATTTTACCGAGTTTTATCCGTTTTACCTAAGTCAGCATACTAACCAGATATGTCGTCGACTTCATTTTGTTGGTTCTTGTATAATTCTATTGTTAATTTTTTATGTTGCAGTGTTCGGAGGGCTATATTTATTGTTGTTCATGCCTTTGATTGGCTATGGTTTCGCTTGGATCGGACATTTTATATTTGAAAAAAATAGACCTGCTACTTTTGTATATCCAATATACAGCTTTATAGGTGACTGGGTTATGTTTAGGGATATCGTAATAGGTAAAATTAAGTTCTAACTACAGTTGCGTAATCCGCATATAATAAGCCGTTTAAGAAGGGCAAAGTAATAGTTTGTTTTGCTCCTTCGTCGTTTATTTAATTAATGATTGATTTGCCGTTTATGGCGGCTTTATGAGAATTACATATGAGCATTAATCTCCGTCCGCTAACTCAATATGACCATAACTACGCAAAAGTTATCGATCTGTATAAGAGTGCGTTTACCACCGCTCAACATATTCCTACCTGGTTTCTTAGGTTTAAACTGAGAAAAGGTAAGGTTGGCTTTAACGTTCTTTATGCAAATGATACATGGATTGGCCTCATTTATACCACTGAGTATTTAGACATTGTATTGGTACACTTTTTAGCTATATCGGAATCCTGCCGCTCAGGTGGATATGGCAGTAAAGTAATGGATTCGTTGAAAGTTACGCACTCCGGAAAAAGAATTGTACTGAACATTGAACAGCTTGATAAGAAAGAAAAAAATTACCCGCAAAGAGTCAAGCGTAAAGGTTTTTATGAAAAAAACGGCTTCTGCTCATCAGGGTATATTGTGAAAGAGCCTGGAGAGAAGCTTGAGATGCTTATATTTGGTGGCAGTATCAGTAAAAGAGAAATAGAAGCAATGTACAAGAACCTTTTTGGTAGTATTATTGGCTTCTTACTTAGGCCTAAAGTCATAAGCATATGAAGTAATACGTCTGGCAGGTACTTCATAACTAACAGTTTAATGTGCACAAAAAGGAGTTGTCATGTCGGTAGGTATGAGCCTAGCATGGCGAGCTAAACAGCCGAAGAAAAAACGCTGTGACAGGTGTGAATTATATTACCCAGAATCATTAGAACAATGTGACCATTGCACTGGACTTAATAGCACTCAATTAGCGCAACTCAAGGCCCAGCATCAAGAAACACTCAAAGATAATTCTACTTTTGGTAAATATCTATTATTTTCTGCTGCAATTATAGGTTTACTATTGTTGCTCAGTTTTTTATAGTCAACTTATCAGTGTCTTACCCATGACAAAAAGTCTATTAACGTGAGCGTTATAAAGCCTAAGGGATTATCGTGCAACTCTCGGATGAAAGAATAAAGCTATCGCCACTTGGTGAATCGGATTTTGAGTTTTTTATAGAAATATTAACTTGCTCAAAAATCATGAAGCATGTATCTAAAACACTTACCTATGATGAAGCAAAAAAAGCATTTGAAATTAGGTCGCGACCATGGAATATAAAAAGTGATGGATGGTGTACATTGCCCATCACTGACATAGCATGTGGTGACAAAATTGGCTGGATTGCACTTAAAATACTGAACCATGAGACTAAAACTGCAGAAGTTGGTTTTATTTTGAAGAGTGACGTTCAAAGACGAGGTATAACTAGTAGTGCATTGAAGCTACTTAAAAATTATGCATTTAAGGAGTTACAGCTAAATAAATTAGTAGCATTTTGTTCTGTTCACAATGCCGCGTCATATTGCGTATTAGAAAAGTTAGGCTTTATTCGAGAAGGTTGTTTTAAGGAACATATATTAATTAATAATCAATACATAGATTCTTATGCATACGGTTTGTGCAAATCGGCTTTATAACAACACGCCCTGAGGTGGACAATTATTAAAATATTGCTCCGTCGTTGCTTATATAACTTACTATTTTTAGCCTCACAATTAGGCATTGGTTCCAAGAGGAATTAAGTTGAATAATTATTTCGAAAGCCCTTTTGTGGGTAAGTCTCTGAAAGAGCAAGTGACGAATCCAAATATCATAGTAGGTGAGCACAGTTACTACTCTGGATATTATCATAATCATAGCTTCGATGATTGTGCGCGTTATTTGCTCGCTGACAGGACAGATATTGATAAGTTAATTATCGGTAGTTACTGTTCAATCGGTTCGGGCGCTGTGTTTATGATGGCAGGTAATCAAGGGCATCAAAATAATTGGGTCAGTACATTTCCATTCTTCTATCAAGACAATGAAAACTTTTCTGACGCTCAAGATGGTTTTGTCAGTTCGGGTGATACTGTTATTGGTAACGATGTGTGGATTGGCACAGAAGCCATGATTATGAGCGGCGTATCAGTGGGGGATGGTGCCATTATCGCAAGTCGTGCCGTCGTCACTAAAGATGTTGCGCCATATTCAATTGTAGGTTCTAACCCGGCAAAACATATCCGCTACAGATTCACTGAAGGTGAAATGTCTCAGCTATTGGAAATGAAATGGTGGGAGTGGAGTGATCAAAAAATTAAGGGTGCAATGAGCTTAATGTGCTCTTCTAATATCGATGGTCTTTATGATTATTGGAAAACGTTAGTACGCTTATAGCAATCTGTTTTAAGCTGACAGCCAACGCGTGGCATTTTTTACTCTAGATAATTTAGTGATTATGGTGCGTTACTGAAGGTTCAGGTTTGCGTTGGTCTACACCTTAATAGGACTATATGAATATTTCTAAATCTGTCAATGTTGCTATTTACTCTGGTTTGATTGCCATGATTATAGGGTTAGTTGCATTTACTCTAAGCTGGAATTTATGGGCTATTTTTGGTGGGTCATTACCAGGATATCAAATATTTCTATTTCCTGGAAACTTAACACTTACTTACTTTTGGCACCCAATATTTACTGAGGAAGTTAATTTTTGGCCAAAGCTATTCATGTTATTGTTTGGCCAGTTCATTGTAGTTACCAGTTGTGTCGCTGTGATTACCTGTTTAAAAAAACTCTTTGGAACAAAGCTTCAGAACAAGAAAAAAAATCAGGACAAATAACCGTTTTTTTTCTCCTGCGTCGCTATTTTAGCAACTTATTATCGTGTCATTAAGTGGGAGTTAGCTTCAGGAAGAAGTATTAGTTCTAATCACAAGCCAATCTGTCCAATTAGCTGTAATAGCTAACGGTAGCTATTCCGACAATTAGTCATGAGGCTAGGTGGTGTTAAGAACAGAAAAAGTGCCAGAGCGAGTTCTTGTATGTACTCATATTTTGTTTTAAGCTTTGCCGCTATACAACACACTCATTCTTAAATACAAAATTAAAATGTAGCTAGACACTTAGACTTAATTACGGAACTGATGTAAGGACACACGAATTTCATGACTGCACGCAGAATTAAATTTTCGATTTTATTCATAATTTTGATCACTTGCTTAACCACATTTCTCTTAAACTTTACTGATGGCGCATCAATACAAGCTTCGCCGAATATTGAAGTTAGCTCTGCAACTAATCAAACCCTTAAAACACCAGTCAACGCTGAAGAGATCATTAGCACTGCTATAGTCACTGCAATAGAAGGTACTGACACTCAAAAAGGTCAAATGGTCGTTATGCATAGACCTAACTGGAAGTTTGCTGAAAACTTAGTCGTTCAGCTCGAAAAGCTTATTAGCGCTGCAGAAAATGGAGATAATGAAGCAAGTTATATTCTCTCTATGAATCTTAGGTATTGTTTTAGCAGTCCTATCGATGACATTGCACTTGAGCAGAAGCTAGAGCAAGTTTATGAATTTAGTGATAGCGAAGTCGCTGTGGCTAGGATTACAGAAAAATATCAGTACTGTGCGGGCATTGAGCAAAAACAACGTACGCAGTTTTATAGTTACTCAGCAGCAGCGGCAAATAATGGTTACGTAGCCGCACAGGAAGTTATTGGTAGAACCACTGCAGAGTTCTTTATGGAGTCCCAGGGTTACCAAGATCTTGAACGAGAAGAGTTTATAATAATGCGCGACAACTTTATTGAGCAGAAAGTTGGATTTTTGGAACGAGCAGCCCAACACGGCAGTATCAGCGCATTAGCCCGGCTTTCTGGTATGAACCGGTCACAAAAGCTTGGCGGAAATGGTTATGCTAAATCCTTTGCCTTTAATCATTTAATTCTTGAACTTACTCAGAGCAACAAAACCTATGACCGGTATTCGCGCTATCAACAAAAGCTGCACTCGCAGTTAACGTCAGAAGAAATTGAAAATGCATTTGCAATGTCTGCAGAGTGGTTAGCAATAATTAAAGCCAACGGTACCTTATATTCAATTGGAAATTAGTCTTGGTATGTTTTTATCAGCAGACGGTAATGACGTAACGGAGAGTGCTAGGTAGCCTAACTACCTAACGAACTAGCTGCAATGTCATCCTTTATCGCAGCTCCCCTTAGATATTAAGAGCCATATATCTGTAAGAAATTGAGATAACAGCGATAAAAAGCTTAAATAAATACTAATGTACCAAAGTGCTCAGGTCTATGATAATCAGGCTCAGGCACATCTATATTATTCCATACCGCGTATTGTGGCTCTGTTCTACCGCCACAACGATAGAAGTTAGCAAACCATTTATCTTTATTGACGTTTTCGCCAGTTAGTTGCTCGATAGCTGAGAAAGGTAGAGCTATTTCAACGATCCATTCTTTATCATCTTCAGTTTCGAATTTTACCGGACTGCTAATACTCGACTTACGCTGTATTAAGCTTGCCGCTTCTAGGCTGATAAATTGACGTTTATCACGGCCAGCACCATAAGCTAGGTGTAGCGTGCCGCAACAATTAACTTCTAAATTGACATAACTGCTGCCCAATACGCCAGACGGGCTGAAGAAAAACTCTACACAAGAATCTTGACAAATTAGCATATGATTTAGCTCAGATTGCTTGGCATAGCTGTAGTTGTCTTGGGCAATAATTTGTATGAATAAAGTGTCTTCAGTGGCGCTAAGTTTTACTTGTGTGTCTTGTTTAGCACCTGCTTGATACCAAGGGAAATTGTTAATGGCTATGGCAGTTATTGCTTGCCAATCTGGGCTAAAACTAGCTGCGTTGTGGATTGTAGCTGTTTTCTTAATAGTATATTGGCTCATGATGATCCCTTTAAAGTAAATCTTTAAGTTAACGCTATAAATGATGTCTTTACGTTAGTTGCTAGGTTACTTGCTGGATTGAGTAATGTTGAGCACTAATACACTATCCAAGGCGGTTAATTGCCACTGAATATTCAAATCATATAAGCTCATGCCATAAACCTTATCATCTGCTTTGCCTTGTTTATAGGCAGGGCGCGGATCTTGCCGTAAAACTTGCTCAATTAATAAGGCTAACTCCCCATATTGATTTTCTGCTTTTGCTTCAGGTGGAGTTTTAGCTATTACTTGGTATTGGGTTAAATCAGCTTGTGCTTGCTCACTAAACACTACGGATAAACCTGCTTCTGGTTGCTGTTGGGCAAACCCTGCGTTGGCATCAATAATGGCATCGGAATAGGGCACATAAGGTTTGATATCAACAATGGGAGTGCCGTGCAGTAAGTCTAACCCTGAAATATGTAATATAGTTTGTTTATTTATCGTGGTAACTTTATCAAGCTTGACTACGGACATGCCAATAGGATTTGGTCTAAAGGTGGAACGTGTCGCCAATACACCTGTTTTTACATTGCCACCAAGGCGTGGCGGCCGAACCAATGGTTTCCAGCCTTGGGCTTGTGTGCCATGAAAAACAAAAAGCAGCCATAAGTGGCTAAACTGCTCAATATCACGGACTAGCTCACTATTATTGGCGTCACCAATGAGCACAACTCTACCTTTGGCAGCACTGACTAAGTTCGGTTGACGCGGTATGGCAAACTTCTCTTGATAAGGTGACTCTATCAAAGCTATGGCATCAAATTTAAAAATCTTTAGCGGATGAGTGATATCACACGTTTTTGACATTTTATTGCTCTATTGGCTCATGAGGAGCCCCTAACTGATAGGCTTTACCGTAACAAACTACTTGTGCGACACAGTGCTTGGTTTCAATATCAACACAACTGGTAAAAATAACTGCATTAGCTTGTTGTTTGAAAGCCACTTGTCTTGCTTGGGTACGAGCGTTAATAACATCAGGTGGCGCAAGGTGTTGCTCTTTTTGGCAATCATCGCCTTCAACTAGACCTACATACTTAAAGCTTGACATAAATTCGCTTTCGTCATTAAAAATTTTAACCTTACTGGCACTAAAGTACTCTGTGGCATTATCTGGCTTAACGTTACTTTCAAAAGTGTAGTTACCAGTACAGCTTGCTATAGTTGGTATTACCATTAAAAGTGCTAGCACTTGTGTCGTTAATTGCTTAGTCATGTTTTTTTTCCTTGTCTTTAGCCATTTGGGAGAATTTTAATAGGCTTTTAGGCTGTTTACCCGCTATCCAGTAATGAAATAATTGCTCAATGGTATGATTCTTCTGCATCATCATAATCCAATTGCGCATGAAGATCTCAAAGGTATTGTCATTGGTATTAATGGCAAAAGCCATTGATATATCAGGTCTAGCGGGCTTGGGTACGATTACTGTGTATTCTGGGTTGATTAGCGTCCAAGCGGATGCCGTTGCTGCGCCGAATAACATAGCATCAATATTCTGGTACTCTTCTCTAAAAAATAACCTTGGCGTGGATATTTCCCATACCGTTGCTTTTTCAAAGTAACGACGAACAATATTCTCACTGTAAAAAATTTCAGGAATACCGATGATCAAATCATCGCGGGAAAAAATACTTTGCCAATCACTAAACTCTTTGCGGCGATCATCTTTCACCAGAAATGCCATCGACTGACTCGAGTACGGTACTGTAAGTGTATATTCCCTCATATTCTTTGGTGTTACGGGCATACCGGTAGTCATGTCTAAATAGCCGGAAGAAAGCAGTTCTTTTGCTTGGCTATGGAAAATGCGGACAAATTCGACTGATACACCTAAATCATCGGCTAATAAGTTAATGATCTCGATGTCAAAGCCGACCAGTTTTCCTTCATGGTTATGAAAAGTGTACGGTAAGTCATCACGAAAATACCCAACACGAATAAAACCGCGTTGTTTTACTCGGTCTAAGACGTTGTTTTTTTCAAAGATACTTCGGTCAGATAATTTAGGCTCAGTTAATACCTTAGCTTTAACATCGAGCATAACAAAGTCTCTTTCGATAAATTTATCATAACCTTGGTATTGGTAACTTATAGCATCGAAGGTAAAACGTAATGCAAGAAACGCCATGATAGAGATTAGTGGTAGCAGTAATAAGTAACCACTAAATGAACGCCACTTAAAGGTGAAGCTTCTCAACATACTGGCGGCAATAAGCAAGACTAAACAAATAGCAAAGATAACACTCAGCAGGGCATTAAGGCGGCCAACAATGATGTTTTCAGCGACTAAGAATAAATCGAACAATGAACCAGGGACATTAAAAAGTTCTAATAAACTAGGGATAGCAATGGTGGTGCTACCAAATAGTTGCGGGATACCGGCCACTAATAACTGCAGGTAATCACCACTATTGACTTGTGAGCCAGAAAACCAAGCGGCAAATAGGGTAAACAATAATGCCAACAGCTTGCCACCGACAGGTAAGCTAAAGCAGATAGGTACCATGATACTCGGCATATTACTGGCATCTTGTTTAGCGAGCTTATGACTATTGCTATTAGCTGAGCTTGGCATTTGTTCTATCAGTTGTTTTGCTTTTTCAACAATAATAGGGATAACTACAAAGAAGCTGCCGGTGGCAAATGCGGTGATCATCGCTTGGCGCGAGCTGGCCAATATTTGGCGATAGCTAAAGGGGGTAATGGTAGCAACAATGGCTGGCAGGATAATAAAGCTCAGTAAAAACACTAACACGGCAGCAGTCACTATATACACTTGTAAACCGTCTAACTGAGCGCTATCTACTGTGGAGGCGGCTCGCTGGGCTATACAAAATATCCCTATTGGCGCAAAGCGCATGACCATATTACTAACATTAACTACTGCACTGTTTAAGCCAGTTAATACCGCTAAGGTCCGTTTCTTCTCTTTCACCTTTATTAAACCAATACCAATAAAAATACTAAACAACACTACGCTGGGTATTAAGCCATTAGCTAAGGCATAAAAAGGATTGGTTGGGATAAATAATGAGATTATATCAAATTCTGGTGTTGTACTTATGGTATTAATACTATAAAAATCAGCACTCTGCCAGTCTGGAAAAGCGATGGGAGCAAGTAAGATAAATGCGAGTACTGCTGCTGATAAGCTCATTAAAATGAGCAGACTGATCTTTAAGGTTTTAGTGACTTTCGCTGGATTTAAGCCGCCAATACCGACAATAAGTGATAAGACAATATAGGGCAAAGCAGTCATCTGCAATAGCATTACAAAGGCATTGGCCAGTTCATCAACACCGCCATAAACTGTGCCTGATAGTGTGCCTAATGTTAAGCCGACTATCATGGCGAAAATGATGCTGACCGATAAAGGTATTTGACTAATTAAACGCTTCAATCTAGTTATCAATGTGCTTATTACCTTTAATTAAATGACTGTTAAATGAGAGATAGTACGCTATTTGTTCAGGAGCAGTTGCAGCTAAATGTTAATGTTTTTTTGGAGTAAGTGCTTTAGCAAGTAACAGTTGCAGATAAAAACCAAAAAAGGTATCAATACTATTGATACCTTTTTTAATGGTCATACCCGTTACCACTCAAGATGCATGTTTCAGAGTGCTTGAGTATTTTCAATTCAAGGCGCTGTGATGAGATAATGGTCATCCCTTATAAATCACAGCAACGAAGAAGTGAGCTTACTCAAGCGCTTCTGCGATGTGTTTTAAATGACTTTATGCGGCGTTAAAGAACGTAAATATAGCTTGCTATGTTTACGTTCTTCTCCTTGCCTAAAGTCATTTAAACTCCCACTGAAATCGAGCACTTTGAATGATAACGGGTATAAAACTGATGTATTAAATAACTAATTTAAGTTATTTAACGCGCATGCCTGCTATCGCGCCATCGTCTGGATTTAATATCCATAAGTCTTTACCACCAGGGCCGGCAGCAAGTACCATGCCTTCAGACAGACCAAAACGCATTTTACGTGGTGCTAAGTTTGCTACCATTACCGTATGTTTGCCAATTAAGTCTTCTGGCTGGTAAGCTGATTTAATACCGGCAAATACTTGGCGTGTCTCTTTGCCTTCTTCATCTAAAGCTAAGGTTAATTTAAGTAACTTGTCTGCTTTTTCAACATGTTCAGCATTAACAATTTTAGCGATACGTAAATCAATTTTAGCAAAATCATCGAAGCTAATTTCTTCAGAGATAGGATCAGCTGCTAACGGATCTGCAAGTGCAGCAGAATTATCGACTACTTTACTTGGTTTAGCGGCTTTCTTTTTCTTGGTTGACTTCTTATCTTCTTCAGCGCCGGCTAAGCTATCTTTTGACGCTTCAGTCATCGCATTAACTTTATCCATATCAACACGTTGTAATAACGCTTTAAACTTGTTGATTTTATGATCTGTTAATAATGTTTTATGACCTTCCCACGTTAGCTCATCATTTAAGAATGCAGCCGTGCAATCGGCAAGTACAGGAAGTACCGGCTTTAGGTAAATCATTAGTGTGCGGAACATGTTAATACCAAGCGAGCAAATATCTTGCACTTCTTGTTGCTTAGTTTCGTCTTTAACTAACTGCCACGGTTCTTTCACCGCGATATATTCATTTACTTTATCAGCTAGTGCCATGATTTCACGCATACCACGACCAAAATCACGCGCTTCATAATGGGCAGCAATGCTATCACCGGCAGCCATTACTTCATCAGCTAATTCTTGATTATCAATGTTAGTTGATAACATGCCATCAAAACGTTTATAAATAAAGCTAGCACAGCGTGAGGCGATATTAACCACTTTACCCACTAAATCAGAATTTACACGTTGGACAAAATCTTCAAGATTTAAATCTAAATCATCAATTTTGTGTGTCAGTTTAGTTGCGTAGTAATAACGTAAGTATTCCGGGTTTAAATGCGCTAAATAGGTATTGGCTTTAATAAAAGTACCTTTTGATTTAGACATTTTTTCGCCGTTCACGGTAACAAAACCATGAGCGAAAACAGCCGTAGGTTTGCGGAAATCCGCGCCTTCTAACATGGCAGGCCAAAATAAGCTGTGGAAATTAATAATGTCTTTACCGATAAAGTGATAAAGCTCGGCATCGGAGTCTTTATTCCAATAGCTGTCAAAGTCGATATTTTCTTTATCACATAAGTTTTTAAAGCTGCCCATGTAACCACACGGTGCATCTAACCAGACGTAGAAAAACTTACCTGGAGCATTGGGTATTTCAAAACCAAAATAAGGCGCGTCTCGGCTGATATCCCACTGTTTTAAACCTTGCTCGAACCATTCATTTAGTTTATTAGCCACTTCTTCTTGTAGGGTACCAGAGCGAATCCAGTCTGCTAACATGGTTTCAAAAGCAGGTAAATCGAAGAAGTAATGCTCTGAATCTTTTAATATCGGGGTAGCGCCTGAAATAGCAGAACGTGGGTTTAGTACTTCTGTTGGTGAATAAGTAGCACCACAGTTGTCACAGCTATCACCGTTTTCATCTTCACTTTTACATTTTGGGCAAGTGCCTTTAATAAAACGGTCAGCCAAGAACATGCCTTTTTCAGGATCATATAACTGAGAAATAACACGGGTTTTAATATGGCCCTTCGCATGTAAACGGTTGTATATCTCTTCTGAGAAGGCTTTGTTTTCATCACTGTGGGTTGTATGGTAATTATCAAAACTGATGTGAAAATCACTAAAGTCTTTAATACGCTCTTCACGCACACCCTTGATCATTTCTTCCGGTGTTATGCCTAGCTCTTGCGCTTTTAGCATAATCGGTGTGCCGTGAGCATCATCAGCACAGACAAAATAGGTTTCATGTCCACGCATTCGTTGAAAACGTACCCAAATATCGGTTTGAATGTGCTCTAGCATATGCCCTAAATGGATAGAACCATTGGCATATGGCAGGGCGCAAGTAACAAGGATTTTACGCTTTTGTTGTAAAGCGTTTTGTGATGATTGCGCAGTAATGTTTGCTGTAGCTTCAGATAAAGTAGTGTCAGACATGAAAAATAGTTGTTTTTGATGGTAATAATGTCGGCAATAGTACAGAATTTAGCGATGATTTTCATTAGTTGAATGCAACTAATTTCTCTATTTCTCATATAAAGGCTGCTAAGTTCCCATGTTTAGTAAAACGTTGAGTAAATTATTCTCAAAAAAAACCAGTAAAACAGTGACAAAAACCGGTGACGAAACCGTTAATGACAGTGATATTGAACCGCTTATTAGAGAAACCTTAAGCCATTATGTTTCTGATAATTTCCCCCAAGGTCTCCTCGCTGTTTGTCATCAGCTAGCCATTGAAGTACAGCAGGCTATTACTATCAATTTAACCATGCCATTTGTTTGCCAAGGTGAATTAGATTTAATTGCCGAAACGCTAAGTGAACATTTATCTAAAACCGTTACTTTTAGAATCCAGCTTGATATTAAGCCTGTGCGTCAGTTTACGCTTGGTAAAGTAAAAGGGACTAGTGTCCAAGGCTCTTTACCTCAAGGAAGGGTTGCCAATATTATCGCCATTGCATCAGGTAAGGGTGGGGTAGGTAAATCAACTACTACGGTTAACCTTGCTTATGCCTTAATGGCTGAGGGCGCTAAAGTTGGCATTTTAGATGCTGATATATATGGCCCGTCAATACCTGCCATGCTTGGTCTTAAAAATGAAAAGCCTAGCTCGAGTGATGGCAAGCTGATGACGCCGCTTAATGCCAATGGCATAAGTGCTATGTCGATTGGTTTTTTAGTCGATGAAGCCGATGCCACCGTTTGGCGTGGACCAATGGCAAGCTCTGCTTTCAATCAACTGTTAAATGAAACAGATTGGCCAGAGCTCGATTACTTATTAATAGATATGCCACCGGGTACCGGGGATATTCAACTGACCTTGGCGCAAAAGGTGCCAGTGGCCGCTGCTGTAATAGTAACGACACCACAAGATATCGCCTTAATTGATGCTGTTAAAGGTATCGCCATGTTCGATAAGGTTAAGGTACCGGTATTAGGTATTGTTGAAAACATGAGTTATCACCTCTGTGAAAACTGTGGTCATAAAAGTCATATATTTGGTGAAGCCGGTGGTGAACACATGGCAGAGGATCAACAAAGTAAGTTATTAGGGCAATTACCTTTAGATATTACCATTCGACAGGACGCTGATTTGGGCGAATCAGACGTTTTTGAAAATAGCGCTGGTGAAATAGCCAGTCATTACCGTAAAATAGCCCGTAATATTTCGGCGCAGTTATTTTTACAGTGTGATAATTCCAGCCCGTTAACAGCAACAGTAGCAACAAAAGCTTAAGTGCAACTTTAACCGCAAATAAGGTCAATAAAAGCCATTATGAGATTAAGTGATAAAGATATAGAACAATGCCTTGATGAGGGAAAGATAATTATCGAGCCAAAACCAGAGACTTCGATGATCTCTGGTGTCAGTGTCGATATTCGTTTAGGCAATGAATTTAGAGTTTTTCAAGACCATACCGCACCTTATATTGATTTAAGTGCACCAAAAGCTGAAGTTCAAAAGGCAATGAACTCTATCATGAGTGATGAAATTTATATTGCTGATGGTGATGCTTTCTTTTTACACCCAGGCGAATTAGCCTTGGCAGTGACTTATGAATCAGTAACACTGCCTGACAATATCGTTGGTTGGCTTGATGGCCGTTCATCATTAGCACGCTTAGGGCTAATGGTACATGTAACAGCTCATCGCATCGATCCCGGTTGGTCTGGTCAAATAGTGCTAGAGTTTTATAACAGTGGTAAATTGCCGTTAGCGCTACGTCCAAAAATGAAAATAGCCGCATTAAACTTTGAGACCATGTCATCAAGTGCCGCACGTCCATATAACAAACGTGAAGATGCAAAATATAAAGATCAAAAAGGTGCGGTGGCGAGTCGTATCAGCGAAGATGATACTATTTAGATAAATTATAAATGTTACTGACTAATTAACTTATTTAAGTAACTAGTCAGCATCAGCATAAGAAATAGCGAGCTTTCAGCTCGCTATTTCTATTTTAGCGGTATTAGAAAATTGCTTTACACAGGTTTCTAAGGCGTGAATGAGTTTCTCATTGTCATGGTGATGGGCCACTTTATTGTGGCTCAGGTCTTGGCAAATTACATTTACCCGGTCCGAATGTATATGCTCATCTTGACAAATAACACTGTCAATTGGCAAACAACCAATATTATCTTCAATCCAGTTAAGCTTTTCATCTAAGGTTAATTTAGCGGCAGGGCTGTTCTCTGCGACTATATTATCAATGAAAACACAATGCCCCTTACGTTTATCTAGTGCTTTGGCGATATCGCGTACTAAAAGTGGTGGCACGACACTCGTTAAGAAGCTACCCGGACCTAAAATAATAAGGTCAGCATTATTAATGGCATCAATACAGGGCTGCACAGACTTAACTAACGGCGCTAACATCAAATCCTTTGGCATTATTGGCATTTCATCAACAGACAGCTCACCGAGACGACATCGCCCCTCAGGATAGAAAGCCATTAAATCGGTTGGTGTTTCAGACATGGGCAATACTTGCGTTTTTACTCGCAATAAACGACGCACAAGCTTAATAGAGTCCATTGGGCTTGATTGCACTTTTCCTAAGCCGTATAGGATTAAGTTACCAAGGTTATGACCACCGAGTTCATCTTCACCTTCAAAACGAAAATTAAATAATTGACTACCAATAGAGTTCTCGTCAACTAATTGCGTTAAGCAATTACGTAAATCGCCCCAAGCTATAGTACTGCTTCTCTTTCTTAAACGGCCAGTTGAACCGCCGTTGTCTGTTGTGGTGACAATTCCAGTGAGTTGGTGTCCCATAAATGAGAGGGTAGAGAGGACACGACCTAAACCGTGTCCGCCGCCAATGGCGACTATGTTAAGTTTTTTGAGCTGCATACGGTTTACTACTTTCGTTATTGTATGGCGGAGTTATATAAACCATACCGTTAAATAGCACAAAGATAAAGAAACGAACGTTTACTCTATATAAGAACTAGATATCAGATGATGGAATAGGGTGGCTAACAGGTATTAAGGAAGGGCAGTAATGTTTAGCTGTTATATGTGGCTATTAATTACACAGCCATTACAGTGAGTTAGTTGAAATTAGACGATAATTGAGCATCTTGCTCATTATGCGATCAGTTAAAGCAATTCTTGCTAAATAAATGCTTTTTTTTACAAATAAGTGTTGACAGTTTATCGGCTGCTGCTCATAATGCGCCTCGTTTTCAGCAAGTGTTAGGTCCACTGGTTGAGAACATAATTTGATGACTATTAGGCCAGTTATTAAATTGCTCGAATATTTCGGGGCTATAGCTCAGCTGGGAGAGCGCTTCGCTGGCAGCGAAGAGGTCTGCGGTTCGATCCCGCATAGCTCCACCATATTAGGTTTTTTGTTTAGGTTAACTCTTTGAGTTTTCATTTACAGGGAATAGATAGTTTAGTTAGTTTGTTAATATTATTTATAATGTAAACGCTAATTTGTGTCCCTATCGTCTAGAGGCCTAGGACACCGCCCTTTCACGGCGGTAACAGGGGTTCGAATCCCCTTAGGGATG
>NZ_JABSPA010000011.1:0-116380 GCF_013214175.1 Colwellia sp. | reverse complement strand
ATCGTCTAGAGGCCTAGGACACCGCCCTTTCACGGCGGTAACAGGGGTTCGAATCCCCTTAGGGATGCCACTTTATTTTTCTTTAAAAGTACAGTGAACTATATGAGAAAACCCACGTAATATGTAAATATTACGTGGGTTTTTTTTTGCCTTTTATTTAGTAGTAAAGTTAGTGAGCACATTATTATTGGCAGAGTTTACTTTTAACTTTATAGTGTTATACCAATTCCACTAAATTATTGCCCACTTGTGCTGGTTAAAATTTACCAAGGCGGCGTTGCTCTCAATCCCAATAGCTAGCTATTGTTCAATCGAGCGCCATACCCTGAAATATTATTCATGTGCACAACAAGATCACTAACTTAATGGAACTTGTATTAACTCAAATTGAGGTAAACCTCATTGATACACTATAAGGACATAATATGAGCAAAATTAACTATCCGATCAAAGGGGCTTGTCAATGTGGACAAGTGACGTATCAGTTGTTAGCACCGCCACTGATGATCGCGGCTTGTCATTGCCGACAATGTCAAAAGCTTTCAACGAGTGCGTTCAGCATCACCGCCGTGGTAAATACTACCGATATAGAATTTACCGGGGAAATGCATGAGTGGAGTCGGCGGGCTGACAATGGCAATACTAATGGCGCTAAATTTTGCCCTCGTTGTGGTAACCGCATCTATCATTTTAATCCAGATGATCCTGATAAAATAAAATTAAAACCAAGTACTTTAGAAGATACCCAGGTAATTCAGCCAAGTATGCATATTTGGACCAGTGAAAAACAAGCATGGTTTACCTTACCAACAGATTTACCCTGTCATGAAAAGCAGCCTTTTTAATTATTTACCAGCTTAATGGTGACTTGGTGTTTGTGGTGTAAAGTTAAAATCGAAGGGGTTAGTTATGACTGAGCAGAAAAAAATTTCTATTTCACTGGTGTTAGGCAGTGGTGGTGCAAGAGGGCTAGCCCATATTGGTGTTATTCATTGGTTAGAAGAGCAGGGCTTTGACATTGTCTCTATTTCTGGCTGCTCTATGGGTGCTTTGATTGGCGGCATATATGCTGCGGGTAAACTTGATGTTTTTGAAAAATGGGTTAGGGACATCAATAAAATTGATATCTTAACTTTACTTGATTTATCTTGGCAAAAAAATGGTCTCGTTAAAGGTGACAAAATAATTGCTACGCTCACCGAGTTAGTGGGTGATATCGCAATTGAAGATCTGCCGATAAAATATACCGCCGTTGCTGCTGATATAGCTAATGAAAAAGAAGTGTGGCTAAGCTCTGGCAGTTTATTCGATGCTATTAGGGCCTCTATTTCTTTGCCGCTATTTTTTACCCCATTTCATTACAAGGGCGTAGATCTTATTGATGGCGGTGTACTGAATCCTGTTCCTATTGCGCCAATATTTAGCGATCATACGGATTACTCTATCGCGGTAAACTTAGGTGGTAGCGTCAAAACCGTAAACACTGCTGATAAAGATACCGCTGTTATTACCAATCAGCCAACAAGTAAAGTAAGTAACTTCTTAGCGCGCTTTAAAAATAAGATTGTGAAACATAATGCCAACGAATGGGGCGCCTACGATATTGCTAACCAGGCGTTCGATGCGATGCAAAGCACCATTGCTCGGCAAAAGTTGGCGGCATACCCGGCCGATCATTTTGTCGAAATAGCGCGTAATGCCTGCGGTACCTTAGAGTTTCATCGAGCAGATGAAATGATCAAACTAGGTTACGATACCGCCCAAAAAAGTCTGTCATCTTTAGTTACTAATGATATTGCGATATCAAACCCGAGTGTTAAGGAAAAGTAATTATGTTAAATGGCATGCATCATGTAGCAATCATCTGCTCCGATTATCAAAAATCGAAAGACTTTTATACCCGTATCTTAGGCTTAAAAGTGCTAGCTGAAAATTATCGAGCAGCACGTGATTCTTATAAACTTGATTTAGCCTTGCCTGATGGCACACAAATAGAGCTTTTTTCTTTTCCTAATTCTCCTAACCGGCCAAGCTTTCCAGAAGCTCAAGGACTTAGGCATTTAGCCTTTAATGTTGAGAGTGTCGAACAGGTTTGTCAGTATTTAACTGGTTTAGGTATTGACGTTGAGCCGATAAGAGTGGATGAATATACTGGTAAAAAATTTACTTTCTTTAGTGATCCTGATGGTTTACCGTTAGAGCTATATCAGCAAAGCTATTTCAAATAAATTAAGTCAAATAACTTAATTCAAATAAGTTAAGTGTGCCTGTTAACCATGCATACTTAATTCAAATAAGTTAAGTATGCATGGTTAACAGGCACACTTCACAGGTAAAACGTTAGTACAAAAAAACAAGGATGGTTATGATTAAGAATTTAGTGATACTAATGATTGTCGTTATATTGACTACATCAGGCTGTGTAGTCATTCCAGAAAAAGACTTTACCGCAAAATACAAGTGTGGCTTATCAACGGATAAAAAAATTTTGAAGTTTGTGAATTTACTTGAAAATGATAATAGTTTTTATGCCTGGAATGACGAGATATTAGCAGTAATAACAGTCCCTACCTCGGCTATCGTTTCTGGGGTCTATGTGGCAGTATATAATACTTACCACTTTGCAGAAAAAACAATTAAGTGTTCATAACCCCTCTAATAGTAAAATAAATAAAAAAGGATATTTAGATGAGCTATCAAGAAGTGCTCAATTTTTGGTTTAAAGAAATAGAACCTGCTAATTGGTGGGTTAAAGATAGTGCTTTTGACAATTCCATAACGGAAAAATTTCTTAGTATTCATAATGCAGCAAAACACTGTGAATTAGCACCTTGGCGAGAAACAGCACATGGAAGGTTGGCTGAAATCATTGTTTTAGACCAATTTTCCCGAAATATGTATCGAGATACGCCCCAAGCCTTTGCCTGCGATGGTATTGCTTTAGTACTTGCGCAAGAAGCCATTGCGGCCGGTACCGATAAAGCCCTCAAACCAGTAGAGAAAAGCTTTTTATATATGCCTTTTATGCACAGTGAGTCATTAGTCATCCACGAAAAAGCACTAGCGCTTTATCAGGCTAATGGCATCGATAGCAATGTTGAGTTTGAAATAAAACATAAAGAAATTATTGAACGGTTTGGTCGCTATCCGCACAGAAATAGTATTTTAAACCGACAGTCGACGGCTGAAGAACTTGCTTTTTTAAGCCAACCTAATTCTTCATTTTAAAGCGGTTAATGTAAATTGTTTAACTATACCCGTTCCACTTGAAGGAGCAGGATTCAGCTGGAATTATAAACGCTTTTAGGCAAGGCATAGATTGAAGATAATGGTTGTTCCCTTGTCGAAATCAATAACGTAGCATAAAGCGTTTATAAACCAGCCCTTAGGGGAAGCCTGAGCAAAACATACTCGTCGTAACATTTGTTTTTAAGGGAATGACCCTTAACAAAAAAATGTGCCTTGATTTTGATTCACTCAAGTTTCCTGAAACAAGCACCTGCAGGTGGATCGGGTATATATGTAATTACTTTTCATTGATATTACTCATTTGTGCTGCTCAACTAGAGCAAGCACAGTTCGGTTTTTCACTTTGCACGGGATTTAAACGCTTAATTTATCCAGGTGATTTACTTCAATTTCATTCATTAACTTATTCCTTCCTTAGTTTTACTCATAATCTTCAGATAGCCCAGGTCATAATAATTTACAGTTTATGCTGCTAATTGCCGGTTATTGTCGACAATTGTGGTTTTATTCACTTGAATAATCTATTATTTAAGTTATTATTGTCTTAAGTAATTATCTTTGTCGACAATGTTGCATTGTTTGATAAAGGATGAAAAAGTATTAATAAGCTTAAATGAGACAATATGCTTTTACAAAACCCAACAAAACAAGCAGCAGTAACCACAGCCGATAAAGTTTTTGAACAGTTGCAACATGCCATTGTTGAAGGGGATATGGCCGCAGGTAGCAAAATAAGCGAGCCTGAGCTTGCTAGACGCTATGAAATAAGTCGCTCTACTTTACGTGAAGCATTAAATCGACTGGAGAAATGCCACCTTATTGAACGTAAAGCCAATGTTGGCTCACGCGTCGTTGATTGTACTATCGAAGGTTTACTTGAACTCTATATTACCCGAGAAGCACTTGAAGGCATGGCGTGTAGGCAAGCGGCCCTAAACATGACCGATGAAGAGATAGCGCATATGCAAGATATGCTTGCTCAACATGCCGGCGATAAAGCACTGCAAGATGGTGTGGCTTACTACCAAGAAGAAGGCGATGTTGATTTTCACTATAAAGTTATTCTTGGCAGCCACAATCAGCAGTTGATCAACCTTATTTGTGGTCAGTTGTATCATTTAGTGCGTATGTACCGTTGTCAATTTGGTATGCATAGCCCAAGGGCTACTCGTGCATTTACTGAACACTCAAATATTATTCAAGCAATCAGTGATAGAGATGGTGAACTAGCCGAGCTATTAATGCGCCGTCATATTGCCGCTTCACGTAAAAACATTGAAAATAAAATTGCCCTGCAACAAGCAGAGCAAGAATCATAGGAGATCTAAGATGTCAGCAAACGTATCAACAAATAATATTTCACCGGGTAAAAAATTTCGTCTTGCCCTAGAAAATAATAAACCCTTGCAAGTGGTCGGTACGATTAATGCGTATTGCGCCATGATGGCTGAGCAACTTGGCCACCAGGCTATTTACTTATCCGGTGGTGGTGTGGCTAATGCTTCTTACGGTTTACCAGATCTAGGTATGACATCACTTAATGATGTTATTGCTGATGTACAACGTATTACAGCTGCATCAAGTTTACCTTTATTAGTTGACATTGATACTGGCTGGGGCGGCGCGTTTAATATTGCTAAAACTATTCGTGATATGGAAAAATCCGGAGCAGCTGCGGTTCATCTTGAAGATCAGGTTGCGCAAAAACGTTGTGGACATCGCCCAAATAAAGAAATTGTATCAACGCAAGAAATGGTTGATCGTATTAAAGCCGCTGTCGATGCCCGTATAGATAGTGACTTCTTTATTATGGCGCGTACAGACTCTTTTGCACAAGAAGGCCTAGAAGCTGCCATTGAACGTGCTAAAGCTTATGTTGTTGCAGGTGCCGATGGTATTTTTGCTGAAGCCATTAAAACTGAAGAGCATTACCGTGCTTTTACTGAAGCCCTTGATGTACCTGTACTGGCTAATATCACTGAATTTGGTCAAACAGAGCTGTGGAATAAAGCACAATTAGCTGAGTGGGGCTGTGCCATGGTGCTTTACCCATTATCCGCTTTTCGTGCCATGAATAAAGCTGCTGAATCAGTTTATAAAACATTACTAGCCGATGGCGATCAAAAGGCAGAAATAGACAACATGCAAACACGCATGGATTTATATGACTACCTTGGTTATCACGATTATGAACAAAAGCTTGATTCCCTTTTTGCCGAAGGTAAGAATAAATAGGTAAAGGGTGCTGAAGGCAACAACAAGTAACTGAATAAGAAATCTAATAATAAATATAAGTATCGAAATTGAATTAGGGCAATGACTTAGAAAATTAATTTTAAGAATAATTCAAAAATAATTCGAACATTTAATTTTAAGAATATGAGGAAAGAATCATGAGTGATAAAAAAATGAGTGGCGCAGGATTACGTGGTCAAAGTGCTGGTGAAACAGCGTTATGTACGGTAGGAAAATCAGGCTCAGGCTTAACCTATTGTGGTTATGATATTGCTGATTTAGCCGAAAACTCTACCTTTGAAGAAGTTGCCTATTTGCTCTTTAATGGTGAACTACCTAATGAAAAAGAGTTAGCAACATATAAAGCTGAATTGATGGGGATGCGTGATTTACCCGCGGCTTTAAAAGCAGTATTAAAGCTTATTCCTAAAGATGTCCACCCAATGGATGTTATGCGTACGGGGTGTTCTTTTTTAGGTAACTTAGAGCCAGAAAGTGATTTTACCGAGCAAAATAACGCAGCAAATCGTTTATTAGCCGCTTTTCCAGCAATCATGTGTTATTGGTACAAATACAGCCATGATGGTGTAGAAATTGATTGTCAGTCTTCCGAGACTTCTCTTGCCGGGCACTTTTTACGTTTATTAAACGGAGAAAGTCCTTCAGAGCAACATCAGCGTGTAATGGATGTATCTCTCATTCTTTATGCTGAGCATGAATTTAATGCCTCAACATTCACTGCTCGTGTTTGTGCTTCAACCTTATCTGATATGTTCTCTTGTATTACTGCTGCTATTGGCACTTTACGTGGACCACTGCATGGTGGCGCTAATGAAGCAGCGATGGATATGATTCAGGGCTTTAGTTCACCGAGTGATGCGAAAGAGCAAATGGCGGGCATGTTAGCGCGCAAAGAAAAGATTATGGGTTTTGGCCATGCAATTTACCGCACTAGCGATCCACGTAATGTCATCATTAAAGCTTGGTCTGAAAAACTCGCCAAACAAAATGGTGACACATCACTTTATGATATTTCAGTTGCTTGTGAAGAATACATGTGGGATACCAAAAAATTATTCTGTAATGCTGATTTCTTCCATGCCTCAACCTATAATTATATGGGTATCCCGACAAAATTATTTACCCCTATTTTTGTTTGTTCACGGTTAACCGGTTGGGCAGCGCACGTTATGGAACAGCGTTCAAACAACCGTATAATCCGACCAAGTGCGGATTACACTGGCTCTGAACCACGTACTGTTCGTCCTATTTCTGAGCGATAGGAGAGACTTGTTATTTGCTACTACTTCATCGTCAGAAAATAGTCACATATACTTATATGTTCATATTTTCTTCCTTGAATTAGTGGCAAATTCCGTCGTCTGATTATGCATTTTAAATATTTAATAAACTGAAGATATTAAACCATTATTTGTTAGAGTTTCCTGGATTAACTTATGAATTACCAATACCGAAAACCCTTGCCTGGCTATAAAAATAAGGGCGCTACTATAGATTTTTTTGATACCCGTGAAGCTATCGAAGCCATTAAACCAGGCTCATATGCTAAATTACCTTATACCTCACGTGTACTGGCAGAGCAATTAGTACGTAGGTGCGACCCTGCGACACTGACCGATTCGTTAAAGCAAATTATTGAAGTTAAGCAAGACCTTGATTTTCCTTGGTATCCAGCTCGTGTTGTTTGTCATGATATTTTAGGTCAAACCGCCTTAGTTGATTTGGCTGGCCTTCGTGACGCTATTGCTGAACAAGGTGGCGACCCATCAAAAGTAAACCCCGTAGTACCGACCCAATTAATTGTCGACCATTCATTAGCTGTCGAAGCGCCGGGATCTGATCCAAAAGCTTTTGATAAAAATCGTGCTATTGAAGACCGTCGTAATGAACAGCGTTTTCACTTTATTGAATGGACCAAAACGGCCTTTAAAAACGTTGATGTAATTCCGGCCGGTAACGGTATCATGCATCAAATAAACTTAGAAAAAATGTCACCAGTTATTCAAGCGCGTGACGGTGTTGCTTTCCCTGATACTTGTGTTGGTACCGACTCTCATACACCACATATAGATTGCCTCGGGGTTATTGCTATTGGTGTTGGCGGCCTAGAAGCTGAAACGGTTATGCTTGGTCGACCTTCTATGATGCGTTTACCTGATATTATTGGTGTTAAGTTAACGGGCAAGCGTCAACCTGGTATTACTGCTACGGACATGGTCTTAGCAATCACCGAGTTTTTACGCAGTCAAAAAGTGGTATCTGCTTACTTAGAATTTTTTGGTGAAGGCACTAAAAACTTAACAATTGGTGATCGCGCAACTATCTCAAACATGACACCGGAATACGGTGCATCAGCAGGTATGTTCTACATCGATGAACAAACCATTGATTACTTGAAAATCACTGGTCGTGAACCAGAGCAAGTAAAGCTTGTGGAAACTTACGCTAAACACACCGGCCTTTGGGCTGATGATCTCGTTGAGGCGCATTATCCGCGCGTTATCGAATTTGATTTATCAACCGTATGTCGTAACTTAGCTGGGCCTTCTAATCCGCATCGTCGTTTAGCAACAGCTGATTTAGTGTCGAAAGACATAGCGAAAAATTTGGATGCTTGTAAAGCACAAGAAGCAAAGGGGCAAATGCCTGATGGCGCGGTAATTATTGCTGCTATTACCTCATGTACTAACACCTCAAATCCACGTAACGTTGTTGCTGCTGGTCTTGTGGCTAAACGCGCTAATGAATTAGGTTTAGTACGTAAGCCCTGGGTTAAATCGTCATTTGCCCCGGGTTCTAAAGTAGCGAAACTGTATTTAGAAGAAGCAGGGCTGCTCTCTGAAATGGAAAAATTAGGTTTTGGTATAGTCGGTTACGCCTGTACTACTTGTAACGGTATGAGCGGCGCGTTAGACCCTAAAATACAGCAAGAAATTATTGACCGCGATTTATACTCTACTGCCGTTTTATCTGGTAACCGTAACTTTGATGGTCGTATTCATCCACACGCTAAACAAGCATTCTTAGCATCGCCGCCATTAGTGGTTGCTTATGCCATTGCTGGTACCATGCGTTTTGATATTGAAAGAGACATCTTAGGTCAAGATCAAAAAGGCAACGACATTACCTTGAAAGACATTTGGCCATCGGATGAAGAAATCGATGCAATCGTCGCTTCATGTGTCAAGCCTGAGCAATTCAAGAAAATTTATGCACCCATGTTTGATTTAGGAGCGTTTGAACCGGCAGAAAGTCCATTATACGATTGGGATGAAACCAGTACTTATATTCGTCGTCCGCCATATTGGGAAGGTGCTTTAGCGGCTGAACGTACCATGAAAGGCATGCGCCCGTTAGCCGTGCTTGGCGATAACATTACCACAGATCATTTATCACCATCCAATGCTATTCAGTTAAACAGTGCTGCGGGTGCTTACTTAGCTAAAATGGGTTTACCTGAAGAGGACTTTAATTCATATGCCACCCACAGGGGCGATCATGAGACAACTCAGCGTGCAACGTTTGCTAACCCTAAATTGTTCAATGAGATGTGTCGTGATGAAAACGGCAATGTGAAGCAAGGCTCTCTCACTCGTATAGAGCCTGAAGGAACTGAATCACGCATGTGGGAAGCCATTGAAACTTACATGGAACGCAAGCAACCATTAATTATTATTGCCGGTGCTGACTACGGTCAAGGCTCTTCACGTGACTGGGCGGCAAAAGGTGTTCGTTTAGCTGGTGTTGAAGTCATCGTTTCTGAAGGTTTCGAACGTATTCACCGCACTAACTTAGTCGGTATGGGTGTATTACCTTTAGAATTTACTAACGGTGAAACACGTCATACTTATCATATTGACGGCAGTGAGACCTATGATGTTGTTGGTAAGACATCTCCAGGTGCAGAGATGACGGTTATAATGACACGAAAAAATGGTGAAATTGTTGAAATTCCGGTGAAGTGTCGTTTAGATACAGCGGAAGAAGTTACCGTTTACGATGGCGGCGGGGTATTACAAAAGTTTGCCAATGATTTTCTTAAATCTAATGCCTAATTTTCATGTATAAACAGCTATTTTGACTAATAACTGCATTGAAAGTACTCACTTGGTAAACCAAGCTCCGTGCTTTCGCTTTGTTTTAAGTCAAACTATCAAGTTTCTAAAATGAAAATTAATCAAATAATTTACATATTACAGTGGCACATTGATCTAAAAGACAATGTGCCATTTTTATGAAAGCAAAAGGGAAGAATAATGTCTCATGTTCCTCAAGTACATACGCCACAGATAAAAATCCCAGCAACTTATATGCGTGGTGGTACATCAAAAGGTGTATTTTTTAATTTAACGGATTTACCAAAAGATTGTCAGGTCGCTGGCAGTGCTCGTGATGCGTTGTTATTGCGCGTCATTGGTAGTCCAGATCCTTACGGTAAACAAACCGATGGTATGGGCGGAGCAACGTCAAGCACCAGTAAAACAGTCATCTTAGCTAAAAGTGATGTTGCTGATCACGATGTTGATTATTTATTTGGCCAAGTGGCTATAGATAAACCCTTTGTCGATTGGTCAGGTAATTGTGGTAACTTAACTGCGGCTGTAGGCTCTTTTGCGATAAATTCAGGTTTGGTTGCTGCAAGCCGTATCCCTGATAATGGTGTCTGTACGGTTCGTATTTGGCAGGAAAATATCAGTAAAACCATTATTGCTCATGTTCCTATCAGTAACGGTGAAGTACAAGAAACCGGTGACTTTGAGCTCGATGGTGTGACTTTCCCTGCCGCGGAAGTGCCGGTTGAATTTATTTCTCCTGTCGATCCTTCGGAGGCAATGTTCCCAACAGGAAATGTTGTAGATGAGCTCGAGGTGCCAGGAGTTGGCACCTTTACAGTGACCATGATCAGTGCTGGCATTCCTACCATATTCTTAAATGCGGCTGACCTTGGTTATACCGGTACAGAGCTACAAGAAGCTATTAACGGCGATGAAAAAGCACTCGAGCGATTTGAAACTATTCGTGCCTATGGCGCGGTTAAAATAGGCTTGATTAGTGATATTTCTGAGGCTAAAACACGCCAACATACGCCAAAAGTAGCTTTTGTTGCTCCTGCGCAAGACTATGTTACTTCCAGTGGTAAATCAGTATCATCTACTGATATAGATTTACATGTGCGTGCCTTATCAATGGGGAAATTGCATCATGCGATGATGGGTACTGCGGCGGTAGCTATAGGCACTGCTGCGGCTATCCCAGGAACTTTAGTCGCTCTTGCTACCGGTAATACTGCTGGAGAAGCTGCAGGGTCGGTCACTTTTGGTCATCCATCGGGTACTTTGAAAGTAGGCGCAGAAGCATTATTAGATAATGATAAATGGACAGTAAAAAAAGTCATTATGAGCCGAAGTGCTCGGGTATTGATGGAAGGTTGGGTGAGGGTGCCTGCATCTTAGCCAAAAGTTAAACTAAATCGAGAAGTGAGTGATTAAGTTAACTGCTAGCTAAAATTAGTGATTTTTTTACTTCGGGGCAATAAAAAAGCGCAGCTATTGCTGCGCTTTTTTGTGTTTACATTTTATACTAACGGCAAGAGTTAGAACTTAAATTCAGCGCCCATGGCTAGTGAAAATAAATCAAAGTCTTGGGTGTAATCAATAGGTTTGCTAATGTCGAGTTTCTTGCCATCCATGTTTGCTCGTTACCTTTTAACTTAACTCGATAATAACCATGGCACTGAGTAAATGTCTAACTTAATCACATCTTTTTACTTTTAATTATTCGCTAGGCAGTTTATAAAGAGTCATTACTTATTATCGTCATAAGAGAGCCAAGCTTGTCTGACATTACCACTCGTACACCTTTATTGAACGCAAAACTGGTAACTTACCTTATTGCCAGCGTATTGTTATGCAGTATCCTTACCTTTAAAGTGAGTGCTACAACGCTAACCCTTGCTGATAATCTGATATTACGCGATGTTGATGATAAAGCCGTTGAGCACGGTTTCTTGTCAAAAAAGCAAACCTTTAACATAACGCAAGGCGAACATACTTTAGTTGTTAAATACAAAGATGTTTTTGAAGACTTAGATTTTGCCGAAGAAAGGTTAGTTACATCCGATTATTTTGTTGTTAAATTTACCCTTGATGAGCAGCAGACACTATTTTTATCGACCAGTAACATTCGTGACTTAGCCGCAGCCGAGCGCTTTGCTAATGCACCGGAAGTGATATTGCTTGATGAAAAAAAACAAGAAGTAGTTTTGGTGTTAGAAACGTTAAGTGACTATAAGTTAGCTAAACAGGTAACCAAGGTGATTACTACGTTGTCAGAGCCAGTTGTTACCACGCAGAGTAATAACACAGCAATCAATGTCACTACAAACGAACAAGTTTTCAATAATAAAGTTATCGAAAATCTTAATGCTGTGCCCATGCTTAAATACTGGTGGCAAAAGGCCAGCAATACTGAAAAATCCAGTTTTATTGATTTTATAAAAAAAACCAAGTCATTAGAATAGGGCGACTCCCTGTTCAATAATCTCTTTTTTACCGCTTAATTTAAGGAGCCAAGATGAATTTATTATCTTTTATCTGTTTACCAAAAAGTCATTTGCTAACAAGTCATTTACCGGCACTAAAAGGGCTACCGTCTTATTTTACTTTGTTCATGTGTTTGTTGTTGCCAAGCCAGGCTTTTGCTGTTGAAGAAGTTGGCATTGAGGTGACGGGCCAAGGCAGTGTCGTGGTTATCCCTGATCAATTTTCACTAACCTTAACTATTACTGAACGTGGTCGAGTGCCAAGTAAATTAAAAGCGTTAGTGGATAAAAAAAGTAACTCAGTAGTCAATGCCGCTAAAAGCTTAGCGATAAAAGAGAGTAATATTTCTTCTGCACGGGTTAATTTACGTATTGTCACTGAAAGGCCATCAATTCAAGTGCAGGGCGTCGAATTACATAAAAGGCAAGGCAGTGTTTATATCGATGGTCAAAGTATTAACCAACAAGCGAATAGTGTTAATACTCATAAACAGCCATTATTTGAATTAAGTCGTCAAATTACGGTGAAATTCGACCAAGTAGCCGATTACGATAGTTTCTTAGCGCAAATTATTAAAATAAATGTCAGCCGTATTTCATCGCTATCGATGAATGTAACAGCAAGAGACGAGTATTATCAGCAAGCTTTATTAGACGCTATTAGTCACGCACAGCAAAAAGCACAGCGAATGGCCAAACAAGCAGAGCGTGGTTTAGGTAAATTGCTCTTAGTGAAAGAAGTATCAAGTAATCATTATCAACCTATGTATGCTGAAGCAATGATGAGTGATGCAAGCCCTCGAGGTCATACTTCATTAATCGGTAGCCAAACCATTACGGCCCGTGTTTTGGTGAAATTTAGCCTTAAAGATTGAAAAATGAACGATTAACTGGCAATAGTTGGCTAATTGTTCGATAAAAGCTTTAATTACCGCGTGTTTTTAGGTATGTTAGCGCTTTTTAATATAGCTTTCTTCAACGGTACCTTTTAATGAGTAACCAAGCTGAACTTTATCATGAGCTATTAGGGCAAACTAAAGCGCTAATAACCAATGAATCTGATATTATTGCTAATATGGCAAATATTAGTGCCTTACTCTTTGAACGTTTGACTGAAGTCAATTGGGTTGGATTTTATCGTCTTATCGATGATGAGTTAGTCCTTGGCCCTTTTCAAGGTAAGGTCGCTTGCATTCGCATTCCAGTAGGGAAAGGTGTTTGTGGCACATGTGTTTCAACAGGAGACGTACAGCGTATTGCAGATGTTCATAAATTTGATGGCCATATTGCCTGTGATGCCAGTAGCAATGCCGAACTGGTTGTTCCTGTAAAAGTTGCCGGTAAAGTGGTTGCTATTTTAGATATTGATAGCACAGCGTTTGGCCGCTTTGATGAGCAAGATGAACAAGGCATTCGCTCGATTGTTAAAGTATTTGAGCAAAACATAGCGGCTCAGAATGATATTAAAGCATAAGTCATACCGAAAGTTTAAAACAGAAAAGTGAAGTTTGAATGAAAGAATTTGTGGTCATTCATGATTATCTAGTTAGCCAAGAAGTTGTTGGCGACTGGGATGGTCAAGAAGAAGAAGTTGCTGAGCGTATGAATGAGTTTTATCATACAATGTACGACTTAGCGGATGAAGATATAGATACGGAAGTTTTAGAGCAGTTATTGGACCTTATTTGGGATACCTGGATAGGCCAAGAAGTGATAGCTGATATAGAAACAGACGATATATATGATTGGTGTAAAAATGTGCTTGAGAATCCTGAGCAACATCTCCAATCTGAAGAATAAAGAAAGATAACCCTTGGCGCTATATTCTTGCTAGAGTGCTCTTACATAGAGTGACTCTTGTTTAAAAGTAAAGTCAGCTTAAATCAATTAAATTGTAAAAAAAAAGTGTAGTTATGGAAACTGAAATTAAACGTACAAGTACAAAAGATATTATTGCTTATTTAACTGAAAAATTCCCAGGGTGTTTTTCAATTAAAGGTCCTGTTAAACCGCTAAAAATTGGTATATTCCAAGACCTAGCAGAACAGCTTAAAGATGATGAAACGGTTAGTAAAACACGTTTACGTCAAGCGCTTAGACATTACACCAGCAGTTGGCGTTACCTAAAAATCATCAAGGTTGGCACTTCTCGTGTTGATGTTGATGGTAATGAAGTTGCTGAAATTGATGAAGAGCAAGCAGCTTACGCCAGCAAAACGCTTAAAGAAAGCCAAGAAAAGTTTGGTAACAAAAAAGCGGCAGACAGCGATGGAAAAAAACCTTATAAAGGTAAGCAAAGCTCATCAGCAGGTAGTAATAAACCCGCTGATAAAAAGCGTGATTCAGCTAAATTTAAATCGGTTAAGTCTTCAAGCAAACCTGTTGCTAAAAAAGAAGCTGCACCACTTAAACCTGTTGAATCAGCTACAATCAAAGTAGGTGGTAACGTTAGAGTGCAACTAGGTAATACACCAATGAAAGCTACTATCACTGAAATATCTGGTAAAGATATCAGTGTGCAACTTGACTCTGGTATGGTTATTAAGACGCAACTAAAAAATATCTACTTATAAAAAGTACAAAAGTCGTCACTGTTAACGTGGCGGCGGGCTTAGTAAAATTGCCAAGTCATATAGAATTTGAATAGGAAGTTAATGCATGCAAAAATTTTGTCGTATCGCACTCGCCGTATCTTTATCGTTAGGTTTGTCAGTTAGCGCAATCGCTTTTGAGAAGCCGCATACACCGGAAGAACTCCCTGTACTCATGCCTGAATCTCAGCATGCTACAGCAAGCAAGCGCATTACGGCACGATTTACCCGTGCACACTATAAGAAAGTTACCATTGACGATGCCTTGTCAGGTGAAGTATTCGACCGCTATATTAAACAACTCGATTATGCTCGTAATGTTTTCTTAGCAACCGATATTGATGGCTTTCAAAAACACCGTTCAGAGTTCGACTTAGTTTTGACCCGTGGCAAATTAGACGTAGCTTATGATATTTATAATTTAAATATGCAAAGACGTTTAGAACGTTACGAATATGCGCTTAGTTTATTGGCGGTTAAAGGGGATAAAAGCCCTTTCGATTTCACCAAAGAGGAAGTTTATTCTTTTGATCGTGAAAAGGCGCCATGGCCGGCAAGTGAAGCTGACTTGGATGAATTGTGGCGTTTAAAGGTGAAGTCAGATGTGTTAAACCTGACATTAACCAAGAAAAAATGGCCAAAAATCAAGGAAGTGTTAACTAAACGCTATAACTATGCGATAAAACGTTTAAAGCAGAGTGAAAGTGAAGATGCTTTTCAGCTATTGATGAATAGTTTTGCTCGTGTCGTTGAACCTCATACGTCTTATTTATCACCTCGCAATGCGGAACGTTTTCAAGTTGATATGAATTTATCTCTTGAGGGCATAGGTGCCGAGCTGCGTTCAATTGAAGATTATACCGTTATTCACCGTATTGTTACCGGCGGCCCAGCGGATAAATCCAAGCAGTTAAAAGCAAAAGATAAAATTGTTGGTGTTGCTCAAGGTGAAAAAGACTTTGAAGATGTCATTGGCTGGCGTTTGGATGATGTGGTCGAGTTAATCAAAGGTTCAAAGGGTACCACGGTACGCTTACAAATATTATCAGGGGATGACGAAGCGAATATCAAGGTTGTCTCTATTGTTCGCGATATCATTAAGCTAGAAGACAGAGCGGCAAAGTCTGAAGTTTATTTAGAAAATCCAAAAGATGCTGACAGCAAAAAATTGGGCGTTATCACTATTCCAAGTTTTTATAACAACTTGTCTAAAGATGTTAAAAAAGAAATTGCCACGCTTAAAGAGAAAGGCGTTGAGGGAATAATAGTTGACTTGCGTGGCAATGGCGGCGGCTCATTACCCGAAGCGACTTTATTAACGGGTTTGTTTATTGATAAAGGTCCCGTAGTTCAAATTAGAGATGGTGCCAACCGTATTCAAGTACAAAGTGATAGAGATGGCGTCAGTTATTTTGATGGGCCATTAACTGTTATGGTTGACCGCTACAGTGCATCTGCTTCTGAAATATTCTCTGCTGCCATTCAAGATTACGGTCGTGGTGTTATTATTGGTGAGCATACTTTTGGTAAAGGTACCGTTCAACAACACCGTGGTTTAGGTCGAGTTTATGACTTATACGAAAAACCATTAGGCAGCATTCAATATACCATCGCAAAATTCTATCGTATCAATGGCGGTAGTACACAGCATCGTGGTGTTTTACCTGATATAGCATTTCCTACTGCTATAGACCCAGAAGACTGGGGTGAGAGTAAAGAAGAAAATGCTTTGCCTTGGGATCAAATTCAAAAAGCAAAATATACACCGTTGAATGAATTAAATACCGATATCGACTATTTAACTTCATTGTATCAGCAGCGAATTAAAGAGAACCCTGAGTTTAATTACCTACTTGAAGATATTAGTATCTACCAAGCAGAAAAAGATGATAAAACCATTTCATTAAATCTTGCTACCCGCAAAGCTGAACGTGAAACGCGTAAAAGCAAACGTCTTGTTCGTGTTAACGAGCAACTAGCCTTATTAGGCAAAGATAAAATCACCAACTTAGATGATTTATCTGATGAACTAGATGATCTTGACCCGTTTTTAGATGAGGCGGCACGTATCACCTTCGACTTTATCTCCCTAGGTAAAATAGCTAAAAAATAATCTACAAAATTAAAGCAAAGCCGCCCATAGAGGCGGCTTTGTTATTCATTACGACTAAGCCAATTTATTCAATTGCCTACATATAACTATAATAAGAGAAGGTTTATATTTAATGTCAGAGTTAAAGCCAATTAAACAAGCGAGCATGTTAGATGCTTTTATTCCCGTTATTACCTTGGTTACCTTACTGACCCTAGCGGTAAGTTACTTTGGTGATAATTCATCGTATGGTCCAAATCAAATTGCCTTGCTTATTGCTATGGGTGTTGCCGTTGTTATTGGCATAAAAAATGGTCATGCTTGGCATGATCTTGAACAAGCTATTGTTAAGGGTATTTCCTTATCGTTAGGTGCAGTGTTAATTTTGTTCGCCGTTGGCTCTCTTATTGGTACTTGGTTATTATCAGGCACAGTACCTACCATGATTTATTATGGTTTGATGATTCTTGATCCTGCTTGGTTTTATGCGGCGGCGTGTGTAATGTGTGCTGTTGTTGCCATGAGCATAGGTAGTTCATGGACAACAGCGGCAACAATCGGTGTAGCATTAATTGGTATAGCGCAAGGTTTAGGTTTATCTCCTGCCATCACTGCGGGTGCTGTCATTTCAGGTGCCTACTTTGGCGACAAAGTATCGCCTTTATCAGAGACCACCAACTTAGCGCCTGCAATTGCTGGTAGTGAGTTATTTGCTCATATTCGATATATGTTTTGGACTACTATGCCGTCTATCGCTACAGCATTAATACTGTTTCTCTTTTTAGGTTTTACCGAGACAACGAGTACTAACAACGCATCAATTGATTTATTAAGTAGCCAACTTGCCGAGCAGTTCAACTTATCTTTATTTAACTTAGTGCCGTTATTGGTGTTACTTGTTTTAGCTATTAAAAAAGTACCGGCATTCCCAGCTGTTGCTATTGGTGCTTTGGTTGGTGGTTTATGGGCGGTAATCTTTCAACAAGATCTCATATTACGCTTGGCTAATGGTGAAACTAACGTCATAACCGCCAATATAATGGTGGTTTGGACGGCATTTTTTGATGGCGTTAGTATTGAAACAGGAAACAGTGAATTGAATGATTTACTTAGCGGTGGCGGCATGTCGAGCATGTTAAATACTGTTTGGTTAATTATGTGTGCGCTTAGTTTTGGCGCGGTTTTAGAGCACTTAGGTATGTTGAAAAAGTTTGTTGACGTAATTTTAGCATCAGCTAAAACAACGGGTAGCCTGATAGCGAGTACAGTAGCAACTTGTATCGGTACTAACTTATTAACCGCTGATCAATACATGGCTATAGTAATGCCAGGTCGTATGTATAAAGAAGAATACAAGCGCAGAGGATTAGATCCACTTGTATTGAGTCGTACTCTAGAAGATTCAGGTACCATTACTTCACCGCTTATTCCATGGAATACCTGTGCAGTTTACATGTCAGGTGTGCTTTTAGTGAATCCATTAGACTATATTTATTACTGTTTCTTTAACTGGATTAACCCTATTTTGGCGGTTATCTATGGCTTTATTGGTTTTAATATTAAAACGCTATCGACAAAAGTAAGCGCAACCGTTAGTCAAAAAGAGACGGCTTAATTGCCATTTTCATTCCCAAAGTAAGGCTCTACTATGTCATCTACTTTAGCAGACACAGCACCAAGATTTTTAGCGGACTACCGTCCAGCTGACTTTACGATTAAGACAGTAAACTTAACTATTAGCTTGAATGATAGCTGTAGCCAGGTTGTTAGCGAGCTGACCATAGTGCGACAGGGTGATAGCCAGAAAAGCTTACAGTTAAACGGTGAGCAGTTGACGCTAGTATCATTAGTGCTTGATAACCAGGCCTTGAGTAAAGATCATTATCAGCTCAGTGATACTTTACTGACCATTCCGGCAAGTAGATTACCGGAGAGTAATGAGTTTACTCTGACTATTACCACAGAGGTTAACCCGCAAGAAAACACTTCATTAGAAGGACTATTTAAGTCGGGTGATGCCTTTTGTACTCAATGTGAAGCCGAAGGTTTTCGCCGCATTACCTATTATCTTGATCGACCTGATGTAATGGCGACGTTTACGACTAAAGTAATCGCTAACAAAGCCCTGTACCCTTATTTATTATCCAATGGTAATAAAGTAGCGGCAGGCGAATTAGCGGATAATAAACACTTTGTCACTTGGCACGACCCATACCCAAAACCTTGTTATTTATTTGCCTTGGTTGCAGGAGACTTTGACTTACTTGAAGATAATTTCACTACGTCGTCAGGTCGTGAAGTTGCCTTAGAAATATTTGTTGATAAAGGCAACTTGGCCAAAGCTGAGCATGCCATGGTGTCATTACAAAAATCCATGGCTTGGGATGAAGAAACTTTTGGTCTTGAATATGACTTAGACATATACATGATTGTCGCGGTAGATTTTTTCAATATGGGCGCGATGGAAAACAAAGGCTTAAATGTTTTTAATTCCAAATATGTTTTGGCAGATAGCCAATGTGCGACAGATACAGATTATTTTAATATTGAAGCTGTTATTGCTCATGAATATTTCCATAACTGGACCGGGAATCGTGTTACTTGTCGGGATTGGTTCCAACTGAGTCTAAAAGAAGGCTTAACGGTTTTTAGGGATCAACAGTTTAGTGCGCAAATGCACTCAAGTGCAGTGACTCGTATTCAAAATGTACGAGTGTTACGTTCACAGCAGTTTGCTGAGGATGCCGGTCCTATGGCGCATCCAATACGACCTGAAAAAGTAGTGGAAATGAATAACTTTTACACCCTAACTGTTTATGAAAAGGGCTCAGAAGTTATTCGCATGTTACATACGTTAATTGGTGTTGCTAACTTTAGAAAGGGCATGGATTTATACTTTTCTCGTTTTGATGGTATGGCTGTTACCTGTGATGATTTTATCAATGCGATGAGCGATGCTAGTGGTAAAGATTTATCTCAATTTAAGTTATGGTATAGCCAGTCGGGCACACCGGTCATCAAAGTAGCAGAAAGCTATGATCCAAAAACCAAGGTCTACAGTTTAACCCTAGCTCAGCAATCACCGGTAACTAAGAGTCAGCCGGAGCCGCAAGAATTGCATATACCTATTAAAATTGAATTGATCAGTGAAAATAATGACAATGCGACTCAAAGTGAGTTATTGGAATTAACCCAAACAGAGCAAACTTGGCAGTTCAGTGGTTTTAACAGTAAACCGACTTTAGCCATGCTTAGCGATTTTAGCGCGCCGGTTAAACTGGTTTTTCAACAAGATGATGCCAGTTTACTGACCATTATCAAGCAAGCTAATAATAGCTTTTGTCGCTGGGACGCAGGGCAGAAATTGTTAATGTCCTATATACAACAATTAACCTTTGATCCTGATTATGTTATCCCCAATGAGTTAATCACCGCCATCAATGAGCTATTAACGGGTGAGGGTGATCGAGCATTCATTGCAGAGCAATTACTACTACCTAGTTTTGATGAAGTGGCTAGTTTGATGATAGATGTTGATCCCATGGCGCTTACCAGTGCTATAACGGCATTGTCACTGTTTATTGCCCAAAGCAGTCAGCAAGAATTGCTTACTAGCTATCAAGCATGCCAGCAGTTAGAGCCACAACAACAGTCAGCAGATGATTTAGCAAATAAATCACCAAATAAGTCGTCATACAATAGGGTTGCTAATCGCGCATTAAAAAATGTTTGTTTATCGTTCCTAAGTCTTTTACCTGAATATCAATATTTGGTAACACAGCAATATCAGCAAGCTACCGATAATGATGACATTCTACAAGAGAATATGACCGATAGTTTGGCTGCGTTAACCTGCTCAGCAAAGCATAACTTAACCGACTTGCATAAGCAGCTACAACACTTTGAACATAAGTGGCAACAAACGACTTTAGTGATGGATAAATGGTTTGCTTTAAATGCCGGTGTTGTCAGCAAAGATATTTTTGTGCAACTTGATAACTTATTGACCCATCCACAATTTAGTTTAAAAAATCCAAATCGAGCTCGATCTTTAATTGGTGCTTTTGCGATGAATAACCCTAAGTATTTTCATTGTCCGACTGGACGAGGTTATCAATTTTTAGCCGAGCAAATTGCAAAATTAAATGAAATTAATCCGCAAGTTGCTTCAAGACTGATCACGCCGCTCATTCAATTTAAAAGTTTTGCACCAAACCATCAAAAATTAATGAGGGCAGAGCTAGTTAAATTACAATCATTGCCTAAGTTATCAAATGACTTAAAAGAAAAACTTGATGCTGCGTTAAATGACTAAGCAATCTGAAATCTAAGACTATCACTGTATAGTAGCGTGCTCATTTTTACCGGTGAGCACGTTATTAAATTATAATCCTATGAAATATTACTTCTCTATCAATATAACGACTCAAGAATTCCTGCCCTATTATCAAGGCAAAGTGCAAAATGTCGTGGTAACCACAACCCAAGGCATTAAAGTTCAATTCCCAGCCATGCATCTACGAAAGTACCTGACCGCAAATGGTATCCAAGGCCACTTTTGTTTACAAACCCAGCAGAACAAGTTTTTAGCCTTATCTAAAGTTAAATAATTTAAGCTAAACGTCCTTAAATAGAGTAAACACTTGAAACAGTGGTCTGACCATTTTGTTAGTGTCTTTACTGTTATAGCTTTAACAAATCAGCGTTATTTCATCAACTTATAAAACAATGACCGTTTTGTAATGATTTGTTTTTAAACGCTAGTTTTAAACATGCTATTAAAACCTTTGCTGGTTTCAATGCAAGTCATTAAAATATAGCGCTTTAACTCTCACCTTTACGCTTGCTACCTAAGTCAAATGATGTAATTATTGTTGCCGTTAGATAAACAATAAAACAAAAACTAACTTTTGATTACATTTATAGAGATGAATTTTCACAGATATTTTATCTTTTAGTATCATGTTTGAATAGGGGAGAGATTAGATGAAACACAAGCCTCAACATGGCTTTGCCAAAAAACCTTTAGCTGTAGGTATTGCTGCTGCGCTTTCGATAACATTGTTAACCTCAATGGTTAATAGTGTTCAAGCAGCAAGATTTGAGTTAGGTGATGTAGAGATCAGTTTTGATTCTACCTTTAGCATCGGCTCAAGCTGGCGCACAGAAAATAGAAATTGGAATGACAATGTTGGTAAGTCTAACAACGCCAATAGTGGTCTTGATTTTAGCAATTACAATATATTCTCTCCAGCGATACCGAAAGAAGATATTTGGGCGCAAGGTAAAGGCGGCTACTCCACCAATGGTGACGCGGGCAACTTGAATTACAATGCCGGTGAAAGTTTTTCTAAAATATTCAAAGGTGTGCATGAATTAGATATTCATTATCAAAATGTCGGTATTTTTGTTCGTGGTATGTATTTTTATGATTACGCCATGATGGATGACGATAGAGCTTCATCAAATGCAATTACCGGTAATGTTTTTGATCCCTGTCGTGACAGCGAAGCTAAAAAGCAAGTCTGTCAAGATGTTCGCTTACTTGATGCTTATGTTTATGGCGACTTTGAAATAGCTGAAATGCCTTTCTCTGTACGTCTTGGTGATCAAGTTATTAGCTGGGGTGAAAGTACCTTAATTTCTCATGGCATTAGTGAGATAAATGCTGTTGATATTGCGCGTTTACGTGCACCCGGTGCCGAATTAAAAGAAGCCTTTATTCCTGTTGGTACCTTGTGGGGTTCATTGGGCATAACAGATAACTTCAACGTTGAAGCCTATTATCAGTACTCTTGGGAAAAGACCATACTGCCACCACCAGGTAGTTATTTTTCTACCAATGATTTTGCCGGTGATGGTGGACAATATAATAATGTCCAGTTAGGTTTTGGCGGTAATCCTGATATGAACTTAGATTACCTAATGGGTGGCTTAAATGATATCGGTAGTGGTTTAAGAGCTGACCTAGCTGCAGCTGCATCTATTGCTGATCCAGTAGAAAGAGCTAAAGCCGAAGGTGCAGCTAAAGCTAAAGCTGGCGGAATGTACTCGGCTTATGCTGGTAATATTACGTTAAGAGCGCCCGGCTCTAAAGCTGAAAATGAACCCGATGGTGGTGGCCAATATGGTTTGCGTTTATCTTGGTTTATTCCTGAACTGAATGATACTGAAATTAGTTTGTATCATGTAAATTATCATAGCCGTCGTCCAATATTTTCAGGCGTCACCGCAGATTTTGGTGCTGTCGCTGGGGATATTGGTTATTTAGCGGTTAATGAAATTACCGAAGCTAACTATACTGAATTAAATACTTTTTCTCGTGTTGAACTGGATTATCCAGAAGACATTAAAATGTACGCGATGAGCTTTAACACCACTATCGGCACCACTGCCTTTGCTGGTGAAGTGAGTTACCGTCAAGATGAACCAATGCAAATAGATGATGTTGAATTGCTTTTTGCAGCGGTACCACAGCAACTTGCTAATACAGGTAGTCCAGAATATGCCGCTTTAGACGGTGTTTCACAAATGGTGCAAGCTGATGGCACGCCATACCAACCAGGTCAAACAGCACAAGGATATATTTTATCCGATACCGTGCAAGCACAAGCGACCTTAACACATTTGTTTGGTCCTACTTTAGGTGCAAGTCAATTTGTTGGTTTAATTGAAGTCGGTGGTATCAATATTAATGATATGCCCGAGCAAAGTGAATTACGTTTAAATGGTCCAGGTACTGCGCGAAGTGGCAGCACTGGTGGCCTTATGCAGGTATTACAAGGTGGCACTGAAACTAACCCATTCCCAACAGAATTTGCTTGGGGCTATCGTGCGGTAGTTAAAATGGACTATACCAATGTTTTTGCTGGTATCAATTTGTCGCCACGTATTGTCTTTGCTCATGATGTTAAAGGTATTACACCAGATCCACTGTTTATGTTTATTGAAGACCGAAAGTCAATGTCTTTAGGTTTGAAATTTGATTACCAAAGTAAATGGTCAGCAGATATAAACTACAACAGTTTCTTCGGTGGTGTCGGCACTACCAACCAGATGGAAGATCGTGACTATGTATCTTTCAGCGTAAGTTATTCAATCTAATTTAAGGCAGTAATCATGAGAAAAAACATGAATAAAGTCACATTATTATCATTGACCATCTCTATGGTCTTATCAACAGGTGCTTTAGCTAAAGTACCTAGCGATCAAGTGGCAAAATTGTCAGCGGAATTAACGCCAGTTGGCGCAACTCGTGCAGCGAATAAAGACGGTTCAATTCCTGAGTGGAAGGGCGGGATTACTAAAGCTCCTGCGGGATATACGGTTGGTGATCACCATATTGATCCTTTTCCTAATGATAAAATACAATTCACCATTACTGCAAGTAATGTTGCTGAGTACAAAGGGCTGTTAACACCAGGTCAAATCAAGTTATTTGAGACCTATCCTGATACTTATAAAATGAATATTTATCAAACACGTCGTAGTGCTTCTTACCCTGAACATGTTTATCAGGCTGTGCGTACTAATGCTTCACGTGCAGAGCTGGTTAAAGAAGGTAATGGTATTCAAGGGGCTGCTGTTGGTATTCCTTTTCCTATGCCAGCCAATGGTTTAGAAGCGATTTGGAACCATACCCTGCGTTATCGTGGTGAATCAGTCACCCGTTCTGCAGGTCAAGCGGCACCTACAGCATCAGGTAATTTTACTTATATTGGTTTAAAAGAAACATTATTATTACCTTACAGTGTTAAGGGCGCCTCACCTGAGGAACTAGAAAATACTAATATTTTATTTAAATTTAAACAAAAAGTGACAGAGCCAGCACGTTTAGCGGGTACTGCTTTGTTAGTACATGAAACCATGGATCAGGTGAAAACACCTCGTCAGGCTTGGACCTACAATACCGGTCAACGTCGTGTTCGTCGTGCGCCAAATGTTGCTTATGATGCACCTGGAACAGCAGCAGATGGTTTAAGAACTACTGATGATTTTGATATGTATAATGGCGCGCCAAATCGCTATAACTGGACATTAAAAGGCAAGCAAGAATTGTTGATCCCTTATAATGACTACCGTCTTCATAGTGATGAACTTAAATATGAAGATATTATACAGCCAGGGCATATCAATCCAGACCTAGTGCGTTATGAAAAACATCGTGTTTGGGTGGTAGAAGCTAATCTTAAAGAAAATACTCGTCATATCTATAAAAAGCGTGTCTTTTATATCGATGAAGATAGCTGGCAAATAGCGGTGACTGATATTTATGATAATCGTGATGAGCTTTATCGCGTAGCTGTAGCCCATGCTATTAACTATTATGATGTACCGACACTTTGGTCAACACTTGATGTTTATCATGATCTGCAGTCGCGTCGTTATATTGCCATCGGCTTAGATAACGAAACGAAGATGTATGATTTCTCAACTAAACTTAATGAGCGAGATTTTACTCCCGCAGCCCTAAGACGAGAAGGTCGTAGATAATCAGTAATATGGAAACGGCTGACAGATGTTAGCCGTTTTTTTTAGCGCTGAATTAAGTGTTTGTTTAGTACATACTTTACTTAGTTCATAGTTCATAGTTTAATTTAGTTAAGTTTTACCTTTATTTTTATTACTATTTTTATTTTCAGAAATCAAAAAGAAAGAGTGTTGTTATGCGTTTATTAGTTGCTTTTGCAGTTATTTCTATTATTTCCCTTTCCTCCGTTCGTGCTGCAGACTTAGCTGTAACTTCTGCTACCTTAGCGCCTGCAACCGAATCGGCTTTAGCCAGTAAATCATTATTATTAGATATTTCCCCCATCGGCCAAAATAAATTAGTTGCTGTTGGCCAACATGGACATATTTTGTTGTCGAATGATGGTGAAAATTGGCAGCAAGCCAATGTGCCAGTCCAGGCAACATTAACCAGTGTTTATTTTTTAAATGATCAGCTAGGTTGGGCTGTTGGTCATGATGCCACTATATTACATAGTCAAGATGGTGGCCTTAACTGGCAAGTACAACAATATTTACCAGAACTTGAAAAACCCTTACTTGATATTTATTTTAAGAATGCCCAACAAGGTCTTGCTGTTGGGGCTTATGGGCAGGTTTTTCGCAGCAATGATGGCGGAACGACTTGGCAGAGTGAATTTCATCAAGAGTTTCTATTAGCCGACGATGTCGACTACATTAAAGAGCTCAAAGCCGAAGATGAAGAAGCATACCTAGATGAAATAGCTTTCATTTTGCCGCACTTCAACGGATTAGTGCAAGATGGCCGGACTTTATTCCTGTTAGGTGAAACTGGTTTGCTTGCTAAAAGTAATGACTTTGGTCTTACTTGGCAGCAATTTGACGGTTTTTACCAGGGCTCATTTTTCTCATTGGCTAGAACACAAAGTGGTAACATTTTAGTTGCTGGTTTACGTGGACATGTGTTTCGTAGCATAAAAAACGGCCAGCAATGGCAAGAAATAGCCACCAACACCACGGCATTGCTCAATGATATTGTTTTTTCTGATGATGAACGTATATTTGTTTTAGGGAATAATGGCATGTTACTGGTTAGTAGCGATGATGGTGAAAGCTTCAGCCAAAGACCTCAACAAGACGGTAAAACCTTAATTGCTGGTGTATGGTTTAAAGGGCGATTATTGGCCGTTTCAGATGTTGGTATTAAGGTATTGAATTTACCTAGCAATTAACAAACACAATCGTTTAAAAGCAGTTAAAAGCAATTTAATCATTAAATATAATAAAGTTCGGAATGAATCACTATGAAAATTTCTCTGGCTAGTCGTATTGAAGTAGGCCTATTTCGTCATAAATTCCTGGTGTTAATGTTATTTATCATCACCAGCGCATTTTTTATTTTTCAAGCGACACAAATTAGGCTTGATGCCTCGTTTACCAAAAACATACCGCTAAATCATAGCTACATGAAAACCTATTTAAAGCATAGGGCGAATTTTGGTGGCGCGAATACTATACTTATCTCGGTTTGTGATAATAGTGGTGATATTTTTAATCCCGGTTTTTTTGATGCCTTAAAAGGTGTGCATGACAAACTCTTCTTCATCCCAGGGGTTGATAGAATTCAAGTGAAGTCACTGTTTTCACCAAGTACACGCTTTGTTGAAGTGGTTGAAGATGGCTTTGCTGGCGGCCCCGTTATTCCCGCTGACTTTCAACCGACAACTCAAGGTTTAGCTGTTGTTAAAGCTAATATTGAAAAAGCCGGCATAGTCGGCAGTATTGTTGCCGATGACTATAGTTGTGCCATGGTTAAGGCGGCTTTATTAGACATTAACCCCGATACTGGCGAGAAGCTTGATACCCTAGAAATAGCGGGCCAGCTTGAACAGGAAATTCGTCAAGAGTTTGAGCGCGATAATATAACGGTTCATATCATTGGTTTTGCAAAAATGGTTGGTGATGTTGCCGAAGGTGCGAAAGGTGTGGTGCTATTCTTCGCGCTTGCCATTGGTATTACTGCGGTGATGGTATACATCTTCTGTCATTCAGTTCGTTTAACAATTTTACCTATTTTGTGTTCGTTAGTCGCGGTTGTCTGGCAAATGGGCATGTTGTCAACTCTGGGTTTTGGCCTAGACCCTATGTCTATTTTGATTCCTTTTTTGGTGTTTGCTATTGGCGTTAGCCATGGTGTACAAATGATAAACTCGGTCGTTAAAAAAGTCGCTATTGGCTTAACACCGGCATCAGCTGCACAAGCAAGTTTTAGAGCCTTGTTGATCCCAGGTGGTGTTGCCTTAGTTTCTGACACTGTCGGCTTTTTAACCTTGTTATCCATTGATATTGGCATTATTAAAGAGTTAGCTATCACCGCTTCTATTGGCGTGGCGATGATCATTTTAACTAACCTTATCCTACTGCCAGTATTGCTTTCTTATACCAAAATAAGAACGACGGCAAAAGTAGGGCAGTTAACTGAAGAAAGTGCTGTTTGGACATTCATGGCTAGTTTTGCCACTAAAGGTCCGGCAAGAGTGATATTAGTGCTTACGGCTATTTTATTTGCGGTAGGGTTTTATCAAGGGCAAGCATTAAAAATTGGCGAATTACACGCCGGTGCTCCTGCACTACACGAATCATCGCGTTATAACCAAGATACTTTCTTAATTACCGATAGGTATGCAATCAGTGTCGATTATATGTCTGTTATTATCGAAACAACTGAAAATGCCTGTACCTACTACGATACCATGGCTACGATCGATCGATTCCAGTGGCAGATGGAAAACGTTGCCGGTGTGCAATCTGCGGTAAGCTTAGCGTCTATATCTAAATTGGTGAATGCCGGTTATAACGAAGGTAACCCTAAGTGGCGAGTTATCCCGCGTAATCAACACACTCTGGTACAGTCCATTGCACGGGTACCTTCTTCAAGCGGCCTGTTAAATCATGACTGTAGTGTTATGCCGGTAATTTTATTCCTAGAAGATCACAAAGCAAACACCATCAATACGGTTATTGATGCGGTGAAAGCAGCAGCTGAAGAATTAGGCACCGAACAAGTTCAATTTAAGCTAGCTTCTGGCCCTGTCGGGGTTATGGCAGCCACGAATGAAGCGGTAGCAGAAGCACAATTACCTATGATGCTTTATGTTTATGGTGCTGTAATAGCGTTATGTTTACTTAGTTTTAGAAGCATTAGAGCAACAATCGTTGTGGTTGTGCCTTTATATGTGGTCTCTACATTAGCTCAGTGGTTGATGACAGTACTTGATATCGGTTTAACGGTATCGACTCTACCCGTTATTGCCTTAGGGGTTGGTATTGGTGTTGATTATGGTATTTATATACTCTCTACCATGAGCACTAAGCTTAAAGAGGGCATGAATGTCCATGATGCTTATTTAGCAGCATTAAAAGAGCGAGGCAGTGCTGTGTTAATCACAGGCTTAACGTTAGCGATAGGCGTTTCAACATGGTTCTTCTCGGATTTAAAATTCCAAGTAGATATGGGTATATTACTAACCTTCATGTTCTTGGTTAATATGTTGGCGGCTATTATTATTTTACCGGCACTGTCAGCCTTTTTATGGTCAAATAATAATAACGATAAAAACTAAAACCTAACCTTTTACGGAACAATTCATTGTTCATGTCAGTTTTAGAATGTTAGCTCTATATAAAAAATGACATTAAGCACTTAATTAAATACAAAACTGTATTATTAAGTGCTTTTTTTTTGCTGAAATCAAACAATTAACGGCAATGAATATTGCATAAATAAACAATAAAAAAGCCGTTTAACCAGTATCTATTTATCATTACTGCATAAACACTGTTAACTGTAAAATAAACTGTTCATTTACTTATCCACCTCTTGAAAAATAAGCCAATAAAATACAAAAAAACACTCGCAATAGCCTAAGTTTATTCATAAAATCCACGGTATAGTCTATTCTGATAGACAAAATATAAAAAAATAAAGCATAAATTCTATTCTAGTAACTTGTTTAGTTAAAAGTAATAGCCTTTATCAAAACCAAAAGTAATTATTCAAGCTTTCTTTTTAAAAGGAAAAGGAAACATCCATGGCGTTAGTAAACGGTTCACCCTCGGTTATTCTTAGCAATGTAGCAAAACTTATTCAACAGAAAGTAGATGGAAAAACAGCTCCCTTAGTGGAAAAGTTTGCCCAATTACTTTACGGCAACATGTCCTCATTAGATCTCGATCACCGTAATGAGAGTGATATGTATGGTGCTGCATTAAGCTTGTGGAGTTCACTTAACGAGCATAAAGATGATGCACCTGTTATCCATGTTTTTAATCCCTCGGTAAGTAAGAATGGTTGGAAGTCTAGCCATACTATTATCGAAGTGATTATTCAAGATATGCCATTTTTAGTGGACTCTATCCGTATCGCTTTAAACCGCTTAGGTTTATCACCACACTTGATGTTAAATGCGCCACTAAAAATAACTCGCGATAAAAAATTGGAAGTGACAGAATTAGCACCTATTGTTGATAATCATGTAAAAGCCAGTTCAGAAGAAACCATATTTTTAATTGAAATTGATCGTCAAGCTACCGAAAAAGAATTAAGTAGCATTAAAAACACCTTACTCTCTGTAGTTGAAGATATCCGTTTAACCGTCAGTGATTGGCAGCCGATGTTAGCTTGCTTAAAGAAGGTTATTGGCGATGTTGAAAAATCTAAGTACCCGGGCACCAAAGCGCATAAAGAAGACACTTTAAGTTTTCTAAATTGGATGGCGGCTAATAACTTTACTTTAATGGGCTACCGCTCATATGACGTAAAAGCCGTTAAGGGCGATATTTCATTAGAAGCCAATGTTGAATCTAGCCTTGGTTTAATGAAAAATTCGCCAGGTAACAAGTCACGTCTTGTATCAAGCCTTAGCGCAACAGGTCGAGAAGTAGCACTCGGTCAAAACCACCTTATTTTAACTAAAACTAATTCAAACTCACGTGTTCATCGTCCAGCGCAACTTGATTACATTGGGGTAAAACGCTTCGATGATAAAGGAAATGTTGTTGGCGAAGAACGCTTTATTGGACTTTTTGGCTCTGCTTATTACACCAATAGCGCGCTAGACTTACCGCTTATCAACTCTAAAGTGATGGCCGTATGTAAAGCATCTCCTTTTGCTAAAGGTACTCACAACTACAAAACGCTCATTAATATATTAGAAACCTACCCAAGAGATGAAATTTTACAGTCTTCGGTAGAAGAGCTATTGCACAATGTTACTGGCATTTTGCAGATGCAGGAACGTGACTATACTGGCTTGTTTGTTCGCCGTGATGCTTTTGATCGTTTCTACTCTTGTATGGTTTATGTACCAAGAGAGCGCTACAACACCAAATTACGTATTGAAACGCAAAACTTACTTCAAGAAGTATTTGATAGTAATGAAGAGGTTGAATTTACAACGTTCTTCTCAGAGTCGGTTCATGCTAGAACCCATTACATTGTTCGAGTTAACTCAACTAAAGCAGATATAGACGTGAAAGAAATAGAAAAGAATTTAAACGAAGCCGCCCGTAATTGGGATGATAAACTTGTCAGTGCTTTAGGAGCTAATCGTGGTGAAGCCGCAGCGAAAGCCCTGAGCCGTAAATATGTTAAATTTCCACAAGCTTATAAAGATGAAGTATTACCAGGCTCTGCCATTGTTGATATTGAAAAATTAGAAAATATCACCGCAGAAAATGATTTGGAAATGCTTTTTTATCAACCGCTTGAAGAGAAGCCTGATAGCCGTTTTGTTAGATTAAAATTATTCCATACTGGCGAACCTATTCACTTAAGTGATGTATTGCCAATGTTGGAGAACTTTGGTCTACGTGTTATTGGCGAAAGGCCTTATGCAATCCAAACTTCTGATGGCGAAACAAGCTGGATATTAGACTTTTCTATGTTCCTTACCGGTGAAGGTAAGTTCGATGTTTACAAAGTTAGAACGCTTTTCCAAGATGCTTTTGCTAAAGTATGGCATGGCGATTTAGAAGACGATGGTTTTAACCGCCTTATTTTAGGTGCCGGCATTGAAGGTCGAGCAGTGTCAATTTTACGTGCTTTTGCTAAGTATGAACGCCAAATTGGTGGTCGTTTTAGCCAGAGTTATATTGAAAACACCTTCTCTCGCTACCCTGATATGGCTGAATTACTGATTAAGTTATTTGTTTTACGCTTTGATCCAAAAAGTAAATCAACTGCTTCAGCGAAAGAAAAAGCAACCAATAAACTATTAGCAGAAATTGAGAGTTCACTTGATGATGTTGCTAACCTAGACGATGACCGCATTATTCGCCGTTTTGTCGAATTGATTAATGCAACTATCCGAACTAACTATTTCCAAGCTGACCCGGTGAAAGGTGATAAATCGTACATTTCATTTAAAATCCTTCCTGAGCTAATAAGCGAAATGCCTCAGCCAGTACCAAAATTTGAGATATTTGTTTATTCACCACAAATTGAAGGTGTGCATTTACGCGGAGGTAAAGTTGCTCGAGGCGGTTTACGTTGGTCAGATAGAAGTGAAGATTTCCGTACTGAAGTCCTTGGTTTAGTTAAAGCACAGCAAGTTAAAAATACTGTCATTGTACCAGTAGGCGCTAAAGGTGGTTTTGTCTGTAAACAATTACCTAATGGCTCACGTCAAGAAATTTTCGAAGCAGGTAAAGAGTGTTACCGTACCTTTATTCGTGCTTTGTTAGACATTACTGATAACATTGTTGCCGGCGAAGTTGTACCACCAAAAGATGTGGTTCGTTTAGATGATGATGACGCTTATCTTGTGGTCGCTGCTGATAAAGGTACGGCAACTTTTTCTGATGTTGCCAACGCCCTATCTGAAGAATACAACTTCTGGTTAGGTGATGCTTTTGCTTCAGGCGGAAGTGTTGGTTATGACCATAAAGCCATGGGCATTACTGCTAAAGGGGCTTGGGAGTCAGTTAAACGTCATTTCAGAGAAATGGATATTGATTGCCAAAGTACTGATTTTACCTGTATCGCTATTGGTGATATGGCGGGTGATGTATTTGGTAATGGTATGTTGTTGTCAAAACATATTCGCTTACAAGCAGCGTTTAACCATATGCATATCTTTATTGACCCTAGTCCAGAAGCCGCTAGTTCTTATGTAGAGCGTGAACGTTTATTTAATTTACCTGGTTGTACTTGGGAAGATTACAATAAAGAGCTTATTTCAAAAGGTGGCGGTATTTTCAGTCGTCATGTGAAATCCATCAAGCTGACGCCTGAAATCAAAAAAATGATCGGTACACAAAAACAAAGCATGGCACCTACTGACTTAATGCAAGCCATTTTAAGTATGAAGGTCGATTTACTGTGGAATGGTGGTATAGGCACCTATGTTAAAGGTAGCAAAGAAACACATTTAGAAGTTGGTGACAGAGCTAATGATACCCTACGTATTAATGGTGTAGATCTGCAAGCTAAAGTGGTTGGCGAAGGTGGTAACTTAGGTTTAACTCAACTCGGCCGTATCGAATATGCAGCTAACGGTGGTCGTATTAATACCGATGCAGTTGATAATGCCGGTGGTGTTGATTGCTCAGACAATGAAGTAAACATTAAAATATTACTAAATACCTTGGTGCAAAATGGTGATTTAACCATTAAGCAACGTAATAAACTCCTTCATGATATGACTGATGAAGTCGGTGATATAGTTATTGAAGATTGTTATCGCCAAACTCATTCGTTATCTATCACCGCTATGCGTGGTGCTAATCAGCTAAAAGAGCAAGTACGCTTTATTCATGAGCTTGAAAGAGCTGGGAAATTGAATCGCGCTCTAGAATATATTCCAGATGACGAAGAAATTGCTGATAGGTTAGCCCAAGGTAAAGGCTTAACTCGTCCTGAACTTTCGGTATTACTTGCTTACAGTAAAATGGTACTTAAAGATGATTTAGTTCATGTTGAAATTACTGATAACCCTTATCACAACAGTTTATTAATTGAAGCTTTCCCACGTCAGCTTCGTGAGCAGTATCAAGCCGAGATGCAATTGCATCCATTGCGAGCAGAAATTATTGCCACCAAACTTGCCAATAAAATTGGTAATGATATGGGCTTTAACTTTGTTAATCGCATGCAAGAAGAAACCGGTGCCAGTATTGCCGAGATTGCTAATTGTTATACTATTGCCAGTGCAGTGTTTGAGCTAGGTGAATTTTGGCAGCAAATTGAGGTGTTAGATAATCAAATATCTACCGCTATTCAAACTGAAATGTTGTTCCAATACCGCAGAACTGTTCGTCGCGTAACTCGTTGGTTCTTACGTCATCGTAACAAGTCACTTTCTATTGCAGAATCGATTGCCTTGTATCAACCAACATTTACCATTTTGTCTGAAAAGTTATTTAGCTTTATGATCTGTACTGAAGTTGAAGGATTAGAGCGTGTTGCAGCTGATTTAGTTGAGGCAGGCGTTCCTAAACTTGTTGCTACACGTCTTGCGCAGTTAAGCACTTTGTTTTCGACCATGGATATTGCTGAAGTTGCTCAGGAAAATAACTGTACAGTTGAGCAAGCAGCAAACTTATACTTCAAATTGGGTGCACGTTTAGAGTTACATTGGTTCTTAGACCAAATTACTCGCCAACCAGTGGCAAACCACTGGCAAGCACTGGCTCGTGCATCATTTAGAGAAGAGTTAGATTGGCAACAACGTTCATTAACGTCAGTGGTATTACGCTGCCAATGTGATGCTCAATTTGCTGACTTAGAGCAACTGCTTACTGAATGGATTGACGTAAATGAGCAACCACTTGAGCGTTGGAAGCACATTTTGGCTGACTTTAAAGTAGGCCAGTCTCATGACTTCGCTAAATTCTCAGTAGCGTTACGTGAATTAATGTTATTGAGCTTAAATTGCCAACCGGTTTCAGCTAAATAAAAACCAAAATAACTGTTAACTAAGTTTATTTTGGTCAAACAGAGCTAGCATATTGTAATGCTCGCTTTAACTGATAAAATCCTCGCCTAGCGGGGATTTTTTATTATTATTATTTACAAGTCGAGGCATTATGTTTTATCCAGCCATTCGTAAAGTTCTTTTTCAGTTTGACGCTGAAACCATCCATGAGTTGACTATTAAGGGCTTAAAAAGCACGGGGAAATCACCTCTTAATGTTTTTTATAAACAACAAGTACAAGATAAGCCGGTAACGGTTATGGGGATAAATTTTCCTAACCCCCTTGGTTTAGCTGCGGGTCTTGACAAAAATGGTGAGTGTATCAATGCCTTCGCTGCTATGGGCTTTGGTTTTGTTGAAGTTGGCACGGTAACACCTCGTCCTCAACCGGGTAATGATAAACCACGTATTTTTAGATTGCCTGAAGCTAACGCGATTATAAATCGTATGGGCTTTAACAATAAAGGTGTTGATTACTTAGTATCACAAGTACAAGCCGCTAACTTTAAAGGTGTTTTAGGTATTAATATTGGTAAAAATAAAGATACCCCAGAAGAAAATGCTAAAGATGACTATCTACACTGCATGCGTAAAGTCTACGATTTAGCAACGTACATAACGGTGAATATATCTTCTCCTAATACGCCAGGTTTACGATCGCTACAATACGGTGATGCATTAAATGATCTATTGTCAGCTTTAAAAGCTGAGCAGACAATACTTGCTGAAAAGTACGGCAAGTATATCCCGCTAACGGTTAAAATTGCGCCAGATTTAAATGAAGATGAAGTAAAGTCTATCGCTAAGTCTTTAATTGATAATGGCATCGATGGCGTTATTGCCACTAATACAACGTTATCTCGAGAAGGCGTTGAAGGTCTTGAGTTTGGCGGCGAGCAAGGTGGCTTAAGCGGTCAACCGGTAAAAGATAAAAGTACTCAGGTTATCAAAATATTAAGTGAAGCCCTTGATAACAAGCTACCAATTATTGGTGTTGGCGGCATAGCGTCAAGTGATGATGCCAATGAAAAGTTAGCTGCTGGCGCAAGTTTAGTACAAGTATATACCGGCTTTATTTATCAAGGACCACCGTTAGTTAAAGATATAGTAAACGGCTTGTAAGTGATGAAATGCCAAGTAGCCATTTGTAGTATTCTATTTTTGTGTTTTGTTACAAAGTGTTGCTTGTCTAGCCGTGCGGTTACGCTACACTAGCCGAGTAAATACCATCAAAAGAAAAATCATCAAAATAATAATTATGTAAGTGAGAAGTATCGATGAATGTCCTGAAAAAAAGTTTATTAGCTATTACCGTTGCAACGAGTTTAGTCGCCGCTACTGCAGCTATGGCGCAACCAGCAAGCTCTGAAAAACACGCTGTCTATGCAACCGAGTTACGCCAATCTATCTTTAAGTTATTGGGAAGTAACATGGGGCCATTGGGCGCTATGGCGAAAGGAAAAACGCCGGTTGATGCAACAATTGTTGAAAAAAATGCCACTCGCATCAACCAATTATCTTTGATGATAGCTGATTACACACGTACAGATACTTCAAAGTTCGATGTTGAAACGGAAGCTTTAGCCAAAATTTGGCAAGAAACTGACCATTTCAACAAAGATATCGACAAGCTAACCTTAGCGTCTGCTAAGCTAATTGCTGCGGCAAAATCTAACGATGAAAGTGCCATTAAAAAAGCGATTGGTGGTGTCGGTAAAACGTGTGGCGGTTGTCACAATGACTTTAAGAAAGATTAATTTATAGCATTATCGTTAAAATAACTTTGCCTTTAAAAGCCTTTGCATCTGCAAGGGCTTTTTTGTTGGCCATTATTAGGGAATACTGATCAGTGAACAAGAAATATTTAACGGTTAAAAATTAATAGGCAACTAGATAGTCACTGATAAATTTCTCATGTAATTAAAGACTTAATCGCTAGAATTAAAAAATTATATGTATTAAAATAACCACGGTTAATTTTAACAGTTAGTAACATTTAACAAAAATATAGGGATTTATCATGAAAAAATTATTAATTGCTTCTGCTTTATTAGTATCGACTTCTGCACTTGCAGATGCACCGGGTAGCCAATCTTGTGGTTGGGGCAACATGCTTTTCGCTGGTCAAACAGGCACTCCTAGTCATGTTTTAGCTGCGACAACAAACAACTCAACTGGTAACAATACTTTTGGTATGTCATTCGGTACTAACGGTTGTTCAACTAAAGGTACATTGACTTACGGCGGTAAGGAAATGATTGATGTTAGCATGATTATGGATGAGTTCAGTGAAGACGTTGCTCGTGGTGATGGTGAAGCATTAACAGCCGTTGCTGTTTCTTTAGGTGTATCAGAAGCAGACCGTGCTTTATTCAAGTCGACACTTCATAACAACTTCAATACATTATTCCCTTCAGAAGAAGTAACCACTGAGCATGTAGTTAGCTCAATGTTCTCTTTAATGAAAAATGACGAAACGTTAGTTAAATATACAGTATAGTTTCTAGTTGTTTTCGATGATAAAAGGCTGCTTCAGGTAGCCTTTTTTAATTAGTTAATTTATATTTTTCAACTTTCATTCAATACCACTACATTTCTAGCAAGTAATCTCTATGAACTTAAAAGCATCGCTATTATCTTTACCCTTATTTTTTATGTTGACTGTAAAAGCGTTTGCACAGCAGCCAACGAATATTTCTCAATTAGCACAAACTGAGCAATGGCGTGCGTTATTACATATTAATACACAAAATGAAGGCAGCGATATTCAAAGTTATGTTGATGACGCTAGTTTCTTTTTAGCGACTGACGGCGCAACAAACCCAGAAAGTGAATTATTAGCCACTATTGCGGCTTTAAAAAATCAAGACGATACTCAATGTAAATTTCCGGCAAGAACGCTATTTTTATTAGAAAACATTAAAGGTCTTAGCAAAGAAGTTAAACCCTTTTATTGTCAGGAATATCGAGACTGGCGCAACAAGCTCAGCACTACCAGTGTGGTATTGGTCTTTGCATCAGCGCAACTCAATAGTCCCTCATCTATGTATGGCCATACTTTTTTCCGTTTTGACCCTGAAAATGTTGAGCAAGATTCAACTTACCTTTCTTATGCCTTGAATTTTGGTGCGACCGTACCTGAAGGTGATGCCGGCTTCTTATATGCGGCCAAAGGATTAACGGGGGGCTACCCAGGTAATTTTGCTGCGAATCCTTATTTTGAAAAAATTAAAGAGTATAACCGCCTGGAAAACAGAGACTTATGGGAATATAAATTAAATTTAAACCAGCATGAAATTGATGCCATGTTAGCCCATATATGGGAATTACAAGGTATCAACTTTGAATATTACTTTTTTGATGAAAACTGCTCCTTTCGTTTACTGGAGTTACTTGATGTTGCCAGACCCGGCTTGTATCTCGCGAATAATTTTCCGGTAACGGCAATGCCATTAGATACTGTTAGGGTTGTGCAAGATGCAGACTTAATCGCAGAGACTCATTACCGAGCGTCAATTTTAACTAAGCTAAAAGCACAGTTAGCCATGTTAAGCGAGGATGAAAATGCCTTGGCACTGGCTTTATCTAAAGATATTAAGGTATTAACAATACCAGCGTTTATTAGTCTTCCTCTTGAGCAGCAACAAATTATTGTTGATAGTGCCTATCGGTATTTACGTTACCAAAATACGTTTAATGGTCGCCCTAAAGACACTACACGCCGAAGCTTCTTATTACTGAGACGACTAAGCGAAAACCCAACCAAGTTAATCATTCCTATTGAAGAGCCTTTGAGGCCTGATCTTGGCCATAAAACATCAATGCTCGGCGTTAGTTTTGGACAAAACCTAGATAAAACTTTCGTAGAGATGAAATACCGAGGTAGCTATCATGACTTACTTGACCCTATTGCGGGTTATTACCAAGGTATGTCACTAAATATGGTCAATATCATGATCAGAGCCTATGAAGGCGGTGATATAAAACTAGAGAAAGCCGAATTACTTGATATTATTTCTTTATCACCAAGGAACAGCTATTTCTCTCCTTGGTCATGGAAAGCCAATATCAGTGTAGAGCAACAATGGACAGTTAATAAGGAAGTGCTAATCACTCAAGGCTCAGGTGGTGGCGGTGTTAGTTACCAAATACACGCTAACAGCCATGTTTTTGCTTTTGCCACGGGCAGGTTAGAGTTTAATCGTAAGCTTGATCGTTTTGCCGCCGTTGCACCAGGGGTACAGTTAGGTTTTTTACATTACTGGTCTAAAAGCACCTTGATGATTGAAGCCGAGCATTATCAATTCTTGTTGGATCAAACCCAACGCAGTCGAGTGAGTTTTCAGCAAAGTATACAACTTGGTGATAATGATAGTTTGAGGGTCTCTGCTGAATTTCACCGTATTGAAAGTAACGATCATGCCAACAGTAGCTTTCAAGAGTTCAAGTTGGAATATCGCCACTACTTTTAATGACTTTAAATTTATTTTTCTTTATCAATGATATGAAATAAAGCTATTGAAGCCTAGGTAATCTGAACGGTTTAAATAGCAAAAATCCAAAAAAGGTTAGCCAAGCGGCTAACCTTTTTTGTTAAAACAGTTACCTGCGATAGTCTTTAGCAAGCCTTTAAGGAGCGTTTAATAGAAAAACTCTTCGAGGACTGGTGCATTGATGATCACCAGCCAATAAATAAAACCTACACAGCAAATGGCAACAACACAGCCGAGAATTAGCTTGGAATGGGGAATAGCATCAATAGCACTTACCTGATTAGCGGCTTTTTTTCCGGTGATCATAGGTAAAACTAAGTTTTGCTTTTTAATATACCAATAGTAGGCAATAGCGCCAATGTGCAAAGCAATTGCGGCAATCATAAAGTCAAAGGTGTTGTGATGGATAAAGGCCATGACTTTCTCTAAATCATTACCAATACTGCCGTAGTATGGCCCAGAAGAAAATATATCATCGTTGATAAATAAACCGCTTACGGCTTGTAAAGAGATTAACACTATCATCAATACAACCATCAAGGCACCTAAGGGGTTATGACCAGGTGTCGCTTTACTTTCCTTTGCTGGGTGTAAATAGCTTATAAGTGTTTTTGGAGAGGGGATAAACTGGGAAAATCTCGCATGTTTTGGCCCAATAACACCCCAGAGAATTCGAAAGGCAATTAACGCTAAGGCAACGAAACCCAATTGCATATGTAATTCAACCATCTCTCCGTCTTGCTCTGAGGTATACCAGCTAGCCAAAATAGTAATGGCAAAGCTCCAATGAAAAATGCGTAAGGGTAAATCCCAAATAAGATGTTTTTCTGTCACGTGATAACCTTTAATTGCTAATAGGGTAGTAAACCAAAGCGCTATATTACCCTAAATGACTATGTGAAGTTAAGTTGCTAAATGTTACCAATGACTATTATTGTTTTGGCATTTATTTTTTCTATGTTGTTGGAGCATGTTAAAGTAAACTTATTCGCTGCTAAAATTAACGAAAATAACAATAGAAATATCATGAAGAAACTTCAATTTATTAGTGCCATTACTTCACTACTCATCACTATGCCGCTGATGGCGCAAACAACCTTAATAAAGAATGTAAACGGTTACACCCTTAGTGGTGATACCTTAATGAGATTTTCTGCCATCTCGTTCACTAATGACACCATCAATAAAACATATCAAGCAGGTGAAGTCGTTGATTTAGCGAATGATGTGGTGGTTATTGATGGCCATGGTAAAACGATGCTGCCAGGATTAATTGATGCACATGGTCATGTACTCGGCTATGGACACAGTTTGCTGCGCGTTGATCTGGTTAATACGTTTTCTGAAGATGATGCCGTTAACCGTACAATAGATTATGCCAAAGATAATGCATCATTGAGCTGGGTCCTAGGTCGGGGCTGGAACCAGGTGCAATGGTCTAATAATGCTTACCCTAATGCTAAAAGTTTAGATAAAGCTTTTCCGGACAAACCTGTATGGCTTAGACGAGTTGATGGTCATGCTGGCTGGGCAAACTCTAAAGCCATGGCCTTAGCGGGAATAACTTCAGCGAGTAAATCTCCGGCTGGCGGGGAGATAATAAGAGATAAAAATGGCCAACCTACCGGTATTTTCATTGATAATGCTATGGATTTAATAACAGCAAGCATTGCTCAACCATCACGTACAGAAGATAAGCTAGCTTTAACAAAAGCAATGTATTCATTGGCAAGTTTGGGATTAACAAGTGTTCATGATGCCGGCATAGATCAAAAGAATATTAACTTATATAAAGAGTTGGCCAGCGAAAATAATATGACTATTCGTATTAATGGCATGTTGTATTTACCCAGCGAAAACTGGCAACAACAATTAGCCGATGGCCCTTTTAAAACTGACAATGAAATGTTTATTTTTAACAGTGTAAAAATTCAAGCTGATGGCGCTTTAGGCAGTAGAGGTGCCTCATTAATAAAGGATTATAGTGATCACGCGGGACATAAAGGTTTATTATTACATGATAATAAAACCTTACAGCATTATATTAGCTTTGCCATGAACGCTGGCTTTCAAGTAAACACTCATGCCATTGGTGATAATGCTAATAAATTGATATTGGATCTTTATCAGCAAAGCATTGCTAAAAGTAACACTAAGTTATTACGCCATAGAATAGAGCACGCACAAGTACTGCGCTTAGCCGATATCCCTCGTTTTTCCTCACTTAATGTCATTGCCTCAATGCAAGCGACACACGCCACTAGCGATAAAAACATGGCTGTTACTCGTCTTGGCGAGCAACGTATTTTAGGTGCCTATGCATGGCGAAAGTTACTTGATAGTAACGCTATTATTGCTGCTGGCTCAGATTTTCCGGTAGAGTCGCCCAATCCATTTTATGGTTTACATGCAGCCATTACTAGGCAAGATCACAACAACTCACCCCAAGGCGGTTGGTATGCGGATGAGAAAATGACACCTGTTGAAGCGTTAAGAAGCTTTACCCTTGATGCGGCTTATGCGGGCCATCAAGAAAAGCTAATAGGCAGCTTAGAGGCAGGTAAAAAAGCTGATTTCATTCTGCTGGCCAATGATATATTTACTATGCCTGCAAGCCAAATATGGCAAAGTCAGGTGTTACAAACATGGGTAGCAGGTAAAAAAGTATTTTCAGTTAACAATGAATCAAGCGTTAATTGAGCCCTTTTATAATTTGTTAACGATTAGCACCTAACACTTGGCTAATAACCTGTTGTTAATTCGTTCAGACAATCAAAAAAGCCGATATTTTAAAAATATCGGCTTTTACTTTTTTACTTTAGGCGAGTTCGTTACCAGGGGGTATTAATAACTCTCGTTATGAACACTTAATACAGCACGACCCGATGGATCAGCATTGTTTTGAAAGCTTTCATCCCAAGCTAAAGCTTCTTCGGTACTACAAGCAACAGACTTGCCACCCATAACACAATCCGCAGCCGAAGCTAATGGGAATCGTTCTTCAAATATACAACGATAGTAATAACCTTCTTTATTATCAGGAGTATTCACCGGAAATCTAAAGCTAGCACTTTCTAGCTGCTGATCAGTAACTAGCGCTGCAACATGGGCTTTTAAACCATCAATCCAAGAGTAACCAACACCATCAGAGAATTGCTCCTTTTGGCGCCATAAAATCTCTTTAGGTAAATATCCTTCAAAAGACTCACGTAAAATGGCTTTTTCCATTTTTCCATTGCCACACAGTTTATCTTCAGGGTTGATGCGCATGGCAACATCCATAAAGTTCTTATCTAAAAAGGGTACACGTGCTTCAATGCCCCAAGCAGACATAGACTTGTTAGCACGTAAGCAATCAAATTTATGCAGTCTGTCGAGTTTACGGTTTAGCTCTTCATGAAAGGCTTGTGCGTTAGGCGCTTTATGGAAGTATAAATAACCACCAAAAATTTCATCAGCACCTTCGCCAGAAAGTACCATTTTAATACCCATGGCTTTAATTTTACGGGCCATTAAATACATAGGGGTGGAAGCACGAATAGTGGTTACATCATAAGTTTCTAAATGATAAATAACTTCTTTAAGCGCATCTATCCCTTCTTGTTCAGTAAAAACAATACTATGGTGAATTGTACCAATGCTGTCAGCAACGGTTTGTGCGGCAATTAAATCAGGAGAGCCGGCAAGACCACAAGCGAAAGAGTGCACTTTTGGCCACCAAGCTTCGCTTAAATCGTTTTCTTCAATTCTGCGGGCAGCAAACTTCTGCGTAATGGCAGAAATTAATGATGAATCTAAACCACCAGATAATAGTACGCCGTAAGGCACATCCGTCATTAGGTGACTTTTTACTGACTCTTCTAATGCTTCACGAATTTTAGTGGTACTAGTGGTATTGTCTTTAATTGCAGCATAGTCTTGCCAGTTGCGTTTGTAGTATTTTTGTAGCTTGCCAACGCGGCTATCTAAGATATGCCCAGGAGGAAATTCTTCAACAGTTTTACAAATAGGCATTAATGCTTTCATTTCAGAAGCAACATAAAAGTTACCATCGCTATCATAACCAGTGTAAAGCGGGATAATGCCAATATGGTCACGGGCAATCAAATAAGAATTGTCTTTTTCGTTAAACAAAATAAAGGCAAACATGCCTTGTAGTTTGTCAACAAACTCTACACCAAACTCTTCATATAAAGGTAAGATAACTTCGCAATCAGAAGCTGTTTGAAATTCGTAATCAACTGTTAAGTTACTGGCTAATGCTTTGTGGTTATAAATTTCACCGTTAACCGCTAAAATATTGCTTTTATCGCTGTTGTATAGTGGTTGAGCGCCATGCTCAGTATCAACAATCGATAAACGTTCATGCACTAATATGGCATGCTCACTATGATAGATGCCTGACCAATCAGGGCCACGGTGACGTAAAAGACGAGAATATTCTAATGCTTTAGGACGAAGTGCATCTGCACCTGTTTTTATATCTAATATACCAAAGATCGAACACATTGAAGCGCTACTCCTTTATTAAATTGTTATGTTAACTTATCGCTGAAATAGAAAGTTAAGCTGAATTGTAAGGCAGGGTTTTCTTATAAGAGGGGAGCCTGACCATACCTCTGTTGTTTATTTTTATCTCAATAAATAGTTAAATAATATAAAGTGAGAATAAAGCAACACATTCACTTTGACAGTTTTTGTAGAAAGATCAATACCAAATAGTAAAGTTTTTGCACTAAAAGTTATAACTATAGTTATTTTAATAGCTCAACGATTTTCCCTACCAGAATGAAATAGGTAATTATTACCCCCTAAATTCTTTACGTTATACATAGCATCGTCTGCATGAGATATTAATGATTTGTCATCTTTACCATCTTCAGGATAACTCGCTATACCTATACTTGCTCCAATAGTGACTCGGTGGCCGGTTATCTCCACTATTTCTTTAAAACTGGCTAATATTTTTCTTGCGATAACAGCTGCTTTGTTTCTTTGGCCTAAAACCGGCAGTAAGACAATAAATTCATCGCCACCGAAACGACAAACAATATCCTCCTTACGCAATGACTGTTTAATTTGATGAGATACTTCTTGTAGTAATGCATCACCTGTTTCGTGTCCGAAGTTATCATTAATGGCTTTGAAATTATCTAAATCAATAAACAGCAAAGCTAAACCATGTTGATGTCTAATCGCTTGTGCTAATGCTTGCTTGACTGAACCTAAAAAATTGATACGGTTAGGCAAGTCAGTTAAATAGTCATAATTCGCTAAATGATAAAGCTGCTCTGCATCAGCCTTCTGCTCAGTAATGTCCTGTGTCACACCAATGATACGTGTAATTCTTTTGCCAGACTTTATCATTGGAATAAAACAGGATGAGAATACTCGCAAGCCTTCATCAGTTAGTAATTCAAATTCAAACTCGGAGGAGTAACCATCGAAAGCCTTTAGCATTAGATGGTTGATACGGGACCTATCCTTTTCTGCAACAATGTCGACATAATACAAGCCTTTTATTTTGTTTACATTGTCTGTGTTCAACATTTTAAGACCCGCTTGATTCATTGATTGTAAGCGTTTCTCATCATCTATTTCGTGAATACATACTGAAGCATTGTTGACAAATGTTTGGTAAATATTCTGCGAAGACGCGATTTTGCTGTCCACTGGCTCGTAATCGAAAAGACTAACAACTGAAATAATAACCTTAGTATTACGCTCTACATGTTCAGGAATAATGAGTTTTATACTAACCCTAAAGTTATTACCATTACTATGGCGTGCAGTTGCTTCCGTTTCGAGGTAATGGCGCCCCTCAAGTAATGTAATAATAAGGTTTTTCAAAAATTCAACTTGATCTACTGTATGCCTCTCTGGCAAAGAAGAGAGAAATAACGCTTTATCTGAAAATCCATATAGATTAAGGGTCTGCTCGTTAATGTCTACAATTTCAATTTGCTTAACTAAATAAAGTAGCTCATAGGTATGTCGAGAGAAATATTTATCGTAATCGCTTATATTTAATAGTCGGTACTTGGATAATTTAGGTAGCAAGCCGGCCAAGTCAACTAGCCATAAAGAAACATTATTGACCTGTATTATCATACGATGCCAATTAAGTATTTTTCGCTGTTCAATGGTGAGATAGTCTTTTTCTGGAATGGCTAAACATGAAGTCTTTTTCATAAATGTCCTACCGTATGACACATCAATACTTTTGATGGCACTCTTTTTAGTCTAGCGTAATTTGAAAAAAAATAGGCGTATATACTAATTTACAAAATAGCGAGTCTCTTTTGCTCATAACATGGAAACACAGTGTTTGATTCCAGCGGAAATAAGTAATAGAGACAGTAGTGTAACTGGAGTTTTTCGCAGCCGAAGACTGTGGCGTTATTCAAGGTTACTACTTCAGCAAACCCATAACAGTAGAGTAATTGTTCGCTTATTTACAAAACAAGGATAAGGTATTTTAACAAGCATTCGAAAGTTATCATGTATATCTAGAAAAACAAGCAGCAAGCATATAGCCCTTACTGCTTAGTTGAATTTATTATTTATTAAGTGACAGCGAACGGATAACGAGGCTGTATTAATGAGCGTGAATTTATAACTGAGGTGTAATAGTGCCTAGGTATTTACTTATAACTGTCTTATCTTTCCCTTGGTTTTTGTATAACTCTAATTGTTTATCAAAGCTATTTCGTAGGTGCTGATCATGAAAGCCAACATGGGCTTTAACTTCAGAAAATAATAGAGACTCATCAATTTCCTCAACAGAAAAGTCCTCTGTCGGATTTTGCCTAAGATATTTTTGTAAATAATAATAAAAGATGTAGTAATCCAAAACTACAACGTCACACCTTGCTTTAATTAACATTTCTGGAAATTTTGACATGTCATGTAGCTCAATATAGCTATCGAGCTTTGATATTTTGACAAACTCTTCGCCAAAATAACCTGCAGCTCCTTGAAATGTAATAACTCGTACACTAACCAAGTCTGCAATTTTATTAAATTTGAAGTTGTTTTTATTTAAACTAAAGGCTATTGGGCGGTAGCTAATTATAGGGGCAGAAAAATACAACTTGGCGGTATCATTTTGAAAAAATGTTGGTAAAAATAAATCGGCTTCTTTATTCTCAACTTGACGCATGGTACGTTTTAATGGAGCAATACCAACCTTCACTTTATGGCCCAATATTTGTAAAACTTCACGGGTAATATCTACGTCGATGCCGCTTTTTGAGGCGGCAATCATGTGTGGCGGGCCATCATCAGTTAACATCAATAGCTCTTTAGCGACTAATGGCATGGGTAAGATTGTGAGAATCAATAAGCTAACAAGGCTATTGAGTTTTAAGGTGTTTTTGAACATTCGATTTAAGCTAATAATACATTAATCATGATTACTACTTGGGGATAATTATAACACAATTGCCAGTGAACGATTGAGAGTGCCAACTGAGCTTTAGCTACTGTGACTGATGTAGTCAAACGGACAGCAGGGCATTATCCTGCTACCCGCGGCTGATGTTTTAGGCCAGTGCCCAATTTGCGGCGAAATAGACACCGATATAACCTACCGTGTAAGCGATAATCAAATAGAAAGCATTGCTTAAATAACTAATGAAATTCAATTCGCTAATTTTGCTCATGGCAATGATGCCCGCGGCTGAGCCTATAACTAAAATAGAGCCCCCGACACCCGTGGCGTAAGTTAACATTAACCACTCGGTGACTTTCATATCAACGCCAGATTTTAATAACGCTGCGGTTAAGGGCACATTGTCAATTACCGATGACATAAAGCCAACTAAATAGTTAACGGCCATGGCGGGTAAGTATTGATAGAGCTCAGTAAAGCCATTTAATACCCCAATTTGTTTTAAAATACCGACCAGAAGTAGTACACCTAAAAAGAACAGTAGAGCATCAAATTCTACTTCTCGAATATAGTGTAAAACATCTTGATTGTTCCTTTTTGGTAGATAGCTTGCCACTAAAAACATTACCGACAAACCAAACAAAAAGCTCAATACTGGCGGTATCTGAAACAAGACATTGGCGAGTAGGGTGCCTGAGATAGTTAAGACAAAAATCAGCGCAATAATGATATCGGCTTTTTCAATTTTAATACGTGTTTGGGATAATTTAACTTCGCCGGAGAGTTTTATCGATAATAAACTCGCTAAGGTTAATACGCCGAGGAAAGAAGGTAAAACTAAGATAAGTAAGTTAGCAATAGTGACTTTACCTTCAAGAAATATCATTAGGGTAGTGACATCGCCGGTGATCAGTGACACACCGCCACTGTTAACGGCGAATATTATTAGGGTGGCGTATTTTAAACGCTTTTTTATTTCTAATTGTAAGTTCATTACCACAGCTATAGAAACTAGCGTGGCCGTGACGTTATCGGCAAAAGAAGAGAAGACAAAGGCAAAAATGGCAATAACGAACATCAAGCCACGTTCAGAAATGGCTGCGGGCAAAACGCGTTGTACTAAAGCAGAGATAAAACCTTTGCTATTCAAATAAGCAACAAAAGTCATTGCCGACATTAGAAATAACCACAGGGTGGCAATTTCTAATAAATTTTCATTGAGCTGTTCCGTGGTTTCACGGGCAACATCTGGCTGGCTTGGGAATATAAAGACTAGAATCCAGCACAGGGTGCCAAAAAACAGTGTGGTTTTTGCTTTGTTGAGGTGAATTAAGTCCTCGGTAATGATCATCACAAGACTGATGCAAACGAGGGTAATAATAACGGTATTAATCATAATAATGGACTACTGGAAAATAATAACTTACTGTCACCATTAATAAAAATAGTGAAACTGAGTCGGTAGAAAAAGATAATGCTATGCCTTATAACGGTTTAGTTATTGCCTAGCTTATAGTATTACTTGCTGTTGTTTGAATAATATAAGTTAGTGGGAGGACCACGATTACAGCAAGGTAAGCTCTGTAGGTTTAGATTTTCTACTGGTGTATATGAAATAACTTCACAAGTGCTATCAAGCATATTTAGATAAAGGTGGCCGCTTAATAGTTCACTGGGCTCATGATTATCTTCTAATTCAAGTTGGCAATGATAGCCGTTACTTAGGTTGGCTTCTGAGTGACATGGTTGTGCAAAGCTCGTGCTGATAAAGCAAAAGCATAATAAAAAATACAATAAGGTATAAGGCTTATTGAAAGTCATTATTTTTAAATCATTAATCATTGCCATGGCGGCGCAGTATATACCCAAGTTTGTTCTAAAGAAATGTTAATCGATTTCAAAATTGTTAACGTTGAAATTATTTATGCATTTTGAGTTAGTTACGTTTGGGATGATTTTGGGTAAGTTTACTTGTCTAAGCTGATGAGAGCAGATAGTTACATTACCCATCCTAGGTAAGTACTTTACATGCAAGGATACCTACAATAATACCAAGCAGGATAGTAAAATCGTGTTAATAAAAGCTGAAGGCGAGATTAAATATCGCTATAGTGGCTCTGGTATCGGTAAATTAAACCAAGTATAAAGCTGGCATTCAATGTTGATTGTTATAGCCACTCTTTTTGAAAAGGGTGTTAAAGGCAAGCAAAGGCACTAAAGTCATAAAGGTCATAATGAAAGCGAATAAATCCTCTATTAAAAAATCACCGCAGCTATATCAGTCTATAGCTGTGTCTAAAACAAAGTTTATCCTGTTAGCTGTTGTTCTTGTCAACCTGAGTGCTTGCAGTAGTTTGGGGGTAGAGCCTTGGGAGCGTGATTTATTGGCGACAAAAGCAATGGCGTTAACATCCAGCCCTATTGATGCCGCTTTGGATGATCACATTTATTTTTCAAAAGAAGCCTCTAGCGGTGGTAAAAGTTTTGGCGGCGGAGGTTGTGGCTGCAATTAACCGATTGGTTAATCAAGCAGTAACTATCAATATATAAATGATCTACCCAGACAATAAAAACAGTAAGCAACATAGCCAAAGTAATCAGCATAGCCAGCTTAAAAAAGCTAATGTCAAAATGGCTTTATCCATGGCCGCAGGCGCTTTATTAGGTACTGGCGTAATGGTTAATGACGCTAAAGCTGAAGTGTTAAAAGATTGGCAATTTGATAGTGCCTTTTTATTTTATTCTGAAGGCGAGCGAGTAACCGCGGCTGAGGTGATTGTCAGCGGCAACAAAACCTTTGCTAATGATGAAATATTAAATTTAAAATTGACTATTGATTCTTTAACTGGCGCTTCGGCGAATGGCGCTGTAGTACAAGCGCAGGCGCAAACATTTACTCGCCCCTCAGGTGAGGGCCAATATGTTACCCCAGCAGGGGAAACGCCCCTTGATGACACCTTCAAAGATACTCGAGTGCAATTAAACGCTCAGTGGACTCAACCCCTAGCTGAGAATTACACGGGCAGTATTGGCGGACATTTCTCTAAAGAATTTGATTATTTATCCCTAGGGGTTAATGGTAATTTGGCGGTGGATTTTTATAAGAAAAACTCAACTATTTCATTAGGGCTAAGTCATTTTCAAGATACCTTTACCCCTATGGGCGGCATACCTAAGCCTTATGCTTCAATGCCTATTGGAGATAGTAATTCGGCAAGTTGGGATGAAGATCTTGCTAAAACTCGTATAGGAAGTAGTGATAAAAAAGTCACTAGCGATGTATTACTGGGTTTCACCCAGGTGATTAACCGCAGGATGATCACTCAGTTTAATTATTCGTACTCTATGGTGCGAGGTTATTTAACTGATCCCTTTAAAATTGTCAGTGTTTTAGATCAACAAGGCACTGCGCAAGATTATATCTATGAAAACAGGCCGAATGAACGTAATAAGCAAAGTACTTTTGCTCAAGCTAAATACCATTTTGACCAAAACTTATTGAACAGTGTGCTAGATATTTCATATCGTTATATGTGGGACGACTGGCAAATTAAATCGCACACCCTAGATAGCACTTTGTACATGCCGCTATCTAGTCGCTTCGGTAAACAAAGCTACCTTCAGCCGCATATTCGTTATTATCAACAAAGTGCCGCCAAATTCTATCGCCCTTATACTTTTGCTGAACAAGAAAATAAGACTACGCCAGACGAAAACTATATCAGTGCTGATTATCGCATCGGTGCAATGGACGCTGTGACTCTTGGGGTAAAGTATGGTTTTAGCCTGAATAATGGTAACGATTTTTCCGTAAGATTAGAGTATTATCGGCAAATGCCAAATAATGCCGGTTTTGATGAGCCTAGTGAACTGTCGAGTTTAACTGTTTATCCCGTTGTGCAAGCGGTTATATTCCAGCTGAGTTATTCGTTTTTATGATGCTTGATAGGGTAATTAATCTGGGAAATGTTATGGATGTTGCTATGACACCTTATTTTAAAGCTGATATGGAAGTTAATATGAAATTTTCTCCGTATAGTAACGTCAATGAACAAAGCAACTAGCAAGACAATGAATGAAACCATTAGCAAAGTAATTAACAATACCATTAAAAAAACGATTAAGAGCAGTCAGCGAATCCTATCGGTCAAAGCCCAAGAGCAGGGTTATGTGATAACTTTTGATGCCATGGCCAGCCCATGTGAAGTACTGATGCAAACAAATGATTTAGCTTTAGCAAAGCTGGTCGGCCGTGCAGTTAGTGATGAGGTTTGGCGTATTGAAGACAAGTTTAGTCGTTATAACAAAAACAGTGTCTGTTACCAAATTAACCATAGTAGCGGGCAGAACATTGCTATTGATGAAGAATGCTACCTGTTATTAAACTTTGCTGAGCAGTGTTATCAGCTAAGTGATGGTTTATTTGATATTAGCGCTGGTATTCTTAATCAAGTATGGCACTTTGATGGTAGCGCTAATATCGCTTCAGCAAAGCAGGTTGCCAGTGTTTTACCCTTAGTTGGCTGGGAAAATATTAGTTATCAGCCAAATAGCATTACCTTACCCCAAGGCATGGCCCTTGATTTTGGCGGCATTGGTAAAGAGTATGCCGTTGACCGCAGTATTTTACTCGCTAAGCAAATAACAAAGCTACCGGTGCTGGTTAATCTGGGCGGAGATTTGGCGGTAACGGGACCAAGATTAAACGGTCTGCCCTGGCAAGTTGCCATTGAGTCAATTGAGGGAACTAAGTTAAACAACGATAATAATAAAGATGACAAAGATACCATAATTGCTTTATATCAAGGCGCCTTAGCTACAAGTGGTGATAGTAAACGTTTTTTAGTTAAAGATGGCCGGCGTTATAGTCACGTGCTTAATGCGTTAACTGGCTGGCCAATTGAGCAGGCACCCAAGTCAATCACCACGCTGGCACCGCAATGTATTCAAGCGGGTATGTTAGCTACGCTAGCCTTGTTGCAAGGAGAGGGCGCAGAGCAGTTTTTGACTGAGCAAGAGGTTACTTATTGGTCGCGTAGATAATAAGTTAATAAAATTGCTAAGCCACAGTGTGAACAAATACAGCTAAGCAATAATTACTCTTTATGGCTATTTAGCGATGACGTTAGCTATTTGGCGTCTTATCTTGTTGGGATCCGTGTTGAGTACTTTTCTGTTCGGGCTGTTCATTTTGACTAAATATGCCCTTCATCAATTCCATCGGCAAAGGAAATAATATGGTGGAATTCTTTTCACCGGCAATTTCTGTCAAGGTTTGCAAATAACGTAATAAAATAGCATTTGGCTCCAAAGCTAATTTACTAGCAGCCTCAACTAACTTAGTGGAGGCTTCCATTTCGCCCGAAGCATGAATGACCTTAGCTCGCCGAGTTCGCTCTGCCTCCGCTTGCCGAGCAATGGCTCTGATCATGTTTTCATTCAAGTCGACATGTTTGATTTCGACATTGGATACTTTAATACCCCAACCGTCGGTACGAGCATCCAATATTGCTTGTATATCGGTATTTAGCATATCTCGGTTGGCAAGCATTTCATCTAATTCATGTTGACCAAGAACTGACCTTAAGGTTGTTTGCGCTAATTGTGATGTGGCTTGTAAGAAGTTCTCGACATTAATGATGGCCTTTTGTGGGTCGGTAACGCGAAAATAAATGACGGCATTAACTCGCACTGAAACATTATCGCGACTAATGACATCTTGACTGGGCACATCCATAACGACAGTTCGTAAATCTACTCGCACCATTTGTTGAATGATAGGTATCACTATGATCAAGCCAGGTCCTTTTACCTTTTCAAAACGGCCTAAGAAAAATATCACGCCACGCTCGTACTCCCGTAAAACCCTAAATAAACTAAAAGCAAACAATAATACTAAACTAATGATTGTTATTGGCATCAACATACCGGTATTAATTAAAATTTCCATCATAGTCACTACCTCTCTATTTCTGCGGAGATTTTCTCAGGATTAGCGGACTTTGTTACGCTAACCGTTAAACCTTTAATACTATTTACTGTCACTTGCTCGCCTTGTTGTAGCTGTTTCGCACTAACTGCGGCCCAGCGCTCGCCTTTTAATAAAATATAACCGGCACCGGTGAAATTCTCTAGTACTGTGCCTTGGGCGCCAATAAGCGCTTCTAAACCACTAACAACTTGATTACTACGCAGGCGCCATATATATCCGAGAATAAAGACAATAAATGAGCCGCTAGCAATAGCTAGGGTAAAGATGAGCTTAAGCGATACTTGAAACTGTTGTTGCTCGGTATCTATTAGAAAAATAGAGCCTAAGACAAAGGCGATTAAGCCACCTATGCCAAAGACACCAAAACTCGGGATCATAGACTCGACAATAAGTAAGGTGATGCCCAGTAATAATAATGCCAAACCAGCGTAGTTTATTGGTAAAAGCTGAAATGCATAAAGGGCGATAAACAAGGAAATCGCGCCGGTAACCCCAGCTATGCCAATACCGGGATTATAGAATTCGAGTAATAAACCATAGATACCAATTAACATTAAAATATAAGCAATATTAGGATCGGTAATGGTGGCAATAAATTTACTACGCCAATCAGGCTGGCGGTAGTCTAACTGCGCACCCGCGAGCTTTAATTGGTACTCTTGCTTTTTAACCATGATGGTTTGACCATCAAGGACTTGTAACAATTGTTCAGGGCTTTCCACTAAATAGTTAATCACATTTTTAGCTAAGGCTTCTTGTGCAGATAAGGTAGCTCCTTCACTAACAGCCAGCTCTGCCCATTTTACATTTCTGCCTCTTAATTGCGCTAAAGAGCGGATATAAGCAATGGCATCATTAAGGACTTTTTTCTCCATGGCTGATTTTTGTTGTTTAGCATCTTTGTCTTCTTGCTTTGGGGTAAAACCACCGCCAATATTTACCGGCGTAGCTGCACCCAGTGTTGTCGCTGAGGACATTGCAGCTATATGGCAAGCATAAAGTATATAGGTACCAGCACTGGCGGCGCGTGCACCTTGCGGGAAAACTAAGCACAGTAGCGGAATGTCTGAATCCAGTATACGTTGATTGATATCGCGCAAACTACTGCTTAAACCTCCGGGTGTATCAATAATAAGTAGTATGGCCGAAGCTTGAGCCTGTTGATTTGCTTTGCTTATTTCTTTGCCAATATAATCACTTACAGCAGGGCCAATAGCGCCTTTTATGGTTAATACTGGGATTTGTTGTTGCGCAGAAAGAGTCTGCTCTGTAGCTAATAAGTCGCTGAGCATAAAAGGATTGCTAAGTATGATAAAAAATAACAAGCGAAACATAACTGAACACTCAAGTTAATTACCACTTAGTATTATTTTAGTTCAAATAAGGTGGAGTTGCTTAATAGCCGGTGTTTTATGATTTGTATTTAAGGCCTTTAATAGGATTGTTTAATAGGATTGTTTAATAAGACCTTTTACTAAGAGCTTTATAGGGCGCTACTGTGGTTCGCATTTTAGCTAGCCGTAGCTGATTTTAATGAAGGTAAATTGGCTAGAATAGATGATTAGATGGATGGTCAAATCGTTAATAACAGGGCTAATAACAGGGGGAGGTAATTATTATCTCCCCCCAATAGATATTTCAGTATCAGTGCCAGTTATCAAGTTGTTGAGCAAGACTCTTTTTAGCAAAACTACTTTTTATGGCTTCTATAATGTGGATCGGTCCAACAGCGTGGTAAGTCTTCACCCGATAAAAAGGTTAACTCAGCTTTCGCAAACTCTTGTGGATCTTGCACCTCTTCGCCTACTTGATAACAACCTAAAACCTTTTCATGATACAAATTGGTTAAATCTTGGATTTTATCGACATCGACCATATCACCATTCTTTCTATTTTTTAAAAACATATTAACCTCCAGCAAGCATAACCCCTTGCTTATCAGTATAAACGTTAACTAGGATTGATGACGGTAAATGGACTCGAAATTAATAAAAATGACAAAATAGATTGTTAGAAAATAGCCGAACATATTTAGTGAAGACTAACTATGTTCGGCTAAAAGATAAATGCAGGGCAAGCTTAGCTAGCCAAGTTGAAAGCCAACATGTTGATGCAATCGAACCATCATTTCTTCTTGCTCACTAACCACAGCCAATTTCTGGGCAAATTCGCGTAATGCTTGCTCGATATTATTAACAAACTTACCGTAGCCGTGGCTGGTTTTATCTTGCTCACTAGCAACAAAAATGAGTTGCACACTGTCGACTAATTTTGCCGAATTCCACTTACAGGTATAACCACAACTAGTATGTTGTGGGTTGTAGCCAAGCATTAATAACTCGCCAGCAGTGACCACATTTTCATCTTCCCCCGAACGTACAATCGGTACTAGGCCATTAGCGACGACAGCACCGTTATTTAAGTTGTGGTTTTTAGCGGTACTAATAAAAGCATCAGCGATAAGGTTATACAAGGGGTTATAACGCTCTTGCGGGTTTTCGTCATGGCTAACCAACGCACGGACTCGTCGGTTAATAGGGAATTCGACTACCGCATAGGTTAACGCTTTCGTCTGCGCTGGTAATTGGTATTGATCTGCTAAGTACCTGTCAGAAATCGCTCTAAATTTATGTGCCTGACTACCATCAATACCTTTATTTTTAGCAAACAAATCATAGGTTAAATGTTGATGATCACTGACCCTAATCTGTTGCAGGTCAATGTTAGCTTTACTAGCAAAAGCAGTTAAAGCCTTAGTGACTAGCTGATGAAACTTGGCTGATTGACCACGAATATCTTCACCGTTAGCTAAAAATATTAAGGTTATCTTTTTAGCTCTGTTGGCACCATTGAAAAAGGTATTTCGGCTGGTGTGATATTTAGGGTTGTATAAAAATAATACTTGCTGTTTGGTTTGGGCAGTAAATTTTTCCGGACTAAAGCGTACTCGAGCAAATTTATCATTGGCGATAAACTGAGTACTCTCTAGTGATAAACTATCATTGATAGCAAAGAACTTGTCGGCTAAGTATTGATAGAGTTTCTCATAAGGTCTGTCACTGCTTTGATCAATAAGCCCTTGGTATTGTGCTAATAGCTCATCGGTTAAAGGAATTTTAGCCATCAAGTATTGATTCTCTCGAGCAGATAAAGGGATATAAGCTTTGTGTTGCAAATTTTTGGTACGTGATAAAGGCATAGTTACCCCTGATATTAAATAGTAATGTTAAATGGACAAAATCAAATGAAAATATAAATTTATAGGCAAATTATACAAGACTAAAAAGTTGTCTATATGATGTAAATCAATAGAATAGTCTGCAAGTCATTAAATTCGTAATTGATTGTTTATTAGTCATATTTAGAGGGGTTTGCCGGTGTTTGTCTGTGTATTTAAGCTTGTGTTTCTTGGGCATTTAACGCATGGTAATAACAATTAAGATTGCTACTAGGACACTATTCGATGAAAAAATTAAAAAATGAAGCAGAATTACTAAAGAAAGCATTAACCATTGGTGAAAAATATGCGGTAAACCGTGGCTATAATGCTTTTGCGGCAACTAATTCGGCCAAAGATAAAATCGAAAGCCTTTATCGTTTATTAGTTAGCGATAACCTCATTCAACCGTTAGCAGTCGACAATGAAGACCAACCTAACATGAAACATAAACTCGCTCTTTGGATCGCCAAGCAGTTACCAGAAGGCCATGCTTTACTTAAGTAATCATTTACTTGAAGGTGTTAAGCCATCTTAACCGTAGCAAATATTGATTAAATATTTGCTACATCTTTACTGATATTTTCCGCGTTAGAATAAATGTACTAAAAACTAGCTTAGAACAGTAATTTTTCATGGTATTCAACCAGCAACACTGCTAGATTGATTTTGGGATTCTAATTAGGAATTAATAATAGGTACTCAGGGTCAGTTAGTTTGCGAAGACTTTTACTATTTATAAAAGTAAAAGTAAAAGTAAAACTAAGCCAATGAGTATCGTCAACATTCATGCTAACACTACATTAGTGCAAAATGAGTACTATGTTAGTGATGAATAAGTAACGAAAGAGCAGTAGAGAGCCAACTATGTACCAAACTGACGATGTACGCATCAACAAAATTAAAGACTTATTACCACCAATCGCTTTATTGGAACGATTTCCTGCGTCAGAGCAAGCCACTAAATCAGTCGTTGCTGGCAGAACTGCTATACACAATATCCTCAAAGGTAAAGATGATCGCTTATTAGTAGTGATTGGTCCTTGCTCTATTCACGATACTAAAGCGGCGCTTGAATATGGTCAACGCTTAGTAAAATTACGTGAAAAGTATAAAGATAGTCTTGAAATTGTCATGCGAGTTTATTTTGAAAAGCCACGTACTACCGTGGGTTGGAAGGGTTTGATCAATGACCCTTATATGGATAACAGTTTTCAATTAAATGACGGTTTACGTCTAGGTCGTAAGTTATTAGTAGAGCTTAATGATCTCGGTTTACCTACTGCGGGCGAATTCTTAGATATGATAACGCCGCAATATATGGCGGATCTTATGTGTTGGGGAGCCATTGGCGCTCGTACCACTGAATCACAAGTTCACCGTGAATTAGCTTCAGGTCTTTCTTGCCCGGTAGGCTTTAAAAACGGTACTGACGGTACCATTAAAATCGCTATCGATGCCATAGGCTCAGCAGCAGCATCACATCACTTTTTATCAGTAACGAAATTTGGTCATGCTGCTATTGTTGAAACCACAGGTAATGGCGATTGCCATATCATTTTACGTGGTGGAAAAACCACTAACTTTGATGCACAAAGTGTTAAATTGGTTACCGAGCAGTTATCAGCTTCTGAATTGAATACCAAAGTGATGATTGACTTTAGCCATGCTAACTCACAGAAAAAGTTTGAAAACCAAATGTTGGTTTCAACAGATGTCAGTGAGCAAATAAGCCAAGGTAACGAAAATATCTTTGGCGTTATGGTGGAAAGTCACTTAGTTGAAGGCAACCAAAGCCTAATAAACGGTAAAGCGGCAGTCTATGGCCAAAGTATTACCGATGCTTGTATTGGCTGGAATGATACCGAACAGTTATTAAGTCAGTTGAGTGAAGCGGTAGTTAGCCGACGTAATATTAACGACTAAGCTAAACATATAAGGGCAAGCAATTCCCTTTAATGACAATTCATGCTAAAACGTCTAATTAACTCTTTATAATTAGACGTTTTTTTATGTCGAAAACACCCGCTGTAGATATAGTTCAAGCCAGCCAAGCATCCATTACTGCCATTTTAAATAAAATTGAATCAGTGGTATTAGGTAAACCGAAAGAATGTCGTTTAGCCCTGGCTTGTTTACTTGCCCAAGGTCATTTATTAATAGAAGACTTACCCGGCATGGGCAAGACAACTCTGGCTCATGTTTTAGCGACCACACTGGGGTTAAGTTATCAGCGTACGCAATTCACCAACGATTTATTACCCGCGGATGTAGTTGGTTTTTCCATCTTTGATAATGAAACGAATCGTTTTGAGCTCCATAAAGGTCCTATTTTTAATCAAGTGGTCTTGGCCGATGAAATTAACCGTGCCAGTCCAAAAACGCAAAGTGCACTGCTTGAAGCCATGGCAGAGCAGCAGGTGAGTATTGATGGCATTACCCATGAATTACCTATGCCATTTTTTGTTATTGCTACCCAGAACCCCTTGTTTCATGCCGGTACCTACCCATTGCCCGAGTCGCAACTTGATCGTTTTATGATGCGCTTATCGCTCGGTTTTCCTGATTTAAAAGCCGAAAAACAGATTTTATTAAATACCTCTCAGCGGACTAATCAAACTTCAGCGGATAGCAAAGGTAACAGTAAGGCTGACAATGAAGCCGTGGTTGCCGAAGCAGAGCTTATAGTGATGCAAGATGCCGTCACGCAAGTGAGTGTTTCCAATGATGTATTGGAATATATTATTGCTTTAAGCCATGTCAGTAGACGGGCATACAATGGTCACATTAGTCCGGTAAATAATACTGACGAAATTGCCAGTGAAATAAGCTGTAAGCCTTTATCACCGCGCGCTTCCAAGGCATTGTTGCAAGCCGCTAAAGCAATGGCTTTTATTGATAATCGTGATTATGTCTTACCTGATGATGTCCAGGCAGTATTTTATGTGGTTTGCCAACACCGATTAGAAATGCAACCAAACCGACAGTTAGATGCAAGTCAGCTTGAGTCATCTAGTGTGGCTAGGCAAATACTCAATAGTGTTGATGTGCTTAATCCCCTTGGTTACTAATTTGGCTACTAACTTGCCAGGTAACGGGTAAATTATGGCAGCAACAGCAAAATTTTCATTGGCTCGGCCGGTTAGGCGTTTTTTTCAAAAACACTTTGAACGTTGGCTGGCGCGAAGGATCCCAAGTCAGCCGGAACATCAGCTAAACAGTAGTAACATCATGATATACCCGACTCGCTTTGGTTTGGCGTATCTAGGCTTTGTGGTATTGGTTTTTTTATTAGGCACCAACTACCAAAATAACATTATTTTGTTGTTCAGCTATTTATTAGCCAGCTTATTTATCAGTGTTATGCTGCATAGCTTTTATAACTTTTCCCAATTGCGTTTTTATAGCGTGGCAAAACAACAAGGTTATGCTGAACAGCCGTTATATTTTGTCATTAAAATAACCACTGAAAAAACGCATTATGATATCAATGCTCATTTTACTGATAAGGCGTTAAACAGCCAAGTAGAGAAAATAGAACTGTGCCAGCAGGGCAGTCATGAGCTCAGGCTAGTCTATAGAACATTGCAGCGTGGTAAACACTGGCTAGGCAGAGTCACTGTTTTTAGTGAATATTCCTTAGGCCTTTTTAAAAGTAAATCAATTTTGGATTTTGGCCATTACGCTATAATCTATCCTAAAGCGAAAAGCCTAATTTCCGGTCAATATCAATTATCTGGGCAAGCCGATGAGCCGAGTCTAGATAGTTATCAAAGTACAAATAGTGTTGGCACTGATGATTTTTCCGAATTAAAGAGCTTTGTTCGCGGTGAATCAAAAGCCAGAACGGCTTGGAAACAACTGGCAAAAGGACAAGGACATTACTCAAAACACTATCAAGCAGAGCAGAGTCAATTACAATGGCTAAAACTGAGCGAAATGCCCAGTAATGATGTCGAAATACAATTGGCCTATTTAAGTTTCCTAATTGGTGAGCTGACGGCGTCGAATCAAAGCTTTGGTTTACAGCTTTCCGCTGAACTTAGCAATCAGTCAATGAACATATCACCAAATTCAGGCCTTCATCACCAACAAGCCTGTTTGACTGCACTGGCTTTATATTCATGATTTTATTCAATAATAAAACTAAAAAAGTGTCAGCAGGTACTGTCGGCAGCGTTAACAGGCACACCAATAGTAAAGCCAAAAGCAACTTTTACCTAAGCCGAAAAAATGCTTGGCTACTTTGGCTGTGTCAATGTTTGAATATCTCAGTAATTGCGTTGGAATTAAGTACTTGGATGCTAGCGATTATTGCTTTGTCATTGGCATGGCAAGCATTACTATTACATCAAGGACGAGACACGGATAACAACCGTTCGAAAAACAAAACCGCTACTGGTCACACTCATCGGAACAATAGTCGACAAGATCATCAGCACAGTTATCGACAAAGTATTGGACAAAATACGCGCAAGAAAAAACAACAAGCTACTAATGTCTCACCTATAGTTTTGGGCATATTTGCTTTATTAGGCTGTGTGGCCATCGTTATTACCGCAAAACAGGTCGGTATTCTAGCTAGTATGTTGCATTTGCTTTGTTTTTCTTATGCTCTGAAGGGCTTTGAATTACGCTCGCGTAGTGATTTTTATCAATTACAGCTGTTAGGATTATTTGTCTTAGCGGCCTCACTCATATTTAGACAAGATCTAGCCTTTTCCTTAATAACTTTCGCCTTACTGGTGCTTAATTTAGCGGTATTACTGCAGTTTTTCTCCTTCGAAAAAGCTTTTGTTACTAACATCAAAGTGGTGATTGTTTTACTTGGCCAAAGTGCGATTTTGGCAATTGTACTGTTCTTAGTCTTTCCTCGATTATCGCCTTTTTGGCAAGTTCCGTTAGCAAAGTCGGCAGAAACAGGCTTGTCAGATACGGTTAAACTCGGTGATATTGCCAATTTAACCCGCTCGACCAAGTTGGCCTTTCGCGCTGATTTTGGTCAACAGAAAATACCTAACTATTCACAGCTATATTGGCGCGCCATGGTACTAGAAGAATACGATGGTAGGCAGTGGAGCAGACAACATAAGTCCACTCGAAATAAAATTGCAGTAGCGGCTAAAAACTTTAGTTTTGATAACAGTGCAACGGAGATTTCACCCTTAAGCTATCAGGTTATTGTTGAGCCGAGTTTCCAAAAATATTTATTTGCCTTAGCACCAGCGGTAGTGACTGGTGATGCAAAGGGTATCCAAGCACAAGCCGATCACACCTTTAATAATTCCAAAATAATTAGCCAGGCTAAATCTTATCGTTTAACTAGCTATTTAACTGCGCCGCTAACACTAGAGCTAACAAAGCAAAGCCGGCAACTAAACTTGAGCTACCCACAAGGCAGTAATCCAAGGCTTGAACAATTAGCGCTGCAACTACAGCATAATTATGTTGATGTGCAGGCGAGGGCCCAAGCGGTATTAAACATTATTAATAAAGAAAATTACTCTTATACTTTACAGCCACCATTATTAGACAATAACAGCTTAGATCAGTTCTTTTTCGATACCCAAGCAGGATTTTGTGTACATTATGCTAGTGTTTTTACTTTTGTCATGCGCGCTTCAGGCATCCCGGCACGTATGGTTACTGGCTACTTAGGTGGTGAATATAATGGCGTGACTAATACAGGTGATAATACCGGGCAATTAGCTAACAAAGGTCATTTAAGTATTTATCAATATGATGCACATGCTTGGTCTGAAATTTGGGTAGAGGGTAAAGGATGGTTACGTGTTGATCCAACCAGTGCGGTAGACCCAGAGCGAGTAAATTCAGGTTGGTCAACTCAGTTATTACAACAGCAATCGGAGCTTAATAATGATTTATTTAGCTTATATCGCATGAAGAATATTGCTTGGCTAAATGCCTTGCGCCTACAATTTGATGCCCTTGATTATCAATGGACCCGCTGGGTTATTGGTTTTACCAGTAAGCAGCAGTATGATTTATTTAAAAACTGGTTTGGCAAGATGGTTTCTTGGAAATTAGCCTTGATTATTGCTGTTTCCTTAGTCATTAGCATGTCCATGCTGATGTTGTTTTTACACCTACTGAATCGTAGTAAAACAAAACCACAATCATTAACTAAGTGGCAAATACTTTACCAAAAATCCATGGCGAAATTGGCAAAGCAGGGCATGGATAAACCTCCTAGTATGACCGTTAATGACTTCGCCAAAGAGGTTCGCCAGCAATGCCCAGAATTAGCGATAGCTTTTACTCGACTCAGTGTTAGTTATAATCGATTGTGCTACCAAATGTTATCAACAAATGAACAAGAAAAATTAACGCTATCAATGCAGCAACAATATCAACACTTTATTCAAGTATTAAAAAAATAGCGATAAAAAATCACTTCGTCTTTATTCATAAATTTGAAACAATTAGCCGTTATCTTAAACACTAGAGAATAAAAAGTCCTTGTTGAATGGAATTATTTTTCCTAAATTTAATGTAATACCAAGTTAGAATTGATGCGAAATACTTGGCTGCATTATCATCAATAGAATAGTTATTCATTACGGAGTGCTTGTTATGCCACATATTCCAAGTGATTATGAAAATATTTTTGAAAAGAAAATGAGTTGGACCGAGCGACAAAGAATGGCAACGCTCGTTGCCGTTATCAGTTACTTCACCTTAATTGGTTGGGTGGTTGCCATGGTTATCTATGATAAACATCAATCCTCCTTAGCCAGCTTTCACCTGCGCCAATCGTTAGGCCTTATCATCACCGGTGCTATCCTGTCATTAATTCCCTTAGTGGGTTGGATACTCAATGTTGGAGTCTTATTGGCATGGGTAGTTGGACTCTATGGTGCGATTAGAGGACAAGAATACAAAGTTCCTTTATTGGGTGATTTGTATCAACAATATTTAGACTTTATTAAGTGATTCTATCATTTGCCAACATGAATTTATTCTAAACGACTATTCTGTTGGCACAACTTAGAGGCAATCAGATCCCAAAGAGCGTAGGGGAATTAGCTTGTTGCCCTAAGCTCTTAGCCTTACTGTAATCTTATAAATCAAGCAATACCCAGTTAACTTTATAGGCTTGTAATTGTAGAAGCTAAATAAAGATAGAAACAAATTTCACAATGAGCTTTGTCTATTTAAAAGGTGCAAAAAAAAATCAAAATAAAGTTGGAAACTCGCAATAATATTCCAGTAATTAATTTCATAAAACATATGGCCGTTCACTGCCGTTTAGACGAGCTGACCTACTACAGAGTAGACCCTCTCTAAATCGAAATAACGACCTCAGGATAGATCATTTTGGTACGCAATCTGACGTTAATACAAATCAATTTTAAGACTTAATTTGTTCTGGTGTCATAACGAATTAGATGAAATTAAAGTCTGCTTTATGAACACACTGATCTTGCCCCATAAAAATGGACATTTACTTCACACTTCTTTGGCGGGATGAGGCACTTAGCGAGATAGCCAATCTGTCAATTCATGGCCAAACAAGTAATAATATGCAGCTTGTTTGATATCATGATTCTTCTCTCAGTAAGCATCGTCCTCTTGGCTCATCACCTTCATGAAGTACCACATCGGAATGTAGGAACTGTGCAGCCTCTGCTGAGCCTTTTACTTTAGAAGCACTGCGGGTCAACATTTCTGCTTCAAACTCAGTTAATACACTTGCTCTCACACCCGTTTCTCGCCATTGAGACATAGGTCTACACCCTATTGATATGCCCCGAGCCAATGATAGCGCGTCTAACAGCGCTTGATTTGCCCCTTGCCCTTTAAATGGACTCATCGGGTGGGCTGCATCACCGATCAAGGTTACTTTATCTGATTTTTCCAACAATTCTGTACTGAGTAATTCACGGTCATAAGCCGGGTAACCAGAAACTAGCGATGACTTAGTAGCCGATAAAATTTGAGGAATGGGATCATGCCACTGACACCTTTTAGAGGCTTCTTCTTTAAGTGCTTGAGGACCTTTAGCGCTCAACGCCTTAGCCTCTTCTTCTGGTATAGGGAAGCTAAGTTGCCACATTACCGACTCTGAATCATAAGGCATGATGTAGATTCGTTCATGGCCATTGGCAGTTTGAAATACCGTAGCCGAGTCGAGCAAAGGGCTTTCAAGCCCGTTGAGATCAGCCAAAGGACAGATACCTAAAATCACAATACAACCTAGGTATTGTAGCGGTCTTAACTCATCACCAATCAATAATTTTTGTACCGAACTGCGGATACCATCGGCACCCACAACAAGGTCGGCCTTAACATGCTTTATTTCTGAGCTGCTCTCATTTTTGTTCTTTCCTTTAGTGTTAACTTTAAAGCTCAGGTTAACGGGTGCACCTTGAGTTTCCTTAAAATCGACGAATTGGTGATCCCACTTAACAGCATCATGACCACCAAGTTGCTCAAGCAAAGCAAAGCGTAAAGATTGTCGGGCGATATGTACATTTGTGCGTTTCACCGAGGTCTTTAACTCCGACGGCAACCACTTTCTTATGCCCCATTCTCCAATCTCTTTGCCATCAGTGGTGTGTACCACATGTCTTGTAGAAATTACGCCATGCTTTAGTGAAAAAATGCCTAATCCTTCGATTGCTTTACTTGCCTGCTGCAACGTGAGGCCATAACCTTGAGAGCGAGCACCAAAGCCGCTATCACGTTCATAAAGTGTAAAAGGAATACCGCGGTGTTTACATGCTACAGCCAAAGCTACTCCACCTATGCCACCACCAATAATAGCAACATGTGGGTAGTTTTCTGTATCGGCTATAGGATGACTAGCTGATTGAACTAAGCCAGAGCCGCTACAGTTCAAACAATCATAGAGGTGACCTTTCGGTCGAACGGGGGGCGTGCCTTCGCCATTCATTTCTTCAAAGTGCGCTAAGGCTCTTTGAAAGCTGAGTTTCACTTTTTTGCGCAGCCTTCTCGTTTTTTTGCCGCGTCCCTGACATTCCTGACAAGTAGTCCAATGATGCTGTGTGTTTTCCAATTTTTTTTACCTTTTGGTTTCGCCAGAGATAACTCAGTCACAATCTATAAGGGGTATTTTAACCGATACAGTGGATGCTAGCCTAATTGTAATATTGTGGATATGATTTATATTACTTTTAGGCTAAGTTAACTTGTTAAAAAGTTAATTACATTTCAGTGGTTCAAAGATAGGGCTAAGGTTGAACTCATAACCTATATCGGTCATCAACTGAATTAGTGAATTCCGAATGAAGTAGCTCTTTTGTTAAACGCTTTTTGGTGCGTTAAGCGGAAGTTAACATAAAAATGTTTTCCATACATTTACTAATAAATCATTCAAGTTATGTTACTGAGACGTCTCAACAACTAGTAGGATTTAAATAGTAACTTCCTGAGGGGAAATCAATTGGTCTATACTTTTTAGGGGGGATGACAGGCACGTATCCATAACATACGGTTATGACTTCGGAGATAAATTATGAATGTAGAGCTTGAGCATGGTAAAAGTTATGTTTCAGTTGATGGCGATCTAATTGCAGTTAAAGTTACTGGTGCTTTTAACAAAGAAGGGATGCTCCAATCAATTGAGGAACTGAAGTCAGCCATTGAAAGCTTTAATCAAAAAAAGTTTAAGTTGTTGATTGACTACACCCAAGCTGAAGGTGGAACCCCTGATGTTTTTGATAAAATTAACGAATGTAATATCTGGTTAAATAGTCAGAATATGGTAGCCAAAGCTGTAGTCATAAATTCATCAATCCATTTAGCTATTTTAGAAAGTAGAACGCCAGCAAGAAACTTGCAAAAATCAAAAAATTTTGAAGATAAAGGTACTGCTATGAATTGGCTCAAAACTCTCTAATAACAAACTGTTAAACAAGTATTCTCCCTCGTTGCTAATATCAGTCAACAGTTCTTACCCATTATTAGGGCGTTATCGATACAAAACCTAATCCAAATCAATAATGTAGGCTAATTGCTGATGTCTCTTTTGTGGTAGAAGTGAGCCTTAGCTTTTAACCAATGAACTATTAAAAACAGTTCACCTCTAATGACTTCTTGGTACGCATTCGAGACATAAAGACTTACTCAATGTTAAGGTCAACTTTCCGATCATTATAGCGGACATAAATTTCTACTTCTATGGCGTTAAGGGGCACTTAGCGCCATAGAATTTTACGCATGAGTATCTAGCATCAGTTGAAAAAAACTCATGAAAAAGCATCAATAAATGAGCAGCACTCTAACTGAAATTATTAGCCCCTTGTACTACGCCTGTTTTAGGGTTGTAATTCTCCCTTATCGCGCCGTTTTCACTTAATCCTTCTGCATTTTTCACCAGTTTTTTAGCTAAACTTTTTGCTGCAAAGTGGTAACCATAATTGTCTAAAGCGATCAAACCAAAATAGACTTGGTCAAGCCAAACACGACCGCGCCAATAAATATTTGCATCATAGGCAGGGTTTGATAATGCTGCTGTACCTAAAGGAACTTTTGTATTGAATTCTTTTTCATTGAGCATCATATCTTTAACACGAGCGGCTTTATCTTTATCAGCAATATTTGCCCATAATGGGCTCCAGCCTTCAGGGCCTCTACCTTGCTTTGTGAGTAATTCACCTGCATAGGGTTTTGTTGAATCTTGCCCTGTATTTAATATTTTTCGATCATAATAAAAACCAGTTTCGTCATCGAAAAAACACTGGTTAATTTTCGACGCTAATAGTTTTGCTGCTTTCCTATAATGCTTTGCCAGCTCTGGCTGATTCATTACCTCAGCCATATTCGCAAGTAGTGTTTTTTCGTGTGCTAGATAAGTATTTAGCTCAACAGATTCTTGAGCAATTATCATCGGGCCAGTAAAAACCCCGTAACTGCTTTTATTATCAGGCAACAAGAAACCATGCCAAGCACCTAAATCGAAAAAGGGATTAAATTTCTGATTTTGGTATTTGTCGTAATCTTTATGTTGCTCTGGTGTCCCGGTGCGATCAATGGCATTTCTGGCAATGGGATGGTTAGCTGTTATCTCAGTATTCGAAGGAGGTTTTGCAAATATTGCTAATGAAAAAATACTGAAAGGCAAAAACTTGCTCTCAATAAAATTGAAGTTTCTATCATGAAAAATTACGTACCTGATTGTTATCCAACTATTTATTCCTAATGAAGAAGGCGTTTTCTGTTTCTTCCAAATAATGAAAAATGAAAATATATTATACGATATTTAATATAGTATTATTTGTATGATAAATGTTGCAATTATTATTATTACTATTATAGTGTGAGTAAGCTGATTAAGAAGACAGCCAAAAGTAAAGTAAGGGTATAGCGATAAATGGTAGCTATGAAATGTTTGCAGTATTTTGATTCTATGTGTATGACGAACCTATAAAAAATAAGTTTATGTTACAGCATACGCTATATAAATTAATTGTAATTGTTCGCCATATTCTATGGCCACTCGTAGATCACCCTAACTCCCTTTTTAACTAATAGAACTGAAAATTTATATTATGAGTAAAGTACATCTTTGGCTTAGAGCAGAAACAAAACCACATGAACAACGCACAGCACTTTCTCCACAAGGTGCAAAAGTATTAATTGATGCTGGATTTAAAGTGACGGTTGAATGTTCATCACAAAATATTTTCAATGATGATTTATACCATCAAGTTAATGCTGACTTAGTTGCTCAAGGTAGTTGGGTTAATGCGCCTAAAGACGCGATTATCTTGGGGCTAAAAGAGCTACCTGAAGATGATTTCCCTCTGGTTCATCAACATATTTATTTTGCTCACGTATATAAAGAACAAGCTGGCTGGCAAGCTTTGTTATCACGCTTTAAGCAAGGTGGTGGTGAGCTGTTTGACCTAGAATATCTCGTGGATGCACAACAAAGAAGAATCGCTGCTTTTGGCTATTGGGCTGGTTTTGCTGGCGCGGCCCTATCGGTTTTAGCCTGGGCGAACCAACAACAAAATATTACTCCGCCATTAGCTGATATTTCATCCTATCAAGACAAGCAGCAGCTACTGGTAGCACTTGAACAAGCACTTGAGCAAACAAACAATATTGTAATTAAACCTAAGTTATTAGTCATTGGCGCTAAAGGGCGCAGTGGCAAAGGTGCGGTAGACTTAGCAAAAGCGCTTTCACTCGAAGTACTTGAATGGGACTTAGCAGAAACTAAAAAAGGTGGACCTTTTGAGGAAATTATCCACGCTGACATCTTTATTAATTGTGTATTAATTAATAAAGACTTACCTCCTTTTATCACCAAAGAGTTACTCAGCAAAGACGAAAGAAAACTATCCGTTATCGTCGATGTGAGTTGTGATCCGTATGGTAGCTACAATCCGTTACCTATTTATCAGCAATGCACTACCTTTAAAGTCCCTTGTTTACGTATTGATCAAACTAAAGTGCTCGACATTATTGCCATAGATCATCTACCTTCACTTTTACCTAAGGAAAGTAGTGAAGATTATGGACAACAACTATTAACCCATTTATTAACGCTTGATGATAAATCTCAAGGCGTTTGGCCTACTGCACTCGCTCTATTTAACAGCAAAACTAAAGATCTTTAAAAGGATGAACATGACAAATACCATACATTGGCTAGGAGCAGGATTATCTTCTGCACCTGGTATTATTGAACTAGCGAAGAAATCTACACCCCTTATTGTTTGGAATCGCAGTTTAGTAAAAGCAGAACAAGCACTGAAAAATGATGAGGTGCAGATTGATGTACGTGAATTAGACTGGGATGTATTAACTGAAATAGTTAAACCCGGTGATGTACTGGTTTCTATGTTACCAGCAACCTTGCATTTAACTGTTGCACAGTTTTGTTTGAAGCATAAAGCTCACTTTGTTTCTAGCAGCTATATAGCACCAGAAATGGCTGAATTAAATTCACAGGCAAAGGACTTGGAGCTATGTTTTGTTAATGAGGTGGGTTTAGATCCAGGTATTGATCATTTACTCGCGCATTTACTGGTTGATAGTTACCAAAACAGTGAGCAATGTTCATCTAGCAATCAGCATTACTTCCGCTCTTACTGTGGTGGTTTCCCTAAAGTTGCCAATGATTTTAAATATAAATTTAGCTGGTCACCATTAGGTGTACTCAAAGCATTGCGCTCAAAAGCACAATGGCAAGCAGATGGTATGGTTAAAACCTCAAATGCTCCATGGGAAGCACTAAGTGAATATCAAGCGAAGTTATCTGATCATAGTGAAACTTTTCAAGCGTATCCTAATAGAGACTCACTGCCATTTATCAAGCAGTATAATTTTCAAGATGATTGGGATGTGCAAGAGTTTGTTCGTGGCACGTTACGCCTCAATGGCTGGTCAACAGCATGGCAACCATTATTTGATGAAATAGCTACGTTAGAAGGCCGTAGTGGCGAACAGCGTTTACTGGAAATTAGTCGAGAGCTTGAGCAAAAATATCTTTATGACGACAATGAAGCCGATCGCGTAGTGATGTGCGTAGAGTTAGAAGTTCGTCAGGCTGGCAACGTTGTTTGGCATCAAAGTTATTATCTAGATAGCCAAGGAAATGCACAAGGACAAGCCATGGCTCGTTTAGTGTCGTTGCCAGTAAGTTTTGCTATTGAGTCGGTACTTAATAATCAAATACCTACAGGTGTGAGTGCTGCGCCAGAAGAGCCTGAACGTATTAACCAATGGTTATCAGCGCTGACGGCTAATGGAGATTCAATAGGTCATCATAATCATTTAGATAAATAAGTGAATTAACAAAAACGCCGATTAACTATTTAATCGGCGTTTTTGTTTAAGCAACTTAAAATAAATAAATAAAAATAAAAACAGGGATAAACATGATAGAAAATAAACAGAAACCGACATTACTCGATGCCTTATTTCCTATTGCTATATTAGTGTGTTTGCTTGTTTTAGCTGTTTACTTTTTTGGTGATGACTCTTCCTCAGGGCCTAACCAAATAGCCTTGATGTTATGCGCAGGTGTTGCTTGTCTTATTGGTTTAAAAAATGGCAATAAACGTCACGAAATTGAAGCAGGTATTACCAAAGGTATTAGCTTAACTTTAGGGGCTATTTTAATTTTGTTGGCTGTTGGTTCGCTCATCGGCACTTGGTTATTAGCGGGTACTGTACCCACTATGATTTACTTTGGTTTACAAATTTTAGCGCCAGAGTATTTTTATGTTAGTTGTTGTGTCCTTTGTGCATTAGTGGCGTTGTGTATCGGCAGTAGTTGGACGGTAGCTGCCACTATAGGTGTGGCGTTAATGGGCGTTTCTTCAGGTTTGGATGCATCGGGTCCTATGACCGCAGGGGCAATTATCAGCGGAGCCTATTTTGGTGACAAACTATCACCCTTGTCTGATACTACCAATCTTGCGCCAGCTATTGCTGGGACTGAGTTGTTCATTCATATTAAAAATATGTTGTGGAGTACTGTACCCAGTTTTGCCATTACCTTGATCATCTTTTTCTTTTTAGGATTAAATAGTGCCGCGCAATCATCAAATACACAAATTGATCAACTGCTATTGAGTTTAGAAAGTGAATTCTTTATTGCATGGTATTTACTGCTTCCTTTGGTTATCACGCTTTTTTTAGCGGTTAAAAAAATGCCAGCATTTCCTGCCATCGGCATTGGTGCTATTGCTGGCGCTGTATGGGCGGTGCTATTTCAGCAAGACCTAATTATTTCTTATGCCAACGATGGCTTAACAACCGTTGAAGCCAATATCATGGTGGTGTGGCAAGTGATGTACTCCGGCGTATCACTTGATACTGGCAATAAAGTCATTGATGATTTACTCAGCGGCGGCGGTATGGGCTCTATGCTTAATACTATTTGGCTAATCATATCAGCCATGACTTTTGGTTCAATCATGGAGACAGTAGGGCTATTAAAGCGCGTGGTTGAAAGTTTAATCGGGGTAACAAACAGCGTAGGCTCATTAATTTCAACCACAATAATCACTGCTTTTGGCACTAACTGTGTTGCAGCGGATCAATATATTGCTATTGTTATGCCGGGTAGAATGTTTAAAGACGAATACAAGCGACGAGAACTAGCACCTGAAAACTTATCACGTGCGCTGGAAGATGGAGGCACGGTAACTTCACCACTTATCCCTTGGAATACTTGTGGTGCTTATATGCAGTCGGTGTTACTGATCAATCCATTGGAATATGCGGTATTTTGTTTCTTTAATTGGTTATCACCTATTATCGGTATTATTTGCGCGTTTGCGGGGTTTAAAGTTAAAGCATTATTGGTAAAAAAGCCGAATGATGGCGCGGTGTTAAGTGATTCATTGGTAAATACCAATTAACTTGAACGTTGAAAAATGGCTTTTTGGGTAAAACACTAGCGTCTTAATCGTTAAAGGTTTAGCTCACTAGTGTTCTTTAATGTTTTATACGTTAGTTTTTACTAGCTTAGTTAAGCCCAATTCAAGCACTTTGATAAACTTATCAGTGTCAGCTTCATTAAAAGCTAACGGCGGCTTAATTTTGAGAATGTTATAAAATGGGCCTTCTGTACTGAGTAAAATGTGATGTTGCTTGAAGAACTCCACTAACCATGAGGTTTTTTCGGTGGCAGGTTGTTTTGTTGTGCGGTTTTCGACTAATTCAACGCCAATGAACAAACCTAAACCACGAACATCACCAATTAATTCAAAACGTTGTTTTAGTTCTTTTAGTTTATCTTGGAAATGTTTCCCAGTTGCTAAGGCATGAACTTGAAGCTGCTCTTGTTCAATAACATCAAGTACCGCCATACCTATAGCACAAGAAACTGGATTACCACCAAAAGTATTAAAGTATTCCATGCCATTAACAAAAGCATCAGCAATAGCTTGTGTGGTAATAACTGCTGCCATTGGGTGACCATTGCCAATAGGTTTTCCTAAGGTGACGATATCAGGAACGACGTCTTGAGTTTCAAATGCCCACATATGTGTACCAACACGGCCAAAGCCAACTTGTACTTCATCAGCAATACAAACACCACCGGCGTCACGAACTTGTTGATATACTGAAGATAAATAGCCGTCAGGCATAATTATTTGCCCAGCAACACCTTGCAGTGATTCACAGATAAATGCACTAGGCTTCTTACCTGCTTGAGCTAATTGAGCAAGGGTGTCTTTAACGCTGTTCGCATAACCTTGAGCAGATTCAGCACTATTACCTTGAAATTCACCACGGTAAGGATCAGGTAAGGTCACTTTATGCACATATGGCTTTGCACCTTCGCCGCCAGGTCCATCAAATTTATAAGGACTGGCTTCAATACAAGCATTGGTATTACCGTGATAAGCACCATCAACCACTAGTAATTCGGTGCCTTTGGTGTAGCTTCTAGCTAAACGGAAAGCGAGTTCGTTGGCTTCACTACCAGAATTTACCAGCATACATACCGATAATTCTTCTGGCATAGTAGCGAGCAATTTGTCAGCGTAATTAACAATATTGTCATGCAAATAACGAGTATTGGTATTTAACTTAGCAAGTTGTGCTTGGCCTGCCGCAACCACTTTAGGATGACAATGACCCACATGACAAACATTGTTGACCATATCTAAATAAGGCGTCCCTTGTTCGGTGAACAAATAAGCACCTTGGCCACGCACCATTTTCAAGGGCTCTTGGTAACTTAAACTTAATGTTTTACCTAAATGTTTTTTACGATAACTAATAATATCTTCAGCTTTATTACCGCTATCAACTGGCAGTTGACACGCTTGACGTAATTGGCACAACACCGCATAAGGATTTAACGTAACGAGCTGTTCAAGTAACTGCCATGCGGGTTTTACTGAGACTAATAAATACTCATTATCGGGCTGTTGTTCAATCGCTAATGCAGAATTACAAACCGTGGTACATAAACGCAAAGCAACTAATGAATAGAGTACTTCTAATTCGATATCAAGTAGTGGTCTAATCTTATGATAACCAGCTACGATGGTTTTGAAGGTACTAAGGATATCCTCTTGAGCCTTTTTTTCACCCATCAAAGCATAAGCACAGGTTATCGCTAACTCATTAATAATATGGCTATGCACCATATCGCCAAAGTCAATAATGCCCGATATTCTTTTGGGAGTTTCGATGTTGTCCACTAACAAGTTGTAGTCATTGGCATCGTTGTGAATAACGCCTTGTGGCAATTGGGATAAAACCGGCATGGTTTGCGTTTGATATAGCGTTAGAAATTTCTCGACAATACTGGCTTTTTCTTCTTTAAGTAAATGCTTTTTACTCATACAGACACGATAACCTTGCGCTAAATCCCAGTCTAAATAGCGAAAAGCACCGGGGTGATTAAAGTCTGTTAGGGCAATATCAATATTGGCAATAAATTGGCCTAAGTCAGACCAAAGGGCTTTGTTGTGAGTTAGAGGGTTGGCATCGGCATAAAACTGCCCTGGTATAAAAGTTAATACTCGTAAACAAAAGCTTGCTTGATGTGCATTTCTTATTGTTGTGATGCTTTCGCCTATGTGATTGTTTATTGCATGAGGAACATCACATTCTTTTTGTGTTAAATGAGCCATTGCCGCATTTTGCATTGCTAGCTCAAGTTTTGGCTCAGCTGAATTAGCAATTTTTACAATGTATTGCTCATTACTCTTAGTTGTCAGTAATAAGTTTTGATCACAATATCCGGGTAAGTTTTTTAGCTGCCCTGATAATTGGTACTGCTGAGCTAATAATTTAATTATCTCATTGTCAGAAAACGTTGGCGTTTTAACGGTAGTCATTGTTGCCTCTTTAAAATTTAACCTGAGTGTTAGCACTCAGGTTTATTTATATAGCTTTATATCAGGTTATATAGGTGTGTTTTATATTATTTTACGTTAACTGTACGTGCCAGTTCCGGCACTTTTACGGTTGTTTAAACTGAACTTGATAAACGAAAATGGACTAAAGTAAAACCGTACTGATAACTTTTAGCGGGTATTGTATATTGTTCATGTACTAAACGTCCCCAAGAAGTATCACCGCCAACATGAAGGAAAACTTGTTTGTTCTTCCATGATTTAGGCAAAGCGAAGGACTTACGATAAGAGCCAATAGGATTATATTCTTTTGGCGCATCAGGCCAAGTGGTAGTGAATGGGAAACGTTCATCTAAATAAATAGGGTAACCAAAACCATCTGCTTCCCAGTTTCCAGGAACAGGGATTTGCTGCCATTTACTATCATTTAAGTTAGCTGTTTCAAAGGCATTAGGTTTGTTTTTTGGTGAACGTTGCCAATTAAATTTCCATAAGCCATTAAGAAGTAGATAATTATTACTTTGTTCCTTGCTATCAGCAAGCGCAGCATCACGTGATTGAAATGGAAACAATGATGCATGTGGTGCTTCTTTGTTAATGGAAAATATTTTATTATCTTCCCAAGGCTCACGTGTTTGGCTCTGGGTATCAGAACTAAATAACAACAACGAGGCCAATGCTATATTAACAACTAGTAATGACTTTATCATAAAGAAAACATCTTAAATTATATACAATAGTATTTATAATACAATTAAAAAGGGTAGAAGCAAGTGCTTTCTGATGAAAGTTACGTAATATTACTTTTTCTAAAACTAAATAGGCCAAATCTCATAACATTTATGCAGCGGAGGACGCTGAATAAATGTTTGATGGGGTAAAATAAACTAGAGTATTCAAGCGAACTCATTTATCATACAAATAACAATTATTGTATATAATTAAATTATTTAGCACTCAGTTGCCTAAAACTTAATGTAAAAAAGAGTATATCCATAACATGGAATCATCACATCGTAATTTAACCCAACAAGTTGTTCACGAATTGGGTAGAAAAATAATGGAAGGAAGTTATAAAGTCGGTGATAGTTTACCTTCTGAAGCGGATCTGTGTACCCAGTTCGATATAAGTAGAACGGCAACTCGAGAAGCAGTTAAGATGTTAACTGCTAAAGGTTTAATCAGCTCTAGACCGAGACAAGGTATTAAAGTTGTTGATTCAAAGCACTGGAACTTATTTGATGTTGATGTACTTAACTGGATCCTATTAGGTAAGCCAGATTTATATCTCTTAAGGCATTTTTTACAGCTTCGTTTGGGTATAGAGCCTGAAGCTGCATATTTAGCAGCGCAATATGCTCAAGAAGATGAATTAACTGCTATTGAAAATGCTTTAGCAAGAATGAAGGATGCTACTAATGGTCAAGATGATACCCATGAAGCGGATATAGAGTTTCATCAAAGTGTGTTATCGGCTAGTAACAATCCATTTTTCATTCAATTAAAAAACTTTATTACCACAGCCCTTAAAGTCAATATACGTTTTACTAACAGAATGATCCCAGTAACGGTTGCTGAATATCAAGCCCATGTTGATATTTTTGAACTTATAAAAAATAAAAAACCTCAAGCTGCCTTTGATGCCGCGATGATCACACAAAGAGCAACTTTAGCTATTGTAAATGAACAAATCTCTGTGCTGGAAAATAAGGCACTCTAGTATCAGCTTGTTAAGTCAATTTAAAAGCCATTCAGCTTCTTAACTGGTGAGTGGTTTTTTGCATTTCTATGATGTAATAATTTTGCCAATACACCATTGTATTATAAATAGTATTATACTAATATCTGAAACTATTATTGTCGATTAGTGCTCATTAGTAATGTCCGATTTTGAAATGAAAGATCATTTAATATTGCAGCCACGGGTGTTGTTATTCTTTTATTTTTATAGGACTTGATCATAAACCATCTTAATATCAATGGAGTAAAGGAATGCCTCTTGGAATTATTGGCAGTAACCTCTGGCATGCAACGTCAAAAAAATTATTGAAAACAAACCGTTTAAATAAAGATAAGTCAGTCGATGTTGTTGTTATTGGGGGCGGATATACCGGCGTCTCATGTGCGTTGCGGCTTGCAGAAAAAGGCAGTAATGTTTTACTTTTAGAGGCTGGACATATTGGTGATGGCGGTTCAGGAAGAAACGTAGGCTTAGTTAATTCTGGGCTTTGGATGGAGCCAGATAAAGTCGAAAAGTTGCTTGGGCAAGTAGCAGGAATAAAGCTTAACCAAATGCTTGCTCGTGGCCCTGAATTTGTTTTTTCCAATATTGATAAGTACGATATTGATTGTGAATTAACCCAAACGGGTACCCTTCATTGTGCTCATTCAAATAGGGGGCTTGAAAATTTAAAAGAAAGACTACGGCAATACCGACTTAGAGGGCTGAATGTTGACCTGTTGTCTAAAGCTGAAACCGAAAACAAACTAGGTACGCCATTCTATAAAGGTGCTCTTCATTTTAGGGGGGCTGGCACTATTCAGCCGCTTTCTTATCTTCGAGGCTTAGCCTGTGCAGCAGTATCTGCCGGAGCATCTATTCATCAAATGACTCCTGTTACCGCAATTGCTCGCAATAATGAAACTTGGGAAATAAAAACGTTTGAGCACGTCATTAAAGCTGAAGCGGTTATATTGGCTACTAATGCTTACCATCAACATTTACATGTTAGTGCAGCCCCTATTTATACACCTGTACATTACTTTCAAACGGCAACTAAACCGCTTGATGAAGCATTATTAAAAAAAATCATCCCTGAGCAGCAAGGTTGCTGGGACACTGCAATGATAATGTCTTCTATTCGCCGAGACCAAGCGGGAAGGCTAATTCTAGGCGCTGTTGGCTCTCTTGATTTACCTTCAGGGTATATTCATTATAACTGGGCCCAACATAGACTGAAAAAGCTATACCCTTATTTAGGTGATATTGAGTTTGAACATGCATGGCATGGTCGTATCGCCTATTCAAATGACCATTTACCCCACATCGTAGAGTTTGGGCCTAATGCAATCAGTATTTTTGGCTACAGTGGTAGGGGGATTGCTCCAGGAACCGTTTTTGGTAGTGCCGTTGCGGAGTATATTCTTTCTGGTGATTTGTCATATTTACCCATAACACCGATGAGGTCATATACGGAAAAATTTACAAAGTTAAAAGGCGCATTTTATGAGTTTGGTGCAACGGCAATTCATGGATCCACTAGTTTTTTTTAGCATACAATTTTCATTTTTATATAATTAGGCTAAATGAAGGTATTGGTTACTGAAATTGCCGATTATAAAAGTATACGCCTAAATAAAATGATAGAAGATAACTGGTACTAGCAATCAGACAATCAGATAAGGTACTTAGCTTGATAACTAAAACAACGTTGGAAACAAGATTAATGACTATGGCATGTCAGTTGAAATTATTAATTTTGGTGCCAGAATTTAATCGATTAAATTTCCGATAAACTCCAAACCAACCCAAATGATACTGGGCTATGAGTCTGCAAAAGAATATCTAAATGATGAATTTTATTTAGGGGCAACCTGTGGCAGGGTATGTAATCGTATTTAGGGTGGTAAATTTCAACTCGACGATAAGCAATATCAATTGCCCTTAAACGACGGTGATAATTTTTTACATGGTGGATATGACAGTTTTTCTATTCGTTTATGGAAAATAGACAAAGCAAACCTTACTAACACTTCCGTCACATTATCCCTTATTTCTCCCTATGGCGATCAAGGTTTTCCAGGTGAATTAAGTTTATCTGTCTGTTACCAGTTAAGTGCGGATAATAAATTAAGCATTCAATATCTTGCTAATACTGACTTGACCACGGCCATCAATTTGACCAATCACTCTTACTTTAATCTAGGCGAAAATGACTGCCAATCATTACAGCTACAGATGATGTCATCGGCATTTCTTGAGATAGATGATAATAATATTCCAACAGGTAAGGTAGTTGCCGTTTCAAAGACAGATTATAATTTTCTAAAACCTGACTCAATTGGTAATCGACAACAATATACAAAAGATAAGTCTCTTAAACAAAAAAACGGTTTTGATCACTGTTTTATTTTACATAACGCGCTGTTTGAACAACCAAAAGTGATCCTTAAGTCAATAAAGAACCAAGTTAGCTTATCTGTTTATACGGATCAGCTAGCAATACAACTATATAGTGGCTTTTATTTAAGTGGTCATTTTAAGTCATATCAAGGCTTACGCTTGGAGGCGCAAAATTATACCGATGCAGAAAACAATAAACATTTCCCTAGCAATGTTTTGAAGCCAAATCATCTATATCAACGAAAGGTCATCTTTGGATTTTCCTCCATAGATGAGTTTAATAATTATCGGTCTAACGTAGCTCAATAAATAGCTATTTGACAATAATAATTTTTACATAAAAATATTCCTATGGCACTTTGGGGGGTGAAAGCGAGATAGACAAATTATTCTAATGTCAGCTACCCTTGAAGATAGCTGACATAAAAATGGAGTTTGTTGTTCTAATTATTAAGACCGCTTTGTGGTAGCTACTGCCCTTAACAACTCACTTTAATAAATTAGTAAATTCCAAATGAAGTAGCTCTTTTGTTAAGGACTTCTTGGTGCGCATTGCGGACGCTTGCCTCAAATTATTTGCCATATATATTCTAATGTGTTGTAAAACGTATTTATGACCCAATAGTGATATTAATGTGTATCTGACCCCATTTTTTATGTAAGCGAGGAATCATGCTTAAGATATTGAAGTCGCTGTTTTCAAGAAAAGAGAACGAGATTGATGCCTCATCATCAAGTGCCCCTGCGATTGAGAAAAAATCTGTTACAGAGTACTTTCAAGAGGAACTTGATTTATGCCCATTTATCAAAAAAGAATGTCATAGCATAGTAATTAAACACCTGTCTCATGAATTGAGTTTGATAAAAACAGACAACAAACTAACAGCTGAAGAGAAAAAATCCATTGGTATCAACCCTCGTCAAGCTATAACGAAAGAACTAGTAGCGGTACTAACTGAGGAAGGCCTAAAGCTTAAATACCCAAAAGGGGTTTTGGCTGATATTTACAATAAGGCTTCTTGTGAAAAATCTTGGGATGACCAATTTATCAAAGCACTAGAGAGTAATTTTGTGAATAGCTTTGTTTTAAAGAATGCTGGTACTAATGAACATTGTAAATTTTGTTTGTCAAAATTTGATCAGGAAATGCGACTAACAACTCAGGTTTTAAAATCTTTTCATGATAATTGTAAGTGTAACCCTTATAAGAAATCATATATTAACCCCGTAATTAAATTTTAATGTATGCAATGTGGTAAGAGTTAACATTAACAACTCAATTAAATCGAATTACTGAGATAGGAAACGGAAAATGGATGAATATATAGATATTGATAATGATAATATTTTAGTAGAAATATCCGAGGTAGAGATACAGGAAAATGGTTATGTAACTTTTCTTAAAAATGGGGTTTTTAATGTTATGGCTGCAACCTATTTTGATCGAAGATTTCAGATAGTCGACGAATAGAAAACGGGCAAAACAATATACCGCTAAGGACTTCTTGGTGCGCATTGGGGACGTTAGGCTATGATTTTTTTCCATATATTTTCTAATGTATCGGTTAAAAGTCATGTCAGTATTACGAGGTATAACTCGGTCGTTTTTAGCAGCACCCAAACAAATGTATTGTTACTATATGGATAATTAGAATGCTTTATATAATCTTATAAGTTAAAGGTTTTATTTATTAGATAAAACTAATCTAATACTATTTCAGTACGGGCTTGTTTATTTATACAGTCCTTAGTGTTTTTGTTAGTTTTCGTGAAAGAAGGCATAAACCTGTATTTTACACATCAATCAGTTCAGTAGTGGCTGGTAACTTATTGATTTAACATTCGTTATAGGTTACTGTGATTTTTTACAAAAATGAAAGAAGGGATTAACCCGTGTTTAAACATTGGTTTCACCCTTCTAATAAGCTGTTATTTGGCACCACGAAATCACGTTAATATTTATGTGTAAGAGCGGTGTTTTCTAAAATGGTTTAGTGAGTTACGCCTCAGTTTTCGCCTGATCAGTTAGGTTAAAGCCGCTAATAGGCTTTACTGTTTTAGACATTATTTGTTGTAAAGCCATTAGCTAAATTAGCTTTTGTGTTTTGCTCAAAATTCACTGTTTGGTTAGTCGTGGCGCTGGGCACTTTTTGCTTCTACGGTCGGGCTGCCAAATTAGTAAAAGCTCTTGTTTTCGTTGGTAGTTTTCCGCTACCATCAAATAACAAGAAAATTCAAACGGACACGTACAGTTTGCTCGCGCTCCGCGCAGTTTAGCAAAATGTACTTAGCCGCTTAATATAAGCGTTAGGTGCCCGATCAAGGTCGAGAGTACACATGCGAGGAAATCATGGAATCTGAACTGAAGGAATTAGAGCAGGAAATTAAGGAACTCAAAAAACGGTATCTATTATCTCTTGATGATAGTGTTGATGAAGAGATAAAGAAAATCAAAGAAGAATTGTTGTCGCCAATTATCAAATCGTCAAACGGCAAGTATTCAGACAAAACGGTTAGAGATGCGAAGGAGGCAAAAGAAAAGATATTTACAGTTAACTCTGATGTATCCGCGACTGTCATTACTGTAGCCTCATCGATGTTGGAGTTCGAACTTTCAGCCACTGGAGTTGTCGCTGATACCCTAGAAAAGACCATGGAAAATTTTTCCAATTATCTTGACTCAGTCAACGACAGGATCTTAGGAAATATGCCTGGTAAATCAGAAGATGATTTAGAAGCCAGCCTGGATGATATTTCTCAATCGTACGACTTGAATTCGATTAGAGTTTCAAGATCAATTGCTAGGGTGTTAGAAACATCGCTGAGAGCAAAGGAGTTGCATACTCAATTAATTAGAGAGTTTTCAGGAGAGAAACTAAGTAAGCCAATCAGCCAAGTATTTGAAGATTTGGTAAAAGGAGCAGGAACAGACGCAAAGGATGAAACCGAGAAGGCATTATGGAAGGAGTTTCTTAAGATCGTTCAAGAGATGATAACGATTGTCATAGAGGAAGAATCCCCGATACACAAATTTCCTCGTTACGTAAAGAAGTTGCGAAATGCTTTGGGCGAACGAGAGTTGGACTTATCCGCGGGAGGGGCGGCCGAACTAATCAACATACTTATATCATATCTAGAAAAAATTGAGCTGCTCATAAACAAACTGAAAGAAATAGCAGATCGCAATAGTCAGCTTAATCACGAGATATTGGCAGGTGAAAGCACCTAACAAGGGTTTTCAAGTCGGACAAATTACAGTTGGCTTTTTGTTCGTGCCTCACTTATTTTAGCCAACTGCAATTTGCCGCTTAAAACGGCGTTAGTATTCTAGTGAACATTTGGAGGTACATTAGTGGAACATTATCCTAGGCAGTGGGGCAACTATGATGGCTTTGTAAAAGCTCATGCATACAGTCGATTTGATTTTGTTGGTGGTGAGGGTGATATAAATCGATTTGGATCTAGATTCAGGTTAGCTTCGTCTTTTAAAAGCCTTGAGTTAGATGGTTACAAAGAACCTACAGAAAATGGTTACAGTGCTCTCTGTAGAGTGTTTTTATGTTGGTCTGTCTATGAGATTTTCTTACCACTTATGGGGTTAAAGCCAAATAACACAGCTACTTTATTGTCAAAATACGATTCCAACGGTTTGGCAACCAAGATTAAAGAATTAGACAGCGATAACAAGTTTTACCAGTTTATTTACGAACGCGTGAATAAGAAACATAAAACAGAACTAGATAAATACTTTAACTCAGACCCTTGCAACCCACAGTACCTAGCTTCTGCGATACGTCATATATTTTCTCATGGCCAATTAACACCAAACGCAAATGAAGTATTGCCAGAAACAGTAGTTAGCATTTGTAATCTTCTGTCTGAATTTTTAATAAAAGTGATGGACGATTCGTTCTCGGCTGTAATTGATAGAGAATTAGCAATCATGCAGGAAGAATACTAACCGAGAGTACGTATGGAAACAACAAAGTATATACACGAGCAAATAAAATATGCACTTGATTATCGTTTACTACGGCATCCAATAATTTGGATCGCAGGAGCATTATTCTTTTTATCAATAATATTTTTTGCGTTTGGCACAATTAAATTCCAATCATTAGCAATAGATATAGATAAACAAGGAAAAGAAGCGTTAGATAGATCTATTTCACACATAAAATTAGTTTCAGATGATGCAAAGAGTAGTATTAATAAAGCTAAGCAAACATCACTCCGAAATATAAGTATTGCTGAGAATATAGAAGTAGAAAGTCTAAAAGCCAAATCACTTCCAATAATAAGTAATGGGTTAAAATTAATTAAGTTAGAGTCAGAAAAAGCAATTATTCTTATTCAGTCTGAGGGTGAAATAGCCATTTCTAACCGTATCGAAGAGTTAAAAACTGAAGTAGATAAACTTGAATCAAGTTTAGAAAATGCAAATCAAAAAATTCTACAATTACAAAAAAACAAAGTAAAAATAGATGAAGGCAAGTATGAAATTGAGCAACTCCTTAATGATTGGGAATCAATCAAAAAACAAGGGAACTCTTGGGAGGAATCATTAATACGTTCGATTGATAATTGGCGTGTATTACTCATAGAGCTTTTATTTGTTGGATTAATTTCATTATTATTATCCTATATTTTAATTAAACGAAAAAGCACCTAACAAGTTGCTTAAACGGAATAAAAACAGTTGGCCATCGCTTCGCGATTATAGCCAACCATTTTTATCCGCTTAGCAAGGCGTTAGTTGCCCAAATTATACATCGGAGTTATGTTGCGCGAAATTAAAGTCAATACATGGAATAGGTATACAACTGCAAATTTTACTGTTGTTCCCAAGGTAATGGGAACAAAGCATGAGTTTGAATTTGAATCATTTAACATCACCATAAACATACCACCAGAAGATTCAGCTAATCGTGATGAAGGTTTTGATCAGGTCGCATATTTAGGTTGTTGGAGAGAAGATGAAGGAATTAAAATACCTTTAGAGTACGAAGTCCATAAAGTTGATCTAAATATTGAAGTGAAAGAACTTCAAAATATTCCAGAAGAAGCGTCAAATACCAGTAACGTAGACTCCAGTATTTATGACAAAGAGAAACGCGAACTTCTAGATAAAGTTTCTGATAGATATGAATTGATTGCTAATCGAGCATTTACTTATTGGTTGGAAATATTGCAGTGGTCTTCAAATGCCCCATTGCTTGGAGTCGGTTCACCATCATCTAACCTGTCTGGTTGGGGAACATATCTAATCGACCCTCATACTAACAATCGAGTGTATTCGAGCACAAACCGTATTACGGTTCAAAGAACTGCTCTCGTAACTGATGAAAACTGGTGTTTGACTCTTAATCGAGTTCAAAACCAGGCAGAACTTCCAATGTATATTAAGTTTCTACATGATGCTCATGTGTCCATACGATCTGGCAATATACATCGAGCCACAGTAGAACTAGCTTTATGTAGTGAAAATTATTTAAGGTATTCAGTATTTGAACTTATCCCACAAAATTTAATGGACGATTTTGTTCAATTTATTGAGGAAGCAAATATAAATCAATACTTAAACCGTTTTTTCAAAAACGCCTTAGGACCAGAGGATAAAGTTAAATTTAATCCATTGAAAAACGAGCTATCCTCCCTATTTGACAGGAGGAATAAGTACATGCATATGGGGAAAATGAAGGATATTACTTCAGAACGCTATGAACGATATCTAATGGCAGTTAAAGAGCTGTTGCAGATCAAATTGGTAAATTGTGTACAGGGCAACTAACAAGTCATTACAGCAGGACAAATAACCGTTGGCTTTTGCTCCTGCGTCGCTTATTTTAGCCAACAATTATTTGCCTCTTAATGAGGCGTTATCGATACAAAATCTAATCCAACCTGTCTAATTATCTGTAATTGCTAATGTCAGCAATGTGGTACTAACCGCCCTTAACATCTCATTTTAAAAAAATTAGTGAATTCCAAATTAATTAGCCCTTTTTTTAAGGGCTTCTTGGTGCGCTTAGCTGACATTAGTATTTAGTTTTTTGCCATATATTTTCTAATGTTTTTTTATAATATTACTGATATTTCTCAGTAATATTCAATAATGGTTAAAATAACAGCAAAAACAAAAATTAAGAGTTTGAAATTAAAGAGTTTTACGATAGATTATAATGCAATCGAGTAGATGGGGATTACTGAGACGTCTACATAATAAATGCTTAATTGTTATGCATACAGGTAAGTAATATGGCAGGTGGAAATATACATTGTGGAAGTTAGATAAAAACCCATGGTAGATACTTTATACAATAATAACGCAAAAATCATTAGCCAGGTCGGGCAGTATATTTATGACCATAGCGACTGGACTATCAGCTTGGACGACCTGGCAAATTATACAGGCTTTTCCAAGTACCATTTTAACCGCATATTTTTTGCAGCGACGGGTTACCAGTTGGGTGAGTTCATCCAGCGGCAAAAACTGGAAAAGGCACTGCACTTAATTAAACAGGGAAATCACAATATTATCGATGTCGCTCTTAGCGTCGGCTATGATTCCCCTTCATCTTTTTCTAGGGCGTTTAAAAAGAACTTCTCTGTTACACCAAGCGACGTAGTTCAAGGTAATTTGCCGATCAATGATCGTGCTGGCAGCCTAAAACCTAGAAAAATACTAAAAGACCAAAAATTGGAACCTGTTTGGAAAACGTTACCTGAGCAAAACGTGTACGGTTTCTATGGCAAAGGTTTTAATGAGCAATCATTTTCCGCGGTGGCTGGAGAGTTATACGGCCGTCTAGCCGCTATGGCCGAGCCGCTAAGTTATGGGGCGTTACAGCCTATTGGCGTTTCTGTTGATAACCCGTGGACCGGAGAGCAAACTGAAAGCCGTTTTTTTGCTGGCTTTGTTGAAGGTCTGTCCGCTCACCATGAAAAACTGGTAGCTTTTAAATGGCGGGCCGGCCGATGGGCCTGTTTCACGCATACAGGTCCGCACAATTGCATGTGGCAAACTATTTCTCAGGTTTATGCGCAATGGGTCCTACCTAATAACATCAAGCTTAAAGACCAACAAATTGTGCAGCTATATCTGAATAACCCCATGAAAACTGAGCCTGAAGCACTTAAAACGGAGTTATATTTTGCAGTTGAAGGTTTCGCAATAGAAGACATTGCCGCAGAAGAGAAAGCTTAAAATTCTGCCTGAAGTGACACCTTTCTCACGAAACGCACTTTCTGCACAGCTCAATCATAATAATGCATGTATATTTGCAGCATAGAATGTTCAATGAAAATAAATAGAGAGAACTATGAACCACATAATAACTAAACTTTGCTGTACTTGTCTTACGTTACTTACTCTTTTTGTCAGTGCTCAAGCTTTCTCTAGCGGTGCAATGAAACTGAAGACAACAGAAGTCGACTTTATTAATCAGCAAGTGAATCGACCAACTAAAATCAAGTTTTGGTATCAAGGTGGTGCAGAACCTTGTGAAGCGACGATTTGCTTATCACCGAAGCAAAGTAGTCATCGAGTTGCTATTATCTCTCATGGAGCCTTTGGCTCTCCTCGTGAAATGAACTGGCTGGGCTATGCATTAGCCTCGCAAGGCTGGGTTGTTGCTGGGGTAGCTCATTTTGGTGAGTCCTGGGTTTATGGAGCTGAGAATATCGACCCCAGTTCGGCTATGCGCTTCTGGCAGCGCCCACAAGATGTAAGCTTTGCGATCGATAGCTTATCTGACGAGGGGCTGTTTAATACCTCGCTTAAAACGGACAAGATAATAATGCTTGGTCATTCTTCAGGCGGATTTACGTCCTTAGCAATGGCGGGAGCTAATTTAGAAGCGGGTAAGTCGGAAGCCTATTGCGTGTCAGAAAAGGCAAAAGATGATAAAGGCTGTGGCTATGGCCAGCAAAGTAAACGTAAGCCAATGAGTGAGGCAATGTTAAAGAAAATTGGTTTGCTACAAGAACAAATGCGAGACGAGCGAGTTGTAGCTGTTATCGCTTTAGATCCGGCCTTAGGTCATGCGGTTAGCGAACAGAGCCTAGAAAGTATTAAGGTTCCAGCTCTAATTCTGGGTTCTTTAGAAAATGACTTCCTGCCGTACACCGTACATTCCAAATATTATGCAAACCATATTCAAGGTGCAAATTTAGTAGGTATTGAACAAAACGCTGGTCACTTTGTGTACATCGACGAATGCGACTCTGAACGGGAAGTCAAAGGCGTATCTTTGTGTAAGGATAGAGAAGGTGTAGATCGCAAGGCAATACAGAAACAAATACTCGAGCATGTATTTGGCTTTATTTATAGAAATGGTTTTAGCTAAAAACCATAAAGTTCGAAAAAGGTGATGTTAAAAACTCGCCTTTTTTGTTTAGCAGAGCAACAATCTTCTGAATGTTTCTGATTATTTGAAGTAAAAACAGAACTAATAATAATTTTTGAATTAATGCATACAAGCACTTTAAGTCGGAACAAAAACAGTTGGCTTTGTTTCGTACCTCAACAAGTATAGCCAATAATTTTTGTCCGCTTAAGTGAGCGTTATCGATACAAAATCTAATTTGAAACCTAATTTCCATAAAACTGCTAATGTCTTCTTTGTGGTAATAGTGACTGTTAGAACTATCTCGGAAAGGGGGGCGTTAGCGCCTTAGAGCATATAAGCTAATGTCAGCCATCTTTGCAGATAGCAGACATTAGCTTGAAGTTAGCTCTTGCAAGAAAAAGTAGGAATTAAAATTCACCTATCAATATCTTCTTTTAGCGATCAGTTGATCTAAAGAAAGATAATTTTCGTTTAATACATAAAATTGTCAGTTTCCATCTTTATTTAGCTTGTACAGTAATACCTAACTCAATCATTTTTCTGGTGCAAGGCTTGGTAATAGCCTGCTTTAGCGAGTAGCTCTATATGAGTGCCTTGTTCCACTAATTCCCCTTTGTTGAGCACAACAATTTCATCGGCACTTTTGATGCTTGATAACTTATGAGCAATAATCAGTAAGGTTTTGCCTTTACTAAGACGAGTAAAAGCTTGTTGTATATGTTGTTCACTATGGTTGTCTAAGGCAGAAGTCGCTTCATCTAAGATGATAATGCTAGCATCACGTAAAAACGCACGAGCTATGGCAATACGCTGTCGTTGCCCGCCCGATAAATTGCGACCATTTTCTCCTATGGGTGTATTCATCCCTAAGGCAAGCTCTTCAGCAAATTCTGTCACATTTGCATCTCTTGCGGCTTGCTCAACTTCTTCGTTTGATACCTGGCGATTACAGCCAAAACGGATATTGTTTGCTAGGGTGTCGTCTATTAAAACAATATCTTGTGATACAAAAGCAAACTGTGCTCTAAGTGAAGCTAAGCTATATTTTTCAATGGCAATACCATTGATGAAAATGCTTTGCTGGGGAGATTGATATAGACGTAATAATAAGCGGGCTAGGGTGCTTTTACCGCTGCCAGATTCACCAACAAAGGCAACACGGGTACCGCCTTTTATATTTACTGAAAACTGTTTTAATGCCGGTTGATTTTTACCTTTATAGGTGAAAGATACATTCTTGAAAGTGATGTTTGAACATGGTGCTAATAATGGCGTGCTGCCAGTATCATTTTCTTCTTTTTCATCTAGAAAATTGAATAAGCTGCTTGCTGCAGTTAAACCTTTTTGCAAGTGTTGATTAATATTACTTAATTGCTTTAATGGTTTGAGCAATGAAGCCATGGCAATTAAAACGAGGGTAAACGTGCCAGGGGATAATTGATTAAGTACTTGCTCATTACTGGCAAGTAGTAGTACCGCAGCAATAGCAAACGAGGCAATAAGTTGAATTACCGGGTTACTTACTGCAGTTGTCGCTTGTAACTTCATGTTTTGTTGGCGGTTATGATTATTTGTTTTCTCAAATTGACTGCTTATTTGACCGCTAGTATTTAATAGTATTATTTCTTGTTGGTTTACAATTGCTTGCTCTGTTGCTTTACTGACTTCTCCCATACTGCTCTGTAATCTGCGGCTAATTATTTTAAAACGCTTGGATACCTTCTTAATAATCAACGCGATTATCGGGGCTATAACAAGGAAAGTTAGCGATAATTGCCAACTGTTGTAAAACATCATAGTTAATAATACTAAGATAATGACAGACTCTCGGATGACAATAACTACAGCACTGGAAAACGCTTGAGCTAGTTGCTCACTATCATAGATTAATTTGGCAATAAGACTGCCACGGCTATTGTTATCAAAAAATGCTCTGGGTAAATATAATAATTTATTAAAAGCTTGTTGCCTTATTTGATAAGTCACCTTGCTGCTGACATAGGCAATTGCATAGTTAGAGCTAAAACTTGCCAAACCACGTAACAAAAAAATGCCTATGACTAATAAAGCGCCTAGTTGTAAGGTATTACTATCGGCTTTTCCTAAGCCTTGATCAATTAGAGGTTTGATGAAATAAATCATGCCAGCATCAACCAAGCTAAATAAACACAAGGCCAGCAAGGCAATGAAAATAAGCTTTTTATGTACTAGATAATAAGACAGTAATCGGCGATATAATATAGCGCTTTTTTTTTCTGCCTTATTTGAAGCCTTACTTGAAATAGTATTTACAGTGTTGCTTGCAGACTTATTTGATGATTGCTCTAAACTATTTATATTGCTTATCATGATGAGTAGTTTTTCCATCGGTTATATGACCAATACCATTGACTTGGGTATTGTCTAATTATCTGCTCGAAGCGTTGGTAAATTTGTGCCATCACTTGCTCAACAGTTTGCTCACTTTCTTGCGTTGTTTCTTGCTCGGCTTTTTGCTCAGTATTTTGTTCGGCCAATTTATCACTTGTTAACGTTTCAAAAAAAACTTGTACTTGGCCATCGTCTTGATAGACCGCATAGGCAAGTAATAATGGTTTTTTAGTCAACTTTGCGAGTAAAACGACGCCTGAGGGGGCTTTAGTTTTTTGTCCAAAAAAGGTTACTTCAGTTTGGTTGGCATAAAGATCGCAATGCAAAGAAATATACGCATTATTTCCTGCCCTTGTTACTAACTCGCTAAAAGCATTTTCAGACTTTTTGTTGATGGCGGTAATATTTACCTCAGAATAAAAGTCCATTGTATCCGCTAAAAAATCAGGGATGTTAGTTAAGGTAACGGATTGTTTAGCAAATTTAGCCACCGCAAGCGGAACTGCTTCGTAGCAGCCTATATGCATGGTAGCAATGCAAGCACCTGTGCCTGATTGTAAAATTTGTAAGGTTTCTTCATCACAAAAAATATCTGGTTCAACTTGTGATAACCAAAATGATTCGGCAACGCCATAGGCACAATTCCCATAAGCGTCAAAGGCCAAGTCAGTAGCTTCTTTGATACTGAGTTCAGGCATGGCGTTAATAATATTGTTTATCGCTCGTTTTCTGGTTTTATTGGCAAAACGTAATATTGTTTTACCAATATTTTGGACCAATTTTTTTCTTCTGTTTCTAGTTAACTTCAATAAAGTACTCACTAATAATCTTATGCCAAGACTAATTGTTTTCTGCTTTATTAAGCTTCGTTTTGAGTTTGTTATATCTGTGGATGGAGACTTGCTGGCGTTGTTAACTTTCATGGTGCAACTCAACCCAGCAGATAAACTCATCTATTTGTCTTAAATTAGTGCTAAGTGCCTGCTCAAAGGGCAATTTCAGCTTGAATTTCTGTTCGAGTTCCAGCATAAGCATCATGAAATCGAATGATTTTATTGTGCCAAGTAAGTTGTCAGTTAGATCTATTAACGGGCTATGGGTCTTTTCTTCAATGAACTGAATGATACTTTGTTGTATTGACATTATATTGTCTCCTTATTCTTGCTGCTTTTAATGCTGTCACTATTGTTGTAATTATTACTATCACTATGGGTACCACTCAGTAGTGCTTTGATATCCACTTTGCCACTGATATTACGGGGTAAATGTTGCTGGAGATTAAACTCATCAGGCACCATATAAGCGGGTAAATGCTGTAAACAATGTTTTCTTAGTGCGCTAATAGTGTCTTGGTGATTGCCTAAGCCTAAGTTTGAACCTGAACCTGAACCTGAAGTAGAAGCTGAACAAGAGGATGAGTGTTGCTTGTATTCAATGAAAGCTATGATCTTGGTATTACCGCTCTGTTCAGTTTGTGCAGAAACAACACACCAAGAAATATCGTTGGAAAAACTAACTATGGCAGCCTCAATCTCGGCGGCTTCGACACGGTGACCTGATACTTTAAATTGGTGATCGTTACGGCCATGAAAAACAATGTTTTTTTGCTCGTCATAATAGACTATGTCGCCGGTACGGTAGAAACGTGTTGGTGTCTGAGTTAACGGGCTTGATAGAGTGATAAAAGCTTGTACTGTTTTCTCTTTGTTTTGGTAATAGCCACTAACAAGTTGATCTCCAGCTAGGTACAACTCGGCTAAGGTATTGCTGGTAGTGATCTTTTTGTTGTCAGTTACCAATATCGCCGTTAATCCAGGCAGCGCTTGACCTATGGGTACCGACGCTGAGGTGATTGTTTTCTTATCCGTTAATTCAAAGTAAGTGGCGGTAATTGTGCACTCTGTTGGTCCATAAAGATTAATTACTCGGCTTTTATGGGCACATGCCTGCCACTTTAGCGCCTGGTTGGTTAGCAGTTTTTCACCACCAAAGCAGCTTAGTCTTAGGCTAGGTAACTGCTGTGGTTTTAGTAAGCGCATTTTATCCATAAAAGATAAAGCTGAAGCAACGGCAGAAAAAACAGTTAATTGGTGTTTTTGAATAAATGCCATAGGACAGATAAGCTGCTCTGCTGGAATAATATAGAGTGCAGCACCTTTGTGCCAACAACTGAACATATCATGCACGGATAAATCAAAGGTTAATTCAAAAAACTGACTGACTTTATCTTTTGCTGTTAACTTTAATAACTTATCGAGGCGATGAAGATGATTGATAATATTTTGATGACTAACGGCAATGCCTTTTGGTGTTCCGGTACTGCCAGAAGTAAATAAGATATAAGCATCAGAGCTCTGAGTTAATAGCGTATTTTTCCCATTCGTTGATTCAGTTGATTCAGTTGCTGCAGAGGTAATCGGGCTTATATCAGTGGTGTTGATGGCAGTAGGCATAGAAGTACCTATTGCTGAAGAAGGTGTCATTGAGTTGGCTGTGATTAAGTTAGCATCGCCAATATTAAAACACTGATAATGTTTGTTATTAGTTAGCCAACTAGGTGTATCTGTTCCTAAATAAAGCACAACTAATGGCTGTTCAATCTGTTGCAATATCTCGGTTGGGTCTTCGTTATCAGCAACCAAAAGTACTTGGCTATTAATTTCAGATAATACCTTGTTATTTCGCTTAGCCGGTTGTTTGATATTTAGCGGAACATAGGCGTTATCACTCGCAAGAATGGCTAGTATGCCGGCGTACATATGCCATTGTCGGCCACCATAAATAGCCACTGGGCAATGTCCATTATTAAAATAACTAATGCTTTTTGCCCATTGTTGACTGAGTTCAAATAAAGCTTGGTAAGTAAAAGTTTTGCTTTTTACCTTGTTCTTTATTGTTGCGCTTGATTCAACATAAAGTGCGATATTATTGGGGAACTGCTTTGCGGATGTTGCAAAGCTTGCTTGATATAAATTCATTAGTTGTCGTTTGGCAGCAGATTTGATGAAAGCTAATGTAACCAATAAGCGTATTTTCTTCGGTGACTGTTTTGTTAACAAAATGTCGAAACAGTGTGTGATTTTGTTAAAAAGTGTAATCTGGCGCGAAATAAAAGTGGCTGAATACTTAGATATATAACTAATTTTCCTCGTATTCTTTAACGCCTTATGGTTAAATTTAAGGTAATTTAATTGCTTGTTTTCTCATGTCGTAATGAGGGTTTTTAGCAACAGGCAAGCAGAGTCATTTACAATTAAGGCATTATCTTGATCCATCTTTATCCTGCCAACAAAATGGAAAATTTGTTGCTCTTGCTCAACAAAATATCGCAACTTTCCCCCCTAGGTGTATTTAATCAAGAAGTCATTGTTGTGCAAAATGCCGGTATGCAGCATTGGCTTAACTTAGCTATCGCCAAAGATCGGGGTATTAGCATGAATATGCGTTACGCGTTACCTGCGCAATTTTTATGGAAGTTAATACGCTCGCTAGCTAGCGAAGACAAGGTGCCTGATCAGTCACCTTACTCAAGAGAGGTGCTTTGTTGGCGTATTCATGCACTTTTAGCCTTAGATTGTGTGGTTGAGGATGAAGATTTCAGTCAAGCCACCCACTATTGGCGTGGTGAAGACTCAGCAGAGACTAGTGATAATACTGCAAATAAAGAAAGTAAACATGCCCAGTTAAAACGCTATCAATTAGCCACACAATTAGCCGATTTGTATGAGCAGTATTTAATTTTTAGACCTCAGTGGTTAGACAATTGGCAAAAAGGTAATTTTGAACTTGAAGGGCTAGAAAAAATAGCGAGCAGCGAACATAAATGGCAAGGCAAATTATGGCGCTTGTTAATTGACCAGCTAGCTTATAATCCGGTTGAATTACTCAATGATGCCATAGCTAATATTGCCAACAAAAAAGACCTTATTCCGCCACGTATTAGTTTCTTTGGTCTTAATACCATGGCACCAATGTGGTTAGATTTTCTTAATGCCTTGAGTGAACATGTTGAAGTCCACTTTTTTCACCTTAATCCGTGTTTCTCTTATTGGGGAGACATCATTACCGATAAACAAGCAATGACTGAAAAGCATGCGTTGAATAAGTTATCACAATGGTCGGATGGTGTTTCAGCAGATGAGAGTGATGTACAAAACTTTGTCGGTAATCCACTATTGGCTAATTTAGGCCAGCAGGGTCGTGAATTTATCTCAATGCTGCAAAATTACAGTACTATAGATATTGATTTATTTGAGCAAGCTAAAAGTGCTCAGCCGAGTGCTCAAGCAAGTAATGAACTTGCAGAAACGACCAGTGTTTTACATCAGCTGCAAAATGATATTCTCTCACTCTCTGATGCTCGGATTTACGCCGAAAATGATGAAAATGAAGCCAAGAGAACTACTGGCCAAGACGACTCCATTGTTATCACTAGCTGTCATAGCGCCTTACGGGAAGTCCAAGCACTACACGACTACTTATTACATCAATTTAACGACGATAAAAGCTTAACACCCAAAGATATTTTGGTGATGTGCCCACAAATTGAAGAATACGCCCCTTATGTAAACGCTGTCTTTACTCGTGGTTGGCAAGATATAGCGGGCGAAGTACCGCCATTGCCTTGTTCCATTGCTGATCGCAGCGCTAAAGATAGCGATCCTTTAGTTGCCGCTTTTACTGAGTTACTAAGCTTACCCGACAGCCGATTTGGTGTTTCACAATTGTTAGCGTTTTTACGCTTACCAGCCATGGCGAGCAACTTTGCTATTAACGGGGAAGACTTAGTTAAGATCACTGCTTGGCTAGAGCAAGCAACGGTTCATTGGGGTTTAGATTTAACTCACAAGCAATCATTGCTGGGACCACAAGCCAACGCTGCTTTTACTTGGCAACAAGGTTTGTCACGTTTATTACGTGGCTTTGCTTATGCCGACAGTGAACAAATTTATCAAGAACAATTGTTGCTGAGTAATGTTGAAGGCAGTGATGGCGTGTTACTGGGTCAGTTGATGCTCTTTATCGAGCAATTACATTATTTTAGTGAGAACCTGCAGCGCTCTCGCACCGCTATACAATGGCAAAGCTTTTTACTTGAGCAGATGAGTAGCTTATTTAGTCGAGTTGATGTCGACAACGTTAGCAATGAAAATAGCCTGATGGTGATTGAACAAGCCATTGCTGGTCTGGTTGAACATTGTCACCATGCGCATTTTGAAGATGACATCTCTTTATTAATTGTCGTTGATTATTTAAGCCAACACTTTAGTCAAGGTGATGCCAGTAAGCAGTTTATGGTCGGTCAGGTGACTTTTTGCTCTATGTTACCTATGCGCAGTATTCCTTTTAAAGTTATCGCGGTATTAGGTTTAAATGATGGTCACTTTCCTCGGCAACGCCAAGCGTTAGGCTTTGATCTTATGTCGCTTTCTAAGGCTCAATTGGGCGATAGGTCACGCCGCGGTGATGACAGGTACTTATTTTTAGAAGCGATTATTTCCGCTAGAAATTCGTTATACCTAAGCTATCAAGGGCGAAATATCAAAAATAATAGTGAGAAACAACCGTCACTGGTAGTAAAAGAGTTGATGGAATATTTAGCCCAAGGCTACGGTTGGAATTTCTCAGAAGGCAATACCGAAAATGCCGACAAGTCAGACAACAGTAGTGATGGCGGTGTTCAGCCCCAGGGTATCTACCAATTAGCCATGCAAGCATTTAGTGTCGACAACTATCAAGGTAAATGGCCAAGTTTTGATGCCAATTGGTTAGCACTTGGACAAAGCAAAGCTGATAAAGACAGTTCGGCTGTTAATCATAGCTCAAGCAATGATTCTGCACCACTAGCCATGCAAGCACCAGAAAGACCGACAGAGCTGAGTTTGTCTGGCCAGCAATTAATACGTTTTTATCAGCACCCGACAAAAATGTTTGCTCAACAGCAGTTTAATTTATATTTCGATAATGATCATAGTTTGCTCGAAGATGTTGAGCCTTTTAGTGTTAATCACTTGCAAAGCTACTTATTACGACAAGACTTACTCAAAGCCGAATTAGAAGGCGATGAATCTGCTGAGGCATTAACCCGGGCGCAGTTATCGGGTAAATTCCCCGATTTACCGACAACAGCAACCCTATTTAATGATTATCAGCAAGATGTGCAGCAATTTAGCGCTGAAATAAACAAACTAAGTTGTGATAACCCAGAGATCATTAACTGTACTTTAGACCTTACTGTTGATGGCATAGGTAGCGATAGAGTAACTGTCACTTTAACCTGCCAATTAGCCGTTAAGCATAATTTGTTGGTGCACTATCGTAGTTCCAGTGCTAAAGCTAAAGATAAATTCACCATGTACTTCAATCAACTCGTGGTACAGGTTTGGCAAGATCAACTTATTGCTAATGAACTAACGAGTCCCAAAGATAACTGCGTTGCCGACAGCGACTCGAAAAAATTACAACAAGTCACTGAAACTATTGGCTTATATTTTAATACCAAAGTGCAGAAAGTAGAGCAGTTTGCTGTCGCTAATATTAATGATGCAAAAACAAAGCTGGTTAACCTTATAACGATGTTTTTTAAAGGCCAACAACAACCCTTGTTGTTAAACGGCGAATTGGCAGAGAAGGTGTTTACTAAAAAACGAGGTCAACTAACCGAAATGACACAAGCTCGTTTTGAAGGTATTTGGTTAGGGGATATGAGTACACGCGGTTTAAGTGATGATGATTATCTGAGTTACTTTTGGCCAGAGTGCCCGCAGTACGCTATGCATCAAGCTGACCTTGAATTTATTTATCAGGATTTATATCAAGTGGTCGTTAAACAGGCAGCCAAAAAACCAAGTAAACCAGCAGCTAAAAAAACAGCTGCTAAAGCTGCTCAGGAGAAAAAATAATGACACAAGTTAATACTCCTGATGCTAACCAAATATCTAATAAACAGGTAGTTAATAACCTAGATAACAAGGTAGTTAGCGAAGCACTCATGCTGAAAAACCTTGATGCAGCTAGCATACCATTAAATGGTAAGCACCTTATTGAAGCCAGTGCAGGAACCGGCAAAACTTATAATATCACCCGTATCTATTTACGTTTGCTGCTCGAGCGTGAATTAACGGTTGAGCAAATATTGGTAATGACCTTCACCAAAGATGCCACACAAGAGTTACGTGGGCGCATTGATACCTTTATTCGTTTAGCGCTGAGTGACTGGCATAGATTGTGTGAAGAAGACTCCTATTTTGCCTCTCTTGATGAATACATTGAAGCAAACAAAGGTGAGTTTTTATTAAAACGAGAGTTTTTATTAAAACGCGCATTACTTTTTTTAGATGAAGCAGCAATTTTTACTATCCATGGTTTTTGTCAACGGGTTTTAAATCAATATGCCTTTACCAGTGGTTTACCTTTTAATGCCAACATGGCGGCAAACTCTACTGAGATAATCTTACAAGTTTGCCAAGATTGGTATCGTAGTTTAGCCAAGTCAGATGATGACAGCTTTATGTTACTGGCGAGTTTTTGGGCAACACCCCAAAGCTTTCTATCCAGTTTTAGCAAGGCTATAGGACACACCAGTACATTATCTGTTGTTGATGTTGAAAGTATTGGCGCTGAATTTATCGCGCGGGTACGTCTTGCACAGCAGAACTTAACGGCGAACAGTGATTTATTTGAAAATGCCTTAATATTGGTGAAAAAGGGCGCAGAGCAAGATAAAAGGCGCAGCGAACTAGCTCAGCTACAATCATGGCTTGAAAGCATTATCAGTGAAGAAATATCTCTGATGGATGTAGGTCAGGGCAAAGTAAAAATGCCCGATGGTTTTTTTGATGGTAAACGCTATGCCAGATCCACTTATAAAACGGAGCTACTTGAGGCGTTTGCAGCGGTAAAAGAAGTTAAAGAGCAAGTTAAGAAATTAGCCAATAATATTAATAAAGCTAAAGCCTATACCATTGTTAAATCGGCTATTTACAGTATCAGGCAGCAAGTGATTGAACAAAAACAAGCGCTTAATTTACTCGATTTTGATGACCTGATTAATACCTTAGCATATTGTCTTAGCCCAGCTTGTTTAAGTGATGAAAGTACAAATGACGAAAGTGCCAATAATGAGAGATCAAACGATGAAAGCTCAAGCCATGAGGATTCGAACCAATTAGCTAAGCAGTTACTGGCACAATACCCTGTGGCATTAATTGATGAGTTTCAAGATACCGACCCTAAACAGTTTGGTATTTTACAAGCTATCTATTATGGCAATAGCGCGGTCAAAGCGAATGCCGGCTTGTTTCTCATTGGTGATCCTAAGCAAGCTATTTACGGTTTTCGTGGTGGTGATATTTTTGCCTACTTAAATGCCCGCAGTGGCTGTGATTATCATTGGTTGATGGATACCAATTGGCGATCCACGCCCGAAATGATTGCTGGCTATAATCGACTATTTGATAAAAACGCTAATGAAGCCACTGCTGAAGGCACCGTCAGCAAGCAATCCGTTAGTGATATAGGTAATGAACCTACAGCCGCGAAATTAGTCAAAAAACCACAGGGTGAGAGTGTCTTTGGTTTTGGTATTCCTTATTTACCGGTACTGGCCGGCAAAAAACCGACTAACGCTAGCCCAGAAATCCCGGCCAACGAGCAAGTATTACCAGACAGTGATAAAGCGTTGCAATTTATTCACTTCACTGACGATAATGGCGAAAGTGACCAGAAAAAAGACAAGGTTAGCCAAGGGTCTCGTCCTATGTTGGCTAACTGGTGTGCCAATGAAATAGTGACCTTGTTAACCTCGAACGAGGAATCAGCCACTAGCTCAGTAAAGCCAAAAGACATTGCCATCTTAGTCAGAGACGGCGCTGAAGCACGTGATATTAAACATGCGTTAGAGCAAGCGGGTCTTGATAGTGTTTTCTTATCTGACCGAGCCAATTTATTTCACTCTCAACAAGCCAAGCAATTATTGTCTTTACTTAAAGGGGTACTGTTAGCTGAAAATGAACGTTTGTTTGTTGCCGCGCTGTCATGTGGATTGTTAGGCTTTGATGCACAAAAGTTAGCTCAACTACAGCAAGATGAACTGGCCTATCAAACCATGAAATTTGCTTTTGTCGACTACCGAAATCAATGGCAACGCCAAGGTTTTATTACCATGGCCATTAATTTGATGCACAATCTGCTTGATGTCCCGCAACATAACAAAGACCGTTGTTTAACCAATATATTGCACCTATTTGAAATATTACAAGCGGCTAGCGTGCGCTTAAGTCAGGGGCAGGAGCTGTTACATTGGTTTGAGCAGCAATGTCATGCCGAGACTAATGATGTTGAAGCCGAATTGCGGTTAGAGAGTGACGGCGATCTCATTCGTTTGATCACCCAACATGGTTCAAAAGGCATGGAATACCCTTATGTCTTTATCCCTTTTGCTTGTCGTCATAAAGACCCACTTAAATTTGGCAATAAATCGGTAAGTTACCTTGAATACCATGATAAAAAAGGTGATTTATGCTTGAGTCTAGATGGCTCCAAAGAAGCTAAGAAAGCTATGAGTAATGAAGCGTATGCAGAGAGTATTCGTTTACTTTACGTGGCAGTAACAAGGGCTGAGCGTAGATGTTATGTGCTGTGTTGTGCTTTTGATGGCTATCATTTATCGCCTTTAGGTAAAACACTACAACTACAAGAGCAAGACAGCATTCTTATGGGCTTGCAAACACTTAAAGCAAGTGCCGAGCATGCCATTGGTATTCGTGAGGTATCACTAGAGTGTTTCTTAGATGGTGAGAGTGATGAGTATGAGCCAGCGCACCAGCCAAGTGAAAATAATAGTGTCGAGCTAGTAAATGCTGTGGTCAGTAAATTTAACGGTAAAATAGAGCGAGATTGGTGGTTGAGTTCATTTACCGCCCTAAGTCGCAATATTCGTCATGCGGGTGTTTCTAATCCTGATCGAGATACTGATAACACTCGTACTCAGCTAAGCACTGCCGAGTTAAGCAGTATCGAGTTAAGCAATACCGAACTAAGTAATGCCGAGTTAAGCAGTACCGAACAGATTTGCTTTAAATTAGCTAAGGGTGCACATACCGGTAACTTATTACATGATATTTTAGAGCAAACGGATTTTTCTGCGCCTAATTGGCAAGATAGTCTAGAAAAGCCGATGCTCGTCTATGGAGAGTTAACTGGTGGCGGAGTAACTGGCACTGACAATACTTCATTTACTGAAGATGAATTAATTGCCTGGTTAGAGCAAGTACTAAGCGCGCCTTTTATTACTAGCACTAATGATAACGAGAAAATCACTAGTCTTGCTGAGCTTGAGCATAATAAAACCTTACGTGAAAGTGAGTTTTATTTTCCCATGCAAGGTGAGGGCACTAACGCGTTAGCTAAATTGCTAACCGATCACCGAAATAGTGCTCAGCGTAGTGGCAATAGCGGCTCAACTAGTACATCAACTAACACTTCAACTAACAGCTCAACTCTAACTTTAAAGTATCCAGTGATGTTACCTAGTTATAAAAAGCTTAGCGGCATGATGCACGGTTTTATTGATTTGATTTTTGAACACCAAGGAAAATATTACCTGTGTGATTATAAGTCGAGTCATTTAGGTGATAACTTTCAAGACTATCAATTTGATGCTTTGCTCGATAATGTTGAGAAAAATTATTATGACTTACAGTATCTAATTTACTGCCTAGCACTACATCGTTATTTAAAACAAACACTGGTGGATTATGATGTCAGTGAACATTTTGGTGGTGTTTATTATCTATATTTACGTGGTATGACGACAGCGCCCGAACATCAAGGTGCAGGTGTTTATTATCGTAAAATTACTGAGCAAGAAATCAATGCTCTTGATGCACTGTTTTCCTCGGAAAATACTTGTCAGCAGGCTGTTCCTACGCAGTTAAATCAAGAGGAAGCTTAATATGGTTGCAAACAGAGTAGAGAATATGAATAAACAAGTATATAACCATTTTAATCAAGTCAAAGAAGCTATCCAAGGTGTTGAAGCCATTGATTATTTCTTTGCTAAAGAGATGCTAACAGCCTTAAGTACAGACCAGGTTGTAGAACAAAGTCTTCAGGAAAGTAATCAAGAAAATTTATACCATGTGTTTTTAGCCTTAAGCGCCAGTTTACGTGCCGGGCACAGTTGTCTGCCGTTAAGTGAAATAGCCGAACAACATTGGGGCAAAGGTGTACCTGTAAAAAATATTGATAAAAGTGAATTTAGCCATAGCGGCTTTATTTTTACCTCATTAACAGCGCTGAAAACACTTTTAAGTGGGCTAAATATCCAAGCAGCAGATCAACAATTACTGGTGCTGCACAATGATAATTTATATTTGCGCCGCTATTTTAACTTTGAAAGTGACTTAGGCCATGCCATTAATATGCGCCTAGAGCAGCAATGTCAGTATGATAATGAACTAATTCAACAATGTCTTTCGGCTATATTCCCGGATGAGCCGGCCCTAGAGATTGATTGGCAAAAGGTTGCGGTTGCTAATGCCATTAATAAAAACTTTAGTGTGATTGCCGGCGGACCAGGAACAGGTAAAACTTATACCGTTACTAAACTGTTAGCCGCACTCGTTATGTTGCAACAAGCAAGTGAACAGGGCGCACAGGCGCTGAACATTGCTCTAGTAGCACCCACAGGTAAAGCGGCACAACGCTTGTCAGAATCTATTATTGACGCAATTAGTGGTTTTAAAGACTTAATCGATGCCAAGGTGTTGGCTGAAATCCCGACCCAAGCACAAACCGTTCATCGCCTATTAGGAGTATTACCCAATTCGCCTAATTTCAAACACCAAGAAGATAATCGCTTAGCCTATGACATTGTGCTGATAGATGAAGTATCTATGGTTGATTTACCGTTAATGACCCGAATATTTCGAGGTCTAAAAGACAGCGCTAAAGTCATATTATTAGGTGATGCTGATCAATTGCCCTCTGTCGCTGCAGGTAGTGTCTTAGCGGATATAGCACCGCGCCCACACGGCGGTTATAGCCTTGGCAATGAACAATATTTAACACAAGTGTGCCAGCTCGAAGCAGAGCAACTAAATCTGTATTTTTCAGCAAATAAACAAAGTGAGCAAAGCCAACTAAGCAGTACGAATAGTCATAGCGCTAATACTCATAGTGATACTAATAGCAGCAATGTTGATTATCTATCTTTTCTGGTTAAATCAAGACGATTTGATGGCAAAGGTGGTATTGGTTTAATTGCCAATAGCGTTATTAAAGGCGATGTTAACCGTAGTTGGCAGCTACTAAAAGATGCTCATAATCAAGAGCCTGGCCAGTTAGTGCTGGCTCAAGGTGAGCTTGCTAGTTGGTTAGCACCTTTGGTGAAACAGTATTACCAACCGATTGAGTCTTGTAGTCATGTTAGCGAGGCCTTTGCCTTATTAGCACAATTTAGAGTGCTATGTGCTACTAGGCAAGGTGATTATGGTGTTGAGCGTCTAAATGAAGTGATCAAAAGCTATCTAGGAAAACATAACGCCCCTTATCAGCAAAACCAGCAAACGCTTTATCATGGTCAGCCTATTATGATTAATGAAAATGACTACCGCTTAGGTTTATACAATGGTGATATTGGCATTTTGTGGCGTATTGTCGACCAAGCAGGTAAAACTCATCTTATGGCGTGTTTTGAAGACAGTAACCTTGAGAAAACAGCCCTTGAAAGTAAAACAGGTGAGAGCACTGAAGGTGGCCAGCAAGCGATAAGACAAATACTGCCGTCACGTTTACCGAAATTTGAAAGTGTTTATGCCATGACCATTCATAAAACCCAAGGTAGTGAGTTTTCTCATGTTGCTTTGGTTCTTTCTGCCTCAGAAAGTGAGCAGCTAAACAAGCAGCAAAGAGGCAGTAAGTTATTATCGCGAGAGCTACTTTACACCGGTATTACTCGGGCGAAAAAACAACTGACCATAGCCGCTAACAAAGGGGTTTGGCAACAAGGTGTTAGCGGACAAGTTAAACGCCATTCTGGCTTAGTTTTATGCGCTAAGCGCGAAAAATGATAACATAGCGCTCAGTATTCGTTTTTATTTTACCTTTTATTTTTGATTTCTACTTCTAATAACTATCCAAGGATTTTAGTAAACCATGCAATTAATTGATATAAACAAAGCTCGTTATAGAAAACACCTAAATATTACCATTGTCGGCTTTATCAGCTCATTATTAGTGATGTCACTGCTTTTTGGCACTGTGCTTATAAGTCTATTTTCTAATGTTGGCGATGTGAATGAGCTAGTTAAAGGCGCAAGTGACATCATTGTTGATGGAGTACAAGCTGAGCCAGAGTCTAATTTTAGCTACAATTTACTTGGCGTTATCCTGGCATTACTTGCCAATGCGGCCATTTTACACAGCATTAAAAATAGTGAGTATTTTACTGAGATTTATTATGTTTGGCAGGTAAAGCAATTACAAAACCTTGTTTACCGTAAACTTAAAAAAATTAAACTTGCTGCTAAAGAGGGCGAGGAAAACGCTTTGATCATTTTATCTTTTTACTATCAGAGCCAAATTCAAATATATAACCTTGATGATAATACTATTACCTTATCCAGTATTGAAAAGCACTTAGCGAAAGTTAACGACATGATTGCGACAAGCGGTTTAACAATAAATGCTGCCCAATTTGAAAAAAGTCTGCTAGCTTCTTATTAGAGATAAAGTTACGTCTCTATTTTTAGCCAAACATAATACCAAGTCCATTAAGTTAGTTCTCGCTGAGAGGGAAGAAACTTATTGGAATTGGTATAGGCCACACATCTTATTCTAAGGAAGAAACATGATAGGTTACATCACACTGGGTACTAATGATTTCGAAAAAGCGGTCGGCTTTTATGATGAGCTTTTTAGTAGTATCGGGGCAGGTCGATTTTTAGAAACCGAGCAATTTGTTGCTTGGTCAACAGGTATGGAACACGCAGGTTTTTCCATCACTAAACCTTTTAATGGTGAGCCCGCTACCGTCGGTAATGGCACTATGATCGCCATTATGCTTGACTCAAATGATCAAGTGAAAAGCTTTTATGACAAAGCGCTTAGCTTAGGCGCTACTTGTGAAGGAGGCCCTGGACCACGTAGTGAGATGGCTGGTTTTTACGCGGCTTACTTCCGCGACTTAGACGGTAATAAACTCAATGCCTTCCATCTGGAAATGCCAGAGGGTTAACGTAAGGCGCTCTTAGCGAGGCTGAGCTCAAATTTAGAACTTAAACTTAAAAGTTAGACAATAAAAAACCAGTGTGCTAAAAGCATGCTGGTTTTTTTAATTGGTTTGAAATAGTCTAAGACTATTTACTGGCTTATCTAGCGCGGAAAGTAATGCGACCTTTTGATAAGTCGTAAGGTGTCAATTCAACCGTTACTTTATCACCCGTTAAAATACGTATGTAGTTCTTACGCATTTTTCCAGAAATATGTGCCGTTACGATGTGACCATTCTCAAGTTCAACTCGGAACATAGTGTTAGGTAAAGTATCAATAACAGTACCTTGCATTTCAATGTTTTCTTCTTTCGCCATGGGGCGCTAAACCTCTAATGTTGTGCAAATTAGCCAAGAATTTACTCTGTAATAGTAATATGTTCTGGCAGATAAAAAAGCTGCGCGAATCATGCCTAATTGCTCGGCCAATGTAAAGGCTTGCTGCTATTTATTTAGCAATTTCCGCCTTAATAGCAGTAGTCTTGTCATTTAAGTGCCATTGTCCATCGATAAAGCGCTCGAAGGGGAAATATCTGTTCTTATAATTCATCTTCTGACAATCATCTATTTGATAACCCAAATATAAATAAGGCAAAGACATTTGTTGGCAAAAGCTTAGTTGGGTGAGAATAGAAAACACCCCTAAACCATGGGCTTTGAATTCTGGATGGTAAAAGGTATAAACGGCGGATAGGCCATTACTTAACACATCGGTTACGGCAACACATACCAGTGTCTCTTCTTTGAGGCCATTCTGTTCATTTGCTGGCGCCCAGGTTTCAATAAACAATTGTTTGGTTAACTTACAGCTTAAAAAGCTTTGAAACTGTTGGAAGCTAGCGGGGTACATACTGCCATCTTGATGAAAGGTGTTGATATACGATTCAAATAAAGGGTAATAGCTATCTTTTAACTGTGAAGATTGTTTAATAATGAAGTGGCTATTGCGCTTCTTTGAGCGTTTTTGGCTTTTTGATGGAGTAAAATCGTTGCTTAATACACGAATTGACTGACAAGCGTTGCAGTTAGGGCAGTGTGGTCGATAACTTTGTTCACCGCTACGACGAAACCCTTGTGTCATAAGCCAGCCATAACTTTCGCTGTTGGCTAGACGTTCATCAACAGCAATAAGCAGCCGCTCTTCTTTATCAGGTAAATAATTACAGGGAAATATTTTGCTTATACCCAGTTTATAAGAAATTTCATTCATTGATAATTTGCCAATTTTTGATAACTCTCAAGGTTAATTATAACTAATTTCATTAGAGTAGCGTTAATGTCCTAGCTTGCCAAAAATCATCTGGCACTTGCTTAGTTATAGCCTTTTGTTGTTTTAAGAGAAATTCAGTACGGCTGATTTCTTTAGCGCCCATGTCTTCGAGGAAAGGGTTAAGTAACTGACAATCGATAAAGTTAATATCAATGCTCTTGAGTAACTGACCTAGTGCAAGCAAGGCAAATTTTGAGGCGTTACTTTGTTTATAAAACATTGATTCACCTGAGAAAAATCCATTAATAGCGACGCCATACAGGCCGCCGACTAATGCTTTGTTACCTTCACCATCCTGATGCCATATTTCAATAGAATGCGCATGCCCTTGTTGATGCAAGTCAATGTAAGCTGCTTGCATATCATCAAGTATCCAAGTTTCATCAGTGCGAAAGGGTGCATCGGCACAAAGTTGTATAACCTGAGTAAAGTCTTGATTTAGGGTAATGGTATAAGGTGCTTTACGTATCGCTTTAGCCAAAGTACGGTTTATACGTAATTGCTCAATAGCGATAATTGCCCTTGGATCAGGTGACCACCACATTAGTGGGTCCTCTTCGCTATACCAAGGGAAAATACCTTGGGAATAGGCGCTAAGTAACCTAGCACTAGATAAATCACCACCGAGTGCCAGCAAACCATTTGGCTCGCTTAGTGCGCAGCTTATCGGTGGGAAAGCTACACTGGCATCATCTAGTTGATACAGTAGTTGACTCATATAATATTCCCAAGAGAATTGATGTAATTCATTATGAAATGGCTAAAACAAACATGTCTATGCACTTGGCTCCAGTGTATAAAGAGCAATGGAACAGGACAATATGCGTCCTGCATTGTCTAATAAGTAGCATCCATGCTACGTTTCGATCAGAGACTTCGAAGATGACGTTTACAAAGAGTTCCTGAGTAAACTACATAGGCATGAAAACAAATAAACCACTTAAACGGCTTAAGCTCAAGTGGTTTATAAATGTGGCACTAATATGTCTAACAAGATATCCAACAAGTAAATACAGTGCCAAATAACCTTAGCAACAGTTTACTTTAATGCATCTACTTATTGCGCGTCTAAGTAACGCTCAGCATCTAATGCTGCCATACAACCGGCACCTGCAGAAGTGATTGCTTGACGGTAAATATGATCAGCAACATCACCAGCAGCAAAGATACCTTCAACACTGGTTTGTGTTGCGTTACCTTGCGTGCCACTTTCTATGGTTAAATAACCATTTTTCATTTCTAGTTGGTCTTTAAAGATATCAGTGTTTGGCTTGTGGCCAATGGCAATAAACACACCAGCGACATCAAGGTCTTCGGTTTTATCAGACTGAGTTTCTTTTAAACGTAAACCAGTAACACCCATGTTATCACCCAATACTTCGTCTAAAGTACGGTGGGTGTGTAAAATGATATTACCGTTAGCCACTTTGGCATGTAAACGATCCGTTAAAATCTTTTCGCTACGGAAGGTATCTCGGCGGTGAATTAAATGAACTTCACTGGCAATGTTTGATAAATACAGCGCTTCTTCAACCGCGGTATTACCACCACCAACAACAGCAACTTTTTGGTTTTTATAGAAGAAACCATCACAAGTAGCACAAGCTGAAACACCACGGCCCATAAAGGCTTCTTCTGAAGGTAAACCTAAGTATTGTGCTGAAGCGCCAGTACAAATAATTAAGGCATCACAAGTGAATACCCCATTATCACCCGTTAGAGTGAAAGGGCGTTTAGAAAAATCTACCTTATTGATGTGATCAAAGATGATTTCAGTATCAAATTTTTCCGCATGTTTTTGCATACGTTCCATTAATGCTGGACCGGTTAAATCATCAGCATCGCCCGGCCAGTTTTCTACCTCAGTGGTAGTGGTTAATTGACCACCTTGTTGCATACCTGTGATCATTACCGGCTTTAAATTTGCGCGGGCTGCATAAACTGCAGCAGTATAACCAGCAGGGCCTGAGCCTAAAATTAGTAGGGGACAGTGTCTTACGTCGCTCATGGGTTCTCCAAGAAAAATTGATTACTTCGAAGTAGTTAACCTTTAACTACCTATCATTTATTAATTGGGATGATAAGGAAATAAAGCAAGGGGGTAAATAATTACTTCGTTATATGATAAATAAAAAAAAACGCACTTTCGCCTATCTGTAAGCAAAAGTGCGCTATTTGCGGTAAAAGACTAATCTTGCGAAAAGACTGTCGTCATGTTTACCGCGTTATTGAGTTGTTTCTTTGTTTAGCTTAGGCGTAAGTTCAGCTTTATGCGTTTAAGGCAACAGCTGGCTCAACATATTCATAACCTAAAACATCGGCAACTGGCTTGTAAGTGATTTTACCAGCGGCTACGTTTAAGCCTGCCATTAAATGCTCATCATCTAATAAAGCTTGCTTAGCACCTTTGTTTGCTATGGTAACTGCAAATGGCATAGTTGCATTCGTTAACGCCATAGTAGATGTACGCGCTACGCCACCTGGCATGTTAGCAACACAGTAATGCACTACATCATCAACAACATAAGTTGGCTCTTGATGCGTAGTTGCTTTTGAAGTTTCAAAACAGCCACCTTGGTCGATAGCAACATCAACAACAACAGCACCTTTCTTCATCGACTTTATGTGTGCTCTAGTCACTAATTTAGGAGCCGCAGCACCAGGAATTAATACCGCACCAATCACTAAGTCAGCTTCAACAATTAAGTGGTCCATGGCATCAGCAGTTGAATAAACAGTTTTCAAACGGCCATCAAATTCAGTGTCTAATTGACGTAAACGCGGTAAAGAACGGTCTAAAATAGTCACGTCTGCGCCCATACCTACAGCCATACGTGCTGCTTGAGTACCAACAACACCACCACCAATTATTAATACTTTAGCTGGAGCAACACCTGGAACGCCACCTAATAAAGCACCTAAACCACCCTGTGCTTTTTCTAAAGCATGGGCACCGGCTTGAATAGACATACGACCAGCAACTTCAGACATAGGCGCTAACAAAGGTAAACCACCTGCTGCAGCGGTAACTGTTTCATAAGCAATACAAATTGCGCCAGAAGCAACTAATAACTCAGTTTGCTTAGGATCTGGTGCCAAATGTAAGTAAGTGAATAAGATTTGACCTGGGCGAAGCATATTACATTCAACCGGCTGTGGCTCTTTCACCTTGATGATCATATCGGCAGTGGCAAAAATTTCTGCCGCGCTATCAATTATTTTTGCACCAGCAGTGATATATTGTTCATTATCAAAACCAATGGATGCGCCGCCATTATTTTCAACAATTACTTGGTGACCATTGACGATCAATTCTTTAACACCTGCAGGTGTTAAGCCAATACGGTACTCGTGGTTTTTAATTTCTTTAGGTACACCAATAATCATATTTCTCTCTCTTAAGCGAAGCTTGTTGGAAGGCACTTTTGTCTGTGCTTGTAATATATGCGACTAGTATAGTAGTAACTTATTAGAATAACCTGTCGTTATTTACCATAATGCGATATATAATGCTACAAACAGCATAAAACACAGAGTTATATAAATGAGCCTTAATAAAACCATTGATCGTATCGATAAAAATATTCTTCTTGAGCTACAAAAAAATGGTCGTTTATCGAATGTTGAGCTGTCTAAGCGGGTAGGGTTAAGTCCAACACCCTGTTTAGAAAGGGTAAAACGCTTAGAAAAAGAGCAGTACATTAGTGGTTATAAAGCGATATTAAATCCGCTTAAGCTTGATGCTGCCTTATTAGTGTTTGTAGAGATAACGCTAACTAAAACCAGTCCCGATGTTTTTGATGATTTTGCTAAAGCCGTCGGTGAACTTGATGTTATTCAAGAATGTCATTTGGTTTCTGGTGATTTTGACTTCTTACTTAAAACTCGAGTAAAAGATATGCTGGCATATCGGGAACTACTCGGTGATACCTTGTTGCGTTTACCTGCGGTTAGTGAGAGTAGAACATACGTGGTTATGGATGAAATTAAATCGACTAACCTCCTGCCCATTAAACGCTAGTGCTACAGAGCAAGTTTTACTGTGGATATTGAAGAGAATTGACAACGCGTAGCTAAGTTTTAGCCCTTTTACTGAAATAATATACAGTAATGGCAATTTGTTGCTGCCAACTAAGCGCGAATTTGATACTTTAGCTTTGTAATGGGTGATTTTACCTATTTTATTTCCAATGGTACTTTTAATTGTCTTCAGATCTTATCGAAAATCCCGATGTTTCGCTTGATACATTGACCAATAAACAACTCACTGGCGTACAACGTCTGCTTGAGGCTGGGTTATTGTTTTTCACTGTCTTTGCTATGTTTATGATGTTGGCCTTATTTAGTTTTGATCCCGCCGATCCCGGCTGGGCGCAAACGGGTTATCAAACTGAAGTGCGCAACTTAGGCGGCTCAGTTGGTGCTTATCTCTCAGATTTATTTTTAAACCTTTTTGGACTTATCGCTTATAGCTTACCCTTTGTTATTGCTATCGTCGGTTGGTTGTTGTTTCAACGCTTTCATGTCTTGCTCACCCTTGATTACTTAACACTAGGCTTAAAACTGATTGGTTTTTTCATGTTTTACTTAGGTGTTACCTCACTGGCAAGCATGAATTTTGATGACATTTTTTACTTTTCTGCCGGTGGTATTTTAGGCGATGTACTGAGTGAAACTTTACTGCCATATTTTTCTTTTGTTGGTTCTACCTTATTATTCCTACTATTTACCTGTGCAGGTTTTGTGTTGTTAACGGGTTTTTCTTGGCTTAAGTTTATTGACTGTGTTGGTCAATACGCCATTGTTGGCGCGCTGTGGCTAGCAAATGCTCCTAAATTGATTAAAACACACTTTGGTACCAGTGATGGTGTTGACGATACAGAGTTAGGCAATGTTAAAAGCCGTTTAGTTGAAACTAAAGCTAGCGTCAAAGAAGGAAAAGCCAAGACAGAGCATTTACCTTCAGAACCCGTACCTTCAACAGAGCTACCTTCAGGTATTAATGCCAAAACAGCCACTATTGAATTGCCTGAGTTCTTCAATTTTGAAGACGAGCCAGCCACTACTAAACATGCTAAGCCGGTTAAAAGCGAACCTTTCATTGATATTGCAGAGTTAATGAGTGAGCCCAGTGTTGGCAATATTCAAGACCATGTCAGTGAGAAAGAAATTACCGCGGCTTTTGCCGAGGTAGATAAGCCTAATGTTGCGGATGATATTCAATCACCTAAACAGGCGCTAATGCCGGTACCCGCAAGTTTATCTGCTGTTGAGCAAACCTTAAGCGATGATAATGGCCAGGTTAATTTAGTTGCTGTTGCTGATAGTAACTTTAAGGGTATGCCGTCTATCGATTTACTTGATAGACCTGATAAGGCGAAAAACCCAATAAATCAAGACGAATTAGACCAAGTTAGCCGCCTTGTTGAAGCAAAACTACTGGACTTTGGTGTACAAGCGCAAGTGGTTTCGGTATACCCAGGCCCAGTTATCACTCGCTTTGAATTAGACTTAGCGCCAGGGGTTAAAGTAAATAAAATTACTAGCTTGTCGAAAGATTTAGCCCGTGCCTTATCAGCCATTAGCGTGCGTGTGGTTGAAGTTATTCCAGGTAAATCGGTTATCGGCCTAGAATTACCCAACAAACATAGAGAAATAGTTTATTTAAGTGAGGTGATTGGCTGTCCTGCTTTTGAAGAGTCAACATCGCCACTTGCCATGGTATTAGGTAAGGATATTGCTGGCGACCCTGTGGTAGTCGATTTAGGTAAAATGCCACACTTACTGGTTGCGGGTACTACTGGCTCGGGTAAGTCTGTTGGTGTAAATACCATGATTGTCAGCTTATTGTATAAATCAACGCCTGAAGATGTGCGTATGATTATGATTGACCCAAAAATGCTTGAGTTGTCAGTGTATGAAGGCATTCCACATTTACTGTCAGAAGTGGTTACCGATATGAAAGATGCCGCTAATGCATTGCGTTGGTGTGTTGGTGAAATGGAGCGTCGTTATAAAGTAATGTCTGCTGTTGGTGTACGTAATTTAAAGGGGTACAACAAGAAAGTGCTTGAGGCTATTGCTGCTGGTGAGCCGTTAATTGACCCTACGTGGCAGCCTAATGATGGTATGGATCAAACACCACCACTGTTAGAAAAATTACCAAGCATTGTTGTTATCGTTGATGAATTTGCCGATATGATGATGATTGTCGGTAAAAAAGTTGAAGAGTTGATTGCCCGTATTGCACAAAAAGCCCGTGCGGCAGGTATTCATTTGATATTGGCTACACAGCGTCCATCGGTTGATGTTATTACAGGATTGATTAAAGCCAATATACCTACGCGTATGGCATTTCAGGTATCGTCAGGTTTAAACTCTCGTACTATTTTAGATCAACAAGGGGCAGAGCAGTTACTCGGTATGGGTGATATGCTTTATTTACCACCGGGTACAGCTGTACCAACACGTGTGCATGGCGCTTTTGTTGATGATCATGAAGTTCATGCGGTAGTGAAAGATTGGAAAGCTCGTGGTGCGCCTAACTACGTAGATGAAATTCTATCGGGTGAAAACGAACAAGATATTTTATTACCAGGTGAACAAGCCGAAGGTAGCGATGCTGAAGAGGTTGATATCCTATTTGATGAAGCGGTAAATTTCGTTACTGAAAAGCGTCGTGTGTCGATTTCGAGTGTGCAAAGACAATTCAGAATCGGTTACAACCGCTCGGCGCGTATTGTAGAGCAGATGGAAGTGCAAGGCATTGTCTCAACCCCAGGTAATAATGGCGCAAGAGAAGTATTAGCACCACCACCTGTACGTGATACGTTATAACTTATCATTTAGCACTTACTATTTTCACTGTGGCAGTTAAACGCTGCCATAGTTCATCTTATTAGAAGTAAAACTATGCAAATCAATTTAATGCCAAATATTGTTATGAAAAATAAGCCAGCTAAGCCAAATAAGCAAACTACAAAGCCTTTTATCCGTACACTCGCGTTAACCGGTTTATTATTGCCGGTACTGCACTTTTCCCAAGCTACTGCTTATGCAGTCGAGCCTATGGCTAAAGTAAACGCTGTAAGCACTAAAGCGGCACCAGAGCAAGTAAGTGAAGCGAAACAACGCTTAATGACTAAGCTGGGTAAACTGGCTTTTTTCAGTGCTCAGTTCACTCAGAAAATTATTAATGGACAAGGTCAAGTATTACAAGAAGGCTCAGGTACGCTTGCTATTAGTAAGCCCAATCTAGTGAATTGGCAGACCATCACGCCGGATGAAACCTTAATTGTCAGTGATGGTAATACCTTGTGGTTTTATGACCCTTTCATTGAACAAGCCAGTGCTTATAGCCTAGCGAAATCAATTCATAACACACCCATTTTGCTGTTAACCAGTGATGAACCACAACTTTGGCAGCAGTACGATGTTTCTCAAGAGAGTAATGTTGAAGCAGGCATGCGCTTCATTGTTACGCCAAAAGATAAAAATAGCCAAATTAAGCAGTTAACATTAAGTTTTTCTCATAGCAATTCTGTAAGCGCTGATGTCGGTGCAATAGATAGCCAGTTAACTGAGTTTTCATTTAAAGATGCCACCGGACAAATTAGCCAAATCAATTTAAGTCACTTTAATAGTAAAGATAAACCAGACGCGTCTTTATTTACCTTTACCTTACCTCAGGGCGTGAGACTTGAAGACCAGCGATAATTTACCTAAAGGAAACTTACCTTCAGGCAAGGCACCTTCAGAGGGAGGTGATAGTGAAAGTGGTAGCGAAGGGCAACAAAGCTCACTGTTTGATCTTTCCCCGGAAGAGAGTGGTCTAGCCGCTGCGGATACTACTTTGTCTGCCGCGAATAGCTTTATGCCGTTGGCCGCTAAAATGCGCCCGAAAACTTTAGCCGATTATGTCGGACAAGAGCATATTCTTGGTAATAACTCACCCTTAGCGCAAGCAATTGCACAAGGGCATTGTCATTCGCTTATCTTTTGGGGCCCGCCTGGTAGTGGTAAAACTACCTTGGCTGAAATTATTGCTCAGCATGCTAATGCTGAAATTGAGCGCGTGTCTGCGGTTACCTCGGGTATAAAAGAAATTCGTAGCGCCATTGAAAAAGCAAAATTACGCGCGCAAGGTGAGGGCAGTAATAAGCGTCGTACGGTACTTTTTGTTGATGAAGTGCATCGCTTTAATAAATCACAGCAAGATGCGTTTTTACCGCATATTGAAGATGGCACCATTATATTTATTGGCGCGACCACAGAAAATCCCGCTTTTGAATTAAACCAAGCGTTATTGTCACGCGCCCGTTTGTATACCTTAAAGAAATTAACGGGAGATGATTTAGCACAAGTATTACAACGTGCTATTACGCTATGTGAAAGTGAGGGTGAAAACGGACAATCACTTGTGATTAAACTGAGTGATGACGCTAAACAAAGCTTACTTAATCGCAGTGATGGCGACGCCAGACGGTTACTTAATTTATTAGAAAACTGTCTTGATAGTACCACCGCAATACGTGTAAGCAAGCCGATAGATAAGCAAAACGAACAGGGTGCTAACGTTAATGTTAAAACGATTACCGTTGAGCTTATAGCCCAAGTCGCAGGTAGCAAAATTGCCCTTTATGATAAAGGTGGCGATGCTTTTTACGATTTAATCAGTGCTTTTCATAAATCAGTGCGTGGTTCTAGCCCTGATGCTGCCTTATATTGGTATGCCAGAATTCTGACCGCTGGTGGCGATGCGCTTTATGTAGCCAGACGTTTACTGGCCATTGCCAGTGAAGATATTGGTAATGCTGACCCACGCGCTATGCAACTGGCTATTAACGCTTGGGATACATTCCATCGTGTTGGACCAAGTGAAGGCGAACGGGCTATTGCTCAAGCTACGGTATATATGGCACTTGCTCCAAAGAGTAATGCTGTTTACCAAGCCTTTAATAAAGCAAAAGTATTAGCGCAGCAAACCTGTGATTTAGATGTACCTTTGCACTTGAAAAATGCCACCAGTAGCATCACCAAAGAGCTTGGTCATGGCAGCGAATATCGCTATGCTCATGACGAAGTAAACGCCTTTGCCGCAGGAGAGAATTATTTCCCTGAAGCGTTAGCCAAAGCAGATAGCTCACACACCAGTTTGTATCAACCAACTGAACGCGGACTAGAGAAAAAACTCAAAGAAAAACTCGATTACTTAAACCAGCTTAATAGGAATAGCCATGAGCAGCGCTATTAGTAACGTTACTTTATATGCTTTTGTTGCCCTCGGCGGTGCCTGTGGGGCAAGCTTACGCTTTTATATTTCGCAATTAGTTCTCAATTGGCTAGGAAAAGGTTTCCCTTTTGCTACGTTGATGGTTAATATCATCGGCTCATTTATTATGGGTTTGCTATATCAGCTGATCGAACATGAAATTCTCGATATTAATGTTCATAGAACCTTAATCGGCATAGGTTTTTTAGGTGCATTTACCACCTTTTCTACATTTTCATTAGACTCCTTGTTATTATTGCAACAAGGCGAAGTGTTAAAAGCCGCGATAAATATTTTACTGAATGTTTCACTGTGTATTGGTGCTGCAGCGCTGGGAATGTTTATGGTATCGGCTTTAGCAAAATAGCTGCTGATTACGACAGTAACGCAGGTAGAATAAAGCAAGCTTAGATAGAAAGCGCAATTTAGATTGAATAAACGTACTTTGTACTGAACAAAAAAATACAATTTTAATAACTTTATAAACAAGAATGTGAACAATTATGCTTGATGCAAAACTGCTTAGAACTGATTTAGATAATATCGCTCAACAACTTGCCAAACGAGGCTTCGTATTAGATACCGCTGCGTTAAGCGCGTTAGAAGAGCAACGTAAAGCTATCCAAGTGAAAACTCAAGAGTTTCAAAGTGAACGTAACTCTCGTTCAAAGTCTATTGGTCAAGCGAAAGCGCGTGGCGAAGACATTGCTCCATTACTTGCACATGTTAGCCAACTGGGTGACTCACTTGATGCCGCGAAGGCTGAGCAAGATGAAGTTTTAGCTAAAATTGAGGCCATTGCTAGTGCTCTGCCAAATCTACTTGATGACTCTGTGCCAGACGGTAAAGACGAAGATGATAATGTTGAGATAAAGCGTTGGGGTACACCACGTGAGTTTGATTTTGACGTTAAAGATCATGTTGATTTAGGCTTTGCCGTTGATAAAGGCTTAGATTTTGAAAGCGGCGCTAAACTTGCGGGAACACGATTTGTGGTTATGCGTGGCAAAATTGCTAAGTTACACCGCGCTATTGCCCAGTTCATGCTTGATACACATACAGAAGAGCATGGTTACCTAGAAATGTACGTGCCGTATTTAGTTAATCCCACGTCATTATTCGGTACCGGACAATTGCCTAAGTTTGGTGAAGACTTATTCCACACAGACTTATCGAACAAAAAGCTTTCTTTAATTCCAACATCAGAAGTGCCACTGACTAACTTAGTGCGTGACGAAATTGTTGATGAAGCTGAATTACCGATTAAAATGACTGCACATACACCATGTTTCAGAAGTGAAGCAGGCTCGGGTGGTCGTGATATTCGTGGTCTTATTCGCCAACATCAATTTGATAAAGTTGAAATGGTGCAAATAGTTAAACCAGAAAATTCAATGTCAGCACTTGATGAATTAACGCGTCATGCTGAAATTATTCTAGAGAAACTTGAACTGCCTTACCGCACAGTACAATTATGTAGTGGTGATGTTGGTTTTAGTGCCATGAAAACCTTTGATTTAGAAGTTTGGTTACCGGCACAAGATACTTACCGTGAAATTTCATCGTGTTCAAATATGGGCGCTTTCCAAGCTCGTCGTATGCAAGCACGTTTTAGAAATAGTGAAAGCAACAAACCAGAATTGTTGCACACACTTAACGGCTCAGGCTTAGCAGTAGGGCGTACTTTAGTTGCTATTTTAGAAAACTATCAACAAGCCGATGGCAGCATTAATATACCAACGGTGTTACAACCATATATGGCTGGTGTTACTAACATAGGTTAATACACCTTTAGTATGTAACTTACGTAAGTGATATAAAGCCAAAGCGCGACTTAGGAAACTTAGTCGCGTTTTTTGATCTTGCCCATGAGTTATTCATATAGTTCTATTAAAAATGTTTTAATAGCAAAATAATCTTAATAAATATATTAATAATACTGTATATAGATCTAGTGCTGGCTTAATTCCTTCTTTCTACAAGAAAGCGGGAATATTTCCGCCTTTCACACATCTACCAGTTAAGTGAGTATTTTTAACTCATTGATCTACCGATAACAATCTAGTAATCTCTTAGCATTATAAAATTAGGGACGATTAATCTCATCTTGTAGAAAGAAGGGATTTTGCCTCTTAATAAACTGTTAGGTTTAAGGAGTATTATGCGAATTCTTGCGATTTCAATTTGTAGCCTATTTTTTGTAGGCTGTTCATCAGTTAGTAACGTTGCACCTGTTGGTAAAGACACTTATAGGGTCAGTTCTGAGATGGGAGGACAATTTCCAAGTTGGTCTGATGTTAAGGGATTATCACTAAAAAAAGCAAATGAGTTCTGTAAAACTAAAGGAGCTTATATGAAAGAAGGAGAATGGGAAACTCATGGTGCTCGTGGCTGGACTCCTTTAAATGCCGAGCTTACTTTTACTTGTATTTATGACCAAGATTAAACCTAACAAGGAAATTCAACAAGGACAAAAAACAGTTGGCTTTTTGTTCACTACGTTCACTTATTTTAGCCAACAATTTTTTGCCTGTTAATTAGGCGTTAGGCTTTTCTTTAGTTAGGAGTGTAAATGGACGTTGAAATAATCAATTTTCCTAAAACAAAAGTTGCGGTTGTTGAGCATCACGGCTCACCTTTGCTTGAAAATGAATCTATCAATAAACTTATCGAATGGCGTAAAGAAAATAAATTACCACCTTCGGATATACACCGTAGTTATGGAATTCATTACAATGATCCTAATGTGGTTTTACCAGCAGATTATCGCGTAGATTTATGTGTTTCAATTGAACATGTGGTTGCCGAAAACACCTATGATGTTTTAGCTAAAACAATTCCAGCTTTACGTTGTGCAAAAGTTCGTTATATAGGCTCTCGTGAAAATATGACAACAGCTAGAGATTTATACAAAACATGGCTACCGAATAGTGGTGAAAAACTAACTGATTTTCCCATTTTTTTTCACTATGTTAATGTAGGCCCTCAAGTTAAAGAATCTGAAATGGTCACAGATGTGTATCTACCAATTATGTAATTTAGTTTAGAGTACAAAAGCCTAACAAGGGCTTTAAACGGAAAAAATACAGTTGGCTATTTTCACTCCGTTCAATATTTTAGCCAACTAAATTTTTCCGCTTAAGCAGGCGTTAAATTTGCCGAGCAAGCTCGGAGAATCACAATTTACTCTTGTTGGCACTCAAATTTAACAGCAATCCCTCTTATCTGATTAGCTAATTTAGCGTTATCGTCCTACTGTTAATTCCATGAAAAAACCGACAGTGCAAGGCTTTCTACAAGCGAGTTTTACTCACTACCAAAGAAATCATGCGCTACCGCTTTATCAAATCAAAGCCGCAGAGCAATTAATGCGTTGTCGAACCGAATCTTTAGGTGGTCACAGTGTTTATTGTGAAGATGGTCACTTAAATGGCGTGTGGTACAACAGTTGTAAACACCGTAGCTGCCCGCAATGTAGCGCACTCAAAGCAGAGCAATGGCAACAACGCGTTGAAGCGCTCTTACTCAACAGTAAACATCACCACTGGGTTTTCACCTTACCTCATGATTTACATGCTATTTGGCGGTTTAACCGCGCCTTCTGTCAACAACTGCTATTTACGGCGGTAAG
>NZ_JABSPA010000010.1 GCF_013214175.1 Colwellia sp. | reverse complement strand
TGTGAGTGCTCACACAAATTGCATGATAACTAATTGTTAAAGAATCTCACCTTGAAGAAGGTAAGGAGCAAATAATCGCATTCGTTATTTGCTTGGCTTCGTTGCTGTTGCTGCGAAGTAGGTGGCGTATAATACGCCACCTAGTTTTGATGTCAACGTTTATTTTAAATAACTTTAAAAGTAAACGTTAAGTTAGCTGATTACCCTTAAAAGTAATTAGATAACTTATCAAAACACTCCTTTGATGATTCAATTTGCGTGAACCCCTTGGAACTGGAGCGCATTATAGAGAGAGTTAATTTTTGATCAAGGGTTATTTTCACTTTCATGATTGATCGGATACTTAATGTACATATAGCTTTCTTATCGGTCTATAAAGCACGATCACATAGGATCCCTAGTCATTAAATTCACAACCCATATTTTTTATAAGGTTGTTAACCTACTACTTACTACTAATAAAGGTACAGATATGGCTCGGTAATAAGCTTACTTTCTTCTCAAAAACAAAAAAACCGACACTAAGGCCGGTTTTTTATAGTTAACAAGATGATCATAGGTTAATTAATAGCGAGATCACCGAGGTGATTTTTCTTATTTCCTAACCAAAATGATACTTAGCCGTTTTCTTGTTCACGTGCAATAGCTCGATAAGCGATATCAGTTCTAAACTCTACACCCTTCCAGCTAATTTGGTGCAATAGTTCATAGGCAGTGTGTTGAGCTTCAGTTACCGTATTTCCTAATGCAGTTGCACAAAGTACACGACCGCCGTTTGTAACAACCTCACCTTGCTCGTTTAACTTAGTACCTGCATGGAATGTTTTGGCTGATACATTGTTATTAGTCTCTAAACCTGAAATAACATCACCTTTAGGATAACTGGCTGGATAATTTTGTGCAGCAAGTACAACACCTACAGCTGCACGACTATCAAAGTTGATAGTTGCTTTATCTAACTCACCACGGGTAGCGGCTAAACATAACTCAACTAAGTCTGATTGTAAGCGCATCATGATAGGTTGCGTTTCAGGATCACCAAAACGACAGTTATACTCAATCACGTTCGGCGTACCGTCGCTTGCTATCATTAAGCCCGCATACAAGAAACCACTGTAAGGTGCATCTTCGTTAGCCATACCTTCAACCGTTGGCATAATAACTTCGGCCATAATACGGTCATGAATTTCAGGAGTTACTACTGCTGCTGGAGAATATGCTCCCATGCCGCCAGTGTTTGGACCTAAGTCACCATTTAAGGCACGTTTATGATCTTGGCTTGTTGCCATTGGTAACACGTTCTTACCATCAACCATTACGATGAAACTTGCTTCTTCACCTTCAAGAAACTCTTCAATCACTACGCGATGACCGGCATCACCAAAAGCATTACCCGCTAACATATCTGTAATCGCGTCTTCTGCTTCTTTAAGTGTAAGAGCAACAATAACGCCTTTTCCAGCTGCTAAGCCATCGGCTTTAACAACAATTGGTGCGCCCTGCTGACGAACATAAGCAAGTGCTGGTTCAACTTCAGTGAATTTTTCATAGCTGCCCGAAGGGATGTTATTACGTGCTAGAAAATCTTTAGTAAATGACTTTGAGCCTTCAAGCTGTGCTGCTTTAGCGCTTGGACCAAAAATAACTAAGCCTTGGGCTTGGAAAGCATCAACAACACCATCTACAAGTGGTTGTTCAGGACCAACAATAGTTAAAGCAACGTCTTCACTTTGAGCAAAAGCAACTAAGGCAGCATTGTCACTAATATCGATAGCAACATTTTCTAATTTTGCTTCGGTTGCTGTACCAGCATTACCTGGGGCAACAAACACTTTAGTAACCTGACTTGATTGAGCCGCTTTCCATGCTAGTGCATGTTCACGACCACCGCCGCCTATAACTAAGATTTTCATATGTTCTTCCTATATATTCTTAAACGCTAAACCAACACTTATTTGGCTGGTTTAACAAATTTTAATGTCATGCGATCGCTTTCGCCAATCGCTAAATATTTGGCTCTGTCTTTATCTTTCAATGCTAAGCTAGGCGGTAATGTCCATACTTTGTATTGTGCTAAATCTTTTGCATTAGCGTTAATGTCGCTCGAAGCTTCAAATCTAAAACCAGCGGCTTTAGCTTGTTTAATAGTATTACTTTCAGAAACATATCCTACAGCAATTTTAGCATCACCACCTGCTGGTAATCTATGTTCAACTACACCTAAAACACCACCTGGCTTAAGTGCATTAAAAGCATCTTTAAATACTTGCTCAACACCCGCGTCTTTCCAGTTATGAAGATTTCTGAAAGTAAGCACTAAATCAGCTGTACCTTGTGGTGCTAATTCACTTTCTTGACGTGGAGTGAAGTCGGTTAAAACCACTTCACTAAAAACTACATCTGAAGCAAGTTTTTTCACTAATTTTTTACGTGAATTACTATAGTAATCATCTGCACCCGTATCAGGGTAATGAGCACCATATAGTTTACCCGTACCTTTTAAAGCTGGTGCTAGTATTTCTGTATACCAACCGCCACCTGGGGTAATTTCTACTACAGTCATGCTAGGGGTAAAACCAAAAAAGTTTAACGTTTCAATAGGATGACGATATTGATCACGCGCTTTGTTTTTAGCAGTACGATGATCGCCTGCAACAGCGTTTGCAAGTGCTTTTGCTGAAGCGCTATTGGCATTAGTTTCATGAGCATGAGTGTCATGGGCCGTAGCTGATAAGCTTAATGCTCCACAGCTTAATGTTACTGCAATAGCGAGTGATTTAAGTGCGTTTGTTTTAATTGTCATAACTATTTTCCTTGTAAGATTTATTAGTATTTTATACCGATATTATTATGCTATCGGGTAAGCTATTAATTACCGGCAATATTTATAACAGATTTGAAACAAACAAGCAGTGTTGATTTTATTCCATACTAATTTTCATTGTAAGTAAATAAATCAACACTGCTTTAATAAGTACTGGGTACTCACTTGTCTTTAAAATCATTAAAGAACTTTTAATCCGATTAACGGAGAACCTTTAAGCTAGAGGATTCAAAATCAAACGATAAGCACGGAGCGTATGACTATACGTGAGTACTTATCGTGAAGAGTTTGTGTGCTCTAGCGACAAGGTTATTTGTTAATGGCGGAAGTGGCGCATACCTGTAAACACCATAGCGATGTTATGTTCGTCTGCTGCAGCAATAACTTCGTTATCACGCATAGAACCACCTGGCTGAATTACGGCAGTAATACCTGCTTCAGCCGCTGCATCTAAACCGTCACGGAATGGGAAGAATGCATCTGATGCCATTACAGAGCCTTTAACTTCTAGGTTTTCATCAGCAGCTTTAATACCAGCAACTTTCGCTGAGTATACGCGGCTCATTTGGCCTGCGCCGACACCAATAGTTGCACTATTTTTAACGTAAACAATAGCGTTAGATTTAACAAATTTTGCTACTTTCCAACAGAATTGTAAATCACGTAACTCATCTTCTGTAGGATGACGTTTAGTCACTACTTTTAAGTCGTCAGCTGTTACGCTACCGTGGTCAGTATCTTGTACTAATAAGCCACCATTAACGCGTTTAAAATCAAAACCAGTAGTTTTGCTATCCCACTGACCACATTCTAATAAACGTAGGTTAGGTTTAGCAGCAACAATTTGTGCTGCCGCAGCAGAAATGCTTGGTGCGATAATTACTTCAACGAATTGACGAGAAACAATGGCTTCAGCAGTATCTGCATCTAATTCGCGGTTAAACGCGATGATGCCACCAAATGCTGAAGTAGGGTCAGTTCTATATGCGCCTTCATAAGCTGCTAAAATATTATCGCCTATAGCAACACCACAAGGGTTAGCATGTTTAACGATTACACAAGCTGGTTCGTCAAATTCTTTAACACACTCTAACGCTGCATCAGTATCAGCGATGTTGTTATAAGATAATGCTTTGCCCTGTAATTGAGTCGCAGTAGAAACTGACGCTTCTTCTGGGTTCGCTTCTTTGTAAAAAGCCGCTTGTTGATGCGAGTTTTCACCGTAGCGTAAATCTTGAGTTTTAATAAACTGGCTATTAAAAGTACGTGGGAATTTAACTTTATTGTCAAAAGAGGCTTCTGACTCAGTTTCGCCATACGCTGGTAACATTTTACCAAAGTAGTTAGCGATCATACCGTCATAACTTGCCGTGTGCTCGTAAGCAGCAATCGCTAAGTCAAAACGTGTTTTATAAGTTAGTGAATCATTGTTGTTATCTAGTTCAGTTAAGACACGATCGTAATCATGTGCGTTAACAACAATAGTTACGTCTTTATGGTTCTTCGCGGCAGCGCGAACCATTGTTGGTCCACCGATATCAATATTTTCGATAGCATTTTCTAAAGAACAGTTTTCATCACTTACTGCATTAGCAAATGGGTACAAGTTAACCACAACCATATCAATTGCACTGATATTGTTTTCTACCATTACCGCTTCATCAATACCACGACGCGCTAAGATGCCGCCATGTACTTTAGGGTGTAATGTTTTAACACGACCATCCATAATTTCTGGGTGACCGGTGTAGTCAGACACCTCAGTTACTTTAATGCCGTTTTCAGCTAATAATTTTGCTGTACCACCAGTAGAAAGAAGATCAACACCTTTCTCACTTAAGCGACGAGCAAATTCAACAATTCCTGATTTATCTGAAACACTTAATAGTGCGCGTTTAATTGGACGTGGAGTATCCATCTGTTTATTTACCTTTTAGTTGTAACTTACTGCTAACTTAGTGCCGACATGCCGCTAACTTGCGAGGTTACATGGTTATTTAAAATGATTTAGCGTGCTTAATACCAATCCGAATAAGGAGAGTACTCGCTTAGCGAGAAATTAAAGGCTTATTAGGCAAGATATTGATTGCGGCTAATGGTTGTTCAGGAGAATATGCTCCTGCATTCTCTATTAAGCTGCGTCCATGCAGCGTCCTTAGCAAAATCAATAACGCAGTATATAAGCCTTTAAAACTCGCCCTTGGGAATGCATGGGACAACTTGATAACTTCACATAATGAATTAAATATAGAATAACTATACCTATATTCATTTTGCTTGTTCTAATGTCGCCCATGTCATTCTAAGTGATTACTCCTTTATTCGGAGTGGTATAAATACAAAAAGCACCCGAGGGTGCTTTTCATTAAAATTCGATATTAGTTCATACCGTATTTTTTAAGTTTCTTACGTAACGTACCGCGGTTGATGCCTAGTAAGTTAGCAGCGCGTGTTTGGTTACCGCGAGTGTACATCATAACTTCTTCTAACATTGGCGCTTCAATTTCGCTCAATACAAGGTCATACATATCATCAACATCGTTACCATTTAATTGTGATAAGTAGTTGCTAATTGCGATTTTAGCTTGGCTACGTAATGGAGACGTTTTAGTTTGTGTTTGAATATCGCCAGTGATAAATGGAGACGAAATATTTTGTTCGAACATATGATATAACTCTTTCTTTTGTTAATAAAATAAAAATAAAACTACGACAACTTGTACTGCTCCCTAGAAGGAGCAGTAACAAAATCATCAAAAAATTTGCCTAACGTCGCCAATTGTTCATCGGTAGACGCTAAAGCATTAAAAATAGCTCTAAACGCTTTGCCTTGGTCAGTATTAAACGCTGTGCTGAAACCATCGGAGGTCTCAACCAGATTATGTATATACCAAGAGACGTGTTTTCTGGCGATCATCACACCTTTGAAATCACCGTAAAACTGATGTAACTCCATAACGTGAGCCAATACTATTGAACGTACTTCGTCCAATGCAGGTGCTAACATTTTATTGCCCGTTGCCAAGAAATGATTAATTTCTCGAAAAATCCACGGACGACCCTGTGCACCACGACCAATCATTATGGCATCGGCACCCGTATGGTTTAAAACCAGTAGCGCCTTTTCAGGTGAAGTAATATCACCATTTGCCACTACCGGAATTGAAATAGCCGCTTTTATTGCTTTAATGGTGTCGTATTCCGCATTGCCTTTATAAAAGTCATTACGGGTACGGCCATGCACTGCGAGTGAAACAATACCGCTGTCTTCAGCAATTCTAGCTATTTCAATACCATTACGAGACTCTTCACACCATCCTGTGCGAATTTTTAGCGTAACCGGAATATCTACAGCTTTTACTACAGCCTGAACAATACGCTCAACCTGAGCTGGATCTCTTAACAAAGCAGAACCCGCTAATTTCTTATTTACCTTTTTTGCTGGGCAGCCCATATTGATATCAATAATTTGTGCACCGTTATCAGCATTTACCTTGGCGGCAAAAGCTAATTCATCAGGACAACTTCCGGCAATTTGTACACTGCGGATTCCTGCGGCATCACTATGCAACATTCTTAATTTAGACTTTTCGGTATGCCACACTTTCGGATTTGACGAAAGCATTTCAGAAACCGCTAAACCCGCACCCAATTGACAACATAATTGTCTAAAAGGTTGATCGGTTATTCCTGCCATAGGAGCAAGTATTACCTGAGAATTAAGTTGATATGTGCCTATTTTCATACTGCTGTTTTTTTGAGCTACCTTACAAAAGGGCGCTAAGTTTACACGTCTTTTTTTCAATTGAAAAGCATAGAATTTAAACAATATTTGCTTTTTTTCACCTTTTTGATATTGACATTTATTAAAGCATTAATGTGAGCGCAAATTGTACAGTTTACTAACAAATTTGTTGACAAATACCACAAAAAAAGACAAAGCCAAATATGGCGCAAACTTAGTTCGAATCACGCCTGCAAGTGTGGCAGCGTAAAATAACACCACTCGACTAAACGAATAGCTAAGCCAATAATAATTCTAAATATAATGCCAGAGACCATGACTACACTTTTAACAAGGCCGATGACTAATGTATTTGGCGGAGGCCATTACGGTGCTACCTTGCACCTTAGCAGTGAAAAATAGCCAGTAAATCGACTACTCGATATAAGTATCAGTACCAAGGGGTAAAAATTCAGCCTACCAAGCAAACCTTGATAAAAAGTTAACGGCTAGCAGTGCAATTGAAGAAGTTAATTACTGTGTAAGTGGCCGAAATGGCCTGGTGATTTATACCAGTATCAATATCATGGACATTGTCATGAACCTGAACACCCACAAAGTATCGCGAAAGTCTGAATATTATTGGTTTATCGTTGTTAAATAATTATTACCTGGTGTTTGATCGTTCAGCTGATAACACTGGCATAATTATGTTTGCCCAACAGCAATAGAAAAATGGATTAATCATATTTATGCCTTTGCAGTTAAAGTAATTACGTTTGTTGCCGATTAATCATTGTTAGTAAAAACAAGATGATAATATCAAGGTTAGCCATTGCCCTCTTCCCCTTAAACCTGTTAATTTAGCAACTAAGGAGAGGTTGAAAATAGTTAACTTTGTTAACCCGCATCTTAAACGCGTTTCAAAATAATAAAATGGAGTAAGTAGTATGAGTAAGGTAATAAACGTATTAGCGACTATGGCTAGTAACCCAAGCTTAGTAAGTAATAAAGAAATAACGGCACTATTAGCAAACGCAGATATTTCAAATGAGCAAAAAAAAGCCATATTAGCGCAGGATAGTGAGCGTCTAGCTGATACTATTGCTGACTTCCCTATATCTATGTGTTCAGTTATTTTCCCTGCAGAAGATGAAGAGCAGGAAGGCCAAGAAGAAAACAAAGATGAAACCACTGAAAAGACTTTAGCCTACGCAATTAATAGCTAATAAAGTTAAAGTGAAAAATTAGCCAACTAAAGGAATAGTGCTGCTGTGAATTCAAATTTTGTTGAAAGTAAAAAATATAAGCGACTTCACATTAAAGGAGTACTATTTTTATGGCTAATCTCTTGCTGCAATTTAGCTAATGGCCAACAAGAAAACTCTAAACCTTTAGTAGAATCTCTCCCCCCTGCGCTTACAAGCCTAAACAATATTTCAGCGACACTTAAGTTTGCTGATGAAATAAGACGTTTTCAACCATTAAAATTCCAGCAATTAATGCAAAACCTGGCTATAAAGCATGATTTTACTAAGGAGCAACAACACTTATTTAATTTTTTACTAGGCTATGAACATGCCTACAATGGCCAATTTGATAACGCAGTAAAGCAATTTAAAAATATCCTAGCATCTGATGCTGATAAGCTAATTAAGTTTCGTGCTAGTTATACCTTGATTCATGTCTATGCTAGGAAAAACATGTGGTTTGAAGGGCTGTCGCTTGTTGCCGCTAATATTAAATCAGCGGCATCAATAAAAGATAAACATCATTATCAAGCACATTTAATTGCAATAATCACTTTTTATAAAAAAATGAAGCAATATGAACTATCCATGTATTATATCAGAGAGTTGTCAGCGCTAGCTCTCCCACCAAAAGCGGACTGCCTTGCAAAACAATTAGCCATTGAGGCAAATTTTCATTTAAATAAACTGAGCAGTAGCGATCCAGCGATATATTCCGCACTCAATAGCTGTGAGCAGGCTAATTATAATATGGTCATTAGCATTATTCGCATTTATCAAGCAAGAGCTTACTTAGCTGAACGAAATCTAAATGGTGCGTTCGAAAGCCTATTACCTTATATAGAAACGATAAACAGCACTCATTACCCTGAATTAATTACTGGAATGAACAATATTTTGGCGCAAGCTTATTGGCAAGCTAATGATATTAGCAACAGTAAACATTATGCAGAAGAAGCCCTGTTAACCAATAAAAATAACAGTAATATTAATCAAGCGGCTAAAGCATACAAATCGCTCTATCAAATAGCCAAAATAGAAAATATTCCAACCTTAGCGCTGGAATATCACGAACAATATACTGAATTAGAAAGACTGTATTCAGATGACATCAAGACAAAGCACTTAGCTTTCCAGTTAGCTAAAAATAAGAACCTGGTGCAACAGAATAAAATTGATTTATTGAATGAGAAAAATAATGTACTTGCTGCTGAACAAGCTTTAGTTGCCACAAAAGTCACCAATAGACATTTAGTCTTGGTTTTATTAACTTTTATTATTGTATCGTTAACCCTGTTTGGCCTACGTCTGTGGCGTACTCATAAGCGGGTAAAAGAGCTGGCGGAATATGATGCGTTAACGGGTATTTTTAATCGTGGTCATTTTACTCAGGTAACCAATAGCGCATTAAAGTATTGTAAAAATGCTCAACAAGAATTGAGTTTGATCATGTTCGATTTAGATCACTTCAAAAAAGTTAACGATTGTTATGGTCATGCTTGTGGTGACTGGGCGTTAAAAGAAACCATTAAAGTTTGTAAAGACATTGGTCGTAAAAATGATATTTTTGCTCGTTTAGGTGGTGAAGAGTTTTGTTTGGTATTACCGAGTTGTAGTATCGATGCTGCTATGTTGCGCGCTGAAGCATGCCGCGCGGCAATTGAAGAGATAATTACCGAGGAGTCAGGCTGTGAATTTTCAATTACCGCCAGCTTTGGCGTAACCGATGTAAAACGTTCAGGCTTTGATTTAGAAAAATTACTGGCTGATGCCGACTTTGCCGCTTATGCCTCTAAAAACAATGGTCGTAATAGAGTCACTCTTTTTGAGGTGCCGACAAATGATGCCGAAGAAAAATTAGATAGCTCATGGGGCTATAGCTAAACAACTAACAACTAACAACTAACAACTAACAACTAACAACTAACAACTAACAACTAACAACTAACTTATTCTCACCACAATCAACTTTAGCAATTTCAGCCATTTTATTTATTAAGAATTTTCATGCATAGTTTTACCACAGAGCGATTATTAATAAGACCCTTAATAATCACAGATGAAGACTTTTATTGTTATCAATATACCGACAGTAAAATGATGCGAGTTGTGGGCGAGCCACTGACAAAAGCACAAGCAAGTGCGGCTTTTCACCGTGCTTTCAAAGCGAATGCAAGTACAAAAAACATTGTCCGCACTTGGGCAATTGTTAATAAAGTAAGCAATGAAATTATAGGTACACAAGCACTTTCTTGGTTAGCTGCAAAACAAGCAACGAAACCAAGTAACCACCCGATAACACAAGTTGAAATTGGCATTATGTTAGCGACAAAGGCCAATGGTAAACTGTTACCTGAAGAAGCCGTATCTGCCCTAATGGAGCACGGATTTAAACAACTAAACATTGATAGAATCAATGCCTTTTATGCCAATATTAATCGTGCCACGAAGCGTATCCTGAAAAAGATTGGTTATATTTTTGAAGCTGAGCTGCAAGATAATGACAGCGGCAATGGTTATCAGTATTTTGATCAAGGCCTGTGGCAAAGTAATATTATTACGCATACATTCGTCGCTATAACCACTTAAGAGATGGTAATGCCTTTAGTAGATATTACAGAGAAAACAAGTCGCTTGAATCAATAAAGTCACATACTGATTGCTCCCTATGCTTGCTTCTGGTAATTTAGTAACAAAATATAAACAACTGTACAGTTTAGCTTTTAGTCGCTCTCACACAGTTGTTACTCCCCGTTTAAAAATAAGAATAAAAGGATTTTATCATGTCAGGTAGTTTAGTCTGTGTAGGTACTGGCATGACTTTAGGGGCTCATATTAGCCCTATCGCTAAAAGTCATATCGAACAAGCTGACATAGTATTCTCACTCATGGCTAATGGTTTTGCCCAAAAGTGGCTCGAAGAAATGAATACGGATGTCCGCTGTCTGCAAAAATTTTACCTAGAAGGTAAAAACCGCAATATCACCTATAACGAAATGGTTGAGGCTATTTTAAGCCAAGTGCGTGTTGGTAAAAAAGTTGTTGCCGCCTTTTATGGCCATCCCGGTGTATTTGCCTGTGTTAGCCATAGGGCCATCAAAAAAGCCAAGTTAGAAGAACTACCTGCGACCATGGAACCTGGCATTTCTGCTGAAGATTGTCTTTATGCTGATTTAGGCATAGATCCTGGAAAGACAGGTTGCATGCACTACGAAACCAGTCAGTTTATGTTTTATAAACGTAACATTGACACCTCTGCGCATTTGATTTTATGGCAAGTCGCCCTTGCTGGCGATAAGTCTTTAGGTAAGTTCTCTACGGGAAAAGCATATCGTCAGGTATTAGTTGATCTACTGCTTGAGCATTATCCCCGTGATCACCAAGTAATTTTATATCAAGCAAAGGGCATTGCTATTGAGCCGATGCGCGATGATAAAATCGCTTTAACCGACCTTGTTGATGCTGAGTTACTGATGCAAACCACTTTGGTTATTCCACCGTGCGGCAAAATGCAGCCTAACGAGGCAATACTCGAAAAATTAGCCGCAATAGATAAAAAAGAAGATCGTATCAAAAACGGTCCCGCATTAACCCTCGTTTTGTAGCGTAAATTTTTACCGTCAGAGCAAAATTTAAAAACCTCAAATATCACAATGGAGCATGTAGTATGAGTAAAGTAATAGAAGTATTAATGGAAATGGCCAGCAACGCAGAAATGGGTAACAAACAATCTCTCGATGCTATGCTAGCTAGCGCCAATATTACAGAGGCTCAAGAACTTGCGCTGAAAACTAACGATATTGATAGCTTAAAAGAGACTATTCATGATTTACCGCAGATTAAGTGTATTCCAATTTTACTTCCTGAAGACAACTATGAAGAAATAACTATTGTAGTAAATTCAGAAGTTGCTAACTTTTAACCCAAACTTAACAAAAACCCAATGACTAATAACTGCATTTTAACGGAACTAAAATCAAATCGTCGCCTCAAGGTGTGGTTATTATTTACTTTGCTTTTAATAAGTATATTTATTGTAATAGTAACAACTGCAACTCAAGCACTTGCAAGCACAGTGTTGCTTTCAAATGAAAAACTAACAGAAAAAAGCCAAAGGATTAGTTTCACAGAAGTCGCTAGTAAACTTATATTGGCTGATCAAAAAAGACTGGCTGATCCCAAGTTATTTAAAAAATTATTAACTGAGTTAAAAACTACGAAAAATAGTTTTACTGCTGAACAAAGGTATTTTTATCAATTTCTGCGTGGTTATTTAGCTGCTTATCAGGGTAGATATGATAAAGCAGATAATATATTAACAAAAATTATAAACTCTTCGGCTAACACACTCATTAAATTTAGAGCGAATTACACCTTAATTAATATTTCTGCTGCAAAAAAGGAATGGTCAGATGGCTTAAGACACATTAGCTACAACACTAAAATGCTGCCAAGCATAAAAAATAAAGAGCATTATCAACAAAGTATTCTAACCTCCATCATTTTCTACAACCAGCTACAACAATATGATTTAGTCCTTAAACATATAGATTTAATAAAGCGGCAAACACTACCTGAAAAACACAATTGTTTATTAGAGCAACTTTCACTGGAAGCAAAGCTAAATTTACACTATATAAAACCTGATGATTCAAGTATTGATGATGGTTTAGGTGTTTGTATCAAAGCAGATAATAAAATCAGTACTAATATCATTCGCGTATATAGAGCAAAACTCTATTTAAAAATACAACAGCCAGAAAAAGCACTTGCTGAAATTTTACCGCATTATAACGAAGTCAAAAATACACTTTTCCCCATGCTTATTGTCGGAGTGAATAACGCTTTAGCCGAAAGTTACTTTCAGCTAAAGAACATCGAAGTAGCAAAAGATTATGCCTTAGCTGCACTGAATGTTAAGAAATATACTCCAGTTCTTCAACAAGATAGCGATACCTATAAATTACTTTACCAAATAGCCAAGCAACAAAAGGATATTGACTTAGCTTTAACTTATCATGAAACATACAGTACCTTAGAAAGGTTTCACCTTGAAAGTGAAAAAGCCAAACATGTGGCTTTTCAGCTAACTAAACTTAATGCTTTTGAAAATGAAAACCAAATAAGATTACTCAATGAAGAAAATGATTTTTTGGCTGCTGAGCAAATATTAGCCAAGAGCAAGGTAGCCAATATTCAACTGATTATTACTGCGATGACTTTAATTATCATCATGCTAGCTATTGGGGGAAGCCGTTTATGGCAATCTCATAAGCGGGTTAAAGTACTATCTGAATATGATGAATTAACGGCAATTTATAACCGTAGGCACTTTAATCATGTTGCGGTGAATGCATTAAAATATTGTCAAAATTCTCAACAAGAGTTGAGCTTAATTATGTTCGATTTAGACCATTTTAAAAAAATTAATGATAACTTTGGTCATATGTGTGGTGACTGGGCATTAAAAGAAACCATTAGAGTATGCAAAAAAATAGGTAGAAAAAATGACATTTTTGCTCGTTTAGGCGGAGAAGAGTTTTGTATTTTATTACCAAGTTGCAATATTGAAGCTGCGGTGCTGCGTGCCGAAGCTTGTAGAGCTGCCATTGAAAACACTATTACCGAAGACTCTGGTAATGATTTTACCATTACCGCCAGCTTTGGTGTTACCGACGTAAAACGATCGGGCTTTGATTTAGAAAAATTATTAGCTGATGCCGATTTTGCTACTTATGACTCTAAACACTCAGGTCGTAATAGAGTCACTGTATATGAACCCGAAACGCCAGAGACAAGTGTATCGTTAGCTAGTACATTGAGTATTGCTTCTTAAGCTAAAATATCGCTCGAGAGCAAGAGAATAAAAAGCTGGATCCCCGACAATACACCTCGGGGATGACACTGAGAAATAACATTTTGGGAATGACAAGGTTTAGCTTGGAATAATCCCCGAAAGAAGTGCCGTGGGGATGACAAGGTGTGATTTGTGAGTGTGCCTCCCAATGACTTTGTCATCGGGGAGGTATCTAAATAGCTTTATTGCTTACTTACGTTGTCCGTTTAAGCGAACCCATTCTTCTTGAACGCTAATTGGCGCCATATCACACCACTGGCCGTAAATTTCTTGTAGTGTTTGTGCTTGCTCTTCTAATATCCCTGATAACGCTAATAAACCTTTATCACCAACAAATTCAATGATAGTAGGTGCTAACTCGCGTAATGGTCCAGCGAGTATATTTGCCACGACAACGTCGGCTTTAAATTCAGGCTGATCTTTAGGTAAGTATAATTCAAGTCTATCGGAAACATTGTTACGTTCAGCATTAGCAAGACTTGCTTGCAGTGCTTGCGGGTCGATATCAATACCAATAACTTTCTTGGCACCTAACTTAAGGGCCGCCAGCGATAAAATACCTGAACCACAACCAAAATCAACCACGGTTTTACCTTGTAGATCTAAGCCGTCTAACCAAGTTAAACATAATGCCGTTGTTGGGTGTGTACCTGTACCAAACGCTAGGCCAGGATCTAACATAACATTTACCGCGTCAGAGTCTGGCACATCGCGCCAGCTAGGACAAATCCAAAGGCGTTCACCAAACTTCATCGGGTGAAAGTTGTCCATCCACTCACGCTCCCAGTCTTTGTCTTCTAATTGCTCAAGCTTGTAGCGCATTTGCTCTTTATCAGGGTGAATACCTTGTAAATAACTAATGACTTTATCCATATCATCGCTTGCTTCAAATAAGCCCATGACCACAGTATTAGACCAGTAAATAACCTCATCACCGGGTAGTGGTTCATATATGGGAGTGTCTTTTGCATCGAGAAAAGTAACGGCTTGTGAGCCACAGGCTGTGAGCCAGTCGCTATATTTTTCGGCGTTATCTTCGTTGGCACTTAATCTGAGTTGTATCCAAGGCATCTGATGTTCTCTACTGGTGTTTGGTGTTTGCTGCTACTTGTTATCGTTGTCTTTGTCGTTAGTGCAAAGAGCCGATGGAATTGGCAAATAGTAGCCATAAATAAGCTTGATGCTAGTTTACCATTCATTACTGCTAGAGTAGGCATAAATAATGATAAAACGGAAATTACCATGCTGGATTTACTGCCTGATCTATTTGATCAATACCCCGAAAAACTTACCCTCGCGCAACTGCCCTTTAATGATTACGGTAAAGAAATTATATTTTCTGGTGAGATAGTCACCGTTGCTTGCTTTGAAGATAATTCAAAAGTGAAAGAGCTATTGGCTACTGATGGTACCGGTAAAGTTCTAGTTGTTGATGGCAAAGGCAGTATGAACCGTGCGCTATTAGGCGATATGATTGCAGAGAATGCGGTTAAAAATAATTGGCAGGCAGTGGTGATAAATGGCTGTATTCGTGATGCGGGCACTATTGGCATTTTAGATATTGCAGTAAAAGCCCTTGGTTGTAATCCAATAAAAACAGAGAAGTTAGGTGTCGGTGACATTAACTTAACGGTTAACTTTGCTGGTATTGAGTTTACTCCTGGTCAGTATATTTATGGTGATGGCAATGGGTTAGCAGTAAGCCAGACGAAGTTAACCATAACTGAGCTATAGCCTAACTATTATCAAATTACTGCCGAATTAATGCTACTTGCTGCCTAGTTATAAACAATGAAAGCATCAAGTTAATACAGATTAAGGTTTTCTACTTATTGCTATGTTAATGTGGGCATATAAAGATAAGTAAGTAGAGTTGGCTTGTAGATGAAGTATTTCCCCGTTTTTCTTGATGGCAGTAAAATTAATGCCATGGTGGTTGGTGGTGGCGATGTCGCCGCCCGTAAAATTGAATTACTGTTAAAAACCACCACAAAAATCACCATAATGTCAGCAAGCGTAACTGAAGGTGTTGAACGATTGATTAATCAACATCAACTCAGCTGGCTAAAGCATAACTACAAAGCTGGTTTGTTAGATAAGATTACCTTAGTGATTGCTGCAACTGATAATAAAACAGTAAATGAGAGCATTTATCATGAAGCGGTGAAGTTTAACATTCTTGTCAATGTGGTTGATCAACCGGCCCTTTGTACTTATATCACGCCAGCCATTATTGATCGTTCACCTATGATTATTGCTTTATCAAGCTCAGGCAGTGCGCCCATACTTATTCGCATGTTACGAGAACAAATTGAGAAAATTTTACCGCAAGGTTACGGCCGCTTGGCAGAATTCTCATTAAAATTTCGCGACCATGTTAAAGCACGCATCAAAGGTATACGCAATCGTCGTACCTTCTGGGAGAACACACTGCGTGGCTCAATAGGTCAATCATTGCTCGATGGTAAACAACAAGAAGCCGAACAACAATTAATTGTTAGCTTGAAAGAAAAAATTGCACTACCTAAGGGTGAGATTATATTTATTCAAACCCTAACAGGTAATCCTGACAACTTAACCTTAAACGCTCATCGCGCTTTACAGTTTGCTGATGCTGTTTTTTATGATGAAGCAGTAAATATAGAATTAATTGAATATGTTCGCCGTGATGCAGCAAAATATCCGCAGAGTATCAGTTCTACTATCCTACTAAATCACCAACATGCGCTAGAGCTTGCCCAGAAAGGCCAACAGGTTATTTACTTACTGGCCGGTAATGAAGAACTACCAAGTAATGCGGCATTAATTGCAAGCGACATTAGCACTAAAATCATCACTAGCGGCAGCTAGGTGCATAGAAATCTGGCTTCGCAGCGTATATTTGTACAAAAGTACTGTCAGAGTTTTTTACAGTCTGAATAAAAGCTCTAATTTTAAAAAACACAAACGGATTAAAAAATAACCACATAGCGACTATGGCGTGCTCTATGCAGCGTTTACCTGTGAAAACTCAACATGGAGTGTATCGATTAGTGACCTACTTAACGGCCTAAGTTGCTTTTGTCACTTATTACTTACTTTAAGGTGTACTTTAATTTTATACTGACAAGGAGTAAAAAATGAACACACTTAAAAAGTTTATAACAGCTGTATCACTTTCTCTGCTTAGCTTCACTTTTACCGCTAGTGCTACACCAATAGATATGTGGGATTGGCAAGTTGATAGTTATTTTTCTGCATTTGCCCCTGCCGGTGTTACTGGCTCTGAAGATAATCTTTGGTGGGATACAGAACTTGGGTTTCCTGCAGATGGAGCCCCATCGAAATTATCTTGGGGTAACACCAGTAGCTCACTTACACTCGGAGGAGATAAAGGGCATTATGCTGGTGAGGACTTAGCGAATGATACCCCTGCACTTACCGCATCATTGACACATGATAATTTTATAATCTTTAGTGGCGCTACTTTAACTAGTGCAACACTAAGCACCAAACTACAACTAGCGCCAGCCAACTTCCCTTTAAGCGGTTTTATACCGCCATTATTATTTAATATCGTATTTACAGAAACTTACAATGAGAGCGTTTGTAGCTACGAGGGAGATATTATTAATGGTGAGTTGACACATTGTGAGGACGATATTTTTGTTATAGATACTTTTGGAATAGGTATCGAATTCAATCCATTCTCTAATACTTTTAATCAGCAATTTGGCATAGGGGAATACACTTATAATGTAGCGCTTACTGTTGATAAATTAGCAGAACTGCCTGATGCGGTATGTGCTAGGGTTGGAGACGGTTCTTCTGGCTGTATTGGTGTAACAACACATGAGGAAGCGGCTACCACCTTCGATGTTAATATGACATTGACTCAGGTACCCGAACCTTCAACCATATTACTTATGAGTTTGGCATTATTTGGCATAGTAGCGAGTATGCGTAATAAACATATTTAAAAACTAAGTTGTTTATTAAACACGTTATGACTTTTCTGGATAAGAGCTAGATAAAATTAACGTCACCTAGTAGGTTTTAGTAAATTGTAAGTATTCAAAAGCAGCCGAGAAGGCTGCTTTTTTTGTAAAAAAATAGAGAATACTTAATTAAGTTATTAACGAATAAATAACTTATAAAATAGTCTATGCATCCATTTACCATAGGGAGGAAAGATAAATTTTCCACTCGATAATTTTCCTACCTTATGAATCGACTTTACTTGTGAAAATGTTTGAAAACCTTCAAAGCCGTGATATTGCCCCATGCCTGAATCACCAACACCACCAAAAGGAAGATCCCCTTGAGCTAAGTGGATAATAGTATTATTAATACAGATACCACCAGAGTGGGTTTGATATGAAACTAACTCTTGCTCGGCTTTATCAAAACTAAATAGATACAGCGCTAATGGTCGAGGACGTTCATTAATATAATCAAGAGCTTGTTCAAGACCTTTATAGGTTACTAATGGCAGAATTGGGCCAAATATTTCTTCTGTTATTACTCGAGCATTACTTTGACAATTTTCGATAATAACCGGCGGCATCTTTCTACCGCTATCAAAGACTTCGTTAGCGGGATTTACATAAGTCAGCTTAGCGCCACTGCTTATGGCATCGTCAAGCAATGACTGTATACGTTGGTACTGTAGATCATTAATAATATTGGAGTAATCAGAGTTGTCTTTAACGCTAGGGTACATACGGCTAAACGCTTTAATGTAAGCACTGATAAATTCATCTTTTCTATGCTCTGGACACAAAACATAATCAGGGGCTACACAGGTTTGCCCTGCATTCAGTGACTTACCAAAACAAATTCGTTCTGCCGCTAAGTCCATATCGACATTATCGGTTATGATCACAGGAGATTTTCCACCTAACTCTAAAGTTACTGGTGTTAAATTTTTCGCCGCAGCCGCCATTACTAGTCGCCCGACATTGGTAGAGCCAGTAAAAAACAGATGATCAAAATTAAGCTGGGAGAATACAGTGGAAACTTGTGTTTCTCCGGTTATCACAGCAACCTGATCTTGGGTAAACACTTTACTCAATACTTCAGTTAAACATTGATTAAACCTTGGGGTAAACTCAGAGAGTTTTAGCATCACACGATTTCCCGCAGTGATGGCAGTAATCAGAGGGCTTAAACTCAAATATAATGGGTAATTCCACGGCACCATAATGCCAACCACACCTAAGGGCTGATAAACCACTTTATTGCTGGCCGGTTGGAAAATAACAGCCACTTTTCGTCTTGATGCTTTACTCCAGCTTTTAACTTGCTTTGTGCTCGAGTTAATCGCTTCAACCAAAGTTAATAGCTCGGAAATTCTCGTTTCATCATGGCATCGATGACCAAAATCAGCACTTAATGTAGTAATTAAAGCTTGCTGCTCTGCTAATAATACTGATTTCAATTGCTTTAATAGCGCGATGCGAGATGGAATGTCAGGGTATTTATTACCCGCAAAAGCCAGTCGTTGCGCAGCAAATAATTTATCTATTTCAGCGAGCGGCGTTTGTGGAAATTCATTATTTTCTTGAATGGCTTGATTGGTCATTTAATACTCGATGCAGAATTTAAAAAATCGTATAGCTATCTTGATAGTACCCAAACTACACCACTAATTGGCTAAGGCATAGATACTTCAGGATAAATGTTACTGCGCCAAGGTTACCATGGCGCGTTTATAGCTTTAGTATTAACATTGATACGAGCATTAATAGCTATGACTAAGGCGACAAATACTACTTAGTTCGCTCTAACAAATACTTGGCTCTTGATAAATTTTTATTTTACTAACGCTGACAAGATGATCTAATAAAGTTAAGATTTAAGCTAATAGTTAAGCTTAAACTATACTTTAAAGGCCACTGTATGCAGTATGAATTGCCCCTTAACAAGCTAATCTCAACAGGTAAAAATATAAGCACTTCATTGATAGCGCTGATTTTTTCACTATTCGCCATTGCCTGTGGTGGTGCTAACGAGGTAGAGACAGAAGATGCTCCCCAATTAGTCATTGAACAACCACCCGCTACAATTCTGCCAGAAAATAACAACAGTGTTAATCCGCAAGGTGACATAACTAATTTAAAACTTGTTAATCGAAATCCAGATTGTGCCGCTTATATTGGTTCATACAGTGCTGTTATCAATGATCTACAGCAAGGCGATTCATTTACCAGCACGCTTGTTATTACCGTAAATAATGACTCATGTACTATGAGTAGCAATAATATTCCTAATCACGATGTTGGCGGTAATACCACCACAGGAACAAACTTCGCATCGAACGTTGCCCCTAATGCCCTCAACTACGTGCTAAATATCCCTAGAAATCCGACAAAAAACAGTGTACCAAGCTATGTTAGAAAACAAGGCGGCTTTATTACCCTTAATGGTATTTTACTTAACGGGGTTGATTTAGATATGGACTCTGCTTTTTGTTATAACACTGAATTTACTACGCCACTGCAGATTTCTCTAGGCACTAGGTCGCAATGTGGCTTATTTGCTGATTGGTATGCAGTGCCTGCCGCTAATCCTGATTATGTAGTATTAGATGAATATACTGGTCACCCGTTCGATGGTCGTTATCACTATCATGGTGATAATAATGGTTTATCACATGTGGAAGCAGGCGAGTTAGAAAGCCCTTCATCGACAATTGTCGACCCAAGTGGCTCACCAGTTATTGGCTTTGCTCCTGATGGTTTTCCTATTTATGGTCACTATTTTTATGATACTGAAACTAATAACCTAAGAAAGGCAAAATCCAGTTGGACAACCTATACCAATGAACGTAAAACACCTGCAGGCTCAACTATGCCCTTCCCGCCTATTGCCACACATACCCGTGGAATTTTTGTCGAAGATTGGTATTACTCCGCCGACAGTGGCGACTTAGATGAGTGTAACGGCATGACTGATGCCTACGGAAATTATGGTTACTATTACACTGAAGATTACCCTTATGGACCACTTTGTTCATTTGGCACACCCGACCCATCATTTGTAATGCCTAACAGTGCTTATAATAATGATGGCGCTAATTAAAAATTTAACGCAATAACTGAACAAAACTACTTAAACATTGGTCATTAGAGATAATGTGAGATTCCTCTTATTATCTCTAATAAGTGGTTAATTTCATCATTTTTTAGTTAAGCCCAAACACTAACTTTGTTAAAAAACTTTAGTAGCCCTAGTAAACAGCGGTTCGCTTCGGTTGGAACACTACTTGCTATAACAACATAGATAACAAATTCTAAAAGAGATTAATCTATGAACGAAAAACAACTATCACAAATAAATTTTTACTTTGTCGGTTTTGTAACACTTACTATCTGGTCATTGCTAATTTGGCAATACCTACACGACGGCGTACCTAGCCATTATCTAATGCAAAACCCTGAGTTTCCTGAACTATCAAATTGGTGGGGTGCATTATTACTACCCGTATTGTCATGGGGCCTGCTCCACCGTATTAAAAAACGCATTATTAACTCACCTACAGAAAGTAGGTCATTACTCACTAAGCAAGTGATTATCAGCTTGGTTATTTCACTCTGCTATGGCGCAATGCTTTCGCTGTCTTTTCTATATGGCTACGCTGAAATTTCATTGATAATGTTTCCAGGCATACTATTTTTTGCACTCTTTTTCAGAGTATATAGAGAAGAGTTTGTACTTGGCTTTATTCTTAGCATGAGCTTTGTTTTTGGTGCGGTATTACCCCTAATATTTGGCGTTTTAATAGCCACTGCATCAGCAATTATTTATTTTATTGTGCACTTTATTTGGTCAAAAGTTAGAACCATCACCGAAAAAAAACAAATAGCTTAACAAGCGAGTGTACCAAGATCTATTGTTGATCTTTCTTGGTTATTCCTTCTTGTTACAACACCATCATCCATCATCCATCATAATTGATGATGGTGTTGAAAGTCATTTAGTAAAACTGCTATCTGGTGTGCCCGTAAAACATGACAATACGTAAGGATATCTAAGGGTAATATAGTAGGCATAAGCACCATTGAATGTCATGCCATTACATGCATCTAAATCACCCGAACCTTCAACATATTCATAATCATCTCTGAACGTTCCATCATAACTTCCTCCTGGATCCTCAGCGCCATTTGGTCTATCACCTGATTTCAGCCGATAGCTAGATCTCACTGAGCGAACCTCACCTTGATCATCAAAATAAGTCCCATAAATAGGAAAGCCATCCGCGGCGAAACCTATAACAGGTGAGTCTTGGTTAGCATTATCTTCGAATAAAGCGATAGGTGAACCATGATAGTGATAGGTACCATTGGGTTGTGCGTGAGCGTTATGAGAGTCAACGGCAAAACCATTGGCGGCATGCATTGGATCGTATCGCCACGGTTGATCATTATCATTACAGCCAACTTTGCCATTTCCTACGCCGTAACAACCCGCAGCTAAAAGGTCGACTTTAACGCCATTAAGTAAAATGGCATTGTCTACTTGCAACGAAATAGGGGTAACCTGATTTGCTTTAGTTGGTGAAATAGTAATTTCAAACAGATCACTTTGCTCACTAACATCATTAGGAAAGGCACTACCGCCATCATTAAAATCGTGGTTAGGAATGGCATTAGTGTTAAAGACACATTTTTCACCAATTTGCGTAATAACCAGCTCACCATGAAAGACAACACCGTTATTTATATCATTCACCGAGGAGGTAAATTGCTCAATATAATCCACACAGTTTTTACTTTGATTGATGAGCGTAACATTAGTTATATCAAGCGGATTTATGTTTTCTTCCTGATATAAAAGCGCAGAGACAGCCGCTAAGTTAGTGACTTGTGCAAGTAAGTCACCATCATTAGTGGGCAGTAGATTATTCGTTTCTGAGAACTGAACCGACACATTTCCTGATGAATTTTCTGATAAGTTATCTGATAATAAATACAATTCTTGACTGCCATCTTCAAATTCAATCAATTTATAGTCTTTGGAACGGGTAGCCCAGCCAGTTACCTCATCAGATTTATAAGCAGTGTAGCTATACTCTCTGCCACCATGAGTTCCATCAGTAAATAAAGCTTTAAAGCTTTGGCTATCATGTACTTTAGTTGCTGACACGCCGGCGATTTCAGCTATCGTGGCATATAAATCAGTTGCGGTGACTAAAGCAGATTCTCTTTCATTAAGTCGTGTTACGCCCTGCCCAGAGACAATAAAGGGCGTCGCAATACCGCCTTGATATAAACTGCATTTTGCATGTGTCTTGCTATAAGTTGATGTATCGATAACACTGCTTGGTGTGCCGTTATCACCAATAAAAATGACTATGGTATTGTTGAGAGTTTCTTCATCTAATGACGCTAACAAGCGTCCAATTTCAGCATCCATCGCTTCAATAGCAGCTAAATAGTAATCTCGTTTATTGTTAGTAATATCACTTGAAGTACCTGATAAACTACGATTGTGTAACGACTGTGGCGGTAAATGAAAAGGCGAATGCGGAGCTGAGTAGGCTAGCCATGTAAACCAAGGTGTTGTTTGTTCACTGATCCAGCTAAGAGCTAAGTCGGTAATTTTAGTGGAGTGATATACTGTTGAGTTTTCTACCACGCCGTTAATGGTGAGTGACCAATCGTAGTAATTTGATAAATTTCCAATATTACCCGCATAATAATCAACCCCGACATCATTAGGATGTGTTTCATTAGTGCCACCAATATGCCACTTGCCAAATACTGCAGACTGGTAGTTATCTGTAGCGACATTACCTTTTAAATATTGTTGCAATATTTCATGCTCTGCTGACAGATTCCCGGGCAATGATTCAACGCCATTATTAACCCCATACTTACCGGTAATAATAGTACTACGTGTGGTGGAACACGCTGGTGTTACCCACATATTTTCGAAAGTAATGCCTTGCTGCGCCAGCATGTTCAACGTAGGTGTTTGTGGTAGATCGGCACTAAAGTCGTATTGAGCAGAGGCATCTAAGCCTTGATCGTCTGAGATAATAAACAAAATATTAGGTTGTACTAGTGCATTATCATTTTTTGTAGGCGGCTCTACCGGAGTTTCTACTGAATCTTCAGTTGGCGTCTCTACAACAGTATCAATTAGACTCTCAGCTTCTTCTGTGGAACTACCACCACAGCAAACAAGACTAGCCAACGTAATTGTGATTATAAGAAAACGTAATATGTTTAACATGACAACCTAAACCTCATAGCTGAAAAATCATAGGAACATTAAAATACCGCATAGCTTTATTTTTTGTTAAAACTTAGCATTAGCTATTCCATTAACTTAGTTTGCACTACCGTAAGTAAGGTTGGGTAAAGCGCGAGTAAAGTTATGTAAAATAGCAGAGCCGTAATAAGTTTAACTTCACTTGATTTAGCGCAGAAAGCATTTTCTGATTAGCACAATTAAAAGGCTAACGACTTCCTCTTTTAGGTCGTTACTTGTATTATTTAACAATCAATGAGCTTTATTAAATAGTACAAACAGGTATTTAATAAAACCTCTTTTTTTGACATTATCAACGGTCCTTTCACGTATTGCCCTGTTAAATTAAGCACTGGCATATTACTGTCGCATTGATGACACCGTTACGACGTATACAAATAGGCAATTTCAGCTCATATTGATTTAATCAAATGAGAGGAATTGAAAATGAAAATGTTACTAGATAAAAACAGACTGACTACTGAACGCCAACAACGGGCTTGGAGCCAAACTCAATTAGCAGAGGTATCGTGTTTAAGTTTGAGAACAATTCAACGTATTGAAAAAAATGGTAAAGCTTCATTAGAATCTACCAAAGCGCTGGCTTCAGTCTACAATTTAAAAATTACCGACCTTAGTATCATAAATCCTAAAGAGGTTAGTCTGCCAATTCTCCCTCAACCAGCTATAGATAATTTTTCTTTTCTCAGTCGCACAGCGAAAGTCCTGACAACAACAGTGTTTATATTAAGTACCTTGGTATTGTTGTTTATGTTGTGGACTAATATCCCGCCAGCTTGGATAGGTGAATTGAGAAGTGGGATATTTAGTGACCGATTATCAGCCTCTATACTCAATATTATCAGTACTAGCTTAGCAATAATACTTACCCTAACTATAGCAATACTTATAGGTCTTTTATTCGATGCGATTAGAGATGATGGGCTTTACCACTATGTGAAGTCCTACATACAATCAGGTAAGTTATCAGTATCACGATACTACGCGAAAATGCGACAAACGATCATAAGCTATGGTAAATTTTTGGCTAAACCCTTAATGATATCTGGCGTAATCATAATAATATCGGGTACAGGTATATATCTAACCATGGAAGACTATCAAAAAAATAATATGGCTAGGTTTCTGCAAAAATTTTAGCCAGTTCAAAAACCTGAAATTAACTATCCGGAGACGTTACTAGTTATATAGCTATCTGTAAAATAATTGACTGCTGATCTTTCTTGGTCATTTTACTGACCACCAACTTAAATGAATTATCCATCATACGTTCAATTTCACCCTGAGGAATTGAGTCATCTAAAATAATGGTATTCCAGAGTCGTTTATTCATGTGATAACCGGGAATTACTGAAGAGAATATATCACGTAACATGACAGCTTCATCTGGATCGCACTTTAAATTCAGCCACCAGTAGCTTTTCTCGCCACCCCCCTTGCCCATTTTTCCGATAGCTAGAGTAGCAAACACTTTGCTTTTAACTTTAAATACTTTAATGTCATCACCAAAGGGGTAATCTACGCGTGCCTCGGGGTTCTTTAGTAAGTATTGTTCTGCATCTTGGTTAGTCATTCTATATCCTTATGGGTTAAGAGGAACTCTATATAGCAAGGCGACGCTTTAATTTATCGTAACTCTACTGCAGATGAAATGCTAACCGTAAAAAGCGTTCTGCTAACTAACTAGTTAGTTAAAATATTGAATAGTAAACAAAGGGTATTACTTTAGAACAAGTCACATTAAAAGCCAGTGCTCCACCATTAATTATTCTGACTAGGAAATCCATTACTGGCGAAGCACAAATAAAACTTTAAAAAGAGTAAGTTGCTTCAATCCAAGCACTTAACCCTTCACTCGGTAAGCGGGTCATTACCGGAGTGCCGACTTCTTTCACACGATTATAGCCGCCTAGGTGATTTTGATACTCTCTATCAAATAAGTTATCGACACCACCACGAAGGGTAACCTCTGAAGTAACAAAGTATTCAACATCAATATTAACTAAACCATAACCTGAGGTAGCTTGTTCGGTATTCGTTGCTGATACATCATCTTGTGCAGCTACCGCAACTAAGGTTAAATTAGTAATAATATTTTCATCATGGTAACTAAAGCTTATTTGGCCATTTAACGGCGCTATACGGTATAAGTTATCATCAATATCGCGACGCTCACCTTTAACATAACTAGCAATACCTGATAATTGAAAATTGTCGTTTATATTGTAATACCAGTTAACATCAGCGCCATATAATTTAGCATCAACGTTACTAAATTTTAGCGGATTATCATCACCTGACATCATAGATGCCATCATTTTAGCTGAAGAGTCTTCCATTCCCATTGGTGTACCTTGAATATAATTATCAATGTTTTGATAAAAAATATGCGGCGCAATCATGAAGTCGCTACTTTGCCATGTTAAACCAAGATCACCTTGATAAGCAGTTTCAGACTCAAGATTTATATCGCCGATATAAGTATGACCATCAGCCAAACCACCTGTCGACTCCATTGGTGTCCATAAATAACGTTCTTGATATGAAGGTGCGCGGCTTTTCACGCCCGCGCCAATATACAGCGATAAGCTTTCACTTAACTGAGTTTGGGTGCTTAAAGCAATATCTACATTGGTGTCAGAGATTTTTCTGTCGGCGTTATTAAAGTCGTCTTCTAAGTCACTGGCTAACTCAGCCAGGCTTGGCATACCGTTCATATTGCCCATAGCAGAATCCATACCTGAGTGCTTATCTTCCATATTAGGAGTCATACCAGCCATTGGCATATTCGCCATAGAGGTATTTACTTCATCGGCATTAGCTATGGCATGTTTAACTCTGACACCAAATTGCACGTCAGTTTGTCCATATTGATTTTGCCACTCAGTAAATATGCCAAACCTATCATCTTGCACATTATTGAAGTTAACTACCTCAAACATGGCATCACTAGGGTTAGAGATCACTGAGTCGTGTGTTGCTAAATAACCATCAACGCCGAACGCTATTTCACCTAAGGAAAAGCCGCCAAAGCTCAATTCACGATTTAAGACAAATTTGAAATCAGTGGTATCTGCAAGGGCAGTATTACGACGCTGTTTCATCGGATCATGGGCACGCATAGCAAAGTTAGTCATACCATGATCAGCATCTAAATAGCCTAATGACCATTCACCTTGCCATTCACCTAATAAGAAATCACCATCTAAATTGATACGTTGACTTTCAATGTACTCAATATCCATTGGAAGCGCCGGTGTGCCAGAGTCAGTGGTTTTAGTGTAGTGATAACTTAGACCAACGGTGTTATTTTCAGCTGAATGTCTGATATCAAACCCAGCTTGAGTTTTATCAAACTCAGTGGGTGAAATCACAGTACCGTCACCACTTTCCATGTCATCACCTCCTTGGGTATTGCCATAAAGCAGTAGAGCAACATCACCTTTAGCAATATTAGTAACACCTGAAAGTGTACTGGCGCCATTATTACTACGATAGCCAGCTTGTAAGTCACCACTTACTTGCGCAGTTTCAGAGTCCATAACTTCTGCTTTACGCATTTTAATATCAATAGCACCACCTAAGGTATTCATACCCGCCGATACCGGTGCAATACCGCGATAAACTGTCATAGAGTCAACAATGAGTGGCGTTGAATAACTTAAGGGTGTATCCATGGCATTAGGACCTGCGCCAATAATAGGATGGCCATCAAGTGAGGTAGCAACACGGTCGCCAAATAAACCACGATATTGGGCAATACCGGTAATAGGACCATTGCTATTAATATTCGCGCCCGGGACTGATGCTAACCAATTTGCTAAATCAGCTACCGTGGTTTTTCCTTGGGCATAACTTTGGTTATCTGTAAATGCGTTATGTCGTTGATTTGAAATAGTGATAATTTCAATGTCGTTATTATTTTGATTATCTTTAAAAGCGCCTTGGACATTATTTGCCAAGGTTGGCAGTGCTAAAGCACTGCCCCCCAAGATAACTAGGTTAACAGCGACAGCAAGAGGTTTAAGGGAAAAGTTCATCGGTTACTCACTTACAAGTAATATTAAGAGGAATTCAGTAATAGAATTAAGATAACGCTATTTTGTAAGTGATTAGCTTTGAAAACAAAGGGAAATAGCCAATGTGCGACAATGTGTCGCACCTTAAAGCCGGCTTAGTTGCGCTAGGTCAAATATGCCTGGGTCATGTTAGTAAAAGCCTTTAAATAATGCCCGCTTTTTTCAGGTGGTTCATGGCGATTTTAATACGTGCAGCCTTCATTTTTGCGTATGAAGCACGAGTAAAATTAAAAGCGAAGTAGTGCACCCCTGCTGAGTTTTCTACAAAACCGATATACCAACCCAACATGGCTTTACTGCTTTTATCTGTAGCAGTAACTTTACCTGCTCCGGTTTTAGCATATAACTTATAATCTGCCGTACTATCAACCAACATAACCTCTGTTAATATTTCAATACTTTGCGGTTTAACCGCTAGCTGATGTTGATGCATTCGTTGTAAAAATTGTACTTGCTCAATAGCAGATATTTTCATGCTGCCACCTAGCCAAAAATTGTCTATGCCTGAAGAGATATCTTGATTGCCATAAGCAAAGTTATCGACATAAGACTGCATTTTCTGCTGACCAATATCCGTAGCAAGTTGTCGATATATTGCCACCATTGAGAACTTTAAAGCTGAATTAAGATTATACTCAGCTAACTTCCATACCGATGGCCACCACTTTTGCACTGGGTATTTTTCTTTATCAAAAGTTAACGCCTGCTTGGCATCTGCTATTATTTGAGTGTCGAGCCCTATTAAACTGTTTGGGACTTTAAAGGTAGAGAAAGGTGAGAAACGTTGTCTTGCTCTTGCTTTATTCACTAATAATAACTTTTCACTTTCTTCAATGAATGATGCACCTTGAGTCACTTTGTCACTCTCTTGTTCACTTACTATTTGACTAACCTTGACGCTGACTTTTGTACTTAACAAGACAAAGGTACAGTCATTATTACTGACTAGGCAAAGTTCATTGCTGGCACTTGCTTGATAAGTAAGGCTGCTCAGTGCCAAGGCACTAACAATACTGATAATTTTTTTCACAAAAACGTCCTTATTGGCTATTGATTTGGTGCTATTAAGAACAAAAATAATACGCTGCTTCAACGGGGGAAACAATGACATACATCAAGCAAGATGATTTATGTCATTGAGGTGGTGACAAACGCTAATTTAATGTCACAATGGATGCATAGGTTATCAACAGGAAGATGAATGAAAGCTTTTTTTACCTTAGTTTTTATACTATTAAGTGCTACTACTTTTGCTACAGAGCAAGCCGAAGAAATTTTCGCTCAGCTGACGCCATCACTTTATCAAATTAAATTGATTGATAAAGCCAGTGGCGAGAAGTCTTCTATCGGCTCAGGCTTTCAGATCAGTGCAGATGGCATTATTGCCACTAATTACCATGTGATATCTAGTTATGCCCGTCACCCGGAAAAATATCGCATTGAATACTTAGACCACCAAGGCAAAGCGGCGCAAGTTGACTTGGTCAGTGTCGATGTTATTAATGATCTGGCGCTAGTCAAACGTAAAGTTGATGGAGAGATGCCCTATTTCATACTTGCTGATAAAAAGCCTATTAAAGGTGAAAAGCTATTTGCTTTAGGTAATCCTCATGATTTGGGCATGATTGTGGTACCAGGCACTTATAATGGTTTGAAAAAAGAATCCTTTAATGAACGCATTCATTTTACCGGTTCAATTAACTCAGGTATGAGCGGAGGCCCTGTTGTTAATAAAAACGAGCAGGTTGTTGGTATTAATGTTGCGACTTCAGGTAACCAAATCGGCTTCTTAGTACCCCATGATAAATTGATACAACTATTTAGCGACTACAAAAACCACCCACCCAGCGATATTAAGCAACAAATGTCAGCGCAATTAATGGCAAGCCAAAACAAACTAATGTCGGCACTTATTAATAGCCCTTGGCAAAGTAAAGAACTAGCCGGTAAAGCAATTATACCAATTATTGAAGTACCTTTTATTCGTTGTTGGGGTGACTCTAATGCCGATAAAAAGGATGCTCTTATTTTGCGCGCCATTGCCAATTGTTCGTTAAATGAGACCACGTACCTATCTTCACATTTTTTTACCGGTACTGTTGAGCTAGATTTTAGTTATATGCAAGCCAAAGACCTCAGCGATAATAAATTTTATCACTTATATCAACAGCAAATATCCCGTGCCAGCGCAGGTAATAGAGCAGGAAAAGATGATGTTAGTGAGTATCAGTGCCATCATGACTTAGTCAGCCCTAGCAGCACAGCAAACACCAGCCAAGCCATAAATAATAAAAGTATTTTTTGCACTCGTGCTTACAAAGACTTCCCCGGATTATTCGATGTTTTATATTTAGGCGCCAGCATAGATAAAAATCAGCAAGCTTTACTTAGTCACTTTACCTTAGCCGGAGTAAGCCAAGAAAATGCGATGACTTTTGCAGGTAAGTTTATGGAGGCGGTGTCATGGAAATAATTAAAGAAAATCAGGATGCCTTCACAACAACTGAACCTATGATAGCTATGACAAATAATGACGTGTCCCTAGAGGCCGGTGAAATAATTATTGAAGAAATCACCCGTAACCATAAACTATTACATAGGCACCGCTTAAATCAACATGAGGTTGCTATTGGACGTGGTTATCAAAATGATATTATTTTGGCCGACCCACATATTTGCCCACAACACTTAACGATAAAATTTGCGAAAGGCACATGGCAGCTTAATGACAACAATTCAGTTAACGGCACAGTATTAGAAAGAAACAAAAAAAATCAGCAAGATGAAAATCAACAGATAATTAATGATGGCGATGTCATTATTGTCGGGAAAAGCCAGTTAAGAGTGATGTTTAGTGACCATAAGGTAGCAGATACCATTGCTTTTAGTCCCTTTGAATCCCTTATCGATATCATCAGAAACCCAATTGCCGTGTTTATCAGTATTGCTTTATTTATGCTGATTTCTGCCAATATCTCCTACTTAAGCCAACCGACAGAAATCAATATCAGCCAGTTATTTGTTAGCGCACTGAAAATGACCTTAATATTTGCAGTCTGGCCTGCCGGAGTGGCATTAGTTTCTCACCTGACCAAACATGATCCGCGCATATTAGCGCAACTGGGTATAAGCTTTACTTTTTTCATTCTTTTGTGGCTTAGCGATTTATTGGAAGAGATTATTGCCTTTAATTCAGCGAGCAGTTCAATGCTTGGCTTAATTATTAGCTTACTGCCAATAGGAATAGCCTTTAGTCTATTTTGGTTAAACAGTTATATTGGTTTTCATGTCAGCGCTAAGCGTCGAATGATTGTCGCCATAAGCATTACTACACTATTATTCGGTGGTAGCTACTTAATACAATACAGTAAAAAGCCTGAGTTTAACCCTCGGCCACAATACAATGCCACCATAATGGCACCCAAGTTTTTAATTGCTCCCAGCAGTGACGTTGATACTTTTTTAGAGCGAAGTAATGCTTTGTTTGAGCAAGCCAGTAAGGCAGCTCAACAAGAGTAATAATACCAAATCCATTAAGTTAGTTCCCACTCAGAGCTTGCCAGCGTTTTGAGAACAAATAGAATTTTTTTGCATATAGTCACCCTATATGAAAGAAATTCTTTGCGGTTATCGAATCGTTGGAAAGCTCCCAAAGGGCGAGTTTAAAAGGCTTACATGCTACGTTATTGATTTTGATAAGGGAGTAACCATTACCTACAATCAATGCCTTGCCTCTAAGCCTTTTAACTCTCGCTGAGTGGGAAGAAAATTATTGGAATTGGTATAACTATCGAAAGCAGCTAAACAAAAGCACCAATAAAAAAGGCTTATTTCCTCGGGAAATAAGCCTTTTTACTATCTCTATAAGCGAGGTTGCCCCAAGGGGAAACGCCTAGTGAGAGTGAATTATGGGCGAGGAATAAAACCTACCGCATCATATACCGAGCTAAGCACCTTACTTGCGCGAGCTGATGCTTTTTCAGCACCATTACGCATAACTTGCTCTAAGTATGCTTGGTCTTGTCTATATTCATGGTATTTGCTTTGAATGGGCTCTAACAACGCAACTACCGCATTAGCGACATCACCTTTTAAGTGTCCATACATTTTATCTTCGTAAGCTGGTACTAAATCGGCAATGCTTTGTCCGGTAGCACAAGATAATAACGACAATAAGTTCGATACTCCTGGCTTTTCTTCCGTATTAAAATAGATACGCGCTTGCTCGTCAGAATCAGTAACAGCACGTTTAATTTTCTTAGCAATTTTTTTAGGGTCTTCTAATAAACCAATAAAGTTGCCTGGGTTAGTATCTGACTTAGACATTTTTTTAGTTGGCTCAAGTAAACTCATTACTCGTGCACCTTGCTCAGGAATGAAAGGCTCTGGTACAGTGAAAATATTGCCATAAAGGTTATTAAAACGAGTGGCTATGTCTCTTGCTAATTCTAAATGTTGCTTTTGATCATCCCCTACTGGCACACAATTAGCGCCGTAAAGTAAGATATCCGCAGCCATCAATACTGGGTAAGTAAATAAACCTGAGTTCATATTAGCTTCAGATTTTTGTGACTTATCTTTATATTGAGTCATGCGATTTAACTCGCCCATTTGTGTATAACAATTAAGCACCCAGCTCAATTGTGCATGCTCGGGTACATGAGACTGTATAAAGATAGTACTTTGCTCTGGGTCAACACCACAAGCTAGATACAAGGCTAAACCATCTAAGGTTGCTTTGCGTAAGTCCTCGGCTTTAGGACGAACGGTTATAGCGTGTTGATCAACAAGCATGTAATAACATTCATGGGTCGATTGCATATTGACCCATTGCTTTAATGCGCCTAAATAATTACCGATAGTTAACTCGCCTGATGGCTGACAGCCACTTAATACAATAGGTTTACTTGTCATTACTTATACCCTTAGAAGACTTAATTCTTAACTTATATTTACTTGTTTATGTTAACTACGAGACTTTGGCTAACTCAGCGCGCATTTCATCAATTGCGACTTTATAGTCACCTTGAGAAAATATTGCCGAGCCTGCAACAAACATATCTGCACCTGCTTCGGCGATTTCTGCAATATTGTTAGCTTTAACGCCACCATCAACTTGCAAGCGTATGTCATAACCGCTTTGTTTAATCTTTTCTTTTACCAAGCGTAACTTATCTAATGTTGTTGGAATAAAAGATTGGCCACCAAAACCTGGGTTAACTGACATTAATAAAATAACGTCAAGCTTGTCCATAACAAAGTCTAAACAATGCAAAGGTGTTGCCGGGTTTAGTACTAATCCCGCTTTACAGCCATTGTCTTTAATTAGTTGTAAACTTCTATCAATGTGATCACTAGCTTCAGGATGAAAAGTGATGATGTCAGCTCCTGCTTTAGCGAATCCAGGGATAAGCGTATCAACATTTTTAACCATTAAATGCACATCAATTGGCGCGGTAATACCGTAATCACGTAACGATTTACAGATCATTGGCCCGAAAGTTAAGTTCGGCACAAAGTGATTATCCATCACATCGAAGTGAACAACGTCGGCACCGGCTGCTAAAACCTTAGCAACATCATCACCTAAACGAGCAAAGTCGGCTGATAAAATAGAGGGAGCAATTAAAAATGGTGACATGAGTGTGAATCCTAGAAAAATATGCCGCTATTATACCCATGCTAGGTGAAAATGCGAGTGTCGAGCCCAAGCGAGCACCTAGGCAGCTGCACTTTTAGTGAACATTTACCAAATAAGCGCACCAATATTGCTCACCTCAGAGTTGAAACAAGCAGTTAGTGAACATTAAATTAAAAGCCAACAATACTAAATATCTGATTTTAAATAATAAAAAGATCAATACAGATTAAATACCATATTTTTTAATCTAGGCATCATGCTTGCTAATTAACCAGTAGACACTTTTTATAACAAACGACAATGAGACCAGATTATGAAAAAAACAATAACAACAATGGTTATCACATCACTATTGGCAGCTTCTGCTATTTCATTTCAAGCATCAGCTACTGAAGGCTTGTCAGCTAATGTTGCTGTGACTAACAACTATTTATGGCGTGGCCTTGAGCAAACGGGCGGTGCTGCTGCGGTTTCTGGTGGTATTGATTATGCTAGTGACTCAGGCTTTTATGTAGGTACTTGGGTATCTAACGCTTCTTGGGGTGACATGAAAACTGAATTAGACCTTTATGGTGGTTTTGGAGCCGATATTAATGACAGCATGTCATATGATGTCGGTTTCATTTATTATGCTTACCCTGATTCAATCAGTGGTAAAGCAGATTTCTCTGAAGTTTACGCTAGCTTTACCTTTACCAGCTTAACGGTAGCTGCTGCAGTATTAACGTCAGCTGAAGGTGCCGATGCTGGTGATTCCATTTACGCCAGTGCCGATTACGCATTAACCCTTGGTAATGAAACTGAAGTTAATTTTCACCTTGGTAATTACAGTGGTGACTTCTCTACTGACTCTACTGACTTTGGTATTTCAATAAGCAAAGACAATTTCACTTTTGGTGTATCAAAAACTGATTACGATGACGGTGGCAGTAGTGATGATATGAAATTCTACGTTTCTTATAGTATTGATATTGACCTTTAGGCATTAATTACCATAGTGGTGAGTAAATAGTTTAAAAAACAGTCAATGACATTGAGGCGAGCCTAAGATATACTGGTTCACCTCTTTTAGTTAATAGTATAAAGCGATGTCAAAACGGATGATGACAACCACTATTTTATCAAAGTTAAACAAATTAACTTTTGCCTTCATTTTTACTTTCGTTATGTTATTTAGCTTAAGTAAATATAACGCACAGCAAAATTTCAAAATACAATTACTTAGTTCATGTATGACTCTTGAGACTAAGCTGCCAATGAACCATGTAAACCATCCCTGCCAAGCTAGTGGCATGTCAAATAAAACCTGGTTATCTTGGCTATCTGGTGACAGTAAATCTACACATTTACACTTCTTAGATTTAGCCGAGTTGCTCCATTATAGCTTCCATTAATATGCTCTGTGTCATACTAAGTAGCCTCTTGACTACTTTTAAAAGTGTTGCTGCGGCATTTTTTGGTGTGCAAAGTGAAAGTGCTCGAAAACGTGATTTCTCACAAGGTAAACTCAGTCACTTTATTGTGGTAGGAATTATTGCTGTACTGATATTTATTGCTTCATTAATCGCGATTGTTAGCTTAGTGATACCAAGTTAAATAGGTACTATTACTTATATAATGCCAATAGCTCGGCAACTTTCTTACGCTTGTTAGCACTTTGACTAATGGTTCGAGCGACCTTGAGTGATTTTATCTTTACCGCATGCTCGTAAATCTTTCGTGTCCAAATGGTATCATGATTAGAAATCACCACAGAAATAGTACCATTCTCGCTAACTTCTTCAGCCGCATTGGCAAGATCTGCTTGTTCATCTAAACCAAAACCATTTCCTGCATAACTGGTAAAACTTGCTGTTTTACTCAATGGCACATACGGTGGATCACAATAAATCACATCGCCATTTTCTGCTCGTGCAAATGTTTGACGATAGCCCTCACAGACAAATGTCGCTTTTTGAGATTTTTCAGCAAAATAGTTTAATTCAGCCTCGGGGAAATAAGGACGCTTATATTTTCCAAATGGAACATTGTAGCCGCCTTTCTTGTTATAACGACATAAGCCGTTATAACCATGACGATTCATATATAAAAAGACTAAGGAGCGAAAGTAGCTATCTTTACTGGCGTTGAAATCAGCACGCAATTGGTAATATCTTTCAGCTTGATTATGCTCAGGATTAAAAAATTTCCGGGCATCTTCAATGAAACTGTCCGAATTTACTTGGACTATTTTATAAAGGTTTATTAAATCTTGATTAATATCATTCAGAATATACTCATCGAAATCAGTATTTAGAAAAACGGACCCTGCACCAACAAAAGGTTCGATAAGGCGACGTTCATTTGGTAGCATTTTTGAAATAACATCACACAGCCTATATTTACCGCCAGCCCACTTCAAAAATGCTCGATGTTTATTATTCATGCTACCGACTAAACCCGCAACTTCACTTAATCAAATTAAAGGCGGATTGTAGCTTGTATTAGCCCTTAAAGGTATTTATTTCACTTATTACCAATGAAATATCCTTAAGCCAAGGTTCACGTATACTAAGACTTACGGGTAATAACTTTAACGCTGCTTTGGCCATAGCTTTATTTGCATAAACTTTTGAAGTAACCACAATAAAACGTTGCTGCGCTAGTAATCTTTGATAGCTAAATAAGCTCTCTGTGGGGTATTTGTCAATAAAGCCATGCCAAAGTTTTTTATCAGTAAAACCCGCAAGTTGAATAACATAACCATGTTCGTAGACCACTACTTGGTTTTGATAATAATTGTTATCTATTTGTGTAACTGTTGTAGTTTTGACTATTTCGGTTGGTTTTTTATCGCCTTGCTCTTTAACCTGTTTATTGGCAATACCTTTAGGGGGGATGACTGCTGTTGTTAAACTATTAGATGACTGAGCTAACGCATTTATCACATCATCGGCATTAGCAGGCACTTGCATAGCCTGACTTAAAACCGGTAAAGCCAATATTGCCCTATTAATCTCTTCAGCCGAAGCGGCTAACGCTAGCCCTACTTTAACGATATTATCAGCAGTAACTAGTTTTTGTTTCTTTTCCATCTGTCTAACAATTTGCTCAGCTGAACTATCCGTGTTTTTTGTTACTGACAAAGCGGTATCACTATTTTTGGCGTAAATGGACTCTTGGCTCAAATTACTACGGTTTTTATTGAAGTCTTCTGTAATTAATTGATAGCCCCAAATAACTATACCTGCCAGTACGAGCATGACTAAAAACAAACTGAATTTTTGCCACTGTGTTAATGAACTGCTGACTTCATCATGGTGTATTTTTTTGTCGTCCAAGCTTAGTACTTGTCCGGATGCAGCATCAATTACAGCTATTTTATTTTTAAATAGGCTTTTATTTGACGATAATTGCTTTGCCGCGTCGGTTAAGCCAAAAAGTACCACATTAATTATCAGGTTATGTTTCTTAGCCAAATGGACTAACTGACTTAATTCGTACTTAAGCTGTAACGAAAGCGCGTGTGCATGATCTATGACTATAGATATAGCTTCACCCTGTTGCTTAGCAAATCGTAAGACACTCACAGCTAAGGACTGCTCAGGATCAAATAAAGTATTTATAAACAACTGCTCTACTAACCGACAGCGAATTTGAATATCGTTTAATTTTATTGACGCTGATACAAAGGCTACATTGAAATGACTTTCGTTCTTATCGGAAGGTCCATTAGAAAGGCTTACCAGATATTGGCTAGCTAATTGAGAGTACTGCTCTGTGCTGTTAGCTATAACTAACACCGCTTGCTTTGCAAAGCGTAAGTTATAATCTATCCGTGTAGATACACTAATATCTGTAGGCGCATTTGCAGACAAGGGGTTATGTCCAACAAGGGCTTGCTCTGTTGTCGAAGTACTCTCTAACGCGGACATGCTTAATCCTTTCTATACTGTAAATTTTTCTTAATAACCGTTAAGCAAATAAGAAAAAGATAATTATAGAATTTCTTGAAGCGTATCCTGGGTGACATCGTCACGGATTTCAGACTGGCCTATCGCGGTTGGTATAATAAATCGGAGTTTACCGGCAATATTTTTTTTATCTCGGCGCATATGACGCATAAATTCAGCAAATCCCATATCCTGTGGAGCAATAACAGGTAGATCAAATGCTGTAATTAGTTTTTCCATTCGTCGTAATTCTGACACTTCAAGCAAATTCATTGCTACTGCTAGTTTAGCAGCAAGTACCATGCCAGTTGCTACAGCTTCACCATGTAACCATACCCCGTAGCCTTGTTCAGCTTCGATGGCATGACCGAAGGTATGACCTAGGTTTAGCAGCGCTCTAACGCCCGATTCTCTTTCATCACTGGCGACAATATCAGCTTTGCACTGACAGCACTTTTCAATCATCTGCGCTAAAACTTGCTTGTCTGCAGATTTTATCGCCGCGATATTGGCTTCAAGCCACTCGAAGAACTCTTTATCACCTAAGATTCCGTACTTAATTACTTCTGCCATTCCCGCGTTAAACTCACGAACTGGTAAAGTTTTAAGACTATCGATATCAATAAAAACAGCTTTAGGCTGGTAAAATGCACCAACCATATTTTTACCTAAAGGGTGATTTATCGCAGTTTTCCCTCCTACCGAAGAGTCAACTTGAGACAGCAAGCTTGTTGGTATTTGAATGAAATCAATGCCGCGTTGATAACATGCTGCTGCAAAACCCGTTATATCACCAATAACTCCGCCACCTAAGGCTATCAAAGTAGAGTCTCTGCCGTGTTCGTTAGTTAACAGGTGGGACATAATGACTTCAAAATTAGCTAAGCTTTTTTCAGCCTCACCATCAGGAAGAATGACTTCATCAACAGTAAAGTCAGTTAATTTTGCTTTGAGTGCATCGATATATAAAGGAGCTACTAGGTCGTTTGAGACAATACAAACTCGCTTGGCACGGATATGCGAAGAAAGCAGTTCTGTTTTACTTAACAGACCTGAATCAATGTAAATAGGATAACTACGCGTGCCTAGATCAAGATTAAGAATTGCCATAACAAGTTACTACTAGCTTCCGATACAGAATAAATTTAAAAATCGAGTCTTTCAATAATTTTGTGAGCGACTACTTTTGCACTTTGATCATCAGTTTGCACTATGATATCTGCAATTTCTTCATAAAGAGGGTTACGTTCAACAGCCAAGTTTTCTAGGACTGTACGAGGCTCTTCCGAAGTTTGCAATAGTGGACGACGACGATCTCTTTGAGTTCGTGCAACTTGTTTGTCAATTGTCGTTTCAAGATAAACTACAATACCGCGAGCGGATAAGCGATTACGAACATTGGTACTGATTACTGAGCCACCACCGGTCGCTAAAACAATACCTTGTTTTTCACTTAGATCTTCAATTACAGTTTCTTCTCTTTTGCGGAAACCTTCTTCACCTTCAAGATCAAAAACCCAAGCAATATCTGCTCCTGTACGACGTTCTATCTCCTGATCAGAGTCAAAAAACTCAAGATGCAATCGGTCGGCTATCTCTCTACCGATAGTGCTCTTTCCAGCACCCATAGGGCCTATAAGGAATATGTTACGTTTTTCTGCCATTAGATTTACTTAATACTCGTTGTGTTAACAGAACAGCCAGAAGACTAAATCTCAATGAAATAGTGCTTTTGACCAAAAAGAGGTCTCCCTCAGAAATTTCAAGGGCGTAATTATCGCAAGTGTTGACTATAAAATGCAAGTAACAATAGTACTAACTTGGTTAAAAAACCGCTTTTAAAATTAAAAAATCCATCAAATGCCATAATTAGATGACATTTAATGGATTTTTTCTCATCAAGTACCTTAGAATTCTTCGGTAACAATTCTAGGCGTGACGAAGATCAACAACTCTTTTTTCTCATTTAACTGGCTGGTCGTTCTAAATAACCAACCTAAATAAGGAATATCACCTAGCACTGGAATTTTAGAAACTGTACTGATAATTGCTTGTTGATAAATACCGCCGAGTACAATAGTTTCACCATTACTGACTAGTACCTGTGTGCCAATGCGCTGAGTATCGATCGCGGGTGCAAAACCACTAGTAATATCTGATATGGTATCTTGTGTTACAACCAAATCTAAAATGATTTTATCATCAGGGGTAATATGTGGGGTTACCGTTAAACTCAACACTGCTTTTTTAAATTGTGTGGAGGTTGCACCACTTGATGCGGCCTCTTGATAAGGTATTTCAACACCTTGCTCAATGTAAGCCTCTTTCTGATTTGCCGTCGTAATACGTGGACTAGCAATCACTTCACCTTTATTTTCTTTCTCAAGTGCTGAAAGTTCAAGATCTAAAATAGTACCATTGGCTAATCTAGCAATTTGAAAGGCGATTGTACCTGCCGGTGTCGCCACAGGTAAGTTAACATTTAACCTATCAGCTAAGTCAGGCACACTACCTCCACGAGCTACATCAACACCTTCTAAGCTTCCTGATATAGTTCCTTCACCATCAGTATTAGTTACGCCCCAACGAATACCTAGCTCTTCATTCATATTATCTTTAACAGTAACCATTCGAGCTTCGATAACAACTTGACGAACAGGAACATCGAGAATAGTAACCATACGTTTAATGTCTTCAATACTCTTAGCTGTATCACGGATTAATAAAGTGTTAGTACGTTCATCTACCGAGACACTACCGCGTGCAGATAAAATACTGGTATCTTCATTTTTAATTAATTCGGCAAACTCTGCCGCTTTAGCATAATTTATTTGCACGTACTCAGTATACAAGGTAGCAAGTTCCTCAACTTGTTGCTTAGCTTGTAAAGCTTGAGCTTCGCGGGCAGCGAGTTCATCACTTGGCGCAACCATCAAGATATTGCCTTGCATGCGTTTATCTAAGCCCTTAACCTTTAAAATAATACTTAAAGCTTGATCCCATGGCACACCATCTAGACGTAGGGTAATATTACCTGTGACTGTATCACTGATAATGAGGTTAAATTCGTTATAGTCGGCGATTATCTGTAGAACGGTACGTACCGGTATGTCTTGAAAACTTAATGAAATACTACGACCTTTAAAGTCATCAGTTTCTCCTAAGTATGTTGGTGCTTTTACAGGCTTCTCTTTTACCGTTAATATAAACAGGTTTTCTTCCTGTTTCTGGGTAAATATAAAACCACTTGCAACGTCAATGACTAAACGAGCGTTACGTCCCTCTTTAAAGGTTTCAATACTGGTAACTAACGTACCAAAGTCCGTCACATCTAATTTATAAAGTAAATCGTCAATAATTTCAGTGTTATGAAATTCAAGATTCAATTTACCTAACCTGTCATTAACATCTGCAGCTAGCATACTGCTTTTAAGGTAAACTAATATTTGCCCTTCATTATCGCTATTTAATCTAAAATCAATTGACTCTATATGGTTGATATACGCTTCACCTGCTGGGCTTAAAGTCTCTACCACATGCGCTGAATCACCATAGTTAAAGGTAATGGCAAACTCTTTGTCATTATTGAGAGTAACATCAAAAACTGATAGTTTCTCTAAACTGATTAAAGCAACAACCTTTCCTGAGGTTGCATCTAAAGCAATAGTTTTAACACCTGCGTGATTCACTAATGTTTCTTTTATATCTTTACCAAAAGCTTTAGCATCAAAAGTTACCTCGACAAAAGCAGGTGTCATTGATGTTTGAATTTCAGGTAAGATTGTAATATTTTCAGCAAAACTAAAAACTAATACAATCTGATCATTTTGTATGGTGTTATAAGAAATACCAAGCAGTTCATTGTCAGTATCAGCAGCACTTGCTGATACTGACAGCAAGGATGTAGATAACAGTAACAGTGTCGTAAGCCAGAGCCCTTTAATAGCAGTAAAGCCTTTATAATTTTTCATTTGATTAAATAGCATTATTAATTCCTTTACTTATTTGACTCTTCAGATTGTACGATATTCAATTTCGCTTCACGCTCTGCCCAACATCCGGCACCATCTGGGGCTAATTCAATAATTTTCACAGTTTTTGCACTCACTTGTGTGATACGGCCATTGTATAAGCCTAGGTAGTTTCCAACAGCAACTCTATGTAAACTTGAATCTGAGGCTTCTAATAAAGCCCAGAGCATGCTTGCATCACCTAAGGTGCCGCGCATTGTTAAGTCACTTAAAGCATATTTTTCTAACGGTTGTTTACGACGGTTAGTATCAGGGCTTAAACACCCTGCCATTTGCTGCATTTTTTGCTGAATAGCTTCAGGTCTTGGCAATACAAATGGACTACGTAAATCATCTGCTGAGTAAGCTATATGATTAAAAGGATTGACCTCTGGTATAGGGTCAATGTAATTAGTTGTGGTTGCTTTCACCTGAGCCATATGCGCTTTTATTTCAGTGGTATCATCAAAACAGCCAGAGACTAAAACAAGCGAGACTACACCAAGTATATTTATTGTTTTAGCAGTTAAACTATGTGTTGTCATTCGGCTGCCCCTTGTTGATAACGGTAGGTTTTAGCTTGTAACGTTAAATTTAAGGTATTACTGTCATCCTGCTTAATCTTAATTTTAAAATCATGCAAGGTTACAATCCTTGGCAGACCAGCAATTTTACTGACGAATTGGCCAAAGGAGTGGTACGAACCGATGACTTCGATATCAATAGGTAATTCAATGTATATTTCTTTACTAATTTCTGGCTGCCACTCTAATTTGACAAAATCAAGACCACTAGTGGTACCAACAAAAGTTATGTCATCTAACAGACCAGGAATTTCGTGACTATTAGGTAATTGTCTTAGTTGAGTAGCAAAAGTTTCTTCAGCCTCAACCATCTGTGCGCGGAATAAATCTAAATTAGCCGCGACATGATACTTTGTTCGATAAGACTGTTTTAAAGTGCTTTCTTCAACGAAACCACGATCAAGTTGCTTAATTTGATCACTAATTAAGGCCATATATCCCAAAAAAGCTACTGCTACCGCTAAAAAAACAGCTAGCAGCAACTTAGCCGCAGCAGGCCATTGACCTATATTGTCAAGTTCGAGATTATCAAACTGGGATGCATCAAACTTCATCATTTGCTCCCTTTCCTTGCGCTAACATCATCCACTAAGCCTTTTATTTTAACTTTCATTTTAAAACTACTAAGTAACTTAGGAGAGCCATCGTCAGCCGTAATAGACTCGGGGGTCGCATCCACAAATAAGTCAGATAACTCAACAGCTCGAATCATATTAGCTAAATGGTTGTTCGATTCACTTTTTCCGATCAGTTGTAAAGTGTTACCTTGCTTTTCCATTTCAGTAATGTAAATACCATTAGGAATAATCTTAGCTATTTCATCAAGTACTTGCGTACCTACATTTCGGCTACGTTGTAATTGCTCAACAACATTAATACGTTTTTCAAGTGCGGCTTTTTTATCGTTTAAGGTTCTTATTTCAGCAATTTGAATATCCAGCTGTGCAATCTCATTTTTTAGGTATTGATTTTTAGTATTTTGACCATCAATTCGTGCCTGAAAATAAAAATTAATGATAAGTACTAGTGCTAATACGGTCAAACCGACTGCGGCTAGAACAGTAAAGTATTGTTTTTGTTGTGCCTTGAGTGCTTCTTCACGCCAAGGAAGAAGATTTATATGTGCCATGGCGTAAAGCTCCTTAAAGCGAGTCCAGTTGCTACCATCAATTGAGGAGCAACTTTAGCGAGTTCGTCTTGATCTACTAACTCACTAATGGTCATATCATGAAAGGGGTTAGCAATAACGGTATGAATACCTAACTCTTCAGTAAGTAAAACTTCAATACCTTCTAATCCAGCTGTGCCACCAGAAATTAATAAATAATCAACTTTGTCTTGGCCACTAGTCGTTAAGAACATTTGGATAGCACGACGTATCTGTTGCATTAGTACTGTATGGAAAGGAGCTAACACTTCAAAAGTATAATTGGGCGGTAAATCATTTGAGGTTTTAGCCTCTTCAGCTTGTTCAAAGGATTTATTATAGTATGAAACAATTGAGCGAGTATATTGCTCACCACCAAACATTTGATCTCGACTATAAATATGCTTACCCGCATCGGTAGCCGAAAAAAGCGTTACCGTTGAACCTATATCAACTATAGCAACAACTTTATCTTTGGCATCTTCAGGTAATTGCGTTAAGCAAAGGTCGTAGGCTCGACCAACAGCATATGACTCAACATCAATCACCTTGGCATGAAAGTCACCGGCTTCTAAAGCCGCAACACGAGCCTCAATGGACTCAGTACGAGCTGCACTTAGCAATACATTAACTTTACTTGGATCTGACTCGTTAACATCAAGAGTCTCAAAATCTAAACTGACTTCATCTAATGGGAATGGAATAAGACTATCTGCTTCAATCTCGATTTGACTGGCAAGTTCATCTTCAGTCAAAGCAACATCCATATAGATAACTTTGGTAATAACCGTTTGTCCTGATACCGCGGCAGCGGCTTCTGTAGCTTTAGCTGAAATTTTCTTTCTAAGTTTTGCTATAACCGCGCCAACCGATTCAATATCTTGAATTTCGCGATCTACCACCGAACCTCGTGGCATTGGCTCTATAGCAAAATCTTCCATTACAAAGCCTTCGCTTCCCTGACTCAATAAGACGGCTTTTGCCGAATGGGAACCAATATCGATCCCCACCATCATTGAGCTTTTCTTTTTAAACAGTTTGTCTAGCATAACGACCTACAATTTTATTTTTGTAATTATTTTAGACGCAAAATACGCATAAATACATTTATTACATGCTTTTACACGATATACTAGTATTATCTTACATATTAATCCACTTATTGGCCTTCTGTTGTGTTTTCAATCAAAAAATTATTTAAAGTCAGTCTGATAGTGTTCATTTTGATAGCTATTGCCGGTTATAGTTTATACCTGACAATGCGTTCAGATTTACCCAGTGTTGACTCATTAAAAGACTTGCATTGGCAAACGCCGATGCAAGTTTTTAGTCGCGATGGTTTGCTAATATCTCAGTTTGGTGAGAAGAAACGTACCCCCTTAACACTAGAGCAAGTTCCGCAACAACTTATCGATGCTTTATTGGCAACAGAAGATGATCGTTTTTATATGCATTTTGGTGTTGATCCAATAGGCATGGGCCGCGCAGTGCTTGGTAAGTTGATGGGGCAAGACAAAGGCGGCGCTAGTACCATTACCATGCAAGTAGCGCGTAATTTTTTCCTAACAAGAGAAGTAACCTACACCCGAAAAATTCGAGAGATATTCTTATCTTTTCATATTGAGAGCTTGCTCAGTAAAGATGAGATATTAATGCTCTACATTAATAAAATTCCGCTGGGTCATAGATCCTTTGGCTTTGGCGCTGCAGCGCAAGTTTATTACGGTAAAGAAGTTAGCGAACTCAATCTGGCGCAAATTGCTGTGCTGGCAGGTCTGCCTAAAGCACCGTCAACATTAAATCCTATACGTTCGCCCAAACGAGCTATAGCCCGTCGCGCTGTAGTCCTCCATCGTATGCTAGTTAGTGGTTATATCACTAAGCAAGAATACCAAAGCGCTAAAGCAGCCCCAATTACCGGAAAAAGGCACGGCACGGAAATAGAGCTAAATGCCCCTTATATTGCTGAAATGGCTCACCAAGAAGTGCTTAAACGTTATGGCAAAGAAAAAGCTTATACCGAAGGTTACAAAGTATTCACTACGGTTACCGCTAAACTTCAAACTGCAGCTCAACAAGCATTGGTGAATAATCTATTAAACTATGACCAGCGCCATGGATTCCGAGGTCCTTTGGTCTCTCTAAGAACCAACCAAGCGTCAAAAACCAATACACTTGCCGAACAAGAACCTTCCTTGCTAACACAGGAAAAAATTGACAGTGCCCTTGCTAAAACCAACTATTACCAAATGCTTGTTCCCGCGGTAGTTATCGCTGTTGAAGAAAAATCTGTATCTATCCAGTTAAGAAATAAAGAAACTGCGACCATTAAATGGCCTGGATTAGCATGGGCTCGACCGTATATTAATGACCAAAGACAAGGTAGGCCACCTAAGCTAGCCAGTGATATCCTCCACTATGGTGATGTTATTTTAGTGAGTAAAATGCCCGACAGTAATTATCGTCTCGGACAACTGCCGACAGCAAGTGCCGCGATAGTCTCACTCTCTCCAGATGATGGTGCTATTAAAGCTGCCGTTGGCGGCTTTAGCTTCACTCAAAGTCAATTTAACCGAGTTACTCAAGCTAAGCGTCAAGTAGGCTCCAATATTAAACCTTTCATCTATTCCGCTGCCCTTGAGCATGGTTTCACTTTAGCTTCATTGGTAAATGATGCGCCGATAAATCAATGGGATAGAAGCTCAGGCGTAGTTTGGCGTCCTAGAAATTCCCCTGAAACTTATGCAGGTCCTTTACGCGTTCGTTTAGGTTTAGCACAATCTAAAAATGTTATTGCGGTACGTTTATTACAAAGTATCGGCGTTACCAATACCATCAAGCATTTAGCTGCTTTTGGTTTTGATGCTCAAGACTTACCCCGTAGTGAAACCTTAGCACTTGGCTCTGCCTCATTAACACCATTAGAAGTTGCCACTGGTTTTGCAACTTTTGCCAATGGTGGTTTTTTGATTGAACCATATTTAATTGAACGTATCGAGAACAGTGACGGCGAAGTTATTTATCAGGCCAATCCGGCCTTAGCTTGTGACCCTTGCCTGCAAGCTGATGATTTGGCCAAGCTAGAAGAAGAAATATACTTTATTGATAGCAGCAATACGCTGGTAGAAAATTCACCAGCTGTTGTAATTAAACAGGCGACTCGTGTTATTAGCCCACAAAATGCATTTTTAATAACTCAGGCACTTAATAGTGCTATTTGGGATGCAGATTGGTCTGCAACCCCAGGTTGGCAAGGAACTGGCTGGCGTGCAAGAACATTAAAGCGCCGTGATATTGCTGGTAAAACAGGTACCACCAACGATGCAAAAGATGCTTGGTTTTCCGGTTTCAGTCGGCGTTTAATCACCACCTCATGGATAGGTTTTGATGATCCTCGCCATATCTTAGGCCAAACTGTTTATAACAACAATTTAGGTAAGAACCAAACGACAGGTAAAGAGTTTGGTGCTAAATCAGCACAACCTGCTTGGATAGAGTTTATGCGTATTGCCCTAGCTGACATTGAAACTGAAGCCTTTGAGCAACCCGTTGATATAGTTTCTGTGCGTATTGATAAGGCAACCGGAAAACTAACGACTAAAACCGATAGAAGCAGTCAATTTGAGTATTTCCGTCTAGGGAATGTACCTACAGACTATGCCACACCAGATAACACTAGCGAAATATTATCTGGTGATAAGTCAAAAGAAGAGGAAGAAGAGCTGTTTTAACCGTGGATCGGGCTTAACCGTATTACTATTTATATTGTCGTAACAAAAAAAGCAGCTAACGTTTAAGTTAGCTGCTTTTTTATGGTGTTAATTCAACTGCATTACTAATTAATAATTAATTTCTAAATGATTAGTAAGTAATATCAAGCTACGACCTATAGCGATTATATATCTTTAACAAAGACTTTTGAATTACGCTGAAAGTTATACATTTGTTTTTTACCCTCTGGCAGCTCTTCTAAAGAGGTTTCAATAAAACCTTGCTCTCTAAACCAATGACCACTGACCGTCGTTAGTAAGAATAACGAGGTTAAACCTTGTTTTTTAGCACTCAACTCAACAGCATTAATTATTCTTTCACCGCGATTACCTTTACGATAATCAGGGTCAATTACCACACAAGCAACTTCACCCGTTTCCGCTTCGGGATAAGGATATAAGGCCGCACAAGCGATGATTACATCTTCCTTTTTAAGCACAGTGAAACAGCCAATTTCCATCTCAAGCAATTCACGAGAACGCTTAACCAACACGCCCTCTTCCTCAAGGGGTTGTATCAGCTCTAAAATCCCGGCGACATCATCAATAGTAGCGGTGGCAATTAACTCTTTGTGATCCTTGGCGATCAAAGTACCTGCACCATCACGGGTAAACAACTCTTGCAACAAAGCACTGTCACTTTGATAGCTAACGCAGTGACAACGCTCAACGCCATTTTCACCACTTTGAATGATAGAGCGCAGCAATAACTGACGCACATGACAGTCATTGTCATCAAGTAGAGTTTTCACCGTACGCACACTACAACTACGTATCAACTCACCCGACTTATCAATAAGCCCTTCGTCTTCAGTGAGGGCAATAAGTTTATCGGCTTGCAGTGCAATAGCCGTTTGGGTGGCAACATCTTCTAGCGCTAAATTAAAAACTTCCCCTGTTGGTGAGTAACCAATAGGCGAAAGTAAAACAATTGAACCATAGTCCAGCTGCATATTAATACCGTCAGAGTCTATTCTTCTGACAGTGCCGGTATATTTATAATCTGTACCATGGCGAACCCCCATAGGCTTAGCTACAACAAAGTTACCAGTACTGACTCTAATTTGTGAGCCGTGCATCGGTGAATTCACTAAACCGGTAGAGAGTAATGCTTCGATGTGCAGACGTAATGAACCGGTAGCATCCTTAACGGCAACTAAAGTTTGTGCATCGGTGACTCTAATATTGCTTACCACGTTATCTTCAAGATCACGCTGTTTCATACGGTCTTCAATTTGCGGCCGTGCTCCATGCACCACCACCAATTTAACTCCTAAGCTACGTAATAACGAAATATCATGAATAATATTGGCAAAATTTGGGTGCGTCACCGCTTCACCACCGAACATAAGCACCACGGTTTTTCCGCGATGGGCATTAATATAGGGTGCTGCGTTTCTAAACCATTTTACGTAATTCTGATCACTATTATTCATGCTTTCCATTCTTTAATTTAACTTACTCTGTTCTTTGCTGTTGTGTACTGGTTACTTACTTTGACTGACGATATATTCCATCGCCACTTCATCAGTAGGATCTTTATGTGGACTTGGCTCACTGTCTTCAATAATATTTTCAGCTAGCGAGCTTTTATCAATTAAGTTAAAACCAAGTTGCTCAAAATATTTCGGAATATAAGTCAAAACGATAATTTGTTCTAACTCCATTTGATGGGCGAACTCTAACAAATACTGAACCAGCGCCTCACCTTGACCTTGCTGTTGAGCACTCTCTTCTACCACTACCGAACGTATCTCTGCAAGACCAGTTTGATAAATGTAAAGTGAGGCTGTACCAACAACGTTACCATCGAGCTCTGCCACAACAAAATTCTGAATGTCATGAATAATATTATCACGTGTACGTGGCAGGATTTCACCTTTGTCAGCCCAGAAATTGGCTAACTTAAAAATGCTATCAACATCAGACATTTTTGCCCGACGCACCGACATAGCCGCAGCACGCTGCGCATTTAAACGTTGTTTAACCTGTTTAAGTGCCACTTGAATTCTTTGTTTGCCTGGTGCGCCGACAACTTGCTCGTTTAAAATAGCTTCATTGCCTAATTGATAACCAGACTGCGTCGTTGCTAATGCTTTTTCAACTTGTGAGCGTGAAGTACCGCCAAGTGCTTCACGCTTATTAAGCGTCGATTCAATGGAAAGATGTTGATATACATCTTGTTCAATTTTATCGCTGAATTCTTGTAATTGACTGATGGTTAAATCTTCTAACGGCACACCTTTATCAATTGCGTCTAAGACAACTTCACCTACAATATGATGAGCTTCACGGAACGGAATATCTTTACCTACTAAGTAATCGGCAAGTTCAGTGGCATTGGCATAACCCTGTTGTGCTGCGGCAAGAGTACGTGAACGGTTTACTTTTAAACCATCGGCGACTAACACCGCCATTTCCATACATTCTTGCCAAGTATCAAGGGCGTCAAACAAACCTTCTTTGTCTTCTTGCATATCTTTGTTATAGGCAAGCGCTAAACCTTTCATTGTAGTTAACATGCCGGTAAGCGAACCAAAAACTCGACCAGCTTTGCCACGAATTAATTCACAAGCATCCGGGTTTTTCTTTTGCGGCATTAATGAAGAACCAGAGCTAACTAAATCACTCATTTCAACAAAACCCGCTTCTCCCGAATTGTAGAAAATTAAGTCTTCAGCAAAACGTGATAGATGCATCATGGAGATACTGGCTGATGCCAATAATTCAATGACGTGGTCTCTATCAGAAACTGCATCAAGGCTGTTAAGGGTTGCGGTTCTAAAACCTAAACGACTAGCTAAAGCATTTCTGTCAATTGGGTAGGCGGTACCTGCTAATGCACCAGAGCCAAGCGGCGAAACATCTAAACGATAAAGTGCATCTTTTAAACGACCGATATCACGGTTAAACATTTCTACATAAGCTAAACACCAATGGCCGAAAGTAATAGGCTGTGCTCTTTGTAAATGGGTATAACCCGGTAGCACGGTATCTTTTTCACGTTCGGCTAAATTCATCATCGCTTGTTGTAAGTTCACTAGGGCAAATAATAAATCGCCGCCGGTCTCTTTACACCAAAGCTTTAAATCGGTTGCTACTTGGTCATTACGACTACGGCCAGTATGGAGCTTCTTACCTAAATCACCGGTTTTTTCGATTAACTGAATTTCTACCCAGCTATGAATATCTTCGGCATCAGATAGTAAAATCTGCTTCGGATTATCTTCTACCGAGGCTTTTAATTCTTCAAGTGCTGCGGTTAAACGTACTAACTCATCATCGTTTAATACACCCACTTCATGAATAGCTTGCGCCCAAGCGATTGAGCCGACAATATCTTGCACGGCCATACGATAATCTACCGGCAGTGAGTCATTAAACTTCTTAAACTGTAAACTCGCTTTGCCTTTAAATCTTCCGCCCCATAAAGCCATAATTACTTCTCCTGATCTTTTAGGCTGCTTTTCTGGCTTAACGCGGTAATTCTACTTGATAAGCTGAATAAACGGATAAAACCTTCGGCATGTTTTTGGTCGTAAACATCATCTGCACCAAAAGTAGCAAACTCTTCTGAGTACAAGCTGTTTGGTGAGCGACGTTGGATCACTTGTGCCATGCCCTTGTATAACTTAACAACCACATCACCGGTTAATTTTTCTGCAAAAGATGCTGCTGAAGCAAGTTGCGCTTTAGCAAGTGGTGTAAACCAACGACCATCATAAATAACATGAGAGAATTCAAGACCAACAGATTCACGATACTTAAGTGATTCTTTATCGAGAATCAATGTCTCTAAGCCCTTGTATGCCGCCATTAAAATAGTGCCACCTGGTGTTTCATAACAACCACGAGACTTCATACCGACTAAACGGTTTTCAACAATATCAATTCTACCAACACCGTGTGCCGCACCCTTCTCATTTAGATACATTAGCGCATCATAAGCGCCAGCCCCCTTTTCACTACCAGCCTCACTATTTCCAGAAAAATCTTTACCATCAATAGCAACTAATTCACCATCAAGAAAACTTAGTTGTACTTTTTCTGGCACATCTGGAGCATCCATTGGATCAACCGTCATGGTCCATACTTCTTTTGATGGCTCACACCATGGGTCTTCTAACTCACCACCTTCATGAGAAATATGCCAAGCATTAGCATCACGGCTATAAATTTTAGTTAATGACGCTGAACAAGGAATATCACGCTCAGCTAAATAATCTAATAAGTCTTCACGAGAAACCATATCCCACTCACGCCATGGCGCAATTACCGTAAGCTCTGGTGCTAGGGCAGCAAAACAAGACTCAAAACGTACTTGGTCATTACCTTTACCGGTACAACCATGACAAACCGCATCAGCGCCAACTTTAAGAGCAATCTCTACGTGTGCCTTAGCAATAATGGGACGCGCCATTGACGTGCCTAATAAATATTGACCTTCGTACACTGAGCCGGTTTTTAAAATAGGGTAAATATATTCTTTTACGTATTCTTCCTTAAGATCAACTATGTAACATTCTGATGCACCTGAAGCTAAGGCTTTTTCTTTTACGCCTTCAAGCTCTTCATCACCTTGACCAACATCGGCACAAAAGGCGATAACTTCACAACCATCGTAGTTTTCTTTTAACCACGGAATGATAGCCGAGGTATCTAAGCCACCAGAATATGCTAATACTACTTTTTTAATTTGTTTCTTTACTAAGGCCATTTTTCTTCTCTCTTAAATTTTTTAAATGTTACTAGCTAGTATCATTACTAACTTAGTCTCAATTATTTCGTTACTAATTCTTATTAATTAACAAGCAATGTTACTAGAACGGCATTCTGTGCCCACATTCTGTTTTCTGCCTGTTGGAATACTTTAGATAATTCACTATCAAATAATTCGGTAGTAATTTCTTCTTCCAAATGCGCAGGCTGGCAATGCAATAACATAGTCGCCTCTGCTTTCGCCATTAGCGCGTGATTAACTTGATACGGGGCAAACTTAGCGAGAATTTCCGCTTTTTTACTGGCATCTTCATCACCCATAGAAATCCATGTATCGGTATAAATGACATCCTGTTTACCGATGGCGTTAATATCATTGGTAAGGTGCAACTTACTGCCCGACTCTTGTGCCAGTTGCTTGGTTTTTTCAATGATATCTGCCTGAGCGTCATGGCCTTCAGGAGAGACTAAAGTGAAATCGACCCCTAAAATTGCTGCCATAATCATTAATGAATTAGAAACATTGTTACCATCGCCGACATAGGCCAATTTTACTTGGCTTAAATCAGGGTAGGTTTCTGCTAAAGTGACAAAATCAGCAAGTGCTTGGCACGGATGATAAACGTCACATAAAGCATTAATAACCGGAATACTGGCATGTTCAGCTAAACCTTGAATAGAATCATGACTAAATACACGGGCAACAATTAGATCAGCAAAACAGGATAAGTTTTTTGCGTAATCACTAACCCGCTCACGTTCACCCAGCTTGCCATTTTGTTGACCTAAATAGAGCGAATGCCCACCTAACTTATTAATGCCCATGTCAAAGCTAACATGAGTTCTTAATGAAGGTTTTTCAAAAATCATCGCCACTGACTTGCCCGCTAATGCTTGGCTATAATCGCTAGGATGTTGTTTGATATTAATAGCTAATTCGATTAATGCTAATATTTGTTCTTTGTTTAGCTGGTCATCAGCTAAAAAATTGTTTAATGATTGTAATGCGTTATCTGTCGACATAAGGTTTTATCTCAATATTTCGTTTAGGCTAATTTGGCTGTATTTGTGTGCCAATGCCATTTCCATCAAGTAATTGGCTGATTTGCTCAGGCGATTGCCAGCTGGCAACAGCGATACTTCGTCGTAATTGTTGCGCGGCATGCAAGGCGGCATTTACTTTTGCGGTCATGCCTCCGGCAATAACACCTTGCTTAATAAGCTCTTGGGCTTGCTCGGCGTTAAGTGATGATAAATACTCGCCATCTGCGCCTTTAACGCCATTCACATCGGTGAGTAACAATAGTTCCGCATTAAGTAGCTGACAAATAGCCACCGCGGCATCATCGGCATTGACATTGACTAAGTCGCCATTATCTAGCGCACCGATTGAAGAAATTATCGGGAGAAAATTAGCTTTTAATAAAGTGTCTAATAACTTACTGCTATTGGTTTTTGGTACACCCACTTGACCTAAGTCTTGCGTGGATAAAGTACAAGAGATCATATCGCCATCATTTAACGATAAACCCACCGCGGCTAAATCCATACTATTAGCAGTGGCAACAATAGCTTTATTAACCGTGCCGGCGAGAGCGCCACTGATTAATGCTATTTGCTCTTTAGGTGTAACCCGTAAGCCATGCTTTTTCTCTGTGGTAAAACCCGCTTGTGTCAACATTTCATCAACCACACAGCCACCGCCGTGCACTAAAACCACTTGTTTATTTTTCAACGTGGCAATCACACTGAGTAAAGCACTTAGAGCTGATTCTTTTTCAAGAATCGCGCCGCCAATTTTAATGACTAATGGTTTTAGTTCAGGTTTTACAGAATGACTCATCTCTATTTCTCTCTATACCTTAAATTGGCTTATAACTATATGCTTATGAGTTTAGTAACGAATATTCACTGGCCAAGCCAAGTGAAATATTAAAACATTGCACGGCTTGCGAAGCTGCACCTTTCAGTAAATTATCAATGGCACAACTTACCACCACAACCTGCTTTGCTTCATCAAACTGCCAATGCACATCAGCAAAAGGTGTATAAGCGACATTGCCAATTTCTGGCCAACTTGTCACTAATCTTACTAGTGGCTTATCACTATAGGCCTGTGTAAAAGCTTGTTCTATTTGAGCATTACTAACACCAGCATTAACTTGCAAGGTCACTGTGGCTAACAGCCCTCTTTTATAAGGTGCTAAATGTGGGTTAAATACTACTTCAATTGCTGCTTCTTGGGAGATCTCAGGCTGATGTCTGTGCTGCAATACGTTATACGCCTTTAAGCTCACTTCATTAAAGTTAGTCGCTAATGAGGCACTTCTTCCGGCGCCACTTACACCACTAATACCATTAACAACAACCAATGAGTTTTCTAGCACTAAACGGTTCACTGTCAGTGGCTTTAAACAAAGTAAACTTGCCGTTGGGTAACAACCCGGTACAGCAATTAAGTTGGTATTGGCTATATCCTCTTGCTGCCATTCAGCTAAACCATACTTAGCAGTAGCTAGAGCATCAGTATTGGCATGTTCAAAACCATAATATTTAGGGTAGTCAGCAGCATCTTTTAATCTAAAGCCACCGGAAAGATCAAATACTTTCACGCCAGCTTCAACAAAGGCTTGTGCCCAATCAGCACTAAATTCATGGGGTGTAGCAAAAAACACTACATCCAAGTCTGCTGCATACTGATCAAACCATGTCGACGAAAATGCTTGCAAGGGTAAATCGCAGATACCTTTAAAACGGCCATGTAAGTCACTAAAAAGTTTATCTTCTGAACTGCTATTTTCAGAAACAACAAGGTGACAGATTTGTGCTTGGCTATGTTTACTTAATAAACCGACAAGTTCTGCACCCGCATAACCACTGGCGCCAATAATCGCCACTTTTTGCATACTGTTATTCGAATCTGGTATAGCCGTTGTCATTTTTGAAGTAGCCTTATTAAAGCAGGTTATTTACACTATAGAACTAAGGTAACACCACATGGGTAGTTATGCAAACAATCAGCATAACTATTTAAGTAATTATTCAAATTTATAGGTTCTTTATGATACAACTGCCTGATTTCAGTCAAAGCTTAAGCCAGTTAATCGCTTGCCCTTCCATCAGTTCTACTCAGCCAAGCTGGGATCAAGGTAATAAAGAGGTAATCCAACTCTTAGCCACCTGGTTTGAGCAACTTGGTTTTACTATTGAAATTCAAGCCGTACCTGAGACCGACAATAAATTTAACTTACTTGCTAAGTTAGGTAGTGGTGAAGGCGGATTATTACTGGCAGGCCACAGTGACACTGTACCCTTTGATGAAAACAGCTGGCAATCAGACCCACATAAAGTAGTCATTCAAGATGATAAGTTTTTTGGTTTAGGTACTTGTGATATGAAAGGATTTTTCGCTTTTATTTTGCAAGTCTGTAAAAACTTAACCGCTGCTCAACTGAAAAAACCTTTATACATTCTTGCCACTGCTGATGAAGAAACGACTATGGCTGGCGCCCGTTTTTTTGCCAAGAGCCAAGCGATAAAGCCTGATGTTGCCATTATCGGTGAACCAACTAATTTAGTACCCGTGGTTATGCATAAAGGTCACATGTCACACCGAATTAGTGTAGAGGGTAAATCTGGCCATTCAAGTAAACCTAACCTTGGTGTAAATGCCATAGAAATTATGCATAAAGTCATTGGTCAATTAATTGAATTAAAAGAAAAACTGCACCTAAATTACGAAAACAAAGCCTTTGATGTAACAGCGCCGACCTTAAACTTAGGGGCGATTTCTGGCGGCGATAATGCCAATCGAATTTGTGGTCACTGTAACCTAGATATTGATTTACGCTCTTTACCGGGCATGAGTGATGACGAATTGATAAACTGGTTGAGTGAGGCCTTAAAACCTTTAGCTGAACTTTACCCTGGCCGAATTACCTTTGCTGAAATGCACCCAAGCTCACCTAGCTTCGAACAAAAGAAACCCAGTACATTGATAGACATTGCTGAAGAAATTAGTGGCCATAGTTGTTGTGCGGTTAATTACGCGACCGAAGCGCCTTATATTCAGCAACTCGGCTGTCAAACCATTGTGCTTGGTCCTGGCTCTATTGATCAAGCCCATCAGCCAAATGAATTCTTGGCTCATAGTGAAGTAGACAAAACTGAGCGGTTACTAACCAAAATGATCCAGCACTACTGTTGCTAATCTTTAGCGACCATATTAATGAAGAGTAGCCAAAACTGAGAAATTACTCACCAGCATGATCCAGCACTACTGTTTTTAACTTTTAGCTACCATATCGATGAAGAGTAGAAAAGAACGAGCTATTACTTACCAAAATGATCCAGCACTACTGTTTTTAACTTTTAGCTGCCATATCGATGAAGAGTAGAAAAGAACGAGCTAATACTAACCAAAATGATCCAGCACTACTGCTTGTAGTATTTAACTTTTCATAAATGATTGATAATAAAAAGGCCGTCATAATATAACTATGACGGCCTTTTTTGGTTACTGCGAACTTACAAATATTTCAACCAAATGCAATCAGGGTGTTTAGCTTTAAAACCTCGATACCACAAACAAAATGGATATAAGGCAAGTAGAAAAACACCCGTTATTATATAAGTACCTGATAGGTCCGTTATATCTCTCATGCCGCCATAAGTACCGCTACCGGTTAAGAGAATTCGATGCACTAAATAAAACATCATAGAAGTTTGGCCGAAAACCAGTAAGACACCGTTAGGGCGCACTCCAATGCGCTGCTCAACTTTAATCATTAACGCTAGAATAACCGCCATAAGCCCTAACTCAAGCATGATAAAACTTGCCGATGGTGGATATTTACTAACATGTAACCATTGTTGCCAACTGTTATCTTCTTTTAATAAAAACATATTACCGTAATCATTGAAATAACGGATAGCAACAAAAGCAGCTAATGCGGCAAAGCCTAAGCGGAAAAGTAATTTAGCCGGGCTAACAGTCACCTTGCCATCGCCATAATCTAGAATATAGCGGCCAAAAACCCAACCCAAAATCATTACTGATAACCAAGGTACTAACGCGTAAGAAATACTTAGGTCTGCCGATGAATATTTACCTATTAATAAACCGACAAGAATAGATTGCTCTTGACCGCCAGCAAACCAGAACTGCGCGGTTACTAACTCACCACCTAATATCCACGCCATGGCAATAATCAATAATTGTGTAGTGGATAAGCGCCTAAAAAAGGCCATGCACATCATAGCTACACCAATGGCATAGAGTACTTGAAAAGTCAGTTTTCCGCCGAAGAATGAAGTAATGGTTGGGTCTAATAGGGCGATAAAAGCGCCGCGAATCAAAATATCTTTATCAATGCCTTTACTGTCAAAACCCCTTGATAACTTGCGCTCAACACTAATAGCTAATGCAGTACCAGCCAAAAAAACAAAAACAGGCGCACAAATATGACTTATCCAGCGACTAAAAAACTCGAACGCAGGCAACGGAGTGCCTAGAATATAATTGACTGCGGAGTCAGTTGATAAATGATCTCGGTTATAAACCATTGAAACATGATCCAGCACCATGATGATCATAACAAAACCGCGCATCCAATCTATTGCCGCGATACGTTTACTTTTTACTACATTGGTCATTTATTCACTTCCTTTTGAAAAACCTGGGGTAAGCCCCTTATTTTGGGAGCCTATGAATCCGTTTTGTTCCACAGGTTTTGATGTGCTTTTAATGAGAAAAATTCATTAGCATGCCAACAGCGAGGTAATAAATCTAATTCCTTACGCTCCTGAGAATTTGAACTTAGTAACTCTAATATTTCATTCAAACGATCTTTACTCAAGGTGGCTAGCTTTTTAGCCGTTTGGGGGAAATAAAGGTTACTGTTATTTTTGATAACAGTATTTTGGCCATAGCCAATAAAGGTGAGTTTACGGGTCGCCATTCGACAATTCGGCTGCTCTGCTTTTTCAGGATAAAAACTATTTACAATGCTGTACTCATAACAATCACCTTGATCACCAAATTCCCCTAATGGCATATAAACAACACCAAAACCTTGGGGAAACATACCGGTGATCTTATATAAGGCATCAACGACACTTTGTGCACAAGCACCGACCTCAGCATTTTTATTAAGCACCTGAAAGACTTTCGGCAGTAATTTGTAATTATAACTTGCCTTGGTTGACAAAATTATTGAAGTATAAATTTGTGGAACTTTTAAGACATTACCAATAGTATTTTTAGGATTAACACTGGTTTTTAATAACTGCTTGATAAAAGATAATTTGTCTTGTTCATCGATAATAAATTGCTCACGCTCGGCCTTGGTATTACCAATGAAGATTGGCATGCCGATACCTTCATTGAGGTATTTCAACGTTTCACGATAATTAATCTGTAGCAGCTCTTTCCGTTGTTTCACCTCAAGGGTACGAAAGACATCTAATTTACCATCGCCACCAACAAGAATAGTTTGAGCTTTAGGGTGATAGTTACCGACATCTTGTATAAGTGCCGCCATTATCAATGGAATTTTCACTTGCTCAACAAAGCGATGGTAAGCTTTATTATCATGACTGGCAAAATCACTATATTGTTCAGGGGAAATACCGCTGAGAAATTTAGTGATATAAGGTTCGACCATCTGACCATCGATAATTAAGCGGTCCAGTAAACGTAAACATAATACCGCCTTATAAACTGACTTACTCTGTTCATTACTTGCTGCGACACGTTTTCCTTCGGTAGGACTGATTAACTGAAGTGTGCCAAGAAATTGTGCCGATTTACGGTTATTTTCAGCATAACTATCGCCCTCGGCCAACTCAAGAATAATGAGTGCCAGCGACAGTAAACTCGAATGGCGCTCAGTGCGCTGCATTTGTTCAACCTGAGATTTATCGGTCGATGTTTTATCATCTGAAGGACGAAATTCTTCTTGTTCAAAATAGCCGATAGCGCGATCTAACAAAGAGTCTTTAACGGCACTTCGTCCATAGACTTTTGCTAACAAATGATGAATTTGTCGAGTGTAGTGTGTTTGGTGCGGAGAATCTTTAGCCATTGTATCGCTGAAGGGAATAAATAATATCTATAATGCTAGTAATAATAGCTAAAAGCAACAGATAGACAAGCAGCTACGGCTTTGATGAACAATTAACTAAGTTATTAATTATGTTCATCAAAGTCATCATCATTGATTTATCTGGAGCAATAGCTAAAGTGTGACACCTATATAGGGAAATTCGGCACGATTATCGCCCTAATAAGCCGCATTTATGCCTTAGTAACGCCTTAGTTTATACCTTTTATTTTTACCTGGTTTTTTTTGTGAGCAAGTTGCTGACAAATCTTAACGAGATCTGAATGCAATCCACCAGCAGTGACATCTCGCCCTGCCCCCGGACCACGTATAATTAAAGGATTGTCTTGATACCAGTGACTATTGATTTGAAAAATATTATCACAAGGCGTTAAATTGGCAAAAGCATCACTTTGTGGCAATACTTCCAAACTAACTTTAGCGCTTAAGCCTGTTTTTTCGTTATGCTGAAAACGAGCGACATAACGGATACAAGCACCTTTATCATTGGCATCACTTAATGCCGTAGCAAAGTAATCATCTAGTTCATCCGCTCGGGCTAAAAAGTCACTGGTTGATAATGATTGTAATGCTTCTGGTACTAAGTTTTGACAGTCAATGTCTACTAGATCCAACTCAAACCCTGCTTTTCGCGCTAAAATCAATAACTTACGCTGTACATCTCTGCCTGATAAATCTTCTCTAGGGTCAGGTTCAGTAATACCTTGGGCTAAAGCATTCAATAACAGCTCTGAAAATTTTGAACTGCCGTCATAGGTTTCAAATAACCAAGAAAGCGTACCGGAAAAAATGCCGGATAATTCACTGATGCTATCACCACTTTGACGCAAGTCATCAATGGCGTAATTAATAGGTAAGCCGGCACCGACAGTAGTATTGCCTAACCATAAGCTGTTATTACTATCAGCAGTATTGACTAGGTTATTATAATGTTCGGTACTGCTTGAAGCGGCCCATTTATTAGCGCCGATAACATGAATACCTAAAGCAAAAAGTTGTTCATACAATAAGCTAAAATCTTCACTAGGGGTGATATCTACCACAATTAATTCATCGTATGGATGATGACTCAACCAAGAAATAAGCTGTTCTCCATCATAACTTTGTGCATCTTGAGCAAATAATGACGTCGCTAAGTTTACATCAATACCATCATTATTGATCAGGGCTTTTTTCGAGGAAAGCAAGCCAACAAGATGTAAGTTTTCCAAGGCATATACTTTATTAAGTTGCGCGGGTAATAACTCTAAAAAGCGTTCACCTATGTTACCCATACCAGCAACCACTAAGCCAATATGGCGAGCATCTTTGGTCATGTCGTGATGAACGGTATTTAATAATTCAATGGAACAAGGCTCTGGTAAAATGGCAATAACGCTATGGTTATTCTCACTGCCCACTATGTTTAATGGTTTGGCTGTTTTTAATGAGCGTTTAAAACGGGCTCTAATATCGCCACGTTCAGCTACTTTATGGCCAACAGTGGCTATAATGGCCACTGGCTTAAAAGTGATATCAACATCATGACTTGCCAACCACTGACTTAATGGTTTTTGTTGTGCTTGGGTGATGACCATAAAGCCTTGTTGATCATCTATACAAATAGGTGAAAACTCTGCTTTGGCTTTAGCCGCAGCCTCGCCGATAAAACTCACGGATTGCACCAACAATAAATCATTCAAATAAGTAACTGATAACTCTTGTTTAGCTATTTGGCCAAACTTACCAATTTCAGTACCAACGACTTGTGCATCAAAGCTACTAGCTACATGTAAGTGGGTATGATGTTCACTTGAAGGATTAATCAGTGGCAATAATGTTTTGGCATGTAAAACCGGGTTACCTAAACGGCCTAATTCTTTGGCAACACCGTTAGGCAAGCGATGTAATTTCCTAGCATTAGGCACAACACGAGGATCGGCACTATAAATACCATCAACATCTGTCCATAAGGTCACATTACTTGCAGCGACTAAAGCTGCAATTATAGTGGCCGAGTAATCACTGCCATTTCGTCCTAAGGTACAGCTGTTGCCGCGGCTATCTTTACTGATATAACCAGTAATTACTGCTAACTTACCAAACTGACGCCTTTGTCTTAATTGCGCAGCACTTATCGCGGAGTCTACCGCACAGCTTTGTTCATTATCGATAACAAGAAAATCACGCGCATCAATACTATTACTTGGACAAACTTGCTCATTAAGTAAAGCGGATAGCAATCTTGCTGACCATACTTCACCCAAGGCTAAAATATCATTGTGATGTTGCACAATATCGCCCGCTAACCGTTGAGTTAATTGCTCAATGTCTTTACTTAACAGATGTAATAATTGCTTGGTGTTGTTGGTATTTAATAATTCAGTGATTAACTGTTCTTGCTGCTGAGCTAACTCAGCGATAGCTTGGCTTAACTGATCACTAGTTTGCTTAGCTGGTGTAGCGATTACTTGTTCGGCCAGAGAGTAAATAGCAAATAAGCCATCGGTATTTTTACCATTAGCTGATACCACGACAATATCGTTTAACTGACAATTTTCACGAATAATTTCAACAACACGTTTAATACATTTGGCTGTTGCTAAAGAACTACCACCAAATTTGTGTACTTGAATAGCATGCTTAGCTAGTTTGTTTTCCGTGGTAAAGTCAGCGATAAATTCATGCTCGACAATATCTTTGCTTAGCACGGCTTTTTTTTCGTTAACGTTATTTTTCGTAATACTTGCGGGTGTCATCTCTGTGCCTACTCAATTGCAAATTTATTTTCACAATTGTTTATTTGTTAATGGGTGATAAATTACCTTTGGCTTTGCGCTAAACCATGGGCTAAATCGGCCAGTATATCATTAATATCCTCAATACCGACGGATATCCGTACTAAAGACTGAGTAATACCCGCGGCTAACTGATCGACTATCTCCATACCCGCATGGGTCATGGTTGATGGGTGACTAATTAAACTTTCAACGCCACCTAATGATTGCGCTAAAGTGAACAACTCAAGATTTTCGAATAGCTTTTTAACCGCTTCAACACCACCTTTAACTTCAAAACTTAACATAGCGCCATAGCCAGTTTGCTGCTTTTTGGCAATATCATGACCTGGATGCTCAGGAAAACCGGGGAAATATACCGCATCAATAGCATCATGGTTCTTTAAAAAGTCAGCTACTTGTAGGGCGTTTTCTTGGTGTTGCTTCATTCGTACGGGTAAAGTTTTTAAACCGCGTAATGCTAAGAAACTATCAAAGGCACTGCCGGTAATACCAATACAGTTTGCCCACCAAGCAAGTTTTTCACCAAGCTCAGCAGTTTTGGTAACTAATACACCACCAACAACATCGCTATGACCGTTGATATATTTAGTGGTTGAGTGAAAAACAATATCAGCGCCCAAGGTTAACGGTTGTTGCAGTGCTGGCGATAAAAAAGTGTTGTCAACTGCCACTAACGCACCCGCTGCATGACACGCTTTGGTTACTTCTTCAATATCGACCAGGCGTAATAACGGATTGCTTGGGCTTTCAAGTAAAACTAATTTGGGTTTGTGGGCTAAAGCATTAGCCAATGCTTGTTGATCATTTTGATCAACAACAATGAGTTTGAACTGACCACGTTTAGCTAAATGGGTAAATAATCTAAAACTACCCCCATAACAATCATGTGGAATAACAACTGTGTCATCCGTTGATAAAAGCTGACAAATTAAATGCACTGCTGCCATGCCGGTACTGGTAACTATGCCAACACTGCCTTGCTCTAGTTTTGCAATGGTTTCAGCAAAAGTAGCTCGGGTTGGGTTACCGGTGCGAGAGTAGTCAAATTGACGCTTATCGTTAAAGCCTTTTAATGAATAGGTACTGGATAAATGGATAGGAGCAACCACAGCGCCATGGTGCTGATCGCTATTTATACCGGCTCTTACTGCCGAAGTAGTGATATTACTTGTTTTAGCAATCGACATTTAGTTGTCTCCATTAATTGATTAAGTAAGCACGCAAACGCATTAATTATTTGCCTATTTTATCGGTCATTGCACCGACAAATAGCAAAATTTACGTTTAGATGTTTGGACGTCTATAACTCTAAACACTTTGATTAATTGGGTCAAGTAATTTTAGACATCTAAACTTCTACTTGACTGGTTTTTTTCAGCAGGTAAAATCTACCCTTATTACATTTAATTATCTTATATAGCAAAACAGAGGAATATCCATGGCTCAGTGGAATGAAGAGTACATAAATCCCTATGCCGAACACGGTAAAAAAAGCGAGCAAGTAAAGAAAATTACCGTTTCTATTCCTTTGCGCGTGTTAAAAGTATTGACGGATGAACGCACTAGACGTCAAGTAAATAACCTTCGCCATGCTACTAATAGTGAATTGTTATGTGAAGCGTTTTTACATGCTTTTACTGGTCAGCCCTTACCTGACGATGAGGATTTAGCAAAAGATAACAATGAAAAGTTACCTGCCAGCGTCAGGCGATTACTTGAAGCAAAAGGTGTTACCGATTTTAGCGCTTATGAAATAGATGAAGAATAGCTATTTCTTATAAAAGCTAACATCTAAAAAAGGTACTTGTTAAGTACCTTTTTTATTGCCTTATTTATTAACAATAACCTCTAAACCTTATAGATTGGTAAAATTAATGATAAAAAAGCGATGTTTACTCAGTAAACATCGCTTTTATCGTTGGTGATTCGCTTATTAGCGAGCCTAACTAAAGTAAAAATCAGCTTAACTTTCTTGTTTATTGACCCTAAACCAGTAAGTTGCAAATAGTAGTCCCGCAGATACCAATATTGTGCGGTAATCAATTTGTGCTATCAACAATTCTAATGCTAGTGAACGTGACTTCTCTTGTTCTCCCGCCATACCGGCAAGGTTGTCTGGTGTAAGGGAGAAATAGTCCATTAAGAAATGGCCGAAGAAGGGTTGCGAAATATTCAAATAATGCACCACGATAGTTTCAATGACTAATAGCGCGACAATAGGTAACACCGCCCATAAAAATGGTGCTTTATTCGCGTAAATAGACGCTAACATTAACCAGCTATATAAAGGTAATAACCAAATTGCCATAGGCAGCAGTGTTAACCAAATATAACCTACGCCACTGAAAATATTTGCGCTAGCCAGCATACCCCATAAAGAGATATCAAAACCTACAGATAAAATGACACAAGTGACAACAGCAAGTACTAACATCAGTAGCATTAAGAATGTCGCTGCGCTAAAAAAGATCACAGGAATAACAACGGCACCCGTTACTAATTTACTGGCAATGGTCATCTCATCTGAAACAGGTAATGAGCGCCAGAACATCACCGATTGGTCGCGTCTTTCATCAAATAAGCAGGTAACAAAATAATAGACTTGCACAATAAAGCCTATGGCGATAAACGGGCTAAACAGGGCAATGGCTGAAACATAGAATATCTCCCCCAATCGCTCAGTTTGCTGCATCTGCGTTAATCGCTCAAGTTCTTGCGCTATCTGCGACAACTCATGTAAAACGTCCTGCATGTTTATGCCATTAAGCACTACAGCTAATATTGGAATAAAAATGAACACACCAGCCAAAGTGATAGGTATCCACTTCAGCATACCGTTAAATTCCCATAACTCTTTTTTAATTGAAGCTTTCATTATTGCAGTATTCATTAGCAAGTCTCCTTATTCATCACGCCAACAAAAATATCAGCCAAACTAGGCACACTCACTTTACCTAAGCCCTCTAGTTTTTGTTTATCTTGATTATCAAATAACATAGTGGTCAGTCCCATCATGCTATTTTTAAATAACGGCTGCAGTTCATCAGCTTGTGGCAGTTGCTCATTGGTAACAGAAACTAAATTAAAACGCTCTTTTATATCCTCAGTGCTTTGTGCCAATACGATCTTACCCTGCTGAATAAAAGCAACGTCCGTTAAGATATGTTCAATTTCTTCAATTTGATGGGTAGTGATGACAATGCACTTATCTTCAGTATAAAAATCTTCCAACAAGTGGCTATAGAACTGACGGCGCGTCAAAATATCTAAACCTAAGGTTGGCTCATCTAAAATTAATACCTTGGCATCAATGGCTAGAATAAGTGCTAAGTGCAATTGCGCCACCATGCCTTTAGATAAATTTTTAACTTTATCGGTTAAGATAATATTGGTTTTAGCTAAAAATTCTTTTGCTTTTTCAATGGCAAAGTTTGGATGAATGTCTTGCATATAACTTAACGCTTGTGACACTTTTAACCATTTTGGTAAAATAGCGACATCGGCAATATAAGCAACATCTTTAAGCATGTTTACCCGGTCTTTTCTCGGATGATGACCTAAGACACTGATATCACCTTCAAAGTCGGTCAAACCTAAGATGGCTTGTAAGCAAGTAGTTTTTCCTGCGCCGTTAGGGCCAACTAAGCCAACAATTTGTCCGGCATTTAGCGATAAATTAACTCCTGACAATACTTTTTTACTGCCATAAGATTTATTTAAATTTGAAATTGAAATGAGTGAGCTCATATCTTGCCCTCCACGGGGTTATTCACATTAACTGACAATAACTGCTCTGCTGACAGCTTTAGTCGTGAAATCTGCATTAGAATTTCAGGCCATTGGTGCGACAAAAAACTATCACGCTCTCTATCTAGCATCAATTCTTGTGCGCCAGGCATAACAAATAGGCCCTTACCTCGTTGCTTTTCTACCACTTCTTCATCCTGTAACATCTGATACGCCTTTGAAATAGTAATTGGATTAAGCTGATACTCAGCCGCTACTTTCCTTACTGAAGGTAACGCTTCCCCTTCCTTGATATAGCCATCTAATATGCGCGTAATGACTTGCTGATACAGTTGCAGGTATATCGGTTTATCTGGATCCCATTGAGGTGTCATGCCCGTTTCCTTGAATAATACCAAAAAGATATTAGTGTTATACACCACCAGCACACTACAACACAAGAACAGTCTGCCGTTATTTTATCCAATTGATGGCATGAGATGCGGTTAACAACTGACAACAATAAATTAACTCATTGATTATTAATAAGGATTTTAATTTAGGATGATTGTTTTTAAAGAATGTAACAGAGTATGTAAACCAATATCAATTATAAAAATCGTGGGTCAGCAACTAGCTATGCCTGAAAACAGCACAGAGTGATAGAGGGTATTTCGGAGTAGCTAAAGGGCTTGGCAAAAAGCTAATTAAAAATTGCCAATAAAAAAGCCGTGGTTAGCTTATCTAGGGGATAAGTTAACAACGGCTTTATTGTTTTTCACTCTTTATAATAAGCTAAGGCTTACTTATGGTAAGGCTTACTTAAACGATGTACTGATTCAATGAAGTGGCCAGCATGATCTGGGTTCACATCAGGGTGAATGCCGTGACCTAAGTTAAATACATGACCCGTACCACCTTCACCAAAACCTGCTAATATTTTTGAAACTTCTTGTTCAATACGTGGCAAGGGTGCGTATAACATTGATGGGTCCATATTGCCTTGTAGAGCAACTTTATCGCCAACGCGCGCTTTGGCGTTTTCAATATCAATGGTCCAATCTAAGCCAACTGCATCACAGCCTGTCGCTGCGATAGACTCTAACCACATGCCACCATTTTTCGTAAACAAGGTTACTGGCACTTTACGACCTTCATTATGACGAGTTAAACCATCAACAATTTTCGCCATATATTGTAGTGAGAATTCATTGTAATCACGTGGAGATAATACGCCGCCCCAAGTATCAAATACCATCACTGATTGCGCACCCGCAGCAATTTGCGCATTTAGGTAACTAATAACCGAGTCAGCTAACTTATCAAGTAATAAATGTAAGGTTTGCGGCTCAGCAAACATCATCTTTTTGATTTTAGTGAAAGCTTTAGAGCTGCCACCTTCAATCATGTAAGTAGCTAAAGTCCATGGACTACCAGAGAAGCCAATTAAAGGTACTTCACCCTTTAGCTCTTTGCGAATAGTACGCACGGCATTCATTACATAACCTAATTCATCTTCAGGATCAGGAATGCCAATCTTATCGACATCGGCTTTACAGGTAATTGGGTTAGTAAATTTAGGACCTTCACCGGTTTCAAAGTACAGACCTAAACCCATAGCATCAGGGATAGTTAAAATATCACTAAACAAAATAGCCGCATCTAATGGAAAGCGACGTAACGGTTGAATAGTTACCTCACATGCTAATTCAGCATTTTTACATACCGACATAAAGTCGCCGGCATTTTTACGTACTTCACGATACTCAGGTAAATAACGACCAGCTTGACGCATCATCCATACCGGTGTGTAGTCTACTGGTTGCTTTAATAACGCACGTAAATAGGTATCATTTTTTAATTCTGTCACCAATAGTTCCTCTTAATTGTCTTGCTTTGTCCTGGCAAGTAGTTAAGGACTTAACCATAACTGACTGCAAGGACTGCCTTAATTCTTTGCGAAGCCGCCTTATGCAGCACAACAGCGCGAATGTGTTTTATGATGCGCAGTTTAGCACTGACCTAGCTTTTGATCTATGCGCTAAATCAACACTGCTGAAAAATAACCTTATACAGATTCGAACTTAAAACACGTCAACAACCTAAAAGTTCAATTTATTTAATTTTTTTTCAAAAGTATTAATTTACGCTTGATTTCTGCCAATGAATATTGAATCAATAGCTTAGCAGTACTGGCTTGTCGGACCAGTTTAGTACGAAAAAAATCGTGGTGCTTATGCTCTACTAAAGTTGTTGCGGTGGCAAAAATGCTTTGGTATAAAATGCCTGCGCTACAGAAAAACAATAATAAGAACAAAAATAAAAATAAATAAAGCTAAGAATTAATAAAAATAATAAAAAAATATTAGCTAAAAAATTAATAATAAGAATCTTGTTTAACAAGACCAAAATGCGAGCATTTCAAGCCTTTCTCTTTGAGAAAGGCTTTTTTATTTGTGCAAAGTCATCACCTTTGTTAAAGCATGGCTTTTTATCTGCCTTTAAATAATTCCAACAATAAACTTCCTCAAGCATGTTAAAGTAACTCATTACAAAAAATTAACATGGAGTTAACCGTGAAATTATCAATTATCTGCCTTTCTGCCTCAGTTGCCTTAACAAGTTTAGCTGGCTTAACCTCACTTCCGGCCATGGCCATTGATTTAGGAAGCATCACTAAATCTTCGGCTGAGCAACTTAAAGCAGCAGCCAAAGATGCCGGAGTACCATTTCAAACTAATGCTATGATCGAATATGCTGCCAAGCAGTTAAATCTATCTGAAGAGACGGTATCAGCAAGTTTTGGCTCACTACTTAAGGTTGCCCGAGATAATTTAACGCCGGAAAACTTTGCCTTAATCAGTAAAGCTGTGCCAGATACACAAAGTTATGTAGATAAAGCGCCTAAAGTATCGAAGTCATCATTGAGTTCATTATTTTCAAGTGCCGGTGAAGCAGGTAAAAAATCCGAAAGTTTGGATTACCTCAATTCAGCTTTTGAAAAACTAGGTTTGTCTAGTAAGCAAGTACCAGGTTTAATCAACAGCTTTAGTAGTTATTTAGACAAGAGTGGTTATAAAGAAGCAGCTGCGTCACTCAAACAGGGTCTAAGCTTGCTGTAAACACATATTAGCTTTTCCTATCTACAGCTTGTTTTATTAGCCCATGTATAGCCACGACAGTTTACTCGCTGGCTATACATGTTAAAAAGCCTATCAGCTATTTAGGTGGGAATACCCACAAGACCTTGCCTTGTATTTGTGACTTTCCCACTGGGCCTAACTTTTCAATGGGCACACTACTTTTATGATGACCTTTAAGCCAAAATAAGCCGTTTCTATCCACTTTCGCTAATGACTTAACAATATGACCATAGCGAGGGTGCAACACCTTAAGTAGGCTACCTTCTTTTAAGCTAAATATTTTCAGCCAAGGTACGACAAAAACATAACTGTTTTCCGGTATGCGAGGTGACATGCTCACCCCAGTAACTTTGCAAAAATGAAAACCAAACATAGTGCCTCCTAATAAAAAGTATGCCTAATACCAATTTCACTAAATTATTGCCCACTTGTGCGGGGTAAAATACGCCAAGGCGGCGTTGCTCTCAATTCCAATAGCCAGCTATTGGTCAATCGAGCGCCTTGCTTTGGTTTATTTTTTCTGTGCACAACAAGATCACAAACTTAGTGAAACTGGTATAAGATCAATAAAGCCGTTAAGGTTGGAGTTTGGGGTATACCAGTATTTCTGCTGGTGGATATGGACAAACGGCAGTAAAGGTAGTCACTTTCTTGGTAGCCCAAAATATTTCAGCAAACCGATTTACTTGCTGCAACAACGTCAGCGCAGCATCTCTACTAATATGCTGTTTTGCTTGTGAGCTGGCGAGCATAATGCCGTGCACCAAGTCATGCAACTCTGGGTATTGGCTTAATTGTGGCGCTTTAATGTAATCACCCCATATTATGTTTATTTCTTCTTTTACTTTTAAACCATGCTTTTCTTTTTGGTTTACTAGTCGTAAAAACTGCGCTTGCTCATCTAACGTTAGTGATGGCTTAGCTTTTAATTCATTAAGTAAATCGACCATACGGATCATAGTTAATGCCGCAATTTGCGCACTGATAGGATCGTAGATTTTACAAGGTATATCGCAGTGTGCCATCACCACGGGAAAGTTTAATTTCTTGTCCAACTTAGCGATAAGGTTATAAAGCATCATCATCTTCTTCCTATATTTTGGCTTAGCCTTTAGTGGCGGTAATTTCTTTAAAGACCACAACAACTGCGGCGATAATAACGGGTACTAACCATAATAAATGTACTAAGCCAGCCCCTGGAGCGCTATGATCATGTCCGGGATGGGCGAATAATGGATTACTTAGTAGTAATGCCGTCAGAGCAAATATAATAGCTGTTCTTCTCATGTCGTTATCCTTAGTAGTCAGTAAATTAGTGCATTACCGGTTGGCTGGCATTCACGGCCATTGCCATTTTATTAAGCGAAGATAAACAGTCATCGCATGCGGGGTGTTTTTTACTAAAAGCTAACAGTGGCATTAACGTTAATTTCATTGAAAGTAAGGCTATGGACTGTAAATCTTCGCTATATTGACTTTGCTGAGATAACTCAGCCATACGTTGATGGGGTATTTGTAAATAACGAAAAGCCATTTTGGGTTGGTCCTGCTCTTCATACAAAACAGCTAAGTTATGAAAAGCGCTGATCCAAGCCATTAATAGCTCACTATCTTCAATATTTTCTTGCCACTGCTGCTCTAAGCATTCTATCGCTTGGTGATAATAGTCTTCAGCTAGTGGTAGCTGTTGTTTATTAAAACTATCGTTACCCTTTAAAAGTAATATTTGCCAGACTTCCATAACCCTTCCAAACAATTAAACGCAAATGATAATGGTTCTCATTCTATTTGCTTTATTTGATTCTGTAAAGATAATATTTGCTAATTAACAGTGAACACTATATTTTTGTGCTATCCGCTGCAGATCCACCCTGTACAACTCCATTAACGATAAAGAGCACACTTATGAATACACCACAACGCGACATTACCTTACGATTTTTAGCCGAACCACAAGACGTGAATTTTGGTGGCAAGGTGCATGGTGGTGCTGTGATGAAATGGATAGATTTAGCCGCTTATGCATGTGCTGCCGGCTGGAGTGGACGTTACTGTGTTACCGCTTATGCGGGTGGTATACGTTTTATTGCTCCTATTCATGTTGGCAGTTTAGTGGAAGTAGAAGCGAAAGTTATTTATACCGGTAATTCGTCAATGCATATTGCTTTAGAAGTTAATGCTTGCGACCCTAAATCATTAAACCGTCGTTTAACTACCCACTGTATTGTTATCATGGTCGCAGTTGATCAAAATGGACAATCGGAAAGTGTGCCGCAATGGCAACCAAAAACAGAAGCAGATAAGAAACAACATTCTTCAGCGGTTAAATTAATGGAGATGCGCAAACAAATTGGTGAAGAAATGCAGATCTTTGTCGATTAAGACTTTAGGCCGCCATGTTAAAGCAACTGTAATGGTTGTAGATAAACGGCGTCAGAATAAAATTTCCCTACAAAAATAATGTATAAAGGCGGTGCTAAACCCTAATAGGATTTATCACCGCCTTTTTCTTATACCTGTCTGCTTATAAGACCCTTTACTCTTTCTCAGGTCCTTCAACTAAGTCTTTCAACTGAGTTTTCACATCAATCCATTGCGCCATATATTGAGTACTTTTATGGTGATGGTGATTGAGCATGCTACCAATAAAATTTTGTTGCCTGTGCTGTTCAAGATTATCGGCCAGCTTTAATAAACAGTCCGCTAACGCCACTAAAATTCTTTCTTGTTGATACATTAATTGGCTATTTTGTTGACCTAAATCACTGGCAACTTGCCAAACTTGTTCATCTTGATAAAGCTTTACTGCGGCATCAGCTATTGTTTGTGGCTCATTGGCTATTGCCCCCGGCCAAGCTAGCTCGGTTTGCATGCTTTCGGCACCAATATCAGAGGTAACTGATGGTGTCGCACAATACATAGCTTCAGCTAACTTGCCTTTAATGCCGGCACCAAAACGTAATGGCGCTAAACAGACTTTAGCGCTTTGCATAGCAAGTACCGCATCGTCAACCCAACCTTTAACCAGAAAGCCTGACTTTTCATCATGTAAGTCAGTCGCTTTTGGTGGTGGATATGCGCCATAAACATTTAGCTTAGCGTCAGGCAATTGTTTGCGAATAAGTGGCCATATTTGCTGTTTTAGCCACAATACCGCATCCCAATTAGGCGCATGGCGAAAATTACCTATCGCCATAAAATCGTCACGCTGCTGATAACTCGGATTATCTTGCGTTAACTGCGCCTCACTCAACATAAAGGGACAAAAGTGAATCAAGCTGGCATCAACTTTAAATAAGCGTTGTAGTAAAGCCACTTCAACACTTGAGATCATTAAGCTGATATCAGAGCGGAATATCGATGCAACTTCACGTTTAGCTAAATCACTGGTGAGTAAGTCTTCATCTGTTAGATCACGTTTTTGTTTATAGGCTTGATGACGGCCATTACGTAAGCAAAACAAATCTTCTGTATCTAAAATTCGCAGGGTATCAGGGCAATGCTCACTGACGCGCCAGCCAAACTGCTCTTCCATCATAAAGCGATCAAACATCACTGTATCTGGCTGTAAGTCAGCAATAAATTCATCAAAACTGGTGCAGTTGAGATTGATATTTTCCATGGTAATATTTAAGGCGTTTAAATCAACCATATGCTCAGTTTGTTGCGCTGGGCTGGCAAAGGTAATCTGATAACTTTGCCCTTGGAAAAAGTGGATTAACTGCATCATACGGCTACCTGCCGCGGAAGAGTTAGGTTCAGGCCAAACATAGCCAATTATTAGGAGTTTTTTCATTGGGCTATTTTATACCAATCACACTCATTTTCAATGGCCTGAGTGGCATTTAAAACTCAATAACATCGTTGCTTTCAATCACAATAGCTTATACCAATTCCAATAAGTTTCTTCCCACTCAGCGAGAATTAAAAGGCTTAGAGGCAAGGCATTGAGTGAAGAGAATGCTTATTCCCTTGTCAAAATCAATAACAAAGACTATGAGCCTTTTAAACTCGCCCTTTGGGAGCTTTTCAGCGATATGATAATCACACAGAATTCCTTTAATATAGAGCGACTATATACAAAAAAATTCTATTTATTCTCAAACCGCTGACAAGCTCTGAGTGGGAACTAACTTAATGGACTTGGTATTACGATTGCTCAATCAATCGCCTTGTTCTTGAACATTTAATCTAATTGAATCCTTACTTATAAAAAAAACTACAAAATTTGGCTTTAAATATAGCCTTTCATAAGATACTCAGGAAATAAAAAAAGCCACCAGTAAGTAATTACTGGTGGCTTTATATTTTTAACGAGTAGTAGGTAAATAGCTAAACAAACTTAACCCACATAAACTTTAACTAGTGAGCTGCGTGGTCGTGACCATCTGCTTTTGGTGCTACTTCATCTTTTTGAATTTCTAATAATTCAATTTCAAATTGTAGTACTGAGTTACCCGGAATGCTTGGTGGGTTACCGTTAGGACCGTATGCTAAATCTGAAGGGATAGTGAATTTGTACTTAGCACCGACATTCATTAACTGTACGCCTTCAGTCCAACCTTTGATTACACGGTTAAGTGGGAATACTACCGGCTTACCTTTGCCATCATATGAGCTATCAAACGATTCACCATTTAAGAAAGTACCTGTGTAATGCACTTTTACTGTATCAGTTGCCGCAGGTGTATCACCTTCGCCAGCAGTTAACACTTCATATTGAATACCAGATTCAGTTACTATCACACCTTCTTTTTTAGCGTTATCGGCAAGAAATTTAGCACCTTCAGCTAGGCTAGCTTCAGAAGCGGCAATCGCTGCTGCTTGCTGTTTTTCTTTCATGCTAGCATCAAGATTCATTAGTAAAGCTTGGATTTCTTCTTTTTCGATAACAGCTTTACCGTCAATGCTGTCAACAAAACCGCGTACAATAAGCTCTTTATCTAAGGTTAAACCTAATTTGTCATGCTCTTCTAAGTTACGTTGCATGTACATACCAATTGAAGCACCTAAGCCATAAGCTTGTTTTTGCACTTCAGTGTCTAGTACCGGTGCTTTGACTTCTTCAACCGCTTTTTCGTTACAACCAACAACGGCAACTAACGCAAGGGCTATTAGGGTAGGCTTGAACAATTTCATTTATATCTCCATTTATACAATACAATTGGAGAATTCCCCCAATTTACGGCTATTCATTGTTTAATTTATCTTTTATAGCGCCATTAAGACTTTACTAAAGCCACGATTAAAAAGATAACACTAAACAATTTCAAAAAAGAACTTATACTAACGATAAATGCGCAAATAAAAAAGTATTAATATTTTGTTAAAATGTAATTGGATTTATCCAGTCATCTTATTGACGACACTCATGGCTTGCAAACCTGTAACGCAAGCGCCAATAGAGCGTTGGCAGCAGTCTGTTGAAGGTTCCTATGCCGGCAATATTTCTAAAGATGCCAAATTCTCGGTTATTTCTTCTATTCACCATGGTTTGAGTGTTTGGGATTTAACCAAGAATGAACGCATTTATAACTGGGCACAAGAGCAAAATAGCAGTGATAATTTAGTACTCACCATCGATATAAGTGACAACTCTAGTCATGTTCTCACCGCTAATAGAAAAAACTTTGCCTTATGGAACCTGAAAAATGGCAAGTCAGAGGGTTACTGGCAAGTACGTGAGTCGAACATTAGAGATATTGCCATAAGTAATGGCGGTGATTACTTACTTATTGGCAAAAGCAACGGTACTGTGGTGCATGTCAGCGTTGATACAGGTAGACGCTTAGAATTCCTTGGCCATAAAGAAAAAGTTAATAGCGTTGATATGCTGCCCAACGGTCGTGTGGCTATGTCTGGGGGTAACGATTTCATTGCCTATGTATGGGATACTCAATCAGGACAAGTTGTTTATCAATTTAATCACAGCTCTCGCGTATCAAAAGTAGCATTAGATGCGCAGGCCCGTTACGCCTTTAGTGCCGACAGTATGAAGTCGGCTTATATATGGGACTTAAAAACAGGTAAACGTATAAGTACCTTACAAGGGACAAAACGCCATGAAGTATTTAGTACTGTGCGTTTTTCACCCGATGGCAAAACCATGATCACCGGCGCGGCGAGCAGAAAAGTCAGTGTTTGGGATATTGCCACAGGCAAACGCCGTGCACATTGGTTTGTCACACCAAAAGAAGCAAAAAGACCTACCGGGGCTGTTGTGTATAGTGTCGCATTTGGCGATAATAACGATCTATTAACGATAAGTTCATCAGGATATGTTGAATCATGGCCAATGCCGAAATAACCCTTAGCGCTAAAAGCTCGAAAACTAACTATGTTCAGCAGCTTGAAGAGCGTGTTGACGCCTTAGAATCACGTAACGTTTTTCAAGATGATGTAATTGAACAGCTAAGTGAAGAGCTAGCCGCCCATCAACATGAAATCTCAGAGCTGAAACATCAAATTCAATTAGTCGCTAATCGTCTTAAAGATGCTGGTAGCTTATCAGATGATATAGACGACGTTGAGCCACCACCACCGCATTATTAAATAATCGTTAGTATCATACAAACTCAGACAAGAATGAATCCACTGCGATTCCCTCAGTTTTATGTAGGTGCAGCTTTATTCAAGCCGCGCCACTAGAGAAAGCAGGCTGCCCATCTTTTTCACCATTGGCTTTACTAATTTCTTATTTTATTATCCCTAATAAATTCTAGTTACTCCCTTTAAAGCGATCCTCTGACTAAAAATAAACCCTTTTCTTATTGTTAATAAGATGTAACCATACCATTTCATTAACGATAAGGAATATCATAACAATGAGGCAAACGGACAAACAGACAAACGGGCTTAATCTTCAGTTATTGCTATTAACAAGCATGTTAACAAGTGTAAGCGCCGTGGCCGAAAATACTGACTTTATACAGTTTGAAGCGCCTTTAAAATACGAACTTAATTTAACTGATAACGAAACAACGCAGCGTTATGGCTGTGATTCAATTCAAGCAAGTTATAACCAAGGTTCAACGACGACAGATAAGGCTAATAGCGAAAGACAATACTCTCCCGAGTCTTGCCCAAGACCACCAACAAGACCACCAACACCACAGCCTCCAAAATACTTAACCAGTGGTTATAAAAAATCACCTGATACCAGCTTTACCACGCAAGCAACACGCACTGTAAGCTACTGCGTAAGATATGATGGCCAAAATCCAAAAGCTTATCCAGAACAGCCTTTGCCAATAACCTCAACTCAAATACATAGTAAAGATACTTCCTTATTCAATAAAATATCAGCGGTTGTACCGCACCAAGTGACGTCTACTGCTGAGTTTTTAGCAAAAGAGACACAGTTTATAGCCCCAGAACGGGCTTCTGGATCTCGCTGTGTTGAATGGCGACAAAGACAAATAAGTTCAACTTCAGGTTATGTTTCCGTGCGTTACGGTAAAGATAAAAGGCTCAATAAGCCGATTGTTTTTGTGCAGGGGTATGGTAGTGATTTTAACGAAGGTTTTACCATGAACCAAGTTGCTAATGAAAAAGATCAATTCGATGATTTTATAGAATATAGCAAACAACTCAATACTTATAGACATATCTATAATGCGGGTTATGACTTAGTACTCTTTCGTTATGCCAAGCAAGATTCTGGCATAGAATCTAACGCTTGGGCATTAGCGACCTTGTTAGAAAAGCTTGCCAAAACAAGCGCTGAAGTTAGGGTTGTTGGTCACTCCATGGGCGGCATTGTTGGTAAACTAGCCATCATGTATATGGAAAACACCGGTAAAGTGCATAATGTTAGTGACTTTGTTGCCATTGACGCACCTTTTTATGGTGTGCATGTACCAAAAGATGTCAGGAGCTTTGCTGATGAATTAGAGAATCAAGCAAGAAAAATAAGATGTAAGCTTTACCGCCATAGCAGTAGAAGAAGCCAATGTAGAAACGAGCGCCGCCGCTTAAAGTCTATTAATGATATTTTTTATTCTTACACTTTCAAGCAGTTGGATGAAGGTAGCCCACAAAACATAGCCTTACGACAACGTTTTAAAGATTTAGCGATTTTCTTTAATCCAACCCGAAGCACTGCGGTTTCATATGGCACAGAAGTTTCAAAACCTATTCCTCAGGTGTATTTTGGTGCTGGCTCTAGGCATAATTTAAAAGTTGATGTTAAATGGCGTCTTTCAGGAAACAGGCGTTCTCGTTTAAATACCACAGCAAAAGAGGGACGCAATGGTAGCTATGCCATGACATATTTTGATATTAGCAAGCAGTTAATAGCAGCTAAAAATATGTCATACCACATAAAAAAGGCAATAAAACAAGATAATAAGATGCAAGGAAGACATGTTTTTGTTACCACAGACTCAGCCTTTGCTGGGAAAGATGGCAGTTTTGATAAATATACCTTTGCTGAAAATCGCTTTTCTGGCGGACATCAAGAGCATAAGTATGTGCTTTTTTCAGACACATTAACTAACGTTTTGAAGCTATAACGCTTGTATCGAGGAGTAAATATGAAATATATGATGATTTTTATTACTGTATTGGTTTTATCTAGTTGTCGTTCAGATAAAACCAATACAGAATCAAGTAGTAGTTTTATTTATGATATTAGTACCTTAACTATCGCTTTATCACATGAATATTTAACACCTGCCGAGGGTTATTTTACACATATAGACACACACTCTGTTGCTCAGACTTTGCTACAAAAAGAATCGGGTGGTGATCTATTCTTAGCCTCAACAGACCAAATATCACTTATATCACCCTACGGCACTATAGCTCACGGAGAAAATTATAATGAGACCACTTTAGGGGGATCACATTTAGCATGTTGCTCATTTACTATTAACTTACCCGAAAATAATATCAATTTCGACAAGGTCAAAAAATTATTAGACGACAATATTTGGAAAGTAGTGTTTAAACGCCATGGAATTATTGAAGATAGCTTTTCAATTGCTTATCCGGCTCCAGTAGCAATAACAGACATGCACAAATTATTCGTACTGTCTGATCAGGATTTTACCTTAACTTGGAGTGATAGTAATAGTGCTGGTTCAGTTGACGGGACTATTTATTCAAAGTGCTTTGATAATGATCAAGTAAGGTTCGATACCGTTAGCTTTGAAGCAGGTACTCATAACCTTTCAATACCACTAAGCAACACTGATGGCTGTAGCGATCATGAAGCAAGCATAAATATTCGATTTATTTTCGAAGCCAAAGCGAATAACACAACTGACTTATTAAATGCCCCACTAAGAGGAATACCATTTTTTGTACAATTCTTTGATCTACCATTAAAAATAAATTAGTAGGTAAATAGCAGAACAATTTAATTTTATAATTAGGATCAAATTTAATAATTTATTTAATAAATTCAATCGGGGTCAGATCAACTTTAATGAGTACTTAACGTTGATCTGACCCCACTCACACCGACAAGAATTAAAGCTTAACCACTACTGATAGAGAAGCAAGAAATGGCGATTACACCAGCACCTATTTTGATACTTATTCCTTTCTTACCAGTAAGCATTCCCCTCATAGCGAGGTATATTACCGTTATGGCATTACTGACTTATTAAAGTTAAACCTATAGTTTGCATATTGCCAATTTAAATACATTGATTAGATTGGCTTTTAAAAAGAACGCTGATGAAAATGAAACACTTTCTTATATTACTTATCGTTATTTCTTTATCTGGTTGCTCTTCAGAAAAAAGTGAGACGACATCGAGCAGCGATTTTGTTTATGGTTTCGAAACACTAAGCTATATTATATACCCAGCTTATGGAGATGATCCTAGCACCCATAATATAATAGGAAATATTATGCTACTAGGTTCCGGAAGACTATCGTTATCAGATAATGACCAACTTAACCTTATTAGCCCTGCAGACCATGTAATAAAAGGAACAAATACTACAATAGCCTACTCTTCAGACCTAGAGTGCTGTAACTTCGGTGGCATTGATAATCGGACGTTAGCTGAAATTCAAGATAATAATACTTGGCGAGTAGAGTTTAAACGCCAAGGCATTGTTGAAGATAGCTTTGACATTAAGTTTCCAGCGCCAATTACGATAGAAAAACCGCAAACATTAAGTGTATCGCAAGATCAAAATTTTACTTTTAAGATAATCAGTACTCATAGCGCAGGAGGGATATCAGTAATGATGGACTCAACGTGTTCCGAAGCGAATACGTCAACTTACATTGAAGTGACAGAGGATGATGAGGTTATCACGGTGCCACTAGATTACACCGCTGGTTGTATAGACCAGGAAGCAAAAGTATCCATTACTTATTATGCTGGTGCACAAGTCAATCCCACCACTGACTTATTAAGTGCCACCATTACTGGCACACCTAATTTAATTCAGAATATAAAGCTACCATTAAAAATTAATTAGCTAAGCAATATCAATAAAGAAGTTACATCTAATGCTGTGACCTCTTTATTAACTCAATACTCTTATAGACATGTAGCTAACAAAGAAGACTACATTGCGTTATCGTGTATTGACTGCTTTCACTTAAGCTAATTACTGCTTAAACACACCAATAACTTGTTCATGTTCACGCACAACTTTCTCAACTTGTGCTTCCGTTTGCACCATTTGTTCACCACAGCTAACGCAGGTCACTTTTTCTACGTTATTTTCTTTGGTCAGTGCCAGGGTATCCATAGCTTTACATTTTGGACAGACTGCACCAGCGATAAATCTCTTTTTTAGGGCTTTGTTCATTTTTACCTACTTCTTCTACAACTAAATAGTTAATTATCGCTATTTTACCTTGAATAGTGGTCATAGGAAAAGCGACAATGCACCTGCATTTTTTTAGCTTGTATTTTTCCAGCAACGCTATGCCATTTTATCGAGGAATTACCATTGATTATAGCCACAGACCTAAGCTTAGATAGAGGGGCTAAAAACCTAATAAAATCATCTAGCTTTACCATTCACCCTAATCATAAGGTTGGCTTAGTAGGCAGTAATGGCTGTGGTAAATCATCTCTTTTCGCCGCACTCTTGGGTGATTTAACCCCAGATGCTGGTGATTTATCCATGCCAACAAGCTGGGATATAGCGACAGTAAGACAGGAAACGCCGTCTTTAGAGCGAAGCGCTCTTGATTACGTTATGGATGGCGATAAAGAATTTCGTCAGTTAGAACATGATTTAGAGCAAGCTCGTATCATGGATAACGGTAACCTTGAAGCCACCATTATTAATCAAATTGATACCATTAACGGCTATAGCTTACCTGCCCGTGCTGGTGAGTTATTACATGGTTTAGGTTTTTTACAGTCACAACTAGCTAACCCGGTAAAAGATTTCTCGGGTGGTTGGCGCATGCGTTTAAACTTAGCGCAAGCGCTAATATCTCGTGCTGATTTATTATTACTCGATGAACCGACCAACCATTTAGATTTAGATGCTGTTATTTGGCTACAACGCTGGTTAAAGCGTTTTACTGGTACGCTAGTACTGATTTCACATGACAGAGACTTTCTTGATACGGTTATTGGTCAAATTTTACATATTGAGCACCAACAGGCAAAATTATACAGCGGCAACTACACCTCTTTTGAACGTCAACGCCGCGAACATCTAGCGCAGCAAGACGCACAATATCAAAAGCAGCAAAAAGAGGCTGCCCATCTAACCGCTTTTGTTGATCGTTTTCGTGCCAAAGCCAGTAAAGCCAAGCAAGCACAAAGCCGATTAAAACGCTTAGAGAAATTACCTGATTTAGCGCCGGCTCATGTTGATAGTCAATTTACTTTCAGCTTTGAACAACCGGAAAGTTTGCCCTACCCACTATTATCACTTAAAGAAAGTCAGTGTGGTTACCCTAAATCGGATCATGGTGAACAAGTCACTATTTTAAATGATGTAGGTTTAACGTTAGTGCCGGGCAGTCGCATTGGTTTATTAGGGCGAAATGGCGCGGGTAAATCAACCTTAATTAAATCTCTCGCCGGAGATATTGCTTTACTTAACGGCGAGCGATATTGCGCACAAGAGCTAAAGATTGGCTATTTTTCTCAGCACCAATTAGAGCAATTGCATGTGGCATCGAGTCCTGTTGATCATATCTTGCGTGCCAAGCCTGCCTTAGGTGAGCCGCAAGCTCGTACTTTTTTAGGTAAATTTGGCTTTAGCGGCGACCAACCGCTTGAACCGGTTACCAACATGTCGGGCGGTGAAAAAGCACGTTTAGTACTGGCATTAATCGTTTTAGAAAAACCACAATTATTACTACTCGATGAGCCAACCAACCATCTCGATTTAGAAATGCGTCAAGCCTTAGTAATGGCGTTGCAGGACTTTGAAGGCGCTATTATATTAATTGCCCATGATAGGTTTTTATTAGAATCCTGTGTTGATGAATTTTATCTGGTTGCCAATGGTCAGGTTAGTGACTTTAGTGGTGATATTGATGATTATCAACAATGGCTTAATGATGATAAGAAACAAGCGGTAAAGTCGATTAAAAGTGAGCAACAAAACAGTGATAAAGGCTTAGACAAAAAACAACTGCGCCAACAACAAGCAGAGCTAAGAAAAAAATCTGCGCCACTGCGTAAAGAAGCCGATAAGTTAGAGAAAAAGATACATCAATGGCAGGAAGAGTTAACTAAGGTAGAAGCTTTATTAAGCGACAGTGAGATTTACCAAGCAGATCGCAAAGTTGAATTGACCGATTTACTGAAAAAACAAGGGCTATTGAAAAGCGATATTGAAGATAATGAAATGGAGTGGCTTGACCTTGCTGAGCAGATTGAAGAAATGATGTCAGTCTAAGGTAGGTAACTACCTACTCTAATAATCAGCTAGCCGACTAGTTACCTAGTCGACTATGCAATTATTCGGCTATTAGTCGAATTTAAGGGAAGTGTTCTTAGCTTATCCTGCTAAATAACAGAGCACTGAGCCACTTTACATTAAGCAATATCTAACATCAGTTATGTTGATAGATATTGGCTAATGTCCACCTCATCAATTTGCTCTGCTGTTAAGAATTTTTCCGCGTAATCAAGATAAACTCCCGAGCTTAAAAATAATTCAAATAAGTCATTATCGATATGCTTGCCCTTGCGCATATTATCAAGAATAGCAATGCTCTGGCTTAACGACTTAGCCTCTTTATAAGGCCTATCACTGGCGGTTAACGCTTCAAATATATCTGCAATAGTCAAAATCCTGCTTTCTATACAGATTTCATCCCCTTTTAAACCTTTAGGATAACCCTTGCCATTTAACTGTTCATGATGGGCACTGGCAATTTCAGGAACACGCTTAAGATTATCAGGAAAAGGTAATTTCTCAAGCATTTGAATAGTTTGAACTATATGATGATTAATAATATAGCGCTCTTCAGTGTTGATAGTGCCTCGTGTTATCACTAGGTTATTTAACTCACCTAAATTAAAGCGATATTTAGGAACCGCCATGGTAAAGCTAGCATGAGACTCTTGCTCAAGATGACCAGCGATATGATCGATACAATGTTCGGGTTTATCTTCGAGTAAAAACTCGCGTACAGGTAATTGCTCTGTCGATGCAGGTTTACGCTCTTTTTCAGCCTGAGATAGACCCAGTGTGTCATCAAAATAACGTAACCACTGGCGCTGAGCGACTTGATTGATCCGTGTTATCGCTTCACTAGACATCATTTCTTCCCCTAAATTACATCTGGCAATAAAGGCAAAGTCTTCTTCTAAGGCGGAAATCTCATTAGCTAAGTATTTGTCTGCTACTGCTCGATCTTTTCCCGCAAGAATTTGCTCTAATGAATGAATGTGCGCATCTCGTCGCAATACTTCAAAACGCATACGAACTTCATGAATGCGGTTATAAATAGTTTCTAGCTTGGTGGCTTTATCAACAACATTTTCAGGAGTAGTTACTTTGCCACAGTCATGTAGCCAAGCTGCTGTTTTTAACTCATACCATTGTTCATCGGTTAAGCTAAAGCTCTTTAAGTTTACCTGTGTTGACTTAGTTGCTTGTTCAGCCAGCATCATAGTTAAGGTAGGTACACGTTGACAATGCGCGCCGGTATAAGGCGACTTAGTATCAATAGCACCGGCAATTAAATGAATAAATGACTTCAACAACCGCTCTTGGTTTTCTAGCAATTCATTACTTTCAAAGGCAACCGATATAAATTTTGATAAGGCGGTACAAATCCCTTTATATTGCATTTTTTCAAATTCAGTTAATGTTCTAGTGAAAGTAAAGCCAAGGAAGCCATCGACTTGTTTGTCACGGTCCACCAGAGGTAAAAATAAGACATAAACATCATCACTTTTTTGATATATATTTTCATAAATAAAACTAGCCTTAAGCTGTTCATTTAATTTAGCAAACTGTGCTTGCCCTGCTCCTTGTAAAAAATTTTCCCTTTGCTGAGCTGTCTGTTGCGCCGAGTCAATCGAAGTGAACTGCTCAGGATCTAACACTGTACCATTACCCCAGGCTAAAAATATTTCCCATATATAGTGTTGCTTTTTATCTGCACGATAGATAAAAGCAGCATCAGCTTTTAACATCTCGCATCCTTGGCTACAGATATTTTTAGCCAAGGTTTTTATGTCTTTTTCTGTTGCCAACATATTAATGATGGAAAAAATATCTTGCAGAGAGTTACTTACCGCTAACATATCTTGCTCAAGTTCATTTAGCTCTTCGATAAAAGAGTCGCCTGAAGAAACTTGATTAAATTGTAAACTTGCCAGTCTATGTGTACTTTTAACTAAGCGATGGATTGGACGAACAATCACGCGAGCAAAGAGCCAAGTAATGGGAATAAAACATAAGATAATCACAGCTGATATAACAAGATGGTCAAACAACGACTGCCTTACCGCAGCAATCACCTTAGCTTTAGGCGTAGCTATAAGGAGCTTAGCACTAGCTTGAAATTGTGGATGTAGCAGGGCTATTTTCGCCACCCAGACTTGTCCATTAAAGCTAAACTCATTTAAGCCTTGTTGATTTTTATCATTATCAGCAAAATTAATAATGCTTTGATGATCATACTTGTTAGCGCTAGCAACTGGCTCATCCATTGTTATCAGAGTAAAGTCACCTGAGTATTGATAGGCTAATACTTCATTTTCACTATTAAGAATTATCTGTAGATCGTTTTCGGTAACCTGACTAAGTTGCATTAGCTCTGATACTGCTTGCACATTAAAATCAATGGCACTGACTACTTCGGTATCACTCAGTACCAGGCTAATAATACGGTGTTGCTGTTCATATTCTTGATAGGGAGCAACAACCGATATTTCTTTGGAATTTAACCCCTTAAGATACCAAGGTCTACTAAAAACTTTATATGATGTATTGCTGACAATGGGGCTGCCTATAAGGTCTAATTGAGAATTTAGAAAACTAAATATTACCTTACTCTGACCATCAGGCGAGTATTCTAGTATTTCAAAAACAAATACTGCCGCTATCGGCGCTTTATATTGCTGTCTATCTGCTTCATTAAGTAATTGCTTTACTGAAACAAAATCACCATTTTTAAAGCCGAAATGCACCGCATTACTTAATGGGTCAATGGCAAGGTAATTGGCCAATTCATCCAATAGCGCAGTATCATTTATATAGGCTGAAAAGTCGTGCCACTTATCCTTACTGATGTGTTGCTGTAATCGCAAAGCGGCAGGAGTTAGGTGTTTTTGAAAGCTATGCGTTTGACGTTTTATTGCTAGGTCAAACTTTTGTAAGGTCTCATCAAAAGCTGACTCCGACATACGGTAATAGTTAACCGTTATTAAAGTACCAGCACTGATAAATAAAAAAAAGATAAAGGCTAAACTTATATAACTAGTTAAAGAAAGTTTAAACCCTCTCAATAAACCCTTCATTAATGACTTCCGCAGAGGTGAAAAAAATAAATTATAACAATAGCTGAAAAAAGTTACCGCTTGAAACAGTTCTTTAATGTAACTCACATAAGTTCTAAGCTACACTTATTTATAGCAATTAAGCCGACCAAGGAAAATTATGCTCACCAAAGCCAGTGCAATTCTCAAAACACACTTTAGCGTAAAAAAAATACTACCAACTATGTTCTTACTCGCTAGTTTCTCTGCATTTAGTCAGGGTAATGATCTTGAGCAAGGTATTTATGAATTAAATCGTGGTGAATTTAAAGCGGCTATTGCCCAATTTCGCCCGTTAGTTATCGAAGGCTATGCTCCAGCCCAGTATCAAATGGCCTTGGTTTATCAAAACGGCTATTCTGTGCCGAAAGATGGTATGAAAGCAGTCGAGTTACTCCAACTTGCAGCCGGACAAAATTATCCAGATGCGCAATTTGAGTTGGCTTTACTTTACTCCGAAGGAAAGTTCGTTAAACAAGACATAAAAAAAGCTTTTGAATTAACCCATAAAGCGGCTAAAAAAGGTTTAGCGAGCGCACAATTTAACTTAGCCGTTATGTATTCCGACGGCGCGGGAGTAAAACAAGATGATTTTAAAGCGTCTCGTTGGTATAAAAATGCCGCCAACCAAAACTATGCCCTTGCTCAATATAATTTGGCCTTACTTTATAGTGAAGGCAAAGGCGTAGAAAAGAGCACTGAAATGTCTTTTGTCTGGAATACTATTGCCTCATGGAATGGTTATCCAAACGCAGAAAAAAGTCGATTAATGGATGAACGAGATTTACCCTATAAAAAAATAGAACTTAGTATAGATAAAGCGAATAAACTCTATAACAATATTCTAGAGCAACAAAAACTCAAAGCAAAAATGGCAGAAAAACAGCGTTTCTATTGATCTAAATCAGCATAGGCAGTGGGCGACTAAATTACACTAGGTACATCAAGAATTACTTAGTAAATTATGGAGCCCTATATGAACTTATTATCAATGTTAGCTAACGATCCTGTCGTGATGTTCTCTTTTGGCGGCTTAGCCATTATGTTAGCTATATGCGGCTTCTATGTTTATTACTTTCTTACACATATTCAAGAAGATTGTAAAAAGCACTAACCTAATTACTTATATATCAACTAGACTCTCCTGCTTATTACAGGCTAAATAACTCTCTCTTGCTATACTAATTAATAGTAAGGTCAAATTTAGCCTATTGAGGTCTAGTTATGTTGTCGGTAAATCAATCATCCGCTACTTTAAGCTTTATTGATAAACTCAATCAGCAAAGAGAACAGCAAGCTGAAAAACTCGTCTCTGGAAAACGCATTAATAAAGCCGCCGATGATGCTGCTGGCTTGCAAATTGCTAATCGACTCACCAGTCAAATTAATCAAAACCAACAACTGAGCTTTAACGCACAAGACCAAGCTAATATTAATAATGTTGAGGCTGGCGCTTTATCTGCGATTAATGATGGCTTATTGCGTGCGCAAGAGTTATCGATACAATCAGGCAACCCGCTTTATGCTGGTGATGCTATTCAAGGTGAGTTAGACCAAATCACCGAACAAATAAACACCCTAGCTAGTGATGTATTAGGGCAAGACAACTTTATCAGTAGTCTCGATGCTAGCGATCCGGCGACGACACAAACCATTATTCAAGACACCTCACAACAAGTAAATGAAAGTGCCAGTACTTTAGGTGCCCAAAATAATGCTTTGGTCAGCCAAGTAGCTACCTACCAAACCAGTATTATCAATGTCAGTGCTTCGCGTTCTCGTATTGAAGACACAGATTTTGCTGCCGCTACCAGTGAACAAGAACAGAACGCAGTGCTTTTACAAAGTGCCATAATCACTAAAAAAAATGAAGAAGAGCGTAAAGGCATCCTTTTCAATAAATTAGTCTAACGACAGAACGTCAATCTGCGATACCTTAATTACGAGGCCTTAAGAAAAGTGTTTCACGTTCTGGTATTTTATAGCCAAATTTTTCCGCCGCAACAAATGAACAAGAAAAGAATGCAGTACTTTTACCAAGCGCCGTCATCACTAATAAATATGAAGAAGAGCGTAAAGGCATCCTCTTTAATAAATTAGTCTAACTACAGAACGTCAATCTGCGATATCTTACTTACGATACATCAAGAATAGTACGCCCCTATCTAGTATTGAAGACACCAATTTTTCCGCCGCAACGAATGAACAAGAAAAGAATACAGCACTTTTACCAAGTGTGATTATTACTAAGAAAAATGAAGAAGAGCGTAAAGGCATCCTCTTTAATAAATTAGTGTAGAGCAATAGTGCAATTGAGCGGTACAATAGCAGTTCATTATTTAAAGCTCTGAAACTCCTTTATGATTATCCCCTTAGAACAACTATCAAATGACACCTTAGCCGCGATTATTGAAGACTTCATTTTACGTGAAGGAACTGAGTATGGTTCTGAGGATATTAGTAAGCAAGCCAAGATTACCCAAGTAAAAAAACAACTTGAGCAAGGTAGTGCGCTATTGGTTTATTCAGAGCTCCATGAAAGTGTCAATATATTACCCAGTGATCAATTCAAAGCAGGCATGGAAGAAGAGCAAAGCTAATTAAATTTCAAATGAACAAGCAATAACACTCGCTCGTCTATACTAAGTAAAAGCCTTAGTAAGCTTAGAGGAAGGGTAAACTTGATGATGATGATATTAAAAATAGTTAAGCTTGTTATCCTTTTTTTTGCTTTCTTCTCAACATTCGTTTTATCTGACAGTAAAACTAAGTTAATCATTGGCTACGGTGACCACGATGCTGCTCCCTACGCCATTGAAAGAGCAGAACAACTCTATGACGGTATCATAAGAGATATAATTACTGAGATTTCTGATGAATTAGATATTAGTGTCTCCTATATCAAAACCCCACGAAAACGCATCGAGCGCTATTTAGAAAATAATACTATTCATCTCGTTTTAATCTCTAATCCGGCTTGGCTTAGCAATAGTGAAAAGCTCCAATGGAGTGACACACTTTTTATTGAAAAAGATAAAATCGTCATCCGTGCTGATAACCCTAAGACATATCAACAGATATCCGACTTTAGGGGCATGATTATTGGCACCATTCGCGGCTATAAATACCCGACTTTACAGCCGTTTTTTGATGAAAAACATTTTACTCGCTACGATGTTAGTAACTTGTATGTAAATTTAATTCGTTTAGATCTCAACCGAATTGACGCCCTTGTTGATGCTGATATTTTGATAAACTATCAATTAAAACACGTCAAAAATGCTGAGGTATTTAAAGTACTAGCGCTGACCGTTAGTCAGCACAAAGTTCAAGCCGCCTTATCTCCAAACGCCCCTATTACTATTATTCAATTTAACCAAGCCTTGAAAAAATTAAAAGACCAAGGGGTTATTGCCGCTATTTTAAGGAAGTATCAAATTGAATAATAATGGCAATGACTAATCAATAGACTAATAAGTATTGCGAATAACAGTTACTAATAATAACTAAAAAGCCAGTGGCATAGCACTGGCTTAATAATTTTACAGTTTGATTCCTGCGGTTAATAATTAACTAAAAGCGAACTCAACTTTAGCGTTAGTACTGTCGAAAATTTTATCTGCTGATGCGGCGACAAAACCCGTATATAACTCGCCATTGGCAAGTGGGTAACGTTTAGCAAATTCATAGAAACAACTTGGGATTTCCATGGTTTTATCGGAAAATTCTACCGGAGCTTTATCAGCAAGTGTTGATGATTGCTCTAACATCACTGCTTTATCACCCTTAATTTCACCACCATTAGTATTAAGTGCGTAACCTGCCTCTTTAAGCGTAGCATTAACTACTTCAATATCTTGGTAGTTAGCTAAGTGGTTAATGCTGACAGTAAAGTGATTTGCACGGTAACCCCATGCAGCTAACCAGGCAGCATATTCACTGACGCTTAACAATGTCTCATAGTCTTTTGAGCTAATTTCCCAAAGACGCCCCGAGTAAAGAAAATCGGCACGGTCACTAACATCTTCTGGTAACTGTGCTATTAAACCGGCAATGATCTCTTGCACTTCAGTAGAGAACTCTTCCACACGTAATTCACTAATAAACACTTTAGGCATAGTACTATCAGGATGTTCAAAATGTTTTGCATCCAATTTTTTTGACGAAAAATCATATTGACCACATTCTGTGTAACCAATAGCCAAAAGACCTTTAGCTAGTTGTACCAAGTTTATTTTAGGGTCATTAAAGGTACGGTAAGCCACATGATCATTGATTACATCATTGCCATTCCCTATTAATTGGTGAATTTTTTTTGCTGACGGAGTCACGCTGAGATATTGTTGCCAGATCTCATTAAAAAGTGCGGTTACTTGCGCTGCCATGGTTTTTCCTCTTACTAATTGAGTAGTTTTTAATTAAATAACATTAATAGAATATTAAATAATGATAATTGAATATTTAGGGTGTAAAACTCGAGCGGTTAATTTTCCAAGTAAAAGTGTAGATACAAGTAAAATTAATCGCTGAAAAAGTAGCAGATAGCAAAATGGTCGGGAAAATAGCAAAGTGATATTTTGGCTGACAGCATAGGCTATCCACCAAAAAATTAGATTTGATCGATACTTTTAAAGAAGCAAGGACGACGTCCAGCTTGGTGGTGTGATATGTGTTTTTTTAATACGTTGGATAACATCGCTAAAACAAATGACCTAATGACGGTAATACCGGAAGTTTGCGCTAAGCTCACTTCAACTAATAGCGCTAATTTAGCATAAATCTTATGCAAAACGAACTACTTCGCTTTACTAAAGTACAGAATAAAAGGCCAAGTATTATTTGAAATCAATATACCTGGCATAGCTCGCTGTTATTCATATACTTTTCTATGGGCTTTAATAATATTTTGCCAAGGAAAGTCTCTAGCACCTAAACTAACAAAATCGGGGTTAAGTAAACTTTCGCGTTTATTGTAACTTAACGGATTAAACTCACTATCGATAATATCACCGCCGGCTTGCTCTAAAATACACTGACTAGCACCGGTATCCCACTCACCCGTAACGCCGATACGCAAATAACAGTCAGCTCCGCCTTCAGCGATAAGACAGTTTTTCAATGAACAACTGCCCAAAGCTACGTAGTCATAATCGTAATCATCATTTAAATATTGCCCCATCAATTGCAGTTGCTGACGACGGCTTATAGCAACTTTAATACGGCGGTTTTCTTGATACTCGGCCACACGAATCGCATAACTAGCCTGACAATTATCTTTAAAGGCTCCAAGGTTTTTTTGGCCATAATAAGTCAGGCAATGATCGGGGGCGTGAATAACGCCAAGGGTTGGCCAGCCATTTTCAACTAAAGCGATATTTACCGCGAAGTCGCCACTACCAATAATAAATTCACCGGTACCATCTATAGGGTCGAGTAACCAATAACGAGACCAATCTTTGCGTTCGCTGAACTGCACTGCTCCCACTTCTTCCGAAATAATAGGAATATCAGGTGTCAGTGTTTTAAGCTGATCCATGAGGATATCATTTGCTGCGATGTCGGCACTGGTAACCGGACTTTCATCGGCTTTCATTTCTGCGGTATAGTTTCCCTGACGATAATATTTCATTACTTCTACGCCAGCTTTTTTAGCACTTTCTAAAGCAATGTTTAGTAATTTATCTTGGTTCATCTTTACACCCCGTTCAACGTTGCTTTAGTACATGATTGATTTTCAGTTCATTGAAAGTTAATTTTCAAGAAAATCTCGTACCAACATTAATGCTGCAATACTGCGTGCTTCGGTAAAATCTGTTTGTTGTAATAGTTCTTTATAGTCTTTAATTGGCCAAGATACCACTTGTAAAGGCTCAGGCTCATCACCTTCAAGCTCTGCACTATAAAGCTGCGTAGCTAAAAAAATGGTCATTTTTGCATTAAAAAAAGCTGGTGCCATCATAAGTTCAGTCACTTGCTGTAACTGCTCACTACCATAACCAATTTCTTCTTGTAGCTCTCTATTGGCTGCCTGATGAGGAACTTCGCCTTCGTCAATAAGACCTTTAGGGAAACCTAATAAATAACTATGGGTGCCGGCACAATACTCTCTGACTAATAATAATGTCTCATCGTCAAGCATAGGTACTATCATCACCGCACCACGACCAGAGCCCATCATGCGCTCATATTGCCTTTCTTCACCATTGCTAAAAGTTAAGTCTACTTGCTCAATAGCAAATAAGGCACTTTTAGCCACTTGTCGACGATTAGTTATGATAGGTAGTTGATTGTTATCAGCCATATAGCTAGCTACTTAAGTTATTTTTGTTCATTAGATATCACTATAATGACACGATAAACAATACTTTTGGAATAGCAAAATGCTAATATTTATTGCACTACAATTTATTTTAAGGAATGGCCAATATGGCAAACATTAATTGGTCAGAAATTTCTACCGTGTTGATTGATATGGACGGTACTATTTTAGACTTACACTTTGATAACCATTTTTGGCTAGAGCATCTGCCATTACGTTACAGTGAAAAAATGTCGATCTCGCTAGAGGCAGCAAAAGCAAAATTAAAAGCTGATTACTTAGCCGTTGTTGGTACGATTGAATGGTATTGTCTCGATTACTGGTCTGAGCAAACCCAGATGCCAATTAAAGAGCTCAAACGCGAAATTCAACATTTAATACAATTGCGCAGTGACGCCAAAGATTTTTTATTAGCGCTAAGAGCCAGTGGTAAAGATATTGTTATGGTGACCAATGCTCATCCAGAAGCTCTGTCACTTAAAATTGAACGCACTCAATTAGATCAATACTTTGATACTTTATACTCTACCCATGAATTTGGCGTCAGCAAAGAGTCACAGTTATTATGGCAACGCCTGCAAGACAAACATGGCTTTGATTGTGATAGCACACTATTTATTGATGACAGTATCGAAATACTCAAGTCTGCTCAGCAGTACGGCATTAAGCACTTACTGGCCATTGCCAACCCTGACAGTAAGAAAGCAGCGACTGTTATTACTGATTTCCCCGCCATTACTAACTACGAGCCGTTAACTGCACAGCTGAATAGCAACACAGCTGATTAACTTATTACTTTTAACGAACTAACAAAGAAAACCACCTCGCTATTAATCCTACAGACCAATAAGCACTAGCGTTATGTGCTAAACACATAATACTAGTGCAACTAAGTCATTGTACTTAGTTAACTCATTTCCCTATTGTAGTTAGCACAAGCCAGACAAGAAGTGCTGGCGAGACAACAAAGATGCACTTTATTTTGCAGCCAAAGTAAAAAACAGTCATCTGCAAACATGGAAATAGTGAGGGTCACCAATGAAAAAATTCATATTAATGTTATTACTAGTAAGCAACGCTACCTTAGCAACTGAGTCACTAACTAAAACAGAAAAAGGTGAAGTTGAATTATTATTAGCTGAAGCGGCCAGCAAGTTAATTTATCTGGAAAGAGATTGTGATCAACCCATAGATAAAAACAAGTTCAAAGAGCTTGCTCGATTAAAAGCTTTTAGTGAAGGCTATATGACAGTTGAAGGTATAAGTTGGGACAGAGTCGAGCGTAAAGCTCATCAAGGTTATGGCGCACTAAAAATTGAAGCGCCAATGGGTCAGTTTTGCCAGCAATACCAAAGTGATATTAAAGGTAACTACCGTTTCTTAAAAGAAACAAGTTAAATAGCACCAAGACTAAAAAGGCGGTTACTCAATGAGTAACCGCCTTTTTCTATAAACTGTCACGTATCTCATGACGAGACACAATTGAGTAATATTAAAATATTTCAGTTAATGCAATGCCAATACCAAACGTTTGCTGTGAATGGTTATAGTCAATTAAACTTTCGCCATAGCCGTTAGTATATTGAAAGTAACCTTTTAACTTACCTGAAAGTGGGAAGGTGATACCTAATTCCATGCCACCTTTATGCTCTTTAAAGTTTCGGCGACCTACAAATGAAAACTCAAGGCTTTGCCATTTATAGAGCAAAGTCAGATCAAAATGCCCCATATAATCTGAAATATCAACATTATCATTAGCTGATTCATCAGGTGTTGTTTCTTTGCTGCCTTCAGGGATCTTCCACCATGGACGAAATGACACCGCATAATTATCTTTGGCAAAAGTGAAAATGTAATACAAGCGGTTCCAACTTCGCGATAACATTTGTGTACGGCCATTAGATTGATGTTCAAAACCAACAACCATATTTGTTTGCCCACCTAGTGGTTGCCAGTCTAATGGTGCGGTATAAAATAATTCAGGTTGATAATTTGTTTCTCTAAACGGACGGGATAACTCTTGGTTATAAAGCTGCCACCAAGATTGCAAAGTAAAAGAAAAATCAAGGCTATCGCCCTCAGTGAAAATAGCCTCTTGTGTTAATGGTACCTTTAAACTAAATTGAAATTTTGCTTCAAGGCTTTGAACCTCTTCACCCCATTGCCCTATTCCCTCATAGACTTCCCTATTCATATTATCTGAAACGCTAAAAGGTAAAAGATAAGTCATTTTATGAGGTGTGATTACGTAGGGATCAAATGAAGACTTTTTTTGCGAGGAAAGACGATCAAAATAAGCTGAGTTTTCTTTTTTCTCTGACTGCGCTGCTGGCTGTTTTTGTACTTGTTTTGTGGCAACACTAACATCCGTTTCATTAGTGTTATTTTCTTTATCATTCGCATGACTCAACAAGCTAAATGATAATAGACATAAAGGTAATATTTTAACGAGGGATAAGTTATTCATATAAAAGTTTAACTACAAGCTATACAAGTACGTAAGGTTAAGAACAACTTTAAACAACTGCGCAACTTAAAGCATTCTATTTATTAACTATATAATAAATATTTTGTTACTAGCAAACATCATTACCTAGCTTACAGTTTTTGACCTTACAATCACCGCCCTTTTATTCAATGAAAAACATCTATGCGAAGTGGAGAGTAAACTTAGGTGAGGTAGTAAATTGAGCTATTAACCTCACTTAACGCTCAAACAAGTCACTTGAAATGGTAATGAGTAACCCTTATTAACGAGTAATAAAGGTTACTTCAAATGGATCTAGCTAGTCAATTAGCTGAAAATCACTTGGCGCCCAAGTTTTATCAAACCAAGGTTGTAACGGTCCATATAAACGTAACATGGCAAACCAGGCTTTATTCGGTGTAGTTTCTGTCCAGTTAGCAACAGGTTTACCTTTAGGCGCTTTAGGACCAAAGTATAAAGTCACCGAGCCATCTTTGTTATACACCAAAGCATCACGCTTATTATTTTTGCTTGGGTACTTAGATCCTCCTGGCACTTGTAACTCTGAGCGTGTTTGTGGGTCATAAGCCACCATAGACCAAAAATCTTTTGCTGGTGCATTAGCAGGTAATGTCACTTGATAAGTTTTTTCACCGTATAAGATATCGCCTTTATTATCTGCCGTTGTCATCGCATAGTTTGAACCAATACCAGGGATTTGTAATGCCATTGCCGGTGTATTTACCGTGGCAATATAGAAGAATAATGTTCTAGCATCCATATTACGGCCACCAGCACCTCCATCTTTTAACCACTGATAGTCACGACCAATGAAACCGGTAAACCACTGCTTGCCGGCAAACAAATAAGCATTTTCATCTCGTGATTTAAAAGCAATACTACGAGCCGTTGCATTACCTACAGCGACTGCATCTTTTAAAATGGCCTTCATTCTAGCATCGGGATTAAAGGGCTTACCTTTTTGAATGCCAATAGCTGCTGCTTGTCCTCTAAGTTCCGGCTCCAAGAATGAAATAGGTTCTTTTTGTAATACATGCCATAACTCTTCATAGAACTCATAATCATTGGCATGGACGGTATTAAAGTACTTACCACTACCATTAACAAATTTCATTGTTTTCGGTTTTTTAGCATCTTTTAGTGGATAGATTTTTAAACCCGTGCGCCACATATTGGAGGCATGATCAGGCTTACCATCTTTTAAGAAGCCACGTAATATCAGCCAATTGGTATAACTGGTAGATTGCGCCACCCAAACTTTAGTTTCTATACCTGCAATCAGAGTAGTAATTCGAGTATCTTTCCCTCTGTGCTGCATGCCATTTAACGTTGGTTTTAGCTCACCTTTATAATCCGGCGGTAAGATAATGTAAGTGCCACCTTTTTTAGCATCTGGACCCGGAGCACCCATATCAACAACAAAACGGAAGAAAGCATCATTTACTGTACCTGGACCAGCGCCAGCTGGAATTTCAACGACAGTCACGCCATCTTTTTCAAGATCTAACATGGCACATGCATAAACAGTATCGGTATTACCTGTTAAAAATAACGGGCTGGAGTCCATTAAATTATCAAAGACCAATACTTCATTGGAATTTTTAACCCCTAAGCTTTTCATGCCTAAGCGGATGCCCTCAATGGAGGTCGCCGGAATAAAGTTCAAAAATACATCAATACCGCGGATAAAATCTAAATGGTCATAGACTTTGGTTAGTGTTTCATCGGTTGGAATACCATCATAAAAGTTTAAATCACCAATACGGGTTTTCACCTTGTTTGGCGTCATTATTTGCTCAGGGATTTTATGGTTAAAACCCGGTGTTACTTCTTTGTCCACAGCCCACGAACTCTGCATACTGGTAAGTAAAATACTCACTGTGAGTGCAACAACTACTTTAGGAAAGTTTTTCATTGGTAAGTTCTCCATGCTCTAAAACCAATTAGCATGATGTACAAAATTTGAGTTATTAAACGCGACTAGTTAACAAATAACAAGTTAATTAACAACTTAGCTGATTCTGCACCACCTAGTTTTTAACTAGGTGAGTATTATCTTTTTGATGAAGTGGCTAATAGCCCCCCGGTTTCATTACTAAACTAATGCTTATGTTTATGATAATGACTGCATCATATCGCTGACCGCTTTATTCATTGCCTGCTGACGTTCTTCGGCAGTTTCATAGGACTTTAATGGCTTAGTTAACGTGCTACGATAAATACTTAGCTTGCTGTCATTATCAATAATATCCAGCACTAACGTACCCTCGACATAGTTACGAGTATTGATATGAGTAACTCCGCCGCCATAGCCGTAACCACAACGATAACAACTGCTGGCATAACCTCCGCTATAACTAGAGTTCACTTTGACTTTATCTTTAGTGACGACAAAATAACTCACCAATACATCTGCTTTCTCTGGACTAACTTCTTCAATATTGTGCTGCTGCATTGAAATATCTATCGCGGCATCAAAACGCGCTCGGTCTATATCACTAAACATTGGGTTTTTAAGCTGCTCATCACCAATAACGCTATAAGTCTCGATCTTGGAAAAGTCATATGAACTACTTTGATCTGTCTCTGGCACATAGTTACTTGAACATGCGCCAAGTAGTAATACCAGCGGTAGAGCTGAATACATAAGGTTAAATTTAACAAATTTTTTATCCGTGTTAGTTACTCTTTTACTTACATTGCTTAATATTAAATTTTTCATATTAATTCTCTCTCGTTACAAGGCTGACTTAGTGATAACAATGATAAAAGTATATTCCCGTCAACCTATGTCATCCAACGACTTATATTCATGACAAATATGCGCAAAACGCATATCCATGTATACTCAACTCATTATTAAAACAATTCACTGGCAGAAACAGATGGCTTTATTAGAACAAAAATTAGCAAGGGTCGATCTTAATTTATTGGTATCACTTAGCGTGTTATTAAAAGAAAAGAATGTCAGCAGAGCCGCTGAGCGTTTGTACTTATCGCAATCGGCCATGAGTAGAACCTTGCAGCGCTTACGAGATCTGTTTGAAGACCCACTTTTTCATCGCACATCAACCGGCATAGTACCAACAGAAAAAGCGCAAACCATAGAAGCTTTATTGCCAGACCTATTACAAAGACTTGAGTCTATTCTACAAGGTGATGACTTCTCGCCACAAAGTTGTGATAAACACTTTTCTATTTCTCTGCCTTCTTTAGCCAGCCATACACTTTTCTTACCTTTAGTGCAGAGTATTAATAATGAAGCGCCTACGGTTCAACTGTCTGAGTACTCAGCAAATATAAGCTCAAACAAATCACTCGAATCAGGCTTGCTAGACTTCGTCATTCATATTGAAAAGCCCAATGATGCTGCTTTCATTGCCACCTCATTAGGAAATATATCTTTAGCGGTTTTTGCAAGAAAGAGTCATCCGTTAGCCATACAGCAGCAAGTGGCATTAGCCGATTGTTTTACTTACCGATTTCTTGATCTAAATGTGCGAGAAGATTCCGGTATCACCTTGACTAACCCCATTGATAGTATCTTGCTCAAACAAGGTTTTAAGCGCGATATCCAATTAAAAACTAGCCAGATCAGCATTCTAGTGGAAGTACTCAAGTCATCAGACACCTTACTTATCGCGCCGAGCTTTTTTGCTAATTCTTCACCTTATAAAGATCAGTTGGTCAGTGTTTATCAGTTTGAACAAACACCAAGCAATATGGTTGAATTGTTCTTACTGCAACATCAGCGCACCTTAAATAGTGCGGCGCATCAATGGTTAAAAGATAAGATTTTACAGTGCCGTTTGTAATTCCCCCCTTGCTAATCATTAATTTCTAGGGGAAAATTACTACATATGAACACATATTCAAACAATTTAACTGGGTTTTCCTCAAACATTCTCAAAGAGTAACCATGGCCCTATTAAAAAAAATCGTCGCACCTGTTTTTATCTCGCTTTTCTCGACCAGTATCTTGGCAGCTTCGGGACTATTTACCGATAAGCTAGATGGCCAGTTAGATGCTTCACGTTACCTGTCAGAAAATGCTTACGGCTTTCTACCTGTGCCAATTATTATCACCGATCCAGCTGTAGAAGGTGGCTTAGGCATGATGGGCTTATTTTTTCACGAAACCGAAGAAGAAAAGTCTGCCCGATTAGCTGCCATGCAAGATGAAAATAATGATCAAGCCGCACACAGCTTAATGCCGCCGAGTGTTTCTGTAGCTTTTGGCGCCTATACCGGCAATGACTCTTATTTTGTTGGTGGTGGCCACATGGGTTTTTTCAATCAAGGCAGTATTCGTTATATGGGCGGTGGTGGTTATGGTGATGTTAATATCGATTTTTACGGTTTTGGTGATATAAGCCTTAACAAACCACTGGGAATAAAAACCAAAGCTACCGCTATAATGCAAACACTAAAGTTCAAGCTTGCTGACAGCAACTTTTACTTAGGCCCAACACACCGATATATTGATGCGCAAATTTCACCAACGAATATCAACGACTTAATTGGTAGCTTTCCGCCCGAATGGCAAGAAGCATTAACGAATTTATTGACTAGAAACATCACTACCTCAGGCGCAGGGTTTTCCTTAGAATATGACTCAAGAGACAACATTTTTTCGCCAACTAACGGCTTAAAATATCAACTCAATTACCTCTGGTTTGATGAAACTATTGGCTCTGATGTTGATTATCACTTAACAGAGTTATCGGCTTTACATTACTTTCAGCTGTCTAAACATTGGCGTACTGCCTTTAGAGTAGAAGCAAATTACGCTAACAGTGACAGCCTTTTACCCCCTTACGCAACACCAAGTATTAGTATGCGCGGTATTCCCGCCGCCCGCTATCAAGGACAGTCTGTTGCCATGTCTGAGCTGGAATTAATCTATAAAATCAATTTACGCTGGGAAGTAAATGCATTTGCCGGTGTGGGTAAAGCCACCAATGAATTTTCAGAGTTTTCAGAGAGCCCTAGCAGAGTCAGTAAAGGCGTTGGTTTTAGATACCTAGTTGCACGTCGTTATGGCTTTAATATGGGAGTAGATATCGCTAAGGGACCTGAGGATACGGTTTTTTACATTCAAGCAGGCTCTGCCTGGTAAATTACTCTCTAGCAGCTATTTTTACTTATTATCTGCGTTAAATTCACTTGCAATAGCTCGCTATTGACGCGTAAATTTGCCTTGAAATAAGCAAAACTATCAAGCTAGACAATAGTTACCTAAATAAAGTGTTATAGATAAAATACTGAGTTAATCACTTTTCACTTATCTTACTACTACAAAAGATGAGTAATTCTATTTAGACGAATTTTTTACGTTAGAAACACATAAAAAAACACCGCAATCTCAAAGAGAGTGCGGTGTTTTTATTAATAACTTAATAGCCATAGCTTAACGCTATGACAAAGTTATTATGCTTCAGCGATAACAACAACTTTGATGCTAGTATCAACATCAGTGTGTAAGTGAATAACGATTTCGAATTCACCTGTTTCGCGGATAGCACCTAATGGTAAACGTACTTCAGCTTTAGCAACTTCAACGCCAGCTTCAGTGATCGCATCAGCGATATCACGAGTACCAATAGAACCGAATAATTTACCTTCGTCACCAGATTTTGATGCGATAGTAACTTCAGCTAACTCAACAATTTTTGCTGCACGAGCTTCAGCTGCTGCTAATACTTCAGCTAATTTAGCTTCAATGTCAGCACGACGAGCTTCAAAGTGCTCAACGTTAGCTTCAGATGCAAATACTGCTTTACCTTGTGGTAATAAGTAGTTACGTGCATAACCTGATTTAACAGATACCTTGTCACCAAGGCCGCCTAATTTGGCGATTTTATCAAGAAGAATTACTTCCATTTTAAATCCCTATTAGCTTACTTATGTAAGTCAGTATATGGTAATAATGACAAGTAACGAGCGCGTTTAATAGCACGAGTTAGTTGACGTTGATATTTAGCAGCAGTACCAGTGATACGGCTAGGAACAATTTTACCACTTTCAGTGATATAGTTTTTTAAAGTAGCAACATCTTTATAATCAATAGAAGTTGCGCCTTCCGCTGTGAAGCGACAAAACTTACGGCGTCTAAAAAAACGAGACATGGAGTTCTCCAATATGGTTTTATTTAAATAACGATTCCGTTAGTAAATAAAGCCTAATTAATCATTTCAATTTGCTGGGCATGTAACACTAAAAGCGGGTTTCCGTTTCTAGATTCGTGGCGGTTGATAAAACCACTCACTTTTACATTTTTTCCAGCAACTAATTCACGTGTTAAGTGTGATAATTCACCTGTAGCAACAACTTGTATTCTGACAAATGCTTGTCGATTCATGCCGGCTTCATTTTGTATAGACTTATGGTCTATTGAAAACTGACTATGAGCAATACCAGCTGGGCTAGTTGACTGTTTTGGTGTTCTTACTACCTCACCAACCAACACTAGGCAATTCTCTTGCGAGAGCATCACAAATTACTTATTCGCTAGCAGCTTCTTCAGACTTCTCTTCTGTAGAGACTTCTTTAGCTTCAACTGGCGCAGTAGTAACTTCTTTCTTAACTTCGCGACGGTCATCACGACGATCGTCACGACGGTCATCTTTAGCAGCAGCCATAGGCGATGCTTCAGTTACCGCGTCTTTAGTACGCATGATCATGTTACGAATAACAACTTCGTTATAACGGAAAGCTGATTCTAACTCATCAATAACTGACTGTGGCGCTTCAATGTTCATAAGAACATAGTGTGCTTTGTGTAGTTTATTGATTGGGTATGCTAATTGGCGACGGCCCCAGTCTTCAAGACGGTGGATTTTGCCTTCAGCAGCATTAATCAAGTCTGTGTAGCGCTGGATCATACCAGACACTTGTTCACTCTGATCAGGGTGAACCATAAATACGATTTCGTAATGACGCATTACGAGCTCCTTACGGTTGTAGCCTCATAGTCTGGCTCAGCCAACACCAGTTGAGGCAAGGAACAAAAAGTTCAGGCTGAATTAAGGAGGCGTATTGTAGGGAAAACAAGCAATAAAAGCAAGTAATAGATAAGTACTAATAGCAACAGCTTAAATTTACCTTTGCTTAGCTAAAGTTGCTGCTGGCCTATGGGTTCGATATTGACAATTACTGAGCGATTCAAGGTGATTTTAAAACGTTGCAATGATTCTTCGCCCTTATAAACATGACGTAATATAAGGTTGATTTGATAACGCCGTTCGACCCCTTGACTAGATATTTTCTGTCCATCTAAGCTATACAGTCGACCTGCGCCTTTTTTCAAGAAGCGGACAAAAGGCGTTAAGTTAAAAAAGGTTTGTTGCTGAATTTCATCGTAACCCGGTAAAAACTCTTTCGCCATAACCTTATTATCACAGCGAAAATGCAATAATTGTGCATCTTGTTTGTTTTGCTGTCTGCGCTGCTGAAACAGCGCATTCACTGACTTAGGCAAATCTTTACTGCTGATATATTCTAGCCACAGAATTTGACTTAAAACCCGCTTTTTGGTGACGCTATGGGTAAATAGATTTTGCCATTTAGGTCGGCCTTTTTGAATTTTACGCCATATTAGACTGGTTAAGTCCTCTTTAAAGGTTTCTCGTAAACCATAAATAAGGCCAAGAAAGGCTACTAACGCCACTGTCACTTCGGTAAAATTCGAGCGAGCATTTAATACCAACACCATAACAAAAGCCATGATAATTGCGGTTACCACACCACGCACTAATCGCTTTAAGTTAAGGTTCAAATAACGGGTTTGCCGTTTAAAGACCACGCCATACTCTATTAACCGTTGTAATAAACGCATTTTATTGGTGATACGGTTAGCGTCGTCTAGGGTAACTTGAGAGTTATATTTATTATCAACGCGATAGCTATTTTCACCTTTACATAAACTCAACAGCAACTCACGTTCAGGGGTAAATTCAGAACTCTTTGGCCCTAACGTTAATAACTTTAAAAATGATTGCTCTATATGCCAGCTTAAATAGTTGTCGGCATTTTCAAAAAAAGAGATAAGTTTGTTATCGGAGGGAGTATAACGTCGTAATTTTTTGGTCAAGGATTGCGTTTGCTCTGCCAACTCAACCGCCGCAGGATAAAATTCTTCCGCTGTTTTTAGCTTTAATGTTTGTTTGATATCGGCATCCAGTGCCTTTTTTACTTGGTAAGAATATAAATTAAGGTTTAGCCGGTAATCGCTTTGCTCACCTTTATTTTGGCTAATAAAACGGCTTCTGACTAACGGCAGGTGTAATTTATCCGCATAATAAGCACTGTGATTTTTAATGTTGGAGTAAAAAAACTCCTCTTCATTGAGGGTACTAGGATTGATGCCCATTTCAACCGGAAGTGAGAAGTAGAGATCGATACGCTGATAATCTTGCGGCAATAGCTGATGACTGACTTTGAATGACAAGTTTTCATCTTGGCTGAGTTTAGCTTTATTCACTCGTAGAAAAGACTCCTTATTTTTACTTTACTTAGCTAATAAAAAATAATTAACAATCATTCTTTATTAGTTAAGCATAACAAAAACAAGGCTTTTTGATAGTCTTTTAAACCGTTAACTTAAGAAGTTCACGTTGAAATTAACGGCTAAGATAATGTTACTAAATTTTGATGAATATTTTGCGTTGATAGAGCTTTAATGACACATACCAGAAAAATACCACATGTGAAAAAGCAAAAATAAATGATGCTAATTTCGCTGGTAATACCGAACTAAGCTGCTGATATAGCCAAGCATACATTGAGACATCACCAATATTAATGTTTAAGTACACAGTCACTACTAAAAATGACAGTACATAAACAAACAATGGGTTAGTACCATAAACCAGTAAGGGCTCGGCGATTTTCACTAGCTTCATAACATCAATTAACCAAATAAAGGCGGCCAGTAACAGACAAGAAAAGCCTGTGGTATAAATAACATAAGATGGTGTCCATAAAGATTTATTAATGGGCAGTACTAAACTCCATAACGCACCTAAACCAATCGCTAAACCGCCAATCAGGGTTAACTTTATAACACTACTTTTTTTATCTTTAATACTGGTTAAATAACGCGTTAGTTCAAAACCAAGTAACATATTAACAATGGCAGGAATGGTACTTAATAACCCTTCCGGCTCAAACGCTACACCACGCATGGTATACATATGATTAGCGCCCAGTACGGCGATATCAAGCTGACGAATAATATTACCATCAAGAGTTAAAGCACCGTCACCAATACTCAAGAGTAATGCCCAGTAAGCCAATAACATAACCGCTGATACTATAAATACTCCACTGCGATTTAGTATTAGTACTAAACAAGCCGCTACAGCGTAAGCTATACCGATGCGCTGTAAAACACCCATAATGCGCCAATCATCAATATTGGTGGTAAATGGAATGACGTTTAACATAAAGCCAATAAAAAACATGATAAAACCACGTTTAATAATACGTTTAAATTGCTCGGGGCTGGCAGCAAAGTTACTCTTTTTGAAAGAGAAGAACATCGCAGAACCAATGATGAATAAGAAAAATGGGAAGACTAAATCCGTTGGTGTAGCGCCATGCCACTCTGCATGTAATAAGGGTGTATAAACATGCGACCAGGTTCCCGGCGTATTCACTAAAATCATTAAAGCTATGGTAATGCCTCTAAAAGCATCAAGCGCGAGATAACGGGTCATGTTAATTTCCTAGCAGGTTAACCATCAAAAAGTGTCAAAAGACAGCGCTGTCTTTTAGCGAATAAGCCTCATTGTAATTGAAGGCTATTTAAATGGCGAATGGTTTTTAACAACCTAATAAAGCTTACCCTAACAAGCCATACTAACCATCTGATTGACCTAAGCTAAAAATATTTACGTCCTGATAAAGAGCTATGCTACACTGGAAAACTAATCAACTCTTAGACAAAAAATATCCGAATAGCACCATGACGGCAGAATCTTTATTACATCAAGCACAACTCGTTTGCCAAAAAAAAGGCGCTCGCTTTACTAAAGTAAGAGAACAAGTTTTTTTACTATTGGCTAATCATCAAGGGGCTGTTGGCGCCTACGATTTATTAGCTGAACTAAAAGAATTAGATGCTGCGGCTAAACCAGCCACCATTTATCGTGCTTTAGATTTTTTATCTAAACAGGGCTTTGTTCATAAAATAGAGTCCATTAATGCCTTTATCATGTGTCACCATTTCGGTGAATGTAATCACCCGGTGCAACTATTAATTTGCGACCAATGTGGCCATGTTGAAGAAATACAATCTAATAACTTTGATTTAGCTTTGCGCACTATGGCCGATGCCAATGGTTTCACCATCAGTCATCAAATCGTTGAAGCACATGGCAGCTGTAAAAACTGTACTCAAGTCTGATCTTCATTACCCTCTATCCATTTATCCTAATTAATTAGCTTTTTATCGCAAATGACTCTTTGTCAGTAACAAGGTGTTGCTGATTGTGATATAAAAGCCAGATCAGTATTAAATATTGTATACACTCTATAAAAACGTGTGCTAAATCTACACTGGAAAATTATGAAATATTCAACGTCTACTGCCTTAATAGGCCTAGTACTGGCATTTTCTGGCCTACTGTCAGCAAATAGCCAAGCAAGTAAAGCTCCCTTCGATGATAAGTTCCGCCAATTAGAGGAGGTATTACCTACCCCTAATATTTACCGTACCGCTTCTGGTGCACCAGGCCATAAATATTGGCAGCAGCAAGTAGATTACGACATTGCCATTGCCCTAGATGACAAAACCCAGCGTTTAACGGGCGCGCAAACCATGGATTATCAGAATAACTCTCCTGATACCTTGCGCTACTTATGGTTACAGCTAGACCAAAATCGCATGAAACGTGATTCTGCTAACAAAATGACCAGTACTGCTCCTAGTAAAAAGAAAGTTAGCTTTAAAGGCTTTCGTTCTCTGGTAGAAGCTCCTGAGTTCGATGGCGGTTATGAAATAACCAAAGTAAGTGCAAGTAATGGTAAGCCACTACATTATATTATCAATGGCACTATGATGCGCATTGATCTGCCTAAACCATTAAGATCAGGTAAAAGCGTCGAAATAAATATTAACTGGCACTACCAATTACATGAACAAAAAGTACTGGGTGGTCGTTCAGGTTATGAGTACTTTAAAGAAGATGATAACTACCTTTATGAAATTGCCAGCTGGTTCCCAAGAGCCGCGGCTTATTACGATGCGATAGGCTGGCAAAATAAACAATTTTTAGGCAGTGGCGAATTCACTTTAGAGTTTGGTGACTACGATGTAAAAATTACTGTACCTGCCGACCATGTTGTTGCGGCTACGGGTGTTTTACAAAATGAAAGTAAAGTATTAACAAGCACTCAACGCAAACGTTTAAAACAAGCTAAAACAGCGAACAAGCCAGTGTTGATCATTACGCCAGCAGAAGCGTTAGCAAATGAAAAATCACGTAGTAGCAAAACAAAAACGTGGCACTTTAAAGCCAAAAACATTCGTGATTTTGCTTTTGCTTCTAGCCGAAAGTTCATCTGGGATGCCCAAGGTTACCAACAAGGTAATAGTGACACTATGGCGATGTCATTTTACCCTAACGAAGGTAATCCTCTTTGGGAAAAGTATTCAACTGAAGCTATTATCCATACGATGGAGCAATACAATAAATATACCTTTGATTACCCATACCCAGTTTCTATTTCAGTAAACGGTCCTGTCGGTGGCATGGAATATCCAATGATCACTTTCAATGGTCCACGTCCTACGTTAGATAAAAAAACTGGTGAGAAAACCTATTCCCGTCGTACTAAATACGGCTTAATCGGCGTTATTATTCATGAAGTAGGTCATAACTACTTTCCAATGATTGTTAATTCTGATGAACGTCAATGGACTTGGATGGACGAGGGCTTGAATACCTTTTTACAATTCCTTGCTGAGCAAGCTTGGGAAGAAGGCTACCCATCTCGCCGTGGTCATGCGGCCAAAATTACTAGCTATATGAAAAGTAATAATCAAGTACCAATTATGACTAACTCAGAGTCTATTTTACAGTTTGGTAATAACGCTTACGGTAAACCGGCAACGGCATTAAACATTTTACGTGAAACCATTATGGGCCGTGAGTTATTTGATTTTGCTTTTAAAGAATATGCGCAGCGCTGGAAGTTCAAGCGACCTACGCCAGCAGACTTTTTCCGTACTATGGAAGATGCTTCAGCTGTTGATTTAGATTGGTTCTGGCGCGGCTGGTTCTACACCACAGATCACGTTGACTTATCTATTGATAATGTCTATTTGTATCGTCCAAACAGTCAAAATCCTGATATCGAAGAAGCTTGGGAGCGCGCTCTAGATAACGAACAACCAGAATTCATCAGTGATTTACGCAATAAAAGGCAATGGGTGCGTACACAAGACAAACCTGAGTTATTAGACTTTTACAATGAACATGACAAGTTTACTGCCACTAATGCCGATCGTAATAAATACAATAAAGCTCATAAAGCACTAGAACCTTGGCAACAAGAGCTATTAGTTAATGATAGTAAATTCTATGTTATCGACTTCTCGAATCACGGTGGTTTAGTGATGCCAATTTTACTTGATATTACTTATGCTGACAGCACAACTGAGCATATTTATATTCCAGCGGAAATCTGGCGTAGAAATACCAAAAAAGTATCTAAACTGCTAATTCGTGATAAAGAAATTACTGAAATTGCCTTAGATGCTAATTGGCAAACTGCTGACGTAAACATAAATAATAACTACTGGCCAGCACGCCCTATTCAATCTCGCTTTGACCTTTATAAAGCCAAGAAAAAAGATATGATGCGTGATTATAATAAGAAACTTAAAGATATCTCGAGTGAAGAAATCGACGACGAGAAAGAAGAAGGCCAATAATGTTTAAAGTGTTGAGCAAGTGCTTACTTGCTATCAGCTTTTATATGGGACTTGTAGCTTCGGCTACAGGTCACACCTATTTCTTTGGTGTGACTGACTTAAATGTTAATGCCAAAACTAAGCACCTGGAAATAGTCCATCAATTTACCACCCATGATATTGAAAATTCCATTGCTGAGCGGAAACAAATTCACTTTTCGGCAGAGCATAAAAGTTACGATTTATATATTCAGCAGTATTTTGAAGAGCAATTTTCACTAGAGAAAAATAGCATAAAAATTCCGTTAAATTGGCTGGGTTTTGAAATAATCTCAGGAAAAATAATAGCCTATCAAGAAAGTAAGCAACAAAGTTTTTTACCGCAAATAGTGGTAAAAAATGCAATACTCATCGATACTTACCCTAAGCAAGTGAATACAGTTAATTATCAAGGTAAAGATCTTCAAGGTGTTGCACTTTTTGGCAGCTTAACTTTCGATTATAGAATTAAAGAAGCAATAATCACTCCCCAAACAGATCACTAACAAAACCCCTAAGCGATTAACTGTATAAACTATAAAACTATTACGCTATTTGATTTACATTTGTAAAATAAGCATGCAAAATCAAATAAAGTACTTTGTCTAAACAGTTAAGATTCGGAATCTTCATGAATGTAGAGTTTATCAATCCATTTTTATCTTCAATGCTTAATGTCATGTCAACTATGGCTCAAATGGAATTAATACCAGAAAAACCACGACTCAAAAAAAATGAAGTCGCCATGGGTGATGTATCAGGTTTAATTGGTATGGTTAGCCCGCAAGCAAAAGGCTCTTTATCAATTACTTTTGAAGCAGGCTTAGCCTTAGCTACAATGAAAAATATGGTCGGTGAAGCACCGGATGAAGTAAACGAAGAGATTACTGATTTAGTAGGTGAAATTACTAATATGGTCACTGGCGGCGCTAAACGTCTGCTAAGTGAAAAAGGTATTGAGTTTGATATGGCCACACCTATAGTGGTTTCTGGTCCCAATCACACCATTCATCACAAAGCCAAAGGCCCTGTTATTCTTATTCCGTTGAAAAGTGAATTAGGTAGAGCCTATATTGAATTTAGTTTTGATGACTAAGCCTCACGCGAGTCTTCAATAAATAATCTAGCAATAATCTAGCAATATAAGTTGCTAACAAAAAAGCGACCAGCTGTTTCAGCCGGTCGCTTTTTTAATAGTAGTCTAGCAATTCAACCTTACTGGTATTATACCAATTTCATTAAATCATTGCTCACTTGTGCTGGTTAAAATACGCCATGTCTGCGTTGCTCTCAATCCCAATAGCCAGCTATTACTCAATCGAGCGCCTTGCCCTGATTTATTTTTCCTATGCACAACAAGATCACAAACTTAATGAAACTGGTCTTAGCTATAACCCCAACGTGGCATAATGTCTTGCGCAATACCAAGGTGATCTAATACTCTAGCCACCATAAAATCGATAAGATCTTCAATTGACTCTGCCTTATGATAGAAGCCTGGCGAAGCTGGCATAATGGTAACCCCCTGTTGAGACAGGCTGAGCATATTTTGTAAATGCAGGGTTGAGAATGGCGTTTCCCTGACCATCAAAATTAACTGACCACGTTCTTTTATCACCACGTCTGCAGCTCGCTCAATCAAGTTATCACTCATACCATGACAAATAGCCGCCATAGTTCCGGTCGAGCAAGGACAAACAACCATTTGTTTCGGTGCCGCTGAGCCCGAAGCAACAGGAGAGAACCATTGCTCTTTACCAAACACAGTAATTTGTTGTGCTTTCGCTTGATACTTTTCCGTTAAAAATTCACTAGCGGCGTCTGGTGAGCTAGGAATTTTTACACCTACTTCAGTATCGACAACAATTCGGCCGGCACTTGAGCACAGTATATATAATTGATAATTAGCAGCGACTAAACATTCAATTAAACGTAAGGCATAACCCGCACCTGAAGCACCAGTAATCGCTAGTGTTATTTTGCCGTTAAAGTCACTTTGCCCCGTTACAGCATTGCTTGATTTATTTGTCATTAATCATCCACTTTCTTGCTTATTTATTTAGTCATTCAATAAAGTTAGCTGTTTTTAATCATTTTTTTAACTTTCTTTAACGCCATTTGTTTTTTAAGTGGCGACAAGTAATCAATAAATAAAGTACCTTTTAAGTGATCTATTTCATGCTGCATAGCAATGGCAAGAAAATCATCACTGGTAATAGTAATTTCTTTGCCATGGCGGTCTAACGCCTCAACGGTAACTTTAGTAAAACGCTCTACGTCAGCGTAATAACCCGGTACAGATAAACATCCCTCTTGACCTTTAGCTTTTTCGTCACCGCTAACGATCTCTGGGTTTACTAAAACTAACGGCTCATCACGATTTTCTGAAATATCGATAACCACTACGGCCTCTCTGCGACCAACTTGTGTAGCAGCTAAACCAATACCGTCTTCAGTATCGTACATGGTAGCAAGTAAATCCTCGATTAAAACCTGGATTTTACTGACATCTGTTACAGGTGTTGCTGGCTTTAATAACTGCTCATTGGGGGCGGTAAGTATGGTTAAAACTGTCATTGTGCTTGGTTCTCTTTTTACGAATTTAATTAAACTACTATTATACGAAATGGTATTACTTAGATGCTAATACTTAAACGGCTTTTTTCTTTATACTGTTATGTAATTTATACGGTTATGTTAGCTAAACGGCCTAATAATTTGTCATGTATACCGGCAAAACTACCGTTACTCATGACAACAATAATATCGCCCGCTTGTGCTTGTAGCGCTATATTTTCAACTAACTTTTCAATATCATCTTCAACTTGGCAAGGTGCTTGGCACTGTTTGATCATTTCACTTACTGACCAAGTTACTTGCTCTCCCTGATAGATAAAGACCTGATCAGCATCAATAAGTGACTGAGGCAGAGCTTCTTTATGCACCCCTGACTTCATGGTATTAGATCTCGGCTCTAATACCGCTAAGATACGGCCAGGCTGAACTTGTTCGCCTATTTTAGCACGTACGCCGGCTAATGTTTTTGCTATGGCTGTGGGATGATGGGCAAAATCATCATAAACACTTATACCATTGACTGTGCCACGCAGCTCAAACCGGCGTTTAGTATTAATAAACTCCGCTAGGGCTTCAATAGCCACTGAGCTTGGTACGCCAGCATGACGGGCTGCGGCTATTGCCATGACACCGTTATCAATATTAAAATCGCCAATCAGATCCCATTTAACTGTGCCCTGTGTTTTACCGTCGAATTTAACGATAAACTCACTGCCTTGAGCCGTTAACTTTTCAACTTGCCAACCCGTTTCAAGCTGAGTGTCGTGCTGAGAAAACTCAGTTGCTGTCCAACAGCCCATGGCTAAAGTTTCACTAATGGCGGCTTCATTGGCCGGAGACAAAATCAAGCCATTACTGGGCACTGTGCGGATAAGATGATGAAATTGTTTTTGAATATCACTGAGATCATTAAAAATATCTCCATGATCAAACTCTAAATTATTGATCACTAAGGTACGCGGTCGGTAATGGACAAATTTAGAGCGCTTATCAAAAAAGGCACTATCGTATTCATCGGCTTCAATGACAAAAAAAGGTGCATCACCTAGGCGAGCAGAGCAAGAGAGATTTTGCGGTACTCCACCAATTAAAAAGCCTGGCGACATATGCGCATATTCTAAAATCCACGCCAGCATACTACTGGTAGTTGTTTTGCCATGTGTACCCGATACAGCGAGTACCCAACGGTCTTTTAAAACATTATCTAACAGCCATTCAGGTCCGGAAATATAAGGAATATTGCGATCTAACATATACTCCACCATGGCGTTACCGCGGGACATGGCATTACCAACAATAACCATATCGATATCATCAGTGAAATTTTCCACTTGATAACCAGACTTCAACTCAATACCAAGTTGCTCTAGCTGAGTGCTCATTGGCGGGTAAACGTTAGCATCAGAGCCACTGACTTTAAAACCAAGCTCTTTAGCTATAGCGGCAATGCCACCCATAAAAGTACCACAAATGCCTAATATATGAAGATGTTGAATTTTTTTGCTCATAGGTATAATAATCAAGGATAATGAAGCGCTATAATTGGCGATATCATACCTTAATTACTAAGCTTTAACTGTAAACAGGCTGCTTAAACTTAGTTGAGTAAATTAAAAAATGGTCCTACCTACCGCGACAAAACAAACATTTCAATTAATTTGTCAAAAGATTCAAATAGAAACACCTGATGTAAAAACGTTTATTTTCTCTTACCCAAAATCAGCAACAAAGCTGTCTTTTCACTATTACGCCGGTCAGCACCTAACATTTACCGTTAAAATGGCAGGTAAAGCACAGTCGTGCTGCTATACCTTGTCTTCTTCTCCCACAACACCCGATTATGTTAGCATCACCATAAAACGTATCCCGCAAGGAAAGATCTCTAACTATTTCCATGATCACTTTAAGATAGGTCAGGTAATTTCTACTCAAGAGGTTGCTGGCAATTTCTATCTGAGTGAGTCTGTTCCGCAGAAGGTATTATTGTTAAGCGCTGGCAGTGGTGTAACACCAATGCTTTCAATGCTACGTTATATGGTCACTAAACAATGTAAAAATCAAATCGTCTTTCTTCATAGTGCGCAAAAGGAAAACGACCTGATCGCTCAAGCTGAAATTACCAGTCTGGCTAGGCAACATGGAAATTGCCAAATAATTTACACCCTGACTCAATCTAGCTGCCCACAATGGTATGGCTTTCAAGGGCGCTTAAATGAACATATGTTGCACAATATAGAGCAAATTAGTCATTATCAAACCTATGTTTGTGGACCAAAATCATTCAGAAAAACAGCGCAACAACTTTTACGAAAATTAGGTTTACCGCCTAACCATTACCATTATGAAAGTTATGGTGAATATGAATATTCGAAGCAAGATGTCAGCTCTGCTAATAAAGGAAATACAATGACTAATCCTATGATTGACAACAAAATAATAACAACCGGATACAACAAAGCGAAAGTATCAATTTCCTTTAAGCGTTGGAATAAACAATATCTAGGCAATAAAGAGGACTCTTTATTAGAGCAAGGAGAAGCTGCCGGATTAATTTTGCCTTATTCATGTCGAGGAGGTTGCTGTGGCAGTTGCAAAGCGAAATTAATAAGCGGTCAAGTTAAGCAGCATTCAACTAATGGCTTATCTGCTAGCGAGCGGCAACAAGGTTATATTTTGCTTTGCAGCTGTAACGCCCTTACCGATGTTGTGATCAGCCATGAATAATTCAGCATCATAGCACTGTAAATAACAGTGCTGAAAATAAGAGTGCTGTAAAGATTAAAAATCATAACCTAGACTGAAGACCAAACTATAGTCATTGGATTTTGGTGCCACGGTATTAATTGATGAAACAGGCTCGGCAACACGGTCAAGATAAAAAATGACATCTAATTCAAGATCATTACTCAACTCAAATTCAAAGCCGGTCTTTAAATGTGAATTTCGCTTGCCCGAGCTCTGCTCAACAAACTGAATTTGATAATCAAATAGAAAATCTACTCGGCTTGACAGGCTATAATCCAATAAAGTCCCAAGAGCGACTACGCCACTATGCTGTTTACTTGCTGAACTACTGTCTTCATAAACTGTTTGTTGGTAACTAGGGCCAACAGTCAGATCCCACTGTAAGCGTTTATTTTGCATAATATGGTAACCTAAACTGACACCTAAAGTATCCCTTGAGCTAATATTTTGCTGTAAGTCTTTAAAGTGCTCATAGTCAAAGACACGAAAGAACATCTTACTACTATAAAACCAGTCAAAATAAGTAGTTAGGCGACCAGTATCAGTAATTACTTGTGCATCATCATCTAAAGTAGACTTACTATAGTTATAGATAAAGTCGACTTTAAATCGGCTGAAAGGGGTTCTTCTTTGTAATCTTGCACTGGCTATATAGTCAAGTTGATTGACATTACCGACATTAACATCAAAGCCTAAACTCAATTTACCGTCCCATAGTTCTGTGCGGTCATCCGATGAGGAAGTTATCGATAAGAGCTCAGATAAGGGATAATGTTGCTCACTACCGTCACTGATTATAATTAAGTGTTCATCTTTAACAATAAGAAAGCCTTGCTTTACCTCACCATTAGCAAAACGTATTTGTTGATCAAACCGGCTACGTAATTCTGCTACATCTTGCCAATCAAAAAAGATGGTATTAAATTCATCGCTGTCAAACTCAAGCTCATCCTCATACATGGAGATAATATCCCCTCTAAGCCATTCGCCAGAGCGTAACTGAAGCCAATCAAATTGTTGAGAAAATACCGGTGTAGGTGGACTCCATACAGCTGTATGCTCCGAAGGTTGCTGCCCATAACTAATAGAGCTAACCAAGGTAACAAAGAATAGGCCAAGTAATAGAAGATTTTTCACACTATGTAATAGGCCTACAGTCAAAGTATGGATAATAGAAAAGTGGATTAATTAAAAGTCATAACCAAAACTAACCACTAAACGGAAATCGTTTTTTTCAGGTATACCGCCTTCACTATCCGGTTTTGGATTATCGGTACGATCGGCATAGAAAGTTAAATCAAGATCAAAATCATTAGTAAGATCGATTTCTAAACCTGTTTGAAAGTGATGGATGTTACCACCTGAAGCCTCGTCAACCATCTGGACATTATAAGAAACATCAAAATCAATATCACTGCTTACTTCAAAGCTAAAATCGGTACCTAAAGTTAAACCAAATGAATCTTCGGTATCGCTATCATCATTTTGAACATCCAAGAACTTACTTTTCTGATAACTTGGACCAGCATTAACATCCCAAGTTATTCGACTAGTATCGACAAGGTGATAACCCAGGGCAACACCATAATGGATACGATAATCAAGGTTTAAAAATTCATCCGCTATATATTCAACATCTGCGACACGAAAATAAACCTTAGGACTAAAGAACCAGTCATAAGATGACGTTAACCGTTCACTATCTGCGGTAACTTTAGTTTCTTCGGTTTTTTGATCTTCATAACGACTATAATCTGTGGTGTAGTCAGCCTTAAAGCGACTACTCGAACTGCGGCGCTGCATACCAGCAGCAAAGGTATAATCAACTTGTACCGTATTACCTTGTCGTAAATTAATACCTAAATTAACATAACCATCCCATAAATCTATTTCGTTCTTTCCTGAAGAGGCAATCGATAAAAGGTTACTTAATTCATAGTGGCTAGTCACCCCATGTTTAACTAAAGATAAATCCCCCTCTTTTACTACTAAATAACCTTCTGCGATAGTGCCATCAAACATACGAATACTTTGCCACTGTTTGCTACGTAGCTCGGCTACATCATCCCAATCAATAGTTTGCATATCAAGTTCATCACTATCAAACTCTAATTTCTCGTCGTACATCGACACTATATCGCCTTTAAGCCATTCGTCTGAGGTCAGCTTTACCCAATCAAAGTCTTGCTTAAAAATTGGCGTTGGCTTTTGCCAATTACTTAGCTCTTCTTTAGCATAAGCACTCATCGAGATAATTAACGAAAAGATGATAAAAGAAACTTTAGCTAGCACAATAGCCATCAATTTATTCATAAAAACCCCATACCTTAAAGGTACCTACTTAATAAAATGGTATAAAAATTAGCAGTATAGCTATGACTAATACAAATTTATATAGCTACAAACATGATTAAATGTATCCTTGGGCATATATTTTAAGCATAACAGCTGAAAAAGTATAAATTATTAAGGGCAAGCAGCTAAATATATTCTATAGTAACATTCTTACAATAGTCACCAGCGCACCAAAATAGAGCAACGCAAGCGCCAACATGGTGCACAAAGAAAAGCTTAAACAATAAAAAAGCTTATTAATCAATGCCCTTCATCTTGGCATGATTTTAGCTAATTAATGAGCAATAATAGATGAATAATGATAATAACGAACCTTTATAACTTCATCCATTTTAAAACTTACTCGATTATTTACTAAAAATTTATAAAATTAACCTCACTGGAGAGACAAAATGTCACAAGCAGTATTCGACTTAATTAAAGAACACGATGTCAAATTTGTTGACCTTCGTTTTACTGATTCAAAAGGTAAAGAACAACATATTTCAATTCCTCATCACCAAGTAGATGAAGACTTCTTTGAAGACGGTAAAATGTTCGATGGCTCTTCAATTGAAGGTTGGAAAGGCATTGATGAATCTGACATGGTTATGATGCCTGATGCATCAACCGCTGTGCTAGACCCATTCACTGAGGCTGTTACTTTAAATATTCGTTGTGATATTTTAGAACCTGCAACTATGCAAGGTTACAGCCGGGACCCACGTTCTGTAGCTCATCGTGCTGAAGAATATTTACGTAGTACTGGCATTGCCGATACAGTATTAATTGGTCCTGAACCAGAATTCTTCGTTTTTGATGATGTTCGTTTCCACACTGATATGAGTGGTTCTTTCTACAAAATTGATGATAAAGAAGCTGCTTGGAATTCAGGTACCAAATACGAAGAAGGTAACATGGGTCACCGTCCTGGCGTTAAAGGTGGTTACTTCCCAACAGCACCAGTAGATTCTTCACAAGATTTACGTTCAGCTATGTGTTTAGTTATGGAAGATATGGGCTTAGTTGTTGAAGCGCATCATCATGAAGTAGCGACTTGTGGCCAAAACGAAATCGCTTGTCGCTTTAATACTATGGTATTGAAAGCTGATGAAGTACAAATATATAAGTATGTTGTTCATAACGTTGCACACGCATACGGTAAAACAGCTACTTTCATGCCTAAGCCATTAGTGGGTGATAATGGTACTGGTATGCATGTTCACCAATCTTTAGCTAAAGATGGCGTTAACTTATTCTCAGGTGATAAGTACGGTGGCTTGTCTGAAATGGCGATTTTCTATATTGGCGGTATCATCAAGCATGCTAAAGCATTAAATGCTTTCACTAATGCTTCAACTAACTCATACAAGCGTCTTGTCCCTGGATTTGAAGCGCCGGTAATGCTTGCTTATTCAGCACGTAACCGCTCTGCATCAATCCGTATACCTATGGTACCTTCACCGAAAGCAATGCGTATAGAAGTTCGTTTCCCTGATCCAACAATGAACCCTTACTTAGGCTTCACAGCTATGTTAATGGCTGGACTTGACGGCATCAAAAACAAAATCCATCCTGGCGATGCTATGGATAAAGATTTATACGACCTGCCAGCAGAAGAAGCAGCAGCCATTCCACAAGTTTGTTCTTCATTTGGTGAAGCGCTTGATGCCTTAGAAGCTGATAACGATTTCTTAACGGCAGGTGGTGTTATGGATATCGATATGATTAATGCTTATATTGGCCTAAAACGTAAAGAAATTGAACTATTAAATGCTACTACTCACCCGGTAGAATTTGATATGTACTACAGCGTTTAATTTCGCTTAGTACTATTTTGGTAGCGCTTGGCGCTCATCATAAAAAACTCACTTAGGTGAGTTTTTTTATGGGTGGAATAGCAATACCACCACATTAAAATAGCAAGTTACAAGCTATTCACCTTAAAAGATTACTAATTGACAGATAAAACAATAAAAAACATTTTGTTGTATAAATTATAGATATATACTTAAGTTAGCGTACATTATGGAACGATGCGGATTTTGAGCACCCAAGCACAGGAAGAATATAACGAACTATGATCAAGTTATTGCTGTTTTCACTATTGGTAATTACATTAGCAGCTCCTGTGCACCCAAACACGGCCAAAATCTATGTCTGGCGTAATGAAAACGGCGTATTAGTTTTTTCTGACTCTCCTAGAGCTGGCGCAGTAGAAGTAAAAACTAAGCCTGGTAATATAATTCAATCAAGTACCTCGGTTGAAACTAAAGTACTAGACATCACTCCTCAAAAGATCATTGAAAAGTACGAAATAGTAATAAATACCCCTAAAAACAATGCCACCATACGTGATAATACTGGCTCTATATATATTGGTGGCGGTATCAAGCCAAGATTTAAGTCGGGATTAGAAGTACAATTACTCCTTGATGGTAAACCTCATCAAAATCCTCAAAAGCACTCTATGTTTTCTCTAAGAAATGTTGATAGAGGTGAACATAAAATAAAAATGTTACTACTTGATGAAGAAGGCAAGGTTATTGCATCATCAGCATCAGTAACGTTTTATATGCATAGAGCTTCTGCTAACTAAGTTAACCCTATTATTTTTAGTGCCTACTACCACTGGGCTAGCAGGAAATATAACAGAGTTAACATCTTCTAGTTAATAAAAATAGCACTGCAAATAAAACCTTTCTTTAGTAAACTTACCTTTTACGCACCAAAAAAGTGCAATAGAAGTGTCTTCCTAAGGGTTTTTATGCGTAGTCGAAGTTATATACAAGAGCAAAAGTTATCTTATCAGCAGTCTCTCGCTAATCAGTTAGTAACAGCTGTAATTATTCTCAATCCAGAACTCGCCATCGTATATGCAAACCCTGCTGCCGAAGCACTATTAAACAAGAGCCTTTATCGTTTATATGATACTGCAGCGGAAACAATTTTTGCTAATACCAGCATTAATAGCCCTCGCTTAAAACAACTCTTTGCTACAGGTCAGGAGTTTACTGATAGTGATATAGTTGTTGAGCTCAATGAAAGTCATCGCTTTACCGCAGAAGTAACAGCATCTTCGGTTGAATTTGTCCGAAGTCCTCATGTATTACTTGAATTCAAGCAAATAGACCAACAAAAACAAATAAGCCTAGAGGTATTTCAACACCAACAATGGCTTGCTGCACGCGATCTCATCAAGGGCCTAGCTCACGAAATTAAAAATCCACTTGGCGGCTTACGTGGTGCGGCACAGCTACTAAGTAAAGAACTAAATGAAGACCAGCAAGAATACACCAACATGATCATCGAGCAAGCAGATAGACTAACAAATTTAGTTGACCGTTTACTGGGGCCAAATCAATTGCCGCAAATAGAGGCACACAATATTCACGGTATACTAGAAAAAGTCTGTCAGCTGGTCAGTTATTCAAATGGACAAAAATTTCATTTATTACGTGACTATGACCCTTCACTTCCCTCTATTGAATGTGATCAAGAAAAGCTACAACAAGCCGTACTTAATATTGTTAATAATGCAATTCAAGCCATAGATGAAGTACATGACATTACTTTAAAAACACGAATCGCCAGCAACAAGACCATTCATGGCAAACGCGTAAAATTAGCCGTGCAAATTAGTATTATTGATAATGGCCCTGGTATTCCAAGTAAAATTCAAAATACCTTGTTCTATCCAATGGTATCTGGACGTTCGAATGGCACAGGTTTAGGTTTATCCATTGCACAAACCCTGATAAATCAGCATCAAGGTAAACTATCCTGCCATAGCCGTCCTGGTCATACCGAGTTTACAATTCTACTACCATTGAAACAACAGCCTTTAAAGCAAGAACATTTATCACAAGAGAATGAATTATGATCACAGAAGAAGTGTGGATAGTTGACGACGATAGCTCAATTAGATGGGTGTTAGAAAAAGCCTTTGCCAATGCAAATATCAGTTGCGCCGCCTTTGAAAGCGCTGAAAATTTATTAATTGCTTTAGATCATGGCCAACCAGAAGTGATTATTTCTGATATTCGTATGCCGAATATTGATGGTATGGAATTATTAAAAAAGATAAATAAACAGCATAATCATATTCCCGTAATTATTATGACTGCACATTCGGATTTAGACAGTGCTGTTAATGCCTATCAAGGTGGCGCCTTTGAATATTTGCCCAAACCATTTGATATCGATGAAGCTATCACTCTGACCAAACGTGCACTTACTCATGCTAGAGAACAAAACCCAAAAAGCCAGCAAAAGAAAAATGTTCCTTTAGCGGTTGGTTTGATCGGTGAAGCACCAGCTATGCAAGAAGTATTTCGTGCCATTGGCCGCTTATCTCGATCAAGTATTAGTGTCTTGATTAATGGTGAATCTGGCACAGGCAAAGAGTTAGTTGCACAGGCCCTACATTCCCATAGTCCAAGAGTGAATGCACCCTTCATTCCATTAAATATGGCTGCCATTCCAAAAGATCTGATTGAATCAGAATTATTTGGCCATGAAAAAGGGGCTTTTACCGGTGCTAATGCTGTCCGACAAGGACGATTTGAACAAGCTCATGGTGGTACGCTATTTTTAGATGAGATTGGCGATATGCCGCTAGATATTCAAACGCGCCTTTTACGAGTACTGTCTGACGGGCAGTTCTATCGAGTAGGTGGACATTCACCGGTCCAGGTTGATGTACGTATCATTGCAGCCACTCACCAACACCTTGAAGAGCGTGTAAAAAAAGGTGAATTTAGGGAAGACTTATTTCATCGACTTAATGTTATTAGAATTCACTTACCTAGCCTTAGGGAACGTAAAGAAGATATACCACAGCTTAGCCAACATTTTTTAACACAAGCGGCGAATGAGTTGAGTGTTGATGTTAAAACATTAAGCAAAAAAGCCAGTCACTTTCTAAATAACTGCCATTGGCCAGGTAATGTTAGGCAGTTGGAAAATATTTGTCGATTTTTAACGGTAATGGCAAGTGGTCAAGAAATTCTGATTGAAGATTTACCTAATGAATTAACCGAAAGTTCGACACCTTTAAAGCATGAGTCTAATGCATGGCAGGAAGTACTCAGCGCTTGGATGGATAAAGAACTAGCACAAGGTAAAGATGCAATTCTTGATTATGCTCAAATAGAGTTTGAAAAAATCATGCTCGAGCGAGCGTTAATATTTACCCAAGGTCATAAACAAGATGCAGCGAAAAAGCTGGGCTGGGGTAGAAATACTTTAACTAGAAAATTAAAAGAGTTTGAAAGCTAGCTGCTAACCCACTAAGTTAGTAACTTGGTGGGTCATTACTTACAGCTATTAACTATTACAAGCTTCGTCATCACATTGCTTGCAATTGTTACACAGTTTCATATTAATGTAATGAGCAGCAATAATGAGGCTAGCGCCACCAATAATAAAGTACGGCTCTAATTCCTGAGAGTAGTCATGTTTTATCCAATACAAGGCAACACCTAAATAAAGCAAATAGAACGGATAAAGGCGTTTGTGGTAGCGTTTAAAGCCAGAAAATAAAGCGATGCTACCAAGTGCCGCTGTCATCAGCAGGAAGACATGTTCCCATGCATGATCAGCTAGAAAGCTTAAACCCAGTAAGGGGAGCATAGGTAATAAAATAGGTAATAATATGCAATGTAATGCACATAAGGAAGTTGCTGTAATGCCTATTCTATCTAACATGATTGTTCCGTGAATCTAGATTAATTTACTGTCATTGGTCAGTTGAGACCATCAAAATGAGATAATATCACAATTGAGATAGTATAACATTAGTAAATTAATCTTAAAGCTGCAAACCTAATCTATCCCGATATTTTAAACGAGATATAAGTCATAAAAACGGTGCTTATTTTAAGCACTATTAACAACAAAATAATGCGTTAATTTACTTTTTAAGTGTTCAAAAAAATCATCATTACTTTTATCGCTAATCAAGTGAGCAAGCTCAGCCCCTAGTGGGGTAAACTTGTAAAATTGCAGGCAAACATTGGCTTTTATTGCCGTTAACTTTAACGGTAAACCGTTATAGGTAAATTGTAGAACTTCTCCTTTACTTATCAGGCTCGATTCACTCTCTTGCAAATATATAAGGTGATTCTCTGATAAAGCTAATAAGTCCGCGTAATTCAGACCATAATGGCTTAGGTTACAATATTGCTGCCGCTGCTTAGAGAAGAAATTAAAAAAACCAGGCTGTTGATAAGCACCAGTAATTAACCGAATGCCTTTTTTATTGGGATCTTTTATCGCTAAGGAGCAAGCTTTAGCTAATAGTTTCGCATCAAAAATACTCATATCTCGAAAAACTTGTAGAGCCTTAAATGAAAATGCGCCAGGCTTGGTCAGCTCTCCTGCTAAAATTTTAGCCCATAGATCTTGCATGGTCGGATTACTTACCTCTTCAGACAAAGCAATATAGCGACTAAACCAATCAAGATCTGTTCTTTGCCCTATTTCAAAATCCGCACAATAAGTTAACGTTTTCTGCATAATACTTTCAATATTTTTCTGCTTGCGTAACTGGCTTAACCTAGCTCGTTTAACTGTTCTATCTTCAATGAGCATTTGCTTATCTTCAGGCAACAAAGCGCCATCGATGGCGAATTTTTTGGCAAGCTTCAAAAACTGCTGAGAAACACCTGCTTCAGCCGAAGTTTGATGCGATTTACTGGTTGTCACAATTACCGTATCATCGGCTGATTTTTGAAGATCTTTTTCCAGTACCACAACTTCTGATTTATCTTTACTCACTTTGCTAACTCCTTCTCGCAATATCTTAAGATAAAGTAGGTATAATTCACTTAATGGTCAATACTTAGCGTCTTAAATCACTGAGCTACATGATAAAGTGCTATTAACCGGACAGCAATCAATTCAATTTATTATAACTTACCGAAATAAATCAAATAAAATATTTGTAAACAGACTTTTAATATCCAGTTCAATAGTGTAAAAAAGTAGTATTAGGTTATAGTTAAACTAAATAAAATACATTTCAGTTTTAGCTGAGTATATAGGTAATAAATATGCTTAGTTATGAGGGCAGTATGCAAGCATCCGAAAATTCAAACGATGATTTTTTATTTATCGATGATAGTGATGAAGACGAGATTTTAGCGTTTGGCAGTGATGAAACTTGGCAGGTTTTAATTGTTGACGATGATCCCGAGATTCATTCCGTTACTCAATTAGCATTATCCGATTTAATTGTCTTAGGTCGCCGCCTTGAGTATTTACATGCTTACTCAGGTAAGGATGCTTGTCAGCTTATTGAAGAGCATAGTGATATTGTGCTGGTACTACTTGATGTCGTTATGGAAACGGATGATGCTGGCCTAAATGTAGTAAAATACATAAGAGAAACATTAGAACGAAAAGATATCCGCATTGTTTTACGTACCGGTCAACCCGGCTATGCCCCCGAAGAAAGTGTTATCAAAGAATATGATATTAATGACTACAAAACAAAAACAGAATTAACTCGCCGTAAACTTGTAACAACTGTTTTTGCTGCAATTCGTTCTTTTCAACAAATAGCTACCGTCAATGAGAATCGCAAAGGTCTAGAGAAAATAGTTTCTGGTGCCACAGAGCTATCATCTCAGCATTCGCTCTCGACCTATAGCCAAGGAGTTTTAGCACAATTAAGAGCTCTAATAGATGATGATATATCTGCCGTATTTTGCGCTAGAGGCCAAGGTATTATTGAGAATGTTGATGATTTAAGTTTTTATGTTTTAGCACAAACCGGTTTTGATGATGACTTAATTAATCAAAAACTCGACAAACTTCAAAATGAGCAAGCGAGTAAACAAGTAAAAGCTTGTTTCTTACAACAAAAGCATCAATACCAAGATGAAAGTCTAAATCTATATGTTGCCAAAGGAGATTATCGAGCAGTTATCCATGTAACGCTCCCTAACCCACTCACAGAAATTCAAACTCAGCTACTTAATGTGTTTTTAACCGGAGTTGCAGTCGGCTATGAAAATGTCCACTTATTCCAAAAGCTCACTAATGCTGCTTATAAAGATTGGCTAACTAATTTACCAAACCGCCTAGAATTTGTTCGTCTACTTGACCACTTTGCACAAAGCGATCAAGAAAACCAAGTCGCTGCCTTAATCGACATTAACCATTTCAGTGATATCAACGATGCCTTAGGGCAAGATATCGGTAATAAACTACTTACCGCTGTTGGTCAACGCATGCAAAGTATCAATCGTGATTGTAAATTTGCCCGTGTTGGCGCAGATGTTTTTGGCATTATCGGTCCTGAAGATTCTTTAACCCCTGAAAGCTTGATGGCTTTATTCCATCAACCTTTTACTGCAGGTGATCAACATCTTCCAATCAATGCTTGTTTTGGTCTTTGTACCAAAGAGCATGCGCAAAGCAGTGGAGTGCAAGTTTTAAACCAAATTAATATCGCTTTAAATATTGCCAAAAAGAATCGTTTAGAACATTTTGCTTATTATCACTCGGATATAGAAGATCAAATGCAGTGGCGACTGAATATGATCCGTCAACTACGTAATGATTTTGCCAATAACTGTCTGGAACTTTGGTATCAACCGCAACTATCTTTAAGTACAGGTAAAGTAATAGGCGCTGAAGCTTTACTTCGATGGCGCACCGCTGATGGAAAATTTGTTTCCCCTGCTGTTTTTATTCCTCTAGCTGAATATTCAGGCTTAATTATTGAAATTGGTGACTGGGTTATTAGCCAAGCATGTAAACAATTAAAAATTCTAGAGAAAGATTTCGCCGACATTAGTATTTCAGTCAATGTATCGATACCTCAATTTAGACAAGATAATTTCGTTGATAATATTATTAACACCATTACTGAACATAAAATTAAGCCAAGTAAACTTGAGTTAGAAATTACTGAAAATATTTTAATGGACGAACCGCAAATCATTATTGATGCCTTAACTAAGTTAAAGGCCCAAGAGATCAGCATAGCCTTAGATGATTTTGGTACTGGTTTTTCTTCATTAAGCTATTTACAAAAACTGCCTCTTGATCGACTCAAAGTTGATCGCGCCTTTGTTACCGATATTCATAAAGAAGGTCAGTCCGTTATTGCTGAAACCATTATCAATCTGGGTAAGAAGATGAAACTTAAAGTTATTGCTGAAGGTATTGAAGAAATTGAGCAACAAGAACGCTTAATTGAACTTGGCTGTGATGAAGTACAGGGGTTCTATTATGCCAAACCAATGCCAGGTAGTGATTTCATCAATTTTCTCCAACAACAAAATTAAAACATCAGATAATACTAAAGTTACCGCTACTTATTAGCGCGAGCGCATTCAATTGAAATACCCAGCCATATTCGCTGGGTATTTTTTTATATGCTTTACTATACTTATTCAGAGCAAACAAACAGCCAATTAAAACACCTGTTTAAATTTATTGCATTTAACTTTTTTTCAAGGCACACTCAGTCAGCTATTATTAGTTATCTAAGTTTTTTAGAATGATAATTTCGCTAAAAAAACTAGATTAATCATCCAAACATCAACACCACATTTAGGTGAAGGAGACGAAGCATGATATATCAAGGCAACAGCCTTTCTGCCCAATTACTCGAAGACGGCATTGTCGAACTTAAGTTCGATGCTCAAGGTTCAGTAAACAAATTTGATCAAGCAACTTTTGAAGAATATATCGCGGTAGTTGCAGCAATTAACAACTGCGCAGACGCTAAAGGCGTTATGGTTACCTCTGGTAAATCAACATTTATTGTTGGCGCGGATATCACTGAATTTTTAACTTCATTTAGTCAACCAGAAGATGAATTAGCCTCTTGGGCAAAGAAGGCATCTGATGTTTTCGATTCCTTTGAAGATATTCAATTACCTACCATTGCCGCCATTAATGGTGTTGCATTAGGCGGTGGTTGTGAAATGGCACTTGCCTGTGATTACCGTGTTGCAGATACTACCGTAAGCATTGGCTTACCAGAAGTTAAGCTTGGCCTTATGCCCGGTTTTGGTGGCACTGTAAGACTACCTCGACTTATCGGTTTTGATAATGCAGCAACGTGGATGTCTACTGGTAAAGCATTTAAACCGGCGGCGGCACTTGCACAAGGTGTTCTTGACGCAGTTGTTGAGCCAGAAAATTTACGCAGTGCAGCGATTAGCATGCTTAAATTAGCAATTAATGGCAAGCTAGATTGGCGCGCTAAACGTCAGCCTAAATTAGAAGCATTAAACTTATCTCCGACAGAATTAATCATGTCATCGACAACATGCAAAGGCATGATTGCCGCTAAAGCTGGTAAACATTACCCTGCACCAATGGTGATGATAAATACATTGATTGCTAGTGCTAACTTAGATCGCACTGGTGCAATGGCTGCTGAGAATGCCGGTTTTGCAAAATTAGCAAAAACTGATGCAGCAACAGCACAAATTGGTTTGTTTATGGCAGACCAAGTCATTAAAAGTAAAGCTAAAAAAGCGGGTAAACTGGCAACTAAAATAGTCAAAAAGGCCGCAGTATTAGGTGCAGGTATTATGGGTGGTGGTATTGCCTATCAATCAGCCTATAAAGGCACGCCTATCATTATGAAAGATATTAATGACCAAGCACTCGATTTAGGTTTAACTACAGCAACGGGCATATTAACTAAGCAAGTTGAACGTGGTCGTATGGATGCTAAGAAAATGGCTTGTGTATTGAATAACATCACGCCAAGCTTAAGTTACGACAGCGTTAAAGATGTAGATATTGTTGTTGAAGCTGTTGTTGAAAACCCTAAAATAAAAGGCATGGTTCTAGCTGAAGTTGAAGGCGTAATCAGTGACGATGCTATTCTTACTTCTAATACTTCGACTATCTCAATTGATTTATTAGCACAAAGCATAAAACGTCCGCAAAATTTTTGTGGTATGCACTTTTTCAATCCCGTAAATAAAATGCCATTAGTTGAAGTAATTCGCGGTAAAGATACCTCGGATGAAACGGTAGCTGCAGTTGTAGCTTATGCCGCTAAAATGGGTAAGTCGCCGATTGTTGTTAATGATTGCCCTGGTTTTTATGTAAACCGTGTTTTATTCCCATACTTTGCTGGCTTTAGTCAATTAGTACTTGAAGGTGCTGACTTTAGCGCTATCGATAAAGTAATGGAAAAACAATTTGGTTGGCCAATGGGTCCAGCATATTTGCTTGATGTTGTTGGTGTTGATACGGCTGATCACTGTACAGATGTTATGTCAGCTGGTTTCCCTACCCGCATGAAGAAAATTGCCAATGACCCAGTTAGTACTCTTTATGCTAATGAGCGTTTTGGTCAGAAAAATGGCAAAGGCTTTTATGATCACATGAAAGATAAACGTGGTCGTCCAATAAAAGTACCTGCTCCTATTGCATACGAATTACTTGGCCAACATTGTGCTGATAAAAAAGACTTCAGCAGCGAAGAAATTATTGCTCGCATGATGATCCCTATGGTTAATGAAGTGGTACGTTGTTTAGAAGAAGGTGTCGTTGATACCGCAGCTGAAGCTGATATGGGCTTAATCTATGGTGTTGGTTTCCCACCATTTAGAGGTGGTGCTATTCGCTATTTAGAAACACTTGGTTTAAATAACTTCATCGAAATGGCGGATAAATATGCTGATTTAGGTGAAATATATCAAGTTACTGATGGCCTACGTGAGATGGCAAAATCAGGTAAATCTTATTTCACTACCGATGTTAAATCAGCTTAAGCCGAGGAGAATAAAATGAACGAAGTTGTAATTGTAGACTGCATACGAACTCCAATGGGTCGCTCTAAGGCCGGCGTTTTTCGCAATGTACGTGCTGAAGCATTATCAGCACACCTAATGAAACAAATTTTAGTACGCAACCCAGCATTAAACCCAGAAGACATTGAAGATGTTATTTGGGGCTGTGTAAAACAAACTAAAGAACAAGGTTTTAATATTGCACGTAATGCATCATTACTTGCTGGTTTACCAAAATCTATTGCTGGTGTTACGGTTAACCGCTTATGTGGTTCTTCTATGGAAGCGTTGCACCAAGCGACTACCAGTATCATGGCTGGTCAAGGTGATGTATTTCTAATTGGCGGTGTTGAACACATGGGTCACGTACCTATGATGTATGATGTTGATTTTGATCCTGCACTAAATAAACATATTGCCTTAGCCTCTGGAAATATGGGATTAACTGCTGAGTTATTGGGTAAGCAACACGGCATTACCCGTGAAATGCAAGATGCTTTTGGTGCACGTTCGCATCAAAAAGCCCATGAAGCACACTTGGCTGGTCGTTGGGACAATGAAATTGTTGCCACACAAGGCCATGATGCTACAGGTGCACTAACGTTAGTTGAGCATGATGAAGTAATTCGTCCTGACACAACGGCTGAAAGCTTATCTGCATTGCGTCCAGTGTTTGACCCAGTGAATGGTACCGTTACTGCGGGAACTTCTTCTGCTCTTTCTGACGGCGCTTCAGCAATGTTAATTATGTCTGCTAAGAAAGCAAAAGAACTAGGTTTAACAGCTCGCGTTAAAGTTCGTGGTATGGCCGTTGCTGGTTGCGATCCTGCGACTATGGGTTATGGCCCTGTTCCTGCAACGAATAAAGCGTTAAAACGTGCCGGTCTATCAATTGCAGATATTGAGTTATTTGAATTTAACGAAGCTTTTGCTGCCCAAGCACTTTCTTGTGTAAGAGCATTAAAAGTTGAAGATAAAATGGATCAAATTAACTTAAATGGCGGCGCTATAGCACTTGGTCATCCTTTAGGTTGTTCAGGTACACGTATATCAGGTACCTTGATTAACTTAATGGAAGGCCAAGATGTCAATCTTGGTTTAGCCACTATGTGTATCGGCTTAGGTCAAGGTATTGCAACAGTATTTGAACGCGTTTAATTTGAAATAGCTCAAATAACTGAAATAAAAAAACCCAGCACTTGCTGGGTTTTTTATTGAAAGCAATTTTCTTTTAAACAGTAGCTAACTACTTAAGAAAAATTTCTTGAAGCGGTGGAACAACTTGTTTTTTACGGCTTAATACACCGTCTAACCAAGCCTTACCATTTTGTGGTGCTACACCAAATGCTTGTTCAGCCAAGGTATCACTATCACTGGCAATTAGAAGCTCTGAGCCTTCTTTCATAATATCGGTTAGCAGTAAAAAGACACTATGACGTCCGCCTTCAGCTTTAAGCTTGGCTATATCAGCGTATAACTCATCTTTGATTTCATCAAAAACCGATAAATCAATGACTTCAAGTTGGCCAATACCAACCTTATGACCATTCATATTAAAGTCTTTAAAATCACGTTTTACTAAAGTTCGAATAGGAGTACCTGCAACAGCAGATTTTACTCTGAACATATCCATGCCAAGTTCTTTAAAGTCTTCTATACCGGCAATTTCGGCTAATGCTTCTACACATTTTATATCTGCAGTGGTACAGGTTGGTGATTTAAAGATAACGGTATCACTCAAAATGGCACATAACATGGCACCGGCAATATTTTTTGGAATTTCTACATTATGAAAGTCATACATCATCTTAATGATAGTATTAGTACAACCCACCGGACGAACCCAAATTTCAAGTGGCGATGTCGTCGTTAAATCTCCCAGTTTGTGATGATCAATGATTCCTAAGATTGTAGCCTTCTCTATATCATCAGGAGCAAGTTCAAGATCACTGTGATCAACAATATATACTCCTTCGCCAGCATAACTAGTTTTTAGCTCTGGCTGCTCAAAGCCAAACTTATCTAAGATAAACAGTGTTTCAGGGGTAAGTTCACCTAAACGTGCAGGAACAGTTTCCTCACCTAAGCTAGTTTTTAAATATGATAATGCGATTGCTGAACAGATTGAGTCTGAATCTGGTATCTTGTGACCTACAACGTAATTTGGCATAAAAGTGCTCTCCTTTAAATTAGCGACATTCTACCAAAGTAAACATTGATTGTGTATGTTGTTCACGTTGAGCTAAGTGATATCTTATAACTAGTTAGATTCAACTGCAGTTTTAGAAATGCAGCTTTGTGTACTTATCAAAATTAAATTATAATTACAGTATTAAAGATTCATATTCCTCTTAAATTCCCATAAGATACCTTATTATTTCAGCTAAACTCTCAGCTTCCCTAATACTAGATTGGACTGAAATATAGATTTATAAGGGCCTTGAGGTAAATATTTCACACTGTTGGAACCATGTAAAATACAAAAAATATAAAGTCGCCCCAAATCCAATACCAACTACACCACTAATTTTTATGATTCTTTCTTCCTCGCTGTAATCTTCGTTATAGAGAACACTATTTTTAATAAATTATCCCGGTCATATTACTGGGAAGTTTCCCTAATAAGCAGTTAGGCGATATAAATTGTCAACTTTTTTTACACACCTTTTTTTTTACTAGATAAATACCAAAAACATCAACACGTTATATATTGGCACTATATATGCTTTTTTAATAATTAATGACTAATTATTAAAAATGTCGAGGTAGCATGAAAATATATATTGGATTATTACTTTGTTTCATCATGAGTACTGGCGTTAATGCGACCCTGTTAACTAGCGAAGTAGCAGATGATGCTTATGTGACGTTTGCGGGTTATGACTTAGCATGGGCATCTCCTTGTAGTGATGGCCTTCTAGAAGGTTCATGTGGTGCCATAGACTTAAGTGAGCAATCTGGATACGGTTGGAAAATAATGACTTCAGATTTGTTCACCTCATTGAACATCACTGCGTCAACATTTGTCGTAGATTATACATCTTCGAATACACAATTTTTCAGTGGTAGTAATTACGCTAAAGCATCAGGTTGGTTTTCAAATTCTTACTTACATATAGATATAAATAACGGTTTAGCAGGGAGTTGGGCTTTTGCAGATACCGCAGAGAGTTGTTGTAGTGAAACAATCACTTATCGTGTCTCAAGTAGTGTCAGTGTTCCTGAACCATCGTCAATTGCATTAGTAAGTGATCCTGAACCAATCACTTATCTTATATCAAATAGTGTCAGTATTCCTGAACCATCGTCAATTACATTGCTTGGTCTTTGCTTGGCTGGGCTGGGTTTATCAAGAAAAAAGAAAACAGCATAGATTGACTGTTTAGCCTTATTTGAAACCTCGACATTCGTCGGGCCTTTTTTATACCTAACAAGCGGTGAAACCAAGGTGGATTTCAATGCTAAAATTTACGTAAACCTTTATTTTCATTGGGATTAGATAACACACGAAACACTAATGTGACCGGTATTAAAATCAGGTATTATAAAAAGGATTCCAAACGCCACGTCATCGCTTAGACTGATGATTTTTAGTTCTTCTTTTTAAGTTTCTTTATATAGAATATTGGTATCTGATAGGCCAGGATAATAGCAGTCACACTCAATTATTAAAGTAATGTAACTTCACCCGTAGTGGAATCATAGATGAAACCAAACTCAATTTTTCTTGTTAGCTTGTATGAGCAAGTATTATTACCTTCATAGTTACTAATAAATTCTTTCGAATCATCAATCGCTGCTTTGTTGTCACCGTCTTCTATTAGCGCTACCCATAAAGATAAGCAATCATCGTCATTATCTGTCGATATTACTACATCACTTCCAGGATAACTTTGAGCAGGAAAACCTTCTGGATTAATATCAATTTGTCCCGATGCATCAGTCCCATATAGTTGAATATTATCGCGCTGACTAAATGCAGCTGGTGACCCCAAAACGCGCCATTTCATGTTGGCAAGTTCTACACCTGATCTTAAAGCACCAGCATTGGCTTCAACTTTTGCCTCTAAAGCATCATCGGTTAAATTCATATATTTTGGTGCTGCTGTCACTGCCAATATACCCAGTATGACAATAACAACTACGAGTTCTATTAAGGTGAAACCTTTATTCTTTATCATTCATTACTCAGTTGTATTTGATCATCTTGTATATTTTTCTTTATGATCATTACAGGTATATGTTTTCTATTTTATAAATATAGTATTTTACTTAGTTTGGGCCTCAATAACACGTTATAAAATACAACAACCAAAAAATTCAGTCTTATGCTAGATTGGACGTAAATCACTATATCTACTACCCTCCCCTCACTCATGGAACCCTATTGGAACCACGAAAAATAAATGTATCTAAAAAGGGCCCCAAATCGAACTCTCACTTCATCACTATTTCTAATAAATTATTCATTTCATATTACTGAAAAACCTAGTATTAACCCAAAAACCAATACATTTAACATTCGTTTTATTGATATTAAACAAAGTATAGTTATATTTACGGTTGATATAACTCAGACTCCTTTGTAGCATCCAAGATGCTAACAATAAACCACATATTTTAAGTATCTAAACCATTGAAACTATGGGATATTAATACAAATAAAATCTATGGAGAGGACGTTTCCATAAGTAAGCTTTATTTTTCAAGGGAGATGACAGTGAGTATCGAAGAATTATCATTAAAATTGTTTTTAGAAAACAACCGTATTACCCAAAAAAATTGGGAAAAGTCTGCGATTGAGTTTAGTGACTTAAAGGCTATTGCAATAGATCATAACTCAAAAGTCGCAAGTTTAGATGACGCAGCAAGCTATTTGGCCAAAATCCTACAAAAATGCCCCCAAGTCCATTCTGTAAGATGGAGAGTAAAGAACCCAGAACACTTGATTGAAAAAATAGTAAGGAAACGTGCCATTGGTAGTGAAAAGTACCTATCCATAAATACTGAAAACTATACGGAAATAATTACAGATTTAGTCGGTGTTAGAGTTTTACACCTTTTTAAATACGAATGGGTAAATATTCAAAAACACATACTAAAGCATTGGAAAACAGAAGAGCCTCCCATCGCTTATATTCGTTCAGGAGATGAAGGGGAAATAATTGATAGTTATAAAACCAACTCTTGTGAAGTAAAAAATCACCCTGCTGGCTATCGCTCTATTCATTACGTAATATCGACACAGCCAACCTTAAACAAAGTATTTTCTGAAATTCAGGTTAGAACAATTTTTGAAGAAGGTTGGAGTGAAATTGATCACAGAATACGCTATCCGAATTTTTCAGATAATGAATTAATATCTTATTTTTTAACTATTTTCAACCGTATGGCTGGTAGTGCAGATGAGATGGGATCATTTGTTAGAAATTTGACTTCAGAAATTACCATTCAAGAGCTAAAAATTGAGGAAATCAATAGAGAACAAGAGCTTCACCTTTCTAAAATTGAGGATATCAATAGAGAACAAGAGCTTCACCTTTCTAAAATTGAAGAGCTGGTATCTGAACTATCGAATGAAAAAAATAAAAATAAAAACAATGATAGTAAAGTTAATAAATTAAACCTTGAAATTAAAAAGTTAAGGGCAAATTCTCAAACTCGCCCATCAAGTGAATATAATAGTTTATTGTCAGGAGTTTTTAACTCTCAATTGCCTAATATTTCAAGTGATAATTACGCTTCTAAGCTAGCATCAATGAACGCTAGAATTTTTGGTGGAAATTCCGCATCTGAACTAGCAACAGTGAACGCTAGAATTTTTGGTGGAAGCTCCGTATCTGAACTCGCATCAATGAACGCTAGAATTTTTGGTGGTAGCTCCGTATCTGAACTAGCATCAATGAACGCTAGAATTTTTGGCGGAAACTCCACATCAGAAAGAGCATCAATGAACGCTAGAATTTTTGGTGGAAATTCCGCACCTGGACTAGCATCAGTGAACACTAGTCTTTTAAGTGGAAAAATCACTTCACAAAAAACTGAAAAAGAAATACCTAAAGTGGAGTCTGAAGAAGAAGTAAATAAATCAGAAACGTCAACTAAAGAAAAATTGAAAATTGAAAAATAACAAGTTGCTCAAGCAGAAAAAATAAGAGTTGGCCATCACTTTGCGATTATAGCCAACCCTTATTTTTCTCTTAGCAATACGTTCTGTTCCTAAGTCGGCTCCCAACCTGCATATGAGTATGCTCTCATGTCAGATGTAAATAGGATTTAACATGAATTCAAATGACCTAATTTCAAAAGGCTTCTTTCCAAAAGAGTTTCCTTCATTTTTTGACTCTTCGGGGTTCGGGTTATCACTACAAATCAATAATACAATTCTTGAAGCAGCACCTAAAACTAGTCATACAATCAAAGCTAGCATTCCCAAAGGTGCTGGATTTAGACGAAACATTGCAATTCCGAACCCAAAACATTTTACTTTACTTGCAAAATTCTTAAGTGAAAAATCAAACGATATTACTCAATTTTACGACGTAAGTGAAATATCTATGAGTAAATCAAGATCTAAGTTCGGAAGTATTCGAGCGGTATCAAACTCCCATTTATACGAAGAATTTATTGAAGAGCGAATAATAAAGGGGTTTGCATCTAAATACCTTGTGACGGCAGATATCTCTAAATTTTATGGTTCAATTTATACGCACAGTATACCTTGGGCTTTACATGGAAAAATAGAATCTAAAAATAATCGGTCTGATGATTTGTGGGGCAATAAACTCGACCGATTAGTAAGAAATATGCAGGACGGACAAACTTTAGGTCTTCCTATCGGACCTGATACATCTAGAATTATTTCCGAAATTATCGGGGTAGCACTAGATAAAATAATTTCAGAATCTAGTCACAAAATTAATGGAATTAGGTTTATTGATGACTTTTTCTTATTTGCTGACACACACTCTGAAGCTGAAGCAGTGAGTAATACAATCAATAGGGCCTTACGGCAATTTGAATTAACGGCAAATGAAGTTAAAACTAAAATTGAAAAAATGCCTGCTATTGTTGAAAACATTCATCTTCAAACTATTCAAAATTTCAAGATTAGAAAAGGTATACACGAACAAAAATCTGACATTATCCATTTGTATAATCTGGCAATAGAAATTTATAAAGAAAATCCTAATGACAATGCCTTTGCTTATTTTCTCGCTAAAATAGAGCCGATAAAAATTCATAAAAGTAATTGGAACTTAGTTGAATCTATCTGTTTACAAATAGCGTCTGCTGAAACTAAAAACCTAATAGAAATATCTAAAATTTTTGTATCATATAAATCTTATGGGTATCCTTTAAGCTTAGATAAAATAAAGGAAGGGCTTCTAAAAATTGCTCAACATGGGATTGACAATAATTTTGGCTTTGAAATTTCCTGGGCGTTTTGGCTATTAACCGAGTTAAAGATAGTTGTAAATAATGAATTTAATAACTTATCCAATCTAAAAGATCCTATGGCTATTATTTCAATATTTATGGCAAGAGAAAAAGAGTCTTATACCCGTAACTTAGATTTAAGAAATTGGAATAATTTGCTTCACGCTGAAGCATTATATGATGATAGTTGGTTGCTTGCATATGAGGGAGAATCTAGAGGCTGGTTAAAAAATCAAAATGGTATAAAACTAATCGACCAAGATGATTATTTTAAAAAATTAAAAAACTTGAACATTTCATTTTTGAACTTTGGCAAAACGATTCAACCTCTGGAAGAGAATACTTTGAAAGAAGAAAGTGATCATGAACATGAAGTAACAGGAATCTTTAGATCTAAATATGCTTTCTAAATATGTGAATTAAGGGTCTATTAGTATCAAGTTACTAAAAAAGGATACGCAACAGTTGGTTGCGTTATTAGCGCGTTATGCGTCTAGTGGTATTTAAGGGAAATGTTATGGATCGAATTCTAGTTTTATGTGGTTCAGCCAATAGTGGGAAAACTACCACTTTAAAGCAAGTTATAAGAATGCTAGAAATATCATTTAGCATTTGTGATATTGAGCATCGGATAGAAAGTGAGTATGACGAGAGAGTGATTTTTGACGTAAATGGTAAAAAAGTTGGTATAGAAACTCAGGGAGACCCTAGTAGTAGATTAAGAGAGAGTATCCCACTTTTTGTTAATCTTAATTGTGACCTTATAGTTTGCGCGACAAGAACACGGGGGCAGACAGTAAAAACTGTTATTGAGCATGCAAGCTCGCATGACATTATTTCTTGGAGAAGTCAGTCCTGTTTATCCAGAACTGAACAGCGAGAGCCAAGTAATAATTCAATCGCTCAGCTTATTGTCAAAGAAGTGTTGGGTCTATGCGGTGCATAATAAGCTAATTAAACGGAGAGTTTACAGTTGGGCTGCACTCAAAATTTTAGCCAAACTGTATTTTTCGCCTAGCCAGGCGTTAAATTATCTAATAATTGCTTTATGCCATTAGTTATCATTTTCTAGTACTAAGAGCTCTAATATTTTGGAGTTCTTTATCTTTTAAAATCATTTTTAATTTTTACAAAGTTATTACATTCTTTGCCCTGACCAAACCACTCGCCCAATAATTTCCATATCTGTTCCATCTAAGTTTTCTTTATTTATCTCCCAAGGTTCGTAGATATCATTGTCGGACTTCACTTTGATAATCCCTTTAGGCAACATTTGTAAGCGTTTAACAAGTAAGTTTTGTTCGTACCGCATTACATAAATCCCATCACTTAACCCATTAAAGTGTTTGTTCACCATTATCATGGCACCACTCTTTAATGTCGGGTACATACTGTCACCATCGACTAACATCAAAAATACATCATTGGCGTTTACACCAATTTCTTTATTTAGCCACTCAGGTTTAAAGCTGATTAAGTGAGTTTGTTTTTCAGCTTCCACTAAAACCCCATCACCAGCCGATGCTTTTACTTCGTAAAAAGGTAAATTTATATGGCCTAAAGAAAGATGCTTTTTAAGTTCCGACTTGGAACCTTCTTTAGCTAAAGGAGCATCATTATCATTAGGATCAAAGAACCAACTCGCTAAATATACGAATTTTTCATTACTTAATATTTGCTCTACTGCTGATAGACCATTTGATATTCCACTTTCTATTTTTTTCAATGTACTCAATGGAATAGATGATTCTACAGCGAAATCTTTTTGTGTGAGTTCTAGAGAAGATCTTAATGATTTTATCTTTTTATCATAATTCATTTGACAAAGGTTCCTGATAGGTACTAATATCTGCTCAAAGGTTCTTTGTAGGAACTTTATGGCGATTGTAATCGCTTTGAATTGCTTTAACCGCAAATGATTACATAGGTGATATATGAATACAAATTTCGCACTTCTAGCTCGCTTTGAATCTCCAGTAATAGAACTGAAAGACGTTTGCCAGGAGTTCTTCGGTATTACCGTAAAAACGGCTAAGCAAAAAATTAAAGGCCAAGATTTTCCTGTACCTACTTTCAGCTTAATTAAATCTGAGCGCTCCCCTGTCTTTATAAAAGTAGAAGATTTGGCGAGTTATATCGACAAACAATATCAAATTGCCTCGAAAGAGTGGCAACAAGTGCACGTGAACTAATTGTTATGCGCATTGAAATTTACTACGAGAGCGACCCAATCATGGGCGTAAATGTCACTTACGACTTTAACGGAAAGCGTCGTTATGACTTTTTCAGTTCTCTGTATCTATTCAATGTTTGGGCTTCATCTGAATTTTATAACGCTGAATTAGTTGAAATTACTAACAGTAATTATCCGCAGTTAGTGCAGCAGGGAAAACTCTAATGAAAGTTAGTAATAAAAAGGACGTTTATACCCAAACTGCTGAAGCGTTAATGGCTCATGAAAAATCTGATGCTATCAAAATAGATCACTTAGCTTTTGCTTTCCCAATTTCAGCACTTCGCTACTGTCGTAAAGCGGGTGCAGCTAATTTACAAATGGAATTAGTCACCGGTTATAAGAAATCATTTTTCACTAACAAGGACGTTCCCCAAATAACGCGTATTAAACGCCATGGTATTTATCCAAAACCACCTGTTATCAAATCAAGCCAAGCTTTCGGCATTGACGAATATGAAGCCCATAAAGATAAAGTCGCTGTGTTGATGACTGACTTTTACGAAAGAACATTAAAAGTTTGGGTAAATACCGTATTAGGTTTTGAAATGTCACCTATGCGTGGTCGTGGTTTACATGGCTATAAAGACTCAATGACCTTACGCGCTAATGGCGTAGAAGTTGGCTTCATTGGTTTAGGTGGTCAACGCGACACCATATATTTTCAAATTTCGGGTACGGGTTGTAAATCATTATTCAGCCACATAACACCATTCGTTATGCACCATTGGCTATCAAAGGTATTTACCGTCACTAAGTTAAGCCGTGTCGATTTAGCCTTTGATGATTTTGACGAAAACTTTGATTGTGACTATGCCGAAAAAGCTTACAAGGACGGTTGGTTTAGAACCTCCAATAGAGGGCAGTCTCCAACAATTAATCCTAATAACAAATACACCTACGATAGCAACTTGAAGAAAGTATTCACGCAAGAAATGGTTTGTGTCGGCTCTCGTACCTCGCTTATCTATTGGCGCATCTACGACAAGAAATTAGAACAATGTATCAAGCAAGATAACTTCTCCTGGTATCGCTCTGAAGCTGAATTAAAGAAATGGTCTGTTGATTGTTTACTTAACTTAGCCGCCACCTTTGCTGGCCTATGCCCTTTCGCTGCCTCTGTTGATTTAGACAAAGGCGTTAAAACTAGGTCAATGAGTAAAGTAAAAGAGGTTTGTCTCGATGTGGCTGCTCGTGTTCGTCACGTTCGCCGCTCTGCTGGTAAAGCCTTGGGCGATATCTTAGAAGTTTTCCAAGGTGATATTGAACACACAATGGGTTTAATTTTACCCGAAGAAACAGGCGGTAAACTCGGAATACCACCTACCTATCAACAATTAATCAACAAAGTTATAGAGGTTTAACATGTCGAACAAAATCATTTTATGTGGTCTGCAAATTACCAGTTTTCCTGAAAGCAAAAACCCTGATGCTGAATCAGCATTATTACTAATGCTTTATCCATTGGAAAACGTAAACGCACCAAAATTTAAACGTAAAGCGGTAGGCCAATCAACTGAAACGCCATTTGGTAAACAGTCGTTAAGCATTAACGCCAAATACGCCCATTTACTTATAGATACTGGCGCCTTTGTTTCAAACAAAGAGTATGACCTTGTCGTTGGTTTCAACACGGACACTTTTGAAAATGAGATTTCAAAAATAACACCTGTTGACCCTGCGGTTAAAAAGCATTTTGACGAATGTTTGAGCGCTAAATAATTATGAACTCCGCTGTAACGTTGGCTAAACAAAAGTTGGGTATAGCAACTATCAAAGCTTTTATGCCCATTGTTTTGAAATCACTTAATGAATTTAAAGTGAAAAGCTTTGATGAAAAGTTACAGCGTTCTTACTTCTTAGTAGGTAAGAAAAAATGAAGTATTTAGTTTTAATAGTGTTGTTGTTTAGCTTTACCTCAAATGCTGCCCATTGCGTTTATGTTGACGGAACAGGCACTTTGAAAACCTCAGCTACACCTATTGAGACTTGCAATGATTTGGTTTTGTTATCCAAGACCGAATACGATTCTATAAGTGTTGAAACTATCATTTTGACGCTTAAAGAATTGTTTGAATTCTCAGCCGAAGATTTTGCGATGTTTAATGCAATTTGTTTGATTGGGTTTATTAGTGGCCATGCACTTGGCCGTGTTAACCGATTACTCGGTAAAACGTAAATTTTAAAAACTAATCCTTTAAGGGGAAAAACATGAAAACTATTCAAATGGTAAATATTGGTGGTCAGTGGGTAGCTACACAAGCTAAGAAAAAATCTAAAGCACTTGCTGCTGGTGGTACTGCTCTCTTCGTTTCTGCTAGCTCATTTGCTGTTGACCATTCAACTGCTATCGCTGCGGCTGGTACTGATGGCACTGCAAATACGACAGCGGCTGCTTTAGTTGTTATTGCTATTGCGTCGGTTGTTACTGGTATCACTTTGGTTCTGGGTTTATTACGTAAGTAATGCTTACTTCCATAATGTTTGCATCGATTTTTACTTATTGTTTTGTTGAGGGGTTTTCTAGTGGCATTCGTACAAGTTAAGAATACGCTGCAAACGTGGAAATTAGCGGCTTTTATAGTCGCTTTTTTTTCGCCTTTTTTTAGTCATTCTATCAATATCCCATCAGATTTTTCTTTTGATGGATTGGCTTTTAAGCTTCCTTTCTTAGATACCACTAAACATTATACCTGTAATATTTTGGGTGTTGATATGGGTATAAGCTCAAGTGCTTTATCTTGTGCTAATAGATTGTCGGCGGCTGTTGCAATTACAAGCCCTTCTAGTTGTGGATTTAGGTTAACTAGGACTGGTACCGTAACCGAACTCTCAGTTCGTTTATATTATCAAATAGGTACTATCCGTGAAAGTGGTCACTGTGGAACAGTTTCAGCAGGTGCCTACGCGCAACTTATCAACCCTGTTGAGAATTCTACTTACCGTTGCCCACCTTCAGACGACGCCACTTTTGATGTTCATCATTATCCCGATAATACCCCTAATGGTAATTGTTATCGTTCTTCGGATATTCAACGTCTTATTGATGGCTTAGAAAACGATAGTAAAAATGATGATAAATGTAAGGCTTTGATTTTAGATTCTGGTAATAACTCCGCTGAATCACTTTGTTATTCTCCCCCTTATAGTGGTATTTCATGCGATGTAGATAAAGTAACTTTTGGCGATACCTCTTATTATTCTGGCTCTGGCTCTGTAGATGGAGGCTGTATAAATAGCGACAAGCCAGATTTTGATGGCTCTGGTATTGGAGATTCAAAGGATAATTGTATTTACTCAAATAATACTAATTATTGCGCGGCAAATAGAGATAAACATTGTTCTACTATCCAAGGTAGTAGCATTTGTGACGATGGCTGCATTGATGATGGAACCACTGTTTTTTGTGATGTCGGTTTGCATCCTGATGTTGGTGAGGGTGATAGTAATTATTTTGATAGTAACGGTACTTGCTCTGTTGTTGGTGCTAGTGCTAGCCGTGGTTTTTGTAATGAAATGGGTGGTACTTGGGATGAAACACAAGATTATCAAGAAACTTCTTGTCCTACTGGAACGGGTAATTGTTCCGTTGCTAGTGCTGGTTTGTGTCGGGCTTGTTTTGATGCTGGTGGAACGTGGACACCAGACGAAAATTCAGAACACTCAGATGAAACCAAAGCTAGTTTGGAAACTGGGGCATTAATAAAGAGTACAAATCAAAAACTTGACTCAATTGAACATGGTCAACGTATGACAATGGAGTCAATACAATCAACGATGAAAAGTGGTGACGGTAAAGTGGTTGCTGCTATTGAAGCTTTAGGCGAAAAACTAGATAAACCAAAAGAAGAGGAGGAAGAGAAAAGTTTTACAACGACTACGCAAGATGTCGATAAATCCGCTTTTTTATCTATGTTTGATTCCTCAGCACAAGAGGCCATTAAAGCTAGGGTTGTTACTGCCCAAGCTGAATATGACTCTCAGATACGATCTATTCTAGCCGAGGCTAAAACTATTTTTAGTGTCACTGTTCCTAATGCTATTGGTTACCAAGCAAGAAGAATTGAGCTTTCTTATGGTTCGGTTGATGCTTCACTGTCTCGCTATAGTGATTTTTTTAAAGCGCTTGCTGGTCCAATTATGATGCTTTGTTCATTGATTGCGGCTTTAGCAATATTGAGAGATTAAACAAATGAAAAAAATAATATTATTACTTGTTCTTTTTATCCCCTTTTTTGCTTTTTCAGATACCTATGAAGATGTAGCAGGAGCCTCGCAAATGGTAGCCGATGAATTTTCTGGGTTTTGGGATTTCTTTTTTGAGGATATCCCATCAATTATCACTGACCTTTTTAAATTTTTAATGGAAACAGCTTTAGAAGTGAAACTTTTTATGATGATTCACTTTGTTAAAGCTTCGTGGGCCATTGCTAAGGAAATGATAGAGAGCTTACAGATTATGAGTACGATTGCTGCGAATGTTAATTTATTGCCGCAAGATGTTAGGCAAGCGCTTGTTGATATGCGTCTTTTTGAGGGATTTAACTTAATAGTTCAAGCCTATGTAACTCGCTTTGTTATGAATCAATTCTAAGGAACTATAATGGCTGCTAATATTTTTCATGGCGCTCCTGGTTCTTTTAAGTCTGCCAGTGCTTTTTGGTTTGAAGTACTTCCAGCACTTAGAGAAGGCCGTGTTGTTGTTACTAATATTGAAGGAATTCTTACTAAAGAATCCATTGAAATGGAACTCGATGAGATTTTTCCTGAAAGTGCTGATATATGGCGCTTATCTAGTCAGACTGAAAACGGTTTATACCTTTGGCGTAGGTGGTTTTGGTGGATGCCTGTTAAGGCTTTTATCATTATCGATGAAGTTCAAGATGTTTTCCCTAACGATACAAAAGTTTTTAAACCTGAAGAACTAGATAGTAAAGGGATTGAATCGTTAAAAGAGTTACTTCCAGTTAAGTTTTACGATCACTATAAAAAAGCTATCCATGATTTTAAACCTGATTTATCAGAAGCTACTTCTGATGATACTGGTGAAACTATTTTAGATTCAGACGGTAATATTCTTTACCCGAAGTTGATGCGTGAGGCTAACATGCGGCATCGAAAATATAACTGGGATATTATTTACTGTACACCTGAAATTACCGAAATTCATAAACTTGTACGCTCTGTTTGTGAGTTTGCATATTTCCATAAATATAATGAATCGTTTGAATTCATTCCTTACTTTAAACGTAGACCACGTATACACCAACACAGCCCTAAATCCTCTGGAATACCTTTGAAAAAAGGTGACCCTACTAAATGGCGAAAGGTACCTATCGATGTCCATAAATGTTACAGAAGCACAAGCACAGGAAAAATTACTAAAGCAGGAGCAATTAACGCGTTCAAAGATCCTACTCTTATTTTTGTTGTCGCCTTACTATTTCTTAGCTTCGGCTACCTCACATGGTATGCGTTTTTTCAAACTTCTAGTGCGCAGGCCATTACAGTTGATAGTAAAGCAACTCAAAGTAATAGGCAGATATCTAGCAAAACCATTGTTAAGGGTGTTGGTGTTTCTAGTTCTTCTATTCCTGTTCAAGGTAGTTATGAAAGCTCTATTCCTTTAGAACTACCTTTTGATGCTACTAATATATATTTAACAGGCTATCAAGATGTAATGCTGAACAAGGATAAGAGGTATAAGCAATATTTCTTTGTTATGACTGCTGGAGACGACCAGATATCAATTAACAACCATGACTTATATTACTTTGGGTATGACGTTAGTTTTATTAACGAGTGCATGGTTAAACTCAAGAAAGATAATCAATTTAAGATTGTTACTTGTGAGCCTCGAATTATAGAAAAACCTATCAAAGAAAGTGAGCAACCGATGTTGTCAGCTTCATTGTAAGTTACTTGGATTTAGCGGTGTTTTTTGTGGTTAGGTTGAGTGTAAGGATTCACAAAGTATTTAAGGAGATAACTATTCTTACGTACTTTTAGCATTTTAGTACCAAAGTTGTTTAACCTGGCTCAACCGGCAAGCTGATTTTGGTACTAATTCATCCTCCTGGACAGTTACCAGGAGAAGTTTTTGGTAATGCCCCTTACAATATACGATACACTTCGTAAGTTATATCTCACACTTTTGTGAGACATGACTTACATAAAGTTCAGTAGCATACAGAGAGTCAATCCCTAACCAATTGATATTTATTTGTTTTACTTTCTTTGTTTGTTTTATCTTTGTTTCTTAAACTTCATTGTTATATGTTTTTCTTCCAAATGGTCAACTTTCTTTTAAATTATGATTTATAATTTAATCATGGAGTAAAAAAGGAGTACAACTGCATGGATGCCCAAGAATTTGCACGCTTAAATTATTTGTCTGAAAAATCAATCAATGACAATGTATCGATTCGAGAAATGAATGAGTTTGAACAACTACACGATAAATGGACTATATCGGAAGAATTTAATTTGTTTCTAGCATTTAATTAACACTGATAACCCCCCTCCATTCTGACCGTGATGAAACCTCTTAAACTTGAGGTTATAAAATAATTTAGCTCTAGCTGTTAGCATCGTCACAACCACAAAATTACATCTTAGCGCTACTGCTTTATTAGCGGCAAAAGTAACTGCTAGTCCTTTCAATCTGAATAAACCTATAATGGCAACTTTGAGCTTAAAGCGGTCATTAACCGAACAGAGCAAAGGTAATATTATTTAATAAATTCAATTACTTGACGGGGTGTTTTTGTGTCTGATTATTTTACAGTGCCTCATTATTAAATATCAGGATAGCTTGCATAACATTGAAATTGTTATGTATTTTACGTTCGGCATACATTTTGCTAAATAAAAGAAAAATATAATTAATTGATTAATATTTTCCATACCAATATTAATGGAAAATAATTAAAAGGAAAATAACTATGAATTTTAAATTTTTAAAAGCTGCCTTTGCGGGAGCAATATTAGTATCGAGTAACCTTGCTAACGCTGGAATTATTTTATACGCACAAGATCATGCCTCAGGTGATACTTCTATTGCTAATGTATTATCAAATGACGGTCATAATGTAACATCTTTAGTTGGAGGGTTCTCATCTGGGGTCAATTCAGATTTAACAAGTAACCTTTCGGGTTATGATGCTATCTTTTGGAGTGCCAGTGGTGAGGGCTCTGGGAATGTACATAATGAAAACCAATTTACCGCCTTATTAAGTTACGTGTTCAATGGTGGTAACGTTTTTGTAACAGGATATGATTCAATTGCTAGCCCATTTGATTCTTGGCTAGTAAGCTTTGTCGGTGGTTCTGGTTCTGTAGACTTACCCGGGACGGACCTAACGCAGCTAGTTGGTTCGAATAGTTTAACCACTGGACTTTTTGATATTGAAAACATAACGCCGACGGGTGCGTACAATGATCGTGACGGCTTAACCGGATTGACGGCAGGCACGAATTGCTTATCAACAACTACTGGAGGCTCTTGTCAATGGTCACTACGTACATATGGAGCTGGTGAAATTGCGTATGTATCAGCCGGAGCTAGTGGAAGTGGTGTAGATCCCGCATTGAGTACTAACGGTAACGTTTATAATTCTGGACTACGTAACTTTGCTTACAATGCTAATATGCCACAAATACCGGAGCCATCCACACTTGCTATTTTTGCATTAGGAATTATTGGTTTAGCATCACGTCGATTTAAGAAAAAGTCTTAATAATTTATTAAAATTGATTCTATAAAAACACTAGCTGTAATGGTTGGTGTTTTTTTGTTTATAGCATTTAATTAACACTGATCCCCCCCTCCATTCTGACAGTGATGAAGCCTCTTAAACTTGAGGTTATCAAATAATTTAGCTCTAACGGTTAGCATCGTTCCAACCAAAAAATTTCATTTTAGCGCTGCTGTTTTGTGAGCTAAGGCGACATCAAAATTTGAATATGCCAGAAAAATTTACTGTCAACTATGAGATCCTAAAGCAGTCATGAACTTAATTTTATTTTAAAAAGACTTTGTACCAAAAACGACTTACGTCACATTTTTTTAATATATATCAACTGATTGATAATTTGAATTGATGTCAGTATTTTTTACAGCTCAATATAACATCCTACGCTATCACATTGAAAACACTTGGTATTTTAAGATTGGCATATTTTGTGCCTATAATAAGAAAATGAGTTACTAATTCAATAATCACCTACCAAAATAATGGAAAAGGATTAAAAGGAATAATAAATGAATATTAAATTTTGGACAAAGTCTGTTTTAACTTTTGCTTTTGGCTTGTTAATGAATACGGCTAATGCTGGATTAATTACTGGTACAACAACCAATACATCTATTGATACAATAACTGGCTTTGAATGGCTAGATTTTAGTTTTACGGTAGGTATGTCTTATAATAGTGTTTTAAGTAGCAGTTTTGTTGTTTCGGAAGGGTATGAAATTGCGACTTTTGATCAAGTTAAGGATTTATGGTTGAGTGCAGGGCGTTTTACTGATGTTAATGCCGGAGCGAATTCGATTTTGACTAATATGGGGTGTATGTCGTACTTGGTGTTTGGTACAACTTGTGATCAAGTAGGTGAAGAGTGGACAGGGGCATATTATAAGTCCAACACGGCAAGTGTTAATTTCATGCTCGTAGATACGAGAGACGGAGTTAACGGATTATTCCTCGAATCGTGGGCAGGCTCGGTTGGTAAAGCTGACGTTTTTAGAAGTGATATAGCCGCGTATTTGGTTCGCACTACAACGCAGCAAGAAATACCAGAACCATCTACACTTGCTATTTTTGCTTTAGGAATCTTTGGTTTAGCATCACGTCGATTTAAGAAACAATCTTAATATAGTTTTTTAATATTAGATTCTAGAAAACATCAATTGTCATGGTTGGTGTTTTTTTGTATCTAGCGGTTGGTAATTTAGATTTTATAATCAGTAAACCATCACCTCAGGATACTTGAGCTTTTGCTATACATATGAGTATTAGTCTTCAGGTATTGAACAACTACACGATAAGTGGACTAAGTCGGCAGAATTTAATTTGTTTTTACCATTTAATTAACACTGATAACCCCCCTTCCATTCTGACAGTTAATAAACCTCTTAAACTTGAGGTTTTCAAACACTTTAGTTCTAGCTGTTAGCATCGTCCAGCCAAAAAAATTGCATTTTAGCGCTACGGCGACATTAGCAGGTTGTTATAGCTAACGTCCGTTTCAAGCTCATTGCTAATATCCTACTTTCGCTAACAACGGATGAATACTCAGTTAGTTAGGGTTTCGATGTTAATTTCACACATATTAAATTATTACCTTGTTGCATCAATACTTTTTTAGATGCATTGGGTTTGTTTATAGGTAGAGCATAAACAAACCTTAAAGTTAGCTAATTTTTGAGTAAATAATAATTCCGCATTTTGAAATTGCATCTTGCAATATGCAATGCAACGAAACTTATCTAGATATGTCTTTTTTAACTAATTGAATTTTCGGTTTAATTTTTTATTCTTGATTGGTATGAGCTTTGCAGTAGTAGGTAACCTATTGAATTTATTATTACGTTAGAAATAATAAAAAGTAATAACAGAGGCACTTTATGAGATCTCCATTAATATACTCAGCTATTGTAGCGGCAACTTTTTCAGCCAGCCTTATTATCAACAATGCTTATGCAGGTATTATATTTTCAGAAGACTTTAGCGGGCTAAGTACTGCACTTGAAAACTCACTAATTGTTGATTGGCAAGACTCTACTGGTGGTGGTTTTGAAGTTTATCCCACTGGTGGTGCAGCGGCTCGAGGTATGAGCGGTATGTTTGATCACGATAATAACCCTTCGACTGCTGAAGTCGTGTTACCTGGTGGTCTTGAAGTTAATGATACTTCTGGAGATGTTCTTTTAACTGCTACTTTTAGTCTAGGTTCAACTATAAATGCAAATCAACTAGGATCTCTTTCATTTTTTGGTGGGGTGAGAGGTGGAAATGCAATTGGTGCAACTATTGAAATTTTCAACTTGACCGAAGATATATCTTTAACGGGCGTTTTAGTTCCAACACTAGGTTCATTTAATTGGATATATAATGAATTCAATTTTTCATCAACAGCAGCGAGTATTGGTGATCAAATTCAGTTTCGTTGGGAAGGTGGGGGAACTAATTCAGCTGATGGGCAAGAAATGGCTTTAATCTCATTTTCAATTATTGATGATCCCGCTGCCGCGGCTGCTGTATCAGTACCTGAACCATATACACTTGCTATTTTTGCATTAGGTATGATTGGTTTAGCATCACGTCTATTTAAGAAATAATCTTAATAATTTTTTAAATTAAGCATTTAAGAAAACATCAATTGTCATAGTTGGTGTTTTTCCATTTATGGTGATTGGCAATTTAGATTTTTTAATCAGTAAACCCTCACCATAGGATACTTGAGCTTTTGCTATACCAATGAGTATAAGTCTTCAGGTATTTTAGCTAAACATTTAACACTACTAGCGTCAGTTTTAGTACCAAACTTGTTTTACCTGGCTAAACCGGCAACAACATTTTGGTACTATTTTATGCTGCTGCACCAATTGCCAGGAGAACTTTTTGGTACTAATTAGTTAAAATATCGAGGGCTTGTTGTAATCCCTTTTGTTGCTGCTTTATGTTTTTGATTTCTTCAAGTATATCTTCTAGCCTCTCCAGCTTTCTTTTAGTCTTCCTTAAGTCGTTAACGACTGATACGTGATTAATAATCGCTTTCTTTGCTGCACCAGCTGCGGTCGCTTCACTGTAATGTTGCTTTAGGCCATCAACGAACGCTACGAACTCAGACTCTGATTCATTAATTTTGATTAGCATTGGTTAACCCCTTTTTATCATCAGCAGAATTTTGTTTCTTCATCTTAGCCACAATTGCACGTGTCTCTTCCTTTAGTTCTTCAATCTCTTTTAAAGTGTTAGCTATTTCAGCTTCCATATCAGTCATGCTCTAAGTTCCTTGATAGTGTCAATTTAAGAAGTACCCGTTTCGTAGAAACATAGGGGTGCGCGCTTAATTTGATGCTAATCAAACAGAGTGATTGAGAACTTTAGTCAAAGAAAAATCTCGGAGTGTCTGAGGTTATTTTTGTCTCTTTGAAAATGTTCTTAGAAACCGTTATTTTTATTGACGAAAGGGTGAATGAAGCTCTTTGGAACCTTCTTTTGAACTTTTGTGTATTCTTGTGTTTTATTGGTTTTGGTAGCGAACGACGAGGACGAGGGCGAAGCCTGAGCAACGAGGAAGAGTAGAGAGCGGAAAACCCCCGTCATGTATTACGGGGGTAGATTCCACCAAACTATGCAGCTTTGGCTTAATATTTCAATTTTTAACTTGTTGAAATCATCTTCTAATAACCTTGCAAATGTTAATTGACCAAAGTTGCTTATATATACTATTGTACGTGTCGCTTTGGATTGATGACATCCTCATTGGAAGCAACTCTACTTAACTACGATAAGATCAAGTGTGATTACAAGGAAAGATAATTATGGATACTACGATACTATTAAAAGCTTTATCAAAGCCCGCTATAAAGGCGTCAATGCCACTTTTTAGAGCCCTAAAGGATAGGGTACATCATGCTTTTAATGATGGAATGATTGAGTATTTTTCGGCATCGCTTGATAAATATAAAAACATCAAAACACTTCTCCACCGCCAACCTACTCCTTTTTATAATATATATTTTCCTACAACATTAGTTGATAAAGGTACTCGACAAGATATTAGTACCAATTCAGTTGAATCATTATTTAAAGAATATAATTGCATTACGATAATAGGTGATGCTGGTAGTGGAAAAAGCACACTATTAAAGCATTTGTTTATTTCTACCTTCGTTGAAAATTATAAGGCTCCTATCTTTGTGAACCTAAGGGATTTGGATTTAACAACGAGTAATTTAGATGAGTTTTTATGTAGCCATATATTACAAAATAAACTTTCGCCTAGTGAAGATTTTATCAAAAAGTTATTAAAAAACGGTGAGTTTCTTTTTTTTCTTGATGGGTATGATGAAATCAAGTCGTCAGAAAAGCATCAAATAACAAAGAATTTAGAAAACTTCATAGATATATATCCGAATAATAATTTCTTACTTACCTCACGACCTTATTCCAGTATTGAATTTTTCAAAAACTTTAGAAATTTTCATATTAAGGATATGGAAAAGACGTGCCAAATATCTTTCATTAAGCAACAAATCATAGACACAAGGTTATCTACAAAAATAGTAGATTCAATAAAAGATAGTTCTGATAGGTATATACAGTCATTTTTTAAAAATGCCCTTCTACTTACTCTTTATATAATGGCTTATAGTAAAAACTCCTCGATACCTAACAAAAAATATATATTTTATAGGAGAGTTTTTGATGTGCTTTTTGCTGAACATGATAGTGCGACTAAAATTGGATATGAACGAGAAATTAAATCACAACTAAATCAAGAGTCATTAGAGTATGTGTTGAAAGTATTCTGTTTTTTAAGTTACTTTGAGAGTCAATTTGATTTTAAGAAGGATTATATTTTTAAACAGTTAGGTATTATAAAAGATAAATCCGATTTCAAATTTAAGAACAACGACTTTATTGATGATATGAAGCTATCTATCGGTCTTTGGTCTGAAGACTGTGGCGTTTATTCATTTGCTCATCGTTCAATGCAAGAATATTTTGCTTCGGTACATTTAACAAATATGAAAAGCATTAAACATAAAAAAATAGTATATAAAAAAATCATGGCCCTAACTTATGACATGGATTTTAATGTTACTAACTTTTTATCATTATGCTACGAAATGGATGAACAATTTTTTATAGAAAATTACTCCATTAAATTAATTAAAAAATTAAAAAAATTAATTATAAACAATAATGGCGACTATAACTTATCACTTCCTTATCTAGGCAACGGCATCTTTGAAAGTAATAGTGGTAAAGAAAATACACATATTAAGTCATACTCTTATGGAGTTACAAAAGATACTATGATAGCGGCTGGTTCCTATATTACCCCTAAAGTTTCTTATGGGTTTTTCCATGAAGTAGCCCTTATAATAACTAGTAACATTCACCATAAAGACTTCAATAAATTCATAACTATTAAAAATAAGGGTAGTAATAATCATCAGGTGGGATATTACCTCCCTCAAAAAATATTTAAGTTAGGATATAAAGAGTTTTTAGAGGAAATTGGAGTTTTTGATGAGTTTGACAACATTATTAAAAAACTTGATAAAATCCTTTTAAATTTAGAGAAACAAGTATCCACGGGTAAAAACATAGAAGAAAGTTTTGCAGCCATGATTTAACCTTTTAATTTAGTAGCTGATATTTCTTAAATCCTGAATTCACTTTGAATTTGGGATTTTTAACTTTTATTCCTTATTTATCAAACTTATCATGTAGCTTATGAGGGAATAACTGCGTATAAACTTGCCAAAGTATATTCAGATTTCTATGGCCTGTGACTTGAGCTACCTCTTCAATGCTATAACCTTTCTCAAACAGCCTAGATGCACCCTCTCGCCTTAAGTCATGATATCTCAGGTCAGTTATACCCAAATCATTCCTAACACGCTGAAAACCTGCTGTTACAGACCTAGGATTATAAGGGAATATTCTATCATCCGTTTCTGCCTGCTTTTTTACTAAGTCATATGAACCAGCTAACAATGGTACGATCATATGGTTACCCTCTTTTTTCCTTGGGTCTTTCCTGTCTCGTACAATTACTGTTTTATGGTCATGTTTTAAATCTTTCCATTCTATTTTACAAACTTCGCCTATTCTCATGCAGGTGAGTATAGAAAAATTAAGAATATCAACAAAGGGAATTTTACTGCCCTGCTTGTCTTGCCTTTCAGTTAATGCTGCAATTAACTTATCGAGTTCATTCTCAGTAGGCCTGCGTGTTCGCTTTTGGCTTTTACCTATTAACTTCATTTCAGTTAATACGGGTACAGCATCTTCAAATATTTTCCAATTGGCCGTTACATCAAAAACAGGTAAAGCTATTTTCATTACACTTCGTAAATATGCAATATCATGATAAATAGTTGCTGCTCCAGCTCCTGCTGCTCTTCGCATTTTACAATGAGCTATTAAGTCACTGCTTTTAAGTTGGTTTGATAATATATCTGCTATTGGGCAATCTCTTAGCATTTTCACTACGTATTGCTTAGTTCTTCCAGTAGCCGCCCACAAATCAGCATCATTAAAGTAGAGGTCTAATAGTTCGCCAATGGTAATTATTTTGTCTTGTTTGGTTATGCTGTTTAGCTCTGCTGCCTCTTTTTGTATTTTCCCCCAAGTTTTTGCTAATTCTTTTTTACTGAATGTTCTCGATTCTCTATGTATAATTACACCATTCTTTTTTACGCGAATTGTGCAGCGGTAGCTAAAATCTCCGTTAGCTTTTTGGCGTTTATCAATTGTTACTGAAGCCATAGTATTTTCCTTAATCGTCCTACCCAAAATGGGGCACATTTGGAACACCTTAAACGGAAACCCAACGAAAGTACAGGCGATTCAAGGCGACTTAGAGTATAACTAAATGACTACAACCAAGACTCCAAACCCATACACATCAGGCTCTACAATAGATCACAGGCTAAGTGTAGCGCCTATGCTAGATTGGACTGACAAGCACTGTCGATACTTCTATAGACTGATGTCTAAACATACGGTTCTATACACCGAAATGGTAACCACAGGTGCTATTTTGCGCGGTAAAGGTGATTATTTATCGTATAATGACGCTGAGCACCCGCTGGTATTGCAATTAGGCGGCAGTGACGTTAAAGCCATGACTGAGTGTGCAAAGATAGCCGAGCAATACGGCTATGATGAAATTAACATTAATGTTGGCTGTCCATCAGATAGAGTACAAAACGGTCGTTTCGGTGCTTGCTTGATGACAGAACCCTCCTTAGTTGCTGAGTGTATTGATCAAATGCAAGCAGCCACGAACATTCCTGTTACGGTTAAGTCACGTATAGGTATTGATGATCTAGACTCATACGAATTCCTACATACTTTTATTGAACAAGTAGCACAAGCGGGTTGTCAGCATTTCATTATACACGCGAGAAAAGCTTGGTTAAGCGGGTTAAGTCCTAAACAAAACCGTGATGTTCCGCCATTAGACTATAAGCGTGTTTATCAGATAAAAAATGATTTTGATAACTTGGAAATTTCCATTAATGGAGGTATCAAATCTTTTACTGAAGCCAATGAGCATCTCAGACACATTGATGGAGTTATGATTGGTCGCGAGATATATAATAGTCCCTATATGCTTGTGGATGCTGATAGTGATATATATAAAACAGATGCAACAAAGCTAACAAGAACGGAAGTCATTGAGTTAATGATTCCATATATCAATGATACGGTTAATAGTGGAGGTCGTGCATGGCATATATTACGCCATATGCTCGGCCTGTGTAATGGACTGGCAGGTGCACGTAAATTTAGGCAACACCTAAGTGAATGTGCCGGTAAAGATGGGGCTAATGGACAAGTCCTTCTCGATGCATTCAGAAAAGTTACATTGCCAGAATAACACCTTCAAGATCTCAATATTGGGAATAGCTGTCCCGATATTGAGATCGATATATACCAAATAAATGATACCTTAAAATAATAAATATTATTTTAACCAATAAACACTATTTATAACCAGTTAATAGCCCTTATCACTACCTCTCTTTTCCTAGCTTTATCCATTTACTATATTCATTGCTTTGATTAAAATAAATATCACTATATATCAGTTACTTAATAAATAATCTTAACCTTGGCACAACCTTTGTAACACTTAATGCAACTTAGTAATAACTACAAACATTTTTGCATCAATTTTATCTTTACTGTCGGTGCAAAGGATACAAGGAATGACCATGTTAGACTTAAATACATTATTCATATTAACCATGATACCTGCTTCAGCTATGTTACTTATTTCAATGGTTGTTGGTGCATTTGAACCAAAGATCTAGTTACTAAATTTTTGGCATATCTACCACTGCGTAATTGAGCCATGACAGAAATGTGAGTGTAACTGTAAATTGACTAGATTATGGTGACACTACATTTTTCAAAGCTTAACGAATATTCATAACCTAGATTCATTCTTATAGATTCTCCCTAGAGTTACACGTTACTTATTTATTAGCGAGTGATGTGGAGAATACCCCACGGCTATATGGGCATATCTATTATCAGCCACACAACTATAGTCGTAATTTTTTAATTCCCAGACAGCGAGAAGCACAAATTAGAATTCTAGTAATGTCCTACACTCACATGGGCACATCTAATATAAGTCACATTAATATCGGCGTAACTTTTCAAACTCCCAGACAGAAAAAGCCCGTTACTTTCGTAACGGGCTTTTCGTGTGCCGAAGCACAAATTAGAAGTTTAGCAATGTCCTACTCTCACATGGGAACTCCCACACTACCATCGGCGCA
>NZ_JABSPA010000001.1:608618-749235 GCF_013214175.1 Colwellia sp. | reverse complement strand
GGTGGCACAAGAAATTAAAGCCTATAAAGACGATGTGGAATATTTCATGTGGGGAGCTGCCTCTATGGATTCTACAGCAAACTACGAAGCACGTGGCAACCCCTTAGTTGTTTCCTGTGAACTTTCTTTAGAAGAAGAGATTATTATTGCAATCAATAATAATGTTATTGTCAGTCGGTGTACGTGGGATGTAGAGCCTGATCCTCCCATAGATACCTCAATATATTATGACGATGATAACTAAACTGATAACGTAAAAAAGGAGTTTTAAAATGGCAAGGAATACTGCAACATTATCATCAACTTTAGCTGTACCCACACGAATATAAATTCAGCAATTAACGTTCTCACAGCATTATTAACCAGTTCAATTATAGCCTGCCGCAGTGTAATTATATTTCAAAAAGCAACGGTGATTTACTTGATTGTTATTTTTATATCAATACCTTATCATCGTAAACTTGATTTTAACGGACTAAGCAGTAAGTAGGAATAAGATGAATAAATACATTCTCTCAATTTTATTATTATTGTTTTCATATGGAGTAACTGCGATGAGTGTAAAACAGTGTCTTTTTTCAGAGATGACCGGGGTAATAAATTTTGAAGGTAAACCGATGGCTGGCGTTAAGCTAGTACGTATGGTGGACTATAACAAAGCAAAGTATGACGAAACAGTTACCGATGAAAATGGAAATTTTCATTTCCCTGTTATTTATAGAAGTAACATTGTTGGTATGTTTTTACCGATGCAATTTGTGGTAAATCAAAAAATCACCGCTTATAAAGACGATGTTGAATATTTAGTCTGGGAAGCCACCACAATGAATAGTACCGCAAATTATGAAGCGCGTGGTAAACCCTTGGTTGTTTCCTGTGAACTCTCTTTAGAGGAAGAAAGTTATATTAAAATTAGTAGGAATCTAATCTATGGCCACTGCACGTGGGATGTAGAACCTGATCCACCAGTAGATCCTTCAAGATTTGATGATGACGAAGAAGACGAAGAAGAAGATAAATAATATAAACTAAAAAGGATTTTAAAATGGCAAGGATTTCCGCAACACTGTCTTCAGAATTAGCCCGTGATGTTTACCCTATTGCTCGGTCTGGTTCAAAAAAAAGAGCTGTGAATTTATTAAAAGATAATTATGGTAATGCTATCGTTTTACTTGAAAGTAGTTTATTTAAAGGTAAAACAGGTGGCCCTGCTGGAATTAAAATATCCACTGGCTTTGGTTGTGTCGTTTTAGGTAATAATAAACAACACAAAGGAAGAGCATTTATTGTTTTTCGAGGCACCAAATTATTAGCCGATTGGTTAAGCAATTTTAATATAGCCCCGGCACGTAGTGAATCAGGTTATTCAGTACATGATGGCTTTAATGCGGCTTTTCATAGTATGAAACCGCAATTAATGGAACTTGTTAATCTCGCTAAAAAACAAGGTGCTACCTCTTTTCATTGTATTGGTCATAGTTTAGGTGGCGCATTAGCAACCTTATGTGCCAATTGGCTACAAAACCGTGGTGAGAGTACTTATCTTTATACCTATGGCAGCCCACGTGTTGGTTTAAATGATTTTTCTACGTACTTAACAACTCAAATGACAACTAAGCGTATTTATCGTGTTTTTCATAAAACCGATGTAGTGCCGATGATCCCAACCTGGCCTTATGTGCATATTCCTGACTCAGGTACCGATTACTGGCTACATTCGCCAGGTATTGTACCTGGCGCCAAATACCACGACATGGACGAATATTGTTTATCCGCTGACGGAAAAGCTTGGAATACTCTCGCGGGTAATCGACAAGCACATAAAAGTGATTTAAGTATTCAACAATGGTTGATGCAAAAAACACGTGCAACTTTTTCTATGGAGACCCTTCAGTGGTTACAGAGTGCCATTGTTTTTGTCGTGAAGAAAATATCAAGCGTTGCAGGTTCCTATGATAAGTTTACCGTTTTGGATCACCTTGCTTATGTACTCGCTAAAGGTATTAATTTAGCGGAGAAACTTTCTAGATGGGTAAAGTACTTTATTCACAAAGTAATGGAAGTATTGGGTTTAAAGCCATCCCCGCATGAAACTATTTTTAGTAAAAGTTTTATCCGAGATTTACTAGGTCGCCTTGAAAGAAAGGTATACCAGAGTGTGGACTCGGCATTGCGCTATGAAATGTAGTTTATTTATTTGATGATTTAAGTGGTTAAATACCTTTATTTAGCCACTTTTTCCATTTTTGTTAAATTACTAGAGAAATTACTAGGACACCCATTGTTAATTTATCTTCCCCTAAAAGAACTTATGAGACATAAAGCTTGGTATTAAGAGAATAGTCATGCCGGTATTGAATTGTGTTAATACACCTTACACATAAACAAGTGCTGACCACTTAATTAGGTGGTAAAAATGACTGTACCACTACACTTCTCAAACTGCTATAATTCGCGCCGTTAATTTCAATCAATAAAGTAACCCCATGACTGCAGCAGCACTAACCTTACCGAAAAACACACTAACACCTGCCCAAAAAACGCAATTTATAAAGTTAGAGAAAAAACTTAGGCGTAATGTTGGTCAAGCGATTGCGCAATACAATATGATTGAAGACGGCGATAAGGTCATGGTTTGTCTATCAGGTGGCAAAGACAGTTATGCCATGTTAACTATTTTAATGCTGTTAAGAGAGTCCGCTCCTATTCATTTTGACATCATTGCCGTTAATTTAGACCAAAAACAACCAGGCTTCCCTGAACATATTTTGCCAGAGTACCTAGATAAACTTGGCATTGAGTATCATATTGTTGAAGAGAATACCTACAGCATTGTTAAAGAGAAAGTACCTGAAGGTAAAACGACTTGCAGCTTATGCTCTCGATTACGTCGAGCCATTTTATATAAAACAGCAAAAAACCTTGGCGCAACTAAAATAGCGCTAGGTCATCATAGAGATGACATGATTGAAACGTTAATGCTAAATATGTTTTATGGCGGTAAGATGAAAGCAATGCCAGCCAAGCTTGTTTCTGACAATGGTGAGCATGTTGTTATTCGTCCATTAGCTTTTTGTAAAGAAAGTGACCTTATTCAATACGCTGAGTTAAAGCAATATCCTATCATTCCATGTAACTTATGTGGTTCTCAGCCGAACATGCAAAGACAAAATATAAAACATATGTTAAATGGTTGGAGTGAGCAGTTTCCGGGGCGAATAGAGTCTATGTTTACTGCAATGCAAAACATAGTGCCATCTCATATGTGTGACAGTAATCTATTTGATTTTAAAAGTATCGATAGTAACTCTGGCATTATAAATGGTGGTGATACCGCATTTGACGAAGTTGTCATTGAAACGCCAAAAGATTTATCGACTAAAGACTACCTTAATGATGCTCAGCAACTCAATGTTGTTGAAGTTAAGTAATACCAATTTCATTAAGTTATTGCTCACTTTTGCTGGTTAAAATACGCCTGATAAATATCAATAAATAAATTAATAAAAAAGCCCAACATCATAGATATTGGGCTTTTTTTTGTTCTCTTATATCAGACCGCTATTTAGGTTAATCCGCTAAAGCAGTCTGTTGGCCACTCGGCTCAACAAAGTAACTTTGGTTATGGCGTAACATATCTGTGATATCTAACACGTAATCCGCACCGCGCTCTGAATAAGGTAATAAGCCTGTTGCTAGAATTTCAGCATCAAGAGGTTGATCTTGCGCCCTTAATTCGGCACGAATTGTTCTAAATATATGATAAGCATTATGCTTATTTATATTATTAAAATATCCTGACACCGCAGCATCGACACTTTGAAACGCCGCAACTTCATGTTTAGCGCCCGTGTTACGACCACCTGGGACCATGCCACAACCGGTTCTATAACACCAAATGCCAAAAAAGTTTAAGCCTATACGAGCAAAACGAGATGTTCCCCAAGCAGACTCATTAGCCGCTTGCACCAAAACTAACGACGTAGGAATAATATCAACACGCATTAACAAATCATTGATTTGCTGCAATGTTGAAGCTTCCTTATTAATACGATAAGCCTTGATCAGCACTTGCAGTGAAATTTGCTCTTCATCTGTCAGCCCTAAACCTAATGATATTTGTTCATGCCAATATTCGAGCTTACTTCTATCTTGTGCTAACTCAGTATTTTTGGCATCAATTGCCGGGCGGATAAAAGCAAAAAACTGACGTTTTTTAGTGGGAATATCATAGATAGCAGCAAAGTCAGGTAAATCGACCTGATGTAACGGTGGCTCAATTACTTTTACTGGTTCAACTACGGGTACCTCGACCTCTACAACGACTAATTCAGTCTCTGCAACTATTACTACCGGCTTAGGCACTAAAAAAGTAAAGGGCGCTAGTGTCGCTACAACTAACGCAAGACATAATATAAAGCGAGTGAATAAAGTTCTTTTCATAAAAACTCCTTGTTTATGATGAAAATTAAGCAGAAAAAGTATCATCTGAGCCATTCTGGCCAGCGTCTTTATTCGTAGGATTTGTTAAGTCTAGAGCTGGAGTATTTTCATCAGAAAAGACACCAAATATTTCACGGTACAACACGCCTTTAACGTTGTAGTACCATGGTGCTAAATAAGATAAGCCAAATAAAAACACCATAATAGCAATCGGTGCCAAACTCGACTCTACTAATAAAATGATAGGAACTATCAGAGCGATTAATGACATGCTTAGCACTAAATAAATACCTAACAAAGGCATTACTTTAAAACGTAAGGCTTTAACCGATAAAATAATAGCTTGTACCGGCGTTAACTTTTTCTCTACCACTAAAGGTATGGTTAATGACAACATTACGGCCAATAACACCCCTGGGATAATTAACAATTGAAAGCCAATACTAATAAGAATAGAGGTTAACAGCGCACAAAGCGCAACCCAACTACCCCGATGTAAGAAAGACAATACCATTTTAAAGTTTGTTGGCTTATTAACGGCATGGTACACACCCATCATTTCTATGCCGGCGATAAATGGCCATACTGCCATAGTGACAATAACATTGATCAGCTGTAGTGCTTGAGAGCCTTCGGCTTGGGCATCTTGGAAAACTTCTTCAATTCCACCAAAAAAGCTACTGGCAATAAATGACACTATCATGCCAAAAATTAAAACTAAAAACAGTGCTAGGTTAATCGACATCCGCGACTTTAATGTCAGCTGCCACGCTTCCGTTAAAATAGCTTTAACATCAATTGAGTATTCGCCTTTTACTGCGCGCTCAACACTACCACCAATGGAATTCATTATATTTTTTTCTGGCAAAACTAACCCTTTTTAATACTGTAATACTACATTTGCGCTCTATTATACTGGAAATGCCAATAGATTGCTCATAGCGCTATTTAGCGATCAATTTAACAAGCAACTTAGCAAGCAAGTTGGCAGATAAAACAGCTTATTGAAGATCACTTAGCACCAACTGAATAGCGAGTATCAATAGGATTATTCCCATAACACGATCAAGAATATAGCCTTTACGTTGTAAGACATAACGTACTCTGTCTTGCGTAAGCATATAAGAAAGGAAGCAAAACCACGCCCCTGTAGCGGCAACTAGATAGGCACCATAAGCAATTTTAATACTCAACAATGTTTCAGGAGCAATAACCACTGAAAACAAACTAACAAAAAACAACGTCGCTTTGACGTTTAACGCATTAATTAAAAAGCCATTAAGAAAAGCACTTTTAGCCGACGGAGTCTTGGTAGACATATCGACTGTTACAGCATCACCCGGTGAAACCGTACTGTCATTGACATCTTTGCTTGCTGAGGTTGATAACTCGTTGCCAGGCTTTTTCGCTCTTAAACAATGCCAGGCGATATAACAAAAATAGCTAGCGGCAATGTATTTTAATGCGGTAAATAAACGCTCGTCGCTAGCAATTAATAGCCCTATTCCCACCAAGGAATAAGTGACATGCACAATAATACCTGCGGCAATGCCAAAACTAGTGTAAATAGCAATACGTCGGTTATAGCGAATGCTCTGTTTTAAAATAAGGGCAAAGTCGGGGCCAGGACTTGCTACGGCAAGAAAATGTACCATAGCGATAAGTAAAAATTGTTCTAAAGCAGGCATATTACCACGGGGAAAATTAATGAAACGTGCGTCATTTTACCTAAGAAATTAAATAAAGCGACCTAAGCTCACTAAAACATTCCATCCTCTGTGTAAGCAATTAGCTACTACAAATTGGCATTGGTATTAATCTTTACTTATGGGAGGTTGCACTAATATGCTGCGATAAAAGGCCCATAAGTCCTCAAAACACTTAAAACGGTACTCTTTTCCCTGATAACTGGTTCTCATACGCTAACCTCAAATGTGTATAACAAGTAAGTAACCTGAGCTCGGCTTAACAAATGTTTCTCTAGCAGCTATTTTTACTTACTTCTGCGTTACATTCACTTGCAATAGACCAGCTATTGACGCGTAAATTAGCCTTGAATTAAGGAAAACTATCAAGCTAGAGGTAGCACTAAGTATTTGGCTAATAGATTCAATTAGTTAAATATATCTTAAACCGAGTTCAGGTTAAGCAATGTATAAGTTTTAATCAATCATTAGGGTTAGCAAGATGTAATTTAAGGTACTGAATGGTTATCTATAAAGGGCTGGTTATCCGCCTATTTAGATAGCTGATTAGCAAAAGGCTATTTTTGTGGATGCTTTTGGTGAATACGCGTTAATACCGTTTGGAAAAAATCACTGCCCTTTTGCTCTGCTAACGCCATATTATTTTCAGGGATCTTTTCCGGCTCTTTATAAACCTTAAGCACTTTTGCCATACTCGCTTCACGAATAATATGCAGCATAGGGTAAGGAGAACGGTTAGTGAAGTTACTGGCGGCATCAAAATCATCATCGGCAAAACAGTACTCAGGGTGCATGGTTGCTAGTTGAAATACCCCTTCAAAGCCTGAATCAATCAATAAATCGTTAGCATAATCAACTAAATCAAGATAACGGGAAAAAATGCGAAAGCCATCACTATAGATGATTAAAGTGGTTTCAATATCGTCATGTTGTTGCAAATAATGACATTGCGCTAGCAATTCTTTAAGCGCTGGCTTAACTTGCTCAAGCGCTGACTGATGATAGCAAATGGTATTATTAACAAATTCTTTTTTAGCAAATGGACAAAAATTTAAGCCGATAATGATTTCATCTAACCATTGTTTGGTGGCGCTCACTTCAGCTGATTCTTGCTCAGCTAGTGCTTTCTCAGGTGCTTTCGGTTGTGCGCTTTGTTTAACTTCTTTATTCATAACGGAAACTCTACGTTTTTCTTTTATTTATAGTCTTAGTTTTGGTGCAAGTGTTAGTGCTAGCTCAGGATTGCTGTAACTGCCACATTTTACTGTATTGTCCTTGCAGCGCGAGTAGTTGTTGATGATTACCCTGCTCTACTATTTCACCATGACTCATGACAATAATATTGTCACTATCGACTATGGTTGACAGGCGATGAGCAATAACAAGACTGGTTCTGTTTTTAGCAACTTCATTAATGGCCGTTAAGATAGCTTGCTCTGAATGACTATCAAGGGACGAGGTAGCTTCATCAAAAACTAATATTTGTGGATTCTTCAATATGGTACGGGCAATAGCAACTCGCTGCTTTTCACCGCCAGAAAGTTTTAAACCGCGCTCACCAACCATAGTGGCTAAACCATCGGGCAAACTAGCGATAAATTCAGATAAATGCGCGAGTTCTATGGCTTTTAACACCTCGTCTTTACTTGCTGTTGGACAGCCGTATTGCACATTATTAAATAAGGTATCGTTAAAAAGTACGGTATCTTGCGGGACAATACCAATATGAGTACGTAGTGAATGTTGGCTCACTTTACTAATATCTTGCTGGTTAATTTGAATATCACCCGAGTCAACATCATAGAAACGAAACAATAACTTCACTAAGGTTGATTTACCCGAGCCACTTTGGCCAACCACGGCAACTTTTTCACCGGCCTTTATCGAAAAAGATATGCCCTTGATGATCGGGCGCTTTTTATTATAAGCAAAAGTAATATTATTAAAGACGATACTGGCCTGATTTTGACTATTATCGCCCGGCCCTGCCAAACGTAATTCTGTAGCATCTGGAACGTCTTGCACCTTGGCTGTTTTAGCCAATAAGCCAAACAAATTTTCTATATTAGCCAACGAGCCTTTGATCTCACGATAAACAAAGCCTAAGAAATTTAGTGGCATAAATAACTGCATCATAAAGGCATTGATAAGCACAAAGTCACCAAGGGTCATATTACCTTTGGCGACTTCGCTGGCAGCTAACGCCAGCATAGCTGTCATGGCAATGGCTATAATCAATGCTTGGCCACCGTTAAGGGCAAATAAAGATAAACGGTTTTTTATTTTAGCCTGCTCCCAAGTCGATAACTGCTCATCGTAAGCCTGGGCTTCATATTCTTCATTGGTAAAATATTTTACCGTTTCGTAATTCAGTAAACTATCAATAGCGCGGGTATTGCTTGATGAATCTGCTTGATTGGCCGCACGCACATAACGGGTACGCTTCTCAGTGGCAAAAATGGAATAGGCAATATAACTAACAATCGACGTTAAGGTAATTAACGCAAACCATATGCCGTAATTGACAAATAAAATGGTCACTACCATAACTATTTCAAGTAAGGTCGGTACAATATTAAAGACCATAAAGCGCATTAAAAAGTTGATACCGGAAGTGCCACGGTCGATATCTCGGGACAAGCCACCGGTTTGTCTATTTAAATGAAAATCTAAATCAAGGGCATGTAGGTGCCGAAATACTTTTAAGCCTATACGTCGAATAGCGCGTTCTGTAACCCGGCCAAATAAGGTATCTCTTATCTCGGCCAAAACCACTATCGACAAACGCACTAAACCATAAGCGGCCACTAAGGCTAAAGGTACAATTACCAGTGCCGAGTTTTGTTTGTCGGCACTATTAGCATCTAAGGTATCAACGATATCTTTAAGGATAAAAGGTAAATAAACGCTGGCAATTTTAGTGAATACTAGACACAACATAGCGAAAGCGATGCGTTTTTTATACTCAAATAAATAAGGTAAAATCAGTTTAAAAGCTTGCCAGTTGATAGATCTGACTTCTTGGTCGGGATAACTAGAGGGGCGCATAGCTTACCTTATGAGTAAAAAGCTTATAAATAAAAAACTTATGGGTAAAAAACTGATCAGTGAAAAGCTTATAAATGAAAAGACTATCAAAGAAACACTATGATAAAAGACAAAGGCAATATAACCTAATTTTTGTGTAATATATCTTGCATTACAAGGCCTTTCTTCCTTAGAATTCAAACTATTAAAAACTCTTTACCTTTAAACTTCGAGTCAGTTGCAGCTAAGGTCAAAAACGTCTATCTAAATTTCTAAGGAATAGAAATGTTAATGCAAGCCGGTGTGTTAATTGTCGCCATTATATTAGCTGTTTATTCAGCAAAGATCCTTGTTTCGGGTGCAATAAGCATTGCCAAACGCTTTGCCATTCCTGAGTTTATTATTGGCGCTTTTATTATTGGCTTTGGTACCTCGCTGCCAGAATTTGCCGTTAATATTCAAGCCGCCCTTGAAGGTAATACCGAGCTAGCTATCGCTAATATTTTAGGCAGTAACTTATTTAATACTTGTGTAACGTTAGGTTTACTCGGTTTATCTGGCCAATTAGTTATTAATAGCGATGTCAGAATTAAAGATGCTCCATATAATTTAATTGCCGCACTGATGATAGCGGTCTGTGGCAACCAGCTGTTTTTAGACCATATAAACTATCATCAGATCATGATGAGCCATGCATTAATTTTCTTATGCTTTTTTTGTATTTATGTTTATTACACCTTATTGGAAGTCAAACAAGGTGCTCCCCATAAGCAACCGCTGCATAAACATCATCATCAAGCGCTGAAAAGTGATAACAGCTCTTCCACCTCTAAGGCCTTTTTCTACATTATCGCCGGATTAATTGGTTTAGTGTTAGGGGGGGAATTAATCGTTAGCTCGGCAGAAAAAATTGCTCAGTTGTTTGGCTTATCAAATCGCTTAATAGGATTGTTGATTGTTGGACCTGGCACGTCAATACCGGAATTAATTGCCAGTTTAGTTGCCCTGCGTAGCAAAAGCACAGCACTTATCTTAGGAAATATCATTGGTTCAAATATATTTAATGTCTTCTTCACCTTAGGTATTACCGCGACTATTCAACCGGTGCCGTTAGACTTCTCGCTAAACCAAGCAGTGTTATTCAATGTCTTAGCGGCGGCGCTACTCGCCATAACCTTTTGGCTTGTTCCCAAAGAAAAAATAAGCAGAATAACGGCATCATTATTACTGCTTATTTATGTTGTTTATACTGTCTTGGCTATCTATCAGTAAGGAAGGCAATAAGGAAACGCAGTAACAAATAACAATAATGCCTGTCATTGATTGGCTTATTGCTTTGCTTTCTGATTAGCCTTCCGATTAGCTTACTGGCTAGTTACCTGACTAGTAATAGGCGAGTTCATTGACTAACTTTCCTGATGCTAGTAAGAACTATCAATCGGTATCAAGTACCTTACTCAGTATTTTCCCTTGGGCTCCTGACGGCGCCTTTATACCCAGTATTGCCGATAATGTCACAGCTATATCTGTGGTGCTAACTCGGTCATAAACAATGTCATCATCAATATTAAAACCGGCAAAAATTAGCGGCACAAAGGTATCATAACCCCAAGGTGAACCATGAGTAGTAGCGACCGTTAGCCCTTCCATATCGGCAACAAATCGATGTGCTTCAAGAACAATGTAAATATCACCAGAGCGGTTTTTACTGTGATTATTAACCACTAAAGTATGTAAATAGTTTTGTGGCGTATTACCTGATTCTATATCACTACTCGTAACAGCAAGGGCGACACCATCAAACTTTTCGACCTCCATAGCAACTGCTTTTTGCACTTGCTTGAGTGATAACTTACGTCTAGCTATTAAGTCTCTATCTAGGTAGATATAGGGATGAAAATAACTTTTAATGAGTGCCTTATCAAAACCAAACTGTCTTTTAAGGGCTTTCATGCCTGGCGATTTATCCCATGTTTTAGGCGCAACTACCTTAGTTTTCATACCAAGTGTTGATAAATATGCTGGTGCCTCAGCAGCGCCGTGATCGGCAGATAACACTATCAGGGTATTATCCAAACCTACTTTTTTATCAATAAAGCTTAAGAGCTTAGCAATGGTTTTATCAAGCCGGAGCATATTATCTTCAGCTTCTAAACTTGACGGACCAAACATATGACTTACATAATCTGTTGACGAAAAGCTCACCGACAAATAATCAGTAATATCATCTTGTCCTAACTGCTCGTTATTCACTATAGCTTTGGCAAAGTCGAGAGTTAGCTCATCCCCGGCAGGACTTAAGGTTAAAAAGGTATTGAAATAGCCATTACTCAAATCACCATATTGGTGGGGAAAAGTGCGGCCAAAACCTGGCAGTTTAGTTTCCCACGGTTGCTCATCTTGTTTAGCAAAGACATAGTTTTGTTTAGCTTGCATCAGCTGCCAACTTGCTTGATGGTATTTTTCAGTTGGCTTAGCGGCATTCCAATTTAAAACCCACTCTGGATAGTTATCATAGTAATAACTACTGGTAACAAACTCTCCTGACTTTTTAGAAAACCAGAACGCCTTGCCCATATGGCCAGCCATGGAAATAGCGCCACGGTCTTTGACTGATACACCAAAAACCTTAGCTTTACCATTTGAGGCAATCATTAACTCATCACTAAAGGTTGAGACTTGAATATTGCTTGGTGATCGGCCTGAAGATTTTGCCGTACGTTGCGTGGGATCAAGTTCTGTTTTTTGATTTACCCCAGCATTAGCTGATAGTAGTGGATAGCTTGAGTCTTCAACGTTATAAACAAGGCGCTGTAATTTATCATCAAACCAAACATTACCAATCATGCCGTGTACCGCTGGCAATGCGCCGGTAGCAAGTGTTGCATGACCCACTATGGTTTCAGTATTCGCGTGATTATGATGGGCATCTTTATAGACCGCTCCTTCATTTAATAGGTATTTGAAACCGCCCTTACCCATTCGTGCTAAATAGCGTTCAGGCATATCACCACGCAGTTGATCAACGGTAATTTGCAGAACCAATTTTGGTTTTTCCGCTGCATACAAATTTAGTGATAACAATAAGCAGGCACTAGCAGCGCTTCGTAACCATAACATTGCTTTTTTTTGTCTATGCATTTTTACTAACCCTTTATAATTTGTGAAGCTTAACTTAGCTGATAATAGCGAATATAGTGGTAATTATCAGCTATTAAATAGACCAAGACCTGCTTGAAATCCAATGTTTTTTTACATTTTTTAATACTTCCTTTAAATTCTATTTATAAATCAAAAAAGCTAGATTTATCAAGTTAGTTGTGTAATATCGATGGTGATAATAATTCTCATATTGTTACCACGCATATACGGAACAATATGTACCTCCACCGTGATAAGGAAAGAACATGGCAACTCAAAACAAGTTGAAGAAACTGGTTTTAGGTTTGGGATTAATTGCGGCGTCAAGTGCAGCAATAGCAACAACCGACACATCAAAACCTAATATTCTCGCAATCTGGGGCGATGATATTGGTACCTTCAATATTAGTGCTTATAATCGCGGCATGATGGGTTATAAAACCCCCAACATTGACCGAATAGCTAACGAAGGTATTTTATTTACTGACTCATACGGCGATCAAAGTTGTACTGCAGGACGTGCCGGTTTCATTACTGGGCAACATCCTATGCGTACCGGTTTAACTAAAGTTGGTTTACCCGGTGCCAAAGAAGGTTTGAACAAAAAAGATCCAACAATTGCAAAACTGTTGAAAGCTCATGGTTACATGACAGGACAGTTTGGTAAAAACCATTTAGGTGACCAAGATGAACATCTACCGACCAACCATGGTTTCGATGAGTTTTTTGGTAACCTATATCACTTAAATGCTGAAGATGAGCCAGAGCATCCTGATTACCCAAAAGATGCAGCCTTTAAAAAACGTTTTGGCCCACGCGGTGCTATTCATTCATTTGCCGATGGTAAAATTACTGATACTGGCCCGGTAACTAAAAAACGTATGGAAACCATTGATGAAGAGTTTTTAGCGGCTTCGCTAAAATTCATCGATAAGGCCCATGCTGCTAAAAAACCTTTCTTTGTTTGGTTTAACTCAACTCGTATGCACATTTGGACGCGTTTAAAACCAGCATCTGAAGGTATTACTGGCCAAGGTTTATATGCTGATGGGATGACTGAGCATGATGGCCACGTCGGTCAATTATTAGACAAGCTAGATACTTTAGGTATCGCTGATAATACTATCGTTATGTATACCACGGATAACGGTGCTGAATTAATGTTATGGCCTGATGGCGGTTACACACAATTTAGAGGCGAGAAAAACACCAATTGGGAAGGCGGCTACCGCGTTCCTATGATGGTAAAATGGCCGGGGAAAATTAAACCTAACCAGGTATCAAATGAAATCATTTCTACGCAAGATTGGATGCCTACTATAATGGCGGCAGTCGGCGATAACAATGTAAAATCAAAACTTAAAAAAGGCTGGACCTTTGATGGCACTAAATACAAAGTACATCTTGATGGTTACAACTTTTTACCGCATTTTTTAGATACCTCTAAAAAAGGTCCTCGCAAGGAGTTTATTTACTCCTCTGATACTGGTGAGGTTGTTGCCATCCGTGATGGTGATTATAAGTTTGTTTTTCGTGAGCAGAAATCTCATGGTTTGAATGTATGGCAAAATCCCTGGACTGTTCTACGTGCTCCGAAGATCTTTAATTTGAGAATGGATCCATTAGAGCGCATGGAGCATGACTCTAACGATTACGCTCGATGGTTTGCTGAACATATGTTCCTCATTGCCCCGTCGATGTATAAAGTAGCTGAATTTAAAGCAACCTTTAAAGAGTTTCCACAGCGTCAAAAACCGGGTAGTTTCGTGCCATAAACATTGCGCCATAAACAACAAACAGTGTTAACAAGTTAAGCATAAACTTAACAACGTAAGACACTAAATAATAGAGCCAGCAAATTCATTTTTGTTGGCTTTACGTTCCTTTAAAGTCAAAGCAAAGGTAAAAAAAGTCAAAGTTACATTTTTGATTTACTCTTTTAATTACACTTTATTTAGCCGTTAATTAAGCTTTATTTACTCGTTAACTTTCTTACCTTATGGCTGTTAATTGACTGCCCTAAGGTAAGAAATGTTTCTTTGATTTCAAACATGTTTTTTGATAAAAACATCTCCGTGTTACCTGTAAAAACACGGCGTATTTCATCACTTCTTGTCCATTGACACTAACGTTCAAGGAGGCAATAATTAGCGGTAATTTTTATGCATAAATTTTTTCAGTTTCCCAATATTTCACTCCCCTCAATTATGCCTATGAGTCAGTTAACGCTGCTTATTAGTTTGTTATCTGTAAGCTTTGTATCTAATGCAGATAACATAGCAGAATTAACAAAATCCCCTGCAACTAAAGTTGAAAGCACAGCAACAAAACAACGCGTATTTTCGTTACCAAAACCAATGTTTGATAATTTGATGAAAAACATGGTGCTAGTCGAAGCTGGCAGTTTTTCTATGGGCTCTGACTCACCTAAAGCTAGAAACCGAGAGCAACCTGTTAAACAAGTGACGATTGATGCTTTTTACATCGGTAAATATGAATTAACCCAAGACATTTTTGAAGAAATCATGGGCTGGAACAATAGTTTTTTCTCTTGTGATAAGTGCCCTGTCAATAACATCAGTTGGTTTAATATGATGTTATTTGTTGAACGTTTAAATACTGCCACAGGAAAAAAATTCAACCTGCCTACCGAAGCTCAATGGGCTTATGCAGCTAAAGGTGGTAACAAATCTAAAGGCTACAAATACAGTGGTTCAAATGACATCAATGACGTAGCTTGGTTTGCAAAAAACGCCAACAATAAAAGCCAGCCAGTAGGACTAAAGAAACCTAATGAATTAGGACTATTTGATATGACGGGAAACTTATGGGAATTTTGCCTTGATGATATGAGTAGAAATACTTATCGCTTAACAAAAAACCATAATCCTTTTTTGGGTGATAAAGACAACCTACGACGTAAAGCCCTAAAAGTAATTCGTGGTGGTGGTTATGAATTTTCAGCAGACGAGAACTTAGTCTTCATGCGTGATGGCGCCACCAATAATGTTCGTATGGCTGATATTGGTTTTAGATTAGTGATGAACATAGACAATGAACATACCAAGTAATGGACAAAGATTAGTGAGTAAACGGCTCTGCTGAGTCAATGAGCAATATTAATAAACAGGAAATTCTGATGACAGAAACTACCCAAGAAAAATCGAACGCACTAGCACAGTTACAGTTATTAAAAAAACAAATTGAACAATCGGTAATTGGTCAGTCCCATGTTGTTGATTCCTTGCTTATTGCTTTACTAACCAATGGCAATATTTTATTAGAAGGTTTACCTGGCACGGCAAAAACGCGTTCAATTAAAACCCTAGCGCGCTCTCTTAGCGTTGATCTTGGGCGTGTGCAATTCACCCCTGATCTATTGCCTTCTGATGTCACTGGCACCGAAATTTACCAAGAAGTAAATGGCAAGCCGATGCTCACTTTCCAGAAAGGGCCGATCTTTAATAACCTGTTACTGGCCGATGAAATTAATCGCTCGCCGGCAAAAGTACAAGCGGCGCTGTTAGAGGCAATGGAAGAAAGACAAGTTACTGTTGCGGGTAAAACCTATAAGTTACCCGAGCTATTTATGGTACTCGCCACACAAAACCCTATTGAGCAAGAAGGTACTTATCCATTACCTGAAGCGCAAATGGACCGATTTATCATGAAAATCAACCTTGATTACCCTGATGATGCCGCAGAAGCACAAATTATTAAGTTAGTACGCAGCGAAGAAAAAAGCGTGCCACCGGTGGAAAACATCAGCCCCGAGCATATTTTCACCGCCCGTGATGAAATCCATAATATCCACTGTAGCGAAGCCATTATTGATTATATTGTTGCCATTGTGATGACAACCAGAAAACCAGAACGTTACCCTGACTCACCGCTGCAGCAGTGGTTAACCGTAGGTTCAAGTCCTAGAGCGAGTATCGCCATTGATAAATGTGCTCGCGCACAAGCTTGGCTAAAAGGCAAAGATTATGTTGACCCTGAAGATGTACGCTCAGTCGCTCATGCGGTATTACGCCATCGCCTAGTACTGAGTTATGACGCCTTAGCCGATGGCATAACCGCAGATGCAGTAATTGATGAAATACTAAAACAAGTCGCTGTTGCCTAAGAGGTTGCCATGACTGCCAACACGCCGAAAAAAAGTGCTCGAGATAATAAAAAAGACTCTTCAATTTATGTCGATTTGAATGAATTACGTCGATTAAAGTATTTAGCCAAAGGGTTTTCATTTACGCCGAATCAGCCGGCAAATAGCGCCTTAAGTGGTAAAAATGTATCTAAACTGCGTGGCCGCGGCTTAAATTTTGAAGAGCTTCGCCATTATCGTCCCGGTGATGATATTCGTGCTATGGATTGGAAGGTTACCCAAAGAACCGGTAAACCGCATATTAAGGTATTTACCGAAGAACGTGAACGTAATGTCTTCTTGGCCATTGATCAACGCATGACCATGTTCTTTGGCAGCTCAAATAAAATGAAATCAGTTATTGCTGCAGAATTGGCTGCGCTTATTGCGTGGCAAATCAGTGATAGTGGCGATCGCATTGGCGCGGTTATTTATAATGATAGACAAACAAAAGTAATTCCTGCTAAGCGCGGAAGGCAGCATGTTGTTAATTTGCTAAATGAAGTATTAAAGAAGAACCACGAGCTATCCATCGAGAATAGCGTTCAGGAAAACGCTAATGATAGTGAGTCATTTAACAAAATGTTGGCAACATTAAATAAAGTATCCAGCCATAACGGTTTAATCATTTTAATTGGTGATGGTCACGGTTTTAATGATAAAAGCACCGACTATATTAAGAAATTAAGGCAACATAACGAAGTGATCGCTTGTCACATTGCTGATCCGTTGGAGCAGACTTTACCTAAAATGTCACAAATGATCGTCAGTGATGGTCTGCAACAAATTCAATTTTCGTCTGATAATAAAAAGATTCAAAAAAACTATCAAGATGAAATAACTCGTCAGTTAGACAGCTATGTCAAAGCAGCCAAGAAGTATCGTATTCCCTTAATTGAAATCGACACCATTGCTCCCGTTGAACAGCAATTGCGCAAAGCCCTTGGTGGTAATGCCGCGGTTAAATCAACAGCAAAGTCAGCAGTTAAGTCCGGAGCAAGCAAATGAGCTTTGAAAAACCTTGGGGTAATTATTTACTCGAAGCCATTGTCGAGACAAAAGCCCCTGACACCATCAGTTTTTGGCCACAAACCATGGCATGGCAACTAATTCTTATCGTATTGATAATGTTTATGCTCAAAAAGTGCTATCAAGCTTGGCAGAACTATCAAGCGAATGCTTACCGTCGTGAAGCCCTAGCATGGCTAGCTCAGTGTTCTCTTACAAACGAAGAAGATATTAGGCAGCTACCTGCTTTACTTCGAAAAACGGCATTGCTGGCCATGAATGGCCGACAAGAAATCACCCAGTTAACCGGTCCTTCATGGGCCGCATGGCTTGATACACATTGTAGTAGAAGTCATTTCAGTGAAAAACAACCTCAGCAGTCAAGCAGCCGCTTTTCTTGTGAAAAGTTATTAGCTCAACTGGCATATATGCCTGCAATAGACATTAACGATGTCCACTTTAATAAAGGGCTAATGCAGTTGTGCCAACAAATTAAATTATGGATCACATATCATCAGCTAACTATTACAGCTGAGCTAGGGCCATTGGGAGAGAAAGCATGATTGAGTTTGTCTACCCTTGGGCATTTGTTTTAATCTTTTTGCCAATACTGGTGACACTTTTTTCTCCGGCTTACAAAGAGCGTAAATCTTCGATTAAAGTGCCCTACTTTGCTCGTCTTGTTGATGTTACCGGTGAAAAACCACAAAGCGGCGCTGTGCTGCTAAGCCGAAATAATCTGCAACGTCTCCTTGTCGCCTTTTCTTGGCTTTGTATTGTTGCTGCCATAGCTAAACCTGAAATGATTGGCGCACCAATTAACCAAGAAAAATCCGCCCGAGATTTAATGATCGCAGTAGATTTATCTGGCTCTATGGCAGTTGAAGATTTTACTCTACCCGAGACTAAAAACGAGACAGTGAAGGTTAATCGCTTAGTTGCCGTTAAACATGTACTCAATACCTTTGTAAAAGGCCGAGAGCATGACAGATTAGGGCTGATCCTTTTTGGTGATGCACCATATTTACAAGCACCTTTCACTGATGACATAGCTACATGGCAAGAACTACTGAACGTAAGTGATATTGGCATGGCGGGACAAAGTACTGCCTTCGGCGATGCTATTGGTTTAGCTATCAGTGTTTTTGAACAGTCAGATACCCAAAACCGGGTGTTGATTGTGTTAACTGATGGCAACGATACCGCGTCAAAAGTACCGCCAGTAGAAGCAGCTAAAGTCGCTGCAGCACATGATATTAAGATATACACCATAGCTATTGGCGATCCAAGTGCGATAGGTGAAGAAAAAGTGGATCTTGAGGTGTTAACAGAAATGGCAGAGCTTACTCATGGCAAAAGCTTTCAAGCACTTAATAGTGAGGAGTTATTAACCGTTTACGCCGAAATAGATAAACTTGAGCCACAACAGTTTGACTCATTATCTTTTAGGCCAAGAGTCAGTATTCATCATTACCCTATCGCCTTATTTGTCAGTATTTATTTATTGGCCTTATTTATGGTAAATATCCGTATCCGTTTACAGTTAGCTAAACAACAACGAGCGTTAAACCATGATTGATAATATTTCGCTATTTTTTACTAGCATGCAACATTTTCATTTCTTACGCCCTTATTGGTTGCTGACATTCCTTGTTATTGTTTACATTATTAGCGCATTTTCATTACGCGATGATAGTTTAGCGCAATGGCGCTCGTTAATGTCTGCACAAGTGCTCTCGCATCTAACGGTGAGCGGTAATAATAACAACTGGCTGTCTCCGCAAAAAATGTCACTGATTTTAGCTCTGCCACTTTGTATCGTGTTAATGGGACCGACCTGGCAACAACAAGACTCTCCTTTTAGTGAAAATGATGCACCACTTATCATTGCCCTTGATGTCTCCAAAACCATGGAACAAGGTGATGTTCAACCATCGCGGTTATTACGTGCAAAACAAAAGATTATCGAACTATTAGAGCTTAGAGGTGACAGCAAAACGGCATTGATCGCTTTTGCCGGTAGCGCTCATGTGGTGATGCCTATTACCAATGACAGAGAAATGATTCGCCACTTTTTGGATGCTTTAAGCGAGAATATTATGCCTGTTTCCGGTAAATTACCCGAAACCATTATTCCTTTAATCGATAATTTACTGTCCACAACTAGCGTGCCTGGCACTGTGCTATTGGTTGGTGATGGTGCAACCAGTAATACTGTCACGGCCTTTGAAAGCTATTTTTCCACGAAATCCGCCCAGCTGATTGTCTGGGGTATAGGTAAGTCGTCTCACTTAGAAGGTAAAGGGGCAGCTGCTGGTGAAAATGAATTTGAAGAAATAACTACTGACATCATTCCATTACAACTTGAGCAATTAAAAGCATTAACTCACCACAGTAATGCCCGGCTGATATTGATGACTCATGACAATAGTGATGTTAACCGGGTTAATAACTACATAAAACACAACCTGGTCATTGTTGATGATAACTCTAGACCTTGGCATGACTCAGGCTATCCTTTTGTATTTGTGGTCGCCGCTATTTTCTTATTCTGGTTTAGAAAAGGTTGGACACTGCAATGGTAAAATTGATAGCAATGCCTTGGCTAAACTTTACTAAACTAAGTAACGCCAACAAAATCATTATCAAGCGTTATAAAATGCGTTTCTTAATCGGGTTAATAGTGACTGGCTGCTTATTTGCTTATGTTAAACCACAACAGTTTGTCGACTTATGGCTGACTCGCGATCAACAAGGGCAAATACTGTTTAACTTGGGCCATTACCAACAAGCCAGCAATACCTTTAAAAGTACGCAGTGGCAAGCTTATAGTAGCTACGGCGCTGAGCAATATAAAAATTCGGCAACCTTGTACGGACAATTTAATGATGTTGATAGTCAAATAGCTCAAGCTAATGCCCTAGCCCATGGCCGTGAATATATAAATGCCCGTAACTTATACCAAAAGATATTAACGACAGAGCCACAAAACCTTGCAGCTCAAAAAAACATCCAAATCGTTCAGGCGATAATCGATGAAGTGAATCGTTTATCTGCCAGTCAAAAAGCTGAAGAAGGTGAGTCGATTAAAGAGCTAGGTGATGAGCCACAAACTGGCGATGGCGCTGAACGAGAAGAAGCACCGAAAGAGCAAGAAATTGAGCAATTAACGGCAGAGCAACTACTGCTTGACCCCAGCTTAAATGAAATGTGGTTAAGGCAAGTACAAAAGAATCCGGCTAACTTTTTATCACAAAAATTTTATATGCAACAAGCCATTAATAGTAAAAGAAGTAATAGTAAAAAAAACAATAGTGATGAGAATGCAGAGCATGCAATAAATAAAGGCGCTAATGATGAGTAAAAAACTTATACCGCTATTTTTAGCTGTTAGCTTTATTTGTCAGCTCTTGATAATAACTAATGCCTCGGCGGCACAAAGCCTTGAAGATTTAGTCAACAATGGCAAGTTAACAATTAATCTACAGGTTCATCAAAAAGAACCGCAGATCGTCGGCCAAGCACTGATCCTCGCTATCGAAATATCAACAGATAGATGGTTTGCTACTGGTAGTCAGGTTCAACATTTTACTTTAGCCAACACTGTGATGCAGGCTAATAATATCACCACAATCAATGGTAGCAAACGCATCGAAGGCCAAACCTGGGCAATGCAAACTCATGAGATAACCTTGTACCCTACTGCACCGGGAAGCTATCAAGTTCCGCCAATCTTAGTGGCGGTATCCGTTAACACCGAAGATAATGGCATAGTAAGCGGAACGCTCAATACTGAGACAAGTAGCTTTACTATCGAATTACCTGAGGCACTCATTGGTATTGACAGTTTTATCGTCTCTCCTCAGGTCATCCTAAGTATTGACGGACAGTTCGATGAAGAAAAAGACTATGCGGTTGGTGATGCTATCACGCAAACCATAACGATTACTGCCACTGATACTCCAGCTATGATGATAACGCCAATTAAACAACTGACAAATAAAAAATCGGTTAATAGCAATGCGAAATATTCAACTGGCATAGCTGGCTTAAGTATTTATCACAAGCCGGTAAAAATATTTGATAAATCAAACCGAGGTGAATTAATCGGCACTCGCATAGAGTCTTTTACTTATATTTTCGAACAACCGGGTAGTTATGTCATCAATGAGCAAATTATTTACTGGTGGAATAGCCAAAGCAATAGACTAGAAGAATTAATAATTCCAGCTTCCGCCTGGACGGTTTCTGGTGGTGGTTTAAGTCAGCTTGATAATTCTAGTCCATTTTTAACATTCAGCTTCAATTTTGCAACAATTGTAAATATCGCCATAGTAATGTTATTACTCACACTTACCTATTTAGTCTTTATAAAACGTCAGCAACTCTCTACTTTTTATAACAAACTCACTAAACGAGAGCAAAGAGTATTGCGCAAGAGGTTTTTAACCAGCGTTACTAATAAAGATTACCTAACCGCCAGCCAATATATCTACCAATATACATCTTTATCAAGTACAGGTTTATCAAACAAAAACATTTCAAATAGAGAACTAGCAGATATAGAACTATCGAATAAACAAGCCGCTGCTCCCCTCTCTCCTTTAGCCGACAAGCTCAATCAATTGGCTTTTAACAATGCTACGTCTGAAGCGGCGACAAAACAGTCGCTTAGCTTTTCTGTTAATGATGCTAAAGCCTTAATTAAGCAAATAGACACCAGTATTACGATAAAAGTAAACACTGCTAATTTCATCCCTCACGAGCGTATCAAGCTTAACAAAGGTTAAATACCTGTAAATAGCTAGGTAACTTAAAAGGTATAGAAGTAAGACTAAAGCTACTCTATCTATTTCAGCTCTTTCTAAAAGCAAGGAATTTAGCACATAAAAAACCCGCATTAGTTTTCACTAATGCGGGTTTTGTCATTTATATGTAATATTTATTTGCTACTGTTTCGACTCATTATCTACTGAGTTAAGCTCAGAATAAAGCACGAAAAGCGAGCAACAAAGTTGCTCAGCTTAAATTAGCAAGTAGACAATTGCTTGTCTTAGTCGCTATTTCCGTCTTCAACACGGCTTTTCAGTTTCTGACCAGGTCTAAAGGTAACAACCTTACGGGCAGAAATTGGAATATCTTCACCAGTTTTAGGATTACGGCCAGGACGTTCGCTTTTTTGACGTAAGTCGAAGTTACCAAAACCTGAAAGCTTGACTTGGTCGCCACTTTCTAGGGTTTCGCGAATCTCTTCAAAGAAGATTTCAACCATATCTTTTGCGTCACGCTTGCTCAGCCCAACTTTTTCAAATAAATGTTCTGCTACTTCTGCTTTGGTAAGCGCCATTGCTTAGTCCCTCAGTGATGCATTTAATTCTGTTTTCAAGGTTTCAACAACTCTATCGATAACATCAGTGATGTCTTTTTCTTCAAGAGTTTTACTAGTATCTTGTAATACTAAGGCGATGGCTAAACTTTTATAACCCTCTTCAATTCCTTGACCTTGGTATACATCGAATAAGTTTAGATCAATTAAATAATTTCCGCCAACCTTTTCAATAAGTTGTAATACTTTTTTTGCATCAACTTCTTCTTTTACTACTATCGCTAAGTCGCGGCGATTGGCAGGAAAGCGAGAGATGTCGCTGGCTTCAGGTATTTTTTGCACTAGTACTTCTGATAATAATAGTTCGAAAATTAATGTTCGGCCATTTAAGCCTAATTTTCTTTCTAATTCAGGGTGTAAGGTTCCAACATGACCTACCAAAACACCATTTTTGGTGATTTGTGCAGTTTGACCAGGATGTAAGGCATCAACTTCGGCTTTAGAAAACTCATAACCTTGAGCATCACAAGTCAAAGCTAATAACGCTTCAACATCACCTTTGATGTCATAAAAATCAGTTGCTGCTTTTTCCATGCTCCAATGTTCATCAACACGAAGACCACTGATAACACCAGCCAACATGTTTTGCTGACGAACACCGTTTTCAGCACTTTCATCAGGCACAAAACGTAAACCAGCTTCGAATAAACGTACTCGGCCTTGTTGACGATTTTGGTTATAAACCATCGACTGCAACAATCCCGTCCATAAACTTAAGCGCATTACTGACATTTCGCTTGATATTGGATGAGGTAATGTCATCACCGCTTGATCAGGGTGTAATAATGCTTGTACTTTCGGGTCAACAAAACTGTAGGTAATAGCTTCTTGATAATCACGATTTACTAAAACTTGTTTCAAATTTATCAAAGAAAGCTTAGCTTCTTTTTTCTCACACATTTTCAAGGCGGCTTTTGGCGCAATATTTGGAATATTGTTATAGCCAAAAATACGAGCAACTTCTTCAATTAAATCGACTTCGATTTTAATATCAAAACGGTAAGCTGGCACAATCACTTGCCATACTTTAGCAACGCCTTCGCCTGCGGTACTGACAGTAAAACCAAGACGTGTAAGAATTTCGCTAACTTGTTCGTCACCAATGTGATGACCAATACGGCCATCAAGTTTTTCACGACGTAAGCTTACTTCTTTTGTTTGTGGGATATCAGCATCAGATTTAGCTTCAACAACTGGACCTGCTTGACCACCAACAATTTCTAAAAGAAGTTCGGTCGCACGCTCAATAGCGTCAAACTGTAATGTTGGGTCGATACCACGTTCATAACGATGTGAAGAATCGGTATGCAAACCATATTGGCGAGCTTTACCTAAGATAGCTAAAGGTGCAAAAAAGGCACTTTCTAAAAAGATATCAGTGGTGTTAGTGGTAACACCTGACTCAAGACCACCAAAGATACCGGCCATAGCTAATGCTTTTTTCTCATCAGCAATAACTAAAGTCCCTTCTTTTAGGGTTACTTCTTTTTCATCTAATAAAGTTAACTTTTCTTCTTTATTAGCGAAACGTACGGTAATTTTTGCGTTAACGCCGCCGTCTAGTTTAGCTAAATCGAAGGCATGCATTGGATGACCAAGTTCTAACAACACATAGTTAGTCACATCAACAACTGGGTCGATTGCACGAGTACCACAGCGACGAAGCTTTTCTACCATCCACAATGGCGTGGTAGCACTTGGATTAATACCCTTGATAACACGACCTAAGTAGCGCGGACATGCTTCAGTAGCTTCAACATTGATAGTTAAAGCATCATCAATCGTTGGCACTGCAGCTGTAATTGTGGGCTCGGTAACCGCTAAAGAGTTCAAAACACCCACTTCACGGGCTAAACCTTTAAGACCTAAACAATCACCACGGTTAGCAGTTAAATCAACATCAATGGTAACGTCGTTTAAATCTAAATATTCACGAACACATGTGCCTACTGGCGCATCTGCTGCTAGTTCCATAATGCCAGCTGAATCATCAGCTAAACCAATTTCAGACTCACTACACAACATACCAAATGAAGGTACACCACGTAATTTTGCTTTTTTAATTTTAAAGTCGCCAGGTAATACTGCGCCAACAGTGGCTACCGCAACTTTTAAGCCTGTACGACAGTTTTTAGCGCCACAGACGATATCAATTAACTCGCCTTTTTCAACTGTAGCTGAGCTGTAATCACCTAAACTAATTTTTGTTACTTGTAACTTATCCGCATCTGGGTGAGGTCCACATTCAACCACTTCACCAATAACAACACCACTAAACTCACCAGCTACCGGGTCAACACCGTCAACCTCTAGGCCAGCCATAGTAATTTGATGTGCTAATTCATCAGAAGAAAGTGCAGGATTAACCCACTCACGTAACCAAGATTCACTAAATTTCATTATGAGTTTTCCTACTTGAACTGTTTTAAGAAGCGAAGATCATTTTCAAAGAATGCACGTAAATCATTTACGCCATAACGCAACATAGTTAAACGCTCAACACCCATACCAAAGGCAAAACCTGTGTAAACTTCTGGATCGATACCAACACTACGTAAAACATTTGGATGTACCATGCCGCAACCTAACACTTCTAACCATTTACCATTTTTACCCATGATATCTACTTCAGCAGAAGGTTCAGTGAAAGGGAAATATGAAGGACGGAAACGTATTTCTACTTCTTCTTCAAAGAAGTGATGCAAGAAGTCATGCAAAATGCCTTTAAGGTGAGTAAAGCTAACGTCTTTATCAACCATCAAGCCTTCGACTTGGTGAAACATTGGTGTATGTGTTTGGTCATAATCGTTACGGTACACTTTACCTGGCGAGATAATGCGTAGTGGCGGCTTTTCAACTTCCATAGTACGGATTTGCACGCCTGAGGTTTGTGTACGTAATACTAATTTTGGATTGAAATAGAAAGTATCATGATCTTGACGTGCTGGGTGATGCTCAGGAATATTTAAAGCATCAAAGTTGTGATAATCATCTTCAACTTCTGGTCCGGCTTTAACTTCAAAACCTAAATCACCAAAGAAACTTTCAATACGAGCAATGGTACGAGTTACTGGGTGTAAACCACCGATTTGTGTACCACGACCAGGCAAAGTAACATCAATAGACTCTGCCGCTAGTTTTTCTTTAATTTCTTGGGCACGTAATAGTTCACCACGGTCGTTCAGTAATTTCTGTACTGCTTGTTTAGCAATATTAATTACTTGTCCCATTTTAGGCTTTTCTTCTTTTGGTAATTTACTCAAGCCTTTCATTTGCTCGGTAAATAAACCTTTCTTCCCTAAAAAGTTAACGCGCACTTGATCAAGTGCAGTTGAATCTGACGCTTCTGCAATGGCAACTTCTGCCTGCGCAACAATAGCATCTATAGTGGTGGTGTCTAAGCTCATGATTTCCTCTAATAGGGGGTTAATAAACAAATTGACTCGACTGGGCCGATGAAAACAAGCGCCGATGAGTAAGTCATTTATTATTAGACTAAGTGAAATAGTAAAAATGGGACTGATTTTACACGAAAACTCATACTTAGGTAGCTTTCGGTAGCAGAAATAGTGGCTTTTTTATCAATAAATACGATATAAGGGTTGCCAGTAGTTAATCTTGAGGTTTTTTAGATTTTTTGGCTCGTTGCTCGGCTTCTCGTTTCATTAAAAGAAAGGTCAAATACAGTTTAGTGGGTAAAGAAAAAACCATACCAAAGGCAAAACACGTGGCGCTAATGAGAATGCCGGTGACACCTAGTGATGCCATATAATCACTGTGAAGATGAAAATAAATCCCTAGCAGTAATAGACATAGTCCAATACCGATAGAGATTTTAAGTAATAGCATTATGCGTTTATCAGACAAATCTACTTATCTTTTTAATACATAGTGCAGACAATTAGCAGCCATATTAGAACACAAACATCATGCCAACGCCGGTAGCATTTTCAGCTGCGCTGCTATTTTGGGCAACCAAGGTTGAATCATCAATCTTGCTTTCAATATAAAGGTAAAAGTCATCATCCCAATGATATTTAGCACTTAAAATAAAATACTTTAGGTGATAATCACTTGCTGAAGCAACTAAGGTATTTGAATTATCTTTTAACGAGTTATAACCGACGATCAAAGAAATATCATTATCAAAACGATAAGCACTAAATAGCTCGATTCCGCTTGATTTCGCCATCACTTTACCGATGTCATTGATTTCATGGTTTTTCATCTCGGTAAAAACGAGTGCAGCATGTAAGCCTTGGCTACCATAAGGACGATAAGTTATATGGGCGGTAATAATTTCATCGTCTATTTTAGGCGATTGAATAACACCTTTTGAATCATCAACATCTACAATTAAGCTTATTTTAGCTTTGTTATAAGCGATACCTAGGCCAATATCGTATGGCGCCTGGTAAACAACCGACATGCCATATGAATCATTAAATTTAACACCAAAATTTTGTTTATTATTTGGGGTTTCTGGTGCTATATCGGTGTGAATGAGATCATCAGATACTAAGTATTGCGCGCCAAAACTAAAGTTTTGATAATTAACCTTATACTGCAGTGCTTGCTCTGCTCGACCTGTGCCTGAGAAACCACCATCGGTACCGTAGTTATAAGTACCTTGGGCTTCAGCGCCAAACACTTCAAAATAATCAGTAACACCGGCAACATCATAGCTTACGCCCCACTGCTTACCCATGGTAAAGCGACCGTAAGTTTCGTGCTCAACCCCGACATAACCTAACCTCAACCAAGTGGTATCTTCTGCTGGCCCGGTACTGGTTAAGTTGTTATTACCAATATAAAGTTGATCACCCGTTTTAGATATTTGTATGCCCCATTCCAATAACGCTAGCGCTTGCCAATCATCTTTCATTTGATGTTTTACATCGAAGGTATAACGAGAAAAGCCATCATTTATTTCCGCGGTTTCACCACTCTTTAGATAATAAACCGACAAGTTGCCGTTAAAGTCAAAGCTGGTTTCGTCGTTATTATAAATCTCGACGCCTTGTGCTACGGGTAAATAGCAGCTTAATAAGCCAGCGGTGCTAATTGATAGCAATTTTTTCATCTTGGTATCCCTTTTTTACGTAATATCCAACTGCATGTAATTATATATAACTAGACATAACTACATGTAATTGAATGTTATTCCATTTGACTTTGTATTACTACTTTATCTGCCTTAGCACTTTTTGCTATAACTGGCTGCATTGCTATGGCGACTAGGTTAGCTCAACGACGCCAATAGCGCTGTTGCCGGATGCCTCGCTTTTAAATCACTAAAGCGCTTCACCTGCGATCGACAAGAAAAACCGGTGGCTAATATTTGTTCACTTGCTAAAACGTCTAACTTCGGTTGCCAGCTGAGTTCAAACAAACCTTTAGAGTTCTCTAGGTTGACTTTTTCATGACCGTAAGTCCCTGCCATACCACAACAACCAACAGTCACTTTTTCTAAGGGTAAACCAAAATGAGCAAATATTTTTTGCCATTCATTTTCACTGTGTACTAACGCCGTTTTCTCGGTGCAATGGGAAAAAAGTTTAAATGGCTTATCTTTGGAGAGCTCTGCTGTAACAGACTTAGCCTTAAAGCTAGAGTCTTGCTCAATAAAGCTTAATAACCATTCATGGGCAAGTAACACGGTGAAATCACCGCGTTTTTCTTGCAAGGTTTTAGCGTATTCATCGCGATAACACAGCACCATGGACGCATCCATGCCCAGCATAGGAATATCAAGGGCGGCCAGTTGATTTAAAAACTCACTGCTTGATTTAGCCGTTTTAGCGAAACGCGCTAAAAAGCCTTTAACATGTTGCGCTTTACCATTGGGTTTAAAGGGTAACAATATTGGCTCTAAACCCAACTTTTTAATTAAGCTCATCATGCTTTGTACGGTATTAGCATCGTAAAATGAAGTAAAAGGATCTTGTACTATCAGTACGTAGCCTTTACGTTGCTCTGTAGTTAGCCCCTGTAACTTGCTTAAATTAAAGCCGGAAAAACCCGATTTTTTCACTTGTTTTTTCAAGGTTGGCACTGATAATAAAGGCGTATTTACATAACCAATGGTTTTCGCTGATAACTTTTCATAGAGCTTAGTATTAAGTACTGCATTAACAATTTTTGGCGCTTTAGCCATTAATGGCGCCAGTATCTCAACGTTAGCCACCAGGTGATCTTTTAATGGTCTGGCATAACGAGAATAATAGATATTGATAAAACGCGATCTAAAATCTGGAACATCCACTTTGATAGGACATTGACTAGCACAGGCTTTACAGGCTAAACAGCCCTGCATCGCGTCCATGACTTCATGGGAAAAATCGCCATTACCATTGTCATCTTGCTGTGGTTTACTAATAAAGTTAATACGTAGTTTTTCTGCGGCACTGCTCAGTATTTCTTTTATCGACCAAAAACTTTTTGAGCTATTGATATTGTCTTCTAGTTTAAGAATATCAACACCCTGCTTTTCTAATAAGCGTAACCATTCACGCATCAAACCAGCACGGCCTTTAGGCGAATGGCGTCTGTCACCGGTAATTTTGCTTGATGGGCACATTGGGCTATCAGCATCGTAGTTAAAACATAAGCCGTTACCATTACAGTCCATGGCGGCGGTAAATGACTCTTTCACCGTCACTGGAATTTGTCTATCAAAGAAACCACGTTTGGTATCATCAACACTGACTAATTGTTCATTAGAATCAAACGGCGTACAAATTTTACCCGGGTTCATTCTATTAAGCGGATCAAAAGCTGCTTTAATTTTTCTCAGTTCAGTAAATAATTGTTCACCAAAAAAAGCTGGGCCATATTCAGAGCGATAGCCTTTACCGTGTTCACCCCACATCAAGCCACCATATTTGGCGGTTAGCTTAACCACTTCATCAGATAAAATTCGCAGTAACTTTTCTTGCTCAGGATCACACATATCCAGTGCTGGACGGACATGCAAAACCCCAGCATCGACATGACCAAACATGCCATAATTTAATTGATGACCATCAAGGAGCGCGCGAAATTCAACAATGTAATCGGCAAGGTTTTCTGGTGGTACCGCAGTATCTTCAGCAAAGGCAAGCGGTTTTTGACTGCCAGCTGTTTTACCTAGCAAGCCCACAGCCTTTTTACGCATGGCATAAATTTTGTTAATACTGCCAAGATCAGATGTCACTTGATAACCAATAACGCCACGACTCCCAGAGGAGCCATCCGAGTTATCTGTTCTATCTGAGTCTGAGCTGTCTTTACAAATCAACTCATCTAATATCGAGGTAAGCTCGCTGACCTGCTCAGCTAAATCGGCAATGCTATCGCCGTTATATTCAACGATATTAATGCCATCCATGATCTTTCCGGGCACGTCAGTGATTAAATCACTAACGCTATGCCAAACAATATCTTGCTTAGCAAGATTCAATACCCGTGAATCGATGGTCTCTACTGAAGTCGCTTTCGCTGCAACCAAAGCTGGCGAGTGACGTAGCGCTGAATCAAAGCTGTTGTATTTGATATTAATCAGTGTTTTAGCAACACGAATAGGATTAATGTTTAACTTGGCTTCACAAACAAAGGCTAATGAGCCTTCAGAGCCAGTGATCAAACGTGATAAATCAACGCCAGTAATCTCTCCTGCTTCGTTTGCCGTTAAGACGTTTTCTAAATCATAACCGGTTAAAAAACGATTTAAACGGGGAAACTTCTCTAATACCAAAGCACGATTGTTAATACAAGAATCAAGCACCTGCGCCATTATTTTACTATAAGTATGGCCATAAGTACTTTCTTGCTTAGCTAAGTCCTGTGCTTGCGCTAAATCCATCGGTTCAGTATTAAATACCTCGCCATTGGCAAGTACCGAGTCCAGAGCTAAGACATGGTTTGAGGTTTTACCGTAAACTAATGAGCCTTGTCCTGATGCATCGGTATTAATCATACCGCCAACAGTCGCGCGATTTGAAGTAGATAAGTCTGGCGCAAAGAAAAAACCATGCGGACGTAAATAATCATTGAGTTGATCTTTAATCACACCGGCTTCAACGCGGACCCACTTTTCCTCTACATTGATCTCTAATACCTTATTCATGTATTTAGATAAATCAACCACCACACCCGGCGTTAAACTCTGGCCGTTAGTACCGGTACCACCGCCACGCGCGCTGAACTTAATGCTTAGAAACTGCTCATTACTGGCTGTTTTAGCCAATAAAATAATATCGGTTTTAGTGCGCGGATGAATAACTAATTGCGGTAACTGTTGGTAAATACTGTTATCGGTGGCGACAGCCAACCTAGCGCTATAACTGGCGTTAATATCACCAGTGAAATGATTAACTTTTAATGAACTGATAAAATCGTCATATAAAGGCGGAAGGTGATTTTGATGACTAATATGGGGAAGCATAACGACTTAACTTTTTTGTGTTAAACAGGACAGTGGTTCGAGTATATCATGGAAGAAATTGAATTTTACGCAATTAGTGTCCCTATATTCAATATTATGGCAACTAAAATGAATAACTCTGTATATTTTATGCAATCAGGTTTTCTATGCTAATTTAGCTTATTGACAGAGATAACAGTTGCCAAAACAAGCATAAAAAAGCGACTTAGCCAGATAAACTGGGTAAGCCGCTTCGTTTTACTTATGTTAGCTATATTTTAGCTTGCTTTCACTGAGCGAATACTAGCTTTTAGCTTTCTTTGCTAGTTGTTCCGCAAGATATAACCAAGTTGGTAATACCGTATCAGGGTTTAACGAGACACTATCAATGCCCTGTTCTACTAACCAAGCAGCAAAGTCTTCATGATCTGAAGGTCCTTGACCACAAATACCGACGTATTTACCACGCTTTTTACAGGCTTTAATTGCCATTGCCAGTAATATTTTAATTGCAGGATCACGTTCATCAAATAAATGGGCGATTAAACCAGAATCTCTGTCTAAACCAAGCGTTAACTGAGTTAAATCGTTTGAACCAATAGAGAAGCCATCAAAGTAATCAAGGAATTGATCCGCTAATAAAGCATTTGACGGTAATTCACACATCATAATAATACGTAAACCATTCTCGCCACGTTTCAAACCATGCTCAGCTAAAATGTCAATAACCGCAGCCGCTTCTCCCAAAGTACGCACGAACGGGATCATCACTTCAACATTGGTTAAATCCATGTCGTTACGAACACGTTTTATCGCTTCACATTCTAAGGCAAAACAATCTCTGAAATCTTTAGAGATATAACGTGCAGCACCGCGATAACCTATCATAGGGTTTTCTTCGTGCGGCTCATACGCTTCACCACCAACCAGGTTAGCGTATTCATTTGATTTGAAATCAGACATACGAACAATGACTTTCTCTGGTGAGTATGCCGCTGCTAAGGTTGAGATACCTTCAGTTAGTTTGGCAATATAAAACTCAACCGGGCTTTCGTAACCGGCGATAATATCGTTAATTTCATCTTGTAATTCAGCTGACTGCTTATCAAAATTAAGTAACGCTTTTGGGTGAATACCAATCATTTTATTGATAATAAACTCTAAACGCGCCAAACCAATACCTGCATGTGGTAAACGAGCAAAAGCAAAAGCTCGGTCTGGATTACCAACATTCATCATGATTTTAAGCGGTAACTCTGGCATATCATTAATTTCAGAAGTCTTCACCTGATAATCTAGCTTGCCGCGGTAAATAAAACCGGTATCACCTTCAGCACAAGATACAGTTACCATATCGCCGGTTTTAATCAGCTCAGTGGCATTACCACAACCAACAACCGCTGGAATGCCCATTTCGCGAGCAATAATAGCGGCGTGACAAGTTCTGCCACCACGATTAGTAACAATCGCTGAGGCGCGCTTCATGATAGGTTCCCAATCTGGGTCGGTCATATCGGTAACTAAAACATCACCTGGTAGGATTTTATCCATTTCAGCGAGTGACGATAATACTTTCACTTCACCACTACCAATTTTATGACCAATTGAGCGTCCTTCACAAACAATCTCTAGCGTATCATCTGTTTGTAAGTGGAACTGTTCCATTACATTGGCATTTTCACGACTCTTAACCGTTTCAGGACGTGCTTGTACAATGTACAGCTTGCCATCTAAGCCATCTTTTGCCCATTCGATATCCATGGCTCGGCCGTAATGCTTTTCAATGATTACCGCTTGTTTAGCCAGCTCTTCAACTTCGCTATCGGTTAATGAAAAACGGTTAGAATCGACTGGATCGATATCAACAATTTCAACTTGTTTTGAATGCTCTTGGCTATCTGAGTACACCATCTTAATAGCTTTGCTACCAATATTACGACGTATTACCGCTGGTTTACCTTTAGCTAGGGTTGGTTTATGAACATAAAATTCATCAGGGTTTACTGCCCCTTGTACTACCATTTCACCTAAACCAAAGCTTGAAGTGATAAAGACTACTTGGTCAAAACCAGATTCAGTATCTATAGAGAACATTACACCCGAAGAAGAAATATCACTACGCACCATTTGCTGAATACCAGCAGATAGCGCAACGCCACGGTGGTCATAGCCTTGATGTACACGGTATGAAATAGCTCTATCATTAAACAAAGAAGCAAATACATGTTTAATGGCAATCATTACCGCATCAAAACCGCGAACATTTAAAAAGGTTTCTTGTTGACCAGCAAAAGAAGCATCTGGCATGTCTTCCGCTGTTGCCGAAGAACGTACCGCAAAAGAAGCATCGTCAGAGAAGTCACCGGCAAGTTGTGCATAAGCAGCTTCGATATCCTGCTGCATTTGTGGACGAAATGGTGTATCGATAACCCATTGGCGAATAGTTGCACCACATTTGGCTAGCGCATTAACATCGTCAACATCTAAACCATCAAGAAGTTGATAAATTTTTTCATTAATACCGCTTTGCTCTAAAAACTCATTAAAGGCAAATGAGGTAGTTGCAAAACCCGTAGGCACTTGCACACCAACATTAGCCAAGTTAGAAATCATTTCACCAAGTGATGCATTTTTACCGCCGACGCGATCTACATCATTCATGCCTAAGCTTTGATACCAAAGAACATTTTCTTGCACGACACTTCTCCAATTAAAAAATAAATTTGTTTAATCATACTAACTCTATTAAGTTAATGCTCAACTCAGCGCTTCATGAGTGAGTTTAAAAGCATTACAATACGGCGCTATTGATTTTGATAAAGGCGTAACCCTTATATTCAATCAATGCATTACCTCAAAGGCTTTTAATTATCACTGAGTGTGAAGCCACTTGATAGACTTAGTATTTTTTGTAGTTAAGTACATTCTACACTGCCAGTTATAGTAAATTAAAGACATAATAAAATATAACTTAAAAGTTTTCATACTAGCTTTCACGATAAATTCATTACAGATAAATAACTATTCAATTCACTTTTCAATTAAGACGATTCAATTATGCGTTCAGCTTTTTATATCTCTGATGGCACTGCCATCACTTCTGAAGTTTTTGGTCATGCACTGCTGTCGCTTTTCCCCACTGAATTTGAGCACCACACCATATCCTTTGTAGAAACCGTCGAAAAGGCTGAAGAGGCCAAAGAAAAAATAAACAGAGCGACCAACCGCAGCGGTGAATCAGCGTTGGTATTTCATACCTTCGTTAATAATGATATTCGTGAAATAATTGATAGTTGTGACGCGGTAATTTATAACTTTTTAGAGCCCTATGTTGCTCCCCTAGAAAAAGAACTGGCAGTAAAAGCCAAACCTATCGCCCATAGAACCCATAGTATTCATGAAAAAACTTACGATTACCGCATTGAAGCCGTGAATTATGCGCTAGCCAATGATGATGGCTCTAACGTAACCAACTATGAAGAAGCTGATGTTATTTTAGTTGGTGTATCACGCTCAGGTAAAACGCCAAGCGCGCTATATCTAGCACTGCAATATGGCATTAAAGCGGCCAATTACCCTTTTACCGATGATGATATGGAAGAGTTAAACATCCCCATTTTTTTAAAGCCCTTCAAAAAGAAACTCTTTGGCCTAACCATAGATGCAAAAAGGCTGATGGATATAAGAGAAGGCCGTATGTCTAATAGTAAGTATGCTTCAGCCAGACAGTGTCGCATGGAGGTTCGAGAAGTAGAAAAACTCTATAAAAATGAGAAGATACCTTTCATCAATACCACCAAGTTTTCAGTTGAAGAAATTACCGCTAAAATACTGTCTGAAACCGGCTTGCAGCGTTACAAATATTAATTTGTCATAATTAAGACCTTCTTGATATCAAATGATCGGCGTTTTATCGCTTTTTATTAGTAATAACAGTTCACATTAGCGGCTAATTTAGCTATGTTAGCGCCCATAAATTAGTTTATGTGCTGCGAAATATTTGTTGATGAAAAGGCAGAACTAAAAACAAACTAAATCAAATTAAAACCAAAAAAGTATTAGAATTTCATGACCATTAAAACTGATGAATTACGCACGACGCTAATTGAAAATTTAGCCTCTCCCGCTGAGCTTGCTGAGCTAATTCCCTTAAGTGCTGCCACCGCAGATTTTATAATGCAAAGCCGCAAAGAAATTGAAGCGGTTATTCGTGGTGACGATAAGCGTTTACTGGTAATTATCGGCCCTTGCTCTATTCACGATACAGCTGCAGCCATTGATTACGCGAAAAAGCTGACGGTATTGCGTGACAAGTATAAAAGTGAATTACTTATTGTTATGCGTGTTTACTTCGAAAAGCCACGTACCACCGTAGGTTGGAAGGGTTTAATTAGTGACCCTGACTTAGATAAATCATTTCACGTTGCTAAAGGTTTAAAATTAGCACGTAGCTTATTAGTCGAAATTAATGACCTAGGACTCGCTGCTGGTACTGAGTTTTTAGATATGGTTACCGGTCAGTACATTTCCGACCTGATCAGTTGGGGCGCTATCGGCGCACGTACTACTGAAAGCCAAGTTCACCGCGAATTAGCGTCTGCCTTGTCATGCCCTGTTGGCTTTAAAAATGGCACTGACGGCAATGTTAAAATTGCCCTTGATGCGATTCAGGCTTCAAGTGTACCTCATGTATTATATTCGCCCGATAAAAGTGGCCAAATGTGTATTTACCAAACTCATGGCAACCCGTTTGCCCATGTGATTTTACGTGGTGGCAAGGTTCCTAACTATCATGTTGCTGATATTAAAGAGACTCGCCAGAAACTTGAAAAAGCGTCACTATCACAAAGTATTATGATTGATTGCAGCCATGGTAATAGCTGTAAAGATCACAATAAACAAATAGATGTCGCTCGCTCAATCGCGGAGCAAATCAGCCAGGGTGAAGAGAGTATTTTTGGTGTAATGATTGAAAGCTTCATCGTCGAAGGCAATCAAGCGGTTAAAAAAGATACGCCATTAACTTATGGACAAAGTATTACCGATGCCTGTGTTGATTTAACGGTAAGTGATGACATATTAGCCTTACTGGCTGATTCAGTAAAAACGCGTTTCGCTTAAATAAAGCGATAAGGTTTTACTTATTTTGTTAAAAGAGCAAAAAGTATAACTATGCAAATAAAAAAACCTTAGCTTTGGCTAAGGTTTTTTTATTATCTTGAGATAAAGTAAATATGCCGATTTATATTTTATCTAATAAACCATCACTGGCCGCTTCAACTAAATCCAGTACATAATCAAAACCTTTAGCGCCGCCATAATACGGATCTGGCACCTGCTCTTCTTCATGGTCGACAGCAAAATCTAACAATAAATGTATTTTATCTAGCGCAGCTGCTGGTGCTACTTTCTTTAGCTCTTCAACATTGTCGTGGTCCATGGCTAGAATAAGGTCAAAGTCGGTAAAGTCTTGCACTGTCACCTTACGCGCTTTAATGCCATCAAAAGAATAACCACGGGCAACACCAGCTTTTTGCGCACGATGATCTGGCTTTTCTTTGGCATGAGCACCTAACGTACCCGCAGAATCAACTTTCAGAGTTAGGCCTTGAGCGTTCATTTTATGTCTAAACACCGCCTCGGCACTGGGCGAACGGCAAATATTGCCCATACAGACAAACAATACAGATTTCACGCCTTTTATGTCTTTCAAAACTTTTTCTTCCATTATAATCAATCACTTATATTAATCTGTATTGTCATTCAAGCATCAAACAACAACTTAATAGGTATCAATAGGTTACATTTTTTTTAGGGAAAAATATAGACTGTTTTAGGATATTCCTAGGATATTTTTTGGGAGGTTTAATAACTTATTTCCAAAAGAAGCTAAACGCTTTCATAGAATTATTTTTTCATTACTATGTCGCGTAGCGACATGCGATTTTGAACCCTTTACTAAAATATTCCACTCTCAAAGATATGCATATTAGCCATACTAACTATTTTAGGCTAATACCATTTTGCCTGTCTTATCTCATGTTTTTCTATCAATTTGCTAAAACTGCTAACTTATCTTGTCTTTTTATTTAACTTTTGAGCAGCATCATAGGCAGACTGTAAATGTCATGATTTGAAATGTTACTTGATTGTATCTGCCTTCTTGATTTAACTTGCTAACCAAGAGTAACTATATCCCTTCCCTAACAAGTCAATCCTTAGCTCTTTCTGGATCTGTTTACTACAGCGCATATAGACTGAACGAAGCTCGTTATCGTAGCTATCAGGTTTAAAACCTCGCTCCTTCGCTTTTTGATACCACTCATACCCTTCACTAACATTGCCAAGCAATATGTTAGATGCGCCAATCAAGGTACAGGGGCGAAAATCAGAGGGCGTTAGTGTGTTGGCTTCACTTCCTAGCTTCAAAGACTCAGCATATTGGTTTAGGTCACGATAGACACCACCAGAGGTTGTGAGTAAGGCTGAGTTCAACTTTTTATTCCCTCTAGAGAACTTAAAGGGGTAGTTTGATTTAACAACACCAAGCACTTCCTGAGATGACTTAGCCTTTCTGTAGTCAGCTATAGCATTAACCAAGTTCCAAGGTTTATTACTAATTTTCCATTGTGCTAAGTGGCTTTTAGCTCTATTTATATAAAATGCTTTAGTGACACTTTCATTATTAAAGCCCTTCTCATCCAGCCAGATAAAGTCTTGTTCATTAATAACACCACCTTGGAGGCGCTTTAAAATTTTGGCGGCGTGGGAGCCTATTTTTATTCTATTTATGCCAAATTCAGGGAAATCACAAAAGGTCTTTAAATACTTAGCTTCTTGCAGCCTAAAGTTTTCCTGAACTCTCTTAGCTAATTCAGCTCTCTCAACAGATTTTAGCCTTTCAGCTTCTTGTAGTAATGCTAGTTTCTCTTGCTCAAAAGCTACTGAATAAATTTCTATAGCTTCAGTTATCTTGGGTAACTCATCTGTTATAAGCTCCGCACCATTCGTCGCCTTGAGCTTTTTTGCATTAACTTTCATTTTTAAACAAAGACTAAAAAACTCATTAGAGTTATCATTTTCATCTAGGTGTTCAACAAGATATAGCAAGCATATAAACTCTTTACCCATTAACAGTGAAAGCTTTCCAATATCCGAAGAACTTACATCAGTCGTATCTGTAGAGTAATACCTAAACAACACTTCCATAAAAGTATGGTGAATTGGAAAGTTTGATTTAGGAAATAATATTTTGGATTTTTTAACTATTGGGTTCAATTTAATACCTTCCTTGTACTATTGTTTTATCGTTTAGGTTGAATAGGTAAAGCTAAAGGCTTTATTGGTTTTCTTCGTTTAATAAAGTTTACCTCTTTTAGCTTCTTTCATTCGAAATGTGATTCTCATTCAGTAAGGCCGCTCGCATCCTTTGGGAATAAACCTTCATCTCTAGTGTCTCATATACTATCTGGATTTTTATTGTTTAATATTCATCCAGATACATCTAATCAATGCTAAGTATCGGTAGATCCAAGTTTGAGTTTTACCGGAATCAAATAAATAAACAGCCTTTGTTGAGATAGGCTATAGAACGCTTTGATACTCCACACTGTATATATTTAAATAAGGTGACGGAGAGGGAATTATGGCTTTCTCTAGCAGCTTATTGGCTATAAAAAGACCAACAAGCCTAGACTCTTAAGTTTATAATGACTAATTTACCCCCTCATTAGACATCTTAATAATTAACTCTTTTACGTTTTCGTTAGCAAATTCTTGAGAGTTTATTTCTTTCTCAATTGCTCTCTTAGCTGACGGACTCCTACTTAAAGCAATATTAAATAGCTTTTCAACTTGCTTTATAGAACCTTTAGGTTGTTGTGAACTCCATGTTATTAATGCCGATGCAGCTTCATATTGCCCCATATTAGCCAATGAACTGAGCGCTGTACTTTGAACGGCTTCTGTTGAGCTATCGGAGATATAACTGGAGATATGTGGGACTAAAGACTCTTTATGAATGCTATTCATTGCTTGGGTTGCGGCTTTACCTTTATGTTCTAATGAGCTATCAACATAGCTAATTAGGTAATCTACTTGCTCCGCTTGAGCATTAAGAGCAATAGCTGTTGCTAACTCAGCTACAAAGGGGTTGTCATCCAAAGTTTGTGTAAATGTTTGTTGAAACAAATCAGTGTAGTCACTATTTCGTGCTAATTTTGAAATAGATTTATTGACGATGTAAATAGCATCCGAACCTTGCCACTTTTCTTTTCCAATAAAGTTAAAGAACAGCTCACTTGCTCTACGAGAATTAACAGCAGCTAGCAGACTTAAGCTATATTCAACTAATCTATCGTCGCTTTCATTACCCACATCAGCAGCTTGTAACTTTTTGACGATAAGCTGATAAACGCCTTCATCATTAGTTGCTTTGAGGTATTTTAAAAGGTCTTTTTCATCAGAGACATTTATTTTTTCATGATTATAAATATTGCTTAAAAGCGTATTAGCTATTTGCAATGCCTTAGTTGCATCTAGCATAGTATGAATAATATTACTTTTAACATCTTTTTCTTTGCCTTCCCGTTTAGATTCTAAAATTTTAGCTTTGTCATTTGCTAATACAGCAGGTTTGGCTGATTCGACTCTTTGCACTGACTCTGTTTCTGTTGAAGGGAAAGAAGACATACTTAGACACCCAATGGCTCCCGTGGCAACTACAACTACAAAAATAATAATAGTAAGTTTTTTCATAGTATTATTTCCAACCTAAGTTTGGGTATAACCTTTCAAAAATCCAGTTAATATCACTGACTTTAGAGGTTTCTTCTATGTGTAATATATTCACAGATTTTTGACTTCTTTGTACCGTAATTTCAATCCCTTCTTTATCAAGTAATAAACTCAGTTTTTGGCTATACGATGGTACGATTCCATCACCTTTCAGTGACGATCTTGTTTGACCATTTTCAATATACCTTAATGTATCAGGGTGAGGATGGTCACCAGAAAACCATGTTCCATATGCGTATAGATCATACGTATCTGATAATCCTGCATCCTTACCTAATATACCAAATGAAGTTCCTTCATAAGTTAACTGGCCCATGATTAAGCCATTAAGATCATATACACTTTCGTTTAGGCTTTTAATAGATGATGATTCAGGAGATAAGAAATCAATACTTGGCGCCTGTAAATCCATTTGGTATTTATTTGAATAATTGTAACCAAAAAACTTTCTAATACCTTGCAGCATTTCAATCACTTCCCAGTTATCTTCACACTTACTGTTATCTTGGCGATAAGTGCTTTTAGGAATACAATTGTTGTGCATATATTGATAAAAACGGCCAAGTGGAGACCCTTGATGTGGAGTACCTGTGGTGGCAAAACCTTTTACTAGTGATCGGTTTGTTAATTGGTCATTTTGTAAATAGGAGCGTGCAGCCAAACCTCCGCGACTATGCCCAAACATAAAGACTTCTATATCCTGTCCTAATGTTTCAATAATACGGCTAATTCCGGCATTGACCTCAGAACCTAAACCTTCAAAGGTAGTGTAATCCCCATTACAGCCTAAAGCGCTACCACAAGTTTTATTATCAAGACCTGTTGCCGAAAACTCAGAATCTCGATCAAAAGATCCAAATTCCAAATTAAAGCAACTAATACCATTATTATTAGTATCTACGTCTAATAAAGTATCATTATCTATAGTTAGAGTTTGGCAATTTCCATTAAAGAAACTGTCATCATTGACCATAGCATCCCATGTTCCTGGATCTGACGCTAACCCATGCAGTAATAACATCACTTTCTGATAAACAATAGCCTCAGACTCAACTATTAATTCAAAGTTAGCATTTTGTCTTGCCAAAATTCCAATATGGTAAGTAGTCACTTCTTTAGCGCGCATTACACATTTTTCTGCCTCACTATTGCTTAAGTTAGAGCGACAGTGGTAATCAAATTTAGTTGGTGACTCGCCTTGTTTAACATATAAATCTACATCGTCAGACAAATTTTCGAGTGAAAAATTAAGCATTACATCTTCAGGTGATTTAACGGTAAAGTATTGCCATTGACCTTGAGTAATATTACCCGTTATTAGCTCTGATACTTTAAGTTCACCAGGGTTTTTGATGGTATTGAATTCTGCCAATAGAGGATTATCATCCTCATCATTGAGAATACCGTCACCATCGATGTCCGTATCACTGTTGTTACCAATCCCATCATTATCAAGATCTTTCCACTCTTTATAATTATAAATAAAAGCATCATCTTCATTTAAAATACTATCACCATCAATATCTGGATCGTCGGTATCCGCTATATCATCAAGATCAGTATCTCTCGCTAATGCACCACCGAGATCTCTAATTACTCTTATTTTATTATCATCTCTAACACTCAGTGTTAGATACTCATTAATATTTTCAAACAGCACGTTAGAATCAGAAAGTAAATTTGTAAATTCGTCTTCCGATTCAGCCATTAAAGACAATCGAACAATATCAGCTGCAATAGTTTCCTGCTCGGTATCGCTTGAGGCAATAAAATCAGAAAACAGACGCTGAGGCGTCAAATTAAATTGCTCACCTATAAGTGATTTAGCACTTTCTATATTCCCTAGTTCTCTATTCTTTAAGTAAACGAGAGTAGTTAATGGGGTGATAATGCTTTCACCTTGGGGTGAAGCCAAAATAAAGTCTTTTTCAACTAGCTGATTTAAGCTTTCATCAAAAGTAATACCTGCTTGTGCAAGCACCATAACGCTGTAATTTTGAGGGTTAATATCAGAAGGTAAAGTAAGCGTCCCTTTACCACCACTTTGGGTGATTGTAGTGGGTTCATCCGTATCTTGAGAGCCATTGTTATTTAAATCTAACCAAACTGTTGCTGAGCGTAAATAACCATCAATGACTGTGACTGAGTATGATTGTGTTGTCGGCTGAGGTGGCTGTTGTAATTCTACTGTTGTTTCTGGCGATTCTTCTCCCCCCCCACAAGCAATCACTGTGCTTAATGAAAGTACGCAAAAAATAGAACGGAAAGTGTTTTTACCCGTCATCCCTGACTCCTGAATTAAATTAATTTGAGTATCTCTAAAGACACTTATGTAAGGTTTTTTATTATAGAAAAGTAGTTATGAACGTTTAACTATTTGAATATACTCTGATTGTCTGATAATCAATTAGAGTTATCAACTATAATTAAAGGTTATATGTGGTAAGTTTTACTTTTGATCAATAAATATTTATTGCCCACTATTATTAGTGGTTTAAATGACCTATTCGATCACATATCATTCGATTTTTATATTAACTAAGTCACAAGAAAACGGGAGCAGAAGCTCCCGTTAGTTTTTATGAAATCAAATCAGCCCAACTATCAAAAGTCGATTCTGCAAAATATGCAGTTTTGGGTAAACCAAATATATCTAAAAAATCATCTTCTGTAACCGACAAATCATCGAGAATGTAGTTCGTTATTTCACTAAGAAAAGCGATAAATAACAACCCTCTTTCTCCTGCCCCAAAATAACGCTTTTTAATCTCCTCAGGTAGTTGCTCACTTAGCCCTGCACTGATAGAAAAACCATTGAATCAGTTTCTAATAATCAATGTATGATTGCCGAGGGAGAAAACGCCATTTTCAGCAGAGAACAGTTCCTTTAAAACGTTAGTAACACAAGGTGAGAGAGCTTTTCCAAGTAAACATGGTTGTTTATTTGTAGACAATTTATCCGGCTCCATCGTTAATTAGAAACGTGAAAAAGTAGCAAAGCCAATTATGAAAAAGCAATTATTTGAACATCAGGGTAAAATTTTTCACTGGCATAGTGTTGATGATCAAACACATATTGTGGGTATAGAAACGGGTGAATTAATAGCTAAAACTAAGGATCGTGCATTATACAAAAGAATAATATCTTACGAGGATGATATTCTCTACCTTGGTCAGGCTGACGTTCATACCTCTATAGTTAAGCTGAAACATCAATAGAGCATAGTATTTTTCAACGGTAGCAGCAAGACAGTTGCAGCAGTATTAGGTTCAGTCAATGTGCCGCCTTTAAGTACTTCTTTATGAATAGAGTTTCTGTGCCGGAATACACTCGCTTGAAAATTGTTAAGTTGACGACAATTTCCTAGTCTGTCAATGTAAAATACAGCTAACATGTTAATTTAGATATAAGAAGTTCAAGTAATATCAGGTTTAGGGAAAAGGTAGAGTACAACTTAGGGACTGCTCTACAGCCCATTAAAAATAAAGGGGTTGCTTAATGGCTTCTTATACCCATGCAAACAAATAAAACTGAGTTAATTCCTTTTATATTTACGTTGTTAGACATTTTTCACACCACTTAGTTTGCTGAATCACCTTGCCCATTAACAGGATTAACAACTTGTATTTTCCTGCTAGGGAGTTTATTTTATGTTTTTTATTGTCTATTTTTTTTAACAATAAATAAAGATAAATTTCAAAGAAAATCACAAGTTTAATCAAAAGATAAGAGACTTCCATGACTCCCGCAATAAATACCGCCAAACAAAACAAAGTGATTTATAAAGTGCATGAATACCAACATGATGCTACCGCTGAGTCTTATGGTGATGAAGCTGCACAAAAGCTTGGCATTGCCACCGATAGAGTTTTTAAGACCTTAGTGGTAAGTATTGATAGGAAAGCCTTGGTTGTAGCTGTGCTGCCTGTGTCAGCAATGTTAAGTATGAAGTTAATTGCCAAAGCATGTAGTGCGAAAAAGGCCACTATGGCAGATAAAGCTGATGTTGAGCGCTCAACCGGCTATGTGCTTGGTGGTGTTAGCCCACTTGGACAAAAAAAGCGCCTAAAAACATTTATTGATGCATCGGCACAGCAATTCCCGACGATTTATATCAGCGCGGGTAAAAGAGGTTTAGAAATAGAGTTAAGTCCACAAGATCTACAGAAATTGACCCAAGCCAATATGGCAGGCATTTGTCAATAAGCCTACCCTGCTAAAACAGCAATAAAAAAGCAGTAGTGCTTACTACCACTTATCATAAAAAACACATTCTTTTCAAATCATTGAACTTAGCTTAACTTAACACCTGTGTATGACACTTTTACATCGCATTTAAGTATGACTTGTAAGAATTAAGTCGCACGGTAGCGGCACCAATCACATCAATAAAGCCAAAGAATGCATGAGGCTTTTTAGCAGAAATCCATGCCGAGCCCGTTGCGCCAATGGGAATGATTTTTCCTTCTGGCTCAATAATTTCGAGTATTACGGTACGGCCATGGCTACTGGTATTTGAACCGACATGCTGTCTAACACTCTGTGGTCCTTGCATTGGTGATATTGAAGCTTCCCCTGTACCCGTAGTAAAACTATGCACCTTAGCGCGAAATATTTCCCCCGGATAGGCATCAACATAAAACTCAGCAAATTGACCTGGTTTTACATACCGATACGTTTGATCAGGAATGCGCATTTCTAAAAACTTACGCGAGGTATCATAAATGTGCATGTTGCCCATACGGCTACCGTTGGCAACATTCACTACGGATATTTGGCCATCGAAAGGTGCTCGAATTGTTTTTCTTTCTTGTTCAAACTCAACTCTTTTGAAATCTGCATGCAGCGAAGTTAAGTTTGATTTTGCAATTCTTAACTGTGAATGGTAATTCTCAACATCACGTTCATTAAATATATCTGGAGAAATCTTCGCACGTTTTATATCACGTAACATCTGCGCAATAGACTCCTCTTGTGTGACAATTGAAGCACGAATATTTTCTAAGTCTGCACTTGAATTGGTGTCAACCAAGGTATAGATAACCTCACCTTTGTGAACAAACTGATTATGCTCAACATATATTTGCTTTATTTCTTCACCCAATAAAGGCGATAACACCGCATGTGGTGCCTTGATGGTAGATGAGGAAGTCAAATCAACAGGTGCCCATAAACGTGAGAGCACACCTAATACCACTAAAATAAAGACGCCGCCGGAAATCATCCAAAAAGCACTTTTTAGTGACCACCTAATTGCCCCTGTTGAGACTAAAATCCACATCAACAAAATATAAGGGATCATGACTTCTTTCATGATTTAATCTCCGTTTTAATGGGATTATTGCCCGTAGCTTCAACTTCCTTAGTTGGCTTCGTATTTGAGCGGCTATTCCGTAGAATATTACTTATCGAGGCACCTAGCTGTTCCCAGTTAGCAAAAGCAATAATTATCGCTAATACCCACCAAACTTTGTGTATGAAAAGACCACAAAGAGATAGTGCAAAGACTAATTGAATATGAGAACTCTTTTTCTCTTTCGCTTTATGCAGGGCAATTTCATGTAAGTCCCATAATATGTAAGCAATAAAGACAACCAGGGCGATGGTTACTGAGAATAAGTAGCCGCTGAAGTACTCTGAGTTAAACAGCAACATCATAGTGTCATTAGGCGTGTTGCTGAAGCTGCTTAAATCAATATTTTTAGAGTTAATGATACCCATAGGTGCAAATAAATATGCGCCAGCTAACATCACTGACATAAAGCAGCTAAATTTGAATAAAATTTTAGCTATAATCCCAATTACTCGAAACATAGCCTTTAATAAATTCATGTTATTTCCTCTGCCGATGTTGTGCCCGTATGAGGAGTTACCATCGATATCAATATCGATAAAGTCATGATAGATTTTTTTATAATTACCTCTGTTGGTATATCCAATATTCAAGATCGCCATGATAAATAAAAAAACCAGAAGTTAGCTGATATATGATATAAGTTAATTTATATCACTAGGTACTTACTGGGTTGGTTAGAAGAGATGAAGCATTCAGATTACAGTTTAATTCCCACATTTGTCGCTGTAGTTGAAGAAAAAAATTACACCAAAGCAGCAAAACGTTTAGGCATCAGTCAGTCAGCCGTCAGCCAAGGGGTGATTCGGCTAAAAGAAGTATTTAAAGATGCGTTGTTTATTCGTGGTAGTCATGGGGTTGAACCAACACAGTTCGCCTTAGATATTTATCCGACATTAGCAAGTGCGGTTGAAAACATCGCTTATATGACCCCTGAATTCAAAAAATTTGAGCCATTAAAATGTAATAAACAATTTGTAATTTCGGCGATCAATGTCCTTGGTTCCACCATATTATCTGAGTTGTCAGCAATTATGAGTCGTGAAGCGCCCTTGGCAAGTGTGAAGGTTGAACCGCTGAATAATCAAGATCAAACCGATATGCTTCGCTCTCAACATTACGATTTGATTATCGAGGCGTATTCGGATCAAACATCACACCTTAACTGCAAAATTATCATGGCAGATACTTTATGTGTAATGTGCCGCAAAGATCACCCAAGACTCATTGGTGATACTATTTCAGCTGATGAATTTTTACATGAACGCCATGTGACTCTCGCTCAACTTGATAAAAAAGTTGGCTACCTAGAAGGGATAAATCTTAAAGATAAAGAGTTACTGAGTAAACGGCAAGTGGCGTGGCAAGTCAGTAGTATTATGGAAATGTGGCCAGTGGTTGAACTAAACGATTACCTTGCGCTCTTGCCGAAAACATTAGTTGAACAATGTATTAATTCACATAAACTCAAACAGCTTAAAGCCAACTTTTTACAAGAGCCGGTAAAGGTTGCCATTTATTGGCACCCTTCACGCAGCAATGATCCTAGCCATAAATGGTTTAGAGAGCTCTTTAATCAAATAGCAAAAAAGTACAGTGAATAATAACCTTAGTCTGTTAATAGAATGACAAGCATAAAAAAGCCTTTGATAAACAAAGGCTTTATATCTAGCTCTAGTTATCTATAGATAGACAACTAGCAAATAACATCGCTTTTAACGAGACTACTTTCGCTATTATTAACGTGAAAATTCAGAGGTTTTGCTCCACTGTGGCCAAACGTTAGCCTCAGATAACTCAACACCAATTTCAAAGAATAATTGCATATCTTCAACAGCGCCTGTTAAGTCCCAATCGTCACTGTATTGGTCACAAAGACCGTGGTAACACTTGGCTAGAATTGGATCTAATTTAGCACGTAAATCAGCTGTCGCTTGGTCGGCTGGCACAGCACCACCTTTTGCGTATAACGCTGGAATACCTACGTTAGCAAAAGCAAAGTGATCAGAGCGGTAGTAAATACCTGCTGCAGGTCTAGGATCACCAGAAATTACGCGATTTTGCTTTGCTGCTGCTTTTGTCAAAAAGTTATCAAGCTCTGATTGGCCTAAACCATAAACAGCAACATCTGCACTTCTACCATTTACGTTCAATGCATCCATATTAATATTAGCAACAGTTTTAGCTGCTGGGATAATAGGGTTTGCGGCATAGAATTTTGAGCCAAGTAAACCCTGCTCTTCTGCCGTTACCGCTAAAAAGGTAACAGAGCGGTCAAGAGGATTCGGTAACTTAGCAAATGCTTCAGCAACTTCAATTAACGCAGCAGTACCCGTAGCATTGTCACGAGCGCCATTATAAATTTGGTCGCCTTCTTTAGTTAAATCAGTACCTAAGTGATCCCAATGAGCAGAATATAAAATATGTTCATCCGCTTTTATAGTACCTGGTAAGGTAGCGATAAAGTTATATGATATTGAATTTTTGATGGTGTTTTTAACCGTAATAGAGGCATCTAAGTCACCCATATCAACATTGAAACTACCTTGTGCAGCAAGTTCTTTCATTTCAGCAAAGTCTAAACCCGCTTTAGCAAATAACTCAGTAGCAACATCGCTGTTAATCCAACCTTCAACGGCAACACGACCTTTATTTAAGTCTTCACGTTGAAAGCTAAATTGTGGCCCTGTCCAAGAGTTTTTAACTACTGACCAACCGTAAGATGCGGGTGCAGTTTCATGAATGATAATTGCCCCTTCAGCGCCTTGACGACTTGCTTCTTCATACTTGTATGTCCAACGACCATAATAGGTCATGGCATTACCAGTAAATAATTCAGGATCTTGCGTAGCAAAACCAGGGTCGTTCACTAAGATAACAACCGTTTTACCCTTAACATCAAGATCTTTATAATCATTCCAGTTATATTCCGGTGCATTAATACCATAACCAACAAAAACAAGCTCAGAATTTTTAAGTTGTTCTAATTCACTGATGCGAGCACTGCCCATAACCATGTCAGTGCCTTGTTGGTAGCTTTTACCACCAATGACTAAGCTCATATCAGTTGAGGCTTCAATTGACACTAATGGTACTTCTTGTAAGAAGCTATCACCATTGCCAGGTTGAAAGCCTAAAGCTTTAAACTGCTCAGTTAAATAGGCAAGAGTAAGCTTTTCACCTTCACTAGATGGCGCACGACCACCAAATTCATCTGAAGATAACACTTTTACATGTTCAATTAATTGCGCGGTATTAATACTGTCGTAGCTTGCGCTAATGTCTTGTGAGGAGCTAACTGGTGAAGAGTCGTCAGAGGTAGTTGCCACACAACCTACCAGCACTGCGGCTGAAAGAAGTGATAATGCAATTTTTTTTATCATAATAATTATACTTATACAGTGAAAAAGATGGCCGAAGTATAAATGTTCTCAAAACAACTAACCAGCTTCGATATGTAAATCAACGTACAGCAAGGTACAGCAAGGTACAGCAAGGTAAATGAACTGTCATGCTCAGTTGCCACCAAGGTCAATGACACATAACTTGTAGATAGATTTTACCTGTACTCTAGTTTACAGTAGCCAAATTACTGCCCGTTCAACCACCCTACTAATAAGAATAAAATGAAAGAATCCTTAAAAAAACTCGCTGATATAGTAGCCCAAGCCAATGATTTATTTTATGACCGTAACAAACATGTAGATACCTTGATGGGCATAATGGATAAAACATTACGTAAACAAGGCATGAACGCCGATGCGATAACGATTGATTGCATCACAATGGATAAGAAAATGGTATTGGTGCTGCATGATAGTAAGCCTGATACGGTTGACATTGCCTTAGGTGATAAAGCAGGTGTAGTCCACTCTTCAACCGAACATGCCTTAAAAGACATTAGCATCAACCAAATAGTCGATATGATGGAAGTGAATTTCCTCGCTTAATTAGTAATTAATTACCTCTTAATGACCTAGAATAAGGTCATTAAATAACTTACAGGCAACAGTTGCCACGTTAGCAATAATCATTATGTTTAGTGCCTTGCAAATTTTTAGGTTAATATCAAGGTAAGTGTTTATCTACCATTAAAGGAATATTATGAATAACGATATTAAAGGGATGTGTCTTTTCTTAGGTTTAATTGGCGTAAGCTATGCAGCTTTATTAATACTCTTCGCTTTATTCACCGGCGCTAAAATTATCAAAAGTATTATATTTATCTCGGTATTTTCATCTGGCCTGATAAGTTTAGGTTTAACATCTCGAGTTAAAAATCGCTTAGTTAGTCACGCTAAATCTTTTATATCAAAATAGTTAGTGCTCGGTATTGCTTACAAGCAAATGCAGCAATTATATACGGTGATGATTTCAACCAAAAGGACACTTTGTGCGTATAGTAATTATTTGCTTAGTGGTGTCAGCTTTAATCTATTTGTTAATGGCCTTTACTTTTGTCTTTCTTCCGATAAAACGTGTACAGCCTGAGGGAGGATTGGACTTTGATGCTATCGCACAAAACGATTTTTCGGTTACGTCAATAAACGAACAGTACTATAAGGCAAGAGACAATAGCAAGTTGTTTTACCGGTATATTCGAGGTAGCTCTGCTGAAACTATTGTTTTACTACATGGCTCAGGGACAGAGGGAAGATATTTAATCCCCTTAGCTAAAAAACTAAATACTGAATTAAATATTACCGTTATCATCCCCGATCTACGTGGCCATGGTTATTCACGAGGCTCTACCCCGGGCGATATTAATTACCTTGGCCAGCTTGAACATGATCTCGAAGATTTAATTAGCCATATAAAGTCATCCTATGCCAACGCGAAAGTCATATTAGCTGGGCATTCTTCTGGCGGTGGGCTTGCGGTTAAGTATGGCGGTAATAATCTAAATCAATTTGATGGCGCTATTCTTTTAGCCCCTTATTTAGGTTATCAAGCACCCACTGTTAGGAAAAACTCAGGCGGCTGGGTACAAGTGGCCAAGCTTCGTTACGCTGGATTAGCCATGCTTAATAACATAGGCATCACTTTTTTAAATCACTATCAGGTACTCTTCTTTAACCGTCCAACGAAAGTCGCAGGTGAACTGCAATTAGAAAGTTATAGTTATCAGTTAAATGAGTCTTTTTCGCCACAATCATATGCTACTGATTTATCAAACTACAAAAGTCCAATGCTGCTGCTAGTGGGTGAATTAGATGAGGCCTTTTATCCAAATGAGTTTAAAAAAGTACTAGAAATTAATGCCCCGCATGCTGACTTTCACCTTGTGAAAAACACTAAACATCTAAATTTGCCATTGAGTGAAGAAGCGGCCAAATTAATGCAACTATGGATTATAAAGTCCTATGACAATTAAAATAAATTAAATTAAGCGGCACCATTTATTCAAGAAAAATTTTACCAATTTAACACTAACTTACTGAACACTCTTTTAATAAGGCCATATTATGGAAGTTAAAATATTTACTAAAATTTTGCGGGCAAAGATAGGTTTTCTGCCTAAATCCGATGTCGCAACCGATCAAGGTTTAGAAGGCGAAATTAATCTTTGGCTAGCCACACAACCAAATATCAAAATTCATAATATCACCCAATCTCAAAGTGCTGGTTCCTTTCAACCATCAACAATTGTGGTAAGTATTTGGTATAAATAATGCTCTTGGGGTTATGGAAACAGATGCACAGGGCAAGATTGTAATGACGAAGTCACCCTAAGGCCCCAGGCTATTTTTAGTCGTGATAAAGAACCAAGTGTGACGCAACTTGAAAAATGCACCATCAAGCGCATGAACAGTGCTTTTCGCCAATTCAGTAAAAACCCAAATTGTTACAGAGTTCATTTGCTGATCTGGCAATATAGTCAGTAAAATCTTAATTACTTGTATAAACGAGCTAATAGCTAAGTTATGTTTTTGTGTTTGTTCTAAATTTTTATGGTATTTATCAATGATAGTATGTGAAAGTGAACGGTTGATTATCAGGCAATTCACCCTAGCGGATGCTGCATTTATGCTGCGACTTCTGAACGAAGAAAGCTTTATCCTTAATATTACCGATAAGAATGTTCGTAATATTACTCAAGCCGAAAAACACCTACAAGAAGGACCTATGGCAAGCTATGAAAAGCTCGGCTTTGGGCTGTGCTTGGTTGAGCTGAAAACAACAAAATGTCCTATTGGTATATGTGGCTTACTTAAACGTGAAGAGTTAGCTCATCCGGATTTAGGTTATGCTTTTTTACCCGAATATTGTGGTAAAGGTTATGCCTTAGAAGCTGCAAATAATATGCTAAAACAACAATTACCTAAACACTCTTTAACGACTGTTTTAGCTATAACCAGCCCAGATAATCACTCTTCAAATAGGTTATTACAAAAAGTGGGCTTCAAGCAAACCGGTATGATGGAATTATATAACAGCCAAAACAACCTCTATGAATACATAAGTAACATTAGATAACATCTATTTTGTTATTATAAAGCGATAATATCGGAGTCAAAGCCGATTAGCTCTGATTAACTCGCATTAAAAATTATTATCCTAGGGATTTCAATCATTCCGATATTCCCTTGTTACTTACTTATTTAAATGACCAACAACAAACACAATACGTTAACACCGCTATTCATCAGCCTTACAATATTGATGATGCCAAGTGGTGGGTAAACCGTGCTAGCCAAGCTGACACGATCAAAGCTAGTAAACTTGATGGTTTTCTAGTTGGTTGTATTTCAGCTACTAAAGGTTACTTTGAATATAGCCGAAGTGCCGAGCTAGGTTATTGACTTGATCAGGGGTATTTGAATCAAGGTATAGCCACACAAGCAGTAGTCAAAGATAAGTCCGTCGCTGAATTAATTGACGGCTTGCAGTTTTTTGAATTAAGGTATTTTCAATGATAGAAGTATTTATTTTAGCAATCGCATTAAGTATGGACGCTTTTGCCGTTGCCATTGGCTTAGGTGCAACCAAACAGCGCGGTAAAGTCGCTCATTTAGGCATCATAGTTGCCCTTTATTTTGGCCTGTTTCAAGGCGTCATGCCGATAATTGGCTATCTGGGCGGTAAAGGCCTGTTAAGTTGGGCTGAGTCCTATACCCCCTGGATTGCCTTTTTATTGCTCTTCCTAATCGGGGCGAAAATGATTTATGAATCTTTCGCAGAAGGCATAGAAGAAGATATCAGCAAAATTACCCATAGAGTTTTATTAATCCTTGCGATTGCTACCAGTATTGATGCTATGGCAGCAGGTTTTAGCTTAACTCTTCTCCCGGTAAACCCTTTCATTGCTTGTCTTATTATTGGTTCGATCACCTTTTGTTTTAGTTGGCTTGGGGTGTTAGTGGGTACTAAAGGAGGTACTTGGCTAGAGAGTAAAGCCGAACTCCTTGGCGGTATCACCTTGATTTTAATGTCAATAAAAATCCTGATAACAGCATAAGTCAGTAAAACTCAATACATCAGTAACCTGAGCTCTGGATAAGCAATATCGCCATGGCGAATTGTTAATTGGCTCGTTTTTCATCCTGAGATAAATAACTTTTAACTCAGCTTGAAAAAGGCTACCTTGATACTTAGAAGAACAATCTTTAATAGTATAAGTTTGAGCCATAAATAGGGATATATTGTGCTAGAAAATATTTCAGAAAATTCCAAAGCTTTATTTTTACGTGATTTAATGCAAAGTTATGTCGGTCAACAAGGTTTAGGCTCTATGCCAAAGGCTGACCTTGATGCACTCATTATTCATTTATACCTTAAATATTCGGGCACAAAAAAAGTCGATGTTTTTGCGCTATCGGAAACCTTTAAAATTAAAGAAAGTCGAGTAAAGTCTTTAGTGGAAACCGGCTGGATTAAGTTCTCAGGTAAAGATGAAGTAGAGGTTTGGTTAGATATTATTGCCTCTTTATCACGAGTGTCTATCGAGCTTGAGAGCTTAGAAAAGGGTCAAGTTCGCTTTAAGTTAGAAAACCCCGCACATTTTCGCTATTTTCAAAAACAAGTACGTTTACTTGAAAGTACTGCCAGTTACTCCCCTTCTTCTGAACAAGTTGTCACCCAGTTTGATGTCTTTAATAAGGTGATCAATCGTGTCTATCTATCTGTGCTTACAGATTCACAAGCGCAAGCCAATGATGCCATCAAGGCTATTTATAAAAGAATCCGTAATGATATTATTGGTCCCGAACGATTCGAAGCTTATCGCACTGGCGATAAACAAAAGTCCCCGCTAGGACAATCCATAAGTAAAGCCGCAGAATTAGCCGGCATAGCTTCGTTAGTGATCAGTGTCTTTGGTAGTAATCCCGTTAGTGCTGCGGCGATAAAAGCAATTAAATAGTTTAAAGTAATGCTAAAGGTATGAGTGAGTAACGACTATGCAAAAGAAATTTAGAGAAAATAAATACCTGAATGAGTCTGGCTCTAAAACCGGCTCTTGGTATATCAATCGTATCGATTATTTTCAATTTCATGCTTACCCTAAAACGAAGCAGCATAAGGTATTATCATTTATTGTCGGTATTGGTGCTTTTATGCTGTCTTTCAAATTTCTCACCTCAAGCCTAATCATATCGGCTGTGCTTTTATATGTTACTTACGCAGCCTTATTAACCTTTATTTTATTAAGAACTAAAATTTGCCGCTATAAGGGCTACTTTCTCTATCCAAAACGGATAATTAAGTACTTTAGAGCATTAGAAGTCATGGTTGATATAAATGACTTCGACTCTATTGCCACTATCAATAAAAAGTAAGGCCTGCGCTTTTCATATAAGCACTGGTCTATAGTAATAGAAGTTAGGAGGTATGTTATGACACAGCGAGAAATGATTAACTACGTAGAGTTGCCCGCAAAAAACATCCCCGCTACAAAAGCGTTCTTTGAACAGGCCTTCGCTTGGTCTTTTATTGATTATGGCGACGAGTATACTGCCTTTAGCAATTCCGGCATTGAAGGTGGCTTCTTTTTATCTGAATTAGTATCAAGCACTGCAAATGGGGCTTGTTTATTGGTGATACTTAGTGATGATTTAGAAATCACCGAGCAACGCGTTAAAAAAGCTGGAGGCATTATCAGCCAGGGTATTTTTTCTTTCCCTGGCGGGCGACGTTTTCATTTTACTGAGCCTAGTGGTAACGAATTAGCTGTTTGGTCACCCGTTAAAGCATATATTGCTTAGCTTCATTTAAAATCTGAAAAGCCACTTAGCTTCTTACCTAGAAGTAGATAAAGTGGCTCTTAAGTTATCTAGTTTTTCTGTAAACGTTTAGTTTCCAGTACTGATAGGTAAGCCACTACTGGTCCATTCATTGAAATCACCAGTTAAATGATCTAGCTGAGCAAAGCCATTTATTACTAATACTTGCTTAGCCACTTCGGCTCTTCTGCCTGAACGACAATAAATAACTATTTGGCTATTTTTAGCCCCTGAGAGCTCGGCTAAGCGTGCTGCAAGTTCTTTATGAGGAATGTTTACTGCATTGGGTATATGTCCTGCTACAAATTCATCTACCGTTCTAACATCAAGTAATATCACTTGCTGCTCACTTTGCATAATTTGCTGTAATTGCGCTTGGCTAATATCTTTTGCTGTTACTTGTGCAGGAACTATTAATGCCAGAGCCAGTAACATCACAGCAACCGTTTTGCTCACAAATGAATTTTTCATATAATTTCCTTCTCTTATTATTAGCTATGTCTTTAGTTATGTTTAAAATAATATGATAACAACACTATACTGAAAATATACTTAGCTAAAGATCGAACTCGATTTTTTCTTACTGAATATCATAATGATAGCACCCAACAAAGCACTAAGCCCAGCCATAACAAAAGTATTACTCGTCCCTAAGCCATCTAACCATAATATCCCGGTAACATAAGCGCCCACTGCGCCGCCAATGCCATAAACACCACCTAAATAAAAGCCTTGCCCTCGGCTTTGTTGTGTTTTGCTAAAGTGCGTCGAAATAAATTGCATGCTGGCACTGTGGTATATCGCAAAACTCGCCGCGTGACTTAATTGAATGATGCATAGCCATAATACTGAGTCAGCAACTTCGGGTATCAATATCCAGCGTACGCCCGTTATCGCTAAACTAAAGACCAGTAAACTGTTTAGAGCAAAACGTTTGAACAGTGATCCCATATAGATAAAAGCAACAACTTCAGCAACGACGCCAAGAGCTATAATTAAACCTATGGTTAAACCTGAATAGTGTAAGTCACGTAGGAATAAGGCGAAAAAACCATAATAAGGAGCAAAACTTACTTGCAGCAATAACCCCGCAATGAAAAAGCTGATAAAACGCCGATCTGTTAGTCTGGATAAAATGGCATCGTTCTCATTAAGCTTTTTCTTGGTGGAGCTTGCTTCCTTACCCAACGTTAGCATCAAGGTAGAGCAGAATAAGCCCACTAATATAACCATACCAATATGGGTAAAGGTTTGATAACCAAACGCACTCATCACTTCACCAGCAATAATTGCTAAAGCAATAAAACCGAGGCTGCCCCATAATCGCACCCGAGCATATATTTTATTACTGTGGCGTATTGAGTTGAGCGTGTGTACTTCTAATTGCGGTAATATCGCCGTCCAAAATAAAGTAAATAGCGCTAAAGAAAAAATAATTGGCCAGTAATGATTTACCCAAAAAAGCACACTGAAACTCAATAATGCTAAAAAGGCCCCAAGGCGAATGATGAGTAGTGGTTTGCCCGTTTTATCGGCAAGGATTGCCCACACACTAGGTGCAATAATTTTAGTTGCGGTAATGATGGCAAGAATTTCACCTACTTGGCGTGAGTTAAAGCCTTTACCGTCGAGAAATATTGCTAAAAAAGGTGAAATTAAACCAAGTAGCGCGAAATAAAAAAAGTAACTTGATGATAATCGTACAAACACCATATTAAGATGTGCCAAAAGTGAGAGCCTTATGATGAGTGATAATTAGGTTTTCAATATTTTATCAATTAGCTATCGATAAATGCTAGTTAATTATCTCAATTAGTAATATATACCCGTTACCATTCAAGATGCATGTTTCAGAGTGCTTGAGCAATTTCAATTCAAGGCATGTCAATGTAGCCATGGTTATTCAGGAGAATATGCTCCTGCATTCTCTAATAGGCTACATCCATGTAGCGTCATTTCAAATTGATGTAACGATGAAGTGATGTTGCTCAAGCGCTTCTGCGATGGGTTTTAAATGACTTTATGCGGTGTTAAAGAACAAAAATATAGAATAACTATGTTTACCTTCTTCTCCTTGCCTAAAGTCATTTGAATTCCCACTGAAATCGAGAACTTTGAATGGTAACGGGTATAGGTATCCTGTCTTTCAGTGCCTTACTTTTTTCAACACTAATACAAATAAGGCAGAGTCAATGCTATTACATTGACTCTGCCTTAAAATTGCTACTGTCGTAAAGCTAACGCTTTTCAGTTAACTTTACCAATACACAGAATACGCTTTATGCTTCAATGTTAGGTGTACTACATTGCACATCAGCATTTTGTCCGCGATGACGTAAAAAATGATCCATTAGCGTTAGTGCTAACATTGCTTCAGCAATGGGCACTGCACGAATTCCGACACAAGGATCATGACGACCTTTAGTAATGATATCAGTCGCTTCGCCAGTTAAATCAACGGTCTTACCACTAACGCCAATACTTGACGTTGGTTTAAGTGCTAAATGCGCGATGATCTGCTGTCCTGAAGAAATCCCCCCAAGAATACCACCAGCATGATTGCTTGAAAAACCTTCTGGAGTAAGCTCATCTCTGTGCTCTGAGCCTTTTTGATTTACTACGGCAAAGCCATCACCTACTTCAACACCTTTTACCGCATTAATGCTCATTAAACCATGGGCAATCTCAGCATCTAATCGGTCAAAAATTGGCTCGCCAAGACCAACTGGAACATTAGTTGCAACAACCGTCACTTTAGCGCCAATAGAGTCTTTCGCTTTGATGATAGCCCTAAGGTGCTCATCAAGTTGCTCAAGTTTAGTGTTATCAGGGAAGAAAAATGGGTTTTCTTCAACGCTTTGCCAATCAACCGCATTAACATCAAACGGCGTGCCATTTGGACCACCAGCAACAATATCACCAATTTGGGTAACACAAGCTTGAATGGTCATACCAAATTTTTCGGCTAAATATTTTTTTGCCACTGCGCCAGCAGCAACACGCATAGCGGTTTCACGGGCAGAAGAGCGACCACCACCACGATAATCACGTAAACCGTACTTTTGCCAATAGGTATAGTCTGCATGACCTGGGCGGAAGCTTTGGGCAATATTGCCATAATCTTTTGAGCGTTGGTCGGTATTTTCAATCATTAAACCAATGGGCGTGCCGGTAGTTTTTCCTTCAAATACACCAGACAGAATTTTCACAACATCGGCTTCTCTTCGCGCCGTGGTGTAACGCGAGGTACCTGGACGACGTCTGTCTAAATCAATTTGTAAATCAGCTTCAGATAACTCAAGCCCAGGTGGGCAACCATCGATAATTGCGCCTAGACCTAAACCATGACTTTCGCCAAATGATGTCACTGTGAATAATTTTCCGAAGGTATTACCTGACATTTAACATTACCGCCTATTAATTTGTTGGAGAGATTTGACTATTTCTCTCTAGTTTATTCTTACTATTATATTATTTAATAAATAGTTTTCAGTTTGGCATAGGGCTGCTTCATCGCTGAATTTACTACTGCCATATTGCTAATTGATGACAGCGGCAATAAATAATTCCGCATGTTTTTCTAACTGCGCTTTGTTTAAAGTAAAGACACCGTGACCACCACGTTCAAAGCTTAACCACGTAAAATCTACTTCTGGATAAAGTGCTTCGACATGATATTGTGAGTTACCAACTTCGCAAATTAGTATGCCATCATCATTGAGATGCAGGGCACTCTCGGCCAATATTACTCGCACAATATCTAAACCATCTTCACCACAGCCTAAGCCCATTTCTGGTTCATGGGTAAACTCCGCCGGCAGGCTATCAATATCTTCCTGATCAACATAGGGCGGGTTCGTGACAATTAAATCATATTTTTGGCCAACAACCCCAGAGAAAACATCAGATTGAATTGGAATAACTTGTTCACTTAAACCATGATTTTCAATATTAAGTTGCGCTACATCTAAAGCATCAATGGATAAATCAACGGCATCGACTTCTGCTTCGGGAAAATAACTGGCGCAGGCAATAGCAATACAACCACTACCAGTACACAAATCGAGTATTCTTTGTGGTGACTTTTGCTCACTAAAATAGGGAGCAAAGTGATTTTCAATCAATTCACCAATAGGCGAACGTGGCACTAAAACACGTTCATCCACGTAAAAAGGTAATCGTGCAAAATAAGCAAGATTGGTGATGTAAGCTACCGGTTGTTGTGTGTCAACACGTTGCTGAAAGAGTGCCAGAATGTTTTGCTTCTCTTGCTTGAGTAAGCGGCAGTTCATCACCTCATCACTCATATCCTCAGACAAAGATAGTGCAAACATCACTAAGGTAAATGCTTCACTTAAAGCATTGTCACTGCCATGGCCATAAAACAGCTCGGCTTGATTAAATAAGCTTGCGCCATAACGACAATAGTCCGCAATGGTGTGTAGCTGCTCGGTGATATCTTCAAAATCGGTATTACTCACATTATTTTCCTTATCTGCTATCCCTCCAGAAGTATCTTCATGGAGGATTTATATTTGTGTCATACAGGGCTTTTTAGCTCTTGTTAAAACTTGCTTCATTACCTGCGTTTGAGCGATTATTTAATTTTGTATTGTTGGCTTATTACTTTGCTATTAGTGTCTTGATAACGCTATATCAAGATTAATTGATATGTATTACACTGCGCGGATGAAAAACAAAGCCTTAAAAACCAAACTCTCGACCATAAAAGCTAAGCTGCGTGCGAATAACGAAGCCAGTGCGAAAAGTGTCAATCAGCAAAAATCTGCTGAGCGAATTAAAGAGCCGCAATGCGATGATAAGCAACTTTTTGCTGATGTTGTCAGTCAAGTTAAGCCGTTAGTCAACGACACAGTTCGGTTAATACAAAGTGGCCACAAGTCTAACACTTCCCTAAAAAATGACCAAGGGGATAACAAGGCAAATCAAGCCATTGCGCAATTTCATTTTTCCGATGAATTCGAGCCTAACCTGAACAAACAAGGCCCAATGAAATATGTACGCGAGGGTGTTGATAGTTTTGAAGTGAAAAATTTGCGCCGTGGCCATTATAGGCCCGACTTAATTCTTGATTTACACGGCTTAGATCAGCACCAAGCGAAAAAAGAACTCGCTGCCCTGCTCTATGCTTGCCAAAAGGAACACGCCCAATGTATATGTATAGTTCATGGCATAGGCTCTCATATTTTAAAAAATAAAGTACCACATTGGTTGGTACAACACCCTGATGTTATGGCTTTTCACCAAGCCCCATTAGAATGGGGTGGCAATGGCGCTATATTGGCGTTAATCGAATTAAAAGATAAGTTTAATCGAGGCTAATACACTCTTCAAATAACTAGCTTTAGGGATTACCTTGCCATATTTCCTTTATTAACTTAGCTGCAACGCCAAGTTAATAAAGCAAGCCATCAAAGATAAGCCTGTAAAAGACTGCCTCGCGCGGTTCATTAACGTACGGCAAGGGGTATGGCTCTCATAACCTAATAGCTGACAGTTAACAAAGGTCTAGTGGCGACACCATAGAGAGCAACTGTCCTTGCATGGTATCAATATCATAATCTATATGGGCAATACCTGCGGTGGCAAAAATAGGCGCATGCTCAAATTGGGTTAATTGCGCCACTAAATAGCTCACTAAAGGCATATGAGCAATAATTAATAGGCTCTCTTGCTTTAGCTCTGATTGCTGCACAGTTAATGCTTGCTGCTCACTACACCAACCATCAATAAAGTCATGCACTTGTTTAGCGTCACCTGACGGGGTAATAAAATCCAGCGTAGTAATTGTCGTTTCCATCATTGAGCATGCTATGGCACAAGTTTGTTGGGCTCTAATATAAGGGCTAACAAAGACTTGTTTTGGCTTAATTTTCATTTTTTGCAACCAGTTCGCCATCATTTTCGCTTCTAGCTTACCTTGTGTGGTCAACGCTCTTTGACTGTCATCACGACTTCCCTGCTCAACAAAATTTTGAGCTTCACCATGACGCATTATAAAAAGTTGCATTAATTTTCTCGCCTTACTTCGTAGATTACTTGGCAAATAATGTTCGTGACTAAATTAAATTTTTAGCTTTTTTTACAAATTTTATCAGCTAAAGTATTGAGTCTGAGTTATTTTTGCGGCTATAGTAATAGAAATGAACTCGTTTTAGTAACAACAGTTAAGAATAAATAGGTTTTTTTTATTCCTTTAAGTGATTAAGGGATTGCTTTATCTCCCTGTTAAATTCATAAACTATCCATATTCCCGTCATACGCTTTGCTGTTTAAAGTGTTCTTAGGAGCCTTAGTGTTGAAGCAAAGTCCCAATGATTTAAAACAATATCAAGCAATTACTCTAAACAATGGTTTACGGGTCTTGCTTATCCATAATGATGAAACCGCTAAATCGGCTGCTGCCTTAGCGGTAAATGTTGGTCACTTTAATGATCCAAAAGATAGACAAGGTTTAGCGCATTTTTTAGAGCATATGCTTTTTTTAGGAACAAAGACTTTTCCTGATGGCAGTGAGTATCAAAAATTTATTAGCCAGCATGGTGGTAACCATAATGCGTGGACGGGCACTGAACATACCTGTTTTTTCTTCGATATCACCGCGATACACTTCACCGCGGCACTAGAGCGTTTTAGCGAGTTTTTTATCGCACCTTTATTAGCCGATGATTTTGTTGTTAAAGAGCGTGAAAATATTGATGCCGAATTTACCTTAAAATTAAAAGATGACATCAGACGTTTATACGATGTGCATAAAGATACCGTTAACCCTAGACACCCTTTTTCGCAGTTTTCGGTGGGTAACCTTGATACTTTAGCCGATCGAGACGGACAAAATATTAGCCACGAAGTACAAGCATTTTTCCAGCAATATTATCGTGCTCAGTACATGACTTTAGCGCTCGAAGGGCCGCAAGATTTGAGCGAGCTTAAAAATATTGCTGAGCAACTTTTTGGTGAAATAAAAGCTGCCGATGCGCCACTGGCTAAAATTGAACAGCCGTTATATTTACCTAAGCAGCAAAAGATTAAAATCAATGTTTGTCCCGTTAAAAACGATCATCAACTTATTATCAGTTTTGCCATGGAAAGTATTGACCAATATTATCAAGACAAACCCGAGTCGATACTTGCTTATCTGATAGGACATGAAGGTGAAGGCAGTGCTTTATCATTGCTTAAAAAACATCAGTGGGCACTAGCATTAACTGCCGGCTCAGGTATCAATGGCTCGAACTTTAAAGACTTTAATATCAGCATTGCCTTAACAGAATTAGGTGAAGTCCACCTTAATGAAGTGATCGACATAGTATTGGCTTATATTGCTTTGCTAAAAAATAATGAAATTGCTGAGTATTATTATCAAGAAAAACAAAAAATAACAAACTTAGCCTTTATCTACCATGAAAAAATGCGTCCGCTAGACAGTGTAAGTCAACTAGTCATCAACATGCAGCATTACCCTGAAGACGATTATATTTTTGGTGATTATGTCATGTCTGGTATGTCACAAGAAAACATCAAAAAATTACTGCGCTATTTAAATGTCGATAATATGCGACTGATGCATGTTAGCCAGAAAAATAATTTTTCACAGCATAGCTTTTGGTACCAAGTGCCTTACCATGTCAGCCCTATATCTAAACAACAATTATCAACTTGGCGAGATATTCAAGCGAGCAACGCCCCACATATTCAAGGTTTATACTTACCTAGTGCCAATCCTTACATTGTTGAAGCGCCAGCTATTTATCCCAGTGAGCAACATCTTGATACAGCGGCAGCAAAAGCAAATATTCCTGAGAAAGTAGTCAATAAAAATGGTTTCGTCGCTTGGTATAAACAAGATAGAACCTTCAAAGTACCCAAAGGTTATTTATATATTGGTATCGACTCGCCTTTCGTGGTTGCTAGTGTCGCCAATATTGCTATGACACGTTTATTTGTCGATTTATATACCGATACTGTCATTGAAGAAAATTATGACGCAGAGTTGGCCGGTATTCATTATCATCTGTACGCCCATCAAGGTGGCGTAACGCTGCAATTATCAGGCTATAGTGAAAATCAGCACTTGCTGTTAAGCAAATTATTACAACGATTAAAAAGCCATCAAGTGACGGAAGCACATTTTAATTTATTAAAACAACAGCTGGTAAAATATTGGCAAAACAGTGATAAAAGTAAATCAATTTCACAACTGTTTGCAACCTTAAGCTCAGTTATGCAACCCAATAACCCGGCAAGTAAAGCACTGGGCCAGGCGCTTAGTCAGGTGAGTTTCAGTCAATATCAAGACTTCAGTGCACAATTGTTTGAGCAAGTAACGATAGAGGTGCTTATTCATGGCAATTGGCTAAATTCCCATGCACAACAATTATGCACGACCATTGAACAGGCTTTTCAAGGCAATGTTAATAAAAAACATGCTATTGAATGCCCTGTAACTGATATTAAGGCCAAGCAAACACTGCTGTTACCCATAACCTTACCTGAACACGACCATGCGAGTGTCGTTTATACTGCCTTTGAGCATAAAGACGATAGCACTGTCGCACTGGCGATGATCACCAGCCATATTTTATCACCGTTGTTTTTTCAACAAATGCGCACCGAAAAACAATATGGCTATTTAGTCGGTGTCGGTTATGTGCCTATCAATCGCTACCCAGGTATCGCTTTTTATATCCAATCGCCCCATTGTGATGCATTTACCTTAGCAAAAGCCATGGATGAATTTATCAGTGACAGCATTAACGTGCTCGATGATATTAGCAGCGAGCAATGGCAACATTTGCTTCAAGGTTTATCGAGTCAATTACAAGAAAAAGATCACAATTTACGCATTAAAAGCCAACGCTTTTGGGCAGCAATTTGCAATAAAGATGAAGAGTTTCAACAAAAAGAAAATTTACTGCAGGCCGTATTGGACTTAACCCTAGCGCAAGTTAAAAGCTTTGTGAAAAATAGTTTAGTCAGTGCTTGTCAGCCCGATAGGTTTGTTCTGTATTCACAAAGCGACTTGCTGCAACAAGAAAATAAACCAAAAGGTGAGATAATAACGGATATTGCAGCCTTTATTAAAGCCTGTCCGATCAAGTTCTAAAGGGCAATTAGCTCCTGAGACCAAGGTAGTAACAGCCAAATAAAAAAGGCTGTTGAGCACGGTCGAACTCTTAGGTTCAACAATACTCTACAGCCTTTACTTTTTTCTTCAGTTATAAACCTAAAGCAAGCGAAGCTTATTTAGCTTAACCTTAGCCGTAGTAGCTTTGATCATTTTCAGCCATAGTCACTAACGCCTGACATGGGCTATAACGTTCGCCATGTTGCTCGGCCCACTGACTTAATTGTGCAACAACTGACTTAGCACCAATCTTATCAATATAGCGTAGCGGTCCACCTAAAAATGGTGGAAAGCCTATGCCGAAAATAGCGCCAATATCACCATCTCTAGCATTGCGCACTATGCCTTCATCAACACAGCGTGCTGCTTCATTTAGCATCATATAAGTACAACGTTTGCTAATTTCCGTCGCTGATAAACTTCCCGCCGGCTTAATGTTTAATAAGCCATAGATAGTTTCATCTACCTGCTTTTGTCCAGGCTTAATACCTTTAAGGGTATTTTGTAAGGTTTGTGCGAAGGTTTGCTTTTGATATAAATAAAAGCCTTTCTTCACTTTTTTACCTAAACGACCATCGGCAAGTAATTTATCAAAGGCCGCCGGTGCGGCAAAACGATCACCTAAGTCGGCCTGTAAAATTGGCCCTATTTTAGCGCCAACATCAATACCAACTTCATCAAGTAACTGCATAGGACCAACAGGGAAACCAAATTTTACTAAGGCTTTATCAATTTTATCAACCGGCTCACCATCAAGCAGTAAAATAGCGGCTTCATTCATATAAGGCGCTAAAATACGGTTAACATAAAACCCGGCTTTATCTTTAACAACAATAGGCGTTTTACCCTGTTTTTTGGCAAACGCTACCGTGTTTGAGATAGTTTGATCTGAGGTTTTATCATGAGGAATTATTTCCACCAACGGCATTTTATCAACCGGTGAAAAGTAATGCAGACCGATAACATTTTCAGGACGCTTGGCCTTAGCGGCAATATTGCCTATCGGTAAGCTAGAAGTGTTACTGGCAAAAATAGTTTTCTCATGACTGTGTTTTTCAACTTCAGCTACCATATCTTGCTTTAAGGTTAAGTCTTCAAAAACCGCTTCAACCACAATATCAAGGGCTTTAAAGCCAGTATAATCAACACTACCCGTGATCATAGCTAACTGTTTTTGCATTTCACTGTTAAGTAAAAAGCGACGTTTAACTTTTTTATTTAATAATTGATAGCTGTATTTTAATGCTTGGCTAATACCCTTGTGGTTAATATCTTTAACGCGTACAGGTACATTCGCTTTAGTCGCGGTGACAAAAGCAATACCACCACCCATTAAACCACCACCAAGCACACCCACTTTGTTCATTTTCTCTGACATAACATCAGCAACGCCCTGCTCTTTTTTCATTGCTGTGGTAGCAAAAAACAACTGACGTAGTTGCGCAGATTCATCGCTCATTACCAAATCGGCAAAATGCTCTGCTTCTAATTTATAACCACTTTCAGCGGAATTTTCGATACCGGTACGAATACAGTCAATAATTTTAATCGGTGCAGGATAATTCCCTTGGGTTTTGGCAAGTACCGTTTTTTGTGCTTGTTGATAAACAATATTACGGCCAACGCTATTATTCTCTAACAATTTCTCCATTAAGCCTTGTTTACGCTTAACGCTCTTTTTACCGCGTTGATGTATTGATATAGCCAGTTGCTCAGCAACATGCAGCAAAACACTACTTGGCACAACATCGTCAACTAAGCCCGATTTTAGCGCTTGTTTCGCACGTAATTGTTTACCGGTAAGCATCATATCTAAAGCTTTTTGTAAGCCAACTAACTTAGGTAAACGTTGCGTACCGCCGCTACCAGGTAACAAGCCTAATTGCACTTCAGGTAAACCCAAGGCTGTTTTGATATTATCGCTACAAACCCTAGCATGACACGCCATAGCAAGCTCTAAGCCGCCACCTAAACAGGTACCGTCAATAGCAGCAACAATAGGGATAGGAAATTGCTCTAGCAAAGCAAAGATACGTTGTCCTTGACGAGACAAGGCGACAACTTCTTCACGGCTTTGACAAGCGTCAAGCATATTAATATCAGCGCCGGCAACAAAAGAACCTTTTTTACCGCTACATAGCACGATACCGGTAATGGTTTTATCGGCTTTAATTTCAGCTAATACCGCATCAATTTGCTCTGCAAATTCTGTTTTCAGTGTATTAACACTTTCGCCGATAACATCAATCACCAAATGGGCGATACCATTATCGTGACGCACTAAAGTAAAGGCACTTACCGTTGATTCTGTAGAGGTAGCATTGCCATTACTGGTCGCTTCAGTGTTTACTTCGGTAATTTGTTCACTATTCTTTGCATCTGAACTTGAATCAGAGCTTGAATCTGAGTTTAAATTTGTCTTTTCAGTCATTAATCTGTCTCCACAATCATTGCTGCGCCTAAACCACCGGCTGCACAAGCTGTTGTCAAACCAACTCCACCACCACGGCGATTTAATTCATTAAGTGTTTGGGTAATTAGTCTAGCGCCCGTTGCTGCAAATGGATGACCATAAGCAAGCGAGCCGCCCATAACATTAAACTTATCCATATCAATATCACCAATGGCTTTATCACGGCCAAGGTGTTCTTTAGCAAATTTGGTACTGCCAAACATTTTCATATTCGCTAACGCTTGAGCGGCAAAGGCTTCATGCATTTCAATTAAATCTAGGTCAGCTAAATTCATACCTGCACGCGCCAAAGCGATTGGTGTAGCATAACTTGGTCCCATCAACATGTCTTGCCATACATCGATAGCTGAAAAACCAAAACTACGAATATAACCTAATGGTTTATAACCTAGTTCTTTAGCTCTTCCTTCACGCATTAATAAAATAGCGGCACCACCATCGGTTAACGGCGTACTTGTTGCTGCTGTCACTGTGCCATGTTTACGATCAAATACTGGCTTTAATTTAGCATAACTTTCTAGAACAGAGTTTTCTCGAATACAGTTATCTTTATCAATAAATTTTTTATAAGGCTCCACATGGGTAGCCATTACTTCACCGGCTAACTTACCTTCTTGCCAGCTTTTTGTCGCTAAGGTATGTGATCTATGTGCTAAAGCATCTTGATCTGCACGTGATATATTATAGGTTTTCGCCATTTGTTCTGCGGTTTGTCCCATTGAGATACCAGTAGAGTACTCTGCTACTGCAGGAGATACTGGTAATAAATCTTTTAGGCCAAGGCGGCTAAGCAATGAAAGTTTTTGTCCAAAACTTCTGGCTTTGGTCAAGTCCACTAATGTGCGGGCAAGTCTTTTAGAAACACCTATTGGCGCTACTGAAGAAGAATCGGCGCCGCCAGCAATACCAACATCGACATGGCCAGCCATAATAGACTCAGCAACATTAACCGTTGATTGAAAACTAGTCGCACAGGCGCGAGATACACTATAAGCATCGGTTCTTACGTTCATACCGGTACCCAAAACAATTTCGCGGGCAATGTTTGGCGCTTCCGGCATTTGTACTACTTGACCAAATACCAGTTGGTCAATGATGCCTGGGTCAATGTCGTGTTTTTGCAATAATTCGTTAACAACGATTTTCCCCAAGTCAACTGCTGGTACACCATGAAAAGCCGTTGCCTGTTTAGCAAACGGAGTACGCAAGCCAGCAACAATTGCTATGCGCTCACCGGTCGAGGTTGTTAGTTTTCTTATTGTCATTTATTACTCCACATACACTCTGTTGTAATGTTATTTATACCAATTGAACTAATTTATTGATAACTTAGTCCAATTGGTATTATTAAAACCCAAGAGGTCTGACCTCCTGAAACTCCCTTGATTTTAACTAACTAGCGAAAAAATTCAATCATTACCTGAAATCAACTAAGACAAATAAGCCTTTTTACACTTGGCTGATATTTATAGCCATTAAAATTTTGTTACTTATTACTTGTTTTCTTTCATAAAAACCTTATATAAAATACTAGCTTAATATATATTAATTTTTCCCTTAGTATAACGGCCAACTAAAAATGTACTCTTAAGGAGTTATAAAGCCAAGTTATTACTAAGTTTCTCTTTACCACAGCATATTAAAAGAATTTATCCGTATGGCAATTGAACATTTTTCTACGTTAAAACAACATTTATCTTCACAAATCATTGGTCAAGAAGCGTTAGTTGAAAATTTGCTGATTGCCCTTCTGGCTAATGGCCACTTAATTGTTGAAGGTCCGCCCGGTTTGGCAAAAACTCGCGCAGTAAATGCCTTAGCGCAAGGATTAGAAGCTGACTTTCATCGTATTCAGTTTACGCCTGATTTATTACCAGCAGATTTAACTGGTACCGATATTTATCGACCAGAAGATGGTACTTTTGTCTTTCAGCCCGGTCCTTTGTTTCAAAACTTAGTACTTGCCGATGAAATTAACCGTGCGCCAGCCAAAGTACAATCGGCTTTATTAGAAGCGATGGGCGAGGGACAAATCACCGTAGGTCGTAAAACATATAAATTACCTGATTTATTTTTAGTGATGGCAACACAAAACCCCATTGAGCAAGAAGGTACTTACCCGTTACCGGAAGCGCAATTAGATCGTTTCTTGATGCACATTGAAATTGGTTACCCTGACGCACAAGCCGAGCTAGAAATCCTTAAACTCAATCGTGGTGAAGCGTTAAAATCAAATGCTAATCACGGTAATGATTCATCAAGTGTTGAAGATAGAGCAGAAAAAGAAAAGAGCTTACGGGTATTAAGTCAAAGCGAAATATTTTCAGCGCGCGAACAAGTGCTAAATATACATATGGCGCCTGCTCTAGAGAACTATATCGTTGATTTAATTATCGCTACCCGCCAGCCTAAAAAATATGATGATAAGTTAAGTACTTGGTTAGCGTACGGCGCTAGCCCGCGTGCCACTATTGCCCTTGATCGTTGTTCACGCGCTCGTGCTTGGTTACATAATCGAGATTTTGTTAGCCCTGAAGATATTCAGGCGGTGCTGCACAATGTTCTAAGACATAGAATTATACTTAGCTATCAAGCTGAAGCAGAGGGAATTACCACCAATCAAGTACTTGACCATATTTTAACTTTAGTTGCAGTTGCTTAACTCCACTTTAAACTTGGGTTGCTGTTGCTTCGCAACCCAAATAATCGCAGTTAACGTTAATTGTTAAACTTTAGCTGTTAAACCTTAACGCTTAATCCTAAAAGTTAAATATTAACTGTTAAACCTTAACGCTTAATCCTAAAAGTTAAATATTAACTGTTAAGTCTTAACTTTTAAAAAATAGTATTAAATAGAGTTACCTTATGTGGTTCAATCGGCAAAAAAAATCTTCTGAAAATAACCTCAATCAGAATTCTGAGCAATCGTTACTGGCGAGTTTGTTTACTAACGGTATAGATTTATCTATGCAGGAGCTATTACAGTATCAAAGTAAAAGTCGCTTGATTGACTTGGTGGGTAAAAAGAATATTCACGGTAAACAAGCGGGTAATTACTTGTCGCGCAGTAAAGGCCGCGGCATGGAGTTTGACGAAGTACGTCATTACCAAATCGGTGATGACGTTCGTGCCATTGACTGGCGCGTGACGGCACGAACAGGCAAAACGCACACTAAACTTTTTCGTGAAGAAATTGAAAGACCAGTACTGGTGGCCACAGATTTAAGCCAAAATATGCATTTTGGTAGCAAACTGCTGTTTAAATCGGTACAAGCTGCCCATTTAGCGGCACTCGTTGCTTGGCATGCAAAAAGTCGTGGTGATCGTATAGGTGGCTTAGTGTTTCGTGATGAACAGCATATTGAATTAAAGCCCCGTAGTCGTAAAGCCGGTGTGCTGCATTATTTACATGCTTTAACGACGTTAAATAATCAAAAAAAAGCAACGGCTGTTGAAACTACGGCGAGTAAAGTAAGCGCTGCACAAGACCTGAGCCAAGGCCAAAGTGAAGTCCAGAGTGAAGTCCAGAATCAAGCCGAGAATAAAATAGAAGATAAAGCCGTTAATGACAACCAGAAAAATCATAACTTCGATCAGCACTGTGCTCGATTACGCCACCTTGCTAAACCCGGCTCACTGGTTTATTTGATCACCGATGGTTATGCGCTTAGAGATAAAAAAAATTGCCCACATGCTTTACGACACCTGAGTCAAATTAGTCAGCATTGTGAATTAGTGGTGTGTTTAATTAGTGATCCCCTAGAGCAAGCGCTACCAGAGAGTACTATGAAACTAGCGGTAACGCTGACTGATGGCATTAATCGCCAACAATTAACCTTAGGTGATAGCAACACAGCAGAGCAATACCAGCAGCAGGCCCTTAAACAGGTTGAAGAAATGCAGTTGCTATTACAATCAACAGGAGCCCGGGTAATTCACTTCAGCGCCGGCGCCTCCCTTGAACAGCAATTAAAACACAGTGGGGTTGCTTTATAATGGCTATTGCTAACGCTTCGACGCCAATAGGCCAATCTGCACCTGATCAAGCCGTACAATTACAGTTGCACGATATTCATGTGCCAGAGCAAGTCACTAATTTGCCAATCGCACCGGGTTGGTGGTTATTGCTCGCGCTTATCCTGATCGCGGCCTTTTGGTCTTTTAAAAAATTTAAACAAAAGAAACGTTTAAATGCCAATAAAAATCAAGCACTCGCCGTTCTTGCCAGCAATCAAACACTGAGCTCAAAAGAATGTATTAGCTTATTAAAATGCACAGCTATGCAGTATTTCAGTCGCCAACAATTAGCGAAATTGTATGGTGATAATTTTCAAGGTTTTTTAATGCAGCAATTACCGCAAAAATACCAAGTAAACTTTATCGAGTTAAGCACGCCAGCTTTTCAAGGACAATATCAAGCGCAGCAAGAACCCAACGCAGATATTGACCTAGCTTGTCGACAAGCCACTAAATTATGGCTCACTTATGCACTGCCTATTGATAAAAATCAAGCGGCTAATAAAACTGAGCTGGTAAATAAAACCAAGGAGTTAAGCGCATGATAAGTTTTGCTTGGCCCTGGTTATTTGCCCTACTGCCTCTGCCACTAGTTATCTATTTTTTCCCCGCTAAAAAAAGTGCTAATCAACAAAGCGCACTGATCATGCCGACGCTCATTAATGTCTCAAGCAAAGCGGTGAGCGATCAGCAAAAAGGTAAAGCACCATTAATCGTTTTATCAATCTGCTGGATATTACTAATTATGGCGATTAGTCGCCCACAATGGCTTGGTGAAGCAATTGATATACCGAGCGAAGGCCGTGAAATGATGATTGCCGTTGATCTTTCCGGCAGTATGGAAATAGAGGACATGAATCTTAATGGCCGTAATGTCAATCGTTTACAAATGCTTAAAGTCGTTCTGGGCGATTTTATCGAGCGCCGCGTTAGTGATCGCCTTGGTTTAATCTTATTTGCCGATGATGCCTATATGCAGACGCCGATGACCTTTGATAGAAAAACGGTCAAACAAATGCTCGATGAAAGTGAACTTAACCTCGTTGGCAGAAAAACAGCCATTGGTGACGCCATCGCGCTTGCCGTTAAACGCTTTGATACCAAACAAGAGTCTAACAAAGTTTTATTATTATTAACCGATGGTCAAAATACCGCAGGAAAAATAACTCCAGAGCAAGCATTAGAATTAGCCATTGCTAAAGGCATCACTATTTACACTGTCGGTATTGGCGCCGATAGCATGTTGCAGCAATCACTTTGGGGTACCCAACGTATTAATCCTTCAAGTGATTTAGACGAGCAAAGCTTAGCCAATATCGCTAAAGAAACCGGCGGGCAATATTTTCGTGCCCGTGATAGTCAAGGCATGAGTGAAATATATAGTTTGTTAGATAAGCTAGAGCCTGTTGAGCAAGATCAGCAACAAATGCGGCCCTTAAGCGCTTTATACTATTGGCCGCTCGCCTTAGCAGCACTCGTGTGTTTTGTTTATTTACTCAGCTTACATTTTAGTTTTTTAATACCCCATTCTTTATTTTCTAGCTTTTTATTTACAGGTAAGCGCACAAGTAAAAGCACAGGTGAAAATGATACTAAAGTAAATTCCTACGCTGGGGGAGGTAAATAATATGTCTGCACAAGCAACTAACTTATTAACAGATGTAAGCCAATTAACTAGCGACTTTACCTTAAATAGCCTTAGCTTCGAAGCGATGGTCAATAACTTTCACTTTATTCGACCTTGGTGGTTATTCGCTTTTTTAGCGTTATTTTTAGTGTTATTTCTGCTGAAAAAGATTCGTTATTACCAATCCCCTTGGCAGCACTTTTTACCTGCACATTTAGCTAATGCTTTATTGGAAAATTCACACAGCCAAGCAACTGCCGTGACCCCATCACAAAAACGTTATTGGCTAAAACCGGTAATTATCGGCAGCTGTATTATTTTCGCTTTAGCTGGGCCTGCTTGGCAAAAATTGCCCCAGCCGGTTTATCAACTAGAGCGTGGCGCTGTGCTTATCATGGATATGTCTTACTCTATGTACGCTACAGATGTGAAACCCAATAGACTAACCCGTGCTCGCTATAAAGCTTTCGATTTACTAAAAGAAATTAGCGAAGGGGATATTGGTTTAATCGCTTATGCCGGTGATGCCTTTATTATCAGTCCATTAACGCAAGATATTAAAAACATCGAGTTATTGTTACCCTCACTGTCACCTGACATTATGCCGGTACATGGCGCCAATGCTTTAGCAGCATTAATCTTAGCCGATCAAACCCTGAAAAATGCGGGTCATATTAGTGGTGATATTTATTGGTTCACCGATGATATTGATAATGAGGAAATGTCAGATATTTATGATTGGGCCAATGACAACAACCATAAAGTGAATATTTTAGGTGTCGGTAGTAAAAATGGCGCGCCAATAAAACTGAGCAGTGGTAAGTTACTCAAAGATCATAAAGGCGCTATCGTAATTCCCAAATTACCCGAAGGCAGATTGGCGGCGATTTCTCAGCGTAGCCGAGGGGTTTATCATACGATGACCAATGATGACACGGATATTAAAGCACTGACGGCTCATTTAAGTACTAGCCTAGAAGATAATATTAACTCACAAAATTCAAGCGAACAGCAAAATTCTGACAAAAGTAAACAAGCATTGCTAGGTGACCAATACCAAGAACAAGGCCCTTGGTTACTCATCATCATACTGCCACTGCTATTAAGCTATTTTCGCCGCGGCAGCAGTATCCTAGCTATTAGCTGGCTTATGCCACTGACCTTAGTATTTAGCTTAACAAGCTTCAGCCCGACCAGTTATGCTGCTGAGGCCACACTAAACCAAGACCCTACAAGTTCAAGCTCTGAGACATCGACTAACGCCAAAGCAGCTACAGCTACCAGTGGAGCGGGTCAATTTTGGCGAGACTTATGGCAAACCTCAGACCAACAAGGTCAACAACATTACCAACAAAAAGACTATCAACAAGCCGCTGGACAATTTGAAGATAGTCAATGGCAAGGCAGTGCGCATTATAAAGCCGGTGACTATGAACAAGCACTACAAGCCTTTAAACAAAGTGATAACGCGCAAGCCTTTTATAACCAGGGGAATTCACTAGCACAGTTGCAAAAAATTGATGAGGCCATTGACGCTTATAAAAAGGCATTGGCAAAAGATCCTAACTTAACTGATGCCAAAGATAACTTAGCGCAACTCGAAGCGCTGAAAAAGCAGCAAGAACAGCAGTCTCAAGATGGTCAGGACTCTGAAGAGCAATCTGAGGGTGATCAGCAAGAGCAGAAAGATAATCAAGAAAACCAGCAAAGTCAGGATGGTCAAAAACAATCTCAAGATCAGTCCCAAAGTGATCAAAAACCAGATGAGCAACAACAAAACAATCAACAAGACAAAGAAGGCGAACAGCAAGATAAACAGTCTCAAGATGCCAAGCAGCAAGAGCAAAAAGAACAAGAAGCCCGAGAAGAGCAGGCTAAACAAGCTAAGGCCGAAGCCGATGAGCAGGACAAACCCGGCGATGAAAAATCGCTAGCGCAGCAAGCCAGCGATAACAAAGCACAAGAAACTGAACAAAAACATCAACAATTATTAAATAAGGTCACTGACGACCCTTATTTATTATTACGAAATAAAATGCGCCTAGAATATCAAAAGCGCCGACATGAGGGTTCGCCTCAAGGAGTAACTAAAAAGTGGTAAAAAATTATTCAAGGCATTTAACAGCTAAGCAGCCCTCTGCTATTTTACCGAGCCTAATGCTCGCGCTATTGTTTATGGCAACATTCTTGTTAAGTAATAATGCTTACGCATTATCAAAAGTTACCGCCACCATTGATAAAAATCCCGCGATGATCAATGAATCAATATTATTAACAGTTATTGCTGATGACGATGTCGGTCGTAATGCTTTAGATACCAGTCCCTTGCTTAACGACTTTATTGTCGGTCAAACATCAGTTAGTTCACAAACCAGTATGCTAAATTTTAAAACCAGCCGTATAACCAAGTGGCAAATAATTTTGATTGCTCGTCGTGCAGGTGAATTTATTATCCCTGCCCTTAGGGTTGAAAATAGACAAAGTGAGCCCGTTGAGTTGACAGTTATCGCAGCTAATGATGCTAGTAACGACAAACAAGCTGATATTTTTGTCACCAGTAAGTTATCTAGCGACGAAGTTTATGTACAGCAGTTATTAACCCTATCCATAAAGCTACATTTTGCGGTTGATCTTAAAAGTGGCAACTTAACTGAGCCAAGTTTAACCGGTGCAACTATTGAGAAAATAGGCCAAGACAAGCAGTCTGATAGCATTATCAACGGTAAACGTTACCGGGTAATAGAGCAAAATTATGCCATTACTCCTGAGCAAAGTGGTGAATTTACTTTAACAGCACCGTTATTTTCCGGTGACATATTACAAGCCTCTAAGCGCCGTTCGAGTTTCTTAAGCTTCGCTCAAACCAAACCGGTCAGTATTGTAGGCGATGAACTTACCTTAACTGTGTTACCTATACCTGCCAACTACCCAACTAACACACCATGGTTACCTACTGACATACTGACTCTGCATCAAGAATGGCAAACAGGTAATGACTCATTTACTGTTGGTGAGCCGATTACCCGCACCATTACCCTAACAGCTGCTGGACTTTCCAAAGCACAACTACCAAAGCTTGAAATGCAAAGTAGTCGTGGTATGAAGGTTTATCCTGATCAAGCTGAGCTTCATGCCAACCTCAGCAATAACCGCTTAGTCAGTCAAAAAGTACAAAATTTTGCCTTAGTGCCAAGTTCGGCGGGAGACTTTCTTTTACCGGCTATGAGCATTACTTGGTTTAACACTATTACCAATAAAATAGAGCAAGCTACCCTGCCAACACAAACTATTTCGGTACAAGCCGCGGAAGGCAGTTTTGCTGCCAATCAGTACAATGAGCTGAGTAATAGCAACCGCGAAACTGTTGGCATGGCCGAAAGCTCAACCCTACCCACTAAAGCGCTAGTTGGACAGACTCCTACTGCGAGTGTGGTCGCTATTCAAGATAAGCGCTGGCAATGGCTCTTTCTTAGTTTATGGCTATTAACGAGCTTGGCATGGCTTATTCATATTATTTATTTGAAGAAAAACAGTAAAAAGAATAACCAAGCTGGATCGAGTAATGTCAGCCATTTAAATACTTCTGCTAGCCACTACCTTGCCCTACTGGCAGCCTGTAAGAAAAACAATGCTGAGCAAACGTTAACGTTGATCTTACCCTGGCTAAGACAATTACTCGCCAGTGACAGACCTGGATTGAAAATCAATAATATTGCTCAGGCGCAAGCATTTGTGCAAGAACAAAGTTTTGCAACAGCACTGAATGATTTACAGCAGCACCTTTATGGTAAAAGCGCAATAACTGGTGCGCCTTCTTGGCAGGGACTGGCTTTACTAACCGCCATTCAAACGGTACATAAACAGCAAAGTGCTAAAGGCAATAACAAGCAGTTATTAGCGCTTAATCCTTAAATTTATACCTATAAAAAAGCTATAATAATTACCTTTAACACTTAGCGGTTAAAGTTCTGCATTAACTATAATTTATCCAGTGAGCTATTAAATTTTCCTTAACTCACTGGATATTTATTAACTTCATTGTTAAATAATTACTCACCGTTGAAATAAACTTCCCCCTGCTAGGGTCTATAACCATATGATGACAAAACAAGTTAGATATGAGGCGCTGGTAAAGGCGCTACACGGTGATTTATACCGCTATGCCTATTGGCTCTGCCACGAAAAACAAGTGGCTGAAGATTTGGTGCAAGAAACCTTTTTACGTGCTTGGCGAGCCCTTGATTCGTTAAAAGATGAAAAAGCCGCCAAACCATGGTTGATCACTATATTACGACGAGAAAATGCCCGACGTTTCGAACGAAAGCGTTTTGATATGAGTGAGTATGAAGAGGCAAACATAACCGATACTAAATCAGTTACCACAGAGCAAGAGCTTGAAAATTACTGGTTAAGAGAAAAAATAGCACAACTGCCGCCAGAATATTCTGAACCGTTAATTTTACAAGTACTAGGTGGTTTTAGCGGTGAAGATATTGCCACCATGTTAAATCTAAATAAGAACACTGTGATGACACGTTTATTTAGAGCCAGAAACCAATTAAAAGAAGCTTTAGAAGCTGAGCCAGTCAAGCGAGGTATATACAATGGATGATTTGCAATTTAGACGCGCTATATATGCCGATCCCAAGAATCAAGATGCTGACACTATCGCCGCGCAGCAAAACGATGCCAGTAAAAGACAATTTGCCCAAGATATTTGTCAATTAGATGAAAAAATCATGCGGGCGTTACAAGTACCTGTGCCAGAGGGTTTATCCGAGAAACTGATCTTACGTCAAACCCTAGCAAGCCATCAGGTACAAAAACGCAAAACCCGTGTGCATCTAGCGCTAGCGGCGTCTGTTGCCATTGTTGGTGGCTTAATGCTTAACTTTATGCAGTTTTCTAGTGCTTATACTAATTTAGGCGACTATGCCCTCGCCCATGTTTATCACGAGCAAGGCAGCTTTGCTAACAATGCCACTAACCAAGTGAGCTTAACAGCCTTAAACCAAAAAATGGCCACCTTTGATGGTAACTTCAGCCGAACATTGGGTAAGTTGATATTTGCTGATTACTGTCGATTTGATGGCATGAAAAGTTTGCATTTGGTTTACCAAGGTAAAACCAGTCCAGTTACTGTCTTTATTGTACCTAAAAATGAACAATTAAGCTTTAGCGCTGACTTTAATGACAAAAAACTGTTTGGCAGCTCGATGGAGTTTAATCACAGTAATATTATTGTCGTTGCCGATAAGAATGAGTCGTTAGGACAATGGCAGCAAAACATTAGTTCGACTGTATCTTGGTCTATTTAATTAGCTAGCCGGTACATTTACTCAAAGCATTAATTCAAATGATATCCCATAAACATTGATGCAAAAAAAAGCCCTGACATACTCTTTATATAGAGTATGTCAGGGCTTTTTTGTTTAAATTGCCTGGTCCTCAAATGTGCTTCCACATTGAGGACTTAAGAGCAACAACACCAATAAAAGTCTATAAGGTGTTTTCAAATAACTTATAAATACGGCGGTATTCATCTAACCAAGAGCTAGGCTGAACAAAACCATGTGGTTCAACTGGGTAAATAGCCGTTTCAAAATTTTCTTTCTCAAGTTCAATCAAGCGCTGTACTAAACGTACAGTATCTTCAAAAAAGACATTATCATCAACCATAGGCGCATTGATTAGTAATGGCTTATTAAGGCCTTCAGCAAAGTATATCGGTGAACTACGTTCATAGGCGATAGCATCATCTTCTGGCGTATTTAAAATATTCGAAGTATAACCATGATTATAATAAGCCCAGTCAGACACTAAGCGAATTGCAGCCCCTGAAGCAAATAAGTCAGGGTCGGTAAATAGCGACATTAGCGTTAAGAAACCACCGTAAGAGCCACCATAAGTGCCAATTCGGTCGGCATCAACATTGGCATTTTCAATAAGCCAATTAACGCCGTCTCGCATATCTTCTACTTCAGGTTTTCCCATATGACGGTATATCGCGGTACGCCAATCTCTGCCGTAACCTGCTGAGGCACGGTAATCCATATCAATGACCACATAACCTTGTTGAACTAACATGGAATGGAACATATATTCACGGAAATAGCCTGACCAACCTAAGTGAGAATTTTGTAAATATCCTGCACCGTGAGTAAACATAACGGCACGATTTTTAGTTGCAGTTTTATCAAAGTTTTTAGGTAAATATACTTTTGAGTAAATTGGCTCTTTTTGCTTACTTGAAGGAATAGCAACAACCGTAGGTGCAGCCCAAGGCATAGCTAAAAACGCTTTTGACACAGTATGAGTAATTCTTTTCGCTGCATCAGTACCCTTTATACTCTCTAAGGTTTTTACATACAGCTCTGGCGGCATAGTTACCGTTGAATGCTCAATTAACAGTTTTGATTCATCGGGGCTGATTGCGTAAGAATTTTTACCACCTAAATCAGTCAATGCCGTTAACTTTTTAGCTAAATCCACTTGGTATATTTCATAGATACCTGGGTGTTTTTTATTGGCTTTAAAGATGAAACGTTGGTTATCTTTAGTAGGTGTAACATTACTTACTTCAAACTTACCCGCGGTTAACTTAACAGCCTTAGTGTTTAAACCTTTAAGGTATAAATGAGAATAGCCCGTCTCTTCTGATAAGTAATAAAGACTGGCTTTATCATCAATATTTACCCAACCAAACTCATTAAAGCTCCAGTTAATCCAAGCTTCGTCACCTAGTTTATGCTGTGTCATCAACTTGTTATCATCAAAATCAACCGTGGTTAACCAACGCGTTTTGTTGTCCCACGCTTCTAACATAACAGCTAAATATTGACCGTCGTTGCTCCACTTAATTGGGTTGTACATTTGCAGCACATGAATGTTACGGGCATTTTTCTCTGACTGGTATTTTTTACCTTCACGAGCATAATTTTCCGCTTTAACACTTGCTAAAACATCTTCATCAAAACCCGGTAAGCTGCTATAGCTTAAAGCTTGTTGAGTACCTGTGACTAAATCAAGTATAAAAAGTTGCTCTTGATATTGTCTGTTGTTAGCTACGCGAGCACGTACTTTTTCAGCCGCAATAACACCATCTTTAGTGATGTAATTTGGCATTATATCGGTTTTATCACGGCTCGACTTTGCCGAGGTAATGCTTACTAATAACTTATCACCCGCTGGTGAAAGGCTAGTATGAGCTATTCGATTATCTTTACCAAAATAAAATTTACTGTCATTAACCGAAGCATTTTCAGCAGCTAAGCGCTGTTGTTTCGATTGTTCTAATTTACTGTTGCGGTGCCCTAAAGCAATATAGTCAATTAACTTATGCTGCTCTTTAGCTAAATAGCTTTTTGGCTCTGTTACGCCAGCAGGTTTAGCTGACATTTTCAGACTGGCCAATTCTTTAATTTGACCTGTTTGTAAATTATGGGCATAAAAAACGTTACCAACTTGGTAAGCAATATCGCCATTAGTCAAAAAGAGTGCCTTACGTTCAGTACTTGAGGTAAACGTAAGCTGTTTTACCGTGCTAGTAGCAAGAGTTTTTACAAAAACATCACCGTTAAAAGTATAAACTTTATGTGTGCGCGCTTGATTGAACAAGGCACTTTTATCGGCAACTTTATGTTTATTCGCCAAAGCTACCTGGGCAGTTTCGTTACTATTAGACAGATCCAGGGAATACAAATCACGTAATGGATTACCTAATTGCTTTTGCTGATAATAAACAGTATTACTATCATCGCCCCAATACCATGACTCTGGTGCACGACCAAACCAATCTGGGTCTGCCATAACTTGTTCTAGAGTAATGATGTCTGTTGCTTGGGCATTGGTGGCAACAGCGCCTTGAACTTTCTCTGGCGCACTGGTGTTAACTTGCTCATTAAGCTGCGTATTGGTACAAGCGGCTAATGACAAACTAAGTGCTGCGGCAATGAGTTGTATTTTCATAAAATAAATTCTTTTGTTAAGTTCTTTTGTTAAAGAATGAATGGATAGTGCCAAGTTAACGCTCACCTTGACTGCTCTGCTCTTATATTAAAATAAATTAAATTAAATTAAGTGAAGTAAGGTGATGTTAAATTAAGTTTGCTATAACCCGCTATCCTAATCGAAAAGCTATAAAAATGGTAAAATAAAACGACCAATACCGCTTTATCTGCGTTAAAAACACGGTAAAATAAAGCGGTTTACATATACTCTCATCAATGGACACTTTGTTATGCTTTGCCCTTGCGGTTCAACCTTATTATTTAAGACATGTTGCCAACTTTTTATTACCCAGAAACAACAAGCCAACACACCTGAGCAATTGATGCGCTCTCGCTTTAGTGCCTACGCAATAAAAGACGGTCAATTTATTTTTGACACCTATGGTGCAGCTCAACGGATAAAGCAGTCGGTGACTGAGATTCAAGCTTGGGCCGATGAATGTTTGTGGCTAGCACTGGTAATACATGAAAGTGGTGCAAACACAGTAGAGTTTTCAGCCTATTCTGTCGTTGATAATACCTTATGTGAATTACGAGAAAAGTCTAACTTTGCCTTGGAAGAAAACAAGTGGCGCTATATTGATGGTGAAATCACTGTGCATAATGAGATTGCCAATATTAAACGTAATGAAATATGCCCATGTAATCGCTATCCAACCGCTTGGTCGGCAAAAAAAGGCAAGAAGTTTAAACACTGCTGTGGGAAGTAATTGGCTAGGTGCTGATAATGGTGAGGTATTAGTTAGCTGCTAAGTAAATGCTAACTTACAGCAAGTTAAGTTCTAGTTAGCTTCTAGTTAAGCAGAGGTGCTTTAACTAAAGACTGCTGAATGCTATCTAACCATGCCTTAGCATTAAAGGTCAGTGGCTTGCTAAGGGGTTTATCCGCATCGCTAATCGAGCCTGGCTGACCTTGGCTTGCCGCCGCGGTAATTTGCTTGTGTTTAAGCTGAGTAAACAAACTGGTATTTTGCAGCACTTGAGATTCAATATGATTTTTGTCATCACGAAAAGCTAAAGGTTTAGCTTTCATCGCGTTAGATAAATGTATATTTGCTAAATCGTTATCAACAATAGATTGCCCTTGGTTAAATTGCTTAACATCATCTGGTTTTGACAGTGCTAAAGGGGCTTGCTCTGCTAGGTTAAATTGTTTTCTCAAAGCTATATTAGTAACGTCTACAGTTGCCGGCTCTGTTGCTTGTGGCAATAAAAATTGGCTTTGCTCACGGACATCATCGGTTAACATAGCCAACATCAAAGTAAAATCAGCACGACGAGTTTCACCAACGCTTTCATTAAGCTGCTCACCTAGTTGTAACTCATGCAGTAAGACATTAGCGGATGAAAAGTCAGTGGCTAATTGCTCAGCACTACTCTTGCTCGCTTCAGTACCTACTGCGAAGTTATTTGTTGGTAACTGTGATGATAGCTCTACGGCCAATGCACTATTCTCTTATTTATCTATATACTGATAAATAAGTTATCGGCTAAAAGTAAAAAACATTTAGCCGATAAGGCAATAAATTTTACAATTATTTATTACCTAACTTTATTAACCATAATTTTGATTAATAATAATCATCACGCTTGATGCTCCCTTGATTAGCTATTTTACTTTCTGCTTATTAAAACTCAGTTAACGCATGGGCTTGATTGGCCAAGAAAGGGTAAATGACGCTCCTCCTAGCTCACTATCGCCGATAGTCGCTTGACCTTGATGCCACTCCATAATACGGGCAACAATCGCTAAACCTAAACCAAAACCACCAGTTTCTCGGTTTCTTGACTGATCGCCACGTGAAAATGCATCAAAAATGACTTTCTTGAATTCATCAGAAACACCATCACCATTATCTTCAACACAAATTTTGCATTGCTCATTTTCTAATGACAAAGTAACTCTCACTTTATCGTTACCATATTTAATGGCATTACTGACAAAATTATTAACTGCTCTATCGATAAAATGGCCATCACAACAAACAAGGTTATCCGGCAGTTTATTAATAAATTCTATTGAGCTAACAAACTGATCATGACTAGCTATTTGTAACTTCACTAATTCATTCAGGTCAATACGAGTAAAGTTCAGATCAGGTTTGTCGTTATCAAAAGCCGCATAAATAAGCATTTCATTGATAAGCTCTTCCAATTCACAGACATCATTACTAATTTGTTGCTGGTACTTCGCTCTTTTTTCATCATCTTTAATTGTATCAAGCATCTGTAGGGCAAATTTAGTTCGCGCTAAAGGCGTTCTTAATTCATGGGATACGGCATTGGTTAATTCCTTATGGGCTTCAATTAGCCGCCGAATACGAGCTGCCATCATATTAAACGAGGAAATCATCGGTGCTATCATGGTTGATTTTGCCGCAGGTGCCTTACTATCAAAATTACCTTGACCAAAGGCACGGGTCGCCTTTTTAAGCTGCTCTAAATCACGTGACATTGGCCACAACCAAATAAAGATAACCACACCAAAGGTAGCAAGTATCAAAACCCTGTAAGTTGCTTTTAATCTTGGCCTAGTGGGCATTTTTGCCCGTTCTAAAGTAATAACAGAGTCAGACCCTTTAATTAAGTAGTGTAGGGTAACACTGCCACCCGAATAATAAATATGAGTATTGGAGTGTTTTAAGGCATTATGGTCGGTATGATCAATAGCTTCTACTTCTGCCAATGTCATTAATTTCAATGGTAATTCCCAACGTTTTCCAGCGCCCGAAATAATCTCTTCCCACTCATCTTTATCATGCTTTTGCGTATAATCACCTAACGCCATCAACATGGTTTTATAACCGGTATAAGACTCAATATCTTGCTCAAGATAGGAAGTCCAAGCCTCATCAAGGGCCCAAGAAAAAATAATGAAAGTAGAAATAATAAAAAAATAGAGATTGAAAAATGAACGTCCGAGTTTCATCAAAGTACCTTTTTAACAAATGAAGAATATATACCCGTTACCATTCAAGATGCATGTTTCAGAGTACTTGAGCAATTTCAATTCAAGGCATATCAATGTAGCCATGGTTATTCCATTTCAAATTGATGAAACGATGAAGTAATGTTGCTCAAGCGCTTCTGCGATGGGTTTTAAATGACTTTATGCGGCGTTAAAGAACAAAAATATAGACTGACTATGTTTACGTTCTTCTCCTTGACTAAAGTCATTTAAATTCCCACTGAAATCGAGCACTTTGAATGGTAACGGGTATAAAGCTTAAAAAAAAGGCTTTGCAACTATGGGTAAGTAAACAAAGCCTTGATATATATGGTCACCATAGCCTCATAGTGACATAACTAACTGAGGGCTAGCTCCATGCATCTGGAACAAATAAATAACCTTGGCCCCAAATAGTCTTAATTCTAAACGGTGTATCAGTACTGTCATGTAATTTTTTACGTAAGCGAGAGATACGAACATCAACACTTCTGTCTAAACCATCATATTCACGGCCAATTACCGCTTTATAAATATAATCACGGTTTTGTACTTCACCAGCTTTACTTGACAACAACCATAATAAATCAAACTCTTGGCTCGTTAAGTCAATATTTTCATCATGTAAAGTCACTTTACGTGAGGCCTTATTGATATATAAACTTCCACAGTTAATCTCACCTTTCTCTTCACTTTGATTAGGTAAATCACCGCGACGTAATAAGGCGTTAACACGCGCTAATAATACGCGTGGTTCAACTGGTTTGATAACGTAATCATCAGCACCAATTTCTAAACCTAACACTTGGTCAAAATCAGTACTTTTTGCTGTTAGCATAAGTACAGGGCCATTAAAGTCTGGGCGTAAATCACGACAAACACCAAAGCCATCTTTACCGGGTAACATTACATCTAAAATAATAAGGTCAGGTGAAAACAGCTTTACTCGTTTAGCAACAGTGTCACCACGAAACTCTTGCTTTACATGAAAGCCTTCATTGATTAAGAAGTCAGTGACTAAGTCGGACAATTGACGATCGTCTTCAACTAATAATATTTTTTTTACGTTTGGGTTACTATCTGGCATGTTCATTTCCTTATTTATTACGTGCTATTTATTTTATAAAAAATAGCATTACGAATAACGGTACTTAATAACTGTATTAACAGTTTTCTATGCTGTGTTGCTCATTTAGGGTTAGCTTAAACAAGTTATTACGGTTAAACAATAGCTTCTACCAGTTGTTACGTTTAAATTACACTTTATAACAGAGTGTGAAAAATAAAACTTGCGAGAAGATAGATAAACACGCAAGATCATCAGCTTAATTTACCAAGCAATACATGTCGATATTGTTCGCTAAAAGTCATTAGGAATTCTATGAAAATCATCTCTTTTAATATTAACGGCCTTCGTGCTCGTCTTCACCAATTGCAAGCGATTATCGATAAACATCAACCCGATATTATTGGCTTACAAGAAATCAAAGTTCATGATGAAGTTTTTCCTCTAGAAGCGGTTGAAGCCATGGGTTACCACGTATATTTTCATGGCCAAAAAGCACATTATGGTGTTGCTATGCTCTGTAAAAAAGAAGCTGAATCTGTCCAGCGCGGTTTCCCTACTGATGACGATGAAGCACAGCGTAGAATGATAATGGTAACAACGACCAATGATAAAGGTGAAAAAGTTACCATATTAAATGGCTATTTCCCTCAAGGTGAAAACATTAGCCATGAGACTAAATACCCGTACAAGCGTAAATTCTACCAAGATTTAATGAACTACCTTAACGAACATCACACCAATGATGAAAATGTCATCGTCATGGGTGATATCAATATTTCCCCTCTTGATCTTGATATCGGTATTGGCGAAGTGAACCGTAAACGTTGGTTAAAAAGCGGAAAATGTTCTTTCCAACTAGAAGAACGTCAATGGTTAACTACCTTAATGGATTGGGGATTTATTGATACTTTCCGCCAATTACACCCAGAAACAACCGAACGTTACTCTTGGTTTGATTATCGCTCACGTGGCTTTGATGATAATCGCGGCCTTCGCATTGATGTGGTACTGGCAACAAAAGACATGGCAGCGCAATGCATTGAAGCTGATATTGATTATGAATTACGCGGCATTGAAAAACCTTCAGATCATGCACCTATTTGGTCAACATTTTCATAAGGTTCGCTATTGATGAGTACTGAAAGTTTAGCTCCTAATTTAATCACGAATATGGCCCAATACCGCTGTCCGCTTTGCCAACAAGCGTTATTACTTGTTGATAAGAGCTACCGTTGTGAAAATAAACATAGCTTTGATCAAGCCAAGCAAGGTTATGTTAATTTATTACCGGTGCAGTTTAAGCACTCAAAAGAGCCCGGCGATAATAAAGCCATGGTACAAGCTAGACGAGCCTTTTTAGATAAGGGCTATTACCAGCCTTTAATTGACAGTATGTTAGCGCTCTATGAAAAGTATGGCGATAAAACAGCAGCAGTTTTTGATGCCGGTTGTGGTGAAGGCTTTTATACTCATCAGCATAAAACTGAGTTAAATAAGGTCTACGGCGTCGATATTGCCAAAGAAACGGTAAAAATTGCGGCGAAGCGCTATCAAGATTGCTTTTTTAGCGTGGCAACGCTGTCTGATCTGCCTTTTAAGGATGAACATTTCGGCTGGCTTTATAGTGTTTACGCACCCATTTTAGAAAATGAGTTTACCCGCATTTTGCAAGATCAAGGCTATTTATTGACGGTTACCCCTGCTGATAATCACTTATTTGAACTTAAATCGTTGATATATCGCCAAGCGAATAAACATGACACGTCCAAGCTAGCCATTGAGCAATTAACCTTGGTTGAAGAACAGCGCTTAAACTACTCAATGAACTTCACCAATAGTGACGATGTGCTGAACTTATTAGCAATGACGCCCTTTGCCTTTAAAGCCAGTGAAGAGTTGATTAGCGAATTAAAGCAACAAAAAGAGTTCAGCTGCCAAGCGGACTTTGTCCTACGTTTGTATCAAAAGAAATAATATTTCGAAGGGATAGTAGTCAAAAGAAAGAGCAATCTAATGAACAGATGGCCTTGGTAACTCACTTTATGACTACAAACTTTTTCCGCAACAATAAACAAAGTAACGAGAGTTACTTTGTAGTCGCGAAAGTTAATTGTAAAAGTTGCGCAAGGTCAATATAACGTGGTTTATACGTTGCTAACTTCGCAATAGCATTTTTATTACGGTGACTATAGCTATGACCATTATTTCGGTCATTGCTATGCTCTCCTTGCTCAGGAAATTGTTTTTTCCCCTGCTGTTTTACCTTCTCTAAGCCACTGTGATACCAAGAAGCCAGCGATGGTGGTAACAACTTATCGGCTTTAACACCTGAAAGAACTAAGGCTTGTACCGGCATACTTATTAAAAACAAGCCATAGACCAGTGCTTGCGGCAATGCATTTATAGCATTATTTATCGAGCCTTGGCCCATGGGATATCCAGAAGCGACATAAAGCTGCATAATAACGGTAAACATGGCTAAAGCAGGAAAATATCGACAAACAAAGCGAGCACTCTGTACTCCTCGATAATCTTCGAAATACTGGGTTAATTCTGGCTTGTCAGGCCAAAGAGATAAGTATTTTTGCCCCAATTTAATGAGTTGTACAACAGAGATATTCATAACACTACTATAGCAGCTAGTGCTTATAAGCAACAGTTAGAAATGTAACTAACAGATTATTGCAAATATAAACAATTAAACGTCCACAAAACCGATTTTTATTGCCGTGCATCAAGATTTTTAAGCAACTCCAGCGCTATAATAAGAACACTGTTATTGTTCTATATAATTATTGTTACATGTAATCATTTAATATCTATTCACTTTTTTAAAAGACAACAGACATGACTCAACAAAAAACGCATAACAAAGCCGCTGTTAAAGCAGATGCCATTTTAGTGATCAACTGTGGCAGCTCTTCTGTTAAATTTTCTCTAATAAGGCCATTAAGTGGCGAAACGTTATTATCAGGTTTAGCTGAATGTTTACTCAGCTCAGCAGCTGCAATCACCATCAAGCACCATGGAAAAAAACAGTCCTATAAACTAACCACGCCTTTTAATCACCAAACCGCATTGGCTGTCTTGGTAGAACAATTACAGCAATTGAACTTAGTGAAAGATATCAGCGCAATTGGCCATAGAGTAGTGCATGGTGGTGAACAGTATTCAGAGCCGACATTACTTAACCCACAGGTAGAACAAGCGATTGGCGAGTTGGCAAAACTCGCGCCCTTACATAATCCAGCCAACCTAAATGGCATTAAAGCGTGCCAGCAAGCTTTTGCCGACTTACCGCAAGTCGCAGTATTTGACACGGCGTTTCATCAAAGTATGCCAGAGAAAGCTTATATCTATGGCCTGCCCTATTCTCTGTACAAGGAACATGGCATAAGGCGTTATGGCTTTCACGGTACTAGCCATTACTTTGTTGCGAAGCAAGCAGCAAAGTATTTAAACAAACCACTAGAGCAATGTAACTTGATCAGTGCTCATTTAGGTAATGGCTGTAGTGTTACTGTCATTAAAAATGGCGAAAGTGTTGATACCAGTATGGGTATGACACCTGGCGAAGGTGTTTTGATGGGCACCCGTTGTGGCGATATTGATGCCGGCATTATCTTCCATCTAGTCGATAATTTAGGTTACTCGATTAATGAGGTTGATAAATTAGTTAATAAAGAAAGTGGTTTATTGGGTGTTTCAGGGCTAAGCAATGATTGCCGCACTTTAGAAGACGCCATGCTAACGGGTAATAATGCCCAAGCTACATTAGCAATGACCATTTTTTGTTACCGTATTGCTAAAAGCATTGCCTCTTACAGTGCCAGTTTAACGCAACTAGACGGTCTTATTTTTACCGGTGGCATTGGTGAAAACTCAACGTGGGTGCGTACTGAAATCGTTAAGCAGCTTGGCTTATTAAACTTCTCTTTAGATGAAGAAAAGAACCAAGCTACACGTTTTGGCGCATCAGGTAATATTGCAGATAAAAACTCAAGAGCATGTTGGGTTATTGCCACCAATGAAGAGTGGGTTATAGCCGAGCAATCAGCTCAATTACTAGAAAATACAGCTAAGTAGATGCTACAAATAAAGATTAAATAGGATTAAAGTTATGCCACATAGAATTATGTTAATCCCTGTTGGCTCAGGTGTAGGGCTAACCAGTGTATCGCTAGGTTTATTGCATGCTTGCCAGCAAAAAGGCATTAAAGTCGGGCACTTCAAACCCATTAGCCAGCCATCGCGCAATAGCTTAGCTAAAAAAAATAAAACCATTGATGCCATTAGTTTATCGCAAAATAGCACGAGTCTATCGCTTAGTTATGTTGAAGAAAAAATGGGCGATGGCTTGCGCGATATAGTGTTAGAAGAAATTGTTGCCAACTTTGATGCCTTTAAAAAAGATCACGACGTAGTTATTATTGAAGGCTTAGTACCCACATCAAGACAACCTTATGCTGGTCGTATTAACCGTGATGTAGCTCAGGCACTCGGAGCCAACATCGTTTTGGTTGCTAGCCCAGGTAATGACAGCCCAGAAGAATTTGAAGATCGACTTGAAGTCACTGCTGAAACTTATGGTGGTATCAAAAACAAACACCTTATTGGCTGTGTTATCAATAAACTAAACTGCCCAGATCAAGACGAATACGGCATATTGCCGAAAGAAGAAGAGATAGAAAGTGATTTTAAACTAAAAGACTGGTTAGATTTAGCCATTTTCAAAGACAGACACTTTGACTTACTAGGCACTATAATATGGGACATAGACCTCATTGCGCCGCGCATCTGTGACATTAGTAACTACCTTGATGCCAAGATCCTTAATCATGGTGATATGGCGCATCGCCGTTTTCGCAGCGTTGCTTTTTGTGCTCGTACCGTATCAAATTTAGTCAGCTATTTAGTTCCCGGTCGTCTTATTGTTACCCCTGGCGATCGCACCGACATTATTATTGCTACCTGTTTATCGGCATTAAATGGTACAAAATTAGGCGGCATGATTTTAACTAATGGTTTTGAGCCATCAAAGCAAGTTTGGGAGTTATGCAAGCAAGCGCTGGATGCCGGTTTACCTGTATTATCTGTGCCATGGGACACCTGGCAAACATCACGTCATATCATGAGTTTTAACCCAGAAATACCACAAGATGATGTGCAACGCCAAGATAAAGTTAAGCAGCATGTTGCCGATAATTTAAGTAGTGATTGGCTGGAAAACCTAACCTCGAAAAACCATAGTTATAATTTATTATCACCGCCAGCTTTTAGGCATAAATTAACCGAACTTGCTCGCAAGGCCAACAAACTAATAGTTTTACCTGAGGGTACCGATATACGCACCATTAAAGCGGCAGCAATTTGCTGTGAGCGTAACATAGCTCGGTGCCAACTTATTGGTAACAGGGAAGAAATACTACAGATTGCTGAACATCAAGGCATTAACCTACCTGATAATTTATTAATAACAGATCCCGACTCTATTAGAGATAACTATGTTGGTCCTATGGTTGAATTGCGAAAAAACAAAGGGTTAACCGATGTTGTTGCGCAAGAAAACCTCAAAGATAATGTTGTTTTAGCCACTATGATGTTACAACTTGGTCAAGTAGATGGCCTAGTTTCAGGAGCCGTTAATACCACAGCTAACACCATAAGACCCGCGTTGCAATTAATTAAAACCGCACCAAATAGCTCTTTAGTTTCATCGGTGTTCTTTATGTTACTGCCAGATCAGGTGCTAGTTTATGGTGACTGTGCCATTAACCCTGAGCCTAATGCTGAGCAGTTAGCGGATATTGCCATTCAATCTGCAGACTCGGCAAAAGCGTTTGATATTGAACCCAGAGTTGCCATGATCAGTTACAGTACCGGCCGTTCAGGTCAAGGCGCTGATGTAGAAAAAGTCGCCAGGGCAACTGAAATAGCTAAGGCCAAACGACCTGATCTTATTATTGATGGTCCACTCCAGTATGATGCCGCCATTATGGAGAATGTCGCTAAGAAAAAAGCGCCAAATAGTCCTGTAGCGGGTAAAGCGACAGTGTTTATCTTCCCTGACTTAAATACCGGTAATACTACTTATAAAGCGGTACAGCGCTCAGCTGACTTATTAAGCATAGGCCCTATGTTACAAGGAATGAATAAGCCCGTTAATGATCTGTCACGCGGAGCCTTAGTCGATGATATTGTTTATACCATTGCCCTAACAGCAATACAGGCGACACAATAACGTTATACCAAACGGATTAATTAATTGACCAACTTAGAGCGGCACTAGCGAGCTTAGAACAAACAAAATGGATTAAACATAGTTATTCTATATTTCATTCATTTTGTGATGTTATCAGTTTGCTAATGAGCTCCCGAAGGGCGAGTTTAAAAGGCTTACATGCAGCGTTCTTGATTTTGATAAGGGAATAACCATTCTCTTCAATCAATGCCTTGCCTCTAAGCCTTTTAATTCTCGCTAAGTGATCAATAAATTAGTCCGATTGGTATTAGCCACCTTTTTATAGCCTGTTAAAAAGTGTTCATTTAAAGGTTTCGAGTGCGGTTAAAGTGACTTTTAACCAGTTTAACCGCATTAAAATGTTAATTTTACCAATAATAGGATCCAACAGGCTCTTTTGATCACTTATCCAATTTATTAGTATTAAACACCTAACTAGTCAAAAAATGAGCTGCTCGTTTTATCCTTATATTTCAATGGTAAAGGTAGTTACTACAGGATTACTCACAATTCTATCCACAGGTTTTGTGGATAGAATATTTCAAGATAACTATTAATAATCACCTAAGACGACCTAGTAAAACTTTCGTAAATAGGCGTTTTATATAAATTTCAGTTAAAGCTTTACATTTTCAAACACAGCTAGCGATCAAACCTATAGTCATCTTGGTCATTTAAGCCTGACGGTAATTAACAAGTGCTATAGTTAAACGACTTTAGCAATCTTTAAGGACATTGATGTCACAGTTAACACTTAGACTAATTAACGAGCACTTTGCCATTCATAGCTTATCCGAAAGTGCAACTATCCCAGGAGAGGTATTTAGCGCCAGTATTTTTTTTATCGCTAAGACTTTCGATGAAATTTCCATTGTCTTGCCACAGAGCATTACTATTGCAAGTGATGAAGTGGAGTTAAATTGGCAAGCTTTAGAGGTTGTTGGTCCTTTGGCTTTAACCATGACCGGTATTTTATCGAACATTTCTACGATATTAGCCAATGAGAAAATTAGTATTTTCGCCATATCTACTTTCGATACTGATTATATCCTGGTTAAAGAAGAGTTTATTAATCAGGCAATTGCAGCGCTGCGGGATAATCAATATCTAGTGATATAGAGCTAAAACATAATAGTCATCGACTTATAAAGCAGATTAAATTATTCAAAACTAGAGACGCAATCGGTACGTCAGCGTACATAAATATTTGGGAGACAATGGGTACTCTGTTCCCATTGAGGATAAATTTATGACTGGTTTTACTTAATGGCTACAGACAGTATTGAGTAATCTTATATATAGTAAATGGACGTTCCAAGTTCTTTTTTAGCTTCATACATTGCTTCATCTGCCAATTGTATTAAGGTGTGGGCATCGCCATTGTTATTTAAATACACAGAAACCCCAATACTAGCTTTTACCGGTATTAAATGTTTTTGAACTTTAAAAGGTGAATTGAATTCTTCTTGTAATTTATCAGCCATTATTTTTATAGATGAACGATCTTCAACACCACTTATTACTACAAGAAACTCATCACCGCCCATGCGAGTAACAATATCTGATTCTCTAATACAATGTTTTAATCTATTCGCCGTACCGACTAAAATTTCATCGCCAACACTATGACCATGTGAATCATTAATAAGCTTAAAATGGTCAAGGTCAATAAAGAAAAATCCGATCAATGTGTTTTTTAACTTTGACTTTTTAAACAGCTTTTCTAATTTATTTTCAAGTGCTCTTCTGTTAGGAAGTTTAGTTAATGGGTCTAAATTAGCTAATTCCAATGCTGCTATTTCTTTCTTTTTGCGTCTTGAAATATCTCTTACGATTGCCAGCAAATAACATTTAAGATTATATTCAATGAAACTAATGCTCGCTTCTATGGGTAATTTAGTGCCATCTTTTCTTGTATGTGTGGATTCAATAACTATGTTTCCTGCAAGCTTTATCCGTTTACAATGTTCTTTCCACTTACCTTCTATATCGAATTTCGAATTAAGGTCTGAAACTGATAGCTTGAGTAATTCATCTTTGGAGTAACCTAATCTTTGATGCGCCAACTGATTACAATTTAAAATTTGGCCATACTCAGGTTCAACAACATAAATTGCATCATTGGATTTATTTACTAAATGATTGAGTAGTATTTCTGCCGCATCTGATTTTTTGATAGTTGTTAAATCTATTAACTGTGCAATATACCTTTTTATCAAGTTGTCATTATCTGCTTGTGCAACAATATTCAATTGAACAGAAATAGTATGTCCTAGTTTATGTTTATATCTTTTTTCCACTTGAATGGGTACAAATGGGTGCAGAGTTAATTCTTTTCTTATAGCTTCATTAACATGAATATCATCAAGGTGGGTAATAGTGACTTTATTAGCATATATTTCGTCACCTTCATAACCAAGCATTCTTTTAAGTGCAGGATTAACATATTCAAGTTTGCCGCTAGGAAAAGACAAGGCAATTGGAACAGGGGTTATTTCAAATAAACGATAGATAGACTTTTCTAAGAGGAGATCATTTTCTTTCATTACTACACACACCTTTTCTTTCATAAAGATCCTCCGTGAGCAATATAAATAAATCCTTAGGAATGATTATAGACTATCTGTTTTAATTTATAGGATAGCAATAGTTGTATTCTCCACCATATGATCGAGTACTTTATATTTCTAGATAACCCGTTCAGGCGTAATGTGCTGTCGGCAAAAAATTAAAATTTAACAACGGTTCTATATTTTATTATCATCAATGCTTCTCTACATCAGTCAGGATTCCTCGCAATGAAAATTCTGCCCCGTTTTATAAATTAATGAATTATCGAAATTATATAAGCTGATTTTTTATAAAAGAAGTTATTAGTTAAAGGTTTTACATATTCGAGCAAAAGGTACTTAATCCTTTGCTATAACAGCTCTATAGCCTACTACCAGCTCATAGAGCTAACATTAAAAAAGACATCGTTTCACTACCGACAGGGCACTCATCTAGCCAAAGAAAAGCGGATATAGCCTATCGTTTCTGATATCATCTTAAGCCTTATTTATTAGATGTTTGGATACCCCCTAACTATGATCACCCTTTATGGAATAAAGAATTGCAAGCAGTTTTTTATACTAGTGCCGTAAACTGTCATCACCCCAGAACAGACCTCCCCCTAAGAAAGACGAACATTCACTTATAAATTAGCTGAAGTTTTAGTTCTGCTATTATCACAAATCGGTCTAAATTTGTTGTTCAAAATCAACCAGTATAATGACCACTTTGATACGATAGCTGACCTTAATAAAAACTCTACTTTAATACTTAATTTGTTCTGTTGGCTCATAAAATAGATGCAACGAGGGGCAGCTTTCCATTCATAAAGCTGACATTTTCACTTCATACTTCTGCGGCGTTCAGGGGCTCATAGCGCCTTAGGAACATAGTACCAATGTATGATTAGGGGTTATACCAATCAGACCAATTAAGTAATCACTTAATTAGTCTGATTGGTATTAATGAAGCCATTTAGGTGGAAATAGTTACTAATTGATATACTTCACATCAAAAATTGCTTGCACACCATCAATCGAAACTGTGCTTATCTCAACATTAAAGATAGTGTAACTTTCACCCGCTTTTAGCGCGAAGCTGTCATTGAATAGCTCTTCATCTGGGTCTAGCATGGTTGAGGTTGTTAACGTATACTGATTCGCAGGATTTCTTGCTCCGGTATAGCGAATTTGAATGCCTTGGCTATGCTCTTCTAATAATGGGTGTTTAAGGGTTTCATCATAACCATTACCGGCATGGTAACTCAGGTATAAATAACCCCCTTTAACTTTTACTTTAGTAAGACTTGGCCCCTGCGTACTGTAAACATCATTAATGATGACGCCTTCACTGCTGCTATCAATCACGTGAATATCATTACTATCTATCCAGCCCAAAAATTCCCGTGTTGATGGCGCTAAACCAATACTATGCCCTCTTGAGCCCATAATACTAAATTGATCACCATAGGAAACAGAATTCCCTGGCCCCCAACTATTGTTTATCAAGCTTGTTTCTAAGGTTTTAAAAATACTATTATCAAGACCGTACCTACTTAAGCCATTGTCATGCGTCCCTACCCCCAGCAGGTGAATAAATTCATGGGCCGTGCTACTTTCACTTAATGTTAGTGGTACCTGCCCTTGAGTATAATAGTCAGACATTATCTTGCTATTTTCTTCGAGTATGTCGTGCTCAGCCATCGTCCTATCCTCAGTATCTATTTCGAGATAAAGCGCTTCATCAAAAGGCTGATTTTGATTGTCATTCATATTAGTTATTGCGTATGCATAGCCGTCTAGCCCTTTTTCACCTTGCTTAACATTAAAGTCTTTGGTAAATCCAGAAACCAAAGGCGCATGAAAATTTTCATCATCATAGAACATAAATAACATGCTATGGTAATCATCGATGTTTATATGCTCAGGTATATTAAGGTACTGGGTAGCCATTATACCTAGATCGAAATATTGACATTTAGAGAAATCGTCAAGCTTTTCACTAAAGGTAAAATCTGCCTCGGTGCTAACGTTTTTACCTGCTTTATTCTCATTATACCAAGTGCGTGCTAAAGGTATCGTCACTGTTAGATCACATGTAATGGATGAATTAGGAGAAACAGTATTTAAAGCTGTTTGACTTAAGTAGAGAGTTCTCATTTTTTCACGCGACACTGTCATCGCCTCTAAATGAACAATATCAAATATGACTTGTTGTTTGCCGTTAGAGAGATAATTAAAATAGGCAGTCACATTTTGGTAATGTTTGTCGATGTCCGCTTGGGTAATGCTGGTTTCACTATCTGCATAGGTCGCACTAAAGACAATATGCTTAGTGATTATTTTACCCGCTTCATTGGTGATAACGATGTTAAACGGCTTAGTGCTTTTCACTTGCCCGTTGAGTGTGGCAATAATTTCAATATCAAAATAGACATATTCAACATTTTTATGAATGTTGATAAATGGCTTGGCCAACCCGGTAATAGCGCCATATTTTTCATTAAAAATTAACCAGTTAAGTTTATTTTTAATGGTAAACGTAACATCGGTATTATTATTCCAGTCAGCAAAATCGGCGCGGTAAGCATATGTCTGGCCATCAACAACACTGGTGATAGGTTTATCACTAAATGCAATATCTGCGGCATCATCAGAAGTAGAATGCTTGTTTTCGGCGCTATCATTGGAATTATTTGAGCTTTCGCTGCTAGCACTGCCGCTACCGCCGCAGCCAGTAATACTTATGACTAAAATAAGTAATAGGGATTTTAATAAAAAGGTCATTTTGTTCATATATTCTCTGTTTATATGGGAGGAGTTTACCTGTTTTAAGGGACAAACTTACTAGTATCGAAAACATAAATAGCAGAAAAACACGTTATTTAAAAAACAATCATTTATGACAAACTCACTGTTAAGCCTTGCTATTGTAAAGTCGAGGTAAAAATAGCAATACTCAACAGTGAGTGTCTGAATAAATGTTAGAACATGAATTCGGGGATAATGTTTTTACTTTTGTTCAAAAGCAAACATTGGTTAATCTAGGTAACTTATATTAAAAATCGCTTGCTCGCCGTCAACCGAAACCGTGCTTATCTCAATATTAAAAATAGTGTAACTTTCACCGGATTTTAGCGCGTAGCTGTCATTGAATAGATCTTCATCTGGGTCGAGCAATGTTGAGCTTGTTGGATACTCAGACATTTTTTCTGGGGTTCTTTCATCAGTATAGTAAATTTGAATACCTTGGCTATGCTCGACTAATAATGGATGTTTAAGGGGTTCATCATAACTATTACCTGCATGATAACTCAGGTATAAATAACCACCTTCGACTTTTACTTTAGCAAGGGTTGACCCTTGTGTGCTGTAAATATCATTAATAATGACGGCCTCACTGCTGTTATCAATAGTGTGAATATTATTACTATCTACCCAACCCAAAAGCTCTCGTGATGAAGGTGCTAAACCAATACTAAAAGCTTTTGAGCCCATAATACTAAATTGATCTCCATAATTAACGGCTCCCCAATAACCTTGTTGCAAGTTTGTTTCTAACGTTTTGAAAATACTGTTATCAAGACCATATCGAGTTAAGCCATCGTCATGATTCAAAACCCCCAGTAGATGAAAAAGCTCATGTGCCGTGCTCTTTTCACTTGATGTCAGTGGTGCTTGCTCTTGAGTATAGAACTCCGACATAATACTGGGATTTTTACGGAGTATCTCGAGTTCAGCCCACGTCCTATTGGTAGAATCTATGTCGAGATAAAGCGCTTCATTAAAATCATCGTCATTCATACTAGCTATGGCAAAATGATAACCGTCTAGCCCTTTTTCACCTTGCTTAAGGTTAAAGCCCGGCTCGAAATTGCTAGCAAAAGGCTGGTGGAAAATCTCGTCATCATAGAAGGTAAAAAGCATACTATGGTAATCGTCGATATTTATATTTTCAGGAATATTAAGGTAATGGGTAGCCATTGTAGGTAAGAAGAAAGATTCACATTTATTGATATCGCCAAGTTTTTCGGTAAATGAAAAGTCTGGTTCGGCGCTAACTGATTGACCTTCTTTATTCTCATCATACCAAGTGCGTGCTAGGGGCATCATCACCGTTAGATCACACTTGCTGGATAAATCAGCCGAATTTTCAATATAAACAATACTTAAAGCCGTTTGACTTAAAGATATTGTCCTCATTTGTTCACGCGATACTGTCATCGGCTCTAAATGAACAACATCAAATTTGACTTCGTGTTTGCCGTTAGAGAGGTAGTTCACATAAGCTGCAACACTGTTGTAATGTTTGTCGATATTCGCTTGGTTAATGCCCGTTTCACTGTCTGCATAGGTCGCACTAAAGACAATGTGCTTAGTGACTATTTTACCCGCTTCATTGGTGATAACGATGTTAAACGGCTTAGTGCTTTTCACTTGGCCGTTGAGTGTGGCAATAATTTCAATATCAAAATAGACATATTCAACATTTTTATGAATGTTGATAAATGTCTTGGCAATACCGCTAATAACGCCCTGTTTTTCATTAAAAGTTAACCAGTCAGGTTTATTTTTAATGGTAAAAGTAACGTCAATATTATCATTCCAGTCACCAAAATCAGCGCGGTAAGTATATGTCTTACCATCAATAGCATTGGTGATAGGTTTATCACTGATAATCACATCTACACCAGTGTCGGTGTCATCATTTGATTTTTTTTCACTGCCACAACCAGAAGTGCTTAGCGTTAACACTAACAATAAGAGTGTTAACATAGTTCTTTGTATATTCATCTGTAACCTGTTTCTTGTATAACCTGTTTCTTGTATAACCTGAGTTAGGGTAATAAGTGCTATTTGCTTACCCTCCTAAAATTTACTGGTCAATTGTTATAATTTTAGCGTTTTCTCGTTAAAGAAATTACTTTATCAACGACAGACAATTGACTGATTCAAAAAAAATAAGGTAATCATGAAGGTATATTCACTCCGTTTTGACGCCCTACTTTTTTTGGGAGCGAGAAGATAGCACAAAAAATTGGGTGGTGCAATATCACTCAACGTGTTTTTTACCTACAAGGATCAAGGTAAGGGACTAGTTCGAACTTGATCATATATACTATTTAATGTTGACTGCATTTTAAGTAGCCGACGTAATAGCGGTGGGTATCCAAAGCAAGAAGGTATTGTTTTTATTTATAAAAACCAAAATAGCTGATTCGAGGTCGATTAGAGTTAGTATGATGAATTAAAGCAATAACACAGACTTATAGAGCTAGTGCTATTTAGCTTTTGCGCAAGCGCCTTAGAGTAGCTATGTTAATTTTAACTATCCTTGAAATAGTCGACATAAGAGTGAGCATAACTATTACAACAAAATGTAAGCAATTGAAATTCACACATCGATGAATTCTCTAGTTTATATAAGCAGACGTTATCTAAAAGTTGTATTGGTAAAAATATTTACATGATCGAGAAAAGATGCTTAATCCTTAGATCTAGCTAACACATTGCCTATTACTAGCGGATATAGCCTACTGATTCTGATATCATCTTAGGCATTGATTATTAACTCTTGGATACTGCTCAAATATGATTACACTTTATGGGATTAAGAATTGCGACACGGTAAAAAAGGCCACTAAATGGCTTACAGCAAACGACATTGCTCATCAACTTTATGACTTTAAAAAACAACCTTTAACTGCAGAGTTATTAACACAATTTGTTAATCAAAGTGATTGGTCGTTATTATTAAACAAGCGCAGTACCACTTTTCGTAACCTACCTGAAGAGATAAAAAATAATCTTACTGATGAAGTAATGTTTGCCGCAGTGCTTGAGCAACCAACATTACTGAAGAGACCACTATTACCATTAAATGGTGAACTCAATCTCGGTTTTAAAATTGACCAGTATCAAAGTCTTTTCGACAGCAAATAATCAAAAAATATTGCAGTTAAAAGCCAGGTATTAAAAATAAATTAAGGGTAATCGTTGTGAGTCAAACCGAACAAAAAAATGAAAGTGCTGTTATCGAGTTAGCAAAAGAACTTATCGCCAGAGCTTCCGTCACCCCAGAAGATGTTGGTTGCCAAAAATTGATGGCAGAGCGCTTAGCAAAACTTGGTTTTAATAATGAAAGCATGATCTTTGCTGATACCACTAACCTTTGGTCTCGTCGCGATAGTAGCGTGTGCAAGGACAATGACTTAGTTTTTTGTTTTGCTGGCCACACCGATGTAGTGCCGGCTGGTAACCTTGAGTTATGGGATACGCCGCCATTTGAACCAACCATTATCGATGGTATGTTATATGGTCGTGGTGCTGCAGATATGAAAGGTAGCTTGGCGGCAATGATAGTGGCGACAGAGCGTTTTGTTAAAGACCACCCAGATCATCAAGGTGCTATCACCTACTTAATTACCAGTGATGAAGAAGGTCCCTTTATTAATGGCACCACTCGGGTTATTGATACCCTAGAAGCACGCAATGAAAAAATCACTTATTGTATTGTCGGTGAGCCTTCTAGTACTAATGTAGTTGGCGATATTGTTAAAAACGGCCGCCGTGGTTCAATTACTGCAGAAGTCGACATTAAAGGTAAACAAGGCCATGTTGCCTACCCTGAACATGTGAGAAATCCAATCCACTTAGCCATGCCAGCCTTAACTGAACTCAGCCTAGTTGAATGGGATCAGGGCAATGAATATTTCCCTGCGACTAGTTTTCAATTATCAAATATTAATGCCGGTACTGGCGCTACCAATGTTGTCCCAGGCCATCTCACCGCATTATTTAATTTACGCTATAGCACAGAATTAACCGACCAAATGATTGTGGAGCAAGTCGAGTCGATTTTGAACAAACATCAACTTGATTATGAGATAAAGTGGACTTTTAATGGCAAGCCATTTATTACCAAGCATGTAAACTCAGAGCACGGTTTTTTAAACGCCGTCAGCCAAGCCATACTCACGGTTACTGGTAAGAAAACTCAGCTTTCAACCGCTGGTGGTACTTCAGATGGACGCTTTATCGCGCCAACGGGAGCACAAGTGATTGAACTAGGTCCATGTAACGCGACTATCCATCAAGTCAATGAATCGGTTTCTTGTAACGATTTAGAGCAACTGGTTGATATTTATTATCACTGCTTGGTTAATGTTTTATGCACCCACAAAAACATTAATGGTTAATTTATTTACTGACAAGGTTTCATTTAATCATGCCGACTAGCAAGGACATCAATTCAGCTCAAATACTGGGTCAAACCGAGCAACACTTGTATTATGTTAATGAGCGAGTGGCTATTCACCAAGAAATGAAAACTGCTTTTTCAGCTTTAGTTGCTGCGGCAAGCGCCGCTGATATTGACTTGAAAATTGCCAGTGGCTTTCGCTCGTTTGACCGACAGCTGCTGCTTTGGAACAATAAATTTTCGGGTAAAACACCGATTAAGAATATGGCTGGCGAAGTAATTTCCCCCGCGAACTTATCGCCACTTGATTTAGCGCACAGTATTTTGCTTTATTCCGCCCTGCCTGGCGCTAGTCGCCACCATTGGGGTTGTGACATTGATGTTTACGCGCCAAACCTACTCGCTGATGATTATCAACTACAGCTTGATCCGTGGGAATATAGCGCACAAGGGCCTTTAGCTAAGCTATCAACTTGGCTGGTTAAATACGCGCACCAATTTGGCTTTTATTTCCCTTATGCTAGCTTCCAAGGCGGTGTTGCCAGTGAGCCTTGGCATTTATCTTACGCGCCGTTAGCACATCAATATCAGCAAGCTTTTAATATTGAACGATTAGCCAAGACATTAGTAAATAGCAGTATCTTGGGCAAAGACGAAATAATTAATAATCTAGATGACATAGCCAAGCGTTATATTAATAATGTCTGTGCGGTGCCAACAAATGTTATACTCACTAAACTGTAAGCTGAGTGTCTTTACTTAGCCTTAACAAACTTATTAAGAGGCATTCCAATGACCAATTGGTTAGCTATTTGTATGATCGTATTGGCGCTAGCTATCATCATAGGCAACTTGAGCACCTTTCAAAAAAACTCAAAGCAAAAAATGCGTAAACACAATTTAAATGACTTAAAAGAAACCCTGCCAAGAACCAGCAAAAGTGGCCATAAATTGGCAACTATTGAAAAGAACAAACCTTAGATTTTTGACTAATTCAAGACATAAAAAAACTCCAACCTGTGGAGTTTTTTTATGTCTGCTCTTTACCTTATTTCGGTAAAGAGCAAGTAAACGCTTTTTAGTCGATACAGCCTTAAAAAACGTTTCTAAACGATAAACCCTGCTCGAATATTGGGAATATTCTTTCTAACGTTGCCAACGGTAATGGCTCACCGGCAGCATTATAAATGGTGACTGCGGTCTTCTGATCAAGCTCATCAATAGGCGCTAAAACAAATTGATAGTGGGCATCACTTACATCAATTACCGGTACATCATCACCCCAAATACTGTCCCAAATACTACTCTCTGGTTTAACAAAGTCGACATAGTAAATTTTCTTATCATCATTCAAATCACTAATAGTAAAACCATGCTTTTCAAAGAATAGTGGCATATTGCCCCATAGGTCGTCTAAACCCATCTCAATTATATAAGCAGGTTCCTCTTCAATGTTCTGGCCTATTGTGACTAACTTTTGATTGGCACGAGTTAAGCGATCTGCACGTTGTTGCACTCGATAACTATAATCAACGGCGGCAATTAGCTCATTAAGCATGGCTTTTTCAGCTCGTTGCTTATCAATGGGATCCATTGTTTGGCTACCACCGGTTTCATCGGTTTGTAAAAAATCAACTAATGAAACACGTAATGAAACACTGCGACCATGTGGCTTAGCTAATAATTGATAACGAAAACGTACACTCTTTGAAAATTGTATGTCGGTAAAAATCCAACCAACATCCACTTCGTTGTGATACCAATCCGACTCTAGGATCGCGGTTTTAATACCTTCTCGCTTAATACTGGTTTCTTTTAAGCTGGTCGCCCCTTCAATAACTTTACTTAAAGTAACCTCAGTATCTTCTTCAACGTAGTTATAACCAATGTTATCTTCAACTAACTTTTCAGTGACAACTTTTTCGATAAAATCCAATAAATCTTTATCTTCTAAAACTTTATCAAACCAAATAATCGCGACACCAGACTCATCTACAACTCTTGAAGATGCAGCAACAGGCATAACCAGTGACGGTGCTCGAATATCCATATCTTCACCAATAGGGCCTTGATGATTTATTTTATCGGTGACAAAAAAATCCTTCACTTGCTTTGGTTTATTTAAATTAGCTGGAATAACGAGATCGTTAGCTTCAGGTTTATACTGATAATCAAAACTGCCTTGGGCTTGTTTATTATTAACAGAACCACAAGCTGTTAGTGATAAGGCTAACAGTGATAAATAAAATACTCTACAACTCATTAAAACTCCTGTGGCTTAGGTTATTGATATTCAAAACCCAACTAAGCTCACTAAAAAAACTAAAAACAATTCGATTTAATACCAAACGAGCAAATCTATTATTTTCTCAGGCGAGGCCAGAGGATCCATAACAAACTCAACGCCTTTACATTAAAATAGGGCTAAACATTGCGCCCCATGGTACTTGGCTGATTTTACAAACACAAGTTATATGACCACAAAAATGCAAGATGATTCCAACTTTAATCATGATCAGTTACAATGCGCCTTTCTGGACAACTTAGGCGTAATGAATGTCACAATATTTAGTACTAACAGCGATGGGAGCGGACCGAACAGGTTGTGTTAGTGAGTTAACTAAATTAGCAAGTGAATGCGAATGTAATATATTAGACAGCCGAATGGCCCTTTTTGGCTCTGAATTTACCTTCATTATGCTGCTTAATGGCGAAGCCAGAGCAATTAATAAAATTGAAGCCAGAATCCCCAAAGTCGCTCATAGTTTAGATTTAGTCACTATGATGAAGCGAACTTCTGGCCATAGAACCTTTGACTTGGTCAAGCATTACCAAGCCGAGTATTGTGGTATTGATCAACCAGGTATTTTAAAAGCCATGACCGCTTTTTTTGCCACACGTAAAATAGATATCTCTTCATTAAAATCAGCAATAGATCCTAAAACGAATCATATGAGTGCCAACATATTATTTGCTTTAACAGAGAAGATTAGTATTGATGAGCTTGAACGTGACTTCTTAGAGCTTTGTCAACAAACTGATGTTCAAGGCTGTATCAAAAAAGCCAATGCTAATTTATTACAATGATAACCATAAAGACCAAGACAATACCCCTAATAAGAAAAATGACTTTCATCCCTTTTTAACAGTGAGTTTATAATGAATACTTTAAACATTGGTGATACCGCGCCACTATTTACCCTAGCGAATGAAAATGATGAGTCAGTATCATTGGCTGATTATATCGGCAAAAAACAAGTATTAGTATATTTCTACCCGAAAGCGATGACACCTGGCTGTACCGTTCAAGCACAAGGTTTACGTGATATCAAAGCAGAGCTTAATGAATTAAATACCGTTGTTTTTGGTATTAGCCCTGATGAAGTAAAGCGTTTAACTAAGTTCTGTCAACGTGATGAACTAAATTTCTCCCTACTATCTGATGTTGATCATAAGGTGGCGGATGAGTTTGGAGTTTGGGGCTTGAAAAAGTTTATGGGCAGAGAGTATGACGGCATTCATCGTTTAAGCTTTTTAATTGGTCTTGATGGCAAAATTAGCCATGTGTTTAATAAGTTCAAAACTAAAGAGCATCATGATGTTGTTTTAGCGGTACTGAATGAGCTAAATTAATTAAATCAGTAAGAAAATAAATCTTTAAAGTCGTCAATTAAGTAAAAATAAAAAGGCCTAAGTTAAGTAAAATTAACTTAGGCCTTTTTAGTGATAGCTTTTGAGTTCTATGCCCGACAATAGCATTGTAGCTCTGACTAAATGGTTAGTACACTCTGTTAATCTATTTCTTCATCCTCATCTTGTGGTTCATATTCTTGCTCAATAACCGAAAACCCTTCTTTAGCAACATATTGAATGCTGATAGGCTCAGAAAAATTAGGTATATCATCATAACTGAACACCGAATAATACTTTTCAATATTGGCATTAGCAAAATTATCAAAGGTATAATCGTCTGGACCACCATACAATTTAACGCCATCATATGGTGATTTAGGTGGATGAAAACGATTTCGCACCACAAAACTGCCGACAAAATCATCATGCTTAGGATTATTCCACATCAGCTTGAGCATGCCATTTTCAATCTCTGCACTCAGTTCTGTTGGCGCAGGTAACGAGGTTTTTCTACGGTCTATGTACTCAATAACTAACTGAGGACTTTCTCCATCACCCTCTCCTGCCCATTCAATCACTTCATCATATTCTGTAGAGGCCGCCGTTGCTCTAATAATGAGGTAACAGGGTTTGTTGTCTTGATGTAGCTGTTCTAAATAGAGCTTACAATAACTATCGAAAATAAAATAGTGACTATCTTTATGCTTTAATTGCTGATTACTGACTTCGTAACCAATGAATTCTCTTTTTTTACGATGCTTCACGCTGTTAAAATCGATATCTTTTAATTCAGCAAGCTCTATGGTGAAGCGCGTATCTCGTTTGGTTTTTAATGAGGTTTTATTGCGCATAATAAGGTAGGCATCCGTGATGACCGTTTTATATGCCTCAGGTAAATCCGCTAAAGTAAACGCCATCTGCCCGTAAATGATCGCGCCTTGTTTATCAAAACCAGAGCTCAATTTATTTTCATAAACCTCGGTGGTGGTTATGGTGTTTATCGCAATCGGGGACAATATTACTTTTTGCGGAGTACGGGTATATATCAACTGCAAATTAGGTCGATAGTGAATGCCGGCACCAAACTTTCCATAACCAATATCAAACTGCATCATTTGTGAATCCGCGCCTAAGGGTAACTTCCGCGGTCCTTCAATGCGCAAAATAACCTTGCCCGCTTTTATTGCTTTTTTAAGCAGGTGACGCTCAGCAATATTAAAATGCCATTCACTCCAGATGCCTTGCGTAAGTTGATCAGATTCAATCGCGTGCCCTAACGTTTGCATTGGTGTCGCTGTGTGAATTTGAGTAAAATTAGTGACATCATCTAGGTCTTCAGCATCAAGTAACGAAACAGTCCACTCGCCGAAATTTTCAACTTTGGCGTTTACGCGGTTCATTGGGTATAAAGAGAAGCGTGCTGATTTTATCATGGCATCTTCGGGCACATTATTTAGATTAAACTCAATAACACCATAACAAATTCCTTTACGCTTATTGACGCCAACAAAGAGAGAGTTATGACCGAAGTGCTCTTTGTTGTTATCTAAGGTATATTGGCCAACATAACCAACCTCTTGATTTGAAGGGAAAAGCTCACGGGAATACTCATCATGCGCTAGCTCTGTTTTTACTCTAAGCTCTGGGGAGAAAGCAGACTTTATTTTGGTTACTCTATCAACGGCTCGTATATTGTAAAAATAAGGTTGACCACTTTTCAACTGTACATCGGTAAACTGTATATCTCTGGTAATCGCTACTAATGTTTCATCACAGCAAGGCGATTTAGGCTGCTGGGCACGATAAATTTCAAAATTAACTTCCATATCGCTCTGATAACACCAAGTCAAACTTGCACTATTGTTGTCAATATTGACCAATGAAAATTGCTCTGGACGCTTTGGTGCTAAGTCAGAATAGCTTATCGATTCTGACAAAGCATGCAATACCGCGGGAATATTCTCATCAACACTCTGTGACATATTAACCAGATAATCAGGAATATTGCGTGTACCCACTTCAACAACGGTAGATAAAATACCCAGAGAATAATAATACTCTCGACCGCTGCCGTGAATTAAATTGCTCGGTGGTTTTCCGCGGTGAATACCGTATTTCCTGCCGGTAACTTTGAAAATTTCACGGTTCATATTGGCACATAATACATTAAGATCTGTGCCTTCAATTTCGTTTTCATGATTGAATTTATGTGCAGGAAAGAAGACATTGCCTTGAGAATGATAATCCAGCGCTATGGTAATATTTTTATGGGTTATGACAAAATCTCTAATGGCACGGGTTTCAGGCTCTGAAAAAGCGTGCGGTCCAGAATAGATATTACTGTCCGTATCCATAGAATGACGAAACTTCACTGAAAAATTTCGGTTTAAATCAACGCCAAAGGTACCGTCGCCATTGTCCCTTCGGTTTTTTCGCCAAAATGAAAAATGGTTACGTGAGTATTCAAAGCCATCGGGATTTAAACATGGCACCATATATAAGGTATTGCGTGTTAATGCCTCCTTTAACTTCGGATTAAAACGATAATTTTTAATCACATAGCCAATAAACTTTATCGCCAGCTCATTGCCAATCCATTCTCTCGCATGAATAGTCCCAGTATAGAGTAAAGCGGGTTTGTTCTGCGCATACTCTACATCTAAAGAGATGGTCACTAACACTATAGGTCTCTGCTCCCACGTAGTGCCTATGGTTTGTAACCTAATTAAATGTGGATGTTCTGCCATGCAGCGCTCAACAAATGCCATGGTTTCTTGGTAAGAGGTATATTGTTTCTTCATCATTAATTCCCCAGGCTAAATATCAGCTAATCACTTTATCTTCATGCGGCATAAACATTTTCTGCCAACAATCTATGATGCTTTGTAATTTCTTCTCTTTTAAACCTTTCACTTTTAATAGCAGCTGCGGGCTGTGATTAAGTGCATCAACCGTTTCACTGACACCAAGCTGTTCGATAATCAATTGCTGAAGTTGGCTACCGATGCCTTTTACCGAGTTAAAAAAGGCAATTAACTCCGTCTCATTAATCTCGGTATAAGGCGAGTATTTGTCACCTTCAACCTCAACTTCAGCTTCTTCAAGGCCAAACGCTTTGATTTTATTTACTTGCTGGTGTGTGTTTAAAATATAATTACGGACATAGTTATCTTGAAAGTTCCAAACTTCACTTGGCCATTCTTCAAAGGCTCTGAGTTCAACGGGCAGTAATTGATACAGATCTTGGTTTTTTCGAACTAATTGATCACCACAGTCTTCAGTAACACTTGTTGTTGTTGTTGCTGAAAAAGATATGTGCCGCATTGTTCTTAATAAGGCGCTGTCTATTTTGCCTAATTCTTGCCAGTTTAATAAAGGAATATAGGGTTTGTTAAACAAGTCAGCGGCCAATAGCCACATCACATATTGACCAATCCAGTCTCTGATATAAGGAAAAGCAGCAAAGGCTGTGGCACATTCTAGAATGCGATATTTACCATCGTTACCTAAGGCAATGTCACAAGCCCAATACTCAGCATTGGCGGACTTAGATGTTTGGATGGCAATGTCTAAAGCACGTTGCGGTACATTTTGATAATCCATTTCCCCGCCTTGACTAGTATTGGTTAACCATTCACCTTCTGGCGGTCGACGCCAAAAGGCACAAACAGGTTTATGACCAATAAGCATCACTCGAATATCCGCAATCATAGGTATAAATTCTTGTACATAAACTGGGTAGTATTTTTTCTTGCTCAGCAGTAATTCGGCTTCTTTAAAACTATCAACCTTATGGACAAAATAGCCACCGTAATTTGACGGTCCATAGGATTTTTTAATGATTTTTGGGTAATCACACTGCTTTAAATAACGCCTTGCATCCGCCGGTTCGTATAAAACTTCTGTATTGGGGATAGGCAGCTTATATTTTTTACAAAAATGGGTGACATTCTCTTTCGATTTATTGGAAAACTGTGCATCAAGTGACGGGATAAACTGCACGTTGGGTAAAGCTCGACTAATATCACGAAAGCTCTCGTATGCCGTTGCCGGTATATTACCAATAAGCACATCGATGTTTTTACGCTTAACTTCATCGATAAAACGTTGTTGTCCATTACCCCAATGGTAAACAACTTCATCGATTTTATCTGGCCAACCTTTAAAATTTGAACGGTCAAAGAAACGCATAACGTGATCTAAATAGACAAAGCCTATTTTTGGCAATTTATTTGAAGTTTTCATTATTTCATCCCCACAACATGTAGATTCAAGCTGTTTTCTTTAGTCACTTTACGTGCAATCAACTCAACTATTTTATTAATTTTGTGATGATTAAAATCAAGTCCTTGCTGCTGTTGCTCAGGCGTTGAAAAAGCAGGAATACCATTGACCTCTAACACGACATACTGCTCTTTTTCAAGATCGTAAATAAGGTCAACCCCTGCGATTTCTAGACCGGTAATACCCGCCGCTTTGATAGCGATTTCAACCGCTTCTACGCTAGGTTCACGTAACATAATACTGCCGCCACTGGTGACATTGGTTTTCCAACTATCACTGGGCGCACGTCTGCCATAACAACTAACATATTGGCCATCAACCACGTCAATACGAAAGTCTGTCATATCGTAGTTAATGTATTTCTCAATGTAGAAGTAAGGGAGATTGCTTTGCTCTAAGAAGGGAAACAACATATCAAGTGAGCATTCACTTTCTATTTTGACAATGCCCATTCCTCCCCAACCGTCTATGGGTTTGTAAATCAGCTTTCCCCCCCAATCTTTCATGGTTTTTTTAAGCTGGCGCTTATCACCGCGCTTCAACATTTTATAGTCCGGCGTGGCAATACCTGCTTGGGTGAGTTTATGCGAGGTACGAAATTTGTCTTCGGTTAAAGCAAATGAGTCGAAGTTATTTATGCACGGCACCGACTCGTTTAAAATTTGATATAAGTACATTTGAAATTGACTTTGTTTACCGGCATTGTAAGAAAAAAACAAGTCCAGCTCTTCCATGGCTACTTTTTTGCATAGTATATGTCCGGCTGTTGCCATCGCATTCGCCAAGTTCAAATCAGGGATCACCTGAATATCACGTGCTCTTAATTTTCTGATCATTTCATCTTGGATAATATGGCCGCCGCCATTCTTATACATCCACATACCCACGGTATACGTTGACATTATAAAGTCCTTCTTATTACTTGAATATAAGCTAACAACCCATACAGCTTGATTAAATATATTTACAGTCATTGTTAAGACTAGGTAGGCGTTGTTACATATATATGACAAAACTCACTTTAAATAAAAGCTTCATAATTACGTAATCAAAATGACTTATATTTTTAGTGCAATAGTCGGGTATTTAGATAAAAAGGAATTATCATGTCTGACGTTAAAAGCACTCAATCAAACTTTGATTTTGCGGAATTAGCACAACTCATTGAGATAAACTCTTACACTAAGAATAAAGTTGGCGTAGATAAAGTGGGTCAGCTTTATAGCCAATGGATGCAAGCGCTAGGCTTTAGCGTAGAGCGACACGAGCGGACACATATTGGTGCACACATCCTCTACAAATCAGCCAAAAGTAATGGCAAGAAAATACTGCTGCTCGGTCATTTTGATACGGTATTTCCACCAGGCACTTTTGAAGACTTCAGTGAAGACAAAGAATGGATTTACGGACCTGGTGTTTGTGATATGAAAGGCGGCAACTATGTCGCACTTTGCGCACTAAGACAGATACACAAAGATGCTGGCCATATTGTCAATATTGATGTGTTAATGGTTAGTGATGAAGAAAGTGGCAGTGACGATAGTAAGTATTTAACCCAGTCTATCGCAAGAAATTATGATCTTTGCTTAGTTTTTGAAGCCGCTGGCGAGCAAGGCGAAGTTGTTATTGCCCGTAAAGGTGTTGCCACCTATAACATCGATATTAAAGGCAAAGCCGCACACGCAGGCAATCATTACAGCGACGGCATTAACGCTAACCTAGCAGCTGCACATATGATTGTTGAGCTCACGGCATTAACACGTAATAGTTTTGGTACCACAGTTAACGCAGGCAAGATGTCGGGTGGCATTGGCGCCAACACAATATCACCGCAGGCGAGCATTACGGTTGAAGCAAGATTCACTAACAATACTGAAAAAAATCGTGTATTGACTGCAATTGAACGCATTGCTACCACGCAAAATATTAACGGCATAAAGTCGTCCTTCTCCGGTGGATTACAACGAGACATTATGCAAACCAACAAACAGCAAGTGTTGCTAATTCAGAAAATTGAAGCGATTATTGACCGGCCACTTAAACTGGAAAAGCGTGGCGGTGTTAGTGATGCAAATACAATATCGGCTATGGGTGTACCAACACTAGATGGTTTCGGTCCCTTTGGCGATGGCGATCACACCATTAATGAACGTGCGAATAAAAAAAGTTTTGCTGATAGGATAAATGACGTAACTAAAGTACTTGCCTATTTCAATGGGCAAGTACCGCTAGAAAAAATAAAAATAAAACATATAAATTCTCGCGTATTGGCCTGTTAAACCTGCTTATTAGCGGCGTTATTGATTTTGACAAGGACGTTACATGGATGGTGATCTTAGAGAATGCAGAAGGTACAGGAAGTACCTTATTAGATAATGCAGGAGCATATTATCCTGAGCATATTCTCCTGAATAAGCATTATCTTCAATCAATGCCTTGCCTTAAAATTCTCGCTAAGCGATCATTTTCTGATAAGGATTGGTATCAACTACTTTGTTCGTACTGCTAAGTAAGCCGCATAATCAGGAATTTCAATGGCACTCTCTTGTGTCATAAGATCTGAGTCCATCAGGAAATTAGCGGTAGATTTATTAGTAGCAACAGGAATATTCCACACTGCGGCTAAGCGTAACAGCGCTTTGACATCGGGATCATGAGGTACCGCATCAAGCGGGTCCCAGAAAAAAATCATCACATCAATCTCACCTTCGGCGATTAATGCGCCAAGCTGCTGATCGCCGCCCATAGGTCCAGAAAGCAGGCATTTTATCGGTAAGCCAATGGCAGAGCTTAATAAAGTCCCGGTAGTACCGGTGGCAAATAAGTGATGGAATTTTAAATCATCACTGCGATTTTTAGCCCAAGCAATTAGATCGGATTTTTTATTATCATGAGCCACTAGTGCCATACGTTTATTTGCCGGCATCATTCTTTGCGTGTACGTTAAATCCATTTCATTTCCTCTGATTTACCTTAATTTACCTTCGCTTTGCATAACTTTGCCGTGCTTAAGTTTACTTAACTGTTTTAGTTACCTATACGTCATTGAGATTACTAACACGGTTTTTACAGTTCAGCGGCTTCATTGGTACTATCAGGCTCAGGAACTGATGGCCAAGCATTAATCACCGCTTTTACCAGCGTAGCTAAAGGAATGGCAAAGAATATTCCCCAAAAACCCCATAAACCACCAAAAAATATCACCGCAATTATAATAACAACAGGATGAAGATTAACCGCCTCAGAAAAGAGTAAAGGCACAATAACATTGCCATCGATTGCTTGAATTATGCCATAGGCGAGCATAACGTAGCCAAATTCACTACTGAAACCGAATTGGAAAAGTGCTACTAACATAACGGGGAAAGTAACCACAGTCGCGCCGACATAAGGTACCAATACCGACAGACCAACCAATACCCCTAATAACAAGGCATATTCCAAATCAAGGAACATAAAAGCGATAGTAGTTGCTGCGCCGACAATAAGGATTTCAATCACTTTACCGCGAATATAATTTAAAATTTGCTGGTTCATTTCATTACTTACTTGAATGGCCATGCGGCGCTCTTTAGGTAAAAAATAGGCAACACTGGCCATTAATTCAGTTTTGTCTTTTAAGAAGAAAAACACCATTAAGGGCACAAGAATTAAATAAACCATCAAGGCGACAATGTCAGAAATAGAGTTTAATGACGCTTTCAGCGCGACTTGGCCCCATTCAAGTAAATTATCATTAACCATAACGATAAAGCTTTCGATTTGAGATACATGGACAAATTCTGGGTACTTTTCTGGCAGTGTTAATAAGTAACCTTGCCCTTGGGTGATCATATTGGGAACTTCTTGTAATAAATTGCTGCTTTGTTTCCAGATAATTGGCATAAGCCCTAACACTGCCAACAAGGAGAAACTAAGGAAAGTAACCACCACCACTATGGTTGCACCTGAGCGCGACATAGAGCTGTGCATAAGTTTATTAACCGGCAAGTCTAATAAAAAAGCTAAGGCAATAGCAACAAACACCGGCATCAATAAACTACTAAATAAAGTAATAAATAATGCAATACAAATTAAAAGCACAACGAGGGTTACCGCATGGGGATCTGAAAATTTACGTGTGTACCAATCACTAAATAACTTGAACATAATTACCTATTTTTTATTTTGCTTAGCCTAACGGCTGTTGAACTTTCGGGATTACTTTACAGTAGTTCGTTTGATATGTAGACAAGGCTGCGCAGGTGAAATGTAATTGACGACATCAGCCGGTGATAACGCGGTATAAACAGAAATAATCGCGCCTTGCGTGGTTATACGCAAATACTAATTTCTACCGTACCATTAGCAATCATTTGTTTACGGTATTGGTAGCCTTGTTTATCTAACAACTTAGGGATATCATTTAGTGAGCCGGCATCATTAATATAAATGATACACTCATCACCGCTTTGCATTTTTTTTATCAATAAACGCATGTTAATTAAAGGTACCGGACACTTTTTACCTATACCATCATATTTATAAATCATCTGAATATTTAAAACAGCGCTTTAGTTTAATTCACTAATTTGCGACAATTAATCCATTGTACTAACTAAAAGTTATCATAACGTACCTCTATAGTTATGTCTTATGTAAAAACAACTTATTACTAGGAATATTAATTAAATGAGTTCATTAAGCCCTGAAGCTAACTTAAAAGAAATTAATGCCTATAAAAAGAAGATAAATTGGGGTGACGTCTCGGCGATGTACCATATACTTTCTTCTTCTTTAGGTGATTTAGATGGCATACTTACTCATGGTTTTGATAGTGCATACAAACAGATTTTAAATCCAAACTCATGGAATTTAACCCTCTTAGGGGCCAGCAAAAGCCCTGATGGTAATATCGAAGTTAAAAACAAAGCACAAATAAGCTTACGACATGAATTTAATGACATGGGTTATGAGTTACATTGTTACCCTGTTATAAACGGCAGTAATGTTACCCAAAGCATGACTAATAAAGCTAACTGCCCTTTTAACATTTGGTTACCTGAGAATACACAAATGCTTTTTCGTATCAATAGTTTAGTGGCCTTTTCCATATACTGCTACCAAAGTGGTGACGAAGCAGATGTCGCGTTATTAAAGTTTGCCCACTACAAAGTTGAAGAGTTAATTACAATTTTAAGCGAATCTTTTCAAATCGTTGCGGTCAAAGGTTATAGTATTGCTGAGTTTTATCAAGAAATTGCTAGTAGAAATGGTAATATCCATAACCAAGAAAGCTAATTATTTTGAATCACCTTTTAACCACGTAAGTATATTTCGATAATGAATATAGGATGTAATATTGTTTAACCTAAAACCCTTGCTTAATGCCTTGTTGCTGACATTAGCTATTGCTATGGCGACAAGCTTTAATGCCAGCGCCATTAACAATCAGAACGATAAAAACAAATTGCCCGACATTGGGATTTCAGGCTACAGCGTTTTATCAGTAGATAAAGAGCTGCAAATTGGTCAGGCGATGATGCGCCAGTTACGTGGATCACAGCCATTAATTCAAGATCCAGTGTTAATTGAATACATCAATCATTTAGGTAATAGCCTAGTAAAAAATGCCCAAGGGGTTAATTATGCCTTTGAGTTTTTTCTCATCAACAATAAAGAATTAAACGCTTTTGCATTTTTTGGTGGCCATGTTGGTATTCATAGTGGCTTAATTACCACAGCTGACACAGAAAGTGAGCTAGCCTCGGTTATTGCTCATGAAATATCTCACGTTACCCAGCGTCACTTAGCCCGTCGATTGGAGTCACAAAGCCAAACACAAAGTTTAACTATGGCGGCTATGCTTTCAAGTGTCTTAATTACCTTAATTAATCCTACGGTTGGTATGGCTGCGCTGACTGCGAGTATGGCGGTAACACAACAGGCAAGTATTAACTACACCCGTGGTAATGAAAAAGAAGCCGATAGAGTCGGTATCGCTTTGTTAGCCAGCAGTGGCTTTGACCCACAAGGCGCATCAAGTTTCTTTAGCAAGATGTCGGAAAAATATCGCTATGCCAGCAAGCCGCCAGCAATGTTACTAACTCATCCCTTACCTGAGTCGCGTATTGCTGAGGCTAGACAACGCGCACTAAATTACCCGGCAAGACCTTTGCCACCCAGCTTAGACTTTGAGCTGACCAAGTCACGCTTAAAATCAAGATACCAAGGCGATGCCAAATCAAATATTGCTTTCTATCAACATCAATTATCTAAAAATCGCTATGCAATAAAAGCCGCGGCACAATATGGTTTGGCCTTATCGTATTTTGAAGACAAACAAACCAAGCAAGCGCTACAACTTTTAGAGACCTTAAGACAAGGTGATAAAAACAACTTATTTTATATCGATGCCTTAACGGATGTATATTTAGCAAATGACCAAGCCGATTCAGCCATTAAGATGCTTGCTCAATTAAATTTATTTATGCCAAACAACCAAGTGGTCAGTTTAAACTATGCCAATGCACTACTTTCGGTGAAAAACTATGATCTAGCCGCAGAAATATTGCAGGACTTTTTATTAGTCAACCCAGGTAATTTTATCGCTTATGATATATTAACCACCTTATATCGTTCTCAAGGCAAGCTTGGTCTTATGCACATGAATAAAGCAGAAGTACTTGCCCTGTTAGGTGGCTACTCTAAGGCTGTCGATGAGCTACAAACCAGTTACACCCTTCTTGAAGCACAGCCTTTATTACAGAAACGCGTAAAGGCCCGTATTTTACAATTTCAAGAGCAAGAGAATCGTTTAAAACGTTTATAGCCATTTGATTAAATCACTAGCTATTCATATTTTTACAGCAGTTTTATTAATTAAGGAAATCCATGTTTACTATTTATCACAATCCGAGATGTTCAAAGAGTCGTCAAACACTAGCGCTACTTGAAGAACAAGCACAGCAAACCAAGCAAGAAGTCACTATCATTGAGTACTTAAAAACACCCTTTGATGTTGAACAAATTAAACAGCTATTAGGCCAACTTAATTGCTCAGCACTTGAAATGATGCGTGCTAAAGAAGCTGAATTTACCGAACAAAACTTAAAAGGTGCCAGTGAAGAAGCGCTAATTAACGCCATGGCGAATACGGCAAAGTTAATTGAACGCCCTATAGTTACCGATGGCAACAAAGCCATTATTGGTCGTCCTCCAGAGAATGTTTTAACCTTCTTCAAGCGCTAAACAGTAATTAAATTACCTTTCTATCTCAGATATAAATCACTAACATAAATAAGTACCCAATGAATAAACAAAGACTTGCAACCAATACCTACAAAAAAATAGCCTTGATGGGCTATTTTTCTTTACTTATCTTTATGCCGTTATGGTTAATCGTATTAAGCCCAAGTGAAAGTTTAAGTACTTCAACTTCCCTACTCTTATTTACCCTACCGTTATTATTTCCCTTAAAAGGTTTATTACAAAGCAATCCTTTTACCTATGCCTGGTCTAACTTTATTGTTTTAATTTACTTTTTACATAGCTTAACCACACTTTGGGTATTGCCAGCGGACAGAATATGGGCAATATTAGAGTTGATCTTTGCTAGTGCTATGTTTTTTGGCGCGACTTATTACGCTAAATTCCGTGGTCAAGAATTAGGGTTAAGCATACGCAAAAAGAAAGATAAATAATGTAAACTTGCTAATACTGTCAAGTTAAAGACGATAATGAATAAAAGGGAATTGAATGCGCTCAAACTTATATGGCTTTAACTTAGGATTATCACTAGCGGTAATGGCAACATTATCTGCTTGTGATAGTAACTCATTCAATAATGAGCCCAATCAAAATGAAACCGGCATTGTGCTGCTCGATGAAGTACCGACTATCAATCAAGGGGTAGATTTATTACTGCTCGCAGCTAACCAGCCTATTTCAAACATACTGTGGCAACAAACCTCTGGTCAAGCAGTAACTGTATTAGCCGCAAGTAGTAAGGTCATTTCTTTTACCCCTGCTGTTGATGGCGAGTATAGTTTTACTGTCAGTTTTACCGACAGTAATAATATTGAGCAATTATTAGAAAAAACCTTCCTGGTAGAATCTGCGGTTCACAAAATTACTGCTCGTTTATCACATGCTGCTTTAGCCGAGAACAAAGTCTCTTTTCGCAGTGAAATACACCAAACAATAGACGCCAGCACCCTGACATGGCAGCAAACAGGTGGCCCAACGGTTTCCTTAACAACAGATAATAGTAATGGTGAATTAGCGATATTTTTTGATGCTCCCAAGGTTAATTTTGACACTCTTATTACTTTTAATGTTTCAGCGACTGAAGCTAACAGCAATATAACCTATAACGATCAAGTGGCGGTATTAGTAGAGCCCGCAGCGGCAATTGCGGGTAATGCCTATTTTTCCGATCGCAAAGCCAAAGTTTTTGCTTATAATCCCAAAAGCCCTTACGCTGACAATTTAGTCAATTGTGTCTATTCAAATAGCTTAACTAGCTCTTGTACCTTAGCTCAAACGCCTTTACTTGCTGAAGAGGTAAAAAGCTCACCTACAATACCTTCTGTTGAAAGTATTATGGACAGAGTGGTGGTTTCTCACCAGTGGATGGGTGATCGTTTTAAAGATTATTTAACCAATAATGATGCCAATAACGATATCAGAAATTTATTAAGAGCTACCACGGCGATAGTTATCGCTTATGATATTCGCCCATCTTTTTACTGGGCAGCTACGGGGGCAATATATTTAGATGCAGAAAATTTATGGTTAACCCCCCAAGAGCGAGATACCATTAATGAAGCACCCGACTTTCGTGCTGACTTTGGTAATGATTTACAATTTGTTATGCCCTGGCGTTACGTCAAAGATAATGACTATGCTAGTCAAGGTTTTAGTAAATCAGATCGAGTTACTCGCACGCCAGCCGACGCCTTATATCGCTTAACTTCATTAATGTATCATGAGCTTGCTCATGCCAATGATTTTTTCCCCAGTAATGAATGGTATACTCATCAAAGTGGTCAACGTGTCCTTGATGCTGCAGTCAGTACTGATTTTGAATCTGATCAGCTGGCAATTAGCCTCCCCTTAGCAAGTCAGGAAATGCGTGATTTAGGGCAAGTTAGCTTTGCCGGTGAAACTGCCAACCAAACACAAAAAAACTACTTACCTACGGACATTGAAGGTTTCTTTAGCCCAGATCGTGCCACTGATTTTTATGCCTACTCAAGTAAGCGCGAAGATTACGCCATGTTATTTGAAGAGCTCATGATGCAAAGTCGCTTTGGTATTCTTCGCGATGTTGCCATCACCAATCAGCCTATTGGCGATAATATCTCTGCCAGTGACTATATAGTGACTTGGGGACAACGTGGCCGTATTGGTGATAATAAGTTAACCGCCAGAGTACTATTTAGTGCAAGTCGCGTATTACCTGAATTTGACAGTCAAGCCGCGATGGACTTAGTCGCTACGCCAATTGCTATGACGGTAGGAAATAACTGGCTGGAGAATTTAACCATCAGCCCAAGTCAAAGGAGTATGAGTCATTTGCTGAAACACCTAAAAAGCTATGCTATTCCGGGTAACTTTACTCAAGGAAACGCAGCAAAGTCTGAACTTATGCCCGACGATAATTTCAATCGTTATTATGAAAAACCTTTACCTAAACATTAGTTTTTAGGCTATTCAGTAATAAGTAAACACAAAAAAGCACGATTAATTTAATCGTGCTTTTTATTTAACTGATGACTTTCTTCGAGACCCCTAGCAAGCTATTGCAGACTGAGTACTTCTTTAATAAAAGGTATGGTAATTTTTCTTTGCTCTTGAATAGAGGCTTTATCTAACACATCGAGTGAAGTTATTAAGCTACCCATATCTCGACTCAAACGATTCAGTAAAAATTTAACTACTTCGTCTGATAAAAATAGACCTCGCTGCGTGGCACGGTGTTGTATGGCAATGATTTTCTCTTCATCTTCAAGAGGTTTTACTTGCTCAGTTAAGCCCCAAGAAAGTCTTGAAACCAGATCAGGTAAGCTAATACCGAGTTGCTGAGCACTTTCATCCCCTGAGATTAATAAGTAATTATTTTGCTCAAATACTCGGTTATACAAATCAAAAATGGCTTGTTGCCAGCGTTCATCACCGGCAATTAAATGAATATCGTCTAGACAAATTAAATCAATTTGCTCTAAACCATCTAAAACTTCCACAGGTAAATGCTTAAATTCAGCACAAGATAGACACACGGAAGACTTACCAACTTGTGCAGCATAAGTACTACTGGCATGCAGTAAATGTGACTTACCGACACTAGACAAGCCAAACATGTAAAAACTATGCGGGCTATCTTGCTTTTGATCAATATAAGATTTTAGCTGACTGACAATACCGAGGTTTGCATCACTTTTAAAACTGTCAAAAGTTTCATCATCAGGTAGTTGCACTTGCAAGGTGAGTTGAGCTACTTGCTTCATCCTTGCTCCCAATAAAAGACAGGAATGAGGGGTGCTATTGCTAGCTGTGGTTTTACTGCCAATGTTGTCTGCAATGGGTCACTCTTCGTTAGTTCAATGGTTGGATTAGTAACAACAATGTTTTTATCATTTAGCACTGTTTTATTACCATTTAAATATGCTTGGGCATCATCAAGAGCAGCGTCATCAGACATAGTACCAGCGTTGCTACTAGTATTTTGAGCCGTTGTATTTTGCTCAGCGATGTTCTGTTCGGCTAACTCTAGTTCACCAAGTACAGTAATTTTTACTTGATTATTAAACTGCTGGCGGTGATAAAGGCCATCGAGTTGATTATCAAGTTGTTGTGTTAACTTATCGTTCAATTTTAATGACGCTAAAAAAGAGGCCTTTGAACCCAGCAAGTCTAAATTATAGCGACGTACATTACCTTGAGCACTGATTAAAGTCACTCGTTTAACAGCCGACAAGTCTACTAAAAAATCAAACAATTGCGTATCATTTTTTAAGGAGGTAACATTTTTCACTTCAATAATAAAGTCATTCTCCGCCGATGTTAATAGAGCATAAGACTGATAAATCAGCTCGGTGATATCGGATAAACCTTGGTTAATCAAAGCAACTTTATTAACACCCTGATATTTTTGCGTATACAGTGTGCCCTGTGTGTAAACACGCCAATCAAGTACTTTAGCGCTTGCAACTTCTTCTGGCTGACATAATAAGCCACAAGAAATATTATCTGCCAAATCCGAGGTGTTAACTTTATCTTCTTCATTCACTAAGCTGGAGTCAGAAACTCTCATTACCACAACAGTATCAGCAAAGTAACGCAACGAGGCTTGTTGAATTTGTTCTTGGAAGTAGCCCCAAAAATCACTTAACACCACTTGTTCGCTATCGGTTAAGTCCATTAACGGCATAATAATAGGCAAACCACGTTGTATCGAAAAGTCATTAACACTTGCCGGTATATCCGTATCAGCATCAGATGCGACCATAGTGCGACTTACACCTTGCTCATCAATTAACCATAAAAGCACTTGTGGACGTAAGCTGCCCCACAAGGCTAAATTGGCATCTTTAAACAATTGATTTACTTTGTCTTTATTAAAACTGACCACTAAGCTTAGCTCATCACCTTGTCGTTGATAACGGTATTGACTAACGTAGCGACTAGCTCTTTTTTGTGCTTGTCTTAACACTTTATGTGTTAAGACACTCTTTTTTCCGCCAACTTTTAAAAACACGCCTTGTAGTGCTTGTTTTATCGCCTGCTCTCGTTGAACTCGACCTTGCGAGTCAACAACAACATTAGCTTGGTATAAATCATCTACTTCAAGGGCTGGTAAATTAGCGCTAAACAGCGTAAATATAAGAAAAATTAAAACAAAAGGGAATCTAAACATATCAACTAAAAATTTCAAAAAATCCATGGTTTCATAAATGATATCTTATCACATGGACAGTAATTAATACTTGCAAATATTGATAAAAACTAGAGAAATGCGCCGATAAAATAAAACAAGGTGAAGATACTGTAATCGTCTTGAGTATGAGCCTTAGCACTGGTAGAATACGCCCCATAAAATACTGTCGGTAATTTCAGAGGTCTCCCGTGAGCGAACAAAAACAATCGTTAAGCTATAAAGATGCTGGTGTTGATATTGATGCTGGTAATGCACTAGTTGAGAAAATTAAAGGTGCGGTAAAACGCACAAAACGCCCTGAAGTTATGGGTGGTTTAGGTGGTTTTGGTTCGGTATTTGCATTGCCTACCGGTTATAAAGAGCCTGTATTAGTAGCTGGTACCGACGGTGTCGGCACTAAATTACGTTTAGCTATCGATTTAGCTCGACACGATACCGTTGGTATCGATTTAGTGGCTATGTGTGTAAATGACCTTATCGTGCAAGGTGCAGAGCCATTATTCTTCCTTGATTATTATGCTACCGCTAAACTTGATGTAGATGTGGCTGTATCTGTAGTTGAAGGTATTGCTGAAGGTTGTTTACAGGCTGGCTGTTCTCTTGTTGGTGGTGAAACCGCTGAAATGCCGGGCATGTATCACAAGGGCGATTATGATATCGCTGGTTTTTGTGTTGGTATTGCTGAAAAATCTCGATTAATTGATGGAACTAATGTTGCAGCTGGCGATCAATTGATTGCACTTGGCGCTTCAGGTCCTCATTCAAATGGTTTCTCATTAATTCGTAAAGTATTAGAAGTAAACAATACTGATACAAATGAATTGCTCGACGGCAAGAAAATCGCTGACCACTTACTTGAACCAACCAAGATTTACGTAAAATCTGTGCTTGAATTACTTAAAAATGTAGATGTGCACGCACTGTCTCATATTACTGGTGGTGGTTTCTGGGAAAATATCCCACGTGTATTACCTGAAACAGCACAAGCTGTGATTAAAGGTAATAGCTGGCAATGGCCGAGCATCTTTACTTGGTTAAAAGAAAAAGGCAATATCACGGAACATGAAATGTACCGTACTTTTAACTGTGGTGTTGGCATGATAATCGTAGTACCTGCTGACAAAGTTGAGCTGAGTATTGAAGTGTTAACAGCGCACGGTGAAAACGCTTGGCATATTGGCGCAATAGCCGATAAAGCTGACGGCGAAGAGCAAGTTGTTTTTTCATAAACAACTAACTATCTAAGCAAGTAAAGTATTATTATAAAGGGGCTATTTATTAGCCCCTTTTATTTATCTCTGCTTTATTAATCCTTAACTAATTTACTAAGCGATAAGGAACAAATATGTCGAGCAAAATAGTTGTATTAATCTCAGGCGGCGGCACTAATTTACAAGCCATTATTGATGCCTGTACTGATAGTAATTACCCAGCAGAAGTGGTTGGTGTGGTATCAAATAAAATAGATGCTTATGGCCTAACGCGTGCTCAGAATGCTGACATTGCTACCGTAGCTCTTTCACATAAAGAATTCGCTAGCCGTGAAGATTACGATCAAGCTCTTATCAAAAAAATCGATGTTTTTGACGCTGATTTAATTGTCTTAGCCGGCTTTATGAGAATTCTCACCCCCAGCTTTGTCCAGCACTTTCAAGGCAAACTATTAAACATACATCCATCTTTGTTACCTAAATATCAGGGTTTAAATACTCATCAACGGGCAATTGATGCTGGCGATGATGTCCACGGTGTTAGTGTTCATTTTGTCACTGAAGAACTTGATGGCGGTCCAGTCATTCTTCAAGCGAAAGTACCAGTATTTGATGGCGATAGTAGTGATGATTTAGCTGCACGAGTACATGAGCAAGAACACCGTATCTACCCACTCGTAGTTAAGTGGTTTGCTGAAAAAAGACTTAGCATGCAAGGCGATCATGCAATTCTTGATGGTAATACACTGTCAGCTTCAGGTTATGCTAACGATTAACATTGATAGCTAAACGGACGGGACCCTAACTAAGCGCTAACATAAGTAGGCTTAGGCTAATTGCGGGTAGAATAGTAGAACAAATTAGTTACCAAATTATTGCTAAACACCCCACAGAAGCTGTTAGTATCATGAGTACTAATTGCTTCTGGACACTTTGCTTATTATGCGAAAATTCTTGCCCCTGCTGTTGTTAACTTTACCTTTTCTGGCTTCAGCCAATCCTGCTATTACTCAGGTCTCTAGTAAAACGCAAGCAACCGCCCAGCAACAGAGATCCCCCTTCGCAGCAATTATTCCCCCTTATCGGGCTACCTATACCTTATTACATAAATCAGATCCCGTCGGTACGGCAATTAGGCAGCTGAGTTACCTTGATGATAATAAAATAAAATACCATTATGAAACAGATATAAGTTGGTTGATTTTTTCTGATAGACGCAGTGAAACTGCCATAATTAAAGTAGAAAACAAACAAGTGATACCGTTGAGTTATGATTATCAACGCGAAGGAACCGGACGCGATAAATACTATAAATGGCAATATGACCTAGCGGGAAAAACGGCGACCGATGTTAAAAATAATAAAAAAATCACTTTAGATTTCACTGATGGCCTATTAGATAAACTCAGTTATCATCTACAAAATCGTATTGACTTAATTAACAGCCCGGAACAAAAGCGCTTTGTTTATCCTGTGATCAGTACTCGAGGCTCGATCAAGAACTATCAATATCTATACGATGGTGAGGAAGAACTTATACTTCCCTTTGGCTTAGTTAAAACGATTCGCTTAAAACGAGAGATTGTTGAGAAAAAACGTATCACCTACGTTTGGTTTGCCCCAGAGTTAAACTATTTAATGGTTAAACTCTATCAAGTTAAAGCCGGCGCCGAACAATTTGAAGCGCAATTATCAACATTAGAGCAATAAACAAAATCAAGCATAAAAGCAGAACAACGCTGCCTTTATGCTTGGTTTTAACCTTATCATTTACTACCCTATTTACCATTCATCTACTTCGATCGCACATTTTATTTATACATAAGCAGCAAATTCCTTACTAAAGAGCCTCGCTTGCTAACGACCTTAATCCAGTGATCACAGCTATAATCTAGCTTTGTCATTGTCATTGTCAGCAGAATTCGTTATCTGATATTTATCGCCAAAAGCCAAATTGATTTTCAAGGGATCGCCCTATCGATGATGGTCTTGCACCTAATCAAATACCAATTCCATTACCTTATTACCCACTTGTGCGGGGTAAATACGCCAAAACGGCGTTAATCTCACCCCAAAAAGCCAGCTGCTTTTCAATCTAATACATTGTTTTGGTTGGTTTTTACTGGGTACGATAAGAGAAAAAGTTATTGGGAATAGTATAAATATTTCCATGCCTAAATTCCCTGCCTACATAATTTTAATGTATACATTTTCTACCCTGGCATATCGATATTGTGTAAAAAATTTACAAATAATGCTTGAATAGCCAACACAAACGATATACTGTACGTTCATACAGTATATCTAGTTGTCACAATTTAGCACGAGGTTGAACTATGTACACCACAGATACAATGAATAGCAATGTCATAAACAATGTTATAGAAAATGCCATCAGTACTCCCGTTGCAGAGCAGACTTGGTTAAAACTAACCAATGTAGCCAACCATCAAGAATTGTCATATCACTATGCAAATATTTGTCAGCAACATAATCAAGAAAAAAAGTGGGTATTGTTTATTAACCCTGAAGAATCATCATTAGAGCAATTAGCGAAAACCCATGGTGTCGATATTTCAAAAGTGCTTTGTGTTAGTTTTAAAGGCAAAAACAAGGTGAATTACTTAGTTGATAAGAAGTCTGCACACTTAGATATTGAACAAATAAAAAATGTTTTATGCCGTGGCAACTGCTCTGCGGTTATTCTTTCAAATGCTTCTTTTAGAGCCGATGAGATCGCCGAACTGGATAGCTGTGCGCGCTTAGGAGAAACTCAATGTGTGCTACTTAAAAATCAACGTACAAATGAACTTACCAGCAATGACCATAACATTCACTAATACCTCCAGCTCATCAAAATATAATCAGGCGATAAGCTAATATGACTTATATAACTTACCGAAAATAAAAAAGCCGTATTGTTAAAAACAATACGACCTTTTTATTTACCCGCTAACCATGTAGAAACAGCTATTTTTTAGCGAACATATCGGCAAGATATTATAGCTAGAGCTAACGGTTAAATAAATTTACCTATGACTTACCATCTAACCAATAGTTCACATTACGTGATAATACCGCCATAGGCACTGCGCCATTTAACAGCACAACATCATGAAACTCGGCTAAATCAAAATTCTCACCTAAACGTTTTTCCGCTTGCTCTCTTAAACTCAATATTTTTAACATACCTAGTTTATAGCCGAGTGCTTGGCCTGGCCATGCCATATAACGTTCAATTTCAGCAATAACATCAGACTCAGCGGTACCCGTTTGCTCTGACATATAGCTAATCGCTTGCTCTCGTGTCCAGCGCTTATCATGTAGGCCAGTATCAACCACTAAACGTACCGCTCTAAATAACTCCGCTTGTAAACGACCTAAGTTGCCAAAGGGATCATTTTCATACATACCTAACTCGAAAGCGACCTGCTCTGAATAAAGCGCCCAACCCTCGGCATATGCGTTATACGGAGCGATTCTACGTAAAAAAGGTAATTCAGCTTGATCTAAATTCAACGCTATTTGCCAATGATGTCCCGGATTTGCTTCATGGTAGGTTAAGGTTTTTAAACCAAATTTAGGGTTAGCTTTCATATCACGTAAGTTAATCCAATAAATCCCCGGTTTACTACCATCAACAGCCGGTGAAGTATATTGACCGCCTGGCGCACCATCTTGTACTTCAACTGGAAAAGCTTTCACCTCAACTTGATAACTTGGTGTCGTTTTAAATACCGGAGCCATTTTTGTGGTCATTTCAGTGATATAACCATTAATATCACTTAATAACTCTTCTCGCCCTACTGTTGAATCTTCATATAAAAAGCGTGGCTCTTCATTTAATGCCACCATACGCTCGCCAACAGAGCCTTGTTTATAACCTTGCTGTTGTAAAATGGTGTCCATAGCAACGCTAATGCGAGCGACTTCACCCAAACCTAGTTGGTGTATTTCACTTGGCGTAAGTTCACTATCACCTAATTGTTTAATCGCATCTTGGTAATAATCACTGCCATTTGGCTGTGCCCATATACCTGATTCATCACGAGATTTAGCCAATAATTGTTCACTGGCTTTTTGCACCGATTGATATGCTGGATAGACCACTTGGCTGACTTTCGAGATAACTTGTTTTATTAATGCTTGCTTTTGCTCAGCATTAAGCGAGTCAATTTTGTCAACTTTATCGGCAAATACACTGACAAAAGTATGCTGCTCTGCGGGAACACTGGTAAAGCCCTTAAGGTACTTAATTGCTCCTTGTAAAGTCACTTTCGGTGGTAACCAATTTTGTCCGGCATCGGCTGCTTGTTTTTCAATAATACTATTAGCAAGACGGTCAAATGCTCCTAACCGCGCGATATAATCTAATGCTTGTTGCTCTGTGGTAATTGGCTGGTCGTTTTGCATAATACGAGGGATATCAATCAAGGGGCCATTAATTTGATTGACTATAAAGGGCGAAAGTCCCATCCAAGTATCAATAAAACCAACAGTAAAGTTTGGCTCGCCAGCAAAATATCGTGTTAACCCTGCCATCACTTGCTGGTTGTTTTTCGCGGTAATATCATCACCTTCAAGCTTAATACCCGCAATTTTATTCGATATCGATAATAACTCAGCACGTAACTTGGCTTCGTTTGCAGAGCCGTAAAGCTCCATCTTGCTGCTGACGTCTTGGCCAACATCTTGCTCGGATAAGCCATACATGGTTGCTGATAAAGCACGCTGTTTAAAGAGACTTTGCTTAGCTTGCAAATAGAGCGCCGTTAAATTTTGCTCTGCGCTAATAACGACAGCATTGTCAGCCCCTTGTGACGCTGGTGTTGATTGAGTTACTGCCACTGTATCGCTTTGTTTAACACAGGCACTTAAGCCAAGAGCTGTGACAATAGCGCTTGCCAACAAGCTGTTTTTTAGGTTCTTATTCATAGCTTCCTCTAAAATATTAATAACACTCTTTATAATTTTTGTTTTTATTGCTTTCTTTATGGTAATCATCAGACTAAATATGACTCAAAGTGATTAGAGCAAATACCGTCAAGATTGTAAACATTATACAATCCTTATTTTTTACCAAGTCACTTCCAATCGTACAAAAAACATACTGATATATTTGGGGCTCGCATGATATTTCTGATATAATCCCGCGCCCGCTATTTTCATAGTGCTGTTTCACAGTACACGGGCGGCACAGTCATTTGGTGACATAGTAATTTTAGAATTGGTTAACCCCAACGGGAATGGTGATATGGCTTCAGTAAAAAAACAAATAATTTCGAAATCACAGCAAGGATTATTTGATTATCCAAAGTACTGGGCTGAGTGCTACGGCACAGCGCCATTCTTACCTATGTCACGCAAAGAAATGGACATACTAGGCTGGGACAGTTGTGACATTATTATTGTCACCGGTGATGCTTATGTAGATCACCCAAGTTTTGGTATGGCTATTATTGGCCGTATGCTTGAAGCGCAAGGTTTTAGAGTGGGTATAATTGCACAACCCGCATGGCATTCAAAAGACGCCTTCATGGAATTAGGCAAACCTAATTTATTTTTTGGCGTTACTGCCGGTAATATGGATTCCATGATCAATCGATATACTGCCGAGCGAAGAATGCGTCATGATGATGCCTATACACCGAATGATGAAGGCGGTAAGCGTCCAGATCGCGCAGTGACTGCATATACTCAGCGCTGTAAAGAAGCCTTTAAAGGTGTACCTGTTATTATTGGCGGAATTGAAGCCAGTTTACGCCGAATAGCCCACTATGATTACTGGTCAGATAAAGTTCGTCGCTCAGTATTATTTGATTCAAAAGCCGATTTATTAATCTTTGGCAATGCAGAGCGGCCATTAGTTGAAATTGCCCACCGTATTGCTCGTGGTGAAGATGTTAAAAATATCACCGATGTTCGTGGCAGTGCTTTCTTAACCAACCAGGCTCTGCCAGGCTGGAAAGGCATAGATTCCCGTGATATCGACCGTCCGGGTAAAATTGATGCCATTCTTAGCCCTTACACAGAAATTACGCCAGAAAGCTGTAGTGATAACGAAGCACAATCGGCCGCAGAAGATCAGGCTAAAGACGTTACTAAAACGGCTCAGCCTATTGTAATGGCGGACTACCGTAATAAAACATGGGAACAAAAAGCTAAACCTTGGGAAACCACTTACATTAATTTACCGACATTTGAGCAGGTAAAAGATAACAAGGTTCTGTATGCGCATGCATCACGTATTTTTCATCAAGAAGTTAACCCTACTTCAGCTAAGCCGTTAGTACAGAGTCACGGCACACGACTAATTTGGTTAAATCCACCGGCGAAACCGCTGTCAACAGCGGAAATGGATGGCGTATTTGATCTTGAATATAAACGAGTACCACACCCAAGTTATGGTAAAGCCAAGATCCCAGCATATGACATGATAAAAACATCGATTAATATCATGCGCGGTTGTTTTGGTGGTTGTACTTTCTGCTCAATTACCGAGCATGAAGGCCGCATTATTCAAAGTCGCTCCCATGAATCGATCATCAAAGAAATAGAAGATATTAGAGAAAAAGTACCAGGTTTTACTGGTGTGATATCAGATCTTGGTGGTCCAACGGCGAATATGTATCAGCTCAATTGTAAAAGTGAAAAAGCCGAAGCGACTTGTCGTAAGCCTTCATGTGTCTGGCCAACTATTTGTGGCCACTTAGATACCGATCATACCCCAACCATCGAGCTTTACCGTAAAGCGCGTAAAGTTAAAGGCATTAAAAAGGTGTTGATCGCTTCAGGTGTTCGTTACGATTTAGCCATAGAGCATCCTGAATATATTCAAGAATTAGCCACCCATCATGTTGGCGGTTATTTAAAAATTGCTCCAGAGCATACCGAACAAGGCCCGCTTGATAAGATGATGAAACCAGGCATGGGCAGCTATGACAAATTTAAAGAAATGTTTGACCATTATTCTAAACTTGCTGGCAAGAAACAGTACTTGATCCCTTACTTTATCTCTGCTCACCCAGGCACCACTGACAGAGATATGGTTAATTTAGCGCTATGGCTAAAAGACAATGATTTTAAGTTAGATCAGGTACAAAACTTTTATCCTTCACCATTAGCTAATGCGACCACCTTGTATCATACCGAGTTGAACTCGTTGCGCAACGTGACCAGCAAAAACTTAGCTAAGGAAGGTGGTCGAATAACCGTACCTAAAGGCACCATTCAACGACGTTTACACAAAGCCATACTACGTTATCATGATCCCCTAAACTGGGCACAGATTCGTCAAGCGTTAACCAAAATGGGCTTAACTAAACTGATTGGCTCAGGGCCAAACTGTTTAGTACCAAGAGAAACACGTAATGAGCAGAATTTAGCCAATAAAAACAGACAAGGTAAGAATAACTCGCAAGGCTTTAAAAGTAGCCCAGGTCAGAATAGATCTAAACCGGGACAAGGCAATGGTAAGGGTAAGAGAACGCCAATGCACAAAAAAGGTTTGACGCGTTTTTCAGACGATCAATTTTCCGATAGAAAAAAGCATAACTAAGTCTAACTTACCGAAAATGAAGTAGATAATCATTAATACAGGTTACCTACTTCATTTGTTAACCAAAATTCAAGTTTTTCTGCTAGTAGTTGCGGGTTAATTGGTTTAGCTAAATAATCATTCATCCCTGCATCTAAACATTTTTTCTGATCACCTTGCATGGTGTTAGCTGTCATGGCAATTATGCTCACTTGATTAAAGCGCCGATATTTTTCATCTGTTCGAATGGCTTGTGTTGCCTGATAGCCGTCCATCTCCGGCATTTGGCAATCCATTAAAACTAACTCATATGGCTCAGAGAGTTCACTCTGCAATAATAACTCTAATGCATGCACGCCATTTTTAGCGACATCGGCGTTAAAACCAAATTTACGTAGCAAGCCGAGCGCAACCTCTTGATTAATCCTATTATCTTCAACCAAGAGAATTTTTGCTTGTTTATTGTTTTTATGCGTTATGTTACTTATTAAGGGGGCAATCGCTAAATCACCATTCGCTAACTTAGTGCATTCTTGTGACAGTACATTAGTTAATACGTTATAAAGCATTGAGGGACTCATAGGCTTAGCTAAGTGGTGAGTATTTTCATCATTGCTTAATGCCAAAAGTCCGTTATTTTTTTCAATACAGCTATGATTCATGGATGTCAGCAAAATAATAGGCACAGCTTTTGACCTTAGCTTATTATTTATCAACAACAAATGGGCAATACAATCTAGCGCAGCTTTATCTAAATTGCTATCTAGCATAATGACGGAGAAGTCGTGATTCTTAATTTTATCACAGATGGCGATAACTTCATCTGAGGCTGTTTTTATCACCACATTTAGCCCCCACAGCTGTAATTGTTTACTAATAATTTTAGCGCTATTTTCATTACTATCAATGAGTAATATCGGTTTTTCGGTAAAGGCCTTGAAAGGTTTTGTTGATAGTGTGCTTTTATCTAAACTCAGGTAAAAAGTAAACTGGCTGCCCAGCCCCAGCTGACTATTAACGTTTATATCTCCCCCCATAAGCTGGCACAGTTGTTTAACGATAGTTAATCCTAAGCCAGTTCCGCCATACTCTCTCGTTGTTGAGGCATCAACTTGAGTAAAAGCAGTAAATAAATCAGCACATTTTTTCGCCGGGATACCTATGCCAGTATCAGCTATAACTACCGCTAACTTAAATTGACTTGAACTTTTCTCTTCCATGGTCACAGTGATATTAATTTCACCTTGTTCGGTGAACTTAATCGCATTACTGAGTAAATTAGTAATTATTTGCTTCAACCGGCTAGGGTCACCCATCACAAAATTTTCTGTCAAACCTGTGGTATCAACAATAATCTCAATATTCTTGTCTTGTGCTTGAATAGCCATGGCTTGTATTGTTTCAATTATGCTGTCTGGCAGATTAAAAGCTATTTTTTCAATCTCAAGTTTACCGGCTTCTATTTTGGAAAAGTCTAATATATCGTTAATTAGATGCAATAATATTTCCGCGCTAACCCGAGCAAGTTTAGAAAAATGGCGTTGAGTTTTACTTAACTGAGTATCCGCTAATAACGTTAGCATACCGAGCACACCATTAATTGGCGTTCTTATTTCGTGGCTCATGTTAGCAAGAAACTCAGATTTAGAGCGGCTTGCTATTTCTGCCTTTTGCTGCTGAATCTTATTGTCATCCGCTAGTTTTTGTAGCGTTTTCTCCTTTTTCACCATATGAGTAACATTAACAATAACGATTTGGCAAAGAGGGCTTGATGACTCTATAGCAATTTTTTTAACACTAATTTGCTGTTGAATTAAAAACTTTTCATCTCCGAAAAAATTATTTTGATAAAGCGGTAAAGGTGCTGGGTTAAAGGTATGTGATAGTCTTGCGGGTAAACCCAATGACAAAGCAGACTCACAGGCATCACTCAAACGAGAGTCTTGATACTGTGTGAATACTGCCCCTAAATATTTACCTTCATGGTCAGCTAAGTTCTTGCCTGAATAATCACTTAGCCATTGATTAAAAAAAACTAGTTTTTGCTGTTCATCAATGATAACTATGCCAACAGAAAGTTGGTTTAAAGAAGCAAAAAGTATGTCACTAGTTAAGTTTGCCATGTAATCACCTTAGCTTTTGACGGTATTGGTGATTCCAAAAACAAACTTACGCACTGATTCTTGAAAAATTTCCAGTGAGGTTATATCCATAATAAAGGAGATATGACCGGCAATATTTTCACTGGGCAGCGAAAATTTCACTTTTATATACAGTGACCAATCATGCTCACTGCTATAGGTGAAAATTTTATTTAAGTTACCTTGAATAAACTCGGGCATTTCAATTGAAATAGACGCTTGTAAAAAGTTAATCACGGTACCAAAACAAGCATTTAAAATAACATTCCCTATTTCAACTAAAGAATCTTGCTCTAACTCGGATAAGTCTTCAATGGGTATTTTATTGCCAAGTAATAATCTCACCAGTTGTAAGCCATTCTCTTTACTAAACATTAATAAAGCTTGCCCTTGAAAGTCACCCGAAAATCGTTGAGTAACTGCACTAATTTCCATCGCTGTATCCAAATCAAGTTTATGTTTGGCCTGCTTATTAGGCAATATTTCAATTTCAGGAATAGTTAAATCAACCGTTTGAGAAACCATTTGATTCAATGACTTAGCAGCACGGCCAATGCCAATATTAAAAATTTCCGTTAAGGCATCTATTTCAAGGGGGGTCAATTTATCAGGCATATAATAATTACTCGTTTGTGACTCTAACGGCTAGCTTTGTAAAAACGTTGCGATAACCTCTTCATCGATCGGCTTATTCATAAAAGTTACTCCCGCAGCTAATGCTTGAGCTTTGATTTCATCTTGAATATTTGCTGTCAGTAAGACTACTTTGGGAATGGTCAGTTTTGCTGCTAAGGCACTAATTAATTCAAGTCCCGTCATACCCGGCATATTGTAATCAACGAAAGCTACATCAATGACCTTACCTTCAGCCACCTTATCAAGTGCTTGTGCTCCATTGCCTGCCTCGATTATGTCTACCCCTTGCACATGGGATTCTATAATTGTTTTTATCATCATGCGTGAAACTATGCTGTCATCAACTACTAATATTGTTTTACTCATTGCGCCGCCTAAAAGTTAACCCACTGAAGATCATAAAGTTGCTAGAAAGCTTATGCAGGGACTTGGCTTTTATCAAGCTAATCAACAAAAATAGCTTGATTAGCCATAAAGATAAAAGACTTATAGTGAGAGTTATTGCAAATGACTTATTTCCTTGCAGATAAAACACGAACCACTTTTATACGACTTGGCCTTAGGTAAACCAGACAAAACATCGATAAATAAAGCTGCTGCTGTTTTCAGCGGTTAGTGCATCAATAAGTCCATTGACTTCACCCGTTAATAACACCGCTTTTTCGTGGCTAGGATCAGGATTTTCTTGGCTTTGGATAAAGGCTTTTAATTCTTTTACTTTGAGCACAATTTTACTGGTGAGCCATGTTGCTTTATCTGAAGATATCTTTAGTCCGACGTCCTTAGCAACATTGATAAAACGAGTTTGGCTATAAATCCCAGCTAACCTGAACGGCTTCGAGCTAATAGCAAAAAATACAAATAGGCCTAAATATAAAAATTTTATCAGTGCTTTCATAATACTACCTCTTATTCAATTTAGAAGTGAAAATATCCTCCCTGAAAGCATTTTTTATCCATCTATTTAGTATATGTGAATATGTTATTTTTGCTGAGATAGCCCTACTCTTAAATTGGCCTATTGGACTTAGCTAAGTTCGAAATTATCGTATGCGACTTTTCAACACTAGTGTATAATCGCGCGCATAACTTGTCCGGTAACTACATCTTGTTCGGTAGCTATCGGTAAATTTACTGACACATTTGACCCAGTAAACCTCAACATTCGACGGAACACATATGCTAACAGCTAATAATATAACCCAACAATTTGGCGCTAAGCCATTGTTTGAAAACATCTCACAAAAATTTGGTGGCGGTAATCGTTACGGTTTAATTGGCGCCAATGGTTGTGGTAAATCTACCTTTATGAAAATTTTAGGTGGTGATTTAGAGCAAACAGGTGGCAATGTTACTCTTGATACCGGTGAACGTTTAGGTAAATTACGTCAAGACCAATTCGCTTTTGAAGATAACAGTGTTATTGATACAGTTATCATGGGTCATACCGAACTTTGGGCGGTAAAAGAAGAACGCGACAGTATTTATGCTTTACCTGAAATGAGCGAAGCCGATGGTATGAAAGTTGGCGATTTAGAGTCTGAATATGCCGAAATGGATGGTTACAGCGCAGAAGCTCGTGCTGGTGAGTTGTTAATTGGTGTTGGTATCCCCGTTGAGCAACATTACGGTTTAATGAGCGAAATAGCGCCTGGTTTTAAGTTACGTATATTACTTGCACAAGCACTGTTTTCAAATCCTGATATTTTGTTACTCGATGAGCCAACCAACAACTTGGATATTCACACTATCCAATGGTTAGAAGAAACGTTAAATGAACGTAATTCAACCATGATCATCATTTCTCATGATAGACATTTTTTGAACAGTGTTTGTACCCATATGGCCGATTTAGATTACGGTGAGCTACGTGTTTTCCCAGGTAACTATGACGAATACATGTTGGCGGCAACACAAGCAAGAGCACGTTTATTATCAGATAACGCTAAGAAAAAAGCACAAATTGGCGAACTGCAAGCCTTCGTGGCGCGTTTCTCTGCTAACGCTTCAAAAGCGAAACAAGCCACTTCTCGTGCTAAGCGCATTGATAAAATTCAGTTAGAAGAAGTGAAAGCATCAAGTCGTAGTAACCCGTTTATTCGTTTTGAGCAAGAAAAGAAATTATTCCGTAATGCCTTAGTAGTTGAAAAGTTAAATAAAAGCTTTGATGGTAATCATATCCTTAAAGATCTTTCAGCCCTAATTGAAGTAGGTGAACGCATCGCCATTATTGGTGAAAATGGTATTGGCAAAACTACCTTTTTACGCACCTTAATGAACGAAGTAGCCTATGAGCAAGATTCAGGTGAGTTTACTTGGTCTGAAAATGTCAATATTGGTTATTACGCGCAAGATCATGAATTTGAGTTTGAAAATGACATGACCTTATTTGACTGGATGAGCCAGTGGCGCCAACCAACCGATGACGAGCAAGCGATTCGCGGTTATTTAGGACGTTTACTTTTCTCATCTGATGACATTAAAAAGTCAATTAAAGTGTTATCAGGTGGTGAAAAAGGTCGGATGTTATTTGGTAAGCTAATGATGCAACAGCCTAATATTTTGCTGCTTGATGAACCAACCAACCACATGGACATGGAATCAATTGAATCCTTAAATATGGCGTTAGAGCAATACGAGGGTACACTGTTATTCGTGAGCCATGACCGAGAGTTTGTTTCAACTATCGCCACTCGTATTATTGAATTAACCAAAGACGGTTATATCGACTTTGCCGGTACTTATGATGAGTACTTAGCTAGCCAAGCATAAGCTAAGCTATAAACTAAATATTGCTAACGGCTATCAACATCATAACTTGATAGCCGTTTTTATTTTCTTGTTTAACATGATATCCATTACCTCCCTACTTTAAGGAATTACCTTGCTTAGTTATCGTCACGCTTTTCATGCTGGCAATTTTGCCGATGTACTCAAACACAGTGTTTTATCACTGATACTTGATTATATGACTCGTAAAGAAAAAGGCTTTTGTTATATCGATAGTCACTCTGGGGCTGGTATGTATCAATTGGCTGATGAGTATGCACAAAAAACCGGTGAGTATAAAGACGGTATTGCCAAGATTATGAACGATGAAGATGCCCCTGAGTCACTTGAACCGTATTTATCACTAATCAACAGCCTTAACCTAAACCCTAGCGATGATGAACTTGAGGTTTATCCCGGCTCTCCTGGCATAGCTAAAGCCTTTGTTCGTCGTCAAGACTCTAGTCACCTTTTTGAATTACACCCAACTGATATTCAGCACTTAGAAGATTTTTGTCAGCGTTGGCGTAAAGTATTTGTTAAGCAGTCCGATGGCTATAAAGGTGTGCTTGGTTTATTACCACCACCAAGTCGCCGTGGTGTAGTACTTATTGATCCGCCTTATGAGCTTAAAGAAGATTATCAAAAAGCGGTAAAAACCATCATTAAGGCCTATAGCAAATTTTCTACTGGCACTTACATTCTTTGGTACCCGGTTGTTAAGCGTGAGCTAGTTGAAGAAATGCAGCAAGCATTCAAAGCCAGTGCGATTAAAAATGTACTGCAAGTTGAGTTTTGCATGGCCGCTGATACTGACGAATACGGCATGACCGGCACAGGTTTGTTTATCGTTAACCCGCCATGGCAATTAACAGAACAACTTGAAGAAATATTACCGTATATGAAGGCTAAACTTGGCACTGATGCGACAAGTTATACCCTCTCTCAGTTAATCGCTGAGTAGTAGACTACAACAGTAAACAGTAGTGCCCGTACACGTGTTTACTCGGTTTGAGTTCAGCTTTTAAATAGGCCTGAACTCAAACCGAAACTCGAAATAACTCAAATTAAGTAAAGTTAAAACCTTCCCAAACTCCTTCATTAACGTAATCTAAATAACACCTTTAAAAGTCAATAAGCTCGCTGAGCGTTAACTTAATGAGCTCGACTCTGGTGAAACTCCGGCGCTTTCAATATAAAGAAATCATCAACATAAAACTGCTCAGCACTACTTGCTTGCCACCAGTGTTGCCACGATTCATCAAGTTCATTCTCATTTGATGATGGGTCAATTAAAGCATTTTCTGATAGCGCCGCAACAAGGCTGCCCATCGACATTTGCATACCATAAGGTGAGCGCCTTTTTATCATTTGCGGAACAAGTTTCGCAGGGTCGTCCAAACCCATACTGCCAACCAACTCATAAAAGCTTGCTAAGGTATTATTGTGGAAGTTTTTCACGCGATCACTTTTACTATCAACATCAATGGCCTTTGCACGCGCGGGATCTTGAGTTGCCACACCTGTTGGGCAAAGGTTGGTATTACAATGTCTTGATTGAATACAACCTATAGCCATCATCATAGTTCTTGCGGCATTAACGACATCAGCGCCGGCAGCAATTTTTGCCAGTAAATCAAAACTCGATGCGGTTTTACCTGAAGCAATAATTTTTATTTTATGCCGAAGCCCAACACCAACCAAGGCGCTGTTTACTATGCTTATACCCTCTAAACAAATTAACCCTAAGCGGTTAGTAAATTCAACCGGCGCAGCGCCTGTTCCGCCTTCAGCGCCATCAACGGTGATAAAATCAGGGGTAATGCCTGTTTCGAGCATAGCTTTACAAATACTTAAAAATTCGGCCGGATTACCAATACATAATTTAAAGCCAATAGGTTTACCACCACTTAAACTACGTAACCTTTCTATAAAAGCTAACAGGTCTTTTGGCGAAGTACATTCAGGGTTAACCGCGGGCGAGATACAATCCTGATCTTTTGATATATGCCTAATGCGAGCAATTTCATCGGTAATTTTGGCTTTAGGCAGTACACCGCCATGACCTGGTTTGGCGCCCTGACTCAGCTTTATTTCGATCATTTTAACTTGCGGTAGCTTAGCTGTTTTTTCAAAGCTAGCCGGGTTAAATCGCCCCTGCTCATCACGGCAACCGAAAAGCCCTGTTCCAAGTTGCCAAACAATATCACCACCATGTTTTAAATGATAAGGACTCGCCGCGCCTTCACCGGTATTGTGATAACAACCGGCTTTTTTAGCACCTAAATTAAGCGCTTCAATGGCATTGGTACTTAACGAGCCAAAGCTCATCGCCGAAATATTCAAATATGATGCTGAGTAGGGTTGCTTGCAGCTATCACCGCCAATAAGTATACGTTTAGCACTCTCTTTTATATGAGTAGGCGATAATGAATGCCATAAACTTAAGTAGTTATCTTCAACGAGATCACGTTGGGTACCAAACGCTATAGTATCACGGACGTTTTTCGCACGTTGGTAAACTAAGGTACGTTGTTCACGGTTAAAAGGACGCTCTTCAGTGTCATTAGCAATAAAATATTGCTGAATTTCAACGCGGTAAGATTCAAGAAAATAACGCAGATATGCCACTACCGGGTAAAGACGGTTCAGGCTGTGCCGACTATAGAAAACATCATAAATGCCAATAATGCTATAGAGAAATGTGGTGATTAATAAAGCAAAACTCACTGCACTTTGGCTGAGCATGAAGAAATAGCCTGCTGACAGATTACCTAGGCTAACAATTAGCCAAAGAGCTTTTTGCATTATGGTCATAAAACATCCCTATAAAATTTATAATTATTATATTAATCAAACACATTTATCATACCTAACTATCAAATATCTTGTTAGTAATAACTTATCATTTTCATCAATATGATAGTTTCAGTGACTCTGCCAGTCACTCTATAGTCAAATTATGGCCATAAAAAAAGGCAACGCTAGGTTGCCTTTTTATTCATTAGTTAATGTGTTTTTTTAACGCTGAAGTGCTAATCCTGTTCTTTTTTAGCCGAATTTTCAATTTGCTCAGGTGTTAACGCTTTCTTACGCTTAATAATTTTCATTGCGCCAAAATCTTCTATATCAAGGAAAGTTTTCTTAATAACTTTTCTGGGTTTACTCGCAACCACTTTGTTATCTTTAGTAGTATCAACTTTAACTTTAACCACTTTTTCTTTTTTCGGTTTTAAGCCTTTAAACTTAACCTTAAACCCGGCAACTTTAGTAAAGCTTATTTTTTGCTGCAAGAAAGCTTCAACGTTTTTAAAGCTTAACCAATCATTAGGACCTACTAATGAAATGGCATCACCTTTAGTGCCAGCTCGACCCGTACGACCAATGCGATGGACAAACTCTTCCGCATGTTTTGGCATATCAAAGTTAATTACGTGGGATACATTGATTAAATCAAGGCCACGTGAAGCTAAATCTGTGGTTACTAATATTTTATGTTGGCCTTTAGCAAAGCTGTCCATAATTTGATTACGCTGACCTTGGTTTAAGTCACCACTTAAAGCAACGGCATTAAGCTCTTGCTCGGTAAGCAACTTAGCTAAACGGTCAGTATCACTACGGGTAGCAGTGAAAATAATAATTTGCTTCGATGTTTCAGTGGTTAAGAAATGCTGCAAAAGTACTTCTTTTTGACTGAGATTGTCTGCTAAAAAGAAACGTTTGGTAATATCTTCATGTTCGGTATGAGCCGATGCTATGGCAATACGTTTCGGTTTGGTCAGTAACTCTTTGGCAAAATCATTCACTTGCGCATGGTCTAAGGTTGCTGAAAACAGTAACGTTTGACGTTTACGGTGATCGGCAGCATTATTTATTTGCGTGAGCTGTTTACTAAAACCTAAATCAAGCATACGATCAGCTTCATCTAAAATGAGTAGCTCTAAGCCATTTAAATAAAAGTGACCTTGTTTTAAATGATCCGCTAAACGACCCGGTGTCGCAACAATAAAATGCGGGTCTTTTTCTAACACTTTCACTTGGTCGTTAAAGTTTTCACCACCTAAAATCAATACTGCTTTAAATTGGGTATTGGCGGTAAATAAACGTAATTGACTAAACACTTGTTTCGCTAATTCACGTGTCGGCGTTAAAATAACCACACGAGGATCACGCTTAGATAAAGCGCGGTTTTTACTTAACCTTTGTATCGCCGGTAGGATAAAAGCTAAGGTTTTACCTGAGCCGGTTTTCGACGAGGCGATCAAGTCATGCCCCGCCATTGCCGCAGGAATAGCCTGTTGCTGAATTTGTGTTGGCGCGCTAAAACCAAGATGATTAACCGTATCTATTAAACATCTGTCTAAACCAAAATCACTAAATTGCACTAGGTGTACTCCTAAACGTATCTAACATGGATAAAATTTTCATTAACTCGCAGCAATTCTTGCTTCGACTACAACTAAGGCTTGGTCAATTCTTTCTAATACTTTCTTTTGATCTAATAAGGCCAAAGTAATATCAAGTGATGGTGAGTTACCGCCACCTGTTGCCGCTACACGAAGTGGCATACCTACTTTCCCCATACCAAGCTCTAACTCAGTTGCAGTATCATTAATTGCCGCATGAATAGGCTCTGGTGACCAATCAGTTAATGCGGCTAGTTTTTGTTTAACTAACATCATTGGCTCTTTAACTACTGGGCGTAAATGCTTTTTAACGGCTTTGGCATCAAGCTCGGTAAAGTCTTCATAGAAATAACGTGATATTTGCGCCATTTCTTTCAAAGTTTTAACTCGGTCAGCTTGAATTTTAACTACTTCGCTAAGCGCTGGTCCATTAGTAGTATCTATACCTTGGTCTTTCATGTGCCAGGCAAGGTGCTCAGCAACATATTCAGGGTCCATGGTTTTCATGTAATGCTGATTAACCCAAATAAGTTTATCTGTATTAAAACCAGACGCTGCGCGGTTACAGTCTTTTAAGTCAAATAACTCAATCATCTCTTCACGAGAGAAGATTTCTTTATCGCCATGTGACCAGCCTAAACGTACTAAGTAGTTTAGAAGCGCTTCAGGTAAATAACCATCATCGCGATATTGCATAACACCTACAGCGCCATGACGTTTTGATAAACGTTTACCATCATCACCTAAAATCATCGGGATATGAGCATATTCAGGGATATCAGCACCTAAGGCATTAAGGATATTAATTTGCTTAGGCGTATTACTAATATGATCATCACCACGGACAACGTGTGAAACTTTCATATCCCAGTCATCAACCACAACCGTTAAGTTATAAGTAGGAGTGCCGTCAGAGCGAGCGATGATTAAATCATCTAACTGCTCATTGCTAATGGTAATATCGCCTTTAACCATATCTTTGATAACAACATCGCCATCTAATGGGTTTTTAAAACGAATAACAAAAGGTTTATCTGTGGGGTGATCGGTACGGTCACGCCATAGACCATTGTATTTTTCAATACCGCCTTTTGCTTTCGCTTCTTCACGCATAACATCAACTTCTTCCGCTGTGCTGTAACAGCGATACGCATTACCCGATGCCAATAATTGTTCGATAACTTCTTTATAACGATCAAAGCATTTTGTTTGAAAGTAAGGACCATGAGTCCAATCAAGGTTCAACCAATTCATACCATCCATAATGGCATCAACTGATGCCTGGGTAGAGCGCTCTAAATCGGTATCTTCTATACGAAGAATAAAATTACCACCATTTTTCTTGGCATATAACCAGCTATACAAGGCAGTACGGGCACCACCAACATGTAAATAACCTGTTGGGCTTGGAGCAAAACGTGTCGTTAAAGTCATAAGAGTCTCTACAAGGTGTCACTAATAACGCTTATTTGGCGGCATTAGGAGTATGAATCAATAAATTGACGGCATTTTAGCATTGCGCCTTAGACAATTCATCACTTTGCTGTAATTAAATGATGTTATCGGTCAAGGGTATAGTGCGGGATATAAATGATAGTTCTGTGCGCAAGAAACTTTGATCTTTAATGAGTAATACCAATTTCATTAAGTTTGTGATCTTGTTGCGCGCAGGAAAAATAAATCAGGGCAAGGCGCTTGATTGAGTAATAGCTAGCTATTAGGATTGAGAGCAACGCCGCCTTGGGGTATTTTAACCAGCACAAGTGGGCAATAATTTAATGAAATTGGTATAATTATGATTTATAAATTATAGGTTTAGATATTTGCTGGCGGTTTATTGATAATCTCAGGCTCGAGCCAGTGAAATGGTTCGGATTGTAACTGATGAAATTTATAGCTTAGATTTATCTAAATGATAATTAAGATGAGTTTAATGAAATAGATTTTTAGCTTTATAAGAATTATTTAGGTATTCAAAGATGGTGGACGATACAGGGCTTGAACAAGTGATATGGCGCGGGGTGTAAAAGGTAGAAGGTGCTTTAATAACTAAGTTATATCTAAAATATACAAGGAAGATAATTGAACATAAAAAGTGGTGGACGATACTGGGCTTGAACCAGTGACCCCCGCCTTGTAAGGGCGGTGCTCTCCCAACTGAGCTAATCG
>NZ_JABSPA010000001.1:550809-608518 GCF_013214175.1 Colwellia sp. | reverse complement strand
CCCGCCTTGTAAGGGCGGTGCTCTCCCAACTGAGCTAATCGTCCATTTTGTGTTTTAATTCTTTATGGAAAAAGAATTTTCACTTCATTACTTATTAGATAAGAAAATAAAGTGGTGGACATTTACTTTAAGAGCAGGCTTGAACCTTTTCTTTAGCTAAATACCCTCTTTATTCTAACTTACTTAAGAATAAAGTGGTGGACGATACTGGGCTTGAACCAGTGACCCCCGCCTTGTAAGGGCGGTGCTCTCCCAACTGAGCTAATCGTCCATTTTGTGTTTTAATTCTTTATGGAAAAAGAATTTTCACTTCATTACTTATTAGATAAGAAAATAAAGTGGTGGACATTTACTTTAAGAGCAGGCTTGAACCTTTTCTTTAGCTAAATACCCTCTTTATTCTAACTTACTTAAGAATAAAGTGGTGGACGATACTGGGCTTGAACCAGTGACCCCCGCCTTGTAAGGGCGGTGCTCTCCCAACTGAGCTAATCGTCCGTTTACTGCTAAACACTGTCACGTTTCAGGCTATACCGTCTGCGTTTCAGTGGGGCGTATTATAGGGAGATAGAAAAAGCTGTCAACAGAAAATCTGTAAATTCTCTTACTTTTTTCAAAAAGTTAACCGATTGATTTATTTTCATCCATAAAGCTGCATTAGTACGCATTAATTTTTACTTTTTAACTACTTTATCTATTTTTCAGTAAAAGCTAAAAAGGATGCCCAACCATCAACCAAGTACTGGTGCCTTCTTTTGATTGAGTAAAGTCCAACCGCACCAAAATACCAGCGGTTAATGCTCGTAATGAAACACCAACATCAGTTTTCCAATCGGAGAACAGCGTATCTCGATGAAGAGTCGGCGATACCCTGCCCCCTTCCACATAAAATACCGTTTGTAGCCAATCTAGATGTAAAAAATTTAGCCAGCGTACATTAGCTATTGGGTTATAGTCCAAAGTCATCCGGTATTCAGCTGTTGCATAGATAGCCGCTTTATCATGAAAGCGATTTTGCCTAAAGCCTCGTAGCCGATACATACCACCTAAGGTTGCGCCTTCAAGAAAAGGCGGATTATGGGTAACTAGGTTATTTCCTGCATCATCTTGGCTAACTTGCCAGCTTGGTGAATAGCCAAGCCAAGCATTAACAGCAATAATATTTTGTTTAGCGAATGAATTAGCACCTAAGGAAAAATATTTACTGGCTTCCATTTCGACAAAGGTCCACTGCTCTTTCGACTCTAGCCACTGAGGGTTATAACTAAAGGCTATATATTGTGAACTACCTTGACTTGGATTTACTGGAAAGTCGGTATTATCATAAAGCAGTCCCAATTCTAGGCCATGGACAGCACCAGACAGCTCTCCGTCTTCATCTCTATATTGCTGGTAACGATTAAACTGCCTGGCAATCAAAACACTGGTACCGGTTTTAAACGGATTCCAGTCCGCTATTTGAACTTCATTTGCCAATAAGCCGCCCTGTAATTGATAAGTGGCCATACTTTGCTTTTCTGCACTGCCCCAGGGTAAAACATATTCTAACTTCACGTCCCACCAGTTACTTGAACCCTCGGCTTGGATAAAATCATCAAAGCTGGAGTCATTAGAGCCTGCGCGCGGCGATGATGGTGCTGAAAACTCCCCCGGTAAAGGTGAATAAGCACGTAGTAATGGATACTCGCCCACCATACCAATGGCGCTGAAAAAAAAGCGCTCACTATCTAAAATACGATAGTCCCATAAACTTAAGGCTAGGCCTTTAGAATCTCCGCCGCCATAAACGGTGCCACCCACCGTCATTTGTTTTTGATAGAGGCCTGTAGCCATAGCACCTATACCAATAACCGTACCCATATCATCGGTGCTAAAAGCATAAGGCAATACTAAGCTTTCACGCATTTTAGTATTTTCTTGTCGCTGCACCGAATACTTAACCTGACTTGGCGGTTTCGCTTGTGCAGAACTGATAGTAACAACTAGCAAGGCGTTAATTAAAAACAACGTTACTGAAATTTTCACTAAATAATAATTAACAACCATCTTCATTTATATACTTTACTCATTTAACTTATTTAGTTTTTGGCATATGAGCTTCATCATACTTAGTGCGTAATGTTTTAGCCCACTTTCTTATCATTCGCTTAGCATCGGCACGGTTAGAAACACGAGTTGCCCAGTGATAATAACTGTCATCACCTGCAACAGACGCACTAACAATACGTGCTAAAATCTCACCACTAACACCATCATAAAGCTCTAAATATAGCGTTGCTTTACCAGCGTCACTAGCATAACGTCTTACGTTAGTTGCTGACTGAATATCAGGAGCGGTAACATCTAAGTTAATAATGGCGGGTCTGATAACCAAGGTATTTGAACTGACCTTATCTACAAGAGGAAACTTTGCATCTTTTCCAAACTCATCTTTAAATACTTCATCAAATAATTTAGCGACATCAGCTTTAATACGCATAACATCTTTATCTTTTACACGAGTAGAGAGCGAGGTTTCATTGCGATTATAATCACGTTGCCAGTTTTTTTTAAAGGCGACAGCACTAGGTAGTATTTGTACTTTTTCATACTCCGAAAAATCAACACCTTCTTTTTTATAAGCGATGGTAGAGCGGGTAGATGTTTTTAATTCCATGCCATCTGACGAGACTTGTGGCGCATTCGTTGAGTTAGTCGTAGCGGTACAACCAATTACCAGTGATGCCGCTAAAGCGATGACACTGAGTTTAATACCTTGTTGTTTTTTCATTTTGATTCCTTTTAATTTCATTGCTAAGTTAAAATTAACGCTAGTTTTAGTGCTGATTTCCGTATTATATTTTATGCAAACTTACTTATTTGTAGTGCTAATGCCGCAACGAACAAACTACCTAGCTCGGCGTGCATTGCCCGTAGGCTGATGACCGCCTCGTGACATATTACCCATTTGCCTGCCATGTAGTTCTCGATTCATTTTTTGGTGGTCAAATGTGCGATTATTAGCGCCTTGCCTATTTAGCTGCTGATGACTAGGTTGAGAGATACTAGGCTGACGGTTAGGACGAGTTGAGGAATTTAGCGTGCTTTGTTTAGGAATAGCCTGCCAATTTTTATTAGTGCGATTTTGCCACTGACCATTTTCATGACGAACCACGCCCCCATTTTTATCGGCGTAGACATTATTGGCCCGTTTTGGCGCAACTTTCGCTTTATTTAACTGGCGATTAGTTGGCTTAGTTATGGCATTACGCTTTTTATTTATGCCTTGATTGTACAGGTTACTTGCTCGGCTATTTGTTAGGTTACCTTGCGCTATTTTTCCGCCCGCTCTGTTGGCCGGGTTTGCAGAAATCCTTTGCTGTGCATGGGCGCGATTGGCAATGCTAACCGAGTTGCCAATATTGACATTACCATTAATATTGATGTTGGTATTGCCGCGATAACCACCACCGTAGTAACGACCACAACATGGTCTTGGATGATGGTGATAACCACCGTGCCATACCACACCAACTCTAAAGAATGGGCTGCCCCAACTTACGCCAACATTCCAACCTGTCCATGGGTTATAACCAACATGTAATCCCCAAGTAGGAGGTCTAGGGTAATACCAGCCACCAACATAATAAGGTGGGTAATACCAACCTGTGCCATAAATAGGTACACCATAATAAGGATAAGACCATAAATAACCTGGGGTATAACCTACATAAACAACCTCGGGGGTTGAGTCATAAATTGTCACATACGTGGTGTTATACATAGGAGAACTAGGCGGAATTTGCGCGATAGCTTCTTTAGGAATATTATCCGCTACTCGCCAAGGACCTTTTGGAAGTGATGATACAAACCAAACGCCATTATCAACTGCATAATATTTGTTCGCTATTTTAAGTACTTGCGCCGAGGTATTAACCGCATACGCTACTTGGGTAGCCACTATCTGTTCAAATTTGGGCTCGCCATCATAACTTACCGTCAACTTTGCTTCACTACGCTTTATCGCGGCTGTTTGTGGAATTTGAGCATCTAAAATTGCTTGCTCAGCTTCATCTGTGCCGGCAACCGAAGTTCTTAAACCGCCAATAGCAGACTCAGGCGGGATCTCTTGAAAACTCTTCGGCAATTTATCACCGCGAACAAAAGCCCAAGGCCCTTTTTCACTTTTACTACGAAACCAGCGACCTGACAGCAATACATACATATCACCACTGCTCAGCTCACGTAGCCATGGTGTTTCAGTATTTTCAACATACAGTAATTTACCACCCACTAAACTAGTCCACTTGGCATTACCATCAGAAACCACCAATTCAGTTGCCTTGGTAGCAGTAATGATATTAGGCGCGCTAATAACTTGTGGTGTGTCACTTTGGTCTTCTGGCTTGGGTATCAGTCTTTTAAGATCCGCGGGAGGGTTTGCAAGCATTGACCATGGCCCTAGCGCATTTTCTGCTTGATACCATAGGTGGCCACTGGTTAAATAAAACTTGCCTTGGTTTTCAGTTTTGCTTTTAATGACAGCTAATGGTGTATTTAGCGCCCGCTGATAATTACTGTTTTCAATATCTCTGAAAATGGGTTCACCATCATAACTAAGTAATACTGATAAAATATCGGTGAATATAATTTCTGGTGCGTCATTTTTGATTAGAGCTAGGCTAGCTTTAACTTGCTCTTCATTCGTTAAACTGGCAGTCAATTTTGATAGCGAAGAGGTAAAAGACGAATTTGCTAATTGCGCTTCAACAAATTGACTAAATTGCTTTTCTGCCGCATCTTTTGAATCAGGCCAACCCACTTTAGTCACTTTTAATTGGCTAATGGTGACGGTATTTTCACCGCGATCCGTGGTGATTTTTGCCGAGAACCAAAAGACACCAAAAATGGGTGCTGGTTCATCTATTAACTCCAGCGACATTGCCGCGCGGCCAGTTAATATATTGCCAACTAGCTTTTCCGGTTGCGGTTGATACACCACAATAGTGCCTTTATCACCCGTTAACTCTTGCGGCCAATCATTTGCCACAGCGGAATAAGAAGAACAAATAATAAAGCAAAGCAAAAGTGTGCTTTTAAGTTTTGCTCGCCAGTAAGCATAAAAATCATTTCTCATTTTACTTCCTCATAGGTTACTAGTAAAAAATCAATCGTTTTACTGAAGCTTAAATTTAAATCTTAAATTTGAAATTAAGGATAACCACCTCTTCAGTTGACGTTTCCAAGTAAACCAACTTAGTTGCATCAATATGATAACCAAAATTGAACTCCATCATAAACTTACGTGTTTTTTCACCGTCAAAACCATAGGTATATTGAGGATTTAACATCATATAAAATTTATCATTAATATCATATTTAAAATATGATTGAGCAATGACAATTTTTGTTTCGGAAAAAAGCTCATGCGCTTCCCATGACTTACCGTAAGTTAGACCTGCGTATAATTTTAAATGCTTCGCTAACGGTATTACCTGTAAAACACCGACAGTGGCGTAATTAGAAGTAATGCCTTCTCTAGAGGAGTCAGTACCCGCATCGATAAAAATACCGGTGCCCGTTTTACTATTGGGCGTAAACAAACGCGCACGATAAGCATCAAGATTTTTTTTTGCTTCAACTTTGCCTAAAATCCCCCAATCGCCTTTATGAAGACCAAATTGAAAGGCACCACCTAAACCATCATTACCGCCTGTTAACGCACCGCCCGTATAAACGGCCATAGGATCAGAGATATCCACTTGTTTATGGGTTGTTTCATTGGTTTGTGTTGTTTCTGTAGCTTGTAAAACAGTTGGTATTGCAGCTAAGCTGCCAGACAAAAATAGCATTGATAATTTATTCATTTTCACTGCAAATATTCCTTCATAAGATCGGCAAGATTAAGTCCATCGATTGCGCAGACATTAGCACTAAGAATATTCACGGGGAATATATCACTTCGTTAATATTCTTAGTTAAAATGGGTAGCAAATTTTAATAGCTTATTTCCATGTAAATTAACTTGTTAGGATTATCTAACAAATTATATTTTGTCTTAAAACTTTGTTAACTGCAAGTTACAATTTACGCTTGTTTTCCTAGCATTTCTCCTGCTAAACCATTAATCTAGCGTAACTTTATTAGCATCGTTAAACAGTCCGTCGCTCAGACTCATTACACTCGCAGTAACGAGTAAAAAAAGCTGTTCACGAATGAAAATTAAGCCCTTACTTAAAGGATTAAATGATGACAAAAAAACACCCTCGCCTATTGATAAGTTCGCTAACGATGAGCTTATTGGCTGTAAGCTCTTTTTTACCTGTTTTCGCTAATACTAGCGGCCTATCTCGGGCAGTTGCCACCTCAGATCATATGCAGCCGGCCATACCTCGTGCAGCACAAGATAAAGTCGCGACAAAAAAACTCGCACAGCTAAAAAATAGAAAAGGTAAACGCCCTAATATTTTATGGTTAGTTGTTGATGACTTAGGCTTTGGTGATATCGGTGGAGCTTTTGGTGGTGGCGCTCATATTGGTGCAGCGACACCAAATATTGATAGATTAGCAAGTAAGGGACTGTCATTAACGTCGACTTACTCACAACCGACTTGTACCCCGACGCGTTCAGCGATGATGACTGGTCGCCTGCCAATGCGCACAGGGCTTATTCGTCCCATATTAGCTGGCGATACACTTACCAATAACCCATGGGCCAGTGAAGACAGTGTCGCAAAAATACTGTCTAATGTTGGCTATCACACAGTGTTAACGGGTAAATGGCATACAGGAGAGCTTAAAGGCATGCGCCCACATCAAGTAGGTTTTGATGAGTTCCAAGGATATTACGCTTCACAAAAAGAGTTAACACAACAGTTTGATTACCGCCGTTACCCTGACTTAGTACTCGATGAAGAAAAGCTAGCACGATTTAAAAAAGTGTCTGGTAAAATAGATATGTATTACGGCGCAAAAGGCAAAAAAGAAAAGGTGGTGGATAAAACAACGGGCCTTGACCAATTTGCCGAAGCCGATCATATTTTGGCCGATTTCACTATGAACAAAATTAGCACTTTAGCTAAAGGTGACAAGCCTTTTTTTATTGCCCACAACTTTATGCGTGTTCATGCTGACAATCATCCGAGTAAAGAGTTTAAAGGTAAAAGTGCCAGTAAATATCCTTATAAAGATAATGTGGTAGAAGTTGATGCCCTTATAGGCCGTATCGTACAAGCGGTCGAAAAAGCAGGAATCGCTGATAATACCTTTATTTTCATCACCTCAGATAATGGACCACAACGTGATGCCTGGCCTGACGCAGGATACACGCCATTTAGAGGCGGTAAAGGTACCTCATTTGAAGGTGGCATTCGAGTTCCGGGCATTGCTTATTGGCCCGGTATGATAGCGCCTCGCACTAGTGCTGAGTTATTTGACCTAATGGATCTTTTTAATACCACAGTAAACATTGCTGGTGCGACTAATAATATACCTAGTGATCGTTATATCGATGGCATAGATCAAAGCTCATTCTTATTAACGGATAATGGCCAGAGTAAACGTGAGCAAGTTTATGTTTGGCTAAATACTAATTTTATGGCGGTTAGAGTACGCGAATATAAAATTCATATGAAAACTATGCAATTACATAATTCGTTTCAAAATATTGATTATGCCAGTATAAGTGACTTCGGTTTATCACCATGGGTTTTTAACTTATTTGTTGACCCTAAAGAAGAACTACCTGTTGGCCATAGAATGAATCCTTGGGTTGCATCGTTGGGTGCGGAAGCGAAAGCACATGCAGCAACGTTTAAAAAATTCCCTCCTAAAAACATTGGCTTAGGATTTTAAATTTACGCTGAACTATAAGCTGAAATTTAGACTAAGACGTAAATATTACCTTGAGCTTATTGAATGTATCAATAAGCTCTTTTTACTTTAATATTACTAAGGATTTTAATAATGAAGGCCAGCAACAAACTCCTAATTGCCTCGTTATTGCTTAGTTTAATGCCAACTGTCAATGCAGCATCTTTTATTGATAAATATATGTTCGACCTAGATGACGGCATGTTAGATGCAAGTCGCTATCTGTCTGAAGTACCTTTAGGCTTTCTACCCGTGCCAACTATCATTACCGAACCAGCAACCGGTAATGGTTTAGCACTGTTAGGGGTGTTTTTTCATGAGTCTGATGAACAAAAGAAACAACGAATTACGCACAGCGACAATAGTAAACATTTTGTTTTGCCCAGTAATATTTCTTTAGTGGGCGCTGGCGCTACCGCCAATGGCAGTAAAGGTTTTGGTTTTGGTCACATGGGCTTTTGGCTTAAAGATACCGTACGTTACAAAGGTTATATGCTGTACAGCGATTTCAATTTAGACTTTTACTCATTAGGTGGTACTGACTTAAAGCGGCCAATTGAGCTAAATATCAATGGTCCGATAGTATTGCAAGAATTGAGAATGCGCCTTGGAGAAAGTAAATGGTTTCTTGGCGGTCGTCAGGTCTATAGAAGCGTAGAAACGAGTTTAGCCAACGTTAAAGATGTTAGCTTTTTTCCTACGGATACTTTGAATGATACGGTTAATACTTTTTTTGATCATCATTTATCTCAATCAGTGACGACTTCAGGTTTTGGTCTGTTGGCTGAATTTGACTCACGAAATAACCCAATGAATCCTGAACACGGTTATGACTATCAAATGCATATCACCCGCTTTGATGACGCCATTGGTAGTGATGTTGACTACATGAGTTATCACTTTTCCGGGTTAAATTACTGGCAATTCTCAGAAAAATATCTTTTTGCTTTAAGGCTGCAATACGACGGTGTCAATGCCAATGATGAGGTGAAGTTGCCTTCTTATGTGCCACCTAGTGTCGATTTACGCGGTGTACCCGCGATTAGATATCAAGGCAATAAAGTCGCGGTATCTGAAATTGAATTTACTTATAAGTACAACTACCGCTGGAAGTTTAATGCCTTTACCGGTGTAGGTAGAGCAGCACAAAGTTTTAGTGAGTTAAGCAGCGCTGAGTCAGTGCATAACTACGGTGTTGGCTTTCGTTATTTAATTGCCAAGCGTTATGGTTTTACTATGGGAACTGATTTAGCTAAAGGGCCTGAAGATACCGTGGTTTATATTCAAGCTGGCGCAACTTGGTAAGATGCTAAAGACTATATTAAAGACAATTTTTACCACAATCTTCTGGCAGTAAAGCCACTAGTTCACAGATAAAGAAGGAGCACCAGTTTGGTTGTACTGTGCTCCAGGACTATGCCTGTAGTTCTGAATAAGATGCCTTTAATTATGCTTACTTCGCTAGAACCTTTACTTGATCAACTGAGCTTGATCGTACTGAGTATCATAATGCGCTTCTTGCTCTAACGCCTGTAAATCCTTAATTATTAACTGATTACGTTTCTTCTCTAAAATACCCTGCGCTTGCCAATGCCTGAGTTGCTTGTTGACTACTTGTCTGACTGAACCCACCATGCGCGCTAATGTTTCATCATTTAAGCCGTTAACCAAATGCTGCTTATGCTCACAATCTGGTGCGCCGTTATAACTGTTAATTTTTTCGATGTATTTTAGTATCAAACGACTTAAACGGGTACTGGTATCATGTAGCACCAAACTGGTGGCGCGCTGCTCATGTTCACGCATTTTCTGCGCTAAATAAGGTAAGAATTGATTATTAACCTCAGGGTAAGTCCAAATCCACTGGCGCATGGTCTCTATAGGTATGCTTAATAAGCGCACTGTATTTAGCGGCGCAATAATCACCTCATGGGGTTTGCCATCAAGCAGTACCATCACATCGAAACTATCACCTGGGTAAAAAATATCTACTGTGGCTTCACGAGCCGTTTCCGGATGAACTTTTTTCAGTTCAACTTGGCCATCAAGCAAGACAAAGAACTGCTTTGTTAATATTTCAGCACTAATGTACTGACCCTTATGCCAGGTGGTGACATGAAAGTCTCGCTGCATTTTTTCCAACAAAACCTGCGGTAGCTCGGCAAACAACTTTGCTTGCTTTACTAAAGTCGCACTGGCTTGATAACTTACCGGTATTAAGGCCTTGCTCATGATCTTCCTAGATGTGAATAAGCTAACTTAATAATATTCTACCTAGATAGCGTCAGAGTACAATTAATTTAATTTCTTTGTGAAAACTGTCACTTATCTGACAGTAGCACTTTTGTTAAGCCCGTATGATAGCCCCACTAAGACCAAACGGATTAATTAATTCTATTGGTACAGCTAGCAGCGCGTAGTTAAGACAACTAAAAAAAACTCAAGGTGCTGCTTTTCTACAATGATAAAAGGAAAATTATAATGACTAAAATTATTGGTATTGACTTAGGTACAACAAATTCATGTGTCGCGGTAATGGAAAGTGGCAAAGCTACCATCATTGAAAATAGCGAGGGTAATCGTACCACGCCCTCGATTATCGCCTATGGCAACGATGAAATATTAGCCGGAAATCCGGCAAAAAGACAAGCAGTGAGCAATTCAAAAAATACTTTGTTCGCTATTAAACGTTTAATTGGCCGCAAGTTTGATGATGAATTACTGCAAAAAAACATTGAATTATCACCCTACAAAATTGTAAAAGCTGACAATGGTGATGCCTGGGTAGAAATTGACGGTAAAGCGATATCGCCACAGCAAATTTCTGCTCAAATATTGATGAAATTAAAAAAAGATGCCGAAGCCTATTTAGGTGAAAAAGTTACCGAAGCGGTAATAACCGTACCGGCTTACTTTAATGACTCACAGCGCCAGGCCACTAAAGATGCAGGTAAAATTGCCGGTCTAAATGTTAAACGTATTATCAACGAGCCGACAGCGGCAGCATTAGCTTACGGGGTAGATAAAAGTAAAGACGGTGAACAAAACTCTGAACAAAAAATAGTGGTTTACGATTTAGGTGGCGGTACCTTTGATGTTTCTATTATTGAAATATCTAACCTAGAGGGTGAAAAGCAGTTTGAAGTATTGGCCACTAATGGCGATACCTATTTAGGCGGAGAAGACTTTGACAGCGCACTGATTAACTATCTTGTCGCAGAGTTCAAAAAAGATCAAGGCATTGATCTGACCAGCGATGCTTTAGCTATGCAAAGGGTAAAAGAAGCCGCTGAAAATGCTAAAATCGAGTTATCATCAACCAAGCAAACCGATATTAATTTGCCTTACGTTACCGCCGATGCCAGTGGTCCTAAGCATATGAATATTAAAGTAACTAGGGCTAAATTAGAGTCTTTAGTAGATGACTTAGTTCAACGCACCATTGCACCGTGTAAACAAGCATTAAAAGATGCCGGTTTAAGCATTAGCGATATCAGCGATGTTATTTTAGTCGGCGGTCAAAGCCGTATGCCGAAAGTACAAGAGGCGGTACAAAGCTTATTTAAAAAAGAGCCGCGTAAAGATATTAACCCAGATGAAGCAGTCGCCCTAGGTGCATCAATTCAATCAGGGGTATTATCAGGCACGGTAAATGACGTGTTATTGCTTGATGTAACACCCTTGTCTTTAGGCATTGAAACCCTAGGCGGTATTGTTACTAAGTTAATTAGTAAAAATACCACTATCCCAACACGTGCAAGTGAGGTGTTTTCGACTGCAGAAGATAACCAAAGCTCGGTAACTGTTCATGTATTACAAGGTGAGCGTGACATGGCCAGCGATAATAAGTCATTGGGGCAATTTAACTTAACCGATATTAAAGCAGGCCCTCGCGGCAGTGCACAAGTAGAGGTTAGCTTTGATATAGATGCCAATGGTATTTTAAATGTGACCGCAACGGACAAGGCCACAGGCAAAGAGCAAGCTATTACTATCACAGCATCGAGTGGTTTATCGGAAGATGACGTAAATCGCATGGTTAATGAAGCTGAGCAAAATTCAGCTCAAGACAAGCTTAAGCGTGAACTCATTGAACAGCGTAATCAAGCAGATCATTTAATTCATACAGTAACGGGAGCAATGAGCGACTTTAGTGATGAGCAACGAGCAAGTTTTAATACCTTAATTGAGCAATTAAAAATGGCAGTTAATGGTAATGATAAACAAGCGATTGAAGTGCGTCACGATGCATTAAATGATACTTATAACTTAGCAATGCAAGCTCAAGCGCAGGCTAACACTGAAAGTGCAGCGTCTGAGCAAGCAAACGCAGCTAACGATAGCGATGTCATAGATGCCGATTTTGAGGAGGTCAGTGGGCTTTAATTCAACAAGTACTTAAGCTTGATAAACTCAGTGCTGATAAAACACAGTACAGATAAAAAAAGGCTGCTAAATAGCAATATTTAGCAGCCTTTTCATTGCAAAGTTTGACTGACAAATATTAGCTGACAAATATTAGCTGACAAATTATACCTAACAATATTTAAAGTCAATTAAGTGAATCAATAACAGCGATGACACCTTCAATAAACATTTGCACACCAATGACCGCCAAAATAAGTCCCATCAAACGAGTCACTATACTCAAACCAGCTTCGCCTATTACTGCTAGAATTTTACTACTGTAAACAAAGCAAAAGAAAGTAATAATACATAACAAGGCAAAAACACTTAACGTAATAAGTATGCCAACAAAACCTGCAGAAGAAGAGTAATTCATTGCCGTAGCAATAGTGCCAGGACCTGCAAGTAGTGGCACCGCTAATGGCGAAACGGCGAGATCACCCTGCTCTACTCTCTCTGCTGAATGCAAACTAGAGCCGCTACCATTGATCATATGATAACCAATAATAAACACTAAAATACCACCAGTTATTCTTAATGCCGGTAAAGTAATACCAAATAAATGAAAAATAGCATTACCTAATACAGAGAAAGCTAAAATAACAAAAAAAGTAATCAATAACGCTTTTTTGGCAATTTTTTTCTGTTGCTCTTTACTCTTATGTCCCACTAACGCGGCAAAAGCCGCTGTATTAGCAATGGGATTCATGATGGCAAAAAAACCTAAAAACACGGTGACTATATGTGAAACTATATCCGACATTGCACTCTTCTTTTTATTGTTAACTAAACTAACGTTTGTAAACCTGACTAAATTTTCTTAACTTGGTATTCGACAAATAAACCCTGATAAAATTTAGCCAAGCTTTGTTTACGTTGCTCATTAAGCCACGCTTGTTTTACTTGGGCTCGCACTGCAGCTAGAGGTTGCAGTTCACCACCTTGTTTAGTTTTCAATTTAACAATATGCTCTCCATAACCTGATTTAACATCTACCAACCATTTTCCTGATTCCATCGTCACTAAGGCTTCGGCAAATTTACTGCCAAAATAGCGCGCGACAAAGGCATAAGAAACATCGGTATATTGGTAGTCTAAAAAAATACTATCTGACAATGGCATAAGTTTTACGGCAGTGTGTTCGATTTCATCTAAGGCTGTTATCTGCGCCATTGTTTTAGTTAATATCGCGGTAATATCACGGTGTTTTGACGGGTCAAAGTATAGCTGTACAAAACTAAAAACTTGTTCACTACGATAATCATCTTGATGTTCTTTTAAAAAGCTTGATAGTTCTGCATCATCAGGCTCTAAGCGACTAACACTGTCTTCAACAATAAACTCGACTTTTTGCTGAATACGCTTTTGAATAATGCCATCACCAGCAAGCAAACCCATTTCGACGCCCTTTTGATAAGCCACTTGCTCTTTAAAGTAGTTATTCACTAAAGCAGCCAGCTCTTCTTCGGTTGGTTGTCGTTGACGGGTTTTTTCAAAACTGTATTTCAGCTGCACTATTTTAGCCGCTGAAAGTGTTATTTCATTGTCATTTGTTTGGTTATCATTAACCAAACTATAAAAATAAAAAAGCGCCGCCCCTAACAGTAAAAAATGCAGTAACGGCTCTTTTAATAAGGTCTTCATAGTTATCCTATTATTCTCTATTCTATTAACCTAAAATGCTAATAAATTTAGCCCTTCGAGTTATCCTAAATTGGTGAAGTGTGTAAGTGCTCAACCGTTTAACGACTTAACTTGGCTTAGCGAAACTTAACTAGAACTGCAGCACTCTTTCAATTAACCACATACTGGCAATTGAACCTATCAAATAGGCATTAATCTTTTCATACCGTTTTATTCTCTCACGGCTAATATCAGTTAACTTTTTCACTAACCAGATAAGCAATAGCACACCGCTAATAAAGAAAACTTGCCCTAATTCAACACCTATATTAAAAAATGCCAAGGCTAAAAACTGATCATTTTTTGGCAAACCTAGCTCAAGCAATACTGAAGCAAAACCAAAACCATGTAACAGACCAAAGCTGCTCGATACTACGACCGGATAACGATAAGTTAACGAGCATTGCTGAGATTTATTGAAAGAGTTTTTTGCAATTTCAATCGCAAGAAAAACAATACTTAGTGCAATAACGGCTTCTACAACCACAATGGGTAATTGCACTATATCTAACGTACTCAATATCAAGGTAATAGAATGTGCTAAGGTGAAACCTGTGATAGCCCACATAAGCTTTTTAACCGTGGAGGCAATCAATAACAAACATAAAACAAACAACAGATGATCATAGCCCTCTAAAATATGTTCGATGCCAAAAACCGTATAACTCTGCATACTTTTCCATGACGATGGACTGGCAACAAAGGTATAACTAGGTGCCGCTGGGGTTATTCTTACTGAGTAATCATTTTTGATACTTTTATACTTAAGCATCACTTCAACATTTGTTTTCTCTAAGTTGATAACAGTGACACTCTTATCAGCTAAGCTTTGTACTGTTGTTATAGTAAAGAACTTGATATTTGCGCCATTTAGCAAAGCAGCAGGTGTTGTATTACTGATTTTCACCCCATTACTAAATTGCAGACTAAGTGGTGCAATACCTTGAACTGCTGGCTGTTTCCACATGCCCTGATAGCAACTGTGCTCGATATTACTAATACCGCTGTTACTGAGGCTGCTGACTGCTTTATCACTACAAGTAACCGCTTCAATTTGTAAATAAGCCAGTTGAATTTTATTTGCCTGTACAGCTTTACTATTAACGACAGCTAACAAGCAAAGAAAAAGGAATAGCCCAAAGTGGGATATTCCTTTTAGTGTTTTATTATGAAAAGAAAAAGTCATAAACTAGTGTTTTACTTCTTGAGCTGGCATAAACCATATTGGTGAACTCCACGCACGTTCTTGTATGGTTGCTTGCACGTCCGTTAATAATGGTAAATTATTGCGCACTGCATCATAAGTACTCCAGCGTGGTGTTGGGATTTCAATAACACGAGCATAATAGAGTGTCGGTAACTCGCTATTAAACTCCTCATCAGTAAAACTGCCCATTAACATTGTAGCGCCAATCTCATTGGTGTATTTAGCCGTTGTTAAATCAACGGTATTACCAACTTTAGCTAAATTGCCATTTTTGTCTTTAGCGCGATTATCAGACCAGACAACATTAATGATTTTTTCATGTTGCTCACCTTCTTGGTCGACCCAACCCTTGATGATTTGAATTCTGTCCAAATTAGCGCCTATGTTATCTTTGGCTGCCCAAACATTAAATACCGGCGCACTTACTGCGCCAGAAATAGTACCACCCATAGGCACACCTTTGTCGTAGCCTTCTTTGACCATGGCATTGATATCTGTATGGTTAGTTGTTAAGTGCTCACCGGCAAAAATTCTCACCTGAATTCGAGGGCCTGAAGTGCCGTAGACCTCGCGGTTATACATGGCATCCCAAATTTCGCCACGAGTGTTCTTTGTTGCCCAAACGCCAGTAATAGAGCCAATACTTTCATCTTTAGCATCGAGCCACTCTGGAACTTGTCCTGTTCTGCGTAACTCTGGCGTATTATCCGCTGCGCCATGACCGCCAATATAATTATCTTCGGCCACATCAGCCATCAAGCCATTATGGCTATCAGTACCGCCATTAAAACCTAATTTATATGGGTTAACGCCGATGTTTTGGTAATGTTTTAAGCCTTCGATAATGCCCCAACGAACAAAATTACGTTTGTCTAAACCTCGATTACTAAAATCAGCAACCGAATCGGCATTTTCAAAATCAGCAAATTCATCTGCGGGCCAAAATTTACGATGTACCTCAGAATTGCCTTTGATTTGCATCATTTCGATAGTGCGTTCAAAGTGACTGCGCAGCTCCGCATATTCTTTAGTAATAGGATTACCTTTAGAATCATTGGGATTAAACATCATCAGCTTAGACGCATTGGAGTTGTGTGGAATAGCAAGCAGTGTGCTACCTTTTTTCTCTTGTTGCGCCATCCATCCCCATAAAGCTTCTTCACGATTATAGTCCGCATAACCAACGGGATACTCTGGCACCACCATGTCTCTAAACAGGATATTGCGATGTAAGTTGCCGCCTTTTGGCGCACCACTCCATTCAAAAGCCGCTAAAGTGGTAAAAATTCCAGGTTTATATTCATCTTTAGTGGCTTGTAAAATAATTTGCCAAGCACTTTTGGTGCTTTCAATGCCAGTATAAAATGGTGGATGTGCAGGTTTAGCATCGCCGCGATTCACTGATATTACGTATTTAATAAACCAATGAATTTGGTCTTTATATTCAGTTAAGCCACGCAATTTTTTTAATTGCTCTTGGTTATGCCCTAAAGCTTCTTCAGTAAAGGTTGTATACATTTCACCAATATATTCAGCGTGATCGGTCGTAGCCGCAAAATCGAGTGGACGATGTAATTTATGTAATTGACCATTGATAGTTTTCTCTTGTCCTTGCGCAAATTGTAAGGAGTCAAGTGGGCTCATGCGGTTACCACCAATATAAGCATCCAAAGAAAATTTGGTATGCATATGGGTTTCACCAAAATAAGCATTTTTAAGCGGATTTGATGGCGCGTTGTCTTCTTGTTGTTTTATGCTGTGCGCTCTAGCCGCTACCGATTCGTCTTTGTTTTTTGCTGAGTTACTGGCACTTACTTCTTTAACGTGGGCTTGATCCTTTTGCGAGTCTGTTTGTTGCTCAGAGCAGCCGCCTAATACCAATAAAACCGTAATGGCGATTAACGATATTTTACTTTCCATGTCTTTTCCCTATCTTTTAGAAATGTATATTTTCAATATGGGTAATTTGTTACCCTAGAAGTTCTCGTTCAAACGAACATACAAGGCACTGGCACCATCTGCACCTCGACCAAAATCAATACCTAAGTTAGTACCAGTTTTCTTCTGTAACATAAACCTGAGCCCTAAACCATAACCAGGTTTAATGTACTGGCCTAAACTAATATCATTTGGCCCTGTGGCACTTGCCGTCGAGGCATTAACTTGCGCCACGCCACCTACAGGAACACCCCATAAAGTAGTAAAATGTTTACGGTATTCTAAACCAACATAAGCATAATCTTGGCCGCGAAAACGTCCTTGTATATAACCAGTACCGCTGCGGGCATATTGGTCATATCCCGTAGCAGGTAAAGTCATATAAGGTACTTCACCACTGGTAACAAAATTACCAAAAGCCCAAAAAGCTAATACATCAGGATACTTTTCTTCTGGAGTAAAGTTATGAAATTTTCGATATTCTAACCAAAGGGTACTGGACTTTTTATCTGAGCCTAAAAATTCTGGATTGTATCGATAACTTGCTAGAGCATATTGGCCTTTACTTGGGTTAATACCATTATCACGACTGTCGAACATGACATTTAATGATAGCCCTGAGAGGGTATAGCCTGTTTCATCGAAGCCATTAAGCCTGCTATAACTGTAATGAGAGGTGACTACTTTTTCTTCAGCGTCTAAATCAAGTAAATTATCTTGAATATCTTTATACAAATCGAGATGATAACCAAGACCTACATACCAGTCACCCTGAATACGTTTAAGTGCTGTTTCATAAAAACGAAAGTACTTAAACTCCATCATCTGGTTTTTATCATAAGTACCAGAAAAGATGTCATCATCCAATTCGAATTCCTGACCACTAGTGACCAGTTTAGAAGAGTCTGGACCCGTACCTAAACCATACGTTGGTTGTGAGGTATCAAGGTAGCGCCAGTCACCTAAAAAAGCCCAATCATTATTGGCGGTAAATGCAGTACTTTTGAATAAAAAAATGCTTTGCCCTAAGGAAGTCTTTGCTAGACCCGCTATCATATTGGAAACTTTCGTGGTTTTAGGCTCACCAAAATAATAACTGGCAGAAGCACCAACACCATAAATAGTTCCGTTAGCAGGGTTATAACCTATAACGGGTACCGGGGTAAAATAAAGTTTATTAGCTTCAACACCGTTATTATCAACTTTGGCTGCTTGTTTGCTACTAGCTGGCTCGGTGATTTTTGGCTCTGCACTAGCTGACTCGGTGGCCGCCGTTGCAGTGATAACTTGCTTGGTGTTGGTATTATTAACCGCAACGTCCACGGCTTGTTCATTGCTGGCCAGTACGGGCTGACTGATAGACATTGCAAGGCACAAGGCAGATAAAGTTGTGGATAGGGTAAGTGGCTTAGTCATGGCATTCCTTTTGCGTAAGCGGTTTGATTTTGCAGTAATCCTTACCATAAATATTGCCGTAGTGATTAATGACATTGTTTATTAAGGACTTTTAATGCCGCTAGTCTACTCGCGTTACAGAATAACACAAATTAATTTACCTAATTTTTACCTTTGTAATAAAAGCTTCATAATTGGCCTGTTTAACAAGCTTTTCACTAGCTATATCGTAAATAGCTACCCCAACAACTGCTTTTACATAGCAAAAAAGCTGAAAATATGCGATATTACGCGCCATAATTATCGCTGTAATTAGACGCTATAACGCTTAAATATAAGCTCTACGGCATTGCAGCTAAAACCCTTTAAGATATATTACCCTAGGTACTCAAATGAAAGCTCCACTATATAACGACATCCTTAGTATTTGCCAAGAAATCGCTGACGCATCTGCAACTGACAATGAAGAGTCTAGACTTGACAGTTGTAAAAAACTGCAAGTGCTTTGTGCGACCAATCAAGGCTCACCAAAAGATCACCCTTTGCAATGGGAAGCACTTGCTGACTTTACCGAAGATGGCGATCAAGCCATGGATATTTATGAAGTTGCTTTAGCAATAGCAGAAAAGTTAAGCTTACCTACTTTTACCGCCTCAGCTTATTTAGCAATGGCACTACGCCAAGTAGAGTTTGAAGAAAAAGACAAAGCACTGGTTTTTGCTAATAAAGCCAATGATGCTGCTCAAAATATTGATAGCGAAGAGATGAAAACTGAGATCGCTGAGCTTTTAGCACAATTAGCGCAGTAGTTATTAGCTAAATTAGCACTTAAAACTAATACCTGAACTGAATATGTTAGTTATCACGCTGATTCAGAAAATAAAAAAACGCAGCTTATTTACGAGAAATATATGTCAGAGAGTTACTTAGTTATTGAATTAAACCAGCAACCTGTTGAGTTATGTAAGTTACTTAAAATAGCTAATTTGGTTAGCGGTGGCGGTGAAGCAAAAGTCGTTATCAGTGAAGGTTATGTTTTACTCAACGGTGAAGTAGAATATCAAAAGCGCAAAAAAGTTTATCATCAAGATGTGATTGAGTTTAATGGTGAGGTGGTGCAATTAATCATCAATGAATCATTGGCTGAACCTTCGACTAAAGCTGAGCCCCTTGCTGGAAATAAGGTGGACAATAAGAGTGAGCAAACTAACTCGGCGCCTAAAACTAAAACGGCTAAGAAAAAAGCAAAAGCAAAGAAAAATTTAGCAAGAAAAAATGCTAATGCTGCTGTGGATGAACAGGAAATTTTTCAAGAAAACCAGCCTAAAAAAAGAAGACCTATCTCCTTCTAAGTATTAGCCGACTTAGCTTAAAGATAGGTCGAAAAGTATTAATGACAGCACACTAAACGGCTGTCATTAACGTTTAAAACTTGAATTATAAGACTTTTTCCCAAAACATAGCCTTGCCAGTTTTTTCATCGAGTTCATAGCCTGAAAAGCCTAACTTCTTATAAGCGTTCTGCGCGACAATATTTCCCTCTAACACTTCAAGGGTTAACTTGCAGTAGCCACGCTCACGGGATATTTTCTCAGCTTCAATAAATAGCTTTTGACTTAAACCTAAGCCTCGATATTCTTTTAACACGCCGCAATCATGGATATTAAGTAAAGGTTTACATTTAAACGTTGAGAAACCTTCAACACAATTGAGTATGCCAGCGGGTTTACCATCGATATAACAAAGTAAAGTTAAAAAGTCATTTCGCTTTGCTAAGGTAGCAACCAAGTTGTGTTGAACGTCATCAGCTAGTGCTTCTCCGCCTCCCATAGGATCAAGGGCATAGGCATTTAACAGCATCACTAAATCTTTACCGTGTTGTTCATTTTGGTAATCTGCCTGAATTAAAGTTATATCCACACTAGTTCCTCTTTTTACTTTTTGATGTTGCGCACTATACTCTTAAAATGAATAAAATAAAATTATTGTGCCAATATCAAGACCCCGATAGTACCAAGGAGCAAGCCTTTTGCTGCCAAGGTGAAGCTAATAGCTCTGGCTTTTGTTATTGGCACGATAAAGAAATTGATAAATCAGGTCCTGAGGTAAAAGATCGTTTAGAAAAGTACGCCCAAGGCGGAGGAATGCTACGCGGCATAAGACTAAGTCGTGCTCAGCTGCAAGGCATTGACCTAGTTAACCACCATAAAAAGCATGGTTATGATTTCTCCTACTCTGATTTTTATCATGCGGATTTAAAAAATGCTCACTTATTTAATATTAACTTGCAACATGCCAGTGTGATGAAAGCTGATTTACGTAGCGCTAATCTGAACTGTGCTAACCTAGCAGGTGCAAATATGTTAGGGGTAAAGTGGATTGGTAGCAAATTCGAAAATGTCAGTATAGGTAAAAAGATCAAACAAGAATATGCGGCAAAATCAGCCTTAAAAGCGAAAGATGAGCAAGCCAACATCGATTTTTTAGAGCAAGCCGAAGAGATTTATCGCGATTTACGTAAACACGCCGAGCATGAAGGTATATTTACTCTGTCAGGGTATTTTATTCAAAAAGAGCTGACCATGCGTCGCTTACAATTACCACGTTATAGTATTAAGCGGATGGTATCAAAAATAGTCGATATTTTTTGTGGCTATGGTGAGGCGCCACTACGAATCATAGGTTTGTCTATCGCCATTATATTTATCTGTGCCATTATTTATACTTTTACTGGCCTCAGCTACAACGGCACTGTTCTAGCTGCCAGTAGCGATCAGTCAATGCAAGAAAACTTGTCCTTTTTCTTTTCTTCGCTGTACTACTCAGTAGTGACCTTTACCACCTTAGGTTATGGCGATTTCACTCCGGTGGGCATATCACGCGCCATTGCCGCCATAGAAGCATTTACCGGTAGTTTTACTATCGCTCTTTTTGTCGTCGTTTTTGTTAAGAAAATGACACGGTAAATTTTTACCCTTGCTCATCCCCCTGATAAAGCCACTAAGTAAGAAATATTACATATATTACTTTTTCATACGCTAGCCCCCTGATAGAATAACGGCAATTATATATCCCCCTATTTTTACGGAAATCACAAGCCATGCGTACCAGTCAATATTTACTGTCTACCCTTAAAGAAACCCCTGCCAGTGCAGAAGTTATCAGTCATCAATTGATGTTACGAGCAGGCCTTGTTCGTAACCTTGCTTCTGGCTTATATACTTGGTTACCAACAGGTTTACGTGTGTTGAAAAAAGTTGAGAACATTGTCCGTGAAGAAATACAACGTGCTGGTGGCAATGAAATATTGATGCCTATGGTGCAACCTGCAGATTTATGGCAAGAGTCTGGTCGTTTAGACGATTATGGTCCGGAGTTATTGCGCTTAAAAGATCGTCATCAACGTGATTTTATTTTAGGGCCAACCCATGAAGAAGTGGTCACTAAGCTGGTTGCAAACGAACTTAACAGTTACAAGCAACTACCTTTGACTGTTTTTCAAATACAAACAAAATTCCGTGATGAGATTCGTCCTCGTTTTGGCGTGATGCGCGGCCGTGAATTCTTAATGAAAGATGCTTATTCATTTCATTTAGAAGACGAATGTTTAGAAAAAACCTATCAAATTATGTTTGATGCCTATTGCCGTATCTTTGAACGTCTTGAACTAAACTTCCGTCCGGTTATAGCGGATACCGGCTCTATTGGTGGTGAAAAATCGCATGAATTCCATGTACTTGCTGACTCAGGTGAAGATGACATTGCTTTTAGTGATGCTAGCGACTTTGCCGCAAATATTGAAAAAGCCGAAGCGTTAGCACCAACAGGTGAGCGCGGTGAGCCGACTCAAGATATTGAGAAAGTTGCCTTAAAACTTGAGCGTTTAATCAAAACCTCAGAACTAGATGTAAAAACTACCGTTAAAACCTTATTAGTTGTTGGTACAACAGAAGAAGGTGAGCCAGAAAAAATAGTTGCATTAGTGCTTCGTGGCGATCATCAACTCAATGAAGTTAAAGCTGAGAATTTAGCACAAATAGCTTCCCCGTTAACATTCGCCACTGATGAACAAGTGTCTGCGATTGCTAACTGTCATAGCACTTCATTAGGACCTAAAGGGTTAACTGTTGAAGTGATTGTTGATCGAAGTGCTGCTCACTTAAGCGATTTTGTCTGTGGTGCTAACGAAAATAACCATTCTTTTACTGGCGTTAACTGGCAACGAGATTGTGGTGAGATCAACATTCAAGATATCCGTAATGTTGTTGCTGGTGATCCAAGCCCATGTGGTCAGGGTACTATCGAAATAAAACGTGGTATTGAAGTCGGTCATATTTTCCAGTTAGGCCGTAAATATGCCGAAGCGATGAAGTGTTCTGTTTTAAATGAGGGGGGTAAAAACCAAACCTTAACCATGGGTTGTTACGGTATTGGTGTTTCGCGTATTGTCGCAGCAGCTATTGAGCAAAACCATGATAAATATGGCATAAAATGGCCAAAAGCAATTGCTCCATTTCAAGTAGCAATTGTACCGATGAATATGGCTAAATCAGCACGGGTAAAAGAAACCGCTGAAACTTTATATGAGTCGCTACTACAAGCCGGTGTTGAAGTACTGTTTGATGACAGAAAAGAGCGTCCAGGTGTGATGTTTGCTGATCATGAATTAATGGGCACACCATTATTAGTTATCATTGGTGAGCGTAATTTAGATGCTCAACAAGTAGAACTTAAAAACCGCATTACCGGTGAAAAGTCATTAATTGCCATTGATGATGTTATGGCTTTGTTCAACTAAATAAAGTTCAGATGTTACTAAGGTAGCCTTAGTGCATTTACTTACCGAATAATAATGATGAAAGGAGCTTCGGCTCCTTTTTTGTCACTAAGATTAACTTCAACTTACTGCCTACTTGGTTCAAGACCATCATAGTGAGGCAAATCAGCCTCAAGATCTTCCCAATTTGCTTTTGAGCTAACAAAATTATGAGAAATGGGTCTTTCTGTAATTTCACTATCAATGATGCCTAAACGTATTCTTAATCGTGTTGGATCATCTTCATTAGCGCTATAAACTGGTGAACCGCATTGACTACAAAAATGTCGACTGCGACCCGGCTTAAATGAAAAAGAACTTAAACTCTTTTTTCCTGAGGTGATTTCAAAGTCAGCAGTATTAATAAAACCGTTGGTGGCAAAAGCAGTACCACTGTTTTTTCGACATAAAGAGCAGTGGCAATGAATAATATCACTAATTTTTCCGTTCACTTTAATATGAACCTCACCACACAAACATTTCCCTTGATACATATCATTACCTTTAACTTATAAATTTTTATTGATGTACTTTATTAACGGCTTTCAACAAATAGTGATTCTGCCAAGCGGCAACAAAAGCGTAGAACCCTTTTCAACATTTAACTAAAACAATGTTAAAAATTTGGCCTTATCACTCGCTAAATAATTAGCCACCAAGCCATAAATTTGAGCTGTTACTAAGCTAACACTCTTTTAATCTTTTCGTCAGCTGAATTTTATCTAGCTTACAATCATTGTAATATGCCTTTTCGAGCTAAAAGCTGACAATTAAGCCTTAAAAAAAGCCAAAATAAGACTTTCAAAACAGCGCATTATTGGCAACAATGACATTTCACTTTTATCTCCCTTTACTTAAGAAGTTGCCAACTCATGAAAGCTATTACCAAGTCCTCTAAACTTAACAATGTCCGTTACCAAATTAGAGGACAAATAGCAGCGGCGGCGAAACGCCTTGAAGATGAAGGTCATAAAATTCTTAAACTTAATATTGGCAACCCTGCCCCATTTGGTTTTGAGGCGCCTGATGATATTTTAAAAGATGTTATTCATAACTTACCTAGCTCGCAGGGTTATGCTGAGTCGCAAGGGCTCTATTCCGCACGAGTCGCCGTAATGCAGTATTTTCAACAGCAAGGCATTAAAGGTGTCAGTGTTGATGATATTTATCTTGGCAACGGTGTTAGTGAGCTAATTGTCATGGCCATGCAAGCTTTGCTTAATAATGGCGATGAAGTATTAATCCCTGCACCGGATTATCCGTTATGGACGGCTGCAGTATCTCTGTCCGGCGGTACACCTGTTCATTATCATTGTGATGATGAGAATTTTTGGTATCCCAACCTTGAAGATATGGCGGCAAAGATCACTAAAAAAACCAAAGCAATTGTGTTGATTAATCCAAACAACCCAACAGGTGCGGTTTACCCTGAAGAGATTTTACAAGGGATAATTGCCCTGGCTCGTAAACATGATTTAATTATTTTCAGTGATGAAATTTACGATAAAATTTTATTTGATCAAGCCAAACATATTCCGACCGCAAGCCTAGCGCAAGATGTATTAATAATTACCATGGGCGGTTTATCTAAAAACTATCGCGTTGCCGGGTTTAGAGCCGGTTGGATGGTAATATCTGGGCCTAAGATTCATGCTGAAGATTATTTAGAGGGCTTAACGATGCTCTCTTCCATGCGTCTTTGTGCCAATGTGCCCTGTCAGCATGCAATTCAAACCGCCCTTGGTGGTTATCAAAGTATTAATGAGCTAGTTACCGGTGATGGCCGGTTATTAAAACAGCGAAATATTGCTGCTAAGATGATCAACGACATTGATGGTTTATCTTGTCACCCAGCCATGGGCGCTTTATATCTTTTTGTTAAAGTAGACCAAGAAAGATTTAATATTAAAAATGACGAGCAAATGATTTTAGACTTACTCAAACAAGAAAAGATATTACTGGTACACGGCAGTGCATTTAACATTAAAGAGCAGAACTACTTCCGCTTAGTTTTTTTACCACATAAAGATGAACTTATACCTGCTATGGAAAAATTAAAAAGCTTTTTTGCTACTTACAAACAAGTTCAAGCATAACATACCCATTACCAATCAAAGTGCAGGACTTCAGTGGGAATTAAAATGGCTTTAGGCAAGGAAAATCATTTAAGCATAGTCACTCTATGGTTTAATTATTTAACGCGGTATAAAGTCATTTTAAACCCATCGAAGAAGCGTTTGAGCAACATTACTTCATCGTTGCTGTGATTTATAAGGACGGTACAGGAAGTACCTTATTAGATAATGCAGGAGCATATTATCCTGAATAACCATTATTTCATCACCGCGCCTTGAATTGAAATTGCTCAAGCACTCTGAAACATGCATATTGAATGGTAACGGGTATATATTAACAAACGTTATTTAGGAGTAATAATGCAAAGTTCATTTTTAGCTTGGATGTTTCGCATGCCATTAATAAAGCGATGGTCATTGATGTTTTGTGTAAAGCCAGAAAATGTTGCTGAGCATTCGCATCAGGTTGCCATTGTTGCTCATTTACTGGCCGTCATTAAAAATAAGAAATTTAATGGTCAAATCAATGCCGATAAAATATCGACCATTGCCATGTATCATGAAGCCAGTGAAACACGTTATGGTGATATTGTTAACCCAACAAAGTATGCCAATAAAGCCATAGCACGAGAGTTTAAAAAAATAGAATTACTGGCAGAAGAAGAATGTTTAGCATCACTGCCGGAAGAGTTACAAGAGCTGTTTAGTGATATTATCGTCCAAGATAATGTCTCGGTGGAATATAAAGCCATTGTCAAAGCGGCAGATATTATTGTCGCCTATATTAAAGCCCTTGATGAAATAAACCATAAGAACCCAGAGTTTGATCATGTAGAACAAAGATTAGCGATAAAAATAAACGAATTAAAGGCAAGCATGCCTGAGGTTAAATATTTTATAGATACCTTTATGACCGCTTGTTTAGCGACCGTTGATAAGCTATCACGTAACTAACCTGAACTCGATACAACCTTCAAAGTACGAATACCTAAGTGGCAATTTCTATGTAACTGTCACTCATTAGCTACTATTAACTACTACGAATGAACTAGCAGCCAATTAATGTTCTGGGTCGGCATAGTCAGGGTAATCTATCCTGACTTGTAAAAATTCATCGAAGTCATCAACGATTATATTAACCAGCTTAGCCTCAAACTTTTTATCTCTTTCTGCTAATAAAAACTCTTTTATTTTTTCATCTGGCCAAGGCTCTTTGTAGCAACGCTTTGAGCCTAAAGCATCAAAAACATCAGCTACCGCCATGATACGAGCTTCGACAGGTATTTCTTCGCCTTTCAAGCCTTCGGGATAGCCACTACCATCCCAATTTTCATGGTGATAATTAGCCAATCGAGCGGCTAATCTAGAGACACTTACCGTAGATTTTTCTAAAATATCAGCACCAATTTGCGCATGAGATTTCATTATCTCCCAATCTTCTCCCTCTAACTTACCGGGTTTATGTAAAATATGTTCCGGAATAGCTATCTTGCCTAAATCATGTAATGGTGCAGCTAAACGAATGGCTTCAACAAAGCTGTCTTCTAAGCCCGCTTTTTTTGCTAGGATATCGCAGATAAGAGCCACACGACGCACATGGGCGCCAGTTTCTTTACTACGTGCTTCCACGGCTTCACCAACGATAAAGAGTAACTCTTTTTGAGTTTTTTCTATTTCTTTTTGCTTAGTCAAACTTTCAAGAATAAGCGCTACATTAGTAGCAAATAGTTCAGCTAAACTGGCTCTAAAATGCTCATTGTCATCTTCAAATTCAATATATAGCACTGAGGCAGCATTATCCGAGGCGCGATAATAACCAACAAAACAAGTATCATCTCGGTAGTGACTTTTATCGATAAATACCTGCTGAATTCTCGCCTTAACTTGCTCATCAATATCCGAAGCTTCTAGAGAATCAGATTCACAAACATATTTACCGGTACAAGCAATAATTGAGCTGGTTGATTTTTTTGCAAAATCAACTTGAGTTCTGGCAATATAGAGCGCTGAACTTTCGACATTCATCAAGGCAAGTAAATGGTCAAGTGCTGCTGAGCCAAAATTCTTTAACTGATCAATTTTTAATAAATCATGAGTCGTTTCAATAAGCTTTTTAAAGGCGTCAAGACTGCGCTGAATGGTCATAATGTCACGATAGGCACGAATACTTGCATACACTGTGGTGATCATTTTATTGGCGGTAAAATCAGTTTTTTCTTTATAGTCATTGATATCGAATTCTTTAATGACTTTTGCCTCAGGGGCAGAACCGGCTTGTCCTGTGCGTAATATTAAGCGAATAGATTGATTTTTAAGATCTTTTCTTATCCATTCAACCAGCTCTAAACCAGCATGATCAGTTTCCATAACTACATCAACAAAAGCCATACAAAAAGAATTATCATTTAACATAATCTCCTTGGCTTGCTTACTAGAAAAAGCAGAGACTATGTCCAATCTTCTATGTTCGATTTCAGCATCAGCGAGCACTAGTTTAGTCACCTGATGAACAGACTCATCATCATCAATTACTAAAATACGCCAAAATTTATCCGCTTTATGCGGTTTGTCGTCAATTTCTTCTTCAACTTCGTCTTGAAAAATAAAGTTACTCATTAATGTCTATTATCTTGAGGAAACCATAATATTAGTGTAATTCAGAACAGCTAAATTACTAGGAAGATTACAAAAAAGTCCCCTTCATCATAGCGAATTCCCTAGGTTTAGATAAGTTTTCTTAGGCACAAAAAAAAACGACTCAAGGCCGTTTTTTTATAGATGATAAATAAAGTTATTTTTAGTGAAACTGATTCACTACTTGGAGAACAATATCATTTAACATTGCCGATGGTGCTTCTTTATCTTCTGAAGTTAAACGCTTGGTTGCCCAACCATGCCATACTGGCTGGTGAGTTTTAACATCATAAATATCAATAGCTAATTTACCTTCGGTATATTGTCTAACCGTGGTTTCAGTGCCCATAGACATAGTTCCGTAGTAACCACGGCCACCGTAATAGCCACGACCCCAGCCAAAGCCGGTGTTATAAGTTGACGGATAGCTATTCACTTTAATTTTATCTCTGCTACCTACTGTGTAAGAAATAGTAAAATCTGCATTTTCGGCATTCGCTACTAACTGGTAACCTTTAGCAATAAAAGCTTGCTCAATACTGTCATCAACTCTTTCTTTCATAACAGGATTAATATCAACAGCTGGCGCCATAATTTTTCCTTTGGTTAGCCAAGCAAAGGTTTTATAGTTAATGGTTTCTATTTCAGTGTTTTTGTCAAAATCAACTTTCGCTGAATGTGTTGCACACCCTGCGGTAAAGGCAATTAAGCCAGTAATAATTAGTAATTTAATTGGGGTCATATTTATTCCATTTTTGAAAGTAAGACCTATATTTAAGTCTATTGGGCTGCGGGTAACATACCAGTTAATATAAATCAAAATGTATTACTAATACAGATAAAACAGTGATTTAAATTGTTTAAAACTGCTACAACTTAAGATATAAAATTAAATCCAAACGAATAAAATAACAGTCAAGTATTAGAATAAAAGAATATCAAACACTTTTCTTGCCATTTTGTAATTATTGGTTGACACCAGCGAGTAAAGCCTTTAAAAATAGTACCAATTAAATTTTTTCGTTTTTGTTAGATTGATATGATTATTAAAGCAACTGTCCTCAATGTCGTCCTCTTAGTCGTCGTGGTGTTTTCATCACTAGCGGGGATACCTTGTGCTTAGCAAAAACGATTAAGCAAGAATATCAACAAACCCTCGCTCTTCATAAGACCGGGGGTTTTTTATTTACTCTATATTTATATAAGTAACAAATTTCAATTAAATAAATTAAAAGAATCAAGGTGATGGTATGACAACAGAACTTTTTACTGGTGCAGAAATGGTAGTTAAATCGCTATCCGCACTAAAAGTTAAGTATATTTTTGGCTATCCAGGCGGGTCCGTTTTAGATATATATGACGCTATATTTCAACAAGATGAAATTGAACATATTCTAGTTCGTCATGAACAAGCAGCCACTCATATGGCTGATGGCTATACCAGAGCGACAGGCGAAGTTGGCGTAGTATTAGCAACATCAGGACCTGGTGCAACCAACTGTGTTACCGGTATTGCCACTGCCTACTATGACTCAATTCCTATGGTGGTACTTGCTGGCCAAGTTGCTAGTTCACTAATAGGTAATGATGCTTTTCAAGAAACTGATATCGTTGGTTGTACTCGCCCTATTGTCAAACACAGTTTTAACTGTCGAAGTTTAGCTGATATTCCTGATGCTATATCTAAGGCTTTTTACCTAGCAAGTACTGGCAGACCTGGCCCTGTAGTGATCGAGTTGCCTAAAAACATCTTAACTCCAGATAATAAAGGGCCATTTAGTATCAATACCGATGTTAAAATGCGCTCTTACAACCCGAATATCAAAGGTCACCCCAAACAAATAAAAAAAGCCGCGCAAGCCATTGCCAGTGCAAAAAAACTGGTGGTTTATTCCGGTGGCGGCATTGTCATAGCTGATGCAGCCGAATTACTAACCACCTTAGTGGAAACACTTAAGGCGCCGATAACCAATACCTTAATGGGGCTCGGTGGCATTTCAGGTACTCATAAGCAATTTGTCGGCATGTTAGGCATGCACGGCAGCCTTGAAGCAAATAAAAGCATGGCTAATGCTGATGTTATCTTAGCACTAGGTGCGCGATTTGATGATAGGGTCACCAATAATGTCGAAAAATTCTGTCCCAATGCGACCATTATTCATGTCGATATTGACCCAACTTCTATTTCGAAAACTATCAATGCCCATATCCCCGTTGTCGGGTTAGTGGAAATAGTTATGCAGCAACTGCTTGATGAATTAAAGGAGATTAATTTCACCCCTGATGAAGCCGCATTTAGCCAATGGTGGCAGCAAATCAACTTATGGCGTGCTGTTAAAAGCAACAGTTATGAGCAAAATATTGGTGACAAGATCAAACCACAACGCGTGGTAGAAGCCATGTATAAAATCACTAAGGGCGAAGCTTATGTTTGCTCTGATGTCGGTCAGCATCAGATGTTTGCCGCACAGTACTATCCATTTGCCAAACCTCGCCAATGGATCAACTCAGGTGGTTTAGGCACTATGGGTTTTGGCTTGCCGGCAGCTATGGGAGTAAAACTCGCCTTTCCAGATAAACATGTTATTTGCATCACTGGCGATGGTTCAATTCAAATGAATATCCAGGAGCTTTCAACCTGTTCACAATATAACTTATCGGTAGTGATTGTTACCTTAAATAACCGCTCACTGGGTATGGTACGCCAATGGCAAGATATGGTGTATGGCGGCCGTCATTCTTCTTCTTATATGGAATCCTTACCTGACTTTGTCAAAATTGCCGAAGCTTATGGTCATGTTGGTATTCAAATCGATAGTTTAGATGAACTCGATGAAAAACTAACACAAGCTTTTAATATCAAAGATCGCTTAGTTTTTGTCGATGTTATGGTTGATGAAAATGAGCATGTTTACCCAATGCAAATTCGCACCGGTGCAATCGATGAAATGTGGCTAAAAAAAGGAGTTAAATCATAATGCGTAGAATTTTAGCTATATTGATGGAAAATGAACCAGGCTCATTATCGCGTATCGTTGGATTATTCTCTCAACGTGCTTTTAATATTGAAAGCTTAACCGTAGCACCAACCGATGATAACAGTTTGTCTCGTATGACCATTGCCACTAAGGGCGATGACAAAGTATTAGAGCAAATTGTTAAACAAGTAAATAAGCTTATTGATGTTATTAAAATCACTGACATTACCGATAGAAAACATATTGAACGTGAATTACTGCTAGTGAAAGTCGGTGCCATGAACGATAAGACTCGCACTGAAGTAACACGGATAACGGAAATATTTCGCGGTAATATAATTGATATTGGCAAGCAAGTTTATACGGTACAACTTACCGGTAATGCTGAAAAGCTCAATGCTTTTATTGATGCCCTGCAAAATGAAACCGAAATTATTGAGACAGCGCGTTCCGGTTGTGTCGGTATGGCTCGTGGTGATAAAGCACTACGAGTTTAGTCAATAAATATCAAACAAGAGAAGAGGCGATAAAGCCTCTTTTTTAATGTCATTAACTTTAATACTGTTACCTTAAATACCGTTAGCTTTAATAGCATTCGCACAGTGTCAGAGTCCTGGGGGTATTTAAAATGTTTGTGCCGCTAGTTTGGTAAACAAAAACGTTATATAAGAAAACTATATAGGGAAACTAAATAACAGCCGGAAGGCGCTGAAGTTTTTACTGTAACGATAACTGAGCCCAAGTCTATCAATCCCCGCCCAAGAATAACCTATGGTTTCGGAAAATTTCAAGGTAAAACCAAATTCTAAACTGTTAGTTAGGGTGACATTGTTGTCTTCATCAGCGCTGTTAGTACGCGGCGATATAAAATTAACTTCAGTAAAGTACCAAAAGACTGTGGCAAAAACTCTGGGTTGAAATTGATAACCTAATATCGTGTACTGTAAGGGTAAGCCGGTATCTATGCCCAAGTGTACTGCCGCATATGCGTCTTTAGCATCGTAACCATTACCGTCATAACGCGCATAATAAATTCTATTAGCCCAAATAGAGTCATAATCTGGCGAACCAAAGTGATAAAGTGCAGAAAAACCTGCTGAACTTATCTTAACTCCTCTATTGGTAGTAAGGTTTCGGCCATAACCGGCATCAAAATAACTTTCGAACAGCCAATTTTCTGTATATTGATGATTAACCGCAATCCCAGGAGTAAAGGTAATGGTGCCAACTTCGTCAGGTAATTCTAAATCCGGTAAATCAAAGTCAAAAAAACCAACCGAAACAGGCAAACGTAAACCATAAGTTGTTTTACCCTCATCGTCAAAGTTATAAGAAAACGGGATGCTAATTAAACTAGCATTCTGTCCAGTGGTTCGATAAATACCACTGCCTAAGTAATTGGCATAAGCATAGTGTACCGGCTCGGCTTCATCAGCCAATGTCGGTAAAGCCGTAAATATGAGTAAAAATATCAATAAGGAGTATTTCATATGCCTTAAAAATTAAACAAGGTTATATTAAACATTTCTAACCACTAGCCAGAAATACGAATATAGCTTAAATAACGTTGGTGAATATCACGCACGTAATTTACCGGCTCTCGGCCTCTAACATAGCCATACCGCGCCTTTTGATAATACTGACGGCGCTGCAGTAGTAACATGGCTTTTTCGACATTGTTAAACCAACGATCACTTCTTAAACCTAGCTGCCTTGCTAAGCGCTGTGCATCTTTCACGTGACCATAACCGGCATTATAAGAGGCTAAGGAGAAAAACATTTGCTCCTGTACTGGCAAATCCTTAGAGAATCGGTCCCGTGTCCAGTCTAGATACTGTACCCCTGAAGCAATGGCTTGCTCTGGATCTTTTAAATCTACCACACCAAGCTCTGCGGCTGTGCGAGGCAGCATTTGCATTAAGCCAAAAGCGCCTGTGGCATTACTGGCTAGTGGGTCAAAGCGACTTTCTTGATACATTTGCGAGACAATCAGACGCCAATCAAAATTATAGGGTTGTACATAAGTGCGGACAATATCGTCATAGGGTGACAAGGTTGAACCCGAAACTAAACGGTGCTTTTTATGACTTATCCGTGATTTCTCATTGTAGAAATATTTATTTTTAACAACATTATAAAAAGTACCGCGGTAGTACTTTCTAATAAACTCATTTAAGTAAGCGAGTAATTGCGGATTACCTTGCCTAACCAAATAGGCATAAGGCACATCTTCTTTAAACGTTAATGGGGTAATAATTTCCGTACGAAAGCTACTCTCAATAGCGATTAAATTACTATCAGCAATGGTTAAATCAATTTCTTTATCCGCCACCTGACTAATTAATATCTCGGTGGCAATATCTTCTTTGGCTATGACGATATTAGCGCCAAAATCCTTCGCTAACATTTGTGCCGTTGTCCAAAAACTACTGCTCTGCCTAATGGTAATAGTACGACCTTTAAGGTCGGCTAGTTCGTTGATAGGAAGACTATCTTGGTGAGCAACTAATTGTTCTTTTACCCGGTTATAACGAAGACTGGTCGCTAACTTTGCTTTAGCTATTTGTTTTGTTCGTTCTTTAGTTCGAGACAGGCCTGCGGCAATTATATCGCCTTTACCCTCGGCTAATAATGTCAGCATTTCTGCGTAGCTATCAGCAACAACAATAACTAACTTCACCTTGTTGATATCAGCAAACTTGCGCATCAATTCATATTCAAAACCGAGTAACTCGCCACGCCATAAAAAATAAGTTTCCGGGCTATTTCGCGTGATAACCCGCAGCGGAAGTTTATCTTTTCTTAACTGTTTAAAGTCAATTTTACGTTCTGGCTCAACCACCTGCATAACATGGTGCACCGAAATGAACTCATTAAGCTCATGGAGGAAATTATCATTACCTTTATTAACCGCCCAAGCAAGGTTGATTGCTTTAGGTAAAGTAAATACGCTTTGAATATCATCACGATATTGTTTTAATGTTTCGAAAGCAAAACCATCAATAATGGTATATTTCGCGGAGCCATCAGTAATGGTGTCAGCCATTTCTTGTGAACTAACTCGCTCTTCAATAATATTAACCTGCCAATGGGGAAACTGTTTACTAACACTGTCGATATAGGCTGAGCCGACCGGTAACGAAATAGTGATATCGTCTTGGCTATTAAAAGTATGTTTACCCGCTTTAGCAATAACGACTTCTCTATCACGCAGCAATGGATAGGAAAAACTCACTTTTTCTAGGCGGTTTACAGTTATGGTTAAATGCCTTGGAATAATATCAACGTCAAAAGCCAATAGCTTGCTAAACATGTTGGCTAAGTTACTGACTCGCAGCCAGTTAATTTTTAAGCCGCGCTCATCGGCAAAGCTTTGTAATAAGGTAGAGTGATAAGCACTGGTCGAGCCTGCACGAGGTAATGCTGACTCTAACTGCCAATCAAGTTTTACCGCATTAATGTAGCCTGAGGCTTTTATTTCAGCCCATGTTCTCCCGGTAGTTCTTTTCTCAACAATTTTTTTAGCCGCCAACCACAACTCAGCTTTGTTAACGTTCGAGCTATCCTGCTTACTTAGCGCAGCCTTAGCACTTTCTTCTGCTGAAGGCGGCTCTTGACAGCCGGCTAAGGTAAATAGCAATAAAACACTGGCTATTACTATGGCAACTAACTGTTTATTCATTAAATATACCTAGTTAATGGATTACATTTTATTATATAAGGTTAACAGATTTAACAAAAAAAAAGCCAGTAGTAAGTTTAAATAACTTACTCCTGGCTTCATTCATAAAAGGCACAGTTCTTTATGGCTAAACTAAGTACAGCGTACAGCTCAGAAAATACTGCACCTAAACTTACTGAGTTATAGACTATTTACTAACTTTAGCCCAAGTATCTCGCAAACCAACCGTACGGTTAAAGATTAATGCGCCAGACTCTTTAATGTCATTATCTAGACAGAAATACCCTTGTCGTTCAAACTGGTAAGCACTTTCCGCTTTAGCATCGGCTAATGAAGGCTCAACTTTTACGCCGGTGATCTCAACTAAAGACTCAGGATTAATCACCTTATGGAAGTCATCTTCTGCAGCAGGGTTTGGCACAGTAAATAATCTGTCATATAAGCGTACTGTTGCGTCCAGTGATTTATCGGCATCAACCCAGTGAATAACACCTTTAGGTTTAGTACCATCCGTTGGGTTTTTACCTAAAGTATCTTCATTGTAAGTACAGTAAACCGTAGTGACATTACCTTGTTCATCTTTATCACAGCGTGTAGCAGTAACAACATAGGCGCCGCGTAAACGAACAGCTTTATCAATAACTAAACGTTTATATTTCTTGTTGGCTTCTTCTCTAAAGTCTTCCGCTTCGATATAAAGCTCTTTAGAAAATGGCACAATACGTGTGCCGTGCGCTTCATCACTTGGGTGATTCTTAACAACAAGATCTTCATGTTTATCTTCCGGATAGTTCTCAATCACTAATTTAATAGGATCTAAAACAGCCATAGCACGTGGCGCATTATCGTTTAAATCTTCACGGATACATGCTTCTAGCACGCTCATCTCAATGGTGTTTTCCATTTTAGTAACACCGATGCGCTTAGTGAACTCTCGTATTGATGCAGGGGTATAACCACGGCGACGAAACCCTGCAATAGTAGGCATACGTGGATCGTCCCAGCTATCAACTAAATTTTCTTCGACTAAAGTATTCAACTTACGCTTGCTCATCAAAGTGTATTCAAGGTTTAAGCGAGAAAACTCGTATTGATGTGGCGTAGACGGTACAGATACGTTTTCAATAACCCAGTCGTATAAACGGCGGTTATCTTGGAACTCTAACGTACAAATAGAATGGGTAATGCCTTCTATCGCGTCCGATAAACAGTGAGTAAAGTCATACATAGGGTAAATGCACCACTTATCTCCCGTTTGATGATGATGAACAAAACGTACACGGTAAATAATAGGGTCGCGCATACACATAAAGCTTGAACTCATGTCTATTTTCGCACGCAAGGCACAAACGCCCTCTTCAAATTCGCCATTTTTCATCTTAGCAAATAAGGCTAAATTTTCTTCGATAGAGGTATCACGGTAAGGACTATTTTTACCCGGCTTATTCAAAGTGCCACGATATTCACGCGTTTCTTCCGCATTTAACAAACAAACATAGGCTAAGCCTTTTTCAATCAGTTCAACGGCAAAGTCATGTAACTGGTCAAAGTAATTCGAGGAATAACGAACCTCCCCTGCCCACTCAAAACCTAACCACTGCACATCTTTTTGAATAGCATGTACGTAATCAATATCTTCTTTTTCAGGGTTGGTATCATCAAAACGTAAATTACATTTACCATTATAATCTTGGGCAATACCAAAACTCAAACAAATAGCCTTTGCATGACCAATATGTAGAAAGCCGTTTGGCTCAGGTGGAAAACGTGTTTGCACACTGGTGTGTTTACCACTATCCAAATCGGCATCAATGATATTACGAATAAAATTTGTTGGGCGGTTTTCGGCATCCGACATGAAAATAAACCTCTGAAAATAACCTAAAACAAACGGATTAGCTTATCAATCCGCTTGTTATAAAGCTTGGTATAAAGTGCGTTTTTAGCACAAAGATAGCCGCATTATAGCAAGTGTTTACGGGGGAGAATAGCGTTAGATAAGAGTATATTGCCGATTAAATTACAGCCAATATTTCATATTTTGATATTACTTCGAGAAATTATCAATGTTAGGTGTATAGATAATGTTCAGTATCTATTATGAAGGCACTCCATCGCCTTAGCTCACATGTAAGCCTGAGATGTAAAGGTTAAAAACTAAACCTTGAAACTAGCAACTAATTCATTTAACTCTGTAGCAAAGATAGCTAAATTTTCACTCGCCTGTGCCGTATGGGCTGCGCTATCGGTTGTTTGCTCTGTCATATCATTAATTTGATGAATGATTTCTTTAACTTGCTCCGTTGTTGCATGTTGCTCTTCTGTTGCCGTACTTATAACATTATTTAAGTCAGTAACTTCTAACATTGCTTTTTGCATATTACTAACTAAACCGCCTGCTTGCTGCGCTAAAGCAACACTAGATTGCGCCTGCTTCTGACACTGAGCCATGTTATGCACCGCTTCTTCAATACCTTGCTGTAACAACTCAATGACGGATGTAATATTACCAGTAGAGTCTTGAGTACGGCTTGCTAATGTTCTCACCTCATCTGCAACAACTGCAAAACCTCTACCTTGCTCACCGGCTCTGGCTGCTTCAATGGCGGCATTTAAAGCTAGTAGGTTGGTTTGTTCGGCGATTGCTTGAATGGTCGATACAATTTCCCCAATATTTTTACTGGCATTTTTAAGTTCCATTATTTGGCTAGCAGAGTGTTCAACCCTACCACTAAGATCATTAACTGAAGCTATGTTTTCGTTTAAAATACTGACACAATCATTTGTTTCTGCCGTAGCAGCATGTGTTGCTTCAAGCGTTGTGTGAGTATTTTCTGCGACCTCTTTGATAGCGACAACCATTTCATTAGCAGCAATGTCAGCTACTTTGACATTATCACTTTGTATTTTCATTCCTTGATTGATTTGCTCAGTAACTGCAGATAACTCTTCAGCTTGTGCAGCTAAACTACCCGATGAATTTGAGATATTAATTAAGACATGCCTAAAGTCAGTAATCATTTTATTGAAAGCTCGAGCAATATCACCCAACTCATCACTACCTTGAGCTTTTAACTCTATAGTTAAGTCGTTGTTGGAATTTACTTTAACCATCAACTCCCTCATTTTATGTAAAGGTTTATAGATATTTGCACTTATTTGATGAGATAACCAAGTAGCCAAGAGTAAAAATAGTCCGGCGGTTAAAAGCAGTGTTTCGGCATTCTGCCAAAAAATTTCATCAACATCATCTAAATATATCCCCGTCCCTATTACCCAGCCCCATGGCTGAAATAACTTCACATATGATGCTTTATCAACAGGCTTTGCAACGCCCTTTTTATACCATTGATAATCTACTCCCCCTTGCCCTTGTGCATTAATTACTCGCATCATTTCAACAAATACATACACACCATTAGGATCACTAATATTCTCAATATTTTGCCCTACTAGAGTTTTTTTAGGATGCGATAACATTATGTAATTAATGCTATTAACCCAGAAATACTCCTCTTTATTGTAATGCATACTGCTTAGTGCCGATAATGCATGTTGCTTAGCTTCTTTTTCGGTGAAATTACCTTGTTCAAACTGCGAATAAAAATACCTAACTGTATCCGTTGCAACTTCAGTTAAATGTTGAGTTTGTAAATGCCGGTCTTCTAGCAAATTAAACTTTAATGTTTGTATCGATACAAGAATAACCGCAATTAAACTTATTGATGTTAAAACCGTTAACAGTAACAATTTATACTTAACCGTTAGCTTAGCTAAAAGTGACTTCATTAATTCTCTCTTGTTCCGCTTATTAATTCTTTAGGAATGATTATTGATACGAAAAATTAAATTTACCTTTTCGAATGTGAAAGCTCCATGACAGCGCTGTCATGGAGCCTTCACAAATTTACCATGCAAAGTCATAACTTGAAAGATTCTCATTTAGATTAAGGGTGTGTAAATTTACTGAAAATATAGGAAAACGTAAACTCAAAGAAACACTTAGGGATAGGTAATTATAATATCGGAACAATCTGTGGTATTAAGCACTTGATATACTTAATAAACTAGATAGTAGCTAAGTTTACACTGCTGATAAAAAAGTCAACGAACTGGCATTAAACTTTTTTAATAATTGAAAAAGTAATAGCCTTGCTACGGAAAAATGTACTGTTACATTAATCTGGTTGTTTGCAATACAACGACAAAAGGAAATTTATAACGCTGGAAAGTTGCCTATATCAATAGAATAACGACTAGCTTATAAAGCTAGTCGTATAAATTAACGCGCATAAATAAGAAAATATTCACCTTGCTCTTTTTCAATTTTAATTAGTTTATCAATATGATGCTGTTCTATCTCTGTGCCTTTAGTTAACATAGGGTTCTTATCTATATTGACAATATCTCTGGTTAGCACCATGCCCTCTCGTAAATCGCTACTATTTAATAAGTAATCTACTTGGCCTTCAGTTGAGTTTGGATATTCATCAAGTATGGTTAAATAGTGATTGACTAAACTCGAATCAAACATGGTCTTAGCTAATTCTTTAATATGATGTTTAGCCAGTGCAGTCGACGTTTTAGCTTGTGACTGCCGACCATTCACTAAATTATCATACATTGAAACAATGGCAATAATACGCGAGCCTAGGGGAATCTCTTCTGCGCTTAAATGGTCAGGTGCGGTACTACCGTTATAGTTTGCCGGAATATGCTTGATGATTTCAGCAACAAATGACAGTTCATCGACTTTATTAAGTAGATCAAAACTTTTTTGATAAAAGCCACTGTAAAGACTTTTTTCATGTTGCGACATGGTCTCAATTGGTTTTGTCAGTAAGTTTTGTTTAAGTGCTAATTTACCCGTTTCATACAACAAGCCGGCAATATAAATTTGAAACGTGGTGAGTTTATCGCAAGTTTGACGTTCGGCGATTAACCTAGCATGGGCGGCAACACGAAAATTATGACGAGTAACATCCTGATTATGCAAACAAATTGTTTCTGCATAAATATCAATAAAGGTTGAGAAAGTCTTTTTAAGCCGAACAAAACCATTGGCTTCCCGGGCAGAGATCAGCTGCAATTTTTTTTGGCTTTTATTGGTTTCTAATTCAAGTGAGCTGTTAATAAGAGACAATTCAGCATTTTTAGCCAAATTTATTTTTAATAATTGCTTAGTTTTTCTTTCATTAAGGTACAGCTGATAAGCACTGGTTAGCTCAGCAATTAGTTCCCCATTATCCCATGGCTTTGAAAAATAATGACAGATTTTCCCTTCATTTACCGCTGTCACCGTTAAGTTAATATCGGCATGACCCGTTAACAAGAAACGTTTACAGTGCGGATTAATGTCAATGATTTTCCCTAAAAAGGTTGCCCCATCCATTACTGGCATTCTCATATCAGTGAGGATCAGCGGAATATTAGGATTATCTTGGTAAAAGCCAATGGCTTCATTAGCATCTGAAAACAAATACAATTGAAAATGTTTACGTAACACTCTATTTAGCGCGTTAAGTACTTCCTTTTCATCATCAAGTATTAGTAATGAAGGCTTGTCCATTTATTCTTCCCTAGCAAGCCCACATTGTTTCCAAGTAGGTCACTTATTTATAACGGCTTTAATAAAAAGCTTTATTAATGATCACAATAGTTTAACTATGTTAAAAAAAGACGCAAATTGCAAATAACGTCTGTTAAATTGCAAATTTATCCTATTATTAATAGATACATATACTCAAATTGGCATGCGATGATGGAAAATCAAGACAATAGTTCATCTTTACCGGTATTACTGCTTGTTGATGATGATAACAATATATTACAAGCATTGAAAAGAGCCTTACATAACACTCAGGCTACTGTCATTGACTTTAACTCGCCACATGCAGCACTAGAGTATTGCCAAGTAAATCAGCCTGATGTCGTTATTTCAGATCAACACATGCCCGAAATGAGTGGCTGCGAGCTATTAGAGAAAATAAAAAACCGCTGGCCCAACTCGCAACGTATTATTTTATCCGCCTACCAAGACTTTGATCTTGTCTCCGCCGCTTTTAGTTCTGGCGTAGTTGAAAAATACATTTGTAAACCTTGGATAAATAAAGAACTAAAATTTGTGGTCGACAAGGCGCTTAGTAGAAAAGTGAATGTTACTGTTATTCCTAGTGATGAAGACAACATACCACTGACAGGGTTAATTAACTTTCACGGTATGGTGGCTGAAGATGAAACCATGCATGAACTGTTTGACAGTATTAGACACGCTTCAAGCACTAATGCGCCCATTTTTATTACCGGAGAAACCGGTACGGGGAAAGAGTTGGTAGCCAAAGCTTGTCACCTTGAAAGTTACCATAAAGACCAACCTTTTATTGCGGTAAATTGTGCCAATTTCAGTGAGTATTTAATGGAGTCTCAACTCTTTGGACACACTAAAGGAGCATTCACTGGCGCAGTTTCCAATCAAGAAGGCTTATTTTCTGCCGCCAAGCAAGGCAGCTTGTTTTTGGATGAAATAACGACTTTATCAAAGCCACTGCAAGCAAAACTGCTACGTGTTGTACAAGAGCGAGAGTTTTCCCCTTTAGGCACAAACGAGTTGTTAAAATTTCATGCGCAAATTATTTCGGCCTCGTCAAATTCTATTGGTAAGTCAGTAATAAATGGAGACTTTAGAGAGGACTTATATTACCGACTAAACGTTATTACTATGGCTTTACCTCCCTTAAGAGAGCGAGGTGGAGACCTTGTCCATATCGCAAGCTTCTTTTTAAAAAAGTACAATAAAGTTGAGCATAAACATTTTAAAAAGTTTTCTCGTAATGCTATTCAAATTATCTGCTCTTATGATTGGCCGGGAAATATACGCCAATTAGAAAATGTCATCCATGGCATGGTGATCCTAAATAGCGGTGACCAAATAACATCAGAAATGATCATAAAATCTTTATCCACTACGGTAAGGAGCTATAATGCCAACCAACCGACTTTCGCCATAGAAAATACTAATTTTCACAATAATAAAGCTAGCCAAATCGATGATATCCAGCCACTTTGGCAAGTTGAAAAGCATGCCATTGAAGCGGCAATATTACATTGTCAGGGCAATATCCCCAAAGCTGCGGCTTTATTAGAAGTGAGTCCTTCAACCATTTATAGAAAAAAACTCAGTTGGTAATTATTGCCAATAAGCTAATGATGCCATGAGTTACACACTTTATGTTAAATAGTGCTTTTTTGGGTTTGGGTTTAGCTTTTGTTTATAGCCTTTATTAAAAACAATGGATTGTTAGTTAAAAAGTCATCAATACTTCTCCATGCCCACTTTCTCTTAACCTCACAACTAAACTCAGACTCTTTGCTATTTGCTTGATACGAACAAATGGACAAAGTAAATTGTAAGTTAAAGCTATTTTGTGCTTTGCCCAAGAAAGCGTAAGCCAAATGTTTATTACTTGATACCGAGCCGGGTAATTTGCCACTAAAAAGCGACGTTAGTCTTGGCGTGGCATAAGCATGCCAACCTGCACCGAGTGACCAACGAGGGTTCAACGGGCCTTTACCATCCATGTCCCTAGGCAAAATACTGCCAAAGTCGAGCAAATAGTCGATGGTATGAGAAAGCCCTCTTTGTTGTTGAGCGGTTAATGGGTACTGTAAAAAGCTTAAGCCCAACAAACTTAAACCTGCATGATTTAGGTCTTCATACCTGAGTTTATTACCAATAACTGGCCTTTGCTTCGGCCTATGTATAGAGACTTTATCTACCTCCTGCCAACCTAGGTAATAATGAGGTGGCCAATAACGCCACAATGCTCGACTATTGGCTTCATCAGTAAAGTGCCAGCTTGCTATAAACTGCTTTACCATTGCTAAAGATCTTTGCTGATAAATACTATTTCTTTTGTTTTCTCCGACATATTGTAATAAATTAGCCCAAGTTAACTGCCAATTCCAAGGGGCGAATAATCCATCATAACGAAAGTTGCTGCCATAAGGGATCCGGTACAAGCCTTGGCTTTGAACAAATAAATATTCAAACGATGACACCAAACAACTAGCATTATCCTCAATTTCAGTTTTAAGGTCCTCTGAGCAATGCTGTTTTAATTTCTTGCAGCTATAGATCAAACTATTGGCAATCATCGCCTGATTTATCATAAAGGAAATGGGCGTAGTGCCATCAATAGAATATATTCTAGAAGCCCAAGCACATTTAGGGTTGTGAGCTTGAAAGATGCCCTGTTTATCATTTTGTTGTCTTAGCGTGGCAGCCATGGCTTGGGTGGCTATGCGTGCAAAAATAGGATGATTAGTTTTCTCGTAGAGTTCGGCTAATGTTAGCGTCCTATATGATTGACTCCAGCTTTGTTTACCCGCTTCATCAGAAGCCTTTGACATTGCCTCTCCTAAATACTGACTAAATACCCCTGAAATAGCATGATATATTTGTCTACTTTGTACTCCTCCTGATACTGATAATACAGGTATTGTCACGGTATTATTTTTTCTGCCTTTGGTCTTATACTTTTGTTTTGTTTTGTTTTCACCTTTGTCTTTAAAACCAAAAAACTCATCAAACTGACTCGCTTTGGTCGTGATTAATTGATGAGTAGTTAAATCCAGGAACTGGATATCACTGCCTTGACTTACTTGGCAATAACTTTGAATAAAAACGCCAGCAGAAACGACTTTTGTTGACAGCACATCACAACCATCAACTTTGCCTAAGTATTGCTGGCTGTCGATTGAATTTTTGCTGCTATTTAACTGATAACGAATAAAGCTTGTTTGCTGTAAATCTTCATCATAACTAGAGATAATCATCTCAGTGCCCTTAAAAGCAAGAATTTTTATTTTGCTTAACCTGGGCCATGTTAAAAGTAGTTTGTTATTAAAAATTAGTTTTACTTTGACTTTAGGACCTTTAGCTGTGCGGATATAGACAAAATTTCCATGTTTATCAAAACGAAAGCTAGTTACTCTAGAGACATCATCTAAAGCAAAACCATCGACCAGTTTTTCTTTGTTATAAGTGATGGTCGAACGATATGCACCTTCTTGCCAATAATTTATCAACAAATTCTCGCCTTTCTTTGCAACGCTAATTAGGCCTTTTTTTTGCAAGGCGTTCACTGTCATTAATTGCGTAGAGGTGTCATAGGTAAAACCATTTTTTAAATTAGTAATCGACCAGTGTTCTTTTACGGGTTTGCTTGCGATGTGTGGAAGCGAATTAACTGAAGTATTTACATTAGTTGAGTCATTTGCATAACAATAGTGACTAAAGAAGGCACTAACTGCCCAGAATAAAGATAATATTAATTTACTGTTTTCTTTATAAGCTCTCATAACAACCTCTATTAACGTTGTAAACACATTCAGGCTATACCTATTAGCTAATCCTCGATTTTAAAAATTAAAATAGATAAACTCGGTTATATTGTTCGCTTGATAAAGAAAAAATAAACTAATTGATGCCATTACACCGATCACCATGGACCAGCTCATTGATGGGCGCCACAGTAAATATGATTTGACCACCCCAGATATGCCTGTTGTTTTTGCTAGGATACTTTTTACTTTTAAAACAGGACGATAATGACGAGTTAACTCAATGGAATTAGGTAAAATTAGTACGGTAAATGCTAAGCCAATAATTTTTAGCCATAACATAGCTGTATCATTTACAACTCCTGCCCAAACTCCGGCATTATAAAACTGCGTTTGTCCCAACATGCCGGTAATAATTAATAAGGCGTCACTAAAGTTTTCAGCTCTAAAGAAAACCCAAGCAAAAATAACCGCCAGCAACGTTATTAAATGACTGGTGAATTGAATAACTGGCGCTGGAATATATTCAGAAAACAGCGTGTTTTTTGTTAACGTTGACCAACCATGGTTGACCGCTAAATATAAACCATGTAAAAAACCCCAGAAAACAAAAGTCCAACTGGCTCCATGCCATAGACCGCCCAATAACATGGTGAGCATTAATGCCATATATTGACGTACTTTGCCATAACGACTACCACCCAAAGGAATATACAAATAATCTCGTAAAAAAGCAGATAGAGTCATATGCCAACGACGCCAAAAATCGACTATGTTTTTAGCCTGATACGGAGAATTGAAGTTGATGGGTAAAGTTATAGAAAACATACGTGCTAGACCTAAAGCCATGTCACAATAGCCCGAAAAATCAAAATAAATCTGGAAGGTATAAGCAAACACCCCTAGCCAAGCTGCTTCTGCTGGCACCGAATGTCCTAAATTCGCTAAATTAAAAACGTCATTCGCAAAGGGCGCCATAGAGTCAGCTAAAACAATTTTTTTAAATAAGCCAATGGCAAATAAAGTTGAGCCTATCGCTAAATTCATAAACAGCGGTTTTCTAAACACCGTTAAGGTAAATTGCGGAATAGTATGCTTTTGCAAGACTATGGGTCCTGCAATCAGTTGCGGAAAAAAAACAACAAATAAACAATACCTAGCAAAGCTACACGCTCTTATTCTTTGATGATAAGTATCAAATAAAAAAGAAATTTGTTGAAAAGTAAAAAAGGATATAGCTAAAGGTAAAATGACATGTAATAACGGCACTTCAACACCAAGAATGGTATTAAAGTTTGCAATAAGAAAGTCAGCATATTTAAAATAGGCAAGCGTTGCTAGATTGATTACCGTACCGATAGTTAAGAATAAACGGCTCTGCTTTTTCAATATAAGCTTGTGAATAGAAAAATTAACTATAACTGAGCTAATGAGCAATATTAAGTAATAAACACTCCACCAAGCGTAGAATAGTAGCGAGGCAATGATTAACCACCAGATAATAGCTTTTTCCAGCGCTAAATAACGTAAAATAAAAAACACCAACAAGGTTGGCACTAAAAAAAAATAGATAAACTCTATAGAGCTAAACACCATAATAGACCACCTCTACTCATGTTAATAACAGCCGTTATATATCTAACGGCAATGACTAACTAATCCCGTAAATTTATTCTTTTATCCTGCATATTTTTTATTTTACGTTGTTTTTTTAAAAATTTATTTAGTAACCTTTTCGAGCCAGAATCACCTCTATTCGCACCTTTAGTTACTAAAGCTATAGCTTTATCGAGATCTTTTTCAATAAGATTCCCTTCAAAATAAATAACCGACAATTCCTTGAATGCGCCAGTGTGTCCTGCTTTTACACCTTTTTCAAACCAAAAAACAGCACCTTTTTTATTAAAACCATATAGCTGTTTTAAGTGCATTCGCCCTAATGCTGTTGCCGCACCGCCATGACCTTTATCCGCTGCTTTTTTAAATAATGCCAGCCCTTCTATTTGATGTTTTTCATCATCAATAAAGAGTAAATATTGTGCCAAATCATGCATTGAACCGGCATCACCAAGTTCACTGCCCAATCTAAACCACTTTATCGTCTTGTCTTGACGCTCTTTTCCTATGATGCCTTTAACTAGCCTTGTGCCGCGATATAAGCGCCCTAGAGACTTGGCAGCACTTGCCTTACCACCATTTGCCTCTCTAGTTAATTGCATAATAGCGTTATCCACTAATGCTTGAGCATATTCAGAGTCAGGGGGAAAAGTAGATTGGCCTAAGGCTATAAGTCGAGCATGTTTTAACGCTGCAATGGCAATCCCAGCTTGGTTAGCGATTTCATAGTAGAAGATTGCTTGAGCAACATTTTTCTCAACACCTAAGCCCTTTTCAAAGTGAATACCTAAGGACAATGACGCTTTAAGGTAATTCCATTTTAATGCCTTTCTAAACCAGTCAACCGCGATAGTATTGCAATTAGGGCCGGATGATTTTTGAAAAAGTCGACCTAGCAAATAGGCACTTTCCCCTCGGTAACTAAAATCATAAATAATGGCATTGAGTAAATAACTGCGAGCTTTTTCCAAGTTAGGCGGCACTCCCCAGCCCTTTTCATAAGCTTTTGCTAAATAAAACATAGCTTCGGGATAACCTTGTAAAGCAAACTGCTCAAAAACTTCTGCTGACTCTAAGAGCTTTCCTTGCTTTTGCAGTGCTTTAGCTTGATCTAGCTGTTCTTTAATTTCACTGATGATTGGCGCACTTTTGCCTTTATCTTGAATATGCTTTTGGTAGGTGAAATGTATCGAAAATATAATGATGATGATTAATAAAATCATTATTACCAATGAGTACCTTTGTAACACCCGCTTGTTTTTATTCATGACGTTTATGCCAAATTCGACATGCGCTTCCTTCTCGCATGACAATACCCGTACTTGCTAACTCTCTTAAAGTCTCTTGTGGAGTGATTGGACAAGTAATTTGCGATCGCCTTTTATAGGCCATTTTTTTGGACTCGGCTGAAGAGGAAATAAATTGTATTAACTCCCCAATAATCATCTTGGCAACTTTATAGTTAAAATGATAAGCGTCATTAAAGTTGTCAAGGTTTCGAGTCAGGGCTGAATCAAAATCAAAATCAATTACCGGTGCTAATTTTGCCAGATCCAGTCTTAATTTCTGGTTCGCTTTTGCGTAACCATAATTGGTAATTTGCTGTTGCATTTCAGCAATAGTTGGCGGGATAAAAAAGATCAGTTTGACATCATGACTATTTGCCCAGTCAGCAATACTAACTAGACCCTGCCAGTATTGCTGCGAAAAATTAAACGATTGCCAATCTGATTGAGCATTTTTGGCTATTTGTTTGGCAAATGTCTTAGGGAGCTGGCGGTTAAGTATGATCGGAGGCCATAACTCTGTCCACAGACCTAAACCCAACGCATGTTTTGGCAGCATTATTTTTTGTATTGGTGCAGGCTGAGAAGCAATCAACTTAGGCAAAATACAACTGGTGCAGTTTCTTGGGTCAAGTAATTTTTCTAAAGTTTTTTCTGTTTTTATTGAAACGTCATTGGCATGTGCTGTAGAAATTAAATTAACATTCACCTTGGTAACTAAGTCTTTTAACCACATAACTTCACTTTCATAGCGTTGTTCAATTTGCCGCCAACTTATTTCAGTAACAAAACCATTAGCGTAATAACTTACCGGTTCATTAATCAACTTAATCGCCTCAGGCACTCTATTTAAGCCTTTTTTGAACAGTGGTGAAAAACTACGCAACTGAATACCGATAATGAGAGTGTTAATTTTAGGTGATGTTTTAATAAAGCTAACGGTATCTATCACTTCATGAAGGGTTGCACCACCATAAGCAAAGTTATAAGCATCACTCATTTTTAGTTGATGCCAGTATTTATCTTTCAGCGCTAGTGCTCTACTATCCCCTAAAATCAGGGTCTTCGCTTGCTCCTTTGGATAATTACTTATTTTCCATAAGGGATAGTGCGCTTTCAAACTAATTTTTTCTTTTTTCATCTGCAAATTAAATACACGATTAACGTTATAGGGGTCAACGACGAAATTAAATAAAACAGGTGTTAAGCCTACTAAAAATGAAGTTAATATGATGAAGCAATACACTAGCCCCTTATAACCTATAGCAATAGAGTGAGCTAGATACTTTCTTCGCGCTAGTACAGTAAGCGCCCGACATTTTGATACATATAATACGATTGGATATTTTTTCATAATAATTCGCCAAAAATATGATCAAGCATTTCAAATGACGGTATTTGGATAATATTGGCAAACTGCAATGTCACTACAAATAATAAGATAACGGCAACCGCAGTACACCAATTTGCCATAGTATTTCTTGCTAGCTCTAATAAATAGCTGCCATCAATTTCTGACTTTTGATCACCTCGATTCGACCACCTTTGTTTTGATAATCTAAAAATACAATAAACTTTTACTGCTGCATTAATTAATTGATTAAAATATAAAATGCATGGATAGCTTAATTGAATTTTTCTAGAGTATTGAAATAAAAATAACGATAAAAACATTCTGCTGATAGCAATAAAAATGACATAAGCACAGAGGTACGCTAAACCATGATAAATAGAAGCACATATAGCAAGTACAGGGCTAACAAGCATGGTCCACATCGACAATTTTTGATCGATTAAGCACCACCAAATAAAAAATGGCATCTTGTTAGGGCCTAATGAAGTTGCCCTAGAGCCATTCCTCAACATATTGCCAGACCAGCGTCTAAAATTTTGTACCATACGCTCTAAGCCTGCTCCCTCTATAACTTCAACCGTATAACCCAGTGCATCTGGAACATATAACATGTGAGAATTATGTTTGAGCATATAATACCAAGTACTTTTATCATCTCCTGATAAGAAGCGAAAATCCCCCCAAAGCCAATGTCTTAAGTGGTCAGCTTCTAATAAACGGATAAACTCTAGCTCTAATAAGTTTTTAGCTCGAAACACTGACATTCTGCCGGTTAACGTTAATACTCGTCCAGACAAAGAGTGCGACTGCATTGCTAATCGGCGTTGAGAAAAGCGCATTTTCAACCAGGTTTCTATCCAACGAGGCCCAATACAAATAACCTCTTCATCTGTAGTACAGGCTTGTAGCTCTGGAAATAATTTAAATAAAGGCATACAACGACTTATAGCACCTTCAGATAAAATAAAATCGCCATCCATAAAAACAACAAGATCATCTTTATCAATAGGTAAACGAGACATAGCCCGTAAAACTAACCCTATTGCTGCTCTTTTCCCCGATACATTTTGGCGAATAATCCTCAAGGTAACATCAATATCTTTTGCTTCTCTTCTTAACATATCAGCGACAATATCTTCATCAAAACGTATGGAAGAGCCCAACCAAATAGTACCTGGTACGGTAGATTGTTTAATTTCTAATAAAATGGACCTAACAACTTTTTCAGTGATATCTTTATGTTCGTTATAAGTCGTCATCATGAAATGCATGTGTCTCGGACGCCAACCTTGCTGCCAAATTTCTTGCCCTTGCTTTCTAAATTTGGGGTAAACAATTTTGCCATAAATCATTGCTCGTACCGCATGGGTAAACCACCAGCCATATCGCCAAAGACCTAAAGTACCAATAATCAAGGTAATTTCCTTAACCTCTGCATCCCAAATACTGTTAGGCAAGATTAAAATGGCCAGTAAGCAACATGCAAAATATAAACAGATGTTAAAGAGGTGCTTGGGTGTCCACTTTGAAAAGCCTTTTGGCCAAACAGCCGGGTCATCAACATGGGGTAGCTCATCATATCGATTCATAAGCAGCTCTTGATTTTTTATCTATAGCCGTGCTTTTATTTGGCTGTGGTTTTGATTTATTAAAACTCATTATTTTAGAGATAAAACTACTGGCACTGCGTCGATTAAAAATCACCACCGCCGGTAGCCCTGCTGATAACATGTCACTAAACTCCTGACCTGACAGCACCTCTAATGTAACTAAGGCTGTTTTGGCATCTTTATTTTTCCAGGTATAGCGAGAGGTCTTATAGTTTATATAAGCTGAGCTGCGGTCAATTTTAGATATAATTGCATCAAAGTGTTGATTTAAGGCAGGTACATAAACATTGGCGAGATCATGGAGACCAACTTGCAGCACATCATCTTGATTTAAGTAGGCCGTGACTGTGATTACACCTATTTCTTCAAAAACCAAAATCGGTTCATTTTTTGGCACCGTTGTTTCTGCTGAATGGTAAATATTGACAATTTTTCCTGTGTAGGGTGCTCTGACAATTTGGGTATTTTGCTTTGCGGTTAGCGCAAGTAAAAGCTGCTTTTCCGTTTTCAAGCGTGAATACAGGGTTTGTAGCTCTATGGCACTAATATCTAAATCGGTTGAAAACTCCTTGTGATTATAATGGCGTCTTGCTGATACCGACTCCATGGCAATAGCTTGAGAAAGTTTAACTTCAAGCTCTTGTAATTTATATGATAATTTACTTTGTCTAACTTTAGCCTCATCTAGCTGTTTAGCACTTGCCAAATCACTTTTACTGAGTTTAAACACCCTTAGTAAGTTTTCATCGGCAAAGTTCAGTTCCTGTTTTTTCGAAGCAAGTTGCGCTTGTAATATCTGCGTATCGGTTTTACTGACTATTTGGTACAGCTTAATACGTTCATTTTCAATACGATATTTTTCTTTAAACTCATACAATTCACTTTCTGTATTTTTTATTTTTCCCGATAAATTCAAAATTTTTGTTGCTAAGGTGATATTTTCAATACGGAAAATGGCAGCCCCTTTTTCTAGCTCTAAACCAACCTGATAATTAACGGATTTTAATACGCCATCTAGGGGCATATTTATAGTTTGGATCCTTGAGGAAACAACTGAATGTGGAGCTTCTAAGGTAAAATAACTGGCATAAAATATCACGCCAATATAAATGAAGACGAACAAGCCTAAACACAGATAAAAGACACTCATCAATATTGTCTTGATTGGCCACCGGCTCAGCGGTATTTGATCTTTTGGATTCGGCGTTGGCGCCGTTGATATAGGTGTTACAGGTACGTCAATACGGCAAATAGTGTCGTTAATTGTCGCCATTTTACCGCGCACTAAATCATCAACAAAATGATTCATTAAATCAAATGAGCGCTCAGACAACTCAATAAACTCAACAAAAAGCCTCTGGCCATCATCGACCACTCTAACTACTCTGGCATTGACATCAAAAGATATTTGAAACCCCTGAAAAGGTAATTCAACTTGCAGCGATACTTTTTCATTAGCTTTTACGGTTTGACCTTGATAGTCGTCTAAACAAAGCCCACTTAAACTCCAATCTTTCGCTTGTGAAAAAGGCTGTTGGTTAACACTAACGTACAATGGAGCAGACACTCTATGATGGCGACGTTGACAAGGTTTCTCTCTGGTTATTCTCATAACTAACGCCTCCATAACCAACAAGCCTTCTTTCTACAATGCAACTGCCATACCAAGATAACAATCAATATAAATCAGCCAGTTACATTATGCCTTTATTTGTATTTTGCAAAACAACTCCTGTTTTGCAAAATACAAATAAAGCCATATTTAGTGAATTTAACCTTAAAAACTGTAATAGGTTAAAGTAAAATCAGTTGTTAAAAATAAGATTTTAATAGGAAGTTTTTAGCAATATATAATGCAAAGCTGAAAATATACTGCAAGTTCGAATACCCAGAAGTTTGACCTCATTTTCAACAATGCCGTGAGTATTTTTTATAGCAATAATAGGCTTTCCTTGCTTAATAAACTCTTGAGCAAGGTGTAATGAGCGACCGCCGCCGCCAATGATAATTGCAGCACTACTGACTAAAGTAACTTGTTGGTGTTTTGCTATCATGGAGGGAATGTAGATATAGCTGTCTATATAAGCTGGTTTTTTATCAATACCTTTGTCAATAACGGCTAATGTTTTAGCACCAAATATTTTTGCCGACCAAAAGGCATAACTAAAAGTACCTTTGATATTACCAGCTGTAACGTTGTAACCTTTGATAGCTAATAACGCGCCGATAGTTAAAGCAATCAGCTTATTCTTAAAAGGCACTTCTTTTGCAAAACCAATTATCGCAATTCCATTTATAGCTAAACTCTTATGTTTTCTTGGGTATCTAGTCATCACTTTCAGCCATATATGCTAATTAGCATTAACAATAGCAAAGCAACGAATAGGCCAGAAATACATAGCTGCTAAAAATCAAATAGCAAATAGTAAATAGTAAATACACTTTATATCATCAACTATTTGAATATATTACTAATAACTGGTTCTATTTTTAAATTGCAAAGCAACTTGAAAATCAAAGTGATATTTATATGTTTATTGTGATTTACACTCTATTCATTAAACAAGAACAACTATGTAACCACTTGTATTTTATAATGATAAAATATTTTAGTGACTGGAATTGTAAAGATGGAATAAATACTGCTTTCAAGATAATAAGGTACACATGGTGTGCTTAAAAAAATCGAGGATGAATTATGTTTGATCCAAAACTAGATGTTTCTATTAGTGAAGATGACTATAGCTTTGAAAGTTATACCACTGAATATCAACCACCTCAAGAAAGTGATTACTCAACACCGTACACCAGCTTTACCCCACCAATAACAACTAATAATAAACTCATTAGTAAAACTGAAAGCTTAAAAATTAGCATTATTGGCTTAGGTTATGTTGGCTCTGTCTCATGTGCGTGCTTTACCTCTCTGGGTCACCAAGTTATCGGTGTTGATCCTGAACTATCAAAAGTAAATGCCATAAATGAAGGCCACTCCCCCATTGTAGAACCACAATTAGAAGAGCTACTTACTGAAGCTCATAAAAGCGGAAAATTAAAAGCTACCGCTGATATTGAGCAAGCAATCCATATTTCTGATATTACCTTAGTTTCTGTGGGAACACCGAGCAAAAAAGATGGTGGCTGTGATCTCTCCTATTTAAAAGCAGCATCTGAGCAAATAGGTCACGCTTTGGCTAAAAAGACCAGTTACCATGTCGTTATTTTTAGAAGTACTGTACCACCAACAACAACTAATAAAATTTTAATTCCGTTACTCGAAGCCTCCGCTAATAAAATATGCGGCAAAGACTTTGGTGTTTGTTTTAACCCTGAGTTTTTACGAGAAAGTACCGCCATTGATGACTTCTATCATCCACCTAAAACAGTTTTAGGCTCTTATGACAACAAAAGTATTGAGTTTGCCAAAAGATTATATAAAGGCGTTGAAGGAGATATCATACACACTTCAATAGAGGCGGCAGAATTTGTTAAATATATTGATAATACTTGGCATGCACTTAAGGTCTCTTTTGGCAATGAGGTTGGCCGTATCTGTAAAGCGCTTGAGGTAGATAGCCATGAGGTTATGGATATATTTCTGCAAGATACAAAGCTAAATATCTCCCCTTATTACTTAAAACCAGGTTTCGCTTTTGGTGGTTCATGTTTACCCAAAGATACACGTGGCATAGTTAGTATGGCAAAAGAACTTAACGTAAATATCCCTATTATTGAACATATTAACCAATCCAACCATTTCCATATAGCCCATACCATGAATATGATTGAGCAGTTACCGGTATCAAAAGTTGCCATTGTCGGTTTAACATTTAAAGCCGATACCGACGACTTGAGAGAAAGCCCAAGTCTTGAGTTATTAAAACAATTACTCAAAAAAGGTTACCAAGTACAATTTTATGATCCCTGTATAGCTAGTGATATCCCGCTTGATATGGATCCTGAAATTAATAGACAACTTAATGCAGCCAGGTGTAACTCTCTATCTCGCTTAACTAAAATTAATGACGCTTTTGTTATTACCCATAAAAAAAGCTACAGCGAAAAAATTATAAATAACTGCTCAAAAGACCAACATATTATCGATGTCGTTCACTTAACCAGTACGGTTAGACAAAGTGAAAATTATCATGGTTTATGTTGGTAAATTACGCATTGTTTACCTGATGGTTTATAGCTGACGAGCCAACTAACTTTAAACTTAGTTGGCTTTTTTATTTAATTTTATTACGGGAATATTATGAATAAGCAAAACAGCTGAAATTTCATCTGCTGATCCTTTGCTCTTCTGATTATTTGATTGGTAGAGACACAGTGAAACAACTACCCTTACCAAATTCGGATTTAACGGTAATTTTCCCTTCGTGCTCTTCAATTATTTGATGACTAATAGACAGGCCTAAACCAGTGCCCTCGCCTATCGGTTTACTAGTATAGAAAGGAGTGAAAATTTGTGTTAGATTTTCAGCCTCAATTCCGCTGCCAGTATCTTCAATTTGAATAACAATATTGCTACCTTCAATAAAGCTTCTAATATAAATATCGCCTTTATCTGTTATAGCTTGCCCAGCATTTATCAATAAATTCATAAACACTTGATTCAGCTTCCCCGGAAAGCCATGTATATGCCGTAACGGCTGTAAATCAACATGGACATTACAACAATACTTTAACTCATTGTGAACCATGCTTAAGGTAGCCTTTAATCCTTCATTGATATCAATAAGTGCTTTATCAGGTTGATCAACACGTGCAAATGTTTTCAAGCTTTTCACTATTTCGGTAACGCGGTCAGCGCCTAAAATACTACTTTTAATCAACGGTATTGAGTCTTTAAACAGAAATTCAAGCTCATATTTTTTTGCTAATTTTTTGTGATTTTCTTTGTCTGTATCACTAACTAGGGTTTCGGTAAATTCATGATAATGTTTCTCAACATCAGAAAAATAATCCTCTAACACTTCTAAATTACTGCGGATAAAACCAATCGGGTTGTTTATTTCATGGGCGACTCCTGCAGCGAGCACACCAATACTGGCCATTTTCTCAGACTGCACCAATTGAGATTCACTCTGCTTTAACTCTTCAATGGTATTGGAAAGCTTTTCATAACTTTGTTTTAACGCTTGCTCACGCTTTGCTACTTTTTCACTCATATGGTTGAATTGCTTAAATAAAGCGGAAAATTCTTTAAACCTTAAATCTTCTTGCAAAGCTTGTGGTTCATTACCCATTTCAAGGCTTGAGGTTAATTGAGAAAGTGCAAGAATTGGTTTAACGAAATAACGGTAGCCATAGAAATATGCCAGCAAGGTTGTGAATACGATGGCAAGAATAATAAGGCTTACCAACTGGATTACTAATTTTGATAAGGCATCATTTCTATAGGCCTCATCAATGGTAAAGTCAAAACTAACTCCAGCATTCTGCCACGCGATGACTTGCTTAGTACCTAGGGATTTTTTACCAAAGGTCGCAAGGGTTTGTCCCTCTTTAACCACTTCAATCATTAAACCATCGAGCACCTCAACATCCACTTGACGGGCATTTATCTCTGCTAAGGGAATATTGGTTAGCAGTACGCCTTCGACCAGCTGGTTATATATAATGGGAACCGCTATACACCAATAGAATTGTCCTTGAATACTGAGGACTTGAATTGAGCTCTCTATTTCCGCAGCTAAGAGACGTTTTATCCATGGGAAATTTTGGTATTTAATAGCAGATGACGATGTGGAGTGTAAGATACTGCCTTCAAAATCCAGTAAAGTCTCATCATACTTTTTACCTAATAAAGATAAGCCAGCCATGTAATCTTGTATCTTGCCAAGGTTACTTTGTGGCTGCATTAAAGCTTGTACAAAAGTTGCTGCTGCCCCTTGCTCTTTCAATAAAATAGAGTGATGTTTAATAAATACTCGATAGTTATTGCTTAAAGTATTAATTTCTCTACTGGCAATTTTTTCGTATTCCGTATTCACTGACTCAACTACATGGTAAACCACTAAGCTGGTAATTATTACCGCTAACGCTAAGCAACTAATAAAGACAAAGCGTGCTAAAGCAAAAGATACTGTGGTTTTAGTCATTCATATCACTCAGTTTATTCAATAATGTTACTCTTACTAAAATAATTACTTTCTATTTAAGTAAAATCACTTCATTGCTTTTGTTAAATTTACCCATGGAGTAATCTGCGATAGTTAGCGCTTCATGAGCATCAGGGTTGTCTTTACTATAAGGAGTAAATGGCCTTTGATAGTTTTTTAACAACCCTTGCACTGGTTGTTCTAAACTCTCTAAAGCTTGGTGAATAAGCTGACTATCTTTGTTTTTATTACCTGTTAATTTAACTTGCTTGATAGCAGCAATCATAATTTTTGTTAAATCATAGGCGTGAATAAAGCCTGTTTGCGCATTTATATCACGTTTGTCTTTGATGTCATTATTTGACTCAATGGCCAAGGCTAACACACGTAGAGCAAAGGTTGATAAATCATCATTGAGAAATGAAAAATTGGTTTGAATAAATTGCAGATCTACTCTTTCACGCTGAGCTGCTGAAACTTTTTCGGTGAAGTCTCCGCCAGTTATGCCCCAGTGACTTCGAATAGGTAAACGAATGTCTTGTGGTAATTCAACCATGGCTTGGGTAAAAGTAGCGCCTTCTGCCGAATTCCCGACAAAAAAGATAACATCGGCACCGCTAGCTTTAATATCTCGCAGTAATACTTTGGCATGGTTTTTCCCTGCCCCCCAGTTAAACCATGACAAACCTACTGGTTTAACTCCTGCTTCTTTTAGTGCTTGTGTCATTGTTTTCTGATTTGAACGACCCCAACCGGTATCCTCTAATAATAGGTAAGGTTTAGTAAAGCCTTGTTCCAGCGCTTTTTGGCTAATAAAACTACCGGCATTACTATCATCAATGGATAAACGAAATATCCAGTTTTGAGTTGAAGAGCTACGGGTTATTGGTCCTGCGGCTGCCCAGGGATCGAGCAACAGAATTTTATTTTCATTTATAAAGGCTTTGTTAGCTAATAAGGGTGGTGAGTGCAAACCTGAGAATACTACTAATGCTCGTTCATCCGCTAAAAAGCTCTCTAAATTTCGTTTACTTCTTAATGAGTTAGCTCGGTGATCTTTAGTAACCACTTCAAATATAGTACCCTGAAGTTGATAATCAACTTCAGCCAACGCAGTATTGATACCTTGCTGTATAGCTAAGCTAGATGCTGTCGCGCCGCTAAAGTCAGCATCAAGGTAAATACTGTATTTTTGCTGTGCATAAACATTGGAAGGGAAAGTGGTGATAAAAATGAGGCAGGTACAAATTAAGAATCCAAAAACATATTTCATAAAAAACATAAACTATCCTTTTATTAATTAATGACATACTTGTCTTATTCATTATAGTTAAGTTATTACTTTAGCAGATTAATAACACTATTTTTTGAAATATACTTTTCTAAATAGACGAATAACACCGTCGGATGTTACTTCCCTGCCCTTTTAGCAAGTTTGGTTAAGCTAATGAGCTGTTGCTAGACTGAAAATAGCTGGCTTGCTAGGTGTAATGGCAAGGATTACAACTTTATCGAAAAATGTATTACTGCTTATATTGAGTTTGAATACGAATAATGTAAATGAAAAAATAGATCAAGAATGGATTTGCTGAATAAAAGTTATATTCACCTTTTCAGAAAGAGAAATAGATTAGTGATAATTAAGAAAATAAAATGGTACCCGGAGCCGGACTTGAACCGGCACGCTTTTCGGCGAGGGATTTTAAATCCCTTGTGTCTACCAATTC
>NZ_JABSPA010000001.1:537672-550709 GCF_013214175.1 Colwellia sp. | reverse complement strand
GGAGCGGCTAACGAGACTCGAACTCGTGACATTCACGTTGGCAACGTGATGCTCTACCAGCTGAGCTACAGCCGCTTAATTTAAAGTTTACAATTTCAACACTCTAATAAAACGATTAACTAAATAATGTAACATTAGCTTAGCTAAGTTCGCTTTACTTGCTGACTCCCTGTCAACAAAAACGCATTCTACATCTTAATATTTTCCAGTCAACTATTAAATCAACTTTTTATTCTAACTGCTTAAAAAGCGAGTTGTTTGTGCTATTTTTAACTAAAAGCCACTTTTAGTGGCTCTCTTTCTATCAATCTATTTAAAAAAGCTTACTGCCCTTTTAATTCAGGCCAAGCAGCTTTGAAATAACTAACCCCAGTAGTAACGGTTAATACGGTAGCAATAGAGTAAAAACCATATGAAAGGTAATTAATCACTTCATGAGGTAAGTAAAATAGAATCAATGGAATATCATAATCCGGTTGCCAAATAAGTCCCATAATACCGAGCATTTGCGCTGCAGTTTTATATTTACCCATATTAGAGACTGCGATGACATCACGTTTGCCTATAGAAGACATAAATTCGCGTAAAGCACTAATAAACACTTCTCGCGCTATCATGATAATTGCGGCAATAGAAACCAGCCATGAACTATAATCTTGGGCAATCATCACCAAGGCAACAACTACCATGAGTTTATCGGCCACAGGGTCTATAAATGCACCAAAAGCAGAAGATTGATTAAGTTTACGAGCAAGGTAGCCATCTAAGATGTCACTAACGGCTGCCAACCAAAAAACGGCAAATGCGCCAAAGTTACTCCATGAAAGGGGCAAATAGAAAATTATCAAGAAAATAGGGATCAAGATGATCCGAAACAAGGTTATTTGGTTAGGTATTGTCCACATTTACTTTTCACTGCAAGTATTTTTCTTTAGTTTACACAAGTTGTTATAGCAGTGCTACGGCAGAGTTGGACAAGTTAAGGTAAAACTTTGATTAAAGGCTTACCGGGCAAAATCTGGTTTGATTTATAGAGTCAGTTAGATAATGTTGCTAGGAGTTTGGCTTGTAATTATTATTTTTCAGCCTTACTTATCATGTAAGGCATTATGAATTTTCTCTGCTAAGACATGACTTATACCCGGCACTTTGGCTAAAGCGGTAACATCTGCTTGCATGACTTCTTGTAAACCACCCAAAAACGTTAATAAACTTTGACGCTTTTTCGCCCCTATCCCTTCAATTGACTCTAAACGTGACTTTTTACTGACCTTTTGCCGCTTCGCTCTATGTCCTGTTATGGCAAAGCGGTGTGATTCATCACGAATATGTTGCACTAGATGTAAAGCTGGAGACGTAGCCGGTAGTGAAATCAACTGATGACTACCTGCCAAGATCAAAGTTTCTAAGCCTGGCTTTCTCGACTCCCCTTTAGCAACCCCTACTAATAGTGGAGTTTTTGTTAAAGCTAATTGATTAAAAAACTCTTCGGCTTTAGCCAACTGGCCTTTACCACCATCAATAAAGACAATATCAGGCAACTTTTCTAAGGCGCTATGCTCTTCAGGCTTGTTCGGCTTGGCTTTTAACTTGCCATAGCGCTTATTTAAAGCAAAGGCCATAGCAGCATAGTCATCGCCTGGCGTAATGCCATAAACATTATAACGGCGATAATCGGTTTTGAGCGGACCATCTCTGTTAAAGACCACATTGGATGCTATGGTTTGTTGTCCCATGGTATGACTGATATCAAAACATTCAATACGATGAATGCCATTTTCTAGCTCAAATACTTCATTCAAAGCCACGAAGCGTGCTTGCATAGATTCTTTATGGCTATTACGTGTAACTAGAGCCGTTTGTGCATTAGTACCCGCGAGCCTTAAATATTGCGCTCGTTCACTGCGGGTATTCGCTGATATCTTAACTTCGTATTCTGCTTGTGCACTCAGTAGTGCCGCAATCTCAGTTACTTGCTCAATAGACTCTTTAATGACGATTTCTTTAGGTATATTACCTTGTATTTTGCCATGACTTTGTGTGTCATTTGATAAATAATGTTGAGCAATAAAAGCTTGTAATATGTCACTGTCACTACTTTCACTCGGCACCGTTGGGAAATAACTTTTACTGCCTAAAATTTTATGCTGCCTGATGAATAGTAGATGGATACACACTTGTGATTTCTCACGATATAAACCAACAACATCAAGTTCGGCGATATGACCGCTGACATGTTGTTGCTGCTGAACTTTCCTTAAGGTAACAATTTGGTCGCGATATTTTGCTGCAAGTTCAAAGTGCAATTCATTACTGGCTAATTCCATTTTTGTTACTAACTGCTCAATGACAGCAGAGCTTTTACCTTGTAGAAACAATTTGGCTAATTTAACTTGCTCTTGGTAGTCATCAACAGAAATTTTATCAACACAAGGCGCTGAACATCGACCTAACTGGTGTTGTAAACAAGGCCTTGACCGTGCTCGATAGTAACTATCTTCACATTGCCTAATAGGAAATATTTTTTGCATTAAGCGCAAGCTTTCCCAAACAGCACCAACAGTGGGAAATGGGCCAAAATATTCACCTTTGACTTTTTTACCACCGCGGTGTAAACCAAGTTTTGGGTGTTTATGAGCAGTGATCAATAAATAAGGATATGACTTATCGTCTCTAAGAAGAATATTGTATTTAGGCTGATATTTTTTGATGTAGTTATTTTCAAGTATCAGCGCCTCACCTTCGGTATGAGTGACGGTGACTTCAATAGCGGCAATTTGTTTAACTAGGACCTGTGTTTTGACTGAGCCAACATCTTTACGAAAATAACTCGCTAGACGCTTTTTTAATTGCTTGGCTTTACCGACATAAATAACCACTTGCTGACTATTATACATGCGATAGACACCAGCTTGTTCGGTCACTACACGCAAAAAAGCCTCACTATCAAAAGTTGAGGCTTGCGGGGGGGGAACTATTTGTTCACTGGCTAAATTTTCAGTATTCTTTTCAGACATTGAGATTAAGCTTCTTTTACAGACCTATAGCTTTTCTGTTTTTAACATACCATAGCGAATAGCTAAATGGGTTAACTCAACATCGTTGCTAACAGAAAGCTTTTCAAACATACGATAACGATAACTATTAATGGTTTTGGTACTCAAATTCAGATGCTCTGAAATAGCAGGAACTTTATCACCACGCGTTATCATGATCATAATTTGTAGCTCTCGATCCGATAAAGAATTAAAAGGGTTATCGTCAACCGATTTGAATTGGCTTAATGCCATCTTTTGTGCAATATCGGAAGGTAAGTAGCGTTGACCACTATTAACGGCACGAATGGCATTAACCATTTCATCTGGGCCGGATTCTTTTGTTAAATATCCTGCCGCGCCCATTTGCATCACTTTAGTTGGGAAAGGGTCTTCGGTATGCGCAGTTAACACAATAATTTTGACATCTGGTGCAAAGCGTAATATTTTTTTGGTTGCTTCAAGACCACCCATGCCCGGCATATCCATATCCATGAGTAAAACATCAGGCTCTTTTTGTCGACAGAACTTAATTGCCTCTTCACCTGTTTCACATTCGCCGACAACATTTAATCCTTTAACGCTGGTTAAGATTTTACTAATACCGACACGAACAAGATGATGATCATCAACCAATAGAACATTTATCACGCAGAACAGCCTTAATTAACTTATAGAGTAAGCCAGAATATAGCGAAAGCGCCGACTATTCAATTGAATCTTACCGAATAATAATGTCATTAAATTTATTACTAGCTCTGGCTGCGCTATAATTTTATCAATAGCTTAGCAGGTTTTAGAGCTTATTATTTTTCAGCCAGCTATTTAACAAACCTACCTGGCCATTTTTATAAGCGGCATAGGTTAATCGCACGGCATTGCTTAAAATAACACTATCAGACCAATTAGTTTGCTCACTGATTAACTGATAACAATGCTTAGCCTCTGGTGACATATAACCGCGCATTTCCTGCAAACCACGTTCTTTTTGCCGCTCACGGTAACGCTTTTGTTTTTCGGCATTACTCATAGCAACTTTCTTTAACGGTTGTGCACTCACTTGCTCAAGTTCTTTCATGTTATTTCAATTTATTTTTAGCTATATAAACCTATAATCACGTATAACGACTGCATAATCAAGGAGCCCTGTTAATTTGATATATACCCAAACAACCTCAAGATGCAGGATTCAGTTGGAATTAGAAACGTCTTTAGGCAAGGCATTGATTGAAGAGAATGGTTACTCCCTTGTCGAAATCAATAACGATGGATAAAACGTTTCTAAACCAGCCCTACGAGGACTATTGAGCAAATCATATTCATTGTTGCGTATGTAATTAGGGAATAACCATTAATAAAATACGCGCCTTGATTATGAATAGCTCAGCCGTCCTGAAACGAGCATATTGAAGTAGCTTGGGTATATACCCGTTACCATTCAAAGTGCTCGATTTCAGTCGGAATTTAAATGACTTTATACAAGGAAAATAACGTAAACATAGTCACTCTATATTTTTGTTTTTAACGCCGCATAGAGTCATTTAAAATCCATCAAAGAAGCGCTTGACCAACATCACTTCATCGTTATATCAATTTGAAATGGCAATAAGCATGTCTACATTGATATACCTTGAATTGAAATTTATCAAGCACTCTGAAACATGCATCTTGAATGGTAACGGGTATATGTCAAATTAATTATATTTTTTAACTGTTCGGAGTTGTTTAGTGTACAGCTGTACGCTAAAGTAGCCCCCTAAAATATATTATCGGATTTCAGCTTATTATGGCAATGCCACAACAAAACTCATACAGTAAAGAAGATTTAGTCAAAGCAGGTACAGGAGAATTATTTGGTGAAGGTAATTCACAGCTTCCTTCTGATAACATGCTGATGATGGACCGTATCATAACCATCACTGAAGAAGGTGGTGATCACGGTAAAGGTTACATAATAGCTGAATTAGATATAACTCCAGATCTATGGTTTTTTGATTGTCACTTTAAAGGTGATCCGGTAATGCCAGGTTGTTTAGGTCTAGATGCTATGTGGCAACTTGTTGGATTTTTCTTAGCTTGGACTGGTGGTCCAGGTAAAGGTCGTGCTTTAGGTGTGGGTGAAGTGAAGTTTACCGGTCAAATATTACCAACCGCTAAAAAAGTTACTTTCAAAATTGATTTTAAGCGTGTTATAAAACGTAAGCTTTACATGGGTCTTGCCGACGGTACTGTAAGTGTTGACGGTCGTGAAATTTATAGCGCAAAAGATCTTAAAGTAGGTTTATTTACTGATACCAGTAAGTTTTAGCCAAATTTTAGTGTAGAGGAAGTTAGCCTTAGTCATACGCTAATGATAATCTAACATGAGTAAAGATCAAAAAAAGCCCAGCAACTCGCTGGGCTTTTTAACATATCAATTCATTTACTTTTATTCTGATTGAACTGTTGTTGATAAAACAAGTAATTGTTTATTTAAACAGCCCCTGTTGCTTATCTTCTATGGCTTCTCGCCACCCGCCAAGCCATTGTGACTTAATTGCATCATTTTGGTACGGGCAATGTTCCTTAGAACGACCAGATATACCTGCTTGGTAACCTCTTGTGTGTGCCCTGTCCTGGCGATCGCGTTTTTGCCGCTTCATCATAAATACACGCTCCTTGGTTATTCTTAATAGACATATCAATAACAGTTACGATAAAATTTCTACAAGCAAAGATTACCCGCGCACTGATATTGCACAACTTCTCTAAGCATAGTTCAAAAAAGACGAAATACAATGCGTTAAATAGATAAACTACAGAGATAAAAAAAGCACTGGTAAAGTGCTTTTTGTATTTTTTACAATCAGTAGTAAAGTTTGTCAGCTTAATTTGTAATAGTTAGCGTTTAAAGCTTCTTCTACGCAGTCCAAAAACTGCTAACAGTGAGAACAACACCATTCCGCCAAAGCTCGCCCCTTGCCTTTCTACTTTATCTTCAACATCACCACAGTCTTCAACTTCACCACCAGGAATAGGCTCAAGTAATACCGCGCGCACTACATCTATCATTATCGGCTCACCACTGTCATCAAGTATTGGCTCACCTTTGGCGTCATAGCTTGCTGATTTGACTATGGCGGTAGCTGATATTTGGCCAGCATCATTAATGTCATTAGCTTTTAGAATATTATACTTAGACTTACATTCTAATAGAGTATTGACATCAATTATTACCGGTGAGTCACTGGCGGTATCGTAAATAAAGCCCGCAGTACGACGTGGATTTTGTGAACTCTCATTATGAGTTTCGATTTGTGCTTCACCAACAATAACTCCGGCGTTATTTACCCCAAATGCGGTACTCACTGAGGTAGTAAAGAAATCTTTTGGCATAACTGTTTTCATTTCATTATCAGGAAGGGTGGTATCAACATAAAAGAACTTTTTAACAAAAGTCTCGGTATTTCGAGTGTAACCAACAGCTAAGCCATTATCGTTAATATCATGGGCTCGAGAGAAAGGGTAAACATTACCTGAGCCAAAATAGTAATGCGGCTGGTTAAAGTCAAGAACTACGTTGTTACCGTTTTCATCCTTTTTAAATATTACCGCATATGAGCCTGTCATTCTTTCATTTGAGGCGGGAGTAACAACATCGGCATCATCCCAACCATGAGCATAACCAACAGCAATATCGTTATTATTTATCGCCAACGCTTGGCTAGAGAAGGCCCTATCATCGTCGGCATGTGGCTCTATCAATAAACCTAGCAACTCAGTTTCTGGAGTATCCGAATCTAACGCTCTAGCCTTAAACGCCTGAATATAATACATATTTCTTTGAATTTTCTGTATACAAATTTCTTCTGGAATATTAGCTAAAATAGCAGGATCAGCACAGCCACCATCAGCATCGTTTATATAGTCTTCTCTATTTTTACTTAGTTTATAACTGCTATAACCTACAGCCGTACCCTCTGCATTCATATCAAAAACGGCAGAAATACCGCCGCCATACTGCGTTTCAATGGGTGGAACAGGATAAATAGTCGCGCCATTATCAGGAGAGAAAAAACCACGTTGACCATGTTCTCGTAACCAAAATGTTCGAACGGTACCGGCACTATCGGTAAATTCAGGCATAGGTAAGTAAGGTGCAGAGGCAGTGCCAAAGGTAATGCCCTTGTCACTAATACCTTCAATTACACTGACAGTTGAGCGCGTTATAATACCTGTACAAGGACTGCCATCAAAGTCCGTATCAAAAACACAGATTTCTGTCGATGTATGACCTTCCCCTAGGTTAATCATAGCGGCAGTATCGGCAACCATTTGATATTCAAAGTTTGGATTGCTAACAGATGTATTCATTTCTTGTAGGTACATCTTTGACCAAGCAAGATCATTAGCTGTTGGGTTACCGGCCTTTAATGCTTCAAAATCTTCAATTGGCTCAAGGCCAAAATAATAATCATGCTGCACCAGCGCGTTATATTGTATTTGATTAAAATCATTCTCATCAAAGTAAGGAATAAATTGCACAGGGAAATTATAAGAGTTACTTCCCGATACAGCCATTACCCCGTGGATATTTTGTTTGCCACCGTAGGTATAACCAATATTTTCTGCAGAGCCTTTATCAACTACTTTATAAGTAGCGGCGTGACTAAAGCTAAGAACACTAAGGCTTAAGGCACTTGTTACTGCTAACACCAATATATTTTTTGCAAATTGCTTCATACTACTTATTAACTCTTTATAGTTGTTCTGTTTAACTAGCTTTGATTTGTTTAATAAATATAAGTTAACACAAATCAAAGTCTATAATTTAAGGCGTGGCCTGCAGAAAGCTAATGCTTACTTTTTTACTCGTCATCAAGCTCTTGCCATCTGGCATAGACAATCTCGAGGTTTGACTCACATTCTGCCAGCTGGTTCAAAACTTTTTGTGTTATTTTTTCGTCTTGACTGAAAAAAGCCGCATCATTCACTTGTGCTTGTAATTCATCAATCGAATTTTCTAATTGATCAATTTTTTCAGGTAACGCTTCAAGTTCACGCGCATCTTTAAAAGATAGTTTTTTATTCTTAACAGCAGGCTCTGTAGCCGAATTTTGTGCTTGCTTACTTTTATCTTCAGTAACTTTGCTTTTCTGCTGAGCACCATCTGCCATACTTTGACGCTGTGTTTTTTTAAGTGCTAGATAATCATCAACATCATCATAACCACCAACAATCTGATTTACCTGTCCTGTACCATCAAAATACAAACAAGTATTCACACAGTTATTAACAAAGTCACGATCATGGCTCACTAAAATAACGGTTCCGGCATAATTTGCAACAACTTCTTCAAGTAGCTCTAAAGTTTCAATATCAAGATCGTTAGTCGGCTCATCGAGAATAAGTAAGTTACTTGGACGTAAAAATAAGCGCGCCAGTAAGAGTCTATTTTTCTCACCACCCGATAAAGCACGAACCGGAGTACGAGCACGTTTAGGGCTAAATAAGAAGTCTTGCAAGTAGCCCAGTACGTGACGAGAACGGCCATTAACCATAACCTCTTGTTTACCTTCACCAACAATTTCTTGCACTGTTTGGTTTAAATCAAGTGCTTCTCTGTGTTGATCAAAATAAGCGATTTCTAAATTAACACCTGAGCGCATTTTACCACTGGTTGCCGCTTGATTTTCCATGATAAGCTTAATCAACGTTGATTTACCGGTACCGTTAGCGCCTATAAACGCTAACCTATCATTACGCGTAATAAGTAGATTGAGATTTTCAATTACTACATTATCACCAAAGGCTACGGTTACGTCTTCAGCTTCAAAGACTAACTTGCCAGAGCGATCACCCTGAGTAATATTCATGGTGCTTTGATTACGTACATCACGACGCGCGGTACGCTCAAGACGAAGTTTTTCTAACGAGCGAACTCGGCCTTCATTACGAGTACGACGGGCTTTAACGCCTTGACGAATCCATACTTCTTCTTCGGCTAATTTTTTATCAAATAGCGCATTTTGTTGCTCTTCAACTTGTAAATCATGCTGCTTTTGCTCGATATACAAATCGTAATCACCCGGATAACTTTTTAATTTACCGCGATCAAGATCTAAAATACGAGTAGATAAACCACGGATAAACGCCCTATCATGGCTGATAAAAATTATAGTACCGGCAAAGTCTTTTAAGAATTGCTCTAGCCACAACACGCTTTCAATATCTAAATGGTTAGTTGGCTCATCGAGTAACAATATATCTGGACTGGTAACAAGTGCTTTAGCCAACGCTACTTTACGTAACCAACCACCAGATAAGTCGCAAATTTTCGCATCTGCATCCAATGATAAAGTAGTCATGGCTTGATCAATGCGCTGTTCGTCTAGCCAAGCATTGGCTTTTTCAAGCTCTTCTTGCACGTTTGCTAACTTGTTAAGGTTTTTGTCACTTGGGTCTTCGCCAATCAAGTGAATTAAGGCGTGATAACGACGGATAAGTTCGGCATTTTCTTTTACCCCTTCAGCAACGTAGTCAAATACAGAGATATCAGAGGATTCTGGTGGATCTTGCTCTAACATAGACATTTTCATGGTACTAGACTTTAAAATCTGACCATCGTCTAAACCTTGCTTGCCCATTAATATCTTCATTAGAGTAGACTTACCGGCACCATTACGACCAACTAAACAAATACGTTCGCCGGTTTGTATACTTAACTCTGCTTTATCTAATATTTTATCTTCGCCGAAGGCAAGCTCACCATTGGCTATTCTTAATAATTCCATAATTCTTCTTAACTTCTAATAATTTGCTAATAATTGCTACAGGCTGAATTGTTCAACTTGTGCTTGGCTAAAAGGCCAAAACAACTTAGTATTTTTACTGCTGTCTTGTGCTAATTTTTCCAATACGGGAATATGTACACCATATAACTCAACCAGGGTTTGCGTTTCATGAGCAACCCCTTCTTGTTCGATAATATCAATTTCTATGAGCTGTGATCTCGGCAGTACTGCCAAACAGATAGCCAAGGCTTGCTCACATAGATGGCAACCTTCGCTGCCATATAAATTATATTTATTCATTATTGCTATTCACTACTTAGGTAGCTTTACGCTTAATAGACCAGCTATTATGAATATGTTTATTACGGGCAAAATCTTTATCACGAGTAACATCTGACATGGGCTCTGCACTTAAGCCCAGCTTATCTAACGCATCAAAGTCAATTTTGAAATTACGCTTGTTATTGGTGAAGAATATTTCCCCGCCTCTATTGAGTGACTTCAGTGCATCGGCTAATAATGTCACGTGATCACGCTGCACATCAAAGCTATCTTCCATACGCTTAGAGTTTGAGAAGGTTGGTGGATCAATAAAAATCACATCAAATTTATTAGTATTCTTTTTCAACCAATCTAAACAGTCTGCTTGAATAAATTGATATTTATGGCCGCTTAATTTATTCAAAGCAAAATTATCTTGTGCCCAGTTAAGGTAGGTATTTGACATATCAACCGTAGTAACTGATAACGCGCCATGCACGGCTGCTTGTACTGAAACCGAGCCAGTATAGGCAAACAAATTAAGTAATGACTTGCCTTTCGATTTTTTCGCTACAATCTGACGGGTTTTACGATGATCTAAAAATAAGCCAGTATCAAGGTAATCCCATAAGTTAATCTTAAACTGGGCACCATGTTCATTGATAGTAAGAGATTGTTTCGATTTGTCTAAACGCTGATATTGATTACTGCCCCTTTGCTTAGCTCGGGTTTTCAAAACAACTTTATCGAGAGGAATATCGAGTACCTTAGGCGCCCAATAGATCACTTCTTGTAGACGTTTCTTGGCCTTTTGCTCTTCAATAGTTTTTGGCGCGGCATACTCTTGTATTACTAAATACTCACCATAAATATCAATAGCTACATTATATTCAGGGATATCACCGTCATATAAGCGGTAAGCTTCAATTTCGTTGGACTTTAACCAACCTTTTAAATTTTTACGGTTTTTCTTGAGACGGTTAGCAAAAGCGCTATCTTGCTCGGCAAAGTCGGATTGCGGGTTTACCGCATCTTTTGCTCTTTGCTTTTCATCAACATTGTATAAGGCTAATTGACAATCTAACGGGCCATTTTTAAATTTGTAACGTTTAAAACTCGACAGTTTCAGCATAGCGAGTAAGTCGATATTCGCCGTTAATATTGCCACACGCCATTCCATAAACTGCGCTTTAAGTTTTTGACCAAATAAAACAAAGTTTTCGACTAGCTCAGGCAATTCACCAATACGTTCGCCATAAGGAGGGTTAAATAACACGGTACCCGGTCCACCAAAAGTGTTATTCATATCGTTGGTGTTTTTACAGGAGAACTCTATATATTGTTGTAAACGTGCATTCCTGGCATTTTGTTGTGCCGTTTTTAATACCCGACCATCAATATCAATACCAAAGACTTTAACGTTTTTAAGGGTCGCTAGTGATTGTTCAGAACTATCTATGGCTTGCGCTAGCTGCTCTTCCCAGATGTCATTATCATGGGTTAACCAAGACTCAAAGCCCCATGACACTCTATTAAGTGCCGGTGCTTGTTTCGCGGCCATTGCCACAGCTTCAATTAAAATTGTGCCTGAGCCACACATAGGATCGACTAATGGCTTGCTGGTATCAGCTAACCAACCCGAGCGTATTATCAACGCCGCAGCTAAGTTTTCTTTTAAAGGTGCCGCGCCGCTATGTTCACGATAGCCTCGTTGGAATAAACCACGACCGGAAAAATCAAGAAAAATGTGAATGTGGTCTCTTAGTAATCGAGCTTGGAAACTAATTTGTGGTGATTTTTTATCAACATTAGGACGCTCAAAACCTTGCTCTCTAAATTGATCAACTATCGCATCTTTAATGGTTAAGCCACCAAACTGGCTATTACGAATTTCTTCACTGTAACCAACAAAGTCAATAGCAAAGGTAGTTGTTGAATCAAAAACATCTGGCCAGTTAATACTGCTAGCGGCTTTAAATAACTCGTCTTTATCTTTTGCTTCACCTTCTCCCAGCTTAAGCATGATGCGGGTAGCAAGGCGCGTCCAAAGAGATATTTTATATCCCAACGCTAAAGAAGCTTGAAAATAAACGCCTTCTGGTTTTTGTACAACGCGGTCTGCGCCGAGGTTTTTTATTTCATCGAACAGTAAAACTTCAATACCTGGTGATGTTAAAGCTAAAAATTGGTGCATGGATTCTTTCATTGTGCATTTCCGGGGTAAGCAGCAGAGTAAACTATGGGCGCGATTATATACATAAACACAAAGCACATAAACAAAAGTTAACTTTAACTAGCATAAACCGCCTGATTTTCACCCGTTGCGGATAACAATTGAGCGAACAGTGTTATTTTAAGAAAAGCGCTTGCTTTATCGATGCGCTATCCTTACTATACGCCTCGCTTTCAGGGAGTAACCTTTATTGAAAGAAACTTCTCGCAATAAGAAGTAAAATATTGTGGCTTGTTTAAGCATCTACTAGCAATAGTAATTCTTAAACCATTCGGACGCGGGATGGAGCAGCCTGGTAGCTCGTCGGGCTCATAACCCGAAGGTCGTCAGTTCAAATCTGGCTCCCGCAACCAACTTCACTCAAGTATAAAGAGTAGGTCGTCAGTTCCCTCTTCATCAGATAAGGGCACCCGCAACCAATTCTCTGATAATAGAATTAAAACAATTATTGGCTTGTTTAAGCATTACTAGTAATAGTAATTCTTAAACCATTCGGACGCGGGATGGAGCAGCCTGGTAGCTCGTCGGGCTCATAACCCGAAGGTCGTCAGTTCAAATCTGGCTCCCGCAACCAACTTGTCTTTTTAAAGAGATAAGTATAAAAAGTAAATTCTTAAGTTTGAATTAAAACAACTTGGCTTTCCTACTTCAATGTAGGTCATTCGGACGCGGGATGGAGCAGCCTGGTAGCTCGTCGGGCTCATAACCCGAAGGTCGTCAGTTCAAATCTGGCTC
>NZ_JABSPA010000001.1:336408-537572 GCF_013214175.1 Colwellia sp. | reverse complement strand
GCGGGATGGAGCAGCCTGGTAGCTCGTCGGGCTCATAACCCGAAGGTCGTCAGTTCAAATCTGGCTCCCGCAACCAATTCAAATGTATTCTTAGTATTAAAATCCAAGCATAAGCTCATCGGGCTGTTATTTTTTATAAATAGAAGTAAATAGCCGAAAGTCGTTATTATCTGTTTCAAATATGGCTCCCGCAACCAACTTCATTTGTAAATATTAATATTATACTTTCCATTATAACTACACGATCTTAACTCGTCGGTCTGTTAGCCATTAAATAGCCGAAAGTAATCTTTACCTCTTCATTTTTAACAACTTCCAATTCACTTATGTACCGCCATTAAAAAAGGGGATTTTCCGTCCTAACAAGCAGGAACAACTTCCAATCGATGCTGTTGAAGTGGGATTAATCATTGAAGAAAAAGCTTGTGCTTTAGAAGCCAAAACAACACGCATTTAGGTTAAGACATGTAGCAGCTAATTGACTTAGTGGTAGGATTTGTTCTTGGCGTTTTATTGGTGTTTTCTTCTTTAGCGGTGAGTAACTTAAGTAAAAAGATGCAAGCCAAGACCTAGTTAGATTGACCATTAAACTTAAAGGAAAGCTTCTCTTAAGTCAGTGTTAGTACTAACTTACCAATATTTTCATTATTAGCCATTTTTTCATGTGCCAGCTCTACTTTTTTCCATGGATAAACTGTATCAATTACCGGCTTGATTCGCCCATTGAGCAACTCAGCGTAAAAATCGCTAATGAAGCTAGCTACTAAATTAGCTTTATAGTCATCACTGCGATTTCTTAACGTTGAAGCCGACAGTGTTAGCCGTTTGGCCAGCAGCTTAGCTATATCAAGTTGCTGGCAATAACGCCCACCCAGCATAGATAAAGTTACAATATGACCATCTAGCGCAGATACATTAATATTCTTAGCAACATATTCACCCGCCACCACATCAATAATAACGTCAAAACCTGAGGGTATATTCGCTTTAGCGTAAGTAACAAAATCCGTTTCTTGATAGTTTATCGCTACATCAGCACCAAGGGCTAAACATGCCTGTACTTTTGCCGCACTGCCTACTGTTACCACAACATTGCATTGTTTCGCTTTGGCAAGTTGAATAGCCGCGCTACCGACACCACTAGCGCCAGCATGAATAAGCACCTTACTGTTTGGCTTGAGCTGAGCAATGCTAAATAAGCTTTGATAGGCGGTTAGGAACACTTCTGCACAAGCGGCGCCCTGTTCATAAGTATAATGCTCTGGTAAACACAATAACTGCTGTGCTTTTACTTTGACATATTGTGCGTAACCACCACCGGCAACTAGCGCAAAAACCTTATCGCCAATTTGCCATGGTTTGCCTAAGTGGTTTTCGGCAACTGCCTCGCCACATTGAACAATTTCACCCGAGACTTCTAAACCTAGAATTGAAGACTCTCCCGCTGGCGGCGGATACTTGCCCGCACGTTGTAATAAATCCGCTCGATTAACGCCAATAGCCTTAACCTTGAGCAAACATTCATCTGCCGATATTTCTGGCAACGAAGTTTCACTCAGTAATAATGATTGCTGATTATCGACATGGATATATTTCAAGGAGAGCTCACCTTTGGCTTAAATGGTATAAATAAAATTTACGCTAAAGCTTTAAGCGCAACCGATTGAAATTCAACCCCCTGCCAAGCTGTTTTAATAAAATTACGAATATTACCGTGATCACTGCCCTGAGGGTTTTGTAAAACATCCTCATGGTAATAACGGCCAAAACACGCCAATGTTTGTTGCTCAGTGAGTTTATTTAACTTAGCAAAATAAAAGATTTTACAAGAGCCTTCATTAGTACCAGCGTCATTAAGTAAATCTCCATTACTGAAGCTTGCCGGTGTATAACTGTAGTTATCACTGACCACTTGCATCACCTGCTCAAAGCTCACATCATCGGCATTTAAGCTTAATTGACTAAGTAAATGAACTAAAGTAATGCTTTGTGGAGTGTTCTTTGTGGCACTAGCCACTATGCATCACCAGATTTTAACTTTGCCTTAGCCTCTTCAACCTTAGAGAAATCTAATCCTAACTCATTAACAGCCTGTTCAATAAGACCTGGGTCGGCCATTACTAAGCTCATAATGGCTTGAAGTTTTTCTGGCGGGATACCAAGTTGGCCAATAAATGCCATGGCCATCATAGGGTTTTCAGTCAGCGCTTGAAAAAGCTCGCCAATTTTTTCATCACTGATATTTAGTTCTTTTAAAATTTGAATAATTGGGTTCATTTAACGATCTCGTATTAGGACATAATAAAATACCGAGTTTAAGCTCGGTATTAATTTGAAGGTTATGTTAACAAATATAACGCATTGATAAAGACTAAAGAGCACTTATCAATAGATTGATTCGCTAATTATTATCTATTTCATTTTCTACCGCAGTATTTCCTTTGGCTTTTAAGCGTTGTCGATAATTTTCTTTGGCGAGCTTTTGTAAATCTTCAACTTGGTCGCTTTCATCAACAATTTCTCGGCCGAGAAAAGTTTCAATAGCATCTTCCAGTGTTACCACACCTGCCGTTTGACCAAAGTGGTCTTCAACAATAAAAATATGCTCATGGCGTTTGATAAAGAGATCAAGTAAGTTCAGTACTGGCAAGCTTTCTGACACTCTGCTGATAGGGTTACTAATCCCCTCAATACTATCATCACCCTTACCTACCCTTTCATTTTCATATAAGTGCGCTTTAATAATTACGCCAAGGATATTATCAATAGCGCCATCAAAAACAGGGATCCGGGTAAAGTTCGCTGTTTTTTCACTGTTAATGGCCGAAGATATAGTGACCTCTTTTGCTAAGGCATGGACAACACTGCGCGGTGTTAAGATATCTTCAGTTTTGGTATTACGTAATTGCAAAATATTTTCAAGCAACTGGCTCTCTTGTTTATCGAGTGTACCGCCTTTATGGCTTAGTTCAGCAACCATTAATAATTCTTCTCGAGTAACAATATCTTTATCTTTGCTGCTAAACAGGCGAGTCAATAATGATGACAGCCAAACTAGCGGGTAAACCAATTTTACTAAAAAGGCAATCACATAGGAAGACGGTATGGCTAAAACACGCCAATAATTAGCACCGAGGGTTTTAGGAATTATTTCAGAAAAATATAAAATGGCTAGCGTCAGTAAAAAGGCAATCAGGGTTTCTTTTTGCTCACCAAAAATACGAATGGCCTGAGCACCAACACCCGCTGCGCCCATAGTATGAGCAAAAGTATTAAGAATGAGAATACTGGAAATAGATTGGTCTAATTTATTCTTTACCTTAGCTAAGGTTTCAGCCCCGCGAGCTTTCGCGGCAAGTTTTTGTGCAACAAAGGCTGGACTTATAGATAGTAAGACCGCTTCTAAAATAGAGCATAAAAATGAGACGCCAATAGCAATCACAAGATAGGTAATAAGTAAGGTCATTGTTATCTAGTTGTCCTCGATAGCACTGGCTATTATTGCCCGCTCAATAACTATACTAATTATAGTATCAAATTAACCATTATATTACTGGCGGTAACACCTTAATAAGTTCGAGATCAACATAGCTAATTCATTAACTACACTATTGGCAAAGAATAAGTATAATAGCGCAGAACTAACTTAAACTAGATTCAAAACGCCTGAATTAATGCGACACATCAATACTAACTTTCCGAATTTTCTATAACAAATTATGCCGAAAAAATTTACACCGCTAGCATTTGAACAGCCCAAGTTAAAGTACCTCTCTGCTTACTCAGCACAAGTACAAACGCAAGTTCAGCAAATGCTTGAGCAAAAAAAAATAGCACAATACTTATTGGCTAAATACCCAATTACACATCAAATAAGTAATGACAAGGCTTTACGCACCTATGTGATGACATTAAAAAATCAGTATTTGAAAAAATCATCGCCGTTAAGCCAAATAAAATTCGATGATAAAATTCATATCATCAACAATGCCTTAGGTTTACATACCTATGTTTCCCGGGTACAAGGTAATAAACTGAAAAGCAAACATGAAATTCGTATTGGTAGCATGTTTAAAAAGGCGCCAGAAGATTTTTTAGCTATGATAGTTGTTCATGAATTAGCACACTTAAAAGAAAAAGAGCATAACAAGGCGTTTTATAAGCTTTGCCAAAGCATGTTACCTGATTATCATCAATTAGAATTAGACCTACGAATTTATCTGACCCAATTAGAAGAATTAGGTAGCATTTACGCTTAATAAACGCCTTCAACCTAGAAGATATAGCGACATTTCCTCAGCCGCAGTCTTTGATAATAAAGAAAGCCAGTAACAAGTCGCCGCTGTTTTCCCTCCCTTGTAGACCATAATACTAAGCTGTGACCAAAATGAACTTTATCGTACTTTATTCCCCTAAAGTTCATTATGGCTAAATTATTTACCTCTAGAGTAATTACCGACATGATATTCCTGAGTGAATTGCAAAGAGAATAATTACCAGGGAATATAACCATGAATAAGTGCAGCGATACATCACACCTGAACTCTACAGAGGCTCCAGGGCAAACATCAACTAAACCTTCAGTGGTAAATGCTAAGCAGGTAGGATCAAGTGATGACTTGGCAACAGTAGATTTAGCTAAACAGGATAAAGCCATCTTAACATCAGTTAAGAAGGTACAAGTGGTAGCTAATGACTTAGATAGCTCAAGCTTTGTTCTCGGCTATAACTAGCCATGCTATTTTAAGAGTAATACACATCAGAATAATGCACATCAGAATAATGCACATCAGAGTAGCGCAAAATATTAGCAGTATTGCTGCTCTCGGATTTTTATTTCACAGCTTTTATCTCAGTAGCTTTTAATATCATAGCTTCAATTTCAAGAGCTTTACTTCCCTAGCTGCTACTTCAAAAGATAATGACGTTCTGGTCGCCCGACTGTGCCGTATTCAATATCGGCAACAATCTCATTACAGCTTAATAGATACTCTAAATAGCGCCTTGCTGTGGTACGGCTAGTGCCGATACATTCAGACATAGATTCCGCGGTATAAGCACTGCCAGCATTATCACTTAACACAGTACGAATTTTATCGAGCGTTAACGAGTCAATTCCCTTAGGTAGTGTCACTGACTCATTGATAATTGATTCGCTTGCTAATCGGCTAGTTAAGTGGCTTTTATTATGAAATAACTCATCAAGATCATCTTGCTCAAAAGGTTGCTGAGCACTAAGTCGCTGACGATATTGTAGAAATCGTGCCAGGGTTAGCTTTAAGCGAGAAAAAGCTAAAGGTTTCAAGATATAGTCAAAGGCACCGTATGACATAGCCTCTTGAATCACTTCGCTATCTTTAGCCGCTGTTAACATAACAATGCTGATATCAAAGGCATTTAAATCTTGTCTAACGTACTTTAATACATCTAAGCCATTACTTTCGACTAAACTGACATCAAGAAAAATAAGCTCTGGCTTAAAACTGTCTAGTAGGTCTTTTGCCTCAGTGGTATTTTGCGCGATACCAATAACCTCAAAGCCCTCTTCATTATTAATAGTTTTCGATATGATGTTAGCAATACGCATATCATCTTCAACAATTAATACACTGTTTATTTTCATCACTTAATTGACTCCTTTACTGCTAGCTATTATTAGTTATTATTATTATTTTTATTCGTAGGCTATTTTGGTATATAAACCGTCATAATAGTGCCACCTTTTTTTGCCCGGGTAATGGATAAAGTACCGTCGACTTGATCCAAGCAATTTTTCACCAAAAACATCCCTATACCATGCCCCATCGCACGTTTTGTTGTGCGACCAAAGGTGAAAATATCTTTAATGGCTGCATCACTCATACCAACGCCAGAGTCTTCGATTTCAAAAATTATATCTTCACCCATATCGGTAAAAGACAGGGTCACCTGAGGTGCTTGCGCTTGATTACTACTGGCAGCATCAAAGGCATTATCGAGTATATTACCGAGTATGGTAACCAATTTTGAGCGTGGCAGTTTACTCGGTACTTGCAGTAAACTGCTTTCATTATCAATGATTAAGTCAATTTTTCGTTCTTTAGCAACATCATATTTCCCCAGAATAAGCCCGGCTATTATCGGGTCCGGTACAATGCGCATTAAGAAAGCAATAAGCTCCTGATAACCTGAATTCTCCACCATTATCAAGTCCAACGCTTCTTCATAAGAGCCAATTTGAATAAGGCCACCTATGGTATTTAATTTGTTTGAATATTCATGTGTTTGCACTCTTAACATGGTTGAGAACTGTTTCACTTGCGACAGCTTCTCACTTAAATCAACCACATCATCTTTATGGCGAAAAGAAACCACCACGCCGCGTTGCTTATCGGCAATCATTAAAGGAGTTTTTGTTAAGATTAAGGTACCCGCTTCAATATCAACTTCCACATCTCGCCATACTCGTGAAGAGTCACTGGCGAAAATAAACTGATAGTCAGGTAAGAGTTCATGTACCGCAGAGCCGATTAATTCCTGCTCGGAAATATTGGCTAAAATCTCAATAGCGATAGGATTACAACTGGTAATTATACCTTGTTCATCAATAACTACCACACCTTCTAGAATAGACTCGAGTACCGCTTTTCGTTCACTATAAACTCTGGAAATTTCTTCCGGCTCTAAGCCAAATATTTCATCACGATAGCGTTTAGCAATATATAAAACCAAAAAACAGCCGGCAATCAAGGTAATGCCAAAAACCCATGAAAAGGTATCGCGGTAATTGCTAATGCTGAGCATCATGCCGTGCTCTAAGTAGCCGACGGAGATCAAGCCGATAATGGTGCCATCGTCTAATAAAACGGGGGTTTTTCCGCGAATTGAAACACCTAATGAACCCTCAGCTTTGGATATGTATGACTCGCCAAGTTTAAGTGCTCTAATATTATCGCCACCCATCATGGCAAGGTTAATTTTTTTCGGGTTAGGATGAGAGTATCGAATGCCATTACTATCGCCAACCACAATAAACGAAGCAGCTATAGCTTGACGAATGGGCTCTACATAGGACTGAATAGGTTGGCTTTGTTTATCGAGCAGTGATTGTTGAATAATAGGATTTTTAGCCAATGATTGTGCAACGGCAAGGGCTTTTTCGCCGAGTTGCTGTTCGAACTCTTGTACTAGATAAGAAACGCTAAACATACCCAAAAAAATGGTCTGTAGCATAACAAGTAGCACAGACACTAAAGCGAGCTTGTTATGCAAACCCATTTTTTTAAACGTCTTGGCTATCTTCATTGGTTTTATCATAAAGTTTGGATTCAAAAGTCACTTCATACTTTCAATTTAGTGAATACAGACAAGCTAAGCAATATAGTCTTGCCTCGCTTGTCTGCTTTACACACCTAAAACTAGCTAGTTAAATTTCAGCTACTTTCTCTTGGCTAGTTGAACCATTACCTTTTCTCAGTGTAGAGATAATTGGCATAAGTAACACTAAAGCCGTCACTGTTAAGATACCTAGGGTAATAGGTCTATCCCATAAGAAAGAGATTGAACCATCATATAAGGTTAATGAACGACGTAGATTTTGCTCCAACATGCCACCTAAAATAAAGCCAAGGATCAGCGGAGACATACTAAAGTTCAATAAACGTAAACCAATAGCTATTACGGCAAAGCCGGCCATCATAAAGATATCAAAGGCATTAAATGAGACTAAATAAACACCGATCAGTGAGAAGAACAAGATAAGCACAGTTAATAGTTGCTTAGGTAACGTCAATGCTTTAGCAATGTAAGGAATCAAAGGTAAGTTGATAAGTAATAATACTATGTTGCCGATGTACATAGAAACAATTACCGACCAAAACACTTCAGGATTATCAATAAATAAACGAGGACCCGGTTGAATACCATAAGCCATTAACGCACCTAACATTACTGCGGTAGTGCCTGAACCTGGAATACCTAAAGTAAGTAAAGGTACAAATGAACCGCTACAAGCAGCATTATTTGCGGTTTCAGGAGCAGCTAAACCACGTAAACTACCTTTACCAAATTTTAGTTTCTCTTTCGCTGAAGCTAAGTTTCGTTCCATACCATAAGCAAGGAATGAAGCAATAGTAGCGCCCGCACCTGGTAATACACCAACAAAGAAGCCAAGTACTGAAGATCTAGCAACGGTAGGCGCCATCTCTTTTATTTCAGCTTTAGTAAGTTTTAAACTACCCACTTCTGTCGCCGGAGTAACGGAATTAAGACCTGATTTCTTATCTTTATTATTACTGATAATAGAGAGTAATGCCTCTGATAAAGCAAACATAGACATAGCAATTAATAAGAAACTAATACCATCAAGTAAGTCAATTTGACCAAAGGTAAAGCGCTCTACGCCTGACGCTTGATCCGTACCAACTGTTGATAACATTAAACCAAATAAGGTCATCATGATTGATTTAAGGAAGCTACCTTTATTAGAGAATGCCGCAACAGCAGTTAAGCCCAATAATAACAAGGCAAAATAATCAGGTGATTGGAAGCTTAAAGAAAACTTCGAGAGCATAGGTGCAGCAACTAACAAAAATACTGCAGCAATAGTTCCGCCACTAAAAGAAGCATAAGCGGCAATAGCAAGTGCCTTGCCTGCTTGGCCTTTACACGCCATAGGATAGCCATCAAATGATGTCGCTACGGTACCAGCAACACCCGGCGCGTTAATCAAAATAGATGAAGTTGAACCACCAAAAATAGCACCGTAATAAACACCGGCCATTAAGATCATGCCAGATGAGGGATCGATACCATAAGTAATAGGAATCATTAGGGCGATGGCAGTGATAGGCCCTAAGCCCGGCAACATACCAATAAAAGTGCCAACAAAACAGCCAAAAATAACGAACATGATGTTTTGCATTGACATTGCGGTTTGAAAACCGAGAAGTAAGCCGTCTAACATAGTATTAACCCCAAAGGTCGCCGGTTGATAAATAGATACCCAGCAGTTGTGTCATGATTGCCCAAAAGACAATAACTACAGGTACTGAGGCAAGGAAAAGTCGTTTTTTACTTCGCTCACCAAGTATAAGAAAACCAAAAATAAGAAAAGAAATGGTTGATAGAATAAAGCCCAATTGCTCTAAAGTAGCGCCGTAATACACCATTAAGGCAATAAGACTTGCCACCTGAAACCAGCCTTTCTTGTCAAAGCCATTGGCGGATTCCTCTGTCTCATCACTAGTGCTACTATCCGTAAGCACTGACATGATAATAGCCAAAGCTGAGACTAGAATTCCTAATAATGCATAGAGTTTAGGCATAGACTGTGATGTAAATACATCATACTCTTCACCAGGGTATAAAGGGATTTGGTAGGCATAGTAGCCATAACATACGCTAAAAATAAAAAATATTAATGCGCCAATGACATTTGTACTGATTTTCATAATTTACCTCAAACTGTATTATCCGGCTAAAACAATTAAACCGATTCAACCGAACAATGCAGCAGTCAACTAAAAACTATACTTCAAGAAACAGTCTTACAAGAACGTTACTTTAAAAAGCCTAACTCACGCATTAATACACCAAGATCTTTTTCTTGCTTCTCTAAGAAAGCGTAGAACTCACTGTCAGCATTGTACAAATTAACCCAACCATTACGCTCTTGGATTTTTGTCCACTCAGGTGTGTCTTGTACATCACCCAATAATTTTGCATAAGCGGCAACTTTTTCATCAGACATTGTTGGTGCTGCAAAGAAACCTCGCCAGTTAGCAAATACGACCTCATAGCCCATTTCTGTTAAAGTTGGGATATTCGGTAACACTGTCAGGCGCTCTTTTGAAGTAATAGCGAGTATGCGCACATCACCACTTTGAGCCATGGTAAGTGCTTCACCAACACCGGTGGAAAGAATAGCCGTTTCACCCGAAAGTAAACCTGCCATGGCTTTACCGCCGCCGTCATAAGCAACATAAACTAACTTGCGTGGTTTAGCGCGACCGGCTTTGATTGCCATCGCTGCAACGAGATGATCTAAGCTGCCACGTGATGAACCACCAGAGAACTTCACTTTACGTGGGTTTTGCTTAAAATCAGCTAATACATCACGCCAATCATAGTATTTAGAGTCTTTACGTACCACAAAGGCACCAAAGTCAGCAATAGTACCTGCAACAGGCTTAAGATCACGGAATGATTGTGGGAAAACACCACTTAATGAACGCACAACAATCGGAGTAGAATTTACCATCAAGGTGTTTTTCTGTTTTGCTGCAGTTTCAATCATGTAAGCAATGGCTTTACCACCGCCACCACCTGACATATTTTGATAAGAGGCATTTTCGACTTTTCCTGACTTCATTAAGGCTTCACCGGTACCGCGAGCCGTACCATCCCAACCGCCACCAGGGCCTCCTGGGATAAGAAAATGTATTTCTGAAATGTCGGGTTTTTCGTTCGCTGATACTGAAGTTGACACCAACGAAAGAAGACCAATAGCCATAGAAGCTAAGGTTAATTGTTTAATATTCATATTTAATCCTAAAAATTTTGATGCGAGTTAAGTTGGACTTATCGCTAAGCCCAACTTATCAAATGCTGTAAATCAATTAAGGTAAAACCAGTACCGCTAAAATAAGTACTGCACACGAGCGGTCAAGGCATTACCATCGGTAATCTCACCAACTAATTCTTCAGCGCCAGGGCCTGAAACATCAGAGATTAAGTAATTGGCCATGAATTTTATTTTTTTATTGAGGTAATAAGTAGTACCTACAGTGAGTACTTCAGTAACAGTACCTTGAGTATCTGAAGTCGCATCAAATTGACTGATACGGGCAAATACTTCCCAAGCGCCACTGTCGGCAATAGGGGTTGGTGAATTGAACACACCACGTTTCTTATAAACTCGACTCTCGCCGGTTAAAAAGTAACTTGCGGTAACATAGTAACCATCGTAGCTGCTGTCATTGAAGCTCTCCATCGCATTTACATCACGTACCGAATATTCACCTTGTAGTGATAATGGTCCGTAAACACCGGCAAATTCGAAGCCGTATTGCGTCATATTATCTACCGAAAAAGTCTCTCCGCCAGCTGCATAGTTAACCAAGCGCACGTTAGTATTACGTACTTCACCACGGGCAAAGTTTTCACTTAGCACATCGCCACCCATATCACGTTGCGAACCCCAAGCACCAAAATGAAGGGTTTTGCCTTTCGTATGAATGGGTGACCAAGTTAAGCGACCAGTTACTGAAAGGTTCATGTCACCGTTTTCATCTTGACCATCTGTGCCAAAACTACCGCCTTTATAGGCACCAATAGCATAACGAAGACCCGTGCTTTCAAAGTATTGATAAGCAGAAGTACCGTATTTAAAATAAGGAGACATTACGTTAGCTACCATAGGGCGTGAAATAGCAGTAATGTGTTTACTACTAGTTAACGCTTCTAAACTGATATCTTCACGAATTTTACCTAGTTTGATAGTAGGGCCATTTTCAAAACCCTTATAACGTAAACGAGCTAAAGTAATTTCACCTTTGTCTTCAGAAAAATCAAGCAGAAGCTTGTAATCCCAGTTATCCGCCTGACCTTCAACATATGTTCTAATACGACGAGGGAAAAGATCTGAGGCTGTTGCACCATCATTTTTTGCGTTATAAGCGCCATCAAAACGATTGTAATCTAATTGGAAACGACCACCCATTTCAAATGACTTGTTACCGTCTTTGCTCTCTACTTCCAAACCGCCACCTTTGGTTTTTACCCTTGGTGCTTGATCCATTTTTGCTACCGCCCTGCTAAGCTCCTCAACTTGCTGCTGTAGTTTTTTTACTTCTTCACTGTCATTAGCCTGCGCAACCATAGGTAATCCCATAGCAATCGCTAGTGCTAAACTTACGGTAGACTTTCTATTTTTAGCTTTGAAAAACATATTCGATTTTTGATGTTTATCTCTCATGAACTGAAACCCTTTAATTTGTTTTAATATATTTTTTATAAAGATTTGCAAGTGCAATTCAAAGCCAATGCGTTTCGAACTAGCATCAACCCCAACATTCGAGACTATATTTAAGGGATGGGTAGTGAAAAATATACAATGACAAACTAAATAACTTTAAGAGCATAAAAACTGTTAAATCCATAAAGTTCATGGCAAGTTTATTTTTCCATTTTGCCGAAAAATAATCGCTACGTAGCAAGTACTTAGGCAGTAAGAAATATAATTTATACAATAGACGGTGGACGAATAAGGCCTGAAGCCATCGTAAGGCAATTTTTAGCTAAAACCTCGACAGCTAATTTATATACATTACAATAAAGGCACTTTCGCTTAGCAAAACAATCAAAATGTCAGAAATTAAAATAAAGTTTGAATTGGAAAAAGAAAATAAAAACAGTGTCCGTTATAAAGAGATCCCCAAAGATGACATGCCACCCATCTTAGGCTCTATATATGTACAAAAATGGTATGCTGGTAATAGTAAGTATCTAGAAGTAACGGTTAATAAAGTGGATTAACTCGGGGGAACACGCAGCGTATAGTCCCTATGCCTTAATAACTAATAGAGGCTTTAAAACGCAAAAAACCAGAATACCTTATTAAGGTAACTCTGGTTTTTTTGTATAAACCGTCAGCTTTGCCGACGGTTTTGATTTGTGCTAATTATGCTTGGTATAGCATAGCTAGAAAATCTTTAGACTCATTCACTTTGGTAAATTTAAACAATTGTGAACCCGCTTGGTCTTTAACAACAACATTTAATTTGTTGATTGAAATAGACTTTACTGGTGCTGCAATAGCATAAATCTTACCTTGATAAGTATAAGACATAATATAACTCCTTGAATTGCATATCAATGCAATATTAAAAAGCTCTATAGCTGTACAGTGTAAAACGAAAATAATACGATGAATTAACCAAAAAAAATCGGAATTTCATACAGCAAAAGCTTTAATTAAATAACTTTTATAAGGTGTTGGCTGACTGTGAAAGGGAAAGACAAAACACGAAAAATCACTGAGGATTAAACTTGTTTAACAGAGGAATGCTAAACAACGAGGCCAATTTACAATGCTTTGTTGAAAAAGTAAACATTTATTTTTACCGAGTGTAAAACTATGTCATAACGACTAAGTAACTACGGGATACCATAAGTATTTTTTTAACATTTCAGCGATAAAATATCACAACCGACATTATCGAGTATTTTTTCCACGGTATTGCCAATAAATTTACCATTATTAGCCATGCCCATCACTAATAAATCCACTTGCTGGGTATTAACCAACTCAGGTAATTCAAACTCGGCAGAGCCAGCAACAAGGTGAGTAGTCTCTTCATCAAAGGCGTAGTCGCTCAATAACGCCTTAAAGGCTACTTGGTGATGGTGCTTAATGGCATCACTATATTCATGAAAGTCACCGTTAATTAAACTATGGTCCATACCAACTGAACTCATACCTTGCCATAACTCTATGCCTATTGGCTGATAACAATGACAAACATGAGCTTGGCCCTTGAATAACTCAGCCATTGCTAATGTTGCTTGTATAATCTCAGCATCTAAGGTTTTGGCTTTATTATGGCTTCTTTCCGGATCAACTGCCGCCATAACCTTACGATATGAATAGTCGCTAATATTTTTAGTTAATAATAAAGGCACGGGACAATGCTCTAGCAATTGCCAATCACAGGGGGTAAAAAATATTTTATTGATAGTCGAGTTTTGCTTGGTTGATTTAATCACCAATGATGCACCATTACTTTCGATTTTGGCCAACACAGCGCAACTAACATCTGCATGCCAAACAACATCCATGTAAACCTCTATGCCAAGGGGTTTCACTTCTGGCAAATAGGTTTCTAACCAACGTAATTTAGACGCCAAATATTCTTTTTGCAAAGCCGCTGATTGTGCTTGGTTAAAATTCCAATGACTAACAAACTCACTATTATAAGCGACCAATAAAAGTTCGATACTTGCTGAGGTTTTCTTAGCAATATTAATGGCTTGAACTAATGCTGGTTGGTGATCAGAACTAGAGTCCATAACCACCAAAATTTTTTTAATTAGTTTCATTATTTCCTCCTAAGTATCAAGCATCTAGATAACAAGCGCTTCAGTAATATCCTTATTAACTTAGATCAAAACCTTAATTATTCCCCTTACTTAAAAATTAGTTGAATCGATACCTTTTAGCAATGTATTTATCATATATTTGAACACTTGTGCTCTAAATTAAACAGCACTGTTGACAAGTAGCACCACTAGCTAGCTAAATGAAAAATGGTATTATTGTTTAAAAACAGGGGCGTTTTAAAATGACGTAAAGTTAGCATTACTACCTTGTGAGAATAACTCTACCTACCCTAGTTATTACCCGAGTAATTAAATACAATTGACGATATCATCACTACTTTTCATTATCTGAGTCTAACTAGCTGCGACACTTATACAAAAGTAGACCAGAACTAAGTAATAACTAAACATCAATGGAGTTAGTATTAAGTGTTGGCAATTTTTTTAAGTGTGACTTACCTATTAACTTTAGCTGTTTTATCTTTTAATCAATATATGCCAACAATGCTTTTCATATTTATTATAAGCCTCAATGTGCTTAGCTTTTTGTTTTACTTGCTCGATAAGTACAAAGCAAAAAATGGCTATTGGCGTATCAAAGAATCAACCCTGCACTTCCTGTCTTTGTTAGGGGGTTGGCCAGGTGCAGCTATAGCACAACAAGGGCTTAAACATAAAAATAGAAAAAAATCCTTTCAAATAAGATATTGGTTAACTGTGATGGCAAATATTGCAGTGCTGACCACGTTACTTTATTTTTCCCATGGTGCTAACAAACAATGGTGATCGCATTGACCAAATTAACCACTTTTAGCAAGCTAGCATTAAACATATTAACGCTATTAAGCTGTTGCTTATTGGCATCTATGCCCAAATTATCTGCTGTTGAGATTAAAGAGTTAAGCGCGGAAGAATTAAATGCCCTACATCAATGTGAAAAAAACTTTGAATATAATATTTATTTCCTAGGCCGTAATGTAGGTTATTTAGAACGAACGATAAAATGGCATAAAAACACGGCATTGCCCGAAGCAACTGTGACCTCATTCAGTGAAGTGAGTTATCTTTGGCTTGACTCAACTTATCAACAAACAACGACCATGCAGTACTCCCCTAAGGATAAACATTTTTTAACTCCTGGATTTTCACAAAAGATCACCGGACTTAAAAGCAGAGATATGCATGCGATTATTGCTGATAATGGCCTGAAATCAAGGGTCACTTTAGATACTGACATTTCTTATTATCAAGTAGAAAACTACCCTTTATATGATATTGATACCTTAGGCACACAAATTAGGCTGAATTTACTGCGAGGATTGAAACACTTTACCCTCTCTCGCCAAGCCAGTAGCCGAATTGATACTTATCACTTTGAAGTCGCAGGTTTAGACGTTATTGAACATAAAAAATGGGGCAAGTTAACGACAATAAAAGTGATTGAAGTGGGCGAACATGAAAGTATCGTCTTATGGTTTTCAAGTAAACATGACCATCAACTGATCAAAGCAGAACTCGATATGATATTTTCTCCCCTAGTATGGTTAACTAACTTTAGTCTGCAATGTGAGCCGTAAAAATTGTCCATAACTTCCCCATAAATTACGTATCTATCCTAAGTTAGCTTTTAATTTCATAGTAAACATACTTATCAAGCTAAACGGGTGACTTACATCTGTTCAAAAAAAACACAACAATAAGGAAAAGTACTAAACTAGATATTATGGTTTGCTTTTAATGAGCGGTTCCAATGAAAATATCCAACAAAATTATTTTAGCGTCAGTGGTATTATCTGCCATTGGTATCATAACAGCGGGTGGCTTAGTTGGTTGGCAAGCAACTTCCATTGCAGCAACAGCAATGGAAAAAAGAGCATTTAGCCAGCTCATTGCTATTCGAGAAATTCAAAAAACCCAAATTGAAAATTACTTTAAAACCATAGAAAAAGAAGTCATTACATACTCCAATGACGGCATGATTATCAATATGATGCAGCAACTACCTGAGCCCTTCTTCAATTACGATAGTCAAAGCTCACTACGAGATAACGATAAAATTAAAGGCTATTATCGTAATGAGTTTGATCCTGAATACAAGAAGCAGAACCCTTCCTCTTCATTAAGTTCTATAGAAAAATATCAACAGCTAAATCAAAACACCAAATCAATACAACATGCTTATATCAGTGCTAACCCCAACCCGTTGGGTAGTAAAAATGGTTTAGTCTTCTCAGATGATGGCTCAAAATACAGCCAGTTACACAAGAAATATCATGAACACTTGGACCAATACTTAAATGCTTTTGGTTATTACGATATATTTTTAGTAGAGCCTGAGACTGGTTTTGTTATTTACTCTGTCTTTAAGGAGCTCGATTTTGCTACATCACTGTTGTCAGGTCCGTACAAAAATACTGGTCTTGCAAAAGCCTTTAACGCAGCAAATAGCAGTTCAGATAAAAACGCTAGCTTTTTAATCGATTTCAAACCTTACTTCCCTTCATATCATGCCGCAGCGGCTTTTATCTCTTCCCCCATATTTTCAGCTTCAGGTGAAAAAATTGGAATATTAATTTTTCAAATGCCAATAGCTAAGATCAATAATTTAATGACTTATGACAAGCAATGGCAAAAAGTGGGATTGGGAGATTCAGGAGAAACCTACCTCATTGGTGATGACCATCTACTTAGAAGTCAAAGCCGTTTTCTGATTGAAGACAAAAAAGGTTATATCAGTGCGCTAGAATCTGTGGGCACAAATAAAGCAACCCTTGATAAAATAATGGCCAGTGACTCTGGCATCGGCTTACAAGAAGTAGCAACCGAAAGTGCCAATGCGGCATTATCAGGACAAAGCGGCATTAAACATATTACAGACTACCGCAACGTAGAAGTTTTATCAGCTTTTGCTCCGCTGAATATCGAAGGTGTTGCTTGGGCAATATTAAGTGAAATTGATGTTGCTGAAGCAATGAAAGATAGAGAAGATATGCTGAATAGCATCTGGCTTATTATTAGCGTCATTATGGTGATATTGATCCCTCTGACACTAATATCCGGTTTTATGGTTGGACGCGGTATATCTAACCCCATCAACAACTTTATTGGCCAAGTAAATAAAATAAGTAAAAATAAAGACTTAAGTCATAGCGTTGAATACAGCGGTAATGATGAACTACTTGGTTTAGCCAATTCATTTAATCATTTAATCAGTGAAATAAGAGATATTCTCCACTGCGTCGAACAGTTATCCGAAACCCTACTTGAGTCGACTGAAAAAATGTTAATTAATATGGATGAGACAACGAGCCAAACTCAAAGTCAGACCGATAATGCTGATAGCATGGCAGTGGCCACTAACCAGTTACTTGCGACTATCAAGGAGGTGGCTCGCAATGCTGCCGATGCCGCCAATACAGTGAAAGAAACCAGTGATAAATGCATTGAAAGTAATAATTCTGCCGAAAACTTGGAACATGATATGGATGAGTTAAATCAGCAAATGTCATCGGCTTCACACTCTATCGAAAAGCTCGCCGATGAAAGCTTATCTATCGGCTCTGTTTTAGATGTTATCCAATCAATTGCAGAACAAACTAATTTATTAGCCCTAAATGCGGCCATCGAAGCGGCTAGAGCTGGCGAGCAAGGACGTGGCTTTGCCGTTGTTGCCGATGAAGTAAGAACATTGGCAAGTCGAACACAACAATCCACTGAAGACATTCGAGAGAAAATAAACTCCTTACAACAAGAAACACAAAGTACGGTGAAAATAGTCAGCTCTTCCAGTGAAATGACTAATCATAGCATTGACTCTTGTCAGAAAAACCGCCACATAATCACCGATATATTGGCACTGGTTGAGCAATTAAGTGATATGAACATTCAAATTGCTACCGCATCTGAAGAGCAAAGCATGGTAGTCAACGAGATTAACCAAAATGTTACCGAGATAGCTGATAACTCTCATAATATTTCCGATAAAGCTAATTTAAGTAGAGAAGATGTTAAAAACCTCAGTACTCTGGTCAGGAACCTTGAAGAAAAAATGCGAGAATTTAGCTTATAGCTATACTTACCACACTGGCTATAAAATAACCCTATGATTTAATTTACTTAAAATACTCAAGTACAACGATTTATGCTTCAGGAGATAAAATATGAAGAAATCTTTATTAGCAATATGTTTTAGCTGTTCAATGTTAACTACATTTTTATTTAGTAGTAACCTTTATGCGGTTGAGGGACTATCTGCCAATGTAGCCGTAACCAATAACTACCTTTGGCGAGGTCTAGAGCAAACCAATGGTAAGTCAGCTATATCTGGCGGTATAGATTATGCTTCAGACTCCGGTTTCTATGCCGGCACTTGGGTCTCTAATGCCGACTGGGCTCCAGAGATGAGCTATGAACTGGACTTCTATGGCGGTTTTGCTGGAGAAATAAATGGCTTGGGTTATGACCTTGGGGTAATTTATTATGCTTACCCTGACAGTAGAGATGACGTAGATTTCAGCGAAATTAGCGCCAGCATATCTTATGGCGTTTTTTCGTTAAGTTATGCGGTACTCGCTGAGGCAGAAGGTGCTGATTTTGCCGATGATTCCTATATAGCAGGTGATGTAAGTTTTGAGCTGGCATCCGAGATTGGCCTGACCTTACACATTGGCACAGGCACTGATGAATTTTACGCGGGTGAAAGTTTTATCGATTATAGTGCCAGTTTAAGTAAGTCTGGCTTTACCTTTGGCGTTAGTAAAACCGACTTATCTGATGATGATATGAGAGTATTCATCTCCTATGGCATTGATATCGATTTATAAGCCATCGCCATAAAATTTTCACCATAAAGAGTTCAGCTATATTTTGACTAAGCTCACCATGATAAATTTATGTAGGGTCGGATATCAACAATGCCGCCCCTTTTCACTTTATTTACTGTTTTTACTGACGCTATTTTAAGAAAAAAACGCAAGTAAAGTTCTCTTATACTGCTTGCTACTTTTCGTTTAGCTTAGCTATAACTTTAATGATTAAACTACTGATGTGAGCCACTTCTTATGAGCAAAACCTTATGAGCAACAATGAAGAGTCCTCTAACCAGAAAATAACCGTTAATCAGCTTGAGCCTGGCATGTATGTTTTATCTGTTCGCATCAAAGGTAAATCAGTCAACGTAAAATCTGAAGGCTATATAAGCTCTAAAGAAAATATCAAAAAGCTGATTAAGGCGGGTATTACTCACTTAACCGTAGACCCCAGCAGGCAAAAAAAAGTAGAAAAAATAGATAAAATCCTGCCCGAAATTAAGGATAAAATAACGCCAACCAAAGCTAAAAAATCCACTAATGGGATTTCATTAGATCAAGAGATGACCAAGGCCAGTAAACTCTATGATGATGCCAAAAGTTTACAGCATAAAATTCTTAACAGCCTTACCGAACACAAAACCATTAATGTATTAGAAGCTAAAGAGTCTACTGATGCCATTGTCGACTCCATATTTCGAAATCAAGATGCCTTAGCTTGCATGACCCGCTTACGTATTAAAGATGAATACTTAGTAGAACATTCGCTCAATGTTTCCATCTTAATGACTTTATTTGCTAAACATTTAGCCTTTGACCGTGAAATTATTGAAAAACTGGCTCTAGGAGCGTTTTTGCATGATATCGGTAAGGTCTTAGTACCGCCAGAAATATTACACAAACCAGGAAAACTCACACCTCAAGAGTATGAAGTGATGAAAAGCCATGTTGACTTAGGTTTAGAGGTGCTAAAAGAAAATCCAGACTTACCAGAACTCGTAATAGAAATAGTACAACAACATCATGAGCGACTCGATGGTAAAGGCTATCCTAAACAACTAACTAAACAACAAATTAGCCAAGTAGGACGTATGATAGCCATTGTTGATAGTTATGATGCTATGACGGCAGATCGCGTTTATAAAGTCGGTATGCATCCAATCAAAGCCTTTAAAATTTTAATGAAAGATGCACCTGATAGTTATGATAATACCTTGGTTGAACAATTTGTAAATTGCCTTGGCATCTACCCAATAGGAACATTAGTAAAACTAACCAGTGGCAAGCTTGGCCTGATAAGTCGTTTAAATAAAAACCAGCCATTACTACCATTTGTCCGCGTTTTTTATAACACTCGACTTAATCAAGCCATTGCCATGGAGGAGCTAGACCTTAGCCAAACTAAGCATAAAGATCAGATTGATTGCTGTATTAAACCTGGTGAGTTTAATATTAATTTACTGCGTTTCTTCAAAGCGGCTTTTCATAATTGAGAAATACTTTGGCTATAACTGCCAACCATACCGGCAAAAGTTTCAACAAAGTGAACATAAACAAGACCCTCTACTGACTCCCTTTGGCAAGCCCTTTGATTACCTGCCCTCTTGGTTATTATCCGGCAGTTCATACCCAAATAATGTATAATGCGCGCCTGCGTGTCTTGCTATTGTTAATTGCGATCAATCAGAGCCAATTAAAAGGATGCCATTGCTCTTTTCTCGAGCATTTCAATTCTCGCCGTAACTGAACCTCCACAATTATAACCCCAAGGAAACCTATGCCAGATCAGGTATTTTATCAATTTTCAATCAGTACTACGCTTATGCTTTTAGTGGGCTTTTACGGCCTTACTTTTTTGTTCTCAACCCTAGCGTCAAAAAAATCTGACAGTGTCGATGGCTTCATGGTTTCCAATGGCGCGGTAGGATTTGGCATAGCGGCTGCGAGTATGACGGCAACCTGGATTTGGGCGGCGTCTTTTTACGGCGCGGCAAGCTCAGGCTATAAGTATGGCTTATCCGGTGCAATGCATTACGGCTTTTGGGGGGCCTTAATGATATTGTTTATTTACCCTTACGGTCAACGCTTTCGTGAACTAGCCCCAAGAGCTCGCACCTTAGCAGAAGTCATGCACGCAAGACACGGTTCATCAAGTCAGCTTATTTTAGCGGTTTCAAACTTAGTTGGCAGCGTTATCAGCCTAATGGTTAACTTCACCGCGGCGGGCGCTTTAGTGTCTGTACTCACGCCACTGTCTTTCCAAACCGGCGTATTAATCGCCGGTGTTGGCGTTTTATCTTATACCTTATGGTCAGGCTTTAGAGCATCTATCCTCACCGACTTCGCCCAAGTTGTCGCCATGATGCTCGTCGCTATTGTGCTAATCCCATGGATTTATTTCAACATGGGCGGCTCAGAGGCACTATCACAAGGCTTCAATATAATCACCGCCGAACAGGCAAACTTTTTCTCCACTAAAGCTATTTTAGAACAAGGTGCGCCATTCTTTGTCGCCGTGCTTGCTTACGGTATTGGTAATCAAACTATTGCTCAACGAATTTTTGCCGTACGCCAAGACCTCATTAAATCTTCATTCATTACCGCTACGCTAGGTTATGGCTCTATCGTCATAGGTTTGGGTATGCTTGGTATGATGGCACTGTTTATGGGCATGACACCCCATGATGGCGATCTGAACAACCTCATTCCACAAGTCGCATCAACCTACCTACCGCCTTTTGCTATCGGCATGTTGTTTATCTTAGTTATTGGTTCATTGTCCTCAACGGCCGACTCAGATCTCTCTGCCCTTTCAGCCATTGTTATGACTGACATCTATGCAAAGAATTTAGCCAAAGGTAAAATTGATAATAAGAAGATGCTACTACTGGGCCGTATAACTATGGTTATCGCCACAGCTCTAGGGTTAATCCTCGCCAGTTTTTCACTCGACATTCTGGTCATGCTCGTCTTTGTCGGTGCATTATGGGGTGCGCTGGTTTTCCCTGTTATCGCCAGCTGTTATTGGGATAGAGTCACTAATCGCGCTTTTTTAAGTGCTGTACTGGGTGGTTTAACACTATTTTGTTTGGTGCGTTTTGAATTGATGCCACTGCTAGGAATTTGGGCTGCTAGCATGGAAGTCATTGCAGCGGTTGGTGGTGGCACAGTTATTGGCTTAATGTGTTATGGTTTTTCCAATCGTAAAGTGGCGCTTATCATTGGTACAATAGTCGGTGTAATATGTGTTTACTATTTCCAAAACTTTTTACGTGACTACACTGTATTACTCGGCTCCCTGATCGCCTACGGCGCAAGTACTATGATTTGTACTGCGATTAGCTTAACTAATAAAGAACGCTTTGACTTTGCGCTGATCCACGAACGCATTCAACATTTTGATAAATAACATTGAAAATTATAGCTAAAATTTAAGCTAAAACTAAAACTAGAATTAACAACGAGGAAGACAACATTATGTTATCTCTATATATTTTGATATGGCCAGTAATTTCAGCAGTAGTGCTGTTCATCATAGTCAGAGCTTTTATTAAAGACATGGCTGAGGCCAAGCGCGAAGATCGTAGTATTGTTTAATTAAGAGCGTTTAAACTCTGACTTCTTAACAAAACGCCCTAAACAGGAATATCTAAATAAAAAATCCGATGTTTGCTCAACATTGGATTTTTTATGTATTAACTTCTAATTATTTTGCTAATTCTTACGTTAATAAATACGCTGATAATCACTCACTCTCAGCCTTCAAAAGTCACAATTTAATTATTTACTCAAAACATTGCTGCTTCAACCAACGACCCAACTTAACAATATCGGTTTGTTTGGCACGTGACTTTTTATAGACAAAATAGAAATTATCGCCGGTATGCACTTCATGCAAAGGAATACGCACAAAGTTTTGTTGTCGGTCTTGATCAGACATCAAATAATGATTCATCAAGGTAATGCCTTGGTCATAACGTGCCGCTTCCGCAGCAAGTAACATATGGCTAAAATGATTCATTGTCACTGACTTTGGTAATTCATAGCCGCCATGTCGACACCATTGACGCCAATCTTCACCAAGCTCAGCTTCTGGAAATAAATTTTGCACTGACAATAGTGGATATTGCCACATGGCTTCAGGCAAAGGTTTATCTTTTATTTTCTGCCATATTTTGTTGCCGCAGACCGGATACAAACGCTCTGCATATAAAAACTCTACGACAAAGTTATTTTTTGGCGGAGCAACGGTAATAAAGCAATCTGCGACTTGATCGCTGCATTTAGGCTCATCAGCCATCATATTGAGCGATAGTTCAATTTCAGGATACTGTTGGCGTAAATCGTCTAAGCGAGGAATAAGCCACTTAACCGCAACCGAGCTATACAAAGCCAAACGTATTTTACCTGACTGCCCTTCCCTAATTAGCTGACTAGCATTAGCCACATTACTTAATGAATGGCTGATCTCTTCAAAATACCGTTCACCAACCTCACTTAAGACAAACGAGCGACCGTGGCGACTAAACATCGGCTCACCGAGATATTCTTCTAATAACTTAACTTGGTGGCTTACCGCACTTTGCGTGACATTAAGTTGATCTGCGGCTTTTGAAAAGCTGTTAAGTCGAGCTACCGCCTCAAAACACTGTAACGCACGTAATGGTGGTAATTTCATTATTAACTCAGCTAATAGTAAATGTATTTTAATCATTATACATAATACATAGCTTTGCCATATGATCTGCTTCGTTAATCGTTATTTGTTATTTAGAAAGAGGAGCATCACAATGCCAAAATTATCTGTCGGAACCGCTATGACCTTATTAGTAATAGGTAACTTAATTGCTGTATTTTCTGATGCGTTGATCAAAACCTTATCGCAAGATGTTGCTGTTTATCAATTTGTCTTATTTCGTCAAATAAGCGCCGTTGCCATCTTATTACCGCTTTGCTTTTTTGCCACTAAAGCACCACTATTACCCGGTTTAAAATGGCATATTCTGCGTGGTCATATTTGGTTACTTGGTGCTATTTTTATGGTATTTGCTATCAGTGCTATGCCATTAGCAACCGCAAACGCTATTTTTTATGCCGCGCCTTTATTAATGTTGCCATTCGCTTTGATTATTTTCAAAGAGCAACTGTCAAATCAGGCGATAACTGTCGCTATTTTAGGTTTCATTGGCGTATTAGTAGTGATCAGACCAACTTACATTGATTGGGCAGCAATAGCGGCATTTATTGTTGCGATCACCATGGCAATTAATAACTTATTAATTAGAAAGCTACCCAAAAAGCAAAATGTATTTCAAACATTAATGATGACAAATATAGTGGGTATTCCAGTAGCATTCTCACTGGCGGTTTGGGAAGGAAAACCTTGGGACTTTGCCCCTATGCTCACGGCAGCGGGATCAAGTAGCTTTATTTTAATTTATGCAGGTATTTGTATTATTGCTTACCGCTCAGGTCAAGTCAGTAAAATTGCCAGCGCTGAATACAGTGGTTTGTTATGTGCTGTCGCAGTAGGTGTTATTTGGTTTGATGAAGTGCCCGATTTAACCATGTTAGTCGGTACCATCCTTATCATTGCACCACTAATCTGGTTAGCAAAAGTAGAAGCGCGTAATAAAGGTATCGCAGCATAAAAGTATTAGCAAAGATGTAGAAGCTAAAGTGTTCAACCTAAGGCTTGGTATCAAAGAGCTCGTGTCTAAGGTGATATGTTGAAGGATAGTATTGAAGGCATGGTATCAAAAGTTACCGCCCACTAAGTGCCATAAAAAAAACGGTTTTGAAGTTAATAATGATTAGCTTCAAAACCGTTTAAATCGCGCAATTAATCAATCTAATAGGCATTATTCAGGTTTAGTATATCCCGCCCAAATATCGGCATTTACTGACTTTTTCTTTTTACGTTTTTTCTTGCCAGAGCCTTCAGGTGCTGCCACTGGTTTCATTGCTTCTAAAAGTTCGGCAGTGATCTCTTCATCGACTTCAAAACCCTCTACTTGTTCACGTTCAAGGCGAATTTTGTTCTTCTTCTCGATGACTTTGAAATGATGATAATCTTCGTAATCGATAAGCGATATTGCTAAGCCCACTTCACCAGCACGACCACTTCGACCAATACGATGCATGTAGTCTGATGGACTTCTCGGTAAGTTAAAATTGATTACCACAGGTAGTTTTTCAATGTCTAAACCACGAGCAGCAATATCCGTGGCAATCAACACCTCAATCTCGCCAGCTTTAAAGCCTTCAAGCACACGAGTACGTTCGCCCTGGCCTTTATCACCATGAAACACTTCTGCAGTGATATCACGTTTAGCGAGTTTTTCAGCTAAATGCTCACAATGATTTCGAGCATTAACAAAAACAAGTATTTGTCGCCATTTATGTTGCTTTATTAAGTGCTCTAACAGCGCTGTTTTTTCGCCTTTATTAACGGTAAAAACGCGCTGTACTAAGGTGCTGCTGTCAGCACTTTGTAATTGTATTTCAACAGGATTGTTAAGCAATTCTTGAGTTAATGTCTGGACTTGCTCAGGAAATGTCGCGGAAAATAATAAGGTTTGCTTCTTCTTTGGCAATAACGCCAACAACGCAGCTAGCTCTTCAGTAAAGCCTAGGCTTAACATACGGTCAGCTTCATCAAGCACTAGGGTTTGCACTCTATCGAGCTTAATGGCATTACTTGAAATTAAATCGAGTAATCGACCCGGCGTCGCTACTAAAATATCGGTGCCGCCACGTAATGCCAGCATTTGTGTATTAACTGAAACACCACCAAAAACAGCGACAGTTTTAATCGCGCCGTTAAAGTGCACCGCATAAGATTTAATGCTATCGGCAACTTGCTTGGCTAACTCACGAGTAGGTACTAAAATCAGACCCGCAACATAGTTCCCCTTACTGCTATGAGTGCCTTTACTCGCTGATGATTTTACTGCGCCTGGTTGCTTAGAAAGCTGCTGCAACAGTGGTAAGGCAAAAGTAGCAGTTTTACCTGAGCCGGTATTTGCCCCGCCAATTAAATCACGTCCCGCTAATACACTTGGAATAGCCTGCGCTTGAATGGGCGTTGGCTGCTGATATTCCAGCTCAGTTAATCGAGCTAATAAGGGTGAAATCAGGCCCAGCTCAGCAAAAGTGTTGGCAGGCGTTGTGGAAGAGGTCGTTAATTCAGAGGTCATTGACGTAAAGGGCTCAAAGATAAAATAATAGCTCCTATTTTAGCGTATTTATGTTCCCCTCAGTTAGTGAAATCGATAAAACATGTCCGAGCAGTGATCAAACTACGCCGTAATGTTATTTACCGCTTAATATTGCTGTACCTTTAGCAAAAGAATATATAAATCCCTCACACAAGTGAATACAATATACACATTGTGTTTTTACTACTGACACAAAAAATGAATACTTTGACACTTGAGCAAACCGAACACGTTATAAATAGGGCAATAAAGAAGGCTGAGCTGCTTAACATCATGGTTAACATCGCGATTGTTGATAGTGCGGGTTATTTAATTAACTTTAAACGTATGGATGGCGCACTGCTCGGGGCAATAGATATCGCAATTAAAAAAGCAAAAACGTCGGCTTTATTTGCTAAGCCTTGCCATTTACTGGGAGAAAAATCACAACCCGGTGGCGCCCTATATCAAATAGAGCAGTCAAATAACGGCTTAATCACCTTTGCTGGTGGCCTGCCAATTAACAATGCTCACGGTGAAGTAATTGCCGCTGTTGGTGTTTCAGGATCAACCATTGAAAATGATCTTGCCGTAGCGCAAGTATCAATAGCTGAAGTCTGAAGTACCTAGGATACTTACCATTAGCTAACAAAAATAATATTGCCGCACTCATCCCTCTTATAAAAGTGGAGCATGCTGTTAAAGTTAAGCCTGCTGCTGAACAGCTAATGAAGTAAGAAATAACGAATTAAAAAACAGGTACTCATTTATGAGTAATGCTTTCTATATTCAATGGCTTAGTAAACCTATAACGAAAAAAGGCCGATACTTAGGGTATCAGCCTTTTAATATTCTATTTAAACTTAATAGTGCCCATGGGAGACTTGTCTTCCCTAGATCTAAGTCACCAGCAGTCCCCATCATTTAAGAACAATAACTTATATCTGAATTAGCAACCAAGTATTCAGCTAATTTATCGACTCAAATTTATAAATTATTTTTCGCTGATATTGTTGGTTTGGCTTTAAGATATTACTGGGAAAGTGCTTGTTGTTATCCGCATCGGTATAATTCTGTGCTTCTAGGCACAGGCCTTGGTAGGCGCTGAACTGACCAGTTAAATAATAGCCCGTATAAAGCTGTATTGCCGCTTGGTTGGTATAAACAGACAAGCTAACTTGGTGTTCTAGCGAAGTAAGAATTGCTTTCGGCTGCTCGTCAGGGCTATTATCCAAAATAAAGCAGTGGTCAAAACCATTTTTTTCTTGCAGCGATTTATCTTCAGTATGCTGCTGCCGATAGCCGATAGAAACCGGCTCTCTAAAATTATAATCGGTCTCTGCTACTGATAGGATTTTACCTGTGGGTATATTAGCCGCGTCAGTTTCAAGAATTGCCGATGACATCATTTGTAAATAGAGTGATTGGCAGTCTTTTTCACCCAAATTAAAATAAGCATGGTTGGTCAAATTAACAGGTGTAGCTAAGTCAGTATTGGCCGAATACTCTACAGTCAGTTTGTTGTCAGCACTTAATTGATAAGTAACAGATAGCTCAAGGTTTCCTGGAAAACCTTGGTCTCCATTTGGGGAAAATAGAGATAAAGTAACCGAGCTGCTAGTGAGTGTTCGCTTACATACTTGCCAATAACGTAAAGAGAAATTATCCGGCCCGCCGTGTAAACAGTTTTCACCATCATTTAAGGCTAACTGATATTGACGACCAGCAAGTTCAAACTTGCCGCCAGCAATACGATTGCAAACTCTGCCGCAGGTCGCACCTAAATAAAACTCATCATCTATATACTCTTGCGGTGTTGCATAACCCAATATCATTTCTGTTGGTACACCGTTTACAGGAAATTTAATTGACTTAATTCGAGCACCAAAATTAATGATTTCAACTGACATGCCATAGTCATTGGTGAGTATGATTGATTGCAACTCTGTTGATTCCAGCTCGGTAACCAATTGAACCATTAAATTACCCCCTTAAAATTTTGTTGAAACATTTCAAACCGTAAAGGTCTATTGATAACTAGTACTTGCATGTTTATCTCCATTAAAAATAGCAAGGGTCAATTGCTTATTAATTGTATTAGCAATGTCTGGCAATTGACCTTTATTTACTTCCTGCTTAAAGAACTACTTTTCTTACCACCAAGTTGCGTATAAAGCGGTAAGGATAAGTACCATACCAACAGCAGCGACATTAAATGACTTAGCCGTTGCAAAGCTCACTTGCTCTAAACTAACACTGCTATCCGTAGTATTTGCTTTACCCGCCATAGAGACAAAGTAACAAAGCGCTAAACACAGTAAAAATACTAAGCCAACACGGTCCATAAATGGCAATTCAGGCCAAGCAAACTTAAGCACTAGCGAAAAGACCGCTGAACCCAAGGCTGCTGATAATGCGCCCATTGAAGTAGCGCGTTTCCAGAACATACCCATAACAAATATCACCACAATACCAGGAGTAAAGAAGCCGGTAAATTCTTGGATATATTGGAACGCTTGGTCAAACTTACCCAATAGTGGCTGAGCAACAAGTAAAGCTATACACAGTGAAACTAACGCAGCAATACGGCCAATATGTACATAGTGACGTTGGCTTTCGTTCGGCTTAAACTGGCTATAAATATCCATGGTAAAGATGGTCGAAATACTATTAGTCATTGAGGCCAATGAAGATACGATAGCCGCGACTAAAGCTGCAAAGACTAAACCTTTAATGCCAACAGGCAACATTGCCATCATTGACGGATAAGCTTGATCTGGTGTGGTTAGTGTAGGATAAAGTACCACTGCGGCAATACCTGGCAATACCACAATAACTGGCATTAACAATTTAAGATAAGCAGCAAAAGCGATACCTTTTTGTGCTTCTTTAAGATCTTTAGCCGCTAAAGCGCGCTGAATAATATACTGGTTAAAGCCCCAATAACTAAAATTCATTACCCACATACCACCAAGTAATACCGAGATGCCAGGCAGGCTCATATAATGTTCATTTTCCGGACTTAAGATCATGTCAAAATGATCAGGCATTTGTTCAGTAAGAATACCAAAACCGGCTAAAACACCTTGGCCATCTGAAACGGCATCTAAAGCTAAATAGCTGAGCAATAGGCCGCCAAACACTAATAACACTACTTGTAATATGTCGGTAAAAGCAACGGCTTTTAAGCCACCATATAAAGAGTAAGCCACTGAGAAAACGGCTAAAAATATCATGCCGAACATCCAATCGACGCCAGCAACCGTTTCAATGGCCATACCACCTAGCCATAACACTGCAGTTAAGTTAACAAAGGTATAAACCGCCAGCCAAAATATAGCCATGGTGGTTTTTACTTTGTTATCAAAGCGTTGCTCAAGGTATTGTGGCATAGTGAATATTTTATTTTCCAAGAAAATAGGCAACATATATTTACCCACTAATACTAAGGTAATCGCGGCCATCCACTCATAAGAGGCTATGGCTAAACCAATGGCGTAACCCGAGCCAGACATACCAATAATTTGCTCGGCAGAAATATTGGCAGCAATTAATGAAGCTCCAATTGCCCACCAAGGTAATGATTTACTGGCTAAAAAGTAATCTTCGGTATTTGCACCTTCTTTTTTCTCACTACGAGAAATCCACAAGGCTAGACACAGCAACCCTATAACATAGACAATAAAAATTGTGCTATCTATGGTCCCCAATTTATTTGTAAATTCCATCGCTTGTTCACCTTATTGTTATAATTATTTTTTTGAGTTCATTGTTCATTTAAGCCAGCTACTTTCTTAAGCCAATGATTACTGCTGCAAGTTATCTAAACGCACCTTGTGAGGCACTGCAGTGATATATGCTTGGACTCAAGCCAAATGCTTGCTGATATTTACTATTGATAACACCCGTTACCTTAGCCACTAAATGATTAGGCACTAAAGCGACCACACAGCCGCCAAAGCCGCCACCGGTCATTCGAACACCGCCATCACTACCTAATACACTGCCTATCATGTCGACTAAGCCATCCATTTCCTTGGTAGTAACTTCAAAGTCATCACGCAAAGAAATATGAGACTCTTTCATCGCCAAACTAATTGCCGCCATATCATTGCTTTTCAATGCTTTCAGAGTGTTAAGTGCTCGTTCATTCTCACTAATCACATGTCGAGCACGCTTAAATAATACTGGCTCAAGTTGCTCTTTGGCAGCATTAAGCTGCGCCATGGTCACTTCCCGTAAAGCCGATTTACCAAAATGATTAGCCACTTGCTCACATTGTCGACGTCTTAAGTTGTATTCACTATCAACCAAGCCACGCTTTACATTAGAATTAACAATAAACAGTGTTAAATCATCGGGAATCGCCGCGTCTTCAAAGGACAAATCTTTGCAATCTAGCAGCATGGCATGACCTTGCTGTCCCATGGCAGAGATAAGTTGATCCATAATGCCGCAGTTACAACCAACAAAATCATTCTCTGCTTGCTGGCCAATGAGCGCGGCATTGATGCCATTTAAGTCTAAGTGGTAAAGCTGGGTAAAGGCTTTTAAGATGGCAATCTCAAAACTGGCAGAAGAGCTTAAACCAGCGCCTTGGGGAACATTGCCGGTAACCACTAAATTAGCTCCTTTAATATCAGGGTGCGTTTTCATTAACGCTTGTAACGTACCTCTAACATAATTGCTCCACATCATCTGTTTATCAAAGCTAATATCATCAAGGCTAAACTCATTGATTTGTTGGTCACAATCATGGGCATACACTTTTACTATCTTGTCTTCACGCCTCGATGCAGCAATAGTCGTACCGAAATTAATCGCCGCCGGCAGGACAAAACCGTCATTGTAATCGGTATGGTCACCAATTAAATTAACTCGACCTGGCGCATGGCAAACTAGCTCAACAGCGCTTTGAAATTGCGCTACAAATAATTTCTCGACCAATAATTGCTGGGTAAACGCTTGTTGCTCATGCTCTGGTAATTCCAAAAAATTATCAGCCACATGTTTAGGCACATTTTCTAGCATTAACTTTGCTCCTTATAATGAACATCAGACAAATCACGTAGTCTTTGTGCAGCTTGCTCAGCGGTAAGGTCACGCTGTGCTTCTGCCATCATTTCATAACCAACCATAAATTTACGCACAGTGGCAGACCTTAACAGTGGCGGAAAAAAGCTAGCATGCAAAGTCCATTCATCATGTTGTTGATTATCAAAAGGTGCGCCGTGCCAGCCCATTGAATAAGGGAAAGAACAATTAAATAAATTGTCATACTTGATGGTAATTTTCTTGAGAATATCCGCGAGAGATAACTTTTGCTTTTCATTAAGCTCAGTAATACGCGACACAATAAAGCGTGGTAACACTAAAGTTTCAAATGGCCAAGCAGCCCAATACGGCACCACAACTAACCAGTCATCATTTATTACCACAATACGTTCTTTATTTTCGACCTCTCTAACAACATAGTCTTGCAATAAATTACTGCCATGTTGCTGAAAATAAGCCTGCTGCGCCTTTTGCTTTTTCATTACCAAGGTCGGTATTTGCTGTTGCGCCCAAACTTGCCCATGGGGATGTGGATTTGAGCAGCCCATAACACTGCCTTTATTTTCAAAGACTTGCACCGAGGTATAGTTTCTGCCTAATTCATCACATTGACTTTGCCAAGTATTTACCACGCAAGCAATTTCATTAACCGATAGCTCAGGTATGGTTTTACTATGATCCGCTGAAAAACAGATAACACGACTTTCGCCTTGCTCTGTTGCCATTTTAAATAATGGGTCATCACTGCTCACTATTGGCGTGTCTTGCTTTATCGCAGCAAAATCATTAGTAAAAACAAAAGTATCTTTATAGTGACCGTTTACTTCACCGTTTATGCGGGTATTGCCAGCACATAAAAAACAGTCTTTTTCATAGGCAGACTTTTGTTGCTCATCAACTTGCTCTAGCTGTCCCTGCCAAGGCCTTTTTGCTCGGTGAGGAGAAACCAATACCCATTCATCAATAAGTGGGTTATACCTTCTGTGAGGATGTTCGGTCGGATCAAATTCGAGAGTCATAATATTTTTACGGTGAATTATTTAAACTAAAAAACCAAGGGTAAACGTTTACCCTTTTTTGTGCAAGAACTTACTCTACTAAAGCTAATCTTGATGGCTGACCCTTGATTAGTGTATATTCACTGAGTATTTAACTAAATCCTATAATGTAAACATTTACCCTATGGCAACAATAAAAGACGTAGCACGTCTCGCTGGTGTTTCAGTGGCATCCGTTTCTCGCGTATTAAACAATGGCCCTAAAGTCAGTAAAAAAACTATCGAAAATGTAACTAGGGTCATGAAAGACTTAAACTACAGCCCTAATGCCAATGCGCGTGCTTTAGTTACGCAAAAGAGCACAACCTTAGGTGTCGTTATTCCCGCGCTAATCGACCCGTTCTTCGCTTCATTAGCTCACGGTGTTGAACAAGTAGCCCGCCAAAACAATAGGCAATTATTATTAAGTACCGGGTTGGTAAGTGCCGAAACAGAAATGCAAGCCATCAATTTATTGATTGAAAGACGATGTGATGTGATGGTGGTTCATAGCAAGAAACTATCGGACGACGTCTTAATTGAATTGGCTAATAAAGTCCCCGGCTTAGTACTTATTGACCGCTATATTGAAGAAATAGCACAGCGCTGTATTTGGTTAGATAATCTCGAGGGCGGTAAAATAGCCGCACGTCACCTACTGGCATTAAATCATCAAAGCTTTGCCTGTATTTCCAGTAAACATCAAATAGACGACCCACTACTCCGCCTACAAGGCTTTCAAAACGAGTTAGCATTAGCTGGGGCCGATATTGAAGAGAACCTCATTGAATATGGCGAACCGACCCTGCAAGGTGGTGAAATAGCGACTCAAAAACTACTGGCCTCAGGCAAGGTTTTTTCTGCCTTGTTTGTTTATAACGATGCCATGGCAATAGGAGCAATTTCTACCCTAGAAGACAATGGTTATAAAGTACCATCAGATATTTCAGTACTCGGCTTTGATGATGTCTTGCTTTCAAGCTATTCAAGACCAAAATTAACTACGCTCAACTATCCTATTGAAGAAATGGCCATGCAAGCCGCCAACATAGGCCTTGAGTTAATAGCCAAACAAGTTGCAGCGAATAATTCAACTAACTATAAATACATTCCTAGGCTTGTTAAACGAGAGTCGACCAGTTTTAAATCATAACCGTCTTATATAAGACGTAAATATAGCTGCAAATATAGCCGTATAATTTCGCTTTCACTTAGCAAATTGTCTATCAAAATACTGAGTGCCAAGCGGGTGAATGCCAACCGGCTAAATTCCAACTAAAATATATCTTCGCTACCCCATAAAGCATATTAAGGTGGCCTTGGCTGAGTGTACCTTGACTAAAAAGCCATCATTCTGTGAAGATGCTTAACATACAAAAGTAGTCAGCCAATAAATATCCGCTTGAAACTTAAGCATTACACGCCAGATTTAAGCCAACCTGTTCCATAGTTATGCTTAAAACTTCGCCTTGTTGGCCTAGCTGAGCGGTAATATCGAAATTTAGCTGTTTTTATTGGTAGTTGGTTAGCTTGTTAAGTTATAATTTCCCTTCCCGAACTCATGAATACTATCGCAATGAAATTTCCTGGCCGTCGTCAACATAAACATTATTTTCCAGTTGAGAATAAGACCCCACTCACCAATAAAGTTAGTTCTGAGCCTAAATTAGCGCGCAGTTATATTGTGGGCATTGATCAAATCCTTGTTGATATTGAAGCCAAAGTTGATGATGAGTTCTTAACTGAGTTTTCCCTTAAGCGCGGTATGTCACAGGTAATTCCCGATGAAGTTACGCATCGTTTATACCAACGTTTAAAAAACGAACAATTGATCAACTATGAGTTTGCTGGCGGTACCATAGGTAATACTATGCATAATTACTCTGTGCTGGCCGATGACAGATCGGTGTTATTAGGGGTGATGTCAGAAAACATTCAAGTGGGCGACTACGCATATCGCTTTGTCAGCAATACTTCTTCTCGGGTAGATTTAAATTTTTTACAACCGGTAGATGGCCCAATAGGCCGTTGTTTTACCTTAATTGATGATACCGGTGAAAGAACCTTCGCTATTAATGCCGGCTTAATAAATAAGCTAAAACCTGAATCGATTGATGAATCCTTAATTAGTAATGCCGCTGCGTTAGTTATTAGTTCGTATTTAATGCGTACTGAAGAAGGCGATAGCATGACACAAGCTACCCTTAAAGCAGTAGAATGTGCCAATAAGGCCGGTGTGCCGGTAGTTTTAACACTTGGCACCAAATTTATTATTGAAAAAGAACCTGAGTTTTGGCAAAAATTTGTCAAAGACCATGTCAATATTCTTGCTATGAATGAAGATGAAGCTCAGGCCATAACAGGTATTGACGATCCATTAAAAGCAGCTGATGCTTGTTTGGACTGGGTTGATTTAGTTATTTGTACAGCCGGTCCAGAAGGTTTATTTATGGCCGGCTATGTCGATGACGAGCATAAACGAGTCACTGAATACCCACTACTGCCAGGCGGTATAGCCGATTTTAATCGCTATGAGTTTTCACGACCTATGTTATTAAAAGATTGTGAAAATCCGGTGAAAATATATACCCATACTGCGCCATATATGGGTGGACCAGATAATATTAAAAATACCAATGGTGCTGGCGATGCGGCCCTTGCCGCTGTATTACATGATTTGAGCGCAAATGTTTATCATAAAATGAATGTTCAAGGTTCCAGTAAACATTCACAGCCAGCAATGACCTATTCATCGTTATCACAAATCAGCAAATATGCTAACCGCGTAAGCTTTGAAGTATTGGTGCAACACTCACCTCGGTTATCACGCGGCTTACCTGAACGTGAAGATAGCCTAGAACATGCATACTGGGCGTTATAGCCGAATATTTTTACCCTTTAGTAAGGGCTTTGACAGCTAGCTTAGCAAAGCCCTTCCCTCAAATGACTAGTATTAGCTGATATAAATAGTAACGACAAAGTGTTACTACACTAACTAGGCATAATAGCGTAAAGTTGCGAAATATTTGGCTCTGACTCAGCGGTATTACCTGCAACATTCGTTATACCAAGCAAAGCCCTGAGCTATTATTAATTCACGCCAATTATTCACCTGAAATATGAGCAGTCTATGTTAGAAACACTTATCAATTTAATTAATTCTCTTTTATGGGATACGGTACTTATCTACGGATTAGTCGGTGCAGGTATCTTTTTCACTTTACGTTTAGGCTTTATTCAAATATCTCACCTTGGTCATGCAATGAGCCTGATGAAAATCAGTCGTCATGGCGCTAAAGACGGCTTATCTTCATTCCAAGTATTTTGTACCAGTATGGCTGCCCGTGTTGGCGCAGGTAATATGGCGGGTGTTGCCGTCGCATTAACCACAGGTGGCCCCGGTGCCATTTTTTGGATGTGGCTTATTGCCTTCTTAGGCATGTCAACATCAATGATTGAATCAACCCTTGCTCAAGTCTATAAAGTAAAAGATGAAGAAGGACAATTTCGTGGTGGCCCCTCTTATTACATGCATAAAGGCTTGGGACAAAAGTGGATGGGCATGTTATTCGCCGTACTGCTAATTATTGCCTTTGGCCTAGTATTTAATGCCGTACAAGCCAATACCATTACCGGCGCTATGAGTGCAGTGTTTGACTTTGATGCCACTGTGGTTGGCATTGTCATCTCGATAGCCAGTGGTTTAGTTATCATGGGTGGCATCAAGAAAGTTGCTAAAGTGTCTGAGATTTTAGTGCCTATTATGGCCTTGGCGTATTTGCTTGTTGCCCTTGTTGTCGTCTTGATGAATATTGAAAAATTACCCGGTGTATTTAGCTTAATCATTAAAAGTGCCTTTGGTTGGCAAGAAGCTGCTAGCGGCGCTGTTGCTTTTGCGATTGCACAAGCAATGAAAGCAGGCATAGCCCGTGGTTTATTCTCTAACGAAGCCGGCATGGGTAGCGCTGCAAATATAGCAGCAAGTGCGACACCTAATCCAAATCATCCTGCTTCACAGGGTTTCATCCAAATGTTTGGTGTTTTTGTCGACACCTTAGTCATTTGTACCGCTACGGCCGCGATAATACTGCTAGCCGGTGATACCGGTAGTAATGCCGACGGCATTGCTATCACCATTGCCGCCTTAGACTTTCACGTTGGTGCTTGGGGTGGTGCATTCATCGCTGGCTCAATAATCCTGTTTTGCTTCACTTCCATTATTGCCAATTACAGTTATGCGGAAACGAACATCTTGTTCCTATCCAACAATAAAGCCACCTTTTTACCGCTGTTTCGCTTGTGTGTAGTGGCAATGGTAATGTTTGGCGCTGTAGCAAAAATAGATGTTGTTTGGGCGCTTGCGGATGCTTCTATGGGGCTTATGGCATTAGTAAACCTCATTGCGCTGTTACTGCTATCAAATATTGCCATAAAGGTAATTAAGCATTACAAAGCGCAGCGTAAGGCTGGTATTGAACCGAACTTTGTTGCCGCTGACTTTCCAGAATTAAAAGGTAAGACTGAGCCAGGTATCTGGAAGTAACTCGTTAGCGCTAGTCACTGATGACAGTGCCGAATAACCGTACCTAATAAAAATACCTATATTACAGCAGCTAAAATCAAAGCTACTCTCACCTAACGGTAAGGGTAGCTTTTACTGTTAGGTTTTCGGTGTTCAATAAAGAGAAATGCAGTTATAAGAGAACGGAAAAAAATAAGGTCATAGTAAACGGGGAATTGAACTTTCCCCCAATTAAAAAACCGCGATTAACTTTAAATTACTGTAAAACTTAACGAATAAAAAAACGAATAATTAAAGTGAAATAGACTTTATTTCGAGCGTTCGATTGATGGTTCAGTAACCTTTTTTGATGAAAGATCCCGCGCTTTACTTTTAGCTTTGTTGTAAGCTATTTTTTTCTTTTTTGAATTTTTACTGACTGAAACTACTGTACTAATAAACTCTGCTGATTTTTTGCTGGGATTATAAGCGACCTCAATAATTTGACCGTTATATTCGATAATATCGCCGTGGCGAATTTTTTTACGCTTTTGAACTGCAACTTCATTATTGACTAAAACTTTACCTTCACTGATCATGGTTTTAGCTTCGCCGTCACCGCCAACCATTTTGGCAATTTTGATTAATTTACAAAGTTCTATCGGTTCAACACAAATGTCGATAATTGAGTGTTCAGACATGAAATACGCCTAATAATTTTAAATAATAATATTGTTAAATTCTAACATATATAACTGTTATTGAATCAAACTAATGAAATTAACAATGAGTGTCCTAGTTAATTCTATAAATTTTATTTTGATAATGAACAAGCGTGGCGATGTAAGCGCCAACATAATAGGTAAATTAAGCCATATAATACCATGCCACCTGCAAGCACCCCATACCAAGCGGCATATTGCCAGCAGGCAATTAAGTAAAAACCACCTAAGCTACCACCAATGTAATAGTGCACAAGGTATAATGCCGTTGCGGTTGCTTTCGCTACTTTCGCTTTCTGACTTACCCAGGCATAGGCAAGTGAGTGCGTGAAAAAAGCGCCTGAGCCAATAAGTAATAGACCAACAACCATTGCGTACAATGAATCATAAACGGCTATCCACATACCTATTGCACTCACGGTTGTACCTAGTACCATGCCCTTGATTGGGCTGTAATGTTGGCTCCAACGACCACTTAGTTTTGCCGAAATAGTACCGCTTAGATAGCACAGAAAAATCATCGACGTTAAGCTGATAGACAGTGAATAAGGTGGCGCGATAAGACGGAACCCCATTACCGTATAAAGATTAACAATTAACGCAAAGTTTAAACCGCCAATAAGCATAGCAAGCCATAATTCACGCTGTTTTAAATGACCAATCACACGCTTATTATGGTTACGAAACTGCCCTCTTTTAGGGATAAAACATTGTTGCTCAGGCAACAGTCGGCTCACTAATAGCGCGCCAACTAAACTGGCAATAGCCATACCAATAACAGCTATATTCCATCCCCAATATTCGGTGGCAAAACCGCCGTATAAACGCCCTGCAATACCGCCTAATGAATTTGCACTAATATAACCACCAACGGCAATCATAAATGCTTTTGGGGTAAACTCTTCAGCCATATATGCCACAGCAACGGCAGCAAACCCCGCAAGTGCAATACCCATTACCCCTCGCGTTAAGGTTAACATTATTAATGAATCGGTTAGCAACATGGCCATGCCAGTAAATGGCAATAAGAAAAGACTCAACATCATCACTTTACGACGGCCAATAATTTCTGAGCCTACAGCCCATGGAACAAGAGTAAGCGCTAACATTAATGTGCATGACGCAAGCAGCCAATTAATTTCAATCGCACTGGCGTTAAATTTTTCAGCCATCAATGGCAACATGGGTTGGAACATGTACAAATTACAAAACACAAGGAAGGAGCCTAACGCTAACGCAAAGCTAGCACGGCGGTAAGCAGCTGTTTTTACTTCAATCATGATGATGACACTCTGAGGCTGGCTTTCAATTACACTTACTATTTTATCAATTGATAAAGCAGTAATAAAACTAAATTAATAGTTAACCTCAACTCTGGATAAGAAAAATTACTCAATAAGCTATTTTAGCGCCTATCTTCGTTAGTTCTGCTACCAATAGCCAGCTATTGGCTAAACAGAACCGCCTTGATAATAAAAGTACTGTTATGAATAACTATTATTGACTCAGCTTGTTTTAATTTTAGCTATTTATTGAGTCCAGCATTCATGTAAGTACCTTTGTATTACAGAACTGATGAGTGAGATTGCATGTACCATTGGGAAATTGAAGCCCTTAGATATAAAAATACTGATACTGTGCTGTTAATAAATAGCGTCAGAGTAAAATTAAATACTCACCACTCGCCTCAATTTTTGTATTTATTTCAACCGGCCACATTGCGAACTATTACTTTTTTAATGGCTGATATAACAGTGTTACTTGCCGTACAATAATTGTAGAAAGTTACATTACAACTCTTTTATTAGCTGCCAATTATTTTGTTTATCTACCGATAATACTAACAGCCTGATATTCATGTAATTACCACCATCTAAATAATCATGTACCACAACAATCACATCTTCGATGAGATCATTGTTTGTGTCTCCGCGACCTATGATTTCAAGCTCTTGGTATCCGCCGTCATGATAATAGGTAGATTTAGTGGCCGATTGTGATTCATACTTAGTAAGTGGCGTAATATCTGCCCAATGGCTTAATGCGGCGTTGTTAGCATTTCGCTTAGACTCTTCTAGCGATGTTTGCAGTGCAACCGACTTTGGCAACAGGTTAGGCAAATCATTACTTAGTACTAGCTCAGGTAAATAACTCGATGTAGCGTCTTTAGCTGATAAGAGCAGACTAGCGGCTTCGCACATAACCTTAAACTCTAGGTATGGACCCATTTCATTTTCTTTAGCGGTACGTGTTGTTTCAATTGCTTTCTCAAAATAATTTTGACAAGAGTTAAAAGTGGAATCTCCTGCTTTGGTATGGATCATTGTAATGTCGGCGTACCAAGGCGCAGCAATTAATCGTTCAAGATCTTCAATAGTAGTTAACTCGATAGACGATGCTAAAAGTTCGGATAAGGTAAAGCCTGTATTCCAGCTTACAGGAATACTTACTTTGGATTCTGGGGTTGCATTTGTTACACACCCTTGCGCGGTTACTAGGAAAAACATAGCACTAGCTATTAATAATGGTTTGAAATACATAATATTCTTGAGTCCTATGGTTTGGCTGGAGAGGTTGTATTTGCTGCTGATTTTTCAAGTAGATCTTTAACATACTTATTTCTTTCTGCTGAAACAGGTGTCTTTCTATTCGATTCTTTGGCGGCTTTAGCCCAATCTTTAGCCTTAATAGCTGTCTTAAAGCTTGGCCATTTGTTATTTAAGTCAGTCATGCCAACATTGAAAACAATGTCAAATAGAGCAAGTTTAACTTCAGTTGGATACGTTGAAAAATCAGTAAATATTCTTTTAAGCTCACTTTCAAAACTATCAATGTGCTTGTTAGTTAGCGCATTCATATCTGCATCCAATAACTTGAGCACCACATGTTTTTTATAAAAACTAGCTATTCTGTTCTTTGATTGTTTCTTTACAGCATCATAATCGGCTTTAATTTACTCTTAGAGGCAGGCATGTTATTGATTTTTTTAAAGTTCAATTTTTGCGCACTAGCTAGATCTTTTAGTAGATGTCCAACACCAACAGTAACCAAGCCCTTTGAGTCAAGATACATGTGGCTAACTTTCCCCTCATATTTGTCCATTTTAGCGCGTAATTTAGTTTTTTCTGCAGCAGAAGCCATAAATAAATTCATTAGAGATACTTCAATGAACACTAAGTGACTAACTTTATAGGTTTAATTCATACAATGCACTAATAACATGGTAAACGATTGTTGTTGGATATCGCCAAGCATGCTTTAAAGGCTTCAGCTATTTATTCACTGGCTTTATACGCGTTTCTGCGCTTCTCTAACCATTGGTTCAGTACTAACGACAGGACAATGAGTGAGCCGCCAAAGACTAATCGCGCAATATCTGCATCACGATTCCAAATCACTAAATTAACGATAATACCAGCAGGGATGAGCAAGTTATTCATAATAGCCAGTGCACCGACATTAACCAAAGTAGCCCCTTTATTCCAAGCAAAAAAACCAACTCCTGAGGCGATAATGCCCAAATAAACTAATACGCCCCATTGCAACTCAGTTGTCGGTAGCTTATTGGCATTACCAAAAATTAAATAACAAATGACAGCCACACAAAACGCACCGATGAAAAACCAAGCAAATATTGCTTTTTGATTGATAGACTGTTTTAGCTGCTGAGCAGCCATTAACTGTTTATAACAGACCTGCCCGGTAGCAAAACATAAATTAGCCGATTGCACTAAGACCAAACCCATAATAAAGTTAGCGTCTATGGTGTTAAAACGAATGGCAATAGCACCCGAGGTTGCCAGTAATGCGGTTAACATAAAATTGAGGTGAAATTTTCGCTCAAAAGCATCATTTAATAAGGTGATATAAATAGGGGTCATCACCGTAAATAGTAAAACTTCAGGCACAGACAAATACAAGAATGACTGATAATAAAAAACGTACATTAAGCCTAATTGGATTGCACCTATGCCCATTAGTTTAACGGCGGTTTGCCAGGTAATTTCATTTAGTCGTAAAAAAGGTAAAAATACTAACATAGCCAAACCAACACGCATTAATACCGAGAACCAAGCATCAACCTGCCCAGCTAAATACACACCAATTAAACTAAATGAAAAAGCCCACAATAGGGTAACCGAAATAAGATATGACATTAAAACCTAACTACATGATTTTTTTTTACCATTGTAAGCAACAATCAATCTCAAACGTAGTTATTTAACATTAATGTATTACTAACAAACAAAATATTGCGGTTCACCTTATGAAAAATAAGCCTTTATGGTATTATTCAACTAAAATAAAACCTGACTTGCTATTAACATTATCTCCTATTGTATCCTTAGCTATTATTAGGGTAATTGAGAGTTATCATTCTCTTGAGAGCAGATTACTGTCTAAGCTATCTAAGCTAGTCACCCTATGTAACCTATTTGAACGCTTAATAATTAAGAACTTATGGCCAAAAACATTTTTACCCCTGAATTACTTGAACAACACTTCACTAAAAATGAGTGGAAAAAAGGCACTAGAATTTATCAGGCTGATGGTATTAAAACCTGTGCCCTTGATGGTGAAATAATTCGTGGTGTCGTTTTTAGTGAGCGCTCTAATCAGTCGACTTACTTAACGCGTTTAGTGTTAAATATTAAGCATGATGGTATTGCCAGTTATTGTGATTGTTATGTTGGCCGTGACTGTAAACATGGTGCCGCCTTGGCGCAGTGTTTTATTCATGAACACTTTGATAGAAACAGTATTGCCACACCTGAAAGAGTTATTGATAGATGGCTTAGCCACTTTCAAGCTCAGCCCAGTAGATATCAACCCAATCCTCAGCAAAAATCGTTATTGTACTTTTTAAAACCCAACGGTTTTAACGAAGACGATTATTATACTTTAGCGATTAAATCAACACGCGCCAAAAAAAGTGGCGGCTGGAGTAGCTCCCTTGGCAGTGAATATTCTACCAGTTCGTTAATTAATAGTGCCTATGCGACTAACGAGGATGTCGCGGTTATTACCGAGGTTATGCGTACTAACCAATTTGGTGATGACATTAAGTATTTTGATTTATTTGCACAGATTATAAAAACAAATCGCTGTTTTTGGGATGCAAAATTCAACTTAGATCAAGCCATTACCTTAAGTGAGCCCATAGAAGCAGAGTGGCAGTGGCTAGCACTGGATAATAATTTACATACTTTAAAGTTGGTTTTTAATGAGCCATCAAGCAGTATTCAAATTATTAAAGCACAACCGCTTTGTTTTTATGATGAAGAAAAAAATTGCTTTGGGCAAATTAATACCAATACTCGCTGCGACTTTGAAGCTGACTTACTTAACTCCCCCATTTTTGAAGAAGATAGATTACCCTGGGTAATGAATAAGCTGTCTATGTCGTTGGGTGATGCGGTGCAACGCTTACCTAAACCCAAAACACAGTTTTCACAAGACCTAACCAAGCCAGAAGTGCATTTATACTTTTCTACGCCACTAGAAAAAAACCCACAAACGGGTAATGTGAGGGTTAATTTTTCCTATCAAGGTAATTTAGTTAATCCGCATAATGAGAGTGTTACCATCACACCCAAAAGGTTAACTGATAGTGAAAATGATAGTGAGGGTGAAAACGACAGTTCGAGTGAGATCTCAAGCGAGGCTTCAATTGAGGCATCAAACGAAGGGAAAATTTATCGAGATTTAGCCTTTGAGCAAGCAGTTATTGATAAATTGACCCGCTTAAAATTTAGCCTTGTGCCTATACCTAAGCGTTACGCTTTTATTAATGCCGAGTATTTGAATAAAGACGCTTCACTTGCCGATAAAACGCCTAAGTTTTCCATGATGTTGCAAGGCCGTTATGCTTGGCATCAGTTTTTAGATCAAGAAATCCCCTTACTTAAAGATTTAGGCTGGCATATTAGCTTTGCCGATGCTTTTTATTTTAAATCGCTCGCCACCGATAGCATATTTGATGCCGAAGTGATTGAAACCGATGATCATGATTTTTTCTCTTTAGGGTTAAACTTAACCATTGATGGTAAAAAAATGCCCGCGTTTCCTATTTTACTCGGTGCTATTGAACAATTACCTAGATCGGCCCTCTTGGACCGTGACAAAGTTGATCGCGACAAGATTGACGGTGAAAAAGTTGCTCACGAAAATGTAGATCAAGATGGTTTAGTTATCGAAAAAGAACCGCTTATTTCTCCCGATACGCCTATTTATGTTGACCTAGACAATGGTGAGTTTGTTGCCTTGCGTTATCAAAGCGTACAGCCAATATTAAAGCAGTTTATTGAACTTTTTATGCCTAACGCTTTAAATAAAGATGGCACCATGGAGCTATCGCGCTTTCAAGGACATCAAACGTTATCCATGTTAGATGACCAAGGAATGATAACAGCAGGCGCAAGTCGGTTAAGAGAGCTGGCAGATAAGCTAAAAAACTTTCAAAAAATAACCGCGGTGACACTGCCGACAGGTTTAAACGCGACCCTAAGAACTTATCAGCATCAAGGACTCAACTGGTTGCAGTTTTTGCGCGAGTATCAATTAAACGGTATTTTGGCTGATGACATGGGTTTAGGCAAAACCATTCAAACCTTGGCGCACTTATTAATTGAAAAACAGCAAGGCCGATTGACTAAGCCGGTGTTAATTGTTGCGCCCACCAGTGTTATTTTTAACTGGGCGAATGAAATTGAAAAATTTACCCCTGAACTTTCGTATCAAGTATTACACGGTACCAAACGTTATCAGCACTTCGGTTGCCTGCAAAGGCTTGAAGGTAGTGAAGGCGTCAAAAAACCCGTTGATTTAATTATTACCAGTTATGCCCTGCTCACTAAAGATTTAGATCTTTATTGTCAGCATAAATTTTATTACCTTATTCTTGATGAAGCTCACTATATAAAAAATCCAAAAACTAAATTATACCAAGCGTTTCAGTCACTCAGAGCGCAGCATAAATTGTGTTTAACCGGTACACCCATGGAGAATCATTTAGGTGAATTCTGGGCACAATTTAATTTTTTACTGCCCGGATTTTTAGGCGGACAAAGGCAATTTACCAAAATATTTAGAAATCCTATAGAGAAACATGGTGATCAAGAGCGTAAGCAGTTATTAAATCAGCGTATTAAACCATTTATTTTACGTAGAACCAAAGACAAAATAGCCACTGAGCTACCGCCGAAAACGATAATAATTCAAACCCTGCGTATTGAAGGTAAACAAGCTGAGTTGTATGAGTCAGTGCGTTTAGCCATGGATAGTCGCTTAAAGGATATTATTGCTGAGAAGGGCTTAAAACGTAGTCAGATAGAAGTTTTAGATGCGTTATTAAAGTTAAGACAGGTATGTAATCACCCTAAGTTATTATCACTTGAAGGGGCTAAAAAAGTAAACAAATCCGCTAAGCTCGATTATTTAATGGAAACATTGCCTGAGCAAATTGATGAAGGCCGTAGAATATTAATCTTTTCACAGTTTACCAGCATGCTTGCTTTGATAGAGGAAGAGTTGGTGGCAGCGGATATTGGTTTTGTTAAACTAACCGGCGCCACCACTAAGCGACAAGAGGTAGTTGATAAGTTTCAACGCGGTGACGTGCCAGTATTTTTAATTAGCTTGCGCGCAGGTGGTGTGGGTTTGAACTTAACCGCAGCCGACACGGTTATCCATTTTGACCCTTGGTGGAATCCAGCGGTAGAAAACCAAGCCACAGATAGAGCTTATCGTATTGGCCAAGATAAACCGGTATTTGTTTACAAATATATTATTGAAAATTCAATTGAAGAAAAGATTCTGAAAATACAGCAGAATAAGGCAGAGCTAGCCAAGGCGTTGTTATCGGAAGAAGTGAGTGATAAAAAGCTGAGTTTAACGGATGATATTTTAGGAGCGTTGCTGGCACCGCTAGATTAGCGCCTTAGTCAAAGAACAACATAACTGGATCTTGGTTTGTACTGACAAAGTGGCCAATGATCCAGCATGAAAAACATTAACTATTGTTAAAAAAGGCGTTATATCGCCAGCTTCTCGCTCCTAAACACACTAATTTCACCTGTTAAGTGTCAGCAAAAGTACTTTTCTGAATTACAAATTGTCTAGTTAAATCAGAAAAGGACCTTAGCCCTAGCTTGTTTCATTAGCAAACTCAAAACAGCACTAGGTAACATTCTGACCAAGGCTTAAGTTACACCAAGCAAAAATAAAATAACAAATATACATTTTATCAAAAACACTATCCCCTCATACATTTCCTTGATTTTATTATACTTCTCAACTTAACTGATAAGGTAAATTAAACTTATCCCCTTTCGTTGCAAGCCCATATATCGTGAAATCATCGCTTGATAATAACTCTATTAAAAGCGTGATTATTTATAGGGTTATGAAGTTAACTTTAGTCATTTAAATATTAAGAGAGAATGCCATGAAATTTATTTCATTTATCAAATTAGCGGCAGCTACTTCATGCTTGATAAGTATGTTAAGTCTGGCTGAAATTAATTTGTCTGGTTTTGCCAGTATTAATGCTGGCAAAGTTTTAAGTGGTACGGGTGTAGAACATTATGGTGTGCCACCAACGTTTCTAGCTGACTATCCCATTGTCTCTGCTTATAGTGAAGAGTGGGATATGGCTCCTGAAAGTTTATTTGGTTTACAGATAACTGCCGATCTTAACGATGGGTTGACTGCCATAGCTCAACTTGTTGGTCGGGGTGTTGATGATTACTCACCTAAATTTGAATGGGCTTACCTTTCTTATGACATAAATGAAAACTGGACCGTTCAAGCCGGGCGAAAGCGCTTACCACTTTTTTATTATTCTGATTTTTATGATGTTGGTTACGCCTATGTATGGATGCGTGCTCCGGCTGATAACTATACCTGGCAAATATTTAACTATAACGGTATTAATTTGATGTATAACACCGATTTGGGTGATTGGTCGTTGGCAACTAATCTCTATGCAGGTAAAGAAGAGGATAAAGAAAATAAACTGTTAGGGGATTTCTTTTTTGGTGATACGACCAAAGAAATATGGAAGGACATGATGGGTGGTGTAATAAACCTCAGCAAAGATTGGTTTGAAACACGTTTTACTTATATGCAATACACTAACGAACGCGATATTGGTGGTGAGCAGGTAATGTGGGGCGGTAAAGATAGCAGAGATGGTAAATTCTTTGGTGCCGCTTTTAATGTGGACTTTGATAATTGGTTTATCTTAAGTGAAATTAATCGTTTAGATTTGGAATTTGATGGTAACTTAGATACAAACATGATTACTTTTGGTTATAGAATCAATAACCTAACTCCATTTATTGTTTATTCAAGCATGAAACAAAAAGGTGATGGTGTTGTTGATGGTGAAAACCATAACACGACTTCAGTAGGACTTCGTTGGGACTTCCATGATGCGGCTGCATTTAAAATTCAATACGATGATGTAAAAGACAACTCCCATGATTTTGCCGTAGCAGGTGACAGCAAATCACTTTCTTTTGGCGTAGATCTGGTTTTTTAAGGAGATTGAGATGAATGCTTATAAAATGTTAGTCATCACCATGTTGGTGTTAAGCCAAAGTGCATTTGCTGAGGTTGCTGTTATTGTAAATTCTGCAAATAACAATAATATTGATGCAAAATTGGTTAAAAAAATATACCTAGGTAAAACAAAAGCGTTTTCTGATGGTGGCAAAGTAAAAGTATATACCTTGCCTAGTAGCCAAGACGATACTGAATACTTTCGCAAAAAAGCGTTGAAAAAATCCAATAGCCAATTTAAGTCTTATTGGTCTAAGCTTGCCTTTACTGGCAAAGGAACACCTGCAACCGAACTTGATACTGCCGCAGAGATTATTGCGGCAATAAAAAAGGATCCTAAAGCCATTGGTTTTGTTAACAGTAGTGACGTTAACGATGAAGTTAGAGTTGTCCTCAATTACTAACGAGCAACTTTATAAAGGTCAGCCACTAAGGTTATTTTGACCTTAGTGCCCTTTTATTAACAAATATAGTAGAGAGTAGTAGTCTATTTAGTCTTAGAGGTCAGTATGAGCATTTTTAAAAAGTTACCTATTTTTTATAAAATTTTGGCAATATTAGCTATTGCCATATTAAGCTTTGTCGTTAATTTAATTATTAATATAAATGCCATATCTACCAATCAGCGCTTATTAAATACTATAGAGAACACCACCATACATTTGGTTAACTTAACCAGTGAAAATGTGACTCGTTGGCAACGTATTGATGAAGTTTATACTCAAAGCGTTTCTTTTGGTGATGAAGATTTGATTGAACAAGCTGAAGAAATGTTTGGCCGTTTAATTGCTAATTATAAGCGCATAGAGTCACTGGACAGTAGTTTTACTGGGATTAATAACTTGATAAAAGAAAGTAAAGCATACAACAGCATAAGTAAAAATATATCTTTGGCTTTTATTAATGACGAAATAGATTTTCAATCGGCTAAGCCTAAAATTGAAGAAAAAACCAATCTGTTTGAACACGTTGAAACGTTGTTAAAGCAAGATAAAGAAAGTGCCGCTAATTTATTTAAATCGTTAATTAAAAAAACGATTACCAATGCCAATGAGTCTAGAGATTTAAGCATACTATTAGGTATTTCACTTCTCTTAGTGATGTCTTTTCTTAGTGTGATTATTGCTCGTTCTGTAAGTCAATCTGTTGTTATTATTGATTCATCTTTACAAAAACTAGCCTTAGGTGGCGGCGACTTAACCAATCAAATTAATGTCGCTAGTCAAGATGAACTTGGCAGTGTTGCAAAAAACTTTAATGCTTTTACTCAATTTCTAAGAGGTATTGTCAAAGAGGTAATTGATACTGTACCACCACTGACTCGATGTGCTGAGCAGCTAACGAATAAAGTCCGGGATGTAAATGAAAATGTGCAAGAGCAAGCCGATGTTGCCGAAATAACGAAACAGTCGATGATTGAAATGCAATTTAGTGTTACTGATATTGCTAAGTCTGCAGCCGAAGCCGCATCAGCTGCAGATGAAGGTGAGTCTGAGGTTAATTTAGGCATGGAAAATGTTCAGAAATCTTTGTCGGTTTCTACGGCGCTAGCACAAGAGATAAATAATGCATCGCATGTTATTGATCAGTTGGCAAAAGATTCGCAAAACATGAACAAAATTCTTGATGTAATCAATGGTATTGCTGATCAAACCAACTTACTTGCTTTAAACGCGGCAATAGAAGCAGCAAGAGCTGGTGAGCAAGGCCGAGGTTTTGCTGTGGTTGCTGATGAAGTGCGCAGCCTCGCCTCTCGAACGGCCTTATCAACCACCGAAATAAGAGAGTTATTAGATAAATTAATATCTGCAGCAGATAAATCGGTGACGACTATGGAGTTAGCAAGCAAGCAGGCACACAGTAATGAAAAAATATCGCTAGAAGTGGATAAATCATTAACTAAAATTAAAGCTCAGATTGGCCATATTAGTTCAATGAACAGTCAAATTGCAACCGCGACGGAAGAGCAATCAAGTGTTGCTAAAATTGTTGTTGATAATATAGAACAAATGCACGGTAGTTTTGGTGCAACACAGATCTCGATTGAAGAGATTGGTCAAGTTGCTCTAATGCTTGATAATAACTCAGCGCAATTACAAGAAACAACATCGAAGTTCAAAGTCTAGCGGTAACTATATTCATAATCAACGCTATGTACATAGCATAGCGTCTATTCCGGCCGCTCTTAAATCCGCTAAACCTCAAGGAGGTATAGTGTTGACTCACTCCACTATACCTCATCAACTTACTATCAAGTAGATAAAGTAAAAGCTACATGATTAGCAACTACTTACTCTAGTTTAGAGTACTCTACCCCGATATAGCCATTCACTGACTTTTACTTTTTAAGCTTTTGTTAGCCTTTTTCTTTCCAGATCATTCAGGTGCCGCCATGGATAAATTGCGTTTAACAGCTTTGCTGTGATCTCTTCATCAACTTCAAAGCCTGCAACCTGATACCTGCTTACGTTCAAGCCTTATCTTGTTCTTCTTTTCTATCACTTTGAAATGATGATAATCTTCATAAGCGATATTGCTAAGTCTACTTCACCATCACAGCCTATTCGACCAGTACCATGCATCTATCCTGATGGGCTTTAAGTTAAAGTTGATTACCACAGGTAGTTTTTCCATGTCGAGAGCAAGGTCAGTGATATCCGTGGCAATTAACACTTTACCTGATGTTTTGTTCGCTCTGCCCTTCTATCGCCCTGAAACACTTCTGCGGTTATATTACCTTTACCGAATTTATGTTCAGCTAGGTTTAAATGCTTAATTCATTGTTACTACTTTCATGATATTCCCCTTAAACCAGTTCATACCTTTAGCGACTAGCTCAGTAACAAGCTGTTTGATTCTCTTTAAAGTCATTAGGTACATGACAGATTATATAGATGTGAATCGACGCACTACCTGTGGCTGCGTCGTTTAAAAATTTATTTTATTATGTTTTTATTTGGTCATAAAAGAAACGTACTGATAGTTTGAAATCTAGTAAGTTATTAGCAGGTTCAGGCGAACCATGTAATGTGCCATCATCTGCTAACTTAAATATATATCAAAAACACTACCCCTTCAGTATGAACTTGGTTTTAAACTGAAGGGGCAATATTTATCAAGTTAACTAAGCAATATAGCTAAGCAAGTCAACTTTACAAATCTTTAACGGTCACCGGTAGACTGCCCTTAGCCAGAACTTTACCGGTAATCACTTTAGCTAAAGCATTTAAAGCCGGGCTTTCAAAATTGCCAGTTTCTGGATTTTTATGGGTATTGTAGGCATAAGTTGCTAATGACACATCGGCCACTTGACTAAATATTGCTATTTCATAAGGCGTTCTTAAACTAACAAAAATAACCTTTTTGTTGAGCTTTTGCCCTTGCTCAAGCAAATTATAAACAACTTCTGGGCCAATAACTTTTTTACTCAATTCCTTATTCGCGACTAAATCGTCCATTCCTCCCATTTCAGCGGCACTTTGACGAGGGGCTATATGTGCACCAAGTATTACGTCGGCTTTAGCTATTGCCTCTTGCGCCTCAATGACACTATAGCTTTGCATACTGGTACAACTAATTGAATTACCCGTGCCTAACTCTGCCTTTAAGCCACTAACTAAAGCTAAACACTTTGCCTGATCTGGCATTATCAAATGAATACGTTCATCTGCATTTATCGGTAAGATTTTACGCTTTTGGCTGACCAGTGTTATTGCATCTTCGGCAAGTTTTCTTTCTATGTTTTTATTCTCTGGCGTCGCTAAAATATTTTTTGCCTTAGCGATTTCCTCTGCTAATTTTTTACTAAAAGCCTGATCTAATTTGTAGTCACTTTTTAATTTTTGTATCCGCTCAAATGAATGAAATATTTCTGCACGGTTAAGCTCTCCCGAGTTTACCGCGATAACAATTGAGTCAATCAAGTTTGATAATTTATTCAAATCTTTTGGTGTACTAATTTTAATTGGCATCAAAGCTATATCAGCGCCAGCCTTAAAGCTATTTATAACCGCATCATGCATAGTAAAGAAGTTCTTAATTCCAGCCATATCCATAGCGTCGGTAATAACAACGCCCTTAAAAGCTAGCTCCTCGCGTAAAATGTCAGTAAGTATTACCCGTGACATAGTCGCTGGCTTGATCATTTCTTTGCCATCGATTGAAATAAAGGTACTGCTATCTAATGTTGGGTATTGAATATGAGCGGTCATGATCATACCCGGAGCATGATTTTTTATAATTTGCTTAAACGGGCCAATATCCATGCTGTAGATAGTTTCAATATCATGGTTTACCTGAGGCAAGCCAGTATGACTATCGGTAGCTGTGTCACCATGACCTGGGAAATGCTTTAGCGTACCAATAATACCTTGTTGCTGAAATGCAATTAATTGTACTTGACCCAACTCGGCAACAATTTCAGGGTCTTCACCAAATGAACGTACATTAATTACCGGGTTATTTGGGTTAGCATTTACATCTACCGTTGGCGCATGATTTACATTAATGCCAAGTGCATTTAGCTCGCTACCAATCACCCGTGCAGTTTCACGTGCATAATAACTGCCGTGTTTTGCATAAGTTGCCCCGATAGACATATTACCGGTAAAAGCGATTGTTTCAGCTCTTGAAGTTCTAAATACCCGTCCACCCTCCTGATCAATAGAAATAAGCAAGGCGGAGCCAAAATCGGATCTTGCTGCCGCCTGTTGCAAATCAAAATTGAGTTTGATGGTTTGCTCAGTACTGACTAAGTTATCAGCAAACAAAATAATACCACCGATATTGCTGTCACTAATAACCTTAGCTATGGAGTCAGGTAGTTGAGTTAGAGGGGTTCGACAATACTCTTCACTGGTTTCCTCTTCACAGTAATAGCGCAAATCAATCATGATTTTTTGTGCTATTTCAGTTCTAAGTCTTGTGTCTTCAATGCTTGTTTGACTACAAGCCGTTGCTAATATTGACAGTCCGGCTGCTAACATGGCAGAACGAATTGATTTTATTTTCATAGATTTTCCTATAGGCCATAATAGGCTACTTTTCATCGGGAATGTATAAGATGAATATGAGTTAATGATTACTGAACCGTTTATCTAGTCCGTATATTGAGTATGTTCATGGGCATGAGCTAAACCTTGATAGCGCCTTTTCTTAATAAGTTTATTTACTCACCAGCTAACGCCATAACAATAAATAATTCCTTGGTTTGCATTACCTTTAATTAATTATTCCTTCGTAAGCAAAAAAAAACTAACAAATTGCTGTTAGTTTTTGAAGCCTGCTATATTCGTTAACTTTTCTATCTTTGTTTAAGCCTAGCAACAACGGCATTTGTTTTTTCTAATAATTTTCGCTTTTCAGCAGAGCCCTGAGTTAAGGCAATAAATAACATATCAATGACATATTCTTGCGAGGTTCTCGCCAAAATTGAAGATAGACGAACAGAGTCTTGTTCAGCGACAGAAAAAAGTCTGACTTCGGCATGAATAGAAACGGGGTTATCGCCATACTTGGTTAACGAGATAATTTTACATTTATTTTTTTTAGCCTGTAAACATATCTCTTTTACTTCACGGGTTTCACCCGATTCGCTGATAACAAAGACCAGGTCTTCTTTGGTAAAGTTTGCCACATTGGCCAATTGTGCATGAGTATCATGGTCAGCAATGCAAAACTTACCTAATTTTTGTAATTTATAACTGAAATCTTTACATACCAAGGCTGAGCCACCGACACCACTGATTAAGATGCGCTTAGCCTTATCTATTAACTGCAATGCCTGATTAAACGATGCCGCATCGTTAATATTTTTAGTTTCGGCGAGTACCGAAACTTTACTTAAATATAGCTTTTCAAAAAGCGCGTCAACATCATCCGTTAAGGTAATTTCTCCGTGGATCTGGATGGCCGTATCTTCTTCATTTAACGCATCGATAATCGCTAACTTAAAAGTAGGATAACCTTTATAACCTAGTTTTTGCGTAAACTTAACCACACTCGACTGACTAACTGATACCGCATCAGCAAGTCCCTGTGAAGAAAGCTGGCGGATTTCAGCAGCGAAATTCAGGGTGTAATCTGCTAATTTTTTTTCATTGAGTGATAAAGATTTATGCAGCGCTTTGATTTTTACGAATGCAGTCATAGTGATTCTGTTACTTCGAATTAATTATTATTCTCGTTTACTTTAACTTCTATGAATAAAAAATTCAATGTTGATTTAGTGACATACTGGCTAATAGTAATTGCTGACGCTTATTGAGCCCCTGAATAGCAAATATATACTTTGATAAAACAAAAAACCCGGCATAAATACCGGGCTTTTTGATATTAGTGTTAGTTATAGTGCTACTAATTACTATAGTTTTACGGTAACACCTAACATGATACGACGACCATATTGGTGATCTTGGTAAACCAAGTTTTCATCACCATCATAATTCCAGTTTTGCTCTGCATCTGTCAGGTTAATAGCCTGCAGAGTGAACGTGGTAATTTCATTCAAGTTATAGCCTAATGTGGCATCGTACTGGCCATAATCACCTTTCATACGGTTACCGTATTTAGTGTGTTCATCATATAAATACTCAGAGCGATAGTTATATGAAACACGTGCTGAATAATCATCATTTTCAAAGTAAACGGTTAAGTTATAGGTATCTTCTGAATTACCCGCTAACAATGCTTCGCGACCGGCAGCGAGTTGCTCTTCACTTTCAATTAAATCAACATCAGAGAAAGTATAGTTAGCCTGTATACCAAAACCATAAGCAAAACTTTGCTGGTAGTTAATTTCATAGCCTTTATTAGTACCACCGCTACCGTTTACTGGTTTAGTAATATCATAAGTGCGCTCAATACCTTCATCATCAAGTAACTGCTCTGGCGATGTTTGTTGAGTAATGTAAGATTCAAGGTCTTTGTAATAATAAGCCACTGAGAATAAAGAAGAAATATTAAAGTACCACTCTACCGACAAATCAAATTGATTCGCTCTATAGGGGTCTAACTCAGGGTTACCGCCAGAGCCTTTACAGTCTTCATTCTGACTATTACAATCATAAATACGACGGCCAGCCAAGTTATCATAGTCTGGACGCGACATTACTTTCGCCACTGCTATACGAGCAACAACATCATCAGAAACATCGTAGTTTAGGTTGATGCTTGGTAAAATGTCAGTGTAATCATGTTTTACCTCTTTTAATTCTTGAGTATCTGGGTTTAATTTACTACCGGTATAATCCCAATAAGCAGACGATAAGTCGGTCTTAACATAACGTATGCCAAAATTACCTTTTAACCTATCTTGTGAGAAATTGGCTTTTAGGTAGCTAGCGGTGATTTTTTCGTTTAAATCAAAGAAATAATCAATACGCTCATAAACATTCTTAGGATCTGTCGAGGCAATATAGTCATTCCAAGCAGTTTGGTCAAAGCCATATAAGGCATCATTGCTGCCGCCATTATAAAAATCATCGGTTGGCCCTGTTGCAAAGGGTGCCAGACTCATTGACGAGGATGGGCTGTAATCACTTTTCAGTAAATCAGACGATTTATTATGATCACGGTATTTCAAACCGACTTTCACTGAAGTAAAAAAGTCATGTTCAACAAAATATTTGAAATCGGCCTGCCCATATACTTCATCTTCCGCATTGGTTATTTCATTAACGTGTGCGTAAGTAATATTAAAATCATCGGCAGAATCTACGTCATGGAAAACCACTTCCGATTGCCCACTGGTTAAATCCCAAGAAGTAGCAGTGGTGGCATAAGCTTCAGTGTAGGTATCAGTGACATCACCTGCTGCTGAGGTATAACCTATTTGGGTAACAAATTCATAGTTATCACCAGAATAAATCGCTTTTAAGTCAGTGCCAAAGGTGTCGAATTTACCTTCATAACCGGCATTTGAGTAAAGTGCATCATTGCCTTGCGCTTCGCGTGAGCCACCGACAATAATACCGTCAACAATTTCTTTATCGGTGACATTGTTATCATTAAAATACCAAGAGCCAGTAAAAGTACCTTGGCCTGAGTTTTCAACTTGCGAGTAAATGTTAGTCAGGGTGAAGTCTAAATCGTCTGTTGGCGCAAATTGAATTGTGCTGGTTAAAGTATCTAATATATTGTTACTGGTATAGCGGTTATAGCCAACGCCTGTCGGAATTTTACCACCATCATCCGGCATTTCGCGGAAGTAAGTTATCACTTCTTTACTATCACGCTGCATATTATTGTCTTTATGGGTATAGGAAAAGTTAATACCTAAGTCTTCATTGTCATTTTTCCAACTATAAAAACCTGAAATAAATGGGCTGGTCTCGCCAGATGAATATTGATGAACACCCTTAACGGTAAATGCACCGGCATTAGATTCTGTGTCAAGTGGCTTACGTGTATGAACAATTACCGTACCGCCAATTGAGCCTTCATCAATATCGGCTTGAGCTGTTTTATATACTTCTAAGGTTTCAACCATTTCAGAAGGTAATATTGAATAGTTAAAACCTCTTGAAGATTTAGTTACCTGGGCCGATGCCGTTGCTGAAGCAAGGTTTTGACCGTTGATTAAGGTAAGATTTAAGTGTGGAGAAGTACCTCGAATACTGACTTTATCACCTTCACCAAAGTCTTTTTCAATAGAAACACCAGGAATACGTTGTAGTGAATCAGCTACGGTTTGCTCGGGAAACTTACCCACGTCTTCAGCAGAAATAGCGTCAACGATAGCGTCTGAAAAGCGCTTAGTATTAAGTGATTTTTTAAGCGAACCACGGTAACCAGAAACTTCGATGACCTCTATTTTTTGTTTTTCTACCACTTGATTTGTTGTTTGTTCGTTTTCAACAGCAAAAGCTGCCGTTGAAAAAATCAGACTTGTTGCCAAAGCTGCTTTATGGATTTTGACAATAGTGATAATTCGATAATCATTTCTTTCCCCGGTTAATTGTTGTGCCTTAAAGGGTCCAATAAAATTAACCCCCCTTGACAATTCTCTTTATAAATTTACCAGCATGGCCAGCTGGTAATTTTTAAGCATCTTAATTTCAAAACAATTACAACACAAGATAAATTATTCCAAAACATAGATTCATATAGAATTTAAAATTTAACAGAATGTTAAATAACATACTTATCACATAGATACATAAAAAATAATTAGAAATAAAAAACAATAAAGGCACACTTCCATACATAAAATCACAACTAAATTAGCTTTTGTCGGCTAATTATTATTAAGAAATAAAAAACAATAAATTATTCCTTGAACTTACCACTCTAAGAATGTTTAATTACAAAAGATAAGAATTTAAAGAATATTAATAGTTATGAATGCGACATATACTTGGCTAGATTGGTCCGTTTTTTCAGCCTACTTTGCCTTATTAATTTGGATTACTTGGTACTTTAGTAGAGAAAAAGCAAACAATACTCAGGATTATTTTCTTGGTGGTAATAAAATGCCAATCTGGGTGGTCGCCATTTCAGTATTAGCAACATCACAATCAGCTGCGACTTTTTTAGGTGGCCCCGACCAAGGTTACCAAAATGACTTAACCTATTTAGCCACTAATATAGGGGCTTTTATCGCTGCTTTTTTTGTGGCAATATTTTTGATCCCTAAATTTTATCAAAACAATGTTTCTACCGTATATGAGCTGTTAGAACAAAGGTTTGGTGCACAAGCAAAACGTCAAGCGGGTTTAATATATTTAATGGGTCGTGTTTTTGCCAGTGGTGCCCGCTTATATATGGCCGCTTTGGCCGTGGCTATGATTCTATTTGGCAATATTGAAGCTTCGAGCGTAATTATTGGTATTGTTATATTAACTATTGTTGGCTTGGGCTATTCAGTAAAAGGTGGCATACGCGCAGTAATTTATAGTGATGCTATTCAGTGTGCTGTTTATATTATTGCCGCACTATTTGTTGTCTATTTTTTATATTCAGCCATCCCGGCAGACTTTGGCCAAATAGTCGATGCACTGAACAATCCACATGATAGAGAACTTTCTAAACTAACAGTTTTTAACTTCAATGTTGATTTTAGCTCTGCCGGGGTTTTTAATATCTGGTCGGCATTAACAGGTTTTGTTTTATTAAATATTGCCGCATTCGGCTTAGATCAGGATATGACACAAAGAGTACTAACCTGTAAAAATGCCAAAGAAGGCTCAAAAGCTATGGTCTGGTCCGTGATAATGGTGGTGCCAGTAATGGCGTTATTTATTGCTATTGGTCTATTATTGTATGTTTTTTATCAACGTCCTGATCTTATGGCTAGTGATGCCGCAGGGTTGGTACAATCATTTGAAGGTGAAAAAATCACAGTATTCATGTCCTATATCCTTAATGAAATCCCGCCAGGAGTGCGAGGACTAGTAACGGTTGGCGTGATTGCTGCAGCACTATCAACACTTAATTCAGGTTTAAACTCTATGTCTTCGGTATTGGTGCAAGATATTTACCGCCCTTGGCATGAAAGTAAAAATAAAGCTACCGACCCTAGGCATTATGTTAAAGCGGGTCAGGCTGGTATGGTATTGGCGGCATTAGCGTTATCAGGCATGGCGATACTTTGTTTCTACTGGCAACAATATACCGATATGCCATTATTGGCCTTTGCTCTAAGTGTTATGGTTTTCTCATATAGTGGTTTATTAGGTGTCTATTTCACCGTACTTTTCACCAAGAGGGGCAATAAACATTCGGTACTTGCGGCACTGATAGTTGGCTTTGTAACAACACTATTTTTCCAACCTTATATATTATCTGGACTAGCTAACCTGTTATCAGTTCCTGACTTAGCCAACATTAACTTAGGATTTACCTGGCAGCTTTGCATTGGCACGCTAGCAGCTTTTATAACCTGCTGTTTAGGTAAGAAATTATCTACAGTCGAAACGGAGAGCAAACAATGCGCAGCATAATTGTTATTGATGCCGGTGGCAGTAAAACGCTAGTCAGGCTTTACAATATACTCAGCCCAGAGCGGTTCAAGGCTGAATACGCCAATGCTGAAAAGATAAAGCCCAATTTTCATTGCAACACTGAGCGTGCGTCTTTAACCAATGATTTACAAGGGGCAATAAACACAATCAAAGCCGCTATTTGTTTATGCTTAGAACACACTGGCAGTAATGAACTTATTATCAGCATTGGCATAGCAGGGGCTGGAAATAACAATAACCGCCAACAATTATCAACTCAGTTACTTGCAGCTTTTGAACTTAAAGATAAACAACTCATTATCAATTCTGATGCAAAAACGTCTGTTCACGGTGCTTTATTTGGCAAAGCCAACATTTGCATTGCTTTAGGCACAGGTTCAGTGGCGATGAAATTAGCTGCAGATGGCAGTGAACAATTATTTGGTGGCTGGGGATTCTTAATTGGCGATCATGGTGGTGCTGCTTGTTTAGGTAAAGTTGCCGTGCAACATCTAATCAATCAAATAGATAATCATGGCCGAGCTAAAAGCTTGTTAGCTCAAGCTGTTAGCAAACAAATAGGCAATAACCGCCCGCTGATATCAAGCTGGCTTAAAACAGCTACGGCCTATGATTTTGGCCAACTTGCGCCTTTAGTTACTGAGTTGCAGACAAAATGCCAGGCAGCAAAATCAGCTTTTGCGCAACATATAACATCCGTTGAGCAGTTAATACTAACCGCACAAGGACCAACAAACCTGCCTGTCACCGTGATAGGCGGTCTGGCTAGTGTCACTACCAGTCATTTAAATGACCAAATACAAAATCAAATAGTTCCGGCTCAGGGTACCTCTTTAGATGGTGCCTTAGTATTAGCTTTAGCCGCCCTTTAACATATAAATAAATATCTACAAGAGATTAGAAAATGACAACAGATACAGCAGGTAAATTAGATAAAGAAGCCAAGTTACTGGCCCAGTTAGCAACAATGGTTTCTGAAGGTCGCAACCCAGATACTTTAGATATTGATGTCTTAGATACCCAAGGTGTACTGACCAAGATCAATAACGAAGACAAGAAAGTTGCCCACGCCGTTGAAGCGGTAATTCCTGAGATCAGTAAAGCCGTTGATGCTATCGTTTTAGCCTTTAAAAAAGGTGGCAGACTTATTTATATGGGTGCTGGTACCAGTGGCCGTATAGGAATTTTAGATGCCGTGGAGTGTCCGCCGACATTTTCAGTCTCTAATAAAATGGTTGTTGGTCTTATTGCCGGTGGAGAAGGTGCAATTTATAAAGCGGTTGAAGGTGCTGAAGACAATGAAGGTTTTGGCGTTGCCGATCTTAAAAAAGTTAATTTAACAGCCGATGATGTGGTCATTGGTATCGCAGCGGGGGGCCGTACTCCTTATGTTATTGGTGGTCTTAATTACGCCAATGAACTTGGCTGTACCACCGCGAGTGTAACCTGTAATCCGGGTGCCATTATTTCACAAATCGCTGATATTGCTATTTGTGCTGTGGTCGGCCCTGAAGCACTAACTGGCTCGACTCGAATGAAGTCGGGTACCGCACAAAAGTTAATCCTAAACATGTTATCTACTGCCAGCATGATCCACTCAGGTAAAATTTATCAAAACCTTATGGTTGATGTAAGTGCTAGTAATGAAAAACTCTATGCCCGCGCCAGCAAAATTGTTATGCAGGCAACAAACTGCGAGCACCACGTTGCCAAAAATGCGCTAGAGCAAGCAAACTATAATGCCAAGCTTGCCATTTTAATGATATTAACAGGTAAAGATGCACAAACTGCTCAACTGTTATTAGATAATAACAGTGGTTTTTTACGTCAGGCTATTGGTTAAACACCACCGTATCAGGAAATGAACATGTCTTTTTTTAAAACTTTCTTTTTGTCCATGCTGTTTTTGTTAACTGCCTGTACGCAAACCAGCCAAAACATTAAGCAGACCAATAACGGCTTAAATTCAGCTTTAAGTTTAACTGCAGGCATAGTTACGGGCGCACAACAGCCAAATTTATACCTGGAACAATTAAAAGGCAAACGCCTTGGACTTGTTGTTAATCAAACATCTATGGTCAATGACCAACATTTAGTCGATTTTTTATTAGCACAAGGCCTTAAAATTAATAAAATTTTTGCACCTGAGCATGGCTTTCGAGGTGATCATGATGCTGGCGCTAAGGTCGATTCCAGTATTGATGGAAAAACTGGTATTTCAATTGTCTCAATCTATGGTAAAAATAAAAAACCATCGGCTGAGGTACTTAACGATGTTGATGTATTAATTTTTGATATTCAGGATGTCGGCTTACGTTACTACACTTATATCAGCTCAATGCACTATATGATGGAAGCCGCCGCTGACAATGATAAAGAATTTATTGTTTTTGATCGCCCTAATCCTAATGGTTTTACCGTAGACGGCCCGGTACTCGACCTTAAGTTTCAGTCTTTTGTTGGCATGCATCAAATCCCCCTTATGCACGGTATGACAGTGGCTGAACTGGCAAAAATGATCAATGGCGAAGGCTGGTTAAAAGACTCGGTAAAAGTGGATTTAACCGTTATTCCTGTAGGCAACTACGACCGTCATATGAGCTACTCTTTACCGGTAAAACCTAGTCCTAACTTACCCAATGATGTATCAATTTCTTTATATGCATCATTGACCTTTTTTGAAGGAACACCGGTGAGCATAGGCAGAGGCACTGACTTTCCTTTTCAAGTGATCGGCTTTGATAAATTTGGCTTAGGTGATTTCACCTTTACGCCAAGAGCCATTAAGGGAGCTTCGATGACCCCTAAGCTAAAAGGAAAGTTAATTAAAGGCGTTGATTTAAGACAATCGGCAATCCGTGGCGTTAATCTAGATCACTTGGTTAACTGGCATCAATTATTTGTTGAAAACGACGAGAAGTTTTTTACCCTAGCCCCGTTTTTCGACAAACTTGCCGGTACCGACAAATTGCGTAAACAAATTATTTCAGGGTTAAGCAGTGTTGAAATTCGCGCCAGCTGGAAAAGTGAATTAAATGCATTTTTACAACAGCGTCAACAATACCTACTTTACCCATAACATTTTTAAGTTAACCGCCCTTACAGATTGAACTTACCGACAAGGATGTCATTTTTATTGCAATGCAGACTCGTATAGATGATAAGCTCAAGCTGTTATTTCTAGGAATTGTTTTCACCAAAAATGCTAGCTACCGACCCTGTAAATTATAAAGTTACCAGTGAGTAAACCATGCCTGCCGATTCATTTTCCTCTTTTGTTAATAAGTTAAATATTTTTTTAAGCCAAGATGAAATTATAACGTCTTATACTAAGCGTTATGCCTTTGGTACTGATGCCAGCTTTTATCGCTTAGTACCTAAACTGATCTTACAACTAAAAAATAAAGCGCAATTAAAAGAAGTTTTACAGCAAGCAAGTGCTCATCACGTGCCCGTGACCTTCAGAGCCGCGGGTACCAGTTTATCCGGACAAGCAATTACCGACTCGGTATTAATCACTTTATCTAATGACTGGCAGGCCTTTGAAATACATGACCTTGGCAAGAAAATCACCTTGCAACCAGGTATCATAGGCACTAAAGCTAATCAGCTGTTAAAACCTTACCAGAAAAAAATAGGCCCAGATCCAGCCTCTATCGACAGCTGTAAAATTGGCGGAATTGCTGCCAATAATGCATCGGGTATGTGCTGTGGTATTAAGCAAAATAGTTACCATACTCTAGCGGATATGACTATTATCTTTGCTGATGGTAGCGAGTTAAATACTGCCGATAAGCTGAGTTGCTCTGCTTTTTTAAAGCACAAAACAATTTTTGTTGAACAAATTAATAAGCTGTTAAAACAAGTCAAACAAGACAAAGAACTATCTGAGCTTATTCAACATAAATATCGTCTGAAAAATACCTGTGGTTACGGGATTAATGCATTATTAGATTTTGAACAGCCTATTGAAGTAATCAAACATTTAATCATCGGCTCAGAGGGCACCTTAGCTTTTATCGCCGATATTACTTATCACACGGTGGATGACCACGCCTATAAAGTCACCGGTTTTTATGTTTTTGATGATCTAAGTGCCGCCTGTAACTTAGTAACTGAGTTAGCTACGCTTGAGGTGACTGCGGTTGAATTACTTGATTATCGCGCACTAAAAAGTGTTGCTGATCATCCGTTAATGCAGCCTTGCATTGCTAAGTTAACTGAATATTCAGCGGCATTATTAATTGAATTACAAGCCGCTGATAAAACACAGTTAAGTAAAATAAAACAAGCGGTTGAACAACAACTAGCGCTTATAGAACAACGAATTAATTATCAAGTAGAATTCACCGCTAAAGCCGAGATCAGCAGTCAACTATGGCAAATACGCAAAGGCACTTTTCCTGCGGTTGGCGCTATACGTGAAACTGGCACTACGGTTATCATAGAGGATGTCGCCTTCCCTATTGAAAAACTAGCTGATGGCGTTAATGAATTACAACGTTTATTTGTTAAATATGATTACATTGAAGCGATTATATTTGGTCACGCTTTGGATGGTAATTTACATTTTGTCTTTACCCAGTCCTTTAATGAGCAGCATGAAATAGACCGCTACAGTGCATTTATGGAAGATGTAGCCCAACTGGTTGCCGTGCGCTTCAAAGGCTCTTTAAAAGCCGAGCATGGCACTGGCCGTAATATGGCGCCCTATGTAAAACTTGAATGGGGCGATAAAGCTTATGCCTTAATGCAAGACATCAAACAGATATTTGACCCAACTAATATTTTAAATCCTGGCGTGATATTAAATGATAACCCGCAGGTACATCTGGAAAATTTAAAGACCTTGCCTGCCGCCAATACCATTATAGATAAGTGTATTGAATGTGGCTTTTGTGAGTCTGTCTGCCCCTCTAATGGTTATACGATAACGCCCAGACAGCGTATTACCCTATGGCGCAGAATTACCGAACTAGAGTTAGCTATTAATAACAGCGAACAAGCCGTTCCGGCACTAGAAGCAGAATACCAAACGCTACAGCAGGATTACCAACATTTAGGAATCGATAGTTGTGCTGCCACCGGATTATGTGGTTTAAAATGCCCGGTAGGCATCAATACAGGTGAATTTATCAAAGCGCTTAGAGCTGAAAAACTTGATAAGCAGCCTATCGCCAAAAAGATAGCGCAAATAACCGCCAATAACATGAGTACAGTGTTAAGTGGTGCAAAACTAGGTATGTCGGCGGTTTCTGCGGCAAGCAATATATTCTCAGCGCCTGTTGTTGAATATGGCTTTAAGGTGTTAAACAAAATTTCCGGCAAGCGCATTCCATTATATTATCCAGCCTGGCCTAAAGGCGCTCAAGCGTTACACAAAACTAGGCAAAAATTTTCAACTGACGATGATAGTAAAAAAGTCATTTACTTGCCTAGTTGTGGTGGCAGGGTCTTTGCCCAAGATAAAAATGCCACAGATCAACGTGATTTAAACCAAGTAATATTAACTATTCTGGCAAAAGCAGGCTTTGAAGTCATTATTCCTCAAGGCGCCAGCGAACTATGCTGTGGTATGCCCTGGTCAAGTAAGGGCGATCAACAAACCGCAGACCAAAAATCCAAGCAACTGATTAAACATATATTGCCCTTCACAGAGCAAGGCAATATTCCGGTAATTATGGATGCTAGCCCCTGTGCTTTAACGTTAAATCAATTTGATAACCAACAAGTTATTTATGAGTCCGTTGATTTTATCGCCCAATTTGCCCTTGATAAATTAACGATTACAGCACAAGCAAAGCCAATCACAGTACATATTACCTGTAGCAGCAAAAGACAAAAAACTGAAAATAGCTTATTAACCATTGCCCATGCTTGTAGTGAAGAAGTGATAGTGCCGAGTGATATTCATTGTTGTGGTTTTGCTGGTGACAAAGGATTTGTCTTACCTGAGCTTAACGAAAATGCGCTTAAATCGCTAAAACAGCAAGTCAGTGGTAAGTGCAATGAAGGTTTTTCAACGAGTAGAACTTGTGAAATAGGCTTGACCAAAACCACAGATATTCCCTATCAATCTATCGTTTATTTATTAGATCGTGTTAGTAAATAACATTAATACTAAGTTCAAATAGACATTTCGCGCTGTGACTTAACAATCACAGCGCGACAAAATATGCACATACTTTTTATTAAAAAGTTATTACCCGTTATTGCGAGTTATTTAGAGTTATTGAGAATTTAATACTCGGGTTACAGAGCCACAAATTTCTCCACGTGACGCTCCGGTCACTTGAGGATCATTACCCGGTAAGCGATTCATACAACGATACGCTAACCAAGCAAATGCCATCGCCTCCATAAAATCACCACTAATACCAACCTCATCGGTACTGCAAACTTGCCACTGCGGCAGTGCTTGTTGTAAAGCCTGCATAATACTCTGATTTTTAGCGCCACCACCACAAACCAATAACTGCCCAGGCGTAAAATGATCAATAGCATCAACGATAGGTTTACAGGTCAGTTGTACTAGCGTCGCCATAATGTCAGCATCACTGATAGGCTGTGTAAAATCACTGAGCTTTTGTTGCAGCCAATCTAGATTAAAAAGCTCTCGGCCACTACTTTTAGGCGGTGGCAAAGTAAAATAATCTTCACTGAATAAAGACGCTAGTAAATCTTCATTGCATTGGCCACTAGCGGCAAAGGCACCGTTGTTATCGTATGGACAACCCTGTACTTTATCTATCCATAGATCTAATAAGACATTACCAGGACCGGTATCAAATCCGCTCAGCGGTTTCGGATTAACAATTGAAATATTTGCAATGCCACCAATATTTAAAAATATCTGCGCGCTATCACCTTTTACGGGCAATAGATCCTGATGGAAAATAGGTACTAAAGGCGCGCCCTGTCCAGTTAAAGCTATATCCATTGATCTAAAGTCTGTCACGACGGTAATACCCGTATTGGCCGAAATAACACTGGCATTAACCAATTGCATTGAAAAGGGGTATTGACCGGTAGGTTGATGAAATACCGTTTGACCATGACAACCTACCGCAATGATATGCTTTGCATTTAATTGATGCTTTTTAATAAACAAATTAACCGCATCAGCATAAGCTAAACTCAACTGAGTGGTTAGTTCACCTAATGCTTGTAAAGAGGTCATTTGCGTTTGGCATAAAGACAAAATATTACTGCGAAGATCTTGTTCAAATTCAAACTCTTCGCCAAACAGGAACTCTGTTTTACATTTATCTGCTTCCGAGTTTATATTTATTAGCGCAACGTCTATGCCATCAACACTTGTTCCCGACATAATGCCCAGATAAAGTTGCTGTTCAGGTAAATTTTTTTTGTGTGTCATCTAAAGCTATCTCATATCACTTAATACCGTAAGAATAAAATATTTAAAGCTATATGTCACTAGGGAATAATTAATGAATCGATAAGTTATTATTACTAGTGTTTAAAAACGGTAAAACTATAGTGTTACCGCTAATTTTAGACATTAAATAACTGGATTTGATATAAAACTTAAAAATCATTTGGCGCCGCAGCTATAGCTAAAACTAATTAGAAGTGAATAAAGAAAGATAAATTGGATGTAGACTATGGATGAATATAGCAGTGCCATGTGAATACAACCCCATAGATTTATTAAAAGTTAAGATTTCAGAGCAGTTCACCCTACTTTTATGTTCTACACCTTAAGGGTCGGTCACTATTACCCTTGAGTTCAATTGGTGAATGCAACGCTATCCTTAATACAAAGGAGACTAAAATTGATGCTTTCTAGTATTTCTACTTTGTGATCCGATAGTACCTTGCTATGTGTATAGTATTTTCTATACTAGTCGATATATGGAGTCATTAAAGAAGAATATTAAAAATGGAATTTTCTACGCCAAAAGCAATTCACCAAATAAAATCAAGCCATCACAAAACGATGTTAGTTGATGGGCAAAAATGCTGCCCTCTTATAGCCATGACAATCGCCCTTAATTATCATAAACTGGATATTACGGAAACAGCTTCTTGCATGACCATAAAAGGCGTTGTACCTGTAGTGAGAAATGATAAGTTTCTGCTTAAATAATTTTAAAAAATATTTTTATAAAAGTACTTTTCATAGTGTAAAGCTCGGTTTGGTCAACTTGTCGAACATACAGTTTATGTCTCCTGTATCTGGACATTGTGAGTGTATCAATCTCAAGTTTTAGACCGTTTTCTAGCATCCGTTGGAACATCTTTGGCTCCACTAGGAGAAAATGCCTTACGGTACGTGGCTAACATAGATGGGTTAACAGGATTGATAGTGACAAAATCTAACTTTTGAAGTGCATAAACGATCGGCCCTTTAGATAGCTCTACAGTAACCGCTATTTGCCCCTTATATTGCTTATGTATATTGGTTATCCAATCCATACCGATATAAACAGAATAGTTACCTGAAAACTTAGTCATAATTACCTCCAATTATTATTGTCCGCATGTATGCCAAAGCTCTTCGAAAGCAATATAGATAGCGTTTAAGGGCAAGCCCTGAGTATTCGTTATTGAGCTAAGGTGTACCTAAGTTCATCGAAAGCAAAGCGGAAATCATCAAGATAATGAGCGCATAATATTCGTATGAGATATGTACATGAACTGAACTCCCTGATTATAGGTTTATTCAACCTGAAAGGACTCTATTGCGCACCAAGAAGTCATTAGCACTAATCTATTTTAATACTAAAAAAATGAATCTGTTGAGGTCGACGAGTTAAGGATCACTTTTACCACAAAGAACTAAACCGCTCCGCGGTAATGGTGTGTTTGGCAAGCACCGTTCACCCCTTTAACACCTTCACTTATTCCTAAACTAAGTCTTGAGGCATGTCGCCTCACCTTAGCTTGGAGAATACCCCATGAACATTAGCCCATATTTTTCAGCACCACTGCGTCAGCGTATTAACGAAGACATGATCCTGCGTAAACTTGCCACTAACACACAAATATCTTATATCCGTGGTGTTAATAAACTCTGTGAATTTTTACAACACTCACCTGAAACCACCACCCAAGAAGAGTTGCGTGAGTTCCAACTTTTCATGGTCACTCACGGTGTTTCTGGTATCACCGTCAATGCCACGCTAACGGCACTTATGTTCTTATTCAAAATAACACTCGATAAACCTGAAGTCATCGCACGGGCTTGTCCCGTGACGGTTGCCCGTAAATTGCCTGTGGTGTTGAGTCTAGAAGAGGCTAAGCGCTTTATGTCTTGTCCCATGCATCCTAAATTCAAAGCCGCGTTAGCCGTCGCTTATGGCTCGGGATTACGTGTCAGTGAAGTGGTGGCTTTAAAAGTGAGTGATATCGATAGTGAACGTATGATCCTGCGTGTTGAGCAAGGTAAAGGCAGTCGTGATCGCTATGCGCTGTTATCACCCGCACTCGTTGATCATCTTCGGGATTGGTGGTGTTTTGCGAACCATGAAGGCCAAATGTTTGCAGGTAGTTGGTTATTTCCTGGCTTGAACCCTATCGACCACATGACAGCTCGTCACTTGAGTCGAGTCTGTAAGCAAACCGCTAAGGCCGCGGCCATTGACAAGAATGTCTCCATGCATACTTTGCGTCATAGTTTTGCTACGCACTTACTTGAAGCGGGTGTAGATATTCGCGTGATCCAAGTATTACTGGGGCATGCTCAACTGAATACCACGGCGCGGTATACGCAAGTGGCCACGGATTTACTCAGACAAGTTATCAGCCCATTAGATTCATTGTCGATAAAGCATTGAGCCGCTCATGCCTCGCCCAACACTGGAAGTGGCTGATGTCTTTCGAGCGCACGGCCAACATTGGCGTGAGAGTCATGCGGGTCATGTCAGTTTAGATCAACTCAAAGTGATGTCTGCCGTTGAACATTGCCGCAGTGAAGTGCTCGGTGGTCATGTTTTACATTGCCCTGCCTGTGAGCATACTCAAATTGCTTATAACTCATGTCGAAATCGCCATTGTCCGAAGTGCCAAGCTAGCGCAGCGAAACGCTGGTTAGCTGCACGACAAACAGAGTTATTACCTGTCGATTATTATCATGTTGTCTTCACCTTGACACAACCTATCAGTGAATTGGCTTATTACAACAAATCAGTGATGTATGGGTTGTTACTTAAAACGGCTGCCAAAACACTGTTAACGATTGGCGCGGATACCAAACATTTAGGTGCTCGCTTAGGAGTGACTTTTGTCTTGCATACGTGGGGCAGTGCCATGACGCATCACCCGCATGTGCATGGCATTATTCCTGGCGGTGGTTTATCACTCGATGGTGAAAAGTGGATATCGTGTAAATCAGGTTTTTTCTTACCTGTGCGGGTATTATCACGGTTGTTTCGACGGTTATATCTTGAGGGATTACGTGAAGCGTATGAGCAGAATAAATTACAGTTCTTTGGTGATTGTTTATCTATTACGGAGGAAAAATCCTTTCTTGCTTGGCTAAATAATCAACGCAACGTTGAATGGGTAGTATATGCCAAACGACCCTTTGCAGGGCCACAAGCAGTATTGGCTTATTTATCTCGCTATACCCATCGTGTTGCTATTGCGAACTCTCGACTGGTTGCTATGGATAAACAAACGGTGAGTTTTAAGTGGAAGAACTATCGCGTTAAGGAGCAAAAACGACACCGAGTCATGACGTTGACGAAAGATGAGTTTATCCGACGTTTTTTGCTACATGTGTTACCGAGTGGTTTTCACCGTATTCGTCATTACGGTTTGACGGCTAACACAGGTCGTAAAAAGAACTTGGCTAAGGCGCGACAATTATTATACGTCAAAGTCCCGATAGTGCCATTGGATCAAGAGATATCGGGTGAAGCAAAAGCGCATGAGCCAACAGCTACCTTTGTGTGCCCTTGTTGTGGTGCAGGCATGATAGTGACCGAAGTATTGCTTCATTTGTATTTGCCTCGAGCACCGCCTTTATTGCAGGGTATGTGATTAACAACTGGGTAAATTATTGACGAGAGTTGATAAGGAATGACGTTGTCCAACTTATGAAAACGAGTCGAATAGGCCTAAAATAAACATGTATGAGAGGTGATATTTATGTCGAAAAACATATTCAAGCAACCTAGCGTAGTCTTCCTAAAGCATTTCCCCCACTCAGAACAAAAGACAATTAAGCAATCCCCATAACACCGAGTTTGCTTCCCGCGGTTTCTTCATTGTGAGCCTTTCAGACATCAGCCTTCTGTTGAAGAGTTGTTGATAAGTTTTGTGTACTGGCTGATATCTGAAAACCTTAACAAAGCGGTCTTAATTTTGATATGAATTCATCACAATAAATAGTCCGCTTCGCCACCAAATCGGTCGTTGACCTTTATAAAAACCCAGATGAAATAGAGCATTACTTCTAAGGCGAAAACACACCTGAAACGGGTTGTAGTTATAAATTAGTAGCCTGAATTACTTAGCCACTACAAAGTGACCTAGAGAGATATAACCACTTATACAGAGGTAAATTGATTTCTATTTCCTATTTACAAAAATAGCGACTCATGGACTTCACAGCAAAGACCCTTTTTTGTATAAATCAAAATTTAATTCATCAACTTTAATACTGCCGATGGAATTACCCAATGAAAACAGCGCAATTACTTGCAAATATATAGTCATAGCTAACGGTGCTAAACTATGCAATTGATATTCTTTAATACTCAAGGTAACCATTAAGAATATACTGGCACTGATACTGATAAATACTAGCGATTTAATTGCAACCGTTATCACCTTTTGTCGATCTGCTTCAGTTTGGTGAGGGTTGAGTTTTTTACCGTAAAGATTCCAATAAATTAAACCAGAAAAAAACGCATTTACAGACAAAAGAATCCCCGCTGCAAATACGGCGCTACCTTCAATACTTATTGTGAAATCTTCTAAATAAAAGCCGTATAAAATGGCAATCAATAAAGTAATCAAAGCAACATAAAGCCACTTAGGAGCAATAAAACTAGCTAGATTACGAGGACTTAAAGTAGCACTACGGACCGAACTTCGGTCTACTGTTCGCATCATTTTAAATTGACTAAATTCAGAAAGCTCAATCACCATAACTGGCATAAACTGCACCATAAAAAACAACCACACTAATACTTGAGGTTCAATAAACTCACCTTTGTTATTAAACACTATACTTAAGGTTAAAATCACTAAGCCAGCAGCAGCAATCAACCAATTGGCTAAGCGATAATTACCATGAAAACGATGATAATTTTCGATAGGTTGTGGATACAACTTTGGATACTGATTACACGGGTAATGGGTTATTACATAGCGCATACGTTGATATATTTTATTAGGGAAATACACCGAAAAAAGTAATATTTGACTTAAAAATAAAATATAGAATATGGTTTCAATCATCTTAATTCCCTCTCTTTTTATCTGAATTCATTACCTTTGTAAATGCAATACGAATCTCTGAATCTGTTGCTCCGGTATGTCTCAACATACCAATCACATCAGTTAGTTTTTCCTCAACTAGCTCGTTAAGGTTAACCGTACAGTTTTTCTCAGCATCAGGATGAATATAACTACCGCGATATCCTTTGGCTTGAATAACAGAATCTCTTTCAAGCAAACGATAGGCTTTAGCGACAGTTTTGTTATTTAAACCAAGATCATTTGCCAATTGACGAATTGACGGCAAAGGATCTCCGGGTTTAATTTGCTTTTGCTGCACCGCCAGCTTTATTTGTTCAATTAGCTGGGAAAACTGGGGCAACGGATTATCAATATCAATGAATATTTCCATAAATATATTGCACCTTTTTAAATGAACCACTTGTACCCCATCAACAAATGGTACATACACTACTTAACTTATGCAAATAAAATCACAAAAAAATAACTAAAGAGATTAAAGCGGATAAATCAAAACATGATATTTGGCACGGCGCAGTCTATATTCGAAAATTAGAAGATTACAAAGTATGGGGATTTATCTGACCGAGACTGGCGAGATACAGGTAACGGGAACTATCGGCTTTTGTTAGTCGCACCGTGGAATGGATTCGGACTGATAAAGTTCCTTCGACTTAGTGAAGCGTTTTTTACAGATAGGAAATAAATTTCAGTTTTAACAATTTTGACAGTATCAGGAGAAAAATGCATATGTAAAGTAGTAGGAAAGTAAGGTTTTACCTAATTGAATAACTAAAAAGTGGTAACTTCTACCTTTAAAATGTTTTCCAATAAAGCATATTCTAAACGAACAAAATGACTATGACTCCTAAGGCTGTTTGCTCCTTATACCGAGATAAAGTAAGAAGCGAGTTCAATTACTTCTTTGAGCCTTGAAACGGACGTTAGGGATAACGGAGATGTAACTTCCGCTCAGCGCACCAAGAAGCCCTTGGCGGCGACCTGTTTTTAGTTGGTCATTTGATTACGATCAAAGGTTCGCTGTTACCACAAACATGTCTAAACAAGAGTAAAAACCTAAGGAGTTTTGTCCATAGAAACCTCTAATCAGATAGCCAAAATACCAATTCTATTACAGTCAGCAACTGATGTAAGAGAACTAGGTTGAATACCCGTTATTTCAATTTGTATTCTGTGTAATAAAATAGTGTGAAATACAATAGCCGTTAATTTACCTACTTTTTTCGATACTAGAGTGCATATTTTTGCGAAAAAATGATGGAAATGACTTTCTCAAAGATTCATCAGGAGTAATGGAACAAAAAACATCACAATGAAGAAAAGCATCACTGCAATAAATAAATCTATAAATATATTCCCTGTAAAATTAAAGTTCATACTATATCGTCCTTTATATAGTTATTATCCATTGAACCAAACGACATTCCCATTACCTTGTTTTTTAACTTAATACATTGCTTTGTCGTAATAGCTGTCATTTAAAACGCCATTCGAAGCATTTTCAATGTGTTCTGACTACCTGCCCAATAATACCATTCTGCGCTATAGATAATCGGCGCGGTTGTATGCCCTTCTTACCTTATTTTTATCTACATGAGCTAAAGCTGGGTTCAATGTAGTACTGTCAATAGAGCACATGCCATGGGCGACTAACCGTCCTTCAAAGCCCATACGTTTTAAGGCCATATTAGCGGTTTGAGGGATACTCGATTCACTTGGTTTTCTATCTGCTCGGAATATATATTCTCTATGGCCATTAAGGGCTTAAGAATTTGCAGTAAGGCTAAAGATTAACCGGTTAAATGTACAATATGAGCACGTTTCATCTTCATACATTCACCCCGAATCACCCAAATATTATTATCTAAATCTATTTAATCCCACTTAGCTGCAGCGGTCTCACTTGGTCGAACCATGGTATGTAGCTGCCACTCTAGGAGACAACGAGTTGTTACCTTAATACTTGCATAAGATAAGGCATTCATAAGCTCTGATAGCTCTTCTGGCTTTAACGTAAGCATATGTTGTGACTTAGGTGTTTCAAAAGCAGCTTTAATACCCGCTAAGGGATTATGATGAATCGTGCTGGTATTAACAGCAAGAGTCATCAATTCATTTAAGTGACCGATTATCTTATTAGTTGTTTCTAAGCTGCCTTTAGCCGCTAATTATTTTAAGACAGCAATAGTTTCCGCTGCATTGATTTAATCGATAGGCTTATGTGACAACTTAGGAAATATGTGGTTTTCAAAGTTACGCAGAAGCTTTCTGGCATCCGCTATAGATAGTGAAGGATATTTTCCTAAGCTGAGGTTTTCTCGTTTTCTCGTGATAGGCCTTAGATAGGCAAAGCCAAAACTTAGTACCATTAGGTTGGATGCCTAATTGTAAGCCATCACCATCAGATAAATTATATTCTTTATCTTTTGGATTAGCCTATTTGACTTCAATATTTGTCAGTGGTTGGGTTATTTAGCCATGTAACACCAGTACCTTTGATATTTACATAGAATATCATCTAGTTACAGCTTTGATGTAACACGGACCACTCTAGCTTGGGAGTTTGATTGTTCCAGACCTAAAAAAACCGAAACCCTGTTAATACAGATTGTTTCGGTCTTTATCGTTCTTCTTTGTATAATCTAGTGGTGCGGATGGGGGGACTTGAACCCCCACGACCTAAGTCACCAGCCCCTCAAGCTGGCGCGTCTACCAATTCCGCCACATCCGCGCAATACTAGATATTTAAACTTTTTCGCTTTTAACTAAGTTGAGGCTTAGCTAAAATTAATCTGGAACGTTGCTATCTTCTTCTTTCTTAGCAGCGCCGTCAGATGATGCCGGAACATCGCTGTTTTGTGCAGCTGGTAATGTAGTTGCTTCAAGGCTTTCACCAGGAATTGCATCAATAGCTTGTTCAGCCGGAACGCTTAGGTTATTCCACTCATCAACTGATTTAGTTTTGTTCGCAGTTAAGTTACCTAAGATTAAGCTGATAGCAAAGAATGCTACGGCTAAATACGTTGTTGCCGAAGTTAGGAAGTTACCAGAACCACCTGAGCCAAACACAGTGGCAGAAGAGCCAGCACCAAATGATGCGCCCATGTCTGCGCCTTTACCTTGTTGAATCAATACTAATCCAATTAGGGCTAAAGCAATAAGTACGTAAACGATAATTAATACTTGATACAACATTTCTATCTTCCTTTTGCTGCGGAACAAATAATTTTAAATTGTTCAGCTTTTAAACTAGCTCCACCAATAAGACCACCGTCTATATCAGCTTGTGCAAATAATTCTTCACAGTTAGCTGCGTTAACGCTGCCACCGTAGAGTAAAGGTATTTTAGCCGCCACTTGCTCATTTTGCTGAGCTAAAAACTGACGAATAAACTGATGTGTTTCTTGTGCCATCGCACTTGATGCTGTTTTCCCTGTACCTATCGCCCAAACTGGCTCATACGCGATAACAACATCATTAAATTTCTCTATGCCAATTTCATCGATAACTGGCTGAATCTGTGCTGACAACACAGTTTCTGTTTCTCCAGTTGCTCGTTCTGCTTCGCTTTCACCAATACATAAGATAGGTGTTAAGCCGGCATTTAATGCCGCATGAACTTTCTTAGCAACTTGCGTAGACGTTTCTTTATAGATGCTTCTACGTTCAGAGTGACCAACTATTACATAGCTAATCGCTAAGTTTTGTAACATAGCTGTGGATATTTCACCTGTAAAGGCTCCACTTTCATGTTCACTTACATTTTGTGAGCCAACATGAATTGCTTCATTTAAGTTAGCTGCTTTTATTTTCTGAGCTAACTCAGATAAATATGGGAAGCTAGGACAGATAACTACATCTACGTGTGAAGATAGTTTAACATCTGCTAACCCTGAAACCATAGTATCAACTAGGGCTGAGTCACCGTTCATTTTCCAATTTGCGGCTACAATTGCTTGTCTAGTCATTTATACCTCTTAGCCTGGGTTATTATCTTATCACTTCAGTTAAATTTCAAATGCAGTGATTGCTAAAATGAAGCCGCGAGATAGTAACTAACCTGCGCAAAAGATACAAGTATTTCACACAATAACTTTTACTGGTTGCAGGTTTTTTATACTTACTTACCAATATGTACAAGAAATCACTCATTTCGTACAGCTGATTGGTATAACACAGTATTTTGCACAATATGGTTTGAACTTGCGCTTTACTCTCTCAACGCCACTTAAAGTCGAAATTTAAGAGCCTAAAGCTGGGTTGAGAGAGTAAGGTTTAATAGCGGTACTATTTAACCAGTTTTACAAAATCAGCAATTTTATTGGCTAATAGTGTTACTTCATCCATATCTGGACCTTCAACCATAACGCGAATTAATGGCTCAGTACCTGATTTACGTAATAATACGCGACCACGACCGGTTAATGTTTCATTAACTTCATCTACAGCAGCAAGTACTTTGACATCTTCTAATGGATTGTTCTCACCAGCAAAGCGCACATTAACCAGCAGCTGTGGCAACATGGTAATGCCTTGGCGTAATTCATGTAGCGATTTGTCTTGCTTAGTTACCGCAGTAAGTACGTTAAGCGCAGCAATAATACCATCACCGGTAGAGGTGTGATTAAGGTTGATAACATGGCCAGAGTTTTCTGCGCCTAGCTGCCAGCCTTTCTCTCTTAGTAATGCCATTACATAGCGGTCACCAACATTACTACGAGCGAATTCGATATTTAATTCTTTTAAAGCGAGTTCTAAACCCATATTGCTCATTAAGGTACCAACAACACCACCCTCTTTACGACCTGTTTTTAGGTCGTTACACGCGATGATATAGATAATTTCATCGCCATCAAGAACATAACCGGTATGATCGACCATCATAATACGGTCTCCATCACCATCTAGCGCGATACCTAAATCGGCTTTGTGTTCAACAACGGCTTTACTGATGGCGTCCATAGAGGTAGCACCACAATCTTTATTGATATTAAAACCGTCAGGTGATGTGCCAATTTCGATAACATTTGCGCCTAATTCACGAAATACATTTGGCGCTATGTGATATGTTGCGCCATTGGCACAATCAACCACTATGGTTAAATCTTTTAATGAAATTCGACTTGGAAAGTTACTTTTACAAAATTCAATGTAACGCCCTGCTGCATCGTTGATACGTGTGGCTTTACCTAATTGAGCTGATTCAACACAACCCATTGGTTTATCAAGCTCTGCTTCAATTGCTAATTCAACATCATCAGGCAGTTTCTCACCCGATTGTGAAAAGAATTTAATGCCATTATCATAAAATGGGTTGTGAGAGGCACTAATAACAATACCGGCTTCGGCTCTAAATGTTTTAGTTAGATAAGCAATACCTGGGGTTGGCATAGGGCCAAGTAGACCTATGTCTACTCCCGCAGCAGAAAAGCCCGCTTCGAGGGCAGATTCAAGCATGTAACCCGAAATGCGGGTATCTTTACCGATTAAAACTTTTTTGGTTCCCTGCGCTGCTAGCACTTTACCGGCGGCGTAACCGAGCTTCATTACAAACTCAGGGGTTATTGGAGCTTTGCCAACTAAACCACGTATACCATCGGTGCCAAAATATTTACGATCAGACATAGTTTTTCCTTATATATTTTACTCTATAGCAGCTTTGCTTCACTGCTAGCTTTGTTAGTTTTACTAACTTAAATTATGATATTGCTAACATTAGTTTGTTCATACTGACAGTAGTAATTACTGGTATTTAACTGTCATGGCTAAGACTTTTAGGGCATCAACTGTTTCTTTAACGTCATGTACCCGAATAATACTCACATTTTGCTGTGCGGCTATTATAGCGGTAGTTAAACTACCTGCAAGGCGTTCATCGACCTTACGCGCTAATAAGTTACCTATCATTGATTTTCTCGATGTACCTGAAAGTAAAGGTAAACCTAAGTCACTAAACTGATGTAACTGAGCCAGTAACTGATAGTTTTGCTCTAGAGTTTTACCAAAGCCAAAACCTGGATCTAAAATTAACCGTTCTCGTTTGATACCTGCCTGTTCACAAACATTAATACGTTCGATGAAATACTGCTTAATGTCACCAATTACTTCATCGTAGTGCGGATTTTCTTGCATTGAACGCGGTAAGCCCTGCATATGCATTAAACATACAGGTACATTACTCTGTGCTAATACAGCTAAACAACCCTCATTTTGTAATGCGCGCACATCATTAATAATATCAGCGCCATGAGCGATAGCTTGTGCCATCACCTCGGCTTTGCTGGTATCGATTGATACCTTGATAGTAAACTTTGCTTTAATCGCTTTAAGCAGAGGGATAACGCGTGTCAACTCATCTACTTCACTTACCTCAACCGCACCTGGACGCGTAGATTCACCACCGATATCGATAATATCAGCACCGTCGCTAATCATCTGTTCAACTTGGGTCAGTGCTTTATCAAAACTGGCAAACTTACCACCATCAGAAAATGAGTCAGGGGTTACATTTAATATCGCCATCACTTGTGGTTTGGTGAAATTTTCAACTTTAAATATTTGTTGCATCATTTGTAATCATCTAGTTAATCTTTTCTTATCTTATTTATACTTTGTTTAAAATATAAATAAGATAAGAAAAAGCCTCGATATTCACAAGGAATATCGAGGCTTTTTTATTTATTAAAAACGTCTTAGCTTGAAGGAGTATCTTCGCTTGGTTTGCTAGTGTCAGGTTCTACTGGGCTAGCTTGCTCAGTATCCTTAGCTGGCTCAGCGTCTTTACTCTTTACTTCTACTTCGCTATCACCATTGCCGTTCTTTTTGTTTGATTTAGAGTTATCTTTATCATCCCAATCTGCTGGTGGACGAACTGTAGTTCTCGCCATCAAGTCATCGATTTGTAAAGCATCAATAGTTTCATACTTCATCAAACAATCTTTCATCGCATGAAGAATATCAACATTGTCTTTGATTAATGTTTCCGCACGTTTGTAGTTACGATTAATTAATGCCTTGATCTCTTCATCAATCAATTTAGCGGTTTCTTCTGACATATGTAATGACTTAGCAGAAGAACGGCCTAAGAAAACTTCACCTTCTTCTTCAGCAAACAACATAGGTCCTAGCTTTTCAGATAAACCCCATTGCGTAACCATTTTACGAGCAATATTGGTTGCACGTTCTATATCGTTTGAAGCGCCAGTAGAAACTTTATCACTACCGTAAATAACTTCCTCGGCAATACGTCCGCCGTATAAAGAAGAAATATTACTTTCTAAATGTTGCTTAGAATGACTGAATCTGTCTTGCTCTGGTAAGTACATAGTTACACCAAGGGCACGGCCACGAGGAATAATACTTACTTTATAAACAGGGTCATGATCAGGTACCAAACGACCAATTAAGGCATGTCCGGCTTCATGGTATGCAGTCATTTCTTTTTCTGACTCGTTCATCACCATAGACTTACGTTCTGAGCCCATCATGATTTTATCTTTAGCTTGATCAAACTCTTTCATACCAACTACGCGAAGTGCAGCACGTGCGGCACCTAAAGCAGCTTCGTTAACAAGGTTGGCTAAATCTGCACCTGAGAAACCAGGCGTACCACGGGCAATTACTGATGCTTTAACATCATCACCTAACGGCACTTTACGCATATGTACTTTAAGTATTTGTTCGCGACCACGAATATCAGGTAAACCAACAGTTACTTGACGGTCAAAACGACCTGGACGAAGTAACGCAGGATCTAATACGTCTGGACGGTTAGTCGCGGCAATAACGATTACACCTTCATTACCTTCAAAACCATCCATTTCCACTAACATTTGGTTTAATGTTTGTTCACGCTCATCGTGTCCACCACCCATGCCGGCACCACGTTGGCGACCAACGGCATCGATTTCATCGATAAAGATAATACAAGGAGCCGCTTTTTTCGCTTGTTCGAACATGTCACGTACACGAGATGCACCAACACCAACAAACATTTCAACAAAGTCAGAGCCTGAAATGGTAAAGAAAGGTACTTTCGCTTCACCAGCAATCGCTTTTGCTAATAACGTTTTACCTGTACCTGGCTGACCAACAAGTAAAATACCTGATGGAATTCGACCACCAAGTTTTTGAAAGCGGTCTGGTTCTCTTAAGTAATCAACCAGCTCTTCAACTTCTGCTTTGGCTTCATCACAACCAGCAACATCGGCGAAAGTCGTTTTAATTTGCTCTTCACTTAATTGACGGGCTTTAGACTTACCAAATGACATAGCGCCTTTACCACCACCACCTTGCATTTGACGCATGAAGAAAATCCATACACCAATAAGTAGGATCATTGGGAACCAAGAAACAAAAATAGTCGTTAGGAAACTAGTTTCTTCTGGTAATTTACCTTGGGCACGTACGCCTTGCTTAACTAGATCGTTAATTAAATCACGGTCATAGCCACCAGGGATAACGGTTTTATATTCTTCACCGCTACGCTTTTCACCCGTAATTACGCCATTTCTATCGACATTCGCATCACGAATTTGTCCTTGACGTACATCCTTAATAAATCGGGTGTAATCCATTTGTTGTTCTTGTGTGGTACTCGGAGAAAAACTCTGAAATACACTCATCAAAACAACTGCAATAACTAACCATAAAATTAGATTTTTCGCCATATCGCTCAACTTAATGACCTCTTGTGGTGCTTGGTAAATTTATAAAAAATAGAACCGTAATAATGCTTGTTACAGTTATGGTGCTTAATCTACTACAATTCAAGGCTTGTCGCTATTTAACTTTAGCCGTGTGTAACAACTAGTTACATTAAACAGATGAAACATTTAAATTGCTAACCGGCTAGTGTAAAGCAGTATAGAGTCATAGGAAGGACAGCCTGAGATATGAACTCTCAGTGCGGCTTAGCCCTTAAATTTCACTATACGGCAATGAACAGCCTTTAACTTCATAAAACTAATTAGCCCTTGTAACCCGTGCCGACCAGATAAACTTCTCTTGAACGTGCTCTTGATGACTCCGGCTTACGGGTTTTAACCGTTTTAAATACTGCGCGCGTCGCTTTCATGTAATCTTCAAAACCCGCACCTTGGAAAACTTTTACTACAAAGGCGCCATTAGGTTTTAAGACTTCGCTACACATCTCTAATGCTAACTCAACTAGGTACATGCTGCGGGCTGAATCTGCACTTTCATTGCCGGTCATGTTCGCCGCCATGTCAGACATAACCACGTCAATATTCTTGCCATTGATTCGATTTAATAAGGCATCGAGTACTTCTTCTTCTCTAAAGTCCCCTTCGAGAAAATCAACACCCGCAATGGCATCCATTGGCAAGATATCACAAGCAATAACCTGGCCTTTGTCACCGACCACTTTAACTGCGTATTCCGACCAACCACCTGGCGCTGCACCCAAATCAACCACTTTCATACCGGGTTTGATCAATTTATCTTTTAAATTAATTTCTTCCAATTTAAAAACAGCACGTGAACGTAAGCCTAAACGTTTTGCTTTTTTTACGAATTCATCATCAAAGTGCTCGTCTAACCAACGCTGACTGCTCGCTTTGTGTTTTTTATTTGCCATGTTTTTGCTTACTCAAAAAAGATCATTCATTATTATAGGATTATACCACTGAGGCTTGTTAAGTATTCACTTTCAGCATAAAAAGCGAAAACAAAAAATGTAAATAGCCCCTGTTAGCAGCATTACTTACAGATGATTATAAAATTAGTAAGATTGGTATTAGTATTAATCTCTAGATAAGGGTAAAATGACGGCAATTCAAGGCAACAGATAACGAAATTTAGTAATGAGCTTAAACAAAAAACAAATTCAGCACCTTAAAGGTGTTGCACACCCTCTTAAACCAGTAGTTTTATTGGGTAATAATGGCTTAACAGAAGCTGTTGTTGCTGAGATTGATTATGCACTTAATCACCATGAGCTAATCAAGGTAAAAATCCCAACAGATGATAAAGAAAACAAAGCGTTAATCGTTGAAGCTATTTGTCGTGAAACGAATGCGACTCAAGTACAATTGATTGGTAAGACTTTAGTTATTTATCGCGAGAGTGCAGAAAAGAAAATTAGAATTCCTAAGAGCTAATTTTACTTTTGCTTTGCTAACTATTGATAAGATTAATAGTTATAAAAATGACAGCCATGGCTGTCATTTTTTGTTTGTAGCAATTAATCCAAGTGATTATTTTTCTGTAGCATCAGGCTTTTTGCCTTGCTCTTCACCCTCAACCAGAGAAGTGACTACTTTTTGCGTCAATTTAACTCGCCCTGAATCAACCAAGGCTTTTCTTAATACATATTCAATTTGAGCATTAACGCTGCGCAGTTCATCATCTGACCAACGCTGCATTGCCGCCAAAACATCTGGGTTTATCCTAAGTGGGAAGCTTTTTTTAGCAGCCACTGCTACCTCCAAAATTTAACAAAAACAAAAAATAAGTAAACAAAAGTAAAACCCCTCCACTAGACTCCCGACAAAACACTTCGGAGTGACGGTAACTAATAGTTCTGTTTAGTAACCTACGGGAATGATAAAGATTCAGGGTTATATTTTAATACAAACTACCAGTGTTCACTACCGGCTGTGTGCTTTTATCACTACATAAGACCACCAGTAAGTTACTGACCATGGCAGCTTTACGCTCTTCATCTAATTCAACTATGCCTTTCTCTGACAGCTGTTTAAGTGCCATTTCAACCATGCCGACAGCGCCATCAACGATAAGTCTTCGTGCTGCAATAATTGCCGATGCTTGTTGCCTTTGCAGCATTGCATTGGCGATTTCTGGTGCATAAGCGAGATGACTAATACGTGCTTCATGAACTATGACGCCTGCTTTCCCTAGTCGTTGTTGTATTTCTATCTTTAACGCTTCTGATACTTCTTGTGGGTGACTACGTAAGGCTATGTCATCACCTTCGTGTTGATCATACGGGTAACTGGTCGCCATATTACGTAATGCAGATTCACTTTGAATATTTACAAAGCTGATATAATCATCCACTTCAAAGACCGCTTCAGCGGTATCATCTACCGACCAAACCACCACAGTGGCAATTTCAATAGGATTACCGTGATTATCATTCACTTTCATTTGATTCGATTCAAAGTTTCGAATCCTTAATGAAATAACTCTGCGCATAAATAATGGAATAGTCCAGCGTAAACCGCCCGCCTTTACCGTGCCGACATAACTACCAAAGAAAGTCATCACTTTCGCTTGGTTTGGCTGCACCATAAAAAAACCGGGCATTGCTGACACCGTCAGTATAAAGACCAGTACAGTCAGTATTTCAATGTTACCCATCGCAGCTTGGCTAACAATAAATACTGCTGCCGCTAACAAGATAGTAAAAACAACATAACCACTAATCGAAAAACCTATTTTCTCATTCATACGAACTCCTTTTAAAACCTAAACATATCACAAAAGTGATATCACTTTGATATCAAAAAGACTACTACTATAATATTGAATTTGCAAGTTTACTTCGCAGTAAACAATTAAGTAATACATTTTTTTAAGTTTGTGTTCTTGTTGTGTATAGGAAAAATAAAACAGGCCAAGGCGCTCGATTGAGCAATAGCGAGCTATTGGGATTGAGAGCAACGCTGACATGGCGTATTTTAACCAGCACAAGTGGGCAATAATTTAATGAAATTGGTATAACTAGCCAAAGTTTACTTTTATTGAGGATGTTTTTTGCGAAACCTGTTACTGAGCAGGCACAAAAAAGCCGCAAACATTAAGTTTGCGGCTTTTACCTAAACACTTAGTGCAAGACGTGCGGCAGAAACCTCTGCAACAACTACTTACAGTTAGGTGTCTTTAGATATGTTCAACAGAGATGATTTCATACTCAACTACGCCACCAGGAATAGTTATTTCAATTTCACTATCAACTTCTTTGCCAATCAAACCACGAGCGATAGGGGAGTTAAGAGAAATCCTTCCGGTTTTAAAGTCAGCTTCATCATCACCAACAATCTGGTAAGTCACTTCAACTTCAGTTTCAATATTTAATAATTTAACTGTAGTTCCGAAAATAACTTTGCCGCGGTTAGGAATTGACGTTACATCAATCACTTGCGCATTACATAATCGGCCTTCAATGTCTTGGATACGGCCTTCACAAAAGCCCTGCTCTTCTTTAGCAGCATGGTATTCAGCATTTTCTTTTAAATCGCCGTGCTCACGTGCAGTAGCAATGTCTTTTACAATACGTGGGCGTTTCTCTTGTTTTAAGATTTTAAGCTCTGCTTGTAATTGCTCAGCACCACGAACGGTCATTGGATATTTAGTCATTATTATCTTCTCATTCTAACAATAAAGGTGGTCAACCTATAAATAGGAGATAACCACCTTTAAAAAAGTTTTAGATAAGCGTTAAACTTATTCTGTAAAAAAACTATTTAGAGTCTTTTGTGTAACTCTTGAATAGAGGTGACTTTACTTCTGTCATCAGCCGCATGTGACATACAAGTAGCAAAAGCCGCGTTTAAGGTTGTGGTATAAGCTACTTTATAACGTAAGGCACCACCACGTAATACTTTGGAATCTTCGATGGCTTTACGGCCTTCGGTAGTATTGATGATATAACTGTACTCACTATTCTTAATTCTATCAAGAATATGTGGACGACCTTCATGTACTTTATTAACACGACGAACCGGTACACCAGCTTCTCGTAAAATAATTTCAGTACCATGGGTGGCATCTAAATCATAACCTAAATCAACCATGATTTTAGCTAATTCTAATACACGTTTCTTATCACTATCACGCACAGAAATCAACGCTCTACCTGTCTTAGGTACACTAACACCGGCACCTAAACTAGCTTTAGCATAAGCTTCTTCAAAGGTATCGCCAACGCCCATCACTTCACCGGTTGAGCGCATTTCAGGGCCAACAAGAGGATCACTACCAAGGAACTTGTTAAATGGAATAACCACTTCTTTTACCGAGTAGTACGGTGGAATGACTTCTTTGGTAACACCTAACTCTTTTAAGGTTTTACCCGCCATTACCCGTGCGCCAATTTTAGCTAGCGGTACAGCGGTTGCTTTAGATACAAAAGGAACGGTACGAGCGGCACGTGGGTTAACTTCAATTAAGTAAACCTTGCCGTCTTTAACTGCCATTTGTGTATTCATTAAACCAACAACACCTAACTCAAAAGCAAGAGCGGTGACTTGCTCACGCATCACATCTTGAATTTCTTGGCTTAAACTATAAGCCGGTAATGAACAGGCACTATCACCTGAATGAACACCCGCTTGTTCAATATGTTGCATGATTGCGCCAATGACTACGTCAGTGCCGTCACAAATCAAGTCAATATCAACTTCTATCGCATCATCAAGGAAGCGATCAAGTAATACTGGCGAGTCGTTAGAAACACTTACTGCTTCAGTCATATAACGACGTAAATCATCTAGGTCATAAACGATTTCCATCGCGCGACCACCTAGTACATAAGATGGACGAACAACTAATGGGAAGCCAATACCTTCAGCTTTTGCCATCGCTTCGTCTACTGAAGTTACTGTAGCATTTTCAGGTTGTAATAAACCTAAACGGTCAACCGCTTGTTGGAAACGTTCTCTATCTTCTGCTCTGTCAATCGCATCTGGAGAAGTACCGATAATAGGTACGCCAGCAGCTTCAAGTGAACGTGCTAATTTAAGTGGTGTTTGACCACCGTATTGCACGATAACACCGACAGGTTTTTCAATGCGTACAATTTCAAGAACATCTTCAAAGGTGATAGATTCAAAGTATAAACGGTCTGAAGTATCATAATCGGTAGAAACAGTTTCAGGGTTACAGTTAACCATGATAGTTTCAAAGCCATCTTCACGAAGCGCTAATGCTGCATGTACACAACAGTAATCAAACTCAATGCCTTGACCAATACGGTTGGGGCCTCCACCTAAGATCATGATTTTTTTATTATCTGTAGGGTTAGCTTCACACTCTTCATCGTATGTTGAGTACATGTAAGCAGTATCAGAGCTAAACTCTGCCGCACAGGTATCAACACGTTTGTATACTGGGTATATATCCGCCGCGTGACGTTTTTTACGTACTTCCGCTTCAGAAACACCAATTAGATCAGATAAACGAGAATCGGCAAAACCTTTACGTTTAAGTTTGCGTAAGTATTCTGGTGTTAGAATAGTTAAGCCGCCATCAGCAACTTTCGCTTCTTCTAAAATGATATCTTCAATTTGTACTAGGAACCAGCGGTCAACCATAGTTAAGTTAAAGACTTCATCTACCGTTAAACCTAAACGGAAAGCATCACCAATATACCAAATACGGTCGGCACCAGCTTCTTGCAATTCATGCATGATTTTGGTTTTAGCGCCTGGCTGAGTAACATCAACAATAGAATCAAAACCATTCACGCCAACTTCTAAGCCGCGTAAAGCTTTTTGTAATGACTCTTGTTGGTTACGGCCAATAGCCATCACTTCACCAACTGATTTCATTTGCGTAGTTAGTCTATCGTCTGCGCCTGCAAATTTTTCAAAGTTAAAACGTGGGATCTTAGTAACAACATAATCGATAGTCGGTTCAAATGATGCCGGTGTTTTGCCACCAGTAATATCATTTGTTAACTCATCTAGGGTATAGCCTACCGCTAACTTGGCCGCTATTTTAGCAATTGGGAAACCCGTTGCTTTTGAAGCTAATGCCGATGAGCGAGATACACGTGGATTCATTTCAATAATAACCATACGACCTGTATCTGGACAGATACCAAATTGTACGTTTGAACCACCGGTTTCAACACCAATTTCACGCAATACTGCCAGAGAGGCATTACGCATGATTTGGTATTCTTTATCTGTTAACGTTTGCGCTGGAGCAACAGTGATTGAATCACCCGTATGAATGCCCATAGGGTCAAAGTTTTCAATCGAACAAATAATGATACAGTTATCATTTTTGTCGCGAACCACTTCCATTTCATACTCTTTCCAACCAATCAATGATTCATCAATCAATAATTCAGTTGTTGGTGAAAGGTCTAAACCGCGCGTACAAATTTCATCAAACTCTTCGGTGTTATAAGCAATACCGCCACCTGAGCCACCCATGGTGAATGATGGGCGAATAATACACGGGAAACCTAAGTGTTTAACCGCTGCATGTGCTTCTTCTAGTGTATGAACAATTTCAGCACGTGGTGTATCAAGGCCAATAGCTTTCATCGCTTTATCAAAACGACTACGGTTTTCTGCTTTATCTATGGCATCAGCTGTTGCGCCGATCATTTCAACATTAAACTCTTTTAATACGCCTTTAGCTTCAAGTTCTAAAGCACAGTTTAATGCGGTTTGACCGCCCATTGTTGGTAATACCGCACAAGGACGTTCTTTTTCAATAATTTTGCGTACTACTTCCCAATGAATGGGCTCGATGTAAGTCGCATCGGCCATCTCTGGGTCAGTCATTATCGTTGCCGGGTTAGAGTTAACTAATATAACTCGATAACCTTCTTCACGTAATGCTTTACATGCTTGCGCGCCAGAGTAATCGAACTCACAGGCTTGACCAATAACAATTGGTCCAGCACCTAAGATCAAGATACTTTTTATATCAGTACGTTTTCCCATTTCTTTTCTCTCTTATCTTTCTCTAGGCTGAATTATTTAGCGTTTTTATAAATTTTGATCAAGTCAATAAAGTGATCAAATAACGGCGCAGCATCAGTTGGACCAGGGCTTGCTTCAGGATGACCTTGGAAGCTAAACGCTGGTTTGTCTGTGCGATGAATACCTTGTAAAGAATCATCAAATAGTGATTTATGGGTAACTGTTAAGTTGCTTGGCAAGGTATCTTCATCAACAGCGAAACCGTGGTTTTGTGAAGTAATCATTACTACGTCACGAGCGAAGTCTTTCACTGGGTGGTTTGCACCATGATGACCAAACTTCATTTTAACTGTTTTAGCACCACTGGCTAAACCAAGTAATTGGTGACCTAAACAAATACCAAATACTGGGATTTCTGTTTCAAGGAATTCTTTAATGGCCGTGATAGCGTAGTCACATGGCTCTGGGTCACCAGGTCCATTAGATAAGAAAATACCATCTGGGTTCATCGCTAGTACTTCACTTGCCGGAGTTTGCGCAGGTACCACAGTTAATTTACAACCACGGTCAACTAACATACGTAAGATATTTCTTTTTGCGCCAAAATCATAAGCAACAACATGGAATTCAAATTTCTCTGGTTTCGTAAAACCTGTGCCGGTGTTAGCACCATTGCTTAAATCAAGAGTCCAACTACCGCTCGTCCACTCATATTTTTCTTTGGTAGAAACTACTTTAGCTAAATCCATGCCTTTAAGACCTGGAAATGCTTTCGCTTGGCTAAGAGCAGTTGCTTGTTGGCTATCATCGTTAACATCATCAAGTGTTAAGATACAGCCGTTTTGAGCACCTTTCTCACGTAAAATACGCGTTAATTTACGGGTATCAATATCAGCGATACCTAAAATATTGTGTTCGATTAAATAATCACTTAAATTCTGTTCATTTCGAAAGTTACTAGCCATTAAAGGCAAGTCGCGAATAACTAGACCTTTAGCAACAATGCTATCAGACTCTTTATCTTCGCTATTAGTACCGGTATTACCAATATGTGGGTAAGTCAGGGTAATAATTTGCTCTGCATATGATGGATCGGTAAGGATTTCCTGATAACCTGTCATTGAGGTGTTAAAAACGACCTCACCAACAGCCGAACCTTGTGCACCAATTGCGGTGCCTTTAAAAACAGTGCCGTCTTCAAGCACTAAAATAGCAGATGTAGCCAATGTAACCTCCAAAGAAGAAATAAACGTAAACGCGCATATAACAGCAACTGCTCTGTGCAATTGCTTTTTACTGTAGTTCCCGTACAAAAACAGATATCAAAAACCACTTTTCAGCTAAATTTTTGACAAAATCCACTTATTTTACGCTTGTGCAGTGAATTCGTCTACTAATAAAATGTAAAAACATAGTTTTTCTAGTCTTCCGTATCATTTCCTGACCAAATGGCCAAAAAGACTAGTTATCTCTTGTTAAAATTAACCAATACTTAGGTATTAATTTTAATCTTTTAAACCCAATACATCTTGCATATCATAATAGCCGGCTTCAGCATCATTTAACCAAAATGCTGCACGCATAGCCCCTAGTGCAAAGGTCATTCGAGAACTCGCTTTATGAGTAATTTCAAGACGTTCACCAAGATCTGCAAAAATGGCGGTGTGCTCACCAACAATATCCCCTGCTCTCACAGTGGCAAAACCAATAGTTTCTCTTTTACGCTCACCTGTAATACCTTCACGGCCATAAACGGCAACTTTGTTAAGATCTCGCCCTAAGGTATCAGCAATAACTTGTCCCATTTTTACCGCGGTGCCTGAAGGTGCATCTTTTTTAAATCGGTGATGTGCCTCAAAAATTTCTATATCAGTATAGTCGCCAATTGCTTTTGCAGTGACTTGCAGTAACTTAAACATTAAATTAACGCCAACTGATGTATTGGGCGCTAATATCACTGGCATAGTTTTACCCGCTTGTTCTATCACTTTTACTTGTTCATCTGAAAATCCGGTAGTGCCGATAACTAAAGCTTTTTTGTTTTCGTTACACCAAGCAAGGTTTTCTAGGGTCGTTTCTATTGAAGTAAAATCAATAAAAACATCGGCTGCAGCCAGTTGTGATAACTGGGTTGAAGTTTTAATGTCAATAGCACCAATGCCCGCTAATTCCCCTAAATCAAAATCGACAAAAGATGAACTAGTACGTACGCTACCACCAACCAATTCAACGCTTGCATGCTCATGTGCTGCCTGAATCAAATTACGCCCCATACGACCACTGCAACCTAAAATAGCTACTTTTACTTTCATATTGTTCTCTACTGTTCTTAAAGAAATCGCGGAAAACCGCCTAAAATACGGATAAAATATCTAATAGTAATAAAATACGTTTACCAACAAAGTGACTCTGCTAACGTTAACGCACTCTCAAGTTCATGAGAAACTACATTCACTATTTTCAATGTGCCATCATGGTCTAATACATGATAAATAGCAGCAAAGTCAGCAAAAACTTGCCCTTGGCCATCGATAAAATCCCATTCTATGCACACTAAATATAACTGTTTACTCACCTGCTCAAAAGAAGCTTGTTTAGCAATAATATTACTGGTACTGGCGTCTTTGAGTTGGGTGAAAATAGCACCAAATTCTTGCTGGCAATCAGTTGCATTTTTGAGCAGCACTATTTTATCAGGTGTATTCAGTGTACATGGTAAGTGATAACAACGGCTTACTTCATCAATATCACATTGTAAAAATGCATTTTGATAGTGCTTAAAGAGCTCTTGTAACTTTATTTTTGACATAGCTTCAATCTATTAGTTTTAGCTTAAAAAAAAGCCCTCAATTGAGGGCTTTTATTATAATACGATATTTACTTGATGCTTAATAATTCAACTTCAAATACTAACGTAGCATAAGCAGGAATAGCACCCTGTGAACCACGTTCACCGTAAGCTAGGTCATAAGGGATAGTTAACTTCCACTTTGAACCTTCAGTCATTAGTTGTAATGCTTCAGTCCAACCAGCGATAACGCCTTTAACTGGGAACTCAGCCGGTTGACCACGGTCAACAGAACTATCAAAAACTTCACCGTTGGTAAATGTACCGTGGTAATGAACAGATACTGTGCTATCTGCTGATGGCTTTTCGCCTTCACCAGTTACTAATACTTCGTATTGTAAACCAGACTCAGTAACTGTTACTTCATCACGCTTAGCGTTATCAGCTAAGAATTTTTCGCCTTCAGCAGAAGCTTCTTTAGCAGCAGCTTGCTCTTGCTCTTGTATTTTTTTAGAAACTACAGAAAAAGCTTCGTTTAGATCTTCATCCGAAACCTTACTATCGGCTTCAGCTAATGCATCAGCGATACCTGCTTGTACAGCAGTGATATCAAAATCTTTAAAAGGGTTGTTGCGAAGTTGGTCACCTAATTGACGACCTACACCATAGCTAACACGTTGTTCAGTAGTATCAAAACTCATTGATATAAACTCCAGACTTTAAATAGTCTTTTAAATGATTAATTTGCAGTAAACTTTTCTATAAAGCAAACCAAATTAATCGAAGGTTTAAAAATTAGCGAGATTCTAGCATAAAAGCTCTAAAGCGAACAACTTGAAATTAGCCAGTAACCATTAGATTCGCTCTAGTCTTCAACCAAAAGCTAATGGGTTAATTACAGGAATTTAAAAACAAAAAAGCTAGTGACTTGAAGTCACTAGCTTTTCAAATTGAATCGATTTTTAAAAAATCGTTTAATTATTTATGATGCGTTAACATTTCATCAAACTTGGTAGAGATGCTATCTTCAACTTTAGGCGATAGCTTACTGAATACATAAATAGCTAATGAACAAACAATAAAGCCAGGGACTATCTCATACATCCATGCACTCAAAGACTGACCATTAATAGTGATAGGTGCATATATCCAGATAAGTACAGTTACCGCGCCACTAATAATACCGGCTAAAGCGCCATTTCGCGTCATACCTTTCCAATACAAACAACCAATTACAACCGGTCCAAAGGCGGCGCCAAAGCCTGCCCAAGCATTACTAACTAAGCTCAAGATACTGCTATTACGATCGTAAGCTAAATAAATGGCTACCAAGGCAACTAGAAACACAGAGATTCGGCCAACTAGCACCAATTGTTTTTCACTGGCATCACGGTGTAAAAAGGCTTGATAAAAATCGCCGGTAAGTGAACTAGAGGTAACCAGTAATTGTGAAGAGATGGTGCTCATTATTGCCGCTAAAATGGCCGCTAATAAAAAGCCAGCAATTAACGGGCTAAATAATAACTGTGATAAAACGATAAAAATGGTTTCGGCATCATCAAGTTTTATACCTGTTTTCGCTACATAAGCGATACCAGCAAAACCTGTTGCCATAGCGCCAATAATAGCCACTATCATCCAAGTCATACCAATACGACGCGCGGTTGGCATATCTTTAACGTTACGAATCGCCATAAAGCGCACTATTATATGCGGCTGACCAAAGTAACCTAAGCCCCAAGCCATGGCAGATATAATACCAATAGCACTGACGCCACTAAAGATATTTAATAATTCCGGATTTATTGTTTCAATAGTCGTTTGCATTTCAGCGATGCCGCCTACTTCACTTATCGCAACAATAGGCACTAAAACTAAGGCGATAAACATAATACAACCCTGCACAAAGTCAGTTAAACTTACCGCTAAAAACCCGCCAAATAAGGTATAAGCAACCACTACTCCAGCAGTAACATATAAGCCGACTTCATAATTTAAGCCAAAAGAGCTTTCAAATAGTTTGCCGCCAGCAACAATACCACTTGAGGTATAAAGGGTAAAAAATACCACGATAACCAGCGATGATACGATTCTTAATAAGCGTGACTTATCGTTAAAGCGATTTTCAAAGAAATCAGGTAAGGTGATAGAGTCATTGGCTATTTCGGTGTAAGTTCTTAAACGTGGTGCAACCACTAAGTAATTAAGAAATGCGCCAATAACCAAGCCGATGGCAATCCAAATACTACTGACACCGGTAAGGTACATAGCACCGGGTAAACCCATCAACATCCAGCCACTCATATCAGAGGCCCCCGCAGACAGAGCAGCGACACTTGGCGACAAACTACGGCCACCTAACATATAGCCAGCGACATCACTGGTAGATTTTTTATAAGCGTATAAGCCAATTAAGAGCATAACGATGAAGTAGAGTGTTAAAGAGATTAAGGTACCGATAGCCAAAGTGATTACCTGCTAATTGTGAGCTAGTGAGTGATTAAGCTCGCTAAACTAGCAAAAATCACCAAATAAATAAACCTTAGTCTGTTTACTGGTTTTTGCTTTTAAGTTACTGCTAAGGTTAATAACAAGTAAACAAAAAGAAAAATGAAGATGAAAGCGCAAACAAATTAAAAAAAACTAATGCAATAAAATCCGCTATACCATATATTTAATGGTAATTAACCTATAGAGCCTGAGCTAGTTAACGACATATATGAACTTTTACGCTGCAAGACAACCGATTTTAGATAAGAGTAAAAAATTATTTGCTTATGAGTTACTTTTTCGTGACAGCATAGACAATGTATTCCCTGATATAGATGGCGATGAAGCCACGAGCAAAATGATTGAAGCTAGCCAATTCAATATGGGCATTAGTGAGTTTACCGGAAATAAAGCGGCCTTTATCAACTTTACTCTTGAAACCATGGAGAAAGGCTACCCTGAAATGCTTACTCCCGAAGAGGTAGTGGTTGAAATTCTGGAGACTGTTAAACCCGGTAAGAAGTTACTGGCGCTATGTAAAGATTTACATACGAAAGGCTACACTCTGGCGTTAGATGATTATGAACACAAAAACGTTTGGGCACATTTCTACCCTTTTATTAAAATTATAAAAATTGATATTCAACAAAGCAGTATCGATGATATTAAAGAAGTCCTTATTGCCATTAAAGATCATCCCCATATTAAAATGTTAGCTGAAAAAGTAGAAACCTATGAAGAATATGATCAAATGCTGCAACTCGGCTTTGACTACTTCCAAGGTTACTTCTTCGCCAAACCAGAAATGATAAAAACTAAAACCTTATCACCTTCACAGATAGCCATGGCCGAGTTACTTTATGAAACCTCTAAAACCGATTTAGATTTAAACAGTATTACTAGCGTGTTTGAGCGTGACGTATCGCTATCTTATAAATTATTACGTTATGCTAACTCAGCAATTTTTAAGCGCCGCAACGAAATATCGACCATTAAACAAGCCTTAGTCATTTTAGGCTCAGGTGAATTAAAGCGCTTTATCGGCTTAATGTTTGCGGTAACAGCAAACCCGGATAAACCATCCGAATTAATTAACATGGCCATGACCAGAGCAAAGTTTTGTGAGTTAGTCGCCCATGATATTCACGCACAACTTGATGTTTCAATAGCCTTTTTAACTGGGTTATTATCCATGATTGATGCCATATTAGATGAAGAGATGGCTAGCGTATTAGAAAAACTCCCGCTATCGCAGGATATTAAAGAGCCACTACTGACTAAAAAAGGGGTTATGGCGGCAATAATTAAGTTGGTTGAATTTATCGAACAAGCCCAATGGGATAAAACCACCTTGGTTATGGAAAAATTAAAACTCGACAAAGATAAAGTAGTTGAGCATTACAACCAAGCGGTTGCTTGGGCGGATGAACAAACACAACCCGCACCTTAAAAATAGCAGTAAGAATTTTCATCTAATTCAGGACTGTTATTTTAGCTAGGTATTTTATCGATGCGACAAGGCCAACTATTGCGTAGTTGGCCTTTTTTATTGCCTATCTTTCAATAAACCATTTAGCCATCTAAACATCTATATTGACAAGAGAGATTTTGCTTTTATAATGCTGTCATAAACTTATTTTATATAGCTCACTTATGACCAATAAAGATGCCCCCCAAGAAAATATATTTGCCCTACTGCCTTTTGCCGTTTTTTTAGGGCTTTTTCTCGGTACCGGTATTATTCTCACCCTTCAGGGTGTTGATTTTGCTTTTTATCAACTACCAGCAAGTATTGCCATTATCCCCGCCATTATCGTCTCCATTGGCCTAGGGAAACTATTAAATAAAAGCCCTATCGATAAACAGATTACACAATTTGTTAGTGGCGCCGGTCATGCCAACATAACCACCATGTGCATTATCTATTTACTTGCGGGCGCCTTTGCCGTGGTAGCAAAATCAACGGGTAGTGTTGATGCCAGTGTGCAACTTGGCTTAGCCATGTTCCCTGATTACCTATTATTGCCCGGACTATTCCTGGTCGCCGCTTTCTTATCTACCGCTATGGGCACATCAATGGGCACCATTGCTGCTATTGCGCCGGTTGCGCTTGGCTTTATTGAAACGGCAAATTTAGATGCTGCACTGGTTGCTGGCTGTTTAGTATCTGGTGCCATTTTTGGTGACAACCTATCTATTATTTCTGATACCACTATTGCATCAACACGCAGTCAAGGTGCGCACATGAAGGATAAATTTCGGGTAAACTTTAAATTTGCTGTACCTGCCGCGCTTATCTGCTTGGTGATATTTACCGTGTTAGGTGGCGAAGTAAACCATGAGTTAAACAGTGAAACTGCTGTAGTTGGTTTAATTCCTTACGTGGTTATTCTGGTCTTAGCCTTGATGGGCGTGAATGTTTTTGTGGTATTAACCTTAGGCATAGTTCTAGCGGCAGCCATTGGCATGATTAGCAATGGCTATCAGTTATCTGCTTGGCTAAAAGATATCACAGCAGGTTTCGCCAGCATGCAAGACATCTTTATATTATCTCTCTTTATCGGTGGTTTAAGTGAGTTGGTTCGTCAGCAAGGTGGTTTATCCGCGTTAACACGAGTGATAAAGAATCTTGCAAGAAAACTAGCGCCTAATAATAACAAACGGGCTGCGGGCATAGGTATTGCCGGCTTGGCCTTTGTTTGTAATTTCTTTACTGCCAACAATACAGTATCAATTATAGTTACTGGTGATACCGCTAAAAACCTCGCTACTGATGGTGGCTTATCACCGGCTGAGTCAGCCAGTTTACTCGATGTTTTCGCTTGTATTAACCAAGGTATATTACCTTATGGCGCTCAAGCGCTATTACTTGGCGCGACTTTACAAATATCACCACTGGCTGTAGCAAGCCATGCCTTTTATCCCATGGTGTTATTTTTTGTTGCCAGCTTTGCATTTTGGCGATTAACCCGTAACAAGACCGTGTAAAGAATAGTTGATGTTTTAGTGCTTCTTTACTCTTACAACAGCACTAACACATGATAGCAAGTAACCATTTAAGCTAAAGAAAACCAAGGCATTGAGAGGTGTTAAGCGGTATTTTTTTATAATACCGCCCTTACCTAGTATTCTATTTATGCTTTATGCATTATTGAACTCATCATGCGGCTTTTAAATATGGCGTTGTTTTTGTGCGTACATGCCCAGAACAAAGAAAATAACAGTAACACTCGGTAATAAATACGGAGTAGGAATTTTAGCTAACTGCTGTGCCAAAACATTGGTTAACCAAACCGTTAATAAGCCATAACCAAAAGCGCAAACAAGCACAAATACCAAGGTGCGAATGATAAAGTGCTGCCTAACAACTAACTTTTTAATCGCACAATTAATTTCATTACCAAAAATAACCAAAGCCGTAGCAATGAGGGCTAAAGCAGCTTGGTACTGATAAGGACGGAACCATTGACCAACGTCTGTTAACGTAGCGATAATAAATGAACTCATGCTTGTTATTACTTCTCTATTTTTTATTACTTCTCAAGTAGCTCAGATTATTAGGCCATTACCAAGAGATTTATATTGCTACACCGTATTTGCTCAATAGTGCAATCATCTCATCTTCTGTCAGCACAGCAATACCTAAGTCTTGCGCTTTAGTGAGTTTAGAGCCAGCCTTATCCCCGGCAACAACAAAATCTGTTTTCTTTGAAACACTGCCGGAAACTTTCGCGCCTAAGGATTGCAGCGCTGTTTTCGCCTCTGTTCGGCCCATTTGCGTTAGTGTACCGGTAAGAACAAAGATCTGCTCAGCCAGCGGTAACTCTGCAGCTGACTTTATTTCAATTGTCGGCCAGTTCATCATTGCAGTTAACCCGGAAACAATCGCTAAGTTATGCTCTTCTTTAAAGAAGTTAATGATATTTTTGGCAACAATTTCGCCAACATCTGAGACATCTTGTAATGCTTCTAGGGATGCACTTTCAATTGCAGCTAAGGTATAGAAGTGATTAGCTAAGTTAGCCGCAGTTGCTTCACCCACTTCTCTTATGCCTAGACCATAAATAAATTTCGCTAAGGTGGTCGTTTTAGCCTTTTCAAGGCCAGCAATTAAATTAGTCGCCGACTTCTTGCCCATACGCTCCATCATACTGACTTGAATTTCGGTCAACTTGAATAAATCAGCAGGGGTATTAATCAACTTTTCATCAACAAGCTGTTCAACAAGTTTATCGCCTAAGCCGTCGACATCATGAGCTTTTCGCGAAGCAAAGTGTTTGATTGCTTCTTTTCGCTGTGCCGCACAAAAAAGTCCTGCGGTACACCTAAGTACAGCCTCACCTTCTGGCTTAGCAACCGCAGAGTCACATACAGGACACGTAGTCGGAAAGATGATATCTAGCGCATTATCAGGTCGTTTATCAACAACTACGCTAACAATTTGCGGAATCACATCTCCGGCACGGCGAATAACGACAGTGTCATTTATTTTCAGCCCTAAGCGTGTTATTTCATCTTGGTTATGCAAGGTAGCATTAGAAACGGTTACCCCACCAACAAAGATAGGTTTTAATCGCGCCACTGGCGTAATAGCGCCAGTTCGACCTACTTGAAACTCAACATCTTCAACACAGGTTAACTCTTCTTCAGCCGGAAATTTATAAGCAATTGCCCAACGAGGAGCTCGTGCGACAAAACCTAAACGTTTTTGCAGAGCTATATCATCAACTTTAAACACTGTACCGTCTATTTCATAACTTAAGGCGCTACGTTTAGCTAGGATATCTTGATAGTAGGCATCCGCTGCTTGTTCGCTTGCCAGTAAGCGCACTTCTGGACACATAGGTAAACCAAGTGCTTTAAGCTGGCACAACCTTTGGTGGTGTGAGTCCTCAAAGAACTCATGGGTTAAATCTTTGCTTTCACCATTATCTGCCGCCAAGTCACCAACAAATCCTAAACTATAGGCATAAAAGGCTAAATTACGCTTAGCGGTAATTTTGGAGTCAAGTTGGCGTAAACTGCCAGCAGCGGCATTACGTGGGTTAGCAAAACCTTTTTCACCACGTTTTTTAGCCAGTTCATTTAAAGCATTAAAACTTGCTTTAGGCATAAATACCTCACCACGTACTTCAACAACACTTGGAAAGTCTTTGCCGGGCGCGCCCATAAGCTTAAGTGGAATGGATTTAATGGTGCGAATATTGGTGGTAATATTTTCGCCAACACTACCATCACCACGCGTAGCTGCTTGGACTAGTATCCCTTGCTCATATCGTAAACTTACCGCTAAACCATCTAATTTAGGCTCGGCACAAAAAGTCAAAGCTTGATTACTGTTTAATCTATCTTTGACACGTTTAACAAAGGCATGGAAATCTTCTAGGGAAAAGACATTATCAAGGGAGAGCATCGGCTGCTGATGCGTGACTTGAGTAAAAGACTTTAATGCCTGTCCACCCACTTTTTGACTAGGAGAATCAATGGTTTTAAGTTCAGGGTTTGCTATTTCTAACTCGATTAATGCTGTCATTAATCGATCAAATTCTGCATCAGGTACGCTAGGTTGATCTAATACATAGTATTCATGATTATATTGATTAAGCTGCTGTTGTAATTGGCTAATTTTATCTTCGGCATTTGACATAAAAATAATTCACTAAAGGTTAATAATGTACCTTGTGCCATCTTTTAATATTAATAAGAAAACGACACAAATAGTTGAGTGGCTTTAAACGAGAAGAAATCTCGCAATAAAGAAAATAAAAACGGGCATAAGCCCGTTGTAATATGTAAATAATGCGAGGATAAGAGCAAAAGTTAGTACTTACTCCACTAGGGCAACATGGCTTTTACGATCGAACTCTCGTATTTTACTTAAGTAGTGTTGCTCAGTTTGTTTAGTCATAACATTACGTTTATCATCAAGCACTTGGGCATTAAACTCTTGCGCCAGCTGCTTGGCGGCATTAAGCATTTGCTCAAAGACATAGAAAGCATCGCCAGCATTAGGTAAGGTCATAAATAAACTGACGCCGCGGGTGGCAAAAATTTCCATACTATCTAAATCGAATGAGCCTGGATTCATGATGTTAGCCAAACTAAAGGTCACTTTACCGTTACCGGCATTATCTTCATGACGATGAAAAATATTCATTTCGCCATATTTGAGACCTAGGGTCAGTAGACTTGGTAATAATACTGCACCAAGCATCTGCTGATTAGCGGGCATTACCACTGATAAAATAATGACTTGTGGCTCTAGTTGAGTTGCAGCCTGCTTAGGCTCAGTAACTCGTTCGCTTGCCTGTATATCTAAATCAATATCCATCTGGTCACGTTTCAATGTCGCCGGTGATGGTGTTTTGGTAATTTTTTTAATTGGCGTGCGTGCTGGCTTAGCTTGAGTTACCGGTTGCTCATATAAAGGTTCAAAATGAATGACTGGCTTGGGTGCTACCGGTGTTTTAACAACCCTAGCATTGGCAGTATTCTTAGTAGGTGTTAACTCGTCACCTAATTCATCTTTAGTAAATTGGCTGCTGCTTTCTTCAGGGGAAGCTTCAAAGGAGTCTTGTTGAAAGCCTGCTTGAATATCGTCTTTGAACCAGTCATCTTCAAGGCTGCTATCCAATGGCTGAACTGAGATATTATCAACTTGTTCAACTTCGCCTTGACTAGTCTGACTAGCAAGATCACCTAAAACATCTTTTTTAATTAATATTTGGCTTTTAGATAGGTCATCGGGTAGCTGCACACCAGTGGTCAAAATATGTTCAGTAACAACCTCCTCTGCAAGGTTTTTACTGCCACTTACTACACTAGGCTTAACTTTTACTTGTCCGACACCATCTTGATCAAAACCCTTACCATCAAAATCTCGAGTGATCGGGTCAATCTTATTTTTAGATGTTTTGAGTTTGTAGGGATTTTTTTGTTTTCTTATTGTCCATAAGCCATGGAGAAATATTGCGGTAATGACAATGGCGCTAAGTATAATTAAGACGTTTCTGAAGTTATCTTCCATTTCGAGCCTATTTACTCTCTAATTACTATTTTTCATGCGAATATTATCGCGATATATTAACAAGAAACTTTACCAGAAATTCAGTGAATTTGTAACAAGTTAATGTGGTAAAAGCATGAAAGAACTTTTTATAGCAGTAAGCAATCAAGATGCATGTTTCATAGTGCTTGAGCTATTTCAATTCATGGCGTTGTGATGAAATATTGGTTTATTCAGGAGAATATGCTCCTGCATTCTCTAATAGACTACATCCATGTAGCGTCATTATAAGCTACAGTAACGATGAAGTAGATGCTATTCAAACGCTTCTTCGATGGGTTTAAAATGGCTTTATCCAGCGTTAACTAATCAAAGCATAGAATGACTTGCCTAAAGTCATTTTAATTCCAGCTGAATCCTGCATATTCAGGTGAAACAGGTATATACTCACCTGAAAAATATCAGTCACTTAGGATTCCCTTAACGTAATGCCTCATTCATCTAAAAAAGCTAAAAATGCCACTATAGTTCACAGTGGTGCCAGTTACTTTTTTAAAGGCTTTAGCCTGATTAGACAAAAAGGTGTACGTCGCTTTGTCTTTATCCCTCTAGCAATCAACGCTCTACTGTTTAGTGTTGCCTTTTATTTTGTCTATTTAGAGCTTAATAACTATATGACCCGCATTATGGCCTGGTTACCCAGCTGGCTTGATTGGTTAAGTGTCATACTATGGCCTTTAGCGGTACTTACTATTCTGGTCATTTTTTCATTTGTATTTAGTACCGTGGCAAATTGGCTAGCCGCCCCTTTTAATGGCTTATTGTCCGAAAAAATGGAGGCTATTCTATCTGGTCAAGAAGCGCCGAAAGGCAATATGCTCGACATAGTTAAAGATGTGCCTAGGACACTAAGTAGAGAATGGCAAAAGCTGAGTTACTATTTACCCCGTGCTTTTGGTTTTTTCATTATTTTGTGGGTTTTACCCATTATTGGCCAAATCATTTGGTTTTTATTTGTTGCTTGGATGATGGCAATACAATATAAAGATTATCCGTTTGATAATCACAAAATACCCTTTGCTCAAATGAAAGCAATATTAAAACAAAATCAGAGCGTTAGTTATAGTTTTGGCATCACGGTCGCGGTATTCTCCATGATTCCCATTGTCAATTTAGTGGTAATGCCAGTCGCCATTTGTGGCGCTACCGCTTTATGGGTGGATTATTACCAAGACAAGGTATAAACCCTATAACAATCAAACTCATTGCGCTATGCCGCGAATTTGTAAGTTTATTTATGCTATTTTTTATACGGATATCGCGTTAATACTAAAAATCGTATATATTTAAATAATATAAAAAACAAACATGAATGGAAGTGACTTAAATGAGAGTAAAACAAGCTGTTAAGCATTTTACCTTACTCAGTATGATAGCAATTGGCGTTAGTGCTTGCTCTTCAACACAAGAGATTGCAGAGCAACCTGCTCAAGCTTCTGCTGTTTTTGAGCCTATCATTGAAGAGATGCTCATTGAAGAGCCTGAAGAAACTATCAGTGCCGTGATTAATAACGGCGTAATTGACATCCCTGTTTTAGAAGATGCGCAAATTTTTGCTGAGTTTAGTGATGCACTGCCTGCAGTAATTAACTACTTCACTCACGCAAGTGAAGCACAGATTATCAACTTTTATCAACAAGCCTTCGGTGAAGCTTATTCACAAGAACGTAAACGCGAGCGATTAACGCTGAAATACCAAGAAGCTGAAGAAACAATGCGTGTGGTCATTTCACAACAAAATAAAAAACGTCAAGTTGATGTGATTATTGAAAGTAAACTGTAATCACCTTGATGGTTATGTAATTACTAACGAATAGATTCATACCTAAAATAAATAAAAGGGCTCAATGTTTTCACATTGAGCCCTTTTTATATCGCTTAATTATCATGCCATCTTTATTATACCAATTCCATTAAGTTTGTGATCTTGTTGTGCATAGGAAAAATAAATCAAAGCAAGGCGCTCGATTGACCAATAGCTGGCTATTAGGATTGAGAGCAATGCCGCTTTAGCATATTTTAACCAGCACAAGTAGGCAATAATTTAATGGGATTGGTATTAGAATGACTTTGCGCAATTATTTTAACACAGCATCAACACTGCCTTGTGCTAAGCCATGGTAGCCAGGGCGTGCTTGTTGATAAACGTCAAGAGCCCATGCTTTACTTTCTGCTTGCTTCGCTAATTCTTTATACAAAGGCACAATCAGTTTACGGCGACCAATACTTTTCAGATACTTGCCCATTGCCGGATATACTTCATTATAACCAACACGAATTGATAGCAAGTACCAAGCGTGGGTAATTTCGGCATTAGTACTATTAGTTAAATCAAAAGCTTTATCTAGGTTGACCATACGCTCTTGCTTAGTATCAAGAGGTAAGTTATTGATAAAGTGTAACCATTCATGCAAAGTCCATTGAGCGGTAGGTAATTGAGCTAGTGTTATCTCGTTAGCAGTTAATTGCTTGATTTGTCGATCAATAATGGTGAAAGCGTTCGAAGTAGGCTGTGGTGCATAGCTAGGTAAACCAGCATCAAAGATCCACTCATTGATCTCACTATCACTAACAATATTTGGGTACTTGTCCGTTAAGTTCGCTTTTAAGTATTTAATAAAGTTGACTGTACCTAAACTTTCAAAGGCATGACTGTCAAAATATTCTAGTACAAAAGCATCAAAACGTTCACGACCAAACTTCTGTTCTAGGTACATTAAGAACAACTGACCTTTAACATAGGGTACACCTGAGAAAGCATCATCAGGATCACGACCTTCTAAATCGATATAAAGTTTAGTATCGCCTGGAGCAAGTTCTAATAATTCAGCATTTAAATCTTGTGCACCAAGTGCTTGTTCCATTACCGCACGTTCGGTACCAAAAACGGCTTCCATAATGCGATTTTCAACATAACTGGTAAAACCTTCGTTTAACCAAAGATCACGCCAGCTTTCATTAGTAACCAAGTTACCTGACCAAGAATGAGCAAGTTCATGCGCAATTAAGTTAACTAAACTTTTATCACCAGCAACAACCGTTGGTGTGATAAAGGAAAGACGTGGGTTTTCCATGCCTCCAAAAGGAAAGCTTGGTGGTAACATCAATAAGTCGTAACGACCCCAACGATATTTGCCATACATGTCTTCAGCTTTATCAATCATCGCTTGAGTATCATCAAATTCAGCAACGGCTGCATCTAAAATATAAGACTCGGCATAAATACCGGTTTGATGACTCATTGCTTTGAACTGCAGGTCACCAACACCAATAGCGATTAAATAAGGCGGAATAGCTTGTGGCATGGTGAAGAAGTAATCTCCATCACGTTCAGTGCCTAGTTCATTGTTTGCACTCATTACCGCTAATAAGTCTTTATCGGTAGTTATACGCGCAGTGTAAGTAACACGAACACTTGGCGTATCCTGAATTGGAATCCAAGAACGAGCGTGGATTGCTTGGTTTTGACTAAATAGAAACGGCTTTTCTTTACCCGCCGTTTGCTCAGCCGATAACCATTGTAATCCTGACGCTTTTTCAGTGGAGTGATAATAAATACGCACTTTTTCAGCGTTAAATTGAGTATCTATAGTTAGCTTGCTACCTAAAACGTCATCACGCTTAGCTAGCTCATAATTCACCTTCACCCACTGGCCTTGGCTATTTTTTGCCATGATACGGTGAATGACAAGATCGCGGGTATCTAAAATTAATGGTGTTTTGTTTTTGCTAGCCCAATCGAGTGATAACTCAGCAAAACCAGACAAAGATTTTTTATCAAAATCAACATTAAGATCAAGATACACATGCGTCGCTTTAACTTGATCATAATTAGCGTAAGTATATGCATCTGTTAACTTAGATACCTTAGTGTGTTGATGTTGCTCTCCATCATGCGCCCACGTAATCGGTGCTACAGACGCTGTAAAACAGCCAAGTAACAAGCAAAGTTTTGAAAAATGTTTCATGACATTTAACCCTTTAAAATAAAAAGTCGCACTCAAATAGAGCACAGACGAAAACAGGCCTGTAGATTACTTTGAATCTACAGGCCTGTTCAATACTTTACTTGAGATATTTTTTAGTTTTGGTTGAGTTATTAGCAAGTATTATTTACAAAACTCTGTCTATAAGCACTTAACTGCTTAAGGTTTTTGCATTTGAATAACCACTCGGCGGTTTTTTCCTCTACCTAGAGTAGTGTCATTCGAGGCTATATGACGTTTTTCACCGTAGCCTTTCGCGGCAATTCGACTTACATCGATACCATTTTTAACAAAATAATCTCTGATTTTTGCTGCGCGACGCTCGGATAACTTTAAGTTTGACCAACGGCCACCATAACTATCAGAATAAGCATCAATCAATACCAACTCTAAATCAGGATCTAGACTCAAATACTGACGAATCATATCGATACGTCTTTGTGATGCCTTAGTAAATTTATCACTGCTCGATTGATAGTTAAGTACGGTATAGGCAATATCATCAAAACTGTAATTAAGCAGGTTACCAACACAGCCAACAAAATCTTTATAGGCTTTTTGAAAGCGTGCTGTTGATAAACCAACCGATATTTTATCTTGCTCGCTATACCAGTCGTTATAGTAAAAGGTAGGACTCATGCCCTGCTCTAGTTCACTTAACATAGTCCAAGCAACTTTTTTGGGTAAACTCGGGTTAAACTGTTTATGTAATTTCATCGTCGCTAAGGTGCGAGAGCCAACACCTGGTTGCCAGTTAGGTGCAACACTGCGAACTTCCGCTAATGAGTAGTTATCCGGTAATAACATCATATCGAGCTCAAATTCCATATTAAGTTTGCGGCTAGCTTTTGCTGAAAAACGCGCTTCACCATAGCGAGGAATTTGATGTGACAAGGTACATTGCAGGCGAGAATCATCCGATAATTGCCATTGTGAGTTATGGATGTCAGCACTATATTGTCGGATACCCGCGCGGGCATCACTGGCAAATAAACTAGCCGTTAAGCTAGCTATGACAAAAAAAGATGAACTCATTGCTGCGATTATTGGTTTCATAATTATGCACAATATTGAAAGCGGTAACGAGCATTACACTTTAGCCCGTATTAGATATATAAAGTTATCGTCCTAAACTGAGATAACTTTAGCATTTTATCGGTGAAATATCGCTTTTCACCCTAAAAAATAGACTTAATGAGTCAGATACAATGTTCACTGTCGTTTTTAAATTAACTTTCTGCGATAATCAACAACATTACTTTTCTCTCTTCATTACACAGTGACCAATGTCTGAATCAAGCTCAATAGATAGCCAGAAAAAAACTCAAGCCAATACTGAAAACGTTAAAAGCGCCTTTGCTCAAAGATTTCGTGGCTACTTCCCCGTCGTTATCGATGTTGAAACAGCAGGTTTTAACTCTCAAACGGATGCGTTACTTGAGCTTGCCGCCTCAATGCTGCATTTAGATGAAGCCACCGGTGATTTCTCTATCGATGAAACCATACAATTTAACATTGAACCTTTTGAAGGGGCTAATCTTGAACCCAAAGCATTGGAATTTACTGGCATTGATCCGACGAATCCATTACGTGGCGCTGTTGAGGAAGATGTAGCGCTTAAAGGGCTTTTTAAATTAGTTCGAAAAAAAATGAAAGCTGCCGGTTGTCAGCGAGCGATTATTGTTGCCCACAATGCAGCCTTTGATTTAGGCTTTTTAAATGCCGCTACCGAGCGCTGTAAAATTAAACGTAGCCCTTTTCATAGCTTTGTTAGTTTTGATACTACAACCTTAGCCGGCCTTGCCTTAGGTCAAACTGTACTAGCCAAAGCCTGCATGGCGGCCAATATAGACTTTAATAATAATGAAGCACACAGCGCGCTTTATGATACAGAGAAGACTGCTGAGCTATTTTGTCACATTGTAAACAAGTGGCGAGCTTTAGGTGGTTGGCCGTTAGCTGAGATAGAAGCTGATACTGAAACGAAAGATGAAACACAGTAGAAAACTGCCGGCTAAATCAATATATTTTTGTCACATTGTTAATAAGTGGCGGGCACTAGGTGGTTGGCCGTTAGCCGAGGCAGAGAGTGAATCTGAAGCTGAAGCACAGGAAAAAATCCCAAGCTGACTTCATTGAATTTAAGACATAAAAAAACCGCTTGCGCGGTTTTTTTGTTTTTACTTTCTCGTTAACTAATTTTAACAACCAAGTTAACGATTAAGCAAAAATTATAACTTATCTGCATTATCAGTAAGGTAAGCAGCTACGCCTTCAGTAGACGCTGTCATACCTTTATCGCCTTTCTTCCAACCTGCAGGACAAACTTCGCCATGGTCTTGGTGGAATTGTAATGCGTCAACCATACGTAACATTTCATCTACATCACGGCCTAGTGGCAAATCGTTGATTACTTGGTGACGTACGTTACCTTCTTCATCAATTAAGAAAGAACCACGGAAAGCAACGCCAGCTTCAGGATGCTCAACATCGTAAGCTTTACAAATTTCATGTTTAACATCAGCAACTAAAGTGTATTGTACTGGACCAATACCACCTTCATTTACTGGAGTGTTACGCCATGCGTTATGAGAAAATTGTGAATCAATTGAAACACCAATTACTTCTACGCCACGGCTTTTAAATTCTTCCATGCGGTGATCAAAAGCTAAAAGCTCAGATGGACAAACAAAAGTAAAATCTAAAGGATAGAAAAATACTACTGCTTTTTTACCTTTAATAGCTTCGCTTAATGTAAAGCTATCTACAATCTCGCCGTTACCTAGTACTGCTGCAGCAGTGAAATCTGGTGCTTGACGACCAACTAATACGCTCATTTTATACTCCATTTTTATTTGTGTTAAAAGTTTAATTATCTGCCGACAAAAAGTGTCGCGGATAGTTAAATATCAATCAGTTAAGATTATGCTTCTGCTGAACTATCGTCTGCTGAGGCATTTCTTGCCGCGGCTTCTTTCACTAAGGTTTGTAATTCACCTTGTTGAAACATTTCCATAATAATATCACAACCACCGACTAACTCGCCTTCAACCCATAATTGTGGGAAGGTTGGCCAATCAGCATATTTAGGTAATTCAGCACGAATGTCTGGGTTCTGTAAGATATCAACATAAGCAAATTTCTCTTCACAAGAAATCAATGCTTGTGAAGCTTGTGATGAAAAGCCACAGTTTGGTAATTTAGGAGACCCTTTCATATATAGCAAGATTGTATTTTCGCTAATTTGTTCTTTAATACGCTCAATTGTATCCATAACACCCTCTATTAATTAATGCTTATTCTATTAATTTGTCTGCAATATCTACCATATGGAGATAAAAAATAAATTTTCAACTCTGTTCAATACAAGGTAATAGAATAAGTACTAGCATAAAAGTATATTAACTATTGATTTTTAAAATATATAGCCTTGAAACTTGCCCTAACAGCCCCTATATAACTTTATGACCTGAATAAATAATACTTGAGTATTTTACTCAAGTTTATATGAAAACACACCTATTTTTGGTGGAAAATTAGAATTATAACTAGGAGAGTATCATGGCCATTGAATTACCGGCATTACCTTACGAGCAAAATGCTTTAGAGCCACACATTTCAGCAGAAACTTTATCATTTCATTATGGCAAGCACCACAATACATACGTTGTTAAGCTTAATGGCTTAATTGGCGGTACTGAGTTCGAAAATAAAAGCTTAGAAGAGATTGTTAAAAGCTCTTCAGCGGGTATTTTTAACAACGCAGCACAAATCTGGAACCATACTTTTTACTGGAACAGCTTAAGTCCAAATGGTGGCGGTGAGCCATCAGGTGATTTACTAGCAGCTATTAACAGTAACTTCGGTTCATTTGATGAATTCAAAGCTAAGTTCACTGATAGCGCTATTAATAACTTTGGCTCTAGCTGGACTTGGTTAGTGAAAAACGCTGACGGCAGCTTAGCGATTGTAAATACTTCTAATGCAGCAACACCATTAACAGACGAAGGTGTTACGCCACTTATGACTGTAGATTTATGGGAACATGCTTACTACATTGATTACCGCAATGTAAGACCAAATTACCTTAACGGTTTTTGGGCATTAGCTAACTGGGATTTTGCTCAAGCTAACTTTAGCTAGTAAAGAGTAAATCCGCATATGCCTAGCAAAGTTTCCTTTGCTAGGCACTTTCAACACAGAACAATAGCTACCAACTTCATTTTAAATCCAAAGACTCCAATAAATCCCCGATATTGAATTTTGCCTGCATTTAATTTACCTATATAGTAACTATCAACAATTTGCACCATCAACACCTATCAAACGCGCATTAGAACATCTGACCTTAAACCATGATTTTGCCCAGACAGGCATAAAACTCCGCAGAACAACATTAGATTTTTTAAGTAAATACTAAAATTACAAATAATTTATTGATTAAATCTTCATTAATAAAGCAGTGTTAATTAAAGAGACTTATTAAGAGTTGCATAAATAATCACAACAAAAGCCGTTAATTGGCGTATTAACAGTATCCTTGAATAATTATTCATTATATTTATTTAACAATCAAACCAATAGCTTCGCATTAGTTTTTCTAATGACAAAGCTGTATTTTTTTTAGTTTGTCGGAAGGCTGTATCGCTATTATGATAGCTTTGTTTTCTGAGTTAGCGCAATGATACTTCCTCTTTCTCCCAAAGAGATATCATTAACCGGATTACTTGAACTGATAGATTTCTATCTTTTCTCTCTGACATGTTTCTTGGAATTTAACTTCCTTATATCAACTTGATATTTGAGTTGGCCCGCACTTAGTTTGCGGGCTTTTTTTTTACAGTCAACTTATCAACCATACCCACTACATATATACTTACCACCTATAGATACTTTAATATACATATACTAATGTTGTTATAACTTAATAACTTTGGATATGAATTATGTCAGTCCTAGAAACCATATATCATCAATCAATGATATATAGTCCTTTGTCTCCAGATGCTAAGCATGGGTTTATCCCAAAACCTAAGTCCAAGCTTGTTAAGTCATTTCCACAAATATACTCAGCAGATGGGGAGCCTTGGAAAGAAGCCAACCAGTATGCCTTTAGCCGTTTCTACGATTCACGAATGAAATTAAACACAGTAAGCCGTGAAATGAGTCACATTGCCAGATATGCTGATTGGCTTGAGAAAGGGAATATTCACTGGCTTCACTTCCCAAAGAAGAAGCGAGAGCGTTGCTTGTTTCGGTTTAAAGGCTTCTTGATTGAATGTCGAGAGAATCATCATTTAGCACCATCAACAGTATCTGCTGTAATGAATTCAACTTTAAATTTCTACCGCTGGGCCTCACGAGAAATGCTTGCTCAATGCAGGTATGATATGTGGGAAGAAAAATCCAAGGCAGTTAAGTTCTTTGATAGGACTGGATTTTCAAGAACGATGAACGTTATGTCTTCGGAACTATTCATACCTAATAAAAGAAGAACGGGGGTAACATTAGAGGATGGGCTGCTCCCATTGAACAAAGAATCATTAGACACCCTAATGCTACACCTTACAAATCATAGTAACTATGAACTATATTTATTTCATAAAGTTGCTATTCAAACAGGTTGTCGTTACGAAACAATTTCAACGCTGACCTCTGAAGCGTTAAAAAACGCTTATCAAGATCCCAACATGAAACACATAATGAGAGTAAGTGTTGGCCCATCAACGGCTGTTAAAACTAAGTTCGATGTGAGCGGACCGATCATGTTTCCTCAGGTATTACTTCAAGAGCTTGTTGATTACTATGATTCGGCTGAAGCAATACTCAGGCGTTCTAAAGCGTCCAACGAACATATAAAAAACATATTCTTAACCTCTTGTGGCAACCTATATACAAGAGCATCGTTCTCAACGATTATCGGTAGATTGAGAGCTGAATTGGTCGAGCTAGGTCATACCGAATTTGGTCGTTTCAAATTCCATCAATTAAGAGCGACTTTCGGAACGATGACGATGGAACATTGTTTAAATTCAAAGGCTATCTCAAGTAGTGGTGCGATTGAATTTGTGCGAGATGCCATGCTCCATAAAGACGCTTCAACGACTTGGAAGTATGTGGCGTTTATCAATAAAGTGCCGCAAGATAAAGCGTTCTATGAATCATTATGGGCAATGTTCACAGGTAGTGTTGAACAAACTGACGAATTAGTCGAAGGCTTAACAGGCCGTTATGATGGATGAAAAGCTACCAAACTTAATAGTTGTGCATCGAAGAATTGAGCAGCCAGAGTCAGGTGCTTGGGACTTAACACCTATGGCCTTTAATGGCGGAGGGAAGGTGCATAGAAGTAAAAAATATCTTAATAATGTTTATAAACTTTCAGTCGTTGAACATCGAGTTAAATGGCTAGTTAAAGCAAAGGAACATATCGAAGGGTGCTTGGACATCGGCGAAATGGCCTCATCGAGCGCTAAAGGCCGCATCCAATTTTTAAAAGTATTCATCTCTTTTTGTGATAAAAAAAATATATCAATTGATATAGCTAACGATATTCAAACCGCTTTTTATACGTTCGCTGAATATGAGTTTATTCGTGAGCAGCAAAATAAAATAAAATTTAAACAAGGCTCTGGTTATAAAGCTTGTTACCACTTATCCAAATTGTTATCAGCAATCACTGAACTAGACAGTATTGATATTAAATCGACACGGTTAAAGCCAAAGAGAAACTCACGCAGAGCTATAAGTCGCGAGGCTGATAAAACGAATCTTGAAGATGCGGCTAAGTTTGCTAAGTTCGCTTATGATATATGTAACAACTTTGACCCCAAATTACTAAATAGCAAAAAATTACCCATCTTAGTTAATGTGCGAAAGGAATTAACCGCAACAGAAATAAATCTCACCCCCGTTATTAAAGATGACACTGTTGTCTCTGGCGATTATACAGAGACTGCCGCAAGACATGCCTTTAATAATAGAGTGGCCTTTGAGTGTTTAATGTTTCTAGCGATGACCATGCAAAACCCCGCCCCAACGTTCAGCTTAAGAATGCAAGATTGTGATTTTAAACCGATGGGTGAAAATTATGAAGTGCGAGCATTTAAAAACCGTAGAGGCGGCGAAGTGCTTTTTAAAATCCCCAAACCATACAGAAAGTCGTTTGAGGCATATTTAACGTTCATACGCGAGTATGCCGAGAGCAATGGACATCTATTTCCTATGCTCACCCATGAAGGTGCTTATAGGAAAAGAAGGGATTCTGATTGGGCTACAGGTACAAAATTAGCAAGAACTTATAGTATCCCCACTATTGCACCGAAAAACTTTAGGAAGATAGGTCTAAATATATTATTAAGACTGTCATCTGATGAACAAGCCACAGCAGACCACGGCAATCATAGCTTGGAGATTTTTCGAGAGTCCTATGAATTTCCTTCCCAACAGCGAGCAGCGGTTGAGCTTACACGTTTCTGGGAGGCTAATGACCCACTAGAGCATGGAGAGCCCAAGTTGTCCTTATTCAGTACTGCTTGTACAGGTGAACCAGTACCCTTTGATGATGCAACCGATAAACTCGCAAAGCCTGACTGTTTAACCCCAAGCGGCTGTATGGGGTGTAAGAATTATAGAGACGATGATTCATTAGTATACGTATGGAACCTTTTTAGCTTCCGATACTTAAAGGTCATTGAATCAAGCTCATATCTGGACGATGGACAAAAACCGTCGAACATCGCGATTGACTGGGTGAACTCAAAAATAAATTGGTTCAATAGATCTGAAAACTCAGTACATAAAGAATGGATTGAAGAAGCGAAAATGCGAATTGACGAAGGCGAATATCACCCCAGTTGGGAACGAAAAATACAGAAGTATGAGGCATAACGATGCAACAAAACACGATTGAAAACCTCCAATTTAGAGCTGAGTTTGAATTTGTCACAGAAAAATCTTCATGCTTTAAATCTATTGCCTACCCTCCTAATGATGACTTTGCAATGTCGATTAATGAAGATGGTACAGTGATATCGCGATATGGGGATGACGTGTGGGATTTTAGCGTGTTTGGTTCAACTCGTAAAATGCACTTCAAAAAATATGACGATGTAAATAAAACACTATTCAAGAAAATCATGTTTTATAAAATTTATAGTCATTTATTTCCTGGTAAATACCTTTCTCTAATAGCCCCATACAAAATTTTACAAAAAGTATTTAAAGCGTGTAGCGAGCAAGGTATTTGTGCCGATGAATTGAGGCAGTTCCCACGGGTCATTGAGCAGATTGCGAACTCTCAAGCAAAGTCTGAATTTAAAAGTGCTGTTTGGTTGTTTACCAGTCTATTGAAAAACCAAGAGCAAATCGGATTTCATTTGCTGGATGCAAAGTCCATCGCTCACTTTTCCCTATTTAACCCCGAATACGAATTAGGGCAAATTGCCTACATCCCCCCTGCAATTTGGAATAATTTCATTCACCATTTAGATGGGGTTCTCGATGATTTTATAGAAAATAAAGACAAACTTGAAAAGGCTTATCATTGGATTACCCGCACTCTGATTCAAAATAAAAAAAACGCGAAAAGTGCATCGTGTTCGATATCTCCTTTTGCTGAAAAGACTCCGAACTATTTGACTAAATACGCTTCTTTCAAGTCATTCCTAAGAGACCATGGCCTTAGTGAATGGTACGAAAAACATCATATTATTGAAGGAACCTTGCGTGACTATACGATAAAAAAGTTTGGTGCCCGTTTAAATGCGACGGTAACTGCTTGTTATTTTTACGTCCTGTTTTATTCTCTTATGAGAATGAGTGAGGCTAAGTCATTAAGAACCGATTGCTTGATTGTTGAAAAGGATGAACGACTCGGCAATTTCTTTATGCTTGTTGGTGAAACCACAAAAACAGACCCAGAATCCGATGCTAGGTGGATAGTCAATCATCGAGTTCAGAAGGCGGTGGAGGTTGCTAAAACATTGGTTGAGTGGAAGCAGAGTCATTTAAAATTGACAAATGACAGTGAATCTCCATATCTATTCCAACGCGTCGATGTTTGGGTTGAATCTGTACACAATTATAAAGCCTTAAATACTCGCAATGCGCACAACATTATGAGTCGTCACGCTACATTTTGGGGGGTAGAAAAGTACAAAATCACACAAGATGACTTTGATAAGGCGATTGCATTAACGCCATCGCTTGAAAGAGAAAAATGGTTTAAAGTAGGAGGTATTTGGGCTTTTGGTTATCACCAGTTCAGGCGGACATTAGCTGTCATGTTTGCGTTGAATGACGTCTCTGCCGCAACAGGGCAATTCCAAATGAAGCATGGTACTCGTGAGCAACAGTTTCATTATATGAATAATCATGGTCGATTAAAATTAAATATATTAGCAAGCCAAGAGGTTACACTCGAATTTTACAATGAAATGGCAAGAGAAATCATTGCGGTAACTGAAGGGGATGACGGTAAAGTGCTTCCGCATAGTAAAGCCCCCGTCAAGGCCGAGATAGTGCATTTTGTAACAAATGGCGAACATAAAAAACTCAGAGCAGCTCAAAAAAATGGCGCTATTGGTTATCGCAAAAACTTACTTGGTGGCTGTATGAAGCAAGGTTCCTGTGAGTATGGTGGTTTTGAAACTGTTACTCACTGCTCTGGCGGGAATAGCAGCAACATGTGTACTGACTTAATTATTGATGGTTCTAAGCGTCAGGAATTTACGGAAGATAAACAATACTATGAAAACCAAATGAATGATTTCCCTAAAGATTCACCTAAATACAGTTCGTTAAAAGCGGAAATGAGAGGTTATGAAAGAGTATTAGCTGTCATTGATTCTAAAAAAGGGAATGTAAAATGAGTAAAGCCGAGAATATATTTAGAGAGGCGTATAAGCGACTAAAAAGTAATACTCCACTCAACGTGGCTAAAGGTACTGCAGTTAGCCAAAACAACGTAGCTAAAGAGGCAGGTAAGCATCCAACGGCGCTTAAGAAGGACCGTTTCCCACTGCTTGTTTTGGAGATTCAAGATTATCTGAAGCTACAAAATATTGACAGCGAAGTTGATATTAAAAAGAAAGCGCTTCGCAAGAAACGAACCATTGAGGAACGCTATGAAGCCTGCAAGAAAGAGCGCGACCAACTGGCGTCTATTTGCGAAGCACAACTTAATGTTATCGAGGCATTGCAAGATGATATCACCGACTATAAAAATGGCACTTCAAAGCAGACCTACTTACCAAAAATCAAATATTAAATGTGATTGGTCAAACTTTTAAATTGATTTGATAAAAAAGAGAGGTGACAAATGGAATTAAATGAACTTAAATGTGTGTTTGATGTAGGAGGTTGAAATTCTGCAATAGTTACACCACCTCCCCTTTCTGGGGCTATATGATAATAGTGTCTGACTCAAATGGCAAAAGCCTCGCTTTCATGTTTTTATTAAATTAGTAAATATTCTAATAATTTGTTTTTAGTATTTATCTATGTTTATGAAAGAGCGCAAAAGCCAATATTTAAACAAGGTTTTTTGCCTAACAATAAGCTGTTTGGGCACAAGGAGACTCCCAATGAATGATGTTACTAAACAAGTATTAGTCGCAGTAATTACCGCAGTAATTCTAGGTTTTTTTGGTTACACCTTTGTTGTTAAGGAAAATCAAATAAAAATAGCGCAACTTGAGAAAAGTCTTACCAAAGAGTCCGAATCGATGGCGAAAAGCATTACTGAAATTTCTAAAAAGTTAGATATTCATTATAACGGTATCAAATCGAGTATCGGTGAGAGCCGTTCAACAATAGATTCATTAAAACTTTTTGTTGTTGCAGCTCACCCTAATAGAGATCATATTTCTCTAACAGCTTCAGTAAAACTTCAATCTCTTAACTCAAATCAGTTTAATGTTTTAGCCACGGGGTTGATGTACTACAAAGATAATTCATCATCAAATTTAAAAACCATAAACTTCGATGATAAATTTACAAAGCTCATAAAAGACAAAAAAATAACCAAAACTGATTTGGACTCTTATTTAAAAGTTCTTGATGTAGAGAAAAAAGTGCCTTAACAAGTTACTATGGTGTCAAACCCTAATATTTAATTCATTTTAGGATCCCAATAGACACCATCTCTCACCATAGAATTTAGCGTGATAACAAGCTTTCTGATACACGCTATTATCGCTACTTTTTTAGGTTTCCCTGCAGCAACTAATCGTTGATATGTTGCTTTAAATGTTGGATTACATTGAATCGCGGACATCATTGCCATGTAAATGGCTGTTCTAATTTGTGATCGTCCACCTCGTATCATTCGTTTGCCTTTATACGAGCCACTGTCCCTATTAAAAGGAGCGACACCGACTAATGATGCCGCCTCTTTATTGTTGATATAGCCGAGCTCGGGCATTTCACTAATTAAGTTAAAGGCCACGACATTTCCAACACCAGGGATGCTTTGAACAATGTCATTTTTAGTTTTATATTCTTCACAGCTTTCGATGAGTTTATGTAATTTATTATCTGTTTTTTCTAACTGATTTTTTATCACTGTAAGCATAGGCTTAATAGAAGAAGTTATTTCTTTGGGCATTATTTGCAGACGGTTTTTCTCCATGGTTTGCATTTCCATAAGCTGACGTCTACGTGATAGTAAATCACTCATCAGCCTTATCTGCTCTGGCTTTAATTGTGATAACTTAGGTTTGATAACTTCTGCATAATGGGCAATTAATTGTGCATCTAATTTATCTGTTTTGGCTCTTTGATTAATGGCACCTGCAAACCTTTTGGTGTTGACAGGATTGGCAATAATAAACGGTATATTAGCTTTTGCACACGCCATTATAAAAGGCTGTTCTAATCGGCCAGTGGCTTCAATAACCACACGGGTAACATTGTATTTTTTGATTGTTTTAATGGCCTCTTTAATACCAGTTTCATCGTTCGAAACGTTGAAATAAATATCTAAGGGACGTATGTAAATGTCGAGTTGAGTTTTACCGGTATCGACACCGACGTTAATTTAATTTTGATTATTTTGTGTATTCATAATAAGCTGACTCTGCCTTGCTATTCGGGCTCGAGGCCCAGTTGACTATCCGAGTTTAGTGCTTGGAGTTTTATACGGCGTTCCATCTTGTTATCGGTCTCTCAATAGAGGAGCCTGCAATCAATCGAACACCGTATAAAAAGGCTTTGGTTGCAGCCAAAGCTTGGGCCTCACTTTACCTAAACTGGTTTTGAAAAGAATAAAAAGATGGATGTATTATCCATACAAGCTAATGAATTCGGACATGTAGCAGTAGGCCAACTTCAGATTCTCTTCACATTTTAGCCAACAATTACATGCCGCTTATTGCGGCGTTAGCATTTGTTGATCCATAATTAACTGTTATTTTTAAATAAGGATATTTTCACGATGAAGACACGAGCGTTATTACTGCTCTTTTTACTGCTCTTTTTGTGTGGTTTTACAGCAAGTGAATTAGTTAAAACTGATTTGTCATCAACGATTACTATTCCATTTTTATCAGTGATAGTTGTCCTTTTAGGAATTTTATTTACTTGGCTTAAACATCTAGACGATTTAAACTTAACTCGTAAGAAAGATGTATCACTTAACTTTATAAAATTTATGAGTGAATACAGGTCAGCGTTAATCAGTATCATTGATCCATATGTAAAGTCTGAAGAGTTTCATTCAAATTTACTTAACTCCACTAGAAATATGGTTGGTGCTTTAGACCAATTTCACGTTATTGCTAAAGATGATATTTCTGCCGAAATCGAATTAAAAAACTTTGAAATCATCAGTATCATGATCAAAATGAATAAAAAAAGTCATGAAGCTGGAGATGATAAAATGGTACTAATCCAATGGCTACTAAAAGAAGATCTACTATCTCAATTAAATGTTATTAGGTATCAAATAATTAAATTAGTTAATAAAGAAATAGGTGATAGTTCTGGGGCAGAAAAACTAAGAAAATCAATTGATAAAAACAATTGCGATTTTAAAAAGTTATTGTCAAACACACTAAGTACAGCAGATAGTACATCGTAAATAAAATGCTATTAAGACGTTCAAACGGGCAAATAACAGTTGATTCAGTTTCGCTACACATTTAAGCCAACTATTACTCGCACCATAGTGGGGCGTAATCGATACAAAACCTAATCCGAAACTGTGGTTTATTTTATTTCATAATGTCCGCAATGTGGCTTGAGTTCAAATGGTGAATGTAACGCTAAGCGGAAGTTACACCACCGTTATTTCTAACGTCCGTTTCAAGGCTCATAGCGGTCATTGATGGATGTCTCTTGAGCATTAAATATGTGAATTTTTGTAGCTCATGGTACTGATGGTCTACAAAAATTCACTAACAGACATTAGGGTATATTAGTCCGCATTCTAACGTTGACTAACCAATAATATGATTAAGTCAATGCTAATATCTATTCATGTCAAATCTAAGCTAATTCATTATTTGGTGTAATGTTTTTCGGTATCGAGCACTTTGTTTTATGTTTTTAATTCAAAATCACTAGCATCATGCCGCTCATGCTTCAATTCACCCCTGGTACGATTGACCATTCCCCCACGTTTAACCGCTGCTCGTTGTCCAATTTCTTCAGTCCTGTGCACTAGGTTTTTATAAGTTTTAGTTTGTAGAAATTGGGTAGCTTCATATATTCTATTTTGTACCAGATCACCATACCAAGGCCATATAGCCATATCAGCAATTGTGTATTGGTCACCATACATATATTTGTTATTCGCAAAATGTTGATCAAGTACATCAAGTTGCTGCTTGATTTCCATGGTAAAACGCTCTATTGGATATTCGACTTTTCTGGTGCATATGTGTAAGAGAAAGCGGATCTACCACTAAATTAAGTTTAATGATTTTTAAAAGCATTAGAGAATAGGGGTTTTGTGCCCATCCCCTCGAAAATGCTATTAGGGAGTTGCCCATTCCCTCGGAATCGGCATTAAGGCCGCAATTAGCCATTATCAAAATGTGTACATAATTATATTGGCAACAAATACCGATCAAAAGTACTCTCATAAGTAATAAGTGTCATACTCCAAACTCGGTTAACCAGTTTCAGCTTTTACCACATTGAACTAAACCGCTCCGCGGTAATGGTGTGTTTGGCAAGCACCGTTCACCCCTTTAACACCTTCACTTATTCCTAAACTAAGTCTTGAGGCATGTAGCCTCACCTTAGCTTGGAGAATACCCCATGAACATCAGCCCATACTTTTCAGTACCACTGCGTCAGCGCATCAACGAAGACATGATCCTGCGTAAACTCGCCACTAACACACAAATTTCTTATATCCGTGGTGTTAATAAATTCTGTGAATTTTTACAACACTCTCCTGAAACATCCACCCAAGAAGAGTTGCGTGAGTTCCAACTTTTCATGGTCACTCACGGTGTTTCTGGTATCACCGTCAATGCCACGCTAACCGCACTTAAGTTCTTATTCAAAATAACACTCGATAAACCTGAAGTCATCGCACGGGTTTGTCCTGTGACGGTTGCACGTAAGTTACCTGTGGTGCTGAGTCTAGACGAGGCTAAGCGCTTTATGTCTTGTACCATGCATCCTAAATTCAAAGCCGCGTTAGCCGTCGGTTATGGCTCGGGATTACGTGTCAGTGAAGTGGTGGCTTTAAAAGTGAGTGATATCGATAGTGAGCGTATGATCCTGCGTATTGAGCAAGGTAAAGGCAGTCGTGATCGCTATGCGCTGTTATCACCCGCACTGGTTGAGCATCTTCGGGATTGGTGGCGTTTTGCGAACAATGAAGGCCAAATGTTTGAAGGTAGTTGGTTATTTCCTGGCTTGAACCCTATCGATCATATGACCTCTCGCCATCTCAGTAGAATATGTAAACAAACCGCTAAGGCCGCGGCCATTGACAAGAATGTATCAATGCACACGTTACGTCATAGTTTTGCTACGCACTTACTTGAAGCGGGTGTAGATATTCGCGTGATTCAGGTATTACTAGGGCATGCTCAACTGAATACCACGGCGCGGTATACGCAAGTGGCCACTGATCTACTCAGACAAGTTATCAGCCCATTAGATTCATTGTCGATAAAGCATTGAGCCGCTCATGCCTCGCCCAACACGGGAAGTCGCCGATGTCTTTCGAGCACACGGCCAACGTTGGCGTGATAGTCATGTAGGCCATGTCAGTTTAGCGCAACTCAAAGTGATGTCTGCCGTTGAGCATTGCCGCAGTGAAGTGCTCGGTGGTCATGTTTTACATTGCCCTGCGTGTGAGCATACTCAAATTGCCTATAACTCGTGTCGCAATCGTCATTGCCCAAAGTGCCAAGCCAGCGCAGCGAAACGTTGGTTAACTGCTAGACAAACTGAGTTATTGCCAGTGGATTACTATCATGTGGTATTTACGTTACCCAACGCCATTAGTGAGTTGGCTTATTACAATAAGTCGGTAATGTATGCTTTGTTACTCAAAGCCGCTGCCAAAACACTGTTAACGATTGGCGCGGATACTAAACATTTAGGTGCTCGCTTAGGTGTGACTTTTGTCTTGCATACGTGGGGCAGTGCCATGACGCATCATCCCCATGTGCATGGCATTGTACCGGGTGGTGGCTTATCGCTTGATGGTGAAAACTGGGTGTCGTGTAAAGCAGGATTCTTCTTACCTGTACGCGTGTTATCACGTTTATTTCGACGATTATATCTTGAGATGTTACGCGAAGCCTTTGAGCATAATGAGTTACTGTTCTTTGGTAAGTGTTTGCCTATTGAGGAAGAAATACCTTTTTTGGCGTGGCTAAACAATCAACGTAACGTTGAATGGGTGGTTTATGCCAAACGACCCTTTGCAGGGCCACAAGCTGTATTGGCTTATCTATCGAGATACACACATCGGGTTGCTATCGCAAACTCACGATTGGTTGCTATGGATAAACAAACGGTCAGTTTCAAGTGGAAGAACTATCGCGTTAAAGAGCAGAATAGACACCGCACCATGATGCTGACTCACGATGAGTTTATCCGACGTTTTTTGCTGCATGTGTTACCCAGTGGTTTTCACCGTATTCGTCATTACGGTTTGACAGCGAATACAGGTCGTAAGAAGAACTTGGATAAAGCACGACAGTTATTAAACGTTAAAGTCCCGATAGTGCCATTGGATAAAGAGATATCGGGTGAGACAAAAACGCATGAGCCAGCAGCTACCTTTGTGTGTCCTTGCTGTGGCGCAGGCATGGAAGTCACTGAAGTCTTACCGCACTTGTATTTGCCTCGTGCACCGCCCTTAATGTTGAATTAGTAGTTCAGATTGGCAAAAGTTAAATTATCGGAAATGGAGATAAGGGCTAGCCTTGTTCGGTTTACCCACAATTGCCGAATAAGGACTAAGATAAAATAGCATTAGGAGAAATATCACAGTGAAAAACACGTTGAAGCAACGTAAATTAATATTGATAAAGTATTTTACCCACCAAGACCAAAAGATAACAGAGCAATCCCCATAGCACAGCGCTAGCTTCCCGCGGTTTCTTCATTGTGAGCCTTTCAGACATCAGCCTTCAGTTGAAGAGTTGTTGATAGGTTTTGTGTATTGGCTGATATCTGAAAACCTTAACAAAGAAGACATTAGTCATTTATATGAATAGTATATTTGGATTAGATTTTGTATTGATAACAACTTGCTGCCTAACGGCAGCAAAATAACACTATTGGCTATGGACGTGAGATAGGCTCATATGTGTTAGGTCTCTTTACTCTTAAGTAAATAAGAAAATAGACCTTCTAGGCTTCCTGCCTGTAGTAGAACTTTCGGTAATACTTGCATAAAAATCGCTGATGATTCATAAAAATCGGTAACAACATTAAATACCAATTTTGTATTTAAATGCTGGATCGTATTTAGCTGTAATAAAGCATCCGAATTACGATGAGCTATAATATTATTTCTTTCAAAATGCAGTTGTGTCGCAGCCTTATCTCTTGATTTACGCAACAACCTTAGTGATTTAAACAATTCTTTCTGTAGTTTCTCTTCGACAGAAGACTGAATAAGTAGCTCTTTTAAATTTTTACTACTCGCCTTACTCATATCCCATTCGTAGATAGTGAGAAGAATAATTCTCAAGGAGAGTAATCTCTTCCACTCGTCATGGTGTGTAAGAGCATCAATTTTAACTGTTTGGATATCTTTTTCAGCAATTAGAAAGAATAGCCCTAAATTCATTAAAACTTGTACGCATTCATTATCAGTATTTCGTGCCCTGATTATTTCTTTTTTAAGCGTTTTCAACGTATCAGTTAACACACGGTTTTTCTTCCTTTCCTTGATAGTAAGCGACACTCTAGAATAAAAACGAGTAACACTCATAAAGTACTTGCTGTACTTTATTTGAAAGTATCTCTTTCTTACCGAAAATGGTGCTTCTGCGATACTTTCATATTTAGGCATAGACGAAGTTTCCCTTGAGACCAACGCCCTGTTAACGGGCAATAAAATAGTTGGCTAAAAATTAGCGACGAAGGAGCAAAAGCCAGCTGTTATTTGTCCGTTTGAACGCCTTGTATGCAGTCTTGACCAGTAGATGTGAAATCTGGGCTACCATTTGTTTGTATCACATATTCGAACGACACCTCGTCAGATTCACTGCCACGAGTATCATCTTTTATGTCTATAATTTTTATTGCTGCAAAAAAGCCATTTACATTTTGTACTACTGCTATTTGATTAAGGTTTGGTCTTCGAACTCTAGATGAACCATCATAAACTCTTGCATCATCGATATCGGAGATAGAGTGACGATCCTTTACTACAGCAACCGTTCTTATATTCTGTGGATCATTATAAAGCTGTATACACCTGTCACTTGATTTAGAAAAATCTAACTCGAATGCCAATTGGCCTTGCCCAATAAAATAATGCCCATTGTTGTTTGAGTAATCAAAAGTTACAGTCCCTTTAACCGCAGGTGAAACATACTTTTCCGAGGCAGGTATAAATTTTTGCTCTGCAAAATATTTAGCCGTTTTAAATGGGTTTTCTCCTATTAGTGGTATAGGAAGTACTGGTTCATCTAGCAATTCACGTAATAACTCTTCATAAGAATTTTCATATAAAGATTCATTTTCAAAGCTAACATATAGCCTCCCAGCTAAAAAAATAGGCGCCTTTTTAGCTGTGCTATTATTTCTGATTACTGGTACTACCCAGTTTGTATTTAAATCAGACATCAATTCTGCCGTCATTATTTGCTTTTCATATCCGACACCGCCATATCCATCATTGGCTTTTTGAACATAACTTTCTGAACAAATGCTAACTATTCTATTTGATGCAGATAACCCTCTTTCCATAAATGAAGCTAAATCTTGACCTAACTTCAGATTCCAACGGTCTAATAAGACATTAAGTCCGTTAGATCTCAGCCTTGTAGCAAGCTGTAATACCCAATCTTTATGTGATTCATCATCATGGGAATAAGATATAAATACTGTAGGTTCCATTTCTACTTCTTCTCTTTTTGAATATGCGGTGGTCGATACAAATTGACTACTAACGCCCTGTTAACAGGCAAAAAATAGTTGGCTCAAATGTTGAGAAACAAAAACAGCCAACTGTTTTTTCGTCCTGCTTGATTGGCTTATGCATTACCTATCACGCACTTCAATTGTAAAGTCAGGAGCATCTTCCCATTTTATTGTTTTTACAGAGCCAGTACAGCCACTTCGAGTTGTTCTATATGTAGTGATACCAGTTACTTTTTTATCAGTAAACCAAATTATTTTGTGGTCGTTATAGCCAAATCCTGCACCTGAAACACAATATTGCCATGCTTCCTGTTGTCCTTGAAATTGTCGGTCGTATGGTATTCCAAGTATTTCAATAACCTTCTCTTTAGGGTCTCCAGCATCGATTAAAATAGTTTTATTATCGAGAGTTCCACAGCCCTGAAGAACAAAAAAAACGAACAGGGAAATAAAATATTTTTTCATCATGCTCAAAACTCCGTTGTAATACATAATGCCTTGTTAGGTGAAGCATTTCTTAGCACTATTTACTAAATAAAAATTTTACTACGCTCTTCAGCCCTTAGTAATCTAATACCACTACATTTGAAATTTTTATTTAAGATAAATTCACTTTCTTGCGATTGCCCTTGACACAAAACCTCTGAATCACTAATTTTTATAGAAAATATAGGTCGGGTATCCACCTCTATAGCTGATGCTTGAACATAATTTTTTAGTCCTGTGAAGTCTTTAGCCCATGAATTCCCGAGGCTTTCTATAGTCTCATTCGCACGACCAATTCGATATAAAGTCAACTCTTGTCCACTTGGGTTAAATGTTTGCTCAAATTTAGACAGATCAAAACGGAAGCAATCATAGCCAGAGATTATGTTTGATGTATATAACCTAAGCAGAATTTCCTTTTTACTACGATCTTCCCAAATTAGTGTAATATCCTTCAAATGTTTCAATAAAAAGAAAAGTAAAACTTCTAGGTTTAAACCATGTTCTGCTGTGTAGAAATCGCTATTCAAATCTTCTATAGACTTCAAAGTGATATTTAGATATTTCATCTCACCTGGTGTTAAGTACCCATTTAGATACTCAGCATCAATAGCAATGATATCAAAAAGTTCTTCCAAGAATGGATTCATATAATTCACCTTACTGCTCATTAATCGCTACTTTACAGCCTGGATTTTGATTTGCTCACCAACGCCGCAATAAGCGGACTAAAATTGTTGGTTATAATGTTGAGGCACGAAACTTAACCAACTGTTTTAGTTCCGTTTAATTGCCTTGTTATGTGATTATACGCTACACTGTTTATTGGATAAAAGTCATTGTAAGATTTAACAAAGCATTAATCAGATTCATCTAGTCGATTTATATATGCCGATAGCACTCTTTTTGCCAAACTATAAGAGTCATAATATATCTTCAACATTTCATCACGATTACTTTCTAAAACACCAGCGTGAACTAACTGAGATCTGTAATTATAAAGCTTGTAAAATAATTTTGCGTCTTTCCCACTAAGTAGCTCCTTTACTAAAACCTTACAATTCTTACTAATTGATTGATACCTCAATGAAGTTAGGGCTTTAGTGATAGCTTCCTTTTCACTCTGTGCAATATCAGACTTCTCATCCAACACATTGGTTAGATAATCCAGAACTCTGAGCTCTTTATCACTCCTAGATACTTTATCCGACAATACTTCTATAACTGTCATTGAGAGTATTATCTTATTAATAAGTGAATCTTCAAAAATAGATGTAGTTAGTATGGATGTGGCGATCTCGATTTTATTAAACTTCCTTCCTATGATCTGCAAGCCTTTCAGGTTGTCATAGGCAGTAGAAAATATCGCATCAAGCTTAGTTACATCTACTGGTTCTTTTTCTTCATTAGCGTTGCTATCCCAAGGAAATGATCCTTCTTGAAACAAAACCACACCAAACTTATCACTGAAATGAAACAAGGGTCTTTCATAATATGAATCATATAGTTTAGTGTGTTGTTCTAAGAACTGAATTTCAGCTTCTCTCTTTACTTTTTCAAGCGTAGCTTCTGAAGCTAAGTTTTCGGGGTAAGCAACCCCAATACCTAACTCCGCAAGGCCTAATATTAAAGCTTGCTCAACCTTTTTTGACTCAAACATTATCTCACGATAGGTCATACTATCTAAGCTTGTCAGAATCAGGATATTATCGTCTTTTAATGACTGTTTTTTAGCTGGCTTGATTATATATTTTCCGAGGAAGTCTATGACGTTCTGATCCAAACCTAAAGGTTCGGAAACTTTGAACCGGATATAAAAATTCCACTTTGTTTCTGATGGGTCAATAATTTCAAAGTCATTATCAACTGATTTTGTCATTCTAGTAGAGCACTCGTTTTCAAATAGTTCTAAGAATATTTCAGATTCTTCTGGCTCAAGTCGTTCTGCAAAATCTAAAACCTCACTTATAATATTGTTCATAGCATCATCAAAGGTTTTACCATCTAGATTCGCTTGTTCTATAGCTACCTCTGGAATAATTTCAACTATTTGAACAATATTATCCAATTCGATTGGTCGACTTACAGCAATACCAAACAATTCACCTAATAGGATTTTTCTCATATTAATCTCTACATTTTCGGGGTCGAATCAACAGCTTTATTATGAGGAAAAATCCCTTTTTTCTACAAGGTGGAGTTAATCGTCAATAATTTATAATCATGCGAGATTACTTGATTGTTGTCTGTAGATCAATGAGTTAAAAATAACCAATCAACTGTTCGATGTGTGAAAGGAGGAAATATCCGCTCTTTCTTGTAGAAAGCAGGAATCACAGCCTACTGTATAGGAACACACTAACAATAAAATAAACATTCATTAGAAAATATATCGCAAATATTTTGAAGTTAACTTCAACTTTGCGCACCAAGAAGTCATTAGCATTGAACTGTCTTTCACTATTCATTGGTTAAAAGCTAAGGCTCACTTTTACCACATTGCGGACATTAGCATTTAATCAGTAGCGGTGATTAGGATTAGATTTTGTATCGATAACGCCCAAATAACAGGCTAAGTAATGGTTGGCTATAATTGTGTAGCGAAGCGAAACGTAGCCAACTGTTACGTGTCCTTGTTGATTTTCTTGTTAGCTATTATTTACGCCAAAACCTAAGCCAAACTTTTGAACAAGACGATCTAATTTATCATGATTTTCTGAGTTAATAATTGTTTGATAGACCCAAGTGTAATAGTCGTTTGTTGATAGGTTTTGAATAGCTTTTTCTTTACCAATAAGCTCCGAAAGTGCAACATACTCTAGATAGCAAACAATTATATGACTAAGGGTGCCACCTTCAGTACCACTGCCTAATGGCCGTTCAAATTGAACATTTGGAAAATTAGCCTTTATTGCAGCTCTGAACTCTGACTTACTACCACGACCATTTTTAATTACATGCCAGTGAGATTGCTCATGAAGAAAAGATGAAAGAAGCTTAATATCGCTTTTTAAATATTCATCCTTTGTACTCATCGTTAAAACTGGATGGCTTCGAGGCATTCTTGCTTTTTCATCGACCTCGATGACATCAGTAATAATCCAAGGAGTTAGATCATACTTTTCTTGTAGAGACTCAAGAGAGCTTTTAATTTTCAATTCATTCTTTGTTTTACTCACTGTTGTGATTGAAACACCGGCAACTGCATGAAATGAAAAGATTAAGAAAAAAGTAGTTAATATTTTAGAGTACATACACATCCTTGATTGAATAGCTAACGCCCAAATAACAGGCTAAGTAATGGTTGGCTAAAATTGTGTAGCGAAGCGAAACGTAGCCAACTGTTACGTGTCCTTGTTGATTTACTTGTTAGTTGCCAATTATTTAAATACTAAATGTTCATCATCTTTTATAAGATCTTTGAAAATTATTTTTGATAACTCCAATGTATCTTTACCTTGATGTATTGCAACTTCACTTGCACCAGCTCCCAACGCCATTTCTCTAAATGCTCTAACTTCTATCATGGTTAAACCACCATCTGTTTTTTCCATTGGATGAATAATTATTTGAGGAGCCGAAGTTATAAATTTTTTGCCAATAAGTTTTTTTACGATTAGTTGAAGTAAACGTTCCCCAATATAAAAGTCATTAAGTAATGCCCTGGGGTGAGAAAAGGGATTTACTGTACTAATATAAGCGCTGTTACCAAAGGCTGTAACTACTTTACTTCCATTCTTTCCTGTTTCGATTTGAAGTAAAGGTTTCTCATCAAACACTTCATTAGTTTTTAAATCAACAACTCTGATACGGTTTTCCCATATCTGGACATACAAAATCGAACCAAATTTATTAATAAAACTACGAATCATACTCTAACCTTTCCTTGGTAACTAACGCCCCAATAACGGGCAAATAATACTTGGCTAAAATTAGTGAACGAAGTGAACAAAAAGCCAAGCTGTTATTTGTCCACTTTAATTGGCTTGTTATAAGCACATTACCTGAAAGCCTCTAATACTAAAAAGGTTACTGCAACTGAAAAGTAACCGACAATAAGCCAAAAGTCGTCTTTAAGCAGTAGTGTTTGCATATTACCTGTACGAGGTGATAATTTCTCAGATACTGAATTAGGGAATAATAAACAGTAACAACTAAACGCAGCAATTAAATATACATATAAAATGCCACCTGCTGCATCTTCTGATACTTCCGAATCAAACTCACTTACAGCGGCTTGTGAAGTGTTAAAACCACTATAATACTCAAATTTCCCAGTGAAAATTAATAAGAAAATAAAGATTAATGAGATTGCCACTATCCTATGAATCATACTCAAGCTTCCGGTGCTTATAACGCCCTAATAATGGGCTAAAAATTGTTTGCTAAAATGTTGAGGAACGAAAACAGCAAACTATTTTCAGTCCTTATTTATTAGCTTGTTATGTTGTTTATACCACCAAAACCATAATAGCCCAATAGGTATACAAGAAATAACAGATATACCAAGAGCGTATGCACTGTGAATGTAAAATTCACCAGCCTCTCTCAAAATCTGTGGGCCAACATGTGGATCATTTATTTCTTCCCACAGTGCATAAAAGTAAAATAGTGGGAGTAAGGTAATTAAAGGTAAGAATTTAGGTTTGTATCTAGCACAAAGTAGCGTGGCTATAGAGCCGCCAATGCCCCAAATAAAATTAAATTGAAGTGATGGCTCTTTATCCATAACTTCAGCATGAGCTGAAATAGGTAACAGTAGTAAAAAAATGATGATAGTTGATACAGACCTCTCCATGGACTCAGACTTCCTTGAACAACATAACGCCCTAATAATGGGCAAAAAATTGTTGGCTAAAATGTTGAGGAACGAAAACAGCCAACTGTTTTTTGTCCTTATTAATTAGCTTGTTATGTGGTGATTACGCTATAGCTATCGTTGCTCATTTTGGCTTTAACCACTTTTATTGACAACCCATTAGATTTATTTATTTTTGCAACACGTTGAACTAAATCTAAGTGATCCTTATCTATCATTTTTACACCCGTAATAACTCTGGATATGAGGGTGTGATCAAATTTATGAATACCTGGTCCTAAACGAGTTGAGAGAACTCGCACCTCATTTTCATACTCCCAACTAAGTGACTTAGTTAGAATTGAACTTTGTACTGCTGAAAAACCATCGTGACTATTGCGAGCACTAATTCTGGGCATTTGATTCTGATAAACAATTGGATAGCCTAATAATGTTTGCTCAACGTCATGTAATTCTGTGTATTCATCTTGAAAAGTATCGAATTCAACGACGATACCTTTATGGTGGTCAGCATAATGCGACCACATTAAAATACTGTCAGATACACTTGATAAACAACAAATACCAATTCGACTTAATATGCTTTTATGAAAATCACCACTCTCAATTGATTTTTCGAGATTTTTTAATAATTTAGGCATCTTTTCGATTCTTTCTGAGGGACTGTAACCTAGATTATCTCCTACTGCTTTAATCAAGTCTTTTCTAGATTGGTAGTACACAAGAGAATCTTCAACATCATAAGACACAACGCAGTCAAACGGATCATTGAACTCACTAAAATGACTATACTTTAATGTACTATTTTCTAGTAAAGCTTTGGCGCCGTCATCATAGGCTAAATATTTGTATAGGCTTAACTTCATGGGGACCACATAACGCCCTGTTAACAGGCAATAAAATAGTTGGTTAAAATAAGCGACGAAGGAGCAAAAACTAACTGTTTTTTGTCCTTGTTTAACAGCTTGTTAGGCATATTATTTATTATGAGCAAACCAATGATTTGTAATTACTAGTAACCCAATCTGTAATATGCTTTTTGGCATTTCTTTCTATCGTTTTACGGCCTTGAGTTCTATTCCATATTTCAGAAGGAACCATAGATTCATCAATTTCACTTAAAATTTCAACGGGTCGTTGAAAACAACCGCGCTTATCAAAGAACTCCTCTGATATATAGCCTGTAATTTTACAGAGTATTACCTTTCCTTGTTTATTTCTCACAAAAACTAAATCACCCAACTTCATTTCTGACAACCAATACCGCAGAGCAATATCACATCGACGCTTTCCCGACTGCTCTAGATCAAAAAGACCATTTACAATTAATTTTTGTTTAATTGTACGGATAAATTTCGCTAATTCTTTGCCTTTAAGAGTTAACTCTGGAAATAACATGTGCTTATATCTTTTAGCTACATCTACACCGCCACAACTACCGTGTGCACTGTGAATAAACTTGTAATCTTGATTGAGGTCTAGCTCACTCCAACCATCTTTATCCATCCTAAGAAACCAAATATTCATTGATTCAAACTTCCTACCGGTAAATGAGTATATGCATAACGCCCTGTTAAGGGGCAAATTGTAGTTGGCTAAAATGTGCAGCGGAGCGGAACCAGCCAACTGTAATTTGTCCCACTTGAACAGCTTGTTATGTGTTTGATTTACAGAACATATTTAAACACAACAAACCCGACAGCGCACCATAATAAGAACCCAACGAAACGCACAAAAACTTTTGAGTGATTGTTTGGATTAAAAGACATCGGATCTGATTTAGGAGGATAACTGCCAAAGGTTATAACTTTTAATACAAGCCAACCAGAGTAATAAAGTAAAGGCCATAAGGTGTACGCTAATATTTCACCTAGCGTATAAAAGAAACCTTCTACTATTGCTTCCAGCATAAATTAATCCTTAAATATTGAGATTTTCACCCAAACTACAAAAACACATAACGCCGTTTTAAGCGGCAGATTGTAGTTGGCTAAAATAAGTGAGGTACGAACAAAAAGCCAACTGTAATTTGTCCGACTTGAAAACCCTTGTTAGGCTGTTCTAAGTACGCGGGTATTTTTTACACCTCGAAATAAATAAAATAAACCAACAGCAAATGCCAAGTTATAAGGTACGTCAACGTAGAAATCAAAATATTGACTGTCCCCAGCAATTCCCACGAGAATAATTATTGTGATAAAAGAAAGTAAACTAAACAAGGTAGATATTCCGAAAAAAAGGAACGCTTTTGAAAAATGAGATATGTAACTATCATTTTTAAGCTTAAATGTTTTTTTCAATGAAAAATAAGCAAAGAAATTAACGATAACAGCTATGACAGACATTAAAATATCTAGAATATAATACGGTGTAAAAATACTAGCGTCTTCCAAAATTCTACTCTCCAATTTGTTTTACAGCCTAACAGCTTATTATGTAGCCGGCTCAGTAATGTCCGTTCCATAATTAAAATTTAATTTACATTAATGTCCCACAAATTCAAAGAATTAGAAACCACTGCAACCAACTATTTAATAAAAGATAGGATGTTACTAAGCCCGCTCAGTAATACCCATCATAGAAAGGCTATAAATTACACTAAGATCAATTAAATAGACGTTTATTGGTGTTTTTTAGGAGTGTTACTGAGCCAGCTCAGTAACATGACATAAAATATTCATTAGAAAATATAAGGCAAAAAATTAAAGGCTAACGTCCGGAATGCGCACAACAATGTCATTAACTTAAGGTTAATTTACGCATTTACAATAAGTTAGCTAGTTGCTAACCTAGCTATGAATTAAAAATAGAGAGAAATCACCAATGAGCTGTTCAGTATTTAATTCAAATAGTACAAAAGTTAACCAATAAAATTCATTCAACTGAGTTTTTAGAAAATCACCGTAAAAGACCAACCGATTTTACTCGAAATTTCACCCTTACTTTTCCTCGTTTAATGAGTTTTATGTTGAATGCTCTCAATGGTTCAATTCAGGCAGAACTCGTTCGGTTTTTTAATGTTATCGATGATAGCTACTTGTCGACAAAGTCAGTTAGCACTGCTGCCTTCTGTAAAGCCAGAAAGAAACTATCTCATCAGGCATTTATTGAGTTAAATGATGATTTAGTTCAAGCGTTCTATAAAGCTGCAACCATCGATAAATGGCAAGGCCATAGACTGCTAGCGGTTGATGGCTCAGTCACACAATTACCTATCTCTAACGAACTACTTGAACATTTTGGTAAAGCTCGCCCACATGCTGCTATGCCCCATGTTCGTCTTTCACAACTTTATGATGTTAAGAATAATATTACCCTAGATTTACAGGTAGAAAGCCATTCAACAGGAGAGCGTGAAATGGCGCTAAAGCATTTAAATAAAACTCAAAAAGGCGACTTAGTCCTTTATGACAGAGGTTATCCTGCCGTTTGGTTTTATAAATACCATAGGCTAAAAAAGGTTGATTTCTGCATGCGTATTGTTAAAAGCTCTAATGTTGTTAAAGCCTTCTTAGAAAGTGGGAAATATAGTGATATCGTTGATTTTCCTTGTATTGAGAAGTCTCTCCGTCGATGTAGAAAAGACAAAATATCGACTGAGTCACTTTGTTTAAGATTAGTACGAGTTGACCTGCCATCAGGAGAGCCAGAGGTTTTGGTCTCATCATTAACAGACTTGAAAGCTTATCCTACTTCTCTTTTCGCTAATTTATATCACCAACGCTGGGGAGTTGAAGAAGATTACAAAGTATTAAAAAGTCGTCTCAACATTGAGAATTACTCTAGTGTTTCTGTTGAAGGTATTTTACAAGACTTACACGCTAAGCTATTGACTAAAAACCTTGCAGCTTCTGCAATCCATGATGCAAAACGAAAAATAAAGAAGCCTAAAAGCAAGAGGCTCTATGAATATAAAATCAATTTTACCTTTGCGATAAATCAGCTTAAAGACAATGTTGTTCGGTTCACAATGAAGCTAGCTGAGCTTGAGTTATACGAACTACTGATAAGTAAAATATCGAAGAGTTTAAGTGTTATTCGACCCAATCGTAAGTTTGTTCGACAAGACCGTAGAAACAAGACAAATAAGTACCCAATGAATTATAAACGTATGTGTTAAATCCTTAAGTTAATGACATTGATGCGCACAAAGCGACCACTAAAAAGGCCGCATTAGCAATTTCGAGGGGATGGGCACAAAACCCCGAATAGTCTACTGGGTTAAAAGTGAATACATAGTAAGATACTAAATGCATATCATCGTATTGTATTAATGGAGAAATACTTGTACCAGAACTATCAATTACCCATAAAAGAGCTAAATGAGCTTTTAACAGAAGTTGACCAATATAATCAGCATAATACTGATATGCCAATTCTGGATATAGTTACACACATAGAAGCAAATTATGTTTCAGAATTGCTTTTGTACATGGAGTTGAAAAGCCCGAGGTTGACTCGTGAGTTTGTTAAAAAATTGCAGTTAGGTGATGCTTGTTGGAAGACAGTTGACGGTAAAGAAAGGTACATAAATGAAGATTTTGATTTCGAGTTGTTAGAAAAGTTAGGCATTGTTTTTTTTGAATGTGATTGGCTTCAAGTCAGCACAATGCTACCTAGTAGTCAGCATAATGAATATATACACAAAACAGTCAAACCAATATTGGCATTCGTTAGATCACTAAAAGATATACTTTACTCTAGAAATAATTTTCAGTCTTTAGAAATGGAAATTGATAGTGGAACTTACGAACGAATTGTTCCCGATAACTATCAGTTTGAAAAGCTTAATGTCGATATTGATAAAATAACTAACACTTGCTCTATTACATTGAGAACAGAAAATAGAGATATTAAAAGTCTAATATCAGATTATTATTGGAAAAAGGTCATTAAATCCCCTCAAAGAACGGAGATATTAGACAGGTTTTATAGTTTAAAACCATTACTGTCTGACTTAATTTCAATACCTAATTCATCCATATTCAGTCCTGATGAAATAATAATATTTTCTACTATCTGTATGGAAAGAATAAGAAACTCTAGTTTGTTAAATATGCCTTTTGAACAGTTTCAAAACATTTTGCACTCACATCGAAATTTCGGAGATGAACTTATTAGACAAAAAACCTCTATTAACGTCTGCTTAACTCCAGTTCCAAATCAGGCCGAAAAAACTAAAAGCGAGACAACTACTTCAACTCCTTTATCAATAGTCGAAGTAGTTAAAAATTATAGTTTAATAAAACAGCAAAAAACTACTGGAAATTTAGAGTTCATAAATAGAGGGGGACGCTTAGAACATTTAATGTTTTACGATACTGAAGTATTTCCTTCTCTGATATACCTAATTAAAAATGATCTTTTTATTGATTATCAGGTAGTAAGTAGCAAAGGCAATATAGAAAGTTTACTTAATGAATCAATAGAAAATCAAGCATTACGATTTTACTTGCTCTGTGTGATTCCAAACTTATTAAATAACATCACCTATAGCCTATATTTACTATCGAAACCAAATGAATTTGATATTGCTGCGATACAGTTAATAAGCGAAGTTAACTGTAAATATACTTCAAGAGAAGTTAACTATAGTGGGGCTAAAAGCAATGTATCCACAATATTATCTGATGCATTGATTAAAATTTCGATGAACAATAATAAGGAACAAATGTTGTCTTTGCTCCTTATTAAATTAGCTAAAGGTTATATTGGAAATAGCCAAGGAAATGACTCCTTTGAACAAAAATTAGTTGAGAATATAATAAGTGACTTGACCTCTAAGGAGTTCAAAAAATTAACTTATGTTTTAATAGATGAAATTGAAAAAATTGATATTTCTGGGATTTGGTCTAAATATACAACTTATTTATTATTCCTACTTGCTGATTTGTGTGAGCAGAAAAACAGTGATAGCTTAAAGGTTTTATTAGTAAAGATTAGAGAGAAAATATTTTCTGAGTATAAAAGATATTTTGAGTTTAGTTTAAGTCATGATTCTCATTGTTTAAATTCAGATCATTTCTACGACAATCTTAACTGGGAAGTATGTAATGAAATAAATTTAATAAGTAAATTCGTCAAGTTAAAGCCATCCCCTAGAAAGTTAATTCAAGGTTTCTTTTTCAAAGAAAATAATAATTCAATTTATTATATGAAATCGGTTAGATCTTTCGTTCAAGTTCTAATTAACTTGTACCCATTATCAAATGCCCCTAAGAACGAAATCCAAAGGGTATTATTAGATATATTAAAAACAGCTGGCTTCAAGTCTGAAGATGTTGAATTTCCTTTATTCGACTGCCATTTTTCGGATGATAAGTACGATTTATGGAATAAGTTTACAGAAACAATTAACGACTTTGACGAAGCTGCCTTTGATGAAATCGTATCAAGCATTTCTGACTCTGCCCCATTAGATACAATGATGTCTTTATACTCCAATGCATCTAAACAAGATAGAAAAAACAAAATAATTGAAAAGATTGAACATCGTGATAATTGGGAGTTAAATAAAGACAGTTTACCTGCAATTGAAAAGTCATTTTTATTAGCTCTAGATAAAAATAAACTAGATATTGCTAAAGTATCGCTAAACGCAGCAAAAGATTTTTTAAATAGCCATTCTTGGCGAGCAAGCGAACATTTCAAAGAATATATACAAAAATGGTCAGTTTTTGAATATAAGTATCAGCTATTAACTATTTATTATTCTCCTGACAAGAGTAAAGACAAAGTTACATTGGTAAATGATGTATCTGAGCCTAAATTAGAAGTAAAGAAGCAATATCAACAAATTAGAACAGACTGGCATAAAGAAGTGGATTTATTTAAGCGGTATATCATTGGTTTGATTAAACTTGAAAATGAACCAGGGAAATCAAAGTTGATATTCGAACAATTGAATAAAGAATACAAATCCTCAATTTTTGCTCACCTTATATTTACATCAAAGCTTCAGGCTTTATTAAAAAATGAATCAGATAGTGAAAAGTACAAAATATTAATAAAAGAATACAAAGCGAACCAAGATAACTTTAGCATTGATACTTTATCCTTAAACAACAAGTCCGATTATCTATACGCTCTTTACCTTGCGGGTAATTATAACGAGGTGGATGCTGAATGTTCAAAGTTGATACGTTCTGAAAAGTTTCACCGTTCAATTACGATCACATATAGTAAAGCTCTGCGGAAAAAGGATAACTTAAAGCCAGCCTCTAAACTTCTTCAGGACTATAAGTCCTATCACTCTGTTGAGCTAGATGATGACGAGTTGACTCAAGAGATTAAAGATATAGAGATTGAAATTGAAAATTCCACAAGTCCATTACAAAGAGAGAAAATAAGAAGTCAGGTTTTAGTTTCTAATAAATCTAATGATGAACTACGAACCATTTACAATGAAATTGTTAACAAATCAATTTCTGACTTGGTAAAGATAATCTCAAATGATTCAGATATTAGATTAGAAAGTTTCCTATATAATCAAGTTTTTTCTTGCTTGAAAGAAATTTTAAAAAGAGGGAGAAATTTAGAAAAGTTAATAGATAAAAAAGATGAAAATGCTATTAATGACTGGTTTACGTCTCTTTTCAATCAAAAAATGTCTACTTTTTCAATTAGGTTATCTGACCAAGCTCGAATAGGCTCAGCAGAAAGTAATAAGGGGGTAGGTGAAACTGACGGATTGATTAGCGACAGGCTTAACTCTTCGATATCAATGTTTGAAGCTATGAATCTAAATTATATTAATAAAGTAGTTATAAATAAGCACGTTAATAAGATCACAAAGTATGACCGTGAAAGTTTATCTCCTATATTCATTGTGTCTTATTGTTACTTTGATGATTTCATTAATAAAAGACATGATTACTGTAAACATATAAAAGGAATGCAGTATTTGGGGTTTGATAAAGTAGATATAGTTAATCATCAACTTAAACGACTTGATTATAGTTCAGATTATTACAGTGTAGTAGAGTCTAGATATCGTGGTGGTAAAGAGATCTATATTTACCATATCTTAATTGATTTAACTTTGCCTCTGCAAAAAAAACAACCATTATAATAGGGCGCACCTTTAGCTGGTGCGCTATTTTTCTGAATACAACAGAGTCTAAACTTCATGTCAGCTTATATATCAATAGCACACTTATTATTGAGTGATTTCAGCTAATGACTTCTTGGTGCGGCATTAGCACTCTAATTTTATAATCACATATTGGTATTTTCAATGAGTTCAAGTAAGTCAGATAAAGCAGAGTCTAGAATCACTTTTCAACGTGAAAGAAGCTATAAAAGTCCAAGTGCTAGCAAGGCACTCAAACGCAAATATTACAGTCGGATGCGCTCGTGCCTTGCGCATTAAGGTACGCTTAGCTGCTCTACAAGTGCTTCTACTGGTTGCTTTTTCTTTTGGTTACGAAGTTCTAGCGCTATATTCATAAGCTCTGTTATTTCAGCATTTTCAGCAAACTCTTTAGGTAGTATGTTTTCAGTTGATAACCATTGAGATACCACTCCAGCGCCATAAAGGGTGCTTACCTTGCAAGCGCTGTACAGGGTCAGGAAAACCACAGCTACCGCGGATACCATCTATTAATTGCTTTATAGAGGATCTAGTTACGTCTGATAACTCGGCAATATCTGCAAGCCCTACATAATCACCCGCATCTACGCATGATACTCTTGCATCAATGTGTGCAGCTTCAATATCTTTAATCGCTGAGGTAATAGCTTCTAAGTAATTATCGGCTTTTCTATGGAAATCAATATATATAGCTTTTCCGTAGTAGCAAATTAGCCCATCACAACAGGCTGACTCATACAATAAATCGTCAATATTGGGTGTACTTTCATCAACACCTAAAATGGTCAACGAAAATTCATAATTCGTTCTCTTCATCTGTTTTAATGAATAAATATATACGTATTTTTCGCCACTTTACTTTAATCACTACATTAATTTATTTCTCTGTAATTTATTGATAAAAGTATAAAGAACTTAAAATCCCAACACTTATTTCAGTTAAAACATTTAATTAAGTTAGTCGCTATTTCTTTCTTTATGAGCTTACCATTTCTGCTAAAGTAAACGTTATTGGAATAACTAAGTCGAAATTGAGTCTCAGAACTACCTCTAAATTTAACCCTTACGCTGGAAATAAAACCTGATATTTTAACAACATCAATCAATTCACAAATAACCTCGTATGGATTTTTAAAATTCACTACATAAACTCGGATGTCGTTACCTTGATGTTTATGTAGTGAATTTTTGATGATTTCAAGGTTAACTGAAGAACTAATAAAGGCCTCTATCTGCATAACTCCTTCTTTATAACGTAATTTACCTTTAAGCACACTAATGAGCATTACATCTTTAAATACTTTGTTACTGTCTACTACCCTTTTTCTATAAAGCCATACAGGTACACCATCCCAATCAGCCTTTTTTAAATCGCGTGCCCATTCCAATAGCCTTATTTTTAATGGATGAGCCAAACTAGGTTGAACACTAACTTGGTGACTGCCTAGTGCTAAATTAAAGTTATTTAAACTTCCTATAAAATCAGCATCAACTATCATTTCTTCAGCTTCTTCAGCGTATTCAACATCAGAAAAAGTTTTAACTACTTCTTTAGTAAAATACTTCCTACCTAGCTTGTACTGCGCAAAAATTAATAGTTCACCACCACCCAAATATGCTCTGCTTTCAGGATTATTACTTTGATGCTTGCCGTAATAAATCATGCCACAGCATTTGGTTGGGTGAATACATGTTATACGATATAAATAAGCAACTGTCTTCTTATAAGCAATATTAAGTTAATTCCTATGCTGGAAGCACCTTTTGGCTTCCCTTTAACTATCGGTTAATTTTATTCATCACTGAGCCCCAACCTGTCTAGTCAATTACGACTATGACGTACGGAATTAAGGCCACTAAATAGTTTTCAGAATAAGCTTAATATTCATAGACATAATTACGAGTGTAATGCCTTGAATAACAATAAATCTATAGACATTTTAAAAACCTCTGAAAGCACCTCTCTATGGTGCCTTCAAGGTATGTCTATACTTATGTCTGTTTACGGTATTTTTTGTCTTTTTTTCAGCTAGAAATAAGCTATTCGAGGAACTTGTATTAGCGGTGATTATACCAATCCGCATAAGTAAGTGCTCGCTTAGCTAGAATTTAAAGCCTTGGAGGCAAGGCATTGATTGAAGAGAATGTTATTCTATTCTTTATACGGATTGGTATTATTGTTGTCCTAACACTTGTGCAGGCTCAATTTTTGTTGCTCGCCATGCGGGATATAAAGTCGCCAACAGGCTCATAATGAGTGCCGTGATAACGGTGGCATAAACATCACTAAGGTGTAAAACACTTGGCAGGTAGTTAATAAAATAGACATCGCCTGATAAGAAAGTAATCCCCAGCAACTGCTCTATGCTGCTAATAATATCAGTAAGGTTTAATGCCAAATAAACGCCACAAAGTGCTCCTAACAGACTACCAACTACGCCATTAACCAAACCTTGAGCAATAAAAGCCAACATTATTGTTTGTGAGCTTGCACCCATGGTTTTTAAAATCGCAATATCGCCCTGCCTCTCATTAACCGCCATAATCAAGGTTGAGACAATATTAAAGCTAGCTACCGCGATCACCAGTACTAAGACAATAAACATCACCATGCGCACCAACTGAATATCATTAAATAAATGCCCTTGGGTACGGGTCCAATTATTGATATAAACATAATGGTCAAAATTATAGGCTACTTGTCTCGCTATTTTAGGTGCAGAAAACACATCGGTAACTTTCAAACGTATACTTTGTGTTTCATTACTTTTATAGCCCATAACCTCACTGGCTAGGGTCAGTGGGACATAAGCTAATGTTTCGTCTATTGTGCCGCCAAATTTAAAAATGCCAACCACTTCGACATGACGAGTGATAGGGGCAGAAAACACTTGTTTAACATCATTACCCCCTCCTGGCGGAGGTAACAACAACTGTATTTTATCACCCAGCTCTACTGATAGTTTTTTTGCTACGCCACTACCGATAATAATAGTATTATTATTTTGCTTAGGGGCGCTCAGACCCTGCCACTTACCAGCAATAATATAATCATCAATACTCGACACCTGCATTTCAAGTTGGGTATCAACACCACGTACTTCCACTGCTTTGAGCTGCAAACCATGTTGTAACATTCCGGTCATTTTGATGACTGGCGCAGCAGCTAATACGGCTTGCTCATTTTGTACTTTCTTTATGCTTTGCCGCCAATTTTTTATCGGCTCATTGACACTAACCAATTCAACGTGAGGTACTATCGAAAGCAGCTTTTGTGATAACTCTCGTTCAAAACCATTCATAGCACTAAGCACAACAATAAGTACAGTTACCCCTAAGGCAATACCAATAGTAGAAGAAGCAGAGATGAAAGCTGAAAAACCATTACCGTGTCGACTGCGCACATAACGCCAACCTAAAAAGATACTTAACGGTTTAAACATGCTTTTCGCTTACTTGTGGGATATCTTGACTTAATTCACTGTTAGCATTGTCTGTAATTAGTGCTTCTTTGCTCTCATCTAACCAAGGTGATATTTGACCCTGCACTAATTTCACTTGCCTATCCATGCGACTCGCCAAGACTAAATCATGGGTCACAATAACAAAACTTGTCTGAGCAGTCTTATTCAAACTACGAATCAGTTGATAAATTTGCTCTGCGGTATCGCTATCTAAATTACCCGTTGGTTCATCTGCTAACACTAAAGACGGCTTGGTAACTAATGCTCGAGCAATTGCCACACGTTGACGTTCGCCGCCAGATAATTGTGAAGGTCGGTAATCAATTCTGTGGCTTAAGCCAACCTGATCAAGCATGCTTTTAGCGGCCAACAGTGCTTGCTTGGGTTTTTCACCTCGGATCATCAATGGCATAGCAACATTTTCTTGCGCGGTAAATTCCATCATCAAATGGTGAAATTGATAAATAAAGCCAATATGCTGATTTCGAAATTTGGCTCTTTCTTTATCAGATAATTGATGAATATCAATACCATTGATAAGCACCTTGCCTGAACTTGGTGTATCTAAAGCGCCGGCAAGATGTAAGAAGGTACTTTTTCCGCAACCAGAGCTACCAACAACAGCAATAAGCTCTCCTTTCTCAACACTGAGATCTAAGTTTTTTAATACCTTAGTTTCAATATCACCTTGCTTATATGATTTAGTTAACTGACAACACTGTAATACTTTACTCATTAATATAGACCTTATTCATTGCGTAGCACCTGTGCTGGCTGGGTAGTCGAAGCTTGGTATGCGGGATAAAGCGTGGCAAGAAAACTCATGATGAGTGCTGAGAAAATAATAGTTAACACATCAAGCCACTCAAGCTTTACCGGTAAATCTTGCATGCCAAAGCCAAATAAATTAACACCGACCACCTGCATTATATCGTTCAGATTAAGGGCTAGAATCAGTCCAAGCAGGCCGCCAAGGGTAACGCCCCACAAACCATTCACCATACCCTGAGTAATAAAAATTTTAATGACATCAATACGTGCTAAACCTAATGTTTGCAATATGCCTATTTCAGCTTGTTTTTCTACAACAACCATCACCAGTGCCGAAACAATATTAAAAGCGGCAACGGCAATAATTAAACTAAGCATGAGCCACATCATGTTTTTTTCCATTTTTACCGCTGAAAATAATGCCCCTTGGCTTTCATCCCAAGTACTAAAACTAACGGAATGCAGTGGATTGTTTTGCTGCGTACTTTGCTGAGTATTTTGTTGTGAGTCTTTTTGCTGTTGTTCAAGTGTTGTTACTACGCGCTTGGCATTAAAAGCATCATCCAAATAAAGGCGTAACTTATCAATACCATCACCCTTTCGCCTTAGCAATTTCGCACCATAGCGGCTGTCCACATAAACCATAGCATCATCAACTTGTGAGCCAATATGAAAAATACCGGCGACGTTAAACACACGTTGTACGGGAATACGCCCCATAGGGGTAAAGACACTTTTATTCGGGAGTACCAGCCGAACTTCATCACCTAAGGAAACTTGTAACTTGTTGGCTAGCGCCTGCCCTATTACTACTGAGTAACTTTGTTTTGTCAGGTTTTCCAGACTGCCCGCAACCATATGGCTGTTGATAATATTTGATTGTTCAAACTTAGGCATTATCCCTTGTACAAGCACACCTTGCAGTCCATTGGGTGACTGAATTAACGCTTCACTTTCGAGAAAAGGTGTCACTTGCAGCACATGAGGTTGGCTAAGTAACTCTTCTCGTAAAGCGAGCCAGCTAGGCTCATGTGGGCTACGAGTCTCTTTAATAGCCCCGTTGTTAGGCTCTTTATTAGGTAAGTCACTGACAATTACGTGGGGAACTATACCTAATATTCGTTTTTTTAATTCGCCTTCAAAACCATTCATCACGGAGACCACGGTAATAAGAGCCGCTACTCCTAATAAAATACCGACAGTGGAAAAGAAAGTAATAAAAGAAACAAAGCCAGTAGGGCTTTTACTACGGCTATAGCGCAGTCCGATGAAGATACTAATAGGTTGAAACATTGAGGTATTATTATATCTGGTACTGATTTAGAATGTTCTGTAGCATAACACAATCACTAAACTTGTCTGAAACAAATAGCCCCAGACAATTAAAGTTACAATTTTTTGTTATATACCCGTACCATTCAAACTGCAGGATTTCAGTGGCAATGAAAATGACTTTAGGCAAGGAGAATAATTTATGCATAGTCATTCTATGCTTTGATTATTTAACGCAGGTATAAATTCAGTTAATGCATTACTTTATAAGCTTTTAGCGTATTTATGAAAACCACTCTCTTATAAATGGAAACTACACACCATGACTGCTCTTTCCCTTGAACAAAAATTAGCCCAATATCATGAGTTTTTTGCCATTGAACATGACTTCTCGGTAAACATTACCCCCATAGACAAAGATCAAGCCGGTAGCTTTGAAGGATTTATGGCAAAAATGCCGATGCCTTTTAAGCTGGCAACTGAAATGAACTCAATAGACCAATCGGCTTTACGTTCATTGCAAATCTTAGGTAGTAGCGCTAGCCAACTAGTTAGCTTCCTTAACCAACAATCACAAAAAATTGATTTACTGGTTGGCTATATCCTGAGTCAACAAGATGAAATACAACATAGGCATCAAGGGGTGAAATTTGGTGGCGGCGGCATAAAATTTATCGCAGCAACGGCATTTGATGTCGGCCAATTACTTGAGCTGAAAATATTTTTAATTGAAAATAATTGTGCTATTTATTGCTACGGTGAGGTAATCGCGGTCGAGTCAGCTAACGAACGGTTTGCTTACAAGGTAACTTTTCATTTTATCCGCGAAGAAGATAGAGAAATATTGGTGCGTACCAGCTTACATGAGCAATCGAAGCAATTACAAAAGCTGGCAAAATTACGTAAACAAGAAAGTGAGCGTTAAATTAAACACAAATTCTATTAATGGTCTGCTCTACTTCTTTTGACGTTTGTTGCTGTTGCTCTGCATGCGCAGCAACAGAATTTAGACCGCTGTTTATATCATGACTTAAAGACACCACAGCTAACATAGTGTCATTAATAGATGATGTAGCGCTTTGTTGCGCCAAGGTAGTACTGGCAATTTGTGATGTTAAGTTATCGACATCTTGAAAAGCATAACCAATTTGCTCTAGTGCACTAACAACCTCAGCGGAATAATTTAAAGAGTCTTGCGTTAACTTATGCCCTTTACTCATACTGTTGACGGCATTTGTTGATTTAGCTTGTAACCCTTCAACCATGGCTTGTATTTCTACAGTTGATTCTTGAGTTCGATGAGCCAATGCACGAACTTCATCGGCAACAACGGCAAAACCTCGACCTTGGTCTCCAGCACGAGCCGCTTCAATTGCCGCATTTAAGGCAAGTAAGTTTGTTTGCTCGGCAATGCCTCTAATGACATCTAAGACCGAGCCTATACGAGCACTCTCCTCTTGCAACAAAGCAAGCTCCTTGGCCATATCACCCACTTCGCTAGCAACAGCTTCAATGGTTTCTTGACTGGTATTAGAAGAATTAACGCCTTTTGCCAATATTTCCATAACTGAACTGGTGGTCTCACTTACTTGTTCAGCGCTTTTTGATAAACTCGACGAGGTATTGGCAACGTCCTCAATAGACTCTGCCATTTGCGAAATTTGTTCGGTTGAGTTTTCCACCAGCGCTACAGAGTCAGACATTTGCAAAGACAATGAAGTAGAGCCTTGCCTTAACACTTCTGACTCTTGTCGAATAACGTTAACAACATCAGCCAAGTCGACAATAAAATGACTGAGGTCATTGGTTACTTGGGCAAGATCGTCATTAGCCGGATCTTTTAATGGCTCTGATGGCGCTTCTTCAATACTGACAACCATATCAAGATAAGCTTTTAGTCGAACTAAACGCTTGGTTAACATTTGATTGAAAAAGAAGTAGCTAACCAGACTTTGCAAGATAACTAAAGCAATGAGAATTACAGCTAGGGTGAATTTACTTACTGTGTCGCTAATAAAAAACAGGCTGAAAATAAAAACTAAGCCAATCGCTAAATTGGGTAGCAGGAGCTTTGTCGATAACTTACTTAGCATACTATTTTCTCTTATATTTTTTATTGCGATGTACATTCGGAATTTTATACCAAGCATTTTATATAATAGAATTAATTACCTGTATAGCATTATTTTTGCTAGTATTTTCATCAAAGTTATCAAAAAGGATTATTAGTATATATGTCATTAACAGAAATTATTATTACAGCGCTTGCTCTGGGTATTATCGTTGGCGGTATTTATGTATTAAAAAAGTCGGCCCGAAAGTTTAATTTAACGCCAGAGCAACTTAAAAAGATAAAACAGCGCAATGAAATGCTTGATAAAGAAGAGCAGGAAGAAAAAACAAAATAGCGACATAATCACATAACAACAGGGGTAAATACGCTGTTAATTACGATATAAGGTTTTAATTAAATGATAGCCAAACTTTGTTTTTATGGGTCCATGTACTTTTAATACCGGCCTTTTAAAAACAACATCATCAAAAGCTTTCACCATTTGTCCACGGCGAAACTCCCCCAAATCACCACCTTTTTTCTTTGATGGACACAGAGAGTGCTTTTTTGCCAGCGCAGCAAAGTTAGCGCCGTTATCAAGTTGTGCTTTTATTTCTAAAGCTTGTTTTTCAGTTTTTACTAAAATATGTAATGCACATGCACTAGCCATAGTAATTTACCTATAGGGTATAAATTATCGTTATTATACTAGAGATACTCATAGCAATTACACTTATTAAGTAATGGTCTTCAAGTAGCCGAAAACAACAACCGTTGTGTAAGCAGCAATGCTAATAGCTCACTATGGCTCAAACCATGTTTTGTATTTAAAAACGCATCTTCATTTTGCATTGACGACTAATCCCCCCAAATGCTACAACATTACAAATAATTACTTTCACTTACCTTTTTCATGACATAAAATGTCATGATATTTAACTACTCGGCGTGACTTAGACTTATGACAACAATACAACACCTGTTTGATAATAATAAACAATGGGCAGAAAAAATTACCAAAGAAGATCCTGAGTTTTTTAAAGTTTTATCTGAACAGCAATCGCCAAAGTATTTATGGATAGGATGCTCAGATTCTCGCGTACCTGCTAACGAATTACTTGGCATGCAACCTGGTGAAGTCTTTGTTCACCGTAATATCGCCAATCAAGTTATTCATACCGACTTAAACTGTTTATCTGTTATTCAATATGCCGTTGATGTATTAAAAGTACAGCACATTATCGTCTGTGGCCATTATGGTTGTGGTGGTGTCAGTGCAGCCCTTGATAATAAAAGCCATGGTCTTATTGATAACTGGTTACGCCATATTGAAGATGTTTACCGTTTCCATAAAGAAGAGATGGATAAGATAACGGATGAGAAAGAACGCATTAATTTATTATGTGAGCTCAATGTTATTGAGCAAGTAGCCAATATATGTAAAACCACCACTTTATTAAGTGCTTGGCAAAATAATCAGGATATTACCGTCCATGGTGTGGTTTACAAGTTACACGATGGTATTTTGAAAGACCTTAACGTGTCAGCTAACGGAAAATAAGCCATAATCCCTGTCTATTTAGTTAACTAAACAGACAAACAATAAAAAACCAGCAAGCTTTTTAGCTGGCTGGTTTTTTTTATCAAAAATATACGAACGTTATAAATTGAATTCAGCTTATAAAACGCCACGTTCCATTTGATTTAATTCAATCGATTTAAACAAGGTTGAGAAGTTACCTTCGCCAAAGCCTTGATCATCCACACGTTGAATCATTTCAATAAAGATCGGGCCAAACAAGTTCTTAGTAAATATTTGCAATAAGTAAGTATTTTCACCTTGGCTATCAACCAAAATTTGATGCTCTTTAATCTTAGCTTTATCTTCTTTTACCCAAGGTACGCGGTCAAATATTTCATCATAATACTCAGGCACAATATTGAGCGTATCAATAATTGAACTATCAAGTTTGTCTAATGAGCCCACTAAGTCATCGGTAATAAAGGCTAAATGCTGTACGCCAGGGCCATTATATTCTTTTAAATACTCATCAATTTGATTGTTGGTACTGCCTTTACCTTCATTAATCGGGATGCAGAACTTACCACAAGGTGATTGCAGTGCATAAGAGATCAATGCGGTTTTAACACCTTTGATGTCAAAATAACGTACTTCAGTAAAGCCAAAAACGTCTTTATAAAAATCAGCCCATTTATGCATGGTGCCTTGACGAACATTGTTAGTCATATGATCAACGGCTAAAAATCCTTTATCTTCAAGAATAACGGGCTCAGCGATATCTTCAAAGTCAGTGTCATAGATTAAACCTTTATTCTTACCTGTGGTCGCGAAGTTCTCGATGAAATAAATCAGGCTATCACCAATACCAAAGATCGCAGGGTAAGGAAGTTTGTTTGCTTCATTTTCCGCAGATTTTGCACCACGTCTTACGGCTTCAGCAAAGGCGAAGTCGGCATCTTCAACGCGCCAGCCCATAGAACAAATCGCAGGTCCGTGATTTTTAGCGAATTCTTTTGAGAAGCCGGCTTTTTCTTTATTCAATAAAAAGTGGATATCGTTTTGGTTAAAGTATTCAATATCACGCCCTTTCATTTTTTTGGTTTTAGAAAAACCAAAGCCATAAAAAGCTTTTTCCATAAAATCAGAATCTGGTGTGGCGTATTCAGTAAATTCGATACCACAAAGTTTTAATGGGTTCTTACTCTTAGTCATTGTTATTTCTCTTCCAATTATTCTCTTGAATTAATTCTATTATCAAGGGCAAATGAGCTAAGCGAAAGAGCTGCTTGTACGAGGCAAAAAAGATGGATGTAACAAAAGTTGTACGAGTGTTTTACTCAAAATATTGTTTGCTGCTAACAAGGCTATGCTAGTGCTAGCGGTAGAGTGTAACTAATTATTTACAGCTGGTAGGTGTGCTAATAAAATAGGCGTAGCTAGGGTGTTGTTTACCTGATACCGACAATTAGCAGAACTAGCATATGCTGGCTCAAGCAACAAAAGTTTAAATTTATAACTAGGTACGAAAGAATAGCTAGTTGATCTCTCATGGCTTTTTCAGAAAAATTACAATTTAATTGTATAAATTTCTTAGCAAAATCAGCCAGAACAACTAACCTTAAATTATAGCAAGTGAAGTTTACTTTACCCTTACCTTTACAAGATGTTAAGTACTGACATTTGCTAATTTATCTTAAATGGATAGTTTTTCGCTCTTTTGGAGGTCGTTATGAGTATTTTTCAACATTATCAAACGCGTTATGAACAAGCCCAACAAGAAGAGTTTAGCTTGCAAGAGTTTTTAACTATCTGTAAAGAAGATAATCTTGCTTATGCTAGTGCATCCGAGCGCTTACTTACTGCCATTGGTGACCCTGAAATGGTAGATACGGCAACAGACCCCAGACTTAGCAGGATATTTTCCAATAGAGTTATTAAACGCTACCCTGCTTTTATTGACTTTTACGGCATGGAAGAAGCCATTGAGCAAATAGTGTCTTATCTAAAACATGCTTCGCAAGGGCTAGAAGAGCATAAACAAATTTTATATTTATTAGGTCCTGTTGGCGGCGGTAAATCATCTTTAGCTGAAAAACTAAAGTCACTGATGCAACAAGAGCCGATCTATATTTTAAGTGCCAATGGTGTACGTAGTCCGGTAAATGATCACCCATTTTGCTTATTTGATGCTAATTCAGACGGTAAAATATTAAAAGATGAATATAATATTCCTGAGCGTTACTTAAATAACATCATCTCGCCTTGGGCGGCAAAACGCTTACACGAATATAAAGGGGATATTGCCCAGTTTAAAGTGGTTAAAATTTACCCTTCAATTTTGGATCAAATTGCCATCGCTAAAACAGAGCCTGGTGATGATAATAATCAAGATATCTCAGCACTGGTTGGTAAAGTGGATATTAGACAGCTTGAGCATTTTGCACAAAACGATGCTGATGCTTATAGCTACTCTGGCGCATTGTGTCGTGCCAATCAAGGGTTGATGGAATTTGTTGAAATGTTTAAAGCACCTATTAAAGTGCTGCATCCCTTACTTACGGCAACTCAAGAAGGTAATTATAATCCAACAGAAGGCCTTTCAGCTTTACCTTTTAATGGTATTTTACTTGCTCATTCAAATGAATCTGAATGGCAAACCTTTAGAAATAATAAAAACAACGAAGCATTTTTAGACCGGGTATATATTGTTAAAGTGCCTTATTGCATGCGTGTTTCTGAAGAAGTTAATATCTATAAAAAACTACTAGAACACAGTGAATTAAAAACTGCGCAATGTGCCCCTGACACCTTAGATATCCTGGCACAATTCTCTGTTTTATCTCGTTTAAAAGATCCGGTCAACTCAAGTATTTATTCGAAAATGCGTGTTTATGATGGCGAAACACTTAAGGATACTGATCCAAAAGCAAAATCGTATCAAGAGTATCGAGACTATGCTGGTATTGATGAAGGCATGTCAGGACTTTCTACTCGATTTGCGTTTAAGATTTTATCTAGAGTATTTAACTTCGATAGTGTTGAAGTTGCAGCAAACCCTGTGCACTTATTCTATGTGTTAGAGCAACAAGTTGAACGAGAGCAGCTGCCTAAAGAAATTTCTGAACGTTATATGGAATTTATCAAAGGCTACCTTACCCCACAATATATAGAGTTTATTGGTAAAGAAATTCAAACGGCTTACTTGGAGTCTTACTCAGAGTATGGACAAAATATTTTTGACCGATATGTCACCTATGCAGATTTTTGGATTCAAGATCAAGAGTATAGAGATGCAGAAACGGGTCAGCTATTTGATCGTCAATCTCTCAATGATGAATTAGAAAAAATCGAAAAACCTGCTGGTATTAGCAACCCTAAAGATTTCCGTAATGAAATAGTTAATTTTGTCCTTCGAGCAAAAGCCAATAACAATGGTAAGAATCCCGCTTGGACTAGCTATGAGAAACTACGGACAGTTATCGAGAAAAAAATGTTTTCCAATACGGAAGATTTATTGCCGGTAATTTCTTTTAATGCAAAAACATCAACAGATGACCAACAAAAACATGATGACTTTGTCAAACGTATGATGACCAAAGGCTATACCCAAAAGCAAGTACGCTTATTATCTGAGTGGTACTTACGGGTAAGAAAGTCTTCTTAAGTGGTATCTCTTGCGCAATAGGGATAATCAAAGCAAAAGAGATAAGGAGAATGTATGGCCAATTTTATTGATAGACGCCTTAATAGTAAAAATAAAAGTACCGTCAATCGTCAGCGCTTTTTAAGGCGTTATAAAAATCAAATTAAAAAATCTGTCTCTGATGCAATAAACCAACGAGGAGTGACAGATATAGATTCGGGTGAAAACATAATTATCCCCAAGCAGGATTTATCTGAGCCGATATTTCATCAAGGGGCTGGCGGTATAAAAGATAGAGTACATCCAGGTAATGATCAGTTTTCTCCTGGTGATAAAATCCCTCGTCCGCCAAAACAGCAAGGACAAGGTTCGGGTCAAGGGGATGCGAGTGATAGCGGAGAAGGTGATGATGACTTTACCTTCTCAATTTCAAAGGAAGAATATCTAAACCTTCTTTTTGAAGACTTAGAGCTGCCCAACCTTGAAAAAAACCAACTTGATAAGATGATTGAATATAAAACAGTCCGCAGTGGCTTTTGCGCTGAAGGTGTCGCGTCAAATATAGATATAGTCAAATCACTACAAGGCTCCATTGCCCGCCGCATTGCAATGAGTGCGTCAAAGCGTAAAAAATTAAAGCAGCTTGAACAAGAGCTCTTGGTACTCAGTCATGATAAACATGATCATATTCAACAAGAACGAGCATTACGCCTTGAGATTGAAACACTAAAAAGCAAGATAGCCAAAGTGCCATTTATTGATACTTTCGACCTACGCTTTCGTAATTATGCTAAGCAAGCAGTACCGACGTCAAAAGCAGTGATGTTTTGCTTAATGGATGTTTCTGGCTCAATGGATCAAGCAACTAAAGAAATGGCAAAACGTTTTTATATTTTGCTTTATCTATTTCTTAGCCGTACTTACAAAAACATTGATGTTATCTATATCAGGCATCACACCCAGGCGAAAGAAGTCGATGAACATGAGTTTTTTTATTCTCAAGAAACAGGCGGAACCATTGCTTCAAGTGCCTTAGAGCTAATGAACGATATTATCTGCGAACGTTATAATGATAATCAATGGAATATATATGGTGCTCAAGCGTCTGATGGTGATAACTGGGCAGATGATTCTCCTCGCTGCCAAACAATTTTAGAGCAGCAAATATTACCTAAAAGTCGTTATTTTAGTTATATAGAAATAACCCAAAGAGCGCATCAAACCCTATGGAAGCACTATCAAAAAGTGGAAGAGTCTCATAGTAATTTTGCCATGCAACATATCAAATCAGTTGCTGATATTTACCCGGTATTTAGGGAACTTTTCAAAAAGAATACACAAAGTGTCGCATAACTTAATAAAGGGGTGATAGATGACAAAAACTAATGATGATACAGCTCAAAAAACGCAAGTAACTCCTTTAGACGACAGTCCTGATTGGACTTTTGATTTACTTGGTCAATATCAGCAAGAGATTGCTCGTGTAGCTGATTTTTACCGCCTTGATACTTATACCAATCAAATAGAAGTGATCACTGCTGAACAAATGATGGATGCATATGCTAGCGTAGGTATGCCTATTGGCTATAGTCATTGGACCTTTGGCAAAAAATTCATACAAACAGAGCAAAACTACCAACGAGGCCAGATGGGCTTAGCCTATGAAATTGTTATAAATTCAAGCCCTTGTATTTCTTACTTAATGGAAGAGAATACTATGACTATGCAAGCGCTGGTCATGGCGCATGCCTGTTATGGCCATAACTCATTCTTTAAAGGCAATTATTTATTTAAGTCGTGGACAGATGCCAGTTCAATTATTGACTACTTACTTTTTGCCAAAAACTATATTGCTCAATGCGAGCTAAAGTACGGTATTAGTGATGTAGAGGCTACTTTAGATGCTTGTCATGCCTTAATGAGTCATGGCGTTGACCGTTATAAAAGACCACAAAAAATATCATTAGATGAAGAGCTTAAAAGGCAATCTGAACGTGCTGAATATTTACAATCACAGGTAAACGCTTTATGGCGCACAGTCCCTAAAAAAGCAGAACAAAAGCATGAGAAAAAAAATATATTCCCTAAAGAGCCTCAAGAAAACCTGTTATATTTTATTGAAAAAAATGCCCCTTTACTCAAGCCTTGGCAAAGAGAAATAGTCAGAATCGTCAGAAAAATATCACAATATTTCTATCCACAGAAACAAACTCAAGTGATGAACGAGGGTTGGGCATGTTTTTGGCATTACACTATCCTAAACCACTTATATGATGAAGGCTTAGTCACTGATAAATTTATGCTGGAGTTTTTACACAGTCATACCAATGTCGTTGCTCAACCGGAATACAACAGTAAATATTACTCTGGTATCAACCCTTATGCGCTAGGCTTTAACATGTTTATTGATATCAAACGTATCTGTGAACATCCAACAGAAGAGGATAAAGAATATTTTCCTGAAATTGCGGGCAGTAACTGGCTAGATACGCTGCACTTTGCCATGGAGAACTTTAAAGACGAAAGTTTTATCAGCCAGTATTTATCGCCAAAACTGATGCGTGACTTTAAACTATTCCATATACATGATGATAGTGACAATAACTATGTTGAAATTGGTGCCATTCATAACGAGCAAGGTTATAAAAAAGTCCGTCAAAATTTAGCAAATCAATATAACCTAAGTAATATTGAAGTAAATATTCAAATCATTGATGCAAATATTGATGGTGATAGAGCACTTACACTGAGATACACGCCTCACAATGGCGTAGAGCTTGGCGAGTCAAAAGATGAGGTATTAAAACACCTACATTATTTATGGCACTTTGACGTTAAGATTGTGCAAGAAATGAAATCGGGAGAGGATAAAATAATTGCCAGCTGTCCACAAAAAAATAAAGACGACTAGCGTCGTCTTTATTTATGTTGATGAGCAAATCTATCAGATATTAATCATTAGATAATTCTTTTAATACGTCATCCTTAAGATCAGCCCACAATTTTCCTGATTCAATACCATACTTTCGTACAGCCAAAATCGCTTCATCGAATTGATTAGCTTTAGCAAGCTCTATTAACGATTGATAATAAGCCCTAGAAATCTCCCTGCCTTTAGGATGAGCAAAATACAAACTACCAATACGTGAATATAAACCTCTAAAACCATTAAGAATTAATAAATAAATAGAGTTATCTGACGCTACCACTAATGCTTTATTTAATTCATAATCAAATTGTGCAAAGGCTTCACCGGTATCTTCTACATCTAAATAAGCTTCCAAGCATTCAATGGCTTTCTCAGGGTTATTTTTTAATGCCCCTCGAATATAAATAGCACTGATATTGGTACGTGCTGATAATAAGTTGTCAACTAAATCAGGAATACCTTCTTGGTCTAATTGTGCCAACGTTTCCAGGATATTTAAGCTAGAGGTTTCCCAAAAATTATTTACTTTAGTCGGCTTACCATGTCGAATGGTTAACCAACCGTCACGCGCTAAGCGCTGTAATACTTCTCTAAGGGTAGTTCGCGTTACCCCGATAAGTTCAGAGAGTTCGCGTTCAGCGGGCAATATAGAACCTGGGGGAAAACCACCATTCCAAATAGATTCAACGATATATTGTTCCGCAAATCCTGCTGGGCTTTTAGCTTTTATGACCATTTGACTATAGTTACCTGATAATATGAATAAGAATAAATTTAACAACTGATTGTACCAGAAGTGTATTTATGCACAAGAGCTCTGCAATTTCCAACCTCTGCTCACTACTAACTTTATATGGCCTGACGTTAGTCATAACGTTGTTATTCTGTTTACCTCACTGGGCTATTTTAAACAGTCAGGGCTTAAATTAATTTGAATCTGAAAGACAAGTGGCAATAATCAGATAAAACGAATAACTTAGCATAACCTTGTTATAAGTCAAAAGGATAACTAATATCAATATAATCAATTAATTTCAAAGGCTTTATTGTGTCATTTTGTTATAAATTTGTTAGTATTGGGACCTAATAACAATCGCTAAAATAACATACAATTTTACATTCCATTTAGAGAATAACATGAAACAACTTTTATACGTTTTACTGGCGTTATCAGCGGTGCTCTTTCCAAGCATGGCTTTTGCTTCTGAGGCAGCACACCAAAGTATTGATTTAACGAGTCATTGGATTGGCTACACAGCTATAGCAATTTTTGTTCTAGCTTATACACTGGTTATTTTAGAAGAGCAATTGCACCTAAGAAAATCAAAACCGGTACTGCTTGCTGCTGGCCTTATTTGGATATTAATCGCGGCTTATTATAACTCTCAAGGTATGCCACACGCTGCTGAAGTAGCCATTCGTCATAACTTCTTAGAATATGCCGAGTTATTCTTCTTTTTATTAGTAGCTATGACTTACATTAATGCCATGTTAGAACGTGATGTTTTTAATGCCCTGCGCGACTGGCTAGTACAAAAAGGCTTTAGCTATAAAGCACTATTCTGGCTAACAGGTATTTTAGCTTTCTTTATTTCACCTATTGCAGATAACTTAACCACGGCACTGATTATGTGTGCGGTAGTATTAGCTGTTGGTAAAGATGAACCTAAATTTGTTGCCATGAGCTGTGTCAACATTGTCGTTGGCGCAAATGCTGGTGGCGCATTTAGCCCATTTGGTGACATTACTACTTTAATGGTCTGGCAAAAAGGGATTCTTGAGTTTACTGAATTCTTCGCGTTATTCTTACCGTCTGTAGTTAACTTTGTTATTCCTGCCTTTATTATGCAGTTCTTTATACCCACAGGTAAGCCAAATGCTATTTCAGGCGAAATGACGCAGATCAAAAAAGGTGGTTTAACTATAGTCGGCTTGTTTATTTTGACCATAATGACAGCAGTATCTTTCCATAACTTCTTACACTTACCACCGGTATTTGGCATGATGTTAGGTTTAGCTTATTTGAAGTTCTTTGGGTATTACATTCGTAAATCAGGACAAGGTGAAATCGACAAATCAGATGCACCTACCAGCCATCATATTGAAGATGACTTTGATATATTTGACAAAATCGCCAAAGCCGAGTGGGATACACTATTCTTCTTCTACGGCGTTATTTTAGCTGTTGGTGGTCTAGGGTTTATCGGTTATCTAGGTATGGTTTCAGAGTTTATGTATGGCGAGTTAGGGCCAACAACTGCCAATATTATAGTGGGCGTATTATCGGCCATTGTTGATAACATCCCGGTCATGTTTGCGGTATTAACCATGAACCCTGTTATGTCAGACACCCAATGGTTGTTAGTTACGCTAACCGCTGGTGTTGGTGGGAGTTTATTATCTGTTGGCTCTGCTGCAGGTGTTGCTCTAATGGGACAAGCACGTGGCTATTATACTTTCTTCAGTCATTTAAAGTGGACGCCAGTAATTGCTCTGGGCTACGCTGCTAGTATTTATGTGCACTTATTGATTAACTAATAACTGCTTACATAAATAAAGTAAATTTATCCTGAAGAAATAAGCAATCGACAATTTCTTCATGGTACCCTTAAAAAGCTTCTAAATTGTTAGAAGCTTTTTTTATTGAATTTTTTAAAGGATATTTTGTGGACTACCTTAGCAACCTTACCACCAACCAAAGGCCATGGTTACTTCTTGCCGTTTCTGCATTAGGCCTTGAATGTTCCGCCTTATTTTTTCAATATGGTATGGATTTGAAACCTTGCATAATGTGCGTTTATCAACGCCTAGCTATTCTAGCCATATTCGCTGCTGGCGTTATTGGTACAGTGGGTCATCAAAATATATTTGCCAGAGCCTTGGCTTATTTATCTTTGGGGGTAGGCGCAATTTGGGGGCTAATCATTGCGTTAGAGCATGTAGAGATGCAAGCGAGTAGCGGCTCACTGTTTTTTAGCTGTGAGTTCATCCCTAACTTCCCTATTTGGGCTCCTTTACATGAATGGATACCCTTTTTGTTTGAAGCGACAGGTGATTGCGGTGAGATAAGTTGGCAATTTTTAGGCTTCAGTATGCCTCAGTGGATGGTTGTTGTTTATGCACTTTATACCATAGCCTTCTCTGTAGTACTTGTTAACCGTTTAGTTTGTGCGAAAAAGCCATAAGACATAAGTCGAAGTTAAAGTAAAAAGAGAATATGCTATTGTTAGTAGTGTCTTCTCTTTTTATTTCACGGAGTTCGGTAGTTGCTAACCTTTCCCCCTCTTTTACTCTTTTTCTTATTCACAGCTTTTAGCGCTTTAGCGTTACCAGTGAAAGTTCACACAACATCCCAAGCTGAACTTGAAGTTGAAACAATAAAGCTTGGCATGTCTAACGCGCTCACTGGACCTACTTCGGAACTAGGAAAAGAGCTAAGAAAAGGTGCCATTGTATATTTCACTCGTCTAAATCAACACGGGGGAATCAATGGCAGACAAGTGGAATTACTTAGTTTAGATGACGGTTATGAGCCTGAACAAACAGTCATTAATACTAAAGTATTCATTGAGCAAGGAGTTTTGGCATTATTCGGCTATGTTGGCACACCAACTTCTTACGCGATATTACCGATTTTAAAGAAAAGCAAAATTCCCTACCTAATGCCCTTTACCGGCGCAGATTTTTTACGCTCTCCTACACACAGCAATATTTTTAATTTACGAGCTAGCTACTATCAGGAATTAAGAACACAAATAGAGTACTTAATTTCGGTACATAAATATAAGAAAATAGCCTTAGTTATCCAGGCAGATGAGTTTGGTTTGGCTGCACAAAGAGCTGTTAATAAAATACTCCAAGATAAGAAACTAAAAGTTGAAATCACTGCTCGCTATAAAAGAAACAGTAGTGATATGAAAGGCGTATTACTTAAGTTAACTACTCTACCAATAGAGGCAGTTATTTTTGTTGGTACATATCAACCCTTTATTCACTTAATTAATTTAGCGCACCAGCAAGAACTAGACCTATTGTTTACCAGTCTTTCATTTATCGGCAGCCATAACTTATTTAGTCAGATACCAGCAACGAGTAAAATTATGTTAAGTGAAGTTGTTCCTGATCCGCTTCAATGCAAATGGCAGCTATGCCAACAATTTAAAAGTGATATGCGAAACGCAGGTTATGCAAAGCTAAATAGAGTCCAACTAGAAGGCTATCTTAATGCTTTTGTTTTTAGCCAAGTAGCTATGCGCTGTGAGAAAGCCTTAGCTAGGCAATGTTTATTAAAACAATTTGAGCAATTTAATTATCAAGACAATAATTTTGATATTAGTTTTAGCAAATACAATCACCAAGGGTTGCAGAAGGTTTACTTTTCATTTAGCAATGCTGTTAAAAAGCGACACTAGCTATTGTAAACATGGTAATCATTTTCAGCCTAACGCCTGCCTCGACTTACTGACCATGTTTCAAAAACAGCTGCGCTGACTACCATTAAACCGCCGATAATAGTTAAAATATTCGGACGTTCATGTAAAAGCATAAAGGCGAGTACACTACCGTATAGCGGCTGTAAGCAAGAGATCAAGCCTGCAGTAGTTGCTGACAAATGTCGTAAACTTGAGGCAAATAGCGCGTGCGGTGTGGCAGTAAATACAACTCCTACCAATAACAATAGTAACCAATCTCTTTGAGTTACTTGCCCAGGTGGTACTTCAATAAAAAGACACAGCATCAAACAAGCGACTAAGGTTTGATACAGCATGGTATGCGGGCCAGAATAATGGGAAAAGTAATTTTTATGTAAGATGTTTCGTAATGCAAAAAATACCGCTGAAAATACTCCAGTGGCAATACCTAAGGTGATTTGATTACCAAAATTTATTTCAGGTATTAATAAAACAATACCAATAATAACGACTAAAGCCGTCAGCATATCTTTTGCTTTCGGCACACTTTTATTAAAGAGCGGTTCAATAAAAACGGTAATTACCGGGTAAGTAAAAAAAGCAATAATACCGACTGTAACCCCTGCCATTTGCATAGCTGCAAAATAAGTAACCCAGTGTATGCCAACTACAACACCGAGTAATATAGCAATGCCATAATCTTTCATACTGGCTAAGGTTATTTGTTTTTTTTGCAAGATTAGCAAAGTAAAAAGAGCTATGGCTGCTATGCCCGTCCGATAAACCGTTATATCAAGTGCTGGTAGGCCGACAAGCTTAGAAAACAGCGCGGTACCACCAAAAAGAAAAACGGCGATATGTAAATAGAGCAAGCTTTGTTGCTCTACATTTACCATTGAGGGATTTTGAGGAGTATTTTTCATACTAAGGAATACATGACGTTAGTATTGCTTAATCAAGATCATTTAATGGCCAGATGACAATATGATCTTCAAACTTATCAAGGCTGACTTCATTATCTTTGACTATTTTCCCACGTACCGACATACCCGCTTTATGCATTGCTGATTTTTTACCTTTATGCAGTAACGGGTGCCATGACGGCATACCGCGTCCTTCTTGCAAACGGCGATAGGTACAACTTGGCGGCATAAAAAATACCGCATCAATATTTTCTTGTGTTAAGCGCACACAATCAGGTACTAACGTGGTGCGCTGATCATATTTAGAGCACTGGCAAGATTTCTCATTGAGCAAGTGACAAGCTATATTAGAATAAAATATCTGCTCACCTTCTTTAATATGATCGGTCGGCAAAAGTTCCGAATCTTCATCGGTATGCTCGTCATCAATAAACTTATTCAAGCAACATTTAGCACAGCCATCGCATAATGACTCCCATTCTGGGCGAGTCATTTCTGCTAAGGTTTTGGTTTGCCAAAAAGGCTGTTCTGGTGTTTTTTTATCGATCATTTACTACTACTTTTTTTACTCATTAACATTACTTGTTGACTGTACTAATTGATTTTAGGACTTGCTTCACTTGATAGGTGGAAACTTTATCCGGTCAGATAAATGGCCGACCGAACTGACGAAATAATAGGACAAATTCCAGTGCATTAAACTCTTATAGTTGTCATATGCTAGATAGACACGACCATTTTCATCATCTGGAAACACTAACGCGGCTTTAATATCAACATTGGGTAAGTTAGTACCGTCTGCACGTCTCACGCCAAGCGCTTGCCATTGAGCGAGTGTTCTTTCTGTTTCAGACCAAGCTTTTAGCCAGTTTTTTCGGCTACCGGTATTTTTTGGAATAGCTAAGCTATTGTCAAAGCCTTTTGGTAACTTAACTTGGCGACCCCAAGTCAACTCATCACTCCAACCTTCTTTTTGTAAGTAATTTGCCATAGATGAAAAAACATCGGCTTGGTTGTTCCAAATGTCCTTTTTACCATCTCCATCACCATCAACAGCGTAGCCTAAAAAAGATGTTGGCATAAACTGATTTTGTCCCATAGCACCTGCCCATGAACCTTTCATATCTTCAATGCTAATATGACCTTCATCTAGGATGGTAAGCGCAGCCATCAATTGCTTTTTAAAGAATACTTCACGTCTGCCTTCATAGGCTAAGGTTGATAAAGCCGAGATGACATTATAACCACCGGTGAACTTACCAAAGTTAGTTTCAAGACCCCATAAAGCTACAATAAATCGTGGCTGTACCTGATACTTTTCACCTACTTGATTTAATAATACCTGATGCTCTTTGTATAACGCTCGAGCTTTCTCTACTTTCCACTTTGGCACACGTTTTGGTAGATAGGTATCGAGTGTTTCAACATTCTCAGGCTGGCTTCTATCCGCTTTAACCGCGCGTTTATGAAACTCTACTTTAGCAAAACTTTCATCAATGAATGTTTGGCTAAATCCTTTTGCTAATGCATCAGCTTTAAGGGTTAGCACATACTCAGCAAAACCTGCTTCTGTTAACTCAGCTTTAGCCGCCATTGATTGGTTGATCATAGCGAGTGTTATGACCGCTGATAAGCCAAGGGCTTTTAATAGAAACTTCATTACAGCTCTCCCTGCTCTTTTTTAGCTTCCATCTCCGCTTTATGTGTTTTTAATAAGTCTTCTTGAGGTGGTGGTAACTGTAGATAAAAACCTGTTTCATCTAGGTTTGCTTTCACTTTTTCTAAATCAGCCATTGCTAACTTATTTTTGGTCGCTAGGTTAACGAGAGTAACTAACTGTGGCGTACCAAAAGTCTTCATCAAGCCATCGGGAACGGATGAGAAGTCATCGCGGGTCTTAACAAAAATGTAAGTTTGGGCTTTTCGGGCACTTTTATAAATAGCACATAGCATAATGGAGACCTATAGATTACTGAGAAAGTTGTATTGATGATTAAATATATCATGAGCCAAGGGTGAACCCCATAGTCACTCGATGAAATAATGTTAACAAAAATGTAAATTTAGTCGGTTTTTTTAATAAAAAACCAAGGTTATTAACCGTTTACTTATAACCTTGCTTGGTAAATGTGATTAAAGCTTCACCAAATAATTCATCACGCCAACTTGATAATAACTCAACCTTCTTGGTACTACTGCGAGCGCCATTAAGGTCAAATTGCCATGTTAAAAATTGATTTATTTGCTTTTTTGAAGCAACATTTTCGATGGCTAAGCCATTACGTTCACTTACCTGTACTAAGAAAGCTTTTACTTTTTTAAAGATTTGTTTGTAAGCTGGATAATCATCAAGACGATTAATTTTCTCAGGGTAATCACCTACTTCAGCATTATCAGCTTTGGCTAATACCGCCAGCATAGCTTTACCTTTGTGGCGAATATCAAGTGCCTCTGCCCCTTCAAGATTTAACATAGCGCTAAGACTTGTAGGATTACTTTGCGCTAATGCCATTAAAGTATGATCTTTAGCTACAAAACCAATAGGCAAGTCACGTTTCTGTGCTTGTTGAAAACGCCAAGTTGCTAGGTGCTTTAACAAATTTAATTGCTTAGGGTTTAAACGCCAACTCATTTTAATATTTAGATACATTTTACTTTCATCCACTGGCGTGAACTTTTTATCAATCATATTTTGTGTTTCTAGCTTTGCATAGTCGAAGAAACCCGCCTGAGTTAACTCGGATAATAATTTTGGATAAAGATAAAACAAGTGATCAACATCGGCGCTGGCATAGGCCAATTGTTTTTCCGTTAAAGGCCTTTTAGTCCAGTCAGTACGTGACTCGGACTTGTCTAACTCAATATCGGTATAGTGTTTTACCATGGCAGCATAGCCCAAAGATAAGCCATGACCAAGAAATGACATCATGATTTGACTATCAATTAAATTAACCGGTTGGCAATTTCCTGCCGTCAGGAAGACTTCTAAATCTTCTGAACAGGCATGCAACACTTTGGTGATATTGGCATTAGTGAGTAATTGCCAAAAAGGAGATAAATCCTCAATAGCAAGGGGGTCAATAAGTGCAAGTTGCTCGCCATCACAAACCTGAAGTAAACCAAGTTTTGCATATAGCGTACGGGTACGAACAAACTCTGTATCTATGGCTAACACTTTCGCCTTAGCGAGTTGCTCACATAAATTGTTTAAGCTGACTTGGTCTTCAATTAATTGATAGTGCATAATTATTACTTCTACTACGGCTACTTGTGACGACGACGAGTGCTTTGCTGATGGCGTTGCTGATGCTTTTTAACCGAGCGACGAATTCGACGACTCTTAGCATTATCCATGGTTTTTTCATCGACTTTAACTTTACTTTCCAATTCAGGGGTCAAGCTAACTAATTTACGATAATAGTTAACTTCTTTTAAGGCTAACTCTCGCCATCCGCCAAGCGGTAATTGGCGCTGCATTTCCATATCACCGTAGCGTACTCGGATCAGACGGCTTACCTGCACTTCTTGGCTTTCCCATAAACGACGTACTTCTCGGTTACGCCCTTCTGATAACACAACATGGAACCAATGATTTCGGCCTTCACCACCGCGGTAAGTGATTTTTTGAAATCGTGCTGGACCATCTTCTAACTCAACGCCAGCACGTAATCTTTGTAACATCGCTTCATTGATTTCACCAAAAACACGCACAGCGTATTCACGCTCTATTTTTTGTGAGGGGTGCATTAATCGGTTGGCTAATTCACCATCAGTGGTAAATAACAACATGCCTGAGGTGTTAATATCTAAACGGCCAACAGCAACCCAACGGCCAGCGTCAAGTTTAGGAAGACGATCAAATACGGTAGGACGGCCCTCGGGGTCTTTACGAGTACACATCTCCCCTTCTGGCTTGTTATAAATAAGTACGCGACAGATATCTTCATCTGGGGCAGTGAGTTTAACGTGATGGCCATCCAGTCGAATTTGTTCCGTACCGATAATTCTATCACCTAAAAAGGCAACTTTACCGTCAATACTTACCCGACCTTCACTGATCATGGTTTCCATTTCACGGCGAGAGCCTTTACCTGCACGTGCTAGGACTTTTTGTACTTTTTCTGAATCTTTATGAGTCGCTGTTTGAAAGTGTACTTTCTCTACCTTTTCAGGCTCTTTCTTAGCTTTACCTTTTTTGGCAACGCCTTTTTTCACCGCACCTGATTTTGGTAGGCCTTTTTTAACTACACCTTTTTTTTCGGTGCCGCGAGTGCCATATTTTTTATCAATTGCTGCGTCTTTACGTGCTTTTTTCTTATCAACCGTCATTATTTTTACTCTGTTACGTCAGTAGCAGCTCCCTGGAAGCTTACTTCTGGCTCATTGTTCAGGTTCAATACCCATTAAACTGCAATATTCATTGGCACGTTAAATTTGGGCTATTGAAATGGAGAAGGGTCGCCCTCTCCTACGCGTATTATCTCAATACTGTCATTAGAAAAATCAATTACTGTGGTTGGGTGCTCCCCTAAATGACCACCGTTAACGATAAGGTCAACTTGATGTTCTAATAAATCTCGAATGTGTTCAGGATCATACTCAGCCATTTCTTGGCCAGGCATAATCAAACTGGTGGACATTATAGGCTCTGCAAGTTCAGTCAACAAGGCTTGTGCGATAGTATTATCCGGTACTCTGATGCCTATTGTTTTCTTTTTAGGGTTTAACAATCGCTTAGGGACTTCTTTACTGCCTTTAAAAATAAAAGTGTATGGACCTGGGGTGTTATTTTTTAGCAACCTAAAGGCGCTATTATCTACTCGGGTGTATTCTGATAGTTGTGATAAATCTTGGCACACTAAAGTAAAGTTGTGATTTTTATCTATATCTCGAATTTGACAGATACGCTCTAAGGCTTTTTTATCACCTAAATGACAACCTAAGGCATAACCTGAGTCGGTAGGGTAAACGATGACGCCGCCTTGTTTGATAATTTCTGCCGCTTGTTTCATTAAGCGACCCTGAGGGTTATCTGGGTGTACATAAAAAAACTGACTCATGAGACATTCCTATACTTTAATAATTTGTTTTTGATTTATTATCTAATGCTAAGTGTTTAGTGCTTGCTGCCTGTACTCATTGTAAGCTGAAACCTTGCGTGGTAACTGGCCTGAACATTTACTTTTCCCACGAGTACTAACGTTCTTTATTGCTACTTTTACTTTTATTGCCATTGCGCCCAAACAGGCTTGGCGCCAACTGGCATAGTAAGATTCCGGCCTAAATCACTCCACTTGTTGGGATAGTGAAAATCGGATCCCATAGAGGCATGTAAGTTATATTCTTGACAATAAGCCAGCATTTTTCGCCTTTGCTCTGGATTCATCTGCGGCAAGACCACTTCTAAGCCATCACCAGCAACTTCACTAAAGTGAACAATTAAACGCCGTAGCCATTTAGCAGTAAGGTCATATCGAATAGGATGAGCCATCACGGCACTGCCACCTGCATGATGTATTGCTTGCACCGCTTCTTCAATGCTACACCAATTAGGTTTTACATAAGCACGTTGCCCTTTTGAGCCTTTCTTGCCGATGTATTTATCAAACGCTTGTTGCATGGTATTAACATGCCCCTGCTGATGAAGTACTTTAGCAAAGTGCGCCCGTGTTATAGAGCCCTCACCTGCCATCTCTTTGGCATCTGCATAAACATCTGGAAAGCCACATTTAGCCAGTTTCTCACCCATTGATAAGGCACGCTGCTCTCTTGCTTGCTGCTGCTTCTCGATGAGTGTTTTTAGTGCGTCATTGTTTGTATCAATATTTAAACCAACAATATGGATTTCAAATCCCTGCCATGCTGTAGATATTTCAATGCCATTAATCAATTTAAGTGAAATATTTTGCTCTTCAATATACTTTTGAGCTATATCAAGACCAGCGACAGTGTCATGGTCGGTGATAGCTAAAACATCAATTTGAAAGTTAACCGCTCTATCTATCAAGGTTTGCGGTGTTAAGGTACCATCAGAGCAATTAGTATGGCTATGTAAGTCGATACGTTTATGAGCAAAACCTTCGGTTTCTACTATCTGATGAGGGAAATCAGTGGTTGACAGTAACGCCATAATAAGGTCTTCTATAAGGGTAATCTTAGTATTAAGATAAGTTTACTGATAAGCAGTAAACAATGATACTTTTTCCTTTCTTAATAAAAATTAAATAAGCTTAAAGTAGATAAGATACGGCAAGTAAAGGCACTTATAAGATGAACACAGCAAAATCTAACTCTTCATTAATTTGGTGGTGGCATAACTCGACATAATTGGGTTGTGATAATTGCGTGTATCTTAAAAAAGATTAAACAAATTTCAAAAAAACCCGCTTTTATTAGCGGGTTTTTACGTTAAAGCGTTCGAGATTTACCGGACAAAATGAAGTTAACAAAGGATTTAAAATGAATAGAACAAAAACATGGTTTATTTGGTGGCTGTTGCCCATTTACGCAGGTTGACAATTTTTCTTTAAATAAACCCTATAGAAGTATTCAATATGACTAAAATTTTACCCCATTATATAAAAGGTGAAGTGATCACCTTACAAGATAGTAGCCACTATCAAAATGATCCGTTAAGTGTTTACCAATTATTATGTCACCAACAACAGCATAATATCTTATTAGAATCTGCCGAGATTGATAAAAAGCACTTATTAAAAAGCTTACTCTTAACTGATGCCGCTGTAAAAATTGTCTGTAATGGCAACGTCGTCACTTTTTCAGCATTATCTTTAAATGGTGCAGCAGCTATTAACTTCGCTGCGGTTCAATTAAAAGAGCACGCCAAAATCAGCTTCACTGAAGATGGCAAATCATTTCAAGCAACATTTCGTGACGTTGCTAGCGACCTTGATGAAAAGTCTCGTTTAAGCGCAATAAACTCCTTGCACAGTTTACGGATATTTAATCAACTCACCGATGATAACAGTCACCCCTTTGCCGTATTCCTTGGTGGCGTTTTTGCCTTTGACCTGATGGCAATAGCAGAGGAGTTACCCGCTGTTGCTGATGGTGATAATACTTGCCCTGATTTTGTTTATTATTTAGCCGAAACCTTAGTTATCATTGACCATGAATTACAGAGCACTGAAATTATAGGTAATATTTTTACTTATAACGATTCTGAACAAGCTAAACAAAGTCATTTGGCAATATCTAACCGTGTAGCTCAGATCAAAGACGTACTGTCGACTCCTGTAGATGCCGAACAAGTTTCCCAATTAAGTCCTTCACTTAATGACGTTAATGATAAACAAAGATTTAATGAAGAGCTGCAAGTCGACATTAGTGACGAACGCTATTGTCAGATAGTTGAACAATTAAAAGAAAACATCAGAGCGGGTGATATTTTTCAAGTGGTACCTTCACGTACTTTTACCCTACCTTGTTTTGATGCCCTTGCCGCATATAAAGCACTAAAATTAAGTAACCCAAGTCCCTATATGTTTTATTTAAAAGATAGTGACTTTTGTATTTTTGGTGCTTCGCCAGAATCTGCATTAAAATATCAAGCCAGCAATCGTCATGTTGAAATTTATCCGATAGCAGGAACTCGCCCGCGCGGTTTTGATAAACACGGCAATATTTCCTTAGACTTAGACAGCCGTATTGAGCTAGAACTCAGGCAAGACAAAAAAGAGTCGGCAGAACATATTATGCTGGTTGATTTAGCGCGTAATGATATTGCCAGAGTTTCGCAACCGGGTAGCCGTTATGTTGCCGAGTTACTGAAAGTTGATCGCTACTCCCATGTAATGCACCTAGTTTCCCGAGTATGCGGTACTTTACAAACCGACTTAGATGCTTTGCACGCCTATCAGGCTTGTATGAATATGGGCACACTTTCAGGCGCACCCAAAGTAAAAGCTACTTCACTTATTAGAGAAGTAGAAGGTAAAAGGCGTGGCAGTTATGGCGGCGCGGTTGGTTACCTAACTGGCACAGGTGAAATGGATACTTGTATTGTTATACGCTCGGCCTTTGTAAAAGATAATATTGCCCAAGTACAAGCTGGCGCTGGTGTTGTTTATGACTCAGATCCGATAAGTGAAGCCAATGAAACCAAGCAAAAGGCTCAAGCGGTTCTTAATGCCATTGAAAAGAGCAATGCCATTTTCACGGCAAATACAGATACCAATATTTCGATGACGGAGCAAGCACATGACTAAATTATTTATGCTCGATAACTTAGACTCTTTTACCTATAACTTGGTTGATGAATTTCAATGTTTAGGTTTTGAGCCAAGTGTCTATCGAAATACCCTCAGTGCTGATTTTATTTTTGAAAAAATGCTTGAACACACCCAGAAAACTGCAGAGCCGGTATTATTGGTGTTATCTCCAGGTCCTGGCGAGCCCCAAAAGGCAGGCTGTTTGATGGCACTTATTAAAAAGTGTGCTGGCCGTATTCCAATGATGGGAATTTGTTTGGGTCATCAGGCGCTAATAGAACACTATGGCGGCCGTGTCGACAGAGCCGAAGAAATTGTCCACGGGAAAGCCTCCAATATTACCCATAGTGCTAGTGGCCCTTTTCAGGGTATTAAAAATCCTTTACCCGTTGCGCGTTATCACTCATTGATAGGTAAAGATATTCCACAATCGTTAGATGTTATCGCTGAATATAACGGTATGTGCATGGCCATAAGCCGTGAAGAAGATGCTGTTTTAGCTTTTCAATTTCATCCAGAATCAATATTAACGACATTTGGTGCCACCTTGTTAGCGCAAAGTATTCAATATTTACTTAACTTAGCGCCATCACTCAATAACAAAGTTACTGGAGCATAAAATGACTAATTCACAAAATACTGGTTCCAAAGGTACTAACACAACAGATATCAACTCGTCAAATATCAGCACACCTGACATCAACAAAGTTTTACCGATATTAGTCGATGGCAATGACTTAAACCAAACACAAAGTCATGATTTTTTTCAGCAAGTATTACAAGGTAATGTCGAGCCCGCGTTTATGGCAAGTGTCTTAACGGCGCTGAAAATAAAAGGTGAAACACCTGAAGAAATAGCTGGAGCTGCAATCGCTATTCGCGCTGCTGCCACTTCATTTCCTAAGCGAGACAGTGAAGAAATTATTGTCGCCGACTGCGTTGGCACTGGCGGCGATGGTGCTAATACTATTAACATTTCTACCACGGCGGCGATTTTAGCTGCGGCTTGCGGTTTAAAAATGGCTAAGCATGGTAACCGAAGTGTTTCCAGCATGTCTGGCTCTGCTGATTTACTCGAAGCGTTTGGCGTAAATTTGGCCATGTCGCCTGAAACAGCAAATCATTGTTTAGCACAAACAAACCTATGTTTTTTGTACGCACCTGCCTATCACTCTGGTTTCAAGCATGCAGGCCCCGTGAGAAAAGCTATGGGTATTCGCACTATATTTAATATCTTAGGACCGCTAGTCAATCCCGCTCATCCAAACATTATGTTACTTGGCGTTTATACCCACGAGTTATTAATGCCCATGGCACAAGCGCTACAACTTACCGGTGTGCAACGTGCTTTTGTTGTACATGGTAGTGGACTAGATGAAATTGCTTTGCATGGGGATACTCAAGTTATTGAAATTACCCAGGGTGAATTGATTGAACGTACTTTTACGCCGCAAGACTTTGGTTTAAACAATTACGCCCTTGCAGAGATTGAAGGTGGTACTCCACAAGAAAATGCCGATATCATTAAAGCTATTTTATCGGGTCAAGGACAGGATGCCCACAATGCCGCGGTAATCATAAACTGTGCAGCGTTATTGTATTTACATAACAAAGCTGACTCTCTCAAGGAAGCTGCGCAACTTGCCAGTGAAGTACTTGCCTCAGGCAAAGGCTTATCGACATTATCAAGCTTGGTTGAGCTTTCTAATCAAGAAATATTATCCAACGCCACTGACCAAAAGGCTGAAAAATAGCATGACTACTAGTATTAATATTTCAGCAGAGAAAAATATCTTAGAACAAATCGTTGATGATAAGCGTATAGAAATTGACGCCCTAAAGATAAGCAAACCATTAGCTAGTTTCATCAATGACCTGGTACCGACCACTAAAGATATGTACGCGGCATTAACAAGAACTGTGGATAAGCCCTATGCGGGCTTTATTCTTGAGTGCAAGAAAGCCTCACCGTCTAAAGGACTAATCCGTCCTGACTTTGATGTTAAAGCTATTTGCCAGATTTATGATAAATATGCTGCAGCAATATCGGTATTAACCGATGAAAAGTATTTTCAAGGTAACTTTGATTACCTAAAAACAGTAACGCAGTCGGTAAAGTGTCCGGTACTGAATAAAGACTTCTTTGTTGATAGCTACCAAGTTTACCTAGCAAGATACTATGGCGCTGACGCTATTTTATTAATGCTCAGTGTACTCTCTGATGATGAGTACCTTGAGTTAGCAGCCGTTGCTGAGCAATATAACTTAGCCGTTTTAACGGAGATTTCTACCTATGATGAACGTGATAGAGCAATAAAGCTTAATGCAAAGATGATAGGTATCAACAATCGAAACTTACGTGACTTAAGTACCGATATTGCACGTACTTTTGATTTTGCCCCTAGCTTACCCGACGATAGGATCATTATCTCTGAGTCCGGCATATACAGTAATGCTCAAGTAAGAGAGTTAGCGCCTGCTGTTGATGGTTTTTTAGTGGGCAGCTCGTTAATGGATCCTAAAAATAACGTTTATCAAGATATTGACTTAGCATGTCGTAAACTTATTTATGGCAATAACAAGGTATGTGGTTTAACAGACGCTAAATATGCTAGCGCGGCCGCGGATGCCGGTGCACGTTTTGGTGGTCTGATTTTTGCTGAAAAATCACCTCGCTATGTTACCAAAGCGCAAGCCCAAAACATTATTAAAGCAATACCTAAGTTAGAGTATGTTGGTGTTTTTGTTAATAACGAACGTGATGAAATTATTGACTTGGTCAAGACTTTACAGTTAAGTGCCGTACAACTTCATGGCAGTGAAGATGTTCATTATATTGATGCCTTAATAGTGGAACTTGCCGAGCATGGCTGTAGCTATTGTCAAGTATGGCAAGCAAGCCCGGTAGCAGATAGCGTACCTTTGCTCAATCATAGTGTCTGTCATCATGTCCTCGATGGCCAAAGCCCAGGTAGCGGTGCAGCATTTAATTGGCAAGTTTTAGCCTTAAGTGAGCAAAACTTATCCACCAGCTTTTTAGCTGGTGGACTAAACATTGACAATATTAATCAAGCCCTTGAACAGTTAACTCAGGTGGATTTATTTGGTCTAGACCTCAACTCAGGTGTTGAAGATAGCCCAGGTATTAAATCAAGCGAAAAGCTAACACAAGTATTTTCGCAAATTAGGAATTATTAACATGCTAAACGATATTAAAACAGGTGATAAGTCATCAAAAAAAGAAACCTTACCCGCCTATTTCGGTGAGTTTGGTGGTATGTATGTCGGCGAATTACTCGTCCCGGCATTAGAGCAATTAGAGCAAGCTTTTATTGAGTCTCAAACCGATGAAGCCTTTTTAAACGAGTTCAATAACTTATTAACCAAATATGCCGGACGACCTACACCATTAACTTGTTGTCGAAATATTGTAAAAAATCCGCTAGCTAAAATTTATTTAAAGCGTGAGGATCTATTGCACGGCGGCGCTCATAAAACTAACCAAGTGTTAGGACAGGCACTGCTCGCTAAACGCATGGGTAAAACTGAAATAATCGCTGAAACTGGCGCTGGCCAACATGGTGTTGCCACCGCGATTGCCTGTTCATTACTAGGCTTAAAATGTAAAATTTATATGGGTGCTGTGGATTGTGCGCGACAACAGCCCAATGTTTTTCGCATGGAATTAATGGGCGCAGAAGTGATTCCGGTAACGGCTGGCTCTGGCACGTTAAAAGATGCCGTTAATGAAGCGCTTAGAGATTGGTCGGCAAATTATGAAAATGCTCACTACTTATTAGGTACTGCCGCTGGCCCTCACCCATTCCCGACCATAGTTAGGGAATTTCAAAAAATGATTGGTGAAGAGGCAAAAGCACAGTTTTATGAAGAGGAAGGTCGTTTACCTGATTATGTTATTGCCGCAGTCGGTGGTGGCTCCAATGCCATTGGCATGTTCCACGACTTTATTCATGAAGAAGGTGTCAAACTTATCGGCGTTGAAGCCGGTGGTAAGGGTATTGAAACCGATCAGCATGGTGCAACGCTTGTAGCCGGTACAAAGGGCATGTTGCATGGAAACTACACTTATATAATGCAAGATAAGCATGGCCAAATTCAAGAGTCTTACTCTGTATCTGCTGGTCTTGACTACCCTGCGGTAGGCCCACAACATGCATTCTTAAAAGATACCGGTCGAGCACAATATGTCGCCATTAATGATGATGAGGCGTTAGCTGCATTTCAAGAATTAGCAAAAAAAGAGGGAATTATACCTGCACTTGAATCAGCTCATGCCCTTGCACAAGCTTTAAAAATGGCAGAATCAGTCACGACAGAAACTATTTATCTAGTAAACCTATCTGGTCGTGGTGATAAAGATTTAGCTCATGTACAGGCCATTATTTCACCTGATAAAGCTGCATCAGCAACAACAGTTAAACATAGAGGAGAGGCTTAATGTCACAATCAAATATTCAGCAAGCGGGTGCTCGTTATCAAACGGCGTTCGCTACGTTAAAAGAAAAGAATGAACGAGCTTTCATCCCTTTTGTTATGATTGGCGATCCTAATGCTGAACAGTCTTTTGCGGTTATTAAAAGTTTAATCGATGCCGGAGCCGATGCCTTAGAGTTAGGTATTCCTTTCTCTGATCCAAGCGCCGATGGTATAACAATTCAAAGAGCGGCCCTGCGCGCTTTAGGTGCCGGTATTAACACCGACATTTGCATTGATATATTAAAGCAAGTACGTGAATACGCCCCACAAATACCTATTGGCTTATTACTTTACGGTAATTTAGTTTTTGCCCGTGGTATTGATAGCTTTTATCGTGATATGAGCGATGCTGGAGTAGATTCAGTCCTAATAGCCGATGTACCTATTCGTGAGAGTGAACCGTTTAGAGAAGCTGCATTAAAACATGGTGTTGCACCTATTTTTATCGCGCCACCTAACGCCAGCGATGAAACTTTACGGGAAGTATCTTCTTATTCGCGTGGCTATACCTATGTTTTAAGTCGCACAGGTGTAACAGGTGTAGACAGTGCAGAGAGCCCTAAAAATACAATTACCACATCAGCTAGTCAGTTAATTGAAAATTTAACAAAATATCATGCCGCCCCACCCGTATTAGGCTTTGGTATTTCTACACCGCAACAAGTTAAAGACGCTCTTAACGCAGGTGCACTAGGTGCAATTAGTGGCTCGGCTGTGGTTAAAATAATTGAAGATAATTTAACCGATAAGAACAAGATGCTGACTGAGTTAACGCATTTTGTCGGTGAGATGAAAGCAGCGACCAGAGAGTAAATCCCCCCGTTAAGCTATCACTATAAAATGATAGCTTAATTAATAACAGTAAAAAGGAGCAATGATAAGCTCCTTTTTTATTGTCTATTTCATTACACCTTTTTGATTGCTCTCGTTTAAACTCTGAGCATTCTCAAAGATAAAAATACTATCACTATCGTTAGACCAATAAATAACAATGCCAAGATGTGATACAAACTTCGCTGCACTTTTAATTTTATGCGGATAAAGATTCCTGGCGAGTCGGTATTAATTTTGGGGATATTATCAAAGAGAGAAAGCAATATATTGAATAGTAGTAACCATATGCAAGCAATAAAACTTAATAATGCATAAGGGCTGGTCGGTTGTTGTGAAGTTGTTTGCTGCAATTGGCTAAAAATAATACCAACGAGGATTACAGCAAGTAGATAACTCAACTTGCGAAAGGGTTGCAGCTTGGTAGCAAGCTTTGCTAATAAATCCAACATGTTCTGCCCAATTTTCATCTGACTCTAACTGCCATTAGAATAAGCTGTTATTACAATATTAGCTAGCTGTTAACATCCATTGAGGGGAGTATTGAACGCAGAGAAATTAACTGTTATTGATAAGAAACATTTATCACTACACATAAAAAATGCAACTCATTAAGTCGCATTTCTATTACTAGCTTATATGGTGCATCCTGCACACATATTTTATGATCTCATTTCGTCCTTGAACAACTATCCCTAGCTTATCCTATATGAGTCCACTCATATCCATTTTAGAAGCCGTCCATAACTTCAGTTTCTTGAGCTTAGTCATCCTAACCAAGCCAGGTCCTTGTTCTTATCGTCCTTAATTAGCGTCTTCCTGACACCCTTTACTAAATTAACTTTCCTTAGTTAATCTCCCTGTTTAAGCATCCGTTTCAGTAGTCATCCATATCTACAGTATTCCTGACACCCTTTGCTACATTAACCTTCCTTAGCTAATATCCCTGTTTAAACATCCATTTCAGTAGTAATCCATAACTACAGTCTTCCTGACCTTGGTAATCCTAACCAAGCCACATCCCTGTTCATATCATCCATAGTGGCATCCTACCACTAGACTTCGTCCTTAAAGCCTCCTTGTTAAACCCTTTTATAAAATAACACCAAGTATTATTTATAATCAAAGCATCCTGCTTTAGGTTTTCCCTATACTCACTTTTACACAGCATCCTTACTCATATCTTCCTTGAATAGCATCCTCTGCGTCCTATTTACTCAACTCAATCCCTAAGTTATATTTACTGTCCTCAGTAAGTCCTTATGTCGCCGCCATTCCATTTCAACAACATTCATCTTCCCTAGTCGCGTTACAAGTAACGCTGAAGCTCCCTGCTCCTTGTCTTCCTGACATGCTTAATAGTAGGCCTAAATTTAATTTATCGAAGTGGGTTAACAACAAAATTTAAAGTGTAAAAAGAATGTAATAGATAACACTTAGAATAAATAACGATAAATCAATGAGGTATATCATTTAACTTCTGGATTTCAGCAGGAATTGCCAATATATCTCACATTGCTGTAGGAGATCTCTTACAGAAGAAAGGGCTTATTGTCAGTGTATTTTTTATTAGGGAAGTTAAGCGAGAACAAATAACAATCAAAGTAGTTAGCAGAAAATGAACTTTTTATAAGCTATAAAAACTTATAACCTATAAATAAAAAATGCGACTCATTGAGTCGCATCTCTATAACTAGCTTATACGGTGCGTCCTGCACACATATTTAATGATCTCATTTCGTCCTTGAATACTATCCTTAGTATATCCTTTATGAGTCCACTCATTTCCATTTTGGGTTACTGTAAAGTCCCCCATTCAATCATCCTTAACTAGTGTCTTCCTGACCCGACTTCCTTGATTTAGTTTCCTAAGTTAACACTCCTTGTTAGTAGCCGTTCCTAACTACTGTCTTCCTGACCTTGGTTATCCTCACCAAGTCACATCCTTGTTCATATCATCCTTAATTAGCGTCTTCCTGACACTGCTTCCTTAATCCACTTCCTTTTTTAACATTCCTTTCAGTCATTATCCATAACGACTGTTTCGCTAATCTTGATAATCCTTACCAAGCCACATCCTTGTTCATATCTTTCCATCGTGGTTTCCTACCACTAGAGTTCATCCTTAAACTCTTAACAAGTATCCTTACTCATATCTTCCTTGAATTGCATCCATTGCGTCCTTTTTATTCAACTCAATCCCTAAGTTATGTTTACTGTCCTCAGTAAGTCCTTATGTCGCTGCCATTCCATTTTAGCAACATTGCATCTTCCCTAACCACGTTACAAGTAACGCTGAAGCCCCCTGCTCCTTGTCTTCCTGACATGGTTAATAATACACGTAAATCTTAGTTATCGAGGCTGGTTAACGGCCACCATTAGTATGTAAAAACAATGTAACAAACAGAAGTTGAGATAACTTATTAAAAATCAACCACATAATAAATTAATGTTCTCGATTTTAGCAGGGATTGCCAATATGTCTCACAGTGACGTAAGACATGTCTCACAAAAAAAATAGCACTTTATCGGTGCTATTTTTTATTGGGGAAGTAAACAGGGGGAGATAAGGCTAAATATAGCCCTAGAGTAAGTCAATAAAGTGCAGTTATTCCGCTTTATCTCGATAATGAACCATGACAGAGCCACAAACATTTCCGACGGTGACTTCTTTTACCGTTTGATAATCAACATGTTTAAAGAACTCTTTAAATTTTCCTGAGGTAGCATAAACGGCAACTCCTTCACTATCTGGATGTTCATCTAGCACTGTATTAACGGCGGCCATTAAGTAATGGCCAAAACCATGTTGCTGATGTAATGGGTGAACAGCAATAAATGATAGAAAATGGAAAACCTTCATTGGTACTGCTGCCAATACGGTTTGCTCTTTTTGCATCATTTGCTTAGTACTAAAGTAACCCGAATTAAGCAGCATTTTAAGGCGCCAATGCCAAAAGCGATCACTTGCCAACGTTTCATCAGGGCTGTTAATACAAGCAACGCCAACCATGGCTTCTCCAAGATACAAGCCAACCATGGGTTGTTTTGCTTGCCAAAAAGCATTTAGCTCTTCTCGAATAGCACCACGAAGGCGCTGTTCATAATCTTCTTTATCACTATTAAATATTTCTAAAAAAACAGGGTCATCATGATAGGCTTGATACAAAAGTGACGCGGCTAACTTTAACTCATGAGCACTTAAATACGTTGCTCGAATATTAACGTCTTGATCTAGGTTACTATCAACATTTTTTTCTACCGATACTGTTTCACTCATTATCTTCTCCTACTCTGACGGCGGATTATTTTTTAATCTAACAGTTCACCATAACAGCATAATTTAAAGTAGGTCAAATATAATGAGTTTAAACACTCATGATGGCTATCTTTTTTACATAAAAAAATACCCCGCTAAGCGAGGTATTTAGGGCTAAATAGCAGTAACTAATTAGTTTGCTTTAACCTTTTGAGTTTTCGAATAATCTCCACCATTACCCGTCTCTATTAACTTACCATTAATAAATTGTAAGTACGTACACTCATCTTTTGTGGTTAAACCATCTTTATGCTTTCGTTGAGTACGATAATATAAAACGCGTACCGTGTTATCACCGTCCGTATAAGTCTCAGAAAAATCAGCAACGCCTAACTTTTCCTGCATATCCATAAAAGAGCTACCTAGTTGTACTTTGGCAATTTTCTTACGGTTTTTGTAAGTTCGGTCTTCACTATCGCTGACAAAACCATGGTCAATACCGTCATCGTTTATTTTTATAACACAACCAGATAATGTCATGGCTAGTGGCGCTGCAATGAGTAAAGCAAGTATTGATTTTTTCATGTTTATATTCCCTAGAGGTATAATGTAATAGTTATAATTCTTCTTTACTAATAACAGCAAAAAACAAGCCAACAACCTAAGTCGTTGAATTTAATTAATTTTAAAAAACAACCTCATGAAGTTAAAGACATTTTTAGTTATATTGGCTAAAATATAGTTAAATTAATTAATTATTTTTAATCAGTAAGTAAAATGACAATTATCGATGAAATTTTAACCTGTGCCAATCAGCTTGCCAATGCAGGGAAAAAGCCAACCGTGGCATTAGTAAAAGCAAAGCTGAGTCAAACTGTGCCATTAGCCACTTTAATAACCACCTTAAAAAACTGGCAGCACCAACCCGACTTTATTACGCCAATTAATGATAAGAAGCAGCAAGTTAATCAAGCGTTATCGACAAACGATACCTCTGCCCTAATCGACTCTCTTCTTAAAAATGGTGCAATAAAGAAGATGATTCAACAGTCGTTGGCGCAAGAGTTAACAGAGATGAAAAATGACTTAGCAGAAGTAAAAATTCTCATACTAAACTTAACTGAGCAACTTAATCAAAAGAGATAAGCTTTTAGTTATTTAATTGCTGCTCATTAACTAAACTCTTTGGTGTTAATTGAGCGATAAAGCTGGCTAATGAATCACTGAGTTTTTTATGTGGTTTACAGCCAACACGTTCCACCCAAACTTCGCCATTACTATTATCAACAGATATAATCATATCTTCTTCATCGGTAACAGCAAAGAAAACGGTTTCCGCTTGCTTTAATCTTTGCTTCATTAAAATATGACCAATGATATTTTCCTGTAATCGGTCAAAATCTTCCCTATTCCAAGCAAAAAGAAGTGACAACTCTCCTTCCTCACACACGGCTTCTATATCACCACTGAAAATAGTAGTGAAATAGGTCTTAATATCCTGATGCAGTGTCAGATCTAATGCCGACTCAACATTGTTAAAAGAGAGAGTTTCAGCACTTTGACCTGTTGCAGGCTCATCTTTCATGGCAATGGGTTGCCAATAATGGTGACTGTCGTCATGTGGACCGACCTCACAAGGAGATAGCCACTGTTCATCATGCTCCCTCGTAGGTAAGTGTCCAAGTTGCTCTATGTGCTGTTGACTAAAGTCTTCACTAAAGTTTAAAAGTGATTGCACTAAAATTTTATTTGTAGATGTCATATAAAGAAAAGATCCTTTAAAATAGCAAGATACTAGCTCACTACTGAAAAAATTTATGGCCAATTATCAAAATGCGACAGAACTAAGCAAGTTAACACTGGGTAAAAGTACAGAATATTGCAGCGAATATACCGCAGAATTGCTGCAAGGAGTACCTAGAAGTTTAAATAGAGATGACTTAGCGCTTGAATCAAACAATTTACCCTTTGTTGGCGAAGATGTTTGGTATGGCTATGAACTTTCATGGCTCAATGAGAAAGGTAAGCCGGTAGTAGCTGTTGCTGAGTTTCGCTTCGCTTGTACCAGTGACAATATTGTTGAATCAAAGTCTTTTAAACTGTATTTAAATAGCTTTAATCAAACGCGCTTTGCCAGCATTAAAGAAGTAGAACAAGTATTAACGAAAGATCTATCAAAAATTTCTGGCTCACCAGCGAAAGTAAGTTTATTTGGTGTCGATCACTGTCCCGCTTTAGCGATTGCTAAAAACTTAGATAATAGCTTTTGTATCGATGGTGAAGATATCAGTATCGATAGCTATCAATATGATGCTCAACTGCTGGCTCAAGCACAGAATAAAGAAGAGGGTGCTCAAATTGAGGAGCATTTAGTGAGTCATTTATTAAAATCAAATTGTTTAATTACCAATCAGCCTGATTGGGCAAGTATTTATATTCACTATCGTGGTAAAGCGATAGATCATGCAACGCTGTTAAAGTATTTGATCTCCTTTCGCCAACATAATGAATTTCATGAGCAATGTGTCGAAAGAATATACTGTGACTTACAACAATATTGTCAACTTGAAGAGCTAACCGTATTTGCACGCTACACTCGACGTGGAGGTTTAGACATCAACCCGTTTAGAAGTAGTCATATTGAACAAGCTCCTTTTGCCAGAACCTTGCGTCAGTAGCATTTATACCTGCCTTTCGACATCCCTGCTGAAAAAAGCGTTAAAGTGAAATGATTTTATCACTTTAACGCTTGCTCTGTTTATTGTTATTTTTTTTCTGGAAAGTCAATTCCTGTCCATGCTTTGAAAAAGGCCTTTTGCTTATTAGTGGCTTTCTTCATCGGAATTATTTTTAACTTGTTTTTAGCAATGCTACCTAGTTTTATCGTAGCCGTTGCTAATTTATCTCGGCGGAAATAAGTGATTTCAATGCTTTGCTCCGCTTTAAAATCTGTTAAACGATTTACCAGATCTTTTTCTACCATGCGCAAACCATCTACAGCGACAATAACATCCTCTGTAGTTAAGCCCGCATGCCATGCCGGACTATCCTTCTCTACCGCAGAAATGACTAAACCATGAGTACCTTGTTTAGTTTTAAGACCAGTCCATACTTTACTTTGTTTACTCGACTTATCGTCGCTACTTTTAGCATAACTCATTTCAAGACCGGCTTGAGCCAGTAGTGGGCTGAAGTCAATATTAGCTGTGCCGTGAATATTGTCTTGCCACCAAACTTGATAATCGCTAGCCGTAATTTGTTTTAATATAGTGAGTACATCAGTTTCTTCATAACTTTGTGGTAAGCGATGTTGTTGGTATAACTGGTTATGCACATTACGATAACTTTTGCTTAAATCAGTTTTAGTTAGAATATCAAAATCGAGTAACCAAGAAGCTAAAAATCCCTCAGCATAAATATTTACACTATGATTATTTCCGTAATCGCCTCCCTCGCTAATCCAAGCATCAAAACTTGCCTGCGCCACGCTTTGGCTAGTTTTTCCAGGTTTGTGCATATGTGCAGTAATGCGTTTAGCCAGTGCAGTAAAAAACTCATCTGTCGTCATCAAGTTACCGCGTAAAAGCAGTTGGTATTGTAAATAGCTGGTTGAGCCCTCTACCAGCCATAACAAGTTAGAATAGTTTTCTTGCTGATAATCATAAGGCACAATACCTTGAGGACGGTACTGCTTTACATTCCAAGTATGAACAAACTCATGGGCAGCAACGGCAATAAAGCTGAGGTAATCTTTACGGGTCGAAAATTTGAAACGTGAACGTTGAATAATAGTTGAATTAACATGCTCTGTTGCGCCGCGAGCACCGCTGGTTGCATGCACCATAAATACATAACGCTTAAAAGGGTAGTCTTGCCAAATATGCTTACTTTGTTTTACTAAAACTTGTAAGTCTTCTACCATTTTAGCACTGTCATAATTACCTTGCCCCCAGATAACCAATTCATATAGTCGATTATCAACACGAAATTTGTGGTGCTCGTTAATACCAGTTTCAATGGGTGAGTCAATTAATTGGTCATAGTTACTGGCAATAAACTGATGACTATTATCACCTGCTTCAAGGCCAGAGAAACTGCGCCACAATTTAGGTACCAAAAGCTGGACTGTATGTTCTAAATCTCGACTGGCTTCACTGTACATAACCACGGCAGAGCTGTCTAAAAAGGCATGACTATCATCAATGTGACGAGTTCTCTTTGCTAGTTCATTGGCATAAACTTGATAAGTTAAATGCACTTTTTTATTTTTGGTGCCACTAACTTGCCAAGTATGTTTATCAATTTTACGCCAGCTAAGTACATTACCTTGGCTATCTGTAGCATTAAAATCACGAATGCCATTCGCTAGGTTTAGCGTCTGATATCGTCCGGTTCGCCACGTAGGTAAATAAAAATCGACCTGTTCTATATTACTTTTGTCGAATTGAAGTGCTACTTTCGCTAGATGATGCTCAGGTTGATCTATGTTAATGCTAACTTTTACGCTCGCATAAGCAGATATTAGTTGTGCAAAAAATAAAGATATTGCTATTATTAATTTGATTTTATAGTTAAACACGCAAGTAAGTTCTCTCATTATTGGTAGACAAAGTGACTGTCTTAAGATTTAGTTATTTTAACAACGAAGAAATACTCAATGCTATTAAAAGTTAACATCAAGTAATAAAAGTTGCTTTTTTTCACATCCAGATTGATAAATAACGTTTTTATGGTATAAATTGTCTTATACTAAGAGCAAAGTACACGCCTTAAACTATTTAAATGGCGAAACAATAAACAAAGTAAATTACTTACTACTAGACCTCACTCGACTTTAGGATGAATCGGTTTTATGAATGACAGTTCTGTTGCAAAAAAGCAACTAGTTGCATTAAAAAGAAAGCTTGATTCCGCAATCGAGTCTCGAAGTTTACTAGAAGAAGATTTTAATCTGCAATCAAGTCTGCTCATTCAATTCATTGCTAAACTATCCCTCGTTTCCAAAGGTGTTGATCTTGAATTAGACAACCGCTTAGCTCAGTTAAGAACGTTATTCACCAAATCGGCTCCCATTAGCGATATAGAAGCTAAGATTGCTGTTATAAGTAAATTATTACAGCAACACAGCGTAACCAATGAGAAAAATATTTCTCATATGCATGAACAATTTAACCTAGCAGGTGAGAATTTACAGAAGATCAATGGACTACCCGGTGATTTACGCAGAGATCTGCGGGCGTTGTTAACCAAAACAAAACAAAGTAAAGACGCCTTAATCCAATATATTCCTTTACTAAGTCAATTATTAGCTTTTTATGATCACGCGCTAAAAGCCAAAAACGGTTTACCTATGCAAGGCCTTTTACCGGCGTCTCAGCTAACATCACCAGTTGCTCAGTTAGCTAATGAAAATGAAGTCGCTATTTTTGACGCCAGTATTCTTGAAAAAATATCGGCATCACTTAGCTCTTTGCCACTATCAAAAGTACATACCAATGAGTTATTAGTGATTAAGAAAAAGCTAATGACTGATAAGTCCACTGATGAAGTACTCAATCACCTTATCGATATATTTGATGTCATAGTTGCCGACTTTAAAGATGAACACAATAGTGCTAAGAATTTTTTAACAAATTTAAGTGCGACACTAACAACGGTGCAAAGCGCAGTAAAAGAAACGATAGTTACGCAAAAAAAATCTCAAAAAACCAATGAAAAAATCAATCAGAAATTACAAAGCCAATTGATTGATATGACGGGCACAGTAGAAAAAGCATTATCATTAAATCAAGTTAAAGAAGATATAAATGAAAAGCTACAGTTTATCGCCAGTACATTGGAGCAAAAATCAAAGTTTGAGCAACAAAGTCACCAAGAATTAGCAGATAAACTTAATGATATGTCTGCAAAAGTTGATCAACTAGAAGCGCAAAGCAGAATATTCGAAGAAAAACTGATAGCGCAGCAAAGAAAAAGCATGCTCGATGCGCTGACAAAATTGGCAAACCGAGCGGCCTTTGATGATTACTTTGCTAAAGCAATGGTACGTTTTCATCATAAGCCGTTCCAGTTAGCGCTAGTCGTACTTGATATTGATGACTTTAAAAAGATTAATGACACCTATGGTCATACGGCTGGCGATAAAACGCTGCAAGTCATTGCGAATACCATTGTGAAAAATGTCAGTAAAGGGGTTTTTGTTGGCCGCTATGGTGGTGAAGAGTTCGTCTTAATTTATTCTAAAACCCAAGAGAAAGCCTTAACCCTAGAGCTAAATGCGCTGAATAAATACATAGCTCGGCTACCTTTTAAGTTTAAAAATAATAAGGTAAGTATTACCCTTTCAATTGGTGCGACCCATATAAAACCGGATGATAACATCCATATTGCTTTTGAACGTGCCGACCAAGCAATGTATAAAGCAAAAAAACAAGGCAAAAACCAAGTTATTTACGTTAAGTAACTAAGAAAAATAGTGACTTAAGTACCGCTTTTAACACCTCAAAAAACAGCGCTATTTTCATAATAATTGATAATCAGCATAAAAGGAGTGAGTTATGCATACTCAAATTAACCCTGTTGGTAATATGAACTTGCTATCACAAGCCGAAGTAGATCAACTGCAGCAATCTGTTAGTAGCCCTTTATATACACTTTACCGAAATTGCTCTCTCGCCGTACTTAACGCTGGCTCAAATACTGATGATGCCGAAGAGATATATCAAAAATACCTTACCTTTGAAATACAGGTATTAAGGCGAGAACGCGGTGTAAAAATTGATTTAAAGAATCCACCCATGCATGCCTTTGTCGATGATAAAATTATTAGAGGTATTAGAGAACATCTTTCAGCGGTATTACGCGACATCCTCTTCCTTCATAGCCGTTACAGAGCAATGCCAAAATCGTCAGAAGCTATTACTGATGCAACTTTCGATATCCTAAGAAATGCCAATGCTATCCTACCCGAGACTGAGCCTAATTTAGTGACCTGCTGGGGCGGTCACTCAATCAAACACAATGAGTATAAATATACTAAAGCTGTCGGTTACCAACTAGGTTTACGCGGCTTTAATATATGCACTGGTTGTGGCCCTGGAGCCATGAAGGGCCCAATGAAAGGCGCTACTATTGGTCATGCTAAGCAACGTAATAAAGAAGGCCGCTATATTGGCTTAACCGAGCCAAGTATTATTGCTGCTGAGCCGCCAAACGCCATAGTGAATGAATTGGTCATTATGCCGGATATTGAAAAACGTTTAGAAGCCTTTGTGCGTATGTCACATGGCATAATTATTTTTCCTGGCGGCGCAGGGACTGCCGAAGAGTTACTCTATATTTTAGGAATTATGCTTAACGAAGAAAATGCTGAGCAACAATTACCGATTATCCTGACCGGTCCGGCAAGTGCCATTGAGTACTTTAACGAAATAGACACTTTTATTGGTGCTACCTTAGGTGAAAAAGCACAATCCTTGTATCAAATAGTGGTTGATGATGCAGTTAAAGTTGCGCAAGTGATGAAAGGCGGCCTAGATAAGGTCCTTGCCCACAGAAAAAAAACCGGTGATGCTTATCACTTCAACTGGTCACTTTTGATAGCCGAGGACTTTCAACACCCCTTTGAGCCAACCCATGAAAACATGGCAAACCTAACCATTAGCCATGAACTTTCTACGGCTGAGCTAGCGGCTAATCTACGCCGTGCTTTTTCTGGTATAGTGGCAGGTAACGTAAAGTCAGGTGGCATCAAAGCCATCCGAGAATTTGGCCCTTTTGAAATATCAGGGGATAAAAAAATAATGGCATTAATGGATAAGCTACTTGCCTCTTTTGTAAGGCAACAGCGGATGAAATTGCCTGGCAGTGAATATATTCCCTGTTATAAAGTGATTGAGGCTTAACATTGGCCGCTCACTTAATACTTATTGATGCGCTAAATTTAATTCGTCGTGTGTACGCCGTTCAAGAGCGTCCCTTTATGCAAATAAAACAGCAACACGGCGATGAATTATCAACTAGCACACAAGAGCAGGTACTCTTTAACACGCAAAAAAACTGTGTAAATGCCTTGGTTAAGATTATCAACCAGCATGAGCCAAGTCATGCGCTAGCTGTTTTTGATAGTCAACAGCCATGCTGGCGTTACCAGCTTTTCGACGGTTATAAAAAAGGCCGAAAAAAAATGCCGGAGCACCTTGCGCAGAAACTGACAAGTATTCAAGACGCTTTTATGGAGCAAGGTGTCGATTCACTAACCTCTGATGAAGATGAAGCGGATGATCTTATTGCTACCTTAGCGGTAAAGATGGCATTTCATGGACAAAAGGTAACTATAATTTCCACAGACAAAGGCTTCCTGTCTCTACTTAGCCCTAACATTTACCTTTATGATTACTTTAATCGCCGTTACTTAGATGAGGAACACGTGCAAAGTAAATTTAATGTTAAGTCTTCGCAGCTGATAGATTTTTGGACGTTAACGGGAGATAACACCAATAAAATTGAAGGCGTAAGCGGTATTGGCCAAGTTAATGCGGCTAAATTACTTAACCAATATGGTTCATTAAAGGCCACACTTAACGCCACAGACCTTAAGCCATCACTTAAAGAGAAGTTAATAAATAGCACTGAGCAAATGGATTTAGCCAGAAAACTACTAACGTTAAAACAAGATATCCCTTTAGGTTTTAATTTAAAAGATATCCGCTTAACTACGTCTTCACCTATCCCCGGAATTAATGATAATATAATTGCCATTAATGGCGATAGAAACTAAATGCAGAAAGATAAAAACTATGAATAAAAAAGTAATCGGCCGAATTTTACTTGCGCTAGCAGTCTATGGCATATTTGTCGCTCTTGTTGTCACTTTTTACGATGACAGTCCGGATAAAATGAAGTGGGATGACCGAGAGGCGTATAACCGTCAATTCATTGCTAAGGTTAAATTGGAGCAATTCACTTTTGAACAAGCATTAACTCAGTTAGGTAGCCCTGATATTACCGAGGCAAGAACTGTTGATGAAGTTAGCTATCAAGTAATGTTTTACCGTACTCAGCATGTAAAATCTGATGGCATTACCACACAAGATGAATGCACCTTCTTGCTCTTTGTTAACGGTATTCTCAAAGAAATTGGTTTAGGTGATAATTACCCTGAGCAATGGGGTATCATTAAAAACCACCTTAGTATAGGTAACAACCTACCCATTATAGACTAAAGTCAAATTGATACTGACTTAGTAACCCTCTACTATCATTAGTTAACTTGTTAGTCCTGCAAAAGACCCTACTCTTTTGCAGGTAACAATAAAAACATTCAAGCTCGCATACATAGCATTTCCATGATATAAAACGCCCAATTACGCACTGAGCGGACCACTTAGTTCCTCGATTTTAACTGAGTGAATTTCCCTCAGCTATGTATTATGCATTTAATTAAATATATGTCGTTGTTAAGTAAAAATAAGTAGGCGACGTATTATTTCAAATAACTTCTTTCAAAATATGATGACAAGGTGAACTTAATGACTAAAAAAACCATCACGGTAATTCCTGGCGACGGTATCGGTCCGAGCATTATCGATGCCACTATTAAAATATTAGATAAAGCAGGTTGTAATTTTGAATATGAATTCGCAGATGCTGGCTTAACTGCCTTAGAAAAGCATGGTGAATTAATACCAGAAGAGACAATTAAGCTAATAGAAAAAAATAAGGTTACCTTAAAAGGGCCGTTAACGACCCCCGTTGGCGAAGGTTTTACTTCAATCAATGTAACCTTGCGTAAACAATTTAAATTATACGCAAACCTTCGTCCGGTATTGTCATTTAAAGGCACTAAAGCACGTTATGAAAATATTGATATTCTAACCGTGCGTGAAAATACCCAAGGTATGTACTCAGGTGTTGGCCAAATCACCTCCGACGACGGTAATGAAGCGCAAGCGATGAGTATCATTACCCGTGATGGTGCTGAAAAAATATTAACCTTTGCTTATGAAACTGCTCGTAAAGAAGGTCGTAAGAAGGTCACTGCGGTTCATAAAGCAAACATTTTAAAATCAACTTCAGGCTTATTTTTAAAGGTTGCCCGAGAAGTTGCTCAGCGTTACCCTGATATTGAATCAACGGAAATGATTGTCGATAATTGCTGTATGCAATTGGTGATGAATCCTGAGCAGTTTGATGTCATAGTAACAACGAACCTATTTGGCGATATTTTATCGGATTTATGTGCAGGTTTAGTGGGCGGTCTTGGTATGGCACCTGGCGCTAATATCGGTGAAGACTGTGCAATTTTTGAAGCGGTACATGGTAGTGCTCCTGATATTGCCGGTAAAAACTTAGCCAACCCAACGTCGGTGATCTTAGCAGCAATTCAAATGCTTGAATACTTAGAGATGGGTGATAAAGCTGAGAAAATTAGAGCCGCTATCACTGATGTTATTGCCTCGGGTGATAGAACAACAGGTGATTTAGGCGGTACTCATGGTACTACCGACTTTACTCAAGCGGTACTTGAGCGACTATAACACCTAGCATATTAATCACTGCTAAGCGTTACGCTAAAAAAAAAGCTATCTAGTTAATTAATAAACTAGATAGCTTTTTATTTGTCATTAGCTCTGTTGCTTAAAAAACGCTAATGATTAATCTTTTTCCCTAAGCGGCGCTGGAGAAAGTAAGCGTGCATGGACAGTAATTTCTTCACGATCATAATACAGGTGCTTGGCATAAAGTTCATATTTGACATTATGTTTAACAAACGCATCTTTTATCGCCTGTAGATCATTAGTAACTTGTTGATAACGGCCTTTCATTGGCAATTTCAAGTTAAACATCGCCTCTTTGCAATACCCCTTAAGTAACCATTCACTCATCAGCTTAGCGACTCTCTGCGGCTTCTCGATCATATCGCAAACCATCCAATGAACATTGTGCTTCATTGGTCTGTATTTAAAGCCATCCATCATTTTATGCTTTACTTGACCGGTTTCCATTAAAGACTCTGCCATAGGGCCATTATCTATTGCGGTAACCATCATACCACGGCGCACTAGCTGATAAGTCCAACCTCCAGGGGCGGAGCCTAAATCAACAGCGTTCATACCTGAAGTTAACCGTTCATCCCACTCATCACGAGGAATAAAATATAAAAAGGCTTCATCAAGTTTCAACGTAGAACGACTCGGTGATGCACTAGGAAACTTTAATCTCGGAATTCCCATGACATGGGGTGAACTATTACGGGCTAATGAAAAGCCTAAAATGACTTCCTGTCCGGTAAGAAATAGCGCATGTAAAATAGCACCATCGGGGTCATCTGCTGAATTATTACTTTTCTGAGTAAGCACTTTATTTTTACGCAAAGCTTGACGTAAAGGCACAGAAAGTTTTCGACAAAACTTACTTAAGGCCTTACCATCATTATCATCAGCCATTTCCATACGTAAATCGCTATATTGCCAATCAGAGCCTAGTGCTTCAATAATAGCTTCAACACGATTGTAGTCAGGTAATGCTATTGTTTCCGTTACCGTAACAAACCACTGACGAGCGAAAATAAGTCGCTTAAGCGGCAACTTATTCATTAATTCTTCGCCATGTTTACTTTCTTGTAGGTGAAAAAAAACGATGCCTTTATTTTTCTTTAGCTCTAAATAGCCATACATTTCATTCCAAGCAGCTTTTTCTTGGATTTCTGCACCACACTCTTTTTCAAAGCCTGGACGACAAAATAATACGATGGAAGTCATATGTTGTTTTTACCTTGTATATCTTATGGTCGAAATTAACAATGGACCAAAGAGTATTAACACTACAAATACTGTAGTTAAAAATTATTTTTACTTTCAAATGCGAGTAATAGCCAACCTAGCGCAAACGCAATACCACCGAAAGGGGTTAACTTACCGATAAGTGCAAGTTCAGAAAATGATTTAATATATATTACGCCGCAAAAAAGCAAAATTCCGGTGAAAAAAGCAATACAAGCACTAACTAATACCTTAGAGGGTTTAGTTACTTTCAGCCAAACTAATGTTACTAATAACGCAAGTGTATGAAAAAATTGATATTGTAGTGCGGTTGCTAAGCTAGACTGTACCTTTACTGGTAATGTTTGACCGCCATGAGCCAGCCAAGCGCCGAATAGTACAGAAAAACAGCCACTGATACCAACAAAAATCATCATACTTTTAACTAAAGTACTGGTAGCCGCTAGTTTTAGCGGCTGCTTATCTATATTAGTGCTGTTCATATTAGTGTTGCTCATAACTTTTCCTCATGCTCGACTTTGCTATCGACAAGTACCTGATTAATAAAGTGGAGAATTTCCTCAACAGCACGTTTCATATGAGCCTGCAAAGTAAAACCTGATTTAACTCTAGGTTTGAAGCTGTGATCGCCATCAGGTAAAAACACACACTGACAGTGCTCAGCCAACTGATAGCTAAGGATCTCTTCTTTATTGCCCAAGGTATCGCGGTCACCCTGAACAATGAGGACGGGCTTACAGGCACCAAACAAAGGTTCAAGGCGAAGCTTTTCTGGTTTTTTCGTCGGGTGAAACGGATAACCTAAACAAATAACAGCGGATATTTTATTGAGAAGATTGGCTTTTAATACCTCAGGATCCGCCACTAAACTTGCAGCTACTCGAGATCCCATTGATTTTCCGCCAATAAACAAAGGCAGAACCTTACTATTGCTGTGTTTAACTACATGCTCTACAACGGCTTGATAGCAAGGCAACAACTTAGGCATTCTATCTGGGGGATATTTTTTACCCGTAAGTGCCCTTTTATCCATAAAGGGAAAATTAAAACGTATTACATTGATACTTACCTTATTAAGTAATAAGGCAATTTCAGCCATAAACTCGTGAGTCATATTAGCGCCAGCACCATGAGCAAAAATCACCTGTGCTGTAGCGTTGTCGACAGTATCCCAAATTATATTGATATCACTGCCATCTACTCCACTTATAACTTGTGGTTTTACTTGAATATTTACTTGTCTCTTTTCTTGCATTGAAGCCATTAATTTATCTGTCCATCGGTGATTTGCTCTTGCTCTGCTTCAACCATGTCTAACATCCACTTTCTAAAGGCAGCAATTTTACCATTATCTTTCTGGTTTTCACGACATACAATGAAATAAGCATTTTTACTCACTAACACATCATTAAAAGGACAAACTAATCGTCCAGAATCAATATCAGGCTTAGCTAATACACTGTAAGCCAAAGCAACCCCTTGCCCGTGTAAAGCTGCTTGTAAAACCATAGCTGAATGACTAAAAATAGGCCCGTGATTAACATTAGCTCCTTTAACGCCAACTTGTTTGAACCAGCGTTTCCAATCTCTACGAGAGGTGTCATGGAGTAAATTGTGTTTTGATAAATCATCTAATGACAACAGTGGTGGTTTACCATTAGCAGCATTTTCTTGCATTAATAATGGCGAACAAACGGGAATAAGATATTCAGTATTCAACTTATCAGCATGAATGTTTGGCCAACGTCCCCGACCATAATATATGGCAACATCAACATCTTCGGTAAGTGAGTTCTCCGCTTGATCGACAGCTTTAATCCTAACATCAATATCTTCATGTAGAGCATTGAAGGTCGTCAACCTGGGCACTAACCATTGAATAGCAAAACTCGCTTGTGAACTGACTGTTATCGCCCCTTTAGCACCACGCGCTAATAATCGCTCCGTAGCATCATGTATAGAGCTGAAAATATCTTTTATATCCAAATAATATGACTGCCCTTCCTCGGAGAGGAGCAGGGCACGATTTTTTCGCATAAACAATTTAATGCCTAAATGCTCTTCTAAAGATTTAATTTGATGACTTATTGCCGCTTGGGTGACAAAAAGCTCTTCTGCTGCTCGGGTAAAGCTCAGCTGCCTTGCCGATGCTTCAAATGCGCGCAAAGCGTTTAGTGGTGGGAGTCTATTAGCCAAAATTCACCTAGAACCTTTCCATATAATTAAAAATTCGCACTTTAAACGTGCATAAAAACCTACAAACTAAGCATAACAATTATTCATTAGTTTTTCTAATGAATAACATTAATTTAAGTCATTTTTATTTTTTCATCAACTTGCGTATTATTCACACCGTAGATGAAGGACATCATCTCAACGTTTTATGAAACTCAGGTACAGCGTGTGCTCCCAACCCACGCGCTTTATTTTGAAGAGTAAAACCAGCGCGAGAAAAGGTCCTAATAAATCTACAGGGAATAAAAAATTTATTATTAGGTTATATACAGGACATAAACATGAAACAAATCATTAAAAAAACTAACTTACTTGTCGCATTATTCGCCACTACTTTATTGAGTACTGCAGCCACAGCTGCGATACCAAAATCGGCACTTGTTAAAGCTGAGCCAATTAATCAAACTCAACTGACTAGTGCCGCACATAACAGCCTAAAGCTTTCTTTAGCGCCAATTAAAATCAGTTTTACTCAACAGACAACAGACTCAGGCCTTGCTAAACAAAAGCAAATGGCGAACCAAAATAAGTCTTTTACCTTAACTAAAGCAAGTTTAATTGCTGAATAATTAGATTGAGCTACACTGTCATGATAGCAACATTAGCATCAGAGTATTGGTTCGACTAATGTAGTTATTATCGGCTACCAGAGCCCTTTGAAAGGTACTCTTGAGCCTTAATTAAAAGTAAATATACTAACATATTTCAAAATGCTCGCACATTACTGAAGTAATACCAGTTTAATTAAGTTTGTGACCTTATTGTGCACAGGAAAAATAAATCTAAGCAAGGCGTTCGATTGACCAATAGCTGGCTATTGGGATTGAGAGCAACGCCGCTTTGGCGTATTTTACCCGCACAAGTGGGCAATAATTTAATGGAATTGGTATAAGATCTTAATCTTTAAGATCGACCAATAAAAAAGGTGTCCTAGGACACCTTTTTTATTGGCTTATATTCTTGTTATCTCAAAGTTTCGCTTAGCTAAAAGTTATCGCTGAACAAACCAATAAAGATTAAAGCAGCAACTCACCTAGCGATTCCCCCCCTTAAGCTAATCCAAAGCTTTAATAAGTAACGCTAATCTGTAATTAATGGCTTAAAACTCTTCACTAAATCATCTATGGCTTTCATTTGAGCTAAGTAAGGTTCAAGTTTATCAAGGGGTAATGCACAAGGACCATCGCATTTAGCTGCACTAGGATCAGGGTGCGCTTCAATAAACAAACCTGCGATACCTATTGCCATGCCACTACGGGCTAACTGAGCAGCTTGAGCACGACGACCACCTGCACTGTCACTGCGACCACCAGGTTTTTGTAAAGCGTGGGTAGCATCAAATATCACTGGCGCGTAACTTTTCATCTCATCCATTGCTAACATATCAACGACAAGGTTGTTATAACCATAACAACTGCCACGCTCACATAAAATAATGTTCTCATTACCAGCTTCAGAAAATTTGGTGATGATATGTTTCATCTCATGAGCGGCAAGAAATTGTGGTTTCTTAACATTAATGACAGCACCTGTTTTAGCCATTGCGACCACCAGATCGGTTTGTCTGGCTAAAAATGCTGGTAATTGAATGACATCAACAACTTCACTTACCGGCTGAGCTTGGTAAGACTCATGTACATCAGTGATAATCGGTACATTAAAGGTTGCTTTGATTTCTTCAAAAATTTTCAAACCTTCATCTAAGCCTGGACCACGATAAGAGTTTACCGAAGATCGATTAGCTTTATCAAATGAAGCCTTAAATACATAGGGAATGCCAAGCTTCTGGGTAACTTCAACATAATGCTCAGCGATTTTCATGGCAAGGTCACGTGATTCAAGTACGTTCATACCACCAAAAAGTACGAAAGGTTGCTCATTAGCAACCTCAATACCTTTAACCGAAACTGATGTAATTGTCATAATTTAATCCTAGATATAAAAAAGCGTAAAATATCACTATATTTTACGCTTTTAGTAAAAGTCATTCAGTAGTTGTTAGCTTACTGTAACACGTTAATTAGTTAAACATTAACTACCAATAATTCGTAATAGTTGTCCACATATCCAAGCCATGTAAGTACCTAAGGCATAGCCTAGTACGGCAAGTAACACACCAACAGGCGCTAATGATGGATGGAATGCCGAAGCAATAACCGGAGCCGATGCTGCTCCACCAATATTTGCTTTACTGCCTACGGCTAAATAGAAGATTGGAGCTTTAATCATTCTACCGACGATAAACAATAAAATAATGTGTATTGCCATCCAAATTAAACCAATAACCACGTATTTAGGTGCTTCGGCAATTTGCGTGATATCCATGTGCAAACCTATGGTGGCAACTAAAATATATAAGAAGCTACTACCCACTTTTGAAGCACCGGCATGTTCAAGCTGTCTTACTTTAGTAAATGACAATGTTAAGCCGATAGTGGTTACTACGACAATAATCCAGAATAACTTGCTGTGTAAGCTGAATTTTTTCAACTCTGGGTAATTAAGTTGGAAAAATGGTACCAATAAGTCAGCCAATAAATGTGCAAAACCAGCAGCACCAAAAGCGACGGCAATAATAAGCATAAAGTCTTTTAGCTCTGGAGTTCTTTTATGCTCTCGTTCATTGGCTTCCACTGTGGCAATAAGTTTGTCAATACCCGAGGTATCAGCACCACTTTTAGCATCAATAGCCTTATGGTTAGCCGCAATATAAAGTAAACAAGCCATCCAAAGATTTGCCACGACAATATCTACCGTTACCATGATGGTAAATATTTTACCGTCGGCTTCAAAAATTTCTTTCATTGCCAACATGTTTGCGCCGCCACCAATCCAGCTACCGGCAAGTGCCGCCATACCACGCCAAACAGCTTCAGGACCGGTAACACCTATTAACTCTGGCCAAATTGCCGAGACAATTAATAAAGAAATTGGCCCACCAATAACAACGCCAACGGTACCGGTTATGAACATAATTAGCGCTTTACTACCTAGCCCTACAATAGCTTTAATATCAATACTTAATGTTAACAGCACTAAACAAGCGGGTAGCAGGAAGTATTTTGCCACGTCATCAACTTTACTAACTTCGGCACTCACGATGCCAAAGGTATTTAATAGCGAAGGCAATAAGTAACACATTAATAATGCAGGTACATACTTATAAAATTTTTGGCAAACAGAGTTTTTACTATTAGAGGTATAGAATACAAAGCCCAGAATAAGGGTCAAAATACCGAGTACTACTGCGTCATTGGTAATGAGTGGCGCATTCGCCACAATATTGTCTTGCATCATTTAACCTTTTATTTTTATTTTTGATGATGTAAAAAAAATTAGTGAAGGATGTTATTACCGACATCAATTTTTTCAAGTTGAATTTTTAATATTTTCGCTGCGGGATCTTTAGGACATTGCTCAACAAAGTAGCGATAATCATCCACCGCCACTTTAAAACAATCAAGCTGGTGGAGCAAAAAGCCACGATCTCTGCGTTGCAACGGGTCGTCCGGGGTTAATGACAAGATAACGTCAACACAAGTTAGCGCCTTATCAAATACCTGCTCACGAATGAGAGTATTTTTCAGAGCAGAAAGGTGCTCAACCAAGGCGACATTATCATCGATAGCTTTTAAGTCTTGCTCCCCTGGGTCGCCGTCTAAGTCATCTAAACGTATATCCAGCTCAGTCCAGTCTAGTGACTCGCCAGTTACCGCATCAAAAATAATAGCGTACTGCTCATCACAGCATAGGCGCATCATAATTTTATTTGGAATAAACACTAAGTCTATTTCAAAGCCACAAGCGATAATAATCTCTTTGACCAAAGCTGCCTTAACAATGGGTGACATAGCGCGTTGATTCAAACCTTTAGCGACACTGTAAGCAGAAATAGGCCAACGAGTTTGATACCTATCAATAAATAAATGCTGAAAGTACAATTCATTAAGTAAAGCTTCAGCTTTCTCTACTGGCGATTCAATTTCATTAACGACAGCAACACACTGACTGATAATTGTTTCTAAACTATCGAGTGATGCCGCCGTTTGATCCGGAACTTGCCCGCTATCGGCAAAAATATGCTCTTCAAGTAAAACAAGTTTTTGCAGTAAATCTTTATCTACTGACTTTAATTCTGATAAAAACAATTCATTCATAACAGCTTATTACATGACCCCGTACTTTACTTGTTTGGTAGACTCAACTGGTACTAATTATTAGATGAAAAAAACCGCTTCTCTGGTCATAGCTAGACGTACTATCAGCATTACCCAACCGATTGCGCCGAGAAAGCCAAGGATTCTCATTGGCTTATTACGCGCTAATTTCAAGGTGTAATATCCGGTAAAGATATAAGCAAACAAAGCTAAAATCTTTTCAGCTAACCACATGTGCTCCATTGGGTTGAAATGTAGCTTTACTGCCAACGAAATACCGGCAATAAGTAAAAATGTATCAATAACATGAGGGCTAATCTTCAGCCACTTACGATCAAGCTTTTCAGATTCAATTAAAGTTAAAATAAAGCGATAAGTAAATAAAGCGACGCTTAGTACTGCTAGGGTTATATGTAAGTGTTTCAATGGCTTTCCTTTATTGCTCGCCTATAAATTTGCAAGCTTAAGTTATCAAATTATTTAAGGTTAAAACGTTAAATGATTTATAAATGATGAATAAATGATTTAAAATCGATAAATCCATACTAAGAATCAGGCGAAGTAGCCCAAGTAATGCGTTCATGGCCGTTCAGGTCTCTTACCGTTTGGGCATTAGCATATCCTAAATCGGTTAATATATTGCGTACTGCTTGACCTTGTTCAAAACCATGTTCAAAAAAGAGTGCACCTTGAGCTTTAAAAAACCTTAGTGCTTGTTGCGCAATATGCTTAATATCACCAAGGCCATGTTCACTAGCAACTAATGCTGATTTAGGCTCAAAACGCACATCGCCTTGACTTAGGTTTTCGTCCAAGTCATCGATATAAGGAGGATTGGAAACAATCACTTCATACCTGCGCTCATTAACTGAACTAAACCAATTACTCTGAAAAATATTGACTTGCGTTAATTGTAAATTTTCAGCATTTTTCTTGGCAAGTTGCACCGCATCAAGGCTAAAATCGATAGCATCAATTTCCCAGTTAGGTTGCTCTGATGCAAGTGCTAGTGCTATTGCGCCAGTCCCCGTACCGAGATCTAAGCATTGTAATGATTTTACCTCGCCAAAATTCTCGAGCACTGATTCAACCAAGATCTCAGTATCTGGACGGGGAATAAGTGTTGCGGGTGAAACCCAAAAAGGCAGTGACCAAAACTCCTTTACTCCAACGATATAGGCAATTGGCTCACCTAAAAAACGTCTTTGCAATAAGGCTAGGAACTGCTGTTCAACTTGCTTAGCAAGCTTTTTTTCAGGCCAAGTAAGCAAGTAACTGTGTTCTTTATTTAGCACAAAAGCCAAGAGGATTTGTGCATCGAGTTTAGCACTATCTGAACTATCAGCTAATTGCTTCTGCCCATGCGCTATGCAATTGGCTATGGTGATATTTTTCTCTGGCATGACTGACAAAAGTAAAACTAATTTTGGCTAGCTAATTCAGCTAATAAGTCAGCTTGGTTTTCCTGCATTATCGGTTCCATAATCAAATGCAAGCTGCCTTCCATAATTTCGTTTAAACGATATAAGGTTAGGTTGATACGATGATCACTCATACGACCTTGCGGGAAGTTATATGTACGAATACGTTCAGAACGGTCACCACTGGCAACTAAATTACGACGTGATGACTCTTCCTCACTACGGCGTTTTTCATCTTCAGCTTGTTGAAGGCGTGCTTGCAGCACAGACATCGCTTGAGCTCTGTTTTTATGCTGTGAACGTTGTTCTTGACACTCAACCACAACGCCCGAAGGAATATGGGTAATTCGAATAGCAGAATCGGTTTTGTTAACATGCTGACCACCCGCGCCTGAAGCACGGAAAGTATCAATTTTCAAATCAGCTTTATTGATTTCAATGGCATCTGCTTCTGGCATTTCAGGCATAACAACCACGGTACAAGCTGAGGTGTGTACTCGACCTTGTGATTCAGTTTCTGGTACACGTTGTACACGATGACCGCCTGATTCAAATTTCATATGGCCGTAAACGCCTTCGCCATTGATTTTCATGATCATTTCTTTATAACCGCCCTGCTCACTTTCGTTGCAGTTCATTACCTCAATTTTCCAGCCTTTCTTTTCTGAATAACGACTATACATTCTAAATAAATCACCAGCAAAAATAGCTGCTTCGTCGCCACCAGCACCGGCACGAATTTCCACAAAACAGTTGTTATCGTCCTTTGGATCGCGTGGTAGTAATAAAACTTGTAATTCATCGGCAATATCCGCAACCGCTTTTTTCGCGTCTTTGTATTCTTCCTGGGCCATTTCTCGCATATCAGGATCTTCATCTTTAAGCATCATCTCAGCAGTCTCAAAATCACCTTCAGCACTTTTATAATTATTAAAAACTGAAGTCACGGCATCAAGCTGTTTAAACTCTTGGGATAAAGTACGAAACTTGTCTTGATTGCTAATAGTTTCAGGATCGGATAATAAGGCTTGCACTTCTTCGAAACGCTCTACTAGCACTTCAAGCTTTTGATAAACTGATGATTTCATTAAAATGTTCTTATACTTAAAATAAGGAAAAACTAAATTATTGTTATTCTAACACAGTAGTAATGCAATCCACCATGTTCGAGTAAAAATGTAGCTAGATAGACTGTTGCCTGAGTCAGTAATACTTACACTAATTCCATTAAGTTTGTGGCCTTGTTGTGCACAGGAAAGTAAATCAAAGCAAGGCGATCGATTGCTCACTCAATAGATCAATAGCTGACGTGTGTGATAGAAAGCAACGCAGCCTTGGTGTACTTTACCCCGCACAAGTGGGTAATAATTTATCATGCCTCTGTAGTTTACTCAGTAACTCTTTGTAAACGTCATCTTCGAAGTCTCTGATCGAAGAACCATTGCTATTAAGACTTTGGACCTCCGATTAAAACACCACGGAGGTGACGATCCTGATCCAAGTGCATAGGGATGTAATTTATTGGAATGGGTATTAGCTTGTATAGCCGTTACCAGTCAAAATTCAGGAGATAAGTGGCAATTAAAATGACTTTTGCCAAGAAGTGTATTTAAGTAATAGTAAGGATAGTGGCTAAGGTACTAGTCTTGAGGATCAATATTAAAAATATCGCGCAGATAAAGTAGTTTATCAAGCTCGCCACCTTGAGCAGCGGACTGGAGAGCACTAGTAGGAGCGTGCATAAATTTATTAGTGAGTTTAGTGGCAAGTTCACCTAGAACGGCTTCAGAATTTTTACCATTTCTTAATTGAATCAGTGCTTTTTCAAGTAAGACATCACGATTGTCAATACATTGTTTACGATAACTAATAACCGTATCTTGAGTATTTAAACCACGTAGCCAAGCCATAAAATTATCAGACTGGCTATTAACAATACTTTCTGCTTCTACAGCTGCTTTACGGCGGTTTTCTATATTCTTGGCAATAATGCCTTGTAAGTCATCAACGGTATATAAAAATACATCTTCAAGCTCTGAAACTTGTTCTTCTATATCACGAGGTACGGCAAGATCAACCATAAAAATAGGTTGATGTTTACGCGATGCTAAAGCTTGTTCAACCATACCTTTACCAATGATAGGTAAAGTAGAGCCGGTAGAGCTGATAACAATATCAGCATGACACATATGTTCTGGTATTTGCGCTAAGGTGATGACATCTGCACCAATTTTTTTAGCCATATTTTCAGCACGAGCCAGTGTTCTATTGGCCACGGTGATTTTACCGACATTGTTTTCATATAAATGTTTGGCAACTAACTCAATAGTATCACCCGCACCAACAAGTAATACTTTAGTTTTTTCAAGACCGCCAAAAATATGTTTGGCTAAGTTTACTGAGGCAAAAGCAACGGAGACCGCACTAGCACCTATTTCGGTTTCAGTGCGAACTTGCTTTGCTACACCAAAAGTACGTTGGAATAACCGTTCCATAATCAATGACATAGAGCCAGCAGCTTTAGCTTGACTATAAGCTTGTTTCATTTGACCGAGGATTTGTGGCTCACCTAAAACAAGCGAGTCTAAACCACAGGCAACGCGCATCATATGATTAACGGCTTGCTGATCTTTATGCCAATACAGGCTAGGTAAAATGGTTGAGGCTGGTACGTTATGATATTTTTCTAGCCATTGAATAAGGCGTTGCTGGGTAACATCAAAGTCACCATCTTGTACTAGGTATAATTCTGTTCTATTACAGGTAGAAAGTATCGCAACTTCACGGCACTGCACGGCTTCAAGCATTTCTTTTAGCGCGGTAGAAAGTTTATCTGGATTAAAAGATATTTTTTCTCTTACCGCAACAGGCGCAGTTTTATGATTAATTCCAACAGCAACTATGGACAAAGTAATAAACCTATTTTGTAAACATTTCCGACAAGTTTTAGAAAACTTGTTTTAACTCGTGCCGCAAGTATAACCCAAGATCAGCTATTAAAATATGATCTGTGATAAAAGACCCTAAAAATACTACTGCTATTTACAAAGGCCAAAAAGCTATGTTCCAATAACCATTATCATCGTTTTAATGACTTACTTTAATGATTAAACTTTTTAATACTGCCCTATATCCACCTTACTTATTTACCCTGGCCTTGTTTACCCTGGTACTTTCAGGCTGTAGCACTTTGACCAGTAAAGAAAATCAGGTGTTAATAAAGCAAACACCTCAACAAAGAATTGCCAAGCTACAACAATTGCAGCAATGGAAAATAACAGGGAAAATAGCATTTATTGACACCAACTCACGTCGTAGCGCAACATTATCGTGGCGAGTTAACGAAAAAAAAGACCAACAACAGCTCAGTTTAACCACTTTTTTAGGCATCAATGTTTTACAACTCGACTCGAATGCTAACAATCATACAATCCAAGTAGACGGCAAAACCTATCATGGCAAAGATCTAGCAGCACTTATTCACTCGATTGCCGGTTTAACCCTACCGACACAAGCATTAACATATTGGCTTAAAGGTATTCCCTATCAAGAAAGTGATGATATTAGTTATCACAAATCTACTCAGCTACCACAAACCTTATCAAGCCATTATAATAATGATTTATGGCAAGTCAGCTATGGTAACTACCAGCAAATTAATGGCTACACCTTAGCCACTAAATTTTCTATTAAAAAAGATGACCTATTAATTAAAATTTCCGTTAACAATTGGTCCGTAGCCGATTAATAACCAAGCCTAGTAACTTACACTTTAAAAAGTAGAACTTCTAAATGACTAGCTCTTCAAACTCATTTCTCAATAAAGCCATTGAATTCCCATCTCCGGCAAAAATTAATTTATTTTTACATATTGTTGGACAACGTGATGATGGTTACCACAATTTAGAAACACTGTTTCAATTTATAGATCATAGCGACACGCTCACATTAACTGCCACCGAGAAACCAACCATAGATTTATTGACCCCTATTGAAGGCGTTAACAATGAAGATAACTTAATTGTAAAAGCGGCGCGATTATTAAAGAAAAAAGCTAATAGTCCTTTGGGTGTGCAAATAAGTATTAATAAAATACTGCCTATGGGAGGCGGTTTGGGCGGTGGTTCATCCAATGCAGCTACCGTTTTAGTTGCGCTTAATACATTATGGCAGTGTCAATTATCAACCAGTGACTTAGCGACATTGGGCTTGAGCCTTGGTGCTGATGTGCCTATATTTATTCATGGTTTTGCCGCTTTTGCCCAGGGAGTCGGTGAAAAGCTCACAGCGATGGATCCCGAAGAGCCTTGGTACTTAATTACTAAACCTGAATGCAGCATTTCTACTCAACAAGTTTTTACCGCCGCAGACCTTCCCCGAAAAACCAAGAGATTATCCCCTTCAGCCCTTGATACTCGTGACTTTATCAGTGATAAATTCCATAATGATTGTCAAACATTAGTAATAAAACACTATCCTGAGGTTGCCAAGTTGCTGGCTTGGTTGGTAGAATACGCACCCTCAAGAATGACAGGAACCGGTGCGTGTGTTTTCAGCCGTTTTTCTAGTCAGCAAGAGGCGCGTTCATTACAAGCGAAACTTCCAAAAGGAGTAAGCTCTTTTGTCGCGCAGGGGCTTAATAAGTCACCTTTATGTTCTGTAATAGCAAAGCTATCATTGAGCATATAAATAATGACCAAAATTTGCGAACTTGACTATAACAGCTATTTTTAAACACACTATTGTGTGTAATAAGACAGCCATAGTTAAGTAAGCGTTATACTGCTCGATGATTACTTATCAATCAAAGAGTCTACTATTAATGTCAAATATTTCTGAGGAATCGAAAGTGCCTGACATGAAGATTTTTGCGGGTAATGCCACCCCTGAACTGGCCAAGAAAATTTGTGATCGCCTTTATATGCCTCTAGGCGATGCTACAGTCGGTAGTTTTAGTGATGGTGAAATTTGTGTTGAGATAAATGAAAACGTCCGTGGTGCGGATGTTTTTATTATTCAATCAACCTGTGCTCCAACCAATAATAACTTAATGGAATTAATTGTAATGATAGACGCTTTGCGTCGTGCCTCCGCTGGCCGTATCACTGCTGTAATCCCTTATTTTGGTTATGCTCGCCAAGACAGACGTGTACGTAGTGCTCGTGTACCAATTACTGCAAAAGTAGTTGCTGACTTCTTATCAAGCGTTGGTGTTGACCGTGTACTAACGGTTGATCTACATGCCGAGCAAATTCAAGGGTTCTTTGATGTGCCTGTTGATAATGCTTTTGGTACACCAATATTATTAGAAGACATGAAAAGCCGTAAGTTAGACAATCCTGTGATTGTTTCTCCTGATATCGGTGGTGTTGTGCGTGCTCGTGCAGTAGCTAAACTTCTTGATGACGCTGACTTAGCCATTATCGATAAACGTCGCCCGAAAGCGAACGTTGCGCAAGTTATGCATATCATTGGTGATGTTGCTGGTCGTGACTGTATTATTGTTGATGATATGATTGATACTGGCGGCACGTTAGCCAAAGCAGCTGAAGCATTAAAAGAACATGGCGCAAAACGTGTTATTGCTTATGCTACTCACCCAGTATTATCAGGTAATGCAGCACAAAACCTTAGAGACTCTGTTCTTGATGAAGTAGTAGTAACTGATTCAATTCCACTTTCTGATGAAATCAAAGAACTTAAAATGGTTCGTCAATTGACTTTAAGCGGCATGCTTAGTGAAGCGATTCGCCGTGTAAGTAATGAAGAATCTATATCAGCAATGTTTGATTAATTCCTAGCGAATAATTACTTATATTGCGAAAAAGCAGCCCTATAAAGGCTGCTTTTTTATTTTCTCCTTTTCGCTATTTATTACCTCCCCCTCATATAAGCACTCATCACTAACGCACATAATTAATCTCTTTATTTAATAGCTTTTTCCTGGCCTAAATGTTATTGTACCGCGCCTTTTTTATCTAATGCTTTAGTTATTTATAACTTAGTTTACTTAGGTAAAATGGTGTCTCCTTGTTTTTGGTCGCAAAAAACAAGACTTAATTTTTAAGTTTTATAACTTATATAACAGAAGAGTATTAAAATGACTGATTTATTAACATTAGAAGCTGAAGTACGTACTGATTTAGGGAAAGGTGCGAGCCGCCGCCTACGTCACGCGGACAAAGTTCCTGCTATCCTTTACGGTGAAAACAAAGAATCTGTATCTTTAACTTTAGCGCACAAAGATGTATTCCGTGCTCAACAAGAAGAGACATTCTACACGCAAGTATTAACATTAAACATTGCTGGTGAGCCAGTTGAGTGTTTAATTAAAGACATGCAACGTCACCCGTTCAAGCAATTGGTAATGCATTTAGATTTCATCCGCATTGATGCAAACCATGTTGTTCATGCAAAGACTGCTATTCACTTCATTAATGAAGATGAAGCAGCTAAATCTGGTGCGAACATTGCTCACCACATGAATGAAATCGCTATCACTTGTTTACCAAAAGACTTACCTGAGTTCATTACAATTGACTTAGCCGGTTTAAAACTTGGTCAAACTTTACATTTATCTGATGTTACCTTCCCTGCAGGCGTAACTTCTGACGAATTAGCAAAAGGCGAAGAGCATGATTTAGCTGTTGTTTCTTCTAAAGCACCTAAAGCTGCTAAAGTAGTTGATGACGAAGAAGCTCCAGCAGCAGAAGCTCCAGCTGCTGAATAATAGCTACATTCATTTATAATATTATAAATAATGACTATTAAACTAATTGCGGGGCTGGGTAATCCTGGTCCCGAATATAGCAAAACACGCCACAATGCAGGTGTTTGGTTCGTCGAAGAACTAGCACGTAGCCATAACATATCCCTCCGTCCCGAAAAAAAGTACTCTGGCCTTTATGGTAAAGGGTTAATTGCGGGAAACCTTGTCCACTTATTAATTCCAACCACGTTTATGAATCGTAGCGGTCAAGCAGTTGCACCATTAGCTAATTTTTATAAAATGTCGGTAGATGAAATCCTTGTTGCCCATGATGAATTAGATATGCAACCCGGAGTTTGTAAAATTAAAAAAGGTGGTGGCCACGGTGGTCATAATGGCTTGCGCGATATTATCGATCGCATGGCTAATAATAGAGATTTTTACCGGTTACGTATTGGCATTGACCATCCAGGTCACCGCGATAAAGTAACGGGTCATGTACTGGGTAAAGCGCCGAGTGCAGAACAAGCAAAAATTGAACAAGCAATCGACGAAGCCAGTCGATGTTTGGATATTTGGTTAAAAGACGACTTAAAGAAAGCGCAAAACCGCTTACACTCTTTTAAAGCCGAATAAATATACACAAGTAAATACACGCTAGTAACTATGTGTTAGCAACTAATCAGTAGGTAAAAATTATGGGTTTTAAATGTGGTATCGTTGGCTTGCCTAACGTCGGTAAATCAACACTATTCAATGCACTTACCAAAGCAGGTATTGAAGCGGCAAACTTCCCGTTTTGTACTATTGAGCCAAATACTGGCGTAGTACCGGTACCCGATCCTCGCTTAGATAAATTAACTGCAATAGTTAAACCTGAGCGTGTCTTAGCCACCACAATGGAATTTGTTGATATTGCCGGTCTTGTTGCTGGTGCATCAAAAGGTGAAGGTTTAGGTAACAAGTTTTTAGCTAATATTCGTGAAACTGATGCCATTGGCCATGTTGTACGCTGTTTTGATAATGACAACATCATTCACGTTGCCAATAAAATTGATCCCGCAGATGATATTGATGTGATCAATACTGAATTAGCTTTATCTGATATGGACACAGCAGAGCGCGCAATTTTTCGTTTAGCTAAGAAAGCTAAAGGCGGAGATAAAGACGCTAAATTTGAAATGCCTGTATTACAAAAAATATTAAAACATGTTGAAGACGGTAACATGATTCGTTCATTGGAGTTATCCAAAGAAGAAAAAGCGGCGGTCGAGTACTTAAACTTTTTAACAATCAAACCGACTATGTATATCGCTAATGTCAATGATGATGGTTTTGAAAATAACCCATACCTTGATGTAGTACAAAAGATAGCGGATGCAGAAGGTGCTATCGTTGTTGCTGTTTGTGCTGAAATTGAGAGCGAATTGTCTGAAATGGATGACGAAGACAGAGCTGAATTTATGGCTGATTTAGGCTTAGAAGAACCCGGTCTTAATCGTGTTATCAATGCCGGTTATTCTTTACTACACTTGCAAACTTATTTCACTGCGGGTGTAAAAGAAGTACGTGCATGGACAGTCAAACAAAATGCTACCGCACCACAAGCAGCTGGTGTTATTCATACGGACTTTGAAAAAGGCTTTATCCGCGCTGAAATCGTTGGCTATGATGACTTTATCGAGTTCAATGGCGAGTCAGGTGCTAAAGAAGCTGGTAAGTGGCGCTTAGAAGGTAAAAGTTACCTCGTAAAAGATGGCGATGTGATCCACTTCCGTTTTAATGTGTAACTTAGCTATTAACCAGTAAACAATTTTATTGTTTAAAAGGGCTCATCTTTGATGGGCCTTTTTTGTGCCTGTAAGGTTCTAGCAAGTATCGCTTCTAAACAGGAAACTTTAAGTTAAGCACTAGTTAACTCCGATAGCATATCAATAAAGGCTTGTTTTAATTGTATATACAATTAAAATACCCTCTGTTATATCAAAGAAATTAGAACGATAGTCAAGGTTAATTCTACTCAGGAATACAATAACTAAGCTTATGAACTACAATTTCTTTGTTGCAATTAATTTATAAATTAAAAAATAATAAGGTACAACAATGAAAAAATTTATTTTATTACCCATCCTATTAGCTACAAGTGTTATTACCGCAGCACCTGCTCAAGCAGAAGGCTTATCGTTGCGTATTTGCGAATATGTTCAAGCAAATGATAAAAGTCGACTAAGGTCATTCTTAAAGCAAAATAAACTAAAGATTCGTAATATTTATAAAGGGCTTGAATGTAACGGCAATACTTTATTAATATTTGCCGCTAAATCTAACGCTTTAGAAGTGGGCGAATTCATTATTGGTAAGTTACCTTCTAAAAAAGTTAAAGCAGAAATAGATAACTTAGCAAAATACTCCGCACATTTAGCTGAAGAAGCAAGAGATAGATAAGCAGCTCCTATTCCTTATATATAGAAACGCAATATCCGTTCCAATGGATAATGTGTTTCTCACCTTTTTTTGCATAGTTTACCGTCATATCGCACAAGCAATAAGCAAACAAATAAAAAATACAATATTTTATAAAAAAACGGTTGACGGATGGAAGGTAGGTCAGCATAATACGCCGCACTTGCTACCGAGCAGGTTGGTAAAGGCTACATAGCTCAGTTGGTTAGAGCACATCACTCATAATGATGGGGTCCCAGGTTCGAGTCCCGGTGTAGCCACCATTT
>NZ_JABSPA010000001.1:113952-336308 GCF_013214175.1 Colwellia sp. | reverse complement strand
TACATAGCTCAGTTGGTTAGAGCACATCACTCATAATGATGGGGTCCCAGGTTCGAGTCCCGGTGTAGCCACCATTTTATTCAGTAAAATCAGTTTATCAATCTCCCCGTAAAATTAAAAAAACATCTAGAAAAACTCCTGTAATATCTCAGTTACACTGTAACTATCCTTTAAAATTAATAGCACTTCAAAATCATTAAAGTTTAGATCTACTCACTAAATCCATTTATTGCTTTCTCGGTTATGTTAAAAGCTCTGATTATAATGTTTTATTTAATGTGAGGGTTCAACTCCCCCCTATAGAAAAATAGATAAAGAGTTAAACCTTTAACCGCCAATCACAGTCCCTATAGGCCACAAGCATAAGCCAGTGCTTTATTTTTTATTGTACTGTTTAGGAAAGGGACTTTATTGACGGCTAATAAAGCTAAATTACGTGCCGCTTTAATCACTGGTGACGGGTGGCTAAAACCTGCATATAAAGCGTCCATGGTAGACATCATCAGCAAGTTCTCTTTACGTCTCTTTTGCTCATATCGTGCTAGCACAGCTTCATCATGCCAGTCTTCGCCATTGGCGATAGCGTCAGCAATAACATGTTGTAAAGCGATAACATCTTTAAAGCCTAAGTTGACTCCCTGCCCTGCCATCGGGTTGATAGTATGAGCCGCATCTCCTAACAGCAGCACTCGCTTATGTTGATAAGTATTAGCATGCCTACGTGTTAAAGGAAAAGCACCTTTAGCCAGTACCTTAATGTCACCTAACTGCTTGGGGAAGTGTTTAAGTACTTGTTCTTGGAGTTGGCTATTGGTTAATAACGCTAGGCGAGTGATCTCATCACGTTGGTGGTACCAAACTAATGAGGCATAACCACCTAACGAACTTTCTCCGGCTAAAGGTAATAAAGCAACGGGCCCTGTTGGGGAAAATTGTTGCCAAGTAATATCTTGCTGGCTCATTGAGGTTTCAACATTAATCAACATAGCGGACTGTTGATAATCCCAGCCAGTTATACCAATAGCTGACATTTGTCTAACTTTTGATTGTGCTCCATCAGCGCCAATTACTAGGTTTGTCGTGATAGAGCTATTTGTTAGTATTAAAGTCGCTTTGTCATTATCTTGCGTTAAAGAAACTAAGCTGTCAGGGCAAAAAGCACGAATATTACTCATAGCATTAATTTGTTGCCAAAGCGCAAGTTGAATTAAGCGGTTTTCTACGATATGACCTAGGTGAGTTTCTTCGATGTCATCGGCATTAAATTCTGTGTAGGCACTTTCATGCTCCCAAACACCTAGGCGTTTGTAAGGGCAAGCGCGCCATTCATTAATTTGTTGCCAAGCGCCAATTTGGCTGAGTAGGTTTTGTGAAGCCAAAGAAATGGCTGAGACACGTAAATCAAAGCTTTGCTCCGCAGAATAGTCTTTTGGCTGGTACTGCTCAACCAAAGCTACCTGTAAACCAAGCTGTGCTAAGGTCAGCGCACTTGCTGCACCTACCATGCCACCACCAATAACTACACAATCAAAATGTTCCATACTTTAGAATTCACAACAATATTGTAATATGGCTTTATTTTACCCAAGCGGAAGGCTATTTTCGACTGCTTTATTACATTAATCATGTAAGTACATCACTTTAGCCCAAGAGTTTAGAGTAAACACTGGCTTACAGACCTAAAATGAGCAGCCCGTTGACGATAACGGTAAGAGAACATCGTTCAGAATTACTAAAATTACCAGCAAGCTTATGAACATACTTTTTTTAAGGTTACAGTGATACCCTTATATTCTCGTCAAGGCACAGAAAAATATCGATTTTGGTGTTCGTATTGACTGATTAATTATCATCAAAGGAGTCAATTTGTGAGTACGCTACATTAAAAATAGCTAGTGCCATAATTCCACGACACTCATTTACTCTTTACCACTAAAACTTGTTTACTATTAAAAACATGGGTATATTATCTTTGCTCTAATATTCTGATCGTGCTTGAAAAAATCAACCGTCAGCTGAACTTTTTTACAAGTCAAATAGTAGCAGCACACAGTCAGAATATATTGTTTTAGATTCTAAATTTAAATAATAAGGAAATAGCTATGTCAGCATTAAGAAAACAAAAACATTTACACATCACAGATGATATCAATTTAGTATACGATTTTACCGAAAAACCTAACCGTACCAATTTAAAAGCTCACGAAGATAGAGCGATAGTCGCAAAACTTCGTGCCGACTTGGTATTGCCAAACAATAAAATCCTCACCGTAGATATAAATTTTGATAGCACCAGTGGCTTCCACAACAATACTATGATGATTATGGATGACTTTGGTGTTGAGATGTTAGTTACCGGTTTTGCCGTTAAATACGGGCAAGAGTTTGCTGATAAGATTCAAAAAGCTTGGAATGAAAAACAAGAACTTAGTGACCCACGTAAACCCACTTATATGCTAGTGCAAAAACCAGCTAACGATGATTGTATGCCAAAGATATTTGTTGCCTGTGGCAAAGAAGCGCATGAAAATAAAAATATACCGTCGGTTATTTAGCTTTATGTTATTAAAGTGGCGCAATGTTGCGCCACTCAATTTAGCTGGTGTTTTTTTATTGATTGGCTTTTTGAGTTTTCTACCTGCCAACACCAGCTTTGCTCGCGATTCTTTTGAACTAAACAAGTTCACCAATATTAATAAAATACTTCAAGACCAGCAAGGCTTTATTTGGCTTGGTGGTCAGCAAGGTTTAACGCGTTTTGATGGCGAGAAAAGCATCAATTTCTCTTATGATAACCCTAAGCACCTGCTACCGTTTAACTGGGTACATGATTTTGCCCAAGACAATGATTTTTTATTAATGGCAACCGAAACTCATGGTTTATGGCGCATGAATACTAAAACGGGACAAGCACAAGCCATAGTTTCTGAGGTTGATGACAATAGTTTTTATGAAGTGGCTATTTTTCGAGAGAATTATTACTATTTTCAAACGCCTAGTAGCTTTTATAGATATCAACCAAAAACAAAAAAAGTAAATTTAATTGCCGATGATATAGCTGTAAATAAAATAGTTCATACTAAAGAGAAGCTTTATATAGCAAGTAATTCTGGGCTATACCAACTTCAAGATAGCAAATTAGTTAGGCTTATTAGCCAGCCCATCACAACTGCTTTAGCTCTTAACAATACCCTAATAGCCATCACAGCCAGCCGCATTTATGCGATAAACGATCTTGGTGAGCAGGTTTCCCTCACCGTAAAGGAAAGTATTTCTCAAGTAGCTAAACACTATAACCAAGCCAGTTTTTTTACCGTTGGTACTCAGGGCGTGATAAATAAATATTCGGCGAGTGATTTAAAGAAACTACCGCATCGTTTTGAAAAAATAGAGGCAAGCAGGGTACTTAGCATGTTACATGATAGCTCAGGTGTACTGTGGCTAGCTAGTAACCAAGGAATTGATAGGTTGTATGAAAGTAGCATTAAAGATCACCCGAAAGTATTTGATATTAAGACTAATGCCAATGAAATCGCCCTACTCAATAATGAAATAATTATTGGTAGTTATGGCCTAGGGTTACAGAATTTCATTAGTAAGATATTTGATGAAAATAGTAATAATAAATTCACTTCAAAAGGATTAAAAATAACTAATTTAGCAGTGATTGAATATGAGTTATTTATTGCTACTTTTGACGGGTTATGGCAACTAAATAGGGACTCACAGCAAGTAAGCAGAGTGACTTTTCCTGATAATAATAAGTTGATTTTAAAGTTAAAATACAAAGATAACTTGCTGTATATTGCCACCAATGACAATGGTTTATATGCATACGACTTAGCGAAACAAAAAGTCATCTGGAATATAAAGTCCGAAGATGGGCTAAGTAGTTCAGAAGTTATTGACCTTTTACCTTTAGCCAATGGAAAGGTGTGGCTAACCACAGCAAAAGGTCTTGATATCTATGACTCAAATACAGGAGTAATAACAAATGTTGAAATTCCTGGCGGTAAAAAATTAGTTGCCATAGCCCTTGCTGAAAACAAAGTATTTGCCGCCTCTCTGGGCGATGGTATCTTTGCGCTTAACCTACAGGGGCAGTTATTAGCTCATATTGGCCAAGGGATTAGCTTTAGTGGTCTGCTGATCGAAAAAAATGAAATATGGGCATCAGCCAGACCTGGCCTATATAGGTTAAACCCTAAGAACTATCAACTAAGCATGTTGGAAAATACCGGAGAGTATTCTTTTATTGGTAGTAGCTTAATACATAATGATATTTTATATTCTTCTCACTACGGTGGGATATTAGAGTTAGATTTAGCCAAGCAGCCTGTGTTTAATCCTAATATACTTATCAGTAAAACCACTGTTTCAGGTGAATCCTACTTACTCAACAAAACGATTAAAGTGGCGAGTAGTAATGACTTAATCACCTTAGATTTGGCTAGCCTAGATTACCGTCCTGGTTTGGCTAAAAAGTACCAATATCGAATCAATAATCATCGTTGGCAAGCAATAAGTGGCTCTCAACTAACCCTAACAGGTCTTGCTTCTGGTGATTATAATATAGAAATAATGGCAACCAATAGCTTAGGTCAATGGAGCGACAATAAAGCATATACCGAAATTCATGTTGCTTATCCATGGTATTGGACGGTAGAACTGAGAATCCTCTATGTCATATTAATATCATTTATCGTGTTATTGGCTTCTTGGTTACTTTTTTTACGGGCAAAATCAATTAAACGTATTCATCATTTACTGAAAGATGACATGCGAAATTACGGTCGAGTGATGAAAACCATTCAACGAAATTTGCAACTGACGTCCACATCGCTAGCAAGTAATGACTTAGAACAAGGTAAGCAATTAATTGAGAAGACTATCTCGATACTTAAAGAGAGTATTATTAGCCAAGAGCCTGACAACCTTGCCGGAAAAACCTTAGCAATAGCGGTTCCTTTTTTAGCTGAGTATATCCATAGCAAATACGAAATTAACTTGCACGTTAATCTTGATGATAAAGTGGATAGCCTTACTTATGAATTAAAGGCTGATGTCTATAAGGTGATATTTGAAGCAATCATGTCTGCCACCTTCAAAAGCGAAGCAGGAAACTTTAGCCTGACGTTAAAAGAGGTCAAACAAAAACTATGGCTTACCGTTAATAGCGACAATGACTCATTTAGCCAACTCACCAGTAAAGTTCATTTCGATCTTGCTAGCTATACTATTCGTCAAATCATCAATAAACATCACGCCTCGCTTAATACGTTTTCAAACGATGACGGCAGTAGTCAGCTAGTAATAAGCTTCCCACTAATGACCTTGAATTAGTTTGTCATTCCCATACAAAACTCAAAATAATGAAGACATTTACAACTAGTTGCCTTATTAATTCGAAATTAGTCTGCAATTGGTATAAAATACGCCTCCTTTTATCTGTGCTGGGATTGCTTAGGCATTTTCCAGGACAATTTGTGTGTGAAGAGTGAAGTAAATGAGTAAGAAGCTATATATCAAAACTTGGGGCTGTCAAATGAACGAGTATGACTCGCAAAAGATGGCAGAATTGTTGGATTCAACCCATGGATACTCCTTGGTTGACGAAGCGGAACAAGCTGATGTTATTTTGCTTAATACTTGCTCTATTCGCGAAAAAGCACAAGAGAAAGTCTTTCATCAACTAGGTCGTTGGAAACGTTTGAAAGAGACTAAGCCTGATTTACTTATTGGTGTAGGTGGCTGTGTTGCCTCACAAGAAGGTGCTGCAATACGTAAACGAGCACCTTTTGTTGATATGATTTTTGGCCCGCAAACCCTACATCGTTTACCTGAAATGATTAATCAAGTTCAACAATCAAAGAGTCCCGTTGTTGATGTTAGCTTTCCAGAAATTGAAAAATTCGACCGTCTGCCTGAGCCTAAAGCTGACGGCGCTAGTGCTTTTGTTTCTATTATGGAAGGCTGTAGTAAATACTGTACCTTCTGCGTAGTACCTTACACCCGTGGTGAAGAAGTTAGTCGTCCTCTTGATGATGTGCTCTATGAAATCGCGCAACTTGCTGCGCAAGGCGTACGTGAAGTAAACCTACTAGGTCAAAATGTGAATGCTTATCGTGGTGAAACACACGATGGCAGTATTTGTCGTTTTGCTGACCTGGTACGTTTGGTTGCTACTATCGATGGTATCGATCGTATTCGTTATACCACCTCGCACCCGGTTGAATTTACTGATGACATAATTGAAGCCTATGCTGATGTGCCTGAACTAGTAAACCACCTGCATCTTCCGGTTCAAAGTGGTTGTGATCGCATCCTAACGCAAATGAAGCGTGGTCATACCGCCATTGAGTATAAATCTCAAGTACGTAAGCTGAAAAAAGTACGTCCTGATTTATCTATGTCTTCTGATTTTATTATCGGCTTCCCGGGTGAAACCGATGAAGATTTCAAGGCAACTATGGACTTAATTAAAGCGGTAGATTTTGATATAAGCTTCAGCTTTATTTATAGCGCTCGTCCTGGTACGCCAGCAGCGGATTTACCTGATGATATTAGCGATCAAACGAAAAAAGATCGTTTGAAACTTCTACAAGACCAAATAACACATCAAGCATTACGTATTGCCAGACAAATGCTAAACACTGAGCAGCGTGTTCTGGTTGAAGGTCCGTCAAGAAAAAATCCAATGGAATTACGTGGTAAAACAGAAAACAACCGTACGGTTAACTTTGTTGCACCACATAGTGTTATTGGCCAATTTGTCGATATCAAAATTACCGATGTAATTGCCAACTCTTTACGTGGTGATTTAGTCCGTGAAGAAAAAGACATGGGTCTGCGAATCGCCCATTCCCCTGCTGATATTTTGGCGAATAATCACCACACGGCAACGCCAAGTAACCTAGATGAATTAGGTGTAGGTACTTTTACACCATAGCAGCCCATTGGGCAGTATTAAGCACTTAAAATTTAACAAAGCGGAAATGAATTTGACCACAGCAACGACTAAGTCACGAAAGTTAAGCCGAGAAGTTTTTAACTTGGAGCCTGTAGACAATCATAGGCAAGCAAACTTATGTGGCCCTATGGATGATAACTTAAAAACTATCGAACGCCGCTTAGGTGTAGAGATAAGTTACCGAGGTCATGAGTTTACCGTCGTTGGTAAACCGTCAAATTGTCAGGCTGTGGTTAAAGTTCTCAAAGGTCTTTATCTTGAAAGCCAAGAAGTAAAAGGCGATAGTAATATCATCTCTCCAGAAATGGTGCATTTAGCCATTCTAGAAGCTGATTGTCTCGAGCAAGAGCCTGTTAAGGATCAAATATCAGCCGAGTTAAATAATCAATTAGATAAAAAGTTCGATGATATGGTAACCATTAAAACCAAGCGTGGTGTCGTTAAACCGCGCAATGGTAACCAACAAGCTTATGTGCAAAACATCATTACCAATGATATAACCTTTGGCGTAGGTGTTGCAGGTACCGGTAAAACCTATTTAGCTGTGGCCTGTGCCGTAGATGCATTAGAGCGTCAAGAAGTGCGTCGTATTTTACTCACTAGACCTGCCGTAGAAGCAGGTGAGAAACTAGGTTTCTTACCTGGCGACTTATCCCAAAAGATAGACCCTTATTTAAGACCGCTTTATGATGCTCTTTTTGAAATGCTTGGCTTTGAAAGAGTTGAAAAACTGATAGAGCGTAATGTCATAGAGATTGCACCACTTGCTTATATGCGTGGCAGAACGCTGAATGATGCCTTTATTATTTTAGATGAAAGTCAAAATACCACGGTTGAACAAATGAAGATGTTTTTAACCCGTATTGGTTTTAACTCGCGTGCTGTTATAACAGGTGATATTACGCAGGTGGATTTACCTCGTCATCAAATGTCTGGTCTTCGCCACGGCATTGAAGTTTTACAAAATATCCCCGGCATTAGTTTCAACTTCTTCCAGTCTAAAGATGTCGTCCGTCACCCCGTTGTTGCCAGAATTGTCGACGCTTATGAGAGTTATGAGCAAAAGATAAATAGACAGAAGCAAGAAAAGAAAGATGCACAACAAGCAAGTAATGCTAAGAGCAATTTAAGCTAATGGCTCATGTAATAGATCTACAAATTGCATGCGAGCAAATCGAGTTACCCACTAAAGCGCAATTCCAACTATGGGTTGATAGTGCTTTAGCAGAAGTGACGAGTGAGCCTGAGCAGGAGTTTGAACTGACCATTCGTTTGGTCAACAGTGCCGAGAGCCAGCAATTGAATAATCAATATAGAGGCAAAGATAAACCAACCAATGTATTATCTTTTCCTTTTGAAGTTCCTGATGGCATAGAGCTTAACTTATTAGGTGACTTGATTATTTGCATTGAAGTTATGAAGCAAGAAGCACAAGTACAAAACAAAGCCTTGTTTGATCATTGGGCACATCTTGTTATTCATGGCTGCTTGCATTTAGTTGGCTTTGATCATATAAGTGACAGCGAAGCCGTTGAAATGGAATCTATCGAGATTGCTATTTTAGAAAAGTTAGGCATTAATAACCCTTACTTAGAACAGTAAATTTAACTATTAATTAAACAAATATACTTAACGAACAACTTAATTCATAACGTGTTTAATAACATGTTATGAATATAATAAAGGAAGAAGAATAGCTCCATGAGCGTTGACAACCCCCACTCTAGTAACGGTTCAGCCAGTAAGTCCTTATTGCATAAAATTATGCAAGTTCTAACACCTGAGCCGAAAAACAAAGATCAATTGGTAGATGTATTAAACAATGCTCAAGATAGAGACTTGATAAATCCTGAAACTAAACAAATGATCAAAGGTGTTTTAGACGTTTCTAAATTGCGTGTTCGAGAAATAATGATCCCACGCTCACAAATGGTTACTATCGATATTAACCTTAGCCTTGATGAATTCCTCCCAATTATCCTAGAGTCTGGTCACTCACGTTTTCCCGTTGTTAATGAAGATATCGATCACGTTGAGGGTATTTTATTAGCAAAAGATCTACTGGCTTTTGGCTTTAGCTCACAACATGATGACTTCAAGCTCAGCGATATCATTCGACCTGCCATTATTGTTCCCGAAAGTAAAAAAGTTGAACCGCTATTAAAAGAGTTTCGTTCTAACCGCTATCATATGGCTATTGTTGTTGATGAGTATGGCGGTGTTTCCGGTGTTATCACGATCGAAGATATTTTAGAACAAATTGTCGGTGAAATTGAAGATGAAACTGATGACGAAATCGAAGAAGAAATTAAACATCTAGCCGGAAATGTTTACTTAGTAAAAGCCCTTACTGAACTGGGTGACTTTAATGACTACTTCAATTGTAGCTTTAATGAATCCGACGCGGGTACCATTGGCGGTATTGTTTTACGCCAGTTTAACCATTTACCGCAAAAAGGTGAGCTCTTTACTTTAGGGCATTTCGAATTTAAAGTACTGGTTGCCGATAGTAGACGAATACAGATGCTTCAAATCAGTGTTGCTAAAGGTCATGAAATAAACGGTAAAGTGAGTGACTAATATAAGCAAAGGCGCTATTTCTCAATCAATAAGAAACAAACTACTAAACCCAAACCATTGGTTATGCTTCCTTAGTGGTTTTTTCTTAGTTTTTGCTTATGCACCATTTTCCTATTGGTGGCTAGCATTAATATTACCTAGCATAATGCTACACCAAGTCAGCCATGCTCCGCCTAAGCTAGCCGCTAAAAAAATGGCTTTATTTGCCTTTGGTTGGTTTAGTAGTGGTATTAGCTGGGTGCATGTCAGTATTGATCAATTTGGTGGTTTACCACTGATAGTCTCTTTGCTACTGATGCTTGGCTTATGTGCTTACCTAGCCTTATTCCCAGCACTTGCTGGCTACTTAACAGCACGTTTTTCTAAAAACAAACAAGTGAATTTGTGGCTATTGCCGCCTATTTGGCTTTTTTGTGAATATTTGCGTTCAGTGGTATTAACCGGATTCCCCTGGTTATCACTGGGCTACAGCCAAATAGACAGTCCATTAGCAACCTTTGCGCCTATTATCGGTGAGGTTGGCCTTACCGGCATCGTGTTGATATTAAATATCTGCTTGGTCAAAGTTTACAATATTTTGTCGGCCTTATTTAAAGAGCAGAGCCAAGACACGAATACCCCCACATCTAGCAAAGGGTTAATTTTTCCTGTTGTCTTAGCGACAATCGTTATTGTTACCAGCTTGGTATTGAGCCAAGTTAGTTGGACTATGTTAACGGGAAAGAGCGCTAAAGTAGCGCTTATTCAAGGAAATATTGCTCAATCGATAAAATGGCAGCCTGAACAAGAATGGCCAACCATGCTCAAATATCTCGACTTAACACGAGTAAACTATGATGCTGACCTTATTATTTGGCCTGAATCAGCTATTCCAACACTTGAGCCAGCAGCTCAAGATTATTTAAGTACAGTTAACCGCTCAGCCATCTTAAATAATAGCGCCATTATTACTGGTTTAATTAATTATAATTTTGAAAGCAAAGAGTATTTTAATGCACTGCTTGTTCTAGGTAAAAAGAATGCTGAAGACCAACAAGGTTATTATTACAATCACAGTAATCGATATTATAAAAGCCATTTGCTGCCTATTGGGGAATTTGTACCCTTTCAAGAGTGGTTACGCCCATTAGCGCCCTTCTTTAACTTACCTATGTCGTCTTTCACTGCAGGTAATTATATCCAGCCAAATCTAGTGGCTAATGGCTTACATATATTACCACTTAACTGTTTTGAAATAGCCTTCCCAACACAGTTAGCGGCTAACTTAACCAATAAAACAGATATGATCCTCACGGTAAGCAATGATGCTTGGTTTGGTGACTCTCATGGCCCACATCAGCATTTCGAAATTGCTAGAATGCGCGCGCTAGAGTTTGGTCGCCCTTTAGTTAGAGCGACAAATAATGGCGTTACCGGTATTATTAATCATTTAGGTGAGGTTACCGCCATAGCGCCACAGTTCGAAGAAGTGGTACTTAGAGGTACTGTTGAGTTTGTTACTGGCGATACGCCATACAGTCGATGGCCAAATTTAATTTTATGGCTAATGATACTATTGCCACTGATGACACTGAAAGGTTTTAAGTTTTCGTAATAAATGTAAAAGTGGCTAGATAAGCCACTTTGCTAGAGATCATCTTTTATAAATAGTAACTGCTAAAAATTACACTTTATTTTTTGGTTTGTTTAGGGTGAAGAGATATTTTATTACGACCGCTTTCTTTTGAGCGATACAAGGCTGCATCAGCACATTCAATCCACACTTCATGGTTTTCAATACTCTCATCAACTTCAGCTATGCCCATACTAATAGTATAGTTAACCGTAATATCGTTATAGCTGACAATAGCTTCACTGACTTCCTTACGCAGTCGGTCAGCAAATACAAAAGCATTTTCAATCGATGTATCAGACAATAAAATGGCAAATTCCTCACCACCATAGCGGCCACAAATATCAGTTTCTCTAACATGGTGGCGAATTAAGCCTGAAATGTGACGAATAACTTCATCGCCAACAATATGACCATAAGTATCGTTGATATTCTTAAAGTGGTCAATATCGATCATCACCAAAGAGCTTGAGTGCTGGCTACGGCTCCAGCGTTTATGTTCTGCTGATAAACATTGCTCCCAGTGCGTTCGGTTGAATAATTGAGTTAAGCCATCGGTTTGACTCAATATGGATAATTCTTCATTCGCTTTTTTCAGGCTTTGTTTATGCATTGCTGTATCGGTGACATCATAAACAAGTAAACATAAGTGACTTACTTCACCCGTTGCAGACAGTAGCGGGATAAAAGTAGTATTTTGATACATAAAGTCTGCACTACCCGTTACAGGGCGGTAACTATCGAACTTGAATAAGTAAGGTCTTTGCTCCCATATAGTAAATGCTTTATTTTTCAGTAAAAACACCGATTCAGCTTTACGGGTAAACCACTCTCTAGGTATCTCAGAAAACAGATCAAATATCAGCTTACCTTTTGCTTCACGGGGGAATAATCCGCTATGGTTTTCCATAAAGCCATTAAATATCTGGATATTAAATTCTTTATCTAGCACTACCAGACCAACATCAATGTTATGCAACATTTCCATTAACCAATGCAGTTCATTTAGTTGTGATTTTTCTATGGTCATAGCCATTCCTGTCAGTACTGTCTCGCACTTACTTGTGTCACTTGTTAATAGCAACAAGCTAATTAATTTACTGCCATTAACTCAGTCATTAATCAATCAAGTAGGCTAACTTATTATTAAGTGTTGTCATTGATTTTTCTGTGAAAAGTAATAACAAATCACACTTTATTGGGTAGTTTTCTATGCTATAGCTAATTTCAATTGCTAAGGTTTTTTTCCATTTACTGGCATTGTTGGCAATTAAGTCAGAGATTTTTCTATGTTGTCCCAATACCTCTGGATGCCCTTGACTGAACTGAATATCAAGTTGCTCTGATACCCCTTTTAAACAAGCGCCAATAAGTACATTAGCCAAATCCATTAATAATTCTAATTCGGTGCCCATATCAGCATCATATTGATAGTTCATCAATGACGCGACATCTTTAAAGCTTGAATCATTTAGGATTAATAAAGCCTCCCCTGAAATACCCGCGCTGATAAAGCCTTGGCAAATACCTGAGGTACTTTCATGGTTTTCGATATCTTTTAACGCCATACGAAGTTCACTCACTTCGATGAAGTTAACATTAGGAATGGGTAACTCAACAAAAACATTGAGTAAACGTGCCAGTAGATCCCCTGCCCGTCCCATAGCAACATTGGCAATTTCTTGATAACAATCACGCATATCTGCTGATAAAGTCATCTCTGGCTCAGTGCTCACAGGCTCACTTTCAGCGGTAGAGACATCAAACTGATTAGAAAGAAGCGCTTCCTGGATATCAAATTTTGCTACAGGGGGCTTAGTTGGCGCTATATTGACAGCGGATTCGGGCTCTGTCGCGGCCAGTTCTTTAGAAAAAACCCCGTAAGAAGATAAAACCTTGGTAAGAATTTCTTTATTAACTGGTTTTTGGATAAAACCTAGTGCGCCCAAGCGGGTAACACGTTGATGAGCTTCGGGTTGAATATCTCCCGATATCACTATGGTAAGTGTCGGTAAGTCCTGTGCCAAAATGGCTTCAAGCACTTGATAACCATCCATTTCTGGCATATTTAAATCAAGTAACAGTACATCTCCTTTGCCTGCCTTTATCGCCTCAATTCCTTCTATACCATTGGCGGCAAAACTTATCTCTACATCCCAACCATCAGGTAATGAACGCGCCACTTGTTTGCGCGCCATATTAGAATCATCACAAATTAATAATTTAGTGGTCATATTAATCTTGAGCCTTACATAAACGATAACTAAACAACTACAACGGCGAGTAAAATTATATCTAGCCTCTATAGATAACCATAGAGTATCCAACATAAAACACAATGATAAAGTTCTATTTATAGAATTTATATCGTTAAACCGCTAATATCAGTTCACCTTAACCATTATTTTCAATAAATCATGAAATTTTCTACTTCAAACATCAACTTATATGCTTTTTTAATCGCCACTTTTACCCTGACATTTAACTGTCAGGCATACTCTTTTGATCTGGATAAGCTAAAACAATCCAATAATTTGGTCAAAGCTGGCGACAAATATGTCACCCTTTTAGGAGAGCAAGTAAATGTTGGTGAACAAGCACCACAGTTTAAAGTAGTTGATAAAAACTTTGCGCCAGTCACACTTAAAGATTTCCAAGGACAAACCTTACTTATTTCTGTGGTGCCGAGCTTAGATACTGGAGTTTGCTCTATTCAAACCAAGCGTTTTAATGAAGAAGCGGCCAAGTTACCGACAAATATTACTGTTTTAACCATCAGTAATGATCTTCCTTTTGCTCAAAAACGTTTTTGTGATGTTGAAAAAGTCGATAATATTAAAGTATTGTCAGATTCAGTTTGGCGTGACTTTGGCGTTAACTATGGTTTATTAATAAAAGATATGGGTTTGCTTACCCGTGCGATATTTATCATTAATGATCAAGGCAAGGTTGTATACAAAGAACTTGTTGCCAACATATCACAGCACCCTAATTATGATAAAGCCCTAGCAAAGGTGAAATATACTGCCCCGGTAATGGTTGTGGATGGTGCAGCCATTAAAGAATTAGCAGTAAAAAAAACTAAAAATAATTAACTTAAAATACCAATAAAAAACAATCAATTAAAATAACACCCATATATTTATTCAACTTTATTCTTGAAAAGTCAGTAAACAATCCCATCTCTAATTGTGTAGTCGCCGTAAGGGGCTACACAAAAACATAGCCTGTTCATTGTGAAAGGCTGCATTATTTTAAAAAGATATGTTTATCGTAGTTCTATTCTAGGCAATATAGTTTTGCTAGAAAATGACTCAACAGATAACGTCACTATTTAAAATAATAACCATTTTATTGCTATATATTAGGATAACTTATTATGCGTAACTCCCCAGATTTCAGTCCACTATACCGTTCATTTATTGGTTTTGACCACCTAGCTGGTTTAATTGATAAAGCTGCACGAGCTGACAAACAATCATCATATCCACCTTTTAATATTGAACTTATTTCACAAGATAAATACCGAGTATCAATGGCTGTCGCAGGCTTTAGTGAGCAAGAGTTGGATATCGAGACCAAACAAAATAATTTAATTGTTACAGGCACAAAGCCGGTAATTAAAGAACAAGCAGAGAAAAAATTTCTGCATCAAGGTATTGCTGAACGGAACTTCGAGCGTAAGTTTCAATTAGGTGACCATGTTAAAGTCATAGGCGCCTTTATGGAAGATGGCCTGTTACATATAGACCTTGAAAGAGAAATTCCAGAAGCATTAAAACCACGTAAGATAGCCATTAATGGCAAAAGCTTACTTAATGCTGAGAGTTAAGTGGTGATATTTAAACCTTAACTTCCTTTATGTTTCTCCTTTTGTTTTTTGCCCAGTCTGTGACTGGGCTTTTTTTGTTTTAGTCGTTTAGGTCAAACGCTCAAACAGCTAATCAAGTAAACACGGTCAACGCTTAAAACTCCAGCGAAAACAAGATTTCAGCTAAGTCTGGCTGCCATTGAAAATCTTTAAGCTTTATTTTACTACCAAGCACGACTACCTGTTCATCTTGCAAATGCTGTTTTTGCTTAGCAAAGTATTCACTGCCTGATGGGAAAGATATTTTACCTTGTGAGTTAATCACTCGAAACCAAGGCACACTTTGTCCGCGCCACCCATCTTTTGGTACATTACCCAAAGCTTTGCCAACCAATCGAGCCCGACCAGGTAAACCGGCCAAGTCAGCTATTTGCCCGTAACAGGCAACTTGACCTTGAGGGATTAATTGTACCGTTTGCCATATTTGTTGGTAATGAGGGTTTATCATTGTTTGGCGAGTCTCGTTTCAGCTAGCCTTAACTAGTAAGTTTTGAATTGGCAATTTGTTAGTCGTTAATTAAGAAATTAGCCATCTGTTAATCATTAATTAACGAGGGAATTACGTTATCATAGCAGCACAAGAGAAAATATAGTGAGCAATGGTCTACTGACCCTAAGGAATTACATGAAAATTTGGGTGGATGCTGATGCCTGTCCCGTGGTGATCAAAGAAATATTATTTAAAGCGGCGGATAGAACAAAAATAGCTATCACCTTAGTGGCTAACCATCATATTCGAGTACCGCCATCACCTTTTATCAAATTTATCCAGGTACCTAGTGGTTTTGACATTGCTGACGATGAAATAGTTAAGCGAGTTGAAAAAGGAGATTTAGTTATCACCAGTGATATTCCACTGGCAGATGAAGTAATAGAAAAGTCGGGGCTAGCCCTGAGTCCGCGCGGTGAACTTTTTACTAAAGAAAATATAAAGTCTCGGCTCAACATTCGTGATTTTATGGATACTATGCGCGCTAGTGGTGTGCATACTGGTGGGCCACCAGCGCTAAATCAAACTGATAGGCAAAACTTTGCTAATCATCTTGACCGCATTATTACTCAGTTTAAAAAGTCCCAATAAGCAAAGTAAAACGTAGGCTAAACGACATTAAGCAACTAGATACTAATAAAAAAGGCAGGTACTCAAGTCAGTACCTGCCTTTTTCAGTTTCAGCTAGCTTATTTATTGCTTTATTCTACTTTTTTTAAGTTAGTTCTTTTGCAGTAACAACGCTTTTATTTCTATCAGCTCTTTTTCCAATTTATCAATTTGTGCACGACTGGCAGGCTCACCACCATCGCCACTTTCGCCATGTTGCTCTGCGCGAAACTGATCATGCTCTTGGCTCATCACTTCTAGTACCGTGCCCACCATCATGTTTAAAAAGATAAAAGCAGTTAAGAAAATAAAGGTCAAATAGTAAATCCAACTTAAGGGGTACACTGCCATGGTTTCGTACATAACATCGGTCCAATCTTCAAAAGTAGCGACTCGAAATAAGGTCAACATTGAGATAGAAACATCGCCCCAGAGTACTTCATTAATCTCATGGAAATACATACTGCCTATGGCAGCGTAAATATAAAAGATAACAAACATCAACAAGGCGATATAGCCCATACGAGGTATGGCTTTAAGTAAGGCATTAATCAACAAGCGTAATTCTGGCACCATTGATACTAAGCGTAAAACACGAAACACCCTTAATAGACGCGCCAATAATACCCCTGAGCCTCCTGTTGGCACTAAGCTGCCAATAACAATAACCGTATCAAAAATATTCCAACCACTTTTGAAAAAGTTCTTTTTCTCAGGACAAGCTAAAAAACGAATTGATATCTCTACAGCAAAAAATACCGTTACAGCAACATCCAAAAACAAAAGCACAGCGACAACATTAGCGGAAAGATTGTGAGTTTTAGCACCTATCATTAGCGCTGATAATAAAATAACGGCAATAACAATGCCTTGGAAAGCTTTACTCGTGTCTATTTTACTTAACTGGCGCTGAGCCTTAATTATCATAGCGGCCATTATTTAACACCTACTGCGGCATCACTAACGTGGGAATTACTGCGACGTTCTTGCCCAAAAGTGCCCATAGGACCATGACCCGGAATAAAACGCACATCATCTCCTAATGGAAATAGATTTTTACGAATAGAATTAATCAAAGTGGCATGATCGCCCCGAGGGAAATCTGTACGACCAATTGAACCGCTAAATAAAACATCACCCACTTGCGCAAGTTTTGACTGACGATGGAAAAATACAATATGGCCTGGGGTATGACCCGGGCAGAAATAGACTTCAAAAATTATATTGCCAAAACTCACTGTATCGTTCTGTGCTAAAAATCGATTCGGAGTGAATTTTTCTGCATAGCTAAAGGCTGCACCAAACATTTGTTTTTGCTGTTCGATAGCATCTATCCAAAACTGATCTTCTTTATGCGGACCTTCAATGGCAACATCATAATCTGTAGCTAACGCATTTGTTGCGCCTGCATGGTCTAAATGAGCATGAGTAATTAATATTTTCTCTAGGGTTAAGCCATGTTTATCGATAGCGGCTTTAATTTTTTCAATATCACCACCGGGATCAACTACCGCAGCCTGTTTGGTTTCAGTACACCAAAATAAAGTACAGTTCTGCTCAAAAGGCGTTACCGGGATAATTTCATGATTTAACATAACTTGCTCTTCAATAGTTATTTAGTAATCCGTATAAGAAAGTGGTCACTTCTTTATGCGAAATAGTATTATTTACAAATGGCGGCATTATATCATAAGTTTTTGCTAGGCATGGCGGGCATAAATGTAACAAAAGCAATGAATAGTACTTCCCCTAAGCATCCTAACTCGGTAAGCTTTGCCCAACTAAATTCAACGGCTAATTAACTATTTATGAGCACTGCTTCTACTCGTGATTCTTTTCATTCTCGTCTTGGTTTTGTACTCGCTGCAGCGGGTGCTGCCATAGGTTTAGGCAATATATGGGCCTTTCCCACACAAGCGGCAAATAATGGTGGTGGTGCTTTTTTAGTTGTTTATTTACTGGTGACTTTTTTACTCGCCCTGCCCGCGCTTTATGCGGAAATATATATTGGCAACCATGCACAAACCAACCCGGTAGCAGCTTTAGCAAACGCCTGTGGAAAGCGCTTTAAAAGACTTGGTCATAACGCTGGCATAATTGGTATTATCGGCGCAATGATGATGTTGAGTTTTTATACTATTGTCGCCGGCTGGATGTTAGCACATGCCTTAGCATCGTTAGCTGAGTTAGTTGGTTTAATGAATGTCTCTCAATGGCTATCAACTTCAAGTACTCTGCGTAATATCATCTTTACCCCTATTTTTATTGTGCTCGGCGCAGCCATAGTACATCAAGGCGTACATAGCGGCATTGAGCGTTGGTCCGCGCGATTGATGCCAATGTTATTGGTTATGTTGCTTGGTTTAGTCATCTATATATTGCAACAAGACGGTGCTGCTGAAGGTTTAACACTTTATTTGGTGCCTGACTTTAGCCAAGTCACTGAGCCAAAACTGATTATCTCAGCCATGGGTCAAGCTTTTTTCTCTCTGGCTATTGGTGTTGGCGCTATGATGGCTTATGGCTCGTATATGCCTAAGGGACAAAGTATTGGCAAGTTAGTACTCTCGATAACCTTACTTGATACTTTTATTGCCTTTATTGCCGGCTTACTCATTATTCCGGCACTGTTTGTCGCTCAACACGCAGGGCAAGAAGTCTTTGTTGACGGTCACTTAATTGGTGAAGGCCAGCTAATTTTCAACATTCTGCCAACGCTATTTAGTTCCATGGGCACTGTCGGCTTAGTTGTCTCTTTTGCTTTTTTTGCCTTACTATCAATTGCTGCTCTTACCTCGACAATCTCCTCAACTGAAGTGCCGGTAGCCTATTTAATTGAAGATAAAGCCATGACTAGAAAACGGGCTACTTGGTTGGTCTCAGGGTTAGTTTTTATTGCCAGTATGTTACTTATTGCCTTTTTTGAACAACTCTTTGGCTTAGTGATCCAATTGCTAACGACTATCTTACAACCACTTATGTCACTATTTTACTTTATCGTGGTCGGTTGGTTGTGGAAGCGTGGTAATCAGTTAACGGACATGGCCCAGCTAAACCAAAATAGAACATTAAAGTTACTAGGCTTTTATTTACGTTTTGTCTGCCCTATTTTATTAGTCGTTGTCTTTGTTAATGTAGCTTTTTAACAGCACGCTCTCGAAGTTATTAACTTAAAATTGTGGCAAAAAAGAGCTTCTTGCCACTATTTTAAGTTGGAATGATAAACTTTACTTACTCGATTAACTCAACATCTTCATCAGCTAACTCCACCTGTTCTATTTTCTCAAAGCGCGTTGATATTTTATCTGCCGAGGTATGAATTTGCTTCACATCGGTTGCCGCTTGATCTATATGTTTAGCAAGATTGGCAAAACGGCCTTTAAAGCGATTGAAGTCTTGTGCTAAGTCAGACAAATGTGCTTGAATAATATGGATTTGCTGACGAGTCGCCTCATCTTTAAGTACTGAACGCGCGGTTGTTAGTATTGCCATTAACGTGGTCGGTGATGCCAACCAAACTCGTTTTTTATTAGCATATTCTACTAAGTCACTTTGATGTCCGTGAATCTCCGCAAAAATGGCTTCAGCCGGAATAAACATAATGGCACCATCTGCGGTTTCGTTATCAATGAGATACTTATCACTGATGTCATTAATATGTTTTTTGATATCGATTTTAAACTGACGCATAGCTGATTTTCTTTCGCTCTCAGGCGCTTCAAAGTCCATCATCTTACGATAATTTTCTAACGGAAATTTAGAATCTACCACGACATTACCGGTAGGTTTTGGTAGAAAGAGTACACAATCGGCTATTTTACCGTTTGATAAAGTATGCTGCAGCTTAAAGCTTTGCTCTGGCAACACATTCCTGATCAGGCTATTTAATTGCACTTCACCAAATGCACCCCGTGAGCGCTTATCATTAAGTACGGCTTGTAAACTAACCACATTGGTCGATAACTCGGTAATTTTCTTCTGTGCATCATCTATTAATGCCAAACGCTGCAATATATCACTAAAGGTTTTGGTGGTTTTCTCAAAGCCCTCGCTCAGGCGCTTTTCTACCTGGCCACTGATCTCTTGTAAACGCTTATCGGTAGAGTCAGTTAATGCATCAATACGCTTGGCCATTTGTTCACTGCTTTGCGCCAGTGTTTTCGCCAACTCATCTCTATTGCTAAGACCTGCGGCATTTAAGTGTGTGATGAGTTGGTCAAGTGACTGATTTTGATTTAGATTTAATTGCGATTGTAGCTCATTAAATTGACGTAACAGCTTGATGCGCAAATCAGCCATTTGCTGTTCAAAACTATTAGCTAACTGTAATTGCTGCTTTTCTTGTAACTGGCTAAGTTGTTGTAAAAATTGCGTCTCGGTTTGTTTTGCCAGCTGACTAGCCAAGGCAATATTGTGCGCCTGATAACGTTTTTCTTGCTTTGATAATCGAATCAGCACCAGTATTAATAGCAAGGCCAACGTAACAAAAGCCAGTACAGGCAACCAAGTCGATAGCAACTGCTGTTGCTCTAAGGTAAAAGTCATTTTTATCAATCTCAATAAGGTGCCCAAGGCACTACACTGTAAATATTACCAGTACCAAGATAAAAGGCAATAGCCAAGGCATGGTAAAAATAAAAGTAAAGCTAAAAATAAAATAATGACTAGCGGAAAACGCACAAGCTAACGGCAGTATTAATAATCTATGCCTATACTCAATTTCCTTACTCATTTATTTTTTTTAACCGCCGAGTGCTAACTATGAAACAAACGACTTTAAAGCAAATTACAATAAAGCAAGCCACTAGCCCGTTAAGTAAAACAATCAATATTATTTCTTATTTAGCCTTGCCTTTAGTGGTAATAACTTTAGTGAGTTGCTCTAAAGCGCCGCCAGTAGCAGTAAGCGAATGTGAAACCGTAGTCAGTCATGTAAAGAAAGTATTAAAGGACAGAGCACCGAGTCAGTCGTCAATGCTTAAACAGTGTAAAGCAGCTACTGATGAAGCTAGGGGCTGTATCATGGCTGCTGATAAACCGATGAAACTTTTGCAGTGTGATTTTTAGTTATCTTTGCTTAAATCTGTTTTAGCCTTAAGCTATTTTTCCTGCACAAAAATTGCTAAGGCAGATAATATAATGGTCAGTAATTACTGTCTCGTTGCTTTTACTACAAGGCAGGAAAACTACCGGGTAACTAATATTGCTACATCCCATTTCTGACACTAGCACTATGTCAAACACTTGAAATATTTAAATAAAAAGGGGCGAGCTAATCAATGATTAACGCGTCCCTGTTGATTTTATGACTTTATCAATTTTAATTCCAATTAATAATGCCCTATTTCCTTATTCAGCCATGCCGTTATTAAATATGATGAAATAGAATCGCCACTGCTCATTCGGTATGGCGCACTGTCTGCGCTATCGGTAACCGAGCTATCTGTCACTGAGCTATTTAGAGAAAACTTACTTAGTTGCTCGCGTGAAAACCACTGAGCATCTTCTAAGCTATCTTGACTGGTGTCTATCTTTTCACTGTTCGCGACAGCGGTAAAACCTAGCATGATAGATGCGGGAAATGGCCAAGGCTGTGAGGCGATATACTGAGGATTTTCAATCTCTATTGCTGATTCTTCTACTACTTCTCTGATCACAGCTTGCTCAAGGGTTTCACCTGGGTCAACAAAACCAGCAAGTGTTGAATACATGCCCTTAGCCCAACTGGCTTGTCGACCTAATAAGCAACGCGGAATACCATCGCTAAACATTTTCTCTACCAGCATGATGACCGCAGGATCGGTACGTGGAAAGCTCATGTTTCGACAATCAGTGCAACGCCTAGCATGTCCGGCTTCAACCGAACGATTAGCATTGCCGCAATGACCACAAAATTGATGACTTATATGCCAATGCACTAAGCCTTTTGCCAACGCCAAGATTGAAGCATCAATGGCAGATAAGTTAGCTGTGACTTTTCTAAGTCCTTGCCATTGCCCAACTTCCATTAACTCCTCCTGAGTGGAGAAGTGTAATTTATTAAAATCGATAGTAAAAATGGAAACAGCTGCCAGCATATTATTTCCACTGCCTTCACCCAAGTGCCCTTTGCTCAAGTCTCCTTTACCTAAGCTTCCTTTACCTAAGTAAATGCAGCTATCAATATGTAAAGTAGGCAGTTGTATTTTACTCAAGTAAATAGGATTAAGTTCATCGGTTTGTTCAAACAGGCTCATGCCATCATTAATAACGCAAAATAAAGTATCTGGGTGATTAAACTCAGTACTCAACCAACGCTTATTATTCCGGTGGTTAGTGCATCTATCTAACGGCATATTGCCATAAGCTAATGTCATAATTTGCTTTCTTCCTTAAGTGCTTGTGCCCATTGTGATGACCAGCTTCCCAAAGGAGAAATTATGGCGAATAAGTCTACGCCTTGGTGGGATAATTGATAACCTGATGCTTGGCTTTCTATAAGTTGCAGTGTTTTGAGTTCTTTTAATCGGGTATTTAGTAAGGTCGGTGAAATTTTCTCACAACGTTGTTGCAGCTCTCTAAACGTTGCCGGCCCCGTATGTAAATGCCAAATGATACCTAATGACCATGTCCGGCCAAGTAAATCGAGTAATGCCATAATAGGCTTACCGGTGGTAGAGCCGCGTACTTGCCTACCAGGTAGTGGGATTGCCATAGTCCTTCCTGCAATAATATAAATATCATCTAAAGTTCAATGATAAAACACCATGCTACAGTATTTGTAGCATGGTGACTATAGCAAGTATTTATGCTGTCCATTAGTTATTAGCAGCGGGTTATTTTCAATAAGCTAGGTGTAGTGAATAGGTAAGTAGATATTAAATTGGCTACCTTGACCAACTTTTGAGTTGACCTCAATACGGCCATGATGATCTTCAATAATTAATCTAACGATATGCAGCCCTAAACCTGTGCCCTTGCCCACCGGCTTAGTGGTAAAAAAGGGATCAAAAATACTTTTCAAATTCTCTTGGCTAATGCCCGCGCCATCATCTTCAAAACTGACATTAATCTCTTGTTGAACAACCCGTGAAGAAATACAAATATTGCCTTTAGTTTCTATGGCATGAGAGGCATTTACCAACATATTTATAAACACTTGCAATAACTTTTGTGGAAAACCTATTACCTCAGCATTAGCTTCTAAGTGTTTGCTTATTGTTACTTTGTATTTAAGTTCATTCGCCACTAAAGTAAGGCTTTTTTCAATTAATTCATCAATGCATATCGCTTCCGGTAGTTTGTCATCAATATGGGCATAATTGCCTAAGTCTTTGATGATTTTACTTACTCTTGCGGCGCCTTCTAACGTTGATGCGATTAAAGGTTCTATATCATCAAGGACAAAAGCTAAATCTTCTTGTTGATAAAATTCTTGGGCGGCGCTTTTTTTGCTCGCTATTTTTGTTAACTCTATATTTGTTAATTCGATATAGGCCAGTAATGGTTTAAAATAGTCACTAAGTACATCCAAATTACTGCGAATATAGCCAACCGGATTATTAATTTCATGGGCTATACCTGCAGACAATTGACCAATAGAGGCAAGTTTTTCTGCGTTTATTAGCTGTTCATTTAATGAAGATAGTGCTTTTTGGCTATGCTTTCTCTCATTAATATCATTTAGGGTGATCAAATAATGCACCGCGGCCTTGATGGTTATTTTCCGACCTGAAAACTCAATGTGTGGATTCTCAAAACCGGGAGCAAGTAAAGACTCTTCCATGTTTTTTAAAGCAATCTCACAATCAAACTGACCATCTAAGGTTGCCAACGCGGGGACAAAATTAGCCACCGGTTTATCAATGATATGCGCTTTATCTCTTAGCAATAATTTTTCAGTTTCAATATTGCATTCTTTTATCAGCCCGAATTCATCTACCAGTAGTACCGAGCAAGGTATGGTATCCATTATAATATTGGCTTTGTCATTTGCCCGAATAACATTGAGTCGCTCTTGCTCAGCTCGCATTTTTTCAATGGTGATATGTTGAGTAAATTGCTGAATAGCCCTTGATAAGGTAACTACTTCGGTAGGAGCTCGGGTTTGTCTAAACTCAACATTCGACCCTGCAGCTGGTGGCTGCTGAGCTAAGGCGGTAATATTTTCAAGGGGTTTTACTATATATTTACTAAAACAGCTAACCGTAAATAAAATAAAGAATAAATAGAGCGAAACCACCAGAAAAGACAATTTAGTAAAATTGTCCTTGGCTACTTTAACTTGCTCACTCAAGGATTGATTGTCACGCAATACTAGGGCTGACACTTGCTCTAGGTCACTAACATATAGTGTGGTGACCCTGTCAGACTCAGCAATCTTAGCTTGCCAATAGTTATGTTCTTGAATTGATATATGGGAGAATAAATTGACGATAATATCATTTTCTTCCGTTGCGGCAATGAGTTGTAAAACTAAATTATAACCTGCTTTATTTATTAGCTTGTCCTTTACACTCGTTAGGGTTTGCCTTAGTTGTACTGATTGCTCATTAATCCCCTTTGCTAAATAGGTTTGCCGACCAGAAAAGAGTAAGTCTTGAGTGGTTAGCCAAAGCTGCGACATAGTAAATACATGGTCAAGGTTCTGTACTAGCAAACGTGATTGATAATGGGCTCGAGATATCTGCTCAACCTTTTGATATTGATGCCAAAGGCTTGCAAAAATAATCACACCCGACAGTAGCGTCGATATAGCTAATAGCTGATTGTAATTAGAAATCTTCATCATTAATTCGCCATTTTAGTTAGAAAGATGAAAGCTTAAGCACAGTTAAAGCTTTTCCAATTCTTCTCCCCATAAAACTTCTGTAAGTAACAAGGTTTTCAGTGCGCACCTAAGAACCACGTTGGCTAACTCATGAGCCCCTTGTGCATTCGTTAACACACTTTTTTTGGCCGTAACACCGTCGGCACTTAACTGCTGCTTCAAGTCTTGATAGTTTTTACCAATAAACATGTGCTTAAAGTCGCTTTGTTGGGCAATTTTCTTTTTAGGGCTCCGACAGCGCTGAAAAACAAAGTTAGTTATTCTTAAGTCTTTATCAATAGCCCAGACTATTTCGACTAAGCCCCAGTCACTTTGCTCGGATCTTACATGAACATAACCTAGGATTTCCTTACCGAACATTGCGATATACAAGGTATGTCGACCCAGCTCACTAAAGTGTAAATCATTACTAGGTAGTGCAATTTGTACTTGTGATCTAATGTTGTCATCGACCGTTTTAACAATAGAAAGTTGATTGGTTTTTTGTGGATACAACTCTGCTATTTGCGCAACGGGGTCACGTAACGAGCAATAAGCGATGGCATTGACATTACCCGATAGCAATATCAACATGAGTAAAATTAGTATTAATACAATAGCGTGCATTTTCATATCAGTACCTATATCTTAATTGAACGCTAGCCAATTGTTTTTTTTGACCGCTTGCCGGGCTATTAATTTGCTTAACGCCTGACATACTCAATTCTAGCTGGGTAGTAAATTGATAACTAAAACCAATATTTATCAGCTTGTCGGTACTTGCTTGAAACTCTTTATTCTTGATGATGAACTGACTATAGAGTTTTAGCTGATTATTTATTGAGGTTTTATTTAGCTCAATTAAGCTGTATTTTTCTTTTTGCCAGCCTTGTGATCTTTTATTGTTTTCACCTAATGCTAATTCTCCTAATAATCCCCAGGTACCCCAATAGTATTGCCAATCAAGGGCTAACCTTTTTCGTGAGATATCATCAATTTGGCCATCAAAAAAGGATACACCGACAACAAAGTCATGATGACTTAATGAGCCTATTCGGCCAGTAACCGCATAAGAGCCGTCAACCGACTTTGCCTTATCTTTACCGCCTAGGGTGTAACTAAAATTGTATTCTATTTGGTTTATCACTTTGTTTAAGCTAACTCCCCAATCGAGCTTGGTGCCCAAGTTTTTGCCAAGGTAGTAATCAAGTAGGCGGCCATTGGTATCAATGCTCTCTTCTAAACCAAAAGGTAAAGTAAAATGCCCTACTCGCACATTCGGCAGCCAATTAGGTCCGGCAGTATAATTTAGGTGCGCTTCTCGAATAATAAAGTCACTATCATCTTTTGAACTAAATAAGAAAGGTACAGGCATATGGTTTGATAACTTAGTCCAATACACTTGCCCTACGCCATAGCCAATATCACCATTTGAATTGGTAAATACTTTATGAGTATCAAGACCTAAAGCATAAATCCGACTGGTATTATCTAATGCTTGATTATGATTCAAGCGAGCACTGCCATCTATACTCCACCTAAGGTTTTGTGCAAAAGTGGCGTAACAAGGTACTGATAAAACTGAAAAAAAAAAGGTTAAATACAATAGTAATAAAATAAATGGCAAAGGTTTCATAGCTCCCCCCTACGGAAATAAGTCTTAGTCATTAACTCATAAGTAACTTTTATAAATTTACCGACAACCTATTAAGCACAATATCTCCGGTACATACAGAAGCAGCTAAGGAGTACTCGGCATTTATAACCAAATCATCGGTAAGGGTGTCTTCTAAGTTGGCAATACCTACATTAGGCCGTAAAAGATGCGGGCTTTTTTGAGCTAACCAGATGATGCGCTTAGCAAGTAACACAGCATCAGCGGCACAAGTTTCAATAAGTAAAATAGCAAAGGTATGCTCCCCCCACTTTATTAAGGGGTCTGATGCGCGGCGCTTTAATAATTTTATTACGGTCAAATCTTTACCTTTAGCAGACTGTTTAGCGTCTGATGACTCGATTTTCACTAACAGTAAACTTAACGAGTGTTGATAGCGCTTAGCCCTGGCAACTTCATAACTTAACCAGCTTTCGACAAAGTAGTTTTTCGATAATACGCCATCGCTTTCCGCATAAGAGACAGTGCCCATGGCTCCTTGTCTAAATAAGCTTTTTTCGATACGAATGAGTAAGGTCTTTATATCAAAAGGCTTGATGACGTAATCATCAGCTCCAGAGAGTAAACCAGCACTTTCCTCTGTTATTTCACAGGTCAACATAATGATAATGGTCGAGGCAAATTTGCTATCACTCCTTAAAATTCGGCAGGCTTTTAAGCCATCCATGACAGGCATACGGATATCCATAATAATTAAATCGGGAGGGAATTTATTTGCTAAAGCTATCGCTTCTTCACCATTGCCAGCCTCGCTAATGGCTACCCGTTTATCGCCTTTATTAAATTGACGGTGAATTCCTCTTTTCAAGGTCTGTCTAACACCTTCTTCATCATCAACGATGAGGACACTTTTTTCTCTTAACATATGCTCCCCTTACCCTAGAAATATAAAATCCAAGAATAAATATAAACTTGTTTCTTCGTTTTAAAACCTCATCAATGCTGAGTAATGGTTAATTGCAATTGATATACCAAGGCAGAAAAACCGTCGTTGGTTTGATTTAAAAGCCTTAGTTCTCTAGGTCATAGCAAGAGAGGAGTATGAAGCGAGCTAATTAAGCAGGGGCTGGGGTATATAAAAATGGCGATTGTTTTGCAAAATGCAACGCAAGGTAATAATAGCTAGATAGGAAGAATCAGCATGTTTTCAACTAGCATGATATTAATTAGACTGGGTTCAATTGCAGTGACAATGCAAAAAGCCAGCATAAAGCCAGCATAAAGCTGGCTTAGAGGTTGCTTAACAAAAGCTATGACTAAAAAGGTGAGTAGCTTAGATTCTGACACCTTCAATATGTAAAGCCATTTCTACATGAGTTGATGCCGGCCCTAAATTATAAGTAATGCCGTAATCAGCAAGTTTTAAGCTGGTAGTGCCGGAGAAACCTGCACGATGTCCTCCCCAAGGATCTTGCCCTTCACCAATTTTAACAACAGCAAAAGAAATCGTTTTAGTGACACCTTTTAAAGTAAACTCGCCGATAACTACGGCATTTTCATCATCGCTGAAGGTGATACTTTGACTGGTAAATGTTGCTTTAGGAAAGTCACTTACATTTAAAAAATCTTTACCTTTAAGGTGTTTATCACGCTCAGCATGATTAGAGTCTAAACTTGTGGTATCAATTTCAATATTGATTGTTGCCTTATTTGGTGCCTTAGGATCATAACTAAAGTCACCATCAAAGGTATTGAATCGCCCTAATAACCAGCTATAACCTAAATGCTTAATTTTAAATTGTACAAAAGCATGTGCGCCCTCAACATCTACTTTATAGCTTGCCGCTTGCACTGTGCTCGGTGCTACTAAGGCAAAGAGTGAACTTGCTAATAAGCTGGTTACTAGTGTTGTGGTGATTAATGTCTTTTTCATGTGAATTTCCTTGTCTTGTGTCTTTTAGTTAAGGGTCTAATTAAGTGCTGTCTGTAAATGTTCGTGTTTAGATTGAAGTAGTTAGTTATTTAGTTGAGCTTGTTGATTAATTATTGCTTGGCTGAACTTTTATCATGCGCAGCAAGGTATTATTTTTATTGATAAAATGATGCTTGAGCGCCGCAAGTCCATGACCGACACTGAGTAAGATAAGCGTCCAGGCTAATATTTCATGAATATTACCGGCGATATCTTCTTGGTTGGTAATACTCATAGGTAACGCAGGTACAGAGAACAAGCCAAATACATCGATTGCCCTGCCATCTGCGGTAGAGATTAAATAGCCACTTATCATCAAAACCGCCATCAATACATATAACGAAATATGGGCATAATGTGCCGCTTTTACTTCGAACTTACTCGCAGATTTATCTGCATTTCTTGGTGTGATATTAACCACACGCCAGACAATTCTTAACATCAAGGCAACGAATAGCGTTATACCCATATTTTTATGTAAGTCGAGCGAGCCTTTATACCAAGCATCGTAATACGTTAGCTCAACCATATAGAGCCCTAAACCGAATAAAGAAAATATTGTAATTGCCATAAGCCAGTGCAGTATTATGGCAATAAGACCGTAACTATTTTCGCTGTTCTTTAGTCTGTTAGTACTCATGTTGCTATCTCTTTATTTTTGGTAGTTTTTTATATGGCTACCAACGTCCTTATTAAGTTCTTAACGCTACTATAACCAAATAGTCCCTATTAAAAAATATCAATAAATGCGAAACTGTTGTGCAAATATGCACAACTAACAATGTAAAGTGCCTAAGTATTAGTGAGGATAGTGGGATAATTAATGAAAGATATTTCCTGGGATGATTATAAAATAGCTTATCAAGTCGCCATTGACGGCAGCTTAAGCAAAGCGGGCATATCTCTTCGAATTAACCATGCCACGGTATTAAGACGGATAAATCAATTAGAGCAGGCGCTTGAAGTAAAATTATTTATTCGCCACCAACGTGGTTATAAACTTACCGATGCTGGCTGCGTGTTAATGGATGAAATGCCCGAGATGTTGGCAAATTTTTCCAGCTTAGAAAATAAACTGCAAAATGTTGAGGGGGATATTAGCGGCGAGCTTAGGATCACCACGGTCAGCTCTTTCTCTCCAGTAATCACCCCTAGCCTAAAAGCGTTTAGAGAAGCATACCCAAAGATACGACTTAAACTTATTTCTACCGATGATATTGTGCCACTCGACTCGGGTGCCGCCCATGTTTCTCTTCGCGCAGGTCCCTGTCCAACCGGGGGTGATATTATTGTCAAAAATTTAACCAAAATACGAACAGCTTATTACGCCACACAAGGTTATGTTGATGAATACGGTAAACCTAACTCAGCCAATGAACTTAACCAGCATCAGTGGGTATTACCAACGCCTGATAAATACCGTATTCCTTTTGTAAATTATGTTGTTGATAAAATAGATAAAGATAGAATAGTTTTTCAAAGTAACCATTTTCCCGATATTCACGAGGCCGTTATTGCGGGTATGGGCATAGGCCCTTTAGGTGAACACCAAGCAAAGTTGCATCCATCAATGGTGAAGGTAGATCTAGACATTGGCAATAAAGATGAGTCTATTTGGTTTGTTTATCATAAGGACTTAAAACACAGCGCTCGCATTCAGTGCTTTTATCAATTTTTAATTGCTGCACTTTCTAGCAATAGCTTGCTGGAAAAAAGTAATAAGCCAAGTCATGATTAATTTACCATCCGTTATTTGTGATAGGGACTCAAGTCCCTGAGCGTAGTTTGTCTCAGCAATAATAGCTTTTCTACTTTGCATTATCGCCTTGCCATAAGCGCGACTAAATTCTGGATGCCCTTGTAAACCAACAAAGTGATGGCCCACTTGTATCATGGCATAAGGGCAAAATTCATTGCCCATTAACACCTCAGTTTCTGGTGGCAATTGACATATTTGCTCTTGATGACTGACCACGAGTTTGATTCGAGCTTTATTATGCTGCATCCAAGCTTTATTACTGTGTACTTTCGTGGTCGCAATACCAACGCCCCAGCCTTTATCAGAGTGAGCAACTTTTCCGCCCAAGGTTTTAGCAATGAGTTGATGGCCAAAACACACACCAACAAAGGGTTTATCGGCTAAAAACAGTTGCCAGATAAACCTCTCCAAAGCATTTACCCAAGGTAAGTCATCGTTAACGCTGGCTTTGCTACCGCTCGCCATATAAGCATCACAAACATCAATATTGTCTGGGAATTGGCCATCTACAACACAGTAATAGTGCAGTTCTAAGGAGCTATCACATTGATATAACAACTGAGAAAACATATCTCGATAGTCGCCAAATTTTTGTTGCAGCGCAGCTTGGACATGGTCACAAAGCAAAATACCTAACTTCATAATCATTACTCCCCAGCGTGTATTTAATATCGAATCAGTATCAACTCTATATCAACTAAGACCAATTCAGTACAGCCCAGTTCTATTCTGCTCTATATAAATAATAGCCAACTCGCTAACATTCGCCCTGCACTGCTTTTTTGAAAAGTTCACTGTATTGCTGAGCAGTAAAAGTGATTGGATTTCCCGCGGCACAGGCATCATTAAAGGCCATAATGCCAATATCTTCGGCTCTGCTGGTATCAATACCTATTTCTTGTAATGAATGAGGAATCGCTAATTGAGACCTCAACGCTAAAATCCAGTTTAAAAAGCCCGTAAAACTTTGCTGTTCAAGCGCTAAGTAACGGCTTAATCGAGCGATTTTATGTGTAATGGCCTGTTCATTTTCTTTGAGTACATAGGGCATTAAGATGGCATTGAGTAAACCGTGATGACTATCATAAAGTGCACCCAAAGGGTGCGCAAGCGCATGCATACCGCCGAGGCCCCGCTGAAAAGCAGTAGCTCCCATAGTCGCTGCTGCCATCACCTGTGCACGCGCCTCGAGATCATTGCCATTAGCAGTTGCTCTAGGTAAATACTCCTTTATTAAGCGAATAGCCTCGATAGCAATACCTGCCGCCATAGGATGAAACGAAGGTGCACAATAAGCTTCCAGCGCGTGAGATAAAGCGTCCATGCCGGTTGCCGCCGTTAATCCTGCGGGTAAACCAAGGGTTAGCTGGGCATCTAGAATGACAATGTTAGGTAACATTTTTGGGTGAAAAATAATACGTTTAATATGCGCTTGTTCATCGGTGATTACCGATGCTCGTCCTACTTCAGAGCCAGTACCTGATGTGGTTGGAATGGCAATGACTTTAGCCATTCTCTCTACACTTACTCGGTTAAAATTATCCCCTATATCTTCAAAGTCCCATAAGGGTCTGGTTTGACCCACCATTAAGGCCACTGCTTTGCCAGCATCTAACGCTGAGCCACCACCAAAAGCTATAATGCCATCGTGTTTTCCTTGCAAAAAAGCACTTACACCATCCGTTATATTTTGCTCACACGGGTTTGCTTTAATAGCAGAAAAGACTTCACAAGGTATGCCTTGGTCAACAAGATCAACAACAACTTGTTTGACCATAGGCAATGCGGCTAAGGCAGGGTCTGTGACAACTAAGGGCGCATTCATACCAAGCTCTTTACATGCTAAAGCTAATTCACTAATACGGCCAATACCGGCACGAATCGAGGTAGGATAATGCCAGTTTCCATAAAAATCGCTTTGCTGGACTTGGCTTTGCTGACCTAGGCTTTGCTGAACCAAGCTTTTCTGACCTTGGCTATTTTCACTCACCGGCAACCTCCGGTTCAGCATTAGTCAATTTAATATGAAACGATTTTGCTCTGGTGAGCGCGGCATAACCAAAGCTTGATAAGGTACAGCCTCGTCCAGAATTTTTAATCCCTGTCCATGGTAAAGCAGGGTCGAGGTAATCACAGCGATTAATAAAAAAAGTACCGACCTCCAATTGCTCACCCAGTGTTATGCCCTGTTTTATATCATGGGTAAATATTGCCGCCGTTAAACCAAAGGCTGAGTCATTCATTAGGCTTACGGCTTCTTCATCGTCACGCACTTTCATAATACCGACCACAGGGCCAAAACTCTCATCCATCATTACCGACATATTGTGATTTACTTGCGTCAAAACTTGCGGTGCAAGATATGCGCTACCCGCTTTATTTAAGGGGAAGATATCCGGATTGATATGAGCTTTTGCGCCAGCGTAAATGGCATCAGCTATTTGCTCTCTGACAAAGTCAGCATTATCGGCTTTCACCAAAGGGCCAAGTGTCGTGGCAAACTCATCTGAACGCCCTAGTTTATAGTCTTTCACTGAGCTTACTACTTGCTCGATAACGTCATCATAGACATCACTGTGCACATAAATACGTTCAATAGCACAACAAGATTGACCCGAGTTAAAAAAAGCACCATCAACACAACTTGCCACTGCCTCCGCTATGTTGGCATCGGCTCGGATATAAGCAGCATCTTTACCGCCTAACTCCAAGCCTACGCCAATAAAGCGGCCACTGGCAGCATGTTCAACCATGTCACCGCCGGCTACTGAGCCTGTAAAAGCAACATAATTAACTAACGGCTGCTTGATTAGCTTTTCGGTATTTTCATGACTTAGGTATAAGTTTTGAAAGATGCCATCAGGCACACTTAAAGGTAGGCCTGCTTGGGCAAAAGCATTGGCAAATTGTTCACCACATAAGGGAGTTTGCTCCGAATGTTTTAGTAGCACGGTATTGCCCGCCATAATGGCAGGGACGATAGAATTAATCGCCGTTAAATACGGGTAATTCCACGGGGCAATAATAAAAACCACCCCCAAGGGCTCGCGTTTAATGTAGCGAATAAAACCCGGTTTATCGGCTAGTTTTATATCTGTTAGGGCATATTGAGCCTCGGTGATCATAAAGCGAGCGCGCTCTGCCATACCGGTGATTTCACCTTTGCCATAACGAATCGGTCGTCCCATCATCCAGCATAACTGCTCCGCAATTTCATCGGACTTACTCAACAAAATATCAACCATGGCATGGCAATAAACAGCTCGCTGCTCTAATGAACTTTGTCGCCATTTAATTTGTGCACTATGGGCAAGTTGCACTGCTTGCTTAACTTCTACTTGAGTAGCCAAATCACGCTCAACATAAATGCTGTTATCAATAGGTGAACGTGTGACTTGAATATTGCTCATTATTTTCCTTACTTATACCAAGCTAACGGTAAGTGATTTTTACTTAATCGATTTAATTTTATAGAAGCTCAACTTAAATTATTTCACCTTATATTATTTCAAAGTAACGACTAAGCTCCCAATCAGAGACATGTTTACGGTACTCTCGCTCTTCCCATTCACGACTGGCACTAAAATGCTCAACAAAATCATCACCAAACATCTCAATGGCCGCTTTTGATTGCTTAAGCTTAGTAGCCGCAGCAAATAATGTATTAGGCAGGGATAGTTCTGCTGGGTGACTTTGTTGGTAGGCATTACCTTTAATTTGCGCTAACGGCTCAAGTTGTTCTTCAATGCCAATTAATCCAGAAGCAATGACCGCCGCTAAAGCTAAATAGGGATTAGCATCGGCGGCGCCCAGTCTGTATTCAATACGTTGTGACTTGGCCGAACCTGGGATGACCCTTAGAGCAGTAGTTCTATTTTCTACTCCCCAAGTTGCATCAAGTGGCGCCCATAAGCCGGGGACCATGCGACTATAGCTATTCACTGTTGGCGCAATCATGGCAATAAACTCAGGCATAAAGCGTTGCTGACCGGCAAGAAACTGGCGCTGTAAATCGCTCATACCATAGTCATTGTCTTGCTGATAAAAAATCGAATTGCCCACTGCATCTCTTAACGATATATGAATATGACCGCTTTGCCCTGGTAAATCAGCTGACCATTTAGCCATAAAAGTCGCCATTAAATTATTACGCTGCGCCCAAACCTTGATGAAAGTTTTAAATAGCGCAGCTTTATCCGCGGCATTTAATGCTTCATCATGGGCTATGGCGGCTTCTAATACCCCAGGCCCCGTTTCGGTATGTAAGCCCTCAAGAGGAAAGTCCATTTGTTCAGCAAGGGCTAAAATTTGATGGTGTAAGTCGGCGTGCACTGAATTTCTAATCATTGAATAGCCAAAAAAATCCGGTGACAGTGGTATTAAGTTTTGATAGTTTTTTGCTCGAACAGACTCAGGTGTTTCATTAAAAACAAAAAACTCATATTCGAATGCGGCTATCACTTCAAAGCCGAGGGACTTTGCCCGTGCAAGTACTCGCTTTAAGGTATTACGCGGACAAATGGGCGCTGCGGTGTCACTAAATTCGGCGATAAACAGCAACATATCATCTTCAAAAGGTAAAGCTCGGCAGGTTTGTGGCAGAATATGAACCGGCGCGTCTGGGTAGCCAGTATGCCAACCAGTATATTTACTATTATCGTAAAGCTGATCTTTACAATCCCAGCCCAAAACAACATCACAAAAAGCAAAGCCTGAATCTAGTGAAGAAAAGAATTTTTCTTTACTCATGTACTTACCACGCATAATGCCATCGATATCAAACAGGCCTACCTTCACATGGCTAAGGCCCCTTTGCTCAACAATTAACTTAGCGTCAGCAATGGTCTTTACTTCCCTTGGCATTAACATACGCTATCCCTTTGTTGATGGTGTTGTATAGGTCTGATTATTCTAGAGATAGTTTGTATCGCTATACATAGAGTAAAGCGTAACAAAGGGGGTTTTTCAAAGTACTGGCTTAATATAGTTGCCAAATATTACTGACAAATATTACAGGGAAATATGGATGATAAATATTCGTGGAGAATTTAGGAGTATTTAGTTGTTAAACTTAGCGGCTAAACAGAGCTGTTAAAGTAAACAGGATTAGCTCAACAATAACTGCTGTGTTTATTTTACTGCACAGTTTTGCTTAGTGGCACTGACTGGTAATAAATCAATTAATGTAATACGCGATGTACTAAGTAATGTAGGAAGAAAAAAAATAAGCTTGCTACTTTTTCTCAAGTTTAAATTCACTCATTTCTTCATGTAATTCTTTCGAGGTGGTTTGTAAGTGATGCGTTGCTTCCGCAGCCCGCTCGATTTCCTGCTTATTCTCTTGCGAGGCGTCATTAACTTGGGTGATGTTATTATTTATTTCTTCGACCACACAATGTTGCTCTTCCGCGGCAGTAGCCACTTGGGTAGACATCTCATTAACACTACTAATAGCCTGATTTACATCTGCCATCAAAGCATTTGAGCGCTCAGAGAACTCTATGGTTTTGGCACTAAGTTCACGACTATGATCCATAGCCACCACAGCGTTATGTGCGCCAGAACGATATTGCTCAATCATTTGTTCAATTTCTTTAGTTGACTCTTGCGTACGTTGGGCTAAGTTTCTCACTTCATCGGCAACAACAGCAAAACCTCGGCCTTGCTCCCCTGCTCTAGCGGCTTCTATCGCGGCATTTAGCGCTAACAGATTAGTTTGATCGGCAATGCCTTTAATAACTTCTAGTACTGATTCTATTTTTTCACTGTTCCTTTCTAGCTTAGTAAGGGCTTCGCCACTGTCTGATAAGCTTTCTACCAGTTGACTAATTTGCTCCATGGCTTGTAAATTTACCTGCTGACTTTGCTGTGAACTAGCTGAGGCAGCTTCTGTTAGTTCTAGGGTACTGGTAGTGTTTTTTGCCACTTCTTGTGCAGTTGAAGACAATTCATTAATCGCCGTAGCCACCAAATCAATTTGTTGAAATTGATTGGTTAAATTATCTTGCACCAGATTATTGGTTTTCACTAATACTTCAGCAGTTGCTTGCACATCATTAGTAGATTCATTGACCTTAGTTAAGATGGAACAAATATTACTGCGCATTTTTTCCATATGTTCAAGCATTTGTCCTACTTCACCTGGCTCGTCTGTTGCTACATGTTTATCGAAATTACCATGAGCAATATTTTCTAATGAGTTTACTGTTTTTTTCAAACCTGCTTGCACAGCCGTAATGACTAACCAAGCGCTAACAATATTAACGAGTATACTCACTGCCACTGCAGCTATGGCGATAAACTCAAGGGCTATAGCCTCTTCATCTATGGTTATTACCGCCTCTTCGGTAAAGCGCTCAATTTCAGCTAAAACATCTTCAACATGTTTAGATAAAATTAACGCCTCTTGTTCAACGCTTTCACTTAACTGTTCAGCATGATGAAAATTCTTATTTACTAACTCAACAAAAACCTCTTCAACATGCTCGGCCCATTTTTCATGCTGATTTTCTATTTGTTGCACTTCGTTTAACAGCTGAACAAATTCATCTATGACGATTTGCTCTTTAGCATGATTTTTTGCTTGTTCAATTGAGTATTCTATTGCTTTTAATTCGCTGCTTATTTTGTCATTCAAACCATTAAAGTGCTCAACCGCATAACTAAAGTGCTTAGCTGATTTGGTCTCAGTATCCATGGTTAAAGCGAACCGAAAAGCCTGTTCAAAGTATATTTCTTGCTCTAACTGATGCTCCGTTAAAACAGTCATGGCTTTAGTAATGGGAATATCTGTAGTAGCTACGGCTTCAATATGATGCTCAATGGTGATTAATTGCGATAGTATTATGACTGTCGCAACAAGCTGTACAGCAACAGCCATCACGACCATGGCGATAATTCGTTGCTTAATTGATAAATCAACTTGCATCTTAATTACTCCTCACTACTTTTGAGCATGTTTTTGCCATTGAACTCGGTATTGTTAGTCTAAATTTAAAGCCTAGAGTAAAAGTGTAGTTCATTTTTAATACAGATATATAAGCATTAACTTGCCTTCGGCAGCTTGTCAGGAAAGTGATAACGTCATAAGTTTTATTGATAAAGCGACTATAGCCAGACAATCTTTACTTGTGCTTACTTCTCTGACAAGCTCAGAGTTAGGAATAAATTGATTAGAATTGGTGTTGTTAATGGTATTAAATAGGCTTTATTTATGAAACTGATCGACGTATTAAATGAGATACATCAGGAAGTATCCCCTTTACTTGGACAAGGCAAGGTTGCTGAATATATTCCCGCATTAGCGAATGTTGATCCAATGCAATTTGGTATGGCGATTACCTTAAATGATGGTCAGTATTATGGTGTTGGCTCATACCAAACGCCCTTTTCTATTCAGAGTATTTCTAAAGTATTTAGCTATACCTTAGCGCTGCGTGCTTACCAAAATGGCTTGTATAAGCGAGTTTGGCGAGAGCCATCAGGTAACCCTTTCAATTCTTTAGTACAACTAGAATACGAAGCAGGTATACCTCGTAACCCTTTTATTAACGCTGGTGCCATCGTAGTTTGTGATAGTTTGGTTTCTCATTTTTCTACCAATGAAAAAGCCTTTAATGAAATTTTAGCGTTTATTCATCAATGTAGCGGTGATAAAAGTATCGCCGTAGATGAAGTAGTATCAACGTCTGAAATGGAGCATGGTTATAGAAACATTGCTTTGGCAAGCTTGATGAAAAGCTTTGGTAATTTTGATAATGATGTCATTGAAGTATTGCAAACATACTTTAAACATTGCTCTATTGTGATGAATGCCCAACAGCTATCTCGCTCTATGCTGTACTTAGCAAACGACGGTACAGACCCTATTACCAAACAGCAGCTGATTAACTCGACTCAAGCAAAACGCATTAATTCATTAATGCTAACCTGCGGCCATTATGATGCTTCGGGTGATTTTGCTTTTCGTGTTGGTTTACCCGGTAAAAGTGGTGTTGGCGGAGGTATAGTCGCGGTTGTACCCGGGAAAATGGCTATTGCAGTTTACTCGCCAGCATTAAATGAATCAGGTAATTCATTAGTAGGTACTAAAGCGCTAGAGCTCTTTACTACCAAAACTGGACTCTCTATATTTTAAAATCAGCCTGAATAGCCTGTGATCTAGACCTACTGCCTAATCAGGTATTAGTGACTTTCTCATGGCGAGTTCTATTGGTAAACTTAATGCGATGGGGGTAAAAAGCGTGCATATTCATTGTTATAAAAACAATGTTGTATCTTCCTGTATGATTATCGCTAATGGCGGTAAACTAATTTCTGAGTTTACCGATAACGAGATGGTAATCCAAAGATATCTGGTAAACGACACTTAGTAAGAAATAATTACAACTGGATTGCTAACAATTAGACCAATCCGTATTAGAAAGTGATCGCTTAGCTCAACGATTTCAACCAACATATTTTTGTCCGCTATTAAAGGGCATTATAACTTCGAGGTATATTATGGCTGTAGCGCATGGTCAAAGCTCCATCTCAGTTGATGGTGATATTATAACCGTTAAAGCTGTTGGCGCATTTAACGTTGAAGGAATTACCAAGACAATTGAACAGCTCAAGTTTTTCATTGAAGGCTTCGGTCAAAAAGAATTTAAATTACTGTTTGATTACACGGAAACAGAAGGAGGGACTCCTGATGTTTTTGACAAAATTAATGAATGTAATATCTGGTTAAATAGTCAAAATATGGTTGCTAAAGCTGTAGTTGTACACTCAGAGATACTTTTTAAAATATTAGAAAGTAGAACTCCGGCAAGACATTCGCAAAATGAGCAAAGTTTTGACGATATAGCTAGTGCAATTAATTGGCTTGCATCTCAGTGATAAAAAGCGATTGAATAAATAGCACAATACCGTTGGCTTGCTAAGACTGGAGCCACATTAATACTTAGCTGTTAACTAAAAATTAAAAGGAATTAATAGATGAAGTTGTTTTTACTTTTCGTTGCAATATTTTCAGGAATAAATAGCGCTTGGGCAGCTAATGATTTTTCAGCCATTGATAGATACGTTAACGAAGTAAAAGATGAAGTGGGCTTGCCTTCTGGCACAGCAATAGCCATTGTAAAAGATGGTAAAATTATTTATGAGGGCTATTTTGGTTATGCCGATATTAAAGGCAATAAAAAAGTAACGGCTAAAACCGCTTTTTATATTGCTTCGGTCACTAAACCTTTATTTGCCTTAGCTACCTTGTTAGTAGAAAACAATGGTGAGATTAAAGACCACACACCAATAGCTGATATGTTTCCGCAATTAAACTTCCCCTACATTGATAAAGATAAGGTGCAAGTAAAGCATTTATTATCTCATAGCCATGCTTTAGCAAATCGTCCGTTAGAAGACAGTCTCGCCTATACCGGGCAACATAATAAAGCTCAAAGGCACAAGTTAGCGGCGGCAACCACCCTTGATAAAACCACTAAACTAGGTGATTTTCAATACAGTAATCTAGGTTACAACCTTGTTAGCATTTGGCTTGAAGATCATTTTAAACAAGATTGGCAACAAACCATTGCTGACTTGGTTTATCAGCCATTAGCAATGAAGCAAACCTCGTCATATACCAGTACCGCTGCCAAGAGTGGCTTCGAAATTGCTCAACCTTACGGCTGGTATGCTGGCGATCCAACCAAGGTTCTACCTTTTGTAAAAAGTGATATAACCATGCAAGCGGCTGGTGGCACGGTATCTTCTGCACGTGATATGGCGAAATTTTTAATAGCACAATTAAATGAAGGTCGTGTTGATGGCAAGCAAATTTTTCCCGCTGAGGTCATTAAGAAATCACATCAACAATTAGCTGATTATGATGGTAAATGGCGAGACTTTAAACGCGAAGGTTATGCTTGGGGTTGGTACAAGGGTCCTTATAAAGCAGAGAAAATGCTGCATCACTTTGGTGGTACTAAAGGAACTCATGCTCATACATCATTTATGTTGGAGCACAACATTGGTTTAGTGGTACTTAATAATGAGGAAGTGATTGCTAGCGGAATGACCAACGCCATCGCAGATATTGCTTACAGTATTTTATTAAATAAAGGTGATGGCAATGCTATCGCTGATGCCCATATCAACAGCATGGAACAAAGCTGGGCTGCATTACAAAGGGATATTAAAGAGACTGCTATCAGTCACCAAAAGCGAAATGCGGCAAGAGTGATGAAACTGACGCAAAATAAAGTGAATTATTCCGGCGTATTTCATAACCCGTTATGGGGTGATTTGAATGTAGAACTGCTTAAAAGCAACGAACTAGAGTTCACCTTAGGAGAGCTTAAAGCTGTGGCAACCGCAGCAAAGCTACCTGATGAATTTCGAATACAGTTCCAAGTTGATAGTGGTCGAATTGCCTCTTACATAGTGGTTGACGGAAAATTAACGGCTATTGATATCATTGGCATTAACCCTCTCGCCATTGAGCGTTTTACCCGATTACAATAAAGTTATTAACAACTACTTTATAAAAAATACGGCTAGTTGGCTATGAGCTAACTAACCGTTATCAGTGTTAACCACTATCAAAGAACAGTGTATAAAGCACACTATGACTTCAATGCCTCGCCATAGAGTTCGCTAATAAAATCAAGAAAAACCTTCACTTTGGGGATTTTAGCGCGATGTTTTGGATAGAGCGCATAAACATCTAAGTCGCTCATGCTCCAGTCAGGTAATATATTGACTAACGTACCTGAGGCCACTTCCTGACGGCTCATATAATCAGGCAGTACTGCAATGCCTAAACCATCAACTATGGCTTGTTTGAGCATAACAAAATCATCCACCAGTAATCTTGGTCGACAATCTAAGCTAAACGACTCGCCTTGTTTTGATAACAAATCTAATTTTAAATCGCTATTAAGGGTCTTACTGAATGGGTTCATTATCAGTAATTGATGCTCAGTTAACTGCACTGCTTGCTCAGGCTTACCTTCTTTAGCTAAATAAGCTGGGCTAGCAAATAACTTGCGAGCAACTGTACCGAGTTTTTTAGCGATTAACATAGAGTCATTTAACTGACCTATGCGAATAACCACATCAAAACCTTCCTCAATAAAATCAACTCGCCTATTAACTAAGTTAAGTTGCACTTTCAGCTCAGGGTATTGGTGCATAAACCGACCTAACGCAGGCCTTAGGATTTGTTGGCCGGTGGCAACCGATGCACCTATTTTTAATTCACCGGTATAACTTTGAAAGAGTTCACAGACAGAGGCGGTGGCTAAATCGAGCTCGGTGTGGATACGCTTGCAATGTTGCAAGTAACGGCGCCCGGCTTCGGTTAAATGCTGTGATCGCGTTGAGCGTTCTAATAAGGTGACACTTAGGTTTTGCTCTAAGCGCGACACTTTTCGGCTGACATTGGCTTTCGGGATGCCTAGCCGATCTGCCGCGAGAGTAAAGCTACCGGTTTCGACTACCGCCAAAAACACCATCATGTCATTTAAATCATGTTCCATAGCTGCCTCTCCTTAACTGTACTTTGCCCAGCTCAGCTTAACTTAACTGCTACTAATTTAACTCAGCCAAGCTTTTATTGTTGTTGATATTGAGATTATCTTACCAACAAACCAGTATTTATCAAACAATAACTAAGCACTAAGATTACAACCACTGAAACAACTTAAGCAGTTCAAGCAATTAACAAAATTCAAGGGAGCAGCACATGCAAGTACTTAGCAGAAAATCATTACCTTTAGGTGGCTTTGCCGGATTAACCGAACACAGATTAGTAACAGACCGCCGCGTTTTTGGTGCACGTAAAGCGCCAAACACTTTTGATGGTATTGGCAACTTTGTTTACCTTGCCGATGCACAATTTAACCCCCGTGGTGAAACACATATGCATCCACATAAAGAGCTTGATGTTATTTCTATCATGATGTCAGGTCGAGTAAGTCATGAAGGCTCTTTAGAACACGGACAAAGTTTGAGTGCAGGAGAAGTACAAGTACAACGCGCTGGTGGTGAAGGTTTCTCACACAATGAGAAAAACCCTGATAACACCAAAAACCGTATGTTGCAGTTATGGGTATTACCTGAAGTAGCGGGACAGCCGGCGGGCTATAAACATTACACCTTACCTGAAACAGGTGTTACACGAATATATGGAAGTAAAGAGCACCGTGGGAAGAATGGCGAAGGTAAAGAGCAAAGCCAAAAGCAAACCTTTGCCAGTAAAACTACTATTGATGTTGTTCGTTTAGCTTCAGGTGAGTCAATCACTTTTGACGAAGAAATTTTAGCCTATGTCAGTAAAGGCACTGCTGAATTTAGCGATGAAAACAATAGCTTTAACGCCGAAGATGGCGATTTAATTCGCAGCTTTAAAACTGACATTGTCGCGACTAGCGAAGTAGAAATAGTTGTCGTTAGTCAAATCTAATTAATCAAGTAAGAACAAAAAACAAACACCGAATTAATAAAGCAATTAAATAAAGCAATTAAATAAAATAAATCAGGAATACATCATGAATAAATTTGCAGAAACTTTAACAATCGATAACGCCGTATTAGCCATGATAGATCATCAAACGGGCCTATTAGTAAGTTGTCGAGATCAAGACCCTCATTTAATGACCGAAAACATTAAAGGCTTATGTGCCATGGCTAAAGCAGTTGACATGCCCACGGTAATCACAGCAAGCATGCCAGACGGTCCAAATGGACCGATCATGCCCGAGATCATTGATATATTAGGTGATAAAGTCATTGAACGTGCCGGTGAAATAAATGCTTGGAAGAGCCCTGAATTTAAACAAGCTATAGAAGCTACTGGCCGTAAAAAAATCATTATGGCAGGCTTAGTTACCGATGTTTGTTTGATGTTCCCTGCTATATCAGCGGTAGCCGAAGGTTATGATGTCTATGCCGTTGTTGATGCTTCAGGTACATGGAATAACGCGGTTGCCCAAGCGTCAATTCATCGCATGACCCAAGCCGGAGTTAAAGTTGCTACTTGGGCCTCGGTACTTGCTGAAGTAATGGACGATTGGCGCAGTGAAAAAGGCATGGAACTGGGCGGTATTTTAGGTCAACACACCAGCTACCGTTGGGTATACAATAGCTACTTACAAGCTAGCCAGTCTTAGTAACGAATAAACATGTAGGATTGACACCCTACATGCACAAGATTTTAAGGAGTAGTTCATGAAACCAGCTAACAAACACCTAATAGCTCTAATTAACTATGTAGCATTAGTACCTTTAGTGTATTTTATTCCTGCGTGGCTTAGCCCTTATTTACCGGCTGATAAATTTCTACAAGTCTGTATTATTGTCGCGGTTATAGTGCCTATTATTTCTTATATCGTCATGCCTATCACCATGAAAATACTCAATAGCAAGCCTAAGCAGAAAATAGGCTGAATTACAGCCCTAAAAAAAGGTGCCTAAGGCACCCTTCTCAATTCTTTAAAAGCTTCTTACTTAAGGCGTAAAGTTTAATGCATAAGGCTTAAGGCTTAAGGCTTAACGACTTTAAACTACTAAGCTTTTGCTTTATCTTCAGCTTCTTGGATTTTAACTTTCCAAATTTCTGGACCGGTTACATGAGCCGACTCACCGGTGCTATCAACCGCAACAGTGACAGGCATATCTTCTACTTCAAATTCATAGATAGCTTCCATACCCATGTCTTCAAAGGCAACTACTTTCGCTTTTTTGATTGCTTTTGATACTAGGTACGCCGCGCCACCAACAGCCATTAGGTACACTGACTTATGCTCTTTTATGGTTTGACACGTCGCAGCGCCACGTTCGGCTTTACCGATTGTGCCTAAAAGACCTGTTTCAGCTAACATCATTTCAGTAAATTTATCCATGCGTGTTGCTGTTGTAGGGCCAGCTGGTCCAACTGCTTCATCACCTACGGCATCTACAGGGCCAACGTAATAAATAAATTTGTTAGTGAAGTCTACCGGCAGTTTCTCGCCTTTAGCTAACATATCTTTAATACGTTTATGTGCAGCATCACGACCGGTTAAAATAGTACCGCTAAGTAAAACCGTTTCACCCGTTTTCCACTCGCTAATGTCGGCTTTAGTTAAATCATCAACATTTACACGACGAACATTTTCGCCAACTTCCCAAGTAATTTCTGGCCACTCTTCTAACTTAGGTGGCGTTAATACTGCAGGGCCTGAGCCATCAAGATGGAAATGAATATGACGAGTAGCAGCACAGTTAGGGATCATAACCACAGGTTTAGAAGCCGCATGGGTAGGTACTGAGTTGATTTTTACATCAACCACGGTTGTTAAACCACCTAAACCCTGCGCGCCAATACCAAGTTTATTAACACGCTCAAAGATTTCTAAACGTAATTCTTCTTCAGCATTTTCTGGGCCACGTTCAATTAAATCTTGAATGTTTACCGGGTCCATTAAGCTTTCTTTGGCGAGTACGCCCGCTTTTTCAGCGGTACCACCAATACCTATGCCTAGCATTCCTGGTGGACACCAACCAGCGCCCATTGTTGGTAAGGTTTTAACGACCCAATCAGCAATAGAGTCTGATGGGTTTAACATCACCATTTTAGTTTTGTTTTCACTGCCGCCGCCTTTAGCCGCAATCATAATTTCAAGACCTGCGCCTTCGACCATATCAATATGGACAACCGACGGTGTATTGTCTTTAGTATTTATACGCGCACCGGCAGGATCAGCAACGATAGAAGCACGTAAGGGGTTATCCGGATTTAAGTACGCTCGACGTGTACCTTCATCAATCATTTGTTGTACGGTCATATCAGTTTTATCCCACTGAACCGCCATACCGATTTTAACAAAACAGGTAACTATACCGGTATCTTGACAGATTGGGCGTTTACCCTGGGCTGACATACGTGAGTTAATCAAAATTTGTGCTATTGCGTCTTTTGCCGCCGTTGATTCTTCTTTGTGGTAGGCTTTTTCTAATGCTTGAATAAAATCAATCGGATGATAATAAGAAATATATTGCAGTGCATCTTCAATACTGTCGATTAAGTCTTGCTGTTTAATGATGGCCATAGTGCTCTCTTTGGGACTGTTGTACTTTCAGGTGTAGCCTCTGTTGCCCTTTAAAATGTGGCAATCGAGGCATTTAATATAATGTTTGGTTTTTCCAAATGCATATTAAAAAACAAAGAGTGACGCTTTTTCAAGCGCAACCCGAAGGGCTATAGCTAATTTTCAAGTTATCATCGTTGAAAATCGTTCAGGTAGAGTGACTACATATACACTCTTTCCGCCTTGTTAACTCTAAAATTAGCTAATAGCAGAGACTAAATTGAAAGTTCAATAGTCCCTAGCTTTAATATTCTTTAATACCCTTTAATACTGGGTAGTTGAAAGTTATAATAACTCGATTGTATATATTAACCTGCTATTGAAAGTGCTGCCAGTCTCTTATTACTGATAATAACTATTTAATTAGCGAATACTTAAGTGAATAAAGCCTTGTTCAAGACTATCCCTGACACATACCAAGCCACTGTTATCTCAGCTGCAGAGCTGCCATTAAAAAGTGGCACTACCGCAGAATCAATATTTAGTCACTTTGCTGATCAACCCTGGGCAATGTGGTTAGACTCAGGTAATAGTGAGCATGTAGATAGTCGCTTTGATATTTTAGTGTGGCAACCTATTGCAACCTTGACCACACAAGGTGATAGTACCGATATATGCTTTACCGATAGTAGTGAAGTTGAAACAAGTACTGAAGATCCATTGCTATTACTTAAAGTCCTGCAGACTAAATTATTTAACACACCCGATAGTCGCCATGAATTCCTGCCCTTTTTAGGTGGTGCTTTAGGTTATTTCGCTTATGATTTAGGCCGTCGCTTTGAACAGCTACCCAGTAATGCCAAGCAAGACATTAACTTACCTGATATGGCCATAGGCTTTTACAGTCAGGCGATCATTTTTGATAACGTATCGGCAAAATTCTACCTTGTTTGCCCTGATGATGAACGCTGTAGTATTGAAGCCTTAGTCCATGCAAGCCTTACTGCAACAGAGCCATCTACAAACAAAGCTGCATTTAAACTAACCAATAACTGGCAGGCCAATATGGATAAAGCCAGTTACATCGAAAAATTCAATCAAGTGCAAGACTATTTACTTAGCGGTGATTGTTACCAAATTAACTTGGCCCAGCGTTTTAGTGCCCAGTATCAAGGTGATGAGTTTGAAGCTTACGTAGCACTAAAAACGGCAAACAAAGCCCCCTTCTCAGCTTTTATTCGCTTAGACAATGCGGCTATTTTAAGTGTATCTCCTGAGCGATTTCTTCGGTTATGCCAAGGTAATGTACAAAGTAAACCTATTAAAGGCACTATGCCGCGCAGTAGCGATAAAGTACAAGATGCTAAGAATGCTGAAATTTTAAGACACTCAAGCAAAGATAATGCTGAAAATTTAATGATTGTTGATTTGCTACGAAATGATATCAGTAGAAGTTGTCAGGCAGGTTCGGTAAAAGTACCGAAACTTTTTGATATTGAAAGTTTCCCTGCCGTGCATCACTTAGTCAGTACTGTTGAAGGTACACTCTCTAGCGATAAACATGCCACGGACTTACTGCGTGGCGCCTTTCCTGGCGGCTCTATAACCGGTGCCCCTAAGATTCGTGCCATGGAAATTATTGAAGAATTAGAGCCACACCGCCGTAGTGTTTATTGTGGTTCCATTGGCTACCTGTCAAATTGTGGCACTATGGATACCAGCATAACCATTCGCACCTTGATTTGTCAGCCAAGTGAAAAGGCTGCAGGTACTAGCCTCAAAACTTATCTAGAAAATACCAAGAGCATTTATTGTTGGGCTGGTGGCGGACTAGTTGCTGATTCAACCGCGGAAAGTGAATACCAAGAAACCTTTGATAAAGTTAATTGCATATTACCGGTATTATCAAAGCTCAATCAGGTGTAGGCTTAAGCGATACCTTTAACAAAAGCCTTTAGCACAAAGACTGATAAGTAGTAACGCCAATGACCAAAGATGAATTTTTATTACGTTTTAATTTATTGCAATTGGCCGAGTCTGAGCATAATTACCAACATCATTTACCACTTCGTTCCGCCGCGGTACTTATCGCTTTAGTCGAGTCTGAAATCGATGGCAGCTTGCAGGTATTATTAACTAAACGCGCCAGTCATTTAAAACATCACCCATCACAAGTGAGTTTCCCCGGCGGCAAGGTTGAACCCGCAGATGCATCATTAATTGATACTGCGCTGCGTGAGGCTTTTGAGGAAGTTGGCTTATCTCGCCAAGCCATCACTGTGGTTGGACAATTACCGCCTTATGAAACCATTAGCGGTTTTCATGTAACCCCTATTGTTGCCATAGTCGCCAGCGCACAAACTTACCAAATGGATGAGAATGAAGTCGCTGAAATATTTCAAGTGCCACTACAGCACTTTTTGACCACAGATAAACACCATGTTTTTGTTGCCAGTAAAAATGGTAAACAACACAAGGTGCATTTTATGCCCTACAAGCACTACCATATATGGGGTGCTACTGCGGTCATGCTCAAAGATTTAGTCGCCCATATAAACTAGTTCATATGGTCTTTGTGCAAGAATAAAACCTCATCTAGTACATTTAGTTATCAATTAGTCGATTATTTTGTTTCTTTATTTGATAACTTTCAGCTAAAATTACCACTAACAAAAACCCATCGACAATAATTCCACTATTCCAAACAAAACCAACAATAATTCGGAAAATAGTATCAATATCCATATTTGATATTGTTAATACCCTTTATACCAAGCTTTAGCTTGAGTGTTCTAGGGTCTATAATTAAAGAATAATGTGAATTACATAAGCAGAGCAAAGGTAAAAAAGTATGATCAGTGTATTTGATATGTTTTCTATTGGCATAGGTCCATCAAGCTCACACACAGTGGGTCCGATGAAAGCGGCAAAACTTTTCGTTGATGCGCTAGTTAAGCAAGAATTATTAACTAAGGTCGACAGAGTGAAATGTGAACTGTTTGGCTCATTAGGACAAACGGGCATTGGCCATGGCACAGGTAAAGCGGTCATTTTAGGCTTCACCGGCGAAACGCCTGAAGGCATTCCTGTTGAATCAATAGAAACTATTTTAGCGGAAGTCGTTTGCAGCCAAAAAATATCACTTAATGGTACTCATGAGGTTAATTTCCCCAAAGATGACGCCATTATTTATCATAGGAAAAAAACGTTACCTGCTCATGCTAATGCTATGACCTTATATGCTTATCAAAATGACACCTTATTATTAGAGCAAACCTATTATTCCATTGGTGGTGGTTTTATTGTTGAAGCATGTGATTTTGAACAAGAAAAAGATAAAGCACTCTCTTTACACACCAATATTAAGCGACCACATGTTTTCAGCTCAGGTGATGAGTTATTAGCTTTGGCGAGTACTAAAGGTTTAAGTTTTAGTACTATCATGATGGATAACGAAAAGTGCTTAAACGATGAAACGATAATTCGCACTAAACTGGTCACCATTTGGCAAGCAATGAAAGACAGTGTTGAGCGCGGTATGAACACTGAGGGCATTCTACCTGGCGGTTTAAAATTAGCTCGCCGTGCCCCTGCGCTCTATCGCTCTTTGTTGGTAGAAAGATCTACCGATCCTCTTACAGCTATGGACTGGGTCAATTTATTCGCCATGGCGGTAAATGAAGAAAATGCTGCCGGTAGCCGAGTAGTTACCGCACCAACCAATGGTGCCGCCGGTATTATTCCAGCAGTATTATGTTATTACGATAAGTTTGTAAAACCGGTTTCGGATGATGACTGTGTTCGCTATTTATTAACCGCTGCTGCTATTGGTATTTTATATAAAACTAATGCCTCTATTTCTGGCGCTGAAGTTGGCTGCCAGGGTGAAGTAGGTGTTGCTTGTTCAATGGCCGCAGGCGCATTAACTGAAATTATGGGTGGTACGCCACCACAAGTAGAAAATGCCGCTGAAATTGGTATGGAGCATAACCTTGGTTTAACCTGTGACCCTGTTGGCGGCTTAGTACAAGTACCTTGTATTGAACGTAATGCTATGGGCTCGGTAAAAGCGATTAACGCTTCACGTTTAGCCTTACGCGGTACAGGTACACAAAAAGTTTCTTTAGATAAAGTAATCAAAACCATGTGGGAAACCGGTAATGATATGAAGACTAAATACAAAGAAACTTCACGTGGCGGTTTAGCGGTAAATATCATTGAGTGTTAGCCATTCCCTGCTAAAAATTGCATTAATTTGAAACATTCATTTAACGCATCAAAAAGCCCGAGCAAGTTATACTTGCTCGGGCTTTTGCATTTAGCGCTTTTACTTTATACCATTAATGACTAAAAGTTATACTGGTAACCAACAGAAACCATCATTGGTTTACCTACCATTACTGAGCCATGCATACGGGTAGATATGTAAGTTTCATCAAGTAAGTTATCCACGCTGAAACGTACTTGTTGATTGTCAGCAACATCATAACTTGCAACAAAATCAACTACGGTATGAGCGTCAATATTCTCTGCACTTGCGCCAACACCTGCTTCACTGCGCATTTCACCGGTATAACGAACCAGTAAGTTGGTGCGCCATTTATCGCCTTCTAGGCCAACAACAAATTGCAGTTGGTTTTCGGGTACGTAAGGGAATTCATCACCGGCGTTAACATCACCCCAAAAGTCTGATTCAAAGCTATTTAGAAACTCTGTTTGGGTATGGGTATAAGTTAAATCAATTGGCATGGAAATATCGCCAAGGTCAAATTCATAACCAGCTTTAAACTCGATACCGGTGATTTTTACCGCACCAGCATTATATTGCTCACCAATATTATCATCTTCACAATTTTGACTAGCGGTACAGTTGCCATGCATATTGTCATAATCAGAGTAGAAAACTAGCGCTTCGCCATTGAAAGCACCTTTAGCGTATCTTGCGCCTAGCTCATAGTTAATACTTTCTTCATTTGTAGCGTCTTCATTGCCTGGTGATGGTGGCGCAAAGCCTTTTTGTACACCACCTAATAACACTAAGTCATCAGTTAAATGATAAGTAAGCGCTAATGATGGCAATACAACATCGACTTCATTTTTCTTATATTTTGCTATACCTGAACGCTGTGGATCATCTTTACCCCAATCTTGACGTTCGATAACCATGTCTTCATAACGAAGACCGGCATTTACAATAAACTTGCCGACAGTCCATTCATCATGAACAAATAAAGCTAAGGCGCTGGCACTGTCAATTCGGTTTGAATCGGTACCTGGCTCACCCGAATTTGTTAGTGTCATGTTATAATCAGCATCTAACGAATACTCATCAACCCATTGATATCTGTCCATTTCATCTTTATGGTAACGAATACCAAACTTGACTTGATGACTGTTAAAGTCCGCATTCAATACCGTTTGAATGCCTTGTGATAAATAATCACGGTTATTGGCTTTAACATCTACATCAATTGACCCCGCCGCCATGTTGTCATGCTCTGCGGCGATTTCAATACCACCATCTCCTAGGCTTTTACCATCAACTTTACTGGTTTTATACCAATTACGGCTAAAGTCATTGTGGTAAACAGTAGTGCCTAAGTTAAAGCGATTTGATAAATCAATGACATGGCTTAACTGTAATTGCAGATGCTCGTTAGTCATCTTATCTTTTTGTGATGCTGAATAGCGGCTATAAGGATCTGAGTTAAAGTCAGCTTCCGTTAAACCCATATAAGTATCATTAGACTCTTCATCAGAGTACTTAATTTTAAATTCAATCTCTTGATAAAAAGTGGCATTATCATCGGTGTTATAACGAACCTTTGCCAAAATATCATTTTTAACAAAACCTGTGTCTTGGTCACTGTGGTTAATGTCTTTATAGCCATCGGCTTGGTAACGAAACACTTCAAATACCGAACTCAGGTTTTCACCTTTGCCGCCAATAACGCCATGTATTTTAGCAAAGCCATCTTGCCCCGCTTGTACATTAAGCTGGCCAGCTAATTCTTCTTCAGGAATTTGACGCGATACCATATTAATTACGCCACCTGTGGTGCGTGGACCATACATAGCACTTGAAGTACCTTTAAGTACTTCTACTTTCTGCATACGGCCGGCAGTAGGAAAATAATAAGCTGCCGGAGAAGCATATGGTGCGGGTGCCGCCAATACGCCATCTTCCATAATGGTTACTTTTTCACTACGATTTTGGCCAGTACCACGCATACCAATGTTGGCGCGCAAGCCATAACCGTCTTCTTCTAAAACATATACCCCTGGAATTGAAGTCAAGGTACGCATAATGTCGGTGTAATCGAACTTTTCTAAATCAGCTTGCGATAATTGATGAGCACTGCCGGGAATATTATTCACCGCGGTACTGTTGCCAAAAATAGTAAACTGCTCATCTACTGAAGTGTCCTTAACAGCATCGTCGGCGAAAGCTGTAGTAGATAAGGCACTGGCAATAACCAAGCTTAATAGCGTTGGTTTGAAAGATTTAATTGACACTTTTTGACTCCAAATATTTGTTGAATATCGTCTTAAATATGGTGTTATGAATTTATATTGCGCGCATTTAATCACGAGGAATAATACGAATCAATACCATTTAGAAGCCTATTAACAATCTATTACAACTGATGCCAATCAATTTGATTTAGCTCAATAAAAAGCCCCAACAATTTTTATTATTGGGGCTTTTTATTAATCTAACTTAATTACTCATCGTATTACACTGCTTGGTACACTCCTTGTTACTAAGATGTAATGTTCTTCATTTCGCCGAATAATAAATAGTTATGCAGCTTTATCAAGCTCAATACTTTTCTTTTCTGAACTTGTTGGATAAGTAAATAATACTCGCAGCTTGGCTTTGAACCCTTGAGCCTTACCTGCCGTTTTAAACATATAAAGCCATTGATGGAAGCTAATGAAGAATGGATTATTTGATTGAATTTGACCAATGATACCGTAACGACAAAGGCCATTTTTTTCCGAGTTTTCTTCCACGTAAGTGCCAAAGAGCTTATCCCAAATAATCAATACGCCGGCAAAGTTTTTATCTAAATAGGCTTTGTTAATTGAGTGGTGAACTCTGTGATGTGAAGGGGTATTAAATACTTTTTCAAACCAGCCCAGTTTATCAACAATTTCAGTATGAACAAAAAACTGAAATGCCAAGTTAAGTGCCACTACGGTAAACACAGTATTGGGATCAAAACCAATAATTATCATTGGTAGCCAAAAAATCCACATCCCTGCTAATGGATACATTAAAGATTGCCGAAAGGCGGTGGAGAAATTCATTTTAGTCGAACTGTGATGCACCACGTGTGCCGCCCACAACCAATGGATATGATGTGACGCTTTATGAAACCAATAATAGAGAAAGTCTTGTAATAAAAATGCGATAAAAACCGTGGTAATACTCAGTGTAATATCAAAGACGGCAAACTGATGTAACCAATAAAAAAACGGCATCAACAATAATAAAGCGATGGCATCTGAGCCTTGATGCATAAGTGCTAGGGCGGTATTGGTCAAACTATCTTTAATGTCATAACGATTACGATGTTTAACAAACTCATAAATAATAAAGGCTACAAATATTGGACTTAATGCCAACAAAATTATTTCAATGCTCATGCAGACTCCCCTGTTGAAGATCCTACCTTTAAAGCGCCTGCCGTTGCAGAATTCTCGACGGAAAAGTGCAGGGCTAATTTTTTCATGGCATTAACAATATCGCGCTCAACAAAAAACTTTAATAAAAAGTCTGGTAACCACTTAGGACTATTAAAGCTAATAACATAATCAAGTTGGGTAGTTTCGATATCAACACCTGGTGATGTAACTTGAGGCTTAACTTGAGGGGCTATATAGGAAGTCAGGCGAATATCGCCTTGATGATCTGATACTGGCCAGTTACCGATGATGCGATAACAAATATGGTCCTTAGTTGCGCTAATAATACGCTCTTCGAATACTATTTTACCGATAGAGATTTGACGAACAGCGCCCTTCCCACCCACTAATTCACCGTTATTTTCGTCTTTGACCTGTTTTATTTTGGCATTAAAAAAACGGTCTAACTTTGAATGTTCTAATAACGCTTGGTTTACTAGCGCTACCGGGGCTAAAACTTGTTGTGTCACATTAATGGTTATCATAATTCTCATCAAATAATTCGAACAGGCGTTTAATTTATTCAACCAGAGTTACACTTAAACAACAAGTGTTTATTTTTTATGCTGGGATAGCAGAACAATTTCTCAGCGCTGTATCCCCGATCAGATACCTCGGGAATGACAGTAACAAGTACTGTAGCGCCAGTCGTCATCTTCGAAGTGTCTAGTCGAAGATCCAGTTATTAGATACTTGGATTCCCGACAATAAACTTCGGAAATGACAACAAAAAACCCCAATAAGTAAACTTATTGGGGTTTTAGTATTTTCCGCAGCTTTAAATCAATAAAGCTGCAGTTTAACCTGTGCGATAGTTAGCTATTACGCGGCTTTATCTAACACCTGCTTAGCACCATCAGTATTTGGCTTAAGCCAAACTACCTTTTTAGTCGGTTTAGCGAAGTGACTAACCAAGCCAATAAAGAAAATAGCGAGTAACCAATAAAGTGTACTGTAATCGGTTTCTACCGGCTCAGCTTTAGCCTGCTCTTCCAGCTTTTGACCAGAAACTTGTTCAGTTGGTTGGCTTGCTGCTTCTGCTGGTGGCGGAACTTGTGGCTGCGCTAATGCTTGAGCCAGCGCTTCTGATAGTGGCATCATGCCAAAACCAACCGCTGCAGTATCCATATACTCATTGAATTTTACATTGTCAGTAACAACATCAAATTGCGTGGCAAGTTCAGAATAAGTTTCTACCATTTTCTTGATAGTAGCTTCATCTGCATCCCAGTAACCTTTACGAACTGCTTCAAGCATACGTTCAATGATTTGCGCTAAGCTTTCAGCGTTGTGCTCTTCAAAGAATTCACGCATATCCATTTGGTATTTATCTTCAACATATACTTCGAAGAACTCTTGCCATTGATCATCACGTATCGCTTCAGGCGTCATCACTTCCCAGCCCCACATGTTGTTCATGCGATCTAAGATAACCGTTGCGCCGGCATAACCAGAGTCTTGCATGGCTTTAATCCAACGTGGATGGAAATAACGACTACGCATTTCTTGGTTAACAAACTCCGCTAAGGTTTGTACTTTTAACTGATCTTTTTTACGTAAGTTTGATACGTACATTTCCGGCGTTTTACCATCTAAATGGCGTACTGCTAGCCCGATACCACCAAAATATTGGAACGGGTCATCGTTAGTCATTAAGGCATAAAGGTTGGTTGAACGTGAGAAAATAACAGCCTCAGTACCTGAAAGTACTTTTGAATATAAGCCCTGACCTTCACCTAAAGCATCACCAACATTTTCACTCCAACGCTTTTCATCTGAGCCATAAGCAAAACCCATTCGGTCAAGGTAAAGGTTTGCTAATTTATCATCAGTTTCCCAAGTATCCGAAGCTAACGAGCTGCCCGCTAAGCCAGTACCATAGTTGCCGGTTTCATTAGAGAAAATACGGATAGAAGATAAGTAATCAGCATCTTCTTCTGACTTGCCTTTTTCAAGTAGTTCTGCTTTTAAAGCTGTTGCGTGGCGATAAACAAAATTATTGTCTTCTTTCATCTTAGCCACTTTATCAATGGCTTTTGCTATCCATAACATCACATTAGGAAAAGCATCACGATATAAACCTGTGGTTGAGATAACCACATCGATACGTGGACGTTTAAGTTCGCTATAAGGAATGACTTCCGTACCAACAACATGGCCCTGATGGTTCCACTTAGGTTTTAAACCAAGAGCATGGAGGATTTGTGCTTCTAAAGCTCCTTGATGACGCATAGTTTCTAATGACCACAAGGAAAAGGCTAACTTTTGCGGAAACTTACCATGCTTTTCAACATAAGCATCAATGGTTTGGTTCATTAAGATAACACCAGCATCGTAAGCTTCTTTTGAAGGTACTTTTGCTGGGTTAAAACCAATAAGGTTACGACCGGTTGGCGCAGCTTCTGGGTTACGAATTGGGTCACCACCGTAACTGGTAGGAATATAGTTAGCATCGAGGGCAAACAATAAGTTTTGTGTTTCAGCTATGGCTTGGAAGTTATGCCAATAGGTTTTCGCTATCGCTAGATCAGCAACTAATTGTTCACCTAGATCAGTTACAGTCTCAGGGTGCTCTATATAGGCTTTTAATAATTGAAAACCTTCAAGAGCCGGTAGCTTTTTAACATTACGCTTATCAAACTGCTCAGTCGCAGGCACTGTCATGTTATTGGCTTGCTCATACTTTGCAGCACGGGCAGTAAAGTCATCACCCAACATTTGCAACATGGTAGTAAATAAGTGCGCGTCTTTTGGCAAATCACCAAAAACATGCACACCTAAAGGTTGGCTCATTTGTGCCAAGGCATTTAAGTGATCTTGTAATTTAGCAATATACTTATCAAAATCAGCTGCCATGGTCTCTGGCTCAATAGCTAAATCTTTTAACATATTTAGCTCTTGTGCCATAACTATTATGCCATCTTGAGTATTCGCTTTAGTTTTACCTTCAGATAACATTAAGTAATTGTTAATTTTTTCACTTAAGGTTGCTACTTCAGTGTATAAACCTGCCTTAGCAAACCCTGGCGTTAAGTGACTTATCATAGTCGCTCGACCACGACGTTTAGCCTGCATCGCTTCACCAACGTTATCAATAATATAAGGATAAAATACCGGTAAGTTACCTAGGGCTAAACTTGGCGCATCATACACTGATAAACCACGTTCTTTACCCGTTAACCATTCTTGACTGCCATGAGTTCCCAAATGAATATACGCATCTGCGCCGAAGGTTTCACGGGCAAATAAGTAGATAGCTAGGTAGCTGTGATTAATAGGTGTTTTAGTGCTGTGGTATAAGTTTGCATGTTCTTTGGCATCTTCACCACGTACACCTTGTGGCATAATAATCATATTACCAAGGTTCATTCTTGGGATAACAAATGACGGGATTGTTTCGCCGTTAATTTTAGCTTGTCGTAACATGCCGCTTTCTTCTGGCTTGCCCCACCTTGCAACAATAGGTTTAGTGACATTTTCAGGTAACGCATTGAACCAATTAAGGTAAGTGGTTAATGGCATATATTCAGCTAAGTCGAGGGCAATTAACTGCTCAGCATCTTCACCACGGTAATATGGACGTAATAACTTACCTGCTGATTCAATGATTTCTTTATGGCCTTTAACATCAACGTTATAGCCTTTTTCTTTCATTGCTTTAGCTATATTTTCAATTGACGTTGGTACATCTAAAAAGGCAGCACCAACATTTTTCTCACCTGGAGGGTAATTCCAAATAAAGGTCGCTATTTTTTTCTCGCTGTTTTTTATGTGAGCAAGATTGGCGTGATTATAGGCACGCTCAACTAAGGCATTTAATTGGTAATCAATAACCTTTTTCTCGCCATTATTATCAGCGGCGATAATTGTTGGATCGGCACTACCGGTATCTTCTGGCATGACTAAGAAAAATGGCGTTAATGACGGAGAAATACCGGCATTATCCGCTTCAAAGCTAGCTTGGTCACCTTCGGTGTAATTAAGAGCATGTAAAACAGGTACACCGAGCTTTTCAAATTCGCCACGACGTTTAGCAACAAAATGCAATGAACGGTAGTTGATCAATAAATCAACACGGTTTTTCGTCTTTTCCCCAGTAATGGTATTTGCAACACTGCCAGAGCTTTCAACAGTCAATAAATCAATAAAGTCCATTGGCTGGTCTTCACCTTCAAAGAAATACGCTAGCGCTTTAGCGCCCTTGGCTTCAAGGCCTTTGATCAGCGCATCAACAATTTGTTGTTGTTCATAGTCAACGACACTACGGTGAATACCAATGGCAATCACCGGTTGATTATCGCTAATATTTAAATGTTCAAAAAAGGCTTCTTCATCACTCGTTACCAGACCGGGGAAATCATAATGGTATAAACCGACATTTGGCACAATAATGGGCGCTTTGGCGCTAACGGTCGATAGCTTTAAAAAGTCATTGGCAAGGTAAATCATCAAATTACCATAATTATCACGACCAGCATTATTGTAGTAACTGCCAATATTTTTGGCTTGTGCACTAGATAGCCCTTGGTTCATGGTAGCGTTTGCTAAATCACCCATAGAGATAACCGGCACTGACGAAAATTCAGCGGGATAACCTTGGTATTTACCAAACATATATTTAGACAAAGCAGGATTAATGCCATCAAGCATAATTAAGCTGGCTTTCGACCAAGCCGCTTTAATTTCTTCGTCCGATTTACCCTTGGTTGAAAAGTTAACTAACTCAAATGGCTGATCTTTGGCTAATAATTGTAATAAGTCACCTTTAGGCTTTGACGCGTGAGATGACATCATCAGTAATACTTGCGGCTTACTTTTGGTATTTGTTGGCTGTTTATCTAGCTTGGTAGCTTCTGCAGCAATACTGACATTGGCCAAGCACATCAGTGCAAAAGCCGTTAGTATCGGTAGTTGTTTTAGTATTTTTTTTATCATTATTTTTTTGAACCTATTTAGGCGTCGTTATTGTTAGGTCTAGTTTTTGTTAGGCTTAGTATCTTTTTGAGCTGTACCATTTTCTGGAACATAAACAAAACTGCCATCGGCCATGGTATAAGCAACACCAGCACGCATTCCTTCACCTGAGCCTACTTCGCCAGTTGATTTGTATTTTTTAATTTCTTTGCCTTTTTTAACAATGATTTCCATATTGGGTTTACCGGGATTTTTAATCACCGTGACATCTTCACTGGAAAAGGTGCTCAAAGGATTTTGCGCCAAAGCGATTAACAAGGCGGCAATGATCACCAAGAAAACATCAACCAAGTTAACCGCACTAAGAATAGGATTTAGCTCTTCATCTTCATCAAGAAAGCGCATTATGCGTTGCCTTTAATTTTTCGAATGTTAATTAATTCAACGGCACACCAGCGTTTTTTCACCGATGCAGGCCAAAACGTTAGCGATGAAATAACCATGCCCCAAATAACGGCAGCAAAGGCAATAATCAAACTTTCACTAATACCTTGGATATTACCATCGGCTAATGCCTGCAGTGCTGGTCCCATCGGGATCATGGTGGCAATCAAACCTAGCATGGGTGCAATTCGCGTCACTATGCGCAAATTTTCTAATTGCTTTAGCGCCACCACTTCTAATTCATCTTCACTGGCTTGGGGATTATTAATAAAGTAGTTATGGATAGGGTAACCATTATGTGTGGTCACCTTCGGCAAGTCTGCTTGGGAAATCTGGCGAACATAAGCCAACTTATTTTGCTTTCTAACTAAATACTGTGAGAAAAATCTTCCCAGGGCATAAATGGCATAAACCACTAACGAACAAATTAAAATAATAACTGGCGTCATCAAAAATTCTGATGTTTGCGCCATGGTAACTTCTAAAGATTGAATATTCACTGTGCTAAGTCTCTCCTAAAATTTAAGCTAAACAATTGTACAACTCCTGCAACCTTAATTCAAATAGTAATTATTCCCATTTAGATTTACATTTACGTTTATGATCTGTATGGTACTCGCCATAAATTAATAACAACCCCATTGATTACCAAACTGTTGTAGCAAGTAACAATTTTCTATTAGTTAACATGCACTAACACACTTGGTAAGCATACTTATTAGGAATACACCATGTTTATGCCCAAGCGCGCCCTGCTAGCCACCGCCATTTCAACAGCCATTTTTTTTGCACCATCAAGTTATGCTGAAGGTAATATCTATGACACTGTTCATAGTGACTTTGAAAGAATTGTTATTAGTGGAACTAAAACAGAAAAGCCGCTAAAGGATGTTGCTGGTAGTATCTCGGTAATTACTGAGCAAGACATTGAAAGACAACTGGTTACTGATATGAACCAGTTATTTAAATATGATCCAAGTGTGCAAGTAACTGGCAGTACAGGTGGCGCGCAAAATATTATCGTCCGTGGTATGGGCGGCGATCGTGTCTTGATGATCAAAGACGGCATGCGCATGAACGAAGGTTATGGCGCTAATGGTTTAAATGACATTGTTGGCCGTGGCTTCATTGAAACCGAGACTTTAAAGCAAGTAGAAGTCGCTAAAGGTGCATCATCTTCACTTTACGGCTCTGATGCCTTAGGTGGTATTGTGGTTTTCACCACTAAAGATGCTAGTGATTACCTTGAAGAGGGTGAAACCTTTGCTGGTAATGTTAAGGCAGGTTATACCGATGACGGTAAACAAAGCCACATTGGTACCACTTTTGCCCTAGCAACCGATGATTTCGAGCAAGTACTTAACTTGAACTATCGCAGTGGTGAAGAGACACAAAACTATGCAGGTACTAAACCTTCATTAGACATTGAATCAACGAGTATTTTCTACAAAGCAAAATACAACTTCAATGAAGACACTTACCTTAGCTTTACTGCTGATATTTGGAATCAAGACGTTGCTGGTGATGTTGCTTACGGTCTATTAGGTTACTTTAGAAACCTTGACGGTTATAACATTGTTGATGAAAACAGTGAAAGTGAAAAAGATAACCAGTCCTTTCAATTGCGCTTTCATAGTGAGTCAGCAACTGCCGTTTATGACATGCTCAATGTCTCGCTATATGTAAATAGCAGTGAGCAAGAAGATGTTGAATATGGTCAGATAGATATTGCTGCCAACCCGCACTCGCCAGCAGAACTTCGCGATATGTGGAAAACCTCGGTTTATAAACAAGAGACTGTCGGCTTCTTATCAAATGCAAGTTTAGCACTTAATGAAACTCACACTATTGGTTATGGTTTAGATGTTGAACAATCAACTTCTAGTCGTACAGAAGTGAAACTGTACTCAGTAGAAGGTACACCTAAGCCAGGTTACCCAAAAGAAACTGATAAATTCCCAGAAACTGATGTTTTTCGCGCTGGTTTTTTCTTAAATGACGAAATTTCTTTGTTAGATGGCAGCCTTTTAATTACCCCAGGAGCTCGTTTTGATATGTATGAAATGGATGCTAATGGTGCTCTAAAAGAAGATGGTACGACTTTTACTGATTTTGATGAAAACCATGTGTCATTAAGCATTGGCGGCTTGTATAAATTTACCGATACCATTGCCGGTTTTGCCCAATATGGCCAAGGTTTTAAAGTTCCCGCTTATGACTTAGCTTACATTGAACATGATAACTCAATGTATGGTTATAAAATTGTCCCTAGTGATGATTTAGCACCAGAAGAAAGTGATAACTTTGAAATTGGTTTACGTGGCCATACCGGTGATTTCTTCTTTTCAACGGCAATTTATTACAGTAAGTATGATAACTTCTTATCTACGGAGTTAATTGATATTGAAACCAGTATTAATCCATACACTGGCCAAGAAGCACAAGTACTTGTTTATCAATACCAAAATATTGACTCCGTGACGCTTAAAGGTATTGAAGCATCGGTACGTTATCACTTAAATGATAGCTTCTCAGTATTTGCCAATGCCGCTTATCAGGACGGTAAAGATGATGAAACCGGTGATTACCTAACTAGTATCTCGCCACTTTCAGGCATTACCGGAGTTAGTTATGAAGTTGATGATTTATTTGCTGAATTAATTGTTAACTGGGCGACTCGTATGGAAAAAGTGAATGAAGGTAATGCAGAAGTTGCTGGTTATGGCACGGTTGATTTCTTAACTAGCTACCAAGTAAGCGATGAATTTAGAGTTAACTTAGCGATAACTAACATTACCGATAAAGAATACGTAAGATATCTAAACGGCGCTGGCCACAAAGATATTTCGACTTTATCCGATGTTACTGAAGCGGGTCGTGGCTTCTCTGTTTCAATGCGTTACGATTTCTAGGCTTTTGAGTTAATCCAGTTGAGTTAATTCCAGCTTAGTTATGCTCCGTAAAGTTGGTTACGCTATGAATAGTGAATAATTAAGAGTGAATTTCTCAATACTGATGAATAGAAAAAGCCAGCATAAGCTGGCTTTTTTATAGCTTAACAATTGCTATATGTGATGATCAGCTTTCGATGCTTTTACTGTACTAGCTCTTCCCTAAAGGTATAGCTCTAGTGGTATAGCTGAGCATCTACTTCTTGTCCTTTTTCAGGGCGCGGTACAATTTCAAAGATTTCATCAAATTCAACCAAGGCACTGAGTAATTTGTTTAACACGTCTTGCTGACCTTCTAGGCCTGCTTTTTTACTGGAAAAAAGCGCTTTTAATGTCGTTTGTTTTAAGATGGTTTTAGTGACATCGCTACGGTTAATATACAAGGTTGCATCCGCTACTAACGTTTTATCTACCTTGATGTTACTTAAGTTACCGTTAGACATTTCAACAAAAAACACTTCTTTCGTATCAGGTAACACAACATTTAAGGTAAACGGTGTGTGTTGTGCTTTTACCGAATCGACTCGTACTGCCATAAAATCCAATAAATTTTCAATGGTCATTTCAGCTAATACATCTGCTGAGGCTGTTTTTGGATTACCCGGTAAAGTACCAACACGTAACTCTTGCGCACCGGTAAGGTAAGTATTTCTCCAGCCAGCACTTTCAGCTTGATAACCAAGTTGCTCATAAGAGTCTGCTAATAATTTACGTGCTGCAGCATTATTTGGCTCAACTTGAATAACTTTGTTTAACGCTGTTGCGACAAAACGGTATTCACCTTTAGCATAATCAGCGTGTGCTTTTTCTAGTACCAACTTGCTACCGCCCATATATTCAACAAATTTTGCTGACTCTGCTTTTATTGGTAGCGGGTTTAAATTAGCTGGATTCATATCAAAGTAACCTAGGTACATATTGTAAACTGCACGAGAGTTATGTGAATATGAGCCGTGATAACCATTGGTATGCCAGCTTTGCTGAATACTTGTCGGCATTACTTCGTAGATTTTGTCACCCAAATCTTGCATAACATAACCATTGTTGGCTAAACGTAGTGTTTGGTTATGGGTGAAACCATAAGCATCACGTTGCATTTTTAAGTAAGCGCCTATTTCTTCAGTTCCCCAAATAGGTGCTGAATGCGAGGCAAACAATACCTCTGTTTTCGCCCCCCAAGTCACTAACATTTCGTTAATTTTTTTAGACCATTTTAAAGAGTCACGTACTTTAGCGCCACGTAAGGTATAAACATTATGCATACCTTGATAGGTTAGCTCACCTGCCCACAGTGCATTAAGACTTGGAATATAGGTAACCATTTCAGACTCAGCTTCGGTACCAGATGCATCCATAAACTTCATTTCTAAACCATCAAGAACCAATGTTTCAATCTCTTCCTTATGATTTAATTCATAATCAGGTTGAACATAGGTAATTTCACCTTTCGATAAACCTTTTGAAAGCGCAGCATCAACAATACCGTGTTCATGGCGATTTAACGTTGCGCCATATTGATATGCTGCACGACGTGACATAGCGTTACCCGCTAAAACATTTTCATCAACAATCTCTTTAGTGATATTTTTTGAGCCGTATACTTTCACATTCGGGAAAGCATCTTTAATAGCGCGAGAGCCGCCAAAGTGATCTGCATGAGAATGAGAATAAATCATTGCGACAATGGGTAACTTACCTGCTTCTGGTACATTTTCTTGGAAGAACTTCAGCGATTGTGCTGCCGCCTCTTTGGTAAGTAGCACATCATAAACAATCCAACCATTATCACTACGGATAAATGAGATTGACGCTAAGTCCGCACCACGTACTTGGTAAACTTTTCCCGGTACCACTTCGTACAAACCAGTTGCGGCTTGGTTTAACACCGCTTGACGCCATAATGAAGGGTTGACTGAATCAGGGGCATTGTCTGCATTCGCTACATCGGCATTAATAAAATTAAAGCTATTGCGAATAATGTCACCTGTTGCTTGGTCAAATTCAGCAATTAAACCACGATTATTATTTTCAAAGGCACGTACATCTTTAAAGTTCAGGGTTTTAGCAAATTCATTATTGTATTCGATAGTTGCATTAGTGGCATTTTTACCACCGTTATCTCCAATCTTACTTAAATGTGCATGGTTATGATCGGCTGAAAACGCCGAAATTGAGAAGGCTGCGATAATTAATGCTAATGCTGTTTTTTTCATAATGTTAACCTTTATCGTTAAAATAGAATAAGTTGTGATGAGGGTTACAACACCTCGTTTGAATCTGTAATCAGTTTAATCAACTTGTATCTATCAACAAATAGCGGATAATAGGCTTGTACTATTTACAATGTGAATGAATAGAGTCAAATGAATGGAGTATGGCTATGGCGCACAGTAAACATTTTGATTTAAACTTATTACGTATTTTTATGGCTGTTTGTCGAACAGAGTCATTCACTAAGGCCGCTGAAGAGCTTGACCTTACTCAATCATCAGTCAGTAATGCGGTTAATCGTCTTAAGGGTAATATTGCCGAAGAGCTATTTGTAAGAGCGGGTAGAGGAATAAAGCTAACCGCCTTTAGCCAACAACTCTATCAACAATTAACGCCGCATCTTACTGCTGTAGAACAACTAGTGTCAGGCTTTGATGAATTTTCAGCACAAACAAGTCAGCGAAAATTTTACGTTTACGCCAATGACCTTTTCAACCTTACGCTACAACCAGCAATATCGACATTAACTCAAGATACTCAACCGCAAATTATATTTCGAGAACCGCCTAACAACGAAGAAACATTACTTGATGAATTTATGCTTGGTCAAGTTGATTTGGCAATCGACATTTATCCGCCAAGTAGTCAGTCCTTGAACTATCAAAAGATCTTAACAGATGAAGTGTGCTGTATCGCTAGACGTGGTCATCCAAGGGTAAATAGCAACATTACCCTTGAGCAGTATTTTAATGAGAAACACGCTTTTCTAAAAATGCGCCGCAGTAATTTATCTATGGTAGATACCTTGAGTATTGAGCGCTTAGCACAGCCGCGAAAGATGCATAGTGAATATGAATCATTAACCAGCATGATGATGGTGGTTGAACAAAGCGATGTTTTAGCTATTGCTCCGCGTAAGTTAATTCAACAATATGTTGATAAATTTAACCTGCAAGTACTTGAGCCACCTTTTGCGACCAAAGCGGTAGATTTTTACTTAGTTTGGCCCAAAAAAGCAGACCAAAACATGGCACATCGATGGTTAAAAGGCATAGTGGAACAGGCGATAGTGGATACGTTTAAGGTTTAAAACTTGAGGTTTAAAGTAGAAATTTGGCGTTACCCTTCCCCTTTTAGCATGCTCTACCTGGATTTAACTCAACATCAACCATATTAAAATTCAAACAGTCAGAGCAGTTAACCTCAATGTGTTTTTTTCTGACAAGATAAATTATCACTAGCAAAGTCATGAACGTTCGGCTAGCACGACTTAGTTAAGTCTTAGCCCAATGCACCGACAACACGATTAACTATTATCCTCGCCCTGTTCTTGTCAGTATTCTTGTAGCTGTATCCATATATTTCAACTTGGACAAGTGGAATATATGGATAAAGCTAACCTATTGTTATCTGTGTTTCGGGATATCTTAAGCGCTTAATTCTAGGACTTGCTAAAAAGTAAGCTAATGTTAACGGGCCTAACCTGCCAATAAACATAAGCGTGATAATAATAAATTCACCAGGCCCGGATAAAGAAGACGTTAAACCTCGAGAAAGGCCAACGGTACCCAGTGCAGAAATAGCTTCAAAGACAATATCAATAAATGGCGCATCCTCAGTTAATAACAGAAAAAATATAGCAATACAGGTTGCGGCAATAGAGATCATAGTTAAGGCAAGTGCCTTGGTAACCGTTTCTCGGGATACTTCTCGCTTATATATAGTTATGGTTTTATCTCTTCTTAAATAACTATACGTTGCTAAAATCAGTACAATGAAAGTTACCACTTTAATGCCACTAGCGGTACTTAAAGAGCCTCCGCCAATAAACATGAGTAGTAACATTAGCGCAGTGCTAGCATCCTCTAGCTGCTCTATTGGTAAAGTATTAAAGCCCGCCGTTCTTGTAGTTACCGCTTGAAACCAAGAGGCTAATAACTTACCTGATTCTGAAAGAGGTTGTAGCGTGTTAGGGTTATTATATTCGATACAATAAATAACGATAAAGGCAACTAAATTAATGACAATGGTAGCTAATATCATGGTCTTACTATAAGGGCTTAGTTTATCCCACGATTTTGACTTTATAGCTTCTCTCCAGACTGTGAAACCCAAGCCTCCTGAAATAAGTAGCGCACTAATGGTAAAATTCACCACGGGATCACTAACGTATTTGGACAGGCTTTGCGGTGATAAAGCAAAGCCTGCATTGTTAAATGCGCTAACGGTATAAAAAAAACCATGAAAAAGACTATCAGCCCAGCCAAGTTCATTACTCCAATAGATGGATAAAATCACAAAACCTATCATTTCTATTATCAGTGAAAACAACAGAACTGATTTAGCAACGCTCAGTATTGTTGAGGCATCGGTTTGATTAAAAGCTTCTTTGGCTACAACCTGCTGTAAAAAACCTATTTTCCCGCCAAGCGCAATAAGGGTAACAACAGCAAAGGTCATCAGCCCTATACCTCCACACTGTATAAGTATGGCAATAATAGTTTGTCCAAATAGAGTAAACGAGGTGCCCGTATCAATAATAACTAAACCGGTAACAGTAACTGCTGATGTAGCGGTAAACAGACTTTGTTCCCAAGTGATTGGCAAGTTTGTCGAAATTGGCAACATTAAAAGCAGCGTGCCAATAAAAATTAAGCATATAAAGCTTCCGGCCAGAATAAGTGGCGGAGCAGCATTAACTTTTTGATGTACCTTGTTATTTCTTACAATCAAGGTTTTTGAGGGGTGCCATTTCATCATATCGATTAAATTAACCGCGGGGCTATATTTTCTAGTGTTGAACGTTTACCACATAAAATGAGTTTATCTTTAACTTTAAGCTGAAATTCCATATCGACTTGGCTAATGACCTGCCCTTCTCGTTTTACCAGTAACGGATTAATCTTGTCTTTTTCTGCAGCTAAAAGTTTGCCCAAATAAAAATCATGCAAGTTTTCTTTAATATCTATTTCAACAATATAAAGATCATTTCCTAATGAAATATAATCATTAACCATAGGATAATTTAGCGCTTGAGCTACACGTATACCCATTTCTTCTTCAGGGTGGATAATACGAGAAACGCCGAGTTTAGAAATAATAGTATGATGAGGGATTGAGCTTGCCTTTACCCATATTTCTTTAACACCTATATTTTTTAAACACAGTGTGCAAAGTATGCTTGATTGCATATCTTTACCAATTGCTACTAACACAGTATCGCTATTGGTAAGGCCTATTTCCCTAAGCACTTTTTCATCGGTACAATCACAAATAATTATTTGAGTGAGTTTATCTACATATTTATCGGCAACCTTGGGGTTACTATCAATACCGGTAACAGTGTGTCCTAGGTGAATTAGCTCTAAGCAAGCAGATAAACCAAATACGCCTAAGCCTATTACTGTGAAATGGGCCATAACTAGTCTCCAAAATGGGATAATAAAAAATTTAACATTAACAAATAAAACGGTAACCTATGCCTGGCTCTGTTTTAATGTAGATAGGATCTTCGGCATCATCTTTAAGCTTTTTTCTTAAATGCGTAATTAAAACCCGTAAATAGTGACTATCGCCACTGTGGAATTCTCCCCAAATAGCAACCAGTATTTTCTTTTGAGAAATTAATACCCCGGGATTAATTGCCAGCAACAGCAATAATTGATGCTCTTTTTTTGTTAAGTGTATTGAAGTGTTTTTAATAAAAACCATTGGTTCAAAGGTTCTAATGATTAAGTTTTCAAAGTGCAATTCTGCCGGGATAGGCTCATATTGAATGTCTCTTAATAAAACTTTTATTCTGGCAATTAACTCTTTTATTTCAAAAGGTTTACTTAAGTAATCATTTGCCCCCGCATTGAGCAGTTTTACTTTTTCTGCTGATTGCTCTCTAGCTGTTAACACTAAAATAGGTATATTGCCTATTTTTCTTATCATTGCTAACACCGCGCTACCATCAATATCCGGTAAACCTAAGTCCAATATAATGAGGTTGGGTTTATCATTCTGAAAACATTCCAGGCCGGAACTCGCATCTCTGCAACCTAAATATTCAAACCCTTCAGCTGTTAAAGATATAGAAATAAATTGATGAATTTTCTCTTCATCATCAATAAGTAAAATTCTAGGCTTGTTCATTGCTATATTCCCATGGTAATGCAAGTTCAATGGTACAACCTTGCTGACAATCTATTACAGCGACCTTACCTTTGTGGGCATCAACAATGCCTTTAACAACGGTTAAACCAATCCCTCCCCCGCCTTTTCCTGAGTCGCCAATACGACTGGAATAAAAAAGGTCGAATATTTGGAGACGATTTTTTTTAGAGACACCTAAGCCACTATCTTTAATACGCACATAAAGCCATTGCTCATCACTCTCAACTTCAACGATCACTTGCTTTTCCTTAGGAGAATATTTAAGTGCGTTATCGACAATATTGTAAATTGCTTGCTCAATTAATGACTCTTGTATATTCAACTGTTTTAGACTGTTAATTTTCAGGATAATTAACCGTTTATCCGAAAAGCGAGCCTCAATTTTTTTAATTACCGGCCAGATTGACTGATAGACAAAAAGCCCATTACATTGTTTGCTTTTTAATCTTGTTAATTGCAATAGGTTCTCAACATAATCATGAAGCCTATGGCTCTCATCCAAGGCACTATTAATTAACTGCTGCTGATCTTGCTCTTTGATTTGTGCTTTATATTCTTTAAAGGTACTTAAAGAACCAATGATTCCTGCTAGAGGTGTTCTCAAATCATGAGAAACCGAAAGTAAAATATTTGAACGAATTTCAGCTTGTTTTAGTGCTTCACTTTTATCTCTATACCGTATTGAAAGCTCGCTCATCAATATAGCGACAATGATAAAGACAATACTATTAATAATGTCTTCAGCATTTATCATGTGAAAGGAATAAAGAGGCTTAGTAAAAAAGTAGTTAAATATCAGCGCACAACAAACACCAGCCAAGGTTGTGATGGTTTTGTTCGAAAAGAGAGAAACAACGACAACCGCTAATTGTAATAAAAGTAACACGCCACTTTTAGGAAGGATAATAAGTGACAGCAGATAGGCTAACACTGAAAATAATGCCACTGTTGCGATAGAAAAAAAATAAACATACTTTTTATTTTCCGTAACACGACTCATAAACGCCATGTTTTACTCCTCTAGTGAATTAAATTTCTATTCTAATAAAGTTTTCACGCTTTCATCGCTAAATTTACGTTAAATTTACGTTTAATTCAGTGTTAATTTCTCTTTCTATCATGCGATATAGTCGGAGGGTACAATTTATTTGGAAAGCTTAACTAGGCATTCACTAGAAAAAGATCGATAAATAATCTGACACTTAAACACCCCCCTACGGACAATTATGCGCTTTTGCTTTAGGATGACAGTTAACCTAAGCCAAAGACGTCCTGAAAGTAAGTGGTTCTAATGAGTGATAGCAATGATTAATACCAATAAGAAGGCTAATGAAGATAAGCAAGCGCACTGGGATGATATTTTTTCAGCTAAAGAAGATGCGGAGCTAGGCTGGTCTGAAGATGATTGTTCACAAACGCTGAGTTTTCTAGAGCATACCGCTATATCTGCAAATTCAACATTATTCTTAGCGGGTGCCGGCACTTCCAAGCTAGTGGATGAACTGATAAAAACTGATGCTAATTTGATAGTAAATGATATTAGCGCCAAAGCACTTGAAACACTATCCCAAAGACTTAACACTACTCAATGCCAATATTTACAGCATGATTTAGGACTGCCTTTTAATAACAATGTTAATAAGAGTATTGATGAGAACTTTGCTGTTGATGTCTGGATTGACCGTGCGGTTTTGCATTTTCTATTGACTGAAGAGCAAATCAACAACTACTTTGACAACCTGAAAAGCACCGTTAAATGTGGCAGCTATGTGCTTTTGGCTGAATTCTCCAACACGGGAGCTACACATTGCGCGGGATTAGCTGTGCATCAATACTCAGTGGATGAAATGCAAACAAGACTCGGTGATAAATTTGAGCTTATCGACAGCAAGGAATATATTTTCGTCAATCCATTCAAGCAAGAAAGGCCTTATATATACGCACTATTTCAACGAATTAGTTAAACGTATTGGCTAGACCTATTTACTAAACATAAAAGTTAAGCGCATTACTATACGTACGAACTAAATGCCCTCACTAAAAGTACACAATAAAAAAGGCCAGCTGTTATCAGCTGGCCTTTGTCGTTTTACTCTGTACTTAGTTCTGTACTTAATTCTTTATTCAGTTCTGTCTTAAGCTATTTCTTGAGTTTCGACTCACAGCTCAATGAATATTTTTTAACAGCTAAACTGCAAATGGATACTTAATCGCCTCGTGGCATTCATACCCTTCTACCTTAAAATCATCCATAGTTACCCAAGTCTCTAAATCTTCTAACGATTTGATATCAGGGTTGATAATAAGTTTTGGCAACGCCATCGGTTCACGTTTTAACTGCACATCTTGCATTAACGATAACTGGTCTTCATAAATATGAGCGTTAACAATTTTGTGATAGGCCATGCCGGCTTTTTTACCAGTAATTTGCGCCATTAACGCTAAAAAGGTAAACACTTGTACTTGGTTAAAGTTAAGGCCTAGCGGTACATCACACGAACGCTGAAAGCTGGTAAGGTGCAAGGTATCACCAAGTAAAGAGAAGTTATGGGTATGCATACAAGGTCTTAAACAACCTAAGTCAAATTCACCGGGGTTGTAAAAAGTCATGATTTCAGCACGATCATCGATACCATTTTTTAGGTTATCAACAATTTTTTTCAGTTGATCGATACTGCCGCCATCTGGCTTTGCCCAGGCACGCGCTTGAATACCATAAACTCGGCCCATATCATCTTCACCTTTACGGTGTGAGTTATTAAGCCAAGCTTCATTTAAATTGGCATTGGCATCCCAAGTTTTAGTGCCAAGTTTTCGAAAATCACTGGCATTATCATAGCCACGAATATAACCAATAAATTCCGCAATAGCCGACTTAAAAAAGCTTTTACGGGTGGTAATTAATGGGAACTGGTTATCACCAACGTTATATTCCAAATCGGCATTTATAACGGTTAAACAGCGCTTACCCGTGCGCTCATTTTCAACCCAAGTACCCTGCTCTATAATTCTTTGACATAGATCTAAATATGCGCGCATTAGCTATTTCCTTTCGCTGATTTACTGACCGATTCCTGACTAGTTTTAGTCATTTTTTTACTCGCATTAATGGCCGACTTTTGCTGCTGGTTGTAACCCCAATAGATAATAAACAGTCCAATAAGTATCATCGGAATACTCAAAATTTGCCCTTTTGATATAAAGGAGAAATATAAGCCTAGATGCGCATCAGGCTCACGGAAGAATTCGACAATACTTCTAAATATGCCATAGCCAATTAAGAAGGTGCCCGAAGCTAAACCTAAACTACGCGGCTTACGGGTAACAACATACAAAATAATAAACAGTACTACGCCTTCTAAAAAGAATTCATAAAGCTGTGAGGGATGGCGTGGAACTTGTAATGCATCGGTTGGGAAAACCATAGCCCATGGCACATCAGTTTGACGTCCCCAAAGTTCGGCATTAATAAAATTACCTAATCGCCCCATGCCTAAGCCAATAGGCACTAATGGCACAATGAAATCGCCAACCGTTAAAAAGGATTTATTGGTCTTACGGGCAAAAATTAATACCGCTAAAGTCACCCCGAGTAAACCGCCGTGAAAAGACATGCCGCCTTGCCATATTTCCAGTAAATATAATGGATCGGACAGGAAGTATTCGAACTGATAAAACAATACATAGCCAACTCGACCACCTAGAATGACCCCTAAGAAACCATAAAATAATAAGTCACTGACTTGCTCGCGTGTCCATAAGCCGTTACTTCTATCGGCGGCTTTGTTTGCCATAAACATAGCTGCAAGGAAGCCAATTAAGTACATGGTGCCATACCAGCGTAATGATACTGGGCCAATGCTAAATATGATCGGGTCTATTACCGGAAATTGTAAAAACTTATCTGTCATTGCTTGTCCGTTTTCTCAAAGTAGAAAGTTAAAAGGTAGAGGTTAAATATTCGAAAGTTAAAACTATTTATTCATTGGCCGAGATTATACCCTGTTATGACTAAAAGGTTATTTATTAAAGTACTTCACTGAAAATGACTCTAGTAAAACAATGTCAACTCAAACAAGTTAACCAAGCATCATTTTAATAGCGACGCAAATAAGAAAAACGGCAAAGAATTTCTTCAAGGTTTTCACCGGTAATTTACTGGCATATTTAACCCCTATTGGTGCAAATATCGCCGAGCTCATCACAATACCTAATAATGCCGGCAAATAAATATAACCTAAGCTCCACGTCGGAAGATTTGGCACACTAAAACCGGTAATAATATAACCAAGGGAGCCAAATAGTGCCACCATTACTCCGCAAGCCGTTGCTAAGCCTATACTATGCCGTACAGATACGCCGAAAAAACTCAACATAGGCACTAAAATAGCGCCGCCAGCTATGCCCATTAAACTAGCAATAATCCCCGTTATAAAACTAATGGCTTGCAACACGTAAGTGGCTGGCAATGACCTCTTTTTTGAGGCATTAATCGAAAGCAACATGTAAACAGCCAATAAAACCACGACAATAGAGAAAAAGCCAGTTAACGCCTCACTCGAAAGAGAGTCAGCAATAAAAGCACCTAATAATGCCCCGACAGCGACTAAGAGCATTAAGGGTTTTGCTAATGACCAAGGTATATTTTTCTTACTATGATGCGCAAATGCAGCACTGGCCGAGGTGATAACAATCGCCCCTAAAGAAGTGGCTAGTGCCATTGGCATCACTATTTCGCTACTAACGCCAACCATGGGCAGTAAATATACCAGTGCTGGCACAATAATAAGACCACCACCTATGCCTAACAAGCCCGCTAAAAAACCAACGACACTACCTAAAGCAACACAAGAAATTAATACTGTTAAAATCATTCTACTTAGCGGAAAACCCGCCCCTAAATATTATTACACTGAAAAGACTAGGGAATAGCGAACAGACCACTAGCTTGATACTCATTATTTACTGTTGGTAAACTAACCACCTGCGCGAATAAAGCCGCCTAACCCTAAAGCTTCAAGCTGCTCATTTAGATAACTATGTACTTGTTTGGCCGTTGTTAAGGTTAAAACTTTAGCTAAAATTGTTTGCGCTTGTGCAAAAGAAATATGACGAATAACCCATTTAATTCGTGGTACGTTGTGTCCATTCATACTAACTTTGTCATAGCCCATGGCCAATAATAAAATCGCCCCCGCTGGCTGTGCCGCCAACTCACCACATAAGCTGATGGGAGTTAAATACTGCGCCGATTGCTGAGCTAGACTGTTTAAAGCACTTAACACCGCAGGGTGAAAGGCATCATATAAATTAGCCACTTGACTATTATTTCGATCGACCGCTAATAAATACTGAGTTAAGTCGTTACTACCGACAGAGAAAAAATCAACACGTTTAGCTAGGGCTTCCATTTGGAATATAACCGAAGGCACCTCCAACATAATACCTATTTTAGGTCGTACTAATTGCGCAGAAACCGCTTTGGCTTTTATTTGTGCTTGCTGGAGACTTAAGTGACCATCAGCATTGCTTGCTGACATTAGTTCAGTGGTTATTTCTGTGGTCAACTCTGTTTTCAGCTCAGATTTTAACTCAAAGAAGGCCTGATTGATTAACCGAATGGCTTCATCAACTTCTTCAACACCTGAAATCATCGGCAACATGATTTCTAAATTATTTAAGCCTTGATTAGCCCGTAACATAGCACGCACTTGCACCAGGAATATTTCCGGATGATCTAGGGTAATGCGAATGCCACGCCAGCCAAGGAAAGGGTTTTCTTCATTAATGGGAAAATAAGGTAGTGACTTATCGCCACCAACATCAAGTGTTCGCATGGTGACACCATGCTTAGGAAATACCTCTAATACCTTGCGGTATAACTGAGTTTGCTCTTGCTCTGATGGAAAACAGTGTCGGTTCATAAAGGGTATTTCGGTGCGATACAAACCAATACCTAGCGCGCCTAGTTGTGCATTATGTTCAAATCCGGCCGATAAACCGGCATTAAGTAACACTTCAATGGCTCTACCATCTTGGGTAATACAAGGCAGGTGTGCCACTGCCATAACTTTATCAGTCAGGGCTTTTTCTTGGCTTAGTAAATATTGATACTCTTGTATTAAGCTTTCATCAGGGTTGATAAATAGCTCACCACTAAAACCATCAAGTATTGCCTGTTGCTGATGCAATTGACTGAGCACTATGGCATTAACGCCCATGATAGCTGGCAAACCTAATGATCGCGCTAAAATGGCCGCGTGTGAATTATTAGAGCCAGATAAAGAAATAACACCTAACAGCCCCTGATGCTGATATTGCGCCACCATGGAGGCGCTGACATCATGCGCCAGCAAAATAAATTGCTCGGGTAAAAGTAATTCTTCTTTCGCTTGTTGCTGAATATTCACTAATAAACGTGTGCCTAAGTCACGAATATCACTGGCTCGCTCACGAAAATAGCTATCTTCAATGGCTTCAAATTGACTAATATAATGTTCAATTACTAACTTTAAGGCACTGTCTGCTCGCCAGCCTAGTGATATTTTTGCTGCAACTTCTTGGCCTAAATTAGCGTGGTCGAGTAATTGTTTGTAGACATCAAAAATAGCCAAGCTGTCATCATCAATAACTTCACTCAACTTACTGCTTAAGACATTAAATTCTGTACGGGTTTTTTCAACCGCTTGTTCAAAGCGTAATAACTGCTTTTGGCTATCAGGGGATTTTTTTAATGAAACCGCAGCAAGATCCGCTTGCGGTTGGCAGACAATAATTTCACCTAAGGCTATTCCTGGCGCGCCAGCAATACCATGTAATTGTTTAACACCTTGATTCTGTTCTTCTTGCTGACTGAGTAAACTTTTAATTTCGGCATTAGCCAAAGCACTGGCTAATTGCGCCGACAGTGTCACTAAAAAGGCTTCATCATTTTCGGTAAAATGACGCGACTCTTTTTGCTGAATAGCTAAAATACCCAACACTTTACGTTGATGAATAATAGGCGTACCCAAAAAGGCATTAAAGTCGTCTTCTTCAACTTCTGGCGCGTGAATAAAGTCTTGATGCAGCTGGGCATCAGCAATATTAAGTGGCTCTTCTCGTTGACCAACAAGGCCAACTAAGCCCTCAGAAAAACCAATGCAAGTTTGTCCCTGTGACGTTTTAGCTAAGCCATCAGAAGCCATTAATAAAAAATGTTGCTGATGATAATCAGCTAAATAAATTGAGCAACAATCTGTTTTCATCGCTTTTTTTACGCGATATACCATACGTTCAAGCGCATTTTGTAGTTCAGCTTCTTGGCTAAATTCCAATACTATTCGACGTAAGGTAGTTAACATTTAATTCCTCAAAGATTGATTACAAAATGATGCACACCATTTATTACACATATCAGAGTGCAAATGAAAATGTAGAAAAAAATAGCCCACAATAAAGTGGGCTATTAGGATTCTTAACGCGAATCGAATACCAAGTCCATTAATATATTTGCCACTCAGCGAGGGTTAAAAGGTTTACTAGGCAAGGCATTGATTGCAGAGAATGGTTATTCCATTGTCAAAATCAATAACGCTGCATATAAACCTTTTGAACTCGCCCTTTGGGAGCTCGGTAGGAAAATGATAACAGCACAAATTTGTTTGATTTAGAATGACTAAACCAGCACAAATTTTATTTGTTCTAACTTCCCTAGCGTAGCTCTGAGTTAGTAATATATTTAATGGTATTGGTATAAATCATAGTAATAATTAAGCTTTTTTTATAGACACTAAGCACGACGTTTACGCCGCTCTGGTCGTCGTTCATAGGTTAGCGGTAAAGCAAAACTGGCAAACTCTTTCATGACCTTGCGATAAACATCACGTTTAAAAGACACTACCTGCCTAACTGGATACCAGTAACTTACCCAGCGCCAATCATCAAACTCAGGATGTGGGCTATGTAGTAAATCGACTGAAGATTCAGCGGCCGTTAGTTTTAATAAAAACCATTTTTGCTTTTGACCAATACAAACGGGTTTAGAGTCATGCCTAATGTAGCGCTTTGGTAATCTATATTTTAGCCAGTGCTTAGTTGAAGCAACAATTTTCACGTCTTCGGGTTTTAAGCCAACTTCTTCATGTAACTCTCGAAACATGGTTTCTTCAGCCGACTCACCTTCATCAACACCACCTTGTGGATATTGCCATGAATGTTGCCCAAACCTTCTTGCCCAAAATACTTGTCCCCTGTCGTTAATTATTACTATGCCGACGTTGGCGCGATAGCCTTCGGCATCGATCACAGGAACTCCTGACAATATATAAAATTCTTGCATCAATTCAACCATATTAACGGCAGTGGAGCAAATGATTACTTTGATTTTTTTAGCAATTAATTAATAATAGCCATCAAGTTTATTTCATGGTTAATCTGTTTCCTTTATGAACATACCTTCCTCTGAACAAGCACTGATGGCAAGTGCACAAAATTTAGCCGGCTTAACCTTAGGTGAAATAGCCGAGCAAGCAGGTATTGCCGTTCCTAAGGATTTAACCCGCAACAAGGGGTGGATAGGTTTATTATTTGAGCATGTTCTCGGTGCTAGTGCTGGCTCTCGGCCTGAGCCTGATTTCCCTCACTTAGGCATCGAATTAAAGTCATTACCCATTAATGAACAAGCTAAACCCTTGGAAACAACCTTTGTCAGTGTTGCGCCGTTAACAGGCCTGGTTGGAGTCACTTGGCATAATTGTTATGTGCGTAAAAAACTCGCGCGAGTACTCTGGGTGCCAGTAATCACCCCTAAAGATGTGCCGCTAAGTGAGCGTTTAGTGGGGATGCCTTTTATATGGTCACCCAATGCTGAAGAAGAAGCGCTATTAGCGCAAGACTGGCAAGAGCTTACTGATATGATAGTACTGGGTGAAGTAGAGAATATTCATGGCAAACACGGGCAAGTGATGCAGTTAAGACCCAAAGCAGCTAATAGCAAAGTAAAAACCCAAGCCTTTGATCGTAACGGTAAACCTTTTATGACTTTACCACGGGGTTTTTACCTGAAGATAAATTTTACTCAAGCCTTATTACACCGCTATTTAAGAATTAACTAAGTTATCAAAGAAGTTAAAGCTGAACAGGAAAGGAATGAACGTTTAATTAGAGCTTAGTAACTGTTATTTCTTGGGAAATTGTTACAGTCTCTCCTGCTCTTAATTCTTGCCAACGAGTATTTGCCGCTTCTAAACATACGTATTCTTGCTCACCATCAGGGTGAATATCCGCCATAGTATTCGCTAACTCAACACCTGGATTCCATAACACCCATTGCTGGCAATTACTGCTAACGATGTCAATTTTACGTTGCCATTTACTATCAACAATTGTCACTTTTTCAGAGCTATGATATTCACGGTCAATTTCACCGATACAACTGACGCTTTGTTGCTGAATACTTGCTCTCGCGGTTAATTTGTCATGGTAATTAAGTCCAGTTAACGCATTTATAATGACGTTGCTTGGATTACTAACGGTAAAGTAGCTATGCAAGGCTGCAGAGTATTGGGCATCTTGTGACGAGATATTGCTCATGGCTAATGTCTGTTTAAAGCTTTTACCAAAGAACAGTGTTTGTTTTAATTTATAGGCATTAGGCCAAAGTGGATGTTGATTCTCTCCCGCTAAAATTAAAACTAGAGTAACGCCACTTTCATCGGCGGCAATGCTGTCAACTTGCCATGGCAGTTGCCGAGCAAAACCATGATTAACTGATTTTAGTTGCTTTGATTGAGCGCTAGTTTGTTTATCATTAGCGCCAAACCAAGGCCAACACAGCGGAATACCACCGCGAATGGCTTTACCCGTTTGATAATAAGCTTTTTTACTTAACCATAAAACATCTTTATGACCTGTGGGTTTAAAGCTTAATACTTGCCCGCCATACAAACTTACCAGAGCCTGACAGTGTGGATGGCTAATACTCAAACCTTCAAGAGCGTCGCCGTCAAGAAGCTCTGTGTTCCCATCGTTAGCAACATTATCCTGACTTAGGCTAATAGGAGTAACTTGAGCAAAATCATTATCTAGTGGTATTTTTGTCATGGGGTAAACTAATCTGCTTAGGTTATGAATTAAAAAGCTCGATGTTCCCGCTTTAAACTCAAAAAGAATAAACTTTCTTACGCAGGAAAATCTTATAGTAGCCAAATTCTATAAGAAGCAAAGACTGTTTGATAGCATAAAAGTTTACCTAGCAGGCTTTGCCTAACTTTATTTGTACTAGCAGATTTGTATTACCAGTTTTTACCTATGGATAGAAACAATGAATATTCACCACCGGTAGCAAAACCTACGCCGAATACTGCCGGACCAAAACTGGTATCGGTACCTAAATAAATACTGCCTGAATGAATTAAATCACTGTATTTAACGGTTTCATTTACTCCCCAGACATTACCAGCCTCAATACTGGTACCTAGATAAATAGGTAAGCCTGAGCCACCGGGTACATCACGGCCTAAATCATATTGATAAACAACCGCTGCAAAGGCTTTATGTACACCTATGAGTGCATCCTCTTGGTAACCCGACAGGTTTAAAAATCCACCTAGCTCGGTAACATGCACACTAAAGTCGGTGTCATTATCTATGCTAGCAAAAGAGGTAATACCAACAAAAGTATGACCACCAAGACCAATAGCACCGCGCCAATCTAAGGTAAAGGTAAGTGCTTTATCGTCTTCACTGGCATTGAGATGTGGCGAGTATTTATCATTTAACCACTGCATCTCAATGACTAACTTATTACCTTGGGTAGGAAAATTAATACTGTTTAAAGTATCATAACCAAACTTAATAAAACTGCCATAACTCTCATAATCAAACTCATCACTCGCCGGAGCATCCTTAGAAAGATCTCCCGTTTCAGCCATAAAACCAACTTCAATAATACCGTCAAATGAATAGTTATATCCTAAGGCTATGGTGGCTAAATAATGGTCTTTGCTCAACTCCTCACGAGCACTGGTTTTTTCCCACTTATCTTGTGCATAAGCAACTCTAGCCCTACTGTAGAAATCGTGCGATTTAGTCAAGGGTTGATAAAATTCACTGGCTAGCAAGGTTTCCCAACCTATCCTGACTTCATTTAACCAGCGACCGCCTTTATCATTAATGTCAGTCATTAAATAAGACATATTGATGGAGGTAATGGAGCGATTAGAAAAGTCTGTTTTTAAATTAAAGCCAAAATCAAAATAGTTAGGTCCCCAAGATTTAGCTCTGGTATGTAAAATTAAAACTCGGCCTTGTTCCGTATCGTTAAATTCAACCGTCACTTGTTCGAATTTATCTAAGGCGTATACCCTATTAATAGCTGAATCTAATTCATCTTTACTAAGGTCTTTATTTAACTCAACAGCAAAATGTAGCGCAATAATGTCGTTTTCTACTTTTGAATTATTTTGAAATTGAATTTCAATAATGTTGTTAGCTAGCTCGGTAAACCATTGTTTAGCTTTAGCGCGCTTTTTTTGTTTATAGGCTTGGTAATCAACATCATTAATAGCTAGTTTTGTCAAAACATCTAAATTGTCCAACACTACTTGCTCACCTAATACTAATGCTTCGGGCATAACAGACCAATCGGTGGTACTTAAGTCATCAATGGCTGGTCGCAATAATATATCGTTATCACTAAGTAATGATTTTTGCGCCAAACTGGTATTATTAGTCAGTATGGTAGATAGCTGATTGAGTACAGAAACGGTACTGGTTAATTGACTTTGATCCGCTAATGGCGAACCTATATCAACGGCAATAACAATATCAGCGCCCATTTTTTTCACCACATCAATGGGCATATTATTGGTGATACCGCCATCCACTAACATAACGCCATCAATTTCCACTGCCGCGACAATACCAGGCACTGACGCGGAAGCCTTCATTGCCTGATTAATACTGCCCGAATCGAGCACTACCATTTTTGCTGTGGCGATATTTGAAGCTACCGCTCTATAGGGAATAGCTAAGTCATCAAAGCTCGCAAAAGAGCTAACGGTATCAGTTGAACGTTGTAATATTTGGTAAGCACTTTGGCCGAGTAACAAACCATGCGGCACTTTAAATTCGCCATCGCTGTAACCTAACCTGATGGATAAATTGTACCTGTCTCTGTGTTGCTTATTGGCATATGGCAGTGCCTCTCTGGGAATAAAGTCAGAAAAACCATTATCCCAATGCAGCCCAAGCATAATGCGTTCAATGTCATCAACTTCATAACCTAAGGCGTACATGCCGCCAACATACGCACCTATACTGGTACCAACGACATAGTCTACTGGAATATTATGCTGCTCTAATACTTTAAGTACGCCAATATGCGCTGATCCTTTAGCGCCACCGCCACTTAACACCAAACCAATTTTGTCTCGGGCGTGGGCAGAAGAAGCTAAAGTAGTTAGCTTAAAGAGTAAAAGAGAAAGTAAAACAAAGCGCATAATAGTTGCTTAAAAATTAGTGAGTTAAGGTAAAGATGTATCACAATGATAAAGAAGGGTAATTAAAATACAAGCTTATTCTCTTACTTACACTTACCAGACAATTACCAAACGCCTACAGAGCCGATATCGATTGCGCTTAAGATAATACTGAGCAAGACAACTTACTTTAAAAGCAGCAAGGATAAAAATAAAAAACCCGTATGTTAAGTTTCCTTAAAATACGGGTTTTTATTAAAATTCAAAGAGCTGTGCAGATAGTACTACGCAGAAAAACTAAAGTTAATGACTCGATCAATCCCTGAGGGCTTTAGCTTAGTGCTTTGCATTAGCGCTTCAACTTAGCTGTTAGCTCAGTGCTTCACCGAACTAGTGCAAACTATTTAGTATAAGCGCGTGGCATGTCAGTATCGGCAGTATAACGCTCACGTAATGCATCTTGACGAGATCTTAACGACATAGCATTACCGTTAATCCACATAGCATCAACCTTAGTACTTATTTCAAACGGGTCACTGCTCCATAAAACTAAATCAGCATTTTTACCAACAACAATACGGCCGCTATTTAACTTAAAAGTATCGGCAACATTAGCGGTAATTGCAGCTAAAGCGGTAGTTTCAGCTAGACCATTGGCAATAGCCACACCCGCATCAAAACGTAATTGATTAATGTTATGACTCTCACCGCTATTACTGATGATTACCTTCACGCCAGCTTTTGTCAGTTTAGCGACATTAGCCAATGAGTTATGTAATGAATCAAAACTGCTCGGTAAGTTATCAATAGCACTCATCATCACAGTCACATTAGCTTTAGCAATTTCATCGCTAACTAATACCGCATCACTCGCGCCTACTAACACCAAATCTAGGTTGTATTGCTGCTTTAATTTTAACAAAGCTAAAATATCAGTGGCTCTATCTGCATAAGCCAATAATGGTTTTTCACCAGCTAATAAAGCGTACATAACTTTTTGCGAGCGAGAAGGCTCTTTCGCTTCTTTCTTATCTTTGCCTTTAGCCTTTTTATTCTTAGCTGCAGCTTTTTCTGCTTTAGCTAAGGATTTTTGAGCATCTTCAAGGTCATTAGCTAATGTCTGTAGCTTTAACGCTCGAGAGCCTTTACGACTACTACCCAATGACACCATTACCGCGTTTTTCTGGGCAATAACACTGTCAAATTCACCGGATAGATTAACGACAAAGCTTTGGCCAGTGAAGACCTTATCGCCGCCATGTGGCATAACCAAGTTACTGGTAACGCCGCCCTTACGTGCATAAGCAATTAAGCTCGATTTAGGGTTAAAGGCTAAACTAGCATCAAAAGTTAAATCAGCTTTTTTATCCGAGCCATCACGTGTTGCAGAAACTGCGCCCACTTCAACTAGGCCTAGTAAATTTTGAGAGGCAATAAAACCCGGCGTTAAAATACGCCCTTTAGCATCAATCAAGGTATCTGTGCTAAGTGACTCTGGCACTTCATCTTTACTATAAACCGCGATGATTTTTCCGTCATCAATAACAACGGTTGCTTGCGATAAAATGCCTTGTTCCGCAACGGTATAAACAGTGGCATTGGTGATGGCAATAGATTCAGCTTGTACTTGGCTGGTAGTCACAGCAAATGCACCAAATAAGGCACAGCGCAATGACGTTAGTAAATAAGTATTTTTCATTGTCGTTCCTTTACTTGGTAGATGATGTGGTAGATGGTTTGTTAACTGGCTTGCTTACAGGTGCAGTAACGGCTTCAGTAGCTTGGTTTTTTACATGATTACTTAAGTTTTGGCCAAGTAAAAAATCACTTTTCGCTTGGTATTTATCATCAAATCGATCATAAACCTTAGCGCCATCAATAAATACTTGCTCTGCTTGGGCATAAACACTAAATGGGTTCATGTTCCAAACGACAACATCCGCATTTTTACCGGCAACTAGGCTGCCTACTTCATCATTAATACCTAATGATTTAGCCGCATTTGCGGTAATCCACTTAATCGCATCTTCTTCTTTTAAAGCGAAACCATTTTCATTGGCGCGATACATTACTTTCGCCGCTTCTTGATTTAAACGTTGGATAGTTGTGCTTGAGTCAGAATGAACCACAGCACAAGAATTTTTCACCGCATCAACAATGGCTGCATTTTCTTCAACCATGTCAAAAGCTTCCATTTTAAAGCCCCACCAATCTGGCCACATAGCGGCACAATTACCATTAGCAGCTAATAAATCAGCAATTTTATAAGCTTCAATTGCATGATGGAAAGTACCTGAGTGATAATTAAATTCATTGGAAAGATCGATCATCACTGCCATTTCTTCAGCTTTGTAACAATGGTTATGAATTAATATTTCGCCGTCTAACACGCCCATCAAAGTATCAAGCTCTAGATCTCGTGTTGGTGCTTGTGGATTTTTACCGGCACTGTAATCGCTGTCGTATTTATCCCACTCACGTTTATATTCAGTGGCGGCAAGCCAAGCGGTTCGATAACCGGCAACATTGCCCATGCGAGTTGAAGGTAAAACCTTGCGACTACCATAAACACGTTTAGGGTTTTCACCACAGGCCATTTTCAAACCGTATGGTGCATCGGCAAACTTCATGCCTTGCATGGTATGACTAGGTACATTGCGTAAAGTTACGCCGCGGCCACCAAATAAGTTAGCTGAGCCAGGTAAAATCTGTAGGGTAGTTACACCACCCGCGCGGGCAGCTTCAAAGGCTGGATCTTGTGGCCAAACACTGTGCTCAGCCCAAACTTCTGAGGTATTTGGAGAAGTCATCTCGTTACCATCAGAATGTGATTCTACTTGTGGATTAGGATAAACACCTAAATGTGAATGAACATCGATAATACCAGGGGTAATCCATTTACCTGCCATATCAATAACCTTCGCCTGCTCTGCAGATAAGTTATTACCTACTTGCATAACTTTGCCATTTACTAACAATATGTCAGCGTCATCTAAGCGCTCACCGGTACCGGTTAATATCGTGGCATTGGTCAATAAAGTACTTTGTGCTGGTAGTGCTTGATAGGTACTTGGGTAAGGGTTTTTGTTGATGACAATTTTAGTATCTTGTTTTTCATTAGGTAAACAAGCCGTTAAGCCAAGTGACAACATACTGGTAGCAAACAAGGTAAACGCACTTTTCTTATTAATAAACTTATGAGTAAGTTTACTCATAACTAAATTTCGCGGTAATGTTTTTTTAGACATCTTAATTCCGGTTGAGACATACAGTGCCCGATACCATAAATTTATTTTGGCAAAACAACAAGGTTATGGCGATAAACAGTCATAAAATTACGTTTAATAACATAAGCTAAGTTTAAGTTTTAAACCACTATTTAATAAAGTGGCATTAGTTTAATTTTTTACTAAATAGTGAGCCAAGCAATGCTTTGATTTTTTTATAGCGAAAGCCCAGCAAAACCATAGTTAACAGAAAATAAAATAGTGGTGAAATAAGCTCAGACTTAACGGACCAATAAAAGTGTGTCGCCACTAATACAACAATAAGATAACTAAAGTTATGTAGGTTTTGCCATGACTTACCCATCTTTCGTTTGAGGCTGTTTAAAGACGTAATCGCAAGTGCCGCGACTAAAACAAAAGCCAGCATACCAATAGTAATATAGGGGCGTTTAACAATTTCGTTAAAAAATAACCACCAGGCAAACTGTAAATCAAAGGCTAAAAAATTTAATACATGCATAAAGGCATAACTAAAAGCATATAAGCCGAGTAAGCGCCTTACTTGCAGTAAATATCCCTGTTTAAATTTTTTGGCAATGGGTGAAATAGTAAGAGTCACCAACAACAAGTTAAAGGCACCAATGCCAGTAAAGTGAATCACTCGTTCAACTGGATCAGCACCGAGCAAGTCATTAAAGGCAAGATAGTATAAATTAAATAAAGGTAAAAAAGCCACCAGATGAATAACGACTTTCAACATCAATACTTTTTTCGCTGTGGATATTTTTTTATTCATATGGAAGAGGACCTAATAATATTTCCTTAAATCCATACCTTTATACAAATGAGCCACCTGCTCGCCATAACCATTAAAAGGCAAAGTTTTAATACGGTTACGAGCAAATAAACCACCGGAAGTTATATGCCTTTCACTGGATTGACTCCACCTAGGATGATCATGCTTGGGGTTAACATTGGCGTAAAAACCATATTCATTAGCTGCCAGCTTATGCCAAGTGGTTTGTGGTTGCTCACTTACTAGCTTAATAGACACGATTGACTTAATGCTTTTAAAGCCGTACTTCCATGGCACCACTAAACGAATAGGCGCACCATTTTGTGGTGGTAAAGTTTTACCATATAAACCGACACTCAATAACGTCAATGGATTCATCGCTTCATCAATCCGCAGTCCTTCAACATAAGGGTAAGCAATACCTCCACCTAAGCGCCTATTAGCTTGCCCAGGCATTTGTATCGGATCATGCAGAGTCTCAAAAAACACATATTTGGCCGACGAGTTTGGCACAACTTTCTTTAATAAGTCAGCTAAAGAGAAACCAATCCAAGGGATATTCATTGACCATGCTTCTACACAACGTAAACGATAAATACGTTCTTCTAGGGCAAACATGGTGGTTAGGTCATCGTAATCTAAAGTGATGGGATTATCACATTCACCCGAAATAGTTAGTTGCCAAGGATTGACCTTAAAGCTTTGTGATAATTCTGCTGGCTGCTGTTTTTGCGCGCCAAACTCATAAAAATTGTTGTGGGTAGTGACTTTATTTTCAGGGGTAAGGATTAAATTATTGCTGTTTGCATCCGCTTGGTACTTTAACGGCGTTGTTTTAAATTTAACTTTTTCTTCTTTTGAAAACCAATCTATAGCGTTGGCACTGGCAGAATTAGCCAGTAAAGCACCCGCACCTAAAAAACCTAAACCTTTTAATAAGTCACGTCTATTTAAATAAACATTTTCTGGGGTGACTTCACTCTCTTTTAAATCTGAACTTTTCGGTGTTTTTATCAACACAGCTAATACCTTATTAAATTTTACAACTAGTAATAAGAAAGGTATTAGCTTAATTAAATTTCAAAGAATAAAGATAAAGATTGCAGCGATTATGCTAATAAAAGCCCTCTTGCTCAATTCGACATAAAAAAGCCAGCAATAAGCTGGCTCATTAATAGCAATTGGCATTATCGTTATTCTGAGATTTCGATAAATATTACTAGTCTACTCAATCAGGAATTTAACTGCTCTGCTTTACACATCCTTGATAAACTGACGGGTGCACTGCTAAGTAATTGGGCTGTTCTCACTTTCATTACTCGCTTTCTCAGCTTGAATGCGTTGATAAATCTCTTCACGATGTACGGAAACATCACTAGGTGCATTAATACCTATGCGCACTTGACTACCTTTAACACCTAATACCGTTACGGTAATATTGTCATTGATCATTAATGTTTCGCCGACTCTTCTCGTTAAAATTAGCATTATTTGTTCCTTAATATTTATAATCTGTTGATATAATTGTGAATGTGTATTGACAGTTAACATACATAATGGCGGTTATTAAGTCTCTGCCATGGTCAATGTAGCCATCAGCCTGCATTGTTTGCCAAGTAATAGGAGTAACAGACTTAGCTAAACCTTTTGCATAAGTCTTTGCTGCATTATTCATTAATTTTGTACAACCTTTGAAGCCTGATTCACTGTTACGTACAAATTGATATTCATAATATGCACCAACAACATGAACTGACTCTGTAGTCTTTTCACTTAAGCTGTATTCATCGCCTGAATTTGTGACCACTACAGTGCCAATATGAGATGGTTTTGTTGAACAAGCAGATAAAGCTAATGATACAACTAATACTAGACTTAATAATGCCTTATTCATTACTACTTATTATTCCTAACTGGTAATTTAAATATAAGCTTGCTGAGAAAGCAATACTCTGAGTATTTTTCTGCATAGTTGCCTTGATAAAATCCCCTCACATTTTAATTAATGTGCCGAACTTCAGCATAAAGAGATTTTAAAGGGTTTTATTAAGGACTGCTTTGCAACACACGCCAAAAAATGTGCCAATGTGGACAATGTCTAAAGCTTCTAAAATAAAAATTGATATTATAAAGCTAGTTTAGGAGGATATATTTATATTGCCATTTACAACGGCTGCTTTACCGCTTAAAAAACAAAAAAGTGCGCCAACAGTGGCACACTTTCTTAATATACAATTTAATTTAACTTAGGCCGCTTAAATTTAATTAGGCAGCTTTAGTTAAGGTCTGTAAATGTGCAACCACATCACTTGACTCATATAACCATTGCACTTGACCATCGGATTTTTCAATACGTAAACAGGGTACTTTGCGTTTACCGCCTTCACGAGTAAGCTCTTCACTAAAATCATTTTTACCACTGATGTTACGTAGCTCTATCTTTAAACCTTCTCGTTTCATGGTACGGCGTACTTTTACACAAAAAGGACAAGAGGGTAGTTGATACAAGCTTAAGCTTTGCGTCTTATCATCAATTTTAGCTTGCTCGTCTATGGCACGCTTTGGCGAACGCGGTGAAAAAATAAAGTTTAGTATTAAAATTAATTGCCCTATTGGCCAACGGATAGCTTTCATCAACATAATATTTAGTAACTCTTATAAATAAAATAATTTCTATAGTCTTAATTAACACTTTGTTTAGGTTAACTATTAATATAGGTATTAGTACTTTAGGTGTTCAACACACCAAATTTGAAGGTCATTCTAACATAAATAGCAGGTTAATATTTTCCTGCTATTTATCTCGCTAAGTTCAATCACACAAAACACTTAGCGAAATAATCAACTACCACATTAAATCATCAGGTATTTGATAATCAGCGTAGGGATCATTTTCATCGCTTTCTTCAGTCTCGACCTTATCGTTTTGCACTAACACAATAGTAGTGTCGAGGTCGGCTATTTTAGCCGCCGTTTCACTGGTAACAAGATAAGTAGTTTCATTTAAGCCACATAGTGCCAAACGACCATTAACCAGTGCTTTATGGGTGATGGTATTAAGCGCTAATTTTTTAACTTTATTATTGAAAGTGTAGTTATAGTCACTATCTCCACTAACACCTGTTAATTGGTGATGCTCAAGAATTTGTTTGATACGTAATTTTTGCTCTTTACTGGCAAGCTCTTGTTTTTTAACTTCATTAAGGGCGCTATCTTTAGCCAATTTATCGGCTTTTGATAGTGCTAAGTCTTGCTTTACTTGCTCTTGCAAACTAGCGCCATGTTCAACACCGCTACGCTTTTGTTTGTTTTTTTTACGTTTATCTGAGTTTGCTTGACGAGTTTTTTGCTTAGTGGTTAAACCGGCTTTAAGCAACTGCTCTTGAAGAGAAGCCATAATGAATTCCTTACTGCATTGGACAATATTTGAGGCGAAAATTTTTGCTATTCTACCCATATTTAAGCTTAAGTGCTAATTAAGACGAACAAAGACTCTAACGTATAGCTTCAAATAGGCTTTGACTAAATATCAGATTTCCCATATTGATGTTTTAAACTGCCAAACTATATTTAGGCCCGTTACTTATAGCTTACCTACTCATTTTAAACGACTGTATAATATTCGCTAATTATCTAAGTTGTTCAAACAGATAACAGCCAGTTTCATTTCTGTTACTTTCATTTGCCAGCAAGATACGTTACTGTACATGCGATCAATTATATGATTTTTTAAAAAATATAATTATTTAAAAAATATAATTTCAAACTTAAAGTAACAGGAAAGTAGTATGTCTCAAGCAAGTGCACGCCACCTTTTAGTGGATACAGAAGAACAATGTTTAGCATTAAAAGCTGAAATTGAAGCAGGTAAAGACTTTGCTGAAGTAGCTAAAGAGCATTCAAACTGCCCTTCTAATGCACAAGGTGGTGATTTAGGTAGCTTTGCTCCTGGCCAAATGGTTCCTGAGTTTGATAAAGTTGTTTTTTCAGCACCTTTAAATACCGTACAAGGTCCAGTAAAAACGCAGTTTGGTTACCACTTATTAGAAGTAACTGAACGTAGCTAAATAGCGGGTTAAGTGAGGTATGTTAAAAGACCAAGCTTAAATAACGCCAATAAAAAAGCCGCAATTCATTGCGGCTTTTTTGATGCTATTTTCTGTAATACTCTGTTAGGTAACGACTTAGCTAAAAGTTGCCTGCATAATCCAGAAGAACAGAATTGATAGACCAGCACCTATAGGCAAGGTGATAACCCAAGAAACAACAATGTTTCGTACCACACCTAAGTTAATGGCCGCAATACCACGTGCCATACCTACACCTAACACAGCACCAACAAGTGTTTGTGTTGTTGAGATAGGTAAACCTGCACCCGAGGCAATAACCACAGTACTGGCAGCAGCTAATTCAGCAGCAAAACCACGGCTTGGCGTTAAGTGCGTAATGCCTTGGCCGATAGTAGCAATAACTTTGTGACCAAATAAGGCTAGACCGGCAACAATACCAAAACCACCTAGTGGTAATATCCACCAAGCAATAGCTGACTTAGCGGCAATTTCGCCATTATTTTCAACAATACTAACAACGGCAGCTAATGGGCCAATAGCGTTCGCAACATCATTTGAACCGTGAGCAAAAGCCATAGCACAAGCGGTAATTATCATTAATACTGCAAATACTTTTTCAACATTGACGTAGTGCGCTTCTTTGGCAAGCGTTTCGTCAAACTTCAAACGACTGATAAATACCTTACCAATAATAGCTACAATAACCGCGACAATAATTGCTAGGTAATAACCACCCGCGCCTTTAATTTCAAGTGTGACAATACCAAGGTCAACACTCTCTAAACCTATGTGCTTGAGACCTTTTTTGATGGTAACCAGTGATAATACAAAACCGGCCAAGAACATATACGCAGGAACCCAGCGCTTAGCTTGTTGCAAGGGTTTATCCGTATCAAAAATTAATTTTTGTGCACTGTTAAAGATAATAAAAGCGATAATACCTGAAATAAGTGGCGTGATTACCCAACTACCAACAATACCAAGTACCTTACCCCACTCAACAGCATCAGTGCTTACGCCTACCGCAGCGAAACCGACAATAGCACCAACAATTGAATGAGTAGTAGATACTGGCCAGCCAAGAGCTGAAGCAATAAGTAACCAGGTAGCAGCAGCAAATAGAGCTGAAATCATGCCATAAACAAGTAGCTCTGGCGTATCAATAAAGTAACTGGCATCAATGATACCTTTACGTATGGTTGATGTTACTTCACCGCCGGCAAGGTAAGCACCAGCAAATTCAAAGACCATTGCTATAATAATGGCTTGTTTAATTGTTAAAGCTTTAGAACCAACAGAGGTTCCCATAGCATTGGCAACATCGTTGGCACCGATGCCCCATGCCATAAAAAAGCCAACAACAGCGGCGATAAGTACAAATGTGCCGCCTGAGTTAAGTATAATTTCCATCAGTTAAGCCTTATTTTCTAGCAAGAAGTATTTCTAAACGTGCACCTACACGTTCAGCAAGGTCGGCTAAGTCACCAACCCAATCAATAATTTGATATAAGAACATTACATCAACTGGATTCAAATCCTTTTCAATCGCTAATAAATTTTTACGCAAAGTAATTTGCAAGCCATCAGTATCATCTTCGATAGCGTCTAACTGGTTGATCATTTTTTCAACCAATACAACTTCACGACCACGAAAGCCGGTTTCTAATAAGTCATCTAATTCGTTAATGGCTTCTGCTGCTTTTTCGGTAGCATCAAGACAACGCTCTAGGTAAACAGAAAACTCAGCTTGTAAACTTTCAGGTACTTCAAGCTTACGCCCTAATACGCGACCAGCGATATCCTTTGCTTTGTTAGCTATTTTGTCTTGTTGGGTAAGAAGTTCAAGTAAGTCAGCCCTATCAACTGGCATAAATAAACCACCTGGTAACTCTAAACGTAATTGACGCTTTAAGGCATCTGCATCTTGCTCTAACTTAGACAGTTTACGACGAACTTTTGCCGCTTCACTCCAGTCTTTTGCAACACATGCATCAAAAAAGGGGATAAGTTGTTTACTACATTTTACAACTATTCGAATATGTTTTTCTAAGGGTTTTATTGGTGATTTTGCAAATACACCTAAGATTGTATTTCTGGCCATAAGTATGTTTCCAGTAAGTATAACTCTCGTCATTGCTATTCGCCGCGGATAGTAACCCATTTAACTTCTAATGTTAAATGCTAATATCAGCTTAAATGGTTGCCTTTCTTAGCTAACAACGACAGTGTAAATTTTTATTTGCTAAGCACTGATATAGTACTTAGCTAATCTATTGAATTTAAAGTTTTTAATTATTCACCTTGATTTAAATTGCTTGGTGATTTATTAATGATTGTTTAGAGTTTTTTCATGTCTTCTGCTGTCGTATGGCGAACAACTTTGCCTTTAACAAAGTAAATAATGTATTCACAAATATTTTGACAACGATCACCGATACGCTCTAACGCTCTAGCTGACCAAATAACCGTCATAATTTGCGGAATTGAACGTGGGTCTTCCATCATATAGGTCATTAATTGACGGATCAGTGCTTCATATTCACGGTTAATTTTGTCATCCATTTGATGGATTTTAATAGCTGCATCACAATCCATACGGGTAAAAGCATCAAGACTAGCTTGTAAAAACTCTAATACTAGTCGACCTAAATTATCTAAATTCACCAATAAATCTTGCTGCGAGGAAGAAAAATTTTCCAGGGCAACTCGGGCTATTTTCTCAGCTTCATCACCAATACGCTCTAGATCTGTAATAGTTTTAACGATCGCCATAATTAAACGTAAATCACCAGCTGCAGGTTGGCGTTTAGCAATGATACGAGTGCACTCATCATCAATACTCACCTCATAGGCATTCACTTGATAATCATTGCTTAAGACTTCCTTGGCCAAGGTGACATCAGTAGTGTCCACTGCAGCTAGTGCATCAGTTAACTGTTTCTCAACCAAGCCGCCCATATGCATAACATTATTAATAACGCGTTCTAAATCTTCATTGAATTGGCCAGAAATATGACGACCTATTTGTAAATTATCCATTGGATGTCCTTTTATGAGTATGTTCTTGCATACTTTATCTAGTGATTACTAGTGAGTTTAGAATAAATCACTAGTAGGCTACTACCAGAGGTTTAGCCATAACGGCCGGTAATATAATCTTCAGTTTTCTTTTTCAGCGGCGTGGTAAATAAAGTATTGGTGTCACTGTACTCTATTAAATCACCCATATACATAAATGCCGTTTGATCAGACACTCGTGCAGCTTGCTGCATATTATGCGTAACAATAACGACAGTAAATTGCTTTTTAAGATCATTGATTAATTCTTCAATGACCAAGGTCGAAATAGGGTCAAGTGCTGAAGTCGGCTCATCAAGTAGTAGCACCTCAGGCTGAATAGCAATAGCACGGGCAATCACTAAACGCTGCTGCTGACCGCCAGAAAGACCTAAAGCGCTTTCATGTAATCTGTCTTTTACTTCATTCCAAAGCGCGGCACTGCGTAATGATTGCTCCGCAGCCTCATCCAGTCTTCTACGATTATTTTCGCCCATAATGCGTAAACCATAGACAACATTTTCATAAATAGTTTTAGGAAACGGATTAGGACGCTGGAATACCATACCTACTTTGCGTCTTAACTCAGCAACATCAACATGTTTGTTATAGATGTTATTGCCATGTAAGTTAATTTCTCCACTGATATGACAATCATCAACTAAGTCGTTCATGCGGTTAATACAACGTAACAAGGTGGACTTACCACAGCCACTTGGGCCGATAAACGCAGTGACCTGCCCTTTTGGAATCGACATAGTTATATTATTTAGCGCCTGCTTTTTACCATAAAATAAATTTAATTTATTAATATCTAGGGCAACTTGCTCAGGGGCTAAATTATTTAAGTCCAACTTTTTTGAAAAGGCTGGATCTGAGCCAGTAGCTAATGCTTTTGGGCTAATAGAAATCATAATAGGTTTTTCTCTAATTACTTTTCATTGTTCATTGTTTAGTAAAACAATGAGTCATTAAAATTACTCATTTCAAATGACGCATTGTGAATTTTTATTTAATAAAATTTATTTGATAAAGTTAGTGCTCTAACATCTTATATTTTTCACGTAATCTATTACGTATTGAAACGGCGGTCATATTCAAGGCAACGATAATAGTCACCAACAATAACGCTGTTGCAAATACTAGCGGTCGAGCCGCTTCTACATTGGGGCTTTGGAAACCAACATCATAAATATGAAAACCTAAATGCATGAACTTGCGATCTAAATGTAAGAAGGGAAAGTTACCATCTAAGGGCAAATTAGGCGCCATTTTCACAACGCCGACCAACATTAGCGGTGCTACTTCCCCTGCGGCTCGGGCAATAGCTAAAATAATTCCGGTCATAATAGCAGGACTGGCGATAGGTAAAATAATACGCCATAAGGTTTCAGCCTTCGTTGCGCCCAGTGCCAATGAGCCGTAACGCATCTCCAATGGAATACGTGACAAACCTTCTTCGGTGGAAACTATTACCACAGGTAAGGTCAATATTGCCAGTGTTAGTGAAGACCATAATACGCCTGGTGTACCAAAAGTTGGGCTAGGTAGGTTTTCTGAGTAAAACAATTGATCCAGTGAACCACCCACCATATAGACAAAGAAGCCTAAACCAAATACGCCATAAACGATAGACGGCACACCGGCCAAGTTAATAACCGATATGCGTAACAGCTTAGTAAAAGCATTTTTACCCGCATATTCATGTAGGTATATCGCCGCGATAACGCCCAAAGGTGAAACGATGACTGTCATCAACAACACCATAAGCACAGTACCAAATATAGCAGGAAACACCCCGCCTTCGGTATTCGCTTCGCGCGGGTCTTCAATGATGAATCCCCCAATCTGGCTAAAGAAAGTACTCAGTTTTTCAAGAAGGTTAAGTTGATTATTAAAGGTCACCTTAAGAATGTATTCAAAGTTAATGGTAACAAGTTGACCATCCATAGCACGCATCACTATATGGTCACGGGATATTTCTTCTCGGTAACCCATCAACTCTTGCTCTAGCTTGGCATAACGTTGATTTAAATTAACTACTTCACTATCAATTTTTGCTTGTCGCTCAGGCGTTAACTTATCTTGTAACTGATATTTACGTGTTTTTAATCGTAAACGTTCTAATTGATAGTTTATTGCGCCAATATCTGATTTTTGTAATTCATCAATTTGCTGTTGAAAACCTTCAACCCTGGTTAATAATTCATCTAACTGGTTTGAGTCAACTTCATTGCCATCAACAACCATACTGTCAATATAACCGTAAAAGTTACCATGGGTACGGCGTTCAACAACGACTAAATCTTTGGGTTTCTGTGTATTGGTAATGTTATGACTTAGCAACCAGCGAAAATCTAAACTAACCAACTCTCGGTTACCCGTTTTGATCAATAAGCGCTCTAACACTTCTTGCTCTGGATCAAGGTCTAAATTTAAATGCGCTAATTGACCAACAGGTATTTCTTCTCTATCGTAGATTTCGCCAATAACAACACTCTTTACACCATTTTCATCCAGAAGATCAAATTGATAAAGCTCGCTCGGCCAAAAGTAGGATAAGCCGCGTGAGGCAATAAGCCATAATAAGCCCAACACTGAGATTAAACTGATACTTACACCACCTGCAGATAACCAGATCCAAGGGGCGCCTGATTTAAACCATTTATTCATAAAGTAACTCATCATTGGTGAGTGACTTTTCATCTTGTTGCTGTAAAGCCCAACTTATGTGTCAAGTGTACTCATTGATACTTATCAACTCCGTACATTTTCCTTTAAATTGAACTCTACAGCTTAAAGTTGAATAGTCACTGACCTCTATAAAAATTATTGTGTATATTCTAAATTCGATACTAACGACTACATTGAGCTGTACTTTTCTCGTAAACGTTGGCGAACAAACTCTGCGGCGGTATTGAATATAAAAGTAAATATAAAGAGTACAAACGCTGCTAAGAACAAAATACGGTAATGGGAGCTGCCCACTTCGGCCTCCGGCATTTCTACGGCTATATTGGCTGCTAAAGTTCTCATTCCTTGGAAAATACTCCAATCTAAAATTGGCGTATTACCCGTTGCCATCAAAACAATCATAGTTTCCCCAACAGCGCGACCAAGCCCCATCATAACAGCGGAAAAGATACCTGGACTTGCGGTTAACAACACTACCCCTACTAAGGTTTGCCATTGAGTTGCACCAAGCGCTAATGAGCCATTAGTTAAATGTCCTGGTACACTAAAAATTGCATCTTCAGCCATAGTGAATATGGTAGGAATAACAGCAAAGCCCATGGCAATACCGACCACTAAAGCATTCCTTTGGTCAAAATTAATACCTAGGTCGTTAGTAAGGAATTGACGCATATCGCCATTAAAGAGAATAGCCTCTAGCTGTGGTGATAAAGCAAAGGCCACATAGGTTGTCAACATGATCACTGGGATTAATAAAATTGGCGCCAGGCTTTCAGGTAATTTATCTTTGATCTTATTGGGAAGTTTATGCCAAGAAAAAGCTGTTAACACTGTCGCCAAAGGTAATAAAATAAACAGTAGGAATATTGCCGGTAAATACTCTTCCATCAACGGCGCTAACCATAAACCCGCCAGAAAACCTAGGATAACGGTAGGTAATGCTTCCATCATTTCGATAGTCGGTTTGACTTTTTTACGTAAGCTTGGCGTCATAAAATAAGCGGTATATATTGCTGCGCTTAAGGCAACCGGTACCGCAAATAGCATGGCGTATAAAGCCGCTTTAATGGTGCCAAAAGAAATAGGCACTAAAGAAAATTTAGCTTCAAAATCATCAGAGCCAGAGCTAGATTGCCAAATATAATCAGGCTCAGGATAACCTTCATACCAAACTTCTTGCCATAACGCTTGCCAAGTAACTTCTGGGTGCTCGTTATGAACACTGAAAGTTTGTAAATTTCTTTTATTAGCATCGAGTGGATCATTACCAATAATTATTAGGCCATTTGCTCGCGGCGCTATGGCAAAGGCAGCAGGCTGGCTCGAGGTTAACTGTCCTTGCCATAAGTGTGCCGAGCTAGTGGTATAAAAGACATTGACCATGCCACTTGTCGTCATAGTATAAAAGCTTTTGCGGAACTGCTCAGTATAAATAGCAGTTATCGCGCTTGATGTTTGGCTGGTATTTTCATTATCAGCATCAAAAGTTCTTATTTGTTTAAATTGGCGACCTGAATCTGTTGCGACTTCAAACCATTGACTGATCTGACCACTACTGTCACCTAGTAATACGGAGCTGCTGCCCGAAAGTAGTGCCATGGCAGTAAGATAAGTATTATCGTTTAGTGTCGGGGTAATCGTTGCTTTAAGGCTAACCTCTTCCTCATCTGTTAACGAATAAACACGCACTGTTGAGCCACTACGAACAAAAGCTAAACTTAAATCTGGGGTTACCTTTATTTCGTCAACAACATCAACTGGATAATCAATGAGTTGATAATTCGTTTCATATTCAACGTCATCGCCATTACTAGAAGAACCAAATTCATCATCAGCAATAAAATTTGTTTTTATTAAGCGCTTATCTTTGGTAAAAGCAACAAATACAATTTGTTCTTCATCCATGGCAAAGGCTAATTGCGACAGCGGTATTTGCTGTTCATCAATAACCAATGAACCTTGGCCTAATGGGTAGTTTACTTGCGGGATTATTTTACGAATGTCATTACTATATTCAGCATAAAAACTAGGCTGAACTAATAATGTTTTACCACTGGCTGTATGGAGTAATTTATTGGCGGTAAAGGAGTTAGCTATACTGACAACACGCTCTTGCTTAAAGTCATCATCGGCAAACAAATGCGCAGAAAAAGAATGTTCACCAACAGCAAACTGTTTTTTTGCTAGCGGGTCGCTGGCTTTTAAATGATAGAAATCAATATTACCTGTATCGGTAATTTCATAAACCAATTCTTGTAACTCATCTACGCCTGTCGCTAATACTTTTTCATTAGCTTTTAACTGAAGACTGATATTAACTTTCGATTCAATTTTAGCCGACTCAAAAATAGGCTTGACCACGTATAACAAATATAAAAAAATCAACACTAGGGTAAACAAAACACTAATACCACCAAAGGTTATTAGCCATTTTGCCAATGAATTTTTGATGCTACGGCTTCGGGTTGAACTAATAAGAACTGCCACTTAAATTAACCTTATTATCAATAAACTAACAACTAGCTTATCTAATATAGAGAAGATGATAAATTTACTGGGCAAAGTATAAGTCAGTTATGTGACAGTTATATTACAACGCTAATTTTCTAGCAGGAATAAAAAAAGCAGCACCTCGAATAGGTGCTGCTTATTAAATTCATTCTTAACTTAGCTTCTTGTTAATTTATTAACTCAAGAAATTAATGTACCAAGGCATGGCTTTATCTATACCTTGTTGAATTTTAAATTCTGGCTCAAAGCCCAGCAACGATTTTGCTTTAGAAATATCAGCTTGTGAATGTCTAACATCTCCGGCTCTAAAATCTTGATAAGTTGGTGATTGTTGATAGTTGATGCCATTCGCTTGTATAGCGATTTTTAAACTAGCAAATAAAGTGTTGAGGCTTGTTTTATCACCTAAGGCAACATTGTACACTTGGTTTTTACCGGCATCATTTGCTGTGGCGGCTAAAATATTAGCTTGCACGACATTTTCAATAAAACAGAAATCACGGCTGGTTTCACCATCGCCATTAATCAATACTTCTTCATTCGCTATCATAGCCGCTGTCCATTTAGGGATTACCGCAGCGTAAGCGCCATCAGGGTCTTGCCTTTTTCCAAAAACATTAAAATAACGTAAACCGGTACAATTTAAGCCATAAGTTTTATAGAAAACATCAGCATAAAGCTCATTAACATATTTAGTTACCGCATAAGGAGATAGCGGTTTACCAATAACATCTTCTACTTTGGGTAACGCCGGGTGGTCACCATAAGTAGAGCTGGAAGCAGCATAAACAAAGCTTTTAACTTGGCTTTCTTTAGCGGCGGTTAACATAGTTAGAAAACCAGTAATATTGGCTGAATTTGTTAGTAAAGGATCGGCAATAGATCTTGGCACTGAGCCAAGTGCCGCTTGATGGAGGATATAATCAACACCGTTTTCATAATGATTTAAGGCTTTATTACAATCACTAAGCTCTCTAATATCACCTTTAACAAAATGAAAGTTTTGCCATTGTTCAGCAGATACTTGTGTTTTCACTTCATCTAAATTGTGTTGGTGACCGGTTGCAAAGTTATCTAAGCCCACTATCTTTTGGTTTAATAACAGTAGTGTTTCTAAAAGGTTTGAACCTATAAATCCGGCACAACCGGTGATAAGCCAAATTTTAGGTGCATTGATAAGCTCTTGCTTAATGGTTTGAAACTTATTCATTTATTAAATAGTCCTTTTTAAAAAGCCCTCCTTCGCTGAAGGATCTGCTAAGGAAGGCTTATGTCATATATAAGTTTAATGCCAGTTAAAAAATATTATAAGCGAATGTCCGCTAACTCTTTATCTAGCATATATTTTAGATCGTAAATCACATGCTCTTTTTTCATCATAGCTTTTATTTCATCAGCCGATAAAGCTTTAAATTGATGGTGAGCAACTGCAAAAATCACCGCATCATAGTGAGCTTGTTTAGGCGCTGAAATTAAATCAATATCATATTGGTTTTTTGCTTCTTCAGGATTTACCCAAGGGTCATAAACATCGACATTGACATCAAATTCTCCAAGTTCAGTTACGATATCAACAATTTTTGTATTGCGAACATCAGGGCAATTTTCTTTAAAGGTTAAGCCCATCACTAAGACATTAGCGCCATTAACGGGTAACTTCCTTTTAAGCATGGTTTTTACTAATTGTGAAACCACGTATTCGCCCATAGAGTCATTAATACGACGACCCGCTAAAATCACTTCCGGATTATAGCCAATGGATTGGGCTTTATGGGTTAAGTAATAGGGATCAACACCAATACAGTGACCGCCGACAAGACCGGGTCTAAAGGGTAAAAAATTCCATTTGGTACCCGCCGCTTTTAATACTTCTTCGGTATCAATATTTAGTTTATTAAAAATAACCGCCAACTCATTAATCAAAGCAATATTGAGATCTCGTTGAGTATTTTCAATCACTTTTGCCGCCTCAGCGACTTGGATACTTGATGCTTTATAAGTACCTGCGGTAATAATTGATTTATAAAGGTCATCAATAAAATCAGCAATTTCAGGGGTAGAACCAGAGGTCACTTTTAAGATATTGGTAACCCTATGTTCTTTATCACCAGGGTTAATACGCTCAGGACTATAACCAGCGAAAAAATCTCGGTTAAAAACCAACTGACAGTTGCGTTCAATTTCAGGTAAACACACTTCTTCGGTAGCACCTGGATATACAGTTGATTCATAAATGACGATATCGCCTTTATTCATCACCTTCGCCAGCATAGCACTCGCTTTGACTAGTGGCGTTAAATCTGGTTGCTTATGATTATCAATAGGTGTTGGCACAGTGACAATATAAACATTGCAGTTCTTTAAGTCGTCGACATTAGCTGAATATGAAATAAGTGCTGAGTCGGCTAATTCTTCAGTTGAGACTTCTAAAGTAAAATCATGGCCTTGCTTTAATTCTTCAATCCGTTTGTTATTAATATCAAAACCCAAAGTGGGGTATTTTTTACCAAACTCTACTGCTAAGGGTAAACCGACATAACCTAGGCCAATTATACCTAAATTTACGTTTTTTAATGAGTGCAACATACTAGGTCCATTTATTTTTATTAACGCTATTAGTAAAGCTTAGAAAGCGTTTTGCTAATGATTTATTTGACAGTCTAACTTGCTAGGCATTTAAGCCTAGCAGTATTTTAAATTATACAGTTTCAGCTAGATGCCACTGATAGCGGCGATTGCCACGGCAGAGTTATAGATTATGGTAGTGACACTAGACCATAAGGCTAAGTTATTCATGTATTCAGCATCAAGCGGTACCACTATGGTATCGCCAGGCTTTAAGTTATCGCCGGCATCGCTGGTAAACCAATTGCCACTGTCCATCATTTTAATACTGCCGTTAGCTGAAATAATATAGATGCGGTCTTCATCAGCACGTTTTTTACTGCCGCCACTTTGTGCGAGGTAATCTTGTGCCGATAAATTAACATCATACATATGTGATGAGGTTACCTGTATTTGACCAACGACGTTGATAGAATTTTTCTTAGTAGGTACATAAAGCACATCGCCACCTTCTAATAAAACATCATAATACTTATCGTTAATTACTTTCGGTAAATCAAGTACTAAGCGACCTACCGGCTGAACATTGGCCATATCCGCTAACATTTGCTGTACATCAGCATAGTCTTGTGAATAGTTTTTATCTGACATGGATTTAGATGCCATCTCAACACGTAAATCGGCAGTCAATTTCAATAAATTTTGTTGCTCAATTTCACGTAACTGTACACGAGTAAACACAGAGCCTTCTTGATGAGCAAACTGAGTAAAACCACCAGCCTTAGCAATTAAGTCTGCTAAACTTTCGCCGCGACGTACAGTATATTTACCGGGGAAGACAAATTCACCTCTCAGCTCAACCACATTATTTTCACTCCAGGCAGGAATTTGATGAATATTGAGTCGATCTTTTGAGCTTAATAAAACATTATCTTTTTCTTCACCGGCAAGCGCTGCACCAAGGTTCACACTAATAGAGCTTTGCTGAGCCATATGATTAACGATTTGATTACGAGTCACTTCCGCACGCACCACATAAGCAGACTCAGTTAAACCACCCGCAGCCGCAACTAAGTCAGCAACACGAGCATTGGTAGCCAACGGATAAAATCCGGGGAATTTCACTTCACCATCAACTTCAACAAGAAGTATCGGCTGCCCTGACTTACCTTGACGCTTTAACTGTTCAATAATCGGCCACAACAAACGTTGACGTGAGAAAATAGTTAACTCTTTAATATCAACCTCTTCCTCTAGCTCTCCACCACTAAATTGCGCAATAGATTGCTCAATTAATTTAGCTTCAGCAGCAGCTTCATTATCAAGCAGAGCGGCTTTTTCTGCATCACCGTATTTTAACCAAAACTGCTTTCTTTTATACTTAACTTTCGCCCACTCTTGTTCTTTTTTTGCCAGATTTTCTTGGGTAAAAGCTAAATCATCTAAACTAACCTTGCTTTGCACCAACTTGACAATATTAGTAAAAACTAAAATCTTATCATTACCTTCAAGTATAAGGTTATCTTTAGAGTTAGGTGCTGAAATAGCCTTAGCTAAATCAAATTGTAGTATTTCAATGTTACGGGCGATATCAACTTCACGTACCACAAGAGAATAATTAAGGTCGGCCGAGTGTAATAAATGCGAATCGATACTTGGAAAAATGTCGGTAATACGCTGACCAGTTTGCCATTGATATTTACCTGGACGAGTGACTGCGCCAATAACAGTAATAGATTGCTCAAACATTTCAGCGGCTTTCATCACATAGACCGCATCCCCTGCTTGGACTTTTTTTGCTAAATCACCGGCCTTGGTTAAGTCGATATTAACTACCGTACGTAAGGCATCTTGGTTATAACGTTCAACTCGGGTTGTTTTAGCAAACGCTGTTGGCAATAAACCACCAGACATGGTCAAGACATCATTAAAGTTGGAATCTTGGCTTAGTTCATAAATAGCAGGGCGTCGTACTTCACCTTCAACACGAATGGTATGGCCTTTAGGAGCAACAAAAACCACATCGCCAGATTGCAATAAAACATCAGAGCTTGAGTCACCCTTTATTAATAGGTCATACAAATCTAACGTCGTCACTAATTTACCAGCGCGTTTAAGCTGAATATTACGTAAACTACCGATATCGCTGATACCACCGGCAGCAAAAATCGCATGAGTAATGCTTGATAAGGAACTTAAAGTATAAGGACCAGGTTTAAAGGCATCCCCTAAAACAAAAACACGCATTGAGCGCAGAGAGGCAATACCGACAACTACATCAATTCCAATCACTTTTTCTTTAATGCGCGCGGTTAACAAACGCTTCATTTCATCAAAAGATAAACCAGACACGGTAAAGGGTCCGTGTGATGGAAAAACTATTTGCCCTTCACGGTTTACCGTTAATTCTAACTCGTCTTTTTCTTTGCCAAATATTTGTACTGAAACTTTATCACCTGGCCCCATGATATAGTCGGCAGGGATGGCAATATCCATCATTGGGGCGAAGGTTTGCGGTGCATTAGCAAAAACTTCATAACCAAATGGTTTTAACTCATCACTTTTTTCGAACTCGGCTAAGTCATCATTTTCAACAATAGGGTTGCCATCAGCATCAAACTGAGTACCGCGCGGGTAAGTTTCGGTATTCTTTACCTGTTCACTTGAACCACCTGACGTTTGCCCCTTAAGGCTATTTATGTCAACGCCCATTTGCTTAGCCAGTGCTTCTTGTTGCGCTGGTGGCAGATTTTTAAATTGTTCGATTTGCGCTGGAGTAGGTTGAGCGTAAGCAAACGCTTTAAATGGGGAAGTTGCTAGAGAAAAAGTCAATACTAGCGATGCCACTACCAATAGATTATAGCTATTGGTATGGTGATTTTTAACAAACTGTTTGATGGCGGTTATCATTTTAGCAAAAATTCCTATTATATAGCCTGTGCGGTAATACATTTAAGCTGAGCTGTAATCTATCCTTGAATGAAAAGAGCCCGAGCTTAACCACTTAAATTAGTGACGCCGAAGTTTAGCAGTATACGGCTATGCAAACAATATGTTAACCAAGTAAGTCGTCAAGCTAAATTAGCTTTTGCTAATTATTTAGCGGACGAAGTACTAGGAAACATTTCTCTACGGCTACAATAGCTTTGTATACAATCTTTTATAACAAAACTTGCCTTTATTAGTTCACAAAGGTATAACTCTCCCTTTACTGAAAAAAGCAATTGAAAATTGTTACAGTAAAAAGCACAGTTAAAACTAACGCACATAATTATAAAGATAAAATCTAGGATCATGATATGACTACACCTAATGCGGGGACGCTGTTTGGCCACCCGAAAGGACTTTTCCTTTTATTTGGTACTGAAATGTGGGAGCGTTTCGGTTATTACGGTATGCGTGCCTTATTGGTATTGTATCTTATTGCCTCAACACAAGACGGTGGTTTTGGCTGGACTAACCAAGAAGCATTAAGGTTATATGGCTTTTTTACCATGGCAGTTTATTTAACGCCGGTAATAGGTGGTTGGTTAGCCGATAACTATATTGGTCAACGTAAAGCTATTATTTGGGGCGGACTAATTTTCTCCTTAGGTTACTTTACCTTAGGCATTCCAAAGTCGATGATTGTCGGCATGGAAGAAACGGTATTTTATCTCGGTTTAGCACTTATAATTATTGGTAACGGCTTATTTAAAGCCAATGTATCAAGTTTAGTCGGTGAGCTTTATGAAGAAGGCGATCACAGACGTGACGGCGCTTTCACTATTTTCTATATGGGTATTAACTTAGGTGCTTTCTTAGCACCTATTACTGTTGGTGTTCTTGGAGAAACCGTTAACTGGCATTACGGCTTTATCTTAGCCGGTTGTGGTATGTTAATTGGTTTAACCTTACAGCTGACCCTAGCGAATAAATATTTAGGTGATATTGGTGTTGAGCCATCAGCTAAACGCACTAAAGGTGAGCAGAAAGCAGATGCACCGTTAACCCCTCAAGATATCGATCGCATGAAAGTTATTTTAATTATGAGCATGTTCTCGGTGATTTTCTGGGCTGGCTTTGAACAAGCCGGTGGTTTATTTACCATTTATGCGTCTGACTTCACCGACCGTACTATCTTTGGTTTTGAAATTGCCGCTTCATCATTTCAATCATTGAATGCGATGTTCATTATTATGTTAGCGCCTTTTGTTGCCTCTACTTGGGTTAAAATGGGCTCAAACGAGCCAACTTCACCGAAGAAATTCGCCCTGGCGATGTTATTTTTAGCACTAGGTTTCTTCGTGATGTTATGGGCTACCATGGTTCAAGGCGGCGATGTCGCAGTGAAAGTAAGCATGTTATTCTTAGTATTCGCTTACCTTTTCCATACATTAGGTGAGTTATGTTTATCACCGATTGGTTTGTCTATGGTAACTAAATTAGCCCCACTTAAATTCACCTCATTATTAATGGGTATTTGGTTCTTCTTTACCGCCTTATCAAACTGGTTAGCTGCATTTATTGGCTCATTTGTTGGTGAAGGTGAAGAGATGGTCAATAATGCCGCGAATATCTTTATGGGTGTTGGTATTGGTGCTTTAATTACCGGTCTTATCATCTACCTTTCAGCAGGTAAATTAGTTGAATGGATGCATGGCGCTGAAGGTGAGAGCAGCCATGATTTAGAAAGTAAGATTGAAGAAGAAATTTCAGTGACAGGTACTCACGAAGGTATTTCTGAAACACACAGATAATTCGTAAGAGTTACAAGTTACAAGAATAGTATTAAGCTGGGTGAGCAATCGCCCAGCTTTTTTTATTCCTAAAAATTATTAATAATACCAGTTTCATTAAGTTTGTGATCTTGTTGTGCATAGGGAAAATAAATCAGGGCAAGGCGCTCGATTGAGCAATAGCTGGCTATTGGGATTGAGAGCAACGCTGGCATGGAGTATTTTAACCAGCACAGTGAGCAATAATTTAATGAAATTGGTATAACCAAGAACTGATAAAGATAATTCCCTTATGAATGCACGTTCACAATTACGAAAAGCAATTAGACAACGCCGTAATACCTTATCGGTAACACAGCAGCATAATGCCTCCATTGCACTGGCAACAAGCTTATCTAATCATAGTAAAATTCAAGCGGCTGATCGAATTGCAGTTTATTTAACTAATGATGGCGAGCTAGGTACGGCAGCTTTTATTGATTGGTGTTGGCAACAACAAAAAGAGCTTTACCTACCGGTTGTACACCCTTTTAGCCCTGGGAATTTACTTTTTTTGCGTTACCAACAAGATAGTAAGTTAGTTAGCAATGCCTTTGGCATTTTAGAGCCTAAATTAGATGTTACTAAGGTTTGTCCATTAACCGAGCTTGATATTATATGCACTCCGCTAGTAGCTTTTGATGAAACTGGCGCCAGGCTAGGTATGGGCGGAGGTTTTTATGACCGAAGCCTTGCCCACTGGCAACAAAGTAAGCTTTACCCACTAGGGCTGGCCCATGATTGTCAGCTTGTTGAAAGTATCCCGGTAGAGAGTTGGGATATCCCTTTACCGGAAATAATCACGCCAAGTAAAAACTATTACTTTACCTAGTATTAACTAGTTCTGTTTAGCTTCGCTTTTTTAGCAAGCCAAAAATAACAAATCCTTTAACTGAATAGCTAGCTGCTTATCGAGAAATCACCTTACTAATGATGAATCCCATTAACAAATTACGTTAATTTTGTGGCCAATTTAATTCAGTAAATACCTGCTGCCACTGGTGATCGAACGGCGCGGATATTTTAATTTTTATATCGCTAATCGGGTGATTAAACTCTAATGACATAGCGTGCAGCATTAAGCGCTTAAAACCAAAGTGATCAATAAAAAATGGATTTTGTTTATTATCGCCATAGTTAATATCCCCTAAAATAGGATGACGTAAATGGGCTAGATGACGACGAATTTGATGACGTCTGCCTGTAACCGGTTTTACTGCAACTAAAGAATAACGCACGCTATCAAATTTACCGACTTTGAATGGCAAACTCGCTTGCTGCTGCACTTGATAATAACTTTTCGCAGATTGTGCCGGCTTATCACGGCTAACGTTTTTGTCACCCAGCTTATCCAGTTTTTCTTTTAAGGGGTGATCAATAAAACCAGCTGGCACTGCTAGGTGACCACGTACCAAGGCATAATAAGTTTTTACCATGGCTAAGCTAGTGTTATCGACATTATGAATAACCGTAGGCTCGTTGAGGTCATCTTGCTGTTCTGACTCGGCATTAGTGTTAGCGGTAGCCGTTAACTTAATCTCAGCTTGACTAGACTTATTAGCAAAGGCTTCACTGAGTTTCCTAGCAACTTCTTTAGTTAAAGCAAAAAGAAGTACTCCTGATGTTGGTCTATCTAAACGGTGCACTGGATAAACATATTGCCCTATTTGATCACGTACTAATTGCAAAGCAAAATAGATTTCATCTCTATCCATAAAGCTGCGATGAACAAATAAGCCCGCTGGCTTATCAACCGCCACCATATATTCATCTTGGTATAATATATTAAGTACTGGTTTTTCCTCATCATCACTAAGGCTAGAACTTACATCAGCGGCATTAATATCATTCACTGTAATCACCTTGGGCTGTTAATGTTTGGTCTATATTTTGGATAATATCAAGCAGAGGTTTAGCTTTAGCAGATAAATGCTTAAAGGATTCTTCTGCCATGGGCCTTAACGCTATTTTCGCCGGTAATGCTTGTTGCTGATTTATCAACTGAGTTATTCGAGGAATAAATATAAACTGTAACCATTGCTCAAAGGCTAAGGTATCACAGCAAAAAGGCGCACTACTAGCAAGCTCAGCTGCACTTGGTTGCTGTATTTGCCAAAGCTTAAGAGATTTAAGCTCAGTGGTTAACGCTGCAAGCAATTCTTCGGTGTGTTCAAAGTGTTTTTTCATCATCTGTCGTTTATTTTAGCTAGATTAGTTAAGGTAGATTATTTAAGGTTAATAACTTAGGTCGATAATTAGGTCAATAGTTTTACTATGTTAATGGCGTCATTATCCTTATAATAAGGCGCTATAACAAGCGGCAATACTATTGAATTTATGACTGACACAGCTCCAGCAGAGAACATAGCTACCCTATCAGAATTACTTAAAATTTCTGGCTCACAATATCGTCTTTATGATATTGGGCGACTAGTCACTAAATTACCCAAAGAACAATTTGAAAAGGTTGAGTTAAACCAATTACCTTACCCTACCCCGACTCAGGGACATGCTTGCATTGCTATTGCTTTTTGGCAAAAACAAGCATCACAGCCTTATTTATGGCTATTGAAGTTACCTCTTGATGAACGTGGTTTATTAAACCAAGGGGCAAGAAATCACTTTATCTCGATTATTGTCGATGCCCTAGGCGCTGATTTAACGCAAGAAACGTCTAAAAAACAAGAAGAGTTACTTAAGTCTAACCCTTACCTATTTACCCCTGCGCAATATAAATTAGCCAGTTTAAACAGTAAAATCAAAGTAGATTTGAAGCAGCCGCCCAGTGAATATTTTTCACCTTTTAAGCATTACCTTAGCCAAGAAAATCACGCAGATAACTGGCAAGGGGTTGGTGTACAAGGTATTACTGATCTTATTGCCAGAATAAAGCAAGATAATCATAGCGAACTGCTAGTCAAAGCGCTGCCACATTTACCTGAGGAAGTATTATCGCCAGTGTGTAGTGCCTTAGAGAATGAACAATACCCCGTAGCTTTAATCGATGCGCTGGTTAGTTCATTAACAAACGCATTGGCAAGTGCCTCAATAAAGCCAGAAGCAACAGTAAGAGCTGCACCATTATTACGTGCACTAGCAGCCAATAGTCAGCATATTCATGTTAAAGCGGTTGTTGCAAAAATTTTGACTCAGCAGCAAGTCAGTAGTGAGTTATTAATTACTTTATCAAGTCGTTGTTGGCAGGCTTTAGCTGATGAGAAAACACTGATGGCTTATTTCGAGCACTTACTCACTAATGACGACTTAGCCATGTTCGCTAGCATATTTAAAGATTTAGTGGCTATTCCTTTAATGAGGCCCGTGGTTTTTCTTTGTATTCGCAGTGAAAATCGCTCACCGGCACTAGCACAAGCCATTGGGCAATTGTTTAGACAAACTTAGGTATTATTATTTATGGAAAATATATATTATTTATTAGTCTTTTGTTTATTTTGCTGGTATTTCGTTTACTTAAGACAAGTATCAGAAGCCGCTAAAAAGCATGTAAATCGTTATTGCAAAGAAGCCGGGTTACAATTTATCTCTTTGGCAAGGCGCTCAAGTCGGATAAAATTTACTAAGCAGCATGGACCCTATATTTATAGCACTTTTGATTTTGATTTTAGTGGCGATGGTGAATCAAATAACCAAGGTGTGTTAACCCTTTATGGTTTAAAGCTCGAGCAAATTAACTTACCCGCATATCGAGTAAATTAGTACTGACCTTTATTAGTAAAAAAATCACACTGGAATTTATTGTCATACTAACCACTAAATCGCTGTTACCTTAAAGCATTAGTTTAGTTAAAGAATAAGTTACCTTAATAAATAACAAGCACCAAGTTTTAATCTATCTGTTGGAGATTTTTGTGCCATTTTTACAAGCCGTTTTTTGTTTAGAAGGATTTGATGATCGCAGTCGTTTTTTGGCAAGCTCAATGTTTGCTTTACTCGGCTTTATTTTTTGTTCGGTAATTTTTTCCGGCTATTTAGTGGTTAGTTTTGCACTTTTATTAATATTAACCACTGTACTCATCTGTAGTACTAAACGACGATTACACGACGCTAAACTAAATAAAAATTGGCAATTAGTGCCCGCGGGGCTCTTTTTACTTACCGGAATCTTAAGTTTAATTATTGAGAGTAGTAGTAGCTTCTATTTGTTAATTTTACCGGCGCTCAGTAGCGCTTTATTACTCACTTACCCAAGTAAAAATAAAAAACACCAAGATAAATATATCTTGGGTTATTACGGCCCAGTCGATCTAAGTATTTACCAACAAGAATCTGTTGGTATGACAACTCATAATCAACGTATCGAACCAACCCTAGTTGCAACAGGCATTAGCGAGCAACTTTATATCAATGAAACTGTAGCAGAACAAAACTCTGCGCAAAATTATCACTCAGATGATGTAACTGACAGTAAACAAGTCGATATTGGTGAACTTATTCGTTTGAAGTTCCTTAGTAACCGTAAATTACAACTTGGGGTAATCGCCAGCGTATCGCTGGTTTTTATCGCGGTCTTTGTTAATAGTTTATTTAATTCAATCAATCAACAGCAGTTAAGTAGCAATAACACTGAGTTGACTGAACCACAAGACAGCTCTAAAAACACCGCCAGTAATAGCATTACTACTAAAAATCATTTGCTTGAGATGCCAGATAACTTCAATTTATACTTATCTGAATATCAGGGAATTATTATTCACTGGCAGGCTGATCAAGTTCCTGATGGTGAGCTATGGTCACAGCTATCCGCAAAGGGTGATAAAAGCTGTCAAAGTATTAAATTTAATAAAGGTAGTGCTTTACGTCCTTTAACTGTTTTGGTTGAAAGCGGCAGTGAATACTTTGCTAGTTTCTCTCCCCTTGATAGTCAAGAACTAGTACAGGCACTGGCTTTTCGTGGTAAATTTTCACTTTGTGGTTATAGCTTCTCTCTTAAAGGCAGCCAAGCAGTATTGGGTAAACACAATCAGTACGCACCTTTTTTAGATAAAGACGCTTAGTTTGAACTATACCGCTATATAATCGAATGCAAAATAAAAAAGCGGCTCAATTAAATTGAGCCGCTTTTTATAATAATTTTTTACTGTTAATTGGCTTTTAAGTAAAGCCAATACCCGCCTTCATCAGGCCTTGATAGATACTTTTCATGGCAATGGTATTCTCACTAAGAGAATCTTGCCATTTATCACGTTTATCAAAGCCTAAGTCGCTAATTTTAAAATAGTGATCGGTTTTGATAGCGCTTTTATCTAGGCAAGCTTTAGTACAACCCAGCTCGCAGCCATCTATAGCAATAATAGCTCGACCTGATTTAGCCAGTGCAAGAATAGGTTCAACCTGACCGACAACCCCTGAAACACAAGACATCTCAGCAATACCGTCACCATCAAGATTTAAAGAAATATTGTGCGCCATCTGCGCAAGGTTTGAGCAACCAGAGCATGAATAAACTATTGGTTTACTCTTACTTTTATCACTATTGAGTTTAGGGGATTGTTGTAAGTACGACATTAAGCCACTCCTCCGCTACCTTTTTCAGCTGGCAACATTACCAATAAGAGCATTTTAACAAGCAGAAATAACTAAGAATTGATTTAGATCAATACAGCAAACAATAACCATTATGTTTTTGTGGTTATTTGTACCAGTCTGTTATTATTTGTTTTATTTTTGCCATATCCAGATGTTTTTGACATGCTTGACTGATACGTTCAATGGCTTGCTCCTCAAGTAGTTCAATACTCGGCGCTTGACTTACCTCATGACCAAGCCAATGCATAAAGAGTTTTAAGGCATTCGGTTGGTCAAATAAACCATGTAAATAACAAGCTGCTATTTGACCATCTTCGGATATTAACCCTTGTTTATCGCCTTGAATATCAAGTAGCGTATCAAGCGGTTTTTCGTCGTCATTAATAAATGTGCTCTCACCGGCATGAATCTCATAACCACAGATTTCAACGCTTTGTCCAGCTAGTTGCAATAGTCCTGAAACATTAAGCAAGATCTTTTGCCGCTTTAACACTGTCTTCATAGCAAAATAGCCGAGACCTTTACTGCTGCCCGCTTGTCCTTCCAGTCCATCGGGATCATCGATCAATTGACCGAGCATTTGATAACCACCACAAATGCCGATTACTTTACCGCCATAACGCAGATGTTTGGCAATATCATTATGCCAGCCACGTTGGCGTAAAAAACTGAGATCACTACGAACATTCTTACTACCAGGTAAAATAATCAAATCACAGGGAGGAATAGCTATTTTTTCAGGGCTAGTATCACCTTCAGCGCCCTTAGCGAACAGAAATTGGCAATCAATATCTTTATGATGGCGCAAAGCATCAAAGTCAGTGTGATTACTTATATGCGGGTAAACTAATACCACAATACGCACTTTGCCTGAAGACGATGTGCCTTGTGTTGATGACTGCTTTGTTACCAGCGCATCTTCAGAAGATATATCTAAGCCGTGTAAATAAGGCAAAACCCCTAACACGGGTTTATTGGTTTTTTGCTCCAGCCAGGTCAAACCTGACTCAAGTAACTTAATATCGCCACGAAAGCGATTAATGACAAAACCAACAACTCGGTCTTGCTCTGACTGTGACAACAACATCAAGGTACCAACCAATTGCGCAAAAACTCCGCCCTTATCGATATCAGCAATAATTAACACCGGGCAATCGACGGCCTCGGCAAAGCCCATGTTGGCAATATCACCCTCACGTAAGTTTATCTCTGCCGGGCTTCCCGCTCCTTCTACTACCACCAAGTCATATTTTTTTATTAAGCGCTGATGTGAACTAAGCACAGCGTGCATAGCCACTTTTTTATAATCTTGATACTCACTAGCTTCCATATTCGACGATGCGTTATGGCTAAGTGCTTTGCCATGGACAATAACTTGTGCACCAGTATCACTATTAGGCTTTAGTAATATAGGATTGAAATCGACATCTAAAGGTAAGCGCGCGGCCTTGGCTTGTAGTGCTTGCGCTCGGCCTATTTCGCCACCACAAGGGGTAACGGCACTATTGAGCGCCATATTCTGCGGCTTAAATGGTGCTACCTTAATATGTAAATCAGCAAACAAGCGACAAAGGCCTGCTACTAAAGTAGTTTTTCCTGCATCGGAAGTTGTCCCTTGCACCATCAAGGTTTTGCCTTGAGCAGATTTTTCTAACTCAAAAGGGTTGTTCATAGTATCAGTCTTACTTTGCCTGGCTTGCTTGTAATGCTTGGCTTTCAATTTAAGAATCCTCGAGCAGCGGTATGGCAATAGCCGTCACTTGCTGGTGTAATTGCTGATCTGGTTGTTGATGTATTTTCTGGTACGGTTGCTGGTCTGCTTGCCGGCATTGCTTTTTATCTTGATAAGGCTGGCTAACACAAACCCGAGAGAGGCTGCCATAACCAATTTGTAATTTTTGATGCCAACTGGCTTGTTGCCAATCAAGCTGTAATATATGCGCTAAGATCATGCGAATAACACCGCCATGGACAATAACTAAAACCCGTCGAGGTGTTTTCGATTCTTTTTTCTTAGCGGCAATAGCTATATGTTGCGCTAGCAAATTCTGCCAGGCGTTTATTACTCTCTGATGAAAAACGGCTAAGGTCTCTGCCTTAGGTAACACTATGTCCGCTGGCGCATGAAAAAAGGCTTCAAGTTGTGACCAATGAAGCTCAGGATTTTGTTCATTTAGCTTTCGATTGTGCCCCTTTGAGCTTCGGTTTTTCGCTTCGCTAAAGGGAGTATTATCAAAAGGAATGTCATCAAAAGGAACTCCATCAAAACAGCCAAAGTTCATCTCTTGTAAATCCGGAGATAACTCTAACGGTAAGTGGCAAGCCTCGGAAAATTCTCGCGCTAAAACTTGGCAACGTATTAGAGGTGAGCAAACAATAGCTTGGTGAGCAGTAGTCGTTTTTTGTTGGGCAACTAAGTATTTAAGTAAACGACGATTATCATTAGCAATAGGCTCTATATCTGTGCAACCATATAAAGCCGGTTTACCAGTTACCTTTACATGCCTTATTAACTCTATTTCAAGCATAAATAATACCAATTCCATTAAGTTTGTGATCTTGTTGTGCGCAGAAAAAATAAATCAGGGCAAGGCGCTTGATTGAGCAATAGCTGGCTATTGGGATTGAGAGAAACACCGCCTTGAGGTATTTTAACCAGCACAAGTAAGCGATAATTAAATTAAATTGGTATAATTATCACTTACCCACTAACATTTTTTATCGTTAACGGAATGCCCGCGGTTACCAAGGTGACCTTATCGGCAATGCCAGCAACTTTTTGATTTAACCAACCACAATAATCAACATATAAGCGGGTTGATTCGCCCATGGGGATAACCCCTAGACCTATTTCATTGCTGACAATAATAACCTCAGCATTTACTGAGCTTAAAGACACCACTAAACTATCTATCTCAGTTTGTAAGTGCTGACCTTGTTCGCCGTTAGTTGCTCCATGCACCGCATAAAGTTGATTATTCAACCACAAAGTTAAGCAATCTAATAAATATACATTATTGCTATCAAGATCAGTCAGTTTTTCGGCAAGCGCTAATGGGCATTCAATGAGTTGCCAGCTATCACCCCAAGCAGCTCTATCATTTTTATGCTGCTTTATTCTGCAGCCCATTTCCACATCAATGGCGGTTGCCGTAGCAATATAAACGGCTTGTTTATTTTGCCTTGTTGTCATCTCCAGTACTTGATGCTCGGCAAATTTCGACTTACCCGAGCGAGCCCCACCTAAAACAAAATGAATCAAGTGATTACCCCTGACAAGATATCTTTATTGATAAAGGAAACCAGCGTTAGATAAATAAGTAACTCGGAAATTTGCTGTGCTGCGCCTAAACAATCGCCGGTAAAGCCACCTATTTTGTCCATAAGCCACTGCTTAAATAACCAACGAAAAATCAATAACACCAGCAACAAAGCAAAGACCACTTCGCTTGCATAAAAAATTAATGGCGCAATTCCTATCAAGAGTAAGATAGATAATTCAGTTGAAGATTGTGCTTGAGCTAAGGGCTTACTCTTACTTAGATCGTCATCTGTGACATAAGGCATGCTAGAAATTAAACTACCCGCAACAGCCCTAGATAAACTTGCCGCTAAAATTAGTGCCAAAAGTAAGTGGTTACTATCTTGCTGAGTTAGCTCTACTAGCAAGGTAAATTTTAACAGCAAAGCCATCACTAAAGCAGCAGCGCCATATGTACCAATACGACTATCTTTCATTATGCTTAGTCGCTTTTCTCTAGTAAAAGCGCCGCCTATGCCATCAGCCATATCGGCTAGACCGTCCTCATGAAAAGCGCCGGTTAGTAGTAAACTTACGCCCATAATTAACAACACAGCGATATTGACGGGTAAAAAACTACTAAAACCGACATAAATCAACGCAAGAAGTAAACCTGTTACTAAGCCCACTAAGGAAAAATATCGGTTAGCTTTATTGAGTAATATCTCTGAATAGTGCATTGATTGGGGCACAGGTAAACGAGTAAAAAAACTTAGCGCCAAATAAAATAAATTCAGCTGACTCTTTGCTTGCGCTATCAACTGCTCTATCTGAGACTCTTTTACCTGTGCTTTTATCTGTCCATTTTCTGGCTTAGTCACACAGTAACTCCTGCACTTTCAAAACTGGCCATATTATTATAAAAACTTGCCGCCGCTTTAATTAAAGGATAAGCAAGTGCAGCACCAGTGCCCTCCCCCAAACGTAAACCTAGATTTAATAAGGCTTGGCCAGTTTGCTCAGTTAATGTTTGTGCAGCTAATAGCTCAGACAGTAAATCTTGGTGAGCTTTCTCTTGCGAGACATGTGAAAATATAAGGTAGTTGGCGACATTTTTATCCAAGCGATGGGCAACAAGTGCGGCCACGCTCACGATAAAGCCATCAATAACAACCGGAATACTTTTAGCTGCCGCCGTTAATATCGCAGAGACCATTTGTACTATTTCGAAACCGCCTAATTCAGATAAGAGAGTTAGTACCTCAGATTTATTTAAAGTCTCAGGCTCTTTCCCGGAATCTCTACTCGACTCTTTACAAGATAGACTAACTCGCTGTAATGCTTTCTCTATCAAAGCTATTTTTTTATTTAATTGCTCATCCGTAATGCCAGTACCTCGACCGACACATTGCTCGACACTAAATGTAGTCAGCGCTGACATTAACGCAGCAGCAGAGCTAGTATTGGCAATACCCATTTCACCAAGCAATAATAACTCGACCCCCTGTGCGACTTGCGCATTAACTACTTGCCTGCCATATTCAAAGCCTTGCTCTACCTGAGTGATAGACATAGCTGGCCCTAGTGAAAAGTTATGCGTACCGGCGCCAAGTCGTTGCTCAATAAGCTTAACAGCGCCCTTTTTATCCTTTACCACTTGAGGAACTTCATGCTGATTAATGGCTTGTAATATACCGCAATCAATCACAGTTAAGGCAAGCTCATTACTTTGGCAAAAGCAGTTTATCGCTGCACCGCCTTGTAAAAAATTGACTACCATTTGCTGGGTCACTTCACTGGGGGCAATACTTAATTTTTCTTCATTGATGCCGTGATCGCCAGCAAAAACCAACATGCTCGGCATTTTCATACTTATTTTTTCACTGGCTTCATCAACAGTGTTAGATAAGCTAGCACTAGCAAGCTTGCAGTTGTTTTCTCGTCTTTGCTGGTTAATTAAAGCGAGTTGTAAAGCCAAGGGTTCAAGTGCACCTAAGGCGCCTAGTGGTTTAGTTTTATGGTCTATTTTGGCTTGGATACTGTCGAATGTTTCTTTACTTAAAGGTGAAATAGGCATCATGAGGCTTAGTCTAAAGAGTTGTAATAAATAAGAAAAATAATGTTTCTATTTTAAGCTATTTAACTTGCTAAAAACATAACTCTTTTCACTATGATATAGCGTTAAAGTCACCCTAACACCCTGTTGCTTTTTATCTTTTTATTGCTTGCACTAGTGAATTTTACCACTAGCTTAGCTAGGAAAAAGAGTTAAAACTCTGTACCATCACCAATAGCAAGTATTTACCTTAAAATTTTACGTCAGGCTGATATAGTTTTATGAAAATAATTACAAAATGTACCCTTATCCTCTCAAGCATCTTTTTGACAAGTTGTGTTAATCAAAATACAAAAATTTCCGCCAACATTATGCCCCTGACGAACCCTTGTACTAAGCTCGACTTACTTAAAAGTGCTTATTATGATGACTTTAAGCAACTTAAAGAGATAAAAGTGGGCGGCAGAGTCAGTAATATGTGGAAAGCTAAATATCAGCTTTTTGGTGAAAGCTGCCAAGTATTTTCATGGGGAGGCAAGCAACATTCCTATTCTTGTCGCTTAATTGCGCCAGATGAAGAAACCGCGAAAAACTATTACCACAATGCAAAAAAAATCACTCAGCAATGCTTAGGCGATGAGTGGCAATTAGAAGAGAGTAAAAGAAAACACGATGATGGCATGAAGGCAGTTTTTACTAATCAAGACGCTAAACATAGTGAGCAGGTAAGCTTCTCAACTCATTTAGTACCAACATCGGGCATATTTTCTACCACTTGGACGCTTTACTATTATGTTGGTAATAGTTCACAGCCGAGCAAGAACACAGATTAACTTAAAATAAACATCTAATACCTATCAGCATAAGACTTAGACTCTTAAAGATACTTATACCAATTGCACTAACTAAGTGATCATTTTCAAATGGCCTAAAGTTCCAATAACATCGTTGCTTTCAATCTCAATAGCCAGCTATTGCTCAATCAAGCGCCTTGTTCTTGAAAATTTATTCTCATTGAATTCTGGAACCTTAATTAATCCAAATGGTATTATTTCAGCTATAAAAAAAGCTGATAGTTACTTTTGAAAATAAGTAAATATCAGCTTTCGAATTTTATAGCCTACGACTCAGTTATACCCGAAAACTCAGTTATAACCAGCAAGTCAGTAAAGGCTACTCACCAGGTAATAGTAACTAACAAGGCAACAGTTGCTAGCTATCTGTCGGCTCAAAACCGTCTAACGTTACCCCAGATAATCCACCGGTACCCGCTTGATCATTACTACGTAATTTAATCATTAAGCGTAAATCATTTGGTGAATCAGCGTGATGTAAAGCATCAGCATAAGTGATCAAACCATTTTGGTAATGATTAAAAAGCGCCTGATCGAACGTTTGCATGCCCAATTCATTCGACTTTTCCATAACCTCTTTAATACTACCGATGTCACCTTTTTTGATAAGTTCACTGATATAAGGCGAGTTAAGTAAAATCTCAATGGCGGCAACACGACTATGGCCGTCTTTTGTCGGTACCAGTTGTTGAGCAATAATGCCGCGTAAGTTTAATGCCAAATCAAATAATAATTTACCGTGTTGATCCGCTGGTACTAAATGCATAATCCGATCAATGGCTTGGTTGGCATTGTTAGCATGCAGCGTAGCAATACATAAGTGACCCGTTTCAGCAAAACTAAGCGCATGCTCCATAATTTCTTGGTTACGGATTTCACCAATTAAGATAACATCGGGCGCCTGTCGTAATGAACTTTGCAGTGCCGCATCAAAAGATTCGGTATCTAAACCAACTTCACGCTGAGTGATCATACTTTTTCCATGTTCATGGACAAATTCCACCGGATCTTCAATGGTTAAAATATGGCCACAGGAATTACGGTTACGATAACCTATCAGTGATGCCATTGAGGTTGATTTACCCGTACCGGTTCCACCAACAAAAAGTACTAAGCCACGCTTAGACATAACAACTTCTTTAAGTATCTGTGGTAAACCTAAATCGTCAACATCAGGTATTACAGTGACGATACGACGAGCAACCATACCGGCCATATCTCTTTGCCAAAAAGCAGAGATACGAAAACGGCCAATATCATCAATTTCAATAGCAAAGTTACATTCTTTTTCGCTATGAAATTGCTTCTGCTGCTTTTCATTCATGGCGGCATGGACAAGTTCTAAAGACTCTTCAGCCGTTAATACCACATCATCTATCGGTTGCAACTCACCATTTATCTTTGCGCTCACCGCCATTTTTGCGGTAACAAACATATCCGAAGCGTCTTTTTTTACCATTTTTTCTAATAATTGATGAAGTCTCATCTAATATCCTCTATTTCTTTTACTGGCAAAAGCTAGGTTCTAAAAACCTGAAAATTGATTTTTATCAACCGCTTTTTCCATGGCATCTTGTTTGGTAATCATGCCGCGATTTACTAGGTTTTGCAGACACTGATCCATGGTTTGCATACCGTGTTGCATACCGGTTTGAATAGCCGAATACATTTGCGCTATTTTATCTTCGCGAATCAGGTTTCGAATAGCGGGTACACCAATCATTATTTCATGGGCAGCAACACGACCACCACCAACCTTTTTAATCAAGGTTTGAGAGATAACGGCTCGTAATGACTCAGAAAGCATAGAACGCACCATAGATTTTTCTTCACCCGGAAAAACATCAATAATACGGTCAATAGTTTTTGGCGCTGAAGTAGTATGCAGTGTACCAAAGACTAGATGACCCGTTTCTGCTGCTGTCATGGCTAAGCGAATAGTTTCTAAATCACGCATTTCACCAACGAGAATAACATCGGGATCTTCACGTAAGGCAGAGCGCAATGCGGCTGAAAAACTCAAAGTATCACGATGGACTTCCCTCTGGTTAATCAAACACTTTTTGTTCTCGTGCACAAACTCGATAGGATCTTCGATGGTAAGAATATGATCGTGTTTGGTATTGTTTATATAATCAACCATGGCCGCTAAGGTAGTTGACTTACCTGAGCCGGTAGGCCCAGTTACTAAAACTAAGCCGCGCGGGGTATCGGAAATCTCCCGAAATATTTCCGGACAACCTAAGTCGTCAAGTGACAAGATCTTACTTGGGATGGTACGAAATACGGCTGCTGGACCACGATTTTGATTAAAAGCATTCACCCTGAAGCGCGCTAATCCTGGAACTTCAAAGGAGAAATCCACCTCTAAATTTTCTTCATATTCTTTGCGCTGACGGTCATTCATAATGTCATACACTAAAGCATTAACATCTTTTGCATCAAAAGCTGGGATATTAAGTTTACGTATATCACCATCTACACGAATTGACGGTGGTGTGCCCGTTGATAAATGTAAATCTGATGCGTTATGCTGTACGCTAAATGCAAGTAATTCGGTAATATCCATAAAAGCCTCTTTTATACGGTAATAAATAGGGTGATAAAAAATAATGTTTTTATCTTTTATCGGTAATAATTTAATAGGTTATACTATCCAGAAAATAATATAAGTTAAAAAGTTCACGCTAAATTCACATGATAAACATTAAAAATAATCTTGATAAAATTAAAGCGCAAATTCAGCAAGCTTGCCAGAAAAGTGGTCGATTAACTCATCTTAGTGAGCAGTCAAAGCAATCATTGCCAGTATCACTACTAGCAGTCAGTAAAACTAAGCCAGCGGCCCTCATCGAGCAGGCCTATTTAGCCGGGCAACATGATTTTGGTGAAAATTACCTGCAAGAAGCCATAGAAAAAATAGCCCAGCTGGCACACTTAAATGAGGCAAATTGGCACTTTATTGGCCCAATTCAGTCGAATAAAACCAAACAAATCGCCAGTAATTTCTCTTGGGTTCATAGTGTCGATAGAGAAAAAATTGCCCTGCGCTTAAATCAACATATCCAAGATAATAATTGTCACAATACTCCGCTAAACATATGTTTACAAGTGAATATTAGCAATGAAGAGTCAAAATCAGGTGTTGCTATTGATGACATTTTTCCGCTCGCTGAAATTGTCAACAACTGTGATAAACTCACCTTACGTGGCTTAATGGCCGTACCTGAAAAAAACGCCAGCAGCGCCTGCTATGAAAAAATGCAGCAATTATTTGCACAATTGAAAAAACAGTACCCCAGTGTCGATACCCTTTCTTTAGGTATGTCTAATGATTTGGAACAAGCGGTGGCTCACGGTTCAACCATGGTGAGAATTGGTACCGCCATATTTGGCGAACGAACAGTTAAAAATTAACCTTAGGACATCGTTATGAACAAAATTGCCTTTATTGGTGCCGGTAACATGGCGCGTGCGATTATTATTGGCCTAGTCAACTCAGGTGTGGCAGCACAAAACATCATGGTCTCTAACCCATCTGCAGCAAAGAGACTAAATCTTGCGCAAGAATTCGGCGTTTTACAAACTGATGACAATAATAAAGCCAGTGAATTTGCCGATGTAGTTGTGCTTTGTGTGAAACCACACTTTATCACTGACGTTTGCCGACAAATAAGTCAGGCTATCAGTATTTCCGGAAAACTGTTTATCTCTGTTGCCGCTGGGACTACGGTGGCACAGATTCAATTAGCGCTATCAAAAAACAGCCAGGTAAACTTGCCGCCAGTGATTCGCGTTATGCCTAACACGCCAGCACAGTTGGGTTTAGGAATGAGCGGTTTATATGCCTCAACTGAAGTTAGCACAGAGCAAAAATCAATTGCCGAGAAGCTTATGACTGCTGTTGGCAAAATAATTTGGCTTGCCACAGAAGATAAGATTAATGATATTATCGCCGTTGCAGGCTCTGCTCCGGCTTATTTTTTCTTGTTTATGGAAGCTATGGAGAAACAAGCGCAACATTTAGGTTTTTCTGCCCAAGAAAGTCGTATGTTAGTACAGCAAACGGCCCTTGGCGCTGCACAAATGGTTGCCCATAATGACGATGCTATCTCTACATTGCGTGCTAATGTCACTTCAAAAGGTGGTGCTACCCATGCAGCAATAGAGCAATTTAAGCATGATGGTATCGAAGAAATGGTGAAAAACGCCATGGGTGCAGCAATTACTCGTGCTGAAGAAATGGCTAAATAGTTCATTTCATTTACAGGATTTTTAATTAGAAACTTATTATTAAAAATTTAATTACCAAATTTAATTACCAAATTTAAAATTAACTAGAGGAAAACCAATGGAAGCAATTATTTATTTGCTTAGATTCGCCTTCGACGCCTTGTTAATGATTTTAATCATGCGCATATGGCTACAATGGGTAAAAGCTGACTTTTATAACCCATTAAGCCAATTCATTGTCAAAGTAAGTAACCCATTAGTGGTACCACTGCGCCGAATTATTCCTGGATTCGGCGGGATAGACCTGGCAACCATAGTTGTTGCTTATATTGTCGCAACATTAAAATTTGTTACTCTGGCGGCTTTATCCGGTGAAAGCTTAGGTGTTTTAGCGTTTTACATCGGTTTATTAGTGTTATTAAAACAAGCGGGCTTCTTACTGTTTGTATTGATGATCATCATGGCTATCATGAGTTGGGTAGTAAAAGGCTACAATGCTACATTAATGGTAATTAGCCAATTAACCGACCCTTTTTTACGACCTATTCGCAAAATAATCCCCAATATGGGTGGTTTAGATTTATCCATGTTAGTTGCGTTTTTGGCGATGAATGTCATCAATATATTGTTGGCAAGTTCACTGCCTTATTGGGGCGCGTTATAAAATAGCAGTTTGCCTATATTTTTGAACTTAACTTACTTTAGAACTGTTCTATAATAAAAGAGAGTAATAGCACAGTTCTAAGTCCGCAGTACTTTTTTTGGGAGATCCACATGAAAACTTCAATCATCAAACTACTTATAGCACTTAGCCTTAGCTTGTTTGTGATGACCAGTGTTAGCGCTGAAAACATGAAAAAATTAGGCTCTATGAATGTACATTACATGGCTATTGGTTCAACCTTTTTCACCCCTGAGATAGCTAAGGTCTATGGTATTACCCGCAGCCGATACAATGGTTTAATCAATATTTCGGTATTAGACAATAGCCAGAAAGGCACACCCGCTAAATCAGTGAGTATTACCGGTAAAGCTAAAAACAACCTAGGGCAATTTAAAGACTTAGACTTTAAAGAAGTCAAAGAAGGTAAGGCTATTTATTATCTCGCCCAAGTAAGCTATCACAATGAAGAAACCCTTCATTTTGATATTATGATTAATGATGGTAAAGAAAAACAGCAATTAAAATTTTCACAAAAATTCTATGTTGATTAAGATAAAATAACCTAACTAGTTATTAAAAAAGAGCTTTTTACAGCTCTTTTTTTTAGCCTTAATTTTAGCGATACAGGCCAGTATAAGGTAGAATAGCGCCTTAAAAACATCATCCATAAAACTCGCAATAGCCACAGGTAAACATCATGTCAAAAGTAGTATTAGCCACAGGAAATCAAGGAAAAGTTAAAGAGTTAGCACACTTATTGGCTGAGCAAGGTCTTGAAGTAGTTCCGCAAAGTGAATTTGATGTACCAGAAGTTGCAGAAACAGGCACTACCTTTGTCGAGAATGCCATTATTAAAGCCCGTCATGCGGCAAAAATTACGGGTTTACCTGCTATTGCCGATGATTCTGGTTTAGAAGTTGATGCCTTAAATGGTGCACCGGGTGTTTATTCTGCGCGTTACGCTGCCGACATCACCCAAGGTCAACTAACCGATGATGATAATACCAACAAGTTACTCGCCGCTTTAGCCAATACCCCGGATGAGCAACGAACGGCACGCTTTCATTGTGTTTTGGTTTATATGAAACATGAAAATGATCCAACACCACTTATTTGCCATGGTGTTTGGCAAGGTACTATTTCAAGAAGTAAACAAGGTGAGCAAGGCTTTGGTTATGATCCGGTGTTTTGGCAAAACGATTTACAAATGTCCTCCGCGCAATTAACACGAGATGTAAAGAACCAACGCAGTCATCGTGGTCAAGCATTAGCAAAATTGGTTGAAAAACTTAATCTTGCTGCAAAGTAAATTTTTTAAAACCTGTGTTTATGTTAGGTAGTTAAATATGTTAGAAAACCAGCCACTTTCACTATACATCCATATTCCATGGTGTGTGGAAAAATGCCCTTATTGTGATTTTAATTCCCATGCCGTTAAAAGCGCTATTCCAGAACAGGATTATGTCAGCGCTTTAATTGCCGATTTAGATGCCGATATTAACCGTTTTGCCTTAAACGATCGCCCGTTACACTCAATATTTATTGGTGGCGGAACACCGAGTTTATTTTCAGCGGCATCAATTAAAAGCTTACTAACACAGGTGCTGAGTCGCTTTGACCATAAAGCAGATATTGAAATCACCTTAGAAGCCAACCCCGGCACCGTTGAAGCCGACAAGTTTATTGGCTTTTACAATGCGGGTGTAACGCGACTGTCTATTGGTGTACAAAGTTTTGCATCTGATAAGTTGATAAAACTAGGACGTATCCATGATAGTAATCAAGCCCAAACTGCGGCAAAACTAGCCACAGATAGCGGAGTGACCAGTTTTAATTTAGACTTAATGCATGGTTTACCTAACCAGTCTTTGGAGAATGCCTTAGACGATTTAAAAATCGCCATTAGTCTTAACCCTCATCATATTTCTTGGTATCAGTTAACGATTGAACCTAATACTATTTTCCACTCTAAGCCACCGAAATTACCCGTGGATGATGTTTTGTGGGACATCCAAGATAGGGGTGTAGAACTACTTAAAGAAGCGGGTTATATCCAATATGAGATTTCAGCCTATGCTAAGCCAGGTTACCAATGCCAGCATAATATAAATTACTGGCAATATGGCGACTACCTTGGTATTGGCTGTGGCGCCCACGGAAAAATTTCCGATAGCCGTACACAAAAAATAATGCGTACGGTTAAGGTTAAGCACCCTAAAGGCTATTTGGATGAAAGTCGCGATTACTTAGATCAATTATCAGAAGTCGATAACAGTGACCGCCCATTTGAGTTTATGATGAACCAGTTAAGGCTACATCGTGCTTTTAGTGTCGAGCAATTTCAAAAAAGCACAGGGCTCACAATCAGCTCCGTACTGCCGCTACTTAAAGAAGCTCAGCAAAAGAAACTCATGGCTTTTGAAACGCGAGACAATGAAGAATATTGGCTGGTCACGACAACAGGACAAAGATATCTAAATGACCTGTTGGAAATTTTCTTATGACACTAACACCGCCATCAAACTCGCTGTCAACACAAAGCCCTGAGCAACAACGCCAGCTTGATTTAACGTTTATGCAAAGGGCCTTCGAGCTAGCTCAGCAAGCTGAGCTACATGATGAAATTCCGGTAGGTGCTGTGGTAGTGCATCAAGGCAAGATTATTGCTGAAGGCTTTAATCAGTCTATTATGCTTAACGATCCGTCAAGCCATGCGGAAATGAATGCTATTAGGCAAGCGGGAGAATATCTTAATAATTACCGACTACTAGACTGTACTTTATACGTAACGCTTGAGCCCTGCCCTATGTGTGCTGGCTTATTAGTTCATAGTAGAATAAAGCGCTTAGTCTATGCCTGCAGTGACCTTAAGACTGGCGCCGCAGGTAGTGCTTTTAACCTAGTCAATAATCCACAGCTAAATCACCAGTTGGAAATAAGCTCAGATATAATGCAAGAAGACTGTAGCCAACTGCTATCTGCTTTTTTTAAACGACGTAGAAAAGAAAAAAAACAAGCTAAACAAGCCGCCAATAAAGCCGCTCTTTAATAATAAATATCGCCGAAAAAACTTGCCACTAGAAATAGCCGCTAATTGATGGCGAATATTCAACCCTGTGCTAACTTATAAGTATTCCTCTTATTTAGTTTTGTTAATTTCTCTCATTTTCTCATGATTAAGAAATTAACAAACTAATAAGCTCATCATGCAGTATATGGCTCATGGAAGAACCCCTATGTCGGCTTATTTTGCACGTAATTCAAAAGAAAGATCAGGTCAAAAAGTAACTAATCCAATCACTAACACCACATTTTTTGATAGCAAGAAAAAAAGCTTCTTAGTTATAGTGCTGGTATTGTGTTTACTACCTAGCCTACTCAATTTATTGGGCCTCGACTTCTCTTCCAACATCACCGCCTTAAAACCTAATCAAGCGATTGAAGCAAACAACTTGTTTAATGCCCTTGCCGGAGCGCTTCATCACACATTACTAGAATGGTCTGCGGTAGTTTTAGCTTTACTTACTTTTATTCTGGCATTGGTGCATTACCGTATCCATCGTGATGTTGCTATCCCTATAATGGGCATGGCAATTTTTTGTGCTGGCTCAGTCGATGCCTTTCACACGTTAGCCGCCACTCGTATTATTTCAGCACAAGCAGCAAATACCGATTTCATTCCTTTTACTTGGGCTTTATCACGGATATTTAATGCTTGTATTATGATAACCGGTACCCTGATATCTTTTATGCTTTACGCAAGGCAGCGGCAAGCTGACAAAGCTGACAAAGCTGACAAAGCTGACAAAGCTGACAAAGCTGACAAAGCTGACAAAGCTGACAAAAATAGTATTGAATATGCACAAGCAAAGAGTAAAAAGGATTATCGAGCAATACTCATTATCGGCCTTTGCTTTATCACCCTAGCTTATGTCTTAGTTCATATTGCCGCGAATAGCACCAGCTTACCGCAAACAATGTTTAAAAATGCTCTGATCACTCGTCCTTATGATGTCTTACCCTTAGGTTTATTTATCTTTGCCGGCAGCTTATTTATCAACTTATATAAGCAATTTCCCACCTTAGCCAAATATGGCTTATTACTTAGTGTTATCCCCGAGGTCACCACACAAATTCATATGGCCTTTGGTTCAACGGCATTGTTTGATAATCACTTTAATATTGCCCATAGCTTGAAAATACTGGCTTACGGTTGTGCTTTTATTGGCTTACTTCTTGATTTAAAAGTAACCTCTATAAATAAACTGAGCCAAGAAGCGCGAACTAGTTCACAAGAAAATATGACTTCGCTGAAAAATTTAACTAACGATGCACTATTGAAAAACAAGTTGTTAGAGGTTGGTCATGCTCGATACTCTATTAGCATGCAAATACCTATTGCCGCTTTTATTTTGGTATTAAGTGTTAGCACTTTGGTAAGCTTTTTATTCTATTTCGAAACTGAGCGCTTGTTAACTCAACAAACCAGCAATGAAGTGGCTATTGAAAGTAACCTTGTTGAACCTATGATTGAACAACTTTACAGCCAAGCCAATTCTGACATCTTATTTTTGAGTCGTTCTCCTGGAGTGCAAGGGATGCTTGAGTCTTTTGAAAGTAGTGATGATCATAACTACCGATTGTGGAAAAGACGAATTGAGCAAACCTTCAGTGAATTCCTCATTAATAAAGAATTCTATTATCAAATCCGTTACATAGGTATCGCTAATAACGGCCAAGAATTAATTAATGTCCGCAATGATAGCCAAAGTATCGTTATACCAAAGTCTCGTTTACAGCAGAAATCCACTAGTCCATATTTTAAAGCCACTATAAATAAAGACCCTGGCCAAGTATATTTCTCCAAAATAGAGCTTGCTAAGAACTACGGTAAAATTGAAAAACCTCATAAACCGGTCTTACGAGTAGCAACACCTATTTACCATCCAAGCACAGGTGATATATTTGGCCTTATCATCGTTAATATAAATTTTGGCGACTTTATTAGCCAACTTAAAACCAGAGAGTTAAGCCAATTATCTTTTTACTTAACCAATGAAGAGGGCGACTTTGTTTCACACCCTGACAATAGTAAAACCTTTGGTTTCAACCTAGCACAGCGTTATTTAATACAAGATGAATTTCCTGAGTTAGCACCTGTGATTAATGAGAAATTAACCGAATATAGGATGGAGAGTGTCACTATTGATGACCATAAGTTTCTAGGCCATTATCAGCAAGTCAATTTAAATCGCTTTGATAACATTCATCAACTTAACTTATTGGTACTAAAAGACAGTACTGAAATGGAACAAACGCTAGCGGCCTTTAGAATTCGTAGCTTATTACTGGGTAGTGCCTTAGCTTTAGTTGCATTAGCCATAGCAACCGTTGCCGCTAGGCGTATTGCCACGCCATTACAGCAAATAACAGATAGCTTAGAAAATTATGAGCAATCTAATACTTTAAGCACACTACCCACCCAAAGTAGCACCGAAATTGGTGTGCTCGCACGTAGCTTTAATAATCTATTTACCCAGATGCAATTTGCTCTGCGTGAGCAAGAACACTCGGCATTACTGGCAAAACAAAGCTCAGAGCAAATAAATGCCATATTTTCCAGTGCCGCGGAGGGTTTTATTACTATCAATGAACAAGGCGACATCATTGCTTTTAACAAAGCGGCTCAAGAAATGTTTGGTTATAGCGAGGCAGAGGCGCTTAATCAAAATGTTCGTACTTTAATGCCCATTCAACAAAGCTCAAAACATGATGACTACCTGAATCAATATAAAGTAACTGGCATAGCTCATATAATGGGCATAGGTAGAAAATTACGCGCACAGAAAAAATCAGGGGAAATATTCCCCATCCACTTATCTATATCAAAGGTCACCAGTGAACAAGGCATAGTTTTTACTGGCATTATCCGAGACATTTCAAAAGAAGAATTACTCGAGTTAGAGCAAGAGCAACATCAACGCGCCTTAATGGAAGTGAACGAGCGAGTAAGCCTAGCAACTGACTCCGCAGGCATAGGTATTTGGCAATATAATATAGCTAATGACAAACTGACTTGGGATAAATGGATGCATAGAATATATGCAACAACGCCACAAAACTTTGTTGGCAATTTATCTGATTGGCAAAAATCTGTACACCCTGAAGATATCGACTCTGCTAATCAAGCAGTCTTAGATGCCATTGAAAAAAAGAAAAATTTTGATTATGAATTTAGAATCGTTACCCCCACAGGAGTAGTAAAACACATTAAAGCAATGGCTTTAGTAAAACTCGATAGTAATGGTGACGCCGTGCAAATGACCGGTGTTAACTTTGATATTACTGAGCGTAAGGCTGTTGAACAAGAGCACATTGCCGCCAAAGAATTAGCGGAAGATACAGCTCGCCATAAAGCTGAATTTCTTGCCAGTATGAGCCATGAAATTCGTACGCCAATGAATGGCATCCTTGGCATGCTTGGCTTACTGCTGAGAAATGATTTAAGCGAAGAACAAATGCATCGGGTGGAGCTGGCTAATTCAAGTGCCGAAGCGCTACTGAGTTTAATCAATGATATTCTGGATTTCTCTAAAGTAGAGGCAGGTAAACTGGATTTAGAAGTGATAGATTTCGACCTAAGAAATCTCTTTGGTGAGTTTAGTGAATCACTCGCTTTAAAAAGCCAAGAAAAAAACATTGAGATTATTTTAGATAATAGAGGCATCCAACAGAGTCATGTCAAAGGCGATCCCGGACGTCTCAGACAAATCCTTAATAATCTAACCGGCAATGCTATTAAATTTACCGAGCAAGGTGAAATAGTCATCTCGGCAAAATTAGTCGAAGAGAAGGCTGTTAATGACAATGAAGAAAGTCAGCTAACCCTGCATTGTAGTATTCGTGATACCGGCATAGGAATACCGGCCGATAAGATTGCCAATTTATTTCAATCCTTCACTCAAGTTGATGCATCAACAACCAGAAAGTACGGAGGTACAGGCTTAGGTCTCGCCATTTGTAAACAACTCTGCCAACTAATGCAAGGTGATATAAAAGTATCCAGTACTTTAGGACAAGGCTCTAACTTTTCATTTACGGTAAGTTTAGCAAAAAGTGAACAAGCCAAAATTGTGCTGCCTGATGTTGATATCAATAACGTGCCCATATTAATCGTTGATGATAATGCTACTAATCGATTTGTATTAAAAACACAATTAGAGCATTGGGGAGCAATTGTTTATGAAACCGAAAGTGGCTTAGCCGCGTTAGCTTTACTTGAAAGTAATGCGAAAAATCAAGAGCAAGCAAATATAAAAATGGCCTTTTTTGATATGTATATGCCCCATATGGATGGTGCGTCATTGGCTAAAAATGTAAAAGACAACCCTAATTTAAAAGAGATAAAGCTGGTAATGATGACTTCTATGGCCGCTCGGGGTGATGCAAACTACTTCAGAGATCTTGGCTTTTCAGCTTATTTCCCAAAACCAGCCATAACAAAAGACTTATTTAAAACTTTAACCTTGTGTTTATCACAAAGTACAAGTTCATCACAAAAATTGCCACTTATCACTCGCCACTACTTAAAAGGTGTTGAATCTTCCGAGCAAGGTAACGATCATATCAGTTTAAGTCAGTGTCGATTATTATTGGTAGAAGACAACCGTATAAACCAAGAAGTCGCTCGTCATATTTTAGCTGAATTTGGTATCGTGCCAGACATTGCCGTTGATGGTTTAGAGGCCTTAACTTTTCTTAAATCAACGAAAGGTAAATTAGCAAACGGTCCATCAATAAAGGGGCAAGCAACTCAAGGTAAGGCGCCATATGATATTATTTTAATGGACTGTCAAATGCCTGAAATGGATGGTTATCAAGCGACTGCAGCCATCCGACAAGGAGAAGCAGGTGACGAAAATAAGGCGGTAACGATTATCGCTATGACCGCCAATGCCATGAAAGGAGATAGAGAAAAGTGCTTGGCCGCTGGGATGACGGATTACTTAAGCAAACCCATTGATCCAGTAAAACTAAAAGAAAAGCTTACACAGTACGCTGAGTTAGTCATTGAAGCTGAAACAATTAGCCCAGCAGTCTTTAATGAACTTGAGCTACCGCCCCTAGTTAAAGTGCCAGAAAAAATAGCCGCTGACAGTGATGGTCCTTTACCTAAAGAGCAAGAGCAACTGATAGTATGGCAAAGGGATGAATTTAGTAAGCGTTTAAATAACAATGAGCAGTTTCAACACAAGCTTATCGCATTATTTTTAGACGATGCGCCCAAACAACTTAGCGCGTTAGCCCTAGGTATTCGCCAACAAGATAACAAACAGCAACATGAAATCAGCCATAAAATTTTAGGAATGACAGCAAACTTAAGTGCTCACGCACTACTCCATCACACCCGTAACTTTAATCACTATTTAACAACATCTCCCCCTGCGTATGCTCAAATAGATACACTATTCCAAGCAATGCAATTAGCTTATCAAGCACTTGAGCAAGAATTAAAACAAGTAATCAATGAAAAGCTCATCAAGAGTTAATAACAAACGAAAAACTTATGACTTTTAGCCGCTCTAGCGAAGGCTAGAGTATCCACTTTTTAGAGTTATTTTATTCGCTTAAATTTGATATGCCAAGCACATTAAGGTATTAATAGAGGTGTAACAACAGCAAAATAAAAATAATACTAATACCAGTCAGAATAAGAAAGTGCTCACGTAGCGAGAATTTAAAGGCTAATAGGCAAGGCTTTGATTGTAGATAATGGTTATTCCTTTATCAAAATCAATAACGTAGCATATAAGCCTTTAAAACTCGCCTTTGGAACACATGGAACACCATGATAACGTTACAAAATGAATGAAATATAGAACGACTATATCACTATTCATTTTGTGTGTTCTAATGTCGCCCATGTAATTCTAAGTGGTCACTTCTTTATGCTGAATGGTATCAAATAGCTAAAGGTTATCACTACACATGATCAAACGTCTTCTGCCCATTTATCATACGGGTTGGTTTTATCTACTTCTATTATTCTGGGGTTTTAGCTTTTGGTATGTTGCCCATGGAGCCCTAAACCAGGTAAACCAATTAAATATTAATACCCTCGCTAAACTAACATCAGTACAAGCTTTACCTGGGAATAACACAGCGTTTGACTCGAATAAAATTTTAACCCTGTATTCTTCTTTCGATGATCACGAGCTAGACTCAATAACAACAATATTGTCATCTCATCCTCAAAGTCAAATCACCTTGCTTGCTAAACCATCAAGCATATTTATGAGCCAACTTGAAAGTTATTTAGCTAACACTCCTAGGTATCATAAAGTGATCATTGCATCCGCGAATAGCTCATCGACACAAGCGCTAAATAGTCAATCGCCAACGCTACTTGCCCGCACCTTGGCTAGGTTTAGATACTCAGCAGAGCATAAAATCAGAAAGGTCAGCTCAAAACACTTTGTCTTTACGCCCTTTTTAATCAATGAGCGACAAAGCTTGCCAATATTATGGCAACAGCAAGATGGAATATACCTAAGTTTAGCCGGTGAAATTCTAAAGCAATTAAGTGTAAATAATGAGCTTAGTCTCAATCAAAATTGGCAATTAAGCTTAAGTAACAAAGAAAATAGCCTAATTCCTGCAGAGCTATTATTAGGGTTTTTTGGCGATGTATTCACTTCTGACAGCGTGGTTCAAGTTAGTCAGGAAAATAGCGCTAAGTTAGACCGCTTATCTAGCCCAGAAGATATTGCTAGTAATGCAGTTGCCCATACTTCGGTAAAGCAGTTTATTGAGCAGCAAAACGCCTTAGATTCTGCTATTTTTTCACCAAGGCAATATAAGGCCATAATTATCATAGATGATAATTATGGCCATCAAAAAATGGTGCTACCTTTAGTTAACAAATTAATTTTAGGTGATTATTTATCGCAAAACTTAAGCACTGTTTTATTATGTTGGGCTTTGGCGGCTGTCGCTTTAATTTTAGCTTGGTTCATACGCCACCTGCATATTAAGCAACAGCTAATAGGCATAGTGAGTTACAGCTTAGTGTTATTTATCATTCAATATTTTATGTTTAAGCAGCAACAATGGCTTGAGGTACTTCCCGTTGTGCTTGTACTGGCGGGCTCATGGTTATTACTTTTAGCTTATCAAAGGGAATATAACTTATTTTTATCGGCTCTTAATTATCGAACAGAGCACTTACCTAGTGCGTCACTCGCCACCATGGTTGATAAGGCTAAATCATTAACCAACAAGCAAGTAAAAATAGCACAGTCATCATCTCCGGCTGTGACAGATGTCACAGTGACAACAACCAATAGTGCCCGAGTAGCATCGCCCGTTAGCACCATAACTTTGCCCGCAGAAGATTTTGAGCAAACCTTAGTGATAGTTGATAATCAGTTACAAAGTCAGAGCAAGCTTAACCATCACTTAACCGTTAAGAATTTTGGCCGCTATCAAGTGGAAGGAATCTTAGGCAAAGGCGCAATGGGTATTGTCTACCAAGGTGTCGATCCTAAAATAAATCGGCATGTTGCCATTAAAACGCTGCAATTAAGTGATGATATTGACTCAGCTGAATTTACTGAAGCCAAAGAAAGGTTCTTTAGAGAGGCGCAAACTGCTGGTGGTTTAAGTCATGCAAATATAGTTACCATTTATGATGTCGGTGAAGAAAACAAGCTAGGTTATATCGCTATGGATCTACTGACTGGCGCGCCCTTATCACTATTTATCCAACCAGGGAAAACACTGCCTATTCCATTGGTTTATCAATTATTAATACAGATAACCGATGCCTTAGATTATGCCCATAAGCAAAACGTTGTTCATAGAGATATCAAGCCAGCCAACATTATTTATGATGATGACTTACTCAAAGTCACGGTAACGGATTTTGGCATAGCCTACGTCAGTGATAACAGTAAAACCCGTACCGGTATTATTATGGGCAGCCCTTATTACATGTCTCCAGAACAAATATTGGGTTTAAAAGTTGACGGTCGTAGTGATATTTTCAGTTTAGGGGTAACATTTTACCAGCTACTTTGTGGCTATTTACCTTTCGAAGGCGAGTCCATCGCCACCGTCGCCTATCAAATTACCAAAGCAAAAGCTGTTGCCGTCAATCAACGAAATCCCGCGTTGCCAACAAGTGCTCAGCGTATATGTAATAAAGCCATGCATAAAGATATAGATAAACGATATCAAAATATGGCAGAATTTAAGCTAGCGCTTGCTAATGCGCTTAAAAGAGACTTTAAAGTCAGCGCACTCTAATAAAAACAAGCTATTAACTAGTCCGTTAAATAACGACTTTTCATCATAAGATAAAGGCACTAACAGTTAACTCCTATGAATTATCACATTAAATCCCTATGTCATCAGGGCGCGATTCGAGACAATAATGAAGATGCCATAAGTTACGGCATTCATAAAGAGCTAGGTGTTGCTTGGATGCTAATTGCTGACGGTATGGGTGGACATAATGCCGGTGAAGTTGCCAGCGCAATGTTAGTTGACCATATCAAATCTGAGTGGGATAAAGTATCCATCACTAACCAAGCTAATTGGCTAACATGGATTACAGAACAACTTAATGCAGCAAATATAGCAATTCTAAACCAAGCAAGCAGTACTAGTGACCAGCAAGGCATGGGCACTACAGGCGTATTAATAGTAATAGAAAATAATAACTGCTATCTAGGCTGGGTTGGTGACTCACGTGCTTATAGTTTAAAAAATAAAAATTTAGTACAAGAAACAGTTGATCACACCATGCTGCAAGAATTAGTGAATAGAGGTGCAATAAGCGCAGAAACCGCTAAAAATTCCAATACCAAAAATCTACTATCGCAAGCAATTGGCGTTCGAGAAAAAATAGCCGTTGATACAGCAACAATTGCAATAAAAAGTGGTGATACCATTATGTTATCAACCGATGGTTTACATGATTATTTAACTGAACAAGAAATTAACCACTATTTATCAGTGTACTCTGAGAATAAAGATGTTTGTCATGACATGGTGTACCGAGCCTTAGCCCAAAATAGTAGGGATAACCTTACGGTAGGCTTAATCCGTGTAAGCAATTAACTAAAAATAAAAATAAATATAAATAAGAATAAGAATAATAATAATAATTAAATTAGGAGTTTATATGGCTTATTTAGCCTTAAGTGTTGAAGATGTAATTATTAATAAATGGCAACTTGTTGAAGGATATTTATCTATCGGCCGTGCAAGTAGTAATGACATTCAAATTAATGATGCCGCAGTCAGTTCAAAACATGCACGTTTAATCACCGAGCCAGACCCATTTATTGATGGTCAATTGATCACTTATTTAGAAGATCTTGCCAGTACTAACGGTATTGAATTAAATGGCAACAAGGTGTCGCGTGAAAAACTCAACCATGATGATGTGATCACTATTGGCTTTAATCAATTTCAGTTAATTGATAAGCAAACAAATAACCTTGATGAAACCGCAATAATTATTAGCTAGTATATTAGAGCACAGGCTAAAAGGTGCATTAGATAAGAGCAGTTGAGAAAGTTCAACTTATTGATAAGCAAGCAAACTTAATAATACTCGATGAAACTACAGTTATTAGCTAGTTCAATAAAAATGTACTAGTTAGAGCCTTTGTCAGAGTAGTGAATTAAATACTATTGAATTCCTAACTAAGCGGATAACTAAGCGGATCAGTGGCTTGCTCAACAACTTCATTCATGACTTGATTAAAGTGAGACTGTCTACGCGAGGTCATTTTATGATGTTGGCGGTTTAATTGTTTTCTTCGTTGATTATTCTTTAAGGTTCTTTTCATTTTATTATCACTCTAGGTAAGATTATTTTTAATTACCCATCGACTATAGCTTGGTGAAATGACAGTTTTATGACAGTAAAGGTATTGATAATGCTGTTATTATTTACCGTCATACCTAGCAATACCTAGCAATACCTAGCAAAGCCTAGTAAGACAATGTGAAGGTCTCTAACGAACAATGATTTAAATAGTTGGCAATGTTTATAGAATAGCTATTCTAATTCAGTAGGTTAATAATATCTGATATAACAAAGCAAGAAAATTAGCCCTAAGCTAATAGACTTGCCTCTACGGTTAAAGCTCTTCTCTGTAACTCTATTTAGCTGAACGTACATAAATAACCTTAACAACATCGCTATTATCATTAACCGCAGTTGTTACGTCTTGTATTTCAACACTAGTATCGTATTCCCTCAGGCTCAACTTTGTCAGTCCGTTCAAGTATTTAAACGTATTCATCGCCTGGTATTTTTTAGCAAAGCTAGCAATGGTCATGTCATTACACCTAACGGTATTGGCGATAAGTCTACCACTATCGTTAGGATAGCCTTTCGACCTACTCAATCTCGCCTTGTCATCAGAGCCAGCTAGCACACATACCTTAGTGGAAAAACTATTATCGCCGGCAACAAACTTATACTGAGTTGAATTGGCATTTACAGCGAATAAAAGGAAGAGAACAAGTGACATCAATTTTAGAATATTCATAACAAAAATCCTATACTATTGAGCCTAACAAGGCGTGCAATGGCAAAAGGCCAAGCACACCACAACTGCTAAGTATTTAGGTTTATATCTGAATGTATTTCATGCATATTCAAGACCTGTTATTTATCTGCCTGTTAACTAGAAATGAATCAATAGTTTATAAATACGTGCCAGTAAATTCCATTGGCTCTGAAATGATTGTGTAAAAATAACTGACAATATCATTATTTAAATAAAGCTTGTCATGTTAGTAGATGATAAATAAATTGTATTAATTACAATGATATTTAACGAATATGCATTGGAATTGAATAGTGTAAAGAAAAGCAGCAACTCTCAATATTTTTATACAATATAACAGCATAAAAAACGTCAATAAGTACGTTTAGCGTTAGGCTGCTAACTATTACATAAACACTTACAATCTAGCTGCGAATCGTGTTTTATTTGGCTGAAATTGCTTGTGCTTCTTTATCAGATTTTGGTTCAGATTTTACAGGAGTAATACTGTCCTGTGATTGACTTTCAGAGGGTAATGTTTCGGGTAAATGTTCTTGTAGTTCTAACGCTTGTTGGCGCTCTAATGCGATAGCATCTTCTTTGGCTTGCTCTTTGGATTTATTATCTAACCAGCTTAAGGTGTCGTAATAACGACGAATATTGTCAACATAATGCACAGGCTCTTCTCCACGTGCATAACCATGTTTAGTATTTTTATAATATTTTTTCTGTTGCAATAACGGCAAACGAGTTTTAACTTCGACCCAGCGGTCAGGATCGCCACCTTGGCGTTGGGTGATAATCCTTGCATCATTTAAATGGCCAAAGCCGATATTATAAGAAGCTAAAGCAAACCAAATACGATCTGGTCTCGGTATTCTATCAGGCATCATAGCAATCATGCGCTTAAAGTATTTTGCCCCGCCTCGAATACTTTGCTCAGTATCTAAACGGCTTTTAATACCCATTTGTTTTGCTGTGGCTAACGTCAACATCATCATGCCACGCACACCGGTATATGAACGTGCTGTTGGATTCCAGTGTGATTCTTGGTAACTAATGGCCGCTAATAAACGCCAATCGAGCTCTTGGGCATATTTCTCAAAAAAATGCTGATATTTAGGTAAAGTTGTTGCTACCGCTTTAATAAATGTCCGGGTTTCAACATAGTTAAATTGTTCAATATGACCATAATATTTGTCATCTAACGCTAGCAAAGTACCGTCGTGATGCACTATGCCAAAAAACTCAATCAGGCTTGCTAAGATATCATCATGACTGTTTTTACTGACCATCCAAGCTAAAGGCTCTGGCTTTTTAATACTAAAACCAATACTTATCTCAGGGTAATAACTGCGGTTAATGGCTAAGTTATTACTGTCAATCACGGTATAATCTATTTCACCACTGAGTACTTTAGCCAAAAGCTCTTCGCTATCAAATTCAATGGTTTCTTGCCAAGTGAGTTCGCTATGGGTTAGCTTTAGCTTCTCAAGGTTTTCCACATAACTTGACCCCGTGGTAACCATTAACTTACCCGCTAAGTCAGCCACTTTTCTCGGCCTGATATTACCTTGCTTAAAGACTAATTTCTGGCTGATAGTTTCATAACTCGGTGCAAAGCGAAAACGCTGTAGGCGCTTTTCAGTTTTTGACAAACTAGCAGCCAACAAGTCAACCTCACCGGTATTTAACTTGATGAAAAGTTCGTTAAGGCTATAACTTGGGATAATGCGCAATTCGACATTAAGCGAGTCAGCATACTTTTTTGCTAATTCATATTCAAAACCAGCAAAGCCATTGGCTGTGGTGTAATAATTTGTTGGTCCGAAGATTGTGCCAACATTGATATAACCTCGAGCTAAAATACGAGATAAACTTGAAGAGTCATTTTTTTTATCACAGCCACTTAATAAAAGAGTGGCAAAAATAAATAAGAGCAAAGAGATAAACTTAGTCATTAGCTTACCCTTTAATTTGCTCTTTAACTTACTAGCTAAGTTAGTAAAGAGTTTAGCTTTTATTGGAAAATATAAATGTTTAGTCATGACCTCAATTGTGTCGTGTATTGTTCTATTAGCCAAGTACTTTTTACCTGACACTAGTGTTAAGTTTTTACTTGACTTTTTCCGTTAACAAAAGCGTTAATTTCAACTATAATACGCGCGAAATTTTCGGTTAGTTTTTACTGTGCAGATTCAGCAAGTAAAAGCCAATCAAAGCCCTACATAATATTTGGTGATTACCCTATGACGATGTTGATTAAAAACCTTCGTGGCGCTCCAGCACTTTCTGAGTTCAGAGTTAAAAAACTATTAGCTCAATGTGAACAGTTACAGCTGCCAGTAAATGATATTTATGCTGAACTTGCCCATTTTGCTCAACTTAATGAAGATTTAAGTGCCAGTGAAGAGAATGTTTTACAGCAATTACTTACTTACGGCCCAACAATTGAAGAGCATCAACCTACAGGCTTATTTTTATTAGTGACTCCTCGTCCGGGCACTATTTCTCCTTGGTCATCAAAGTCTACCGATATAGCGCACAATTGTGGCTTAGCTAAAGTGGTTCGATTAGAGCGCGGTATTGCTTATTATGTATCATTCGAAAATGATGCACAGTTAAATGCAGAACAAGAAGTACAATTAAACGCATTATTACATGATCGTATGATGGAAAGTGTCTTTAATGATTTCGAAGAGGCAAGCAAGTTATTTGCCAGCAGTGAGCCTGGTGAATTAACCGCTATTGATATTGAAAATGGCGGTAAACAAGCACTTGTTAAAGCGAACGTAGAATTAGGTTTGGCTTTAGCTGATGATGAAGTTAATTACTTATTTGAAAACTTCACTAAACTAGGTCGCAACCCACACGATATTGAACTTTACATGTTTGCTCAAGCAAACTCAGAGCATTGTCGTCATAAAATTTTCAACGCGGACTGGACTATTGACGGCGTTAAACAAGAGAAATCTTTGTTTAAAATGATCCGTAATACTCACGAAATTAATGGTGATTACGTCCTTAGCGCTTATAAAGATAACGCTGCGGTAATGGTCGGTAATAAAGGTGGTCGTTTCTTCCCTAACCCTGAAACTAATGTTTATGGTTACCACCATGAAGATATTCAAATTTTGATGAAAGTTGAAACTCATAACCACCCTACCGCTATTTCTCCGTACCCTGGTGCTGCAACTGGCTCAGGTGGTGAAATTCGTGATGAAGGCGCAACCGGTATTGGCTCAAAACCAAAAGCAGGTTTAGTGGGCTTCTCGGTATCTAACTTACGCATTCCTGAATTTGTGCAACCTTGGGAAACTGATTTTGGCAAACCAAGCCGTATTGTTACTGCTTTTGACATCATGATGGAAGGTCCATTAGGTGGCGCGGCATTTAACAATGAATTCGGTCGTCCGGCTATTTTAGGTTACTTCCGTACGTATGAAGAAGAAGTTAACTCGTTTAACGGTGTTGAGGTACGTGGTTATCACAAGCCAATTATGCTTGCTGGTGGTTTAGGTAATATTCGTGATGAACATGTACAAAAACGTGAAATTATCGTTGGCGCTAACTTAATTGCCTTAGGTGGCCCAGCAATGAACATTGGTTTAGGCGGCGGTGCTGCTTCATCAATGGCTTCAGGTCAGTCAGCTGAAAGTTTAGACTTTGCTTCAGTACAACGTGAAAATCCAGAAATGGAACGTCGTTGCCAAGAAGTTATCGATAAGTGTTGGCAGCTAGGTGAAGAAAATCCAATCGCCTTTATTCATGATGTTGGTGCTGGCGGTTTATCTAATGCTTTCCCTGAACTTGTTTCTGATGGTGGCCGTGGTGGTGTATTTGAACTTCGTAACGTACCAAATGATGAACGCAGCATGGCGCCACATGAAATCTGGTGTAACGAATCTCAAGAACGTTATGTTATTGCCGTATCAGACAAGAATCTAGCGGTTTTTGAACAAATATGTGCCCGTGAACGTGCGCCATATGCTGTTGTTGGTCGTGCCACCGAAGAATTGCAATTAACCGTTACTGATGCACACTTTAGTGACAACGAAAAACTTAATACGCCGATTGATTTACCGCTTGAAGTATTATTAGGTAAAACACCTAAAATATTTAAAGACGTTAAAACGGCAACAGCTGCAGGTGATTCATTAGATCTAAGCAATGTCACCTTAACTGATGCTGCTAACCGTATTTTAAGTCTACCAACAGTGGCTGAAAAAACCTTCCTAATTACCATCGGCGATCGCAGCGTAACAGGCATGGTTAACCGCGACCAAATGGTTGGACCTTGGCAAGTACCAGTAGCCGATTGTGGTGTTACTGCATCTGCGCTTGATTCTTACCATGGTGAAGCTATGTCTCTTGGTGAGCGTACACCTGTTGCCTTATTAAACTTTGGCGCTTCTGCTCGTTTAGCAGTAGCAGAGTCACTAACTAACATTGCCGGTACTGATATTGGTGATTTAAACCGTATCAAGCTTTCAGCTAACTGGATGTCTCCTGCAGGTCACCCTGGTGAAGATGCTGGTCTTTATGAAGCGGTTAAAGCTATTGGTGAAGAACTTTGTCCAGCCCTTGGTTTAACCATTCCAGTAGGTAAAGACTCAATGTCGATGCGTACTCAATGGACTGAAGAAGGTATAGACAAGTCTGTCACTTCACCTATGTCATTAATCATCACCGCTTTTGGTGTTGTTGAGGATATTCGTAAAACAGTAACGCCTGAGCTTCGCAGCGACAAAGGCGAGACACGCTTAGTAGCTATCGACTTATCTAAAGGTAAGAAACGTTTAGGTGGCTCATGTTTAGCACAAGTTTACAAACAGCTTGGTAATGAAACCCCTGATGTTGATAGCCCAGAAGTATTAAAAGGTTTCTTCAACGCCATGCAAGCTCTTGTACGCGCTGAGAAGTTGGTGGCTTATCATGATATTTCAGATGGTGGTTTATTCACTACGGTTACTGAAATGGCTTTTGCCGGCCATACCGGTGTTGATATTGATATCAGCAAGCTCGTTACTACAAATGAAGCAAACGGCGCAAGTGATGATTTAGCTACCTTGTTTAATGAAGAGCTTGGCGCAGTTATGCAAATTCGTACCAACGATGTTGAAGCTATCGACACTATTTTAGCTGAGCACGGTATTTTAGATTACTGCACTGATATTGGTCATTTGAACAACGAAGATACTATTCGTTTCACTCGTGATGGTGAGGTTGTCTTAGAAAACTCTCGTACTTATTACCGTACTGTTTGGGCACAAACGACTTATAGAATGCAGTCACTGCGTGATAATCCAGAATGTGCACAACAAGAGCACGATGTTAAATTTGATACTGAAGATCCAGGTTTGAACACCGAGCTTACCTTTGATATCAACGAAGATATTGTTAGCGATTTAATTGTTAAAGACGCACAAAACGCTGCTAACGGCATCTCTAACCCTCGTATTGCTATTTTACGTGAGCAAGGTGTTAACTCTCATGTTGAAATGGCCGCGGCTTTTGACCGAGCGGGTTTTGTTGCCGTTGATGTACATATGTCGGATATCTTATCGGGTCGTACAGATTTAGCTGACTTTAACGGCTTAGTTGCTTGTGGTGGTTTCTCCTACGGTGATGTTCTAGGTGCTGGTGAAGGTTGGGCAAAATCAATATTATTTAATGCTGATGCCCGAACAATGTTTAAGACATTCTTTGAACGTAAAGATACTTTCACTCTAGGTGTGTGTAACGGTTGCCAAATGTTGTCAAACTTAAAAGACATCATCCCAGGCTCTGAGCACTGGCCTCACTTTGTACAAAACAAATCAGAACGTTTTGAAGCACGTTTCTCATTAGTTGAAATTCAAGAGAGTCCGTCGGTATTATTTAAAGGCATGGCTGGTTCACGTATGCCAATCGCGGTATCGCACGGTGAAGGTTATGCTGAATTTAGCTCTGATACTGCTATTGATGCTGCCAACAACTCAGGCACTGTATCAATGCGTTTCGTTAATAACTACGGTGACGTTACTGAAACATACCCAGCTAACCCTAACGGTTCAGTTGATGGTATAACTGCATTAACAACTACTGATGGTCGTGTCACCATTATGATGCCACATCCTGAACGTGTATTTAGAACGGTTGCTAACTCATGGCATCCAGATAGCTGGGGTGAAGATTCACCTTGGGTGCGCATGTTCCGTAACGCTCGTGCTTTTATAGGTTAATTTTATTGCTAGTTGTCCAAGGTTATTCATCAGAAATACTCATTGACTAACGTCAACTCCGTGTTTCTTCTTTGAACCTTGAACAGCTAACTGCAAAATAAACAATCAAATAGAACCGGTAAATTTCTGTTAAGAGATTTACCGGTTTTTTATTGCATAATTCAATGACTTAAACGAGAATACGATCAATTAAAGTAACCCACAACAATAAACAGTCGCTTTTTTGAGCGATTTTACCTATGCGGAAATGGAATTATGCATTACTCAGTTAAATTATATTTATTAACGGCTTTATTCGCTTTTTCGACTATATCTCAAGCCAACCAAAATGAGGCTGTTTTCTCTATTGGTGCGTTCAATGAACCTGAAGGGGATCGTTCTGGTGCCGAAATATCGGTATCTTTAAAAGGACATATGTTTGGCGGGAGACTAAGTGGCACTTTGTATTCTGGTGGTAATAACACTAAAACAGCTGAAACAACGAGTTACTTTTCTGCTGATGGTCATTTTTACCCTCAAGGCTATACAACTACAACCGAGTATGAAAGTAATGAGCTTTACCTTGGTTTTTCAGGCTTTGCCTTTGTGCATACCGGACAGGTAATAAACCCATATCTCGGTGTAGGTTTTTTTATTGGGAAAACACAACACTGTACCAGTCACGAAGAAGAATTTGAGGGCTGTAAAGATGAGCCTGTACTTGCTGTTTATCCTGAAATGGGTATTGAATTAAACATTATAAACATACAAATAACACCTTATATTCGACGTTATTACGATACCAGTGACTCACACAAGTCTGGCAATGTTTACGGCATTAACTTTGGATTTCGCTTTTAGCATTTTGTTCGTAGTCATACTTCAATTAATACAGAGTAATATTTAAAATAGTTGAACTTCTCAACGTTAACTTTTGTAAGTTAATTAAACAAAATCTAACGATATATCAGTACAGCCTTTTACACAGCGTACGCCCGTTGGGCCAGCTTGCTCAGGGGTATGAAGTTTAAGTGGTTGTTTACATACTTTACAGAGTACGGTTTTACCTAACATTACTTGTTTAAGTAATTTCTTTTGCTCAAAAAAAGAGTCTTTACTGGCTTTTTGTAACGCTGAAAACTGTTTAAGATCTATGTTCATATACTTGAAAAACTCACTAATAATAAAACCAAGGGTACACTTATAACAAGTAACTAGTTAAGCGATAAAATAAACACCAGCAAACTGTCCTTTTAAAGGTTCAGCACCTGCAACGAGTAACTCCTGATAACTTGTTATATTTTCATAAGTTGCCGGCATATACGGATAAGCAGTAATTTCCCATGGTAAATCTTCATTCGCTTCATTGGGGGTAAATGAAAGTTTTTGGTTGTTTTCTAATAATATCTGACCAAACTTAAGCGCTAACTCTTGACTAGGAAATAGCATTGAAAATTCAATTTCACGTTCGCTGTTAAGGTCATCACCATCTTGGCTCATCTGCCAAAGGGTGTTGCCTATTTCATCTTCAGGGAAAAGTGTTAGATCACGGCTCATATTAGTACTCATTTGCTGCAATTTTGCAGATTATTATTATCAATGGCTTATTTTAGCTTTGCACAGACCATAAACCTAGTAAAATAAACATACCAGCCTTGTTGTACATTAAAATTATGCCAATACCGTCCGCCGACTCTTCACTTGAGTCTAATAATCAAAGCAGTCAAAACTCTCAAAGCGCTCAATTCAAATATCACAAGTTTGAATGGCATATTAAAGCGAGTGAACAGCAAAGTGGTACAGCGATTACCTTACTTGAGAACTATGCGATAGATCAAGGCATAGCACTGTCCAAGGCAGAGTTAAAGCAGGCAATTAGTAAAGGTGCCTTATGGTTAACGCCAGCAAAAAATATAAAACAAACCCAACGCTTACGTCGAGTAAAAAAGCAATTACTCCCTGGTGATGAACTGCATTTTTATTACAATAGTGAAGTGCTCGGCACACCTGTCCCACAAGCTCAGTTGATTGCAGACTTAGTTGATTACAGCGTCTGGTATAAACCCTACGGTATGTTGTCACAGGGCTCTAAATGGAGTGATCATTGCACCATTGCTCGCTTTGCTCAGCAAAATTTACCAGATGAACGCCCTGCTTTTATTGTCCATCGATTAGATAGAGCGGCGACTGGCTTGATCCTTATAGCGCACAGTAAAAAGGCGGCACGAGCATTATCGAATATGTTTGAGCATCATCAACTAGAAAAGCATTACCACATCATTGTCCATGGCGATCACAGTGCAAGACCACAACCAGAGGTTATTAACAGTGACATTGATGGCAAGAGTGCCCGCAGTACTTTTACTTGCTTGGCTTATGACAGTGTTAGCAAGCGTTCATTAATAAAAGTCAAAATAGACAGTGGCCGAAAGCATCAAATACGCATACATGCCGCCACTATTGGACTACCAGTGGTAGGTGATAGATTGCATGGCATAGCAGATGAGAATGAGCCATGTAATTTACAACTGTGCGCAGTGAGCTTGCGTTTCATTTGCCCACTTTCAATTGAGCTGACGCCAGCAAGTGATAAGCCACCTATAGAAAAAGAACTACTTTTTGAATTGCCAGAAACATTAAAGCCCCAGTTGTAACATACGTTAGAACTGAGGCTTTAAATTTATAGCTTGTCTCGCGCTGAAAACTGTTTACCAGCACATAACTTCTATATACAGCGCTTAAATGCAGCTATTAGATGCAGATTTTAAATACAATAATTAAAGTCGTCATCTGCAAGTAGCGATAAACTATCACCAACTAAGTCTTTAGTGGCAATGGTTTTTAAAATATCTAGGCCCTGCTGACGTTGCTCTAGTGTTAGTGCTTGATACGGTAGACGAATATTTTTAGGCACCGCATCTGTCATCATTAACGCGCTATTGATTGCAATCGGGTTAGGCTCACAAAATAGCCACTTCATTAAATCTTGTACTTCGTCATTAAGTACTGTGGTTTGCGTTAAGTTCTCTTTATCCATTAGCTGGCGCATAATGCCAGGGATAATATTTGAAGTTACAGAAATCACGCCATGGGAGCCATATTCATGACGACTGGCATAACTTTCATCATCATTACCTGACCAACAAGCAATGCCTTGTTTTTCATAATAGGCAATACGATCGTTACCAGCACACTCTTTTACGCCAATAAAGTTTTTATGTGTTGATAAAGGCTCAATGAATTCTGGCGTTAAATCTTGTCCCGTTCTACCTGGCACGTTATAAATAAAGGCTGGACCAATATCGAGTACTTTTTTAAAATGTTCGATTACGCCTTTAAGAGAAGTACGGCCATAATACGGGTTAATTTGTAATGCGGCATCCATCCCTATAGCAAAACCATATTCGGTAGCTTTTATGGCTTCGCGGGTATTATTACTGCCAGTATTACCAACAATAATTAATTTATCACCAAAATTATGTACACAATGAGCAATTAGCATTAAATGCTCTTCCCAGCTAAGTAGATGCCCTTCACCGGTAGTTCCACCGACGACAATGCCATCAACACCAGCAGCGATTTGCTCTTTTATCAAGAAATCGTAACTTTTTAAACAAACTTCTCCTTTTTCAGTGTAAGGAGTTTTTATTGCGGTAATTAAACTTGCTGCTTTTAATCGCTTCATTAACTATCTCTAATTCTTATTTGATTTTAATTTAGGTAAATCAGTAAATTCTTGTCCATTATTCTAACAATGACCGAGGTTATCAACAACCCGTCTCATAATATATTCTTCATTGGTTAATATATGTTGGTAATGAAATGTTTTATGGTCCAACCCTAGCACCTTATACGCTTGATAATTATCATCATTATTTAAATCTGCTGAGTAGAGCTCTTCATTAATTAGTTCGTTTTTTGTTAAGGTAAAGTGAATATCTGCCACTAATCCCCAATCACCCAGCTCGGTAATTTCATCAATAACCTCACCCTTTTCATCAAGGGTTATAAAGGTAAATTCAAAGCTGCCATCACTGCTAAGCTGAGCATATTCAACGGTTTCATTACCTTGCTCATCAATATCATTTCGATACCAACGACCAAAAAGTAACGCCCGGGGATAAGTCTTTTTACTCACTATGTGTTTTCCTCAAATTTTGCCATGTGGAACTAGAACTTTAAGTTATTAGTTAATCATAAAAAAACCATAAGCTTGAATCAACAAACTTATGGTTATATTTAGGTAAAAAGTGCCAATATCAAAAAATTTCTATTTTTATGCACTAATGACGATAATGCATTGCTAACTAACTAGGAACAGACAGCTATTCACTTTTTAACAGCTCAATACTGCCATTAACGCTGTCTAAATTAATTTGACCTCCGCCGTTGCCAATTTTTCCGCGTAGGTTAACACCCAAAAAACCATTCTTGTTAGCTGTTAAGCCAAAAGTAGTGTTAATACTGCCATGCATAGTATCAGCCGTAATGTCAGCATTGATATTTTCAGGAAGGTACAATTTTATACTGCCGTTAACAGTTTCAACGGCTATCTTTTCAATGCCATGTGCATCTTGGTGATACCAAACATTTACGCTGCCATTAACTGAGCTTACTTCACTGTCACCGCGTAAACCAGTCGCATTGATTGAACCATTAACCACTCGCGCCGCTACTTCTCCGCTTATATTTTTAATCACTAAACTACCGTTAATAAGTTCAATATCAGTTAAATTAGTCTCCGCTGGTAACCATACTTGGTAATCTACTTTAGCCGCCTGTTTATGTTGACGGTAACCCTTTTCTTTATAGTCTGTACTAACCGTTACTTTCGGACCTAACTGAGTCATTTTAATAGTCACGTCATCACGAGACTCTTGTGTTTGTGCGCTAATTTTTGCCAGTACTTTTACGCTATTTTCCTGCCAACTATTGATGGTCACAGTGCCATTAATATTATTTAAGCTAAAACCACTTTGGCCTGATACCGAAAAAGACTGTTCAACTTCCTCAATCACTTGTGCTGATACTTGCAAACTAGGCAAAATAAGCGCGGTACAAAGCACTAAACGCTTTAAACAGTTGTTAATTTTATTACTCATGAATTATTCCCTCTATTTTATATTGTTTTTGACTTCACAAAAAAATTAGATGTAAGTTGAGATAAAAAGGTTTAAATTTATCGACAAATAATTACAGTTAGGAAAGCGATAGATGTCAGCCCCGAAAGTACAGTTATTATTAACCGGTAATGAGTTGATGACTGGAGACATTGTCGACAGTAACTCTGCCATGATGGCGCAAGTGTTAAAGGAACTTGGTCTTGAAATTAATCGTAAGGTAACCATCGCTGATGATTTAGCACTCCTTGTCAGTGAAATCACCTACATGGCAAGTACTAGCGACATCTTAATCATCAATGGTGGCCTAGGTCCTACGGTGGATGACTTAACCGCCCAAGCGTTAAGTCTTGCTATCGGGGAAGAGTTAAGTCAGCACCCACAAGCGCTTGCTCATTTAACCCTTTGGTGTCAACAACGTGGTACTGAATTAAATGCCCCTAACTTAAAACAAGCGATACTGCCTGCTGGTTGCCAAATAATCGCCAATAGAAGTGGCAGCGCCGTGGGGTTTTCCGTGCGTTATAAAGAGTGTGATATTTACTGTACCCCCGGCGTGCCTCATGAACTAAAAAACATGCTGAGAGAACAAATAATGCCAGCTATTGCTGAATACTTACCCAGTAATTTAACTACAGATGTTACTCGCTTGCAGGTGTTTGGCTTAGGTGAGTCAAGTTTGCAAAAAGCCATTAATGAGCAACTGCCCAATTGGCCCGCAGAAATAGAGCTGGGCTTTCGTGCCGGAATGCCGTTACTTGAAATCAAGCTAACCACAAATACCAAGCAAGGTTTGGCATTAAAACCACTATGGCAAAAGAAACTGACCAAGGTGCTTGGCGAGCATTTAATCGCTGAAATCCAAGGTAAACCAAAGACTCTGGCAGAACACCTGCTTAATCAACTGCAGCAGAATAAGGTAAAAGTCACCACAGCTGAGTCTTGTACTGGTGGACTCATAGCCAGTAAATTAACAGAAATCAGTGGCTCATCCTTATGCTTTGAAGCGGGTTATGTCACCTATAGTAACGAAATAAAAACGGCTATGCTTGATGTCCCCGCTAGCCTTTTCGAGCAAGACGGCGCGGTAAGTGAAGCTGTGGTAATAGCCATGGCAAAAGGCGCACTGTTAAAGTCGAAAGCAGATCTTGCCATTGCCGTATCGGGTATTGCCGGCCCAAATGGCGGCAGTGAAAATAAACCTGTGGGTACCGTTTGGTTAGCTTGGGGTAGTATTGATAATATCAAAACTCAGTGTTTGTTATTACCTTATAATAGACATCAATTTCAACAATTTGTCGCGGCAATAGGCTTAGACTTACTGCGCCGATACCTACTAAACGTAGAGGCAACACCAAACTATGTCATAGAAAGAGCCTTTCCACTGCAATAAGGTGCCAAGAACAAGAGATAAAACAATCACAAAGTTATCAACTAGAATAGTATTATCAGTTAATAACTAATCGCTTAGTCATTGCTTAGTTTAGTAAAAATTTATATATTAGGACTAATAGCAAAGATAAGTAATAAATGAATACTAGGAGCCTATTTTGATAGAGAAAAATTTTATAACCAGCGGCCGTAATACCGTAATACACAAAGTAAAAAAATTCGATTTACTTATTGTCAACGGCGAGAAATCTGTCGTTATTATCAGCCACCGCGGCATAGGAATTTATAAGGGTGAAGTGCCTGCAAAACGCTCTATTGCCAAAAAAGCTTACCAAGATATTGTTGATATTGCTTCTGCTGAATTATTTGGTGAAGAGAAAACACTATTATTTGTCCAAGCACTTGATGGCATTGAGTATAAGATAGATTATTCTAAAGAAGGCACCACAAGCTTTATTAAAATCCATCAAAATCATTATATGTAGGTTTGCTATAGATAAAGCCAGCTTTCGATCAAACACACACATGATAATTATAAAATAAAAGCACAGCATCTACCCGTTATTTGGCTCAGCAGTACTTAACGGTTAGGGGAGCCCCCGTAATGACCAAAGCCAGTTTAATTAGTAATAATAAGAATAATATCGATTTAGTGTTAGAGCCCATTAAAGGCGGAGATACTATTTCCGCTTTGACTATCAAAGAGCTAATTGATGCCTCAGAATTTAAAAAACTTAGACTCAATAATGGTAATGTTAAAAATGCCGTGGCTGAGTTAAATGATGTACTCAAACCTTTACAAGATAAAAAAACCGGTAGAACCATACGTTATCAAGTACTTGAACGTGTTGATGCAAAAATTAATATCACCATAGAATCTGATGAAATGGGCGCCAAGGCTGAAATTACTAGTGCTCAAGGTGGTAAACATCTTTCGGCAAAAGCAATATTAACCGCAGCACAAGAAGCTGGGGTAAAAAAAGGCTTTAGTAAAGAGCATTTAATACAACTTGCCCAACTTGCCGCAAAAGAAGCCCCTAATAATCAAGTTGATATGCAAATTGCTTCAGGAAGAGTACCAGTCAACGGTAAAGATGCCATCATCAAGCCATTAGTCGAAAGTGCACAAACTCGTATACTAAAACCCAAAAAACGCGAAGATGGTAGCGTAGACATGCGCGATCTAGGCGATATTATCTGTGTAAAAGTTGGTGACCCTTTAGCTAAAAAAGTCCCGTTAACACAAGGTATACAAGGTTACACGGTAACAGCGACACCGTTATCACCAGAGCCAGGTAATGACGTAGAGCTAGTTGCAGGTGAAGGGACTAATATAAGTCCGAAAAACAACAATATATTAGTATCAGAGAAAGTTGGTCTACCTAAGCTTATTAACAATGGCATGGAAGTTGATGAGATATATAAGATAAAAAACGTCAATGTGGCTACTGGTAACATCAATTTTACTGGCAGTGTAATTATTGATGGCGATGTTACTGAAGGCATGAAAGTAACAGCTTCAGGTGATATTACCGTTGGCGGTTTTGTTGAGTCAGCCACGCTTGATTCAGGTGGTGACATTACTATTTCGGGTGGCATTATTGGCCGAAAACATGATATTGAAAAAACTCATATTACCGACGTTACTATGAGTGTAAATATTCATGCTAAAGGCAGTATTTATGCTAAATATGCCCAATACGCACAAATCAGCTGTACTCAAGACGTGCGTATTGAAAACCAGTTACTGCACAGTATTTTAGATATTAATGGTCGTCTATGGATAGGAACCAATGACAAAGCCAATGGCAAACTCATTGGCGGTTATACCAAAGCAGGCAGCTCGGTAAACGCGGGGATGATTGGTGCTACCGCTGGTAGTAATACCATAGTTAATTTTGAGCACAAAATACTGAAATTTAAAGATGAAATTCATCAAGTAGAAGTATTACTCAAAGAAGAGTCAGATAAAACCAATGAATTAAAAGCGGCAATAAATAAATTAAAGAAATTGCCGAAAGAAAAAGCAAAACCAGAGCTAATAGCCAAAATAGTGCCAACCTACCAATATCATGCCAATAAAATGGGTGAAATGCTCAATGAAAAAAGCACCCTTGAAGATAGCTTGCAAGCGTACATGGCCAGTGTGTATATTGAAGCAACTGAAAAGCTTTATCATGGCGTAGAGCTCATTGTCGGTGACTTTAATGATAGAACCCGCCGAGAATATGGCCCAAGTAAAATGATCTATCGTGAGAGAAAGATACTTATTGACCCGATAGTGAATACTTAACGATTATGGTAAATATCTCAACGCTAAAATATAGTTTTATGCTTTTGGTTAGCTTACCTTTTTACCAGCAAGCCTATGCCCAGCAATGCTCTATCAACCTAAATTTTGGGGTTATTATTGACCCCAAACATATCCGTATTATCGAGCAAGGTAAAACCCTAGTACAAATTAACCATAGCGAACAACTTTTTATTAGTGGTAGAGAAGTCAGCTTATCTATTGAACAGCAACAATTATTAAGCAGCTTTAGTACTGGGATTCGCCAGCAAGTACCCGAAATAGTCTCTATTGCAGTTGAAGGTGTTGATATTGCTTTAAAAGCAGTCAATGAAGTGATTGCGGGCTTAACCGGTGAAAATAGTGCTTCACAGCAAAAAGTACAAGCCAAGTTTGATGAGTTAAAGTGGCGGATACGCGCACGTTTCAATCAAAGTGCCGATAACTATTATATCGCCCCACAAGACTTAAATGATTATGATGAAATGCTAACCGGTCAATTTGAACAAGAAATTGAAGCGATGATTTCAACATCCATTGGCTCTATATTAGCCGTGGTTGGTCAGTCAATTCTAGCAGACGATGACAATAGTGATTACGGTGGTGAAACACGAATAACTACCTTTGATACACGCTTAAAAAACATTAGTAAAGGGTTAGAGTTAGAAGTCACTGAACGTGCCAAAGCACTCGATAAAAAAGCGGCTATCATTTGTCAGAAGTTCAGCCAATTAGATGAAATTGAAACGCTGCTGCATCAGGCCATACCGGCATTAAAAAAATATAACCTGATAGAAATATCTAATTAAAGCTAACTATTACAGCTCTAAATTATTACCCACTTGATTTATAACTCCTTACTTTATAACCTCCTTTTTTTTAGCAGCTAAAAAGCAAAAGCCCCAGATACTCTAACGAGTATCTGGGGCTTTAATCGATATAATTAACTAATTACATATTCGGGTAGTTTGGCCCACCGGTACCTTCTGGTGTTACCCAGGTGATATTCTGACTTGGGTCTTTAATATCACAGGTTTTACAGTGAATACAGTTTTGCGCGTTAATGACAAACTTGTCGCCTTGCTCAGTTTTTTCAACTTCATAGACACCTGCAGGACAATATAACTGTGCTGGCTCATTATATTTAGCTAAATTCACCTGAATAGGAATAGCTGCATCTTTAAGCTTTAAGTGACAAGGTTGCTCTTCTTCGTGGTTAGTATTTGACAAAAATACTGAAGATAACTTATCAAAGCTTAATTTATTGTCAGGCTTAGCATACTGAATCACCGGCGCATCTGCAGCTGGCTTTAATTGAGCATAATCTAAGCTGTCATCTTTAAAGTTAAACGGTAATTTACCACCAAAGAAGTTTTGATCTACCATGTTATAAGCGCCACCTAACATGGTGCCAAACTTATGCATAGCTGGACCAAAGTTACGGGTGTTGTATAACTCTTCATATAACCAAGAGTCTTTATAAAGCTGGGTGAAATTAGTTAAATCTTGCTTACCTTCAGCCGATATACCTTCACCTGTAATCAATGTTTGGGCTATAGCTTCAGCAGCTAACATGCCAGATTTCATCGCCGTATGATTACCTTTGATTTTAGCAAAGTTAATAGTACCGGCGTCACAACCCACTAATAATGCACCCGGCATGGTCATTTTAGGTAATGAATTAAAACCGCCTTTGGCCATAGCTCGTGCACCATAGGAAACACGCTTACCACCTTCAAGGTATTGGCTAATTTTAGGATGATGTTTATAACGTTGAAATTCATCAAAAGGACTTAGGTGTGGGTTGCTATAATTTAAATCAACAATTAAACCGACAAATACCTGATTATTTTCCGCATGATAAAGGTAACCACCACCAGTAGTATCTTTATCTAATGGCCAGCCAGCAGTATGTACTACTAACCCTTCTTGATGATTGACTGGGTCAATATCCCAAATTTCTTTAAAACCTAAACCATAATGTTGTGGCGAGCTATCTTCATCAAGATTAAATTTTTCAATTAACTCTTTACCTAGATGACCACGACAACCTTCAGCAAAAACAGTGTATTTAGCACGTAACTCCATACCTGGCATAAAAGAGTCTTTCTCTTTACCGTTCGCATCTAAGCCCATATCACCGGTAATGATACCGCCAACACTGCCATCATCATTATAAATAATACTTTGTGCAGGGAAGCCAGGAAAGATCTCAACACCTAGTTGCTCAGCTTGCTCAGCTAACCAGCGACAAACATTGCCCATACTGACAATATAGTTACCATCATTGTGCATAGTTTTTGGTACAGAAAAGTTAGGTAATTTGATGCCTGAACTGTCATTACTTAACAAGTAAATGTCATCACCTGTTACTTTAGTCGTTAATGGTGCATTTTTTTCTTGCCAATCAGGAAACAATTCGTTTAAAGATCTAGGTTCAAATACAGCACCAGAAAGGATGTGAGCACCCACTTCTGAGCCTTTTTCAACTACACAAACCATTAATTCTTGTTGTTTTTCTTGTGCAAGTTGCATTAAGCGACAAGCAGTTGATAAACCTGCAGGTCCAGCGCCAACAATGACTACGTCAAATTCCATCGATTCGCGTTCCATAAGATCTCCCAGTATTATTCTATAATTATTTTAAAAGCTTGTAATTAAATTCAAACATGCGTTTGATATTCAAACAGGTGTTTGATAGTATCTTATTACAAGTGCTCAAGCAAGACACTGACATGAGCATTTAAATAGATTGTATCTTAGTTTAAAAGTTTTAACCAAGATTGCGTTGACGTTGACGTCAACCGAGGGTATCTTTTAACTATTATTGTAAATTAACCAACCTTTTCAGAGGCTGCGATGAAAGTATTAGTTCCTATAAAACGTGTTATTGACTATAACGTCAAAGTTCGAGTAAAACCCGACCATTCCAATGTAGATCTTGCCAATACAAAAATGGCGATAAACCCTTTTTGTGAAATTGCCGTTGAAGAAGCTGTACGTTTAAAAGAAGCTGGTATAGCTACAGAAGTCATTGCAATTTCTATCGGTGATAAGTCTTGCCAAGAGCAGTTGCGTACCGCATTAGCGTTAGGCGCCGATCGCGCTATTCAAATTGAAACTAGCGAAAGCCTAGATGCATTAAACATTGCTAAGTTATTACAAAAAGTAGTTGAAGAAGAGCAACCACAACTTGTTATTTTAGGTAAGCAATCAATTGATAGCGATAACAATCAAACAGGTCAAATGCTAGCAGCACTAACAGGTATGCCTCAAGGTACTTTTGCTTCAGTGGTAAAAGTTGAAGGCGAAAAAGTTAATGTTACCCGTGAAGTAGATGGCGGTTTGCAAACGCTTGCCCTTAACTTACCTGCGATTGTAACCACAGACTTACGTTTAAATGAACCTCGTTATGCTTCATTACCTAATATTATGAAAGCCAAGCGTAAGCCATTAGTTGTAAGACCGGCGGCAGATTTTGGCATTGATTTAAGCCCACGTACTAAATTATTAAAAGTGACTCCACCAGCAGAGCGCAAAGCCGGTGTTATAGTTGAAAGTATTGATGAATTAGTTGAAAAATTGAAAAATGAAGCCAAGGTGATCTCATGAGTATTTTAGTAATTGTTGAACACGACAACAGCTCGTTAAAAGCTGAAACTCTAAAAACCGTTGGCGCTGCGCAAAAAATTGGTGGTGATATCACCTTGCTAGTAGCTGGCTTTAATTGTCAAAATGTTGTTGATGCCGCAGTAAAAGTAAATGGCGTAAGCAAAGTATTAGTTGCTGACAATGCCGTTTATGAGCACCAGCTAGCTGAAAATGTCAGTTTATTAGTCACTGGTTTAGCAAGCGATTATGAACATATCCTAGCAACGGCATTAACTACCGGCAAAAACTTTATGCCTAGAGTTGCTGCGTTATTAGATGTTGCGCAAATTTCTGACATCATTGATGTTGAAAGTAGCGACACTTTTGTTCGCCCTATCTATGCAGGTAACGCGATTGCCACAGTACAAAGTTTAGACAGCAAAAAGGTTATCACTGTCCGTACTACGGGCTTTGATGCCGTAGCAACCGATGGTAATGCTGAAGTTGTTACTTTAGATACGGTTACTGATGCCGGTATATCAAGCCATGTCAATGACGAGTTTACTGTTTCTGAACGACCTGATCTAGGCGCAGCTACTGTGATAATTTCTGGTGGTCGCGGTATGCAAAATGGCGAGAACTTTAAATTACTTGACGGTATTGCCGACAAACTTGGCGCAGCTATTGGCGCATCACGCGCAGCTGTTGATGCTGGCTTTGTACCAAACGACATGCAAGTTGGTCAAACAGGTAAGATTGTTGCACCAGACCTTTATATTGCTGTCGGTATTAGTGGCGCGATTCAACATTTAGCCGGTATGAAAGACTCCAAAGTCATTGTTGCAATCAACAAAGACCCTGAAGCACCAATCTTCCAAGTAGCAGATTACGGTATTGTTGCTGATTTATTTGATGCTTTGCCTGAGTTAGAAAGCAAGCTTTAAAATATTGAGACAATAATATATTGCTAACAAGCAGTTTTCAGCTTGTTGTAGCCTTGATATAATAAAACCACGCTTATGCAAATAAGACGTGGTTTTCTTTTATCTAAAATTTGTTTAGTAATACCAAGTTGATTAAGTTCTTTCCCACTCAGCGAGAATTAAAGGGTTTAGAGGCAAGGCATTGATTAAAGAGAATGGTTATTCCCTTGTCAAAATCAATAACGCCGCATATAAACCCTTTAAACTCGCCCTATGGGAGCTTACTCAATGCCCACTAACATAGTTAAATTTATTTGGTTTAGAATGACTAGACCTAAACAAATCAGCCTTGTTAATGAACATTGAGTACAGCTCTGAGTTGGGGAGAAATTTAATCAATTTGGTATTATCCCAATCTGATTAATAGTATTGAGTGAGTTATGAAAAATAGTTTGTCTAGTTTAAGTGATTTAGCCGCAGCATTTGGTAAAGCACCCATCGAGCGTGATAACGCGGCGCCAGCAAGTGATGATTCATTAGTCTATTCAACTGACAGTGGTCGCATTAGCCAACAAAAAGAAAAAACAGTTACACCAAGTGATGGTTTTGCTCGCGTTCGACGTGAAACTAAAGGCAGAAAAGGCAAAGGTGTTATTGTTATCAGTGGCTTAGGCTTAGACAGTAAGGCACTTAAAGAGTTAGCGAAGAAATTGAAGAAGACCTGTGGCAGTGGCGGCTCAGTCGTTGGTGAAACCATTGAGGTTCAAGGCGATAAGCGCGACGTAATACAACAGGTTTTAGAAAAGTCTGGTTTTAAAGTTAAGTTTACTGGCGGTTAAACCTTCCCTCTAGTTCTGCCTTCTGGCTATTTATTAACGATTAATAGCCAGAATCTCATAAACTAGAGCTCATAATCTAAAGCTAATTAACTAAATCTCATAAGCTTTCCTACCTGATAAGGCATGAGATAAAGTATTGCCATCAACATACTCTAACTCGCCACCTACCGGCACACCGTGAGCTATTCTAGAGATATTAACTTGATATTGCTGAGCGAGCTCGGCAATAAAGTGTGCCGTTGCCTCCCCTTCTACCGTAGGGTTAGTTGCTAAAATAACCTCAATAAACTGACCACTGGAAAATTGCTTCGCTAAGATATCTAAACCTAAATCATCCGGCCCTATGCCATCGATAGGTGATAAATGTCCCATCAGCACAAAGTATTTACCAAAGAACTCACCGGTTTGCTCTATGGCAATAACATCACCCGGCGTCTCAACAATACAAAGCGTAGTTGATAATTGTCGCTTAGGGCTTTGGCAAATTTCACATAAGGCTTCTTCGGTAAAATTACGACACTGTTGGCAATGGCCAATATCAATCATCGCCTTTGCTAGAGTTTTGGCAAGTTTACTGCCGCCACGTCGATTACGTTCAAGTAACTGAAAGGCCATGCGTTGGGCTGACTTAGCGCCAACACCAGGTAAACATTTCAGCGAATCAATTAACTCTTGCACAAGTGGACTAAATTTCATAGGTAACAGCTATTTTAAAATATATGAAACTAATTTTAATAAAATTAGTCGCACAATAGTAGTGGCTTACTTAAATAAACACTACGGTGGTGAATAAATACCCTTTAACATGAAATTTATTGGCAAAGAAGGCTGACATTAACAGCAACCTTCCGCCCAGTAGACATTTTTTCTGGTAATTATTGTTAACAATTACCAGCAGTAATTACTGATGGTAAGAGAAAGTCGCCCTGAGTTTAATATTATTTAAAGCAGTCCCCAACAGCACTTCAAACTGACCAGTTTCAGCTAACCAATCATTAGTGTTAACATCCCAAAAAGATAAATCACGTTTAGTCAGTGTGATGCTAATTTGTTTACTTTCACCAGGTACTAAATAAACCTTGGCAAACCCTTTCAGTTCCTTTATTGGCCTGTCGACACTAGACTCGATGTCGTGCAGATATAATTGCACAACTTCTGCACCAGCGACTTTACCGGTATTTTCAACCCAGACAGTCACAGTTATATTTTCATCCCCTGTGATATTTGATGCCGATAAAGCAATTTCCGTTAAAGAAAAATTGGTATATGAAAGGCCATGACCAAAAACGAAGCTAGGTTTGATTTTTTGTTGTTCAAACCAACGATAACCAATAAAGACACCTTCAGTATATAAGCTTTCTTTGGCGTTATAATCGTTCAGGGCAATTGGTGCGGTATCTTCAAGATGAGCCGGCAAGGTAATTGGCATTTTACCACTAGGGTTAACATCACCGGTTAAAATATCGGCAAAAGCATGGCCTGCTTCCATACCGCCATACCAACCCCAAACAATAGTCTTAGCTTGCTCTGCCCAAGGCATTTCAACGGCTGAGCCGGCAACAAGGAAGACCACGGTTTTTTCATTGGCGGCAATCAGCTTACTAATAATTTCATCTTGCGAGTTAGGTAGTTTCATATCTGGTCGATCGATTGACTCTCGGTCATCGCCATGGCTCAAACCGCCAAAGTAAATAACTGCATCGGCTTGTTTAGCTGCGGCAATATATTCAGCTTCACTGCTAAATAATTCACCCGGTGCATTCCAACCTAAAGTGAAGTGTTCACTGCCATCATATTGAATTTCGAAAGAATAACTCTCACCTGCTATTAACTCGATATCATAAACTAATGCACTAAGTTCATTTGCTGTATCAGCACTAACTTGGTGAGCAATAACAATATTATCATTTATTTTCAATTGAAAATCACCCAAGGTTTCCACGTTCAATTGATGCAGGCCGGTCATTAACGGTTTGATCTGTGCTGCCATAGTGATGTGTTGAGTATTGACAACACCTTTAGCGTTAGCTGGCGCTATGGCTTTAAATTTTGAATCAACTATCCAAGATTGCTCGGTTAAGTTTATCCGGGCTTTTTCAGTAAAATAAGCGATGTTCCATGCCGGGGTGCCGGTCCAATGACGACTATCAACATAATCACTGGCAATTGCGGCTAATTCACTACTGCGTGCTCTCATTACAGTAATAGTAACGTCCTCACCAAACTTTTCTCTTAAACCTTGTAATGGCGTCACTTCATATAAAGACTTAACTTCTGACGAGCCGCCACCCGTACCATGCTTTTTATCGGCATTCGGACCAAGTACTAGTATATTTTTCAGTTGTTTTTTATCTAAAGGTAATACCGCTTTAGCGCCGACAATGTCATTTTTTAACAACACTACACCTTCGGTGGCAATTTTGCGCGCAGCAGCTTGATGTGCTTTGGTATTTCTTGAGCCTGGCAAACGGTTTTCGTCATACATGCCTATACTATACTGCACTCTTAAAATGCGCCTAGCCTTTTCATCAGCGACTGATTCTGGGATTTCTCCCGCTTGAATCATAGCTAAAAAAGGCTTAGCTAAAAAGTAATCTTCATAATCATCTACCTTAGTACCCATCTCTAGATCTAAACCATTAACTGCGGCATCATAGGTATTAATATCGACATGCCAATCGGTAAGTAGTACCCCTTGATAACCCCACTCACCCTTTAAAATATCCATGACCAAGTGCTTACTTTGATTGGCGTTAGTGCCATAGTATTGGTTATAAGAACCCATCATGCCAAGCACACCACCCTCTTTAACCGCCGCTTCAAAGGCAGGTAAATACACTTCTCTTAAGGTACGTTCATCTGGTTTGGCATTAACACCAGTGCGGTTTAGTTCTTGCGTATTTAAGGCATAATGTTTAACCGTCGCGGCAACATCATTGGCTTGAATAGCTTTAATTTGCGGTACCACTAACTTGGCAGCTAAAATAGGATCTTCGCCCATGTATTCAAAATTTCGGCCATATAAAGGTAAGCGCGCTAAGTTAACCCCTGGGCCTAAAATAAAGTCTTTTTTTCTATTGCGCGCTTCAGCCCCTAATACTTGGCCATGTAAGCGAGCCATATCAAGGTCCCAACTGGCAGCAACTGAAGTAAGATGCGGTAAATAAGTAGCATAGTCATCGCTCCAACCCGCCGATGCCCAAGTATGACGTTCTATTTGATGACGTACGCCATGAGGACCATCAGATAACCACATTTCAGGGATACCGACACGCTCAATGGCATTGATGTGAAATTTACCACTGGCATGAGCTAAAGAGACTTTTTCTGGCAAAGTCATTATTGCCAGCAGTGTTTCTACATCTTGCTCTACTGTCGCCAGACGAGCTTCTTGCTGGCTCTGGTTTTGTGATGCTGTGCTTGCCTGCCCTACCTTACTAGCTTGCTCTTCACTAACACAGGCACTAAGTGCCAGTGTTAGTGATATAAGAATTAAACGCTGTGGTGATACTTTCATGAACAGACCTTCTTTTAAAATTATTTTTTGCTATTTTCTATTTGATATTTATTTCGTTAATAAAAAATAAACACAAGAAAATGTAAGCGCTTACACAAATAAATAGTAACCATAATATTTATGGTTACTATTGGCAAGTCTAGCTAGACTAATTATCGTATCTAGTCGTTCAAAAATAGGTCTATACCCAAACCACTTCAAGATGCTCGTTTCAGGACGCCTGAGCGATTCATGTTCAAGGCGTGTATTTCATTAATGGTTGTTCCCTTAATGAACTACGCAACAATGAACGTGATTTGCTCAGACGTCACACAATGGCTGGTTTAGAAACGCTTTATCCATCGTTATTGACTTCGAAAATAGAATAACTATTCTCCTTAATCAATACCTTGCCTAAAGACGTTTCTAATTTCAGCTGAATCCTGCATCTTGAGGTGGCTTGGGTATATACCTGCAGCTGTACGTTTAAATAGATAAAGTCAGTTACACTAACTTGTTTGTACTCGCTTGATTTCCTCTGAGATTGTTCATGCCAAACGCTTAAATTATTATTTTTTCAGGTATGAATCTTATTATGAGTGATTGGCTTTTTAGCCACTTGGGACATTGGCAATTACAATCAGGGCATTCGTCATATTTCAAAAAAAGCCCAACATTGCACCTTCAACTTTATGTATACCTATACCTATATTTATACTTGTAAGTACATGTATTTATTTATTGCTCACTTCACTAAAACAAGAATATTTAACTGAATCTTACCGACTAGGCTACCTAATCAAGGTCAATTTTTGAAAAACATCAGCGGTGATATAACCTAAATTTTTATTACCATTTATAGCTTTAATATCAACCGAGCCGATAAAATGTTCGCGCTCTTTACTGCCATCGTTATCACAATAGGCCAACATAAAACCTAAGCTTTTGCCCTCAACTAATTTAACGGCTACTGGCTTTTTCATTTGCATAGTAAAACTATCGTCATAAACCCGAACCGCCAGCTCCCAGATAACTTTATTAGGGGGTTTTTCACTGCGTCGCCACTTACTTGTTACATGATCATTTAACAAGACAAAATTATCCGAGCCATCGGCATTTTTTTCGCCCATATCGACTGCCTGATTATCCAAGGCAATATGATAAGTAAAAGCATTAAAATTAAACTGGTGATTGCCACCTGAGCCATCTTCATCAATAAATATTTCTAAACAATCATCATCCCAATATAAATGGCGTGGATCGGCATGTTGATCAAATAAAATATCATCGGTAATTTCTACCAATAAATATAATTGCGCTTCATCCCACATTATTTTAAATCGTCCGGAAAAATCTTCTTTGCTCGGTTGTATACCAAGAATGAGCTTATCTATTGGCTGCCATGTAGCTAACTGCCAGCTAGCTTCATTTGCTAAGCCGTCTATATGCATTTTTTCTGGTGATTTTAACGCTTCAAGCGCAGACACATTGATAGAGAAGATAGCTAGTATTGTACTTATACATTTCAAATAGTTAGACATTGTTCGCTTTCCTGGTAATTAATTGAGCAAGGCTAGATATTTCATTTGCAACAGACAAAAAATTTCGGTCTATATTAATAGTGCTAATATCTTGCTCGCTCAGTAAAGGTGTCTGCATAGCTTCAAATTGGCTATCGAGTAATTCAGCTGAAAAAAAGTGACTTTCACGGTTAGAAATTCGCTCAGAAATAACCGCTTTGCTGGCAACCAAATAGAAGAAGTGACAATGAAAACCCAATACTCTAAACAGTTCTCTGTGCGCCGACTTTAAACCTGAGTACGCCAGAGCAACGGACTTACCTTGCTGATGTAGTGCATTTAACTCCGCTATTATCGCGGCAAGCCAAGGCGCTCTCATCTCATCTGTTAATGGCTTATTGGCTGCCATATGTCGTTTAGCTTGCTCACTATGAAAGTCATCTGCATCAACAAAAACTAACGAAAGTTCATCGGCCATTTGTTGGGCTAGGCTTGATTTACCCGTACCGCTAACACCCATAACAATAAATAAATGCGGCACTTGTTGTGTTAAAGCTTGGTTTTCTAAGTTACTCATGTAGCGGTACCTTCACCTGCAGCTGATAGATTTTCCCTGACTGTAAGGCAGTTAATACATTGCCAAAGATGACTTTTTTATCGAGTAATATTTCCATGTTCTCTATAGCACTGCTTTGCTCAATTTTAAAATCAATCGTTGCTCCCCTAAATAATCGATGACCGGATAAATGTTTTAACCTTGTCGGCATTTTGGGCGCTACTTGTAAACCGTTAGCGCAGCCTTTTAAGCCACACAGCTCTTCTACTAAACAGCGGTATAACCAAGAAATTGTGCCCGTATTGAATAAGTGGCTAGAGCGGCCTGCTTGTTTGGGAAACTGATGGTAAGCACCGCGATAATAATTTGGCACATAGATAGGTAATTGCCCGGTTCTTTGGGCATTTTCAATGGATGGCAGCATTTTACTGAGCAAGTCAAAAGCAAGATTGTTTTGCCCTGCCTGATAAAGGGCATAAATATAGAATATTGCCGCGTGATTATAAACAGAGCCATTTTCAGACACCCCAGGATGTTTTTGCGTGATACGGCCAATATCTTCCACCATAGCGGTATAACTTGGCGCTAGCATCATCACTCCTTGTGGCGTAGTCAACTGCTTAGTTATGGCCGCTATCATCTCGGCTTGCTGATGTGCGTTTGCTGCACCACTGAGCATGGCCCAACTTTGCGGGTTAAGGAATATCTTGCCCTCTTTGTCCTCATTGGTACCAAAGACACGTCCATTGTCGGTAATGCCGCGGGCAAACCATTGACCATGCCATAAGTGTTTATTTACCGCACTATTAATGGCTTTGGCAGCAAATCGATATTCATCATACTTTTGTCGGCTAATATTAATATCGTATTCAGCACAAAGATCACACCAAGTCGTTATTGCGTATGCGGTTGCTAAAGATAACCAGCTAGAAACGCCTTTACCTTGATAACCGACCATATTCATCGGATCGCACCAATCACCTTGTTCAATAAAACTTAAACCTCGATCATCGGTAGCATTAATGAGGTAATCTAAGGCTAATTCTATATGGTTGGCAAACGATAGCTCTTGCTCTGAATCGGCAAAACTTATCATTTCACTGAGTAAATCGACATCAGCAGTTTCATTTAAATAAACCGACAGACAAATAGGCAACCACACACCATGATCGGCATGGGGTACTTGATTAATATATTTAAGTTCCGCATCGACATGTAGCAATACCCCCTCAGGCATAGCGCCATTAATACTTTGCTGAGATAACGCTAAGATATAAGCTTGCCGCGTAACCTCAGTATTAATAAAGGCCATGCCCATATTGTCTTGAATATAATTACGCGTTTGTGGGTCGGTACTCAAACGGTTAACATCGCCGTGGTAAAACATCTGTCTTGGTAACCAATGATTAACAAAATCATCAAAGCCTTTATTTCCGGTACTATTATCACTATTAATGGTTAAACACGCTTTGCCTTGTGTTATGTAGTCTCGATAAGATCTTTCCGTTTGACTTCGTTGCCTATGGCCCAAATATTTTTCTTTAATTATCGCGATTTCAGCTTCATCTTTTGCTGGACCAAAGAGAAATTGGAAAGTTTTGCGCTCACTAGCTAATAACTGCTGTTTAAACTGCATTACTGCAACAGGTGTCTCATAACGCGCTTCAACATTTGCTAATAACTCAGCCTTTAAAGCATCGGGTTGATGCAAACCACCTTCACCTTCAAAAACCTTTTGATTAGCATGCCATGCCGTTGGGCGAGTATCACTAAGGAAAAAAGTTTTGTCTCTTAGCTGTTGATTTTTAAAGTAGTCTTCTACTTTTTGATAGGGTGTTACCGAATCAGCGACAATAGCATTTAAGGTCTCGTTATAGGTTGCTGACTGATTCATCCACGACATATAACCAATGGTAAAATATGGGTAGACGCTAATATTTCTCACCGTTTCAGTTAAATTAAGCACGGAAAAAAACCAACACTCCACTAAATCGTCTTTAGTTAAATTAACTTTAATGGTTATCTGCAAACCAAAGTGTTCAATGGACCAAGTAATATCACTATGGCTGAGTTCAAAAGAGAACTTATCGAGTTCAACGCGCATTGGCTCGTAAGGCAGTGAAATAGTTTCACCACTGTCTTCATCTTTAAGATAAAAAAATCGTCCGGGATGATGGCTAAAATAACTATGTTCTGGTTGAATAAAACTTTTAGCTTCCATGTTTGGCGCGTAAGAGTATTTAGCTGGCTCGGGTTGCATAAACTGTGCATTAACATAACCACGACAATTCACTTGCATCACCATGGCTCGATTCCATAAAAACCCGGTCGCATTAGGTAATTCAGTTGGGCTTGATAGTTTGATTTTACTAGCATCACCCGTTGTATTATCGATAGAAATCAACGGAAAAATAGGTATAGGTAACTTAGGCATTAACGGCTCCTGTTTGCTCATCAGCCGCTTTAGGGGTTTCTTGTTTCGTTAATTTTTTCTGTACTAATTCATGCTCCGCTAACGCTTCCCGTGTTTGTAACTCACCTTGCAACTTCTGCAACTGCTGATCATCTAACGGATAAAAATAAATTACCGGCACGGCAATGGCGGCAAAAATAGCCGGTAGCAAGGTCATCAATAGCACTATACCTTGCTCCGATGCGCCGGTTTGCACCTGATTGGCAATATAGCCTAATGAAGCCAGCGTCCAGCCAATCATAGCGCCCGCAAGGGCACCACCCAATTTTTGTGCAAATGCAGCAGCGGAAAATATCATCGCCGTGGCCCGACGCCCAGTACGCCATTGCGAGAAATCCGCTGTATCGGCATACATGGAAAAAACTAACGGTGATTTTGGCCCCAATGCTAAACCAATCATGATTTGTAAAATAAACATCAAGGTGATGTTATCCTTTGGCACAAAATAGAAAATAACTGACAGTACCGCGACAAGTGTCATCAGTATCATTAGCAAACGACGTTTATCAATAAATTTGGTTAATAGTGGCGTAGACGCTGCGCCAATGGCTAAAGCAATCATGTAAGCCATAGCAAAGCTGCCAATTAAATCTGGACGTTCAACATAATATTTAAAATAGAAAGTTCCGCTGCTGCCTCTTAATGAGATAGTCATCATGATAATAAGTGCTAGGACAAAAAGAATCTTCCAAGGGGAATTCCGGGTCAAATCTTTTAAATCTTGTAATACCGGTGTTTTTTGCTGTGCGGGCGGAGAGATACGCTCAGTGGTAGACAAGAAAGTTATTACAAAGAGTACGGCTGACACTAAACCATAAGTAAGCATAGTAAGCTGCCAACCCAGTGCTTCATCACCCTGCCCTAAGTAATTTACCAACTCAGGCGTCATATAAGCAACAAGACTGCCACCAGAAAAAGCACCAATAAAACGAAAGCTGGTTAAGGTCGTTCTTTGCTGACTGTCACCGGTAACCACACCGAGTAAGGCGCCATAAGGCACGTTTATAAAGGTGTATGCCAACATCATAAAGATATAAGTGCCATAAGCCCAAATTAATTTATTGCCATCACTGACATCAGGTACGGTAAAAGTAAGTACCCCTGCAGCAATCATAGGGATAATACCCCAGAGTAAATAGGGCCTAAATTTACCAAAACGGGTATTAGTTCTATCAGCGATTGCGCCCATTAGCGGATCAGAGAAGGCATCAATAAGCCGAGTCACTAACATCATGGTGCCGACGGCAGCTGCTGATAAGCCAAAAACATCGGTATAAAAGATGAAGAGGAATACATCAAAGACACGCCAATAAAAATTTGAGGCGACATCACCACAGGCGTAACCCACCTTTTCACCTAAATTAAGTTGATGTTGTTTTATATTTTTTATCATTATTAGGCTCGCTGTTATTACCAAAAGTTACATTTGTGCATCAAAGTCACAAAGACCCTAGTTACAATTTCCTGTCATCTCACACCACACAATGTAAGCGCTTACAAATATACTGTCATTTGTATTCTTTTCAACCTGTAATTTATTTAAAAAACAGCGAAAACAACCCAAACAACTGTTAAAAAACAAGTTTAACTTAAGAATTAAAATCAAGAACTGTAGATAAACTGTACTTTTAGTGTATAAACTTTAATATAAATTGAAATACTTATTGACCTACTTTTATTATTAATTTACCTTTATGTAAGCGCTTACATCGTTACTTTAGTTTGCAACTTGTCAAAACAATGTGATGTGATATATTTTTTTGTACCATCTTGTAAGCGCTTACACTAATATGATAATTATAAAATGGTCCACTAAGACTGAGGATGTAACATGATTCAGAAAACATTCACCAAAACAAGAATTGCAACAAGCTTGTCATTGATACTTGGGGCAACTGCGCTGCCGGCAATATCAGCAGAAGAAGTAGCACAACCTACAAGAGAAAATCTCGAAGTTATCGAGGTTCGCGGTATAAGGGGTTCATTAGTAAAGTCTCTTGATTTGAAACGTAATGCTATCGGTGTTACTGAATCAATTTCAGCTGATGATATCGGTAAAATGCCCGATCAAAATATTGCCGAATCACTTCAGCGTTTAACTGGTATCCAAATTGACCGTAATGCTGGTGAAGGAACTACCGTGAGAATTCGCGGTATGTCAAATAACCTAACCTTACTAAACAATGAAAGTTTTTTAACGGGTATGGAATACTTTCAACTTGGTGAAGGCCGCTCTGAATTTCAAGACTCATTAGAGGGTGTTCCTTCAGAAGTCCTTGGTGGCGTTGATGTTTATAAAACACCAACCGCATCATTAATTGAAGGCGGTGTCGGTGGCGTAGTAAATTTACGTACTCGCTCTCCTTTTAGTGTTACTGAAGCCTTTGTTGCCGGTAATATTAAAGCTGATATAGGTAAAGATTCTGATCAATGGAAACCTTCAGGCACACTTGCCCTAGGTAACAGCTGGGATAATTTTGCCGCAATTGCAACAATATCAACTAGCTCTAAGGTTGTACATTCAGATCAAGCCCAAAATATCAATCGTCAAGGTTGGGTGTACAATCAAACTGCAGCGGGTGAAAACTATATTTTACCAGGCATGCAATATGAATCAGACAGAGAATATACCCGCGACCGTATCGGTGCTACTTTAGCATTAGGCTGGCGTATAACAGATGATTTTGAATTAGGCTTAGATTATTTTCATAATCAGCTAGAAATTGATAGCCGAGAGTATGCCCAGAAATATGCTATGGCCATCGATGGTGCTCTAGATGAAACTAAACCTTATAGCATTGATAAAAATGGTGTAATTCAAAACGCTACGTTTAACCAAGGTGCAGGTGAAAATAACGCTTCACGTGAAATTACCGATATTACTGCTGATAACCTCAAACTTAGCTTTGATTACTTTGTTGGTGATTGGAACATTGACGGTAACCTCACCGTTGGTAAATCTAAGTTAGATAAACAAGCCGCTTTTGCCGATTCTCGCTACTCTCCTTATGGTGTTGCCGGTTTTATTGGTGCTGATGCAGAAAGTGGTAATGGCTCTGGTGGTATTACCCCCAATGCAGTAGCTGGCGATAACGGTGACCGTTCATATACCTTTACTGGTGGTAATGGTTTACCGAATATTGCCTTTTTAAATAATGCCCCACTGCAAGAATCTCAATATCAGTTTTATAAGTCTCATTGGGGTTTTGCTGATAAAACTGAAAACGATTCATTTTCAGCAGCATTAAATGCTCAATATGACATTGATGCTGGCGCGCTAAGAACTATTAAATTTGGTGCACGCTATGCGAATAATGAAGTTGATTTTGCTCAAGGTCGTTATTTAACTAACTTAAGCAAAAATGGCGCACAATCGCCGTTTGATCCGGGCTTTAATTATGGTTATAACGCAGGTATTCCCGCTCCTGATGGACACAACTTAGGTGATGTCGATGGTGATGGTATTAGTGATAACCAAGCTTGGGGTCCAATGTACTACTACCTTGATGCAGCTATTGGTAATACAGCGTTTGATGCAACGACTTCATCAGGCCAAAACTTGTTTGAAGCCTTACATGGTGTTGGCGGCTCAATGTGGGGTGGCTCACCTTCTACTATGCCAATTGATACTTTTACTAGCAATCCAGACCGCGCTACTACCGTAGATGGTTGGTTCCCAAGTGGCGGTTCAGTTAATAGTGCATTATTTCAAGATGCGAGCAAAATGGGTAACCCACAAGCTTGGTTATCATCTGTTGCCGGTGGTGCGCCAGTTAGTTTACATTCAATGCCATTAGAATCATGGAATGTTGAAGTAAAAACTACCGCTTTTTATGTAGAAGCTGACCTTGAAGGTGATGATGTACCTTATAAATTAAATATTGGTGCACGTGTTGTACACACCGAAACAACGGTTGAAGGTGCGCAAGCATCAGCACAAACCGATGATTACTGGGGAACTCATACTTGGAACGGTACTTTTAAAACTTGGACTAAAACCTCACAAACTGATGATTACTGGGACTTTTTACCAAGCGCTAACTTTAGTTATGACTTAGATGAGCAACAAATTATTCGTGCCTCAATTGCCCGCGTAATGTCACGTCCTAGCAATCAAGATCTTGGCCGCGGTTTTGGTACAGAATTTGTTCGTAATGACAAAAACCAATATGTATTCTCATCAGGCTCTGCCGGTAACCCAAATCTTGAACCTTTTAGAGCAAATCAGTTTGATATCTCTTATGAATGGTATATGGATGACCTAAGTTATCTTTCTACTGGTGTTTTTTATAAAGATGTTGACTCATTTATTGTTAGCCAAACCAATATTGAATATGTTGCCGATGGTAGTGATGCTGGCCAAACTGGCGCTGGGGTAACTCGTCCTTTTAATGGTGACGGTGGCTCTGTGCAAGGTTTTGAATTTGCCTTACAAAAAGGCTTTGATAATGGTTTAGGTTTTATTATTAACTACACTTATTCAGACTCATCAACAGATCAAGACTCATTAACTAAAGAAGACTTAGCACTGCCAGGTATTTCTAAACATGCTTATAACGTTATTGGTTTCTATGAAAACCATGGCTTTAACGCACGTATAGCCTATTCATGGCGTGATGAGTATTTATCACCTGATAATACCTTCATTTCTATCGCTGGTTTAACAGATCAATTTGGTGGCACTGACCGTCCATTAGCAAACTACTATGCTGATTACGGACAATGGGACGCCTCTGTTAGTTATGATATTAGCGGTAACTTCACCTTAACGGCTGAAGCAGTCAATATCACTGGTGAAAGCCAGGCTCGCTACGCTGAATTTGAAAACTTATTTAGAAGTTTTTCATCTGGCGAAGCAAGATACATAGTTGGAGCATCGTTTAGGTTCTAATTGATGATGTTATCAATAGATACGACTCCCTAATTAAAAGACACAACGACTGGTTCGTTGTGTCTTTTTTATTTTTCAGGCAGCATAATTAAAACTAAGATAATTAATGAGGGTTTACTATGGACAGCATAAATAATATTGTCATTGTCGGTGGTGGCACAGCCGGCTGGACTACAGCAGCATGCCTAGCCAGAGTATTACAAAATACCAACAGTCAAATCACCTTAGTTGACTCACCAGAGGTTGCGACCATAGGTGTCGGTGAAGCAACGATTCCACCACTGGTTGAGTTCATGCGATTTTTAGGCATAAATGAACAAGACTTTGTAAAAAAAACCCAAGCAACATTTAAACTGGCAATAAAATTTACTAACTGGAATACTCTAGGTGAACATTACTGGCACCAATTTGGTAGTGTTGGCGCAGACATAGATGGTAAGGATTTTTACCAGCACTGGTACAAATCAACGCTGAACGGTAATAAAAACACTTACACTGACTACTCCCCTGCCATTGCGATGGCTAAAGAAAATAAATTTATTATTCCTCCCGCGGCACAAGGTCAGCAGCAACAATCTATTTTAAATGGTGCCACTTATGCTTGGCACTTTGACGCTCTACTGGTAGCTAACTACTTAACTGAATTTTCAACCAAACTCGGTGTAAAACACTTAAGAGGTCATGTTGAGAGTATTGAAAAACACGAAAACGGCTTTATCAAACAACTCACCTTAAAAGACGGTCAAACCATTACTGGTGATTTTTTTATTGATTGTACTGGGCAAAAAGCAATTTTGATTGAAGGCGCTATGGGTGTTGAATTTGAAGACTGGCAACACTACTTACCCATGAATAGAAGCATTGCTTTGCAGACTGAGAATCACGGTCCATCAGTACCTTACACAGAGTCGACTGCCCATGAGTTTGGTTGGCAATGGCGAATTCCATTACAACACAGAACCGGCAATGGCTTGGTTTTTTGTGACAAATACTGTAGCGATGAAGAAGCCTTAGAGACATTAATGAATAATATTTCAGGTAAGCCATTAACTGAGCCTAAATTCATTTCTTTTACTACGGGCAAACGAAAAGAGTTATGGAAAGGCAACTGTTTAGCACTGGGATTATCGTCTGGATTTTTAGAGCCTTTAGAATCAACTGCCATTCATTTAATGATGAAAGGTGTAGTTAAATTTGCTGAAATGTTACCGGATAAACGCTGTCAACAAGCTACCGCAAAAGAGTTTAACCGCATAATGGATATTGAGTACTTAAGCATTAGAGACTTTATCATTTTACACTATTGCACTACCAGTCGAACTGACAGTCAGTTCTGGCGAGATTGTCAAAATATGCCGATCCCAGATTCTCTCAGTGAAAAGCTCGCTTTATTTAAAAACCAAGGTAGGTTATTTCGTAATGAGTTTGACTTATTCACGCCGCCTAGCTGGTATGCAGTATTAACAGGCATGGGCATCAAACCCGATAACTATGATCGCCTAGTTGATATATCAGACACTAAGCAAGTACAAAGCATTATGGATAATGGCTTAGCAAACCTGACTAATACCGTGCAACAACTTCCTATGCATCTAGACTACGTCAAAAGCTTTAGTCGGCTTACTTAGGTCAATTATAAACATACTATTTACCAATTCAGCGCTAAAGAGAATATACCCTTGCCCTAGTCCAAACAACGATTACAAAAAAGCTACACTGATTATGTTCAGTGTAGCTTTTTCAATAAAATCGTTTGAATAAAAAGCCGCTAGGCCCCCCAACAACACTTTTCTTAAAGTTTAAGCTGTTACGCTTGGTTTACTGCCAGACAGACCGTAATAAGCAATAAAGAAATAACAAAATATAGGTAAGATAAATGCTGACTGCACGCCAACACTGTCAGCTAATAATCCTTGAAAAAGTGGAATAATGGCACCACCAACAATGGCTAAACATAGAATACCTGAAGCTTGGCTGGTATGTTTACCTAAGCCTTGAATGGCTAAACTAAAAATTGTTGGGAACATAATTGAATTACATAAGCCAACCAGTAAAATTGCCACCATGGCAAGCGTGCCAGATGAGAATACAGCCACTAAAATTAAGATAACGGCCAGTGCGGCGTTAAAGCACAGCGCTTTACCCGCCGAAATTTTTTGCATAACTGCTGCACCGATAAAACGACCCACCATGGCGCCGCCCCAATAATAGGCAATATACTTTGCCGCTTGTGACTCTTCTAGACCGGCAATATTAGGATCAGCGAAGAAACTAACTAAAAAGCTACCAATGGCAACTTCAGCACCCACATAAACGAAGATACCAACAGCGCCAAGTACCAAGTGACGATATTGCCACGCACTACCATCATCTTCATCCTGAGCTTTCTCACCTTCTTCAACTGGAGATAAGTTAGGTAATTTTAACCAAGAAAAAATAGCGGCAAGCCCCAATAACATGGCAGCGAGAAAAACATAAGGCATTTGTACTGCTTCTGCTGACGCTTGGGCAGATAGTGCATCCGCTGCTTCATTTAAAATCAACAAGGCGCCAAAGAATGGCGCGACAGTAGTACCTAAGGCATTAAAAGCTTGTGTCATAGTTAAACGAGATGAAGCCGTTTTAGCATCGCCTAACATACTGACGTATGGATTAGCTGATACTTGCAATAAGGTAATGCCACTGGCAAGTATAAATAATGCCATCAAAAAAACCGGGTAGCTGTGCATAGAGGCTGCTGGATAAAAACATAAGCAACCAACGGCTGCTATCACTAGTCCTAAAGCAATACCTTTTTGATAACCCAGCTTTTTAACTATTGCGCCTGCAGGCAGTGAGACAAGAAAGTAAGCACCAAAGAAACAAAACTGAACTAACATGGCCTGACTGTAGGATAAATCAAAAACACCTTTTAAATGCGGGATCAAAATATCATTTAAACAAGTAATAAAGCCCCACATAAAAAATAACGAAGTTAATGATGTTAGTGCAAAGCGATAGTCGGCGCCTTGTGTCGCATCAGTCATATGTTGTGAGATACCAGTGTTTGACAATGAAGCCATAATGTCCCCTAATTATATTTAAAAATAATAAAGCACTCACAATGTAAGCGCTTTCACTTTTGTATTTAAAACTACCTTGGAATATTTTTCAAGCTTTTAAATCCCTTGAATAATTAAAAATCAGGTACGTAGTTCTATTAAAGTTAGTAAAGAATAAAATTGAAAAGCGCATTTTTTGCAAGCTATATTGCTAAAAGGACTTATATAATTAAGGCTGCTATGAGGAAAATTTACATAGTACATATCAATAGCGGCTTGCTTGGTAATAAAGCATAACTACTTAATGGCAACACTTTCATTAGGATCTTGATTAATCGTTACATTATTAAACAAGAAGGATGTTATTTAGAAGCCATAGGTTACCGAATCACGACATCACCACAAACCTACAACCACCTATATTTCAGCCACTTAGATATGATTCCGCTAAATCAAACTAAAATATGTTGACCTTAAGCAAAGAAAACACTAATCTAAATGTAAGCGCTTACATAGCTACATTAATAAACATACTAGAGTTTTTATCAACTCCATATGTAATTGCTTAGATAAAAATAAAATTAAGATAATCGCCAAACTCAGTTGGCTTAAAGACATAGGTATAAAGTTAATGACTGTTAAACTTACTCTACCCGCTCAATCTAAAATGTTATCACAAGATTTCATTTATGGTGTTGCCACCGCTTCTTTTCAGATAGAGGGAGGAGCGAATAGCAGATTACCTTGTATCTGGGATACCTTTTGCAATACCCCGGGTAAGGTAGTAGACAACTCGAATGGCGATATCGCTTGTGATCACTTTAACAATTGGCAGCAGGACATTGATTTAATTGAATCGTTAGGGGTTGATGCTTATCGCTTATCAATATCATGGCCACGAGTCATCACAGAATCTGGTGAGTTAAATCAAGATGGTGTTAACTTTTACCTTAATATATTAAATGAGCTACAACGCCGTAATATCAAAGCGTTTATTACCCTCTACCATTGGGATTTACCACAGCACCTTGAAGATAACGGTGGCTGGTTAAATAGAGAAACTGCCTATTTATTTGCCGCATATGCCGATAAAATCAGCCAAGCATTCGCCGGTAAAGTTCATTCTTATGCGACACTGAACGAACCTTTCTGTAGCGCCTTTTTAGGCTATGAAGCTGGCATTCACGCTCCAGGCATTGTTGGTAAACAATATGGCAAGAAAGCCGCCCACCATTTATTACTCGCGCACGGTTTAGCTATGCAAGTATTGGAAAAAAACAGTCCTGACACCTTAAATGGCATAGTACTTAACTTTACTCCTTGTTACCCCGAGTCTGATTCATTAGCAGATATAAAAGCAGCGGCTTTTGCTGATGATTATTTCAATCAGTGGTATATCAAACCTTTATTTGACGGTGAATATCCTGAAATAATGGCGCAATTACCTAAAGAGCATCAACCTGAAATTCTTGATGGTGATATGACAATAATCTCACACTCGATGAATTTTTTAGGCGTGAATTTCTATACTCGAGCAATTTATCGCGCCGATGCAGATGAGCATTTTTTACAGATAGATGCTCCAGAGCCTAGGACTGATATAGGTTGGGAGATTTATCCAAAAGCCTTTACCGAGTTATTGCTATCACTCAATGAAAAGTTCACACTTCCTCCTATCTACATCACTGAAAACGGTGCGGCAATGGCTGATAAGCTTGTCGACGGTGCTGTAAATGATACCGATAGAATAGACTATTACCAAAGTCATCTTAATGCTGTGCATGACGCTATTGAGCAAGGCGTACAAGTTGATGGCTATTTTGCCTGGAGTTTAATGGACAATTTTGAATGGGCTGAAGGTTATTTAAAACGCTTTGGCATTGTTTATGTCGATTACGAGTCGCAACTAAGAACAGTTAAAGCTAGCGGCCTTGCCTATAAAGCCCTAATAAGTAATAGATAACGAATAGATAGACTAAACATTTCAGCTAAGCATTGTAGCTAAAGGATAGGAACAGCAAATGACTAAAATTCCCTTTTATGAAAAAGTAGGTTACGCCACGGGCGACGCTGCAGCTAATCTAGTGTGGCGCGGCGCTTTAGCTTACTTAGCCGTGTTTTATACTGACACTTTTGGTTTAACCGCGGCAGCAGCCGCCATGCTATTTTTAGTGGTGCGTTTATCTGATGGCGTTACCGATATCATTATGGGCATGATTGCCGATCGTACCAATACTCGCTGGGGTAAGTTTCGCCCATGGATTTTATGGTCAACGCCCTTTTTAGCCTTATTTATGGTGTTATGTTTCACCACCCCTGATTTATCTGATAGTAATAAACTCATTTACGCTTATGTAACCTATATAGGTCTAACCCTTGCCTACACGGTAAATAATGTGCCCTACTCCGCTTTAATGGGCGTAATGACAGCAAGCGACACTGAGCGCACTAGTTTATCTGGCTTTCGCTTTGCTGGCGCTTTTGCTGGTGGTTTACTAGTGATGGGTTTCTTACCTGACTTGGTTGCCTATTTTGGCGACGGCAATGATGCCTTAGGCTATCAATATAGTATGTACATGTTTGCCGGTATTTTAATCGCCCTTATGGTGATAACTTTTGCCACAACCAAAGAACGGGTAACAACAGTCGTTGATGAATCAAGCAATTTAAAAACAGAGCTATTTGATTTAAGTAAGAACTTACCTTTTATCATTTTGCCTTTATTAGCCATGAGCTTGTTTTTCTATTATCGCGATATTTATAGTGGCATATTCTTTGTCATCATCATGACTTCTATGTGGCTGTTGATTAAGCGTTTAATCAACAATACTTCTGAGGATATGAGTGGTACTCAAAGAGATATGGTTGACCTACTTACCAATAAACCTTGGTTGATACTCTTAGGTATTGGCTTTTTAACCATGATGTTTAACGGCATAAAATACGGCACAATTGCTTATTATTTCAAATATCAAGTGGGCGATGAACTGATGATTGGTAAGTACTTCATCGCACTATTACTTGTGTCAATTTTAGGCGCCTTATGTACTGGTTATTTATCAAAACTGTTAGGTAAGCGCAGATTATTTATTGTCGCACTCATGCTTAGCGGTTTATTAACCGCCGCTTTCTATTGGGTACCTCAGGGCAATATCAGTGCTATTTTCATATTAGGTTGTAGTGCTGAATTCTTTGCCGCCATGATGCCAACGTTATTTTTTACTATGTTAGGCGACTCTGCTGACTTCTCTGAATGGAAAAATGGTCGCCGAGCAACTGGCCTCATCTATTCTGCGGGTACATTTGTGCAAAAAACCGGTGGTGGTTTTGCAGGCGCACTGGTCTTAGTTGTTCTTGCTAGCTATGGTTATGACGGTATGGACAAAGCCACTATCGAAGCCTCTTTGCCCGGCATGCAATTACTGATGAGTTGGATACCCGCTGCCTTTGCTTTTGCCGGCGCAGCATTAATGATGTTCTACCCATTAAGCTGTAAACAAAATCAACAAATAGGTAATGAACTAATACAACGTAGAGCAGAATTAGTAACGGCTTAATAATTTCCAACAGGGTAACTAAAACATAAAGTGCCTTGTTAATAATTACTGCGAAGACAAGTGAGCTTTGTAACAATGATTAGTGTTAGAGAAAAATAGCCTATGGCTTAGGCAATACCGCCAGTAATATCATCTTTCAAACGGTAATGATGTTTTTCGTTACTATTGGCGGCGCGCTGGCTGGTTATTAGCATTCTAGAACTACCAGGCAGATGTTGCTCAAACAGAAGCCACCAAACAAGGGATAATATTATCTTTTACTGTGTTACCGGCGTTAGGCTCATTTACTGTTGCTTAGGTAATGCGCAAATACACCTTAATAAACAGAAAGTAGTTAGAATACAAGCACAATTAACTACTGCTACTAGTTAACATATCGGCAAACATGTTAGAATTTTATCGTTAGAATTCAAAGTATTTACCACAACATTGCGCAACTTAGGAATAACATGGCGACTATATACGAAGTTTCAAAACTGGCGGGGGTTTCTTTAGCAACCGTTTCTCGGGTGATAAATAAAAACTCTCGAGTCAGCGATAAAACACGCCAAAAAGTTCAGGATGCCATGAAAGAGTTAGGCTATCGCCCTAATTCTATTGCGCAATCATTAGCATCCAATAGAAGCAATAGTGTTGGCATATTAGTTTCAGAATTACATGGCCCCTTCTTTGGTCAAATGATGGCAGGCATAGAATCTGAATTAAGAGTCGCTGGCAAACATGTAATTATTACCACAGGCCACAGTGAAGAAGATAAAGAAAAGGACGGCATTGAGTTTCTGATCAGCCGAAATTGTGATGCCATTATCTTACACGTCGAGGCAGTCAGTGATGCTTACCTTATTGATTTATGCAAAGGAAAAATGCCTATTTATTTCATGAGTCGATTAGTTGAAGGTTTAAATGACAACTGCATTAGCTTAGATAATGAATTAGGCGGCTACTTAGCAACCCAGTCAGTATTAGAGCAAGGGCACTCAGCTATTGCCTATATCGCCGGGCCACAATTTAAAGCCGATTCAAAAGACCGATTAGCTGGTCACAAACGAGCACTTGCGGATAATAATATAGCGTTTAGTGACACACTATATTTTGAAGGTGACTTTAAAGAAACCGGTGGTAGTGACGGCTTAAAATATTTCATTGATAGTAAACAGAAGTTTAGCGCCTTAGTTTGTGCCAATGATGAGATGGCTTCGGGTGCAATAACTTATGGCAGAGAGCAAGGGCTGTCCTTACCTAAAGATCTATCAATAATAGGCTTTGATAATATTATTTTTGCACGACATACCTACCCTAAACTGACCACAATAGATAATCCGGTAAATTTAATGGGCCATATGGCGGCAAAGTTAGTATTGAAAAACATTTATAAACAAAAGGATATGTCAATTACCCATTCTTTTGAACCGACGCTTATTACCAGAGATTCCCTTATTAACAAAACCTAGCCTAGTTGCTGATCCAGTTGAAAAACAAATACCTTTGAACGAGAAGTAACACAAAAGATGATGACCTCACAAGATACTCAAGTAATTAATCTGGTTGCTGATATTGGCGGTACCAATATCAGATTAGCGATTACCGAAAATAATAACATCACAGAAATCAATTGCTATCAATGTGCACAATTCCCAAGTTTGATTGATGTTATTCGCAACTATCTAGTAGAAAAAAAACTGACTAATGCCAGTATCAATGCTTGTCTGGCAATAGCTTGTCCAGCTGATGATGATTTAATTTCGATGACCAATTTACCTTGGCAGTTCTCTCAAAAAGAACTTAAAGCTGAGTTAAAGCTTAACAAATTAATGCTAATCAATGATTACACCGCTATTGCAATGGCGATCCCCATGTTAACAGATGGACAAAAAGTAAAGATTGGTGGCGGTGAACCTATAGCAAATAAACCTATTGCCGTTTGTGGACCAGGAACAGGCTTGGGCGTTGCTAACTTAATCCCTGTCAATAACAATTGGCATTGTTTGAGTGGCGAAGGCGGTCATATTGATTTTGCCCCTGTTGATGAGCTTGATATTCAAATATTGCAATACTTAAAAACGTTTAAGAAACGAGTATCCTATGAACAACTACTTTCTGGCTATGGCTTAGAGCAAATATATCAGGCATTAGTAGTTATCAAAAGTGAAGATTTATCAACGCCCTCTGAAACTAAGTTAACGGCGAAAGATATTAGTGCACAGGCTATAAATGGCAGCTGTCCATTGTGTCAGCAAGCCTTAGCTCAATTTTGTAAAGTACTGGGTAGTTTTGCTGGTAATCTCGCTTTAACAACAGCCTCTCTTGGTGGTGTTTATATTGCTGGCGGTATCGTGCCGAGGTTTATTGACTATGTTAAAGACAGCGAGTTTAGAACACGCTTTGAAACTAAAGGTCGTATGTCTCATTTAAACCAACAAACGCCTACTTACGTTATTACTGAAAGCCAGCCGGGTTTAATCGGGGCGGCGGCTTATCTTCATCAAGTTTGCCAATAACAAAAAAAAGCATTGCCAAAAACAAAAAAGCTCAAGCAATGCTTGAGCTTTTATATTTAAGAGCTAGCTTAGAGAAGCAGCCTAAAACGGCATTTTCATACCTGGTGGTAATTGCATACCGCCAGTAAGTGCGCCCATTTTATCTTTGTTCTGCTCTTCAACACGACGTACTGCATCATTTACTGCAGCAGCAAGTAAATCTTCAATCATGTCTTTATCATCATCCATTAAGCTGTCATCAAGCTCAACACGACGCACACTGTGGCTACCAGTCATAGTTACTTTAACCATGCCAGCACCGGCTTCACCAACAACTTCCATTTTTGCCAGCTCTTCTTGAGCTTTAGCCATTTTGGCCTGCATTTGTTGGGCTTGCTTCATTAAGTTGCCCATTCCGCCTTTCATCATGTTCTTTCTCCAATATTGCTAGGTTGTCTATTTTATACTTTGATTGTGCTATTTTACCTGAAAGACAGCAAGTTTTGAACGTAAATGAAATGAATTTATTCCGTTAGAACATTGCCCATTTCAAAGAGAAAAATTAACTTTCCCGTGGCGAGATACTCTCTTCATTTAAACTTGCTTGAAAAGTGTCTTGTAAAGCGATAACCACAGCATCTTCTTTTAATAAAGTCTTAGCATACTCAAGTCGTTTGTCATTAATTTGCACTTGGATTTGATAAGGATCAGCTACCGTTTCTTCAACAATAGCCAGGGTAACGGTAACTTGCCGAGATAGAAACTGACAAATATAGCTTTGTAACTGTTGTTGAGCGACCTCGGTATATAAATGCCGAGTTGCCTGATCTAACTTAAGAATTAAATTATCATCAGTCGAATCTTCACTAATGGTTGCATGAATCGCTAGTTGCCGAATACGCGCAGTAAGTTGCATAGAATCAATCATATGCGCCCACTTATCAACTTGATTCGCTTTTGTTATTTTCGCAGGATCAATATTATCTTGATGAAAGGGTACTTCTGGCTCTGGCGCTATAACAACACTTTCCGTTGCTGCTACTTGTGAGTCAACCGGTGCTTCGCTAATGCTGTTTTTATTACTATCTAGGTTACTAGACTGACGCAGAGCTGCGTCACTTGGCTTTTTTGCTTGCTTCTCCAACTCTTTCTTTCGACTACGAAGCATATTCCTCGTTGCGAGCACAGAGGCTACTGGACTATCAATACTAAGTTGCCCTTCTTGCACATTTGGACTAAACGGTGTTGGGATTTTTTGTTCACTGCTAGTAGGTATTGATGATACTTGCTGTGGAATAACCGGCGCTTTCTCTGGGATAACAGGTACTTGAGCCGCAACTTGTTGGCTCGGAGCTTGACTTGAAAAGTTTCCGGTATTATTTTTAAGTTCGACTGCTTGTTGCTCGATAGCAAGCATTTCATCATGCAATTGCTCTTGTTGTACATTGTCCGCGCTAGCAACAGACTCAACGTTAGTCGCTTGAACTTCAGGCTCAGGTTGAGCTACTACAACTGGAGTTTGAGGTAAATCAACGGCACTTGTCGGCACTTTAGCTTTTACCAGCTCAACATCATCGAAGTTAACCTCATTGATACTAGCGTCATTGCCCAGGCTATTGTTGCCGGTAACTGAATCATTGGTAAGCTGAGACTTTTGCATTGGCTTAAAAGCAAGTAAGCGCAATAAAGTCATATCAAAAGCGGCTTGCTCATCAAAAGCATAAGGTAAATCTTTGCGGCCATTAAGACTTATTTGGTAATAAAGCTGCACATCTTCAGCTAACATAGCTTTACTAAATCTCTTTAATAGCGCTAACAAATCAGCGGGTAAATCAAAATGCTGATCAACTATTTGCAGTAAAGCTATTTGATGGAATAACTGAATTAATTCCGCAAATAAACGGCTATAACTAGGCGCATATGAGGCTATTTCTTGTGATAACGCCATTAATGCTTGGCTGTCTTGTTTTAATAAAGCAATAACCAGCTGGTAAACCCAGTTTTGGTCGATACCACCAAGCATCTGTTGAATATTAACTAAACTAATACTTCCTCGCCCTTGAGCAATGGCTTGATCTGTTAAACTCAGTGAATCACGCATACTGCCACGGGCGGCTTTAGCGAGTAGAGTCAAACAACCTTGTTCATGACTGATTTTTTCATGAGATAAAATTTCAGCGAGCTTTTCTTCAATTTGCTTAACCGTTAAGGCTTTTAAGTGAAACTGTAAACAACGTGATAAAACAGTAACAGGTAGCTTTTGCGGATCAGTGGTCGCTAAAATAAATTTTACATGTTCAGGTGGCTCTTCTAGCGTTTTTAATAAGGCATTAAAACTATGACGAGATAACATATGCACTTCATCTATCAGGTAAACCTTAAATCGACCTCTGCTTGGTGCATATTGAACATTATCAAGAATTTCACGGGTATCATCGACTTTAGTTTTAGAAGCTGCATCAATTTCTAGTAGGTCAACGAAGCGACCTTGGTCAATATCAATACAGGCATCACATTCCCCACAAGGCTTATCGGTAATGCCAATTTCACAATTAAGACTTTTAGCAAAAATTCGTGCAATGGTAGTTTTACCAACACCTCGCGTGCCCGTAAAAAGATAGGCATGGTGCAAGCGCTGTTGAGATAAAGCATTGGCTAGCACATTGACAACATGCTCTTGGCCCATCAATTGTTGAAAATTTTTAGGTCGCCATTTTCTCGCTAAAACTTGATAACTCATATTAAATTACTTTTTGATTCAGTGACAAATTATTCGCCTTGATACTGAAGAAGCGAATAAGGGGTGATATTAATATCTGCAAGGCGTTTTTCGCCACCTAAATCAGGTAAAGAAATAACAAAACCAGCATCTTGTACTTGCGCACCAAGACGTCGGATCAATTTAGTTGTTGCCTCAATGGTACCGCCAGTTGCTAATAAATCATCAATGATAAGCACTTTATCTGCTGGAGTTAGCGCATCTTGGTGAATTTCTAAGATATCTTCGCCGTACTCTAATTGATAAGCCTGTGCATAGGTATCACGAGGTAACTTGCCTGGCTTTCGTACAGGAATAAAGCCTATATTCAGAGCAAGCGCCAAAGGGGCGCCAAAGAGGAAACCGCGAGCCTCAGTACCAACAACCTTGGTAAAACCTTTATTTCTGTAGGTATTGGCTAATAGCTCAATGGTTAAAGCAAAAGCCTCTGCATCTTCTAATAAGCTGGTGACATCGCGAAACAGAATGCCTTTAACTGGATAATCAGGGACAGTCTGTATCGCATTGAGCAATTGTTGTTGTTGGGTATTATTCATGATTTCGAAGCAGAAAGCCTTAGATAGGCTCGCTGTAATAGTAATAAATAGATATGTAAAGCATAAAGCAATTCTACTATTTTTTATAGCGATAATACGCCTGCTTAAGCAATATTATGAATTAACTTGCAAGCCCTCACTCTCAAAGCTTGAATCACTGAACTCTGTAATAAAACTTAGTAATAACTCTTTATTAATAGGCTTATCGATAACGCGATCAAACAACGAGAATTCAGGCAAACCTTTAAGGGTATGACTACCCTGGGTTGTCATAAATATGATTTTAGTATCAGCAAGTTCGGGGATTTTTTTTAAGTTTTTAGTAAGCTGTAGCCCATTCATCAAAGGCATTAAATGGTCGATAATAAAGAGCTGGTAATTGCCTTGTTGTGCTTTACCTAAAGCATCTAGACCATTAATCGCTTTATCAACATTATGCCCCTGTGAAATGAGTAACTCTGTTAGTAAATCTTGAACAGTTTTTTTGTCATCAACAACTAATATATTCATATACATTTTTAACAGTTATAGCTAATTTTGCGCGGATCTTACCCTATAATTATTTCAGTTTATAGGGTAATCGTAGATCAAAGATGAAACAAAATAATTTCAATGTAACGCCAACTTAGCACTAATGTATAATTTCATTGCCAAAGACTTATCTTTACTTGGACAGTTTGAGCTTTTGACGTTTAGGATTATCCGTGCTGTTTGGGTTAACATAAATATTACTAGCATTTGGCCTTGCCCCTTCTACCCATGGCGATGAGGGCTTTTCTTTATTCGTTTCACTTGTTTTATTTGTTTTTTTCTTAGCGTAATTGCCTTTGTCATTACCTGGTTTCGCAGGTTTATCTGTTGAACTAACTATTTTCTTACTTCTTTCGACATGATATTTTTTATCAATAGCCTGTAACAAGTTTCGTAAAACCTGATCTTTACACTCTCGATAATGTTTATGATCAACTTTACGTGAAAAGGCACTTAATTCCGGTTTGCTTAGACGAAAGTCAACGGTTTCTAGCAGTGAAATTAATTGTTCAGCTTGTAGATTAAGTGCGATCTTAAGTTTTGTTAAAATAATATTATTGGATAGTCGCTTCTCTGGTATCGCCTGAGCACCAGGTTTTTTACCACGTTTTTCATTTATAAAGCCATTGAGAAATATTGCTAATTTGGTATCAAATAATGAAACAAAGTCGCCATCATCGTCTTTTTTCAACCATTGACTTATTTGTTCACGGCTTACTTCCTCACCTGCAGAGGCAAAAATCGCTACCATTTGTTTATCATTAAAATTAAAGGTGTAACGCAAGCGGCGTAAAACATCATTATTGTTCACGGTAATATCCAGTACATAAGCATAAGAACGCTATTATACACACTAAGGCTAATAGCTAACATAACTGTTAGTGAAATACTTCTCTGCTAAAGTGCAGCTGTTTGCCAGATGTCATTAACGTTTTGAAGTCATGCTGATTAACACAAAGTAGCGTCTCATGATCGCCTGCTTCGAGGTAAACTTTTGATAATTTAGCTAACTCTTGTTCACAAACCATACTCAAATGATAAGCATCCGCCGCTGGGGGGACAGCGCCAGGATTACAATCAGAAAATACCTGATAGACTTCCTGCTCCTTCATTAATTGATAGCTACCATGTAGATTATCATTAAGTGCAGATAGGCTAATTTTGTCAGCCGCGGGTAGTATCGCCAGCAACTTTTTATCTTCATGATTTTTCAACAACACAGCTTTGGCTATTTGTTTTAAAGAAATATTAGCTGTAATTGCCGTGCCAACAGAACTATTACTGTGGAAATGTTCAACCACTTGGTAAGGAATGCATTTTTCAGTTAAATAGCGAGTTAGTCGGGTTGAAGTGTTCATATAAACCTCGGATACAGTAAGTATGCTTATTACAGTATAGCTATATATAGCCAAGTTACTTGATGATGACCTTACGGTGAGTGCCTTAGTTTATTAGCCACAAAAAACGGGCCTTAGCCCGTCATTTATTCATTACCTAATAGTAAGTGAGGGAATTAGCCACCACACTTTTTACTTTTGTCTTTCATTTTACCTTCACCGCACTTGCCCTCACCACATTTTCCTTTTTTAGCGGCTTTCATTTTACCTTCGCCGCACTTGCCTTCTTTAGCAGCGTTCATTTTACCTTCGCCACACTTGCCTTCTTTAGCAGCGTGCATTTTACCTTCACCACACTTGCCTTTTTTGTGGTCTTTCATTTTACCTTCCCCACACTTACCTTTTTTACCATCTTTCGCTTTACCTTCACCACATTTAGTATCGGTGTGTTCCGCGGCAATAGTGACTAGTTCATTGGCTGCAAAAGGGTTTGTCTCTGCTTTTGCCACATTACTAGCAAAAAGGCTAAAAGTAAGTAAGCCAAGTACCGCTGCTATTGATGATTTCTTAACTATATTCATGATTTATTTCCTTTATCTTTACTGATTTGTTTGTGATCTCATTATCATTGAGATTTAGTGATATGACTTTTTACATAGACCTGAGCGGGTAAATAAAAATTTCATCCTAATAAAATTTAGGCAATAAAAAACCAGCATTACCGTAAGATATATGCTGGTTTTAATATTAAAATTTAACTTAACGCTAAGCGTTCAAACTAAATAGTAACGTTCTTGCGTCTAGCTGTGTCAACAATAAAGCTTTTCCAACCTTTAGCATTTCTACGTGCACTAGGGTCTTTCATTGCTTTTTGAATTGCTGCATAGGCTTTTTTGTATTTCTCAAGATAGAAATACGATTGAGCAATATTGTTATGAATTTGGCCTTGATTAGAAACACCTAATTCAAGAGCTTTATTCAAAGCAACAATAGCCTTAGCAAATTGCTCATCTTGTTTTAACAACATACCTTGTTTACGATAATGTTTCGCATTATTAGTAATTTTGGCTAATTCACCATAATAACTTGCGGCTTTACCAATATGTTGTGCTGAATGCCAAGCATTAGCTAAAGTAGCGATACTTTTATCGTCACGTTTAACCAGACCTGAAGCAATATGCTTTTCTAACAACTTAGCAGCCTTAACCGGCGCTTCAGATTGTGAGTATAAGCTTGCCAGAGTCTTTATTTGACCTTCTTTCTGCAAGTGACCAAGTTTATAAGCTAAGTCGAGTGTTTGAGTTGCTTTATCATAATCTTCGATCAGTAAATAAAACATTGGCAATTGTGTCCACCACTGTTTATTTTCCGGGAAGATCTGAATTACCGTCTCTAAAACCTTAACAGCATCTTTATACATTTTACGTTCATAGTAAGACGTAATTTTCAATATGTACGGGTTTTGATTTGGCTTATCACCAAAAGCAGCAATCGCTTTATTAGCTGGCTCAATTACTTTATCTAGTTGCTTTAATGAGTAATACGCATTAGCAATTTTAATATAGGTTTGACCATCACTCTCACCAGAGAAATCCATCCAAGCATAAAAAGTCTGCAACGCACCTTTAAAGTCTTTGGTCTGCATTTGCATGTCGCCCAATAACTTTAAAGACTGGCTATGATCGACTGTATTCAGTAGATCAGGCTCTATAGCTTTTTTAAGATATTCAATGGTTTTCTGCTCATTGTTACCTAAGGTTGCATACATAACAGAAATCATACGAGCTACATAAGCTTTGTCATAAGATTTTGAAGGGTCAATATCCAACAAAATATCTAGAGCACCTTTGACATCGTCCGCACTATAAGCTTCAAAAGCTTTTTGTACTTTCTTACCAACACGTGGTCCAACAAGGTGTGTCTTACGCTTCTTTTTCTCAGTTTTTTCTGCACCAGCAGCTTCCGCATAATTTGCAAACGGAGCCTGCGCAACAAGTAACGAAGCAACAACAACTAGAGAAGTGGATAATTTTTTAAGTTTTAAGTTTTTAAACACTAATTTATTAAACATAACTAATCACCTCCCATTTTGAAGTCAAGTTGAACGGTTAAGCCTTTTTGTACTAAAGGTACACCATCAACAATCTTCGGTTTGTATTTCCACTTTCTAAGTGCACGTCGAGCTTCTTTATCAAAGACACGCTTAGGTTTAGCTTCTATAACTTTAACATCCTCAACACCACCAATTTTATTGATGGAGAAAGAAAGGATTACATAACCTTCTTTACCATCTCTAGCAGCTTGAATCGGGTACTTAGGCTCGATACGTACGATCGGTGTAGCATCGCCATCACGTCCCATACCTGCTCCAGGAGCAGACAAACCAGTTGATGCGCTTGACATCTGTACACCCGGCATATTGAAGTTTAAACCACCAGTATTGTTGCTGGTTTCAGGCTCCGGTGTTTGCTGCTTCGGTGGCGTTTTAGGCGGCGGAGGCGGCGGCGGCGGAACACGGCGACGCTGCTCTGCTGCAGACTTTGGCGGCGTAGTATTTACTTCTACTATTATATTTTCTTGCTGATCTTCTTTGCTTCTATCTCCGCTAGAAACAAGGAAGGCCATAAATACAAATAAGCCAAAGGTAACTGCAGCGCCTAGTAGTATTGATACTAAAAAGCGAACCATATTTTACCCCTTCGCAGCCGCGATAGAAATTCGGTCTATGCCAGCCTCTTTTATTGCATCCATTACTTTAACAACAACACCGTGTTTGGCGTCTTTGTCAGCTTGAATGATTACAACATCAGTAGGTTGCTCAGCAAGTAATTTTTCAATTCTTGCACCAACACGTTCAATATCTACTCGACCTTTATCTAACCAAATCTCACCATTCTCTTTAATTGCAACAAAGATATTGGCATTTTTTTGCTTAGTTTGATTCGCCGCTTTCGGTTTATTTACTTCAATACCTGCTTCTTTTACAAAAGAAGTGGTTACGATGAAGAAGATCAGCATGATAAATACGATGTCTAGCATCGGTGTCATATCAATTACTGCTTCTTCGTCCTCACGGATTTTTTTACGTGCCATGAATAGTTCTCTCTAGTGATGAGGTAAACTGTCAACCAGTTTAGCCTTTGCTAGTTTAAGTTTAGCGTCAAGTCTTGTACTAAAGAACACACCTGATAACGCTGCAACCATACCCGCCATAGTCGGAATTGTTGCTTGCGAAATACCAGCGGCCATTAGTCGTGGATTACCTGTACCTTGTTCTGCCATGACTTCAAATACGCCGATCATACCCGTTACTGTTCCCAGTAAGCCGATAAGAGGACACATAGCCACCAAGGTTTTTATGGTAATCATACGCTTTTCGAGTAATTCTGCTGCTTCGGAGATCCAAGTCTCTCTAATTCGATGTGCATACCAAGACGTAGTGTCTGTACGAGCTTCCCAATTAGCGATAATACTATCTCTAAGTTTTGGGTACTCTGATGTTAAGAACCAAAAGCGTTCAATCATCAGTATCCACATTAATAAGAGTGCGAAGGCAACAGCATAAAGAACGTTGCCACCTGTCGCAATAAAACCCCTGACAGATTCCCAAAGCTCTATCAGGAATAACATTATTTGGACCCCTTCTCAGCAATAGCAGCGATTAAACCAGCGCTTTGCTCATCAAGTTTTTGTAAAACTGATTTACTCTTACCTGCAACAATTGAGTGGATTAAGATAAGTGGTAATGCACAAATCAAACCTAATGCTGTTGTAACAAGGGCAAGTGAGATGTTACCAGCCATGATTTTCGGGTCGCCGGTACCAAACAAAGTAATTGTTTGGAAAGTCATAATCATACCGATTACTGTACCTAATAGACCCATAAGCGGGGCAATAGCAGCAAACATTTTGATTAAGTTAACACCACGGTCAACTTGTGGAGTTTCACGAAGAATCGCTTCATCAAGTTTTAATTCTAGTGTTTCAGCATCTGCAGATTGGTTATCATAGAAAACTTTAAGTAGACGACCTAATGGGTTATTTTCATTTGGTTTATCAAGGTTTTTCTCTTGCGTTTTAATGCGAGAAGTCATGCCACCTAAAACGATTAAACGTTCAGCTGCAATAAGAAGACCAATGATAAATAATACCGTGATAGCGTAACCAACTTCTTTACCTTCATGGAAGAATTCTTCAACAGTTTTCTTACGTGTTTCTAATGCTAAGATACCACCACGTGAAGGATCGACATAAACTGCGGCATATCCTGAAGAAGTATTGAAGAAATCTGCAGCAGTTTCACTGATATAGCCTGCAGGTTGTTTAGGTAAAGGTTGAACTTGACCTACTTCATCGTTGTAAGTTAAGTAACCGTCAGCTGATACTAGGTTAAAAGTACCGATACGAGTAATCGTTTCAGTAGATTTAGTGCCATCAAGTTTAGTTACATCAACACTGAATTGTGAAATTTTACCTGACTCAGTCATTTCAGTTTGTAAAGCAAACCATAATTCTTCTAGATCAGCGATACTTGGAATTTCTTTTGCGTTAGCGATACGATTAAGTGCTTCACCACGGTTAGGAAACTCAGCACTTACAATTGAAGTACTGATTTGGCCAAAGGCATTAGCAGCTGCAGCACGTGAAACACCAAACATTTCACCTAAAGTACCGGTGGCATTATCTAATTCAACTGACTTTTGCGTAAGAGAAATTTCATTCGCTGCATAAGCTTTAGTTAAACGCTTGTTACGTGCTTGCTGACTTGTTAACTCTTTTTTAGCTTTATTTAATAAAGCCGATTTGTCAGCGCGTGCTGATAAAAATTCAGCTTCACGTTTTTTATCAAGTTTAGCTTCAGATACACGGTCAGCTTTTACTTGTTTTAACAAATCATCTAATTGATTTGCTTGAGTTGTTGCTACAAAACCAGTCGTTAAAGACGCTGCTAGCAATACAAAATTAATAACTTTCTTCATTATTTCGCTCCCGCTGCAAATACTGGTAATTTAGCTAAATCCATCGGAAGTTGCTTACGTGCCATACGGATGGCATCAGTTATAGGTTTTAAATATTCATCACCTAACTCTTCCCATGCACGTGTTTGATTATTCCATAACCAAGAATTCTTAGCATCAAGAGATTGTGCAACAAGAGCAACGCGGCCCATGTGAACGAAATCAGCAGTTAGTGTACGACCGCCTAAGTCAATCTCACCTTGGTATGCATCAAAGATAGTACCGTAACCTGCTTCAATTTCATAAGCTTCAAGTACTAAACGAAATTGCTCAGAAGTAGTAACGTTTGAATCGTCCATTATATCGCGAAGATTAGCAATACGGTCTTTACGACGCTCAAGGTTCATCGGAACATCAAGCTCAATAAATTTATCAAGTGAGTCAATCATCTTGTACATTAACGGTACAACACCTTGCTTGAACTCATCGATACTATCAATTTGTCTTTGCAATGAAACTAAATTGACTTGTTGATCATCAACCATACGTTGAACATGGTCGTTATAACCACGTAATACGTCACCTTCATCAACTGCATTACGGTACTCAGCAAGAAGATCTTGCGTTTGTTCGTAGATGCTGTTGATTTTCGCTTGTGACTTTGCAGATTGCTTGAAGATTTTCGCTTCAGCTTTTTGAAGGTCTGTTAATGGATCAGCAGCAGCGATATTGCTACCAGCTAGTGCTAGTGCGCCAACCATCGCTGTCGCGATGAGGCTTTTCTTACTTACTTTGGACATAGTTCCCAACCATTGCTATTTTAATCTTGATAACCCTTCTTAACAAAGAATTTGTTAAAACATGATTACCGCGAATATAAAAGTCTGTCGTTTTTTTAAATGTAACTTTTTATGAATACAACTGGGCAATAGTCCCAAATGACAGCGGGGCTGTCAAGGCGAGACTTTAAAACAGATTGTATTACGTTTAACGTTATACAATTAATAACGCTAAATTGTATCGTTTTGCTAACAAAATTACTCAAATCACTATAAGTAAGCCGAGGGACAAAAATTTTGTAGATGTATGTTTTACTAACATCTTCGTAGTAAGTCAAATTTATTTACTCGAAGTGAACGAAATACATACAGGATGACTATTTTTATAGCTCATTTAACTTGTTGAAAGAGAGATAATAACTAGAGGGGGCATTGATAAGGGAAGTTAGATATAAGTAAATCCATTTAAGAAATTAAAAACAAAGGGTGTTTTTACCCTTTGTTTTTAATCATTATATTTTAGCTATTGTTTACTTTAAATGTTTTGCTAAGAATTTTTCCATCTTGGTGTAAAGCTCTATTTTATTTTCTTCTTTACTAAATCCATGACCTTCATTTTCTTTCATGATCCATTCATCATCGCTTAAGGTAATACCACGTTCTTCAAGAGCATCCCTTAAATCGGTAGCATGCTGTTTAACAACACGTGGGTCTTTGGCACCTTGAATAATCATTAAAGGTGCTTTAATTTTATCAACATGAGCTAATGGCGACATACGTTTCATCAATATTTCATCATCTGGATCACCTATTTGGATTTTTAACAATTCTTTAGCTGGTTCCCAATGTTTCGGCATAGAGGTAAATAACAAACCAACATCGGTCACACCCACATAATTTATGCCACACTTATATAAGTCAGGTGTGAAGGTTAAACCGGCCATTGCTGCATAGCCACCATAGCTTGCCCCATAAATACATACCTTATCAGGATTAGCAATACCTTCTTTAACTAGATAATTGATAGCATCAGTGAGGTCATTTTGCATTTCTGCGCCCCATTTCCCGCCATATCCAGCCTGTTCAAACTTTCTACCATAGCCACCGGAGCCACGAAAGTTAACTTGTACCGTTGCATAGCCTCGGCTTGCAAAAAATTGATGCTCTGGGTTAAATCCCCATACATCTCTTATACCAAATGGTCCACCATGAGGGTTAATAATAATGGGAAGATTTTTACCATTTGAGTCTTTTGGAATTGTGATATAGCCATTAATAACTAAACCATCACGACTTGTAAACTTAATAGGTGTCATTTCTGACATGTCATCAACATTTAACCAGCTCATTCTTGATAATAGGTGGCGAACTTTCCCTGCTTTTCTATCATACAGATAATAATTCCCAGGATCTTGATCATCATGTACCAGAAGCACATTGATACTTTCATCTTTCGACTGGCTAGAAATACTAACGCGTTTACCTGGAAAAGCTGACTTTAAGCCATTCATCATAGATTCAGTTTTTTTATCAAAATAAACTGTTTCAGGGTAATCCTTTATATAACTGACACCTAAAACTTTCTTTTGATGACGAGACATAATTAAATTACTAATATCGACATCAGCATCAGCAAAGATCAGCTTACCCAGTTTGTTATTTTTAGGGTCATACTCGTAAATTGCGGCTTTATCTCTTCCAATATTTGAAGCTACATACATAGTATCGTTGTCAAAATCATAAACCAGGGGAGCAATGCCTTCATCTAAGGGGCTAAATTCTCTTGTTACAGTGAACTTTTCGGCACCTTGATCCTTGTAAAGTAGCTGTCCTTTTAGACCATTTAATGTGGTAGCACCACGTACTTTACCATCATTATCTAAAATCCAGCCTTGAACATCCCCTGGGTTTTTAGCTATTAACTTCATCCTTGGGTTTTTCTTGCGCTTTTTATTCCAACGACTATGAATATTTAACTTGTATAAATCTGGTGCTTTAATTCTCCTACCATTATATTGAACTATTATATGATCAGGGTCATTGGGTAGAGTGTGCACCACAGCGGCAGTTCGAATACCTGAAGCACCTGACTTGGAGCCTACTAGTAAATCTACCCTCGGCTTTTTCTTAGATATATTAACTTTATATAAACTAAATGCTTCAGAGCCATCACTCTGAATAGTAAATATAATATCTTCATTGTTTGCCCAAAAAAAACCAGCAATATCCTGCTCTTTCAAACCGGTTACAGCTCGAATATTTTTTAAGCCATCAGTTTCCATTATGGCAATATTTTTTCGTTTGCCGACGGGTGAAATTACCGCTAATTTACTTCCGTCAGGTGAAAGCTGCAGTGAAGTGAATTTGGGGTTTTTAAAAAAATCTTCAACTTTTAACTCTGATGCACTTCCCCAAGCAACATCGGTGAAAGTTACAAACAACATCAAAGTGACGAATTTTTTCCATATTTTCATTTATTTTCTCCTACTAAAACAATAACCCACACACTTGTTAATAAACAGTTAACCATTACACCGGTGATGTTTTGGCTTAGCCGTCATTATGGACAAGATTCTATGGGCATAAAAAAACCTGTTAAATAAATTTAACAGGTTTTTAACATAATAACTAGGTTAACTGGATATTAGAAAGATTGTTCAATTCTAAAGTAAACAGTACGACCAGTTAGGTCATATAAAGACCAACTTACATCACGATAGTCACGGAAACCAAGGTATTGTGAAGGAGCTTCTTCATCAGTTAAGTTATTGACACCAAGTGTTAAACGCGTTCTAGTTGGTGCTGTATAAGCAACCTGAAGGTTATGTTTAACATAAGTAGGGATATCAGCTAAGTAATCAACTTCCCACTCTTCGTTACCTGAATCTTGAGCAGCAACATAGAAAGTAGTCCAAGTAGCAGTAAAGTCTTCATAAGAATAACCAATTGTTAAGTCACTCTTTAAATCTGGGAAGTCTTGTAAACCAGCTGAATCAAATGGCTTTGAGTCTGCCTCTGCTTTTTCTTCAAATGACATTACATATGATGCATTCAAAGTAGCAGCGAAATCACCAAATGAAGTTTCATGTGTGTAACGTAATGCGAAATCTAAACCGTCTGTAGACAATGAAGACTTGTTGATATAAGTCGTTTTCATGTCTTCAATTTTGCCAACGCCGCTAGAACCACGGTTAATATTAGAAGGGTATTGGCCTAATCCGCCGTTTTCTTGCTCTATACGCAAAATTTCACTGTTAGAAACACTATCAATCTTATTATCGTAGTTAATTGCGTAATAAGTAACTTCTACAGATAAGTTATCAAGTACATCCCAAACACCACCAATAGTAACAGAATCACCTGTTTCTTCGGTTAAGTTTTCATTACCACCAAACCAAGTTGCAACTTGCTCACCAGCATTAGAACAGTAACCTGACTCATCTTGACCAGGGTTAGCATCACACCAAGCTGTATCACGAACAGTAGGGAAACTTAAAGCATCTGATTGGAACATTTCACCCATATTAGGTGCTCTGAACGATTGTCCCCATGATGAACGTAATAATAAGTCTTCCATTGGTCTCCAAGTTAAACCAATTTTTGGCACAACCTTATCGAAAGTTGACTTTGAAATACCACGGCCAACGTCACCTTCTTGTTCATATTTCTCGTAACGACCCGCTAAGCTTATGTCAAAATTCATTGGTAAAGCCATTTGAATTTCTACATATGCAGCAGTACGGTCACGAGTAGCGTCAACATCATCGCCACCAGAGCCACCAGAAACAAAACCGTTTGCCGATTCAGGATCACTCTTTTGAGAAAAATCTATTTTTTCGTACTCAACACCAACAACACCAGCTAGTATGAAATCACCTTCATCGATGAATGTTGTAGAAACTAAACCATCAATTTGTTGACTTGCATAACGGCCTTGGTAAGTTCCTGTATGGTTAGCTTCCTGGTACATATCTTTCATGTCAGCATTCCAAGCATCAAAACTTTTGCCAGCATTATTAAATATATCGTAGTTACCAGAATCTACCTGTGCTTGAAAAGCAACATCGTTAACTAAGTTCTGACCAAAGCTGTTAGTAATTGATAGGCTATTTTGATAATTAACTTCCCAATCAAGACCTAAACCAATATCAGCAGCACCTTCAAAACCAAATACTACGTCAGAAGTAACAACTTCTGTTTTAGTATCGCGAGCGCCGATAGGTGCAGCACGTGTATACAAACGTACTTTTGTACCCGTATCACCGGTAGGGAACATTGGGTTATCTGATTGCATGTAAATAGGAGCAGTAGATACTGGAGTAGCAGCATAACGCGAATCCGTTTCGTTGATACTTGCCATTGCACGACCAACAAAATTGATATCATCTGTCATTTCATAACTGAACTGAGTGAATATTGAATTTTTTTCATTATCTGGGTAGAACTTTGTTACAGCGCCGTAATTATATTTACAACGACCGTTATTCGCGCCATCAGTAGTATCTACAACATCAGGAGCATCCGCACAAAGTGCAGAGTTAGACTTCCAATCATCATCGCCTACAGCGTCGCTAAAGTAGTTAGTTACTGGGCTATATGAACTGTAACCACTGTATACGTCAGCATCGTATACAGGCCATAAATCACGATCATAAACTGCATCAGATTCAGAATGTTCATAGGTAAAGACGATATTACCTTTATCAGAAGTAAAACCTGTAGTCAGTGTAAATGATTGACTTTCGCCACCGTCAATCTTAGGAGATGAAAATTCATATTTAGCATGAACACCGTCGAAATCTTTCTTAGTGATGATGTTGATTACACCGGCAACAGCCGCAGAACCATATACAGCAGAAGCACCGTCACGTAAAATCTCAATACGTTCAACAATTGACATTGGAATCAGAGAAGTATCAGCTGAAGAGCCTGATGAAGAACTTGTACCTGGCATACGACGGCCGTCTAATAATACTAAAGTAGCATCAGAACCTAAACCACGTAAATTAATACTTGAAGAAGCTGCAGCACCTGCACCATAACCTGAAACACCGGTCCAAGAACCAAATGCGTTAGCTGATAAGTTATTTAAAACGTCAGCAACTGTAGGAGAGCCTGAAAGGCTAATGTCGGCAGCAGTAATTACAGTTACTGGTGAGCTATTTTCAAGGTCAACTTGTTTGATACGTGAACCTGTCACTTCAATTTTTTCTACTTCTTCAGCGCCTTCATCAGCGGCAAAAGCTGGAGCAGAAATTGCTGCGGCAGCGCCGGCACCAAACATCATCGCTAAACGGATGGCTTTAGCTACTTTACTATTGTTATACATGTTTACTCCCTGGATCACATAGGTGATTTGGTTGTTTATTTGTTTGTTTTTATTTTAAAAAGACTCAAAGCTATGCTGCTTCGTTAATCTTTATCAAGTCGTATGACCTGATCTGTCGGTTAAGATAGTAAACGGGAATTACCGGAACCGTCAACACCAATTGTAATCAAATGACAATCTTTCATACATATGGATACATTTACACACATTATCACCCCAAGATAGAGCCAACCAAGAACGATTGCAACATACTGTTTTAAAAGATAAAAACAAGACGCGACACATGAAAAACATCACAATAAATAAATTTGAAAAGATATTGTAAAAAAACACTATAATTATACTTACATTTCTGTAACAAAGTAAAAACTCCTATTATTAACAACAAGTTAAATATTTACCATCTAGCAACTTACTTTCATAAATCAAATGTCCGCCACAGCCAATTAAAATATAAAACCAATTATTTCAATTGGTTAGAAACATAAATATCACCTTTGTAAATTTATGATTACAAAATAGTACCTTTTACTTTATGGGAATTTTAAAACTAGGCCACATTTAGCTATTTACTTAAGCCCTAGATACTGTTTTAGCTTTATCATCAACTACGTTATAATTAGGTTCCATATAACATACCTGCTCAATATATGAACAACAACCGACAACAAATAGCTATTCAGCGTTTATCAACGCTACTTGAACATTTATCTGGCCAGGCTAAGAAAATTGACCAGTTAAACGCTAAAAACAAATCCCATTACCTTATTGAAAATAACAACCTATTCTCTAAACATCTCTTTAGCACTGAGAGCGATAAATTTTCGCCTTACACTAAAGAAGTTACCAAACGCTTAAACGAATTTTCTCGACTGTACAATTCAAGTGCTAACAATATTAATAAAGCAGAGTTTGCGCTGTCATCATTAAAACGCATAGAAGAGCAAATTTCGGCTTTAATGAAGGCGATACAGGCAAACCAAACAATGCATCAAGCTGCCCAAGTTAGTTTTGACGCTAGGAAGAAAGTTCGGGTAAAATCGGCTCAAGTAAAGCAATTACAGCAAAATGATATTTACAATAAAATAGCAAAGAATGTCCTCCTTTCAAGTCATCAACTGCATCAGCAACTGATCGAACATCATGAGTTCGAAAGAAGGCTAATGGAAATGATTAGTGAGCGAGAGCAACAGCGTATGAGAAGTAGAGCGAGTAATATTGACAAGCTTTCACAGGAAGTCCTTGCTTTACACCAACGCCTTGGACGTTGTCGAAAGGCTATTTCAGCCATAGAACAAAAAATCAAACTTGCTGAAAAGAAAAGCCTAAGATAGCAATCAAAGCTTAAGCTTATATATTCGCATTTTGTTTTAACTAAGGTTACTCTTTATGTAAGTTCTATTTACTGCAAAATATAAAGGGGTTTTATGAAAATTTCAGATGACATTCACAACTATTATGAAAAGTTAGTTGTACAACACTTTGTTAAAGCAAGATTTGATGATAAGTATGAGGTAGATTTTATTGCAGACTTAACCTGTGTGGTATTAAATCAATTGCCAACACGTTATATTCGCCATGAAGTTGATATGGCTTTTTATTTACCGCCATCAGAGCGTTTCGAGATGGAATCAAAAGTAAAAAAAGCTATCGCTGATGCACTAGAATTTATGCATGTGAATTAAGTGATTTAATAGCAATATAGAGAGGTTGGGTGGCGACCCAACCAGCCACACCTCGGCACATGAGTCGTCTGCTGCGGTTGCTTCCTTCCGGACCTGGCCGAGTTCACAGAGTATCATTGCGAGGGGACCGAAAGGGTCACCATAGAGGCTTTAAAAATAACGTCTTAAAGCGGCGCGAATTATCGCTAAACATCGTTAGATATGCAAGCATAAGTTGGTAAAACATTACCAACTGCTTGCTTTTTAATCTCTATATGGAAAATAGTTAGTAAAACTTACTTATTAGCTTATTTAACCAGCTTTTCATTGATATCTAATAATACAGATTTAATGATTAATAAATTTTCTTTACCAATACGTAATAACAGTTTGTCACTATCATCTAAAGCTTCGAGTTGAGGGTCGTCATACTTATACATAACACTGGTACGCGTAACATTCATCGCTGACTTAGGTAGTTCCATATCTAGCACTCGTGTTATGGCATCTTGCAGGGTATAAGTGAAGTCATCTTCATAGCCTAACTCACTATATGCCTCATCAATTAGCGGTTTAAGATCAACATACCATTTAACTAGCATAGTACTATCCACTGAACGTAATAAATCGACATATAAGTCAAAGCGTTTACTTGTTTCGCTGTCCCACTGCCAAACGTTTTGCTGGCCATCAACATTCGGCAATTGCTCATCAATAGAGAACTTCACTTTAGGTTGAATAAAGGGGCTATGATCGTAAGCCAGTAAGCCCTGAGCAAAATTATCAGTAAAAACTACAAAGCGGCGAATAATATCCTCAGTAATCAACAGTGATAATAACTCATTACGCCATGTTAGCTCAGGTAACTTTCCTTGCACCCAAGCATCACTCTCATCCAATGGTGGTAATGACACCGCAATGACCTGCTCGATAACAATTTTTTCGGCAATTGGCTCTACCACATCACTAATAGGTGCTAAGGCTTCAGATAACTCAATAGCATGCTTAATTTCTTCCACGGATTGCATTGGCTGACTAGCCTCTGCTACAGGCTCTTGTTTTAACAATTCACTTGAGTCCATAGCACGTTTTTCGATTTCCCCCGCTGAAAACTGCCATAAAGCGACTGCCACTAAAACGAGAGTAACTATAAATATAATAAGCGGACCTGAATTTTTTTTACTTTCGCCCTGCTCTTTTAGCTGTGTTGGTTCTACGTTTTCCATGGCTATCCAAATTATCTTTAGTTAATGCTAAGTAAACATTATTGCAACGCTTTTTGCCTCGTGATGCAACCATCAATGCGTTTTTTCTTAGATTTTTATGTTATTTTTTGTTTTCAAATATAAATCACATAAAAATAAGCCTCTGTCATGTAGTGGCTTATTTAATAAGTAATATTATTCAATGGCTAACACGATTAAATTAGCCTATTGCGCATCGGCCTGATTTTCAGGTAAAGCTTTGATAAAAGCGGGTAACTTATTACAGTTTGCAACCACTTGATTGATTATGGGATAGGCACTCATATCAACATTAAATCGATGGGCGTTATACACTTGTGCGACTAAGCAAATATCAGCCACACTCACCGAATCGGCAAAGCAATACTGCCCTGCACTGTCATTTAATTGTATTTCTATGGCGGTAAAACCTATAGTCATCCAATGTTCAAGCCATAACTGTTTCGCCTCACCAGTGATATTGAGTGAACCGGACAAGTACTGTTGTACTCGTAAATTATTAAGAGGATGGACCTCACAGGCTATATCTAAAGCTAACGCATGAACTTTGGCTCTTCCTTTTCCATCACTAGGGTATAACGCTTGTTTTGGATGACTTTGCTCGAGATAATCAATAATGGCTAATGATTGGTTTAACGAAAAATCGCCATCAACTAAAGTAGGCACTAAATGATTTGGGTTGAGTTCACTATAATCATTAGCATGTTGCTCCCCGCCATTTTTAACCAGATGTACGGAAATAGACTCAAAGGTTATTTCCTTTAAATGCAGTGCAATGCGGACACGATAAGCCGCCGTAGAGCGCCAGTAGCCATAAAGTTTCATAGTATTCCTTAACTGAGTTATTTTTCTTAAAAAAAATGCCAATTACCTGACCAAGTTAACTAGTCTAGTTAGCATTAGTGCGGATAATTAGCATTTACTTATAATTTATTTAAAAAGCTGATTTCAGCTCATATAGCCAAGTCACATGAGAACGCGTGTTTCAGTACACCTGAGCGATTCACCTAGTTTGGCTATAATTATCTACTGTGCTTTATATTCAACAACCTTTTGGTCAATAGCACCAAAGATACTTGCACCTTCACTATCAAACATTTCAATGCGCACGGTATCACCAAAGCTCATAAATGGCGTAGATGGTTTACCATCAGCAATTGTTTCTAACATACGAATCTCAGCTAAACAGCTTGAGCCAGCTGAGCGGTCGTAGTTTGAAATAGTACCCGAGCCTATAACACAGCCCGCAGACAATGGACGAGTTTTCGCTGCATGAGCAACTATTGTGGGGAAGTCAAAAGTCATGTCGACACCACAGTTTGGTTGACCAAATAGCTCTTTATTTAAATGGGTAGTTAACGGTAAGTGTAATTTTTTACCATCCCATGCATTACCTAATTCATCAGGCGTTACCGCAATCGGTGAAAATGCACTTGAAGGTTTAGCTTGGAAAAAACCAAAACCTTTAGCTAATTCACCTGGAATAAGATTACGTAAAGAGACATCATTGACTAACATTAATAACTTTATATGACTTGCTGCTTGCTCAGGTGTTGCGCCCATAGGAACATCATCTGTGATCACCGCAACTTCTGACTCAAAATCAATACCAAATTCTTCACTGGCAACTGCTATATCATCGCGAGGACCAATAAAGGCATCTGAGCCACCTTGATACATCAAAGGATCTGTCCAAAATGTTGCCGGCATTTCAGCATTACGCGCTTTACGTACTAATTCAACATGGTTTACGTATGCACTCGCATCAGCCCATTGATAAGCACGAGGTAAAGGTGACTCACATTGTGCTTGTTCAAAAACTAGCGTGTCTGTTATTTCATTGTTGTTTAGCGCTTGATAAACTTCAGCTAATTTTGGTGAAATCTCACTCCAGTTATCAAGTGCAGCTTGTAACGTAGCAGCAATATCACTAACCACAACAGCTTTATCAAGTGTGCGGCTAACAACAACAAGTTGACCATCGCGGGTATTATTTTTAAGTGTTGCTAATTTCATTGTTAAACCTTTTAATTATATTTAATTATAACTATACCCGTTCCACTTGAAGGTGCTCGTTTCAGGAAGTTTGAGCGACTCATAATCAAGACACATTTTTTTATTAAGGATTATTCCCTTAAAAAGAAATGTAACGCAGAGTCTTATTTGCTCAGCCTTCCCCAAGGGCTGGTTTAGAAACGATTTATGCTTCGTTATTGATTTTGACAAGGAGTAATCATTCTCTTCAATCAATGCCTTGCCTAAGGCGTTTCTAATTCCAGCTGAATCATGCAACTTCAAGTGGAACGGGTATATAATATTTCTCGATACAGTTAATGTATAAAAGTATGGTACGAATTTTTTCACTGACAACCAAGTTATAGCGTCAGCTTATTAACTAACAGTACGGAATAATTTCTTTACGGCAATTATTACACTGATATTAGCCTTAAAATACACGCCTTTATGTTCAGGACCATTACTTCAACTAAATTTTAACTGTTTTTTTATTAATATCGTATTCACGTAACTTATTGGCAATCGCTGTATGGCTAAGGCCAAGCTTTCTAGCCAGTTGTCTGGTACTTGGATAAGCGGGATACAATTTTCGCAATAGGTCTGCTTCAAAGTTTTTAACCGCAGCATCTAATGTGCCTTCAAACTCTTGCTCTAAATAACCATGCTCGCGAGTATAAGCCGGTAATGCTAAGTGACTGGTTTCAATTTCATCACCCTCAAGTAATGAAGCGGCACGGGTAAGCACATTTTCTAATTGACGTATATTCCCCGGCCATGGGTAATGTTCAATAAAGTCACGACAATCATCGCTAACTTTCAGGTGAGTACGGCCAATTTGATGGGCGGCTTTAATGATGAAAAACTCTGCTAGTGGTAAAATATCACTACGTCGCTCTCTTAGCGCTGGTAATGTAAGGCCAAAAACGTTCAAACGGTAATAAAGATCTTCTCTAAACTCCCCTATGGAGACAAGGTTTAATAAATCTTTATTGGTCGAGCTAATGATGCGTACATTAACGGTGACTTCTTGCTCTGAATCGACACGCCTAAAGCTACCATTTTGTATTACCCGTAATAACTTACTTTGCAATTTAGCTGACATCTCGCCTATTTCGTCAAGAAAAACAGTACCACCATCAGCCAATTCAAAGATGCCACGTTTACTCTGCTCTTGATCTTTTTCACCAACACCAAATAATTCAGACTCGGCGACATCATCGGGTAAAGCCGCACAGTTTAAAGTCATAAAAGCATTTTCGGCACGTTCACTGGCACCATGACAAGCCCGAGCAAGTAACTCTTTACCGGTACCGGTTTCACCCATGATTAAAATGGAAGAGTCCAGTGACGACATGCGCTTAGCTTCACGAATCACTTTTCGCATAGCACTTGAAGTTGCCTGAATGCCTGAGAAAGTATTCTCATTAGGCTGTTTAAAGGCATTCATTTGTTGACCAAGACGAGCTTCAGATTTTAATATTAATACCGCACCAGCAAGTACACGGCTGTCTTCCTCACCGGCAACATGAATTGGCATAATATCAGCAACAAAATCGTCACCTTGGAATTTCAAACGTCGGGTTTGCGCCAATACATCCTTAGCATCTAACCAGCGATTAAAATTAAAACCTTTCAACCACAAGCTAATATGTTGCCCAACAAGGGCGCCTTCTTCTTCACCAATAATATTTGAGACTATGGTGTTAACAATACGAATATTGCCTTTTCTATCGATTGAAATAAAAGGATCAGGGAAGGTTTTTATTAAGGTAGCAAGTTCATTTCTTTCACGCTCAGATGGCATGTAAGGTGCTGTTTTTACGTCACCTACGCCCTCAATCAAGCGTAATTGCGGCATAAATGTTTGTAAATCAGAGAAATCTAAATCAGGAATATTAATAAAAATACGCCCTGGTTGCATCAATTCAATACCACGTACATTAATGCCGTGCTCGACAAATATACCTAATACTTTTTCTCCCATGCCAACACGGTCATGACAAGTAATTTCCAAACGCATTTCACAAGCCCTTAATCTAGAATGAACAAAAGGGCTATTGTAAACTAATTTTTACGATAATAAAGCACAACATTTATCAAGTTGGGTTTTGATAAATGTCAGTACTTTATTTTGCTATATTCATAATTTTTATAAAAAATCAAACGAGCTCTGTAACTTATTAGACAAGACTATAGGGGAAATTAATTATTCGCCTAATTCATCCGTTTTAGCTGCGCAGATAAAGTCATTTTTATGTAAGCCACCAATAGCGTGTGTCCACCAAGTAACTTTTACCTTACCCCATTCAAGTAAAATAGCGGGATGATGAAACTCACTTTCGGCAAGTTCCGACACTTTATTGGCAAAGGCCCAGGCTAACTTATAGTTTTTAAACTTGTATTCACGCTCGAGCATCATGACATTATCACGTACTTGTGGCACCCAATCAGGAATTAATGCTATAAGCTCTTTAAGCTCTTCATCGCTTACCTTAGGTGCATCGACGTGACAAGCTTCACATAATTGGCTCACTAATTTTTTGCTTGATGGTGCAGTCATTATTTATCCTTAATGATTTTAATAGTTGTTTTTATAGTTATTTTTATAGCTATTTACTAAATTTTTTAACCATGATTTAAAGCTGCTGACTCATGCTTTAACGGTTTATTGAGCAAAGTATTAACTAGCTTGTTTGGTCGGGAATTTGGCCTGGTGTAACCCTAACATCTGTGCTTTGGCAACTAGCTCCATAATATCTTCAATTTCAAATTTTCGAATTTCATCTAAATCAGATACCTTGGTTAACATGTAATATATAGGTTGCATTATATCTATTCGATAAGGCGTTCTTAAAACATCTAAAATATTAAAAGGCTGACGTTCCACTTCGGTACTGTTCATGGCGTAATCTGTTTCTCCTGGAGAAGACAGTACACCACCACCATAAATACGTAAGCCTTTTGGCGTATCGAGCAAACCAAACTCAATAGTAAACCAGTATAGGCGAGCTAAAAACACCCGCTGCTCTTTACTCGCGTTTAAGCCCATTTTTCCAAAGGCTTCGGTGTAGTTGGCAAAAGAGGGATTGGTTAGTAGCGGGCAATGACCGAATATTTCATGAAAAATATCCGGTTCTTGTAAATAGTCCATTTCTTCACGACTACGAATAAAGGTAGCGACAGGAAATTTCTTTTCCGATAGTAGTCTAAAAAACTCACCAAAACCGATTAAAGCGGGTACTGGATAGCATTGCCAACCTGTTGTTGCCTTTAACACCTGACTGACATCATCAAGTTGCGGGATGCGATCCGTTGGCAAGTTTAATTTTGCTAAGCCATCATGATATTCATCACAAGCTTTATCTTTGATACATGCTAATTGACGAGCGAATAGCTCCTGCCAAATAGAGTTTTCTTCAGCTGACCATGCTATAAAGCCCTGTTCATCAGGTACTTTTGAAATATACTTAGTGCCTTTTGCCATAGTATTAACCTTTCATCTTAAGCGACGTTGTTATCGTTTTTTAACGTAATAATTTTTAACCTTGAACTTAACGTTGTAACTAACGACGGAACTAACATTAACTTCAAAGTAATTATTTTTATTGTTTAGTGCATTCATCTTATGACATCAACGTAGATAAAATAAAGCAACACGAAACGGTTAAAAAACAACCAAAGAGATTTACTGTACATGAAAGGTTACAGGAAGAAATACAGCCCAGCATCTCTGGCTATGAATGTTTACCAGGACTGATTAAAGATTTAATTTGTTGAGCGACCTTCTTACGTACCTGGGTTAATTTAGGCTTTTCTTCGAAAGGAATAGGTCGACATAGCTCCATGGTTTTAGCGCCTAACCTCGCGGTTAACATACCCGCGCCAAGGCCTTGGGCGAACCGAGCAGATAGCTTACCCATTAATTCAGCGCCAAGCATATCACTACCAAGATCTGCCACTAACTCACTCGCGCCAGCATAAGCCATATTAACAAACACTTGTTTTATTAACTTTATTCGACTCCAGTAGCCCAGCTTTAAACCATAAAGCCCTGCTATTTTATTTATCATGCGTAAATTGCGCGATAACATTATTAACATATCTATCAGCGCTACCGGGCTTAAGGCAACTAAAACCACTGCTTCGGTAGAGAATTTGGCCACTTCATTAAGCGCTTTATCATCCACTTTAGCTAACACCACACGCGAATAAAGCTGAACTAATTCACTCGAGCTATGATCTCCGACATAAGCATCATGCCAGTCTTGCTGCTCTTTCGGGCTATCAAACACCAAGTCGCAAGGCAGATTTTCGCTAATATGGTCACAAAAATCTTTACCACGTTGATTAGAAGACTCAGTTAATTGCTCAGCATCTATTAATAACAGCTCCTTTGCCTGCTGTTTCATTCTCTGCCGACTTTTGAACTGCTTAAGACCAATAAATTCATGCCATAAAGCATTACCTGCCACTAAGCTCAATGAGGTTAATAACAGCGCATAAAGGCTAGTAATGATCGGAGAACTTTCAAAACCAGCAACAAAGAAGTTAACCGCCTCAATGGCGAGTAATGTGACAAACAATACCGTGATCACCCGCCATAACCATGAGTATTTACCGCTATTAACATCTGTCACACCTTGGTGTAACTGCTCGGCATCCAGCTCTGACAATCTCATTTCATCAAGGCCATCTTCATTAACAGCTAAGGGTAAATAGTCATCATTGGTAAAAAGAAGCTGCTCGGTTACATGAATATTCGCGTCTTTATTTTGACCCTCGCCTTGCCCGACAAAGGTATCACTTTCGCTAAAAAGTATTTGCTGCTGTAAATTATCGTTGTCTTGTTTGTCTTTGTTGCCTGTCTTAGTCATATCTTTTACCTGCGAGTAAAAATGGTAACCCTTGTTTCATGAATCCACGGGGGTCAATATTGATGTTTTCTGCGCTCAACTTAGTGAAGTAAGAGCAATTAAATTGAATGACTTACATAGCCAATAATCACCTTAGCTTTATTACTTTCATTGGTTATATCATTTTATCTGCCAGTAAAAACTGTAACACTTGATCCATGCGCACATGGGGTAAACATTGCTGTTTGTTGAGACCTGGTAATGGCGCAAACGCTATAAAATCGAAACGGTTCGATTGCCAATAATCGTCTTTGGGTAACTGACTGGGAACCGCGCCAGGAAATAGCGTTATTTTTTGGCCAAACACTTCGGCTGACTCTTTACCCTTAGCCTGAACTAATCGTTGTCCTTGGATAACAGGAACATCTGCTCCTTTATATTTACTAACACCGGAATTAGTCGACTTAACAGAAGCTATTGCTAAGGTCTTAATCTGTACAGCTTCATAATTCAAATGTTGTTTATTTTGATGAATCAATTGATTTAATAACGCCACCATAGGGGCATGTTGCTCAGGAGTAACATGGTCAGCTTTGGTCGCGCAAAACAGTAGTTTGTCAATTTTAGGCGAGAATAACCGAGAAAACAGTCCTGACTTACCATAGCTATAACTTTGAAGAATCATTGACATGGCGAGCTCTAGATCGGCAAAACTTTCTTTGCCTTTGTTCAAGGGCGTTAAACAATCTGCCAGTACAATTTGTCGATCAAAACGCAGGAAGTGTTGTTGATAAAATTTACGCACCACTTGCTCTTTATATTCCAGATAACGCGCGCGTAACATCCCAACTAAACTGTCATCTGGCGCATTTTGATAATCATTAGCATCAAGTTTTTCTATCGCCGGAAAAGGGAAAAACTCTAAGATTGGCGCGCCAGCCAATTCACCTGGCAATATAAAACGCCCGGGTTGGATAACAGATAAACCTAATTCATAGCGAAAAGTATGTAAAAGCGCAGTATATTCCTGTGCTAGCTCTGCTAACAGCTCTTCACTAGCACTGGCAAAAGGGTCGATTGTGGCCAGTTTAGTCAGAAACATTTCACTGTATTTAGCCCTTGGCTCACACATCATTAAATCATGTGTTTGCTGCGACCACTCTTGATACGTTTGTTTAAGCATAGGTAAATCAAGTAACCACTCACCTGGGTAATCGGTAATATCTAAGGTCAATGTAGCCATATCAGTGGCATATTTAAGTATTGAATTTTTCGGTTGATAACGAATAGCCAAGCGTAATTCACTGATACCATGTGTTGGCTCTGGCCAAATTGCCGGCTCTGCTGTTAAGGCAGACATGGCGGCATCATAATCAAACCTTGGTACATGGAAGTGCTTTTGCGGTACCCTTTTCGCCGCAATAAAATTACCATTGTGCACAGGGTCAAAAAAACTAAGCTTAGTGCCATTACCTTCATTAATTAATTGATTCACCAATGAAGTAATAAATGCCGTTTTTCCGCTACGGCTTAATCCGGTAACCGCTAAAGTAACATGCTGATCGAGACTACGGCTAAGTAATTCATTGGCCTTACCTTTTAGATCGTTCTTTAGCTTATCTAGGCCACGTTTTTTAAAAAATGATTTACTTATGAATGCCATAACGAATTGATAACTTGTATATTAATATTTTATTGGAGAAGTCATTTGATAATAAGGGCTTTTAAAAAAAATTACACCTATTGATTACTTTTCATTAGAAAAGTGAGCGCGTCACGGCAAAGGTAAAAACATTAGCGTTAAAATAGCAAAGCTGTCAACGGACAGCTTTGATCTCTTACCAGGCTATGATTAAGCTATTACAGCTTATTAATTTCCCTTGAAACGGTAAACTCCGCCGACGTGACATACTGCTCCATCGCTTGTACCTTTTTTTCTAAAGAGCGAAACTTACGGCCAATATCATATAGCGCCTGTTTAGGCGGCTCACCCGCCTGCCAAATTCGCGCTTTTACCTTTATTGACTCATTGCTGACATCATATTCTTGCCTGCCTTGTTGAGAACTATTGGCGTATCGGCTTGTACCTTGATCACCTTTAACGATTTTTTCTGGCGATTTATCCAGAATAAACCAACCGGCAATATAACCTAAGATTAGAAAGGGCATACCAAAAAGCACACCAGATACCACTAAGATCCTTACCAACCAGGTTTCCCAACCAAAATAATCTGCTATGCCAGCACAAACCCCTGCTATCTTGCCCTGCTCAGCGTTACGATATAACTCACCTCTTTTTCGATTCATAATTTGGTTCTCCAGTTTGGGGTCTCCGCGTCTAAAATCGCTTCGAGTGTTTGTATTCTATCTGCCATGGTATCGGCAACTTCTGACAATTCTGATAACTGAATATACTCTTCTTGGCTTAACCCTTGGCTTACTTGTTTTTTACTGCGGTAATGCAACACCAACCATATTGGCGCAACAATGATCATAAATATAATGACTGGTGCCATGATAACTTCTTCCACAATACTTCTCCTTTTATCCTATTCTAGCGATAGTTTTGTTTATGCTTTATTCATGTTGTAGTGATAATTTTTCTGCGATGTTAATGATCTAAGCTATTTTTTCTTGCTTTTCATCTTAGCTTTTAACTGGGCTAATTCATCATCAACCATTTCATCAGTTTCAAGCTCAGCAATCTCATCGGCTAATGATTTACCACCTAAGTCATATGAATCAACTTCTGCTTCAATATCATCAACCTTACGTTCATAGTGGTCAAAACGATTCAAGGCATCATTAACCCGAGTACTGTGGATATTTTCTTTTACTTTTAAACGAGAGCTTGCAGATTTTTCTCGAATGACAATCGCTTTTTGACGCGCCTTGGCATCCGATAGCTTATCTTGTAATTGCGTAATTTCATCTTGCAACTTGCGGATATGCTCATCAGTGTGTGTTAACTCATCTAATAAAGCTTGCGCGCTTTCGCTACTTTTTTTCTTTTCCATTAAAGCAGCTCGAGCTAAGTCTTCACGATCTTTACTCAAAGCCAGTACCGCTTTTTCCTGCCATTGCTGTGCGTCTTTTTCAAGGCGATTCACTTGACGGCTTAATTCTTTTTTGTCTGCTAATGTTTTAGCCGAGCTAGAACGTACTTCAACTAAGGTATCTTCCATTTCTTGAATGATCAAACGTACCATTTTTGCTGGATCTTCGGCTTTATCTAATAAGTTATTAATATTAGAGTTAATAATATCTGTGAATCTTGAAAAAATACCCATAACATCTTCCTCAACTAATGGCTAAATTATGCCAAACTGGTTTTACTTTTACGTGAACTAAGCATTAACTTAGCGCTTATTTATACTTTAACTACACTTTTAACATATTCATTATTTGCGCCAACTTTCACAATAACAACAACTCATTGTTTTAAAAGACATTATTATTTATTTAAAAAAGCCTTTCAACCTCACAAGTAATAAAATACACTATTTGTTAGTGAAATAAACCAACATTTGAGTTTACTATGTCTCGTTTTAAGCAACAAGATAATCTTCTTGGCCAATCCAATAGCTTTTTAGAAGTACTAGAGCAAATATCGCAAGTTGCTCCTTTGAGTAAACCAGTACTCATTATTGGTGAGCGCGGTACAGGTAAAGAGCTGGTCGCTGCCCGTTTACATTTCCTCTCTAAGCGTTGGGAACAAAATTATTTAAAGCTTAATTGTGCGGCTTTAAATGAAAACCTACTTGAAACAGAGCTATTTGGTTACGATAGTGGCGCCTTCACTGGTGCCAATAAACGTCATGAAGGGCGATTTGAACGAGCTGATAAAGGCACGCTCTTTTTAGATGAGATTGCTAATACCTCAGGCCTTATTCAAGAAAAACTATTACGTGTGGTTGAATATGGTGAGTTTGAACGTGTTGGCGGTTCAAGAACCATTACTACCGATGTGCGTTTAGTGGCGGCAACCAATGAAGATTTACCAACGTTAGCTGCATCTGGCCAGTTTAGAGCGGATTTATTAGATAGGTTAGCTTTTGATGTTATCACCCTACCTCCACTGAGAGAGCGTTTAGATGACATCTTAATGCTGGCAGAGCACTTCGCTATTAATATGGCGCGTGAGCTTGAATTCGAATTATTTAGTGGTTTTACTGAAAAAGCTAAACGTAGCTTGCTTGAATATCATTGGCCCGGCAATATCCGAGAATTGAAAAATGTCGTTGAACGCAGTGTCTATCGCGGTAACACCCCAAACTTACCTGTTCATGAACTTATTATTGACCCCTTTGAGTCCCCATTTAGACCGAGTCAAAGCATGCGCACCCAGGATAGGATCAAAGAAGTCAGTGCCAACATTACCACTACTACTGATAACGAGTACCAAGATGAAGCTCAATTAGCCGCCACAACCAAGCCAATCAGTGTGAAAGCGGCGGCAAAAATAGTGAGCCAACAGTTTCCACAATCATTGAAATCGTTATCACAAGATTATGAGATAGAATTAATTCAGTCAGCATTAGCACATTGCCAGTTTAATCAAAAGAAAACAGCTGACGCACTGGAATTAACGTATCATCAATTAAGAGGTTACCTAAAAAAATATAACTTGCTTGATGGCAGTATCAACGATGAGCTTTAAGCCAACACTTCCTTTACTCATTTCGGCTTTTGTTAGCCTGCTAACTGGCTGTAATGAGGCTAATAAACTTTCGTTAAGTGAACGCAGTATTATCTATTGTTCTGAAGGCTCGCCAGAAACATTTAATCCTCAACTGAGTACTTCAGGGACAACGACTGACGCCATTGCTAAACAACTTTATAACAGCCTTATTGTTTATAAAGGGCAGAATAATATTTTGGGCCCCTCACTGGCTAAAGACTGGCATGTGACTCGTGACGGTAAAAAAATAACCTTCTATTTACGTCAAGATGTACGTTTTCATCAAACCAGTTACTTTACCCCGACAAGATTATTTAATGCCGATGATGTTTTATTCAGTTTTAATCGAATTTTAGATAAAAGCCATGCTTTTCATCAAGTATCAGGTGGTCAGTATCCTTTCTTCCAAAGTAATGAATTTTCCGAATTGGTTGAGAAAGTAGAGAAAATTAACGACTTCACCGTACGTTTTATTTTAACACGCAATGACAGTTCCTTTTTAGCTAATTTAGCCACCGATTATGCGTCAATCTTATCGGCTGAATACGGTGAAAAACTATTCATTGAAAATACGCCGCATAAAATTGATATTCAGCCTATTGGTACCGGTCCTTTTAAATTAAAGGATTACCGTGTTGGTTCATTAATTCGCTTTTACCGTCATGATTTATACTGGCAAGAGAAAGCTAAAATAGAACAACTTGTTTTTGATATCTCTCCGAGTAAAACCAGTCGTTTAACAAAACTGTTAGCGAAAGAATGTGATGTTAGTAGTTATCCAATAGCTCATGAAAAAATTGCTGAAAGAAGCGATTTGCTATTAGAATCGATTACCTCGTTAAATGTTGGCTATTTTGGCTTTAATACTAAAAAACAGCCTTTTGATAATAAGTTAGTGCGTAAAGCCATCAGCTTAGCTATTAACAAGCAGGCAATAATTGATACGGTTTATCACTCTCAAGCAGCCCGAGCTAAATCAATACTGCCCAAAACATCATGGGCTTATGACAGTAACACCCCTGAACTGGGTTATGATCCGGTCCGGGCAAAGTCTTTGTTAGAAGTAGCCGGTTATCCACAAGGCTTTACTATGGACCTATGGGCTATGCCCGTGCAAAGAGCCTATAACCCCAATGCAGTTACCATGGCAAAGCTTATTCAAGCTGACTTAAAGAAAATAGGCGTAAAAGTGAAAATTGTCAGTTATGAGTGGAGTACCTTCTTACGCCGTTTGTCATTGGGTGAGCACCAAAGTTTTTTATTAGGCTGGAATGCCGATAACCCCGAGCCGGATAACTTTTTCACGCCAATGCTAAGTTGCTCGGCCAGCGAAAATGGCAATAATCGCACATTCTGGTGTAATGAAGAATTTGACCAACTGCTGCAAAAAGCACTTAAAACCACCAATATGAGTAAAAGAAAAAGTTATTATGCCCAGGCCATGGCAATAATTAGTGAAGAAATGCCATTATTGCCCATAGCTCACTCAAAGCGCTTTCAAGCACGGGGCACAGATGTCGAAGGGGATATATTGTCAACCTTTGGTGGTATCAGCTTTTATCATGCGTCTAAAACAAAACCAACTAGTGAGCCTCAAAACTTAAACGAGCCAAATAAATCCAAAAAGGTTAGTAACTAAGATGCTCACTTTTACCTTACGCCGCATCAGTTTGTTTATTTTTACTATGCTGGTACTGACCCTATTGTCCTTTAGTTTAAGTTTTTTATTCCCGGGTGATACGGTTATAAATCATTCAGGACAAATTAATGCCACAGCAAGCGAATTAGTACAACTTAATAAAGCTTACCAAATGGATAAGAGTATTGTTGATCAATATGGTGCCTATTTAACCCATATCCTTAATGGTGACTTTGGTCAGTCTATGGCCAGTCAGTCTCCCATTCGCAATGAGATTATAGAATTGTTACCAGCCACCATAGAGCTCAGCTTAGTAGCTTTACTTATCGCTATGGTAGTCGGTATACCTTTGGGCTTTATTGCAGCTATCAACCATAATAAAGCTAGTGACAATGTAATACTATCTTTAGCTATGCTGGGTTATTCCATCCCTGTTTTTTGGCTAGGTTTACTGGCAATACTGGTTTTCTCTATTGGCCTAGGTTGGTTGCCTTCAGCTGGACAAATTAGCTTACTGTTTGAAATAAAGTTTGTTACTGGCATCCAATTTATTGATATTTTATTAAGTGATAGTCCCTATAAATGGCAGGCTTTTAGTAATGCCAGTGCCCATATTATTCTTCCTGCCTGTGTTATCGCTTTAGCACCGGCAACTATTTTTATTCGCTTATCACGTGCTGCTATGATCGAAGTATTAGCCGCCAGTTATATCAGAGCGGCTCGTGCTAAAGGTTTAAGCTTCCAGCAGATAATATTTCGCCACGCCATACGTAATGCACTGATCAAAATAATACGCCATGTTGGTTTACAGTTTGCCAACTTAGTCACTATTGCCATGGTAACTGAAGTTATTTTTAGTTGGCCTGGCATTGGCCGCTGGTTAATAGAAAGTATCTATCAGCGAGATTACACCGCCATTCAAAGCGGTTTACTCGTGCTGTCTTGCTTTATATTCATTATTCATATTTTAACTGACTTTATTTATGCAGCGCTCAATCCATTAGCGCGAGGTAACCAGCATGGCTCGTGAAAAAATATACCTTGAAGAAGTCTTTCCCTCACCCTTTATGCAGCTATGGGGGATTTTTCGTAAAACGCCTGTTGCTATGGCTGGCTTCTGCTGTTTTATTTTTCTTATTTTATTAGCGATTTTTGCGCCAATTATATCTCCCTACTCTCCTGTAGATGGCAATTTAGAGATGATCTTATTACCACCCGCCTGGCATCCTGATGGTGACGTCAGTTATCTGTTAGGTACCGATGAGCTTGGCCGAGACATGCTGTCTAGGCTGATGTATGGCACCTCACTTACCTTTGGTTTAAGTTTTATTGTTGTTATTTTCTCGTTAGTTATTGGCGTCGTTATCGGCTCTTTATCAGCATTAACGCGAGGTATTAAGTCCAGTTTTTTAAATCACTTCCTCGATGTCGTGCTATCTATTCCATCCTTATTACTCGCCATTATTATTGTCGCAATTTTAGGACCGGGCATCAGTAATACGGTCTGGGCAATAGCCATAGTCTTTATCCCACAATTTATCCATATTACCCGTTATGCCGTGAAAGAAGAGTTCAGAAAAGATTATGTCTTAGCATCACGCCTTGATGGCGCCAGTAATTTCCGTATTTTGTACTACTCGGTATTTCCTAATATTGTCGAGCGCCTAATGAGTCAAGCGACGCTAGCGCAATCTGCAGCAATATTAGATATAGCGACATTAGGGTTTTTAGGGCTAGGCGCACAAATCCCCTTGCCTGAATGGGGCGCTATTTTGGCCAATGGCCTTGAGCGTTTCTATATAGCCCCTTGGACGGTTTACTTACCGGGCTTAGCAATATTATTCGCCGTAGTTGCCACTAACTTAGTCGGTGAAGGCATTCGCCACGCCCTCAAGTTACGTAAGGAAAACTAATGGTATTGCCCTACATAACGACAGTAACAGTTACCACCGCAACATCGAGCAATGACGTTTTACTTTCTTTGACATTAAACACTCAGCCATCACTCACCATAATTCAACCAAAGAAGAGCGCGTAAGTAGAGCATATGAATTTACTCGACATTAGAAATTTATCCATTGAGTTAGATACCCCCAATGGCCGTGTATTGGCAGTAGATAGAGTAAGCTTATCAATTAAAGAAGGTGAAGTACGCGGTTTAGTGGGTGAGTCTGGCTCAGGAAAGTCACTATTAGCACAAGCCATTATCGGAGTTTTAGAAGATAAATGGCATGTTCATGCTGACCGATTTCACTGGCGTGGTATCGACTTATTACGACTAACCATAGATGAACGTCGAGCATTATTATGTCGTGATATAGCGATGATATTCCAAGAGCCAATGAGTTGCTTAGACCCAACCACTTTAATTGGTGAGCAATTAAGTGAAGCCATTGATAGCAAACAATTATCAGGTTATTTTTGGCAACGTAAAAAACAACGTAAAGAGGCGGTGATAAAATTACTGCATAAAGTAGGTATTAAGAAACATAGTGAATGCATTAGTAGTTATCCTCATCAGCTCACCGAGGCAATTTGTCAACGAGTGATGATAGCAATCGCTTTGGCGGGTCGCCCCATATTACTAATTGCCGATGAGCCAACAGCTACGATGGAAAGTACTAACCAGGGACAAATTTACCGGTTATTAGCCAACTTAAACCAACTAAAAAACATGTCTATTTTATTGATCAGCCATGATTTAGAAAACCTTACTCACTGGACCAGCACGATCACGGTAATGTATAGCGGTCAATTTGTTGAAGCGGGCACCACTGAGCAAATATTTAATAAGCCAATGCACCCTTATACGCGGGCTTTAGTAGATAGTAGTACCAAAGCTAACCTGCAATTACCGACTAAATCGCGTTTAATGACCCTACCCGGTAGTATTCCTATTTTACAACATTTACCTATCGGCTGTCGGTTAGGTCCTCGATGTCCAAGGGCTCAGCAAACCTGTGTATCTGCGCCAAAGGTCAGCAATTTCCATGGTCATAAGGTAAGTTGTCACTTCCCGATTCTGCATGAATCACCAAGAAAAGAATCACAAAAGCATAAAGCGCTAAAACACAAAACGGTTAAAGGAAACAACTAAGATGAGTGTTTTATTGGATGTAAAAGACATAACGAAATCGTTCAAGCTTAAAGGACATTGGTACCATAAACGTAAGTTTAATGCCCTAGCACCGATATCTTTTGCCATAGAAGCAAAAAAGACCCTAGCGATTGTTGGGGAAACAGGCTCTGGTAAGTCAACCTTAGCGAAGATCTTAGTCGGAGCAGAAAAACCAACTAGCGGTAAAATATACCTCAATGGGCAGTTATTACAAAACCAACGCTTTAAACAGAGGTGCCAACATATCAGGATGATATTCCAAGACTCTGGCACCACTTTAAATCCCAGTTTAACCATACAAGAGTTACTCGATGAACCGCTAACACTAAATACCGATTTAGACGAGAAACAGCGACGACAGCTCATTCGTACCACATTACAAAAGGTTGGCCTACTTGGCGATCATATGAATTTTTATCCTCATATGTTTTCCGGTGGACAAAAACAACGTATATCACTCGCTCGGGCAATTATATTACAGCCACAGGTTATCATTCTAGATGAAGCCTTAGCGGCACTAGATCCCTCTCTGCGCTCACAAATGATTAACTTATTACTCGATTTGCAACAACAGATGGGCTTAGCGTACATTTTGATTTCCCACAACTTAGGCATTGTTCGTCATTTCAGTGACGATGTTATGGTGATGTCGCATGGCGAGGTGGTTGAGTCAGGAAAAACTCTTGAGGTAATGCGTAACCCACAGCATAAAGTGACGCAAAAGCTGATGATGAGCCAAAACTTCCAAATAAAGTAAATCATTAACACAAATAATTAGAAAATAGGGATAGTGAGAGAGAAAATACTTAACTACGCTTTTCTAGTTCCAGCCTTACCTGATCCAACATTGCTTTAAGCATTAAGTTTAATCAAAAATAAGCAACAAAAAAGCCAATAGCAGAAACTGCTATTGGCTTTTTTACTCACCGAAAGTCACCTTAACTCACATTTTAAATAATGGCGACTAACGATATTAGCTACTAATAAGCTGATACCTGCTCGGTAAGTTGCTTACGGGTAATTTCAGCATCAACTTTTAACGAGTTAACAAAGCTTTGATAAGCAGACTGTGCTAATTGAGACGTTTGTTGTTGCGCTAAATTAGGGTTAGCTGCAGACTCACGGACATCCACTGCCGTAACTTCAACTAAGGCAAGGTCACCATTACTTAAGGCAACAGTTGACGCTGAAATACCACCACTCACAGGGTGAGGTAAAACAAACGCAGCGCGACTGATACTTTGGTCAATTTCAGGACTATAACGAGCAACTTTCTCTTTACTAACAAAACTGGTATTAAGTGCTGTTAATTGAGCCGAAATATCGGTGCCGGCATTAAAGTCAGCTAATAAAGCATCAACAGTTTGTTGCGCTTGCTCAGTGGCTTTTTGATTAACTAAAATATCTTTAATTTGTGCTTCCACTTCAATTAAAGGCTTAACATTAGCTGCTTGGAAAGTATTGAGGCGTAATACCAATGCAACATCATCATTCACTTCAATAAGGTCTGAGTTCATATTGTCTTGTAAAACCATATCTGAAAAAGCAGCTTCAATAACTTTAGCTTGATCAAAAGGAACACTATTACCACTGCTCAATAACCATGGTGATGTTTGTATAACAACATTTACCTCGCTAGCTGCATCTTCAAGACTATCCGGAAATTCAAAGCTAATTCGCGCCATTTCTTGCTGTAAGGCAAAGAATTTATCTTGTGCAAGCTCATTACCTAGTTTAATACGTAACTCAGCTTGTACATCTTCAAAACTTTGAATAGCTTCGGCTTTATAGTCGGTTAATTTCAACACATGATAACCAAAGCTAGTGATAACTAGTTGACTATAGTCACCAATATTAGCCAATGCTAAGGCAGCGTCATCAAAACTTTCTTCCATCACGCCAGACTCTAACCAATCTAAATCACCACCGTTTTCACCACTGAAAGTATCATTAGAAACTTCTTTAGCGAGTGCTGCAAAGTCTTCACCTTGCTCAAGACGAGTTAATACCGCTTGTGCTTGAGTTTTTGCCGCTTCATCTTCTGCATCACCATCGGTAAATTCAATCAAGATATGAGAAATACGACGCTGCTCAGTTTCAGTATAGCTAGCTAAGTTCTCTTGGTAGTACTGAGTTAACTCTGCATCAGTAACATTAATACCTTTAGCAATATCAGTAACATTTAGGCTGATATAATCAACTTTAACCTGCTTTTTATTTTCAAAACGCGCTTGATTAGCTAGATAGTAATTATTTACTTCTTCATCCGTTAACTCAACTTTCACTTTGAACTGTTCTGCTGAGATAGTAGCGAAGCGAATATCTCGCGTTTGGTTTTGTAAAGCCAGTTGCAATTTTTCTTGGTAAGGTAAATTAAACTCAGTGGCAACTAGTGCTTGGCTTAATTGACGACGAGTCATTTCAACACGTAAATAATCACGAAAATTTGATGATTGGAAGAAGCCTGCTTGGTTAATAATCGCTAAGTAGCGGTTATTATCAAAAACACCATCAACTTGAAATTCAGGCATTTTACGAATAGTTTCTTTTAAACGAGCATCAGAAACTCGAATAGCAAGTGCTTCGCTATTTTGATCAATCAATTTTTCATTAATTAGGTTATCTAGAACACCTTGGCGAAAGTTAGCCATGTAATTTGCATCATTTGATAAGGTATCAAACATTTCACCAAACTGTTGCGCCATGCGGCTACGTTGTGCTTGATAAGCTTTATTAAATGCTTGCTGACTGATAGCTTCACCATTAACGGTAGCTACAGAAGTATCAACTGTATTAGTATAACTGCCAACACCTGCGACAGCGAAGGTTAGGATAATCAAACCAAGAATAATTTTGGCAGTCAATCCCTGCGATTTTTCACGAATATCTTCTAACATTTCTTTCTCTTTTTTTATGCCTAAAAAAACTAGGCTTAGGTATATTTATAACAAGTAGATTAATTGATATAAATTAAAGTTGCTCGCGATTTTAACAGATGATAAGCATTGCTAGAAGCACAACCTTGGTAAAATGCAAATTTATTATTCTTTTAATTAGCATATTTTTATTTTTGCCTAGGCTAAAAGCAAAAAACCACCTGAAAAGGTGGTTTCTAATACGCGGTATAACTTAGTCTAGTTTAGTGACTATTTATGCGTTACATGCGTCTTTTAATGCTTTACCAGCTTTGAAAGATGGGATTTTAGCAGCTGCGATTTGGATAGTAGCACCCGTTTGTGGGTTACGACCAGTACGTGCAGCACGGTCACGTACAGAGAATGTACCAAAACCAACAAGAGCAACTTGCTCGCCATCTTTTAATTCATCAGTTACAGCGCCAATAAATGAATCTAATGCACGACCCGCAGCAGCTTTTGAAATGTCTGCACCAGCAGCAATCTTCTCGATTAGTTGAGATTTATTCACAGTGTATACCCCTTCAATTGTTATTATACAACGCTATCCTTTTTATATATGCAGCCAATTGAAATATGATTTCTCTTGATGCATTGAAGCGTTGAGTGTAGAAAATATTTTGCTCTCTAGTTCCCTAAAGTCCATCTATATACATAGAGAATAAGGGGTCTAGCGATATAAGCGTTGTTAACTTACCATAGTTTCAGCGTTTGCAAAGCGAAAATTACGTTTATTTGCGATTTTTTTAGCTTTTCAGACCTTTTTTGATGTAAATCATCAAAAAAGGCCAAGCTTTGAACAAGTTACTTTTCAACTTTCCATTGTTCTACAGGGTGCTCAAGTGCTAGAGCAAGTACTTCATCTATCCATTTAACTGGGTGAATGGACAATTCAGCTTTAACATTTTCTGGAATTTCTTGTAAATCACGTTCGTTTTCATGGGGGATAATCACTGTTTTTATGCCGCCACGATGTGCCGCAAGTAACTTCTCTTTTAATCCACCAATCGCTAGAACTTCACCACGTAAGGTTATTTCACCTGTCATAGCAACGTCGGCTTTTACCGGATTACCGGTAAGGCTTGAGACTAACGCCGTACACATACCAACACCGGCACTAGGACCATCTTTTGGTGTTGCTCCTTCAGGAACATGAACATGGATATCACGTTTTTCGTAAAAGTTCTCGTTGATTCGAAGTTTCTCGGTACGACTTCGTACCACAGTCATAGCAGCTTGAATAGACTCTTGCATAACATCACCTAATGAGCCGGTATATGTCAGTTTACCTTTACCTGGTACAGAGGCTGTTTCTATAGTAAGTAGCTCTCCACCAACTTGCGTCCACGCTAAACCGGTAACCAAGCCGACACGATTTTCAGTATCAGCTTTACCATAATCAAAGCGTTGTACGCCTAAAAACTCATTTAGATTATCTTGATTAATGGTGACTTTCTTTAATTTTTTATCCAGTAAAATAGCCTTTACCGCTTTACGGCATAGTTTCGAAATTTCACGTTCTAAACTACGCACACCCGCTTCACGGGTGTAATAACGAATGATGCCAACAATAGCACTATCATCAATGTCTATTTCTTTAGCGTTCAAGCCATTGCGCTCAATTTGTTTATTGAGCAAATGATTTTTAGCAATATTAAGTTTTTCATCTTCGGTATAGCCCGACAAACGAATAACTTCCATACGGTCTAACAATGGACCAGGAATATCCATACTATTTGATGTCGCCACAAACATTACATCAGATAAGTCATAATCAACTTCTAAATAGTGATCATTAAAAGTGGTATTTTGCTCTGGATCTAACACTTCAAGTAAAGCTGAGGCTGGGTCGCCACGCATATCAGAAGCCATTTTATCAATTTCATCTAATAAGAATAGCGGGTTTTTAACCCCTACTTTTGATATTTTCTGGATTAACTTACCCGGTAGCGAGCCAATATAAGTACGGCGATGACCACGAATTTCAGCTTCATCACGAACGCCACCTAATGCCATACGAACATATTTTCGTCCGGTAGCTTTAGCAATAGACTGACCTAGCGAGGTTTTACCAACACCTGGAGGGCCAACTAAACAAAGAATTGGTCCTTTTAATTGGCTTACTCTTTGTTGTACGGCTAAATACTCTAAAATGCGTTCTTTAACCTTATCTAAACCAAAATGATCTTTGTCTAATACTTCCTGAGCTAGGGTAAGGTTACGCTTTAATTTACTGCGTTTTTTCCACGGTACGTTTATCATGCAATCGATATAGCTACGCACAACCGTTGCTTCTGCCGACATGGGCGACATCATTTTAAGCTTTTGATATTCAGCAAGGGTCTTGTCTTTCGCTTCTTTTGGCATTTGTGCTTCTTCAATGCGCTTAGCCATTTGCTCAAGCTCGTCTGGTGCATCATCACCTTCATTAAGCTCTTTTTGAATGGCTTTCATTTGCTCATTCAAATAATAATCACGCTGACTTTTTTCCATTTGCTTTTTAACACGGGTACGAATTTTCTTTTCAACTTGCAGTAAGTCGATCTCGCCTTCCATTAATGCCATCAAATGTTCTAAACGCAGATTAACATCAATAATTTCTAAAACTTTTTGCTTGTCAGCCAACTTCAATGGCATATGAGCGGCCATAGTATCGGCAAGCTGCTCAGCATCATCAATACCCGATACCGAAGTGAGTACTTCCGGTGGGATTTTCTTGTTAAGTTTTACATAACCTTCAAATTGAGAAATAGATGAGCGAATCAATACCTCAATATCATCACCTAGGTCGGTTTTTGGCTCAACATATTCAATTTCTGCACTAAAGTACTCTTCAGTCTCAACGAACTTATTTATTTTTGCTCGTTGTGCACCTTCCACCAATACTTTAACAGTACCATCGGGTAGCTTTAACATTTGTAAAATGGTGGCAACTGTGCCTGTACTGTAAACATCCTCAGCTTTAGGGTCATCGATAGCGGCATCTTTTTGCGCAACAAGAAATACTTGCTTATCGTTTTCCATGGCTAAATCTAAACAACGAATAGACTTTTCACGACCGACAAAAAGGGGGATAACCATTTGCGGGTAAACAACAACATCTCTTAAGGCTAAAACGGGGATCTCAACGACACCAGATAATTCTTTACTCATTGGCTACTCTTCTCGGGAATTGTTTTAATTGATAGAAAAATTAATAAATAAAATAAAGCTATAGAAACTATATGGGGCTAGGCTGTTAACTTTCAACAATAGATAAAAAATAAAGCGCCAAACCCTATATTTATTATTGCTAAGATCAAAAAAGCCTCAAGCAGTAAGTAATTATTATTAATAATTACTTACTGCTTGAGGCTAATAGTTTATACCTAGTGATATAACCGTGTTAAAAATTACTCAGAAGCAGCTTTATCTTGCTTACTGTCATAAATAACAATCGGCTTGCTCTCACCTTTAATGGTATTTTCATCAACGACAATTTTACTGACATTTTCCATTGACGGTAATTCATACATGGTATCAAGCAAAACCGCTTCAACAATAGAGCGTAAACCACGAGCACCGGTCTTCCTGTCCATTGCTTTACGGGCAATGGCATGTAAAGCATCAGTTCTGAACTCTAGCTCAACATCTTCCATATCAAATAATGCAGAAAACTGCTTAGTTAGTGCATTCTTAGGCTCTTGCAATATTTGAATAAGTGCTTCTTCATCCAGTTCAGTTAATGTTGCTAAAACAGGTAAACGACCAATAAACTCTGGAATTAAACCATATTTAACTAAATCTTGTGGCTCAACCTCCGCTAAATGATCGGTTAATGATTTCTGTTGATCTTTACCACGGACTTCCGCGCCAAAACCAATGCCAGTACCCGTATGATTACGTTGCTCAACAACTTTATCTAAACCTGAAAAGGCTCCACCACAAATAAATAGAATTTTAGAAGTATCTACTTGTAAAAATTCTTGTTGTGGATGTTTACGACCACCTTGAGGCGGTACTGAAGCGACAGTGCCTTCAATAAGCTTTAATAACGCTTGTTGTACACCTTCACCTGAAACATCACGGGTAATTGAAGGGTTATCAGATTTACGAGAAATCTTATCAATCTCATCAATGTAAACAATACCACGTTCAGCTTTCTCGACGTCGTAATCACATTTTTGTAATAGCTTTTGAATGATGTTCTCTACATCTTCACCAACATAACCAGCTTCGGTTAGCGTAGTTGCATCTGCCATAGTAAATGGCACATCAAGTAAACGGGCAAGGGTTTGTGCTAATAACGTTTTACCACTCCCTGTTGGCCCAATAAGTAAGATGTTACTTTTACCCAGTTCAACACCGTTGTGGTTATCACCTTTACGTAGACGTTTATAGTGATTATAAACGGCAACCGCTAATACTTTTTTCGCGTGATCCTGACCAATAACATAGTCATCAAGCTTTTCCCTGATTTCTATAGGAGAAGGTAATGCTTCTTTACTTTCTTTTGGCGAAATTTCAGAAATTTCTTCGCGAATAATGTCATTACACAGTTCTACACATTCATCACAAACAAAGACTGATGGACCAGCAATTAATTTACGTACTTCATGTTGGCTTTTGCCACAAAATGAGCAGTAAAGTAACTTACCATTATCGCCACCACTTTTAATATCGGTCATGCCCTACCTCTAAACTTTTAATACCAATAAATCCATTTAATTATCAATCTACACCGCTAAGTATACACCGAAATCCTATTTATCGTTACGTTGTTCTAATATGGAGTCAACTAATCCATATTCAACCGCTGCTTCTGCACTTAAGAAATTATCTCTGTCTGTATCTTGAGAAACTTTCTCTAGCGTTTGACCGGTATGCTCAGCCATTAAACCGTTAAGTTTATCTTTTATAAATAATATTTCTTTTGCATGAATTTCAAAATCAGATGCTTGGCCTTGGAAACCACCAAGAGGCTGATGAATCATTACTCGCGCATTAGGTAAACAATAACGTTTGCCTTTTTCACCACCTGATAATAAAAACGCCCCCATACTAGCCGCTTGGCCAATACAAACTGTGCTGATATTAGGTTTAATAAATTTCATCGTGTCATAAATTGCCATACCTGCGGTTACTGAACCACCAGGTGAATTTATGTAGAGAAAAATATCTTTATCTGGACTCTCTGACTCCAAGTATAATAACTGCGCAATAATCAAGTTAGCCATATGATCTTCAACTTGGCCACAAAGGAAGATTACACGCTCTTTTAACAGCCTTGAATAGATATCATATGAACGTTCACCTTTAGGGGTTTGCTCAACAACCATAGGTACTAACGCGCTTTCAATACCTGTTGCACTGCTTTGTGATGAAACCGGAGATGAACTTTGTGATGTAATTTGAGAACCAATTTGAGAGTTAAACAAGAGTATACCTTCCCTTAATAAATAAAAATGGCCTGTATGTTGCCATACAAGCCATTAAATTTAAGCGATTGCTGAGTCTATTGTCAATGCAAAATTAACTTTAAAGACGATAAACTTCAGCTTTACTTAAAATTACTTCGCTTCTGGGTTCATTATGTCGTTGAAGCTAGCTTTTTTATCCGAAACGTTAGCTTTTTCAACTAAAATCTCAACCGCTTGTTCTTCTAATGCAACATTATGCATCTGTTGCATAAGCTCTTTATTGTTAGCGTAGTATTCAACAACTTCTTTAGGATCTTCATAAGCAGAAGCCGCAGACGCAATTAATTCATTAACTTTAGTTTCATCAACTTTAAGTTCATTGACTTTAATTACTTCACCTAAAAGTAAACCGATTTTAACACGACGTTCAGCTTGTTCAGTAAACATTTCAGCTGGAAGTTGTGGCAAGTTCTTAGGATCCATTTGGCCTTTAAAACGTTGCATCGCTTGTTGACGTAAAACATCCACTTCTTGAGTAACAAGTGCTGAAGGTAAGTCAACCGCATGTCCAGCTAATAAGCCATCAAGAACTTGTGTTTTAACTTTAGCTTTAACCGCTTGTGTTAGTTCACGTGCCATGTTTTTGCTTACTTCAGCACGTAAAGCTTCAACGCCACCTTCTTCAATACCGAAAAGCTTTGCAAACTCTTCATTGATTTCTGGTAGTTCTGGACCTTCAGTTTTATGAACAACGATATCAAACTCAGCTTCTTTACCTTTTAGGTTTTCAGCATGGTAATCTTCAGGGAAAGTTACCTTGATAGTTTTTTCGTCACCGGCTTTCATGCCAGTTACTTCTTTCTCAAAACCAGGGATCATACGACCAGCGCCTAGTTCTAATTCAAAACCTTCAGCTTTACCACCGTCAAAGTCTTCACCGTCGACACGACCAGTGAAATCAAGAGTTAGCTTATCGCCTTTTTTAGTTTTACGTTTGTTTTCTTTCCATGTTTGGTGTTGCTTTTGTAGCGTAACAAACATTTCATCTAAATCAGCATCAGTCACGTCTACTTGTGGACGTTCAATAGCGATTTTATCTAAATCTTTTAATTCAACTTCAGGATACACTTCAAAAGTTGCTTCAAATTCTAATGCTTTGCCATCTTCATTGCTTTTAGCAACAAATGAAGGACGACCGGCAGGATTGATTTTTTCTGCAACAATAGCATCAACAAAGTTACGCTGCATAAGTTCACCAGCAACTTCTTGTCGTACTGATTTGCCATAGCGCTTCTGAATTACTGATGCTGGCACTTTACCCGGACGGAAACCGTCAATACGCTGTGTTTTACTAATTTGACGAAGACGATTCTTTACTTCTACATCTACTTTTTCGGCCGGAACAGAAATAGTCAGACGACGTTCCAAACCTTGTGTAGTCTCAACTGAAACTTGCATTTAAATACCTCAAAACTTAGCGTATAACGCTTTTTACGCACCAATTAATAGCCAGTACATTTGATAAACCTTACCAAATTCGTGACAAAATGATGCCCTGTTACAAAAATATGACGCCAAATTATAGCGAGGCAAAAAAAAAGTTGCAAGGTGTAAGTTTTAACCAATGAATAAATTGTCAATAATTCAGTGCTATTGACTATCATTTGTGCAAATTAGACCTTTAACTATAAGGGGAATTATATCGATGAAAGCAATTAGCCATTTCATAGTAATACCATTTTCATTAAGTTTGTGATCTTGTTGTGAGTAGGAAAAACAAATCAGGGCAAGTCGCTTGATTGAGCAATAGCTGGCTATTGGGATTGAGAGCAACGCCGCCTTGGAGTATTTTAACAAGCACAAGTGGGCAATAATTTAATTAAATTGGTATAAATAGAAAGCAGAGCATAGACCGCTTAGAATAAGGATTTAGATGTAATATTTAGGTGTAACAAGTAGGTGTACAACAACTTTTTAGCTTCCGCTATAAATAACAAAACAAGTAGAATTATAAATTTTAAGCAGCGCAGCTTGGTAGCGCACTTGGTTTGGGTCCAAGGGGTCGCAAGTTCGAATCTTGCATCACCGACCACTTTCTTCTCTCTCTGTAATTCTGGAAATCCTCAATCCTCAATCCTCAATCCTCAATCCTCAATCCTCAATCCTCAATCCTCAATCCTCAATCCTCAATTTAATATTCAAGATTCAATATTGCCTAGCTT
>NZ_JABSPA010000001.1:0-113588 GCF_013214175.1 Colwellia sp. | reverse complement strand
TTTATGCTGTTTCAACAAGTAATAAATCACCTCGTTTCAACGGATGCGGATATTACCGAGTTGCTTAGCCTCAGTCAAACCTTTTTTATAAAAAAAATGCCGTTCGGTCGTTTTTAACACAAGTCGTTGAATTGTTCAGCTAGCAACTGTGATTTACTCGCTTATTTGACCTGATTTTCAACTAACATCATTTCCACTTCATATAAAAAACATTTAGCTTATAAGTTAACTTAAGCCAATATTGTTAATGTTATTATTAGTAGGGAAACACTGGAGGTACCTCTTCCTTACGCCTAGTTTGATATTTAATTAAGTTGCCTGTGTAATGACTCAGTATTGTCTAGTAAATAAATATGTCACCTTTACTCATTCTTAATTTCACAAATACGCTCTGATCTATATAATACCTGACTATTGTATACAATACTGACAATGCCAATAGAAATTAACTCATTTATGTAACGCTACTTATCTTGAGGTAATGTTAAGTAAAGTAAACCTACAATACGGCTGTAGTTTGTGGCAAAATAACCGTGTTTTTTTATTACTTAAACCAAGGCTAATAGTAGAGTTATGACAGCATCATTGATCGATGGCAAAGTAATTGCCAAACAACTTAGAGATTCAGTTAAAGAAAAAGTTAGCTTACGTATTAGTAAAGGCCTAAGAGCACCTGGTTTAGCCGTGATTCTTGTTGGTTGTGATGCTGCGTCACAGGTTTATGTTGGTAGTAAACGCAAAGCCTGTGAAGAAGTTGGTTTTGTTTCCCGCTCTTATGATTTACCTATAACAACGTCAGAGCAAGAATTATTAGCCTTAGTAAGTGAATTAAATAACGATGATTCTATTGATGGAATTTTAGTGCAACTTCCCTTACCTGCAACATTAAATGCTGATTTAATTATCGAGCACATCAATCCACTTAAAGATGTTGACGGTTTTCACCCTTCCAATGTCGGCAAGTTAGTATTAAGACAACCTGGCCTAAGACCCTGCACACCAAAAGGCATCATCAGCTTAATTGAATCTACTGGTATCGACCCTAGAGGTCTAGATGCACTTGTTGTTGGCGCCTCAAACATTGTCGGTCGACCTATGGGCTTAGAGCTTTTACTAGCCAAGTGCACGGTAACAACAGCGCATCGCTTTACCAAAGACTTAGAAGGTAAAGTACGAAACGCAGACCTTATTGTGGTAGCCGTTGGCAAACCCGGCTTTATCCCTGGTGAATGGATTAAAGAAGGCGCGATAGTGATAGATGTAGGTATTAACCGCCTAGATAACGGTAAATTAGTGGGTGATGTTGAATTTGATGTTGCTAAAGAAAAAGCTTCATTTATCACACCAGTACCAGGCGGCGTTGGCCCAATGACAGTGGCTAGCTTAATTGAGAATACCTTGCTTGCTTGTGAGCAAGCGTCTCAATAATAACTCGCTCTAAAGCCTAACAAATAAAGCGTACTCACTAATACTTAAAGTTAAGGTTAGAGTTATGCTTAAGCTTAGAGATAAAAAAGGGTGAACACCTTAAAGTGTTCACCCTTTTTGTTACTTAATAATTACTTAATGCATAATATTCGTAGCTTAGTGCAGTATGTATCAACACTAAAGTTCTTTTAAGCTTTACGCCATGTTGTTTTACCGGCGCTATCTTCTAACACAATATTCATCGCATTAAGTTTGTCACGAGCGTCATCTGCAAGTGCCCAATCTTTATCAATCCGTGCTTGGTTGCGTTGGACAATAAGTGCCTCAATTTCAGCCACTTCGTCATTATCATTGTCACCTTGCAAGAAAGCGGCAGGATCAAGCTGTAATAAACCAACAATATCACCAAGGGCAACTAATGTTGCCGCCAATTCGCCAGCTAAGGCTTCATTATTGGCGGCTTTAGCAACATTTAACTCTTTCGATATTTCAAAAAACACAGCTAATGCTTGTGGGGTGTTAAAGTCATCATCCATTGCTTGGCAAAATTGCTTAACAAAACTTAAATCTTTATCTAACACATGATTACTTGGGATATTTACATCACGTAGCGAAGTGTAAATTCGCTCTACTGACGATCTCGCTTGCGTTAAGTTATCGGTGGAATAATTTAATTGACTGCGATAATGCCCTGTCGTTAAGAAAAAGCGTACCGTTTCGGCATCATATTGAGTTAATACATCACGTATAGTGAAAAAATTACCTAATGACTTAGACATTTTTTCTTGATCGACCTGCACCATACCTGTGTGCATCCAATAATTTACGTAAGGTGTATCAAGGGCACAACAACTTTGTGCAATTTCATTTTCATGATGGGGGAAAGTTAAATCAGAGCCGCCGCCATGAATATCAAAATGATGACCAAGCTCTTTCGCGTTCATCGCCGAACATTCAATATGCCAACCAGGACGACCTTCTCCCCAAGGAGATGACCAACTAGGCTCACCGGGTTTAGCCGATTTCCATAAAACAAAATCAAGTGGGTTATTTTTATTCTTATCAATTTCTACACGTGAACCTGATTGTAATTGCTCAAGGTTCTGGCCACTAAGTTTACCGTAATCAGCATAACTAGAAACATCAAATAAAACATCACCCTGCCCGCTACTTTGAGCGTTAGCACCGGCAACATAAGCATATTTCTTAGCCACTAAGGTTTCAATCATAGTAATGATTTCATCCATATGCGTGGTTACTCTTGGCTCCAAATCAGGTCGTACCATATTCAATGCATCAAAGTCTTGATGCATTGCGGCAATGGTGCGCTCAGTTAATTCCTCTGGTGTTTCATTATTTTCTTTAGCACGGTTAATTATCTTATCTTCAACATCGGTGATGTTGCGTACATAATTAACCTCATAACCAGAAAACCTTAAGTAACGGGCAATATTGTCAAAGCTAATATAGGTGCGACCATGACCAATATGGCATAAGTCATAAACTGTGCAGCCACAAACATATAAGCCTACTTTACCTGGATTAATTGGTGTAAAGGTTTCTTTTTGACGACTTAAAGTGTTGTAAATCTGCAACATGATATTTTATGACTCCTACTGAGTATTTTTATTTGATTAGGTTGTAGATTGTACCTGAACAAATCTAAAGGATCACCAAGACTAATGCACTTTATAGCAAGTTAGCGTACAATTACGGCAATTAATTTATCAGAACAATTCATCAGAACTAAACAAGAGACAATTATGATCATATTAAAAACAAGCCTTGGCGATATTAAAATTGAATTAGACTTCGATAACGCACCTGTTTCAGCAAAAAACTTCCAACAATATGTTGAAGAAGGTCACTACAATGGCACGATTTTTCACCGTGTAATTAAAGGTTTTATGGCACAAGGTGGCGGTTTCGCTCCTGGTTTAGAAGAAAAAGAATCTCGCGCTAGTATCAAAAATGAAGCAAATAACGGTGTAAGTAATAAACGTGGTACTTTAGCTATGGCACGTACTCAAGAGCCACATTCAGCATCAGCACAGTTTTTTATCAATTTATCAGATAATGACTTTTTAGATTTCACCGCTGAAAATGTACAAGGCTGGGGTTACTGTGTATTTGGTGAAGTTGTCGAAGGCATGGATATCGTCGATAAAATGGCTTTAGTTGAAACAGGCACTTATCATGGTCACGGCGACGTACCAAAAGATGACATTTTGATTGAATCAGCAATTGTTGAATAAGTTTAGCCGCAAACAATGATTAACAAAACTAAATCAGCAATAACGTATTTTATTGCTGATTTGCATTTATGCGAAAACAGGCCAGATATAACGGCCTGTTTTTTACGCTTTCTAAAAGATGATGCCATTGAGGCCGAAAAGCTATATATCCTTGGCGACTTATTTGAAGCTTGGGTTGGCGATGATGATGATAGCCCTTACCTTAAAACCATTGCCGATGCGCTAACTAAGCTAAGTCAAATAGGCACAAAAATTTATTTTATACACGGTAATAGAGATTTTCTGCTCGGTAAGTCTTACGCTAAAAAAGCAAAAATGCAGCTACTGCCTGAAATCGATACTATCGAGCTTTATGGTCAAACTGTGGTCATTATGCATGGCGACACCTTATGTACGCGAGACATAAACTACCAAGTGTTTAGAACAAAATCCCGGTCTTGGTGGTGGCAAACAGCCGTTAAAAGTCTGCCATTATTTATCCGTAAAAAAATGGCGGCAAATTATAGAAAACAAAGTGCTGCTGCTACGGCAGTGAAATCGCAAGAAATTATGGATGTCACCGAAAGTGAAGTGGTTACATGCCTTGAGCAATACCAAAGCCAATTGTTAATTCATGGTCATACACACAGACCGGCAGTACATGAAATAATGGCTAATGGTGAAAATGCTCAACGCATAGTATTAGGTGATTGGTACGAACAAGGTGCTTGGCTAAAAGTCACACCTGAATCTATTGAATTGCTCAATCACCCTTTAGTTTAGTAACCCTTCCCAGAAGTACTATTATCTTATCGCTTTAACTCTCTCAATCAATATGTAGTTAAAGCGAAAACCGCTAAAGCGTTACCAATAACTTAAACTGGCGTGCCAGAGTGAAATTTAAAGTCTTCATCTGGGCTAGAAATAAGTTCAGCTTCTACCTTAGCAAAATAAGCAATACGCTCGCTAATATCTATCCCTTCACCGGCAACTTGTGCTGCTAAAGCTAAATAGTCTTGATAATGACGTGCTTCTGAGCGTAATAAAGACACATAAAACTTATTCAACTCATCATCTAAATGCGGCGCTAATTTCGCGAAACGTTCACACGAACGTGCCTCAATGTAAGCACCAATAATCAATTTATCAATTAACGCATTTGGCTCATAAGTTGTCACATGTTTGAGCATACCTTTGGCGTAACGTCCGGCAGTAAGACCATCAAAAGGAATATCCCGTTTAACCATAATCTCTAATACTTGATAAAAATGATGCAACTCTTCTCTAATTAACAGTAGCATTTTATCAATAAGATCTTGGCTATAAGCTGGCTTACCTTGAGAGCTACTAATTTTGGGTAAAAGACCCTTAGATAGCTTATTTCTCTTGGCAAGTGATGCTAAATCACCTCGCTTTCGATATAAAAAGTCTTCATAAGGTTCAAACCATGCCAGTAAGATCTTATGACTGGCTTTATCAATAGCATATTTTCGAATGAGAAACATAGCGGTTTGCCCGGCTTTAAGCTCACAGGCAAGATGATCTCGCAGAATGATCGGTAAATTTTCTTTTTTCTTCGCTTCATCTATCCAAGCATCAGGTGTTTCGCATGATAAAAATTTTAATATCGGTGTTAATAGTTGCTCTACTTCAGTCATCTGTTCTCTCAGCTCTATATAGCTAGGCAGCTCATTTATGCCAGTCCCCTATTTTAAAAGTCTATTTCTTGAGATACTAGCAAAATCTGTTTTTTAGCTTACATAGATCAAATTTATGCCTTCTATAATAAAAAAAACGCTTAGCAATAAAAATTCCGCTCAGAAACTTATTAAAAAACACGATAAGTTGGTGCATAGCGAACATATGAAAGTAAGCTCCCATGTGCAGCGAGAGTGTGATGATTGGATAGTCAATACACTGATATTAGATAATATAGATGTGCCCTTTAAATACAAACGTAAAAAGCTTTATAAAAGCTTGCAAGGACAAAGAGTCAATTTAACTTATTACCCTGAAACTGAGGTTGTCGCCGGATTTGATATAGAAGTAATGTCAATTGTACGTATAAAAATCAGTTAGCACTCACTCAAATCAAATTATTTTCGTTATCGCAAAAAAGTATTAAAAGCTCTTCCTATAGAGCTTTATTGTTTATTTTTACAGCAACACTTGACGAATCATCTTATATCTTTCATAAATAAAGAAGTAATAATAAGAGTACTGATGGCTTAATTATTTGTTGTTGTTTATTTTGACTAAAAAGTACTTTCCGAATACTTACGTGCGAGAGGAATGATTATGATACTGAACCACATATGGGGCTTATACACTCACCCTAAAGAAGAATGGCATGTTATTGAAAAGCGCCACGAAAGCTTAAGTTATAGCTTGATGCATATTTTAACCATAGCTTTGATTCCAGCGATATGCAGCTTTTATGCTGCGGCTTACATTGGCTGGACAATTGGCGTTGGCGACCCGATAAAAATAAGCGTAGAAAGCGCTAAAATAATGGCAGTGAGCATGTATTTTGCTTTAATTTCTGGCGTTTTTGCCTTAGCTTATTTAATCCAGTGGATGGCGAAAACTTTTGACTCAAAACCAGATTATGTTCAAGCACTTGAACTTGCTGCATATACCGCAACACCATTACTTATGGTAGGTATTACCACTTTATTCCCGGTACTATGGTTTGTCGCCCTAGCCGGCCTTGCAGCTGTAGTCTATTCAATCTATTTATTATATTCAGGCGTTCCAATCATGATGAATATTCCGGAAGAAAAAGGCTTTATCTACTCAAGCTCAGTGGTAACTTGCGGTTTAGTCTTATTGGTTGCCTTAATGGGGCTTACCGCAATGATGTGGACCATGGGATTTGGTCCTGAATTCGTCTCTTAGATTACGGAGATAGTTTTAAACTAGACAAAACTACTTAAGACCAACATTAAAAAAGCCTTATCTCTATTGCAGGGATAAGGCTTTTTTTACTGCATATTGTTAAAGCAGCTGATTTTTAACCGTTACAAGAGTAAAAGCTACTCTGCACCTTCATTATGCATATCAATGATCGAGTCAGCATTTTTATCTGATGTTTCTTTACTGGTATTATTGCGTAACGCATCTAACCGCTCTAAATAGGCCTGATCAATATCATTGGTCACGTAATTACCATCAAACACTGAAGTATCAAAAGATTTTATTTCTGGGTTACCAGCGCCAACAGCAGCAATCAAATCACCAATAGATTGATAAATCAGCTTATCTGCACCAATTAAATTACAAATATCGTCTAATTCACGACCATGAGCAATGAGTTCATTAGCACTTGGCATATCTATACCATAAACATTTGGAAATCTAACTTCAGGCGCAGCAGAAGCAAAGTAAACTTTCTTGGCTCCAGCAGCGCGTGCCATTTCAACTATTTGCTCTGAAGTCGTGCCGCGAACAATAGAATCATCTACCAGTAGAACATTTTTTCCTTTAAATTCAGTGGTAATAGCATTTAATTTTTGACGAACAGATTTTTTACGTTGTTCTTGACCAGGCATAATAAAGGTACGGCCAATATAACGGTTTTTAACAAAACCTTGACGGTATGGTAAGTCAAGATGATGAGCTATTTGTAGCGCTATATCGCAAGACGTTTCAGGGATAGGAATAACAACATCTATATCAAGATCTTGCCATTCGTCTGCAATTTTCTCACCAAGCTTAGTGCCCATTTCCACTCGTGATGCATAGACAGACATTTTATCCATGGTGGAGTCAGGACGAGCAAAATAAACAAACTCAAAAATACATGGGCTATAAACTGGGTTTTCAGCACATTGCTGGCTGTGGATTTGGCCATTTTCAGCAAAGAAAATTGTTTCACCCGGGGCAACATCACGAACAAAATCAAAAGAGCAAGCATCCAGAGCAACTGACTCAGAGGCAACCATATACTCAACGCCCAACTCAGTTTCTCGTTTACCAAAAACTAAAGGTCGAATGCCATTCGGGTCCCGAAAAGCAACCATACCATGGCCAACAATTAAAGCGACCGTAGCATAGGCGCCACGAACTCGTTTATGAAGCTTAGCTACTGCAGTAAAGACATCATCGGGGGTAAGTGAAATATTTTCACTTTGCTGTAATTCATGGGCAAAGATGTTTAATAAAACCTCAGAGTCTGAAGTAGTATTAACGTGGCGACGAGCATCATTAAATAACCAAGTTCTTAATTCTTCAGCATTGGTTAAGTTACCATTATGCGCTAATGATATTCCAAAAGGAGAGTTTGCATAAAAAGGTTGTGCTTCTGAAGAGCTTGAAGTGCCTGCGGTCGGATAACGAATATGACCAATACCTATATTACCTTGTAAACGATGCATATGGCGGGTATGAAAAACATCTTTTACTAAGCCATTGCCTTTACGAAGTCTGAACTTATTATTATGAATAGTTACAATACCTGCCGCATCTTGACCACGATGCTGAAGTACAGTTAATCCGTCATATAACAACTGACTAACTGAGGTTTTACCGACTATACCAACAATGCCACACATAAATTTTTCTCCACAAAAAAATTAATTACAATATTTATATGGGCTAAACATTGTGCTTAGCATGATGTGAACCATCATATAAATATTGAGTTATAGAATATTGAAATAATACCCTATAAATTACAGTATACGGAGTGACTCCGCATGAGCTTAGCCATTACGAGCAACAACTAAGTTAAAAAACTTGATGAACCTTTAAGGTACTCAAAAAACCACTCGACCACTAAGGTAAATTCAGGGATTAATTGTGAGCTTTGCCACCACTGTGTTGTGGCCGCACCGGTAAAAGCATCAACAAAAAATAACAGTGCACTGATAATAAGTACGCCACGAAGTGCGCCAAAAACTAGGCCTAATATACGGTCCGTGCCTGAAAGGCCGGTTTTACTGACCAGTTGCCCAATAAGGTAATTAACTAAAGCACCAAGTACTAAGGTTGTTATGAAGAGAATGGCAACGGCTGCAGCATTACGCAGGAATTGATCAGAAATGTTGGTTAACAGATTAGCGAGGTTGGCATAAAAAGTACTGGCGATGAAAAAGGCACTGATCCAAATCACTAAAGATACTGCTTCTTTTACAAAGCCCCGTATCAAACTAACTAGTGTTGATATGCCTATAATGGCCAAAATGGCGTAATCTATCCAAACCATAACTTGAGTGTCTCGTTGAGTTTCTCTAAATTAGAGGCGCGCATTCTACCAGAATTAGCCAATTAATGCCTAACATTTTATAAAATGTCTGTTATTTACTTGGTTTAAAATACGCTACTTTTCCTTGGATACCGGTAAGCTTGTGCAGAGCGGGTAGCTTTTTAACCATGGCGGACTTTATCAACTCTGGTCCGATAATGACTTTAGTTAATGTACCCTGCTTGGTTTGGATTGGTTTGGTAAAAGCGATATAACCTTTAGCCTTTAATTTTTTTAATAACTGAGCAACATTATCTTTATTTTTAAAGCTACCTAAATGAATCACCCAAGCCTCTTTGGCGATAGCTTTTTCTGGTAATGTTTTATTTAACTGACTCTTTGATTTTACTGGCGGTTTAGCTACAGGCTTAGTTACAGATTTAGCTATTGATTTAGTAACGGTTACTTTATCTTTGACTTTACTTGTCGGTTTCGTCGACTCTTCAATCGACTGAGCACTAACAAACTCATCGATGGCTTTTTCATTAGAAATAGTTATAGGTTTTTGTCTTACTAATTTATCTTCTGGAAAGGGTTTATTAGTTAATTTCCCCGTAAACACTTCTGCCTTTGGAATAGCTTCAAAATCTGCTTGGTGTGACTGTTTTTCGCCATCAAGTACATCAGGTAGGAAAATGATAACCACGGCGGCAACAATAATAGTACCGACCAGACGATTTTGAAACGGTGTAGACAAGAGACACTCCTAATTAATACAACTTAAACTATTCGGAAAAAATTTTAGTCAAAATGAATACCGCAAAGTTAATACGTCTAAGCTAAAATGGCAAATATAATATGGCTTAACTAACAGGTAATTAGCTGAGATCTGATTTGAGCAACGGTAAAAAATGAGCCAAAAACAAGAATCAAGTCAGACGAACTTGCCTGCATGTTCGCCATTTTAAATGCCTGGTCGACATTGTCAAAACAATTAGTCGCATTAGTGAACATTGCCAACTTCTTCTGCATGGTTTCTTTGCTGGCAGCCCTTGGCACATCAAGTGCACCTGCATACCAATAATCAACATCATCTTTGAGTGATAACAAACAGGCGCTGATGTCTTTATCTGCCAGCATAGCCACTACAGCATAAACATTTTCATAGCTAGCTTGCTCTTTTAAACGTTTAAGGTGATCCGCTAAGTATCGAGTCGCTTGCGGATTATGACCAACATCTAGAATAACATCACAATGGTTTGCTTGATGTATTAACTCTGTTCGCCCAGGGACTTTTGTTATCGAAATAATTTTATTGACAAACTCAGAGCTAAGAGCAATATCGAGTTTCTCTAACACCATTAACGCGGTCGCCACGTTATCTTGGGGGATAAAAGGTGTTTTTAGCTGGGTTAGCTGGGTTTGCTTGGATTGCCACTGCCACTGCAATTGGCTATGAGAAGGGGACTTTTCACTTTTAACCACAAACTCGTGTTCGCGTAAGAATAATCTTTCACCATGAATGGCCTGTAACGAATGGGCATGGGCTAGCACTGACTTAGGCACACTGGTATCACCAATAACAATGTCTTGCTCTTGTCGCATGATACCGGCTTTTTCAAAGCCAATGCTTTCTCTATCATTTCCTAGAAAATTTTGGTGATCGAGATCTATGGTCGTGATCACAGCGATATCGGCATCAATAAGGTTTGTTGCATCTAAGCGACCACCTAGACCTACTTCAAGTATGATATAGCGTGGCTTAGCGTCCATTAAAACCAGCAATGCGGCTAATGTTGTATATTCATAGTAACTAAGAGAAATCTCAGCACGGACAGCTTCAATTTTTTTAAAAGCATGCATTAACGGCTGTTCGGCAATATCTTGCTTATTTATCCGCAGGCGCTCATTAAAGCGCTCAATATGGGGAGAGGAATAAACAGCAACGCCATCTTGCGAGCCATGATTTTTGGCCTTAAGTAAGGCATTTTCGATAAAAGCACAGGTGGTACCTTTACCATTTGTGCCTGCAACGGTAATAACCTTAGCAAAGCTTAAGTCAATGGCTAAACGCTGGGCAACTTTGCCAATCCGAGCTAAACCAAGGTCTATCTCAATACTGTGTAGGTTTTCTAAATAATAAAGCCACTGTTCAAGATTGGTGAAATCTTGATAGTGGCTTGAATTTGATTTTAACATTTATGCTATCAACAACTGATTTGAGTTAAATAGACAATAATTACTATTGGCTTATTTTGCTTTAGCAACTACGCTAACCTGGCCCATAAACTTACCTAGCATTCTAGCTATAGTTGTTTTCATTTCACGGCGATCAATAATCATATCAATTGCGCCTCTTTCTAATAAAAACTCACTACGTTGGAAACCTTCAGGTAACTTCTCCCTAACGGTTTGCTCAATAACACGTGGACCGGCAAAACCAATAAGTGCTTTAGGCTCAGCAACATTAATGTCACCTAGCATAGCCAAACTTGCTGATACACCGCCCATTGTAGGGTCAGTTAATACTGACACGTAAGGAAGGCCTTTCTCACTCATTTTCGCTAAAGCGGCACTGGTTTTTGCCATTTGCATTAAAGAGAACAGCGCTTCTTGCATACGGGCTCCGCCACTGGCAGAAAAACAGACAAATGGTACATTATGCTCTAAACAGTACTCAACACCTTTAACAAAGCGAGCACCTACTACAGAAGCCATTGAGCCGCCTAAAAATCCAAATTCGAATGCAGCTGCAACAACAGGCATACCATATAGCTCACCTTTCATGACAATCAGCGCATCTTTCTCACCGGTATTTTTTCTAGCGGCAGTTAAACGGTCTTTATATCGCTTAGAGTCTTTAAACTTTAAGATATCTTGAGCTTCAAACTCTTCACCTAATTCCATGCGGTTATCTTTGTCAAGAAAGCTATCAATACGTTTACGTGCACTGATACGCATATGGTGATCACATTTAGGGCATACTGAGATTTGACGCTCTAATTCAGCTTTATAAAGCACGGCATTACATGAAGAACATTTACTCCATACACCCTCTGGAATATTACTTTTTTGTGTCGTTTTTGCTTTCGGGAGAATTCTTTCTATCCAGCTCATAATTTTATTTTTGCCTGTTGCAACGAAATATCTGTCGGTTTATTGATGGAAATACCCCACCAAACTCTAGTTTAAAGTTATACGAATTATAAACCGAACATTAGACCATACTATACCCCATAGAATATAGAAAAAACTGGTCTGCTTAGTAAGAAACTGTGAGTTCATAAACTTTTTTGTCTATAAAAACAATGGTCCCAAACGGCTTTTAGGTAAATTGAAGGTTTCTGGATAATCAACATCAACAAAGTATAAACCTTCTGGTGGCGCAGTAACTCCAGCGACACAACGATTTTTAGCCAACAAAACTTCTTGCATCCAAACGGTTGTTTCTTGTGATTGTCCAACCCGCATTAAACTACCAACAATATTTCTTACCATATGATGTAAAAAAGCATTCGCCTTGATATCAACAATAAGGTAATCACCCTGTCGAGTTACCCGACAATGTTTTATCGTGCGAACCGCAGAATGAGACTGACAATGTACGGTACGAAAAGAGGTAAAATCATGCTGACCAAGAAGGTAATCGGCGCCTTGCTGCATAAGGTTTTCATCTAAGGCATAGTGACAATGGCTGATGCCATGACTTAATATCGCTGAACGTAGCGGTTTATTATAAATGATATACCGGTAGTTTCTCGCGGTGGCACTAAAACGTGCATGAAATTCTTCATCAACTTGTTTTACCCATGCAACAGCAATATCAGCAGGTAAGTGAGTGTTAACGCCTAAAGTCCAAGCAACATCTTTACGCTTTTTTAAAGTATCAAAATGAATCACTTGATTAGTCGCATTCACGCCGGTATCTGTACGCCCCGCACAAACAACCGCTATCGGCTCATCAGCGATTATTGATAATGCTTTCTCTACTTTTTCTTGTACTGTGATAGCGTTATTTTGTCGTTGCCAGCCACAATAATTTTTACCATCATACTCAATGCCTAACGCGTAACGCATGTAAACTTGCCTTTCTAATAAGGAGGATATTTTCGCTGCACATTATCCTTTATTTTACCCAGTTAGGCTATTTTATACTTAACTTTCTGCTATGGGAATTTAGCGCCTTACAGTGAATCTAATAATGCTTGTGCCTCAACTTGCTGACTTGCATCACCCTTTACCATGACTTCTTGTAAGATTACTTGAGCATTTTCTTCATCACTCATTTCTATATACATTTTTGCTAAATCTAATTTACTCGACATTGAGCCATCTTTATCAACATCAATACCACTGTCATTTTCAGCAAACTGTCCTAGGCCAACATCAATATTGGTTTTTTCGTAAGGCTCTGCTGTACCAACCTCATCGAAAGTGTCAGAGAGCAGATCATCGACTGATACATAGTCTGGTGTTGCCTCTGTTGCTTTTACGCTTGGCAGACTATCTTCGCCAAGACTTTTTTCTGTGAGGTCGTCACCAATATCATCAAGGATTAATTCAACTTCATCATCAGTTGATGTACTTGGAGCCGACTCCTCTTCAATATTAGCCAGCAGTTCATCAAAATCGACATTATCTAACTCTTCAATTATGTCTAGAGCATCAGCGTTTTCAATGCTCTCTTCTTCCTCCAATTCAGCCGTCTCGGCCAATAAATCAGCTAAAACCTCTTCATCAGAAAAATCAGGCGCTAATTCAATACCTTTAAAAGGGCTTACTTCTGTTTGTTCATCTGATTGCTCAGCCGTTTCATCTAGCGCTTCTTCTGCCAGTAATTGAGTTAATGCTGACTCAGTAAGTGATTCATCACTTTGTTCATTAGATACTTCATCTGCTACATAATCCGTTAAGCTATCACCAATATCTTCTTGCGTGGCTGCTTGCTCATTTTCAACAACTTCATCTTCACTTTGTGTATCAGCAATGAGGGCATCAATATCTAGTTCATCATCGACTTCAGCGCTGTCATTACTCGCGGGCTCTTCAGTAGCTAACTCCGCTTCATTTTGTTTCGCGAGAATATCGCTAAAATCTGCAGTGAGAAATGGTGTGACATATTCGGCAGTAAACTCGGCAATTTTAGCTTCATTTTCTGCGATTTCCTTTTGGATTTGTAACTCTTCGGCACTTAATTCACTATCTTGTGCCATTGCCTTATCCTCAATGTCTTGCTCAGCCACTGCCATATCAGATTTTGCTTGATTCTCTGGCTCTGTCACATCTGCTTGCTTCGGCGTAGGAGCGTTATCTGACATAGAGGCTAGCAGCGCATCAATATCATCGGGATCTGTGACATCAACGTCTTCAACTGGCTCTTCAACCTTTTCTTCGGCAGGTGCATCACTTGTCTGATCACTTCCCTGTTCAGAAGCTGAGGCAAGTAAAGCATCGATATCATCAGGGTCAGTTACATCAACTGGTTCTTCGGCTTTTTCTTCGACAGGCTCTTCAGCAACAGGAGCAGCAGCTGAGGCAAGCAAAGCATCAATATCATCTGGGTCAGTTACATCGACTGGTTCTTCGGCTTTTTCTTCGCTAGGACCTTCAACATCTAAGTCGTCATCATCAAGATCGTCTAAACCGCCAAGCAGGTCATCTAAGTCGTCTTGGCTTAATTCTCCGCCTTCAAGCTCGTCTTCCTGATCATTTTTTTCATCATCGGCTGAAGGCTTATCAGAGGCAGGAGCGTCATCATCTAATCCGGATAACAGGGAGTCTAAATCATCTTGACCTAGCTCGCCGCCTTCAAGAATATCGTTGTCATCATCTAGTAGTATATCTTCAAGATCGTCGAGATCATCTAGACTATCATCGTCATCTAAATGAATAACCTCGTCATCGAGTAACTTTTCATCATCATTTTCAATGAGATCTATTGAAAGATCATCATCTAAATTTAACTCATCATCGAGAGATAATTCATCATCCAATGATAAGTCATCACTTAAATCCAGCTCGTCATCCAAGCTCAACTCATCGTCTAATGACAATTCATTATCAAGTGATAGTTCTTCCGCAGCGACTTCTTTCTTAGGAGCAGGTGTTTTTTTCTTCTTATCTAACTCACTAAAAAATGCTTCATCTGAGACTTGTTGCCTACGTTTAAACAAAAAACCCAATAAACCGAGAATTAATAACGCTGGCAATGTGCCCATAACAATCTTAAACCACAAGCTTGAGGTAATGTCTTGCTCAGCTAGCTCGGCAAGTTGTTTTTCGAGTAGCAGTTCTTTTTCTCGAGCTTCCGCTTTTGCTAATAAGGCTTGCTGTAACCTGATCATATCGTCCATTTGCAACTTAATTTCTTTGCCTTTAGCTACCTCATTTTGCATAACACCAAGCTTGTCATTAAAAGAGGTTAGTTGCTGACGTAAATGATCATTTTCTTTTAATATAGCTTGCAGGCCATCAATTGAGTCTAAGACGTCATTTTGAATAGTTTCTAAACGCTTTTGCTGTTCATTATCAATTTTTGTCAATTGCTCGTTGATTTGAGTTTTTACCGTATCTAAATCTTTTTTATTGACACTAGGCTCGGTGATTACCGCCTTTTTAGTTACTTTCGGTTGAGCTTTTTGCCAAGTTTTACTGTCTCGGGCTGATTTCTTTTTCGCACTTGCAGTATTAACCGCCATCATGTTATTAAACGATGGGATTTTTAAATATTGTCCTTCAATTAAGTGGTTGATATTACTATCAACAAACGCTTGTGGGTTTTCTTGATATAGCGCCTGCATTACCTGGTAAACACTCAAGCGAGTATCAGGTTTCACTCTAGTGGCAATATTCCACAAAGTATCTTTTGAGGTGATGGGGCCATAACGGTCATAAGGAAAAACATCACTACTTTTAGGCCCGCGCATGCGAATGCCGCGCTCTTCTTCTGCACTAACTGGGAAATGAGCAGTGAGTATGCCAATAATAATCGCCTGCCATAGGCACAGGCGTAATAATTTTTGCATCAGGATTCCTAATTAAGCTAATTTAACTATTTTATGTTACGAGCGCTAATCAATATATTTTGGCGCCAAAAAAATACCGCTTTACTCCACCTTTATCAGATAAAGCTTATCTCAAAGATAAAATGCAATCTTTATTCCAAAAAATCATTAACTAACAAGATAATAGCAAATTCACTCAATAAGTCTTCTATTTTTGTAACTGTTCCGTAAACAAAATCCTCTATGCGCTAGCGTTGTAAATAATTAGCTAGAGGCCTTAACTAACTTGTACTCTGGATAAGCAGCGCTTGCCTGAGTAATAAGTTATTTATCGAGAGCTAATAGAGCTATTAAACGAAAAAAACTCGCCGTGCACTATAGTGCTCGACGAGTTTTGTTTATCTTTCTTAGCTTTATATCACTTAAAGTTACTTAATTAATATAGTTAAGTAACTTAGGTCACTAGCTTAAATAATCTTTTACCAATAATTCAGCGATCTGGATACTATTAGTTGCCGCCCCTTTGCGAACATTATCGGCAACAACCCACATATTAATGCCGCAATTGTGACTGATATCTTCACGAATCCGGCCAACATAAGTATCATCTTTACCACTAGCATCACCAATTTGGGTTGGAAAGTCTTCATCATTACGACAAAGCACGACACCAGGAGCTTGCTCTAATAAGTCTTTAACTTCATCGGCTGAAATAGGTGAGTTAGTTTCAATGTGTAAAGCTTCGCCATGACCAAAAAATACCGGTACACGTACTGCGGTTGGGTTAACTAATATATTTTCATCACCTAATATCTTCTTAGTTTCCCAAACCATCTTCATTTCTTCTTTGGTGTAACCGTTTTCTAAGAAGACATCGATTTGTGGAATTACATTAAAAGCGATTTGACGAGAAAAGTTTTTACTTTCTACTGGCTTGCCACTTAATAAGGCTGCAGTTTGTTTGGCCAATTCATCCATAGCCTCTTTACCACCACCAGAAACTGACTGATAAGTGCAAACATTGACTCGGCTAATACCAACGGCATCATAGATAGGCTTTAACGCCACCATCATTTGAATGGTTGAACAATTTGGGTTAGCAATGATGTTGCGATTGCGGTAATCAACTAACGCTTCTGGGTTGACTTCCGGCACTATCAGAGGGATATCTGCGTCATAACGGAACTCTGAAGTATTATCGATAACGATACAACCTGCTTCACCTGCTATTGGTGCGAATTTGGCAGAAATATCACCACCCGCTGAAAAGAAACCAATTTGCGCTTGGCTCCAATCAAAATGTTCAGCATCAAGCACTTCAATACTTTTGCCATTAAACTCAATGATCTCACCAGCAGAGCGAGCACTTGCTAATGGATAAAGTTTATTAATTGGGAAATCTCTTTCTTCTAAGATTTCCATAATGGTTTTGCCAACTAATCCTGTTGCGCCAAGTATACATACATCAAATTTCTGTGCCATGATTCTCTCTCTAGTTGGACGTTTTACTAAAACCTAAGCGATGTGGCACATCACTTTCGGTATTGGATGACAAGTTAACAGTAACCGCGGAAAACTCCCTGCGAACGGGGTAATTTTTACGTAAACTGTCAAAACCTTGTATTGATAACTGTTGACGAAATATTGCATCGTCTCGCCTAACATCGTAAACCATTTTAACAAGCTGGTTTAGTAGTATTTGACTAAATTCTTGATTAATTTCAATTATTGGGATACTTGCTGACGGTAAAAAATTTGCTAGCTGATATTTCGGCTCAACGTGAAGCTGTTGACATAATGCCTGATAGAGCATTTCACTACCACGAGCTTTTCCTTCTAAGCTATAACCCGCAATGTGTGCTGTGGCTATTTCGGTAAAAGGAATCAGTGCAGTAAGAACATCGGGCTCTCCTTGCCAAACATCAAGCACAACTTTTAAGCCATGCCCTGCCTTTTTAAGCGCCAATAAAGCGTGGTTATCTATAACATCACCACGACAAGCACTGATCAATATTTGCCCGTCGCGCAGCCGTGCTAAATTATCTTTATTTAATAATTGGTATGTTGGGTGTTCACCACCAACCACCTTAGGCACATGCAAGGAAATCACATCACAGGCTAATACTTCCTGCAGTGATACATAACTGCGTTTATCTACTTCAGTTTCGCTAATGTCTTGCGCTTGTTTGTTAACCTGCTCTTGGGCCTGTTTTTCAGCAAGCAGTGGGTCGCATATTTTATGCCCAATACCCAATGCCGTTAGTTTTTCACTTAAACGAGTACCGGTATTACCACCACCGACAATACCGACGGTTAATGACGATAAATCAAGTAAATAGCGTTCAGCTAAAACCACTAATGCACTCAAAACATATTCAGCCACTGAAACAGCATTACAACCTGGTGCTGAATGAAAGGAGATATTTCGTTTAGCTAAGTAGTCTTTATCAATATGATCTGTACCGATAGTAGCACTACCAACAAAGGCGAGTTTACAGTTAAGGTGCAGTAACTGCTCATTAACCTGAGTAATTGAGCGTACCAGTAACACATCAGCATCGGCAACTTGCTCTGCTGTTAATGTGCGGCCAGAAAACGGCACTAACTCGCCCTGCTCTACGGTATCAATACCGCCACTATTACCGTCTCGAGTAGCAAAATGAAGGTGACAAAGCTCACTAAAAAACTCTTCGGCAAAATGCATATTTTCATCAAAATATATTTTCATTGATTTTAACTAACTGGCTTGAGGCATTAAAGAGCCCAATTATACGCGAATTTATTGATTAAACGCTAGAGGTAGCCAAGTACCAAGCTAAAGTTTTAGTGACTTTACCAACAAAAAAGCCACGTTAAATTATATTTAACGTGGCTTTCTTTTATTTTTATGTTGTTTTTTACCTAGAAAATAAATCTAAGTAAGCAGCTTAGCGGCAACAATATAAATTATTTAAACAAGCTTATTTATACTTCTTCATTACTAAGGTGGCATTAGTACCACCAAAACCGAAGCTGTTAGACATAATAAGATCTAATTCAACATCACGTTTTTCAGTAACAATATCTAAGCCTTGTGCTTTTTCATCTAAATTTTCAATGTTAATTGATGGCGCAACAAAGCTGTGTTCCATCATTAAAATTGAGTAAATAGCTTCGTGAACACCAGCCGCGCCAAGTGCATGACCTGTCATTGCTTTGGTCGCGCTAATTGCTGGTGAATCATCACCAAATAATTCTTGAATTGCGCCTAATTCTTTAACATCGCCTACCGGAGTAGAAGTACCGTGGGTATTTAAGTAATCAATTTTACCTTCAACACCTTGCATTGCTTGTTGCATACAACGAACCGCGCCTTCACCACTTGGTGCTACCATGTCATAACCATCAGAAGTAGCGCCATAGCCAACAAGCTCAGCGTAAATGTGTGCACCACGAGCAAGGGCATGTTCAAGTTCTTCAACAACAACCATACCGCCGCCGCCAGAAATAACAAAACCGTCACGGTCAGCATCATAAGTACGTGATGCTAGTTCAGGTGTATCATTACGACCCGCTGATAATGCGCCCATGCCATCAAACATCATAGCAAGTGACCAATGAACTTCTTCACCACCACCAGCAAAAACGATATCTTGTTTGCCTAATTGGATAAGCTCCATAGCGTTACCAATACAGTGAGCACTCGTTGCACAAGCAGAGCTAATTGAATAGTTAACGCCTTTAATTTTAAATGGCGTAGCTAAACAAGCTGATACTGTACTACCCATAGTTTTAGGTACGGCATAAGGGCCAACACGACGAATACCACGGCTACGTAATGTATCTGTTGAAGCAACAATATTCTCTGATGACGCGCCGCCTGAGCCAGCAACAATACCAGTACGAACATTTGAGATTTGCTCTTCAGTTAGCTTGGCATCTTTAACTGCTTGGTCCATAGCAATGTAGGCATAACCTGCCGCATCACCCATAAAACGAACAGCTTTACGGTCAATGTGATCTTTAATCTCTACAGTTGGCTTACCCCAAACATTACTTCTCAAGCCTTGCTCCGCAAAACTTTCAGAATGAGTGATACCTGACTTACCAGCTTTTAATGAGGCTAATACTTCATCAGCATTATTACCAATACTTGAGACAATACCTAAGCCTGTTATTACGACACGTTTCATTTAACTAACCATCTATAATTATAAAATTTTGCGCTATTATACTCGAAATAGCCGTTGAACTGGTAGTACTAGTTGCTCATCACAACGTAAACCAGCGTACACTTGTACACCATAATATGATATCCATTCTGATTTATCTATGACATTTTAACTTATCAATCGTTATTTTCTGTTCAATATCAATATATCGGATAAAACATATAAGGTAAACTAGCCTTAAACATGCACTAAAACTATCACTTAAGCAAAAGAATTTTTCATGAAAAAACTAGATAAAACAAATGCCCGCAGTAAATTATCCTACCAAGAAGATGGTAGCCCTTATTGCCAGCGTTTTGATGAAGTTTATTTTGATAGAGAGTCTGGTTGCCAGCAAAGTGATTTTATTTTCATACAAAAAAGTCACATAAAACTACGTTTACAAGCAGCAGAAAAAACTTTCACAGTAGCTGAAACCGGCTTTGGTACTGGCTTAAATTTTCTATTAACCTTACAGGCGTACCAAAAAGCGAAACTAGCCTCAACGACACCACTTGCTCCCTTGCATTTCATTAGTGTTGAGAAATATCCGCTGTCAAAAGAGCAACTAGTTCAGTCTTTATCTCTATTGCCGCAATTAGAGCAATTAGCTTTAGCACTCACCAATAGTTACCCCGAAGGTGCTGTTGAGCAATTTGAACAAGAGTTTCAAGCAACCTTTTTAAATGGCCAAGTACGTTTAACACTTATATTTGATGATGCAGCCTTAGGTTACTCTTCGCTAAGGTGCTCAAAACATGGCTTAGTCGATGCTTGGTATTTAGACGGTTTTGCTCCACAAAAAAATCCTGACATGTGGAGCAGTGATTTATTTGTTCAAATTGGCCGGCTGTCAAAAGAGCAAGCGACACTCACCACATGTACTACAGCAGATTTAGTAAAAAGACATCTTGGCGATATCGGCTTTCGCTTTGAGCAGAAATTAGCCGCCGATAAAGACCAAGCGATGCTGGTTGCTGTCATGCAAAGTAACCCGTTAACAACTAAAGGTTACCAATTAAGACCCGCAATTATAAAACCTAAACATGTGAGTATTATTGGCGGCGGTATAGCTTCGGCGTGCTTAGCTTATGCGCTCACTAAACAAGGGGTAGACGTTACCTTATATTGTAAAGATGCCTCACTTGCTCAAGGTGCTTCAAGTAATGCTATTGGCGCTTTATACCCTTTATTGCACCAACAAAAAGATGATATCAGTGCTTTTTATCAGCAAGCCTTCTGGCGGGCTAAAGCGCTCTATACAGAAATTTCTGAGCAAGGCCATTCATTCGACCATCAATGGTGTGGTTTATTAGAAGTATCTTATAAAGCAGCATTAGCGAAAAGACAATTAACATTTGAACAGCTGAATACTTGGCCTAAAGAACTAATCCATGGTGTTAATGCTAAACAAGCCAGTGAACTTGCCAATATAGAATTACCTTATGGCGGACTTTTTATGCCTAACGCCGGCTGGATATCACCACAAGACTTAGTTAAAAAAATGTTTAACGCGGCTAAAGCAAGTAAGCGCTTAAAAATAGTGACCGATACCCATATTACTAAGATACAACAAGTGCCTAGTTTAACTGCAGCTAGCACTGTAGGAGAAAGCAGTACGGCTGATAAAAGCGGCACCACAAATGAAAGTAGTACCTCATGGCGTTTATCGAGTAAGCAAGGCGAATTTAACGCCAGTGTTTTGGTCATCTGCGGCGGCGCAGACTCGATTGAAATTGAGCAACTAAAATCCCTGCCTCTGACAGCTACCCGCGGTCAAATCACCAGTATGACGACAAATAACAAGATAAATAAGCTAGCTACCGTTATATGTCATAAAGGCTACTTAACCCCAGAAAATAAAGGCATCCACTGTATAGGTGCTACTTTTCAGAAAAATGATACCAATATCATCCCGAATAAGGCTGATGATAACTATAACTTAACCATGTTAGACAAGTGTTTACCCGAGTTATCAGCGACAATAAATTGGCAAGAACAAGATATTACTGCCAGTAAGGCGAGGTTACGCTGTATGTCGCAAGACCATCTGCCCCTAGTTGGCGCAGTGCCCAATATCAGTGAACATATAAAAGCTTATCCACATTTAGCCAAAGATAAGAATTGGAAATACAGTCAGCCTGCGCCGTGTATAGATAACCTCTATGTTTTACTTGGGCTTGGTGCCCGTGGCTTGTGCTCAGCGCCGTTAGCTGCCGATATTTTAACAGCCGAGTTGTGTAACATTCCCTACCCTATGGATAACCAAATGATATTTAACTTAAGCCCTAACCGCTTTATCATCAGAGACATTATTAAAAGAAAAGTCTCGGAGCAAAGATCGTGTATGCTGTAGGTAATATCCATCGATTTTTTCTCACTATGTTCAAAAACACCAAGGTAATAACCAGTCTTAGCAAGGCATTACAACAGTTGGCACTGGTAATGATGATGGGGTTATTTTGTCATTCAGCTTTGGCAAGCGAAGCTGAGATTTCTGAAAGTAACATTACTGAAAATAACATTGCTGAAAGTAGTGTTGAAGGTAATGTTGGCGAAAGTAACATCGAAAAAAACACGTCCAATAAAATACGGGTTTTATTAGTTAATCCATCTATTGAAAATGATCCTTTCTGGCATAAAATCGAGAAAATAACTAAGCAAGCAGCTACTGAGTTAAATATTGATTTAGCAATAATTTACGGTCATGGCACGCGCTTTTTCCAACTAGATGAATTAAAAAAATACTTTGAGCATAACCCAGTCCCTGATTATATTGTATTGCTAAACTACCCAGGCCATGCAAAATTAACTATGGATTTTCTCCAGCAGCAACAAGTGAAAGTAATAACCTTAGAGCAAACCATAGCTAAAGAAGAAAAGACCCTTATTGGTACTCCTGGCAATAAATATAAAAACTGGCTTGGTGAAATATATTTCAATAATAGCAGTGCTGGTCACATGTTAGCAAAATCATTGATAAATATGGTTAAAAGCGCTAACAAAAAGCCTATTGTCGCCGGAATTAGTGGTCACTTTGGTTCAGAATCTAGCTTAAGAAATAGCGGATTACAAAAGGCAATCAAGGAGAGTGGTGCTCAATTAACACAAATTGTTCATGCTGGTTGGTCTGCAGAGGACGCCTATCAAAAGACAATAGGATTATTAAAACGCTATCCTAATATCAACATCATTTGGTGTGCCTCTGATCATATGGCCTTAGCAGTAGTTGACGCAATTGAAGACAGCGGCAAGGTAGTAGGGGTTGATATTTTAGTAGGTGGTTTTGATTGGACGCCAAAAGCAATAATAAGCATAAATAATAATAAGTTGACGGCAAGTATTGGCGGCCACTTTATGATGGGAGCTATGGCAATAATGGCAATTTATAATGAAGAACAAGGCATAAGTCATAACGTTTTTGTCAATGAACACTACAATAGCTTTGAACTAGCTCTTATTAGCAAAAAAAATATTAGTGAGTACATTCACTTACTGCAAAGCGAAACACTGACCCAAGTAAGTTTTAAAGAGCTGGTGCAACTTTATAGCACTAGAGCGGGTAAATCATCGGGCAACTTGTTAGAAATGCTAGAAAAAACATCTCTAAAAAAGAGTAACATCAATCACTAACCGCTCATTATAAATATAAAAGTGCGTAAAGCTTGGACTAAAGTGGAAACCGCTGTTGAATCTTCAGCCAAAAATTAGTCACTATAGCGTGATCTTGTGGTGATAATTCGGTTTTAGCTTGAGTTAATTTTTCGTTTACTCCTGTAACCAAGGCGCTTGTAATAGCTTGGCTCTCATCGCCAAACTCGGTAGCCACTAGAGAAAATAACCCGCGCAAGTAACCTCCCGAAAATAATGTATCACTGTCAGTATCATCTAGATCGAATAAACCATCTAAATACTGATAAAAATCGGCAATGGTCGTTAATTTCTCACTTGAATTGTTTGAAGAGCTTGTATTTGTTGGCATGTAAATCACTTTAAATATGTTAAGTTATAAAATTATTGTTGCTGTGTATATTACTGAGGGCTAGCAAGTGGGTAAAGTACTTGGTCTTTATAGCCTGTTGTTATTGGCATAAATCCAGATAACTGCTGATCTAACTCGGCATCACCGGTATCGCTAATCAATGGCTTATTTGCCAAAGCCGCTAACTTGGCTTTAGTAGCGATAATCATAATATTATCACGGCCGCCTGGCTGCGCTAAAATAGTACGAATAACACGGGGACTTAATTGTTGATTACCTCGACCAAAAACATGACCTTGGCCGCCAATTAAGGTGATAACCAGTTTGCTGATACCTTGATAAGCACTGATCGCTTTAAAGAGCTGGGCTTCAGTAACATCAGCAGCAGAAAGTGTTTGCTCGCTAACAATATCAACACCGAGCAAGGTATTATCAAGATTCAATTCTGCCATTAAAAAAGCAGTAGTAGAGCCAGAGCCGATGATAAACTGCCTATCATCGTAATCGTTCATTTCTTCGATAACATTGGCGGCAATATCTTGCAGCACAAATTCATCACTTTCTTTACCGCCCGATTTAACGGCTTGCACATAGCGCAATTCACTGGGAATTTTCATCTCGCTATAACGCTTGGCTTTAACGATACCTTGTCTGAATAAACTCTCATCGATATCCATGACATCACCAGTGGTTAAAGTCACTAACTCCTTGGTGACCATCAATTCAATAATACGACCTGCAGCTTTTGGCGTTATGGCATAAACACCAGAATGAATTTTACACCCTGCCGGTATACCTAGCACAGGCACTTGCTGATAATCGTCATCACTGGCGACAACATTAGCAATATCTCGGGCAGTGCCATCGCCACCCGCAAATAATATAATATCTACCCCTTCACGAAGTAAAGCCTGCGCGGCTTGCTGGCTATCTGCACTGTTCGTCTGTATGTGTTCTGCTTGATAAAGTACTTCAACGCTAAAACCCAACTCACGAGCACACTGCTCACCCATTTGATCATTGGCTGTATAGATAACAACTTCATCTTGATAAGGCAGTAATATTTCAAGCGCCAATTTTGCTCGATCATTGGCTTGCGGTTTTGCTCCTAACGCTAATGCATGCATAACCATGCCATCACTGCCTTTTAGAGCAACACTTCCACCTATGCCGGCAATAGGGTTGATCACTAAACCTAGCTTAAATTTTTTCATGATTCTACCTGCTTAATGCTACAGCGCAAACTGTACTCGGGTTAATGGTAATGGCGTTTGATAAAAGTCAGCCAGCGCTGCAATATATATTTGTGCATCACGGGGGAAGCCTGAGCTTAAGTAAATTTCCACTTGCTGATAAACAGCCAGTTTAAAGGCAACACGGTCAGTATTACCCGTGCCAGATAGGTTATCTACCGAGACATCAAATTTTTTCCCTACAGCAACACAAAACGCCCATTCAATTGCCTGTGGCTTTATTTCTACTTGTTCAAATTTTAGTTGCTGTGCTTGATCACGCCCATCGGGAATATACCAATAACCAAAGTCTTCCAATAAACGCCGCGAAGCTCCAGCCAAACACCAATGTGCAACCTCATGTAAGGCACTCGCAAAAAAACCATGAGCAAAAATTATGCGGTGATATTCGTATGTGTCACTTATTGGCGCATATAAAGGTTCATCCCCCCCTTTAACCAACTGAGTATTCATACTGGTAGTGAAAGTGTGATTAAAAATACGGATTAAATCTTGATATTGATATGACATGCGCAGTGCAGCTGAAAATAAAAAGCTTATTCTATCTAAAAGCCTTAGTGCTTGCACTGGCTATTTTTATGAAACTGTCGAAGGTTTCATTACTCAAGGTCAAATCATCTTAACCCTGTATGTTGCTAGCCATGCAATTATTTACCGCTAGAGGTTTAACCGTATTTACCTGTACACGTAAATGTTACATTTATGTAAATATAGATAGCTTATTATCAATGTATCATGGTATTAATTAACAGTAGTGTCAGTTTTTAAAAAGATACAAATTATCATCAAGGAAGATATAATATATGGGCTTAATTAATACGCCTAAACTCAAGGCATTTTTTTTAATCAGTGGTGGCGAGAATAATATCAATACCGGTGAGTTTCATCATTCCATTCATCATTTTACTGGTTTAGTGCAAACCTGTAATATTGATACCACAGTAGAAAAATCATTACCTGATGACAGCCAAAGCAGAAGCTATAATTTAATTTTTATCGATTTATATCACTGCACTTGGGGTGATGTGATCCCCTTAGCCATACAAAAAACAATACATAACGTACGAACTATTTTTTTTAATGCGCCAAAAAACAAATTCGATGAAAAGAAGTTGTTATTATCAGGCCTTGCCGGCATTTTTTACCTCAATGATCGTCTTGATATTATCTTACGTGGTATCACCAAACTACAAAAAAATGAGCGCTGGTTTAAGCGAGAAACGATGAATAGTGCATTGAATGAGCTACTTAAAAAAGAGAGACGACCGAGTCTGCTTACAGCTCTCGACCCTAAGAGACTCACACACTTACCTAGCCTTACCCGACGAGAAAACACCATAATTGGCTTAGTTTCATCGGGTGCCAAAAATCAAGAGATTGCCGATCAGCTGCACATTAGCCCTAATACAGTAAAAACCCACCTCTACAGTATTTTTCGAAAAACCAGTTCCAGAAATCGCATCGAATTGATTAGTTGGACATTAAATTATGCCGTAACTATCTATTAACGAAAAACAGCACAAAAAAGCCAGTGATTAGTCACTGGCTTTTTTATTTCGAAACAACTACAAACTTAAGCTGTAGTTGTAACAAACGCATTAAATATTAGCGCGCCAAACGTTTCTCTTTATCCCCTTAATAACTAATTCGGTAATGGCTTTTTCAATCGCTTGTTGCACACAAACATGCATAGGCTCATTGTCACTAAAGCCACCTTCTACTTCAGCTAAACGCTTAAAACTAACATAGCGAAAAAAACCAGCACGCATTTCTTGACTCAATACTTTTTTATTGGTTGATACTGACACCAGTACTTGTCCTGTGCGCACGTCAACGGCACGAAGGTAAACCGTTATTTGATCTTCACGATAAAGCTCAGAAGCACCAATGCCGAAATATTCCGCACCAAAGCCACCGGTCCTGGTATTAGAGTCATAACTAATAATACCGCCTTCAAGGAGTATTTTTGCCGAAGTTAATGGCGGTAATTCAATATGTTCTGTGGCTTTGTTAGCCTTATTTGCCGCACGGGTAATTTTTCGCTCAGTTAATACATTTTGTAGACCTTCTCGTTCCACCGGTAAAAACCAATCAGAATCACTTAATGCTTGCATCAAAATAGACGTTGCCCCTTGTGTTACCGCGGTAGAGAATGAGCTTACATTAGCTTGCGGTTTGTATTGACCGGTTTGGTCTCGATAAGCATAAACCGAAACAGGTATTGCACCTTTAGGTTTAGGTAGCGCTTTCAGTTCCTTAAAGCTTTCTAATGGCATCATCTTCGTCGCTAACGACTTGTCTGGAGGAATGAGGCGACTGGTCGATTCAAGTACGCTACAGGCCGACAATAAGCTAAGTAAGCCGATTAACATAATTATTTTTATTGGCTTTTTTATTGGGTTTCTCATTGAATTTTTCACTGGCTTTTTTATTGAATATTTCACTGAGTTACCCAAACTTCGGTATTTCAATTATGGTCACTTTATCTGTCAATAGATCAGTGATTTCAATCGTGATAGTGTCACTATTAGACGATAAAATATCAATTTGATAATCACCACTAATAAAAGTGCTATCTTCAGCATTATTAATGACCACACTTTCACCCAATACTGTATCTTTATATTTTCGGACAATATCGCTGATAGTTGCACGTTCAATGGCATTAGCTACCTTTTCCTCAAAGCTTTTCGTACTTTGTGGTGCCTTATGTTTATTTTGGCCTTGTGCTTTACCTAACAGAAAATTGCCGTTTAATGGGCTGCCACCAAAACTTGGGTTAATGGGTTTGTAAACCAATTCAGAGCCCGATGCATAACCACTTACGCTAATGCTAATCACTAACGCCAAAATTAACTTCTTCATTATTACTACCTTTCTGATTCTATTAATGACTACCAACCATCTCCAGCCATATCAAGACTATCCTGTTGATATTGAGACCTTTTCATGGCATCAATCAATATAAATATCGCTTGTTCTACTTTTTCTTTAACAGGTGTTTGCCGGCGGCCAAAATGGGTAACATAAATGGTTCGACCATTCAGCCTAAGGCTAAGTCTAGTACCTGCCCTTGGTACAAGTTGCTCAATTATTTGCACATTGATACCTTGCGTATTTGGAATATCTCGCCATAACTGACTGAACTCATAATAAAAATCATGACCTAAACGGCTCTTAGTATTATCCAGTAGTAAACCACCAATTTCGACTTCGCTAGTAGCATGACACAAAGAAGTAAATAACAGGGTAATAGCTACCAGCAAGGAACATATATATTTAGTCATATTATGATAGATAAAAGGGGCCATAAGCCCCTTATTCAAATACCTATTAATTGCAATTATTGCTGAACAATTACAGCAGTATTCCAATCACCCAGTTGGGTAATAGAAATCACACCAGAATCACTGATAAATGAGCCTTCAACAATGTTGCCATTACCTATTTGGCTTATATTAAATTCAATATTATTGCCTCCAATAAGCATAGTGGCACCACCCTCGCCAGTGATTAAGTTTTCATCACCTATTTGCTCGATACCAATTTGATGGTTACTGCCTTCAACTAAAATATCTAATGAGTTCAACTCACCTGTTTGATCAATATCAATGGTGTTGGCATTACTATCAATAATCGTACTCAACATAACTACAGCGTCATTAGCAAAACCGGTTTGAGAAATATCAATATCATTTTCGCTGGTAAGTAACTCCTTATTCTCAGCTGAAGCTTGCACAACAACAACATTTTCACTACCTGATTGCATCACGTCAATGTCATTATCATCACCATTAAAGTTCATCACATGGCTTTCGTTTAAGTCACCTACTTGCACAGAGCTGTACTCATTATTCATACCAATAGTAGCAATGTAACTAATATTGCTGTCACCTACTTGGGTGAAATTAAAGTCGTTATCATCACCAATGGCATCAAAGCTGGCACTGTTGCCATCACCGTTTTGCATGACATCAACAGAGTTAGACATCCCTGTATATATCGAAGATTCAACGATGTTGTTATTGCCTTCTTGGTCGATAGAAATTTCGTTGTCATCGCCCTCAATTGAAGCAATAGTAATCTTATTTCGATCACCTTCTTGCTCAATCGATAACTCATTGGCATCACCTTCAATTGAAGCAATAGTAATATTATTTCGATCACCTTCTTGATCAATCGATAACTCATTGGCATCACCTTCAATCGAAGAGATAGTTGTAACACTCCAATAGCCATCTTGAGTCACTTCAATGGCATTATCGTCACCGACAATAGTCGTTAAGTAGCTCTCATTCCATTCACCATCTTGGACAATATCAATAGTATTATTAGAACCTTTTATTTCTGAGTTAATAGCCCAATGACCACCTTCACCTTGGTCAATAACAACCTCATTACCGTCACCAACTATTTCATTGACGGCACGATTACCAATACCTAAGTAACCCGCACCTAGCTGAGTCACTTCAACGCTGTTTTCATCACCTGTTACGTTATTTTCAGTTTCGTTAATTTCACCATCTTGTGCAATGTAGAGCTCATTGTTATTGCCCTTAAAAGTACCAACGACTAGGTTGTCATTGCCTATTTGATTAATTTCAGCGACATTACCTTCACCGATTACAGTAAAGCCAGTGCCGTTTACATCACCTTCTTGGAAAATAGTCGTTTCATTACCGATATTTGAACCTTCGCTAGAAGTTTGTGACAAGGTAATCACATTACCTAAGGCATTGACCATCAGATCTGATTGAATAACAGCTACGGCTTTTTCTTCTTTCACAGTTTCAGCCGCGAAAGCCGTTTGACTTAGACCGAGTGCCATAACAACAGCACAAGTGATTATTGATTTATTAAAATTCACAATATATCCCTATTCTTTTTGTTTTATGTAAGCAAACAATTAACTCACAAAGATTATTTTTAATAGATAAGCAGTTTATGGTTTTAGCTGCTAGTGTCGTTTTCATCTTTCCATAGTAGTTTTAACAACAATAACCAAGGATATGGTTAAAAAAAACAAGTAGTATTATTAAGATAATTTTGTCGTGTTATGCAAAGGTTTTACGGTAAAGACCTTTATCTATATCACTGTAGTTAACTCCCCTTATCGATGGATGTAACACCTAATTTAATTGGTGTTACTTCAGCTTTTTACAATCACTAAACGATTATAAATAAGCACTTCATCTAGATTCTCCCCACAAACCTAAACAATCCAAAAATAAGCTAAGTTAGCTTTAGTACGTTGCATTAAAAACTCTACAACATTCTATTAACAATAAATATCACCCTATTTTAGTATTCAAATTTAAAACAATAAAAACAAACAGATAGAGTAATAACAAACAATAACCCTAAAGAATATTCTAGATTAAAAACCAAAAACCAATACAAAAGGACTAGTTAAAGCACTCTAATAACAACACATATAAAAGTAGTAAAAAAGTAGTAAAAAACATGAAAATCTATCTTTAAAGTCATGAAAAAGTCGTGTTTATCTCCTTTCTATAGAAACAAGCCTGTTTTTATGATTAAAGTAATGACGTTGCACAAATCCATAGTAAGTAGAAAGTTAAAATAAAAGCATGCTGCCTAGTAGTTACCCCCCTAGGTTAAAAATACTTTAAACATGATATTAATTAAAACATGGAGCAAAAAAATGAAAGCAAAATTATCAGCGCTAACATTAGCGTTAATACCTGTATTGGCGAATGCATCAATAGAGCTCAGCTCAGCACAAAGCCCTAGTTATAGAGCAGACTCTATTATTGTTGTCTATAAAGACACTGCATCTAAACTTGACCGACGCAATGCACGTAGCATTGTGCAAGCAAGAATTTCTGATCTAAACAATGATGAAATAGATGATAAATATCGCAACTTGAAAAAAGGTCGTATAGCGAAATTTAGCCTTAATGGTGTTTCAGTAAAAAATGCCCTTGAAAAGCTACGTAAAAACCCAGCGGTGCTATATGCAGAGCCTGATTATATTGTTACTGCCAGCGTAACGCCTGACGATAGCAGCTTCTCCGAGCTTTGGGGTTTGAACAATACTGGACAAACAGGTGGTGTAGCCGATGCTGATATCGACGCTCCTGAAGCATGGGATATTTCAACAGGTAGCCATGATGTCATCGTCGGTGTTATTGATACCGGTGTTGATCATAGCCACCCAGATTTAATGGCAAATATCTGGACTAACCCTGCAGAAATCGCCGGTGATGGTATTGATAACGACGGCAATGGCTATATCGATGATGTTCATGGTATCAATGCTATTACCGGTATTGGTGATCCTATGGATGACGCAGGCCATGGTAGCCATGTTTCAGGTACTATCGGTGCAACAGGCAACAATGGTTTAGGCGTTGTTGGTGTTAACCACAATGTTTCAATTATTGGTTGTAAATTCCTTGATTCATCGGGATCAGGTAGCCTTTCAGATGCGTTAACCTGTATTGATTATTTTGTTGATTTAAAAAACAATGGTGTAAATGTACGTGCAACCAACAATAGCTGGGGCGGCGGTGGTTTTAGCCAAGCACTTTCTGATGCGATCACCTCTTCTGAAGAAGCAAATATTCTATTTGTTGCAGCTGCAGGTAACAGTGCTTCCGACAATGATGCACAAGCAAGCTATCCTTCTGGCTATCCACACGACTCAGTCGTATCCGTTGCAAGTACAACGCATACTGATGACATGTCTGGTTTCTCACAGTGGGGTTTAACAACAGTTGATTTAGGTGCGCCAGGCTCAGACATTCTATCGACAGTACCGGGTGGCGGCTATTCCTCGTATTCAGGTACTTCAATGGCTGCGCCACACGTTACTGGTGCCGCAGCGCTAGCATGGTCAGTGAACCCTGAACTAAGCGCAGTTGAAATGAAAGCGTTATTGATGAGCTCAGGTGATGATAACGCCGCACTTGCCGGAAAAACTGTATCAGGTAAACGCTTAAACGTTAGAAGTGCACTTGAAAATGCCGATCCAACCCCTGGCTTCACACTATCACCAACACCTGGTTCAAGTGTTATTACAGCCGGCGAAACAGCGATTTACAGTTTCGATGTTGGTTCAATTGCCGATTGGACTGGCGAAGTTAATCTAACCTTAGCTGACTCATTAGGTGGCGCAACTCTATCAACTAATACCGCAACGCCTGGAGCTACATTTGAATTAACAGTACCAACTACGGCTGAAACACAATGGGGCGACTATAGCTTTACGGTAACAGCAACCAGTGGTGATTTAGTCAAAGAATCTACAGTTCGCTTAATGGTTAACCCACAAGGTTTAAATGAGTTTACCTACACTAATGACACCCTTGTTGATATTCCAGACAACGATGCAACAGGTATAACGTCAATCATTAATGTCGCCGATGATATTACCGTCTTTGCCTCTGATATTTATGTAAATATCACTCATACTTGGATTGGCGACTTAACGGTTATGTTAACGTCTCCTGCAGGTACCTCTGCAGCATTACACAGTGGCTCAGGTGGCAGCAACGATAACATCGATAGTACCTTTAGTTCAGCGGCATTCAATGGCGAAGTAGCAACTGGCGACTGGATATTAACTGTTAGCGATAATGCAGCAGCTGACACCGGAACATTAAATAATTGGGCACTTACCATTACCGGTCTTGGTGATACACTTCCGAGCGCACCAGAGGTTAGCTTTACTTATGAAGCTGAACAACTAACCGCTACCTTTACTGATAATAGCTCTGATAGAAATGACGATATGGTTAGCTGGGACTGGAACTTCGGTGACGGTACAGTATCGACTGAACAAAATCCTGTGCATACTTTCGCAGCAACGGGTAACTATGACGTTACTCTTACCGTGACTGATAGTGAAGGCTTAAACAGCAGCGAAACTATGTCGGTAAGTGTATCCTCAGCCAATATTGAGGCTGCGGTTAAACGTGCATATAAGTCTCGTTTAGGTCGCTTACGTGTTGATATTACTTGGCAAGGTACTACTGCCGAAATGGTAGACATCTTCCGTAATGGTATAAAGATTGATACCGTTGAAAATGCGGGTATTTATCGTGATCGTGAACGTCGCATAGATGGTAACCAGTTTATTTACCAAATCTGTGATGCATCAACTGCATGTTCAAATGAAGTAACCGTTAACTTTTAACTTTTAACTTTTAACTTTTACTTAAGAGCTGCTTAATAATAGAACTGTTATCAAGCGATGCTCAGGCTAACAGTAGCCGCTAATAAAAATCCCTAACAATTAAAACTGTTAGGGATTTTTTATCTTCAAAAATAAATTGACTACTAACTTGGCGAAACTAAAAAGTACTTATTAATACTTAGCCTTACCGAACATTAACTAACATTACTTAGCGTTAGCTAATTTAATTATTTTAAACCAGCAAGCTACAGAGCATTAAACATCATCTTCGATGTTATCTATGCCTTTAGTGCGCTCTATACTATCGAGTTTATGATGAATGGCCGCTTTAATCATCATATAGCCACTGATCGGTGCCGTTAGTAAGAGAAATAACGAGATCAGTATTTCTTTAGCACTAAATCCTGCTTGTGTAGAGCTAAAAAAGACCATTGAAGCAGTTAACAACAATGCCATGCCTAAGGTTGTCGCTTTAGTTGGACCATGAAGGCGCATAAAGAAATCAGGCATTTTCACTAAACCAATAGAGCCAACCAGTACAAAAGAACCACCAAGTAATAATAATATTGAAATAATCCATTCAATCATGAGCTAAGTTCCTATTCTATTTTCTATTCGAATTTTCATTCGTCTTTTATTCGATTATCAATTCTGCTATTTATTCGGCTAACTATTCGACGACCTATTCAATTATATCGCCACGTAGCAGGTACTTACATACAGCTACCGTACTTACAAAGCCTAGCATTGCTATTAACAACGCGGCTTCAAAATATAATGCCGTGCCCATACTCATGCCGTACAAGATGATCAAGGCAATGGTATTGATATACATAGTATCGAGTGCAAGTATCCTATCGGGTACAGAAGGTCCCACCAATAAACGCCATACATTTAATAATAACGATAAACCTATCATGGCAAAGACAATTAAAATCACAGTTTCTAGCATTGGAATATCTCCTTAAGAGGCGCTTCATAACGTTGCTTAATTGTGTTTATTAAGGCCTGTTCATCTTCAAGGTTTAACACGTGTATCAGTAAAAAACGTTCTTCTGGTTCTTTACCTTCGGTCAAACATTCTCGCCAAGGGTACACTTCAGCACTGACTGTGCCCGGTGTTAATGACACTGTACTAGCCAAAATAGTAATAGGCATATCATGTGTTAAATCTAGCGGCACCTTAACAAAACCGGGGGTTAATTTTTTATTAGGACCTAATATCAAAATAGCAACCTGAACATTGGCAGTAATGATGTCATATAGAACCAGCATTAAATGACGAAACGCCAAACCGGGTTTTAAAACTAATGGCTGCTTTGTCCTAAATGGGCTAGTCGCCAATGGAATAACTATGGCTAAAATAACCGCTAAGACAATATGTCCAGCTGAGACACTGTTATTCAATAATAACCAGACAATAAATAATAACAGGCTCCTTAAAGGAGTCGGTAGCCATCTAAACTTTGCTTCTAAGCGCATTTGTGACCGCATTAATGACCTCCTGAAAGGATAATTTTAATATTGTTGTTAAAGTCATGTAATTGGCTAGCTGCGCCAATTGCATACTCACTTAATGGTCCAGCAAAAATAGTCATCAATGGCGCACCCGAAATAAGAATAATCAATGCCGCTAGCTGTGCCGGATGAACGCGGCTTTGCTCAACACTATCAGTTGCATTACTTTCTATAAGTGAGTCCTGATGATGCCAAAAAACAGTACTGCCCGCTTTAGCCACACTAAGCAATATTGCTAAACTTACCAGTAAATAAAGCGGCCAAAAAACAAAAGTATATTCAGCATCTAAGGTTGCTTTCAGCAGCCACACTTTACCAATAAAGCCAGACAATGGTGGCATACCTATTACTGCAATAGCAGCAACCAAGAAGCAAACACCTAACAACCTTGGCTGAGCCACTGCCGGACCTGCAGTTATACGGTCAGCAACATCACCACGTTGACGACCAATTAAATCAGCTAACAGGAATAGTGCCGCCGTGACTAACGTTGAATGAACTAAGTAATAGATAGCGGCAGAAGTGGCTTCAATGGTTTGTACGGCAACCAGTGCCACTAAAGTACCTACAGATACAATCACCAAATTGGCGGTTAATTTCCTTAAATCTTTACTCGCTAAAACACCCACTCCGCCCATTGCAATAGTTGCCATTGCGAACCACCACATCCAAGTTTGCGCTATATGACTCAACTCACCGGCTTCATCGCCAAAAATTAGCGTATAAACACGCATCATTGAGTAAACGCCGACTTTTGTCATAATGGCAAATAATGCCGCGACAACAGGCATAGCGGTAGCATAAGTATTGGGTAACCATAAATGTAGCGGTAACAAAGCGCCCTTTAAAGCAAACACCACCAGTAACAACAGACCACCTATCTTAGCGAGGTAAACGTCATCACCTTGTAGAAGTGCCACTTTCTGAGCCATATCAGCCATATTGAGTGTACCTAAGACACCGTATAGCACACCCAGAGCTATCAAAAATATTGCCGAGCCGACCAGGTTCAAAATCACATAGTGTAAGGCTGCGCGGGTATTTCTTTTGTCTCCGCCATGCATTAATAATGCATACGAGGCAATAAGTAACACTTCGAAAAATACAAATAAATTAAATATATCTCCGGTTAAAAATGCGCCGTTTACACCTAAAATTAAGAAGTGCACTAAAGGATGAAAGAAGCTGCCTTTTTCATCATCTCCCGCACTGGCATATAAGACACATACTAGACCGAGTAAGGCAGTTAAACTCACTAACAAGGTAGATAACGGATCAGCTACCAGCACAATTCCAAAAGGTGCACTCCATTCACCGATTGCATAAACTTGCGTGCCATCGGCTTGAACTTTTAGTAATAAAGCCAATGAAACTAAAAAGGTGATTGTGCTTAGTACTACAGACGTAACTCTTCTGCTGGTTATATTCTTACCAAAAGGTGACGTTAATAAAATAACACCTGCCAACATAGGCAATAAGACAGGTAAAAAGGCTAAATGCTGGGTCATACTTTAACCTTGTTATTATTGTCGTTGTTGTGGTTGTTTGTGTCAGGCACCTGACCATCTACATGGTCGTTGCCTAAATCTGTTCGCCCTCTGATTGCTAAAATAACCACAAAGGCCGTCATGGCAAAACCGATAACAATAGCGGTCAACACTAGAGCTTGCGGCAGTGGATCAGCATATTCTGTACTGGTGCCAAGTACCGCAGCTTGGTTAAGGCTAAGTCGTCCAGAAGAGAAAAGAAATAAATTAACCGCGTAAGAAAACATAGTTAACCCTAAGACAACAGGGAAAGTTCTAGAGCGTAAGATTAAAAACACGCCACAAGACACTAAAACGCCAACGCTGGATGCGTAAAGTAATTCCATTAAATATTTACCTCTTTACTAGGAGCATTAGCCGGCTCATTTGCAGTTAATTTACCGAGACTTGCCAAAATCATTAATGTGGAGCCGACAACCGTAATATAAACACCTATATCAAATACCAAGGCACTGGCTAGTTCAATTTCGCCAATAAAAGGAATATCAAAGTATTCAAACCAAGTAGTCATGAAAGGTCTGCCAAAGAACCAACTGCCAACACCAGTCAATAGCGCAATAGCAATGCCTGAGGCAATAATTTTGCGATAATTTATGGTTAAGCGCTCAGCAATCCAGTTTGAGCCATGCGCTATGTACTGCAAAATAAAGGCGACTGCGGTCACTAAGCCAGCGATAAATCCACCACCGGGCATATTATGGCCACGTAAGAAAATATAAAACGATACCAGTAATGCTAACGGTAGTAAGGATTGAGAAATACTAGCCAATAACACCGGGTAGCGTTCTTTCGCCCAAGGCCGCCCTTCACTATCAGTAGCAGGAATATATAACGGTAAATTAATTAACAGCTTGTAAATACCCAGCGCGGCAATACCTAATACACAAATTTCACCTAGGGTATCAAAGCCACGAAAGTCCACCAAAATAACATTAACAACGTTAGTACCACCGCCACCTGTTTTAGCATTTGCTAAGAAAAAGTCTGAGATTGACTCAAGTGGGCGGGTAATTAATGCATAACAGATGCTCGCAATTACAATGCCCAAACCGGCAGATATGCCTATGTCACGCAACACACGCATAGAGCTGGATTCTTTTGGCGAGTTCTGTGGTAAGAAAAACAATGCCAGCATAAGTAAAATAACGGTGACTACTTCAACGGTTAATTGAGTCAAGGCTAAATCGGGTGCTGAGAAGCGAGTAAACGCGATAGACACCATTAAACCCACGACCGAGAGCATCAGTAATGATATCACTCGTGTGCGATACCAAATCACGGTACTAATTGCACCTATCATTAATAATGCCGCCCCCATCGCATTATGAACATCAACCGGAGTCAGGGGTTTTTGCCCGCTTAACTGATTCATTTCAAATAATGGCCAGCCAGCAAAAAATAACACCACGACAAACATCAACACTAAATAGCGTTGTAAAGAGCCATTTTCTATAGTGTTTATCTTAACTTGGCACCATTTAGTCAGCGCACTAATACTATTATCGAACAGTTTTTTACCGTTCAAAGACGGCAATGAAGCATGAAATTGAAACAAGTAATGGCGCTGGGTATACATCAACAAACCACCGCTTACTGCTATGGCGCTCATCAATAGTGGTAAATTAAAACCATGCCATAAAGAAACTTCAAACTCAGGTACATAGCCACCGAGTACAGCAAAGGAAGCTGACTTTAAAATGTCGTCGATAACAAAGTTTGGCACTATGCCCACGACTAAACATAAAACAACCAGTATTTCGATTGGCAACCGCATGTATCTTGGTGCCTCACTGGGTTGTTTGGGTAAATCAATCGGGTCGCCATTAAAGAAAACATCATGAATAAAGCGTGCTGAATAAGCCACCGCAAAAGCCCCAGCAATAGTAGCAAGAACTGGAATAAGCCAAGACATAGAGCCAAGCAACTGTTGATGTAAAGTTTCAGCAAAAAACATTTCTTTCGATAAGAAACCATTTAACAGTGGCACACCAGCCATCGCCGCTGCCGCAACCATTGCCAAAGTAGCGGTATAGGGCATAAATCGCCACATACCATTAAGTTTCCGCATGTCACGTGTACCCGTTTCATGGTCAATAATACCCGTTGCCATAAACAAAGAAGCTTTAAAAGTTGCGTGATTAATTATATGGAATATCGCCGCTACTGCCGCAAGCTTGGTATCCAAACCAAAAAGTAAGGTGATCAAACCTAAATGGCTAATGGTCGAATAGGCTAATAAACCTTTTAAATCATGTTTAAATAACGCTACATATGCGCCAAACAATAACGTTGTTAGACCGGTTAAACTGACAATAATAAACCATATGTCAGTACCCGCTAAAGCCGGATAAAAACGCGCTAATAAGAAAACCCCTGCCTTGACCATAGTGGCCGAATGCAGGTAAGCACTTACCGGTGTTGGTGCCGCCATCGCATGTGGTAACCAAAAATGAAAAGGAAATTGTGCTGACTTAGTGAAAGCACCAAGTAGTATTAATATTAAGGTTACTTCATACCAGTCATGTGCTTGAATAATATCTCTGCTGGCTAAAATAATATCTAAATTATAACTACCAACGATATTCCCCAACAACAGCAAACCGGCTAATAATGCTAGCCCACCACCGCCGGTGATAGTTAAGGCCATTATTGCGCCATTACGCGCTTCTGCTTTATGCCACCAATAACTAATTAACAAAAATGAGCTAATACTGGTAAGTTCCCAAAAGAACCACAGCTGGATAACATTATTTGACATAACAATACCCAGCATCGCCGTCATAAATAACATCAGATAGGCATAAAGCTTAGGCATAGAATCATTACTACTGAGGTAATAACGGGCATAAAAAATAACTAATATGCCAATGACTAATATCATAAATACAAACAGCAGCGCTAAGCCATCTAAACGAAAGGCGATATCTATACCGAGTAAAGGGATCCAGGAAAATGTTGATCGAATAACTTCGCCAGAGAAAACAGCAGGCGCTAAGCTAATCGTCATTAATAATGCGGTGATTGGCATTAACAACGTCAAACCAGTAGATTGATTACGCGTTAATTTACCCGTCATTGAAGAAATAATACTGCCAAGTAAGGATAACAAGGGTATCCAAAGCAAAGTCATAGAGTTAACCTTTTTTATTTTTCTAGCTAGAAGTAATCATATCGAAAGATATACTGCCATAATATGTCACAATGGATAGTACAGGCAATCATTATCGATGTGAATATTTGTAACGATTTTATCACGCTATAGCACAGGAATACTGACAAAAGTCTAAAAATAATTCGGATAATTTAACTTTTTACGTCAAAAATTCAAATAAACCCTATATTTCACTAGTCTCACTACCTGCATTAAGTGTAATATTTAGCGAAAGAAGCGGTAATAAATTCACGGGTGACTAATGAAAAAGCTTGATGGCATCGATTTACAAGTATTAACCATATTATATGATGATGCAGATATTACGAATAAAGAACTTGCAGCCCAAATAGGTATTGCCCCCTCTACGTGTTTAGAGCGAGTAAAACGCCTAAAACAAAGCGGTGTTATTAAGGGTGCATTTATCGATGTTAACTTAAAAACCATTGGCGGTAATATAGAAGCCATTGCAGCTATACGTTTGCAGCCTTATTCTGAAGAAATAGTTAATAGCTTACGTGATGATTTATTGATGTATCCCGAAATATTAAATTTATACCACATGGGTGGTAGTTATGATTACTACATTCACATGTCGGTTAAAGATAGTGAGCATTTACGTCAGTTTGTTTTCAAAAACATCACCTCGCGCGAAGAAGTCACTACAGTAGAAACATCACTGGTGTTTGATCATAGCCGCAGTGGCGTACTGCCAAATTTCGACGAGTAACAGCTTTAATTTTTATACCATAAAAATAAAGCATAAAAAATCCCGCTGTTATTGTTTAATAACGCGGGATTTTTTATTATCACAGAGCTAATACTTAAAGCATTAACATAATGATTTAGCTTTTCAGGTCATCAAAGAATCTTTTAACACCATCAAAAAAACCAGTTTCTTTTGGGCTGTGTTTTTTACTGCTATTCGCCATTTTCTCTTCTAATTGACGTAATAAGTCAGCTTGATCACCTGATAAGTTAACAGGTGTTTCAAGAACCACTTTACACATTAAATCACCGGTAGTAGAACTACGTACTGACTTAACACCTTTACCACGTAAGCGGAACATTTTACCTGTTTGTGTTTCTTTCGGAACCTTCAGCTTAACCTTACCGCCAAGTGTTGGCACTTCAATGTCACCACCTAAAGCAGCTGTTACAAAGCTAATTGGCACTTCACAATATAAGTGATTTTCATCACGAACAAATATCTCGTGGTCACGTACATTCACTTGTACATACAAGTCGCCTGCAGGGGCGCCATGCTCACCCGCCTCGCCTTCACCTGATAAACGAATTCTATCACCGGTATCAACACCTGGTGGAATTTTAACTGATAAGGTTTTAGTTTTCTCAACACGGCCTTGACCGCGACATGAAGTACACTTCTCGGCAATAACTTTACCTTTGCCACTACAGGTAGGACACGTTTGCTGTACAGCGAACAAGCCTTGACGCATTTGTACTTGGCCGTGGCCGTGACAAGTGCTACAAGTCTTAGCCGAAGTGCCTCTTTTAGCACCAGAGCCGTCACATGGATCACAACTAACATAGGTAGGTACTTTAATTTCTAAGCTTTTACCCTTAACCGCAGCTTCAAGTGTTAAATCTACGTTATAACGTAAATCTGAGCCACGTTGCTGGCGTTGACGTCCACGACCACCGCCGCCAAAAATATCACCGAAGATATCGCCGAAGTCTTGGCCAAAACCACCACCGCCGCCGCCACCACCGTGACCACCTTGTTCAAAAGCAGCATGACCATATTGATCATAAGCAGCACGTTTTTGATCGTTATTGAGGATTTCATAGGCCTCTTTAACTTCTTTAAACGTCTCTTCTTTAGCCTTATCACCTTGGGTACGATCTGGGTGATACTTCATTGCTAACTTTTTATAGGCTTTTTTGACTTCTTTCTCAGTGGCGCTTTGGCTAACCCCTAGAGTTTCATAATAATCACGTTTTGACATAAATCTGTTTCTTTACTTCAAGTTGATTGAGGCTAATTTTCTTCATTTCTCCGTGATTTATTTTATTGTCACGATAAAAAATCAAGAAAATCAGCACCAAATAAAAATTATTTTACTAATGCTTTACACACAAAAAGCGCCGAGAAATATCGACGCTTTATTTTTCTATACAAGTACAGATGACATAGCTTAACTCTTTTACTCGCTAAGATTAAGTTATATCGCTTTAGTTCAAGAAGAAGGCACGGAGCGTATGACTATACGTGAGTACCTTCGCCGCAGAAATTAAGCGATATAACGACAGCTAAGCGAATAAAAAACTAATTACTTGTCGTCTTTAACTTCTTCAAACTCAGCATCTACTACGTCGTCTGCCTGTGCGCCAGCATCAGTTGCTTGATCAGCACCTTCTGGAGCAGCTTGTGCTTGTTGCTTAGCTTGAGCAATTTCCATTAACTTAGCTGATGCTTCCATTAACGCTTGAGTTTTTGTATCAATCGCTTCTTTATCATCAGCTTTAACGGCTTCTTCAAGCTCAGTTAATGCTGTTTCAATTTTCTCTTTGTCTTCTGCTGGTAACTCTTCGCCCGCTTCTTCGATTTGCTTGCGAGTGCTATGAATCATGCCATCAGCTTGGTTACGTGCAGTAACTAACTCTTCAAACTTAGCATCGGCATCAGCATTTGCTTCAGCGTCACGTACCATTTGCTCTACTTCTTCATCAGATAAACCAGAAGAAGCTTTGATAGTGATTTTTTGCTCTTTACCCGTATTTTTGTCTTTAGCAGTAACATGCAAGATACCATCGGCATCGATATCGAAAGTTACTTCGATTTGCGGCTGTCCACGAGGAGCAGCAGGAATACCTTCAAGGTTAAATTGACCTAAAGATTTGTTAGCTGAGGCTTGCTTACGCTCACCTTGACAAACATGTACAGTAACAGCAGATTGATTATCATCAGCTGTAGAGAAAGTTTGTGATTGCTTGGTTGGAATAGTCGTGTTTTTATCAATAACATTTGTCATCACACCACCTGCAGTCTCAATACCTAAAGACAAAGGTGTAACATCAAGCAACAATACATCAGTTACTTCGCCAGAAAGAACACCGGCTTGAATCGCAGCACCAGAAGCTACTGCTTCATCTGGGTTAACATCTTTACGAGGTTCTTTACCAAAGAAGTCAGTTACCGCTTTTTGTACCATAGGCATACGTGATTGACCACCAACTAAGATAACATCATCGATGTCACTTACTGATAAATCAGCATCTTTAAGCGCCTGTTTAAGCGGTACTAACGTTGCTTTAACCATGTCTTCAACAAGAGACTCTAACTTAGCACGTGTTACTTTAATGTTCATGTGCTTAGGACCTGAACCATCAGCCGTGATGTAAGGTAAGTTAACATCCGTTTGTTGTGCTGAAGAAAGTTCACATTTCGCTTTCTCTGCCGCTTCTTTAAGACGTTGCATTGCAAGAGGATCAGACGTTAAGTCCATGCCTTGGTCTTTTTTGAATTCAGCTACAAGATAGTTGATTAAACGGTTATCGAAATCTTCACCACCTAAGTGAGTATCACCATTAGTCGCTAATACTTCAAAAGTATGTTCGCCGTCCATTTCATCAATTTCAATGATTGAAATATCGAAAGTACCACCACCTAAATCGTATACCGCAATAACTTTATCGCCTTCTTGCTTGTCCATGCCGTAAGCAAGAGCAGCAGCAGTTGGCTCGTTGATAATACGTTTAACATCAAGACCAGCAATACGACCAGCATCTTTAGTTGCTTGACGTTGTGAATCGTTAAAGTAAGCAGGAACGGTAATAACCGCTTCAGTTACTGTTTCACCAAGAAAATCTTCTGCAGTTTTTTTCATTTTCTTTAAAACTTCAGCAGATACTTGTGGCGGCGCAATTTTTTCGCCCTTTACTTCAACCCAAGCATCACCGTTGTCGGCTTTAACAATGCCAAATGGCATAATTTTAATATCACGTTGAGTTTCTTCATCTTCAAAACGACGACCAATTAAACGCTTAATAGCATATAAAGTGTTTTCTGGGTTAGTTACTGATTGACGTTTAGCAGGTTGACCTACTAATATTTCGCCTTCAGCCGTATAACCAATGATAGAAGGAGTTGTACGATCGCCTTCTGCATTTTCAATAACACGTACACTGTCGCCGTCTAATACAGCAACACATGAGTTAGTTGTTCCTAGGTCAATACCGATTATTTTGCCCATCTTGGGAGCTCCTATTCATTAGTCTTTATCTGGAAAAGATAAAGTAATATTAATTAAATTGTTTGTTGAATAGTAAGTGGGGTCGGCGAAATGCTTTTCAATAGATAACTTTAAAAAACTTTCTTTTATGTTGAAATATAGTGCAAAAAAAATTAGTAAAATAACAAGCCTTGAGCTTTACCCTGCTCACAGAGAAGCGTGCAACGACAAATAACATTAACGTCATCAGACTAATTATTTTACTTTAGCTTAAGTTCGAGTTATTGACTTAAGGCTAATTTATCCAGGTATATAAATTTTAATGATGAGGGTCACAGTTCATAATTTAAATTTTAATTATTTCTTTTAATGCTAATTCAAGGCGAGGATCGGCTTTATTGGAGCTAGACGTTTTAAAAATTATTTCATGTTTTCTATTAATGAAGAATGTTGTCGGAGTACCTCGAACATCATAAAGTTCAGCAACCTCCTCTCCCATTACCGCCGTGATAAAAAAATAACCTCTACTGTTAATTTCATCTTGGGGCAATGTTCCTTCATCTTCGTTAAAGCTAATGGATATTAACTCTACGCCTTGTTCTTGATATTTTTTTTGTAACTCGACCAAGGTGGGTTGAATTTTTTTACAATAAGGACACCAAGTAGCCCAAAAATGGAGAATAACTGGCTTGTTTTTATATTGGGCTAAACTAATTAGCTGCCCGTCTTGGGTTTTTAGCTGCCAAGGTTTTGCTGTTTCATAGGCTTGCAGGCTAAAACTGATGACAATTAAAGTGCTAATAAAAATATAAGATACGGTTCTTAGCAGTTGATTCATTATAAAAATCACGAATAAAAGAATGGTATAGTAAAAGACCTGCTTTTCGCCAATATCTTTCAGCGTGATTCATACATAAAAGTGTGTAGGTAAAAAGTACATATAAAAAAAGCAAAGGCATAGACCTTTGCTTTTTTATTTAAACAACGTTAACTCGTTTAAAATAATAAGTTAACGCTATCTGTTAATACTCTTGTTAAAAGAGGGTGTTAAGCCGTAGCGTCAACAATCGGTGCCGCTTTAGATACCATCACCATAGCTGGACGAATTAAACGACCATTAAGCTCATAACCTTTTTGCATTACCGCAATAACTGTATTTGGCGCTACATCTGGAACTTCTTGCATAGACATGGCTTGATGAAGTTCAGGGTTAAAAGGTTGGTCTTTTGGATCAACCGCATTTACGCCAAATTTTTCTAATGAGGAAATTAAACCTTGCAGGGTTAATTCAACACCTTCGATAATACCTTTGTTACTTTCATCTTCTTTATCGATACTTTGTAAAGCACGTTCTAAGTTATCAACGCTTGTTAACATTTCACCGGCAAATTTTTCTAAAGCAAATTTACGTGCTTTTTCTACATCTTGCGCTGCGCGACGGCGAATATTATCAACTTCTGCCTTAGCACGAATAACCGAGTCTTTTTGATCGGCAACAGTAGATTTTGCTGCAGCTAACGCTAACTCTAACTCGTTAATTTTTTCTTGCTCAGCACTAATCACTTCAGCAACAGGCTCAGCCTGCTCTTCTACTTGTCCTTCAACTTGCTTTACAATGTCATCGGCTAATTGCTCAGCGTTTAACTCTTCTTCGTTGTTTTTTGACTCTGTTGTCATGGAATAAACCTCAATTTGTGTAACTAATGCAAACATTATGGGGGCTGTGAAAAAGGATTCAAGCGTGATTTAATACATTTTATAAAAAAGTGAACTTTACAAGCGGATAAAATCCAGCGAAACTGGCCCTATACCTAGCAAACTAAGTAAATAATCGTTATGGCTCAATTATATAAAACTATAGGCCTTATTGGCAAACCAAATCACGATGGTGCCAGTGCCACAATAAAAACCTTACATGACTATTTATTAGCTAATAAATATCACGTGATTGTTGAACAGTCTGTAGCACAATCTCTCGATATAAAAAATATGACCATCGGTAAATTAACCGACATTGGTGAGCAAGCAGATTTAGCCATTGTTGTTGGTGGTGATGGCTACATGCTCGGCGCTGCTCGGGTGCTTGCTTGTTTTGATATCGGAGTAATTGGTGTGAACCGCGGTAACTTAGGTTTTCTAACCGATCTTTCACCTGCTGAAATTATCGAACCCCTAGCACAAATACTCGCGGGTGAGTCTCGTAGTGAACAACGCTTTATTATTGAAGCTGAAGTGTATCGCCATGGCAAACTGAAAAGCTCAAACAGTGCCGTTAATGAAGCGGTACTGCATGCCGGTAAAGTTGCCAGTATGATCGAGTTTGAGGTTTATATTGATGATAGCTTTATGTTTAGCCAGCGCTCTGACGGCTTAATAGTGTCCACTCCAACTGGCTCAACGGCTTATTCAATGTCTGCTGGCGGACCTATTTTAACTCCTAACCTTAATGCACTATCACTGGTACCAATGTTTCCGCATACGCTAACCAGTCGTCCTATTGTTGTCGATGGTAATAGTGAGATTAAATTGATACTCGCCAATGATAACCATGAAAATTTACAAGTAAGTTGTGATGGTCATGTGATTTTATCGGTAATGCCTGGCGATGAAGTTATTATTAAAAAGAGCGAATGCAGTATTCGCTTAATTCATCCGCTTGATCACAATTACTTTAACGTATTAAGAAATAAATTAAGTTGGGGTAATAAACTCTATTAGCCCGTTTTATCTGCTCTACAGATAAATAACGGTTAGACACCTATCAAAAAATAAGCCAATAGTTTCAAATAAGCTTGAATAAAACCCAGTTACTGTATAAATTAACAGGTACTGGTTTTATATTCATGCTTATTGCTAAAGGTTAACTATGCTACTGCAACTTAACATTCAAAATTTCGCCATTGTCCGTTCTTTAGATATTGATTGGCAAGCGGGCATGACGACAATTACCGGTGAAACTGGCGCGGGTAAATCCATTGCCATTGACGCCTTAGGTTTATGTTTAGGTGACCGAGCTACAACCAATATTGTTAGGCCAAACTGCAAAAAAGCGGATTTAGCAGCAACCTTTGAAACAAAAAAAAATAAAATGGCGAAAGCCTGGTTAAAGAAACATGAGCTTCTTGCCGAGCATGACAGCGAATGTATACTGCGTCGCGTGATATCAGCCGAAGGCCGTTCAAAATCTTATATCAATGGTAGCCAAGTGCCCTTGGTGCAATTAAAAGAAATCGGCCAACTATTAATTAATATCCATGGCCAGCATGATCATCAACTTATTGTTAAAGCCAATCAACAGTGCCGTTTACTCGATAACTTCGCTAATCACCCAAGGTTACTTAGCGAGGTAAAACATTACGCGCAACAATGGCATAAACTCAATAAAGAACTAGAAATGTTACAGCAAAGTAAGCAACAACGCGAAGCTGAACAGCAACTCATTCAATATCAAGTCACTGAACTTGATGAGTTTTCTCTTCAGCCAGATGAGTTTACCACGCTAGAAAAAGATTATAAAAGGCATAGTAACGCCCAAGATTTGCTCGATTCAACGCTAAGTTCACTACAGATTCTCTCTGAAAATGATAACTTCAATATTTTGGACTCACTTCGAGAATGTAGCGAAAATATCAGCTCCATCGCGCGGGTTGATAATCAATTAAACGATGTCGCCACTATACTTGCTGACACACTCATTCAATTAGATGAAGCAAATAACGACTTAAAACACTATTACCAGCAATTAGAGTTAGACCCACAAAGTTACGCCATTATTGAAGAGCGTTATTCCACCGCTTTACAATTAGCGAAGAAACATCAATTGTCACCAGAAAAACTAGTTAACTTTCATAGCGAATTAAAGCAGCAACTTGCTTCAATATCGGGTGATGAAACACGAATTAATACCATTATTGAAGAGTTAGAGCTGACTAAAGAGCATTATTACGAAAGTGCGGCTGCCCTATCAGCTTCAAGAATAAAGTCAGCACAAAGTCTAAGCAAGCGGATCAGTAAAAGCATGCAAGAGCTAAATATGCCCCATGGTCAGTTTTATATTGCTGTCGAGAGTAATAAGCAACAAGACAATCACACCCCGAATGACTGTAATAAAGGCAAAGAACCTATCAGTACCAATGGTGCTGATAATATTAGTTTCCAAGTGAGTATTAACCCAGGTCAAGCACTTGAGGCTATGCACAAGGTTGCTTCAGGTGGAGAATTATCACGTATCAGCTTAGCCATGCAGGTAATTCTGGCCGATAAAGTGATTACCCCAACATTAATCTTTGATGAAGTGGATGTCGGTATTAGCGGTCCAACAGCTGCCATGGTCGGTAAAAAACTACAACAGTTGTCGAAAAACACCCAAGTTATTTGTGTCACTCATTTACCACAAGTGGCTTGTAAGGGTCATCAACAACTTTTTGTCAGTAAAACAACCGATGGTGAATTAACAGAAACCCACGTAAGTGAACTAAGTGAGTCAAACCGGGTCAAAGAAATTGCTCGCTTGTTAGCTGGTGATAAAATATCACAGCACAGCTTAGCAAATGCACAAGAGCTATTAGCTAGCTAACTGCATTTATCTGCGATTGGCTTCAATAAAATGAAGCCGCTAATAACAGTAATATTTTTACTTTCAATAGCGTAGTGTAAATAGCGTTTTTTTAACTGATGTAATAAATAGCTTTGCATCCAAGCTGGGCTTGGGTATTATCCCTGCTCACACTTTTAGCCTATTTTTTAGCGCTACTTTAAGGTAAGTAAATTTTATGTATTTTCGTGTTGCCATTGTTATCACAGCCCTGACGTTATCTGCCTGCTCTAGTTGGGTATATCGCTACGATGTTCCACAAGGAAATTACCTTGAGCAAAAAAGTATTGATAAACTGCAAGTGGGTATGACCAAGGAGCAAGTTAAGTTTATTCTCGGTAGCCCGGTTGTTGTAGACGCTTTCAATGATGATACTTGGAATTATATCTACAAGTTGAAATCTGGCCGAAGTAAAAAATTCGATAAAAGAAAACAATTCACCATTAACTTTTCCGACGACAAATTAATTTCTGCTGCGGGGGACTTTGAGCTTTCTGAAAAGTTTAATACCCCATTCAATGCGCCGGCTGTACAAGCTGAGCCGGCCAATGCCAGCAAGTTCAGCACAGAGCAAGCTGATGCTGTAGAGGTTAAGCCGATGGAAGATAAGGCTGTAGAAAGTAAGCCTGCTGAAAACAAAGAGACGCTTAATAATTAGCATTACTTTTAATTAAGCTGATTTAGCAGAGATTAAAATATTGCAACAAAAAAACGGCATTTATGCCGTTTTTTATTGCCTGAATATAGCGGTTATTGAATCACTATTTCTTTGCATCTACCCGTAGTGGGTTAACCCGACCACCGGTGGTTTTATCCGCTCGCCCTTCTAATTTTGCTTTCTCTGCACGACGTTTCCTTACATCTTTAGGGTCGGCAATCAGCGGACGATACACTTCAATTCTATCAAGATCATTTACCGTATCCGTTAGCTTTACTGCTCTATTCCACACACCAACCTTGTTTACCGTTAAATCAATTTCAGGAAACAAATCGATTATTCCTGATTCAATAACGGCTTGCTCTACTGTTATACCAGCAGCAAGCAATAAGGTTAATATTTTCTGTTTATGCGGAACACCATAGACAACTTCTATGGCAATTTTATCATCTATTAATGCATCATCAGCACTATTTAACGCGGAACTAGCTAAAGTCATAATGAGACATTAACTCCGTATATCTCTTTTGCTCGTTGAGTAAACACCTGCACTAAGCTGTTACTAAAGTGACCAAAGACCTTACCGAAGGCTAATGAAACAAGTTTATTTGAAAACTCATACTCTAACTCTAAGCTTATTTTACAAGCTTCGTCTGACAAGGGTGTTAATAACCAATAGCCCTCAAGACTTTTAAAGGGTCCATCAACTAAAGATAGTTTTATTTTCTCATTAGAAACCATAGTATTTTTAGTGGTAAACCACTTACTTAAACCGCCCTTAGATACCAGTAAAGCTGCAGTAACCGTATCTTCATCTTGAGAGATAATTTTACTGTCATTACAATCAGGTAAAAAAGTAGGGTAAGCGACAATATCATTTATCAACTGATACATTTGATCAACACTGTGCATAACTAACGCACTACGACTTATGGTTGGCATTCTCTCTCCACCTTTTCTTATTCATATACTGGCCACCAATTAATGGCACTATCATAACAAAACGCAGCTAAAATCGCATTAATCTAGTCATTTATCTAAAAAACACTAATTTGCCATGTTAAAAAGCCTTTATGTCGGTATAATCACTGCGCTTGCTGCTTGTTATAGCAACGATAAATGGAACGAAAAATGGCCAAAAAGAAATCTAAAAATAAATCCAATAGCAATACTATCGCTTTAAATAAAAAGGCGAGGCACAACTACAGCCTAACTGATAAGTTTGAAGGTGGTATGAGCTTGCAAGGTTGGGAAGTAAAGAGCATCAGAAGTGGTAAAGTTAACATCTCTGATTGTTACGTACATGTTAAAAACGGTGAAGCCTATTTATTAGGAGCTGAAATATCGCCACTTAATGCCGCCTCTAGTCATGTGGTCTGTGATCCAAATCGTGATAGAAAATTATTGCTTAACCGTAGAGAGTTAGAGAAAATTACTGCTGCTGTTGAACGTGACGGTTACTCTTTGATTGCAACCGCGATGTACTGGAAAGCCTGTTGGGTAAAGCTCGAGTTTTATCTGGGTAAAGGTAAAAAAGATCATGACAAGCGCTCCGACATAAAAGACAGAGAATGGGCTGTTGATAAAGGCCGTTTAATGAAGAACAAAAACCTAGATCGTTAACTTGCTAGGTAACTTGTTAAGTAGCTTGCCATGTAAGTTGCTAGATAAGTGGTTAAAAAATACCACGTTGTCTATTCAAGTTAAGCGCTGTATACTGTGCTTATAGGCATATCGAGCCTTTGTTAGAAAAGAAATAGAAAATAGTAAACTTTGGGGCGGATCTAGGATTCGACAAGATTCATGAAACCCAAGGTGCATGCCCAGGGGCGGTTTGCCTGGTAAAAAGCCGTAAAAACTATAATTGCTAACGACGATACGTTCGCACTAGCCGCTTAGGCTAGCCATCGCCTTTAAATCTCTCCTATTGGTTAGAGGATCGATGGTCACCCCAAATAGGATAGCGAGGGAAGCACGCTTAAGGCTGAACCGCGAAATAGTATTAAGCTCACCATGACGAAGCCTGTCGCTTGGCGTCTAATTGGTTAAATAAATAAGCGACTAAGCATGTAGTACCGAGGATGTAGGCTTTTTGGACGGGGGTTCGATTCCCCCCCGCTCCACCAAAAAAACCATTTGTAACTCAATAGGTTACAAAAGAATAATTTATCGACGTCCCATTTACGTCCCTAGCGTATATGGGAATACATAAAAAATAGAGAAAAAGAAAAGGATGCCTCGGCATCCTTTTTTATTGCCTGCAATAAATCACATAAGGCTTTATTAATAGGCAACCAAGCTAACACCCTCAAGACAGTAAAATCAAAAGTACCCAATAAGTACCACTTGTTTTATAAATTACGTTATAACCTTTGAATCATACCGCAAAAAACTAAATAGTGAGCTATAAGGCTATTTGAAAAAGGCTATAGCATTGAATAAGTAGCACAAATTACAGGTGTAATATAGGCGTTATTATTTATTTTTGAAATAAAAACGGCACTAAAAAGTGCCATTAATAAAATAATAATCATTCGATAAAATTGTAGTACCTAAATTAATTGGTTATACAACCGTTCTATAAACCTATATTTAATAGTTAGATTACTTTAGTTTTTTTGCTACAAAACTCAAGCTTAAAAATTCAACTTTATTCTCTATCTTTATGCCCCATCTCGCTTCCATAAAACTTAATAACTTCACCCCTCTATCAAGGATTTCTTTAGCGGTCCACTGTTCATTTTGTGCAATTTCATTTTCTGAAAAACATCCATAAACAAAGCCAACTGTATTAGTCTTATTCGATTTTTTATCTGCAAAAGGTTTATTAGAAAAGCTTGAGTTTTTGGGTTTAGATAATGGAACCAAATTTCCTAATGAATGTCTTAAAGTTGCTTTTTGTTTAGTAGTAAATTGCGAATACAAACAAGTCCACTCTTTCTTACGAGCCTTCTGTGGATAAATATGCTCTATCGTATGAGAGTCCCTGTCATCTTGTATCAGAACATCCCAAAATAATTTATCACCATAAGTTTTTGATTGTTCTCTTAAACTTACTTCATATTCATATAAGAAATACTTAAGACCAGACCAAGTATAAAAACCGCTATTACGCTTGAAATTATCAGCTATATGTTTAATTAAATCCGTTCTCCTAATCGCCTCTTCAAGTTTTGATGTAAGTTGCTTTATAGCTATTTCAGTAGTAATTTCTTTACTATTAATTTTATTAGACAAATCAGTGAATTCAGAATCATCGACATCCATAGAAAGATGATATGAATACTGTACTAATGAAATATAAAACGCGTACCTTTCCAAAATATTTAATAAAGAAATATGTATTTTTTTATTAGTAGACGTTTTAAAAACAGTCATAATTAAAGGTAAAAATGGATTTATCCGAAGTCTATTCAACCTACCCAAACATAGATTAATCTCATCACAATAGTAACTCGACTCTGGATTCAGCATCTGATACCAAGTTTCAACTGAAACTTTTAAGCTTGTAACATAATCATTCACGTCTTTTAATGATAAGTTTTTGGTAATGTTAATGCTTTTAACAGTGAAAATTTCTTCTAATAAATAATCTTTGAAAGAGTTACGATAGCCCCTTCTAAATTGTCTACTTGATAATGTATGTTCTTTAGTTAATTTATATCCAAAATATATGATAAAGTGATTAAACAAAAATTGGTCATCATCTAATGGATTATCTTTATTTCTACCTAATTGGTGATATATTGCTTTCCAGCATAGGTTTATAGTTGTTCTTAACTGCTTCTTCTCATGAACGTCAGTATCAAACTTAGTCGATAAATATATTAGTCGATTTTTAAGTAGTTCTAAATGAGATAAAGGTTTACCCCTATTATTCATCGTTTCAAAAGTAATATAAACATCAATATCATCAGACATTGAGTAAATTGCAAAAAGAAAGTGCTGAGTTATCTTTTTGTATATAACTTCAATTTCATCAGTAGATAAATCACCAAGTTTTTCTAAAAAAAGATTTTTGGCATTAATTAAATTTTGAGTATAGATCGTAGATTCAAGAGGATATGCAACATTGTCCTTTTCATTGAAAATTTCAGCTTTTAAGAAATTGTAACTTGGGTTATCTGATTCATAACCAAATAAATAAGATCTTGAAATACCACCATCTTTGGAGTCATAAATAAATTTCTTTTTAATTTCAGGGACTGTTGTGTAATTAAGTGTACCTTCATCGCCTATGATTTCACATATACATTGAATCAATATTATTGTCGTTGTTAGACGCTGTTGTCCATCAACAACATGGAAAGGTGAGAAGCTTTTTGATTCTATAATCCAATGGTCATCAGTCCAACGACTTAATGATTCTTCAGGAGTCTCTTCTAGTGTAATAACGCCAACATAATGGTTTTTGTCTGTTTCTAATTGAATTAAATCATTCCAATAATCTTTTAAATGTTTATCAGACCAAGCATACCCCCTCTGATAATCAGGAATTCTAAATAATCTTTCCGTAAATATTTTAGAAATGGAATACAAGTCAGTTTTCATTAATCGATCCTAATAAAAAATTAAATAACATTAATAGGTGTAGATTATTAATGTTATTTAATTTTAAAACAATAGGTTAATACAATTATATAGAAGATAAGGCAATTTAATCAGACACAAAAAGATATCGTATATTACTACTGAACTCTTTTTACTCTGAAGGTTTAGCTACTAGTTAGCATTATCAAATATGATAAGAACACAGCTGTATAAAGTATATATACAAATATTAATGCCAAAAACTAAATCACTTGGGGTATTGCGCAGCACTCGCTACGCGAAGAAAAACGAACAAACAAAAACAAGACAAATCACTGTACCCCTTGGCACTTAACACCTACAGAGGAAGTCAGGAAAAACTTTACCCCCGTATTACTAAACGGGAGTAAAACCTTTCATCAATAAAATAACTGTTTCTAAGAACATTTTTTATTAACGGATAAATCCTAAAAAAATATCATACACTCCGAGGTTTTTCTTTGACTAAAGTTCTCAATCACTCTGTTTGATTAGCATCAAATTAAGCGCGACCCCCTATGCTTCTACGAAACGGGCACTTCTTAAATTGACACTATCAAGGAACTAACAGAATGCATTTATGGTTTGGCTTCTACATGCCATTTTTCAGGGCTTGAAGGATGATTTAATAGTGGGCGATGTGAGCTAAATGTAGCTAAATAAACATCAAGTGTACCCGCCTTTGCTGTGGTAAGTTTACTGATGAGTGTAACTAAGTGGCTGCTGTTTAAATCAGATGCAACACCATCTAAATGTTTAGATCTACCCGCTCCACATCTACACGGTTGGCCGCAGGATTTTAAACTAATTAATATATATTGCCCGCAGTTTTGAAGTTGTTTTATCTAATCCTAAAACCACAATGTGTTCAACATCGCCTTGGCCACGAAAAAAAACAACTAGTTTCAGAGATCCCCAGTGGTAATCAATACCGGCAAACTCATCTTTAAAATCTGTAAGAGTAAACTCCTGTTCTAAAGGATATTCACCTTCTATTTCGACCTGTTCTAATACTCTAAATACTTCGTCTAGATCTTTAGTATTCTTTGCTATTTGAGTATGTTTCGCACCCAAAACATAACCATATCCATCATTAGCCGTTTCCCAGTCTTGCTTACTAAGAGCTAACGGCAGGGTAATAGAGTTAGATAATAAGGCAAAGTCGTTTGTATTTATTGCGTTACGAAGGGAAACAGCCTGATCATCAGGTGTTACTGTAACTGATTGGTTAATGCAGCCAGAAATAAACATGGCTAAGATAGCAGCGAATAAAATATGAATATATTGACGCATGAAAGAAATCCTCCTTGAATTTCAGACGAGTATATCTCAGAAAACTATGCACCTCAAAGCAAGCTAATGACTCTAAAAATCAAAGTATGCCACTACAAAGTGTTACACAAATGCATTCAACTAAAATATAATATCTATATAAGGCAACAAGTAGGCCATTCGTGGTGGCGTTTATTGGTGGATATGGTATATCCCGCTCCACCAAATAAAGACCTTTTTAATCCATTAGTTATACCTAGTAACTTTTAGATTTGGCTATAGACAGACCACCGTCTATGATAAGAAACCGTTTAATTGCGGTTTTTTTATATCTAAAATTTATCATGTACTCGTTTTATTTATCTTCAGTACACTAATAGCTAGTAAGTAGTTTAAATGAGCACTGAAAAAGTTAGCTGGAAGGCACATAAAAATAGGAAGATATATTGTTATAATAAGTGGGGAACTCTCGAGATAAAATTTACCCTGACCACATTTACTCACGAGCTTTAAAAGTTGACTTAGAGACCGTAGTGACAGTTTACTTAATAAAAACACTTAGCTTAGCAACGCAAAGATAAACAATAAAAGAATATCCAGGTAATAAAATATGACAACGAAAAAACCGAAAAACAACCCATTATTGGAAATTATCTTTAATGTAGCCCTACCTTCTTGGGTTCTAATGAAGTTTTCCAGTCCTGAATATTTTGGGGTAGTGGCGGGATTAATCATAGCGCTAGCATTCCCTCTCGGGTATGCCGTTTATGATTACCTTAGAACTAAAGAAATGAACCTAATATCTGTATTTGGCTTTTTAAGTACCCTATTAACAGGTGGGATTGCCTTGTTTGAGTTAGGTGTCCATTGGCTCGCAATCAAAGAAGCCTCTATTCCGGCGTTAATCGCTGTATTTGTCGTGTTCTCTGGTGTGTATGGTAAACCTTTAATCGCAAAATTATTATTGAATGAATCAATGTTGAAGGTCGAACTGATATATGAAAAACTTTGTGCATCAGGGAAGACTGAGCTATTTAAAGCTAAAATAGGATTTGCTAATAAGTTATTGGCATTAACGTTTATCTTTTCAGCCGTAATGAATTATGTATTAGCAAAGTGGCTTGTAACGAGTCCTGCTGGGACAGTTTCTTTTAATGAAGAACTAGGTCATATGACCTTAATGAGTTATCCCATCATTGCAATACCATCAATGATAATGCTTGGTGGCCTTATGTTTTATGTTAGCAAGGTAATAAATAATTTAACTGGTTATAAATTTGCTGATTTATTGGTAGAACAATAAATCAGTTGCAGTAAGTAATTTAGAAGGGAAATAATACAAAGAGGAAATTACGGGAAGCTTCCTCTTTGATGTGACTTTTATTATTGGTTATAGACAGAGCACCGGCTATGATAAGACACCGCTTAATTGCGGTTTTTTATTCCTGAAATTTACTCATGGCTACAAAAGTATAACGATTAACGGTGAGTGTCCTTATTCTCAAGCTTCGCCCTCGCCGTCAGCTACTAAAACAAACGCGCCTAAACCATAAAAACCAACAAAATCAACAGACCACGCACAACCACCTTCCTATCTTCATATTTAATTTTTAGTCTTTTATTGCGTAATGATGTGTGTCATAGTCAATTAACGGTTAATAAATAGTTAACTATTGGTTAAATAAAAGCCTTGTTGCTTATTATCTATTGAGGTAATTCACCAAGTAAATAGGCCATTTGTTATGTTAAGCCTGTAATAAATGTGTTGCTCATTTGGCAAAAGTTATTATGGGCCAAAAATTTTCACAGCAATGATGTCGTTACTTTTTTGTTATGCAGCGAAGCTGAAAAAATAACGACAGGTATGAAAAAATTAAATGTTATTAATCTAAAATAAGGAAGTTCATCATGGATAATACTCAATACCGTCAGTTTCTAAATAACCCTGTTACTTTTCTCAATGGTGGCCCGGTTAGCCGTTTAAGAATAAATGTAACCACGCCTGGTGTACCGTTTCGCAACACCATAAAATCCACTGAAAATTTTAACGGCAGTGTGCCAACATCTTTTCAGTATTCTGACTCCCGAGTCACACCTATATCTCTTCGTTATGACAATACCGGAATTGCGCCAACCAGCGCGTTATGGGCGCAAACAACTCGCCCCCCCGCCGGAAACTTTGTTAATGATCGCGCTTATTATTTACAATGGAGTGCAGATCAGGCTTATGCCATTGAATTAAAGCATGAAGCACAACTGTTCTTTACCGCTCAGGTGGACGGTTGCGGCATTCTTGTTTTTGAAACGCCACAGAAACTCATTATTGTCCATCACAACATTCAAGTTGCAGCAGCAGGCCAGAGTTTTCTGCAGTCGGTGTTTGAGTCACAAGGAAATTACCGAGCTCGTGATAGAAATAACCGTTTTGATGCTCGGGCCAGAGCACTACAGGATCTTTCCGCGCACATCATTGCCAATAACCCAGGCATCACCGGTGGTACCTCGTTAGATGCCCGCCAATACATGGCAACTGGCCATGCTGCTAGTGTCTTTGGTATTAAGCGTGGCGGACGCTGGCGCATCTATGTAAACAGTAAAACTGGCGCTAATTACCGCACTAAATTAATGTACGGCTAATTAAAATAGAGTAATAACAGGCTGGTGAAATTGCGGACATAGATAAGTAAGCCTGATAAGCCCATAACCGGTACCTAAAAATGCCAGTTATGGGAGAATACATCAGTTCTTATGTAATGCCCTATTCAGCTTTTATCCAGATATTTCATTCAGACTTAAGCTACTTTTTTATCTAGTTCGCTTTCCTTGTTATATCGAAAAAATTGCAGCTATTTGGACCCGGCTATTAACTTAGGCCTTTGAGCAAAAAACTCAATTGTACTGACGATTTGGTTAATTCCTTTTGAACCTCCGGCCATTAACGCGCCCATGGTGAAAAGCTCAAAAACGTCAAACATAATTATTTGCACCGCCGAGGCGTCATCGAAGTCGAACATACCTGTAAAAATTCTAATGCCAACTACAGCCATTAAGACACCCAAACTAAACCCTACCCATGCCGTTTTTCGAGCAGTATCTGCTTTATAAAAGCTTAATTTAGCTATCTCCAACTTATCACCCATAGCCAGGGATATGTCGTTTTCTACTTTAGCTCTACCCGGTGCTCTATATAAGATGACATATAGCTCAACCACCCGCTCAACGATTAAGGATAAGAATAGTAGCCTCAAAAGCAGTAGAAAAAAGTCTTTTGGCGTTTCAAAACCTATCCAGACAAGACCGTGTCCAAAATCTAAAAAATGTGAAGCTGCTGACAATAGAACAATAATGAATATGCTCAACCAAAGTGACTTATGATACATATGCTTTGCACCCCTTATTATATTTAAACTTTTTGCCAAATTTTACTTCCAACGAATTGAGAAGTGATTTAATTTCTTCATATTCCACACGTGCAATTAATTGCTCTATGCCCACGGCATAGTGCTGAAGTTTTGAAGCTCGTGCATCGTTGGCATTTGGAACAATCCAAGCAGAGAAGTATTTTTGACTTTTATATTCACCTACTAATACCCTCCAAAAATAATCAGGCGTTCTAATACCATGACTATTAACGAATAAATCATTCCTACTATCAGTCCCCCAAATTACGCCACCATAATTAACAACATCAAAGCTATCTCTGTAGCATTCAACTAACTCTTCAGTTCTTTTCCATGCTCCGCGATTCAACTGCAAAGTTTGCGGCAGTACATTTGCCATAAAATTTGCTTCCTTTAATGCGGCCTTGTCGAAATCAAAATGGTTCGCAGCGGCTAGTTGAGCTCTGTGGTATTTAGATTCAAAATCGTTGTAGTGGCTATAGGCTTCACGTGATAATTGCTGACAAGATTGAGGTAAGCTCGGGTCATCATAAAAAGAATTATATTTAGTCTTATTCCCCTTGTCTTCAGATGCCACATAGTAGAATGCAATTGAAGCTCTTTCCTTACAATCAACCCAGAGCTTGTAATGAGTATATTGCTGTTCAACTAGAGCTTGAGCGTTGGTTATATAAAGTGTCGGTATGAGAAAAAATAGCGTTAAAATACGCAACGTTACTTCCTTGTGGTTAATATTATTAAATTGTTAAATCTTTGTACTATCAACGTTTAAAAGAGTCAACCAAATACTGATTGATGTTTGCTAACTTACCTTCTAACTTTATGTATTGGGTGCAAGAAGCTAAATAGGCAAGCCATAATAATTTAATGGCAATATAGATAAATATTATGAGAGACATCTTAAGAAAGGCTGAAGCATGATTTATTTTGATGTCTATATAGCTATAGATATATTCCACTTTATGCCGTGAGTTAACAGCATAAAGTGGAATGTATTGAGTAATACCTTGGCTCTTATTTAGCTGTGAATTAGCCTTTATCAAAATAACCTCCCCCCTTAAATACGGGGAAAACGGCCTTGAATCTATTTATGATTAAATTCAAAGACTGTCTAAAAGATTTATTCTAAAATAGGCAGTTACACAGAATTCTTTACTGGATGCCACCCCAAATTACTTTCATGGCATCCGCTACGGTTGCAGAGCCTTCATCACCATCATGCTCTCGAGTAAGACTTACTTTGATAGTTTCCCCCTTTTGTACTTGCATAGCCGCAAGAGATACCCATTGGCCACCTATGCTATTTTGATCTTTAGTGACTACTAAGTTATTAGTTCCGGTTGAAATAACATATTCAGCCGAGCCATCTCGGTTATATGAAGAGCCGCTTGACTTGGTATTAGTCCACCAAGCATAAACATGGTATGTACCCGTTTGATCAACCGTTGTACTCCAGCTAGTATTTTCACCTTCGCTGTTAGTATATCGAGACTTACTAAGCCCTTTAGATGGGAAGTTATCTACCGCACCTGAGTTGCTCCAGTCATTAGACTCATAATATCCTTTATAATCAAAATCAATTAACACAGCTGCCGGGGAGCAAGGGAAAGTAGCAACATTGTCATTACAAAAATAATTAGTCATAAAGGTATTAATGTTATCTGCCATATTATCGCTAAAGTACTCTCTTTGACTTTCTGAAAAGCGAATATTGCTACCTATCTCAAATTGAATAGCATCTAGACCTAATAAATTATGACTACCATTATGTTTTAGGGTAGTACCGCCACTTAAAGCACCTTCAGGCGTTGGATCGGAAGTAGTCGGAATATGTGAATTTTCAGGTTCAACCGTAAAGCCTTGCTGGGATAATAAACCAAAGAAGCCATTACCACCGACAATCGAATCCCAACCATGTTCAGCGACCAAGTTTTGCACCGAGATTCCATTTCGGGTTCCTCGAATAATTTTATCTGGTTGCAGTGCTTGACCATGAATATCTAATAAGACTCCCTTGCCGAACTTTTGTTTTATTTCCTTAATATATTCAACAACTTTACTTTGATAGCTATCATAATAAAGCTGTGCAGCTTGGCTTTCATAAGCTTGATGTTCTGGGCGGTTAGCATCAATATATTTACGATGAAACTCAGCTGTGACGATATAAGGGATACCACCATATTTTTGTTCATATTTAGCTTGAATATCTTGGGCGATACCTTTAGTCCAGCTATCTTTTACCGTATTAAAGTCTTCAACCGTAACCCCTTGCATATTCGTACCGGTTCTAATACTGACATTATCTGGCTGTGAACTACCACCGTGCGGCGCAGTAATGAGTACAGGGATAGTACCCTGAGTGAAAGAAACTAAGTTTTCACTTTCGCCATAGACTTGAGCACATGTAATAGACAGAACAAAGGAATAACAACATTTAAAAAGAGTATTTTTTTTTATCATTTTTTTATCTCCAGTATGTTTTTTGTTGCCTAAAAAAAAGACAGACCATAAATAAGAACATAGCGAAATAGAGCAAGCAATTAACAAACCTTATCAAGGTCATACCTAAAGGTTATGAGGAATCAAGATTTAAGTACTGCTGAGTTGTAATCAAGCAACGATACTTTTTGTCTTCAAATAATTTTTATACATATTACGGTAACGTTAATAAAATGTGATCACAATGTTAATTTAGTACTATAGTTTATTTGGTTTTAATCGAGCATTGGGTAGGAGAGGTACCAATGCTAACTCAAAAAATGTGAAAGGAACTTAAATGAAAACATTATTTACCACACTTGGGCTATGTCTTTTTGTTAGTAATTCTGTCGTTGCTAATGAAGTCTCCCCTACAAGCAACACCCCCGTAATTATTGCTGATCATAAATCTGCAGATGTAAATTTTAACCCTAACCAATCGACTCAGTTATCAATAAATGCCGAGAATTCAGCTGAAAGAGTGCAAGAATTTACCATTGAAAGCGCAGGGGCAAGTTTTATTAAGGTGCACTTTAAGGTATTTAATATACCCAATGGTGCTTATGTATTAGTGTCGAGCCAAGATGGTAGTGAAGTTTATCGTTATGATAATGCAACAAATACCCCAAGAACTTTTAATACCTTAAAAGGTGAAAATGGCACTGTGCAATTTTCAGCAATGTCTGTATTTGGTGAAAAAGCGCTGGTTAAGCTTGTACTTCCCGTGAATGTACAGTGGTTGCCTTCACATCAATTAGTGATTGATAGCTATAAAGCAGGTACTGAAAATGATTTGCCAACAAATGACTCTGAATTAATTAATAGCCTGCAAGTGCAAGGTAATATCGATATGTCATCAGATATTGGCATTGAATCAACGTGTGGTGTTAATGAACGTAAAGATGTGCAATGTTGGGCATCAAGTAACCCGATAGAGTATGAACGTACCCGCCCTGTTGCCCGTTTATTAATGGCTGGTAGTGGTTTATGTACTGGTTGGCGCGTTGGCTCAGGCAATCATTTATTCACTAACAACCATTGTTTAGATAATGAAGCAAGATTGCAAGATACTGAAATATGGTTTAATTACCAACATACCTCTTGTGACGGCAGTACGCTAGATTCTGTTGTAAAAGTCACCGGTCAATCTCTACTTAAAACAGACTACAACCTAGATTACGCATTGTTTACAGTTAATAACTTCGCCAGTATTGCCGGTTTTGGTTACTTTGGCCTCGATGTCAGAAGCCCAGCCCAAGGCGAGCTCATTTATATTCCTCAGCATGGCTCAGGTAATCCGAAAGAATTGTCTATTCAAAGCGATCAAAACAGTGGTGGTTTATGCCAAATAGATGTGGTTTCTGCCAATGGTCGAGCTACAGGTACAGATACTGGGTATTTCTGTGACACTATTGGTGGCTCTTCAGGTTCACCTGTACTGGCAAGCAGTTCAAATAATGTAATTGCCTTACATCACTTTGGTGGCTGTGAAAACCAAGGGGTAAGAATTGATAAAATATGGCCACAAGTTGCCAGTATTTTTGGTAATACAGTGCCTGTTGGTGATAACGGCGGCGGTGGTACTAATCAGCCACCAGTGGCAATTATTTCTAAAAACTGTACTGAGTTAACTTGTAATTTTGATGGCGCTGGCTCTTCAGATACCGACGGTTCAATTACTGATTACCAATGGAACTTTGGTGATGGTAGTTCAGCGTTTGGCGATCAAGTGCAACATACTTTCAGCAGTAGTGGTACTTATAATGTATCACTAACTGTGGCTGATAATGGTGGCGCAACCAATACTGACACACTTGCAGTTGCCGTAAACACTAGTGGTAATGGCGGTTTAACATCAGGTATTGTCTTATCAAGCCTTGCCGGCGCAAAAGATTATGAGCAAGTATTTTATATTGATACCACACAAGTAAATACTCGTGTTGATGTACAACTAAGTGGCGGTACAGGAGATGCTGATCTTTATGTGAAAAAAGGTACTATCCCCACCAAAAGTGATTATGATTGTCGTCCGTTTGTTGGTGGCAATAATGAAAGCTGTGATGTGCAGTTAGCCAGTGCTGGCAGAGTATATATTAAGTTGATTGGCTACAGTGCTTATAGCGGCGCTTCGCTAGTTGCCACTAATACGGTCTCTACGCCTAGTGATTTTCCAAAAACGGGCTTAGCCGCAACAACAGGAAACTGGCTACAATACACTTATACCGCACAAACAGCTGAAACCGTAACGGTTAACACTGCTGGTGGTAGTGGTGATGCCGATTTATATACCAGTAAAACCGGTCAACCTACAACAAATAGTTATAGTTGTCGTCCCTATAAAAGCGGCAACAATGAAACTTGTTCAGTGCAATTAGGCGCTGGTGAAACCGTCTATATTGGGTTAAAAGCTTATTCGAGCTTTTCAGGTGTTACGCTAAACGCACAGCCATAGAATATTTAAGGTTCATATAAAAATCCCTAAACAAAGTTAGGGATTTTTATTATCAACGGTAATAGTTAACAGCAATTGTTTAGTTCGCCCCTGTTGGTGGCGGTGGTGCATTTTTTTTCTGATTGTTGGCTACTTCTTCATGGCCATGGGCTTGAGGTGTAGTGTAACGACCATCTTTTGATTTATTTGAGCTAATAGGCGGTGGTGGCGCGTTTCTTACATAGCTATTTTCATCCACCAAAGGCGTTTTTTGCTCAGACTTAGTATCACTCGCTAAGGTCACTGGTTTAGTTTCATTACTCAATGAAGCCGGTTGCTCTTTTACCTGCAGAACTTCAGCTTTCTCTTGAGATGGGCGTTGCTGGGTTTTCGCCGAATCGACGTCATCACCTAAAAAACTATAACTAAAGGCAACAACGATACCCGCTATTAAAGCAGCCGTTAATAATGTTGTTTTATTCATATTTAACTCACAAAAATGTATATTGAATACAATAAAGGTAACATACCCTAAAAGAAAATAACAAGGTGATATTGTTTGAAATTTCATCAGTCGAGTTACTTTCAACCTAGAAAACCCCCTCGAACATGCCAACAAGTTAACTAGAAGTTAATTAATTTAACATTTTTTCAATATTTACCATAATTAAAATATTGATGTTTTATTGTTTGTATACATACAGATAGTATTAAAAACAACCGTTTTATCTAAGATTCCCCCGCTAATACTATTAAAAAACCATGCTTATTTAGTGTACAAAACATACTTTCTACAATATATTGCATACAATTATGTTTCAAAATTGTTACATAAACATTTTTCCTTATTCATCAATGATGGAAATACCGGGAAAGATGTTACCAATGCAATGCTAGCGCTTTTCTAGCGAGAAGAGTCACTAAGACTTAACTAAAGAGTAACTTCAAAAAGTAAAATAAATAATAAAATAGGAGGGGGTTGCATAGCCTTACTCCATAAAATGGGAAGACACATGTCAAATTCTGTTAAAAATAAATTACTCGCCGTTGCCACGGTACTTGGTGCCTTAGCATCAACTACCGCCAGCGCAAATGCACCGGTTCAATGTGGTAGCACAACCACATCAGGCGGGGCACTAGCAATAAACCAAACACAATGTATATCAGGAAACGGTTTATACTTTTATATTGATGTTGATGCTAATAATACCGCATTAGAAATTAAAACGTCAGGTGGCACAGGTGAAGCTGACATCTTAGTTAGCGATTATAGCTGGGCAACAAGCTCTAACTACAATCAACGTACAAATAACGCTGGTACTGAAGAAACAGTTGCTGTTACTGCACACACCGGTCGTTTATATGTCAGTGTTTTTGGTATCCATGAACAAGTTACCTTAAATGTTAGAGATGTTAATGCTGGTGGTACTGATCCTGGTACAGGCAACGGCAATACCACACCCAGTATGTGTGGCGCAAATACGTTAGCTGGCTATGACTTAACATTAGAGTCACAAGAATGTATTTCAGGCAACGGTCAGTATTTTTACATCGATGTTGAAACTGATAATACGCCACTAGTAATCGAAACTAAAAATGGCTCAGGTCAAGCTGACATTTATGTAAACACCGGTAATTGGGCTACTCGCAGTGGCAATATTGCTTCTTCAGTAAGTGATGGCACCAACGAAACATTAAAAATAACGGCTAATGCTGGGCGCTTATATATTAGTGTGTTTGGGCTTAATCAAGAAGTGAGCTTTAAAGTTAGCGCTGATAACGGCACTGGCACTAACCCGGATCCTGGTACAGGTACCGGTGATATTCCAACATTACCAGCAAACCCTGGTATGTGTGGCGCTGAAACACCGGTAGAAGGCAGATTAAACTTCAACCAAGTTGAATGTGTTAATGTTGCCGGAACTGCTTCTTACGCTATTTATGTACCAGCAGACAATATTAATATGGTTGTTTCAACTGGCGGTGGTACTGGTGAATTTGATTTATTAGTTAGCCAACAAGGTTGGGCTACTTCAACAAGTTATGATCACATATCAAATAATGTTGGCACTAGCGAATCTATTAGCTTTACGGCTGCAAAAGGCTGGTTATATGTATCTCTTGATAGTGGTACTGCTACTGAAGTGAGTGTGTTGGTAGCGATGGATCCAAAAGATATTCCTACTACAGGTGGTGGTTCAACCATTCCTGATGATGGCTTCCCAACAGATGCTACGCGCTTTATTGGTTTAAATGGTGCAGCTTTAGTTGAACGTATTGCTTTAACACATCCACAAAATGTTAGCCCTGTTTATAACATGAGCGGACCTGACGCTACAGCACTGTTCTCTGAAGCAAACATGATAGCTATCGCTAATGCAATTAGTAGTCGTGCGCCATCTTATACCGGTGAAGATACTACGGGTTTAGAAGCGTTATTTTACTTCTTCCGTGGTGCCTTTTACGTACAATATGCTCACCCAACTGATGTAGGTGAATATGCTCCAGTAGTAAAAGCGACGATTAAAACAGCTTTACGTACTTTCTTTAATAATGGTAGTACTTGGCTTGCCAGTGATACTAATGGTAGCGTATTAAAAGAAGCGTTAATCACTGTTGATTCTGCAGGTTTAGGTGCTGATTTTAACGATGTTACTATACGTGTATTGAACGAATATAATGCTGACTGGGCATCAAGCTTCAACATGAACGCTGCAGCTAATTCAATATTCACCACAATATTCCGCGCTCAGTGGGATGCTGACATGCGTGCATTGTATGCAACTGACCATACGGTACTAACCGCACTAAATAACTTCCAAGCAAGTAAACGTCATTTAATTGGAACTGATGCTGATTATGTATTAAATAACGCTGCTCGTGAACTTTCTCGTTTGTATCACATTCCAGAAATGGAAGCGCAAGTGAAAGTATTAGTGAAAGGTATTTTAGATAGCACCAACAAAAATGATAATACTAAAAGTATCTGGATAGCTGTAGCAAGCATGGCTGATTACTACGATCGAGCCAACTGTGGTTATTATGATATTTGTGGTTTTGCTTATACTTTAGAGGCTGAAACATTAACCTTTAACTACAAGTGTTCTGAAAGCTTAAAAATTCGTGCGCAAGGTTTGTATAACGACCAAGCAGCATGGATCTGTCAAGTTTTAGGTAACCAAGAAACTAACTTCCATACACTGTTAGGCACCAACTACCAACCTGTTGCCCAAGATAATAACGCTGCATTAGAGTTAGTTATTTTTGACTCTTCTGATGACTATAAAACTTATGCTGGTCAATTCTTCGGTATTAATACCAACAATGGTGGTATGTACTTAGAAGGCGCGCCAATTAATACCAAAAACCAAGCACGTTTCATTGCTTATGAAGCCGAGTGGATTCGTCCTGAATTCCACGTATGGAATTTACAACATGAATACGTACATTATTTAGATGGTCGTTTCGATTTGTTTGGTGACTTCCAACTAGGTATGTCAGTAAACACTGTTTGGTGGTCTGAAGGTTTGGGTGAGTATATCTCTCAAGGTGACGGTAATGACTATGCTATTTCTGTCGGTAAATCTCAGGAAGTTGCATTATCTGAAATATTTAAAAATGATTATAACTCAGGCCAAACACGTATTTACCGTTGGGGTTATTTAGCGGTTCGTTTCATGTTTGAAAATCATAAAAATGACGTTAATCAAATATTAAACTTAACACGTAGTGGTCAATATCCTGAATACCAAGTCTTTATGGATAGCATAGGCACATCTTACGATGCAGAGTTCAATGATTGGTTAGTAAACGGCGTAGTATTAGGCACTAGCAATATTGTTGAAATTGGTCCTAATGATACTGACTCTGCTGCTTCTGGCACTGCTGGTAACTGGGCAGGTGAGCCGGTAACAATCAGTACTGATTTCTCTCCTTGTATTGTTGATATTCCAGCAAATAAACATGATGAAATAAATAATGGTGTAACGACTAGCCAAGTTGTTGAATGTATCAATTCTTCAGGCGGTAGAGCATCTTTCATTATTCGTAACGATGGTAACTTAGCTACTCGCTTTAAGTTAACAACATCTGGCGGCTGGGGTAATGCTGACATCATGTTTAAAGCTGATGGTTGGCCTACAGCACAAGACAACAACGGTTATGCTAATGGTGATGGTAATTTTGATAGTTTAATTGTTGAATTAGACCCTACTGTTTACTGGCATTATATTACCCTTGATGGTGAATTTGGCGGTGTTAAGCTAACTATTACTGAGCAGTAATTACTTTTTAATTACGCTTATTAGTAACTTAGTTTTCATCTTAATTGTTCAATGACTTAGTCCATTAACTGAGTCATTGAACTTTATAGCCATTCAGCAAAAAGCAGCTAATAATAGCTGCTTTTTTATTGAGTTGAGGTTACTTACTTTTATGTACTTAGCAATTCCTTTTTGGCCATGAACTTTAATACCAACAACCTCATCAGCAGTAATACAAGAATCAAGGCGAAAGATTGTGATAACCAATTGGGTAACACTTCATGGTGTTCTCCTAACATAGGCGCCACTTCAATGTCGTAATGCTCCACTAGGAAATCAGTTAAAAAGCCAAACATAATAGCGACACCGATGACGCCAGTTAAATATGAAGCAACCGCGCGTTTACCCAACTCACTTGCTACCACACCCAAAGTGGCGATATTCGTAGCGGGACCTGCCAGCATAAATACCAACACCGCCCCGGGAGAAACGCCAGACAATAATAACCCTGCAGCAATGGGTGTTGATGCCGTAGCACAAACATACATAGGGATAGAGATTAAAATCACCACTATCATGGCTAAGATGCCACTGCCCCATTGGCTAAAGAAGCTTATCGGTACATAAGTTTGCACAATAGCTGCAAATCCTAAACCAATTAAAAGCCAAACCGCGGTATCACTTAGCAGCTTGGTACAGCTAAAAGCCACCGCTTGTTTTAGCTTAGCAAAAGCCGACACTTGAGTAGACTCATCTTTAGCTACCTTTGTACTGCAACAACTATCTGTCGATGCTTTGATTTTCTCTGGTTGAGGCTCTTGCGGTAATGCTAGTTTGCTTACTAACTTATCCTCGCCTGCACAGCATGAGGTTTTAGTTACCACTGTAGGTTTAGCACAGCAACTTGCTTGCTCATTAGTTGCAGCTATTGTAATTTCAGACTTTACTTCTTTACCTGCACAACAAGACATATCATTCTTTCCAGCCTTATTTTCTATTTTCTTATCAGTTTTCTTATCTGTTTGAGTATTGGTTTTGGCTTCATGCTGAACTAGCTCATCTTTGCTATCACGGCCTACCAACACACCAGCAACAATTGCACTGGTTACCGCGGCAATTGGTCTAATAATCGCCATAAAAGGGCCAAGTAACACATAAGATACCGAGATAGAGTCTATGCCTGTCTCAGGTGTAGAAACGAGAAATGCAGTCGTTGCACTTTTAGAAGCACCCGCACGCCTCAACCCTAAAGCAGCAGGGATAACACCACATGAACAAAGTGGCATAGGTGCACCAATTAGTGCTGCTTTTATTGTGGTAAGCAGGCCATCACTGCCTAAGTGTTTATTGAGGAAATCCTTTGGAAGATAGACATTGATTATGCCCGCGATCAATAAACCTAACATCAACCAAGGAGCAGAAAGGACAAATAACTCCCAAAAATTACTTATTAATAGCATCGACATTCTCCAGTGCAGATAAAATGGAACAGTGGGTCGCTTCTTCTTCGCCGCCACAACAAGCTGCAACTAATAATTCCAGTGAGCCTTTAAAACACTGCAGCTCAGCTATTTTATCATTTACTTGGGTAAGCTTTTGCTCGGTGAATGACTTTACATCCGCACAACTATGACTGGCTTTATCAATTTTAATCGATAACAAGCCATTGATTTCATTTAAACTAAAACCTACACCTTTCGCACGTATAATAAACTGCATGACTCGTAATGCTTCTTCATTATATAAACGGTAACCATTATCTGCACGACTGGTTGCGGCTAATAGTTTATGTTTTTCATAATACCTTAGCGTATCTGTCGATACCGATAACTTTTCTGCCAGTTCACCAATTCTATACATGATATATCCCTTATTTAACGATTTACCGCGACCACTTAACTAATATATTACATCATAAAGCTTGGAGTATACTCCAAGGTCAAACAGAAATTTAACACATTAGCTGTTTAATCAATTTATTGCCTTATAAAGGTAGGCCACACATGAGTAAAAACTGCCTAGGAATTTCATCCGCTACCTAGGGTTAACGAAGAAATCCATAGGACAAATATACCCGAAATACCCTCCCCTCAAACATCACTAGTATTATCTTTAACCGTCTGCCTTTCCCCCCTGCCCTAAAGCTCACTCTTATGCATTTGTTAATAAGGCATAATTTCGCTTCTGCATTTTTGCCATATTTTAATCTTGGTAATCGGTACACTATTTGCCAGAGTCAGGTTATAATTAGCGCTTATTAATTTTTCAACAAAGGTTTCCTCGGCAATGGAAAAACGTTTTATTACCGCACAAGAATTATTAGAAGATTCTTTTCGTGTAGCCGCCAAAGTATTTGAAGATGGCTTTCGCCCACAATTTATCGTTGGTATCTGGCGTGGTGGTGCACCTATTGGTATCGCTGTGCAAGAATACTTCGACTTTAAAGGTGTAGAAACTGATCATATTGCCGTTCGTACTTCGTCTTATTATGGTATCAACCAGCAAAGTAAAGAAATTAAAGTTCACGGCCTGCATTACATTATCGAAAATGCTAACGCCAGCGATGGTCTATTAATTGTTGATGACGTATTTGATTCAGGTCGAAGCATCGAAGCCTTAATTAAGCAGTTAAAGAAAAATATGCGTAACAACATGCCACTGGATGTGCGTACTGCTTGCCCTTGGTATAAACCGCAAAATTCAAAAGTAGACTTTGCCCCTGATTACTTTATTCATACCTCTGATGAATGGTTAGTGTTCCCACACGAATTATCGGGGTTAACACCTGATGAAATCATTAATGGTAAAAAAGACTTAGTAAATATTCAGGATTTATTAGTCTAGTTTAAAACCTACTAATCTCTTGTTAAAAGCATGTCATTTAGACATGTTTTTTTTTGCCTGAAAGAATACTAAATCGAGTTTTAACTACTAAATTTTATTCCTTATTTTTAAAGCTCATTCATTTTTAGCCATTATCACTATTTTTCGATCTATTAAAACCCTTCCCCTGTAATACTGACAATGTTAGTTAACACTTAATAGACTCTATAGATTAACAATATATAACAAATACTTATAAAAATACTTTCTTTTCATATAATTATATTTATTACTTACCAAAAAAATTCCTCACAAAATAAAACCAATTAATCCTTGATCTATATCAACATAAGTTTAAACTTTCAGAAATTACTGAAACTTCAGAACACATATATGATACTTACTTCAAAAATAGAATCTTTCGTTATGCATTGTGGCGAAATGGGCAGCCGTTGGGGCTTTAATCGCACTGTTGGCCAAATGTATGGCTTACTAATTATTCTTGAAAAGCCGCTTAGTGCGATACAAATATCTGAAGCGCTAAAGATCTCTCGCGGCAATGTCAGCATGGGCATTAAGGAGCTGCAATCCTGGCGTTTAGTGCAGGTTCAGCATAAACCTAAAGACAGAAAAGAGTATTACTCTCCTGCGGGTTCTATTTGGGAGATGGCAACTCGGGTATTTGAAGAGCGCCGTAAACGCGAAGTAGATCCAACACTGTCACTACTGCGCGATAACTTATTAAATGAGCCCGCTAATCAACAAGAAGAATATGCACAAAAACAGATGCATGAAATTCATGACTTGCTAGAAACTATCACTCATTGGGCAGGAGAATTACAAAGCATGAGCCCTGATAATCTTAATACGCTGATGAAACTAGGCTCTGGCGTAAGCAAAATACTCAATTTTAAAGATAAATTAATTAATTAACTAATCAAGTAACGGTTAAGCATAAGCTAAACCATTTTTCATGTGCTTTTTTTACTTTCTGCTTTATTTAATGAATTACTGAATTACTGAATTATTAACTTACTAAACTTTCTCAATTTACAGACCGCTTATTACCGCCTGTGTAAGTAATAAGCTAACGGAGTCTATTATGCTTGAAACCCTAATGCTGTCCCGCATTCAATTTGCCGCCAATATAAGTTTTCATATTCTTTTTCCAGCAATCACCATAGCGTTAAGTTGGTTTTTGTTTTTTTTCAAATTACGCTTTGATCAAACCGGTGAACCCGTATGGATGCGCGCCTATCGATTTTGGGTGAAAATATTTGCTCTTACCTTTGCCATTGGTGTAGTTACCGGCATTACCATGTCATTTCAGTTTGGTACTAACTGGCCCAAGTTTATGGAAACCGTTGGTAATATTGCCGGCCCCTTATTGGGCTACGAAGTATTAACCGCCTTTTTTCTCGAAGCAGGTTTTCTTGGTGTTATGTTATTTGGCATAAAAAGAGTTTCCGCTAGAGTACATACTTTATCTACCTTAATTGTCGCCATAGGTACTACCTTGTCCGCTTTTTGGATTTTGGCGCTTAACTCTTGGATGCACACTCCACAAGGTCATGAAATGCGTGATGGTGTTGCTTTCCCAGTAGATTGGTTAGCGATTATTTTTAACCCGTCATTTCCTTATCGTTTATCACATATGGTTATTGCCTCTGGCTTAACCGCCGCCTTTTTAATCGCCGGCATTAGCGCTTACAGATTACTTAAGGGTGATGATAAACAAGCGCCTAAACTTACCTTAAAAATCGCCTTAACTGTCGCTATGGTTTTAACACCGGTACAAATTTTTCTTGGCGATTTACACGGTTTGAATACACTTGAACATCAACCACAAAAAATTGCCGCTATGGAAGGTATTTGGCATACCGAAAAAGGTGCGCCACTGTTACTTTTCGCCATACCTGATGAAGAACAAAGAACCAATCACTTTGAAATAGCCATACCCAAAATGGCCAGTTTCATTTTAACCCATGATTTTGATGGCGAAATAAAAGGTTTAAACGAATTTGAAGGTAACCACCCACCCGTAGCACCAGTATTTTTTGCGTTTCGTATTATGGTTGGCATTGGTATGTTAATGCTAACCGTCTCTTGGTTTAGCCGAATACAGCTTTGGCGCGATAAACCTTTGCCAACATGGTTATTAAGAGTATTGGTTGCCATGAGTTTCTCTGGCTGGGTAGCAACATTAGCCGGCTGGTATGTTACTGAAATAGGCAGGCAGCCTTGGTTAGTTACCGGTATTTTAACCGTCAAAGATGCCGCTACCACGATAGCATCAGGTAATGTCGCTTTATCTCTCGCCATGTACCTCACTTTATATGCAGTGTTAATGACCGCGTATTTACACACACTATTTACCATGGCAAGACGTGCGGTTGAAATTGAAGAAATCACCGATGATGAGAAAGTTAAACCTGTGCTTCATACCACAATACAGACAGCAATAGCTCACTCAGCAAACCAGTCACCGAATACTAAGGAGAATGATAATGTTTGAAGCTAATTCACTGGCCGTAATATTTGTTGCGCTAATGGGCTTTTCGATATTGTTGTACGCCATATTAGATGGCTTTGATTTAGGTGTTGGTATATTGCTACCACTTTCACAAAAAGATGATAGCGATACCATGATTGCTTCTATTGGCCCTTTTTGGGATGCCAATGAAACCTGGCTTGTCTTGGCTATTGGCTTGTTGTTAATTGCTTTTCCATCAGCCCATAGCCACATTTTTAAAGAGCTCTATTTACCCACGGCGGTATTATTAATTAGCTTGGTGCTACGCGGGGTCGCTTTTGATTTCAGAGCCAAAGCAGCATTTAGCCATAAACCAACCTGGAACAAGGTATTTAAAGTCGGTTCATTACTTGCGGCCATGAGCCAAGGTTATATGCTGGGCATGTATGTTATGAGCTTTGAAGACTCGCTAGCAGCTTATGCCTTTAGCTTACTCAGCGCATTAGGTGTTGCTGCTGCCTATGCCTATATTGGTGCATGTTGGCTGATCATGAAAACCGAAGGCGCATTACAAGTACAAGCAGTTCGATGGGCTAAACAGGCTGGGCTTATTTGTTTTATCGGCATAGTGGCCGTTTCAGCGGTAAATCCATTAATTAACCCTGATGTTTTTGCTAAATGGTTTGCTTGGCCAACCACGCTATACATATTGCCTTTACCACTATTGTGTTTTGCCTTGTTTGTTTACAGCTTATTAGAGTTAAAAAAATTACCAGCGATAAATGATAAAGGCTGTTGGCGACCTTTTGTTGCTGCTGTTGTTATATTTACTTTATGCTTTTTTGGTTTAGCCTTTAGTTTTTTCCCTTATATAGTACCGGGTAAATTAACCATTTGGGAAACCGCAGCAGCGCCCGAATCTTTAAGCTTTTTATTATGGGGAGTAATCATAGTAGTGCCCGTTATCTTCAGCTATACCGTCTTCTCATACCGGGTGTTCTGGGGAAAAGTACGAGAATTGAGATACTATTAACAAAGATGTTATTTAATGAGGTAGTTAATAAAGTGACTAATGAGATAACTGATTAAGTAGCTAATAGCTAACGAATTGGCTGCTTAATTAACTCTCAATTTGGCAATAAAAAAGCCCGTTTAGTAAGACTAAACGGGCTTTTTTATTGTTTTTTAAAGTTTTTGGCTTAGTTTATTGCCAATAACTCAACATCAAAAACTAATAATGCACCTGGGCCTATTTTGCCCGCCGGCTTATTACGGTAGCCTAAGTTTGATGGAATATAAAAGCGTGTTTTCTCACCCACAACCATAAGCTGAACACCTTCAGTCCAACCTTTAATCACTTGATTTAAGCCAAAGCTAATTGGCGCGCCTCGATCAACAGAACTATCAAATACACTGCCATCAAGTAAAGTACCATGGTAATGCACTTTAACTTTCGACGAAGCGCTTGGGTGTTCAGTGCCATCGCCCTGAGTTAGCACTTTATATTGTAAGCCAGAAGCCGTTTCTATTACCCCTTCCTCACTTTTATTAGCCGCTAAAAACTCACTGCCTAATTTTATATTAACTTGAGCCGCTGCTTTATTGCTCTTTTGACGCATAATGAAGAACACAAAAAGTCCAATAACAATGGCTAGTAATAAAAACTTACTCATTTAGTAACACCCTTAAAATTTGCTTACTTGAAAAAAGGCATACTACTTAATTCCTTGCTAACTTACTAGCGCAAAGCCTTTAAGCTGCTGTATTATCCGTTTCTTTAGTAATAATATTAATAACGGCACTATAAGCATTATCGCCATACAACACCGATGAACTGTACATTTACACAGTACTCATTGATTATCATTTTAGAAAGTTTTGCTGAGGTCTAAAAGTTAATTTAAAGGCTATTAAAAGATAATTAAACGGTAATAAGTGAATAATTGAAGCATATCTATTTTATTCCATATAAAAAGCCATAAATAGCGCATATTCATTACGCTATTTATGGCTTGAAAATTCACAGTAACTTAAATGGTCTTGGCTAGATTACGCTTAACTTAGCTGCCGCAAAGCTTAATTACCTTAGAGTTTAGCTAGCTTAATTAGAACTGGTACTGCTCGGCTTTAGCTAATAGTTTTTTAGCGGTTAGTTTACTGTTAGCACAAGCATTAATATCTTTTTTACTAAATACTAATATTTGATCTTTATAACCACGACTCTGCTTATTACCCGCATCTTTAATAATTAAACTAACATGCTCTTTATTAGGTATTGCTTGTAAGCCATTACCGTATAGGCATAGCGTTTCCACTAGGCTGTTATTAAGTGCAGAAAAGTGTGCTGCTCTTGCTTTGTCTTGCGCAAGTTTTTGCTGTTGTCGCTGTTTATTTAATTGAGTGACCTTTTGTTCAAGCTGTTTTTTATTGTTATTCAAAGCAATACGCTCTACTTTAAGCTTATTGAGCTCTGCAGTTAACTCAACCTGAGCACTTTTTTCTGCACGATGTAGCTGGTATTCAATATCTTTTTGTTGGCGAGCAACATCACGCATTTCATAGGCAATTTCACGCTCTTCACTACGCAACTCTCTAGCCCCTTCTCGTTGTTGCTCAAAAATTTCAATCACGCGTTCAAATTCATCTTCATGATCTTCAAAATCAATGACAAAGTCTTCATTAGCAAAAACAATTCTGTCAACAGCACTTACTGGTGCAACAGGGGCTAAAGCTGCTATTCGAGCTTTTGGCGCTACCATTTGAAAAAACTGACGATGTGAAGAGCCACCATGAGCAGAGTTGATGGTAAAAATAGCACCTTGCCCCTGTAAATAAACACTATCGATTGAGCGAATCAAGGACTGACGTGAATTCTGCGACGTTTTTGCCGATGACATCATGATGTCATTCATAATATTTAATTGCTTGTGCAAATTATCATAGTTCTTATCTGCTGCTTGTGCGCCAAAGGCTAGTAGTAAAGCTGATCCGAGCAGTGCAACCTTTGCTGTTATTTTAGACTTAGCTTTAGTAGGCGATTTTACCTTAGCTACTGAGCCTCGCGTTTGTGCTTTTACCATTAAGCTTGTTAATTTCATCATAAGTTTTCCCCTCTAAGGATAGTCTCGGTATTTTCTTAATTTAGTTGATTTAGTTGATTTGCTAATAATTCACTTTTTAACAACTTAGCCTTTGTAGTTAATTGGCTTAGCCGAGTTAGTCTGTGTATTGCCATCTTGCGCTAAGCCAAGCTTTTGAAAACCAATTTCACGTTCAAGTTGCTGAAATTTAATTTTCTGAGTTAACTGTTCATCTTTTCGCTGGGCATTAATAAAGCTGATAAAGTCACTGATATCTTCTTTACGTTCTTTTCTCGAGGCACCAATCACATAACTGGCTAAAGCGAGATTATTACTCTGCTGCTGCGTGCTCATATCGGCACGATAATTAGCTAACATAACTTGTTGCTCAGCGGCAAATTCGCGCAGTTTAAGGTTTATCAAAGTTTCGATATCAACTTTATTGTTCCTGCTTGACTGATTGATTGACTGACTAGCCAATTGTGCAGTGACTTTTTGTTGAACTTGTTGCTCAATTAAGGCCGTAACTTGTTGAGAAAATGCTTGTTGATCAAGTTCTTTACCCTGTATAAAGCTCATTACCACAGTAATAGCAAAAGCCGAACACGCCATGGATAACGCCGGCACACCAAACCACATACCCCAGTTAATAGCTTTACCCTGACTGCTTTTACCGGTTGAAAAGTGCTGTTCAAATGCTTGCGCTCTGTGCCAATCAGGCACGTCTTGCTCTATTTCAACACTTGCTTGCTCGGCAATACTTTCGCTAAATAATGCTCTATCATCTTTACTCATTTGAGCATTAGCTGATTTTTGCTCAGACATACTCCACCTCTTCTTTTCCTACTAACTCATTGCTTAAGTGCGATTTTAATTTTTCGAGTGCGCTATATAATTGCGACTTTGCCGTATTGGTTGATATGCCAAGTTGCTGACTGATATCTTCAAAAGTACACTGCTGAAAAAACTTTAACTCCACTACCAGCTTTTGCTTTACCGGTAAATGCTGCATTGCTTGTATTAGCGCACTGCTTTGTTGCTTTAAAAACAAGTCCTTTTCTAGACATACCGATTGCTCGTCTTCTTGCTCTGCCACATCGTCAAGTGATTGCATCGGCCGCTTGCGTCGGTAAAACTCAAGGCAGCGGTAATGAGCAATTTTAAACAGCCAACTTTTAAAGGGGCACTCTCCTCTAAATTTCGATAAATTACGAAATAATGCGATGAAAACATCCTGCATTAAGTCCATAGCATCTGCGGGGTTATTCACCATACGTAAAGCGTAGTTATAGATGTTTTTCTCATAACGCTTTACCAATGTTAACCAGGCTGATTTCTTTCCTTGTAACGCTTGCGCTATGAGCGTTTCATCGCTTCTTTCAAACACACAGGCTCCTATTATTTGTTATTAGCATTTTAGTTAGGTAACTCGCTAACATAAGCTTCATTGTTATATAAAGTAGAGGTTGAAGGGTAAATAGTTTGAAATTATTTAATTTAAATTTTTATCTCTTATAATACTTAGGGTATTAAGACCTTACATATCAATAAAACAAAGGTTAATCAGCCAAATACAAAAAAGCCCTGCACTGCAAGTAACAGTAAAGGGCTTATAACAATATGAAGAAATTAGCGGGTATTAATAAAAATCAGCTAAACATCTAACAAGCAATATTAAAACTTCATCACCACACGACCGGTAATATCACCATTAATCATATCGTCAAAAATCTCATTGATATCTTCAAGGGATTTTTCAATGGTTATGGCCTTAACTTTGCCTCTCGCAGCAAAATCTAAACACTCAACTAAATCTTTGCGTGTACCAACAATGGAGCCGATCACACTCACACCATTGAGTACGGTATCAAAAATAGGCAACGGCATATCTTCCGGCGGTAGTCCTACTAAAACACACTTACCACCACGGCGAATGACTTTATAACTCTGCTCAAAGCCACTTTTACTCACCGCGGTACAGATACTGGCGTGCACACCTCCGGTTTCTTCAAGTACTCGAGCGACTACATCATCAAGCTTAAAATCTAAACAAAGCGACGCGCCAAGCTTTTTAGCAAGCTGCAGCTTCTCAGTCCCCGTATCAACGGCAATAACATTTAAGCCCATGGCCACAGCATATTGTACCGCTAAGTGCCCTAAACCACCGATACCAAAAATAGCAACCCACTCACCTGGCTTTGCCGTAGAAACTTTCAACGCTTTATAGGTAGTAACGCCAGCGCAAAACAAGGGTGCAGCATCGACATAATCAATAGCATCTGGAATTTTCACCACATAATCGCCATGGGCTTTACAATATTCTGCATAGCTACCATCAACCGAGTAACCAGAATTTTGTTGTGATAAACATAAATTTTCATCACCACTTAAACAGTAGTCACAATAACCACAAGCACTATAAAGCCATGGAATTCCGACACGGTCGCCAACTTTCAAATGTTTAACTTGCTCACCTATTTCGACGATTTCACCAACACCTTCGTGACCCGGGATTAGTGGCATTTTCGGTTTAACCGGCCAATCACCATGACAGGCGTGCAAGTCAGTATGACAGACACCACAGGCATGTATTTTAACCAAAACCTCTTGGCTAGCAATACGTGGTATATCTCGCTGTTGAATTTCAAGACGGGCTTTAAACTGATGAATAACTGCTGCTTTCATAAGAGAATTCCTTTCACATTATTATCACTGAAGTAGTTTTGCTGAAATAGCTATCACCGAGATAGTTATCGATGAGTTATCAGCAATTCATTGTAAAACTCCTGTCTTATAAAAAGACGATACAGATCAATGAAAGTACATAAAACGCTCATGTTCTGCGAGGAGGCTACCTTTGAATAATAAGGAGTAAGTTAAAGAAGAAAAAAATTTAATAAAAACATTAACAAAGCATAAGAAATATGAGTAAAATAGCGACCCTAGCACTATGTCTCCATAGTTTAACTGGATAAAACTGCGGCCTCCTAAGCCGCTGCTCTGGGTTCGAGTCCCGGTGGAGACGCCAGCTATACAATTTATTGCCCCCGCGAATAAGCATTTATCGCTTTATTAGCAACACAGCCGTAAACCTCGTGTGCACTACATGATATCTAAAAAATAATATCTAAAAACGAAAAAAGCCCCAGCACTGTGTTTAAACCAGCGGTGGAGCTTAAATTTTCCTTGGCAATTAAATGACTAGTGATTTAGCTACTCATCAGATTGCGTTATTTCTACATCCATGTCATCAGCGACTGAGTTACCACTCAGCATTGCACTAACAGCCATGATTAATACAGCAAATATCACAGTTGTTAACTTAAACCCTCGCGAGGATGAATTATTCATTGTTTTACCTATATAACGGCCTGCTTGATTTATTGTTAATTTGTACTATTTATGAGCAGGTGCAACGACACTAAACCATTACTTTTTTATTTACAAGTATTTTCTTTAGTTAAAGAATTAATTAAATAAGAAACAAATTAATCAATGATATCAAATGTTAAACCTTGCTGCGCTTCTTGTTGCTCTATTGACGAAATAATCACTCTAATTGAAGCGCTTAAGACGCCAGCACCAGAGCTTAGCGCCGCTAAAGTTGTATCACCTCCTAACAAGTGACTATATTTAACCGCCATGGCCATTGTCGTACTATTAGCGGCTAATTCATCATGATTTTGCTGAGCAAATACTTGCTCGCTCACATTGACCATTGCCGCATTTTGAGACGTTATGGTAAAAAACAAACTAGCGTCTGCAAGCTTGTGTTTATGCAACTTAATAGATAAACGTAAATCATCTGATTTCAGTAGCTTATGGGCACTATCAACTATGGCATGTAATAATTTTTGAATATAGAGTTCATCACTGTTGATATAATGAGGCACACTGTCATCAATCAGGAAAAAAATTGATTTACCTTCGTAAGCATTACTGGCTTTAAATACCGATTCAGTGCGCTGTAAAAAGCCATAAAAATCAAAACAGTCTGCTTTGGCAATGATCTTACCTGATTCGATATCAGATAAGTCCATCATGGTATCTAACAATAAAGCAACATTACTACCCGCATGGCTTATACCTGTCACCTGCTTGTTATTGATACCTTTTTTCTTTAATTGCTCAACACATGCTTTCATGGCGAGTAATGGCAAACGTAACTCTTGATTTAAGGTCTGTAAAAAATTACTTTTAGCTAAACTTTTTTTATCTGAGCTTTCTTTCGCTAGAATAAGCGCTCGGGTTTTAATATCAACTTGCTGACCGAGCTCACTTGAATAGGCAGCCATCATCAATACCAGCATTTGAAATAATAAAGCACCAAACGTACCCGCAATAAGCACAGCCCATGCTTGCCAGCTCTTAGCTTGACTAAACCAAGGTTGCTTTTCTGCGATATTAATTTGCCAATGTCGAGAAAACACCTCCATATTAATGGTTTCAGTATACCTATTGGCCGTAGGCAACGCCTGTCCAAATAAAGTAAAGGTTTGCTGACTTGAGACATCTTGAATAAAAAAGCTAACCTCTTGCTCTCTTTGCCTTGCTAACTGGTGAAAAAAATCATCGAATTGCACCACGGCCACGACAAAACCTAATAACTTATCTGCTTTGATTATCGACAGCTTATTTTGCCCAGTAAGCTTTGCCGCTTTGTTATCTTCTGATAGTGAAAAAATAGCATTACTAAATAGCATGCCTGGCCTAGCCTGTTCATCTTGCACTAAGGAAATGGGTGCGCTGGCAATGACCTGTTCACTATCAATAACTTTTTGCATGGACAGTACATGCTGGGGGTTACTATAAACATCTAGACCTAAAGCAGCCTGATTACCCTGTTGTGGGTATATATAATACAAGGGAGCATATTGGCTACGAGGTTGAGCTAAAGTCATTTTTCCATTGGCGAGACGCTCTCTAATTTGAAAGTTTTTCTGCAGCATAACTGAACTTTTCTGTTCAAATTTTTCTCGCTGATTAAAAGCTACAATCGGTGCCCACTCTAACGCCCTGACACTCGAATTTTGGTTGAAAACACTTTCACTAAACAAGTTAAATTCAGATAATGATACGTAGTCGCTGGCTTTGAAGAAGGCCGAAAGGCTATTAATTTGGTTAACTACGCCAGTCACTTCAGCAAGTATCAAGCGCTCTATATCTACTTTTGATTGTTTGAACAGTGCCTCTCTATAGCTTTGTTGTTCATACTGAGAGGTTTTCAACAATAATAAAATAGCCAAACAACCTAAAACTGAAGTAAAGCTAACAAAAAGTCGTTTCGTTAATTTGAGTTGTTCGGCGTTTTTTGCCAGTAACAATAAGGGAATAAAAAATACCGCCACCAGCATGCTTGCCGACCAAGTATTAATAAAGGTATAGAAAAAAGTACCTTGCATCACTTGGTTATCAAGCATTGAAATAACTAACACCGCGCTGGCTGAGACTAAGCTGGCAATGGGGCCAATGCGCAGTAAAAAGAAGAATAAGTGCTTTCTAGATATTAACCACTTTTTATAATGAACAAAGCGAAAAACCAGTTGTTTAGTCCAGAATCCCTGCAAAATAATAGCGAGCAAGGCTATGCTCATCACCGCGATATTGGCATCAAAATGAAAATAATAATTCAGGCCAAATGCCAATATTGGCGTGACCAGTAATACCGCAATAAGTGGCGTGATGCCCCAAATAAGCAGTAAACCGCTAACAAGTGCCGCTGAGGGGCCGACAAAGTTTACCAGCGATTGCGGATTGATAAGCCATACCGCGCCAAAACAAGTAGCAAGGTATAAGATGGCAGATATAAAAAAACGCGGTAAATGAAGTTGCATCATAGGATATTATTCAAGAGTGGCAGAGTTAATCCGTTAATTTATTGTAAATATTGATATAAGTTTCAACCGATATTAGCACTATAGTGAATGAATAATTAACCGCGATACAAAATAATATAAAAAATAGCATAATATAATTTGCGCTACGTGCTGTGGTGAGCGAAAATACGCGCAATTTTTATTCTTTCAAGACTATAAGATCTGGAGCTATTATGTCATCGCGTCAAGAGCTAGCAAATGCTATCCGTGTATTAAGTATGGATGCCGTACAAAAAGCAAAATCAGGACACCCTGGTGCCCCAATGGGTATGGCAGATATTGCCGAAGTATTATGGCGTGATTTTTTAAAGCATAACCCAACCGATCCTAACTGGGCCGACCGCGATCGTTTTATTTTATCAAACGGCCATGGCTCGATGCTTATTTATTCTTTATTACATTTATCGGGTTACGATTTATCTATTGAAGATTTGAAAAACTTCCGTCAATTGCACTCAAAAACCCCTGGTCACCCAGAATACGGTTACACCCCAGGTGTTGAAACAACCACAGGTCCATTAGGCGCGGGTATTGCCAATGCTGTTGGTATGGCGATTGCTGAAAAAACTTTAGCTGCACAATTTAACCGTGAAGACCACGATATTGTTGACCATTTCACTTATTGCTTCTTGGGCGATGGTTGTTTAATGGAAGGTCTATCACATGAGTCTTGTTCACTTGCCGGCACTTTAGGTTTAGGTAAGTTAATCGCTTTTTGGGATGACAACGGTATTTCTATCGATGGTGAAGTTGAAGGTTGGTTTACCGACAATACTCCTGCCCGTTTCGAAGCGTACGGCTGGCATGTTATTTCTATTGATGGTCATGACCCACAAGCAATCACTCACGCTATTGAAGCCGCTAAATTAGTGACTGACAAGCCAAGCATGATTTGTTGTAAAACTATCATTGGTTTTGGCTCACCAAATAAATCAGGTACTCATAATTGTCACGGCGCACCATTAGGTGATGAAGAAATTGCCGCAACACGTGAATTCTTAAACTGGTCACATGAACCTTTTGATATTCCAAGTGACGTATACGCACAATGGAATAGAAAAGAAAAAGGCCAAGCAAGCCAAGTTAGCTGGGATGAAAAGTTTTCCGCTTATAAAGTAGCGCACCCTGAACTTGCTAGTGAATATGAACGTCGTGTGATTAAAGGTGAATTACCGGCTGAATTTGAAGAAAAAGCTAACGCTTTTATTCAACAGTGTCACGAAAGTAGTGAGAACATTGCGACGCGTAAAGCATCACAAAATGCTATCGAAGCTTTTGGTAGTGTATTACCTGAAATGTTAGGTGGTTCAGCTGATTTAGCCGGCTCTAACCTAACCTTATGGTCTGGCTCTAAAGGTATTGAAACTGACCCTGCTGGTAACTACATTTTCTACGGCGTGCGTGAATTTGGCATGAGTAGTATTATGAATGGTATTTCATTGCACGGCGGTTTTGTAAACTACGGCGCAACTTTCATGATGTTTATGGAATATGCACGTAATGCGATACGTATGTCGGCATTGATGGGCATTCAAAATATCTTTGTATATACCCATGACTCTATTGGTCAAGGTGAAGATGGTCCTACACATCAGCCTATTGAGCAATTAACCAACTTAAGAACTACGCCAAACTTAACGACATGGCGCCCATGTGACGCGACTGAGTCGGCTGTTGCTTGGAAAGCTGCTGTGCAAAGCCAAAAAGCGCCAACCGCTTTAATCTTTTCACGCCAAGGTTTACCGGCAATGACTCGTACCCAAGAGCAAGTAAGTGCTATTGAAAAAGGTGCTTATGTACTTGTTGATTGTGCTGGCACACCTGATGTTATTTTAATGGCAACAGGCTCTGAAGTTGCTTTAGCGGTTAACGCGGCAACAGCATTAACTGAGCAAGGTAAAAAAGTACGAGTTGTTTCTATGCCATCAACGAATGTTTTTGATAAGCAAAGCAGCGAGTATAAAGAAGCTATTTTACCTATGAGCGTAACCAAGCGTGTTGCTATTGAAGCGGCACATGTTGATTTTTGGGCTAAATACGTAGGTCTTAGTGGTGCGGTTGTTGGTATGACTACCTTTGGTGAGTCGGCTCCGGGTAATGTATTACTTGAGCACTTTGGCTTCACAGTAGACAATGTTGTGAACACTGTAAACAAGCTATAACTAGCTAATGTAAGTAAATAAAACAGCCATAAGTATTCAATAATACTTATGGCTGCACTTATACCAGTACTTATATTTATTACCTCTAAACAGTTACCACATAAACTAGCGTTTCATTACCACTAAGTTACCGTTTAGGTTATCGTATAAAATCATCAGTAAAAATATAGTAGTATTATGACAATAAGAATTGCCATTAATGGCTTTGGCCGTATCGGGCGCAGTGTAGTAAGAGCACTTTATGAAAATGGCAAAACAGACCAATTCACCCTTGTTTCGATTAATGAATTAGCTCCTTCTTCCGGCATAGCTCACCTATTAAAATACGATAGTACCCATGGCCGATTTCCTTTCGATGTAAGCCAAAACGATAATCAATTGGTTATTGATGGCGATGAAGTCACCTTAACCCATATCAGTAGCTTAAATAGCCTACCTTGGCAGCAACAAGATATTGATATTGTATTTGATTGTACCGGTAAGTATGGCAGTCAAGCTGACGGTTTAAATCATATTAACCGCGGCGCTAAAAAAGTTTTATTCTCGCATCCTGGTAGCCAAGACATTGACGCCACCATCATCTATGGTATTAATCATAAAACCTTAAGTTCAGATGATCGTATTGTCTCAAATGGCTCTTGTACTACTAACTGCATAGTGCCAGTGATTAAGGTCATTGATGAAGCCTTTGGCGTAGAAAGTGGCACCATTACTACTATTCATTCATCAATGCATGATCAACAAGTTATTGATGCTTACCATAAAGACTTACGTCGCTCTCGTGCGGCTAGTCAATCAATCATACCGGTAGATACTAAACTGGCTGCGGGTATTGAACGAATATTGCCAAAATTTAAAGGTCGCTTTGAGGCCATTGCCGTACGGGTACCAACACTCAATGTTACCGCCATGGACTTAAGTATTACAGTAAATAATGATGTCAGCATTGACGACATCAACCAAGCAATAATATCCGCTAGCAAGGAACAAGATTTATCAGGCATTTTAGCTTATACCGAAGAGCCTTTGGTGTCGGTCGATTTTAACCATGACCCACACTCTTGCATTGTTGATGGTAATCAAACCCGTGTTAGCCACAAGCGCTTAGTTAAAATGCTTATTTGGTGTGACAACGAATGGGGCTTTGCTAATCGTATGTTAGATACTGCGATGGCAATGTACCAAGCGCGAAATTAACAAATTATTAAAGAAAAGTGCCTTAAATAAAAGGTGACTTTTTTAAAAATCATTAGTAAACAATATTAATAAGACAATATTTTTCAAGATATTGAATATCATTTACAGACAGTAAAAATAGGAGACACTATGTCTATTATCAAAATGGCTGATCTAACATTAGCTAATCAGCGCGTGTTAATTCGTGAAGACTTAAATGTACCGGTAACCGATGGTAAAATCACTTCAGATGCCCGTTTACGTGCGGCACTACCGACATTAAAGCTTGCTTTAGAGTCAGGTGCAAAAGTGATGGTAATGTCACATTTAGGTCGTCCTACTGAAGGTGAGCCTGAAGACAAATTTTCATTAAAGCCTGTTACTGATTATTTAAGTGCCGCGTTAAATTACCCAGTACGTTTAGTCACTGACTACCTAGACGGTGTTGAAGTTTCTGTTGGTGAGTTAGTGGTATTTGAAAACATCCGCTTTAATGTTGGCGAAAAGAAAAATGATGATGCCCTAGCTAAGAAATTAGCGGCATTATGTGATGTATTTGTTATGGATGCTTTTGGCACCGCTCATCGCGCCCATGCAAGTACTCACGGCGTAGCAAAATTTGCTGATACAGCTTGTGCTGGCCCATTACTTACTGGTGAATTAGAGGCTTTAGGTAAAGCTTTAGACAATCCAGCTCGTCCATTTGTTGCTATTGTTGGTGGTTCTAAAGTATCCACTAAATTGACTGTACTTGACTCTTTAGCTGGCATTGTTGATCAGCTTATCGTCGGTGGTGGCATCGCCAATACTTTTATTGCCGCTGAAGGCCATAATGTCGGCAAGTCATTATATGAAGTCGATTTGGTTGCAGAAGCAACACGTTTAACAAAAGAAGCGCAAGTCAATAATGGTAGTATTCCTGTGCCTACTGATGTAGTTGTTGCCACTGAATTTTCTCCTACGGCATCAGCGACATTAAAACCAGTTAATGAAGTCACTGCTGATGAAATGATATTTGATATAGGTCCTGAGACAGCAAAAGCATTAACTGAAATTATTGCTAACGCGGGTACTATAGTTTGGAATGGACCTGTTGGCGTATTTGAATTTGATCAGTTCGGTGAAGGCACTAAAGTGATTGCCCAAGCAATTGCCGATAGCTCAGCGTTCTCAATTGCAGGTGGTGGTGATACCTTAGCTGCTGTTGATAAATATGGTATTGCCGATAAAATCTCTTATATCTCTACCGGTGGTGGTGCTTTCTTAGAGTTCCTAGAAGGTAAGAAATTACCCGCGGTAGAAATACTAGAGCAACGCGCTAAAGCATAGTATTTTTTATTACTCATAGTTGCTTATGCATAATTACTTAAGCATAGTTACTTCTAAAAGTAAGTTACACATAGCTACTTATTAAAAGTTACTCTATCACCGTTAACTCTTAGCAAGCTGTAGAAATATAAACGAGCACCTTATTTAAGCTGCTCGTTTTTTTATGTTCAATGTACGTTCTAGCCCAATAACAAAAAGTAAAACCAACGCAAATAACAAGATAAACGAAAGTTATTTGAGCAAATGGCCCTCAAAACGAAATCAAATCAGAATAAACCGAAACTATAACGAAACTTCTTGCTATAATAGTGTAGTAAACTTACCATCACAAAATATAAAATTGTACTAAAACAGCCTTGGTTACAAATAAATCTTGTAATATTCGAACAAAATACAGCTTTAATAACCATTACCGCTAAAAAGACAACTTAAACAAATTTATTCTGTAAGATAAGCGGTCTATTTGCTATAATTCCGTTATCAAAATAAAAACTTTCAACCTTAGCAACAAAACTTATCTAGGAGTAAGTAAATGGCTTTAATTTCAATGCGCCAAATGCTCGATCATGCGGCAGAATTTGAATACGGTATTCCAGCATTTAACGTCAATAATTTAGAGCAAGTACGTGCAATCATGCTTGCCGCTAGTGATACTGATAGCCCTGTTATCATGCAAGCATCTGCTGGTGCAAGAAAATACGCTGGCGCACCTTTTTTACGCCACTTAATTTTAGCGGCTATTGAAGAGTTTCCAAATATCCCAGTAGTTATGCACCAAGATCACGGTACTTCTCCTACTATTTGTCAACGCTCTATCCAACTAGGTTTTTCATCAGTAATGATGGATGGCTCATTAATGGATGACGGTAAAACACCAAGTAGTTATGAGTACAATGTTGAAGTAACTCGTCGCACTGTTGAAATGGCACACGCTTGTGGTGTTTCTGTTGAAGGTGAATTAGGTTGCTTAGGCTCTCTTGAAACTGGCATGGCTGGTGAAGAAGACGGCGTTGGTGCAGAAGGTATTTTAACAAAAGAACAAATGTTAACTGACCCTGAAGAAGCTGCTGACTTTGTCAACAAAACTCAAGTAGATGCGCTGGCAATTGCTTGTGGTACTTCTCATGGTGCTTATAAATTTACTCGTCCACCTACAGACGATATTTTAGCGATTGACCGCATTAAAGCAATTCACCAACGTATACCACATACTCACTTAGTAATGCACGGCTCTTCATCAGTTCCACAAGAATGGTTGGCTGTTATTAACGAATTTGGCGGAAAAATACCTGAGACTTATGGTGTACCTGTTGCGCAAATTCAACAAGGCATTAAACATGGTGTACGTAAAATCAATATAGATACTGATTTACGCCTTGCTTCTACTGGTGCTGTTCGTCGATTTTTAGCACAGAATCCAAGTGAATTTGATCCTCGTAAATTTTTACAAGTATCAACTAATGCTATGTATGACATTTGTAAAGCGCGTTATGAAGCATTTAACACTGCCGGTAATGCTAGTAAAATCAAGCCAATAAGTCTTGATGGCATGTTCGACCGTTACCAACGCGGCGAGTTAAAAGCTATCATTAAGTAACCTTACTGATACAAACTAGTTACATAAAAAGGGCCTCGGCCCTTTTTTTATGCTCGAAATAAATAAGCGACTTAGGTATAATCATTTAATATATCAACGCTCCACTTTTAGTAAGTAATTAGTTCAAGATGTTTAATCGCTTTATTCTCCTCCCCATTTTCGTCCTTTATTGTGCCTTACCCATACGATCTCACGCTCAAGAGCAAACAACAGAGTCCAGCTCAGCTGATGCCTCAGACATACTGTTTAGTCTTGAAAAAGCAGATGAGTCACAACAGCCCTCGTCGGGCACGTTATTTACCGCCTCGGCCCAACTTGGTTTCCTCTATTTAACGGGTAATACCCGCAGTGCCGATATTAAAACGGGCTTAGATCTACGTTTTGAAAGGGGTTTGTGGCGCAGTTTCTTTGTTTTTGATTTACTGGTAAAAAAAACAGAAACTGAAACACAAATTAGCGACGATGAACTTCGCAAAGAATTAGAAACAACAGATCAAAAGTGGAGTATTTCTTCACAAACTAACTACACGCTTGATGCAACTAACCAAAACTACATCTATGGTAGTGTATTTTATGAAGAAAACCGTTTTTCTGGTTTTGACTCGCAAGCTTCTGTATCGACTGGTTGGGGACGTCGCTGGTTTGAAAATAAAACTGCAAGTTTTGATGCCGATATTGGTCCTGGTTTTAAAAGGGATGTAACCCAAGTTACCACAGAAGAAATGACAGCAGGCCTGACAAGTAAAACGGAAGACACACTAATTTTACAGGCACAAGCACTTTATATAAGGCATATAAATGAGCACATTGAATTTAAACAATCCTTTACAGTTAAACATGCCATCGAAGTAGGACAAAACAGCATTTACAAAGCCGAAAGTTCAATTACCAGTAAATTGATTGATTCACTACAGCTTAAGGTCAACTTTGTCATCGATTACAATTCCAAGGTAGATGATGATAAAGAAAATTTAAATACTGAAACATCTGTGGTACTTATTTATAGTTTTTAGTTCTGATTTATAAGCAAGCTGCTAAGGCGTTAGTGACAAAGCAGCTTCAGCTTACTGGCTCAAATAAGTGCTGCTCAAATGAATGCTGCTTAAACTTATGCAAATCATTGGATAAAAGTTCAACGCTTTGTTCATCAATCATATAAGTAAAAGTACATGTGCCGGCTTCACTAAATTCATAGCAGACACTTAAAAATGGCTTTCCTTGCTTCGAGTTAAATAAACCAAACTTAAAAGTAACGCCATTCATCCACTCTGAAACATACTCATTTACCGGCTCAATGGTTAAGTAATTTTCAGGCATAAGTTGCGCTTGCCAATGACGGTATTTATTAATGGCAAACTCAACTTCATCGACTTCAGACTCATTTATCCATAAAGGATAAACCACCGTAGAGCTCAGCTGCCCCGTATTAAACACTGAACTATCACCCTGCGCGGCATACAATAAGGTGCTGCCTGAAACCAAACCTGTTTGAGCCACTTTTAAGCTCGCTTGCTGGTTAAGATAGTGATCGGTATTAGCACTGTATTCAGAAAATTCCACTTGTGTATCAGCGTGACTTTCGGTGTAGGCACCAATTGAGCCACAGCCTGTTAACGACAAAATAGTGATGATAAAAGCTATGTTCGTTTTCATTTTATTCTTAAGATTATTTGTGATTTATAGCCAAATAGAGCTGAGCTGAGAAATGTACAGTTACAATCAACTAAGTGCTGGTATTGAAAGTCATTCTATCTAGACTAAGTAAAACAACTGTTGAGAATCGTAAACTTGACGTTAAGAACTGTAATTGAACAGGTGCCTATCTGACAGTAAGTACATGACATGTTTTTTTAAAATAAAGCTCACAAATAAAACATTGAGTTCTTACCTATTTTAAATAAAATAAATTAATCTCAGCTATATTATATTTTTCAAGCCGATATAAATAAAATAACTGGAATACCAAGAAATCATTAATGAATAATATAAGCTAGTTTTAATATTCCCAATATCAGTACATTGCAATCCTAATATTGGGATTTAGTTACGACTTCACTAACACCTCACTTCCTAAGTAGTTGTTATTTATATGAAAAAATAGTGGCGCAGAAGTGGCGTTACATAACGCAGGATAGGGTTAATGAATATTTAACTCATGAATTGGCAAACAACAGTGAAGGAATTATTATGAAATTGACTAAAGCACCTTTTAGCAAAATGGCTCTAGCGTTATTACTTTCGGTAAGTGGTATGTTACTTAGTTTGTCAGCTCTCGCCATCGCCACAGGCCACGTTAATCATGAACTGCATACCATTGAAGTTGATGATAAAATTACCGAGATTAAAGGGCCTGTATTATTGGTGCAGAGACCATAATTAAAATGTTATCTCATATCGAATACAGTGCTGAGATTTTAGACGAACTGAACCTCTCAAACATCAATAAGCATTCGATGTAAAAAAAAGATAAAAAACTTTATCTCTAACATAGCTTTGGCAACGCAAAATGTCAGCTTAAATTAAGTAGCTACTTTGCGCCAAGCCCATCACAAAGTATCTATATGTGTTACACCTAAAAGTAACTCTCCTGCTTCGACTTGCATCTAAAACAAAAACCCTCTCAATCACATTTGCTTGCCATCCCCCTTTAACCTAAAATATCGACAAATTAACTTCCCTAAAAATAATAAGGCACTTAAATGGCTCAGCCGTTACCAGATAAATTCATCATGTCGATGAACCGCGTTTCGAAGATTGTTGCACCGAAACGCACGCTGTTAGACTGAGTTTCATACCAAAACTGATTGATAATTTATTAAAGACCATCAATTAATTTTATTACATGATCAAAAATAATATTGAAATATCCTAGCAAAGGACATGCTTATAATGATAAAAAAAATCCTACCCCCCCTAATATTAATGATACTTTTAAGTTGTAATTCATCAGGTGATGAGCACATCGAAACTCCAACTGTCGAACCTTACAAAATCGTTATTGCTTTTTATGATTCGTCATATAAATCTTCAGCATATTCTCAAGGCTCTGATAACGCAGATAGCTACTTAAGCTGGATTTACTTTGAGAATAACGGCTACAACGTTTGGCCATCAGATATTACAGAGGTCATTTATAACCTACCAACAATAGTAGGCACTGAAATCATCCCAGATATAAATGGTGAACCAAGAGTAATAGCAAAAGATAATGATGGGACAGTCACAGATTCCCCTCCTTATAGTTGCTGGCTGAATGGTAAGCTTATTTTGAAAGAGGAAGTGGCTGAAAGTTGCTCCGCACAGATGTCCGCACAAGGTCTAGCTAACTTCACATTTTCAGCGGATGACACATTTCAAATTGATTTAGACATTTACACTTTTTATAAAAAATTTGAGGGATACAACGCTCTTTCGGAAGATATAATAATGCCTATATCTGTAAACTTTGAAGATTACTTTTCTTCCGACCAAATAATATACTTATGTATAGACATAGCCACTTCAGAAGTTAAACAAACCATTGATGTCGAATTTGTCCCTGAAGTGCGAGTTATCTGTAATAAAAAATAGGAACTGTTACTGTTCAAGAAAGTTAATTGAAGCAAGGTCTATTTTCGAAAGAAAACGGTCCTATAAATTAGCTTTTTTAGCATCTATCAAGAACCTACTTGTAACAAAGCTTAAAACTAACTCAATCACATTTGCTTGCATTGCCCCTTTAACCTAAAATATCGACAATATAATTATCCCTTCAAAATAATAAGGTTTCTACATGGCTCAGCCGTTACCAGATAAATTCATCATGTCGATGAACCGCGTTTCTAAAATAGTCCCACCAAAACGCACGCGCTTGGACTGAGAACACGCCTTCAACAGTTCACTTAACTATCACCATTTAATAGCTAAACTTCAATAATAATTTCAATGAATTAACTATTTTGATATCATTTAGCAGTACTTAAAGCTCACTAAAAATGTAAAAGTATTATTCAAGGAAGGATAAATAATTGAATTTTCATATCTCCACTTTTAAGCCACTTCTATTATTATGTTTAGCTCTCATCCTATCCGCCTGTGGTGGAAGTGACTCAAATAAAGCACCTAGCATCACCTTAAAGGGTGAGTATGTTGTTACTGAATATAGTGACATCACCATTGCCGCTGAAGCTGTAGACACTGATGGCGAAATAACCAATTACCAATGGCAGCAAACATCAGGACTTAACGTTGAACTACTGGAAATAGCATCAAGTACATTATATTTTACCGCACCTAACGTAAGTGAAGAGCAACAACTTACTTTTGAACTTACCGTTACCGATAACAATAATGCATCAACCACGAAAGAAGTAGTTGTTCGCCTGCAGTTTCTGATAGGAGACATTGAAGATATAGTTTTTACTGATGATGAGTTTAAGCGATGTGTTTTTGATAATGCATTAGCGCACAACTGGCACTTAGCTACTGAGTTTACCGAATTAGCCTGCACAACGAGAGGTGCTAATATTGAAACAACAGATGAATTGTCGGCATTTGTAAACCTGACTTACTTATATCTAGCAGGCTATAGTCTAAAAGACATAGACTTGAGTGCACAAACTCGACTGACTGACTTATCTTTACCGTCAAGCCAATTAACAGCCATCGATTTAAATGCGCAAACACAACTAACAAACCTAGATTTATCTTGGAATAAACTAACTCAAATAGACTTAAGTGCACAAACACAACTGACTAACTTAGATTTACTTTTTAATGAACTAACATACATTGACTTAAGTGCGCAAAAGCAACTAACGAACTTAGCTTTGGGCTTCAATGAACTAGTAGACATCGATTTAAGTGCACAAACGAAACTAACGAATTTAGATTTATTTAGCAATCAACTGACCTCCATTAACCTAATTGAACAAACGCAACTGACTGATTTATCTTTATCTCATAATAAACTAACAGACATTAATTTAAGTGCACAAACACAATTGACTTACTTAAAATCAGGTAGCAATGGACTAACATCCATCACCTTAAGTACGCAAACGCAACTAACTTACTTAAATTTATCAGAGAATGAGCTACAATTACTCGACTTGAGTGTACAAACAGAACTGACTTACTTAGATTTACGTTTTAATGAAATAACAGATATTGACTTAAGTGCACAAACACAACTGACTGACTTGGATTTAGGTGTTAATGAACTAACATCCATCGACTTAAGTGCACAAACGCAACTGACTGACTTGGATTTAGTGGCTAATAAACTAACATCTATTGACTTAAGTGCACAAACGCAACTGACTGATTTATCTTTATCCTCGAATGAACTAACATCCATCGACTTAAGTACACAAACGCAACTGACTGATTTATTTTTATCCTCGAATGAACTAACATCAATCGACTTAAGTGCACAAACACAACTAACCTACTTAAATATAGGTAAAAACTCACTTACGTCTGCAGCCAAGCAGTATCTATCCAGTTTGACTGGCGTAATAGTCGACTATTAATGTTAGTCCAAGTAAAATTTGGCTTTAACTATAAACCTAAAAGGAGCTTGACTGACATGAAGCTGCGGTTTATTTTAGGCTTATCTCCTGTTACCTTAATTCATTTCAATAAAAGACAAGTTTGTTTTGCTAATCCCCTTAGAATTGCCCTAAAATAACTGCAATTAAAATCTTTCTATATAAAGGTATCTACATGGCTCAGCCGTTACCAGACAAGTTCATTATGTCGATGAATCGCGTTTCTAAAATAGTCCCACCAAAACGCACAATTTTAAAAGACATCTCCCTATCTTTTTTTCCTGGCGCTAAAATCGGTGTATTAGGTTTAAACGGCTCAGGTAAATCTACCCTGTTGCGTATTATGGCTGGTGTTGATAAAGAGTTTGAAGGTGAAGCAGTTGCCTTAGCCGGAACTAAAATTGGTTATTTACCACAAGAGCCTCAACTTGACGAAAGCCAAACAGTTCGAGAAGCGGTTGAAGAAGCGGTATCGACAGTTAAAAATGCTTTAGCACGTTTAGACCAAGTCTATAACGAATACGCTGAAGAAGATGCTGATTTTGATAAGCTAGCAAAAGAACAAGGTGAGTTAGAAGATATTATTAATGCTAATGATGGTCATAATATTGATAACGTATTAGAACGTGCCGCTGATGCCTTACGTTTACCACCTTGGGATCAAAAGATTGCCGTACTAAGTGGTGGTGAACGCCGTCGTGTCGCCCTGTGTCGTTTATTACTAGAAAAACCAGACATGTTGCTACTTGATGAACCAACCAACCATTTAGATGCTGAATCTGTTGCTTGGTTAGAGCGTTTCTTACATGACTACCCTGGCACTGTGGTAGCAATCACCCATGATAGATACTTCTTAGATAATGTTGCTGGTTGGATATTAGAGCTGGATAGAGGCCACGGAATCCCTTATGAAGGCAACTACACTTCATGGTTAGAGCAAAAAGATGCTCGTCTTGAACGAGAAGGAAAAACCGAAAGTGCGCTACAAAAAACCATCAAGCAAGAACTTGAATGGGTTCGTTCAAATCCGAAAGCGCGTCAGTCTAAAAGCAAAGCCCGTATGGCTCGCTTTGAAGAGCTTAACAGCCAAGAACACCAAAAACGTAATGAAACCAATGAACTTTACATCCCACCGGGACCTCGCCTTGGTGATAAAGTTTTAGATGTTGTTAACTTAACAAAATCGTTTGGCGATAGAGTTTTAATAGATGATTTAAGTTTTAGCGTGCCTAAGGGCGCGATTGTTGGCATTATTGGCCCAAATGGCGCCGGTAAATCGACACTATTTAAAATGATGACTGGGGCTGAAAAACCCGATTCAGGTGAAATAACCTTAGGTGATACGGTAAAACTGGCCAGTGTTGATCAATTCCGTGATGATATGGATAACAGCAAAACCGTTTACCAAGAAATATCTCAAGGCCATGAAATTTTACAAATAGGCACTTATGAAATTCCAAGTCGTGCTTATGTCAGCCGTTTTAACTTTAAAGGCACAGATCAACAAAAAATCATCGGCCAATTATCAGGTGGCGAACGTAACCGTGTTCATTTAGCTAAGTTAGTACAAACAGGCGGTAACGTCTTGTTACTGGATGAGCCGACCAATGATTTAGATATTGAAACACTACGAGCCCTAGAAGAAGCCCTATTAGAATTCCCTGGTTGTGCCATGGTTATCTCTCATGACCGTTGGTTCCTTGACCGTATTGCCACTCATATCTTAGATTACCGTGACGAAGGAAAAATCAACTTTTATGAAGGTAACTTTACTGATTATGAAGCTTGGTTGAGGAAAACTTTAGGCCCTGCAGCAACAGAGCCACACAGAATTAAGTACAAGAAAATAGGTTAATCACTAAATAAAACTAGCGGTTACTAACACCTTAGTAATGTTGTGGTGATTAGTGCTCTATTTAACCAATGAAAAGCCAGTTAAAATTTTGATTTTAACTGGCTTTTTTGTGCTCAGTAACTTTTTACTTTTTAATAAAATGGGGCTATGCTAAGGACACACGACAGCATATTTTATTAGTCAAATTGGAAAATATACATGGAAAATAGACGACAATTTACCCGCATTTTATTTTCAATTAAAGCGGAAATAGACATTGAAGGTAACATCTACCCGGTATCGATTCATGATATATCGCTTAATGGTGCCTTAGTTACTGCCATTGACAGTGAACAATCATTAAAAGGTAAACTTGGCACTTTACATTTTTTATTGTCAGATAAAGAATCAGAAGTAACCATGAACATTGCTGTTGTCCACGTAGAAGACCATGAGACTGGCTTGCAATGTAATGCCATAGATATAGACAGTGTTACTCACTTACGCCGCTTGGTTGAACTCAACTTAGGGGATAGTGAACAGCTTAATAAAGAGTTGAGTCAACTATCACGTTTAAATTAAAGTCTTAAGTTAACAATGTAAATTAATAAAAATTATCCCGCTATTCTACCCAGACCTTTTAGGAGTTTTAATGAATCATCTAGTTATCTCTTGTATCGGCCCAGATCAAACCGGCCTAGTAGACACCCTTTCTAAAATCATTGCCAAGCATCAAGGTAATTGGCAAGTGAGTAGCTTGCATCATTTATCCGGCTTTTTCGCCGGCGTTATTGAAGTAGCTGTAGTAAGTGAAAATACTGAAAAACTCATCAGTGAATTAAAAGCCATTAATGGTTTAAATTGCCAAATTGAAATGGCAGAGCCTAACTTACCTCAAGTTGTTAGTAATTTAGTACTCGAAATTACCGCGAATGATAGAGCGGGCATAGTACAAGAAGTTTCTTCGGTTATTCACCATCAAAGTGGTAACTTAATCAAATTAGTAAGCTCACAAGATAGTGCAGCTTATAGCGGCCAAGATATTTTTAAAGCGAAAGTAGATATCGCCATTGCTGATAAGTCTATTGATGATCTTATCCATGCCTTAGAGCAAATTGCTGATGATTTGATGGTAGATATTTCTCGCTAGTATTGATTTACAGTGTTTATTAGTAATATATCTTAACGATAAAACTAAGCTTTTACTTTAATATTAACTTTATCGTTAGCTTTAAAAAATGCAAATAAAAAACGAGTGCCATCGGCACTCGTTTTTTGTAGCTGCTGCACTGTAGCGACTCTTAGTGGATAAGTGATGACCTTAAGATAAATTCTCTAAGAACTGCGCCGCTTTATTAATATCTCGACTGCGTTTCATATCAGGTAAGCTTTTTAAAAAAGTTTCACCATAAGGCTTGTTTACCAGCCTGTCATCACAAATAACCATCACCCCGCGATCACTGATATCTCGAATAAGTCGCCCTACTCCCTGCTTTAAAGAAATTACCGCCTGTGGTAATTGAATTTGTGTAAAAGGCTCGCCGCCTTGTCGTCTAACATCTTCACAGCGTGCTTGTAGCAGCGGATCATCCGGTGAAGCAAAAGGTAATTTATCTATAATTACACAAGTGAGTTTATCGCCTCGTACATCAATACCTTCCCAAAAACTTGCCGTAGCCAATAACACGGCACTGTCTTGTTCAATAAATTGTTCTAGCAACTTACGCTTGGCCATTTGCCCCTGTACTAATAATGTATTATCAATGCTTTCAGCTAGAATTTCAGCCACCTGATGCATGACCCTATAACTGGTAAAGAGCATAAAACAAGCACCTTTACTGGCTTTAATCAGTGGTTGTGCCAACTCCGCTAATTTCAACGCGCGATTTTTATCATTTGCCTGGGGTAAGTAACGAGGCACGACGAGTTGAGATTGAGCATGATAATCAAATGGGCTACCAAGCAGCAGTTGCTTAGCATCTTGTAAGCCTAAATGCTGGGCAAAGTGATTAAAGCTATTATCAACAGCAAGCGTTGCTGAAGTGAATATCCAACCAGCGCCAGACTCTTTAACCACAGCACTAAACTTATCACTTACCGTTAACGGCGTTTGATGCAATACCACACTGCGCGGTGTAGTTTCATACCAAAAACTCATACCATAAGCTTCAACATTGGCCATCACCTCATATTGCGCTAATAAATTCACCGCTCGGTCAAAGCAATTATCAATGGCTTCGTTCCTTGAAACACAAAGCTTTATCACTTGATATAAGAAATCTAAATCTATTTTTAAGTTAGCAAATTTTTGCTGAAATTGAGCTTGTTTATACTTTTCTCGCCAATTACCACGCTCGGGATCATAATTAAATAACAAGCGAAATTCTTGGCAGGTCTTTTGTAATTTTTCAGCAGCCAAACCTAGCTGTTTAACATCACTCAAACTGCTACGGTGTACTTGTAATACGTCGGTGCACAAATCAACCAGTTGCTTACTAGAAAATGCTTCACCAAAATACTCACTGGCAATATCGCCTATTTGATGAGCCTCATCAAATATCATCACCTGTGCTTTGGGGATAAGCTCACCAAAGCCGGTATCTTTTAAGGCCAGATCAGCAAAAAACAGATGATGATTCACGACAATAATATCGGCATCACTGGCTTTTTTCCGCGCTCTAACTAAGTGGCATGTTTCATAGTCAGGACAATCTCTTGCCAAACAGTTATCCAAGGTACTGGTAACAAATGGAAAGATAGTCGAGTTTTCACTAACATTAACCAATTCACCAATATCGCCACTTTGTGTACCATTTGCCCAGGTTTTTACCTTAACCAAGTCTTGCAACATTTGTGCATCCAGTTGACCACGGCTATCTTGGTATTGCGCTAAACGGTAGTTACATAAGTAGTTGGCACGACCTTTTAATAAAGCCACTTGCGCATTACTGGCTAATGCCTTTTTAATTAAAGGTATATCTTTATGAAATAGCTGTTCTTGCAGGTTTTTAGTGCCGGTTGATACGACTATTTTTTTAGGTTTTTTTGGGTCTAACGCTAAAAAGGCAGGGATCAAATAAGCAAAGGTTTTTCCTGTACCCGTACCTGCTTCAACGATAAGCGATGATTGCTGGTCAATTGCCTCGGCAACATCAAGTGCCATATCTGTTTGCGCTTGGCGAGGTGAGAAGCCTTTAATGGCTTTAGCTAAAATGCCTTCTTGAGCAAAGGCTTGGCTAACTTTGGATGCTGTCATTTAAAACGAAAAGGCATGAATTGAAATTTATGATGAGAGTATACTTAACTAAAGCCTAGGCATAAAGATCTAAGTGTTTATCATTATTTTTATCGGTATTTCCCCCCAGCTCGGAATCATTATCCTTCAGCGCTAAACTTGAGTCCTTATCAGTATTAGTACTATTTTCACTTTCTTCTTTGCCATCAGCCTCTTGTTGACTGTTATGATATTGGTCTTCTTCACTAGTGAAGTAATATTCATGGTTTTCAAGGTGATTAGGGTCTTGGTTTAACTTACTGTTAGCGGCCTCTTTCAACAGTGCTTTAACCTTTAAGCTTGCCGGCTTAATGGGTACAGGGACTATGCGTGTTAATTGAGTTGTAAAAATATCCATCTTTAGTTCCTACACTGTTTCATGTTACGAAGCTGTTAACTATTCACCCTATTATCGGCAAAAAAGAAATTAGCTTTAACTTTTTACTTAGGACTGATGCTATTTAAAAGTCTAGAGTAATAACTTTAACCCTGCTGTATATAACAAAAAGGAATAAAAATCTTGTATTTATTACTTGCAGCTATCTTATTTAAGCAGTAGTGTAAATAACAGCTAAAGAAATCATCAATTTTAAGCTGTTCATTTAATTTTACAACAGCACGAAAAATTAGCCATAACTAGTCAAGAATTTAACTGAGAATTTAACAATGTTTATTAACCTGAATCGCCGACATCACCATCATCATAGCAATTAGCCCATTCAGCGTTAGTAACAAAAACACTGCAGGGCAAAGGCCTTTCAGTGGACTTAAGTAAACATTTATACAAGCAATAGAAAAGCTTTTATAACAATAAAATGTCATTACTAAACCCCCGAAAGAGTCTTTACTCTCTCGGGGGTTTTTCGCATTTTAGCGCATTAGAAATTGTATATACATGACGAATTTTAAGATTAAGACACCATAGGAATTATCAATATGAGTACATCAGAGCCACGTTTACGCATTGCCATGCAAAAGTCAGGACGCCTTAGTGAAGAAACCCAAAAATTACTAAAGCGCTGCGGATTAAAAATTAATCTTAGCGACCGTCGTTTACTTGCCCACGTTAGTAACATGCCTATTGATATTATGCGCGTGCGCAGTAGTGATATTCCAGGTCTGGTTATGGACGGTGTTTGTGATTTAGGTATTGTTGGTGATAATACCCTCGAAGAAGAAGAGTTAGATCGCCAATTAAAAGGTAATAAGTCTGAATACATTCGCACTACCACATTAGATTTTGGCGCTTGTCGCTTCTCAATTGCGATGCCGGAAGAATTTGAATACACAGGATTAGATTGTTTAAACGGCTTACGTTTTGCCACAACTTATCCGCACTTATTAAATCGTTTTGCTAAAGCTAATGGCATTAATGTCGAGTTTTGCTTACTTAAAGGCTCAGTTGAAGTAGCACCTCGCGTAGGTTTAGCTGACGGTATTTGTGACTTAGTTTCTACCGGCGCAACACTTGAAGCTAATGGCTTAAAAGAAGTGGCTGAAGTTTTCCGTTCAAAAGCGTCACTAATCCAACGAGCTGACGCTTTAGGTGAAGAAAAACAAGCTATTTTAGATACCTTATTACCACGCATTCACGGTGTAATTAAAGCAAAAGAAAGCAAATACATCATGTTGCACGCACCAAAAGATAAAGTAGCACAAGTCAGCAAGTTAATGCCAGGCACAGAAACACCCACTGTTTTACCACTTGCAGGGCGTGACGACATGGTTGCTGTGCATGTAGTCGCAACAGAAACATTCTTTTGGGAAACCATGGAGCAATTAAAAGCCTTAGGTTGTCACTCCATCTTAGTGATGCCTATTGAAAAGATGATGGGCTAAATTAACTTACCTCATTGCTAGTAGATGTAAGCTCAGCATCGGAAGTACTCACTGACTAACGTCAGCTCCGTGCTCCCTCTTTGCACTTACACCAACTAGCGGCGAGCTAAAGTAAATTATTTTTTACTTATAAAGAAACACATCCTCGAAGTATTAGGAACAAGTAATTATGATTAATCAACTAATCAATTGGCAAGAACTGTCAGAGCAGCAAAAAAAAACCGCCCTTGCACGACCTGCAATAGCAGATAGCGCCTTGTTATCAACACAAGTTGCCAACATTATAGCGCAAGTTAAAAATCAAGGTGATAAAGCTATATATGCTTTAACTGAGCAATTTGATGGTATCGCGCTTAGTACATTGTCAGTGAGCGCTGAGCAAGTTGCGCAAGCCAAGTTAGCCTTATCAGCTAAGCGCTTAAAAGCAATAAACACCGCTTACCAACAAATTAGAGCATTTCATAGTGCACAACAGCCAACGGATATAACGGTTGAAACGACCCCTGGTGTTAAGTGCACCTTAAAAACTGAAGCGATAGAAAGTGTCGGTTTATATATTCCTGCTGGCTCGGCGCCCTTGCCTTCAACGGTATTAATGTTAGGTATACCGGCGCAACTTACCGGTTGCAAACGTACCGCTCTGGTTTGTCCGCCTGATAAAAATGGCCAATTAGCCAATGAAGTATTAGTGGCTGCTGATCTTTGTGGTATTAGTGAAATCTACACGGTTGGTGGCGCCCAAGCGATTGCCGCACTTGCTTATGGTACACAAACAATAGCGGCGGTAAATAAAGTATTTGGCCCTGGTAACCGCTATGTTACCGAAGCAAAAACCCAACTATCACAACAAGTGGCGGGTTTTGCTATTGATATGCCCGCTGGCCCTTCCGAAGTATTAGTTATTGCTGATGAGCAAGCAAATCCGGCCTTTATTGCCGCAGATTTATTATCACAAGCAGAGCACGGGATTGACAGCCAAGTGATACTACTCAGTGATAGTGAAGCTTTAATCACACAAGTAGCAGATCAATTAGAAAAGCAAGTAGTGACATTGTCTCGACGTAAAATAGCCGAGCAAGCGTTAACCCAGTCTCGATTGATTTTAACCAAAGACTTAACTCAAGCGGTGCAAGTGTCGAATGAATACGGACCAGAGCACTTAATCATTCAAACTGAAGATGCTCCAACCTTGTTAAACAGTTTACGTAATGCCGGTTCAATTTTTGTCGGCGCTTACACGCCAGAATCTGCCGGTGATTACGCCAGCGGCACTAACCACGTATTACCCACTTATGGTTATTCAAAGGTGATATCAAGTTTATCTCTTGCTGATTTTTCTCGTCGTTATACCGTGCAAGAGATAACTAAATCAGGTTTGGCTAGTTTAGCTGAATGTATTATCGAGCTAACGGATGCTGAAGGTTTAGATGCACACCAGCGTGCTGTCACTATTCGTTTGGAAGAAGGTTCGTAACGATGGCTGACCTAAAGATAAATAAAGGTAAAAACAATCAAACTTTAACGACCGCAGAGCAATTAGCACGGACAGAGTTAATTGATATGGTGCCTTATCAATCTGCACGACGTCTATTTTCTAGCGCTGATGCCCAAGACGATAAAATATGGCTGAACGCAAATGAAGCGCCAGGTAGTGGTCAATATCAGTTATCGGCGACAAATATCAATCGCTACCCTGATTTTCAGCCCGATAGCTTAATCTCCGCCTATAGCGAATATTCTGGCTTAGCAAAAGATAAAATTCTGGCAACTCGAGGTGCCGATGAAGGTATAGAGCTGATCATTCGCAGTTTTTGTAAAGCATACCAAGACAGTATTTTAATATGCCCACCAACTTACGGTATGTACGCTATTAGTGCAGAAAACCATGGTGCAGCGGTTGTTAAAGTACCGCTCAACTCTGCTGATTTCACCCTAGATTTAGAGGGTTTACAGCAGCAAGTAGGTAAGGTGAAAGTGGTGTTTTTATGCTCTCCAGGCAACCCAACGGGGAATTTATTACCGCAAGAGCAAATTATTGCTGCAATAAAGCTATTTAAAGATACTGCCATGGTGGTGGTTGATGAAGCATATATAGAATTTAGTCCTGAGTATTCATCGGCAACATTATTGCAAGACTTTGACAATGTCATTGTACTAAGAACCTTATCTAAAGCCTTTGCTTTAGCGGGTCTTCGTTGTGGCTTTACCTTAGCAAATAATGACGTAATAACCTTGTTAACTAAAGTTATTGCACCCTACCCTATTTCTGCGCCAGTAGCCGGAATAGCAAGTGCAGCATTAACAACAGGCTTAGGTAAAATGACCAAGCAAGTTCAAGCAAGTAATACTCTGCGTGAACAACTAAATCAATGGTTAACAAAGCAATCTTGGTGTAAGCAAGTCTTTGCTAGTGATGCCAACTTTGTCCTTTTTCGCTGCCAAAGTGAGCAAGATAAAGCCAATATATTTGATCTTTTAGTTAAAAATAATATCTTGATTCGAGATCAATCTAAACAAATACAGCTGGAAAATTGCTTACGCATTAGCATTGGCAGTGCGCAAGAAATAACAAAACTTCAGCAAACTTTATTAACCCAATTGTCAGCCCACTAAGGCCAGTCAACAGCAAACATATTGAAGAGCATTTTATGAGTAATACCCAAGAGAAGATATTATTTATCGACCGTGACGGCACTTTAGTTGAAGAGCCAGTTATCGATAAGCAACTTGATAGCTTAGAAAAACTAGTCTTTGAACCCAATGTCATTATTGAGCTACTAAAATTACAAGCTAAAGGCTTTAAACTCGTGATGGTGTCGAATCAAGATGGCTTAGGCACCACTAGTTTCCCAAAAAGCGATTTTGATTTACCTCATAATAAGATGATGGATATCTTCAGCTCTCAAGGTATAAACTTTCAAGACGTACTACTTTGCCCTCACTTTGATGAAGATAACTGTAACTGCCGTAAACCCAAATTGGGTTTAGTAAGTGATTACTTACAACAAGGTAGGGTAGATTTTACCAATTCATATGTTATTGGCGACAGAGAAACAGATATGGGGCTTGCCGCTAACATGGGTATCGTTGGCATCAAGTACAATCGAGACACATTGAATTGGTCACAAGTGAGCGAACAAATTATTAATCAGTTAGAGCAGCCAAGAATAGCAACGGTAACTCGCACAACCAAAGAAACTGACATCACAGTAACCGTTAATTTAGATAAAGCTGGCAGTAGTAAAATAGATACCGGCTTAGGTTTTTTTGACCACATGTTAGATCAAATAGCGACCCACGGTGGCTTTAACTTGGATTGTAAAGTGAGCGGTGATTATCACATTGATGACCATCACAGTGTTGAAGATACCGCACTTGCATTAGGCCAAGCGTTAAAACAAGCTTTAGGTAATAAACGGGGTATTAATCGTTTTGGTTTTGTCATACCTATGGATGAATGTCGAGCAGAATGTACAATCGATCTTTCTGGCCGCCCTTGGTTAGAATTTGATGCCGATTTTACCAGTGATAAAGTTGGTACTATGTCAACACAAATGGTCGGACACTTTTTCCGTTCATTAGCCGACTCAATGTTAATTACTTTACATTTATCAACCAGTAAAGGAAATTGCCACCACCAGGTAGAAAGCTTATTCAAAGTGTTTGGCCGTGCGTTAGGTCAAGCGATTAAAGTTGATGGTGATGCTATGCCAAGCTCGAAAGGCACTTTGTAATGGCAGAGATAAAGACAGTAACAAAGAATGTAATAGTAGATACTGGTTGTGCAAATTTAGCCTCGGTTAAGTTTGCCGTTGAGCGGTTAGGTTATAAGGTTACTATCACTGATGATATTGAGCTAATCCAACAAGCTGATAAAGTAATACTCCCCGGTGTTGGCAGTGCTAAGCACGCCATGGCTAATATCAAAGCTAAAAACTTAGTAACTGTATTACAAAACCTCACTCAGCCAGTACTTGGCTTTTGTTTAGGCATGCAGTTAATGACAGAGTCTTCTACCGAAGGTAATAAGTCCTCAACTGCTGATAACAATGCTAATACAGTGCCTTGTTTGAACTTAATTCCAACCAAGATTGAGCCGTTGAAGGCACAAGATAAACGTTTACCACATATGGGCTGGAATACATTGACCCAAGTATCAGACCACCCTATTTTCAACGGTATTACGACAGGTGATTACTTTTACTTTGTCCACAGTTTTGCCGCACCTATCAGTGAGTACACCATTGCCAGTTGTGAATATGGCAGTACTTTCTCAGCAGCAATAGCTAAAGATAACTTTATTGGCTGTCAATTCCACCCTGAGCGCTCAAGCGCTTTAGGCAGTAAAATCATTCAAAACTTTTTAGAATTAGAGCCACAGGAGCTTGTGAAATTATGATGATTCCCGCAATTGATTTGATTAATGGCCAAGTTGTGCGTTTGTATCAGGGCGACTATAACCAAAAAACTAATTACCAATATACCGTACAAGAGCGTCAACAGTCTTATGCTAAAGCAGGTGCTACTATTATGCACTTTGTTGATTTAGATGGCGCAAAAGACAGCACCAAGCGTCAATTAGCTACGTTAAAAACTGTTGTTAAACATCCATCGATGATCATACAAGTGGGTGGTGGTATACGTTGTGAAGACGATGTAAAGCAACTGCTAGAACTAGGTGCTGATCGTGTTGTTATTGGCAGTTTAGCTATTAAACAACCTGAACTAGTCACGCAATGGCTTAAAACCTACGGCTGTGAAAAAATTGTTTTAGCGCTAGATATTAAAATAGATGCCCAAGGTAATAAAACTCTGCCAACTCATGGTTGGATTGAAGACAGTGGTGTTAACCTAGAAGAGTTACTGGCTCAATATCAAGATGCAGGCATTAAACACGTGTTATGTACCGACATTAGTAAAGATGGCACCTTAACTGGTACTAATGTTGATTTATACACAGAGGTTTGTGCCAAGTACCCAGAAATTGACTGGCAAGCATCGGGCGGCATTGGCAGCTTGGGCGATATTAAAGCGTTAATTCCAACGGGTGTCAGCGGCGTTATTTTGGGTCGTTCGTTACTTGAAGGTAAGTTTACCCTTGAAGAAGCAATTGCTTGTTGGCCTACAGCTAAAGAAGCTATAAGGGAGAAAAGCCCATGTTAGCTAGAAGAGTTATTCCCTGTCTCGATGTAAGAGATGGCAAGGTAGTAAAAGGCGTGCAATTTCGCAATCATGAAATCATTGGTGACATAGTACCCTTAGCGCAGAAATATGCAGAAGCTGGTGCGGATGAATTAGTATTTTATGATATTACCGCAAGCAGTGATGGTCGTGTGGTTGATAAAAGCTGGGTAACGCGTATTGCTGAAGTTATTGATATTCCATTTTGTGTTGCTGGTGGTATTAAAAGTGAAGCTGATGCGAAAGAAATATTGATGATGGGTGCAGATAAAATTAGCATTAACTCTCCTGCCTTACGAGATCCTGAGCTTATCACCCGCTTAGCCGATGTTTTTGGTCAACAATGTATTGTTGTTGGTGTAGATAGCTTTTATAACAAAGAGGCTAATAATGGCAAAGGTGAATACCAAGTTTATCAATTTACTGGTGACGAGAAACGTACACAAAAAACAGGCTGGACTACCTTTGACTGGATTGAAAGAGTCGTCAGCCTAGGAGCAGGTGAAATAGTGTTAAACTGCATGAACCAAGATGGTGTACGTCAAGGTTATGATATCGAACAATTAAAGCAAGCAAGAGCGGTATGCAAGGTACCTTTAATTGCCTCAGGTGGTGCAGGTACTATGAAACATTTTAGTGATATTTACCAACAAGCAGATGTCGATGGCGCACTGGCTGCTTCTGTTTTTCATAAAGGAGTTATTGCCATTAAAGATTTAAAGACTTATTTAAAAGAGCAACGTATAGAGGTGAGACCATGTTAGTAAACAAAGACAATATTAATGAGTTAGCATGGCAAAAAATGAATGACCTCATTCCTGCCATTATTCAACACGCGGCAACTGGTGCAGTATTAATGCAAGGTTATATGAACCAAGCCTCATTAGCCGCAACCCTAGAAACAGGTAAAGCAACTTTTTTCAGTCGTTCAAAACAAGCGCTATGGGTGAAAGGCGAAACCTCGGGTAACTTTTTAAACGTTAAACAAATATTAACAGATTGCGATAATGACAGTTTACTTATTGCTTGTTTGCCTATCGGTCCAAGTTGTCACTTAGGCACAGAGTCGTGCTTTCCTGAACAAAAATTAACTCAGCAAAACTTTCTCAGTGAACTAGAACAAGTTATTGATAGTCGGAGAAATGATGATCCAAAAGAGAGTTATACCGCGCACTTATTCTCTCGTGGCACCACTAAAATGGCACAAAAAGTTGGTGAAGAAGGCGTTGAAGTTGCACTTGCTGCTGTTGCTGAAACAAAAGAAGATTTATTAGGTGAATGTGCCGACTTGTTTTATCACACCTTAGTATTACTCGCAGATCAAAAAATTGAACTCAGTGAGGTTATGGCCGTATTACAACAACGACATAACAAATAGCGCTACATTTCATTATTGGAAGCTCTCACCCTACTTTGCTAAATATTTGTATCCTTGTTATCTTGAATTAGACAGGGATGCATTTAACCCCAGTGAAGTAGTTTAAAATATGATGGCGTTCTTTTATGGCAAAGCTTTCTACAGCAACAGGCACTAAAACATTAACTACAGTGCTGCTTATCCTTACACTGATAAGTATTAGCTCGAATGCTCTCGCCCGTCAGCATAGTGTGCTTATTTATATACGTGATGATGTCTACATTGATTACCAGAGATTTGTTACTGATAAAGATATCAGCTCAATAGATAACTTCTCCGGTAAAAATATCCGCCGCGACGTGGTCGACATGATTATTGCCCAACAGGCACTCAAACTTGGTGGCTTTAGCCATAGTTTCAGTTACGCCCCAGGTAAAGTTAACTTTCGTAATACTAAAATGTTACAAAACGGTCAACTTTTAATAAGTTTTGATTCCTACTGGCAACAAGATGCATTACCCCTTGCCGACAAGGTTTATATCTCTGACCCAGTAATAAGAAATGGCGAGTATATCGCGGGAATTTATACTAGCCCGAAAAACACGAAAACCTTAGCGATTAAGGAACTCAGTGACCTTGCTGAGCTAACGGCGGTATCAACACCCAAATGGCGTACTGACTGGAAAACACTTCAGAAACTCCCGATTAAAAGCCTTACTAGAGACGATTCTTGGTTATCTATGGTACGTATGGTCGATATCCAGTGGATAGACTTCATTTTGATGCCCTTTAACTCAACCCCTGATCAAAGCTTTGTTATGAATAAAGTTCACCTAGTGCCCGTTAAAAATATTGGCGTGGTACTTAAAGACTCTCGTCATTTTGTCATAAGTAAGAAGCACCCGGAGGGAAAGGAAGCTTATATCGCGATTAATAAAGGCTTAAAAATACTACGGCAGCGTGGCGCCATTGTGAAAGCGTATCAACAAGCCGGATTTTTTGTTGATCGCAATAAAGTCAAAATAATCAATCCCTGAGTTCTTATCGATTTTATTCGATACATGGTGTAAAATGCTGTCCAATAAAACGGCTCGATTAATTACTGAAGCTAAATCATTTTCATTATAATGAGCCGTTATTTATCTAAGACACCATAAGAAGTCCCTGCTAAGGAATAGCCATGTTTAAGCGTAGAGCAATAAAAAAATACGGAAACCAACTATTACCTAAGCTACAGAAGCGTTATGGTGAACAGACTTTTTATAATGCTAGCCAAGTCAGAGCAACGATATATCAATGCAATTTCAATCCAACGTACTTGCCGCTAGGATATTTACTCTTTCTTGATGCTTGTGCACTAAATAAAGTCGTCTCTATTGAATTCCCTGAATTATGCATAAAAAAGTATAAAGAAGAAATTAAAGATTACCTTGATGAACGCAAGTATTATGGTTACCTAAAACTACTAAGTATTTAACGGCCCTAAACTCACTATGACGATAAAAACAACCTGGCAAACCAAAGCATTTACTGAGCTATCGCTGAATCAATTATATGATGTACTGAAGTTGCGCATTGATGTTTTTGTCGTTGAACAAACTTGTTTTTATCCTGATTTAGACGGCGACAAAAACCTGCTTGACCGACACCCTCAAACTCTACATTTATTAGGTTATCAAGCAGAGCAACTAGTTGCTTATCTGCGCATTCTGCCTAAAGGCCAAAACTATGCAAACAATATCAGTATCGGCAGAGTGGTTATTGCCAATCAAGCCAGAGGCGGCGGTTTAGGCCACGAATTAATGACAGAAGCGCTATCGCTTTGTCAGCAACATTACCCTAACGAAGAGATCAAGATCTCTGCCCAACAACATTTAAAGTCATACTACCAAAAACATGGTTTCACTCAGATATCAGCTATGTACTTAGAAGATGACATTCCTCACATTGCTATGCTCAGAAACTAAGCAATAATTTAATGGAATTGGTATTCGTTACGCCAGACATAAAAAACTCGCCTTGGCGAGTTTTTTCACTTAAATAGCTAGAGAATAACTAGATATTAAGCAAGCTGAGCTGATAATAACTGATTAACTTTTTCAACAGCTTGCGTGCCATCAATAGTTAAATAACTACAGTTACCCGCCTTAGCTTCAGCTTGGTAAAAGTCTACTAGTGGCTTAGTTTGATCGTGATAAATAGATAAACGTTTACGTACGGTCGCCTCCTCATCATCTGGACGAATAGATAAATCATCACCGGTTACATCATCTTTACCGGCTACTTTTGGCGGATTGAAAACAAGGTGATAAACACGACCAGAGCCAGAATGAACACGACGGCCAGCCATACGCTCAACAATCACTTCATCAGGCACATCAAATTCAAGTACGTGATCAACAGAGATACCGCTTTCTTTCATGGCATCTGCTTGTGGAATGGTACGAGGGAAACCGTCAAGTAAAAATCCTGCTTTACAATCGTCTTGTGCGACACGTTCTTTAACTAAGCCGATGATCAAATCATCAGAAACTAATTGCCCAGCATCCATAACAGCTTTAGCTTTATTGCCTAGTTCAGAGCCCGCTTTAATTGCAGCACGCAGCATATCGCCTGTTGAAATTTGTGGAATACCAAATTTAGCCATTAAAAATTGTGCTTGTGTGCCTTTACCAGCGCCTGGAGCACCTAATAAAACAATGCGCATATTATATAACCTTAAATTAATAGTTGATGTATTAAGTAAATATTACCTTTATTCAATGCTGATGAACTGTGTCTGATCAGACAAAAGTAATATTTCTTCGCTTTATAATAAAGCCGCAGACACTATACAAGCTAGCTTATGTGCAAACAAGTAGAGAAAGGAGGATTGAACAAAAAAGGAGGTGTTTCATGCATGAAACACCTCCTTTTTGAGACTAAAGTATTACCTAAAGCTTACCTTGCGATAAAAATACTTACTTAGTTAGGCTTAACATTAATTTATTTAAGCGAGCAACGAAGCTAGCTGGATCTTTTAAGCTACCACGTTCTGCTAACATAGCTTGGTCAAACAAGACTTCGATCCACTGACCAAATTTATCATCATCTTGCTCATCGGCAACATGTTTAATAAGCTCATGCTCACCATTGATTTCAAAGATAGGTAAAGCATCAGGTACCTCTTGACCAACCGATGCCATTAACTTAGCCATTTGGCTACTCATGTCATTATCATCAGCTACGATACAAGCAGGAGAATCAGTAAGACGTTGAGAAAGTTTAACATCTTTAACCTTTCCTTCTAAACTATCTTTAATGCGCTTAACAACAGAGTCATACTCTTTCTCAAGCTTCTCTTGTGCTTCTTTAGTTTCAGCGTCATCCATATCACCCAGATCTAACCCGCCTTGAGTAACCGACTGTAATTGCTTACTATCAAACTCTGTTAAATGGCTTACTAACCATTCATCAATACGGTCAGACATTAACAATACTTCAATGCCTTTTTTACGGAATACTTCTAAATGCGGGCTACTTTTAGCCGCTTCAAAACTATCGGCAACAACATAATAAATCTTATCTTGGCCTTCTTTCATGCGTTCAATGTAAGTAGCAAGTGACACATTTTGAGCCGCTACATTGTCATTAGTTGAAGAAAATCGTAATAAACCAGCAACCTGATCTTTATTTGCTTGGTCCTCAGAAGGGCCTTCTTTTAATACCTGACCAAACTCATCCCAAAATCCTTGGTATTTTTCCGCATCTTTTTTAGCTAATTTTTCAAGCATTTTCAATACGCGTTTAGTACAGCCCTTACGAATCGCTTGGCTAATCTTGTTATCTTGTAATATTTCACGAGAAACGTTTAATGGTAAATCATTTGAATCTAATAAACCTTTGACGAAACGTAAGTAGGTTGGCATGAACTGCTCAGCATCATCCATAATAAATACGCGCTGAACAAACAGCTTAAGACCATGTTGCTTTTCGCGGTTATACATATCAAATGGTGCTTTAGTCGGAATATATAGCAATGAAGTGTATTCGGTCTTGCCTTCAACTTTATTATGTTCCCATAAAAGTGGGTCGCCAAAATCATGAGAAACGTGCTTATAAAACTCTTTGTATTCTTCTTCAGTAATATCAGATTTTTCACGTGTCCATAATGCAGTCGCTTTATTTACTGGTTCCCATAATGCAGGAATAGCATCAACCGCTTCGACAGCAGGTCTTGTTACATTATCTTTTTCATCAGTTACTTCTGCTACAGCTTCTACAGCTGGAACTTCAGCAGTTAACATCTCTACTGATACTGAGATATGATCTGAGTACTTAGTAACAATAGACTTTAAACGCCAGTCATTTGCGAATTCTGATTCATCGTCTTTTAAATGAAGGATGATATCAGTACCACGATTAGTCTTCTCAATTTTAGCCGTGGTGAATTCACCTTCACCTGCACTTACCCACTCAACACCTTCACTAGCATTGTCACCCGCTTTACGGGTACGCACGGTTACTTTATCTGCAACGATAAACGAAGAGTAAAAACCAACGCCGAATTGGCCGATAAGTTGCGAGTCAGATGCTTGATCACCTGATAATTGAGAGAAGAACTCAGCAGTACCTGATTTAGCAATAGTACCTAAATGCTCAATAACTTCATCAACGTTCATGCCGATACCGTTATCAGAAATTGTTAATGTGTTATTTTCTTTATTACAGCTAACACGAACACGAAGCTCACCATCGTTTTCGTACAATGCATTATCTGATAATGCTTTAAAACGAAGCTTGTCTGCCGCATCAGCGGCATTAGAGACTAACTCACGCAAAAATATTTCTTTATTTGAATAGAGTGAGTGGATCATTAATTGTAGTATTTTGGCGTTGTCCGATGCAAACGCATGATTTTGTACTTGATTAGTTTCTGACATCTAAAATATCTCCGGTGAAAATTATTAATCTACTTTTAAAAAGTTGTTAGAAACTATGTGGGGTTTAGGATATAAAATTCAAGGGAGATCTAGATAATGACTGATAATTGACAGTAATGAGTACACATGGATAGAGAAATTTTATCAATATAGCGGCAGTAGAAGACTAACTGGCTATTTATTAACAAAAGCCGACGAAAGTTAACTACAACTAAGTATTGACTAATAATTCTTCAATCAAACTAAAGAAAATAAGATAGGATGCCGGAGTAGGTTTCCCTACTCCGGACAAATATACTCGTGAGATATAATTGACAGATCAGATCTTAGCACAAAGTATTTTGTTATTAATTAACCACTAAGGGAGTAAGTTACAATTAATAACATAGCAACAATACCTTATGGTGCGTATAAAACATACAGCCATTTTCTACTATAATATTACCATTGGGCATAGATAAGTTACTTTATCACATTGATATAATAATTCACAAATGATACATAAGTATTCACTTAAACTGTAAAGTAATTAACGAATTATGTCGTGCTAACAAGTGATGGGTGCCAGAGCAAGAAACCTGCTCTGGCTGAGTATACTTATAGAAGGGTGATTGACAGATCAGATCTACTAAAAGTATGTTGCTATTGATTTGTTTTACCGGGAGTAATTTACAAATAAGTAACCTCTGCATACTACTACCCAACATGTATAATGTATACAATCATTTTTTACCATAATAGTACTTAATTAGATAAGTAGACATTACGGTGTGTCTAGCCAAATTATTATATTATTAGCTATACTTATTGCCATCGCTATAAATCTAGAACGTAGCCGACTGACTATAAAAATACTAAGTGATAATGACATTACACAGCATATAGAAAACACAGAAGCCTAAGCTACAGGTTTCTATTCTTTATTGGAGAATTTACTAACGAGTGAAGTTTATCCATACCCCGCTACGTTCTCATATGATCTTACCTTTAACATAAGCCCCGAGCATCTGCTTAATTACGTTGACGTAAATGGATGTAACTTATTAGACAATACAGGAGTATATTGTCCTGGTGGAAATAAGAAGGCACACCTTATGCAGATAACGACTGGATTTTAATTTAAGCCATACAGCAAAAATCCCGTTACTTTCGTAACGGGCTTCTCATATACAGAAGTACAAATTAGACGTTTAGCAAGGTTCTACTCTCACATAAAGGGAATAACACCCATACGATTACCATCTACGCAGCAACTGCGTTTTACTGCTGAAGCGCCGCGGCATTGGGGCTGAATGGAATCCGGTGGGGCCACATCGTGATGGGAGCTACACAAAAATAATTCTATAGCAGACAGCAAAGAGCCCGACTCTTTTGAATAGGGCTTCTCGTGTGGCGAAGCACAAATTAGAAGTTTAGCAACGTCGCCTACGCTCACATGGGCTTAGTTGCAACATAAGTCACACTACTCTCGGTGCAACTTCTTTATCAAATCCCAGACAGAAAAAAGCCCGTTACCACTGTAACGGGCTTCTCGTGTGCCTAAGCACAAATTAGAAGTTTAGCAATGTCCTACTCTCACATGGGAACTCCCACACTACCATCGGCGCAACTGCGTTTCAC